>NZ_CP123924.1:0-4848320 GCF_029962125.1 Salmonella sp. SA15303
GTGTCACTTTCGCTTTGGCAGCAGTGTCTTGCCCGATTGCAGGATGAGTTACCAGCCACAGAATTCAGTATGTGGATACGCCCGTTGCAGGCGGAACTGAGCGATAACACGCTGGCTTTGTATGCGCCAAACCGTTTTGTGCTCGATTGGGTAAGAGATAAGTACCTCAACAATATCAATGGATTACTCAACACATTCTGCGGCGCGGATGCCCCACAACTGCGTTTTGAAGTGGGAACAAAGCCCGTTACGCAAACGCTAAAAACGCCTGTGCATAACGTTGTCGCGCCTGCGCAGACAACGACGGCGCAGCCGCAGCGCGTAGCGCCTGCGGCCCGTTCGGGCTGGGATAACGTACCAGCGCCGGCGGAGCCGACCTACCGCTCCAACGTCAATGTTAAGCATACATTTGATAACTTCGTCGAAGGTAAATCCAACCAACTGGCGCGCGCGGCGGCACGTCAGGTGGCGGATAATCCTGGCGGCGCTTATAACCCGTTATTCCTCTATGGCGGCACTGGTCTGGGTAAAACTCACCTGCTGCACGCGGTGGGTAACGGCATTATGGCGCGCAAACCCAACGCGAAAGTCGTGTATATGCACTCCGAGCGCTTTGTGCAGGACATGGTAAAAGCCCTGCAAAATAACGCCATCGAAGAGTTTAAACGCTACTACCGCTCCGTTGACGCATTGCTGATCGACGATATTCAATTCTTCGCCAATAAAGAACGATCCCAGGAAGAGTTTTTCCACACCTTTAACGCTCTGCTGGAAGGCAATCAGCAGATCATTTTGACGTCGGATCGCTATCCGAAAGAGATCAACGGCGTTGAGGATCGTCTCAAGTCCCGCTTTGGTTGGGGGCTAACAGTGGCGATCGAACCACCAGAGCTGGAAACCCGCGTGGCGATCCTGATGAAAAAAGCGGACGAAAATGATATTCGTCTGCCAGGCGAAGTAGCGTTCTTTATCGCCAAGCGTCTACGCTCTAACGTACGTGAACTGGAAGGCGCGCTGAACCGGGTGATCGCCAATGCCAACTTTACCGGCCGGGCGATTACTATCGACTTTGTGCGCGAAGCGCTGCGCGATTTACTGGCGTTGCAGGAAAAACTGGTCACCATCGACAATATTCAGAAGACGGTGGCCGAGTATTACAAAATCAAAATTGCGGATCTGCTTTCTAAGCGTCGATCTCGCTCGGTAGCACGTCCGCGCCAGATGGCTATGGCGCTGGCAAAAGAGCTCACCAACCACAGTCTGCCGGAAATCGGCGATGCGTTTGGCGGGCGCGACCACACTACCGTACTTCATGCCTGTCGTAAAATTGAGCAACTGCGTGAAGAAAGCCACGATATCAAAGAAGATTTTTCGAATTTAATCAGAACATTGTCGTCGTGATCCTATGAAATTTACCGTTGAACGTGAACATTTATTAAAACCGCTTCAGCAGGTCAGCGGCCCGCTGGGCGGTCGTCCTACGCTGCCGATTCTCGGTAACCTGCTCCTCCAGGTAGCGGACGGTACGCTTTCTCTGACCGGCACCGATCTTGAAATGGAGATGGTCGCGCGCGTTACGCTTTCTCAGCCGCATGAGCCAGGCGCCACTACCGTGCCGGCGCGGAAATTCTTTGATATCTGCCGCGGCCTGCCGGAGGGCGCGGAGATTGCCGTTCAGTTGGAAGGCGATCGGATGCTGGTGCGTTCTGGCCGTAGCCGCTTCTCGCTGTCTACGCTGCCTGCCGCCGATTTCCCGAATCTTGACGACTGGCAAAGCGAAGTTGAATTTACGCTGCCGCAGGCCACGATGAAGCGCCTGATTGAAGCGACCCAGTTTTCGATGGCCCATCAGGATGTGCGCTACTACTTAAACGGTATGCTGTTTGAAACGGAAGGTAGCGAACTGCGCACTGTCGCGACCGACGGCCACCGCCTGGCGGTGTGCTCAATGCCGCTGGAAGCGTCTTTACCCAGCCATTCGGTGATTGTGCCGCGTAAAGGCGTGATTGAACTGATGCGTATGCTCGACGGTGGCGAAAACCCGCTGCGCGTGCAGATCGGCAGTAATAATATCCGCGCGCACGTCGGCGACTTTATCTTTACCTCGAAGCTGGTGGATGGTCGCTTCCCGGATTACCGTCGCGTTCTGCCGAAGAATCCGGATAAACATCTGGAAGCGGGCTGCGATATCCTCAAGCAGGCGTTTGCCCGCGCGGCAATCCTCTCGAATGAGAAATTCCGCGGCGTGCGTCTGTACGTCAGTGAGAATCAGCTCAAAATCACCGCCAATAACCCGGAACAGGAAGAAGCGGAAGAGATTCTGGACGTGAGCTATGGCGGGACGGAGATGGAAATCGGCTTTAACGTCAGTTACGTGCTGGACGTGCTCAATGCGCTGAAGTGCGAAACCGTGCGCATTATGCTGACGGATTCCGTATCCAGCGTACAGATTGAAGATGCGGCGTCACAGTCGGCTGCCTACGTTGTTATGCCAATGAGGCTGTAGAATCTGAAAAGGGGCTGGTTTACTTGCCATTTCGCCTCCCGGCAGTGCTCGAAATGCTCACGTACTTCGTGTACGCTCCGCTTTCTGCGCGCTGGCGGTAGACGAACTGGCTGCGACACACACGCCCCTGGACGAATGTACTAATATATGTCACTGACGCGCCTTTTAATCAAAGACTTCCGCAACATAGAAAATGCGGATCTCGCTTTATCCCCCGGCTTTAACTTCCTAGTTGGCGCCAACGGCAGCGGCAAAACCAGCGTGCTGGAAGCTATCTATACGCTTGGCCATGGTCGGGCGTTTCGCAGTTTGCAGCCTGGCCGCGTGATTCGTCATGAGCAGGAAGCGTTTGTTCTTCACGGGCGATTACAGGGCGAAGAGCGTGAGACGTCGATTGGTTTAACCAAAGATAAGCAGGGCGACAGCAAAGTCCGTATCGATGGTACCGACGGTCACAAGATCGCGGAGCTGGCGCATTTAATGCCGATGCAGTTGATTACGCCGGAGGGGTTTACTTTACTCAACGGCGGCCCCAAATACAGAAGAGCGTTCCTTGACTGGGGATGCTTTCACAACGAAGCCGGATTCTTCACCGCCTGGAGCAACCTGAAACGATTGCTGAAACAGCGTAATGCTGCGCTGCGCCAGGTGAGTCGTTATGAGCAATTGCGCCCGTGGGATAAAGAGCTGATTCCGCTGGCGGAACAAATTAGTACCTGGCGGGCAGAGTACAGTAGCGCTATCGCACAGGACATGGCGGATACCTGTCAGCAGTTTTTACCTGAATTTTCCCTGACGTTCTCTTTCCAGCGCGGCTGGGAGAAAGAGACAGACTATGCGGACGTGCTGGAGCGAAGCTTTGAGCGTGACCGTATGTTGACCTACACCGCGCACGGGCCGCATAAAGCGGACTTTCGCATTCGCGCCGACGGCGCGCCGGTGGAAGATACCCTGTCGCGCGGGCAGCTAAAGTTATTGATGTGCGCCTTACGTCTGGCGCAGGGCGAGTTCCTCACCCGCGAAAGCGGGCGGCGCTGCCTGTACCTGATAGATGATTTTGCCTCTGAACTTGACGATGCGCGTCGCGGACTGCTGGCCAGCCGCTTAAAAGCCACGCAATCGCAGGTCTTTGTCAGCGCAATTAGCGCTGAACACGTTATAGACATGTCGGATGAAAATTCGAAGATGTTTACCGTGGAAAAGGGTAAAATAACGGATTAACCCAAGATTAAATGAGCGAGAAACGTTGATGTCGAATTCTTATGACTCCTCCAGTATCAAAGTCCTGAAAGGGCTGGATGCGGTGCGTAAGCGCCCGGGTATGTATATCGGCGACACGGATGACGGCACCGGTCTGCACCACATGGTATTCGAGGTGGTAGATAACGCTATCGACGAAGCGCTCGCGGGTCACTGTAAAGATATCGTCGTGACTATTCACGCCGATAATTCCGTGTCCGTAACGGATGATGGCCGTGGCATTCCGACCGGTATTCACCCGGAAGAAGGCGTCTCGGCGGCGGAAGTGATCATGACCGTTCTGCACGCGGGCGGTAAATTTGACGATAACTCCTATAAAGTCTCTGGTGGTCTGCACGGCGTGGGCGTCTCGGTAGTCAACGCTCTGTCGCAAAAACTGGAACTGGTTATCCAGCGAGATGGCAAAATTCACCGTCAGATCTACGAGCACGGCGTGCCGCAGGCACCCCTGGCCGTCACTGGCGATACCGATAAAACCGGCACGATGGTACGTTTCTGGCCGAGCCACGAAACCTTCACTAACGTCACTGAATTTGAATATGAGATCCTGGCGAAACGCCTGCGTGAACTGTCATTCCTGAACTCTGGAGTTTCCATCCGTCTGCGCGACAAGCGTGACGGCAAAGAAGATCATTTCCACTACGAAGGCGGCATCAAGGCGTTTGTTGAATATCTCAACAAAAACAAAACGCCGATCCACCCGAATATCTTCTACTTCTCCACCGAAAAAGACGGTATCGGCGTCGAAGTAGCGCTGCAGTGGAACGATGGTTTCCAGGAAAACATCTACTGCTTTACCAACAACATTCCGCAGCGCGACGGCGGTACTCACCTGGCAGGCTTCCGTGCGGCGATGACCCGTACGCTGAACGCCTACATGGACAAAGAAGGCTACAGCAAAAAAGCCAAAGTCAGCGCCACCGGCGACGATGCCCGTGAAGGTCTGATTGCGGTGGTTTCCGTAAAAGTACCGGACCCGAAATTTTCCTCACAGACCAAAGATAAGCTGGTCTCTTCCGAGGTGAAATCGGCGGTAGAACAGCAGATGAACGAACTGCTGAGCGAATACCTGCTGGAAAACCCATCTGACGCGAAAATTGTCGTCGGCAAAATTATCGACGCCGCGCGTGCGCGTGAAGCGGCGCGTCGCGCCCGTGAAATGACCCGTCGTAAAGGCGCGCTGGATTTAGCGGGCCTGCCGGGCAAACTGGCGGACTGCCAGGAACGCGACCCGGCGCTGTCCGAACTGTACCTGGTGGAAGGGGACTCCGCGGGCGGCTCTGCGAAGCAGGGGCGTAACCGCAAGAACCAGGCGATTCTGCCGCTGAAAGGTAAAATCCTCAACGTCGAGAAAGCGCGCTTCGACAAGATGCTCTCCTCTCAGGAAGTGGCGACGCTGATCACCGCGCTGGGCTGCGGTATCGGTCGCGACGAGTACAACCCGGACAAGCTGCGCTATCACAGCATCATCATCATGACCGATGCGGACGTCGACGGCTCGCACATCCGTACGCTGCTGTTGACCTTCTTCTATCGTCAGATGCCGGAAATCGTCGAGCGCGGCCACGTCTACATTGCGCAGCCGCCGCTGTACAAAGTCAAGAAAGGCAAGCAGGAACAGTACATTAAAGACGACGAAGCGATGGATCAGTACCAGATTTCCATCGCGCTTGATGGTGCGACTCTGCACGCGAACGCTCATGCGCCAGCGCTATCCGGCGAAGCGTTAGAAAAACTGGTCTCTGAATATAACGCCACGCAGAAAATGATTGGTCGTATGGAGCGTCGCTTCCCGAAAGCGCTGCTCAAAGAGCTGGTGTATCAGCCAACTCTGACCGAAGCCGATCTTTCTGATGAGCAGACTGTAACGCGCTGGGTGAATGCGCTGATTACCGAGCTGAACGAGAAAGAGCAGCACGGCAGTCAGTGGAAGTTCGATGTTCATACTAATACGGAACAGAATCTGTTCGAGCCTATCGTTCGCGTGCGTACGCATGGCGTGGATACCGATTATCCGTTGGATCACGAGTTTGTGACCGGCGCGGAATATCGTCGTATCTGCACGCTGGGCGAGAAGCTGCGCGGTCTGATTGAAGAGGACGCGTTTATTGAACGCGGCGAGCGTCGCCAGCCGGTAACCAGCTTCGAGCAGGCGCTGGAGTGGCTGGTGAAAGAATCACGTCGCGGTCTGGCTATCCAGCGTTATAAAGGTCTGGGTGAAATGAACCCGGATCAGCTGTGGGAAACCACCATGGACCCGGAAAGCCGCCGTATGCTGCGCGTGACCGTCAAAGATGCGATTGCTGCCGACCAGCTGTTCACCACGCTGATGGGTGATGCCGTTGAGCCGCGTCGTGCCTTTATCGAAGAGAACGCCCTGAAAGCAGCGAATATCGATATTTAACCTGCCTTAATCCCCGGCCTACCGCTGGTTGGCCGGGGCATCATGATGTTCATCGACATAGCTGAATAAAAAATCTCTAAAGCGCTGAGTGGCGGGCGTTTGTGCGCGCCACGCATGGAAATAAAGGTTCATATTGCGCCGCAGCGGAGGCGTGAGCGAACAGGTCGCTAATTGGTAGCTTTTGGCGTAATGGCGGGAAAAGGTTCCGGCGATCACCACGCCTTCACACTGCGCCGCCAGCGACATGGCGGTCGCCATATGTTCCACCGTCATTTTGGGCTTAATGCGCACGCCAGCGGTTGCGGAGATCATCGGAATGGATTCGTTGCCAACGGCGATCAGCTCTTCGCTTTGAATCTCTTCCCAGCGAACCGTTTTTTTATGCAGCCGATAGTCCGGATGGCAGTACAGGGCGATTTCCGTTGTGAACAGCGTTTGTTTGTCGATTTCCGGTTCCAGCGGCCGCTCCGGGCCGATACCAAAATCGGCTTCTCCCAACATAATGCTTTTTTGTAATTGCGACATGGGCTTATCAATAAGCTGTACGTGGGTATGCGGATGCTGCCGCTTAAAGGCATGGATGATTTGCGGCAGAAAAGCACAGGCGATCAGCGGCGCGCCAACAACCCGCACCAGGGATTTTTTGATCTCTTTCAGGTCGCGGGCATAATTTTCGGCCCGTTGAAACTCTTCAACAACCCGCATGGCGGCGGGTAAAAACTTTTCGCCGTCGGGCGATAGCTTCACCACGCGCGAAGTGCGGTCGAAAAGGGAAACCTCCATCTGGCTTTCCATTTCGTTGATTAAACCGCTAACAGCTCCCTGCGTGATGCACAGATATTTGCTGGCGGCGGTAAAACTACGCAAATCCGCGACGGCCAGAAACGCGCGAAATTGCCGGATAGTTAAATTCATTTGCCACCTGTGTTACCCCTTTACTGAGAGGATTTTATCTCAGGCTGGATAAGGTCTCGTTGATACGACTCGCAAATACAGGGTGTCTGCCTGCGGCGCAGGCAGACAGTTGGCTTATTTTACGGTGATGGTTGGTGATTTTTTCATGGTTTCTTCGGTCAGTTCCTGGCCGATGCCGGGAAGCTCCGGGACTTCGTACATGCCGTTCTTCGGCAGGTAGTTGTATTTACAGGTCTGTGTATTCGGCTCCAGCAGCGCATACCGGTGCAGTTCGTGGATGACGAAGTTAGGGATTGCGGTTTCCATATGCAGCGCCACCGCCGTGGAAATCGGCCCGCCGCAAACGTGGATTTGCACCGTTTTGTCGTAAACGTGCGCCATATCGCAGATTTTCTTCACTTCGGTGATGCCGCCGCAGGTGCAGATATCGGGCTGAATAACGCTCAGGCTGCCGTTTTCCAGGAAAGGACGGTATCCCCAGCGCCAGTAAATGCGTTCGCCAGCCGCCAGTGGAATATTAACTTTATCAGCCACTTGTTTCATTTGTCCGGGGTTTAACGGCATGACCGGTTCCTCGTAGTAGAAGATGCCCAGCTCTTCTATCATGCGGCCAAACTGAATCGCCGAGGTGGTATCCGTAAAAGCGTGCATTTCGGCGATGATATCAACGTCCGGGCCGACCGCATCGCGAATGGCGGCCATACGGTCGTAGCCCAGACGCAGGATTTTATCGGTGAGAGGCCCGTTGAGGTTTTGCTGGTTCCAGTTGCCGTGGCGATCCATTGCGACGGTATCCACTTTTATTGCGTCATAGCCTTCGCTGACGGCGGTCAGCGCCGCCTGTGCATACTGCTCCGGCTCGGTCAGCATATCTTTATCGCTGCCGTCCCCCCAACCAAACTGTAGCTGACTGGCGTAGGCTCTTATTTTCTCGCGACTTTTGCCGCCAAGCATTTTATACAGCGGCACGCCCCACGCTTTGCCTTTGATATCCCACAGCGCGATATCGATGCCGCTCATCGCCGCGGAAAAAATGCCGCCGCCGCCCTGCCCCCAGAAGGTTTTTTTGAGCATTTTTTCCCAGATAGCTTCGTTATTCATCGGGTCCATGCCGATGATAATGGCCGACAGGTCTTTCGCCATTCCGATGCCCGCAGAAGCGCCGACGCCGTAAGCCAGCCCGACTTCGCCAAAACCGGAAATGCCCTCATCGGTATTAATTTTTACCACCACCGGACGCCATTTGCTGGTGGCGGACGCAAAATCGTTCGCCACATCAATAATATCAACGCTGGTAATTTTCATAATTTACTCCTCGTAATTAATATTTTTTAATCGTTAAGATTAATGCCGATACCACGGCGATAGCGCTGATAAAAACCAGGCATAGTAAGCCGCCGGTATAAGTTCCAGTGATAGAAATAAACAAGCCGATAAATACAGGAGATAATGAAGAGAGTCCATTGGCGACGCCGTTCATTACGCCGCTGGCGGCGGATATGGATTTTCCTGGTATCATTCCCTGTAATAACGTCCAGGCAACGGGGGTGCCCATCGTACAGAAAGCCACAGCAAAGGAGAGGAGTACTGCTGACATATATTTATGTTCGGTTATGGTGCCGAAATAGATACTGACGCCAGCGAAAAACATTAATACCATTAATATGGGGGCGCTGCGTCCTATTTTATCGACGAAGACGCCTGCGGCCGCTTTGGCAAATATCGACAGGACAAAGGGAAGCGACGCCAGCCAACCCATTTCCGCCCAACTGAAACCTCTGGCTGATTTTAGATAGGTCGGTAGCCAGGTAATCATTCCCCAATATAAACATTGCAGACACAGATACCACAGCACCAGCAGCCAATAGCTGTAGTTGGTAATCACCGGTTTGACCCGCAACATAAAACTTTCGCTGTTGCCTGCGCTTTCCGTTTCCTGTCCAGCTTTGATATAAGCCAGTTCTTGTTCGCTGATACTTTTATGTTGTTCTGGTTTATCAGCAACATATCGCCAAAGTAGCCAAAGAGGGATTAACCCGAGAGCGGCGCATAAAAAGAAGTTGGAGCGCCAGCCGTGGGTGCCTATCCACCAGGTGAAAAAAGGCATCGCAATGGCGGGAGCGACTGACTGGCCGACGATCCACGCCGCGTTTGCTCTGCCGCGTTCCTGCTTCGGGAACCAGTTTTTAATAAATACGCTTTGCAGTGGATAATAAAATCCCTCTCCGATGCCCAGTAATATACGGCAAATAATAATTAGAGCGAATGATGTAGCGACTCCGCCAATCATTAAAGCGATAGTCCAGATCAGAATACAAAGCATCATTGCTTTTCTGGGGCCGAGATAATCACCAAGCGGTGATAATACAACGTTAGCGATACCATAAGCGGCCAGAAAGACGGTCATCATCATGCCGATTTGCAATGGCATACCTTCAATACCCATATAGGCTAAGAAGGGTTCATTCGCGGCTAATACCGAAACATTAACGCGATCGAGATAAGCAATAAATATTCCAATAAACAGACAGGCAACGATTAAAAATCTTTTCCTGGTTGGGGGGGCGGTAAGGGCCATCGACATTAACGATCTCCTTCTCATCGGATAAGGTTATTTTAAAATATAAGTTTTTGTTGATTTTTACTGATTAAGAACCAATCCCATTAGGCTCTAAGTGATGATGTCCAAAGTAGCAATACACATTCTTTTAGAAAAACGGTATTTTCTGTTTGATTAATGAGGTTATCTAATACATCAGGAGGGAGAATACGGCCTGAAAAGGAGAATCCCGTTTGTGAATCTTATCCCCCTTTCTCTCGGATTCTTTGCTGTTTTTTGAGCGGAATCGCGTTAGCATGAGTCAGGACTCATTTAATGCGGGGATTTCATGGCTATCAAACTTATTGCTATCGACATGGATGGCACCCTTCTGCTGCCCGATCACACTATTTCTCCGGCGGTTAAAAACGCGATTGCCGCTGCGCGTGAAAAAGGGGTAAATGTGGTGCTGACCACAGGCCGTCCGTATGCGGGTGTGCACAGTTACCTGAAAGAACTTCACATGGAACAGCCCGGCGATTATTGCATCACCTATAACGGGGCGCTGGTGCAGAAAGCAGGGGACGGCAGTACGGTTGCGCAAACGGCGCTCAGCTATGATGACTACCGTTACCTGGAAAAACTGTCCCGTGAGGTGGGTTCTCACTTCCACGCATTAGACCGAAATACGCTTTATACCGCTAACCGCGATATCAGCTACTACACGGTGCATGAGTCGTATGTGGCGACCATTCCGCTGGTGTTCTGTGAAGCCGAAAAAATGGATCCTGCGACCCAGTTCCTGAAAGTGATGATGATCGATGAGCCTGCCGTTCTCGACCGGGCGATTGCGCGTATACCGGCAGAGGTGAAGGAAAAGTACACCGTGCTGAAAAGTGCGCCGTACTTCCTCGAAATCCTCGATAAACGCGTCAACAAAGGGACTGGCGTAAAATCGCTGGCCGAGGCGTTGGGAATTAAAGCCGAGGAGGTGATGGCGATTGGCGATCAGGAAAACGACATTGCGATGATTGAATACGCCGGTATGGGCGTGGCAATGGACAATGCCATTCCGTCGGTCAAAGAGGTGGCTAACTTTGTGACTAAATCGAACCTTGAAGATGGTGTTGCCTGGGCGATTGAAAAATTTGTGCTGAACCCCGATCACTCATCCGGCCATTTCCCCGCCCGATAAGGCATAGTCGCCATCGGGCAAATACGCGCTTAACGACCCGCACTTGCTGCGGGTTTTTTTATGTCTTTCGTTTACGTCTTATAACGTTCCCATAACCAATTGTCGTTTTTGTGATCTAAATTGTAGTACAACATAATTGCGTTGTACTACATTAATGACATGATAACGACGGTTGATATCACGCTAGTACTACAAAATTGCGGCGTAATTCAGCTATCGCGGTAAAGTAAGAGAGTTCACATCGAGCACAAGGACTCTCTATGACTCTCAATAAAACCGATCGCATCGTTATCACGCTGGGCAAACAGATTGTCAGCGGTAAATACGTACCCGGTTCGGCGCTGCCAGCGGAAGCGGATCTGTGCGAGGAGTTTGAAACGTCGCGCAACATCATTCGCGAAGTGTTTCGTTCGCTTATGGCGAAGCGGCTAATTGAAATGAAGCGCTATCGCGGCGCGTTTATCGCACCGCGTAACCAGTGGAATTATCTCGATACCGACGTGCTGCAATGGGTGCTGGAAAATGACTACGACCCGAGGCTTATCAGCGCGATGAGCGAAATACGAAACCTGGTGGAGCCAGCAATAGCACGCTGGGCGGCGGAACGGGCAACATCAAGCGATCTGGCTGAAATTGAGTCGGCGCTAAACGACATGATTGCCAACAACCAGGACCGGGAAGCGTTTAACGAGGCGGATATTCGCTATCACGAAGCAGTGTTGCAGTCGGTGCATAACCCGGTACTGCAACAGTTAAATGTAGCGATCAGCTCGCTACAGCGAGCGGTATTTGAACGGACCTGGATGGGCGATGCGGCCAATATGCCGAAAACGCTCCAGGAACATAAGGCGCTATTCGATGCGATACGGCATCAGGATGGCGATGCGGCAGAGCAGGCGGCATTAACCATGATCGCCAGCTCGACACGAAGGTTAAAGGAAATCACATGACAGCTCGCTACATCGCAATTGACTGGGGATCGACCAATCTGCGCGCCTGGCTTTACCAGGGCGACAAATGCCTGGAGAGCAGGCAATCAGAAGCAGGCGTTACACGCCTGAACGGTAAATCTCCTGACGCGGTGTTAGCAGAAGTCACAACACACTGGCGCGACAGCGCCACCCCCGTGGTAATGGCGGGCATGATCGGCAGTAACGTAGGCTGGCAAAATGCGCCTTATCTGCCGGTTCCCGCCCTGTTCTCCGCTATTGGCGAACAGTTAACCGCCGTTGGCGACAACATCTGGATCATCCCCGGATTGTGTGTCTCACGCGAGGATAACCACAACGTGATGCGCGGCGAAGAGACGCAACTGCTTGGCGCCCGCGAACTTTCTCCTTCTTCTGTCTATGTCATGCCCGGCACGCATTGCAAATGGGTACAGACTGATACGCAACAAATTCATGATTTTCGTACTGTGATGACAGGCGAACTCCATCACTTGTTGTTGCGTCACTCGCTGGTCGGGGCTGGTTTGCCGGAACAGGAAGCTTCTGGCGACGCCTATGCCGCGGGGCTGGAGCGCGGTCTTAATTCTCCTGCCGTCCTGCCTTCTCTTTTTGAGGTTCGCGCCTCGCACGTGTTGGGGCATCTTGCGCGTGAGCAGGTCAGCGACTTCCTCTCCGGCCTGTTGATTGGCGCGGAAGTCGCCAGCATGAGCGAATCCTTCGCGGCGCAACAGGCTATCACTCTCGTCGCTGGACCCGCGCTGATCTCACGTTACCAACAGGCGTTTAGTGCTATTGGGCGTGATGTTTCAACCGTGGATGGCGATATGGCATTTCAGGCTGGAATAAGGAGCATCGCTCATGCAGTGGCAAACTAATCTCCCTCTCATCGCTATCTTACGCGGTATTACGCCCGATGATGCCCTGGCGCACGTTGGCGCGGTGGTGGATGCGGGATTTGACGCTATAGAAATTCCGCTTAACTCCCCACAGTGGGAAAAAAGCATTTCTTCCGTGGTGAAGGCGTATGGCGGCAGGGCGCTTATTGGCGCTGGTACCGTACTGAAACCGGAACAGGTAGACCAGCTTGCCGGGATGGGCTGCAAGCTGATCGTCACGCCGAATATCCAACCGGAGGTGATCCGCCGGGCGGTGAGCTATGGCATGACCGTGTGTCCGGGCTGCGCCACGGCAACGGAAGCCTTTTCTGCGCTGGATGCAGGCGCACAGGCGTTAAAAATTTTCCCGTCGTCGGCGTTTGGTCCGGGCTACATCAGCGCGCTGAAAGCGGTACTTCCGCCGGATGTTCCGCTATTTGCCGTCGGCGGCGTGACGCCGGAAAACCTGGCGCAATGGATTAAAGCAGGCTGTGTGGGCGCGGGACTGGGTAGCGATCTCTATCGCGCCGGGCAATCCGTTGAACGCACCGCGCAGCAGGCTGCGGCATTTGTTAATGCGTATCGAGAGGCAGTGAAATGAAAATAACTCACATCACCACGTACCGTTTACCTCCACGTTGGATGTTCCTGAAAATCGAAACGGATGAAGGCGTGGTTGGCTGGGGAGAGCCGGTCATTGAAGGTCGGGCACGTACTGTAGAGGCGGCAGTACATGAGTTTGCCGACTACCTGATAGGGAAAGATCCGGCGCGTATCAACGACCTGTGGCAGGTAATGTACCGGGCCGGTTTTTATCGCGGCGGCCCGATTATGATGAGCGCCATCGCCGGTATTGACCAGGCATTGTGGGATATCAAAGGCAAGGTGTTGAATGCGCCGGTCTGGCAGCTCATGGGCGGCCTGGTGCGCGACAAAATCAAGGCCTATAGCTGGGTGGGCGGCGATCGTCCGGCAGACGTCATTGACGGTATTGAAAAATTGCGCGGTATTGGTTTTGACACCTTCAAGCTGAACGGCTGTGAAGAGATGGGCGTGATTGATAACTCCCGTGCGGTGGATGCGGCGGTCAATACCGTGGCGCAAATCCGCGAAGCTTTCGGCAGTGAAATTGAGTTTGGGCTCGATTTCCACGGTCGCGTTAGCGCGCCGATGGCGAAGGTGCTGATTAAAGAACTGGAACCCTATCGTCCGCTGTTTATTGAAGAGCCGGTGCTGGCGGAACAGGCGGAATATTATCCGCGCCTGGCAGCGCAAACGCATATTCCGATTGCCGCAGGCGAACGTATGTTCTCGCGTTTTGAATTTAAACGCGTGCTGGACGCGGGCGGGTTGGCGATTCTACAGCCGGATTTATCCCACGCGGGCGGCATTACCGAATGCTATAAAATCGCCGGAATGGCGGAAGCATATGATGTGGCGCTGGCGCCGCATTGCCCGCTGGGTCCAATCGCCCTGGCTGCCTGCCTGCATATCGATTTTGTTTCGCGCAACGCGGTATTCCAGGAGCAGAGCATGGGCATTCACTATAACAAGGGCGCGGAGCTGCTCGACTTTGTGAAAAACAAAGAAGACTTCAGCATGGACGGCGGCTTCTTTAAACCCTTAACCAAACCGGGTCTTGGCGTAGACATTGACGAGGCCAGGGTGATTGAACTTAGCAAAAGCGCGCCGGACTGGCGTAATCCGTTGTGGCGGCACGCTGACGGATCGGTAGCCGAGTGGTGATCGCCACGCTGTAGGCTCAACAAACGTCGCCCTCCGGGCAACCCAATTTAAATATAAAAACACACCCTCTGTAATTTACAGGGCATGGTGAGCGGCCTCGCTATGCCCAGAATCTGGAGACAGATGACGATGGATATTTCAGTTACAGCAGCACAGCCGGGGCGTCGCCGCTATCTGACGCTGGTGATGATCTTTATTACCGTGGTGATTTGCTACGTCGATCGTGCCAACCTTGCCGTGGCTTCCATGCATATTCAAAAAGAATTCGGCATTACCAAAGCGGAAATGGGCTATGTCTTCTCCGCTTTTGCCTGGCTCTATACGTTATGCCAGATCCCTGGCGGCTGGTTTCTCGACCGTATTGGGTCCCGGCTGACCTATTTTATCGCTATCTTCGGCTGGTCAGTCGCGACGCTATTGCAGGGGTTTGCGACGGGACTATTGTCGCTTATCGGCCTGCGCGCTATTACCGGGATTTTCGAGGCGCCAGCCTTTCCGGCAAATAACCGGATGGTCACTAGCTGGTTTCCGGAGCATGAGCGCGCATCCGCAGTCGGGTTCTACACCTCCGGACAGTTCGTCGGACTGGCATTCCTTACGCCGCTGCTGATCTGGATTCAGGAAATGCTGAGCTGGCACTGGGTCTTTATCGTCACCGGCGGTATCGGGATTATCTGGTCATTGGTCTGGTTTAAGGTTTATCAACCGCCGCGTTTGACGAAAAGCCTTAGCCAGGCGGAGCTGGAGTATATTCGCGATGGCGGCGGTCTGGTGGATGGCGATGCGCCAGCGAAAAAAGAGGCCCGCCAGCCGTTGACGAAAGCCGACTGGAAACTGGTGTTCCATCGTAAGCTGGTGGGCGTCTACCTCGGTCAGTTCGCCGTAAACTCTACGCTATGGTTCTTTCTGACCTGGTTCCCTAATTATCTGACCCAGGAAAAAGGCATTACCGCGCTAAAAGCGGGCTTTATGACGACCGTACCGTTCCTGGCTGCCTTTTTTGGCGTACTGCTCTCCGGCTGGCTGGCGGATAAACTGGTGAAAAAAGGCTTCTCGCTGGGCGTGGCGCGCAAAACGCCGATTATTTGCGGTTTGCTCATCTCCACGTGCATTATGGGCGCTAACTACACTAACGATCCGTTGTGGATTATGGCATTGATGGCGATAGCTTTCTTCGGCAACGGATTTGCGTCCATTACCTGGTCGTTAATCTCTTCGCTTGCGCCGATGCGGTTGATTGGCCTTACCGGCGGTATGTTTAACTTTATCGGCGGGTTGGGCGGGATTAGCGTACCGTTAGTGATTGGTTATCTGGCGCAAAGCTACGGTTTTGCTCCGGCGCTGGTCTATATCTCCGTTGTGGCCCTGCTGGGCGCGCTGTCTTACATCCTGTTAGTGGGCGATGTGAAACGCGTCGGATAAGTTGGCCGTGGCGAGCCGGAAGTCATTATGGCGAAGGATGACCGGCTATCCATGCGTCGAGCGCCGTCACTCCCTGCGTCACGATAGTTTTAATATCTATATCGCTTAGCGGTTGCAATTCCAGCTCCCGACAGGCTTCGGTTGCCTGCGTCATCCCCAGGCTGGCGCAGCCGCTTTTTAATTTATGCGCCAGCCGCTTAATGTTAACGTCGTCATTCATGGCGCGCGCCGCCTCGATCTCCTCGACTAAAGGCAGCGCGCTGTCTTTGAATAACGCGATCCATTGCCGGAGTTTTTCCGGGCCGACAGACGCCATATCGCCGGCAAGCTGATGTTCATTCAGCATCGCCCGCGCGTTGTGAGATTTGCCCTGTAAATAGTGCGCTATCATGCGGTAAAGCTCCTCGCGGGGAACGGGCTTTTGAATAATCCCGCAGAAAAGACCGGCGGTACGCTGACGAAGATTATCGTCTATCACATGCGCGCTAAAACCAATGCGTTTCATGGCGGGATACTGACTCATCAACTGCTGCGCCAGGGTTAAGCCGTCATAATCCGGTAAATCAAAATCCACCAGCGCCACATCAAAGGACTCGCCTTCGGCTAAACAGCGTAGCGCGTCATTCGCGCTTTCAGCTACTGAGACCTTCACCCCTTTACCCGTGAGCATTTCAGCGGTAATACGCTGCGTCAGCATATTATCTTCAATCAGCAACAGGCGTAGTCCGTTAAGATTTACCGGTTCCCTGAACGCACTTTTGCTTGCGGGTTTGGGGTGGCGAACCGGCAGTTGTAAGCGAAAACAACTGCCAACATGAAGCGTACTGGTGACGGTTAGCGTCCCGCCCATCGCCTCTGCCAGGCTGGCGCTGATAGCCAGCCCCAGGCCCGTCCCGCCCCGGCGTCCAGTCGCCTGCACAAACGGTTTGAAAATAGCCGTCAGCTTTGCTTCAGGGATACCGCATCCGGTATCTTCAACCTCAATAAACCAGCTCTGATCGTCGCAAAACGTGCGCAGCACTATGCTGCCGCGATCGGTAAATTTCGCCGCATTACTTAAAAGATTAATCACAATTTGACGTATCCGGCGCGGATCGCCTTGTAGCGTGGAAGGGAGTTGCTCGCTAAAGTCGGTGATGAGCGCCACCTGCACGCGGCTGTGCATTAAATGCAGCGCGCTATTCAACAATTGTCGCGGTTCAAACGGTTCCTCGCTAATGGAAACGTTGGTGCCGCCTACTTCAATCGCTGAGTAATCAAGAATATCGTTAAGAATCGCCAGTAGCGATTCGCCTGAATCATTAATGGCCTGTAAGTCGTCGCGGTAGTTTGCCATGAGCGGTTTATCGGCCAGCAATTGTACCGTACCGAGAATGCCGTAAAGCGGCGTGCGAATTTCATGGCTCATGGCGGCAAGGAACGTCGATTTCGCCTCGTTGGCCTTTTCCGCTTCGGCGCGCGCCTGCCGGTGTTCCAGCACCAGCGCATGAAGCTCCGCCGTTTGCGAACGCACCTGTTCCGCCAAATCCTCACGATGGCGGTTTAATTTGCGCACGTTGGCGCGAAACGCTTCCATCAGACGGCTGATGGTATCCAGTTCGCTGACGCCAGCCGCCTCCGGAAACGGTGAGTCAATATCGCCCTCCAGTAACCGCTGTAAGGCCTGCGTTTGTTGCGCCAGCGGGCGGGATACGGAACGGTAAACCACTCGCCAAAGAATAAAACTTAATGAGCACAGCGCCAGGATGCCTAAGATCACTAACCCTATTTGCCCACGCTGACTGGCGTGTGTAAGACGCGCTAACCCAGCCTCGTTTCGTTTTTCGATGGCGTTCACCAACTGCGACACTTCCGTACTGAAGCGGGTAAACTGAAAGAGGTTATTGGCCATAAGCGTTTGAAGCTGGTCGCGGATGGCGTTTTCCTTACGAAACAGGGTAACCAGCGTGGTGTACTGGTTTATTTTCTCCAGCGCGTCGGCGATTTGGGCGCGAACGGTAGGATCTTCTATACGCTGCTGGCGGCGGGATAAAATTTTAACCAACTGATTAAGTTTTTCATCGGTTTCCTCGGCATCGCTCAGCCCTTGCGCGTCTTTTAAGGTCACAATGAGCTGCTTAAACCGCAGGGCATTGACCCGCAACTCATTCATCTGATTCACATACTCAAGGTCGATATCAATCAATCGGTCAAGCGCGCGTTCAGCCTGATCCCCTTTACCGCTTTCGATAAGATCGTAAATACCGGCCTGGGTGGCGCCCGCAGATGTCGCTGCATTATTGGCCTGACCGTGAGCCTGGGCGGCAATGCTTTCCGCCGCCTCCGCAATCTGGCGGCTTAACTGCTGTTGCTGTGCGCGCAGCGTGAGAATTTCACCGACCAGCGTTCCCTGTTGCCCAAGCGTTTGCGCAATCTCTTTTTCTTGCCGGGCGATGGCCGAGGTATTAAATCCCTGCTCGCTTAATGCCTGCAAAAGATGGTTAATTTTAAGGCTTTGCGCTTTCAGCATCTTCCCCTGCGCCAGCCAAACGCCCTCACTGTCGGCATTGGTCAGATTTTGCGCGGAAAAGAGCTCGTAAGCGCTGGCTTCGCTTAACTGCCTGGCCATATTCATCGTCGGGAGCAGCGCTTGCGTATTGGTTTGCTCCACCTGACTAATGACGCGCAGGCTTATCCAGCCGATCACGGTGCTGAGCAGGGTGAGTGCCGCCATCAGGGCGAAGGCCAGCCATAATCTGCGGGTCAGTGAAGGCGTTGACATTTATGCGCCGCGGGTGAAATGGGTTGAGTTGCCGCCGGAAAAACCATTAGGATAAAACCTTATTGCTGGTGGGGCTATCATGCGCGCGCTTATTTCGTTCTTTTTTTTGATAATCATCGTCTCGAATGTAGAAACGGCGTCAGCCGAAACCGGACTGCTACACTGGACGCGCGCCGATCGGGCGATTCCCTGGCGGCAAACGTCAGTCAATGCGAGTAAACCCTGGAAACTGTGCGCATTATACCCCAGCCTGAAAGATTCTTACTGGTTGTCCGTCAACTACGGGATGCAAAAAGCGGCCAAATTGTATGGCGTTGATTTAAAAGTGCTGGAAGCGAATGGCTATCGGCAACTGGCGACGCAACAACAGCAAATGACGCAGTGCCGGGAGTGGGGCGCCGACGCTATTCTGCTTGGCAGCAGTACCATTCGTTTCCCGGAACTGGAACGGTATGCCGGTAATGTGCCGGTTATTGAAGTGGCGAACGTGATACGCGACGCCAGCGTGGCAACTCACGTCGGTCTGCCGTGGTTTCAGATGGGTTATCTGCCGGGACGTTTCCTGGTGCAGTGGAGCAAAGGAAAAACGCTTAACGTTTTACTCTTCCCGGGGCCGGAGGAAGCTGGCGGCAGTCAGGAGATGGTGGCGGGTTTTCGTCAGGCAATTAAAGGCAGCGCCATCAACATTGTGGATATCGCCTGGGGCGATAACGACATTGAAGTGCAGCGAAACTTACTCCAGGAAATGCTGGAGCGTCATCCGGACGCCAATGTGGTCGCCGGGTCGGCGATAGCGGCGGAGGCGGCGATGGGCGAAGGGCGAAATTTGACGACTCCGCTCACGATCGTCTCATTTTATCTGACGCATCAGGTTTATCGCGGTTTAAAACGCGGCCATATCCTGATGGCGCTCAGCGATCAGATGGCCTGGCAGGGAGAATTAGCGATAACGCAGTCGATTAAGGTCTTACAGGGGCAACCGGTGCCTGAAAATATCAGCCCGCCGGTGCTTATTTTGACGCATAACAACGCCGACAGCGCGCGCGTTCGCCGTTCGCTATCGCCTCCGGGATTTCGGCCCGTCTATCTGTATCAATACACCTCCGAGGCTAAAAAGTAGCCTTCGCCATGCTGTGTGACCAGCAGTTCCGGCGTAATTTTATGGCGTAAGCGGCGAACCAGGACATCAATCGTGCGGAGATCCGGGGTCTCTACGCGGCGGGCGGAAAGCATTCGCAGCAGACGTTCGCGATGCAGCACTTTGCCTGGGTTGGTCACAAAGGCCAGCAGCAGCTCGTACTCCGCGCGCGTAAGCTTAATGGCTTCACCATTGTGCTCCAGCGTGTGATTCATCACGTTCAGGCAGTAACCGGAAAACATATAGCAGTTTTCACTGGCATTTTGCGGCGTGGGGCGGGCCAGATCGATGCGCCACAAAAGATTTTTCACCCGCACTACCAGCTCGCGCAGTTCCAGCGGCTTGGTGACGTAGTCGTCCGCGCCCATCTCCAGCCCGACGATGCGGTCAATTTGGTCGCAACGCCCCGTCACCAGAATAATGCCCACCGTGGAGCGTTCGCGTAGCGCCCTGGTCAGCATCAACCCGTTTTCATCGGGGAGGTTGATATCCAGCAGGATCAGCGAAACGTGCTCATGCTCCATGATGTCGCGCAGGCCCGCGCCGCTGTCGGTCACCGAGACACGATACCCCTCCTGCTCAAAATAGGCCTGTAATCTGGCCTGAGTAACAGGTTCATCCTCAACAATAACAATGTGATGTGACATCCTGCGCGCGGTCTCTTTCTGTTCATATCTGTTCATATATTGCCGTATCCCGTTCATCCTGACCAGTGACGCTGTTCATATTTGCGGAATAAGATCTGCGCATTAAACCATATAATTACAGGGGCTATTATGCGAAAACTCTGGAGAGCGCTATTCAGGCCAAGCGCCCGTTGGTCGATACTGGCGCTGGTCATTGTCGGGATTGTGATCGGCGTTGCGCTGATCGTGTTACCTCACGTCGGTATCAAACTGACCAGTACGACAGAGTTTTGCGTCAGCTGCCATAGTATGCAGCCGGTGTATCAGGAATATAAACAGTCCGTACATTTCCAGAACGCTTCCGGCGTACGCGCGGAATGCCACGATTGCCATATCCCCCCTGATATTCCAGGCATGGTGAAACGTAAGCTGGAAGCCAGCAACGATCTTTACCAGACATTTATCGCCCACTCGATTGATACCCCGGAAAAATTTGAAGCCAAACGCGCCGAGCTTGCCGAGCGTGAATGGGCGCGCATGAAAGAGAATAACTCCGCGACCTGTCGTTCCTGCCATAACTACGATGCGATGGATCACGCGAAACAGAACCCGGAAGCGGCGCGGCAAATGAAAATCGCCGCGAAAGAAAATCAATCCTGCATCGACTGCCATAAAGGGATTGCCCACCAGCTACCGGATATGAGCAGCGGTTTTCGCAAACAGTTTGATGAACTGCGCGCCAGCGCCAGTACGCATAATGACGGCGATACGCTCTATTCGCTGGATATCAAGCCGATTTACGCCGCTAAAGGCGATAAAGAACCGGCAGGTTCGCTGTTACCTGCTTCTGAAGTGAAAGTCCTTAAACGGGACGGTGACTGGCTGCAAGTGCAAATCGAAGGCTGGACGGAGACGGACGGTCGCCAGCGCGTGCTGACGCAGTTGCCCGGTAAACGTATTTTTGTCGCCTCGATTCGCGGCGATGTGCAACAGCATGTGAAAACGCTGGAAGAGACCACCGTCGCGGCGACCAATACTCAGTGGAGCAAATTACAGGCAACCGCGTGGATGCAAAAAGGCGACATGGTAAATGACATTAAACCGATTTGGGCCTATGCCGACTCCCTCTATAACGGCACCTGTAATCAGTGTCACGGCGCGCCGGACAAAGCGCACTTTGACGCTAACGGCTGGATCGGCACGCTCAACGGCATGATCGGTTTCACCAGTCTGGATAAGCGTGAAGAACGTACCTTGTTGAAATATCTCCAGATGAATGCGTCTGATACCACCAACACGCCGCACAGCGATAAGGGAGAACACAATGAAAAATAAGGACTCGTTACACGTCTCTCGTCGACGTTTTCTGGCACAGCTTGGCGGCTTGACGGTGGCAGGAATGCTGGGGCCGTCACTACTGACGCCCCGTAGCGCCCGCGCAGCGGATGCCGTTGCGCCAGGCGCCGCGACGAAAGAGGGTATCCTTACCGGTTCTCACTGGGGGGCGATTCGCGCCACGGTGGTTGACGGTCGATTTGTGGCGGCAAAACCGTTTGAACAGGATAAATACCCGTCCAAAATGATCGCCGGCCTGCCCGATCACGTCCACAACGCGGCGCGTATTCGCTATCCGATGGTGCGCGTCGACTGGATGCGCAAAGGTCATCAAAGCGACACCTCGCAGCGCGGCGATAATCGTTTTGTGCGCGTCTCCTGGGATGAAGCGCTGGATCTGTTCTATCAGGAACTGGAGCGGGTGCAAAAAACCTACGGGCCGAGCGCGTTACTGACGGCGAGCGGCTGGCAATCTACCGGCATGTTCCATAACGCCTCCGGGATGCTGGCGCGCGCGATTGCGCTACATGGCAATAGCGTTAGCACGGGAGGGGACTATTCGACCGGCGCGGCGCAGGTGATTCTGCCGCGCGTGGTGGGTTCAATGGAAGTGTACGAGCAGCAAACGTCATGGCCTCTGGTTTTACAGAACAGTAAAACGATTGTGCTATGGGGTTCTGATATGGTGAAAAACCAGCAGGCAAACTGGTGGTGCCCGGATCACGATGTCTATCAGTACTATGAACAATTAAAAGAAAAAGTTGCCAGCGGCGCTATCTCGGTCATCAGCATCGATCCGGTCGTCACCTCCACGCACGATTATCTGGGGCGCGATAAGGTCAAACATATCGCCATTAACCCGCAGACGGATGTCCCGTTACAACTGGCGCTGGCGCATACCCTGTACAGCGAGAAACTGTACGATAAAAATTTCCTCGATAACTATTGCGTCGGTTTTGACCAGTTCCTCCCCTATTTGCTGGGCGAAAAAGATGGACAGCCCAAAGATGCCGCCTGGGCGGAAAAACTGTGCGGTATTGACGCCGACACCATCCGCGCGTTGGCGCGGCAGATGGCGGGCGACAGAACGCAAATCATCGCTGGCTGGTGCGTGCAACGTATGCAGCATGGCGAACAGTGGTCATGGATGGTCGTCGTGCTGGCGGCAATGCTGGGACAGATTGGTTTACCGGGCGGCGGCTTTGGTTTTGGCTGGCACTATAACGGCGCCGGGACGCCTGGTCGTAAAGGGATCATTTTAAGCGGCTTTTCCGGTTCGACGACCGTTCCGCCAGTGCACGACAGCACGGATTACAAAGGCTACAGCAGCACCATTCCTATTGCGCGTTTTATGGATGCCATTCTTGAACCGGGCAAGATCATTAACTGGAACGGGAAATCGGTTAAATTACCGCCGCTGAAGATGTGCGTGTTCGCCGGGACCAACCCGTTCCACCGACACCAACAAATTAACCGCATAATTGAAGGCTGGCGCAAGCTGGAAACGGTCATCGCTATTGATAACCAGTGGACGTCGACCTGCCGCTTTGCGGATATCGTTTTGCCGGCTACCACCCAATTTGAGCGTAACGACCTTGATCAGTTCGGCAACCACTCTAACCGCGGCATTATCGCCATGAAACAGGTGGTGTCGCCGCAGTTTGAAGCGCGTAACGACTTTGATATTTTCCGCGATCTCTGCCGACGCTTTAACCGTGAAGCGGCATTCACGGAAGGTCTTGATGAAATGGGCTGGCTGAAACGCATCTGGCAGGAAGGGAGCCAGCAGGGAAAAGGTCGCGGTATCCACTTACCGACTTTCGAGGTGTTCTGGAATCAACAGGAGTACATCGAGTTTGATCATCCGCAGATGTTTGTGCGCCATCAGGCTTTCCGTGAAGATCCGGACCTGGAGCCGTTGGGCACGCCAAGCGGTTTGATCGAGATTTACTCCAAAACGATCGCCGACATGCAATACGACGATTGTCAGGGCCATCCCATGTGGTTCGAAAAAATCGAACGCTCGCATGGCGGGCCGGGATCGCAGCGCTGGCCGCTGCACTTACAGTCCGTCCACCCTGATTTCCGTCTGCATTCCCAACTGTGCGAGTCGGAAACGCTGCGTCAGCAATATGCCGTTGGCGGCAAGGAGCCGGTCTTTATTAACCCACAGGATGCCAGCGCGCGCGGGATCCGCAACGGTGACATCGTGCGGGTATTCAATGCACGCGGGCAGGTACTGGCGGGAGCGGTAGTTTCCGATCGCTATGCGCCGGGCGTGGCGCGAATTCATGAAGGCGCCTGGTACGATCCTGATAAAGGCGGCGATCTCAACGCGTTATGTAAGTACGGCAACCCTAACGTATTAACGCTGGATATCGGTACATCACAGCTCGCACAGGCGACCAGCGCGCATACGACGCTGGTGGAAATTGAAAAATATACCGGCCCTATGGATAACGTCACGGCGTTTAACGGTCCGGTCGAGATGGTCGCGCAGTGTGAATATGTACCCGCATCGCAGGGGAATCCGCATGATTAAGCAGCCAGCGCTTGCTCAGGAACAGTACGCCTGCGTATATGCATGGCTGGCGTTACTCTTTTTCCGGGAAGTGGATGATGAAGGGTTAATACAATTACAGTCCGCGGAGATCGCGGACTGGCTGGCGCTGTTAAAGCGTCAGCCCGCGCTGGCGGCGTCGGTGGCGTTACTCGAACAAAAAATTGCCGCACTTAGCCTGCGCCAGGATGCGCAGCTGGAGCTGGCCGCAGATTTTTGCGGATTGTTCCTGATGACGGATAAAAAATCGGCGTTGCCCTACGCCTCGCAATACCCGCAGCAGGAACCCGGCATGATTAAACATTTATTGCTTGAAGCC
Organism: Salmonella sp. SA15303; assembly: GCF_029962125.1. Classification (NCBI taxonomy): domain Bacteria; kingdom Pseudomonadati; phylum Pseudomonadota; class Gammaproteobacteria; order Enterobacterales; family Enterobacteriaceae; genus Salmonella; species Salmonella sp. SA15303. The sequence goes on from NZ_CP123924.1 coordinate 24,552, forward strand.
GGGATGGAAGTCAACGACGATTTTAAAGAGCCGACCGACCACCTGGCGATTTATCTGGAATTACTCAGCCATTTACATTTTTCATTGGGTGAATCGTTCCAACAACGGAGAATGAATAAATTACGCCAGAAAACATTGTCGTCATTACTGGAATGGCTTCCGGAATTTACAAATAATTGCCTTAAGCATGATCCCTATGGCTTTTATGCTGCGTTAAGTCAATTATTGTTGGCTATCGTTCGTTTTGATGACGGAAAAGAGGATTTATCCATTGTTGCTGCTGAATAAACCCTGTGACGGACATCGCAAAATAAATCTTACGATAGTCGGGGGTTATCATATCTATAGGTTTAGCCAATTGTAATTATTGATACCAATCAATATCCATGATGGGTTTGTATTTAGTATTGACGGGCCTCATGAGTAAAAAAATAAAATTTAATTAATCATGCCGCAATACCCCATAAGGATAGTGATATGAAAAAAATTACCCTCTATGCGACAACGGTTATCACCGTTGGGCTGTTATGTTATTTAGGTTTGTCCGGGTATGTATGGTATTACGACAAACAGCGCAGTAAAAAAAGCGATGTGCAGGCCTCGGTTGTGGGTGAAAATAATAAAATACTGGGTTATTTCAGGGAGAAAGGATGTGATTATTGTCATACGCCTTCCGCTGAATTACCTTTTTATTCCTCTTTTCCGGTGGCAAAGCAGCTAATGGATTACGATATCCAGCTCGGCTACAAATCGTTTAACCTGGAGGCGGTACGGGCCGCCCTGATTGCGGATACGCCGGTGCCGCAAAGCGAACTGAATAAAATTGAATGGGTTATGCAACATCAGACTATGCCGCCAACCCGCTATGTCGCGCTGCACTGGGCGGGGGGCGTCAGCGATAAAGAGCGTACTGACATCCTGAACTGGATAGCCGATCAGCGTGAGCGCAACTATGCCAGCGCCGATACCGACGCCGCGCACCGGAATGAACCCGTTCAGCCTATTCCGCGCAATATTCCCGTCGATGCGAAAAAAGTCGACTTAGGTTTCCGTCTTTATCATGATGAACGTTTATCCGGCGACAGCACAATATCCTGTGCGCATTGTCACGCGTTAAATGCGGGCGGTGTCGATGGCAGAAAAACCTCAATTGGCGTTGGCGGCGCGGTAGGACCAATAAATGCGCCGACGGTATTCAACTCCGTATTTAATATCGAACAATTTTGGGATGGTCGTGCTGCAACCCTGCAGGAGCAAGCAGGCGGACCACCGTTAAATCCTATTGAAATGGCCTCTAAATCCTGGGATGAAATTATTAGCAAGCTTGATAAAGATCCTGTCCTGAAAAAAGATTTCCAGGCGGTTTATCCGCAAGGATTTACCGGGGAAAATATTACTGATGCGATCGCCGAATTCGAAAAAACGTTGATAACGCCGGATTCCGCCTTTGATAAATGGCTACGTGGAGATGAAAATGCGCTGACCGCGCAACAGAAACACGGTTATCAATTATTTAAAGAGAATAAATGTGCAACCTGTCACGGCGGTATCATTTTAGGCGGGCGCTCTTTTGAACCATTGGGATTAAAGCGAGACTTTAATTTTGGCGAAATTACCGCAGCGGATATTGGTCGTATGAACGTCACCAAAGAGGTTCGCGATAAATTACGGCAAAAAGTCCCAGGCTTACGCAACGTCGCGTTAACAGCGCCTTATTTCCATCGGGGCGACGTACCGACGCTGGATGGCGCGGTAAAACTGATGCTGCGTTACCAGGTTGGCACCGATCTGCCGCAAAACGATATTGACGATATCGTCGCCTTCCTGGAAAGCCTGACCGGTGTTTATACGCCATATCAACCTGAATATGCGCAATGACAATGATGCTTGAAGCCAGAGATCTGTACTGCGAGCGGGACGAGAGGACGCTGTTTCGCGGGCTGTCGTTCACCGTGGAGGCCGGGGAGTGGGTGCAGGTCACCGGCGGCAACGGCGCGGGAAAAACCACCCTGCTGCGCCTGCTGACCGGGCTGGCGCGCCCGGACGGCGGGGAGGTGTACTGGCAGGGCGAGCCCCTGCGTCGCGTGCGCGACAGTTTCCATCGCAGCCTGCTGTGGATAGGGCACCAGCCGGGGATAAAAACCCGCCTGACGGCGCGGGAGAACCTGCACTTCTTCCACCCCGGCGACGGCGCGCGCCTCCCGGAGGCGCTGGCGCAGGCCGGGCTGGCGGGATTTGAGGATGTGCCGGTCGCTCAGCTCTCGGCCGGGCAGCAGCGCCGGGTGGCGCTGGCCCGCCTGTGGCTGACCCGCGCCGCGCTGTGGGTGCTCGACGAACCGTTCACCGCCATTGACGTTAACGGCGTGGCGCGCCTCACCCGGCGGATGGCGGCGCACACGGCGCAGGGCGGGATGGTCATTCTCACCACCCACCAGCCGCTGCCGGGGGCTGCGGACACCGTCCGCCGCCTGGCGCTGACCGGCGGGGGGACGGGGCTGTGATGTGGCGTGTCTTCTGTCTCGAGCTGCGCGTGGCGTTCCGCCACGGCGCGGACATCGCCGGCCCGCTGTGGTTCTTCCTGATGGTCATCACCCTGTTTCCGTTAAGCGTCGGGCCGCAGCCGCAGCTGCTGGCGCGTATCGCGCCGGGCATCATCCAGGTGGCGGCGCTGCTGGCCTCGCTGCTGGCGCTGGAGCGGCTGTTTCGCGACGACCTGCAGGACGGCAGCCTGGAGCAGCTGATGCTGCTGCCGGTGCCGCTGCCGGCGGTGGTACTGGCGAAGGTGCTGGCCCACTGGGCGGTGACCGGCCTGCCGCTGATGATGCTCTCCCCGCTGGTGGCGCTGCTGCTGGGGATGGACGTGTACGGCTGGAAAATCATGGCGCTGACGCTGCTGCTCGGCACGCCGGCGCTGGGGTTTCTCGCCGCGCCGGGCGTTGCGCTGACGGCCGGGCTGCGGCGCGGCGGCGTCCTGCTGGGCATTCTGGTGCTGCCGCTGAGTGTCCCGGTGCTGATTTTCGCCACCGCGGCGATGGACGCGGCATCGATGCATTTACCCGTTGACGGCTATCTGGCGGTGCTGGGGGCGCTGCTGGCGGGCAGCGCGACGTTAAGCCCGTTCGCCACCGCGGCGGCGCTGCGCATCAGTACGCAGTAGCGCCCCGGCACGACGGACATTTTACTGGTTTCAGGAGGTCAGGTGACGACTATGTGGAAAACCCTTCATCAGCTGGCGGCGCCGCCCCGGCTGTATCAGATTTGCGGCAGGCTCGTGCCGTGGCTGGCGGCGGCCGGCATCATCGCGCTGGCCACCGGCTGGGTCCGGGGCTTTGGTTTCGCCCCGGCGGACTACCAGCAGGGGGAGGGCTACCGCATTATGTACCTGCATGTCCCGGCGGCCATCTGGTCAATGGGTATCTATGCGGCGATGGCGGTGGCGGCGTTCACCGGGCTGGTCTGGCAGATGAAAATGGCCAGCCTTGCCGTCGCGGCGATGGCGCCGGTGGGGGCGGTGTACACCTTCATCGCGCTGGTCACCGGCGCGGCGTGGGGCAAACCGATGTGGGGCACCTGGTGGGTGTGGGACGCGCGCCTGACCTCGGAGCTGGTGCTGCTGTTTCTCTACGCCGGGGTCATCGCCCTGTGGCACGCCTTTGACGACCGTAAAATGGCCGGGCGCGCGGCGGGCATTCTGGTGCTGGTCGGCGTGGTGAACCTGCCGGTTATCCACTATTCCGTCGAGTGGTGGAACACCCTGCACCAGGGCTCGACGCGGATGCAGCAGAGCATCGACCCGGCGATGCGCTCGCCGCTGCGCTGGGCCATCGCCGGCTACCTGCTGCTCTTTATGACGCTTTCGCTGATGCGGATGCGCAACCTGATTTTACTGATGGAAAAACGCCGCCCGTGGGTGAGCGAACTGATACTGAAAAGGGGGCACCGGTGAGTCCGGCATTTTCATCGTGGAGCGATTTTTTCGCCATGGGCGGGTACGCCTTTTTTGTCTGGCTGGCGGTGGCGATGACCGTGGCGCCGCTGGCGCTGCTGGCGCTGCACACGGTGCTGCAGCGCCGGGCCATTCTGCGCGGCGTGGCGCAGCAGCGGGCGCGCGAGGCGCGGATGCGTGCCGCACAGGCGCAACAGGAGGCCGCGTGAACCTGCGACGTAAAAACCGGCTATGGGTGGTCTGCGCGGTGCTGGCGGGCCTGGCGCTGACCACCGCCCTGGTCCTGTACGCGCTGCGCGCGAATATCGACCTGTTCTATACCCCCGGCGAAATCCTCTACGGCAAGCGCGAGACGCAGCAGCTGCCGGCGGCGGGCCAGCGCCTGCGCGTCGGCGGGATGGTGATGCCCGGCAGTGTCAGGCGCGACCCGGACTCGCTGAAGGTGAACTTCAGTCTCTACGACGCCGAAGGGTCGGTGACGGTGAGCTATGAGGGGATACTGCCGGACCTGTTCCGCGAGGGGCAGGGGGTGGTGGTGCAGGGCACCCTGGAGAAGGGCAACCACGTCCTGGCGCACGAGGTGCTGGCCAAACATGACGAGAACTACACCCCGCCGGAAGTGGAAAAGGCGATGCAGGAAAACCACCGCCGCCCGCAACGCGCTGATAAGGACACCTCATCATGATGCCTGAATACGGCCACGCGCTGCTGTGCCTGGCGCTCGGCGTGGCGCTGCTGCTGTCCGTTTACCCGCTGTGGGGCGTGGCGCGCGGTGACGCGCGGATGATGGCGTCGGCCGGGGTGTTCGCCTGGCTGCTGTTTATCTGCGTGGCGGGCGCGTTTTTCGTGCTGGTGCACGCCTTTGTGGTTAACGACTTCACCGTGGCCTATGTCGCCGGCAACTCGAACACGCAGCTGCCGGTGTGGTACCGGGTGGCCGCCACCTGGGGGGCGCACGAGGGCTCGCTGCTGCTGTGGGTGCTGCTGATGAGCGGCTGGACCCTGGCGGTGGCGGTGTTCAGCCGGCAGGTGCCGGCGGATATCGTCGCCCGGGTGCTGGCGGTGATGGGGATGGTCTGCGCCGGTTTTCTGGCGTTCATCCTGTTCACCTCCGGCCCGTTCGCCCGCACGCTGCCGGCCTTTCCGGTGGAGGGGCGCGACCTGAACCCGCTGCTGCAGGACCCGGGGCTGATTTTCCACCCGCCGCTGCTGTACATGGGCTATGTCGGCTTCTCGGTGGCCTTCGCCTTCGCCATCGCCGCGCTGCTGAGCGGGCGTCTGGACAGCGCGTTCACCCGTTTTGCCCGTCCGTGGACGCTGGCGGCGTGGGTGTTCCTGACGCTGGGCATCGTGCTCGGCTCGGCGTGGGCCTACTACGAGCTGGGCTGGGGCGGCTGGTGGTTCTGGGACCCGGTGGAGAACGCCTCCTTTATGCCGTGGCTGGCGGGCACCGCCCTGCTGCACTCGCTGGCGGTCACCGAACAGCGCGCCGGCTTTAAGGCGTGGACGCTGCTGCTGTCCATCTGCGCCTTCTCGCTGTGCCTGCTGGGCACCTTCCTGGTGCGCTCCGGGGTGCTGGTGTCGGTGCACGCCTTCGCCTCCGACCCGGCGCGCGGAATGTTTATCCTCGCCTTTATGGTGCTGGTCACCGGCGGCTCGCTGCTGCTGTTCGCCGTGCGCGGGCACAGGGTGCGTTCGCGGGTGAACAACGCGCTGTGGTCGCGCGAGTCGCTGCTGCTCGGCAACAACGTCCTGCTGATGGCCGCCATGCTGGTGGTGCTGCTGGGCACCCTGCTGCCGCTGGTGCACAAACAGCTGGGGCTGGGCAGCATTTCGGTGGGGGAGCCGTTCTTTAACACCATGTTCACCTGGCTGATGGTCCCCTTTGCCCTGCTGCTGGGGGTGGGGCCGCTGGTGCGCTGGGGCCGGGACCGGCCGCGTAACATCAGGACGCTGCTGCTCACCGCCCTGGTCTCCACCCTGGTGCTGTCGGTACTTTTGCCATGGCTGCTGGAAGATAAAATCATCGCCATGACGGCGGTGGGGATGGCGATGGCCTGCTGGATTGCGGTGCTGGCGGTGGCCGAAGCCGTACAGCGCGTGTCCCGCGGCACGAAAACCTCTCTCAGCTACTGGGGAATGGTGGCGGCGCACCTCGGGCTGGCGGTGACGATTACCGGCATCGCCTTCAGCCAGAATTACAGCGTGGAGCGTGACGTGCGGATGCGGGCGGGCGACAGCGTGACCATTCACGACTACCGCTTCACCTTCCGGGAGGTGCGGGACATCACCGGGCCCAACTACCGCGGCGGGGTGGCCCTCATCGGGGTGACGCGCCACGGCGAGCCGGAGGCGGTGCTGCACGCGGAGAAACGGCTCTACAACACCAGCCGGATGGTGATGACCGAGGCGGCGATTGACGGCGGGCTGACCCGCGACCTGTACGCCGCGCTCGGGGAGGAGCTGGACAACGGCGCGTGGGCCGTGCGCCTGTACTACAAACCGTTTGTCCGCTGGATATGGGCCGGGGGGCTGCTGATGGCGCTGGGCGGACTGCTGTGCCTGGCGGACCCGCGCTACCGCCGCCGTAAACCATTGCCGGAGGCCGGATGAAACGCAACGTACTGTTATTACCGTTACTGATTTTTCTGCTGATTGCCGCGGCGCTGCTGTGGCAGCTGACGCGCAACGCGCAGGGGGATGACCCGACGAATCTCGAATCGGCACTGACCGGGAAGCCGGTGCCGGCGTTCCGCCTGGAATCGCTGGAGACACCGGGTCAGTACTATGAGGCGGAGGTGCTTACGCAGGGGAAACCGGTGCTGCTTAACGTCTGGGCCACCTGGTGCCCGACCTGCCGCGCCGAGCATCAGTACCTGAACCGGCTGGCCGCGCAGGGTATCCGGGTGGTGGGGCTGAACTATAAGGACGACCGGGCGAAGGCGGTGGCCTGGTTAAAAGAACTGGGCAACCCGTATGCGCTGAGTTTATCGGACAGCGACGGGATGCTGGGGCTGGACCTGGGCGTGTACGGCGCGCCGGAAACCTTCCTCATCGACGGCAACGGGATTATCCGCTACCGCCATGCGGGCGATTTGAATGCCCGGGTATGGGAAAGTGAACTGAAACCGCTGTGGGACAGATACAGCCGGGAGGCGGCGCAATGAGACTGTTACCGGGCATGGTGATGCTGATGCTGGCGCTGGTTATCTCCGGGTCAGCGCGGGCAACCACCGACGTGATGCCGTTTAAAGATGAAGCGCAGGAGCAGCAGTTCCGCCAGCTCACGGAGCAGCTGCGCTGCCCGAAATGCCAGAACAACAGCATTGCGGACTCGAACGCGATGATAGCCACCGACATGCGCCGCAGGGTGTATGACCTGATGCAGGAGGGGAAGAGCCGCCAGGAAATCATCGATTACATGGTGGCGCGCTACGGCAACTTCGTCACCTACGACCCGCCGCTGACCCCGCTGACGGTGCTGCTGTGGGTGCTGCCGCTGGCCGCCATCGTGGCGGGCGGGTGGATAATCGTCGCCCGCACGCGCCGGCGGGTGCGTATCAGACAGGACGTCCTGGCCGACGCCATTCCTGCGGCGGGACCGCGCGCCGGGTGGGGTGCTTACGTGCCGGGCGTGGTTATGGCGCTGGTCGTGGCCGCCATCAGTTACTCACAGACCGGCAGCTATCCGCAGGTGAGGGCCTGGCAGCAGGCGACGGCGCAGACGCCCGGGCTGCTGGCGCGGGCGCTGGACCCGCAGGCGCAGCCGCTGAATGAAGAGGAGATGGCGCGGCTGGCGCTGGGGCTGCGCACCCGCCTGCAGAATGATGCCGGCAATGTTGAGGGCTGGCTCATGCTGGGGCGCACCGGTATGGTACTGGGTAATGCCGGTACCGCCACCGGAGCGTATGCGAACGCCTACCGCCTGGACCCGAAAAACCGCGATGCGGCGCTGGGCTACGCGGAGGCGCTGACGCGCTCGTCCGACCCGGAGGATAACCGCCGCGGCGGGGAGCTGCTGCGTCAGCTGGTGAGCCGCGACCACACGGATATCCGGGTGTTAAGCCTGTATGCGTTCAGCGCCTTTGAGCAGCAGCGCTTTGGCGAGGCGGTGGCGGCCTGGGAGATGATGCTGAAGCTGCTGCCGGCGGGTGACGCCCGGCGGGCGGTGATAGAGCGCAGTATCCGGCTGGCGCAGGAGAAATAATGCCCTGACGGCCCGGTGGCGTGGCGCCATCGGGCCTGGCTATCCCAACGATACGCTAAAGCCTGAAAGTGAAGCCCGTGTGAAGTATGATGACGAGCATCGTCTCTTATCAGGACATCCTATGAAACAAATCACCTTTACGCCGCGCCATCACCAGCTTACCAACACCAATACCTGGACACCTGACAGCCAGTGGCTGGTCTTTGATGTACGGCCTTCAGGCGCGTCATTTACGGGCAAGACCATTGAGCGTGTCAATGTGCATACCGGCGACGTGGAGGTGATTTATCGCGCTGTGCAGGGCGCGCATGTCGGTGTGGTGACGGTGCATCCTGCCGACAATCACTATGTGTTTATTCATGGCCCTGAAAACCCTGATGAGACGTGGCATTACGATTTTCACCACCGTCGGGGCGTTATTGCAACGCCGGGGGGCGTGACTAACCTCGATGCGATGGATATTACTGCGCCGTATACTCCCGGCGCGCTGCGCGGCGGCAGCCACGTCCATGTGTTTAGCCCGAACGGCGAGCTGGTGAGTTTTACCTATAATGACCACGTTCTGCATGAGCGAGATCCGGCGCTGGATCTGCGCAATGTCGGCGTGGCCGCGCCGTATGGGCCGGTTACGGTGCCGGTTCAGCATCCGCGCGAATACAGCGGTAGCCACTGGTGCGTACTGGTTAGCCGCACGACGCCTGCGCCGAGACCTGGCAGCGATGACATTAACCGCGCCTATGAAGAGGGCTGGGTGGGCAACCGCCAGATCGCCTTTATTGGCGATACGCTGTCGCTGACGGGCAAAAAAGTCCCGGAGCTGTTTATTGTCGATTTACCGTGTCATGAAAACGGCTGGAAACAGGCAGGCGACACGCCGCTGACGGGAACCGAATCAACGATGCCATCGCCGCCGTTGGGCGTAGTTCAGCGGCGTCTTACCTTTACTCACCAGCGTGTTTATCCTGGACTCACTAACGAACCACGCCACTGGGTCCGCAGTAATCCGCAGGCGACGGCGATCGCCTTTTTGATGCGGGACGATAACGGCGTAGCGCAACTGTGGCTGATATCGCCGCAGGGAGGCGAGCCCCGGCAGTTAACGCATCATGCGACCGGCGTACAGTCAGCGTTTAACTGGCATCCGTCGGGTAAATGGCTGGGACTGGTGCTGGAAAACCGGATTGCCTGCTGCGACGCACAAAGTGGGAGGATCGACTTCTTAACCGCCAGGCACGACAACCCGCCGTCTGCGGACGCCGTCGTTTTTTCACCGGATGGGCGACACGTCGCATGGATGGAAGAGGTGAAAGGGTTCCGTCAGCTATGGGTGACGGAAACCGGGCGATAAATCAGGGAGGAGGCATCTTCGCCGGGGGGATGACGGCATTGGTCATTTTCGTCTCCTCCTCGCTTTTCTCGACGCGCGATCTTACCGAACTGTCTTTGCGGAAGATGTCCCACGGCAGAAGGATCGTATCCATCACGGCGGTAAACGGCATATCCAGGATGGCCAACGATTTGGTGCCCCAGTTTGTCTCATCGTTACCGATCATCGTAGCGCTGGCGCGCGTGCCAGGATAAGTACCCTCTTTACCGCCGGTGTGCGACATGACGCTTGAACAACCGCCTAATAAAAGCATCCCATTCCATATTATCAGCGTTAACCACACGTTTTTTATCATCACTCATTCATCTGTTGGTTGTCGTTATTTGCATGATGAGTTATAGCGATCCGTTGCTAAAAATAACATCACCAGTACGTGGCACTGTGGCGGTAATCGCACTTTAACAATCAGTGCTGTCCCAACCAGTCTATGCAATAGCCAATAAACTGCAAAAAAAAGTCGGATTAAAATACTTGAAAAGTACGTATTCAGACCCATTTATAAGACGTAGTGAATAGAAGGGCACGCCTGATGGGTGTTCTGGCAATCCTGGCCTGTCCATGATGGAAGGTCTGACATTCTCGCTGATTTCAGGAGTTTATGATTATGCGTAACTTTGATTTATCCCCGCTGTACCGTTCTGCCATTGGTTTTGATCGTCTGTTTAACCTGCTTGAAAATAACCAAAGCCAAAGTAATGGCGGCTACCCTCCGTACAACGTTGAGCTGGTAGACGAAAACCACTACCGCATCGCCATTGCCGTTGCCGGTTTCGCGGAAAGCGAACTGGAGATTACTGCCCAGGATAATTTACTGGTGGTAAAAGGCGCTCATGCGGACGAGCAGAAAGAACGTACTTACCTGTATCAGGGCATTGCCGAGCGTAACTTTGAACGTAAGTTCCAGTTAGCGGAGAACATTCACGTTCGCGGCGCAAACCTGGTCAACGGGCTGCTGTATATCGAACTGGAGCGCGTGATTCCGGAAGCGAACAAACCGCGCCGTATCGAAATTAACTGATTCCGTCGGGTCGCGTTGCGCGGCCTGTCATCCCATGCTCGCCGTCAGGGAGCATATTCGCACGTAAAGTGTGAAGGTAAAAACTCGCTTCTTAGAAGGAGAAATGATTATGCGTAACTACGATTTATCCCCACTGCTGCGTCAATGGATCGGTTTTGACAAGCTGGCCAATGCGCTGCAAAACAGCGGCGAAAGCCAGAGCTTCCCGCCCTATAACATCGAAAAAAGCGACGATAACCATTATCGCATTACCTTAGCGTTAGCCGGTTTCCGTCAGGAAGATCTGGATATTCAACTGGAAGGCACGCGCCTGACGGTGAAAGGTACGCCGGAACAGCCGGAAAACGAGCCCAAATGGTTACATCAGGGCCTGGTCATGCAGCCTTTTAGCCTGAGCTTTACGCTGGCTGAGAATATGGAAGTTTCCGGCGCGACGTTTACCAACGGCCTGCTGCATATTGATTTAACCCGTAACGAGCCGGAAACCATTGCGCCGCAGCGTATCGCTATTAACGAACGCTCCGCATTAAATAGCTAATAAGCTCCTTGCCTTGCCCCGCCAGAGATGGCGGGGCTTTTTTGTGCCACGAAAAAGGGTAAGACGCTGCCGAAGTCAGGACGTCTGGGCGGTTTTGTAACATGAGAATGTGCGCCATGCTGTATATATGCCTTAACGGTTCAGTCATAATCCCTATAAATTGAAATGTTACTCACAGGGAAGAAAAGATGAGTGATATCGCATTGACGGTCAGCGTTCTGGCGTTGGTGGCGGTTGTCGGTTTATGGATCGGCAACATTAAAGTGCGCGGTGTCGGCTTTGGTATTGGCGGCGTTCTGTTCGGCGGTATTATCGTCGGCCACTTCGTCGATCAGGCTGGGGTGACGCTGAGCGGCGATATGCTGCACTTTATCCAGGAATTCGGCCTGATTCTTTTTGTTTATACCATCGGCATACAGGTGGGGCCGGGGTTTTTCGCCTCGCTGCGCGTTTCCGGGCTGCGTCTCAATCTGTTTGCTATTCTGATTGTGATTATGGGCGGGTTGGTCACCGCGATTCTGCATAAAATTTTCGCTATTCCGCTGCCGGTGGTGCTGGGGATTTTCTCCGGCGCAGTCACCAATACGCCTGCGTTAGGGGCGGGTCAGCAAATCCTGCGCGATCTGGGAACGCCAGTGGATCTGGTGGATCAGATGGGGATGAGCTATGCGATGGCGTATCCGTTTGGCATCTGCGGTATTTTGCTCACCATGTGGCTGATGCGGCTGATTTTTCGCGTTAACGTCGAGGCGGAGGCGCAGAAGCACGAATCCTCTCTCGCTAACGGTCATTCATTAATTCAGACAATGAATATCCGTGTCGAGAATCCGAACCTCAATAATATGGCTATCCAGGATGTGCCGATCCTGAACAGCGATAAAATCATTTGCTCACGCCTGAAACGCGACGACACGCTGATGGTGCCGTCGCCGGGGACGATTATCCAGGCAGGCGACCTGCTGCACCTCGTCGGCCAATCTACCGACCTGCATAACGCGCAACTGGTGATCGGTAAGGAAGTGGACACCTCGTTGTCGACGCGCGGCACGGATTTACGTGTCGAGCGTGTGGTCGTCACCAACGAAAAAGTGCTCGGCAAACGTATCCGCGATTTGCACTTTAAAGAGCGTTATGACGTGGTTATCTCCCGTCTTAACCGCGCGGGCGTTGAGCTGGTCGCCAGCAGCGACGCCAGCCTGCAGTTTGGCGACATTCTCAATCTGGTGGGGCGTCCTGCCTCGATTGATGCGGTAGCCAATGTGGTCGGCAACGCGCAGCAAAAACTCCAGCAGGTGCAGATGCTGCCGGTGTTTATCGGCATCGGATTAGGGGTTCTGCTTGGGTCAATCCCGTTGTTTGTGCCAGGATTCCCGGTCGCGTTAAAACTGGGGCTGGCCGGCGGGCCGCTGATCATGGCGCTAATTTTGGGGCGTATCGGCAGCATCGGTAAGCTGTACTGGTTTATGCCGCCGAGCGCCAACCTCGCGCTGCGTGAATTAGGCATCGTTTTGTTTCTGGCGGTCGTTGGGCTGAAATCCGGCGGCGATTTTGTCGATACGCTGACGCAGGGCGAAGGATTAAGCTGGATTGGCTACGGTATTTTCATCACCGCTATTCCGCTGATTACCGTCGGTTTGCTGGCGCGGATTTTTGCCAAAATGAACTATCTGACGCTGTGCGGGATGCTGGCCGGTTCGATGACCGATCCGCCAGCGCTGGCATTTGCCAACAATCTTCATGCCACCAGCGGCGCGGCGGCGCTCTCTTACGCGACCGTCTATCCGTTAGTGATGTTCCTGCGTATTATCACGCCACAACTGCTGGCGGTGATTTTTTGGGGAATGGGTTAGCGCCTGATGGCGCGTTGTTTATCCAGCCTACGCACTGTGTTAAATCCAGGCTGGATAACGTGCGCCGCACCGGTCACACTTCTGCTCTTCTTCTTATCTCTTTCCTCAATGAACGCGCTAATCAGCGTAATGGCAATGAGCATAATTCCAATTTTTTCAGTTAGTTATCAATCTTCTTCGCCTTTTTTTTCGTCGCGACGGGTAGTTTTTCAGCTTTTAATTCGGCAATAATGCCTTTCCTGGCGGTGGCGTTGAAAAAGGTCGCAACGGAAATGAAAAATAGCGGCAATGAGCGTGGTTGCGCCAAAACGCATCACCAGTGAACTACAGTTATTTTGCAATAAGATTCCCTTGCTGCGGGATAATGTGAAGCATATCAGCAACAACGTGAGTGGTATTCTGAAAACAAACGGGAATACATAATAACGTAAAAGGAGTCGTCATGAAGATTTCCCGCCTCGGAGAAGCGCCGGATTATCGCTTCTCACTGGCAAATGAGCGCACCTTTCTGGCGTGGATTCGCACCTCGCTGGGATTTCTGGCGGCAGGCGTCGGTCTTGATCAGCTCGCCCCGGATTTTGCCACGCCGGTGATCCGTGAACTGCTGGCGCTACTGTTGTGTCTGTTTGCGGGCGGCCTGGCGATTTATGGCTATCTACGCTGGTTACGTAATGAAAAAGCGATGCGCCTGAAAGAGGATTTGCCTTATACCCATAGCCTGTTGATCATCAGCGTTATTTTGATGATTGTCGCGGTGATAGTGATGGGGCTGGTACTGTATGCCGGATAGTCGTAAAGCCCGTCGGCAGAACGATCCGGGACTGCAACCGGAGCGTACGTCGCTGGCCTGGTTTCGCACGCTGCTGGGATACGGGGCGTTAATGGCGTTAGCCGTCAGGCACCACTGGCATCAGGCGGGATTCCTGTTCTGGGTGTCAATCAGCGTTCTGGCGATAGTGGCGGTGATTCTTTGGCGTTATACCCTGAGTCGTAATTTGATGGATGTCGCGCATAGCGATTTTTCCGAAACTCATGTCATGCGTGACAAATTTTTGATCTCCCTCGCGGTGTTGTCGCTCGCAATCCTGTTTGCTGTTACCCATATTCGCCAACTTATTGCATTTATCGGGAATTTTATATGACAGGACGTCAGGACATTGTCGTGAGTGATGACCAGATTCAGGTCGTCGTAAATCGCCAGAATAGCCAGCGCCCTCAGCAACTGTACCGTAACTTACAACGGCTCGGCATTCGCAATGTCCATTTTATCCCATTGTTGGAACATGACCGGAACGGAATGTTGACCGAGGATTCATTGTGTTCAGCAGACTGGGGGCGGTTTTTAAATAGCGTATTTGATATTTGGGTACGTGAAGATATTCAGCGTATCTCGGTCCGCCTTTTTGATGAGACGCTACAGCAGTGGTGCGGCGGCAAGAATGGCGTTGAAGCGCCGGACAAGGCGCCGCTAAGCGCTGAATGTCAGAAGTGCTCTTTATTACGATTTTGCGGCGGCGGATGCCCTGAGCATCGGGATAGCCAGGGGAAAAATCAGCTTTGCGAGGGCTACCAGACCTTTTTTAACTACTCCTCGCCGCATATGCGGGTGATGCGGGATTTACTGAAACAGCATCGCTCGCCTGAGGAGTTGATGGCGATGCTGCGTTAACGTTACAGGCCTGATAAGCGTAGCGCCATCAGGCGATGGCGTGCCGGATGGCGCAGCCGTCTTTCCGGCACTGAGCGAGTATTAGCGTCCTTTCGCCAGGTATTGTTCCATTTCATCTTCCGGCACCATGCCGCCCCCGGTTGCCCATACCAGATGCGTCGAGTTGCCGAGCTGCGTCTGACTGAATCCATGCCTTTGCTGATACGCGGCGGCGGCGCAAATGCGCTGTGGTCCGGCCATCCCCGCCAGAGCTGATGGCTCCAGTCGAATTCCTTCCTCCTGCGCCAGCCAGCCCAGCATGTCATACATTGTTTGATCGTCTAAGGTATAGAGGCCGTCAAGCAGACGCTCCATTGCCCGACCAACAAAGCCCGAAGCGCGACCTACCGCCAGGCCGTCAGCCGCCGTCAGGTTATCAATACCGATATCTTGTACTGAGATGGCATCGTGCAGACCGGTATAAACGCCGAGTAACATGCAGGGTGAATGGGTCGGTTCGGCAAAGAAACAGTGGACGTTGTCGCCAAACGCCAGTTTCAGGCCAAAGGCGACGCCGCCAGGGCCGCCGCCAACGCCGCACGGCAGATAAACAAACAGTGGGTGGCTGGCGTCAACGACGCGTCCCTGCTGCGCGAATTGCGCTTTCAGACGCTGACCCGCTACCGCATAGCCCAGAAATAGCGTGCGAGAGTTTTCATCGTCGATAAAGAAACAGTTTGGATCGGATTGCGCTGCTTTACGGCCCTGCTCAACCGCCACGCCGTAATCATCTTCGTATTCTACGACCGTCACGCCGTGGCTACGCAGCTTCGCTTTTTTCCAGGCGCGGGCGTCGGCAGACATATGTACCGTCACTTTAAAACCGATGCAGGCGCTCATGATACCGATCGATAGCCCCAGATTGCCGGTTGAACCGACGGCGATACTGTACTGGCTGAAGAATTGTTTAAATTCCGGCGAAAGCAGCACGCTATAGTCATCGTCGGTGGTTAACAGACCCGCCTCCAGCGCCAGTTTTTCCGCGTGCGTTAGCACCTCATAGATGCCGCCGCGCGCTTTAATGGAACCAGATATTGCCAGGTGACTGTCTTTTTTTAACAGCATTTCACCGTCGATCGTTTGCCCATACTCTTTTTCCAGCCGTTTTTGCATGGCCGGAATAGCGACCACGTCAGATTCGATTATGCCGCCAGCGGCAGCGGTTTGCGGAAACGCTTTCGCCAGATACGGCGCAAAGCGCGCCAGACGGTCATGGGCGGCGTTTACGTCCTGCTCCGTCAGGCCGACATACGGTAGACCTTGTGCAAGAGAGGTGGCGCCCGGGTTAAACCAGGTGGTTTCTTTGAGGGCGACCAGATCCTCGACCAAAGGATACCGGGCGATGAGCTTTTGTATGTTTTCCATAGTACGTCTCTTTACGATCAGATGATAAAGGAAAGCAGGAATGTGCCAGCCAGTGCAACGACAGATGCGATAAACGTGGCCGTCGTATAGTATTTAAACGTTTCATTCAGCGTAGCGCCGCAATACTGCTTGACCAGCCAGAACAGGGAATCGGTCACGATCGTGCAGCCAATGGCGCCGGAACCAATGGCAATCGCAATGATCTCCGGGCTGACGTCAGGATAGAGCGGCAGCATGGGCGCAACAATCGCGGTGGCGCCCATCATCGCCACCGTCGCAGATCCGACCGCCGCGTGCAGAATCAGCGCTACCAGCCATGCCAGCAGAATCGGGTGCATATGCATATTTGAGAGGATCACCGCCAGCGTGTCCGCCAGCCCGCTACTTTTGAGAATGGCGTTGAACGCGCCGCCCGCGCCGATAATCAGCAGGATGTTCGCAATGGCGCCAAAGCCGTTTTCGGTGTGGGTAAGTAGTGTGCCCATACCCATATGCTGGCGCAGACCGAGTATGTAATACGCCACAAAGACAGCGATAAACATTGCGGTGATCGGATTACCGATAAACTCCAGCAGCGTATACAACGTGCCGTCTTTCGCCATATTCAGTTCAGCGACGGTTTTCACCAGCATCAGGCCAATCGGCAGCAGAACGGTAAACAGCGTTGCGCCCAGCGACGGCAGGGTGTTTTCGGCGCGCACTTCAAGATCCGCAAACTCTGTCGGTACGGGCTTGAACGGCAGACGATTACCCAGAAACTTTAAGAACAGCGGACCGCCGACCAATGAGGCCATCAGCCCGACCAGTAGACCGTAGACAATCACCGA
Organism: Salmonella sp. SA15303; assembly: GCF_029962125.1. Lineage (NCBI taxonomy): Bacteria > Pseudomonadati > Pseudomonadota > Gammaproteobacteria > Enterobacterales > Enterobacteriaceae > Salmonella > Salmonella sp. SA15303. The sequence goes on from NZ_CP123924.1 coordinate 41,398, forward strand.
GCCGATATCCGCCCCCAGTTTATTTGCGACAAACAGCGCAGCCGGATGCGGCGGTACCACGCAATGGACGGCCATCAGCGCGGTACACAGCGGAATGGCCAGCTTCAGCAGCGAGGTATGGGTCTTTTTAGCGATAGAAAACGCCAGTGGGATGAGCAACACGACGCCCACTTCCACGAACAACGTGATACCGCAAATCAGCCCCACCAGTACCATGATCACGTCAGCAGAGAGCCAGCGGCAGCGCTGGAGCGTAAGCCCGATGCGTTCCGCCGCGCCGGAAACCTCCATCATTTTGCCGAGGATGGTGCCAAGACCGATAACGGCGGCCAGAAAACCGAGCGTACCGCCTATTCCGTTTTCTATCGCCGTGACCATCTCCAGCGGCCCCATGCCCATCATCGCGCCGACAAAGAAACTGGCGAGCAGTAACGCCAGGAAGGGGTGGAATTTAAACTTCACGATGGTCAATACGATTAACACGATGCTGATCAGCAGCGTGCTCACTACCCAGATTTGAGCGTGCATATCTCACCTACCCTGTGATTAATCTGTTCTTATTGGACAGAAAAACAGCACCTCCTGACAAACGATATAATTTGCCATTCACATGATGTAAATTGAATCAACTATGTGATTTCCATCTAATATTGCCTTTATTTTGCGATATGGTTCATTTTGCTTCATCTATGTGCGGATTTTTTCAGCGTGTTTTTTTACACTTCGGGAAATTAAAAGATGACTGAGGTTGCCATGGAACCCCTTCGCGATACCCGAAACCGCTTACTCAACGGTTGGCAGTTATCCAAACTCTATACTTTTGAAGTCGCGGCCAGACACCAGTCCTTTGCTCTGGCGGCAGATGAGCTGTCGTTAAGCCCCAGTGCGGTAAGCCATCGTATCAATCAACTGGAAGCCGAGTTGGGAATCCAGCTATTTGTCCGCTCTCACCGTAAGGTGGAGCTTACCCATGAAGGCAAACGGGTATTCTGGGCGCTGAAATCGTCGCTGGATACGTTGAATCAGGAAATCCTCGATATCAAAAATCAGGAACTGTCCGGCACGCTGACCGTGTATTCACGTCCCTCTATCGCCCAGTGCTGGCTGGTGCCCGCGCTGGGGGACTTTACCCGTCGCTATCCGTCAATTTCTCTCACTATGCTGACCGGCAACGATAACGTTAACCTACAGCGTGCCGGCATTGACCTGGCTATCTATTTTGACGATGCGCCGTCGGCGCAGCTCACGCACCATTTTTTAATGGATGAGGCAATTTTGCCCGTTTGCAGCCCGGATTACGCCCGACGTTTCGCCTTGCAGAACAACCTGAATAACCTGCGGCACTGTACGCTCTTACACGACAGACAGGCGTGGAGTAACGATTCGGGCACCGATGAGTGGCACAGTTGGGCGCAGCATTTTGCAGTAAATTTGCCGGATTCATCCGGCATTGGCTTCGATCGTTCTGATTTAGCGGTGATTGCCGCGATGAACCACATTGGCGTGGCGATGGGGCGTAAACGGCTGGTGCAAAAGCGTCTCGACAGCGGTGAACTGATTGCGCCTTTTGGTGACATGAGGCTGAAATGTCATCAGCATTATTATGTCACCACTCTGCCTGGCAGGCAGTGGCCGAAAATCGAGGCATTTATTCGCTGGTTGCAGGAACAGGTGTGAAGATTTATTACGCTTTGTCGCTACACCTGCCGGGAGTGAATATGCTAAATACGTGCTATCACCGTGGTAAAAATTTTAGGGGGCGTCGTGTTTAAACCGCTTATTGCCTCTCTCATGCTGACCAGCGCGGTCGTCTATGCGAAACCGATGCCTTTGACGGCGGCGCGCTATGCGCAGCAGCTTGGCGTTGGGATGGATGTTGACTGGGCGCGAACGGAACGGGGTATCCGCGAGTTTGATCCGCTGGTCGTGCGGGATTTTAAGGCAAAAGGGTTAACGCATGTCCGTATTCGTGTGGCAGGCGCGCCGACGGAAGCGCGCCTCATCCATTTGCGTAAGCTGGTAGAGGCCTGCGAATACTATGGCGTCATACCCATTATTGCCTATCAGGCGGATGCGTATAAAACCGATCCCAGTGCCAGCCATGAAAAGGAGCTGATCAACTGGTGGAGCGTGGTCGCGCGCTATTTTGGTCAGACATCCCCGCTTCTGGGGTTCGATCTCATTTATGAGCCTGCCGACAAACTTAATCATAATATGGCGTCGCTGAATCGCGTATATGACAAAACCATCCGCCTGATTCACGCCATTGACCCACAGCGGATGATTTTCGTTGCCCCCCGCATGCGCGCCGCGCCGGAGGATTTGTCGGCGCTTAAACTGCCGGCGCAAAGCCAGAACTATGTACTGGCGGAGTGGCACATCTTCCCGTGGGGCCCCCTGAAAAGCGGCGGTAAATATCCGTGGACGTCAGGCACGGCGGCGGAAAAAGCGGCGATTCGGGCACGGATTAATGCTGCGGTTCGCTGGCAGCATAAGACCGGCCATGCAAGCTGGGTGGGCGGGTGGGCGCCGGGAGAGTCGATAAAAATGACGCCGGTCGCTTCACAGTTCGCGTTTGCCCGTTTTATGGCCTGCGAGCTGAAAAAAGCGCATATTCCGTATGCGATAAACGCGGACACACAGTTTTATGACGGCGAAGAAGGAGCGTGGCGTCCGGCGCAGGAGTCCCTGCTCAATGCGATGATCGCGCCGGAATGTGAAACGCCCGGCAAAAAGCCGGGCGAGGGAAATGTTAAACCGTCTGTCCCTGATGCGATATCCGTGACGCCAGCGGCAGCCAGCACGCCAGGATCAGCAACCCCATAAGGGTCATCAACAGTCCCAGGCTGCCCTGACCGGTTTGCGGCAGCATTGCAGAAAGCCACGCCAGTACGCCGGAACCAATATTTTGCAGCCCGCCGACCAGCGCGCCAGCGGTGCCTGCGAGGAACGGAAACGGCTCCATCGCGCCGCTGGTAGCCAGTGGAAATAACATCCCGGCGCCGAAGAAAAACAGCGCAGCGGGGATGAGTAGCGTCCAGACGTTCATCACGCCAAACCAGCCGGGAATCCACATCATAAGGCCTGCCAGCAGACAGCAAATAACTGACTGCCACATCAGGGGTGAGAAGCGTTTATTCGGGCGTCCGGCAAACCAGGCGCCGAAGAACGCCGCCGGAATCGGCAGAATAAACAGAATGCTTACCACCATACTGCTGAGACCTAATACTGCTCCCATCAGCACGCCGGAACAGGCTTCAAAGACCGCAATGCCAGCCAGCCCGCCGATTAGCATCAGCAGGTAACAGTTAAATGCGCCGTTGCCAAACAGCGTTTTATAGCTGGCGATCAGCCGTGTGCGCGGCGCGCCGGCGGGGCGGGTTTCCGGCATCCAGCGCGCCATGCTGAAGGTGACGCCAGCGCAAAGCACCAGCAGGAAAGCGTAACACGCGCGCCAGTTCCACAGGGTGTCCAGCAGGCCGCCAATCAGCGGCGCTAACAGCGGGCTGACCAGAATCCCCATATTTAACAGGCTATTGGCGTGACGAAGTTGCGTTCCTTCATACAGATCGCGCGGGAGCGTTCTCGCCATTACTCCGCCAACGCCGGTTCCCATCCCTTGCATGGCGCTGGCGGCAATCAACACCGTCAAACTATGCGTGGTCATGGCGAACAGAGTCGCTACCATAAAAATAGACATGCCGACGAGGATTACGGGGCGGCGCCCAACCCGGTCGGAAAGCGGGCCGTAAAACAGTTGCGAGACGCCGTAGGTCAGGAGGTAAGCAGCCATTACGCTCTGGACGGCGCCTTCCCGGACGTTTAGCGCTTGTGCCATATCGGCGATGGCGGGAATATAAATGGTTTGCGCCATCTGCCCTACGGCCACCAGTAACACCAACATCAACAACAAATTGACGTTTCTCTGCCTTTTCATTTCGCTGATTACTTTTCAAAAAAAGAAAAAATAAGAATAACTTGCTGCGCATTCCCATAAATGCGAGAGGAATCTATCACACCAGAAAAAGAAGGCCAGACAGCAACCAGCAATGGCAGACGAAGGAACGGCAGGATATGTAAACAAAAGCGGCAACAAATGTTGCCGAGAATGTGTTACGTCTGCAGCTGTTATTGGGCAATCATGACAGACGGAGTAAAATCGCCCCGAGGGCAATCCCGCCCGCCGCCACCAGACGTAGCCCGGCCACTTTCTCTTTAAGCAACAGCCAGGCTATCAGCGCGCCGAATAAAATCGACGTCTCACGCAGCGCGGCGACCACCGCCAGCGGCGCCTGGGTCATGGCCCATAGCGCCAGCCCATAAGATCCCATAGTGCCAATCCCGCCAAAAATGCCTTTTTTCCACTGTTGCGCCAGATAACGCGACGCTTCCCGCCGCCGCGCAATCATCGCCCAGGTTAACAGGCAGGCGCCGTTGAGAAAAAATGACCATAGCGTATAGCCCAGCGCCGTTTCGGAGAGTCTTACGCCGGTCCCGTCCACCAGCGTATATCCGGCAATAAAACAGGCGTTAGTTAATGCCAGCACGACACCACGTTGAGAGCTGGCGCGGCCATTACAGGCCATCCCAAGTATCGCCATGCAGATCACTGCGATGCCGACCCAGGCTAGCGACGACAGACTGTCGCCAAGAAACAGAACGCTAATGAGCGCCACCAGCAGCGGCGCGGTGCCGCGCATAAGAGGATAGGTCTGGCTCATGTCCGAGACCTGATAGGTTTTCGCCACCAGGACGGTATACACCACCTGGAGCGCGGTAGAGGCCGCTAAAAAAGGGATACTGGCGTGAGCTGGCTGCGGCGAGAAGGGCAAAAGGATCAATGCCATGACCGCCGCGGAACCGCTGACGCCGATCGCGGCGTAGAGCTTATCGTTTCCCGCTTTGACAATGGCGTTCCAGCTGGCATGTAGCAGCGCGGCGAACAGCAAAATGCAGAAAACGGAAAGGGTCATAGCGTCAGGCGTCGTTGAGGGTGTCATAAAAACGTAACATACCCGGGAAGCGAAAGACCAGCGGATAAGGTGAAAGGGGAGCGGTTGCCCGCTCCCCTTCGGTGCGGCTTGAATCTGAATTACTTAAGGTATTTCAGAACAGCATCAAGCAGTTGCAGTGCTGCAACAATGAGTTTCAGGATAAGAATGGTGATATCCACTACGCTCATACGCGTCTCCTGTGGTTAAGGAGCACTGCCAGCCGACGTACCTTTCCGCTGCCTGTTGTCAGCTGTTGCGCACGCGATCCCTTTTGCGAGGAATAGTGTGCGTGTTGACATAACACAGTGTGCTCACGAGGGGGTTAAGGCGCTGACGGCACCACCCGTTTCAGCCAGGACTTCGTTGCGCCGGTTTACGATGCGGCCCCCGCATAACACATTGTGTCAAAGACATTATAGTTAAGTACTGTATAAATTAACAGTAATTTATAGACAGAACGGAGCTTCTGATCCATACTCAAATTCATCAAAATTCGCGCCGAAATTGCGCGTTCTGCACAGAACGCGTATACTTCTGCTGTTGACATAACACAGTGTGCTTCGCGGCTACCACCCGCATTACGCTGTAAGAACCTCGCTTCGGCGAGGTTTTTTGTTTTCAGGCATTGTGAAACGCGTAATCATCAATCCCGGCGATTACCGGAGGGCGCTACGCTTATTACGCCTATACTCAAAACGTGTAAATTCGTAGAAAAATGTGATCGCTGACGCATTTTTGTGCAGATGAAAATTTTTCCGTTGTCATGCTGAAAGCGCTGTGCTTGTATAAAACGTGTTAATAACAAACAGACAAGGCCCCTAATGAACCCTTCCATGCTGAACGCGACCCTACTAACAACTGCGCCATCTCGCGCAGTGGTCGTCGTGCGTGTGGTGGTCGTCGTCGGCAATGCGCCGTAGGGTCCGGAACACACACGATTCCAAAACCCCGCCGGCGCAAACCGGGCGGGGTTTTTTGTTTAAGACACCTTCCCGGAACGTCGGCTCAGAATAAAAGGAATGGAGCATGGCAAGTTCGGGCACAACATCTACACCTCAGCGCTTTACGGGCGCGGAATTTATAGTTCATTTTCTGGAGCGCCAGGGGATTCGTATCGTCACCGGCATTCCCGGCGGTTCGATCCTCCCCGTTTACGACGCGTTAAGCCAAAGTACGCAAATCCGTCATATTCTGGCGCGCCACGAACAAGGCGCGGGGTTTATTGCGCAGGGGATGGCGCGGACGGAGGGTAAACCTGCTGTTTGTATGGCCTGTAGCGGGCCGGGCGCGACCAATCTGGTCACGGCCATTGCCGATGCGCGCCTGGATTCTATTCCGTTAATCTGTATTACCGGGCAGGTTCCGGCGTCCATGATCGGTACTGACGCGTTTCAGGAAGTGGATACCTACGGTATCTCTATCCCCATCACCAAGCACAACTATCTGGTCAGAAATATCAACGAGCTGCCTCAGGTGATGAGCGATGCTTTTCGTCTGGCGCAGTCGGGGCGTCCCGGCCCGGTGTGGATAGACGTTCCTAAAGATGTGCAGACGGCGACAATTGAGCTGGATGCGTTGCCGTCGCCGGCGGAAAAATCACCCCCGCCGGAGTTTAGCGCGGAGAGTATCCGCGAGGCCGCCGCAATGATTAACGCGGCGAAGCGTCCGGTGCTGTATCTGGGCGGCGGCGTGATCAATGCGCCGACACGCGTGCGCGAACTGGCGGAAAAAGCGCAACTGCCGACGACAATGACCTTAATGGCGCTGGGAATGCTGCCTAAGGCGCATCCGCTGTCGTTAGGAATGCTGGGGATGCACGGCGCGCGCAGTACCAATTTTATTCTGCAAGAGGCCGATTTACTGATTGTTCTGGGCGCGCGTTTTGATGACCGGGCGATTGGCAAAACGGAGCAGTTTTGTCCGAACGCCAAAATCATCCATGTGGATATCGATCGCGCCGAGTTAGGCAAAATTAAGCAGCCGCATGTGGCTATTCAGGCGGATGTCGATGATGTACTGGCACAGTTAATTCCCCATATCGAGGCACAGCCGCGGGAAGCATGGCATCAGTTGGTGGCGGACTTGCAGCAAGAATTCCCTTGCAGTATTCCCCAGGAAAATAACCCGCTTAGTCACTATGGGCTGATTAATGCGGTCGCCGCCTGTGTGGACGACAACGCGATTATTACCACTGACGTAGGTCAGCATCAGATGTGGACCGCGCAGGCTTATCCGCTCAACCGTCCGCGTCAGTGGCTGACTTCCGGCGGGCTGGGCACCATGGGGTTTGGTCTGCCCGCGGCGATTGGCGCGGCGCTGGCGAATCCGGGCAACAAGGTGCTGTGTTTTTCCGGCGACGGTAGTTTGATGATGAATATTCAGGAGATGGCTACCGCCAGTGAAAACCAGTTGGATGTGAAAATCATCCTGATGAATAACGACGCGCTGGGACTGGTACATCAGCAACAGAGTCTGTTCTATAAACAGGGCGTTTTTGCGGCGACCTATCCGGGAAGCATCAACTTTATGCAGATTGCCGCCGGGTTTGGTCTGGACACCTGTGATTTGAATAACGAAGCCGATCCGCAGGCGGCGTTGCAGGCTATCATTCGTCGTCCTGGACCGGCGTTGATCCATGTGCGCATTGATGCAGAAGAAAAAGTGTATCCGATGGTGCCGCCGGGCGCGGCAAATACAGAGATGGTGGGGGAATAAGCCATGCAGAAACAATCACATGATAACGTTATTCTGGAGCTGACCGTTCGCAACCATCCTGGCGTGATGACCCACGTCTGCGGGCTGTTCGCCCGACGCGCTTTCAACGTTGAGGGTATTCTCTGTTTACCGATTCAGGGTAGCGATCAGAGCCGCATCTGGCTTCTGGTCAATGACGATCAGCGGCTTGAACAGATGATCAGTCAGATCGATAAACTGGAAGACGTGGCGAAGGTGGTACGAAACCAGTCCGATCCCACCATGTTCAATAAAATTGCCGTCTTTTTTGAGTAAGTTATTCACTTTCCGAATCAGGCGTGATGACTTTGACGGAACCATTCCGACAGTGAACGGCATAATCTGTCGGTAATGGGCGATCGCTAATCAGGACATCAAAGGCAGAAAGCGGACCAATGCTGGCAGGCGCGACCTCATCAAACAGGGCGTGACGCGCCAGCAAAATTTTGCGCAGACCGCGCTCCATCGCTTTACGTTTGGCGGCAAGATCATCCGGGTTAAACCAGCTCACGCCAAAATGTTCATGTACGCCGCTGGCGGAAATAAACACTTTGCGCGGATTGAGCGAATCCAGCGCCGAAGGATTATTGGCATCATAAAAGGCATCGCTCTTGGCCCGATAGGTGCCGCCGCACAAAATCGCCGTGGCATTAGGCTTTTCATTCAGCGCGATAAATACCCGATGCGAGTAGCAAATCCCGGTAAAGGTAATATCATCCGGTATCATGCTGATAACTAATGGCATTTCCGGACCGTTATCAAAAAAAACCAAATCGTTTTCACGCACCAGGCCGGCGGCCAGGATCGCAACGGGAAGGTCGTCCCTATGATGCGTCTTTTTCGCCGGCAGCGGCATATTGGTTGAAGACGTAGGCTTATTTACCATGACGATATAGCCGCCGAGCAGCGTCAGCGGTAAAGGGTCATCATCCTGGCTGAGATCGCGGCGAATGGTCATCACCGAAACTTCCAGCATCCGCGCGGCGTCTTTCAGATGGATTCGATCGGTCTTTTTCAGTAACTCCATCAAGCGTCGGATACGTTCTTTTTGCTTGGTCTCCATTCACCCTCTCCGCAAATCATGTTGTTATGTTCCATCAGTAACATTTATGTGTTTCTGAGAACATTACAGTGTGGCACTACTATACGTCTGGCCGTCAGGAAATAAAAGTGGGTTTATTTGCGTTTTATAACAATAAATAGTTAATTTTCAGTAAATTGTAACCCTAAAAATGATTTGTTCCGCCAGGGATTGTTCACGCAGTAAATGGCAAAATGATCCTCTAATCGCGATCATAGTCACAAATGATACGGAAGTAACATGATAATGTTATTTTAATATCATTGTCGTGTGACGATTTCTGAGAGGGAGTAAAATGGATATCGCGGTTATTGGCTCTAACATGGTGGACCTTATCACCTACACCAACCAGATGCCCAAAGAAGGGGAAACTCTGGAAGCGCCGGCGTTTAAAATCGGCTGCGGCGGAAAAGGGGCGAACCAGGCCGTGGCGGCCGCTAAGCTCAATTCAAAAGTATTGATGTTGACCAAAGTGGGCGACGATATTTTTGCCGACAACACCATTCGTAATCTCGAATCCTGGGGGATCAATACGACGTATGTAGAAAAAGTACCGTGTACCAGCAGTGGCGTAGCGCCGATTTTCGTCAACGCCAACTCCAGCAACAGCATTCTGATCATCAAAGGCGCTAACAAGTTTCTCTCGCCGGAAGATATCGATCGCGCGGCGGAAGATTTAAAAAAATGCCAGCTTATTGTTCTGCAACTGGAAGTTCAGCTTGAAACGGTTTATCACGCAATAGAATTTGGCAAGAAACATGGGATTGAAGTGTTATTAAACCCTGCGCCAGCATTACGGGAATTAGATATGTCTTATGCCTGTAAATGCGATTTCTTTGTACCCAATGAAACCGAGCTGGAAATATTAACCGGTATGCCAGTGGATACCTATGACCATATTCGCGCAGCGGCACGTTCGCTGGTGGATAAAGGGCTGAACAATATTATCGTCACCATGGGTGAGAAAGGCGCGCTGTGGATGACGCGTGACCAGGAAGTCCATGTCCCGGCGTTTAGAGTGAACGCTGTCGATACCAGCGGCGCGGGCGATGCCTTTATCGGCTGTTTCGCGCATTACTACGTCCAGAGCGGGGATGTGGAAGCCGCCATGAAAAAAGCCGTCCTTTTTGCCGCTTTCAGCGTCACCGGGAAAGGCACCCAATCCTCTTATCCAAGCATTGAGCAATTTAATGAGTATCTTTCGTTGAACGAATAACAATCACCCTGCACTGTTAAAGGTAGCACTATGAACGATAAAAACATCGTTCAGATGCCCGACGGGTATCTGAATAAGACACCTCTGTTCCAGTTTATTTTGTTATCCTGTTTATTCCCATTATGGGGATGCGCAGCCGCGTTAAATGATATTCTGATTACGCAATTTAAAAGTGTATTTTCGCTGAGCAACTTTGCTTCGGCATTAGTACAAAGCGCCTTTTATGGCGGTTATTTTTTAATTGCTATTCCGGCCTCGCTGGTCATTAAAAAAACCAGTTATAAAGTGGCGATACTTATCGGCCTGACGCTATACATTGTCGGCTGTACGCTCTTTTTCCCGGCGTCGCACATGGCGACCTACACCATGTTCCTCGCGGCGATTTTCGCCATTGCGATTGGCCTGAGTTTCCTGGAAACGGCGGCGAATACCTACAGTTCGATGATCGGGCCGAAAGCCTACGCCACGCTGCGGCTGAATATCAGCCAGACCTTTTATCCAATCGGCGCGGCGGCAGGAATTTTATTGGGTAAATATCTGGTCTTTTCCGAAGGGGAAAGCCTGGAAAAACAGATGGCGGGCATGAATGCCGAGCAAGTCCACAACTTCAAGGTGCTGATGCTGGAAAACACTCTGGAACCCTATAAGTACATGATTATGGTTCTGGTAGTGGTGATGGTACTGTTCCTGCTGACGCGTTTCCCGACCTGTAAAGTCGCGCAAACCGCGAGTCATAAACGTCCCTCGGCGCTGGATACGCTACGCTATCTCGCCAGCAACGCCCGCTTCCGTCGCGGTATTGTGGCGCAGTTCCTGTATGTGGGAATGCAGGTGGCGGTCTGGTCGTTCACTATCCGTCTGGCGCTGGAGTTAGGCGATATCAATGAGCGCGATGCCTCAACCTTTATGGTCTACAGCTTCGCCTGCTTTTTTATCGGCAAGTTTATCGCCAACATTCTGATGACACGCTTTAACCCGGAAAAAGTCCTGATCCTTTACTCTGTGATCGGCGCGCTGTTCCTGGCCTATGTAGCGCTGGCGCCCAGCTTTAGCGCGGTATACGTGGCGGTGCTGGTCAGTGTTCTGTTTGGCCCCTGCTGGGCGACCATTTATGCCGGAACGCTCGATACCGTCGATAACGAACATACCGAAATGGCGGGGGCGGTCATCGTGATGGCGATTGTCGGCGCGGCGGTGGTTCCTGCGATTCAGGGTTATGTGGCGGACATGTTCCACTCGCTACAGCTCTCATTCCTGGTTTCCATGCTGTGCTTTGTTTACGTTGGCGTTTACTTCTGGCGCGAAAGCAAAGTGCGCGGCAACCTGGCTGAAGTCGCCGCGTCCTGAGGAGATCAACCATGACAACACGTATTACATTATGGCGGGAGCTTTTTAACGAGCAGCCGCGTATCTTGCTGGAAAATGATGATTTTACGGTTACGGCGTTTCGTTACGCCAGCGGCGTGGAAGGACTGAAAATACAAAACAGCCGCGGTCATCTGGTGATTCTGCCCTGGATGGGGCAGATGATTTGGGACGCGCAGTTTGACGGTCATGACCTGACTATGCGCAACATGTTCCGCCAGCCGAAGCCGGCTGCGGAAGTGGTGGCAACGTATGGTTGCTTTGCTTTCCATTCCGGACTATTGGCGAATGGCTGCCCGTCGCCGGAAGATACACATCCGCTGCACGGCGAGATGCCCTGCGCTGCCATGGACGACGCCTGGCTGGAGTTAGAGGGCGACAGTCTGCGCGTGACCGGGCGCTACGAGTATGTGATGGGGTTCGGTCATCATTATCAGGCGCAACCTGCGGTGGTAATGCGTAAATCAAGCGCGCTGTTTGATATTCAGATGACAGTGACTAACCTGGCTTCAGTCGCCATGCCGCTACAGTACATGTGCCACATGAACTATGCCTATGTGCCGAACGCCACGTTCCGCCAGAATATCCCGGATACCGCGCTGAAGCTACGCGAGTCGGTGCCGGCGCATGTCAAACCCACGGCGCAGTGGCTGGCGTTTAATCAACGGCTTTTGCAGGGTGAAGCCTCGCTGGAAACGCTCAACGAGCCTGGCTTTTATGACCCGGAAATCGTGTTCTTCGCCGATGAACTGGACAGATACACGGATACCCCGGAATTCAGTATGATCGCCCCGGATGGCACCACGTTCGTGACACGTTTCGCCAGCGCGGAGCTCAATTCCGTGACCCGCTGGATTCTTTATAACGGCGATCAGCAGGTTGCCGCCTTTGCCCTGCCCGCGACCTGTAGGCCTGAAGGTTTTCTCGCGGCGCAGCGAAATGGAACCTTGCTTCAACTGGAACCGCAGCAAACCCGGACGTTCACCGTCACGACTGGCATTGTCTGACCGCTCAAGGCTTGAACAGCCGCGCGCTTATCGTTAAGGTAAGCGCGTTTTTTTTATCCATCAGGACAGAACCCATGATCACCGTTGCCCTTATCGACGACCACCTTATCGTCCGCTCCGGCTTTGCACAGCTACTGGGGCTGGAACCTGATTTGCAGGTGGTCGCTGAGTTTGGTTCCGGGCGCGAAGCGTTGGCAGGTTTACCGGGACGCGGCGTACAGGTGTGTATCTGCGATATTTCGATGCCGGATATTTCCGGACTGGAGCTGCTAAGCCAACTGCCAAAAGGGATGGCGACGATCATGCTCTCGGTTCACGATAGCCCGGCGCTGGTGGAACAGGCGTTGAACGCCGGCGCGCGCGGTTTTCTCTCTAAACGCTGTAGTCCGGATGAACTGATCGCCGCGGTGCATACGGTGGCGACGGGCGGCTGCTATTTGACCCCCGATATTGCCGTGAAACTGGCGGCGGGTCGGCAAGATCCGCTGACCAAACGCGAGCGTCAAGTGGCGGAAAAACTCGCCCAGGGTATGGCGGTAAAAGAGATTGCCGCCGAGCTGGGGCTGTCGCCAAAAACGGTGCATGTCCATCGCGCGAATCTGCTGGAAAAATTAGGCGTCAGCAATGACGTTGAACTGGCGCATCGCATGTTTGACGGTTGGTAATGAACACCTTTTTTTCCCGTTTAATCACCGTTGTTGCCTGCTTTTTTATCTTCTCCGCCGCGTGGTTCTGCCTGTGGAGTATCAGCCTGCATCTGGTAGAGCGCCCGGAGCTGGCGGCGCTGCTCTTTCCCTTCGGCCTGCGCCTGGGGCTTATGCTGCAATGCCCGCGTGGATACTGGCCAGTATTGCTGGGCGCGGAGTGGCTGCTGGTGTACTGGTTGGCGCAGGAAGTTGCGTTGGCCCATCTGCCGCTTTTGATGATCGGTAGTGTGTTGACGTTACTGCCCGTGGCGCTGACTTCGCGTTACCGCCATCAGCGCGACTGGCGCACGTTATTGCTTCAGGGCGCGGCCCTCACCGCCGCGGCGCTACTGCAATCCCTGCCCTGGCTGGGGCAGGGGGAAGCGGCATGGAACGCGCTACTGCTGACCCTCACGGGTGGTCTGACGCTGGCCCCCATCTGCCTGGTTTTCTGGCACTATCTCACCAGCACTACCTGGCTGCCGCTGGGACCATCGCTGGTATCGCAGCCGGTAAACTGGCGCGGGCGGCATCTGATCTGGTATCTGCTGCTGTTTATCGTCAGTCTGTGGCTGCAACTGGGTTTACCTGCTGAACTTTCGCGCTTCACGCCGTTCTGCCTGGCGTTGCCGATTATCGCGCTCGCCTGGCATTATGGCTGGCAGGGCGCGCTCATTGCCACACTGATGAATGCTATCGCGCTGATCGCCAGCCAGACCTGGCACGATCATCCCGTCGATTTATTGCTTTCGCTATTGGCGCAAAGCCTGACCGGGCTACTGCTTGGCGCTGGCATTCAGCGTCTGCGCGAGCTGAACCAGTCGTTGCAAAAGGAGCTGGCGCGCAACCATCGGCTGGCGGAGCGTCTTCTGGAGACCGAAGAGAGCGTACGGCGCGATGTTGCGCGTGAGCTGCACGATGACATCGGACAGACCATCACCGCGATTCGAACCCAGGCGGGCATTGTGCAACGACTGGCGGCGGATAACGGCGGCGTGAAGCAGAGCGGGCAACTTATCGAGCAGCTTTCGCTGGGCGTGTATGACGCCGTGCGTCGCCTGCTGGGGCGCTTGCGCCCGCGCCAGCTAGACGACTTAACGCTGGCGCAGGCCATCCGTTCGCTGCTGCGCGAAATGGAGCTGGAAAGCCGCGGTATTGTCAGTCACCTCGACTGGCGAATTGACGAAACGGCGCTGAGTGAAAGTCAGCGCGTGACGCTGTTTCGCGTCTGTCAGGAAGGGCTGAATAACATCGTAAAACATGCCAATGCCAGCGCGGTGACGCTCCAGGGCTGGCAGCAGGATGAGCGGCTGATGCTGGTGATTGAGGATGACGGCAGCGGCCTGCCGCCGGGCTCTCACCAGCAGGGCTTCGGCCTGACCGGAATGCGCGAACGCGTGTCGGCGCTCGGCGGGACGCTAACCATCTCTTGTACCCACGGTACGCGGGTGAGCGTCTCGTTGCCCCAGCGTTACGTTTAAGGAAGGATAATGCTTTCGTTTTTAAAAGCCCCGGCCAACGCGCCGCTCATCACCGATAAGCACGAGGTTGACGCCCGCTATCGCTACTGGCGGCGGCATATCCTGATCACCATTTGGTTGGGTTACGCGCTGTTCTATTTCACCCGTAAAAGCTTTAACGCCGCCGCGCCGGAAATCCTTGCCAGCGGCATACTGAGTCGCAGCGATATCGGCCTGCTGGCGACGCTGTTTTACATCACCTACGGGGTGTCGAAATTTGTCTCCGGCATCGTTAGCGATCGCTCTAACGCTCGCTATTTTATGGGCATCGGGCTGATTGCGACCGGCGTAGTGAATATTCTGTTCGGCTTCTCGACCTCGCTGTGGGCCTTTGCGCTGCTATGGGCATTGAACGCCTTTTTCCAGGGGTTTGGATCGCCGGTTTGCGCCCGTTTGCTGACCGCCTGGTACTCGCGTACCGAGCGCGGCGGCTGGTGGGCGTTATGGAACACCGCGCACAATGTCGGCGGGGCGCTGATCCCTCTCGTTATGGCCGCTGTCGCCCTGCATTATGGCTGGCGCGTCGGGATGATGGTGGCCGGATTGCTTGCCATCGGGGTGGGCATGGTCCTCTGCTGGCGGCTGCGCGACCGTCCGCAGGCGATTGGTTTACCGCCGGTAGGCGACTGGCGGCACGATGCGCTGGAGGTCGCCCAACAGCAAGAGGGCGCGGGGCTAAGTCGCAAAGAAATCCTCGCTAAATATGTGCTGTTGAATCCCTATATCTGGCTGCTTTCGCTGTGTTATGTCTTAGTGTACGTGGTGCGCGCGGCGATCAACGACTGGGGCAACCTGTATATGTCCGAGACGCTGGGCGTGGATTTGGTCACGGCCAACACGGCAGTATCGATGTTTGAGCTGGGGGGATTTATCGGCGCGCTGGTGGCGGGCTGGGGCTCGGACAAACTCTTCAACGGTAACCGCGGACCGATGAATTTAATCTTCGCCGCCGGGATTCTGCTCTCTGTGGGTTCGCTGTGGCTGATGCCGTTCGCCAGCTACGTGATGCAGGCGGCCTGTTTCTTCACCACCGGTTTCTTTGTCTTCGGCCCGCAGATGCTCATTGGCATGGCGGCGGCGGAGTGCTCGCATAAAGAGGCGGCGGGCGCGGCCACCGGCTTTGTCGGCCTGTTCGCCTATCTCGGCGCGTCGCTTTCCGGCTGGCCGTTAGCGAAAGTGCTGGAGATCTGGCACTGGACCGGTTTTTTTGCGGTCATCGCCATCGCGGCGGGGATCTCCGCGCTATTGCTGCTGCCATTTCTGAACGCTCAGGCCCCACGCGAGACCAGCGAAGCGTGATGCACCTCACCTTTTTGCGCTGAATGGGGCAAAACTAAGAAATTTTCCCGGTTTTGCCTGGACGCTGTCGCAGGCCTCTTTTCCTGTGGATTTTTACAATGCCTGCCATTCGCAGGTATAAAAATTAGCTCAGGAGTAATCCATGCTGGCCTTCTTAAACCAGGTGCGCAAGCCGACCCTGGATCTGCCGCTCGATGTGCGGCGTAAAATGTGGTTCAAGCCGTTCATGCAGTCCTATCTGGTGGTTTTTATCGGCTACCTGACCATGTACCTGATCCGCAAAAACTTTAACATCGCGCAGAACGACATGATCTCTACCTACGGGTTGAGCATGACCGAGCTGGGGATGATTGGCCTGGGCTTCTCGATCACCTATGGCGTGGGGAAAACGCTGGTTTCCTACTACGCTGACGGTAAAAATACCAAGCAGTTTCTACCGTTTATGTTGATCCTCTCCGCTATCTGTATGCTCGGCTTCAGCGCCAGCATGGGCGCGGGGTCAACCAGTTTGTTTCTGATGATCGCTTTCTATGCCCTGAGCGGTTTCTTCCAGAGTACCGGCGGATCGTGCAGCTACTCGACCATCACCAAATGGACTCCGCGTCGTAAACGCGGCACCTTTCTCGGCTTCTGGAATATCTCCCACAACCTCGGCGGCGCGGGCGCGGCAGGCGTGGCGCTGTTCGGCGCCAACTACCTGTTCGACGGTCACGTCATCGGCATGTTTATCTTCCCGTCGATTATCGCGCTGATTGTTGGCTTTATCGGTCTGCGTTTTGGCAGCGACTCCCCGGAGTCTTACGGTCTGGGTAAAGCTGAAGAACTGTTCGGCGAAGAGATCAGCGAAGAGGATAAAGAGACTGAAGAAAACGAAATGACCAAGTGGCAGATCTTTGTTGAATATGTGTTGAAAAACAAAGTGATCTGGCTGCTGTGCTTCTCCAATATCTTCCTGTATGTGGTACGTATTGGTATCGACCAGTGGTCAACCGTCTACGCCTTCCAGGAACTGAAACTTTCTAAAGAGGTGGCGATTCAGGGCTTTACCTTGTTTGAAGTGGGCGCGCTGGTCGGCACGTTGCTGTGGGGCTGGCTCTCTGACCTGGCGAACGGTCGTCGCGCGCTGGTAGCCTGTGTGGCGCTGGCGTTGATCATCGCCACCCTCGGCGTCTACCAGCACGCCAGCAACCAGTATGTCTATCTGGCCTCGCTGTTCGCGCTCGGTTTCCTGGTGTTTGGGCCGCAGCTATTAATTGGCGTGGCGGCTGTCGGTTTCGTACCGAAAAAAGCCATCGGCGCTGCGGACGGTATCAAGGGCACCTTCGCTTATCTTATCGGCGATAGCTTTGCCAAGCTGGGTCTGGGCATGATTGCCGACGGCACCCCCGTTTTTGGTCTGACCGGCTGGGCGGGCACGTTCGCCGCGCTGGACGCCGCCGCGATCGGCTGTATCTGCCTGATGGCGATGGTCGCCGTGATGGAAGAGCGCAAAATCCGCCGTGAGAAAAAAATTCAGCAAGTCAATATCGCTTAAATGTGTGCATTTGGTAACGTTTTGCCCGGCTTAACGCCGGGCTTTTTTATGCCTTGCGTTCGTCAGACAGGACATCCGGCGTCTGGCGTAAATGAAGACAAGCGTTAATAAATCACATCCTGACAGGCCAGAACGTCGACAGTTATAAATTTACCGTTATGATGGGCATCCTGTTTGGTGACGGATGTGCGCATGATTTGGTTGATTCTGGCCACGTTTGTGGTGGTGTTTATTGTGGGGGTTCGGGTGCTGACATCGGATACCCGCCGGGCGATTCGCCGCCTGAGCGAACGTCTGAATATTGATGTAGTGCCGATAGAATCGATGATTGATCAGATGGGTAAAACGGCGGGCGGTGAATTTTTACAGTATCTGCATCGCCCTGATGAGTCGCATTTGCAAAATGCCGCTCAGGTGTTACTGATCTGGCAAATGGTGATTGTCGATGGCGGCGATCAGAATTTGCAGCGGTGGCATCGGTTGCTGCAAAAAGCGCGTTTAGCCGCGCCGATCACCGATACACAGGTACGGCTGGCGCTGGGCTTTTTGCGCGAAATGGAACCCGATATGCAGGAGATCAACGCGTTTCAACTGCGCTATAACGCCTTTTTTCAGCCGGAAGAGGGTGTCCACTGGCTGCATTGATACTCTTCACTATCTCGTTAACAAAAGACGAGATGAATGAGGCTGGCAAGGGCGGCGAGCCACGATTAACGGCCGGGTGGCGCGATTCATCGTTAACTAAATAAAGCGTAGCCGCCATCGTATTTGCTAAGGGTGAACCACAGAAGTAACGCACCGAATAACCGCTAACGACGCCAAAACGTCAGAGACTTATAGCTCATCATTTCCGTGACATATATCACGGAAATGTGATCTTGTTTTGAACACTAAAACTGTGACTCCTTGCCATACCTCCTGTCTCAAAATTTCTTATCATAAACTCGAAGTTGTACATGATTGTCTATAGACAACTCTAAATGTTTAGGCGCGCACCATGAAAACATTGAGTAAAAGTTCACACATCCCACTGTATCAACAGGTTGTGGAGTGGATAAGGGAAAGTATTTATAGCGGAGAATTAGTTGAGGATGACCGGATACCTTCAGAGTTTCAAATCATGGATATGCTGGAGGTGAGTCGCGGTACCGTTAAAAAAGCGGTTGACCAACTTGTCCGGGAAGGTGTTCTTGTGCAAGTGCAGGGTAAAGGAACTTTCGTAAAGAAGGAAAATGTTGCTTACCCACTGGGTGAAGGTTTGCTCTCCTTTGCTGAAGCCTTAGCCAGCCAGAAGATAAACTTCACAACCAGTGTCATAACCTCCCGACTGGAACCCGCTAACCGCTTTGTAGCAGAGAAACTGAGTATCAAACCGGGACAAGATGTTTTATTTCTTAAACGCCTTCGTTGTATTGGCGATGAAAAAGTCATGTTGATTGAAAATCGTATCAACATTGATCTCTGCCCCGGTATTATTGATGTAGATTTTACCAGGGAGAATTTATTTTCAGCAATAGAAAGATTATCTGATAAGAAAATAAGTTTTTCTGAAAGCCGTTACGCAGCCAAATTAATTGGTAATGAGCGAGGCCATTATCTTGATATTGGTGAAGACGCACCTGTTTTGCATTTGGAACAGTTGGTATTTTTCTCTAGAGGATTGGCCATTGATTTTGGTAACGTCTGGTTAAAAGGTAATAAATATTATCTTGGCACTATTTTACAGCGCCTGGATGCCTGACTAGCAAAGAGGAATCTATGCAGGATATTCATTTTCGCCGTCATTATGTTCGACACCTCCCTAAAGAGGTGAGTCAGAATGACATAATCAAGGCTCTTGCCAGTCCGTTAATTAACGATGGTATGGTTGTATCTGATTTTGCCGATCACGTCATTACGCGAGAACAGAATTTTCCAACGGGTCTACCGGTTGAGCCTGTAGGCGTCGCTATTCCACATACTGATCACAAGTATGTTCGCCAAAACGCCATTAGTGTTGGAATACTGGCAGAACCCGTCAATTTCGAAGATATGGGCGGGGAACCAGATCCCGTACCTGTCAGGGTGGTGTTTATGCTTGCTTTAGGTGAAAGCAATAAGCAGCTCAACGTACTGGGTTGGATTATGGATGTGATCCAGGATGAGGATTTTATGCAGCAGTTACTGGTCATGAATGATGATGAAATTTATCAGTCAATTTACACACGCATATCTGAAAGAGGTGAAGTATGAGTAAAATGATACTATTTGTTTGCGCAACGGGTGTTGCTACTTCCACGGCTGTGGCAGAAAAAGTAATGGAATATTGTAAAGATAATGGGCTTGATGTTAATTATTCACAAACTAATGTAGCCTCATTGCCAAACAATACCGATGGTGCAGCTTTGGTTGTATCAACAACGAAAGTTCCTTATGAACTGGATATTCCGGTTGTTAGTGGCCTGCCAATCATTACCGGAGTAGGTGAAGATAAAGTTCTTGAAAAAATAGTTTCAATCCTTAAAGGCCAAGCCTGATTTCATAAATAAAAAACAGATAAATTATCCAGGCGCTAACGCGAGGTCTGGTCACATCTGAATAAGAGGTCGGATATGAATGATATAGCACATACTCTCTATACCGTTGTGCAATATGTCCTGGGGTTTGGCCCAACGGTTTTATTGCCGCTGGTCCTTTTTTTCCTGGCATTGTTCTTCAAAGTAAAACCCGCTAAAGCACTTCGCTCATCGTTAATTGTCGGAATAGGGTTTGTCGGAATTTATGCCATCTTTGACATACTTACCAGCAACGTAGGCCCGGCTGCACAGGCAATGGTTGAGCGAACTGGTATTAGCCTTCCTGTTGTCGATTTAGGCTGGCCACCATTGGCCGCAATTACCTGGGGCTCACCAATCGCACCCTTTGTCATTCCGCTGACGATGCTGATTAATGTCGCCATGCTGGCCCTGAATAAGACACGTACTGTTGATGTCGACATGTGGAACTACTGGCACTTTGCCCTGGCTGGAACGCTGGTTTACTACAGCACAGGGAGTTTTGTTTTGGGTTTGTCCGCAGCCGCTATTGCCGCGATCGTGGTTCTCAAACTGGCGGACTGGTCAGCGCCATTAGTGGCAAAGTACTTCGGTCTGGAAGGTATTTCACTTCCGACCCTGTCATCTGTCGTCTTCTTTCCGATTGGATTGCTGTTCGATAAAATTATCGACAAGATCCCAGGCGTTAACCGTATTCATATTGATCCGGAAAACGTTCAGAAAAAAATGGGAATCTTCGGCGAGCCTATGATGGTGGGTACTATTCTGGGGGTCTTGTTGGGCATCATTGCCGGATATGACTTTAAACATATCCTGTTGCTGGGGATCAGCATTGGCGGTGTCATGTTCATTCTTCCGCGTATGGTACGAATTTTGATGGAAGGTTTATTACCTCTGTCTGAAGCCATTAAGAAATATTTGAATGCCAAATATCCTGGCCGTGATGATCTCTTTATCGGACTGGATATCGCGGTAGCAGTAGGTAACCCAGCCATTATATCTACAGCACTGATTCTGACACCTATCTCTGTCTTTATTGCATTCCTTCTTCCTGGCAATAAAGTCCTGCCACTCGGAGACCTTGCGAACCTGGCAGTCATGGCTTCCATGATTGTACTGGCATGTCGTGGCAATATTTTCCGGGCTGTGATAACCGCAATTCCTGTTATTGTCGCCGACTTGTGGATTGCGACCAAAATTGCGCCATTTATTACCGGTATGGCTAAAGATGTCAATTTCAAAATGGCTGAGGGGTCAAGTGGTCAGGTATCAAGCTTCCTTGATGGCGGTAACCCCTTCCGTTTCTGGCTGCTTGAAATATTCAACGGAAATATTATTGCTATCGGGCTGATTCCTGTGCTTGCGCTGATTATTTATGGTGTTTTTCGCCTGACAAAAGGAACGGTCTATGCCTGATTACCACGCAGCGCTTGTCATTGACATTGGCACAACTAACTGCAAAGTCAGCTGTTATTCCTGTCATGACGTGTCAGTTCTGGAAGTCCGCAAGTTTCCGACGCCAACAATATCGTCGGACAAAGGCGAGGTAGATTTCGATATCGAAGCGCTGTGGCAGGCACTGCGACTGGTAATGGCTGAACTGGTGGCTTCAGTACCGTTTCCGGTAAAAAATATCAGTATTGCGAGTTTCGGTGAGTCTGGCGTCTTTGTGGATAAGGAGGGCGTCATTCTTACCCCGATGCTGGCCTGGTATGATCGACGTGGTGAATCTTATCTCTCGTCATTAAGCAAGGCAGAGGCTGAAGAACTGTATTCTATAACGGGATTGCCACCTCACAGTAATTACTCAGCATTTAAAATGAGATGGTTGCTTGATAACTATTCCTTGCATGAAAGAAAAGATATCTGCTGGTTACATGCACCAGAAGTGTTGTTGTGGAGAATGACAGGTGCGAAAAAGACGGAAATATCCCTGGCCAGTAGAACGTTGTGTCTGGACATTGCTCGCCGTACCTGGTCTCGTAATGCTGCCGGGATTCTCGGCATACCGTTCGGTGTACTGGCTCCGTTGATAAAGCCAGGTGAAGTGGCCGGATGGATGACGGCAACGCTTAGAGAGGAATTGGGCTTCTCTCATGAGGTAAAAGTCACCCTCGCTGGACACGATCATATGGTCGGTGCCCGCGCATTACAGATGCAACCGGGCGATGTGCTGAATTCTACCGGCACGACAGAGGGTATTTTACTGCTGAATACACAGCCAACGCTTGATGTGCAGGCTCGCAGGAATAAGCTGGCAAATGGTTGTTACTCCGATGGTGAATTTTTCACGCTTTTCGCTTCTCTGCCTGTCGGCGGTTATGCGCTTGAATGGGTGAAAAAAACCTTTCGTTTAACTGATAAGGAAATAAGCACAGGCCTGGAAAAAGTCATGGAGCAGTACCTCAAACCTTCCTGGTCTGTCGAGCATGTGCCGGTATTTATTCCTCATTTGCGGGGCTCGGGTTCGCCAAATAAAAATCGGCACACTCGTGGCCTGCTTTTTGGTCTGACGGATTCACTTCCTCCGGAGTCTCTGCTTGAGAGTGTCTTTATTGGCCTGGCGATGGAGTTTGCACACTGTCACGGGTGCTTTAATATCCCGGCGGGCAGGACAGTAAAAGTCATTGGCCCTGCGGTGAAAAACCCATACTGGCTCCAGTTGAAGGCTGACATCCTCCAGTGTCCAATTGAGGCCATTGCTTTTGATGAAACCGTCTCCCTTGGAGCATTGTTGATAGCCTGTCCGAATGTTGTCCCCCCGACTGTTCCTGTGGCTGAGCGATATTTTCCTGACGCGGTTCGTTCTGCAAAGTTGAAAATATATCAGCAGCAATGGCTGTCATTTTACCAATTTAAACTGCGGCAAGAAGGGGCGCTTATTGGTGAATAACTGTGATAACTCAATAGTTCGATAATTTACTTACACTGCTCACATAAATATCTGGAGTTAATATGCCTTTAGTCAATGGTAGGATCCTGCTCAATTGTATTCAGGAAAAACATGTCCTTGCGGGGGCATTTAATACAACGAACCTGGAGACAACAATTTCCATTCTTAATGCAATAGAACGTTCCGGATTGCCCAATTTTATTCAAATTGCTCCTACTAATGCACAGCTTTCAGGTTACGATTACATTTATGAAATAGTTAAGCGACATGCCGATAAAATGGATATTCCTGTCAGCCTGCATCTGGATCATGGGAAAACTCTGGAAGATGTTAAGCAGGCTGTCCGGGCCGGATTTACCTCAGTAATGATTGATGGCGCGGCGCTACCGCTCGAAGAAAATATTGCATTTACCCGAGAAGCTGTCGATTTCTGTAAATCATTTGGTGTTCCCGTCGAAGCGGAATTAGGCGCTATTCTGGGTAAGGAAGATGATCATGTCAGCGAGGCTGACTGCAAAACTGAACCTGAGAAGGTTCAGCGCTTTGTTGAGGAGACAGGGTGCGACATGCTGGCAGTGTCAATTGGTAATGTACATGGTCTTGAAGATATCCCACGCATTGATATCCCGCTATTACAACGCATCGCGTCTGTCAGTCCGGTACCTTTGGTTATTCATGGAGGTTCTGGTATTGACGCGGATATTCTTCGCAGCTTTGTTAATTACAAAGTAGCCAAAGTGAATATTGCGAGTGATTTGCGCAAAGCCTTTATTACTACTGTTGGTAAGGCTTGGGTAAATAATAACAACGAGGCTAATCTGGCGCGTGTCATGGCGAACGCAAAACAGGCAGTTGAGGATGATGTTTATTCTAAAATTAAGATGATGAATAAAAATCACTCAGCATTCCGCAAAGTCTCTTAAGGAAAATATATGATTAGACAAAAAGTACGCGTTATGAACAGTACGGGGCTTCATGCGCGGCCAGCCGCTACGCTTGCGAAAATTGTCAAAAAATACCAGTCTTCATTAACGCTAGTTAATAATGACAAAGAAATTCCCATTAAAGGAATGATGAGTATTTTGGGGGCTGGCGTAAAGGGAAACACAATGATTGATTTAATTTGTGATGGACAGGATGAACTGGCTTTTATGGATGAATTAAAATCTGCATTTGCTGATGGCTTTGGTGAGTCAGTATAGTGCAATTCCCGTCAAACAGCGCAGGAAGTTGTAGAGGCTTCCTGCACTCATGATCGTATGAATAGCCTTAACAGACCATCGGTAAAACCCTCATACCAGCACCTTTAGCCCGTGTTTTTGGACAACATTAAGTAGTTTCAGTGACATCCCGCTGGGACGCTTGGCGCCGCTTTCCCACTTTTGAACCGTTGATACGCTGGTATTCAGGTACCGAGCGAAAACCGGCTGGCTAACGTTGAGTTTTTCTCGTAACGCTTTTATTTCAAGTGGCTGCAGGTCTTTGATGCTGCTTAAGCAGGCCGTGTCAAAACTGCGCATTGTCTCCTGGGGAATGGCATCCACGCTAAATAATCCAGATGCCGCGCTATGAATCGGTTCAAAGGCAGGGCTTTTGAATTTAGTTTTTGCTGACATGGCGCACCTCTACCAGTTCTTTGTTATTAATGAGTGCCGTTATCTGATCTTCGGTCAGGCAAGCATAGTGTTTTGCTAACTCACGGAAACCCGCGAGTTCGCGATAGCTAATGTTGGCCATATCCTGTTTGGCATACAGGAAGGTGTAAAACCAATGTTCGCCTCCCTTTGCCAACACGATTGCGCGATCGCGATTTTGATTGAGACGTTTTTTATAAACCCCGCCGCCAAGATTATCTGCTTTTCCTTGCAGTACGGCGTTGATGGCCTCGCTTAACTCGTCATCTTTTATCGTGTGGGGCTTCGCTTCTCTGTTAAACCACCTGGTTTTGAAGGTTCGCATCAGGTTGACATCCTGTAATCTAAAGTATAGCACCAGGTGATACACTATGTCTTACCTTTTGGTTTTACACGCAGCGAGAGAAGATAATTCTCAACTCTCGACCAGCCTCGCAAAATGCAGCGCAACAATGTCAGTTGCTAAAACGTTAATCAGATCACATTTTGTAATGTTACACTGCGTGGATTTTCCGCACTAAAACGACGCAGGTAACCACAATGAATGAAAATATCGCAGAAAAATTCCGCGCTGATGGGGTTGCCAGGCCTAACTGGTCAGCCGTTTTTGCCGTGGCGTTTTGTGTCGCCTGCCTGATTACCGTTGAGTTTTTGCCCGTTAGTCTGTTGACGCCGATGGCGCAGGATCTGGGGATCTCCGAGGGCGTCGCCGGTCAGTCGGTCACCGTTACGGCGTTTGTCGCGATGTTTTCCAGCCTGTTCATTACCCAGATTATTCAGGCGACCGACAGGCGTTATATCGTTATTCTGTTCGCCGTTTTGCTGACGGCTTCTTGTCTGATGGTCTCCTTTGCCAACAGCTTTACGCTGCTATTGCTGGGCCGCGCCTGTCTTGGGTTGGCGCTGGGCGGATTCTGGGCGATGTCGGCGTCGCTGACCATGCGACTGGTTCCCGCGCGTACCGTGCCGAAAGCGCTGTCGGTGATTTTTGGCGCTGTCTCCATCGCGTTAGTGATCGCCGCGCCGCTGGGCAGCTTTTTGGGCGGTATTATTGGCTGGCGTAATGTCTTTAACGCCGCTGCGGTGATGGGCGTACTGTGCGTCATCTGGGTGGTGAAATCACTGCCGTCGCTGCCGGGCGAACCTTCTCACCAGAAACAGAATATGTTTAGCCTGTTGCAACGCCCTGGCGTGATGGCCGGGATGATCGCCATCTTTATGTCTTTTGCCGGGCAGTTCGCTTTCTTTACCTATATTCGCCCGGTCTATATGAATCTGGCGGGCTTTGACGTTGATGGTCTGACGCTGGTGTTGCTAAGTTTTGGTATTGCCAGCTTCGTTGGCACTTCTTTCTCATCCTATGTCCTGAAACGTTCGGTAAAACTGGCGCTGGCCGGTGCGCCGCTGCTACTGGCGCTGAGCGCGCTGACGCTCATTGTGTGGGGAAGCGACAAAACCGTGGCGGCGGCAATAGCGATTATCTGGGGGCTGGCGTTTGCGCTGGTGCCGGTGGGATGGTCAACGTGGATCACTCGTTCTCTTGCCGATCAGGCGGAAAAAGCCGGTTCCATCCAGGTCGCGGTGATTCAACTGGCAAATACCTGTGGCGCGGCGGTGGGCGGTTATGCGCTCGACAATTTCGGGCTGCTTTCGCCGCTGGCGCTTTCCGGCGGCCTGATGCTGTTGACGGCGTTAGTCGTGGCGGCGAAAGTCCGTATTACGCCAATGAGTTGATATTGCTGCCATTTGTAGGCCGGATACGACGTTAGTCGTCATCCGGCAATAATAAATGCTTAATCAAAACCGTTATGCTCTGCGGTGGCGGCAAACCATTCTCCGCTTTTTTTCACCGTGCGCGTTTGGGTGGCTAAATCCAGTTGTACAAAACCATAGCGATTTTTATAGCCGTTCAGCCATGACCAGTTATCGATAAAGGTCCACATGTGGTAGCCAAGACAGTGACAGCCCTCGCTAATGCCTTTATGCAGCCATTTAAGATGCTCAGAAATAAAGTCAATCCGGTAATCATCGTGAATCTGTCCCGCTTGCACAAAACGCTGCTCGTTCTCAACGCCCATCCCGTTTTCGGAGATAAAACAGCGCGGATTGCCGTAATTATCCCGCAGGTTGGTGATGATGTCGTAAATTCCTGGCGCGTAAATTTCCCAGCCGCGGTAAGGGTTCATCTTGCGCCCCGGCATGTCGTAATAGTCAAATAACCACTCCGGCATAAACGGCGCTTGCGGATTCACCGCCGTATCACGGCATTTCACGCGGCGCGGCTGATAATAGTTAATCCCCAGTAAATCGATTTTGCCGTCGGCAATAAGCTGACGGTCGCCTGGCTGACAGGCAGGCAACTGGTCATAGGTTTTCAGCAGCGCCACCAAGTCCGCCGGGTATTCTCCCTTTAATACCGGGTCAAGAAAACTGCGGTTGAATAACAGATCCGCATGGTGCGCGGCTTGCACATCGGCGGGATGCTGCGAGCGTGGGTAGGACGGCGTCAGATTCAGTACTATGCCGATTTCACCGTCGTAGCGCCCGGCGCGCCAGGCGCGCACGGCGGTCGAGTGCGCCAGCACGGTATGGTACGCCACGGTGGCCGCCCGTTTAAAATCCACCACATTGGGATAGTGGAAGTCGTACAAATAGCCGCCTTCCACCGGCACAATCGGCTCGTTAAAGGTAAACCAGTGCTTCACGCGGTCGCCAAACAAGGTAAAACACGTTTGCGCGTACCGACCAAACGCCTCTACGACGTCGCGATTTTCCCAGCCGCCTTTCTCCTGCATGACCATCGGCATATCAAAATGGAACAGCGTAATAAACGGCGTGATGCCCTGCGCCAGTAGCTCGTCGATGACGTGATTGTAGAAGCTCACCGCTTGTGGATTCACCTCGCCTACGCCGTCTGGAATGAGCCGCGCCCAGCTTAGCGAGGTGCGAAAACTGTTATGTTTTAACTGTTTCAGTAGCGCGATGTCTTGCTTCCAGTGGCGATAGAACGTTGAGGTTTCCGCTGGACCGACGCCCTGGTGAAAACGACCCGGCTGGCGCTCGAACCACACATCCCACGTGGTCTGGCTTTTACCGCCATTCAGACTATCCCCTTCGGTTTGCAACGCTGAGCAGGCGCTGCCCCACCAGAAGTTATCGGGAAAACGGTATCGCATTGTCGTACTCCTTGATCGCGTAAATTCGCTCCAGAATACGCGCTTTTAGCGAACAGAAACCGGTTACAGTCCGCATTTTCGCGACCAAAAAGCGGAAAAGCTGTGCTACATCTCCGGGCATTCCACCTTGCCGAGAGCCTGCCAGTAGTTATGCTGATTGTTGCGCTCTATCGCGATCATCGCCTCCCGAATATGCTGCTGGTTCCCCTCGCTCGCCATGATTTTTTTCTCCCAGGCTTCATCGGTTAGCGCGCCTTTGGGCGTACACATTTTGCGCAAATCCTTTAAAATCGTATTTTTTTCATGCGCCGACTGGAGTGAGCTAAACGGAGAGTCGGCATACGTGACGCCCGGTAGCGCGACAAGTGTGGCAATAAGCAGAAGCGTTTTTCGTTTCATAAACGGTATCCTTATCGGTTTGCACTTTTTCAAGAGTAAGTGTAGACCGTGCGACGTTCACTCATCGGGGCGTGCTATCCGTTGGCGTTGAAGTCAGGCAAAAGTGGGAAGGCGGTTTCTCGCTGCGCCTTCACTTTCTTGCGTGGCAGAATAGTGTATGTTCTGACTACTCTTTTATTTCGTAAGCGGTAGTGTAATGAGACGTATTGAGATCGTACTGGGAGAGCTGGAACGGCTGACGCGCGGGCTATGTCTTGCCGATTTGGCGCAGGAGACGGCGTTTACGGCGGAGGCGATAGGTTTCAATCTTGGGCTGGCGCGTAACTCCGTCAGCAAAGATCTCAATCAGTTATGGAATGACGGCCTGGCAATCAAAAGCCGTGGCCGCCCGGTCTATTTTCTGCATCGCCAGGCGCTGGAAACGTTGCTGGGACGACAGCTGGAAGAGTCTGAACGCGAGGTGCGGTCGGTGGCGGATGTGCTGCCGCATGAAGAGCATTACGCGCCCGACGATCCGTTTACCAGCCTGATTGGTTACGATCGCAGCCTGCGCGATGCGGTAGAAAAAGGCCGTGCGGCGGTGCTCTATCCGCACGGTTTACACGTTCTGCTTACCGGGCCGTCCGGCGTCGGTAAAACCTTTTTTGCGGAACTGATGCACCGTTTCGCCTGTGAACAGGCGAGCGGCGCTATCCCGCCGCTGGTCTACTTTAACTGCGCGGAATACGCCCATAACCCGGAACTGCTCTCCTCGCATCTGTTTGGTCATCGGCAGGGGGCGTTTACCGGCGCGAATGAACATAAAACAGGCCTCGTGGAGCAGGCGGACGGTGGTTATCTGCTGTTGGACGAGGTGCACCGTCTGTCTTATGAAGGGCAGGAAAAGCTGTTCTCTATTCTGGATAAAGGCGAGTACCGTCCGCTCGGCGTGAGCAGCCAGCCGCGATCAATTTCGGTACGCCTGATTTGCGCCACTACCGAGCCGGTCGGGTCGGCGCTGTTACGTACTTTCCAGCGGCGTATTCAGGTATGCATTGATTTGCCGGGCATTCGCCAGCGCTCCGTTGAAGAACAGATCGAACTGATCGTGGGGTTCTTACAGCGGGAAAGCCGCAAAATAGAACGCACGGTCAGCATTGATAAACCGTTGTTACTCTGGTTGCTGAATAAACCCCTGGAAGGCAATATCGGTCAGCTTAAAAGCGATATTCAGTTTCTCTGCGCTCAGGCGTGGGCATCGGGAATGACCGAGCATAACGACACGCTACAGCTGGATAAGCGGCTGGCGGAAATGTCGGTTAACCCGACGCCGGAACAGCGTCTATTGGTGGATACTCTGTTTGAGGGTAAAGCGCGGCTAAATATAGACGCGCGCACGCTGCCCGCATTGAAGACGTCGCTGGCGACCGGGGCGGAAATTGAAGAGAGCGACCTCTTTTACAGCTTCCTGACGCGCGAGTATGTTAATTTGCGCAACAGTAACGTCCCCCCGGCGGAGACGCTGGCGATCCTGAAAAATAAACTCAGCTCGATTTTTGAATACGGTCTCTACAGCCGTGACAGCGTGGCGCATCCGCCGCGCTATGGCGACCAGATTGAAGAGCGCGTGACGCTGCTGATTGGCTGCGTAGAGCAGGTGTTGGGCTTTTCGCTGCCGGAAAATCTGGTTAACCCACTGCGTAAACACTTCCTGGCGCTGATAGGCTACGTGCAGCGCGGCCTGATCCCGCAGCTTTACTCTTCCAGTTTGATCCTGGATCGCTGCAAAGACGAATATGACAACGCCACGCTGCTGTGTCGGAAAATCAACGAACTGCTGCATATTCAGTGTCCGGCGACGGAAGTGGTCTGGCTATGCCTGTTCCTGAAAGAGTGCCGCCATTATCGTCAGCGTATCGATGCCAGCCCCGACTGCGGGGTTATTTTAATCGCCCACGGCGCGACCACCGCCACCAGTCAGGCGCAATATGTCAACCGCGTGCTGGAGCGCGAGCTGTTCAGCGCCATCGACATGCCGTTTGAACAGTCGGTGCATGACACGCTGGAAACGCTGACCCAAATGATTCAAATCCGCCAATATCGGCGGCTTATCCTGTTGGTGGACATCGGCTCATTGATCCATTTCGGCAGTACGATCAGTAAGTTATTCCAGATAGATGTTTTGCTCATGCCGAACATCACGCTGACCAGTCTGCTGGAAGTCGGGCTGGATTTAAGCTATGAAACCAGCGACTTACCACAGTTGACGGCGCTCCTGCAGAGTAAAAATATCCCCTGCCAGCTTTGTACGCCGCAGCAGGAGAACGGCGGCAAAGTGCTGGTCATCTCCTGTATTACTGGCATGGGAACGGCGGAAAAAATCAAAAAGGTGCTGGAGGAGAGCTTTGGCGAACTGATGTCGCAGGACACCAGGATGGTGATCCTTGATTATAACGAGGTACGAAGTCTGGAGCGCGTTCAGCAGGCATTGAATGCCAGCGAGCGGCTGGCGGGGATTGTCGGCACTTTCCAGCCGGGGCTGCCGGATATTCCGTTTATTTCGCTGGAAGAGCTTTTCTCCGAACAAGGGCCGGAACTGGTGTTGAGCCTGTTAACGCCCGATCTGTCCAACGCTGAACGCCGTCTGGAGATGGAGCGCAGCGCCATGCGCTTTATCAGCGCGCTAACGATGGAGAGTATCATCAACCATATTTCCGTGCTTAACCCGCAGCGTATTCTGAAAGAGATGGAGGGCGTTTTTAACCATCTGACGTCTTCGCTTTCCCTGAAACCAAGCCGCCAGGTGACACTGCGCTTCCTGATCCACTGCTGCTGTATGGTAGAGCGTATTGTGATTAACCGAAAACCGTTACAGATGGCGTTGGAAAGTCAGCCGAATCTGGACGCGCGCGCGTTTAGTGTCATCAAATCCGCTTTTCTGCCGATCGAAGACGCCTACGCCATCCGTTTATCGGATGCGGAATATTTTTATATCTACGAACTGCTCTATAGTTAATCCTTTTACTGGCGGGGCTTCGCGCCTCGCCAGACCTTTCTTCTTCCTCGCGTGACACAAATTCTGGCACAACCTTTGCTCTTCTGATGATGCGTTATGCCGGATAGCGGCGTAAACGCCTTATCCGGCCTACCGGGAGTGTCCTGTAGGCCCGGTAAGCGCAGTGCCACCGGGCAATATATGCCGGTGTCCTCATGTAATTGCGCCAGGAGGCCATTTTGACTACCACACAACCGTTGCCCCACATCCTGCTGCTGACGCATGGCGGCTGGGGACAACCGCTTTGCAACAGCCTGCGTATGGTCACGGGCGAAATTAAAGGCGTGACGGAAATCGCGCTAATGCCTGTCGATACGCTGGGCGAGTTTTATCAACGCGTCGAGGCCGTGGTGAAAACGCTGCCGGAAGGCTCGCTGATCCTGACGGATTTTGTCGGCGGCACAACGTCCAACGTCGCGGCGCGGCTAAGCGCCGATTATCCGGTGGCGGTGATTGCCGGACTGAATGCGTCGCTACTGCTGGAGGCGCTGGACAGGCGCGAACAAGGGATGCTAACCGCCTGCGTGGACGAGTTAGTTGAGGCCGGGCGCAGTAGCTGCCTGGATGTGGTCGCCCATGTACGTCAGCTACAACAATCACTCTAAGGAAAACATCATGGCCAATATCGTTTTATGCCGCATCGACAGCCGTCTCATTCATGGACAGGTTGTCACGAAGTGGGTCGGACAATCTCAGGCGAACCGGATAGCCGTTGTGAGTGATGAACTGGACGCCGATCCGTTTATGAAAAATATCTACCTGATGGCGGCGCCGCCAAATATCAAAGTGGATTGCTTCGGCAACCAGAGTTTTGCCGCTGCATGGAAAGAAAATCAGCTTGGCGACGGTAACGTGCTGGTGCTTTTTCCGTCACTGGCGGCGGTGCAGGACGCCATACAACTGGGCTTTGACGTCACCC
This sequence comes from Salmonella sp. SA15303, assembly GCF_029962125.1. NCBI lineage: Bacteria > Pseudomonadati > Pseudomonadota > Gammaproteobacteria > Enterobacterales > Enterobacteriaceae > Salmonella > Salmonella sp. SA15303. Next base: position 73,422 of record NZ_CP123924.1, read on the forward strand.
GCATTCAGGTTGGCGGTCTCGGCGGCGGGCCAAACCGCAAGGCGGTTTTTCAGAATATTACGCTGGATGAAAAAGACGTCGGCATTCTTAACGACCTGAAAAACCGTGGCGTTCAGGTATTTTTCCAGACCATTCCGGAAGATAAGCCGCAGCCGCTCGACGATATCCTGAAAAAATTCTAACCCTTTAATAGACACAAAATCATTCTGGATGCATCAAGGCGGCAACTGAGTGAATCCCCTGGAGCTTACTAAAGTAAGTGACTGGGGTGAGCGAAGGCAGCCAACAAAGAGGCAGCCTGAAGGATGAAGTGTATAGGATAACACTATGGATACCTTACTCTTTGCAAGCCTGATGGGGTTGTATTACTGGTTTGCCCGTTTACGCCTCGGCTACACCTTCTCCGCGATGCTGTTACAACCGGTGGTGATCGCGGTATTTGTCGGGCTTTTGCTTGGCAATATGCAGACTGCGATGATCATCGGCGCAGGGATGCAGCTCGTTTATTTGGGCGTGACCTCAACGCCGGGCGGCAACGTGCCGTCGGACCCGGCGCTGGCGGCCTGTATCTCCATTCCTATCGCGGTGAAGGCCGGTATGGACCCAAACCTGGCGATCGCGCTGGCAATCCCGTTTGGCGTGATTGGCGTGTTTCTCGATCAGCTTAGGCGCACGCTGAATGCTGCCTGGGTGCATATGGCGGATAAACACGCGGAAACGGCAAACATGGCGGGCATCATGCGTTGCGCCTTTCTTTACCCGGCATTGCTGGGGCTGGTGCTGCGCTTCCCGGTGGTTTTTGCCGCTAACTACTTTGGCCAGGATGTGGTGGAAAGTTTCCTTAAACTGATGCCGCACTGGTTAACCCACTCCTTTGAAATCATGGGCGGCATTCTGCCGGCGCTGGGCTTTGCCATCACCATTATGGTGATCGGTAAAAAGAGCCTGTTGCCGTGGTTTATCGGCGGGTTCTTCGCGGTGTTGTACCTCAAGGTCGACATCATGGCGATGGCCATCTTCGGCACCTGTGTCGCCTTCCTGATTAAAGGCCTGGCGAAAAATGAAGGAGCAGCATGATGAGCAGTGACGTAATGCAACATGAACTGGTTGAGCGCGCGCGGGAAAGCGGGGCGCTGACCAAAGCAGATATCACCAAAGCCTGGTTTATCTACTGGCTGGGCGCCGAGGTTTCCAGCTCCTATGAGCGCTTACAAAGCCTGATTTTCTGCGCCTCGATGACGCCGATCATCAAAAAACTTTACCCACAAAAAGAGGAGCAGGTAGAAGCGCTAAAACGCCACCTTAACTTCTTTAACTCCGAGCAGACCTTCGGCGCGGTGATTCAGGGCATCTCTATTGCCATGGAAGAACAAAAAACGCGCGGCGAGCCGATTAACGACTCGTCTATCACCGGCATTAAAACGGGCCTGATGGGGCCGCTTGCCGGGATGGGCGACTCGATTATCTGGGCGGCGGTGATGCCGCTGTTGATAGCGATCTTTATTCCGTTCGCGGCAAATGGCAGCGCGATGGGCGGTATTATCCCGCTGATTCTCTACCCGGCGATCACCCTGGCGATCAGCTACGGTATGGTCCACAAGGGATATACGCTGGGGCGTGATTCGATTATCGGCCTGCTGCAAGGGGGGCGAATCAAAGAACTGATCTACGGGGCCAACGTGCTGGGTTTGATCATGATGGGCGCGCTTTCCGCCAGCTACGTCAAAATCACCACGCCGTTAAAAATTAGCGCCTTGAAAGGATCTGAAGTGGTGGTTCAGCAGATCCTCGACTCTATCGCGCCGGGCTTACTGCCACTGGCGGCGGTATTCGCCATCTACTTCTATCTGGTAAAAAAAGGGCCGCGCTACACCACCATTTTGCTGTCGATTGTCGCACTGAGCATAGTCTGTTCGTTGTTGGGAGTGCTGTAAATCATGACGCCGAATATCTATCAACAACTGGGGTTGAAAAAGGTCATTAACGCCTGCGGCAAAATGACCATTCTGGGCGTCTCAAGCGTCGCGCCGGAGGTCATGCAGGCCACCGCGCGCGCGGCTTCCGCTTTCGTCGAGATTGACGCGCTGGTGGAAAAAACCGGCGAACTGGTATCGCGCTATACGGGTGCTGAAGATAGCTATATCACCTCGTGCGCCTCGGCGGGTATTGCCATTGCCGTCGCTGCCGCTATCACCCACGGCGATCGGGCGCGCGTCGCCCTGATGCCGGACAGTAGCGGTATGGCCAATGAGGTAGTGATGCTGCGCGGGCATAATGTGGACTACGGCGCGCCAGTCACCAGCGCCATTCGTCTTGGCGGCGGGCGCATAGTGGAAGTGGGGTCGAGCAATCTGGCGACCCGCTGGCAACTGGAAAGCGCCATTAACGAAAAGACCGCCGCGCTACTGTATGTGAAATCACACCATTGCGTACAGAAAGGCATGTTGAGCATTGACGATTTTGTACAGGTGGCGCAGGCCAACCACCTGCCGTTGATTGTCGATGCCGCGGCGGAAGAGGATTTGCGCGGCTGGGTGGCGAGCGGCGCGGATATGGTTATCTATAGCGGCGCGAAAGCCTTTAATGCGCCAACCTCCGGCTTTATCACTGGTAGGAAAACGTGGATTGCCGCCTGCAAAGCGCAGCACCAGGGGATTGCCAGAGCAATGAAAATCGGCAAGGAAAACATGGTTGGGCTGGTGTATGCGCTGGAGAATTACCACCAGGGCCAGACGACCGTGACCGCAGCACAGTTACAGCCGGTCGCGGAAGCGATTTCCGCCATCCATGGACTTTATGCCGATATCGAACAGGATGAGGCCGGGCGTGCAATCTGGCGTATTCGTGTGCGGGTGAACGCATCTGAATTGGGGCTGAACGCGCAGGACGTCGAAGCGCAGCTGCGCGGCGGCGAGATAGCGATTTACGCCCGCAAATATCAGCTTCATCAGGGGGTTTTTAGCCTCGATCCACGCACGGTAGCCGAAGGGGAAATGGCATTGATTGTGGCGCGACTCAGGGAGATTGCAGAACATGCAGCAGATTAATTTTTATCGTCAGCGGGTAGCGATTAACGTGCTGGCAAAGGATATCGCCAACGCGAAGGCTATCTATGAAGCCGCCGAAGGCCATGCGGTCATTGGCGTACTTTCCGCGCAGTTCGCTACGGTAGAAGAGGGCGTGCCGGAGGTGAAACGCTGGATGGCGGAGGTGCCGTCTATCTCAGTGGGTCTGGGCGCAGGCGACCCGGCGCAGTACTACAAAGCGGCGATGATTGCCGCCCATACTCACCCGGCCCATGTCAACCAGACCTTTACCGGCAGCGGCTTCGCGGCGGGCGCGCTGGCGGCGACGGGCGGCGAGCAAACGCATATCAACGCCCTGGTCAGCCCGACGGGAACGCCTGGCGAGGTGGTGATTTCTACCGGCGTCAGCAGCAGCCAGGGAACGCCAGCCCGCGTTTCCTGTGAAGCGGCGGTACGCATGATGCAGGATATGGGCGCACATGCGGCGAAGTTTTTCCCGATGGGCGGCGAAAAGTCGTTACCGGAATTATATGCGCTGGCGACAACCGCTGCCCGCCACGGCATGACGCTTATCGAGCCGACCGGCGGTATCTCACTGGATAATTTCGGTATTATCCTGCAAACCTGCCTGGAAGCAGGCGTGCCGCGCGTCATGCCGCATGTTTACAGCTCGATTATCGATCCGCAAACCGGCAATACGCGCCCCGAAGACATCATTCGGTTGATGGAGATAGTCAAAGCGCTGGTGTGAGATTTATCGCCGAAGAGCGCTGCGTTTACCTGGCCTACAGATGACGTGTATTTGTAGGCCCGGTTAGCGTTACGCTATCGGGCGATAATGCGTAGCAGGCTGGGCAAAAATGTACGTATTGCAGCCGTCAGTGATTCCCTTTCGAGCCTCCTCGCAGGGGTAAATTTTCCTGAATGCTGTCTGTATTTTTGGCGAGTACAGTGGCGTCATCTTATTCCTCAGGTGACGGATCGCCATGAAAAAAAGCCCCACGTCCACGCCTCATGATGCGGTATTCAAAACGTTTTTACGCCATCCGGATACCGCGCGGGATTTTCTCAATATTCATCTTCCCCATTCGCTAAGAATACGTTGCGATCTGACGACGTTGAAACTGGCGCCGGACAGTTTTATCGAGAAAAATTTACGCGCGTTTTATTCCGATGTCCTTTGGTCGCTAAAAACGTGTGAAGGCGACGGTTATATCTATGTCGTTATAGAGCATCAGAGTACGCCGGACGCGCATATGGCGTTCCGGTTAATGCGTTACGCCACTGCCGCGATGCAGCGCCATCTGGATGCTGGCCATAAAACGTTACCGCTGGTGATTCCCATGCTGTTTTACCATGGCGCGAAAAGCCCGTATCCCTTTTCGCTTTGCTGGCTGGATGAGTTTGACGATCCTGCGCTGGCGCGTCAGCTTTATGCGACGGCATTTCCACTGGTAGACATTACGGTGGTGCCGGATAACGAGATTATGCAGCATCGACGTATCGCGATGCTGGAACTGGTACAAAAGCATATACGTCAACGCGACCTGATGGGATTGGTCGAGCGCTTAGCGGTACTTCTGATTACGGGAAACGCTAATGACAGTCAGCTAAAAGCGCTGTTTAATTATTTGCTAATACAGCATGGCAGCACGCCTCGTTTTGGCAAGTTTATCCGCGAGGTGGCGCGCCGTGTTCCCCAACACAAGGAGAGATTAATGACGATCGTAGACAGAATACGTGAATCGGGGCGCAGAAAAGGTAAGCGTGAAGGCGTGCAACAAGGCATACAGCAAGGTATACATCAAGGTAAGCAGGAGGAAGCCTTGCGTATTGCGCATACGATGCTGGAACAGGGGATCGAGCGAGAGATGGTGCTGATGATTACCGGGCTTTCTGACGAAGAGATTAAGGCAAAGCGCCATTAAACTTTTCCCTCTTCCGCCCGGTCATCGTGATTATCAACGGCGTTAAGCGGCCCGCGCGCGTCGACGGGAATCGAGGGAGATCAGAATCACTGACGAGAGAATGAGCAGCGTGCCCAGCCAGTCCGGCAAGGTAAAACTAATCCCCAACAGCAGTAGCGACAGCAGGGCGCTGCTTAACGGTTCCGCGCAGCTTAAAATGCTGGCTTTGGGGCCACCAATCAGTTGCGCGCCTTTCAAATACAGGCTGAACGTCAGCGATGTACCGATCACCACCAGGTAGAAAAAGGCCAGAATCAGGCTGCCGCTCACCGCAAAGTGCGTTCCTTCTTTAGCGTAGAAGGGCAGCAGAATAAGGCCGCCAAAGGACATACTCCAGCCGACCACTGGCAGTGTGCCGTATTGGGCGATTAGCCTGGAAGGCCAGGTCGTATAAAAGGCGGCGGCAAATGCGGAGGCGATACCCCAGAACAGCGCGGCTGAAGAGATCGACAGCGATGTTGGATTGCCGTGAGTCACCAGTAAAAAGGTGCCGATAAGCGATGTAAGAATGGCGGTTAAGACCAGAATGCCTGGTCGTGTTCTTCGCGCTAATGCAAACCACGCTACAATAATGGTCGGCGATAAAAATTGCAGCACTGTCGCGGTGGCGGCATTGGATTTTTCAATCGTGAGCAGGAAGGTTAGCTGAACGGTGAGCGCGCCCACCACGGAGAAAATCAGCAGACTCAGGGCATCTTTGCGGTTTTTAAGAATTGAAAATATCTTATCGCCGTGCATAAAGGAGAAGGTCACCAGTATCAGCCCGGCGAATAACAAACGTATCATCGTCAGGAACTGTGACGACATACGGCTTTGCTCCATGATGTACTGCGCGCAAACGCCTGAACTCCCCCACAATACGGCGGCAATCAGGACGTTTAGCATCCCTTTTCTGGTGGAACCCATTTTTTCCTCGTCATGTTGTTTTATTTTTTTACGTGCAGGCATCATAACAGAGCTATCGCCGGTATTAAGCAGGAATTTATTGTTTAATGATTTCAGACGAGCTTGTTATCGACATAATATTGTCATTTTTTTGTCATAAGAAAAAATATCAAACAAACTTAAACAGAACGTCACTAAACCCGCCTTTGCACTTTACGGAACATATTGGCTGACTATAATAAGCGCAAATTCATGCAGGAGTAATATGTTGGACAGTCACTTTTACGTAAATCATCTGGCAAGTTAACGCACGCTATTCCTGCGCTGCTTGCCGAACCGGTGGGCAGCAATCTCCCCTTGTGACGATTGTCATCCCAATAATGTTACAACACGCGCATTGTCGCGAGGTAATCGTCATGTTCATGTTTAAACACGCTTTATTTCCTCCGCCGTTAACACGACGCTAATTGCCTCAGGGCAGAAATTTGTCGTGTGCTAAATATAGCACGTACTTATTCTTCCAGAAAAAATGGAGGAACGTATGTTAATGTTTCCTTATATTTTAAATTTACTGGCCGCTATGCTGTTGGGCGCGCTGATTGGCGCGGAAAGACAATGGCGTCAACGTATGGCGGGATTACGCACTAATGCGCTGGTGGCGACAGGCGCCGCCGTTTTTATTCTGAGCTCCATGACGACATCGCCAGACAGCCCCGGGCGAATTGCGGCGCAGATTGTCTCTGGGATTGGCTTTCTGGGGGCGGGCGTCATCATGCGCGAAGGGATGAATGTGCGCGGGCTGAACACTGCGGCAACGCTATGGTGTTCGGCGGGCATCGGCGTGTTATGCGGCTTAGGGCAGTTCAAAAATGCGCTGGCGGCGACGATCATTATTCTTTGCGCCAATATTTTATTGCGTGAAGCGGCGCAGCGTATAAATCAACTCCCAATATCCGCTGAGGGAGAAAAACGTTATATCCTGAAAGTAACCTGTAATAAAGAAGATGAGAGCGCGGTTCGTCAGTGGTTACTGAATATCGTAAAAGAGGCCGCGATCTGTTTACAAGGGTTAGGTTCGGTCCCCGCTCAGGAACAGGGCTATAAAGAAATTCGTGCCGAGCTCGTGGGTCATGCTGATTATCGTAAAACGCGAGAGCTGATTATATCCAGAATAGGTGATAACGATAATATCACCGCAATTCACTGGAGCATTGATAGTCAATAATAGTTTTTTATTCAATTGCAACATTACGCCAGGCGTATAAGGAGGGAATGATGGATATTCCCGAGTCGATAAAATAAAACCCACTCAAAATAGTGAGTAAGCAATAACCTTTTTTATGCATAGATAATTCTCCCGGGGCATTCACCTTCTAATCGTGAGTTTACTATTCCCCGGGCGTGATATGCAGGAAACACTACACCTTAATTTTGGGGATTCATCATGACTGACATGAACATTGAAAACCGGAAACTCAATCGCCCGGCGTCAGAAAATGATAAGCAGCATAAAAAAGTATTTCCGATCGAAGCGGAAGCTTTTCATAGCCCGGAGGAGACACTGGCGCGGCTGAACAGCCATCGTCAGGGCCTCACGATAGAAGAGGCCAGCGAACGGTTGAAAGTGTATGGGCGCAATGAAGTGGCGCATGAGCAAGTTCCTCCGGCGCTGATTCAGCTTCTGCAGGCATTCAATAACCCGTTTATTTACGTTCTGATGGCATTGGCAGGGGTTAGTTTCATCACGGATTACTGGCTCCCGTTACGCCGTGGCGAAGAGACCGATCTCACTGGCGTGCTGATTATTCTGACGATGGTCAGTTTGAGCGGGTTATTGCGTTTCTGGCAGGAGTTTCGCACTAACAGAGCAGCACAGGCGCTGAAAAAGATGGTTCGCACCACCGCCACGGTGTTGCGTCGTGGGCCGGGCAATATAGGCGCGGTGCAGGAAGAGATTCCCATTGAAGAACTGGTGCCGGGCGATGTGGTTTTTCTGGCCGCAGGCGATCTGGTGCCCGCCGACGTTCGACTGCTGGCGTCGCGCGATCTCTTTATCAGTCAGTCAATTCTTAGTGGTGAATCATTACCCGTAGAAAAATACGATGTTATGGCTGATGTGGCAGGTAAAGACAGCGAGCAATTGCCTGATAAAGATAAAAGCCTGCTAGATTTGGGCAATATCTGTCTGATGGGAACCAATGTAACCAGCGGCAGAGCGCAAGCGGTCGTGGTTGCGACGGGAAGCCGTACCTGGTTCGGCTCGCTGGCGAAATCCATTGTGGGTACGCGTACCCAGACGGCTTTCGATCGCGGAGTCAACAGCGTGAGCTGGCTGTTGATACGCTTTATGCTGATCATGGTGCCGGTTGTCCTGCTGATCAATGGGTTCAGTAAGGGAGACTGGGTAGAGGCTTCGCTGTTCGCGCTGGCAGTTGCGGTGGGGTTGACGCCGGAAATGTTGCCCATGATTGTCAGTTCCAACCTGGCAAAAGGCGCGATTGCGATGTCGCGGCGCAAAGTGATCGTCAAGCGCCTGAACGCTATTCAAAACTTCGGCGCGATGGATGTGCTGTGTACAGATAAAACCGGCACCTTAACCCAGGACAATATTTTTCTGGAGCATCATCTGGATGTGAGCGGTGTAAAAAGCAGCCGGGTATTGATGCTGGCCTGGCTGAATAGTAGCAGCCAGAGCGGCGCCCGGAATGTGATGGATCGCGCCATACTGCGTTTTGGCGAGGGTCGAATCGCACCATCGACAAAAGCGCGCTTCATTAAACGCGATGAACTGCCATTCGACTTTGTACGTCGCCGGGTATCGGTCCTGGTGGAGGATGCGCAGCATGGAGACAGATGCCTGATCTGCAAAGGCGCCGTTGAAGAGATGATGATGGTAGCCACCCATCTTCGCGAAGGCGATCGTGTGGTGGCGCTGACGGAAACACGCCGCGAGCTACTGCTGGCGAAAACCGAAGATTACAATGCGCAGGGATTCCGTGTATTGCTGATAGCGACACGTAAGCTGGATGGTTCCGGGAACAATCCGACATTAAGTGTGGAGGATGAGACCGAACTTACCATCGAAGGGATGCTCACTTTTCTCGATCCGCCGAAAGAAAGCGCCGGAAAAGCTATTGCCGCGTTGCGGGATAACGGCGTGGCGGTCAAAGTCCTCACCGGCGATAATCCGGTTGTGACGGCGCGTATCTGTCTGGAAGTGGGTATTGATACGCACGATATCCTGACCGGAACCCAGGTTGAGGCGATGTCAGATGCCGAACTGGCGTCTGAGGTGGAGAAACGCGCAGTATTCGCCCGGCTGACGCCGTTACAAAAAACGCGTATTTTGCAAGCGCTACAGAAAAATGGTCATACCGTTGGTTTTCTTGGGGATGGGATCAACGACGCGCCCGCGCTTCGTGATGCGGATGTGGGGATTTCCGTCGATAGCGCCGCCGATATTGCTAAAGAGTCATCAGATATTATTCTGCTGGAAAAAGATCTCATGGTGCTTGAGGAAGGCGTTATCAAAGGGCGGGAAACCTTTGGCAATATCATTAAATATCTGAATATGACCGCCAGCTCTAATTTCGGCAATGTTTTTTCGGTACTGGTAGCCAGCGCGTTTATTCCGTTTCTGCCGATGCTGGCGATTCATCTGTTGATCCAGAATTTGATGTACGACATTTCGCAGTTGTCGTTGCCGTGGGACAAAATGGATAAAGAGTTCCTGCGTAAGCCGCGGAAATGGGACGCGAAAAATATTGGTCGTTTTATGCTATGGATTGGCCCAACGTCTTCTATTTTCGATATCACAACCTTTGCGCTGATGTGGTACGTCTTTGCGGCTAATAACGTAGAGGCGCAGGCGCTCTTTCAGTCCGGCTGGTTTATTGAGGGTCTGCTCTCGCAGACACTGGTTGTGCATATGCTAAGGACGCAGAAAATACCGTTTATCCAAAGTCGGGCGACGTTGCCGGTATTATTGACGACCGGCTTGATTATGGCGATAGGCATTTATATTCCATTCTCACCTCTGGGCGCGATGGTTGGACTGGAGCCGCTGCCGCTGAGCTACTTCCCGTGGTTGGTGGCGACATTATTGAGCTACTGTCTGGTGGCGCAAGGCATGAAGCGCTTTTATATCAAACGCTTTGGCCAGTGGTTTTAATAATGTTTGAGGATCGCCCAGATGAATCGCTCACCCGATAAAATCATCGCGCTGATATTTTTACTGATTAGCCTGTTGGTGTTGTGTTTAGCCCTCTGGCAAATCGTTTTCTAACGAGGTGACGCCATGCAAAAAAGAGGGTTGGACAAAATTTTTTATCAGGTTGTCCTGATAGCAATCATCCTGATTTTACTGACTATCTGGATACGATAAGCTGCTGTTGGCGAGCCCCGCTTAAAATAAGAATCGATGTAGTTGTTCTTTTTATGGCGGGGCGCTATTTTCATGGTATCCCACATCAGAAGGGCAATATCATGAATAATCGTCGTGGTTTAACCGCCGTCCTGGCGACGTTGATTACGTTTTCCCTGAGCGCTACGCCTGTGCTGGCGAATCCGGGAAATGGTAATGGCGGCGGACATGGTAATAACGCGGCTAATCAGGGTAATAACGGTAACGGACATAAAGGAAATGCCGGGCAAAAAACGGAACACCGTAAAAATGGCGGTAAACCGGATCACGTCGAGTCGGACATTAGCTATGCTGTCGCCAGGCAACTGGCAGTGAATTTAGGGCTGACGGGTTATCAGTCTTTACCTCCGGGGATTGCGAAAAATCTGGCGAGAGGAAAACCGCTACCGCCGGGAATCGCTAAAAAAACGGTGCCGGCGTCTATGCTGGGACAATTACCTTATTATCCGGGCTATGAGTGGAAAATCGTTGGGGATAATCTGGTGCTGATCGCGCTCAGTACCGCGGTGGTCACGGCGATTATTAATGGCGTATTTGATTAAGAGCCTATCCCACCAGGCGTTATTGGCGCAGCCAGTTTGGACACGGACAGCGCGCAAAAACCGGAGCGTACACGTAGTACGTGAGGTTTGACTCGCTACGCTCGCCCTTCGGGCCGCCGCAAGCGGCGTTCAAAACGCTAACGCGTTTTGGCGAGCACTGCCCAGGTCCAAAATGGCAAGTAAAATAGCCCCATTAAATGGGGCTATTTAGCCTCTTCAGGGCGTTATTTATGCGCGTTGAGAATCCAGCAGTTCATTATTTTTTACTACTTCCTGCGCTTTGGTATAACTTTCAATCAGTAGCTGATAAGCCGGGAATATTTTGGTATATACATCCGCCCATTCTGCGGCATCTTCCCGATTCCAGGTACGTTGCAGCTCAGAGGCTACCGCCGCGGTATCCATTGGTACTACGCCCGCCTGCACCACGCGGGCCATCGTAATTTCCTGTGCCATTTTACTGTACGTACCGGAGGCATCAATTACCGCAAATACCTTGTACCCTTCCGCGACGGCGCTGATGGCTGGAAAAGCCATACAGACACTGGTAATAGTGCCAGCGATGATCAGCGTTTTACGGCCTGTCGCTTTTACCGCTTGTACAAAATCGGCATTATCCCAGGCATTAATTTCCCCTTTACGCGCGACATATTGCGCGTGGGGCGCATTCGCATGGATTTCCGGAATCAGCGGACCATTCGGTCCCTGTGGTACGGATGCGGTAGTAATGACCGGCATATTGCATAAGGTGGCGATCTTAGCCAGCGCCGCGGCGCGCGCGCGTAATTCCGGCATCGGCATGTCGCCGACGGTCTGAAACAGGCCACTTTGGTGATCAATCAGCAGCATTACTGCGTCGTTAGCATCAATGGCAGGGCGTTGACCGTTAAAATTCGCGGGTGTAGACATAATTCATTCCTTGTTGTTGCCTTTCACTGATAGTCACTATCAGTGTTAAAGTCATTAATCGCCGGGGCGATTTCCGTTTTTAAGCTGATGACAGTAATCCGTTGCCGATTCTGGATTAACCTGTTGAGTTCTTTCTGAAGGAATATTCATCGGCATCACCTTCAGTCGATTTACTTTCACGCGAATTTGTTATCACAACAATATTCATATTATGAATAAATGTTTTTATTTTACATGTCAGAGAGGATTATTGATTGAAAAAACAAACTATGCCCCTACAAATTGTTTCTGATAGATAGTTTTAAAATTATTTGGTATAAATTTGAAATATGTTGGTTAAGGATTAACTTATTTATATTTAAATAACATAAAGCACAGCTTAAATATTAAGTGGGAAGCGTGCTTTTATTAAGTATGGCTACTGTAACTCTTAATAAATTGGAAACTATCCCTATATAACGAGTGCTGCTTTTTGGGATATTACAAGCCATTATAGGAACACATTGAATAAAACCTTGTCTTTCATGTGGGGTAGATTATCAGGATATTTTTTCTCATGATTTATATATAAGATATTAAAGCGTAGTGGCACAGTAAATTTGGCCACTTGATTAAAGGTGATATTCTCACCTCAATACAAAACAGGAGACTTAACGAACAAGAAAACCAAACGTACTTTCACCCCTGAGTCTGCTATAATGAGAAAAGCGGTGTCTACGCTTACCTGTTAATGTCTTATGCCTCTCGCTCTTCTATATGATCGGTATGTGCAGGGGACAATCCATGTCCTGCTACGCAGCCACAGCATCAGACTATACTCAGTGGTGTCTATTAACCCTCTCCAACTACGTTATGTTTTGGCATGGTAACAATGCGATGTTATGGATAATTAACGATAATATTGAATTTAATCCAGAAATGAATCGCCTGGCTTCATTATCGAGGCCAGATCTCAACATTATTCTGACAACGCCCGCCAGCCGCTGCTTGCGCCTTCTGCTGGAAAACGCCCCCTCCGTCGTCTCACAACAAACATTCTTTCAAAAAGTGTGGGAAGAAGACGGCATGGTGGTGTCGGCAAATACGCTTTATCAGAATATCTCCATTATTCGCCGCGGATTACGTACCGTTGGCGAAAATGAAGATACGCTGATAATCACGGTTCCGCGTAGAGGCTTTCAGATTGAGCCAGGTGTGAGCCTCATGACCATCCGCAAAGACTTCGCTCAGGCAATAGAAAAAAAGGGTGAGACGCCACCGCGTATGTCAGGGCGTTGGTTTAAACATTATGTACCTGTACTTTGGATGACCGGGACATTTGCTGTCGGTATTTTGCTTGGCACTATAAGCTGGCAAACCGTTCCCGATAAGGATTTTTACGATCGCTACACGCTGGTTGAAACAACTCAGGGCTGTCATTTTTTCTCGCGGAATGAAGATATCGAAAGCGGCAGCCGCTTTGCAAGCTATAAGTCAATGATTCTAAAAACCGGTATGGATTGTCAGAAATACCCATGGGTCTATTTCCCTTCCAGCAGTCGCACCCCAGCGGTTACGGCATTGATTTGTCAGCAACCTTATAAAACGCGCGGTGATACAGGCTGCGTGACGCTTTTTTTCCGCGGGGTGACACATGGGTAAAAAGGCACTGATGTTAGCCTGCCTGACGCTACTGTGTCTGGGTGTAGGGCTTGGACATCTTTTTCATTTGTATACGGAAAAGAACCGGGATCCAGAGAAATGTACGGCGCCTGTGATTGTGTTTTATAACAACACTCAGGCTAACCTGACGCTGGATTTTATGTATTCGCTGAAAAAACGCACTGGGGTGGTTTCCATCAGCGGAACATATTACGTCGATAATAAAATGAGCGGCGTGATCCGCCGTGATGTTTCCTATGTATGGAGTGAAAATAAAGACAGCACCCATTTTATATCGACGGATATCAACAAAGTCACGCGTGACGAAACACTGTCCGATGCGGTTATCGAGACGGTTTTACCCGATTTTTATGTCTATCCAGGGAAAAGTATCAGTTACACCATCCTGACTCAGGGCCATCGTGGCTTTATGTTCACCATCGGGAAACGCCCGATATTTTTCTGTACGCATTAAGCTTTTTTGGGAGCCGTTCATGAAACCTATCAGCCAAATGAAAGCGTTTCCGGGTAAAAGCCGCTGAAGATCAGCGGCTCTGTTGTTACCTGAATCAGAAACTGTATTTCATCCCCAGCATTCCTTGGGTATCACTATAACCTGTGTCACCCACCTGTTGCGCCACGTTACCCCATACGTTCAGGCGCGGGGTAACTTGTCCTTCAATACCCACTTTCAGTTCTCCAATATTCTTCGTACCACGCATATCGCTGCTGACATCGTCCATCTTCACGCTGGCAGGCTGCGTATTATGGATCCAGTTCGCTTCCACGAATGGCTGGAACTCTCGAGATTTATCGTTATCAATAGCATTGTGGCCGTTAATATAGGCTTTTACGCCCATGCGGGTTAGCAGATTACCGGCGGTATCATCCTTGACGAGGGTACCATTGGCTTCGCGATTGTCGTCAGCCTGCACGCCCATCCATACCACCTGCGCTTTGGGCTGCAACCAGTAGCTTTGATGCGCGCTTTCACCTAACCTGAAGCTGTAACCGGCTTCAACCGAGGCGGTAATTCCTTTGGATTTATATTTCTCAGCGGCCTGATCCTGACCCATGACCTTGTTATCAAACCAGTTGTACAGCATCCAGGTATCCACATAAGCCCCAGACCGATCGATATTGTTAGCATACCAGGTGCCGTAAAGGCCGACGCTGTAACCGGTGACTTGACCACGGGAATGATAGTCACTCACGGACGACAGCGTGCGGTTCTGGCTGTTGGCATAACCTGCCATTGCACCAATATGCCAACGGTCAAGACCGTCAGTGCTCCACTGTGCCAGATCGCCTCCCAGTTGTAACACATAGCTGTTGATGCGGGTTTTTAGCTGCCCGCTGCCATCGTTGAAGCGAGTATGGGCGCCGACGTTACGCATCCACAGGCTGGTGACCTTCTTCTCACCCGTCAGCATGTCGGTGTACTGGGTTTCACCCAGACGGTCATGGAGACGCGTCATGAACAGCGTATTTGCCGCATAGTTGTTGGCAAGATAGCTGCCCACTTCCGGACGGAACTGATGTTCTGTTATCGGCGGTGTGTCAGATTGCCCTATGTCAGGAATTGTCGGATCAGGGATGACCGGGTCTACTGGCTCAGGGTCTACTGGATCAGGGTCCACCGGATCGGGAATCACAGGGTCAGGGATAACCGGGTCTACTGGATCAGGGTCCACCGGATCGGGAACGACAGGGTCAGGGATAACAGGGTCTACTGGATCAGGAATAATCGGTTCGTCCGGCTCAATGTAGCTGGTCAGATACCAGTTTTTACCTTTCTGCACCACGTTGTAGTCATAGGCTCCGGCAACAATACGGCTTGCTTTTTCGAAAGTACCGTTGGAATTGCCAGCAACGTTAACAATTTCAATACCTTCAATGGTTTGCGCCCCGGCTCCTCCAATATTATTTACTGCAACAAATGTGTTGCCTGAAGTATTGCCGAGAACCTGCAGCCTGTCCGTTTCGGAATCATCATCGTTGAGCACAGTATTAAAGACCAGCTTACCGCCGTTGCCTACATAATCTTCATTGATGGTGAGCGTTTGCCATGGTTCGCCATCTTCATGGCTGAAGTTAATGGTTGCGCCACTATTCAGCGTCAGGTCAGTGAGCGTTGAGCTGCTGGTCATATTCCAGGTCGCATCGCTCATTTGTACAGAGATAACGCCTGTGCCCGCCGTAGCGCTGGTGATGTACGACGCCCCGTCCCATCGCGAGTTGTCCGTCATATTGAGCTTAATCGTACTGTTCTGCTGCGGTAGCGTACCGCTGGCAGCGGTGGCGCCAGCAGCACGAATATCACCGTCGATGACGAAACGACCTCCTGAAGAACCGTCAACAATGCCGCCAGTCTCCGTGCTGATGGCGTAACTTTCGCTACTGTTATCGCCCGCCATAGTAATAGCCGCACCGCCTGCCAGATTAATGGCGCCTCGGGAGAGGGCGTATAAACCGGCAGGGGCTTTACTATAGGATGCAGCCTTACTGGCGCTGTTAACGCTAATAGTGGCATTCTCTCCCAAATTAACGGTAGCGTTAGTTGCATATACCGCGTGTGCGCTGGCACCGTTCACCGTAATAGTAGCGTTGTTGCCAAGCTCGGTTCTGGAGGAGGATGCTGCGTAAATCCCCGTTGAGGATGCGCCGGATGTTTCGATAGTTGCATCGTCACCCAGACGAATCAACGAACCGCTTTGTCCGGTACGCAGCCCCTCCGAACTGTCGCCGGTAGTAACAATATGCGCACGATTGCCGACGACAATCGTATTTTTGGCACGTGACGCATCCCGCATGGCGTTGGCTGTAATGCCACGTCCCTGGCTACCGGTCGTTTTGATATACAGATCGTCGCCGACGTAAATATTGGCCGATCCGGTCCAACCCTGGCCCAGTGAGTTATATCCGGCGTTAATACCGTCACCATCCTGACCATCCACGTAGATGCGGGTACGGTCACCGGTAATAATAAATACCGGGTTATCCGGAGTATTCGCGCCGTGAGTACGGATGCCATCGACGTCTCTACCATTATTCGCGGCATTCGCCGACTGCGTCCGAATGGTCAGGTCGTTGCCAAAAATCACGCCCGGACTTCCCGTCCCGCTGTTTTGAATAACCGTGACAGTGTGTTCAAACGCCTCCGCGCCCGGCCCATTAAGCGTGAGGCCATTGCCATAAACCGGGATGGTGCCGGTGTTCCACTGATAAACGTAGTTGGGCATGGTCCCGACTTTGGTGAAACCGGTACTGGCCTGAGCGGGAATAATAGCCTGTAATTCCGGCGGCAACTGACTGACCAGCCCACTGGATGGCAGACTATCAACGTCAACCCAGGCCGCCTGGGAGGGAAATACCATAGAGGCTAATGCTGCTGATACCGCTATGGCGATGAATGAGTAATTTTGGGGAGTTGGCATTCTGCCTCCTGCATTATGGCGTAAAGCGTCTTCCACATCGCAATAATATGGAAATAATAAAAATGGAAACGGATCTATAAAATATTTGATATTATTTTATGAATGCTATGCCCTAGCTTATTTTCAAGCCGCAGCTTATGCACATAAAGTTTCTTAATATCAATATTGTCAATATTTACAATCTGCTGAATACTTATTCCTGATACAAAGCGCTTCAGTAATATAAATTCCGTATAGTTAAGCGTTCGTCCACGTTTACTGTTGGCGAGCCGACCGGTAAACAAGCGGTGCATCTTTTGCTGTTGCACAATATCATCGTCATCGGAATAAATAATCCCTTGTATTTTATTGCTTTTCAAAATCCAGTAATTGGCCAGCGGAGTTAAACTTCTGTCAGAAATCAGGACAATATGCATGCCACTGTCTGCCAGACTGTCAGCCCATTGCAAATCGGTAAATCGTCGAAGATTCGGGAAAGAAAAATCAACAAAGATAAAACCGCTGGATAAATGATTGTGTCTATCAAGCAATAACTTTTCAATAAACCCTTTTTTCAGGAAAGCATTACCATCTGGCCAGATGGAAAATGCCGCATTATGACAGTATTGCACCCGTACTGCGCTGTCAGGAAATAATTGACAGGATAAATCGCAACTAATGCAATGGACAATTTGTGAAGGCTTTCTCATCATCCTGAACGACTCCTGTCGATGTTTCTATTAATATTTCATTGGTAAATAAATGTGTCAATCCAGATAATATAAAGTACTACGACTGTCAAAAGTCGCGAAATATTGTCAGTGTCATAAACTCCTGGAAAGACCTAAAATACAGCTTTAAGGAACCATGACAGATCCGACAGTCGTAATACATCATTTCGGATTCGTATTTCACTCATTGAGATTTTTATACAGTATCTCCAATATCATAAAAAATCTTAAAACAGCACTATTTGCTAAATCATGAGGGTGATAAATAACGGTTCTCAATACCATCTGTCTGCTGCCTTCGTCACTATCGGGGTGATGTGATGAAATATAAAAGTAATTCCTGTCAACCTGTAATGAATTCTTATTATTAAAACCTAATTTAAGATTTTTTCTTTTATTGCATTGTTATTCAATGACTTAATGGTGAAATTTGTGCTCTCATCAACTTCTTATATACAAATTTAAGACTCTTTTATAGAGACGCATGTAAATTTTAAGAGGGTGTAATGCTAATGCCATGAGAAAATTTTGTAACTTAATGCCGGGAGTTATACCTTGCCAATAAGTTGGTCTGACTTAATTCTGATCGTGACAGTCTGAGCAAGTGACAGACTTATTGGTCGAAGCAACTTCAGCTTCTGGCTTCTCTTTTCAATCGCTCATCTGATGAAAACTCTTTCCCGGAGCACATTAGTGAGAAACAGGATGTGGTGAAACCCAATGTCCATAGATATAGTCAGTCACTTCACAAATATCCGCCTCAGGGCAGATATCTTTAACCATTCATCCGGCTTCGGCCAACTTAATTACGGCGATGTTCTGATGCTCAGTGAGACGGGATTTACACATAGAGATTCCTTCGTTAGCAGATCGATGACGTGATCTCTAAATGTGAATAGCACGATTATGTGGGATACGTACAAAAAATTAAATGAATCGCCACAGGTTTAACAGACACCGCAGAGTCATTTAAGATAGCTTAAAGAGAGGAGCCCATGAGCGGTAAACGTTATCCCGAAGAGTTTATAATTAAAGCGGTAAAACAGGTTATTGAGCGCGGCCATTCTGTTTCCAGCGTCGCAACACGTCTTGATATTACTACCCACAGTCTTTACGCCTGGATAAAACCGCCATATTCACGACGGTATCATGCAATCACAGGAGTCTAATTTGATATCTTGGTCTGTTGAATTTATTGATTTTTATCTTGTTGGATTTTTACTGGTGCCCACTATTGTGCCCCCAAATGATTTTGCTTGTGGGGTTCGGGGCATTCTGAGCTACTTTTTAGGTTCTGTTTCCCATTGTAGCAAACCGGCGATATCCTTCTCACCTTCGGCTTCTTTTAAGCGCCGTTGTTGTTCAGCAAACTGACTATATTCCGCCTGCGCTTTTTCATCGGCCATTTTCTTAGTGACTTTACCTGCGCCTTGTAAAACCTCACGGTCGTTAAATTGCAGGAACTGATCCAGCTTATCCTGCCAGTCGCGTAAAAAGATCTGCTGACGACGACGGGCCTGATCCTCGGCAAAATCCAGCCACATGTTAACTACGCGGTTAAGCTCGCTGACTTCATCCTGAGTGAGATAATTTTTTGCCACCGTCACGTCATCCTTACGTACCTCTTCACCTTTATAGCTGGTCAGCCCCATATGCGGCTGGCTGGCGTCAGCACGCTGATGAATGAGTTCAGCAGCGGTATGTCCGGTACAGGCAAAATGCAACTTGTTCTGGATGGTTTGAAAAAATTGCGTGGTTTCTTTGAGCGATGGTTGATAGTCGGCGGCTAACGCAAAGATCTCTCGTACCCGCAAATAAACCCGACGTTCGCTGGCGCGAATATCGCGGATACGCTCCAGCATCTCATCAAAATAGTCGGGTACAGCCGATGAACCCACGGGCGGATTTTTCAGGCGCTCATCGTCCATCACAAAACCTTTGATCAGGTATTTCTGGAGCGTCTGGGTTGCCCACTGGCGGAACTGTGTGCCGCGCGGGGAACGAACGCGGTAGCCGACAGCAAGGATGACAGGCAGGCTGTAGTGAAGCCTGTTGCGGCTTACCTGACGGCTACCTTCCTGTTGAACTTGTAAGTAAGACTTACAGGTTGCGTTTTGCTCAAGTTCGCCTTCTTCATAGATCGCTTTAATGTGCTGTGTAACTGCCTGGGGAGTGATCTGATAAAGGTTGGCGATGGTTGCCTGAGGGAGCCATAGCGTCTCTTGCTCAAAGCGGCACTCCACACGAACTTCACCGTCATCGCTGGCAAACATAACAAATTCGCCTGCCGGGGATTGGGTTAAGTATTTGTCTGCCATGCCGCCTCCGCTTATATCTGACTCGCAATGCCGTAATCTGCCTAGTATGCCAGAAATTCCTGGTGAAGCTTATTACGCAGATAGCGTTTATTTTGCGGGCAGCGCCCCCGGATAATGCTTCGCCACGATATCATTCATATTCTCCACCAGATCCAGACGCTTAAATGTGATATGTCCGCTGCCCTTCTAAAAGTAGCGGATGGTGAACATATCGTCTTCAAAGACCTGCTCACGCGGATTATCGCGCACGAAGTCCATAAACCGGATAGAGACATCATGCCGGTTGTCAGGAATGGTTTTACTATCCAGCAGGTAGAGTATTCGTTCCAGATCGGCGAGCTGGTCGCGTCGCCAGCCCCAGTTCAGGCTGTAGCCCCATCGGTCATGCTTCACCAGATTGTTGACGATAATCTTCTTGCCGAAATAACAAGGATTATTGGTTTTGTACTCCTGGCTTAACCCCTTAAATACATTGATAATCCCACGTTCGAAAACATCCTGTTCCTTAACCGGAGGTTGCGGATCGACGCCCATCACGCTGTGCAGTACATCATTACTTGGCTCGCCGTAGGTCGCCCCGCTGGTATTGACGCCAGACCATTACCTTTCTCGTCCTGTTCAAGTAGGCGAACAGACTCACGTTTTACCGTGCTGATAACCTGCGGGCTATGGGTAGTGACAATAAACTGGATTAGTGGAAATGCGCTGCGCAAAGACTGGATAATTTGCTGCTGCCAGGCTGGGTGCAGGAACATATCGACTTCATCGATCAGCACAATCCCCTGTGTTTTTAAGGCGGCTTCATCGCGTAAATGGGGGTTGAGTTTGACACAGCGAAACGCGATATCCGCTACCATCGCAACCGCATTACGCAGGCCGTCGCTGAGCTGGGATAAGGGAATCTTACCGTGCTGTGGATGGTTCATCACCAATTGCTGGTTATGGCTGGAGCTGTATTCCAGATCGTGCCAGCCAGTCACTTCCTGCGTCAGACAGTTAATGGCTTGCTGGATGGCTTGAATAGCTTCTTTCATCCGCTGAACACGAACACCTTCTTTTAACTTTGCTGAAGGTGATTCAAGTTGTGTGATTTGATGTTCACGGTAGCTAAGCCATAACCAGCTATACCATTGTTCAAATTGCTTATAATTTGATGTGGCAGAAAGGCAATCGTCATAACCAGACAAACGTGAAAAGGCGCTGTTATCCAGACGCTGTTCAGTAGGCTGTGCCTCATAACGTTCCTGATACCACAAGCGAGCAGTCCCCAGATAAAGCATTAGGGGAAGCTCAACCTGCTGCAAATTATGCTCTTCACGCACCAGCGTCTGAAGTTGTTCACCCCAACGGGTAAGCTGCGCCGCTGTCTTATCTTCATGCGGCGGCTGTTCTCCTCGCTTGTCGAGCATCCAGGTTGCCGTTTTTCCACTTTCCCATTCCCCGGTAGCCGTAATCATGGCCGGAGACGACATTTCCATGTTCAGCGCTTCGGGGCGGAAAACCAGACGTACATCTTCTGTACGGATCGCCAGCGATTTATCTTTTACGTAGAGGCTGGCATCAAAACCACGAATAAAGGGAAACAGCGCCAGGCGTATCGCATCCAGCACTGTCGTCTTGCCCGCGCCATTCGGTGCAACCAGAATCGTAATGTGCTCATCAAAAGTAATATCGAGCTGTCTGAAGCAACGAAAGTTAAGCAGTGAAAGTTTGTCGATTCTCATTACACCAGCCTCACCTGTTTTTATGTTTTAGTATAATAACATCTCTTGCCTGCAATCTTGCCCGCTTTAAGCGGGCAAAGGTTACGCCTTTTATCACGTTTTAACTATTTATCCTGTTGATTAACATGGTTTTTCTAAGGAATTAATAAAATCCTTTCCTGTCGTGTCCGTAGAATATCGACAGCCTGGAGACAAGGTGACTGTTGTTGGTAACCATATTCTTTGCGATCGATACCAACTCGTTCATGTTTTTTCTTCAGAAAGTTACGGCATCGACAAACGTAGCGCCTGCGTTGATAAACGTAAGGCTATAGTGCCTTCAAGTAGATGAGTAAGCTGCGACGTTACTGCTCGTATGAACACCATCCACCCTTATGATGTGAGCCTGTACCCCCATGTGGATGTTGACCCTTTGGGCAGGCAAGCGCACTGGATGATGCCGTGACGGTAATAAAAGCGATAATCATCGCTGTAAATAATCTCTTCATATATAACTCACATTAATAAATTAGAACATATTACTACCTACTACAGAATACGCATACTTGATACGGACTTAGGGGATAATATAACGCGTACTTTAGTTTAAATTGTATCCTTCATGTGGCATAGGTTATCAGGATAGGTTTTCGTTATGAATTTTATCTGGGATATTGAAGCAACATATTGGGGGGGATATGAGTTATAAATATGTTGGTAAGCATGGCTGTGATGTTGCATTGCGGATGGGCTATAAAGAATGCCCCGATGAAAATGCTTATGGTGATGCCTATTATATTAAAGATGGGTTAAAATGGATATTTAATATAACAGGCTTAAAAAAACGGCTTGGCGTATACAGCGACGACGATCTCCGTAAACAGAACTATGATGTAGATACCTATTATCGAGTTGAAAACCAACCGGAAGAAAGTGCAGATGATGAAATGCAATCGCTATATCATAATTTAGCGGTAGAAGAAGGAGAACCCGTGTATCTGGAGGGAGGCATGTATCTTTATCCGGATGGCTCTATACGTTGATCTCATAATTTTGGCCTGGTAAGCGTATCTCTTTTGAGAAAGGATGAGCCTGTAAGTATGACCCACAAGTTCGTTTGGTGATTAGTTAAGTCCCGCCCGCGTTAGTCCTGGCGTACTTTTATCCCTTCTTTGCAGACGATATCCCACAATAAATGGACGTTCGGTTTTAGCAATCGGTAAATGGTGATTAATAAAATAATATTCCACTTTCTCTATCCACCTTTCCTTTCGTATTATATGCAAGAACTAGTCTTAATAATAAGCAAATACTTTGTCCCGAAATAGAGGACGAATGGTGGGCATGAGAGAAGGATGTTGGCGGAAGATCACAGGAGTCGAACCTGCCCGGGACCGCTGGCGGCCCCAACTGGATTTGAAGTCCAGCCGCCTCACCGGAGACGACGATCTTCCGCGCCTCGATTGCTACATGGAGGCGCGCGCATTATAGCTACTTCCTGGCGTTTCCACATCCCCTCCCGTGCTTTTTTAACTTCCCTTTCCTTCTGCCATGATCGGTTTCATATAAACCCCCATAAAATCCATTAGTTACATTTCATCACACTTTTTGACGCTACCCTGATCACAGAAAACAAGAATCGTAATTTGATAACCAAATAACGGAATATTCACGCTCGCAGGGAAGGTTTACAAAAACTGTAACCGGTATTAGTGAGCGTTGTGAGCGTTAAGGATGCGTAATGAAAAGTGAAATTCTCTCCGTTAAGGAGAAGATTGGCTATGGTATGGGCGATGCCGCCAGCCACATCATCTTTGATAACGTCATGTTATATATGATGTTCTTCTATACCGATATTTTCGGCATTCCCGCTGGTTTTGTTGGCACCATGTTTTTACTGGCGCGTGCGCTTGATGCCATCTCCGACCCTTGTATGGGCCTGCTGGCCGACCGCACCCGCTCTCGCTGGGGCAAATTCCGACCCTGGGTGCTGTTTGGCGCGTTGCCGTTTGGTATCGTTTGTGTGCTGGCTTATAGCACGCCGGATCTCAGTCTGAACGGCAAAATGATTTATGCCGCCATCACCTACACGTTGCTCACCCTTCTGTACACTGTGGTCAACATCCCTTACTGCGCGTTGGGGGGTGTAATAACCAATGACCCAACGCAGCGTATCTCCCTGCAATCCTGGCGCTTTGTGCTGGCAACGGCGGGCGGAATGCTTTCTACCGTACTGATGATGCCTCTGGTGAAACTGATTGGCGGCGAGAATAAGGCGCTGGGCTTCCAGGGGGGTATCGCGGCGCTCTCGGTGGTGGCGTTCCTGATGCTGGCGTTCTGCTTCTTTACCACCAAAGAGCGCGTTGAAGCGCCTGCCACCCATACCTCCATGCGTGAAGACCTGCGTGATATCTGGCACAACGACCAGTGGCGCATAGTCGGCCTGCTCACCATCCTGAATATTCTGGCGGTATGCGTGCGCGGCGGGGCGATGATGTATTACGTCACCTGGATATTGGGCAAACCGGGCGTGTTTGTCGCCTTCCTCACCACCTATTGCGTCGGCAACCTGATTGGCTCGGCGCTGGCAAAACCGTTGACCGACTGGAAATGCAAAGTGAGCGTTTTCTGGTGGACCAATGCTTTACTCGCAGTAATCAGCGTGGCGATGTTCTTCGTACCGATGCACGCCACGATCGCTATGTTCGTCTTTATCTTTGTGATTGGCGTATTGCACCAGTTAGTCACGCCTATCCAGTGGGTGATGATGTCTGACACCGTCGACTATGGCGAATGGTGTAACGGCAAACGCCTGACGGGGATCAGTTTTGCCGGCACGTTGTTCGTGCTGAAACTGGGTCTTGCCCTCGGCGGGGCGCTGATTGGCTGGATGCTGGCAGGCGGCGGTTACGACGCGGCGGCGAAAACGCAAAACAGCGCCACGATCAGCATCATCATCGCTCTGTTCACTATCGTCCCGGCCATCTGTTATCTGCTGAGCGCCGCGATCGCTAAACGCTACTACACCCTGAAAAGCCCGTTCCTGAAAACCATTCTGGAACAACTGGCGCAGGGCGCACACCGTAATGAACAAGAATTTACCCATAAAGAATTGCAGAACTAAAGGAACAGACTATGAAAATTAGCGACGGAAACTGGCTGATCCAGCCTGGCCTTAATTTGATTCACCCGGTTCAGGTGTTCGACGTTGAACAGCACGGGAATGAGATGGTGATCTATGCCGCGCCGCGTGATGTCCGCGAACGAACCTGGCAACTGGATACCCCGTTGTTTACCCTACGCTTTTTCTCGCCGCAGGAAGGAGTGATAGGTGTACGGATGGAACACTTCCAGGGCGCTTTGGATAACGGCCCACATTATCCGCTCAATGTCTTGCAAGATATCAACGTGGAGATGCAGAACAACGCCGAATTTGCCGAACTCAAGAGCGGCAGCCTGAGCGTGCGCGTCACCAAAGGCGAGATCTGGTCACTGGATTTTCTGCGTAACGGTGTACGTATCACCGGTAGTCAGTTGAAAAATAACGGCTATGTGCAGGACACCAATAGCGGGCGCAACTACATGTTCGAGCGTCTGGATCTCGGCGTGGGCGACACCGTCTACGGGCTTGGCGAGCGCTTTACCGCGCTGGTGCGTAACGGTCAGACGGTGGAGACCTGGAACCGCGACGGCGGCACCAGCACCGAGCAATCGTACAAGAATATCCCGTTCTATATCACCAACCGTGGCTACGGTGTGCTGGTGAATCATCCGCAGTGCGTGTCGTTTGAAATTGGCTCCGAGAAAGTCTCCAAAGTTCAGTTCAGCGTCGAGAGCGAGTATCTGGAATACTTCGTCATCGACGGCCCGACCCCGAAAGACGTGCTGAACCGCTATACCCAATTTACGGGTCGTCCGGCGCTGCCGCCCGCCTGGTCGTTTGGCCTGTGGCTGACCACCTCATTCACCACCAACTACGACGAAGCGACCGTTAACAGTTTTATCGACGGTATGGCCGAGCGCAATCTGCCGCTGCACGTCTTCCACTTCGACTGTTTCTGGATGAAGGCCTTCCAGTGGTGCGATTTTGAATGGGACCCGGTGACTTTCCCCGATCCGAAAGGGATGATTCGCCGCCTGAAAGCGAAAGGGCTGAAAGTCTGCGTGTGGATTAACCCCTACATCGGCCAGAAATCCCCGGTCTTCCAGGAGCTGAAAGAGAAAGGATATTTGCTAAAACGCCCGGACGGCTCCTTGTGGCAGTGGGATAAATGGCAGCCGGGACTGGCGATTTACGACTTCACCAACCCGCAAGCCTGCGAATGGTATGCCGACAAGCTGAAGGGCCTGGTGGAGATGGGAGTGGACTGCTTCAAAACTGACTTCGGCGAACGCATTCCAACGGATGTGCAGTGGTTTGATGGTTCAGATCCACAGAAAATGCACAACCATTATGCCTACATCTACAACGAACTGGTGTGGAACGTGCTGAAAGAGACCGTCGGCGTTGAAGAGGCGGTGCTGTTCGCCCGTTCCGCCTCGGTGGGCGCGCAACAGTTCCCGGTGCACTGGGGCGGCGACTGCTACGCCAACTACGAATCGATGGCGGAAAGCCTGCGCGGCGGGCTGTCCATCGGCCTGTCAGGGTTTGGCTTCTGGAGTCATGATATTGGCGGATTCGAGAATACCGCGCCGGCGCATGTCTACAAGCGGTGGTGCGCATTCGGCTTGCTCTCCAGCCACAGCCGCCTGCACGGTAGCAAATCCTACCGGGTTCCGTGGGCCTATGACGACGAGTCCTGTGACGTGGTGCGCTTCTTCACTGAACAGAAGTGCCGGATGATGCCGTATCTGTATCGGGAAGCGGCGCGTGCCAACGAAGCCGGTACGCCAATGATGCGGGCGATGATGCTGGAGTTCCCGGACGATCCGGCGTGTGATTATCTTGATCGCCAGTACATGCTGGGAGATGCGGTCATGGTAGCGCCGGTATTTAGTGAAGCGGGCGACGTGGAGTTCTACCTGCCAGAAGGCCGCTGGACGCACCTGTGGCGCAACGATGAAGTGCAGGGCAGCCGCTGGCATAAACAGCAGCATGACTTCCTGAGTCTGCCAGTGTACGTGCGTGACAATACACTACTGGCGCTGGGCAACAATAGCCAGAAGCCCGATTACGCCTGGCATGAGGGTACGGCCTTCCAGTTATTCCATCTGGATGACGGCTGCGAAGCGGTCTGCGAAGTCCCTGCTACGGATGGTTCGACAATCTTTACGCTGCAGGCGAAACGCACAGGCAATACCATTACGGTGAGCGGCGAAGGCAAGGCGCGCAACTGGACGCTGTGTCTGCGTAATATTACGCAGATTAGCGGTACCAAATGCGGCTCATATGCGGGAAGTGAACTGGGCGTAGTGGTCACCCCGCAGGGAAATGAAGTGGTGATTACGCTTTAAATCTGAATCGCCGGATGGCGCCGTGAGCTGCGCTTATCCGGCCTACAAATGAGCAAGAACCGTAAGCCCGGTAAGCGCCATCGCCACCGGGAAAGCCCTCAATTACAGCGTTGGCTCCGTTGACGTAACTTCCCCGCCGGACACCACGCCCGCTTGCATCGTCTGTGTTATCTGCTGCTTTTGTGCGTTGACCGCGTGTAATTGCCCGTTTACCGTCGGTTTCAACGGCGCATCGGCCTGAATATTGCCGCTGGCCGTGAGCTGAATATTGCCATCGCCAGCAATCGGTAATGCCGGCCAGCCCCACTGCTGTAGCACATCCATTGGTACGCCGCGTCCGTTCAGGCTGATTTGCGTCTGACGCTGCGGCAGTTGCGATACGCTGGCAGTGGCTTCCAGTATCCCTTTTCCAGTAAACGCGCTCAGATCGCTGATGTTGACCGTGCTGGCATTAGCCGTCAACGACAGCGACGGGCGGCGCACGTCCACACGGTTAAAGGTTGCCGCTGCGGCGTTGAGGGTCGCATTGCCGCTCCAGACGCCCCATTGATGATGTTGTACCAGCTCCAGGTTTGCGCCGTAGCCGTCCAGAGCGGTGATTTGCCACGGGAAGGCCGGGTCGATATCAATCACCAGATTGCGGCTGGCGCTGAATTTTTTCAGCGTCAGGCTGTTCAACCAGTCGGGCAGCGGCTTCATCCATAACTGCTTCCAGTTTTCCGGCAGCGTATACTCCAGCCCGGCGATAGCGGTATCGTCCAGAATAAGCGCTTTGCCTTCGCGTAACCAGGCGCCGGAAGTTCTGACCATACCGCCTTCCCAGCGGGTAGTGAACTGGCGTAGCGCAACGCCCTGTGGTGAAAATTCGGCGTTCAGGATTGGATCGAGCAAGTGCAGTGAGCCGTAAATAAACTCGCTGGCATTCATCGATAATTTACCTTCCTGGCTTTGCCAGTCTTCTTTGCGCAGAGTCAGATTGCGCAAACTCAGGTCAAGATCGGTGACTGCCCAGTCTGGTCCTTGCAGGCTGGAGTCCGTCACTTCAAGACGACTAATCTGCAAAGATGGAACCGTAGTAAGCGGCGCGAAAAACTCGCTCAGGGATTTATCGCTTTGTAACCGAATATCATTCAGCCGCAGATTTTCAACGACCCAACTACCATCAGCGTTACGCCGGGCGACGCCGGTTAACGCTCCGCGCGCCATATCGGCGCCGACGGTGTTTAACATCACCTGATTATGGTCGATACTGCCTTCAATAAGCACATTCGTGGCGGGAACGTCGTTTAACGTCAGCGAACCAGCGCTCAGTTGGATCTGGGCTTTATTGCCCAATACCCGACCGGCCTCGGGGCGCCAGGGCATAACGCCGCCGTTAACGCGCTGGGCGCTCAATCGCCATTCGCTACCGGGGCTATTGAGCGCCATATTGCGAAGTTGCAGGCGGTCGGCCTCAAACGGGAAAGGGGCGGTTTGCACTGAAATATTCAGCGTGCCGTCCTGTAACAGAATCGTGTCGACATGCAGCGGCGCGGTTAACTGGCGAATGCTCAGACCGATATCTACGGTTTTCGCGACCAGGGTAGCAGGCTGACCATCACGACCAAAGGTCACATTCTCCAGTAAAAGATGGGATGGGGCGGAAAAACGATGATCCATCACGTCGAATGTGAGGTGATAACCGCTGTTCTCTGATACCCAGTTGCTGACATGATCTGCGCCCCAGCGCGTTTGCAGCAGAAAATAAAAGCCGAAAATCACCACTAAACAGGCGATCAGCACGTAGAGAAGCAACCTCCCAATCAATTTCATGGTCTTCCATCCCGTGAAATGCACATAGGGGATTTATGCACGATTTGCGTGCAATCCTCAAGACAGGAATGGTGAAAGAGCGTTACAGCAGCGGCGAATCGTGTCGCCGCCGCAGGGTTTTTACGGTTTTTCCGGCGGGAGAATCAGGTTCAGCACGATAGCCGTGATGCCGCCAGCGGCAATTCCGGATGAGAGCAGATTTTTCACCCATTCCGGCGCGAACTGCAGGATCTGCGGCTGTTGCGAGACGCCAAGACCCACGGCCAGCGACAGGGCGATAATCAGAATCGCGCGGCGGTTCAGTGGCTCACGCGAGACAATACGCACCCCGGAGGCGGCAATGGTGCCGAACATCACCAACGTGGCGCCGCCGAGCACCGGTTCCGGGATATGCTGCACAAAACCGCTTACCGCCGGGAACAGGCCGAGTACAATCAGCATCAGCGCGACGACAAATCCCACATAGCGACTGGCGACGCCGGTCAACTGAATGACGCCGTTGTTCTGACCGAAACAGGAATTCGGGAACGTATTAAATACCGCTGAAACAAATGAGTTCAGGCCGTTAGCCAGTACGCCGCCCTTTAGCCGTTTCATGTACAAGGGGCCGGATACCGGCTGCTCGGAGACATCAGAGGTGGCGGTGATGTCGCCGATGGTCTCCAGCGACGTAATCATAAAGACCAGCATCAACGGCAGTAACAGGTTCCAGTCAATGCCCAGACCATAATACAGCGGGGTCGGCACCATCAGGATGTCCTGTGAGACCGGCGCGTTATTCTCAGGCAACATGCCCATAAACCAGGCCAAAAGATAGCCTGCCGCCATGGCAATAACCAAAGAAGCCACGCGCAGGTAGGGATTACGCTGCCGATTCAGCAGGATGATAATGGCCAGGACGACGCCGGCCAGTAACAGGTTTTTCGGTGCGCCAAAGGTGTTGTCGCTCATGGCGGCATAGCCGCCGCCGATGGAAGTTAGCCCCACCTGAATCAGCGACAGGCCAATAATCATCACCACGACGCCGGAGACTAACGGCGTGATAATCCGGCGCGCCAGATGTAGAATGCGAGAAAGCACCATCTCGGTGCAGCTTGCCAGCATCAGCGTGCCGAACAGCGCCGCCATCATCGTCGGGACGTCCGCGCCGCCGGTTTTCAGCGCGGTACCGCCCATAATCAGCGGGGCGACAAAGTTAAAACTGGTTCCCTGGATGGATAACAGCCCCGATCCTACCGGCCCCCACGCTTTGATTTGAATAATAGAGGCTACGCCGGAGGCGAACAGCGACATGCTGATAATGTGCTGCGTATCCTGCGCCGGTAAACCCAACGCCTGGCAGATTAACAGCGCTGGCGTGATTACCGCGACAAACATGGCCAGCAGATGCTGACAAGCGGCAAAAAGGGTTTGAGGGAGCGGCGGGCGATCTTCAAGACGGTAAATTAATTCGCTGTTTTGCGTCTGCGCAACCGGTTGCGCATCTGCCGGCTCGATGGCGTTAACGGACATCAGGGACATTCTCGTGGTGGAAAAGCGGTGATTTTATCTGACCAGATGGTAAAAGCAAACGATTGCGAGCGAATATTCTTAATATTTAAAAAAGATAAATGCACCTTTTTATATAACTTTTTGCCTTTTTCTGCTTAAAATCCATGCCGAAGACTCGCAAAGAGCTAAAAAACTGACTCAGGAAATGATTTGTGCGCACATGTCACAGCGCACTACAGGAGCTTTAAATGTTTGAACTCGATACCTTATCGACCCTTGTCGCCGCCACGCTGGTGCTGCTACTGGGTCGCAAGCTGGTCCAGTCTGTCTCCTTATTGAAGAAATATACGATTCCGGAACCGGTGGCGGGGGGATTACTGGTCGCGGTTGCTCTGCTGGTACTGAAAAAAAGCGTCGGTTGGGAGGTCAACTTTGATATGACCCTGCGCGATCCGTTGATGCTGGCGTTTTTCGCGACGATCGGCCTTAACGCTAACCTTGCCAGCCTGCGCAAGGGGGGACGCGTTGTTGGCGTCTTCCTGGTCGTCGTGGTCGGATTACTGCTGATGCAGAATGCCATCGGTATCGGCATGGCGAGTCTGTTGGGGCTGGACCCGTTAATGGGGCTGATTGCCGGGTCAATTACGCTGTCCGGCGGACACGGTACCGGCGCGGCGTGGAGTAAACTGTTTGTCGAACGTTATGGTTTTGCCAGTGCCACCGAAGTTGCGATGGCATGTGCAACCTTTGGCCTGGTGCTGGGCGGGTTGATTGGCGGCCCGGTAGCGCGTTATCTGGTGAAACACTCCACCACGCCGGATGGAATGCCTGACGATCAGGCCGTGCCGACAGCCTTTGAAAAGCCGGATGTGGGCCGTATGATCACCTCTCTGGTGCTAATCGAAACCATCGCCCTGATTGCTATCTGTTTGACCGTGGGCAAAATCGTAGCGCAGCTACTGGCGGGAACGGTGCTTGAACTGCCGGTCTTCGTTTGTGTGCTATTTGTTGGGGTGATCCTCAGCAATGGCCTGGCGCTGGTGGGTTTTTATCGCGTATTTGAGCGTGCTGTTTCGGTGCTGGGGAACGTGAGTTTGTCACTGTTTCTGGCAATGGCGCTGATGAGCCTGAAGCTGTGGGAACTGGCGTCACTGGCGCTGCCGATGCTGGCGATTCTGGTGGTACAGACCATCTTCATGGCGCTGTACGCGATCTTCGTCACCTGGCGCATGATGGGGAAAAACTATGATGCGGCGGTGCTGGCGGCGGGTCACTGCGGTTTTGGCCTTGGCGCAACGCCGACCGCCATTGCTAATATGCAGGCGATTACCGACCGTTTTGGCCCCTCGCATATGGCGTTCCTGGTGGTGCCGATGGTCGGCGCGTTCTTTATCGATATCGTCAATGCGTTGGTGATCAAGCTGTACCTGATGCTGCCAATGTTTGCCGGATAAAGATGAAAAAACGTTGCCGTCAACCTGAAACCCTGCGTGAACGCTGCCGTCATATTTTTGGCGATGAGCCGCCGGTTCTTAACGTGTGGGAAGCGGAGTTTGACTATGCCGATGCTGAGTTGCAGGCGCTGGCGGCGACGGACTGGCGGCAGATTACCGATTGGCATCTGAGCGTTTATTATGTGCTGAATCTGGTTTACCACGAACCGATGCAGCCGGAATTGTTTCGTTATCTGTTTCCGCTGTGCCTTGCCTGTTGGCGCGAAACGCTGTTAACCCATGGCTATGGCGATCACTTCGAGGAGTCTTTCCTGCGTGCGTTACGGCGGCCTTATCTCTGGCGGGAAATGATGGATGCCGCTCAGCGTCAGCAGGTACGGCATTTTTTGCTGGAGACCATGCTGGCGCGAATCAATCACGAGCGCGGTTTCAACTCTCCGCTGACCTGGCTGGATACCTTCAATGTTCTCGGCGGCATTGCGCCGTTTATCCGTTCGCTCTGGAATCAGTGGTGGTTACTGGATACGCCGGGTAAAGCGGTATGCGCGTTGCAGTACGCCGCACATTTAATTTATCCGGTAGAGGTTAACCCGCTTTGGCCAGAAGGCTCGTGGCAGTGGCAACCGCCATTAGGTGCGACGGAAGAACCGTGGTTGGAAAATAATCTGGCGTTTTTAACCCGGCAGTTAACGTCGGAGATGATCCTCGACGGGGTGCAGAAGGCGGCGGAAATGCTGCGGGACGAGCCGGAGAGTGCGATGGCAACGCGTATCTCGCGCGATGCCCTGGCAGCCCAGGACGTTATCGCTATCCAGATTGAGGATCTTCTGTTGGCTCTGTCGCGCGGCGAATAGGATTAGGCGTTGGAATAACGTTCGGTTTCCGGCATCCAGCGCTCAATCAGCGCTTGTGCCTGCTGTGGATAACGTTCGTGAATATGACGGGCAATACGCTGAACTTCGGGGATCATGGCTTGATCACGCAGCAAATCAGCTACTTTAAATTCGGCGTTACCCGTCTGGCGCGTGCCCAGTAATTCCCCCGGGCCGCGAATCTCTAAATCTTTTTGTGCAATCACAAAGCCGTCGTTGCTGTCGCGCAATACCTGTAAACGCTTCTGCGCCGTTTTCGACAACGGCGATTTATAGAGCAGCACGCAGTGCGACGCGACCGCGCCACGGCCAACGCGTCCTCTGAGCTGGTGTAACTGCGCCAGGCCCAGTCGCTCCGGGTTTTCAATAATCATCAGGCTGGCGTTAGGAACATCGACCCCCACCTCAATCACCGTAGTGGCGACCAGCAGATGCAGTTCACCCTGCTTAAAGGCCTGCATCACCGCCTGTTTTTCGGCGGGCTTCATGCGGCCGTGTACCAGGCCGATATTCAACTCCGGTAACGCCAGCTTGAGCTCCTCCCAGGTGGCTTCCGCCGCCTGCGCTTCCAGCAGGTCGGACTCTTCAATCAGCGTACAGACCCAGTAGGCCTGACGGCCTTCGGTTGTGCAGGCGTTGCGCACACGATCAATGATTTCATGGCGACGGGTATCCGGAATAGCAACGGTAGTGACAGGGGTACGGCCCGGCGGTAGCTCGTCAATCACCGAGGTATCGAGATCGGCGTAGGCAGTCATCGCCAGGGTGCGAGGAATGGGCGTTGCGGTCATGATCAACTGATGTGGGTGAAAGCCCTGCTGCTGGCCTTTTTCCCACAGCGCCAGACGCTGGTGGACGCCAAAGCGGTGCTGCTCATCGATAATGACCAGCGCCAGCCCGTTAAACTGCACCTGTTCCTGGAAGATAGCGTGAGTGCCGACAATCATCTGCACCTGACCGCTGGCAATAGCCTCTTGCTGCGCCTGACGCGCTTTACCTTTTTGTTTACCGGCCAGCCAACCCACTTCAACGCCCAACGGTTCGAACCAGTTGCGGAAATTATTTGCGTGCTGTTCAGCCAGCAGTTCGGTCGGCGCCATCAACGCCACCTGCTTACCGTGGGCAATAGCGCGCAAGGCGGCAAGCGCCGCAACCAACGTTTTACCGGAACCCACGTCGCCCTGAACCAGACGCATCATCGGCACATCGAGCGCCATATCACGTTCGATCTCTGCCACCACCCGCGCCTGCGCGCTGGTGGGTTTAAACGGCAACGACGCCAGCAGCTTGTCTTTCAATATGTTGTTGGTACTTAGCGGCTGCGCGTGATAGCGCTGCGCGCCAGCGCGCAGGGCCAGCATACTCAGGTTGTGCGCCAACAGCTCTTCAAGGATTAAGCGCCTCTGCGCCGGGTGCTTACCGGTTTCTAAATCGGCGAGCTGGAGTGTCGGCGGCGGGCGATGCAAGGTACGTAGCGCCTCCGGCAGGCTCATCATACCCTGCGCCAGTTCCGGCGGTAGTAGTTCGGCAATGACGCAGGTGTCGAGCAACTCCAGCGCCTGATCGGTAAGCTTGCGCAGTGTCGCTTGCTTCACGCCCTCGGTGGTCGGATAGACGGGGGTGAGCGTTTCCTGAAGTTCCGGCGTGCTGAGATCGCCCTGCAGGCGATATTCCGGATGGATCATCTCTGCGCCATACTTGCCGCGCTTCGCTTCCCCGTAGGCCAGCACACGTCGTCCCGTCGCCAGGCTGTTTTTCATCGCCGCGTTAAAATTGAAAAAGCGCATGGTAAGAATGCCGGAACCGTCGCTAATCTGGCAGGTCATCATCCGACGACCACCGAAAGTGATGTTACAGTTCAGCACTTCGCCTTCAACGGTGGCGTAGATGCCAGGTAGCAGTTCGCCAATGGGGTAGAGATGCGTACGGTCTTCGTAACGCAGAGGGAGGTGAAGCAGGAGGTCCTGCACGGTATGCAGGCCAATTTTCGCCAGTTTACTGCTTTGCGCTGCGCCGACGCCTGTCAGGGAATTGAGCGGAACAGCGTCTAACAAGCGGCCTGACATGGTGATTACCCTGCCGCCTGCATCGTCGCCCACCAGTCAGCATCGGCGTCTATTTCGCCCTGCTGATTGACGCGAGGATAAGGCAGACCTTTACGTTTAGCGACTTTCGCCAGCACCGGATAACCACCCTCAAACAGCAGGCGCTGCTGTTCATATTCCGGCAACATGCTATTTTCACGCAGATACATGCCCGCGTTCTGACGCTGGCGCTGGGCTTCATAAAGAATGAGCGCGGAGGCGACGGAAACGTTCAGCGACTGTACCATGCCGATCATAGGAATGATGATATCCCGATCCGCCAGGTCTAATGCTTCCTGAGTAATACCGGTTTTCTCCTGACCCATCAGAATACAGGTCGGGCGCGTGTAATCAATCTCGCGAAAGTCTACGGCTTTATCAGAAAGATGGGTTGCCAGAATCTGCATTCCCCGTCCTTTCAAATGGGCTACCGCATCGCCAATGGTACGGTGAGTTTTCACCTGTACCCAACTGTTGCTGCCCGCCGCCGCGGAAGCCATGGTGCGCATCCGGCTACCTGGCCAGATAGCATGGACTTCATGGACGCCAACGGCATCTGCGGTACGAATGATTGCAGAAACATTATGAGGTTTGTGGACTTGCTCCATGCAGACCGTGAGATCAGGCTGACGCCTGGCGAGCATTTCGCATATACGCGCATAACGTTTTGGATTCATAGCGCTAGTTTCGGTTACGGGTGACTTTAATGACGTCTGGCATCACGCGGATTTTGCGCATGATATTCGCCAGATGTACGCGATCACGTGCGGTAAGGCGAATAAAGGTACTATAGACGCGACCATCTTTCTCTTCAGTATTCAGGCTTTGAATATTGGAGGTGGTGGTATTAATCGCCGCCGTCAGGTTAGCCAGCGCGCCCTGATGGTTAAACATTTCCACCTTGATTTCGGTAATGAATTCCTGCTCCGTCTCTTTGTCCCATTCGACCGCCATAAATTTCTCTGGCTCTTTCTGGTATCCACGGATATTACGGCAGGATTCATGGTGGATCACCAGTCCTTTACCTGGGCTGACGTGAGCGATGATCGGGTCGCCTGGGATCGGACGACAACACTTCGCAAAGGTGATAAGCACACCATCCGCGCCTTTAATCGGCAGGTGGCCGTGATTCGATTGCGCAACGGTCGGCACCACGGCTTCGCCTTGCTGCAGATTTTTCGCGACCACTACGCTCATCGCGTTGCCGAGACCGATTTCCGCCAGCAGATCGTCAAGCGTTGCCAGCTTCATACGATCCAATTCGCGCTGAATATTTTCCTGCGGAATTTCCGCCAGCTTACGACTGCCGCCTAAAGCATGGTTAAGCAGACGACGGCCCAGGCTTACGGAGTCATCACGTTTGAGGTTTTTCAGCAACTGACGAATTTTAGCGCGCGCTTTAGAGCTGACGACAAAGTTCAGCCAGGCGGCGTTGGGACGCGCGCCCGGCGCGGTAATAATTTCGACGGTCTGACCGCTGCTAAGCGGCTGCGACAGCGGATAAGGCTGGCGGTCGACACGCGCGCCGACGCAGGCGTGACCGATGTCGGTATGCACTGCATAGGCAAAATCCACCGGCGTAGCGCCAGCGGGCAGTTCGACAATGCGCCCTTCCGGGGTGAAAACGTAAATCTCATCCGGGAAGAGATCGGATTTTACGCTTTCGATAAATTCAAACGAACTACCGGCGCTCTGTTGTAGCTCCAGCAGGCTCTGCATCCAGCGCTGGGCGCGGATCTGCGCCGTGGTGCTGGTCTCACCGTGTTCTTTATACGCCCAGTGCGCCGCGACCCCCATTTCCGCCATCTGATCCATATCTTCGGTACGGATCTGGACTTCAACAGGAACGCCGTGCGGGCCGATCATCGAGGTGTGCAAAGACTGATAGCCGTTCGCTTTGGGAATGGCTATATAGTCTTTCACGCGTCCCGGACGCGGCTTATAGAGACTGTGCATCTGGCCGAGTACGCGATAGCAGGTATCGGAGTCATGAACGATCACGCGAAACGCGTAAATGTCCATGATCGAGTGAAAACGCTGCTCTTTGAGCACCATTTTGCAGTAGATCGAGTAAAGATGTTTTTCGCGACCGCTAACGCGACACGGAATTCCCGCCTCTTGCAAACGTCCTTCGATTTCAGAGAGGATTTTTTGGATCATCTCTTTACGGTTGCCGCGCGCCGCTTTTACCACTTCTTTGATGACGCGGTAACGATTGGGATACAGCGCTTCAAAGCCCAGCTCTTCCAGCTCGGTTTTGATGTGATGAATACCTAAACGGTGCGCCAGAGGACTGTAGATTTCCAGCGTTTCACGGGCAATACGACGACGTTTATCCGGGCGTAACGAGCCCAGCGTGCGCATGTTATGGGTACGGTCAGCAAGCTTAATGAGAATGACGCGGATATCCTGCACCATCGCCATAATCATTTTGCGAAAGTTTTCGGCCTGCGCCTCTTTCTTATCGCGGAACTTGAGCTTATCAAGTTTCGACACCCCCTCTACCAGCTCGGCAACGCTTTTACCGAAAAGCTGTTCCATGTCCTGATAGGTGGCGGGGGTATCTTCAATCACGTCATGCAGCAGAGCGGCCATCAGCGTTTCGTAGTCGAGTTTCATCTCGGCCAGAATACAGGCCACCGCTACCGGGTGCGTGATATAGGGTTCACCGCTTGAACGTGTCTGGCCCTCGTGAGCGTCACGTGCAACGAGATACGCCTGCCGAAGACGCTTAATCTGGTCTTCCGGCAGGTAGGTTTGAATCAGTTGATTCAGGCTTTCAAACAGATACAAGGGCGACCCGCTTTGTGATTAACGACGACCTTCAGCAATAGCGGTAACGGCTTGTAATTCAGCGGCTTCCTGCTCTTGCTGTTCCTGGCGCTCGCGGACGTCGAGGATCTGGTTGTTAATCAGACCTTCTTCGATTTCGCGCAGCGCGATAACGGTAGTTTTATCGTTTTCTTCCGGTACCAGCGGATCCTTTCCGCCTACCTGCATCTGACGAGCGCGACGCGCGGCGACCAGTACCAGGTCAAAACGGTTACCAATTTTCTCTACAGCGTCCTGAACAGTTACGCGTGCCATACTTAAAATGCTCCACAGGTGAAGAAATGACTGGGCATGATACTGAAAGTGGGTTCAGTCTGCCAACAATTTGCTGATTAAAGCGTCATGACGCTGCTTTTGGCGGCTCATACGCAGACGTTCAGCGCGAATGATGGTTTTCAAGTCGCTTAACGCGGTATCAAAGTCGTCATTCACAATAAGATAATCATATTCGGCGTAATGGCTCATTTCTGCAACCGCTTGCGCCATTCGTTTGGCAATGACTTCTTCGCTATCTTGCCCGCGGCCGCGTAAACGGCGATCCAATTCGATCTTTGATGGCGGCAAAATAAAAATGCTGCGTGCTTGCGGCATCTTTTCGCGAATTTGCTGGGCGCCCTGCCAGTCGATATCCAGAAAAACATCAACGCCGGTTGCCAGCACTTGCTCAATGGTTTCGCGCGAAGTGCCGTAGTAATTGCCAAACACTTCCGCGTGCTCCAGAAACGCCTCCCTGCCAATCATGGTTTTAAACTCATCATGATTTACAAAGAAATAGTGCTCACCGTGCACTTCACCCGGACGCGGCGCGCGCGTGGTATGTGAAACGGAAACCTGAGTGTCATACAACGGTTGGGTTTTTAATAAAGCCTGAATCAGGCTGGATTTACCCGCGCCACTGGGGGCAGAAACAATATAAAGCGTACCTTGAGCCATGAGTATCTTACGTCTGTGATTATCGAAATAGAGCCTTGATACGGGCTTATTATACACATCGCCGTTATGCGACGTAGTCTTTGTCACACTTTTTGCGCCAGATTATTGCATTTTGCGTCCCTTTTTCCGCTTTTATCGCGTCGTTGCAGCAACCCACCAAAAAATCTGGAAAGCGGCTCGGATGGTGCATTTTTACCTGTCGGTTTTTATTCACTAAAGCGCTATACCTGCCGGGCAATGTGCGCAGGAGGTTGTGATGAGATTATGGAAAAGTATGGCGTGGGGAATTTTATTGTGGCATTCGCAGAGTGGGGCGCTTTGCCCGGCCTGGCCGCCAGCAAGGGCCGCTGAAGAAATCACCCGTTTACAGCAACAGCTCGCTGACTGGAATGACATCTACTGGAAACAAGGTGTTAGCGCGGTTGACGATAGTGTGTACGACCAGCTCAGCGCAAGGCTGGTTCAGTGGCAACGCTGTGTTGGTCAGGATGTTTCATCTACTCCGGTTTCACCGCCGTTAAACGGTACAACAATGCACCCTGTTGCACACACGGGCGTACGTAAACTCGCGGACCGACAGGCGGTAGAACAGTGGATGCGCGGGCGCAGCGAGCTTTGGGTACAGCCAAAAGTGGATGGCGTAGCGGTAACACTGGTTTATCAAAACGGTAAACTGACCAGGGCCATTAGCCGGGGTAACGGACTACAAGGCGAGGACTGGACGCCAAAAATTCGCCTGATCCCCTCTATACCGCAGACAACACAAGGCGCGCTTGCTAACGCGGTGTTGCAGGGCGAAATCTTTCTACAGCGCGAGGGACATATCCAGCAACGGATGGGCGGGATGAATGCGCGCTCGAAAGTCGCAGGAATGTTAATGCGCCAGGATAACGCCTCCGCGCTAAATTCGTTGGGTATTTTTATTTGGGCGTGGCCGGACGGTCCGGCAAATATGCCCGAAAGATTAAGCCAACTTGCTAAGGCTGGATTCAGTCTGACGAATAAATATACCCTGGCGGTAAAAGATGCCAGCGAGGTCGAGCGGGCGCGCCAGTCATGGCTGACGTCAGCATTACCCTTTGTAACGGATGGCGTAGTGATACGCATGGCTAAAGAACCTGCGTCACAACACTGGCGACCCGGGCAGGGCGACTGGCTGGCAGCATGGAAATATCCGCCAGTAGCGCAGGTCGCGCAAGTGAGCGCTATTCAGTTCTCGGTGGGGAAAAGCGGCAAAATTACCGTAGTAGCGTCGCTTGTCCCCGTTATATTGGATGATAAGCGGGTTCAGCGGGTCAATATCGGTTCTGTGAAACGTTGGGAAGCGTGGGATATCGCGCCGGGCGATCAGATCCTGGTGAGTCTGGCCGGGCAAGGCATTCCCCGGCTTGATGAGGTCGTCTGGCGGAGTCGTGAGCGGAGTAAGCCTGTACCGCCTGATAGCCATTTCAACTCGCTGACCTGCTTTTACGCGTCGGCAACGTGTCAGGAACAGTTTATCTCCAGGCTGATATGGCTGGGGTCACGGTCGGCGTTGGGTCTGGACGGAATGGGTGAAGCCAGCTGGCGGGCCTTGCATCAGACGCATCGCTTTGAGCATATCTTCTCCTGGCTTACCCTGACGTCAGCGCAAATAGCCAACACGCCAGGCTTTGCTAAAGGAAAAAGCGAGCAGATATGGCGGCAATTTAACCTGGCGCGCCGGCAGTCGTTTACCCGCTGGATCATGGCGATGGATATCCCCTTAACGCAGGCTGCATTACAGGCCAGCGGCGATCGTTCATGGGAGCAGTTATTAATGCGAACAGAGCAACACTGGCGGCAGTTACCAGCGACGGGCGAGCGTCGTGCCGGGAGAGTTATCGACTGGCGGGATAATCCGCAGATCAAAACGCTGAGCAGATGGCTGGCTGCTCAGCATATTCCCGGATTTGGGTCTTAGTGCCCTTCATGGCGGTAATAAAATACCGGCAGGCCAAGTTTAAGACGTAGCGCTAATAACCTTGCTGTAAAGCCAAACAGTAGCGTAGAGATAACGACGACATCCGGATTCATGACGTAATGTTGCAGCGCAATATAGAGCACCGCCGAGGCGAACGAAATGCCGGCATATAGCTCTTTTTGAAACACCAGTGGAATGCGTTTGCAGAACATATCGCGGAGCACGCCGCCAAAGACGCCGGTAGTGACGGCGGCTACCACGGCGATAATTGGCCCTTCGCCCATATCAAGGGCTATCTGAGCGCCAATAATAGAGAAAACCACCAACCCCAGCGCGTCAAGTACCAGGAAAAGCTTGCGTAAATAGGGCATGACGGGGGCAACAATGGTGGTCAATACAGCGGCAGTCGCCACAATAATGACATATTCGGGATGCTTCACCCAACCCAGCGGATAGTGACCGAGCAGAATGTCGCGAACCGAGCCTCCACCAATGGCGGTGGCGGTAGCAATAATAATTACGCCGAATGTATCCATGCGACGACGACCCGCAGCGAGTGCGCCCGTCATGGCCTCGGCAGTGATGCCAATTAAATAAAGAACGTGCAACAGCATGATTTCCCCCTAATTTACTGGGGGCGAAGATTAACGATTTGTGCGCTGTATCACGATTGAGATTTTCTAAGGCATTACACGATTAATAAATTTTAGTAATGATTTTAAATTTATGATTAATAATTATTTATTATAAATATCAATAAATTGAACATCATTTTTGTGGTTTATTGTATGCGAGGTTTTTCTATTTTGACTTAGATAAATTACCTGAACGGCGCCCTGGACGCGCCGCCAGTGAGTCATTTCATTATGGCTGCTGTGCGGTAAGTTGTGTGATGAAGCGCTGACGCGAGCGTTCTACATACTGTTGCAAGCCATTGGAATCAAAGAATGCCTGCGTATCGCCGTTGCGAAGTTGCTGTCGTTTCTCCAGTAGCCCGAAGCGGTCACCTTTATTGGCAATAAAGATATCGACATGCTGGGCGGCCAGTGTCTTAAAGCTACCCTGAATATCAGTAACCAGGTCAGGGTAATTTTTGTTGTTAATCAGCAGATAGTCGGGCGTGGCGAGACTGTCAGCGTAAATTAGTGTCTTGCCGTTGCGGAGCGTTACGCGCCAGGAGGTTGAGCCGGGTAGATGCCCAGGCGTGAATAGCGCTGTCACGGTTATCCCTCCGAGGATGATGCTTTCCTGGTGGTGGATAATTTTATCGGTGGTGACGGGCGGGAAGGGGAGCGCATCGCCAAGCGCAAAATCCTCTCGTCCACCCCTCGCCATCTGATCGGCGTTGGGTTGGCTGGCGACCAATTGTGCGCCGCTCCACGCTTTCAAACGTGCCATGCCCCCCGCTTGATCCAGCCGCGCATGGCTGTTCAACAGATAGCGCACGTCTGTGAGGCGGAATCCTGCCGCTTCAATATTCGCTTTAATTTGCGGTGCGCTTTCATCCAACCCCGCATCAATAAGAATATGCCCTGCCGGAGTGGTCAGCAGAATAGAAGAGAGATTTTTCGTGCCGACATACCACACGCCTTCTGTGATTTGAAACGGCTTTATAGGCTTAGCCCACGCTTTAAACAGTGATAACGGAGGCGCGGGTGATAACGGTTGTGAAGGATCTAATGCCGCCATGGCAGGAAGTGCTGATGTTGAAAATATACATACAAAGAATAATGCATAGCGATTCATAATGTTCTCCTGATTGAAGCGCCCGCAGTATACCTGGCAGTAATTTAGCTAGGTTCAATAAGAGAGACGTTTAATGAACTTGCTGCAAATGGATATGAACCTGTTAAAAGTACTGTATGTGCTGCTGGAGACGAGCTCTACGGGGAAAACGGCGCAAAAGCTGGCTTTGTCGCCTTCTGCGGTAAGTCATGCGCTAATGAGATTGCGCGATGCGCTAAACGATCCGTTGTTTCGACGGGAAGGGAACCGCCAGATTGCTACGCCTTATGCGCAGGCGCTGCGTGACAAATTGGCGCCTGTGTTTGTTTCGCTTAATGAGGAGCTGTTTGGCGATAAAGAGAACGGCTCCCGTTGTTTCCGGGTGGTACTTCCTCCCGCATTGAACGCGCTGCTTACGCCTGTTCTCGCAGAGAAAGGTCATCTTCATCAGGCGGTGATCGAGTGCCTTCCTTTTGCCCGCCGACCCTGGCGTGATGAACTGTTGGATAGCTCGGTTGATTTGGTGCTGGCAATTGGCGACCATCAAAAGCAGGTCAGCGCTCTGCATTACGAGCGGGTGGGGACTACGCGTTTGATCGCGGTTTATGGCGCGCCATTGCGTTCACGTCTGGAGAATGCCACAGCGTTGAATTTTGCTGATCTGCAGCATTATCAACACATTTACTGTTTGCCGTGGACAAAAGAGAACAACGAACTGGACAGGCAGCAGGCTCGTGCCGGGTTTGAACGTCCGCTGGCGTTTGTTTGTCATGATTACAGTCAACTTGCGCCTGCTGTCCAGTCGGCGCCGCTAATGGCGATTGTACCGCGCCCCTGGTATGAAAATTTATCCGATAAGCGCGGTCTTTTTGTCCTGCCGCTTGCCGGGGAGCAGGCGGAAGGCGCTATTTTTATGCAGTATCGGGCTTCAACGGTAGAGTGGAAGCGACGCCTTATCGACGCTATTCGCCGGAAATTAAAAACGTACTACCGATAAACGCGAGAGCCCGCATAAGGCGGGCTCTGTGACATATTGAGCGCCAGAATTATTCAATATTCTGGATTTGCTCGCGCATTTGCTCGATCAACACTTTTAATTCAATAGCGGAGTTAGTTACATCAGCGTTGATGGATTTGGAGGCCAGGGTGTTCGACTCACGGTTAAATTCTTGCATCATAAAGTCCAGACGGCGACCTACCGCCTCTTTTTTCTTCAGAATGTTGTAAGTCTCTTTGACGTGCGCTTCCAGACGATCCAGCTCTTCCGCCACATCAATGCGTTGCGCCATCATCACCAGCTCTTGCTCCAGACGGTTGTTTTCCAACTGAACCTGAGCATCTTCCAGCTTCGCGACCAGGCGCTCACGCTGCCATTGCAGGATTTCCGGCATATGCGCGCGGACTTTCGCTACTTCGGCGCTGACGCCTTCCAGCCGTTGTTCAATCAGCGCTTTCAGCGCCTGGCCTTCCGTTTCGCGCGCGACGATAAAGTCATCCAGCGTACCGTCCAGTGCGGCTAAAATTTCTGCGGCAATCGCGTCCAGATCCTGCTCTTGCGCCGCCATGACACCTGGCCAGCGCAAAATATCAACCGGATTGATTTCCCCTTCGTCGCTCTGCATTTTGACCCAGTTTGCGGCGCTAACTAATTGTTTCGCGAGCTTTTCATTCAGAATAAGCTCGCCTTGCGCGCTGGCATCGGGTTCAAAACGCAGCATACATTCGACTTTGCCGCGCGTCAGGCGTGTACGAATGCGTTCGCGCACGACGGGTTCAAGACTACGGAACTGTTCCGGCAGACGAAAGTAAGTTTCCAGATAACGCTGG
This sequence comes from Salmonella sp. SA15303, assembly GCF_029962125.1. Taxonomy (NCBI): domain Bacteria; kingdom Pseudomonadati; phylum Pseudomonadota; class Gammaproteobacteria; order Enterobacterales; family Enterobacteriaceae; genus Salmonella; species Salmonella sp. SA15303. The sequence continues at coordinate 117,409 of NZ_CP123924.1, forward strand.
TTTACCGAGCGCATTTCCCAGGTCGCGCTACCCCATTCACCCTTGATTTCACGCCGGGCGTAGGCGGTCATACTGCGGATCATAGATGTTCCCGTTTTTAAAGGAGAGATGAGGGGATTATAGCTATCCAGGCCTTGTCAGGATAGGAATAACCATCGGAAGTCCGTATAATGCGCAGCCACATTCGTTTTAAGCCGGAGATCTCAATATGCGTCCAGCAGGCCGTAGCGCTAATCAGGTGCGTCCCGTAACCCTGACCCGTAACTATACAAAACACGCTGAAGGCTCGGTACTGGTCGAATTTGGAGATACCAAAGTGTTGTGCACTGCCTCCATTGAAGAAGGCGTTCCACGTTTTCTGAAAGGACAAGGCCAGGGGTGGATCACCGCAGAGTATGGCATGTTGCCTCGCGCTACCCATACCCGTAACGCGCGCGAAGCGGCAAAGGGTAAGCAGGGCGGCCGTACTATGGAAATTCAGCGTTTGATCGCGCGTGCGCTGCGTGCGGCGGTCGATCTGAAAACGCTCGGCGAATTTACCATTACGCTGGACTGCGATGTAATCCAGGCCGATGGCGGTACGCGTACAGCGTCTATTACCGGCGCCTGCGTGGCGTTGGCGGATGCGCTGAATAAATTGGTTGCCAACGGTAAGCTGAAAACCAACCCGATGAAAGGCATGGTGGCGGCGGTTTCCGTAGGCATCGTTAACGGCGAAGCGATCTGCGATCTGGAATATGTTGAAGATTCCGCCGCAGAAACCGACATGAACGTCGTGATGACTGAAGACGGCCGTATTATTGAAGTACAGGGTACCGCGGAAGGCGAGCCGTTCAGCCATGAAGAACTTCTCACTTTGTTGGCGCTGGCCCGAGGGGGAATTGAATCCATTGTGGCGACGCAGAAGGCGGCGTTAGAAAATTGATTTTAAGGCGACTGAAAAGTCGCCTTTTTTTTGTCCGTAAATTTCGTAAATGATGAAAGTAAGAAAAGGAGCGAATCCATGAAACCGTATCAGCGCCAGTTTATTGAGTTTGCGCTTAACAAGCAGGTACTAAAGTTTGGCGAGTTTACGCTGAAATCCGGGCGCAAAAGCCCCTATTTCTTCAACGCCGGGCTGTTTAATACCGGGCGCGACCTGGCGTTGTTAGGCCGTTTTTATGCCGAAGCGCTGGTGGATTCCGGTATTGAATTTGATCTGCTGTTTGGCCCCGCGTACAAAGGTATTCCGATCGCGACGACGACGGCGGTTGCGCTGGCGGAACATCACGATAAAGACCTGCCGTACTGCTTTAACCGCAAAGAGGCAAAAGATCATGGCGAAGGCGGGAGTCTGGTGGGCAGCGCGCTACAGGGCCGCGTGATGCTGGTGGATGACGTGATTACCGCAGGTACGGCGATTCGCGAGTCGATGGAGATTATTCAGGCGCACGGGGCTACGCTGGCTGGCGTACTGATTTCGCTGGATCGTCAGGAACGTGGCCGCGGCGAGATTTCCGCGATTCAGGAAGTGGAGCGCGACTATGGTTGTAAGGTTATCTCCATCATTACGCTGAAAGACCTGATTGCCTATCTGGAAGAAAAACCTGATATGGCTGAGCATCTGGCGGCTGTGCGAGCATACCGGGAAGAATTTGGCGTGTAAGCGAATTGCCCGGTGGCGCTTTACCGGGCTTATGTTTCTGTCGCCTGGATAAGGCGTGAGCCTCTATCCAGCCAGCGTTACTGTAGCTGAGCGGCAATGAGCGGCCAGCGGGCGTCGAAATCGTCCGTTGGGCGGTATTTAAATTCGCTACGTACGAACCGTGAAAGCATCCCTTCACAGAAGGCTAACAGTTGGCTTGCCAGCAGATTTTCATCCGTCGTGTAGCCTTCGCCTTCACGCATTCTTTTTTCTCGTAGCACCTGGCGGAGCTGCGCTTCGATGCGTTCAAAAAGCTGATTAATGCGCCCCTGCAGGCGATCCTGTTCAAACATCAGCGCGTGCCCGGTAAGAATGCGCGTCAGGCCAGGGTTGCGTTCGCCAAAACCCAGAATCAGCAACACAATCAGGCGCAAACGCGTGCTGGTGTTTTTTTCATCTTTTAAAATCAGATTGATACGGGTAATCAGACTATCTTCGATAAACTCAATCAGGCTATCGAACATGCGGGTCTTGCTGGGAAAATGGCGGTATAGCGCCGCTTCGGAAACGCCGACCGAAGCCGCCAGTTTTGCCGTCGTGATGCGTTGGCTTCCATCGCTGGATTCAAGCATCAGCGCCAGTGACTGAAGTATTTCTTCGCGACGATTCCTTTTCGCAGTTTGTTTTTCTGCCATGTTACAAAATACCCCTGAAAATAAGCACTTGCCAGGCGAGCACCCACGCTATAACCGCAAACTCAGCGCTTGCGGCAGTATTATGACGTTATGGGGATGCGTAAAATTTACTTACGGCCAGAATGACCGAAGCCGCCCTCGCCACGTTCGGTGGCGTCAAATGCTTCCACCAGATTAAATTCGGCCTGAACGACCGGAACAAACACCATTTGCGCGATACGTTCGCCCGGTTCAATGGTAAAACTGTCCTGACCACGGTTCCAGATCGAAACCATCAGTTGCCCCTGATAATCGGAATCAATCAGCCCGACCAGGTTGCCCAGCACGATACCATGTTTATGGCCCAGGCCCGAACGCGGCAACATGACTGCCGCCAGTGATGGATCGGCGATATGAATGGCCAGTCCGGTAGGTACCAACGTCGTTGCGCCAGGCGCCAGTTCTACGGCGTCGTCGAGACAGGCGCGCAGGTCAAGCCCGGCAGAACCAGAAGTAGCATAAGTCGGCAGCGGAAACTGCTGACCAACACGCGGGTCCAGAATCTTAACGTCGATTTTTTTCATCATAACGGGTCACGATCTCGTCGAGTAATAATTGGCCCAGGAGTTCTTTTCGCTCAAGCGGTAAGACTTTATCTCCATCCTGCCAGAAAAGGTGTAAAGCGTTTTTATCGCTATTAAATCCTTGATTTGAAAGTGAAACATCATTTGCACAAATCAGGTCAAGGTTTTTACGGATACGTTTTTGCCGGGCGTATTCTTCCACATTATTCGTTTCCGCGGCAAACCCAACAACGTAGGGTCGATTGTCACTGAGTGCGGCCACCCCGGCGACAATGTCCGGGTTTTTGACCATTTTTATTAGTAATTCATCACCTTGCGCCGCCTGTTTTTTGATTTTTTCACTGGCGATAGTCTCTGCGCGATAGTCAGCCACGGCGGCGCAGCTAATGAAAATGTGCTGCTGTTGAACGGCGGCCTGAACAGCGGCTTCCATGTCCAGCGCGGTTATGACATCAACCCGTTTTACAAAAGGCGGCGTCGGTAACGAAACGGGACCGGAGACCAGCGTGACATTTGCGCCGCGACGCGCTGCGGCCGCCGCAATAGCGAAGCCCATTTTACCGGAGCTGTGGTTGGAAATATAACGCACCGGGTCGAGCGGTTCGCGCGTCGGGCCTGCCGTAATCATGATATTAAGATGTCGCAAATCGTTGACGGCAGCGAAATGCGCGGCGGCCTTATCAACGATAACTAATGGGTCCAGCATTCGGCCTGGGCCTACATCGCCGCACGCCTGACTGCCGCTATCCGGCCCCCAAATGAACAGGCCGCGAGAGGCGAGCACCTCCAGATTATGTTGCGTGGCGGCAGCGCGGTACATCTGTTGGTTCATGGCCGGAAGAACGGCCACCGGGGCTGGCGTCGCCAGGCAGATGGTGGAGACTAAATCATTAGCCATACCCGATGCTACACGGGCGATCAGATCGGCGGTCGCGGGAGCAAGAATCACCAGGTCGGCCCATTTCCCCAACTCGATATGCCCCATCGCAGCTTCGGCGGCAGGGTCAAGCAGACTGTCGGATACGGGATAGCCCGACACTGCCTGTAAGCTCAGGGGGGTAATAAAGGCTTTTGCCGCCTCGGTCATTGCCACGCGCACGTCAGCGCCGCGCTCACGTAAACGGCGCACCAGCTCCGGCGTTTTATACGCAGCGATACCGCCGCTAACGCCGAGAACAATTTTTTTACCGGCCAGGCTCATCATGTCTTTCCTGTTGGGTGACTTTGAAAGGCGGCTATTTTATCACAATCTCTACGGCGTCGTGTCTTTGCCTGCGCTCCACTTTGCGAGGCGCTACGCAAGAACAAAATCGGGGCGTCGATCTCTCCCAAAGGCTGTGCCACTATGCCGCTTCCTTAAAAAAGGAGGTGCGCGTATGGATACGTTGGACGAATTATTACCGCGTGAAAAAATGCTCAGATCCGGCATTGCTTCCCTCAGCGATGTGGAGCTGCTGGCGCTTTTTTTACGTACCGGCACGCCGGGAAAAGATGTTATGACGTTGGCAAAAGAGATATTGCAGCACTTTGGGTCGCTGTATGGCCTGCTGTCGGCGGACTTTGCGCAGTTTCGCGGCGTAAACGGCATCGGCCTGGCGAAATTCGCGCAGTTGAAAGGCATTGCTGAGCTGGCAAGGCGCTATTACAGCGTGCGCATGAATGAGGAAAGTGCGTTGCTGAGTCCGGAAATGACGCGGGAATTTCTGCAAAGCCAACTGACGGGCGAAGAGCGTGAGATCTTTCTGGTGATCTTCCTTGATGCCCAGCACCGGGTGCTTCAGCACAGCCGCCTGTTTTCCGGCACGCTTAACCACGTAGAGGTGCATCCGCGTGAGATTGTTCGGGAAGCGATTAAACTCAATGCTTCAGCGGTCATTCTGGCGCATAACCACCCTTCAGGCTGCGCAGAGCCAAGTAAAGCAGATAAACTTATCACTGAGCGCGTGATAAAGAGTTGCCAGTTTATGGATATCCGGGTGCTCGATCACCTGATAATTGGGCGCGGAGAGTACGTTTCTTTTGCCGAACGCGGCTGGATTTAAGATTCTTTGCGCGATCCATCGGGATCTTTGTCTGTTCGGGACTTGAGCATATCGCCGGGTCAGCGTATACTACGCCACCTTTGAGAATCTCGGGTTTGGCATTTGGGCCTGGCAATCGAGAGTTCAATAGAACTGCGCGATGACCAGGCTGTAAAGCCTGACGAGGCGCCGATACCCCATACGAAGCTCGAGCTAATTTGATTTTTGGAGAATAGACATGTCCCGAGTCTGCCAAGTTACTGGCAAGCGTCCGGTGACCGGTAACAACCGTTCCCACGCACTGAACGCGACTAAACGCCGTTTCCTGCCTAACCTGCACTCTCACCGTTTCTGGGTTGAGAGCGAGAAGCGTTTTGTCACCCTGCGTGTATCTGCTAAAGGTATGCGTATCATCGATAAAAAAGGCATCGAAACAGTTCTGTCTGAACTGCGTGCCCGTGGCGAAAAGTACTAAGTACTAAGAGGAAATAAATCATGGCTAAAGGTATTCGTGAGAAAATCAAGCTGGTTTCTTCTGCTGGTACTGGTCACTTCTATACCACGACGAAGAACAAACGTACTAAGCCGGAAAAACTGGAACTGAAAAAATTCGATCCAGTTGTCCGTCAGCACGTGATCTACAAAGAAGCGAAAATCAAATAATTCTCGCTTTGATGTAACAAAAACCTCGCTTCGGCGGGGTTTTTTGTTTTCTGGCCGTCCCCATATTAATGAGACCTGCCACACAGCCGGAGACGTTATGCCTGAATTACCCGAAGTTGAAACCAGCCGCCGGGGTATTGAACCCCATTTAGTTGGCGCTACTATCCTGCACGCCCATATCCGTAACGGTCGTCTGCGCTGGCCGGTTTCAGACGAAATTTATCGTCTGAGCGATACACCCGTCCTTAGCGTTCAGCGTCGTGCTAAATATCTACTGCTGGAGTTGCCTGACGGCTGGATAATTATTCACCTGGGGATGTCGGGAAGCTTGCGGATACTGCCGGAAGCGCTGCCGGCGGAAAAGCACGACCATGTCGATTTGGTGATGAGCAACGGCAAAATTCTACGTTATACCGATCCTCGCCGCTTTGGCGCCTGGTTATGGACCAAAGAGCTGGAAGGGCATAACGTACTGGCGCATCTGGGACCGGAGCCGCTAAGCGATGAGTTTAATGGCGAATATTTGCAGCAGAAATGCGCGAAGAAGAAGACGGCGATTAAACCCTGGCTGATGGATAACAAGCTGGTGGTCGGCGTGGGGAATATCTACGCCAGCGAGTCGCTGTTTGCCGCTGGTATTCACCCTGACCGCCTGGCGTCGTCACTCTCGACAGAGGAGTGCGATCTGCTGGCGCGGGTGATTAAAGCCGTTTTGCTGCGCTCTATTGAACAAGGCGGGACAACGCTGAAGGATTTTCTGCAAAGCGATGGGAAACCGGGCTATTTTGCGCAGGAGTTGCAGGTGTACGGGCGCAAAGGCGAGCCGTGTCGGGTATGCGGTACGCCGATAGTCGCAACGAAACACGCACAGCGTGCGACGTTCTATTGCCGTCACTGTCAGAAGTAAAACGCCAGGCCGGCAAGGAAGGATACTTATTTCAACTTATCCATTAGCGCCTGATGCACATTGTCCGGCAGAAAGTGGGTCACATCGCCCTGATGGCGCGCCACTTCTTTGACCAGCGACGATGAGATAAACGACCACTCTTTGGACGGCATCAGAAAAACGCTTTCCAGTTGCGGCATCAGATGGCGATTCATATGCGCCAACTGCATTTCATATTCAAAATCCGCCACCGCGCGCAGACCACGAATCAGGATATTCGCCTGTCTGTCGCGGGCGAAATTGGCCATCAGGTCGCTAAAGCCCACCACCTCTACGTTACCCAGGTGTGCGGTCGCTTTTTGCGCCAGCGCCACACGTTCGTCCAAGGTGAACATGGGTTTCTTGCCGGGGCTGGCGGCGATGGCCAGAATGACATGGTCGAACATCTGCGTTGCGCGCGTCACAATATCGAGATGACCGTTAGTAATCGGATCAAACGTACCTGGATAAATCGCCCGTTTTTGCATGACAGTCCTCAATGCGTTTTCGGTGGCAGATAAGGTTCCAGCAGTTGCAGCAGACGCTGGAGCGCGCCCTGATTTTGATACAGCACTTCAACTGCGTGACGTCCGTAGAAATTACGATAATCAGCGTCGGTCAGTAAAGAGGAAACTTCTTTTGCCAGCGTAGCCGCATCGGTAATCGTGATAAGTCCGCTCGCCTGATCCAGACGGGCGCAAATATCTTTAAAGTTAAAGGTATGCGGACCCATCAGTACCGGAATCGCATGAGCGGCGGCCTCCAGCGGGTTATGACCGCCGCGTTCAACCAGCGAACCACCAACAAAGGCGAGATCGGCAATGCCATAGAGCAACATTAATTCGCCCATGGTATCGCCTACCACGACCTGAGTGCTGGCGGACGGTACTTCGCCCGAAGAGCGAGTGATGTAGCTTAACCCTGCCTGGCGCACAAGATTGATAGCATCCGGGAAACGCTCCGGATGGCGGGGCACCAGAATCAGTAATAAATTCGGGAATTGATGTAATAACGCCTGGTGAGCGGCGATAACAATACTCTCTTCGCCATCGTGGGTGCTGGTGGCAATCCAGACCGGACGGTGCGGCGCCCACTGGCGGCGTAGCGTAACGGCTTTAGCCGCCAGCTGCGGCGTAACTGAAATATCAAATTTCAGACTGCCGGTGACCGTGACCTGATTGTTCTTCGCGCCCAATGCCACAAAGCGTTCGCCATCTTCTTCGTTTTGCGCGGCAATCAGGGTGATACGGCGCAGGAGCGTACGGACAAACTTGCCAAGCTTCGCATAACCCGCGGCGGAGCGGGCGGAAAGCCGCGCATTAGCGATAACCAGCGGAATATGACGTTTGTGCAGCGCAGCAATCAGATTTGGCCAGAGCTCAGTCTCCATGATCAATACCAGCTTAGGATCAATCTTATTGAGGAAACGATTGAGCGCATCGGGCAAATCATAAGGTAAGTAAACGTGCTGAACATCGTTGCCAAAGGCAGACTGGACGCGCTCCGAGCCGGTCGGCGTCATGGTCGTTACGGTAATAGGCAGATCGGGATAGCGATGACGTAGAGCGCGGACCAATGGGATGGCCGCCAGAGTTTCGCCCACCGAGACGGAATGCAGCATGATTCCGCCCGGTTTCAACGGACGGCGGTAGAATCCGTAGCGTTCACCCCAACGTTTACGATAGGCCGGCGCTTTACGTCCACGCACCCAAAGCCGTATCCAGATCAGAGGCTGAATAAGGTAGAGAAGAGCGGTGTAAAGCAATTCGAGCATAGTAAATAGCTGACTTATGGATGTGCTGGGGATTCTATGTATTTAGCCTGGGCTTTACCATTACTTTTCCCATTTTTGCGCCAAATTGGCTCAGAAGCGAGGATTCCAGGCGCTGAACCCCATTATTTTTGCATTTTTACGCAATCCATTGAAATTTGCCGCCCTTGTCGCCCCAGACAATGGGAATGACCATTCACAAGAGAGGGATAAATTAATATCTCTTTGAATTTATGATTAAAAAAATGATTGTGTATAAAAATTATTCGTATCGGATTGCTGCGAAAGAAGTGTTACACTAGCGCATCTAAAATGAGTGCGGTATTAGCCATCGGGTTGCTGTGAGCCTGGGGCGGTAGCGTGCTTTTTTCTGCTTATTTATCCGGACAATTTCAACCAAAGAGTCGCTTGTGGAAAAGCCATTTCGAAGAATTCTGATTATAAAAATGCGTTTTCATGGAGACATGTTACTTACCACTCCTGTCATCAGCACGCTGAAGCAGAATTATCCCGATGCAAAAATCGATGTGCTTCTTTACCAGAACACTATACCGATATTGTCGGAAAATCCGGAGATTAATGCACTCTACGGCATCAGTAACAAAGGCGCAGGAACAAAAGAGAAGATCAAAAACGCGCTATCGTTAATCAAAAAATTGCGTGCTAACTCGTATGATCTGGTCGTCAATCTCACCGATCAGTGGAGCGTGGCGCTTATTGTGCGTTTTTTAAACGCAAAAATAAAAATCTCGCAGGATTTCGGTAATCGTCAGTCTGCTTTATGGAAAAAGAGCTTTACGCATTTAGTACCTTATGCGGGAGAACATGCTGTTGATCGCACATTATCCGCGCTAAAGCCGTTAGCGCTAAAACAGTATGTCACGGAAACCACCATGAGCTATCGCCCGGAACATTGGGAAAACATGCGACAACAGCTCAAACAACTTGGTGTGATCCGACAATATGTTGTTATTCAGCCTACGGCACGGCAGCTATTTAAGTGCTGGGATAATGATAAATTCTCGCAGGTTATTGATGCCGTGCAGCGCCGCGGTTATCAAGTTGTACTGACGTCAGGCCCGGCCGCAGACGAGATGGCCTGCGTGGATGCTATTGCACGCGGCTGTGAAACAAAACCGGTTACTGGTCTGGCGGGTAAAACTCGCTTTCCTGAATTGGGCGCGTTGATTGACCATGCGGATCTCTTTATCGGCGTTGATTCGGCCCCTGGTCATATTGCCGCAGCAGTCAAAACGCCGGTCATTTGCCTTTTCGGCGCGACGGATCATGTGTTCTGGCGTCCCTGGACCGACGACATCATTCAGTTTTGGGCAGGAAATTATCAGCCGATGCCTGAACGGCATGAGCTTGATCGTAATAAAAAATACCTTTCCGTGATTCCGGCTGAAGATGTTATCGCCGCGACGGAAAAAATGCTGCCGCATGAGGCACGCGCCATAGATTTGGACAGCCTGCTATGAGAGTTGCCTTTTGCTTATATAAGTATTTTCCTTTTGGCGGTCTGCAGCGTGATTTTATGCGCATTGCCCAAACCGTGGCGGCGCGAGGGCATCAGGTTCGTGTTTATACTCAGTCATGGGAAGGGGAATGCCCGGATAACTTTGAATTAATCCGCGTGCCGGTTAAATCCCGGACGAACCACGGTCGTAACGCAGAATATTATGCCTGGGTGCAACACCATTTGCGCGACCATCCTGTCGATCGGGTGGTTGGGTTCAATAAGATGCCAGGCCTTGATGTGTATTACGCCGCAGACGTGTGTTACGCCGAAAAAGTCGCACAGGAAAAAGGTTTTTTCTATCGCCTGACATCACGCTATCGGCATTATGCTGCTTTTGAACGCGCCACGTTTGAACACGGCAAGCAGACGCAACTATTAATGCTGACGAATAAGCAGATTGCTGACTTCCAAAAACATTATCAGACTGAAGCGGAGCGTTTCCATATTCTTCCTCCGGGGATTTACCCGGACAGAAAATATAGCCAACAGATCCCGAACAGTCGTCAAATTTATCGTCAGAAAAATGGTATCTCAGAACAGCAAAAATTACTGTTGCAAGTAGGGTCTGACTTCACCCGTAAAGGTGTGGATCGCTCTATTGAAGCGCTGGCATCGCTACCCGAATCTTTACGGCAAAATACGGTGCTCTATGTTGTCGGGCAGGATAAGCCGAAGAAGTTTGCAGCACTGGCTGAAAGAAGCGGCGTCGGCACGAATGTGCATTTTTTCTCCGGACGTAATGATATCGCGGAGTTAATGGCGGCAGCCGACCTTTTACTGCATCCAGCCTATCAGGAAGCTGCAGGTATTGTTTTGCTGGAAGCCATTACTGCTGGTTTGCCGGTGCTGACAACTGCGGTGTGCGGTTATGCACATTATATTGTGGATGCCAACTGTGGCGAAGCGATGACTGAACCATTCCGTCAGGATGCGCTAAATGAGGTTTTACTCAAAGCGCTGACACAGCCTTCCTTACGCAACGCCTGGGCTGAAAATGCGCGGTATTATGCTGATACCCAGGATTTATACAGCTTACCGGAGAAGGCCGCAGATATTATTACAGGTGATTTAGATGGTTGAGCTGAAAGCGCCGTTAACCACACTATGGCGCGGTAAAGATGCTTTTGAGGAAGTGAAAACGTTACAGGGCGAAGTGTTCAGAGAGCTGGAGACGCGTCGAACATTGCGGTTTGAGCTGGACGGCAAAAGTTACTTCCTGAAGTGGCATAAAGGCACTTCGCTGAAAGAAATTGTGAAGAACCTGATTTCGTTACGTATGCCTGTTCTGGGCGCTGACAGAGAATGGCACGCCATTCATCGTCTACATGAGCTGGGCGTTGATACGATGCACGGCGTTGGTTTTGGTGAAAAAGGCGTAAACCCGCTAACCAGAACATCATTTATTATCACCGAAGATTTAACGCCTACCATTAGCCTTGAAGACTACTGTGCTGACTGGGCTGTTAATCCACCGGACGCGCAGGTGAAGTGGATGATCATTAAGCGTGTTGCGACTATGGTACGTAAAATGCACGTCGGGGGAATTAACCATCGCGACTGTTATATTTGCCACTTTCTTCTGCATTTACCTTTCACTGGTCGCGAAGAGGATTTAAAAATCTCCGTAATCGACCTGCATCGCGCGCAGATACGCCAGCGTGTTCCCCTTCGCTGGCGTGACAAAGATTTAATTGGGCTTTATTTTTCTTCAATGAATATTGGCCTGACTCAGCGAGATATATTCCGGTTTATGCGTGAGTATTTCTCTCTCCCCCTGCGAGAGATTTTGCAAAAAGAATCGGGGTTGATTCATCAGGCAGATGTTAAAGCCGCTCGAATTAAAGAAAGAACAATAAGAAAAAATCTGTAATTATAATAATTATGCACTCAGTGAGTAATTTATGAGTGAGACAAGGATAGACAGAATGTCTGACATTAAAAGTTATATTTCAAACCAAAAAAACATAATTCAACATGATGATTTTTTTGGAAAAAGACTGGACATTGCTCTTTGCTTTGATCATGGTTTTATAATGCCAGCAGGTGTGGCAATATATTCCATTATCGAAAATAATAAAGATATTGAATACTCCTTAAAGCCAAAAGAGAAATGTCAGGTAAAAATTACTCTATAGGATTATATTACTATTTTTGCTATTTAATATCTAAAGTCTTTAGATTAAGGTTTTAACTCTGGGGTATATATGAAAATAGCATTTATTGGCGAAGCGGTATCTGGTTTTGGAGGGATGGAAACCGTTATTAGCAACGTTATCCATACGTTTGAAAATAGCTCTCCGAAGATCAACTGTGAAATGTTTTTCTTTTGTCGTAATGACAAAATGGATAAAGCATGGCTAAAAGAGATTAAATATGCGCAATCATTCTCAAATATAAAATTAAGTTTTCTTCGTCGAGCTAAGCATGTTTATAATTTTAGTCAATGGATGAAAGAAACGTCACCGGATATTGTGATATGTATTGATGTCATCTCATGTCTTTATGCCAATAAAGCACGAAAGAAAAGTGGTAAACATTTTACTATTTTCTCGTGGCCGCATTTTTCGCTCGACCATAAAAAACATGCAGAATGTATAACGTACGCGGATTATCATCTGGCCATCAGTAGTGGTATTAAAGAACAGATGATGGCACGGGGTATCTCAGCGCAAGATATTAGCGTCGTTTATAATCCTGTCTCTATTAAAACAATCATTGTGCCGCCGCCTGAGCGCGATAAACCCGCTGTATTTCTCTATGTAGGGCGTCTTAAATTTGAAGGGCAGAAAAGAGTTAAAGATCTATTTGATGGCTTAGCTCGTACGACAGGGGAATGGCAGCTACATATTATTGGTGATGGCTCAGATTTTGAAAAGTGCCAGGCCTATAGTCGGGAGCTTGGTATTGAGCAGCGTGTGATCTGGTATGGTTGGCAAAGCGCGCCGTGGCAAGTTGTACAGCAAAAAATAAAAAATGTCACCGCGTTACTACTTACCTCTGCGTTTGAGGGATTTCCTATGACCCTGCTGGAAGCAATGTCATATGGAATTCCGTGTATTAGTTCTGATTGTATGTCTGGCCCGCGCGATATGATTAAACCCGGTTTGAATGGTGAGCTTTACACCCCGGGGGCTATAGATGATTTTGTAGGACACCTTAATCGTGTTATTTCTGGTGAAGTAAAATATCAGCATGATATTATTCCCGGCACGATTGAGAGATTTTACGATGTGCTATATTTTAAAAATTTTAATAATGCAATATTCTCGAAATTACAAAAGTGATCACTATGAGCAGAAAATATTTTGAAGAAGAAGTCATTCAACAGACTTTAGATTATAACTATGCACAACATAGTGATGCTGCTAAATTTAATATAGCTTATGGGATTGATAAAAACTTTCTTTTTGGCTGTGGTGTCTCTATTGCATCGGTTCTCCTCGCTAACCCAGAGAAGGCGTTAGCTTTCCATGTTTTTACCGATTTCTTTGGCTCTGAAGACCAGCAGCGATTTGAGGCATTAGCAAAACAGTACGCTACGCAGATTGTTGTTTACCTAATCGACTGTGAGCGCTTAAAATCGCTACCCAGTACCAAAAACTGGACCTATGCAACATACTTTAGATTCATTATCGCCGATTATTTTTCAGATAAAACAGATAGAGTACTTTATCTGGATGCAGATATTGCATGTAAGGGGAGTATTCAGGAACTTATTGATCTTAATTTTGCTGAAAATGAGATTGCGGCTGTCGTTGCTGAAGGCGAGTTGGAATGGTGGACTAAGCGCTCGGTTAGCCTGGCAACGCCTGGGCTGGTTTCTGGCTATTTTAATGCCGGTTTTATTTTAATTAACATACCTCTTTGGACCGCAGAAAATATCTCTAAGAAAGCGATTGAAATGCTAAAAGATCCAGAGGTAGTACAGCGCATAACGCACCTTGATCAGGATGTATTAAATATATTGTTAGTGAATAAAGCGCGTTTTGTTGATAAAAAATTTAATACACAATTTAGTCTTAACTATGAATTAAAAGATTCAGTTATTAATCCAGTCGATGCTGAGACTGTATTTGTTCATTATATCGGACCAACGAAGCCCTGGCATAGTTGGGGGGCTTATCCTGTGTCACAATATTTTTTGCAGGCTAAGAGCAACTCACCATGGTCTCATTGTGCACTTTTAAATCCAGTCACTAGCCATCAGTTACGTTATGCGGCAAAGCATATGTTTAATCAGAAGCATTATACTTCGGGTATAAATTACTATATAGCCTACTTTAAACGTAAACTTCTTGAATAAAACCCATAGGTGATGTAATGGATTCATTTCCTGAGATAGAAATAGCTGAATATAAAGTTTTTGATGAAAGTAATAATAATGATAATAACGTATTAAACATTTCTTATGGCGTTGATGAAAACTATCTTGATGGTGTGGGGGTATCAATCGCTTCCGTTGTATTAAACAATAATATCCCGCTCGCTTTTCACATTATTTGTGACTCATATTCTCCGTGTTTTGTAAAATATATAGAGCGTTTAGCCGTACAGCATCACATAAAAATTTCTCTTTATCTTATTAAAGTAGAAAGCCTTGAAGTATTGCCCCAAACTAAAGTATGGTCGAGGGCAATGTATTTTCGTTTATTTGCTTTCGATTATCTCAGCAAGAAGGTTAACACCTTACTTTATTTGGATGCCGATGTTGTATGTAAAGGATCTTTGCAAGATCTTCTACAGCTTGATCTGACAGAGAAGATTGCTGCGGTAGTAAAAGATGTTGATTCCATCCAGAATAAGGTAAATGAGAGATTAAGCGCATTTAATTTACAAGGTGGTTATTTTAACTCCGGCGTGGTTTTTGTTAACCTGAAATTATGGAAAGAGAATGCCTTAACTGAAAAGGCATTTTTACTTCTGGCAGGTAAAGAAGCTGACTCTTTTAAATATCCCGATCAGGATGTTTTGAATATTCTCCTACAGGATAAAGTCATTTTTCTACCGCGACCATATAATACCATTTATACTATCAAAAGCGAGTTGAAAGATAAGTCACATAAAAAATATAGCAATATAATTAAGGATAATACTATTTTAATTCATTATACGGGCGCTACAAAACCATGGCATGCCTGGGCAAATTATCCTTCAGTTATCTATTATAAAAATGCACGACTGAACTCGCCCTGGAAAGATTCTCCTGCAAAAGATGCGCGTACCATAGTTGAATTTAAGAAGCGATATAAACATCTTCTCGTGCAGGGGCATTATTTTAAAGGCCTTCTGGCTGGAAGCGCATATCTTTATCGTAAACTTTTCCACAAATAATTCCCCTCCCTAAATCTCCATTATGATTATTGAAAAAAAGATTAAAAACTATACCGTCTTTGTCAAAAAAGACGGTGAAAAATATATTGAGATATTCAAAGATTTTCTATCTTATAATCATCAGGTTATTAAAGTCTTCCGTAATATAGAAGATACAAAAGTTGTATTGATTAATACAGACTACGGAAAATATATTCTCAAAGTATTTAGTCCAAAAGTAAAAAATACTGAACGCTTTTTCAAATCGTTAGTAAAAGGAGATTACTACGAAAAGCTTTTTCATCAGACAGATCGCGTGCGGCGCGAGGGGTTTACGGCGCTTAATGATTTTTACCTGCTGGCGGAAATTAAAACATTACGCTATGTAAAAACATACGTGATGATAATTGAGTATATTGAAGGTATTGAACTTGTTGATATGCCAGAAATTTCTGACGAGGTGAGAGGGAAAGTCAAACAGTCGATATATTCTCTGCATCAGCATGGTATGGTTTCGGGCGATCCCCATAAAGGTAACTTTATCCTGCAAGGCAATGAGATCAGAATTATTGATTTGTCCGGAAAAAGACCTTCCAGACAACGAAAAGCAAAGGATCGTATTGATTTAGAAAGACATTATGGTATCAAAAATAATGTGAGAGATATCGGATTTTACTTATTGATTTATAAGAAAAAACTCCGAAATTTATTGCGTCGTATTAAGGGTAAGGAAAAACGCTGATCAATGTAGCACGTTTGGTTTAATTTAAGGGGTTGACTGACTTTTATTTGCTGCAGCGTTATGACATAATTGAGAGAATTTGAGATGTAATATTAGTTATTGAATATAACATTTATTTATAGGTTGCATGATAAACATACGAGTTTTTTATGGGCAGCGTTAACTTCATAACTCACGCCGATGTTCTGCAACTTATTGCGAAAAGAACGGCTGAAGATTGTATTATTTTTCTTTCTGGTCCTACGTCCAGAAAGACGCCGCTGTCCTTGTTACGAATGAAAGATGTCATTGCAGTCAATGGTTCTGTTCAATATTTGCTAAACAATAACGTCAAGCCATTTTTGTACCTTCTGACGGATGTTCGCTTCCTCCATCGTCGGCGCGAAGATTTTTATAACTTTAGCCGTAACAGTCAGTTCACTATCGTCAATCTTGATGTGTATGAACAGGCTTCAGTGGATGATCAAAAATATATTGAAGAAAACTGTTTAATTATTCGCTCCTTTTATCGCCGAGAAAAAGGGGGCTTTTTAAAGAAAATTAAATTTAATATCCTCAAGCGGGTTCATAAAGCATTACTTATTTCAGTTCCTCTTTCGAAAAGAGGGCGACTGGCTGGATTTTGCAAGGATATCAGCATCGGGTATTGCTCTTGCCATACTATTGCTTATACCGCTATTCAGGTTGCCTATTCCCTCAAGTATGGCCGTATTATATGTTCTGGGCTTGACTTAACAGGGAGTTGCCCACGTTTCTATGACGAATCTACCAGCCCTATGCCATCTGAGCTTAGTAAAGATCTGTTTAAAATACTGCCATTTTTTACTTTTATGAGAAAAAATGTGAGTGATTTAAATATCTTTAATTTATCAGATGATACTGCAATTCATTACGATATTATTCCATATATTACAGCCTCGGAACTTGAGGATGAAATATATTACGATAAAATTGTCTAGACACAGATAAATCATTATTTTGCGTTGCTTCGGCACGCATTTCTTTTTTTATAACATTTCTTTTTCTATAAAGTTAACTATTCTGGATTATAGCTATTATGATTAAAAAAATCATATTTACTGTTACTCCTATATTTTCAATTCCTCCTCGTGGTGCGGCTGCGGTAGAAACCTGGATTTACCAGGTTGCAAAACGACTATCAATACCGAATGCTATTGCTTGTATAAAGAATGCTGGCTATCCTGAATATAATAAAATAAACGATAACTGTGATATTCATTACATCGGGTTTAGTAAAGTTTATAAGCGTCTTTTTCAGAAATGGACTCGTCTCGACCCGCTACCCTATTCCCAGCGCATCCTTAATATTAGAGATAAAGTGACTACCCAGGAAGATAGCGTCATTGTTATTCATAATAGTATGAAACTGTATCGGCAGATCAGAGAGCGCAATCCGAATGCAAAACTGGTTATGCACATGCATAACGCATTTGAACCAGAACTTCCTGATAATGATGCAAAAATTATCGTGCCCAGTCAGTTTCTTAAAGCGTTTTATGAAGAAAGATTGCCCGCCGCTGCTGTTAGTATTGTGCCTAATGGTTTTTGTGCTGAGACTTATAAAAGAAACCCACAAGATAATCTTCGTCAGCAATTAAATATTGCGGAAGATGCCACCGTTCTCTTGTATGCCGGGAGAATTTCGCCTGATAAAGGCATCCTGTTGCTTTTGCAGGCGTTCAAACAATTACGTACCTTAAGAAGTAATATTAAACTTGTCGTTGTTGGCGACCCTTATGCAAGCCGCAAGGGTGAAAAAGCAGAGTATCAAAAGAAAGTACTGGACGCCGCAAAAGAGATTGGAACGGATTGTATTATGGCTGGGGGGCAATCTCCTGACCAGATGCATAACTTCTATCATATAGCCGATCTGGTTATTGTGCCATCTCAGGTTGAAGAAGCATTTTGCATGGTGGCTGTAGAAGCGATGGCAGCAGGAAAAGCGGTTCTTGCCAGCAAAAAAGGGGGGATTAGCGAATTTGTGTTAGATGGCATAACGGGCTATCACCTCGCAGAGCCTATGTCGAGCGACAGTATAATTAATGATATTAACCGTGCGCTTGCTGATAAGGAACGCCACCAGATTGCCGAAAAAGCAAAATCCCTGGTGTTTTCAAAATACAGTTGGGAAAATGTAGCGCAGCGTTTCGAGGAACAAATGAAAAGCTGGTTTGATAAGTGATTGAGTTCTGATGATGAAAAACGCGCTGATACCGTAATAAGTATCAGCGCGTTTTTTTATCTATTTCTTAGCGCCAGCAGAAAACCAGTAATGATACCAATTTGAGCAATATCGACCTGTTCAAAATTGCCACGAACGATATAAAAACCGACGAAAGATAAAAATAGCAAGAGATGAGCATTGTAGGGGCTTATCTCTACTTTCCTGAAGGTAGAGCTGGCTGTTTCCCTGATGATAGCGCCATATAAATAGGCCAGGCTCGCCAGACCTAATATGCCTGCACTAAACCAGATGTACAGAATGGTATTATGCGGACCGATAGATTCTTTAAAGGTCCACGTTGGATAATCGACAACGCGTTTATTATAAACACTATCATACACATCATTACTATAGCCGTAGCCCTTGATCGGGTTTTCCTGAATCAGTATCCACGCGGTGCCCTGCGTTCCGTTAGTATAACGATATGAGCTATCTGTCTGCTGTAATTTATACAGTAAATGTTCTGGGTCTGGTTTGTTATTATGTTGAGTGATAACCAAAGCGCCGATAATGGCTAATAAAATGGCACCAACTCCTATTAACTTCCATTGGCGGTTCAGTATTGCCCACAGAACACCAACTATAAGCACCGCCAACCATGCCCCTCGCGATAGGGTTCCCAGGATAAAGAAAAGGTAGATGGCGCTAAGCACCAAAAAAACCAACTTAATTGCATTTTTTCTAAACAGCCAAATATTCAATAATGCTGGAAATAAGAAAACCATGGAATCGGACATATGTCGATGCGCATAGCTTATGAATGGCATAATCCCTTTATTATAGTCCTCGATATACAGAATACTCTCTGCAAGGCAGCGAAGTCCTAAACTTGTTAAAAAGGAGAAAAGTACTATTTTCGCAACCGTTTCTTTTGTTTCATCTTTTAATAGTACGGGAATTAATAAAGTATATAATAAGAAACCCTCCAGTACCGTATTTTCAAATTCCTTGAAACTTTCTTTCATATCTGGCGATATGAGTATGGAATAAACAAGGATTAATGATAATACTGCTACGCTATAAAATACGCTATTTTTGAAAAGAGGGGGGAAACTTTTCGGTGAGCGTGAGACCTGATAAATCGCGGTGATAACCATAAGTATGATTATCAAATGTTTATAACGCGTAATACCATCCAGAAAATACGTGGCAACAAAAAGAAAAACCAGCGCTTTATTCCAGATCGGCTTCCATTTCTCTTTATTTAACGTTAATGATGTGGTTAGCATCTTTTCTCCACAATAGGTTTGGGATGAGACAGAGTCTCTTTAATGAATCTTTCCAAATACGCTTGTGGCATCTAAATTCGCCAGGTTCTGTTCTGGTGAGCAGCATGCCATTTGGTTCTTCCCATAACCTCCAATTAACCCAGGGTCCGTTGGGCCATATAGCGTAATATTCGGTCTGTCGAGCGCGGCGGTGAGATGGCTCAGGCCGGTATCAACCGATACGACAAATTTTGCGCCAGCCAGCACTCTGGCGACCTCCTCCAGGCTCATGCGCGGTAACACATCCACATAGTCAAAGCCTTCGGCCAGTCGTTTAGCCCGGGCCTCCTCATGAGGCGCGCCCCAGGGAAGCTTTATCCGTAATCCGGTGTTGCCCACCAGGCCGATAAGCTCGCGCCAGTTTGCTTCCGGCCAGTGTTTATCATCGCGGGTCGTGGCATGTAAAAACACCGCATACGGATCGCTAACCGCCTGCTGGCAATGCAGAAAATGTTTTGCGATGGCATAATCGCCCTGCGACTGCGGTTTATCGTATCCCAGGCTTTTGGCGAACAGCTCGCGCGTCCGTTCAACCGCATGTTGTTGCTTTGCGATATGGTGTTTACGGTTATAGAACAGGCTGGCCAGCGGTTCGCGGGCGGTACTCCAGTCCATACCGTGCTTTATCCCATGCGCCAGACGCGTCACCAGCGCCGCGCTTTTTACCAGCCCCTGCGCATCAATCACAGCGTCGTATTGGTTTGCGCATACCGCCCGACGAAAGGCTGTGCGTTCCGCTTTGATGGGCGCGGAAAACCAGGCCTTGCGCCAACGGCGAATAGCGACGGGAATCACGCGATCGACAGCACTGTGCCAGGACGGAATTTGTGCAAACCCTTCTTCGACAACCCAATCAAATTGAATCCCCGGAATCGCCTGTTGCGCGTCGGTAAGCGCAGGCAGGGTATGTAATACGTCGCCCATCGATGATGTTTTAACGATCAAAACCCGCATTAAACGCCCTCTTCCGACAACAGCGAATGAAGCTCTTCCAGAACCCGCTGCGGCGTGATATCGATCAGGCTCTGGTGATAGCCTTGCGCCGTATCGCCTTTACGCACTTTGTGATAACCCGTAATGAGACGAATCACCCGGGCCTTATGAGACAGCGGTGGCGTGAAATCCGGGCTACTTGGGCCATATAAGGCGACCAGCGGGCGGTCGAGCGCCGCCGCGACGTGCATCAGTCCGGAATCGTTAGTGACGATGGCTTTACAGGCGGCTATCAGAATGACGGCCTGTTCCAGCTGGGTTTCCCCCGCCAGGTTGCGACACCATGCCTGCTGCTCGCTATTCAGCGCCGCCAGGATCTCATTTCCGGCTTCATGGTCTTTTGCCGAGCCAAACAGCACGACCTGATACCCTTCGTTAATGAGCTGTTTTGCCAGTTCGGCGTAGTGATAGTGCGGCCAACGTTTTGCCGGGCCAAATTCCGCGCCGGGGCAAAAGCCGATCAGAGGACGTTCAGAAGATAGTGAAAAGTCGCTGCACATCAGCGACTTTTCACCCTCGCTAACCTGGAGCTGTGGCCAGAGTAGCGGCTGCGGCAGATCTTTCGCCGTGCGCATCACGCCCTTGTCATAGGCCAGCGCCACGTAGCGCTCTACCATCAGTGGCCAGGCGTCTTTATCAAGGACGCGCGCATCGTTCAGCAGGCCATAGCGCATTTCGCCGCGCCAGCCGGTACGGTGCGGGATATTGGCAAAGAAAGGAATCAGCGCCGATTTAAACGAATTTGGCAGCACCCAGGCGCGATCGTAGCGCTTCTCTCGCAGGCTATGGCCCAATCTGCGACGCTCGCCGATTTCCAGCGCGCCGTGGCCCAGCGGCATGGGTATCGCCTCGTTAACTTCCGGCATACGCGATAACAACGGACGGCACCAGGCGGGCGCCATCACGTCGATTATCGCCTGGGGATAGCGCGCTTTAAGCGTGCGATAGAGACTTTGCGACATCATCATGTCGCCCACCCAGGACGGGCCAATGACCAAAATTTTCATACTTACGCGTCGCGGTTCAGCCAGGCCATATACTCCGTGACGCCTTCGGCGACGGTCTTAAAGGGTTTGTCGTAGCCCGCATTGCGCAGATTGGTTAAATCCGCCTGCGTAAACGCCTGATAGCGACCTTTCAGCTTATCCGGGAACGGAATGTATTCAATGCTGCCTTTTTTATGGTATGCCAGCGTCGCGTTGGCGACGGCCTGGAAAGATTCCGCGCGGCCTGTGCCCAGGTTAAAGATGCCGGACTTACCGCTTTCCAGGAACCACAGGTTAACGGCGGCCACATCGCCCACGTAAACGAAGTCGCGCTTGAAGTTTTCGCTGCCTTCAAACAGTTTCGGGCTTTCGCCGTTGTTTAACTGTGTATTCAGATGAAATGCCACGCTTGCCATGCTGCCTTTATGGCCTTCACGTGGTCCATAGACGTTGAAATAGCGGAAACCGACAATCTGCGAGCTCGCTTCTGGCAGGATCTGGCGCACATATTCATCAAACAGGAATTTAGAATAGCCGTAAACGTTAAGCGGTTTTTCGTATTCGCGCGATTCGATGAAATCAGACGTGCGACCGCCATAGGTGGCGGCAGAAGAGGCGTAAAGGAACGGGATTTCGCGCTCAAGACAATAGTGCAGCAGCTCTTTGGAGTATTGATAGTTATTATCCATCATATACTTGCCGTCCCACTCGGTGGTGGAAGAGCAGGCGCCTTCATGGAAAATAGCTTCGATATCGCCGAGCTCTTCTCCGGACATAATCTGGATCAGGAAATCTTCCTTATCCATATAGTCAGCAATGTTCAGATCCACCAGGTTTACAAACTTGGTGCCGTCTTTCAGGTTATCCACCACCAGAATATCGGTGATACCTTTATCATTCAGGGCTTTAACGATATTGCTGCCGATAAAGCCCGCGCCGCCGGTAACGATGATCATAACTGTAACCTTTGAATTATGGTGTCAGAGACTGTCTCAGACATGAATGCTCTTATCATAACACTATTCATCCATTCACTGATAACCCGTGAGGATACGCGTGATTTATGCTGCATTTTAAAGAAGTGATGACGCGTCATCTCGTATCAACGTATCGCTTTGGGTAATATGTGCTGAAATTTGCCCAGTCTGGAGAATCGCAATGCGTGGGGATTTTTACAAACAGTTAACCAACGATCTGGAAACCGCCCGGGCGGAAGGATTGTTTAAAGAAGAGCGCATTATTACGTCTGCGCAGCAGGCGGATATCACCGTGGTGGATGGAAGCCACGTTATTAACTTTTGCGCCAATAACTATCTCGGGCTGGCTAATCACCCTGAGCTGATTAATGCCGCAAAAGCGGGCATGGACAGCCACGGTTTCGGTATGGCGTCCGTGCGTTTTATCTGCGGCACCCAGGACAGCCACAAAGCGCTGGAGCAAAAGCTGGCAAGCTTCCTCGGCATGGAAGATGCGATTCTGTATTCCTCCTGTTTCGACGCTAACGGCGGCTTGTTTGAGACGTTGCTGGGCGCGGAAGACGCTATTATTTCCGACGCGCTGAACCACGCGTCTATCATTGACGGCGTGCGTTTGTGTAAAGCGAAGCGTTATCGCTATGCCAACAACGATATGGCTGAGCTGGAAGCGCGGCTGAAAGAGGCGCGTGAGGCCGGCGCGCGTCATGTCCTGATCGCCACCGACGGGGTGTTCTCAATGGATGGCGTCATCGCCAATCTGAAAGGCGTCTGTGATCTGGCCGATAAATACGATGCGCTGGTGATGGTTGATGATTCTCACGCGGTAGGCTTTGTCGGCGAAAACGGTCGTGGTTCCCATGAATACTGCGACGTAATG
Source organism: Salmonella sp. SA15303 (assembly GCF_029962125.1). Taxonomy (NCBI): domain Bacteria; kingdom Pseudomonadati; phylum Pseudomonadota; class Gammaproteobacteria; order Enterobacterales; family Enterobacteriaceae; genus Salmonella; species Salmonella sp. SA15303. The sequence continues at coordinate 140,591 of NZ_CP123924.1, forward strand.
GGCCGCGTAGATATTATTACCGGTACGCTGGGCAAAGCGTTAGGCGGCGCATCCGGCGGCTATACCGCGGCGCGTAAAGAGGTCGTTGAGTGGTTGCGTCAGCGTTCCCGCCCATATCTGTTCTCCAACTCCCTGGCGCCGGCGATCGTGGCGGCTTCTATTAAAGTGTTAGAGATGGTGGAAGCGGGCGCAGAACTGCGCGATCGCTTGTGGGCGAACGCCCGGCAGTTCCGTGAGCAGATGTCTGCCGCGGGATTTACGCTGGCAGGCGCGGATCACGCCATTATCCCGGTAATGCTGGGAGATGCGGTTGTCGCGCAGAAATTTGCCCGCGAACTGCAAAAAGAGGGCATTTACGTTACCGGTTTCTTCTATCCGGTCGTACCAAAAGGTCAGGCGCGTATTCGTACCCAGATGTCTGCGGCGCATACGCCTGAGCAAATTACGCGTGCGGTAGACGCGTTCACGCGTATTGGTAAACAACTGGGCGTGATTGCCTGAGGATGTAAGATGAAAGCGTTATCCAAACTGAAAGCGGAAGAGGGCATCTGGATGACCGACGTTCCGGAACCGGAAGTCGGCCATAACGATTTGCTGATTAAAATCCGTAAAACAGCCATCTGCGGTACTGACGTTCACATCTATAACTGGGATGACTGGTCGCAAAAAACCATCCCGGTTCCGATGGTCGTGGGGCATGAATATGTCGGCGAAGTGGTCGGCATCGGTCAGGAAGTGAAAGGCTTTAAAATCGGCGATCGCGTCTCCGGCGAAGGTCATATCACCTGCGGTCATTGCCGCAACTGCCGTGGTGGTCGTACTCACCTGTGTCGCAACACCACCGGCGTGGGCGTCAACCGTCCCGGCTGCTTCGCGGAATATCTGGTCATCCCGGCGTTCAATGCGTTTAAAATCCCGGATAACATTTCTGATGATTTAGCCTCTATTTTCGACCCGTTTGGTAATGCGGTGCATACGGCGCTGTCTTTCGATCTTGTCGGCGAAGATGTACTGGTATCGGGGGCGGGGCCAATCGGCGTAATGGCCGCCGCGGTGGCGAAACATGTTGGCGCGCGTCATGTGGTGATTACTGACGTCAATGAATACCGTCTGGAGCTGGCGCGTAAAATGGGCGTCACCCGCGCGGTCAACGTCGCGAAAGAGAGCCTGAACGACGTCATGGCGGAGCTGGGAATGACCGAAGGGTTCGATGTGGGTCTGGAGATGTCCGGCGCGCCGCCGGCGTTTCGTACCATGCTGGACACCATGAATCACGGCGGTCGTATTGCGATGCTGGGGATTCCGCCATCAGATATGTCTATCGACTGGACAAAAGTTATCTTTAAGGGCTTGTTCATTAAAGGTATTTATGGTCGTGAGATGTTCGAAACGTGGTACAAAATGGCGGCGCTGATCCAGTCCGGTCTGGATCTGTCACCGATTATCACCCATCGTTTCTCTATTGATGATTTCCAGAAAGGTTTTGATGCCATGCGTTCAGGCCAGTCAGGAAAAGTTATTCTGAGCTGGGATTAATATGTATATACCCAAAATAATTCGAGTTGCTTAAAGGCGGCAAGGGAGTGAGTCCCCAGGAGCATAGATAACTATATGACTGGGGTGAACGACAAATCTGCCGGGAGCAGATTTGAACGTCGCTTGCGACGGCCCGTCAGGGCGAGGCCCATGGATGGGCCGAGTAATCCGTAGCCAACACATAAGCAACTTGAAGTATGAAGGGTATAGAGACCCGATAATTTTATCGGGTCTGATATACGTTTCATCGTAAAAGGTTGGTGTCATTCGCCAACCTTTTTTGTTAGGGAAAATCTGGAAAGCCGTAAAGAATTGTCATAGACATCAAGCATTCGTAATTGCGCTTTACTCTTATTTTACTCGCTAACGTCACGCTCTACTCTGAGTTTTGTGCTTGCTTTTTACTGTAAAAATTAATTATGGCGGCTTAATAGTTTCTTAATAGAGCCACAGTATAAAGGCAGGGTAAATTAAGGTTTTTCTGGTAATCGTTATGAAAAATAGTAAAACCAAAGTGAGTATCATTGTCCCGTTATATAATGCGGGAGCGGATTTTAATGCTTGCATGGCGTCGTTAATCGCGCAAACGTGGTCGGCGCTGGAAATTATTATTGTGAATGATGGATCGACGGATCATTCCGTTGAGATAGCAAAACATTACGCGGAACATTACCCACATGTTCGACTGCTTCATCAGGCCAATGCTGGCGCATCTGTCGCCCGTAATCTTGGCCTGCAAGCGGCGACCGGCGATTATGTCGCCTTTGTCGATGCGGATGACCAGGTCTACCCGAAGATGTATGAAACGCTGATGACTATGGCGCTTAACGATGATCTGGACGTTGCGCAGTGTAATGCGGACTGGTGCGTCCGAAAAACCGGGCACGCCTGGCAATCTATTCCGACCGATCGTCTGCGTTCCACCGGGGTATTAAGCGGACCGGATTGGTTGCGTATGGCGTTGGCCTCGCGGCGCTGGACGCATGTTGTCTGGATGGGCGTTTATCGACGTGCGTTAATTACCGATAACAATATTACTTTCGTTCCCGGACTACATCATCAGGACATATTATGGTCGACGGAAGTTATGTTTAATGCCACGCGCGTACGTTATACCGAACAATCATTATATAAATATTTCCTGCATGATAATTCGGTAAGCCGTTTGCAAAGACAAGGCAATAAAAATCTTAATTATCAGCGGCATTATATTAAAATTACGCGATTATTAGAAAAGCTCAATCGTGATTATGCCCGTCGTATTCCGATTTACCCGGAATTTCGCCAGCAAATTACCTGGGAAGCGTTACGCGTTTGTCATGCGGTACGTAAAGAGCCTGATATTTTGACCCGCCAGCGTATGATTGCCGAAATTTTTACTTCTGGCATGTATAGACGGATGATGGCTAACGTCCGCAGCGCGAAAGCAGCTTATCAGACGCTGCTCTGGTCCTTCCGGCTGTGGCAATGGCGCGACAAAACCTTGTCGCACCGTCGTATGGCCCGTAAGGCGCTCAATCTGTCTTAGCGCTCACGTTTTTAGGCGCGGCGATTTTCCCCCAGCCTTGCCACTGGTGCTGAAACCAGGTAACCACGGAACTTTGCGTAATGCTCTCGCCGATGACGCTGAAAAAGCGCGTAGCGTAGACCGGTTGCAGCGGTTTTTTCGGCTTGCACATCTTTACGCCGCGGAAGGGATTGCGCGGCGCGTCAATTTTCTGCGGCGTCACACCAGGTCGGGACGTATCTACCTGCGGTTCGTTGAGCAGGCTGCCTGGACGTACCAGGGTGATATCCGCCGGCAGGCGATAAACCATCTGTTGCAGCACGCGAACCGTTGCGGGATGTGGATGACCAATCGCGATAGCGGAACCGTTGCGACGGGCCAGTTCGATAGCGCGATTAAACTGACGACGGATATCCGCCTCGTTTTGCGTATCGTCGAGGAACACTTTGCGCTTGATCACTTTCACACCCGTACCGGATGCCGCGCGCATCGCCTGGCTATTGCCAATCGTCATGCTGTCGAGAAAATAGAGATTGTAATGTTCCAGCGCCTGCATAACTTTTTGCATACCGAACAGGCTGGAAGTCATTGCGCTGCCCATGTGGTTATTAAGCCCGACGGCATACGGCACGTTGTTTACCGCCTCGCGGATAATGCGCTCGATCTCATCGCTGCTCATATCTGGTCGCAGCGTATCCTTCTCCAGCGGCTGTTTGCTTAGCGGCGCCATCGGCAGATGGATTAACACCTCATGCCCGCTATTGTGCGCTTTAGTTGCCATTTCGCGCGCGTGCGGCGCGTTGGGCAGTACAGCGACGGAGATGTTTGGCGGCAGCGCCAGAACCTGGTTTTCCGTGTGCGGGCGATAGCCAAAATCATCAATCACGATGGCGAGCTTGCCAGCGAAAACGGGATGTGCAAACGCCAGCAAAGTGGCCAGCGTGAGAATGGAGCGACGAAACTGAGGCAAAACTTATCTTCCCAACCACGGCTGTGGATTGACGGCCTGACCCTGGCGACGAATTTCGAAATAAAGCGAGGGTCTGCCCTGACCGCCGCTACTGCCCACAAGGGCGATAGGTTGTCCGGCGCGCACCTGCGCGCCTACGCTGACCAGCGCGCTCTGGTTATAGCCGTAAAGGCTCATATCGCCTTTACCATGCTCTACGACCACCACCAGGCCATAGCCTTGTAGCCAGTCCGCCAGAATCACCCTGCCGTCGGCGATGGCTTTGACCTCGGTGCCTTCCGACGCGCCGATCACCATCCCCTTCCAACGTAGCTCACCCTGCAGCCGTTCGCCATAGCGATGCAAGATCGGGCCGCGTACCGGCCAGTATGCCTGACCGCGAGGCGCGCCCAGACCGCCGGTGCGGGACATTAGCGAGCGCTCGCTTTCCGTCGGCTTATAGGTGCTGCCTTTACGCGAGGCTTCCTGCTGCTTATCGCGTACCGCCTGCGCTTCGCGGGCTTCACGCTCCGCTCGCGCTTTGGCCGCCGCTTCCGCCCGCGCGATACTGTTGCGTAGGCGTGATTCGTTGGCGCGTAGTTCGCTTAACTGTTGCTGGCCTTGCTGAATAGACGACTCCAGTCCGGCAAGCGTTTTCTTACGTTCATTACGCGCCTGTTCCAGCTTCGCCTGCTGGGCGCGCTGCTCATACAGCAACGTTTGTTGTTGGCTTTGCTTCTCTTCCAGCTCGGCTTTTTGCGTGGCGACCTGTTCGCGAGTCTGTTTCAGCTCGGCGATAGTCTCCTGGCGCGCCTGGTTCAGATAGCCGAAGTAGGCCTGCAGGCGTTGCCCACGCTGGCTTTCTTCTCCGCTAAGAATAAGCTGAATGCCGGTGTGTTCGCCCTGGCGGAAAGCGGCGTCCAACTGCGCGGCAAGATTACGCTCCTGGCTGGCTTTTTGCTGCTCCAGTTTGGCAATTGAGGCGTTCATCTCATCAATTTGCGCGTTTAACTGATCCAGGGTGCTTTGCGTTTCGCGCAGCTTACGTGCTGCGGCTGAGATGGCCTCTTCCTGGGCTTTAAGTTGTGCCAGGAGGCTGGCGCGTTGTTGCTGCTGCTGGCGTACGTCGCGTTCTTTCGCGGCGATATCGGCCTGAATAGATTTGAGTTGATCACGGTCATCCGCGTGGGCGGAAAAGGCGCACAACAATACGCCAGCGCTAAGTACGCTGGCGTAGAACAAAGGCCTGACTGAAAACGTTCTTGGTTTCACGGCCTGTTGAATGGTGTTAATCGCCTTTCCCCTCATGGGGAGGGATTATTCCACGATGAACAGCGGCTTACCAGTCATCTCTTGCGGGATTTCCATCCCCATCAGCGACAGCATGGTAGGCGCAATGTCTGAAAGTTTGCCGCCTTCGACCGCCTTCACGTTTTTCTCGCCGACATAAATCAGCGGCACCGGCAGGTTGGTGTGGGCGGTATGCGCCTGACCGGTCGCCGGATCGCGCATCTGCTCCGCGTTGCCGTGGTCCGCGGTAATCAACAGTTGTCCACCAACGGACTCAACCGCTTTTGTTACCTGTTCAATGCAGTTATCCAGCGCTTCCACCGCTTTGATGGCGGCTTCCATCACGCCGGTATGACCGACCATATCGCCGTTTGGATAGTTACAAATGATGGTGTCGTACTTACCGCTTTCGATCGCCGCGACCAATTTTTCAGTCAATTCTGCAGAGCTCATTTCCGGTTGCAGGTCATAAGTGGCCACTTTCGGGGAGTTGATCAGAATGCGCTCTTCACCAGCAAACGGTTCTTCTACGCCGCCGTTAAAGAAAAAGGTTACGTGCGCATATTTTTCCGTTTCGGAAATACGCAGCTGAGTTTTGTCGTTTTTCGCCATCCATTCGCCAAAGGTATTCGCCAGCGACGCTGGTGGGTAGGCAACGGCAGTTTTGATGTCGGCGGCGTATTCGGTCAGCATCACGAAGTTCAGATTAACCACTTTCTTACGCGCAAAGCCGTCGAAATCAGCATTAACGAAAGCGCGGGTAATTTCGCGCGCGCGGTCAGCGCGGAAGTTCATGAAAATCAGCGTGTCGCCGTCTTCCATCGCCGCATCAGCCTGGCCCTCGGCGCGGATAACGGTCGCTTTGACAAACTCATCGTTTTCATCACGAGCGTAAGCGGCCTGCAGGCCAGCCACAGCGGTATCTGCCTGGAATTCGCCCTGCGCCAGGGTCATCAGATCATACGCTTTTTCCACGCGATCCCAACGGTTGTCGCGGTCCATAGCGTAGTAACGACCGACGATAGACGCCACGCGGCCTTTGCCCAGCGCGGCGAATTTGTCTTCGAATTTTTTCAGCGAGGCTTCAGCGCTGCGCGGCGGCGTGTCGCGACCGTCGAGGAAGGCGTGCAGATAGATTTTTTCTGCGCCGCGCTCTGCGGCCAGCTCCACCATCGCCATAATGTGATCTTCGTGGCTGTGGACGCCGCCCGCGGACAGCAGACCCATAATATGAACCGCTTTACCGGCGTTTTTCGCCTGGTCTACCGCATTGGTCAGGACTGGGTTAGCAAAGAAAGTACGTTCTTTAATTTCAACGTCCAGACGCGTCAGGTCCTGATAAACGATGCGGCCTGCGCCCAGGTTAACGTGGCCCACTTCGGAGTTGCCCATCTGGCGGTCAGGCAGACCCACTTCCAGACCGGATGCGTCGATCAGGGTATGCGGACGTTTTGCCCACAGAGCATCCATCACCGGGGTTTTGGCGTTTAAGATAGCGTTATCCTGCTGTTCTTCACGGTAGCCGTAGCCATCCAGAATCACCAGTACCATAGGTTTTTTAGAAACCGACATTGCGACAACCTCATACTCAATAGACAAAATAATTGCGTAATTTTACTACAGCTGAATCGATAAAATAGCCTCAGAAGATCAAAGAAAGGGATCGCGCTGGCGTGAGAAGGCAAGTAATAGCGTGATTTTTTTTCGTAGCGCCCCGCAAAAATGCATTCCAGTGCACGCTCTGGCTGTATTTGCGCCACTGCACAGGTATACTCCTTTCCTGGTTTTTTAATCACTACGTCGGGAGTTGTTACCCCCCATGCAAGAAATTATGCAATTTGTTGGCCGTCATCCCATACTGAGTATCGCCTGGATTGCGTTACTGGTGGCGGTTTTATTTACCACGTTCAAAGGTCTGACTTCAAAAGTTAAGGTGATTACACGCGGCGAAGCCACGCGCCTTATCAACAAAGAGGACGCCGTTGTTGTGGATTTACGTCAACGTGACGATTTCCGTAAAGGCCATATCGCTGGCGCGACCAATTTGCTGCCGAGCGAAATCAAAGCCAACAATGTTGGCGAACTGGAAAAGCACAAAGACAAGCCGATTATCGTGGTCGACGGTTCTGGTATGCAGTGCCAGGAATCCGCTAACGCGCTGACAAAAGCCGGCTTTGAAAAGGTCTTTGTGTTGAAAGAAGGCGTAGCAGGCTGGAGCGGCGAGAATCTGCCTCTGGTGCGCGGTAAGTGATTACCCGTCGTTTTCATGACGCAAGGGGAATGACTTGCCCTTGCGTCGACATGAAATCCATCGGGTAAAAAAACAGGAGCGAAGTCATGGCCAATATTGAAATCTACACCAAAGCAACCTGCCCGTTTTGCCATCGTGCAAAGGCGCTGTTAAACAGCAAGGGCGTGAGTTTCCAGGAAATTGCGATTGACGGCGACGCCGTGAAGCGTGAAGAGATGATCAAACGTAGTGGCCGAACGACGGTTCCGCAAATTTTTATTGATGCACAGCACATTGGCGGTTGTGACGACTTGTATGCGCTGGATGCGCGTGGTGGACTGGATCCGCTGTTGCGTTAAGGCGTACTCAAGTATTTAAGGACAACACTAAAGGGTTTTACACATGTCAGAACAAAATAACACTGAAATGGCTTTCCAGATCCAACGTATCTATACCAAGGATGTTTCTTTCGAAGCGCCAAACGCACCGCATGTTTTCCAGAAAGATTGGCAGCCAGAGGTTAAACTGGATCTTGATACGGCATCTTCCCAACTGGCGGATGACGTTTATGAAGTTGTGCTGCGTGTTACCGTAACGGCTTCCCTGGGGGAAGAAACCGCGTTCCTGTGCGAAGTTCAGCAGGCCGGTATTTTCTCCATCAGCGGTATTGAAGGTACTCAGATGGCGCATTGCCTGGGCGCATACTGCCCGAACATTCTGTTCCCGTATGCTCGCGAGTGCATCACCAGCCTGGTTTCACGCGGTACGTTCCCGCAACTGAACCTTGCGCCGGTCAACTTTGATGCGCTGTTCATGAACTATTTGCAGCAGCAGGCTGGCGAAGGTACTGAAGAACATCAGGATGCCTGATGAACCAAAGTAATGCGTCAATGACAGTCATCGGTGCCGGCTCGTACGGCACCGCTCTTGCCATCACTCTGGCGAGAAACGGCCACCAGGTTGTCCTGTGGGGCCACGACCCAAAACATATCGCGACCCTGGAGCACGATCGCTGCAACGTCGCGTTCCTTCCCGATGTGCCTTTTCCCGATACGTTACACCTGGAAAGCGACTTAGCAACCGCGCTGGCGGCCAGTCGTAACATTCTGGTGGTGGTGCCAAGCCATGTTTTCAGCGACGTGCTGCGGCAGATTAAACCGCTGATGCGTCCGGATGCGCGTCTGGTATGGGCGACCAAAGGCCTGGAAGCGGAAACGGGGCGCCTGTTGCAGGATGTCGCTCGCGAGGCGTTAGGCGATCAAATCCCGCTGGCGGTGATTTCCGGTCCGACGTTCGCTAAAGAGCTGGCGGCGGGTTTGCCGACGGCAATCTCGCTGGCCTCAACCGATGAGACCTTTGCCGACGATCTCCAGCAACTGTTGCACTGCGGAAAAAGTTTTCGCGTCTATATCAATGCGGATTTTATCGGCGTGCAGCTTGGCGGCGCGGTGAAAAATGTGATTGCGATTGGCGCGGGGATGTCTGACGGCATCGGCTTCGGCGCGAACGCCCGCACGGCGCTAATCACGCGTGGACTGACCGAAATGTCGCGGCTTGGCGCAGCGCTTGGTGCCGATCCCGCCACCTTTATGGGGATGGCGGGTTTAGGCGATCTGGTGCTGACCTGTACCGACAACCAGTCGCGCAACCGTCGTTTTGGCATGATGCTTGGCCAGGGCATGGACGTTAAAGGCGCGCAGGATAAGATTGGCCAGGTGGTCGAAGGCTATCGCAATACGAAAGAAGTTCGTGAATTGGCGCACCGTTTTGGTGTTGAAATGCCAATAACCGAGGAAATTTATCAAGTATTGTATTGCGGAAAAAACGCGCGCGAGGCAGCATTAACGTTATTAGGTCGCGCCCGCAAGGAAGAGCTGAGTCGCCACTAGCCGTAAGGAACTGTTTGCATAAACGACCCAACCCGCACAGAACGGGTTGGTCGTTTTCTGCCCGTCTGGAGTAAGCCATGCCGTGTGAAGAACTGGAAATCGTCTGGAAGAATATTAAAGCTGAAGCCCGCGCTTTAGCTGACTGTGAGCCTATGTTGGCCAGTTTTTATCACGCCACGCTACTCAAGCATGAAAATCTGGGCAGTGCGCTGAGCTATATGCTGGCAAATAAACTGGCTTCGCCCATCATGCCCGCTATCGCTATCCGTGAAGTAGTTGAAGAAGCCTATGCCGCCGACCCGGAAATGATCGCGTCGGCAGCCTGCGATATTCAGGCCGTGCGCACTCGCGATCCGGCGGTGGATAAATACTCCACGCCGCTGTTATATCTGAAAGGCTTTCATGCGCTACAGGCCTACCGCATTGGTCACTGGTTGTGGAATAAAGGTCGCCGCGCGCTGGCTATCTTCCTGCAAAATCAGGTTTCGGTCTCGTTTCAGGTGGATATTCACCCGGCAGCGAAAATTGGCCGCGGGATTATGCTCGACCATGCCACCGGTATTGTGGTGGGGGAGACGGCGGTTATTGAAGATGATGTGTCGATCCTGCAATCCGTCACCCTGGGCGGTACCGGGAAAACGAGCGGCGATCGTCATCCTAAAATCCGCGAAGGCGTGATGATTGGCGCGGGCGCGAAAATTCTCGGCAATATCGAGGTGGGGCGCGGCGCGAAAATTGGCGCAGGTTCCGTCGTTTTACAGCCTGTCCCGCCGCACACTACCGCCGCAGGCGTTCCGGCGCGTATTGTCGGCAAGCCGGGCAGCGATAAGCCGTCGATGGATATGGACCAGCATTTCAACGGGATACACCATACGTTTGAGTATGGCGACGGCATCTGAATTGCGCGGTACAACTAAAAAACGCTGTTCCGATGGAGTGCAATCCCGGAACAGCGGAGCGAAGAATTCGCAATGTGGACAATCAGGCTGCGGATGATGTCAGCGTGATGCGATCCAGCGGGCCGACGATAAACAGATATGAAATGAGACCAATAAGTCCCATCGAGCCAACGTATAAAATGGCAAAGTCGAACGACTGAGTATTGGCAAGAATCACGCCGATGACCAGTGGCGTAACGATGCTTGCCATATTGCCGCACATGTTAAATACGCCGCCAGCAATACCCAGAACTTCCTTCGGCGAGGTGTCGCTGAGTACGCACCAGCCCAGGTTACCAAACCCTTTGGCAAAAAAGGCCAGACTCATCGCCGCAATGACCACAAATTCTGAAGAGGTGTAGTTGGCGATCACAATTACGCAAGAGAGCAACATACCGCAGATAACAGGCAATTTCCGCGCGACGGTAAGGCTATAGCCGCGTTTGAGTAGCCAGTCGGAGAACACGCCGCCGAGCAGGCCGCCAATAAAACCGGCAATGGCTGGAATACTGGCCACAAAACCGACTTTCAGAATCGACATGCCTTTCGCCTGGTACAGATAGGTCGGGAACCAGGTCAGGAAGAACCAGGTGATAGAGGTGACGCAGAATTGCCCGATATAAACACCGATCATCATCCGGTTAACACAGACGGTTTTAATCTGCGCGAACGTTATTTTCTGCGGCTCCTTTTTACAGCCCAGAGAGGGCTCGCCACCACCGCTACGAATATAGTCAATTTCCGCTTGATTAACTTTTGGATGGTGCATCGGATCTTTGACTTTCATTAACCAGAATATACCGAGCATCACGCCAATAGCGCCAATATAATAGAAGACAAAATGCCAGCTTAAATTATGCAGAATGATCGTCATTAGCGGGGTGATAATGCCCAGCGAGATATATTGCGCAGCCTGATAAACTGAAGTAACGAAGCCTCTTTCATTATTGGGAAACCATTGTACGCTTAAACGACTGTTCGCCGGAAAGGCAGGCGCTTCAATCGCGCCCATCAGCAGACGTAGAATAACCAGTACAATTAATGGGCTGCCATACAGATAGATCGTTCCCTGAAACATGGTTACTAACGACCAGCCAATCAATGCGCAACCGTAAACCAGTCGTGAACCGTAGCGGTCTAATAGCCAACCGCCGGGTAGTTGCATAATGACATAGGCAATACCAAATGAGGAGAAGGCCAGGCCCATCGCTTCCGGATCAAAACCTAATTCTTTACTCATTATTGGGGCAACTACGGATAGAGTTGCGCGATCCGCATAATTAAATACGGTAGCAAGAAATAAAAATATAAGAATGGTATGACGCACTTTTGTGCGCTTTATTATTGTGTTCATTATCTACTCCTCAGATAAGGGCAGAATGCATCCTGTAAGGTAAGAGAGGCGGGACGGATTCCCGCCAGTCGGGTTAAGGGCGTTTGCCAAATTCACATGTTAATTGTGTCCAGCGGCGCGCTTGTTCACTGAGCGTGAAACCCAGACCATGACGATCGGAAATCCACATGCGGCCATCGCGCAGCTCAAGTTGCTCGTTGAATAATGGGTTCAGCCACTCGAAATGTTCCAGCCACGGCTCCAGGGGATACGCTGCGGAAAGGTGCAGGTGTACTTCCATCGCAAAGTGCGGCGCCAGCTTACGCCCGTGTTTCGCCGCCAGATCCATAATCTTCAGGAACGGAGAGATACCGCCGACACGCGGCGCATCTGGCTGAACGAAATCGCTGGCATTGCCCAGAATCAACTGCTCGTGTTCCCGGAAACTGGTCAGCATTTCCCCGGTGGCGATAGGCGTATCCAGCGCGGCAGCAAGCTGGGCATGGCCTTCGATGTCGTAAGCATCTAATGGTTCTTCAATCCAGATAAGGTTGAACTGTTCCATTTTACGCCCCATGCGGATAGCCGTTTCGCGATCCCACTGCTGGTTAGCGTCAACCATTAACGGGAACTCATCCCCAAGCGCTTCACGTACTGCGGTTAAGCGGCGAATATCCTCAGCGCAGTTGGGTTGTCCGACTTTCAACTTAATACCGCCAATGCCATTTTCGCGGGAAATCACCACATTTTTCAGCACTTGATCGAGCGGTGTATGCAAGAACCCCCCTGAGGTGTTGTAACACTGAACGGAGTCGCGGTGCGCGCCCAACAGTTTTGCCAGTGGCAGACCGGCACGTTTAGCCTTCATATCCCATAAGGCGATATCGATAGGGGAGATAGCCTGTACCGCCATCCCGCTACGCCCCACCGAGGCTCCGGCCCACAGCAGCTTGGTGTATATTTTGTCGATATCATTGGGATCTTCGCCCAGTAGATTATCGGCTATCTCTTTGGCGTGAGCATAAATACCCTGGCCGCCAGCACGTTTGGAGTAGCTAAAACCAACGCCCTCAAAGCCGTCGCGACTGCGGATTTCGGCAATGATGATTGCCACTTCGGTCAAAGGTTTCTGGCGCCCGGTCAGTACCTTCGCGTCACTCACTGGCGTCGCCAGCGGTAGAAAAGCCAGTGATAGCTTCACCCATTCGATACGATCGCCGGTTTCTGCCGCGGTTCTGGTATTCGCCGCTTTTGCATACGTTACGGCGTCGGAATTCGCGCTTAAAGCCATTTTTTTTCTCCTGATAATCACAAAATGATTGCGCTAACATTTTTATTATTAAGCGAACGCAGGATCCAGAAAGTTGATGTTGATTTGAACATTTGATCACATATGTCGTATAAAAAGCAGGATTTATTGCAAAATGGATCACGATCCAAAAATATCTGGGGAAATGCATAATACAAAATGATGGCGCTATCATTTTGTAATGACTGAGCTTGATAAGCTACTGTATTTACGGCCTTTCCTGATGCGAAGCTGGCAATAGCCGCAGGCATGATGAATAATGCGCGGATAAATCAGCCAATCTTTGCAGGGGCATCAGACGTGAAGAGAACCAAATCACCTCGTGCGCCGACGCTGGAAGATGTAGCACGTAGCGCCGGGCTGTCTCCGATGACAGTCAGCCGGGCATTGAATTCGCCACAACTGGTTCGCCCCAAAACGGTTGAGAAAGTCATGCAGGCGGTTCGCGTCACAGGCTACATACCCAACGCGTTAGCCGGTGGTCTGGCGTCGCGACGGAGTAAATTAATCGCTGTCGTCGTGCCGCAAATTAACAACAACATGTTTGTCGATACCATCCAGTCGCTGAGCGATGAACTGGCCCGACGCGGATATCACATATTGCTGTGCGTGGCGGGATATACCGAACAAACGGAAGCGGAGTTGGTGGCGACACTGCTTTCCCGCCGCCCCGATGGCGTGGTGCTTACCGGGAACCATCACACGATAGAACTGAAAAAGGTCATCCTGAACGCGGCTATTCCGGTGGTGGAAATTTGGGACTTAACGCCCACGCCGCTTGATATGCTGGTCGGTTTTTCCCATGAAAAAGTCGGGCAGGCGACGGGGGAGTATCTTCTGAGTAAGGGCTATCGTCGTCCCGGCTTGTTGTGGACTGCCGATCGCCGAGCCGCGCAACGTAAGCAGGGGTTATGTAGTGTTCTTCAACGCCACGCTATTCATGCCGTACCGCAGGTAGATGTCCCCCTTCCGGCATCGCTTTCGCTGGGGCGCAGCGGTTTAAGCCAGCTTTTTGACGAAGGGACGTTTGATGTCATTGTTTGCAGTTCTGATACCCTGGCACAGGGGGCGATGATGGAGGCGGAAAGCCGTGGTTTGCGCATCCCGCATGATTTAGCGGTTATTGGTTTTGGCGACCTTGATTTTGCCGCCAGCAATCGACCATCAATTACTACCGTAAGCGTTGACAGACGCGCCATTGGCCAGCGCGCCGCTACGCTGTTGGCCGATCGTATTGAACAGAAACCGTGCGCAGAAGCTATTGTGGATATTGGCTTTCATTTGATTGGGCGAGAGTCCGCATAAACGGGAACATGCCATCGGGATCGGCCAGGCCGGATCAGGCGTTAGCCGCCATCCGGCATTGAATATATTACGACCGCAATACCGCGCCGGGATATCCTAACTGGCGCCACGCTTCATACACCACCACCGACACCGCATTCGACAGGTTCATGCTACGGCTATCCGGCATCATCGGAATGCGAATCTTCTGCTCTTTAGGCAACGCATCGAGAATGCTGGCGGGCAGGCCGCGCGTTTCCGGGCCAAACATCAAATAATCGCCATCCTGATAGCTTACGGCGCTATGGGCGGGCGTGCCCTTTGTCGTCAACGCAAACAGGCGCTGCGGATTTTCGGCGGCGACAAAGGCGGCATAATCGTGATGGCGCTGAACCGCGGCGAATTCGTGATAGTCCAGCCCTGCGCGGCGTAAGCGCTTATCATCCCAGGTAAACCCCATCGGTTCGATGATGTGCAGACGAAAGCCGGTATTGGCGCAAAGACGAATGATGTTGCCGGTATTCGGCGGGATTTCTGGTTCGAAGAGTACGATGTTAAGCATGATGCCCCCTTAAATGCGGGGGCAGAATAGCAGAAATTTACCGGGCTCTCACGCGCCAGGCGTTCAGGCGGCATCGCCTTTGCTCATTGGCGCCAGCGCGGCGGGCAAACTTTTCCCCAGTTCCTGCACCAGTGAATCGCCACTGATTTCGCTAATGGATTTCGCGCCGGTCAGGGTCATGGCGACCTTCATCTCTTTCTCAATCAGGTCCAGCAGGTTGGCGACACCCGCTTTTCCTGCCGTCGCCAGCGCGTAGAGATAGGCCCGACCCAGCAGTACGGTATCGGCCCCCAACGCAATCATACGCACGACATCCAGCCCGTTACGGATCCCGCTATCCGCCAGAATGGCGATATCGCCTTTCACCGCATCGGCAATGGCGGGCAGGGCGCGGGCGGAAGAGAGCACGCCATCGAGCTGGCGGCCGCCGTGATTCGACACCACGATACCGTCAGCGCCGAAACGTACCGCATCGCGGGCATCTTCTGGATCGAGGATCCCTTTGATCACCATTGGGCCGTCCCAGAATTCGCGTATCCACTCCAGATCTTTCCAGGAGATGGACGGATCGAAGTTATTTGCCAGCCAGCCGATATAGTCCTCAAGGCCGGTCGGTTTACCCAGATAGGCGGAAATATTGCCTAAATCATGCGGGCGACCGTTCAGGCCGACATCCCACGCCCATTTAGGGTGCATCACCGCCTGCCAGTAACGGCGCATGGCCGCGTTTGGGCCGCTCATCCCGGAGTGGGCGTCACGGTAGCGCGCGCCCGGCGTTGGCATATCCACGGTAAAGACCAGCGTGGAGCAGCCCGCCGCTTTTGCACGTTCCAGCGCGTTGCGCATAAAGCCCCGGTCACGCAGTACATAAAGCTGGAACCACATCGGGCGCTTAATGGTTGGTGCAACTTCTTCAATCGGACAGACGGAGACGGTGGAAAGGGTGAACGGAATGCCCTTTGCGTCTGCGGCGGCGGCGGCCTGTACTTCGCCGCGACGGGCGTACATGCCGCACAGGCCTACCGGCGCTAATGCCACCGGCATCGACAACGTTTCGTTAAACAGGGTCGTTTCCAGGCTTAAATCGGACATATTTTTCAGCACGCGCTGGCGCAGAGCGACTTGCGACAGGTCTTCCACATTTCGGCGCAGGGTATATTCCGCATACGCGCCGCCGTCGATGTAGTGGAAGAGGAAAGGAGGCAACGTGCGCTGAGCTGCGGCGCGATAATCGCTGGCTGCTGAAATAATCATGATTTATTCTCCCTGGTCATCTCATTATGGTCGCCGGGCAGGCGGGTAATACGCGCCTGGCGGGCCTGGTCTTCATCAAATCGTTTAATCGTGGTGTGGACAAAACTGAGGTGCGCCATCATCGCTTTACGCGCGCCCTCGGCGTTACCGTCCAGAATGGCGTCCATCACTGCCTGGTGTTGTTCCGTCAGCTTTGAGAATACGGGCGGAACGAGATACATACGCTGGCGACTCTGTTTGACGGAGGATTGCAGGACGTCGAAGAAACCGCGCATGGTTTGCAACAGCACCACATTGTGCGAGGCTTCCGCGATCGCCAGATGAAAGCGCACGTCGGCCTGGGAGGCGAGATCCGGGTCTTCGCTGAGCGTCGCATCAAAGCAGAGTCTGATTTTCTCTTTGTCGGCAGCGGTGGCACGCATGGCGGCGTGCCAGGCCGTACTGGCTTCAATGGCGTGGCGGGCTTCCAGAATGTCGAAACTGTAGTCCGGATCGTTCGCCATCAGCATTTTCAGCGGTTGCACGATATTCTGTTCAGACCAGGTTTCGTGCTGCCAGCGGACAAATGTCCCGCCGCCGCGACGACTCACCAGCACGCCTTCACTGACCAGCTTCGCCAGCGCTTCGCGTAAAGAGTTGCGTGATACGCCAAGCTGTAGAGCCAACTGGCGCTCGGCGGGCAATTTCATGCCCGCTTCCAGGTTTTGTTCTTCAATCAGCGCCCGCACGCGAGAGGCAATCTCGTCTGACAGGCGTTTTGGCATCACAATCACGGAATCATCCAGGTTAAAACATAGGCCTGAAGCGTAGTGATCACGCCCACCATACAGGTGAAGATCAGGCTGTGTTTGACGGTAAAACGGAACAGATCGGACTCTTTCCCTACCAGCCCCACCGCCGCGCAGGCGATGGCGATAGACTGCGGCGAGATCATCTTCCCGGTTACGCCTCCAGTGGTATTCGCCGCCACCATCAGCACATCAGAGACGCCGATTTGCTGCGCCGCGGTAGCCTGTAGAGAGGCAAACAGCGCGTTAGATGAGGTATCCGAGCCGGTCAGGAATACCCCCAGCCAGCCGAGGAACGGCGAGAAGAACGTGAAGGCGCTGCCGGTGTGCGCCAGCGCTAACGCCAGCGTGGAAGAAAGCCCGGAATAGTTCGAGATAAACGCGAACGCCAGCACCATGCCGATGGAGTAAATCGGCAACGCCAGCTCTTTCAGCGTGCTGCCAAAGGTTTGGATTGCGGCTGAGGGTTTCATTTTCAGCCAGACGATAGACAACAGCGCGGCAAACAGGATCGCCGTGCCGGTGGCGGAGAACCAGTCAAATTTATACACCGCCGCGTAAGCGGTCGCTTCGTGTACGACCGGCGGCATACGGGCGACCAGTTTATCGAGATACGGTACCGGAACGTTAATTACCCAGTCATACAGCGCGCCGCCGGGGGCAAACAACGCTTTAAACGGCGGTACGCTCCAGAGAGTGACCGTGGCGGTCAGGAACAGAAACGGCGACCAGGCGCGAACAATTTGCCCTGTCGTATAGCGGGTGCGGGCCAGCGTCTGATCGACCTGCGACGCGCCCATATCGCCGAAGCGGAAGATGCGTACCGGCTGCCAGCGTTTGAGGAACAGCGTCAGACACACCAGAGACACCAGTGAAGAGATGATGTCCGGCAGTTCCGGCCCGATAAAGTTGGAGCTGAGATACTGGGCGATAGCAAACGAGCCGCCAGCGACCATCACCGCAGGCCAGGTTTCTTTCACGCCGCGCCAGCCGTCCATAATCGCCATAATCCAGAACAGGACGACAATGGTCAGGAACGGTAGCTGACGACCGACCATCTGACCGATTTCAAAGCTGTCCAGGCCCGTGACCTGTCCGGCAACCAGAATCGGGATCCCCATCGCGCCAAAGGCGACTGGCGCGGTGTTTACAATCAGGCACAGCCCTGCCGCATACAGCGGATTAAAGCCCAGACCCACCAGCAGCGCGGCGGTTATCGCCACCGGCGCGCCGAAACCTGCCGCGCCTTCAAGGAACGCGCCGAAGCAGAAGCCGACAATCAGCATTTGCAGACGCTGGTCGGGGGTAATCGACAGAATTGACGAGCGAATAATGTCAAACTGCCCGGTCTTGACCGAAATTTTATAGACAAAGACCGCGGCGATGATTATCCAGGCTATCGGCCATAGCCCGTAGAAGAAGCCATACACGACCGATGCCAGCGCGTGATCGACCGGCATTTTATAGAACAGCAGCGCGACGGCGAGCGCGATAACCACCGTCCACGAAGCGGCAACATAGCCTTTCAGCTTGAGTTTAATCAGGGCGAAAAAGAAGAACAGGATTGGGAGCGATGCGATCAGGCTGGAAAGCCAGATATTACCCGCCGGGTCATAGTTTTGTTGCCAGAGGTTCATTGCAGGTCTCCTGAGAACCACACGCATAATGGGATGAATCTTTGCTCATCTCGTTGGGGTCACATTATGTGTAAAAGTGGTCCTGCCAATATTGTTGTGTATGGATAATGACAACAAATAGTTAACCAGATGTTATTTATTGGCAACGGTATTGTAGAGTTAATTTAATGAAATGTGAGTAGGCTGTGGTAACTGGCTAAAATTGGTAGGGCCAATTGAGGGGAGAGGACAGCAAAGGGAAGTGAAAAGGCAATGGCATTATGCCATTGCCTTTGATGTCGGGAGTGTTGTTACTTCATTACCACTGGAAGCCCGCGCCAATGGCCGCAGAGTAATCGCCCTGGCTGTTGCTGGTTCCTTGCAATTTATACACCCAGCCCCCGCTTTCACTTACCATGGAGACACCAATGGCGACGGCACTTTCACCATTAAACGTACCGCCAGCAATCGAGGTCATGTTGGCGCCCGGGGCGTAGGCTTGTGGCAGACCGGCCATCGCCATCGCTGAGGCGATACCGCCGCTCATCTTGTTTTCTACGCCTTTGATTTTGCTGTTCATTTCACCCATTTTTTGGTCGGTATAAGTGTTTGCTTCTTCGACGCTGCGTTTCAATTGCGCATAGTTCACCGCATCCGTATCATTCACCGCCGCAGAAACATTGCCGATCCGAGTGGTGCCGCCACTCCCGTCTCCCAGGTTGAGCACACTGTAGTTAACCGAGCCATCTGCATTGGTTTCATAACGCACGGAGCCTGCTTCTGAGGCTTTCAGTTGCGCCACATTAACCGCGTCAGTGTTGTTCACCCCTGCGGCAACGTTGGTAATACGGCGTTGTTGAGTAGAAGAGCCGACAGACACAGTATTAGCTTCATCTGCGACGGAATTTGTGCCTAACGCCACGCTGTTTTCAGCGGCAGCAATAGAGCCAGAGCCAATCGCGACGCTGTCCGCACCCTGGGCATTTGCATCTGCGCCATCGGTGTTGGTCTTGAAGTACTTGGTGCTACCGGTAGTGACGATATCGCCAATGCCGTTTTCGATATTGGTGACGCGGGTATCCAGATTCGATACCTGAGTATTCAGGTTAGTAATGCTCTGGGTATTCCTGGAAACCTGCGCGTCCGTTACTTTCAATTGACCAACGTTAACGGCATCGGTATCTGCCGAACCCGCCGCGACGTTAGTGATCTGACGTTGGCCGTCTTCACTGCCGACAGAGAACTCACCGACAGAGTTCTGCGGTGTGTCCATGTTGTAGGCGGTGTAGTCAGTCTGTGCGCCGCGAGTGGTCTGAGAACCATTACCCATTGCAATACTGTTTGCATGATTGGCGCGTGCGTTAGAACCGATAGCAATCCCGTTGATGGCATCAGCCATCACCAGTGTATTCAGACCAATACCAATACCTGCATCAGCATTGACGATGGTCTTCGCACCCATTGCCAGTGAGTCAGTTCCGACAGCCAGTGAATCTTCTTCCGTTGAGTTTGCGTGGTAGTACTTGGTCGGTGTAGTAGTGACCGCACCAATGGCATTTTGTAACTGACGAACTGTTACCGCATCTTGCGCTTCAGAGCCGTCAGCAACGTTGGTAATTTGACGATAGCTTTCTCCATCCGTCCCCAATGACAACGCGCCCAGCAACTCTCTGTCTGTTGTATTGTAGCCAATCACCACGCCATCGCTTGTTGCGCTCGTTTCTCGTATACCGGTTGTAATAGCGCGGTTAGAGGTGGAGCCACTGCCCAAAGCGATACTGCCCTCAATGCTGCTGCTGCTGTTTTGGCCAAGAGCCAGACTGCCAGCGCCAGAGGCGACGGCGTCGTAACCTACTGCCGTTGCGCCGTTACCCGTTGCGTATGCATCCTGGCCTTCAAGCCCGTTATCATTCGTACGGATGTATTTCACGCCGGTACCATTTTCCGTGATATAGGTTTCGCTGGTATCGCCGGCTAGTTGGCTAATAGATTCATTATACTGAGAAATCAGCATGTTAGTTTCATAGAGCTGAGAGCCATTAACGGCGTCAGTACTGTCACTGGCGATTTCACCTGCTGCTACATTGGTTATCTTATTGGTACCGCTGGTACCGTGGCTGGCGCTGAACGCACCCTCTTCGTCATCCCAGCTCAGTGCATCGGTACCAAGGTTGGTGATGGACGTATTGATATCCGCGATAGCAGAGGTGTTTTGATCCACCTTCTGGTTGGTTTCATACAACTGTGATCCGTTTACCGCGTCTGTACTGTCCTCAGAAAGCGCCCCGGCGGCGACATTGGTTATTTTACTGGTGCTTCCACCGTGGTTTGCGCTGAAAGCGCCGGTGTCTTCGTCCCATAACAGAGCGTTATCAGTGAGGCCGGTAATGGACGTATTAATGTCGGAGACAGAAGTATTCAGGTTCTCAATCGCGGTGCTGTTCTGAGTGATGTTGGTGGTATTGGCGGCGATATCGGTCGTGTTCTGATCCACTTTTTCATTGGTTTCGAACAACTGCGATCCGTTAACCGCGTCGGTACTTTCTTCAGACAGCTCTCCGGCAGCAACGTTGGTGATTTTGTTTGTCGTACTACTTCCGTGGCTGGCAGAGAACGAACTCGTTGTTTCATTCCAGCTCAGGTTGTCAGAGCTAAGATTGGTGATGGACGTATTAATATCTGCGATAGCAGAGGTGTTTTGATCCACCTTCTGGTTGGTTTCATACAACTGGGAGCCGTTCACCGCGTCTGTACTGTCCGCGGCCAGGGTGCCCGCCGCCAGATTGGTGATCTTGCTGGCGCTTCCGCTACGGCTGGCGCTGAATGTGCCAGAGGCTGCATCCCATAACAGGGCATCATCGGTGAGCGTGGTGATGGAATCGCTCAGGTTGTTGATACTGGTGGTGTTGGTGGCAATATCAGTGGTGTTCTGATTGATGCTGTTGGTATTGGTGGTGATATCAGCGGTGTTCTGAGACACATTTTCGTTGGTGGCAAACAACTGGGAGCCGTTCACCGCATCGGTGCTGTCCGCGGCCAGGGTGCCCGCCGCCAGATTTGTGATCTTGCTGGCGCTTCCGTTGTGGTTAGCGCTGAATGCGCCAGAGGCTGCATCCCACAACAGGGCATCATCGGTGAGCGTGGTGATGGAATCGCTCAGGTTGTTGATATTGGTGGTGTTGGTGGCAATATCAGTGGTGTTCTGATTGATGCTGTTGGTATTGGTGGTGATATCAGCGGTGTTCTGATCCACTTTCTCATTTGTATCAAACAACTGGGAGCCGTTAACGGCGTCGGTGCTGTCAGCGGCCAGGGTACCCGCCGCCAGATTGGTGATTTTGCTGTCGTTTCCGTTGTGCTTAGCGCTGAATGCGCCAGAGGCTGCATCCCAAAGCAGTGCATCATCGGTGAGCGTGGTGACGGAGTCGCTCAGACTGTTGATATTGGTGGTGTTGGTGGCGATATCAGTGGTGTTCTGATTGATGCTGGTCGTATTGGCGGCGATATCGGTTGTGTTCTGGTTAATGCTGTCGGTATTAGCGGTAATATCGGCAGTGTTTTGGTTGATGCTGCCGGTATTGGTGGCGATATCAGCAGTGTTCTTATCCACTTTCTCATTTGTATCAAACAACTGAGAGCCGTTAACGGCATCGGTGCTGTCCGCAGCCAGGGTACCCGCCGCCAGATTGGTGATTTTGCTGGCGTTTCCCGTGTGGCTAGCGCTAAAGGCGCTGATGCTTTCATCCCACAACAGCGCGTCTTCGGCTAATCCTGCGACAGAGGCCTCTGTGTTAGTGATAGACGTGTTAAGTGCGCTTAATGCACTACCTACGTTATTGTAGATGCCTGTGCCTACCTCGTAGAGGGGCGCATTCACTGTACCATCACTATTAACGGAAGCCCCTCCGCCGAGTCGGTCGGCGACGGATTGACTTAAAGAATAAATTTGCGCACCTGTAACGGCATCGGTACTGGTGGAATTGATGTCGCCTTTAGCAACGTAGGTTATCTGCCGCTGAGTGGTGCTGTTACCCACGGCGACGGAATTGTCTTCCTGGGCGACAGAGCCCGAGCCAAGGGCAACTGAGTTGGTGCCTATCGCTTTTGCGCCATTACCAAAAGCAGCGCTGTCGTCGCCGCTCGCAGTAGCTTGATAACCTAATGCAGAGGAAGTTGCTCCGCTCGCGACAGATTTATAACCTAACGCAACCGATTTTGCGCCGCTCGAATTGGCATACACGCCCATTGCCATTGAATAACTTCCACTGGCTGAGGATGAGGCGCCCATTGCAATGGCCCGGTCACCGGCTGAAACCGATTTTACGCCAAGCGCTAACGAAGAGTCGCCGGTGGACTGGCTGTAGGAACCAATGGCGGTACTCCATTTCCCCATCGCGGAGGCTTTATAACCCATTGCGGCGCTTGCGCCATCAACGTTGGTGTAAGTATTGGCTGTGGCATCGGTACCAATTGCAATCCACCCTTTTCCTCCAGTCTGGGTACCCGTTGGAGTAACGCCGTCGCCTGTATCGTTTCCTGCGTTGGCCAGTGCATCCGCAGAAACCATAATGCTGCTAAGACCGATGAGTGCGGAAACTGCCAGCTTTCTGCGGCCGTTTTTTTTGCCGCGGCTTTTTGCGGTTTCGCTGGTGACAACAAATGTTCCCGTAGCGGCATTCCAGAGGACTTTAAATATTCTATTCATGAATGAGTAATTTCCTTTTCTAAAATAATTGTATCAATGGCTATTATTTTTTTGGCTTCTTTTTTGTATCGTTAATAGGTTGTATGCTGTCGAATATGACATTCTCCATGTCAATACCTATTTTTAGATACTTAAGATTATTGGGCGATACGCCTTTTAATGTTAGCGTGACGTTTGTCCATGCTCCCGGTAAGAGTTCGATTGTCGAGTCCATTTTCGTGTTGAGCAGGAGTTGTTTCCAGCGAGGCAGATCTTTTGCCTCGGAAGGTTTTTTCGTACCCCATGTCATATTAAACGCAAGGTTTGATACCGGAATGCTGAGTAAGTTAACTAAATCAAGATGAATAACACTTCCATTATCTATTGGCTCAATAGATAGAATACGCCCGGCTAATCCGATATTGCCGTTGTTAATAATAAAATAGTGCGTTTGTGATGGGTCCAGTTCTGTATAGTCGAATAGCCGTTGTTTGCGTTCAACGCGGCCAACGACTTCGGTGACCTTTTTGGTTGTGTTGATAATCGTAGCTTGTTGTTTTTCTAACAGATTTATCTTTGCTTCTTGTTCTTTTTGTTGTTTTTCTAACAGGTTTATCTTTGTTTCTTGTTCTTTTTGTTGTTCTTTCATTTCTTCAACAAGGTGTTTATCTGCGAAGTAATCACAACCAGATAAAAAGAATGTGAATCCCAACGCAAGCAGGGGGATAAATTTTCCATTTTTGTGCATATGAAATATCCTTGTTAATAATTTATATAATATAAATAGTTAACCTGTTATTTATACAACTAGCTCATCATTCAGCGAGTATTGCCAATAACTCATTAACGTATGGTTAGAATGAAAACATTCGTCGCTTCTATAGAAGCGCGCAAAAACCCGACGTTATTTATCAATTGCTCATAGCAATGCTTTATAAAAATATAATTATAATGTTTATGTATGGGGATTTTTTTCAGGGATGATAATGTTATTTAATTTTGCGGGTCAATCATATTCTGCGGGATATAAGAAAAGGGGATGAAAAAAATTCATTGTATAAATACAAACAGGCATGATAGTGGAATTTTTCATCCTGAAAAAGCAGGGACTACCGTTAAAAATGAACTTGTATATAAGCGGTGTAAATAGTTCCATGAAAAATTCGGAATATAGCCCGATGCTCTCAAGACATCCTCCGTACAACGGGTGTCCTGAGAGCCTGGGATGCGGAAGGTTTAGAACTCGCTCTTCGCGAAACCTGTCATCTCTTTGAGCCCCATTTCCCGGCCCAGCGCCGTCATCGGGTGGACAACAATCAGGCCACGCACGCTTTTCTTCAACTTGCCCATGTCGGCCTGCTCTTTTTTAGTGATCGCGCGGCGAAACGGCAGGTTCATCAGCTTCTGCGCTTCTTTACTCAGTTTCTGGCTGTGTACTTCGCGCAGACGGATAATTTCTGCTTCTAGCGTCTCTTTTTCTTTTTCCAGCTCCGCGTATTTATCGGCGGATTCAACCAGAGAGAGACCTGCCTGCTGGTGGCGAATAGCGTCAAGACGATCGCTCAGGCGTTTAATTTCGTTTTTTTCAACTTCTTTCATGGGATAGCTTCTGATAGAAATGGGATAGATACCTTATAGTATGCGCGCAGTGAGTGATTCTTCACAACTCATGACGTAAAGATAATCAATTATGGCAAGTATTACACTGCTCATTATTTAATTATCTCGTTGAGAATAAAATCCTTTTTGTCGAAAGAAAAGATGAAGCGCCCTTTTGTCGGCAAGAAAAGCGATTAAGCACATTTTCCTCAATGACAACGCTAAATTGATCCTAAACTCAAATAAGCGACCGCGGGAGTCAGACGCGGGTCCCACATGGAGGATCTATCATGGCAAAAATAGGTGAGAACGTACCACTTCTTATTGATAAAGCCGTCGATTTTATGGCGTCCAGCCAGGCGTTCCGTGAATACCTGAATAAAACGCCGCCGCGTGATTATGTTCCTTCCGAGGTGCCGTCGGAGAGCGCGCCCATTTATTTGCAGCGTCTGGAATATTACCGGCGGCTGTACCGACCAAAAGAAGAAGAAAGAGGTTAACGGCGGGATTTACTTTTGAAAGGCCTTTTTTAAGCTGATTTTAGAAATCAGCTCGGTCAGAGAGAGGACCATCGTCGAACGCACCGCCTGCTGGTAGCGCTGAATTTGCATGGCGTATAGCGCCGCGTCGGACGTATCAAAATGCGGCGGCGGCGGTAGCGCCATGACGCAGTGCAGTTCGCCAAACGGCCCGAGGATTTCATCGTCGGTAAAGGCGTACTCATTGCCATCGTGATTCAGCTCTTCGCGCAGCGCCATTAACAGCTCCGCATCTTCATATTCGGTGCGGCTGAGTACGCCCAGGCCATAGATAAGTTTCAGACGTACCGAAAGATCGCCCAGCGGCCCGTCGCCGTCCAGCAACGGTTCCACAGCGTATTTCACGGCATAGTCGTCTTTGCGAAACACCTGAAGCACCAGAATATTCACCGCCTCGGTCAATAACTCGACGGCGGTAATCAGGAAGCTCCGTACGGTTTTGCCAGCATTCAGACGCTCAAGCACACGATTTTCAAAGGCCTGGGTTTGTTCCATTATTGCCTGCATATCTGACAATCTGTTATTTGGGCGCAGGCTAACCTGCGCCGGATTCTGCGTCATTTGGTCGCGTTATATGCGTTAACCGCCTCCGCCACCACATCGCTATTGGCATCCAGCCCGGAAATTTGCGCCAGCGCGGCCTGCGGGCCTTTTTCGGTAATCAGAGCCGCCAACTCCTGCGCCTGCGGATCTTCATCACTACGGAAATGCATCGCCGCCGCGATCCCTTTGACCAGATTTACATGCGGCAGACCATATTCCAGGGTGCCAAGCAGCGGTTTGATCAGACGGTCGCCCGCGCTGAGTTTGCGTAGCGGCTGACGACCTACGCGTTCGACGTCATCTTTCAGATACGGGTTTTCAAAACGACCGAGGATTTTCTGAATGTATGCCGCATGTTTGTCGGCATCAAAACCGTAGCGTTTGATCAGCACCGCGCCGCTTTCTTCCATCGCGCCTTTCACCACCGCGCGAATACTCTCATCGAGAATAGCGTCGCGAATGGTTTGATGACCGGCTAATTTGCCGAGGTACGCGGTTATAGCATGACCTGTGTTCAGCGTGAAGAGTTTACGTTCGACAAATGCCATCAGGTTATCCGTTAACTCCATCCCCGGAATGTTTGGCAACGCGCCTTTAAACTGGGTTTTATCGACAATCCACTCGCTGAACGTTTCTACCGTCACTTCCAGCGGATCGTTGGTCGCAGAAGCAGATGGCGGCACAATACGGTCAACGGCGGAATCGACAAAACCGACGTGCTGTTCAACCCAGGCTTTATCGCCATCCGCCAGCGCGTTCATTACGTGGCCTTTCAGCTGCGTGGTGCCGCGCACCATATTTTCACAGGCGATGATATTCAGCGGGGCATCCACGCCCTGCGCCTTACGTTTTACCAGCCCTTTAGCGATAGCCGGAGCGATACGCTCAAGCACCACCGGGCCCACGGCAGTGGTGATTAAATCAACGTGGGCAATCAGGTCGACAACATCATCGCCGATGCTGCTGACAGCGTTGACGCCGGAAACGGTATCCACCTGCTCATTTTCACCCACAACATGAACCTGATAGCTATGACGGGCATTCAGGGCATCGAGTACGACCTGGTTTACATCCGCAAACGTCAGTTGTATCCCCGCGTCAGCCAGCAATTTGCCGATAAAGCCACGACCGATATTACCTGCGCCAAAATGTAATGCTTTCATAGTATTAACCTTCATTAATGTTTTTACCCGAGAGGGCTGGGGTGAGGCTTTTCCCTCAACCTAACCCTCTCCACAAGGGAGAGGATATCGCCTTCATATTTCGAACTGCAGATGCGTTGGCTCTCCTCGCTCACCCCAGTCACGTACTTATGTACGCTCCTGGGGATTCACTGCGTTGCCGCCTTCCTGCAGCTCGAACTATTTTGGGGATGCTTAACTGTTAAGCTTTTTTACCTGCCAGCAGTTCCAGCACTTCATCCACGCTGGTGGTGTGCGCCAGACGTTCGATCACGGATTCATCATCCAGCGCGTTGGTCAGGCTAGTGATGACCTGGATGTGCTCATTGTTACGTGCGGCGATACCAATGACCAGACGGGCAATATCGTCTTCTTCTTCACCGAAGCGTACGCCTTCCGGATACTGGCAGAACACCACGCCGGTTTTCAGCACGCGATCTTTAGCTTCCACCGTGCCGTGCGGAACTGCGATGGATTCACCGAGGTAAGTCGGCGTCAGCTTTTCGCGGTCCAGCATCGCTTCGACGTATTCCGGCTCAACATAGCCGCCTTTCACCAGTTGTTCACCGGCAAAGCGAATCGCCTCTTCTTTGTTAGCGGCTTTACGGCCCAGGAAGATATTCTCCGCGCCCAGCTTGAACAGGTTGTTATCACCCTCCTCAAAGCTGTCTTTCAGATGGTCGCGTACTTTCTCTTCATTAGTATTGTGGCGCTGTGCGGCAACCAGACGTTCGGTCAGGCTGGTGTACAGGCCGCTATCCAGGAAGTTGGTCAGCGAAATATGCTGCGCCTGCGGTACCTGACGCATCGCGCGCTCGGTCAGGTCACGGTGAGTAATGACCAGATCTACATCCGGCGGCAGATTGTTAATGGCGCTGTTGGTGACGGAGATCTGGCTCAGGCCTGCATCCTGTACTTTCTTACGCAGTACCCCTGCGCCCATCGCGCTGGAACCCATACCGGCATCGCAAGCCACGATGATTTTACGCACATGGCTCAGGTCGTTGGTCACGTCGCCAGCCGCCAGCGGAGAGGCGCCTTTAGATTCCGCTTTCATGTCATGCATACGACGGGTGGCCGCTTCAATGTCATCTTCTTCTTTCACTTTGCTGGTTTTCAGCAGAATTGCAGAAACCACGAAGGAGACCGCCATTGCCGCCACGATGGCAGCGATGTTAGCGAAGTAAGCGCCTTTTGGCGTCATCGCCAGTACCGCCAGAATGGAACCCGGAGACGCCGGAGAGACCAGACCGCCGTTCAGGATGGTCAGGGTGAATACGCCGGTCATACCGCCAAGGATAACGGCCAGAATCAGGCGTGGGTTCATCAGCACGTACGGGAAGTAAATTTCGTGGATACCGCCCAGGAAGTGGATGATGGCCGCGCCGCCCGCAGACTGTTTAGCGCTGCCGCGACCGAAGAACATGTACGCCAGCAGGACGCCCATCCCCGGACCCGGGTTAGCTTCAATCAGGAAGAAGATGGATTTACCCATTTCATGGGACTGCTGGATACCCAGCGGTGAGAAGATGCCGTGGTTAATCGCGTTATTGAGGAACAGGATTTTCGCCGGTTCAACAAAAATGGACGCCAGCGGCAGCATATCGTGCGCCACCATGAAGTTAACGCCCGCCGCCAGAATTTTGGACAGGACTTCAACCGCCGGACCAATACCGAGGAACGCCAGGATGGCGAGGATCATACCGATAATGCCAGCGGAGAAGTTGTTCACCAGCATCTCAAAACCGGATTTGATCTTACCGTCTACCCAACTGTCGAATTTCTTAATGCAGTAGCCGCCTAATGGACCGGCGATCATCGAGCCGAGGAACATCGGCATATCCGCGCCGACAATAACGCCCATGGTAGTGATAGCGCCCACTACGCCGCCGCGTTCGCCGCCAACCAGACGACCGCCGGTATAACCGATGAGCAGCGGCAGCAGGTAGGTGATCATCGGACCAACCAGTTTCGCCAGCGTTTCGTTAGGCAACCACCCTGTTGGAATAAATAATGCGGTGATAATACCCCACGCGATAAACGCGCCGATATTAGGCATCACCATATTGCTGAGGAATCGACCAAAGCTTTGCACTTTGATCTTAATATCGGATGACATAAAAACACCCCTTCTTATGTTGCTGTCGCGCAGGCTGAAAGCCCGAGGTTTGTTAATGTAGCGGCAGAGGTAGCCGGACCCTGTAGTGTAGATACTGCGCAATCTGGCACTGAATCGTTCAACTGTCCAGACAGGGACAATTTATGTGATTTGCGTCACATAAATATAGGGGGTAGAGAGGTAATTGATGTGATATTGATCACAAAGTGGCTGTGTAAAAAAACAACGAATCTAATTTTTAGCCCTTAAAAGGCCATTTTATGTGAGATATTTCACATTTTTATTTTGGTGCTTTGTTGAATTTTTGTGATCCTCTTCACAAGAAATTTTAAGCCCGGGTAACGTCAATACGATCCGACAAACATTTTGTCGCGAGTCCTCTCACGTTATGTCATTCAGCAACCTCCTTTTGTGTCTCTTTTCGTCTTATTTGAGCCATACTATGATTTTTACTGGTTGGCAAAAAGGACACGGCATGAAACTCATCGGTAGCTACACCAGCCCTTTTGTGCGCAAAATCTCTGTTCTGCTGCTCGAAAAGGGTATTACCTTCGAATTTATTAATGAACTACCTTACGAGGCGGATAACGGCGTGGCGCAATACAACCCTCTGGGTAAGGTGCCAGCGCTGGTGACGGAGAAAGGGGAGTATTGGTTCGATTCGCCGATCATCGCGGAATATATTGAGCTGCTGGATATCGCGCCAGCGATGCTCCCGCGTGACCCGATGGCAGCGCTTAAAGTTCGCCAGCTTGAAGCGTTGGCTGACGGCATTATGGATGCAGCGTTGGTTTCTGTACGCGAACAGGCGCGCCCGGCGGCGCAACAATCGGAAACGGAACTGTTGCGCCAGCGGGAAAAAATCAACCGCAGCCTGGATATGCTCGAAAGTTATCTGAGCGACGGGACACTAAAAACGGATACGGTCAATCTGGCGACTATCGCGATTGCCTGTGCGGTAGGCTATCTCAACTTCCGCCGGGTCGCGCCCGGCTGGTGTGTTAGCCGCCCCCACCTGGTCAAACTGGTCGAAACGCTTTTTCAACGCGAAAGCTTTGCCCGCACCGAAGCGCCAAAGGCTTGACGCGCATTATGTCCGCCTGAGCAAACTCACGTTACAATCCCCCTTATGTCGATATCCCTCTCCCGCCAGGAGAGGGCCACCAACAGCCAGGCATTTTCATGACAAGCGAAACGCGTACACTCTACAGCCAGCTTCCTGCTATCGATCGCTTATTGCACGATAGCGCTTTTCTTTCTCTGCGCGATCGGTATGGCCATACCCAGGTGGTTGATCTGCTTAGGCAGATGCTTGACGACGCGCGCGACGTCATCCGGAATACGCAAACACTTCCCGACTGGTACGCAGACTGGGCGCAAGAGGCGAAACTCCGGCTGGAAAATGCGGCGCAAAGCGCGCTGCGCCCGGTGATTAACCTGACGGGGACGGTGTTGCACACCAATCTTGGCCGCGCATTGCAGGCGCAAGAAGCGATTGAGGCGGTAACGCAGGCGATGCGCGCGCCGGTGACGCTGGAATACGATTTAGATGGCGCCGGGCGGGGGCATCGCGACCGGGCGCTGGCGACGCTGTTATGCCGTATCACCGGGGCGGAGGACGCCTGTATCGTCAATAACAATGCGGCGGCGGTATTGCTGATGTTGGCGGCGACAGCCAGCGGCAAAGAGGTGGTGGTTTCGCGTGGCGAGCTGGTCGAAATCGGCGGCGCGTTTCGTATTCCGGATGTTATGCGCCAGGCGGGCTGTACGCTGCATGAAGTGGGCACCACCAACCGGACGCACGCGAAAGATTACCGTCAGGCGGTAAATGAAAATACCGGGCTGTTGATGAAGGTGCATACCAGTAATTACAGCATTGAGGGCTTTACCAAAACGGTAGAGGAAGCGGAACTGGCGGAAATCGGGCGAGAGCTGGATATTCCGGTGGTGGCGGATCTGGGCAGCGGTTCGCTGGTGGATTTAAGCCAATATGGCTTACCCAAAGAGCCGATGCCGCAGCAGCTCATTGCCGCAGGCGTCAGCCTGGTAAGCTTCTCCGGCGATAAGTTGTTGGGCGGGCCGCAGGCCGGGATCATCGTCGGCAAAAAAGCGATGATTGCCCAACTGCAAAGCCATCCGCTGAAACGCGCCCTGCGTGCGGATAAAAT
This sequence comes from Salmonella sp. SA15303, assembly GCF_029962125.1. NCBI lineage: Bacteria > Pseudomonadati > Pseudomonadota > Gammaproteobacteria > Enterobacterales > Enterobacteriaceae > Salmonella > Salmonella sp. SA15303. Next base: position 171,909 of record NZ_CP123924.1, read on the forward strand.
GACGCTGGCAGCGCTGGAGGCAACGTTACGTCTGTATCTGCACCCGGAAGCGTTGGCGGAGAAATTACCCACGCTGCGTCTGTTAACCCGCAGCGAAGCGTCGATTCGCGAACAAGCGCAGCGGTTACAGGCGCGGCTGGCGGCACGTTACGGCGATGAATTTGCGCTGGAGGTTAAACCCTGTCTGTCGCAAATCGGCAGCGGTTCATTACCGGTAGACCGCCTCCCCAGCGCCGCCATGACCTTTACCCCGCACGACGGGCGCGGTAGTCGGCTGGAGGCGCTGGCGGCCCGCTGGCGCACGCTGCCTGTACCGGTCATTGGCCGAATTTATGATGGCCGTTTATGGCTGGATATGCGCTGTCTTGAAGACGAAAGCCGGTTTATGGAGATGATGCTGAAATGATTATTGCAACTGCCGGACACGTAGACCACGGTAAAACGACGTTGCTCCAGGCGATTACCGGGGTCAATGCCGATCGCCTGCCGGAAGAGAAAAAACGCGGGATGACTATCGATCTGGGCTACGCCTATTGGCCGCAGCCGGATGGTCGTGTGCTGGGCTTTATCGATGTGCCTGGACATGAAAAATTCCTCTCTAACATGCTGGCGGGCGTAGGCGGTATTGATCACGCTTTGCTGGTGGTCGCCTGTGATGACGGCGTCATGGCGCAAACGCGCGAGCATTTACAGATCCTACAACTGACGGGTAATCTCCAGCTCACCGTCGCGCTGACCAAAGCCGATCGCGTGGACGAGGCGCGTATCGGTGAAGTACGTGAAGAGGTGCTGGCGGCACTCGACAACTATGGCTTCGCCGATACCGTTTTATTTGTCACCGCCGCCAATGAAGGACGCGGTATTGCAGAACTTCGCGCTCATTTACAGCAGCTTCCTGCACGTTTACACGCCGCGCAGCATCGCTTCCGTCTGGCTATCGACCGTGCGTTTACGGTGAAAGGGGCGGGACTGGTGGTGACCGGAACGGCGTTGAGCGGAGAGGTAAACGTGGGCGATACGCTATGGTTGACCGGCGTTAATACGCCGATGCGCGTACGAAGTCTACACGCGCAAAATCAGCCCACCGACCATGCGTATGCCGGGCAACGTATTGCGCTCAATATTGCGGGCGATGCGGAGAAGGAGCAGCTTAACCGCGGCGACTGGCTGCTTTCCGATGCGCCGGTGGGGGAAGCTTTTTCCCGGGTGATCGTTTCTCTGGCGCTTCATGCGCCGCTTTCCCAATGGCAACCGCTACATATTCACCATGCCGCCAGCCATGTGACCGGTCGCGTCTCTTTGCTGGAAGGCGGGCTGGCCGAGCTGATCTTTGATACGCCGTTGTGGCTGGCCGATAATGACAGACTGGTGCTGCGTGATATTTCCGCACGCGCCACCCTTGCCGGCGCACGCGTGGTGACGCTTAAGGCGCCGCGTCGCGGTAAACGTAAGCCAGATTATTTGCACTGGCTTTCAACGCTTGCCGCCGCGCAGGACGATAGCGCGGCGTTGGCCATTCATCTGGAACGCGGCGCCGTCAACCTGCCGGATTTCGGTTGGGCGCGTCAGCTTAATCCTGTCGGTATGCGTCAGCTTATTGAGCAACATGGTTTTATCCAGGCCGGAGACAATCTGTTAAGCGCGCCCGTCGCCGCCCGCTGGCAGCGTAAGATTCTTGATACGCTGGCGACCTACCACGAACAGCACCGCGATGAACCGGGGCCGGGACGCGAGCGTTTACGCCGCATGGCCCTGCCGATGGAGGATGAAGCGCTGGTTCTGATGCTGATCGAGCGGATGCGCGACGACGGCCTGATTCATAGCCATCACGGTTGGTTGCATCTGCCGGATCATAAAGCAGGATTTAGCGATGAGCAGCAGGCCGTCTGGCAAAAAGTCGAACCGCTATTTGGCGATGAGCCCTGGTGGGTACGCGATCTGGCGAAAGAGACCGGAACGGAAGAACAATTGATGCGGCTGGTGCTGCGGCAGGCGGCACAGCAAGGCATCATTACCGCGATCGTAAAAGATCGGTACTATCGTAACGATCGGATTGTCGCTTTCGCCAATATGATCCGCGAGCTGGATCAAGAGAGAGGATCAACGTGTGCGGCGGATTTTCGCGACAGGCTGAATGTAGGGCGGAAACTGGCCATTCAGATCCTTGAATATTTTGACCGGATTGGATTTACACGACGTCGTGGGAATGATCATTTATTACGTGATGCGTTATTATTTCCGCAAAAAGAATGAAATGGTTAAATTAAATAACAAATGAAGCAATACAATTATTGCGTTGCTTTATAAAAAGCACATCAGGAAATGAACCAGATGTGCTTTTTATTTTTCTGGCTTCTTAAAATAGCCAGCGTGAACCTATTATCAGAATAGTTTTGCCCATATTCTTTGCGCCTTAGTCAGGCGACTCACGATGAGATTGTGGAAATTTATCGCGCGGCGATGTAACGCCTTTGCCCGGTGGCGCGGACGCTTACCGGGCCTGCGTAGACGATGCAGGCCGGATAAGGCGTAACTCGTTAGCTTCGGGCGAGCTTTTGCTGCGCCAGCCAGACGGCGCCCAGCCTGCCCGCCTGATTTCCCAGTTGGCAGGGCTGAATCGGCACCTGGAGCGCCTCCCACATTTCAAACGTTTCAAGATGCCGCGTCAGGAGCGGGTAGAGCTTTTCCTGTTCGCTTATTCCTCCGCCGATCAGCACCACGCCCGGATCAAACATAGAGATCACGCTGTAAACGCCGCGTGACAGATAACGCGCCCAGTCATTGACCGCTTCACGCAGATGAACATCGGTCGCCATTCGTTCGAAGATCACATCCGCAGGCGGCATCTCTTCGGCGGGCAGCGCCAGCGCCTGGCGGCACGACGCCATTAATCCGCTGGTTGACGCGATTTTATGCATACTTTCGCCATTATTCCCGACCGGCATGACGCCGAATTCACCGGCATGGAAATGTGCGCCGCGATACAGTTCTCGTCCGACGATAATACCGCCGCCAATGCCGGTTCCAATGGTGATACAGACCATGTTTTCATAATGCTGCCCGGCGCCTCGCCACATTTCGCCCAGCGCCGCGCAGTTTGCGTCGTTCTCCACGACCAGCGGCAGATCGGTCAGCCCGCTGAACAACTCCATCAGGTTGACGTCATCCAGGTAAGCCAGCGCGCCCGCTTTTGCCGCATGACCGTTATGGGGATTAATATGGCCGGGGAAACTGACCCCGATTGCCGCAATGTCATAGTCCTGTTGGCAACGCGCCACCACATCCTGCCATTTGCGGGTAAACGTGGAGGCGTCCTCTGGCGTATCGAATTGATGATGGGTTAATTCTTCGCCGTCACTGTTAATCACGCCATATTTGACGTGAGTTCCTCCCACATCAATACCGATATATTGCTGCATAGTGTTCTCCGTACGTTAAACAGGCACCTGTTTAGTATGGCTAAAACCAGACGGAGAAACGTAAAGGAAAGTAATTCGTGATTGCTGTCGTAAAGCGGGAAACCATTGGCGAAAAATTCACCAGTACCGTCTACCCTTGTGGAGTACCTTTACAATAAGGAGTTGGTCATGACGAACAATCCCCCTTCAACACGTATTCAGCCAGGTGAATACGGGTACCCACTGAAGTTAAAAGCCCGCTATGACAATTTTATCGGCGGTGACTGGGTTGCGCCCGCCGACGGCGAATATTATCAAAACCTGACGCCAGTGACCGGCCAGCCGCTATGTGAAGTCGCTTCCTCCGGTAAAAAAGATATCGATTTAGCGCTCGACGCCGCGCATAAGGCGAAAGATAAGTGGGCGCATACGTCAGTACAAGACCGTGCCGCTATCTTGTTTAAGATCGCCGATCGGATGGAACAAAACCTCGAGCTGTTGGCGACAGCGGAAACCTGGGATAACGGTAAACCGATTCGTGAAACCAGCGCCGCCGACGTACCGCTGGCGATCGATCATTTCCGCTATTTCGCCTCCTGTATACGTGCGCAGGAGGGCGGGATTAGCGAAGTTGATAGCGAAACCGTGGCCTACCATTTTCACGAACCGCTTGGCGTCGTGGGGCAGATAATCCCGTGGAACTTTCCGTTGTTGATGGCAAGCTGGAAAATGGCGCCAGCGCTGGCGGCGGGTAACTGCGTGGTGCTTAAACCGGCACGCCTGACGCCGCTTTCCGTTCTGCTGTTAATGGAAGTCATTGGCGATCTGTTACCGCCGGGCGTCGTCAACGTCGTGAACGGCGCGGGCGGCGAGATTGGCGAATATCTGGCGACCTCGAAACGTATCGCGAAGGTGGCGTTTACCGGTTCGACGGAAGTGGGTCAACAGATCATGCAGTACGCCACGCAGAATATTATTCCGGTAACGCTGGAGTTAGGCGGCAAGTCGCCCAATATCTTCTTCGCCGACGTGATGGATGAGGAAGATGCGTTCTTTGATAAAGCGCTGGAGGGATTTGCCCTGTTTGCCTTTAACCAGGGCGAGGTGTGTACCTGTCCAAGCCGTGCGCTGGTCCAGGAGTCCATCTATGAGCGCTTTATGGAGCGCGCTATTCGCCGGGTAGAGAGCATTCGCAGCGGGAACCCGCTAGATAGCGGTACACAGATGGGGGCGCAGGTCTCCCACGGCCAGCTTGAAACTATCCTCAATTATATCGATATCGGTAAAAAAGAGGGGGCCGATATTCTGACCGGTGGGCGACGCAAGGAACTGGATGGCGAACTTAAAGAGGGCTATTACCTTGAGCCTACCATTCTGTTTGGTAAGAACAATATGCGCGTCTTTCAGGAGGAGATTTTTGGCCCGGTGCTGGCGGTAACCACCTTTAAAACCATGGAGGAGGCGCTGGAAATCGCTAACGATACCCAATACGGCCTGGGCGCTGGCGTCTGGAGCCGCAACGGCAATCTGGCCTATAAGATGGGGCGCGGCATTCAGGCCGGGCGCGTATGGACCAACTGCTATCACGCCTATCCGGCACATGCTGCGTTCGGCGGCTATAAGCAGTCGGGCATCGGGCGCGAAACGCATAAGATGATGCTGGAACACTACCAGCAAACCAAGTGCCTGCTGGTGAGCTATTCCGATAAGCCTCTGGGGCTGTTCTGACGCAAGAGGTAATGCCCGATGGCGCTGCGCTTATCGGGCCTACCGCGTTGATATTAGCCTGGTGGTAATGTCTGATGGCGCTGCGCTTATCGGGCCTACAAAAATTCATCGCAATATACTGATATTGCAAATCTTGTAGGCCGGATAAGGCGCAGCCGCCATCCGGCACAGTATTACCGCTCGTTAACCCAAATCCGCATTTCGCCCTCGCCACGGTTGGCCCAGCTAAACCACGGAATGAACGTTAGCGTCTGCGGCTGGCGCGATGACGGCGCGTTATCGTAGTGCCACAACGCCTGATGCTGCGCATCTGGGGCGCTTTGCTTCTCGCCTTCAGCCTGAATCAGCATCTTATGCGCAAAAAGCCCTTTGCCCTCAAAGACCCGGAACTCACTCTCTTTCGGTAGCCACAGATTATGCAGTTCTTCGCCGTTATCGGCCTGCTCAAGGCAATAGACCAGCGGCCCGCGCTGAATGGCCACCTTACCGGCGACGTGACGCGCCAGCGGATTGCCATACACGCGGCGAACCGGCATCGGCAGCGTCAGGGTTATCGTATCGCCCTCCTGCCAGGTTCGACGGATATGCAGATAACCTTTGCGAATATCCTGCTCCACTTCCAGCCCGTTGAGCGTCACTTTTGCCTCAGGGCACCAGTCCGGCAGACGTAGCGCCAGCGTGTGACGTACCGGCTGCACAGAGTCGATGGCGATCTTCACCTGCTCTTGCCACGGGTAGTTCCCGCCAATCCGCAGTTTGAGCGCGCCATTTCCAACCGGTATTTCCATGCTGTTACCCACGTACATATTGATGTACAGCGCATCCGCACGCGGCGTGTAGATGTAGTGACCAAGGGAGGTGAGCACGCGGGCGATGTTCGGCGGGCAGCAGGCGCAGCCAAACCAGCGCTGGCGGATGGGCTTAACGTGATCGTAAATATGGTTGAATTTTAACGATTTTGGATGCACTTCCAGCGGGTTGACGTAGAAGAAATGCTTGCCATCGAGCGCCATACCACCGAGGACGGTGTTGTACAGCGCGCGCTCCATCACGTCGGCGTACTGGCTATCGGCTTCCATTTCCAGCATCCGGCGGGCGAACATCATCAGGCCGATTGAAGCGCAACTTTCCGCATAGACCGAATCATTCGGTAAATCGTAATCGCTGCTAAAGGATTCGCCGCTGCTCTGCGAGCCAATCCCGCCGGTGATATACAGCTGACGCTGTGCCATATTTTTCCACAGGCGCAGGCAGTCCTGGCGTTTGCCTTCATCGTTGCTCAGGCGAGCGAGATGCGCCACGCCGGTCATCAGATAGACAAAACGTACCGCGTGGCCAATGGCCGTCTGCTGCTGCGAAATTGGCAGATGCGCCTGGCTGTAGGCTTTGTCTTTGACCATCCACGCCGGGCCGTAGGTATGCCAGTACGAGGTCTGGCCGCGTTTTTCGTACTCTTCGTCGTAGAAGTGCGGTTGGGTGCCGCGCTGTCCGATAAAGTAGCTTGCCAGCGTCATATAGCGCGGCTGCTCTGTTACCTCATACAGACGCATCAGCGCCAGCTCAATTTCCGGGTGGCCCGGATAGCCGTGCAGCTGATTTTCGCCAGGGCCGAAAGTGCTGTCGATATGATCGGCCAGGCAACAAACGACGTCTAGCAGCCGACGCTTGCCGGTGGCCTGAAAGAAGGCGACGCCCGCTTCAATCAGATGCCCGGCGCAATAAAGCTCATGGCACTCCGCCAGGTTGCTCCAGCGTTCTTGCGGGGCTTTTGCCGTAAAGTACGTATTGAGATAGCCATCGTCACACTGCGCGGCGGCCACCAGTTCAATCACCTCATCGGCGGTTTTCTCAAGCGCGGGATCGGGCTTCTGGCACAGTGACCAGGCAACCGCTTCCAGCCATTTCGCCACGTCGCTGTCCTGAAAGACCATGCCGTAAAAGTCGCCCGTCTGCTGGCCTGCGGCAATGCGGAAATTTTCAATGGCATGGCTGGGTTCAGCCTCTGGAATACGATCGTTTAACGCATCCCACTGGTAAGGAATAACCACATCGCGAACCAGTTGTTGATACTGTCCGAGGAACGGATCGCTGACCGTCAGTTTATGCAGATCGACTTCCAGTACGTTCATTTCGTGCTCCTTAAGGCTGTAGAGGTCATAGATATTCCTCGCTGACGGGGTATTTTATGGCAGTAATTTTTATTTTCGCGTTATGACCTGATTCATTTTGCCCAGATAGCGGTGAGCGACAAGGCGATAAAAGAGTAAAAAAAGATGACGATTCCGACCCGCATTTAAAAATGTGAGATGGATCGAGTGAAATGACTATTTTTAGTTAATAATCAAAAGCTAATATGAAATACGGTGCTGAATGAGCGGGAAATGACATATTAATGCTCGAATTATCCATAACATTACCGATTAAAGTCCAAAACGGCGGATTATTTATTTCTCGCGGTATTGGGCGTCATCCAGCCAGGCGTCTGCAATCGTGGGAAATTATATTTGTGGAAAAAGGCTGCCTGAAAATTCAGGAAGAAGAATGTGTTTTCTGTGTCGAAGCCGGGGAAAGCCTGTTGCTTTGGCCGCATCGCCGCCATATTGGCGTTGAGGAGTTTCCCGCCGATCTTAAATTTTACTGGCTCCATTTTGAGGTCAAAGCGCCGGACAGCGACCCGCGCTGGCTGACGCATCTTTCCGTGCCGCAGCATACCCAGGTTGCCGATCCGCAGGCGCTGATTGCGCTTTTTCGCCAGTTTATGAACGAGCAGGAAAAGCACCAGCGCAGCCCGGCGCTGGAGTTCATCGTGCTGCTGATTTTGCAGCAGCTCACCGTTGACGCCCGGCAGAATGAAAACGCCGAGGCCGCTGGCGTGTCGCTGGCCTGGAAAGCGCAGCAGCTGATTCGAACGCACTATCACCTGCCGCTTTCCAGCGCGGTTCTGGCGAAAGAACTGCATTGCAATGTGGATTATCTGGGACGCGTTTATCGGCGGGTATTTCACCTTACGCTAACGGAAGCCATCCACCGCCAGCGGGTGCGCGAGGCGGAAAAGTTGCTGATTAGCGACGCGCGTTCGTTAAAAGAGGTGGCGGAACGGTGCGGTTTTAATGACGTTGGTTACTTTCGCCAGATCTTCCGCAAGCACACCGGCCTGACGCCTACCGCCTGGAAGCGGCGCTACAGTAAGGAACACGTTAATTCTTGAGTATAATCTTTGGCCCTCTGACAAAGCGGTTGCAAACTGAATGCCCGATGGCGCTTTGCTTATCGGGCCTACAAGAGTTCATCACAACGTATTGATATTGCAAATCTTGTAGGTCGGATAAGGCGCAGCCGCCATCTGACACAGGCTGTGGCTGCCGGCATTACTGCCCGTAATAGGCATTCGCGCCGTGTTTACGCAGATAGTGTTTATCGAGCAGTTCAGGCTGCATATCCGGTAGCTGCGGGGCCAGCTGGCGCGAGAACAGCCCCATATAGGCACACTCCTCAAGCACCACGGCGTTGTGGACGGCATCGGCGGCATTTTTACCCCAGGCAAACGGGCCGTGCGAATGAACCAATACCGCCGGGATTTGCGCCGGATCGAGACCGCGCTCTTCAAAGGTTTTAATAATCACCTCGCCGGTCTGATACTCGTACTCGCCGTTAATTTCCTCAACGGTCATCAGCCGGGTACAGGGGATCGCGCCATAGAAATAGTCGGCGTGGGTGGTGCCCCAGGCGGGCAGATCGAGCCCGGCCTGCGACCAGATCGTCGCATGGCGGGAATGGGTATGCACGATCCCACCGATCTGCGGATAGCGGCGATAGAGCGCCAGATGGGTCGCGGTATCGGACGACGGTTTTTTATGGCCTTCAACGACCTTACCGCTGGCGATCTCTACCACCACCATATCGTCGGCGGTCATCACCTCATATTCAACGCCGGAAGGCTTGATGACCATCAGTTTGCGCGTCTCATCGACCGCGCTGACGTTGCCCCAGGTAAAGGTGACCAGCCCGTGCGCCGGGAGGGCCAGGTTGGCCGCCAGCACCTCGGCTTTCAGTTGCTCTAACATGTGAAACCTCCTTCCTGCATCCGTGATTCAATCCAGCGTCGGGCCTGGATAATTTCCAGCACCGGCTCGCTGGCTTTCTCTGTCCACATCTCAATCAGAAATGAACCGCGATAATTCAGCTCATGCAGCGTTTTGAAGATGCCGACAAAATCAACGCATCCTTCGCCAAACGGCACGTCGCGGAACTGGCCGGGGCTGTCACCGGTCACCGGCAGCGTGTCTTTCAGGTGGATAGCGGCGATACGGTCAATACCCAGCTTCAGCTCGGCGGTCACGTCGTTCCCCCAGGCGCTGAGGTTGCCGACGTCTGGATAAACGGTGAACCACGGTGACGAAAGCATCTCGTCCCACTTTTTCCACTTGCTGATGGAGTTCATAAACGCGGTATCCATGATCTCCACCGCCAGCATCACCTGCGCCGCTGCGGCCTGTTCCACCGCCCACGCCAGCCCTTCGGCGAAACGTTGCTGGGTGCCTTCGTCGTGCTCTTCGTAATAGACGTCGTAACCTGCCAACTGGATGGTGCGGATCCCCAGGTCGCGCGCCAGGCGAATGGCTTTGGTCATGATTTCACGCGCCCGCTGGCGTACCGCTTCGTCGCGGCTGCCAAAAGGGAAACGGCGATGGGCGGAGAGACACATTGACGGGATAGCGACGCCGCTTTCCAGCATCGCGTTCACCAGCGATGCGCGTTGGGCTGGCGTCCACTCCAGGCGAGAAAGGCGTTCGTCGGTTTCATCCACCGACATCTCGACAAAATCAAAACCGCAGCTTTTTGCCAGCACCAGCCGCTCTGGCCAACTGAGGTCTTTCGCCAGTGCTTTCTCGTAAATACCTAATGGATGATTACGCATGCTTTTCTCCCCAAATGGCGTCAATTTGGGCGTGGAATTCGGCGGCGACCTGCGCCGGATGGGCGGCACCTGCCAGCGCACGTCCGGCGATAAATGCCTTAACGTTAATGTCGCGGAACAGCGGCAGATCCGCTGGGGTAATGCCGCCGGTAATCGATAGTTCAAGGCCGATGTCGGACAACGCCTTCATGCGTGCCAGGTCCGCTTCTCCCCACTGTTGCCCGCTGGCCTGCGCATCGCGTCCGCGATGATAAATCGCCTGACGCACGCCGGTGCGATACCAGTCTCGGGCGTCGTCCAGCGTCCAGTTGCCGAACAGCTCCATTTGAATTTCACCGCCGCAGGATTGCGCGACGGCATGGCCTTTCTCGACGGTCGCGAGCGGCGCGGCGCAGATGATAGTCATCCAGTTAGCGCCAGCGCCAAAAGCCTGCTGCGCCAGGGTTTCACCGGCATCGGCCACTTTCCAGTCGGCGACGATGATTTTTTCCGGGCACTGCGCTCGCAGGGCTTTCACCGCGCTAAGGCCTTCGGTTAAACAAAGGATGGTTCCGGCCTCAACGATATCGACATGATCCTGTAGCAGGGCGACATCGCGTTGGGCTGCTTCCAGACTGGTGTGGTCGAGCGCCAGTTGCAGTAATGGTCGGCTCATAATGCGTGCTCCTTAATACGGGCGTGATAGCCCTGTAGTGCTTCAATCAAATCCTGGTATTGGCGGTATTTGCGCTGGTAGAGGGCGTGCGCGGTCATGTCCGGCAGCAGCGTGCGCACCGGGTGCTGCAGGTCGCGTTGGGCCTCGCGGAAATCGCGATATACGCCGGTGCCGACGCGGGCAGCCAGCGCCGCGCCGAAGCAGCCGGTCTCCTCCACCTGCGGCAGCTCAATGCGTAAACCGCTGACGTCCGCCAGCATCTGCATCCAGACGTCGGAGTGGGCCGGGCCGCCGGTAACGCGCAGGGCGCAAACCTCGGTAAAGCGTTCACGCATGCGGTTGAGGTGGGTCATATGGCTGAAGACCACGCCTTCATAGAGCGCCTGTAGCAGGTGCGCGCGGTTGTGCAGCGCCTGCATGCCGTAAAAACCGCAGGTCATCTCCAGTCCGGCATTGCTGCCGTAGAGAAACGGCAGAAAAAAAAGGTCGCTACCGGCTTTCGGCAGGCTGGCGACCGCCTGATTGATCTCGTCAAAAGAGAGGTCGCCCCACTGGGCGGTAAACCATTCAAGGTTGCCGGAGGAGGTCGGGCTGGCTTCGTGAACGATATACTGCCCGTCATTGACGTAGCGGCCATAGACGTAAGGGTGGGCCTCATGGTCGCGCAGGCCGTGAGCGATGCCGCTGGTGACGGCCCAGGTGCCCATCACCGCATTGAGGGTCGATTCATCCTCAATACCGGCGCAAAGGGCGGTGGAAACCACATCAAACAGGCCGCCGACGACGGGGGTACCCGCCGCCAGACCGGTGATGGCGGCTGCCTGAGCGGTGATCTCCCCGCATATTTCGGCTGAACCCACCACGGGGGACAGCGCGCTGTCGATTTCACTGATGCCCAGCCACTCGGTCAGACGCGGGTCGTACTGGCCCGTCGCCATGTTGTAGAGGTTGGACTCGGAGATGTTGCTCTCCTCACAGCCTTTCACGCCGGTTAAGCACCAGCGCAGATAGTCATGCGTCATCATGACGCAGCCTATCTGCGCGTAGCGCTGCGGCTCATTCTCTTTTACCCAGCGTAAAAGGGAGACTGGATGCCCGGTCCACAGGGTTTGCCGGGTCAGCGGGTAGAGTTTTTGCGGAACCGCTTCTTTTTGCCAGCGCTGGACAATTTCCATGGCGCGACGGTCGGAAGAGAGTATCGCTTTACCTAATGGCCGATCGCTTTTATCTAACAGGAACAGGCCCTTACCCTGAGCGGAAATACCCAGACCGCGGATTTGTGAGCCGCTCACCCCCGTGTGCGCCAGCAGTTTGCTGATGACCGAGGCGCACTGTTGCCACAGCTCGGTCATATCGCGTTCAACCCAGCCTGGCTGCGGGCTTAAAGCGTGCAGCGGCAGGCGTTGCACCGCTACTTCCCGGCCTGCGCCATCGTACAACCCGGCTTTTAGCCAACTCCCACCACAATCTAACCCCAGCCAGTAGTTGCTCATGACTTATTGCACCTCGTCCACGGCTTTCAGGAGATCGGCGCCCTGCGGGTTATCTTTCAGGAACATATCGCGCACCTGGCTGCCCAGCGCATCGCTGAAGGCTTTACGGTCGATATCGGTCAGGACTTCAACTTCGGCTTCTTTCATGCCATCGATAATTTTTTGCTGATCTTCGGCGACCAGTTTGCGCTGATAGTCACCCGCTTCTTTGGCGGAACTCAGCAGTGCCTCCTGGAACTGCGGGCTTAAAGCGTCGAATTTGGCTTTATTGATCACCAGCAGCAGAGGCGAATAGGCGTGATGAGTGAGGGAGAGGTATTTCTGTACCTCATAGAATTTCGCTGACCACACGACGTTGATAGGGTGTTCCTGGGCATCAATCGTACGGGTTTCGAGGCCGGTATAGACTTCGGAGAATGGCATCGGAATAGGGTTCGCGCCGAAGATTTTAAAGGCCGCGATATTCATTGGGCTGTTGTTAGTGCGGATTTTTAAGCCTTTCAAATCGCCCGGCGTTTTTACCGGCGCGCGGGAGTTGGTGACGTCGCGCCAGCCGTTTTCCCAGTAGGCCAGCACTTTTAACCCTTTTGAATCGAGTGATTTTTTCAGTTCATCGCCGACTTTGCCGTCGAGCGTTTTATGCGCATGCGCGGTATCGCGAAACAGGAAGGGGACATCAAGTAAGTTGAATACAGGGGCCAGGCCGGTGAAATTGTTCGAACCGGACATTTCCATATCAATGGTTCCGCCGCGCACCCCGCTGATCATTGCCTGGGCGTTACCTAATGTGCTGTCAGGAAAGAGTTTTAGCGTTAATTCGCCGTTAGTTTTTTCTTTTAATAGTTCGTTAAATTTTTTCGCGGCAATATGTTGGGAGTCAGTTTGCGGTGTTTCATAACCAAAACGTAAAGATTGCGCCGCCAGAGACGACACGCTGAAAACCGTCAGACCAGCTATCAATAATGAACGAGCAATAACGTGTAATTTCATAATATTATCCTTTAATTAATCCATTTAAGCGGTGTGATAATTAGCTCGGGAATAAAAATAAATAAAACCAGCAGCGACATCAGGACGACAACGTAAGGGAATACGCCTCTTACCGCGTCATCAAATTTCAATTTTGCTACCCCGGAAATAACGTTGAGGACGTTGCCAACGGGCGGTGTGATTAATCCAATAGAGCAGTTAATAATGAACATGACGCCGAAATAAATCGGGTCAATATTGGCTTCTTTAACTAATGGCAATAATACAGGGGTAAGAATTAACACCGTTGGCGTCAAATCCATCACCATACCGACGACCATAATTGAGATCATAATGACGATAAATAAGAGTCGCGGAGAGTCGACCAGCGGCTGCAGCAAATCTGACACCATCATGGGTAATTCCGCGATCGTAATCAGCCAGGCGGATACCTGGGCCGCAGCCACCAGAAACATGACGACTGACGTCGTTTTGGCGGCATTGACCAGCACGTGGTAGAGACTGGAAAACGTTAATTCCCGATAGATAACCACGGCGACAAAGAGGGCGTAAAACGCGGCGACCGCCCCTGCCTCCGTTGGCGTGAAAAGTCCGGAACGGAAGCCGCCGATGATAATCACCGGTAAAAACAGCGCCCAGATACCTGAAACCAATGATTGCCAGATTTCACGCGGTGTTGCTTTAGGCTGAGAAGGGAGATTTAATCGCCCGGCCTGCCACCACCAGGTGAGCATAAGCGCCGCGCCCATCATGATGCCCGGTGCGATCCCGGCCATAAACAGCTTGCTGATCGACAAGCCGCTGGAAACGCCGAAGATAATAAAAGGAATCGAGGGGGGAATAATTGGCGCAATGATCCCGCCGGAAGCGATTAACCCAACGGAGCGGTTGATCGGGTAGTTTGCGGAGCGCATCATCGGCACCAGCAGCGCGGCGACCGCAGCGGTATCTGCTACCGCAGAGCCGGAAAGGCTGGCCATAATCATTGCCGCAATAACGCCCACGTAGCCCAGGCCGCCGGGCTTATGGCCGACCAGCTTCATCGGCAGGTCGACAATTCGCTTTGACAGGCCGCCCGCGTTCATGATTTCACCGGCCAAAACAAAAAAGGGAATGGCCAGTAGGGAGAAACTGTCCGCGCCGTTAACCAGGGTTTGCGCCATAATCTGCACGTCAAACATATCCAGGTATGCCATCAGAGCAGCGCCGCAAAGCAGCAGCGACCAGGCGATGGGTAAACCTATCGCGATCCCGCCGAGCAGGCAGCAGAGAAATATCACCACGGCCATGATTAGGCTCCTTGCTGTGGTTGTTGAAAGGAATCGTTACGCGTTATTAAGTGATAAAGCCGACGCAGCTCGATTAACGCGATGGCAACGCTTGTGGGCAGACAGGCGATATACATCAGGCCGATCGGTAAACCGAGGATTGGCGAGTGATCGCTCCAGTCCTGCAACGCTTTTTGCAGGCTGCCCCAGCCTAATGCGATGCATAACAATAAAATCAGCGAATGCGTCAGCAGCGAGAGACGACGCTGATTCGCTGGCGAAAGTTTTTCCACCACAAAAGTGACCTGAACGTGAGCGTTATCCATAAATGCAACGATGGCGCCAATAAACGTCAGCCATACAAATAGATAACGTGATAGTTCATCTACCGACAAAATACTGCTCTCAAAACCGTAACGTAAAATAACGTTAATAAATACAATGCAGGAAAGTACGGCAATTAATACCGCAAGTATGCCCTCAAGTACCCGCTTCATAACGACTCCATCAGGTTATAGAAACTTATTTCTTTCGATGCTGAATAGTGGAACTTAATTTCTTATGTTTGGTTTATATTAGGTCGGCGCAACGTTGAGTTGCAGGCCGAGAATTAAGGTGATGATGTTTAATTCAGGTTAGCGGCGTGTGGCCTTTTTCATCATGTTAATACCATCGCGTAATATATTTATGCGGTGATTAATATCGGCACTGGCATTGATTTCCAACAATTTAATACCGGTAAACTGCAACAGTTCGGGAGCGGCGGCGGTAATCAGTTCTTTAACATGTTTCTCCGTCATCAGACTTTGTGGACAGAAAGGTGCAAACGGAGCATGGAGGTCCTGCCATTCGCCGTATTCTCCATCCAGCGTTGTACCGGAGAACATCAGTGCCCCGAGTTTTCCAGCCTGTTTGGCCTGCTGCGTGTGGATCAGCGGTAGAGAGGTATCCCGCCCTTCAATAGCCGAGCGCGCCCAGTTAATGCAGACGCTTATGTCATAGTCGGCAATAGTTTCCAGTACGTTTACCAACGGTAAGAATCCTTTGCGCGGTGCGGGGCCGGTCATCGCGTCGCAGTGTTCAAGCACCAGGTCGCAGGACCAGTCCCAGTTGGCAATCTCTTTTAATGAGCGCGCAAAGGCGTCGGTTGCCTGCGCCACGTTCGGATTGCCCGCCAGCGGGGCGGCATGAAGCTCAAGGGCTATGACTTTGCCGGTATTGTTCCCATTGATTTTATTGATCTTCTGATAAAGATGACGGTAGTATTCCACGCAGGCTTTACGCTGTTCCTCGTCACTGGACGCTAATCCAAAACCGCCGTTTTCGCTACGGCGGCGCATGGTTTCCATTATCGCGGTGACCACGATTTGCCAGTTCCCTGGTGTATGGCGCAATAACCACTCGTCGCCGAGCGGGTGAAGATGTTCAAGACAAGGCTGCTCCAGCCCCCGGATATCCGGAGTATCAGAGAGTTGCCGCCAGAATTCCGTCTCTTCCTCTTCACTCTTCTGGTGAAATGAGGGTGCACAAGGGTACGCACCGATAATATAACCGGTATTATTTTTCATTTTGTGCTCCAGTAAACTCTATTTTATAAAACGTCTATGGCGACTTTTACGACTATTTTCCGTATCGGCGTAGCAATGCTTTTATTACAACCTGGACGATGAACATCCTGCGGGAAAAACAGGGCATAACTTCCCGGTATCATTTCAATGAATGATTCATGTTCACTGTCGTGATAAAAAATAATATCGCGCTGTTCTAATAATGACTCGCTGATTTGATTATTACCGGTATCAATGGCAACCCCAATTTTCTCTTCACCCCATGCCAGAAACTGAATATCCAGATAGCGGCGATGGACTTCCGGACGATTTTCAGCAGCATCGCGGGTGGTCATATCGATAATCTGCGCGAAGATATTTTTGCCGTCGATTTCCACTACGCCAGGTTCCAGCGTGCGAAAGTCCGTATTACGCAGGAAATCGAGCGCCTGCTCTATGGCCGACGGTAACCGGCACGGATCAGGCTGCGCGATATGTCCAAAAATCATGATGTGGCTCCTTACAGCGCCTGAATTTTAGCCCAGACGCTGTCGTCAATGGTGATACCGTGACGGCGGTTGTCATCCAGCAGTTTGGTAAATTCGTGGCCGGGCAGCCGAATCGCGACGTTGTCGTCGGCGCGTTCAGCGGTGGTGATGAAATCCATAATCCGCTGCAGTTTGGCGTCGCGGGTTGCGCCATCGATCAGCTTATCCACTTCTATGGCGATGAAAATCTGCGAGACGCCATATTCATCGCTGTTTTCCTGGGTCACTTCGGCAACGGAAGAGCCGTTGGAAAGCAGGGTGGCAATCATGTCCAGCACAATCGACAGACCAGATCCTTTCCAGTAACCCATCGGTAAAATGCGGCGATTTTTCTCGATAACGCCCGGTTCTTTGGTCAACTGACCGTTATCGTCGAAACCGCCGTCCACCGGCAGTTCGCGGCCCGCCAGACGGTTAACTTCTAACATTCCGTAGGAGAACATCGACATCGACATATCTACCATCGTGATCGGCGTAGACGGGATGGCGACGATCAGCGGATTGGTACCGATACGGCACTCTTTCGCCCCCCACGGCGGCATGACGGCGATGGAGTTGGTCCAGCAAATGCCGATATAGCCTTTTTCCGCCGCCTGCCAGCCGTAGCTGCCGCCGCGCATCCAGTGGTTAGCATTACGTAACGCCACCAGGCCAATACCATGATCGGAAGCCAGCTCGATGGCCCGGTCCATCATCTTTTTCGCCGTCAGGTTGCCGATAGCGCGCTGAGCATCCCACTGTTCGATGGCGCCGAGGCTGGTAACCCGCTGCGGTTTAGCATCAGGAATAATGTCGCCGTTATCCAGTTGCTGGATGAAGCGAGGAAAGCGGTTCACGCCGTGGGAATAGACACCGGACTCGGTGGTGCGAGCGAACATTTCCGCGCACTCGTCGGCGGTATCTTCCGCAATATTCCGCGACCGCAAGACGCGGTAGAAGGCCCCTTTTAACTCTTCGAAAGTTACTTTCATCCCTGTTCTCCTGGTCGATTGTTAGAAATTTTAGTATGTTTTTTTGTCTATAAATTTCATAATGCGAAATCTAGTTCCAAATATATAGATCAAAAATTGACATGGCAACGCCAGAGAAGGTTTTTAAAAATGATTAAAATCATCGGGTTATGTTTTTTATGCTGATATCGTGAACTGCAACACACTTTGAGCTACCATCTGATCGCCCAAGAAAGGAGAGAGTTTTCTGATGAGCCAGAACAACGATAAAGAGAAGCCTGCGGGGAGTCAGAGCCTGTTTCGTGGCCTGATGTTGATAGAAATTTTGAGTAACTACCCGAACGGTTGCCCGCTGGCGCACCTGTCGGAGCTGGCGGGGCTGAACAAGAGTACCGTCCATCGTTTGTTGCAGGGGCTTCAATCCTGCGGATATGTGACGCCAGCGCCGGCGGCCGGGAGCTACCGTCTGACGACAAAGTTTATTGCCGTCGGCCAAAAAGCCCTGTCATCGCTGAATATCATCCACGTTGCGGCACCGCACCTTGAGGCGCTCAACCTGACCACCGGCGAGACGGTGAATTTTTCCAGCCGTGAAGATGACCACGCTATCCTGATTTATAAGCTGGAACCGACCACCGGTATGCTGCGCACGCGTGCCTACATTGGCCAGCATATGCCGCTGTACTGCTCGGCGATGGGGAAAATTTATATGGCGTTTGGTCAGCCGGATTATGTGGCGTCTTACTGGGAAAGCCATAAAGATCAGATCCAGCCGCTGACTCGTAATACCATTACCGATTTACCAGCAATGTACGATGAGCTGGCGCAAATTCGTGAAACCAGCATGGCGATGGATCGCGAAGAAAATGAACTAGGCGTTTCCTGTATTGCTGTGCCTGTGTTTGATATTCACCATCGAGTGCCTTACGCCATTTCTATTTCACTGTCGACGTCACGGCTAAAACAGATCGGCGAGAAAAATCTGCTCAAACCGTTGCGTGAAACCGCACAGGCTATCTCTAACGAGCTGGGATTTACCGTTCGCGAATAAGACAGCTCGCCAGGTTTTATCAGGCATCTGACAAAATTTGTCCGTTTGCGTAGTGGGATCAAAGCGGCGGGGAATGGCTCTCTGGCATTCTGGCGTTTTAACGCAGGGGGAGAACAATGAACCGGTTTATTATGGCGGATGCGTCGGCGTGTATCGGGTGTCGTACCTGCGAGGTCGCCTGCGTGGTGTCGCACCAGGAACAGCAGAATAGCGCGGCGGTGACGACGGCGGACTTTGTGCCGCGTATCCGGGTGATAAAAGAGGATAGCTTCACCACGGCCACGGTCTGCCATCAGTGTGAGGACGCGCCGTGCGCAAATGTCTGCCCGGTACAGGCGATTCGCCGTGATCGGGGGCATATCTTCGTGACGTCATCGCGCTGCATTGGTTGTAAAAGCTGTATGCTGGCTTGCCCGTTTGGCGCGATGACTGTGGTGGCGTCCGCGTCAGGCGCGCAGGCGATTAAATGCGATCTTTGCTGGCATCGGGAAGCGGGGCCGGCGTGCGTGGAAGCCTGCCCGACCAGTGCGTTACAGTGCGTTGACGCAGCACACGTGCAGCGCCAGCGCCTCTATTCTCAACCTTTCTGAACGTCGTTCCGGCCTGCATGATGGCCGGAATAACCGTCAGCCTTCACGCCAGGCGCGTTCTATCTCTTCTGCCAGAATTTTTACGCCCGCCTCGATTTTGTCCGGTTCAGGCACGTAGTTCATCCGCATACACTGGTGTGTGTGCGGCCAGGGTTTATCCAGTCCGGGAAAGAAATAGTGGCCCGGCACCATCAGCACGCCGCGCGCTTTCAAGCGTTGATAGAGTAACTCGGTGGTAATCGGCAGATCTTTAAACCACAGCCACAAAAATATTGCGCCTTCTGGTTTATGAATCAGGCAGCGTTCTTCGGATAAATAGCGACGAATGATCGCGATCGTCTGTTGAACGCGCTGATAGTAGAAAGGTTTGATAACCGTTTCCGACAGCCGCAGCAGATCGTTACGCTTAATCATTTCGCACATCATCGCCGGGCCCATGCCCCCGGGCGCAAGGCTGATGATGCCGTTCATGTTGGCAATGGCGGTAATCGTCTTATCATTGGCGATGATAATCCCGCAGCGGGAACCGGGCAGCCCCAGCTTCGAGAGGCTCATGCATAGGATAATATTGGGGTTCCACAGCGGGCGCGCCTCGCTAAAGATAATGCCCGGAAACGGTACACCGTAAGCGTTATCAATCACCAGTGGGATGTTGTGCTGATTCGCCAGTCTGTCCAGCTTCATCAGCTCTTCGTCGGTGATAACGTTACCGGTTGGGTTGGTTGGGCGCGAGACGCAAATCATCCCCGTTTCTTCGCCGATGTGCAGATGCTCAAAATCGACGTGATACTTAAACTGGCCTTCCGGCAGCAGTTCAATATTCGGCCGCGCCGAAACGAAGAGGTCGTCTTCCAGACCGGAATCTGCATAGCCGATGTATTCCGGCGCAAGCGGGAATAGTACCTTTTTCGTACTGCCGTCGGCGCGACGTCCGGCGAAGAGATTAAATAAGTAGAAAAACGCGCTCTGACTGCCATTTGTCAGCGCAATATTCTGTGGTTCGATATCCCATCCCAGCGTTTCACGTAGCAGTACGGCCAGTGCATTCAGTAGCGCCGTTTTTCCCTGGGGACCGTCATAATTACAAAGCGCATCAGCGGCTTTGCCGCTTTCTACCATATCTGTCAGTAGCGTCTGGAAATAATCCTGCATTGCAGGGATGTGTGCCGGGTTACCGCCGCCAAGCATGATGGCGCCTGGCGTGCGTAAGCCGTCGTTGAGATCCTCCATCAGGCGGGTAATGCCTGAATGGCGGGTAAATTTATCGCCGAAAAGTGAAAATGTCATAACGGGTGATCTATCGAACTGTCTGTCAAAGTGGATAACCATAACGCTACAAATGGCGGGGCGCAAATGGGGGTCAGGCGGTGGTGTTGATGTTTTATGCTACAAATTTTTATCAGGTTAGTTTTTTGTTTTGAAGGGGCTACCGGTACGCGAGGAGACCGGTAGCGCCACGATTAGCGGCGGCCCGCCCAGACGACCATCACCGTATCGTCGCCGTACTGGCGTACAAAACCGTACCCGTGTTTTAGCGTCAGCGTGGTTTGTTGGCCTGCGCCGATGGCGGGATGTCTGGCGCGGAACTGGCTAATACGCTGCCAGTGCGCGACGGCTGCGGCTGACTTTCCGCTCACGTCCTGCCAGTTCATATCTGAACGGGTGCCTTGCAGCGGGTCGGAGCCGGTGGGGCCGAAGGGACGAGCGGATTCATCGCCGTAAAAGATCTGCACCGCGCCTGGCGAAAGCAGCAGCAGTTCCGCCGCCTTATCACCGCCCTCACGGAAAAGGCGCGTATCATGCGAGGAGAGGTAACTTAATACGTTGAAATCCTGCATTTTATCCGTCATCTGCTGCCAGACTGGCCCCATTTCCGCCAGGCAATCGACCGCTTTCGCCGCCTGCTCCTGATAATCAAAATTGATCATCGCGTCGAAACCATAGCGATAATAATCACTTTTCATGACGCCGTGGCCCCACGCTTCGCCAGTCATCCAGAACGGGCTATTATCCAGCGCTTTGTCCGGATTGGCCTGCTTCCATTCACGTAACGCCGCGCTGGCCTGGGTTTTTAGCTGTTGCCAGGCAGGAAGCTCAACGTTTTTGGCAGTATCGACCCGGAACCCGTCAATGCCGTAATCATGTACCCACTGGCTTAACCAGTGAGTCAGATAATCCCGTGGCGTATAGCCCTCAATGAACTTTGCTTTAGTATCGGGTTTGTTGGCATAGAACGCGGGTAGACCGGAAGGCGTGGTAGATTCCGTTTTTATATCCGGCAGGAAGGCCAGCGACAGGGTTAAATCGTCAAATCCCGGACTGTCGTAGTCGCCAATATCGGTACGAATCCACTTTTTCCCCCACCATTTTTCCCAGGCGGCGCTGTCGCTGAAGTTGATGTAGTCGTTAAAGCTGTGCCAGCTTTGTCCGGCGGCGGGTCGCCAGTTTGTCCAGCGATCGCCGAGAATTTTTTGCCGTTCCGCGCCGGATAAATAGAGCGCGCCGAACTGATACTCCTGCATATCCGCCAGCGTGGCGTAACCGGCATGATTCATTACTACGTCAAATAAAATACGGATGCCGCGCTGGTGCGCGCCGTCGACCAGCGCGCGGAGATCGGCTTCGCTGCCCATATTGGCATCCAGCGTCGTCCAGTCCTGAGTGTAATAGCCGTGATAGGCGTAATGAGGAAAATCGCCTTTTGTCCCGCCGCCGACCCAGCCGTGGATCTGTTCAAACGGCGAGCTTATCCACAAGGCGTTCACGCCTAATTGCTGTAGATAGTCCAGTTGACTCGTCAACCCGCGCAAATCGCCGCCGTGGAAAGTGCCAATCTCTTGCATACCATCCTTATGGCGACTATAGCTGTGGTCGTTGGTTGGATCGCCATTGCGAAAGCGATCCGTAAGCACAAAATAAACGGTGGCGTTGCGCCAGTTAAAAGGCGCCGGCGCATGGGTTTCCGCGCGTTCCAGCAATAAAAGCCCGTGGCTGTCGGCAGGTTGCAGCGTGATTTGCCCGTTTTGGACGGTATCGGTTTGACCACTGTAATAATCGCGCACTACCGTCCCTTCCGGAAAGGTTTGGCGAACATCCAGCGTGAGCGGCGACCCATCCCAGACGGGACACTGGTAGGCGAGCTGCGCGGTGCGTTCAGGTTCAGTTTTTATCGATAACAACAGGGTCGGCGTACCGGAGCGGGTATCTACCGTTATCGTATAGTCGCCATCTTTAAACAAACGCCATTGCGGCGGCGCGCCTTCGCAGGGTTTTAACGACAACATTTGGTTGAGTTTTATGGCGCCGGAGGGCTGCCAGCACTGCTGGTCAATATGGAGCGTTAACGCGCGTGTACCTTTTGTTAATGCAGCATGGCTGGTAAAGCGCCCGGTTTCCTGCGTCGAGAACGTCGGAAAACCGGGTGAGGTCCATGATGAGGCGATCGCGATACCGGGTATCAGCGTCAGAGCGAAGGCGGCAAGTTTCATCACGCTATCCTTTGTGGGCAATATTCATCAGCTTGCCTGGTTTTTAGGCGAATGAACTCCTCCTCAGCAGAGAGTCGCGCAGGAGGAGACGCGAGGGTGAGCGACGAGGCGCAAAAAAACGCCTCTATTTGCGATAAGCACCACATTTTATTGGCATTATTGCTGCCTGTTATCGTTAATACTTGACATAGTTTCGGATTAAGACTATTCCCTGAGGTGCTTTTTAAGCCTATTTTTGCTAGAATTTGGGGTTCAAACCTCAACTTCGTGAAAAATAAAAGGTGTTGGAATGTATCAATCCGACCAGGAGACCTAATGATATTGACTCCCATGCGACGATATGGGGCAATGATTCTTATGTTACTCACCATCGCATTTTCGGGTGAGGTGCTGGCAAAGACGCACGCAACACAAACGAGTCAAAAGTCCCACATAACTGAGACAAGTTATAAACAGGTTAGCAGTAAACAAGAGTATTCTCGCAATAGTGCAAAGAGCAGTTCACTTCCTGATTTGCGAAAATACCCTTCCGGAACCCCCAGAAAAAAAGCGTTTCTCCGGACCGTTATGCCTTACATCACCAGCCAAAATGCCGCGATTACCGCGGACCGTAATTGGCTGATCTCAAAACAGTACCAGAACCGCTGGTCGCCGTCTGAACGCGCGCGTATGAAAGATATCGCGAAGCGCTATAAAGTGAGCTGGTCCGGCAACACGCGTCGTATTCCGTGGAATACGTTGCTGGAGCGCGTCGACATTATCCCAACCAGCATGGTGGCGACGATGGCGGCGGCGGAAAGCGGCTGGGGAACCTCTAAACTGGCGCGTAGCAACAATAACCTGTTCGGCATGAAGTGCACGAAAGGGCGTTGTACCAATACGCCGGGTAAGGTGAAAGGTTACTCGCAATTCGCGTCGGTTGAGGAGTCGGTGAGCGCGTATGTCGCCAACCTGAACACGCATCCGGCTTATTCTTCTTTCCGCAAGTCGCGCGCCCAACTGCGTAAGGCGGATCAGGAAGTCACCGCCACGGCGATGATTCATAAGCTGAAGGGTTACTCTACCCAGGGGTCGCGCTATAACAACTACTTGTTCGCGATGTACCAGGACAACCAGCGTCTGATCGCCGCGCATATGTAATTCTGTGTGCCGGATGGCGCTACGCTATCCGGCTTACAAGGCATCTGTAGGCTGGATAAACTACAACAACGCTTCACTATGCTGGTCGCGATACTCCTTCGGCGTAGTGACGTACTCCTTTTTAAACACCGAATAGAAATATTGCAGCGACGGGTAGCCGCACATTTGCGAAATTTCGTTTATCGCCAACGTGGTAGAAATCAACAAACTACGCGCTTTTTCCAGCTTTTCGGCGTGGATCAGCGCATGTATCGTCTCGCCAACTTCTTCCTTAAAACGTTTTTCCAGGTTTGAACGTGAAATCCCAACCGCGTCCAGCACCTGCTCGACTTTAATGCCCTTACAGGCATGGTTACGAATAAAGTGCATCGCCTGGATAACCGCCGGATCGGTCAGGGAGCGATAGTCTGTCGAGCGGCGCGCAATGACGCGCACCGGCGGCACCAGAATGCGCTGTAAAGGCATCTCTTCACGCGCCAGCAAACGGTGCAGCAGCTTCGCCGCCTGATAGCCCATTTGCCGCGCCCCCTGCGCGACGGAGGAAAGCGCGACGCGCGACAGGTAACGGGTTAACTCTTCGTTATCAATACCGATAACGCAAAGTTTTTCCGGCACCGGAATATGCAGGTGTTCGCAGGCCTGCAATACGTGACGGGCGCGGGCATCCGTTACGGCAATGATGCCGGTTTGCGGCGGCAGCGTCTGAAGCCAGTCGGCGAGGCGATTTTGCGCGTGCTGCCAGTTTTCCGGCGCGGTTTCCAGCCCCTGATAGACTACGCCGCGGTATTTTTCCTCGGCGACCAGCTGGCGAAAGGCGTATTCCCGTTCCGCCGCCCAATGTTTGCGGCTGGAGTCGGGCAAACCGTAAAACGCGAAGCGGTTAACGCCTTTTTCTTTTAAATGCAGGAAAGCGCTTTCAACGAGCGCATGATTATCGGTGGCGATGTAATGAACGGCAGGATAATTTTCAGCAAGATGGTAAGAACCGCCGACCCCGACAATGGGTACGTCGACATCGGCCAATAATTGCGCGATATCGTCATCATCGTAATCGGCAATAACGCCGTCGCCTAACCACTCTTTAATGTTATCGATACGGGCACGGAAATCTTCCTCAATAAATATATCCCATTCGGATTGCGAGGCTTGTAAATATTCACCCACCCCCTCCACTACCTGACGGTCATAGGCTTTATTCGCGTTAAATAACAGAGTGATACGGTGACGTTTATCAAACATGAGGATATATCCTGCAAAAGTGAACCTGGACTCATGGATACTATCAAAACGGCTGACATAACGGTCTGGCGAATGATGACAAATTATTTTGCGCCTGAAACGTTATGCGAAATTCATCACAGCAAACGGCGGATGACAATTGTCATTTCTTATCTATATATTACGGTTTTTTGTTTATTTGCCAGGATTCGATCGCGATCGCTTTTTTCTTCTGTGGTTTTCAGCGTTTTTTTGAGAGCCAGAGCACATTTGGGGATTCTCTTAATAGCGGTGTGAAATAACGTAATTGAGCAATAAATCAGGAAATTCCAGTATGACGTTATGTCGTTTACTTGCCGTCTTATCTGATTATGGAGCTCACTATGCAGGCTTATTTTGACCAACTCGATCGTGTTCGCTATGAAGGCCCTCAATCGACTAACCCGCTGGCATTTCGTCATTACAATCCCGACGAGCTGGTTTTAGGTAAACGTATGGAAGATCACCTGCGTTTCGCGGCCTGTTACTGGCATACCTTCTGCTGGAACGGCGCGGATATGTTTGGTGTAGGCGCGTTTAATCGTCCGTGGCAGCAACCGGGCGAAGCGCTGGAGCTGGCGAAACGCAAAGCGGATGTGGCGTTTGAATTTTTCCACAAACTGAATGTGCCTTTTTACTGCTTCCATGACGTGGATGTGTCGCCGGAAGGCGCGTCGTTGAAAGAATATAAAAACAACTTCGCGCAGATGGTGGATGTGCTGGCGGCGAAACAGGAGCAGAGCGGCGTAAAACTGCTGTGGGGAACGGCGAACTGCTTTACCAACCCGCGCTATGGCGCAGGCGCCGCCACTAACCCGGATCCGGAAGTCTTTAGCTGGGCAGCGACGCAAGTGGTTACGGCAATGAACGCCACGCATAAACTGGGCGGCGAAAATTACGTCCTGTGGGGCGGGCGCGAAGGTTATGAAACGTTGCTGAATACCGATCTGCGCCAGGAACGCGAACAGATTGGCCGCTTTATGCAAATGGTGGTCGAGCACAAACATAAAATGGGTTTCCAGGGCACACTGCTGATTGAACCGAAACCGCAGGAACCGACAAAACATCAGTATGATTATGACGTTGCAACGGTCTATGGCTTCCTCAAACAGTTCGGCCTGGAAAAAGAGATCAAAGTGAACATTGAGGCGAACCACGCGACGCTGGCGGGCCATTCGTTCCACCATGAAATCGCAACCGCTATCGCGCTGGGTATTTTTGGCTCCGTTGACGCCAACCGCGGCGATGCGCAACTGGGCTGGGATACCGATCAGTTCCCGATTAGCGTTGAAGAGAACGCGCTGGTGATGTACGAAATCCTGAAAGCGGGCGGATTCACGACGGGCGGTCTCAACTTCGACGCCAAAGTTCGTCGCCAGAGCACCGATAAATACGATCTGTTCTACGGTCATATCGGCGCGATGGATACGATGGCGTTGTCGCTGAAAATCGCCGCGCGTATGGTTGAAGACGGCGAGCTGGATAAACGCGTGGCGAAGCGCTATGCCGGCTGGAATGGCGAGCTGGGTCAGCAGATTCTGAAAGGACAACTCTCCTTAGGCGAACTGGCGCAGTATGCGGAGCAGCATAATCTGGCGCCAGTACATCAAAGCGGTCATCAGGAGCTGTTAGAAAATCTGGTTAACCGTTATCTGTTTGATAAATAACCCTATCTACCGGGCGACTCCGCGTTAGCCCGGCCTGTAGTCGTGATTAGCCCGGTAAGCGTAGCGCTGCCGGGCGCTTTCAGTAAAGGAACCCACACTATGTATATCGGGATCGATCTTGGTACATCGGGTGTAAAAGCTATCCTGTTGAATGAGCAGGGCGATGTGCTGGCTACGCATACTGAAAAACTGACCGTATCGCGTCCGCATCCCTTATGGTCGGAACAGGAACCAGAGCAGTGGTGGCAGGCGACGGATCGTGCGGTTAAAGGTTTAGGTCGGCAACAGTCGTTAAGTGGCGTCCGGGCGTTGGGCATCGCCGGACAAATGCATGGCGCGACATTGCTTGATAGCCGTCAGCAGGTTCTGCGACCAGCGATTTTATGGAATGACGGACGCTGTAGCGAAGAGTGCGCCTGGCTGGAAAAACAGGTGCCGCAGTCGCGTGCGATAACCGGTAATCTGATGATGCCCGGTTTTACCGCGCCCAAATTAGTCTGGGTGCAGCGCCACGAACCGGATATTTTCTACCAGATAGACAAGGTTCTGCTGCCGAAAGATTTTCTGCGGCTGCGAATGACAGGCGTCTTTGCCAGCGATATGTCGGATGCGGCGGGAACGATGTGGCTGGACGTGAAAAAGCGCGACTGGAGCGACGTTATGCTCAACGCCTGTCATTTAACCCGACAGCAGATGCCAGCGTTATTTGAAGGTAGTGACATTACCGGAACGTTGCTGCCGGAGGTGGCCAGCGCATGGGGAATGCCAGCAGTACCTGTGGTGGCGGGCGGCGGCGACAATGCGGCTGGCGCGGTCGGCGTAGGAATGATCGATGCCGGACAGGCGATGCTCTCACTCGGAACATCGGGCGTCTATTTTGCCGTCAGCGACGGCTTTCTGAGTAAACCGGAGAGCGCAGTACACAGTTTTTGCCATGCGCTGCCGGAACGCTGGCATTTAATGTCTGTGATGTTGAGCGCCGCCTCTTGTCTGGACTGGGCGGCTAAACTCACCGGGCAGGAGAACGTCCCGGCGCTGATTGCCGCCGCACAGCAGGCGGATGAGCATGCCGATTCGATCTGGTTTTTGCCGTACCTGTCCGGCGAGCGCACGCCGCATAATAATCCGCAGGCAAAAGGCGTTTTCTTTGGTTTAACCCATCAGCATGGCCCGGCGGAACTGGCGCGGGCGGTACTGGAGGGCGTGGGATATGCTTTGGCGGACGGTATGGATGTGGTTCACGCCTGCGGCGTCAAACCCGCCAGCGTGACGCTTATCGGCGGCGGGGCGCGCAGCGAATACTGGCGTCAGATGCTATCTGATATTAGCGGGCTACAGCTTGATTATCGTACTGGCGGCGATGTAGGGCCAGCGCTGGGCGCGGCGCGTCTGGCGCAAATTGCGGTGAATAAACAGACCCCGCTCGCCGATGTATTGCCGCAGTTGCCGCTGGAGCAGGCGCATTATCCTGATGCGCAGCGTCATGCGGTTTATCAACAACGTCGTGAAACCTTCCGTCGACTTTATCAGCAGCTGTTGCCGTTGATGTCATAAGTCAGAATGCCTTTCAGTTTTGGCTGAAAGGCATTTCCCGTAAATATTAATTCTATTGAATTATATCGAAGTAAGTATGTGTGTTTTCTGATTTTTATATTATTGCTGAGCAGGCGCCTTTTTCATCGCTATTTCTTCGCTTAATGTGTCTCACACAACCACAAGGAGAGTGAGATGGACGATCACGTTGCGCGCAGGAAACGGATATTCGGCCTGGGAATGTTAGTTGTCGGTGCAGTGGTATACCTGGTGGGACTGTGGCCAGGCTGTCATACATTAAGCGAAAAGGGATATTTTTTTGCGGCAATCGTCATGTGTGGTTTTCCAGTCTTAATTCGCCAGGAACACACGGGAAATGGCCGCTTGCTTTCTCGTTGCAAATCTTTGCTGTTGCTTGGCATCGGCATGGTCGCGGTCGGCGTATTTAACCTGGCGCTGGCGGGCGCGCTGAAAATACTGTGTCTGGTGGCGCTGGGGGTCAGTATATATGGAACCGATCTTTACGCTTCCTACAGTGATGATGAATGATGGCCGGAGCCATCATTGTCGTTTAGCTAACCCATTTCCGTTTATCAATACGCTGTAACAGCATGGAAAGTAGCAGGCTTCCTGTCACCGTCGCGGCAAAAACCCACACGATGTCTAACGGCGGCCAACGTTTTAACTCCAGACCATTAGTACGTAGCGCATGGATAATCAGTGCGTGGAAACCATAAATGCCCAACGAGTGGCGGGAGATAAGCCCCAGTCCAGGTAACGTCCGCGCATTCAGCTTATTTTTAACTACCGTGAACAGTGAGACGGCGCAAATAAACACCATGGGACCGCAATACAGATACCAGGTATCGGCAAAATTTCCGCGCCAGCGTAATTCATGCAATGTGCCGCGAGAAATAACAAATACCGCGATGATGAACAGGGCAGTGCAGATAAGCGTCAGCGATGACTTTTGCGTCTCCATCATTCCAATGGCGCGGCCCAGGATACCGTAGAGAATGTAGTAGAACGTGTCGCCGCTGATATACAGATTGATGGGCAACCATTCAACGCCGCCGATTTTTTGCGGCACAGTATTTGGGTTAGCAATAATACCAATGATCACCATCAGCATCAGGAGCATTTTGCCGCTCACGTTTTTTACCTGGATTAATGGCGATACCAGGTAGATCACCGTAATCGCAAAGAAAAACCACAGGTGGTAAAACACGGGTTTTTGCAGCACATTTTTTAGCGAAAGCTCGACGTTGATCGAAGTAAAAAGTGAAATGTAAGCCAGGGCGACAACGCTGTAAAAGATAAGGCACAGGGCGATACGTAAAAAATGCCGCGGTTGCGCGCAGCGCTCGCCAAAAAAAAGATAGCCTGAAATCATAAAAAACAGGGGAACGCTAACGCGCGAAGCCGAATTCAGGACATTCGCAATATCCCAGTTTAGCGGGCTGACGCTGTGGGCGTTGGTGATGTACCACGTTGTAGTATGGATCATCACTACCATTAAACAGGCGATCCCTCGCAGGTTATCAATCCAGTTAATTTTAGGCTGCATCAGTTCCTCAGCTTCCGTTTCAATAGAGTTCCAGCGCGGTGGCTCACTGGAAAAATCCGACTTTCTACGCTACATCTTGTGATGGCGTAAGGAGATTCGCACAATGTGTCTGCTACCCACAAACCTTAATAATAAGACTGACCAGCAAACCAGACGGTAATAAAAATGATAATGAAGTATTTCTGTTCTGTGATGATAGCCATCGCTCTGGTGGGATGCACAGCGACACCTCCACCGACGCAAAAAGCCCAGCAGAGTAAAGTGAGCCCAACACGCACGCTGGATATGGAAGCATTGTGTAAAGCTCAGGCGGCGCAGCGTTACAATACTGGCGCACAGAAAATTGCTGTTACCGGTTTCGAACAGTTTCAGGGGAGCTATGAGATGCGTGGTAATACTTTCCGTAAAGAGAGTTTTGTCTGCTCTTTTGATGCAGATGGGCAGTTTTTACATCTTTCTATGCGGTAAAAGCCGCGCCTGGTGAGGTGTGATGCCGCGAAATCCGGCAATTTTCGCTAAACAAACCGGTTTCATACTGTATATCTCGCATCCAGCGGGTATACTGGCTCCTTCCTTTAAATCCACACGTATCCAGCACGAAATAATATGCAAAAGTTTGATACCAGGACCTTCCAGGGCTTGATCCTGACCTTACAGGATTACTGGGCTCGCCAGGGCTGCACCATTGTTCAACCATTGGACATGGAAGTCGGCGCGGGAACTTCTCATCCAATGACCTGCCTGCGCGCGCTGGGGCCAGAGCCGATGGCGACTGCCTATGTGCAGCCTTCTCGTCGTCCGACCGATGGCCGCTACGGCGAAAACCCGAACCGCTTACAGCACTACTATCAGTTCCAGGTAGTGATTAAGCCGTCTCCGGACAACATTCAGGAGCTGTATCTCGGTTCTCTGAAAGAGCTGGGTATGGACCCGACCATTCACGATATCCGTTTCGTGGAAGATAACTGGGAGAACCCGACGCTGGGCGCCTGGGGACTCGGCTGGGAAGTGTGGCTGAATGGCATGGAAGTGACGCAGTTCACCTACTTCCAGCAGGTCGGCGGCCTGGAGTGCAAGCCGGTGACCGGTGAAATCACCTACGGTCTGGAACGTCTGGCGATGTATATCCAGGGCGTGGACAGCGTTTACGACCTGGTCTGGAGCGATGGCCCGCTGGGTAAAACCACCTACGGCGACGTGTTCCATCAAAACGAAGTGGAGCAGTCCACCTATAACTTTGAATACGCCGATGTGGATTTCTTATTCACCTGCTTCGAGCAGTATGAAAAAGAAGCCCAGCAGCTGCTGGCGCTGGAAAACCCGCTGCCGCTGCCGGCCTACGAGCGTATTCTGAAAGCCGCCCATAGCTTCAACCTGCTGGATGCGCGTAAAGCTATCTCCGTCACCGAACGTCAGCGCTACATTTTGCGTATTCGCACCCTGACCAAAGCAGTGGCAGAGGCTTATTATGCTTCCCGTGAAGCCCTCGGCTTCCCGATGTGCAACAAAGACAAGTAAGAGGCGGCCATGTCTGAGAAAACTTTTCTGGTGGAAATCGGCACTGAAGAGCTGCCACCAAAAGCACTGCGCAGTTTGGCTGAGTCCTTTGCTGCGAACTTCACTGCGGAGCTGGATAACGCCGGCCTCGCGCACGGTAACGTTGAATGGTTTGCCGCCCCGCGCCGTCTGGCGCTGAAAGTGGCGAATCTTGCTGAATCTCAGCCCGATCGCGAAGTCGAAAAACGTGGTCCGGCGATTGCTCAGGCGTTTGACGCCGAAGGCAAACCGAGCAAAGCGGCAGAAGGCTGGGCGCGCGGCTGCGGGATCACCGTTGATCAGGCCGAGCGTCTGAAGACCGACAAAGGCGAATGGCTGCTGTATCGTGCCCACGTGAAGGGCGAAAGTACCGAAGCGCTGGTGCCGAACATGGTAGCCACCTCGCTGGCGAAACTACCGATCCCGAAACTGATGCGCTGGGGCGCGTCTGACGTACACTTCGTGCGTCCGGTGCACACCGTGACCCTGCTGTTGGGCGATAAGGTCATTCCGGCGACTATTCTGGGTATTCAGTCTGACCGCGTCATTCGCGGCCACCGCTTTATGGGTGAGCCGGAGTTCACTATCGACAATGCTGACCAGTACCCGCAAATTCTGCTGGAGCGCGGTAAAGTCATTGCCGACTACGAAGCGCGTAAAGCCAAAATCAAAGCGGACGCTGAAGAAGCAGCACGTAAGATTGGCGGTAATGCCGACCTGAGCGAAAGCCTGCTGGAAGAAGTAGCTTCGCTGGTGGAATGGCCGGTGGTATTGACGGCGAAATTCGAAGAGAAATTCCTCGCCGTGCCTGCCGAAGCGCTGGTGTACACCATGAAGGGCGACCAGAAGTATTTCCCGGTTTATGACAACGCGGGCAAGCTGCTGCCGAACTTTATCTTCGTCGCCAACATCGAGTCGAAAGATCCGACCCAGATTATCTCCGGTAACGAGAAAGTGGTGCGTCCGCGTCTGGCAGATGCTGAATTCTTCTTCAATACCGACCGTAAAAAACGTCTGGAAGACCATCTGCCGCGTCTACAAACCGTGCTGTTCCAGCAACAGCTGGGCACGCTGCGCGACAAGACCGACCGTATTCAGGCGCTGGCGGGCTGGATTGCCGGTCAGATTGGCGCTGACGTCAACCACGCCACTCGTGCGGGCCTGCTCTCCAAGTGCGACCTGATGACCAACATGGTCTTCGAGTTCACCGACACCCAGGGCGTGATGGGGATGCACTACGCGCGCCATGATGGTGAAGCGGAAGATGTGGCCGTGGCGCTGAACGAACAGTATCAGCCACGCTTTGCCGGTGATGACCTGCCGTCTAACCCGGTGGCCTGCGCGCTGGCGATCGCCGATAAGATGGATACTCTGGCGGGTATCTTCGGTATTGGTCAGCATCCGAAAGGCGACAAAGACCCGTTTGCGCTGCGTCGTGCCGCGCTGGGCGTGCTGCGCATCATCGTTGAGAAGAACCTCGCTCTTGATCTGCAAACGCTGACCGAAGAAGCGGTGCGTCTGTATGGCGACAAGCTGACCAATGCCAACGTAGTCGATGATGTGATCGATTTTATGCTGGGTCGCTTCCGCGCCTGGTATCAGGATGAAGGTTACACCGTCGACACTATCCAGGCGGTACTGGCGCGTCGTCCGACCCGTCCGGCAGATTTTGATGCCCGCATGAAGGCGGTGTCTCATTTCCGCACCCTGGAAGAAGCCTCTGCGCTGGCGGCGGCGAACAAGCGCGTCTCCAACATCCTGGCGAAAGCCACTGAGCCGCTGAACGATATCGTCCACGCCTCCGTACTGAAAGAAGCGGCGGAAATTGAGTTGGCCAGACATCTGGTTGTACTGCGTGATAAGCTTCAGCCGTACTTTGCCGATGGTCGTTATCAGGAAGCGTTGATTGAGCTGGCTGCTCTGCGCGCTCCGGTGGATGAATTCTTCGAAAATGTCATGGTTAACGCGGAAGAGAAAGATATCCGTATCAACCGCCTGACGCTGTTGTCGAAACTACGCGAACTGTTCCTGCAGGTTGCGGATATTTCGTTACTTCAATAAGCGTTCAGTTAAATAAACAAAAACCTGCTCTCGGGCAGGTTTTTTTATAACATAAATAGTATTAGTTGATTCGCTAATAATTCTGTAACTCATAGACGCGGTTATCTCTATTGATTGGCAAGAATTATTTCAGGAATACATTAACGCTGGCGGTACTGCCAGACTTGATGCGGGTACCAATCCGGTTCTTCATTCAGATCAGGGCTGGCAATACCGTCATTGATGGTACCAGTATCAGTTACGAGAGTTTGGCATCATCCAAAGTATGTCCCGCAAAGGCAACTGCCTTGATAATGCCTGTGCAGAATGTTTTTTCGGGACTTTAAAATCAGAAAGTTTTTACACCAGTAAATTTAAGGATATTGATGAACTTAAGATAGCTATTGAGGATTACATACGATACTACAATACCCGACGAATTAGCCTTAAATTTAACGGACTCAGCCCGGTTGAATAGCGCCTAAAGAGCTATCCAGGCAGAAATTAACAAGGTCTGTACAGGGATGCTATCAGGAAACCTGAACGTTGGTGGATACGGTCACGCAAATGTCTGCTATGAGCGAGGAACGGACGCCCTATTTCACAAAAATTAGTATTGTTCTACAAGTAACTCTCACAATGAGGTTTTATGAAAATCAGAAGGTTCAGTAATGGGGATGAAATATCGTTATTCAGAGTTTTTTTCTCATCTGTACATACGATCGCATCACACTACTACACACGTGAACAAATTGATGCTTGGGCCCCAGCAGATATCGACCTGGAGCGATGGGCCAATCACATTAAGGAATTACAACCTTTTGTTGTAGAGCTGGATGGTGAAATAGCTGGATATGCAGATGTTCAACCAAATGGATACATTGATCATTTCTTTGTATCAGGAACCTATTCAAGACAGGGGGTAGGGACACTACTGATGAATTGCATTCATGAGGAAGCCAGACAGCGTGGAATTAGTGAACTTACTTCAAATGTAAGTAAGGCTGCGGAAGTGTTCTTTCTACGACACGGCTTTCATATAGTGGAGCGAGGCTTTCCTATTTGCCGTGGAGTGACATTACAAAATGCTCTGATGAGGAAATGTTTGGCGAAATAATAGTCAGCCTGCAGAAAGGCAGCATTGTTCTTTTGCCTTGTTGAACTCAGTAAACCGCTACAATGAGCAATTTCCGCTTCTGGCACAAAGCGAACATCAGTATTCAAAAAATGAAAAACGACGACTTGATGTATACCGTTTGCTATACATGGTGGTTGTGCTATTCTTGTAAAGCAAATGCTATACAAGGGGTGTCTCATGAAATCAGATGTTCAACTTAACCTTAGAGCTAAGGAATCGCAGCGGGCGCTCATTGATGCAGCTGCGGAAATCCTTCACAAGTCACGTACAGATTTCATTCTGGAAACGGCCTGCCAGGCTGCCGAGAAAGTGATCCTTGACCGCCGTGTATTTAACTTTAACGATGAGCAATATGAGGAGTTCATCAATCTGCTTGATGCACCGGTCGCAGATGATCCCGTTATCGAAAAACTGCTGGCAAGGAAACCTCAGTGGGACGTGTAACAGCACCAGAACCTTTGTCCGCTTTTCATCAGGTAGCTGAGTTCGTCAGCGGTGAAGCTGTGCTCGATGACTGGTTGAAGCAAAAGGGCCTCAAAAACCAGGCTCTCGGAGCGGCCAGAACATTTGTGGTGTGCAAGAAAGACACGAAGCAAGTAGCCGGTTTTTACTCTCTGGCCACCGGTAGCGTCAACCATACAGAAGCGACAGGCAACCTTCGGCGTAACATGCCAGATCCCATCCCTGTCATTATACTTGCCCGTCTTGCTGTCGATCTCTCATTCCATGGAAAAGGGCTTGGTGCTGATTTACTTCATGATGCAGTGCTTCGTTGCTATCGGGTTGCCGAGAATATTGGTGTACGTGCAATCATGGTTCATGCACTTACCGAAGAAGCCAAAAATTTCTACATTCACCATGGTTTCAAATCATCACAAACTCAGCAGCGAACATTGTTCCTTAGGCTCCCTCAATAGAATGCAAAGACTGTTATGTTCAAATCGCTATAAGCGATAATTTGATAGAATGTCTAAGGTTAAATTCAGGAAGAATACGACGAACAAAATATTGATGAGACAGGAATCCGCGTGATGCAAGAAAGCAACGGAATGGATAATTCGATTGCGGACAATGTTATTTAGTTATAGCCAGAAACAAAAAAGAGCCCATGTATTAAATGGACTCTTTCGCTGATGCCTCGGTTAATCTGTCCAGGTTTTTGGGGTCAGTACAAAGTGAGCCCACCTCTGCCATTCTTGTGGCGTTATGCATTCTCAAGGCACTCTGTTAATTTTATCTTGTTGGCGTTTTATAGGCCCGATAACCCATTATGTTATCGGGCATTTTTTTAACGTAATGGTAATTCCGTCAGACAGGTCTGGCTGTCATCACTGGTGGCAATGGCATGTGACGCCGTTTTACCGTTGTAGCTTACTTCCAGCGTCCCTTCCATATTGCGCGGTAGCCAAACACCGATAAATCCGTTTCGATAGCTTTGCATCTCTTTTTGTACGATGACAGCGCCTTTACTGTCTGTCACTTTTACAGTGAACGGTTTATTCGGCATTTCTCCCTGACAGCCGGAAAGGCTGTGGTTAAAACAGGGGTGTGTCCGCCATTCATAGGGCGCAAAAGAGAGATAGAATTTGTCGCCTAACGGCAGCGTATAAATCTGCTCTCCGTCAGATAATTTGAGTTCGGTACTGGTAATCGACGCGGAGTAAGGCAAAGGACGGCTCTGCGGCGTCTGATCAATCGTATCCACGATCTGCTCAACCGTTTTTCCCGCCAGCCCATGTTGCGCCAGAAAAGCGGATTCTGAGGATGCCGCAAGCGCGGAGCCGCTGGCGCATAAACCCAAAAGTAATAACCATGATGATTTCGACATAACTTCAATTCCTTGTGAACAATCTCCCTGCCTACTATAGGGGTTCCCCTAAGGGAAAGGTCAAAGGGACGCAGGGTAAAGTAATGCAAAGTTATGCTGGGGGAGAGGGGGGAATTGGAATAAAAAAAATCCCCGCCATCAGGCAGGGATTCAAAATGCTGAGCTTTTTAAGCTTACAGGCTGGTTACGTTGCCAGCTGCCGGGCCCTTAGCGCCGCTTTCGATGGTGAAGGAAACTTTCTGACCTTCGTCCAGAGATTTGTAACCATCGTTCTGAATAGCGGAGAAGTGTACGAACACGTCTTTAGAACCGTCATCAGGAGTAATAAAGCCGAAGCCTTTATCAGCGTTGAACCATTTTACGATACCAGTCATTTTACCGGACATAGTGTATTACCTTTTAAAAAATAAGTGTGCCTTTCGGCGTTATGGCGTGCTTTACAGATTTTTTAAGCGTTAAGGAAATGCGCACTACGAGGGGTATCTAATGGATAACTCTTGAAGGGACTTGCCTTACTAAACTGCTTTAATGGTCTGTACGTCAAACCGTTGAGCACATTAACTCATGTAATGGCGGGCGATGCAACTTTTATTTTACTTTATTTCTCCAGGCCAGTAATCGGGCGGGGAAAACGGTCCTTACGCAGGACCGTTAAAAACAGAAAGGGGTAAAAATTACTCCATCAATTGCTTACTTAAGCGTGGGTTCGCCTGTATCAGGCGCATTAATTTAAGCTCTGCTGGCGTGGGTTTTTCGCGTTTCGATTCCCATTCCTGAACCATGGCAACCGTTACGCCCAGCGCTCTGGCGAATTCATCTGTTTTTAGTCCCGTTCCTCTCCGTAACTGTTCAAATTCGGTAAAAGGATTGGGTTTTTGCGTCAGGGTGATCTTTCGCGTTTCATCTTTAAAAACAATTTGTTCCAGGCTGCTCAGCAGCTCAAACATCGGATCTTTATATTCCATTGAGAACTCCTGTAAATCACACAGCGGGATCGTGAAATGCATCGAAGCCTCTTAAGAATAGTCGGGAAACTTGCGGGTGGGGGGCGACGCGCCGCCAGGAAGCGCTATCGATTCGTTTCGATGCCTTACGCTACGCGACTTTTAGGACGCTAACAATTTGATCCAGGAAGGTATATCCGTCTTTCAGAAAATAATTGTAAAGATTAAAAAAATATTACACTCCCCGCTGGAAAGCTTTCTTGCCGCGTTTTTTATCGCAGTGTCAGGTCAAAAATTAACAATAAAATAACAAATTAAGCATTGATGCAGATAAACATAATTTTCCGCTACAAGATCGCGTGGAAAGGGTATCCTGCAAGCCTGACCTGGACTATCCTTGTAAGCCGTCAGGCACGCAGGTGTCGTTGTGCGCATTTTTGGGTGAAAGGAGTATTAACAATGGCGACAGGTAAGTCCTGCTCTCGCTGGTTTGCGCCTGTTGTGGCGTTATTAATGGTGTTTAGCCTGAGCGGGTGTTTTGATAAAGAAGGCGATCAGCGCAAAGCGTTTGTCGATTTCCTGCAGAATACAGCAATGCGTAGCGGAGAGCGTTTACCAACGCTGACGGCCGATCAGAAAAAACAGTTTGGTCCGTTCGTGTCTGATTACGCGATACTGTATGGCTACTCGCAGCAGGTAAACCAGGCGATGGATTCCGGTCTGCGCCCGGTGGTCGATAGCGTTAACGCCATCCGCGTTCCGCAGGATTATATGACGCAACGCGAGCCGCTGCGGCAGGCAAATGGTTCGTTAGGCGTGCTGGCGCAACAGTTGCAGAATGCAAAACTGCAGGCTGATGCCGCGCATGGCGCGTTAAAGCAGGCCGATGACCTGAAACCTGTGTTTGATCAGGTCTACAAAAAAGTAGTCACCGTGCCGGCAGATGCTTTGCAGCCGCTGATCCCGGCGGCGCAGATCTTTACGCAGCAGTTGGTACAAGTGGGCGATTATATTGCGCAACAGGGCGAGCAGGTGAGCTTTGTCGCGAACGGCATTCAGTTCCCGACCTCACAGCAGGCCAGCCAATATAATGCGTTGATTGGGCCGTTGGCCTCGCAGCATCAGGCGTTTAATCAGGCCTGGACGGCGGCGGTAAACGCGACCCAGTAATGACAGTCTGCCCGATAAGCGCAAGCCAGCGCTTATCGGGCCTGTAGCGTTATCCCGCCGCTTGCGGATTGACGCAGTTCTTCTCTATTTTTCCCTGCAGCGCATCAATCAAATTATCCACCGCACAGGCCATCATGTTGTAGCGCGTCTCATGCGTTGCCGAGCCAATATGCGGCACCGCGACGACATTAGACATGTTCAGCAGGGGCGAATCCACAGATAGCGGTTCCTGTTCAAAGACATCTAGACCTGCCGCATATATTTCACCGTTTTGCAGCGCGGCAATCAGCGCGTTTTCATCGACCACCGGGCCGCGTCCGGCATTAATAAAAATGGCGGACGATTTCATTCTGGCAAACTGTGTTGCGCCAAACAGATGTCGCGTTTCTGCCGTTAGCGGCAGGATCACGCAGACAAAATCAGCCTCCTGCAACAACGTATCCAGATCGCAGTAGCGGGCGTTAAACCGGTCTTCCGCCTCCTGATGCCGCCGACGGGCGTGATAGAGAACCGGCATGGTAAACCCAAAGTGCGCTCGCTGCGCCAGCGCCATCCCGATACGCCCCATCCCAACGATACCGAGCGTTTTGTGATGGACATCGACGCCAAACCACGCCGGGCCAATGCTTTCTGTCCATTCACCCGCCTTAACCCGTTCTGCGACGTCCACCACGCGGCGGGCAGTGGCCAGCATCAATGCCATCACCGTATCGGCAACGGTTTCCGTCAAAACGGCAGGCGTGTGCATCAGGACTATTTTGCGGGCAGTAAGGGCGTCCACCTCGACATTATCGTATCCCACCGAGATGGTTGACGCCGCGCGTAGCGCCGGCATTTTTTCCAGCAGCGCGCGGTTAACGGTTTCGCTGGCGCCCAGAAGGCCTTGCGCGCTGGCAAATGCCTGCGCGTGTTGCGCTACCGTTTCCGGATGCAGGTTCGGTACCTGGGTGACGGTAAAATGCGCCTCCAGGCGATGCAGCAAATCATCAGGCAGGGTTTTGTAGAGAATGATGGACGGCTTCATGCGACTCTCCGTAAATCAAAAGGTAAGCGCGGCATGCGCCAACCGGAACAGGCTTATTATTAACCCGCTTAGCAATAATCGACCAGCCGATTTTCCCGTTGTCGGCAGCCGTATCGTGGTAAATGGTGAATGAATACCGAATAATGCGAGGTGTATCCGGTCTGGCGAGGGAATAATGCAGGCCGGGTAAAGCATGCCGCCTTACCCGGTACGGTAGTTTACTGCAATGGACTCAAGGTAATTTCGACGCGGCGGTTTTGCGCTTTACCTTCTGCCGTACTGTTGCTGGCGATCGGGTTCGCCGGACCCATTCCGCTGGTACGGATACGGCTGGCGTCAACGCCCTGGGTGATCAGCGAACTGGCGACGGAGTCAGCACGCTGTTGCGACAGACGCATATTCAGATCGTGGCTACCGGTGCTGTCGGTGTAGCCCACCACATTGACGGCGGTCTTGGGATACTCTTTCAGCACCATCGCCACGCCGGTCAGCGTGTTAGCGCCTGCCGGTTTCAGCGTCGCGCTGCTGCTGTCGAAGGTGACATTATTCGGCATATTCAGAATGATATTATCGCCGCTTCGCGTCACGCTAACGCCTGTGCCCCGCATTTTGTCACGCAGTTTCGCTTCCTGTACGTCCATGTAGTAACCCACGCCGCCGCCCAGCGCCGCGCCAGCCGCCGCGCCAATCAGCGCGCCTTTACCGCGATCTTTTTTGGAGGAGGAGAGTGCGCCGATGCCTGCGCCGACCAGCGATCCAATACCCGCGCCAATGCCGGATTTACCTGCTTCGCGTTCGCCGGTGTAAGGGTTTGTTGTGCAGCCAGATACTGCCAGGGCGCCGCTCACGATGGCAGCAATCACAAATACACGTTTTTTCATCTTAAATCCTTATCACTTTTTTATTTTTACCACAGCGACCGTGGCGGTTGATTATGACGTCTGCACATGAAGAAAATTCCAGGGAAAACTCTGAAATTTGTAAGTAACATTGATCGGCAAAATAAATAATCCCAATAATTCAGGAGCGAACATTGACCCACGCACCATCGCGTCACTCGGTATTGACCGCCGCACACTGGGGGCCAGTCCGCGTTGAAACCGACGGAGAACGCATTTTTGCCTCGTATGGCGAACTCCCGACGGCACACCAAAACTCCCTGCAAACCGTTGTGCATGACCAGGTGCACAGTAAAACGCGGGTTCGCTTCCCGATGGTGCGTAAAGGGTTCCTGGCTTCTCCCGATAAGCCGCAAGGCATACGCGGGCAGGATGAGTTTGTTCGCGTAAGTTGGGATGACGCGCTGGATCTGATCCACGCTCAGCACAAACGTATTCGCGAAAGTTATGGGCCATCGTCCATCTTCGCCGGCTCCTACGGTTGGCGTTCGAACGGCGTATTGCATAAAGCGGCTACACTATTGCAGCGTTACATGGCGCTGGCGGGAGGGTATACCGGCCATCTTGGCGATTATTCCACCGGCGCGGCGCAGGCTATCATGCCTTATGTGGTGGGTGGCAACGAGGTTTACCAGCAGCAGACTAGCTGGCCGGTGGTGCTGGAACACAGCGAGGTGGTGGTGCTCTGGAGCGCGAACCCGCTGAATACTCTGAAAATTGCCTGGAATGCCTCGGATGAACAGGGGCTCGACTATTTTGCGGCGTTGCGACAAAGCGGCAAGCGCCTGATCTGCATCGATCCGATGCGATCGGAAAGCGTCGACTTTTTTGGCGATAAGATGGAGTGGATCGCCCCGCATATGGGCACCGATGTGGCGTTAATGTTGGGGATCGCCCATACGCTGGTGGAAAACGGTTGGCAGGATGAAGCGTTCCTTGCCCGCTGCACAACGGGTTATGACCGCTTCGCCGACTATCTTTTGGGCACGACCGACGGTACGGCCAAAACAGCGGAATGGGCGGCGGAAATTTGCGGCGTTTCTGCGGTGAAAATCCGCGAACTGGCAGAAATATTTCATCATAACACCACCATGTTGATGGCTGGCTGGGGAATGCAGCGTCAGCAGTTCGGCGAGCAAAAGCACTGGATGATCGTTACGCTGGCCGCAATGCTGGGGCAAATTGGTACGCCTGGCGGCGGGTTTGGTTTTTCTTATCATTTTGCTAACGGCGGAAACCCGACGCGCCGCGCCGCCGTGTTAGCCTCGATGCAGGGAAGCATCCCTGGCGGGGTCGATGCGGTAGATAAAATACCGGTGGCGCGTATTGTCGAGGCGCTGGAAAACCCCGGTGGGTTTTACCAACACAATGGGATGGATCGCCGCTTCCCGGATATTCGTTTTATCTGGTGGGCGGGCGGCGCGAACTTTACCCATCATCAGGATACCAACCGTCTGATTCGCGCGTGGCAAAAACCGGAACTGGTCGTTATCTCGGAATGTTTCTGGACGGCCGCCGCGAAACACGCGGATATTGTTCTGCCTGCGACCACTAGCTATGAGCGTAACGATTTAACCATGACCGGCGACTATAGCAATCAGCATTTGGCGCCGATGAAGCAGGTCGTGTCGCCCCGGTGGGAGGCGCGGAATGATTTTGACGTTTTTGCTGAACTGAGCGAACGGTGGGAAGCCGGCGGTTACGCTCGGTTCACCGAAGGAAAAAGCGAGCTGGCGTGGCTGGAGACTTTCTACAATATTGCCGCCCAGCGTGGCGCCAGCCAGGGGGTGACGCTGCCGCCGTTTGCCGCATTCTGGCAGGCTAACCGTTTACTGGAGATGCCGGAAAATCCCGCCAACGCGCAGTTTGTGCGCTTCGCGGATTTTCGCCGCGATCCTGATAACCATCCGCTAAAAACGGCCAGCGGCAAAATCGAAATCTATTCTGCGCGCATTGCCAGCTATGGTTATGCGGATTGTCCCGGTCATCCGATGTGGCTGGCGCCGGATGAGTGGCACGGGAACGCCGATGCGGGGCAGGTTCAGCTACTTTCCGCGCATCCGGCGCACCGTCTGCATAGCCAGCTTAACTACAGTTCGTTACGGGAGCGGTATGCGGTGGCCGGACGCGAACCGGTGACGATTCATCCGCAGGATGCGACAACGCGCGGAATCGTCGATGGCGATACGGTACGCGTCTGGAATCATCGCGGGCAGGTTCTGGCGGGCGCGGTCGTTACCGACGGAATTCGGCCTGGCGTGATCTGTATTCACGAA
Source organism: Salmonella sp. SA15303 (assembly GCF_029962125.1). Lineage (NCBI taxonomy): Bacteria > Pseudomonadati > Pseudomonadota > Gammaproteobacteria > Enterobacterales > Enterobacteriaceae > Salmonella > Salmonella sp. SA15303. Next base: position 214,552 of record NZ_CP123924.1, read on the forward strand.
GGCGCATGGCCGGACCCTGAACCTACCGCAGGCGGCATATGCAAAAACGGTGCGGTAAACGTCCTGACAAAAGATCTTCCCAGTTCCCGGCTGGGGAACGGTTGTGCGGGCAACACCGCGCTGGTCTGGTTTGAGAAATATACCGGCCCGGCGCTACCGCTTACGGCGTTTGATCCGCCTGCCAACTCATAATCCAGGTGGGGTGGGCGGTATCCTCCTGCCAGGCGCTATCTTCAATACGAAAACCAAGCGCATGGTAGAAGTTTACGGCGGATTGATTTTTCTGGTAAACCTCAAGGCTCAGCAGAGGAAAACGTTGCTGGACATATTCCAGAAGCGCTTTGCCAATGCCGTGTCTTAACGCGTCGGGGGCGACAAACAGCGCCCCGACAAAACGGGCTTCCAGTACGCTGACGAAGCCTTTCAGTTGTCCATTTTCCTCCCATACCCAGGTTTGCGCGGCGGGTAAATAGACGTCGCGTACAATTGCTTCGCTCTCGTGCCAGTAACGTTCTTCGATAAAGGGATGGGCATAAATGGTACTTTTCATCCACAGCGCCAGAATAGACGCCATGTCTTCACTCTGGGATTTGCGAATCATGTTTTTCTCCCGGATGGCAAAAACAGCCGGTAATATGGTCATTGACCAGTCCGCACGCCTGCATAAAGGAGTAACAGATAGTCGTACCGACAAACTTGAAACCGCGTTTTTTCAATGCCTTAGCAAGCGCATCGGACGCAGGTGTTGAGGTAGGGATCTCATCCAGGCTGGCCGCCTGGGTGATCTGCGGCTGGCCATCAACGAATGACCAGACAAAATCGGCGAAAGACTCGCCGTTTTGCTCCATCGCAAGCCAGGCGCGGGCGTTACTGATAATGGCCTGAATTTTACCGCGATGTCGTATGATGCCCGTGTTCTGCAGCAGGTGTTCGACATCCTCCTCCTGCATAGCTGCGATGCGTACCGGATCAAACTGATGAAAACAGGCGCGGTAGTTCTCCCTCTTTTTAAGCACGGTGATCCAGGATAAACCGGCCTGTTGACCTTCAAGACAGATCATTTCAAACAGCTTTCTGCTGTCAGTTTCCGGTACGCCCCACTCGTTATCATGATAGGCAATATAAAGGGGGTCCTGGCTGACCCAGTCGCAACGCTGCATAGACTTCCTCGTTATTGTGGTTACCGCGAAAATTTCCTTCAACCCGCCTTGACGGGCCCGCTAAAAGGACAATAGTTAATACAGGGCTGATGCCCGACATCCTTCATTCAATGACAATAATATCGCCGAATTCGGCTCTACTCTGGAGTCGCGTTGATGATTGTAAGAAAACGCCGTGGTCGCCGGACATTGCGTTGTCTGGCGGGCCTTATGGCCTGCTCGTTTTTTATCAATACCACATATGCCTGGCAACAAGAATATATCGCTGAAGCGGCTCCGGGGCATACGACGGAACGCTATACCTGGGACAGCGATCACCAACCGAATTACAACGACATACTGGCCGAACGTATTCAGTCTACGCAAAATACGGTGGGGCCGGTGCTTAGCCTGGCGGATGAAACCCCGCTTGATGCGACCAGCGGTATCAGTATGGGCTGGAATTTTCCGCTTTCCCGACGCGTGACCACTGGGCCGGTCGCGGCGCTGCATTACGACGGTTCGACGTCATCAATGTATAACGAATATGGCGATAGCGCGACGACATTAGCGTTTACCGATCCGTTATGGCACGCCAGCGTCAGTACGTTAGGCTGGCGGGTAAACTCGCAGTTCGGCGATGTCCGTCCCTGGGCGCAAATCAGCTATAACCAACAGTTTGGGGAGAATATCTGGAAAGCGCAGTCCGGGTTGAGTCGTATGACCGCAGGAAATCAGGCGGGAAACTGGCTGGATGTCACCGTAGGCGCGGACGTGTTACTTAACCCGCACCTGGCGGCGTATGCGGCGTTTTCCCAGGCGGAAAATAGCGCTACGGATAGCGATTATTTGTATACCTTGGGGGTGAGCGCCAGGTTTTAACTTAAAAATTATAATCGAAACGCAGTGATAACAGCTCTTGTGGCGGAAGTAGGGTGCTAACCTTCTGCGTTATCTTTGCGCTGTTAATTATCTCGCTGGCACTTTCCACCACTATTCGCCAGCCGCAGCGGGAGGGGGTTAGCGAAGCGTCTGCGTAACACATGCAACACCAGGCGTACAGCGCACCCATTTGGTGCCCTTTTTTTTATTTAGCACAAATACCTAATCAATTGTAGTTAAAAAAACGTCTAATAAATAAGGAAGACATTTAACTTATTTATGAATAGGAAGAAATAATATATTAATTATATTAATTTATTCTTAATAAAAAATTACATTTATGTACATTCCATTTGTAATATATTGATTTCTATTCTTTTTAAGATTAACTAACAATTATTTTTATATATACTAATTATAGTATCCAATACCCACCTCTATACACTCCATTTCCTCACAGAATGCAGATAATCCTAAGGATGCGTTCTGTTATCTACCGTCATAAATGGAGTTTTTAATGAAAAAGGTTGTTTTTGCTCTGTCTGCTCTCGCTGTAGTTTCCACTTCTGCTTTCGCTGCTGAATCTGGTGACGGCACCATTAAATTCACCGGTGAAATCGTTGACGCGCCATGCGTCGTTTCTACTGACTCCCAGAACCAGGAAGTTGTGCTGGGTCAGGTTAAGAAAAATATCTTCAAAGCCATTGGCGACAAGTCTTCTTCTAAGCCTTTCCAGATCAAACTGGAAGACTGTGACATCACCTCTAATACCAAAGTTAACGTAAGCTTCAATGGCGTTGGTGATACAGACGATGCGACACTGGTTTCTGTTAACACTGAAGCAGGTGCGGCAACTGGCGTGGGCATCGGTATCTACGACAACGCTAACAAGCTTGTTGAAATGAACACCGGTAAATCCACCACTACGTTGGCTGCTGGTCAGACCGTGCTGTACTACACCGCTAACTACGTTGCAACAAAAGATACTGTAACCACTGGTTACGGTAACGCAGAAGTGGACTTCAACCTGTCCTACGAATAATCGAATTTTCGTTAATACAGACAATCATAATGGCAACGGAAATCCCGTTGCCATTTTTTCCAGCGGAGGCTCAGGAAGAGAATCATGAACCGCTCACGTTTGATATCTTGCACAGCACTGGTGCTGGCGTTGATTGCTCAAAACAGTTTTGCCGGAGGCGTGGCATTAAGCAGCACGCGTGTTATTTATGACGGTAGTAGAAAGGAAGCTTCTCTTACGGTAAATAATAAAAGCACCACGGATGAATTTCTCATTCAGTCATGGATTGATGATGCTAACGGTAATAAAAAGACGCCCTTTATCATCACTCCACCGTTATTTAAATTAAGCCCGACTAAAAATAACGTTTTACGTATTGTTAATACGACGAACACGTTACCGCAGGATCGCGAGTCCGTTTATTGGATTAACGTAAAAGCTATTCCTGCCAAAAGTGAAGACGCGGAAGCTAAAAACGTACTGCAGATCGCCGTACGTACCCGCTTAAAACTGTTCTATCGCCCGGCGGGCCTGAAAGGCAATAGCATGGACGGCTGGAACAAACTGCAGTTCACCAGCGCAGGGGCTAACCAGATCAAAGTGGAAAACCCATCTGCCTTTAACCTGACGTTTAATAAATTTTATGCCAACGGCCGTGATATTGAAAAAACGGGAATGGTTCCGGCAAAAGGCTCATTGAATATTGAACTGCCAGCCGGCACCGGCAAGGTAAGCGAAGTTAAATACAACATTATTAATGACTTTGGCACTGCTGGCGACATGTTGACACAGCGCGTTAACTAACACGTTTTAAAGGATTATTACTATGACATGGACGCATCTTCCTCTGGGCAATAAGACCTCGCGTTTCACGCAGTCTGCGCTTGCGCTGATGATAGCGGGTACGCTCCCCGCGTATGCGGGAACATTTAACCCGCGCTTTCTGGAGGATGTGCCGGGTATTGATCAGCACGTTGACCTTTCAATGTATGAATCCAATAAAGCTGAACACCTGCCAGGTAAATACCGCGTCTCGGTGGTGGTCAACGAAAAAAAAATGGAGTCTCGCACCCTGGAGTTTAAGGCAGCGACAGAGGCGCAGCGCGCAAAAATGGGTGAATCCCTGGTGCCGTGCTTAAGCCGCGTGCAGCTTGAAGATATGGGCGTGCGTATTGATAGCTTCCCGGCGCTGAAAATGGCCCCGCCTGAAGCCTGTGTTGCTTTTGACGACATTATTCCCCAGGCCGCCAGCCATTTCGACTTTGCAGACCAGACCCTGATCATGAGCTTCCCGCAGGCTGCGATGAAGCAGACAGCGCGCGGTACGGTGCCAGAATCGCAGTGGGACGAAGGGGTGAATGCCCTGCTGGTGGATTATAACTTTTCCGGCAGCAACGCCAGCTATGACGCACACGACAGTGAAACCAGCTACAACAGCGACAGCTACTATCTGAATCTGCGCAGCGGTATGAACCTGGGGGCATGGCGGTTACGTAACTATAGCACCTGGACGCGAAACGACGGTAACAACACATGGGATAACATTGGCACATCCTTAAGCCGTGCCATTGTACCGCTGAAATCACAGCTGACGTTGGGGGATACCTCCACTGCCGGTGATATTTTTGACAGCGTTCAGATGCGCGGTGTGCAGTTAACTTCCGACGAAGAGATGCTGCCTGACAGCCAGCGCGGGTTTGCGCCCGTCATCCGGGGTATTGCCAAAAGTAACGCCGAAGTTACCGTTGAGCAGAACAACTACGTTATTTACCGTACGTTTGTTCAGCCGGGTGCGTTTGAAATTAACGACCTGTATCCAACCTCAAACAGCGGCGACCTGACGGTCACCATTAAAGAATCGGACGGCAGTGAGCAGAAGTTCGTTCAGCCGTTCTCCTCGGTGGCGCTCCTCCAGCGTGAAGGCCATCTCAAATACAGCCTTTCCGCCGGGGAATACCGTGCCGGGAACTATAACAGCGCCGAGCCGAAATTCGGGCAGCTTGATGCCATGTACGGCCTGCCGTATGGCTTTACCGTTTACGGTGGTGCGATCTTCTCTGACGACTATTACTCGCTGGCGGGAGGATTAGGTAAAAACTTCGGTTATATCGGCGCGATCTCCATCGATGTAACCCAGGCAAAAAGCAAGCTGGCAAATGAGGAGAATTCGGAAGGTCAGTCTTATCGTTTCCTCTACTCCAAGAGCTTTAACAGCGGTACAGATTTCCGTCTGCTGGGTTACAAGTATTCGACCAGCGGCTATTACACCTTCCAGGAAGCGACGGATGTGCGCAGCGATGCGGACAGCTCTTATAGCCAGTACCACAAACGTAGTCAGATTCAGGGCAACGTGACGCAGCAACTGGGCGCCTGGGGCTCGGTCTATTTTAACGTCACGCAGCAGGACTACTGGAACGATGAAGGTAAACAGCGTTCGCTGAATGCCGGTTATAACGGCCGTATTGGCCGCGTGAACTACAGCGTTGCTTACACCTGGACGAAAAGCCCGGAGTGGGATGAGAGCGATCGTTTACTGTCATTCTCCATGTCGATTCCACTGGGACGCGTGTGGAGTAACTACCACCTCACGACCGATCAGCATGGCCGAACCAACCAGCAGTTAGGGGTGAGCGGCACCGCGCTGGAAGACCACAACCTGAACTATAGTGTGCAGGAAGGCTACGGCAGCAACGGCGTGGGTAACAGCGGCAGCGTGAACCTGGATTACCAGGGCGGCGTGGGTAGCGCCAGCCTGGGTTACAACTACAACCGTGACGGCCAGCAGGTGAACTACGGTTTGCGCGGCGGTGTGATAGCCCATAGCGAAGGTATCACTCTTTCTCAACCGCTGGGTGAATCCATGGCCATTATCTCCGCGCCGGGCGCGCGCGGCGCGCACGTGATCAACAACGGTGGTGTGGAAGTGGACTGGATGGGTAATGCGGTCGTACCTTACCTTACTCCGTACCGTGAAACGGAAGTCTCACTGCGAAGCGACAGCCTGAACAACCAGGTTGACCTGGATACCGCCTCCGTCAACGTAGTGCCGACACGCGGCGCGATTGTTCGTGCCCGCTTCGATACCCGAGTGGGCTATCGTGTGCTGATGAATCTGACGCAGGCCAATGGCAAAGCGGTGCCGTTTGGTGCTACCGCCACGCTGCTGGATACCACAAAAGAGTCCAGCAGCATTGTGGGTGAAGACGGTCAGCTTTATATCAGCGGGATGCCGGAGAAAGGTGCCCTTCAGGTGAACTGGGGTAAAGACCAGGCACAGCAATGCCGCGTGGCGTTTACGCTGCCGGAACAACAGGATAATACCGGCGCGGTGATGGCGAATGCCGTCTGCCGGTAACAGGGAAGGAAACGATTATGTTGAAAAAGTTGATAATGTTTACGGGCCTGTTGGGCGGGTCGGTGCTGTTTTCGGGGCAGGCGCTGGCAGCGGCAGATTTTGGACCATGTACTCCTGAAGGTGGAACACATATCTTCAGTGCCACCATAAATAAAACAGTTTCAGATACGTCAAAGAACACAACGGGTGCGACCTTCGTAGATTTCGATAGCTGGAATTTAGGTGGAACCTATGCGATGTCCTGTGAATGCCCTGATGATACCTCTCTTATAAATGACACCTTATTTAAGGCTGTGGTTCCTCTGGCCTTTGTTACGAATATAGAGAGTCGCTCCTATTACCAGATCAATAATAATATTGCCATTGCGAGCGATGTACTGATTTCGGGGGGACGAGGAGAATACGTTAACACACCGTTTGAGAATGTAGGTAACCTGACAAACAACCGCTCTCAGTGTTCGCAAAATGCAAGTAGTAAAGATGCAATATGGACATCCGGTGGCAAAGGTCACTTATCGCTCTATATTCTCCATCCGTTTGTGGGTGAAAGTATTATACCTAGCACCAAAATAATGGACCTTTTTGTGACAAAGAAACCCAGTGTATATGGCAGTATACCTGCGTCGTCTGTATATATCAGTGGTTCAATTACGGTACCTCAGGGCTGTGAACTCTCCAGCGGCAGCACGCTGGAAATTCCGTTTGGGGAATTTAAGGCCACTGATTTTAAAGATCGCAAAGGACAAGTTGCAAAGAACGCCACGAAATTCACCAAAGAGCTGCAGTTTAAATGCACCAATATTTCCGATGGCGTAAAGATCTTCCTGCGTATTGAGGGAATGCCAAACGCTAATGATTCGGATGCCATCGACATGGGCAACCCGGATATCGGTGCCGTCATTGAGGGCGCTAACGGTAAAATTTTGGTGCCAAATGACGCCAGTGTTAATCAGGAGCTGAGCGTATCGGGTCTTGTTGACGACACGCACCGTACCGCCTCAACGACCATTTCGGCTTACCCTATCAGTACCACCGGCAAATTGCCGGCCGCCGGGGATTTCGAGGGAATTGCCACCATGCGTATTGATGTGGAGTAAGCAGGATGAAAAACCTTCATGCTTTGATGCCAGCGTGTTTACTGCTTACCGCTTCCGCGATGGCGGCACCGTCGAATATCGGTTCTGCTGGTGATATCCACTTTACCATTACTATTAAGGCGGCTACCTGTGAACTGGAAAACGACAGTATCGACGTCAATATGGAGACCGTGGTGCTTCAGCGCCCGGTAAAAGTGGGTAAAGAGCTGAACCAGAAAAACTTTAGCATCGGCTTAAAAGATTGCGCGTATGCCACAAAGGCCAGCGTTACGATGGACGGTTCTCCGGACCCGACTGACCCCTCGCTTTTTGCCCTGGATAGCGGCGGCGCGACGGGCGTGGCGTTAAAAATTAAAACATCTGGTGGGGAGCAACAATACCCCTCCAGTACCGACTCTACGCCTGTCGAACACACTGTCTGGTTTGATGGTACGAACAAGCTGAACTATATCGCCAGCTATGTGCCTGTTAAGCCGGATGCCACCGTTGGCACAGCGAATGCGACGGTGAATTTTAGCGTCACATACGAATAATCACTGAGGGCCAGTTCGCTGGCCCTTTTCCATTTTTAGTGATTTTTTGTAAAAATCTTCTCCGATCACACTCTCCGTTGCCACTTTCCCCTCTGCTTGTGGTCTACTTAACCGTGCTTGTAGACTTTCTTACATCTGCGTTAGCCGCATATTTACCTGTTTGATTAAAGAATCGTTGTACAGGTCGTTTTTATCCCGATTCCCAGGGTTTGTTTGCATGAGATACATTAAATCGATGACGCAACAGAAACTTAGTTTCTTGCTTGCGCTCTATATCGGTCTGTTTATGAATTGCGCCGTGTTTTACCGCCGTTTCGGCAGTTATGCACAAGAATTTACCATTTGGAAAGGCCTCTCCGCAGTTGTCGAACTGGGCGCCACGGTGCTGGTCACTTTCTTCTTACTTCGTCTTCTTTCACTGTTTGGCCGACGCGTCTGGCGTGTGCTGGCCACGCTGGTGGTGCTGTTTTCCGCTGGCGCCAGTTATTACATGACCTTCCTGAACGTGGTGATTGGCTACGGCATTATTGCGTCTGTTATGACCACCGATATCGATCTCTCGAAAGAGGTGGTGGGGCTGCACTTTGTATTGTGGCTGATTGCCGTGAGCGTGCTTCCGCTCATCTTTATCTGGAGTAACCACTGTCGCTACACGTTGTTGCGCCAGCTACGTACGCCGGGGCAGCGTTTTCGCAGCGCCGCTGTAGTGGTACTCGCAGGCGTAATGGTGTGGGCGCCTATTCGCCTGCTGGATATACAGCAAAAAAAGGTTGAACGGGCGACAGGCATCGACTTACCCAGCTATGGCGGCGTGGTGGCGAACTCCTACCTGCCCTCAAACTGGTTATCTGCGTTAGGGCTGTATGCCTGGGCGCAGGTAGATGAGTCGTCGGACAATAATTCGTTAATAAACCCGGCCAGGAAATTTACCTATGTTGCGCCGAAAGATGGGGATGACACCTACGTCGTTTTCATTATCGGTGAGACGACCCGTTGGGATCACATGGGGATTTTCGGCTACGAGCGTAATACCACGCCGAAGCTGGCGCAGGAAAAAAATCTGGCGGCGTTCCGCGGCTATTCCTGCGATACCGCGACGAAGCTTTCTTTACGCTGTATGTTTGTACGGGAAGGCGGGGCGGATAATAACCCGCAGCGTACCTTAAAAGAGCAGAATGTTTTTGCCGTACTCAAACAGCTCGGATTCAGTTCCGATCTGTACGCCATGCAGAGCGAGATGTGGTTCTATAGCAATACCATGGCGGATAATATCTCTTACCGCGAGCAGATTGGCGCCGAGCCGCGTAACCGCGGTAAAACGGTGGATGACATGCTGTTGATTGATGAGATGCAGAACTCGCTTGCCCAGAATCCGGAGGGTAAGCATCTGATTATCCTGCATACCAAGGGATCGCATTTTAACTATACGCAGCGTTATCCGCGCAGCTACGCTCAGTGGAAGCCCGAATGTATTGGGGTCGATAGCGGCTGCACGAAAGCGCAGATGATCAACTCTTACGATAACTCCGTGACCTATGTGGATCACTTTATTACCAGTGTGTTCGATCAGCTACGTGATAAAAAAGCGATTGTGTTCTACGCGGCTGACCACGGCGAGTCGATTAACGAACGCGAACATTTGCACGGTACGCCGCGCAATATGGCGCCGCCGGAGCAATTCCGTGTTCCGATGCTGGTATGGATGTCGGATAAATATCTTGCCAGTCCGCAACATGCGCAGATGTTCGCTCACCTGAAACAGCAGGCGGAGATCAAAGTGCCGCGTCGTCATGTGGAGCTATACGATACGATAATGGGCTGCCTGGGGTATACATCGCCGAATGGCGGCATTAACCAGAACAACAACTGGTGCCATATTCCCGATGTGCAGAAAGTCGCCGCGAAGTAGGTTGTCTGCCGACTTTCTCGCCGATTGAATTGTATTTTGCGACTAAGGGATTGACGGGCGTGCGCCTGAGCAGTAAGATGCGCCCGCATTCGGTGATTGGCGCAGCCTGGTAGCGCACTTCGTTCGGGACGAAGGGGTCGGAGGTTCGAATCCTCTATCACCGACCAAATTCAGAAACCCTGCTCAATGAGCAGGGTTTTTTTGTATCTGAAGTCTGACGAGGATGAGAACCTCCGGGGGCAAGAGGTTCGACTCGAGCGAAGCGAGAGAACGTTGCGTCAGCAACGGCCCGCAGGGCGAGCCACGTAGTGGCGAGTCATCCTCTATCACCGGCAGGTTGACGCTCTCACCACCAGTTCAGGCATGATCCCGTCGCTGTAGCTGATCTTCTCACCCGACAAAACGGCAAACAGGAGCGTGATTGCCTGTCGCGCCACCTCATCAAGATGCATGTTCACAGCCGTCAGCGGCGGCAGCGATTCGCGCGCGCGGATACCATCATAGCGGGTGACCACGCGCATCCGCTCCGGGATAGCGACTGCCTGTTCCTGGAAAGCGCGTACCGCGCCGCTGGCAAAGGTATCGATCAGCACCAGCACGCCGTCAACGTCGGGATGCGCCTGTAATAGCTGCTGCGCGGCCTGGTAGCCGGCATTTTCACCCTCGCTTTCATTGAGAGAGTAGACGACGGGGGCCTGGCGCCCCGCGCACCAGCGCTGGTAAGCCGCTTCGCTCTCCAGAACTGATGTTCGCCGAGTGTTACCGACAAATAACGCACATTTGCTGGCGCCGGAGGTCTCCAGATGCGTTAGCAGAAGCTGTGCTGTTGCCGCCGAGTGCAGCTCAACCCACGGCACAGGCGTGTCGGTCCCCGGCGTGCGGCCAATGGTGACGCAGGGAATGCCCGCTTGCGCCAGCGCCTGGAGCTGCGGGTCGTTCTCCGCCGGCTCAATCAGGATCGCCGCGTCAAAGCTGACGGCATCCAGTGGATTTGCCCCCGGCGGCACCAGAATCAGCGCATGCTGCTTTTCCAGCGCCATCATCGCGGACGTTAACGCCACCTCCATCATAAATCCCAGTCGTGATGCGCCGGAGGCAATCGCCAGCGGCACCGAAGAGAGCAAAGCAATGGTATTGGTTTTGCCGGTTCGTAACTGGCGAGCGCGAATATTCGGCGTGTAGTTGAGCGCAGCAATGGCCTCTTCAATACGCCGTCGCGTCTGCGGCTCGACAAAGCGAGTGTTGTGCAATGCATTGGATACTGTCCCTGGCGACACGCCTGCATGGCGGGCAACATCAATCAACTTTGCGCGTTTTTTATTTTGAACAGCCATCTGCTTCCTGACCTGCGAAAATTTGCGCACAGGGTAGCATATTTACCAGACGGTAACGTTTGCTTTTTTTCAGTGAGGATCGTAAAAAACCCTTCATTAAAACGTTTTAATGGGGTATTTTGGCGCAAATTTATTCCTCAGGAGGCGATGTGGCACACTTAACTCAGGATTCGACTTTCACCCTTGGACGCCGTCTGGCGGGCCTTATCTACGCTGATAAGGCGAAGAGCTTTGGCGGCTATACGCTTTTTGCGCCGCAAACCGCCGAAGGGCGGGTTTACCTGGTGGACGAGCAGGGCGAAGTCGCGCATCAGTGGCAGCTTCCGGTTCGCGCCGGGCGTGATGCGGTGCTGCTGCCGAACGGTAATCTGGGTTATAACGGCAGCCACCGCACTTCAGCGAACCTCTATCCGGCGTGGGATCTCTGGCACGGCGGCGACTTCTACGAAGTGACGCCGGATAACGAAATCGTCTGGCATTACGAAGATATTTACCATCACCATGATGCGCAATGGTTGGCGAACGGTAATCTGCTGTATACCGCCGCGTCGCCGTTGCCTGCCGATATCGCCGCCCGTGTTACCGGCGGCGACCCGCGCCGCGATGCGCCGGACGGCATCATTCAGAGCGACGTCGTCAAAGAGGTCAATCGCGACGGTGAAGTGGTCTGGGAATGGCGCGCCTGGGAGCATTTGAATCCGGAAGATTTCCCGATTCATGATATTTTCGACCGCCGCCACTGGCCGATGATTAACGGCCTGTCCGTCACCCGTGATGGCTTGGTGCTGATGAGCCTGCGTACCACTTCCGGCGTCATTGCCGTGGATAAAGAGAGCGGGAAGGTTATCTGGCATGCAGGGCCGGAAGTCGTAGCGCAGCAGCACACGCCGGTTGAGATGGAGAACGGGTCGATTCTGGTTTTCGATAACGGCAACCTGCGTCCCGGCGTCACCTCGCCGCATTCCACGGTGCTGGAGTTCGATCCGCAGACCAAAGCGATTACCTGGCAGTATCGCGATATCTTCCCGCCGGCGTTTTTCTCGCCGTATATGGGGAGCGCGCAGCGGCTGGCGAACGGCAACACCTTTATCTGTGAATCGGCGTTTGGCCGCCTGTTTGAAGTCACCCCGGAAGGCGAAACGGTATGGGAATATATCATTCCGTTCTTTAATGAATATCCGGAGCACCTCAGTAAAGGCATTATTCCTGGAAAACAGAACAGCGCCTTCCGTGCGCATCGCTATGCCGCTGATGCCATTAGTTGGTTGAAATAATACAGACCGCCAGCCCGCGCTGGCGGTTATTTTTTTGATGTTTTATGGGAGTTAATCATGCCGCAACCTGGCCTTACTACGCCGGATAACGATGCATTACCCTGGCAAACCACCTTACTTTTGGCGCTTCAGCATGTGCTGGTCGTTGCCGCCACCCCCATTACCTCCGTCTTTCTGATCGCCAAAGCGCTCCACTTTACCGATACGGTGACCGCCTCGGTACTTAGCGCGACCTTTCTGATGTGCGGTCTGGGCGCTATTTTGCAAAGCCTGGGTGTGAAAGGGGTGGGCGCGCGTTTGCCGTTTATTATGGTACCGGGGGGCGCGCCGATTGCGATTTTCGTTGCGATCGCTTTACAGACCAATATCCAGACCGCGATTGGCGCCGTAATTCTGACCTCGCTGTTCTACTTTATCGCGTTGCCGATTTTCCGCCGCTGCCTGCACCATTTTCCCCCTTTTATCATTGGCATCATGCTGCTAATGGTGTCGATTAACCTTATTCGCCTGTACGGCGGATTGATCATTGGCCAGCCAGGGAGCGCCGACTTCGCTCATCCAACCAGTATCATTTTATCGCTGGGGACTATCCTGATAACGCTGATTTTCGCGCTGGCGTTTAGCGGTATTTTGCGCCAGCTGGCGGTGATGTTCGGCCTTTTAGCGGGAACGTTGCTGGGAATGGCGCTGGGCAGCACCGATTTTAGCGGTGTGAGTCACGGGCCGCTGTTTAGTTTCCCACAGCTTTTGCCGTTCGGCTGGCCGATTTTTGATCTCTCCGCCTCGCTGCCGTTACTGATTTACGCGGTCATCTCTATGGCTGAAGCAACCGGGCAAACGATTGCGACCGCGGAAATAGTCAATTCCACGCAAAATGTGCAGCAGGCGATTCCACGCACCATTCGTGGTGATGCGGTAATGTCGCTGCTGGGGGGGATTTTTGGCACCTCCTTAATTATCACCTCCGGCGAAAATATTGGGGTGGTACGCACCACTAATGTGAAATCGCGTTTCGTGACTGCGGCTGCCGGAGGATTGTTAATCCTGATTGCCATATTCGCGCCGCTGGTACGTCTGGCGACCTGTCTGCCAGGTTCGGTGGTGTGCGGTACGGCGGTGATTGTCTTCAGCATTATCGGGGTTATCGGTATTGATATGATTGCGCGTGAGCCACTGCATACGCCGGGTAAAACCTACGCGCTGGCGATGGGGCTGGCCATGGGAATGCTACCTATACTGGTACCCGGCCTGTATCAGAATTTCCCGGCGGGCGTACAGATGGTCTTTGGCAACGGCATGGCAGCGGGGACGTTGACGGCGATTCTGGTGAACTCGTTGTTTAACTGGAGCGAAAAGCGCACGCAGGCCAGGGTCAAAAGTTAGTTTTTGTGATCGCGGTAGGCCGCACGACGGCCTACTTATTTACAATTTTGTGACATATTCGATGGTGTTTTTCAACGTCCGTATAACTCTTTTTTGCACACGGCTTATGGATAACCTCAGCATTTTCGCCTGTGCGTTTTAGCGTTAGTGGTATTAATCGCTCAGATAATCAACATATCGAAAGAAATTTTTCAATTAATGTCTAATTGTTAATCACTAACTGTTGCAAAATATTAAGTGAATAACTCTGCCTTTCTGGCCATAGCACAAATTTCCCTGCTGAAAATACCCTTCTGAACTTTTTTTAATCTTTGTTTGTTAATTCTCACCGTTGTTGTAAAAGCTGGTTACCTGTATTGACGTTTTGACATTCTATTGACAGATTGTAGGGAATGAGGGGCATTTTATGGAGAATCCGCACTGCAACTCAGTCGATTATGCGAACGGAATCCCCACCTCTCACTACTGACCTGACCAGGTAAAAAACAAAAAAGGCCGGGCGGTAAAAGCCTTTGCAAAGGGCAAAACAACATACATCACAATTGGAGCAGAAGAATGAGTATTTCCTTGAAGAAGTCAGGGATGCTGAAGCTTGGTTTGAGCCTGGTGGCCATGACCGTTGCAGCAAGCGTGCAGGCCAAAACCCTGGTTTATTGTTCAGAAGGCTCGCCGGAAGGCTTTAACCCACAGCTCTTTACGTCTGGCACCACCTATGATGCCAGCTCCGTACCTATCTATAACCGTCTGGTTGAATTCAAAACCGGCACCACGGAAGTGATCCCGGGTCTTGCTGAGAAGTGGGATATCAGCGAAGACGGTAAAACCTATACGTTCCACCTACGTAAAGGGGTGAAATGGCAATCCAGCAAGGATTTCAAACCCACGCGCGAGCTGAACGCCGATGATGTCGTGTTCTCTTTTGACCGGCAGAAAAACGAGCAGAACCCGTACCATAAAGTGTCTGGCGGCAGCTATGAATACTTTGAAGGCATGGGGCTGCCGGATCTGATTAGCGAAGTGAAGAAGGTCGACGATCACACGGTGCAGTTTGTGCTGACGCGTCCGGAAGCGCCGTTCCTTGCCGATTTAGCCATGGACTTTGCCTCTATTCTTTCCAAAGAATATGCTGACAACATGCTGAAAGCCGGTACGCCGGAAAAAGTGGATCTGAACCCGGTCGGCACTGGCCCGTTCCAACTGGTGCAATATCAGAAAGACTCCCGCATTCTCTACAAAGCCTTTGACGGCTACTGGGGCACGAAGCCGCAGATTGACCGTCTGGTCTTCTCCATCACGCCTGACGCCTCTGTGCGTTACGCCAAACTGCAGAAGAACGAATGTCAGGTGATGCCGTATCCGAACCCGGCGGATATTGCGCGCATGAAAGAAGATAAAAACATCAACCTGATGGAGCAGGCCGGTCTGAACGTGGGTTATCTCTCCTATAACGTGCAGAAAAAACCGCTGGATGATGTCAAAGTTCGCCAGGCGTTGACCTATGCCGTGAATAAAGAGGCCATCATCAAAGCCGTTTATCAGGGCGCGGGCGTTGCGGCGAAAAACCTGATCCCGCCGACAATGTGGGGCTACAACGACGATATTAAAGACTATGGCTACGATCCGGAAAAAGCGAAGGCGCTGCTGAAAGAAGCCGGTCTGGAAAAAGGCTTCACCATCGATCTGTGGGCGATGCCGGTACAGCGTCCCTATAACCCGAATGCGCGTCGTATGGCGGAAATGATCCAGGCGGATTGGGCGAAGATTGGCGTTCAGGCCAAAATTGTCACCTATGAATGGGGCGAATACCTCAAGCGCGCTAAAGATGGCGAGCACCAGACGGTGATGATGGGCTGGACCGGCGATAATGGCGATCCGGATAACTTCTTCGCCACGCTGTTCAGCTGCGATGCCGCCCAGCAAGGCTCCAACTATTCAAAATGGTGTTATAAGCCGTTTGAAGACCTGATTCAGCCTGCGCGTGCGACCGATGACCACAACAAGCGTATTGAGCTCTATAAACAGGCCCAGGTTGTGATGCATGACCAGGCGCCAGCGCTGATCATCGCTCACTCCACGGTTTATGAGCCAGTGCGTAAAGAAGTTAAAGGCTATGTGGTTGATCCATTAGGCAAACATCACTTCGAAAACGTCTCTGTCGAATAATTAAAAGAGCGCTGCGCCCCGGTGTTGTGTAGGCCGGATAAGCGCAGCGCCATCCGGCGTAATGCTTTATCCGCGATGCAGTTTGCGTGGGATAAGATTTGTGAGCAATACAGACTCACGGTTCCAGGCCGTGGGTCATGAGAGAGAATTCGGGTTATGTTGCAGTTCATTCTCCGACGTTTGGGACTCGTTATCCCGACGTTTATCGGTATTACCCTTCTCACCTTTGCCTTTGTCCACATGATCCCCGGCGATCCGGTGATGATCATGGCGGGTGAGCGAGGTATTTCCCCTGAGCGTCATGCTCAACTGCTGGCTGAACTCGGTCTTGATAAACCGATGTGGCAGCAGTACCTCCATTATATCTGGGGGGTGATGCATGGCGATTTAGGCATCTCGCTGAAAAGCCGAATCCCTGTATGGGACGAGTTTGTGCCTCGCTTTAAAGCGACGCTGGAACTTGGCGTCTGCGCCATGATTTTTGCCGTCGCCGTGGGGATTCCGGTGGGCGTGCTGGCCGCAGTGAAGCGCGGTTCTATCTTCGATCACACTGCCGTTGGCCTGGCGCTGACCGGTTACTCTATGCCTATCTTCTGGTGGGGCATGATGCTGATCATGCTGGTCTCCGTCCACTGGAACCTGACGCCGGTTTCCGGGCGCGTGAGCGATATGGTGTTCCTTGATGATACCAATCCGTTGACGGGCTTTATGCTGATCGACACCGCTATCTGGGGCGAAGAGGGTAACTTTATTGATGCGCTGGCGCATATGATCCTGCCTGCGATGGTGCTCGGCACAATCCCGCTGGCCGTCATTGTGCGTATGACCCGTTCGTCGATGCTGGAAGTGCTGGGGGAGGATTACATCCGTACCGCACGCGCCAAAGGGTTGACCAGGATGCGCGTCATTATCGTCCATGCTCTGCGTAACGCCATGCTGCCAGTCGTCACCGTGATCGGCCTGCAGGTCGGGACGCTGCTGGCAGGCGCGATTCTGACAGAAACTATCTTCTCGTGGCCCGGTCTGGGGCGCTGGCTGATCGATGCGCTGCAACGCCGCGATTATCCGGTAGTGCAGGGCGGCGTGTTACTGGTAGCGACGATGATTATTCTCGTCAACCTGCTGGTAGACCTGCTGTACGGCGTGGTGAACCCGCGTATTCGGCATAAGAAGTAAGGGGCCATCATGTCACAGGTTACTGAAAATAATGTTAATGCCGCACCGGCGCCCATGACGCCATTGCGGGAGTTCTGGCACTATTTCAAACGCAATAAAGGCGCGGTCGTCGGGCTGGCGTATGTTCTCATCGTGATCCTGATTGCGGTGTTTGCCAACTTTATTGCGCCGTACAACCCGGCAGAGCAGTTCCGCGATGCGCTGCTGGCGCCGCCGGTCTGGCAGGAAGGCGGCAGTTGGGCGCATATTCTGGGAACGGATGATGTTGGTCGCGATGTCCTCTCGCGCCTGATGTATGGCGCGCGTTTGTCACTGCTGGTCGGCTGTCTGGTGGTCGTCCTGTCGCTGGTAATGGGGATTATTCTCGGCCTGGTCGCGGGCTACTTCGGCGGTCTGGTCGATAACATCATCATGCGCGTGGTCGATATTATGCTGGCCCTGCCGAGCCTGCTGCTGGCGCTGGTGCTGGTGGCGATCTTCGGCCCCTCCATCGGCAACGCTGCGCTGGCGTTGACGTTTGTGGCGCTGCCGCACTATGTCCGCTTAACCCGCGCGGCGGTTCTGGTAGAGGTGAACCGCGATTATGTGACTGCCTCCCGCGTGGCGGGCGCAGGCGCGATGCGTCAGATGTTCGTCAATATTTTCCCGAACTGCCTTGCGCCGCTGATCGTTCAGGCGTCACTGGGCTTCTCTAACGCCATTCTCGATATGGCTGCCCTCGGCTTTCTTGGCATGGGCGCACAGCCGCCTACGCCGGAATGGGGCACCATGCTCTCTGACGTTCTGCAGTTCGCGCAAAGCGCCTGGTGGGTCGTGACCTTCCCGGGGCTGGCGATTCTGCTGACGGTACTGGCATTTAACCTGATGGGTGACGGTCTGCGTGACGCGCTCGATCCCAAACTGAAGCAGTAAGAGGTTCGAGATGGCGTTATTAAATGTAGATCAATTATCGGTGCACTTCGGCGACGAAGGGACACCGTTCAAAGCCGTCGACCGCATTAGCTACAGCGTGAAGCAGGGTGAGGTGGTCGGGATTGTCGGCGAGTCTGGTTCCGGCAAATCCGTCAGCTCGCTGGCAATTATGGGGCTTATCGATTACCCAGGCCGCGTGATGGCGGAAAACCTGCTCTTTAACGGACAGGATCTGAAGCGCATTTCCGAGAAGGAACGTCGCAACCTGGTGGGCGCTGAAGTGGCGATGATTTTCCAGGACCCGATGACCAGCCTCAATCCTTGCTATACCGTTGGCTTTCAGATTATGGAAGCCATCAAGGTACATCAGGGCGGGAACAAGAAAACCCGTCGTCAGCGAGCGATTGACCTGTTGAACCAGGTGGGTATTCCCGATCCGGCTTCTCGTCTGGATGTCTATCCGCACCAGCTTTCTGGCGGCATGAGTCAGCGTGTGATGATTGCGATGGCCATAGCCTGTCGACCAAAGCTGTTAATTGCCGATGAACCGACCACGGCGCTGGATGTGACCATTCAGGCGCAAATCATTGAGCTGCTGCTGGAGTTGCAGCAAAAAGAGAACATGGCGCTGGTGCTGATTACCCATGACCTGGCGCTGGTGGCGGAAGCGGCGCACAAAATTATCGTCATGTACGCCGGGCAGGTCGTCGAAACCGGCGCTGCGCAGGATATTTTCCGCGCGCCGCGTCATCCCTACACCCAGGCACTGCTACGCGCGTTACCAGAGTTTGCTCAGGACAAAGCGCGCCTGGCGTCGCTGCCGGGCGTGGTGCCGGGGAAATATGACCGACCGACGGGCTGTCTGCTTAACCCGCGCTGCCCCTACGCCACGGACAGATGTCGTGCGGAAGAACCTGCTCTCAACCAACTGGACGATGGACGTCAGTCAAAATGTCATTACCCACTCGATGATGCCGGGAGGCCCACACTATGAGTACGCATGAGGCCACCTTGCAACAGCCGCTGTTGCGGGCTATCGACCTGAAAAAACACTATCCGGTGAAGAAGGGGATCTTTTCTCCGGAACGGCTGGTAAAAGCGCTGGACGGCGTGTCGTTTAATCTCGAACGCGGTAAAACGCTGGCCGTAGTGGGGGAGTCCGGTTGTGGAAAATCCACACTGGGTCGCCTGCTGACGATGATTGAAACGCCAACCGGCGGCGAGCTTTATTACCAGGGGCAGGATCTGCTTAAACACGATCCGCACGCGCAGAAACTGCGGCGGCAGAAAATTCAGATTGTGTTTCAGAACCCCTACGGTTCCCTGAATCCACGCAAGAAAGTGGGGCAAATTCTGGAAGAGCCGTTGCTGATCAATACCAGCCTGAGTAAAGCGCAGCGTCGTGAAAAAGCGCTGGCGATGATGGCGAAGGTGGGGCTGAAAACCGAGCACTACGACCGCTATCCGCATATGTTCTCCGGCGGCCAGCGTCAGCGTATCGCTATCGCCCGCGGTCTGATGCTTGATCCGGACGTAGTGATTGCCGACGAACCGGTCTCCGCGCTCGACGTGTCGGTGCGCGCCCAGGTGCTGAACCTGATGATGGATTTGCAACAGGATATGGGGCTGTCTTATGTCTTTATCTCGCACGACCTGTCGGTGGTGGAACACATCGCCGATGAAGTGATGGTCATGTACTTAGGCCGCTGCGTGGAGAAAGGGACCAAAGAGCAGATTTTTAACAATCCACGTCATCCCTATACCCAGGCGTTGCTCTCCGCCACGCCACGGCTGAATCCGGACGATCGCCGTGAGCGGATTAAGCTGACCGGCGAGTTGCCGAGCCCGCTGAACCCGCCGCCGGGCTGCGCCTTCAACGCCCGCTGCAGCCGTCGCTTCGGACCCTGTACGCAGTTACAGCCGCAGCTTAAAGAGTACGACGGCCAGTTGGTGGCCTGCTTTGCCGTCGATCAGGATGAAAATCCGCAGAAACCGCTGAGTTAATTGCGTTTTATGCCGGATGGCGGCTGCGCCTTATCAAGCCTACACCGTACCTGTAGGCCTGGTAAGCGTAGCGCCACCGGGCATGGCTCTCCGGTACGACTTATTCAATCAATTTTAATAACGGCGACAGGCACAACAATATTCCATATAACAGAATAAGCCAGGTTTTCAGGCCGCGTAATTTTTCCAGTTGCGCTACTTTATAAATCAGGAAAAAGGGAATAATACACGCGACAATGCCATAAAGCGGACTGCCTAACTGGAAAAAGACCAATACTGAGACGCGAAACGAAACCCAAATAACCAGAGTAACCACGATAAAGACACAGATTCCAGATGTCAGTAACAGTGGGTTGACGTTTTTGACATCCATAATACGACTCAATACATTCAGTACAATACCTTTAAGCGCTTCGTGAAAACCTAAATAAATACCAAAGAACGCGGTAAGTACGGCAAAAATATTGAGGATGGTAGAGGTAATGTGGATGATATGGCCAGGGATTACCTGAGCTGCCAGCGCAAGGGCGGAAATATTCTGCTCGAATGCTGATACCGCCTCTTCATGACTAATCGAAAAGGTAAACGAGAACGAGAAAAAGAGAATAATGGCAATCAGCGTAATATAGCTAATGCGATGCGTGCGAATCGCCATCCGGGTGGCCAGCACACGGTCAGGTTCGCGCTTACGATAGGCGATGTTCATTGGGTTTAGCACCTGAATGAAGACCGCAGAAAAGAAGCAAAATGGGATAGTGAGCAGTACGTCGCGAAAGAAAACCGATGCGGCGGGAAAGGCGGAAATATTATCAAGATTCCAGTGTGGGATCATCGCGAAACCGAATATCAGAATGATCCCGACTTTTACCACCACCATCGGGCCGGAAATTTTAAATAATAACTTTTCCCCGCCGGAGGCAATCGCCACCAGCACGGCGAAAATCGCGACTTTATAGATAATAGACTGCGAAAGATCGGCCTCAGTAAGGCCGAAGGTTTTGATATAGGAGGCGCTATCAAACACCACCGACAGGGAATAAATAAACACCCCGTGGATAATCATAAGAAAATAGATTACACCGAGAAAAATGCCCCAGTTTTTGCCAAGATAGTGACTGATAATATCCGTATAATCGTCACAGGTTTCGCTTTCAGATAACGTTTTTAGATAAATATCCTGCACAATATAGGTAGCGGGATAGGCGATGATAAAAGCGGTAATAAATACCCAGATCCCCTTGAGACCGATTTGCACTGGCATTAAGACGGTACCGGCGCCGATCGCCATTCCGATACACAAGAGCACCCAGCCAAAATCATATTTTGTAAACGGTAATCTCGTTGAAAGCGGTGTGGTCGTAGCGTTACTGTTATTTAATGGTAATGTGTCGTCCTGCATAGAGCCCCCTGCCCAAAATATACGCAGCTCTCTCATAAAGAATGCTGCCTATAACCAGGCTATAGTGCCTTGATACCCGATGCGGCAAACCGGTGACAGCGGTTCGCCGAGCAATCGTCAGAATGCTGCTTTTCTGCTGGCGCGTTCAAGGTCATGAATAATATCGTCGGGATCTTCAGGTCCCGCTGAAAGACGGATAAGTTCGTCGGTAATACCTGCTTTTAGCCATTCCTCTGGCGCAACAGGCGAATATGTCATAGACGCAGGATGCTGAACGAGGGTTTCGGTATCACCGGGACTGGCCGCGAGGAGGCATAATTTACAGAATTGAGCGGCTGACTGCCAGCCTCAGAAATGCTGAATGTATTCTGGCAAATAAAAGTAATCGTCTGCGAAGCGTCACGCAGATTGCACGTTAGCGCCGTGCCGGGACGGGGATTTTGCCGTAATATCAGCAGCAAGCCGGGTTTACCCGGTGAGGCGCAATGTTGCGGGGGTTTGATCCCCGGCGGCATAGGTTGCTGGATAGAGAAAACCCCCGCACGTTGACTGGTATAAACCTGGCAACCTGACGGGGGCTAACTTGAACCCAAACACTTTAAGGATAGCCGCGAACGGTTGCCATTGCAACAAGGCGGCTATATGACGCTTACGCAGTTGGGCGTGGTCTTCTGGCACGATCTGGCAGCGCCGATCATTGCTGGCATTATCGCCAGTGTGATCGTCAACTGGCTACGTGACAGGAAGTAACGCGTTTTGAGCGTCTGTCCGCCGTAATGGCAACATGCGCCCGAACCAGGCCGCAGGGGAAACCTTGCGGCCTTTTTCGGTTTACTGCGGGTAAGGCACCCAGTCGCCGCCATTCAGACGAACGTAGGGCTTACCCTGGTACTGAATCACCACCGCATTAGCGTTTTCTGAAACCGGCGCGGTTTGCGGCAGATTGCTGGTCAGCTTGTTCCAGTTCACACTGTCTTCGGTAAAGAGCTTACCGTCCACGGCGCGTACGACCAGTTCGGAAATCGCCAGGTAGCTGCTCGGCTGATTAATATCAATCGGCGCGCCCTCATGCGGGGCTTTCATGCCAAAAAATTTCACGCCCGCCGGGACGTTGGTGATGGAGGGGCTGGGAATATCGCGCAGGCCTGAGATCTGCATTCTGTCGCCCTTCAGCGCGCCGCCGTGCTCCGGTACGACGACTACCATCACCTTACGCCTGGATTTCTCCAGTTCGGTAAAGAAGGCGTCCAGTTCATCGAACAGTTTCTGCGCGCGGATTTTATAATCCGCCGTTTTGCTGACGCCGGGGAAGTGGTTGCCATCGTGCAGCGGCAGCAGGTTAAAGAAAGTCGCGGAGCGGGAATTGGCTTCACGTTCTTCCCCTGTCAACCAGCGGTTCAGGACCGCTAGATCGTCATATACCGGCGAGCCGTCGAATGACAGCAGGGCGGTTGGCAGGCCGGACTGGTTCATCAGTTCGCTCTGCATACCGCCGTTTTCGCGAACTTCTTTCAGGAAGCCGCCAAATTCACCGTTATGATCCATCATCAGATGCTGAGTAAAGCCCAGTTTCGCCAGATTATCAAACAGATAACATTCGTTATTGGCTGGTTGATAAAGTCGGGTATGCGAAGGTTGACCACAGCTGGCGCGCAGCAGACGAATGGCCGCCGGGCCGCTGTAAGACGTACCGGAATTAAAGTGTTTAAACAAAATGTCAAAGTGCGACCATAGCGGATGTGACATCAGGCCTGCCGCTTCGACATCCGACCAGGAGAGCGAACAGATATTGATGACCAATAGGTCGAACGGCTGCGCATCAGGCGGAAGTTGCGCCGGGAACGTCGTTTTCCGCTTTTCTTCCGCGGCATAGAAGGTGTTCAACCAGGCGTTCAGATTCGCGGTCGTCGGCGGCGCGGTTTGCGCAGGCATATCGCCGATGACCGGCTTATCGCCCGCTGTCGCGACGGTAGCGGCCGCGTTACCGCCAGTTGTCGTCACCGTATCGGTTGGCTGGCCTGCCGGCCACAGCGTAAAAACCGGGCCGGTTAATGTCAGTACATTCAGCCATACCATGATGGCGACCACAAACACCGTGACCCGAATCCACTGTGATAAAAATAGCCAGGCAACCAGCAGTACGAAGATGGCGCCGATCATTTGCCAGTTAATAAAACGGGCGATCAGATCGAGCAGATAACCGGAGCTGAATTCCGCCACCTGCGTCCCCTGGCTCATAATGCTTTGCGGGCCGGGCAGCCAGGTATCATGCCAGAACAGCGCGAAGCCGACGGGAATGGCAATCCAGTGGCGCAACCGGTGAAGGCGATACTTTGGTATTGGCATGAGCAGAAACGCCATGAATACCAAATTCAGTAAAGGATGAAAATTCAGATAGCCTGCCCACAGCAGGCCAAACTTGACCAGAAAATAGAAGTTCCAGCCGGAAAGACCGCGCCAGTATTGCCAGAGCGGAGAAGGCATTGAAGGAGTTTGAGTATGCTGAGTCATTTTTTGTCTGCCTTGACTTTCGTAGCGCGGCGCAGAGTTCCGGCTGGTTTTACATAACGAGGTTTGGCAAATAGCAGCCGGGTCGTATCACTGATACGGCGTAGCGAATGGCGCGCCAGATACCCCAGCGGAAAGAAAATCAGCGCGCAAAAAAGAATAATTTGCACGATATCGCTGATGGTCATCATGATGCACGCTCCGCGGTGTCGTCGAGCAATCGCAGGGGTTCAGGAATACGACGCCAGATGCGGCCATCGTGTTCGGCATTTATTACCGGGTCGGCGCGTTTTGCCAGCGGTAGCGGCGTTCCCCACAGTTCCGGCGACAATAAGCGCATCTGCACCAGCTCGGCGCTGATTTGTTTATCTTCGAACCAGACCATACGATTAGAGAAAATATCGCCCGTCGGCAAAGGGAAAATATGGTTTAACGCGGTATCCAGATCGTTGACCCGGCAGAATGATAAAAACAGCACCAGACGGTTGCCGCCGATGGTCATAATATCGCCGGTTCGGTTTGGCCGACATAATGTTAACGCCTGCTCAACCCGAATGCCCGGCACCGGGCGCAGCGCGACCAGAACGCCTTTCCCGTCGGCGGGGAGCAGGGTGTTGCTCATCATCGTATGGATGGCATCGCAGAAGGTATCCCACGGCTGAAAACCGCGCAGTTTCAACGGCTGCGTCATCGACAGTAGCGTGGTGATGTCTTCCGGTACGTAACGGCTGAACTGCTGCCCCTGCACGCTTTCAATAAGCGTCAGGCAGCGTGAAAGCGGGGCGTTCCAGGGAATGATCATATTCGCGCCGCAGCCCAGCAGCAGGCGCTCATCGGTGGCGCGCAAACTGGCGATATTTTCGCGCACGACAATTTTCAGCGCGCTTCCCCGCTGGCGCCGCAAAGTATGAATGCGACGAGCAAGCGGCTCGATTTGGTTGTTCTGTGTAAGCGAAAAAATAATTGTCGCGGCCTGCGCCGTGCGCGCGTCGTTGAATAGCGCTTCGTTATTGTCGAAAAGCGTCCAGTGTTCCGAGAGCGGCGGCGCGCCTTCAAGGACGGCGACGTGGCTAAGAATGCGTTTTTCGTCGCTACGCGGCTGAATTGCCGTCTCCTCCTGATGGGATAGCGTCCAGCGTTCGTCCTGCTGACACAGCAATAACTGCTGTCGGGCGCTGACGCCTTTTTCGTTACACCAGAAGGCAATATCGAACAAATGTTGGTCGCCCTGAAAACGTAAACTGGCGAGGCCAAAAAGTGAGCGATACTCGCCCATCAACAACGAGGACTGTTTATCGCTATTATTACAAGGGTTAATAACCAACAATGAACAGTGATGAAAACGAGTCCATTTATTCATTTTTTCCAGCCATTTATGCAGGCTTTCTGACGTTATATTCCGCCACGTGTTATTTGCACAAATAAGAATGAAAAAGTAATGCGTCGGGTTAACAGAACAAAGCAAATCGTGGGGCAAAGAGTATAGCCCTTTTTCTGAATCCGGCATGGTAAATAAGCGGATTTTCTCCGGACCGTGAGATTCATCTAATTTGATTACTTTGCCAGGATCGCCTTCCATGCCGATGACGGCGACATTTGCATTCTCCGTTTGTGACGCAATCGTTTGATTCACCAGACTGATGGCATCTTGCTGGCGATCGGCGTTAACCCACCAGACGCCGCCGGTTGGCATATGGCGCAGTTCATCCCATAATGATGAGATGCCGAGAGAAAATACGGGGTCCACAGTGTCCCTCATGTCACTATTTTAACTGTTTATCAGTTTACTAGCGAAAGCACAGAAATAAACCTAACATTGAAATTAAAACGCATCAGATTTAGCATGTGAATCAATTTGCCCGGCAGGATGCCCTGTAACTCTGCGCTTTGCATTTTTACACATTATAAATGATGTCACGGAAAGATGAAAAATGCGCGTTCTCCCGTATTGACGACGGGGCGTAATGCTGCCAGTGAGAAATATTTAAAAAGGAGCAACCAGAATGTATAACAATGAACCTGGCGCTCAGTCCGATCCAACGTTGGGCTACACTTTTCAAAATGATTTTCTGGCATTAAGCCAGGCGTTTTCACTACCCGAAATAGATTATACCGATATTTCCCAACGCGAACAGTTGGCGGCGGCGATTAAAAGATGGCCGCTCCTGGCTGAATTTGCGCAACCACATTCATTAAGGAAGCCATGAATGGCGATTCTGGGACTGCAGGGCGTGCGCGGCGGGGTGGGAACCACATCTCTCACCGCAGCACTCGCCTGGGCGTTACAAATCTTAGGGGAAAATGTCCTGGTGATTGACGCCAGCCCCGATAACCTGCTGCGCATGTCGTTTAACGTCGACTTCGTCCATCAGGGCGGTTGGGCGCGATCGTTGCTGGACGGCCAGGACTGGCGCGATGCCGGATTACGTTATACCTCACAGCTTGATCTACTGCCGTTTGGACAGCTCACCGCGCAAGAGCGGGAAAATCCGCAGTCCTGGCAGGAGACGCTGGGAGAGATCGGATCGGCTATCCAGGCGCTGAAAGCGAGCGGGCGTTATAGCTGGATTTTACTGGACTTGCCCTACGGCGCGTCACCGCTGACACGGCAACTGGTGAGCCTCTGCGACCATACGCTGGCGATAGCCCGGGTTGACGCTAACTGCCATATTCGCCTTCATCAGCAGGCGTTGCCTGCCGGAGCGCATATTCTGATCAATGACTTACGCATTGGCAGTCAGTTACAGGACGATCTGTACCAGGTCTGGCTGCAAAGCCAGCGCCGGTTGCTGCCCATTGTGATCCATCGCGATGAGGCGATGGCGGAGTGCATGGCGTCGAAACAGCCGTTAGGCGAATATCGCAGCGATTCGTTAGCCGCCGAAGAGGTGTTAACGCTGGCGAACTGGTGCCTGCTGCATGATGCGGGCGACAAAACGTCCGCCGGGAGCCTGCGATGAGCGCCCTTTCCCGGTGGCTGCTTATCCCGCCGGTTAGCGCGCGTTTGAGCGAGCGCTATCAGGGTTACCGCCGCCACGGCGCGTCGCCGTTTAGCGCAGCGCTCGGCTGCCTGTGGACGATTCTGGCGTGGATAGTGTTTCCGCTTGAGCATCCGCGCTGGCAGCGTATTCGCGACGGGCATAAAGCGCTTTATCCGCATATTAACGCCGCACGCCCGCGCCCGCTGGACCCGGCCCGTTACCTCATTCAGACCCTCTGGCTGGTGATGATCTCGTCGACTAAAGAACGTCATGAACCGCGCTGGCGGTCATTTGCGCGCCTGAAGGACGTTCGTGGACGTTACCATCAATGGATGGATACCTTACCGGAACGGGTGCGCCAAAAGACAACGCACCTGGAAAAGGAAAAAGAGCTGGGACATCTTAGCAACGGCGCCCGGCGTTTTATTCTGGGCGTTATCGTGACCTTTTCACTGATACTGGCGCTGATCTGTATTACGCAGCCATTTAACCCGCTATCGCAATTTATCTTTCTGCTGTTGCTGTGGGGCGTTGCGCTGTTGGTACGACGTATGCCGGGACGCTTTTCCGCGCTGATGCTCATCGTGCTGTCGTTAACGGTCTCCTGTCGTTATATCTGGTGGCGCTATACCTCGACGCTAAATTGGGACGACCCGGTCAGTCTGGTGTGCGGGCTGATTCTGCTGTTTGCGGAAACCTACGCCTGGATTGTGCTGGTGCTGGGGTACTTCCAGGTGGTGTGGCCGTTAAATCGTCAACCGGTGCCGTTGCCGAAAGAAATGTCGCAGTGGCCGACGGTGGATATTTTTGTACCGACCTATAACGAAGACCTTAATGTGGTCAAAAATACCATTTACGCTTCGCTTGGCATTGACTGGCCGAAGGACAAGCTGAATATCTGGATCCTTGATGACGGCGGGCGTGAATCATTTCGTCATTTTGCCCGACATGTTGGCGTGCATTACATTGCCCGCACCACGCATGAACACGCCAAAGCCGGCAACATCAACAATGCGCTAAAACACGCGAAAGGCGAGTTTGTGGCGATCTTCGATTGCGACCATGTGCCGACACGCTCGTTTCTGCAAATGACAATGGGCTGGTTCCTGAAAGAAAAACAGCTGGCGATGATGCAGACGCCGCATCATTTCTTCTCCCCGGACCCGTTTGAGCGCAACCTGGGACGTTTTCGTAAAACGCCTAACGAAGGCACGCTGTTTTACGGACTGGTGCAGGACGGTAACGATATGTGGGACGCCACTTTCTTTTGCGGATCGTGCGCGGTGATTCGCCGTAAGCCGCTGGATGAGATTGGCGGTATCGCCGTTGAGACGGTGACGGAAGATGCGCATACTTCGCTCCGGCTGCACCGGCGAGGTTATACCTCAGCGTATATGCGCATTCCGCAGGCGGCGGGGCTGGCGACGGAAAGCCTGTCGGCGCATATCGGGCAGCGTATTCGTTGGGCGCGGGGTATGGTGCAAATTTTCCGCCTCGATAACCCTCTGTTTGGTAAAGGCTTAAAACTGGCGCAGCGGCTGTGCTACCTCAACGCGATGTTCCATTTCTTGTCCGGCATTCCGCGCCTGATCTTTCTGACCGCGCCGCTGGCTTTTCTGCTGCTGCACGCCTATATCATTTATGCGCCTGCGTTGATGATTGCGCTATTTGTGATACCGCACATGGTCCACGCCAGCCTGACTAACTCGAAGATTCAGGGCAAGTATCGTCACTCTTTCTGGAGTGAAATCTATGAAACGGTACTGGCATGGTATATCGCACCGCCGACTCTGGTCGCGTTGATCAATCCGCACAAAGGGAAATTTAACGTCACGGCGAAAGGCGGGCTGGTGGAAGAGAAGTACGTCGACTGGGTAATCTCGCGTCCGTATATCTTCCTTGTCTTGCTTAACCTGCTCGGCGTGGCGGCGGGCGTATGGCGATACTATTACGGGCCGGAAAATGAAACGCTGACCGTCATCGTTAGCCTGGTGTGGGTCTTCTATAACCTGGTCATTCTCGGCGGCGCGGTTGCGGTTTCGGTAGAGAGTAAACAGGTCAGGCGCGCGCATCGGGTCGAGATTGCCATGCCGGGGGCCATCGCCCGCGAAGATGGACATTTGTTCTCCTGTACCGTACATGACTTCTCCGACGGCGGGTTAGGCATCAAGATCAACGGTCAGGCGCAGGTGCTGGAAGGGCAGAAAGTGAATCTGTTGCTTAAACGCGGGCAGCAGGAATATGTCTTTCCAACGCAGGTGGTGCGCGTAACGGGCAATGAGGTCGGGCTACAACTGATGCCGCTCACCACCAAACAACATATTGATTTTGTGCAGTGTACCTTCGCGCGCGCCGATACGTGGGCGCTTTGGCAAGATAGCTTCCCGGAAGATAAACCGCTGGAAAGCTTGCTGGATATTCTGAAGCTGGGCTTCCGCGGATATCGCCACCTCGCGGAATTCGCGCCGCCTTCAGTAAAAGTAATTTTCCGATCGTTGACGGCGTTAATTGCCTGGATTGTATCGTTTATTCCGCGTCGCCCGGAGCGGCAAGCGGCGATACAGCCGTCGGATCGGGTTATGGCTCAGGCTCAACAATGATGATAATGCGATGAAAAGAAAATTGTCCTGGATGTGTGCGGCGGTAATAGGATTAAGCGCGTTTCCTGCTTTCATGACGGCGGCGGCGCCTGCTACGCCGCCATTGATAAATGCTGAACCCACCGAGCCTGCGCCGTCGCCCGCAACTGAGGCGCCCGTCGTGGCGCAGACCGCGCCTTCGCGCGAGGTCAAGCTGACCTTTGCGCAAATCGCGCCGCCGCCGGGTAGTATGGCGCTGCGTGGCGTTAACCCTAACGGCGGCATTGAATTTGGTATGCGCAGCGATGAAGTGGCGTCGAAAGCGGTGCTGAATCTGGAATATACGCCCTCGCCGTCGCTCCTGCCGGTTCAGTCGCAGCTCAAGGTTTATCTCAATGATGAACTGATGGGCGTACTGCCGGTGACAAAAGAGCAGTTGGGGAAAAAGACGCTGGCGCAGGTACCTATCAATCCGCTATTTATCACCGACTTTAACCGGGTGCGGCTGGAGTTTGTCGGCCACTATCGCGACGTGTGTGAAAACCCGGCCAGCAGTACTCTGTGGTTAGACATCGGGCGAAATAGCGCCCTGGATCTGACCTATAACATGCTGGCGGTGAATAACGATCTGTCCCACTTCCCGGTGCCGTTTTTCGATCCGCGGGATAACCGTCCAGTGACGTTGCCGATAGTGTTTGCTGATATGCCGGATCTGGCGCAGCAGCAGGCGGCTTCTATTGTCGCGTCCTGGTTTGGATCGCGGGCGGGCTGGCGCGGTCAGCGCTTCCCGGTGTTGTATAATCACCTGCCGGATCGCAATGCGATCGTGTTCGCCACCAACGATCGACGCCCCGATTTCCTGCGCGATCATCCTGCGGTTAACGCGCCGGTTATCGAGATGATGAGCCATCCGGATAATCCGTATGTGAAGTTGCTGGTTGTGTTTGGTCGAGATGATAAAGACCTGTTGCAGGCGGCAAAAGGTATCGCACAAGGGAATATTCTCTTCCGTGGTTCCAGCGTGGTGGTCAACGATGTAAAACCGCTGCTGGCGCGCAAACCGTATGATGCGCCGAACTGGGTGCGTACCGATCGCCCGGTCACTTTTGGCGAGCTGAAAACCTATGAAGAGCAGCTCCAGTCGAGTGGGCTGGAGCCGGCGCCCATCAACGTTTCTTTGAATCTGCCGCCGGACCTCTATTTGCTGCGTAGCAACGGTATTGATATGGATCTCAACTACCGTTATACCTCGCCGCCGACCAAAGACAGTTCACGGCTGGATATCAGTCTGAATAACCAGTTCCTGCAAGCCTTTAGCCTTAACAGCACGCAGGAAACTAATCGACTCCTGTTGCGCCTGCCGGTACTTCAGGGACTGCTGGATGGTAAAACGGATGTGTCTATTCCGGCGCTCAAACTGGGGGCGATGAACCAACTACGTTTTGACTTCCGCTATATGAATCCGATGCCGGGCGGGTCGGTGGACAACTGTATTACCTTCCAGCCGGTACCGAATCATGTGGTGATAGGGGATGACTCCACTATCGATTTTTCGAAATATTACCACTTTATCGCGATGCCGGATTTACGCGCGTTCGCCAATGCGGGTTTCCCGTTCAGCCGGATGGCCGACCTGTCTGACACGCTGGCGGTGATGCCGAAGACCCCAACCGAAGCGCAAATGGAAACGCTGCTGAATACGGTCGGCGCCATTGGCGGACAGACCGGTTTCCCGGCAATTAATCTGACAATCACCGATGATAGCGCTCAGATAGCCGACAAAGACGCCGATCTGCTGATTATTAGCGCTATTCCGGGCAAGCTAAAAGACGATAAGCGTATCGATCTGTTGGTGCAGGCGACACAAAGCTGGGTAAAAACCCCGATGCGGCAGACCGCTTTCCCGTCGATTATGCCGGATGAGGCCGATCGCGCGGCGGATGCGCAGTCCACCGTCACCGCCAGCGGCCCGATGGCGGCGGTGGTGGGCTTCCAGTCGCCGTTTAACGATCAGCGCAGCGTGATTGCTCTGCTGGCTGACAGCCCGCGCGGTTACCAGCTACTGAACGACGCCGTGAACGACAGCGGTAAACGCGCCGCGATGTTTGGTTCCGTGGCGGTGATCCGCGAGTCCGGCGTTCACAGTCTGCGCGTTGGCGATATCTATTACGTCGGACATCTGCCGTGGTTTGAGCGGCTGTGGTATGCGCTGGCGAATCACCCGGTGCTGCTGGCGGTACTGGCGGCCCTCAGTGTGGTATTACTGGCGTGGGTATTGTGGCGTCTGCTACGTATTCTCAGTCGCCGTCGTCTCGACCCTGACCATGAGTAACGCATGATGACTATGCTGCGCGGATGGATAACGATGCTCGTCATGCTGACGGCAATAAATGCGCAGGCAGCCTGTAGCTGGCCTGCGTGGGAACAGTTCAAGAAAGATTACATTAGCCAGCAGGGACGCGTTATCGATCCGGGCGATGCGCGAAAAATTACCACCTCCGAAGGGCAAAGCTACGCCATGTTCTTTGCCCTGGCAGCGAACGATCGACCGGCGTTCGCGCAACTGTTTAACTGGACGCAAAACAATCTGGCGCAGGGATCGTTGCGTGAACATCTGCCCGCCTGGCTGTGGGGGCAAAAAGATCCCGACACCTGGTCGGTGCTGGACAGCAACTCCGCGTCCGACGGCGATATCTGGATGGCATGGTCGCTGCTGGAGGCCGGTCGTCTGTGGAAAGAGACGCGTTATACCGAGGTGGGCACGGCGTTGCTAAAACGCATCGCCCGCGAAGAGGTCCTGAATGTGCCGGGGCTGGGCTCAATGCTGCTACCTGGCAAAATCGGCTTTGCCGAGGCGAATAGCTGGCGTTTTAACCCAAGCTATCTGCCGCCGCAGTTGGCGCAATACTTTAGCCGTTTTGGCGCGCCGTGGTCGACGTTACGGGAAACCAATTTGCGGCTTTTGCTGGAAACCGCGCCGAAAGGTTTCTCGCCGGACTGGGTGCGTTATGAAAGCAAGCAAGGCTGGCAGTTGAAAGCGGAAAAGACGCTGATCAGTAGCTACGATGCGATTCGCGTCTATTTATGGGCGGGAATGATGCATGATGGCGATCCGCAAAAAGCGCGTTTACTGGCGCGATTTAAACCGATGGCGACGTTAACGATGAAAAACGGCGTTCCACCGGAGAAAGTGGATGTCGTCAGCGGGAATGCGCAAGGGACGGGGCCGGTCGGGTTTTCCGCCGCCTTACTGCCTTTCCTGCAAAATCGCGACGCCCAGGCCGTGCAGCGACAGCGGGTCGCAGACCATTTTCCTGGCAGCGATGCCTATTACAACTATGTGCTGACTCTCTTTGGACAAGGCTGGGATCAGCACCGTTTTCGCTTCACCGTCAAAGGTGAATTATTACCTGACTGGGGCCAGGAATGCGTAAGTTCACGTTAAGTCTCATGCACGCTTTTTTGCCGGCTGGCGGTCGAAACGCCTTACCTGGCAAAAGGGGCGTTTCTCGGGCATTGTTGGGTTTATCGCTTGGTATGGCGCTAACACCGCTTGCCGGCGCAGCGACCTCCGCGCAGCAACAGTTGCTGGAGCAGGTTCGGCTGGGCGAGGCCACGCACCGTGAGGACTTAGTCCGTCAGTCGCTCTATCGCCTGGAGCTGATCGACCCCAATGATCCACAGGTTATCGCCGCCCGTTTCCGCTATCTGTTGCGCCAGGGGGATAGCGACGGGGCACAGAAGCTACTTGACCGGCTGGCGCAACTGGCGCCGGAGTCGACGGCGTATCAATCTTCCCGCACCGCGATGCTGCTCTCCACGCCGCAAGGACGCCAGTCTTTGCAGGAGGCGCGTTTACTGGCGACGACCGGCCATACTGAACAAGCGATCGCCAGCTACGACAAGCTGTTTAAAGGTTATCCGCCGGAGGGCGAACTGGCGGTCGAATACTGGACGACCGTGGCGAAATTGCCCGCCCGCCGTCACGAAGCGATTAACCAGCTACAGAAAATCAATGCCGTCAGTCCGGGTAATAACGCTCTGCAAAATGCGCTGGCGCAACTGTTGTTCGCCAGCGGGCGGCGCGATGAGGGATTCGCGGTGCTTAAACAGATGGCGAAATCCAGTACGGGACGCAGCGCGGCCTCCGCCATCTGGTACCAGCAGATAAAAGATCTCCCGGTTAGCGACGCCAGCGTAAAAGCGTTGCAAGACTATCTGACGCAGTTTAGCGAAGGCGATAGCGTGTCTGCCGCCCGCGCCCAGCTTAGCGAGCAGCAAAAACAGTTAGCCGATCCGGCGTTCCGTGCGCGCTCGCAGGGCATCGCGGCGGTTAATGCCGGAGAAGGCGGTAAGGCCATTGCGCAATTGCAGCAGGCGGTGAGCGCCCGGCAGGACGACAGCGAGGCGGTCGGCGCGCTGGGGCAGGCATACTCACAGCGTGGCGATCGCGCCCGCGCCGTCGCGCAGTTTGAAAAGGCGCTGGCGATGGCGCCGCACAGCAGCAGCCGCGATAAGTGGGAGAGTCTGCTGAAGGTCAATCGCTACTGGCTGTTAATTCAGCAGGGCGACGCGGCCTTAAAAGCGAATAATCTGGCCCAGGCGGAGCGTTTCTATCAGCAGGCGCGAGCAGTGGATAACACCGACAGCTACGCGGTACTGGGGCTGGGGGATGTGGCGATGGCGCGCAAAGATAATGCCGCCGCCGAACGTTATTATCAGCAGACGCTGCGTATGGATAGCGGTAATACCAATGCTGTACGCGGGCTGGCGAATCTTTATCGCCAGCAGTCGCCGCAAAAAGCCGCCGCGTTTATCGCTTCTCTTTCCGCCAGCCAGCGGCGCAGTATCGACGATATCGAACGCAGTCTGGAAAATGACCGTCTGGCGCAGCAGGCGGAAACGCTGGAAAGCGAGGGCAAATGGGCGCAGGCCGCAGAACTGCACCGTCGTCGGCTGGCATTAGATCCGGGGAGCGTGTGGGTGACGTACCGACTGTCACGCGATCTGTGGCAGGCCGGGCAGCACGCTCAGGCCGATGCGCAAATGCGCTCTCTGGCGCAGCAGAAGCCAAACGATCCGGAACAGGTCTATGCTTATGGGCTTTATCTTTCCGGCAGCGATCGGGACCGGGCGGCGCTGGCGCATCTCAATACCCTGCCGACCAGCCAGTGGAACAGCAATATTCAGGAACTGGCGGGCCGATTGCAAAGTAACCAGGTGCTGGAAAGCGCTAACCGCTTGCGCGATAGCGGCAAAGAACGCGAAGCGGAAGCGTTGTTACGTCAGCAGCCGCCCTCTACGCGCATTGCGTTAACGTTGGCGGACTGGGCGCAGCAGCGTGGCGATAATGCGGCGGCCCGCGCCGCTTATGACGCCGTTCTGGCGCGGGAACCGGGTAATGTCGATGCCATGCTGGGGCGGGTGGAAATCGACATCGCACAGGGCGATAACGCTGCGGCGCGCGCTCAGCTGGCGGCGCTGCCTGCGTCGCAAATCACCTCTATTAACATGCAGCGCCGCGTCGCGCTGGCGCAGCTCCAGCTTGGCGATATCACGGCGGCGGCGCGGACCTTCAACCGCATTACGCCGCAGGCAAAAGCACAGCCGCCATCAATGGAAAGCGCGATGGTATTGCGTGACGCCGCCGCTTTTCAGGCGCAAACGGGCGAGCCGCAGCGGGCGCTGGAGACCTACAAAGACGCAATGGTCGCCGCGGCGATTACGCCGGTTCGTCCCCAGGATAACGATACCTTTACCCGCCTGACGCGCAATGATGAAAAAGACGACTGGCTAAAACGCGGCGTGCGTAGCGATGCGGCGGAGTTGTACCGTCAGCAGGATCTCAATGTCACGTTGGCGCACGATTATTGGGGGTCGAGCGGGACTGGCGGTTACTCCGATCTGAAGGCGCATACCACGATGCTTCAGGTGGATGCGCCCTGGTCGGACGGACGGGCGTTCTTTCGTACTGATATGGTGAATATGGATGTTGGCCGCTTCTCTACGGATGCGGATGGAAAATACGATAATAACTGGGGTACCTGTACGCTGGAGAAATGCAGCGGACATCGTAGCCAGGCCGATACGGGCGCGAGCGTGGCGGTCGGCTGGCAGAATGAGACCTGGCGCTGGGATATCGGCACGACGCCGATGGGCTTTAATGTCGTTGATGTGGTTGGCGGCGTCAGCTATAGCGACGATATCGGGCCGTTGGGTTATACCCTGAACGCGCATCGTCGCCCGATCTCCAGCTCGCTGCTGGCGTTTGGCGGGCAAAAGGATGCCAGCAGCAATACCGGCACCAAATGGGGCGGCGTGCGGGCCAACGGCGGCGGCGTCAGTCTCAGCTATGATAAAGGCGAAGCAAACGGTGTCTGGGCGTCGCTCAGCGGCGACCAGTTGAGCGGTAAAAATGTAGAAGATAACTGGCGCGTGCGCTGGATGACCGGTTATTACTATAAGGTGATTAACGAGAATAACCGCCGTGTTACCGTCGGGCTGAATAACATGATCTGGCATTACGACAAAGATCTGAGCGGTTATTCACTGGGTCAGGGCGGTTATTATAGCCCGCAGGAATACCTGTCGTTTGCGGTGCCGGTGATGTGGCGGCAGCGTACGGAAAACTGGTCGTGGGAGTTAGGCGGCTCGGTATCCTGGTCGCACTCCCGCAACCGTACCATGCCGCGTTATCCGCTGATGAATTTGATCCCGGCAGATTATCAGGAGGATGCGCGTGACCAGACCAACGGCGGCGGCAGCAGCCAGGGATTTGGCTATACCGCGCGGGCGCTCATTGAACGCCGGGTCACTGCCAACTGGTTTGTGGGTACGGCTGTCGATATTCAGCAGGCGAAAGACTATACCCCCAGTCATCTGCTGCTGTATGTTCGTTATTCCGCGGCGGGCTGGCAGGGGGATATGGATTTACCGCCGCAGCCTCTGGTGCCTTACGCTGACTGGTAATCATTGCGTCAGGCCTACGAATTGACAGGCGTCGTAGGCCTGAGAAGCGCAGCGCCATCAGACGCTATCATTAACCGTTATTCAGAAAAGTCCTTTTCAGATACAGCCTCTCTTAATGCCGCTGCAATCGGGTATACTCAGGCGGCAGTCCGGGATATCCAGGGAGAGTCAATTTGCGCGTCAGCCGCTCGTTAACAATTAAACAGATGGCAATGGTTGCGGCCGTTGTCATGATGTTTGTTTTTGTCTTTTGCACCGTTTTGTTGTTCCATCTGGTACAGCAGAACCGCTACAACACGGCTACGCAACTGGAAAGCATCGCGCGATCTGTTCGGGAACCTCTTTCTTCCGCGATTTTAAAAGCGGATCTCCCCGGCGCGGAAACCATTCTGGAAAGTATTAAACCTGCGGGCGTGGTGAGTCGCGCCGATGTGGTATTGCCGAATCAGTTCCAGGCGTTGCGTAAGCGCTTCATTCCTGAACGCCCCGTCCCGGTTATGGTGACGCGTCTCTTCGAACTGCCGGTACAAATTTCTTTGCCGGTTTATTCGTTGGAGCGTCCTGCCAATCCGCAACCGCTGGCCTACCTTGTATTGCAGGCGGATTCGTACCGTATGTACAAGTTCGTCATGAGCGCGCTCTCTACGTTAGTGACCATTTACTTACTTTTATCGCTGATCCTGACGGTGGCCATCGCCTGGTGCGTAAACCGCCTGATTGTGCATCCGCTGCGCAAAATCGCCCGCGAGCTGAACGACATTCCGCAGCAGGAGCTGATCGGACATCAGCTGGCGTTGCCGCGTCTGCATCAGGATGATGAAATTGGGATGCTGGTGCGCAGCTATAACCTCAACCAGCAGCTTATGCAGCGTCAACGCGAGGAGCAAACGGACAACGCGATGCGTTTTCCGGTTTCCGAGCTGCCCAATAAAGCCTTTTTAATGGCATTGCTGGAACAGGTTATCACCCGCCAACAGACCACCGCGCTTATCATCGTGACGTGCGAAACGTTGCGTGACACGGCAGGCGTGCTGCAAGAAACGCAGCGGGAGATTCTATTACTGACGCTGGTTGAGAAGCTGAAGTCGGTGCTGGCGCCGCGCATGGTGCTTACGCAGGTCAGCGGGTATGACTTTGCCATTATCGCCCACGGCGTTAAAGAGCCGTGGCACGCCATCACATTAGGTCAGCAAATACTCACTATCATTAATGAACGACTGCCCATCCAGGGTATTCAACTGCGCCCAAGCTGCAGTATTGGCATTGCGATGTATTATGGCGATCTGACCGCCGAAGCGCTCTATGGTCGCGCCGTCTCCGCCGCGTTTACCGCGCGCCGAAAAGGTAAAAATCAGATCCAGTTCTTTGACCCGGCGCAGATGGAGGCCGCTCAACAGCGCCTTACCGAAGAGAGCGATATCCTTACCGCGCTGGATAACCATCAGTTTGCCATTTGGCTGCAGCCGCAGGTCGAAATGCGCAGCGGCAACGTATTAAGCGCCGAAGCCTTGTTACGTATGCAGCAGCCGGACGGTAGCTGGGAATTACCGGAGGGGCTGATTGAGCGCATTGAATCCTGCGGCCTGATGGTCACGGTGGGCTATTGGGTGCTGGAAGAGTCCTGTCGCCAGCTTGCCGCCTGGCAGGAGCGCGGCGTGACATTGCCGCTCTCCGTCAATCTTTCCGCGTTACAGCTCATGCACCCTGGCATGGTGTCGGATCTGCTGGAATTGTTAAACCGCTATCGTATTCAACCGGGTACGCTGATTCTTGAGGTCACTGAAAGCCGCCGTATCGACGATCCACACGCTGCCGTCGCTATCTTACGTCCGTTACGTAATGCTGGCGTGCGTATCGCACTGGATGATTTTGGCATGGGTTACGCGGGGCTGCGCCAGTTACAGCATATGAAGTCGCTACCGGTCGATATCCTTAAAATTGATAAAATGTTTGTCGATGGGTTACCGGATGATCACAGTATGGTGACGGCGATTATCCTGATGGCCCGCAGTCTTAATTTACAATTGATTGCCGAGGGCGTGGAGAACGAGGCGCAACGCGCGTGGCTGGAACAGGCGGGAGTCAACGTCGCGCAAGGCTTCCTGTTTGCTCGGCCCGTTCCCGCGGATATCTTTGAAGAACGGTATCTGTCGCACGAAAATCCTGATTACAAAAGTTAAAAAAGGTCGCGCTTGTGCGAGCCAGCTCAAACTTTTTAACATTTTTGTTTCAATTATGATCCTGGCGCATTTCTGTCATGTTGTGTGGGTGTTATTTTAAGGCCGCAGGTTACTCATAACCTTACAAGACCTGTGGTTTTTACTTCAAGGACACCCTATGAAAACCTCTCTGTTCAAAAGTCTTTATTTTCAGGTCCTGACAGCAATCGCCATTGGTATTCTCCTTGGCCATTACTATCCTGAACTGGGCGCACAAATGAAACCGCTTGGCGACGCGTTCGTTAAGCTCATTAAGATGATCATCGCTCCTGTCATTTTCTGTACTGTCGTGACGGGCATCGCAGGCATGGAAAGCATGAAAGCGGTGGGCCGTACCGGCGCGGTCGCGCTGCTTTACTTTGAAATTGTCAGTACGATTGCGCTGATTATCGGTCTTATCATCGTCAACGTTGTGCAGCCTGGCGCCGGGATGAACGTCGATCCGGCAACGCTGGATGCGCAGGCGGTGGCCGTTTATGCCGCACAAGCCAAGGAGCAGGGCATTATTGCCTTCCTGATGGATGTCATACCGGGTAGCGTGATCGGCGCGTTTGCCAGCGGCAACATTCTGCAGGTCTTACTGTTTGCGGTGTTGTTTGGTTTTGCGCTGCACCGTTTGGGCAGCAAAGGCCAGCTCATTTTCAATGTGATTGAGAGTTTTTCGCAGGTCATTTTCGGCATCATCAATATGATCATGCGCCTGGCGCCGATTGGCGCATTCGGCGCGATGGCCTTCACCATCGGTAAATACGGCGTCGGTTCTCTGGTGCAACTGGGGCAGCTCATTATCTGCTTCTATATCACCTGTATTCTCTTCGTGGTGGTGGTGCTGGGGACGATTGCACGGGTAACGGGCTTTAGCATTTTTAAATTTATTCGCTATATCCGGGAAGAATTACTCATTGTGCTCGGCACCTCCTCTTCCGAGTCAGCGTTGCCGCGTATGCTCGATAAGATGGAAAAACTGGGGTGCCGTAAGTCGGTTGTAGGGCTGGTGATCCCGACGGGGTATTCGTTCAACCTCGATGGCACCTCTATCTACCTGACGATGGCGGCGGTGTTTATCGCCCAGGCGACCAACAGCCATATGGATATCTTCCACCAGATAACGCTGCTGGTCGTGCTGCTGCTATCGTCAAAAGGCGCCGCGGGCGTGACCGGAAGCGGCTTTATTGTGCTGGCGGCCACTATCTCCGCCGTAGGCCATTTACCGGTTGCGGGACTGGCGTTAATCCTCGGTATCGACCGCTTTATGTCCGAAGCGCGCGCGCTGACTAACCTGGTGGGTAACGGCGTGGCGACGGTGGTGGTTGCCAAATGGGTGAAAGAGTTAGATCACCAAAAGCTGGACGATGTGCTTAATAATCGTGCGCCGGATGGCAAAACGCACGAAATTTCCTCCTAATCTCGCCACTTATGCCCGTAGTCCCTTCCAGGACTGCGGGTGTTTGCGCATAATTGACCCCTGCGCCCAAAGCATACAGCATGATGCTTAGGGATTATTTCACTTCTTCCGTGACATTTTTAGGTTCTCGCGGTCTAACACGAAGTGTTTTTACGTCATATTCAGGCATCCCTGCCG
Source organism: Salmonella sp. SA15303 (assembly GCF_029962125.1). NCBI lineage: Bacteria > Pseudomonadati > Pseudomonadota > Gammaproteobacteria > Enterobacterales > Enterobacteriaceae > Salmonella > Salmonella sp. SA15303. The sequence continues at coordinate 254,971 of NZ_CP123924.1, forward strand.
GGGCTGTCTTTTTATTACCAGGATTGTTGATCAGGGGTTCACATGCAGGGCACAAAAATTCGACTCTTAGCGGGCAGTCTGTTGATGTTGGCCTCTGCCGGCTATGTGCAGGCAGATGCGCTCCAGCCCGATCCGGCATGGCAACAGGGGACGCTGGCTAATGGGTTACAGTGGCAAGTGTTGGCTACGCCTCAGCGCCCCAGCGATCGTATTGAAGTTCGTCTCCAGGTTAATACCGGTTCGCTCACCGAAAGTACGCAACAGAGCGGGTTCAGCCATGCGATTCCCCGTATCGCGCTGACGCAAAGCGGTGGTCTGGATGCCGCACAGGCACGTTCTTTATGGCAGCAAGGGTTTGATCCGAAACGTCCCATGCCGCCCGTTATTGTTTCTTATGATTCCACGCTCTATAACCTCAGTTTACCCAATAACCGTAACGATCTGCTGAAAGAAGCGCTGACCTATCTGGCTAACGTCTCCGGTAAATTAACCATTACGCCAGAGACGGTGAATCATGCGTTAAGCAGCGAAGATATGGTTGCGACGTGGCCAGCAGATACTAAAGAGGGCTGGTGGCGTTATCGGCTGAAAGGGTCGGCGTTATTGGGGCACGATCCCGCGGAACCGTTAAAGCAGCCGGTAGACGCAGCCAAAATTCAGGCTTTCTATGAAAAATGGTACACCCCGGATGCCATGACGCTGATTGTTGTCGGCAACATTGATGCGCGCTCCGTCGCCGAGCAGATCAATAAAACGTTCGGTACGCTGAAAGGTAAACGCGAAACGCCCGCCCCGGTGCCGACGCTTTCGCCGCTGCGGGCGGAATCAGTGAGCATTATGACCGATGCGGTGCGCCAGGATCGTCTCTCCATTATGTGGGATACGCCGTGGCAACCGATTCGCGAGTCGGCGGCGCTGTTGCGCTACTGGCAGGCGGATCTGGCGCGCGAAGCGCTGTTCTGGCATATCCAGCAAGAGCTTACTAAAAATAACGCGAAAGATATTGGTCTGGGGTTTGACTGCCGGGTTCTGTTTCTGCGCGCGCAGTGCGCCATCAACATTGAATCACCTAATGATAAGCTCAATACCAATTTGAGCCTGGTGGCGAATGAACTGGCGAAAGTACGCGACAAAGGTTTGTCGGAAGAGGAGTTTACTGCGCTGGTGGCGCAGAAAAATCTCGAATTGCAAAAGCTGTTCGCGACCTACGCGCGTACCGATACTGACATTTTGACTGGACAGCGTATGCGCTCGCTGCAGAATCAAGTGGTGGATATCGCGCCGGAGCAGTATCAGAAGCTGCGCCAGAATTTCCTCAACAGCCTGACCGTTGATATGCTCAATCAGAATTTACGTCAGCAGCTATCGCAGGAGATGGCATTAATTTTGCTGCAACCGCAAGGCGAGCCGGAATTTAATATGAAGGCGTTAAAGGCGACGTGGGATGAAATCATGGTCCCGACTACTGCCGCCGCTGTTGAAGCAGATGAGGCGCATCCGGAAGTGACGGAGACACCGGCGGCACAGTAAGCTGCCGCCTGTCGGCCCGGTAAGCGCAGCGCCACCGGGCAAGAGCGAATGACTTACTGCGGCATCGCGTCGTGCGGAATAATGGCCCCACGGTACTGAATCACCGTGCTGGCCGTCAGGTGTCCGCGCTTCGCGGCATCCGTCGCGCTGCCGCCCGTCAAACGAACGGCCAGATAACCGGCGCTGAAGGAGTCGCCTGCGGCAGTGGTGTCTATCACTTTCTCTTTCGGCAGTTTCACTGCCGGAACGTCAATGAGCGCCTCGCCCTGAATCGAGACCAGGCAAGAGTCCGCCCCGCGTTTTACCACCACTTCCTGCACGCCTGCCGCATGGGTGCGGGCAATGACCTCTTCCACTGGTTGCTGACCCCATAGCGCGTCTTCATCGTCCAGTGTCAGGAAGGCGATATCAGTACATTCCAGCATCTTTTGATAGACCTGCTGCGTTTCTTCGCGACTTGTCCATAAACGCGGGCGATAGTTATTATCAAAAATGACTTTCCCGCCGTTGGCCCGGCATTCACGCAATAAAGACAGCAGCTTATCACGGCTGGTCGGGCTTAAAATCGCGAGGCTAATGCCGCTCAGGTAGAGATAATCGAAGGTCGCCAGCGTCTCGCAGATAGCCGCTGACTGCTCGCTCTCCAGCCAGAATTTCGCTGCCGCTTCGTTACGCCAGTAGTAGAAGGTACGCTCGCCAGTGTCATCGGTTTCGATGTAATAGAGGCCTGGCAGGCGATTTTCCATCCGCTGCGTTAGCGAGGTATCCACATTTTCATGCTGCCACGCCTCCAGCATCTGTTGGCTGAAACTGTCGGTACCCAGCGCCGTCACATAGTGAACGGCCAGAGCGGCAGAATCGACCTGACGGGCAATATAAACGGAGGTATTCAGCGTGTCGCCGCCGAAGCCGCGCTGAACATCAGCGCCTTTCTGCGACAGCTCAATCATGCATTCGCCAATCACGGCAATCTTTTTAGACATAGTCGTGAACCTGATCTGTAAAAATTAGCGTTAGTGTGCGCTGTGGATGTTTAGTGGTCAATAATATTAAAACATCGGTCCATTATTTTTTTGAGCAAGTGCGTATTTTTGACAAGTTTCGGGGGCTGTTTTTATTTTGCCAGGGACCGAGGGTAAAGTTCTCTGCCTGAACGCCGATAACCTTTGACGAGTCCGGACAGTCACACTCCCATTAACAGGACAACTGAGATGATAAAGCAGGTTATCCAGCAGCTACGCGTTCCTGATGCAGGTATAGAGAATTTGCAGGAACGGCGCTATTGGCTGCAATGCGAGCGTGCCTATACTTACCAGCCGATATACCAGACGGATGGCCGTCTGATGGCGGTTGAACTTCTCACTGTCGTCACCCATCCTGATAACCCTTCCAGACGTATTGCCCCGGATCGTTATTTCGCGGAGTTAGCGGTTCGACACCGCATTGACGTAGTGAAAGAACAACTTCATCAGCTCGAACAAAAAGCGGATTTTTTCACTCGCCATCACTTATTGGCATCGGTCAATGTCGACGGCCCTACGCTGATTGCCATGCGACGACAGCCGGACATTCTGGCAGCGATGGAGCGCTTACCCTGGCTGCGTTTCGAACTGGTGGAACATATTCGTTTGCCGAAAGACTCCTCTTTCGCCTCGATGTGTGAGTTCGGCCCGCTGTGGCTGGATGATTTTGGTACCGGTATGGCCAATTTTTCAGCGCTGAGCGAAGTGCGTTATGACTACATTAAAGTGGCGCGCGAGCTGTTCGTCATGCTGCGTCAGTCCCCGGAGGGACGCAACCTGTTCACTCTGCTGCTGCAACTGATGAACCGCTACTGCCGCGGCGTTATTGTCGAGGGCGTGGAGACGCTGGAAGAGTGGCGTGATGTGCAGCGTTCGCCCGCCTTTGCCGCCCAGGGCTATTTTCTTTCTCGACCCGTGCCGCTGATATCGCTCGAAGAGGTGATTCTGACCCTGTAACGCCAGACTGTTCCCGTAATACGTGGTATTACGAGGCGCGGTCATCCTCCTTTTTCGTCTGGCTGAACTATCTTTAGGACAGGCAAGGGAAGAAGTGAGGAAATAACACATGACTAAAGCAGGCAAAATAACCGCCGCCATCACAGGGACTTTCTTGTTGTTGATCGCCATAGTGATTTTGTTGATCGCAACATTTGACTGGAACCGCCTCAAACCGACCATCAACCAGAAAGTCTCTACCGAATTGAACCGGCCTTTCGCTATTCGCGGCGATTTAGGCGTGGTGTGGGAACGCCAAAAACAGGAGACCGGCTGGCGAAGCTGGGTACCGTGGCCGCATGTTCACGCGGAAGACGTCATTCTCGGCAATCCGCCAGATATTCCGGAAGTCACGATGGTGCATCTGCCACGCGTTGAGGCGACGCTTGCCCCACTGGCGCTCCTGACCAAAACCGTCTGGCTGCCGTGGATCAAACTGGTGAAACCCGACGCGCGTCTTATTCGTCTGTCCGAGAAAACCAATAACTGGACCTTTAACCTCGCGCAAGACAAGAATACGGACCCCAATGCTAAACCTTCCGCCTGGTCCTTCCGGCTGGATAATATTCTCTTCGACCAGGGGCGAATCGCGATCGATGATAAGGTCAGCAAGGCGGATATCACTATTCTGATCGATCCGTTAGGCAAACCGTTGCCGTTCAGCGAAGTGACGGGAACGAAAGGCAAAGCAGACAAATCCACCGTGGGCGACTATGTCTTCGGCCTGAAGGCGCAGGGGCGTTATAACGGGGAACCGTTGACCGGTACGGGGAAAATAGGCGGTATGCTGGCGCTACGCAGCGAAAGTACGCCTTTTCCTGTGCAGGCCGATTTCCGCTCTGGTAATACGCGGGTGGCTTTTAGCGGCGTGGTGAACGAACCGATGAAAATGGGCGGCGTCGATCTGCGGCTTAAATTCTCTGGCGATTCACTGGGCGATTTATATGATTTAACCGGCGTGCTGCTGCCGGATACGCCGCCGTTTGAGACCGATGGGCGATTGGTGGCGAAAATTGACGCCGAAAAGTCATCAGTATTTGATTATCGCGGTTTTAACGGGCGCATTGGCGACAGTGATATCCACGGCTCCCTCACTTATACCACCGGTAAACCGCGCCCTAAACTGGAAGGCGATGTCGAATCGCGCCAGTTACGCCTGGCCGATCTTGGGCCGCTGATTGGCGTGGATTCCGGGAAAGACGCTGAGCAGTCGAAACGGTCTGAACAGCGCAAAGGCGAGAAGAATGTTCAGCCGGCGGATAAAGTGTTGCCTTACGATCGCTTTGAAACCGACAAATGGGACGTTATGGACGCCGATGTCCGGTTTAAAGGCCGACGTATTGAACATGGCGGCAGTCTACCGATTAGCGATCTTTCGACCCATATCATCCTGAAAAACGCCGACTTACGTCTACAGCCGCTGAAGTTTGGTCTGGCAGGCGGCAGTATTGTCTCCAACATCCATCTGGAAGGGGATAAAAAGCCAATGCAGGGGCGGGCGGATATACAGGCGCGTCGGCTGAAGCTTAAAGAACTGATGCCGGATGTGGAGCTGATGCAGAAAACGCTGGGCGAGCTGAACGGCGATGCGGATATTCGCGGGACGGGCAACTCGGTCGCCGCGCTGCTTGGCAACAGTAACGGCAATCTGAAGTTATTGATGAATGATGGATTGATTAGCCGCAACCTGATGGAAATCGTGGGGCTGAACGTCGGCAACTATATTGTCGGGCAGATTTTTGGCGATGACGAAGTGCGGGTTAACTGCGCGGCGGCGAATCTCAATATTACGAACGGCGTGGCGCGACCGCAAATTTTTGCTTTTGATACAGAAAATGCGTTGATTAACGTGACCGGTACGGCGAGCTTCGCCTCTGAACAGCTCGATTTAACCATTGATCCGGAAAGTAAGGGGATTCGTATTATTACGCTGCGATCGCCGCTGTACGTGCGCGGGACATTTAAAAATCCGCAGGCGGGCGTCAAGCCCGGCCCGCTGATTGCGCGCGGCGCGGTTGCGGCAGCGCTGGCGACGTTGGTAACGCCCGCCGCCGCGCTATTGGCGCTAATTTCGCCCTCTGAAGGCGAAGCCAATCAGTGCCGGACGATTTTAACGCAGATGAAGCAGTAACGTGAAACGTAGCGCCGGATGATGCCATCCGGCGCCCTATTACAACGCCTGATGACGCGTCTCATGGGTTAACAGCAGTGCAATCAGCGTCAGCGCCGCCATTGACGCCAGGTAAACCCCTACCGCCGCCAGCCCGTAGTGGCTTTGCAGCCATGCGGCAATATACGGCGCGACGGAAGCGCCCAGAATCGATGAGACATTGTAGGAAAACGATGCGCCGGTATAGCGCACTTCCGTCGGAAATAGCTCCGGCAGCAGCGCTCCCATTGGGCCGAAGGTCAGCCCCATCAGGCTCAGGCCTAACAACAGGAACACGAATACCAGCGCTGGATTGCCTGAACCCAGCAGCGGGGTAAAGGCGAACAACGCGAAGAGAATGATGAGCGTGGTAATGATGACCATGCTTTTCCGACGGCCAAATGCGTCCGCCAGCAGGCCGGCGATGGGCACCATCACGCCGAAACCAATCACCGCCATCATCAGCATCCACAGTATTTCATTGCGCGGCAAGCCAAGCCCCACCGGCGCGGCGGCCGTGCTGTAAGTCATGGAATAGACGGTCATGATATAGAACAGCGTGTAGGTCGCCAGCATAATAAACGTGCCGAGAACGGTTACGCGGACATGCTTCGTCAGCAACGTGCCCAGCGGTATTTTTACCTGTTTTTTCGCTGCGGCGACTTTCGCAAACACCGGCGTTTCATGCAGCGACACGCGCACATACAGGCCGATAATCACCAGCACCGCCGAGAAGATAAACGGCACGCGCCAGCCCCAGCTCATAAACTGCTCGTCGGTCAGCAGCCAGGAGAGCAACAGGAAGGTGCCATTGGCAAAAAAGAAGCCGATCGGCGCGCCCAACTGCGGGAAGGAGCCATACAGCGCGCGTTTGCGCGGCGGCGCATTCTCCGTCGCTAATAACGCTGCGCCGCCCCATTCGCCGCCCAGCCCCAGTCCCTGACCGAAACGCGCCAGCGCCAGCAGCAGCGGCGCGAAAATACCTATCGTCGCGTAGCCCGGTAACAGACCGATAATGACCGTGGAGATCCCCATCGTCAGCAGCGAAGCCACCAGCGTGACTTTGCGGCCTACCCGGTCGCCGAAGTGACCGAATAGCGCAGAGCCAATCGGACGCGCCACAAACGCGATAGCGAAGGTGGCGAGCGATTGTAGCGTTGCCGCAGTGGGATCGCCCTGGGGGAAGAAGATAAGGGGGAACACGATCACCGCTGCGGTGGCGTAAATATAGAAGTCGAAGAACTCAATCGCGGTGCCGATAAGCGAGGCAATAACGACTTTATTGCGTGAGTTTACCGGAACATGTTCCTGCTCATGGTCGAGTGTTGTGGCGGTTGCTTGCATACTATTTTCTTATTTTTAGCGAACGAATAGCCATATTACGCACAGCAAAAGTTATATTTCAATGTGTAACAAAAGCTAAAAATGGTCAAAAAAAGCGCAAAAAGGGGATAATGTTTAAGCCAGCCATTTTGCGTCTATGAAATGCTTCACATAATTTTAGAATTGGTGGATAAAACTGGTTTCTGGTTAAATAAAAGTTAATTACTGGATTTATATGCTGAAACAATGAGATGAGGCGGAAGGACGTGCCTGATTGTACCGCCGGGTACGCTTTGCTTGCCCGGCCTGGGTCTACACATCAGTAGGCCGAATGACGACGCCGTGCGTGCCATTCGGCAGCAAGCCGCAGACTAGCGTTGCGTTTTACCCGGCATTCGCGGGTCGTCCTTGTATTCGGCGGTGGCTATCCAGGCCGCGCAGAATAACGTCAGGCGGGCAAAAAAGTAGAAGAAGGCCATCAGACCGAGTACGGAGCCAAACGCCGCGCCGGAAGGCGATTTCACCAGTGACGGCAGCGTATAAGTCATAATGATTTTAATCACCTCAAAACCGATAGCGGCAATAAATGTCCCGCGAATCAACGCTTTTTTACGGGGACGATGGCGAGGCAGTCGCCAGAAAATCCAGAAGAAAAGCAGATAGTTGGCAAAAATAGAGATGGCCAGACCGATCAAATGCCAGGCCGGTTTTAACCATTCGATGCTGTCGAGATACAAGGCGGAGATGATCATCTGCTGGGCGGAACCGGCGATGGAAGTAATGGACAGCGTAATGATTAAAGCGATTAATAATCCAATCAGCGAGATAAAATCGCGCAGATATTTGAGCCAGATTTTCTCCTGATCCTGCGGCTTGCGCTCCCAGACGTCCCGTGACTGGGCGCGAATCGCTTCCCGCAGGTTGCCCATCCAGTTAACGCCGGAATAGAGCGCGATACCCAGTCCGACCAGCCCTACCGTGGTACGCTGTTGAACCGCCGTATTAATCGTATTTTTAAGCGTGGACGCCAGCGTAGGATCGCTCACATTCATCAATATCTTGCTGAAAATATCTTCCAGTAGATTAGGGTGCGAGGCGAGGATAAAACCTGCCGCGGCAAAGGACACCATCATTATCGGGATCATCGACAGAAACGAAAAGTAGGTGATAGCCGCGCCAAACTGATTACCCAGTCGATCGTTAAAACGTTCGGTCGCGCGAATGAGGTGGGCCACCATTGGTTGACGCTGAATTTTTTGCATCAGGGTGGTGACGGAATGCAACGCCTGATTTGCCTTTTCGTTTTTTTCCGGGGCGTCATGCGGCTGCGTTTCTATTTTTTGTATCGGGTCGTGCTCCAGTTCCTGAATAGGGCGTTTTACGTCATTTTCCTGCGTCATCAGGTCGGTAGTCCTTCATCATTAATAGAATATGTCAGTATAGCTTCTCCCCGGTGGATGCTGAAAATGCGGCTACTCTGCGGCCTCTTTAATGGTTTCCGTCAGCCATACCATAAACAGGTGTACCCGGCGGGAAAGATTACGGCGATGGGGATAATGCAGCGTCACCGGCAGTGGAGCGGCGCGATATTGCGGTAAAATTTCAATGAGCGTTCCGGCGCGTAACGCCTCCCGTACAGCAATGCGCGGCGTCTGAATGATTCCTAATCCTGCCAGACAGGCCGTATGCCAGGTCTCTGTACTGTTTACCGTTAGCATTCCGCCGGTTTTTACCCACTGCATACCGTGGGGAGTTTCAAAGGCAAAACCCGGTGAAGAGACTCCCGGGGTCAATGAATAATGCACCATCGCATGTGAGGCGAGATCGTCAAGGTTTTCTGGATACCCAAAGCGTGCCAGGTATTGTGGGCTGGCGCAGTTCACCCTCCTCAGTTTGCCAAGTGGGCGCGTCAGTATCCCTGGCGCATGTAGCGGCTCTGTGCGCACCACGCAGTCGAAATCTTCCCGTAGTAAATCGACCTGTCGATCGCTACTACAAAGTTCCAGCGCAATGCCGGGATACTGATGCAAAAAAGTGGGCAGGCGCGGCATGATGAGGCTGTTTGCGAGACATGGCGGTATATCTACCCGTATTTTGCCACTGATACTGGCGGGATCAGGCTGGAAAAGACCCTCCAGTTCATCCAGGTTACTCAACAGATCTTTTGCCCGTTCGTAGTAAACCATTCCGTCCTGAGTAAGCTGTACCCGCCGGGTGGTGCGGTGGAGCAGGCGGATGCCCAGTTGATGTTCTAACGCTTGTATTTGCCGTGAGACGCTGCCTTTGGGAAGGCCGATATCCTCTGCTGCACGGGAAAAACTTTCCCGTTCCGCCACGCGTACAAACAATTTCATTGCATATATTTTATCCATCATCAGGCTCTATTATTGTTCTTATTGAAACAGTGACGCTGAAGCGGCTGGTTTTATTGATTTTCTAGCACCTAATAAGCCCTTTCGCAATCATTGCTCGCGTGACGAATACGTCTGATCGCGTTGCGCGGCGGATTTATCGCCTTCCGGCCAGGCATTTTAGCGCCAAAAAGCCGATAAACGGGGCGAGGGCGGTAAAACACGCCGATAACAGCGGGTGCAGTGGGGCAGAGAAATGCATGTACATACACGGTATTGTCATTGACCCATCGTCGCGGTTTTCAGGCGGATTGGCTATTTTTTAACAAAATGTGCTACTTTATTTTTTGTAACACATCAGGCGAAAAGCAGATATTTCCTTTGTGACGCGCCAGGCGTACTCTTCATTAAATTAATATTCAAATTAGCCTTAGCTGTTCGCGCTAATAAGATATTCCTTACTTTAAAAGGCTAATTTTAGCGAATTCTGTAATCCCGATGTTGAAGCTGTAAATATTCATAACCTTTCCCTTCCTCAACCAATGACTATCGGTAAAATGGCCTATACCAAATGGCGACTTCTTATTTTACCCTACGGGTAATACCCTTCCTCATCTTGAGACTATTATCTTACCCAGGTGGAGAAAAGTAATGCAGGTAATCATGTTTGACAGGCAGTCAATATTTATTCATGGAATGAAAATCAGTTTGCAGCAGCACATTCCAGGAATAAGTATCCAGAGTGTCGGTCAGGCAGAAGAACTCTGGCAAAAAATAGAAAGCGCGCCGGATGCGCTGGTCATGCTGGATAGCGGCCTGGATGCTGAGTTTTGCCGCGAGGTGTTACAAAGAACCGCGCAGCAATTTCCGGAGGTGAAGATTATTATCACGGCGATGGATGGCAGTCAAAAGTGGCTGCATGAAGTCATGCAATTTAACGTTCAGGCCGTGGTGCCACGCGATTCTGATGCTGAAACCTTTGTCCTTGCGCTCAATGCTGTCGCTCGCGGGATGATGTTTTTACCGGGGGATTGGTTAAATTCAACGGAGCTGGAGTCCCGTGATATAAAAGCGTTAAGCGCCCGCCAGCGGGAAATTTTACAGATGCTTGCCGCAGGAGAATCAAATAAACAAATTGGGCGGGCGTTAAATATTAGTACCGGGACGGTTAAAGCGCATCTGGAGTCGCTTTACCGGCGGCTGGATGTAAAAAATCGTACCCAGGCCGCCATGATGTTAAATGAATCGAATTAACGACGTTAAATTCGCAGTCCGCTTATTTCTGGCTGTGAAATATCACCCGTATTGATTAATGATAAAAAACGCTGATGTCCGATGCTGAACATCAGCGCAATAAGCGTTTCGCGTTGAAACCGATCGTTAAGTTCCGGCAAGCAATTCTGTAGCAGAATATCGCAGCTATTGAGGTCATCCAGCAAGAATGCCTCCGCCTGGTCGGGCGTAATGAACGTCAGCGTCTCATCCGGCGTCAACATATGCCCGTAACCAATCACCCAGTTACCCTGCCGATCGCGATACTTTTCCAGCGACAGACCCTGCCACTGTTTAATAAACGCGATGCAGGCGGAGCTAAAGCGAGATGAAATGTGCGGCATGGCATCTTTCTCATAAAAAGCGCGATTATAAAGTGTGCTGCACGCGTGGCTAGCGGTCAGACGGCCAAACGCAGGCAGGGAAAAGGTCTATGCCGTTCAGCGTCACGCCGCGTTGACAGAATGAAAAACTGATGTTTTTGGTTAGTAACCGATCTTCTTATAAATTTGCAATCATTAAGATTAAGTCACTGAAATGTGGCTAAATCTGTTATATCTATGAAAAAACATAATTAAAAGAAAACGAAGATCTCGTCGCGGGATCGTCTTTTTAGGGAAGATAATGACGAATAGCGCTTCGCAGGCGACACGCGCGCCTTTTGAACATAGCCTGGGGATTATCCGCCAGGCATCAATAGAAATCCTGCTGCTGCTGGGTATTCATACCACAGAGGGAAAAGAGCCCCGGTGGTTCATGGAACAACTTGAGCAGGCGCGTCTTAACCTGGGCGGTTGGGGCGCGGTGGCGAAAAAATTGCGGATAAATGACGCGCAGTTGAGCCAGTTTATGCTGCAACTGCGTCACCTTCAGCAGCATGTTCCCCAGTATGACAGCGGGCAAGAGGTGAGCGAAAATCAACTCCTTGCCGCGTTGCGTTTTGTCACCTCGCTGGAGCATCTACGTCAGCAGCAGCCGCTACTGACGTATCAAACTGAGCTGGAAGAACCCGACCAGGAGGCGCATCTTGAGGCGCAGCGTCAGCTTCGGGCGATAGAACTGACGTTAAAAGCGCTTATTGCGCGCGCATGGCCGGATCGGGCGTCGCTGAATCACTACCTCAAGCAACATTTCGGCCCGGACCGTTTGCGCCAGTGGTTAAAACAGGGAGAAGATCAACATGCGCTGGAGGGCATGTTGTTCAGCGAACTGGCGCTTATGGTGGTCGATAAAAAATTGTTTGCCCGTCATTACGTCAGAATTTTTAATGATGCCTCAGCGTTAACGCTGTTCGCCGAGTCGCGCACCACTCTGCGTATGTTTCTGGATGATTGCCGCCTTGCGCGAAACGAGGTTATCGCCAGGCAGCCGCTTACCTCAGCGCAGCTTATGCTGCTAAACGTTCAGTATCAGCAAATCGTTCGGCCCATCCAGCGCGCCTATGCCGAAAAACGTACCCGCGTGAATCCCGCTTCGTTTCTGCTGGCGGATGAACGTGAATTGCGCCAGTTCTGGGAAACCGCGCGGCTTAAAGATCGGCAGGCCGGGGGAGATAAGCATGAGATTAGCGAGAGCATAGAACCACCGCGTAAGCGGCCTCCGCGTACGCCTGAAGAGCGTGAGCAACTTATTTCCGGCGCTTTGTGGGGCGCGGTTGGCGTCATGACGCTGGCGATACTGGCGGGCGCGTTCTGGCTATTTAGTTCGTCGTCGCCAGGCTCCGATAACGGGCAAGCTCCCGCAATGGCGCAGGATGAACCGCCGCGCGAGGCGCCTTCCGCGCGGGAAACGCTCAATCATATGGGGATTACCTGGGATGCGTTTACCATGCGGGCGGCGATAGAGCGCAATGATACGCGGGTGACGGCGCTGTTCCTCCAGGGCGGAATGAACTGGCAGCTCGCGTGGACGGAGCAGGCGTTTGCGGCAGGACATACCGAGGTGCTGCAACTGTTGTTGCGTTATCCCGCGCTGATGGATGAGGTCAAACCCTGCCGACGATTTATCACAACGTTAAGTCATGACATGTCGAGCGGCGCGCCGCTGACCGCGATGCATAAAACCTATTTGCAAACGTTTTGCACCGTTCCGGCTGTTGTGACGCGCCAGCAGCACGATACGGAGCAGGCCCGATTGCGCGCTCAGGCCCGGCCCAGCGCAGACAATAAAAAATGGCTGAAAATTCAGTCAGCCATTTATGATGCGATTCACTGAGGCCGGAGCAGGTTAAGGCTCTCCGTAAAGGCCAATCAGGCGGCGCACCACGCCATTGGTCCAGCCGAACCCGTCCTGTAGCGGATACTCGCCCCCGCCGCCTTCGCGGGGCGTACCGCCGGAAATATGGTATTTCTCGATCAGTTTATGGTGCTCCTGATAAAAATGGTTCACTGTTTTTAACCAGTTATGGGCGATTTCATCGCCCAGCATATCGTCGCCATACCGTTTGAAGCCCTGAATCGCCATCCATTGCAGCGGTGCCCAGCCGTTCGGTTTATCCCACTGTTCGCCGGTTTCGTATTCGGTCGCCATAATCCCGCCGGGCGTTAACAGACGGCTGCGTACCACATTTGCCAGACGGTCGGCCTGCTCGTGGTTCGCCATACCGACATACAGCGGCACGATACTGGCGGCGGAAAAGAGCGCCATTTCTTCGCGTCGCCAGTCATAGTCCCGATAACAGCCGTTTTCATCATCCCACAGATAATGGTTCACGGCGGCGCGTCGATCGCTGGCTTTCTGGCGAAATAGCGCCTCGGTGTCACGTTCGCCTTTCAGTGCTGAAATATTGGCGATAGCGCTCTCCAGTTTATACAGAAAAGCGTTCAAATCGATAGGGATAAACTGGGTCGTACGTATGCTGGCAAGCCGGCCCGCATCGCGTAGCCAGCGTGAAGAATAGTCCCAGCCGGACGCCGCCCCGGCGCGCAAATCCCGGTAGACTTCATTGGGCGGACGACCGGAGTGTTTTGCAGTTTCGACATCTTCCAGCCACGACTCGTCGCGCGGCGTGTCGCGATCGTCCCAGTAGCGGTTCAGCAGGGAACCGTCCGGCATCCGCACAACGTGGCGATAAGCCTGGTTGAGCGCCAGCGATTCGGCGCCGTCCATCCAGAAGGCGTATTCCATTTTGAGATGGTCGAGATAACGCCGCGCGCCGCGCACGCCATCTTCTTCGAACAGTTCAACCATCAGGGCAAAAACCGGCGGCTGCGAACGGCTCAGATAATAGGTCCGGTTGCCGTTGGGAATATGGCCATAGTTTTCAATCATCCAGGCGAAATTATCCGCCATACATTTAAGTAAGTCTTCGCGCCCGCTTTCCGCCAGACCCAGCATGGTAAAATAAGAGTCCCAATAATAGGTTTCGCTAAAACGGCCTCCCGGCACGATATAGGATTGCGGCAGCGCCAGCAGCGAAGACCACGGAATATGATCCTGCGGTTCGCGCGTCAGTATCGGCCAAAGCTGGTCAATATGTTCTTTGAGCGAGTTTTCGGGATTAGAGACATACTCGCTGGATAAGGTTTCCGGTAGCCAGAAATGGTTCTCGACGAAGCGGCGTAAGTCAAAATCACGGTGGCGTCTGACCTTACGGTAGCGGATCAGGATATCAAGCGGGTCCATCTTCGGCGCGCAGTCCGGGAACGTTTTACTGTCTGGAAACAGTTTTGTTGACTGTACATGCTCGAACAGTTCGAGATACCGATCGGCAGGGGTCAGGGCGTCAGAGGCGGGAAGCCCCTCGATCATCTCCGGCTCCGGTTCCGCCTCGATCATTTCATCCAGCTTTAACTCGCACGGGTCTGTTTCATAAAGCAGATCGACATCAATAGTCAGATCTTCAGAAGGCGTGGGGTTTAATTTCTGGTTGAGCATAATGACAAGGACCTCCGGCTTGCGTCGTAAAAGATACGGGTGTTGCCCGGCTGTCTATTAAGCGTAGACATTCGCTTCGATACCTGAGTGGCAAAGTGTGCGATAGATCACATTTTGCAATTTGTCTCTCAAGAAAAACACTTCATAACTTACTGAATAGTATTGCGAAAATCCTATTTTCATGACGCCCGCCCCAGACCTAAAATCAGAACATTCGTTTCATAGCGGTATCACTACGTCACCGCATGGCGTGGATTCACAAGCAAAGGTAACGTAAATAGTTATAATACAAGCTATGGCATCATGATAATACAAATGGATACAAATGATCGAGCAACCCGACAGTAAAAGCGCCAAACCGCTTTATAAGCAGCTTGAAGCCGCCTTAAAAGAGGCTATTGCGCGTGGAGAGTATAAACCAGGCCAGCAGATCCCGACGGAAAATGAACTGAGCGTGCGCTGGCAGGTGAGCAGGGTCACGGTCCGTAAGGCGCTGGATGCGCTGACGCGTGAAAATTTGCTGACCCGTGTCTCCGGCAAAGGCACCTTTGTCTCTGGTGAGAAATTTCAGCGCAGCATGACCGGCATCATGAGTTTCAGCGAGTTATGCCAGTCCCAGGGACGTCGCCCGGGGTCACGCACCATCAAATCCGTTTTTGAATCGGTAGACGATGAGACAAAAGCGTTACTGAATATGAACGATGGCGAAAAAGCGGTCGTCATTGAACGTATCCGCTATGCCGACGATGTGGCGGTATCGCTGGAAACCGTACATCTTCCCCCACGTTTTGCGTTTTTGCTGGACGAAGATCTTAATAATCACTCTTTGTATGAATGCTTACGCGAGAAATACCATTTATGGTTTACCCACTCCCGTAAGATGATCGAACTGGTTTATGCCAGCTTTGAAGTCGCCCATTATCTTGGCGTCAACGAGGGTTATCCGCTGATCCTGATAAAAAGTGAAATGATTGATAACAAAGGAGAACTCTCCTGCGTTTCGCAACAGTTGATTGTCGGCGATAAAATACGGTTTACCGTATGATGTCAGCATTACGCTAACGAAGAGCAGGCTGAATCGGGATCCAGATCGCGGATCCCGATTTTTTTGGTTTCCATCTTGATCAAATGTCTTTAAATGTCATATAAAAATAATAATACATTATGAGTCATTTATGGCGAATCCTCGCCTGTATCATTGATGGAACCAGAGGAAAGCATGATGGGTATGAAAGAGACAGTTAGCAATATTGTGACCAGCCAGGCAGAGAAAGGAGGCGTTAAACACGTCTATTACGTGGCGTGCGGCGGTTCTTATGCGGCGTTCTATCCGGCGAAAGCATTTTTAGAAAAAGAAGCGAAAGCGTTGACTGTCGGTCTGTATAACAGCGGAGAATTTATTAACAACCCGCCGGTAGCGCTGGGAGAAAATGCCGTTGTGGTTGTCGCCTCCCACAAAGGTAATACGCCAGAGACAATTAAAGCGGCTGAAATCGCCCGTCAGCACGGCGCGCCGGTCATTGGTTTAACCTGGATAATGGATTCACCGTTGGTGGCGCATTGCGACTATGTGGAAACGTACACGTTTGGCGACGGTAAAGATATTGCCGGAGAGAAAACGATGAAAGGCCTGCTGAGTGCGGTCGAACTGCTCCAGCAGACGGAAGGGTATGCGCACTACGACGATTTTCAGGATGGCGTCAGCAAAATCAACCGTATCGTCTGGCGCGCTTGCGAGCAGGTAGCGGAGCGTGCGCAGGCGTTCGCGCAGGAATATAAAGACGATAAAGTCATTTATACCGTCGCCAGCGGCGCGGGCTATGGCGCAGCCTACCTACAGAGCATCTGCATCTTTATGGAAATGCAATGGATACATTCCGCCTGTATTCATAGCGGTGAGTTTTTCCACGGGCCGTTTGAAATTACCGATGCGAATACGCCTTTCTTCTTCCAGTTTTCCGAGGGCAATACGCGGGCGGTGGATGAACGCGCGTTAAACTTCCTGAAAAAATATGGCCGCCGGATTGAAGTTGTCGATGCGAAAGAACTGGGGCTATCGACCATTAAAACCACGGTTATTGATTACTTTAACCACTCTCTCTTTAATAACGTTTATCCCGTTTACAATCGGGCGTTAGCTGAGGCGCGTCAGCATCCGTTAACGACGCGCCGCTATATGTGGAAAGTGGAATATTAATTACATCAGGATGGATAAAAAAGCAGGGACGCTTTTTATTGTAAAGACAAACAAGGAATAATGATGAGCATCAGCGTATTGGGTATTGGCGACAACGTTGTCGATAAATACCTGCATTCCGGCATCATGTACCCCGGCGGTAATGCATTAAATTTTGCTGTCTATGCGAAATTAGCAGACATCCCCAGCGCGTTTATGGGGGCGTTTGGCAATGACGACGCCGCGCAGCACGTACAGGATGTATTACACCAGCTACAGATAGACATCTCTCACAGCCGCCATTATACCGGCGAAAATGGGTATGCCTGTATCCGTCTCTCGCATGGCGATCGGCAATTTGTCGCCAGCAACAAAAACGGCGTATTGCGGGAACATCCTTTTAGTCTGTCTGACGACGATCTTCGCTATATATCACAATTTACCTTAGTCCATTCCAGTATTAACGGCCACCTGGAATCGGAACTGGAGAAAATTAAACAACAAACCGTCTTACTCTCTTTTGATTTTTCCGGGCGCGGTACAGACGACTATTTTGAAAAGGTATGCCCGTGGGTAGATTACGGATTTATCTCCTGTAGCGGGTTATCGCCAGATGAAATCAAAGTAAAACTCAATAAACTTTATCGTTATGGCTGTCGGCATATTATTGCCACCTGCGGGCATGAAAAAGTTTATTATTTTTCCGGCGCGGATTATCTGGAGTGGCAACCTGCTTATATCGAACCTGTCGATACGCTGGGCGCAGGCGACGCCTTCTTAACCGGTTTTTTGCTTTCCATTTTGCAATCGGGTATGGCGGAACCCGATAAAGAAAGCGTGTTACGCGCCATGCGGCAGGGCGGGAAATCGGCGGCGCAGGTGTTATCTCATTACGGCGCATTTGGTTTTGGTAAACCGTTTGCACAATAGGTTACGTCCCTCAATGTAAAGCGACACTCACTCCAGATAACCCAGGAGGAAGTATGTTTTGGACGGAATTATGTTTTATCCTTGTGGCCCTGATGATAGGCGCCAGGATCGGCGGCGTATTTTTAGGGATGGTCGGCGGGTTAGGCGTCGGCGTGATGGTTTTTATTTTTGGCCTGACGCCTTCTACGCCACCGATTGATGTTATTCTGATTATTCTTTCTGTTGTCCTGGCGGCCGCTTCTTTACAGGCCTCCGGCGGGCTGGATTTACTGGTCAAACTGGCGGAAAAAATTCTGCGTCGCCACCCGCGTTACATTACGTTATTAGCGCCGTTTATCTGTTATATCTTCACTTTTATGTCAGGAACGGGGCATGTCGTTTATAGCTTGCTACCGGTTATTTCTGAAGTCGCACGGGATTCAGGTATTCGACCGGAACGTCCTTTATCTATTTCCGTTATCGCATCGCAACAGGCGATCACCGCCAGTCCTATATCTGCCGCCATGGCGGCGATGATTGGTTTAATGGCGCCGTTGGGCGTCTCTATTTCAACCATTATGATGATTTGCGTGCCCGCCACGTTAATCGGCGTAGCGATGGGGGCAATAGCGACCTTTAATAAAGGAAAAGAGTTAAAAGACGATCCGGAATATCAACGTCGGCTTGCTGAAGGGTTAATTAAACCTGCGCAGAAAGAAAGTAAAAATACGGTGGTCACTTCGCGCGCCAAATTGTCGGTGGCGTTATTTCTGACCAGTGCGATCGTTATCGTTCTGTTAGGACTGATTCCGGCGCTGCGGCCCATGGTGGAAACAGCGAAAGGGCTACAACCGCTTTCGATGTCCGCCGCTATCCAGATTACGATGCTCTCTTTTGCCTGCCTGATTGTGTTGTTATGCCGACCGCAGGTCGATCAAATTATCAGCGGTACGGTATTTCGGGCGGGCGCGCTGGCGATTGTCTGCGCCTTCGGCCTGGCCTGGATGAGTGAGACGTTCGTGAATGGTCATATCGCGTTGATTAAGGCAGAAGTGCAAACTCTATTGCAACAGCATACCTGGCTTATCGCCATTATGATGTTTTTTGTGTCCGCTATGGTCAGCAGCCAGGCGGCAACGACGTTAATTCTGTTGCCGCTGGGGCTGGCGTTAGGGTTGCCCGCTTATGCATTAATCGGCTCCTGGCCTGCCGTTAACGGCTATTTCTTTATTCCGGTGGCGGGGCAGTGTCTGGCGGCGCTGGCGTTTGACGATACCGGTACGACGCGTATTGGCAAATATGTGCTTAACCATAGTTTTATGCGTCCGGGATTAGTTAACGTGATTGTCTCGGTCATTGTCGGGCTGTTAATAGGAAAAATGGTTCTGGCCTGATTGTTATTCATGTTTTTATAGCACACGCCACTTATTATTTTTAATTCAGAGGAAGAAAATGAAAATTAGAGTTTTCATGGCCACCGTGTTGCTGCTCATCAGCCACTGTGTATTTAGCACAACGTCACTACCGCATATTGTTATTCTCGCGACAGGTGGTACTATCGCCGGGACGGCAGCCAATAATACGCAAACCGCCGGATATAAATCTGGTGAACTTGGCGTGCAAACATTAATAAATGCCGTGCCGGAAATGAATAATATCGCTCGCGTTGACGGCGAGCAGGTGGCGAATATTGGTAGCGAAAATATGACCAGCGATATCATCCTGAAACTTTCACAGAAGGTGAATGCGTTATTGGCGCGGGACGATGTTGACGGTGTGGTTATTACTCATGGCACTGACACGCTCGATGAAACCGCCTACTTTCTTAATTTGACCGTGAAAAGCGACAAACCGGTGGTGTTTACCGCTGCAATGCGGCCCGCGTCGGCAATCAGCGCCGATGGCGCAATGAACCTGCTGGAAGCGGTCACGGTGGCTGCTGACCCGAATGCGAAGGGACGCGGTGTGATGGTGGTTTTAAACGATCGTATTGGTTCGGCGCGCTTTGTGACGAAAACTAATGCCACGACTCTGGATACCTTTAAAGCGCCGGAAGAGGGCTATCTGGGGGTCATCGTTAATGGTCAGCCACAGTTCGAAACGCGGGTGGAAAAAATTCATACCCTGCGATCTGTTTTTGACGTACGTAATATCAAAAAATTACCCAATGTGGTGATTATTTACGGCTATCAGGACGACCCGGAATATATGTATGATGCGGCGATCGCCCATCACGCGGACGGTATTATTTATGCCGGAACCGGCGCAGGTTCGGTCTCGGTACGCAGCGACGCGGGGATTAAAAAAGCGGAGAAAGCCGGGATTATCGTGGTGCGCGCTTCCCGCACCGGAAACGGCGTCGTACCGTTGGATAAAGGGCAGCCAGGGCTGGTGTCTGACTCGCTCAACCCGGCGAAGGCGCGAGTCTTGCTGATGACGGCATTAACTCAGACGCGTAATCCGGAACTGATCCAGAGTTATTTCAGTACGTATTAATCATGCAGGCTTGTGCGCCCACCCTTGAAGATGGGCGCACAAGATATTAACGCATGGTCACAAACTCTTCCGATGCGGTCGGGTGAATAGCGACGGTATTATCGAAGTCTTTCTTGGTAGCGCCCATCTTCAGCGCCACTGCGAAGCCCTGCAACATTTCATCCATGCCGAAGCCGATACCGTGGATACCCACAATTTTTTCTTCCGGCCCGACGCAGACCAGCTTCATACGGCACGGCTGGCGGTGTGTCGTTACCGCGGTATACATAGCGGTAAACGATGATTTATAGACTTTCACCTGCTCGTCGCCGTACTGCTCGCGCGCCTGCGGCTCGCTTAACCCGACGGTGCCGATAGGCGGATGGCTAAAGACCACGGTCGGGATGTTGCTGTAGTCCAGATGCTCTTCCGGCTTGTTGTTAAACAGGCGCTCGGAGAGACGGCGACCGGCGGCGACGGCGACTGGCGTTAGTTCTACCGCGCCAGTATTGTCGCCAACGGCGTAAATGCCTTCAACGTTGGTATTCTGGAATTTATCGACAATGATGTAACCTTTTTCATTGGTTTTCACGCCCGCTGCCGCCAGATTAATATTGTCGGTCGACGGTTCGCGACCAATGGCCCAGATCAGGCAATCAACGGTTTCACTGCGGCCATCTTCCAGTTCCAGAGTCAGACTGCCGTCGGCGTTTTTCACCACCGCTTTCGGCACGGCGTGAGTATGCAGTTGCGGGCCTTCGGCGTTCATCACCTCAACCAGCGTTTCGCTAATCATCGGGTCAAAACTGCGCAGCGGCGCATGTTTACGGACAAACAGATGCGTTTTCGCCCCCAGCGCGTTGATAACGCCAGCCAGTTCAACGGCGATATAACCTGCGCCTACCACCGCGACGCGCTCCGGCAAGGCAGATAGCGCAAAGAAACCGTCGGAATCAATGCCGTATTCCACGCCTGGAATCTCAGGATGGCTCGGACGGCCGCCGGTAGCGATCAAAATATGGTCGGCGGTGATGGTTTCGCCGTTCACTTCAATGGTTTTGGCATCGACAAAGCGGGCAAAGCCTTTAATCACATCCACGTTATTTTTGCCCAGCACGTTGTCGTATGAAGTATGGATGCGGTCAATATACGCGGTACGGCTGGCAATCAGCTTGCTCCAGTCGAACTGATTAATCGTGGTGTCAAAACCGTAGTCCGGGCCATACAGATGAATCGCTTCACGAATCTGCGCGGCATGCCACATCACTTTCTTCGGCACGCAGCCCACGTTAACACAGGTGCCGCCCAGCTCTTTGGCTTCGATGAGCGCGCATTTCTGGCCGTACATAGCGGCGCGGTTAATCGAGGCGATACCGCCGCTGCCGCCGCCGATAGCGATGTAATCATAGTGTTTGGTCATGACCGCTCCTTTATGTTCGTTGTCGGACGGATAGATTCTGCGCTACCCGCCAAAATATTCGCGATTGTATACCTGAAGGTGAAAGGTTCCACCGATGGCTGTGATTACTCCGGCACGATCCAGCTTACCGAAGTGTGTCCGTGACCGTTTGGCGCCAACCTGCTGTGCAGCCACGGTAGCACGTTGTTCATCTGCTGCTCCAGTTTCCACGGCGGGTTAACCACGATCATACCGGACGCCGTCATCCCGCGCTGATCGCTGTCCGGGCGGATCGCCAGCTCAATTTGCAGGATTTTACGGATGCCGGTGGCCTCCAGCTCATGAATCATGCGCTTAATTTGCTGGCGGAGCACCACCGGATACCATAGCGCGTATGTCCCGGTGGCGAAACGTTTATAACCCTCGCTGATGCCGCTGACTACCGCCTGGTAGTCGGTTTTCATTTCATAAGGCGGGTCAATGAGGATCAGACCGCGGCGGGAAACCGGCGGCAATTTGGCTTTCAGTTGCTGATAGCCGTCAGCGCGTTCCACGCGGGCGCGGTTGTCTTTTTGAAACTCCGCGCGCAACAGTGGGAAGTCGCTGGGATGCAATTCCGTGAGTTGCAGACTGTCCTGCTCACGCAGCAACTGGCGGGCGATTAACGGAGAGCCCGGATAGTAGCGTAACTGCCCGCTGCGGTTGAAATGTTTTACGACGCTAATATACGGTTCCAGTTCGGCGGGCAGATCGTCCTGCTGCCAGATACGGGCGATGCCTTCCAGATACTCTCCGGTACGTTCAGCATGTTCGCTGCCCAACTGATAACGCCCCGCGCCCGCGTGCGTGTCCAGATAGAGAAACGGTTTTTCTTTCTCTTTTAGCGACTCGATGATCAGGCTCTGAACGGTATGTTTAAGGACGTCGGCGTGGTTGCCAGCGTGAAAGCTGTGACGATAACTGAGCATGGATGCAGATATTCCGGGAAGTAAACAAGTTAGCCGATAGTTTACCGCAGATCCGTAGAGATTACCCCAGTACCGCCATGTTGTTTCGCGCGTTGTGAAAGTATTGCAAGACGTGTTCGTATCATCAAACCGTCAACTGCGCAGGCCAGCATCGCCTGTGGGCAAGGTAGTAGTTTTGACCTGGCGTTATTTTTAATGAAAGGAACCATAATGAAACTACACATTACTGTACTGGCGTCATCTCTGGCGCTGGCGATGCCGGCACTGGCGAAAGATATTCCCCTGTCCCAGGCGGAGTCGATAGCGAAAAGCGTGACGCCCGACTCGGCGAGCGTCGCCTTTAATGACCTTGAGGCTCAATGGCTGACACAGTTGCGTAAGGCATTACAAGGCGATACCGCCGCGTTGACTCGCGACGCCCTGGCTCAGATGCGACAGAATTCCATCCAGGCGGATAATGCCTGGTTACAGGCTAGCGGTTATGATTTTCATACTACTGAGAATCAACAGATGGGGATTACCCTACTTTCCGCCTTCAATACATTGCCGGAAGCAGTATTGAAAGACAATCTGGCGACGGTGACGGCGATTAATCACGATGCCGATGTTAATACCCGTCACCAGGCGCTGGCGGATGCGGAAAGCGTGGAGTATCTCTATTTCCTGAGCGACGCAATGGGGCCGCGGCTGGGGCGGGCATTTCTCGCCGCTTATGATAAAGGTGAGTTGGGCAAAGCGGCGGCGTTGATTAAAGCCTCGGAAGTCAGCACCGGCGCGGCGAAAAAATATTTTCATTACCCGCGTCCTTACCAGGTGCCGGGTAATACTATCCATTTGACGCCGGATGATGTGGTGGTAAAAGATGGTCATCCTTATACCGCAGGTGGCGGTGCTTTCCCCAGCGGACACACGAATACCGGTTATACGGATGCGCTGTTGATGGCGGAAATGATCCCGGAACGCTTTGATGCGCTGGTGATTCGTGGCGCGCGTTATGGCTATTCTCGCCTGGTCCTTGGCGTACACTATCCGCTGGATGTGATGGGCGCGCGGATGGTCGCGCAGCGTAATGTCGCGCATTATCTTAACGATCCGTATTACCGTACGTTATTCAACGAAGCTCGCGCTCAACTGCGTGAGGCGCTGGTGAAAGAGTGCGGTACGACGATTGTCGAATGCGCGGCATCGACCGGAAAAGACGATCCGTACCGCGATCCGGCCATGCATACCTTCTACCGCTTCACCATGACTTATAACCTGCCGCAACAGAAAGGCGAGCATCAGCCGTTGAAAATACCAAAAGGCGCCGATGTTCTGCTACAGACAGCGCTGCCGAACCTGTCGCCAGCGCAGCGTCAGGCGTTAATGGAAGAGACGGCGTTACCGGCAGGATATCCGTTGTCGGGCGAGACCGAGGATCAACAGTTCTGGCAGCGTCTGGATCTGTCCGCTGCTTACGAGATGGCGAGAAAAACGCGCTGACGTTGTCACCCGGCTTATAAAACGTAAGCCGGGATGATGTTAAAGGGGCGGCTTATTGCAGCGATACCCACGTCTGTACGCTGTCCATCATTGAAATTCCCCTTACTATCCCCCATTCTAGATCTCATCGCGAGAGCGCCAAAAGCGCGCTCCACTCACCTTCTTCTACAGGACTGCGCATATGACCAATCCATTACTAACGTCTTTTTCACTGCCGCCTTTTTCTGCAATTAAACCGGAGCATGTGGTGCCTGCGGTCACCAAAGCGTTGGCCGATTGCCGGGCGGCGGTAGAAGGCGTTGTGGCGCATGGCGCGCCGTATAGCTGGGAAAACCTCTGCCAGCCGTTGGCGGAAGCCGACGATGTTCTGGGGCGTATTTTCTCGCCAATTAGCCACTTAAACTCGGTGAAAAATAGTCCGGAGCTGCGTGAAGCCTACGAACAGACGCTGCCGCTGCTGTCGGAATACAGCACCTGGGTTGGCCAGCATGAAGGGTTGTACAACGCGTACCGCGACCTGCGCGACGGCGATCATTACGCCACTCTGAATACCGCGCAGAAGAAAGCGGTTGATAACGCGCTGCGTGATTTTGAACTGTCCGGCATCGGCCTGCCGAAAGAGAAACAGCAGCGTTACGGCGAAATCGCCACTCGCCTGTCTGAGCTGGGCAACCAGTACAGCAATAATGTGCTCGATGCCACTATGGGCTGGACGAAGCTCATCACCGATGAAGCCGAGCTGGCGGGAATGCCGGAAAGCGCTCTGGCGGCAGCTAAAGCCCAGGCGGAAGCCAAAGAGCAGGAAGGTTACCTGCTGACCCTGGATATCCCGAGCTATCTGCCGGTCATGACCTACTGCGACAACCAGGCGTTGCGCGAAGAGATGTATCGCGCCTATTCCACTCGCGCCTCCGATCAGGGGCCGAACGCCGGTAAGTGGGATAACAGCCCGGTGATGGAAGAAATTCTTGCGCTGCGCCATGAACTGGCGCAACTGCTGGGCTTCGAAAATTATGCCCATGAATCGCTGGCCACCAAAATGGCGGAAAATCCGCAGCAGGTGCTCGATTTCTTAACCGATTTGGCGAAACGCGCCCGTCCGCAGGGGGAAAAAGAGCTGGCCCAGCTGCGCGCCTTCGCCAAAGCCGAATTTGGCGTTGAGGAGCTGCAACCGTGGGATATCGCGTACTACAGTGAAAAGCAAAAACAGCACCTGTACAGCATCAGCGATGAGCAGCTACGTCCGTACTTCCCGGAAAACAAAGCCGTGAATGGCCTGTTTGAAGTGGTGAAACGTATTTACGGCATCACTGCCAAAGAGCGTACTGACGTTGATGTCTGGCACCCGGAAGTGCGTTTCTTTGAACTGTATGACGAAAATAACGAGCTGCGCGGCAGCTTCTACCTTGACCTGTACGCGCGCGAACACAAACGCGGCGGGGCGTGGATGGACGACTGTGTCGGCCAGATGCGTAAAGCGGACGGCACATTGCAAAAGCCGGTCGCTTATCTGACCTGTAATTTCAACCGTCCGGTGAACGGTAAACCCGCTCTGTTTACCCATGACGAAGTGATCACCCTGTTCCACGAGTTTGGTCATGGCCTGCATCATATGCTGACCCGCATTGAGACCGCCGGGGTCTCCGGTATCAGCGGCGTGCCGTGGGACGCGGTCGAACTGCCAAGTCAGTTTATGGAAAACTGGTGCTGGGAGCCGGAAGCGCTGGCGTTTATCTCCGGCCACTATGAGACCGGCGAACCGCTGCCGAAGGAACTGCTGGATAAAATGCTGGCGGCGAAAAACTATCAGGCGGCGCTGTTTATTCTGCGTCAGCTGGAGTTCGGTCTGTTTGATTTCCGTCTGCATGCGGAATTTAATCCACAGCAAGGAGCGAAAATTCTTGAGACGCTCTTTGAAATTAAAAAACAGGTCGCCGTGGTGCCGTCACCGACATGGGGTCGCTTTCCACATGCGTTCAGCCATATCTTTGCTGGCGGCTATGCGGCAGGCTACTACAGCTATCTGTGGGCCGACGTACTGGCGGCGGACGCTTATTCCCGCTTTGAGGAGGAAGGCATTTTCAACCGTGAGACCGGTCAGTCGTTCCTTGATAACATCCTGACTCGCGGTGGTTCTGAAGAGCCGATGGAACTCTTTAAACGCTTCCGTGGCCGTGAACCACAACTGGACGCGATGCTGGAGCATTACGGGATTAAAGGCTGATTTTACGTGCAAATCTGCTTAATGGATGAAACGGGCGCCACAGACGGCGCCTTATCTGTTCTGGCTGCCCGCTGGGGACTGGAGCATGACGAAGACAACCCGATGGCGCTGGTGATGACGCCGCAACATCTGGAGCTGCGCAAGCGCGACGAACCGAAGCTCGGCGGTATTTTCGTCGATTTTGTCGGCGGCGCGATGGCGCACCGGCGCAAGTTCGGCGGCGGGCGCGGCGAAGCGGTGGCGAAAGCCGTCGGTATCAAAGGCGATTACCTGCCGGATGTGGTTGATGCCACGGCCGGACTGGGGCGCGATGCGTTTGTGCTGGCGTCCGTCGGTTGCCGCGTGCGGATGCTGGAGCGTAACCCGGTGGTTGCCGCGCTG
This sequence comes from Salmonella sp. SA15303, assembly GCF_029962125.1. Lineage (NCBI taxonomy): Bacteria > Pseudomonadati > Pseudomonadota > Gammaproteobacteria > Enterobacterales > Enterobacteriaceae > Salmonella > Salmonella sp. SA15303. The sequence continues at coordinate 281,504 of NZ_CP123924.1, forward strand.
CTCGATGACGGTCTGACGCGCGGCTACGCCGATGCGGACATTGGCGGCTGGCTTCAGGAGCGTTTGCAGTTGATTCATGCTTCCAGCCTGACGGCGTTGACCGATATCACGCCGCGCCCGCAGGTGGTCTACCTCGATCCGATGTTTCCTCACCGGCAGAAAAGCGCGCTGGTGAAGAAAGAGATGCGGGTGTTTCAGTCGTTGGTGGGGCCGGATTTAGACGCCGACGGACTGCTGGAACCGGCGCGTCAGTTGGCGACCAAACGCGTGGTGGTTAAACGTCCCGATTATGCGCCGCCGCTGGCGGATGTCGCGACGCCCAACGCCATCGTCACCAAAGGGCATCGGTTTGATATTTATGCCGGAACCCCTCTGACGGAGTAACGGATTGCCCGATGGAGCTACGCTTATCGGGCCTACGATTCTCAATTATTTGTAGGCTGGATAAGGCGTAAGCCGCATCCGGCACTGAGTATTACTGTTCGGTACCTGGCGTATTAATCATTCGGTTTAACCACGGCACCATAATGGCCATCACCACGGTGACCGCCAGCGTTACCAGACCAATTTTGCTAAAGACGCCGGTATAAATGGGCAGCGTCTGCAACGGATCGGTGATGTTTTCCGGTACGGCAGTGAAGGTCGCCACATAACCGCCGAGCAGGAAGGCGGCGGCCTGGGTCAGGAACCACATTCCCAGAATAAAGCCCATCAGATGCTGCGGCACCAGAGCGGCGACCATTGCCAGCCCCAGCGCGCTAATCAACAACTCGCCCAGACTCTGGAACAGATACACCAGCACGATAAACCACGGCGACGTCAATCCTTGCGCATCGGCAAACCACATCCCGGCGGCGGCGGTCAGAAAACCCAGCGCGCAGAGGAACATGCCGAGCGTAAACTTCATCGGCATAGTCAGATCTTTGCCTTTGCTACCCAGCCGGGTGTAAATCGCTGCCAGTACCGGACTGGCGACGACCACCCAGAATGGGTTCAGCGCCTGAAAACTCACCGGGTTAATGGCGAATCCAAGAATTTCATGATGCACGTTATTAATCGCAAAGAAGTTCAGCGAGGTAGGCATCTGCGCATACAGAATGTAAAACAGCACGGCTTCAATCATCAGAATAAACGCCACGAACATTTTATTGCGGCCGGTTTTATCCAGACGAAACGCTTCGCGAAAGAAGAAAATAGTGACGACGATAGAAAGGACGATGAGCACCAGATTGGCAATCTTAACGTTGTGCATCAGCCAGGCGCAGAGGAAAATCATGACGACGGTGCCGAGTAGTACCAGCAGCAAATTGCGAAAACGTAGCGGTTTATGATCCGGTTCAGAACCGATATTTTTCACCATGCCACGGCAGGCGAAGTACACCAGAAGCGCAACAATTAAACCAGCGCCGCACAGATTATAGGTCACCGCATAGCCAAATTTATCGGCAATCACCGGCGCCAGCGATAGCGATAACAAAGAACCGATGTTAATCGACATATAAAACAGGGTGAAAGCGCCATCCAGCCGGGGATCTTTAGGCTGATAGCATTTAGAGAGCAGGCTGGCGGGATTGGCTTTAAATAACCCGTTGCCCACGGCAATCGTACCCAGTGCGATAAAAATCAGATCGGGATTTAATAGCGACATGCCGGTCATAAAATAGCCAATCGCCAGCACAATTGCGCCCAGGACCAGGGTGCGTTTAGTCCCTAACAGATGGTCGCCAACATAGCCGCCGATGGAGATCAGGCCATAAACCAGTGCTGCAAAAGCGCCAAAGGTAATAAAGGCCTGTTCCTGAGAAAAACCCAATTGTTTAACGAAAAAGACCGCCAGGATGCCCTGGACGCCGTAATAGCCAAATCGTTCCCATAATTCTACAAAAAAGATCATGAAGAATGGACGAGGTTGCTGCAGCAAGCCCGTAGGTGCAGTTGTATTCATATTCCTTCGCCTTTTAATGCCATCCCGAAACGTATGAGCGCGTATATCAAAACGCGCCGAAAAGACTTACCCTGATATAGACTGCGGTTATTAGCCTGATCAATAGGTTATTATACAAATGATACGCAAACTAATTAGTGGATCACACTAATTATGTTTGGTGTGATGGAATGATGTACTGAGTACTGCGAAGAAGGGGGGATAAACAAAACGCCCACATAAGCGGGCGTTGTTGTTGATAGCCGGAATTTGCCTGATGGTTCAGGCCAACCTGATTGACTATAGACCAGACGCGGTCTTAGCCGCCAGCCGGCACGGCAAGTATTACTCTTCTTCGTCGCGCAGCGGCACAATCAGCATGTCAACGTGAACGGTGTTGATCAGCTGGCGCGCAGAAGACATCAGTTTGCTCCAGAAGTCCTGGTGATGACCGCAAACGACCAGATCCATATCGTATTTCTTGATGGCATCAACCAGCACCTGGCCCAAATCGCCGCTACCGCTCAGGGTTTCAGTGATAGGGTAGCCAGCGTTGGTAGACAGCTCGGTCAGCGCGTGGTGGGTTTCTTCGGAGATACGTTTCTGCATATCGCCCAGATTGACGTCAATCAGACCGGTGTACAGGTCAGAATAGTTCACATCAACGTGGATGAGGGAGATTTTCGCGTTGTAGGGGCGCGCCATAGAGACCGCTTTTTCAACCAGAACTTTACTTTCCGGGGAGAGATCAACTGCGATAAGAATGTGTTTATAAGCCATAGTGTTACTCCTTCCATAAGTTGTCGATGACCATTGAGCTACTGGCGTTTCTTATGCCGCCGCGTCACCCGCGTCCTGCGAACTCTATGCGCGGGGCTAGCTCAGCCGTTTACCATAACTATCCTTACATTATAGCGACCAGGATAATCCGTCAATCTGCCTTGCTTGCCAGTTAGTTAAACAAAATTTCTAGGGAATTGCATTGATAGTGATTAACCTTCTGGTAAAAAAATTAACTGATCTCCTACAATGTGTATAAGAGCCGTTCGAATGCGGAGCGCTAATATGGACGGCTTTCGTAGTACTCTTTCACTGATTGTCTGGCAGGGTATCGGGGAGCGGTAGTCCCGGAGAGGAACTCCGTGGGCGGGTCGCCGGGGAGGAGATATGATAAGCACCGTCTCACTATTCTGGGCTTTATGTGTCGTTTGCATTGTTAATATGGCGCGCTATTTCTCATCGCTACGCGCACTGTTAGTGGTACTTCGTGGTTGCGATCCTTTGCTCTATCAATATGTCGATGGCGGCGGCTTCTTTACCACGCATGGTCAGCCCAACAAACAGGTGCGCCTGGTATGGTATATCTACGCTCAGCGCTATCGCGATCATCATGATGAAGAATTTATTCGCCGTTGTGAACGCGTGCGCCGCCAGTTTCTGCTGACCAGCGCGTTATGCGGTTTGGTGGTGGTGAGCTTGATTGCGCTCATGATTTGGCACTGAATAAAAAAAGCGGGCCAGTTTCCTGACCCGCTCGTATTAGATAAGCCTCCGGATGACGCCGCTTATAGCGGCCTATCAGGCCTGTGTCGTTTCATCCTGACAGGCCGGATTAGCGACAGCGCTATCCGGCCCATTTGGCTTAAATAATCTTCAGGGAAAGCCAGTACAGCACGCCGGAAAGAATAATCGCCGCCGGTAACGTAAATACCCAGGCCATCAGAATGCTGGTCACGGTTTTACGCTGCAACCCGCCGCCATCAACGACCATGGTTCCCGCCACTGAAGAGGAGAGTACGTGAGTGGTAGAAACTGGCATACCGGTGTAGCTGGCAAGACCGATAGAGACTGCCGCCGTCATCTGCGCCGACATTCCCTGCGCATACGTCATGCCTTTTTTACCAATTTTCTCGCCGATAGTGGTCGCCACGCGACGCCAGCCGATCATCGTACCAATACCCAGCGCCAACGCCACTGCCATAATGATCCACACTGGCGCATACTCAATGGTGCTTAACATATCGGTCTTCAGCTTTTTCAGCAGGCGCTGGTCATCGCTGCTTACGCCAGGCAATTTCACGACTTTGTCGGTCGTGTCGGAAATGCACAGCATAATGCGACGCAACTGACTACGCTGTTCAACGCTTAACTTGTCGTAGCTTTCCACGTTTGCCAGCATCCCTTTCGCACGGTTAAGCGCGTTAATGGTGTTAGCCGGATGGCAGTGGAATTCAGTCGGTTCAGTCGCGCCCGGTTCCGGAGAGGGAATCAGTTGGTCAACGCCGGTGACGGCTTTCAGCAGGTCAGGACGCTGCTCAAAGTACGTTTCGACATTGTTGATAGCATCGCGCGTACGGGTGATTTCGTAGCTGGAGGCATTCATATTGACCACGAAACCCGCAGGCGCGACGCCAATCAGCACCAGCATGACCAGGCCAATGCCTTTCTGACCATCGTTCGCGCCATGCGAAAACGCCACGCCGATAGCGGAGAGGATCAGCGCGATACGCGTCCAGAACGGCGGCTTTTTCTTGCCGTCTTTCTTTTCACGTTCGGCTGGCGTCAGGTGGATACGGGCGCGTTTCTTAGTACCGCTCCAGTAGCGGCGCAGCAAGAAAATCAGACCGCCGGCGAATACCAGACCGACAATAGGGGAGATAATGAGTGAACCGAAAATATTGATAACTTTCGGGATGTTAAGCGCATCCACCACTGACGTGCCGGTCATCATCGCATTGGTTAAACCGATGCCGATAATGGCGCCAATCAGCGTGTGGGAACTGGACGCCGGCAACCCGAAATACCAGGTACCGAGGTTCCAGATAATCGCCGCCAGCAACATGGAAAAGACCATAGCGAGGCCGTGCGCGGAACCCATGTTGAGCAGGAGATCCGTCGGTAGCATATGCACAATGGCATACGCCACGCTGAGACCCCCCAGCAAAACGCCAAAAAAGTTAAACACCGCCGCCATGACAACCGCCAGCTGCGAACGCATCGCACGGGTGTAAATCACGGTTGCGACTGCATTGGCTGTGTCATGGAAGCCGTTAATCGCTTCGTAGAACAGCACAAAAGCCAGAGCAAGCAATAATAAAAGCCCGGTATGTAAATCCAGGCCAGCAAACAAATGTAGCATAGGACGTTACGCCATTTTGAGGACATGAACGCGGCGCATTATCAGTGACTTTGGCGGCGCGGGCAAAGTGAAATATAGACTTTTTTTGATGTACTTCGTGCTTTGTTTGATATCACTAAAGAATTATCTTATATATTTCAGATAAATACCATTTTCAGGCGCTTTTCGCGCTGGTGCGACCACTGAGGAAACTTTACAATTCCCGCCCGAATTTGAGAGAGGAAGGCGACGTGGAAAGGTTTGATGCCGTTATTATAGGCGCTGGCGCAGCGGGCATGTTTTGCGCCGCGCAGGCAGGACAGGCGGGTAGCCGCGTGCTGCTCATCGATAATGGCAAGAAGCCAGGACGTAAAATCCTCATGTCCGGCGGTGGGCGCTGCAACTTTACTAATCTTTATGTTGAGCCTGCTGCGTATTTGAGCCAGAACCCCCATTTTTGTAAATCAGCGTTAGCCCGCTATACCCAGTGGGATTTTATCGATCTGGTCGACAGGTATGGGATAGCCTGGCATGAGAAAACGCTGGGACAGCTTTTTTGCGATGATTCCGCCCAACGCATTGTCGATATGCTGGTTGCCGAGTGCGACAAAGGCGGCGTAACGATGCGCCTGCGTAGCGAGGTATTGAGCGTCGAGCGTGATGAGTCGGGTTTCATACTGGCGTTGAACGGCGAGACGGTGACTACGCAAAAGCTGGTGATTGCCAGCGGCGGCCTGTCGATGCCGGGGCTTGGCGCATCGCCGTTTGGCTATAAAATCGCCGAACAGTTTGGTCTCAGAGTGTTGCCGACGCGCGCCGGGCTGGTGCCCTTTACGCTACATAAGCCGCTGTTAGAACAGCTCCAGACGCTGTCTGGCGTCTCTGTGCCCTGCGTGATTACCGCCCGCAATGGCACGGTATTTCGGGAAAACCTACTTTTTACCCATCGTGGGCTGTCCGGCCCCGCCGTTTTACAGATTTCCAGCTACTGGCAACCGGGCGAGTTAGTGAGCATTAACTTATTGCCGGATCTCTCGCTGGAAGACGTTCTCAATGAACAGCGTAACGCGCACCCGAACCAGAGTCTGAAGAACACGCTGGCGATGCATCTGCCGAAACGGTTGGTGGAGTGTTTACAACAGTTGGGGCAGATCCCGGATGTATCGCTCAGGCAGTTGAACGTTCGTGACCAGCAGGCGTTGGTTGACACGCTTACGGCCTGGCAAGTGCAGCCTAACGGCACCGAAGGCTATCGGACAGCGGAAGTGACGCTGGGCGGCGTGGATACAAACGAACTATCATCGCGGACTATGGAAGCGCGCCGCGTGCCGGGTCTCTATTTTATTGGCGAAGTGATGGACGTCACCGGCTGGTTGGGCGGCTATAACTTCCAGTGGGCCTGGTCGAGCGCCTGGGCCTGTGCGCAGGATTTGGCGGCAAAACGCTAAGTACCATTACAAACAATAAGCGAATAGACATCCCGGACAGAGGTGTTAGTATCGATTTATAGCAGTTATGAGTATGCGTGTTTCATTTACGGCCAGGAACGCTGATGATGACAACATTACTCCCTCTTTTCCGGGTACCTACATCATTCACTCCCTTTGACGGCGAGCGCTTCATCGGCGTCTGTTCGTCGTCTGGCCCCTTTTCTTTTTTCATTCTTATCCCGAATGGAAACCCCCGCTGAGCGCACGCCCGGCGGACTTTGTGACACGCATGGTTAGACAACAGGGATTACGGCGGGTCGATTATGGACAAAATGAAGCGTCATCTGGTGTGGTGGGGAGCGGGGATTCTTGTGGCGGTGGCCGCGATAGCCTGGTGGATGCTGCGCCCTGCGGGAATACCGGAGGGGTTTGCCGCCAGCAACGGCAGAATTGAAGCCACCGAAGTGGATATTGCCACTAAGATTGCCGGGCGTATTGATACCATCCTCGTTTCGGAAGGGCAGTTCGTTCGTCAGGGCGAGGTGCTGGCGAAAATGGATACCCGCGTGCTGCAGGAGCAGCGGCTGGAGGCGATTGCGCAGATTAAAGAGGCCGAAAGCGCGGTTGCCGCCGCCCGTGCCTTGCTGGAGCAACGCCAGAGTGAAATGCGCGCCGCGCAGTCGGTCGTCAAACAGCGGGAAGCTGAGCTGGACTCCGTCTCTAAACGTCACGTGCGTTCCCGTTCGCTGTCGCAGCGTGGCGCGGTATCTGTACAACAGTTAGATGACGATCGCGCGGCGGCGGAAAGCGCGCGCGCCGCCCTGGAGACCGCCAAAGCGCAGGTATCTGCGGCAAAAGCGGCGATTGAGGCGGCGCGTACCAGTATTATCCAGGCGCAAACGCGCGTGGAAGCGGCGCAGGCGACCGAGCGGCGTATTGTCGCCGACATCGACGACAGCGAATTAAAAGCGCCGCGCGATGGACGCGTGCAGTACCGCGTTGCGGAGCCGGGCGAAGTGTTATCGGCTGGCGGCCGGGTGTTGAACATGGTCGATCTCAGCGACGTTTATATGACATTTTTCCTGCCGACCGAACAGGCTGGGTTGTTGAAGATCGGCGGCGAAGCGCGACTGGTGCTGGACGCCGCGCCGGATCTGCGTATTCCGGCGACGATCAGTTTTGTCGCCAGCGTGGCGCAGTTCACGCCCAAAACCGTGGAAACCCACGATGAACGGCTGAAGCTGATGTTCCGCGTCAAAGCGCGTATTCCGCCAGAGCTGCTGCGACAGCATCTGGAATATGTCAAAACCGGTTTGCCGGGAATGGCCTGGGTTCGTCTGGATGAGCGCGTGCCCTGGCCTGACGCTCTAAGCGTGAGGCTGTCGCAATGACGTCGCTGACGCTGGTGCCTGTTCCTCCCGTGGCGCAGCTTGAGGGGGTGAGCCAGCATTACGGAAAAACGGTCGCGCTGAACAATATCACGCTGGACATTCCCGCCCGTAGTATGGTCGGGCTGATTGGTCCGGACGGGGTGGGTAAGTCGAGCCTGCTGTCGCTGATTTCTGGCGCGCGGGTGATTGAGCAAGGGAACGTTATCGTCCTGGGCGGCGATATGCGCGATGCGAAACATCGCCGCGACGTCTGTCCGCGCATCGCCTGGATGCCGCAGGGGCTGGGGAAAAACCTTTATCACACGTTATCGGTTTATGAGAACGTCGATTTTTTCGCTCGTCTCTTTGGTCATGACAAAGCTGAACGCGAAGCGCGTATTACCGAGCTGCTGAACAGCACCGGCCTGGCGCCGTTTCGTGACCGTCCTGCCGGGAAGCTGTCCGGTGGGATGAAACAAAAGCTGGGGTTGTGCTGTGCTCTGATTCATGACCCGGAATTGCTGATTCTTGATGAGCCTACCACCGGCGTGGACCCGCTCTCCCGCGCTCAGTTCTGGGACTTAATCGACAGTATCCGCCAGCGCCAGACCAATATGAGCGTGTTGGTCGCAACGGCCTATATGGAAGAGGCGGAGCGTTTTGACTGGCTGGTGGCGATGAATGCGGGCGAGATACTGGCAACCGGCAGCGCGCAGCAACTGCGGGCAAAAACCCATAGCGCGACGCTGGAACAGGCGTTTATCGCCCTGTTGCCAGAAGCGCAGCGCCAGGCGCATAAGCCGGTGGTGATCCCGCCGTATCACGCTGAGCAGGAAGAGATTGCCATTGAGGCGAAAGATCTGACCATGCGCTTCGGTAAGTTCGTCGCGGTTGACCATGTTAATTTCCGTATTCCGCGCGGCGAGATTTTTGGCTTCCTCGGTTCAAACGGTTGCGGCAAATCGACCACCATGAAAATGCTGACCGGTCTGCTTCCCGCCAGCGAAGGCCAGGCCTGGCTATTTGGCCAGCCGGTAGACCCGAACGACATCGACACCCGTCGCCGGGTCGGGTATATGTCGCAGGCTTTTTCGCTCTATAACGAACTCACCGTGCGGCAGAATCTGGAACTTCATGCCCGCCTGTTTCATATTCCGCCAGCGGAGATCCCGGCGCGCGTCGCGCAGATGATCGAACGCTTTATGCTAACGGAGGTGGAAGATACGCTCCCCGCTTCGTTGCCGCTCGGTATCCGCCAGCGTTTATCGCTGGCGGTAGCGGTGATCCATCGCCCGGAAATGCTGATTCTTGATGAGCCAACGTCCGGCGTTGATCCGGTCGCCAGGGATATGTTCTGGCAGCTTATGGTCGATCTTTCGCGTCAGGATAAGGTGACGATTTTTATCTCGACCCATTTTATGAACGAAGCGGAACGTTGCGACCGAATGTCATTGATGCACGCCGGTAAAGTGCTCGCCAGCGGTACGCCGCAGGAATTGGTGCAACAGCGGGGCGCGGCCAATCTGGAGGCGGCGTTTATTTCCTGGCTACAGGAAGCTGCGGGAGCGGCGCCTGAAACCCCAATACCGCCATCCCAGACGCCCGCCGCGTCAGGTAAACCGTCGCGGCAGGGATTGAGCTTCCGGCGTTTGTTCAGCTACAGTCGCCGCGAAGCGCTGGAGCTACGCCGCGATCCGGTACGCTCGACGCTGGCGCTGCTGGGAACGGTAATTCTGATGCTGATTATGGGCTATGGCATCAGTATGGACGTGGAGAACCTGCGTTTTGCCGTCCTCGATCGTGACCAGACCGTCAGTAGTCAGGCATGGTCGCTCAATCTGGCGGGATCCCGCTATTTTATCGAACAGCCGCCGCTCGCCAGCTATGACGAGCTTGACCGGCGGATGCGTTCGGGAGAGCTGGCGGTTGCCATTGAGATCCCGCCTAATTTTGGCCGCGATATTGCTCGCGGTACGCCAGCGCAGATTGGCGTCTGGGTGGATGGCGCCATGCCCAGCCGCGCCGAGACGGTGAAGGGGTACGTTCAGGCGATGCACCAAAGCTGGCTGCAGGAGGCGGCAAGTCGTCAGCCGAACCCGGTTAAACAGGTCGGGCTGCTCAATATTGAAACGCGCTATCGCTATAACCCGGATGTGAAAAGTCTGCCCGCTATCGTTCCGGCGGTCATTCCGCTGCTGCTCATGATGATCCCGTCAATGCTTAGCGCCCTGAGCGTGGTGCGGGAGAAAGAGCTGGGGTCGATGATTAATCTGTACGTAACGCCGACGACGCGCAGCGAATTTTTGCTGGGTAAACAACTGCCGTATATCGCGCTGGGTATGCTGAACTTCTTGCTACTGTGCGCGCTGTCGGTCTTTGTGTTCGGCGTGCCGCTGAAAGGCAGCTTTCTCACGCTTACCCTCGCGGCGCTGCTTTATGTCATCATCGCCACCGGTCTGGGGCTGCTGATCTCCACGTTTATGAAGAGCCAAATCGCCGCTATTTTTGGGACGTCGATTATTACCCTCATTCCGGCAACACAATTTTCCGGCATGATCGATCCGGTGGCTTCGCTGGAAGGACCGGGAAGATGGATCGGCGAGATCTACCCGACCAGTCATTTTCTGACGATCGCGCGCGGGACGTTTTCCAAAGCGTTGGATCTGTCCGATCTCTGGCCGTTATTTATGCCGTTACTGATTGCCGTCCCGGTGGTGATGGGTCTGAGCATTCTGCTGCTGAAAAAACAGGAGGGGTAATGCGCGGATTACGTAATATTTATAACCTCGGCGTCAAAGAACTGCGCAGTCTGCTGGGCGACAAAGCGATGCTGGCGCTGATCGTCTTCGCCTTTACGATTTCGGTTTACTCCTCTGCTACCGTCCTGCCCGGTTCGTTGCATCTTGCCCCTATCGCCATCGCCGATATGGATCAGTCGCAGTTGTCGAACCGTATTGTGAATAGTTTTTACCGCCCGTGGTTTCTGCCGCCGGAGATGATTACGGCAACGGAAATGGATGCCGGACTGGATGCCGGACGCTATACCTTTGCGGTCAATATTCCGCCGAATTTCCAGCGTGATGTGCTGGCCGGACGTCAGCCTGATATTCAGGTTAACGTCGATGCGACGCGCATGAGCCAGGCGTTTACCGGCAACAGTTATATCCAGAATATTATTAGCGGCGAGGTCAACAGCTTTGTGGCGCGCGCGCGGGGAGATAACGTTCAGCCGGTGTCGCTGGAGATTCGGATGCGCTTTAACCCGAATCTCGACCCGGCGTGGTTTGGCGGCGTGATGGCGATTATCAACAACATTACCATGCTGGCGATAGTGCTGACCGGGTCGGCGCTGATCCGCGAGCGAGAACACGGCACGGTAGAGCATCTGTTAGTGATGCCGGTCACGCCCTTTGAGATCATGATGGCGAAAGTGTGGTCGATGGGGCTGGTCGTGCTGGTGGTTTCCGGTTTGTCTTTGATGCTGATGGTGAAAGGCGTACTTGGCGTACCGATTGAAGGATCGATCCCATTGTTTATGTTGGGCGTGGCGCTGAGCCTGTTCGCCACCACTTCAATTGGGATTTTTATGGGCACCATCGCCCGTTCGATGCCGCAGCTGGGGTTATTAATGATTCTGGTGCTGTTGCCGCTACAAATGCTCTCCGGCGGTTCCACGCCGCGCGAAAGTATGCCGCAGGCGGTGCAGGATATTATGCTGACCATGCCGACGACGCATTTTGTCAGCCTTGCCCAGGCTATTCTTTATCGCGGCGCAGGTTTGAGTATCGTCTGGCCGCAGTTCCTGACCCTGCTGGCGATAGGCGGCGTGTTCTTCCTGATAGCGCTGTTACGCTTCAGAAAAACGATTGGCACAATGGCGTAAACATTATTGCCGGATGGCGGCTGCGCCTCATCCGGCCTACAAACGACAGACGTGCGAACGTAGGCCGGGCAAGCGAAGCGCCCCCGGCGTTAGTCTTCTTTCGGCAAACACTGCAAGTGGCCGTGGCGCACGCCGCGCTGGGCGATAACATCATCGGCAAAATGCTGTACGTCGCCCATATCGCCCTTCAGAACGGCGATCTCCAGACAGTCATCGTGGTTGATATGGACGTGCAGCGTGGCGACGGATAAATCATGATGATGATGCTGGGTGGAGACGATGCGGCTGGCTAAATCCCGTTTCTCATGTTCATAAACATATGAAAGTACCGCGAAACCCTGTGTGCCGTGTTCCTGAGTGGCCTCCTGCGCCAGAGCGCCGCGCAGAATATCACGGATCGCTTCGGAGCGATTGTTATAGCCGCGTCGCTGGCTCAGGCTGTCCAGCGTTTCCAGTAAATCGTCATCGAGGGTGATGGTGACACGTTGCATCTGACTTAAACCTTTTGGTATGGCGCGTCGGCGCATGGGAAGCTCCGCATTTTGTAACACACGTCCGCCGCCAGAGGGAAAAATTAATGTGTCATAGCGCTTTCGTTATCGTCTGCGGCGTCAGCGTAAACGGTGTGGGGGTACAGACTGCCAGACTGAGCGTATCGAGCTGACACTGGCTGACCGACAAGGCAGAGGGCAACGTGCTGTCCACGCTGACGATTTGCCAGGCGCTGCCGCCGCGTTGTTTTACGATGGCTTCTTTACGCGTCCAGATACGCCAGAATGCCGCCAGTTGTTGCTCCGGACGTTCCGCTTCCATTTCAGCATGTTCGCCGAGGCCGAATACCGCATTTGCCAGCGAACGCCAGTTATCGCGCGGGCGGATCACTTCAATATCGCAGCCGACTTCACCTTCGTCGCTAAGCAACAGAGCAATAGTGTCGCCGCTATGACTGAGGTTAAACCACAGCGGCGCTCCGGCGGAAAAAGCCGGTTTACCCTGTTCGCCATACACCATCTCCGGTAGCGGCGAGAGCGCACGGGAAAGCAGCACGCGCCCGGCCAGCCAGCTTGCCCGGCGAACGCCCTGCGGCGCCTGAGCGATTAACGCGTCGGGCAATTGACCTGCGCTTAATGTTGACACTTTTCCCAGAACGACCTGGTACATATCAGGACCAACGTTGCCTATGAAGAAGAGGAGATTGTAGCATCTGTCGCCTCATCCCGGTAAACGGCTTTTCGGTCGGCCTGGCCCCAGTAAGATCGCCAGTTTGCTGCCGCCTTTAGTGGTTTCCATCCAGATTTTGCAGACGCTGGTCAAAGGAACGGACAAGAGCATCCCGACCGGGCCTAATAGCCATCCCCAGACCAATAACGAAAGAAATACCACCAGCGTGGACATTCCCAGACGATGGCCCATCATGCGTGGCTCCATAATGTTGCCAATCACCATATGGACCACCAAAAAGAGCGCGCCGACCAGTACGCACTCGTAAAAACCGTTAAATAACAGCGCCTGAATCATGGGGGGAACGGCGGAAATCACCGAGCCGATATTAGGAACGTAATTGAGCAAAAAGGCCAGTACGCCCCACATTAGCGCAAACTGAATACCCATTAACGCCAGTCCCAGCCAGATAATCGCGCCCGTCCATAAACTGAGCAGCGTTTTCAGCGCCAGATAATGCGAGACGCCTTTCAGGGCGCGGTGCAGGCCGGCAATATGGATTTGTGGATTGTTTAGCGCGAAACGTAATTTATAAGGCACGTGACGCACCTCAAACAGCATAAAAACCACGGTCATCACCAGCAGCACAATGCTTGCCATCGCGCCCGATACGCCGGTCATTAATGTTGTGGTGAAGAGCATGATTTTATCGGAATCCATCCCGCGGAGCATACGTTCCGGAGACATATGTAAATTCAGGAAGGGCATTAACTCCTGAAGGTGTAAGACCTTACGCGTCAGCTCCTTGCTGTATTTAGGCAGCATAGCGATAAATTCATTAAGCGATGCGGCAAGCACACCCACCAGCGCGGTAAGCACGATCAGCATGACGACCACCACGATAGTAATCGCCAGCGGTCGCTTCACGCCCCGACGAATAAACCAGGTCACTAATGGATTAAGAACAATGGCGAAAAAGAGCGCCAGCAAGAGTTGTACAATAATATCCGCCGCGGCATGAATCCCGGCGAGAATAATAACCAGGGAGGCCAGTTTCAGCAGAATATGCATACCCGTTTTGTCGGGTTGAGCGGTTGCCATGAAGTTTTCCTTGTTGTGTTTTTTTCTAAGTGTAGCGGCTGCCCTGATACCGATAATCTGAATCTCACTACTGATTTTCACCGCGCGCCATGATAGAAAAGAAAACATGTTGTAAAAATGCGGTGATACTCATGCCCGAACCCGTCGCTGAACCGGCGCTAAACGGATTGCGCCTCAATCTGCGTATTGTCTCCATTGTGATGTTTAACTTTGCCAGCTACCTGACCATCGGCCTGCCGCTCGCCGTCTTGCCCGGCTATGTGCATGATGCGATGGGATTCAGCGCGTTCTGGGCGGGGCTTATTATCAGCCTGCAATACTTCGCCACTCTGTTAAGCCGTCCCCATGCCGGGCGGTATGCGGATGTATTAGGGCCGAAAAAAATCGTTGTCTTTGGCTTATGCGGCTGTTTTTTAAGCGGACTCGGCTACCTGCTGGCGGATATCGCCAGCGCCTGGCCGATGATCAGTTTGTTGCTACTGGGGCTGGGTCGCGTGATTTTAGGGATTGGGCAAAGTTTTGCCGGCACCGGTTCGACACTGTGGGGCGTCGGCGTCGTCGGGTCGTTGCATATTGGTCGGGTCATCTCCTGGAACGGTATCGTCACCTACGGCGCAATGGCGATGGGCGCGCCGCTGGGCGTGCTGTGTTATGCCTGGGGCGGGTTACAGGGACTGGCGCTAACGGTGATGGGCGTGGCGCTGTTGGCGGTACTGTTAGCCCTTCCACGTCCGTCGGTGAAGGCGAACAAAGGCAAGCCGCTACCGTTTCGCGCGGTGCTGGGGCGTGTCTGGCTGTATGGTATGGCGTTGGCGCTGGCCTCGGCAGGGTTTGGCGTCATCGCGACGTTTATTACCTTATTTTATGATGCTAAAGGCTGGGATGGCGCCGCTTTTGCGCTCACGTTATTTAGCGTCGCGTTTGTCGGCACGCGTTTGCTGTTCCCTAACGGCATCAATCGTTTAGGCGGGTTGAATGTCGCCATGATCTGCTTTGGCGTGGAGATTATTGGTCTGTTACTGGTGGGAACGGCAGCCATGCCGTGGATGGCAAAAATCGGCGTTTTACTCACGGGGATGGGTTTTTCTCTGGTCTTTCCGGCGCTGGGCGTGGTGGCCGTCAAAGCCGTGCCGCCGCAGAACCAGGGTGCGGCGCTGGCGACCTATACCGTCTTTATGGATATGTCTTTGGGGGTTACCGGGCCGCTGGCAGGGCTGGTGATGACCTGGGCGGGCGTGCCGGTGATTTATCTGGCGGCGGCCGGGCTGGTAGCGATGGCGCTATTGCTGACCTGGCGCTTAAAAAAACGGCCTCCGTCTGCACTGCCGGAGGCCGCATCATCGTCGTAAAGGTTACTTAATAACCAACGTATTGATGATGTTTTCAGCCGTGGTTTGCGCTTTTTGCTGATTGTCCGCAGGCAGCGTGACCTGAATCGTCAGCAATTGGTTATCCACTTTGCCCAGCACGATGGAAGAATACGCCGTCTGGCCCTTCGCGGAGATAATGCTGTCCAGTTGTTGCAACGTATGGCCTTTGAGCTCAATAGACTTATTGGTGACGACCTGAAGCTGCGGGTCGCGGCTACGCTGTTGCTCAAGCAGGCGGTTTGCCAGCACCGGCAACGCTTCATCGGTATTATCGCCGACGATAACAATCACCGCTTTCTGGCCCGTCGGGTCAGAATAAACGTGCATATTATTCGCCTGGGTGCCCAGCTTACCGCTTTGATCGGTCATATCCGCCGGCAGCGAGAAACTGAGTTTGCCATCCATCAGGCTGATGGGCTGACCGGATGCCTGGCTTTCCGCGGCGGCGCTTTCTGCCGACGCTTTTGTATCGTTGTTATCACAGGCCGCAAGCCCCATAACCAGCAGGCCAATACCGGCATATTTAACCAAATTGCGCATTGACTTCTTCCTTTCGATAAACGGCCATAACGGCTCATTCGCTCATCTTATCACAACTCGGAAAACGAACCTTTAACTTGCCGGTAATGGGGAAATTTCAGATTTATCTGCCAGCTTTTTCAGCAACATATTCAGTAGAACGCCGTACATCGGCAGGAAGAAAATAATGCTGATGAGCACCTTAAAGCAATAATCCACCAGCGCAATTTCCATCCAGTGCCCGGCCATAAAGGCATCGGGGCTTCGCCAGAACGCAATGAAGAAAAAGGCAAGGGTATCGCTGATATTGCCAAATAGCGTTGAAGCGGTCGGCGCCAGCCACCAGCGACGATTTTGGCGCAGGCGGTTAAACACATGGACATCAAGGATCTGTCCCAGCGCGTAGGCCATAAAGCTGGCGGCGGCGATACGGGCGACAAACAGATTAAAGTTCGCCAGCGCGGCGAAACCTTGCCAGGCGCCCATATAGAACAGCGATGACACCACATATGACACCAGCAGCGCAGGGATCATGACGGCGAAGATAATGCGGCGCGCCAGCGGTGCGCCAAAAATACGCACGGTAAGATCGGTGGCGAGAAAAATAAAAGGAAAACTAAACGCGCCCCAGGTCGTGTGGAAACCAAAAATAGTGATGGGGAGCTGCACCAGATAGTTACTGGAAATGATCACCAGTAAATGGAATAGCGATAGCCAGAACAACGCTTTTATGCGCTGTGATTGTGTAAACGGAGTCATATTGTGACCTTTTTGTTGGATGGGGTGAGGGAACCCAATAAAGAACCGCCGCATAATACTGTTTTGCGCTGGCATTGCAATGGCTAATTTTCACGCAATCGTTAACCTGCCTGGCTTACTGACGAAGATGGGCGTAAAATATCGCCGTTTTTCTACCATTGAGACGAAGATGAGCGATCTGTTTTCCTCCCCTGACCATACGCTTGACGCCCTGGGGCTGCGTTGCCCTGAACCGGTAATGATGGTGCGCAAAACGGTGCGCAACATGCAAACTGGCGAAACATTGCTGATTATCGCCGACGATCCGGCGACGACGCGTGATATTCCGGGGTTCTGTACCTTTATGGAACACGATTTGCTGGCGCAAGAGACGGAGGGTCTGCCGTACCGTTATTTATTGCGTAAAGCGCATTAACTGCACGGCAGATACTATTCTGATTAGAAGCTTTCCCAGTTCGCCTGTTCTGCGGCGGGCTGTGGCGTTAAACCTTTGCTTAACGTCGTTGGCGACGCCTCCCGACGAGGCTGTTTCTGGATGCGGAACGCGGCGACCGCCTGACGAAGTTCGTTAGCCTGATCTTCCAGCGCCGCCGCCGCTGCTGCGGATTCTTCTACCAGCGAGGCGTTTTGCTGCGTCACGCTGTCCATTTCCGATACCGCCTGCGCCACCTGCTCAATGCCTTTGCTTTGCTCATCGGAGGCAGAGGCGATTTCGCCCATAATATCGGTCACGCGGGTCACGGCGTTGACGATCTCTTTCATGGTTTCTCCCGCTTCGCGTACCTGCGTAGAGCCGGTATCAATGCGCGACACGGAGTTTTCAATCAGTACTTTGATCTCTTTGGCGGCCTGCGCGCTACGGCTGGCCAACGTGCGTACCTCTCCGGCCACGACCGCGAATCCTCGCCCCTGTTCGCCGGCGCGGGCGGCTTCTACCGCGGCGTTCAGCGCCAGGATATTAGTCTGGAAGGCGATACCGTCAATCACGCTGGTGATGTCCACAATTTTTTCCGAGCTTTCGGCGATATCGTTCATGGTGCTCACTACGTTATCCACCACGCGTCCTCCTTTACGCGCGGTTTCTGATGCGGTTTTCGCCAGACCCGTCGCCTGTCGTGCGTTATCGGTGTTTTGCCGTACCGTGGCGGTTAACTGTTCCATGCTGGCGGCGGTCTCCTCCAGCGCCGAGGCCTGCTGTTCGGTACGGGAAGAGAGGTCGCTGCTGCCGGCGGAAATTTCGCCTGCGCCAGTATAGATAGAGTCTGCGTTATCGCGCACCGCGCTGACGGTACGGATTAACGACTGCTGCATCGTTTTGAGACCGGCGGCCAGTTGGCCCATTTCACTGCGTCCTTCAGCCTCTATCTCATGGGTAAGATCGCCGTCGGCGATCGTTTGAATGTGCGCCATAATCCGTTGCAGCGGGCGGAGTAGAACGCGTTGCAGCCCCAGCCAGATAAACGCCAGCACGATGAGTACGATAAGTAGAATTATCCCCAGCGTCCATTGCATCTGGGTAAAGCTGCTCTGATTCTGATCGCTGGCTAATTTTATTAATTGCGCATTTTGAGAGAGCCACTGGTCATATACCTGCTCCATGTCATCCTGCGCTTTTTGCGCGTCAAGGTTGCCATAGGCGGCGTAATTATCGGCTTTAAGATAGTGGATAGACTGCTGCAAAACGTCATACATCTGCTTAAAGCTGGCTTCGGCCTGGGCATCCAACGCCGGATCTTTGCCCGCGATCGCTTCGGAGTTCACGTAGTTGTTGAAATGTTTTTCCGCTTCGTTGAGCGACGCGCCAGCGTTGGTTAACAGCGTGTTCATGGCGTCCAGTGAGGCGGGATCGCGCTGATTTTTTAACATGCGTATCGCCACGCGGTTAATGGTGACGCGGGTTTCGATCAATGTCTGAAAACTGCCGCCCAGTTCCTGTTGTTGGTAACTCAGTGCGCTCGCATTCTGGAAATTCAGCCGATCGCTGCTGACGGCGGAATAAAACAGTATTCCTGTCACCAGCAATAAGGCGCTAAATATGCCCAGCGTCGCGATAACGCCGGTGATGACTTTGATATTTTTCATAGTGCCTAACATTCCTTATTTTGTAGACGGTATGATCAATATCGGTTGGATAAAAATTAACCTTACATCAAATCACGCTATTTCTGATTAATGGTTTGATAAGTAATAGAAAATAAATAATTTTCGCGTGAATAATATGAACAAAGAAAGGAATATCGCGGGATAACCCGGCGACACGACGCCGCCGGGCGGGAGAAGATTAGTTTTTACGCAGCAAACGTAGCGCGTTGGCGGTCACCAATACCGTGGCTCCCGTATCCGCCAGGATTGCCAGCCATAGCCCGGTAAAACCCAGTAGCGTCGTCACCAGGAAAATAGCTTTCAGCCCCAGCGCAATGGTGATGTTCTGCCGGATATTCGCGTGGGTAGCGCGCGCCAGCGTAATCATCTGCGCTAACCCGCGCAGACGGTTATGAGTAAGGGCGGCGTCAGCCGTTTCCAGCGCGACGTCAGTACCGCTGCCCATCGCAATTCCGATACTGGCGGCTTTCATCGCGGGCGCATCGTTAATGCCGTCGCCCACCATGGCCAGCGGCGCTTGTTGGTTAAGGGCGGTGACTGCCCGCACCTTGTCTTCCGGCAGTAGCCCGGCTTTAAACGCCAGATCCAGCTCGCCGGCAATCGCTGCCGCCGCCCGTGGGTTATCGCCAGTCAGAATCACGCCGTTAACGCCTAACTGATGCAGATCGCGGATGGCGTCGCGCGCATCGTCACGCAACGTATCCTGGAGGGCGAGGACGCCAACAACGGTCTCGTTACGCAGCACCAGAACCACCGTCTGCCCGGCGTTTTCCAGTTCGCTAATTTGCCCGGCAAACGCTGCCGCAGGCTGTTTTCCCGCCGCGCAAATCAGAATACGTTCGCCGTTAACCTGCGCTTCAATCCCGGTGCCAGCCAGCGTTCGCTGCGATTCCGCCGTCGGGATCGCCAGATCGCGTGTCTGCGCTTCGCGGACAATAGCCTGTGCCAGCGGGTGCGTAGCGCCTTGTTCTACGGCTGCCGCCAGCGCCAACAGTTCAGCTTCGCTGATACCGCTTGCCGGATGAATCGCCGTCACCCGTGGTTTACCAATGGTCAACGTACCGGTTTTATCAAAGGCGACCTGCGTGATACGGCCCAGTTGCTCCAGCGCTGCGCCGCCTTTAATCAATGCGCCGCGCCGTGCCGCCGCCGCCAGCCCGGAGGTAATGGCCGCGGGCGTGGAGATCACCAGCGCGCACGGGCAACCGATGAGCAGCAGCGTCAGCCCTTTATAAATCCACTCCTGCCAGCCGCCATCGAACATCAGCGGCGGAATAAGCGTCACCAGCAGCGCGATGACCATAATGACTGGCGTATAGATGCGGCTGAAACGGTCAATAAACCGCTCAATGGGCGCACGGCGCTCTTCCGCCTCTTCAATCAGCGTCAGGATACGGTCAATCGCGCTGGCGCCAGGTTCAGATAGCACCTCCAGGGTGACGAGACGGTCAACGCTGGTCGCGCCTGCCGGGACTTTGTCGCCCGTTGCGCGCTCCACCGGGATAGACTCGCCGGTGAGCGCGCTTTCATCAAAGCTGGCGAAACCGGAAACCAGTTTACCGTCGGCGGGTAAACGCCCCCCGGCGGCGACTTCGATAATATCGCCCGGTCGCAGGGTATTAATAGCGACCTCTTCCCGTACGCCGTCGCGCAGACGGGTCGCCGTTTCCGGTTTAAGCGCCATTAACGCGCTGACGCCTTTACGGGCGCGGCTGGCGGCCCATCCTTCCAGGCGCTCGCCGATGAGGAACAGCAGCAATACCATTGCCGCCTCCGCCGTCGCGCCAATAAACAGCGCGCCAATGGCGGCGACGCTCATCAGCGTTTCAATAGCGAACCAACTGCCGCTTTTCATCAGTCGCAGCGCCTGGCGGGCAATAGGATACAGACCGACCAGGGTGGTGGCGATAAAGGCCAGTTGGCCGAACGGGTGGTTAAATTGCTCCAGCCCCCAGCTTATCGCCATCATAATGATCAGCGTAATAAGCGGCAGGTTCTCTTTAAGACGAGATTCAGGTGCGGCGTCGCGCGAATCTTCACTACGCAAGGTATAACCCGCCTTCTGTACGGCGTGTTCAATTTGCGCGCGAAGGTCGGCGTCGGCATCGACCACTAACTTTTCGGTGGCGAACAGCACTTGCGCCTGGTTGACGCCGCGAATTTGGCGTACCGCATTCTCCACTTTTCGGGCGCAGGCGGCGCAGTCCATGCCGGAGATTTTCCAGGTATAGCGCGTGCCTGCCATGGCAGTAGAAACAGGCGCGCTGGACGCGCAATGTTCTTCGCAGCAGCAGCTATCGGCCTTCTGTATTGCCGGGGCTAATCTGAAGGAGGTAAAGGGCGGGACTTTTTTGCCATCGGTATCAGGGGTCGACATAACGTCCTCCGGTTGATGATAATTTTCTCATTAACCGGAGGATACACTCTGGAGTCGACTCCAGAGTCAAGCGCTATTATTTACAGGTACAGCGAGCGAACAATCAGGAAGTGTCCTGCAAAGTAGCAGGCGGCGGCAATCGCGTTATCCGCCCGGAAACGGCGGCGGTAATGGCTACCCAGCCAGACGATATTGCCGATGAACAGCAGCGTCGCGCCGGTAAAGGCCGAAAGGGCTGGCGCCGTTGGGCGGAAGAACCACAGTTCGCCCGCCAGCCAGACCATGACCAGCGTCATGGCGATAAAAGTACATACCGGCCAGCGTAGCTCCTCCAGTCGCGTCCAGATAACGGCGATAAGCAACGCGCCGACTATCAGTAACGCCAGCGGCAGCGGCCAGAAGAACGACAACGTCATTTGGCTGGCAAAGTAAATGGTGTAGAGCAGATGCGATAAGAAAAATGCCCCGACGGCGTACAGCAGGCGTTGACGCGGTAAGAGCGTTAACGCATCGCCGACCAGCGAGGCGCACAGTCCGGCCAACACAAGATAACTGATGGCGTCAAACATCGGCGCTTGCCAGGCCAGTAACAGCAACAGTAATAACGTGACGGGCTTAAAAACCCAGCGTTGCCAGGCTGGCCCGCGATAGGAGGCGTCCACATACAGCCATGCGGACAGGCAGACAGCGATAAACGACCAAAGCATCTTAATTCCTTGAATTCGTTATTTTTTCGCAAACGGTATGCTTGCGGCTCTATTATTCAGTGTAGAGGCCGTGACGGTCAGATGACAACACTATAACGGGCAGGGTATGCTTATTTCCGCATTTTCTGACAGGTTAACAGTATGAGTAAGCCACCGCTTTTCTTCATTATAATCATTGCATTAATCGTAGTTGCCGCGTCGTTCCGCTTCGTTCAGCAACGGCGGGAAAAAGCCGCTAATGAGGCGGCGCCGTTACAGCAAAAGCAGGTCGTGGTCAGCAATAAACGGGAGAAGCCGGTTAATGACCGACGCTCTCGCCAGCAGGAAGTGATCCCGGCGGGAACCAGTATGCGCTATGAGGTCAGTTTTAAGCCGCTCAATGGCGGTCTGGAAAAAACGTTCCGTTTACAAGCGCAGCAGTACCACGCTTTGACGGTGGGCGATCAAGGTACGCTGAGCTATAAGGGAACGCGGTTCGTCGGGTTTGTTAGCCGTACCCCGGATAACGAATAAACCGTCATCCGGCAGCAAACGTTATTTTTTGTTCTTAAACTTCTTCTGCCAGACCAGCAGCTCAAACACGCCGAACAGGAAAATGCGGATTTTCTCTCCCGTCGTCATCTGCGGACCCGCTTTCGGTATCGTTGATTTCAGCAGCGCCAGTTGCATACCGTGCATCAGCGCCATGAACACCAACGCCACGTTGACGAAGATATTGAGCGGGCGCGGGAAGGGATGCACCAGATTAAGAATCAAAAATGCCCACACGAAGAGCATTAATAAGCGGCCCAGATTAATCAACATCATTTTCTCCTTGCGCGTCGCGCTGATACAGACGATAAGCGACCTGTCCGGCCACCTTTTCTCGATACAATGTCCAGTTCGCCGGAACGGGCGGCAGACCGTTTTCCACCTCGCTTTCTACGTAGATTAGCGCGTCGTCGGCCAGCCATCCCTGGGTTTCCAGCAATTGTAACGTCTCTTCCAGCAGCCCTTTACGAAACGGCGGGTCGACAAAGACGACGTGATGCGGCGTCCCCGGCTGGCTGAGGAAGGTCAGAGTATTGGTATTGACGACGCGAGCATTGTTGGCTTTCAGCGTCGCCAGATTTTTTTGCAACTGCTGCGATACGGCGCGATCCATTTCCAGTAACGTTGCCTGGGCCGCATAACGTGATAGCGCTTCCAGACCCAGCGCGCCGCTGCCGGCAAAGCAATCCAGACAATGGGCGTCTACCATTACCGGAGCCAGCCAGTTAAATAACGTTTCGCGCACGCGATCGGTGGTGGGACGCAGACCCGGGCTGTCCGGAACCGGTAATTTACGGCCACGCCATTGCCCGCCAATAATGCGGATTTGGCCGCTGCCAGAGTGAGTCGGTTTTTTCATTTCTCTTGCTCGAACCGCCTGTTGCAAGTTATTCCAGGCGGTGATGTGAATTAAGTTAAGTGATAGACTATTTCATCATTTTTTTAGCTTCCATGTATATAGCGCCGCGAGGGGTGTAGTCGCAGATGGCAAAACAGAAAAAACGTGGCTTCTTTTCCTGGTTGGGCTTCGGTGATAAAGAGCAGAAGCAGGAACAGACCGAAGAACAGCAGATTGTTGAGGAACAACGACCGGTTGAGCCCCCTGTTGAAACGGCGGCAGACGTAGACGCGCAAACGCCCGCGCACAGCAAAGCAGAAACAGAAGCCTTTGCGGAAGAGGTGGTGGACGTTACTGAGAAAGTTCAGGAGAGCGAAAAACCGCAGCCGGTAGAGCCGGAGCCCGCGGCGGCCATTGAGACGGCAGCGCCGCAGATCGCAGTGGAACGCGAGGAATTGCCGCTGCCGGAAGAGGTCAAAGACGAGGCTATCTCGCCGGAAGAGTGGCAGGCCGAAGCGGAAACCGTAGAGGTCATTGCCGCGGTAGAAGAAGAGGGCGAAAACGCGGCGAAATTCACCGACGAAGAGCTGGAAGCG
Source organism: Salmonella sp. SA15303 (assembly GCF_029962125.1). Taxonomy (NCBI): domain Bacteria; kingdom Pseudomonadati; phylum Pseudomonadota; class Gammaproteobacteria; order Enterobacterales; family Enterobacteriaceae; genus Salmonella; species Salmonella sp. SA15303. Next base: position 305,291 of record NZ_CP123924.1, read on the forward strand.
CAGGCGCTGGCCGCTCAGGCGGCGGAAGAGGCGGTGATGGTTGTTCCGCCGGCGGAAGAAGACGCGCCGGTGGAAGCGATCGTTCAGGAACAGGAAAAACCGACTAAAGAAGGTTTCTTTGCCCGCCTGAAACGCAGTCTGCTGAAAACCAAAGAAAATCTCGGTTCCGGATTTATCAGTCTGTTCCGCGGCAAGAAAATCGACGATGATTTGTTCGAGGAGCTGGAAGAGCAGTTGCTCATCGCTGATGTCGGGGTGGAAACCACGCGTAAGATTATCGCTAATCTGACGGAAGGCGCCAGCCGCAAACAGCTTAAAGATGCCGAGGCGCTGTATGGTCTGTTGAAAGACGAGATGGGCGAGATTCTGGCGAAGGTAGACGAACCGCTTAATATTGAAGGTAAAACGCCTTTTGTTATTCTGATGGTTGGCGTGAACGGCGTGGGTAAAACCACCACTATCGGTAAACTGGCGCGCCAGTTTGAGCAGCAGGGTAAATCAGTGATGCTGGCGGCGGGGGATACTTTCCGCGCGGCGGCGGTCGAACAGCTACAGGTCTGGGGACAGCGTAACAATATTCCGGTTATCGCCCAGCATACCGGCGCGGACTCCGCCTCGGTGATTTTTGACGCTATCCAGGCCGCGAAGGCGCGTAATGTGGATGTGTTAATTGCCGATACGGCAGGGCGTCTGCAGAACAAGTCGCACCTGATGGAAGAGCTGAAAAAAATCGTTCGCGTCATGAAAAAGCTGGACGAAGAAGCGCCACATGAAGTTATGCTGACCATTGACGCCAGCACCGGACAGAACGCGGTAAGCCAGGCCAAACTGTTCCATGAAGCGGTAGGCTTAACCGGTATTACCCTGACCAAGCTGGACGGTACGGCGAAAGGCGGGGTGATTTTCTCGGTAGCTGACCAGTTTGGCATTCCTATCCGTTACATTGGCGTGGGCGAACGTATCGAGGATTTGCGTCCGTTTAAGGCGGACGATTTTATTGAGGCACTTTTTGCCCGAGAGGATTAACAATGATTCGCTTTGAACATGTCAGCAAGGCCTATCTCGGCGGGAGACAAGCGCTGCAGGGAGTGACATTCCATATGCGGCCAGGCGAGATGGCGTTTCTGACCGGCCACTCCGGCGCGGGGAAAAGTACCCTGCTGAAGCTAATCTGTGGGATTGAGCGGCCCAGCGCCGGCAAAATCTTCTTCAGCGGGCATGATATTACGCGCTTGAAAAACCGCGAAGTGCCGTTTTTGCGCCGCCAGATTGGGATGATTTTCCAGGATCACCATCTGCTGATGGATCGCACGGTCTATGACAATGTGGCGATACCGTTAATCATTGCCGGCGCCAGCGGCGATGATATCCGTCGTCGTGTGTCGGCGGCGCTGGATAAGGTTGGACTACTGGACAAAGCGAGAAACTTCCCGATTCAACTCTCCGGAGGCGAACAGCAGCGCGTGGGCATCGCCCGCGCGGTGGTCAATAAGCCAGCGGTATTGCTGGCGGATGAACCGACCGGGAACCTGGACGACGCGTTGTCGGAAGGGATTTTACGTCTGTTTGAAGAGTTTAACCGCGTAGGGGTGACGGTACTGATGGCTACGCACGATATTGGACTTATCTCCCGTCGTTCCTATAGGCAGCTCGTCCTGAGCGATGGACATCTGCATGGAGGCCTGGCCAATGAATAGGCGCGACGCGATTAACCAAATCAGGCAGTTCGGCGGACGGCTGGATCGACTGCGTAAGTCTCGCGGCGGAACAGGCGGCGGGCGCAACGCGCCAGGACGCCAGAAGCCGACGCCGAAACCGAACTCACGTAAAACGAACGTCTTTAATGAGCAGGTGCGCTATGCCTGGCACGGCGCGCTGCAAGATCTGAAAAGCAAACCGCTGGCGACGTTTCTGACGGTGATGGTGATCGCCATCTCCCTGACGCTGCCCAGCGTCTGTTACATGGTCTATAAGAACGTCAACCAGGCGGCGACTCAGTATTATCCGTCGCCGCAGATCACCGTTTATCTGCAAAAAACGCTGGATGATGACGCGGCGGCGCGGGTTGTTGGGCAGCTTCAGGCCGAGCAGGGCGTTGAGAAGGTCAACTACCTGTCCCGTGAGGACGCGCTGGGAGAATTCCGCAACTGGTCGGGTTTTGGCGGCGCGCTGGATATGCTGGAAGAGAACCCGCTACCGGCGGTGGCGGTGGTGATCCCCAAGCTGGACTTTCAAAGTACCGCCTCGCTTAATACGCTGCGCGACCGTATCTCGCAGATTAACGGCATTGACGAAGTCCGCATGGATGATAGCTGGTTTGCGCGCCTGGCGGCGCTCACCGGGCTGGTGGGCCGCGTATCGGCGATGATCGGCGTGCTGATGGTCGCGGCGGTCTTCCTCGTTATCGGCAACAGCGTGCGCCTGAGCATTTTTGCCCGTCGCGACACCATTAACGTGCAAAAGCTGATTGGCGCGACCGATGGCTTTATCCTGCGTCCGTTCCTCTATGGCGGCGCGTTGCTCGGTTTTTCCGGCGCGTTTCTGTCACTGATATTGTCTGAAATTTTGGTGATGCGTTTATCATCGGCGGTGACTGAAGTGGCGCAGGTCTTCGGCACGAAGTTTGATCTCAATGGCTTATCGTTCGATGAGTGCCTGTTGCTGCTGCTGGTCTGTTCCATGATTGGCTGGATCGCCGCCTGGCTGGCCACGGTGCAACATTTACGTCACTTTACTCCCGATTGATAAAATCGTGGTATAATCTTTCCCTGCAATGGGCTTCCGTTCGCAGGGAAAGAGTCCCTGTTGTCTCTTCCCCGCGCGTCATCTTTATGTCACAAGATTTGTGCAAATTATGCACAGTGTTACATTGAACTTGTGGATAAAATCACTGTCTGATAAAAGAGTGGGTGATATTCTCGTTGCTCATCGGCTTTGGCACGGTTGTTGCTCGCTGACGGTGCCAGGCAATACTGATTGAGAGGATTTGAATGACCAAAGAAATGCAAAATTTAGCTTTAGCCCCTGTTGGCAACCTGGAATCTTATATCCGGGCGGCGAACGCGTGGCCGATGTTATCGGCTGACGAGGAGCGGGCATTGGCTGAAAGGCTGCATTACCAGGGCGATCTGGAAGCAGCTAAAACGCTGATCCTGTCTCACCTGCGCTTTGTTGTTCATATTGCTCGTAACTATGCGGGCTATGGTCTGCCGCAGGCGGATTTGATCCAGGAAGGCAACATCGGCCTGATGAAAGCCGTACGTCGTTTTAACCCGGAAGTAGGCGTGCGCCTGGTTTCTTTCGCCGTACACTGGATTAAAGCAGAAATTCACGAATACGTGCTGCGTAACTGGCGTATCGTTAAAGTTGCAACCACGAAAGCGCAGCGTAAGCTGTTCTTTAATCTGCGTAAAACCAAGCAGCGTCTGGGCTGGTTTAATCAGGATGAGGTTGAAATGGTGGCGCGCGAACTGGGTGTTTCCAGTAAAGACGTGCGTGAGATGGAGTCGCGTATGGCGGCGCAGGACATGACGTTTGACATGTCTTCGGACGATGAGTCCGACAGCCAGCCAATGGCGCCGGTGCTGTATCTGCAGGATAAATCGTCTAACTTTGCCGACGGCATTGAAGACGATAACTGGGAAGAGCAGGCCGCCAACCGACTGACCGACGCGATGCAGGGGCTCGACGAGCGTAGCCAGGATATTATCCGCGCTCGCTGGCTGGACGAAGACAATAAGTCTACGTTGCAGGAGCTGGCCGATCGTTACGGCGTCTCCGCTGAGCGTGTGCGCCAGCTTGAAAAGAACGCCATGAAAAAGCTTCGCGCTGCGATCGAAGCGTAATCTTCGCGAATTGCCAATGAACCCTCGAATGTGAATTCGGGGGTTTTGTTTTTTGTAGGCTGGATAAGGCGTTTACGCTGCCATCCGGCAATACGTTTGCCCGATGGCGCTTCGCTTATCGGGCCTACGGACCCTTCCTCTCCCCCACCGACACAAATCTGTTATCTGGATGTAAATTTAGCTATTCCAAAATAATAAAAATCGGGTATGTTTTAGCAGAGTATGCTGCTAAAGCACGGGTAGCTAGCCAATAATCGAAATAAAGTGCTGAACAATGACACCACAACACACGTAACAACCAGAATAATGGGGATTATCAGGATGAATATGAAGGGTAAAACGTTATTGGCAGGATGTATCGCCCTGTCATTAAGCCATATGGCATTCGCCGACGACATTAAAGTCGCGGTTGTCGGCGCGATGTCCGGTCCGGTGGCGCAGTATGGCGACCAGGAATTTACCGGTGCGGAGCAGGCAATTGCCGATATCAATGCGAAAGGCGGTATTAAAGGCGATAAGCTCGTCGCGGTGAAATATGACGACGCCTGCGACCCGAAACAGGCGGTAGCTGTCGCTAACAAAGTGGTGAACGACGGCATCAAGTATGTTATCGGTCACTTATGTTCCTCTTCCACACAGCCAGCGTCTGATATCTACGAAGACGAAGGCATCCTGATGATAACCCCGGCGGCGACCGCGCCGGAGCTGACCGCGCGCGGCTATAAGCTGGTTTTGCGCACCACCGGTCTGGACTCTGACCAGGGGCCAACGGCGGCAAAGTATATTCTGGAGAAGGTAAAACCGCAGCGCATCGCGATTATCCACGATAAGCAGCAGTACGGCGAAGGGCTGGCGCGCGCGGTGCAGGACGGTCTGAAGAAAGGCGGCGTTAACGTCGTATTCTTTGACGGCATCACCGCTGGCGAAAAAGATTTCTCCACTCTGGTTGCGCGCCTGAAGAAAGAGAATATCGACTTTGTCTACTACGGCGGTTATCACCCGGAAATGGGGCAGATTTTGCGCCAGTCCCGCGCCGCAGGGCTGAAAACCCAGTTTATGGGGCCGGAAGGGGTGGCGAACGTGTCGCTGTCTAACATCGCCGGAGAGTCAGCGGAAGGCTTACTGGTCACCAAACCGAAGAACTACGACCAGGTCCCGGCGAACAAACCGATTGTGGATGCCATCAAAGCCAAGAAACAAGATCCTAGCGGCGCATTCGTGTGGACCACCTACGCCGCGCTGCAATCGTTGCAGGCGGGCCTGAACCACTCCGACGATCCGGCGGAAATCGCCAAATACCTGAAAGGCGCCACGGTCGACACCGTAATGGGACCGCTGTCGTGGGATGAGAAAGGCGATCTGAAAGGATTTGAGTTCGGCGTGTTTGACTGGCATGCGAATGGTACGGCGACAGACGCTAAGTGATTTTCTGGCGCCTTTCGCGCTGCAGGTGCGTTGGCTACGTTATTCAACCCCGGTCACTTACTTATGTAAGCTCCCGGGGATTTCATAACTTGCCGCCTGCCTGCAACGCGAAATTCTTGGAAAATTGCGAGGTGGTTTTTATCTTTTCTCCCGGCATGTAGGCCGGATAAGCGTCAGCGCCATCCGGCTTTCTTTTAGCGCTTCTCCCAGCCGTCATGCTGGGCGGTAAAACCTAACGCCTGCATAAACGCGGCCATCACGCTGCGGTCTTCAACACCGACATCCGCCATCCACCACGACGAGACGTTGGGATTATCGCGGATGACTTCTTCTACCAGGTATTGCCCGACGCCGCGGCGACGGGTGATTTCACGCACGCGTAAGGAATCCAGCGCGCCCTGCGTTCCGCTCAGCGTCACTCTTACGGCGCCCAACAAACGCTCATTAAACCGCGCGGCATAAATCCGGTGCGTTTCATCTACGCTTAATGAGGAGGCGGAATATTCCGGCCAGATTTTGCCCAGATCGATCTGATCCTGAGCGCTAAAGTGTTCTAAACGAAGAATGGTCAGCTTCATCGACGGCTTGTCCCGATTTCAAAAGATGCGATCAGTGTACCGAAACAGGCAGGCCAGATGCTTTCTCTTTTTTGTGTCATTTACCAGGTTATTAATTTTTTAACAACGATAATTACAGTTTGAAGCATTAGAGAATGGAAAACAGGCAGCATAATTCCCTGAATGCTAGTGAATTATTCCGCTTAATATGCCGTTATTTTATGCTGACAAGCATGCTTTTTTTTGTTTATCTATAGCGAAAAGCAGAATATTATCTTTTCTTAATAGACTGAAAAATAGAGATTTTAATCTTATTATGCTTTAAATGCTGCGCTAACTCATTAATGAGTCAGTAAAAAGCGCACCATTTATAAAAAGTACAGTCTGCTTTTTAACCAGCAAAAAACAAAACATATAACATCACGAATGGGGATACAGGCACATGAAACGGAAAGCGAAAACAATAATCGCAGGGATTGTTGCATTAGCAGTCTCGCAGGGGGCAATGGCAGATGATATTAAAGTCGCCATAGTCGGGGCGATGTCCGGCCCGGTAGCGCAATGGGGCGATATGGAATTTAACGGCGCGCGCCAGGCCATTAAAGACATCAACGCGAAAGGCGGGATTAAAGGCGATAAGCTGGTCGGCGTAGAGTACGATGATGCCTGCGATCCAAAACAGGCGGTGGCGGTGGCCAACAAAATCGTTAACGACGGTATTCAGTACGTTATTGGTCACTTGTGTTCTTCTTCTACTCAGCCAGCATCCGATATCTATGAAGATGAAGGTATTCTGATGATCTCCCCGGGGGCGACTAACCCGGAGCTGACCCAGCGCGGCTATCAGTACATTATGCGTACCGCCGGCCTGGACTCCTCCCAGGGGCCAACAGCCGCGAAATACATCCTGGAAACGGTGAAACCGCAGCGCATCGCTATCATTCACGATAAACAGCAATACGGCGAAGGACTGGCGCGCTCCGTGCAGGATGGCCTGAAGCAGGGCAATGCCAATATTGTCTTTTTTGATGGTATTACCGCTGGCGAAAAAGATTTCTCCGCCCTGATTGCCCGCTTGCAAAAAGAGAATATCGACTTTGTGTATTACGGCGGCTACTACCCGGAAATGGGGCAGATGCTACGCCAGGCGCGGGCTAATGGCCTGAAAACGCAATTTATGGGGCCGGAAGGCGTAGGTAACGCGTCGCTGTCCAATATTGCGGGCGGTGCGGCGGAAGGCATGTTGGTGACGATGCCAAAACGTTATGACCAGGACCCGGCGAATAAAGCGATTGTCGAAGCGCTGAAAGCCGACAAGAAAGATCCCAGCGGTCCGTACGTCTGGATCACCTACGCCGCCGTCCAGTCACTGGCGACCGCAATGACGCGTAGCGCCAGCCATGCTCCGCTGGATCTGGTGAAAGATCTTAAAGCTAACGGGGCTGATACCGTTATTGGGCCGCTGAAATGGGATGAAAAAGGCGATCTTAAGGGATTTGAATTTGGCGTCTTCCAGTGGCACGCCGACGGCTCGTCAACCGTCGCGAAGTAATGCCAGAAGATAAGTTATCCCACCGCCCGCACGCCGGGCGGGTTTAAAAAGGTTACCTTATGTCCGAGCAGTTTCTCTATTTCTTGCAGCAGATGTTTAACGGCGTCACGCTGGGGAGCACCTACGCGCTGATTGCTATCGGTTATACGATGGTGTACGGCATTATCGGCATGATCAACTTCGCTCATGGCGAGGTGTATATGATCGGCAGCTACGTCTCTTTTATGATCATCGCCGCGCTAATGATGATGGGAATAGACACCAGTTGGCTCCTGGTGGCCGCTGGATTTATCGGTGCGATTATTATTGCCAGCGCCTACGGCTGGAGTATCGAGCGAGTCGCTTACCGGCCCGTGCGCAACTCCAAGCGCCTGATTGCCCTGATTTCCGCCATCGGGATGTCCATCTTCCTGCAAAACTACGTCAGCCTGACGGAAGGTTCGCGCGACGTGGCGTTACCCAGCCTGTTTAACGGCCAGTGGATTGTGGGCAGCAGCGAAAACTTTTCCGCGTCCATCACCACCATGCAGGCGGTTATCTGGATAGTCACCTTTCTGGCTATGCTGGCGCTCACCATTTTCATTCGCTACTCCCGGATGGGCCGCGCCTGCCGCGCCTGCGCGGAGGATCTGAAAATGGCCAGCCTGCTCGGCATTAATACCGACCGCGTCATTGCGCTAACGTTTGTTATCGGCGCGGCAATGGCGGCGGTGGCGGGCGTGCTGCTCGGTCAGTTCTATGGCGTAATTAACCCCTACATCGGTTTTATGGCCGGGATGAAAGCGTTCACCGCGGCGGTGCTGGGCGGGATTGGCAGCATTCCGGGCGCGATGATCGGCGGTCTGATTTTGGGCGTCGCCGAAGCGCTCTCGTCTGCATATTTAAGTACCGAATATAAAGATGTCGTATCGTTCGCTCTGCTGATTCTGGTACTGCTGGTGATGCCGACCGGTATCCTGGGGCGTCCGGAGGTAGAGAAAGTATGAAACCGATGCATATTGCGATGGCTCTGTTCTCTGCGGCGATGTTCTTCGTTCTGGCTGGCGTCTTCATGGGCGTACAACTGGAGCTGGACGGCACCAAACTGGTGGTGGATACCGCCGCCGACATCCGCTGGCAGTGGATCTTTATCGGTACGGCAGTGGTTTTTTTCTTTCAGTTGCTGCGTCCGATGTTCCAGAAAGCGGTGAAGCACGTCTCCGGACCGAAGTTTATTCTGCCGGCGATCGATGGCTCTACCGTTAAGCAAAAGCTGTTTCTGATGGCGCTGCTGGTTATCGCCGTGGCATGGCCGTTTATGGTGTCGCGCGGTAGCGTCGATATCGCCACCATGACCATGATTTATATCATCCTCGGTCTGGGGCTGAACGTGGTGGTGGGGCTGTCCGGTCTGCTGGTATTGGGCTACGGCGGCTTTTACGCCATCGGCGCTTATACCTTTGCGCTGCTCAACCACTATTATGGTTTGGGTTTCTGGACCTGCCTGCCGCTGGCGGGACTGGTCTCCGCCGCTGCTGGTTTCCTGCTCGGCTTCCCGGTACTGCGTCTGCGCGGCGACTATCTGGCGATTGTGACGCTCGGCTTCGGCGAAATCGTCCGTATCCTGCTGCTCAACAACACTGAAATTACCGGCGGCCCGAACGGCATCAGCCAGATCCCGAAACCGACGCTGTTTGGTCTGGAGTTTAGCCGCAGCACCCGCGAAGGCGGCTGGGATACCTTCAGCAATTTCTTTGGCGTGAAGTACGACCCATCCGACCGGGTCATTTTCCTCTATCTGGTGGCCCTGTTGCTGGTGGTCCTGTCGCTGTTTGTCATTAACCGCCTGCTGCGTATGCCGCTGGGCCGGGCGTGGGAAGCGTTGCGTGAAGATGAGATCGCCTGTCGCTCATTAGGTTTAAGCCCGACGCGCATCAAGCTGACCGCTTTTACTATCAGCGCCGCGTTTGCCGGTTTCGCCGGGACGTTGTTTGCCGCCCGCCAGGGCTTTGTCAGCCCGGAATCCTTCACTTTCGCCGAATCCGCCTTCGTGCTGGCGATTGTGGTGCTGGGCGGAATGGGCTCGCAGTTTGCGGTGATCCTGGCGGCGGTTCTGCTGGTGGTGTCGCGCGAGTTGATGCGCGACTTCAACGAATACAGCATGTTGATGCTCGGCGGTTTGATGGTGTTGATGATGATCTGGCGCCCGCAGGGATTGCTGCCGATGACGCGTCCGCAGTTGAAGCTGAAAAGTGGTCAGGCGAAAGGAGAGCAGGCATGAGTCAGCCATTATTAGCGGTTAACGGCCTGATGATGCGCTTTGGCGGTTTGCTGGCGGTCAACAATGTATCGCTGGAATTGCGTGAGCGGGAAATTGTGTCGCTGATTGGCCCTAACGGCGCGGGTAAAACGACGGTGTTTAACTGCCTGACCGGTTTTTATAAGCCGACAGGCGGTACGATCACGTTGCGCGAGCGGCATCTGGAAGGATTGCCGGGCCAGCAGATCGCCCGCATGGGCGTGGTACGCACTTTCCAGCATGTGCGCCTGTTTCGCGAAATGACGGTGATTGAAAATCTGCTGGTGGCGCAGCACCAGCAACTGAAAACGGGCCTCTTTTCCGGCCTGTTGAAAACGCCCGCTTTCCGCCGCGCGCAAAGCGAAGCGCTGGACCGCGCGGCGACCTGGCTTGAGCGTATTGGCCTGCTGGAACATGCCAACCGCCAGGCCAGTAATCTGGCCTACGGCGACCAGCGCCGGCTGGAGATTGCCCGCTGCATGGTGACGCAGCCAGAAATTCTGATGCTCGACGAACCGGCGGCTGGCCTTAACCCGAAAGAGACCAAAGAGCTGGATGAGCTGATTGCCGAACTACGTAACCATCACAACACCACTATCTTGCTGATTGAACACGATATGAAGCTGGTGATGGGCATTTCCGATCGCATTTACGTGGTGAACCAGGGCACGCCGCTGGCGAACGGCACGCCGGAAGAGATCCGCAACAACCCGGACGTCATCCGCGCTTATCTGGGTGAGGCATAAGATGGAAAAAACGATGTTAACGTTTGAAAAAGTCAGCGCCCACTACGGCAAGATTCAGGCGCTGCACGACGTCAGTCTGCACATCAACCAGGGGGAAATCGTTACCCTGATTGGCGCTAACGGCGCGGGGAAAACGACGCTGCTTGGCACCTTGTGCGGCGATCCGCGCGCCTCCAGCGGACGGGTGGTGTTTGACGGTAAAGACATAACCGACTGGCAGACGGCGAAAATCATGCGTGAAGCGGTGGCGATAGTGCCGGAAGGGCGGCGCGTCTTCTCGCGGATGACGGTAGAAGAGAACCTGGCGATGGGCGGTTTTTTTGCCGAGCGCGATCGGTTTCAGGAGCGTATCAAATGGGTGTACGAGCTGTTTCCGCGCCTGCATGAGCGCCGTATCCAGCGAGCGGGCACCATGTCCGGCGGCGAACAGCAGATGCTGGCGATTGGCCGCGCGCTGATGAGCCAGCCGAGGCTATTGCTGCTGGATGAACCGTCGCTGGGGCTGGCGCCGATCATCATCCAGCAGATCTTCGACACCATTGAGCAGTTGCGCGAGCAGGGTATGACCATCTTCCTTGTCGAGCAGAACGCCAACCAGGCGCTGAAGCTCGCCGACCGCGGTTATGTGCTGGAAAACGGCCACGTGGTGCTATCCGATACCGGTGATGCACTGCTGGCGAACGAAGCGGTGCGCAGCGCCTATCTGGGCGGTTAGACTGTGCCAGGGGGGAAGCGCGTGCGCCGCCCCCGGTAACGGCAAGCGGTAAAATTTTTCAAAAGAGCCTGATGGCTCTTTTTTTGTACATGTTTGTTGTACAATAAACATGTACAACTGGGGAGATGTTTATGCGTACGGTTAACTATAGCGAAGCGCGGCAAAATCTGGCCGAAGTCCTGGAAAGTGCGGTGACGGGGGGGCCTGTTACCATCACGCGTCGTGGGCATAAGTCCGCAGTGATCATCAGCGCCGAGGAGTTTGAGCGTTATCAGACGGCGCGAATGGATGATGAGTTTGCTGCCATTATGGCGGTTCATGGCAATGAGCTCAGGGAGCTGGCGGATAAATGACCCTACAACTTATCTCAGCGGAAGAGATAATTCAGTTTCACGACAGGCTTCTCCGCGTTACGCCTGGTGTAACAGGCATGCCTGATCCTGGCCGCGCGGAAGCGCTAATGTACCGGGTACTCAAGCAAATCGAATATGAAGGGGTGACCGACGTGTGGCTGCTGGCGGCAATGCATTTGCTCGCTATATCCCGTGGGCATATCTTCAATGATGGTAACAAACGTACCGCCTTATTTATTACGCTGCTGTTTTTAAAGCGTAACGGGATCTCACTCGCTGCGAATCCGGATTTTGTCGATATGACAGTCGATGCGGCGGCAGGGCGGCTTACGCTGGAGCAAATTGCCGTTCGCTTACGTGCCTGAGACGTTAATCCCGGCGACGCTCCGCCTGGTTGGGTTACGGCATGTGCGCCGCCCCCGAGAATAATGTCGTACCTATCCGTGCCGTAGCTCCCACTTTTCTTTTCCGGCGCTTTCGCTGCCTTGCCATCTCTCTGTCGCCTTACTATCTTTTTTTTGTAATAAAAAAGTTATTTTTCTGTCATTCGAGCATGTCATGTTACCCCCGCGAACATAAAACGCGTGATATCGCGCATCCCGGCACAAAAAGAGAGATAACCGATGATATCGTTACGACATACAGCTTTAGGACTGGCGCTGAGTCTGGCATTTACGGGTCAGGCGTTGGCCGTCACCACTATTCCATTCTGGCATTCAATGGAAGGGGAGTTAGGCAAAGAAGTTGATTCACTGGCGCAACGTTTCAACCAGGCCAATCCGGATTACAAAATCGTTCCGGTCTATAAGGGGAACTATGAACAGAACCTGAGCGCCGGGATCGCGGCATTCCGTACCGGCAACGCGCCGGCAATATTGCAGGTTTATGAGGTTGGGACGGCGACCATGATGGCCTCGAAAGCCATTAAGCCGGTTTATGAAGTGTTTAAAGACGCCGGTATTAACTTTGACGAGTCCCAGTTTGTACCGACCGTTGCAGGCTACTACACCGATGCTAAAAGCGGGCATCTGCTCTCCCAGCCCTTTAACAGCTCCACGCCGGTACTGTACTACAACAAAGACGCCTTTAAGAAAGCCGGTTTAGATCCGGAGCAGCCGCCGAAAACCTGGCAGGAGCTGGCTGACTATACCGCGAAATTGAGAGCGGCAGGCATGAAATGCGGTTACGCCAGCGGCTGGCAAGGCTGGATCCAACTGGAAAACTTCAGCGCCTGGAACGGTCTCCCCTTCGCCAGTAAAAACAATGGCTTTGACGGTACAGATGCGGTGCTGGAGTTTAATAAGCCAGAGCAGGTGAAACATATCGCGCTGCTGGAAGAGATGAATAAGAAAGGCGATTTTAGCTATGTTGGGCGTAAGGACGAGTCTACCGAGAAGTTTTATAACGGTGACTGCGCGATGACAGCCGCGTCCTCCGGCTCGCTCGCCAATATCCGCCAGTATGCCAAATTTAACTATGGCGTGGGTATGATGCCGTACGACGCTGATATCAAGGGCGCGCCGCAAAACGCCATTATCGGCGGAGCCAGCCTATGGGTCATGCAGGGTAAAGATAAAGAAACCTATACCGGCGTCGCCAAATTCCTCGACTTCCTGGCAAAACCGGAAAACGCTGCTGAATGGCATCAAAAAACCGGCTACCTGCCGATTACCACCGCCGCCTACGAGCTGACCCGCGAGCAGGGTTATTACGATAAAAACCCCGGTGCGGATATCGCCACTCGCCAGATGTTGAATAAGCCGCCGTTACCCTTCACCAAAGGCTTGCGTCTGGGCAATATGCCGCAGATTCGTACCATCGTGGACGAAGAGCTGGAAAGCGTCTGGACCGGGAAGAAAACCCCACAACAGGCTTTGGATACCGCAGTGGATCGCGGGAATCAGTTGCTGCGTCGTTTTGAGAAAGCGAGCAAATCTTAAGTGTATAAGTGCCGGATAAGGTGCATGCACCGCCATCCGGCACCTTCCAGGAAAAGAACCTTCATGTCATCATCCCGTCCGGTGTTCCGCTCGCGCTGGCTGCCGTATTTACTGGTTGCCCCGCAGTTGGTTATCACCGTTATTTTCTTTATCTGGCCTGCGGGCGAAGCGCTGTGGTATTCGCTGCAAAGCGTCGATCCGTTTGGTTTTTCCAGCCAATTTGTCGGGCTGGAGAATTTCGTCGCGCTTTTTCACGACAGTTATTATCTCGACGCCTTCTGGACGACGATTAAATTCAGCGCGCTGGTCACGTTTAGCGGCCTGCTGGTCTCGCTGTTTTTCGCCGCCCTGGTGGATTACGTGGTGCGCGGCAGCCGTTTTTATCAGACGCTGATGCTGCTGCCTTATGCCGTCGCGCCCGCCGTCGCCGCCGTATTGTGGATTTTCCTGTTTAACCCGGGGCGGGGATTAATCACCCATTTCCTTGGCGAATTCGGCTATGACTGGAACCACGCGCAAAACAGCGGTCAGGCGATGTTCCTGGTGGTATTTGCGTCAGTCTGGAAGCAGATTAGTTACAACTTTTTATTCTTCTTTGCCGCGCTGCAATCCATTCCCCGCTCGCTGGTGGAAGCGGCGGCCATTGACGGCGCCGGGCCGATTCGTCGTTTCTTCCGGCTTTCTTTGCCGCTTATTGCGCCGGTCAGTTTCTTCCTGCTGGTGGTCAACCTGGTGTACGCCTTTTTCGACACCTTCCCGGTGATCGACGCCGCGACCGCCGGCGGGCCGGTACAAGCCACTACGACGCTGATTTATAAGATTTATCGCGAAGGGTTTACCGGCCTGGATCTCTCGGCGTCCGCCGCGCAGTCGGTAGTGTTGATGTTCCTCGTCATCATTCTGACGGTGGTGCAGTTCCGCTATGTGGAAAGTAAGGTGCGTTACCAATGATAGAGAATCGTCGCGGGCTGACAATATTCAGCCATACCATGCTGATTCTGGGGATCGCGGTCATTTTGTTTCCGCTGTATGTCGCGTTTGTCGCGGCGACGCTGGACGACCGTGCGGTGTTTGAGACGCCGATGACGCTGCTTCCCGGCACGCAGTTACTGGAGAATATCAAAACTATTTGGGTCAACGGCGTCGGTGTTAATAGCGCGCCATTCTGGCTGATGATGCTTAACAGTTTCATTATGGCGTTCAGCATTACGGTAGGCAAAATCACGGTATCTATGCTTTCCGCATTCGCCATCGTCTGGTTTCGTTTTCCCCTGCGTAACCTGTTCTTCTGGATGATTTTTATCACCCTGATGCTGCCGGTTGAAGTGCGTATCTTCCCGACGGTAGAAGTGATCGCCAACCTGAAAATGCTCGACAGCTATGCTGGTCTGACGCTACCGCTGATGGCGTCCGCTACCGCCACTTTCCTGTTTCGTCAGTTCTTCATGACGCTTCCGGATGAACTGGTGGAGGCGGCCCGTATTGACGGCGCGTCGCCGATGCGCTTTTTCCGCGACATCGTGTTGCCGCTGTCAAAAACCAACCTGGCGGCGTTATTCGTCATCACCTTTATCTACGGCTGGAACCAGTATCTGTGGCCGCTGTTGATTATCACCGACGTGAATCTTGGCACTGCCGTAGCGGGTATCAAAGGGATGATCGCCACCGGCGAAGGTACCACGCAATGGAACCAGGTGATGGCGGCAATGCTGCTCACCCTTATCCCTCCGGTCGTAATTGTGTTAGCCATGCAGCGCGCGTTTGTGCGTGGCCTGGTCGATAGTGAGAAATAAAATGGCTGGTTTAAAACTACAGGCAGTAACCAAAAGCTGGGACGGCAAAACCCAGGTCATTCAACCGCTGACGCTGGACGTGGCGGATGGCGAATTTATCGTGATGGTCGGGCCGTCCGGCTGCGGCAAATCAACGTTGTTGCGGATGGTGGCTGGTCTGGAACGCGTGACCAGCGGCGATATCTGGATTGATCGCAAACGGGTCACCGAGATGGAGCCCAAAGATCGCGGCATCGCGATGGTATTTCAGAACTATGCTCTCTATCCCCATATGAGCGTAGAGGAGAACATGGCGTGGGGACTAAAAATTCGTGGTATGAGCAAAGCGCATATTGAAGAACGTGTGCGGGAGGCGGCGCGCATTCTGGAGCTGGACGGCCTGCTTAAACGCCGTCCACGCGAGCTTTCCGGCGGTCAACGGCAGCGCGTGGCAATGGGGCGCGCGATCGTCCGCGAGCCGGCAGTCTTTTTATTCGACGAACCGCTCTCTAACCTCGACGCCAAGCTGCGCGTGCAGATGCGTCTGGAGTTACAACATCTGCATCGTCGTCTTCGTACCACCTCGCTCTATGTTACTCACGATCAGGTAGAGGCGATGACGCTGGCCCAGCGGGTGATGGTGATGAATAAAGGCGTCGCAGAACAGATTGGCACGCCGGTAGAGGTATATGAAAAACCGGCCAGTCGCTTCGTGGCGAGCTTTATCGGCAGCCCGGCGATGAACCTGTTGGATGGCGTTATCAGCGCTTCCGGCGACCGTTTCGAATTGCCTGGCGGTCTGGCGTTACCGATAGGTGCGGACTATCGGGGTCATGCCGGACGTAACATGACGCTGGGTATCCGACCGGAGCATATTGCGTTAAGCTCGCAGGCGGAAGGCGGCGTGCCGCTAACGGTAGATACGCTGGAGATTCTGGGCGCGGATAATCTGGCGCATGGGCGCTGGGGCGATCAGAAACTGGTGGTGCGGTTGGCGCATCAGCAGCGCCCGGCGGCGGGCAGTACGCTATGGCTGCATCTGCCGGAACATCAGCGACATCTTTTTGATGGCGAAACAGGACAACGTGTATGAGTAACTGGCCTTATCCCCACATTGTCGCCCATCGCGGCGGCGGTAAACTGGCGCCGGAAAACACTCTGGCGGCGATTGACGTGGGCGCGCGATACGGGCACACCATGATTGAGTTTGATGCCAAGCTGTCGAAAGACGGCGAAATTTTCCTGCTGCATGACGATAACCTGGAGCGCACCAGCAATGGTTGGGGCGTGGCGGGCGAGTTGAACTGGCAGGATTTATTGCGTGTGGACGCTGGCGGTTGGTTTAGCGGCGAATTTAAAGGCGAGCCGCTGCCGCTGCTCTCGCAGGTGGCGGAGCGCTGCCGTAAACACGGCATGATGGCGAATATTGAGATCAAACCGACAACGGGGAGCGGAAGGCTAACAGGACGCGTCGTGGCGTTGGCCGCCCGCGAACTGTGGGCCGGGATGACGCCGCCGCTGCTTTCTTCCTTTGAGATAGAGGCGCTGGAAGCGGCGCAGGCGGCAGCACCTGAACTGCCGCGCGGGTTACTGCTGGATAAATGGCGTGAAGACTGGCGTGAACTGACGACCCGTCTGGGCTGTGTTTCCCTCCATCTCAACCATAAATTACTCGATGAGACGCGAGTGCAAGAGATTAAAGCCGCGGGTCTGCGGATTCTGGTGTATACCGTCAATCAGCCCCAGCGGGCGGCAGAGCTGCTGCGCTGGGGCGTGGATTGTATCTGCACCGATCGCATTGATGACATCGGCCCTCACTTTCAGTTTTAAGGGCCGTCAGTTTTAAGGGCTGATGGTTTTCAGCGGGATGTCAGGCTGCGGCGTCCCGCTGTCCTGCTGCAACATTGGCTGGGAATGGTTTAGCATCCGGTCCGGATTTCCACTGCCGCTGAGCATTCCGCCCTGCGTATTGGGCAGCGTTTGCTGACCGAGCATACCGTTGCCCGGCTGTCCCTGCTGAACCCGCTGCGTATTGGCATTCAACTGCGACTGTAGATTTTGCTGCTGGCTGCGCGCCTGCGTTTGCATCTGTTGTTTCAACATACCCTGCTGCTGAATCTGCTGCGTTTGCATCTGCGTCTGCATACGCTGCTGGCTGGGGATCTGATAACCTGGCTGATTAGGATTATTCATAGTGTTAATTGGCTGGGCCAATACAGCAAAGGGTAACAAAGCCGTAATAAGTAGTAAGCGTTTCATTGTCGTCTCCTCCCGATGAGGCCTCTTTTTAAGTGTACCTCTATTTCGCCATGATGATGATTTTTTAAGCGTTGTGGGCCAGGATTAAACGGGACATACACCCATTTATCTGGAGAAAAACAACGATGAAACCAACGTTTATGCGCTGGGTGGCGATCGCCGCTCTGCTGGCCGGGGGGACGTTTAGCGCGGTGGCCAATCCTCCCGTCGCGCCGCCAGTCTCCTATGGTGTTGAAGAAGATGTCTTTCATCCTGTGCGGGCGACGCAAGGGATGGTGGCCTCGGTGGATGCAATGGCGACGCAGGTTGGCGTGGATATCTTAAAGCAGGGCGGTAATGCCGTGGATGCCGCCGTCGCCGTGGGCTATGCGCTGGCTGTCACGCATCCGCAAGCCGGAAATCTGGGCGGCGGGGGATTTATGCTGCTGCGCACTAAAGATGGCGCTACCACGGCGATCGATTTTCGTGAAATGGCGCCTGCTGGCGCGACCCGTGATATGTTCCTCGACGATCAGGGTAACGCCGATGCGAAAAAGTCGCTGACGTCGCATCTGGCATCCGGTACGCCGGGTACCGTGGCGGGGTTCTCGCTGGCGCTGGAGAAATACGGCACGATGCCGCTGAATAAAGTGGTGCGTCCGGCGATGAAGCTGGCGGAAGAGGGTTTTGTGGTTAACGATGCGCTGGCCAACGACTTAAAAACTTACGGCAGCGAAGTGATCCTCAACCATGAGAACAGCAAAGCCATTTTCTGGAAAGACGGCGAGCCGCTGAAAAAAGGCGATAAGCTGGTCCAGAAGAATCTGGCGAAAAGCCTGGAAATGATTGCCGAAAACGGCCCGGATGCGTTTTATAAAGGGGCGATTGCTGACCAAATAGCCGGAGAAATGCAGAAGAACGGCGGTCTGATGACCAAAGAGGATTTAGCCAACTATAAAGCCGTTGAGCGTACGCCAATCAGCGGTGACTATCGCGGGTATCAGGTCTTCTCCATGCCGCCGCCATCCTCGGGCGGTATTCACATCGTACAGATCCTTAATATTCTTGAAAATTTCGACATGAAGAAGTACGGCTTTGGCAGCGCCGATGCCATGCAAATCATGGCGGAAGCGGAAAAATACGCCTACGCTGACCGCTCAGAGTATCTGGGCGATCCGGACTTTGTGAAAGTGCCGTGGCAGGCGCTGACCCACAAAGCCTATGCGAAAACGCTGGCCGATCAAATTGATATCAACAAGGCCAAACCTTCCAGCCAGATAAAACCGGGCAAGCTCGCCCCGTATGAAAGCAACCAGACCACCCACTTCTCGGTGGTGGATAAAGACGGCAATGCTGTGGCGGTGACCTATACCCTGAACACCACCTTCGGCACAGGAATTGTGGCGGGAAATACCGGTATTCTGCTGAATAATCAAATGGATGATTTTTCTGCTAAACCCGGTGTACCTAATGTTTATGGCCTGGTGGGCGGCGATGCTAACGCGGTCGGTCCGAAGAAGCGTCCGCTGTCGTCGATGTCGCCCACTATCGTCGTTAAAGAGGGCAAAACCTGGCTGGTGACCGGCAGCCCTGGCGGGAGTCGAATCATCACTACTGTGCTGCAAATGGTAGTGAATAGCATTGATTTTGGCATGAACGTCGCCGAAGCGACCAACGCGCCGCGTTTCCATCATCAATGGTTTCCGGACGAACTGCGGGTAGAAAAGGGCTTCAGCCCCGATACGCTAAAGTTGCTGGAACAGAAAGGGCAGAAAGTGGCGCTGAAAGAAGCGATGGGCAGCACCCAAAGTATTATGGTTGGACCGGATGGTGAACTGTATGGCGCTTCCGACCCGCGTTCGGTGGATGATTTAACGGCGGGATACTGATTTTTAATTCCAGGCCCGGTGTCAGACACCGGGCTATTTGCAGATTATGCCGTGAGTAATCGGGCTGGATTATCAATACAAAGCTTGCGCAGAGTATCGTTGTCTACTCCGCGAGCAGCCAGATAGGCGAGGAAGACATTCGGGACAAACCCCCAGCCATTTCCGCCATTTTTCGCCCACATCTGTTTGAGAAAAACATCATGGCTTAAAACGATTTGGTCGGCGTAACCCAGTGCAATCAGATTCGCTACTGCATCTGCGGTCTCCTGAACGCCCGGCGCGACACCTTCTTTTGGGAAGGTGATGTCCAGACCAATCATGTCAAATTCAAGCCATACGCCACGGTCGAGCATTTTACGTTGATAGACGACATCTTTTCCTGAAGGGTCCGAATGCGCCAGCGAGACTTTTGCCGGAGAGACGTTCATTTCTTCCAGCACGATATCCAGCACCTCATCCCCCAGCCGCAGCCACCCCGGCATATGGATATTCATTGCCGTGTGGGGGTTGTTACATTGTGCCAGAGACGCTGCCCGCAGGCTGTTACGCTCCGCTTGGGTAAACGCGGGGGATACGCCGATTTCACCGATCATGCCAGCGCGAATATCCGTCTCGCCAATACCCTGATTCAGTTCTTTATCAATGAGTGAGGCTAACAGCTCAACAGGTTTATGGATCCGGGTACTTTCAAATTTCTCCAGATAAGGTCCGGATGACGCAACGATATTCAAACCCGTTTTTAAGGCAACTTCTCGCAGCGCTGAGGCGTCCCGTCCAATGGATTCTGATCCGGTGGCGTCGACAATCGTCCTGCCGCCCAAAGACATAAAGTTATTGATTTCGAAGATAACATCATCAATCTCTTTGCGGTCCATGTTATCGGCGCAGCAGTATGGGTCGTGTTTCAGTCCCCACTGCAGGTCAGCACTGACTTTCTTTCCCACCAGTTGCTGTGAAAAAGCATAATGTGGCTCGTCTACGACCGAAGACAGATCGTTAAACAGATGTTCATGCGGTAGCGTCAGCCCCATATCCGTATGCGCCACCGGGCCTGTTACGGTTTGCAGGAAACCTTTCATTCTGACACCTCTATTCTTTGCGCCATTTTGGATGCTCTGTATTCAGGGATGGTGGTCACAATCGCACCGACTAACGCGAACAGCGTACCGATGATGGTGACCAGGTAGACCGTATTGCCTAATGAAGGGATCAATTCATCAATTAGCACTGAGCCAAGCAGTTGGCCTGCTGTTGACGCTACGCCCAGCATCAATAGCCCTAAGCCTCTCACCAGAATCGCCATTAGCCCGATGGACAGCAGACCCAGCGGACCACCGAGATACATCCACCATGTATCGGGTAACTGGATGGTGACATGGCCTAATGCGATACGTATCGCCAGCGCCGCGCCCAGGACACAAAAGCCGACGATGAAGTTCCATGTAATGGACACCAGCATGGAGCCCGTTGCCTCGGCGACTTTCGCATTCCCCGCAGGCTGCCAGCCAGCGAGTAACCCTGCCAAAAAGGGGAGGATAGCGAGCAGGATAAACGAGGTTGAGTGCCACTGTGGCGACACGACAAAAATGGTGGCGATAACGGCGAACAATGCGCCAGTAATGCGCCATGGCGTAAAATATTTCTTCTCCTCCACACCGATGCCAAAACGGTCGCACAGCAGTCCGGAAAGGAGCAGGGCGGAAATTAATGCCGTTTGAAAGGTGGCAACGCCCAGCGCGCTGGCGGATGCGCCTTCAGAAAATACGACCATCGCCCCGCATAATCCTGCAAACCAATTCCATAGCGGGATTTTTCTCTTTTTAATCAGAGTAGGGATTGAGGCGAATTGCTGGCGTGTTTCTTTGCGCGCAATAATAATAAAAAACATGACGACCAGACCGCTGGCAAACGAGATTACTGCGCAAGCATTACCGTCTTGTAACCAATGTCCTAACTGCCCATTAACGGCAGACTGCATCGGGGAAAGCATACCGGCTAAGATGGTGGCAAGCATCAGTAAGGGGGTTGAGTACTTATTCTTGTTCATACATCAATCCTTATATTTTATAAAAGGAGTAACTTTCGTTACTCCATTGTTTTTTATTTTCTGGCGATGAATTGAAGCGTGTTGACCCACAGGTCGGTATAAAACGGCCATGACATAAACTGCTGGGTTCCCCAGTGTGGGGAGCAGTCACTCATAAAGCAGGCGGTTTTACCCTGTTGGTATTCACCGAACACTAACAATGGGTCATTATTTATTGTTAATACGACATCGGCATCGTCTCTGGCGACGGCCTGGTTATATCCAAGAAATACCGGATAATCTGAGAACCCGTTAACAACAGGATGTTCAGGTGAGACAGCCTCAGCACAGATACCCTCGGGCTTTTCTACCCGGTCATCGCCATCAAGCATAATAACTGGCAGAACCTCAGCAAGAACGGTGTTCTTATAATTGGCTTTTGCCTCAATACCCATGAACGACAGATAGCCACCAATCATGAGTAGTCCACCGCCATTTTTGACGTACTCTTTAATGGACTCCAGAGCGTTTGGTTTTATTTTTAGCTGATAAAATGTCTCGTTTTGCAACAGGAAGGTATTACTACCAATGTCGCTAATAACAATAACATCGTAACGGTTTAATTCGTCAATACTCTCTGGAAAGGCAATTTGTACCGTGTGGGCAGGCATGTAATCAATATCAACGCCGCCTTTCCTCAAGCATTCCAGTAACCATGTAGCGCCTTCTTCATATTTACTGGAGGTGAAACTGTCATAACCTTTTGAATGAATCATATGAATATGCCAGGATTCTCCAATAAAGAGCACCTTTAGTTTTTTCTGCGTATTGTTCATAGTCTGCTCCTTGATTTAGTGAGTAGAGATAGTTTGTTTGTAATGTGAACCCTGAATACGATGAAGAACGGAGTCGTTTTCCGGCATATCAGAGGCATTAGGCGTTTCAACCGCAAGTGAGGCAAATGCGCTGGCGTAGCACAATGCGGATGCCAGTGACTTTCCTTTTGCAAGACCAGATGCGAGGGCGCCATTGAAAGCGTCACCCGCTCCCGCCGTATTTTTTACAACTGCCGGAAATGCCGGGGAATAGATGAATTGTGTGCCATCATAAGCAAGCGAACCTTTGCTACCTAATGTAATAATGGTATTTTTGACGCCTTTCTGATGAATAATTTTGGCCGCGCATTTGGCTGATTCGATATCATTAACCGCCATATTGGCCAGCAGGCCTGCTTCCGTTTCATTTGGCGTAATATAATCAATGTTATCAATGATGGTGTTAACCATGTCATTGTACGGCGCTGGATTGATGATGACCGGTATGTCATTTTTTTGTGCGAGACGAATTGTTTGCTGCAGCGCTTCGTAATTCGTCTCCAGTTGGACAAGAACAATATCTGAATGAACAATGGCTTCTTTCTGAATGGTGATTTCATCAGGGGAAATTGTCATGTTGGCGCCAGGGTAGATAGCGATGACGTTATCTCCGGTATCTCCATTCACCATGATGGTTGCTGTACCTGTTTGTGTTTCTTTGGTCTGGTAGATAACACTTTTATGGATTTTTGATGAGTTTATAAAATTAATGGCGTAATCACTAAAATGATCTGAGCCGACTTTAGTAATAAAATGCACATCAGAATCGGCATAGCTTGCTGCTAATGCCTGATTACATCCCTTACCGCCGGGTGAAAAAATAAATTTATCGGCCAGCAATGATTCTCCCGTTGAGGGTAATCTCGGTAGATAACTGATAATATCAACATTGAACGAGCCAATAACACATACATTATTTTTCATGGCAGAGAGACCTTTTTTTATTTTCTGCGCTGATTCATATTTTTCCAGCACATAAGCAATTTCATTTTTTGCGACGTTATCAAGAGAATCAAGGGTAATAAATGCACCACCATGACAGCGAGTAAGATATCCCTGTCCGGCAAGTTCATTGAGATCTGAACGAATAGTTTCCTTTGTTACCTTGAGACTTTTCGCCAGATTTGAAACTTTTACAACTCCCGAAATACTGAGTTCCTTCAATATTCTATGATGGCGTTCAAATTTCATTTTTTACCTCACCGTGGTTAAATTAGTCCCGGGAGGAGTATATTGTTGTGATTGTCACCATAAAGTGATGGCAGAAACCAAAAAAAAACAAAAATGTAATATTAATATTGCTAAAATTACGGAAAAAACGGTGATAAAGCTTAAAGTGGTAATAACCATGAAATTCAGATGGTTATTGTTTTGATATAGGGGAAGTAGGTTGCAATAACTGGAATGTTGTGAAGGTTTGTGACGTTTCGCCCCACAGGGTGGGGCGGGGAAGCGTTATTTCACGCGCGCCATAAAGTACGCATCAACGTACTCACCGTTGCGCAGGCCGTATTTCTTACCGGTGCCTTCGATTTCAAAGCCGTACTTCTTATACACCGCCACGGCGGGCTCGTTATCAACAAACACCGTTAACTCAATACGGTCAACGCGCAGCCAGTTGTCGCACATGTCGATCATCGTGCGGATCAGCGCGCTGGCAATGCCGCGATTGTGCCACCGGGCATCCACGCAGATGCCAAAATCGGCCACGTGGCTGCGGCGAGGACGTTGGGTGACCTGAATAGAAAGATGGCCAACGACAATATCGTCAATGCAGGCAACCAGTTGTTTAACCCCGGCTTGCTCGGTTAGCCGCGCCTGCCACATTTCGAGGGAAGGATGAGGAACCTGTAGCATGTTGTGGTACACCTCCGGCTGGGCGTGGATCTGACGAATGGCATCGTAATCTTTCGGTTCAGCGTGGCGTATCACTATTTCACTCATTCCTTATCTCCTGCAGGGTTAATTGTGTATTTACACTCGCTGAGAAAGAAAATTCCGTCAACCGCATTTTTTTTGCAAAAAGAAGTAGACAACTGCGAATGAGAATGATTATTATTGCCTTGCATTCAGGGGAACCCCTACGGAGAACCTGAAAGCACGACATTGCTCACATTGCTTCCAGTATTATTTTGGCCAGCTTTTGCTGGCTTTTTTTTTGGGTTTTGTTTCAGCCTGGCTTACTTGTCATTTTGTCCCCGGGAAGTGCTCGTGCTCCTCACGTACATTTAGTACGCTCCGGGCCCTGCGCGCTTGCCGTGAACAAACTGACCGCGACGCCGACGGCCGATCTTGAGGCATCTGCTTTTGTAGGCCCAAAAAGGCAACGCCGCATCCGGCAAAGAATCCAACATTCAGTCTCCTCACGCTTTACGCTATGGTGTAGACAATCATCTTCAAAAGGATCGTCTCATGACCTTACACTGCGCATTTATTGGATTCGGCAAAAGTACCACCCGTTACCATCTCCCCTATGTTCTGAATCGGAAAGATACCTGGCATGTCGCGCATATTTTCCGTCGTCACGCTAAACCGGAAGAGCAGGCGCCGCAGTATTCGCATATTCACTTCACCAGCGATCTGGATGAGGTGTTGGGCGATCCGCAGGTAAAACTGGTGATCGTCTGTACGCATGCTGACAGCCATTTCGAATACGCTAAACGCGCGCTGGAAGCGGGTAAAAATGTGCTGGTTGAGAAACCTTTCACGCCGACGCTGGCGGAGGCAAAAGTGTTGTTCGACCTGGCGCGAAGCAAAGGACTGACCGTCACGCCGTATCAGAATCGGCGTTTTGATTCCTGTTTTCTCACTGCTAAAAAAGCGATTGAGAGCGGGAAACTGGGCAAGATTGTCGAAGTTGAAAGCCATTTTGACTACTACCGACCCGTGGCGGAAACCAAACCGGGCCTGCCGCAGGATGGCGCTTTCTACGGACTTGGCGTCCACACTATGGATCAAATTATTTCGCTATTTGGCCGCCCGGATCATGTCGCGTATGACATTCGTAGCCTGCGTAATAAAGCGAATCCGGATGACACCTTTGAAGCGCAATTGTTCTACGGTGACCTGAAAGCCATTGTGAAAACCAGCCATCTGGTGAAAATCGACTATCCGAAGTTTATTGTTCACGGCACCAAAGGTTCGTTTGTGAAATACGGTATCGATCAACAAGAAACCAGCCTGAAAGCGAACATTATGCCTGGTGAACCCGGTTTCGCCGCTGACGAATCCGTCGGCGTGCTGGAGTATGTCAATGACGACGGCGTTACGGTGAAAGAAGAGGTGAAACCGGAAACGGGTGACTATGGTCGCGTCTATGATGCGCTGTACCAGACGTTGACCGTCGGTACGCCTAATTACGTCAAGGAATCTGAAGTTCTTACCAACCTGGAAATCCTCGAACGTGCCTTCGAACAGGCAACGCCTGCGACGATAACCCTGGCTAAATAGCCCTTACAGACTCCTCTGCGCTTATTCATATTTTTTGAACAGAGGAGTCAATTTTCACCCTCTATGATCCCGGACGGAATGAGTCCACACTTATTCCATCGAAAACATCTGGGGGTGAACACAATGATCTACTTACGCAAAGCAAACGACCGCGGTCATGCGAATCATGGCTGGCTTGACTCCTGGCATACCTTTTCTTTTGCCGATTATTACGATCCGAACTTTATGGGGTTCTCGGCGCTGCGTGTGATTAACGACGATGTGATCGACGCAGGCCAGGGTTTCGGCACGCATCCGCATAAAGACATGGAAATTTTGACCTATGTACTGGAAGGCGCCGTAGAACACCAGGACAGTATGGGCAATAAAGAACAGGTTCCGGCCGGTGAATTCCAGATTATGAGCGCCGGGACCGGCGTTCGCCACTCCGAGTACAACCCGAGCAAAACGGATCGTCTGCGGCTGTACCAGATCTGGATCATTCCGCAAGAAACCGGCATCACGCCGCGCTACGAACAGCGCCGCTTCGACGCCGCGCAGGGCAAGCAACTGGTGCTTTCGCCAGATGCTCGCGATGGTTCGCTGAAGGTCCACCAGGATATGGAGCTGTACCGCTGGGCGCTGCTCAAAGATGAGCAGTCGGTGCATCAGATTGCCGCTGAGCGCCGCGTCTGGATCCAGGTGGTAAAAGGTAACGTGACCATTAACGGCACCAAAGCCACCACCAGCGACGGCCTGGCGATTTGGGATGAGCAGGCAATCTCGATTCATGCCGACAGCGACAGTGAAGTGTTGCTGTTTGACTTGCCGCCAGTTTAACGTGCTGTAACCTTTTGTAGGCCGGATAAGACGCGAAAGCGTTGCCATCCGGCTTTTCATCGTTTGTCATTAATTCCGCATGTCCGTGGTAAACTGGGCAAATCTATCCCTTTTATACCTTTCAGGACGATGAAAAAGAAAAGACCCGTACTTCAGGATGTGGCCGACCGTGTGGGCGTGACCAAAATGACGGTCAGCCGTTTTTTGCGTAATCCGGAGCAGGTCTCCGTCGCGCTGCGGGGTAAAATTGCGGCTGCGCTTGATGAGCTCGGGTACATTCCTAATCGCGCGCCTGACATTCTTTCCAACGCCACCAGTCGCGCCATTGGCGTTCTGCTGCCGTCTTTAACCAACCAGGTCTTTGCGGAAGTGTTACGCGGCATTGAGGCTGTCACCGACGCGCATGGTTATCAAACCATGCTGGCGCACTACGGCTATAAACCGGAGATGGAGCAGGAGCGCCTGGAATCGATGCTCTCCTGGAATATCGACGGCCTGATCCTCACTGAGCGTACCCATACGCCGCGCACCTTAAAAATGATCGAAGTCGCCGGGATTCCGGTGGTGGAACTGATGGACAGCCAGTCGCCGTGTCTCGATATTGCCGTCGGTTTTGATAACTTCGAGGCCGCCCGTCAGATGACCGCCGCGATTATCGCGCGTGGTCATCGTCATATCGCCTATCTGGGGGCGCGCCTCGACGAACGTACTATCATCAAGCAGAAGGGCTATGAACAGGCGATGCGGGACGCAGGGCTGGTTCCTTACAGTGTGATGATGGAGCAATCTTCATCCTACTCTTCCGGTATCGAACTCATGCGCCAGGCGCGACGCGAATACCCACAGCTTGACGGTATTTTTTGCACCAACGATGACCTGGCGGTGGGGGCGGCCTTCGAATGCCAGCGCCTGGGGCTAAAAATCCCGGACGACATGGCGATCGCCGGGTTCCACGGTCATGACATCGGCCAGGTGATGGAACCGCGTCTGGCAAGCGTCCTGACGCCACGCGAGCGAATGGGCAGCATTGGCGCGGAACGTCTGTTGGCCCGCATTCGCGGCGAAACGGTCACGCCGAAAATGTTAGATTTAGGTTTCACCTTGTCACCGGGCGGATCTATTTAGTCTGACAACTTTGAAGTAGCTCACACTTATTCACTTTTGGCACGAATGGTCATTGCGTCGTGAATGGTGCGGTTGGACAATGTTACCGATAACAGTTACCCGTAACAAATTTTGCAACTTGTAGAGTGGGGGCCCGCTTTGAGCACGACTAATCATGATCACCACGTTTACGTTCTGATGGGCGTATCAGGCAGCGGTAAATCCGCTGTCGCAAGCGCCGTGGCGCATCAGCTTCATGCCGCGTTTCTGGACGGCGATTTTCTGCATCCGCGCTGCAATATTGAAAAAATGGCTTCCGGCGAGCCGTTGAATGATGATGACCGCAAACCGTGGTTACAGGCGCTGAACGACGCCGCTTTCGCGATGCAGCGTACCAATAAAATCTCGCTGATCGTCTGCTCCGCACTGAAAAAACACTATCGCGACCTGCTGCGCGAGGGAAACCCGAACCTCTCCTTTATCTACCTGAAAGGTGATTTCGACGTCATTGAAAGCCGTCTGAAAGCGCGCAAAGGTCATTTCTTCAAAACCCAAATGCTGGTGACGCAGTTTGAAACGCTGCAAGAGCCGGGTGCCGACGAACGCGATGTTCTGGTGGTGGATATCGACCAGCCGCTGGAAGGCGTCGTGGCGAGCACCATTGAGGTCATCAATAAAGGCAGTACGCTGTGAGTACATTAACACTGGTTTTAACCGCCGTCGGTTCCGTCTTACTGCTGCTGTTTTTGGTGATGAAGGCGCGTATGCACGCCTTCGTCGCGTTAATGGTCGTCTCGATGGGCGCGGGGCTTTTTTCAGGGATGCCGCTTGATAAAATCGCCGCGACCATGGAAAAAGGGATGGGCGGCACGCTGGGATTCCTGGCGATTGTGGTCGCGCTGGGGGCGATGTTCGGCAAGATTCTGCACGAGACCGGCGCGGTCGATCAGATTGCCGTCAAGATGCTGAAATCTTTCGGTCATAGCCGCGCGCATTATGCCATTGGCCTGGCCGGTCTGATTTGCGCGCTACCGCTGTTCTTTGAAGTGGCGATTGTGCTGCTGATAAGCGTGGCGTTCTCAATGGCGCGCCACACCGGAACGAACCTGGTGAAGCTGGTCATTCCGCTGTTTGCGGGCGTGGCGGCTGCCGCAGCGTTCCTGCTGCCGGGACCTGCGCCGATGCTGCTGGCATCCCAAATGCACGCTGACTTTGGCTGGATGATCCTGATTGGCCTGTGCGCAGCCATTCCGGGCATGATTATCGCCGGGCCGCTGTGGGGCAATTTCATCAGCCGTTACGTTGAACTGCATGTACCGGAAGACATTACCGAGCCGCATCTGGGCGAAGGCAAAATGCCTTCTTTCGGCTTCAGCCTGTCGCTGATCCTGCTGCCGTTGGTGCTGGTAGGGCTGAAAACGATCGCCGCGCGTTTTGTGCCGGAAGGTTCCACCGCTTACGAATGGTTTGAGTTTATCGGTCACCCCTTCACTGCGATTCTGGTCGCTTGTCTGGTAGCGATTTATGGCCTGGCGATGCGTCAGGGGATGCCGAAAGACAAAGTGATGGAAATCTGTGGCCACGCGCTGCAACCGGCGGGCATTATCCTGCTGGTGATTGGCGCAGGCGGGGTGTTCAAACAGGTACTGGTTGACTCCGGCGTCGGCCCGGCGCTGGGCGAAGCGTTAACCGGTATGGGACTGCCGATTGCCATTACCTGCTTTGTGCTGGCGGCGGCAGTGCGCATCATTCAGGGTTCCGCGACCGTGGCGTGTTTAACCGCGGTCGGTCTGGTGATGCCGGTCATAGAGCAACTGAATTTCTCCGGCGCGCAGATGGCTGCGCTCTCTATCTGTATCGCCGGCGGTTCAATTGTGGTTTCTCATGTTAACGACGCTGGCTTCTGGCTGTTCGGTAAATTTACCGGCGCGACCGAAGCGCAGACGTTAAAAACCTGGACGATGATGGAAACTATCCTCGGTACGGTCGGCGCGATTGTCGGGATGATTGCTTTCCAACTGCTGAGCTGAGTCTTGTTGCCCGGTGGCGCGGTGCTTACCGGGCCTGGAAACGGGCACATATCGACACCGTAAGCCGGGTAAGGCGTAATCGCTACCCGGTTTTTTTATTGAGGTGTGCATGGCAATCGCCCAACGACATTTTGCCTCGCCATGTTTCAGTACGCGCATAAAAGCAGGCAAATTTCTACGCTGATCCATAATTAGGATCAATAAAACAGCGACGGAAATGATTCCCTTCCTAACGCAAATTCCCTGATAATCGCCACTGGACTTTCTGCTTGCGCGGTAAGGCAGGATAAGTCGCATTACTGATGGCTTCGCTATCATTGATTAATTTCACTTGCGACTTTGGCTGCTTTTTGTATGGTGAAGGATGCGCCACAGGATACTGGCGCGCATACACAGCACATCTCTTTGCAGGAAAAAAACGCTATGAAAAATGTTGGTTTTATCGGCTGGCGCGGAATGGTCGGCTCTGTTCTCATGCAACGCATGGTAGAGGAGCGCGATTTCGACGCTATTCGCCCTGTTTTCTTTTCTACCTCCCAGTTTGGACAGGCGGCGCCCACCTTCGGCGACACCTCCACCGGCACGCTACAGGACGCTTTTGATCTGGATGCGCTAAAAGCGCTCGATATCATCGTGACCTGCCAGGGCGGCGATTATACCAACGAAATTTATCCAAAGCTGCGCGAAAGCGGATGGCAGGGTTACTGGATTGATGCGGCTTCTACGCTGCGCATGAAAGATGATGCCATTATTATTCTCGACCCGGTCAACCAGGACGTGATTACCGACGGCCTGAACAATGGCGTGAAGACCTTTGTGGGCGGTAACTGTACCGTTAGCCTGATGTTGATGTCGCTGGGCGGTCTCTTTGCCCATAATCTCGTTGACTGGGTATCCGTCGCGACCTATCAGGCCGCCTCCGGCGGCGGCGCGCGCCATATGCGCGAGCTGTTAACCCAGATGGGTCAGTTGTATGGCCATGTCGCCGATGAACTGGCGACGCCGTCTTCCGCAATTCTTGATATTGAACGCAAAGTTACGGCATTGACCCGCAGCGGCGAGCTGCCGGTTGATAACTTTGGCGTACCGCTGGCGGGAAGCCTGATCCCCTGGATCGACAAACAGCTCGATAACGGCCAGAGCCGCGAAGAGTGGAAAGGCCAGGCGGAAACCAACAAGATTCTCAATACTGCCTCTGTGATTCCGGTTGATGGTTTGTGTGTGCGCGTCGGCGCGCTGCGCTGTCACAGCCAGGCGTTCACCATCAAGCTGAAAAAAGAGGTATCCATTCCGACGGTGGAAGAACTGCTGGCGGCACATAATCCGTGGGCGAAAGTGGTGCCGAACGATCGTGATATCACTATGCGCGAATTAACCCCGGCGGCGGTGACCGGCACGTTGACTACGCCGGTTGGTCGTCTGCGTAAGCTGAACATGGGGCCAGAGTTCTTGTCGGCGTTTACCGTAGGCGACCAGTTGTTATGGGGCGCCGCCGAGCCGCTGCGTCGAATGCTGCGCCAGTTGGCGTAGTGGCTATTGCAGCGCTTATCGGGCCTGCGTGTGGTTCTGTAGGCCGGATAAGGCGCGTCAGCGCCGCCATCCGGCGGGGAAATTTGTGTTAAACCAGGGGTGCATCGTCACCCTTTTTTTGCGTAATACAGGAGTAAACGCAGATGTTTCATTTTTATCAGGAGTTAAGCAGAGCATTGGCTATTCTTTAAGGGTAGCTTAATCCCACGGGTATTAAGCCTAACCTGAAGGTAGGACGACGCAGATAGGATGCACAGTGTGCTGCGCCGTTCAGGTCAAAGAAGTGTCACTACCTGATGTTGAATTCAGTGAGATGGAGTGACGCCACAAAACAGGATGACAAACCATGTCCAGTCGTATCGATAGAGACGTGATTAATGCGCTAATTGCAGGACATTTTGCGGACCCTTTTTCCGTACTCGGAATGCACCAGACCCAAGCCGGACTAGAAGTCCGCGCCCTCTTACCTGACGCCACCGACGTATGGGTGATTGAGCCCAAAACCGGACGTAAAGTCGGCAAACTGGAATGTCTCGACGCTCGCGGTTTTTTCTGCGGCGTTTTACCCCGACGTAAAAATTTCTTTCGCTATCAGCTCGCCGTGACCTGGCACGGACAGCAGAACCTCATCGACGATCCTTACCGTTTTGGTCCATTAATACAGGAAATGGATGCCTGGCTATTGTCGGAAGGCACCCACCTGCGTCCTTATGAAACGCTGGGCGCGCACGCCGATACGATGGATGGCGTCACCGGCACCCGTTTCTCCGTCTGGGCGCCTAATGCTCGTCGCGTTTCGGTTGTCGGGCAATTCAACTATTGGGATGGGCGTCGCCACCCGATGCGTCTGCGCAAAGAGAGCGGTATTTGGGAGCTGTTTATCCCCGGCGCGCATAATGGACAACTGTATAAATTCGAGCTGCTTGATGCGAACGGTAATCTGCGCATTAAAGCCGATCCCTATGCTTTTGAGGCGCAGATGCGTCCGGAAACGGC
Organism: Salmonella sp. SA15303; assembly: GCF_029962125.1. Lineage (NCBI taxonomy): Bacteria > Pseudomonadati > Pseudomonadota > Gammaproteobacteria > Enterobacterales > Enterobacteriaceae > Salmonella > Salmonella sp. SA15303. The sequence goes on from NZ_CP123924.1 coordinate 337,431, forward strand.
GTCGATGATTTGCGGACTGCCGGAGAAAGTGACGCCAGGCGAAGAACGACAAAAAGCCAATCAGTTTGATGCGCCGATCTCGATTTATGAGGTGCATTTAGGTTCATGGCGCCGCCATACGGATAACAATTTCTGGCTGAGCTATCGTGAGCTGGCGGATCAGCTTGTGCCTTACGCCAAATGGATGGGCTTTACTCACCTTGAACTCTTGCCGGTCAACGAACATCCGTTTGACGGCAGTTGGGGCTACCAGCCGACCGGCCTCTACGCGCCGACCCGCCGCTTTGGTACGCGAGACGACTTCCGTTATTTCATCAATGCGGCCCATGCGGCGGGCCTTAACGTCATTCTCGACTGGGTGCCGGGCCATTTCCCGTCCGATGAATTTAGCCTCGCGGAGTTTGACGGCACCCACCTCTATGAGCACAGCGACCCGCGCGAGGGCTATCACCAGGACTGGAATACGCTGATCTACAACTATGGTCGTCGTGAAGTCAGTAATTATCTGGTGGGTAACGCCCTGTACTGGATGGAGCGTTTTGGGATTGATGCGCTGCGTGTCGATGCGGTGGCCTCTATGATCTACCGCGACTACAGCCGCAAAGAGGGCGAGTGGATACCGAACGAGTTCGGCGGTCGTGAAAACCTGGAAGCCATTGAGTTTCTGCGTAATACCAACCGCATTATTGGCGAGCAGGTGCCCGGCGCGGTCAGCATGGCGGAAGAGTCGACAGACTTCTCTGGCGTGACGCGTCCACCGGAAACGGGTGGGCTGGGGTTCTGGTACAAGTGGAATCTGGGCTGGATGCACGACACGCTGGACTACATGAAGCTGGACCCGGTGTACCGCCAGTATCATCACGACAAGCTGACCTTTGGTATGTTGTACAACCATACCGAAAACTTTGTTCTGCCGCTGTCGCACGATGAGGTGGTTCACGGCAAGAAATCCATTCTCGATCGTATGCCGGGCGATGCGTGGCAAAAATTCGCCAACCTGCGCGCCTATTATGGTTGGATGTGGGCCTTCCCCGGCAAGAAACTGCTGTTTATGGGGAATGAGTTTGCCCAGGGACGCGAGTGGAACCATGACGCCAGCCTCGACTGGCACCTGCTGGAGGGGGGCGATAACTGGCACCACGGGGTTCAGCGTCTGGTGCGCGATCTCAACCACACCTATCGCCACCATAAAGCGTTGCATGAGCTGGATTTTGATGCTTACGGCTTTGAGTGGCTGGTGGTCGATGACAATGAACGCTCGGTACTGATTTTTGTACGCCGTGATAAAGCCGGTAACGAGATCATCGTCGCCAGCAACTTTACGCCCGTTCCTCGCCACGACTACCGCTTTGGCATCAACCAGCCGGGACGCTGGCGTGAAATTCTCAATACTGATTCGATGCATTATCACGGTAGCAACACCGGCAATGGCGGCGTGGTGCACAGCGATGAGATCGAAAGCCATGGCCGTCAGCACTCTCTTAACCTGACGTTACCGCCGTTGGCGACGATCTGGCTGATGCGGGAGGGGGAATGACGCAGCTTGCGATCGGCGAAGCAACGCCGCATGGCGCAACGTATGACGGTCATGGCGTGAATTTCACGCTCTTTTCCGCCCATGCGGAGCGCGTAGAGCTGTGCGTTTTTGATTCCCGAGGGAATGAGCGTCGCTATGACCTGCCAGGACGTCGCGGCGATGTCTGGCATGGTTATCTGGCCGGCGCCAGGCCAGGTTTGCGCTATGGCTATCGCGTACATGGCCCGTGGCAGCCAGCGCAGGGGCATCGGTTTAATCCGGCGAAGTTACTGCTTGATCCTTATGCGCGCCGGGTCGAGGGCGAACTAAAAGATCATCCGCTGTTGCACGGCGGACACGATGAACCGGACTACCGCGATAACGCGGCGGTGGCGCCGAAAAGCGTGGTAATCAGCGACCATTATGACTGGGAAGATGACGCCGCGCCGCGCACGCCGTGGGGAAAAACGGTCATCTATGAAGCGCATGTCAAAGGGCTTACCTACCTGCATCCGGAGCTCCCCCAGGAGATACGCGGTACCTATAAAGCGCTCGGTCATCCGGTCATGGTGGCGTACTTCAAACAGCTTGGCATTACGGCGCTGGAACTGTTGCCGGTGGCGCAGTTTGCCAGCGAGCCGCGCCTGCAACGTATGGGGCTGACCAATTATTGGGGTTATAACCCGATGGCGATGTTCGCGCTGCATCCCGCCTGGGCCAGTTCGCCCGAGACGGCGCTGGACGAGTTTCGCGATGCGGTGAAAGCGCTGCATCGTGCGGGGATTGAGGTCATTCTGGACATCGTATTAAACCATAGCGCCGAGCTGGATCTGGACGGTCCAACCTTCTCCCTGCGCGGAATTGATAACCGTAGCTATTATTGGATAAGGGACGATGGCGATTATCACAACTGGACGGGGTGCGGCAACACGCTCAATTTAAGCCATCCCGGCGTGGTGGAATACGCGTGCGAGTGTTTGCGCTATTGGGTGGAAACCTGTCATGTCGATGGTTTTCGTTTTGATTTGGCGTCCGTCATGGGGCGCACGCCGACGTTTCGCCAGGATGCGCCGCTGTTTGCCGCGATTAAAGCGTGTCCTGTGTTATCAACGGTCAAGCTGATTGCTGAACCGTGGGATATTGGCGAGGGCGGCTATCAGGTCGGGAATTTTCCGCCACCGTTTGCCGAGTGGAACGATCATTTTCGCGATGCGGCCCGCCGATTCTGGTTGCCGCGTAACCTGACGACCGGGGAGTTTGCCTGTCGTTTCGCCGCTTCCAGCGATGTGTTTAAACGCAATGGCCGCGCGCCCGGCGCCTCTGTCAATCTGCTCACGGCGCATGACGGTTTTACGCTCCGGGACTGCGTCTGTTTCAATCAGAAACACAATGAGGCGAACGGTGAGGAAAATCGCGACGGCACCAACAGCAATTACAGCGACAATCATGGTAAAGAAGGATTAGGCGGTCCGCTTGATTTAATGGAGCGGCGGCGCGACAGCATTCATGCCCTGCTGGCGACGCTACTGCTCTCTCAGGGAACGCCGATGCTGCTGGCAGGCGATGAACACGGCCATAGCCAGCATGGCAACAATAACGCCTACTGTCAGGATAATGCCTTAACCTGGCTGGACTGGCAGCAGGCAAATCGTGGGTTAACCACGTTTACCGCCGCGCTGATTCGTTTGCGTCAGCAGATACCGGCTTTAACCGGCAATAGCTGGTGGGAAGAAGGCGATGGCAACGTGCGTTGGCTGAATAAAAACGCGCAACCCTTGAGTGCGGATGAGTGGCAAAACGGGCCTAAGCTGATGCAAATTCTGTTGTCGGACCGTTTTCTGATTGCGATAAATGCCACGCTTGAGGTGACAGATATAGTTTTACCCGAAGGGGAATGGCGCGCCGTTCCCCCATTCGCTGGAGAGGATAATCCGGTGATAACGGCGGTCTGGCAGGGACCTGCGCATGGACTGTGTGTGTTCCAGAGAGGATAAAAAAGGAGTTAATCATGGTGAGTTTAGAGAAGAACGATCGTGTAATGTTGGCGCGCCAGCTGCCATTGAAATCTGTTGCCCTAATCCTGGCCGGCGGCCGCGGCACGCGTCTAAAAGATTTAACGAACAAACGCGCCAAACCAGCCGTCCACTTTGGTGGGAAGTTCCGCATCATCGATTTCGCCTTATCTAATTGTCTGAACTCCGGGATTCGCCGTATCGGCGTGATCACTCAGTATCAGTCCCATACGCTGGTGCAGCATATTCAGCGCGGCTGGTCACTGTTTAGCGAAGAGATGAACGAATTTGTCGATCTGCTGCCAGCCCAACAGCGTATGAAGGGCGAAAACTGGTATCGCGGCACGGCAGACGCGGTGACCCAGAACCTGGATATTATTCGTCGCTATAAAGCGGAATATGTCGTCATCCTGGCAGGCGATCATATCTACAAGCAGGACTACTCGCGTATGTTGATCGATCACGTTGAAAAGGGCGCGCGTTGCACGGTGGCCTGTATGCCGGTGCCGATCAAAGAAGCGACGGCGTTCGGCGTGATGGCGGTCGATGAAAGCGACAAGATTATTGATTTTGTCGAAAAACCGGCGAATCCCCCCGCAATGCCTGGTGACGCCAGCAAATCGCTGGCCAGTATGGGCATTTACGTTTTTGACGCCGATTACCTGTATGAATTGCTGGCGGCAGACGATAAAGATGACGCTTCCAGCCACGATTTCGGTAAAGACATTATCCCCAAAATCACCCGCGAAGGTATGGCTTACGCGCATCCTTTCCCGCTCTCCTGCGTGCAGTCCGATCCACAAGCCGAACCGTACTGGCGCGATGTAGGTACGCTGGAAGCTTACTGGAAGGCGAACCTGGATTTAGCCTCGGTGACGCCGGAGCTGGATATGTATGACCAGAACTGGCCTATCCGTACGCATATGGAATCGCTACCGCCTGCGAAATTCGTGCAGGACCGCTCCGGTAGCCACGGTATGACGCTGAACTCGCTGGTCTCCGGCGGCTGCATTATCTCCGGTTCGGTGGTGGTGCAATCTGTGCTCTTCCCACGGGTGAGAATAAATTCTTTTTGTAATATTGATTCGGCAGTGTTGTTACCTGAGGTTTGGGTAGGGCGCTCCTGCCGTTTACGTCGCTGTGTTATTGACCGTGCCTGTATTATCCCGGAAGGCATGGTGATTGGTGAAAATGCGGAAGAGGACGCTCGTCGTTTCTACCGTTCAGAAGAAGGTATTGTACTGGTCACGCGTGAAATGCTGCGCAAACTGCAGGTCAAACAGGAGCGATAATGCAGGTTTTACATGTATGTTCAGAGATGTTCCCCCTGCTGAAGACTGGGGGGCTGGCGGATGTGATAGGCGCGTTGCCTGCGGCACAAATTGCGGATGGTGTTGATGTTCGCGTTCTGCTTCCAGGGTTTCCCGATATCCGTCGGGGGATACCCGACGCGCATGTGGTGAGCCGCCGCGATACTTTCGCAGGTAAGATATCGCTGCTGTTCGGGCATTATAACGGCGTGGGCATTTATCTGATCGACGCGCCGCATCTGTACGAGCGTCCAGGCAGTCCCTATCACGATACGAATTTATATGCCTATACCGATAACGTGCTGCGCTTTGCCCTGTTAGGGTGGGTCGGCTGTGAAATGGCCTGCGGACTTGATCCATTCTGGCGCCCCGACGTGGTGCACGCCCATGACTGGCACGCCGGGCTGGCGCCCGCCTATCTGGCGGCGCGCGGGCGGCCGGCGAAATCGGTCTTTACCGTACACAACCTGGCCTATCAAGGCATGTTTTATGCAAAGCATATGGATGACATCGAACTGCCGTGGTCATTCTTTAATATGCATGGGCTGGAGTTCAACGGACAACTCTCCTTTTTGAAGGCCGGTTTGTACTATGCCGACCATATAACGGCGGTGAGCCCGACCTATGCGCGTGAAATTACTGAACCGCAGTTTGCTTATGGTATGGAAGGCCTGCTGCGTCAGCGTCATCTGGAAGGGCGCTTGTCCGGCATACTGAACGGCGTGGATGAGAAGATCTGGAACCCGGAATCCGATCTGCTGCTGGCGTCGCGCTACACGCGCGATACCCTGGAAGAGAAGGCGGAAAACAAACGTCAGCTACAAATTGCGATGGGGTTGAAGGTTAACGACAAAGTGCCGCTGTTCGCCGTGGTAAGCCGTCTGACCAACCAGAAAGGTCTGGATCTGGTGCTGGAGGCGTTACCGGGGCTGCTGGAGCAGGGCGGGCAGTTGGCGCTACTCGGCGCGGGCGATCCGGTGCTTCAGGAAGGGTTCCTCGCGGCGGCGGCGGAACACCCAGGGCAGGTTGGCGTACAGATCGGCTATCACGAAGCTTTCTCGCATCGCATTATGGGCGGCGCGGACGTTATTCTGGTGCCCAGTCGTTTCGAACCGTGCGGCTTAACGCAGTTATATGGCTTAAAGTATGGCACGCTGCCTCTGGTGCGGCGTACCGGGGGGTTGGCCGATACGGTCTCCGACAGTTCGCTGGAAAATCTGGCGGACGGTATCGCCAGCGGTTTTGTCTTTGAAGACAGTAATGCCTGGTCGTTGCTACGCGCGATTCGGCGTGCTTTTGTGTTGTGGTCACGGCCTTCGCTTTGGCGGTTTGTACAACGGCAGGCGATGGCGATGGATTTTAGCTGGCAAGTTGCCGCGAAATCATACCGCGAGCTGTACTATCGCTTGAAATAGTCATCCAGGAATCATTTATATGAATGCTCCGTTTACTTATGCATCGCCCACTCTCAGCGTTGAGGCGCTTAAGCATTCTATTGCCTATAAGCTGATGTTTACGATTGGTAAAGACCCGGTCATTGCCAATAAACACGAATGGCTGAACGCCACGTTGTTCGCGGTGCGCGATCGTCTGGTGGAGCGCTGGCTGCGTTCTAATCGAGCCCAATTATCGCAGGAAACCCGGCAGGTTTATTACCTGTCGATGGAGTTTTTGATTGGTCGTACTCTCTCTAACGCGCTGCTCTCGTTGGGCATTTATGACGACGTTAAAGGCGCGCTGGAGGCCATGGGCTTAGATCTCGAAGAGCTGATCGATGAAGAGAATGACCCAGGGCTTGGCAACGGCGGCTTAGGACGGCTGGCGGCTTGCTTCCTGGACTCGCTGGCGACGCTAGGATTACCGGGCCGCGGGTACGGCATTCGCTACGATTACGGCATGTTTAAGCAGAATATTGTCGACGGGCGGCAAAAAGAGTCTCCGGATTACTGGCTGGAATATGGCAACCCGTGGGAGTTCAAGCGCCACAATACGCGCTATAAGGTGCTTTTTGGCGGGCGCATTCAGCAGGAAGGTAAAAAAGCGCGCTGGATTGAGACGGAAGAGATTCTGGCCGTCGCGTATGATCAGATCATCCCCGGTTACGACACCGACGCCACTAACACACTGCGGCTGTGGAATGCGCAGGCCAGTAGTGAAATCAACCTCGGTAAATTCAACCAGGGCGACTACTTTGCGGCGGTGGAAGATAAAAACCACTCTGAGAACGTTTCACGGGTGCTCTATCCGGACGATTCCACCTATTCCGGACGAGAGCTACGCCTGCGCCAGGAGTATTTTCTGGTCTCGGCGACGGTACAGGATATCCTGCACCGTCATTATCAACTGCATAAAACCTATGAGAATCTGGCGGATAAAATCGCCATTCACCTCAATGATACGCATCCGGTGCTGTCAATTCCTGAGCTGATGCGCCTGCTGATTGATGAACATAAATTTAGCTGGGACGACGCGTTTGAGGTGTGCTGTCAGGTCTTCTCTTATACCAACCATACGTTGATGAGCGAGGCGCTGGAGACCTGGCCTGTCGATATGCTGGGGAAAATTCTGCCCCGTCACCTGCAGATTATCTTCGAGATTAACGACTATTTCCTGAAAACGGTGCAGGAGCAATATCCCAACGATACCAGCCTGCTTGGACGCGCGTCGATTATTGATGAGTCGAACGGTCGCCGGGTACGGATGGCCTGGCTGGCGGTGGTGGTCAGCCATAAAGTCAACGGCGTTTCTGAACTCCATTCCAACCTGATGGTGCAGTCGCTGTTCGCGGATTTTGCGAAGATTTTCCCGACCCGTTTTTGTAACGTCACTAACGGCGTTACGCCGCGCCGCTGGCTGGCGCTGGCAAACCCGCCGCTTTCTGACGTGCTGGATGAGAATATTGGTCGTACCTGGCGTACCGATCTTAGCCAGCTCAGCGAGCTGAAGCAGCATTGTGATTATCCGCTGGTCAATCATGCGGTGCGTCAGGCGAAGCTGGAAAATAAAAAACGGCTGGCGGTAGTGATAGCGCAACAACTGAATGTGGTGGTGAACCCTAAAGCGTTATTCGACGTGCAGATTAAGCGTATTCACGAATACAAGCGGCAGTTGATGAATGTACTGCATGTCATTACCCGCTATAACCGCATTAAAGAAAATCCGGAGGCCGACTGGGTGCCGCGGGTGAATATTTTTGCCGGTAAGGCGGCTTCCGCCTATTACATGGCAAAACACATTATTCATCTGATCAACGACGTGGCGAAAGTGATTAACAACGATCCGCAGATTGGCGACAAGCTGAAAGTAGTGTTTATCCCGAACTACAGCGTCAGCCTGGCGCAGGTGATCATTCCCGCTGCCGACCTGTCTGAGCAGATTTCGCTGGCAGGGACAGAAGCTTCCGGCACCAGTAATATGAAATTTGCCCTGAACGGCGCGCTCACCATTGGTACGCTGGATGGCGCGAACGTAGAGATGCAGGAGCATATCGGCGAGGAGAATATCTTTATCTTCGGTAATACTGCCGAAGAGGTGGAAGCGTTGCGCAGGCAGGGTTATAAGCCTCGCGACTATTATGAAAAAGATGAAGAGCTACATCAGGTACTGACGCAGATTGGTAGCGGCGTCTTTAATCCGGAAGAGCCAGGCCGTTACCGCGATCTGGTAGATTCGCTGATTAACTTTGGCGATCACTATCAGGTGCTGGCGGACTACCGCAGCTACGTGGACTGCCAGGATAAGGTGGATGAGTTGTATCGTCGCCCGGAAGAATGGACGACGAAAGCGATGCTCAACATTGCCAATATGGGCTACTTCTCATCGGACAGAACCATCAAAGAGTATGCCGAAAATATCTGGCATATTGATCCGGTGCGGTTGTAGCGGTTTAACGCTTGAGAACGGGGCCAAACGGCCCCGTTTTTTATCGTGGTATATTCGGGGGGTATGCCGATATTCGTCTGCTGAATCTGTTAGCGGCACTTGGTCTCTGTCATGGAAAAAGGGTCGAGTACTGGTGTATAGTATTAGCAGAAAAATCCATAATTAATTGATAATAATATGAAAAAGATTACGACATCTATTCCGGCTCTCGATAAAATTATGCGCGTATTTGCTTACCTTCTGGAGTGCGATGGCGCAACGTTTACCCAGATCCATCAAAATTCAGGGATTGCGAAAAGCAGTACCTCATCTTTGCTCAACGGCATGGTGGAGCATGGGTTATTACGCCAGGAAAAAGACAAGTATTATCTGGGGCTACGCCTGTATGAATTAGGTAATAAAGCGGCGGAACAGTACGATATTAAAAAAATCGCGTTACCGATTCTTGAAGAGATTCGCGATAACACCGGCCTGACCTGCCATCTTGGCGTTCTGGAGGGCGATGCCCCTATTTACCTTCTGAAAGTCGAAAGCCCACAGGCTATTGTGATTCGAAGCTGGGAGGGCAAGCGCCTCTCATTACATAGCTCAGGGCTGGGAAAGGTGCTGATTGCATGGCTTAGCGGGGAAGAGCTGGAGGAGTTGCTGCCTCCAGATCAGATATTAACGCGTTTTACGGATACGACGATCACGGATGTGAATATCCTTAAGCAGGAGTTAGCAGGAATTCGCCGTCGCGGCTGGGGTTATGATAACGAAGAAGACTCCCTTGGCGTGCGCTGCATTGCGGTGCCGGTATTCAATACGCAGGGGAAAGTGATCGCCGCCCTGAGCGTATCCGGCGTTACGTTCCAGATCCCCGATGATAAACGCGAGTCGCTTGCTACGCTGATGATGGATGCCAGCCGTAGCCTGACGCGTCTGATGTGCTGAAATAAAAAGACATAGCGGGCAAGAAGCCCGCTTTCGTCATCGCTTAAAGTCCCGCACGCTGTAAGATCTGCTTCAAATTCGAAATATGTTCTTCATTTGCCGGCAAAACGGGGGGCATTACATGAGTTGAAATATCGACTCCGCTAAGCTGAATTGCCTTTTTGATTATCCCGAAGAAAGGTGAATCCAGGCTGTAAATAGTGGAAAGCGCGGACAGCCTGCGCTGTAATCCGAACATGGTCTCATACTCTTTTTCACACCACGCGCGGTAGATCCCGCAGGTTAGCTGTGGCGCAAAGTTCGCTGTCGCTGGGATCCCGCCGTTGCCGCCTAAGATAAGCGTATCCATCATATATTCATCATAGCCGGAGAAAATAACGAAGTCCGGACGCACTGGCCTGACATTATTGATGATTTCACGAATATGGCTGATATTATCAACGGTATCCTTAATGCCGATAATATTGGGGTGATCTTGCGCCAGCCGGGTAATTAAATCAACGCTAAGGTCCTGTCCCGTCAATGCTGGAAAGTTGTAGAGAATCACCGGGCTTTTTATGTTATTAGCCACGGTTTTGAAATGATGATAAATATACTCATCGGTCAATCTGGCATAGTAGGGATTGAGTACCAGCACGGCATCGACTTCGAGTCGGTCGGCATGCTGACCATACTCAATCACTTCCTGCGTGCTGGTGCTGCTAATACCTAATAGTACTGGAATACGGCGGTTAATATGACGGACGCAAAACTCTGCGGTTTCCAGACGCAGCGCATTGGTCATATGGCAAAATTCCCCTCCACTGCCCAGCAGTAATACGCCATTGACCTTGCTTGCAATAAGATGATCCAGCAAGGTTGCCATGCCGACTTTATCTAACTCTCCCTGCGCATTAACAATGGTCGGAACTGGCGGAAATACGCCGTGAAATTTCGTAATCTGAGTCATGTATTGATCCTTAAAACAGGCGAGCCGTAGCCCGCCAGGGATATTATTTAAGCCAGGCTCCGGCCATTAATGATGTTGCATTAGCGGTGAACTGTTTAAAGACGCCGCGACGGTTTGAATAATCAGGTTTCTTCCAGCTTGCTCGACGCTCTTCAAGACAGCGGCGTATTTCCTCTTCTGTTTTAGGCATCCCGTCGATCCCTACAATATTGAGCTTGCGGCCTTTCACATCCATTTCGATTAAATCACCATCTTCCACCAGGGCAATCGGCCCCCCATCAGCGGCTTCTGGCGAGACGTGTCCGACACATGGCCCGCTGGTCGCTCCAGAGAAACGACCGTCGGTAATCAATGCGACTTTTCCGTCGAGGCGTTTGTCATACACTATGGCATCGGTAGTCATCAGCATTTCCGGTGCGCCAGAGCCTTTTGCGCCTTCGTAGCGAATGAAAATGACGTCGCCGGGTTCGATATGGTTATGGATGATGGCCTGCTGAGCGTCTTCTTCGGAGTTAAAGACCCGAGCAGGACCGGTATGGTGGTGCATATCCGGCGCACAGGCCGCGTATTTAATGACCGCTCCTTCAGGCGCGATGTTGCCTTTCAGTACCGCAATCGACCCTTTTTTGGTGGCATTTTCTGGTTTACGGATCACCTCCTCCGGACTGACTTTGTAATTGTTGAGGTAACCGTGGTTGCGGGTAAAGAAGCCGGATTGATGGAGCATTTCCAGGTTGTCGCCGAGCGTACGGCCAGTCACGGTAAGCACATCAAGATCCAGATAATCGCGCAGATACCATTGCACCATTGGCACGCCGCCAGCGAACCACATCATTTCGGTAACGTATTCACCGCTGGGCTGAATATTGGTCAGATAAGGGATTTCGTTATTGATCCGATCAAACAGTTCGGGCTTCAGCTCCCATCCAAGTTCATGAGCGATGGCCGGAAGGTGGATCATCGCATTGGTGCTGCCACCAATAGCAGCATGGACTTTGATAGCATTTTCAAACGCCGCAGGAGTCAGGATCTTATGGGTGGTGATATTTTTCTCCGCCAGATACAGCGCCTGGTGGCCTGCAGTTCTGGCAACGCGGCGAATTTCCGCCAGGGTCGATGGCAGCAAAGCGCTGCCTGGCAGGGCCAGCCCCAAGGCCTCCGACATGCACTGCATGGTACTGGCCGTTCCCATAAACTGGCAGGCTCCGGCGGTGGGGCAACCGCATTGCTGCATGGCTTCCACTTGCTGAATGCCGATTTCGCCTTTCTTCAACTTAGCAGTGATCCCACCGAGGTCAGAAGTACTCATATTCGGTGCCGGACGCATAGAACCGCCGGGAATATGCAGTAGCGGCAGGTTCAGGCGTGCGGCGGCAATCAGATGCGCCGGGATAGATTTATCGCAGCTTGAGATCAGAATACCGGCATCATAAGGCACCACTGAGGCATGAATTTCGACCATGTTGGCAATGGCTTCGCGAGATGCCAGGATGTAGTTCATCCCATCGTGGCCCTGACCCCAGCCGTCGCAGATATCCGTCACATGGTGACGGACCGCGCGACCGCCGCTTTCATGAACACCCAGCACGGCTTCATCGCCCAGTTGGTTAAGATGGAAACTGCCCGGATGACTTTCACCATAGCAATCATCCACCAGGACCTGCAGTTTATTGACATCTTCTTTGCTGTAATTCATTCCAAGACGCAGGGCGTCGAGCTGCGACCACAGGTCGCGAGCATGTTGACATTTTTGGCTCATTTGGCGATTCCTTCCTGTTTAAGTGACGCACCCGGCGTCGAGGTGTTAGGGGTGTTGCTGCTACCTGCAGGACGAGCGGTAACAGAAGGTAAGCTGAAAAGCAGTCCAACGGCGATAAGCAGGGCGGCAACCAGTACGGTCATTCCTGCTGTTTGCGAGAACGTCACCGTTAACAGCCCGACGAGGTACGGACCGATAAAGCCGCCGATGTTGCCCAGGGCGTTGATCGTGCCGCGCACGCCGCCCAGAACGTTGGGGGCGAAGAGTAATGGCGGCAGCGTCCAGAATGGACCGGCATAGGCTTGCAGGAAGAACCCGCAAATAACCATCATGCCGTAGGCGAGCCAGACGTTATCTTTCAGTAATAAGGAGAGGGCGAGGCAGACCGCGAAACCCAGCAGAGGAATAGCCGTGTAAAGGCGGCGATTCATCGTTTTATCACACCATTTGGCGATGTAATACTGACCGATGATGCACAGAACGTAAGGCGCCGCAGTGAGTACCCCAACGATGGTCATGCCGCTGCCGGTCAGGTGTTTAATCAGATTTGGCATCCATAGCGCGAAGCCATAGAAGCCGACCTGTACGAAGAAATAGATACCGACAAGCTTCCACAGGTTGATGCTTTTTAATACGCCGCGAATGCTGCTTTGTTCTCCGCCAATACTCAACGCGCGATCGGCCAGCAATTTTTGTTCGATCCAGGCGCGCTCTTTCGGATCCAGCCACTTTGCCTGATGCGGGTGATCGGAAACCAAAGGTAGCCAGACAAAGAGCAGTCCCAGAGAGAGCAAGCCTTCGATGATAAACATCTCCCGCCAGCCGTAGGTTTCAATAAGCCAGCCGGAAAGCGGCCCGGTAATAATAGAAGCGACGGCCAGGTTCATCTGGAAATAGGCGATAGCCCTGGCGCGCTCCTCATTTGGGAACCAGTGGCCAATCAGCGCCAGAATGGCGGGATACACAGCACCTTCCGCCACGCCGAGCACAAAGCGAATAATCAACAACTGCGTCGGTGTCTGAACAAAACCGGTCAGCAGGGCAAAGCCACCCCAGGCGACGATTGTCCAGGCAATTAACTTTTTGGCGCTTAGCCGCTCGGCTATCTGACCGCCGGGAATTTGCAGGAAGATATAACCAATAAAGAAGATCCCGGCTACCAGACCGGCAAAAGAAGCCGTCATGCCTAAATCTTCATCCATGCCGCCTGCGATCCCAATGGCGATATTGGTCCTGTCCATATAGGCCACGATATAAACGAGGATCGTGGCTGGAATAATATGCAGCCAGCGCCCTCGTGTGGTCGGTTTCTCTATTTCAATGCTCATCATTGCATCCCTTTAGTATCAAAAATGTGTTCTGTATATGGAACTGCTGTTCTGTATATTGACACTATGCCGACGTATTCATACAGCGTCAATTCCATACTCTAAGGAAGGTTATATTTTGTGATTTGCTTCAAAAATGAACGGAGATAAGGTGAGAAAGAGCGGATAACCCAATGGAAACTGCTCATCGGTCTAATACATCGCCAAAATTGTGCGCTGCCTCACAGGATAAGATTATGCTCTCACCTGGTCATTGTGCGTTCAGAGTAAACAGCATTAAATTCTTTATGTGGAATTTGTGTTCTGTATATTGAACTTTAATGCTTTTTAAGGAGAAACAATGGTTACTACCGCGATCTTTCCGTCACGATATGTTCAGGGTAAAGGAGCGTTGACAACGCATCTCCCGCAGGAATTGGCCGCACTCGGTCATAAGGCGCTGATTTTGCAGGATCCTGTTGTTCACAACACCTACCGGGATACAGTTGCAACAGCACTGCACGGGGTGATTGAATTTGATATCGAAGTGTTCAGTAGCGAGTGCTGTGATGAGGAAATTGCTCGCATCTCCGCACGCGCGCAGGAAATTGGCGCCGATGTGATTGTTGGTATGGGGGGCGGGAAAACCCTGGATACGGCAAAAGCAACCGGCGCCAGCCTGCGGCTGCCTATTGCCGTGGTTCCTACTCTGGCCTCAACGGATGCGCCGTGCAGTTCACTGGTTGTTATCTATACGCCAGAAGGGAAATTCAAACGCTACCTGATGATTCCACGTAACCCGACGCTTGTGCTGGTGGACAGCAGTATTATTGCTGCCGCGCCGGTACGCTTTTTGGTTTCCGGGATAGGCGATGCGCTGGCAACCTGGTTTGAAGCGGAAGATTGCCGCATCAAAGGGGCCGGCAATATGACCACCAGGCCAGGACCGATGACCGCATTTGAGCTGGCGCGCTTTTGCTACACCACCTTAATGCGCTATGGACGCCTGGCGAAACTTGCCTGTGAACAACATCAGGTTACTCCGGCGCTCGAACATGTTATCGAAGCGAATACGCTATTATCCGGGCTTGGTTTTGAAAGCGGTGGGCTGGCGGCGGCGCACGCCATTCATAACGGTCTGACAGTACTGCCCGCCACGCACAAATACTGGCATGGGGAAAAGGTTGCGTTTGGCACGCTGGCAATGCTTATGCTCACCGATAGAGCGCCTGAGCTTATCGAGGAGGTTTATCAATTTTGTGAAGATATAGGCTTGCCCACCACGCTGGCGGATATTGGTCTGGCTGGCGTTAGCGATGATGAACTGCTGGCCGTTGCCAGGGCGTCTTGTCAAACTGGGGAAACGATACACAACGAGCCGTTTACCATTACGCCGGAGGCTGTGCAGGCGGCATTGCGGGCCGCCGATGCTGTTGGGCAGGCGCGGAAAAAGATCGATCTTGCAGGTTAATGTGAGCCTGTAAATAAAAAACGGCAGCCGGAACTTTCAACTTCTGTCTGCCGCTATCGTGAATGTTTTAACGTCGCGATTTCAGAAAAATGCATGGGTGGGCTCAGGACTACCGGGTTTATACTTCCGTTATCGCAGGGATTAGCGGATAGAAAAATGAAAAATGCTAATTGGCTTTTTTTGTCAATCATAATGGCGTTTATCGGCGTGCCGCTGCTGGTGAACATTATTACGATTATCGTGGGGGGAATGTGGGCGTACATTAGCGTTCTTGAAAATAATATCCCCGTCGCGCGATCTATTGAGGAGGCGACCATTATCCCGGTAGCGCTTCTGGGCGCAGGGTTAATTTTTCTTTGTGGCCGAATATGGGGAAAGGGAAATGCATCAGAGGTAAATCCAGAATGGCGTGATTGCTGCCTGCTTATGCCTGCTCTGGTGGTGCTGATGGGGTGGGTCATCCTGATGTTTCTCACCGATCTTAATATTCGCGCGATAGGGCGTAAACCCATCGCCCAGGTAGTGCAAACGCTTTGGTTAGTACCCAGCGTAATATCCTTTTTCAATGGCTGGGTATGGGCAGTGTTGCTCATCCCGGTTGGCTCGCAGCTCTGTTTTGCATTAGGGTATGGCGGTGCGCGTTGGGGAGTGCTACGCGGCGGTGCGGGCTACACTTGTCGTAACCTGCTGGTGATTTGCCTGCTGTTTTTCGGGAGCTGTGCCGTATACCAGTCACATCTTTATGCCGTGAAGTATCCCGCTCCCGAGAGCAGTGAATATCTTTATTTCCGCGATTATCAGGCGCACACATGGGGCAACAAGCTAACCGGGCTGCGCGATGAACCGACACTTTTGCTCACTCAAAATTGGCCGCGGCTCGATGGCGCAACGGCTGGCTTGCCGTTATACGCCTCGGCTTTTTATGCGCTTACGCGCTTTCCGGATGATATCTGCCCTGAAGACTACCTTGAAAACCAGGGAACCATTGAAGCCTATCAAAATATCCTTAACGGCAATGCCGATCTTATTTTTGTCGCCCAGCCTTCCACTGCTCAAAAGCAATTGGCCGAGGCCAGTGGCGTAAAACTGGTTTACACCCCCTTTGCACGTGAAGCGTTTGTGTTTATCGTCAACCAAAACAATCCCGTGTCATCGTTGAGTGATGTACAAATTCGCGGCATTTTTAGCGGAAGAATCACCCACTGGAATGAGGTAGGCGGAGAGGCAATCGACATTAAGCCCTGGCAGCGACCGGAAAACTCTGGCAGCCAAACGGCGATGCTGGCGAAGGTAATGAAAGGAACAAAGCTGATGCCAGCGCAAACAACATCAGTGGCAACCGCGATGGGGGAAATGGTGGATATCGTGGCTGAGTATCGCAATACGCACAACGCCATTGGCTATACCTTTCGTTATTACGCTACGCAGATGCACAGCAATAAAGAGATTAAATTACTGGCGATAAACGATGTTGCGCCGACGGTTGAAAATATTCGTAACGGCAGTTACCCGTACACGGTTGATGTTTATATGGTCACCCGTGAACACCCCACAGCGGAAACACAAAAGCTGGTGGACTGGTTTCTAAGCCCGCAGGGGCAGCAGTTGGTACAGGATGTGGGATATGTGCCGCTGTATCCGGCCGCGAAATAAAGGGACTAAATGGAAGATGTTAAATTATATGTGGAACGGGTAGGCGTAGACCCGGCCAGCGGCGCTGATATTCGTATTGCACGGCGTGAATCCACTTCGTGGCATAAAGATATTGTTGCTGAGCTGATTAATCAGGTCCTCCGGTGTGGCGCAGCATTAATCATCGTCGCTGTGCTGACCGCCTGCGATGATCGCCAGGTAAGCTATTTTCCTGATTATGCCGCTATACCCGAGCAATCCGGTATCTGGACCTGGCTACCTGTGTTCTTTCCATCTTCCGCCAGTGAAATAGAAATGACGTTTAACCTGGACAGCAATCTTTTTTATGCTGACTTTAGCGTGGCCGACGGTGATAAACGCGCGCATTTTGAAAGCGTGCTGGGGGAGGAGAGCGTGGTTCATTATGCCAACTTTCCTCATAAAAGCTGGTGTAAAACGGGGAAAACTCTCTGGAATAGCGAAGCGCGCGCAAAACCCTTCTTTATTACCAAAATAAGTGTCGATCGCTACCGTATCACTAATCATATGCCCGGCTGTACAAAATCCGGCGAGTGAATGCGGTATGTGGCGAAAAAGGGCGGTATAAACCGCCCCGGATTTTATTACGACGCCAGTGAAAGTTGGTGTTTCTCAACATACGCCGCCAGCCACTGGGTGATGCGGGACTGCTGTTCGGCGGTCAGCCACATGCCTTCTTTGGTGCGACGCCAGATAGCGTCTTCAGTACGGCGCACCCATTCGTGATCCACCAGGTACTTGAGTTCCGCTTCGTAAAACTCATGACCGAAATCTTCGCCTAAATCAAGCAGCGACGTGGCTTCGCCGAGAATCCACTCCGTGTTGCTGCCGTAAGTGCGCGAATAGTGACGCGCCAGCGATTCCGTCAGGAACGGATAACGACGACGCAGCTTCGCCGCGTAATCTTCGCGGCTGCCGTCGATGTCGCCGCCGGGCAGTACGCACGTTTTGGTCCATGCCGGCCCGATGCCTGGATAATAAGACGCCAGTTTTTCCATCGCATGTTCGGCCAGCTTACGGTAGGTCGTGAGCTTACCGCCAAACACGGAAAGCAGCGGCGCTTTGCCGTTTTCATCATGAATATCAAGGGTATAATCGCGAGTGATCGCCTGCGGTGAGTCGGACTCATCATCGCACAGCGGACGGACGCCGGAGTACGTCCAGACGATGTCATCGCGCCCCAGTTGTTTCTGGAAGTGCGCGTTATAAACCTTCAACAGGTAATTAATTTCGCTCTCTTCAATTTTTACCGCTTTCGGATCGCCTTTATATTCGACATCGGTTGTGCCAATGATCGAAAACTCTTCCATCCACGGAATGACAAAGACGATACGCTTATCTTCGTTTTGCAGAATATACGCCTGCTTCTGATTATGGACGCGCGGCACGACGATATGGCTGCCTTTGATCAGGCGGATGCCATACGGTGACGGCAGGTGCATCCCTTCGTCGAAGAACTGTTTGACCCACGGTCCGGTGGCGTTAACCAGTCCGCGCGCCTGCCAGACATATTTTTTACCGGTGTCGATATCTTCCGCTTCGACAATCCACAGGCCATTTTCCCGACGAGCGGCGGTTGCGCGAGTACGGGTAAGGACTTCGCCGCCTTTACGCACCACCATCTGTGCGTTAGCCAGCACCAGACGCGCATCGTCTACCCAGCAGTCGGAATATTCGAATCCGCGCACGATTTCCGGTTTGAGCACCGAATCTGCGCCAAACCGCACACCGGTGGAACCGGGTAAACTGGTACGTTTGCCGAGGTGATCGTACATAAACAGACCGATACGGATCATCCAGGCCGGACGTAAATGCGGGCGGTGCGGCAGACGAAAACGCATCGGGAAGGCGATGTGCGGCGCCATTTTCAACAGCACTTCACGTTCTGCCAGCGCTTCGCTGACCAGACGGAACTCGTAGTGTTCAAGGTAGCGTAAGCCGCCGTGGATAAGTTTCGAACTGGCGGAAGAGGTCGCGCAGGCCAAATCCTGCGCTTCCAGCATGAGTACGGACAAACCGCGTCCGGCGGCATCAGCCGCGATGCCTGCACCGTTAATGCCCCCGCCTATCACGATCAGATCTTTGGTTTCCATGCTGCCCTCTTGCACTTTCGTTAAAGTTCAAAAATGTTCGTTATCGAACATAATAGCAAAGAAACGCGCTATTGGTAACATCGAAAAAACATTTTAGAGTGATATGTATAACATTATGGCGTTAAGCTACTCCGTCAACGTACACTGGGCGATAAAATGCCTTAATTGGCTTCACCGGCAATAATGAAAGAGCGATTCATGGAACAATTTGAATGTATCACTGTAGAAGAGGCGTATCAGAAACTGCACCAGGGCGCGGCGGTGCTGGTCGATATTCGCGATCCGCAAAGTTATGCCATGGGTCATGCGCCGCAGGCGTTTCACTTGACTAACGATACGCTGGGCGCGTTTATGCGTGAGCATGGTTTCGATACCGCCGTGATGGTAATGTGCTATCACGGCAACAGTAGTAAAGGCGCCGCGCAGTATCTGCTCCAGCAAGGCTATGATGCGGTTTACAGCATTGACGGCGGGTTTGAGGCCTGGCATCGCCGTTTCCCTGCCAATGTCGCGAATGGCGCGTAATCCCATAAAGATGCAGCCTCCGACGAGAAGGGTATATATACTGTCTTCTTTTGTATGGACTAAGCGACAGCAATAATGTTGATGATTACTTCCTTTGCGAATCCTCGCGTGGCGCAGGCATTTGTTGATTACATGGCCACCCAGGGCGTCATTCTTACTATTCAGCAACATAATCAAAGCGATATCTGGTTGGCAGATGAATCGCAGGCCGAACGTGTGCGGGTCGAGCTGGCGCGGTTTATAGAAAATCCCGGCGATCCGCGTTATCTGGCGGCTAGCTGGCAGTCCGGGCAGACTAACAGCGGGCTACGCTATCGCCGTTTTCCCTTTCTCGCCACGCTGCGTGAACGAGCCGGCCCTGTTACCTGGATCGTGATGCTCGCCTGCGTGCTGGTCTATATCGCGATGAGTCTCATCGGCGATCAAACGGTGATGGTGTGGCTGGCGTGGCCGTTCGATCCGGTTTTAAAATTTGAATTCTGGCGCTACTTCACCCATATCTTTATGCACTTCTCACTGATGCATATTCTTTTTAACCTGCTGTGGTGGTGGTATCTCGGCGGGGCGGTAGAGAAGCGCCTGGGCAGCGGTAAATTAATCGTCATTACGGTGATAAGCGCGCTGCTAAGCGGCTATGTACAGCAGAAATTTAGCGGCCCGTGGTTTGGCGGACTGTCTGGCGTCGTCTATGCGCTGATGGGGTACGTGTGGCTGCGCGGAGAGCGCGATCCGCAAAGCGGAATTTACCTCCAGCGCGGCTTAATTATTTTTGCATTATTGTGGATAGTCGCTGGTTGGTTTGACTGGTTTGGCATGTCTATGGCGAACGGCGCGCACATCGCCGGGCTTATCGTCGGTTTAGCGATGGCCTTTGTTGATACGCTGAATGCGCGAAAACGAACGTGAGGCGTATCCGGCCTGTGGTCGAGATATTTTTCCAGGCCGGGTAGGGCGAATGCCGCTATCCGGCGCAAGGTTGGTTACTTTCAGAGATTATTCATGAAACAAACACAACGGCATGACGCGATCATTGAACTGGTAAAAAAACAGGGGTACGTCAGTACGGAAGAGCTGGTGGAGCATTTTTCTGTCAGCCCGCAAACCATTCGTCGGGATCTTAACGATCTGGCGGAACAGAATATGATTTTGCGCCACCACGGCGGCGCGGCGTTGCCCTCCAGCTCGGTGAACACGCCGTGGCACGATCGTAAGGCGACGCAAACGGAAGAAAAAGAGCGCATCGCTCGCAAAGTCGCGGCCCAGATCCCCAATGGTTCAACGCTGTTTATTGATATCGGCACGACGCCGGAAGCCGTAGCGCACGCCCTGTTAGGGCACAGTAATTTGCGGATCGTGACCAACAATTTGAACGTAGCGAACACGCTAATGGCGAAAGAGGATTTTCGTATTATCCTCGCCGGCGGCGAACTCCGCAGCCGCGACGGCGGCATTATTGGCGAAGCGACGCAGGACTTTATCGCCCAGTTCCGTCTCGATTTCGGCATTCTCGGTATTAGCGGTATTGATAGCGACGGCTCGTTGCTGGAATTTGACTACCATGAGGTACGCACCAAGCGCGCGATTATCGAAAATTCGCGCCACGTGATGCTGGTGGTGGATCACTCTAAATTTGGCCGTAACGCGATGGTAAACATGGGCAGCATTAGTATGGTCGATGCGGTCTACACCGATACCCTGCCGCCGCCGGGCGTGATGCAGGTGTTGACGGAGAACCATATCCAACTGGAGCTGTGTTAAAGAGACTGTCTTATCAGGCCTACACTCTGCGCGTGATCGTAGGCCTGATAAGCTCATCAGGCATTAATTTAAACCCCATACCCCATCATCTTCAGCAACTGCTGCGCGTGCTGTACCGCGTCCTGACGGTGCGCGACGCCGAGTTTCTGGTAGAGGTTGCGGATATGCGTCTTAATGGTGGTCGCGGCCACCGCCAGTTCGCCGGCAATCTGTTCGTTGCTGTAACCGGAATAGATAAGCCCTAACACCTGCCATTCACGCTGGGTGAGCGGGCTGGTGCGAATAAGCTCCGGGACATCCGGATGGTTAAGCAGGCGCTCGACGAAGCCTTCGTCAAAATGGGCGAATTTATGCCGGTGATGTTGGTTAATCTCTCGCAGGATGCGCTGCGCGCGATGCTGCTCCATCTCCGGTAGCGTATTAAGCTGGATAAGCTGACGCAATTGTTGCGCCATGGCTTCGCCTTCAATCACAAAATGGCTGATAAATCCGGTGCGGTTGGCAAGCTGTAAGGCATCAAGCAATACGCGCTGGGCGTCGTTTTTCCGCCCGGATTGCCAGTAAAGCTGATTGAGTAACAGCAGATTGCGGTTTAAATCGCTCATTAAGCGCAGGCTACGGGCATTCTCATTTAACTCTTCCAGCACGATTTCCGCAGGCTCGAATTCGCCCAGCAGGATCTGCGCGCGGGCGATATTCCGCCATTGCCCTTGCAGAAAATGGTTATTGGCAAACGCCGGTTTGGGCGTATGACGTAACCAGTTGGCGGCGGATTTTTTGTCGCCGGTTAACTGCCAGTAAATGACACGCACCTTATCGGCGTTAGAGATCCAGTCGCAGTGATAACGGCCATTGCCTAATAAATTTTCCAGTCGGTTAAGCTGACTACGGGCATTATCCAGATCGCCGCGCGCCAGCGAGCACTGCACCAGTAACGTCAGGCACTGCAACTGTTGTTGCGGCTGGAAGGTGGACAGCACAGCGATACCGCTGCGCGCCGAGGCCTCCGCTTCGTCAAGGCGCGCCCACGCCCACAGCAATTGCGCGCGGATACGTACCAGAAACTCATGCATCGGCAGTTGTTCCAGATGTTGCTCTTTGATCAACTGGAAGGCTCTCTCCTGCGTTTCCCATGCGGCCTGCAGGAATCCCTGGGCGAACTGAATTTCGCTTTGTTGAATTAAGCTCCACAGCGCGTAATGCCAGACGTCATGATGGCGCGCCATTTGTTCGGTTTGCTGCATCAGCGATAAAGACTGGCTGAGATCGCCTTTACAGTGCAGCACTTCGCCGTGAACGGAGGTCGCGACAATACGGCTATAAAACCAGGCGAGAGGAAGCTCATCCAGCGCCAGTTTCGCCAGCCGCTCAGCCTCTTCCGGATTGCCGTCGTTGATGGCGACCTGGGCGCGCAGCGCGTTAAATTCAGCATGCAGTGTGCCGTCCATGACCCCTTTGATCTCTTGCTCGGCGCGCGCCAGCAGCGTATTCACTTCGCTGTAGCGGTGTTGGCTTTGCATCAGCCAGGCCTGTAACAACACCAGCCGCGGATTTTCCAGCAGGCTTTCCCACGGCAGCGCTTTTAATGACTCTTCCAGCAGCGCCAGTTCACTGTGATTAAACAGCCCCCACGCATGGTTAAGCAGGATATCGCGCAGCATTTGCGCGTCACCCGCCGCCAGCGCATGATGAATAGCTTCGCTGGGAAAACCTTGTTCCATCCAGCTTTCCGCGGCCGCGCGGTGGATCTCCGGCAGTTCCGCCGCCAATTCCCACTGGCAACGCTGGCGCAGAAAGCTACCAAACAACGGGTGATAGCTGAACCATTCGCCCGTGTCGTCCATGCGTTGCAGGAATAACCCCTGGCGCTCAATCTCCTCCAGCCGCATCTGGCCGTTTTCTTCGCCGGTCACGCGCACGATCAACGCGTCATTCATTGAGCGTAAAATCGCGCTTTTAAGTAAAAAATGTCGGGTGCTGACATCCACGTTATCCAGTACTTCGTCCACCAGATAATCAGAAAGGTGGCTGGCATTAATCCCGGCAAGACGGCGGGCGGAGTGATGCGCAGAGGTATGGTTCTGGCGCGCGGAGAGGGCGATCAACTGTAGCGCAGTGGCCCAACCTGCCACATCGTCGCACATGCGGCTGCTCTCAGCGGCTTCAATGGGCGACGAAAGACGACGGTCAAAAAATTGCTTTGCTTCCTGATGGTTAAAAGCCAACTGCTGGCTGCCGATTTCCAACAGCTGATCGCGCACGCGCAGGTTAGCGATGCCCAGTTGCGGCAAATTACGCGATAACACCACCAGGGTGAAATTTTCCGGCTGATGCCGTAAGAAAAAGCGCATCGCGTCGTGAATCACCGGATTGGTAATCAAATGGTAGTCGTCAATCACCAGATAAAGCGGGCGATGCCACTGCGCCAGTTCAATAAAGAGCTGTGCGAAGAGAGACGTCAGGCTGGCGTACTGACGTTTTTGCGCCATCGCTTCGCTGGTCGAGCAGTGTCCGCCGGTGGCCTGTTGGATAGCGGCAATTAAGTAACTGGCGAATCGCTCTTGCTGGTTATCGCCTTCGTCGAGAGAGTACCAGCCTAATTCATTTTTGCCCGCCGCCCACTGTGAGACAAGCGTGGTTTTCCCATAGCCAGCAGGACTGGTTACCAGGGCGAGCCTGAAATTGTTCGCGCCGGAAAGTTTAGCCA
The DNA here is from genome assembly GCF_029962125.1 of Salmonella sp. SA15303. Classification (NCBI taxonomy): domain Bacteria; kingdom Pseudomonadati; phylum Pseudomonadota; class Gammaproteobacteria; order Enterobacterales; family Enterobacteriaceae; genus Salmonella; species Salmonella sp. SA15303. The sequence continues at coordinate 361,324 of NZ_CP123924.1, forward strand.
ACAGCCGCTCACGAACCACGGTATGGTCGAGACGAACCGGACGACTTAATTTAGACGGAATCAACATAGCAATCACTTCACTGTGGGAAATGGGGGGAACTGCGATTTTTTTTGCGCTTCGTAATTAATAGATATAAGGTCGGCCAGAAAGCATTTTAATGCAAGCTAAGCAGACTTTTTATGTGTCTGAATTTGCACTCTGTCACAATTCTAAATAACGGTATTAAAAAAGTATTCGGCGCGGTTGAAACGAGCGTCAGAGCTGGGCTGAGGTCATATTTCCGTTATTGTAAATAATGTCCTGGACATCATCCGGATTTAACACAATGGCGATACCAGGCGTTTAATTAATTATGTTAAGTTAGTGAACCTCCCGCTGCTGAATATTTCAGGTAAGAAACTATTTCGGCGTTCATATAATCTTCGAAAATACCCCTTCGCGATTTACTGTTATTTCTGTTTATTCATTTGATTATGCGTAACACTGGGTGTCGTTGACAGGAATCGGCGCGTTTATACAGGGGTAAGTGGCGGCGATCACACTTTTATGCTCATCCCCGCTCCTCCTCCCTCCCTAATCATTGCCGGGAGGAGGAAGGTCAACATCGAGCCTGGCAAACTAGCGATAACGTTGTTTTATTACCCGAGGACGGATTTCCTATGTCACAGCCAACCTTCAATAAAGATCAATTCCAGGCCGCCCTGACGCGTCAGTGGCAGCGTTTCGGTTTACTGTCGGCGTCCGACATGACGCCTCGTCAGTGGTGGCAGGCCGTTAGCGGCGCACTGGCGGAATTACTGAGCGCGCAACCGGTAGTGCAGCCGACGAAAGGCCAGCGTCATGTGAACTACATTTCGATGGAATTTTTGATTGGCCGCCTGACGGGAAATAACCTGTTAAATCTGGGGTGGTACCAGGACGTTAGCGATGTGCTGAAAGCGCACGATATTAATCTGACCGATCTGCTGGAAGAGGAAGTCGATCCGGCGCTCGGCAACGGTGGTCTGGGACGTCTGGCCGCCTGCTTCCTCGATTCGATGGCCACTGTCGGGCAGTCCGCTACGGGCTATGGTCTGAACTACCAGTATGGGCTGTTCCGTCAGTCATTTGTTGAGGGCAAGCAGGTGGAAGCGCCGGATGACTGGCATCGCGGCAGCTATCCGTGGTTCCGCCACAACGAGGCGCTGGACGTCCAGGTTGGGATCGGCGGTAAAGTCACCAAAGAAGGGCGCTGGGAGCCAGGTTTTGTGATTACAGGCCAGGCCTGGGATCTGCCTGTGTTAGGCTATCGTAACGGCGTCGCGCAACCGCTGCGTTTGTGGCAGGCGACCCACGCGCATCCGTTTGATCTGACCAAATTCAACGACGGCGCTTTCCTGCGGGCGGAACAGCAGGGTATCGATGCGGAAAAACTGACGAAGGTGCTTTATCCCAACGATAACCACACGGCGGGTAAAAAACTGCGTCTGATGCAGCAATACTTCCAGTGCGCCTGCTCGGTAGCGGATATTCTGCGTCGCCATCATCTGGCCGGACGCAAACTGCATGAGCTGGCGGATTACGAGGTCATTCAGTTGAACGATACTCACCCGACCATCGCCATTCCGGAACTGCTGCGCGTGCTGATTGACGAGCACCAGCTGAGCTGGGATGACGCCTGGGCTATCACCAGCAAAACCTTCGCCTACACCAACCACACCCTGATGCCAGAAGCGCTGGAGTGCTGGGATGAGAGGTTAATCAAAGCGCTGTTGCCGCGTCATATGCAGATTATCAAGCAGATTAACGACAGCTTTAAGACGCTGGTCGATAACACCTGGCCTGGCGATAAGCAGGTATGGGCAAAACTGGCGGTGGTGCATGACCGTCAGGTACGCATGGCCAATATGTGCGTGGTCAGCGGCTTTGCGGTCAACGGCGTGGCGGCGCTGCACTCCGATCTGGTGGTGAAAGATCTGTTCCCGGAATATCACCAGCTTTGGCCGAACAAATTCCACAATGTCACCAACGGCATTACACCGCGTCGCTGGATCAAACAGTGCAATCCGCAGCTTGCGGCGTTGCTGGATAAAACGCTGAAAAAAGAGTGGGCTAACGATCTCGACCAGTTGATCAACCTCGAAAAATACGCTGACGATGCGAAGTTCCGTCAGCAGTATCGCGACATCAAGCGGGCGAACAAAGAGCGGCTGGTGAAATTCATCAAGGCCCGTACCGGGATTGAGATTTCAAGCAACGCGATTTTTGATATTCAAATCAAACGTCTGCACGAGTACAAACGTCAGCACCTGAACCTGTTGCACATTCTGGCGCTGTACAAAGAGATCCGCGAAAACCCGCAGGCTGACCGCGTACCGCGCGTATTCCTGTTTGGCGCGAAGGCGGCGCCGGGCTATTACCTGGCGAAGAACATCATTTTTGCTATCAATAAGGTTGCGGAAGCCATTAATAACGACCCGGCGGTGGGTGATAAGCTGAAGGTGGTTTTCCTGCCGGATTACTGCGTCTCGGCGGCGGAAATGCTCATTCCGGCGGCGGATATTTCCGAGCAAATTTCTACCGCCGGGAAAGAGGCGTCCGGCACCGGCAACATGAAACTGGCGCTGAACGGGGCGTTGACCGTGGGAACACTGGACGGCGCTAACGTTGAAATCGCTGAAAAGGTGGGTGAAGAGAATATCTTTATCTTTGGCCATACTGTGGAAGAGGTCAAGGCGCTCAAAGCCAAAGGCTACGATCCGGTGAAATGGCGTAAAAAAGACAAAGTGCTGGATGCGGTGTTAAAAGAGCTGGAAAGCGGTCAATACAGCGATGGCGATAAACATGCCTTTGACCAGATGCTGCATAGCCTCGGCAAACAGGGGGGCGATCCGTACCTGGTCATGGCGGACTTCGCCGCTTATGTCGAGGCGCAAAAGCAGGTGGATGCGCTGTATCGCGACCAGGAAGCGTGGACGCGCGCCGCGATCCTCAATACCGCGCGCTGCGGTATGTTCAGTTCCGATCGCTCTATTCGCGATTATCAGGCCCGTATCTGGCAGGCAAAACGCTAAGGGAGCGCGATGGAAAATAAACGTCTCGATAGTGCCGCGCTGGCGGCGGGGATCAGCCCCAGTTACATCAATGCTCATGGCAAACCGCAGTCTATTGGCGCTGAAACCAAGAGACGTTTGCTGGCGGCGATGCACGGCACGACAACAGGACCACAGGCGGTCGTGCCGAATGTGAAGGTTTATACCGCGGGTAAAAAAATGGCGTTGCCGGTAGAGGGGCGCGGCGAGTTTGCCTGGCTGCTGACTACGGAAGAGGGCGAGCATTACAAAGGGCGCGTGACGGGCGGTAAAAAACTTAACCTGCCGGCTACGTTGCCGGAGGGCTACCACACCCTGACGTTGACCCAGGATGAACAGCGTACGCACTGCCGGATTATCGTCGCCCCGCCGCGATGCTATGAGCCGCAGGCGCTGCTGGAAGGGAAAAAACTGTGGGGGGCCTGCGTCCAGCTTTATACTCTGCGTTCAGAAAAAAACTGGGGTATTGGCGATTTCGGCGATTTGAAGTCGATGCTGGTCGACGTGGCGACACGCGGCGGCGCGTTTATCGGCCTGAATCCGATCCACGCGCTTTATCCGGCGAATCCGGAGAGCGCCAGTCCCTACAGCCCCTCGTCTCGTCGCTGGCTGAACGTGATATATATCGACGTCAACGCCGTCGAAGATTTCCGCCTGAGCGAAGAGGCGCAGGCATGGTGGCAAATGCCCGCCACACAGCAAAAGCTGCGACAGGCGCGCGATGCGCAATGGGTGGATTACGCTACCGTTACCGCGCTGAAAATCACGGCGCTGCGGATGGCGTGGACGCGCTTTGCCGCTCGCGACGATGCGCAAATGGCGGAGTTTCGTCACTTTATCGCCCGCGAAGGCGAGAGCCTTTACTGGCAGGCGGCATTCGACGCGCTGCATGCGTATCAGGTGAAAGAGGATGAGCAGCGCTGGGGCTGGCCAGCCTGGCCGGAGGCGTACCAGTCGGTAGAGTCTCCCGCGGTAAAACAATTCTGTGAAGCGCACCGCGAAGAGGTGGAGTTTTACCTCTGGCTTCAGTGGCTGGCCTGGCGCCAATTCGCCGCCTGCTGGGATACCTGCCAGAGTTTTAAACTACCGATTGGTCTGTACCGCGATCTGGCGGTTGGCGTAGCGGAAGGCGGCGCGGAAACCTGGTGCGACCGGGAGCTGTACTGCCTGAAAGCATCTGTCGGCGCGCCGCCGGATATCCTCGGCCCGCTCGGTCAGAACTGGGGGCTGCCGCCAATGGACCCGCATATCATTGTCGCCCGGGCGTATGAGCCCTTTATCGACCTGCTGCGCGCCAATATGCAAAACTGCGGCGCGTTGCGCATTGACCATGTCATGTCGTTGCTGCGTCTGTGGTGGATACCGTATGGCGAAACAGCGGATCAGGGGGCTTACGTCCATTATCCGGTAGATGATTTGCTTTCTATTCTGGCGCTGGAGAGCCAACGTCACCGTTGTATGGTGATAGGCGAAGATCTGGGGACGGTGCCAGTTGAGATTGTCGGCAAGCTGCGCGATAGCGGGGTCTATTCTTATAAAGTGCTGTGGTTTGAAAATGACCTTGAGAAAAACTTCCGCGCGCCAGGCGCGTATCCGCAACAATCGATGGCTGTCGCCTCGACGCACGATCTCCCCACGCTGCGCGGCTATTGGGAATGCGGTGACCTGACGTTGGGTAAAGCTTTGGGGCTTTATCCGGATGAAGTGATTCTGCGCGGGCTGTATGAGGATCGCGAGCGGGCGAAACAGGGGCTATTGGACGCGCTGCATAAATATGGCTGTCTGCCAAAACGCGCCGGGCATAAGGCATCGTTAATGTCGATGACGCCAACGCTAAATCGCGGACTTCAGCGCTATATCGCCGACAGTAACAGCGGTCTGTTGGGGCTTCAGCCGGAGGACTGGCTGGATATGGCCGATCCGGTTAACGTACCGGGCACCAGCGATCAGTATAAAAACTGGCGGCGGAAGCTCACCGCCACGCTGGAGCAGATGTTTGCCGATGAGGGCGTAAACAAGCTGATTAAGGATTTGGATAAGCGCCGAAAAGCGGCCGCGAAGAAGAAGTAATAAAGCCGGGGATTTCCCCGGCTTTATTATGGTGAGAGCACGTAGGTCTGATAAGCGCAGCGCCATCAGGCAATCCTGGCGCACATTGCTGCCTTATCCGGCCTACAAGCTGTCTCGCTTAAACCACCATACCCAACAGCAGACAGCCGATCAGGCCGCAGACGGAGATGATCGTTTCCAGCATCGACCAGGATTTAATGGTCTCGCCGATAGTCAAATTGAAATACTCTTTGAACAGCCAGAAGCCCGGGTCGTTGACGTGAGAGAAAATCACGCTCCCGGAACCGACTGCGATAACCATCAGTTCAGGGCTAACGCCGGTAGTGGCGATCAGCGGCGCCGCAATGCCGCCTGCGGTAATCGCCGCGACAGTCGCGGAGCCCAGCGCGATACGCAGCACTGCCGCGATAGACCACGCCATTAACAGCGGAGAGACATTGGTTTCATGCATCATTGAAGCGATGTATTTATCCACGCCGCTATCGACCAGCACCTGCTTGAACGCGCCGCCGCCGCCGATGATCAGCAGCATCATGGCGATAATTTTGATGGAAGAGACCAGCGTATCGTTAATCTGATCCATTGAACGCCCGCGGTTCAGGCCAAAGGTGAACATCGCAATCAGTACGGCAATTAACGTAGCCATTACCGGGTCGCCCAGGAACTCGGCAACGGGCAGGAAAGCGTGGCCTTTTGGCAGAATCATCTCGGCAATCGCACGCATCGCCATCAGAATAACCGGAACCAGCGACGTCCAGACGCTGACGCCAAAGCCCGGCATCTCTTCTTCCGTAAAAGTTTTCGCGCTGTACAGGCCTTCCGGGATCGGCTTATCGATACCTTTCAGGAAACGGGCGTAAACCGGTCCGGCAAGGATCACGGTCGGGATTGCCAGAATCGTACCAAACAGCAGCGTCTTACCCATATCGGCATGGAAAATCGTGGCGATTGCGGTTGGGCCCGGGTGCGGCGGCAGGAAGCCGTGTGTGACGGAAAGCGCCGCGGCCATCGGCACGCCGACGTACAGTAACGGGATATTCGCTGCTGCGGCAATGGTGAATACCAGCGGCAGCATCAGAACGAAGCCCACTTCATAGAACAGAGCGAAGCCGACGGTAAAGCCGGTTAACACTACGGCCCACTGAATATGCTTTTTACCAAATTTCGCGATCAGGGTAGTGGCGATACGTTGAGCGCCGCCGCAGTCGGCAAGCATTTTGCCCAGCATGGCGCCGAACCCCATAATCAGGGCCAGACTGCCAAGCGTACCGCCGACACCGGCTTTGATGGAGCCGATGACTTTATCCAGCGGCATTCCCTGCATCAACCCGACAGCGAGCGCTACCAGGACAAGGGCGATAAATCCGTTCATTTTGAAGCGGATCATCAGAAGAAGTAACAAGATAACACCGATAGCAACGATGACTAATGGCATGATTTACCTGGCCTTTACTTTGTTATGGGTAACGTCATTGTTTCGACGACAAATTCCTGTTGTTCCCGACGGGAACAGAGTCGCAATAGCACCAATACTGATTACCGTTGAAACGAATGAGCGTAGTCAGATGTTATATGGATGTTAGGTGCCCATAAGAATGATACGGGTAACATGTGGGTGTTGAAAATGACCCTGGCAGGCAAAATTTAAATTATGAGACACAGGTCATGTTATCGGCGAAAGAAGAAGGACCATCGTTCTGAGATGTGGCTGATAGCGCCGGATGGCGGCGTATACGCCTTATTCGGCCTACGGTGGGGCAGACAAGGCCCGACAGGCGCAAGCGCCATCGGGCATGGATGCGGGGAAAATCTTAGTAGTAGGAGTGCTCGCCGCGCTGGTGTTCGGTCAGATCGCGAACCCCTTTCAGTTCCGGGAATTCATTCAGCAACTGTTTCTCGATCCCTTCTTTCAGCGTGACGTCAACCATCGAGCAACCGTTACAACCGCCGCCAAACTGCAGAATTGCATAGCCTTCATCGGTAATTTCCATCAGCGAGACGCGACCGCCGTGGCCCGCCAACTGCGGGTTAATCTGCGATTGCAGAGCATATTCCACGCGCTCCATCAGCGGCGCGTCATCGGCCACTTTGCGCATCTTCGCGTTTGGCGCTTTCAATGTAAGTTGAGAACCTAGCTGGTCGGTCACGAAATCAATTTCCGCGTCTTCCAGATAGGGCGCGCTCAGCTCGTCGACATAAGCGGTCAACAGGTCAAATTTCAGTGCAGTATCGGTGGCTTCTACGGCGTCGGGCGGACAATAAGAAACGCCGCACTCTGCGTTAGGAGTGCCGGGATTAATGACAAATACGCGGATTTGCGTCCCTTCTTCCTGATTTGCCAGCAGTTTGGCAAAGTGCGCTTGTGCAGCATCGGAAATACGGATCATAGTAATGGCCTAATAGTTGACTATTTTAGTTGGTTATAATACGCCCATCATCGAGGCTCTACAAGGTTCGACACAGGCACCATACCTGGACAGTCGCTGCGCCGTTGCGCAAAAGCAGTTGCGCGATTTCCGCGACGGTACTTCCGGTAGTGACGACATCATCCACAATAACCATATGGAGACCCTGTACCGGCAATTCAAGGCGAAACGCGTTTTTCAAATTGCGTTTCCGTAACCTGGCGCTGAGATGATGTTGTGTTGCGGTCGCCCGTACCCGCGTGATGGTCTGGCTGTCCCACGCGCAGCCCAGCCAGTGCGCTAACGGTTGGCATAACAGATCGCTTTGGTTAAATCCCCGCCGCCAGTGTCGGCGCGACCAGAGCGGAACGCTGACGATTCTGTCGGGAAGCTGCAAGCCAGTGCTGCGGCGCGCCATGAGGACTTCCTGCAACAGTAGACGCGCCAGAGCGGCGGCAATTTCGTTACGGCGGGTAAATTTAAGCTGATGCACCAGTAAACTCAAGGGCGGCGTATAGTTACTGACGCTCACCAGACGCTGCCAGGGCGGCGGTTTTTGCAGGCAGCGACCGCAGGGGAGCGAAGGATGCCTGGCGGGTAATCCACATTGCGGACACACGCTGACGCGCTGGCGGACGGCGCGCGCGCATACGGAACAAATCCCCCAGTGGCTTAACGCCAGCGGCATTCGGCATAGCCAGCATAATCCCGGTACTGTTAGCATAGGTGCATCCTTGTTAGACAAAAGAGAACAGTAACTGATGAATGACATCTGGTGGCAGACCTACGGCGAGGGAAATTGTCATCTTGTGCTGCTGCACGGATGGGGATTGAACGCGGAGGTATGGCATTGCATTCGCGAGGAACTCGGCTCGCATTTTACGCTGCATCTGGTCGACTTGCCGGGCTATGGTCGCAGCTCGGGGTTTGGCGCCATGACGCTTGAAGAGATGACGGCGCAGGTAGCGAAAAACGCGCCGGACCAGGCTATCTGGCTTGGCTGGAGCCTGGGCGGCCTGGTGGCGAGTCAGATGGCGCTCACCCACCCTGAACGCGTCCAGGCGCTGGTGACTGTCGCCTCTTCGCCATGCTTTAGCGCGCGTGAGGGGTGGCCGGGAATAAAACCAGAAATCCTCGGCGGATTCCAGCAGCAGCTTAGCGACGATTTTCAGCGCACGGTGGAGCGTTTTCTGGCGCTGCAAACGTTAGGGACGGAGACGGCGCGTCAGGATGCCCGCACCTTAAAAAGCGTAGTGCTGGCGCAGCCTATGCCGGATGTAGAGGTGCTCAATGGCGGACTGGAAATCTTAAAAACGGTCGATCTACGAGAAGCGCTTAAAAATGTGAACATGCCGTTTTTGCGTTTGTATGGTTATCTGGACGGTCTGGTGCCGCGTAAAATCGCGCCTTTGCTCGATACGTTATGGCCGCACAGTACATCACAGATAATGGCGAAGGCGGCCCATGCGCCGTTTATCTCGCATCCGGCGGCGTTTTGTCAGGCGCTGATGACGCTAAAATCATCGCTGTAACCAGGGCGTTGCCGGGCCCGGACCATTCTGCAAGATTAATGACTTTCAGACGCCAGATCGGCAGGCGCCAGCCCGGTAACCCTAAGCACGGTATCGCGATCGAAACCATCGTTTAGCATGGAGCGGGCAATGCGCAATGCGGCGAGCCGTTGGCCTTCCTGCTTGCCTTGCTGTAACCCGTTACGATGTCCTTCCTGACGTAATCTGTCTGCGATAGTCATGATCTTCTCCTTATGCTGTGGGATACGCATAGCCACCTGGCGGATAAACGTATTGAAGCGCGCGGCGTCGCCAGTGTGCATCATGTAATTAAACAAACTTTGAAGCTGGGTGTCATTAGCGTATCCCTTAACCAGCAGGGCGACCAGCTGTTCGACAAGCCCCATCAGATCGCGCTGGCGGATGTGTTTTTGTATGAGTTCCAGCAGCGCGACCCGTCGGTGTCGCATAATCTCGTCGTCCGGCACGACCGTAATATCGACCAGAGGAAAGGCGGTGGCGTATAGCTTACGCGCCATCACCGGGTCGGCAAATTCATCCAGCCAGCATAATGAGAACGGATACGGGCTGCGGTTTCCGTGATAAAACAGCATTGGCACCACTAACGGCAACGTCTTATGCCCGGCCTCCAGGTGCCGTTGCATTGCAGCCATTGCGTAACGCATCAGCCGAAATGCCATATGCGCGTCCGGCGTACTCTGATGTTCAATAACCACGTAAATGTAACCTTCACCTTCACTTGTTTCCAGCGACCAAAGAATATCGGAATAATGGGGGCGTAAATCCTCTTCAATAAAGCTACCGGACTCCAGCCGTAACGTATTCAGATTACAGATTTGACGTAATGTCGTCGGGAGATGAATTTCCAAAAAATCCCGTGCAGTATCGGGGTGGCATAAAAACTGTTTGAATACCGCGTCATGCGGCGTGGATGTTGTTGAGGTCGCCATATCGATCCATCATCGGTGAAGTTCAATGGCGTGACACTACGCGCAGACCGGGCTGATTGCAGTAGAGGATTAGTGCGCTTGCGAGGCGCATGGGGAGACAAATGCGCACGGCGGTAACGCTTTCATCTTTGTGGAAGACATGACGCAAAATTGCCCGGCAGCGTGACGCGTACCAGGCAACATAACGCGGAATAAAGGCCGGATAGGACGCGTTACGTCGCTACCCGACGAAGGCTAACGCAAGGTCCACCATTCGCGCAGGCAGGCTTTACCTTCCGGACAACTTTTACAGCTGCCTGAAAGGCAGCCGTCCGGTTCTTCCGGGATACGTACCGCTTTACCCATGATCTCCAGTTGATTCAGCATGGCGTCGATCATGGGCTGCGGAGCGTGCAGCGTATGGCTGATCTGCGTTGCCTCCATACGCCCCCGTAGCGCCAGTAGATCGCGAACCTGTATCAATGAAGCCATTTTTTACATCCCTTAGTGACAATTGCCCGCAGTGCCCGAACAACAGGAACTTACGTTTTTGCGGGTTGCCAGCAGTTCAATGTCTACACGGCTGCGGGCGCGGCGTAACAGGCTTAACACCACAACGTTAAAGACGATCACTGCCAGAATACAGATCAGGCTGTACGTCGGGTGCTGACTGAAGCTGGTAACCTGGTAGAACAGCGTGGCGAGCGAATAGGCGATATTCAGCCCCCACAGGATGGAGAAGCCCATCCAGCCGCGGCTGGACTCGCGGGCGATAGCGCCCATTACCGAGATACACGGTACGTAAAGCAGGACGAAAATCAGGTAACTGTACGCCGCCGCGGCGCTGCCGAATTTTTGATCCATCACGCCCATCGCGCCGGTCGCCATTTCGCCGTCGCCTTTACTCGCTTCGATCGGGTTAGCCAGTACGCTCAGGCTAAAGGTGTCTTTCAGGCTTTGCCAGGTATCGTCAACCGCGCCCAGCAGTTCATCGCCGAGGTGAAAGTCAGCAGGATTAAACGCTTCGTCCTGAATATTTTCGGCGGTGTAGAGCGTGTTCAGCGTACCGACGACAACTTCTTTCGCCATGGCGCCTGTAAACAGACCCACGGTCGCTTGCCAGTTATCCTCATGGACGCCGATCGGTTTAAAGACTGGTGTGATGACCCGGCTTACAGAGGCGAGGGCGGAGTCATTAATGTTATCGACGATTTTGCCGCTCAGCGAGAAACTGTTAAACGCGCTCAGGAAAATACTCACGATGATAATGACTTTACCGGCGCGTAGTACAAAACCTTTCAGGCGTTGCCAGGTCTGGATGATCAGGCTCTTGATATGCGGTACGTGGTAAACCGGCAGCTCCATCACAAACGGAGAGGCTTCGCCGCGCATAATGGTATGTTTCAGCATCAGGCCGGTTAATACCGCCATGACAATACCCAGCACGTATAGCGAGAAGACCGCCAGCGCGCCGTTTTGCCCGAAGAAGGCGGCGGCAAAGACGGCGAAAATCGCCAGGCGCGCGCCACAGGACATAAACGGCGCCATCATGATGGTCATCAGGCGTTCGCGCGGAGCGTCAAGCGTGCGGGCGCCCATCACGGAAGGTACGTTACAGCCGAAGCCGACAATCAGCGGCACGAAGGATTTACCCGGTAGTCCCAGCGCCTGCATCAGGCGATCCATGACGAAGGCCGCGCGCGCCATATAACCGGAGTCTTCAAGGAAGGAGAGGAACAGGTACATCATCCCGATTTGCGGCACCAGCGGCAGGACGGTATTGATCCCGCCGCCAAGACCTTGCGCCAGGAAGATGGTTAACCAATCCGGGAAGTGCAGCGTGTAGCCAATCCATTGAATGCCATGAATAAAGATGGCGACGGAACCGGCATCAAACAGAGGTTGCAACGCGCCGCCGATGTTAATGGCGAGCAGGAACATCAGGTACATCACGAACAAAAAAATCGGTAAGCCGAGGAAGCGGTTCAGGATAATTTTATCGACCGCCCTGGTGAAGCGGCTGGGTTCGGCTGTCAGGGTATTGCTGACCACGTCGCAAATAGCGGCGATACACTGGTAACGGGCGTCGGCGATATGCAGCGCCGGGTCGTCCATTTCGTCCTTCAGACGGGCCAGGGAGGTGTCCAGGTTTTGCGCCGCCTCGCCTGCGTAAGCCCGGCTGTAGATATCGCCCTCCAGCATTTGCAGACCCAGCCAGCGGCGCTGTTGTAAAGGCATCTCCTGGGCCATCGCGTCGGCCAGGAAACCTGCTTCGCGCAGCAGCGGCTGGGCATAATGCACCAGTTCGACGTTGTCGTTAGCGTTGTGACGGTCAATGGCCAGTTTCAGCGCCTCGATACCGCGGCCGCGAGTCGATACCAGCGGTACGACAGGGCAACCCAGACGCGTGGACAGAGCGTCGACATCAATACGAACCTGCTGTTTTTCGGCGATATCCAGCATGTTGAGCGCGACAATACAGGGAATACCCAGCTCCAGCAGTTGCAGCGTCAAATAGAGGTTGCGCTCCAGATTGGAGGCGTCCACAACGTTTATCAACAGGTCGGCGTCGCCGCTCAGGATGTAGTGGCAGGCGATCTGTTCGTCGAGAGAGGTTTGTGACGAGATGGTCGTCAGAGAATAGGTGCCGGGTAAATCTACCAGCGTGACCTGGTGGTCAGTTGTCGCGAACTGGCCCTCTTTACGCTCGACGGTGACGCCCGCCCAGTTCCCCACGCGCTGACGCGCGCCGGTGAGTTGGTTAAATAAGGTGGTCTTGCCGGAATTAGGATTACCAATTAAACCAATGGTTAATTTTTTCATTTTTATAGACTCACTGTATTAACAGGAAACCGCTTCCACTTCTATTAACGCCAAATCCTTTTTACGCAAAACCAGACTCACGCGTCGTGTTTCGATATGGATCGGATCGCCTAAGGGCGCGACGCGGACGACATTAAATGAAGAGCCGGGCAACATGCCGAGCGAAAGCAGTTTTTGACGATACGCCGGGCTGATTTCACGCGCAAAGCCGGTGATTTTCCACGCAGTGTCAGGAGTGAATTGCATACGACCTACTTGTTTCTTACTAACTGGATGTATACCTCATGCGGCGCTCAGGGGGGCGGCAGGAGACCCGATGTTTAGCCAACGAAGGAAAGAGTAAATAATCAACAACACAATGATAATGAGAATGGTTTCTATCTTCAACGATTAAAATGTGACGGAATGTACAAATAAGCGATAATTTGCGCCGATGTTGATATGGCTCAACATTTATTTGTCTTTTTGCAAATACCTCTAATGTGCAAATATTCACCGTTTTTAATGTTTAATTAAGGTTTCATCTGTTAATAAAGTGATAATTAATAGTGCGGATAGCAGAAGGAAATTAATTAACAGATTCTAATGGGTAAGATTTAATTGTTAATTAAAAAAGAAAGGGTTGGACGTATTGCAAAATCGCAGGCCGGATAAGAAGTAACCCGGCCTGCGTATTACCCGATTAGCGTTTTTTTCCCATTGCGGCTGCCAGCGCGTCCATCATGGCGCTGTTACCGGCTGGCTGGGCGTCACGACCGCGCGGTTTCGCCGCTTTTGATGCCGGGCGGTTGCCCTGAGCGCGATCGGCGCCGCCGCCGCGGCGAGCGGCGGTTTCGCCGGGCTGTTCGTCCAGACGCATCGTCAGCGCAATACGCTTACGTTGCAGATCCACTTCCAGCACTTTCACCTTCACGATGTCGCCAGCTTTTACCACGGTGTGTGGATCGTCGACGAACTTAGTCGACAGGGAAGAGATGTGGACCAGGCCATCCTGATGAACGCCGATATCGACAAACGCGCCGAAGTTAGTGACGTTAGTGACCGCCCCTTCCAGAATCATCCCCGGCAGCAGGTCGTTCATGGTTTCGACGCCATCGGCGAATTGCGCGGTTTTAAATTCAGGACGCGGGTCGCGGCCCGGTTTTTCCAGCTCTTTGATGATATCGCTCACGGTCGGCACGCCGAATTTATCGTCGGTAAAATCAGCGGCCTTGAGGTGACGCAATTCGTTGCTGTTGCCCATCAGATCTTTTAGCGCTTGCTGCGTCGCCGCCAGAATGCGTTCGACAACCGGATAGGCTTCCGGGTGGACGGTGGAGGCATCCAGCGGGTTATCGCCGTGGTTAATACGCAGGAAGCCCGCGCACTGCTCAAACGCTTTCGGCCCCAGACGGCTCACCTTCAACAGTTGCTGGCGATTCTGGAACTGACCGTTCTCATCGCGCCAGGCGACGATGTTTTGCGCCATCATGCGCGTTAAGCCCGCGACGCGGGTCAGCAGCGGCACGGAGGCGGTATTCAAATCGACGCCGACGGCGTTTACGCAGTCTTCGACCACCGCATCCAGCTTACGCGCCAGCTGCGTCTGGCTGACATCGTGTTGATATTGGCCGACGCCGATGGATTTCGGATCGATTTTCACCAGTTCCGCCAGCGGATCCTGCAGACGACGGGCGATAGAGACTGCGCCGCGCAGGGAGACGTCGAGATCCGGAAACTCCTGCGCCGCCAGCTCAGAAGCGGAATACACGGACGCCCCCGCTTCGCTGACGATCACTTTCTGCGCCGTCACGTTCGGGAACTGTTTCTGTACGTCGAGATAGAAGCGTTCGGTTTCACGCGAGGCCGTACCGTTGCCAATCGCGACCAGTTCGACATGGTATTTTTCGCACAGCGCGGCGATCACGGTAGCCGCTTTGGCCGCCTGACCGGTATGCGGATAAATGGTATCCGTCGCCACCAGCTTGCCGGTGCCGTCAACGACAGCGACTTTTACGCCGGTACGCAGGCCAGGATCAAGGCCCATCGTGGCGCGCAGGCCTGCGGGGGCTGCCATCAGCAGGTCGTGCAGGTTACGGGCAAACACGTTAATCGCTTCATCTTCCGCACGTTCGCGCACGGTGCCCATCAGTTCGGTTTCGAGGTGCATTAAGACTTTGATACGCCACGTCCAGCTCACTACGCCTTTGCGCCAGCTATCCGCCGGGGCGTTATTCAGCCGCAGGCCGAGATGATCCATGATGATTTGCTCGCAGTAGCTTTCTTTTGGCGGCTCATCAAACTGTGGGTCGGCATTGAGCGAAAGTTGCAGAATGCCTTCGTTACGACCACGGAACATGGCCAGCGCACGGTGAGACGGGACGTTAGCAATGGGCTCATGATGGTCGAAATAGTCGCGGAATTTTGCCCCTTCTTCCTCTTTGCCGCTCACGACGGTGGCGACCAGATGGGCGTTCTTCCACAGGTAATCACGTACTTTCGCCAGCAATGCGGCGTCTTCGGCAAAGCGCTCCATCAGAATGTAGCGTGCGCCGTCGAGCGCGGCTTTGGTGTCCGCCACGCCTTTGTCGCCATCAATGTACTTTGCCGCTTCCACGTCAGGATCGTAGGACGGCTCGTTCCAGAGCAGATCGGCCAGCGGCTCAAGGCCGGCTTCAATGGCGATTTGTCCACGGGTGCGGCGTTTAGGTTTATAGGGCAGGTAGAGGTCTTCGAGCTCGGTCTTACTTAACGTAGCGTTGATGGCGCCAGCCAGCTCATCGGTCAGTTTGCCTTGTTCGGAAATGGACTTGAGGATGGCCTGACGCCTGTCTTCCAGCTCACGCAGATAGCCCAGACGCGTTTCCAGGTTACGCAACTGCGTGTCATCCAGACCGCCGGTGATTTCTTTACGATAACGTGCGATAAACGGCACGGTGTTCCCTTCGTCAAGCAGGCGAACGGCAGCTTCAACCTGCCCGGCATTTGCCTGGATTTCACCCGCAATAATGCGGCAGAAAGAATCATTCATCATGGGTTAGCTTCGTCTTCAGGATAAAAATCAGGGGATAGTTATACGGATTGGCTGGCAAAAATGCCAGCCATCAGCGGGGGCTTAGGATTCTTCTTGTCTTATTTGACGTATTCGATCGCATTGACGTACCAGTTTGCTTCGCCGACAGGGGTGCTGACCACCGCCAGATCGCCCACTTCTTTTTTCAGTAGCGCCCGCGCCATCGGCGAGTCGATAGAGATGTAATCCTTACGTCCGAAAATTTCATCGTAGCCGACAATGCGGAACTTCAGCGTATCGCCGTCATCATTTTCAATTTCCACCCAGGCGCCGAAGAAGACTTTGCCCTCCTGCTGCGGGGAATAATCCACGATTTTGAGATTTTCCATGCATTTGGTCAGATATCTGACGCGTCTGTCGATCTCACGCAGGCGCTTTTTATTATACTGATAGTCGGCATTCTCGCTGCGGTCGCCCAGACTCGCAGCCCAGGTCACTTTTTTGGTGACCTCCGGGCGCTCTTCACGCCAGAGATAATTGAGCTCTTGTTTGAGTGTTTCGTACCCTTCGCGGGTGATCAGGGGCGTTTTCATCTCGTTGATTTACCTTTGCTGTCGATATTGCGCACACGGGGTATAACGTGATCGTCCCGACAGAATAAATAATGGGGTTGCCGATTAATTGTATATTTAAGCTGCTGTTAAATATGCTTTGTAACAATTTAGCCTGAAATTCATACCAGAATTTGCTGGTGACTCACGTGAGCTTTTTTAAGAATACACACTTACATTTGTTGCGAACCTTTGGGAGTACAGACAATGCAAGAGAATTATAAGATTCTGGTGGTTGATGACGATATGCGTCTGCGGGCGCTACTGGAACGTTATCTGACCGAGCAGGGCTTCCAGGTTCGAAGCGTCGCTAACGCTGAGCAGATGGATCGTCTGCTGACCCGTGAATCTTTCCATCTCATGGTACTGGATTTAATGCTGCCAGGTGAAGATGGTCTGTCGATTTGTCGTCGCCTGCGTAGTCAAAGTAATCCAATGCCGATCATTATGGTCACGGCGAAGGGTGAAGAGGTTGACCGTATCGTCGGGCTGGAAATCGGCGCCGATGACTACATTCCTAAACCGTTTAACCCGCGCGAGCTGTTGGCGCGTATTCGCGCCGTGTTACGTCGTCAGGCAAACGAACTGCCCGGCGCGCCGTCGCAGGAAGAGGCCGTTATCGCGTTCGGTAAGTTTAAACTGAACCTCGGTACGCGCGAGATGTTCCGTGAAGATGAACCGATGCCGCTGACCAGCGGGGAGTTTGCGGTACTGAAAGCGTTAGTCAGCCATCCGCGCGAGCCGCTCTCTCGCGATAAGCTGATGAATCTGGCCCGTGGCCGCGAGTATTCCGCGATGGAACGCTCCATCGACGTCCAGATCTCCCGCCTGCGCCGTATGGTGGAAGAAGATCCGGCACATCCGCGTTATATTCAGACCGTCTGGGGCCTGGGCTACGTCTTTGTACCGGACGGTTCTAAAGCATGAGGCGAATGCGCTTCTCACCGCGAAGTTCATTTGCCCGCACGCTGTTGCTCATCGTCACCTTGCTGTTCGTCAGCCTGGTGACGACCTACCTGGTGGTGCTGAACTTCGCGATTTTGCCGAGCCTCCAGCAGTTTAATAAGGTTCTGGCTTACGAAGTCCGTATGCTGATGACCGATAAGCTGCAACTGGAGGACGGCACGCAGTTAGTCGTGCCGCCTGCGTTTCGCCGGGAAATCTATCGCGAGCTGGGGATCTCTCTCTACACCAACGAAGCCGCCGAAGAGGCCGGGTTGCGTTGGGCGCAACACTACGAATTCTTAAGCCACCAGATGGCGCAGCAATTAGGCGGCCCGACGGAAGTGCGCGTTGAGGTCAACAAAAGCTCGCCCGTCGTGTGGCTCAAAACCTGGCTGTCGCCCAATATCTGGGTGCGCGTGCCGCTGACCGAGATTCATCAGGGCGATTTTTCTCCGCTTTTCCGTTACACGCTGGCGATCATGCTCCTGGCGATAGGCGGCGCGTGGCTGTTTATTCGTATACAGAATCGACCGTTAGTGGATCTTGAACATGCCGCCTTGCAGGTAGGGAAGGGAATTATTCCGCCGCCGCTGCGTGAATATGGCGCCTCTGAAGTGCGCTCTGTGACCCGGGCGTTTAACCATATGGCAGCCGGCGTGAAGCAATTGGCCGATGACCGTACGCTATTGATGGCGGGCGTCAGCCACGACTTGCGCACGCCGTTGACCCGTATTCGTCTGGCGACGGAGATGATGGGCGAGGAAGACGGTTATCTCGCGGAGTCGATCAATAAAGACATCGAAGAGTGTAACGCCATTATCGAACAGTTTATTGACTATCTGCGTACCGGTCAGGAAATGCCAATGGAGATGGCGGATCTCAATTCCGTGCTGGGCGAGGTGATTGCGGCGGAAAGCGGCTATGAGCGTGAGATTAACACTGCGCTTCAGGCAGGCAGCATCCAGGTGAAAATGCACCCGCTCTCGATTAAGCGCGCGGTGGCGAATATGGTGGTCAATGCTGCCCGCTATGGCAACGGCTGGATTAAGGTCAGCAGCGGCACCGAGTCGCATCGCGCCTGGTTTCAGGTAGAAGATGACGGGCCGGGCATTAAGCCGGAGCAGCGTAAACATCTGTTCCAGCCTTTTGTGCGTGGCGACAGCGCCCGTAGCACCAGCGGCACAGGGCTGGGGCTGGCGATTGTGCAGCGCATTATCGATAACCATAACGGGATGCTGGAGATTGGCACCAGCGAGCGTGGCGGATTGTCGATTCGCGCCTGGCTACCGGTTCCTGTGGCTCGCGTCCAGGGGACGACAAAAGAGGCATAAGAAAGGGAGGTATTACCCTCCCTTTCTTCTCAACGCCGGATGACGCCGTTCAAAGCCGCCATCCGGCCTGTTCCTTACAGCTTCGGTCCGGCGCTAACCAGCGCTTCGCCTGCCGGGGTATCCGTATACTTCTCGAAGTTCTCAATGAACAGTTTCGCCAGCGCGGTGGCTTTTTCCTGCCATTGTTCCGGCGACGCGTAGGTGTTACGCGGGTCGAGAATGTGGGTATCCACGCCTGGCAGTTCAGTCGGGATCGCCAGATCGAACAGCGGCAGACGGAAGGTTTCCGCGTTATCAAGAGAACCGTTCAGAATGGCGTCGATAATTGCGCGCGTATCTTTGATGGAGATACGTTTGCCGGTGCCATTCCAGCCGGTGTTAACCAGATAAGCCTGCGCGCCTGCTGCCTGCATACGTTTCACCAGCACCTCAGCATACTGCGTTGGGTGCAGCGTCAGGAACGCGGCGCCGAAGCAGGCGGAGAAGGTGGGGGTCGGTTCGGTGACGCCGCGTTCGGTGCCGGCCAGTTTAGCGGTGAAACCTGACAGGAAGTGGTACTGCGTCTGGTTAGCGGTTAAACGGGAAACCGGCGGCAACACGCCGAAGGCGTCCGCCGTCAGGAAGATAACCTTGGTGGCGTGACCTGCTTTGGACACGGGCTTAACGATGTTATCGATATGATAGATCGGGTAAGAGACGCGGGTGTTTTCGGTTTTGGAACCATCGTCGAAATCAACGGTGCCGTCTTCGCGCACGGTGACGTTTTCCAGCAGCGCATCACGGCGAATCGCATGATAAATTTCTGGCTCCGCTTCTTTCGACAGTTTGATGGTTTTGGCGTAGCAGCCGCCTTCAAAATTGAACACGCCGTCGTCATCCCAACCGTGCTCATCATCGCCAATCAGACGACGTTTCGGGTCGGTGGAGAGAGTGGTTTTTCCGGTACCGGAAAGGCCGAAGAAGACCGCGACATCGCCTTTTTCACCCACGTTGGCGGAACAGTGCATTGAGGCGATACCTTTGAGCGGCAGCAGGTAGTTCATTACCGAGAACATCCCTTTTTTCATTTCGCCGCCGTACCAGGTGCCGCCAATAAGCTGAATACGTTCAGTCAGGTTGAACGCCACGAAGTTTTCCGAGTTCAGCCCTTGCTCTTTCCACTGCGGGTTGGTGCACTTCGCGCCGTTCATGACAATAAAGTCAGGTTTGAAGCCTACCAGCTCTTCGTCCGTTGGGCGAATGAACATATTTTTAACGAAGTGGGCCTGCCAGGCGACTTCCGTAATAAAGCGCACGGAAAGACGCGTATCGGCATTTGCGCCGCAGAACGCATCAACAATGAATAAGCGTTTACCAGAAAGCTGATGCGTCACCAGACCTTTCAGGTGTTGCCAGGTTTCCTGGGAAAGCGGCTTATTATCGTTTTTACCTTTACCCTTATCGGACCACCACAGCGTATCACGCGTGGTGTCGTCGCGAACAATATACTTATCCTTAGGCGAACGACCGGTAAAAATACCGGTATCAACGGCAACAGCGCCCAGGTTAGTTAACACGCCACGCTCATAGCCTTCCAGACCAGGATTAAGTTCTTCCTGATAAAGGGTGTCGTAGCTGGGATTGTAAACGATATCCTGGACGTCGTTGATACCATAAGCCTTGAGATCTTGCGGGGTTAAATTGTTAACGCGCATATCACTGCTCCTTAGCCAATATATATTACCGAAAATAGTAAGGTTTTTTGAGGTTGGTTAACCGCGACAAGGCTCATAGATTTACGTATCTGGACAAAATCACGATTGACGAAAAACACTGTGACTCCTGTCACGCAGCGGCGGTTATTATGGCAGGAAACCTACTTTTGTTGTGGAAAATGTTCTGAAAACGTTAAAAGGAAGTGTTTTTGACCGACATAATGTGACTGTAATCGCATTCATGTAAGAAAGTTACGTAACACCAACATTAACAATATCGATTCACCTCTCTGCGTTTTTTTCTGAATTATGCATGACGACGCCTGGCGGTGAACAGATGGTGCAATAATGCGGCTTTCTCATCATTCTGGATAACGACATGGAAAGTGTAGCGCTTTCACATACTACTCGCTGGGGGATGTTGCTCACCGGTTTGCTGCAGGGCGTCTTGTGCTACCTGCTGATGGCCTGGCTGGTACCACAAAATAGCGACTGGCTGTTCTATGGTATGCCTGCGACGATAGCGTTGTCGTCAATGCTATTGCTTACCGTGGTCTCTTTTAAACAGCGCGCGCTGTGGGGCTGGCTGGGGCTGATCTTTGTGGTCGTGCTGGCAATGAGCGGCTGGCTGAAATGGCAGGTTGAGACGGTGGAGAAATGGCGCCTGGCCGAGCTCCTCTGGCTGTATGGTCTCCGGCTTGTGTTGATGGCGATGCTGGTCTTACCCTGGATGCAATATCAGTTACATTCGCAAACCGGTTCGGCGCGTTATCCCCAGTTTTATCTGCGGTTATGGCATAACGTACTGACATTGTTTATCGTCCTGGTCGCTAACGGACTGTTCTGGCTGGTGCTTCTGCTCTGGAGCGCGCTATTCAGGCTGGTGGGCATCCGCTTTTTCAGCACCCTTTTCTTTGAAACTGAAGCCTTTATTTATGTGACCATCGGCCTGATTACGGCGCTGGCGGTCATTCTCGCCCGCACGCAGTCGCGCCTTGTGGCGGCGGTGCAAAAGCTGCTGACGCTGATCGCGACGGGTTTACTGCCAGTGGTGTCGCTGCTGGCATTGCTGTTTATTGTGACGTTACCCTTTACCGGACTGGAGGCGATTTCTGCGCGTGTTTCCGCTGCGGGGCTGCTATCCACGCTGACGCTGATGCTGCTGCTCCTCGTGGCGATTGTCAACGAACCGCAAAAGCGCGTATTACCCTATCCGCGCGTACTACGCGGCATGATTAGCGCCTCGCTGTGCGTTGCCCCGATATATATGCTGCTGGCGGGCTGGGCGTTATGGGTACGCATTCAGCAATACGGTTGGACGCCGGATCGTCTGTATGGTGCGCTGACGGTGTCTGTCTTGCTGGTATGGTCCTTCGGTTATCTGATCGGTCTGTTACGCCGCGGACGCGACCCTGGTGAGTGGCAAGGCAAGGTGATACTGAGCGTCTCTTTGTTGACGCTGGTGATATTGCTGTTGCTGGCCTCGCCTGTACTTGATGTCTGGCGTATTAGCGTCAACAGCCATATGGCGCGTTACCATAGTGGTAAAATTACTGCGGATCAGATCAGCCTGTATATGCTGGATCACAGCGGCAAACCTGGCCAGGAAGCGCTGAAATCGTTGCGGGATGACGAGGCGTTTACGCAGAACAGAAAGCGCAATCGTGAACTGATGACGTTTTTGCAGAGAAATAAGGTCTCTCCGACGGCGGACGATTTAGCGCGGGTGGTGATGATTGCGCCCGGTAGCCAGAAGCCGGATGCCGCATTTTGGGCGTTTGTCAAAGAGCAGAGTTATTCGGACGATTCCTGCCTTGAACCGGATGCCTGCGTGCTGGTGAGTCAGGATCTTAACGGCGACGGTCAGCCTGAGCAGGTGCTGTATAACTTTATTGTTGCCGAGAGCCAGGTCTACGGCTTAAAAGAGGGGAAATGGACGCAGAAAGCGTTCGCCCGACTGCCGGACGGGTTTTCTAAGACGCAACTGTTGCACGCGATTGCCGGGCATCGGTTAGACTCAGCCCCCAAAGCCTGGCGCGATATCATTGTTGATGGTCAGCGGTTGGATGTGGATTACTACAACGAGTAAGCTTTTTGCCGGATGGCGGCATAAATGCCTTATCCGGCCTACGGAGCGGGATGCTGTAGGCCAGATAAGCGAGCGCCATCAGGCAATGATGTTGTCGACTGAAAGGCGATTAATGAACCTGTGGATCGGCAGGAGAGGCGTTGTTACGGATCTCCGCGATATCCATCGCATTGAACAGGTAATGATTGCCGCAGTAATCGCAGTGCATATCGATTTCGCCTTCTTCCGCCAGAATGCTGTCCACTTCTTCATCCGGCAATGTTTTCAGCGCGCCCGCGCAACGTTCGCGTGAACAGGTGCATTTGAATTCAACATTTTGCGGATCGTAGAGCGTGACTTCTTCTTCGTGATACAAACGCCACAGCACGTCATTTGCCGGTAACGTCAGCAGCTCTTCGCTTTTAATGGTTTCCGTCAACATAGCCAGATGGTCGAAATCCTCCGCCTGCGCGTTCTGTGCCGGCATCACCTGAAGCAACATTCCACCTGCCGCCGGTTTACCGTCGACATCGCCGGTACGGATAAACAGGCGCGTCGGCAACTGCTCGGAGCGCAGGAAGTAATCTTCCAGGCACGCCGCCAGAGTATCGCCTTCCAGACCCACCACGCCCTGATAGCGTTCACCCTCTTCCGGCGTAATGGTGATCACCAGATAGCCGTTGCCAACCAGCGTTTTGAGATCCGCATTGTCAGGGATATCGCCCTGAACGCGAGCTACGCCGCGCATCTGCTGCTGATTATTGCCATTGATCACCGCCAGGCTTAACGGCCCGTCGCCCTGGAGCTGTACCGTAATGTCACCAGCAAACTTCAGCGTCGCGGTCAGTAGGCTAGTGGCGACCAGCAGTTCGGCCAGTACGGTTTTCACCGGCTGCGGATAGTTATGATTGTCGAGGATCTGTTGCAAGGTTTCCGAAACGGTTACCAGCTCGCCGCGAACGGCAAAGTTTTCAAACAGATAACGATGTAATTGGTCATGTTGCGGCATAATCATCTCTCTTGCGGGTGACAGTTATTCGCTGTCGCCGTGTTTAAATCGTAACAGGTCGCGGCGCTCTTTCTTGTCCGGTCGCCTGTCCGGATGCGGCATGGTCAGGGCGTTAAGCTTGCGCGCCTGCGCCATTTTTTCGCGTTTTTCCACGCTTTCCGCCGTCTCTTCATACAGAGCGACGGCTTCGCTGGCCGGACGGCGCTGTTCGGTGATGGCTTTAACGATCACCGTCCGTTCGTCATTTCCCTGACGCAGGGTAAGGGTTGCGTTCAGCTCGACGATTTTGCTCGGCTTACTGCGCTGGCCGTTGTAATGCACCTTACCGCCTTCAATCATCTCGCGGGCCATCGCGCGGGTTTTATAAAAACGCGCGGCCCACAGCCATTTATCCAGTCTGACCTCAACGGAGGACTTTTCTTTCATGGCGTCTCCTTCACATCAGCGAGGGGATCAGACGGCGGTAGTCGTTCAGGGACGGATGGCGCGTATAGTGCTTTTCCGCCAGGCCGGAATCAGGATTCGTCACGCCAAGACAGTAGCGAATACCAAACCGGGCGGCGGCGTCGAGAATCGGTTCGCTGTCATCGATAAACAGCGTTTTCTCTGCGCTTATTCCCGTTTCCTCAGTGACAGCGCGCCATAACCGCTGATCCTCTTTGGGATAACCAAATGTGTGGGTGGAAAGTAATAAATCAAGGTGTGAGGCCAGACCGGTATGCTCCAGCTTCACCGCCAGGTTATGTGGATGCGCATTGGTGAGCAGAATCCGACGTTTTCCGCTGGCTTTTAACGCATTCAGAAACGGTACGGTATCGTCGCGCAAAACGGCGCGCGGCCCTTGCGCCGTCGTCATGGCGCAAATATCCAGACCCAGACGCTCGCTCCAGTAATCCAGACAGTACCAGTTTAGCGTATGCTGTACGGCATGATACTGCTGGCGAATATATTCCTGCGCGTCCTGCGGCGAAATACCCTGCTGCGCGCCGTAGGTTTCCGGTACCAGCTTTTGCCAGAAATAGTTATCGAACGCGAGATCGAGCAGCGTGCCGTCCATATCCAGCAAAACGGTATCCACGTTTTGCCAGTCAATATCAATATGCATGGGGAACTCCAGGGTAACGCAATTTGCGCGACAGGGTAGCATACCCTGTCGCACGGCGGCGCTATCAGATGAGATTTTCCGGAGAGACGGTTAACCTGGGATTGAGGCAGCTTTCATAGTATTCCTGGATGTCCGCCATACGGGTACGGTGGCGTTGATAACGCCTGAACGCCTGAATGCCGTTGTAGACCGCGCTCACTATCATTGCCAGCATCAGCAGCGTGGTGCCGAGGTAACGCCACCAGCCGGATTTATCGGGGATACGATGCAGGCTGATATGCTGCGTGCCGTTGGCATCGGTATACACGCTGGTGACAATGCCCTCGGCGCTAAATGGCGTCTGCATGAGCGTTTGCGCCAGACGCTGGAAGGCGCTCCACTGTTCCTGCGCGGGATAGTCATACAGCGGCGTTGACGGCCAGGTCTGATCAACCAGTTCGCTGCCTTCATCGCTGGCGATCAGGAATCCGCCGGGAGCGGGGCTATTCAGCGACTGGGCGGCACGCGCGGTCTCGCGAGAAATAAACGGCGCCGTTGAGGTCGTGACCAGATTTTCCAGCGACTCTGCGCTTACGGGGCGTAGCAGCACGTTGACGCCGTCCAGTTTGCCGGCGTTCGCGCGTTTCACCAGCGCGTTCCAGTCCTTACTGTTACCGAGATTAACCAGCGCATTTTTCAGGCGCACGCACTCGTCTTCCGCCGCGCACAAATCAGCGGTTTTCAGAACAATATCGCCAAAGTCATCTAATAATACCATGCCCGATTTTTGGATCGCGGAGCGTAAAGATGCGCTTACACGCGAGTCGTCTTCGGGTTTTGGATGGAGCTGACGATTTACCGCCTGGCTTAGCGCCATCGCTTTATTCACCAGGTCTGATTCCGGCAGCGGTAGCGCAGGCGCGTCATTCCAGATGATTTGCGAGCAATCGAATGGCATAAACGGTGAGTTAGACTGGCCGCTCCAGGTCGCGCCGGAATGAATATTACACATTCCTTTACCGCTCAGGTGCAGCGTATCGCCCACCCGCACGCCAGCTTTTTCAAGCTGTTTTACCGTTGTCGCTTCAATGGTTTGCGCGCCTTTCATCCACGATAGCGTGAACTTGATTGGCATATCCAGCGGGATCCAGAACAGCAGCATAAACAACACCAGCAGCGAACCGATAGCAATAACAGTGCTGCGTAACCAGTGCTGCAACGGGAAGTTTTTCACTTCATCATGCAGGGATAAAAAACGGCCCTGGCGGGCGACATGGCGATCAAGGTAAATATCAATATCCGTTTGTTGCCCAAGATCCTGCGTAATGTAAGGTTGCCAGTGGGCAGGGTAAATAAGGTCGATGATGCCCAGCGAAATATTGTTAATCTGCTCCTGATTATTCTCCCCAAACAGTCCCCAGCGGCGGGGCGTTCCCCGCAGACAGTGAATTTCCCGCAGCGCGCTTTTCGACGGCGGCGCAAAAAGCCCCCAAAGTCCGGCTGCCAGCAGCAGGATAGCGCCGCCTATCATCCACGGTACAAAAACGTCTGGCGTTATCAGACAGAAAAAGAATAACAAAAAGGAGGCGACGATTAACAACGCTTCGCGCAAGCCAGCCGGGCGGCTGAGCGCATATTCTTCGTGGGTCTCCTGACGGATATTCAACAGCTCAATCTGCTCGCTCTCTTCGCCGCGAATCGACGCCTGCGTAGAGGCCGTATTCTGTAGCGCGTAGCCACGCGACTCCTGCATATACTCTTGCAGCGTATGGCCGTTTAAAGAGATCACCAGCGGCAGCGTATCCGTGAGGATCAGCTCAACGTTGTTTTCATCATTGATGTACTGTTCCCAGAAAGGCGGCAGATGGACTTCGACGGAGTCGAGGTAGTAGCGCCATTTATTAGGATCGTCAGTGGTAATGCCGTAGCGGGTGATGGAGTGGGTCAGTATCACGACACTGTTGCTTTCCGCGTTCAGCGTCAGTGAGATGGGCGCAGCACTGGCGCCTGTCGGCCCCGGAACTTGCTGGATCTGGCTAAGGTTATCGAGATAGTTTTCTACCGCGCTGCGCTCTTCGGGCAACAGTTTACGCGTTTGCGCGTCCTGAAAGGCGCTGATCCACGGTAAGCTCCCTCGTCTGGACTTTACCCGGAACCGCCATATTGCCAGTAGAGAGCAGGCCAGCAAAGCAGCTATAAAAATCAGAATGGTGCTCATGCTTTCCCCATCTTACTAAGTCTGTCAGGCGTGGTCAGTCGCACCCTGTCCAATAAACATTTTTCTGTGGTTGGCTATCGGCAAGCGTGGAGTTGAACTTGAGCATTGTAAAGCGCATCCCAGTGAAGGCAAATCATAGCAATACCACCAAAAACGGAATATCAGCAAATTCCTGGAGTTATTTCAACCTATTGACTTTTAATTTGAAATAAGAATTAATTTTTATTACGTTACATAAATGTAAATAAACGGCAATTCGCATTGCCGAAACCGTGCGGTATGTCGCACAATGACCACAGATTACACTGCAAAGATTCTCACAATGAGCAAATCATTACAAAAACCCACCATTCTGAAAGTGGAAACCGTCGCACAATCCCGACTGTTTAACGTAGAAAGCGTGGATCTGGAGTTCAGCAACGGCGTGCGTCGCGTGTATGAACGTATGCGACCATCAACCCGTGAGGCGGTAATGATTGTGCCGATCGTTGATGAGCATCTGATTCTTATTCGTGAGTATGCGGTGGGAACCGAATCCTATGAGCTGGGCTTCTCGAAAGGATTGATCGACCCGGGTGAGACCGTTTTTGAAGCGGCGAACCGGGAGCTCAAAGAAGAGGTCGGGTTTGGCGCGCATAACCTGACCTTCTTAAAAAAACTCAGCATGGCGCCCTCTTATTTTTCCAGCAAAATGAATATCGTGGTGGCGGAAGATCTCTATCCGGAGTCGCTGGAAGGCGACGAGCCTGAGCCATTGCCGCAGGTTCGCTGGCCGCTGGCGCATTTAATGGATCTGCTGGAAGACCCCGATTTTAACGAGGCCCGCAACGTCAGCGCGCTGTTTCTGGTACGCGAGTGGTTGAAAGCGCAGGGCCGAATTGCCTGATGGCGCGGCGTTGATCAAGCCAACGGAAAGTTTGTCTCCCCGTTCGCCGTCATCCGCTAAACACAATAAAAAAGGCGCCGGAGCGCCTTTTTTGATCAGAACAGTTCGTGTGTTTCACCATTATCAATAATGGTAGTTCCCACCTCGTGTACCGCCTGTTGTGTCGGCTGCGTGCCTTCGATGAAATACTCTTCACGGCTGTTACCGCCGCTCGCCAGTTGTCCGGTACTGCGGTCGATATTCACCGTGACGATGCCCGGCGGCGGCGTTAGCGGCTGTTCCGGCACGCCTTCCAGCACGGCTTTCATATAGGCGTCCCATGCAGGTTGCGCGCTCTTCGCGCCGCCCTCATAGCCGGAGATTTGATCTTTGATCGCGCCGGAAGCGGTGGTGCGGCCTAAATCACGGCGGTGATCGTCAAAGCCGATCCATACGGAAGTGACGACGCCAGGACCATAGCCAGAGAACCATGCGTCTTTCGAGCTGTTGGTCGTACCGGTTTTGCCGCCGATATCGCGACGTTTAAGGTCGCGCGCCGCACGCCAGCCGGTACCCATCCAGCCGGGTTCGCCGAAGATATTGGTGTTCAGCGCGCTTTTGATCAGAAACGCCAGCGGCGTATTGATCACATGCGGCGCGTACTCCTGCGTGCCGTTTTGCGCGACCAGCGACTGGTTTGCCTGTTCCAGCTCAGGCATCGGTACGGCGCTGTTTTGCTGCTCTTGCGAAACCGCGACCTCTTCCACATTGGTGTTTTCCAGCACGTCGGATTTCTGCGTATTGCCGTAAATGACCGGGATATCGCACTCCGGGCAGGCGATTTTCGGTTTCGCTTCGAAGATCACGCCGCCCTGATCGTTCTCAATCTTGCTGATGAAATACGGGTCGATCAGGAAACCGCCGTTCGCCATCACCGCATAACCGCGCGCAACCTGCATCGGCGTGAAGGAGGCGGAGCCCAGCGCCAGCGATTCGGTATGCACGATATTCTGCGCCGGGAAGCCGAAGCGTTGCAGATACTCCGCCGCATAGTCGACGCCCATGGCGCGCATGGCGCGTACCATCACCACGTTTTTCGACTGCCCCAGCCCCTGGCGTAAACGAATCGGTCCGGCGTACTGCGGCGGGGAGTTTTTCGGACGCCAGTCTGAACCTGCCCCGGCGTCCCAGCGGGAAATCGGCACATCGTTGAGCATACTGGCGAGCGTCAGCCCTTTATCCATTGCGGCGGTGTAGAGGAACGGTTTGATGTTCGACCCCACCTGACGCAAAGCTTGCGTCGCGCGGTTAAATTTACTCTGATTAAAATCGAAACCGCCGACCAGCGCCAGTACCGCGCCTGTTTGCGGGTTAAGCGAAACCAGCGCGGAGTTCACTTCCGGTACCTGCGCCAGCCACCAGTCGTTATCCACCTGACGAACCCAGATTTGCTGACCTGTCTGGACGACATCGGTAACTTTACGCGGCGTCGGCCCCTGCTGTGTATCCGAGCGGTAAGGTCGCGCCCAACGCATTCCTTCCATATGTAGCGAAACGGACGTACCGTCGGCAAGCGCAGCGGTCGCCTCTTGCGGATTAGCGCTGGTGACCACGGCGGGAAGCAGCGGTCCGTAGGTCGGCAACGCTTTCAACGTATCGGTAATTTTTTTACTGTCCCACGCTGTTTCGCCCACTTTCCATAGCACATTCGCCGGGCCGCGATAACCGTGGCGCATGTCATAGTCCAGCACGTTATTACGCACCGCCTGTTGCGCGGCCTGCTGCACTTTGCGGGTGATGGTCGTGTAAATACGATAACCATCTTCGTAGGCGCTTTCGCCATAACGGTTATACATTTCCTGGCGCACCATTTCCGACAGATAAGGCGCGGAGAAGGCGATTTCCGGCGCGTGATAATTTGCGTCGATAGGTTCGCTACGTGCCTGATCGTACTGCGCCTGAGTGATATATCCCTCGCTTAACATTCGCGAAAGCACTACGTTACGGCGCGCTATCGCCCGATCCATCGAGTAGAGCGGGTTAAAGGTAGAAGGCGCTTTCGGTAGCCCGGCGATAACCGCCATTTCGCTTAGACTAAGCTGGTCGACCGTCTTACCAAAGTAGACCTGTGCCGCCGCGCCAACGCCATAGGCGCGGTAGCCGAGATAGATCTTGTTCAGATAGAGTTCGAGGATCTCATTTTTATTCAGCAACTGCTCAATACGAATCGCCAGAAACGCTTCCTTGATCTTGCGCATCAGCGTGCGTTCGGGGCTAAGGAAGAAGTTTCGCGCCAGTTGCTGGGTAATGGTACTTGCTCCCTGCGATGCGTGACCGGAGAAGAGCGCGACGCTGGCCGCACGGAAAATACCTACCGGGTCAATGCCGTGATGCTCATAAAAGCGGCTATCTTCGGTGGCGATAAAGGCGTTGATCATTTCCGGCGGAATTTGATCGAGCGTAACGGGAATACGACGTTTTTCGCCATATTGCGCGATAAGTTCGCCATCCGCGCTGTAAACCTGCATCGGAATTTGCAAACGCACATCTTTCAATGTCGCGACGTCAGGTAGCTGTGGCTCAATATAGCGATAAAGGCCATAAATCGAGCCTGCTCCCAGCAGGATGCAACATACTGCAAGGATCAATAAATACTTTACGAACTTCACTGGAGATTTCCCATTTAGTGTCATTTGGGCAGTTTATAAACAAACGCGCGGTAGTATAAAGGCAAGCCAGACGCATTGATATACCCGTTAACGCGACGGGTGATAAGGAGATCGACCGTTATGGCTTTTAAAACCTGGCAAATAGGATTGCATATTCAGCAGCATGAAGCGCTGGCCATCGCCGTTATTCGCGGCGCATCGGGCTGGTCCCTGCAACGTTGGTGGCGACTGCCGCTGATGAACGCCTCCACGGCAGAGGGTACGATTCCTGACCCGCAATCGCTGGCTCACGTACTGCGACCCTGGAGCCGCGAGCTGCCGCTACGTCACCGTATTTATCTCTCTTTTCCCGCAAATCGGACATTGCAACGCGCTTTTCCACATCCGCCGATGCGTCTGCGGGAACGTGAGCAAGTCGCATGGCTTTCACAAACGATGGCGCGTGAGCTGGATATGGATCCGGACTTATTGCGTTTCGACTTTCAGGACGATGCGCTGAGCCCCGCGTTCAACGTTACCGCCGTGCAAAGCAAAGAAATTTCAGCGCTGTTAACGCTGGCGCAAACGCTCAATGTGCGCATCGCTGCTGTAACGCCCGATGCCTGCGCGTTACAGCGCTTGCTGCCGTTTATACCTTCGGGGCGGCAATGTCTGGTCTGGCGCGATGAGAGCCAGTGGCTGTGGGCGACGCGCTATGCGTGGGGGCGTAAATCGGCGCGCGAGGCGACGACGCTGCATGACCTTGCCGCAACATTATCCGTCGTGCCGGAACATATTTCGTTATGCGCCGAGGGCGAATTCGACCCCTGGCGCGCCGTAACCGTCCGCCAACCGCCGGTTCCGCCGGACGGTTATCGCTTTGCGATTGCGCTGGGTTTAGCCATAGGGGAGATACGCTGATGGCGCATTCTGTCAATTTGCTCCCTTGGCGGCGCCAACATTACGTAGCGCGTCTGCGGCTGTGGTGCGTGGTATGGGGCGCGTCCCTGCTGCTGATAGCAAGCCTCGCGACGATCGCCCGGTTGGTTTTTTGGCAGGAGGGGAGGATTAATGAACTGCTACTGACGGCGGAAAACGGACGCACGACGGCGCTTGCGGCGAACATACCGCAGTTGCAGCAGCGTCAGCGACAGCAACAGGCGCGATTACAACGTCAGGCGCAGCGTGAACTGACGCAAGCATGGCAATCTATCTTGACTGACCTTGCCAACCTGTTGCCAGAACAGGCATGGCTGACAAGCCTCAATTATCAGCAAGAGACGCTAGAGCTGGAAGGGCTGGCGAGAACGTTTGACGCCCTGCTCACGCTTGAGACATCGCTTCGTCACTATGTCAGTTTTCCGCTAAACCGCACGGGCGCCACGCGGCAGGATGCGCAAGGGCGCTGGCAGTTCCATTATCAGTTAACGAGGAGCGCCGCCCGTGAACGCGCTCTTTGATATCTGGTACGGGATGTCGCGCCGTGGTCGGGTTTTTTGTTGGTGTGCAGGCGTGCTGTGCCTGACGCTGACGGTTGCGTTATCTGTGGGCTACCCCGGCTGGAAGACGCTGCATACGCAACAAACGCGGTTAAGCCAGCAGCGCGAGGCCGCCCGGCAACAGTGGCGTCATCTGCGCCGTCTGAGCGTCGCGGCTGAACCGCTGTTCGGGCGCACCGTGGAAAATCCGCGTCCTTTTTCGCCGTTAGATTTCCAGGCGCCTCCCCTGCGTTTGCTGCACTGGCAGCCATCGGCGCAGGGGGGAGAAATGGCGCTGAAAACGTCCTGGGATGCGGTGCCGTCGCTGTTTGTCCGGTTGGCCGAAAGCGAGATGAGCGTAAGTCGGTTTTCATTGCGTAAAGAGGGGGCGGAATTATTGATGACGCTGCAACTGGAGCGCCTGGCGAATGAAGGCTAGCCGCGGTGTATTGCTCTGTTTTTGTTTGCTGACGTTGACGGGAATGCGCGATCCCTTCCGCCCGCAGGAAGATCGCTGCCGGATAGCGGAACTCTCGCAGTGGCGGTATCAGGGCGCGGTGCGTAAAGGCGAGCGATGGACAGGCATTCTTAAAGACAGCCAGCAAAAATGGCGACGAGTGGAAGAAGGGCAGACGCTGGAAAACGGTTGGACGATTGTCCGCCTGACGGCGGAAGCCTTAACGTTAACGACCGGTAAAAATTGTGCGCCGCCGCAGTGGCGGTGGCTACGTCAGGGAGCGGACAATGAAGCGATGGATAGCCATAATACTGATAGCCTTGATGCCCGCCGCGCAGGCGGGAAAAGCGGCGAAAGTGACGCTGGTGGTTGACGACGTCCCTGTGGTGCAGGTTTTGCAGACTTTAGCCGAGCAGGAGCGGCAGAATCTGGTGGTGTCGCCGGACGTCAGCGGGACATTATCGCTACATCTGACGGATGTGCCGTGGAAACAGGCGCTACAGACGGTGGTCAATAGCGCGGGGCTGGTGCTGCGTCAGGAGGGGAATATTCTCCATGTTCATTCACAGGCCTGGCAGAAAGAATACAGTGCGCGGCAGGATGCCGAGCGGTTAAGGCTTCAGGCTAATTTACCGCTGGAAAACCGCAGCATTAACCTGCAATACGCCGATGCCGGCGAACTGGCGAAAGCGGGCGAGAAACTCCTGAGCGCGAAGGGAACCATCATGGTAGATAAGCGCACCAACCGCCTGCTGTTGCGCGATAACCGCGCGGCCCTTGCGGAGCTGGAAAAATGGGTATCGCAAATGGATCTGCCGGTGGCGCAGGTGGAGCTGGCGGCGCATATCGTTACCATTAACGAAAAGAGTCTACGGGAACTGGGCGTAAAGTGGACGCTGGCTGACGCGACGCAAGCGGGCTCGGTGGGTGACGTGACGACGCTTTCCAGTGATTTATCTGTCGCCGCCGCCACCTCACGCGTCGGGTTTAACATCGGGCGCATTAACGGACGCTTGCTGGATCTGGAGCTGTCAGCGCTGGAGCAAAAGCAGCAGTTGGATATTATCGCCAGCCCCCGGCTGCTGGCTTCCCATCTGCAGCCAGCCAGTATCAAGCAAGGCAGCGAAATTCCTTATCAGGTTTCCAGCGGCGAAAGCGGCGCGACCTCCGTGGAATTTAAAGAAGCGGTGCTGGGAATGGAGGTGACGCCCACCGTTTTGCAAAAAGGGCGCATCCGCCTGAAGTTACATATCAGCCAGAATGTCCCCGGTCAGGTACTACAACAGGCTGACGGCGAAGTGCTGGCGATAGATAAACAGGAAATTGAAACGCAGGTAGAGGTAAAAAGCGGCGAGACGCTGGCGCTGGGCGGTATTTTTTCGCGAAAAAATAAATCGGGTAGCGATAGCGTGCCGCTGTTGGGGGATATTCCCTGGCTTGGTCAGCTCTTCCGCCATGACGGTAAAGAGGACGAGCGACGCGAATTAGTGGTGTTTATCACCCCCAGACTGGTGGCGACAGAATAATTTATGCATAAAAAAGCGCTGTTTTTGCACTGAACGCATCTGCGGGATTTGACGTGCGGATGTATTTAGCATACAAGGAGTACCGATTTGAGAGTCGTGCTTTTCGTTGCTTACGCATTGATTAATGCGCTTTGCCTTGCCGAAGGTGTGCATAAGACCGATGATAAACGGCTGAATGTCCGCTGATGCAGACGTATTGGTTCTGCGGATTGCGCACAATTGTTTGAAAGTAGAGCAATTTGTAGGCCGGATATGTTGTTCTGGTCGCCATTCGGCAACGCTAACTCGGGTTTTGCAACAATCAGGCTTGGTGATTTATTCAGTTGCCAAACCCGCTTGAGTATTGAGATAATTTTCAGTCTGACTCTCGCAATATCTTATGAGGTTTCAGTTCATGTCCTGCTGCGCTGGGTGTCTGTGAAGCGGGTTTACCATTAACGAATAGTCTTAGTAGTACCGAAAAAATGGCAGAGAAACGCAATATCTTTCTGGTTGGGCCTATGGGTGCCGGAAAAAGCACTATTGGGCGCCAGTTAGCTCAACAACTCAATATGGAATTTTACGATTCTGATCAAGAGATTGAGAAACGAACCGGAGCTGATGTGGGCTGGGTCTTCGATGTTGAAGGTGAAGACGGCTTCCGTAATCGTGAAGAAAAAGTTATCAACGAATTGACGGAAAAACAGGGTATTGTGCTGGCAACCGGCGGTGGCTCTGTAAAATCGCGTGAAACGCGTAACCGTCTCTCCGCGCGTGGCGTCGTGGTCTACCTTGAAACGACCATCGAAAAACAACTGGCGCGCACGCAGCGTGATAAAAAACGCCCGCTGTTGCAGGTTGAAGCACCGCCTCGCGAAGTTCTGGAAGCGCTGGCTAACGAACGCAATCCGCTGTACGAAGAGATTGCCGACGTCACCATTCGCACCGACGATCAAAGCGCTAAGGTTGTGGCAAACCAGATTATTCATATGCTGGAAAGCAACTAATTCAAGCAGAATACGCTGGGTAAGCGGGCACAAGTAACTAAGGTGGATGTCTCGTCATGGAGAGGATTACAGTCACTCTCGGGGAACGTAGTTACCCGATCACCATCGCGGCTGGTTTGTTTAACGAACCAGCTTCATTCTTGCCGCTGAAATCAGGCGATCAGGTCATGTTAGTGACCAACGAAACCCTGGCGCCGCTTTATCTGGACAAGGTTCGCGGCGTACTCGAACGGGCGGGCGTTAACGTAGACAGCGTGATTCTTCCTGACGGCGAGCAGTATAAGAGCCTGACGGTGCTGGATACGGTGTTTACGGCGTTACTGAAAAAACCGCATGGTCGTGATACCACTCTGGTCGCGCTTGGCGGCGGCGTGATTGGCGATCTCACCGGTTTTGCGGCGGCCAGCTACCAGCGAGGCGTACGTTTCATCCAGGTACCAACTACCTTACTGTCGCAGGTTGATTCTTCCGTGGGCGGGAAAACCGCCGTCAACCATCCCCTTGGCAAAAACATGATTGGCGCGTTTTACCAACCCGCTTCTGTGGTTGTCGATCTTGATTGCCTGAAAACGCTTCCCGCACGCGAACTGGCATCGGGGCTGGCAGAGGTGATCAAATACGGCATTATACTCGACGCAGACTTCTTCACCTGGCTTGAGGGTAATCTGGATGCGCTATTGCGTCTGGACGGCCCGGCGATGGCGTACTGTATTCGCCGTTGTTGCGAGCTGAAAGCCGAAGTTGTTGCCGCCGACGAGCGTGAAGCGGGCTTACGTGCTTTACTGAATCTTGGACATACCTTTGGCCACGCCATTGAAGCGGAAATGGGATATGGCAATTGGTTACATGGTGAAGCCGTTGCCGCAGGTATAGTGATGGCTGCGCGCGCATCCGAGCGTTTGGGGCAGTTCAGTTCTGCTGATACGCAGCGCATCATCGCGCTACTCGAACGGGCCGGGTTGCCAGTCAATGGCCCTTGCGAGATGTCCGCGCAGGACTATTTGCCGCACATGCTGCGAGATAAAAAAGTGTTAGCGGGGGAGCTGCGTTTAGTGCTTCCGCTGGCCATAGGGAAAAGTGAAGTGCGCGGCGGAGTGTCGCACGAAGTCGTTCTTAGCGCGATTGCTGACTGTCAGCAGGCGTAACAACAAGAAAGGTCAGACTGATATTGCGTAGCTGTCAGTCTTTTAGCTTCAGGTTATGTGCAATGTCGTAAGCATTAACCTTTGAGTGGGGTGTTAAATGGATGAATTCAAACCAGAAGACGAGCTGAAACCCGATCCCAGCGATCGTCGTACTGGTCGTTCTCGTCAATCTTCAGAACGCGATAGTGAACCGCAGATCAACTTTGATGACGTTGATCTGGATGCCGACGATCGCCGTCCGACGCGTACGCGTAAAGCGCGTAGTGAAGAACCTGAAGTTGAAGAAGAGTACGAATCCGATGAAGACGATACGGTGGACGAAGAGCGTGTTGAACGCCGCCCACGTAAGCGTAAAAAAGCGGCCCATAAGCCAGCCTCTCGTCAGTACATGATGATGGGCGTTGGCGTACTGGTGCTGCTGCTGTTGATTATCGGTATCGGCTCCGCGCTGAAAGCCCCCTCAACGTCTTCCAGCGAGCCGTCGGCCTCTGGCGAAAAGAGTATCGATCTTTCCGGTAACGCCGCCGACCAGGCGAATGCGACCCAGCCTGCGCCGGGCGCCACCTCCGCAGAACAAACCGCGGGCAATACGTCGCAGGATATTTCGTTGCCGCCGATTTCTTCAACGCCGACGCAGGGACAGTCGCCTGTGGTCGCTGACGGTCAGCAGCGCGTGGAAGTGCAGGGCGATCTGAATAATGCGCTGACGCAGAATCCAGAGCAGATGAACAATGTTGCGGTGAACTCTACGTTGCCGACAGAGCCTGCAACCGTCGCGCCAGTTCGCAATGGCAGCACGACGCGTCAGGCGGCGGTTAGCGAACCTGCCGAGCGTCATACCACGCGTCCGGAACGTAAACAGGCCGTCATTGAACCTAAGAAACCGCAGACCACGGCGAAAACCACCACTGCGGAACCGAAGAAACCGGTCGCGCCAGTGAAACGCACGGAACCGGCAGCGCCAGCCGCGACGCCGAAAGCGACCACCACGACGGCTGCGCCGACAGCGACGGCAAGCGCTGCGCCGGTACAAACCGCGAAGCCAGCGCAAGCCTCGACGACGCCTGTCGCAGGCGGCGGGAAAAGCGCCGGCAACGTTGGCGCATTAAAGAGCGCGCCATCCAGCCACTACACATTGCAGCTCAGTAGTTCTTCAAATTACGACAACCTGAACGGTTGGGCGAAGAAAGAGAACCTGAAAAATTATGTGGTATACGAGACGACGCGTAATGGACAACCGTGGTATGTGCTGGTAACGGGGATGTATGCTTCGAAAGAAGATGCTAAACGTGCGGTGTCCACCTTACCTGCCGATGTGCAGGCGAAAAACCCGTGGGCAAAACCGTTGCATCAGGTTCAGGCCGATCTGAAATAATCCAGGCTGTGTCCTGCAATTGCCTGTGAGTGTCGCTGACAGCTATTTTTGTTCAGGACAGGCGCGAGGGGCGCATTTGCTACCGTCAAATGCGCCGTAAAGCAACGCGGCACAGCCTAAAGCGCAGGATGCTGTCGGAGCTTTCTCCACAGCCGGAGAAGGTGTAATTAGTTAGTCAGCATGAAAAAAAATCGCGCTTTTTTGAAGTGGGCAGGGGGAAAATACCCTCTGCTTGATGATATCAAACGACATTTGCCAAAAGGCGAGTGCCTTGTCGAACCTTTTGTGGGTGCCGGATCGGTGTTTCTTAACACCGACTTTTCTCGTTATATCCTCGCCGATATCAACAGCGACCTTATTAGCCTCTATAACATCGTGAAGTTACGTACTGACGAGTATGTACAGGCTTCGCGCGAGCTGTTTATGCCTGAAACTAACCAGGCTGAGGTCTATTACCAACTCCGCGAGGAGTTCAACACCTGCCAGGACCCCTTTCGTCGGGCGGTACTGTTTTTATATCTGAACCGCTACGGTTATAACGGACTCTGTCGCTATAACTTACGCGGGGAATTTAATGTACCGTTTGGTCGTTATAAAAGACCTTACTTCCCGGAAGCGGAGTTGTACCACTTTGCAGAAAAAGCGCAGAATGCGTTCTTTTACTGTGAGTCATACGCAGACAGTATGGCGCGTGCGGACAAGTCGTCGGTGGTCTATTGCGATCCGCCTTATGCGCCGTTGTCCGCCACGGCTAACTTCACAGCGTATCACACCAATAGTTTTAGCCTGACGCAACAAGCGCATCTGGCGGAAATCGCTGAGAATCTGGTCAGTAACCGGATACCGGTGCTCATTTCCAACCATGATACGGCGCTCACACGCGAGTGGTATCAACTCGCAAAATTGCATGTCGTCAAAGTTAGACGCAGTATAAGCAGCAACGGCGGCACACGTAAAAAGGTGGACGAACTGCTGGCTCTGTACCAACCAGGAGTCGCAACGCCTGCAAGAAAATAATTCTCAAGGAGAAGCGGATGAAACAGTATTTGATTGCCCCCTCAATTCTGTCGGCTGATTTTGCTCGCCTGGGTGAAGACACCGCCAAAGCGCTGGCTGCCGGTGCTGATGTTGTACACTTTGACGTCATGGATAATCACTATGTGCCGAACCTGACTATCGGCCCGATGGTGCTGAAATCCCTGCGTCAGTACGGTATTACCGCGCCTATTGATGTCCACCTGATGGTCAAGCCAGTCGACCGTATCGTGCCCGACTTTGCCGCCGCTGGCGCGAGCATCATTACCTTTCACCCGGAAGCCTCCGAACATGTTGACCGCACGCTACAGCTGATTAAAGAACACGGCTGTAAAGCGGGGCTGGTATTCAACCCGGCAACGCCGCTCAGTTATCTCGATTACGTCATGGACAAACTGGATGTGATCCTGCTGATGTCCGTGAACCCAGGCTTCGGCGGCCAGTCTTTTATTCCGCAGACGCTGGATAAACTGCGCGAAGTGCGTCGCCGCATTGATGCGTCCGGTTACGACATTCGCCTGGAAGTGGACGGCGGCGTGAAGGTGAACAATATCGGCGAGATCGCCGCAGCAGGTGCGGACATGTTTGTTGCGGGGTCGGCAATTTTCGATAAACCCGACTATAAAAAAGTGATTGATGAAATGCGCAGTGAGCTGGCAAAGGTAACTCATGGATAAGTTGCAGAATATTCGGGGCGTCGCCTTTGATCTTGACGGCACGCTGGTGGATAGCGCGCCGGGTCTTGCCGCGGCGGTGGATATGGCGCTGTATGCGCTGGAACTGCCGGTCGCGGGCGAGGAGCGCGTGATTACCTGGATTGGTAACGGCGCAGACGTATTGATGGAACGCGCGCTGACCTGGGCTCGCGAGGAGCGCGCCACGCTGCGTAAGACGATGGGTAAACCGCCCGTTGATGAAGATATTCCTGCCGAGGAACAGGTACGTATTCTGCGTAAGCTGTTCGACAGGTATTATGGCGAAGTGGCGGAAGAGGGCACCGTTTTATTTCCCCATGTCGCCGACACGCTGGGCGCGCTGCACGCCAGCGGATTGTCATTAGGTCTGGTGACGAATAAGCCGACGCCGTTCGTCGCGCCGTTGCTGGAATCGCTTGATATCGCCAAATACTTTAGTGTGGTTATCGGCGGCGATGATGTGCAAAATAAGAAGCCGCATCCGGAGCCGCTGTTGCTGGTGGCAAGCCGGCTGGGCATGATGCCGGAGCAGATGCTTTTTGTCGGCGATTCGCGTAATGATATTCAGGCTGCAAAAGCGGCGGGCTGCCCTTCGGTTGGCCTGACATACGGCTACAATTATGGCGAAGCGATCGCTCTTAGCGAGCCGGACGTCATTTATGACAGTTTTAACGATCTTTTGCCCGCACTTGGGCTTCCGCATAGCGATAACCAGGAAATAAAAAATGACTAAGCCCATCGTTTTTAGTGGCGCACAGCCCTCAGGTGAATTGACCATTGGCAACTATATGGGGGCATTGCGTCAGTGGGTAAACATGCAGGATGACTATCATTGCATCTACTGCATCGTAGACCAACATGCTATTACCGTGCGTCAGGACGCGCAGCAGCTACGTAAAGCGACGCTGGATACGCTGGCGCTGTACCTGGCATGTGGTATTGATCCTGAAAAGAGCACTATTTTCGTTCAGTCCCATGTGCCGGAACATGCGCAGCTTGGCTGGGCGCTGAACTGCTATACCTATTTCGGCGAGCTGAGCCGTATGACGCAGTTTAAAGATAAATCTGCGCGCTATGCGGAAAACATTAACGCCGGCCTGTTTGATTACCCGGTGCTGATGGCGGCAGACATTCTGTTGTACCAAACCAATCTGGTGCCGGTAGGCGAAGATCAGAAGCAGCATCTGGAACTGAGCCGCGATATCGCCCAGCGTTTTAACGGGCTGTATGGCGATATTTTCAAAGTACCGGAACCGTTTATTCCCAAATCCGGCGCGCGCGTGATGTCGCTGCTGGAGCCGACAAAGAAAATGTCCAAATCGGACGATAACCGTAATAACGTGATCGGCTTGCTGGAAGATCCGAAATCGGTAGTGAAGAAAATCAAACGTGCGGTCACTGACTCCGACGAGCCGCCGGTGGTGCGTTATGATGTGAAAGAGAAAGCGGGTGTCTCTAACCTGCTGGATATTCTTTCCGCCGTGACCGGTCAGA
The DNA here is from genome assembly GCF_029962125.1 of Salmonella sp. SA15303. Lineage (NCBI taxonomy): Bacteria > Pseudomonadati > Pseudomonadota > Gammaproteobacteria > Enterobacterales > Enterobacteriaceae > Salmonella > Salmonella sp. SA15303. The sequence goes on from NZ_CP123924.1 coordinate 401,811, forward strand.
GCATTCCTGAACTGGAAAAACAGTTTGAAGGTAAAATGTATGGCCATTTGAAAGGCGAAGTGGCGGAGGCGGTTTCCGGAATGTTGTCTGAGTTGCAGGAGCGCTATCACCGTTTCCGCAACGACGAAGCGTTCTTGCAGAAGGTGATGAAAGACGGGGCGGAAAAAGCCAGCGCACGTGCGGCCGAAACGCTGAAAGCCGTTTACGAAGCCATTGGCTTTGTGGCGAAACCGTAAGGGTTATTGCGTGCCCGATGGCGCTAGCTTATCGGGCCTACCAACGAGCGTAAGTTGGACAAGGCACCTGTGCCGTACCGTTTATCAGACCTGTAAAAAAACCGGGAAAATCCCGGTTTTTTTGTATCTGCGCAGTCGTTTCTATTATTGATCGGCAGCCGGGCCGCAACCGCCAATAATTTTAGAAATAGAAATTGCAGGGTGCAGCAAATAATCGTAGCTGCAGTTATTTTTTTTGTTTTCGATATGACCAGTACAAGCAGTGAGCGTCGCCAGAACCCCTGCCACAACGGCAATTTTTACAAATTTAAACATTTCAAAATCCTTGTTGATAAAACGAGCACTACTGGTGGAATAAATATAAGATCTATTTAGCGTATAGTACGATAGCAATTAATGAATCATCCAGGTAGTCCAAATAAGGACTTTATCTTTACCAGGGGATATGATTTAAAAAGGCCGCTTAATAATAAGCGGCCTTTATTGTCTATGGAAAACCCCCAGCTAGGCTGGGGGTTCCGGAAAGCTTTCAGCTTTAAGCCAGTTATTAAAACCCCTTTTGATTTGTTAAAACATCTTGCGGTCTGGCAACTGCAAAAGTTCAACAAGAAATCAAAAGGGGGTCCCAATGGGGGACGAAAAGAGCTTAGCGCACACCCGATGGAACTGTAAATATCACATAGTTTTCGCGCCCAAATACCGAAGACAAGCGTTCTATGGAGAGAAGCGTAGGGCAGTAGGCAGCATATTAAGAAAATTGTGTGAATGGAAAAACGTACGAATTCTGGAAGCAGAATGTTGTGCAGATCATATTCACATGCTTCTGGAGATCCCGCCGAAGATGAGTGTGTCGAGTTTCATGGGATATCTGAAGGGTAAAAGTAGTCTGATGCTTTACGAGCAGTTTGGGGATCTAAAATTCAAATACAGGAACAGGGAGTTCTGGTGCAGAGGGTACTATGTCGATACGGTGGGTAAGAACACGGCGAAGATACAGGACTACATAAAGCACCAGCTTGAAGAGGATAAAATGGGTGAGCAATTATCGATCCCGTATCCGGGCAGCCCGTTTACGGGCCGTAAGTAACGAAGTTTGATGCAAATGTCAGATCGTATGCGCCTGTTAGGGCGCGGCTGGTAAGAGAGCCTTATAGGCGCATCTGAAAAACCTCCGGCTATGCCGGAGGATATTTATTAGTGTTATATAATGTCGTTTATTTAACGAAATGTTTTCTTAACGTTAAGCATAAAGCCTTTATCGCTGATACCGTCTTCCTTCCACTGGTAGGCATCCAGATGTAGCGCGGTATCATTGCTGCTGTATTTCACGCCGATGGTTGCCAGACCATTAACGCCGCCGCCTTTTTGACCGTCATCCACGCCGAACGATTGACCCGCCGCACCCTGTAATGACGCTGTACGCTGGCTCTTGCTGTAGCTCAGGTTCGGGCCACCTTCCAGGGTAGCGGTGGCGCTCCAGCCGTCTTTCCCGGCGTAATCCAGCTTCAGGCCGACAATAGAGTCTACCGCCGTTTCGTTGCCAGAGTTCATCGACAGGTTAAAATCTCCGGCGCTGCGCTCTTTGTAGCCATCTTCCATGGTGTGACGGAATTTCACCCCGGCATACGGCGTGACTTTCAGCGCATCGCCCATCATGGTGAAAGTTTTCGCCCCTTCACTGCGAAACTCAAGGTACTGCTGACGCATGTCGGAATCGGCAATTTTGTTGACATCGCCATAGGCAACAGAACGGCTGCTGTCGAGGTTATGCACGTCATAGCGTAGGCTGTTGTTCCACGCCAGACCTTCATCAAACGCCATGCTGTGCTTCAGGCCAAAGAACTGGCTGTAGCCGCCTGTCAGGCCGTTATCGCCCGCAGTTTTCGAACCGTCGCCATCCAGACGCGCAATACCGTACTCCAGCGTCAGATTCTGGCTGGCGGTGAGATCCAACGTCTGGCGTAATGCCAGCATGTCGTACTGGGTGTCGTTGCCCAGCTCCGCACGTGGGTCGCCTTTCGCCACCACGTTGAACGCCAGACCATCTTTAATTTGCGGCGCGGCGTCGGCCAGCATGGTAAAGCGGTTGCTGAGTACACGCGCTTCACGGAATACCGTGGTGGCTTGAGCACCGCTCACCTGCTTGAGTGCGCTGTTCAGCTCGGCGGTAGTCCCCACATTAAGGCTGGTGTACAGCTCGTTGTTGGTGTAACCGGCGTCCAGCGCCTGCGCCACGTCGCTTACCGAGCTGTCGGTCGCCACATCGGCATAGGCGTTTTTGGTCATGGTGACGTCAACGTTGCCGTCGGCATCCTGGCTACCCTGGGCGTTCCACACCACGCTGGTGGAAGTGATGTTGTCCGCGCCCTGGATATTGCTGCCGGTGAAGGCGTTATCCACCACCACGGTGGTATCCGCCGTACCGCTGGTAAAGCCGGTATCCACCTTCACGTTGTCGCCAATCACCAGGTTATTGGCTTTCAGCGTACCGGAGCTACCGTCGGCGTTGGTGCCAACAATATAGTTGGAGAGCTGCTGCGGCGCGTTGGGATCCGCTGGCGGCGTCGGGATGCTGCCCTCGGTCGGGGCGGTAGTCGCATCCGGGATGACGATGTCCGCTGTCCCGTTATGGTCGTTCTGCGTGCCCGTAGTACCCGGCGCGTAGATGTCGCAGCCGCTGTCGCACAGCAGGTTGATTTCGCCGTTGTTGATGATGGCTTTGGTCTTGCCGCCAAACGCATACGAGTCATCCGCGTAAACGTTGATCACGCCGTCTGCGGTGTTGTTTATGGTGGTGGCATTACCGTTGCCCTTGATGCCGATAAGCCCGGTGCCGTTGGTGCCGTCCTCCTTGCCCTGCTCGGTACCGACGTTGATGGTGCCGCTATTGACCAGGTTAATGACATAACTGCTGGTGCCGCCGCTAATCGCCACGGCGTTATCGCCCTGCACGTTGATAGTGCCCTGGTTGCCGAAGTTATAGCCGCGGCCCAAATTGATTAGCGGCGCATCCGGGTTAATACCGTTAATCACGCCGGTTGCGGTGTTCCAGATCCATTTGGGGTCATTGCTGCCGTTGACCGTGGTGATGGCGCTGTAACCGTTAGTGGCGGTGATGGTGCCGCTGTTCACCTGGGTCAGCGAATCGTTGGCGCGCGTCAGATTGATGATGGTGTTCTCGCCGCCTTCCACCGCGCTGCCGCTGTTGGTAAGCGTAGCGTCCTCTTCGTTATAGAAATAGAAGCTGCCGCTGACCAGCGATTTGCCATCTTCCGCCACCGTCATATCGCCAGTATTGACGATTTCCTGCTGGTAGCTGGTGCCCGCTATGGAGCCGGTGAAATCGCCGTTATTGTAAAAAGTGACGTCGCCATTAAGGGTTAACAGATCGGTGGTGATGCTGCCGTCCGCTTCATTAAAGAGGCTGTGCCAGGTGGAAATAGCGTCCGCGTCCAGCGTCCCGTAGTTAGCCAGCGCGTTAGCCCCGCCGTTAATCGTCACGGTGCCGTTGACGGTGAGCGAGGCGCCCGCTTCGTTGTACAGCCAGCCCCCGTTAACGTCCACATCGCCGTTCAGGGTTTCAGTACCGTAGTTGGCCAGCGTACCGGCGGTGAAGAAACCTGTGTCGGAGGTCCTGGTGTCGCTGTCGCCGCTGCCGGGCAGAGACTGAATCCAGATTTTGTCCGTTGGCGTGCCGCCCATGTGTGAATCAGTATCATCCATCGGGCTGCCGTTAAGGTTGATAGAGCCGTTATTGATGATGTAGCTGGAACTGTCGCTCAGAAACGCCTGGCCGTAATCGGCGTCGATGTTAATCACGCCGCTGGTGTCGTTGACGACGACGCCGCCGTTGAGCGCCGCCATCCCGACCAGCTCGTCTGCCTGACCGGTCACGCCGTCATCGGCGGTCAGGGTGATCACGCCCTGGTTAATGGCGGTGCCGCCATTAAGCGCCATCATGCCGAACCCGGCGTTGTTGACGGTAATGTTGCCGGTGTTGATGGCGGTGGCGTCGCCATCGGCATCGGTGGAACCCGCCACCATTCCTGAGCTGGTGAGATAGAGCGATGATGGCTGCCAGTAGCTGGTGCTGGTGATGTTATTTTCATCGTCCAGCGTCGGGACAAGGCCATCCAGATAGATATTGCCTTCGTTTAGTGCTTTACCTCGGCTGGCGGTAACGCCATATACACCTGCCCCCTGCAAATGGATCGTGGCGCCCTCATCGTTAACGACATCGCCATAATCCGAAGCCATCATGGCGTAAAAGGTGTGGGTGTACCATTTCAATGGGTATACTTCAATACCGCCACTGCCCTGCGGCGTCTGATCAGAAATGAGGGTGATATCGCCGCCGGCTTTGTTATGAACAGCCGATCCCTCGCCACTAGCCCTTGTGATGGCTGCACGATCCTCACTACTGTTGCTACTGGTCGCGTAGACCAGAATATCTCCGCTGTTGCTGACTTCCGAGCCGTTATCTGCGCGAATGACGGAATACACGCCATGGCTTGTAATATCGCCTTTATTTTCAATTGATGTGCCTTCGCCATCAGCCATCAGCAACGCGTTGTAGGTGTAATAGCCTGTGGGTATATAACTGACATTAACGTCAACAACTGAGTCATCACCCAGAATCAGGGAGCCGCCGTTGTTGACCCGCGCCAGTACAACGTGCCCCCCCACTACCGTGTTGGTATCAATGGTAGAATGACCGTTTAGCGTAACGGTACTGTTACCGCTGACGCTGATGCCGGTAATGTCTGCAGAGGTTCCATCAAGTGGATCCTCGCTGTGGGTGATATTAATACCGCCGTCAATCTCAACGTCGTTATCATCACCTGTTACGCTCAGGCCAACAACGTCCAGGTATTGTCCGCCGGTGGCGGACAGATCGTTGTCATCAATATTCAGCGCGCCATTAAGGGTAACGGTATTGCCGTTACCGCCGACGACAACGCCGGTTAACGGGGGAGCCCCGGCAGCCAGATCATCCTGCCCGTAGTCGGCGCTGATATTTACGTTGCCGGTGATATCAACGGCGTTGCTGTCGCCGCTCACGCTCACCCCTGTCGCTGAGCTAAACACGCCTTCGCTGTCCTGGACTGAGACAACGTTAATATCGCCATCCAGCGTAACCTGCGACATATCGCCGCTCACCAGCGCGCCGGTGCCGTTAAGGCTGACGTCAATATCCCCTTTGTTTTTGAAGGTGTTTTTTTCGCCTGCAACCACAAAACCCACCGAGTCCGCATCACGTACGGTGGCGTTGCCGGTATTTTTTGCTTCATTTCCGGTGCCATAGGTGATGATGCCCATCGCGCCGTCGGTGACCAGCAGATCGCCCGCCTGGGTCAGGCTGCCGTTGTCGCCGTTGATAATCACGGCGGCAGAGCCCGCGCCATCCACCGCGATATCACCGGTATTGGTGGTATGGGCGTCGTCGCCGTCAATGCGCGTACCGACGGCGCCGCCAGAGATAGTTTGATTACCTTCGTTGATAACGAGCGCGTTGTCGCCTTCGATATACAGCGCCGTGGCGTCTGCGCCGCTGACGGTAGTGCTCCCGGCGTTATCGATAACCACGTTGTCGCCGGTAATGTGGCCGCCGGTGCCTCCGTCGGTGATGGTCATATCACCGTCATTGTTGACGCGGGCGTTATTGCCGTCAATGACGGTGCCGGTGGAGCCTGCGCCGCTGATGTCAGAGGTACCGGTATTCTTAATCGTGGCGTTGTCGCCGTCGATGATGATGGCGGTGCCGCCGCCGCTCACGGCAATGTCACCGGCGAAATTGGTGGTGGTGCCGTTGCCGGAAATCAGCGCGCCGGTGGCGTTGTCCACCGTGGAGTGGCCCGAAATGGTGTTGGTGGTGCCGTCACCGGAGATAACCATGCCGGTGGCACCGTCGGTCACACTGGAGTCCCCGGTGAGCGTGTTGACGGTTCTATCGCCGGAAATAATCACGCCGGTGCGATCCTGGCCGCTGATATCCATGCCGCGATCGGAATTATGCGCCTGGTCATCGCCGCTGATAACGGTGGTGTTATCGTCGGCAATAATCAGATAGCCCCGGCTGTCGTACTTCCAGTAGAGACCGTTTTCCTGGGTGCCTTCAATCACGGCGGCATTGGCGTCGGTCACGTCCCAGCCGGTGACGTTCAGCGTTTTACCGTCCGCGGTGGTGAGCTGCCACTGGTTGTCCTGTTCTGAATAATTCCACACGGCACCCTCAAGAACGCTGCCGTTATCCAGTTTGAAGCTGTCGAAGGTCAGGGTGTCTTTGCCTTTATCGATGGTGACGCCGTTGCTGAAGGTAATAACAGAGTCATCTGGGGGCGTGTCGTCGTCATCGCCGCTATCATCGGGCGGGGTTACATCGTCATCGCCGCTATCATCGGGCGGGGTCACATCGTCATCGCCGCTATCGTCGGGCGGGGTTACATCGTCATCGCCGCTATCGTCAGGCGGGGTCACATCGTCATCGCCGCTATCGTCGGGCGGGGTTACATCGTCATCGCCGCTATCGTCGGGCGGGGTCACATCGCCATCGCCGCTATCGTCGGGCGGGGTCACATCATCATCGCCGCTATCGTCGGGCGGGGTTACATCGTCATCGCCGCTATCGTCAGGCGGGGCCACATCGTCATCGCCACTATCGTCGGGCGGGGTCACATTGTCATCGCCGCCATCGTCGGGCGGGGTGACGTTGCCGCCATCGTCGGGCGGGGTGACGTTGCCGCCATCGTCGGGCGGGGTGACGTTGCCGCCATCGTCGGGCGGGGTGACGTCGCCGCCATTATCGGGCTTAGGGGGGGTATAAGAATGATTAGAATCTCCGCCACCGTTATTTTCAACGCCAATAGCCACACCTGCGACCAATGCAGCAACGCCGCCAGCAACCCAGCCCCAGTGATTATCATTTTCAGGTGTAGCAAGGCAGGTCGGTGAGAGTTTTGCGCGTTTTTCTTTAGGCAGGGAGGAGATATTACTGGGACATTCTTTTTCATCATCGTTATTTTCTGCGGCGATGGCCGGAATGTAATAACTTTGTAGCGTTAAAGCGATAGCGATAGAAATAAGTTTTTTCTTTTGCATAGGGTTCATCCTTAATTAATATTTTCCTTGCGTACTAAACATATGCAGAGAGCGGTACAGGCAATGATGAAATGGCCAGAAGAAAAATTATGCTTTAGTGTTTATTTTATCACCCGATAACCAGGTCAGGTCAAATTGAGTGCTTAACGGTGTTATTTATTGTATGAATGAATAAGAGGTGAATTTGACGAGTAAAAGGGTTTTTAGGCAGAATTATTATTATTTAAATTTGTCCGGTGTATTTAAAGTTAGTTTCTTAATTCACTTTTAAGTAAAAATAATTTGAGATTACGAGTAGTTGTAAAATAAAGCCCTGAATAACAGGGCGTTATTTTAATTAATGATTAGAGAACCAATTTAATTTATCGCGTAAGGCTACCACGCGACCAACGATAATCAGCGCCGGGCTTTCAACCTGTTGCGCTAATTCACCGAGCTGCGTCAGCACACCGTGGACGACGCGTTGCTTCACGGAGGTACCGTTTTCTACCAGCGCAACCGGCATATCGGCCTGCATACCGAATGCGATCAGTTTTTCCTGGATAGTCGCTGCCTGATTCAGCCCCATGTAGAACACCAGCGTCTGTTTTTCTGCCGCCAGGTTTTCCCAGTCCAGCTCGCCGCCGGTTTTCAGGTGACCCGTGACCAGACGTACGCTCTGGGCGTAATCGCGATGAGTTAGCGGAATACCGGAGTAGGCGGAGCAGCCGGAAGCCGCGGTAATCCCCGGCACTACCGAGAAAGGAATACCGGCATGACACAGCGTTTCCAGCTCTTCGCCGCCGCGACCAAAGATAAAGGGATCGCCGCCTTTCAGGCGTACCACGCGTTTACCTTTTTGCGCTTCACGCAGCAGGATCTGGTTGATTTCCTCCTGTGGGACGCAGTGGTAACCCGCGCGTTTCCCCACAAAGACCCGATCGGCATCGCGGCGTACCAGGTTCATAATGTCGTCGGAGACGAGGCGATCGTAAACCACGATATCCGCCTGTTGGATTTGTTGTAACCCTTTCAGCGTCAGCAGTCCGGCATCGCCCGGCCCGGCGCCGACCAGCACGACTTCGCCACGGTGATCCAGCGGTTCGCTAAACAGGCGTTCGGTTGTCGCGTTAACCGCTTTCTCATCGGCATTCGCCAGCGACTGCGCCAGCCGGTCATTGACGAAAAATTTTTCCCAGAAGCGACGACGCTCGCCCATCGTGGCAAACTGCTTTTTCACTCGGGCGCGGAGTTGCCCGGCATAGCGCGCGACCTGCCCCAGATGCTGCGGCAGCAGCGATTCCAGTTTCTCGCGCAGCAGACGCGCCAGCACCGGGGAGGTGCCGCCCGAGGAGACGGCGACCATCAGCGGCGAGCGGTCAATAATGGAGGGCATGATAAAGCTGGCGGCTTTCGGCGCATCCACCACGTTGCAAAAGATACGGCGTGACTCCGCCGCGTCGCTGACGCGCTGGTTGACGGTATCGTCGTCAGTGGCCGCGATCGCCAGCCAACACGAGTCGAGAAGCGTTTCGTCGAACGGTCCCTCAACCAGAGTCAACATGCCTTCATTTGCCCATACGGTGAACTGTGGAATAAAGGTTAGCGCATTGACCGTTAAACGTGCGCCTGCTTCCAGCAGTAACCGTGCTTTGCGTTCTGCGACATCGCCACCGCCGACGATCAGACAGTCGCGGTCGCGTAATTGACAAAATATAGGCAAATGGTCCACGACATTACCCCTTAATTATTGGCAGCAGCCTCTGGCTGATTGATTTTTGCCGGAGCCGGACGCTCCGATTTTGGCGTAGCATACCAATAACCCAATCCCATGAATACGACACCGGACAAAGTATTACCGAGTGTCACCCACAACAGGTTATGACCAATTCCGGCCAGGGTATAGGCGTCGCTGTGATGACCAAACCAGGAGAGGGCGAACAGCGTCATATTCGCGACGGAGTGCTCGTAGCCGGAAGCGATAAACGCCAGCAGACACCACCAGATAGCAAGAAATTTTGCCGTGCCTTCGGTGCGGATTGCCATCCAGATTGCCAGACAAACCAGCCAGTTACACAGCGCGCCTTTGAAGAACAGTACCGTGGCGGGCGCGGTGGTTTTCGCCAGCGCGACTGAGTGAACGATGCTGGTATCGACCGGCAATAAACTGCCGCCGCCCCAGCTGTAAAGCAGGGCGACAAACACGGAACCGACCAGGTTGCCGAGCCAGGTTTGCGGCAGGATAGCCCACATTTGACCGTGGCTGATGGTGCCTGCTTTGACGCCCAGCGTCAGGAACATGGTGTGGCCGGTAAACAGTTCGGAACCGGCGATGATGACCAGCGTTAAGGCGATACCGAAGGTGGCTCCCATCACCAGAGGACGTACGGACGGGTCGAGCAGATTGCCGAGGGTGAAAATAAGAATGATGCCGAGACCGACATAAGCCCCGGCCATTGCCGAACTGACCCAGAAGCCGAGCGGATTATTCGCCGACAGGCGTGCGATGCGCGCAGCGTTAGCCGCACACTTATTGATAGTGTCTGTAAACATTTGATTATCCTTTTCTCACTTCATCCTTTGCACTGCCTCTTTGTTGGCTGCCCTCGCTCACCCCAGTCACATAGTGAACTATGCTCCTGGGGATTAATGAGGGACATCCTTGTCCCTCACCGAAGGCAGCCAGCGGCTGTTCAAATTCGTTCCTGACGAATTTGTTGCTCAGTTGCCGCCGCGATGCAGTACAAATGATTTTGTGATAACAATTAAAATGAAAAAAAATACAAAAAAGGGGAGGCGTTGCGCCTCCCAAAAATAATTAACCGCGCAACTGCACCACGCCGTCTTTTACCCGCGCGTCGTAATGTTTCACAGAAAACTGCTCATCTTCCATGCATAAACCATCGCTCAGGCGGAAGCGCTGCTTTTTCAACGGGCTGGCGACCCACAGTTCGCCCTGGTGTTCCGCAATCAGCCCACGAGACAGCACACTGGCCTCAAAGAACGGGTCGATGTTGCTGATCGCAAACACCTGATCGCTATGGTAAGGACGGAAAATTGCCACCTGCTCGCCGCCTGACAGCGCGCAGACGCCGGTTCCCGGCAGGATGTCATCGATTTTGCAGATGTTTTGCCACTGACTCATGCGTTTTCCTCCACCAGAGTGACCGGGATACGTTCATACGGCGTGGCCGGACGATGCTGTTCACGTTCAGGCACAACCTGGACGTTCGGGTCGCGTTTGTCGCTGTTGATAAAGTGCTTAAAGCGAACCTGTGCGGATGGGGTGTTAACGGTTTCTGTCCACTCGCAGACCACCGCTGCGCGCAGGCGCGCCATCTCTTCTTCCAGATGTTCGTTCAGGCCCAGCTTATCGTCGATGATGACCGATTTCAGGTACTCGATGCCGCCTTCCAGATTATCCAGCCACGGCGCGGTACGGGTCAGTTTGTCGGCAGTACGGATGTAGAACATCATAAAGCGGTCGAGGTACTTGATCAGCGTGTCGCGATCGAGATCGGCTGCCAGCAGATCCGCATGACGCGGTTTCATCCCGCCGTTACCGCAGACGTACAGGTTCCAGCCTTTCTCCGTGGCGATGATACCCACATCTTTGCCCTGCGCTTCCGCACATTCACGGGTACAGCCGGAGACGCCGAATTTCATTTTGTGCGGGGTACGAATGCCTTTGTAGCGGTTTTCCAGCTCCACGCCGAAACCGACGCTGTCGCCCACGCCGTAGCGGCACCAGGTGCTGCCGACGCAGGTTTTCGCCATCCGCAGCGCTTTGGCATACGCGTGACCGGTTTCGAAACCGGCTTCAATCAACTGACGCCAGATTTCCGGCAGATCGTCTTTTTGCGCGCCAAACAGGCCGATACGCTGAGAACCGGTGATTTTGGTATAGAGGTTAAACTCGCGGGCGATACGACCCACGGCCACCAGACCTTCCGGGGTGATTTCGCCGCCCGCCGAGCGCGGGATCACCGAGTAAGTACCGTCTTTCTGGATATTCGCTAGGAAGTTATCGTTAGTATCCTGTAGCGGCGTGTGCTGCGGCTTGAGGATGTATTCGTTCCAGCACGACGCCAGCAGCGAACCGACGGTCGGCTTACACACTTCGCAGCCGTAGCCTTTACCGTGTTTCGCCAGCAGTTCTTCAAAGGTTTTGATACCTTCCACGCGGATTAAGTGGAACAGTTCCTGACGAGAATAAGCAAAGTGCTCGCACAGGTTGTTGTTGACTTCAATACCCTGTTTCGCCAGTTCGGCGTTCAGTACCTGCGTCACCAGCGGGATGCAGCCGCCGCAGCCGGTTCCGGCTTTGGTTTCCGCTTTCAGCGCCGCCACGGTATGGCAGCCTTTATTGATAGCGGCGATCAGATCGCCTTTAGTCACATCGAAGCAGGAGCAGATCTGCGCGCTGTCCGGCAGTTTATCCACGCCGATAGCGGGTTTACCACTGCCCGCGTGCGACGGCAGGATCAGCGAATCCGGGTTTTCCGGCAGTTCGATGGCGTTCAGTACCAGTTGCAGCAAATTGCCGTAATCGCTGGTGTCGCCGACCAGTACTGCGCCGAGCAGCGTTTTGTTATCTTCGCTGACAATTAGACGTTTGTAGACTTCTTTGCTTTCATCGAGGTAAACGTAACTACGCGCGCCCGGCGTGCGGCCATGCGCGTCGCCGATGCCGCCGACGTCCACGCCCAGCAGCTTCAGCTTGGCGCTGAGATCCGCCCCTTCAAAGGCGTTTTCACTGCCGAGGATGTGGTCAACGGCGACCTGGGCCATTTTATAGCCTGGTGCGACCAGACCGTAAACGCGGTTGTTCCAACTGGCGCACTCGCCGATAGCGTAGATATCCGGGTCGGACGTCTGGCAGGTGTCGTTAATCACGATCCCGCCGCGCTGCGCGACGGCCAGACCGCACTGGGTAGCCAGCTTGTCGCGGGGGCGAATACCGGTAGAGAAGACGATGAAATCGACTTCCAGCTCGCTGCCGTCGGCAAAACGCATAGTCTTACGCGCTTCGTTACCCTGCTGAACAATCTCTTGCGTGTTTTTACTGGTGTGTACACGCACGCCCATGCTTTCGATCTTGCGACGTAGCTGCTCGCCGCCCATCTGATCGAGCTGTTCTGCCATCAGCATTGGCGCAAATTCAATGACGTGCGTTTCCACGCCGAGGTTTTTCAGCGCGCCAGCGGCTTCCAGCCCCAGCAGACCGCCGCCGACCACCGCCCCGCGCTTGCTGCGACGGGCGCAGGCTTCGATAGCGTTGAGGTCTTCAATGGTACGGTAAACGAAGCAATCCTGGGTTTCGGAGCCTTTAATCGGCGGGATCCACGGATAGGAACCGGTCGCCATGATCAGCTTGTCATAATAAACGGTACGACCCGCGCTGGAGTGAATCACTTTCTCCTGACGGTTAATGGTAATTGCGCGTTCGCCAACCAGTACCTTTACGCCGTGCTTCTCGTAAAATCCTTCACGCACCAGAGAGAGCTCTTCCGCGGTGTGGTGAGAGAAGTAGGATGACAGGTGGACACGGTCATAGGCTTTACGGGGTTCTTCACAGAACACGGTAATGTCGAACAGGCTAGCGTCGGATTTATCAAGGAGATCCTCAATAAAGCGGTGGCCGACCATACCATTACCGATAATAGCGAGTCTGACTTTGCTCATTTTTGCCTCGATTTCTTTTCTATTACCGCCTACCTTAACGATTCAGCAACCCCGCTTATTGATGTAAATCAAATTCACCTTTATATACCTCTTAATGGGTATATGGCTGATTTGTCTGGATTTTTATAAGTGGCGGAATTGTCAGGCTTTTCAGGTTTGTACAAATAACATACAAAATGAGGGGTTTTTAGACCAACAGGCCTACCCCGTCAGGAGGGGGGATAGAGTGCCGGAGGGCGATGTCGCCATCCGGCAAGGATTATCAATGCGTAGCCGGCGCGCTATGCTGACGATGACGGGATACAAAGCCGAGCGCAAAGCACATCACAAAGACCACCGCATACAGACCATTCGCGGTGAGTAACGCCGCCTGTGGGCCGCTGTGCGCTACAATCGGGCCGGTGACGACGAAGGTCAGCATTGTTCCGATGGTGCCGCAGGTCAGAATGAAGTTAACCAGCTTAGGCGAGGCCACTTTCGTTTGCTGCGATCCCAGCGTAATGATGGAGGTATAAATGGCGCTGGAGAAGAAGCCCAGCGTCAGAATAAACCACGGCATATGCGCCTGCGTGCCGGTAATAAACAGATACATCAGTACCGCCGCCATACCCGCCAGTACGGTCAGAATGCGTTGCAGATCGAAAAAGCGCAGGATAAAGCTGAACGCCCACATGCCAAACATATAGGACATCCAGAAATCACTCACCAGCGCCCCGGCGTCATTCAGGCTCATGCCGAGGCCTTTGGCGTATTCCGGCACCCAGGAGATAAAGCCTAATTGACCGAGGATATAGCACAGCGCGGCGACGGCCAGAAACAGTACGCCAATGCCCCATTTTTCTTTGACGACAGGCGCCTGAGAGTGCTGCGCATGTTTACCCAGCGCCGGAAATTCACAGCCGAAGGTCAGGATGAAAATCGCCAGGTAGACCAGGCCGATGCAGGCGTAGACCCAGTACCACTCAATACTACGCGCCAGCAGGAAGGCGGCGACCATAGGAAAAATCATCCCCGCCATGCTGAAGAAGGAGTCGGTAAACAGCAGTCGGGAACCGCGCTGACGCCCTTCATAAAGTTGCGTAATCAGGAAGGTGCCAATCGACATGGTGATCCCGCTGACCAGCCCCAGCACAAACATCGCCGCTGAGAACAACGCCAGGCTATGGCCGAACATCAGCCCGGCCACCGCCAGCACCATCAGGATAAAACCAAAGCGTAGCTGTGTTTTCAGCGGGATGATTTCCATCAGCCACGCATTGAGGAAGATCGAGATCAAAATCCCGGCGTTCAGAAAAGTAAAGGTGTTACTCATGCTGGAAACGGGCAGATGAAAATAGTCTGCGATATTTCCCATCACCATCCCGGTGACAATCACCAGCGCCCCGGTCAGGGCGTAGGAAAGAAAGCTGATCCATGTGAGCTTGATGCGGTTGCTGTTAGTCATGTCTGGCCTTGAAGAGAAGTGAAGCGCGTGGAGGGCGCGTTAAGCGGGCAGATTTTAGGCGCTTTTGTGATGCATTTAAATAATTATTAGTGATAGTAATGTTCATTGCATTTTTTAATGTGATGTTTGTCACATCATATTGCAAGAATACGGCGTTGCGTCGTAACGTTACATTTGTTTCATATACGTAAAATTAGGTAAAGGGCTGGCCTGGCCCAGGAAGGCTCTTTAAAATCATTCCACTTGCTTTATTTCTGCTCTCTTTAAGGAAATCTCATGCTCAAATCGACTCTGGCGGCTGTCGCAGCTGTTTTCGCTCTTTCTGCTCTTTCTCCCGCAGCGTTGGCAGCAAAAGGCGATCCTCATGTGCTGTTAACCACCTCCGCCGGGAATATTGAGCTGGAGCTGAACAGCCAGAAAGCGCCGGTTTCTGTGAAAAACTTTGTCGATTACGTCAACAGTGGTTTCTATAACAACACTACGTTTCACCGCGTTATTCCTGGCTTTATGATTCAGGGTGGTGGTTTTAACGAGCAGATGCAGCAGAAGAAACCGAATCCGCCTATTAAGAATGAAGCCGACAACGGTCTGCGTAATACTCGCGGCACGATCGCGATGGCGCGCACCGCAGATAAAGACAGCGCCACCAGCCAGTTCTTTATTAACGTCGCGGATAACGCTTTTCTCGACCACGGCCAGCGCGACTTTGGCTATGCGGTATTTGGTAAAGTGGTAAAAGGTATGGATGTCGCCGATAAAATCTCACAGGTACCGACGCACGATGTCGGGCCTTATCAGAATGTGCCGACAAAACCAGTCGTTATCCTTTCCGCGAAAGTCCTGCCATAAAACATGCCTGCGCGGGTGCGAGCCGCCCGCGTTTTCTCCCTGTCTCAGCGTAACCTGAAATTGCTGCTTATACTTGTGGTCAAGCACAGGCATATTCAGGGAGGCCAGGTGAAGAAACTTACCGATAAACAAAAGTCACGCTTTTGGGAGCAACGGCGCAACGTTAACTTCCAGCAAAGCCGCCGTCTCGAAGGTATTGAGATCCCCTTAGTAACCCTGACTGCCGACGAAGCGCTGGTACGTCTTGACGAGCTTCGGAGGCACTATGAGCGATAAATTTGGCGAAGGACGCGATCCGTACCTCTATCCGGGGCTGAATGTGATGCGTAATCGGCTGGGGATTCATCAGGCCCAGCGACTGGCGCAAGCGGCATACGAAATGACCGCGCTCCGCGCCGCTACGATTGAACTGGGGCCGCTGGTACGCGGCTTGCCTCATCTGTGCGCGATTCATCGCCAGCTCTATCAGGATATTTTCGACTGGGCAGGGCAACTGCGGGAGGTCGATATTTACCAGGGCGATACCCGTTTTTGCCACTTTGCCTATATCGAAAAAGAGGGCAACGCTCTGATGCAGGATCTGGAAGAAGAGGGCTACCTGGTTGGTCTGGCGCACGAGAAGTTTGTCGAGCGGCTGGCGCATTACTACTGTGAAATTAATGTGCTTCATCCGTTTCGTTTTGGGAGCGGGTTGGCGCAGCGCATCTTCTTTGAACAACTGGCGCTACATGCAGGCTACGCGCTGAGTTGGCAAGGTATTGCGGTTGAAACATGGAAGCAGGCGAACCAGAGCGGCGCGATGGGCGATCTCTCCGCTTTGCGGGCGATTTTTCAGAAAGCGATAAGCGAAGCTCGCGAAACTGAGTAAAATAGTGCGGTTCTACTCACCCGGAGCCGCCATGATCCTGCTTATCGATAACTATGATTCCTTTACCTGGAACCTCTACCAGTATTTTTGTGAACTGGGCGCGGAAGTGCAGGTCCGGCGCAATGATGCGCTAACGCTGGCGCACATTGACGCTTTGAACCCGCAAAAAATCGTTATCTCTCCTGGCCCCTGTACGCCGAATGACGCTGGCATTTCACTGGCGGTCATCCGCCATTATGCCGGACGTATTCCGATGCTGGGCGTTTGCCTGGGTCATCAGGCGATGGCGCAGGCCTTTGGTGCGTCGGTAGTGCGGGCAGCGAAAGTGATGCACGGTAAAACGTCACCTGTTACGCATAATGGACAGGGCGTGTTTCGGGGATTGCCCAGCCCGTTAACCGTGACACGTTACCACTCGCTGATTGTCGACCCTGCCACGTTGCCTGAGTGTTTTGAGATCACCGCCTGGAGCGAAACGCAGGAGATTATGGGCATTCGCCACCGCGAGTGGGATCTGGAAGGCGTGCAGTTCCACCCGGAAAGTATTCTCAGCGAACAAGGACACGCTCTGCTGAAAAATTTCCTCCGGCGTTGATTTGTGGTTGCTATTGAGTGATTTTTTATTCATATTTTGTGATTATAATTTCACTGGCATTTCTACTTAACCGGGTGGTAATGATATGGCAACTGAACAAACGGCTATTACGCGCGCAACTTTTGATGAGGTGATTCTGCCTGTTTATGCACCGGCGGACTTTATTCCGGTCAAAGGTAAAGGCAGCCGAGTATGGGATCAGCAGGGCAAAGAGTATATTGATTTCGCCGGCGGGATTGCAGTGACTGCGCTGGGCCATTGCCATCCGGCGCTGGTCGAGGCGCTGAAATCCCAGGGGGAAACCTTGTGGCATACCAGTAACGTTTTTACCAATGAACCAGCGTTGCGTCTGGGACGTAAACTGATCGACGCCACGTTTGCCGAGCGCGTGCTGTTTATGAATTCCGGCACCGAAGCGAACGAAACCGCTTTTAAACTGGCGCGTCATTATGCCTGCGTGCGCCATAGCCCGTTCAAAACGAAAATCATTGCCTTCCATAACGCTTTTCATGGCCGTTCCTTGTTTACCGTCTCTGTAGGCGGGCAGCCGAAATATTCCGACGGCTTTGGGCCGAAACCCGCCGATATTATTCACGTTCCCTTCAACGATCTTCATGCGGTGAAAGCGGTAATGGATGACCACACCTGCGCGGTGGTGGTCGAGCCGATTCAGGGTGAAGGCGGCGTGCAGGCGGCTACACCGGAATTCCTCAAAGGGTTACGCGACCTGTGTGACGAGCATCAGGCGTTGCTGGTGTTTGATGAAGTGCAGTGTGGGATGGGGCGCACCGGAGACCTGTTTGCCTATATGCACTACGGCGTCACGCCGGATATCCTCACCAGCGCCAAAGCGTTAGGCGGCGGTTTTCCGGTGAGCGCCATGCTGACCACGCAGGAAATAGCCTCGGCCTTCCATGTAGGTTCGCATGGTTCAACCTATGGCGGCAATCCGCTGGCCTGTGCGGTGGCTGGCGCGGCATTCGATATTATTAATACGCCAGAGGTACTACAAGGCATTCACACTAAGCGGCAACAGTTTGTGCAACATTTGCAGGCGATTGACGAGCAATTTGACATTTTCAGCGATATTCGCGGCATGGGGCTGCTGATTGGCGCGGAACTGAAGCCGAAGTACAAAGGTCGGGCGCGCGATTTTCTGTACGCAGGCGCGGAGGCCGGCGTGATGGTGCTCAATGCCGGAGCCGACGTGATGCGTTTTGCCCCGTCGCTGGTGGTGGAAGAGGCGGATATCCATGAAGGAATGCAGCGCTTTGCGCAGGCGGTAGGGAAGGTGGTGGCCTGATGGCGGATTGCCGGATAAGCGTAGCGCATCCGGCGGTCGGTCTTAACCTTTTGTATCCCGTAGCCGCTTACTCAGCCAGATACCGTGATGCGGACGCTGACGCCAGGCCATCGACGAAATGGTGTGCATGGTGTTCAGATGGCCGATGATGCGCTGTAAATGTTGTTCCAGAGTGCTCAATAAGCCATGTGACGGCATGTCCGGCGACTCCAGAATATTGACATCGCCGGAGCCGCCTGGCCTGTCGTACTCCAGGCGCTGCTGGCAGCGCTGAATCGCAATCTCGCAAGATTCCAGATAGCGCTGCGCCAGATCCGGCGTCAGCATGGTGTGTTCCCGCGCCAGCGTCGTCATAGCGTTGATATGCTCGACAATAAACTGGCTGTGCGTGACCCATAGTTTCATATCCGACAGATAGTGGGTATTGAATCCGGGTTCCTGCATTGCCTGATTTAACGAGTTGAATAACGTGTTATGCGCCTGGTTGACCCGCATTCTTTGATAAGCGAGCGGGGTGGCCTGCGGATCGTTACTGAGGATCAGTCGGATAGCTTCTTGATCGGCTTCCAGCGCATCATGGGCGTTTTTACGTAATAGCCCGCTTTGCCATTGCGGCCACAGCCAGACCATGCCGCCAAAGGCAATTAAACAGCCAATCAGCGTATCGATCAGCCTCGGCACAATAAACTGCTCTCCGTTTAACGTCAGTAACTGGATGGTGTATACCGCCGTCACCGTAAAGCCGACCGTCGCCCAGCCGTAGTTTTTACGAATAATCAGATAACTTGCCAGCGTTAGTACCAGCATGACCGCCAGCGTAATGCTTTCGGGAATATGTAAGTGCAGCGTGACGCCGGCAATCACCAGGCCGACCAGCGTTCCGACCGAACGGTGCAGAATACGTACGCGCGTCGCGCCATAGCCGTTTTGGGTGACAAACAGCACCGTCATGAGTATCCAGTACGGTTTAGGCAGGTGCAACGCACTGCCCATCAGACTGGCGATGCTCATCATCACGCTGATGCGTCCGGCGTTGCGTAGCGCCGGCGATTTAAGAGACATATAATTTTTCAGCGCCGGAAGTAGCGGCAAACGACGCTGTTTATCGGCCATCAGGTCGCGGGCGTACAGCGGTCGCTGAGTACGCAGCACACGGGCGATTCGACTGAAGTGCCAATAGCAGAACTGGCCTACCGGATTTTCAGGATGCTGATTGGCGATCTTCTCCAGAGCGCCAATCTGTTTTTCCATGGAGAAGCGCGTCGGCAGACGATGATAAAGAATGTCATCCGCCAGCACGCGCAGACGGGCGGCGACCGTTTGCGCATTCCAGCGAATCACCTCTTCCGCATGGCTGCGTTCTACCAGTTTCTGTACCTCTTCCGGCTGATGCAAGCTGACGGAGATGTGCTCCTGCAAATCCATCGCTTCCTGAAAAGCCCGTAGTAGACGCTTGTAATCATTATTGTTGTGCGCCGAAAGCATATGCATCTGTTGGTAACACTGGGTAATGAGATCGACCGCTTTTTGCTGGCGTATCAGCAGGGGAGGCAGCGCTTTTTCCGGATCGATATGTTGGGTGAGCAGGCTGTATTTCGCTTCGCAATAATCGGCCAGTTCACGGTATAACAAACTCAATGACTCGCGCAGCGGCTGTTCGCGCCATAGCCAGAACCAAAACCAGTTAAACACGCCGTACCATAGCGTGCCCAGCGCATAAATGAGCAGCGGCTCCCAGACGGGCATGTATCCCGCAAGGCTCAGGGTAAAGATGGCGGCAATCAGCGATGCTGGCAGTAGCCGCGCGTGAAGCGGGCTAATTTCCGCCGTCACGCCAAGCACCAGCGTGAGGCCGGTCAGGATCAACGGCAGGGGGATGGATTCCGCCAGCAGAAGTTGCGTTACCAGACTGCATCCGGCGAACAGCGACGCGCCGATGATCAGGCGTTTAAAAAAGCGTTTGTGCGGGGTATCCAGACCTGCAATGTTGCAGCAGGCGGGAACGAGAGAGAAAAGCAAGCCCAGGTGTAGCTGGCCTATTAATAAACCAACAGCCACAGGCAGGCACAGCACCAGCGTTTGCCGTAGTGCGTAATTAATCTCTGGGTGATAAATCAGTCTTCGCCACATCGATGCAAACAAAAATGGCGCATGATAAAACGCGCCATTCTGACGGAATTAACGGGTGCCGTAGACGACGATGGTCTTGCCATGCGCGGAGATCAGGTTTTGATCTTCCAGCATTTTCAAAATACGACCAACGGTTTCGCGGGAGCAGCCGACGATCTGGCCGATTTCCTGACGAGTGATTTTGATCTGCATCCCATCCGGGTGCGTCATGGCATCGGGCTGTTTCGCCAGATTCAGCAGCGTCTGAGCGATACGCCCGGTGACGTCAAGGAAGGCGAGGTTACCTACTTTTTCAGAGGTGACTTGTAAGCGACGAGCCATCTGGGAAGAGAGGCGCATCAGAATATCCGGGTTGACCTGGATTAATTGGCGAAATTTTTTGTAGGAAATTTCAGCGACCTCACATGCGGTTTTCGCACGTACCCAGGCGCTGCGTTCCTGGCCTTCTTCAAACAGGCCCAGTTCACCAATAAAATCACCCTGATTCAGATAAGAAAGGATCATTTCTTTCCCTTCTTCATCTTTGATCAGCACTGCCACGGAGCCTTTAACGATGTAGTACAGCGTTTCTGCTTTTTCACCCTGGTGAATCAGCGTGCTCTTTGACGGGTACTTATGAATGTGGCAATGAGACAAGAACCATTCAAGAGTCGGGTCTGTTTGCGGTTTGCCAAGCACCATGCGCGGTTATCCTCTGTTATAAGCTGTCTCCAGAGCCAGAAAACGGCACTGTCTCTGGGGTTGCAAAAATATACTTCCCGCTACCTGGGAAGGGGGCTACGAAAATAGATTGTAGCCTGTAATGTGATGTCCTCTGCATACATGCAGTACGTCAATGTATTACTGTAGCATCTTGTCTGTTTTAGCATAGCTTTCGCCGTGTGTCTCCTGGTGTCTCGCTTCAGCATGACCCAGGTCGCCTTCCATTGCGACTTTTGTTGTATGCGCGTAATCTTTCAGGAAAATTGAAACATTGGAGTTACGAAATATGCAAGCGCGTGTAAAGTGGGTTGAAGGGCTCACGTTCCTCGGAGAGTCCTCCTCCGGCCACCAGATTTTAATGGATGGCAACTCCGGTGACAAAGCGCCGAGTCCGATGGAGATGGTATTAATGGCGGCTGGCGGATGTAGCGCTATTGATGTGGTATCAATCCTGCAAAAGGGCCGTCAGAATGTCACCAACTGCGAAGTGAAGCTGACATCCGAGCGCCGGGAAGACGCGCCGCGCCTGTTTACGCACATTAATCTGCATTTTATCGTTACCGGCAGCGATCTGAAAGAGGCTGCCGTCGCGCGCGCTGTCGATCTCTCCGCGGAAAAATATTGCTCGGTGGCGCTAATGCTGGAAAAAGCGGTCAATATTACCCATTCGTATGAAGTGATTGCGGCGTAACATGTGATGCCGGATGGCGGCGTGGCTTTATCCGGCCTACCCGTTTTTATCTCGTAGGCCCGATAAGCGTAGCGCCATCGGGCATTTCACCGCGGTTATTCGATTTTTTTGCCTTCCATTAATCGCTGCACCAGCGGCAACATAATCAGCTCCATCGCCAGCCCCATTTTGCCGCCCGGCACCACTAATGTATTAATGTGAGAAATGAACGAGCCCTGGAGCATCGCCAGGAGCCAGGGAAAATCGATCCCTTCCAGATTGCGGAAATGGATCACCACAAAACTCTCATCCAGCGAGGGAATACCCTTTGCGGCGAACGGATTGGACGTGTCGACGGTCGGTACGCGCTGGAAGTTGATATGGGTACGCGAGAATTGCGGCGTAATGTAATTGATGTAGTCGTCCATGGAACGCACCACGGAATCCATCACCGCTTCACGGGAGTGTCCGCGCTCGCTGGTGTCGCGAATCAGTTTCTGAATCCACTCGAGGTTGACGATAGGCACCACGCCAACCAACAGATCAACATGACGCGCGACATCATGTTGCGGGGTGACGACGCCGCCGTGCAGTCCTTCATAAAACAGCACATCGGTCGGTTCGGGTAGCGGCTGCCAGGGCGTAAACGTGCCGGGAACCTGATTCCACGGTACGGCTTCATCATAGGTATGCAGATATTTACGCGACTGGCCTTTACCCGTCTGCCCGTACTCAATAAAGGTATGTTCCAGTAGGCTGAAGTCATTGGCTTCAGGCCCGAAATAGCTGATATGCCGCCCGGCGTCACGCGCTTTGCGGATCGCCATATCCATTTCCGGGCGGGTGTAACGATGAAAACTGTCGCCTTCCACCTCGGCGGCGTGCAGATTTAACTGCGCGAAAATTTTACGAAACGCGAGGCTGGTGGTGGTGGTCCCCGCGCCGCTTGACCCTGTTACTGCTATCACCGGATGTTTGGCTGACATGGCAACTCCATGATTGAGCTTTAGTAATAATGTATTGTCGGCAAAGGCGTTTTATTCGCGAAACTGCTTTTTCGGCATAATATTGACCGTTTCATGTAATTCAGACCATACCAGCACGGCCTCGCCGGATTGCAGTTGGCGTTTTACGTCAGCGACTTTTTGTTCAAGCGAACGTTCATGTTCACCATAATCGGTGCCTTCGCGCAACACAAAGCTTTCGATCAGGTTGTCCAGCGTGTCGGGGGCGAGCCCCTGCCAGGGAATGATCATGATGACGCCTCCAGGTACGTTGTCAGCCAGTCAGGAATTCGGCGTTCCAGCCACATTTCAGGGCGCAACGGCGTACCGCCGATAAATCCTACGTGTCCGCCATGCTCAGTCAGCTGATACTCCACCTGCGGGGGCAGATCTTCCGCTTTAGGGATCACATGATGATCCATAAACGGATCGTCTTTAGCGTGAATAATCAGCGTCGGTTTAGCAATCTGGTTAAGCAACGGCATGGCGCTACACTGACGATAGTAGTCGATGGCGTCGGCAAAGCCGTGAATTTTCGCGGTGATCAGGTCGTCAAACTCGCGAATACGGCGCATTGATTTCAGTTGCGCCAGATTCACCGGCAGCGACCCGGGGTACGCCGCCAGCTTGCGTGACGCATTCGCTTTTAACAGATTAAGCAAATAACGCTGATAGACGCGGGAAAACCCTTTGTCCATGTGGTAGCTACAGGCTTCGAGAACGAAAGGTGCAGAAACAATTACCGCCGCCTCGATGGGAATATCGCGGCCTTCTTTCGCCAGCAGGCACGCCAGCATATTACCGCCGAGCGAATAGCCCACGGCGGCTGTCGGAACGGCGCCGAACTCCCGCTGTAGCCAGCGTAAAAACCAGGCTCCATCCTCCGTTTCACCGGAGTGGTAAATACGATTCAGACGGTTGGGCTCGCCGCTACAGCCGCGAAAGTGCATCACCACGCCTAGCCAGCCGCGCTTTTGCGCCGCCTCAATCAGCCCGTGGGCATAGGGGCTGTTCAGGCTGCCTTCCAGACCGTGAAAGACCACCAGCCGCGGTTTATACTTTGCCTGTTGCGGATCTTCGCTCCATGCCAGATCGACAAAATCGCCGTCCGGTAGCTCCAGCCGCTGCCAGTGGGCGTTGAACTTCACTTTGCGGCGGATTAAACGCGGCAGCATAGTTTGTAAATGGCGATTACGAATGCCACGCATGGGAATAAATTCATGCGAGTCATTGACAGGCGGGGTCATTTCTGTGGACGTGATCTCAACCATAGCACCAGAACAATTGATAATTGGAAACAATACTATACCGCGCATAAGGTTCACAGATTAGTCAATATGTGATTTTACGTTCAATTGGTCGTCTGGCGAAATAAAATTGCGCCTCATTTCACCAGAGAGGGCAGTATGCAAGGCGCGCGCAATACCCCACAGAAATCGCGTGAACCTCTGCATCAGCCGAATTAATCGTGGTAGTGTGGCAACACGATAGTTATGCGACTCAAGGAGAAGGCATGTCGAAGACACTTTTACAGATCCATTTTAACTTTAGCGGCCCTTTTGGCGAGGAGATGACTCAGCAACTGGTCGGGCTGGCGGAGTCTATCAATGAGGAGCCGGGCTTCATCTGGAAAATCTGGACAGAAAGCGAGAAAAACCAGCAAGCTGGCGGTATTTACTTGTTTGAATCCGAAGAAACGGCGCAGGCTTATATTAAAAAACACACTGCGCGTCTGAAAAATCTTGGCGTTGATGAGGTGACGTTTACATTATTTGGCGTGAACGACGCGCTGACGAAAATAAATCACGGCAACCTTTGCCGCTAAATCACATAACGCAGGCTTCTGTTCCGGTGCTGCTGACCGCAACGGTAATCTTTATACCGGGGCGAGTACCTAAGAGGCCTTTATGGACGAACAGCGGACCACGAACGTTCTCTTCCAGCGTGTTTAGCGCCTCGGCGGTACGGGCGATGTTGCCCTTCTCCACAAGCATCATTAAGATGGTGAGCTTGCGGAAGGTAATGTCATCGGTGATAGACAGGTTCATCGTCCGCCCCGTGCGTTAGAGCCTATCCCCGTAGGCGTAATTGTTGAAGCCAGTTTGGGGCCGGACAGCGCGCAGAAACCGGAGCGTACACATAGTACGTGAGGATTTCGAGCACTGCCCGGCCCTAAAATGGCGAATAAAATAGCCTAATGGGATAGGCTCTTAGTCGTTCTGCATCATCTGCTCAAGCTGCTCCTGCGCCTCAAGCCATGCCATTTCACACGCTTCCAGCCCGGATTTGGCGCTGGCCTGCAGTTGCAGACACTCGGTCATCTCCGCTTTACGGCTTGGGTCATACAGGCTGCTGTCGCCAAGCTTCTCTTCCGCCTGCGCCAGTTGGGCGTTGAGCTTTTCCATCTCTTTTTCCAGACGGGTAATCTCTTTACGCAGCGGTTGCGTCAGAGTGCGTAGCTCGGCTTCGCGACGCTTCTGATCTTTGCGTGACTGAGCGCTGTTGGCGTTGTTTTCCTTCGGCGCGTTGTCGGCCTGGTTTTCCTGTTTCTGCACGTCGCTCAGCCATTGCTGATAATCTTCCAGGTCTCCGTCGAACGGTTCGACCTTTTTGTCGTGAACCAGATAGAGGTCGTCAGTGGTGGAGCGAATCAGGTGGCGGTCGTGCGACACGACGACCAATGCGCCTTCGAAATCAATCAGCGCTTCGGTGAGCGCCTGACGCATGTCGAGATCCAGGTGGTTGGTCGGTTCATCGAGCAACAGCAGATTTGGACGCTGCCAGACGATCAGCGCCAGTACCAGGCGCGCTTTCTCGCCGCCGGAGAAACGTTGCGTCTCTTCCGTTACTTTGTCGCCCTGGAAACCGAAGCCGCCGAGATAGTCGCGCAGCTTCTGCTCCAGTTCCTGCGGCGCCAGACGCGCCATATGTTGCAGCGGGGATTCATCGGCGCGCAGGAACTCCAGTTGGTGCTGGGCGAAGTAGCCGAGCTTAATGCCTTTGGCGAGGCCGATTTCACCGTGCAACGGTTCCAGTTCGCCCGCCAGCAGCTTGATCAGCGTCGATTTCCCCGCGCCGTTGCGACCCAGCAGGCCGATACGCGAGCCGGGCACCAGGTTCAGCTTGATGGATTCCAGAATGATGCGATCGCCATAACCTGCGCTGACTTTTTCCATCTTCAGCAGCGGGTTCGGCAGGCTTTCCGGCGCGCGGAAGCTGAAATGGAACGGGTTGTCGACATGAGCCGGCGCAATCAGCTCCATACGCTCCAGCATCTTGATACGGCTTTGCGCCTGCTTGGCCTTGGTCGCTTTAGCGCGGAAACGGTCGATGTAGCTTTGCAGATGCGCCACACGCTCCTGCTGACTCTCATACATCGCCTGCTGTTGCGCCAGGCGCGTGGCGCGCTGAACTTCAAACGCGCTGTAGTTGCCGGTGTACTCGAACAGAGTCTGTTGTTCGATATGGATAATTTTATCCACTATCGGGTCAAGAAAGTCGCGATCGTGGGAGATCAGAATCAGGGTGCCCGGATAGCTCTTCAGCCATTTTTCCAGCCAGATGACGGCATCCAGATCGAGGTGGTTGGTCGGTTCGTCGAGCAGCAGTAAATCGGAACGGCAAATCAGCGCCTGGGCCAGGTTAAGGCGCATCCGCCAGCCGCCGGAAAAGTCGCTGACCGGACGTTCCAGCTGATCGTTAGAGAAGCCGAGACCGTGTAGCAGGCTGGCGGCGCGCGAACGAACGGTCCATGCGTCGATGGCGTCCAGCTTGCCATGTATGGAGGCGATAGCATGTCCGTCGTTACGTTCGTTGGCGTCGTTAAGCTGCGCCTCCAGCTGCCGGTATTCACGGTCGCCGTCAATGACATACTCAATCGCTGGCTGAGGCAACGCAGGTGTTTCCTGATTCACCCACGCTAATTGCCAGGTTCCGGGCAGGGTAAAACTCCCGGCATCGGCGCTGATTTCATTTTTTAGCAATGCCAGCAGGGTAGATTTACCGCAGCCGTTTTTACCCACCAGGCCGACTTTCTGGCCTGGATTAATGGTAGCCGAGGCATTGTCCAGTAGGACGCGCACGCCGCGACGAATTTGTAACGAGGAGAAAACAATCATAAGGCGCCGTATGTTCAGACTATGTTAATTTATCATTATGATAATGTAATATTCGGGCGTACCGCCGCGCTGGAGCGCAATGGTAGCTCAAAACAACAACGATACACAAAATCATTCAGGCCGCCTTTGGTGAGGGACAAGAATATCTCTCATTAATCCCCAGCGGCGGACATAGAGTACGTTCCTGAGTTGAACAAACGCTGTCAACGTAGAAGCGGCCTGAAGAATGGCATGTATCGACCCAAAACAACCGGGAGGGGGATTGATGTCTCAGCCAGCGAAAGTCTTGCTGTTGTATGCCCATCCGGAATCTCAGGACTCGGTTGCTAACCGGGTACTGCTTAAACCGGCCATACAGCACAATAACGTAACCGTGCACGATCTTTATGCGCGCTATCCTGATTTTTTTATCGACACGCCCTATGAACAAGCCCTGTTACGTGAGCACGACGTCATTGTTTTTCAGCATCCCCTTTACACCTATAGCTGTCCGGCTTTACTGAAAGAATGGCTTGATCGCGTTTTGAGTCGGGGGTTCGCCAGCGGACCAGGGGGAAACCAACTGGTGGGAAAGTACTGGCGTAGCGTGATTACGACCGGCGAGCCGGAGAGCGCTTACCGGTATGACGCGCTAAACCGCTATCCAATGAGCGATGTACTCCGCCCTTTTGAACTGACCGCGGCCATGTGCCGGATGCACTGGATGCCGCCCATTATTGTGTACTGGGCGCGCCGCCAGTCGCCGCAGACGCTGGCCAGTCATGCGAAAGCCTATGGCGAGTGGCTGGCGAATCCTGTGAGCGCGGGAGGCTATTGATGGAAGGTGCTGATTTATTGACCGCGGGAGTGTTGTTCCTCTTCGCAGCGGTAGCGGCGGTGCCGTTAGCCGCCAGGCTGGGCATCGGCGCGGTGCTAGGGTATTTGCTGGCGGGAATCGCCATCGGTCCGTGGGGGCTGGGATTTATCAGCGACGTTGACGAGATCCTGCACTTTTCCGAACTGGGCGTCGTGTTTCTGATGTTTATCATTGGTCTCGAACTCAATCCGTCCCGGCTTTGGCAACTGCGGCGCTCTATCTTCGGCGTCGGCGCTGCTCAGGTGCTGTTAAGCGCGGCGGTGCTGGCGGGATTATTGATGCTTGCTGATTTCTTATGGCAGGCGGCGGTCGTCGGCGGGATTGGCCTGGCGATGTCTTCGACGGCGATGGCGCTACAACTGATGCGCGAGAAAGGCATGAATCGTAGCGAGTCCGGGCAGTTAGGGTTTTCCGTCTTACTGTTTCAGGATTTAGCGGTGATCCCCGCACTGGCGTTGGTGCCTTTATTGGCGGGATCGGCCGACGAGCATTTCGACTGGTTTAAAGTGGCAATGAAGGTACTGGCTTTCGCGGTAATGCTGATTGGCGGTCGTTACCTGCTGCGCCCGGTATTTCGTTTTATTGCTGCGTCTGGCGTGCGGGAGGTCTTCACTGCCGCGACGCTGTTGCTGGTGTTGAGCGCCGCCTTATTTATGGATGCGCTGGGACTGTCGATGGCCCTGGGAACCTTCATTGCCGGCGTTTTACTGGCAGAGAGCGAATACCGGCATGAGCTGGAAAATGCTATCGATCCCTTTAAAGGTTTACTGCTTGGGCTGTTCTTTATCTCCGTCGGTATGTCGCTAAATCTCGGCGTACTTTATACCCATTTACTGTGGGTGGCGGCGAGCGTTGTTATTCTGGTCGTCATAAAAATGTTGACGCTGTATCTGCTGGCGCGGCTATATGGAATAAGAAGTTCTGAACGGATGCAGTTTGCCAGCGTGCTGAGTCAGGGGGGCGAGTTCGCTTTTGTGCTCTTTTCTACCGCCTCTTCTCAGCGCCTGTTTCAGGGCGATCAGATGGCGTTATTATTGGTGACTGTCACATTATCAATGATGACCACGCCGCTACTGATGAAAGGGATTGATAAGTGGTTATCGCGCCGCCTTAATGGCCCGGAAGAGAATGATGAAAAGCCGTGGGTTGAGGATGATAAGCCCCAGGTGATTGTCGTCGGCTTTGGCCGTTTTGGTCAGGTGATCGCTCGCTTATTGATGGCGAATAAGATGCGTATCACCGTGCTGGAACGCGATATCGGCGCCGTTAATCTGATGCGCAAATATGGTTATAAAGTGTATTACGGCGACGCTACACAAGTCGAGCTGCTGCGTTCTGCGGGCGCGGAAGCGGCGGAGTCGATAGTCATCACGTGTAATGAACCGGAAGACACGATGAAGCTGGTGGCGCTGTGTCAGCAGCATTTTCCTCATCTGCATATTCTTGCGCGAGCGCGTGGACGTGTGGAGGCCCATGAGTTATTACAGGCTGGCGTCACGCAGTTTTCCCGTGAAACGTTTTCCAGCGCGCTGGAACTGGGACGTAAAACTCTGGTGTCGTTAGGTATGCATCCGCATCAGGCGCAACGCGCGCAGTTGCATTTTCGTCGGCTGGATATGCGAATGTTGCGGGAACTGATCCCGGAGCATAGCGACATGGTACAGATTTCGCGCGCCAGAGAGGCCCGACGCGAACTGGAGGAGATTTTTCAGCGGGAAATGCAACAGGAACGGCGCCAGTTGGATGGCTGGGATGAATTTGAGTAGGGGTAAAACAATGGCAATCCGTAAACGTTTTATTGCAGGCGCGAAATGTCCGGCCTGTCAGGCGCAGGATACAATGGCGATGTGGCGTGAAAATAATGTCGATATTGTTGAATGCGTTAAGTGCGGGCATCAAATGCGGGAAGCGGATAAAGACGTCCGCGAGCATGTTCGCAAAGAAGAGCAAGTGATCGGGATTTTTCATCCGGACTAGCGATATGCCGCAGGTTTTTTTAAGCTAAGGGGTACACGGCTGCAGAATTCCGCTACAATCTGCGCCACTATTCTTCCCATGCTCAGGAGATATCATGAAAGTAGCAAAAGACCTGGTGGTCAGCCTGGCCTATCAGGTACGTACAGAAGACGGTGTGTTGGTTGATGAGTCTCCGGTGAGTGCGCCGCTGGATTACCTGCACGGTCACGGCTCCCTGATCTCTGGTCTGGAAACCGCGCTGGAAGGCCATGAAGTTGGCGACAAATTTGATGTCGCTGTTGGCGCGAACGACGCTTACGGCCAGTATGACGAAAATCTGGTGCAGCGTGTGCCTAAAGACGTCTTTATGGGCGTTGATGAACTGCAGGTAGGGATGCGTTTCCTGGCGGAAACCGACCAGGGCCCGGTACCGGTAGAGATTACCGAAGTGGAAGACGATCACGTTGTGGTTGATGGTAACCACATGCTGGCGGGCCAGAATCTGAAATTTAACGTAGAAGTTGTTGCGATTCGTGAAGCGACTGAAGAAGAACTGGCTCACGGTCATGTTCATGGCGCGCACGATCACCACCACGATCACGGTGAAGACGGCTGCTGTGGCGGTCATGGTCATGACCATGGTCACGAGCACGGCGGCGAAGGCTGCTGCGGCGGTGGTGGTAAAGGCGGCTGCGGCTGCCATTAATCCCCGTCGTCTTTCAAGCCACCGCGGTGTTGGCTACGCTTTCAAACCCCGGTCACATAGTTATCTATGCTCCCGGGGAATTTTCAAGCTTGCAGCCTTGCTGTGACTCGAAATCCTTAGGGTATTATCATTGGTTCGATAAATCATCGGGCACAAAAAAAGCGGGTTAACCCCGCTTTTTTTCGTCTCAATAATGCGGCGGCGGCGTTTCTTCTGCCTGAGAGGCGATATTTGACGGCTGACTGGCTTTTAACTTTTCCGTGAGCAAACGCAGATGATCGCGCAGCTTCGCCATCTCCATTTCATGTGCGGTTACCGTCAGGTTTAGTTCTTCTATGGTAATCTCCTGGAACGCCAGACGGCTTTCCAGTTCAGCCAGACGAGCTTCCATCGTGATATCCTGCATGATGTACCTCTTTATGTTGTCTCCGTCGGCGGATTCTACTTAACTTTACCGGCTTTCACAGCAACCATTACGCGCACTACGAAACTAATTTAAACAAAAAGAGTCTGAAAAGAAGTGATAATAGGGCGTGTTCGTATGTTGATTTGTTCTGCAACGATTTATAGTACGCTTCTTACGTAAGTTAACATGGGGCGAGATGCCCCGGCCCTGGAGATATGGATGAAATCACTGTTTAAAGCCACGCTGCTGGCAACTACGATGGCCGTTGCTATGCACGCACCGATCACTTTTGCTGCTGATGCGGCGAAACCGGCAGCTACCGCTGATAGCAAAGCAGCATTTAAAAACGACGATCAAAAAGCGGCTTATGCGCTGGGCGCCTCGCTGGGTCGTTACATGGAAAATTCGCTTAAAGAGCAGGAAAAGTTAGGCATCAAACTGGATAAAGATCAGTTGATTGCCGGCGTTCAGGATGCCTTTGCCGATAAGAGCAAACTGTCCGATCAGGAAATTGAGCAAACGCTGCAGACGTTTGAAGCACGCGTGAAGAGCGCTGCTCAGGCGAAGATGGAAAAAGACGCTGCCGATAACGAAGCAAAAGGTAAAACGTTCCGCGACGCTTTTGCTAAAGAGAAAGGTGTGAAAACCTCCTCTACCGGCCTGCTTTACAAAGTAGAGAAAGAAGGCACAGGCGAGGCGCCGAAAGATAGCGATACCGTTGTGGTGAACTACAAAGGTACTCTGATCGACGGTAAAGAGTTTGATAACTCTTACACGCGCGGCGAACCGCTCTCCTTCCGTCTGGACGGCGTTATCCCTGGCTGGACTGAAGGTCTGAAAAATATTAAGAAAGGCGGCAAGATCAAGCTGGTTATCCCACCTGAGCTGGCCTACGGTAAAACGGGCGTTCCGGGGATCCCGGCAAACTCAACCCTGGTATTCGACGTAGAGCTGCTGGATATCAAACCAGCGCCGAAAGCGGATGCTAAACCTGCCGATGCGGCTGACGCTAAAGCCGCAGATGCTGCTAAAAAATAAAAACTGAGAGCCGCCGCTTGTAATAGCGGCGGTTTTTTTTATTCAGGCCGGATATATTACTCACCATAATTTGATTTGCGGATAACGGCGCTTGCGCTGGTCGTTAAGGGCGAGACCGTAGGCTGAATGACCGCCAACGCACACGTAGTCTGAAATAGACGAGCAAATTAGTACTGGAAAGATGAACCCTCACTGTATTAATTTAATCATCCGCGTAAATAATGAGCCTGCCCTGAAAACATAACGACAGGCTCCTGAAAAGGAGTGTTTTTTTTCATGTCCAGGTCGCTTTTAACCAACGAAACCAGTGAACTTGATTTGCTGGATCAGCGTCCCTTCGAGCAAACCGACTTCGATATTCTGAAATCCTACGAAGCGGTAGTGGACGGGTTAGCGATGCTTATAGGTTCCCATTGTGAAATCGTATTGCACTCTTTGCAGGATCTAAAATGTTCAGCCATTCGTATTGCCAATGGCGAACATACGGGCCGTAAAATTGGCTCGCCGATTACCGACCTGGCGTTGCGTATGTTGCACGACATGACAGGGGCGGACAGTAGCGTGTCGAAATGCTATTTCACGCGCGCGAAAAGCGGTGTCTTGATGAAGTCGTTGACGATTGCCATTCGCAACCGCGAGCAGCGCGTCATTGGTCTACTGTGCATCAACATGAATCTCGATGTGCCATTTTCACAGATTATGAATACCTTTATTCCGCCGGAAACGCCGGAAGTCGGCTCAGCGGTTAATTTTGCCTCCTCAGTCGAAGATTTAGTCACCCAGACGCTGGAGTTCACGATCGAAGAAGTGAATGCCGATCGTAATGTTTCTAACAATGCGAAAAATCGTCAGATCGTCCTTAACCTGTACGAAAAAGGCATTTTCGATATTAAAGACGCCATTAACCAGGTAGCCGATCGTCTGAATATCTCAAAACACACGGTTTACCTCTATATTCGCCAGTTCAAAAGCGGCGACTTTCAGGGGCAGGATAAATAATGCGTTATGCCATTATGGTCACCGGGCCGGCATATGGCACCCAGCAGGCCAGCAGCGCATTGCAGTTCGCCCACGCGCTGCTCAATGAGGGGCATGAGTTAGCCAGCGTCTTTTTCTATCGGGAAGGTGTCTATAACGCCAATCTCCTGACCTCGCCGGCGAGCGATGAATATGATCTGGTACGCGCCTGGCAGAAATTGAATACGCAGCATGGCGTAGCGCTGAACATCTGTGTCGCGGCGGCGCTTCGTCGCGGTATTATTGATGAAACTGAAGCCGGCAGATTGGCGTTGCCGTCCGCCAATCTTCAGCCGGGCTTTACGCTAAGCGGCCTGGGCGCGCTGGCGGAGGCATCTCTCACCTGCGATCGGGTGGTGCAGTTTTAATGAAACGTATTGCATTTGTCTTTTCCACCGCGCCGCACGGCAGCGCCTCAGGTCGTGAAGGGCTGGATGCGCTGCTGGCGACGTCAGCGCTAACGGAAGCGCTGGGCGTCTTTTTTATCAGCGACGGCGTCTTTCAGTTATTACCCGGACAAAAACCAGACGCTGTACTGGCGCGTGACTATATTGCTACTTTCAAGCTCTTTGATTTGTACGATATTGATCAATGCTGGATCTGCGCGGCATCGCTGCGCGAGCGTGGTCTGGAGAACATTAATTTTGTGGTAGACGCCACGCCGCTGGAACCCGTGGCGTTACGCCGCGAGCTTGGCAACTATGATGTCATCCTGAGATTCTGAGGCGTTTATGCTGCATACCTTACCTCATTGCGCTTCGAGCGTTGATTTTCCCGCTTTGCTGCGCCTGCTAAAAGAGGGCGATGCGCTTTTGCTGCTCCAGGATGGCGTTACCGTCGCGATTGAAGGTAACCGCTTCCTTGAAAGTCTGCGCGATGCCCCCATAACGGTCTATGCCTTGAAAGAAGACATTGACGCCCGCGGCCTGGGTGGTCAAATTTCAGACAGTGTCGTCAGGGTTGACTATACTGAGTTTGTCAGACTCACGGTTAAGTATGCCAACCAGATGGCCTGGTGATGGCGGGATCGTTGTATATTTCTTGACACCTTTTCGACACCGCCCTAAAATTCGGCGTCCTCATATTGTGTGAGGGCGTTTTATTACGTGTTTACGAAGCAAAAGCTAAAACCAGGAGCTATTTAATGGCAACAGTTAACCAGCTGGTACGCAAACCACGTGCTCGCAAAGTTGCGAAAAGCAACGTGCCTGCGCTGGAAGCATGCCCGCAAAAACGTGGCGTATGTACTCGTGTATATACTACCACTCCTAAAAAACCGAACTCCGCACTGCGTAAAGTTTGCCGTGTTCGTCTGACTAACGGTTTTGAAGTGACTTCCTACATCGGTGGTGAA
Organism: Salmonella sp. SA15303; assembly: GCF_029962125.1. Lineage (NCBI taxonomy): Bacteria > Pseudomonadati > Pseudomonadota > Gammaproteobacteria > Enterobacterales > Enterobacteriaceae > Salmonella > Salmonella sp. SA15303. Next base: position 435,825 of record NZ_CP123924.1, read on the forward strand.
GGTCACAACCTGCAGGAGCACTCCGTGATCCTGATCCGTGGCGGTCGTGTTAAAGACCTCCCGGGTGTTCGTTACCACACCGTTCGTGGCGCGCTTGACTGCTCCGGCGTTAAAGACCGTAAGCAAGCTCGTTCTAAGTACGGCGTGAAGCGTCCTAAGGCTTAATGGTTCTCCGTTAAGTAAGGCCAAACGTTTTAAATTAATGTCAAACTAAACTCGTAGAGTTTTGGACAATCCTGAATTAACAACGGAGTATTTCCATGCCACGTCGTCGCGTCATTGGTCAGCGTAAAATTCTGCCGGATCCGAAGTTCGGATCAGAACTGCTGGCTAAATTTGTCAATATCCTGATGGTAGATGGTAAAAAATCTACTGCAGAATCAATCGTATACAGCGCGCTGGAGACCCTGGCTCAGCGTTCTGGTAAATCTGAACTGGAAGCTTTCGAAGTCGCTCTCGAAAACGTTCGCCCGACTGTAGAAGTTAAATCCCGCCGTGTAGGTGGTTCTACTTATCAGGTACCAGTTGAAGTCCGTCCGGTCCGTCGTAATGCTCTGGCAATGCGTTGGATCGTAGAAGCTGCTCGTAAACGCGGTGATAAATCCATGGCTCTGCGCCTGGCGAACGAACTTTCTGATGCTGCAGACAACAAAGGTACTGCAGTTAAGAAACGTGAAGACGTTCACCGTATGGCAGAAGCCAACAAGGCGTTCGCACACTACCGTTGGTAATCCCTTCGGAGTCATAGTCACCAGGCGGGCGCTTCAGGTAAGTCGCCCGTTTTGGATAACTTAACTGAACGCCTAAAGATATCAACGAGGAATCAAATGGCTCGTACAACACCCATCGCACGCTACCGTAATATCGGTATCAGTGCGCACATCGACGCCGGTAAAACCACTACTACCGAACGTATTCTGTTCTACACCGGTGTAAACCACAAAATCGGTGAAGTTCATGACGGCGCAGCTACCATGGACTGGATGGAGCAGGAGCAGGAGCGTGGTATTACTATCACCTCCGCAGCGACTACTGCATTCTGGTCTGGTATGGCTAAGCAGTATGAACCGCATCGCATCAACATCATCGACACCCCGGGGCACGTTGACTTCACTATCGAAGTAGAACGTTCCATGCGTGTTCTCGATGGTGCGGTAATGGTTTACTGCGCAGTTGGTGGTGTTCAGCCGCAGTCTGAAACCGTATGGCGTCAGGCAAACAAATACAAAGTTCCGCGTATTGCGTTCGTTAACAAAATGGACCGCATGGGCGCGAACTTCCTGAAAGTTGTTGGTCAGATCAAAACCCGTCTGGGCGCGAACCCGGTTCCGCTGCAGCTGGCAATTGGTGCTGAAGAAGGTTTCACCGGCGTTGTTGACCTGGTGAAAATGAAAGCCATCAACTGGAACGATGCCGACCAGGGCGTTACCTTCGAATACGAAGATATCCCGGCTGACATGCAGGACCTGGCTAACGAATGGCACCAGAACCTGATCGAGTCCGCCGCAGAAGCTTCTGAAGAGCTGATGGAAAAATACCTGGGTGGTGAAGAACTGACTGAAGAAGAGATCAAACAAGCTCTGCGTCAGCGCGTTCTGAACAACGAAATCATCCTGGTAACCTGTGGTTCTGCATTCAAGAACAAAGGTGTTCAGGCGATGCTGGATGCGGTAATTGATTACCTGCCATCCCCGGTAGACGTACCTGCGATCAACGGTATTCTGGACGACGGTAAAGATACTCCGGCTGAGCGTCACGCAAGCGACGACGAGCCGTTCTCTGCGCTGGCGTTCAAAATCGCTACCGACCCGTTTGTGGGTAACCTGACCTTCTTCCGTGTGTACTCCGGTGTGGTTAACTCTGGTGATACCGTACTGAACTCCGTGAAAACCGCACGTGAGCGTTTCGGTCGTATCGTTCAGATGCACGCCAACAAACGTGAAGAGATCAAAGAAGTTCGCGCGGGCGACATCGCGGCTGCTATCGGCCTGAAAGACGTGACTACCGGTGACACCCTGTGTGATCCGGAAAACCCGATCATTCTGGAACGTATGGAATTCCCTGAGCCGGTAATCTCCATCGCGGTAGAACCGAAAACCAAAGCTGACCAGGAAAAAATGGGTCTGGCTCTGGGCCGTCTGGCGAAAGAAGACCCGTCATTCCGCGTATGGACTGATGAAGAATCTAACCAGACCATCATCGCTGGTATGGGTGAACTTCACCTGGATATCATCGTTGACCGTATGAAGCGTGAATTCAACGTTGAAGCTAACGTGGGTAAACCTCAGGTTGCTTACCGCGAAGCGATTCGCGCGAAAGTTACCGACATCGAAGGTAAACACGCGAAACAGTCTGGTGGTCGCGGTCAGTATGGTCATGTTGTTATCGACATGTACCCGCTGGAGCCGGGCTCTAACCCGAAAGGTTACGAGTTCATCAACGACATCAAAGGTGGTGTAATTCCTGGCGAATACATCCCGGCCGTTGATAAAGGCATCCAGGAGCAGCTGAAATCTGGCCCGCTGGCTGGTTATCCGGTAGTTGATCTCGGTGTGCGTCTGCACTTCGGTTCTTACCATGACGTTGACTCCTCTGAGCTGGCGTTTAAACTGGCTGCGTCTATCGCCTTTAAAGAAGGCTTTAAGAAAGCAAAACCAGTTCTGCTTGAGCCGATCATGAAGGTTGAAGTAGAAACACCTGAAGAGAATACCGGTGACGTTATCGGCGACCTTAGCCGCCGTCGTGGTATGCTCAAAGGTCAGGAATCTGAAGTTACAGGCGTTAAGATCCACGCTGAAGTACCGCTGTCTGAAATGTTCGGATATGCAACTCAGCTGCGTTCTCTGACCAAAGGTCGCGCATCGTACACTATGGAATTCCTGAAGTATGATGATGCGCCGAACAACGTTGCTCAGGCCGTAATCGAAGCCCGTGGTAAATAAGCCGCAGGGTTAAAAACCAAAATCCCGTGCTCTCTCCTGAAGGGGAGAGCGCTATAGTAAGGAATATAGCCGTGTCTAAAGAAAAATTTGAACGTACAAAACCGCACGTTAACGTCGGTACTATCGGCCACGTTGACCATGGTAAAACAACGCTGACCGCTGCCATTACTACCGTACTGGCTAAAACCTACGGCGGTGCCGCTCGCGCATTCGACCAGATCGATAACGCGCCGGAAGAAAAAGCGCGTGGTATCACCATCAACACTTCTCACGTTGAATACGATACCCCGACCCGCCACTACGCACACGTAGACTGCCCGGGGCACGCTGACTATGTTAAAAACATGATCACCGGTGCTGCTCAGATGGACGGCGCGATCCTGGTTGTTGCTGCGACTGACGGCCCGATGCCGCAGACCCGTGAGCACATCCTGCTGGGTCGTCAGGTAGGCGTTCCGTACATCATCGTGTTCCTGAACAAATGCGACATGGTTGATGACGAAGAGCTGCTGGAACTGGTTGAGATGGAAGTTCGCGAACTGCTGTCTCAGTACGACTTCCCGGGCGACGACACTCCGATCGTTCGTGGTTCTGCTCTGAAAGCGCTGGAAGGCGACGCAGAGTGGGAAGCGAAAATCATCGAACTGGCTGGCTTCCTGGATTCTTATATTCCGGAACCAGAGCGTGCGATTGACAAGCCGTTCCTGCTGCCGATCGAAGACGTATTCTCCATCTCCGGTCGTGGTACCGTTGTTACCGGTCGTGTAGAGCGCGGTATCATCAAAGTGGGCGAAGAAGTTGAAATCGTTGGTATCAAAGAGACTCAGAAGTCTACCTGTACTGGCGTTGAAATGTTCCGCAAACTGCTGGACGAAGGCCGTGCCGGTGAGAACGTAGGTGTTCTGCTGCGTGGTATCAAACGTGAAGAAATCGAACGTGGTCAGGTACTGGCTAAGCCGGGCACCATCAAGCCGCACACCAAGTTCGAATCTGAAGTGTACATTCTGTCCAAAGATGAAGGCGGCCGTCATACTCCGTTCTTCAAAGGCTACCGTCCGCAGTTCTACTTCCGTACTACTGACGTGACTGGTACCATCGAACTGCCGGAAGGCGTAGAGATGGTAATGCCGGGCGACAACATCAAAATGGTTGTTACCCTGATCCACCCGATCGCGATGGACGACGGTCTGCGTTTCGCAATCCGTGAAGGCGGCCGTACCGTTGGCGCGGGCGTTGTTGCTAAAGTTCTGGGCTAATTACTCGTTAATTAGTTTTGAATTGAAGAGGGCGCTTCGGCGCCCTTTTTGTTGCCTGCTATTTAGCCGCTGTTATATTTATTCACCCTTTTTAACGCTTCTCCCGTGGCGTAAATCGCTTTGTGCTATTGTAATCATAACCATTCTCATTTACACTTTGTGCGGAAATTGAACGGGAGCGATCATGTACGTTTGTTTGTGTAATGGTATAAGCGATAAAAAAATCCGCCAGGCTGTACGACAATTTCATCCACAGTCATTTCAACAGTTGCGTAAATTTATTCCTGTGGGAAATCAATGTGGTAAGTGTATTCGCGCCGCGCGAGAAGTGATGCAGGATGAGTTAACGCAAATGCCGGAATTTAAAGAGATCGCCTGAGTCACACTCTTTTTTTTGACATCCCTGTAGCCCCATCTACGCTCTAGAGAGTGGAAGCGGAGGGACTATAAAATGAAAGGTGATGTTAAAATCATAAATTATCTCAATAAACTATTGGGAAATGAGCTTGTCGCAATTAATCAGTATTTTCTTCATGCCCGTATGTTCAAAAACTGGGGGCTGACCCGGCTTAATGATGTTGAGTACCATGAATCCATTGATGAGATGAAACACGCTGATAAGTATATTGAGCGTATTTTATTTCTGGAAGGCATACCGAACCTACAGGATCTGGGCAAGCTGGGCATCGGTGAAGATGTCGAAGAGATGCTACGATCGGATCTCCGGCTCGAACTGGAAGGCGCAAAAGATCTACGTGAGGCAATAGCCTATGCCGATAGCGTTCATGATTATGTCAGCCGGGATATGATGATTGAAATTCTTGCCGACGAGGAAGGCCACATCGACTGGCTGGAAACTGAGTTGGATTTGATTGCCAAACTTGGTATGCAAAATTATCTGCAATCACAAATTAAGGTTACCGATTAACCGTCTGGAAAGAAAACTTTCCAACCTGTTATGAAACCCGCCACCGCCAGCCATGGCCCAAAAGGTAGCGGGTTTATTAATGCCGATTTACCTCTCACCAGTAGCGCGACGCCAAACCCGCCACAGGCCAACATAGCGGCAAGGAAAACCAGTAACGGCAGTGTTTCCCAACAATGCCACGCCCCTAAGGCAGCGAGGTACTTGACGTCGCCATATCCAAGCCCCTCTTTCTGATAACGCAGGCGATAGCCCCAGTAAATTAACGCGAATCCGCCATAGCCGGCGATAGCGCCCCAAAGCGCATCCGGTAAACGCTCCGGCAGGCAAATCTGGTGATAAAGCAGACCACCCCACAGCAATGGACAAGTAAACCGGTCAGGCAGCAGACCGGTACGCGCGTCGTATATGCCAAGTAATAAAGAGAACGACGCATAAAAAATGAGAAAGGGGAGGGCAACAAACATAAGCAAATCCTCGTCAAGGCTTGCGCTCACCTTTATAGATTTATGCGACAGCGACAACGACGTATTGCCAGGTTTGCCTGATGCCTTCCAAAGAAAAGATGCGCGTCGCCATCCCATGCGTACCATCTGGAATCGTGCTCGCATAAGAATAAAGCGCTTAATTTCTATCCGACACTTGCGTCAGGCTGAGATTTACGTATAATGCGCGGGCTTGTCGTAATTGACGGCAGGTTCGATTTGAACCTCGAATAGCCGATTTGGCTATTTAACAATGCTCCCAATCGGGGAGCTACGTAAGAACGGTTACACTCTCCCATCAATCGTAATGGGTGTGAGGAGTAATCATTTTCGTTTATAAAATAATTGGAGCTCTGGTCTCATGCAGAACCAAAGAATCCGTATCCGCCTGAAAGCGTTTGATCATCGTCTGATCGATCAATCAACCGCGGAAATCGTCGAGACTGCCAAGCGCACTGGTGCGCAGGTTCGCGGTCCGATCCCGCTGCCGACCCGCAAAGAGCGCTTTACCGTTCTGATCTCTCCGCACGTTAACAAAGATGCGCGCGATCAGTACGAAATTCGCACTCACAAGCGTCTGGTTGACATCGTTGAGCCAACCGAGAAAACCGTTGATGCTCTGATGCGTCTGGACCTGGCTGCCGGTGTAGACGTGCAGATCAGCCTGGGTTAATCAGGTCATCGAGCGATTGAGAGGTTGATACAATGATTGGTTTAGTCGGTAAAAAAGTGGGTATGACCCGCATCTTCACTGAAGATGGCGTCTCTATCCCAGTAACCGTAATCGAAGTTGAAGCAAACCGTGTTACTCAGGTTAAAGACCTGGCTAACGATGGCTACCGCGCTGTTCAGGTTACTACGGGTGCTAAAAAAGCTAACCGTGTCACCAAGCCGGAAGCGGGTCACTTTGCTAAAGCTGGCGTAGAAGCTGGCCGTGGTCTGTGGGAATTCCGTCTGGCTGAAGGCGAAGAATACACCGTAGGTCAGAGCATCAGCGTTGAACTGTTTGCTGACGTTAAAAAAGTTGACGTAACCGGTACCTCTAAAGGTAAAGGTTTCGCTGGTACCGTTAAGCGCTGGAACTTCCGTACCCAGGACGCTACTCACGGTAACTCCTTGTCTCACCGCGTTCCGGGTTCTATCGGTCAGAACCAGACTCCGGGCAAAGTGTTCAAAGGCAAGAAAATGGCAGGTCAGATGGGTAATGAGCGCGTAACCGTTCAGAGCCTTGACGTAGTACGCGTTGACGCTGAGCGCAACCTGCTGCTGGTTAAGGGTGGTGTTCCGGGTGCAACCGGTTGCGACCTGATCGTTAAACCAGCTGTGAAGGCGTAAGGGGATAGCAATGGAATTAGTATTGAAAGACGCGCAGAGCGCGCTGACTGTTTCCGAAACTACCTTCGGTCGTGATTTCAACGAAGCGCTGGTTCACCAGGTTGTTGTTGCTTATGCAGCTGGTGCTCGTCAGGGTACTCGTGCTCAGAAGACTCGTGCTGAAGTAACTGGTTCCGGTAAAAAACCGTGGCGCCAGAAAGGCACTGGCCGTGCGCGTTCAGGTTCTATCAAGAGCCCGATCTGGCGTTCCGGTGGCGTGACCTTCGCTGCTCGTCCGCAGGACCACAGTCAAAAAGTTAACAAGAAGATGTACCGCGGCGCGCTGAAAAGCATCCTGTCCGAACTGGTACGTCAGGATCGTCTGATCGTTGTCGAGAAGTTCTCTGTAGAAGCGCCGAAAACTAAGCTGCTGGCACAGAAACTGAAAGACATGGCTCTGGAAGATGTGCTGATCATCACCGGTGAGCTGGACGAGAACCTGTTCCTGGCCGCACGTAACCTGCACAAGGTTGACGTACGCGATGCGACTGGTATCGACCCGGTTAGCCTGATCGCCTTCGACAAAGTCGTAATGACTGCTGATGCTGTTAAGCAAGTTGAGGAGATGCTGGCATGATTCGTGAAGAACGTCTGCTGAAGGTGCTGCGCGCACCGCACGTTTCTGAAAAAGCGTCTACTGCGATGGAAAAAACCAACACCATCGTTCTCAAAGTTGCTAAAGACGCGACCAAAGCAGAAATCAAAGCTGCTGTGCAGAAACTGTTTGAAGTCGAAGTCGAAGTCGTTAACACCCTGGTAGTTAAAGGGAAAGTTAAACGTCACGGACAGCGTATCGGTCGTCGTAGCGACTGGAAAAAAGCTTACGTCACCCTGAAAGAAGGCCAGAATCTGGACTTCGTCGGCGGCGCTGAGTAAGTCGGAGGAGTAATACAATGGCAGTTGTTAAATGTAAACCGACATCTCCGGGTCGTCGCCACGTCGTTAAAGTGGTCAACCCAGAGCTGCACAAGGGCAAACCTTTTGCTCCGCTGGTTGAAAAAAACAGCAAATCCGGTGGTCGTAACAACAATGGCCGTATCACCACTCGTCATATCGGTGGTGGTCACAAACAGGCTTATCGTATTGTTGACTTCAAACGCAACAAAGACGGTATCCCGGCAGTTGTTGAACGTCTTGAGTACGATCCGAACCGTTCCGCGAACATCGCGCTGGTTCTGTACAAAGACGGCGAACGCCGTTACATCCTGGCCCCGAAAGGCCTGAAAGCTGGCGACCAGATTCAGTCTGGCGTTGATGCTGCAATCAAAGCAGGCAACACCCTGCCGATGCGCAATATCCCGGTTGGTTCTACCGTTCATAACGTAGAAATGAAACCAGGTAAAGGCGGTCAGCTGGCACGTTCCGCTGGTACTTACGTTCAGATCGTTGCTCGCGATGGCGCTTATGTCACCCTGCGTCTGCGTTCTGGTGAAATGCGTAAAGTCGAAGCAGACTGCCGTGCAACCCTGGGCGAAGTTGGCAATGCTGAGCATATGCTGCGCGTTCTGGGTAAAGCAGGTGCTGCACGCTGGCGTGGCGTTCGTCCTACCGTTCGCGGTACTGCGATGAACCCAGTAGACCACCCACATGGTGGTGGTGAAGGTCGTAACTTTGGTAAGCACCCGGTAACTCCGTGGGGCGTTCAGACCAAAGGTAAGAAGACCCGCAGCAACAAGCGTACTGATAAATTCATCGTACGTCGCCGTAGCAAATAATTTTAGAGGATAAGCCATGCCACGTTCTCTCAAGAAAGGTCCTTTTATTGACCTGCACTTGCTGAAGAAGGTAGAGAAAGCGGTGGAAAGCGGAGACAAGAAGCCCCTGCGCACCTGGTCCCGTCGTTCAACGATCTTTCCTAACATGATCGGTTTGACCATCGCTGTCCATAATGGTCGTCAGCACGTTCCGGTATTTGTTTCCGACGAAATGGTCGGTCACAAACTGGGTGAATTCGCACCGACTCGTACTTATCGCGGCCACGCTGCTGATAAAAAAGCGAAGAAGAAATAAGGTAGGAGGAAGAGATGGAAACTATCGCTAAACATCGCCATGCTCGTTCTTCTGCTCAGAAGGTTCGCCTTGTTGCTGACCTGATTCGCGGTAAGAAAGTGTCGCAGGCTCTGGATATTCTGACCTACACCAACAAGAAAGCGGCTGTACTGGTCAAGAAAGTTCTGGAATCTGCCATTGCTAACGCTGAACACAACGATGGCGCTGACATTGACGATCTGAAAGTTACGAAAATTTTCGTAGACGAAGGCCCGAGCATGAAGCGCATTATGCCGCGTGCAAAAGGTCGTGCAGATCGCATCCTGAAGCGCACCAGCCACATCACTGTGGTTGTGTCCGATCGCTGAGACTCTGGAGACTAGCAATGGGTCAGAAAGTACATCCTAATGGTATTCGCCTGGGTATTGTAAAACCATGGAACTCTACCTGGTTTGCGAACACCAAAGAATTCGCTGACAACCTGGACAGCGATTTTAAAGTACGTCAGTACCTGACGAAGGAACTGGCTAAAGCGTCTGTATCTCGTATCGTTATCGAGCGTCCGGCTAAGAGCATCCGTGTGACTATTCACACCGCTCGCCCGGGTATCGTTATCGGTAAAAAAGGTGAAGACGTAGAAAAACTGCGTAAGGTCGTAGCGGATATCGCTGGCGTTCCTGCACAGATCAACATCGCCGAAGTTCGTAAACCTGAACTGGACGCTAAACTGGTTGCTGACAGCATCACTTCTCAGCTGGAACGTCGCGTTATGTTCCGTCGTGCGATGAAGCGTGCTGTACAGAACGCCATGCGTCTGGGCGCTAAAGGTATCAAAGTTGAAGTTAGCGGCCGTCTGGGCGGCGCGGAAATCGCACGTACCGAATGGTACCGCGAAGGTCGCGTACCGCTGCACACTCTGCGTGCTGACATCGACTACAACACCTCTGAAGCGCACACCACTTATGGTGTAATCGGCGTTAAAGTGTGGATCTTCAAAGGCGAGATCCTGGGTGGTATGGCTGCTGTTGAACAACCGGAAAAACCGGCTGCTCAACCGAAAAAGCAGCAGCGTAAAGGCCGTAAATAAGGAGCGTCGCTGATGTTACAACCAAAGCGTACAAAATTCCGTAAAATGCACAAAGGCCGCAACCGTGGTCTGGCTGCAGGCGCGGATGTTAGCTTCGGCAGCTTCGGCCTGAAAGCTGTTGGCCGTGGTCGTCTGACTGCCCGTCAGATCGAAGCAGCACGTCGTGCTATGACCCGTGCAGTTAAGCGTCAAGGTAAGATCTGGATCCGTGTATTCCCGGACAAACCGATCACTGAAAAGCCGCTGGCAGTGCGTATGGGTAAAGGTAAAGGTAACGTGGAGTATTGGGTTGCCTTGATTCAGCCGGGTAAAGTCCTGTATGAAATGGACGGCGTACCGGAAGAGCTGGCCCGTGAAGCATTCAAGCTGGCAGCAGCGAAACTGCCGATTAAAACCACCTTTGTAACTAAGACGGTGATGTAATGAAAGCAAAAGAGCTGCGTGAGAAGAGCGTTGAAGAGCTGAACACCGAGCTACTGAACCTGCTGCGTGAGCAGTTCAACCTGCGTATGCAGGCTGCAAGTGGCCAGCTGCAACAGTCTCACCTGTTGAAGCAAGTGCGTCGTGATGTCGCACGCGTTAAGACTTTACTGACTGAGAAGGCGGGTGCGTAATGACCGATAAAATCCGTACTCTGCAAGGTCGCGTGGTTAGCGACAAAATGGAGAAATCCATTGTTGTTGCTATCGAACGTTTTGTGAAACACCCGATCTACGGTAAATTCATCAAGCGTACGACCAAAATGCACGTACATGACGAGAACAACGAATGCGGTATCGGCGACGTGGTTGAAATCCGCGAATGCCGTCCGCTGTCCAAGACCAAATCCTGGACTCTGGTTCGCGTTGTAGAGAAAGCGGTTCTGTAATACAGTACGCATTCTCAACGAATAAACGGCTCAGCGATGGGCCGTTTATTTTTTCTACCCATATCTGATTTGCGGTGTTATAATGCCGCGCCCTCGATATGGGGTTTTTTTAACGACCTGATTTTCGGGTCTCAGTAGTAGTTGACATTAGCGGAGCACTAAAATGATCCAAGAACAGACTATGCTGAACGTCGCCGACAACTCCGGTGCACGTCGCGTAATGTGTATCAAGGTTCTGGGTGGCTCGCACCGTCGCTACGCAGGCGTAGGCGACATCATTAAGATCACCATCAAAGAAGCGATTCCGCGTGGTAAGGTCAAAAAAGGTGATGTGCTGAAGGCGGTAGTGGTGCGCACCAAGAAGGGTGTTCGTCGCCCGGACGGTTCTGTCATTCGCTTCGATGGTAATGCATGCGTTATTTTAAACAATAACAGCGAGCAGCCTATCGGTACGCGTATTTTTGGGCCGGTAACTCGTGAACTTCGTAACGAGAAGTTCATGAAAATTATCTCTCTGGCACCAGAAGTACTCTAAGGAGCGAATCATGGCAGCGAAAATCCGTCGTGATGACGAAGTTATCGTGTTAACCGGTAAAGATAAAGGTAAACGCGGTAAAGTTAAGAATGTCCTGTCTTCCGGCAAGGTCATTGTTGAAGGTATCAACCTGGTTAAGAAACACCAGAAGCCGGTTCCGGCTCTGAACCAACCGGGCGGCATCGTTGAAAAAGAAGCTGCAATTCAGGTTTCTAACGTTGCAATCTTCAATGCGGCAACCGGCAAGGCTGACCGTGTAGGCTTTAGATTCGAAGACGGCAAAAAAGTCCGTTTCTTCAAGTCTAACAGCGAAACTATCAAGTAATTTGGAGTAGTACGATGGCGAAACTGCATGATTACTACAAAGACGAAGTAGTTAACAAACTCATGACTGAGTTTAACTACAATTCTGTCATGCAAGTCCCTCGGGTCGAGAAGATCACCCTGAACATGGGTGTTGGTGAAGCGATCGCTGACAAGAAACTGCTGGATAACGCAGCAGCAGACCTGACAGCAATCTCCGGTCAAAAACCGTTGATCACCAAAGCACGCAAATCTGTTGCAGGCTTCAAAATCCGTCAGGGCTATCCGATCGGCTGTAAAGTAACTCTGCGTGGCGAACGCATGTGGGAGTTCTTTGAGCGCCTGATCACTATTGCTGTTCCTCGTATCCGTGACTTCCGTGGCTTGTCCGCTAAGTCATTCGACGGTCGTGGTAACTACAGCATGGGTGTCCGTGAGCAGATCATCTTCCCAGAAATCGACTACGATAAAGTCGACCGCGTTCGTGGTTTGGATATTACCATTACCACTACTGCGAAATCTGACGAAGAAGGCCGTGCTCTGCTGGCTGCCTTTGACTTCCCGTTCCGCAAGTAAGGTAGGGTTACTAAATGGCTAAGCAATCAATGAAAGCACGCGAAGTAAAACGCGTAGCTTTAGCTGATAAATACTTCGCGAAACGCGCTGAACTGAAAGCGATCATCTCTGATGTGAACGCAACCGACGAAGATCGTTGGAATGCGGTTCTTAAGCTGCAGACTCTGCCGCGTGATTCCAGCCCGTCACGTCAGCGTAACCGCTGCCGTCAAACTGGTCGTCCGCACGCTTTCCTGCGGAAGTTCGGGTTGAGCCGTATTAAGGTCCGTGAAGCCGCTATGCGCGGTGAAATTCCGGGTCTGAAAAAGGCTAGCTGGTAATTGTCACCAATTGAATCACGGGAGTAAAGACAGATGAGCATGCAAGATCCGATCGCGGATATGCTGACCCGTATCCGTAACGGTCAGGCCGCGAACAAAGCTGCGGTCACCATGCCTTCCTCCAAGCTGAAAGTGGCAATTGCCAACGTGCTGAAGGAAGAAGGTTTTATTGAAGATTTTAAAGTTGAAGGCGACACCAAGCCGGAACTGGAACTGACTCTTAAGTATTTCCAGGGTAAAGCTGTTGTAGAAAGCATTCAGCGTGTCAGCCGCCCAGGTCTGCGCATCTACAAACGTAAAGATGAGCTGCCGAAAGTTATGGCCGGTCTGGGTATCGCAGTTGTTTCTACCTCTAAAGGTGTTATGACTGATCGTGCAGCGCGCCAGGCTGGTCTTGGTGGCGAAATTATCTGCTACGTAGCCTAATCGGAGGAAAAAATGTCTCGTGTTGCTAAAGCACCGGTCGTTGTTCCTGCCGGCGTTGATGTCAAAATCAACGGTCAGGTTATTACGATCAAAGGTAAAAACGGCGAGCTGACTCGTACTCTCAACGATGCTGTTGAAGTTAAACATGCAGATAATGCACTGACCTTCGGTCCGCGTGATGGTTACGCAGACGGTTGGGCACAGGCTGGTACCGCGCGTGCCCTGCTGAACTCAATGGTTATCGGTGTTACCGAAGGCTTCACTAAGAAGCTGCAGCTGGTTGGTGTAGGTTATCGTGCAGCGGTTAAAGGGAATGTAGTAAACCTGTCTTTAGGTTTCTCTCACCCGGTTGACCATCAGCTGCCGGCAGGTATCACTGCTGAATGTCCGACTCAAACTGAAATCGTGCTGAAAGGCGCTGATAAGCAGGTGATCGGCCAGGTTGCAGCAGATCTGCGCGCCTACCGTCGTCCTGAGCCTTACAAAGGCAAGGGTGTTCGTTACGCCGACGAAGTCGTGCGTACCAAAGAGGCTAAGAAGAAGTAAGGTAACACTATGGATAAGAAATCTGCTCGTATCCGTCGTGCGACCCGCGCACGCCGCAAGCTCAAAGAGCTGGGCGCAACTCGCCTGGTGGTACATCGTACCCCGCGTCATATTTACGCACAGGTAATTGCACCGAACGGTTCTGAAGTTCTGGTAGCTGCTTCTACTGTAGAAAAAGCTATCGCTGAACAACTGAAGTACACCGGTAACAAAGACGCGGCTGCAGCTGTGGGTAAAGCTGTCGCTGAACGCGCTCTGGAAAAAGGCATCAAAGATGTGTCCTTTGACCGTTCCGGGTTCCAATATCATGGTCGTGTCCAGGCACTGGCAGATGCTGCCCGTGAAGCTGGCCTTCAGTTCTAAGGTAGAGGTGTAAGATGGCTCACATCGAAAAACAAGCTGGCGAACTGCAGGAAAAGCTGATCGCGGTAAACCGCGTATCTAAAACCGTTAAAGGTGGTCGTATTTTCTCCTTCACAGCTCTGACTGTAGTAGGCGATGGTAACGGTCGCGTAGGTTTTGGTTACGGTAAAGCGCGTGAAGTTCCAGCAGCGATCCAGAAAGCGATGGAAAAAGCCCGTCGCAATATGATTAACGTCGCGCTGAACAACGGCACCCTGCAGCACCCGGTTAAAGGTGTTCACACGGGGTCTCGTGTATTCATGCAGCCAGCTTCCGAAGGTACCGGTATCATCGCCGGTGGTGCAATGCGCGCCGTTCTGGAAGTTGCTGGGGTTCATAACGTTCTGGCTAAAGCATACGGTTCCACCAACCCGATCAACGTGGTTCGTGCAACTATTGATGGCCTGGAAAATATGAATTCTCCAGAAATGGTCGCTGCCAAGCGTGGTAAATCCGTTGAAGAAATTCTGGGGAAATAAACCATGGCAAAGACTATTAAAATTACTCAAACCCGCAGTGCAATCGGTCGTCTGCCGAAACACAAGGCAACGCTGCTTGGCCTGGGTCTGCGTCGTATTGGCCACACCGTAGAGCGCGAGGATACTCCTGCTGTTCGTGGTATGGTCAACGCGGTTTCCTTCATGGTTAAAGTTGAGGAGTAAGAGATGCGTTTAAATACTCTGTCTCCGGCCGAAGGCTCCAAAAAGGCGGGTAAACGCCTGGGTCGTGGTATCGGTTCTGGCCTCGGTAAAACCGGTGGTCGTGGTCACAAAGGTCAGAAGTCTCGTTCTGGCGGTGGCGTACGTCGCGGTTTCGAGGGTGGTCAGATGCCTCTGTACCGTCGTCTGCCGAAATTCGGCTTCACTTCTCGCAAAGCAGCGATTACAGCCGAAGTTCGTCTGTCTGACCTGGCGAAAGTAGAAGGCGGCGTTGTAGACCTGAACACGCTGAAAGCGGCAAACATTATCGGTATCCAGATCGAGTTCGCGAAAGTGATCCTGGCTGGCGAAGTCACTACTCCGGTAACTGTTCGTGGCCTGCGTGTTACTAAAGGCGCTCGTGCTGCTATCGAAGCTGCTGGCGGTAAAATCGAGGAATAAGTAGCAGATGGCTAAACAACCGGGATTAGATTTTCAAAGTGCCAAAGGTGGCTTAGGTGAGCTGAAACGCAGACTGCTGTTTGTTATCGGCGCGCTGATTGTGTTCCGTATTGGCTCTTTTATTCCGATCCCTGGTATTGATGCCGCTGTACTTGCCAAACTGCTTGAGCAACAGCGAGGCACCATCATTGAAATGTTTAACATGTTCTCTGGTGGTGCTCTCAGCCGTGCTTCTATCTTTGCCCTGGGGATCATGCCGTATATTTCGGCGTCGATCATTATCCAGCTGTTGACGGTGGTTCATCCAACGCTGGCAGAAATTAAGAAAGAAGGGGAGTCTGGTCGTCGTAAGATCAGCCAGTACACCCGTTACGGTACTCTGGTGCTGGCGATATTCCAGTCGATCGGTATTGCTACCGGTTTGCCGAATATGCCTGGTATGCAGGGCCTGGTGATGAATCCAGGCTTTGCATTCTATTTCACCGCTGTTGTAAGTCTGGTTACAGGGACGATGTTCCTGATGTGGCTCGGCGAACAGATTACTGAGCGCGGTATCGGTAACGGTATCTCAATCATCATCTTCGCTGGTATCGTTGCGGGACTCCCGCCAGCCATTGCCCATACTATCGAGCAAGCGCGTCAAGGCGACCTGCACTTCCTCGTGTTGCTGTTGGTTGCAGTATTAGTATTTGCAGTGACGTTCTTTGTAGTATTCGTTGAACGTGGTCAACGCCGTATTGTGGTAAACTACGCCAAACGTCAGCAAGGTCGTCGTGTCTATGCTGCACAGAGCACACATTTACCGCTGAAAGTGAATATGGCGGGGGTAATCCCGGCAATCTTCGCTTCCAGTATTATTCTGTTCCCGGCGACCATCGCGTCATGGTTCGGGGGCGGTACTGGTTGGAACTGGCTGACAACAATTTCGCTGTATTTGCAGCCTGGGCAACCGCTTTATGTGTTACTCTATGCGTCTGCAATCATCTTCTTCTGTTTCTTCTACACGGCGTTGGTTTTCAACCCGCGTGAAACAGCAGATAACCTGAAGAAGTCCGGTGCATTTGTACCAGGAATTCGTCCGGGAGAGCAAACGGCGAAGTATATCGATAAAGTAATGACCCGCCTGACCCTGGTTGGTGCGCTGTATATTACCTTTATCTGCCTGATCCCGGAGTTCATGCGTGATGCAATGAAAGTGCCGTTCTACTTCGGTGGGACCTCACTGCTTATCGTTGTTGTCGTGATTATGGACTTTATGGCTCAAGTGCAAACTCTGATGATGTCCAGTCAGTATGAGTCTGCATTGAAGAAGGCGAACCTGAAAGGCTACGGCCGTTAATTGGTCGCCTGAGAAGTTACGGAGAGTAAAAATGAAAGTTCGTGCTTCCGTCAAGAAATTATGCCGTAACTGCAAAATCGTTAAGCGTGATGGTGTCATCCGTGTGATTTGCAGTGCCGAGCCGAAGCATAAACAGCGCCAAGGCTGATTTTTTCGCATATTTTTCTTGCAAAGTTGGGTTGAGCTGGCTAGATTAGCCAGCCAATCTTTTGTATGTCTGTACGTTTCCATTTGAGTATCCTGAAAACGGGCTTTTCAGCATGGTACGTACATATTAAATAGTAGGAGTGCATAGTGGCCCGTATAGCAGGCATTAACATTCCTGATCAGAAACACGCCGTGATCGCGTTAACTTCGATCTACGGTGTCGGCAAGACCCGTTCTAAAGCCATCCTGGCTGCAGCGGGTATCGCTGAAAATGTTAAGATCAGTGAGCTGTCTGAAGAACAAATCGACACGCTGCGTGACGAAGTTGCCAAATTTGTCGTTGAAGGTGATCTGCGCCGTGAAATCAGCATGAGCATCAAGCGCCTGATGGATCTTGGTTGCTATCGCGGTTTGCGTCATCGTCGTGGTCTCCCGGTTCGCGGTCAGCGTACCAAGACCAACGCTCGTACCCGTAAGGGTCCGCGCAAACCGATCAAGAAATAATCGGGGTGATTGAATAATGGCAAAGGCACCAGTTCGCGCACGTAAACGTGTAAGAAAACAAGTCTCTGACGGCGTGGCTCATATCCATGCTTCTTTCAACAACACCATCGTGACTATTACCGATCGTCAGGGTAATGCGCTGGGTTGGGCAACAGCCGGTGGTTCCGGTTTCCGTGGTTCTCGCAAATCCACTCCGTTTGCAGCTCAGGTTGCAGCAGAGCGTTGCGCTGACGCCGTGAAAGAATACGGTATCAAGAATCTGGAAGTTATGGTTAAAGGTCCGGGTCCAGGCCGCGAATCTACTATTCGTGCTCTGAACGCCGCTGGTTTCCGCATCACTAATATTACTGATGTGACTCCGATCCCTCATAACGGTTGTCGTCCGCCGAAAAAACGTCGCGTATAACGCTTCGTTTTCCAGGTTAGTTGGAGAAAGAAAATGGCAAGATATTTGGGTCCTAAGCTCAAGCTGAGCCGTCGTGAGGGCACCGACTTATTCCTTAAGTCTGGCGTTCGCGCGATCGATACCAAGTGTAAAATTGAACAAGCTCCTGGCCAGCACGGTGCGCGTAAGCCGCGTCTGTCTGACTATGGTGTGCAGTTGCGTGAAAAGCAAAAAGTTCGCCGCATTTACGGTGTGCTGGAGCGTCAGTTCCGTAACTACTACAAAGAAGCAGCACGTCTGAAAGGCAACACCGGTGAAAACCTGTTGGCTCTGCTGGAAGGTCGTCTGGACAACGTTGTATACCGTATGGGCTTCGGCGCCACTCGTGCGGAAGCACGTCAGCTGGTTAGCCATAAAGCAATTATGGTAAACGGTCGTGTTGTTAACATCGCTTCTTATCAGGTTAGTCCGAATGACGTTGTTAGCATTCGTGAGAAAGCGAAGAAGCAGTCTCGCGTGAAAGCCGCTCTGGAGCTGGCTGAGCAGCGTGAAAAGCCAACCTGGCTGGAAGTTGATGCTGGCAAGATGGAAGGTACGTACAAGCGTAAGCCTGAGCGTTCTGATCTGTCTGCGGACATTAACGAACACCTGATCGTCGAGCTTTACTCCAAGTAAAGCTTAGTACCAAAGAGAGGACACAATGCAGGGTTCTGTGACAGAGTTTCTAAAACCGCGCCTGGTAGATATCGAGCAAGTGAGTTCGACGCACGCCAAGGTGACCCTTGAGCCTTTAGAGCGTGGCTTCGGCCATACTCTGGGTAACGCACTGCGCCGTATTCTGCTCTCATCGATGCCGGGTTGCGCGGTGACCGAGGTTGAGATTGATGGTGTACTACATGAGTACAGCACCAAAGAAGGCGTTCAGGAAGACATCCTGGAAATCCTGCTCAACCTGAAAGGGCTGGCGGTGAGAGTTCAGGGTAAAGATGAAGTTATTCTTACCTTGAATAAATCTGGCATTGGCCCTGTGACTGCAGCCGATATCACCCATGATGGGGATGTCGAAATCGTCAAGCCGCAGCACGTGATCTGCCACCTGACCGATGAAAACGCGTCTATTAGTATGCGTATCAAAGTTCAGCGCGGTCGTGGTTATGTGCCGGCTTCTACCCGAATTCATTCGGAAGAAGATGAGCGCCCAATCGGCCGTCTGCTGGTCGACGCCTGCTACAGCCCTGTAGAGCGTATTGCCTACAATGTTGAAGCAGCGCGTGTAGAACAGCGTACCGACCTGGACAAGCTGGTCATCGAAATGGAAACCAACGGCACAATCGATCCTGAAGAGGCGATTCGTCGTGCGGCAACCATCCTGGCTGAACAACTGGAAGCTTTCGTTGATTTACGTGATGTACGTCAACCGGAAGTGAAAGAAGAGAAACCAGAATTCGATCCGATCCTGCTGCGCCCTGTTGACGATCTGGAATTGACTGTCCGCTCTGCTAACTGCCTCAAGGCAGAAGCTATCCACTATATCGGTGATCTGGTACAGCGTACCGAGGTTGAGCTTCTTAAGACGCCTAACCTGGGTAAAAAATCTCTTACCGAGATTAAAGACGTGCTGGCTTCTCGTGGACTGTCTCTGGGTATGCGCCTGGAAAACTGGCCACCGGCAAGCATCGCTGACGAGTAACCGGATCACAGGTTAAGGTTTTACTGAGAAGGATAAGGTCATGCGCCATCGTAAGAGTGGTCGTCAACTGAACCGCAACAGCAGCCATCGCCAGGCTATGTTCCGCAACATGGCAGGTTCACTGGTTCGTCATGAAATCATCAAGACGACCCTGCCTAAAGCGAAAGAGCTGCGTCGCGTAGTTGAGCCGCTGATTACTCTTGCCAAGACTGATAGCGTTGCTAATCGTCGTCTGGCATTCGCCCGTACTCGTGATAACGAGATCGTGGCAAAACTGTTTAACGAGCTGGGCCCGCGTTTCGCGAGCCGCGCCGGTGGTTACACTCGCATTCTGAAGTGTGGCTTCCGTGCAGGCGACAACGCGCCGATGGCATACATCGAGCTGGTTGATCGTTCAGAGAAAACAGAAGCTGCTGCAGAGTAATCTGTAGTAACGTAAAAAAACCCGCTTCGGCGGGTTTTTTTATACCCTCCTGAACCCCACATATCTACAATAATTGTATTCTTTTCGTTCAATCCCTGGAGCGACGTATGTGGTTACTTGACCAGTGGGCAGAGCGTCATATTATCGAGGCACAGCGTAAAGGCGAGTTTGATAATTTGCCTGGCCGTGGCGAGCCGCTTATTCTGGATGATGATTCTCATGTGCCGGCGGAACTTCGTGCGGGTTATCGCTTACTCAAGAATGCGGGCTGTCTTCCCCCTGAACTGGAGCAGCGCAGAGATGCTATTCAGTTACTTGATATCCTCAACAGTATCCGGGAAGATGACCCTCGATACCATCAGGTTAGTCGCCAGCTCTCGCTGCTTGAACTAAAACTTCGGCAGGCTGGGTTGAGTACCGACTTTTTACACGGTGAGTATGCAGAAAAACTGCTGCATAAAATCAACGATAATTAACGGAGCTTGTATGTATCGCATTGGTGAGCTGGCAAAGCTGGCAGACGTAACGCCTGATACCATTCGCTACTATGAAAAGCAACAGATGATGGATCATGAGGTACGTACTGAAGGCGGGTTTCGTCTGTATACCGAAAACGATCTGCAGCGTCTCAAGTTTATTCGTTATGCGCGGCAGTTGGGTTTCACGCTCGACTCGATCCGCGAGCTTTTATCGATCCGAATTGATCCTGAGCACCATACCTGTCAGGAGTCAAAAAGTATTGTGCAAGAGCGATTGCAGGAGGTTGAAGCCAGGATTGCGGAACTGCAAACGATGCAGCGTTCGTTACAAAGGCTTAATGATGCTTGTTGCGGAACGGCCCACAGTAGCGTCTATTGTTCCATTCTGGAAGCCCTGGAACAGGGGGCCAGTGGAGCGAAATCAGGATGTTGATTTATTGAACCGGCGGGGCTACACTCGCGCCGTTAATTTATACAATCGGGAGACATTATGAGTCGTTATCAACATAAGAAAGGGCAGATAAAGGACAATGCCATTGAGGCATTACTGCACGATCCCCTTTTCAGGCAACGCGTTGAAAAAAATAAGAAAGGCAAAGGAAGCTATCTGCGCAAAGGTAAACACGGTAATCGAGGGAACTGGGAGGCCAGTGGCAAGAAAGTAAGTAACTTTTTTACCACTGGCCTTCTGCTTATTAAGAACGGTTATTTTGTTCTTTCAGCAGATCGCGGATTTCGCCCAATAACACTTCCTCTTTAGAAGGCGCTGGCGGAGCTGCCGGCTCTTCTGCTTTTTTACGGTTGAGTCTGTTGATAAGCTTAATGGCAACAAAGATAGCAAAGGCCACAATCACAAAATCAAATACGTTCTGGATAAACACGCCGTAATGCATGACGACCGCCGGAATATCTCCCTGCGCTTCGCGTAACGTAAAAGCAAATTGTTTAAAGTCGATCCCGCCGATTAACAATCCCAACGGCGGCATAATGATATCGGCAACCAGTGAAGAAACAATCTTACCGAATGCCGCGCCAATAATGACACCCACTGCCAAATCCACAACATTCCCGCGCATCGCGAATTCGCGAAATTCTTTAATAAAACTCATTTTTATTCTCCCTATGCAGCTGACGTTATAAGTTTAACAAATGCTAAGGCATTTTCCATTTACGGCTTCTGTTTAGCGAAATAAATTAAACCTTGATAAATAAAGGGAATTAAAAAGGGCGCTGAATGAGCGCCCCTTAAATTAGAGGAAGAAAGGACTTGGCTGGAACAGACGTTCGACGTCGGTAATAAACTTTTTATCGGTCAAAAACATAATGACGTGATCGCCTTGTTCAATGCGCAAATTGTCATTAGCGATCATGACATCATTTCCACGCACCACCGCGCCAATAATGGTGCCTGGCGGCAGTTTAATTTCGTCAATGACGCGGCCAACCACGCGGGAAGTGCTTTCATCGCCGTGCGCGACGGCTTCGATGGCTTCGGCAACCCCGCGACGTAGTGAGGAAACGCCGACGATATCCGCTTTACGCACATGGCTCAGTAATGCAGAGATGGTGGCCTGCTGCGGAGAAATCGCAATATCTATAACGCTACCCTGCACAAGATCGACATAAGCGCGGCGCTGAATCAGCACCATCACTTTTTTGGCGCCCATCCGCTTGGCCAACATCGCGGACATGATATTGGCTTCATCATCGTTAGTGACCGCGATAAAGAGATCGACCTGATCAATATGCTCCTCCGCTAGCAATTCCTGATCGGAAGCGTCGCCAAAAAAGACGATCGTGTTTTGCAGTTTCTCAGCCAGTTCTGCGGCGCGTTGTTGATCGCGTTCGATCAATTTAACGCTATAGTCTTTTTCCAGACGCCTTGCCAGCCCGGCGCCGATATTGCCGCCGCCCACCAGCATGATGCGCTTGTAGGGTTTTTCCAGACGCTGTAATTCGCTCATTACTGCACGGATATGCTGTGAAGCCGCAATAAAGAAGACTTCATCCCCTGCTTCCACGATAGTCGAGCCCTGAGGACGGATTGGTCTGTCATGGCGGAAAATTGCGGCAACGCGAGTATCGATATGCGGCATATGTTCTCGCATTGTCGAGAGCGCGTTACCTATTAGTGGACCGCCATAGTAGGCTTTTACTACTGCCAGACTGACTTTCCCTTCAGCAAAGTTTACAACCTGTAATGCTCCCGGATACTCGATCAGACGATAAATATTATCGATAACCAACTGCTCCGGCGCGATCAGATGATCAATCGGAACCGCTTCAGAATGAAAGAGTTTATCCGCATCGCGAACATAGTCCGGGGATCGAATGCGGGCGATACGGTTTGGAGTGTTGAAGAGTGAATAGGCTACCTGGCAGGCAACCATATTAGTTTCATCTGAACTGGTGACAGCGACCAGCATATCCGCATCGTCAGCGCCCGCTTCGCGCAACACGCGGGGATGCGAACCATGCCCCTGAACTACGCGTAGATCGAACTTATCTTGCAAACTGCGTAACCGTTCGCCGTTGGTATCAACCACCGTGATGTCGTTGTTTTCGCCGACCAGGTTTTCCGCCAGTGTTCCGCCAACTTGCCCTGCGCCCAGTATGATAATTTTCATCAGTCGTGGCCCGTTATCTCATCACTTCTTGATTAGCTTAGCGTAAAAGAACCCATCACCTTCTTCGCCGCCCGGCAGATTCTGCTGTCCTGGCTGATCAGGTGTTCCCGTTTCGCTGAGCGCGGCATCGGGAGTGCGTTGTAAAAAGGTTTTGATCTGATCGCGGTTTTCTTCCGGCAGTACGGAACAGGTGGCGTAAACCAGCGTCCCGCCGGGCTTCAGGCGCGGCCAGACGGCATCAAGAATTTCCGCCTGTAATTGCGCCAGTTCCGCGATATCGCGATCGCGACGCAGCCATTTGATATCTGGATGACGGCGAATGACGCCGGTTGCGGAGCAGGGCGCATCCAGCAGAATACGGTCAAACTGCTGCTCGCCGCACCATTGGGCGGGATAACGTCCATCCCCTTGTTTAACGGTCGCTTTCATCCCAAGACGCTTTAGGTTGTCGTAAACGCGGGAGAGTCGTTGTTCATCAATATCAACCGCCAACACGTTTGCTTCGGGGGCCACTTCGAGAATATGCGTGGTTTTACCGCCGGGCGCGGCGCACAAGTCTAAAATGTGCTCACCGTTCTGAGGAGCGAGAAAAACCGCACATCCCTGCGCAGAGGCATCCTGGACAGTTACCCAACCCTCAGCAAAACCGGGTAAAGCATGTACCGGAGCTGGCGTTTCCAGACGTACAGCGTCGGGATAATCGGGATGGGGATATCCCTTCATGCCTGCGTCTTCAAGTAAGCCAAGCCAACCGTCGCGGGTGTGGTGTGTACGATTTACACGTAGCCACATCGGTGGACGCTGGTTATTCGCTTCAATAATGTGTTGCCACTGTGTGGGGTAAGCATTTTGCAAACGCTTTACCAGCCAACCTGGATGTAAAAAGCGCGCATCGCTGGTCGCAAACTCATTAAGCAACGTTTCCTGCTGGCGCTGGAACTGGCGCAGGACGCCGTTAATTAACCCTTTCAACTGCGGACGTTTGATGGAGACCGCGCCTTCAACGGTTTCAGCCAGCGCCGCATGGGGAGGAACGCGGGTGTACAGCAACTGATAAAAGCCGACCATAATTAAGTAATGCACTGTACGCTGCTTGCCGGTCATTGGACGAGACATCAGCTTATTGATCAGCCATTCCAGCTGTGAAAGGGTGCGCAGTACGCCAAAGCACAGCTCCTGAAGTAGCGCTTTGTCTTTATCGGCGACTTTTTGTTGCAGCGGCGGGAGCACATTACTTAATGATTGTCCCTGCTCGACGACCTGTTCAACGGCCTGTGCTGCCAGACTACGTAAATTGTTTTGTTTTTTCATATGTATAAAATAAAAATGCCCGGTAACACCGGGCTTATAAAGACGTGACCGTCAGGCAAGACGGTTACCAGGAATAAACCATTCCCGGCGTGAATTTAACAGATCCTGGGCGCTCATCGCTTTTTTGCCGGCAGGCTGAAGCGAAAGCAAATTTAATATCCCCTTGCCTGTTGCAACCTGAATGCCCTGTTTCGTCGCGGCCAGAATGGTTCCCGGCAGCGACTGCGTGGCGTCCTCAATGACGGACGCCTGCCAGACTTTTACCGGCTGGCCGTCGATTTCCAGCCAGCTCATTGGCCACGGATTAAAGGCGCGAATGCAACGCTCCAGCTGTGCTGCGGAGAGAGACCAGTCGATACGCGCTTCTTCTTTACTGAGCTTTTCCGCATGAGTGACCAGCGCTTCATTCTGCGCTTCAGGCGTCGCTGTGCCGTCCGCCAGTTGTTTTAGTGTGGTAATTAACCCCTGCGGGCCAAGTTCAGCCAACTTATTATACAGTGAGCCACTGGTATCTTCTGCGGTAATCGGGCACGCAAGTTTATACAGCATGTCGCCGGTATCCAGCCCTACATCCATCTGCATAATTGTGACGCCGGTTTCCGCATCGCCTGCCCAGAGTGAGCGCTGAATAGGCGCCGCGCCGCGCCAGCGTGGAAGCAGCGAACCGTGAACGTTGATACATCCGAGACGGGGCATATCCAGCACTGCCTTTGGGAGAATCAGACCATATGCTACGACAACCATGACGTCGGCATGTAAGTCAGCCACCAGATGCTGGTTTTCCTGAGGACGAAGCGACACGGGCTGGAAAACGGGCAGGCCTTTTTCTTCCGCCAGCACTTTTACCGGGCTGGGCATCAACTTTTTGCCGCGACCTGCTGGACGATCGGGTTGGGTAAATACGCCGACAACGTTATGTCCAGAAGTTAACAGCGCGTCGAGATGACGCGCTGCAAAGTCAGGTGTACCCGCAAAAATAATACGTAGTGAATCTGACACGTTGGTTCTTGTCCTTTAAGCCCGGGCGTTCAGGCGGTCGAGTTTTTCTACTTTCTGACGAATACGTTGTTGCTTCAGCGGCGACAAATAATCGATAAACAGTTTACCGACCAGATGATCCATCTCATGCTGAATGCAAATTGCCAGCAAACCATCCGCTTCAAGCTCAAACGGGTTGCCGTCGCGATCCAGCGCGCGGATTTTCACTTTCTCGGCGCGCGGCACTAAAGCGCGCTGTTCCGGAATCGACAGACAGCCTTCTTCTATACCCGTTTCGCCACTTTTCTCCAGCAATTCCGGGTTAATGAGTACCAGGCGCTCGTCGCGGTTTTCCGAAACGTCAATCACGATGATCCGCTGGTGGATATCGACCTGCGTTGCGGCCAGACCGATACCTTCTTCCGCGTACATCGTTTCGAACATATCATCGACGATACGCTGAATTTCTGCATTCACTTCTTCAACCGGCTTTGCGACTTTGCGAAGGCGCTCGTCCGGAATATGTAACACTTGCAAAACTGACATAATTATCCAGAGTTGTGTTCAGGAGTTGAAAAGATTATTACCTCTATTCTAGACAAATCCCCACCTGATTGACAGCATCAGTGACCAATCGCAAAGATTGTTCAGACTGCTTGTGGCAGGGGAGGGAAAGGATGGCCCGTACCGAAATTTGGTTACGTTTAATGTACGTCGGCGACCTTTATGGCGAGGCGATGTTGAACATGGCGAACTCGCTTATTCGCCAGCCTCAGATAAATCGCACGCACCTTCAGGAGGCTGGTCTTACCGCGCGGCAAGCTGAACGTTTTTTACAGCTTCCAGCAGGTGTGCTTGATGAGACATTACGCTGGCTTGAACTACCGCAGCACCATTTTCTGTGTGCGGATAGTGAGATTTATCCTCCCCAACTGCGTGCTATTGACGATTATCCCGGCGCTATTTTTATTGACGGCGATCCTGCCTGTCTGCATACCTGCCAACTTGCCGTCGTAGGGAGCCGGAGCCACTCCTGGTATGGAGAACGCTGGGGACGTCTGCTTTGCGAAAGCCTTGCGAAAAGCGGTTTGACGATCACCAGCGGCCTTGCCCGGGGAATTGATGGCGTAGCACACAACGCCGCGGTGAGTATGGGGGGAAAAAGTGTAGCGGTGTTAGGGAATGGCTTGGCAAAGATTTATCCTCGCCGACATGCCATGCTGGCTGAAAACTTGATTGCCACCGGCGGCGCAGTGGTCTCAGAATTTCCGCTTTCAACGCCTCCGCTACCGCAACATTTTCCTCGCAGAAACCGTATCATCAGCGGACTGAGCAAAGGCGTGCTGGTAATCGAGGCGGCGTTGCGCAGCGGTTCGTTGGTGACGGCGCGCTGCGCGCTTGAACAGGGGCGGGACGTTTTTGCATTACCAGGTCCTATCGGTAGTCCGGGAAGCGAAGGCACGCACTGGTTAATTAAACAAGGGGCCACGCTTGTGACGACGCCGGAGGATATTCTGGAAAATTTGCAATACGGCTTACACTGGTTGCCAACTACGGCGGAAAATTCACTTTATTCACTAAATCAGGATGAGGCGGCATTGCCATTTCCTGAGCTCCTGGCTAACGTAGGAGATGAGGTAACACCTGTTGACGTCGTCGCTGAACGTGCCGGCCAACCTGTGCCAGCGGTAGTGGCTCAGCTACTCGAACTGGAGTTAGCAGGATGGATCGCAGCTGTACCCGGCGGCTATGTCCGATTAAGGAGGGCAAGCCATGTTCGACGTACTAATGTATTTGTTTGAAACATACATCCATAACGAAGCCGAGCTGCGCGTGGATCAGGACAGACTGGAGCGTGATCTCACCGACGCTGGGTTTGATCGCGAAGACATCTACAATGCGCTGCTGTGGCTGGAAAAACTCGCTGACTATCAGGATGGCCTCGCGGAACCCATGCAACTTGCTTCCGACCCTCTTTCAATGCGCATTTATACGGTTGAAGAGTGTGAAAGGCTTGATGCTAGTTGCCGGGGGTTCCTGTTATTCCTTGAGCAGATTCAGGTGCTAAACCTCGAAACACGAGAAATGGTGATTGAGCGTGTGCTGGCGCTGGATACCGCAGAGTTTGACCTGGAAGACTTGAAATGGGTTATTTTGATGGTGTTATTCAACATTCCGGGCTGTGAAAACGCCTATCAGCAAATGGAAGAATTACTCTTTGAGGTAAATGAAGGTATGCTGCATTGATAGGTGTTAATGCTGCATGAGTGAATATGGCTAAATCAGCACTGTTTTCGGTGCGTAAAAATGAGCCCTGCCCGCAGTGCGGGGCCGAACTGGTAATTCGTTCCGGGAAACATGGTCCGTTTCTCGGCTGTTCTCGCTATCCGGAATGCGATTACGTTCGTCCGCTGAAAAGTCAGGCGGACGGACATATCGTTAAAATTCTGGAGGGGCAACTGTGCCCTGAGTGTGGCGCCGTGCTGGTGTTGCGTCAGGGGCGCTTTGGCATGTTCATCGGATGCAGTCAGTATCCGCAATGTGAACATACAGTGGTTATTGATAAACCGGATGAAACGGCGATTGCCTGTCCAGCCTGCCAGCAAGGACATTTGGTCCAGCGCCGTTCTCGTTACGGTAAAATCTTTCATTCCTGCGATCGCTACCCGGAATGTCAGTTTGTCATTAACTTCACACCGGTTGCAGGGGAATGCCCCGAGTGCCATTATCCGCTACTCATCGAAAAGAAAACCGCGCAGGGCGTGAAGCGCTTTTGCGCCAGTAAACAATGTGGAAAGCCGGTTCCGGTGGAATAAACAAGTGAATAATAACCTGCCAATAGGATCTATCGCCGCAGCGGTAGATCTCCTGAATAAAGAAAATGTCATCGCTTATCCAACAGAAGCCGTTTTCGGCGTCGGCTGCGATCCCGATAGTGAAACAGCCGTTACGCGCCTGCTGGCGTTAAAACAACGGCCCGTCGATAAGGGACTCATTTTGATTGCCGCCAGCTTTGAGCAGTTAAAACCTTATATTGATGACAGCATACTTACCGCCGCACAGCGTAAAGCGGTATTTGATTGCTGGCCCGGGCCGGTAACGTTTGTTTTTCCTGCGCCCGCGACAACGCCGCGGTGGCTCACGGGACGTTTTGATTCCCTGGCCGTTCGTGTTACCAACCACCCGCTGGTGGTCGCGCTATGCAATGCGTATGGCAAACCGCTGGTTTCCACCAGCGCCAATCTGAGCGGATTACCGCCATGCCGTACCGTTGAAGAGGTGCGTGCGCAATTTGGTGATGATTTTCCGGTGGTTGAAGGCGCAACGGGTGGGCGTTTAAATCCTTCAGAAATTCGCGATGCTCTGACGGGCGAACTGTTTCGACAGGGGTAATATGATGGAAACCTATGCTGTTTTTGGAAATCCGATTGCGCACAGCAAATCGCCATTTATTCATCAGCAATTTGCTCAGCAGCTAGATATTGTTCACCCCTATGGTCGCGTGCTGGCCCCTATTAATAATTTCATTAATACGCTTGATGCCTTTTTCGCGGCAGGGGGAAAAGGCGCAAACATCACAGTACCTTTTAAAGAGGAGGCGTTTGCGCGTTCGGATGAGTTAACGGAACGAGCATCGCTGGCGGGAGCCGTCAATACATTAAAACGGCTGGAAGATGGTCGTTTGCTTGGCGACAATACTGACGGTATCGGTTTATTAGGCGATCTCGAACGTTTAAATTTTATCCGCCCAGGATTGCGTATTTTGCTGATTGGCGCGGGCGGCGCATCCCGGGGCGTGCTGTTACCTCTGCTTTCTTTGGATTGCGCGGTCACTATCACCAACCGTACAGCTTCACGTGCCGAAGCGTTGGCGAAAATCTTTGCTCATACCGGCAGCGTTCATGCCACGGATATGGACAAGCTGGATGGTTGTGAGTTTGACCTAATTATTAATGCGACCTCCAGCGGCATACGGGGCGAAATCCCGGCGATACCAGCGTCACTTATTCACCCTTCCCTCTGTTGCTATGACATGTTCTATCAAAAAGGGAATACGCCATTTCTCTCCTGGTGTGTACAACAGGGCGCAAAACGCTACGCAGATGGGCTGGGAATGCTGGTGGGGCAGGCTGCACATGCCGTTTTGCTTTGGCACGGTGTATTACCGCAGGTCGAGCCAGTGATTGAGCAGCTACAGCAGGAATTATTAGCGTGAACCAGGCCATACAATTTCCTGACCGCGAAGAATGGGATACTGCCGCCAGTGCTATCATCTTTCCCGCCCTGGTTAATGGGATGCAACTCACGTGTGCAATAAAAAAAGATGTACTGGCGTATCGCTTTGGTGGAGAAACAGCGGAGCAATGGCTGGCCATTTTTCGTGAGTATCGCTGGGACCTGGAAGAAGAGGCGGAAGCATTAATCCTGGCCCAGCAGGAAGATGATCACGGTTGGATATGGTTATCCTGAGAAAGATAGTCGTCTTTCCACTTTACATAGTTATTGGCGGAGTACTGCAGGCCCGATCTCTCAGCATCGCTCAAGGGGCGGATCTGTTTTACCGGACTGCCAAGATATAAATAGCCGCTTTCCAGCCGTTTGTGCTGCGGCACCAGGCTTCCCGCGCCAATCATTACGTCATCTTCTATTATCGCGCCATCCAGCACAATGGAGCCCATACCGACCAGTACGCGGTTACCGATGGTACAGCCGTGCAGCATAACTTTATGGCCAACGGTAACATCTTCGCCAATGATTAATGGGTTGCCGTGTGGATTGGATGAAGACTTGTGGGTTACGTGAAGAACGCTGCCATCCTGAATGTTCGTACGAGCCCCTATCGCAACGTAATTCACATCGCCGCGAATCACCACAAGCGGCCAGATCCCGACATCATCCGCCAGACGGACATCGCCAATAACCACGCTGCTGGTATCGATCATCACGCGCTGACCGATACCAGGAAAAAGATTCTTATAAGGACGTAATGTGTCAGACATGTCTACCTCATCATAAATGAATAGTCATGAAGACTTTGGTTGCTTTAACGGCGTTGTGCAAGGGGAGATAGCATCAAAAAATCGCCACTTTGCGCAGGAATGGAGCGAAAGGGATGAAAAATCAACAAACAGAAAAAAAGATCCAAAAAACGCTTGTGCAAAAAAATGGGATCCCTATAATGCGCCTCCATCGACACGGCGGATGTGAATCACTTCACACAAACAGCCGGTCGGTTGAAGAGAAAAATCCTGAAATTCAGGGTTGACTCTGAAAGAGGAAAGCGTAATATACGCCACCTCGCGACGGTGAGCTGCAAGCCGCGTCGCACCTGCTCTTTAACAATTTATCAGACAATCTGTGTGGGCACTCGAAGATACGGTTTCTTAACGTCCTAGGACGAAAAATGAATACCAAGTCTCAAGAGTGAACACGTAATTCATTACGAAGTTTAATTCATTGAGCATCAAACTTTTAAATTGAAGAGTTTGATCATGGCTCAGATTGAACGCTGGCGGCAGGCCTAACACATGCAAGTCGAACGGTAACAGGAAGCAGCTTGCTGCTTCGCTGACGAGTGGCGGACGGGTGAGTAATGTCTGGGAAACTGCCTGATGGAGGGGGATAACTACTGGAAACGGTGGCTAATACCGCATAACGTCGCAAGACCAAAGAGGGGGACCTTCGGGCCTCTTGCCATCAGATGTGCCCAGATGGGATTAGCTTGTTGGTGAGGTAACGGCTCACCAAGGCGACGATCCCTAGCTGGTCTGAGAGGATGACCAGCCACACTGGAACTGAGACACGGTCCAGACTCCTACGGGAGGCAGCAGTGGGGAATATTGCACAATGGGCGCAAGCCTGATGCAGCCATGCCGCGTGTATGAAGAAGGCCTTCGGGTTGTAAAGTACTTTCAGCGGGGAGGAAGGTGTTGTGGTTAATAACCGCAGCAATTGACGTTACCCGCAGAAGAAGCACCGGCTAACTCCGTGCCAGCAGCCGCGGTAATACGGAGGGTGCAAGCGTTAATCGGAATTACTGGGCGTAAAGCGCACGCAGGCGGTCTGTCAAGTCGGATGTGAAATCCCCGGGCTCAACCTGGGAACTGCATTCGAAACTGGCAGGCTTGAGTCTTGTAGAGGGGGGTAGAATTCCAGGTGTAGCGGTGAAATGCGTAGAGATCTGGAGGAATACCGGTGGCGAAGGCGGCCCCCTGGACAAAGACTGACGCTCAGGTGCGAAAGCGTGGGGAGCAAACAGGATTAGATACCCTGGTAGTCCACGCCGTAAACGATGTCTACTTGGAGGTTGTGCCCTTGAGGCGTGGCTTCCGGAGCTAACGCGTTAAGTAGACCGCCTGGGGAGTACGGCCGCAAGGTTAAAACTCAAATGAATTGACGGGGGCCCGCACAAGCGGTGGAGCATGTGGTTTAATTCGATGCAACGCGAAGAACCTTACCTGGTCTTGACATCCACAGAACTTTCCAGAGATGGATTGGTGCCTTCGGGAACTGTGAGACAGGTGCTGCATGGCTGTCGTCAGCTCGTGTTGTGAAATGTTGGGTTAAGTCCCGCAACGAGCGCAACCCTTATCCTTTGTTGCCAGCGATTAGGTCGGGAACTCAAAGGAGACTGCCAGTGATAAACTGGAGGAAGGTGGGGATGACGTCAAGTCATCATGGCCCTTACGACCAGGGCTACACACGTGCTACAATGGCGCATACAAAGAGAAGCGACCTCGCGAGAGCAAGCGGACCTCATAAAGTGCGTCGTAGTCCGGATTGGAGTCTGCAACTCGACTCCATGAAGTCGGAATCGCTAGTAATCGTGGATCAGAATGCCACGGTGAATACGTTCCCGGGCCTTGTACACACCGCCCGTCACACCATGGGAGTGGGTTGCAAAAGAAGTAGGTAGCTTAACCTTCGGGAGGGCGCTTACCACTTTGTGATTCATGACTGGGGTGAAGTCGTAACAAGGTAACCGTAGGGGAACCTGCGGTTGGATCACCTCCTTACCTTAAAGAACTGTTCTTTGCAGTGCTCACACAGATTGTCTGATGAAAAGTAAATAGCAAGGCGTCTTGCGAAGCAGACTGATACGTCCCCTTCGTCTAGAGGCCCAGGACACCGCCCTTTCACGGCGGTAACAGGGGTTCGAATCCCCTAGGGGACGCCACTTGCTGGTTTGTGAGTGAAAGTCACCTGCCTTAATATCTCAAAACTGACTTACGAGTCACGTTTGAGATATTTGCTCTTTAAAAATCTGGATCAAGCTGAAAATTGAAACACAGAACAACGAAAGTTGTTCGTGAGTCTCTCAAATTTTCGCGACACGAGAATGTTTTACGAAACATCTTCGGGTTGTGAGGTTAAGCGACTAAGCGTACACGGTGGATGCCCTGGCAGTCAGAGGCGATGAAGGACGTGCTAATCTGCGATAAGCGCCGGTAAGGTGATATGAACCGTTATAACCGGCGATTTCCGAATGGGGAAACCCAGTGTGATTCGTCACACTATCATTAACTGAATCCATAGGTTAATGAGGCGAACCGGGGGAACTGAAACATCTAAGTACCCCGAGGAAAAGAAATCAACCGAGATTCCCCCAGTAGCGGCGAGCGAACGGGGAGGAGCCCAGAGCCTGAATCAGCATGTGTGTTAGTGGAAGCGTCTGGAAAGGCGCGCGATACAGGGTGACAGCCCCGTACACAAAAGCGCATGTGCTGTGAGCTCGATGAGTAGGGCGGGACACGTGGTATCCTGTCTGAATATGGGGGGACCATCCTCCAAGGCTAAATACTCCTGACTGACCGATAGTGAACCAGTACCGTGAGGGAAAGGCGAAAAGAACCCCGGCGAGGGGAGTGAAAAAGAACCTGAAACCGTGTACGTACAAGCAGTGGGAGCACCCTTCGGGGTGTGACTGCGTACCTTTTGTATAATGGGTCAGCGACTTATATTCTGTAGCAAGGTTAACCGTATAGGGGAGCCGGAGGGAAACCGAGTCTTAATTGGGCGTTAAGTTGCAGGGTATAGACCCGAAACCCGGTGATCTAGCCATGGGCAGGTTGAAGGTTGGGTAACACTAACTGGAGGACCGAACCGACTAATGTTGAAAAATTAGCGGATGACCTGTGGCTGGGGGTGAAAGGCCAATCAAACCGGGAGATAGCTGGTTCTCCCCGAAAGCTATTTAGGTAGCGCCTCGTGAATTCATCTCCGGGGGTAGAGCACTGTTTCGGCTAGGGGGCCATCCCGGCTTACCAACCCGATGCAAACTGCGAATACCGGAGAATGTTATCACGGGAGACACACGGCGGGTGCTAACGTCCGTCGTGAAGAGGGAAACAACCCAGACCGCCAGCTAAGGTCCCAAAGTCATGGTTAAGTGGGAAACGATGTGGGAAGGCCCAGACAGCCAGGATGTTGGCTTAGAAGCAGCCATCATTTAAAGAAAGCGTAATAGCTCACTGGTCGAGTCGGCCTGCGCGGAAGATGTAACGGGGCTAAACCATGCACCGAAGCTGCGGCAGCGAACGTATCACCCAAGACAACTTTACGGAGTTGACGATTGACGGAGCGAAGCGACGTCAAAGCGTTCATTAAAGTCGAGTTGGCTTAGGGATACGTTCGTTGGGTAGGGGAGCGTTCTGTAAGCCTGTGAAGGTGTGTCGTGAGGCATGCTGGAGGTATCAGAAGTGCGAATGCTGACATAAGTAACGATAAAGCGGGTGAAAAGCCCGCTCGCCGGAAGACCAAGGGTTCCTGTCCAACGTTAATCGGGGCAGGGTGAGTCGACCCCTAAGGCGAGGCCGAAAGGCGTAGTCGATGGGAAACGGGTTAATATTCCCGTACTTGGTGTTACTGCGAAGGGGGGACGGAGAAGGCTATGTTGGCCGGGCGACGGTTGTCCCGGTTTAAGCGTGTAGGTGTGTGTTCCAGGTAAATCCGGTTCACTTTAACACTGAGGCGTGACGACGAGGCACTACGGTGCTGAAGCAACAAATGCCCTGCTTCCAGGAAAAGCCTCTAAGCATCAGGTAACATCAAATCGTACCCCAAACCGACACAGGTGGTCAGGTAGAGAATACCAAGGCGCTTGAGAGAACTCGGGTGAAGGAACTAGGCAAAATGGTGCCGTAACTTCGGGAGAAGGCACGCTGACACGTAGGTGAAGTGATTTACTCATGGAGCTGAAGTCAGTCGAAGATACCAGCTGGCTGCAACTGTTTATTAAAAACACAGCACTGTGCAAACACGAAAGTGGACGTATACGGTGTGACGCCTGCCCGGTGCCGGAAGGTTAATTGATGGGGTCAGCGCAAGCGAAGCTCCTGATCGAAGCCCCGGTAAACGGCGGCCGTAACTATAACGGTCCTAAGGTAGCGAAATTCCTTGTCGGGTAAGTTCCGACCTGCACGAATGGCGTAATGATGGCCAGGCTGTCTCCACCCGAGACTCAGTGAAATTGAACTCGCTGTGAAGATGCAGTGTACCCGCGGCAAGACGGAAAGACCCCGTGAACCTTTACTATAGCTTGACACTGAACATTGAGCCTTGATGTGTAGGATAGGTGGGAGGCTTTGAAGCGTGGACGCCAGTCTGCGTGGAGCCGACCTTGAAATACCACCCTTTAATGTTTGATGTTCTAACGTGGACCCGTGATCCGGGTTGCGGACAGTGTCTGGTGGGTAGTTTGACTGGGGCGGTCTCCTCCTAAAGAGTAACGGAGGAGCACGAAGGTTGGCTAATCCTGGTCGGACATCAGGAGGTTAGTGCAATGGCATAAGCCAGCTTGACTGCGAGCGTGACGGCGCGAGCAGGTGCGAAAGCAGGTCATAGTGATCCGGTGGTTCTGAATGGAAGGGCCATCGCTCAACGGATAAAAGGTACTCCGGGGATAACAGGCTGATACCGCCCAAGAGTTCATATCGACGGCGGTGTTTGGCACCTCGATGTCGGCTCATCACATCCTGGGGCTGAAGTAGGTCCCAAGGGTATGGCTGTTCGCCATTTAAAGTGGTACGCGAGCTGGGTTTAGAACGTCGTGAGACAGTTCGGTCCCTATCTGCCGTGGGCGCTGGAGAACTGAGGGGGGCTGCTCCTAGTACGAGAGGACCGGAGTGGACGCATCACTGGTGTTCGGGTTGTCATGCCAATGGCACTGCCCGGTAGCTAAATGCGGAAGAGATAAGTGCTGAAAGCATCTAAGCACGAAACTTGCCCCGAGATGAGTTCTCCCTGAGACTTAGAGTCTCCTGAAGGAACGTTGAAGACGACGACGTTGATAGGCCGGGTGTGTAAGCGCAGCGATGCGTTGAGCTAACCGGTACTAATGAACCGTGAGGCTTAACCTTACAACGCCGAAGATGTTTTGGCGGTTAAGAGACGATTTTCAGCACTGATTCAGATTACATCAGAACGTAAAAACGGTCTGATAACAGAATTTGCCTGGCGGCACTAGCGCGGTGGTCCCACCTGACCCCATGCCGAACTCAGAAGTGAAACGCCGTAGCGCCGATGGTAGTGTGGGGTCTCCCCATGCGAGAGTAGGGAACTGCCAGGCATCAAATTTAGTGTGCTGATATGGCTCAGTTGGTAGAGCGCACCCTTGGTAAGGGTGAGGTCCCCAGTTCGACTCTGGGTATCAGCACCACTTAATACGGTTAAAGTTCGGTATTTGAAAAAGAATTTGTCTGGCGGCAGTAGCGCGGTGGTCCCACCTGACCCCATGCCGAACTCAGAAGTGAAACGCCGTAGCGCCGATGGTAGTGTGGGGTCTCCCCATGCGAGAGTAGGGAACTGCCAGACATCAAATAAAACAAAAGGCTCAGTCGAAAGACTGGGCCTTTTGTTTTATCTGTTGTTTGTCGGTGAGTAGTCTCCTGAGGAGGACAAATCCGCCGGGAGCGGATTTGAACGTTGCGCAGCAACGGCCCGTAGGGTGGCGGGCAGGACGCCCGCCATAAACTGCCAGACATCAAATAAAGCAAAGGGCCCAATCGAAAGACTGGGCCTTTTTGCATTTATCTCTCTATGGAAAAAGTTATCGGATAATGACGCCGACGCGTTTTAAACATCTTCGTAGAGTGGATAAAAACCGTTTTAGTCAACGTGATTTCCCACCATATATCCGCCTGAACCATCGAATGTGAACCGTGCTGAAGTAGATGTACAAACGGCTTTTACTTACGCCTCTAATAAGCAATAGAGATATTCGCTGAGGACTAAAAATCTGGCCCATTAGGCTATTTTATTTGCCAGTTTGGCCTAGGGACAGTGCTCAAAATCCTCATGTATTACGTGTATGTTCCGGTTTATATCCAGACTGTCTGTAATAATTACGCCTAATGATCACGCTCTAAGTCTTACTGTATAAAGCCTGTTTGTAATGCGGCTTACGATGCTATCAAGCTATAATTTTGTCTGCATCGGACAAGGAATAGAATAAATACCATCGGGATGGGCGAGTAAGAAAAGAGAGCGTTTTATCGTGTTAACTTTCGGGGGACAGGCTGAACAGATTACGTCGCTGAGTATCCTTACGACCTTTATATTATTACTGAAAGCGCGGCATTGCCGCGCCTGCATGTATCATTTAGAAAGCGCAATGATACCCATCGTCAACCCTGCTACCGCCGCAGCGCCGCCAGCAATAGCGCCTGCTGTCTCCCAGTTATCCTGCGTTGTACCTTTCATACATGTATTGGTATGAACCAGCCGCCCTTGATCGTCATAAACCGGTACGCAGGGAGAATCATGTGCACAACCTGCCAATAAGGT
Organism: Salmonella sp. SA15303; assembly: GCF_029962125.1. Lineage (NCBI taxonomy): Bacteria > Pseudomonadati > Pseudomonadota > Gammaproteobacteria > Enterobacterales > Enterobacteriaceae > Salmonella > Salmonella sp. SA15303. The sequence goes on from NZ_CP123924.1 coordinate 472,627, forward strand.
GGTAAGCAATGCAACTGGAATTAGTCTTTTCATGGTGTTACCTCATTAATCAGCGTTTCGCGAAGTACAGCAACGTAATGCTGGCTCTAACCGCTGCGAAAACGAGAGTTATTTTACCACCACAGAAAAAATGGCCGACATGAGGAATCATCTCAATTCATGTGAATTGTAAAAACTATGGAGAATGCAGAGGTAAGCGGAGAGGGGGAATAGCGGAGATAAAGACGTACCGTTTAAAAAGGCGTCCGAAGACGCCTCTGTTTACCGGTTAATCATGATGGCGATTAAATCGGCGTTTTACAACAACGAAGAATACCGGCACGAAGAAGATAGCTAATAAGGTTGCGGTTAACATTCCCCCCATAACCCCTGTGCCTACTGCGTTCTGTGCACCACTACCTGCGCCACGACTGATAACTAACGGCATTACCCCGAGAATAAAGGCCAGCGAGGTCATTAGAATAGGACGTAAACGCATACGGGATGCTTCCAGCGTCGCTTCAATCAATCCACGTCCTTCTTTTTCCATGAGATCTTTGGCGAACTCGACAATCAGGATGGCGTTTTTAGCAGAAAGGCCAATAGTGGTTAACAAGCCAACCTGGAAGTAAACGTCATTGTTCAGACCGCGCAATGACGCTGCAAGCAGAGCGCCAACCACGCCGAGCGGTACGACCAGCATTACCGAGAACGGAATTGACCAGCTTTCATACAGAGCGGCAAGGCAGAGGAAAACGACAATGAGTGAGATTGCGTACAGCGCCGGCGCCTGGTTACCTGACAACCGTTCCTGATACGACATACCTGTCCAGTCATAGCCAATACCGTTTGGTAGCTGTGAAGCCAGGTTTTCCATTAACGACATGGCTTCACCGGTGCTTCGTCCGGGTGCTGCTTCGCCGAGCAGTTCCATTGACGGCATCCCGTTATAGCGTTCCAGGCGTGGCGAACCATAAATCCACCGTGCTGAGCTAAAGGTAGAGAAGGGCACCATCTCGCCATTAGCGCTGCGAACATAAAGATTGTTGATATCTCCCGGCAGCATACGGAACTGAGCGTCAGCCTGAACGTATACTTTTTTCACTCGTCCGCGATCGATAAAGTCGTTAACGTAATAGCCGCCCAACGCCGCGGAGATGGTTTCGTTGATATCAGACAGCGAAACGCCGAGCGCCTGCGCTTTTTCTTGATCGACATCCAGCTTGAACTGTGGCGTGTCTTCCAGCCCGTTCGGGCGTACGCGCACTAATAGATCAGGATGCTTCGCGACCATACCCAGGAGTTGATTACGCGCTTTTGTTAACGCATCGTGACCGAGTCCTCCCTGATCAATCAGTTCGAAGTCGAAACCTGTTGCGGTACCTAACTCGACAATTGCCGGCATGTTGAAGGGGAACACCAACCCGTCGCGAATCTGGCTAAAGGCGCGTGTCGCTCTGGCGATAACGGCTTCGACGCTATTTTCTTCACCGTTACGCTCTTCCCAGGGTTTAAGGCTGACAAATGCCATCCCTGAGTTTTGTCCCTGACCGCTAAAGCTAAAGCCGTTTACGGTAAACACGCTTTCGACGTTCGCTTTTTCATTATTCAGGTAGTAATGAGTGACTTGATCCAGCACTTTCTGCGTACGTTCTTGCGTAGCGCCAGAGGGGAGCTGAATCATGGTCAGGAATACTCCCTGATCTTCTTCCGGCAGGAAGGAGGTCGGGAGGCGTAAAAACAGAACCGCCATTCCGACTACAATAAGTAGATAGATAATGAGATAGCGACCCGTATTACGCACGATGCCGCTTACGCTGTTAGTATAGTGGTTAACGCTGTGGTCAAACCTGGTATTGAACCAGCCAAAGAAGCCGCTTTTTTTCTCGTGATGTTCAGCAGATACGGGTTTAAGCAGCGTAGCGCACAGTGCTGGCGTCAGAATCAACGCAACCAGAACGGATAGCGCCATTGCTGAAACAATAGTAATAGAGAACTGGCGATAAATTGCCCCGGTCGAGCCGCCAAAAAAGGCCATCGGGATAAATACCGCAGACAGTACCATCGCGATACCAACCAGCGCTCCCTGAATCTGCGACATGGATTTTTCCGTCGCCTCTCGGGGAGAAAGGTTATCCTCCATCATTACACGTTCAACGTTTTCTACGACCACTATCGCATCGTCAACCAACAGCCCTATCGCCAGTACCATACCAAACATCGTCAGGGTATTGATGGAATAGCCAAAGGCGGCGAGTACCGCAAAAGTGCCTAGCAACACGACAGGAACAGCGATGGTAGGAATCAGGGTTGCCCGGATATTCTGTAAGAACAGATACATTACCAGGAACACCAGAATAATCGCTTCAAACAGCGTTTTTACCACTTCGTGGATAGATATTTTTACGAAGGGCGTTGTGTCATAAGGATAAACCACCTTCATTCCCTGAGGGAAGAAAGGCTGCAGCTCCGCCAGTTTCACTTTGATTGCGGTTGCGGTATCCAGCGCGTTAGCGCCGGTCGCCAGTTTAATACCGAGACCGGAGGCCGGTTTACCGTTAATGCGCGCTACAACGTTATAGTTTTCACCGCCAAGCTCAATACGCGCGACATCTTTGAGATGGACGACAGAGCCGTCGGTATTGACGCGCAACGTAACTTTGCCGAACTCTTCCGGATCTTTCAGACGCGTTTGGGCGATGATTGAGGCGTTAAGCTGCTGGCCCGGTAATGCTGGCGTGCCGCCCAGTTGGCCTGCCGCAATCTGGTCGTTCTGTACTTTTAACTGGTTGATGACGTCAACTGGCGTGAGCTGGTATTTATTTAGCAGATTCGCATCCAGCCAGATACGCATGGCGTACTGTGCGCCAAATAGCTGAACGTCGCCCACACCATTCAGACGGCTGATAGAATCCTTAATGTTAGAGGCGACATAGTCAGAGATGTCGTCCTGGGTAGTGTTCGGATTATCTGAGACGAACCCGGCGACCATCAAAAAGCTGCTGCTGGATTTTTCAACGCTAATCCCCTGCTGCTGGACTTCTTGCGGCAGTAAAGGCGTGGCGAGCTGCAATTTATTTTGCACCTGAACCTGCGCGATATCCGGATCGGTTCCGGACTGGAAGGTCAGGGTGATGGTCACGCTACCAGCAGAGTCGCTGGTAGAGGACATATACATCAGGTTATCGATACCGTTCATATTTTGTTCGATAACCTGAGTAACCGTATCCTGTACCGTCTGCGCATCCGCGCCAGGATAGGTTGCAGAAATAGAAACCGCTGGCGGCGCAATGGTTGGATACTGCGCAACGGGAAGTTGCATTATTGCCAGTGCGCCAGCCATCATCAGGATAATGGCCAGAACCCAGGCGAAAATAGGACGTCTAATAAAAAAGTTTGCCATGTACGGTTACCTTATTGCGCCGTTTTCGCTGCAGGAGCATCGGTAGTGGCTTTCACCTGGACGCCCGGTCGCGCTTTTTGTAAGCCGCTGACGATGACCTTATCGCCCGGTTTTAACCCTTCGCTGATGAGCCATTTATCGCCAATAGCCTGCGCCGCCACGACATTGCGGGCTTCGACCTGGCTTTTATCGTTAACCACCATCACCATTGCGTCGCCGCGCGGCGTGCGGGTTACGCCCTGCTGGGGGACAAGGATGGCATTGGGCTGGACGCCTTCATCAATGCGGGCGCGAACAAACATACCGGGAAGCAGACTGTGTTGCGGGTTAGGGAACACCGCCCTGAGCGTGATAGAGCCGGTGCTTTCATCTACGGTAACGTCGGAAAATTGCAGCGTGCCTTTAATCGGGTAGACCTGACCATTTTCCATTACCAGTTGAACCGTGCTACTGGCGCTGTCTTTATGCAGGTTACCTTGTTCGACGGATTGCTTGAGTCGCATAAAGTCGTTGCTTGATTGCGTCACGTCGACATAAATCGGATCGAGTTGTTGCACGGTAGCCAGTTCAGTTGACTGACCATTAGTCACCAGCGCGCCTTCAGTCACATTAGATTTTCCTATACGCCCGCTGATGGGTGAGGTGACTTTGGTATACGCAAGGTTAATACGCGCGCTTTCAACAGCGGCTTTTGCCGCCACAACGGCGGCATCGGCCTGGCGGGCGTCGGCAATCGCCTGATCATATTCCTGTTGGCTGATATATTTTGTGCCGACCAGTGGAACATAGCGTTTGACCGTCAGGTGCGCGATAGCCGCAGCCGCTTCGCTTTTAGCAAGTTCGCCTTTAGCGCTGTCATAATCAGCCTGATAAGTGGCAGGATCGATCTGATAGAGCGACTGCCCGGCCTCTACATCGCTACCTTCGGTGAAGTTTCTTTTAAGCACGATCCCGCTCACCTGGGGGCGAACCTCCGCAATGCGAAATGCGGACGTACGTCCGGGAAGTTCGGTCGTTACGGCTAGCGGCGCTGTTTCGACCACATGGACGGTGACTTGCGGCTCGCCGGCATGAGCCTGGGTATCTCCCTGGTCATTACAACCGGCCAGCAGCGCAGCAGAGAATATGATGAATGAGGGCAGGAGTGAAAACCTGGCATGTTTCGTCATTACTGTTCCTTAAAAAACCGAAAGCTCGTTATTCACCGGATAACGGTAAGGCGTTAACGCGCGAAAAATAGAATAGCAGTGGGGTATCCTACAAATTATTAGCTTGTGATGTAAGCAATACTTATTTTGGGATGGGGTTCACGGCACATAAAAGCAAAAAAAAAGAACTATTCCCTGTCGTTTCATAATGTCCCGATTAGTAAAATCATGATGTTGAATAACATAAATAGAAATATATATTTTATATGAATGTGTTTTATTAATTTATTTGTTTTTATTATTGATTTGGCGATATTGTGCGAAATAAAAATAGCTGTCTCTCGTCTGACTAAAAAGGACATGATAAAGTTGTTTTTTGTGCTGAGTATTTTATCAGCGTATTTATCGTTTTTATGGTCCAGGATATCTTAATTATGGCGAAGAAAACGAAGGCGGATGCGCTTAAAACGCGGCAACATTTGATTGAAACCGCTATTGCGCAGTTCGCCTTGCGCGGCGTTGCCAACACGACGTTGAATGATATCGCTGATGCCGCTGATGTCACGCGGGGCGCCATCTACTGGCACTTTGAGAATAAAACGCAGTTGTTTAATGAGGTTTGGTTACAGCAACCACCTTTACGCGAACTTATTCAGGATAGGCTTACGGGATGCTGGAATGATAATCCTTTACAGGATCTACGAGAGAAATTTATTGCAGCCTTACAATATATTGCGGCAGTGCCTCGTCAGCAGGCATTAATGCAGATTTTATATCATAAATGTGAATTCCATAATGGTATGATATCGGAACAGGCCATTCGGGAGAAGATGGGTTTCCATCATCAGTCGCTGCTTGAAGTATTACAGCGATGTATGGATAAAAAACTGATCTCAGGCAGTCTTGATCTGGATGTCATATTAATTATTCTGCATGGTAGTTTTAGCGGAATAGTAAAAAACTGGTTAATGAATCCCACAAGTTATGATCTTTATAAGCAGGCGCCTGCATTAGTCGATAATGTATTAAAAATGCTAAGCCCGGATGGCAGTGTGAGGCAATTAATGCCAAATGAACAACAGGCGGAAGAAGCCTGAGATTATTTTGAGTTGATATTATATATTGACCTTGTGAATATATTGGCAGGATCCCGAATATCGCGAGCAATTTCCTCTGCCGTACGCGGCTTGCCAAGCAGGAACCCCTGAAGCGTATGGCATCCTAACTGGGTCAAAAATTGTTGCTGCGTTTCATTCTCTACCCCTTCTGCCACAATTTGCAGATTTAACGCTTTCGCCAGCGCGACAATAGCCGCAACAATGGTCGCGCCGTCGCCTGCCTCGCTGAGTTCATGTACGAAAGCGCGATCAATTTTTAGTTCGCACGCCGGAAGACGTTTCAGATAGAGAAGGCTGGAATAACCGGTGCCAAAGTCGTCAATAGAGGCCTTAACCCCCATTTCCGTTAATCTGGTGAGTATAGCGACGCTTTGCTCTGGCTTGTTCATCGCCGTGGTTTCGGTGATTTCCAGAATCAATAAATCGGGACGGATACTGTGTCGGGCCAGGCTCCGCGTAATGGTGTCCACAAGCCCGGGCTGCTCAAATTGTAAGGCGGACAGATTTACCGCCACTGACCATAAGTCGTATCCCTGTAAGTGCCACTCGCGGAGCTGTCGACACGCCTCGTCTATCACCCAGCTACCGATAGTGACGATAAGACCCGTTTTTTCCGCCAGCGGTAAAAACTGGTCAGGATTCAGTACGCCTTGTTTTGGATGATACCAGCGCAACAGGGCCTCAAATCCTACAATAGGGCCGGCAGGAGCCTGAAATTTAGGCTGATACACTAGCCTGAGCTCTTGTCTTTCCAGCGCCAGCCACAGGTCATTCATTAGCTGAAGTTGGGTTTGCGCCAGCATATTCATTGATGGCTGAAAGAAATGGTATCCGTTACGCCCCGTATGTTTCGTGTGGTACATTGCGGCATCGGCGTTGAACATCAGTTCCCGTTCGTTTTTTCCGTCCAGCGGATAGAGCGCTATTCCCACGCTAAGGGTGACGACCAGTTCGTACGGATCTATTGTAAAGGGCGCATCTATCGAATGTACCAGCGCGCTGGCAAGGGAAGCCGCTTCGTCAGGCGCGCTGACTTCTGCAAGCAGCACAAATTCGTCGCCGCCAATCCGCGCCAGGGTAAACTGCCCGCTCAGCGGTTGGTTCAGACGATGCGTGACCGCTACCAGTAGCTTATCGCCGATATCATGACCATAAGCGTCATTAACGGTTTTAAAGCCATCCAGATCCATAAACAGTAGCGCGAAAGACGTGTTTTCCCGATTCGCTTTGCTGATGGCCTGTTCCAGACGATCCTCAAGAAGCACCCGGTTTGGTAAACGGGTGAGCGTATCATGCAGCGCCAACTGCGCCAGTTCCTGGTTCGCCTGCGCCAGCGAAGAGGCAAGTAGTGCGGTACGGGCCTGAAGCCGGGCGTCAAATAAAGAAACCAGCAGAGTAATACCCAGGATAGTCAGCGCGACCACGCTGACAAGAACAGCCAGCCAGTTGCTATCGACGCCACGATGCTCCATCGGCCAGTTTTGGGGAAAGTGTGCGGCCTTCATGCCGGCGTAATGCATGCCGGCGATAGCTATCCCCATTAATACCGCGGCGCCTGCTCGCCTCAGGGCGACATCTGTTCCCTCATGACGCAGGCGGAACGTGAGCCACAGCGCGCCGCAGGACGCCAGTAGCGCGATAATGATAGAGAGGGCAACCCACGCGCTATTCCAGACGATAATGGAAGCAAATTGCAGCGCCGCCATCCCGGTATAATGCATTGCGCTGATGCCCAGTCCCATCACCAGCGCGCCCGGCAGTAAACGGCGCAGGCGCAGTTTTTCAGCGCTGACCAGCCATAGCGCAAACAGGGAGGAGCCGATCGCGATCAGCATGGAGAGGCCGGTGAGGAACGGATCGAAGCGCATGTTCATCGCGTGATCCATCGCCAGCATCCCGACAAAATGCATCGCCCAAATACCGACGCCCAGCGCGAAGCCGCCGCCCATTAGCCATATTCTGGCGTTTGATCGGGCGCTTCCGGCTACGCGTCCGGCCATATTTAATGCGGTATAGGACGCAAAAATAGCGACAGCAAATGAAACCGCCACAAGGATGTGGTTGTACTCACTAACCGGCATGTATCATTAGCTCATTGGTTATGCAGGAAAAGAACAGGACGAGACAGTATCACCCCTTCTTTTATCCTCAACGTGTTTTAATTCCCTGTTTTTATAAGGGATAAAAGAAATCCGGGTGATAAATAATCATAGGTTAAATCGCCCGGTTCGCTACTCCAGATCGGTACAATTGATCAATTTGAGAGGGTTAACCGAATCCATGTTTCGGCACTTATCCTGTTCAGTTGCCATCAATTCGATCCATTGCATCAAAAGCGCATCAAAAAGAAAAACGGAGACGGCAAAAACAACCAGCCACCAATACTTACGTATCATCGTCAAATCCTGTGTATTCATGCCCATGCGTGCTGGGAATATACATGAAATTTTGACGCTGAAAAGCGGACTTACAATGCTTTTACTTCTCTGAAGATAGCGCGTTTATCCCGACATTTCGCTGCTTTTTGGACAGGTTTTGTGTTTTTCTCTTTTTGACTTTTGCAAGTTCATTTTCTGAATAATGCGAAGTGACGCTCAATCTTCTGAGCCCCATTTTTACGTACTCATTATTGAGTTCAATACCGATAAACTTACGACCTGACGCCGCTGCGACAGCGCCTGTGGTGAAACTGCCCGCGAAAGGGTCCAATACGGTATCGCTCGGGTTAGAAGAGGCCAGTATGATCCGTTTTAACAGCGCGCTGGGCTTTTGCGTAGGATGGTTTTCATATTCATCCATCAGATAACGTACGCGAGGAAATGACCAGACGTTGCCCGGCACTTTTTTCTGATTGTATGGTTGGGGCGGGTTTTTTCGATAATCGATTAGCGCGCGCTTAGCGCCCGTAGTGGTTTCGACCAGAATCGCATCACGGTTAAAGGTATAGCTTTTCGGGTTTTTTACCATCATCAGGATCGGTTCATACATAGAACCAAAGTATTTTTTCGCCTGCACCCCGGAACTATCATAGGACCAGACGATACGGCTTTTGATGGTAAAAAGCGTTCGGCATTTGAGATCGATATACGGCATATTTTCTGTGCTATTCATGATGTACATGGTGCCGTGTTTCTTCAGTACGCGGTGGCACTCATCAATGCATTCATACAGCCAGGCCAGAAAAGACGCTTCGTCCCAGGACTCCACCATACCGTCGAAATCTTTTCCGATATTGTAAGGCGGATCGGCAAAAATTAAGTCAATGCTTTCAGAAGGCAGTTTTTTAAGTTCTGTTAGCGCGTCACCGTGAATAATCTTCTTCGATTCATCGCCAAAGTACTGAGGTTCACATTCCGCTTTCATGACCAAATTCCATGTGATGCGTATAAAAAAGGCGCTTCCCCATGCCGAGTAGCGCCTTTTTAAACAAGCAGTTAGCTAATCGAAATTAGTTCATGCCGTATTTTTTTAATTTTTTACGCAGCGTACCACGGTTGATGCCCATCATCAGAGCAGCACGGGTCTGGTTACCACGGGTGTATTGCATCACCATGTCCAACAGGGGCTGTTCTACTTCAGCCAGTACCAGCTCATACAGGTCATTAACGTCCTGACCATTCAGTTGAGCAAAATAGTTCTTCAGTGCCTGTTTAACCGAGTCACGCAGGGGTTTTTGGGTTACCTGATCCTGAGAGTTAACGGTAGAAACGGTCAGTACGTCAGAATTTACGCGTTGTTCGAACATAGTTCTGTCAGCTCTTTATTTCTGTTTACGCAAAATTTTCGAAGTATGCCTCCAACGCCTCCAGCTGTTCGCTGGCGTCCTCAATAGCGTTGAATGTGCGCCGAAACTGGTCGTCTGGAGCGTGCTCCTGGAGATACCAGGAGACGTGTTTACGCGCGATTCGGTACCCTTTTGCCTGACCGTAAAAGTCATGCAGTTCCCGAACATGCGTGCAAAGCAAGCGCTTTACCTCTGCCAGCGGCAGCGGCGGAAGCAGCTCCCCAGTGTCCAGATAATGCTGGATTTCCCGAAAGATCCAGGGTCTTCCCTGAGCTGCGCGGCCTATCATCAGGGCATCCGCCCCTGTATAGTCGAGAACAGCTCTGGCTTTATGCGGGTTAGTAATGTCGCCATTCGCGATAATCGGAATGGAAACTTTCTGCTTAACTGCCCGAATACTGTCGTATTCAGCTTCTCCGTTGAACAAACAGGCGCGGGTGCGGCCATGGATGGTCAGAGCCTGAATACCACAATCTTCAGCCAGTTGGGCAATCTCTACGCAGTTACGGTGTTCCGGCGCCCAGCCGGTGCGAATCTTGAGAGTCACAGGAACGTCCACTGCGTTTACGACCCCGATGAGTATAGACTTCACTAAATCCGGGTACTGCAAGAGGGCTGAACCTGCCAGCTTACGATTCACTTTCTTCGCCGGGCACCCCATATTGATATCAATAATCTGGGCGCCGCTTTCCACGTTAATACGTGCGGCATCGGCCATCTCAACAGGGTCGCTACCGGCAATTTGCACCGTGCGAATTCCTGGCTCATCAACGTGCACCATCCGTAAACGAGATTTATCGCTTTCCCACACTTGCGGGTTAGAAGACATCATCTCGGATACTGTCAATCCTGCTCCCATCTCATAGCACAGCGTCCGGAAAGGTCTGTCAGTAATGCCAGCCATGGGCGCTGCGATCAGGCGATTTCTGAGCTGATATTGTCCGATGCGCATGAGTTAAGAAATGACCATACTGTGACTGCAAGGCGGCGTATATTACGCATTTTTTGCACGAGATGAAAGGCCAAACTTTGAACAATCCACTGTTGTAGATCAATGAATCGTGCTTAAAAACAGCAAAATAAATTTATAATTCATTAAAATCATAGGGTTATTTATTGTCGGCGGTTTTGTACGCGCTTACAAATTCCCGTAACTTCTCTCTATTTCTTCGTCCAGAAACAAGATAAGCGGAATAATCTGCTTTTTTTATAAGCTAATTACCCCAAATGAATGGGATCGCCGTCTCGTTTCAGGACAAGATCACTTCCCGCTGCGCGTGATTTTTCTCCATTGCCAGTCGGAAGGGGGCGCACAGATGCGCTTTTGTGTTCATGAATGGCACGGATAAATTTTTCCAGCTGCGCTGAAGAGAGGGTTAGCGGATGCTGCAGAACAACCCGGACAGCATTACTAAGTACGAGGGCGATGGCTGCGACCCGTTAAAACGCCAGTATCTTTTGTCCGCTGGTAGCAGCTGTTTATCCAGACGGATAGTGACAAAGAAGTTATTTCAGGCATTCATTTGATGAATTTAATGATGTCTCGGTGCCTGAAAGGCGTTAAGGCAGTTGTGTGGAGAAAAGCGTGGCCGGGCGACCACGCTGACAAGAATTATTTCTTACGGCCAGTAATGCGGCACCATTCTTCTTTTTCGACGACCGGGTCGAGAGTGAAAAGCTCGGCGTAAGCATCGCAGACGCTTTCCGCCTGGCTGGCGAGAATACCTGAAAGCCCCAGCAGACCGCCCTCAACGGGCAGTACGCTGATTAACGGGGCCAGTTCGCGTAATGGGCCTGCCAGGATGTTAGCGACGACCACGTCGGCTTTCATGGCTTCTGGCTGGTCTTTCGGCAGGTACAGCTCCAGCCGGTCAGACACGCCGTTGCGTTCAGCATTATCGCGACTGGCCTGAATAGCTTGCGGATCGATATCAATACCAATCGCCTTTGCCGCTCCCAGTTTCAGCGCGGCAATCGCTAGAATGCCTGAACCGCAGCCAAAGTCGATCACGGTTTTGCCGTTGAGATCGAGCCCGTCCAGCCATTGCAGACATAAAGAGGTGGTGGGGTGCGTACCCGTACCGAACGCCAGTCCCGGGTCGAGCATCACGTTGACGGCATTCTCGTCCGGAATGTCACGCCAGCTGGGACAAATCCACAGACGCTCGCCAAAACGCATCGGATGGAAATTATCCATCCATTCGCGTTCCCAGTCTTTATCTTCCAGTTGTTCGATTTTATGGGCAAATCCGGCACCCAGCAGCGGATGTTGCTCCAGAATCGCGACAACGTCTTTCATGTCGGTTTCGGCGTCGAACAGACCGATCACATCGGTATCGCCCCACAGACGGGTTTCGCCCGGCAACGGCTCAAAAACCGGCGTATCGTGCGTATCCTGAAAGGTAATGGAAACGGCGCCCGCTTCCATCAGCGCATCACTCAGCTCTTCAGCATTCGCGCCGGTGGTATTCAGTTTCAATTGGATCCATGGCATGGCAAAACTCTTTATTTATCAGTAGACAATACGGTGGCTTGCGAAGCGGAAGAGCCGAATCGGTTTCCGATCAGAAAAGCCAATAAACTTAACAGTAACGCGGGCACAATCGGATGAAAGCCCAGGTACTGAATATTAAATGTGGCAAGCAGGGCATATAGCACGCCGCCCACGATCATGGCGCTTAATGCGCCTGCCGCGTTTGCCCGCTCCCAGTAAAGGCCCAATACCAGCGGCCATAAGAACACCGCTTCCAGGCCGCCAAACGCCAGCAGGTTGAGCCAAATGATCATCTCTGGCGGTTTCCATGCGGCCAGCAGCAACAGCGCGCCTAGCAGTAATGTAATCGCTGCCGACATACGCTTCAGCCGGATCTCATTTTGCATCTGATCGGGGCGCAGGTTGAGATAGAGATCTTTAATGATCGTCGCGGAACTTTGCAGCAGTTGGGCGTTAATTGTTGACATGATCGCCGCCATTGGCGCAGCGAGGAAGATCCCGGCGGCAAACGGCGGCAAAACTTTCACCATTAGCGTTGGGATCACCAGATCCGGCACCGTCAGATCCGGAAGCACCGCGCGACCCAGCGCGCCGGCAAGGTGCATCCCGAACATTAAAATCGCCACGACAATCGTACCGATAATAATGCCCCGGTGTACCGCTTTACTGTCTTTATAGGAGATGCAGCGCACCGCCGTATGCGGCAGGCCAATCACACCAAAACAGACCAGTACCCAAAAAGAGGTCATAAAGGCGGGAGAAAGTATGTCATCGGCGCCCTGCGGCGTTACCAGTTTGGGGTCGAGAGCGTGCAGCGTGTCAACGGCCTGACTTAGACCGCCCGCCGCATGGATCACGCCCACCAGCAGCACTATCGTGCCGACCAGCATCACCAGGCCCTGTAGCGTATCGTTAAGTACGCTGGCGCGAAAGCCGCCAAACGCCGTATAGAGTGCGATACTGACGCCAAATATTAGCAGGCCGGTTTCGTAGGGAATTCCCGCCGCGGTTTCCAGCAGTCGCGCGCCGCCGATAAATTGTACGGTCATTGCGCCAATAAACGCGACCAATAAACTCAGGCTTGCCAACCACACCAGCAGGCGGCTTTGGTAACGAGCGAATAGCATATCGTTAAGCGTGACGGCATTATAGCGACGCGCCAGGATAGCGAATTTTTTACCCAGAATACCCAGTGAAAGCCAGACGGCGGGAAGCTGGATCATCGCCAGCAAGACCCAGCCCAGACCGTATTTATAAGCCGCGCCGGGACCGCCGATAAATGAACTGGCGCTAATATAGGTGGCGGTAAGCGTCATCGCGAGCACGATCCCGCCCATCGAACGGCTGCCAAGAAAATATTCGTTTAAAAAGGTGCCGGCGGTACGCTTGCGCATAGCGTAAATCGAGACCCCGAAGACCACGACCAGATAGGCTACCAGCGGTAGAATGACCTCAAGCTGCATCGTCATCCTCCAGCGAAATATCGCGATAAATGAATTTCACCATCGCCCAGCACAGCAAAATAAAGACCAGCGGCGTCAATAAGCAGGCCATCTCGAACCAGTGCGGCAGACCGGTGATTCCCGGCGAGTCTCCAGGTAAGTAAGCAGCCACTAACCATGCCGCCAGATAGCAAAGGGTCAGCCACAGCGCCCAGCGCGCCTCTTTATGGGCCTGAACAAAACGAGCGTCCATTTTTTGTCCCTTATGGGTGAAGAAAGCGGGAATTGTACATGATGGGGCATCGCTATCCCCAGAAATAAAAAAGGCCGGATTCACCGGCCTTTTGAGATTAACGTGCGATTACTTTTCCTGAAGACCGAGTTTTTTCTCCAGATAGTGGATGTTGGTTCCACCGTGCTGGAAGTGCTCGTCATTCATGATGCGGGTCTGCAGATCGATATTGGTTTTGATACCATCGATAATCAGTTCCTGCAGGGCATTTTTCATACGGGCAATCGCCACGTCGCGGTTTTCACCGTAGCAGATGAGTTTGCCGATCATGGAATCATAGTACGGCGGCACCGTGTAGCCCGCGTAGATATGAGATTCCCAGCGAACGCCAAAGCCGCCAGGCGCATGGAAGCGCGTGATTTTGCCTGGGCTTGGCAGGAAGGTGTTCGGATCTTCGGCATTGATACGGCATTCTACCGCATGGCCTCGAACGACAACTTCGTCCTGTGTGATCGACAGCGGCTGACCCGCCGCGATGCGCAACTGCTCTTTGATCAAATCGACGCCGGTAATCATTTCAGTCACCGGGTGTTCAACCTGAATACGGGTGTTCATTTCGATGAAATAGAACTCGCCGTTTTCGAACAGGAATTCGAACGTCCCTGCGCCGCGATAGCCGATGTCTACGCACGCTTTCGCGCAGCGTTCGCCGATATAGCGACGCAGTTCCGGCGTAATGCCTGGCGCCGGGGCTTCTTCAACCACTTTCTGGTGGCGACGCTGCATGGAACAGTCGCGTTCCGCCAGATAGATAGCGTTGCCCTGGCCGTCCGCCAGCACCTGAATTTCGATGTGGCGTGGATTTTCCAGGTATTTTTCCATGTATACCATGTCGTTGCTGAAAGCCGCTTTCGCTTCCGCTTTGGTCATGGAGATGGACTGCGCCAGTTCAGCATCGCTACGAACCACGCGCATACCACGGCCGCCGCCGCCACCGGACGCTTTGATGATCACCGGATAGCCAATACGTTTGGCATGAGCGCGGTTCGCATTCATATCGTCGCCCAGCGGGCCGTCAGATCCTGGTACGGTCGGCACGCCCGCTTTTTTCATTGCGGTAATCGCGGACACTTTATCGCCCATCAGGCGGATGGTGTCCGCTTTCGGGCCGATAAAGATAAAGCCGGAGCGTTCAACCTGCTCGGCAAAATTGGCGTTCTCAGAAAGGAAGCCGTAACCCGGGTGGATTGCCACCGCGCCGGTGATTTCAGCGGCGCTAATGATAGCCGGGATGTTCAGATAACTTTTTACGGACGGTGCCGGACCAATACAGACCGTCTCATCCGCCAGCAATACGTGTTTTAAATCGCGATCCGCGCTTGAGTGCACAGCGACGGTCTTGATGCCGAGTTCTTTACAGGCTCGAAGAATACGTAGTGCGATCTCGCCGCGGTTGGCGATGACAATTTTATCCAACATGTTCGCCTCGTTACTCGATGACGACCAGTGGCTCGTCAAATTCTACCGGTTGACCACTTTCGACCAGAATCGCTTTCACAGTACCTGCTTTGTCAGCTTCGATCTGGTTCATCATTTTCATGGCTTCAACGATGCACAGGGTATCGCCCACGTTCACTTTCTGGCCCACTTCGATGAACGCTTTCGCGTCCGGGCTTGGGGTGCGGTAGAAAGTACCAACCATTGGGGAGCGTACGATGTGACCACTGATTTCCGCTGCGGCAGGCGCTTCCATTGCTGGAGTAGCCGCTGGCGCGACAGCGTTAGACAGAGCGGGTTGCTGCATCATCGGCGCCGCATAAGCCTGCTGCATCACCGGAAAACCGGCGTTTGCCGTTGTGCGGCTGATGCGAACAGATTCTTCGCCTTCAGAAATTTCCAGTTCGGAGATACCTGATTCTTCAACCAGCTCGATCAGTTTTTTAATCTTACGAATATCCATGAGTGGGTTCCGTACTCTTTGTTTAGTGTGATTGTGACAGGCGTTTTAGCGCCGTCTGTAAAGCATGTGAATGACTGCCGCGGGTAAAATACCGCGCATCTTTGATTTGCCTGTTATGCCGTAGCACCCGAAGGTGAAATTCATGATTTGCCAGTCATTGTGTGGCTATCTTCTGCCATTTTCGGGCAAAAAACAAAATATACCTTCATTGCTCGATTGTCACCCTTTCTGCGAACGAAAATCGCCGTTGGGCAATGTAAAGTCGCACATTATAACTATTTCGTCGCAATTGGCAGCTAAATACTGGTCTTATCAGGGAAGATAATCAACCCGAAACATAAAAAGGACATTACCTGTTTTGCGTTTTGCAATCGACCGCACAGTTCACCAAACTAGCGCCACCACTGGCGAAACTTCCGGTAACGCAACGCTAAAAGGGCTAACGCTAATGCCGCGTAGATGACCGGTTGCGGTGATAAAATCTTTACCGACCACAGGTAATGTATGGGAGCCAGGATCGCGACAAGATAGACGACGTTATGCAGTGTTTGCCAGCGTTTGCCCAATTTACGCTGCGCAAATTGCGTTGAGGTCAACGTCAGCGCCAATAACACCAGCCAGCTAATGATCCCAAGCGTCAAATAAGGGCGTGAAATCAACTCGCTTCCTAACAGCGCCAGGTTATGTATCCCCAGTTCCAGTAAGGCATAGCTGGTTAAATGCAGCGTAGCCCAAACGAAACACCATAATCCTAACAGGCGGCGTGTGCGTATCAATAATGGCTGTTTAGCGTAGCGCGCCAGCGGTGAAACCAGCAAGGTGGCGAGCAAAAATTTGAGCGCGGTTCTGCCGGTAAAGTGTTGGATATCCTTTACCGGGTCTGCGCTGAGTCCACCGTGATTTATCGCCCAAAAGAGCCACAGAAGCGGCAAAAAACCGGCAAGATGCAGACAAACTTTTAGCCAGGTTATCTGTTTTGCTGTCAGACGCACTTAAAAATTCTCCCGCAAATTGAGACCGCGATACAGCGAAGCGACTTCATTGGCGTAGCCGTTAAACAGCAGCGTCGGCTGCCTTTGCACATCAAGGATACCGCCTGAACCAATAAAGCGTTCGGTAGCCTGAGACCAGCGTGGATGATCCACATGCGGGTTCACATTGGCATAAAAACCATATTCGTTGGGAGCCGACAAATTCCAGGTGGTTGGCGGACGTTCGCGGGTGAGTTTAATGCTGACAATAGATTTAATACCTTTAAAACCATACTTCCATGGAACGATGAGTCGAATAGGCGCGCCGTTTTGCGGGGGTAACGCCTTACCATAGACGCCAACGGTCATCAGAGTCAGCGGATGCATGGCTTCGTCCAGACGTAGCCCTTCGACATAAGGGTATTTCAGTCCGCCGCCAATAAAGCGATCTTTCTGTCCTGGCATATCATCCGGCGCGTATAGCGTTTCGAATGCCACATATTTAGCGTGGCTGGTGGGCTGTGCCTGCGCGAGTAGCTTATATAAAGGGAAACCAATCCACGGCACGACCATGGACCACGCTTCGACGCAGCGCATTCGATAGATACGCTCTTCTAATGGGAAACGATGTGTTAAATCGTCGTAATCCAGCGTAAATGGCTTCGCGACTTCCCCGCTGATTTTCAACGTCCACGGTTCGGTTTTCAGACTTCCGGCATTGGCCGCCGGGTCGGCTTTATCAAGGCCAAACTCATAGAAATTGTTGTAGCCCGTCACCTTATCTTCCGGCGTTAACGCTAAATCGCTTCGCCAGGCGGCAGGCTGACTAAACTCAAGCGGTTTACCGGCAGGCGCTTTCGGACGATCGTTGCCTTTAAACCAACTGAAGAGATCGGCCTGCGCCGTTGAGGGTAAGGATAAGGCGGCCGCGCTGATGCCTAATGCTTTTAGCACCTGTCGGCGCTGCATAAAAAAAGCCGATTCCGCAGTCACATCGGCTTCTGTTAATGGACGTATCTTTTTCATCACAGACTCCCGGTCTACCCACCACAACATGGCGTGTAGTGAATATGACAGGGAGTGTGTCAATGTGTAAAAATAAATAGTTAATTAAGTGTAAATTTTTTTATACGTGACGTTATTTTATCTTCACCAGCGTACGGCCCTGAACCTGATTATTGATGATGGCATCGGCGAACTTCGGCGCATCCGCCAGCGTAATCTCTGTGGCGGCCTGAGCATAGAACGATTCCGGCAGATCCTTAACCAAACGCGCCCAGGCTTCTGCGCGACGTGCCGGTGGGGTCATCACCGAGTCTACCCCTTGCAAACGCACATTACGCAGAATGAATGGCATAACGGTGGTCGGCAGCGCGAAGCCGCCCGCCAGGCCGCAGGCGGCCACGCAACCGCCATAGTTCATCTGTGCCAGCACTTTCGCCAGCACTTTATCGCCAACGGTATCAATTGCACCGGCCCATAGCTGTTTTTCCAACGGGCGAGATTCAGCAAACTCATCGCGGCTGAGAATACGGTTAGCTCCCAGGCTCTTAAGATAGCCGTGGGTGCTTTCACGTCCTGATACTGCTGCAACCTGATAGCCCAGCTTATGCAGTAATGCAACGGCAGTGCTGCCCACGCCGCCGCTGGCACCGGTGACGACAACCTCACCGTCTTGCGGGCGAATACCTGCATCTTCAAGCGCCATGACGCACAGCATGGCGGTAAAACCGGCGGTGCCGATGATCATGGCGTTACGGCTGCTCAGTCCCGCAGGCAGCGCGACCAGCCAGTCGCCTTTAACGCGTGCGCGTTCGGCCAGGCCGCCCCAGTGGTTTTCGCCCACGCCCCAGCCAGTCAGTAGTACTTCCTGGCCTGCATGAAAGCGAGGATCTTCGCTTGCGTGAACGGTGCCGGCGAAATCAATACCAGGAATCATCGGAAAATGACGGATAATTTTCCCTTTTCCGGTGATAGCCAGAGCATCTTTATAATTCAGGCTGGACCAGTGGACATCCACCGTCACATCACCTGCCGGCAGTTGACTCTCTTCGAGATGTTGCACGGATGCGAGGGTTTTACCGTCCTGCTGTTCTAAGATCAACGCCTGCATAACCTGTCCTCACTTTACATGGTAGATTGGAAAAATAGCTACGAAGACTATACTCGCTAATTAAAACGTGATGCCGATGCAACGCAATAAATTGCCAGATAGATCCATTTTGGTAGTATGCCTGCTTCATTGCGCGCCGTGGCGAATTCCGCCTTCAGATTCGCTTTTTCATACTGTTTATAACCGTCGGAGTTAACTCAAGGATGCGATTAACGACGAAATTCTCAGCTTTTATCACGCTGCTCACGGGGTTAACGATCTTCGTGACTCTGATAGGTTGCTCGCTAAGCTTTTATAACGCCGTACAGTATAAGTATGTCAGCCGTGTGCAGGCGACGGCGACAGCCATTGATACGCACCTGGTGACCCATGATATTGTCTCGCTGACGCCGCAAATCGACGAACTCATGATCGCTTCCGATATTGTGCGTGTCGATCTGTTGCAGGGGGAGCGCAGCGTCTACAGCCATTCTCGTGCCAGAGGTTATCGGCCAGCCGGCACCAGCGACATGTATCGCGAGCTGGTCGTACCGCTGATAAAACATCCAGGAATGTCGCTACGTCTGGCTTATCAGGACCCGATGGGTAACTATTTTCACTCACTGATCACCACGGCGCCGCTAACGCTGGCGATCGGTTTTATCGTTCTGATTTTGTTTTTATCGGTGCGCTGGCTGCAGCGGCAGCTTTCCGGGCAAGAGCTTCTGGAAATTCGCTCAACGCGTATTCTGAACGGCGAACGCGGGGCGAATGTCCGCGGTTCTGTTTACGAATGGCCAGCGCGCACCAGTAGCGCGCTTGATGTATTGCTTTCCGAAATTCAGTTTGCTCACGAACAGCGTAGCCGCCTGGACACCCTCATTCGCTCCTACGCCGCGCAGGACACCAAAACCGGACTCGGTAACCGTCTGTTCTTTGATAACCAACTGGCGACGCTGCTGGAAGATCAGGAAAAAGTGGGAGTGCATGGCGTGGTGATGATGATCCGCTTGCCAGACTTCAATCTTCTGCGCGACAGCCTGGGAGGCAATCAGGCGGAAGAGCAGATGTTTATGCTTATCAATCTGCTATCGACATTTATTATGCGTTACCCTGGCTCGCTGCTGGCGCGTTATCACCGCAGCGACTTTGCCGTGCTGCTACCGCATCGAACGCTGAAAGAAGCGGAAAGTATTGCCGGACAACTTTTAAAAGCTGTCGATGCGCTACCGGCTAACAAAATGCTCGATCGTGACGATATGGTACATATCGGCATTTGCGCCTGGCGCAGCGGACAGTCCACCGAGCAGGTGATGGAACATGCTGAAGCCGCGGCGCGGAATGCCGCCCTGCAGGGGGGAAATAGCTGGGCTATCTACGACGACACTCTGCCGGAAAAAGGGCGCGGCAATGTGCGCTGGCGCACATTGATTGAGCAGATGCTGAACCGGGGTGGACCGCGACTTTATCAAAAACCAGCGGTCACGCGAGAAGGTCGCGTACATCATCGGGAATTGATGTGTCGCATCTATGACGGTAAAGAAGAGGTGAGCTCGGCGGAGTATATGCCGATGGTGTTGCAATTTGGTTTATCGGAAGAGTATGACAGATTACAAATTAGCCGCCTGATTACGTTGCTGGGCTACTGGCCGGATGAAAATCTGGCAATGCAGTTGACGGTTGAGTCGCTGATTCGTCCGCGTTTTCAGCGCTGGTTGCGCGATACGTTAATGCAGTGTGAAAAATCACAGCGAAATCGCATAATTATTGAACTTGCGGAGGCAGATGTTTGTCAACACATCAGTCGGTTACAACCCATCCTTCGCTTAGTCAATGCGCTTGGCGTTCGGGTGGCGGTGACACAGGCGGGTTTGACGCTGGTTAGCACGAGCTGGATTAAAGCGCTCAATGTGGAATTACTCAAGCTGCATCCGAGTCTGGTCAGAAACATTGAGAAGCGAACGGAAAACCAGCTTCTGGTTCAAAGTCTGGTAGAGGCCTGCGCGGGCACGCCTACGCAGGTTTACGCGACAGGCGTCCGTTCGCGCGGCGAGTGGCAGACGCTGACAAAACGCGGCGTGGCTGGCGGGCAGGGTGATTTTTTTGCCTCCTCCCAACTACTTGACACAAACGTGAAAAAATATTCGCAAAGATACTCGGTTTAACCTGCCGTTTAATTTGTTTTCACGTAGAATAACGCGCGCTGCGCCTCATGGGGGTGTGCTTGTCTGCTCGCCAGATTGTTGCAGCAAATATGCAGGTGAATGACCTTTGACAGGTTGCAAACGAAGGCGAGGATTGCTGCTGATTTTTTCAGCCCTGAGGGACTCAGGCCGAGATTTGTAACAAAGGAAACGAACTGCACTAATTTTCACCGTAGCAGATGATTTTTGCGCCTTGTCGCTGCTGCGTGTGGTTGGTAAAGTAAGCGGATTTTGTTTTCCGCCCCAGCTTTCAGGATTATCCCTTAGTATGTTGAAAAAATTTCGTGGCATGTTTTCCAATGACCTGTCCATTGACCTGGGTACCGCGAATACCCTCATTTATGTAAAAGGACAAGGCATCGTATTGAATGAGCCTTCCGTTGTGGCCATTCGTCAGGATCGTGCCGGTTCGCCGAAAAGCGTGGCTGCAGTCGGTCATGATGCGAAGCAGATGCTGGGCCGTACGCCGGGCAATATCGCTGCGATCCGTCCGATGAAAGACGGCGTTATCGCTGACTTCTTTGTGACCGAAAAAATGCTCCAGCACTTTATTAAACAAGTGCACAGCAACAGCTTTATGCGCCCAAGCCCGCGCGTACTGGTATGCGTGCCGGTCGGCGCGACGCAGGTAGAACGCCGCGCAATTCGTGAATCCGCTCAGGGCGCAGGCGCCCGTGAAGTCTTTTTGATCGAAGAGCCGATGGCGGCCGCGATCGGCGCAGGTCTGCCAGTTTCTGAAGCAACCGGTTCAATGGTTGTGGATATCGGTGGTGGTACCACTGAAGTTGCCGTGATCTCCCTGAACGGCGTGGTTTACTCTTCTTCTGTCCGTATTGGTGGTGACCGTTTCGACGAAGCCATCATTAATTACGTTCGTCGTAACTACGGTTCTCTGATTGGTGAAGCCACCGCAGAACGTATTAAACACGAAATCGGTTCCGCTTATCCGGGCGACGAAGTCCGCGAGATCGAAGTGCGTGGCCGTAACCTGGCGGAAGGCGTTCCACGCGGCTTTACCCTGAACTCAAACGAGATTCTGGAAGCGTTGCAGGAACCGTTGACCGGTATCGTCAGCGCGGTAATGGTGGCGCTGGAACAGTGTCCGCCGGAGCTGGCGTCAGACATCTCCGAGCGCGGTATGGTGCTCACCGGCGGCGGCGCGCTGCTGCGTAACCTTGACCGTCTGTTAATGGAAGAGACGGGCATTCCTGTCGTGGTTGCTGAAGATCCGCTGACCTGTGTGGCGCGCGGCGGCGGCAAGGCGCTGGAAATGATCGATATGCACGGCGGCGACCTGTTCAGCGAAGAGTAGTTGGATACGGGCAGGATTATCCCTGGATTGTCCTGCCTCTCCGACGCGAGAATACGCATAGCCTATGAAGCCAATTTTTAGCCGTGGCCCGTCGCTACAGATTCGCCTTATTCTGGCGGTGCTGGTGGCGCTCGGCGTTATCATTGCCGACAGCCGCCTGGGGACGTTCAGTCAAATCCGAACGTACATGGACACTGCCGTCAGTCCTTTCTATTTTATTTCAAACGGCCCTCGTGAACTGCTCGACAGCGTGTCGCAAACGCTGGCTTCTCGCGACCAGCTTGAGCTGGAAAATCGGGCGCTGCGCCAGGAATTACTGCTAAAAAACAGCGACCTGCTGATGCTGGGGCAGTACAAACAGGAGAACGCGCGGTTGCGCGAGCTGCTGGGGTCGCCGCTGCGTCAGGACGAGCAGAAAATGGTGACTCAGGTTATTTCAACGGTTAACGATCCTTACAGCGATCAGGTCGTTATCGATAAAGGCAGCGTTAATGGCGTATATGAAGGTCAACCGGTCATTAGCGACAAAGGCGTCGTAGGGCAGGTTGTCGCCGTGGCGAAACTGACCAGTCGCGTACTGCTGATTTGCGATGCGACTCATGCGCTGCCGATTCAGGTACTGCGCAATGACATCCGCGTGATTGCCGCCGGTAACGGCTGCACTGACGATCTTCAGCTTGAACATCTGCCCGCCAATACCGATATTCGCGTTGGCGATGTGCTGGTAACGTCCGGACTTGGTGGGCGTTTCCCGGAAGGGTATCCGGTGGCGGTGGTCTCCTCCGTCAAGCTGGACACTCAGCGCGCCTATACCGTCATTCAGGCACGTCCAACCGCGGGTTTGCAGCGTTTACGCTATCTGCTGCTGTTGTGGGGAGCCGATCGTAACGGCGCCAATCCGATGACGCCGGAAGAGGTTCACCGCGTCGCCAATGAGCGCCTGATGCAGATGATGCCGCAGGTGTTGCCTTCTCCGGATGCGATGGGGCCGCCGGCGCCAGTGCCGGACCCGGCGACGGGGATTACTCAGCCATCTGCGGGCCAGACGGCGCCGGTATCAACGCAACCATCGCCTTCGGGCGCGACCACGCCGCCTGCGCGTGCGCCGGGAGGGTAATGGTGGCGAGCTATCGTAGCCAGGGGCGCTGGGTTATCTGGCTCTCGTTTCTTATTGCGCTGTTGCTGCAAATCATGCCCTGGCCGGACGACATCATTGTTTTCCGGCCAAACTGGGTTTTGCTCATCTTACTGTACTGGATTCTGGCCCTGCCGCACCGCGTAAATGTGGGGACGGGATTTGTGATGGGTGCCATACTTGATCTCATCAGCGGTTCCACACTTGGCGTGCGCGCTCTGTCGATGAGTATTGTCGCCTATCTGGTCGCTCTGAAATTCCAGCTCTTCCGTAACCTGGCGCTCTGGCAGCAGGCGCTGGTGGTAATGTTGCTTTCACTGGCCGTGGACATTATTGTTTTCTGGGCCGAGTTTTTAGTGATCAACGTCTCTTTCAGACCGGAAGTGTTCTGGAGTAGTGTAGTCAATGGCGTGCTGTGGCCCTGGCTCTTTTTGCTGATGCGTAAAGTACGCCAGCAGTTTGCTGTGCAATAAAGGTCGATATGACAACTCTGTATCTTGCTTCCGGTTCCCCGCGTCGCCAGGAATTATTGACTCAACTTGGATTTTCATTCGAGCAGGTCGTGCCTGGTATTGAAGAGCAACGGCGTGCTCAGGAAAGCGCGCAGCAGTATGTTGTTCGGCTGGCGCGCGAAAAGGCGCAGGCTGGCGTGGCGCTGGTTCCCCGTGATCTGCCGGTGTTGGGCGCGGATACGATAGTCGTGTTAAACGGCGAGGTGCTGGAAAAGCCGCGCGACGCCGCTCATGCCGCAGAAATGCTGCGTTTGCTTTCCGGAAATACGCATCAGGTGATGACTGCTGTTGCGCTTGCGGACTCGCAGCAGACGCTGGATTGTCTGGTGGTAACGGAGGTGACTTTCCGCACGCTTTCTGCGCAGGATATTACTGGCTATGTCGCCAGCGGCGAGCCTTTAGATAAAGCAGGTGCATACGGTATTCAGGGGCGGGGTGGCTGTTTTGTCAGGAAGATAAATGGCAGCTATCACGCCGTGGTCGGCTTACCGCTGGTTGAAACGTATGAGTTGTTGAGTCATTTTAACGCACTGCGTGATAAAAGGGATAAACATGACGGCTGAATTGTTGGTAAACGTAACGCCATCGGAAACGCGCGTGGCGTACATTGATGGCGGTATTCTTCAGGAAATCCATATTGAGCGCGAAGCGCGACGCGGAATCGTAGGCAATATCTACAAAGGTCGTGTAAGTCGTGTACTTCCAGGTATGCAGGCGGCTTTTGTAGATATTGGGCTGGATAAAGCCGCATTTCTTCACGCTTCCGACATTATGCCGCATACCGAATGCGTGGCGGGCGACGAGCAAAAACAGTTTACCGTGCGCGATATCTCCGAACTGGTGCGTCAGGGACAGGATCTGATGGTGCAGGTAGTGAAAGATCCGCTCGGCACGAAAGGCGCGCGTTTGACCACGGACATCACGTTGCCCTCCCGTTACCTTGTTTTTATGCCCGGCGCGTCACACGTTGGCGTTTCCCAGCGCATCGAAAGCGAAAGTGAACGCGAGCGCCTGAAAAAGGTGGTGGCGGAATACTGCGACGAACAGGGCGGGTTTATTATTCGTACCGCAGCGGAAGGCGTGTGTGAAGAGGATCTCGCGTCTGACGCCGCCTATCTCAAGCGCGTCTGGACGAAAGTAATGGAGCGCAAAAAGCGTCCGCAAACGCGCTACCAGATGTATGGCGAACTGGCGCTGGCGCAGCGCGTGCTGCGCGATTTCGCCGATGCGCAGTTGGACCGAATTCGCGTCGACTCACGTCTGACCTATGAGTCGCTGCTGGAGTTTACCGCAGAATACATCCCGGAAATGACCAGTAAGCTGGAGCATTACAGTGGCCATCAGCCGATCTTCGATCTTTATGACGTGGAAAATGAGATCCAGCGCGCGCTGGAGCGTAAGGTTGAACTCAAGTCTGGCGGTTATCTGATTATCGACCAAACCGAAGCGATGACGACGGTAGATATCAATACCGGCGCGTTTGTCGGACACCGTAATCTCGACGACACCATTTTTAATACCAATATTGAAGCGACTCAGGCCATTGCCCGCCAGCTACGCCTGCGTAATCTGGGCGGCATTATCATTATCGATTTTATCGACATGAATAATGAAGATCATCGCCGCCGGGTGCTGCATTCGCTGGAACAGGCGTTAAGTAAGGATCGCGTGAAAACCAGTATTAACGGTTTTTCGCCGCTGGGGCTGGTGGAAATGACCCGTAAACGGACTCGTGAAAGCGTGGAACATGTGCTTTGTAACGAATGTCCAACCTGTCATGGCCGCGGGACGGTAAAAACGGTGGAAACCGTCTGCTATGAGATCATGCGTGAAATTGTACGTGTTCATCACGCTTATGACTCCGATCGCTTCCTGGTTTATGCTTCTCCTGCGGTGGCGGAAGCGCTGAAAGGCGAAGAATCACACGCGCTGGCGGAAGTCGAAATCTTTGTCGGCAAACAGGTTAAAGTTCAGGTCGAACCGCTTTATAACCAGGAGCAGTTTGACGTCGTAATGATGTAAAAGACCGCGACCCGTACGAGTATTTGCAGGCCGGATAAGGCGTTCACGCCGCCGTCCGGCAAAGCAAGGTTGTGAGTCGTATTTTTTGGCAGACAAGGAGAGACGCGTGAGGCGATTGCCGGGGATTTTATTGCTCACTGGAGCCGCGCTCATCGTCATTGCAGCGCTGCTGGTTAGCGGGCTGCGCCTGGCGTTGCCTCATCTTGACGCCTGGCGTCCGGCTATCCTGAATAAAATTGAGTCTGTGACCGGCGTGCCGGTGGCCGCCAGCCAACTCTCCGCAAGCTGGCAAAATTTTGGCCCTACGCTGGAAGCGCATAATATTCATGCCGCCCTGAAAGATGGCGGCGAACTGTCGATAAAACGCGTTACGCTGGCGCTGGACGTCTGGCAAAGCCTGTTGCATATGCGCTGGCAGTTTCGCGACCTGACCTTCTGGCAACTCAATTTCCGCACCAACACGCCTCTTCAAAGCAGCGACGGCGAAGGCATCGAAACCAGCCGTTTAAGCGATCTTTTCCTGCGGCAGTTCGATCATTTCGATCTGCGCGATAGCCAAATCAGTTTTCTGACGCTTTCCGGACAACGCGCGGAGCTGGCGATCCCACAGCTTACCTGGCTAAACGGCAAAGAGCGGCACCGCGCCGAAGGCGAGGTCAGTCTCTCCAGCCTGACCGGGCAGCACGGCGTGATGCAGGTGCGGATGGATTTACGCGATGACGACGGTTTGCTAAATAACGGCAGAGTCTGGTTACAGGCCGACGATATTGACGTCAAGCCGTGGCTGGGCAAATGGATGCAGGATAATGTGGCGCTCCAGACGGCGCGTTTCAGTCTGGAAGGCTGGATGACGCTCAGTAAAGGTGAAATCGCCGGAGGAGACGTCTGGCTGAAACAGGGCGGCGCAAGCTGGTTGGGCGATAACACGACGCACACGTTGTCTGTCGATAACCTGACGGCGCAGATTAGCCGTGAGCAGCCGGGCTGGCAGTTTTATATTCCGGACACACGGATTACGCTTGATGGTAAACCCTGGCCGAGCGGAGCCTTAACCGTGGCCTGGCTCCCGCAGCAGGACGTCGGCGGCGAGAATCACACACGTAGCGATGAGCTACGCATTCGCGCCAGTAATCTTGAACTGGCGGGGCTGGAAGCATTACGTCCGCTGGCGGCTAAACTGTCGCCTGTGCTGGGCGAAATATGGCAGGCTACGCAGCCGAGCGGAAAGATCGCCACACTGGCGCTGGATATTCCGCTACAGGCCACCGAAAAAACGCGTTTTCAGGCATCGTGGGAAAATCTTGCCTGGAAACAGTGGAAGCTGTTGCCCGGCGCGGAACATTTTTCCGGTACGCTGGCGGGAAGCGTAGAAGACGGGCAGATGAAGGTTGCGATGCAGCAGGCTAAGATGCCCTATGAAACCGTTTTTCGCGCGCCGCTGGAAATTGAAAACGGCGTCGCGACGCTTAGTTGGTTGAAGAATGAGAACGGCTTTCAGCTTGATGGCCGCGACATTGACGTCAAAGCAAAGGCGGTACACGCGCGCGGCGGGTTCCGCTATCTGCAACCGACGGGCGACGAACCGTGGCTGGGTATTCTGGCCGGAATCAGTACCGACGATGGATCTCAGGCGTGGCGCTATTTTCCGGAAAACCTGATGGGCAAAGCGCTGGTCGATTACCTTAGCGGCGCAATTCAGGGCGGCGAGGCGGATAACGCCACGTTGGTTTACGGTGGTAACCCGCACCTCTTTCCCTATAAGCATAACGAAGGTCAGTTTGAAGTGCTGGTGCCGCTACGCAATGCGACGTTTGCCTTTCAACCCGACTGGCCGGCGCTAAAAAATCTCAACATTGAACTGGATTTCCTGAACGACGGCCTGTGGATGCGTTCGGATAGCGTCGATTTGGGCGGGGTGAAGGCCAGCAAACTCGCGGCGGCGATTCCGGATTATTCCAAAGAGAAACTGCTCATTGATGCCGATATTAACGGGCCGGGAAAAGCCGTTGGGCCTTATTTCGACGAGACGCCACTAAAAGACTCGCTTGGCTCGACGCTGGCGGAGCTCCAGTTAGATGGCGATGTGAATGCTCGCTTACATCTTGATATTCCGCTGGATGGCGAACAGGTTACCGCTGAGGGTGATGTCTCGTTGCGTAATAACAGTCTGTTTATTAAGCCGCTAAACAGCACGCTCAAAAATCTGAACGGTAAATTCAGCTTTGTGAATGGCGCGCTAAAAAGCGGGCCGCTGACGGCAAACTGGTTTAATCAGCCGCTGAACCTGGATTTCAGTACGACGGAAGGGGCAAAAGCCTATCAGGTCGCCGTCAACCTGAACGGTAACTGGCAGCCAACGCGTATGGGCGTCTTACCGCCGCAACTGAATGACGCCCTGAGCGGCAGCGTGACGTGGAATGGTAAAGTCGGCATCGATCTTCCGTATCACGCTGACACCACTTATCACATCGAGCTGAATGGCGATCTGAGAAATGTGAGCAGTCACTTACCTTCTCCGCTAAATAAACCCGCAGGCGAAGCCATTCCGGTGAACATTCAGGCTGACGGCAACCTGAAAAGTTTTGCGCTAACGGGGAGCGCAGGGAGTAAAAATCACTTTAACAGCCGCTGGTTATTAAATCAGAAGCTGACGTTGGATCGGGCTATCTGGACGACGGACAGCCGGACGATTCCGCCATTACCTGCTCAACAAGGCGTTGAGCTCAATCTGCCGGCGCTGGATGGCGCGCAATGGCTGGCGTTATTCCAGAAAGGCGCGGCGGATAACGTGAGCAGTTCGGCCGAGTTTCCTCAACGCGTCACGTTGCGTACTCCCGCGCTATCGCTGGGCGGTCAGCAGTGGAACAATTTGAGCGTCGTTTCAGCCCCCTCGCTGAACGGAACAAAAATTGAAGCGCAGGGCCGTGAGGTGAACGCCACGCTGCTCATGCGCAACCATGCGCCGTGGCTGGCGAACATTAAGTACCTGTACTACAACCCTGGCGTCGCAAAAACGCACGCCTCGTCACCAACGCCGACATCGCCGTTGGCTTCGGCGAACACGATTAGCTTCCGTGGCTGGCCGGACTTACAGCTTCGCTGCGAAGAGTGCTGGCTATGGGGGCAAAAATATGGGCGTATTGATGGCGATTTCGCCATCAAAGGCAATACGCTGACTCTGGCGAATGGCCTGATCGATACCGGATTCGCCCGTTTGAAAGCGAACGGCGAGTGGGTGAATGCGCCGGGTAATGAACGAACCTCGCTGAAAGGTAGTCTGCATGGTAGTAACCTCGACACGGCTGCCGGGTTCTTCGGTATCTCGACGCCAATCCAGAACGCGTCTTTTAACGTAGATTACGATCTGCACTGGCGAAACCCGCCCTGGCAACCTGATGAAGCCACGCTCAACGGGATTTTACGCACGCGTCTGGGTAAAGGCGAGTTTACTGATCTCAGTAGCGGTCATGCCGGACAGCTACTGCGGCTGCTCAGTTTTGATGCGTTGCTGCGTAAGCTGCGGTTTGACTTCAGAGATACCTTTAGCGAGGGCTTCTATTTCGACTCTATTCATAGTACCGCGTGGATTAAAGATGGCGTCCTACATACTGACGATACGCTGGTGGATGGGCTGGAAGCGGATATTGCAATGAAAGGTTCTGTTGATCTGGTGCGTCGTCGTCTTGATATGGAGGCCGTTGTCGCGCCGGAAATTTCCGCCACCGTGGGCGTCGCCGCCGCGTTTGCCGTTAACCCGATTGTCGGCGCGGCGGTATTTGCCGCCAGTAAAGTGTTGGGGCCGCTATGGAGCAAGGTCTCCATTCTGCGTTATCGCATTACCGGTCCGGTCGATGCGCCGCAGATCAACGAAGTTCTGCGCCAACCGAGAAAAGAAAGCCAGCAATGATTTGACGGGGGCGAGGAATTGCCCCACTCTCAGTAAATAGTCATGCCGGACGGCGCTGCGTTTATCCGGTTTGCACAATCTAACAACGTAGTCCGGATAAGGCGTGAACCGCCATCCGGCAGAAATCAATGAGTAGCAAAAACGATGAGTCTGAACCTGGTAAGTGAACAATTGCTAGCGGCGAATGGCCTGAACCATCAGGATCTGTTCGCTATTTTGGGCCAACTGGCCGAACGCCGTCTTGATTATGGCGACCTCTATTTTCAGTCGAGCTATCACGAATCCTGGGTTTTAGAAGACCGCATCATTAAAGATGGTTCATATAATATCGACCAGGGCGTTGGCGTTCGCGCCATTAGCGGCGAAAAAACCGGTTTTGCTTATGCTGATCAGATAAGCCTCCTGGCGCTGGAGCAGAGTGCGCAGGCAGCGCGAACCATTGTACGCGAGAACGGCGAAGGCAAGGTAAAAACGCTCGCCGCCGTAGCGCATCAGCCGCTCTACACCACCCTTGATCCGCTGCAAAGTATGAGCCGCGAAGAGAAGCTGGATATCCTCAGACGCGTTGATAAAGCGGCGCGAGAAGCCGATAAACGCGTGCAGGAAGTTAACGCCAGCCTGACCGGCGTATATGAATTAATCCTCGTGGCGGCGACCGACGGGACGCTGGCGGCGGATGTCCGTCCACTGGTGCGTTTGTCCGTTAGCGTGCAGGTGGAAGAAGACGGTAAACGCGAGCGCGGCGCCAGCGGCGGCGGCGGTCGCTTTGGTTATGAGTATTTTCTTGCCGATCTCGACGGCGAGGTTCGCGCTGACGCGTGGGCGAAAGAAGCGGTACGCATGGCGCTGGTTAATCTCTCCGCGGTCGCTGCGCCAGCGGGGACGTTACCGGTGGTTCTGGGCGCCGGGTGGCCGGGCGTATTGCTGCACGAAGCGGTCGGGCACGGGCTGGAAGGTGATTTTAACCGTCGTGGGACGTCTGTATTTAGCGGTCAGATCGGCGAGCAGGTTGCCTCCGCGCTTTGCACCGTAGTGGATGACGGCACAATGATGAACCGTCGCGGCTCCGTTGCTATCGATGATGAAGGTACGCCAGGCCAGTACAACGTATTGATTGAAAATGGCGTACTGAAAGGATACATGCAGGACAAGCTGAACGCGCGCCTGATGGGCGCTGCGCCGACCGGTAACGGGCGTCGCGAATCTTATGCGCATCTGCCGATGCCGCGTATGACGAATACCTATATGTTGGCGGGGCAGTCAACGCCGCAGGAAATTATCGAATCCGTTGAATACGGCATCTATGCGCCTAACTTTGGCGGCGGTCAGGTGGATATCACCTCCGGCAAGTTTGTGTTCTCTACCTCGGAAGCGTATCTGATTGAAAACGGCAAAGTCACGACGCCGGTGAAGGGCGCGACGTTGATTGGATCAGGCATTGAAACGATGCAACAGATCTCCATGGTCGGCAACGACCTTAAGCTGGATAACGGGGTGGGGGTCTGCGGTAAAGAGGGTCAAAGTCTGCCGGTAGGCGTAGGCCAGCCGACGCTGAAAGTCGATAACCTGACGGTTGGCGGCACCGCATAACTGTCCGCCTTATCAGGCCTGTGGTGTGTGCCGCCCAGGCCTGATAAGCGCAGCGCCATCAGGCAATGTCTGCGTCGGGTGGCATCTGACCTACAATCGTCTTCAGCAATTACCCGGTGTTTTTATTTTTCTTTCCCTCGCCCGTGCATTCCCTGAAACAGGTGTGCGACATCGACAAAATAGTCAGTTAACGCGTTAATCACTACCTGCACTTTAAGCGGCAGCTTATCTTTTTCGGTGTACAGCGCGTACACCGGACGGGGATCGGACTGATAGCGAGGCAGCAGGATCTCCAGATCGCCACGATTGATCTCATCGATCACCCACATCAGCGGCACATAAGCGATTCCGGTTCCGGCGGTCAGCCAGCGTACCAGCGTCATCGGATCGTTAGTGACGAACCGCCCCTGTGGAATCAGTCGGGTAGAAATTCCTTCCGGCGCGATAAGTTCAAACTCATTATCCGGGCGCACGCTATATTCCAGCCAGGAATGGCTACTGAGATCGGCGGGTTTTTCCGGGACGCCGTACTGAGCGAGGTACGGCTTGGCGGCGCACACAACCATCGGCATCGCGCCGAGTCGACGGGAAAACAGGCTGGAGTCTTGCAGCGCGCCCACGCGGATCACCACGTCCAGCCCGTCGGCAATTAAATCCGGGGCCGGAATTCCTGTCACCAGATTGACCGCCAGACCGGGATACTCTTTTAATAATTTTGCGGTAAGCCCGGCCAGCACATTTTGCGCCATGGTTGAAGAACAGCCGATACGCAATGTACCGATAGGCGTGTTATTAAAAGCGTAAAGCTGCTCGTGAACATCCTGCACTTCATGCAGCATACGACGACAGCCCTGATAATAGATTTTTCCAGCTTCGGTGAGCCCAATGCTGCGTGTGCTGCGGTTGAGCAATTTAACCTGAAGCTCATCTTCCAGTTTCGCCACAGTCTGGCTGATGGACGATACGCTCATTTGCAGCTGTCTGGCTGCGGCGGTAAAAGAGCCAAACTCGACAACTTTGGCGAATACCGACATTCGTTTTAATCGTTCCATTATTCACTCTGGCTTAAAAGTGATTTAGATCACATAATATAGATAACAGCATAACAATTACGTTAATATACTATTATTCGAATAAGAGCTATGTCGCTCTCGCCTGGCGTCTCTTGCCCTTCTCTGCGGCGATGTAGCTTAACAATCTATCGCCTGCTCTCTCTCAGAAATCAAGGTCAACATGAGTCTGTTTCCCGTTATCGTGGTGTTTGGTCTTTCCTTCCCACCGATATTTTTCGAATTGCTTTTGTCACTGGCTATTTTTTGGCTGGTGCGTCGGATGCTTGTGCCGACGGGCATCTATGATTTTGTCTGGCATCCGGCTCTGTTCAATACCGCGCTGTATTGTTGTCTGTTTTATTTAATATCGCGCCTGTTCGTTTGAGGTTGAAGTGAAAACACTAACAAGAAAACTCTCCCGTACGGCCATTACCCTCGTACTGGTTATTCTGGCCTTTATCGCCATTTTCCGCGCCTGGGTGTATTACACCGAATCTCCCTGGACGCGCGACGCGCGTTTTAGCGCCGATGTCGTCGCTATTGCCCCGGATGTCGCGGGCCTGATTACCCATGTAAACGTGCATGATAACCAACTGGTGAAAAAGGATCAGGTCCTGTTTACCATCGATCAGCCACGCTATCAAAAAGCGCTGGCGGAAGCGGAAGCTGATGTAGCCTATTATCAGGTACTGGCGCAGGAAAAACGCCAGGAAGCCGGTCGCCGTAATCGCCTCGGCGTACAGGCGATGTCCCGGGAAGAGATCGATCAGGCGAACAACGTCTTGCAGACGGTACTGCATCAACTGGCTAAAGCCCAGGCGACGCGCGACCTGGCTAAACTCGATCTGGAGCGCACCGTTATTCGCGCGCCTGCTGACGGCTGGGTGACTAACCTCAATGTTTATGCCGGTGAATTTATTACCCGCGGTTCCACGGCCGTCGCCCTGGTGAAAAAGAACTCTTTTTACGTGCAGGCCTATATGGAAGAGACCAAGCTGGAAGGCGTGCGTCCGGGATATCGTGCCGAAATCACGCCGCTTGGCAGCAACCGGGTATTAAAAGGTACCGTCGATAGCGTGGCGGCAGGGGTAACGAATGCCAGCAGTACCAGCGATGCGAAAGGGATGGCGACGATAGACTCTAACCTCGAATGGGTGCGTCTGGCCCAGCGTGTTCCGGTGCGCATCCGGCTCGACGAGCAGCAGGGGAATTTGTGGCCTGCCGGTACGACGGCAACCGTCGTGATCACCGGTAAGCAGGATCGTGACGCAAGCCAGGACTCCTTCTTCCGTAAACTGGCGCACCGGCTGCGCGAATTCGGTTAATCGTCATGGGCATTTTCTCCATTGCCAACCAGCACATTCGTTTTGCGGTAAAGCTGGCGTGCGCCATTGTGCTGGCATTATTTATCGGCTTCCATTTTCAACTGGAGACGCCGCGTTGGGCGGTGCTGACCGCCGCGATCGTGGCGGCAGGCCCGGCATTTGCCGCCGGCGGAGAACCCTATTCCGGCGCTATCCGTTATCGCGGAATGTTGCGTATTATCGGGACGTTTATTGGCTGTATCGCCGCGCTTATCATTATTATCTCTATGATCCGCGCGCCGTTATTGATGATTCTGGTGTGCTGTGTCTGGGCCGGTTTTTGTACCTGGATCTCCTCTTTAGTACGGATCGAAAACTCTTATGCGTGGGGACTGTCAGGTTATACTGCGCTGATCATTGTGATTACCATTCAGACGGAGCCGCTGCTCACGCCGCAATTTGCGCTTGAGCGCTGTAGCGAAATCGTTATCGGCATTGGCTGCGCTATTTTAGCGGATCTGCTTTTCTCGCCGCGATCGATAAAGCAGGAGGTTGATCGCGAACTGGACAGTTTACTGGTAGCGCAATATCAGCTAATGCAGCTTTGTATTAAGCATGGCGACAGCGAAGAAGTCGACAACGCCTGGGGCGATCTGGTGCGACGCACGGCGGCGCTGGAGGGGATGCGAAGTAATCTGAATATGGAATCTTCGCGCTGGGTACGCGCTAACCGCCGCCTGAAAGCGTTGAATACGCTTTCGCTCACGCTGATTACGCAATCCTGTGAAACTTATCTTATTCAAAACACGCGGCCGGAACTGATTACCGATACATTCCGGGAACTGTTCGAGACGCCGGTTGAAACGGTACAGGACGTCCACAGACAGTTAAAACGGATGCGGCGTGTCATTGTCTGGACTGGCGAGCGCGAAACGCCCGTCACGCTTTATAGCTGGGTAGGCGCTGCGACGCGCTATCTATTGCTTAAACGCGGCGTGATCAGTAACACCAAAATCAGCGCGACGGAAGAAGAGATCCTGCAAGGCGAGCCCGTAGTTAAAGTGGAATCCGCTGAACGTCACCATGCGATGGTGAACTTCTGGCGCACCACGCTTTCCTGCATTCTGGGGACATTATTCTGGCTATGGACCGGCTGGACATCGGGTAATGGCGCGATGGTGATGATTGCCGTGGTGACCTCGCTGGCGATGCGTTTACCCAATCCGCGCATGGTCTGCATCGATTTTATTTATGGCACTCTGGCGGCGTTGCCGCTGGGATTGCTCTATTTCCTGGTGATTATTCCCAATACGCAGCAAAGTATGCTGTTGTTATGTTTGAGCCTGGCGGTATTGGGGTTCTTTATCGGCATTGAGGTCCAGAAACGGCGTCTGGGGTCGATGGGGGCGCTGGCCAGTACGATTAACATTATTGTGTTGGATAATCCGATGACGTTCCATTTCAGCCAGTTCCTCGACAGCGCGTTGGGGCAAATTGTCGGCTGTATGCTGGCGTTTATCGTCATCCTGCTGGTGCGTGATAAATCCAAAGATCGAACCGGTCGCGTGCTGCTTAATCAGTTTGTTTCCGCTGCGGTCTCGGCAATGACGACCAACGTGGTACGCCGTAAAGAAAACCGTCTGCCTGCGTTATATCAGCAACTCTTTTTGCTGATGAATAAATTTCCTGGCGATTTGCCGAAGTTCCGCCTGGCGCTAACGATGATCATTGCTCATCAACGTCTGCGCGACGCGCCGATACCGGTTAATGAAGATCTGTCAGTGTTCCACCGTCAGCTTCGTCGTACCGCAGACCATGTTATTTCCGCCGGAAGCGATGATAAACGGCGACGCTACTTTGGTCAGTTGCTGGATGAGCTGGATATCTATCAGGAGAAATTACGTATCTGGGAGGCGCCGCCGCAGGTGACGGAACCGGTTAAACGCCTGACGGGTATGTTACATAAATACCAGAACGCGCTTACCGATAGCTAACCCACAAGAACCGATGCCAAAAGCGTCGGTTTTTTTATGACTATACTTATTTGAGATACAAAAACAGCGCAAGAGTGCTCCGGGGCTAAAAGCGTTTCTGGAAGTGAAACCTCTGCATAATGATGCTTAGTAGTAAAACAGACAATTGTCTGTCGGGGATGGTGGCTGGCTATGAATGTCTATACTTTTGATTTTAATGATATTAAAAACCAAAGCGATTTTTATCGCGAGTTTACGCAGACGTTTGGTCTTGCCAGTGAGAAAGTAAGCGATCTTGATACATTATGGGATGCGGTAATGAGCGATATCTTACCCCTACCGCTAGAGATTGAGTTCGTTCACCTGCCTGATAAACTGCGCAGGCGCTACGGGGCGCTGATTTTACTCTTTGATGAAGCGGAAGAAGAGCTGGAGGGGCGGCTACGGTTTAATGTCCGGCATTGAAAAAGCATAAAAAAGCCCCCGGCAGGCGGGGGCAAGTCGTCGGGTTAGACGACGAGGGTTTACTTATACAACTCGGCGGTGGCGTGCCAGTTATCACCTTCTTTTAATTCGATGATGCGATAGCTATTAGCGCCTGCTTTTTCAGCTTTAGCGACGATCTCCTGGCGCATATCCATTGGCGTACTACCAATCTGCGAGACGGAAATGGTGCCCATCGGTTGCAGATTCTGCGCCTGTTCCGCGTTGACCTGATGTACTGCGGCATTTGCGCCGAAAGAGAGCAGAGTGGCCAGGCCGAGTGATGCGATAATGTATTTCGTTTTCATGATCTTTTATTCCTTTATAGGGTCAACCTCGCGGATTAATGGGCTTTTCTTATGCGATATCTCCGCGAAGCAAGGACACGTTATATGCGATGGCAGGTGAATTTTATTTGTACAGTTCGGCAGTGGCGTGCCAGTTGCTGCCGCTACGCGCTTCGGTAATGTGGTAGGCCGTAGCGCCTTGTTCATCCGCTTTTTTGCTCAGCATGGCGTTCATATCCATAGGCGATGAGCCGATAGCGCTGACTGAAACCGATCCGATTGCTTCACGGTTTTGCGCTTGCTCTGCGCTGATAGGTTCTGCGGCGAAAGCGCCAAAAGAGAGAACGGACAGAATACTTAATGTTGCAACAGTGGTTTTGATTTTCATGATTTTTACCTCGTCGAATTCCTTTACTGGGGACTTTGTTTCGTGACCCTCATCACAAAATTAAGTATACACTAATCACGCGATTAATTAATACCACGCTAATTGTTTCTGCTTTTTAAAAACATTAAAAATTTTATTTTTTATAACGTTATGGAATTAAAATTGCTGTTTTTCGCCGCTGTCGTTTAAAAAATAAAAGAAAATCAATTGCTTAATAAATTTGACATTTTGTGCGTTTTTTTGATTTATCATTCATGTGGTGAATGTTTAAGGGCATGATTTGCCAAATGATAGGCGTACAGGAAAGCGGCGAGGGGAGAGGACAAAAAGGTGCCTCCGCCGTACGACGACGGAGGA
The DNA here is from genome assembly GCF_029962125.1 of Salmonella sp. SA15303. Lineage (NCBI taxonomy): Bacteria > Pseudomonadati > Pseudomonadota > Gammaproteobacteria > Enterobacterales > Enterobacteriaceae > Salmonella > Salmonella sp. SA15303. The sequence continues at coordinate 509,776 of NZ_CP123924.1, forward strand.
AGTGGGACTAAAGCTCTTGTTCAAAAAGTTCCAGAATGGCTTCGTACAGATCTCTTACGGAAAAGCCGCTGGCAGGCGTAGTGAAGATAGTATCGTCGCCGGCAATCGTGCCGAGAATACCTTCTGCTTTCCCCAGTGAATCCAGCAGGCGTGCAATGAGTTGTGCCGCGCCGGGGCTGGTATGAATCACCACGACAGCGTCGTTATAGTCGATATCCAGCACCAGATTTTTCAACGGACTGGATGTTGTTGGGACGCCCAGTTCAGCCGGAAGACAGTACACCATTTCCATTTTTGCGTTACGTGTACGCACTGCGCCGAATTTAGTCAACATGCGCGAGACCTTGGACTGATTGATATTTTCAAAGCCCTGATCCTGCAACGCGAGGACGATTTCGCCCTGTGAGCTGAATTTTTCTTCTTTGAGGAGCGCTTTAAACGCTCTTACTAGTTCTTCTTGTTTAGCCGAGCTTCGCATAAGTCACCCGTAATATGGCGGTAGAAACAACATTATTGTGCATACAGATGAATTTTTATGCAAACAGTCTGCCTTGTTTAAGGCTGAAATAATGTTATGAAAGAGCGGAATTTTATCAAATTTCGTTATCAAGAAACATGCCTGTGTCACGCCTCGCAAATAAGATTAAAAGTAAATTAATTGTTATCAAAATGATGTTGTTTTGAGAGGGTAGTAGGGTATATTGTCACCACCTGTAGAACGTTGCTCTCTGGTTGCAGCCGATCCGGATTACGCAAATTAAATGCATAAAAGCCAAAATTGCGCGACTCCGCATTCTTGATGAGTGAGGATTGTAATCATTGAATTTGTGAATTAAGGTCGCCGCCGCGGAGCAATAGACACTTAGCTAATCATATAATAAGGAGTTTAGGATGAAAGTCGCAGTCCTCGGCGCTGCTGGTGGTATCGGTCAGGCGCTGGCATTACTTTTAAAAAACCAACTGCCTTCAGGTTCAGAACTCTCCCTGTACGACATCGCTCCAGTGACTCCCGGTGTGGCCGTTGATTTGAGCCACATCCCCACCGCTGTAAAAATCAAAGGTTTCTCCGGTGAAGACGCAACCCCGGCGCTTGAAGGCGCTGACGTAGTACTGATTTCTGCGGGTGTGGCGCGTAAGCCGGGTATGGACCGTTCCGACCTGTTTAACGTTAACGCCGGCATCGTGAAAAACCTGGTGCAGCAGATCGCTAAAACCTGCCCGAAAGCGTGCGTGGGCATTATCACCAACCCGGTGAACACCACCGTTGCGATTGCGGCGGAAGTGCTGAAAAAAGCAGGCGTATACGACAAAAACAAACTGTTTGGCGTTACCACGCTGGATATCATCCGCTCTAATACCTTTGTTGCAGAGCTGAAAGGTAAGCTGCCAACGGAAGTTGAAGTGCCGGTGATTGGCGGGCACTCCGGCGTGACGATTCTGCCGCTGCTGTCGCAGATTCCAGGCGTAAGTTTTACCGAACAAGAAGCGGCCGAGCTGACTAAACGTATTCAGAACGCCGGTACTGAAGTCGTCGAGGCGAAAGCCGGCGGCGGATCGGCAACCCTCTCTATGGGCCAGGCTGCCGCGCGTTTCGGTCTTTCTCTGGTTCGCGCTCTGCAGGGCGAGAAGGGCGTGGTGGAATGCGCCTATGTGGAAGGCGACGGTCAGTATGCCCGTTTCTTCTCTCAGCCGCTGCTGCTGGGTAAAAACGGCGTAGAAGAGCGTAAATCCATCGGCACACTGAGCGCTTTCGAGCAACATTCGCTGGACGCTATGCTGGATACGCTGAAAAAAGATATTCAGTTGGGTGAAGATTTTATTAATAAATAAGCTGTTCCTGCCCGATGCCGGGGCTTTTGCTCCGGCTTCTTTGACTGTAAACAAGCCACGAAATCAAGCACTAAATCTGCTAAACTCCTCACGTCTTATCGGTTATTAACGAGAACGTCGTGAAAAAGATCCAAAGAACGCAAACCCGCGATCACATTACGCAAATGCTTCGCTATGAAATTCTTTCCGGCAATATAAAAGCGGGAGAAGAACTCGCGCAGGAAAGTATTGCGGAGCAGCTCGGTCTTTCACGAATGCCGGTTCGAGAAGCGCTACAGTCACTCGAACAGGAAGGTTTTTTAATCCGACTGCCCAACAGGCACATGCAGGTCGCGCATCTTGAGGCCGATCGCGTGAGTCATATTTTTCGCGTGATTGCCGCGATGGCCGCCGAAATGTTTTCGCTGATACCCAGCGAAGTAGGCGATGCCCTCCTGATACGTGCGCAAGCGCTGGCTGTCGCAGAAGACAAATCCTGCGAACTGGAGTGTCATGCGATGCTGATTTCTTATGTGAATAACCGCTATCTGGAAAAGGTGTATCAGCAGTTCCTGGACGGTTATGTCTCTTATGTTATTTTGCATCTGAAAAAAGATAATCAGGAGTCGGCGCAGCTTTTCGCTGAACTGGCTGACGTCATACGCCAGGGGCGGCGTGATGAGATTGGGCAAGTTATGCAGCGTTATTTCCTCTCTTTAGCAGAAATAATGCGTCAACATATGAAGGATTGGGAAAGTGCAGAAGCCTAAGTTAGGGAAGATTAAGCTTCTTTCAGCGAAAGAACAGGTCGCGGCAGTGCTGCGTAAAGCGATTCTTTCGAGGGAGTTAGTGGAAGGGCAGGAGATTACGTTAGAAGGCATTGCCGGAATGGTCGGCGTGTCCAGTATGCCAGTGCGCGAGGCGTTTCAGATTCTGGCGGCGGATGGGCTGATAAAAGTGCGCCCTAATAAAGGGGCGGTGGTGTTGGGCATCAATGAACAAACGATCCGTGAACACTATGAAATTCGCGCGCTGTTAGAAAGTGAGGCGGTGGCTAAAGCTTCTCGTCCTGGCTCCGATATCTCGCGGATAGCCCAGGTGCATTATGCCGCTGAAAAGGCTCTCGCGGAAAATAACTCGGCGGAATACTCCGACCTGAATCAGGCATTTCATATGGAAATATGGAATGTTGCTGGCAACGAAAAAATGAAAATGTTGCTCTGTAATATGTGGAACGGCCTGTCGATGGGCCATAAGGTCACCGAAGAAGAGTATGCCGTGATTTCCATTCAGGAACATAAAAGTATTCTGCAAGCTCTTGAACTTCATGATGAAACATTGGCACGCCAGCGCATGCGCGAACACATTATTCGCTCAATGGAGAATATGCTGACCCGCTATGTTGGTGACCCTTCTGCCTGATCTTTTCGCCTGCGTGAGCATCGCAGGCGCTTCAACCAATTCTTCAATTCTATTAATCACGTCCAGTAACGATCTAACCACGATCTTGATGTAGATCCCACTCCTGCATCTTTCCTGAGAAACGATTTGACTTAGTTTTTGTATGGGAATAATTTCTCCCTGTCAACATTGGATACAATATCATATATCATTGATTGGATAATTATAAATATGGAACCCATTACCCTTACCTTATGTTTATTGGTGTTCGCTATCGTCATGTTTGTATGGGAAAAAGTGCCACTGGCCGTCACTTCCATGATTGTCTGCGTGGCCTTAGTTATCACCGGCGTTCTGAATATCAAACAGGCCTTTGCTGGCTTTATCGACACTAACGTCATCCTCTTTGTCGCGATGTTTATCGTGGGCGGTGCGTTGTTCGAGACCGGTATGGCAAACAAAGTGGGCGGCGTCATCACGCGCTTCGCGAAAACAGAAAAACAGCTGATCTTCACCATTATGGTGGTGGTGGGTTTGATGTCTGGCGTCCTCTCTAACACCGGTACCGCTGCGGTTTTGATTCCGGTGGTGATCGGCGTGGCGGCAAAATCGGGCTTCTCGCGTTCTCGTCTACTGATGCCGCTGGTTTTTGCCGCTGCGTTGGGCGGTAACCTGTCGTTAATTGGCGCGCCGGGAAATCTTATCGCGCAGTCTGCGCTACAGAATATTGGCGGCGGCTTTGGCTTTTTTGAATACGCAAAAATCGGTCTCCCGATGCTCATCTGCGGCATTCTCTACTTCCTGACTATTGGCTATCGCTTTCTGCCGAATAATGCGACCGGCGGTGAGGTGGGGAGCGTCGGGGTGCAACGTGACTACAGCCATGTTCCACAGTGGAAACAACGGCTCTCACTCGTGGTGTTGATCGCAACGATCCTCGGCATGATCTTTGAGAAGAAGATCGGTGTCAGCCTGGCCGTGACCGGTTGTATTGGCGCTCTTGTGCTGGTAGTAAGCGGCGTACTCACGGAAAAACAGGCCTATAAAGCTATTGATTCACAGACTATTTTTATCTTTGGCGGCACCCTGGCGCTGGCAAAAGCGCTGGAAATGACCGGGGCAGGCAAGCTGGTTGCGGACTATGTAATCGGCATGCTGGGGCAAAACTCCTCACCGTTCATGTTGCTGATCGCCGTTTTCGCCTTATCCGTTGTGATGACCAACTTTATGTCCAATACCGCAACGACAGCGCTATTGGTGCCGGTGAGTTTGTCCATTGCCGCAGGCATGGGGGCCGACCCGCGTGCGGTTCTGATGGCGACGGTCATTGGCGGTTCCTGCGCCTACGCAACCCCTATCGGTATGCCTGCCAACATGATGGTGCTCTCCGCGGGTGGCTATAAATTTGTCGACTACGCTAAGGCCGGTATCCCCCTGATTATCGTTTCAACCATTGTCAGCTTGATCCTGCTGCCAATCCTTTTCCCTTTTCATCCGTAATTAACGGAAGCTGTTCTGACTAAGGAGCATTTATGAGCAAAAGTGAACAGATATCCCATATGACCGACGTTATGGCCAAGTTTGTGGGATATACCGGCAAAGTTTTGCCTGATGATGTCACTGCAAAACTGGAAGATTTGCATAAGAAAGAGACCAGTAAACTGGCCGACGTCATCTTTACTACCATGATTGAGAACCAGCGTCTGGCGAAAGAGCTGGATCGACCTTCCTGCCAGGACACCGGTGTCATTCAGTTTCTGGTGGAGTGCGGGACGAACTTTCCGCTGATTGGCGAGCTGGAAGCGTTGTTGCGTGAGGCGGTGATCAAAGCAACTGTAGATTCTCCGCTGCGCCACAACAGCGTAGAAACTTTTGATGAATACAACACCGGTAAAAACGTGGGTAAAGGTACGCCGACGGTCTTCTGGGAAATCGTTCCCAATTCCGATCAGTGCAGCATTTATACCTATATGGCGGGCGGTGGTTGTTCTCTGCCGGGGAAAGCGATGGTGCTGATGCCGGGTGCAGGCTATGAAGGTGTGACCCGCTTTGTACTGGATGTGATGACCAGCTACGGCCTCAACGCTTGTCCGCCGCTGCTGGTTGGCGTGGGCGTAGCGACCTCTGTTGAAACGGCGGCACTGCTATCGAAAAAAGCGCTGATGCGTCCGATCGGTTCGCATAACGAGAATGAGCGTGCAGCCTCGCTGGAAAAAATGCTGGAAGACGGCATTAACAAAATTGGCCTGGGGCCGCAGGGGATGTCCGGTAATACCTCCGTTATGGGCGTGAACATTGAAAACACCGCGCGTCATCCTTCTACCATCGGCGTGGCGGTAAACGTCGGCTGCTGGTCGCACCGTAAAGGGCATATCGTTTTCGATAAAGATTTGAATTACACCATTACGTCTCACAGCGGAGTGAATTTCTGATGACTAAAAAAATCCTGACTACGCCAATTAAAGATGAAGATTTAGCGGATATTAAGGCTGGCGATATTATTTATCTCAACGGTCATATTGTTACCTGCCGTGACGTAGCCCATCGCCGTTTAATTGAAGGTGGTCGCGAACTTCCGGTAGATGTTCGCGGCGGCGCTATTTTACACGCTGGCCCCATTGTCCGCCCAATTAAAGGCGAAGACGATAAGTTTGAAATGGTCTCCGTTGGCCCAACCACCAGCATGCGTATGGAGAAATTCGAAAAAGAGTTTATTGCGCAGACTGGCGTGAAATTAATTGTGGGTAAAGGCGGTATGGGTAAAGGTACCGAAGAGGGCTGTGCTGAACACAAAGCGCTGCACTGCGTATTCCCTGCCGGTTGTGCGGTTGTAGCCGCCGTGTGCGTGGAAGAAATTGAAGATGCCCAATGGCGCGATCTGGGGATGCCGGAAACGCTGTGGGTCTGTCGGGTTAAAGAGTTTGGCCCGCTGATTGTTTCTATTGATACCCATGGGAATAATCTGTTTGAACAGAACAAAATTATTTTTAATCAGCGTAAAGAGATCGTCGCTGATGAAATATGCCAGAACGTAAGTTTCATCAAATAAACCTGATTACGTAAATTGCACGATAATGGTGGTAATACGTTATGACGATAATAATAACCAAGGGCTCTGGCCGGGGCGGCTCAGGGAAATCCACCCTTATTATTTCATCGTCATAAATAGCCCCATTATCGTGCCTCCTGCCTGAAGGCTATTTTATGACTAATGCAGCTCTGCTATTAGGTGAAGGCTTCACCCTGATGTTCCTCGGCATGGGGTTCGTGCTGGCGTTTCTGTTCCTGCTGATTTTCGCCATCCGCGGCATGTCCGCCGCCGTCAACCGCTTCTTCCCTGAACCGGCTCCGGCGCCGAAGGCGGCACCTGCCGCCGCCGCGCCCGTCGTGGACGACTTCACCCGCTTAAAGCCGGTCATTGCCGCCGCTATCCACCACCATCACCGCCTTAATGCTTAATTCCCGGAGGGATCCATGACCATTGCCATTACCGATGTCGTCCTGCGTGACGCTCACCAGTCTCTGTTCGCCACCCGCCTGCGCCTTGACGATATGCTGCCGATTGCCGCCGCGCTCGATGACGTGGGCTACGGGTCGCTGGAGTGCTGGGGCGGCGCCACCTTTGACGCCTGTATTCGTTTTCTCGGCGAAGACCCGTGGCTGCGCCTGCGCGAGCTCAAAAAAGCCATGCCCAAAACCCCGCTGCAGATGCTGCTGCGCGGCCAGAACCTGCTCGGCTACCGCCACTACGCCGATGACGTGGTGGAACGCTTCGTTGAGCGGGCAGTGAAAAACGGCATGGACGTGTTCCGCGTCTTCGATGCCATGAACGACCCGCGCAATATGAAAGCCGCCCTGCAGGCAGTACGCAGCCACGGCGCGCACGCCCAGGGCACACTCTCCTACACCACCAGCCCGGCGCACACCCTGCAGACCTGGCTGGATTTAACCGAACAGTTGTTAGAGACCGGCGTTGACTCGATTGCCATCAAGGATATGTCCGGCATTCTTACACCGATGGCGGCGTATGAGCTGGTCAGCGAAATCAAAAAACGTTTTGAGGTGCGCCTGCACCTGCACTGTCACGCCACCACCGGGATGGCGGAGATGGCCCTGCTGAAGGCTATCGAGGCGGGCGTCGACGGCGTGGACACGGCGATTTCGTCCATGAGCGCCACCTACGGCCACCCGGCCACCGAAGCGCTGGTGGCAACGCTTGCCGGCACGGAACACGACACCGGGCTGGATATCCTGAAGCTGGAAAATATCGCCGCGTACTTCCGCGAGGTGCGCAAAAAGTATCACGCCTTTGAAGGCCAGCTGAAGGGCTACGACAGCCGCATTCTGGTGGCCCAGGTGCCGGGCGGAATGCTCACTAACCTGGAAGGCCAGCTGAAGCAGCAGAACGCGGCGGACAAACTGGACCAGGTGCTGGCGGAAATCCCCCGCGTGCGCGAGGACCTCGGCTTTATCCCGCTGGTGACCCCCACCTCGCAGATTGTCGGCACCCAGGCGGTGCTCAACGTCCTGACCGGCGAGCGCTACAAAACCATCGCGAAGGAAACCGCCGGGATACTGAAAGGCGAATACGGCCACACGCCGGTGCCGGTTAACGCCGCGTTACAGGCCCGCGTGCTGGAAGGGGGCGCTCCGGTGACCTGCCGTCCGGCGGATCTGCTGAAGCCGGAGCTGGCTGAACTGGAAGCGGACGTCAGGCGCCAGGCGCAGGAGAAGGGCATTCAGCTTGCGGGAAACGCCATTGACGACGTGCTCACCGTGGCGCTGTTCCCGCAAATCGGCCTCAAATTCCTTGAGAACCGCCATAATCCGGCGGCGTTTGAGCCACTGCCGCAGGCGGAAGCCGCGCAGCCTGCCGCTGCCCCGGCAAAAGCCGCAGCTTCCGGTATCTACACCGTGGAAGTGGAAGGCAAAGCCTTTGTGGTGAAAGTCAGCGACGGCGGCGATATCAGCCAGCTCACTGCGGCTGCACCTGCTGCCTCTTCTGCTCCTGCCACCGCCCCGGCAGGCGCCGGCACCCCGGTCACCGCGCCGCTGGCGGGGAATATCTGGAAGGTGATTGCCACCGAGGGCCAGACGGTGGCCGAAGGCGACGTGCTGCTGATTCTGGAAGCCATGAAGATGGAAACCGAAATCCGCGCCGCGCAGGCCGGGACGGTACGCGGTATCGCGGTGAAGTCCGGGGACGCGGTCTCCGTCGGCGACACCCTGATGACGCTGGCGTAACGGAGAACTGAAATGGAAAGTCTGAACGCCCTGCTTCAGGGCATGGGGCTGATGCACCTTGGCGCAGGCCAGGCCATCATGCTGCTGGTGAGCCTGCTGCTGCTGTGGCTGGCGATTGCGAAGAAGTTCGAGCCGTTACTGCTGCTGCCAATTGGCTTCGGCGGGCTGCTCTCCAACATCCCGGAAGCGGGTATGGCGCTGACCGCGCTGGAAAGCCTGCTGGCGCACCACGACGCCGGGCAACTGGCGGTGATTGCCGCGAAGCTGAACTGCGCGCCGGACGTGCATGCCATTAAAGAGGCGTTAGCGCTGGCGCTACCGTCGGTGCAGGGCCAGATGGAGAACCTGGCGGTGGACATGGGCTACACGCCTGGCGTACTGGCGCTGTTCTACAAAGTGGCGATTGGTTCCGGTGTCGCGCCGCTGGTCATCTTCATGGGCGTCGGCGCGATGACCGACTTCGGCCCGCTGCTGGCCAACCCGCGCACCCTGCTGCTGGGGGCGGCGGCGCAGTTCGGTATCTTCGCCACGGTGCTCGGGGCGCTGACGCTGAACTACTTCGGCCTTATCAGCTTCACCCTGCCGCAGGCGGCGGCCATCGGCATTATCGGCGGCGCGGACGGCCCGACGGCGATTTACCTGTCGGGCAAGCTGGCGCCGGAGCTGCTGGGGGCCATCGCGGTGGCGGCGTACTCGTATATGGCGCTGGTGCCGTTAATCCAGCCGCCGATTATGAAGGCGCTGACCAGCGAGACGGAGCGGAAAATCCGCATGGTGCAGCTGCGCACGGTGAGTAAGCGGGAAAAAATCCTCTTCCCGGTGGTGCTGCTCATGCTGGTGGCCCTGCTGCTGCCGGACGCGGCGCCGCTGCTGGGGATGTTCTGTTTTGGCAACCTGATGCGCGAAAGCGGCGTGGTGGAGCGTCTGAGCGACACGGTACAGAACGGGCTGATTAATATCGTCACCATTTTCCTCGGGCTGTCGGTGGGCGCGAAGCTGGTGGCGGATAAGTTCCTGCAACCGCAGACGCTGGGCATTCTGCTGCTGGGTGTGATTGCGTTCGGGATTGGGACGGCGGCCGGGGTGCTGATGGCGAAGCTGCTGAACCTGTGCAGTAAGAACAAAATCAACCCGCTTATCGGTTCGGCGGGGGTGTCGGCGGTGCCGATGGCGGCACGCGTATCGAACAAAGTGGGCCTGGAATCAGACGCGCAGAACTTCCTGCTGATGCACGCGATGGGGCCGAACGTGGCCGGGGTGATTGGCTCGGCCATTGCGGCGGGCGTGATGCTCAAGTACGTGCTGGCGATGTAATCCAATCTAATCGGGAGCAGTGATTCTGTTCCCGCAAAATGAGGACACAGTAATGAGTGAAATGGTTGCGTTTCGGCAAGGTACATCCATGCCATCCAGAGAAACCATCTTGCATTATGTTGTTGAGACGGTGAATCAGATAACTGAGCTTGAGCCAGCGCTGCATTTACTGCCGTGGTCTGGCGTCAACTCAGCAATATATGAGCAACGTTTTGCACAGTGTTACGACGAGGGGCTTTGTGCCGCACAGACGTCGGCACCGAATGTTCCGCAGGGGATTCTGCCATCAACCGATTGGGCTCAGGGTATCGGGTTACTCTGTTTTGCCGCAGGGTATATGAGCGCAGGCGAGCGGCCATTAACACACAATCAGTTATGCGATTTCGTCAAACAGGCGGCTGTTGGTTTATCGCCGATTGAGGGGGAGGCGGCGAGCGGTTTCTCGACGGTACGTAGTATTGCATTACCCGTATTCAGGCGATTGCAACGCGATGGTCACGCGTCTCGGGTCCTGCTGTTACAAACGTTGCTGCATCTGGTCGCCTGGAAAAGCGCATCGCAGTATGCGCGTCAACAGGCGCAACGACTGCTCTGGATGGGCGGCATTTTGGGGGAAGGGGGGGAGCATAGCCTGCTTGTACTGGATAAGGCGCTGCGTGAAGAAGCCGTCGGGGAGAAAAGTCTCCCCGCTCTGCTGATCTTCACGAGTTTCCTGGCGCATTTTCCGGCAGGGCCAGTCTTTATTGACTAGTCGTCGAACGACGCGGGCAAAAGCCGCGTCGTTTTAGTTCGACGCCGGGTATTCCTGCACCGTCACCTGGAACGTGAGCTGCTTATCATCCCGCATTACCACGACCGGAATGACGGAGCCCGGGCGGATTTCCGCCACCTGATCCATCGTCTCCAGCGCGGACACGGCGGGTTTATTATTGACCGAAATAATCAAATCATTAACCTGAATACCGGCAAGCGCGGCGGGGCCGTTTGGCGTCACTTCATTAACGACAATGCCCTGAATCGGGTCCATGCCGCTACCCTGCTGCGCGTGCAGCGGCGCGATTTCTCGTCCGCCAATACCGATATAGCCGCGAATCACGCGACCGTCGCGGATAAGCTTATCCATAATTTTCGTGGCTAGCTGGAAGGGAATCGCAAAACCAAGGCCTTCCGGCGTTTCGCCATCGTTACTCTTATCAAAAGAGAGGGTGTTGATCCCCATCAGTTCGCCTAACGAGTTGACCAGCGCGCCGCCGGAATTACCGTGGTTAATCGAGGCGTCGGTCTGGAGAAAATTCTGTCGCCCCGTCGGGTTCAGGCCGATACGACCCGTTGCGCTGATGATCCCCTGGGTGATGGTCTGTCCCAGATTATATGGGTTGCCGATAGCCAGTACGACGTCGCCAATATGCGGTGTACGCTTTGTATTAATCGGGATGGTAGGCAGCCCGCCAGTGGCGTTGATCTTCAGCACCGCCAGATCGGTAAGCGAATCGGAGCCAACCAGTAGCGCTTCAAAGACGCGGCCATCCTGTAGCGCGACGATAATCTGATCGGCATCGTTAATCACGTGTTTGTTGGTAATAATATAACCGCGTTGATCCATGATCACGCCGGAACCCAGCGTGCGGATCTCCAGTTGATTATGCGCGGTACTGTTCATACTGCGGTTATAGACATTGACGACGGCAGGCGCGGCGCGGCGAACCGCAAAATTATAACTGGCTGGCGTCTCATCGGTACTGTCGAATTGCGGGACGGCGATAGGATTAATTTTGCGCAAAGAAGGCATCACGGCCAACAGAATAGCGCCGACAATTAAACCTATTGCGACCGAACGTAAGAGCTTCACAAACATGATGGAGGCGTCGTTAAAAAAGGGAACGGCAGCAGCATACCATGAGTTAACCGGACATCACATCGCAGGCTGATGCCCGGTTTAAGACAGGATTAGCGCAGCAATAGATAAATGTTCTCGTTGCCGCGTACTACCTGAAGAGCAATGATGGACGGTTTTGCCGCCATCACTTTGCGCATTTCGGCGATAGAACTGATGCGATCGCGATTAACGCCGATGATAACATCATCTTTTTGCAAACCGGCCTGCGCGGCAGGACTGCTTTTTTCGACGCTATCAACCTTAACGCCTTTCGTCCCGTCTTTCAGTTGGCCGTCGCTCAACGTTGCGCCTTGCAACGCCGGGGCGATCATTTCGGCGCTGGCGGAAGAAGAGGTATTGGAATCCAGCGTGACTTCCACCTCCAGCGGCTTACCATCGCGCAGCAGGCCCAGCTTCACTTTCGTGCCCGGTTCGGTGGTGGCGATACGTGAACGCAGTTCGGCAAAGCTATTCAGCTGCTTACCGTTAAGACTGATAATCACGTCTCCGGATTTCACCCCGGCCTTCGCCGAACCTGAATTGGGTAAAACCTCGCTGACAAAAGCGCCACGCTGAACGTTCAGTTTGAATGCCTTGGCGATATCAGCGGTCATTTCAGTGCCTTTAATTCCCAGCAATCCGCGTTTGATTTCGCCGAACTGAATCAACTGCTGCGCCAGCGTCTGCGCCATATTGGAAGGAATAGCAAAGCCAATGCCGATGCTCCCGCCCCCTGGCGCGAGGATCGCGGTATTAATCCCGATCAGCTCGCCGTTCAGGTTAAGCAGCGCGCCGCCGGAGTTGCCGCGGTTAATAGAGGCATCGGTTTGAATAAAGTTCTCAAGCCCTTCCAGATTAAGCCCGCTGCGTCCCAGCGCTGAAATAATCCCGGAGGTGGCGGTTTGTCCAAGACCAAACGGATTACCGACCGCCACGGCGAAATCGCCGACGCGGAGTTTGTCGGAATCGGCGATGGCAATTTGCGTTAACTTGCTGGGATTCTGAATTTGTAACAGAGCGATATCGCTCTGGTCGTCGCCGCCGATCAGCTTCGCGTCGAATTCGCGTCCGTCATTCAGTTGAATGCTGATCTTCTGTGCCTGATTAATCACATGATTATTGGTTAATACATAGCCTTTCGCGGCATCGATAATCACCCCCGAACCGAGTCCTTCAAACGGCTGGGACGGCTGGTCTGGCAGATCCTCGCCAAAGAATTTTTTAAACTCCTCCGGCACTTTTTGGCTCTGGGCGGCGGTTCCCTCGACTTTTACGCTGACGACAGCAGGCAGCACTTTCTCCAGCATAGGGGCAAGGCTTGGCAGCGTCGCCTGGCCTGGCACCTGGCCTGGTATCGATGCAAGGGCTGGAAACGGCGCCGAAAGAGTTAACCCGACACTTAACGCTAATGCACTTAACAGCTGGGTGTGTTTTTTCATGGATGCTGCTCTCGTACCTTGAATGAACGGATAGACAATTCAAAACAGATTGATGTTATTGAATTTTCAGCCTGGTAACAATGATAATAGCTGGGACAGGAAAGATAGAGAGAGGGCGCAAGCGATGCGCCCGATAAATTTCTTAACGGCGTGCGATTAATCGCGCTTTGCGCCGCTACGTAACAGGCCAGACGCGCCTTCAGAATAATCACGTGGCATTTGTACTGGCGCCTGATCGTTGCTCGCCTCAGACTCCGCCAGACGGTTACGGAACGGATTCGACTCCGCAGACATTTCCGGCAGCAGGCTGCTGGAGCTTTTCGCCATATGCTGATACAGCTGGCGGTAATCATGCGCCATGGTATCCAGCAGTTCCGCGCTGCGGGCAAAGTGGCTAACCAGCTCTTCACGGTACTCTTCCAGCTCAGCTTTGTTTTTTTCCAGTTCGTACTGCAATGCCTGCTGTTGACGTAACTTACGATTACCAAAACGCATGGCCACGGCACCAATGATGATACCGACGACTAATCCAATTAGCGCATATTCCCAGGTCATGAACATCTCCCGTTGTCTTATGTTTCCGTAGGGTGTTGGCTCCAGGCTCCATGCCCGCGCCTGATTATGCCACTATAACCGCTAATTCCGTAGAAGTGGAATCCCGACAGCATATCGCGTAGTGTAGAACGGCCTTTTTTTCGTCAGCCGTGAACGACGGCACATCGATTTTCAAGGAATAACAATAACATTATGCAAAGCCTTTCCCCTACATCGCGTTATCTCCAGGCACTCAACGAAGGCACCCATCAGCCTGACGACGTACAGAAAGAGGCGGTCGACCGTCTGGAAACCCTTTATCAGGCGCTCACCGCGAAAAAATCGTCGGCTACGCCACCCGGCGGTCTGATAGCGCGACTGGGGAAATTATTAGGCAAAAACGAACCGGACGCGCAAATACCGGTTCGCGGGCTGTATATGTGGGGGGGCGTGGGTCGCGGCAAAACCTGGCTCATGGATCTCTTCTACCACAGCCTGCCGGGCGAGCGAAAACTACGCCTGCATTTTCATCGGTTTATGCTGCGCGTGCATGAAGAGCTTACCGCGTTACAGGGACAGATCGATCCGTTAGACATTATTGCCGATCGGTTTAAAACCGAGACGGACGTACTGTGTTTCGATGAGTTTTTCGTCACCGATATTACCGACGCCATGCTGCTGGGCGGTTTAATGAAAGCGCTGTTTGCACGCGGCATTACGCTGGTCGCGACCTCCAATATTCCGCCGGATGAACTCTACCGCAACGGTTTGCAACGCGCCCGCTTCCTGCCGGCTATCGATGCCATTAAACAGCACTGCGACATTATGAATGTGGACGCCGGCGTCGATTACCGGCTGCGGACGCTGACGCAGGCCCATTTATGGCTAACGCCGCTTAATGATGAAACCCGGCGGCAAATGGATAAACTGTGGCTGGCGTTAGCGGGGGCCGCGCGCGAGCACGCTCCGACGCTGGAAATCAATCATCGCTCTTTATCCACCCTGGGCGTTGAAAACCAAACGCTAGCGGTCTCTTTCGCTACGCTGTGCGTCGAGGCCCGCAGCCAGCATGATTACATTGCGCTCTCAAGGTTATTTCACACGGTTCTGCTGTTTGACGTGCCGGTCATGACGCCGCTGATGGAGAACGAAGCGCGCCGCTTTATTGCGCTGGTGGATGAGTTTTACGAGCGCCACGTTAAGCTGGTGGTCAGCGCTGCCGCGCCGTTATATGAAATTTATCAGGGGGAGCGGCTCAAGTTTGAATTTCAGCGCTGTCTGTCGCGCCTGCAAGAGATGCAGAGTGCGGAGTATCTCAAGCGGGAGCATATGCCGTAAGCCGGACAAGCGCAGCGCTCCGGCATTATGCGGTATTATATCTGTGCAACCTCCCCGACCGGAGGGTGAACCAGGCCTGAACAAAACCCGCGGCAAATCGCAAAAAGGGGTCGATCTTTGACCTGGACTTCTCTATAATCCTGCGACCCCACGTTACAAGAGAGTTTTTTCCCAAACTTTCTCTGTGCCGGCCAAACATATCCGAGGGGGTAGGTTTACCGGACTTTGTCGTGTGAACCTCAACTATTTAAAACGTTTGGGTGTTCACCAACGTGTAACTTATTTATTTGGGTAAGCTTTTAATGAAAACTTTTACAGCTAAACCAGAAACCGTAAAACGCGACTGGTATGTTGTTGACGCGACCGGTAAAACTCTGGGCCGTCTGGCTACTGAACTGGCTCGTCGCCTGCGCGGTAAGCACAAAGCGGAATACACTCCGCACGTAGATACCGGTGATTACATCATCGTTCTGAACGCTGACAAAGTTGCTGTAACCGGCAACAAGCGTACTGACAAAGTGTACTATCACCACACCGGCCACATCGGTGGTATCAAACAAGCGACCTTTGAAGAGATGATTGCCCGCCGTCCTGAGCGTGTGATTGAAATCGCGGTTAAAGGCATGCTGCCAAAAGGCCCGCTGGGTCGTGCTATGTTCCGTAAACTGAAAGTTTACGCGGGCAACGAGCACAACCACGCGGCACAGCAACCGCAAGTTCTTGACATCTAATCGGGATTATAGGCAATGGCTGAAAATCAATACTACGGCACTGGTCGCCGCAAAAGTTCCGCAGCTCGCGTGTTCATCAAACCGGGCAACGGTAAAATCGTTATCAACCAACGTTCTCTGGAACAGTACTTCGGTCGTGAAACTGCCCGCATGGTAGTTCGTCAGCCGCTGGAACTGGTCGACATGGTTGAGAAACTGGATCTGTACATCACTGTTAAAGGTGGTGGTATCTCTGGTCAGGCTGGTGCGATCCGTCACGGTATCACCCGCGCTCTGATGGAGTACGACGAGTCCCTGCGTGGCGAACTGCGTAAAGCTGGCTTCGTTACTCGTGACGCTCGTCAGGTTGAACGTAAGAAAGTCGGCCTGCGTAAAGCACGTCGTCGTCCGCAGTTCTCCAAACGTTAATGGGGTTCTGCTTCGGCAGACAACTGTTAGCGAAAAAACCCGCTTCGGCGGGTTTTTTTATGGCTAAAGTCCGAATCCAGTCTCTTTTCCTCCCTATCTTTAGCATTATTCTCATCTTATTCATTTTTCATGCACGCTCAGAGAAAAGGAAGTCACAGTGGGATTTTTTAACTCATTGTTTACTAAGAAAGAGTCGTTAATGCTGTCGAATAAATGGGAATTCTTTATAACAACGGTGGATGACCATGTTACGGGTATACGTGTGGATATCGGCGCCATTCAGGATGAAAAATTTGATCGCCTTATCCATACCGGGTTCTTACGTGTTCATTACACCAACTGTTATGAAAATGGTTTACCGCAGCCCGATGAAACACAGAGTTTAAATCGTATAGAGGACTGGCTTGATGAAAAGGGGAAGACGTTTCCGATCTGGCTGGTGGGTGTGGTTACCCAACAAGGCTGGCGCGATTTTGTGTTCATGTCGGAAGAGGATCTTAACTGGGAAAAGACGCTGGATAAATTGCTCGCTGGTGGCCCGGAAATCTCTTTTAGTTATAGAGAGAGTCACAATGATAAAGGAAACTTTTACCGCCAGTTCTTGTATCCAACCCGATACGACTGGAACTGGATACACGATTCCCGTGTGTGCCGGGGATTACAGGAACAAGGTGATGATCTGACGCTTCCGCGCGCTATTGATTATTATGCGACATTGCCTACAGAGGTCGCAGCGCGCGACCTGGCGCAAGATATTGCTGCATTACCGTATGGCATAACGCTGGTCAGTATTCGAATGAATGACCCGCAACAGGGGTTTATGGCGTCTTTTATCAGCACCGATGCTCCGCAACAATGGCATATGACAGAAATCACTTGCCAGCTTACCGATCTGGCTGAAAAACATGGCGGCAGTTTTGATGGCTGGGGCGCACCGGTAGTACAGGCATAACAGGCGAAAGACAATATCTCAGGTGGGGCGAGCATTTCAGACCAGGAATATCTCTTTTTCCTCATTTCCAGAATCGACTCACCACAAAGGTCACAAAATCTGGTAAACTATCATCCAATTTTCTGCCCAAATAGCGGGGAATGTTCATTTTTTGTCTCGTTTCTGAGCAATGATGGCTTTTTTCGCCCTGGGTGACATAACATCTGGCTGGTCACATTGTGGCTGGTAGCAGTAAAAATTCTGAATATACCTGGAGGTTTTCATGGCTGTCGCTGCCAACAAACGTTCGGTAATGACGCTGTTTTCTGGTCCTACTGACATCTATAGCCATCAGGTCCGCATTGTGTTGGCTGAAAAGGGTGTTAGTTTTGAGATCGAACATGTGGAAAAGGACAATCCACCTCAGGATCTGATTGACCTCAACCCGAATCAAAGCGTTCCGACACTGGTGGATCGTGAGCTGACCCTGTGGGAATCTCGCATCATTATGGAATATCTGGATGAGCGTTTCCCTCATCCGCCGCTGATGCCGGTTTATCCGGTCGCGCGCGGTGAAAGCCGTCTGTACATGCACCGTATTGAAAAAGACTGGTATACGCTGATGAACGTCATCGTAAACGGGTCTGCTTCCGAGGCCGACTCTGCACGTAAACAACTGCGTGAAGAGCTGCTGGCGATTGCGCCAGTATTTGGTCAGAAACCGTATTTCCTGAGCGACGAATTCAGCCTGGTTGATTGCTACCTGGCGCCTCTCCTGTGGCGTTTACCGCAGTTGGGTATTGAATTCAGCGGCGCAGGGGCGAAAGAGCTGAAAGGCTATATGACCCGCGTCTTTGAACGTGATTCTTTCCTGGCTTCTTTAACCGAAGCTGAACGTGAAATGCGCCTCGGTCGGGGTTAACCTGTATGGATTTGTCACAGTTGACGCCGCGTCGTCCTTATCTGTTGCGTGCTTTCTACGAGTGGTTGCTGGATAACCAGTTGACCCCGCATCTGGTGGTGGATGTGATGCTGCCTGGCGTGCATGTCCCTATGGAATATGCGCGCGATGGGCAAATCGTCCTCAATATTGCGCCGCGAGCGGTAGGTAATCTGGAGCTGTCTAATGATGAAGTGCGTTTTAATGCGCGCTTCGGCGGCGTTCCCCGTCAGGTTTCTGTGCCTTTGGCTGCGGTGCTGGCGATTTACGCCCGTGAAAATGGCGCAGGCACCATGTTTGAGCCTGAAGCCGCCTATGATGAAGACGTTGTCAGCTTAAATGATGATGACAATACCGCAGGCGCGGAAAGCGAGACCGTGATGTCCGTCATTGATGGTGATAAGCCCGACCACGATGACGACAGTAGTCCTGATGACGAGCCGCCTCCGCCGCGTGGCGGACGTCCGGCGCTGCGTGTAGTAAAATAATCAACAGGCCCTGAAGGGCCTGTTTTGTTTGGTCTCCTCTCGGGTTCACCCTGCTTTTAAAGCTGTGTTACGATAAGCTTGCTATTATTTGCCACCGACCACTCATGAATGGACGTTATGAACGCATTTGATTCGCAAGCAGAAGATTCTCCGACATCCCTCGGGCGTAGTTTGCGCCGCCGCCCGCTGGCGCGTAAAAAACTGTCTGAAATGGTTGAGGAAGAGCTGGAGCAGATGATCCGCCGTCATGAGTTTGGCGAGGGAGAACAGCTACCGTCTGAACGTGAATTAATGGCCTTCTTCAATGTGGGACGTCCCTCCGTGCGTGAAGCGTTAGCTGCGCTGAAGCGTAAAGGTCTGGTGCAAATCAATAACGGCGAACGCGCCCGCGTCTCGCGCCCCTCTGCTGATACCATCATCAGTGAACTGTCGGGTATGGCGAAAGATTTTCTTACTCATCCTGGCGGCATCGCTCACTTTGAACAGCTACGGCTTTTCTTTGAATCCAGCCTGGTACGCTATGCGGCGGAACATGCCACCGACGAGCAGATCGCGTTGTTAACGAAAGCGCTGGAAATTAATAGCCAGTCGCTGGATGACAACGCGCTGTTTATTCGTTCGGATGTCGAGTTTCACCGGGTGCTGGCTGAAATTCCCGGCAATCCGATCTTTATGGCTATTCATGTTGCTCTGCTGGACTGGCTAATCGCCGCTCGCCCAAGCGTTCCCGATCGTGAGCTGCATGAACATAATAACGTGAGTTATCAACAGCATATTGTGATTGTTGATGCCATTCGCCAGCGAGATCCCGATAAAGCGGATCGCGCTCTGCAAACCCACCTCAATAGCGTTTCCGCTACCTGGCACGCGCTCGGTAAAAAAAGTCAAAAAATGCGGTAGCGATCGCACCTCCGATCCCGGTTTAGTGAAGCAGATCGCACTATAAGCGTTCTGTATTATTTGCTGCTTATTTGATCTGGTATAACAGGTATAAAGGTAGGTAGTTAATATATTCATCATCCGTAGAGGTAGGTATGGCAAAAGCATTGCAAGGCGTAATGGCGGCGTTGTTGACCCCATTTGATCATCAGCAGCAACTGGATAGCGAAAGCCTGCGCCGTCTGGTGCGTTTTAACATCGGGCAGGGTATCGACGGGCTGTACGTTGGCGGTTCCACCGGGGAAGCATTTGTACAGAGCCTTGCTGAAAGAGAGCAGGTACTGGAGATTGTCGCCGAAGAGGCGAAGGGAAAAATCACGTTGATCGCCCATGTCGGGACAGTAAGCACCGCAGAAAGCCAGCAGCTTGCCAGCGCCGCAAAGCGTTACGGTTTTGATGCGGTCTCTGCGGTGACGCCTTTTTATTACCCTTTCAGTTTTGAAGAGCACTGTGACCATTATCGGGCAATCATTGATTCCGCAGATGGATTGCCGATGGTGGTATACAACATTCCGGCGTTAAGCGGCGTAAAACTTACCCTCGATCAGATCAATACGCTGGTGACATTACCGGGCGTGAGCGCGCTGAAGCAAACCTCCGGCGATCTCTTCCAGATGGAGCAGATCCGCCGCGCGCATCCGGATCTGGTGCTGTACAACGGTTATGACGAAATCTTCGCTTCCGGTCTGCTGGCGGGCGCGGACGGCGGTATCGGCAGCACATACAACATTATGGGCTGGCGTTATCAGGGGATTGTTCAGGCATTGCGTGAGGGCGATGTGGCGAAAGCGCAGCGTCTGCAAACCGAGTGCAATAAGGTTATTGATTTACTGATTAAAACCGGCGTATTCCGCGGCCTGAAAACGGTCCTGCATTATATGGACGTGCTATCGGTGCCGCTGTGTCGTAAACCGTTTGCGCCTGTTGATGAAAAATACCTGCCGGCGCTCAAGGCGCTGGCTCAACAACTGATGGAAGAAAAGGCGTAACAGCATAATGCCGGGGGCGCTACGCTTGCCCGGCCTACACCAGTGTGAACAGTAGGCCGGATAAGGCGGAGCCGCCATTCGGCATAACGACAACAAAAATCGTCGGGAGAGTAAAATGAGTACTTCTACCCAAAACATCCCGTGGTATCGCCATCTCAACCGGGCGCAGTGGCGGGCATTTTCCGCTGCCTGGCTGGGATATCTGCTTGATGGTTTTGATTTTGTGTTGATTGCTCTTGTACTGACTGAGGTACAAAGCGAATTTGGGCTGACGACGGTACAGGCGGCAAGCCTGATTTCTGCGGCTTTTATCTCTCGCTGGTTCGGCGGGTTATTACTGGGCGCGATGGGCGATCGCTATGGGCGTCGTCTGGCGATGGTCAGCAGCATCATCCTGTTTTCGGTGGGAACCCTGGCCTGCGGGTTTGCGCCCGGTTACACCACCATGTTCATCGCCCGACTGGTGATTGGTATGGGCATGGCGGGCGAATATGGTTCCAGCGCGACCTATGTGATTGAAAGCTGGCCAAAACATTTACGCAATAAAGCCAGCGGTTTTCTGATTTCCGGCTTCTCCGTCGGCGCGGTCGTTGCCGCGCAGGTGTACAGCCTGGTGGTGCCTGTCTGGGGCTGGCGCGCGCTGTTTTTCATTGGCATTTTGCCAATTATCTTCGCCCTCTGGCTGCGGAAAAACATTCCGGAAGCGGAAGACTGGAAAGAGAAACACGCGGGTAAAGCGCCGGTACGTACGATGGTCGACATTCTTTATCGGGGCGAACATCGCATCATCAACATTTTAATGACTTTCGCCGCCGCCGCTGCGCTGTGGTTCTGTTTTGCCGGTAACCTACAAAATGCTGCGATTGTGGCGGGGCTGGGACTACTGTGCGCGGTTATCTTTATCAGCTTTATGGTGCAGAGCAGCGGTAAACGCTGGCCCACTGGCGTCATGCTGATGCTGGTGGTACTGTTTGCTTTCCTCTATTCCTGGCCGATTCAGGCGCTATTACCCACTTATCTGAAAACCGAGCTGGCCTACGATCCGCATACGGTAGCGAATGTCCTGTTCTTTAGCGGATTTGGCGCGGCGGTTGGTTGCTGCGTAGGCGGTTTTCTTGGCGACTGGCTGGGAACGCGTAAAGCATATGTCTGTAGCCTGCTGGCCTCGCAAATCCTCATTATTCCGGTCTTTGCGATTGGCGGCACAAACGTCTGGGTTCTGGGTCTGCTACTGTTTTTCCAACAGATGTTGGGGCAGGGGATTGCCGGGATTCTGCCGAAACTGATCGGCGGTTACTTCGATACCGATCAGCGCGCGGCGGGGCTGGGCTTTACTTATAACGTCGGCGCGCTCGGCGGCGCGCTGGCGCCGATCCTGGGAGCGCTGATCGCTCAACGTCTGGATCTGGGCACTGCGCTGGCATCGCTCTCTTTCAGCCTGACGTTTGTCGTGATCCTGCTTATTGGGCTTGATATGCCGTCTCGCGTACAGCGTTGGCTACGTCCGGAAGCGTTACGCACCCACGATGCTATTGACGACAAACCGTTCAGCGGAGCCGTACCGCTTGGCAGTGGTAAAGGTGCCTTTGTAAAAACGAAAAGTTAATCCGCTTGCCCGGTTTTAAACCGGGCAATATTTGTAAGGGAGTAGTATGTCGTTACTTGAACAACTGGATAAAAATATTGCCGCTTCTGGCGGCCTGATTGTCTCCTGCCAGCCCGTTCCGGGCAGTCCGCTGGATAAGCCGGAGATTGTAGCGGCAATGGCGTTGGCGGCGGAACAGGCGGGCGCGGTTGCGGTGCGTATTGAAGGCATAGACAACCTGCGTATGACCCGCTCGCTCGTTTCGGTACCCATTATCGGCATTATCAAACGCGATCTGGACGACTCTCCAGTGCGCATTACCCCTTTTCTCGACGATGTAGATGCGCTGGCGCAGGCTGGCGCAGCTATTATCGCCGTTGATGGAACCGCTCGGCAACGGCCGGTAGCCGTTGAGGCGTTGTTGGCGCGCATTCATCACCACCATCTACTGGCGATGGCCGACTGCTCATCCGTGGACGATGGTCTCGCCTGCCAACGGTTGGGCGCGGACATTATCGGCACGACAATGTCCGGCTACACCACCCCCGATACGCCGGAGGAACCCGATCTGCCCTTAGTCAAAGCGTTGCATGACGCCGGATGCCGGGTAATAGCCGAAGGGCGCTATAACTCGCCAGCACTGGCAGCGGAGGCGATCCGCTATGGCGCATGGGCGGTGACGGTGGGGTCCGCCATTACCCGTCTGGAACATATCTGTGGATGGTATAACGACGCATTAAAAAAGGCGGCGTCATGACTACGTTAGCAATTGATATTGGCGGGACTAAACTTGCCGCCGCGCTCATCGACAAAAACTTGCGCATTAGCCAGCGTCGCGAGCTACCGACCCCCGCGAGCAAAACGCCGGATGCGTTACGTGAAGCATTAAAGGCGCTGGTTGAACCACTACGGGCAGAGGCGCGTCAGGTAGCGATAGCTTCTACCGGGATCATTCAGGAAGGGATGCTGCTGGCGCTAAACCCCCATAATCTGGGCGGCTTGCTACACTTTCCGTTAGTACAAACACTGGAAACGATCGCTGGCCTGCCGACGCTGGCGGTGAACGACGCGCAGGCGGCGGCCTGGGCGGAGTATCACGCGCTCCCTGATGATATCCGCGATATGGTATTTATCACCGTTTCAACCGGCGTTGGCGGCGGCGTTGTCTGCGACGGCAAGCTCCTTACCGGAAAAGGCGGTCTGGCCGGGCACCTGGGACACACCCTGGCGGACCCACACGGGCCCGTATGCGGCTGTGGACGCGTTGGCTGCGTAGAGGCCATCGCCTCTGGACGAGGGATGGCCGCGGCGGCGCGGGACGATCTGGCGGGATGCGACGCCAAAACCCTATTTATTCGCGCTGGCGAAGGTCATCAGCAGGCGCGACATCTGGTAAGCCAATCCGCGCAGGTAATAGCGCGAATGATCGCCGATGTGAAAGCGACTACCGACTGCCAGTGTGTGGTCATTGGCGGCAGCGTAGGGTTAGCTGAGGGATACCTGGAGCAGGTTCGCGCGTTTTTGATGCAAGAGCCTGCGCCTTATCACGTGGCGCTGAGCGCCGCTCGCTATCGGCATGACGCAGGATTATTAGGCGCTGCGTTGTTAGCTCAAGGAGACACATTATGATGATGGGGGAAGTACAGTCGTTGCCTTCTTGCGGGTTGCATCCGCGATTGTTGGATGCCTTGACTCTCGCGCTGGCGGCAAGGCCGCAGGAGAAAGCGCCGGGGCGCTATGAATTGCAGGGCGACAATGTCTTTATGAATGTAATGCAGTTAACGACGCAAATGCCGGCCGAGAAGAAAGCGGAATTGCATGAACAATACATTGATATTCAGCTACTACTAACCGGCGTCGAGCGTATTGCGTTTGGGATGTCCGGTGCCGCTCGCCAGTGCGAGGGGATGCACGTTGAAGAGGATTACCAGCTTTGTAGTCAAATTGCCGACGAGCAGACTATTACGCTGCAAGCGGGGATGTTTGCTGTGTTTATGCCAGGAGAACCGCATAAACCGGGATGTGCAGTGGGTGAGCCGGATGACATCAAGAAAGTGGTAGTGAAAGTACGCGCCAGTCTGCTGGCGGCCTGAATCTCTTGCCGGAGCAGTCTTCCGAACGCAGCCCCTTACGGGCTGCGTGGTGAATGTGCCGGAGAGCGCGGGTATGACGGTTTAACGCTTAAACGTCACGGCTTCCGGCTGGGTCAGGTGCAGCGTCGTCTGGCTCGGCACCGTCTCGGCAATTACCCGCCCGTGGCGAATCGAGTAACGGGCAGGCGTCTGGCGACGTACCGCGTCGAATCCATTCTCAGCGGGTAAGATAACCAGATTCGCGGCATTGCCGACGCTCAGACCGTAGTCCTGCAGGTGCAAAGTTTTTGCGCTGTGGATAGTGATCAGATTTAACCCGTCGTTGATTTGCCCATACCCCATCAACTGGCAAACGTGTAACCCCATATGCAGCACCTGCAGCATATTGGCGGTGCCTAATGGATACCACGGGTCGAAGACGTCATCATGGCCAAAGCAGACGTTGATCCCCGCTTCCAGCATCTCTTTCACCCGCGTGACGCCACGACGTTTCGGGTAAGTGTCAAACCGTCCTTGCAGATGAATATTCACCAGCGGGTTGGCGACGAAGTTAATCCCCGACATTTTCAACAGGCGGAACAAGCGTGACGCATACGCGCCGTTGTACGAGTGCATAGCCGTGGTATGGCTGGCGGTCACGCGCGCCCCCATGCCATCACGATGCGCCAGCGCCGCGACCGTTTCGACAAAGCGAGACTGCTCGTCATCAATTTCGTCGCAGTGCACATCGATCAAGCGATCGTATTTCTGCGCCAGGGCGAAGGTTTTGTGCAGCGATTCAACGCCATATTCCCGCGTGAACTCAAAGTGCGGAATGGCGCCAATAACGTCAGCGCCCAAACGCACGGCTTCCTCTAACAGCGCTTCACCGTTGGGATAAGACAGAATACCTTCTTGCGGAAAGGCGACAATTTGCAGGTCTACCCACGGCGCAACCTCTTGCTTCACTTCCAGCATGGCTTTCAGCGCGGTGAGCGTAGGATCTGAAACGTCAACGTGAGTACGAACGTACTGGATGCCGTTAGCCATCTGCCATTTCAGGGTCTGCATCGCGCGCGCTTTCACATCTTCATGCGTGAGCATTGCTTTACGTTCTGCCCAGCGCTCAATCCCTTCAAACAGTGTGCCGGACTGGTTCCAGCTCGGTTCACCCGCCGTTTGCGTGGTATCCAGGTGGATATGTGGCTCAACAAACGGTGGAATAGCCAGGCCGCCTTCGGCATCAAGCACTTCGCCCTGCGGT
The DNA here is from genome assembly GCF_029962125.1 of Salmonella sp. SA15303. Taxonomy (NCBI): domain Bacteria; kingdom Pseudomonadati; phylum Pseudomonadota; class Gammaproteobacteria; order Enterobacterales; family Enterobacteriaceae; genus Salmonella; species Salmonella sp. SA15303. Next base: position 535,078 of record NZ_CP123924.1, read on the forward strand.
AACGATGCGGCTTCCTGAGGCTCAATCCGGCTAAAGCGCCCGTTTTCAATCGTAATCTGCCATAATCCTTCGTGTCCCTGCAGACGCGTCTGACGAATAGTGATGTTATTGTTCTGCATGGCTGACCTCTGGTGATTTAGCAAGGCTGCGGTTGAAAAGTGGATTCAGCAGGATATAGCTGAAGACGCCGCCGAGTACGGCGTTGACGGGCACAATACCCGGAACATAATGTCCGGCGGCGATGCCCAGCGCGACGGAAAGAATAGCAATCCAGTTAACGGGAATAAAGCGCACGGTGTTGAAGTCGGCATAGCGGCGGCGGTTCAACAGATAGTCGGCAATAATCACTCCGCCAATCGGTGGGATGGCAGATGACAGGAACGTCAGCCAGCCGACAAAATTATTGTAAAGCCACAGCGCGCACACGGTACCGATAATCCCGTTCACCACCGACAGCGTACGGCTGGAAAGACCGGTAATATTGGCGAAGCCCAGACCCGATGCGTACAGCGCGTTATCGTTGGTGGTCCAGATATTCAGGCCAAGCACCACAATCGCGGGCAGCAGCAGCCCCTGCGCTATCATCACGTCAGAGATATCCGCCTGACCGACGGCGGCAGCGCCTGCCGCGCCAAAGATAAACATCAGCGAGTTGCCGAGGAAAAAAGCGACCATCGCAATCAGTACGGCGCTTTTGGCATGACGCCCGAAGCGGACGAAGTCGGCGGTCAATGTACCGGCGCTGACAAACGAGCCCACCACCAGCGCCAGCGCGCTGGAAAAATCCAGCGGCGTCTGCGGCACTATCGTTTTTAAATGCTCCAGCCCACCCACGCCGCTGACCGCCAGCCAGACGGAGTAGCTGCCCAGAATAACGATCGCGGGTACGGCAACGATAGACAAAATGGTCAGCGCCGAGATGCCGAAAAAAATGGTCAGGGTCATCAGTAGACCCGAAACGGCAATCAGAATATTGGCATCAATGCCCGTCGCTTTACTGACCGGAATAGCGAACATCGCTACGCCAACGCCAAACCAGCCCACTTGAGTACCGCCTAGCAGTAGCGAGGGAAGCCATGAGCCTTTAACGCCAAAGGAGTAACGTGCAAGGAGGTGGGTGGAGAGTCCGGTTTTTGCGCCGATGTAGCCAAGAAATGCAGTGTAGATACCGAGGAGGAGATTACCGAAGAAAACTGCGAGGAAGAAATCATTATAAGAAAGACCGGTGCCGAGTGTCCCTCCGGTCCACATACTGGCGGAAAAAAACGTTAAACCCAACATGACAAACGTCAGTGGAATCACGCCCTTCCGCGCCGCCAGAGGGACGGGGCCCTGGCTATAATTGTTGTCCTGCGACACAACGCCTCCATGAATTTTGCCCAAAAAATCCGCCGCATAATATACAGTTCTCAGAATAAAGCAAACGTTTTCGTGTGATATTTTTTTGATAATTATTCATGGCATTAATGGTTCGTTAGTTTTTCTCCGTTGTCAGTGAACCACCGCGTGTGAGTTGAGTTTCCAGCATGGTTTGCGAACGAATAAGTTCGTCTGTGAGTAATTTTTCGTCGGGCAGCTGCACTTTGTATTCGCTCGCCATGATGGTGTTTGGCAGGCCAGTCAGCGCGTAATGCGCTTCCCCCGCGCCTTTCCCTGCGCACAAAACCAGGCCGACTGGCGGGTTTTCTCCGGGCATTGTCCAGTGCTCTTTGGCATAGTTCAGGTACATATTCATCTGCCCGGCATCCGCATAACCGAATTTGCCTACCTTCAGGTCAACGAGCAACAGGCAGCGCAAGCGACGATGGAAGAACAGCAGGTCGACGCGGAACCAGCTATCGTCTATGCGTAGTCGGCGTTGGCGGCCAACAAAAGCAAAATCGTCACCGAGCTCCAGCATAAAGTCCATCAGGTGGCTGAGCAGCGCGTCTTCGAGATCTGATTCGGAATACTCGTCCTTCAGGTTAAGAAATTCCAGAATGAACGGGTCGCGTATGGCTTGCTCCGGCAAAACGTTTGGCCCGGCGGGTGCAGGCTGCTGCAACATGGCGGATTTGTCGTGGGACAGTAGTGTTCGTTCGTAAAATTGAGTGGCGATTTGCCTGTCGAGCTGCCGTACGGACCAGCCGTTACGTAGCGTCTCTTTCTCGTAAAAAGTGCGGGCATCGGGATTTTTTACCGACAAGAGGCGGACATACGCCGACCAGGGGAGTGGGAAAGATTTAGCCAGTTGCGCCAAATGGAGAGATTCTCCAGACACTGTCTGGAGAATCTCAATTTTTTGAAAATAAAGATAAAACTTTTTAAATTGCCATAGATTACTGGCAGAAAAACCTCGTTTATATCTTTGGCTTAAATCCTGTGATAAACGATCAATTAGCTGTTCACCATAAGCAGCTCTGGCTTCACCGCCTTGTTCAAATTCAACAATGCGTCGACCCATTTCCCAATAGGTTGCTGTCATGATGGTGTTGATGCTGCGAACGGTTTGTGTCCGCGCTGTGTCCAGCAGTTGAACAATTCCGTTATGAATTTGCTGATATTCATCAGACTGTGGCGCTAAAGTTGGATTCGTCATGTCATCCCTTACGTGATAGTTTCATTGTGAAATTAGAACGCTATCAATACGTTTCAGGCGTAAACGGATCAATCCATGAACGGATTTTACATGGCATTACATCTCGATTTACGAGCGGGTTTCCAGAATCGGCAGGAGAGATATTGAGGAGAGGAATATCGGCTCCCCAGCCATCAGCCAAGGCAGTAAGCGGGGAGCCGGAAGGGTTACACTTCGAGGTAGTTCATAATCCCGTCAGCCGCCTTACGGCCTTCGGCAATCGCCGTCACCACCAGATCGGAACCGCGCACGATGTCGCCACCGGCGAAGATTTTCGGGTTGCTGGTCTGGAAAGCATTATCGCTGCGTTCCGGCGCGATAATTCGTCCCTGCGAGTCCAGTTCCACGCTGTGTTTCGCCAGCCATTCCATGCTGTGTGGACGAAAACCAAACGCCATCACCACCGCATCAGCCGGAACCACATGCTCGGAACCGGCGACGATCTCCGCCCGCCGACGGCCTTTGGCATCCGGTTCGCCCATTTCAGTGCGCACCATTTTTACGCCGCTCACTTTGCCGTTGGCATTGACTTCAATGCCCAGTGGTTGGACGTTAAACTGAAACTCGACACCTTCCTCGCGCGCGTTTTTCACTTCGCGTCTGGAACCCGGCATGTTCTCTTCATCACGACGATAGGCACAGGTTACGTGCGTTGCGCCCTGACGAATGGAGGTACGTACGCAGTCCATTGCGGTGTCACCACCGCCCAGCACCACCACGCGTTTGCCTTCCATACTGACATACGGTTCGTCGCTGGTTTCGCCAAACCCCATGATCTGCTTCGTATTGGCGATCAGGAACGGCAAAGCGTCGAAAACCCCGTCCGCATCTTCATTTTCCAGCCCGCCGCGCATCGACTGATAGGTGCCGACGCCAAGGAATACCGCATCGTAATCTTTCAGCAGATCTTCAAGCTGTACATCACGACCCACTTCGGTATTAAGTTTGAACTCAATACCCATGCCGGTGAAGATCTCGCGACGGCGGGTCATCACCTCTTTTTCCAGTTTGAAAGCTGGAATACCGAAGGTCAGCAGGCCGCCGATTTCCGGATGGCGATCAAAGACCACCGCCTTCACGCCGTTGCGGGTCAGCACGTCGGCGCACGCCAGCCCTGCCGGACCTGCGCCGATAATCGCTACCCGTTTGTCCGTCTGGCGCACGCCGGTGATATCCGGGCGCCAGCCCATTTCGAACGCTTTATCGTTGATATAGCGCTCAATGTTACCGATGGTCACTGCGCCGAACTCATCGTGCAGCGTACAGGAGCCTTCGCACAGGCGGTCCTGCGGGCAGACGCGGCCACACACTTCCGGCAGGGTGTTGGTCTGGTGCGATAGCTCAGCCGCCTCAAAAATACGCCCTTCGTTAGCCAGTTTCAGCCAGTTCGGGATGTAGTTATGTACCGGACATTTCCACTCGCAGTAGGGGTTACCGCAGGACAAACAGCGATCCGCCTGGGCTTTCGCCTGACCTTCAGAAAACGGTTCGTAGATTTCAACAAACTCGATCTTACGGATCTTCAGCGGTTTCTTCGGCGGATCAACGCGCTGCAGGTCGATAAATTGATAAACATTCTGGCTCATTTCAATTCCTTACTGCGCCTGCACGCGCAATTCTGCCGCACTACGACTACGGTGGCCCAACAGGGCTTTGACATCGCTGGACTTGGGCTTAACTAACGCGAATTGGGTTGAGAAGCTTGACCACCTGGACAGGATCTCTTCGCCGCGTTGCGAACCAGTATGTTGCACGTGCTCGGTGATCAGGCCGCGCAGATGCTCTTCGTGGATAGCCAGCGAATCAACGTCCAGTACTTCTACCAGTTCCGGGTTCACGCGTTTACGGAATTCGCCATCTTCGTCCAGCACATAGGCGAAGCCGCCGGTCATCCCCGCGCCGAAGTTAACGCCGGTTTTACCCAGCACGCAGACGATGCCGCCGGTCATGTATTCACAGCCGTTGTCGCCGATGCCCTCTACTACGGTAATCGCCCCGGAGTTACGCACGCCGAAACGTTCGCCCGCGCGCCCCGCCGCGTACAGACGGCCACCGGTCGCTCCATACAGGCAGGTGTTGCCGATGATGCTGGCTTTATGACTGAGGAAGGCGGAACCTACCGGCGGTCTGATGGCGATCAAACCGCCTGCCATACCTTTACCGACATAGTCGTTGGCATCGCCAGTCAGATATAACTCTACGCCGCCCGCGTTCCACACGCCAAAGCTCTGGCCTGCGGTACCGCTGAAGTGTGCTTTAATCGGATCGGAAGCCAGCCCCTGATCGCCGTGGGTCTGTGCGATGTAGCCGGAAAGCGACGCGCCGACGGAACGATCGGTGTTGCGGATGTCGAACCAGAAGGTTTTGCTCTGGCGCGCATCGACAAACGGTTTCGCCTGCTGCAACAGTTGCGCATTCAGCACGCCGTTATCAAACGGCGGGTTATTTTCGGTGCAGTACAGCGCTTTACCCGGATGAGGTTCAGCGGTTTCCAGTAGACGAGACAGCGCCAGCTTCTGCTGTTTCGCCGTAAAGCCATCCAGCTCTTTCAGCAGGTCGGTGCGGCCAATCAAATCCACCAGGCGGGTCACGCCAAGCGAAGCCATCAGCTCGCGCACTTCGCGGGCGATAAATTCAAAGTAGTTGGTTACTTTGAACGGCAGGCCGTGATAGTGGTTCTTACGCAGTTTTTCATCCTGCGTCGCCACGCCGGTTGCGCAGTTGTTCAGATGGCAAATGCGCAGGTATTTACAGCCCAGCGCCACCATCGGGCCGGTGCCGAAGCCGAAACTTTCCGCACCGAGAATTGCCGCTTTAATGATATCGACGCCGGTTTTCAGACCGCCGTCCACCTGCAGACGAATCTTGTGACGCAGACCGTTGGCGACCAGCGCCTGCTGGGTTTCAACAAGTCCGAGTTCCCACGGACAGCCCGCATATTTCACCGAAGAGAGCGGGCTGGCGCCGGTACCGCCGTCGTAGCCAGCGATGGTGATCAGATCCGCATAGGCTTTCGCCACGCCGGTCGCGATGGTGCCGACGCCCGGTTCGGACACCAGCTTCACGGAGATCATCGCCTTCGGGTTGACCTGTTTGAGGTCGAAAATGAGCTGCGCTAAGTCCTCGATAGAGTAGATATCGTGGTGCGGCGGCGGGGAGATCAGCGTCACGCCCGGCACTGAATAGCGCAGTTTAGCGATATACGGAGTGACTTTATCCCCCGGCAACTGACCGCCTTCGCCCGGTTTCGCGCCCTGCGCGACTTTAATCTGAATCACATCGGCATTGACCAGGTAGGCCGGCGTCACGCCAAAGCGACCGGAGGCCACCTGTTTGATACGCGACACTTTATTGGTGCCGTAGCGCGCCGGGTCTTCGCCGCCTTCGCCGGAGTTGGAGTTGCCGCCGAGGCTGTTCATCGCTTCCGCCAGCGCTTCGTGCGCTTCCGGACTTAATGCGCCGATAGACATGGCTGCGGTATCAAAGCGTTTAAACAGCTCACTGGCGGGCTCAACCTCGTCGATAGTCACCGCCTCGCCGTCTGGATGTATCGCCAGCAGATCGCGCAGCGTTGCCGCCGGACGCTCATTGACCAGTTTGGCGTATTCCTGATAATCGCTGTACTCGCCGCTCTGTACCGCCTGTTGCAGGGTACGCACGACATCCGGGTTATAGGCGTGATATTCGCCGCCGTGGACGTACTTCAGCAGGCCGCCCGGGCTAATGGGTTTGCGCGCCAGCCAGGCGCGTTTGGAGAGATTCAGCAGATCCTGCTGGAAGTCATCAAAGCTCGCGCCGCCGATACGGCTGACCACGCCCTGGAAGCACAGGTTTACCACATCATCGTGCAGTCCGACCGCTTCAAACAGTTTGGAGCAGCGGTAAGAGGCAATGGTCGAAATGCCCATTTTGGACATAATCTTGTACAGCCCCTTGTTGATGCCGTTACGGTAGTTCTGCATCACGGTACGGTAGTTTTTGGCGATGGCCTGGGTATCAATCAGACGCCCCAGCGTTTCGTAGGCCAGGTACGGATAGATAGCCGTTGCGCCAAAGCCGAGCAGTACCGCAAAGTGATGCGGATCGCGGGCGCTTCCGGTTTCTACGATGATGTTGGCGTCGCAGCGCAGGCTTTGTTCTACCAGACGCGTTTGCACCGCGCCCACCGCCATCGGCGCGGGGACCGGCAGGCGATTCTTACCGATATTGCGATCCGAGAGGACCAGCAGCACGGTGCCGTTGCGCACCATCTGTTCCGCTTTATCGCACAGCGCCTTAACCGTCGCGTTCAGTGTAGTTTCGGTCACGTCGAAGGTGATATCCAGACGGTCAGCGCGATAATGCTCCTCTTTCATGGTGGTGAGCTGTTTGAAATCGGAGTACAGCAGAATTGGCGATTTAAAACTCAGGCGATGGGCCTGACCTTCCGCTTCGCAGAAGACGTTCATTTCGCGACCGATGCTGGTGGCGAGCGACATGACGTGCGCTTCACGCAGCGGGTCGATAGGCGGGTTAGTGACCTGCGCGAACTGCTGGCGGAAGTAGTCGTAAATAATACGCGGCTGGCTGGAGAGCACGGCAAAGGGGGTATCGTCGCCCATTGAACCGACGGCTTCCTGGCCGTTTTCGCCCAATACGCGGATAACCGAGTCCAGCTCTTCGGCGCTGTAGTTAAACTGTTTCTGATAGCTGGCGAGCAGGTCATCGTCCAGTTCGCGGCTACCAACTTCTTCATCAGGCAGCTCTTCAAACGGCACCAGGCGGCGGACGTTTTTCTCCATCCACTCTTTATATGGATGGCGGCTTTTCAGATCGTCATCGGTTTCCGCGGAATGCAGAATACGTCCGCCGCGGGTGTCGATCACCATCAGCTCGCCTGGGCCGACGCGGCCTTTCTCGACCACTTCATCCGGCTGATAGTCCCAGATACCGACTTCGGAGGCGCAGGTGATCAGCTTATCTTTGGTAATGACGTAGCGTGCCGGGCGCAGGCCGTTACGGTCAAGGTTACAGGCGGCGAAGCGCCCGTCGGACATCACGATGCCTGCCGGACCGTCCCACGGCTCCATATGCATGGAGTTAAAGTCAAAGAAGGCGCGCAGATCCTGGTCCATATCGGGGTTGTTCTGCCAGGCGGGCGGCACCAACAGGCGCATGGCGCGGATGATGTCCATCCCGCCTGCCAGCAGCAGTTCCAGCATGTTGTCCAGCGAGCTGGAATCCGAACCGGTTTCGTTAACAAACGGCGCAGCGGACTGTAAATCCGGGATCAGCGGCGTCTGGAATTTATAGGTACGGGCGCGCGCCCACTGGCGGTTGCCGGTGATAGTGTTAATCTCGCCGTTATGCGCCAGGTAGCGGAACGGCTGCGCCAGCGGCCAACGCGGCACGGTGTTAGTGGAAAAGCGCTGGTGGAACAGGCAGATGGCCGATTCCAGACGCAGATCCGCAAGATCCAGGTAGAAGCGCGGCAGATCCGCCGGCATACATAGACCTTTATAAATGTTGACCAGGTTCGACAGGCTGCATACGTAGAAATCTTTGTCGTCCTGCAGGCGTTTTTCAATGCGTCGGCGGGCGATAAACAGACGGCGCTCCATATCACGCGGACGCCAGCCCGCCGGAGCGTTGACAAAAATCTGCTCAATACGCGGCAGGGAGGAGAGGGCGATTTCACCGAGCACGCCTTCATTGGTTGGCACATCGCGCCAGCCGACAATCGACAGGGTTTCCTGCTGTAATTCTTCTTCGACAATATGGCGTGACGCGGCGGCCAGTTCAGGATCTTTATTCAAAAATATCATCCCGACGGCGTAGTTTTTGGCTAAGCGCCAGCCGCGCTCTTCGGCCACGATGCGAAAGAAACGGTCAGGTTTTTGTAACAGCAAGCCGCAACCGTCGCCGGTTTTACCGTCGGCAAGGATCGCGCCACGGTGCTGCATCCGGGCCAGCGCGTGTATGGCGGTACGCACTACCTTGTGGCTAGGTTCGCCTTCTATGTGGGCGATCAGGCCGAAACCACAGTTATCCTTCTCAAGGGATTTATCGTACAACATATCAGTGAACCTCCCCAGGCTCTACGGGACGCTCTCCCAACCGACGGCGCGCGGGCACAGCAAGAGCATGGCGACGGGGCTGGCGCATCATACGCTTACCTCGCATTCGCCCTCTTTGTGTCCTTTGCGCATTGGTAAATACGGTTAAGAGGGAATCTCAATTACTGCATAAATATGATGAGCAGACGGCTCATCCAGAAAGCTTCCAGCGGATCCCCAACTTATCGGGAATCCACACCCAGGTCAAATGGCAAACTGATTTATGCAAAAGTGTGCTGTAGCACAGATAACTTTTTGAATATATTGAAATTAAAAGGTTTTTTATAGAGGGGCTGCTAATACGGAGCGGCAGAAAGCCTGTGATCTGTCTCACTATAAGAGCCGCTCGCCAGACGTTATCTGACCTTTCTTTTTCAAAAATCTTGGCATTTTATGCTGTTTTAAGCGTGAGCAGTATTGAATGCTACTGTTTTTATCGATGACCCAGCAGACGCTGAAAAAAGAGGGGAATATCAGGAAAAATCATCAGCGGGATTATGAATGAAATATCGTTTATTTTGCTTGATTATGCAATGGGTAAAAGCCTTCCGGGACGATTGATCCAGGTCATCGCCAAAGGAGACTAAAAATGGCAGGCTTTGGCCTCTTTTTAAGAGGCGGTCTATCAGATTATGCAGTTACAGAAATTAGTCAATATGTTTGGTGGGGATCTTTTACGTCGGTATGGGCAAAAGGTTCATAAGCTGACGCTTCATGGCGGTTTTAGCTGCCCTAACCGCGACGGCACCATCGGGCGTGGCGGTTGCACCTTCTGTAATGTCGCCTCTTTTGCCGATGAGGCGCAGCAGCATCATTCGATTGCCGAGCAGCTTGCGCATCAGGCGCATCTGGTGAACCGCGCTAAACGTTATCTGGCCTATTTCCAGGCCTACACCAGCACCTTTGCGGAAGTGCAGGTGCTGCGTTCCATGTATCAACAGGCGGTCAGCCAGGCCAGTATCGTCGGGTTATGCGTCGGTACGCGTCCGGATTGTGTCCCGCAGGCAGTAGTAGATTTACTGTGTGAATATAAAGATCAAGGCTACGAGGTATGGCTGGAACTGGGATTGCAAACCGCGCACGATAAAACCCTGCACCGAATTAACCGCGGGCATGACTTCGCCTGCTATCAGCGTACCACCCGGATTGCCCGGGAGCGCGGGCTGAAAGTGTGTGCGCATCTGATTGTGGGGCTGCCGGGAGAAGGGCAGGCAGAATGCCTGCAAACCATGGAGCGTGTGGTGGAGACGGGCGTTGACGGTATTAAACTGCATCCGCTGCATATTGTGAAAGGCAGTACGATGGCCAAAGCCTGGGAAGCGGGGCGGCTGAACGGCATCGAACTGGACGACTACACGCTAACGGCAGGTGAGATGATTCGTCATACGCCGCCGGAGGTGATTTATCACCGAATTTCAGCCAGCGCTCGCCGTCCGACGCTGCTTGCCCCGCTGTGGTGCGAGAATCGCTGGACGGGGATGGTTGAGCTGGACAAATACCTGAATGAGCATGGCGTACAGGGCTCTGCGCTGGCCCGTCCCTGGATACCACCTGTAGCGTAGCGTGATGAGGGGCGCTACGCATATTTCGCACAATATTCAACGCGGTTCCCATAATTGGGTATTATGTGCGAAGTTGTGGTGAAGGAATCCTCTATGAAGCAAATTCGTATGCTGGCGCAATACTATGTCGACCTGATGATGAAATTGGGTCTGGTGCGCTTTTCCATGCTCCTGGCGTTGGCATTGGTGGTGCTGGCGATTGTCGTGCAGATGGCGGTGACCATGGTGCTGCATGGTCAGGTTGAAAGTATCGACGTTATTCGTTCCATCTTTTTTGGCCTGTTAATTACGCCCTGGGCGGTCTATTTCTTATCCGTTGTTGTTGAACAACTGGAAGAGTCAAGGCAGCGACTGTCGCGTCTGGTGCAAAAGCTGGAGGAGATGCGCGAGCGCGATCTCAAGCTTAACGTACAGTTGAAGGACAATATTGCCCAGCTTAATCAGGAAATTGCCGATCGCGAAAAAGCGGAAGCGGAGCTGCAAGAGACATTTGAACAGCTAAAAGTAGAAATTAAAGAGCGTGAAGAAGCGCAAATCCAGCTAGAACAGCAATCCTCTTTTCTGCGCTCCTTTCTGGACGCCTCGCCGGATTTGGTTTTTTATCGTAATGAGGATAAAGAATTTTCCGGCTGTAACCGCGCAATGGAATTGCTAACCGGCAAGAGCGAAAAACAGCTGGTGCATTTGAAGCCGGAAGATGTGTACTCTCCCGAAGCGGCGGAGAAAGTCATTGAAACCGACGAAAAAGTATTCCGCCATAACGTCTCCCTGACCTACGAACAGTGGCTGGATTACCCGGACGGACGAAAGGCCTGCTTTGAAATTCGTAAAGTGCCTTATTACGACCGTGTCGGTAAACGTCATGGCCTGATGGGATTTGGTCGTGATATTACCGAACGTAAGCGTTATCAGGACGCGCTGGAGCGCGCCAGCCGCGACAAGACCACGTTTATCTCTACCATCAGTCATGAGCTGCGCACCCCGCTTAACGGCATCGTCGGTTTAAGCCGCATCCTGCTGGATACCGATCTCACCGCCGAACAGGAAAAATACCTTAAGACAATCCATGTCTCCGCCGTGACGTTAGGCAATATTTTCAATGATATCATTGATATGGATAAGATGGAGCGGCGTAAGGTTCAGCTTGATAACCAACCCATTGATTTCACCAGCTTTATGGCCGATCTGGAAAACCTTTCCGGTTTGCAGGCGCAGCAAAAAGGGCTACGTTTTGTGCTTGAGCCGACGCTGCCGTTGCCGCACAAAGTCATTACCGACGGAACGCGTCTGCGCCAGATTTTATGGAATTTGATCAGCAATGCGGTGAAGTTTACTCAGCAGGGCCAGGTGACGGTGCGGGCGCGCTATGATGAAGGCGACATGCTGCACTTTGAAGTGGAAGATTCCGGGATCGGCATTCCGCAGGATGAGCAGGATAAAATTTTCGCCATGTATTATCAGGTGAAAGACAGTAACGGCGGCAAACCGGCGACGGGGACCGGTATCGGGCTGGCGGTCTCCCGTCGGCTGGCGAAAAATATGGGCGGCGATATTACCGTTTCCAGTCTGCCGGGCAAAGGATCGACCTTTACGCTAACGGTTCATGCGCCAGCGGTGGCGGAAGAGGTGGAGGACGCCTTTGATGAAGACGACATGCCGCTGCCCGCGCTGCATGTTCTGCTGGTCGAAGATATTGAACTGAACGTGATCGTGGCGCGTTCGGTACTGGAAAAACTGGGGAACAGCGTGGATGTCGCGATGACCGGCAAGGCGGCGCTGGAGATGTTCGTGCCGGGAGAATACGACCTGGTCTTACTGGATATTCAGCTACCGGATATGACGGGTCTGGATATCGCCAGAGAACTGACCCGTCGCCACACGCGGGAAGATTTACCGCCGCTGGTAGCGCTTACGGCTAACGTTCTGAAAGATAAAAAAGAGTATCTGGACGCTGGTATGGACGATGTGCTGAGTAAGCCGCTGTCGGTGCCGGCCTTAACCGCGATGATTAAAAAATTCTGGGATGCCACCGATAAAGAGGAGAGTACCGTGACGCCTGAAGAGAGCGATAAAGCGCAAGCGCTGCTGGATATCCCGATGCTGGAACAATACATCGAGTTGGTTGGGCCTAAATTGATCACTGACGGTCTCGCGGTATTTGAAAAAATGATGCCTGGCTATTTAAGCGTGCTGGAGTCCAATCTGACGGCGCGTGACAAAAAAGGCGTCGTTGAGGAAGGGCATAAGATTAAAGGCGCCGCCGGTTCGGTAGGGCTGCGTCATCTGCAACAGCTTGGCCAGCAAATCCAGTCGCCGGATCTTCCCGCCTGGGAAGATAATGTCGCGGAATGGATTGAAGAGATGAAGCAGGAGTGGCAGCACGATGTCGCGGTGCTGAAAGCCTGGGTGGCAAACGCGGAAAAAAAATGACCCCGGTTTGACCGGGGTGCGCGAATACTGCGCCAACACCAGGGAAATCGTGGCTGCGCCGTGCTTATTATGATGATGTCAAAGGCGCAGTCCTGTTTTCAGGCCGCACGCAGTTAAGATAGCAAATCCTAAATGATTTGTTACATGAATCATTTAAATGTGTGAAGCGTAGCATTTTAATCAAAATTATTAATGGGCTTGAGTCGGTTGCAGGAGGATGTTCACCATGAAAAAAATTGGCGTAGTGCTCAGCGGATGCGGCGTCTATGACGGCACCGAAATTCATGAGGCCGTTCTGACGCTGTTGGCCATTGCCCGCAGCGGCGCGCAGGCTATCTGCTTCGCGCCGGATAAACCACAAGCGGATGTTATTAATCACCTGACCGGCGAAGCGATGGCGGAAACGCGTAACGTCCTGATTGAGGCGGCTCGTATTACGCGGGGCGATATTCGTCCCCTGTCCCAGGCTCAGCCAGAGGAGCTGGATGCGCTCATTGTGCCTGGTGGTTTCGGTGCGGCGAAGAACCTGAGTAATTTCGCCAGCCAGGGGAGCGAATGCCGGGTGGATAGCGATGTCGTCGCGCTGGCGAAGGCCATGCACCAGTCCGGCAAGCCGCTGGGATTCATCTGTATCGCGCCTGCAATGTTGCCGAAAATCTTTGACTTCCCGCTACGTCTGACAATAGGGACGGATATTGATACCGCTGAAGTACTTGAAGAGATGGGCGCCGAACACGTACCTTGCCCGGTTGATGATATCGTTGTGGACGAGGATAACAAGGTCGTGACCACCCCTGCCTATATGCTGGCGCAGGATATCGCCCAGGCGGCAAGCGGCATTGATAAATTAGTGTCGCGTGTGCTGGTTCTGGCGGAATGAGCAAACGACGCATCGCGCCGTTAACGTTTTTGCGCCGTCTACTTTTACGTATCCTTGCTGCGCTCGCCGTCTCTTGGGGCGGCGGCATTGCGCTGTTTAGCGTGGTTCCGGTGCCTTTTTCGGCGGTGATGGCGGAACGGCAGATTAGCGCCTGGCTCGGCGGAGAGTTCGGTTATGTGGCGCATTCTGACTGGGTCAGTATGGCGGATATCTCGCCGTGGATGGGGCTGGCGGTAATTGCGGCGGAAGACCAGAAGTTCCCTGAGCACTGGGGCTTTGATGTTCCGGCGATTGAAAAAGCGCTGGCGCATAATGAGCGGAATGAGAGCCGTATTCGCGGCGCCTCTACGCTTTCGCAGCAAACGGCGAAAAATCTCTTTTTATGGGATGGACGCAGTTGGCTGCGCAAAGGTCTGGAGGCTGGGCTAACGCTGGGCATTGAAACTGTCTGGAGCAAAAAGCGCATCCTCACGGTTTATCTGAATATCGCGGAGTTTGGCGATGGTATTTTCGGCGTGGAGGCTGCGGCACAACGGTATTTTCATAAACCTGCCAGTCGCTTGAGTGTGTCTGAAGCCGCGTTGCTGGCGGCGGTATTGCCAAATCCGTTACGCTATAAGGCGAATGCGCCGTCTGGCTATGTGCGTAGCCGGCAGGCGTGGATTATGCGCCAGATGCGACAACTGGGCGGGGAATCTTTTATGACGCGCAACCAGCTTAATTAATTTTGCCGATTGGCGGCGCGAACGCCTTATCCGGCCTGCGATCTGTGTCGTCCAGGCCTGATAAGCACAGGCCATTAAGCTTCGTGAGAAGTAAGCGCCAGCCGTTTCTTGTCTTTTGGCTGCGCGTCCCTCTCCAGGGCAACGGCCAGCGCAGGCTGGGCGATAAACCGCTGCCACACTCTCTCCAGTTTGCGTTCACAGCACCATGTTGACCAGGTCGCCAGCGGGATAAAGGTACTTTCCCCCAGATTGTCGCAAACCACCGGAACCACTTCTGACTCGCTGATACGCTGGCACAGGATATTTTGCGGCTTCAGCGACATCGTCACAATATGGTTATCCAGCAGGTAACGTTTCAGTTTTTTCAGTAGCCGCCGCAGGACAGCGACATCCTCTTCATAACGACATTGCGCGGCGAACTCGGTCAGGGTAATAGAGGGCGCGCCGTTGAAATCGGTAATCATGTCGTAGACATAGCCGGTGCCGCAATCGGTTTCTACCGTGCCGTAATAACGGGGGATAGCGCTCCAGTCCGTCAGGTAGCGGGACAGATGTGCATAGTAGCTCAGTTCACGCCGAATCTCTTTATCACCGCCGTGGTCACGGTTGTAAATAACTTTTATGCAACGCCGGGCATTATCCGGATGCGTATAGCATTTACGATGTCGACCAGCGCCCAGCGGAGTCTGTTTCGATAAGAGGATCATGGCAAGTCCTGGAAAAATTTATTCACATAAATTTAGTATGGACAAAGAACTTAAACAAAACCTAAACGAAATTTTTTAAGGTTTTCTTAATGTTTTTATGCATAGGTAAAGCGCACGAAATGTACAAATCTTACGAAAGGGCGGGGCTGCGGGACAAGAGGCAGGCAGGCGTAACACGCCCGGTTTTGGGGTGACTGTCATCAAATACCGGGACGGCGTTGGGGGAAATAGGGTATAGAGGGGGAGGTTTAGTCTTCGTCAAAGCCGGAATTGAACAGCGCGATAACCGCCGCCAGCGCTTCAACTTCTTGCGGGCCGGTGGCTTCAATTTCGATCTGACGCCCTTTGGCGGAGTCGAGCATTAACAGAGCGATGACGCTATTTGCTTCCGCTTCGGTGCCTTCGTCATTGCGTAATAGTACCTCGGCGTCAAAACCCTGCATCAGTTCGAAAAGCTTCATGGCAGGCCGGGCATGCATGCCCAGCTTATTGGTGACTTCAACAGTTTGCTTTACGGTCATGTTTTGCGTTTTTCCAGCGTGCGATGGCGAGACTGGACATTTTTACCGCGCGAGCGGAAGTAGTCTGCCAGCTGTTCTGCAATATACACCGAACGGTGTTTCCCGCCGGTACAACCGATAGCGACGGTAAGGTAGCTGCGGTTGTTGGTCTCCAGCATCGGTAACCATAGCTCAAGATAGCTGCGAGTCTGATAGATAAAATTGTGAACTTCTGTGTGTCGGTCAAGAAACGCGGCTACCGGCTTATCAAGCCCGGTCATGGGGCGCAGTTTTGGGTCCCAGTGCGGGTTGGGCAGAAAGCGGACATCGAACACATAGTCCGCATCAATCGGGATACCATGTTTAAAGCCGAAGGACTCAAATACCATCGTCAGTTCGCGCTCGCGTTTGCCCAACAGCCGGGTACGCAGCATCTCCGCCAGCTCATGGACGGACATTTCTGAAGTGTCGACGATCAGATCCGCACGTGAGCGTAACGGCTCCAGCAAGTCACTCTCTTTATCGATCGCACTCTCTAAAGAAAGATTTTTGCTGGAAAGCGGATGCAAACGGCGCGTGTCGCTGTAGCGGCGAATCAAGGTATTGCGGTCGGCATCAAGAAACAGCAATTGCGGCGAGAAAGCGCCAGGCAGATTATTCATCGCCTGTTCAAAAATCTCAGGTGATTCAGGCATATTGCGCACATCAATGCTGACGGCGGCGGAAATCTGGCGATCGGCCAGCGTTCGCGCCAGATCGGGCAACAGCACGACGGGGAGGTTATCCACGCAGTAAAATCCCATATCTTCCAGCGCGCGCAGAGCGACAGATTTACCTGATCCGGAACGCCCGCTGACGATCATCAGTACCATGTACCGTTTCTCCTCACAACGACAGAAAGAAATGCCATTGAGTTGTTATGCCTCATTCTGCTCACCTTCGGTGTCAGTAATGATTTGATACAGCTCTTCATCATTCAGCGCCGCGCGCAGGCGGCGGCAGATCGTTTTATCCGCCAGACGTTTCGCCACCAGCGACAGCGTGTGCAGATGCGTTTTAGTTTGATCGGCGGGCACCAGCAGGGCGAAGAGGAGATCGACCGGCTGGTTATCGATGGCGTCGAACGCGATCGGCGTTTCGAGCTGAACGAACACGCCGACGGCGCGTAAGGTATCTTCTTCCAGTTTCCCGTGCGGGATGGCGATACCATTACCAATACCGGTACTGCCCATTTTTTCGCGTGTCAGAATGGCTTCAAACACGACCTGAGGAGGTAAACTGAGCTGTTTTGCCGCCAGTTCGCTGATGATTTCCAGCGCGCGTTTCTTACTCTGACAATGAACGCCGCTACGCGTACACTCCTGGTTAAGTACACTGCTCAGTTGTAGAGTCGTATCGTTATTTATCATAATTTCACCTAAGAACCTGTCCTGTCAGGTTGATGGCCAGGTTCGGAGCGCTAACTGTACAAATGGCCCGTTGTGTCACACAACAGGCCGTCCTGCACTGGCTAACTGCCCGGACAATTAGTGTTGTTTCAGTTTATCTTTATGCCTGGTTAACTGCCTTGCCAGTTTATCAATCAAGCCGTCAATGGCGGCATACATATCCTGGCCTTCCGCGCTGGCGTGAATTTCGCCGCCGTTAACGTGTAGCGTCGCATCCGAGATGTGCGTGACCTTCTCCACTTTCAACACCACGTATACCTGATTAATCCGCTCAAAATACTGTTCAAGTTTGGCGAATTTTGTCGTCACAAATTCACGCAGGGCTTCAGTAATTTCGACATTATGTCCGGTGATATTGAGCTGCATAGTGTCTTCCTTATCGGTTGGGTCAAACCAGCTGTTTGCGTTGGTTTGACGGCGGAATGGATAAAGACTCTCGGTACTTCGCAACAGTGCGGCGCGCCACCATGATACCTTGTTCTGACAGCAGAGAGGTTAACTTGCTGTCGCTCAGTGGTTTCGCGGGGTTTTCCGCCGCAATTAACTTCTTCACCAGCGCGCGAATCGCGGTGGAAGAGGCTTCGCCTCCGCCTTCGGTATTGACGTGGCTGGAAAAGAAATATTTGAGTTCAAAAATACCGCGCGGGCTGTGCAGATACTTCTGCGTGGTCACGCGGGATATGGTGGATTCGTGCATCTCGACGGCCTGGGCGATATCCGCCAGTACCATCGGTTTCATATATTCTTCGCCCTGTTCAAAAAAGGCTTGCTGTTGCTCGACGATGCAGCGACTGACGCGCAGCAGCGTGTCGTTACGGCTTTCAAGGCTTTTTATCAGCCATTTCGCATCCTGTAAATTACTGCGGATGAACTGGCTGTCGGCATCGTTGCGCGCGCTATTGCACATGGCGGCATAGTGCTGGTTAATCTGTAAACGGGGAATACTGTCGCTATTAAGCTCCACCGTCCAGCGACCGTTATGCTTGCGTACCAGCACATCCGGGATAACGTACTCCGGCTCGCCGGTCTGGATCGATTGACCGGGTCTGGGATCGAGCGACTGAATCAGGTTTACCGCCTCTTTCAGCACCTCTTCTTTTAGTCGGGTAACGCGCATCAACGTGCGGAAATCGTGGTTGGCCAGCAGATCAAGATGATCGCAGATAATGAGCCGCGCCTCTTCCAGCCACGGCGTGGATTTGTCGAATTGTGAAAGCTGGATCAGCAGACAGTCGCGAAGATCTTTTGCCGCGACGCCTACCGGATCAAAACGCTGAATGCGCTTCAGAACGGCTTCAACCTCATCGAGATCCACCTCTACATCGCCCATGCTTTCGCGAATTTCGTCCAGGGATACGGTGAGATAGCCGGTATCATCTACCGCGTCGACAATGGATGTCGCAATAGCGCGATCGGTATCCGAGAAGGGCGTTAGCTCAACCTGCCACATCAGATAATCCTGCAACGACTGCGTCGTTTCGCCCTGATAGACGGGCAGCTCATCGTCGATATAATCGCCGCTGGGGCCGGACGGCGTCCCGGCGGTGTAAATTTCATCCCAACTGGCGTCAAGCGGCAGCTCTTCCGGCATCTCTTTTTGTTCGAGCGCGTCGGCGGTATCGAGAGGATCGTTATCCTGAGGTTGCTGGGTGTCGATTTCGTCATGAAGATCGGTTTGCTCAAGCAGCGGGTTATTTTCCAGCGCTTGCTGGAGTTCCTGCTGAAGTTCCAGCGTAGACAACTGCAACAGACGGATGGCCTGTTGTAGCTGAGGCGTCATTGCCAGTTGTTGGCTAAGCCTGAGTTGCAAACCTTGCTTCATATTCAGAGTCGTTTTCTCCCGCTAGAGCAGCATAGCCCTCTACCCTATCAGAGTCTGAAGTCTTCCCCAAGATATACACGCTTAACGTGTTCGTCTTGCAGGATTTCTGTCGGCGTACCGTGGGCAATAAGGTGGCCCTGGCTCACGATATAGGCGCGTTCACAGACTGCCAGCGTCTCACGGACGTTATGATCGGTGATCAGCACGCCGAGCCCGCTATCGCGCAGATGCTCGATAATGCGTTTGATGTCGATAACGGAAATCGGGTCAACGCCGGCAAAGGGTTCATCCAGCAGGATAAATTTGGGATTAGCGGCCAACGCGCGGGCTATTTCTACACGACGGCGTTCACCACCGGACAGCGCCTGTCCCATGCTGTCGCGCAGATGCTCGATATGAAACTCTTCCATCAGCTCGTTGGCGCGGTCTTCTCGCTGTTCTGCGGTCAAATCGTCACGAATTTGCAGTACCGCCATCAGGTTATCAAATACGCTGAGACGGCGGAAAATAGAGGCTTCCTGCGGCAAATAGCCGATACCGCGGCGCGCGCGCGCGTGCAGCGGCAGCAGACTGATATCTTCATCATCGATGATGATATTGCCTGCGTCACGCGGCACGATACCGACGACCATATAAAAGGTGGTGGTTTTACCCGCGCCGTTTGGACCGAGCAGCCCGACAATCTCCCCGGAGTTAACGGTCAGACTGACATCTTCCACTACGCGACGGCCTTTATAGGCCTTCGCCAGATTCTTTGCAGTTAATGTTGCCATAACGAATTAGTTACTCTTCTTTTGCGCCGGAGTCTGGCCTTTGTTTTTGTCTTGCAACTGCGACGGCACCAGAACGGTGGTGACGCGTTTGCCTTTCTCGCTGAAGGCCTGCATTTTCTGCTCTTTCACCAGGTAGGTGATTTTGTCGCCGGTAATGTTGCTGTCAAGCTGCTCCAGATAAGCGTTGCCGGTCAGCACCACAAAATCTTTCGCCAGCTCGTAGTGCATATGGGAAGCGTGGCCTTTCACCGGCTTACCGTTGTCCTGCATCTGGTAGAAGGTGGCCGGATTGCCGTAACCGTCGATCACCTCTTTCCCCTGTTCGCCGCCAGGGCGGGTAACCACGACTTTATCGGCGTTGATCTTAATCGTGCCCTGGGTCATCACCACGTTGCCCGTAAAGGTCACGACGTTGCCTTGCATATCCAGCGACTGTTGATCCGAGTCAATATGAATAGGCTGTTCGGTATCGCCCGTGACGGCGAAAGCCGGAATGCTGGCGGCCAGCAGCGAGCCGGCAAGCATAAGATTAAGGCTGAGTTTGTTTGTTTTGAATTTCATAAGAGGTTCTAACCTTTTCAATCAGCTCGGCGTTCTTGCTGCGTAAGTTACCGCGCATTTTCAGTCCGCTGGAGTTAAATGTTGTGCCGTATAACGTCACCAGATCGTTCGAGGTAACATCCTGCGTCACCAGATTAATCTGCGCGTTATCGGTGGTAATTCTGCGTAATTGAGCGTCAGGCACCAGGGCGTTGACTTCAACATGGCCATACAGATAGAGCATCCGATCGTTAGTCAATTTGGCTTTATCGGCCTTGATCGACCATGTCGGCACTTTATCCTTATCAAAGGTGGTTAATACCGGTTGCGTAAACCATGAGACCGCCTGATCGGAAAAATATTCAACGTGCTGCGCGATCAGACGATAGCTCAACGCGCCTTCCGGACTGTACACGACGGTATCCGTATGCTCGCTTTTATACGTGGGATCGTTGCTGTTGACCATCACGGCAGCAGGATCGTCTTTATCCGCCAGATTGATACCAATCAGTACCAGAATGGCCAGCGACAGTAGAATGATAACCCAACGTCTGGTTTTACTCATATCGATTGCCCTTTGGCCTCATCCAGCTTGCCCTGCGCCAGCAGCAGCAAATCGCACACCTCACGTACCGCGCCGCGCCCGCCGGCAATGTGCGTCACATAGTCAGCGCGGGGGATCAGCAGTGGATGCGCATCCGCAACGGCAACGCTTAACCCCACTTTTTCCATCACTGGCCAGTCAATCAGATCATCGCCGACATAGGCAACATTTTCCGGCGCAATGGCCAGTTTTTCCAGCAGATCGCTAAAGGCGATCAACTTATTCGACTGTCCCTGATAAAGATGGACAATCCCCAGCGTGGCGCAGCGATCTTCTACAAGTTTAGCCTTTCGTCCGGTAATAATGGCAACCTCGATATTGGAGGTCAAAGCACAGCGAATACCATAGCCGTCACGAACGTTGAAAGCCTTCAGCTCTTCGCCGTTATTGCCCATATAAATCAGGCCGTCAGACAATACGCCATCCACGTCCAGGATGAGCAGGCGGATATTCTCCGCTTTGGTCATGACATGGGGGCTGACGGGGCCATAACAGGTCGCAAGCGACGCACCTGCTTTACTCATCGTTAATTATCCTTGAGTTTCTACACGACGCCTGCACGCAGGAGATCATGCATATGTAACACACCGAGTAACTGGTCGCCATCAGCAACCAGTACGGAGGTGATATGGCGGGACTGCATTAAATTCAGCGCATCGACAGCGAGAATACCGGGACGCACGCGAATGCCCCCTGGCGTCATCACCTCGGCGATCCCCAACTGGCGCATATCGCCGCCCATATCGAATACGCGACGTAAATCGCCGTCGGTGAAGATACCGTCGATCTTCATGGATTCATCGCAAATGACGGTCATACCGAGATTTTTACGCGTAATTTCTAATAGCGCATCACGCAGGGTGGCATGTTTATTAACATGCGGGATCTCATCGCCAGTATGCATAATATCGCTTACGCGCAGCAGTAGCTTACGTCCCAGCGCGCCGCCAGGATGCGACAGAGCGAAATCCTCGGCGGTAAAGCCGCGCGCTTTTAACAACGCCACAGCGAGCGCGTCGCCCATCACCAGCGTTGCGGTGGTACTACTGGTAGGCGCCAGTCCTAACGGACACGCTTCTTTGGGCACTTTAACACACAGATGCACATCTGCCGCACGCGCCATGCTGCTTTCCGGTCGCCCGGTAATGCAAATTAACGGCACGTGCAGACGTTTAAGTACCGGTATTAGCGCCGCGATCTCGCTGGATTCGCCGGAGTTGGAGATAGCGATAACCACATCCTGCGGCGTAACCATCCCCAAATCGCCGTGCGCGGCTTCGCCCGGATGTACAAAAAAGGAAGAGGTGCCGGTACTGGCGAACGTGGCGGCCATTTTCCGTCCGATATGGCCGGATTTCCCCATCCCCATGACCACCACTTT
Organism: Salmonella sp. SA15303; assembly: GCF_029962125.1. Taxonomy (NCBI): domain Bacteria; kingdom Pseudomonadati; phylum Pseudomonadota; class Gammaproteobacteria; order Enterobacterales; family Enterobacteriaceae; genus Salmonella; species Salmonella sp. SA15303. The sequence goes on from NZ_CP123924.1 coordinate 557,162, forward strand.
TCCGGTGCAGTTGAACATTTTTTCACAGGCCAGCGTGAAATGCTGGTTGATATATTGATCAAGCTCCGCCAGGCCTTCACGTTCAATTTCCAGGACCTCTTTGCCTGCCTGCTGAAAGTCAAACCCCGGTTGCAACGCTAAATGCGACATAATCCGTTTCCAGTTATCCAACAAGAAGTGGCGATAGCCAATAGAGCATCGCCAGCCATACGATAAACCCGCCGGTCAGCAGTATACCTGCGCCCCGACCAATCTGACGCGGATGCCGCCAGCAAAGTAAAGCGAAAACCACGCTAACCAGCAACATCACGCTATAATCACGCCCAAACGCCAGCGGATTGATCTCCCCCGGCGCGATCAGCGCAGGCAGTCCCAGCACGATAGCGAGATTAAAAATATTGGCGCCAATGAGATTACCAACGGCAATATCATTTTCGCCTTTTCGCACGCCGGCAATCGCCGTCGCCAGCTCTGGCAGACTGGTGCCGACGGCGATGACTGTCAGACCGAGCGTTAATTCACTCATGGCGAAATAGTTCGCCAGCACCGTAGCGTTATCGATTACCATGCGCGTCGCCATCGGCATGATGACCAGCGCAATGCCCAGCCATAAGAACGCGACGGGGAGCCCGCCTTCGCGCGGCAGCTCCGCCAGTTGTTCGCGGGTGAGGCTGTCATTCCCCTGGCGTTCGGCCAGACGCGCGATTTTAACAATGAATAACAGCCATAGCACAGCCAGAAGCAGGAGAAAGATACCATCACTGCGGCTTAACTGTCCGTCATGCAGTACGGAACCGGCTACCACGCTAACAAATAACATTAACGGCAATTCGCGACGTAGAACATCGGAATGCACGGTAAATGGACGAACCAGCGCCGCCAGCCCTAAGATCAGCAAAATATTGGTGATGTTAGAACCGAGCGCCGCGCCGACGGCCAAATCGAGCTGACCGTGTAGCGATGCGGCGGCCGACACAATAATTTCCGGCAGCGAGGTGCCGATACTCACAACCGTCATCCCGATGATCAGCGGGGGAATACCGAATGTACGGCATAAAATAGAGGCCGCAAACACCAGACGATCGGCGCCGTAGGCCACCAGAAGCAAACCAATTATGAGTAGCGCCATCGCTAAAAGCATCTAAAGTCCTTTCTTCAGGTATACTCGCCGGTCCCCTGGAAGGGATATCTGGAAGCCGTAACGAAGTCCTAATTTTGACTTTATGCGGCTAAAAAGTAAAACGAATGCCAGCTTTCGCTAACCCTGTCAGTTAATATTCTGTAATTATGTCGAACCCATGGTTAAATTCAGCGCCATGGTTACCTCAACAAGGCAATACGAAGGATGAATCAATGGGTCAGTCTGCGGCCAATTTAGTCGATATGCGCGACGTCAGCTTTTCCCGTGGCGAACGCTGCATTTTCGATAATATTTCCCTGACGGTGCCGCGCGGGAAGATCACGGCGATCATGGGGCCGTCGGGCATCGGTAAAACCACGCTGTTGCGCCTGATTGGCGGACAGATCCCGCCGGATAAGGGCGAGATCTTATTTGATGGCGAGAATGTGCCGGCCATGTCCCGTTCGCGGCTCTACACCGTCCGCAAACGTATGAGTATGCTGTTTCAGTCGGGAGCGCTGTTTACCGACATGAACGTGTTTGACAATGTGGCCTATCCGCTACGGGAGCACACCAATTTACCCGCGCCGCTGCTAAAAAGCGTCGTGATGATGAAACTGGAAGCTGTCGGGCTGCGCGGCGCGGCAAAACTGATGCCTTCCGAGCTCTCCGGTGGGATGGCGCGCCGCGCCGCGTTGGCGCGCGCCATCGCTCTGGAACCGGATCTCATCATGTTCGATGAGCCGTTTGTCGGCCAGGACCCGATTACCATGGGCGTTCTGGTGAAGCTGATTTCAGAATTGAACAGCGCGCTGGGCGTGACCTGCGTGGTGGTCTCGCATGATGTGCCAGAGGTGCTCAGTATTGCTGATCACGCCTGGATCATGGCGGACAAAAAAATCGTCGCTCACGGTAGCGCTCAGGCGTTGCAGGAGAATACGGACCCGCGCGTGCGTCAGTTCCTTGACGGCATTGCCGACGGGCCGGTTCCGTTCCGCTATCCGGCGGGCGACTATCACCTTGATTTACTCGAAACAGGGAGTTAAGCCACTCATGCTGTTAAATGCGCTGGCAGCACTCGGACACAGCGGGATCAAAACCGTCAGGACGTTCGGGCGCGCCGGGTTAATGTTATTCAATGCGATTATCGGTAAGCCGGAGTTTCGCAAACATGCGCCGCTGCTGGTGCGCCAGCTTTATAATGTGGGCGTCTTGTCAATGCTTATCATTATTGTCTCCGGCGTATTCATCGGTATGGTGCTGGGGCTGCAAGGCTATCTGGTTCTGACCACTTACAGCGCGGAGACCAGTCTTGGCATGTTAGTGGCGCTTTCGCTGCTGCGCGAGCTGGGGCCGGTGGTCGCGGCGTTGCTGTTTGCCGGGCGGGCCGGGTCGGCGTTGACGGCGGAAATCGGCCTGATGCGGGCGACGGAGCAGCTCTCCAGTATGGAGATGATGGCGGTCGATCCATTGCGCCGGGTGATTTCGCCGCGCTTTTGGGCGGGCGTGATTTCATTGCCGCTACTGACCATTATCTTTGTGGCGGTCGGTATCTGGGGCGGCTCGCTGGTCGGCGTAAGCTGGAAGGGAATCGACGCCGGGTTCTTCTGGTCCGCGATGCAGAATGCCGTCGACTGGCGTATGGACCTGGTGAACTGTCTGATAAAGAGCGTGGTGTTCGCCATTACGGTAACATGGATTGCGTTATTCAACGGTTATGACGCAATACCGACTTCTGCCGGGATTAGCCGGGCAACGACGCGTACCGTGGTTCACGCATCGTTGGCCGTTCTGGGGCTGGATTTTGTGCTGACCGCACTGATGTTTGGGAATTGAGTTCATGCAAACGAAAAAAAATGAAATTTGGGTAGGCGTTTTTTTGCTGGTAGCGTTGCTGGCGGCGCTGTTTGTTTGCCTGAAGGCGGCAAATGTGACCTCTATGCGCACGGAGCCGACCTATAAGGTTTATGCGACCTTCGATAACATCGGCGGTCTGAAAGTGCGTTCCCCGGTACGCATCGGCGGGGTGGTTGTCGGGCGGGTTGAAGATATCTCGCTTGATCCGAAAACATACCTGCCGCGCGTAACGCTCGACATCGAAGAGCGTTATAACCATATTCCCGATACCAGCTCGTTGAGTATTCGAACTTCCGGACTGCTGGGGGAGCAATATCTGGCATTAAACGTCGGTTTTGAAGATCCTGAGCTGGGAACGTCTATCCTCAAAGATGGGAGTACGATTCAGGACACCAAGTCTGCAATGGTGCTGGAAGATATGATTGGCCAGTTCCTTTATAACAGCAAAGGCGACGACAATAAGAATTCTGGCGATGCGCCAGCCGCAACGGAAGGTCATACTGAAGCCACAACGCCCGCGGGCGAAACGAAATAATCTCAGGAGAATTGAGGCATGTTTAAACGACTGATGATGGTGGCCCTGCTGGTCATTGCGCCATTAAGCGCAGCAACGGCAGCGGATCAGAGCAATCCTTATAAACTGATGAACGAGGCGGCGCAGAAAACTTTTGATCGCCTGAAAAACGAACAGCCGAAAATTCGTGCCAATCCGGATTACCTGCGAGACGTTGTTGATCAGGAACTTCTGCCGTACGTGCAGGTAAAATATGCCGGCGCGCTGGTGTTGGGCCGCTACTACAAAGAGGCGACCCCGGCGCAGCGTGAAGCCTATTTTGCAGCGTTTCGCGAATACCTGAAACAGGCATACGGTCAGGCGCTGGCGATGTACCACGGTCAGACTTACCAGATAGCGCCTGAGCAACCGCTGGGCGATGCGACCATTGTGCCTATCCGTGTAACGATTATCGATCCCAACGGTCGTCCGCCGGTACGCCTGGATTTCCAGTGGCGAAAAAACACCCAGACCGGCAACTGGCAGGCGTATGACATGATTGCGGAAGGCGTCAGCATGATCACCACCAAGCAAAATGAGTGGAGCGACCTGCTGCGTACTAAAGGCATCGACGGCCTGACCGCACAACTGAAATCTATCTCTCAACAGAAAATTACTTTGGACGAGAAACAGTAATGACGCCGCAACTCACCTGGACGCGTGAGGCGGACACTCTGGTGCTGGCGGGAGAGCTGGATCAGGACGTGTTGGCGCCGCTATGGGACGCGCGCGTAGAAGCGATGAATGGCGTTACCCGTATCGACCTGAGCCAGATCTCCAGGGTAGATACGGGGGGACTGGCGCTGCTGGCGCACCTTGTGAACCAGGCAAAAAAGCAGGGCAATGCCGTGTCGCTGTCTGGCGTTAACGACAAGGTTTACGCGCTGGCGCAATTATATAACTTGCCCGAAGACGTACTTCCCCGTATGTAATGAATGCCGGATGGTTTATCCGGCCTACACTTCGCATGATCCCCGTAGGCCGGATAAGTTGCGTTAGCAGCACCATCCGGCACTTTTACCGCGCTGATTTATCAGCGTAATCTTTTGCTTATTTAAGACGGCGCGACTTTGCTCTAAGATGTTGGGCTGTTTTCACTATTTGACGAATAAAGAACCCATGGAAAATCATGAAATTCAGAGTGTGCTGATGAATGCCCTCTCCCTCCAGGAAGTCCACGTCTCCGGCGATGGCAGTCACTTTCAGGTTATTGCCGTGGGCGAGATGTTTGACGGCATGAGCCGGGTCAAGAAACAGCAAACGGTCTATGGGCCGCTAATGGAGTACATTGCGGACAACCGTATCCATGCCGTATCGATCAAAGCATATACCCCGGCGGAATGGGCGCGCGATCGTAAACTTAACGGATTTTAAGCTACGGGTAACCTGCCGGTAGCGGAGATGAATGCTTAACTGAGAATACAATAATGGATAAATTTCGTGTACAGGGGCCAACGACGCTCCAGGGCGAAGTCACAATTTCCGGCGCCAAAAACGCCGCGCTGCCGATCCTGTTCGCCGCTCTGCTGGCAGAAGAACCGGTAGAGATCCAAAACGTTCCAAAACTGAAAGACGTGGATACGTCGATGAAGCTCCTGAGCCAATTAGGCGCGAAAGTGGAACGCAATGGATCGGTACACATTGACGCCAGCCAGGTGAACGTGTTCTGCGCGCCTTATGATCTGGTTAAGACCATGCGCGCCTCGATATGGGCGCTGGGGCCGCTGGTTGCCCGTTTTGGTCAGGGACAAGTCTCTCTGCCGGGGGGCTGTACTATCGGCGCGCGTCCGGTTGATCTGCATATTACCGGTCTGGAACAACTGGGTGCGACCATCAAGCTGGAAGAGGGCTACGTAAAGGCCTCCGTAGAAGGGCGTCTTAAAGGGGCGCATATCGTGATGGATAAGGTCAGCGTCGGCGCGACCGTCACCATTATGTGCGCCGCTACGCTGGCGGAAGGGACGACCATCATTGAAAACGCCGCGCGCGAGCCGGAAATTGTCGACACCGCTAACTTCCTGGTTACGCTGGGGGCGAAGATCGCCGGGCAGGGCACCGATCGTATTACGATCGAGGGTGTAGAGCGTCTGGGCGGCGGCGTTTATCGTGTGCTGCCGGATCGTATCGAAACGGGGACTTTCCTGGTGGCGGCAGCGATCTCTCGCGGCAAAATCCTCTGCCGTAACGCGCAACCGGACACTCTGGACGCGGTACTGGCGAAACTGCGCGATGCTGGCGCGGATATCGAAGTGGGCGAGGACTGGATTAGTCTGGACATGCACGGCAAACGACCGAAGGCGGTCAATGTCCGTACCGCGCCGCACCCGGCATTCCCGACCGATATGCAGGCGCAGTTCACGTTGCTGAACCTGGTGGCGGAAGGGACGGGCTTTATCACTGAAACCGTCTTTGAAAACCGCTTTATGCACGTGCCTGAACTCAGCCGCATGGGCGCGCGTGCGGAAATTGAAAGCAATACCGTCATATGCCATGGCGTAGAAACGCTCTCTGGCGCCCAGGTCATGGCGACAGATCTGCGGGCATCTGCGAGCCTGGTGCTGGCGGGCTGTATTGCGGAAGGCACGACGATTGTGGATCGCATTTATCACATCGATCGCGGTTATGAGCGCATCGAAGACAAACTGCGCGCGCTAGGCGCGAATATTGAACGCGTGAAAGGCGAATAACCTTCTGTACGCTGAACAACCCCCGCGAACGCGATGCGGGGGTTGTTTTACAGGCACTTACTCTACATTCTGTTTGTTTTTATTACGCGCTCTCATAAGCCGCGTTCTGTCGATAAACTCATGCGTGCGCGGATCGTGATAACGCGATGGCCAAATAACCCAGGGTTCCGTTCCCAATGCTTTCGCGATAATCAACTCTCCTTTCGGCCATGGGCGCGTTAATGCATTGGCCAGCGTGGATGAACTCAATCCATTCCGACGTGACTCAGCGGCCATTGAAGTCCCTTTTTTACGTAGTCCGGCAATGATATCGGCCGGATGCCAGTCAATAAGCTTGCTTTCCATACATCCATCACTCCTTAGATTAATCACTTACGGTTTTAACAACCCGACGACGTTCGATACTATAACGCTTCGTGAAGGAATGTTCTAAAAAGTTCATGTAAGTGGCGGCAATATTCAGAATATGCCAGGGGAAATCCTGGATGAGTATGTGAAAAACAGGCGATAGGGTATCTGGAGTTTATTAGAACTTAATGGGATATCCCGCGCAGTACGCGGGATAAGAGAACGGCATTAACGATCGCGCTGCACCGCGATGTGTGCGAGACCGATTAGCGCCTCACGCCATGGGGTATCCGGCAATATCTGCAACGCGGATATCGCTTTGTCGGCTTCTTCTTCCGCTCGCTGACGCGTCCATTCCAGCGAGCCGCAGGTGGTCATCGCTTCCAGAACCGGTTCCAGAAGATGACGGCCATTACCTTGTTCAATAGCGGTACGGATCATCGCTGACTGTTCTGGCGTACCGTGGCGCATGGCGTGAAGCAACGGTAAGGTAGGTTTGCCCTCATTGAGGTCATCACCCACATTTTTACCGAGATGCTCGCCGTCGGCACTGTAATCCAGCAGATCGTCAATGAGCTGGAAAGCCGTACCAAGGTAGCGACCATAGTCCTGCAACCCTTTCTCTTGCTCAGGCGTACAACCAGCGAGAATACCGGAGCACTGGGCGGCAGCTTCGAACAGACGGGCCGTTTTACTGTAAATCACCCGCATGTAATTTTCTTCGGTAATGTCCGGGTCATTCACGTTCATCAATTGCAGCACTTCGCCTTCTGCAATCACGTTGACCGCTTCCGACATCACTTCCAGCACTTTTAACGAGCCGAGGCTGGTCATCATCTGGAAGGCGCGGGTATAGATAAAGTCGCCGACCAACACGCTGGCGGCATTACCGAAAGCGGCATTTGCCGTCGCTTTGCCGCGACGCATATCGGATTCATCCACCACATCATCATGTAGCAGCGTCGCCGTGTGGATAAACTCGATCAGAGCGGCGATAGTCACGTGCGCGTTACCCTGATAACCCACCGCGCGCGCGGCAAGAACGGCAATCATCGGACGAATGCGTTTTCCGCCGCCGCTAATAATGTAATATCCTAGCTGATTAATCAGTTGAACGTCGGAATTAAGCTGTTCAAGGATTGTCGCATTGACACCCGCCATATCTTGCGCGGTTAACTCGTTGATTTTTTCTAAATTCATCGCAAAAGCCGGGCTTATCGCCCCGATTATCCCATGTCTGAATGAGGTAACGTAGGGTTTATGGTTAGAAATATACCCTGATTGTACTGAAAAAACGCCGCAGATAAACGTTACCGTATGCGTTGTGTTTTTTTTCTTCATGTATTGATGGTAGCACTTGTCAAAGCCGTGCAATTTGCGTAATATTCGCGCCCTATTGTGAATATTTATAGCGCGCTCTGAATCATTGAAAGGTGTGCGCGGAAGCGGAGTTTTTTATGTACGCGGTTTTCCAAAGTGGTGGTAAACAACACCGAGTAAGCGAAGGTCAGACCGTTCGCCTGGAAAAGCTGGACATCGCAACTGGCGAAACTATCGAGTTCGCTGAAGTTCTGATGATCGCAAACGGTGAAGAAGTCAAAATCGGCGTTCCTTTCGTTGATGGCGGCGTAATCAAAGCTGAAGTTGTTGCCCACGGTCGTGGCGAGAAAGTTAAAATCGTTAAGTTTCGTCGCCGTAAACACTACCGTAAGCAGCAGGGCCATCGTCAGTGGTTCACTGATGTGAAAATTACCGGCATCAGCGCTTAAGATTAGGGGAGCAGATTAAATGGCACATAAAAAGGCTGGCGGCTCGACTCGTAACGGTCGCGATTCTGAAGCTAAACGTCTGGGCGTAAAACGTTTTGGCGGTGAAGCAGTTCTGGCAGGCAGCATCATCGTTCGTCAACGTGGTACTAAATTCCACGCTGGCACCAACGTTGGTTGCGGTCGTGACCACACTCTGTTTGCTAAAGCAGACGGTAAAGTGAAATTCGAAGTTAAAGGCCCGAAAAACCGTAAATACATCAGCATCGTTGCTGAGTAAGTTTTTTGTGGTCCGGTAACGGATGAAAGCCCCGCACCTGTTGCGGGGCTTTTTACATTCGATGGCCGACTAAAATATACCCGTGTGGCTGTGCGAATGCCGTTAACGGGTCTTTGCAGGGAACACGGCATGAAGCAGCAGGCAGGCATTGGCATTCTTTTAGCGCTCACTACCGCGATGTGCTGGGGAGCGTTGCCAATAGCAATGAAGCAAGTGCTGGAGGTGATGGAGCCTTCAACCATTGTCTTCTACCGCTTCTTAATGGCCAGTATTGGCCTCGGGGCGATACTGGCAGTAAAAAGAAAGCTGCCGCCGCTGCGTATTTTTCGTAAGCCGCGCTGGTTGGTGTTATTGGCGATAGCGACCTGCGGACTGTTCGGTAATTTCATTTTGTTCAGTTCTTCCCTGCAATATTTAAGCCCAACCGCGTCGCAGGTTATCGGCCAGCTCTCGCCGGTTGGCATGATGGTCGCCAGCGTCTTTATTCTGAAAGAAAAGATGCGCGGTACGCAGGTGATTGGCGCGCTGATGTTATTGAGCGGGCTGGTGATGTTTTTTAACACCAGTCTGATCGAGATTTTTACCCGACTGACCGACTACACCTGGGGCGTTATTTTTGGCGTAGGCGCGGCGATGGTGTGGGTGAGCTATGGCGTGGCGCAAAAAGTATTATTGCGACGTCTGGCCTCGCAGCAGATCCTGTTTTTACTGTACACTTTATGTACGATAGCGCTCTTGCCGCTGGCAAAACCGATGGTGATAGCGCAACTGAGCGACTGGCAGCTCGCCTGTTTGATTTTCTGCGGGCTAAATACGCTGGTAGGATATGGCGCCCTGGCGGAAGCGATGGCGCGTTGGCAGGCGGCGCAGGTGAGCGCGATAATCACGCTTACACCGCTATTTACCCTGCTGTTTTCAGATCTTTTATCTATGGCCTGGCCCGATTTCTTCGCCAGACCGATGTTAAACCTTTTAGGTTATCTCGGTGCGTTTGTCGTGGTTGCGGGCGCGATGTATTCCGCCATTGGTCATCGTATTTGGGGCGGTTTACGCAAGCATGAAACGGTGGTTTCGCAACCCCGCTCAGGCGAATGATTTACGGAGAATAAAATGAAGTTTGTTGATGAAGCATCGATTCTGGTCGTTGCAGGCGATGGCGGTAATGGCTGTGTGAGCTTCCGCCGCGAAAAATATATCCCGAAAGGCGGCCCGGACGGCGGTGATGGCGGCGACGGCGGCGACGTCTGGATGGAAGCCGATGAAAACCTGAATACGCTGATCGATTACCGCTTTGAAAAATCGTTCCGCGCTGAACGTGGTCAGAATGGCGCGAGCCGCGACTGTACCGGTAAACGCGGTAAAGACGTGACCATCAAAGTGCCGGTCGGTACGCGCGTTATCGACCAGGGAACCGGTGAAACGATGGGCGACATGACCAAACACGGTCAGCGTCTGTTGGTCGCGAAGGGCGGCTGGCATGGGTTAGGCAATACCCGTTTTAAATCCTCGGTTAACCGTACGCCGCGCCAGAAAACCAATGGTACGCCGGGCGATAAGCGCGACCTGCTGCTGGAACTGATGCTGCTGGCGGATGTCGGGATGCTGGGGATGCCAAACGCTGGTAAATCAACGTTCATTCGTGCGGTATCGGCAGCAAAACCGAAAGTCGCGGACTATCCGTTTACCACGCTGGTGCCGAGCCTGGGCGTGGTACGTATGGACAGCGAAAAGAGTTTTGTGGTGGCCGACATTCCGGGGTTGATCGAAGGCGCGGCGGAAGGCGCAGGCCTGGGGATTCGCTTCCTGAAGCACCTCGAACGTTGCCGCGTACTGCTGCACCTCATTGATATCGATCCGATCGACGGTTCCGATCCGGTGGAAAACGCCCGTATCATTATTGGCGAACTGGAAAAATACAGCCAGGATCTGGCGGCTAAACCGCGCTGGTTAGTGTTCAACAAGATCGATCTGATGGATAAAACCGAAGCGGAAGAGAAAGCGAAAGCGATCGCCGAAGCGTTGGGCTGGGAAGGGAAATACTATCTGATTTCCGCTGCCAGTCAGCTGGGGGTGAAAGATCTCTGCTGGGATGTGATGACCTTTATCATCGAGAATCCGATCGCGCAGGCTGAAGAAGCAAAACAGCCGGAAAAAGTCGAGTTCATGTGGGACGATTATCATCGCCAGCAGCTGGCTGAAGTGGAAGAAGACGCAGACGATGACTGGGATGACGACTGGGATGAAGACGACGAAGAAGGCGTCGAGTTCATCTACAAACGTTAATCTCGTAGCCGGATGGCGCTTACGCTTATCCGGCCTACAAAAGCCAACGGGCCGCATTTGCGGCCCGTTTTATTATGTTCTTTGTAGGCCAGATAAGACGCGTTAGCGCCGCCATCCGGCAATAAATGCACTCAGTTATTCTGATAAATATCCTTATACAACCGACTCTCGAAGCGTACCAGCGGGATTCGGCGATTACGCTGATCGGCAGGTGGAACCGCGTAGCCGGACAAATATTGTACAAATGCCATCCGTTGCCCGCTTGCGGTGGTAATAAAGCCCGCCAGATTATACACGCCCTGCAGTGATCCGGTTTTCGCTGAAACCTTACCGTCTACGCCCGCCTGATGCAGCCCGGCGCGGTATTGTAATGAACCATCATAGCCCGCCAGCGGCAGCATAGAGATAAAGTTCAGCTCGTTATCGTGTTGGGCGATATATTGCAGCACCTGCATCATCGTGGCGGGAGCGATCAGATTATGGCGAGAAAGACCGGAACCGTCGGCAATAATGGTATTGCCGATATCAATTCCCGCCTGTTGGCGCAGGATCTGGCGAACGGCATCCGATCCCGCCCGCCAGGTGCCAGGCACGTTAAACCTGACATGACCAATCATCCGAAAAACAGTATCGGCGATCATGTTGTCTGACTTTTTCAGCATAATCTTAAGCAGATCGTGCAGTGGCGCCGACTGTTTACTGGCGACGATCGTTCCGGGCTCGTTAACCTGCGTCTGGCGCAGCAGCGTGCCGCGGTAAGTTATCCCGGCCTCTTTCAGTTCCTGCTTGAGGATCGCACCCGCGTAGCTGGCGCCGTCCTGAATAGCAAAGGCCAGCGGCAGCGGGTCGGCGCGCTGTGGTAAACAGCCGGTAAGCGTATAACGGTTCAAATCGCCAGGCACAACATCCAGCTCGCAATACTGCGCGTCTGCCGAACCGCGCGGTAGAGTCCGTACCTGGCTGAACATCGTTACCGGATAATAAGAGGCCACGCGAATAAAGGCTAAATCGTTTGGTTTTTGCGCGCTATAAAGCGACACAGAAAAACAGTTGCGGTCAACAATGGCGGCGGCGGGAGGCGCGCTGAAACACTGCGTCAGGTCGTTCCACGGCCAGCCTGGCGCTTTATCGTGGCTGGCGAAAATCGACGTGTCGATAAGCACATTGCCGTCGATTTGCGTGACGCCGGACTTTTTCAGCGTCGCGACCATATTGCGAATATCCTGACGTTTTAGCGTTGGATCGCCACCGAAGCGCGCAATTACGTCACCTTTCAGGATGCCGTTATCGACGTTGCCTTTAGTCTCCAGCGTGGTCGTAAAACGGAAATCCGGGCCGAGTTGAATCAGCGCCGCCAGCGCGGTAATCACCTTTTGGGTACTGGCGGGAAGCGCCATCTGCTGACTATGATAATCAATAGCCGGCGCGGGCGCGCCAATCTTTTGCACCATCAGCGCGAGGTTGGCGCCGGCCGGAAGCTGTTTGATGTATTCGTCAATATTCGCGGCCTGAACGCTGAACGCTATACTGGTGGTCAATCCGATGATAAATCTGGAAAATCGCATAATCTCGCGCTAACACCCTGGAAACAAGCCGTCATACTACGGCGCAACGCCCTAAAAAGTAAACGATGACCCATAGGGAACTCCAGGGTAAAATGGTTATCAAAGAGGAAATTGTAGCTGACCTGGGACTGCGCGCCCGGGTTGGTGTTTTTTTGCTTCTGACCCTGGTATGGCATATGCCGGGGCTGGCTTAGCAGCCGGGGTAGAGTTCATTGCCCCCTACAGGAATGTTCAAGAGGTATAACAAATGCAAGCTATTCCGATGACCTTACGCGGAGCCGAAAAACTGCGCGAAGAGCTGGATTTTCTGAAATCTGTGCGCCGTCCTGAAATCATCGCCGCTATCGCCGAAGCGCGCGAACATGGCGATTTAAAAGAAAACGCGGAGTATCATGCTGCACGCGAACAGCAGGGTTTCTGCGAAGGGCGCATTAAAGATATCGAAGCAAAACTGTCGAATGCGCAGGTGATTGATGTCACTAAAATGCCGAACAATGGTCGCGTGATTTTCGGCGCTACCGTCACGGTGCTGAACCTGGACACCGACGAAGAGCAGACCTACCGCATTGTTGGCGACGATGAGGCGGATTTTAAGCAAAATCTCATTTCGGTAAACTCGCCAATCGCTCGCGGCCTGATCGGCAAAGAGCAGGATGACGTCGTGGTGATCAAAACGCCTGGCGGCGATGTGGAATACGAAGTGCTTAAAGTGGAATACCTTTAAGCAGTACTCAATACGCAAATTGTTGGTGTATTGTAAAGAAAGGAAAAAGGCCGCATAGCGGCCTTTTATCAACGGAGAGAGCGTGGCATTTTGCTCTCCTGCTCGTGGAAAACCCCTCGTTTTACACAGATTTTGTGTTCGACTTTAGGATATCCTTAACGCGGCAGCGAGATTTTACGCTCTTTAGTTGGGCGATACAGCACCAGCGTTTTACCGATGACCTGTACGTTACAGGCGCCGGTTTCGCGCACGATAGCGTCCACGATCAAGGTTTTTGTTTCGCGATCTTCCGAGGCGATTTTCACCTTGATAAGTTCATGGTGCTCTAACGCTTGTTCAATCTCGGCCAGTACCCCTTCGGTCAAACCATTATTGCCAAGCATAACAACAGGCTTGAGCGGATGTGCCAGACCTTTTAGGTGCTGTTTTTGTTTAGTACTCAGATTCATCGTATATTTTTGCTTACGTTGGGATTGAAAACGGGTCATTCTACCGCCATCTCCCTTATATCGCCAAATAGGCGTGTAGAAATTTACGCCATTGGCTACGATGAACTGCCCCGACGGGAAAGTTAAATGACAGGTAAAAAGCGTTCTGCCAGCTCAAGCCGCTGGCTTCAGGAACACTTTAGCGATAAATATGTTCAACAGGCGCAGAAAAAGGGGCTACGCTCCCGTGCCTGGTTTAAACTTGATGAAATACAGCAAAGTGACAAACTTTTTAAGCCGGGAATGACGGTAGTCGATCTCGGCGCTGCGCCAGGAGGCTGGTCACAGTATGTGGTCACGCAGATTGGCGGCAAAGGCCGCATCATCGCTTGTGATCTTTTACCTATGGATCCTATCGTTGGTGTGGACTTTCTTCAGGGCGATTTTCGTGATGAACTTGTCATGAAAGCGTTACTGGAACGCGTGGGTGACAGTAAAGTACAAGTTGTCATGTCGGATATGGCACCAAACATGAGCGGAACACCGGCGGTGGATATCCCCCGCGCCATGTATCTGGTGGAGCTGGCGTTAGAGATGTGCCGCGATGTGCTGGCGCCAGGCGGAAGTTTTGTAGTGAAGGTGTTCCAGGGCGAAGGTTTCGATGAGTATCTAAGGGAAATTCGCTCCCTGTTTACGAAGGTTAAAGTTCGTAAGCCGGACTCTTCGCGTGCGCGTTCGCGTGAAGTGTACATTGTAGCGACCGGGCGAAAGTGATAACCGGCAGATTTCAGACGTAAGGTTTGAAAGAAACTGGATATAGAGTATCCTGACGCTGTTTTTAACACAGTTGTAATAAGAGGTTAATCCCTTGAGTGACATGGCGAAAAACCTAATACTCTGGCTGGTCATTGCCGTTGTGCTGATGTCAGTATTCCAGAGCTTTGGGCCCAGCGAGTCTAATGGCCGTAAGGTGGATTACTCTACCTTCCTGCAAGAGGTCAATCAGGACCAGGTTCGCGAAGCGCGTATCAACGGACGTGAGATCAACGTTACCAAGAAAGATAGTAACCGTTACACGACTTACATTCCGATTAATGATCCGAAGCTGCTTGATAACCTGCTGACTAAAAACGTCAAGGTTGTTGGCGAACCACCTGAAGAGCCAAGCCTGCTGGCTTCTATCTTCATTTCCTGGTTCCCGATGCTGTTGCTGATCGGCGTCTGGATCTTCTTCATGCGTCAGATGCAGGGCGGCGGTGGCAAAGGCGCCATGTCGTTCGGTAAGAGCAAGGCGCGTATGCTGACGGAAGATCAGATCAAAACCACGTTTGCTGACGTCGCGGGTTGTGACGAAGCGAAAGAAGAAGTGGCGGAACTGGTTGAATACCTGCGTGAACCGAGCCGTTTCCAGAAGCTGGGCGGTAAAATTCCGAAAGGTGTCCTGATGGTCGGCCCGCCGGGTACCGGTAAAACCCTGCTGGCAAAAGCCATTGCGGGTGAAGCGAAGGTGCCATTCTTTACGATTTCCGGTTCTGACTTTGTGGAAATGTTCGTCGGTGTCGGCGCGTCTCGTGTGCGTGACATGTTCGAACAGGCCAAGAAAGCGGCGCCGTGCATTATCTTCATCGATGAAATCGACGCCGTAGGTCGCCAGCGTGGCGCTGGTCTGGGCGGCGGTCACGATGAACGTGAGCAGACGTTGAACCAGATGCTGGTTGAGATGGACGGCTTCGAAGGTAACGAAGGTATCATCGTTATCGCCGCAACTAACCGTCCGGACGTTCTGGACCCGGCGCTGCTGCGTCCAGGCCGTTTTGACCGTCAGGTGGTGGTAGGCCTGCCGGATGTGCGCGGTCGTGAGCAGATTCTGAAGGTGCATATGCGTCGCGTACCGTTAGCGACGGATATTGATGCGGCGATCATTGCGCGCGGTACGCCGGGCTTCTCCGGTGCGGACCTGGCGAACCTGGTCAACGAAGCGGCGCTGTTTGCAGCTCGTGGTAACAAGCGCGTTGTGTCGATGGTTGAGTTCGAGAAAGCGAAAGACAAAATCATGATGGGCGCCGAACGTCGCTCCATGGTGATGACGGAAGCGCAGAAAGAGTCGACCGCGTACCACGAAGCGGGCCACGCGATTATCGGTCGCCTGGTGCCGGAACACGATCCGGTGCACAAAGTGACGATTATCCCGCGCGGTCGTGCGCTGGGCGTGACCTTCTTCCTGCCTGAAGGCGACGCGATCAGCGCCAGCCGTCAGAAGCTGGAAAGCCAAATCAGCACGCTGTACGGCGGTCGTCTGGCGGAAGAGATTATCTACGGCGTTGAGCATGTTTCTACCGGCGCGTCGAACGACATTAAAGTCGCGACTAACCTGGCGCGTAACATGGTCACCCAGTGGGGCTTCTCGGAGAAACTCGGTCCGTTGCTGTATGCGGAAGAAGAGGGCGAAGTATTCCTCGGCCGTAGCGTCGCAAAAGCGAAACATATGTCTGATGAAACTGCGCGTATCATCGACCAGGAAGTGAAAGCGCTGATTGAACGTAACTACAATCGCGCTCGTCAGATCCTGACTGACAATATGGATATTCTGCACGCGATGAAAGATGCGCTGATGAAATATGAAACCATCGATGCGCCGCAGATTGATGACCTGATGGCGCGTCGTGAAGTGCGTCCGCCTGCGGGCTGGGAAGATCCAAACGGCACCAATAACTCTGACAGCAATGGTACGCCTCAGGCGCCGCGTCCGGTTGATGAACCACGCACGCCGAACCCGGGCAACACGATGTCAGAGCAGCTGGGCGACAAATAAACGTTTGTTGTACAACATTATGTTTAGCGCTCACCGAAACCCTGGGGCTTGCCCCGGGGTTTTTCTTTTTTTAACTCACCATAAATAAAACAGGGATTTTGACCATGAAACTCTTCGCTCAGGGCGCCACGCTCGATCTCACTCATCCGCATGTTATGGGTATCCTGAACGTAACGCCGGATTCGTTCTCCGACGGCGGCGCGCATAACACGCTGATTGAGGCGGTGAAACATGCGAATTTAATGGTGAATGCCGGGGCGACAATTATTGATGTGGGGGGGGAATCAACGCGACCAGGCGCGGCAGAAGTGAGCGTGGAAGAAGAGCTGGATCGCGTTATTCCGGTACTGGAAGCAATCGCGCAACGTTTTGAAGTGTGGATTTCTGTGGATACCTCTAAACCCGAGGTGATCCGTGAAGCGGCAAGGGCGGGCGCGCATATTATCAATGATGTCCGTTCACTCTCCGAACCCGGCGCGTTGGAAGCGGCAGCGGAAACCGGCTTGCCGGTCAGTCTTATGCACATGCAGGGCAACCCCAAAACCATGCAGGAGGCGCCGAAATATGACGATGTCTTTGCCGAGGTGAATCGCTACTTTATTGAGCAAATAGCACGTTGTGAGAAGGCCGGCATCGCAAAAGAGAAATTGTTGCTCGACCCAGGATTCGGTTTCGGTAAAAATCTCTCTCACAATTATACCTTACTGGCGCGACTGGGTGAGTTTCATCATTTTAACCTGCCGCTGCTGGTGGGCATGTCACGTAAAACGATGGTTGGTCAGTTACTTAACGTGGGACCATCAGACCGTCTGAACGGTAGCCTTGCGTGCGCGGTAATTGCCGCGATGCAGGGCGCGCAGATCATTCGCGTCCATGACGTCAAAGAAACCGTAGAGGCAATGCGGGTGGTGGAAGCCACTCTGTCTGCAAAGGGAAACAAACGCTATGAGTAATCGTAAATATTTCGGTACCGATGGGATTCGCGGACGTGTAGGCAATGCCCCCATAACACCTGATTTCGTGCTTAAACTGGGTTGGGCTGCCGGAAAAGTGCTGGCGCGTCATGGCTCGCGTAAAATCATTATCGGTAAAGATACGCGTATTTCCGGCTATATGCTGGAGTCCGCGCTGGAGGCGGGCCTTGCCGCTGCGGGACTGTCGGCCTCGTTTACCGGACCTATGCCAACGCCAGCCGTCGCCTATCTGACGCGGACTTTCCGCGCGGAGGCGGGTATCGTTATCTCGGCTTCGCATAACCCGTTCTATGATAACGGCATTAAATTCTTCTCTATCGACGGTACGAAACTGCCTGACGATGTGGAAGAAGCCATCGAAGCCGAAATGGAAAAAGAGATCACCTGCGTAGACTCCGCCGAGCTGGGGAAAGCGAGCCGCATCGTCGATGCCGCCGGACGCTATATTGAGTTCTGTAAAGGCACCTTCCCGAACGAACTGAGCCTCAATGGCCTGAAAGTGGTTGTGGATTGCGCCAACGGCGCTACCTACCATATCGCGCCGAATGTGCTGCGCGAGCTGGGCGCGACCGTTATCGCTATTGGCTGTGAGCCAAACGGCGTCAACATTAACGAAGAAGTGGGCGCGACCGACGTGCGCGCGTTGCAGGCGCGCGTGTTGGCGGAGAAGGCGGACCTCGGCATCGCGCTTGACGGCGACGGCGACCGGGTCATCATGGTTGACCATGAAGGCAATAAAGTCGATGGCGATCAGATCATGTATATCATCGCGCGCGAAGGGCTGCGCCAGGGGCAACTGCGCGGCGGCGCGGTGGGGACGCTGATGAGCAATATGGGGCTGGAGCTGGCGCTCAAGCAGCTTGGCATTCCGTTTGCCCGGGCGAAAGTGGGCGACCGCTACGTGCTGGAAAAATTGCAGGAAAAAGGCTGGCGCATCGGCGCGGAAAACTCTGGTCACGTTATTCTGCTGGATAAAACGACCACTGGCGACGGTATTGTAGCGGGGCTACAAGTTCTGGCGGCGATGGTGCGTAATCATATGAGTCTGCACGATCTGTGCAGCGGTATGAAAATGTTCCCGCAGATTCTGGTTAACGTGCGTTACACCGCCGGTAGCGGCGATCCGCTGGAAAATGAAGCGGTGAAAGCGGTAACGGCGGACGTAGAAGCCACGCTCGGCAATCGTGGGCGGGTACTGCTACGTAAATCCGGTACCGAACCGCTGATTCGCGTGATGGTGGAAGGCGAGGATGAAGCGCAGGTTACGGCATTCGCCCATCGTATCGCGGATGCGGTAAAAGCCGTTTAAGCGTTTAAGTGACTAAAAAGGCGGCGGTTGCCGCCTTACGGCCCGCAAAAAACAACGCTTTTGCTGTTTTTTTCCGCAGTTGATACAATGCGCTTAAATTGCCCTTGCGAAGGTCATTCGCTTTGGTTAGTATTCACACCCGCTTCAGTGGGAAACAGTAAAAATCCCGCTTTATTGGTAGAAGCATTGGTATGCGGCAACTCCGCAAGGAACAGGTTGATTATGTACGAAGCTCTTTTAGTTGTTTTCCTTATTGTGGCAATTGGCCTTGTAGGTCTGATCATGCTGCAGCAAGGTAAAGGCGCTGATATGGGAGCCTCCTTCGGAGCAGGCGCTTCCGCTACGCTATTTGGTTCAAGTGGTTCTGGTAACTTCATGACCCGAATGACGGCGGTATTGGCGACGCTGTTCTTCATCATCAGTCTGGTGTTGGGTAATATCAATAGCAACAAAACCAATAAAGGAAGCGAGTGGGAAAATCTGAGCGCGCCGGCGAAGACCGAGCAGACTCAACCTGCTGCACCGGCCCAGCCGACCAGCGATATCCCGCGCTAATAGCAGTATCCGTGCCGAGGTGGTGGAATTGGTAGACACGCTACCTTGAGGTGGTAGTGCCCAATAGGGCTTACGGGTTCAAGTCCCGTCCTCGGTACCAATATTCCGAAAGAAAGACGCTGAAAAGCGTATTTTTTTTCGTCTGTTGAAACTGCTCTCAGAGAGGAGGTTGAAGCACGCTTACACGCGTCCCTGGCATGGCCCCGTCAATACGTTGAGATAGCCCTACATACATACTCATGTATGTCCTCTCTGGTGATCTCCCTGCGTCAGGTTCACTCCACCGATTACGAGATCATCTTCGTTCATTGAAGCCAGTAGTTGCTCAGCTATAATCTGAAATGCTTGTATCTGTTATCCCCCTCCATATCTTTTGCTCAAGTAGTTTTATCTAATCTTCCTTTGCACTGAGCCGAATATCTAAGGAAGAGATTAATGAGTTTATTTTTCGATCGTGCTGGATTGATTGCTGAATTGCGCACATCCAATTTGAGCTCTGCTATTCAGGAGAAAGTCGTGCAACAGGCACGTGCTGCTATTGCATTTAAACGTTGTCTGCGGGATATGGAAACAGTAAAGGTGGGGGCATCGCGGTTGGGCGGTCTACCCGACTGGCCATTAGGACAAAGCTGGCCTATACGAAAAAAATCGGTTAATGCCACATCTCGCGTACTAAAGCTGAAAGCTGAAAAAACGCGAAATGCCAGGTTTGTTCATGAAATGAAAATGAGTTATGAGCTGCTCAATGAAGGGCGTAAGCTGCTTGGGCAGCCAGCGGAAGATTTTGACGAGGAAAAGTATCGGTTAGTGCAGCAGCGGTTATTAACCGAAATTGACATCCGCATAGAGAATCAGTTGGTTGATTTTCCGCTTGCTTTCGTTGCCCAACTAAACTTGAGTGACCTGGCGTTACTCCCGGGGTTTGATCCACTGCTTCCCAGGCGGGGGTTATTGAGCTTCTTTGTCGATGTTACCTGGGAAGATCGGCAGCCCTTTGTTTTCTGGCACGATGTTGAGGTAGATACATTGAGCACGCTAGCTGTGCCAGATGACTTGCTGGCTTTTTACAATAAGATTGAATTTCGTGAACCATGGCAATTGTGTACACAGGTTGAGTGCCTGGAACCTCTTTCCGTTATCAGTGTTTCGTCAGTCTGCGAGGGGTTAAGCGTTACGCAGCAGAAAGCGTATGAATCATGGTATGACGCGTTAAGTGATTACGAACAGGATAACCCGTATCGAGTTGATGCCTGCTATTCCGGCGATCTTCTGGGAGGGTGGACAATTCCTCTCCAACGTAGTGTGGAAGATGAACTGAATCAAAATGATACAAGGTGGCGACAGCTTTTTAGCTGGGATGAAGAAATTCATTCTACAACAGCATTACTGGCTGTCGCTGGGCCGGATTTTGGCGGGGGCATTGACTATATAATGATGACTGAAAAAGACATGGCTGCACAATGCTTTGACAGGGTGCGAAATGTTGTCCAGTTAGATTAACCGGCAAATCAGCCATTTGCATCAACCTGGGGTGATATTCACAAAAAAGGCCGCTTTCGCGGCCTGTTGCATCAACGACGCGGGCTTATTTGCCTTTGTTTTCCAGATTCTCAACCTGCGGCAGACCGGTCGCGGAAGAGGCGGTTAACAGACCGGCTTTCGCGTAGCCGAACAGTTTCTCGCGGGTATCGGTAATGTCCAGATTACGCATGGTCAGCTGACCGATACGATCGTCCGGTGAGAACACGGAATCGCCTTTTTCCATGGTCAAACGTTCTGGCTTATAGGTCAGATTGTCGGACACGGTGTTCAGGATGGAGTAGTCGTTGCCGCGACGCAGTTCCAGCGTCACTTCACCGGTAATCTGGCTGGCGACCCAACGTTGCAGGCCGTCACGCAGCATCAGCGCCTGCGAGTCGAACCAGCGGCCCTGATACAGCAGTTTGCCCAACTGACGACCATGAGAGTGATATTGCTCAATGGTGTCTTCGTTGTGAATACCGGTCAACAGACGCTCGTAAGCGATGTGCAGCAGTGCCATTCCGGGGGCTTCATAAATACCGCGGCTTTTTGCTTCAATGATGCGGTTTTCAATTTGGTCGCTCATACCCAGGCCGTGACGGCCGCCGATGCGGTTCGCTTCCAGCATCATCTCAACATCATCGCTGAAGGTTTTACCGTTCAGGGCAACAGGGTGACCCTGCTCGAAGCGGACGGTCACAACTTCTGCCGGGATCTTCACGCTCTCGTCCCAGAACTTCACGCCCATAATCGGGTTGACGATCTTGACGCTGGAGTTAAGAAACTCCAGATCTTTCGCTTCATGCGTGGCGCCGAGCATGTTGGAGTCGGTGGAGTAGGCTTTTTCGACTGACATCTTATAGTCGAAACCGCAGGCAATCATAAATTCAGACATCTCATGACGGCCGCCCAGCTCATCGATAAAGTCGGTATCCAGCCACGGTTTGTAAATCTGTAATTCAGCATTCGTCAGCAGGCCGTAACGATAGAAACGTTCAATATCGTTGCCTTTATAGGTACTGCCGTCGCCCCAGATATTCACGCCGTCTTCTTTCATCGCGGCGACCAGCATCGTGCCGGTTACGGCACGGCCCAGCGGCGTGGTATTGAAATAGGTCAGTCCGCCAGTCGTATTATGGAAAGCGCCGCACTGAATCGCTGCGATCCCTTCTGCAACCAACTGCTTGCGGCAATCAATCAGGCGAGCATTCTCTGCGCCATACTCCATTGCGCGACGAGGAATGGCGTCATAGTCATCCTCATCCGGTTGTCCCAGATTCGCAGTATAGGCATATGGGACAGCTCCTTTTTGTCGCATCCACAGCAGCGCGGCGCTGGTGTCCAGACCGCCGGAAAAAGCGATACCAATACGTTGACCTGCTGGAAGATGCTTAAGAATCGTCGTCATAGAATAGAACCCTGCTTGATTGACTGATAATGAGATCGGTTTCTGCTTTAGTGCATTTTTATGCAAAATAAATGAGTTTTCATTTAATCATCTTTTAGCAGAGACAGGAAGCGTTTAGTGAAGGTTTACTGAAATAACGTTGTGACATGCGTGTATAAGCCGGAGAGGTGGGATGAGTATAACGAAGAGTGATATTCATTCATCTGCATATTGGGAATAGGGTTGACATAACTCATGCCAGGTCACTATACTGTGCGCAGATTTTACGTCCCGTCCTCGGTACCAAATCCCAGCAGTATTTGCAAATTTTGCCCAAAACGAGTAGAATTTGCCACGTTTCAGGCGCGGGGTGGAGCAGCCTGGTAGCTCGTCGGGCTCATAACCCGAAGGTCGTCGGTTCAAATCCGGCCCCCGCAACCACTTTCCCTTAGAGTTCTTTTTCAAATATACTGTGAAGATTATGTCCTTCGTAGCTGGATTTGAAAAAAATTCTTTCGGAAGGTACACCAGACCGCCGTTGCGGTTATAGGGTTCAGTTATCTAAAGCCCCGATTTATCGGGGTTTTTTGTTATCTGACTACAGAATAACTGGGCTTTAGGCCCTTTTTTTATGTCTTGGGGGTGGGCTTGTCCACATTAGAGCAAAAATTAACAGAGATGATTACAGCGCCAGTTGAAGCCTTAGGCTACGAGCTGGTCGGCATCGAATTTATTCGCGGTCGCACATCCACACTGCGCATCTATATTGATAGTGAAGATGGCATCAATGTTGATGATTGTGCTGATGTGAGCCACCAGGTAAGCGCGGTGCTGGACGTTGAAGATCCTATCTCCGTGGCTTACAACCTTGAAGTCTCGTCACCGGGTCTCGACCGTCCTATGTTCACTGCCGATCATTATGCGCGTTTCCAGGGTGAAGAAGTCGCGCTGGTTCTTCGCATGGCGGTACAGAACCGTCGCAAGTGGCAGGGCATTATCAAAGCGGTGGACGGTGAAATGATTACCGTCACAGTCGAAGGCAAAGATGAAGTGTTCGCGCTGAGTAATATCCAGAAGGCGAACCTGGTTCCCCACTTTTAACAGTCTGGATGAGGTGAAAAGCCCGCGATGAACAAAGAAATTTTGGCTGTTGTTGAAGCCGTCTCCAACGAAAAAGCGCTGCCACGCGAAAAAATTTTTGAAGCGCTGGAAAGTGCGCTGGCGACAGCAACAAAGAAAAAATATGAGCAGGAGATCGATGTTCGTGTAGAAATCGATCGTAAAAGCGGTGATTTTGATACTTTCCGCCGTTGGTTGATCGTTGAAGAAGTGACCATGCCGACGAAGGAAATTACGCTGGAAGCGGCGCGTTTTGAAGACGAAAGCCTGAATGTCGGCGACTATGTTGAAGATCAGATTGAATCTGTCACCTTTGACCGTATCACCACGCAGACTGCGAAACAGGTTATCGTGCAGAAGGTCCGTGAAGCTGAACGGGCGATGGTTGTCGATCAGTTCCGCGACCAGGAAGGCGAAATCGTCACTGGCGTGGTGAAGAAAGTGAACCGCGACAATATCTCTCTGGAAATTAAATCCGAAGGGATGGCCGGTAACGCTGAAGCGGTGATTCTGCGTGAAGATATGCTGCCGCGCGAAAACTTCCGCCCTGGCGACCGTATTCGCGGCGTGCTGTATGCTGTTCGACCGGAAGCGCGTGGCGCGCAGTTGTTCGTCACCCGTTCCAAGCCGGAAATGCTGATCGAACTGTTCCGCATCGAAGTGCCGGAAATCGGCGAAGAAGTGATTGAAATTAAAGCGGCGGCTCGCGATCCGGGTTCTCGTGCGAAAATCGCAGTGAAAACCAACGATAAACGTATCGATCCGGTCGGCGCTTGCGTGGGGATGCGCGGCGCGCGCGTTCAGGCGGTCTCTACCGAACTGGGCGGTGAGCGTATTGATATCGTGCTGTGGGATGATAACCCGGCGCAGTTCGTCATTAATGCGATGGCGCCGGCAGACGTCGCGTCTATCGTGGTGGACGAAGATAAACATACCATGGATATCGCCGTTGAAGCCGGTAATCTGGCGCAGGCGATCGGACGTAATGGTCAGAACGTCCGCCTGGCTTCGCAATTGAGCGGCTGGGAACTCAACGTAATGACCGTTGATGACTTGCAGGCTAAACATCAGGCTGAAGCACATGCAGCTATCGAGATCTTTACTAAATATCTTGATATTGATGAAGAGTTCGCGACCGTTCTGGTAGAAGAAGGTTTCTCCACGCTCGAGGAACTGGCCTATGTGCCAATGAAAGAACTGCTGGAAATTGACGGCCTTGATGAGCCGACCGTTGAAGCACTGCGCGAGCGTGCTAAAAACGCACTGGCCACTCTGGCGCAGGACCAGGAAGCAAGCCTCGGTGATAACAAACCGGCTGACGATCTGCTGAATCTGGAAGGATTAGATCGCGATATGGCTTTCAAACTGGCGGCTCGTGGTGTTTGTACGCTGGAAGATCTCGCCGACCAGGGCATTGATGATCTGGCTGATATCGAAGGGTTGACCGACGAAAAAGCCGGTGAGCTGATTATGGCTGCCCGTAATATTTGCTGGTTCGGCGACGAAGCGTAATAAACTGTAGCAGGAAGGAACAGCATGACAGATGTAACCCTAAAAGCGCTGGCCGCAGAGAGACAGGTTTCCGTGGATCGCCTGGTACAGCAGTTTGCTGATGCAGGTATCCGGAAATCTGCTGACGACTCTGTGTCCGCACAAGAAAAACAGACTTTACTGGCGCACCTGAACCGCGAAGCGGTTTCTGGTCCCGATAAACTGACGCTGCAGCGTAAAACGCGCAGCACCCTGAATATTCCAGGTACCGGTGGAAAAAGTAAATCGGTACAAATCGAAGTCCGCAAGAAGCGCACCTTTGTGAAACGCGATCCGCAAGAGGCTGAACGCCTGGCCGCGGAAGAGCAGGCGCAGCGTGAAGCGGAAGAGCAAGCCCGTCGTGAGGCAGAAGAACAGGCCAAACGCGAGGCGCAACAAAAAGCTGAACGCGAGGCCGCAGAACAAGCTAAGCGTGAAGCCGCTGAAAAAGCGAAACGTGAAGCTGCGGAAAAAGACAAAGTGAGCAATCAACAGACTGACGATATGACCAAAACCGCCCAGGCCGAAAAAGCCCGCCGTGAGAATGAAGCTGCAGAGCTGAAGCGTAAAGCGGAAGAAGAAGCACGTCGCAAACTCGAAGAAGAAGCGCGTCGTGTAGCAGAAGAAGCTCGCCGCATGGCGGAAGAAAACAAATGGACCGCAACGCCTGAGCCAGTAGAAGACACCAGTGACTATCATGTCACCACTTCTCAGCACGCGCGCCAGGCCGAAGACGAAAACGATCGTGAAGTAGAAGGCGGTCGTGGTCGTGGCCGTAATGCAAAAGCGGCGCGTCCGGCGAAAAAAGGCAAACATGCCGAATCCAAAGCCGATCGCGAAGAAGCGCGTGCTGCGGTTCGCGGCGGTAAAGGCGGCAAGCGTAAAGGGTCTTCTTTACAGCAAGGCTTCCAGAAGCCCGCTCAGGCCGTTAACCGTGACGTGGTGATCGGTGAAACCATCACCGTTGGCGAACTGGCGAACAAGATGGCGGTTAAAGGCTCTCAGGTCATCAAAGCGATGATGAAGCTGGGTGCTATGGCCACCATCAACCAGGTTATCGACCAGGAAACCGCACAACTGGTTGCCGAAGAGATGGGCCACAAAGTTATCCTGCGTCGTGAAAACGAACTGGAAGAAGCGGTAATGAGCGACCGTGATACCGGCGCTGCGGCTGAACCGCGCGCACCGGTTGTGACCATCATGGGCCACGTTGACCACGGTAAAACCTCTCTGCTGGACTACATTCGTTCCACGAAAGTAGCCTCTGGCGAAGCGGGCGGCATTACCCAGCACATCGGTGCTTACCACGTTGAAACTGACAACGGGATGATCACCTTCCTGGATACCCCGGGTCACGCCGCATTTACTTCTATGCGTGCTCGCGGCGCCCAGGCAACGGATATCGTGGTTCTGGTGGTAGCGGCAGACGACGGCGTGATGCCGCAGACTATCGAAGCTATCCAGCACGCGAAAGCGGCAGGTGTGCCGGTCGTGGTTGCGGTGAACAAAATCGATAAGCCGGAAGCCGATCCGGATCGCGTTAAGAACGAACTGTCCCAGTACGGCATTCTGCCGGAAGAGTGGGGCGGCGAGAGCCAGTTCGTTCACGTGTCTGCGAAAGCAGGTACCGGTATCGACGAACTGCTGGACGCTATCCTGCTGCAGGCCGAAGTTCTGGAACTGAAAGCGGTACGTAAAGGTATGGCGAGCGGTGCGGTGATCGAATCCTTCCTGGATAAAGGTCGTGGTCCGGTGGCTACCGTGCTGGTTCGTGAAGGTACGCTGCATAAGGGCGATATCGTGCTGTGTGGCTTCGAATACGGTCGCGTGCGTGCGATGCGTAACGAACTGGGTCAGGAAGTGCTGGAAGCGGGTCCGTCCATTCCGGTGGAAATCCTCGGCCTGTCCGGCGTTCCGGCTGCCGGTGACGAAGTGACCGTCGTTCGTGACGAGAAGAAAGCGCGTGAAGTTGCTCTGTATCGTCAGGGTAAATTCCGTGAAGTTAAACTGGCTCGTCAGCAGAAATCTAAACTCGAGAACATGTTCGCCAACATGACCGAAGGCGAAGTTCACGAAGTGAACATCGTGCTGAAGGCTGACGTACAGGGTTCCGTGGAAGCGATTTCCGACTCCTTGCTGAAACTGTCTACCGACGAAGTGAAAGTGAAGATCATCGGTTCTGGCGTAGGTGGTATCACCGAAACCGACGCGACCCTGGCGGCGGCATCTAACGCCATTCTGGTTGGCTTCAACGTTCGTGCTGATGCCTCTGCGCGTAAAGTGATCGAATCCGAAAGCCTGGATCTGCGTTACTACTCCGTCATCTATAACCTGATCGACGAAGTGAAAGCGGCGATGAGCGGTATGCTGTCTCCGGAACTGAAACAGCAGATCATCGGTCTGGCTGAAGTGCGCGATGTGTTCAAATCGCCGAAATTCGGCGCGATCGCGGGCTGTATGGTTACCGAAGGTACGATTAAACGCCATAACCCAATCCGCGTACTGCGCGACAACGTGGTTATCTATGAAGGCGAGCTGGAATCCCTGCGCCGCTTCAAAGATGACGTTAACGAAGTCCGTAACGGCATGGAATGTGGTATCGGCGTGAAGAACTACAACGACGTTCGCGTTGGCGATATGATTGAAGTATTCGAAATTATCGAGATCCAACGTACCATCGCTTAATCTTCGTCGTCTTTTGGGCCGCAACGGCGTTGGCTGCGCTCGCTCACCCCGGTCACATAGTTATCTATGCTCCCGGGGATTTACGAGCTTGCCGCCTTGTTGCAATCCAAAATCCTTAGAAGATGATTAGGCGTAGGCCGGGTAAGCGAAGCGCCACCCGGCAAGAAATTTAAAAAGGGGCTTATGGCCCCTTTTTTGTCTTTATTCTGGAGAATTTATTATGGCGAAAGAATTTGGTCGCCCTCAGCGCGTAGCGCAAGAGATGCAAAAAGAGATCGCAATCATCCTGCAGCGCGAAATTAAAGACCCGCGCCTGGGCATGATGACTACCGTCTCCGGTGTCGAAATGTCCCGTGACCTGGCCTATGCCAAAGTGTTTGTCACCTTTTTGAACGACAAAGATGAAGACGCAGTAAAAGCGGGCATCAAAGCGTTGCAGGAAGCGTCTGGTTTCATCCGCAGCTTGCTGGGTAAAGCGATGCGTCTGCGCATCGTACCGGAACTGACCTTCTTCTACGACAACTCGCTGGTGGAAGGGATGCGTATGTCCAACCTGGTGACTAACGTGGTGAAACATGACGAAGAACGTCGTGTGAACCCGGACGACAGCAAGGAGGACTGATGAGTCGTCCTCGTCGTCGTGGCCGCGACATTCACGGCGTTCTGCTGCTGGATAAGCCGCAGGGTATGTCCAGCAATGACGTGCTGCAGAAAGTTAAGCGCATCTACAATGCCAACCGCGCCGGGCATACCGGCGCGCTGGACCCGCTGGCGACCGGCATGTTGCCGATTTGCCTCGGCGAAGCGACCAAATTTTCGCAGTACCTGCTGGATTCTGACAAACGCTATCGTGTTATTGCCCGTCTGGGGCAGCGCACGGATACTTCTGACGCCGATGGTCAAATCGTGCAGGAGCGTCCGGTGACTTTCAGCGCTGAGCAGCTTGCGAGCGCGCTGGAGACCTTTCGTGGGGATATCGAACAGATTCCCTCGATGTATTCGGCGCTGAAGTATCAGGGCAAGAAGCTGTACGAATATGCCCGCCAGGGTATCGAAGTGCCGCGCGAAGCCCGCCCGATTACCGTCTATGAGCTGCTGTTTATTCGCCATGAAGGTAACGAGCTGGAGCTGGAAGTTCACTGCTCCAAAGGCACCTATATTCGTACCATTATTGATGATTTAGGTGAAAAACTGGGCTGTGGCGCGCACGTAACGTACCTGCGTCGTCTGACGGTCAGCAAGTATCCGGTGGATCGTATGGTGACGCTGGAGCATTTGCAGACGCTGGTAGCACAGGCGGAGCAGCAGGGCGTTCCGGCGGCGCAGTTGCTCGATCCATTATTGATGCCAATGGACAGTCCAGCTTCGGACTACCCTGTTGTTAATCTGCCGTTAACATCTTCGGTATACTTCAAAAATGGCAACCCGGTTCGTACCACGGGCGCGCCGTTGAAGGGACTGGTTCGTGTGACGGAAGGTGAAGACGATAAATTTATCGGTATGGGCGAAATTGACGACGAAGGCCGTGTCGCGCCTCGTCGGCTGGTAGTAGAGTACCCAGCGTAATGTCGCTTCGTCTTGCGATAAGAGAGCGCTGCGAGTAGAATACCGCCGCTTAACGTCGCGTAAATTATTTAACAGTTTACGCGGCGTACACTGGGATCGCTGAATTAGAGATCGGCGTCCTCTCATTCTTAAATACTTTGGAGTTTTAAAATGTCTCTAAGTACTGAAGCTACAGCTAAAATCGTTTCTGAGTTCGGTCGTGACGCAAACGACACCGGTTCTACCGATGTTCAGGTTGCTCTGTTGACTGCACAGATTAACCACCTGCAGGGTCACTTTGCAGAGCATAAAAAAGATCACCACAGCCGTCGTGGTCTGCTGCGTATGGTTTCTCAGCGTCGTAAACTGCTCGACTACCTGAAACGTAAAGATGTTGCACGCTACACCGCGCTGATTGAGCGTCTGGGTCTGCGTCGCTAATTCTTTCGAGTTTCAGAAAGAGGGGGCCTTCATGGCCCCTTTTTTCCAGCAGATGGCAGCAATTCGCTGGAAACTAATGTATTGTTGCTATGAATGATCTTCCGTTGCAGAGGTTCGCGCGGCTAATGAGAGGCTTTACCCATATCAGGGTTAGGGTTGTCATTAGTCGCGAGGATGCGCAGAAGATCGGGTATTAACGACGGCGCGTATTATGCCGTCAAAAATTGGAAAGGATATTATTTTGCTTAATCCGATCGTTCGTAAATTCCAGTACGGTCAGCATACCGTTACGCTGGAAACTGGCATGATGGCGCGTCAGGCCACTGCCGCTGTTATGGTAAGCATGGATGACACCGCCGTATTCGTTACCGTTGTCGGCCAGAAAAAAGCCAAGCCAGGCCAGGACTTCTTCCCACTGACCGTTAACTATCAGGAGCGTACCTACGCTGCTGGTCGTATCCCGGGCAGCTTCTTCCGTCGTGAAGGCCGTCCAAGCGAAGGCGAAACCCTGATTGCGCGTCTGATTGACCGCCCGGTTCGTCCGCTGTTCCCGGAAGGCTTCGTTAACGAAGTGCAGGTTATTGCGACCGTCGTTTCCGTTAACCCGCAGGTTAACCCAGACATCGTTGCCATGATCGGCGCATCCGCTGCGCTGTCGCTGTCCGGCATTCCGTTCAACGGCCCAATCGGCGCGGCGCGCGTAGGTTACATCAATGACCAGTACGTGCTGAACCCAACCCAGGACGAGCTGAAAGAAAGCAAGCTGGACCTGGTGGTTGCCGGTACCGAAGCGGCTGTGCTGATGGTGGAATCCGAAGCTGAACTGCTGAGCGAAGACACTATGCTGGGCGCGGTGGTATTCGGTCACGAGCAGCAGCAGGTTGTTATCCAGGCGATCAACGATCTGGTGAAAGAAGCCGGTAAACCGCGTTGGGACTGGCAGCCGGAAGCCGTCAACGACGCGTTGAACGCGCGTGTTGCTGCGCTGGCTGAATCTCGTCTGAGCGACGCGTACCGCATCACCGATAAACAAGAGCGCTATGCTCAGGTTGACGTAATCAAATCCGAAACCATCGAGCAGCTTATTGCAGAAGATGAAACTCTGGATGCTAACGAGCTGGGCGAAATCCTGCACGCTATCGAGAAAAACGTGGTGCGTAGCCGCGTACTGGCAGGCGAGCCGCGTATTGATGGCCGTGAAAAAGACATGATCCGTGGTCTGGACGTGCGCACTGGCGTACTGCCGCGTACTCACGGTTCCGCTCTGTTTACCCGTGGTGAAACGCAGGCGCTGGTTACCGCAACTCTGGGTACTGCCCGTGACGCGCAGGTGCTTGATGAACTGATGGGCGAGCGTACTGACAGCTTCCTGTTCCACTACAACTTCCCTCCGTACTCCGTAGGCGAAACCGGCATGGTCGGTTCTCCGAAGCGTCGTGAAATTGGTCACGGTCGTCTGGCGAAGCGCGGCGTGCTGGCAGTGATGCCGGACATGGATAAATTCCCGTACACCGTTCGCGTGGTGTCTGAAATCACCGAATCCAACGGTTCTTCTTCTATGGCTTCCGTGTGCGGCGCTTCTCTGGCGCTGATGGACGCTGGCGTGCCAATTAAAGCCGCCGTAGCAGGTATCGCTATGGGTCTGGTGAAAGAAGGCGACAACTACGTTGTACTGTCTGACATTCTGGGCGACGAAGATCACCTGGGCGATATGGACTTCAAAGTGGCGGGTTCCCGCGACGGTATCTCTGCGCTGCAGATGGATATCAAAATTGAAGGTATCACCAAAGAGATCATGCAGGTTGCGTTGAACCAGGCTAAAGGTGCGCGTCTGCACATCCTGGGCGTGATGGAACAGGCGATCAACGCGCCGCGCGGCGATATCTCTGAATTTGCGCCGCGTATCCATACCATCAAGATCAGCACGGACAAGATCAAAGACGTGATCGGTAAAGGCGGTTCTGTGATCCGCGCGCTGACTGAAGAGACCGGCACCACCATCGAAATCGAAGATGACGGTACTGTGAAGATCGCGGCGACCGACGGTGAAAAAGCGAAATACGCTATCCGTCGTATCGAAGAGATCACCGCAGAGATCGAAGTCGGCCGTATCTACAATGGTAAAGTGACCCGTATCGTTGACTTTGGCGCGTTTGTTGCCATCGGCGGCGGGAAAGAAGGTCTGGTTCACATCTCTCAAATCGCGGATAAACGTGTAGAGAAAGTGACCGACTATCTGCAGATGGGTCAGGAAGTCCCGGTTAAGGTTCTGGAAGTTGACCGCCAGGGCCGTGTACGTCTGAGCATTAAAGAAGCAACCGAGCAGTCTCAACCTGCGGCTGCGCCGGAAGCTCCGGCGAGCGAACAGGCCGAGTAAGGTAGCCTTTTGCCCTCCGCAGTGCGGAGGGCTTTAGACCTGGCTGGACGCCTTGTTGAGCCACCGGGGAACAGGACGTTCATTCAATCGTTGTCTTCGGGAGTGGGAAATGAAGCCTTTTTTGCGCTGGTGTTTCGTTGCGACAGCACTTACGCTTGCAGGATGCAGTAATTCCGCCTGGCGTAAAAGTGAAGTCCTCGCAGTACCATTGCAACCGACTTTACAGCAGGAAGTGATTCTGGCGCGTATGGAACAGATTCTTGCCAGTCGGGCTTTAACCGATGACGAACGCGCACAGCTTTTATATGAGCGCGGAGTGTTGTATGATAGTCTTGGTTTGAGGGCATTAGCGCGAAATGATTTTTCACAAGCGCTGGCAATCAGACCGGATATGCCTGAAGTATTCAATTACTTAGGCATTTATTTAACGCAGGCAGGCAATTTTGATGCTGCCTATGAAGCGTTTGATTCTGTACTAGAGCTTGATCCAACTTACAACTACGCGCACTTAAACCGCGGTATCGCATTGTATTACGGCGGCCGTGATAAGTTAGCGCAAGATGATCTGCTGGCGTTTTATCAAGACGATCCCAATGATCCTTACCGCAGCCTGTGGCTGTATCTTGTTGAGCAGAAGCTTAATGAGAAGCAGGCGAAAGAAGCGTTAAAAGCACGCTTCGAAAAATCGGATAAAGAGCAATGGGGATGGAACATTGTCGAGTTCTACCTGGGCGACATTAGCGAAGCAACGCTGATGGAAAGGCTCAAGGCGGACGCAACGGATAACACCTCGCTCGCTGAGCATCTCAGTGAAACCAACTTCTATTTAGGTAAGTATTACCTAAGTCTGGGGGATTTGGACAGCGCCACGGCTCTGTTCAAACTGGCGGTGGCCAACAACGTTCATAACTTTGTTGAGCACCGATACGCATTGTTGGAATTATCGCTCCTGGGCCAGGACCAAGATGACCTGGCAGAATCGGACCAGCAATAGCTGACGAACATATCAGCCCGTAATCTTTTTGATTGCCATCACCTTCGCGGGTGAGGGCGTTGTTGTTCGTTAATACACCTACTTTGAGCCGGTTCACACTTTTCAATGAAAATTGCAGATCAATTTCATGATGAGTTATGTAGACTGGCCGCCATTAATTTTGAGGCACACGTACTACATGGCTGAATTCGAAACCACTTTTGCAGATCTGGGGCTGAAGGCTCCTATCCTTGAAGCCCTTACCGATCTGGGTTACGAAAAACCATCTCCAATCCAGGCAGAGTGCATTCCGCATCTGCTGGGCGGTCGCGACGTGCTGGGCATGGCCCAGACCGGTAGCGGCAAAACCGCAGCGTTCTCTTTACCGCTGCTCAACAATCTTGATCCTGAGCTGAAGGCACCTCAGATTCTGGTGCTGGCGCCAACCCGCGAACTGGCGGTACAGGTTGCCGAAGCCATGACGGATTTCTCTAAACACATGCGCGGCGTAAACGTGGTTGCCTTGTACGGCGGTCAGCGTTATGACGTGCAGTTACGCGCCCTGCGTCAGGGGCCGCAGATCGTTGTCGGTACGCCGGGACGTCTGCTTGATCACTTAAAACGCGGCACCCTCGACCTCTCTAAACTGAGTGGTCTGGTGCTGGATGAAGCCGACGAAATGCTGCGTATGGGCTTCATCGAAGACGTTGAAACTATTATGGCGCAGATCCCGGAAGGTCATCAGACCGCTCTGTTCTCCGCCACCATGCCGGAAGCGATTCGTCGCATTACCCGCCGCTTTATGAAAGAGCCGCAGGAAGTGCGCATTCAGTCCAGCGTGACTACCCGTCCTGACATCAGCCAGAGCTACTGGACTGTCTGGGGCATGCGTAAAAACGAAGCGCTGGTGCGTTTCCTGGAAGCGGAAGACTTTGATGCGGCGATTATCTTCGTGCGTACCAAAAACGCGACCCTGGAAGTAGCAGAAGCGCTGGAACGTAGCGGCTACAACAGCGCCGCGTTGAATGGCGATATGAACCAGGCGCTGCGTGAGCAGACTCTGGAACGCCTGAAAGATGGTCGTCTGGACATCCTGATCGCTACCGACGTTGCGGCACGTGGTCTGGACGTTGAACGTATCAGCCTGGTGGTGAACTACGATATTCCGATGGACTCCGAGTCCTACGTTCACCGTATCGGTCGTACCGGCCGTGCGGGTCGCGCCGGTCGCGCGCTGCTGTTCGTTGAGAACCGCGAGCGTCGTCTGCTGCGCAACATCGAACGCACCATGAAGCTGACCATTCCGGAAGTGGAACTGCCGAACGCAGAACTGCTGGGTAAACGCCGTCTGGAAAAATTCGCCGCGAAAGTTCAGCAGCAACTGGAAAGCAGCGATCTGGATCAGTACCGTGCGCTGCTGGCGAAAATCCAGCCGTCTGCCGAAGGTGAAGAGCTGGATCTCGAAACGCTGGCCGCCGCACTGCTGAAAATGGCGCAGGGCGAGCGTCCGCTGATCCTGCCGCCGGATGCGCCGATGCGTCCTAAGCGTGAATTCCGTGACCGTGACGACCGTGGTCCGCGCGATCGTAATGACCGTGGCCCGCGTGGCGATCGTGAAGAACGTCCGCGTCGTGAACGTCGTGACGTTGGCGATATGCAGTTATACCGCATTGAAGTGGGCCGTGATGACGGCGTTGAAGTTCGTCATATCGTGGGCGCTATCGCTAACGAAGGCGACATCAGCAGCCGTTACATTGGCAACATTAAGCTGTTCGCGTCTCACTCCACCATCGAGCTGCCGAAAGGTATGCCGGGCGAAGTGCTCCAGCACTTCACGCGTACCCGCATTCTGAACAAGCCGATGAATATGCAGCTGTTGGGTGATGCGGTTCCGCACGCGGGCGGCGAACGTCGCGGCGGTGGTCGTAGCTTCAGTGGCGAACGTCGTGAAGGCGGTCGTAATTTCAGCGGCGAACGTCGTGAAGGTGGTCGTGGTGATGGTCGTCGCTTCAGCGGCGAACGTCGTGAAAGCCGTGGTCCGCGTCGTGATGACTCTACCGGTCGCCGTCGTTTCGGCGGTGATGCGTAACTCACGCTGACCTGCGCATTCACAGCGTAAAGTAAAATATACAGCCCCGATCGTCACAATCGGGGCTTTTTTTATTTCTTTTGTACTCGTGTACTGGTACAGTGCAGCGTATTGAGAGATAGTCACACTATAAATGACTGGAGAGAGAGCTGAATGGCAACACTTACCACCACCCAAACGTCACCTTCGCTGCTTGGCGGCGTGGTGATTATCGGCGGCACCATCATTGGCGCGGGGATGTTCTCCCTGCCGGTGGTCATGTCCGGGGCGTGGTTCTTCTGGTCGATGGCGGCGCTGGTCTTTACCTGGTTTTGTATGCTGCACTCCGGGCTGATGATTCTCGAAGCCAACCTTAACTACCGCATTGGTTCGAGTTTCGACACCATCACCAAAGATCTGTTGGGGAAAGGCTGGAACGTGGTCAACGGCATTTCTATTGCCTTTGTGCTCTACATCCTGACTTACGCCTATATCTCGGCGAGCGGCTCAATTCTGCATCATACCTTTGCTGAGATGTCGCTGAACGTTCCGGCGCGAGCGGCAGGTTTTGCCTTTGCGCTGCTGGTGGCGTTTGTCGTGTGGCTGAGTACGAAGGCGGTCAGCCGGATGACGGCGATTGTGCTGGGCGCGAAAGTGATTACTTTCTTCCTGACCTTCGGCAGCCTGTTGGGGCACGTTCAGCCTGCCACGTTGTTTAACGTGGCTGAAAGCCACGCGTCATATACGCCGTACCTGCTGATGACGCTGCCATTTTGTCTGGCCTCTTTTGGTTATCACGGTAACGTACCGAGCTTGATGAAATATTACGGCAAAGATCCGCGTACCATCGTCAAATGCCTGATTTATGGGACGTTACTGGCACTAGCGCTCTATTCCGTCTGGCTGCTGGGGACGATGGGCAACATCCCGCGTCCGGAATTTATCGGCATTGCGCAGAAAGGCGGCAATATTGATGTGCTGGTACAGGCGTTGAGCGGCGTGCTGAACAGCCGCAGCCTGGATCTGCTGCTGGTGGTGTTCTCTAACTTTGCGGTCGCCAGTTCCTTCCTTGGCGTGACGCTGGGGCTGTTTGACTATCTGGCGGATCTGTTTGGTTTTGATGACTCGGCAATGGGACGTTTTAAAACGGCGCTGCTGACTTTCCTGCCGCCGATGATTGGTGGCCTGCTGTACCCGAACGGTTTTCTGTACGCCATTGGCTATGCAGGTTTAGCTGCAACTATCTGGGCGGCCATTGTGCCTGCGCTGTTGGCACGTAAATCTCGCGAACGTTTCGGCAGCCCGAAATTCCGCGTCTGGGGCGGTAAACCGATGATTGTACTGATTCTGCTATTTGGCGTCGGGAACGCACTGGTGCATATTTTATCGAGCTTTAATTTGTTGCCGGTGTACCAGTAATTGAACGAGCCGGATGAGCTGTTTTCATCCGGCAATATTTCACAAGTCCGCGAAATGGTATCAAATAAAACCCTGTTTATTATAAAGTTCTTCGGCGAGTGCTTCCCCGTGTTCATCGAAAAAAGCATCGGCGATAGTTAAATTTTCTGCCTTAGGATTTGCCGTTATTCTGCTACCATTGGCGTC
Source organism: Salmonella sp. SA15303 (assembly GCF_029962125.1). Taxonomy (NCBI): domain Bacteria; kingdom Pseudomonadati; phylum Pseudomonadota; class Gammaproteobacteria; order Enterobacterales; family Enterobacteriaceae; genus Salmonella; species Salmonella sp. SA15303. The sequence goes on from NZ_CP123924.1 coordinate 593,674, forward strand.
AAATTCGAGCGCGATGGCGATCTCCGAACCCCACCAGTAATAATAAATTAGCGCAAAATTATTTTCCCCTGGCGTAATAAATTTCTCGATTCCCCGCACACAGGCCATGAGTGGCATGAAGATTTCATAGCTCTCTGAGAGAAATATGTGATCCATCGTGACTATCTGTGTTTCTTTATTAAAGTTGATATGTTCAGCATAAATATTCTTTTCACTTTCACCAGAATTACATGTGGCAAGATTGTTAAGCATTTTTGCAGGATCGCCGTACAACCTTTGCTCCTCAGTAAACCATGGCAACCAGTCGTCATAGTCTTTAATATTTGTTGCCGGTGAATGGAAAAATTTCTTGAGGTTACTCTCGGTAATATGTGCATGAAGAAAAAAGGAAGCAGGTTCACTCATGATGATTTTCTCTGGTAATAAGTCGATTTATTCATATCCCTGTTCGGCCATGATAAAACGATTACTATTTTATAAAAGTACAGAACTGGACCTTTCCTCTATTTCATATCATAGGAAAATATATACTTGAACTGGTTCAGAATAAGCGGAATACGAAAATGGGGCGTAAAGGACTACTCGCTATTGTATTATTGAGCCTGTTTATCGCTTTTATTTTAAAATTTTTCTGGCTCACTCCGTACGATGAAGACGTTTACCTGCCAGTGGAAAAACCTGTCGCATCGTCTTTAAAAATCATTCACCCCGGCGACCAGTTATTTATCCGCATTCTGAAAGCGGAAGATAAGCTGGAACTGTGGGCAAGCGCCAATAACAAGCCTTACAAACTCTACAAAACCTGGACTATATGCGCATGGTCTGGTGGCTTAGGGCCAAAACATAAACAGGGAGACGGTAAAAGCCCGGAAGGCTTTTATGCCACCAACAAAGGGTTGCTTAACCCAAACAGCCGCTATCATCTGGCATTTAATATTGGCTACCCGAATGCTTACGATCGGGCAAATGGCTACACCGGTGATTTCATTATGGTTCACGGGAACTGCGTTTCGGCCGGTTGCTATGCCATGACCGATGCCGGTATTGAAGAGATTTATCAACTGGTGGCGCAGGCGCTAAACAGCGGGCAGAAGAGCGTGCCTGTCCATATCTTCCCATTTACGATGAATGACGAAAATATGCGCCAGGCGCAAGCATGGCCGGAATATAATTTCTGGCGTATGTTGAAGCCCGGCTATGATTACTTCGAAAAAAATCGCCGATTGCCAACCATCACCGTTGAAAATCGGCGTTATAAAATCAGCCCAACAACTCTTCCTTAACATCCATCGCTAAATCAAACGAATGCAGGCGTGCCTGGTGGTCGAAAATCTGCCCGTTTACCATAATTTCATCCGCCTGGGTCTCCCGCAGGATGGATTCCAGCCCGTGGCGGACTTTCGCTTTATCACCGACCAGCGACATACTCAGCGCCTGCTGCACGCCATACTGCTCGGATGGCGACCGGAAGGTCTCCATATTCTCAATCGGCGGCGGCAGTTGGCCGGTTTCCCCACGGCGTAGCTTCACGAAAGCCTGCTGCATGGAGGTAAACAGGAATTCGGCGTCGCGGTTGCTGTCGGCGGCGATAATATTGATACACACCATCGCGTACGGTTTTTCCAGCCGCGCTGAAGGTTTGAACTGGGTACGGTACAGATGCAGCGCCTGGAACAACATATCCGGCGCGAAATGCGAAGCAAAGGCGAACGGCAGGCCAAGCTGGGCCGCCAGTTGCGCACTATACAGGCTGGATCCCAACAGCCAGACCGGGATCTGCTCGCCGTAGCCGGGCACCGGGCGCACATGCGGATTAGGGTCGCGAGCGTCGAACCAGTCCACCAGCTCTGCGACATCGCGTGGAAAGTTATCGATATCGCCGCTCATATGGCGACGCAGCGCGCGCATCGTCGGCTGATCGCTACCCGGCGCGCGTCCCAACCCTAAGTCGATACGTCCCGGGTAGAGCGTATTCAGCGTGCCGAACTGCTCGGCAATCACCAGCGGTGAATGGTTAGGCAGCATCACGCCGCCGGAGCCAAGATGTAATGTTGTGGTATTGGCTGCCAGATAACCAATCAATACCGAGGTCGCCGCGCTGGCGATACCGGTCATGTTGTGATGTTCTGCCAGCCAGTAGCGGTGATAACCGCGCTTTTCAGCCAGCCGTGCGAGATCCAGCGAGTGCGTGAAGGCTTCTTTTGCCGAAGATCCTTCAGGGATCGGCGCCAGATCCAGCACCGAGAACGGAATAGTTTTGTCAGTCATAACGGCTCACTTTGTTACCGGTTAATCTTTTAATACTGCATTAAAGATTAGCGAATGTTGTTAACAAAGTGAGCTTTATGAGACTGACGGCAAAAACAATGCCCGATGGCGCTGCGCTTATCGGGCCTACGGGATCGCTATTTGTAGGCCGGACAAGGTATTTATGCCGCCATCCGGCTAGGCCTGTAGCTCCAGACCTGCCAGCCGCTTCCAGTAGCCGTTACAGTCGCTATGCGCGGCAAGCGGTAATGGCGCGCCGCCGTTTTCGTTAGCGCGAAAGGCATCAAGCATGGCAAATGTCTCCGTCCCCAACGGCGACAGCCGCACGATATCGACCAATCCCTGCATCGACGTCAGTTCGTTGCCAAGGTTATAGACATAGCCGCTCATGGTCTGAATACCGTTAAGCACAAACACCTGCTGATTCTCTTGCGAGAGCACGTCACGACCGTTTGGATACTTGATACAGCAGGTTTCGCACTCATCTTTCGGGCGGTCTTCCGAACGGGCGGTAAAGCAGCGAGCGGAGTAGGCCAGCGGCAGATGCCCGTAGCTCAACACTTCCACTTCAAACTGATTGCGGATGCCCAGTTCATCGCACTGATTAAGCAAATTCACCAGCCAGTCGCGGGACAGCTCCACCGGCATACACCAGCGTACCATGCCTTCTTTCAGCAACCGGCGCAGCGTGACCGCGTTGTAGCAGTTCAGCGCATGGCCGGCGACAAACGGCAGTTTGCGCTCGGCGCACAGATTCACCACGCCAAGATCGCTGGCTTCCAGCAGAAAATCGCCGTTGTCCACATAGCGTTTCAGCTCGCTTAATTCAGATGACGCCTGTACCAGCGCCAGGGTGGAGAGCACCACCTGCTTACCGCTGGCGGCGAGGGATTTCGCCATTTCCAGCCAGTCGCCGACTTTGGTCGCGCGACGCTTGCTGCACACCGCTTCGCCCAGATAAATGACATCAGCGCTGCTTTTTGCGGCCTGCTGATAAAAATCTTCCAGCGTCTCTTTCGGCCAGTAATAAAGCACCGGTCCTAAGGAATATTTCATAGCTCCTCTCACTGCCATTTACGGTGATATGCGCCAAGCGTGGTTTGGGTGCCTTCGGACATCGCGCCGAGCGTCTCCATCCAGTCGCGCTGTGGAACGAAGTTTTGCGGGGCGGCTTTGCAGCGATCGATCGCCTGGCGCCACACTTTCGCCACCTGGCTGACATAGGCCGGGCTGCGCTGGCGGCCTTCGATCTTCACCGAAGCGATGTTCGCCGCCATGAGCTCCGGCAGCAGTTCCAGCGTGTTCAGGCTGGTTGGCTCCTCCAGCGCGTGATAGCGCTCGCCGTCCACTAAATAGCGGCCTTTGCACAGCGTTGGGTAGCCCGCGTTTTCGCCATCCTGGTAACGGTCAATCAGGACATCATTCAGGCGCGATTCCAGCCCCTGCGGCGTTTGCTGCCAACGGACAAAGCGGGCGGGCGAGCAGGCGCCGACGGTATTGGGCGACTCCCCCGTCAGGTAGGAAGAAAGATAGCAGCGACCTTCCGCCATAATGCACAGGCTGCCAAACGCGAATACCTCCAGCGGCACCGGCGTGACGCGGGCTAGTTGTTTTACCTGGTGAATCGACAGTACACGCGGCAGTACTACACGGTGGACATCAAAGTTGCGGTGATAAAAGCGAATCGCCTCTTCGTTGGTTGCCGAGGCCTGAACGGAAACATGGCGCTCAATATGCGGGTAACGCTCTGCGGCATATTCCAGCATAGCGAGGTCGGCGAGAATCAACGCGTCGGCGCCAAGCTGCGCCGCCATATCCACGGCGCGCTGCCAGCGGGCATAGCCGTCCGGATGCGCAAAAGTATTAATGGCGATGTGTAATTTGCGGCGATGCTGGTGAACAAAACTCACCGCTTCCTGCAATTTTTTTTCGGTAAAGTTAAGGCCGGCAAAATGACGGGCATTGGTATCGTCTTTTAACCCGATATAAACGGCGTCAGCGCCGTTTTCGATGGCCGCCTTCAGCGCCGGGAGATTTCCGGCAGGGCAGAGCAGCTCCATAATTTATCCTGAGGGTTACGTCTGAGACGCAAAATTGTTAACGAACAGGGATTTTAGTTAACCTTGCTGCGACAATTTTTGATTTAAGGCAGTTAAAGGCGTATTGGTAACACCAATAATGGGGTAGAAAATCAGACCCAATTGTTGATTTACGCCGCCATGTGATTTATTGGATATGGCAAAATAACAGGACTATTGAAACAGGGAGTAAAGCTCGTGTTAGATAAACTGCGTTCACGCTTAGTCCATGCTGGCCCGTCTCTGATGAGTGTACCGGTTAAACTGACGCCCTTTGCGCTAAAGCGCCAGGTTCTGGAACAGGTTCTGAGCTGGCAGTTTCGTCAGGCGCTGGCCGATGGAGAGCTGGAATTCCTCGAAGGTCGTTGGTTAAGCATTCATGTTCGTGACATCGACTTAAAATGGTATACCACGGTTGAAAATGAAAAGCTGATCGTTAGCCAGCAGGCGGATGCTGACGTCAGTTTTAGCGCCGACGCCAGCGATCTGCTAATGATCGCCGCCCGTAAACAGGATCCGGATACGCTCTTTTTCCAGCGTCGACTGGTCATTGAAGGCGATACTGAGTTAGGGTTGTATGTGAAGAATCTGATGGACGCCATCGAACTGGAGCAGATGCCGAAAGCGTTACGCGTTATGCTGCTGCAACTGGCGGATTTTGTTGAGGCGGGAATGAAAAACTCGCCGGAAACCAAACAGACCTCGGTAGGTGAACCATGCTAATTCGAGTAGAAATTCCTATTGATGCGCCTGGTATTGATGCGCTGTTACGCCGTTCATTCGAAAGCGATGCGGAAGCGAAGCTGGTTCACGATTTGCGTGAAGATGGTTTTCTGACGCTCGGACTGGTGGCCACGGATGATGAAGGTCAGGTGGTGGGCTATGTCGCCTTTAGCCCGGTTGATGTGCAGGGCGAAGATTTACAGTGGGTCGGCATGGCGCCGCTGGCGGTCGATGAAAAGTATCGCGGGCAAGGGCTGGCGCGCCAGTTAGTGTATGAAGGGCTGGATTCGCTCAACGAGTTCGGCTACGCGGCGGTCGTGACGCTGGGCGATCCGGCGTTATATAGCCGCTTCGGTTTTGAACTGGCCGCACATTACGATCTTCACTGCCGTTGGCCCGGTACGGAAAGCGCTTTCCAGGTACACCGTTTGGCTGAGGATGCGCTGGAGGGCGTGACGGGGCTGGTGGAGTATCACGACCACTTCAATCGTTTTTAAGCACCGGCGTTTGCAGGCTGGACAGCAGCGCCTCAAACGCTTCGCGTTCCGTCACAAGGCGCTCTTTCTGGCGCTTTGTGAGCTGTTTGATGCGATACTCTATGCGCAGGGCCAGCGAGCGATCGCCGACCTGCGCCGCAAACGCCAGCGTTAACTCGCCTTTTCCCCGTAATGCTTTTGCGCCTTTTCCCGTTTGATGCTGCCTGTAACGACGCGCCACATCGGTGGTTATTCCGGTGTAAAGCGCATTGTCTGCAGTACGAATCAGATACAGATACCAGGGGGTCATTGTCGCCATCAGCATGATAATTTTCAGGTTCCCAGTATAAGCGAGAATAAAGATGGACACACTTACCGCTATTGGCCGTTGGCTGGCGAAACAACACGTGGTGACCTGGTGCGTACACCATGAGGGAGAGCTGTGGTGCGCCAATGCGTTTTATTTGTTCGATGCGCAAAACGTCGCACTGTATCTGTTAACGGATGATAAAACCCGCCATGCGCAAATGTCCGGCGCGTGCGCGCCAGTTGCGGGAACGGTCAATGGGCAGCCGAAAACGGTGGCGCGCATTCGCGGCGTGCAGTTTAAAGGGGAAATTCGCCGTCTGGAGGGGCAGGAGAGCGACGCCGCGCGTAAAGCTTACCTTCGTCGCTTCCCGGTCGCCAGGGTGCTGCCAGCGCCGGTATGGGAAATCCGGCTGGATGAAATTAAATTCACCGACAACACGCTGGGGTTTGGTAAAAAACTGCACTGGTTACGTGACTCACGCGCCCAGCAGGCGTAGCGCCTCGCGGTTAAATGCCGGCAGGTCGTCAGGCGTGCGGCTGGTCACCAGCTGATCTTTATCGACGACGACTTCCTGATCGTAAAATTCCGCGCCCGCGTTCTTCACATCGATAATAATCGGTTTCACCGCCGTGAGTTTGCGGCCACGAATGACATCGGCGCTGATCAACAACTGCGGGCCGTGGCAAATGGCAAAAACCGGTTTACCGCTGTTAACGAAATCGCGGGTAAAATCCACGAAACGGCTGTCGCCGCGCAGGTAGTCCGGCGAATGACCTCCCGGCAATAGCAAGGCGTCGAACTCGTCGGGACGAACGTCATCAATAGCCTTATCAATGGTGACGCTGGCCTCGCCTTTTTTTCCTTTCACCGTTTTACCCGCCTCTTTTTCGATGGTGATGACCTCATGGCCGGCCTGACGGAATTCTGCTGCCGGCGAGGTAAATTCTGAATCTTCAAATTCATCGGTAATCAAAACGGCAATTTTCTTACTCATGCGTTTCCTCCGCAGTGGTGGCGTCGGGTAAGGCAAATTTTCCACAATGATGGATACTTACCTCGTAGACTATTAAGCCTGGTCGATAGGGCCGAGAGTGCAAGGTGGACAAATCTGTAAAGGAGCGAGGATGAGTCAGGTACTGATTACCGGCGCGACCGGACTGGTCGGCGGACATCTGCTGAGAATGTTAATCAACACGCCGCAGGTGAGCGCTATCGCCGCGCCGACGCGTCGCCCGCTGACGGATATTGTCGGCGTTTATAACCCTCACGATCCGCAGCTTACCGATGCGTTAGCTCAGGTGACCGACCCGGTAGATATTGTTTTTTGCTGCCTGGGCACGACCCGGCGTGAAGCGGGAAGTAAAGCGGCGTTTATTCATGCGGATTATACGCTGGTGGTTGATACTGCGCTGACCGGACGTCGACTGGGTGCGCAGCACATGGTGGTGGTCAGCGCAATGGGAGCAAACGCGCACTCTCCGTTTTTCTACAATCGGGTGAAAGGAGAAATGGAGGAGGCGTTAATCGCGCAAAATTGGCCTCGTTTGACGATTGCCCGACCTTCTATGCTGCTCGGCGACAGAACAACGCGGCGGGTGAATGAAACGCTTTTCGCTCCGCTATTCCGGCTGTTGCCAGGAAACTGGAAATCGATCGATGCGCGGGATGTGGCGCGGGCCATGCTGGCGGAAGCGCTGGCGCCAGCACAAGAAGGCGTGACGATTCTGACCTCATCGCAACTGCGGGAAAAAGCGGAGTAGCGAAGCCGGATGATTTACCGGATGGCGACGCGGTTTACACATTCTTATCGCCACCCGGCACACCGGTTACTTAATATACGTAAAGGCGGTGGTCACGCGTTTCACGCCGCTCACCCGGCTGGCGATGTCTGCTGCCGCTTTACCTTCACGTTCAGTCACCAGGCCCAGCAGGAACACTTCGCCATTCTCGGTGGTGACTTTCACGTTTGACGATTTTACCTGATCGCTGGTCAGTAGCTGTGAGCGAACTTTCGTGGTGATCCAGGTATCGTTAGAGGCGGTCCCCAGGCCGATAGGCTGACCCTGGCGAATCTCGTTATAGACCTCGGTGGTGCCTTCAACGCCCATCGCTATCTGTTTAGCGCGTGCGGAGAGTTCGCTGTTTGGCGACTGGCCCACTAACAAAACTTTGCCCTGATAAGCCGTGACATTGATGCGCGTCTCTTTTTTGATTTGCTCATCTTTCGACAGCGCGCTGCTGACACGCAGTTCCAGCGTTCCGTCATCCACCTGGGTGCCCACGCTACGCGGGTCGGTTGCGGCTTTGGTGCCGACGGCTGCCGTACCCACTACCGCGGCGGCGACGCAACCTTGCAATAGCAACGCAGAAATAAGGACTGCGAGCGGCGAAAATGCCTTCATGTGTACTCCTTAATCATCCTGGTGAGGAAAAAGCGTGTTATCGATCAAATCGCACAGGCAGTTTACCGTCAGCATATGCATTTCCTGAATGCGCGCGCTGTGGTGTGAAGGGATACGAATTTCGACATCCTGCGGCCCTAATAGTCCGGCCAGCTCACCCCCGTCATACCCGGTTAGCGCCACAATGGTCATGTCACGTGTGACGGCTGCTTCAACGGCTTTTACGATATCGCGACTATTACCACGCGTAGAGATCGCCAATAAAACATCGCCTGCATGTCCCAGCGCCCGGACTTGTTTTGCATAAACTTCATCGTGCAAGCGATCGTTAGCGATCGCAGTTAAGACCACATTATCGGTATTTAGTGCAATGGCGGGTAAACTGGGTCGCTCCGTTTCAAAGCGGTTAATCATGCTGGCAGCAAAATGCTGTGCGTTGGCCGCGGACGTCCCGTTTCCACAACAGAGGATTTTGTTGCCGTTAAGCAGGGAATGAACCAGCGTCATGGCGGCGCGGGAAATGGCATCCGGAAGCGCTTCCGCCGCAGCAATTTGAGTTTGAATGCTTTCTGTAAAGCAAACTTTGATTCTTTCGAGCACGCTAATCCTTAAAATCTTCAATTATGAGTGGTCGTTAAACGCATCCCGAAACCACTCAATCTCATTTCCGGTGAAGGCTAACACATCGAACCGACAATCCACAGTATCAAAACTCCCATTCTGGCGGGCGAGCCACAAGCGGGCAGTATGTAATAATTTGTGTTGCTTGCTGCGGGTCACACTAGCCGCCGCGCCGCCATAAAGCCCGGAGCGCCGATAGCGGACCTCAACAAAAACCGTCGTTTTTCCGTCGCGCATGATCAGATCGATTTCGCCGCCGCGCTCGCGCACGTTGGCGGCGATAAACCGCAGTCCTTTGCTTTCCAGCCAGCGACGCGCGGCAGCTTCCCACGCGTCGCCAGCCTGTTTACGCGTTAGCTGGCGGGAACAATCTCCCCTTGCTGGTATTTGAGCCATGATAACTTCCTGTTAATCACACAATCCGGGCTGGCGGTTAATGCGCCGGTATTGCCATTGATCTCAAACCCCTGCACCTGACGCATCTGCGAAAAGTGGTTCGCCAGCGTCCAGGCATCCACGCCCATGGCGTACATCCGCGCCAGAGAATAGTCGTTATGTACAGCGCTCAGCGCCTGCTGCATCAACGGCATATTGCCGCCTGCCAGCATAGGAATTTCACTGTATTGTAAACCCTCCATTTCCAGACGGAAGTCGGGGCCGGAGGTGCCTTGCGCGCTGCGAGAGCTGGCATACAGCGTCGCGCCGCTCTGGGTGCCGTTACGCATGGCGATCATCGGTTTGATAAAGCCAATCTCTTCCGGCGTAGCCAGAATATAGACCGCGTCTACGCGTCCGCCGCCGGTGATTTGCGCGTCGGTCGGCGGCGCAGGGATGGTCAGACCGCCAATGGTGACGCCAGGCTGCGCAGGCACGCTGGCGGCGACTGGACTGCCAGTCAACGCGATACCCGCGCCGCCGTTCACGCCCATTTTCAGCTCGGCTACGGAGCCGAATTTTTGCTGTAACACGATGCCGCCGCCCAGTTTTTGCCACTCCTGGGTGAAGGCGTTCGCCACGCGATCGCCAAGCGCGCTGCGTGGAATCAACAGCAGCGGCGACTGCTTGCCCTGGTCATAAATATGATGCGCCGCGTCACGGGCTTCATCTTCTGGAGAGAGCGCGAAATAGCAGATATTAGGGAAGCTACGTACCGTTTCCGGCTGGTTGAGCGCCAGCACGTTGAGCGGCGTGTTGCTTTTCATCAGCGCTTCCACATTGTTTTTCAACAGCGGCCCGACCACGATACTGGCGCCGTCTTGCTGAACCTGAGCAAGCACCTGATCCAACGGCTGGGAAGAGGTATCGTAGATTTTTAATTCAGCGGAGGGATCCGCCGGCGCGCTTGCTGTAGCAGGGGGAGTTTGTGGCGCGCTGACTGGCGTAGCGGACTGGGCTGGAGCGTCATCAGTCAGATCGCTCACCGAGGCCTGCGACGGACTGGCGACGCCGTTGGTCATTTGTGGTTGCGTCTCCTCCACGCCAGGTTCGACCGGCGCGTCAGGAGCGGCGGCAGGCTGCATCTCCACCGCCTGGGTGCCGAGGTTTTTCGCGGCTTCGAAACCTTGCTGGATGGTACGGCCAAACACGGCAGCCTGACCGTTCAGCGGCAGCAGCAGAGCGATTTTGCTGGTGGAAGCCGGTTTGAAACGTTGTACATTGACGAGCTGCGTCGGCAGCATTTTCGCCCCCGGATTTTGCGGGTAGCGTTTTTGCCAGTCGGCGATCCCAGCTTTCAGCATGTCTGGATCGTTGCGGTTGTCAAACCAGACGCGTTGCAGATCCAGCCAGCCCTGAAGCACATTTTCATCAGCGTTGATAACTAACGTCCTGGCCTGATCCGGCGTCATGGCGGAGAGCGCCTGCCAGGTGGCGTCGATATTTTTTTGTTTATCTTTCGCCGCCAGTAGCGGTTCCTGGGCGATTAACGCCCGCAACAGGGTAAGCGACGGGCGTCCCTGGCTGGCAACGATCTGCGCCTGCCAGTAACGCGCTTGTTGATTTGGCGCAAAGTCGGCGGGTTTTAGTTTATCCAGCAAGGCCTGCGCGCCTGCGACATCTTTTTGCGCCAGTTTGATTTCTACCGCTAATAAAGACTGTTCGCGACGCTGGGTATCGTTCAGATTTTGCGGGAGTTGGTTGAACAGGTCGACGGCCTGCTGGCTTTTTCCTTCTTTCAGCAGTGCATGAATGGCGAGTAATTGCCAGTTGGTCTTGCTATCATCTGCGCTTTGCTGCATCTGATGCAGGTAAAAGGCGGAGTCAGCTTGCGCTGAACCCTGCATATAGGCTGCGCTTTGATCTGGCGCCTGGGTGCCGCACCCGGCGAAAAGTAGCGCAGCCAGGACGACAGGCAGCGCGCGTGCGGCGTTCAAACGAGAAAATGTTGAGGGTACCATACTGTATCCAGTGATATTTTTTTACGCAATGCTCAATATTAAATCGGCAATACGGACGACACAATGAAACAAAACGAATCGGCGGATAATTCTCAGGGCCAACTCTTTATTGTACCTACTCCTATCGGTAATCTGGCGGATATTACCCAGCGTGCGTTGGAGGTGTTACAGGCTGTAGATCTGATTGCCGCCGAAGATACTCGTCACACCGGTTTATTGCTGCAACATTTTGGGATTAATGCCCGGTTGTTCGCGCTGCACGACCATAACGAACAACAAAAAGCGGAAACGCTGGTCGCGAAGCTAAAAGAAGGGCAGAACATTGCGCTGGTTTCCGACGCCGGTACGCCGCTGATTAACGATCCGGGCTACCACCTGGTGCGTACTTGTCGCGAAGCGGGGATTCGCGTGGTGCCGCTACCGGGGCCGTGTGCGGCGATTGCCGCCCTGAGCGCCGCTGGCCTGCCATCCGACCGTTTCTGCTATGAAGGCTTTTTACCGGCGAAATCCAAAGGCCGCCGTGATGCGCTAAAAGCCATTGAAACGGAACCGCGAACGCTGATTTTTTATGAGTCAACCCACCGCCTGTTAGATAGCCTGGAAGATATCGTCGCGGTATTGGGAGAATCCCGTTATGTGGTGCTGGCGCGTGAGCTGACCAAAACCTGGGAAACCATTCACGGCGCGCCGGTCGGCGAGCTGCTGGCGTGGGTCAAAGAAGATGAAAACCGTCGCAAAGGCGAAATGGTGCTGATTGTCGAAGGCCATAAAGCGCAAGAAGACGACCTGCCCGCCGACGCGCTGCGCACGCTGGCGCTGCTACAGGCAGAACTGCCGCTGAAAAAAGCGGCGGCGCTGGCAGCAGAAATTCACGGCGTGAAGAAAAATGCGCTGTATAAGTATGCGCTGGAGCAGCAGGAAGAATAAAAGCGAGCGCCCGGGAACCGCCTTTTATCGCCATCGTGTTAATACTCAATCAGGTGATTGATGTGGGTAAATTGATGGGGGCATTGGGCGGTGATAGCGGGCCGGACCTTTCCTTCGGGCTTACTCTCGCGATCAGCAACGCATAACCGACTCCTTTTTAGACGATCATTAATTCCACGCCTGTTTTCGCTAATGCCGCTTTATCCTGTTTGCTGATGGTGTCATCGGTTATCACACAGTCGATCTTGTCCATCGGCAATACCTGGTTAAAGCCGCGACGGTTAAATTTGGTCGCGTCCAGTACCGCGATAACTTTGTGTGCCGCCGCCGCCATGACGCCGCTAATGGAATAACCTTCGTTAAACGTGGTAATACCGTTTGTCGCATCAATGCCATCCGCCCCGACAAACATTAAATCGGCGCTGATGCCGTGTAGCGATCGTTCCGCAATCGTGCCGTGCATTGAGTGGGTTTTATGCCGTACCGTACCGCCGCAGACCACCAGCGTGAGATCTTTATTTTCTGATAGCGTAAAAGCGGCAGGCAAGCTGTTAGTGATCACCGTAATATTGCTTTTTCGCGCGAGCGCTTCCGCAATCAGTAATGTTGTGCTCCCGCTATCCAGAATGATGGTCATTCCTTCTTCAACCATTGCCGCAGCCGCCTGGGCAATCCGCTTTTTCGGATCGCTGGCGAGTTGATACCGATCTTCCAGAATGACTTCCTGATTGTCGCCTTCCGCCAGATGACTTCCCGGTTTTGCCGCGCCGCCATGAAAACGGGTGACAAGGCCTTTCTCTTCCAGCAGACGCAGGTCAGCACGGATAGTCACTTCAGAAATACCAAAGGTATTTGAAAGGTCCATCACCAGCACGCTGCCTTGCGTATTAATCAGGTCGACAATTTTATTTCTTCGCTCAAATGAGTTCATATTGATTTGCCTGATAATTAACTGTAACTAGTTTAAACGAAGGATTGCGAAAGGTGAACGCTAAATTTCGAAAGGAAATGTGAGCCAGTGCAGGTTGCTGGCTCGTACCATCAGGAAAGTTGAAGTAAAATTTTGCCCTGCATGGGCGCGCCATTAAGCGCTTTGACTGCTTCTGCAAAGCTTTCCGCATCGCCGCGATGGGCAATGAGAGGGGTCAGTTGAAGACGTTTTTCAGCCAACAGGCGCGCTGCGGTTTCCCATTCTTCTCCTGGCCATGGCGCGGAGTAGTTCATCCAACTGCCGAGGAGCGTGAGCTCTTTACGCAAAATTAGCCCGAATGTACGCGTTGTCAGGGTGAGATCGTGATGTAACGTCCCCACCAGCGCCAGTTGCGCGCGCGGCCCGGCGATATCGATAGCCAGCGAGACGGTCTGGGGAGTTCCTGCCGTTTCGAGAACCAGTTGATCAAACTGAATGTCGGACAACGCGGTCTGGATGTCGTCGGCGGTCATTTCCCGGCTATTACAGGTATGCGTTGCGCCGAGCGCTTTCGCCAGTTCCAGTTTCTGCGGATTGATATCAATCGCCGTTACGCTTCGCGCGCCCAGTTCCCGCGCGCACTGTAAGGCCAGCAGGCCAATTGTCCCGGCACCGACGATAATTACGTTTTTCCCCTCGCAGCCCTGCGCCAGATGAAAGGCGTGTAAGCCCACGGTAATCGGTTCGATAAACGCGCCATCTTCAATCGGCATATCAGAAGGCAAGCGGAAAAGATTGGCCCGTTTGACCACCACATATTCCGCATTACCGCCTTCGCTGCGCGATCCTACAAACTGATACTGTTTGCATAAAGAAAAGTAACCGCGTTCGCATTGCGGACAGTGAAAGCAGGGAAGAAGCGGGACACAAGCGACGGCATCGCCGGGCTGCATATCCGTTACGCCTGTGCCGTAGGATTCAACGTAGCCGCTGAATTCATGACCTAACGTAATAGGATAATAATGGGCGCCCTGCGCGAAAATACGCGGGATATCCGACCCGCAAAGCCCTGAGCTAACGACCTTGACCAACACATCGTCCTCGGCTTGCAGTTGTGGTAAGGGACGTTCTTCAACGCGCACGTCTCCCTCAGCGTGAATAACCACTGATTTCATAACATTCTCCAGGAAGGTGAGGGGAGCGATTGCTCCCCTAAAATTAAGAGGCGATTTGACTTTGCTGTAGCGCCGTGGCTTTCTCAGCCGCGACAAACTGTCGGGCGCGACGCCAGGTCAGCAGTACGCCGGCCAGATAGATAATGGCAATGACGGCGAAGCCGACGATATTCTGCCAGGTAAAAAGTTGAATCAGCAGCCAGGTGATGGGGGAACCGCCCTGATCCAGCGAGGCGACTTGTCCGCCAGCTTTTAGCGCTCCGGCATTGGCAGCCAGTTGGGTATGCAGGCCAATCGTCTGGGTGGCTATCCACAGGGTGATACCCATAATAATGACACCTGAAATCAGCGTGCGGAACAGGTTGCCCTGGTGTACCGCGACCGCCATCGCAATAAAGAAACCGATGGTGGCGAGGTCGCCGAACGGCAGCACCTGGTTCCCCGGTACTAAGACGGCAATCAGGATGGTCAGCGGAATGAATATCAGGCTCGCGGAGACAACAGAGGTATGACCGAGCAGTAGCGCTGGATCAAGGCCTATCAGGAACTCCTGCCCGCCAAATTTAGCCTGTAGACGTTTACGCGCATGTTTCGCGATAGGCGTTAGGCCATCCATAATAGGTTTAATGACGCGTGGCATAAGCAGCATCACCGCTGCGGTTTTGACCGCCAGTTGCAGAACGGCTTTGGCGTCGTAGCCTGCCAGTACACCAATCACCAGCCCCATCACGAAGCCGACAGTCACCGGCTCGCCAAACGGTCCGAAGCGTTTCTGGACATCGTCTGCGCTAAAGTGAATACGATTGAGACCCGGAATTTTCTCGATAATGGTATCAACGAGCACCGCCACGGGGCCCAGGTACGCGGATGAGCCGTGTGGGATAGCAATCCCCTCGAGGCCAAAATAGTCGCGGGTATCTTTGGCAAACCAGTCCCCCAGTTTGTAGACAAAGGCGGCATGAACCACAACGCCCAGAATCCCCAGCCAGTATGAACCGGTCGCCAGATGCAGCATGGCGCCCGTGAAGGTCATGTGCCAGATATTCCAGATATCGACATTCACCACGCGGGTCATGCGGGTCACTAGCATCAGGACGTTAACCCCGATGGCGACAGGGATCGCGACCAGCGCGATTTGTGACGCCCAGGTCATGGGCGATGAACCCGGCCAGCCGACGTCAATAACGTGGAGATTGATTTGGAAATGTTCCGCCATGGCTTTCGCCGCGGGGCCGATAGAATCCAGCATCAGGCCGATGACCAGACCAATACCCACGAAGCCGATACCAATATGCAAACCCGATTTAAAACAATCCCCAAGCTTCATTCCCAGCAGTTTAGAGAACACGATGATCACCAGAGGCAGCATCACCGTTGGGCCTAAGTCGAGGATATAACGCATTATTTCGCTAAACATACGTTACCCCATGAGAATGGACAGAATTTTTTGCTGTAATGCTTCAATACCCACGCCGGAAACAAAAGGCATACCGTGAACGACGGGAATATTGCCAAAGGCGCGATCGACCCTGGCAGTGGTACAGATAAGATCGGCGCCGTCCATATAGGTTTCGATTTCGGTGACCCGGCATTGCACTAAGTCGAGCTCAATATGGTTGGCATCACACAGCTCTTTAATTTCTTCCGCAGCCATCGTTGAGGTTGCAACCGCACCGCCACAGGCCACAATTACTTTACGTTTCATAGGGTATTCCTCATTATTATCAATTTATTATCAAACCTGGACGCACTGCTCAGGCTCAAGGATGGTTTCCTGAAAGCGTATCGCCAGTTCGGCATCCGGCGCGCTTAACAGGGCATCGAGGGTGCTTGGGTTCTGTAGCTCACTAAACAGGCGGCGCAGAAGTTTTAGCTGTGCCGCCGGGTTTTCAACGATTAAGGCGATGATTAACGAAACGGCAATCTCTTCGTCATCATCCGCCTGTTGAAACATGACCGGCTTATCTGGACGAATCAGATAGATAGCGGGTGATTTCGCATGAACGGCCTCGCAATGAGGGATAGCGACGGCGTGACGCTCCAGCGCAATGCCGGTAGGAAAAGACGCTTCACGTTCCACCAGCGCCTGCGGATAACTATCATGTACCACGCCTTTCGCCAGCATCTCTTTGCCAATGTGCGCCAGCGCCTGTTGGCTCGAGTCGAATGTGATTCCGGTTCGGACAAATAGTTGGCTCATAAATTCTCCATTATTCAGGCGACATCCGGCGTGCAACCGAAGCGATAAGCGCGCAGAACATCCTGAATTTTGTCAATAATCAGGTTATGCGGCGTAGGGGTGAGCACGCCCTCAGACAGGCGTTCAAACTGTACGGGCATAAACTGGCTAATTAATCCCAGCGGCAATGTGACGTTGTTCAGATTGGCGATTAACTTCTCTACGCTTTGACGAATACGCGGGTGCGGCCAGTAATAGCGAATACGGTCAGACAAACTAAAGTGGATGTCGACCATCGCCTGGCTCCAGGTTGGACGGTAGTATTTTTTCCAGTAGCCCGGTTCGTTTAGCATAACTTCATCAATGACCTCCAGTACCCGACTACGTTGTTCCGGGGAGATCAGCTCGTTTTCCATTTGCGCAAGTGCGAAAATGGCTTCGCGCAGCGCGAAAGTGAGCGCCGGGCCGACCTTCAGAATGGCGTAATGATCGCGTACCAGCGCACGGTAGGCCTGCCGCGTCTGATAATCAGTCGAATGCGCTTCATAGACCATCGGCGTTTCTTTTATCCATGCGGAGAGCGCCTGTGCCGCCTGCGGCTGATAATGAATAATCTGGGTATGATCAAATTCAACGCCCGGCTGTACCACAATGGCGATCACGCGTGACAGTGCTTCTTCCAGACCTGATTCACGAAACGCGATTTGGTGAGTTTCCAGCGTACGTGCAGCATCGACTTCGCGGGTGACATGAACGCTGCCGATGGTACTGGCTTCACCGCCAGGAACGGGCACTTCCGTGCCGATGACATAAGTCAGATGGCATTTTTGTTCTTCGTTTGCGGTCCCTTCTGCTGCTTTACAAAGCACGGCGGCACGGCGTGCAACGACCATCGGATCCAACGGTGTCGGGTCGTCAGCGCAGGACATTGACGCGTCCAGGTGAATTTTGCTAAAACCAGCGGCGACATACGCTTTTATTAACTCAACCGACTTTTCCATTGCCGCCGCTGCCGGTTCGTTCTGCCAGCAGTTAGGCCCTAAATGATCGCCACCAAGAATCAACCGCTCACGTGGAAATCCCACTTCCTGAGCAATGCCATAAACAAAATCACGAAAATCAGCCGGTTTCATTCCGGTATAACCGCCAAACTGATTCACCTGATTGGATGTGGCTTCAATCAATACCTTGTTGTCAGTATTGAGATCGAAAAGCAGAGCTGATTCGATAACCAGGGGATGAGCAGAACAAACTGAACAGATGCCCAGATGTTCTCCTGCTTTATGACGAGCAATTATTTCTTTCACTTTTATCTCCGAGTTCTTTCGTTTTTCTTCTTCGAAAGAATTTATAGGCTTTCGTAATGTTGTTTTGTGATTTTGATCTGATAAATGAAAGTTGCGAAAGGAAATGTAAGGTAACGAAATGGTGTGTAATGTCTGTAACTTCACTTTGTCATGAAAAACCGTACCCGCCGGAGCGGGCACGGAGGAACAAATGAAGGCTAATTAAACAATCGAGATAGCCAACTGCGCTTTGGCTGCATGACTTCTGGTGGTGGGGTAACGGGAACGGTGATCATCTCGCCTGCACCAGAGGCGATAAGCTCCCCGATTTCACGTAGTGCCTGCTGTGCATCTTCGCCCTGCGCCCGGAACAACAAGCGATGCCCCTTTTTCGCGCCGAGCGACACCACTCGCATCAGGTTTTTCCCGTCCACCGGGCCGGAGGCGTTATCCAGATTTTCTACCGTAATGTGGCTTTGAAACTGTTTGATAAACTTCACCAGTACCGCACTGGGTCTGGCATGTAAACCATGCGGATTATGGATGACAAACGTTGCCTGCTCACCCTCCTGCAACTCCACGGCTGCTGGCGTATTGGTCGTCGATCCAGTCAGTAGCGCTAAAACCTGACTGGGGGATTCGGCTTTAGCCAGTGCTTGCAGAATAGCGTCATCGCTGAGCACGCGAGTCAGTTGGCGCAAAATCTCAAGATGTTCATTGGAGCGCGCGGCAATTCCGGTGACCAGATACGCGGTATTGCCGTCACCCCAGTCAACGCCGTGGCGAAAAACGATTACCTTTACACCGGTTTGTAATACCGCATCGCGAGACTCTGGCGTACCGTGTGGGATCGCGATTCCATTTCCCAGATAAGTGGAAATCTGTGCTTCGCGATCCAACATGCCGCGTAAATAGTCAGTCGTGGTATTGCCAGCCGCAGATAACTTTTCCACCACACGGTGCAGAGCGGTGACTTTATCGAGGCGCTCATCGCTGATAAAAATATCGTGTTCACAGAGCTGCATTCTGACCTCCAGCCTTTGCTACAGGAGTTGTGTTGACTGAATTTTTGCGCACAGCCCACAATCTCCATAGGCCAAGCATCACCGCACCACATGCAGAGCCCGCAAGGATACATAACACCCAGGCCAGCGGCTGACTCACCAAAGGTAAAATTAAGAAGCCGCCGTGAGGAGCCGGAACCTGAATACGCAAGCTGTAGCTAAGTACTGCGGAAATGCTGGAAGCAATCATCATCATCGGGATGACACGCAAAGGATCTTTCGCTGCGAAAGGAATCGCGCCTTCAGTGATGTGTGTACAACCGAGGATATAGTTAACCATGCCTGCGGCACGTTCTTCCTCGCTAAAACCTTTTGGAAAGAAGGTGGTCGCCAGAGCAATTACCAGTGGTGGAGTAATACATGCGGCAGACACACCAGCCATAAAGTAGAAGTTGCCTTGGCCCAGTAAAAGCGTGCCGGTGACATAAGCGGCTTTGTTTACCGGGCCGCCAAAGTCAAAGGAGCACATTGCACCCACCACAATACCCAGCAATATTGGATTCGCTTCCTGTAGCGATGCCAGCCAGTTCATCATGCTATTATTGATAGCTGCGACAGGTTGCCCAAGCAGCGACATCAACACGCCAATAACCAGTACGCCAATGAGCGGCATAATAAAAATCGATTTCAGGCCTTCATACTGACGCGGTAAGCCTTCGAGTCGATTCTTTACCCATAACATCAGGTAACCGGCGGCGAATCCGGCAATTATCCCACCAAGAAATCCTGCGCCGGTAGCATTTGCCAGTAAGCCGCCGACAAATCCAGCCACCATCCCTGGTCTGCCAGAAATAGAGAATGCAATATAAGCGGTAAAGACCGGAACCATAATCGAAAAGGCTTGCTGACCGATTTTCATTAGCATTGCGGCGGTTGCATTGTATTCAGCTGAATTAGGATCAGCGGAATAAATCCCCCATAAAAACGACACCGCAATTAATATGCCTCCGGCAACTACAAAAGGTAGCATATTTGAAACACCACTCATCAGGTGCTTATAAATTTGTCGCCCCAGTGATTCTTTTTCGATAATTTCCGTGCTGGTGGTTGATTCGCCTTTACGTATTGGGGCTTCACCATTAATAACTTTGTTAATCAGCTCCGCAGGATGATGGATTGCTTCTTTTACCGGTACTTCAATAACCGGTAAACCATTAAAGCGATCAGGTAAGACATCTTTATCCGCCGCAATAATGACTCCGGCAATATCTACCAGATCAGCAGGTTGAATAGCATTTTCAACGCCACTGGCACCATTGGTTTCAACTTTTATTTCAACAGATAATTTTTTCGCGGCATTTTTTAAGGCTTCTTCAGCCATAAATGTATGCGCAATACCGGTAGGGCAGCCGGTCACTGCAATGATCTTTTTCATAAGCAGACCTTATATTGTAATTTAACCTACAGCTTTCTGACGTGGATTTGCGAAAGTAAGGTTTCTATTGCCGCAAGTTGGCCTAGTCCGGCAGAACTTGCGACATCAGCTCCTGTTGCACTGGCAAGAGATAAGGCATATTCCACTTCTCCTGTAGATAACCACTGGCTGAGAAAGGCGGCCAGTGCAGCATCGCCTGCACAGGCGGAGCTCACCAAATCAACCGTTGGCGCGCTACAAAACCAGTAATCAATCCCATTGGAGAAATACATTCCTTTAGCGCCAAGGGTTAGCAGAACATTTTGTGCACCAAGTGCATGTAAAGTGGTTAGAGTATTTTTCGCATCATTGTCGTCAGAGACAGTTAAACCGAATATTGCTTTAACCTCTTCATCATTTGGTTTAATTAATAACGGTTTGAACTCCAGTAACTGACGTAATGACGGATGACTAATATCTAAAATTACGCCGATATTTTTTTGCTGACAAATATGCATGATTTCTGCGTAAAAGCGGCTTTCAATACCTTGTGGCAGGCTGCCGCTTATCACCAGATAGTCTGCATCGGGCAGTTGCGAAATAATCGTGATAATTTGTTGTTTACATTCATCTGGAATATATGAGCCAGGGTTGACCAGTTTATATTCCTGCTTACCGTCATGAATGAAAATATTAATCCGCGTGGGTTCTTCTACCCATGCTGGTGTGACTGGCATTTTTCGGGTACGCAGGCTTTCTACAATATAATGCCCGGTGAAACCACCAAAAATGCCTAATATATGCGCAGGTATTTGAAAGTGATCCAGAACCAGCGCAACATTTACCCCTTTACCATTTGGGCAAAACTCGGTGTGGTGAGTGCGATTGACAATATTTGGCTGTAAAGGATCGCTAAATATATTCATATCAATCGCGCTATTAAGTGTTAGCGTGTAGATCACAGGCGATTCCTCACAGTTGCCCTTCACAGCCGCAAACATGAATTACTTTGCGTACCACCTCTTTCATCGCCTGTTTTGCTGGTTGCATATAGTGGCGGGGATCATTGGCTTTCGGGTTTTGTAGGAAATACTCTTTTAAGGCGTCGGAGAAGGCGATTTTCAGTTCGGTGGCAACATTGACTTTGCATACCCCAAGGCTGATGGCCTGGCGAATATCGCTTTCCGGCAAACCAGATGCCCCATGCAATACCAGAGGGATATCCACCAGAGCGCGTATTTCTGCCAGTCGCTCAAAATCAAGTTTAGGTTCAGCGGCATACATGCCGTGTGCCGTGCCGATAGCAACCGCCAGCGAATCAATGCCGGTGCGCGCCACAAACTCACGTGCTTGCTGTGGATTGGTGTAAAGGGCATCTTTGCTGTCTACCACTAAATCATCTTCGATCCCACCAAGGCGGCCCAGTTCTGCCTCCACGCTGGTGTCGTAGCGATGGCAAAAATCGACCACGCTTTTCACCAGCGCCACATTCTCTTCAAAGGGAAAGTGGGAACCATCGATCATGACTGAACGGATCCCTGCCATAACTTTGCTTTCAATATCGGCTAACGATTCATGATGATCCAGATGAATGGCCAGTGGCAGATTGTATTCACGAGCCAGATCGCCCGCGATCGCCACAATGTTACCCATTCCGGCATAGCTAAACGTGCCTGGTGTTCCGGCAACGATCAGCGGTGAGCGCATTTCTGCGGCGGTTTCTACCACCACCTGCAAGGTTTCCAGGTTATGGATGTTAAAGGCTGGCACGGCATAGCCTGCATGCTGGGCCTTCTGGAGCATATTTTTACTGGAAATAATGAACATAGTGGTCTCCGTTTATAACTTTCGAAATTAAAGTTTAAAATAAAAATAACCTTCGTTTTGAAAGTAATGTAACGATCATTGCCACACATGATTGTGATCATCAACACAAAAGCAGGATAATTTTTCTTAAATGAAAGAAAAAGTGTGGATTTAAATTTTGTTTTGTAAGTAAATGGAAGATATGAAAATTCTATAATTACTTGATTTTATTGTGATGTTTTCCATTGAGCATTCGGTGACGTGGTGCAAAATTGACATCCCCTGTCAGAAGTTTAAAAATGAAAGTTAAAGCACGGGATAACTTCCCGACGAAGCGGAAAAAAAGGGTATGTTGTGGCAAAACCATCTACCAGCCTGTTGAAAAGGCGTCTGGACATTGCCGAAATCGTCCGTAAAAACGGCGAAATAAAAGTAGACGATTTGGCTGAAATGTTATCGGTTTCAGGGGTAACGATCCGTAATGATCTCAATTACCTGGAGCAGCAAGGCTATCTGAAACGCTCCTTTGGCGGAGCGATTTACACGGCCCAACCCGTCAGAGCAGCGGTAAGCCATGAAGTGGTGCAGTCGCAGGCGTTAGAGCATAGCGTAGAGCTTGAACTGGCTAAGCAAGTTGCCCGTCTGGTCTGCGACGACGATACCGTGTTTCTGGGGGCCGGAGAGGTGTTGCGTAAAGCGCTTCCTTTCCTGGGCGATTATCGGGATCTGTGCCTTATCATCAACGATCTTAGCCATGTTGCACCGGCCCGTGATTATATCGATGGTGAAATTGTGTTGTTGGGCGGTGTACTGGGGCATAGTGGTCAGGCGTTGGGGGGCGAAATCGCCATCCAATCTTTGCAACAATTTCAACCGTCATGTTGTCTGGTGATGGTGGACCATATCAGCGAGGATGGCACGCTCAACGTGAAAAACGAAAGTGCAGCTGCTTTGCTAAGTGAATGCCTGCGCCTTAGTGGACAGAGTATTGCCGTGGTGGCGCAGCGTCCGATTCATGATGTGGCGCGTTATCCGGTAGGAAAACTGAATACGCTGAGCGCGATTATTACGCCACAGATTGTCGCCGCTGAGTACCACTCACGGTTTCTGGCCGACGGCTTAACCAACAGCTATACCAATAACGAATGTCTGACCTGGATAAACCCGACCCTGCATCAGGCAAGATGAAGGACAACGCATGAACATAACAATCGCAACATTGGGTGAATTGCTCGTCGAGTTTCTGGCAAAAAAAGAGAACCAGGGATTTTCCTCACCGGGGGAATTTTGGGGGCCGTATCCCAGTGGGGCGCCTGCCATATTTGCCGATCAGGTTGCTAAACTTGGTTTTCGTTCATTGTTGTTTAGCTGTGTTGGCAACGATGCCTTTGGCGTTATGAATATTACCCGATTGTCGCGCGATGGCGTAAATGTACAGGGAATTTCCGTACTGCCGAACGCCACAACAGGTAGTGCTTTTGTCAGCTACCGAAGCCAGGCCCAGCGAGATTTTATTTTCAACATGCCGGACAGTGCGTGCGGTTTGCTGAGTGCCGACCACCTTGATGAAACATTACTCAGGCAATATCGCCACTTTCATATTATGGGATCGTCATTATTTTCCTTTCGTTTGATCGATGCCGTACGCAAGGCGATTAGCATTGTAAAAGAAAATGGTGGCACAATTTCTTTCGATCCTAATATCCGTAAAGAGATGCTAAAGATCCGCGAAATGTCGCAGGCCTTTGAATATATTCTTGATTACACGGATTTCTTCCTGCCAAGCGATGGCGAACTGGATTATTTCGGCCTGAGCAAATCCCGCGATGAAGAGAAAATTGTCGCAAGGCTTCACAAGCGTGGAATTGCCCATGTCATCATTAAACGTGGCGCCCGTGGAGCCAGTTACTATTCAAAAGACGAACAACATCATGTGGCTGGGTATCCGGTGAAGGTGGTTGATCCTACAGGCGCTGGCGATTGCTTTGGCGCAACCTTTGTCAGCCTGTTTCTTGCGGGATATTCCGTACCCGATGCTTTAGCCCATGCTAATGCCGCAGGATCGCTGGCTATCTCTGCGCGTGGGCCGATGGAAGGCACGTCCACGCTGGCACAAATTAAAGAATTGATGAGGCAGCAGAATTAAGTAAAGGTGATTAATAGGCTGTCGTTATATTCGACATACCTCAAATTGCATGTGCTGCGACTCAAATTAGTGAGAAACGTAAGGTTGCGCTTGGCATAGAATTTCAATTTATTGAATTTGAATGGTTTTATGGTGGGTTAGGTGTTTTTGCCATATCCGGTATGAACATGGCGCAGTTTATCAAACATATGAAAACATGGCCCTTAAGCCATGTTTTGCGAGGCGCTTTCCAGAATAGATCAGGTCACAGGTGCGGGGTTAAACACTGCCAGCTGGTTATGCAATCCCCATTGATCTGAGAAAGTCTTTTTCCGGCCGCTGGCGACATCGAGAATAAAGTGAAATAGCTTCCAGCCCACATCTTCGATTGTCTCTTCACCCGTGGCGATGGTGCCTGCATTGATATCCATTAAGTCATACCAGCGGTTCGCCAGCTCGGTACGCGTCGCCATTTTAATGACCGGCACCGCCATCAGCCCGTACGGCGTGCCGCGTCCGGTGGTAAAGACCTGTACGGTAATGCCGGAAGCGACCTGCTGCGTGCCGCAGACGAAATCGCTGGCGGGCGTCGCGGCGTAAATCAGGCCGCGTTTGGTGGGGCGCTGGCCCGGCGACAATACTTCGACAATGGCGCTCTTACCCGATTTAGCGATAGAGCCCAGCGCTTTTTCCACGACGTTCGCCAGGCCGCCTTTTTTGTTGCCGGGGGACGGGTTAGCGCTGCGATCGGTTTTCCCCATATCAAGGTAGTTATCGTACCAGGCCATTTCATCCAGTAGGCGTTTACCCACGGCTTCGTTGATGGCGCGCGGCGTCAGAAGATGAATGGCATCGCGCACTTCGGTGACCTCCGAGAACATGACGGTCGCGCCGCAGCGTACCAGCAGATCGGAAGCATAACCCACCGCCGGGTTTGCCGTGACGCCAGAAAACGCATCGCTGCCGCCGCATTGCATCCCGACGACCAGCTCGGAGGCCGGGCAGGTTTCGCGCTGGCGCTGGTTCAGTTTCGTCAGATGGCGTTCGGCGACCCGCAAAATATCGTCGACCATTGATTTAAAGCCGACATGCTGCTCGTCCTGTAAACGCACAATACTGGCGCTTTCAACGGCGATGGCGGGAACATCCTCGGTGCCTTCCAGCAGCCGTTCCGGCTGCAGTTTTTCGCAACCGAGGCCAATCACCATCACTTCGCCGCCAAAATTGGGGTTGAGCGCGATATTATGAATCGTGCGAATCGGCACGACCGCCGCCGGCGCGTTGATTGCCACGCCGCAGCCGTACAGATGGTTTAGCCCTACAACGCCATCGACATTCGGGTATTTGGGCAGGAGATCGCGCTCAATCACTTTCACCACATAATCGACCACGCCCGCCACACAGTGCACGCTGGTGGTAATGCCAAGCAGATTTTTGGTGCCGACGCTGCCATCGGCGTTACGATAGCCCTCAAACGTATAGCCTTCCAGCGGCGGCAGCGGTTCCGGTACTTTGGTCGCCAGCGGTAGCGTATTCAGCGGCGGCGCTTTTGGCAGTTCAACCAGCGACTCGTCGATCCAGCTTCCGCGCGGGATGTCGCGTACCGCATAACCGATGACTTCGCCATAACGGATGATTTCGCCGTGAGCGGGGATATCCGTCAGAGCAACTTTATGGCCTTGCGGAATATGTTCAGTCAGTTCCAGGCCATCCGGAAAACGTGTTCCGGCTTTAAGACCGTGGTCATTAACAATAATTGCGACATTATCGGTTTCATGTACTTTTATATAAAACGCCGATGGCGATTCCTGGCGAATTTCGATATTGGCCATTGTTCAACATTCTCCAGCCTGGATGATAGAAATAGGATTATCTATTTTGGTTATGGTTAAATCGTTAAATCTCAATATAAGAAATAAAGTTCATGCATAATGAAATAAGAATGACAGGAGTATAAATATAAGAATGTGATCCAGATCACCGCAAATTATGAAATTTTTTATGTAGGCCGGGTAAAGCGTAAATGTGTGCATTAGCGCCCAGTATCATGGGCGTATGCTCAAAAATAAGCGTTAAATAATCCCTTTTTAATGAGCGTTTGCACAATGATTATCCGCCATAGGCTGTTTATACTGAATGGCGAATTCAGTGTATCTGACGAGTTATTTGAAAATACCATGATAATAATAAAAGACGATAAAGATATCAGAACGGTATATTGTGCTACAGGATGTGTACCACATTAGAAATAGAATGCGGAGACCCATTCTGATTTCAGATAAGCATTTTATTGTCGTTGCTATAAGTTATGGTGGCGGCATCACATGTAGAGAATTAAAGAAATAAGCGAAGGTATAAGCGATGAATAACGCTATTTTCCCGAATAAGTTTAAAGCGGCGCTAGCGGCGCAACAGGTGCAGATTGGCTGCTGGTCTGCACTGGCAAGCCCAATCACCACCGAAGTTCTCGGTCTGGCGGGATTTGACTGGCTGGTGCTGGATGGCGAACATGCGCCGAACGATGTGACCACCTTAATTCCGCAGCTAATGGCATTGAAAGGCAGCGCCAGCGCGCCTGTGGTACGTGTGCCAACCAATGAACCGGTCATTATCAAACGGATGCTGGATATTGGGTTTTATAACTTCCTGATCCCCTTTGTTGAAACGCAAGAGGAAGCGGCTCGCGCCGTCGCCTCGACGCGTTACCCGCCGGAAGGCATTCGCGGCGTCTCCGTTTCTCACCGCGCGAATATGTTCGGTACGGTGCCTGATTACTTTGCGCAGTCGAACAAAAACATCACCATTATTGTTCAAATCGAAAGCCAGTTGGGTGTCGACAATGTTGATGCCATCGCCGCAACGGAAGGCGTTGATGGCATTTTTGTCGGCCCAAGCGATTTGGCCGCCGCGCTGGGTCATCTCGGCAATGCTTCTCACCCTGACGTGCAGCAGACGATTCAACATATTTTCGCCCGCGCTAAAGCGCACGGTAAACCGTGCGGCATTCTGGCGTCGGTAGAGGCGGATGCCCGCCGTTATCTGGAATGGGGCGCGACCTTTGTCGCCGTTGGCAGCGATTTAGGCGCATTCCGCGCCAGCACGCAGAAGCTTGCCGACACCTTTAAAAAATAATCCTGGTATGGAAAGAGAGAACGCTATGACGATGAAAGTTGGCTTTATTGGCTTAGGCATCATGGGTAAGCCCATGAGCAAAAACTTACTAAAAGCAGGGTATTCGCTGGTGGTGTCCGATCGTAATCCTGAAGCGATTGCTGACGTCATTGCCGCAGGCGCGGAAACGGCCTCTACGGCGAAGGCGATCGCTGAACAGTGTGACGTCATCATCACGATGCTGCCTAACTCTCCGCATGTGAAAGAGGTTGCGCTGGGCGAGAACGGTATCATCGAAGGCGCGAAGCCAGGAACCGTATTGATTGATATGAGTTCTATCGCGCCGCTGGCAAGCCGTGAAATCAGCGATGCGCTGAAGGCGAATGGCGTTGAGATGTTGGATGCGCCGGTCAGCGGCGGCGAGCCGAAGGCGATTGATGGCACGCTGTCGGTGATGGTGGGGGGCGATAAAGCCATTTTCGACAAGTACTACGACCTGATGAAAGCGATGGCGGGTTCCGTGGTGCATACCGGCGATATCGGCGCAGGCAACGTCACAAAACTGGCTAACCAGGTGATCGTGGCGTTGAATATCGCCGCCATGTCTGAAGCGCTGACGCTGGCGACTAAAGCGGGCGTCAACCCGGATCTGGTCTATCAGGCGATTCGCGGCGGTCTGGCTGGCAGCACGGTACTGGATGCGAAAGCGCCGATGGTCATGGACCGAAACTTTAAGCCAGGTTTCCGTATCGATCTGCACATTAAAGATCTGGCGAATGCGCTGGATACCTCCCACGGCGTTGGCGCGCAGCTCCCGCTGACCGCCGCCGTTATGGAAATGATGCAGGCGTTACGCGCGGATGGACACGGTAATGACGACCATAGCGCGCTGGCGTGCTACTACGAAAAACTGGCGAAAGTGGAAGTCACTCGCTAACGACGTTGTGCCCGGATGGCGTGTAGCGATCCGGGCCTGAATTTCAGGCTGGATAAGTGAAACGCCATCCGGCGTTGTGCAGTAACAGGCTACCACTATGAAAATCGTAATTGCCCCCGACTCCTATAAAGAAAGCCTTTCTGCCGCCGAGGTAGCGCAGGCGATAGAAAAAGGATTTCGGGAAATTTTCCCCGATGCGCAATATGTCTCTGTTCCGGTTGCCGATGGCGGCGAAGGAACGGTCGAAGCCATGATTGCCGCGACGCAGGGCGTTGAACGCGCCGCATGGGTGACCGGGCCGTTGGGTGAAAAAGTGAAAGCCTGCTGGGGAATGTCCGGGGATGGTAAAACCGCGTTTATTGAAATGGCGGCGGCCAGCGGACTGGCGCTGGTTCCGCCAGAAAAACGCAACCCTTTGATTACTACCTCGCGGGGAACGGGGGAGCTGATATTGCAGGCGCTGGAAAGCGGCGCAAGCAATATCATTATCGGCATTGGCGGCAGCGCGACAAATGACGGCGGCGCAGGGATGATGCAGGCGCTGGGCGCAAAACTGCGCGATGCAAACGGCGCGGATATCGGTTACGGTGGCGGAAGCCTTCATTGTCTAAGCGACATTGATATTTCAGAGCTCGATCCCCGTTTAAAACTCTGCGCGATTCGTGTCGCTTGCGATGTCTCTAATCCTCTGATCGGCGACAACGGCGCATCACGAATTTTTGGGCCGCAGAAAGGCGCGACCGAAGAGAACATTGTTGAGCTGGACAGAAATCTTGCTCACTATGCCGACATCATAAAAAAATCGCTGAATGTCGACGTAAAGGCGGCGCCCGGCGCAGGCGCGGCAGGCGGTATGGGGGCGGCGTTAATGGCTTTTCTCGGTGCGGAATTACGCAGCGGGATCGAAATTGTCACGGCGGCACTGAACCTGGAGGAGCATATCCACGACTGTACGCTGGTGGTGACGGGAGAAGGGCGGATTGATAGCCAAAGTATTCGCGGTAAAGTGCCGATTGGCGTCGCGAATGTGGCGAAAAAATATCATAAGCCAGTGATTGGCATTGCCGGCAGCCTGACGCACGATGTAGGGATAGTGCATCATTATGGCATCGACGCTGTCTTTAGCGTACTCACGCGCATCGTGACGCTGGAGGAGGCTTTTCGGGGCGCTTTTGACAATATTTATCGGGCATCCAGAAATGTTGCTGCCGCTCTGGCGATAGGAATGCGCAGCGCAGGGTGACAAAGTCGCGCGAACCCTCTATACTGCGCGCCGAAGCTGACCAGACAGTCGCCGCTTCGTCGTCGTCCTTTCGGGGAGACGGGCGGAGGGGAGGAAAG
The DNA here is from genome assembly GCF_029962125.1 of Salmonella sp. SA15303. NCBI lineage: Bacteria > Pseudomonadati > Pseudomonadota > Gammaproteobacteria > Enterobacterales > Enterobacteriaceae > Salmonella > Salmonella sp. SA15303. The sequence goes on from NZ_CP123924.1 coordinate 623,163, forward strand.
TCCGGGCTCCATAGGGCAGGGTGCCAGGTAACGCCTGGGGGGGAAACCCACGACCAGTGCAACAGAGAGCAAACCGCCGATGGCCCACGCAAGTGGGATCAGGTAAGGGTGAAAGGGTGCGGTAAGAGCGCACCGCGCGGCTGGTAACAGTCCGTGGCACGGTAAACTCCACCCGGAGCAAGGCCAAATAGGGGTTCATAAGGTACGGCCCGTACTGAACCCGGGTAGGCTGCTTGAGCCAGTGAGCGATTGCTGGCCTAGATGAATGACTGTCCACGACAGAACCCGGCTTATCGGTCAGTTTCACCTCTTCATAAAACCCGCTTCGGCGGGTTTTTGCTTTTACAGGGCGGCAGGATGAATGACTGTCCACGACGCTATACCCGAAAGAAAGCGGCTTATCGGTCAGTATCATCTCTTCATAAAACCCGTCAGTGTAAGCTGGCGGGTTTTTGCTTTTACAGGGCGGCAGGATGAATGACTGTCCACGACGCTATACCCGAAAGAAAGCGGCTTATCGGTCAGTATCATCTCTTCATAAAACCCGTCAGTGTAAGCTGGCGGGTTTTTGCTTTTACAGGGCGGCAGGATGAATGACTGTCCACGACGCTATACCCAAAAGAAAGCGGCTTATCGGTCAGTTTCACCTCTTCATAAAACCCGCTTCGGCGGGTTTTTGCTTTTACAGGGCGGCAGGATGAATGACTGTCCACGACGCTATACCCGAAAGAAAGCGGCTTATCGGTCAGTTTCACCTCTTCATAAAACCCGCTTCGGCGGGTTTTTGCTTATCAGGCCGGTGAAGGGTATAGAGGTTGCAGAAGACGCCAGCGTCACCATCCGGCAATTAATTGACAGCCGTGGTGACATAATATTATTCGTTTTTGTGATGAGAAACACAAAACGCTATGGATTGTGCTCTTTTTAGTTGAAGTGAAAAGCAATCGATTTCTTTCACAAAATTACATCCTGAAAAACAGCAAGAAATCGGTGTAAATTATTTGTTGTAAATGAAAATTAAATGTATGAAATATTTTGGTTAAAATTTTATTAAATGTTTCTTTACAAACAAATAAGGTAAAAAAATGTGACGCGTAACGGTTTTTAAGCGCATTTACCTTCGGTTTATACTTAAATTTGAGAAATTACGTTTTAAATTTAACGCTGGAATTGTCGATAAAATGTCCCGTAATTGATTGAAATATCGTCTTCATGGGATGTCGAAAATAGGAGATAAAATAGGCTGGTTATCGCCATAATATATCGTTATCCCGACCATTTTTTTTGATTGAAATCAGGCTAAGTTACTGTCTTATTTTTGTAACTCATTGAAGTAATAGGTTTTCTTTATTTAATAAAGACCATGTAAAAATTGCGGAAAGTTAATTTGTGAGTGGTCGCACATAACCTTTAAGATTTAATTTGCTACACTTCCTGCCGTTCACAATGTTATTTCAGAGCGGTAGATATGAATACTCTTGTTCTCCCTAAAACACAGCATTTGGTGGTCTTTCAGGAAGTCATTAGAAGTGGTTCTATCGGTTCTGCCGCAAAATCGTTAGGGTTAACCCAGCCCGCCGTCAGTAAAATCATTAGCGATGTTGAGGCCTATTTTGGCGTTGAGCTAATTGTACGTAAAAATACCGGCGTTACGTTGACCGAAGCGGGACAGGTACTGCTTTCCTGGTCTGAATCTATCACCCGCGAAATGAAAAACATGATCAACGAGATGAACAGTATGACGTGCAATACCGTTGTCGACGTCTCGTTTGGTTTTCCTTCGCTGATTGGCTTTACCTTCATGTCCGATATGATTCATAAGTTCAAAGAGGTATTTCCAAAAGCGCAGGTATCCATGTACGAAGCCCAGCTCTCTTCATTCCTGCCGGCCCTGCGCGACGGGCGGCTGGACTTTGCTATCGGTACGCTCAGTAATGAAATGCAACTACAGGATCTGCATGTCGAGCCGCTGTTTGAATCAGAGTTTGTCCTGGTAGCCAGCAAGTCCCGAACATGCACCGGCACCATCACACTGGAATCGTTAAAAGACGAACAGTGGGTGTTGCCGCAAACGAATATGGGCTACTACAGCGAATTACTCACCACTCTACAACGAAATGGCATCAGCATCGAAAACATTGTTAAAACAGATTCCGTTGTCACAATATATAATCTTGTTCTCAATGCTGATTTCTTAACTGTTATTCCCTGCGATATGACCACGCCTTTTGGCTCTAATCAATTTATCACGATACCCATAAAAGACACGTTACCCGTCGCACGTTATGCGGCGGTATGGTCTAAAAATTATCGTATCAAAAAAGCCGCTTCAGTATTAGTGGAATTGGCTAAGCAATATTCATCATATAATGGATGCAGACGCAGGCAGTTAATAGAAATTGAATGATATGGAATAAACATATTTAGCGAAATTGACGCCACCTGTTTCTTTTGAACAGTGGGCAACGGTAACTTATTTTTAATACCCAGGTTAAGAGGTTATAATGCACATTACATACGATCTCCCGGTTGCAATTGAAGATATCCTCGAAGCGAAAAAAAGACTGGCGGGGAAGATATATAAAACGGGAATGCCTCGCTCTAACTATTTTAGTGAACGTTGCAAAGGCGAAATATTTCTCAAGTTTGAAAATATGCAGCGTACGGGTTCATTTAAAATTCGTGGCGCTTTTAACAAACTTAGCTCGTTAACGGAGGCGGAAAAACGTAAAGGCGTCGTGGCCTGTTCCGCAGGTAATCATGCACAGGGCGTTTCTCTTTCTTGCGCAATGCTGGGTATTGACGGCAAAGTCGTGATGCCGAAGGGCGCGCCAAAGTCAAAAGTGGCGGCCACCTGTGATTATTCGGCGGAAGTGGTGCTCCACGGTGACAACTTCAATGACACCATTGCTAAGGTGAGTGAAATTGTCGAAACCGAAGGCCGCATTTTTATTCCGCCTTACGACGATCCAAAAGTTATTGCCGGGCAGGGCACTATTGGTCTGGAAATTATGGAAGATCTGTACGATGTCGATAATGTCATCGTGCCTATTGGCGGCGGCGGTTTAATTGCAGGTATTGCCATTGCGATTAAATCGATTAACCCGACTATTAAAGTTATCGGCGTACAGGCCGAAAATGTTCACGGTATGGCGGCGTCTTATTACGCTGGCGAAATAACCACGCACCGAACGACCGGCACCCTGGCGGATGGTTGTGATGTCTCCCGCCCGGGTAATTTAACCTATGAAATCGTTCGTGAATTAATCGATGACATTGTTCTGGTTAGCGAAGATGAAATTCGTAACAGCATGATCGCTTTAATTCAGCGCAATAAGGTTATTACTGAAGGCGCTGGCGCTCTGGCCTGCGCCGCACTATTAAGCGGGAAATTAGATAGCCATATTCAGAACAGAAAAACAGTCAGTATTATTTCTGGCGGCAATATCGATCTTTCTCGGGTATCACAAATTACGGGTTTAGTTGACGCTTAATCTTTTCGTGAGGATAGGATATGAGTACTACTGATAGCATTGTATCCAGCCAGGCAAAACAGTCGTCATGGCGTAAATCGGACACGACGTGGACGCTGGGTTTATTTGGTACCGCCATTGGCGCCGGGGTGCTGTTTTTCCCTATCCGCGCCGGGTTTGGCGGGCTTATCCCCATTCTGCTGATGCTGGTTTTAGCTTACCCCATTGCGTTCTATTGTCACCGGGCGCTGGCGCGTCTGTGTTTATCCGGATCTAATCCGTCCGGCAATATTACGGAAACGGTCGAAGAGCACTTTGGTAAAACGGGCGGGGTAGTTATCACGTTCCTTTACTTCTTTGCGATTTGTCCGCTGCTGTGGATTTATGGCGTCACCATCACTAACACGTTCATGACGTTTTGGGAAAACCAGCTGCAGATGCCAGCGTTGAATCGCGGTTTCGTGGCGCTGTTCTTGCTGCTGCTGATGGCCTTTGTGATCTGGTTTGGTAAAGATCTGATGGTTAAGGTGATGAGTTACCTGGTATGGCCGTTTATCGCCAGCCTGGTGCTAATCTCATTATCGCTGATTCCTTACTGGAACTCGGCGGTTATCGATCAGGTTGATCTCAGTAATATCGCGCTGACCGGGCACGATGGCATACTGGTTACGGTGTGGCTGGGCATCTCTATCATGGTGTTCTCCTTTAACTTTTCGCCCATCGTCTCTTCCTTCGTAGTGTCTAAGCGGGAAGAGTATGAGAAAGAGTTTGGCCGCGAATTTACCGAGCGTAAATGTTCACAGATCATCTCGCGCGCCAGTATGCTGATGGTCGCCGTGGTGATGTTCTTCGCCTTTAGCTGCCTGTTTACGCTCTCTCCACAGAACATGGCGGATGCGAAAGCGCAGAACATTCCGGTACTTTCCTACCTGGCCAACCATTTCGCCTCTTTGTCGGGGACAAAATCCACTTTTGCAACGGTGCTGGAGTATGGCGCGTCTATCATCGCGCTGGTTGCTATTTTCAAATCTTTCTTCGGCCACTACCTGGGGACGCTGGAAGGGCTGAACGGCCTGGTGCTGAAATTTGGTTATAAAGGCGATAAAACCAAAGTCTCTATGGGCAAGCTTAACACCATCAGCATGATCTTCATTATGGGGTCTACCTGGGTCGTAGCTTACGCAAACCCGAACATTCTGGACCTGATTGAAGCGATGGGCGCGCCGATTATCGCCTCGCTGTTATGCCTGCTGCCGATGTACGCCATTCGTAAAGCGCCGTCGCTGGCGAAGTACCGTGGTCGTCTGGATAACGTGTTCGTCACCCTGATTGGTCTGCTGACCATCCTGAATATTGTCTACAAATTGTTCTAATCCTCACGTTTAGCCTGCGTTCCGCCCCAGGGCGCGGACGCAGGCTGACATCGACGGAGGCACTACATGAATGAATTTCCGGTCGTTCTGGTCATTAATTGCGGATCATCTTCTATCAAATTCTCTGTACTGGATGTCGCTACCTGTGATGTTTTAATGGCGGGAATAGCAGATGGAATGAATACTGAAAACGCCTTTTTATCTATTAATGGCGATAAGCCGATAAACCTCTCGCACTCTAATTATGAGGACGCGTTAAAAGCCATTGCCTTTGAGCTGGAAAAACGTGATTTAACGGATAGCGTGGCATTAATTGGCCACCGTATCGCGCACGGTGGAGAGCTATTTACGCAGTCCGTCATTATTACCGATGAGATTATCGATAATATTCGTCGGGTATCACCTTTAGCGCCGCTGCATAATTACGCTAATTTAAGCGGCATTGACGCGGCGCGGCGCCTTTTCCCGGCCGTGCGTCAGGTGGCGGTATTTGATACCAGTTTCCACCAGACGCTGGCACCGGAAGCCTATTTATACGGATTGCCGTGGGAATATTTTTCCAGCCTGGGTGTGCGTCGCTACGGCTTTCACGGTACGTCGCATCGCTATGTTTCGCGGCGCGCGTATGAACTGCTTGACCTTGATGAAAAAAACTCAGGCCTGATTGTCGCGCATCTGGGCAATGGGGCGTCTATCTGCGCGGTACGCAATGGTCAGAGCGTGGATACCTCAATGGGGATGACGCCGCTTGAGGGGCTGATGATGGGGACTCGCAGCGGCGACGTTGATTTCGGCGCGATGGCGTGGATAGCCAAAGAAACCGGGCAGACGTTGAGCGATCTGGAGCGAGTGGTGAATAAAGAGTCCGGTTTGCTCGGCATCTCCGGGTTGTCATCCGACCTTAGAGTCCTGGAAAAAGCCTGGCACGAAGGACATGAGCGCGCCCGGTTAGCGATAAAAACGTTTGTCCACCGTATCGCCCGTCACATTGCCGGACACGCGGCATCGTTACATCGGCTGGATGGCATTATTTTTACCGGCGGTATTGGTGAAAATTCAGTATTAATTCGCCAGTTGGTCATTGAACATCTGGGCGTGCTGGGGCTTACGTTAGACGTTGAAATGAATAAGCAGCCGAATTCTCACGGCGAGCGCATTATTTCCGCTAACCCTTCTCAGGTTATTTGCGCTGTTATTCCCACGAATGAAGAGAAAATGATTGCCCTTGATGCCATTCATTTAGGCAACGTGAAAGCACCAGTGGAATTTGCATAACTTAACGGCTGTTCTGTAGAGAGATTATTTTTCATGAAGGTAAATATCGATACTAGCGATATGCTGTATGCCGAAGCATGGCGTGATTTTAAAGGTACGGACTGGAAAGAAGAAATTAATGTCCGTGATTTTATTCAGCATAACTATACGCCCTATGAGGGGGATGAATCTTTTCTCGCCGACGCGACGCCAGCGACCACGGCGTTGTGGGAAAAGGTGATGGCGGGAATACGTATCGAGAACGCGACCCATGCGCCGGTGGATTTCGATACCAACATCGCGACGACGATTACCGCGCACGATGCGGGATATATTGAAAAAGAGCTGGAAAAAATCGTCGGTTTACAAACGGATAAGCCGCTTAAACGCGCTTTGCATCCGTTTGGCGGCGTTAACATGATCAAAAGTTCATTCCACGCCTATGGCCGCGAAATGGACGCCGATTTTGAATATACCTTTACCGACCTGCGGAAAACCCATAATCAGGGCGTATTCGATGTTTACTCGCCGGATATGCTGCGCTGCCGTAAATCCGGCGTATTAACCGGTTTGCCGGATGGTTATGGTCGCGGGCGCATTATTGGCGATTATCGTCGCGTCGCGCTGTATGGCATCCGTTATCTGGTGCGCGAACGCGAGCTGCAATTCGCCGATCTGCAGTCGAATCTGGAGCAGGGACAGAATCTTGAGGCGACGATTCGCCTGCGTGAGGAGTTGGCGGAGCATCGTCGCGCGCTGCTGCAAATGCAGGAGATGGCGGCGAAATACGGCTACGATATCTCCCGCCCGGCGCGGAACGCGCAGGAAGCGGTACAGTGGCTCTACTTCGCTTATCTGGCGGCGGTAAAATCGCAAAATGGCGGTGCAATGTCGCTGGGAAGAACCGCCTCGTTCCTTGATATCTACATTGAGCGCGATTTCAACGCGGGCCTTCTGACAGAGCAGCAGGCGCAGGAACTGATCGACCATTTCATCATGAAGATCCGCATGGTGCGCTTCCTGCGCACGCCGGAATTTGATTCACTCTTTTCCGGCGATCCGATCTGGGCCACCGAAGTTATTGGCGGGATGGGGCTCGATGGCCGCACGCTGGTGACGAAGAACTCTTTCCGTTATCTGCATACCCTGCACACGATGGGGCCAGCGCCGGAGCCGAACCTGACCATACTGTGGTCAGAAGCGTTGCCGGTGGCATTCAAGAAATATGCTGCGCAGGTCTCCATCGTGACCTCATCTTTGCAGTATGAAAACGACGATTTAATGCGTACCGACTTTAACAGCGACGATTACGCCATCGCTTGTTGCGTCAGCCCGATGGTCATCGGTAAGCAGATGCAGTTCTTCGGCGCGCGCGCCAACCTTGCCAAAACGTTGCTGTACGCTATCAATGGCGGCGTTGATGAGAAACTGAAAATCCAGGTCGGGCCGAAAACCGCGCCGTTAACGGATGAGGTGCTGGATTATGACGCGGTAATGGAGAGTCTCGACCATTTTATGGACTGGCTGGCGGTGCAGTACATTAGCGCGCTGAACATCATTCACTACATGCACGATAAGTACAGCTATGAAGCTTCGCTGATGGCGCTGCACGACCGTGATGTGTATCGGACGATGGCGTGCGGCATCGCCGGACTGTCGGTGGCGGCGGATTCCCTGTCCGCCATCAGGTACGCTCAGGTGAAGCCGATCCGCGACGAAAACGGCCTTGCCATCGACTTTGCTATTGAAGGCGAGTATCCGCAGTACGGCAACAACGATGAGCGCGTGGACAGCATCGCCTGCGACCTGGTGAAACGCTTTATGCAAAAAATTAGCGTGTTGCCGACGTATCGCAATGCGGTGCCGACGCAGTCCATTTTGACCATCACCTCGAACGTCGTGTACGGGCAGAAGACCGGCAATACGCCGGATGGACGCCGCGCCGGAACGCCGTTCGCGCCGGGGGCGAACCCGATGCATGGTCGTGACCGCAAAGGGGCGGTGGCCTCGCTGACGTCGGTGGCGAAACTGCCGTTTACCTACGCCAAAGACGGTATTTCGTACACCTTCTCGATTGTGCCTGCGGCGCTCGGGAAAGAAGATGCGGTGCGGAAAACCAATCTTGTCGGCCTGCTGGACGGCTATTTCCATCATGAAGCACAGGTAGAAGGCGGGCAGCATCTGAACGTCAATGTCATGAACCGTGAAATGTTGCTGGATGCGATTGAACATCCGGAAAACTACCCGAACCTGACGATCCGCGTTTCCGGCTATGCCGTGCGCTTCAATGCGCTGACGCGTGAACAGCAACAGGACGTTATTTCGCGCACCTTTACTCAGGCGATGTAACGTGAACGGGGCGATCGTGTGGATCGCCCCGCGACGGATCTTCGCTGAACGGTAATCTTAGGGGGAGATATGATTAGCGCATTTGATATTTTTAAGATTGGCATTGGACCTTCAAGCTCCCATACCGTAGGGCCAATGAATGCAGGAAAATGTTTTATCGATCGGCTGATCGACAGCGGCGACCTGCCGCGAACGACGCGCATCACGGTTGATCTTTACGGATCGCTATCGCTGACGGGCAAAGGCCACGCGACCGATACCGCCGTCATTATGGGCCTGGCGGGCAATACGCCGCAGGATGTCAATATTGATAGCATTCCGGCGTTTATCCAGGAGGTTGCCCGCAGCAGCCGTTTATCGGTGGCGGGTGGCGCGCATGTGGTGGATTTTCCCGTCGCCGACAGTATTTTCTTTCACGCTGAAACCCTGGCGCGCCATGAAAACGGTATGCGTATTACCGCCTGGAACGGACAAGCGCCGCTTTTACACAAAACGTATTACTCTATTGGCGGCGGCTTTATTGTCGAAGAGGAGCGTTTTGGTCAGTCGCACGACGTAGAAAAATCGGTGCCGTATGATTTTCATTCCGCCAGCGAACTGTTGACGCTGTGTGAAAGACAGGGGCTCTCGGTTTCCGGCCTGATGATGCAAAATGAACTGGCGTTGCGGAGCAAAGAGCAGATTGACGCTGGCTTTGCCCGCATCTGGCAGGTGATGGCGACCGGAATTGAACGTGGCATGAATACTGAGGGCGTGCTGCCGGGGCCGCTGAACGTTCCACGCCGCGCGGTAGCGTTACGGCGTCTGCTGGTCTCCAGCGATAATCTCTCCCGCGATCCGATGAACGTTATTGACTGGATTAACATGTTCGCCCTGGCCGTGAGCGAAGAGAACGCGGCGGGCGGGCGAGTGGTCACCGCGCCGACCAACGGCGCGTGCGGCATTATTCCTGCGGTGCTGGCCTATTACGACAAATTCCGTCGTCCGGTCAATGCCAACTCTATCGCCCGTTATCTGCTGTCGGCGGGGGCGATTGGTATGCTGTACAAGATGAACGCCTCGATATCCGGCGCGGAAGTGGGGTGTCAGGGCGAGGTTGGCGTCGCGTGTTCGATGGCGGCGGCGGGGCTGACAGAACTGCTGGGCGGCAGCCCGGCGCAGGTCTGTATTGCGGCGGAAATTGCGATGGAGCATAACCTTGGCCTCACCTGTGACCCGGTGGCGGGTCAGGTACAAATCCCTTGTATTGAACGTAATGCGATTAACGCCGTTAAAGCGGTAAATGCGGCGCGAATGGCGCTACGCCGTACCTCTGAACCGCGGGTTTCGCTCGATAAAGTAATCGAAACCATGTACGAAACGGGTAAAGACATGAACGACAAATATCGCGAGACGTCGCGCGGCGGTCTGGCGATTAAAGTCGTTTGTGGATAGGCCCGACAGGCGCAGAGTGAGCAGGCTATGGGATAACGTAGAAGACAGAAGTTGAGAAAAGGGCGCACCAAAGTGCGCCCTTTTTTGTTGTGATACGCGTCAAATAGAGAAAATAACAACATTAAACCAATAGTAAATAGAAAAGAATTCTTAACCCACAAGAAATGCAGGCGTTTTATTGGTAAGTTTTTCTCTTATCGTGCGCGTATGATTTTCTTATTACAAGAAAGTACCTGCACCTCACGTTCTGCATATCGCCTTGCTGCGGCACGAAAAATAAAAAAAACCTCTACCTACACATTGAGCGAGAATTTTATGGAATCGGCAAGTAATACCAGCGTAATCCTCGACGCATCAGCCCCGGCGCGTCGGGCAGGGATGACTGAAAGCGAATGGCGTGAAGCCATCAAATTTGATAGTACCGACACCGGTTGGGTCATTATGAGTATCGGGATGGCGATTGGCGCAGGGATCGTTTTTCTTCCTGTCCAGGTTGGCCTGATGGGACTTTGGGTCTTTTTACTCTCTTCTATTATTGGCTATCCGGCCATGTACCTGTTCCAGCGGCTGTTTATTAATACGCTGGCGGAATCCCCGGAATGTAAAGACTACCCCAGCGTGATCAGCGGCTATCTGGGCAAAAACTGGGGTATTTTATTAGGCGCGCTGTACTTTGTGATGCTCGTCATCTGGATGTTCGTCTATTCTACGGCGATTACTAACGACAGCGCCTCTTATCTGCATACTTTCGGCGTAACGGAAGGATTGCTTTCCGATAGTCCATTTTATGGTCTGGTGCTGATCTGCATCCTGGTGGCGATTTCCTCACGCGGTGAAAAATTACTGTTCAAAATCTCCACTGGCATGGTGCTGACCAAGCTACTGGTAGTGGCGGCGCTGGGCGTCTCTATGGTGGGTATGTGGCATCTGTATAACATTGGCGCGCTGCCGCCGATGGCCCTGCTGATTAAAAACGCCATTATTACCCTGCCATTTACGCTGACCTCGATTTTATTTATCCAGACGTTAAGCCCAATGGTGATCTCTTACCGTTCACGCGAAAAATCTATTGAGGTCGCACGCCATAAAGCGCTGCGTGCCATGAATATTGCGTTTGGCATCCTGTTCGTTACCGTATTTTTCTATGCGGTTTCCTTCACCCTGGCGATGGGGCATGACGAAGCGGTGAAAGCCTACGAGCAGAATATTTCCGCCCTGGCGATCGCCGCGCAATTTATTAGCGGCGATGGCGCTGGCTGGGTCAAAGTGGTTAGCGTAATTCTGAACATCTTTGCCGTCATGACCGCCTTCTTTGGCGTTTATTTAGGATTCCGCGAAGCGACGCAAGGCATTGTGATGAATATCCTGCGCCGTAAAATGCCCGCCGAGAAGATTAAGGAAAATCTGGTACAGCGCGGCATTATGATTTTCGCTATTTTGCTGGCCTGGAGCGCCATTGTGCTCAACGCGCCGGTACTGAGCTTCACCTCTATTTGTAGCCCTATCTTCGGTATGGTGGGCTGTTTAATTCCGGCATGGTTGGTCTACAAGGTTCCCGCATTGCACAAATATAAAGGCGCTTCGTTGTACCTGATTATTATTACCGGTCTGCTGCTATGCGTTTCTCCGTTCCTGGCATTCTCTTGATATACCTGAGATTAAGGTTGTTGTTATGTTTGAATCTAAAATAAATCCATTGTGGCAAAGTTTTATTCTGGCCGTACAGGAAGAAGTAAAACCGGCGCTGGGGTGTACTGAGCCAATTTCACTGGCGCTGGCGGCAGCGGCGGCGGCGGCTGAACTTAACGGCACAGTTGAACGCATTGACGCGTGGGTTTCGCCCAATCTGATGAAAAATGGTATGGGCGTTACCGTTCCAGGAACGGGAATGGTAGGGCTACCGATCGCCGCGGCGTTGGGCGCGTTGGGCGGTGATGCGAAAGCCGGGTTGGAGGTGTTAAAAGACGCTTCCGCTAAAGCCGTTGCCGATGCAAAAGCGATGCTGGCCGCTGGACATGTCGCGGTGATGTTGCAGGAGCCATGTAACGATATTCTGTTTTCACGGGCGAAAGTGTATAGCGGCGATAGCTGGGCATGTGTCACGATCGTCGGCGATCATACAAATATTGTGCGGATAGAAACCGACAAGGGTGTGGTATTTACCCAGGCCGATAATGCGCAGGAAGAAGAAAAAACCTCGCCACTGGGAGTGCTGTCTCATACCTCGCTGGAAGAGATCCTGGCGTTTGTGAATGCGGTGCCCTTTGACGCTATCCGCTTTATTCTCGATGCGGCCAGGCTAAACGGCGCGTTGTCGCAGGAGGGACTGCGTGGTTCCTGGGGGCTGCATATCGGTTCGACGCTGGCCAAACAGTGCGATCGCGGTCTGCTGGCGAAAGATCTCTCCACGGCGATTTTGATCCGTACCAGCGCGGCGTCAGACGCCAGAATGGGCGGTGCCACGTTGCCCGCGATGAGCAACTCCGGCTCCGGCAACCAGGGGATTACCGCCACGGTGCCAGTCATGGTGGTTGCTGAACATGTCGGCGCCGATGACGAGCGCCTGGCGCGCGCGCTAATGTTATCGCATTTGAGCGCTATCTATATTCACCATCAGCTTCCGCGTTTGTCGGCGCTGTGCGCGGCAACTACGGCGGCGATGGGCGCGGCAGCGGGTATGGCGTGGCTGATAGATGGTCGTTACGACACTATCGCAATGGCTATCAGCAGTATGATTGGTGATGTCAGCGGGATGATTTGCGATGGCGCGTCGAATAGCTGCGCGATGAAAGTCTCTACCAGCGCGTCGGCGGCGTGGAAAGCCGTACTGATGGCGTTGGATGATACGGCGGTGACCGGAAACGAAGGGATTGTGGCGCACAATGTCGAACAATCTATTTCGAATTTGTGTTCGCTGGCGTGTCGCTCAATGCAGCAGACCGACAAGCAGATCATCGAGATTATGGCCAGTAAAGCGCATTAATAATAACGCCCCGGCATGACGTCGGGGCAGCGTGTTGCCCGATGGCGCTGCGCTTATCGGGTCTACCCGTTATCAGCCGGATCGGGCGCTTGCGCCGCCATCCGGCATGATTTCAGGCTGCGGCCTCTTCTTCTGCCAGCCGGGCTTCGGCGTCCGCCACGATGGCTTCCAGTTCGGTTAGCATCTCTTCATAGCCCAGCGGCACAGCGGCGCTCATCGCCTCCTGTACGGCAGGTTTTACCACGGGCTGACGTTTCTTCGCCGATTTTTTGCTCATCTTGCGACTCCTTTTCTGGCTGGCTACACCGGTAAATCTACCAGTAATGCGCGCAGCGGCGTATCGGCAACCAGCGTAATGTTAGGTTCATCACGAATAAATGCGCCATCTCCGCAGGTTAACGCCTCGCGTTCTTCGTTGTGCGTCATCGCGTGGAACGTACCGTGAATCGACTGCAAATAGGCGCGCGGCCCGTGAAGCTGGAAATTAAGCGATTCGCCTTTCTCCAGCGTAATATGATGTACCCAGACCTGTTGGCGCAGTTGTAAGCTGTTTTGCTCACCGTCGGGCGAGGCAAGAAGCTGTTGTTGCGCCGCCAGGAGTGGGATTTTTTGTACCAGCGTGTTTTCCCGTTCAGGACAGGCGTCAAGCCACAGTTGCATTCGGGTTAACGGCTTAACTTTGCTGATATTATGTTCGCTGTAGCTAATGCCCGGCTGCGCGGCGAGCAGTAACGCTTCGCCCGCTTTAGCCTGTACATGGTTGCCGTCGCTGTCGCGGTATTCCGCTTCGCCGTCCAGAATCAGGTTTAAAATATCCACCTTTGGGTAAGTTCGAGGCTGAAAAGAGGCGCCCGGCGCCAGCACTTCCTGGTTCAGTACGCGCAACGACGCGTAGCCTAGCAGTGTAGGGTCGAAATAGTGTCCAAAGGAGAAGGTATAGCGGGCCTGTAGCCATCCGTAGTCTGCCTGTCCACATTGTTTGGCGGTTCGGGTCGTAATCATCGTTATTAACCTCTCTTTACTTCCTTTTATGTTAAGGGGCTGGACGCTGCATTGTTAGCCAGATATTCTGCCCGGTATGTTCAAATTTCCTGAATGAGAACGTTATGGCTAAAGAGAGAGCGCTGACGCTTGAAGCATTGCGTGTGATGGACGCCATTGACCGCCGGGGCAGTTTTGCCGCAGCGGCTGATGAGTTGGGGCGTGTGCCCTCCGCGCTGAGTTACACCATGCAGAAGCTGGAAGAAGAGTTGGACGTTGTACTGTTCGATCGCTCCGGCCATCGTACAAAATTCACCAACGTCGGACGTATGCTGCTGGAACGCGGGCGGGTATTGCTGGAAGCGGCAGACAAGTTAACGACGGATGCTGAAGCGTTGGCCCGCGGTTGGGAAACGCATCTGACGCTAGTCACTGAAGCTCTGGTACCGACGCCTGCTTTTTTTCCACTGATCGACCGGCTGGCCGCTAAAGCCAATACGCAGCTTTCATTGATTACCGAAGTACTGGCTGGCGCATGGGAGCGGCTTGAGCAGGGACGGGCGGATATCGTTATCGCTCCGGATATGCATTTTCGATCGTCGTCGGAAATTAACTCCCGTAAGTTGTATACGTTAATGAATGTGTATGTCGCCGCGCCTGACCACCCTATTCATCAGGAGCCGGAGCCGCTTTCGGAAGTGACGCGGGTTAAATACCGCGGCGTAGCGGTAGCGGATACCGCGCGCGAGCGGCCGGTATTAACGGTGCAACTGCTGGATAAGCAGCCACGTCTGACGGTAAGCACGATTGAAGATAAACGTCAGGCGCTGCTGGCCGGGCTTGGCGTCGCGACCATGCCATATTCGATGGTGGAACAGGATATTGCCGAAGGGCGGCTACGCGTGGTCAGCCCGGAATCGACCAGCGAAATCGATATTATTATGGCCTGGCGGCGCGACAGTATGGGGGAGGCAAAAGCCTGGTGCCTGCGGGAAATACCTAAGCTATTCGCCGGAAAATAAATAGCGCGCGGCGCTTTAAAAGCGGCGCCGCGCCGCCATCAGGAAAAACGTTTCGGATCGGGGCCGAAGCGGTTGTCGCCCGGCGTACCATTCTGGCAGTTGAACGCGATGATGATAAGCCAGCCGATAATGGGGATAAGTAGCAACAGTAGCCACCATGCGGAGCGGTCAGTGTCATGCAGACGACGGAACTGCACGGCCCACCACGGTAAAAAGATCAGAACGCCGTAAATGGTGGTCAGAACGCCTTCACCCCCGGCGCGTTGCCAGCCAAGCATGGCGTCCAGCAGGCCCAACACAAAGGTAAAGATGATATTGACCAGAATAAACATCCAGTACTCTTTGCGTCGCGCGCGGCCGCCAAATCCCAGATAATTTTTTAAAACCTTTAAATACCAATCCATTTTCGCCTCAATAATGGTTCAATCACTTGTTTTTAAAGTAATCAAACTAAGAATAGCCGCGAATGAAATGCTGGTAAATATTTGTGGTATTTATTAATAAGGCGTCCCGGAGGACGCCTGAAATTAGCCAAAGCGCACGTCGCGCCCGTGAGGTTCGAGCAGATCCTGCCACGGTCCGACAGAAATGATACCCGTGGGGTTAATCGTTTTATGGCTACGGAAATAGTGGTGACGAATATGGTCCATATTAACAGTTTCAGCAATGCCCGATATTTGATAGATATCGCGCAGGAAACCGTACAGATTCAGGTAGTCGCTGATTCGGTATTTGTCGCATTTGAAATGAGTCACGTAAACCGGATCAAAGCGTACCAGGGTCGTCCATAAGCGGATATCCGCCTCGGTCAACTGGTCGCCCGTCAGATAGCGGTGCTGTCCGAGAATCTGTTCCAGGCGCGCCAGCGCAGTAAATACCTTGTCTACCGCTTCATCATACGCTTGCTGGCTGGTGGCGAAGCCTGCTTTATAAACGCCGTTATTAACGTTGTCATAAATCCAGCCGTTTAACTCGTCAATTTTGCTTTGCAGCGCGGGGGGATAGTAATCCCCGGCTTTAGCGCCCAGCCCATCGAAGGCGGAGTTAAACATACGAATGATTTCGGCGGACTCGTTGCTGACGATAGTATGATTTTTTTTATCCCATAAGACCGGTACGGTGACGCGGCCGCTGTAGTGTGGATCGGCGTGCAGATACAACTGGTAGAGAAATTCATGCTGATAGAGGGTATCGCCGGTGGCCGCCGGAAAAGTATCATCAAACGTCCAGCCGTTTTCCAGCATCAATGGATTCACGACGGAAACCGGAATAAACGGCTCCAGACCTTTCAGTTTACGGAAAATGAGCGTGCGATGCGCCCAGGGGCAGGCAAGGGAAACGTACAGATGGTAACGATCTTTTTCTGCGGCGAATCCGCCTTCGCCGGAAGGTCCGGGCGCGCCGTCAGCGGTAAGCCAGTTGCGGAAAGCCGACGCTGAACGCTGAAATTTCCCCCCGGAAGATTTGGTGTCATACCAGGTATCGTGCCAGACGCCATCGATCAGTTGTCCCATGTCTCTCTCCTTCAGATGACAAAAGCGAGGCGCTATTCCCTCGCTTTTTTAATTGAGTATAGATTGCTTACCACTTTTTATTCAGCAGACGGTCAAGGCTGAACGCGCCAGGCCCGGTTAACGCCAGTAATAAGAATCCGCCGGCAATGGTCAGGTTTTTCATAAACATCAGCGAGTTTACACCTTCTGCAAAATTGCTATGGAAGATCAATGCCGTCAGCAACGTAAAACCAGCGGTGAAAAGCGCAGTGGTGCGGGTGAGGAACCCCAGCAGAATCGCCAGACCGCCGCCGAACTCAAGCAGTATGGTGAGCGGCAGCAGGAATCCTGGTACGCCCATCGCTTCCATATACTGCTGTGTGCCCGCATAGCCGCTAATTTTTCCCCATCCTGCGGTAATAAACAGAACTGGCATTAAAATACGCGCTATCAGTACACCAACATCTTCTAATTTTTTCATTTTATTCTCCAGGGGGCCGATTCGGCGGCTGCTGCTATTTTCATGAGCAATGACGCGGTTTGGCGCATCATTGTTATCGCTGGAGAGAATCATAAACGTGGCGTGCAGGAATTGTTAGCAAGGAAAATTGCCAAATTTTTTCAAAAAATTTGAGTGATTGCTAAAGAGACGATATGCATAAAAGTATCGCGCCACCAGGTGATAACCTGATGGCGCGATGCTATAAAAGAAAAGATATTAACCGCGGAGCTGTTGTTGACGGAGGGTAGTTTTTACCAGGCGCCAGGCGCTCCAGATACCCAGGCCGCGTTTCGCCCAGCGTACCAACATATTAGGATGACGGATGGTCCAGATGGCCATTACGCTGCTACCGACCAGCGCCCAGGAGCGCAGGCTTAACACCGTATTCCAGCCGCGATCGTACGCGCCGGTGGTCTCCAGCCAGTCGCGACGGCTGGCGGACAGATCCAGCCGTTGCTGCTGGATCTGACTGAGAAGCAGCGCTTTACGTTTTTCGCGTTCGCCTTTGCTGCTCACGACTGATCGTCCTCCAGAATTTGCCGATCGTTAGCCAGTTCGTGCCGCGTATGGCGCAATAGCGTGGACTGACGCGCTTTGCGCAAAGTCCAGATGCCGCCGATTAGCGCAAGCACTAACAGCACAACTGTGGTAGCGATCATCGCGTTCAAACGGTACTGAGGATCGATAGCCCAGATGACCAGAACCATCAGGCTCATTAAGCCAAACGCCGCGAAGAGCATGGTAAGACCTACCATCAGCAAAAGCTGAAAGAGGTTCGCTTTCTCTTCTTCCAGTTCTACTACCGCCAGTCGCAGCCGGGTTTCCACCATCTCAACGATAATGGTGACAATCCGCTGCCCGATACCCAGTACGCTTTTGCCTGGTCCTTGTGCCTGTCGAGAGTCCGCCATAATTAACGACGCGTCAGCAGTACGCCCAACACCAGACCGACAGCGGCGCCAATGCCTACGCCTGTCCAGGGATTTTCGCGCACATAATCATCGGCGCGGGCGGCGGCGACGCGAGTCTGTTTGGCAATCACATCACCCGTTTCGCCCAGGCGGTAACGGCTCTCTTTCAGCGCGCGCTCGGCTTTGCTACGAATCTTACTCAACTCTTCTTTCGACTTTTCGCCCGAAGAGCTCAGCACTTCTTCAAGCGTATCGGTCAGGGATTTCAACTCAGCGCGCAGATGTTCCGTAGTGTTATCTTTCGACATAGTTTTCTCCAGGTGAGTGAGTATTTACATTCGGCGTTAATTTAGTAGTCTCTGGCCTCAAGTTTTTTTAGCTCATCCTGAGCCTCGGCCAGCTTACGTTCACGTTTGTCTATTTTATCCGCATCGCCTTTTGCTTTTGCCTCGGCTAAATCACGTTGGCGTTCGGCTACCTCTTCTTTTTGCTCAGCGATCTTTTTCTGATGCTCGGCGCGCAGCTTGCTGTCAGTACAATTGGCGCGTACTTCGCTGAGCGCCTTGTTCAGACCCTCAATACGGCGCTGATTGTTGTGCTTTTCAGCGTAGCTAATTTCCTTTTGTATATCCTGCTCTTTTTCCTGACAAAGCGAATTAGCGTAGCTACCGGCGCTAAGTGTAAAAAGCGTGATAGCCAAAGCGATGCGGTATTTCATTCCTGAACTTTCCCTTATGTTCGGACCCGTTGTCCGGGGCGGTGATCCCGATAATAACGCGGTGGGTTAAACACCGCTTTATTAATCATAGTCATTAAACAATGAAATCACCAAAGTGAGTGATATGATTCGGATTCCTGGAGATTAGCCAAAGCGGTGTGAGCTTTCCCGTAAGCGGGACAGCCACTGTACCGTTTCGTTGTCATCGTCCTGCTGAGCGACGACATAACCGTGTGGTAACGTTTGATCAAGCACTGTTTTTGCTGCGGCGCTTTGCGCAGGGGAATCGAAGGTAATGAGCAACATGTCATTTTTAGGCGTAATGCTTTTAAAATGAATGCCGTTCGCATCCAGATGATGCAGAACTGAGAAGCCGTCTGGCATACTGGCGCCCTGGTTAACCGCGCGAATGGCCAGCGTCGACTCTTGCTGACGCAGCGTTGACCACGTCATCATGAGTATGGTCAGCATCAGTAGAAAAGCGCTGATCCAAATGAGTTGTCGGGCAGTTATGCGTGGTTTAAGCATAAGTTATCCCCGGCTCCCATACTTCTTTTTCCACAGCATGACCAGTGAACCCGCCAGGCCAAAAAAGAGCAGCACCACGGGCAGCAGCATCAGGCATGACATTAACTGATCTTCATACTTCATAAAGACGGGCGTTTTGCCCAGCAGATAGCCCAGCGACGTCAGGATAAGCACCCACAACAAGCCGCTCATCCAGTTGAAGAACTGAAAGCGCGCGTTATTCAGACCGGATATGCCGGCAATGGTGGGCAGCAGCGTTCTGACAAACGCGATAAAACGGCCTATCAATAGTGCCGACAGGCCGTGTTTATGGAAAAGGTGATGGGCGCGTTGATGATAATGTGCGGGGAGATGAGAGAGCCAGTTTTGCACGGTGCGGGTATTCCCCAGCCAGCGGCCCTGAATATAGCTGACCCAGCAACCCAGGCTGGCCGCGACGGTAAGCAGCAAAATGGTTTGTGGATAACCCATCGCGCCTTTGGCGATCAGCACGCCGACCAGGATCAACAGGCTGTCGCCAGGCAAAAAGGCGGCAGGGAGCAGCCCATTTTCCAGAAACAAAATCATAAATAACACAAAATATAACATGCCAATCATGGAAGGATTGGCCAGTGTTTCAAAGTCCTGAGCCCACAGGGCATTCAGCAATTGAGTCAGTAGTTCCATTCAGTATTCCTGGAGAATCGGTTAACGTCACGCCGGTGATCTGAGGTTTGCACTGCCGCAACAGAGTTGGAGTTTTTATCAGCGTTGCGGAAACGGCAAATTCGCGGCCTGAACTATTCCTTGTTAAGTTGTGAAGTAAGCAAGCACTAACACACAAAAATTCAAAATGCATCTAATTGTAACAAAGGTCAACGAAGTCCGTTATAGAAATTACGCGTCGTTGAGCTTTGATTTTGCTTATCGCAAGGGAGGGTGGCGAGAGGATTTACACAGGCTGACACTTTATACTTTACGCTGACCGAGCGCCGCGGCAGACGCCATCTACATATAACGTTACGCGAGGATGTTGCGCGTGAACATCAATTCGCTTTCCATCACAGCCTATGGATTGGGAGATTCAGATCTATCGTTACGCCGGATGGCATACGCCATCCGGCATCGATAATCACTTAGCTACGCAAGGCGTTATTCGCCAGACGTTCGTCCTCTGCCTGGCAGGCTGCCGCAGTGAACAGAACATCGGTAGACGAGTTCAGCGCCGTTTCACACGAATCCTGCAATACGCCGATAATAAAGCCGACCGCTACTACCTGCATCGCGATATCGTTCGGGATGCCAAACATGTTGCACGCCAGCGGGATCAGCAGCAATGAACCGCCTGCCACGCCGGAGGCGCCGCAAGCACACAGCGAGGCCACCACGCTCAGCAGCAGCGCTGTAGGCAGATCCACCGGGACGCCTAACGTATGGACTGCCGCCAACGTCAGAACCGTAATGGTAATTGCCGCGCCGGCCATATTGATAGTGGCGCCCAGCGGAATGGAAACGGAGTAAGTATCCCTGTCCAGATTCAGCTTTTCGCACAGCGCCATATTCACTGGAATATTGGCGGCAGAGCTGCGGGTAAAGAAGGCATAAACGCCGCTTTCACGCAGGCAGGCGAACACCAGCGGATAAGGGTTGCGACGAATTTTCCAGAATACCAACAGCGGGTTGACCACCAGCGCGACCAGCAGCATACAGCCAATCAAGACGACCAGCAGGTGCGCATAGCCCCACAGGGTGGAGAAGCCGGTGGTTGCAAGCGTTGATGAAACCAGACCAAAAATACCGACTGGCGCGAAACGGATCACCAGTTTCACCATAAAGGTCACGGCGTTAGACATATCGTTCACGAGGTTTTTGGTGGTTTCATTACCATGACGCAGGGCAAATCCCAGACCGACGGCCCATACCAGAATCCCGATATAGTTAGCGTTCAGCAGCGCGTCGATGGGGTTCGACACCATGCTCATCAGCAGACCGCGCAAGACTTCTACAATGCCGGACGGCGGCACGATATCCTGGGCGCTACTGGACAGATGCAGCGTTGAAGGGAAGGCGAAGCTGAACACAACGGCCGCCAGCGCGGCTGAAAAGGTGCCTAGCAGGTAAAGAAAGAGAATAGGGCGAATATTGGTTTTTTGGCCGTGCTGGTGGTTGGCGATCGAGGCCATTACCAGCATCAGCACCAGAACGGGGGCGACCGCTTTTAAGGCGCCGACGAACAGGGTGCCAAGCAAGCCAACCGCTTCTGCCGCAGGCTTAGAAATCCATGCCAGTAAAATCCCCAGTACCAGACCCACTAAAATTTGTTTAACCAGACTGCCTTGCGCTAAACGCTGCAGTAGCCCTGATGCTCGTTGCGTAGCCATTTCATATTCCTTGTATTGTGTTGCTGGTCATCCCCTGCACGCTCTTACGGCGCATCTTTCAGGATGTAACAAAGTGTTTGCCTGGTTGAGTATAAGGAAAGTTGAAGGTTCGGGAAGCGAAATATCCTGGATTTTTTGCTGTGATCATGTTTTATAACTTTATATTAACAGTATTGTGACATGTTAAACAAAAACGCCCGACAGGTGTGCGCTGTCGGGCGTTTTTGACGGGGCAGGTTTACCCCGATAAAAGATTATTGCGCTCGTAGTTTCTTATCGCGC
Source organism: Salmonella sp. SA15303 (assembly GCF_029962125.1). Taxonomy (NCBI): domain Bacteria; kingdom Pseudomonadati; phylum Pseudomonadota; class Gammaproteobacteria; order Enterobacterales; family Enterobacteriaceae; genus Salmonella; species Salmonella sp. SA15303. Next base: position 644,826 of record NZ_CP123924.1, read on the forward strand.
TGATGGTTAACCCAGGCGTTAATCACCAGCGTAATGGTCAGAATACCAAACACTACGCCCAGCGAAATCGCGATAGGAATATGGTAGAAGTCGACGATCAGCATCTTAATGCCGATAAAGACCAGAATGACCGCCAGACCATATTTCAGCATCGAGAAGCGTTCCGCCACGCCGGACAGCAGGAAGTACATCGCGCGCAGTCCTAAGATGGCAAACAGGTTAGAGGTCAGTACGATGAACGGGTCGGTGGTGACCGCAAAGATCGCCGGAATACTGTCAACGGCGAAGATCACATCGCTGAACTCAACCATAATCAGCACCAGCAGCAGCGGCGTGGCATACAGCAGGCCGTTTTTACGTACGAAAAAGTGCTCGTTCTCGATCGTATCGGTCATGCGCAGATGCCCGCGCAGCCAACGCACCATCGGTTTTTCGCCAATGCCGGATTCATCTTCCTTCGCCAGCGCCATTTTTACGCCGGTAAACAGCAGGAAGGCGCCGAACACATACAGCAGCCATTCGAACTGAGTGATAAGCCAGGTACCGGCGAAAATCATGATAGTACGCAACACGATCGCGCCAAGAACCCCATACACCAGCACCCGGCGTTGCAGAGCCGGAGGGACGGAGAAATAGCTAAACAGCATCAGCCAGACAAAGACGTTATCTACGGCCAGCGACTTCTCAATCAGATAGCCGGTAAGGAACGCCAATGCCTGCGGGTCAGCAACTTCGCGCCCTTGCGTTTCAGCCAGATACCACCAGAAAGCGGCGTTAAACAGTAGCGAGAGCGTTACCCACAGGATTGACCATCCTGCCGCTTGTTTCATCGACATCGCATGTGCGCCACGGCGTCCCTGCAACAACAGGTCGATGGATAGCATTATCACCACAACAACCGCGAATCCACCCCATAATAATGGCGTACCAACAGTATTCATTATTTCTCCCTATGCAAAAAAAAAAAACGGCTAACGCCGAATGGCATTAGCCGTTGCTTTTATGCATAGACCTTGCCATTCGGCAAGGTCTCACTTACAACAATAAAGGAATACGCTGACGCATTCCTTTATGGCTGCCCGGTGACCGGATGTGGTTTTGCACACATCGTAATGACGATCGACCGGCAATGAAGTTACTCCCCTTTGCGCGTAACAAAGTATGACAGGCCACGCGTAGAGTCAATGACCTGTAACATATGATTTACATAATTTTACGCAGTAAGGGGATGGGTCAGATCGTCCGCCGGGAAGATGACCCCGGTTTGACGGCGTATTTCTGTCAGCCATTTTGCCGTGGCGCGACTTAGCGACAACCCCGGATGTTCCACGGCGTGGTTTTCAATAAGCTGGGCAAACGCCCCGGCTTCATACAGCATGGTATTAATATGCTGAGGCTGGGTCAGATCCTGCATCAGCGCGCCGCGCGGCGCAAAACACACTTTCTGGCATTCCGACAGCTTTTCAATGACCAGCGATCCCCTCTCGCCCTGAATTTCACTGGCCAGTACCGAGTCGCTGACTTTGGAATGCTGTAGCGTGACGCTAAAATCGCCGTAATCCATAACCACGACGCCGTGCGCATCTACTCCGCTTTCCAATAAATTCGCCGACGCCTGAACGCTGCGCGGCTCGCCCCATAGCGCGATCGCCGACGCCAGACAGTAATACCCGATATCCATAATCGAACCATTGGAGAAGGCCGGATTAAACGTATTCGGATTTTCACCGTTCAGATAGCGCTGATAACGTGAAGAGTACTGGCAGTAATTTAGTAATGCTTTATGCATTCTGCCGATTTTCGGCAACGATTCCCGCAGCAGCAGGAAATTGGGCAGGCAGGCGGTTTTAAAGGCTTCAAACAGTACCCGCTGATTATCGCGCGCGCAGGCGATAGCGGCATCAACCTCCGCCAGGTTAGAAGCCAGCGGCTTTTCGCACATGACATGTTTTTTATGCTGCAAAAAGCGCTGCGTCTGGGAGAAATGCAGGGAATTCGGGCTGGCGATATAAACCGCCTCAATCGCGTCGCTTTGCGCCATCGCTTCCAGCGAGGTAAACAGATGCTCGACGGGATAATCATTTGCGAAAGACTGCGCCTGTTCAAGACTACGGGAGTAAACGGCGGCGAGCCTGAATTTGCCGGTTTCATGGGCGGCGTCGACAAACTGGCGCGTGATCCAGTTAGTCCCAATTACAGCGAAACGTATCATAAACGTCAGCGGACTCCAGAAAGGGATTTTTCGTCAATGTAGCACGCCTTTCCGCCCTTGCCAGTGCGCTGCGACGCACTCTGGCATTTTACTGGCGAGAAGGGCACCCGTGTGCGCTATCAGCCCCAATAGTGACGCCAGCGCCCAGATATTTAGGCTGACGATGCAAAATTTTGGCATCCAGCACTGCGCTAACCCGCGCCAGCTTTTCCCGAAGTCGTGTGTAGGTTCCGTGCCTTTTATTCAGATCCGGCGCGTTAACGCCGATAGCGTCAATGCCATATTGTTGCGCCAGCCAGATCGCCCGTTGATTATGAAATGCTTGCGAGATAATCGTAATGCGGCTTTCGCCAAACACTTTCCGGGCGCGAACCACGGAGTCCAGCGTGGAGAATCCGGCATAATCACAAAAAATGGCCGCCTCCGGCACACCTTTCGCCATCAGCGCCTGCTGCATCGCCGAAGGTTCATCGTACTCTTTTTTGCCATTATCGCCGCTGACTAACAGCCACTTCACTTTACCGGCGTGATACAACGCGGCGGCAGTATTAATCCGCCGGGTAAAATACCGATTGCCGGGTTTGGCGCCTAACACCAGCCCGACGTTGCGGGCGGGAACGGTCTGAATGTCATTCCATGTCAGATGCTGTGAGGCGTTGACGATAAGCCAGTTGGAATAGAAAAGCGCGACGCCTGCTGCGACAAGCAGAAAACACGCCACTGTTAAGGCCCGGCGTGTAAAACAGAGGCGGCGGATAAAACGGGCACATTGTGAGAGCATGGTCGTTGCGCGGTTCCGTTGGCGGTGGATAAAAAATACCCTCTACAGATCGTCATCCTTGACGTGGCGGCAGGCAATGAGCGAAATGTGAACGCGCCGATTTTATGCCCACGCCGTTAAAAAGATACGGGGGAAGGGGCATTTTCAGAATTTATTGTGCCGACAGCGCCTGATGCGTCAGCCACAGTCGCGTATCAAACTCCAGTTGATGGTACTGCGGCTCCATATGGCAGCAGAGCTGATAAAACGCTTTGTTATGATCTTTCTCTTTCAGGTGCGCCAGCTCGTGAACCACAATCATCCGTAAGAATGGCTCCGGGGCGTTACGAAACACGGTGGCGACGCGGATCTCCGCCTTTGCCTTGAGCTTGCCGCCCTGAACGCGCGAGACAGCGGTATGCAGTCCCAGCGCATTTTTCAGCACATGGATCTTGCTGTCATACATCACTTTATTAATGGGCGGCGCATTGCGCAGAAACTGACTTTTCAGTTCCTGAGTATAGTGATATAGCGCTTTGTCAGTGGCGTAATCATGCGCGCCGGGATAACGTTTTTCCAGCACTGCTCCCAGGCGCTGCTCGGCGATTAAGGCGCGCACCTGGGCAAGGAGATGTTCCGGATACCCCTGAAGGTAAGTTAGTGAGGTCATCAAAGCTCCATGTTGCTGATAAAAAGTGTATACTCACGCACCCTTTTCAGGGATAACGCCGCAATTTTACCATTCAGGAGGCCTAATGAGCCACGTAGACGACGGTTTCCGTTCACTGACGCTGAAACGTTTTCCGCAAACGGATGATGTTAACCCGCTTCTGGCGTGGGAGGCGGCCGATGAGTATCTGCTGCAACAGTTGGATGAGACGGAAATTCGCGGCCCGGTGCTGATCCTGAATGATACGTTTGGCGCGCTAAGCTGTGCGCTGGCGGAGCATTCGCCATACAGTATTGGCGATTCGTATTTAAGCGAACTGGGTACGCGAGAGAATTTACGCCATAACGGCATCGCGGAGTCCAGCGTAACGTTTCTCGACAGTACCGCTGACTACCCGCAGGCGCCGGGCGTGGTATTGATTAAGGTACCGAAAACGCTGGCGTTGCTGGAACAGCAGTTACGCGCTTTGCGTAAGGTCGTTACGGCGCAAACGCGTATTATCGCCGGCGCGAAAGCGCGTGATATTCATACCTCTACGCTGGAACTGTTTGAAAAAGTGCTGGGCCCAACCACGACGACGCTGGCGTGGAAGAAAGCGCGCCTGATTAACTGTACCTTCAGTCATCCGCAACTGGCCGACGCGCCGCAAACGCTAAGCTGGAAACTGGAAGATACAGGCTGGACGATTCACAACCACGCGAATGTGTTTTCTCGTACCGGATTGGATATCGGCGCGCGCTTCTTTATGCAGCATTTGCCGGAAAACCTCGACGGGGAGATTGTCGATCTCGGCTGCGGCAATGGGGTGATTGGCCTGAGCTTACTGGCGAAAAATCCGCAGGCGAACGTAGTATTTGTCGATGAATCGCCGATGGCGGTAGATTCCAGCCGTTTGAATGTAGAAACGAACCTGCCGGAAGCATTCGAACGCTGCGAATTTATGATCAACAACGCGCTCTCCGGCGTGGAGCCGTTCCGTTTTAACGCGGTGTTCTGCAATCCGCCGTTCCACCAGAAACATGCGCTGACGGACAATATCGCCTGGGAGATGTTCCATCACGCCCGCCGCTGCCTGAAAATCAACGGCGAACTGTATATTGTGGCGAACCGCCATCTGGACTATTTCCACAAGCTGAAGAAGATTTTCGGTAATTGCGCGACGATAGCAACCAACAATAAATTTGTCATTTTGAAAGCGGTGAAGCAGGGACGCCGTCGATAAGGCGCTCAAGCGTCATACCGGCCTATAAAACCGGTATGACGGCGTAAGCCCGATAAGCGTAGCGCCATCAGGCAAAGTCGTTAAATCTCCAGTGCCAGTCGGGTGCCCTGGGCAATCGCCCGTCGGGCATCCAGCTCCATCGCGACATCGCATCCGCCGATAAGATGTACCGTTTTACCTGCGGCGCGTAACGGGTCCGCCAGCTCGCGGCGAGGTTCCTGTCCGGCGCAGATCACCACATGATCCACTTCCAGCAACTGCGGTTCGCCGCCGATCAAGAGATGTAATCCGTCGTCGTCGATCTTCTGGTAACTGACCGCCGGGATCATCTTCACGCCGCGCGCCAGTAACGTCGCGCGATGGATCCAGCCGGTGGTTTTACCTAACCCTTCGCCCGGCTTGCTGGTTTTGCGTTGCAGCATGACGATTTGCCGTGGACTACGTGCCAGGCGCGGGCCTTCCGGGCGCAGACCGCCTGCCTGTTGCAGGCTGGTATCAATTCCCCATTCCGTACAAAATTCAGCAATATTTTGGCTGGTGGATTCGCCGTGCTGGCTCAGATACATGGCCGTGTCAAAACCGATCCCGCCGCAGCCGATGATCGCCACTCGCTTACCAACCGGCGCCTTATCGCGCAATACCTCCAGGTAGGTCAATGCTTTTGGATGATCGATACCGTCTATCGGCGGGCGGCGCGGTACTATTCCACAAGCGAGGATCGCTTCGTCAAACGGCTGAAGATCCTCTGCGTTCACCCGTTGGTTCAGTTTCAGCGTAACGCCAGTAACATCGATCATTCGACGGTAGTAGCGCAGCGTTTCGTAAAACTCCTCTTTACCCGGGATCTGCCTGGCGATAGTAAACTGACCGCCAATTTCACTCTGAGCGTCAAACAGCGTGACATGATGGCCGCGCGACGCGGCGTTAATCGCGAAAGCCAGCCCCGCCGGGCCTGCGCCGACAACGGCCAGGTTCTTTTTGCGTATGGCCGGCGTTATCGGCATGTGGGTTTCGTGACAGGCGCGCGGGTTCACCAGACAGGAGGTCACTTTGCCGATGAAGATCCGATCCAGACAGGCCTGATTACAGCCGATACAGGTGTTGATCTCATCTGCGCGTCCGGATTGCGCTTTAGTCAGGAATTCGGCATCGGCAAGGAAGGGACGCGCCATCGACACCATATCGGCATCGCCGCGCGTCAGGATCGTCTCGGCGACCTGCGGATCGTTAATGCGATTGGTCGCGATCAGCGGAACCGACACATGACCTTTGAGTTTCCGCGTCACCCAGCTAAAGGCGCCACGCGGTACTGGCGTGGCGATGGTCGGGATTCGCGCCTCATGCCAGCCAATGCCGGTATTAATTAGGCTTGCGCCTGCGGCTTCAATGGCTTGCGCCAGTTGTACCGTTTCGTCGAACGTGCCGCCATTTTCCACCAGATCGAGCATCGACAGGCGATAGATAATAATAAAGTCGTTCCCTACCCGCTGGCGTACCGCGCGTACTACCTCAACCGCGAAGCGCATACGGCTGGCATAGTCGCCGCCCCATTCGTCATCGCGATGGTTAGTTCGCCGCGTGAGAAATTCATTAATCAGATAGCCCTCTGATCCCATCACCTCTACGCCGTCGTAGCCTGCTTCCCGCGCCAGTTGCGCGCAATGCGCGAAGTCGTCGATTAACTGCAAGATTTCATCATGCGTCAGTTCATGCGGCATAAAGCGGTTGATTGGCGCCTGAATTGCCGACGGCGCGACCAGGTGCGGCTGATAGCTGTAACGCCCGGTGTGCAGAATTTGCAGCGCGATTTTACCGCCTTGCGCATGTACGGCATCGGTCACCACGCGGTGAGGCGTTAACTGGCTGGCATCGTTCAGCATCGCGCCGCCGGTCATCACGACCCCGGAGGGAACGGGCGCAATACCGCCGGTGACGATTAACGCTACGCCGTGTCGCGCGCGCTCGGCATAAAATGCCGCCAGGCGCTCAGCGCCATCAGGATGTTCCTCCAGACCCGTGTGCATCGATCCCATCAGCACACGGTTTCTGAGAGTAGTAAAGCCCAGATCGAGCGGGGCGAACAGCGACGGGTAGCTCATAAGCGTATCCAGTATGTAAAATTATTGTTATGTGGTCGGATGAGTTACTACTGTAGCCGTCGCGAGGTAAAAGGGAAAAGGGGAATGTGGTGATTGTGATGGGATTCAAAAAAGAGGCCGCGACCCGGGGAAAACAGGCCGGATAAGCACAGCGCCATCCGGCATCGTTTTTAAACCTCTTCAACGCTCACCTGCATTGCCGCCAGCGCATTACGCGCTGATTTCAATACCTGTTCGCACAGTTCAATGGTTAGCGTGAGCGGTGGCTCGATACGAATTGTTTTCGCATTATTCAGCGTACCAGCGACCAGCACGCGTTGACGGAACATCTCACTGGCAAAACGGTAGCCCGTTTCGTTGTCGACAAATTCAATGGCCATCAACATACCTTTGCCGCGCGCATCGTGTACCAGATTGGGATATTCACGCGCAAGTTGTCGAAAACCATCCAGGAGCGTATCGCCTTTTTGTTCCGCCTGGGCCGGGAGATTTTGCTCCAGCAGGACGTTAATGGTCGCCAGCGCGGCAGCACAAGCCAGCGGATTACCGCCAAAAGTGGTGGTATGCAGGAAGGGATTGTCGAACAGAACCGAAAACACCTCCTCAGTCGCGATGGTGGCGCCAATCGGCATCACGCCGCCGCCCAGGGCTTTCGCCAGACACAGAATATCAGGCTGCACATTTTCGTGCTCGCAGGCAAACATCTTGCCGGTACGCCCCATGCCGGTTTGTACTTCATCCAGAATCATCAGAGCGCCGAATTCATCACAGAGCTTACGTACCTCTGTCAGGTATCCCTGCGGCGGCAGGATCACGCCGCCTTCACCCTGAATAGGCTCCAGAATCACGGCTGCTATCTCGTCGCCCGTTTTTTTGCCTTCGCTAAATGCCATGCTCATCGCGTCGATATTGCCAAACGGCACATGGCGGAAGCCCGGCAGTAAAGGCATAAAGGGTCTGCGGAAGGTGGATTTGGCCGTGGCGGAGAGCGCGCCCAATGATTTGCCATGAAATGCGCCGCTGGTGGCGATAAAGGTAAACTTGCCGCGCGGCGACTGATACGCTTTTGCCAGTTTTAGCGCCGCTTCGACGGATTCGGTGCCGCTGTTACAGAAAAAGCTGTACTTGAGTTTCCCCGGTGTCAGCGCCGCCAGCGTTTTTGCCAGCATCGCCCGCAAGGGATCAAGTAACTCCTGGCTGTGGAGAGGTTGTTTTGCGAGTTGATTCTGGACGGCGGATACCACAACAGGATTACGGTGCCCCACGTTAAAGATGCCAAACCCCCCAAGACAGTCGATAAACTCCTGCCCCTGGGTGTCGACAAGCGTATTCAAACTGCCCGCTTGCCACTCTACGGCTCCGTAATCCCCGCCGGCGGTAACAGATTTCCGGTATTCCAGAAATCCTGGATTTACATGCTCTTTAAAGTAGTCAATGACCTCTCGGTTTAGTGCTTTCATTTCCTCATGGTTTAGCGTTCGCTTCTCGATGAGATTCAGTGCGTGCGCGCTACAGGCCAAAGCCGATGCGCTGGAAGGTAACCTGTTCAAAATGAGCTCCAGAGGGCCGTGTATCACATGATACTGAATTAAGTATTGCAGGGATTAGCGGGGGTCTAAGCCCATAGTGAAAATCGGGATAAACACCAGGAATAATCACATTTACACAACATTTAATATCATGCGTTAACAATTGGATGCATTTTGAGCAGATCTTGTTTTACGGTTTACGGTGTGTTGCGTTAGCGGCGGCGTGAGAAAAAGGTGAGCCAGGGCAGATTTTAAAGAAAAAGGTTGTCCACGCTAAACAATTTCATAATGAAAATAAGGCGCAGGATGAGGTGAAAATCGTACAAATATTAAGGATTAATCGCAAATTGCGATCCAGAGCAATTTTAACAACTAAAGATAAATAGATTAGCGCCGAAATAACATCTGAGCGAAAAATTAACATCCAGATAACCTGCACAGGACGCTATCATGTCTTCTCATCCCTACGTCAGCCAGCTAAATACCCCGCTGGATGATGATACCACTCTGATGTCTACGACCGACCTGGAAAGCTATATCACTCACGCCAATGACACTTTTGTCCAAGTGAGCGGCTATCAGTTAAACGAGTTACTGGCGCAGCCACATAATCTGGTGCGTCATCCGGATATGCCGAAAGCTGCCTTCGCAGATATGTGGTACACCCTAAAACAGGGCGAACCGTGGAGCGGCATTGTGAAAAACCGGCGTAAAAACGGCGACCATTATTGGGTGCGGGCCAACGCGGTACCGATGATACGTGAAGGGCGTGTGACTGGATATATGTCGATCCGTACCCGCGCCACGGATGATGAGGTTGCCGCCGTCGAGCCTTTATATCAGGCGCTAAATGAAGGGCGGTGTAGTAAACGAATTCATAAAGGCCTGGTGGTTCGTCAGGGTTTGCTGGGCAAACTGCCCGCTATGCCTGTTCGCTGGCGAGTGCGTAGCATTATGGGGCTAATGGCCGTAATGCTGGCGTTGGCGTTGTTCGGTACGGATGCCTCATGGCAGGCGTTGCTGTTGGGCGCGTTGGCGATGCTGGCAGGTACGGCGCTATTGGAATGGCAAATTGTGCGTCCCATTGAAAATGTGGCGACGCAGGCGCTGAAAGTGGCGACCGGCGAACGCAACAGCGTACAACATCTTAATCGTAGCGATGAGTTGGGGCTGACGCTGAGGGCCGTGGGGCAGCTTGGCTTGATGTGCCGCTGGCTGATCAATGACGTATCAAGTCAGGTTTCCAGCGTCAGAAACGGCAGTGAAAGGCTGGCGAAGGGTAATAATGATCTGAACGAACACACCCGTCAGACCGTGGAGAATGTTCAGGAAACGGTAACGACCATGAACCAGATGGCGGAGTCCGTGAAGCTCAATTCCGAGACGGCTTCCGCTGCGGATAAGCTTTCCATGGCGGCCAGTAGCGCGGCGACTCAGGGAGGTGAGGCGATGGATACGGTGATTAAAACGATGGATGATATCGCTCACAGTACGCAACGTATCGGGACGATCACCACGCTAATTAACGATATCGCTTTTCAGACGAATATCCTGGCGCTGAATGCGGCGGTAGAAGCGGCGAGAGCGGGCGAGCAGGGGAAAGGGTTTGCCGTGGTTGCTGGCGAGGTACGCCATCTTGCCAGCCGCAGCGCTAATGCGGCGAACGATATTCGTAAATTAATTGATGCCAGCGCAACAAAGGTGCAGTCAGGCTCCGAGCAGGTTCACGCCGCAGGCCGTACCATGGATGACATTGTAGCTCAGGTGCAAAATGTCACCCTGCTTATCGCACGTATCAGTCAGTCGACGCAGGAACAGACAGATGGGCTTTCCAGCCTGACCCGCGCCGTGGACGAGTTGAACCGCATAACCCAGAAAAATGCGGCGCTGGTGGAAGAGAGCGCACAAGTCTCCGCAATGGTAAAACACCGTGCCAGCCGGCTGGAGGATGCGGTCACGGTACTGCATTAAGTTTATTTGTAGGTAGCAATGGTAATGACATCCGCCCGGTAGCAACAGGCTTACCGGGCGGATGCGCTCTGATAGAAGGCGGTGCCTGCCATCATAGAGAGTATCAGTGGCCTGTGATGTTAAAAATAATGTGATATTTATTCCTTCTCCCTTGTCTACCTATTAATAGGTATAAACTCAGTTAATAAATAAGAAATGGTTAACCTTTTAGCGTATTTCTTTCATTATTAGTGCCAATTTATGTCACTTTTGGTTCATCTTTCTGTGAACAATAAATATTACTTACTAATAATGTTCCGAAATAAAAAGCGATCAATATCATAAAGTTAGTAACATTATTGCCGATAAATCTTCCTGTATGAGGATATGCAATCCCAGGGAGAAAATATGTTTTTGCATAACATTAAAATACGTTCAAAATTATTTATGGCCTTTGGCTTATTCATTGTTCTCATGGTGGTGAGTTCCGCTCTGTCTTTGTTTAGCCTTGATCGGGCTAATACGGGTATGCAGAACATTATTACCAATGATTATCCCACCACGGTGAAAGCCAATCTGTTAATCGATAATTTTAATGATTTCATCATCGCGCAGCAGCTCATGTTACTGGATGAAGAGGGGCGCTGGAGCCAGAGTTCGCAGAAAGAGCTGGATGAAATAAGCCAGCGTATTACGGCGTTACTGGATGAGCTTTCCAGCAATCGTCACGATGCGGCTTCGCAGAAAATCATTACCGAGATCCGTGAAGCGCGCCAGCAATACCTGGAGTCCAGATTCCGTATTTTGCAAGATATTCAAAGCCATAATCGTCAGGCGGCCATTCAGGAGATGATGACCAGAACGGTGCAAGTGCAAAAGGTCTATAAGGACAAAGTTCAGGAACTTATCGCCGTTCAGGATGCGCAGATGCACAACGCGGGCGTGCAGGTCGAAGGAGATTTTAAAACTAACCGGACGCTGTTAATTACCCTGGCGCTGATAAGCATCGCTGCCGGATGCGTAATGGGATGGTATATCGTACGTTCCATTACCCGACCGCTTGATGAAGCGGTACGCTTTGCCGAGGCGATTGCCGATGGCGATCTGACTCGCCATATCACCACCGACTATAAAGATGAAACAGGCGTACTACTGCAAGCATTAATGGCGATGAAAACGCGTCTGCTGGATATCGTACAGGAAGTGCAAAACGGTTCGGAGAGTATCTCCACGGCGGCGGCGCAAATTGTCGCCGGTAACCAGGATTTGGCCGCGCGTACGGAAGAACAGGCCAGCTCGGTTGAAGAAACGGCGGCGTCGATGGAACAGATTACCGCCACGGTTAAAAACACAGCTGACCATACCAGTGAAGCGACCAAACTCTCTGCCGGCGCCGCCAGCGTAGTGAAAAACAATGGGGAGATGATGAATCAAGTGACGCAGAAAATGCGCGTCATTAACGATACGGCAAATCGTATGTCGGATATCATCAATATCATTGATTCCATTGCCTTTCAGACCAATATTCTGGCGCTGAACGCGGCGGTTGAAGCGGCGCGTGCGGGCGAACATGGACGTGGTTTTGCCGTTGTCGCCGGAGAGGTTCGCCAGTTGGCGCAAAAGAGCGCCTCGTCAGCCAGTGAAATCCGTAATTTGATTGAAGATTCAACCAGTCAGACTCAGGAAGGGATGCACCTGGTGGAGAAAGCCAGCGCCCTGATTAATGGCATGGTGGATAACGTCGAAGAGATGGATGTGATATTACGCGAGATTGGGCAGGCCAGCCGTGAGCAAACTGACGGTATTTCGCAGATTAACAGCGCGATTGGCCTGATTGACGCCGCCACGCAACAAAACTCCTGCCTTGTGGAAGAGTCTGTTGCCGCCGCGGCGTCGCTGAACGAACAGGCGTTACATTTAAAAGAGCTGGTTAACGTGTTCCGCGTCCGCGAAGAGGACACGCAGCCCGCTTAATCCAGTTCGGCGATTTCCAGCGCCGCGCGATCAATCACGCCGATAATGCGTTTGATTTGCGCGTCGTTGATATCGCTGTGGTTTATCCGCAGATCCAGCACGGCCTTGAAGTTATCCAGCGCCCGCTTCATCTGCGGATTTTTACGTAACTCCATGCCCACACAACGGGCTTTTAGCCGCGCCTGAATATGCGTCAGGTGTTCGCGATTTTCATCAAGCCATTGCGCGCCGTTCGCGGTAATCGCGATTTTTTTCCGCCCGCCTTCTTCGTCGCTAATCGTGATAAATTGCTGATCCTGTAAAAAATCCAGCGTAGGGTAGATCACACCAGCGCTTGGCGTATAGCCGCCCCCCGTCAGGTTTTCTATCGCTTTAATCAGTTCATAGCCGTGGCTGGCGTCCCGGGTCAGGATATCAAGAATGACCAGCCGAAGTTCCCCGTGGCCAAAAAATCGCTGACGTCGACCACCGCCCTGTCCATGACGACCACAGCCGTGTCCGTGACGGTGCTCGCCGCCGCAACTGGCGTTCTCATGCTGATGCGCGCTATGGCAGCCTTCATGCTGATGTTCTCGATCTTTGCAGCAACCATCGTGCATATGATCCCGGTTTTTGCAACACCCTTCATGTTGATTTTGCATCATTGCCTCCTGCTTATTTAGATATATCTAATTTATATCTAAATGATGGTTTTTAGCAAGGATAAAAGCGATTGTTGATATAATCTATTAATTTATAACGTTTTATTTTGAAGTTGTGATTAGCGATGTGTTGCCAGAACACTATCAAAAAACAGTTGCATTTTTACTGATTAACAATCATTATCATTTAAAACTTTAATTTAGATATATCGTATTACTTCACGAAGGCAAAAAATGACGACATCATCCGTACGCTACCCACAGCGTGTTCGTAATGAGCTGCGTTTTCGCGAGCTGATCGTTCTGCGGGTAGAACGTATTAGCGCAGGATTTCAGCGGATCGTACTTGGCGGCGAGGCGCTGGACGGTTTCATCTCCCTGGGCTTTGACGATCACACGAAAGTTTTTTTCCCTGAGCCAGGCTGTCGCTTTACGCCTCCGACAGTCACTGAGGAAGGCATTATCTGGGGGGAGGGCGTTCGCCCGGTCTCCAGGGATTACACGCCGCTGTATGACGAGGCGCGTCGCGAGCTGGCGCTGGATTTCTTTATCCACGATGGCGGCGTAGCCAGCCGTTGGGCAATGGAAGCCCGTGAAGGCGATACACTGACGATCGGCGGGCCGCGCGGTTCGCTGGTGGTGCCGGAAGAGTATGCCTGTCAGGTTTATGTCTGCGATGAGTCCGGTATGCCTGCGCTACGTCGTCGTCTGGAATCGCTTAGCCGTCTGCCTGTGCGCCCTGCGGTAACCGCGCTGGTGAGCATTCAGGATGCGGCATACCGCGATTATCTCGCCCATTTGACGGATATTACTGTGGAATATGTTGTTGGCGGCGATGAACAGGCAATGCAAACGCGCCTGTCGCAGCTGACAATACCAGAATCAGACTATTTCATCTGGATTACTGGCGAAGGCAAAACGGTAAAACGTTTAAGTCAGTGCTTTGAAAAGGGGTTTGATCCACACCTGGTACGTGCGGCAGCCTATTGGCATCGTAAATAGCGGTATGGGGTGAGCCCTGTCAGAAACAAAAAGGCCACTCTTTAGAGTGGCTTAATTATATGATTTTAAAGCTAAAATTTGGTGGCCCCTGCTGGACTTGAACCAGCGACCAAGCGATTATGAGTCGCCTGCTCTAACCACTGAGCTAAGGGGCCGTGGCGGTGGATTATAATGTAACTTTACGCTGTAATCCAGCCGTAACCGTGCGGGTGCTGTTTTTATAAACAATGTGTTTTCAACCCGTTATACTTAAAGAACGTTGTATTGCTCAGGAGTAATAATGGTTAAGGACATACTGGCGCCAGGGCTACGGGTGGTTTTTTGCGGCATCAATCCGGGACTCTCCTCGGCGAATACCGGCTTTCCGTTTGCGCATCCCGCGAATCGTTTTTGGAAAGTTATTCATTTGGCCGGTTTCACCGATCGACAGTTGAAACCGGAAGAGGCGGAAAAATTACTGGATTTTCGCTGCGGGGTAACGAAACTCGTCGACCGACCGACGGTACAAGCGACTGAGGTGAAGTTGCATGAATTACGTAGCGGCGGACGAAACCTGATTGAAAAAATAGAGGACTACCAGCCCGCGGCGCTGGCGGTGCTTGGTAAACAGGCTTTTGAACAGGGGTTCAGCCAGCGCGGTATCGCCTGGGGTAAACAAAAGATCGCCATTGGCGCGACGATGGTGTGGGTGTTGCCGAATCCCAGCGGCTTAAACCGAATTAAAACGGAAAAACTGGTCGAGGCCTATCGCGAACTGGATCAAGCGCTCATTATGCGTGGGCTATAGCAATGGGGAATGAGGGCGCGAATACTCGCGCTGTGTAGAAATTCTGCAGGCCAAATAGGGCGCTTGCGCATGGCCTGATAAAAAAACGCCGCCTTGCGGCGGCGTTTATACGTGTGCGGCGAATTAATCGTCGAGGAAGCTGCGCAGCACTTCAGAACGGCTCGGGTGGCGCAGTTTACGCAGCGCCTTCGCTTCGATCTGACGGATACGTTCGCGGGTAACATCGAACTGTTTACCCACTTCTTCCAGCGTGTGGTCGGTGTTCATATCGATACCGAAACGCATACGCAGCACTTTCGCTTCACGAGCGGTCAGGCCAGCCAAAACGTCGTGAGTGGCGGCACGCAGGCTCTCGGTAGTGGCAGAGTCCAGCGGCAGCTCGAGGGTGGTATCCTCGATGAAATCACCCAGATGCGAATCTTCATCGTCGCCGATCGGCGTTTCCATGGAGATTGGCTCTTTGGCAATCTTTAGCACCTTACGAATTTTATCTTCCGGCATCAGCATCCGTTCAGCCAGCTCTTCCGGCGTTGGCTCGCGGCCCATCTCTTGCAGCATCTGGCGAGAAATACGGTTGAGCTTGTTGATGGTCTCAATCATATGCACCGGAATACGGATGGTGCGCGCCTGATCGGCGATAGAACGGGTGATCGCCTGACGGATCCACCAGGTTGCATAGGTGGAGAATTTGTAGCCGCGACGGTATTCGAACTTATCTACCGCTTTCATCAGACCGATGTTGCCTTCCTGAATCAGATCAAGGAATTGCAAGCCACGGTTGGTGTATTTCTTAGCGATAGAAATAACCAGACGCAAGTTCGCTTCAACCATCTCTTTCTTCGCACGGCGGGCTTTCGCTTCCCCGATGGACATGCGACGGTTGATGTCTTTCACCTGTTCGATGGTCAGACCGGTCTCTTCTTCAATCTGCCGCAGTTTTTGCAGGCAGCGTTGCACTTCTTCCGCGACATCGTGCAGTTTTTCCGACCACGGTTTGTTCATCGCGATAGCGGCATTGAACCAGGTTTCGCTGGTTTCATTACCGGTAAACAGCGTGATAAAGTTCTTCTTCGGCATTTTGCACTGCTCGACGCAGAGCTTCATGATCAGACGTTCCTGGGTACGCACGCGATCCATCATCACGCGCATACTGTTGACCAGATAGTCGAATTGCTTCGGTACCAGACGGAACTGTTTGAACACTTCAGACAGCTTCAGAATCTCTTCCTGCGCGGCAGCATGGCTGCGGCCTTTCGCTTTGATGGTGTCGCGCGTAACGACGTATTGCGCGCGCAGCTCAGCGAATTTTTCGCGTGCCAGTTCAGGGTCAATGCTGTTGTCGTCATCGGCGGCGTCATCGTCGCCGTCTTCTTCATCTTCGTCTTCGTCATCATCCAGGTCTTCCTGGGAGAGTTCAGAACCGACGTGAGTTGCGGTCGGCGCCATCTCTTCTTCCGCGTTCGGATCGACAAAGCCGGTGATAAGATCGGACAAACGAGCCTCTTCAGCCTCAACGCGCTCGTACTGTTCCAGCAGATAGGTAATGGCTTCCGGGTATTCGGCAACGGAGCATTGAACCTGGTTGATCCCGTCTTCGATACGTTTAGCGATGTCGATTTCGCCTTCCCGGGTCAACAGTTCAACAGTACCCATTTCACGCATATACATGCGTACCGGGTCAGTCGTACGACCGATTTCAGACTCAACACTGGACAGAACTTGTGCAGCAGCTTCTTCCGCATCTTCATCGGTGCTGGTGGTATTTTCAGCCAGCAGCAGATCATCGGCATCAGGCGCTTCTTCCATTACCTGAATACCCATGTCGTTGATCATTTGGATGATATCTTCAATTTGATCTGAATCGACGATATCTTCCGGCAGATGGTCATTGACCTCAGCATAGGTCAGATAGCCTTGCTCCTTACCACGGGTGACAAGAAGTTTCAGCTGTGACTGCGGGTTTTGCTCCATAAGACGGTATCCACACTTATTCGTTTGATTGGTGTCGACGGTATAGCTGTCGACATTTAAAGCGAGGGCATACTTATATTTTGGCCGCTGCCTCTCACTGCGGCTGTCGGGGGCTTCCCGATCGATATGCGGCATTTAAGCCGTTAAATTCATTTTCTGGCCAGCTCCTGGTTTAACGTCCAGAGCTCTCGGCGTTCTTCGCTGCTTAAACCGTGAGTGCGATCGCGAGCGATCAGCTCTTCTTGTCGCAGTTGCAGCAGCGAATCAAACATATGGTTGAGTGAGTCGGTAAAGGTCTTTTCGGCAATCGCCTTATCTGCTATATCGTCCCACATCGATAATTTTTCAAGGGTCGCAGCATCATTTGTGCCACGGTAGAGTTCCAGAAGTTGTCCGGTAGTAAGACCTGGCTGAGCCAAACAAGTTTTGACCAATTCTTTAAATAAGCCAAGTCCAGGCAGCTTATTCTGATCCAGCGCGTCTAAGGGCGGCACTAACGGCGCGAGATCCGGGTTTTGCACCAGTAATCCTATCAGTATACGCATGGTCGTGCGTTTTAGCTGCGGAGCCGGGCGGGAAACGCCGCTTTCCGCCTGTTTTGGCACTAAACGATCAAGCTGACTATCATCGAAAATGCCTAACTTCAGCCCCAACGTCTGGCGCAACTGAATACGGTGTGCGTCGCCAGGCACCTGATTAATGAGCGGCAGCGCCAGTGCGGCTAACTGCGTGCTGCCATCCGGCGAGCTTAAATCCACCTGCGGCAGGAGGCTATTAAACAGAAACGTAGAGAGCGGCTGCGCCTGCTCCATCCGCGCTTCAAAAGCCGCCTTGCCTTCTTTACGCACCAGCGTATCCGGGTCTTCGCCGTCAGGTAAAAACATAAAGCGTACCTGCCGACCGTCGGTCATATAAGGCATTGCTGTTTCCAGCGCTCTCCAGGCGGCATCACGGCCAGCCCGGTCGCCGTCGTAACAGCAAATTACGTTGTTCGTCGCCCGGAATAACATATGCATATGGTCTGCCGTGGTTGAGGTACCCAGCGAAGCGACCGCATAGTTAATGTCGTATTGCGCTAGTGCGACGACATCCATATAACCTTCGACCACAAGCAAGCGTTGCGGTTCAGCACTATATTGCTGAGCCTCATAAAGACCATATAGCTGGCGGCCTTTATGGAAAATGTCCGTTTCCGGAGAGTTAAGGTATTTCGGCGTGTCGTTCCCCAGTACTCGACCGCCAAAACCAATCACCCTGCCGCGTTTGTCCCGAATAGGGAACATGACCCGATTACGGAAACGATCGTAAGTGCTGCCCTGCTCGTTATTGACCAGCATCCCGGCATCCAGCAACAATGCCTTGTTATCGCTGTTATTACCGAAGCGCTTTAACGCGTTATCCCACCCTGGCGGCGCGAAGCCAATGGCGAAACGCTGAATAATTTCAGCGCTCAGACCGCGCTTTTGCAGATAGTCACGCGCAGGTTTTGCCGCAGGATGGGTAAGCGACTGCTGATAAAAGTCATTCAGACCATTCATCAACTGATAGAGGTTTTGCCGTTGATGGCGCTCTATCTGGCTAAGCCCGGTGCCTGCTTCATAGGGAATTTCCAGGTTATGCATGGCCGCTAATTCTTCGACGGTTTCGACAAATTCGAGCTTGTCGTAATTCATCAAAAAGTCGATCGCATTGCCATGCGCGCCGCATCCAAAGCAGTGATAAAACTGTTTTTCACCGTTTACGGTGAAAGAAGGGGTTTTCTCATTATGGAATGGACAACACGCGTGATAGTTCTTGCCCTGTTTCTTGAGTTTTACGCGCACGTCGATCAGATCGACGATATCGGTTCTCGCCAGCAGGTCATTAATGAATACGCGTGGGATTCGTCCAGCCATATGCCCCTTTTATACACGTCATTCTTCAGGCTGCCGTAGTGTTGGCTACGTTTGCTCACCCCTGTCGCTGACTTGCGTAAGCGCCGGGGATTTACTCTCTTGCCGCCTGGACGCAGCATGAATGATTTTGTGTATATGCTAATGCATAAACGAAAACAAGCCGCGCATTCCTTTCGGAAGCACGGCCTTACAACTACAACTCGATCTGAATTGAGAGCAGCCCGCTCTCAAAAGATTAGTACAGACGAGTACGGCGTGCGTTTTCGCGAGCCAGTTTCTTCGCGTGACGTTTCACTGCAGAAGCTTTAGCGCGCTTACGTTCGGTCGTCGGTTTTTCATAGAACTCACGACGACGAACTTCCGCCAGAACACCTGCTTTTTCGCAGGAACGCTTGAAGCGACGCAGAGCTACGTCGAACGGCTCGTTTTCACGTACTTTAATTACCGGCATGTGCCTCTCACCTTTGATTAATTCGGTTTGCCGCTGGCATCAACGCCAGCTTATTTCAAAATGGTGCGGAATTTTACTGCAATTGCTGCTGCTTTGTAAAGCACCGCGGCCTTTTTTGAAAGGGACTTTTATAAGGGGAGGGAGTATACACGAAGTCGGGACTGAGGGTATACATCCACCCGCATTCGACCTACACTGCGCGGTATTAGAGCGAGGTAAAACAAGTCATGCGTGTACTGGGTATTGAAACATCCTGCGATGAAACCGGCATCGCTATTTACGACGACAAAAAGGGTCTGTTAGCCAACCAATTGTATAGTCAGGTGAAATTACATGCTGACTACGGCGGCGTAGTGCCTGAACTGGCTTCCCGCGATCATGTGCGTAAAACCGTGCCGCTGATTCAGGCGGCATTAAAAGAAGCCGGTCTGACGGCGAGCGATATCGACGCGGTGGCCTATACCGCAGGCCCGGGCCTGGTCGGCGCGCTGCTGGTCGGCGCAACCGTCGGGCGTTCACTGGCATTTGCCTGGAATGTGCCGGCCATTCCTGTACACCATATGGAAGGTCATCTGCTGGCGCCAATGCTGGAAGATAATCCCCCGGAATTCCCGTTTGTGGCGCTACTGGTCTCCGGCGGACATACGCAGCTCATTAGCGTGACCGGAATCGGTCAGTACGAACTGCTGGGAGAGTCGATTGACGATGCCGCCGGTGAAGCGTTTGATAAAACCGCCAAATTGTTGGGGCTGGATTATCCTGGCGGCCCGATGCTGTCGAAAATGGCGTCGCAGGGGACGGCGGGGCGTTTTGTCTTTCCGCGCCCGATGACCGATCGTCCGGGGCTGGATTTTAGTTTTTCCGGTCTGAAAACCTTTGCCGCTAACACCATTCGTAGTAATGGCGGCGACGAACAAACTCGCGCTGATATCGCGCGCGCTTTTGAAGATGCGGTCGTGGATACGCTGATGATCAAGTGCAAGCGCGCGCTGGAAAGCACCGGTTTTAAGCGTCTGGTCATGGCGGGCGGCGTCAGCGCTAACCGCACGCTGCGCGCGAAGCTTGCCGAAATGATGCAAAAACGCCGCGGCGAAGTGTTCTATGCGCGTCCGGAGTTTTGTACCGACAACGGGGCGATGATCGCCTATGCCGGAATGGTGCGGTTTAAGGCGGGCGTTACGGCGGATCTTGGCGTAACGGTACGTCCGCGCTGGCCGCTGGCCGAGCTGCCGGCGGCGTAAAAGCGGAGAAAGGGGGCGACATCATGCCGCCCCAACGGGTTTACAGCAAAACGACGGGCATCCACAACAGCCTGGAGACGATCAGCAGCACCAGGAAGATCAGGCCGAAAATCGCGCCTAACCACGCCAATGGTGGAAGGGTGACGCGCGGCGGATTCGATATGTAAGCCCATCAACCGAGCTATTGCCGGTCAACCCTTGTGGGCCGATCCCCAGACGGTTGCGGCCCTCTTCCAGACGCAGCTCCAGCTCAATCTTTGTGGCGTTTCTTTTTCAGCTTCGTCCAGATTTTCGTCTCCTGGCGACGCCACAGACGCTGGATGTTGTCATGATGGCGCAGCAAAATGAGACATGACAGCATCGATACCGGGAAGGTGAACTGCGGTTTAAACCACCAGACGTAAAACGGCGCAATCAAGGCGCTGACAATCGCCCCTAACGATGAATAACCGCTTAACAGGACCGTCAGCAGCCAGGTGCCTGCCATGACGCCGGTTAAATCCCAGCCGATGGGCGCGATGGCGCCAAACGCGGTTGCTACGCCTTTCCCACCTTTAAAGCCAAAAAAGACCGGCCAGATATGCCCCAGACAGGCGGCGATAGCGATAAGCCCCAGCCAGAAAGGGGTAACGCCTAACGCATACGCGCCCCAGACGGGCAACATACCTTTAAGGATGTCAAAAATAAGTACCGCGACAGCCGCTCCCTTGCCACCGATTCGTAATACGTTCGTCGCGCCCGGGTTGCCGGAGCCGCTTTCTCGCGGATCGGGCAGCCCGGCGATGCGGCAAACCAGAATGGCACTGGAAATTGAGCCGCAGAGGTACGCGAAGAGGATCATTCCAGGCGCGATTGCACTCATAAGCTGTTCCGTATTGAAAGTGTCGTTTTATTTACTATTTCTGTGGATAATACGCACATTTCGCCGGAAGTGGTATCCGGGTTAGCCAAAAAGCAGGCAGGTCGTGATGGATATTGTATTTATAGAGCAACTTTCGGTAATCACCACTATCGGTGTTTACGACTGGGAACAGACTATCGAGCAAAAACTGGTGTTCGATATCGAAATGGCATGGGATAACCGCAAGTCGGCGAAAAGCGATGATGTCGCAGATTGTCTAAGTTACGCGGATATCGCCGACACGGTGATAAATCATGTTGAAGGCGGGCGTTTTGCTCTGGTCGAGCGTGTGGCGGAAGAGGTGGCGGATCTGCTGCTTAGCCGATTCAATTCTCCGTGGGTTCGCATCAAACTGAGTAAGCCTGGCGCCGTCGCGCGCGCGGCGAACGTAGGGGTAATTATTGAGCGTGGCAATAATCTGAAATAAAAATAAATAATTTTATATTTTTTAAACCAAACGGTTATATATGGGGTCTTAACGCGAGATCCATTTTTGCAGTGTTTTTCATTTTAGGGGTTTATTGATGAGCGATATGCACTCGCTGCTGATAGCGGCAATTTTGGGTGTGGTCGAAGGATTGACGGAGTTTTTGCCGGTATCCAGCACGGGCCATATGATTATTGTGGGTCATCTGCTGGGGTTTGAAGGCGATACGGCCAAGACATTCGAAGTGGTGATTCAACTTGGATCTATTCTGGCGGTCGTGGTGATGTTCTGGCGGCGGTTGTTTGGTCTCATCGGTATTCACTTTGGCCGCCCGCTACAGCGTGAAGGTGAAAGTAAAGGTCGATTAACGTTGATTCACATCCTGCTGGGCATGATTCCGGCGGTGGTGCTGGGGTTAGTCTTTCATGACACGATCAAGTCGCTATTTAACCCAATTAACGTGATGTACGCGCTGGTGGTAGGCGGTCTGTTGCTGATTGCCGCCGAGTGCCTGAAGCCGAAAGAACCGCGCGCGCCGGGGCTGGATGATATGACGTATCGTCAGGCGTTTATGATTGGCTGTTTCCAGTGTCTGGCGCTGTGGCCGGGCTTCTCGCGTTCCGGAGCGACCATTTCCGGTGGGATGCTGATGGGCGTCAGCCGTTACGCCGCCTCTGAGTTCTCGTTCTTACTGGCTGTGCCGATGATGATGGGCGCAACGGTTCTGGATCTCTACAAAAGTTGGTCATTCCTGACCGCAGCGGATATTCCAATGTTCGCGGTGGGCTTTGTGACGGCGTTTGTGGTGGCGCTGATCGCTATCAAGACCTTCCTGCAACTGATTAAGCGTATCTCGTTTATTCCGTTTGCGATTTACCGCTTTGTGGTGGCGGCTGCCGTTTACGTTGTCTTCTTCTGATGATTGACCGTGCCGGATGGCGGAGTACCGCCTTGTCCGGCCTAACTGTTTTGTCGGTCTGATAAGCGCAGCGCCATCAGGCAATTTATCGTGCCGGATGGCGTTTAGCTGGCGGGGTTCGGGCAGCGCTTCTCTTTCCAGTTGGCGACCGCTGCAATTCGTCGCTTCGTCAGCTCCTCGCGAATCTCAATGCCCTTAAATCCGGCCTCCACCACCTCTTTCGTCGGTACCGCTTGGGCCACCTGCCAGGCTTCGCGCAGCCAGCGCCCCTGCGGGTAATCCGACGCTTCAAATCCGGTACGTCCACGGACATCGGCTTCGCTGGTCAGCGCAATCTGCTCGACGCGCTGCGGTTTACGCCATGCATCAATGGCGTCAAACAGCTTAACGATCGTTTTCGGCTGGAGTATCGGAAAGGTGTGGATCAGATCATGGTATTCGGCGACCAGTTTAGCTAAATCACGCAGGTCATTGGGGACGCGCAAACGCTGGCATAACTGTTCGACCAGTTTCACGCCCGCCGGGCCGTGGCCATGATGGCGCGGCCAGAGGTTTTTCGGCGTTAAGCCTTTGCCCAGATCATGACAAAGCGTGGCGAAACGGACATCAAGCTGCGGACTGAGCATGGCGGCCATCGACAGCGTCATCAACGTATGAACTCCGGTATCAATTTCCGGATGCCACTTTGCCGGCGCGGGTACGCCAAACAGGGCGTCGATTTCCGGAAACAGGACGCGCAGGGCGCCGCAGTCGCGCAATACCTGGAAGTAAACCTGCGGATTGCGGGTGGTAAGCGCATTTTCCGTCTCTTTCCATACCCGTTCCGGCGTCAGATGTTCCAGCTCGCCTGCCGCGGTCATTTCGCGCATTAGCGCCAGTGTTTCATCGGCGATACGGAAACTAAGATGAGCGTAACGGGCAGCAAAACGCGCCACGCGCAATACGCGCAAGGGATCTTCGCCAAACGCGGGAGAGACATGGCGCAGTAGACGTGCCTCCAGATCCCGGCGCCCGTGGTAAGGGTCGATAATCTGGCCGGCATCGTCGCGCGCCAGAGCATTAATGGTCAGATCGCGACGCTGGAGATCGGCTTCCAGGGTAACGTCCGGCGCGGCATAACAGGTGAAGCCCGTGTAGCCGGAACCGGATTTACGCTCAGTACGCGCCAGCGCGTATTCTTCGTGAGTTTGCGGATGGAGAAACACAGGAAAATCACGGCCTACCTGCTGGTAGCCCGCATCAAGCATCTCCTGCGGCGTGGCGCCGACAACGACCCAATCTTTATCTTTAACCGGTAGCCCTAACAACGCATCCCGAACCGCACCACCGACCAGATAAATCTTCACGCCACTTTCCTTTTAAAAACGATCATCCTCTAATGATAAGACAGTGCCGCAGAGAAGGCGATTTAGTTCATCCAGCGGTCTTTGCGTTTACGGCTTGGGATCATATGCGGCAGCACCAGCCCTAACAGCAAGCCAATACCCAATACGCCGCCGCCATACATAAACCACTGCATAATAATGGTGCGCTGTTTGTCATCCAGTTGCAGATTCGCGGCGCTAACTTTTTTCTGCGCGACAATCAGCTCGTTTTTCAGCTTCTGGTTCTCTTCTTTTAGCCCGTTGATGACGCTGTCGCTTTGCGCCACTTTCTGCTGCATATCGGCGGTGCGCTGATTCCACGTGGTATCAATATTGTTGAGTTTATCAGTCAACGTTTTGACCTGATTTTCCAGATCCGGCACGCGGGTACGCAGGCTTGGCGTGGTATTCAGTTCTTTTAACGGTATCCAGGCAGTACGACCAGAACTGTCTTTGATTTGACCATAGTTGGCATCGCTCTGTAAGAGCGTGACTTCCTCGCCGGC
Source organism: Salmonella sp. SA15303 (assembly GCF_029962125.1). Lineage (NCBI taxonomy): Bacteria > Pseudomonadati > Pseudomonadota > Gammaproteobacteria > Enterobacterales > Enterobacteriaceae > Salmonella > Salmonella sp. SA15303. The sequence goes on from NZ_CP123924.1 coordinate 669,347, forward strand.
GTTGACGGTACCCACAAGGCGATAATTATCTCCCGGACCGCTGCGGACCCAGGTATTCAGTTCATCAGAAACGTAACGCGTCTCTTCAGCATGAGAGACGGCGGTGGCGCTAAGCGCAAGTAAAGTTAGTCCAATCAGGCGTAATTTTGGCATCAGGCTGTCGTTATTGTCAGAGAAAGTGGAACGATAGTAACGGCATCAGTGTCGCTACGCAAAGTAGTCGACATCAATCGGAATCATCTGTGTCGCCTTTGCCGCTACGTCAAACTTTTACGCCCGTCAAATTGCTCGTTGCATGGCAATTTGGCGCAAAATACTATCTACTGACAAAAATAATGCGGGTAAGTTCGCCAAGAATCTTCCCAGATGTGACATAACCCATAAGTACAAGGCCATGGCTCAGGAAATCGAATTAAAGTTTATCGTCAATCACGACGCCGTAGATGCGCTGCGAAATCATCTTCATACGCTCGGCGGCGAGCATCATGCGCCCAGCCAGTTGCTGAATATCTACTTCGAAACGCCTGATAACTGGCTACGCCGCCATGATATGGGGCTGCGTATTCGTGGTGAAAATGGGCGCTATGAAATGACCATGAAAATTGCCGGCCGGGTAACGGGGGGGCTGCACCAGCGACCCGAATACAATGTCGCGCTAAGCGAACCCGTGCTGGATCTGACGCAACTTCCGGCGGAGGTCTGGCCGGATGGCAACCTGCCCGCCGGCCTGGCATCAAGCGTACAGCCGCTGTTCAGTACCGATTTTTACCGGGAAAAATGGTGTCTGGACGTTGACGGCAGCAGGATTGAAATTGCGCTCGATCTCGGCGACGTAAAAGCGGGCGAGTTTGCCGAACCGATTTGTGAGCTGGAGCTTGAGTTGCTTCGCGGCGATACGCGCGCCGTGTTAAAACTGGCGAAGCAACTGCTGTCGCAAACCGGTTTGCGTCAGGGCAGTCTGAGTAAGGCGGCGCGAGGTTATCACCTGGCGCAGGGGAATGCGCCGCGAGAGAATACACCAACGACAATTCTGCGGACCGCCGCGAAAGCCACGGTAGAGCAAGGGCTGGAGGCCTCGCTGGATCTGGCGTTGTCACAGTGGCAGTACCATGAAGAGCTCTGGCTGCGCGGCGACAAGTCGGCGAAAGAACACGTGCTGGATGCTATGGGGTTGGTGCGCCATGCCTTAATGCTCTTTGGTGGCATTGTTCCGCGTAAAGCGAGCGCTCACTTACGTGATCTACTTACCCAGGCGGAAGCGACGATGACATCCGCGGTGTCCGCCGTCACAGCCGTTTATAGTACGCAAACGGCGATGGCGAAACTGGCATTGACGGAATGGCTGGTGACGAAAGCCTGGCAGCCATTTCTGGACGCGAAGGCGCAGGCCAAAATGGCCGATTCTTTTAAGCGTTTCGCCGACATTCATCTTTCTCGTCATGCTGCTGAATTAAAAAAAGTTTTTGGACAACCGCTGGGTGATAAATATCGCGACCAGTTGCCGCGTTTGACTCGCGATATTGACAGCGTTTTACTGCTGGCCGGGTATTATGATGCGATGGTCGCGCAGGCATGGCTGGAGAACTGGCAGGGATTGCGTCACGCCATTATTACCGGGCAACGTATTGAAATTGAACATTTCCGTAATGAGGCCATCAACCAGCAGCCGTTCTGGTTGCACAGCGGAAAACGATAATCAGAACCGTAGAAAGCGCCTGATGACGCTGCGCTTATCAGGCTTACGGTATGCGGACTTGTAGGCCGGATCAGGCGAAACGCCGCCACCCGGCATTATTTAAAGGATATCCCCTAAATGACGCCGCTCTCTTCACCCTTATCGCAGTACTGGCAGACCGTTGTTGAGCGCCTACCAGAAGGATTTACTGAGACATCGCTTAGCGTGCAGGCGAAGTCAGTACTTACATTTAGCGATTTTGCGCTGGATAGCGTGATAGCGCATCCGGAGTGGCTTGCCGAACTGGAATCCGCATCGCCGCAGGCTGATGAATGGCGACATTATGCTGGCTGGTTACAGGAGGCGTTGGCAGGTGTCTGTGACGACGCCTCGCTGATGCGTGAACTGAGGTTTTTTCGTCGTCGCATCATGGTACGCATCGCCTGGGCGCAGACGCTGTCGCTGGTGGACGATGAGACTATTTTACAACAGTTGAGCCATCTGGCGGAGACGCTCATTGTGGGGGCGCGCGACTGGCTGTATGCCGCCTGTTGCCGCGAATGGGGAACCCCCTGTAACCCGCAGGGCGTTCCGCAGCCGCTGTTGATTTTAGGCATGGGCAAGCTGGGCGGCGGCGAACTGAATTTTTCGTCTGATATCGATCTGATTTTCGCCTGGCCGGAACATGGCGAGACCCGGGGCGGGCGTCGTGAACTCGATAACGCCCAGTTTTTTACGCGTCTCGGGCAGCGGCTGATCAAAGCGCTGGATCAGCCCACAATGGACGGTTTTGTCTATCGGGTGGACATGCGCCTGCGACCGTTTGGCGACAGCGGCCCGCTGGTACTGAGTTTTGCCGCGCTGGAGGATTACTATCAGGAGCAAGGACGCGACTGGGAACGCTACGCCATGGTGAAAGCGCGGCTAATGGGCGATAACGACGACGCCTGGTCTCGTGAATTACGCGCCATGCTGCGGCCTTTCGTTTTCCGCCGCTATATCGATTTCAGCGTCATCCAGTCGCTACGTAATATGAAAGGGATGATCGCCCGCGAAGTGCGACGCCGCGGTTTGAAAGACAACATTAAACTTGGCGCGGGCGGTATTCGTGAAATTGAGTTTATCGTGCAGGTATTCCAGCTCATCCGCGGCGGACGCGAGCCGTCGCTACAGTCGCGTTCGTTACTGCCGACGCTGGATGCTATCGCTGCGCTGCATTTGCTGCCTGAGAATGACGTGGCGCAACTGCGCGTGGCCTATCTTTTTCTACGTCGTCTGGAGAATCTGCTGCAAAGCATCAATGACGAACAGACGCAAACGTTGCCTGCCGACGATCTGAATCGGGCGCGGCTGGCCTGGGGAATGAAGGCGGAGAACTGGCCGCAGCTTGTTGGTGAACTGACGGATCATATGGCTAATGTACGCCGCGTATTCAACGAATTAATTGGCGATGATGAAGCCGATACCCCGCAGGAGGAAGAACGTTCAGAGCCGTGGCGTGAAGTATGGCAGGATGCGCTACAGGAGGATGATTCGACGCCAGTGCTGGCGCATTTAGCCGATGAGGAGCGGCGACAGGTTCTGACCCTCATCGCTGACTTCCGTAAGGAACTGGATAAACGCCCTATCGGCCCGCGCGGGCGGCAAGTGCTGGACCAACTGATGCCGCACCTGCTTGCTGATGTCTGTTCTCGCGAAGACGCCGCTGTTACGCTATCGCGGATAACGCCGTTGCTGGCGGGGATTGTCACTCGCACCACCTATCTGGAGCTGCTGAGCGAATTTCCCGGCGCGCTGAAACACCTGATTATGCTCTGCGCCGCTTCGCCAATGATAGCGAGCCAATTGGCGCGTTATCCGTTGTTGCTTGATGAACTGCTCGACCCCGGCACGCTTTATCAGCCGACGGCTACCGACGCTTACCGCGACGAATTACGCCAATATTTGCTGCGCGTGCCGGAAGAGGACGAAGAACAACAACTGGAGGCATTACGCCAGTTTAAACAGGCACAGCTTTTGCGGATTGCGGCGGCGGATATTGCCGGTACGCTGCCGGTGATGAAAGTAAGCGATCACCTCACATGGCTGGCGGAGGCGATGATTGATGCTGTGGTGCAGCAGGCGTGGACGCAAATGGTTGCGCGTTATGGTCAGCCAGCGCATCTGGACGAGCGCCAGGGGCGGGGGTTTGCGGTTGTCGGTTATGGCAAGTTGGGCGGATGGGAGCTGGGCTACAGTTCCGATCTGGATCTCATCTTCCTGCATGACTGTCCGATGGACGTCATGACCAACGGCGAACGCGAAATCGACGGGCGGCAGTTTTATCTGCGCCTGGCGCAGCGCATTATGCATCTGTTCAGTACGCGCACTTCCTCCGGCATTTTGTATGAGGTGGATGCGCGTCTACGCCCCTCTGGCGCGGCGGGAATGCTGGTGACTTCAGCGGACGCGTTTGCCGATTATCAGCAGCATGAAGCCTGGACCTGGGAACATCAGGCATTGGTACGCGCTCGCGTGGTATATGGCGACCCGCAGCTTACCTCACAGTTTGATGCGGTGCGCCGCACTATCATGACGACGGCGCGCGACGGCAAGACATTGCAGACTGAAGTGCGTGAAATGCGCGAGAAAATGCGGGCGCATCTCGGCAATAAGCATCGTGATCGTTTTGATATTAAAGCTGATGAAGGCGGTATTACGGATATTGAGTTTATCGCGCAATATCTGGTACTGCGCTACGCTCATGAAAAACCTAAATTAACGCGCTGGTCTGATAACGTGCGCATCCTGGAGCTTCTGGCGCAAAACGGCATTATGGATGAACACGAGGCGCAGGCGCTGACGGTAGCCTACACCACACTGCGTGATGAACTGCACCACCTGGCGTTGCAGGAGCTTCCCGGTCATGTGGCGCAGACGTGTTTTAGCAAAGAGCGCGCGCTGGTGCAGGCAAGCTGGCGGAAGTGGCTGGTAGCCGTTTGAATTATGCTATTATCGCGCGCAAATTTTGAATCTCTCAGGAGACAGGAATGAAAGTAAATCTGCCAGCGTTTGAACGTGCAGGCGTCATGGTTGTGGGTGATGTAATGCTGGATCGCTATTGGTATGGCCCCACTTGCCGTATTTCACCGGAAGCGCCGGTGCCCGTGGTTAAGGTAAATACCGTTGAGGAACGCCCGGGCGGCGCGGCGAACGTGGCGATGAACATTGCGTCTCTGGGAGCGAACGCCCGTCTGGTCGGCCTGACGGGTATTGATGACGCCGCGCGCGCGCTGAGCAAAACGCTGGCGGAGGTCAATGTGAAGTGCGACTTCGTTTCTGTGCCGACGCATCCGACGATTACCAAACTGCGCGTACTATCACGTAATCAGCAGCTCATTCGTCTTGATTTTGAAGAAGGCTTTGAGGGCGTGGACCCGCAGCCGTTGCATGAGCGTATCAACCAGGCGCTGGGATCGATCGGCGCGCTGGTATTGTCCGATTATGCCAAAGGCGCTCTGACCAGCGTGCAGACTATGATTTCCCTGGCGCGCCAGGCGGGCGTGCCGGTGCTCATCGATCCGAAAGGAACGGATTTTGAACGTTACCGCGGCGCCACGCTGCTGACGCCAAACCTTTCTGAATTTGAGGCGGTCGCGGGGAAATGTAAAAGCGAAGACGAACTGGTTGAACGCGGCATGAAACTCATTGCTGATTACGACCTTTCCGCGCTGTTGGTCACGCGTTCCGAACAGGGAATGACGCTGCTGCAACCGAATAAAGCGCCGCTACATATGCCGACGCAGGCGCAGGAAGTTTATGATGTTACCGGTGCGGGCGATACGGTGATCGGCGTGCTGGCGGCGACGCTGGCGGCGGGAAATACCCTGGAAGAGGCGTGTTATTTCGCCAATGCGGCGGCGGGCGTAGTGGTAGGTAAACTCGGGACGTCAACGGTTTCCCCTATTGAGCTGGAAAACGCAGTGCGCGGACGCGCGGATACCGGCTTCGGCGTTATGACCGAAGAGGAGTTGAGACAGGCCGTCGCCAGCGCGCGTAAGCGTGGCGAGAAAGTGGTCATGACCAACGGCGTTTTCGATATTCTGCACGCGGGCCATGTCTCTTATCTGGCGAACGCGCGCAAACTGGGCGACCGCCTGATTGTTGCGGTCAATAGTGACGCCTCGACTAAACGCCTGAAGGGCGAAAGCCGTCCGGTTAATCCGCTCGAACAGCGTATGATCGTGCTAGGCGCGCTGGAGTCGGTCGACTGGGTTGTCTCTTTTGAAGAGGATACGCCGCAACGACTGATTGCCGGTATTCTGCCGGATCTGCTGGTAAAAGGCGGCGACTATAAGCCGGAAGAGATCGCGGGCAGCGAAGAGGTCTGGGCCAACGGCGGTGAAGTCATGGTGCTGAACTTCGAAGATGGTTGTTCCACGACCAATATCATCAAAAAGATCCAGACCGAGAGCGAGAAGTAAAACCGCGTCATCAGGCGTTACAGACGCGGCGGGCGCTGATTTTGAAGGCGCGTCGGACATTTTGTTTCGACGCGTATCTCGCGGTTGACGCTGCTTTTTTTTCGACCTAAAGTAAAGGAATAAGGGTGAGAGGGGATCTCTCCCCCCCTCTGATTGTCTGTTAGTAAGCTGCGAAACTTATCAGTAACAGAACAATCAGTATGATGACCTGGTGCATCATAACCCTTTCCTTATTAAAGCCCCTTCCTCGGGAGGGGCTTTCCCGTTTCAGCCCCTTGCTGACATCGCGATTGTTGGTGAGTGGCCTGTCTGGCGCAAGGGCTTTCTCCCGCCGATTTTGCGTTACTGGATCGCCCACGCAAAATGGCCTGCTGGTCATAACGCTTTGTACAGACAAGGTGGAAAAAAGATAAAAAAATCCCCGGTCTTATGACCAGGGACAGGAGATATGGCGGGGGGTTATTGCTCTTTTATCGTTGCTTCGCGATTAATCTCATCCGTTGCCGATGAAACCAACGGCGTGGTCAGCGCCTTTAGCGAGCCGCCAGCGATGCCAATCTCGTTTAACAGCGAATCGATCAGCGGTGCCTGGGTACGATAGGTGAGCGCGGCAGATAACGCTTGTTCCGCCAGGTTTCCCCCGTTAGCGCCGCCAGCGGCGACGTCGCCCGCCGTCGCGCCGCGATTGAGGCCATCGACCTGAATAATCTTAATGCCGTCGATGGATTTCATCGGTTCAACAGACTTCTCAATAACAGCAGGCAACGATTGTAAGAGCGCTAGTTTAAATTTGAGGCTGGTTTGTTCGTCAGATAGTACGTTGATAGCGTCATTCAGCGCCCGTTGCGCTTCGGCTTCCGCCAGACCTTTTTTACGCGTTGCTTCCGCCAGTTCGATGATAGCGGCGGCTTGCAATTCTGCCGCTTCTTTCTCTGCTTTTGCCCGAACGGTCAGTTCGACCGCTTTGGTTTCCGCATCCTGCGCCGCGGCGATCAGAGCGACCTGCTTGGCGCGATCCGCTTCGGCGGTCTGGCGGGTGGTTTCTACGTTTTGCTGGGCGCGAACCGCATCGGCCAGCGCGTCGTTGGCGCGCGCTTCCGCTTGCGATTGCTGCTCGGATTTGGCGGCAATGGCGATAGATTTCGTCTGGTTGGCGATTTCTGTCACCTGTTGCTGTTCGATCTCTTTAATACGTACTTCACGCTCGGCCTCAACTTTCCTGGACCGTACTGCTTGCTCACGTTCGATCTCCGTCTCCTGGATCTGCCGCTCAGCAAGAATGCGCGTCTGTTCTGCTTCACGATGGCGCTCGGCCTCAAAAGCGGCAATTTTAGCGTTTTGTTCGGCGGTGCGGGTTTTAACCTGTTGCTCCTGCTCCAGAGTCATAAAGGCTTCTTGTTGCTCGATTTCCAGCTTGCGCTCAAGCGCGTCGCGGTTCTTTTCGCGCACCGCCACTTCCACATCCTGTTCCACTTCATTACGTTCACGACGGCGGCGTTCGGTTTCCTGCGTCAGTTTCGTCAGACCTTCGGCATCAAAGGCATTGTTTGGATTGAAATGCTCTTTGGACGTTTGGTTAAAGTTGGTTAATGAGACACTTTCCAGCTCCAGGCCGTTTTTCGACAAATCTTCCGCAACGGTGTTTTGTACGCCCTGAACGAAGTTTTCACGCGTATCCTGTAGCTCATGCATCGTCATCTGGGCCGCGGTAGCGCGTAAGGCGTCAACGAATTTATCCTCAACCAGCATACGCAGATCTTCCGGCGACAGCGTTCGCTGGCCAAGCGTTTGTGCGGCGGTGGCAATACCTTCAACAGAGGGTTTTACACGTACGAAGAAAGCGACGACCACGTCAACGCGCATACGATCTTTGGTGATCAGGCTGTCGACGGTAGCACGGCTGACTTCAAGTTTTAGGGTATTCATATTGATCGGAATAATTTCGTGAAAGATTGGCATCACAATAGCGCCGCCGCTCATCACCACTTTTTGCCCGCCAAGCCCGGTACGGACAAATGCCTGTTCCGCAGATGCGCGGCGATAGAGGCGAGCAAAAATGATCCCGATAATTAGTAAGACGATAACCGCAACGATGGCGGTAAACATCCATGATGGCAATATGCCAAAAACATCATCCATTATGTAAGTTCCTCTCAATTAAACATAGAAGGTACGCTCAGCCAAATAACGCGTTGCGGAAAGTCGGCAGACAATCAGCACCTTGTCTCCTTTTTTAAATTCTTTTCCCTTTTCGGGTTCCAGCAGTAAATAGTGAATCTGGCCGAACTTATCGGTAAATTTTCCTTCGCAAGGTGTACCGGCGACGGCGGCGTGGCCGGTAATAATCGCCATGCCGCCGATAAATTCCTCTTCCCGGAGGGCGGAGCTTTCATCTCTGGGTAGCCAGGGCGCGAGGATTTTTCCGCTGTAATGCACGGCAAAGACCGACAGGACAATGCTCAACGGGACCAGCAGCAGATTGCTGAGCGGCGCTTGCCAGAGCATGATCCCGCCATGCTGGATGAGGATACCGAAGAGGCCGAAATAACCGGCCAATAGACAGAGGACGACCAGGGCGGGAACGCGTCCAATATTCAGATAATGAAGCGCCTGGCCCGCAGGGCCGGATGACAGGGCGTCATAATGATCGAGATGGGCGTCGAGCGCGCCTGAAAGAAAGTGGCCAAAAATCAGCGAAATCATCTCCAGCACGCCGATAAAGAAAACGAACGCGATGGCAAACAGATAGGGGCTGTTATACTCCGCAAATAAGGTCATATTTTCTATCCTTGTCGCCGCCTTCAGAAGGATGTTCGCGTGATAATTTTCATGCTTGTTATTTCATTGCGTTACAATATCATGTGACCCATATCTCCTTAAGTCCGAAAAGCGATTTATCCGTCGTTATCTTTGGTGAATATTGTGATTTTGCGCATTAAATTTGCGCACGTTATGTATAAAACCGCCGTACATATAGGGAAATACTGAAATCAGAAAAAGCATATAGCCTTAACAGAATTCAATAACTGGAGGGTATGCTGATGAACAACAATAACGTCTATTCATTAAATAATTTCGATTTTCTGGCGCGCAGTTTTGCCAGAATGCAGGCGGAGGGGCGTCCTGTTGATATCCAGGCGGTAACCGGCAATATGGACGAGGAGCATCGCGACTGGTTTTGCAAGCGTTACGCGCTTTACTGCCAGCAGGCGACTCAGGCGAAAAGGTTAGAATTAGAACACTAATGCAGGCTCCCTTTACAGGTGCAGGGCATTATTCAGATCTTATATGAGCGGGCCGTCAGGCCCGTTCACGTTTTTACTCTTGTTGTGGATCGACTGGCGGAATGGCGGGCGCAGGTTTTACTTCTTCAGGCTTGTCGCGAGCTTCCAGTTCGCTGAGGCGTTGCTCCAGCAGCGCCAGTTTTTCCCGGGTGCGCAGCAAGACCTGAGTCTGGACATCAAACTCTTCGCGGCTCACCAGATCGAGACGCGTCAGCTGAGATTGCAGCGTTTGACGGATTTTTTTCTCGATATCTTCCCCGAACTCGCGAATACCTTTCGGCATTGACTCATGAACCTGGCGTGCGATTTGCTCAATTTTTTTCGGGTCAATCATTGTGGTTTCCCTGAACTGATAAGTGTTAGCTCTTATTGTAGTGCGATATGTGGACGCCATAAACCAGAATTGTGTGACGTCATACGGAGTAAAGGCGTTGATGAAGGTAATCAATAGCGTTATAGTTAACCCGCTTATTCTCAGGGCGGGGCGAAATTCCCCACCGGCGGTAAATCAGCGATGTTTAACGCATTTCTCATCACGGCGCGCCGTGACGGAACGCGGAGAGCAGGTTGAAAGCCCGCGAGCGCTTTTTGCCATAGCGAAAAGGTCAGCAGATCCGGTGTAATTCCGGGGCCGACGGTTAAAGTCCGGATGGGAGAGGGTAACGATCCAGTCGGGCATGGACCCGCTCACGTTATTTTTTTGCCGCTTGTCGGCACTCCTAAGACTGCCCTGATTCTGGTAACCATAATGTTAATGAGGTTTTTTTACCATGAATCAGACGCTACTTTCCTCTTTTGGTACGCCTTTTGAACGTGTTGAACTTGCACTGGATGCGCTGCGTGAAGGACGCGGTGTGATGGTGCTTGATGATGAAGATCGTGAAAACGAAGGCGATATGATTTTCCCCGCAGAGACGATGACCGTAGAACAGATGGCGTTAACCATTCGTCACGGTAGCGGTATTGTTTGCCTGTGTATTACTGAAGACCGTCGTAAGCAGCTCGACTTGCCAATGATGGTGGAAAACAACACCAGCGCCTACGGCACCGGTTTTACCGTGACCATTGAAGCCGCAGAAGGCGTGACCACCGGCGTTTCCGCCGCTGACCGTGTCACTACGGTGCGTGCGGCAATTAAGGATGGCGCAAAACCGTCCGATCTTAACCGTCCGGGGCACGTTTTCCCACTGCGCGCTCAGGCGGGCGGCGTGCTGACGCGCGGCGGTCATACGGAGGCGACCATCGATCTGATGACGCTGGCCGGTTTTAAACCTGCAGGCGTACTGTGCGAGTTGACTAACGACGATGGGACGATGGCGCGCGCGCCGGAGTGTATCGCGTTTGCAGGCCAGCATAATATGGCGGTGGTCACGATTGAAGATCTGGTGGCTTACCGCCAGGCGCATGAGCGCAAAGCCAGCTGATCGAACGGATCATGGTTGAAAAAAGCCGATGAGATGTCATCGGCTTTTTTGTATTCCTTCGGTGCCATATCGTTCAGTTTCAAAGAACGACGAATAAGCTGAATGGTAAAATTATTGTGAGAAAAGCAGAGGCCTGAATGCAGACCTCTGCTTTGGTTTATCTATTCAGGTTATTTTCCTCTGGCCAGTTTCAATGCCCAGGCGCCGCTCATCACCAGCAGCAGAATCAGGCACAACCCAAAGGCCAACATACATGCCTGCGCCATGTTCATAAAGTGCCAGGGCGGAAGCAGATACCAGCCTTCGGACTGCTGGTAGAGATCGACAAACCACTGCTGTACGCTACTGAGCGTTACGCCATCAGGGACGATAGGCGCGTCATAACCGCAGTCTCCGGTAGGTTTAAACCACTCCGGCGCCCATTCCGCCAACGGTAAGTTGAAAGGAAAGGTCGGGTCAGTCGAACATCCTTGCACGCCAAAAAGTGAATCGGGGTCCGCATTATGTACCGCATGATGGATACCATTAAGCTTAATAGAAAACTTAATGCCCATAATGCTGCCATAAAACGCCGCGATGCAGCCAATCAGCTTCAGCACGATATTTTTGGGATTTATCGCCGCAATCACCCCGCCAATTACCATCACAAACATCGCGTAACGGATGTAAACACACTGCTCGCACGGCGCCATGTAGAGGTAGATTTGGAAGAACGAGTGCGCCAGGATAATTAATCCTCCCATCGCGATGGCCATTAACAGCCACAGAAAGCGCTGTTCCTGCCATCTCACCAGCGTATCCACTGGTCTTGCGCGTAGGTCTCGCCATAATCCCTTAATAAAATCCATAATCGTTTCCCTGCTTATTTTTTAGTGGCCAGTTCCCGAACGAGTTCAGCCATAGAATCGATGGATTTGATGTTTTTGGTATAGATAAGGTACTTGCCGTTGACGACGTAAGCCGGAACACCCTGAATTTTGGCAACGTCATAGGCGGCTTTCCATTTTTCCAGCGTCTCCTGAACGGCAGGATCTTTCAGCGCCGCTTCAAAATCAGCCTGGCTCATGCCTGCGGCGTCCAGCCCGGTTTTAATAAATGCCGCCGGATCTTTCCCATCTGACCAGCGCTCTTTCTTATCATGGTAAGCCGCATACCAGGCGAACTTCGCTTTTTTGAATTGTGATTTAGCATCAAATAACGAAATCCCGGCAGCTTTATCTTTGGCGATCAGGACTGCAAATACTTCGCTGGCCTGTTTGCCATATTCGCCTTTTGTTTCCAGGTGGAACGGAGTGAACGTAACGAGATCGGCTACTTTATCAGAAACCGGACCTGTTACGGCTTTGTCATATTTGTAGCAGAAAGGGCAGGCGTAGCTAAATACCTTAATCAGCGTTTTATCCGCATTAGGAATCGGTTTCTCCAGAACCATATAATCTGTGCCCTCGGTAAAAGCCGATGCCGCAAAAGGAGTGACCAATGCCGCGGTTAATACTACGCTTTTAAATAAAGAGGTAATCCATTTAGATGACATATTAATTCCTTCCCGTTATTTATTTAAACATTTGCGTTGGATGAACCAGTAATGCACGATAGTGAGTCTGGTTGGGTTTATCCGACAGCACATCAATTTCAACTTTCACTTCTTTCGTTTTATAGTCAATCTCATTCAGTTTGCCGACTGTGGGTTTACCAACGTCGAACAGGTTAATAGAACCGCCAAAGCCGAACATGGTGTCGCGGTCTTTTTGATATTCAACAACCGAGGTAATAGGACTATAGAAATCATATCCACGTTCTTTACCGTATTCCCAAACTTGTTGTACGGTGCCTTTCTTCTCATCGATCTTATATTCGACAAAACGGGAATATTTCATGGTCGGTAGAGCCGGTTGCTCCAGGCCGCGACCATCGCCGTTATCAAAGACCGTTAACGTGCCTTTGCTGGAAAGCCATGCCGTATGTTGGGTATAGGTGAAATCGAAATCGGTATCCTTACACTTGCCGTTTTCGTCACAGGTCAACGGCTTACCATGATCGTCTACCGGTTTCAGCAATTTACTGGCTAGCTGCTTATTCCAGCCCTTAGACGGTGCCAGTATCCATTTCACCTGCTTATCGCGACCAATTTTTACAATACCCTGATGGCGGGAAGAAAGGATGATGGAGTCGTCTTTCGCGTCATAAGCGATAGAGTTGACGTGCGCCCAGTTACGACCGGCACCAACGCCAAGCGCATCGCCATACGGCGTATCCGGTTCGAGTTTCGCCTGCTGTCCGGCATGGGCCAGATCGACGTTCACGCATACTGCGCCCGCATCCAGCGCGCCGAGCAGCGCATCACGCATAGGGTCGAGGATTTTGGTTAAATCCCAAACGTCTACTACGCGGCCAGACTTATCAACCTCAATGATTTGGTCACGAATCGTATGAACATGTATGCCGTCTTCTTTGCGGTAATCGCGTTTGCCGACGCGCAGCAGTACGGTGCCGTTCACGGTTTCGATGGATTCATGAGACGCATCCAGGAACCCGCGCGGCAGTTTGTGATCGGCAAGAATTTGCCCCATCATGTCAAACTCGTACCAGTGTTGGCCCTGCACCGCGGTAAAGGTGCCGCGAGGCGTTTCACGAATACCCATCAGGTAGCCGCGTTTGTTGATATTCATATCGTGGCCGTCGTAGAAGGTATCTTGATCCAGCCACCAGCGATATTCACCCTGGGTGTCGACCACAAACGTATAAGGGGCGATATCGAAAGGCAAAGCCCCGCCCGCCGGGCCGGCATCAAGAATGCCCGCATTTTTATCTTTTTCGCCGTGCCAGTGAAATTCAGCGCCCTGCGGCGTAAAGGTATGGGTATTTACCAGATAAAGGCGATCTTCAAATCCTGGCGCGACTTTAATAACTTTCGTTTGCTGGAGATCTGAAATAGAACGGTTATCCATATAATGGTTGACGATGGCGGACGTCTGCACCACATAGTCATCCTTCATGGCTTTGCCGTTTTCTTTATATTCTACCGTGACGTTGTTGGCAAATTTCTGATAAAGGCCAAAAATAGGAATACCGTCATAGGTTTCTAAAGACTCTTTCCCAACGGTATAAGTAATAGGAACGCCTTTTTCCCCTTTGCCATGTACAGTAACTTTAACGTCTGAAATAATATGGCTATCTAATTCCACCAGCGCGGTGAGAGGGGCATTTCCGTAAGGATCGACAACGACTGCGCCTAATTTTCCTGCGGGCTGTGCCGGTTGAAAACCTGCGGCAAACGTACTGGCTGCGGTGAGTCCGCATGTCAGTGCGACGGCACCGGCAAGTATTGTTTTCCGGTATTGGTCAAACATGGATATATCTCCTTATATACAACTTCTAAATATAATACTTCTGAATATACTATGTTTTTATGAATAATAAATGAGGTAAATGATTGGTCTTTAAATATAAGTCATGATGCTGTTACTTATTTTAAAGTATATTCTGTATCAATATTTTTTAATTGCCTGAGTGAGTCGATAGTAGGAGTGTGATATTTTAAGAACAATATAAATTAGTACGAAGTGTGATCTTATCGACATTGTTTTCTGCTTAATACCTCTTTCATTATTGTGTTTCACCACTGATTTATATGATCAAAATCATTTATTTGTTCCACAAATATGCCAGTATATGAATACGTCAAAATAAGGGTATGTAAAATTTTAACGTTAAATGTTTAGTGATGTTAAATTTTAAGGGTAAAAAGGATGTTTATTGCCTGGTATTGGATAATATTAATCGTTCTGGTGGTAGTAGGGTATATTTGCCATATGAAGCGTTATTGCAGAGCGTTTCGGCAAGACAGAGATGCATTACTTGAAGCGCGAACGAAACGTTTTCGCCAGACGAGCGAAGGCGACAGCGTGATGAATGAGCAGAAATAGCGCATATCCTTGACGGGCAGCCGGATGTTGCCTGGCTAAAGGCCTGCATCCGGCGCGACGTTTCTCTTAACCGATACCTATCGTCTGCAAAATGACGAGACTGAGCCCCATGATGGACATACCGCAAAGCACGCCATAGCTGGGGTTATTGTTAGGATCGATCTCTTTTGCCAGCGGCATCAGTTCATCGACGGAGAGCGCCACCATAATGCCGGCGACTGCCGCCATGATAGCCGCCATAACGATCGGTGAAACCAGGCTGCCCAAAATCAGCCACGCCAGTACGCCGCCAAGAATTTCCGCCATGCCGGAGATACCGGCCCAAAAAATCGCGGTACGTTTTGAGCCCGTCGCGGCATAAACCGGGCCGGCAACCGCCAGACCTTCAGGAATATTGTGCAACGCCACCGCCAGTGCGATGCCGAAACCCAGTTCAAGATTGCTGCTGGCAGTGACAAAGGTGGCGATCCCTTCCGGAAAGTTGTGCAGGCTAATGCCGAGCGTCAATAAAATCGCAGTGCGTTTTATCGAGCCGGGAAGCGGCTGCTGCCTTTTTTGCACCAGATCCTGCGGATGAGCGTGAGGAAGCAGGCGGTCCAGCCCGAAGTAGCCCAACAGGCCGATAATAAACATTCCGTAGCCCAGTACAGGCGACATCCCCTCGGTATCAAGCGCGGCGGGCAGCATCTCCATCAGCGAGATGAGCAGCATGATCCCTGCGGCGAAGCCCAGCGAAAAAGCCAGCACGCGGTTAGACGGTTTTTGGCCAAGAACGCCAAGAAACGCGCCAATAAAGGTGGCAGCGCCCGCCAGTAAGGTCAGAATAAGTGGTACTGACATCCATTACTCCTTATCAATTTGCCGTCCGAACCTGACCTTCAAAATAACTGATGATCTTCATCATAGTTATCTGAGTTCTTCCTCTGTGAAGAAAGCGTATGGTGATGTTAACAAAATGTCTTTCCTGTAAGGATAACATCATGTCTTTAACGTGTATGCCAGCATTGTTTTTGGGGCATGGCAGCCCGATGAACGTGCTGGACGATAATGATTATACCCGCGCCTGGCGGCGATTGGGGGAAGCCCTGCCGCGACCACAGGCGATAGTGGTGGTGTCGGCGCACTGGTATACCCGTGGGACTGGCGTCACAGCGATGGAAAGGCCGCAAACTCTCCATGATTTTGGCGGTTTTCCGCAGGCGCTGTATGACACGCATTATCCGGCCCCTGGATCGCCTGCGCTGGCGCAGCGTCTGGTTGAACTGTTGGCTCCCGTTCCCGTCGCGCTCGATAAAGAAGCGTGGGGATTTGATCACGGCTCTTGGGGCGTATTGATCAAGATGTATCCGAATGCGGATATCCCGATGGTGCAGCTTAGTGTTGATAGTACCAAACCGGCGGCATGGCATTTTGAGGTGGGCCGTAAACTGGCGACGCTGCGTGACGAAGGCGTGATGCTGGTGGCCAGCGGGAATGTGGTTCATAACCTGCGGACTGTGCGTTGGCACGGTGACAATATACCGTATCCCTGGGCGGCGTCATTTAATGACTTTGTGAAAGCCAACCTGACGTGGCAGGGGCCGGTAGAACAGCACCCGCTGGTGAATTATCTGCAACATGAAGGGGGCGCCTTATCGAACCCGACGCCGGAGCACTTTTTGCCTTTGCTGTATGTACTTGGCGCCTGGGACGGCAAGGAACCTATCACCATCCCGGTCGACGGTATTGAGATGGGCAGTATAAGTATGTTGTCGGTGCAGGTGGGGTAGGCCGGATAAGGCGCGGAATGATTGCCCGATGGCGCTACGCGCATCGGGCTTACAGGAAAATCTATCCTTCGACAAAAATATGCGGATAGAAGCGGGAGAGATCCTGGGTGATCAGCGCCCGATCTTCACGGATACCAATTCCGGCGGGTTGATCGTTAATCAGCCAGCTACCAATCAGGGTGTAACTGTCGCCGAATTTTGGCAGCGGATAGAACTGTTGCACGATCATACCCTCTTCGCCATACGGGCCTTCCACGGATTCGATCGTTTTACCGTTTTCAATAATCGATACGTTCGCCCCTTCGCGGGAGAAGATCGGTTTCACGACATATTTATCCATTGGCGGATGTTCGTCTTCGGCGAAATACGCAGGCAACAGATTCGGATGGTCCGGGAACATCTCCCACAACAGCGGCAACAACGCTTTATTGGAGATAATGCTTTTCCAGGCCGGTTCCAGCCAGCGCACGCCGGCATCTTCCAGCTTGGTGGAAAACATCTCGCGCAGCATAAATTCCCACGGATAGAGCTTGAACAGGTTCGCAATGACCTGATCCTGCAGATCCGTAAATTGGCCTTTTTCCCCCAGACCAATATCGTCGATATAGAGAAATTCGGTGGCGATTTCCGCTTCGGCCGCGCAATCCTGTAAATACTGAATGGTGCCGCGATCCTCAACCGTATCGCGACAGCAGGTGAGATGCAGCAACTGAAAACCGTACTGTTCGCGAAGTTCAGCAAAGCGTTCAATCAGCTTTTCCTGCAGGCTATTAAACTGATCGCTGCCTTCCGGCAGATTGCCCGCGTTGATCTGATCTTCCAGCCAAATCCACTGGAAAAACGCCGCTTCATACAGCGATGTTGGCGTGTCGGCATTATTTTCGAGCAGCTTAGGCTCGCCGATACCGTCCCAGGCCAGATCGAGGCGGGAATAGAGCGACGGTTGTTGCGTTTGCCAGGACTGGCGAACAAAACCCCAGGTATGTTTTGGAATACGAAACTTCGTCATCAGCTCATCGCTGGCGATGACGCGTTCTACTACCTTGAGGCACATCTGGTGCAGCTCGGCGGTAACGTCTTCCAGTTTTTCCACCTGGGCGAGCGTTAACTTGTAATAAGCGTCTTCACACCAGTACGGTTCACCATACATAGTGTGAAAATTAAACCCGTATTCAGTCGCTTTATCGCGCCAGTCCGGGCGCTCGGTAATACTGACTCTTTCCATGCGTATCAGCCGCCCATCGAACGTGTTGAAGTACCGGCAGCGCTACGCTGCATGGTGCTCTGTTTGGCGACGGATTCGCCAAAACCGCCGCGGGTAACGGTTGTTGTGGTGGCAGGTTTCGGCGCCATCGCGGTTTTTGGTACGGTCATTGTCCGGCCCGGTTGCGCCGCGCCGTAGTTTTTACCTGCCGCATCGGTATATTTGCCGTATGCAGGGCTGGCCGGGTTTTTCGAGCTAAACAGCGGCTGTTGCGCAAAGCCTGCGCCGCCGCCCATCAGACGCCCCATCATGTAACCTGCCATAAGCGGCATCCAGAAACTGCCGCTGGATTGTTGGGCCTGCGCCTGATTTTCCGGCGCCATGCCAGCCTGTGCGGGCGCTTGCTGGCACTGACCTTCGCCAAACTCGGCGACGCAATCTTCGCGTGTAGCGTACTTAGGCGCAGTACGTTCGGCCTCTTTCAGCGCATTGTTATACGCGGCTGTACACTCCGCGCTTTTGCCCGGATTCGCCGCTGAACAGTCATCAGCGTTTTGATACAGCGATACGGTTTCATCGCTTTTTTCACAGCCAGCCAGCATAAAAACAGCCGTAACCGCCAGGGCGACCGGCGTTAAATGCCGCGCGCTCCAGCTTTTGCGAAATGATGCGTGATGGATGGATTTTGTCCGTTTCATATTTGTCTTCCAGGACCCAGTGGTAAATACAACATGCCTTCAGAATAGAGGATGACTGGTCGAAATTGAAGCGAGAAAAGGCGAGAATGCGGCGGAATAGCAGGATCTTTACGTTGTCTTACGTTCAGGTGCGGCTTTATGACAGGTAGCGCCGCGCTTACCAGACCTACAAGGGCACAGGTCTGATAAGCGCAGCGCCAGCGAATAACTTATCAATGCCGGAATGGATTGCCGTTATTGCTGTTGGCGCGAGCGGCGGTCGGCTGTACTGCTGGCGCGGCGCTATGAGCATTATAACCGTCTGCGGCAGCATCCTGATCTGGCGTTTCCGGCGCTACGCTTTCCGGCGACGTCGGGATAGGTTTACCCAACGTACTGTTAAGCGCGAGCAGATCCTGCTCGTTCAGCGTACCGAGCGCATATTTGATATTTAACTGATTAATCAAATAGGTATAACGCGCGTTGGCCAGTTGCTGCTTGGCATCATACAGAGTGGTGGTGGCATCCAGTACGTCAACAATGGTACGTGTACCGACCGAGTAACCGGCTTCCATGGCATCCAAAGAACTTTGCGCGGAAACGACCGCCTGTTTATACGCGTTGATGCTGCTGATGGAGGCGTTAATATTGTTAAAGGAAGAACGTACGGTCTGCACCACGCTACGGTGCGCGCTTTCCAGCTGTTCGCTTGCGCCGACGAAGTTATACTGCGCCTGTTTTACCTGCGAGTTAACCATCCCACCTTGATACAGCGGCAGGGAGAAGTTAAGGCCGATTTTATTCTGCCCCATGTTGCTATCGTCGTACTGGGTGGAGTTGGTTTTAGAACCGCTATAAGAGGTATCAGAAATGCCGGTTGAGGCCGTTAAATTCAGCGTCGGCAGGTGACCATCCTGCGCCTGACGGATTTGCTCGCGCGCCAGATCCTGACTTAAACGCGCCTGCAACAGCGACAGGTTACGGTTTTCCGCTTCCTTCAACAGCGCATTAACAGCTTTGGGTTTGTCGGTTTTAAAATGCTCGACGTTAAGCGACGCCAGCTCCGGGTAATAATTGCCGGTTACCTGGCGCAGCTCTTCTACCGCGTTATCCAGGTTGTTGCGGGCGGTCACTTCATTCGCCAGTACGGTATCATATTGCGCACGGGCGTTTTGCACGTCGGTAATGGCGACCAGACCCACGTTAAAACGTTGCGTCGTTTGATCTAACTGACGGTAGATAGCCTCTTTTTGCGCCTGGGTATAGGAAAGCACATCAATAGCGTTCAATACCTTAAAATACGCGTTCGCGGTATTGAGGATCAGCGTCTGCTGATCGGTCTGATAGGTGACATCCTGAATGCCTGCTGCTTTTTCTTGCAGGGTGAGCCCACGCCATTTCGACATATCAAATAGCGTCTGCGTTAATTGCAGAGAAGCGCTGGTTTCATTGGAGTTGATACCGTTCGCATCGCGATAACCGTTGCTGTAGGTGTAGTCGGCACCTAAACCCAGTTGCGGCAGTAAAGGACTACGCGCTTCGTTAATTTTTTCGAATGCAGCATCGCGATCGGCAGCGGATTTACGCAATTCCGGGTTGCTCAGGCGTGCTTGCTGATAAACTTGCATCAGGTTCTCTGCCTGGCTTAGTGTGCTGAACCCCGACAGGCTCAGGCCGATAAGGATGGGGAGCAATTTCTTCATTTGCATTCCTTGTTGTGAAGCAGTATTTAGCGCTGATCAATTTGTAAAAATAATTGCTGATTCTAGCAGAATCCGCCACTGCAAAAAGTTGGCGTTACGTGCCATACGAGCCTTAATTGGCACCAATTTACCACAAGGGTGATAAAACAGCAGTCAACCACCCTGGAAATTCATCATTTAATCATTATTGCTAGCAGGGCAGCACAATGCGTAAATCAGACAACTTGCCAGTTACTTTCACCAAAAGCGATGTAGAAATTATTGCACGGGAAACGCGCTATCGCGGTTTTTTTTCATTGGATGTGTATCGATTCCGCCATCGTTTATTCAACGGAGAAATGAGTGGCGAGGTAAAGCGCGAAATTTTTGAGCGCGGGCACGCCGCCGTCTTGCTACCCTTTGACCCTGAACGCGACGAGGTGGTGCTGGTCGAACAGATTCGTATTGCCGCATATGACACAAGCGTTACGCCGTGGCTGCTGGAGATGGTCGCCGGCATGATAGAAGAAGGCGAAACCATTGAGGCGGTCGCCCGGCGGGAGGCGATGGAAGAAGCAGGGCTGACCGTGGGCCGCACCCGACCGGTCATCAGTTACCTGGCGAGTCCAGGAGGAACCAGCGAGCGCTCATCTATTCTGGTGGGTGAAGTGGACGCCACGACCGCGGTAGGTATTCATGGTCTGGCGGATGAAAACGAAGATATTCGGGTTCATGTGGTAAGCCGGGAACAGGCATACCAGTGGGTAGAAGAGGGGAAAATCGACAACGCAGCCGCAGTCATCGCTTTGCAATGGCTTCAGTTGCATCATCAAGAGTTAAAAAACGAGTGGAAAAAATGAAGCGTTATACACCTGACTTCCCAGAAATGATGCGTTTGTGCGAAACCAATTTTTCGCAATTGCGCCGCCTGCTGCCGCGCAATGACGCCCCCGGTGAAACGGTGAGCTATCAGGTGGGCAACGTACAATATCGGTTAACGATTGTGGAATCGACCCGATACACTACGCTTGTAACGATCGAGCAAACGACGCCAGCCATCACCTACTGGAGCCTGCCGTCGCTGACGGTGCGCCTCTACCATGATGCGATGGTGGCTGAAGTGTGTTCAAGCCAGCAGATCTTTCGCTTCAAAGCGCGGTATGATTATCCAAATAAAAAGTTGCATCAACGCGACGAAAAGCATCAAATTAATCAGTTTCTGGCCGACTGGCTACGATTCTGTTTAGCACATGGAGCGATGGCGATTCCGGTTTATTAGCGTCGTGAAACCTAAGGACACCATTTGGAAAGCCTGTTAACCCTACCTCTGGCTGGTGAGGCCCGAGTCAGGATTTTACAAATTACAGATACTCACCTGTTTGCCGAAAAGCATGAAACGCTGTTAGGCGTCAATACCTGGGAAAGTTACCAGGCCGTGCTGGAGGCTATTCGGGCGCAACAGTATGAATATGATCTGATCGTGGCCACCGGCGATCTGGCGCAGGATCAATCCGCTGCGGCTTATCAGCATTTTGCTGAGGGTATCGCAAGCTTTCGCGCGCCTTGCGTTTGGCTACCGGGCAATCATGATTTTCAGCCGGCAATGTACAGCGCGCTGCAAGAGGCGGGGATTTCCCCGGCTAAACGCGTGTTAATCGGTGAACAATGGCAGATTTTGTTGCTGGATAGCCAGGTGTTTGGCGTTCCGCATGGCGAACTGAGCGAGTTCCAACTGGAATGGCTTGAGCGTAAGCTCGCCGATGCGCCAGAGAGACAGACATTGCTCCTGTTGCACCACCATCCGTTGCCGGCAGGGTGCAGTTGGTTGGATCAGCACAGCTTGCGTAATGCCGGTGAGCTGGATAGCGTGCTGGCAAATTTCCCGCGTGTAAAATATCTGTTATGCGGACATATTCACCAGGAGCTGGATCTTGACTGGAACGGTCGCCGTCTGCTGGCGTCGCCGTCAACCTGCGTACAGTTCAAACCGCACTGCGCGAACTTTACGCTGGATACTATCGCGCCGGGCTGGCGTACGCTGGAGCTCCGGGCGAACGGCGTCCTGGAGACGGAAGTGCATCGCCTGCAGGATACCCGGTTCCGACCCGATACCGCTTCGGAAGGATACTGATGTCTACGCTTCTCTATTTGCACGGATTCAACAGTTCCCCTCGCTCGGCAAAAGCGTGCCAGCTAAAAAACTGGCTGGCGGAGCGTCATCCGCATGTTGAGATGATCGTCCCTCAGCTGCCGCCGTATCCTGCCGATGCGGCGGAGTTGCTGGAATCTCTCGTGCTTGAGCATGGCGGTGCGCCATTAGGGCTGGTAGGATCGTCGCTGGGTGGTTATTACGCCACCTGGCTGTCGCAATGTTTTATGCTGCCGGCTGTGGTGGTGAATCCCGCCGTGCGGCCCTTTGAATTACTGACCGACTATCTCGGTCAGAACGAGAACCCCTACACCGGGCAGCAATATGTGCTAGAGTCTCGCCATATTTATGATCTTAAAGTCATGCAGATTGACCCGCTGGAAGCGCCGGACCTGATCTGGCTACTGCAACAGACGGGCGATGAAGTGCTGGATTACCGCCAGGCGGTGGCATATTACGCCTCCTGCCGTCAGACAGTGACCGAGGGTGGTAATCACGCATTCACGGGCTTCGAAGATTATTTCAACCAGATTGTCGATTTTCTTGGACTGCACAGTTGCTGACAATCAATTCGAATTGCTAATTAAACCATGACGCAAACTTATAACGCTGATGCCATTGAGGTACTCACTGGGCTTGAGCCGGTACGCCGCCGCCCGGGGATGTACACCGATACGACCCGCCCCAACCATTTGGGTCAGGAAGTGATTGATAATAGTGTGGATGAAGCACTGGCAGGTCACGCCAAACGCGTGGATGTCATTTTACATGCCGATCAATCGCTGGAAGTGATTGACGACGGACGCGGGATGCCGGTGGATATCCATCCGGAAGAGGGGGTTCCGGCGGTAGAACTGATCCTCTGTCGGCTTCATGCCGGCGGTAAATTCTCCAATAAGAACTATCAGTTCTCTGGTGGTCTGCATGGGGTGGGGATTTCGGTAGTAAATGCCCTGTCAAAGCGCGTGGAAGTGACCGTGCGCCGCGACGGTCAGGTCTATAACATCGCGTTTGAAAACGGCGAAAAAGTGCAGGATTTGCAGGTTGTCGGCACCTGCGGTAAACGTAATACTGGAACCAGCGTCCATTTCTGGCCGGACGAAAGTTTCTTCGACAGCCCGCGTTTTTCTGTCTCTCGCTTAATGCACGTTCTGAAAGCAAAAGCGGTGCTGTGTCCCGGCGTGGAAATCACTTTTAAAGATGAAGTGAATAACAGCGAGCAGCGCTGGTGCTACCAGGATGGTCTGAACGACTATCTGGGCGAAGCGGTAAACGGCCTGCCGACGCTGCCGGAAAAGCCGTTTATCGGTAATTTTAACGGTGAAACGGAAGCGGTTGACTGGGCGCTATTGTGGCTGCCGGAAGGCGGCGAATTACTGACGGAAAGCTACGTCAACCTGATCCCGACCATGCAGGGGGGGACGCACGTCAACGGTCTGCGCCAGGGCCTGCTCGACGCGATGCGCGAATTTTGCGAATACCGCAATATTCTGCCGCGCGGCGTCAAACTGTCGGCGGAAGATATCTGGGATCGCTGCGCTTATGTGCTTTCCGTGAAAATGCAGGACCCGCAATTTGCCGGGCAGACCAAAGAGCGTCTGTCGTCGCGTCAATGTGCGGCATTTGTTTCCGGCGTGGTGAAAGATGCCTTCAGCCTGTGGCTGAACCAGAACGTGCAGGCGGCGGAACAACTGGCAGAGATGGCGATTGCCAGCGCGCAGCGGCGACTGCGCGCCGCAAAAAAAGTGGTGCGCAAAAAGCTCACCAGCGGCCCGGCGTTGCCGGGGAAACTGGCGGACTGTACCGCGCAGGATCTTAATCGGACCGAGCTGTTCCTTGTGGAAGGGGATTCGGCGGGCGGTTCCGCCAAGCAGGCGCGCGATCGCGAATATCAGGCGATCATGCCGCTCAAAGGTAAGATCCTTAACACCTGGGAGGTCTCTTCCGATGAAGTGCTGGCCTCGCAAGAAGTGCATGATATTTCCGTGGCGATCGGTATCGATCCGGACAGCGACGATCTGAGTCAGCTGCGCTACGGCAAGATCTGTATCCTGGCGGATGCGGACTCCGATGGTTTGCATATCGCTACTCTGCTTTGCGCGCTGTTTGTCAGACACTTCCGCGCGCTGGTGAAGAATGGTCATGTCTACGTCGCGCTACCGCCGCTATACCGTATCGATTTGGGTAAAGAGGTCTATTACGCGCTGACGGAAGAAGAGAAGGCGGGCGTACTGGAACAACTGAAGCGTAAGAAAGGCAAGCCGAACGTACAGCGTTTCAAAGGCCTGGGAGAAATGAACCCGATGCAGTTACGCGAAACCACGCTTGATCCGAATACTCGCCGCCTGGTGCAGCTCACCATTAGCGATGAAGACGATCAGCGTACTAATGCGATGATGGATATGCTGCTGGCGAAGAAACGTTCTGAAGATCGACGCAACTGGCTACAGGAAAAAGGCGATCTCGCGGATCTCGACGTGTAACGGTTGTTGCACGCTTTATCTGGTCTGCATGCCGCAGGCCGGATAAGCGAATCCGACATGACGCCGCAGCCTGATGGCGACACTTGCGCATCGCATCAGGGCGACGTCAGACGAGGGTAATAACTTAAACGCCGGATTCCAGAATACGAATATTCATTTCCAGCACATCGTCTTTTACCGCGTCGCTGTAGGCTTTCATATGCGGGGTTTGCAGATGTGCCTCAAGGTGCGCAACGCTTTCCCACTGTTCAATCATCACGATCGAGTCAGGCGCCAGAGTCTGAAAACTCACGCCCGCGGCATGATCCACCATCGGCGCGTAACCGTGGCACCCCTCTTCTTTAAGAACGGTTGGAATAATTTTCGCAAACTGGTCGAGGACGGCCTGACGGTGATGTTGGCCCGGACGCGTGCGAATTTCGGCAATGACGGTAAGCATGGTTAACTCCTTCTAATTCCAGGATGACCAGTTAAGCAAAAATTTCGCTCAGATGCTTGCGATATTCTGCGGTATAGCGCGGAACATCCGGCATTTTAATCACGTCGTTGGCAATAAACGTTGGCAGCGCGTCCATGCCCAGGAACTGGTTGGCTTTATGGAATGGCAGATAGACGCCATCTACGCCTACACCGTGGAAAAACTGATCTTTTTCGGTAAATGCTTCCATCGGCGCGTTCCACGTCAGTGACAGCATATATTTTTTCCCCTGCACCAGACCGCCGGAACCGTACTTTTTAGCGGCATCGGAACGCGTGCGGCCATCGCTGGCATAGAGCGTACCGTGACCTTCGGTAAAGACATCATCCATATATTTTTTTACTGTCCATGGCGCGCCCATCCACCAGCCTGGCATCTGCCAAATCACCACGTCAGCCCAGACGAAATTCTGCACCTCTTCTTTAATGTCATAGTCGCTGTCGGCGCGGACGATCTTAACCTGATGACCCAGATCGCGCAGCAGCCCATCGGCAACTTCGGTCAGGGTGTCATTCAACTGGCCGTTGGAGTGCGCGAATTTTTTCGCCCCGTTGATAATCAGGATGTTACTCATTTTGTGTCCTCAAGAAATGCGTTTGCTGCTGATTCTACGCTGACGGGCGGTGCGGTGAAATTAGCAAAATGTGCAAAGTCTTTTGCGTTTTTGGCAAAAGTCTCTGTTACCAACTTACTACGGCCTCAAATCCACCTTCCGCGGCGTTGCCAAACGACACCGTCATGCCGTGCAGCGTAGCGATGCGGCGGACGATTGATAATCCCAGACCGCTGCCGGTCACACTTTGGCCTGGCGGGCGGTAAAAACGCTCGCCGATATGCGTCAGAATCTCTGGCGCTACGCCGGGGCCATTATCTCTGACGGTGAAGCTGCGGGCATGTAAGGTAACGTCGACGACGCTGCCCTGCGGACTGTAGCGAATCGCATTATCCAGCAGGTTACGCACTAACAGGCTTAAGAGTAGCGGCTGGCCGGTACGTATGACGTCATGGGCGTTAAGCTGTAAACGCACGTCGATATTCGCCTGCTGCGCCGGATGATAAATATCCATTACCGCGGACTGCAGCAGCTCTTCCAGCGAAATCTCCGCTACATCCTGCAAATTATTGAGCGAGTCGAGACGCGATAACGTCAGTAGCTGATCGACCAGTCGCGTGGCGCGATCGATCCCCGCATGGAGCTGGGTCAGCGCTTTATCACGCGATAGCGGATCGTCGCCCGAGAGCTGCGCCACCTCGGTTTGTACTTTCAGCGCGGCCAGCGGGCTGCGCAATTCATGGGCGGCGTCGGAGGTAAATCGCCGTTCGCGCACCATCATGGAGTGGATGCGGCTAAAAAGCTGATTAAGCGCTTCGACCAGTGGGCGAACCTCGCTCGGTACGCCTTTGGCGTCGAGCGGCGTTTCCGATTCCGGCGACCGGAAGCGTAGCGCCTGCGCCAGTTTTTTCAATGGTCTGAGCTCGCGGTGAAGCAGGAGTAATAAAATTAGCAGCATGAAGGGAAGGGCGATCAGCCACGGCGTTAATTGCGCCGCCACGATCGCCAGCGCCATATCTTCGCGGTAATCCCACTCCTGACCGACGACGATACGATACTTGCCGTCCGCCGAGTTCAACCACAAAAAACGCCAGAGGTCGTTGTCATCCTTCAGATAGCCATTGTCGAAACCTTCCCGGCGATAGCGATACGGAATATCCTGGCCGTTGTCGCCATCATGCAGCAACATTTTGCCGTCAGCGGAAAAGATGGCGAACGCCAGCGCATCGTCATCGATATGCCCATGTTTTAATTTCTTTGGCGTATGCGCCATGCGCTGCGGGGCGTTGATCTCGTTAAGATCGAGGGTGCTAAGCCGTCTGGCGAACAACATCAACTGTGTGTCAAACAGCTCGTCGACATTATCCGTCGTCTTTCTCCAGGCCACAAAACTGGAGATTGCCCAGGTGATGGAGACCAGAATCAGGAAAATAAGCGTCAGCCTGACGCGCAGGCTGAGACGTTGCGTCAATTTCATGCGTCACCCAGGGTGTAGCCGATGCCGTGCACGGTGCGAATAAATTCGCTGCCGAGCTTGCGGCGTAAATGATGAACATGGACTTCCACTGCATTGCTGGACACGTCGTCATCCCAGTTATACAGCTTCTCTTCAATAAGCTTGCGCGGCAGCACGCGACCTTTGTTGCGCAGTAAGAGTTCCAGCAACGCGAACTCTTTTGGTTTTAGGGCCAGTGGTTCGCCGGCAAGCGTCGCGACGAGATTGCCTGGATTGAGCGTCACCTGGCCGTGGCGCAATTCGCTACTGGCCTGACCGCTGGCGCGGCGTACCAGCGCCTCCAGACGGGCGGCGACCTCAATGAGCGCGAAAGGTTTACATAAATAGTCATCGGCGCCCAGACGTAGCCCCTCGACGCGCTCTGCTAACGCGTCGCGCGCCGTCAGGATCAGTACCGGTTCCTGTTTACCCTTTTCGCGCCATTCGCGCAAAATATCCCGTCCGTCCATGCCTGGCAGCGTCAAATCTAAAATAACCGCATCATAAGGCGCGCTGTAAAGCGCCTCTTTGCCCGGACGTCCCTCGGTAAACCAGTCGACGCTGAAACCCATTTTACTCAGGCCCGCTTTTATGCCATCGCCAATAAGTGTGTCATCTTCTACCAGTAAAATTCGCATCTGTTCTTCCTTGCGGTAACTCGCGTTGCCGTCAGTTAACCTTGTCGCCGCAGGCGATGTACAGAAAAAAAGATTCTTTTTTTGCCTTAAGAAGTTGTTAAGGATTACCTTATTAAATGGATCTGAAACGACATGAAAGGGAAAAGTAATCATGAAAAAATTAGCTGCAATCGTTGCCGTTATGGCACTGTGTTCTACCCCGGTTCTGGCGGCTCAGCAGGGCGGTTTCTCCGGCCCGTCGGCGACGCAAACGCAAGGCGGCGGATTTGTCGGCCCGAACGGCAGCAGCACGACGGTAGAGAGCGCTAAATCGCTGCGTGACGATGCGTGGGTAACGCTGCGCGGGAATATCGTCGAGCGCATTTCCGACGATCTGTATGTGTTTAAAGATGCGACCGGTACTATCAATGTGGACATTGACCACAAGCGCTGGAACGGCCTGACCGTAACCCCGCAGGATACCGTTGAAATTCAGGGCGAAGTGGATAAAGACTGGAACTCTGTCGAAATCGACGTAAAACAGATTCGTAAAGTGAATCCGTAATCCCACATTGCGCAAGATCGGTCAGGATTCACAGCCGCCCGGTGGGCAGAATAGGCCACAAGGAGGCAGTGATGAATGACCTGATCAGCGCGGCTTATTCCGAACGTCTGCGGCGCGTTTGCGACCACATTGAGCGTCATCTGGATGAGCCTCTGTCGATTGAGGCGTTAAGCCGGATGGCGCACAGCTCGCCGTTTCATTTTCACCGGCAGTTTACCACCTGGAGCGGGCTTCCGCTCTATCGCTATATCCAGTGGTTGCGTTTGCGCCGCGCGTCATGGCGGCTGGCGTTTAACCCGCAGGATAAAGTTATCGATATCGCGCTGGATGCCGGGTTTCAGAATCCGGAGTCGTTCACACGTGCTTTCAAAACCGCGTTTGGTCAAAGCCCGCGCCGGTTTCGGCAATCGCCGGACTGGCTGGCCTGGCACCAGCGCGTTCCTAAACTTGCGTTACAGGAGCAGCATGTCATGGACGTAAAAATCGTTGAATTTCCACCTACCCGCGTCGCGATGCTGACGCATCTGGGGCATCCGGATAAGGTCAACGCCAGCGCGGCGAAATTTATTGCATGGCGACGCGAAACGGGCCAGTCGCCGATTGCCAGCAGTCAAACTTTTGGTATTGCCTGGCACGACCCGCAGACGACGCCGCCGGCTCAATTCCGCTTTGATATCTGCGGCAGCGTCCGCCAGCCGATAGCCGAAAATGACGTTGGCGTGGTGAATAGCGAGATTCCTGGCGGGCGCTGCGCGGTGGTGCGCCATCAGGGATCGCTCGACAGCCTCCCGGAGAGCGTGTGGTATTTATTCCGCGAATGGCTACCCGCCAGCGGTGAGACGCCGCGCGATTTTCCGGTCTTCTTCCAGTACCTGAATTTCGTCCATGAGGTCGCGGAACATGAGCTGCTGACGGATATCTATCTGCCGCTTCGTTAACTTCCTCGCCACCTGTCTCACGGTTTGTGACTCAGACCGTGAGATAGGGTATTATCTGCGGCAATATTGCCGTCCGAACGGTCAGCATGCAGATTGAGGATCCCCTGTTAATGAGCGATATGGCAGAGCGCCTTGCGCTACATGAATTTACGGAAAACGCCTACTTAAACTACTCCATGTACGTGATCATGGATCGTGCGTTGCCGTTTATTGGCGACGGCCTGAAGCCGGTACAGCGCCGCATCGTCTATGCGATGTCAGAGCTGGGGCTGAACGCCACCGCTAAATTTAAAAAATCCGCCCGTACCGTTGGTGACGTACTGGGTAAGTATCACCCGCATGGCGACAGCGCCTGCTATGAAGCCATGGTGCTGATGGCGCAGCCGTTCTCTTACCGTTACCCGCTGGTCGATGGCCAGGGGAACTGGGGCGCGCCGGATGATCCGAAGTCATTCGCGGCGATGCGTTATACCGAATCCCGCCTGTCCAAATACGCCGAGCTGCTGTTAAGCGAACTCGGTCAGGGGACGGCGGACTGGGTGCCAAACTTCGACGGCACCATGCAGGAACCGAAAATGTTACCGGCGCGTCTGCCGAACATCCTGCTGAACGGCACCACCGGTATTGCGGTGGGCATGGCAACAGATATCCCGCCGCACAACCTGCGCGAAGTGGCGAAAGCGGCGATTACGCTGATTGAGCAGCCGAAAACGACGCTGGATCAGTTGCTGGATATCGTTCAGGGGCCGGATTACCCGACCGAAGCGGAGATCATTACCCCACGTGCGGAAATTCGTAAAATTTACGAAAACGGGCGGGGCTCCGTGCGTATGCGCGCGGTATGGACCAAAGAAGACGGCGCTGTGGTAATTTCCGCGCTGCCGCATCAGGTCTCTGGCGCGAAAGTGCTGGAGCAGATTGCTGCGCAGATGCGTAATAAAAAACTGCCGATGGTGGACGATCTGCGCGATGAATCGGATCACGAAAACCCGACGCGTTTAGTGATTGTGCCACGCTCCAACCGTGTGGATATGGAACAGGTGATGAACCATCTGTTCGCCACCACCGATCTGGAAAAAAGCTACCGTATTAACCTGAACATGATCGGTCTGGATGGTCGTCCGGCGGTGAAAAACCTGCTGGAGATCCTCACCGAGTGGCTGGCGTTCCGCCGCGACACGGTGCGCCGTCGTCTGAACTATCGTCTGGAGAAAGTGCTTAAGCGCCTGCATATCCTCGAAGGTTTGCTGGTGGCGTTTCTCAACATCGACGAAGTGATTGAGATTATCCGTAGCGAAGACGAGCCAAAACCCGCGCTGATGTCGCGTTTCGGCATCAGCGAAACCCAGGCGGAAGCGATTCTCGAACTGAAACTGCGCCATCTCGCCAAACTGGAAGAGATGAAAATTCGCGGCGAGCAGGACGAGCTGGAAAAAGAGAGGGACCAGTTGCAGGGCATTCTCGCGTCCGAACGCAAAATGAATACCTTGCTGAAAAAAGAACTACAGGCGGACGCCGATGCCTATGGCGACGATCGCCGTTCTCCGCTGCGTGAGCGCGAAGAAGCTAAAGCGATGAGCGAACACGATATGCTGCCGTCCGAACCGGTGACTATCGTGCTGTCGCAGATGGGCTGGGTGCGCAGCGCCAAAGGTCATGATATTGATGCGCCGGGGCTTAACTATAAAGCGGGCGACAGCTTTAAAGCCGCGGTGAAAGGTAAGAGCAATCAACCGGTGGTGTTTATTGATACCACCGGGCGCAGCTATGCTATTGATCCCATTACGCTTCCGTCGGCGCGTGGGCAGGGCGAGCCGCTGACCGGCAAACTCACGCTGCCGCCGGGGGCGACCGTAGAGCATATGCTGATGGAAGGCGATGACCAGAAACTGCTGATGGCGTCGGATGCGGGCTACGGCTTCGTTTGTACGTTTAACGATCTGGTTGCCCGTAACCGTGCCGGTAAGACATTGATTACACTGCCGGAAAATGCGCACGTCATGCCGCCGCTGGTGATTGAAGACGAGCACGATATGCTGCTGGCGATTACCCAGGCCGGACGGATGTTGATGTTCCCGGTAGACTCTCTGCCGCAGCTGTCGAAAGGCAAAGGGAATAAGATCATTAATATCCCCTCTGCAGAAGCGGCGAAAGGCGATGATGGACTGGCGCACCTGTACGTGCTGCCGCCACAAAGCACTCTGACTATCCATGTCGGGAAGCGCAAAATCAAACTGCGCCCTGAAGAGTTACAAAAGGTGGTCGGTGAACGCGGACGCCGTGGCACATTAATGCGCGGCCTGCAGCGTATCGATCGCATTGAGATTGATTCGCCGCATCGCGTAAGTCATGGCGACAGCGAAGAGTAAGACAGGGGCGCCCGTAGGCCGGACAAGGCATCTAAGCCGCCATCCGGCGCTCTGCCGTTGCCGGATGACGACGCAGTAGCGTCTTATCCGGCCTACGGTTTCAGATCGGATTAACATTAAAATTTCCCGTAAAACCGTTGTTTATTCGTGCATTGCGATTAACAATACGTTTTTCCAGAGAGCCACACTTACCAAAATCCTAACCTGAATTTCAGGTGACGTAGAATGCCGGGCTCTTAGGCCTTCAGAGGTTGTTATGCTATATATTTTTCGTCTTATTGTTACCGTTATTTACTCCATTCTGGTCTGTGTTTTCGGTTCTATTTACTGCCTTTTCAGCCCACGTAACCCAAAACACGTGGCGACGTTTGGACATATGTTCGGCCGTCTGGCCCCGCTGTTTGGCCTGAAAGTGGAGTGCCGCAAACCCGCCGACGCGGAAAACTATGGCAATGCTATCTATATTGCTAACCATCAGAATAATTATGATATGGTCACGGCGGCGAATATTGTGCAGCCGCCAACGGTGACGGTGGGGAAAAAAAGCCTGCTTTGGATCCCGTTTTTTGGGCAACTGTACTGGCTGACCGGTAATCTGTTGATTGACCGTAATAACCGCGCCAAAGCGCATAGCACCATTGCGGCAGTGGTTAACCATTTTAAAAAGCGCCGTATTTCTATCTGGATGTTCCCTGAAGGTACGCGTAGCCGGGGACGCGGTCTGCTGCCGTTTAAAACCGGCGCGTTTCATGCGGCTATCGCGGCTGGTGTGCCGATCATTCCTGTCTGCGTTTCCAACACCTCTAACAAAGTCAATCTAAACCGCCTGAACAACGGACTGGTTATTGTGGAAATGCTGCCGCCAGTCGACGTCAGCGAATATGGTAAAGATCAGGTTCGCGAGCTGGCGGCCCACTGCCGTGCGTTAATGGAGCAAAAAATCGCGGAACTTGATAAAGAGGTTGCGGAACGTGAAGCGACCGGTAAGGTTTAAGCAGCCTTACTCTGTTATTGTAGAAATCATTTTTTCAGGCACAACTCTTTAGCCTGTTTTACATGGAGCTTATATGTCATTCAGTCGGCGTCAGTTTCTTCAGGCATCGGGAATCGCACTATGTGCAGGCGCGATTCCCCTCAGGGCGAATGCTGCCGGTCAGCAACAGCCGTTGCCTGTTCCGCCGTTGCTGGAGTCCCGTCGCGGGCAGCCGTTGTTTATGACGCTACAGCGAGCGCACTGGTCCTTTACGCAAGGCACGCGCGCGCCGGTCTGGGGAGTGAACGGTCGTTATCTGGGGCCGACAATCCGCGTCTGGAAAGGCGATGACGTTAAACTCATCTATAGCAACCGCCTGGCGGAAAATGTCTCCATGACGGTTGCTGGTTTACTGGTGCCGGGGCCGCTGATGGGTGGCCCGGCGCGTATGATGTCGCCGAACGCGGACTGGGCGCCGGTGTTGCCGATTCGTCAGAGCGCCGCGACGCTGTGGTATCACGCTAACACGCCTAACCGCACCGCGCAGCAGGTGTATAACGGCCTGGCAGGAATGTGGCTGGTCGAAGACGACATCAGTAAAACGCTGCCCATTCCGAACCATTACGGCGTGGATGATTTTCCCGTCATTATCCAGGATAAACGGCTGGATAACTTTGGGACGCCGGAGTACAGCGAACCGGGAAGCGGTGGTTTTGTCGGCGATACGCTGCTGGTGAACGGCGCGCAAAGCCCCTATGTCGAAGTGTCCCGCGGCTGGGTGCGGTTACGGTTGTTGAACGCCTCGAACTCGCGGCGCTATCAGCTTCAGATGAGCGATGGCCGGGCGCTGCATGTGATTTCAGGCGATCAGGGCTTTTTACCTGCGCCGGTTTCCGTCAAACAGTTGTCACTGGCGCCCGGCGAGCGACGTGAAATCCTGGTTGATATGACCAACGGCGACGAAGTCTCGATCACCTGCGGGGAAGCGGCCAGCATAGTCGATCGGATTCGCGGTTTCTTTGAGCCTTCCAGTATTCTGGTTTCGACCCTGGTGCTGACGTTACGGCCAACCGGATTGCTGCCGCTGGTGACCGATAATCTGCCGATGCGTCTGTTGCCGACGGAGATCATGAGCGGCGCGCCTGTCCGCAGTCGGGACATCAGTCTTGGCGACGATCCGGGGATTAACGGCCAACTGTGGGATGTGAATCGCATTGATATTACCGCCCAACAAGGCACCTGGGAGCGCTGGACGGTACGCGCCGATATGCCGCAGTCGTTCCATATTGAGGGCGTCTCTTTCCTGATTCGTAACGTCAACGGCGCTATGCCGTTCCCGGAAGATAGAGGCTGGAAAGATACCGTCTGGGTGGATGGGCAAGTCGAACTGCTGGTCTATTACGGTCAGCCGTCCTGGCCGCACTTCCCGTTCTATTTCAACAGCCAGACGCTGGAAATGGCTGACCGCGGCTCGATTGGGCAAATGCTGGTGAATCCAGCGTCGTAAAGCGTCCGAGTACGGGTCTGAATAGCGCAGACCCGTCAGGGTTTTCAGGAAGGAGCAAACAGCGTGGGAAGCAGCAGACTCAACTGCGGGAAGTAGCAAATCATCGCCATGACCACAAAGAGTGCCAGAAACATCGGTAATAGCGGTTTGACGACTTTATCAATACTGATTTTGCCGATACTGCAACCGACGAACAAAATAGTGCCTACCAGGGGCGTACACAGTCCGATGGTTAAATTGAAAACCATAATAATGCCAAAATGGACAGGGTCGATTCCCAGATGTTGAGCAATGGGAAGGAAAATAGGCGTAAAGATTAGAATAGCCGGGGTAATATCCATAAACGTCCCGACGAATAACAAAATGAGATTGATAATCAGCAAGATGACCCATTTATTTTCGGACACGCTGGTAATCATTTCATTAATCAGTTCAGGAACATCAGCATTGGTCATCGCCCATGACATTCCCATTGAGCAGCCGACCAGTAAGAGAACAATAGAGCTGGTTACTACCGAATCCAGCAGAATATCGCGCAACTTACTCACATTAATTTCTCGATAAATGGCCGCCAGCGCCAGGCTATAGATTACCGCGATCGCAGAGGCCTCTGTTGGCGTAAATACGCCGCCGATAATGCCGCCGATAATAATAAATATCAGCAACAGGCTGGGCAACGAATCGCGGAATACCGACAGAAACTGCCGCAGGTTGATGCGTTCGGCAACCGGGTAATGGTGGCGATGGGCATACAGCGCCGCTACCGTCATTAAAGCCAGCGCGGTTAAGATGCCGGGCAGGTAGCCCGCCAAAAACAGGGCGGCGACAGAGGTGCCGCCGCTAGCCAGCGAATAGACAATTAGCACATTGCTGGGCGGGATCATCAGGCCAATCGGCGCCGAAGCGACGTTGATCGCCGTAGAGAACGCCGGAGAGTAGCCCTCTTTTTCCTGTAATGGCGACATGATGCCGCCCACCGCGGCCGCAGAAGCGACCGCCGAGCCGGATATCGCGCCAAACAGGGTGTTCGCCAGAATATTGCAGTGCGCCAGCGAACCGGGAAGGCGGCCAACTAACGCCTGAGCCAGATTCACCAGGCGCCGGGCGATTCCCCCGGTATTCATGATATTGCCGGCTAACACAAAAAAGGGGATCGCCAGCAGCGTAAAGCCATCGAGACCGACGGTCATTTTTTGCGAAATAACCGAGATTGCCGCATCCGGGGGAAGGGCTATCAGGATTGAGAATAAGGACGACAGCCCGATAGCGAATGTAATAGGAACGCCGACCGCCAGCATAATGGCAAAGCTGCCAAATAAAACAATTATTGGGTAAATATATTCAAAGTCCATATATCCCTCGTTAGCGAAGATGGCGCTGATGATAATTATCAATAACGTTCACAATGGTGTAGTACACCAGGATGACGCCGCTAATCGGCATGACCCAATAGACTTTATCCATAGGCCATTTTAATACCGGGGACATTTGGCTGACGTGCGCCGCTTTTTCAACAATAATATCACCGCCGTACACCATAAAAATCAGCGCGAACACGGTAATAATCACCTGAATGATACTGTCGAGCATGAGGGCGGGCGTTCGGGAGAGTTTTTGCGCTAACAAATCGATAGCTAAATGTTTTTTTAATCCGGCGGTATAGACGCCGCCTAACAGAATCATCCACATAAAAAGAATCTGGGTGAATTCGTCGAGCGTGCTGCTTGGCGCGTTGAATATAAAGCGCGCCGCCACCTGCCAGGATACGCAGGCAACCATGACCGCCAGAATAATACAGCAGCACCCGGCCAGTATTTTGTTCAGTGCATTGGTGAGTATTCGCATATTACATCCTGTAAAGGGCAGGAGAACCCTGCCCGGCAGATTTACATATTCTCGATGTATTCCAGATCCTTCGCTGACTGAGCGTCTTTTGCGCGGAACTCATCAAACAAGGGCTTAACACGCTGTTTGAACGCGGATTTATCAATATCAACAACAGTCGCGTTCATGGCCTTCATGCTCTCATAAGCCTCTTTTTCCGCGGCGGGCCAGATGACATCTTTCATTTGCTGCATGGATTCATCTGCGGCTTTATATAACGCCTTCCGCTCTTTATCGCTCAATTTGTTAAGTACTTTGGTACTGATGACCAGGACATCCGGCACCATCGTGTGCTCGTCGCGGGAATAGAATTTCGCCACCTCCGCATGACGCATATCGGCATAAACCACGGGGTTGTTTTCGCCGCCATCGACCACGCCTTGCTGGAGCGCGGTATAGAGTTCGCCTTGCGCCATCGGCGTCGGCACGCCGCCGAGAGCTTTCACCATCGCGATAGCGCTGGGGCTTTGCTGCACTCTGATTTTCATACCGGCTAAATCGTCGGGTTGAGTGATGGGCTTACCAGCGTAAAAACTGCGGGCGCCGCCGTCGTACCAGGTTAAGCCGACGAAGCCTTTGCTTTCGGAGGACGCGAGAATGCGTTTCCCTAAGTCGCTTTTCAGTACGTTGTAGTAGTGATCGCGGTCGCGGAATAAAAACGGCAGGCTAAACACGCTATATTCCGGCGCAAAAGACTCCAGCGATGCCGCATTGACTTTCACCATTTGCAGAGCGCCGGAGTTCATCAATTCCAGCGATTCACGTTCGTTGCCCAGCGTGGCGTTGGGGTAAATACGAATATTTAATTCGCCGTCCGAATAGGCTTTCGCTTTGTCGGCCAGATAGCTCATCGCTTTGTGAACGGCGTGGCTTTTATCCTGATTGTGGCTCAGTTTCAGCGTGGTTTTGGCGAGCGCTGGAAATGCCAGTAGCAAACAGCCGGCCAGTAATACCGCTGATGTTGTGAATGAACGTGTGTTTTTCATATCTGCTTCCTTATAGGTTGGGATTCCTGTGGTTATCGTTGATTAATTAATAACCTGCTGATACGTAAGGTGTTGCGTTGGGGAAAGGCGTGGTGATGGTGTTCTTTATCCCCTGAATTCTGTCAGCCAATTTAATTTAATCAATAGACCAAAGAAAGAGATCTGGTTCACAGAAGAAAGTCATGGTAAAAACAGTGTCGTGAGCAATTCAGCGAAGTTTTTTTATATATTACTGATAATGTGATGTTTTTTTACTTTTTGTTGTTATGACGATACTGCGTTTTTAGACGTGGGTATAATTAATTGCATACCAATTTGAAGATATTCATAAGACCAATTTCAAACACCTCAGGCCAGGCCGTTGAAAGTTGTTTCTATTTCGCGCCAGTCCTGCATATAAGGCGATAATCTCCTTCATTTTCGCTATAGATACGGCTTATAATCCCCGACCTTTGATTATTTTTTTGCCAATCGTTTTGGAAGCATTATGAGCGCTATCTCCCTGATCCAACCGGATCGCGACCTTTTCTCCTGGCCGCAGTACTGGGCCGCCTGCTTTGGGCCGGCGCCGTTTTTGCCGATGTCACGTGACGAGATGGATCAACTTGGCTGGGATAGCTGCGACATTATTCTGGTAACCGGCGACGCCTACGTCGACCATCCGAGCTTCGGCATGGCGATTTGCGGTCGTATGCTGGAAGCGCAGGGCTTCCGCGTGGGGATCATCGCCCAGCCGGACTGGAACAGCAAAGACGACTTTATGCGTCTGGGAAAACCGAACCTGTTCTTCGGCGTCACCGCCGGCAACATGGACTCGATGATTAACCGTTACACCGCTGACCGTAAGCTGCGCCACGATGACGCCTACACCCCGGATAACGTCGCGGGCAAACGCCCGGACCGCGCCACGCTGGTCTATACCCAGCGTTGCAAAGAAGCGTGGAAAGATGTCCCGGTGATCCTTGGCGGCATTGAGGCCAGTCTGCGCCGTACCGCGCATTACGACTACTGGTCTGATACTGTGCGTCGTTCAGTGTTAGTCGATTCCAAAGCCGACATGCTGATGTTTGGCAACGGCGAGCGTCCGCTGGTGGAAGTGGCGCATCGTCTGGCAATGGGCGAAACCATCGATCAGATTCGTGATGTGCGTAACACTGCGATTATGGTTAAAGAAGCGCTGCCAGGCTGGAGCGGCGTCGACTCCACTCGTCTGGACACGCCGGGTAAAATCGATCCAATTCCCCATCCCTATGGCGAGGATCTGCCGTGCGCGGATAACAAGCCGGTCGCGCCGAAAAAGCAGGAAGCTAAAGCGATTACCGTGCAGCCGCCGCGTCCGAAGCCGTGGGAAAAAACCTATATCCTGCTGCCATCCTTTGAAAAGGTGAAAGGCGACAAGGTGCTGTACGCCCATGCGTCGCGTATTCTGCATCACGAAACTAACCCTGGCTGCGCGCGGGCGCTGATGCAAAAACACGGCGACCGCTATGTCTGGATCAACCCGCCCGCCATACCGCTCTCCACTGAAGAGATGGATAGCGTGTTTGCGCTGCCGTATCAGCGTGTGCCGCACCCGGCTTACGGCAATGCCCGTATTCCGGCCTATGAGATGATCCGCTTTTCGATCAATATCATGCGCGGCTGCTTTGGCGGCTGCTCTTTCTGCTCGATCACTGAACATGAAGGGCGCATCATTCAGAGCCGTTCAGAAGACTCTATCATCAACGAGATCGAAGCGATCCGCGACACGGTGCCGGGGTTTACCGGCGTGATCTCCGATCTGGGCGGTCCTACCGCGAACATGTATATGCTGCGCTGTAAGTCGCCGCGTGCGGAGCAGACCTGTCGTCGCCTGTCATGCGTCTATCCGGATATCTGTCCGCATATGGATACTGACCATACGCCGACGATCAATCTTTATCGCCGCGCCCGTGAGCTGAAAGGCATTAAGAAAATCTTAATTGCCTCCGGCGTGCGCTACGACATCGCCGTAGAAGATCCTCGCTACATTAAAGAGCTGGCGAGCCATCATGTGGGCGGCTATCTGAAGATTGCGCCGGAGCATACTGAAGAAGGTCCGCTGTCGAAAATGATGAAGCCGGGTATGGGCAGCTACGATCGCTTTAAAGAGTTATTTGACCTTTACTCTAAACAGGCCGGAAAAGAGCAGTATCTGATCCCATATTTTATCTCCGCGCATCCGGGCACGCGGGACGAGGATATGGTGAATCTGGCGCTGTGGCTCAAGCGCCACCGCTTCCGTCTGGATCAGGTGCAGAACTTCTACCCGTCGCCGTTGGCAAATTCGACCACCATGTATTACACCGGCAAAAACCCGCTGGGTAAAATTGGTTATAAGAGTGAAGATGTGGTGGTGCCGAAGGGAGACAGGCAGCGTCGCCTGCATAAGGCGCTGCTGCGTTATCACGATCCGGCGAACTGGCCGCTGATTCGCCAGGCGCTGGAAGCGATGGGGAAAAAGCATTTGATTGGCGGTCGCCGTGAGTGTCTGGTGCCTGCGCCGACCATTGAAGAGATGCGCGAAGCGCGTCGCCAGAACCGCAACACGCGCCCGGCGTTGACCAAGCATACGCCGGTGGAACATCAGCGGCAGGGGCTTGCTGCGAATAAGAAGCGCGGGAAAGGCGCAGGGCGTTAATTACCTTTGAATCTGTTGCTTCTGGAAGCTAATGTTTCTGGAAGTAACAGACATCTAAATATATTGTGTCGATCTTTAGTAATTGCTAAATTACGGGGAGCTTTATATTTTATTTAAATATTATTGATTGTATAAATTAATTATATATTACCTTAATGATTAAGGCATGATGCTTGTATACAGCCCCAGAGGAGGGGATATCATGGGTATGATTATTATTCCCTGTTTTATCGTAATTGCTATAATAGCTGTTGTTATATTCATAATGGCTATTAAAGCATGTAATATGGAAAAACGTGAAGACAGGCAAATGACTCTTGCAGGGATAATTTTAATGGGTGTTATTGCCGCTATTCCTGGATGGTTTTTGTACGAAATATTTAGCCACGCGCCGTAATATTTAACCTACCAGGGTTGATATATTAAAATAGATAAGAAGTATATAATCTAAGGTATAATGCCTGACGGCGCTGCGCTTATCAGGTCTATGAATAGCACAGTTTTGTAGGCCGGATAAGGTGCTTACACCGCCATCCGGCAGAAGTGCTCCGTATTTATGCCTCACGAATTCTGGCCGCCAGCGCGGCCAGTTTTTCATCATCAGCCCGTTCATGATCGTGTGACGACAGATATCCTTCATACTGTTCGAAAAATTTATTCTGCCGCGATTCAATCGGTTTCCAGTGGGTTAAATCGCCAGTACCGTGCATGGGGCTTAATTTACTGTGCACATGGTCTACGCCGAAACCTTCGAAGAACATTCCCGTACGACTGACATCCGGGAAAGCCTTATCCAGTTTCTTCGCCACTTTTTGGGTCGCCAGCATCAGGTCCGCTAACGCCTGCGGCGGTAGATCGAACGCGTAGCTGGGGTAATGTTTTTTCGGGATCACTACGGTAAACCCATCGGTATTCGGAAAAATCGACAAAAAAGCCAGGTGATGCTCATCTTCCCAAACTTTATGACAAGGTGCTTTACCTTCAACTATTTGACAGAAAATGCAGGTCATTC
The DNA here is from genome assembly GCF_029962125.1 of Salmonella sp. SA15303. Lineage (NCBI taxonomy): Bacteria > Pseudomonadati > Pseudomonadota > Gammaproteobacteria > Enterobacterales > Enterobacteriaceae > Salmonella > Salmonella sp. SA15303. The sequence continues at coordinate 710,119 of NZ_CP123924.1, forward strand.
CATTTCTCCGTTAACCGAGGGGCTTATCGATGCGTTAAGCGTTTAATACAACCCTAACACTTTCCACCATGCGAGGCCGACTGTCAAAAAGACCGCCTGATTAAAGAGACTGATAATAAATCCCGTTCGCCACCAGACGCCCGTCGGTACATAGCCGGCGCCAAAAAGAATGGGGCCGCGTGCGTGGGTATACTGCGTAAGAGAGCAGTACAGGCTGCTGGTAAACGCCAGCATGAGCGCCATCGGCGCCGCCGGTATATTCAGATGCAGACCGACGCCCAGAAATACCGCATACAGCGCGGCGATTTGCGCGTTGCCGCTGGCGAAAAAATAGTGGGTATAAAAATAGGCTGCGTTAAGCAGCAGCAGGATGATTATCCAACTGGTTCCATGCATCGTGCTGCCGATGCTGTCGCCAATCAGGTTGCCAAACCAGCTGGTGAATCCTAGTTTCTTCAACTGGTTAGCCATCATCAGCAGCGCGGCAAACCAAATCAACGTATCCCAGGCGCCTTTTTCGCTTTTAACGTCTTCCCAGGTGAGCACGCCGCTCAGTAATAAAATAGAGAGACCGACAAAAGAGGCCGTCGTGGCATCCACGCCGAGCGAGCTGCCAAAAATCCATAGCACCAGCAACACGCCGACGGTCGCCAGCATGAGCCACTCGCCGCGCGTCATACTGCCCATTTGCGCCAGCTCTTTGCGCGCCAAATCCGGCGCATCCGGCGTATGTTTAATTTCCGGACGGGTCAGCCAGTAGACCAGCAGCGGGACGATAAGAAAAGAGACCAGGCAAGGCAGGAGCGCGGCGATAAACCAGCTTCCCCAGCTCAACGTAACGCCGGCGTTCGCCGCCAGTTTTACCGCCAGCAGGTTACCCGTATAACCGGTCATAAACAGTGCGGCAGTGACGTCGTTAACATTGCCAATACAGGTGATCAGAAAGGTGCCGATTTTGCTGCGAGACTCATCTTCCGGATGTGAATCAAAGCTGCGCGCCAGCGAGTCGGCGATCGGGTAAATCACGCCGCCGCAGCGCGCGGTGTTACTGGGCATCGCGGGAGAGAGGATCAGATCGGCAAACGCCAGACCATAAGCCAGACCCAGCGTTCGTTTACCTAACAGACGGATCATTTGTAGGGCGATACGCCGACCCAGCCCGGTTTTGATAAACCCACGGGCAATCATAAAGGCGACGACGATAAGCCAGATCAGCGAACTGTTCAGCTCGCTCAAGGCCGTGGTAATCGCGCCGCTGGCCGTTTTGTCGCCGGCAGCATAGGCGAGCGCAAAGACGGTGATACCAATAATACCGACCGCGCCAATAGGCAGCACTTTCGCCACGATAGAGGCGATCGTCGCGACAAAAATAATCGCGGAATGCCAGGCCGGCGCGCTTAACCCGGAAGGGGGCGTTAGCTGCCACAGTCCGGCGGCGATAACCAGAATAAGAATGAATGGGAGCCATTTGACGCCCTGAGATTTTTTTTCCGCCACAATCACACATCCATAAATATTTTATATGCATTAAGTAAATTCATAATAAATATGAATAATTATTCACAAAATCAGAATAATTCTGCGCTTGTGTGTGGGGGAAATATACTGTTAAATGCGCGTAATTGTTTCTTAATGTTTCGGAATGCAAAAAAGCCCGACGACATCGTCGGGCATGGCGTGCGATAAATCCGGCTTAACCGCCGAACTGATCCGGATCGGGACCGAGGCGTTTTCCTTGATCCAGTTTTGCGATCTCGCCTAATTCATCTTTATCGAGACGGAAATCCCAGACAGCAAAGTTTTCCGCGATACGGGAAGGGGTGACGGATTTCGGAATGACGACCAGCCCGCAGTCCAGATGCCAGCGAATAACAATCTGGGCGGGCGTTTTGCCGTATTTATCCGCCAGTTCGCGAATCACTTTCTGATCGAATACGCCTTCGCCACCCTGCGCCAGCGGGCTCCAGGACTCGGTCTGGATTTTATGCGTCGCATTCCACGCATGTAGCTGGCGCTGTTGCATCAAGGGGTGAAGCTCGATCTGGTTGATCACAGGGGTAACGCCGGTTTCATCGATCAGACGCTGGAGGTGATGGATCTGAAAGTTACAGACCCCGATACTCTTTACCAGCCCCTCTTTTTGCAGCGCGATCATGCCCTTCCAGGCGTCGACATAGTGATCGATAGCCGGTACAGGCCAGTGCATCAGATAGAGATCGAGATAATCAAGCTGCAGTTTTTTCAGACTCTCCTGCAGGGCTTCGCGGGGACGTTTTTGATCGTCATTCCACAACTTGGTGGTGATAAACAGCTCTTCCCGCGCTACGCTCGCTGCTTTTAGCGCTTTGCCGACGCCTTCTTCATTCTGATATGCTGTGGCGGTATCAATCGATCGATAGCCCACCTCCAGCGCTTTATGAATCGCCGCGATCACCTCTTCATTGCTTGCTTTCCAGACTCCCAGCCCAAGTTGTGGCATTACGTTGCCATCCTGTAGCCTGATAATGGTTGGATTAGCCATGATGTGTTCCTCTTTTAATTGGCTCGCCGGAGTCGGGTCCGGCGAGACTAAGTGACTTAAGTCTGGACGAAATGGCCAAAAACGAAAGTCAGAGGCGAAAAAACCTTAGCGCGCCGCTTCATAAATCCGACGGCTGACATCCAGCGTAATATCCTGATTTTCACCTAAATTTATGCATCCATGCGCCTCAAGTTTAGCCAGTAGCGCCGGAATAGTGCTGCCATCCAGACCGTAATCGGACAGGTGGGTAGGCACGCCCATCTGTTCGAAGAAACGGCGGGTGGCGGCAATGGCGGCATCAATACGCTCGTCGTCGGAACCGTCGGTGATATTCCATACACGTTCAGCATATTGCAGGAGTTTTGCACGTTTAACGTCTCGTTTTTCGTTCCATAGCGCAGGCAGAATGATAGCCAGCGTCTGGGCATGATCGAGACCGTGCATCGCGGTAAGCTCGTGGCCCAGCATATGCGTCGCCCAGTCCTGCGGAACCCCAGCGCCAATCAGGCCATTTAACGCCTGAGTAGCGGCCCACATCACGTTAGCGCGGACGTCATAGTTTTCAGGCTCTTGCAGCGCTTTGGGACCTTCTTCGATCAGTGTGAGTAAAATACCTTCGGCGAAACGATCCTGAATTTTGCCGTTAACCGGGTAAGTGACGTACTGCTCAACGGTATGGACGAAAGCATCCACGACGCCGTTCGCAACCTGGCGCGGCGGCAATGTATAGGTGTAGACCGGGTCCAGTACGGCAAACACCGGTTGCACGAACGAGGAGTGGAAGGCCTGTTTGTCGCCAGTGGTTTTACGGGAAATGACTGCGCCGGCGTTCGATTCTGAGCCGGTTGCCGGTAGGGTCAGCACAGACCCCATCGGGATTGCGCTACGAATCTCAGTACCGCCGGTTTCCAGAATGTGCCACGGATCGACGCCGTCCGTATACTGCGCCGCTGCGGCGATAAATTTGGTGCCGTCCAGTACGGAACCGCCGCCAACGGCCAGCAGGAAGGTAATATTTTCGTCGCGCACAAGCTGCACGGCCTTCATCAGCGTTTCATAGGACGGGTTCGGTTCAATACCGCCAAACTCCCGAACATCCAGTCCTTTTAACGCTTCCTGAACTTGCGCCAGTACGCCGGTCTTTTTCACGCTACCGCCGCCATAGGTAATCAGCACGCGGGCGTCCTGCGGGATTTGATCGCGAAGATCGACGATAGCGCCTTTACCAAACAGAATGCGGGTAGGGGTATGTAATTTGAAATTGTTCATTGCTCATTCCCTTATGTGGGTAAAAAGAGGGCAGGCGGCTGTCTGCCTGATGGTCATCATTGTGGTCTTGTGAGGGATGTCTCTCAATGCACATTTCTGCCAATGTTTTGCCTATTTCTCCAGAATGCTGGAGAAAATCGCTAAAAATGCGCACAATCCAGCGGAGTGGATTTGATGAAAAAATGGCGCGTTATGAATCGTGAAGCAATTTGCTTACAGTTGGCGGATAAAATTAATCATTTAAAAAATAATGATAAAATAATCAGCGAGCGGCTGGCGGGCATTCGTCTGTTGTATGGTGTTGAACCGGGGCCGCGCACGCCGGTCATGTATCAGCCTGGCATCATATTTCTCTTTTCCGGCCATAAAATTGGCTATATTAACAAGCGCAAGTTTCGTTATGACGCTAATGAATATCTCTTACTGACCGTGCCGCTCCCTTTTGAATGCGAGACCTGGGCGACGCCGGAGGTACCGCTGGCCGGCATTCGGCTCGACATTGATGTGCTGCAACTGCAAGAGTTGCTCATGGACATTGGCGAAGATGAGCGTTTCCAGTTGCCGATGGCGGCCAGTGGGATTAACTCCGCCACGCTGTCGGACGAGATTTTATGTGCGGTGGAAAGATTGCTGGATGTGATGGAGCGCCCGCTGGATGCGCGGATTCTGGGAAAACAGATTATTCGCGAAATTCTTTATCATGTGCTGATGGGGCCGCGCGGCGGGGCGCTGCTTGCGCTGGTTAGTCGCCAGACGCACTTTAGCCTGATCAGTCGCGTACTTAAACAGATCGAAATGAAATACACCGAGAACCTGAATGTTGAGCAACTGGCGGCAGAAGCGAACATGAGCGTGTCGGCGTTTCACCATAATTTTAAGGCGGTCACCAGCACCTCGCCGTTGCAGTATTTAAAAAGCTACCGACTGCATAAAGCGCGGATGATGATGATTCACGACGGTATGAAGGCCAGCGCCGCGGCGATGCGGGTCGGCTATGAGAGCGCATCGCAGTTTAGCCGGGAGTTTAAACGTTATTTTGGCGTTACGCCGGGCGAAGATGCGGCAAGAATGCGGACAATGCAAGGGAGCTAAGTGGGGCATCCCGCCACGGGTCAACGAAGCGTAACCGGGCCATCCTGGCCGATTATGGATACGTCAGGCGTTACAGTATTTCTTTTTAATCACCACGACCAGCGTACCTAACAGCCCGGCGACCAGTAGCGCGACGGGAAGGATCATTAAAAATGTCATTACCTGGTCTTCATGGCGCTTAACAAACGGGATCATACTGAGCGCGTAGCCGAAGCTGGTCACGACAGTCACCCACAGCAGGCCGCTTAACCAGTTAAAAAACTGAAACCGGCGGTTGGACAGGCCGGAAATACCCGCCATTGTTGGCAGCAGAGTGCGGACAAACGCCAGAAAGCGCCCGGCAAGCAACGCTAACAAACCGTGACGGTCAAACATACAGGTGGCGCGCTGATGATATTTTGCCGGAAGCTGCGCCAGCCAGCCTTTGACGGTACGCGTATTACCGAGCCAGCGTCCCTGGATATAACTTAGCCAGCAGCCGAGACTGGCCGCGGTGGTGAGAATGCCAATCGTCGGCAAAAAATGCATCACATCCTGGGCGATCAACGCGCCTGCCAGCAGCAGCAGACTATCGCCAGGTAAGAATGACGCTGGCAGCAGACCGTTTTCTAAAAATAGCGTGGCGAACATGACAAAGTAGACGACGCTAACAACGTGTGGATTCGCCAGCGCGGCAAAATCATGTTGCCAGAGCGCAGCGATAATATCTTGAATGACAGCCATGAACTTTCCTGTGGAACAGCATTTATGCTTTTATTCGCCTATTGTACTCCTGAATCGTCCGGGATGCCTTGATCCCGGACGCAACAAACGCAGACTTTTCCACGGAAATTGTCTGCATATATGTCCATCCCCGGCAACTTTACACAATTCTGGCGAAGCCGGCGGCTAAATCAGCGATCAAATCATCAACACTCTCTAAACCAATATGCACCCGGACCAGCGTACCGGTAAAATCTACGCCGCCTGCGGGACGAATTGCGGCGATCTGTTCCGGCTGATTAGCAATAATCAGCGATTCGTAGCCTCCCCAGGAGTAGGCCATACTGAACAGCGAAAAGTTATCCAGATAGGCTGATAATTCTGCCTCGGTCAGCTTTTTATTGAGCACAAAGGAGAACAGGCCGCTGCTGCCTGTAAAGTCTCGTTTCCAGAACGCATGACCTTTGCTACCCGGCAGGGCCGGATGATTAACGCGCGCGACCTGAGGATGGTTCGCCAGCCATGCGGCGATTTTGAGGCTGCTTTCTTGATGCTGGCGCAGTCGGACACCGAGTGTGCGCAGACCGCGGCTGGTCATATAAGCCGTGTCGGCGTCGAGCATTTGCCCCATCAGATAGGCGTTTTCCCGCAATTGTTCCCAGCAGCGCGCATTTGCAACGGCAGTACCGACCATCGCATCAGAATGACCAATCAGATACTTAGTGCCCGCCTGGATAGAGATATCAATATCGAATTCCAGAGCTTTGAACAGAACGCCAGCCGCCCAGGTATTATCAATCATGATGACGGCTTCTGGCGCGACGCGTCTGACCGCACTGACAATGCTCGGAATATCATGTACTTCCATGGTAATAGAACCGGGGGATTCCAGAAATACGACTTTCGTGTTCGGCTGAATATGTTGCGTGATATCAGCGCCGATGAGCGGGTCGAACCAGCTTGTCGTCACGCCCAGTTTGCCGAGAATTTTGCTGCAGAAATCCTGGCTGGGTTCATAAGCTGTGTTGGTCATCAGGATGTGGTCGCCCTGCTCAACGAATGCCAGAATGGTGTTGGCGACCGCCGCCGCGCCGCACGGGAAGAGCGCGCATCCGGCGCCGCCTTCCAGTTCACACATGGCTTCCTGGAGCGAAAAGTGGGTCAGCGTTCCCCGGCGTCCGTAAAATAATTCGCCGTTGGCGAGATTGCGGGTAGCGTGTTTTTTGGCCTCGACGGTGTCAAACACCAGTGAAGAAGCGCGTTGAATCACACTATTCACTGAGCCAAGCGTGTATTTTTTGCTGCGTCCTGCGTTTACCAGTTTGGTATCCAACTGTTTATCCGTCATGTTGCGTTTCCTGATTTTAACCGTCTGGATGTCTAAACTAGCATGAATATAACCATCTGCACCCTGGCGACGTGTGATACAGATGAAAATTTTGCCAAAATAAAAACAGGTGGCTTTTTTAATGCGTAAGCGCAAAGAAAAAGCAGTAAAGGTGCGGCAGTATGTAAATAGTAATGAGAACGACTATCAATTCGACGTTGTTTTGATATTATTATGCTCAGATTTTGTGATTTGCGTCCTGGAGATACAGAGTGGGTAATAATTTGATGCAGACGGATCTTTCCGTCTGGGGCATGTATCAGCACGCCGATATTGTCGTGAAGTGCGTGATGATTGGTTTGATTCTGGCGTCAGTCGTCACCTGGGCTATCTTCTTCAGTAAAAGCGTTGAATTTTTCACGCAAAAGCGCCGCTTAAAGCGCGAACAACTGCAATTAGCCGATGCGCGCTCTTTAGATCAGGCTTCCGACATTGCGGCAGGTTTCAGCGCAAAAAGCCTCAGCGCACAGCTCATCAATGAAGCGCAGAATGAACTGGAACTCTCTCAGGGCAGCGAAGATAACGAAGGGATTAAAGAACGTACCGGCTTCCGTCTGGAACGTCGCGTAGCGGCAGTTGGCCGCTACATGGGACGAGGCAACGGTTATCTGGCGACGATCGGCGCCATTTCCCCCTTCGTCGGGTTGTTTGGCACCGTATGGGGCATTATGAATAGCTTCATCGGTATTGCGCAAACGCAGACCACCAACCTGGCGGTGGTTGCTCCTGGTATTGCGGAAGCGCTGCTGGCGACGGCGATTGGGCTGGTAGCCGCGATCCCGGCGGTCGTCATTTACAACATCTTCGCACGTCAGATAGGCAGTTACAAAGCGACGCTGGGCGACGTGGCGGCGCAGGTATTGCTGCTGCAAAGCCGCGATCTCGATCTGAATGCGAGCGCCAGTGCGCAGCCGGTACGCGCCGCGCAGAAATTACGGGTAGGGTAATGCGTCATGGCAATGCGTCTTAACGAGAACCTGGATGACAACGGCGAAATGCATGAAATCAACGTGACGCCGTTTATCGATGTCATGTTGGTTCTGCTGATTATCTTTATGGTGGCTGCGCCGCTGGCGACGGTGGACGTCAAGGTGAATCTGCCCGCTTCTACCAGTACGCCACAGCCGCGTCCGGAAAAACCGGTTTATCTGTCGGTGAAAGCGGATAACACCATGTTTATCGGTAACGATCCGGTGACGGATGATACGATGATTGCCGAGCTAACGGCCCTGACGGAAGGGAAAAAGGATACTACGATTTTCTTCCGCGCGGATAAAACCGTAGAGTATGAAACCCTGATGAAAGTGATGGATATGCTGCATCAGGCGGGCTATCTCAAAATTGGTCTGGTCGGCGAAGAGACCGCGAAAGCGAAATAAGTATTCTGCTGACGCTGTAGGCCGGGTAAGGCGAAGTCGCCACCCGGCTTTTTTTATTGCCTAAGATGGCGCCTTGCTTAACAGAATTGCGCCACCTTAATCGACTTCATGCGTTAGCCTAAATGTTCCCCGCCGCACACGCCGTGCACTTCTGCGGTAACGTAACTTGATTCCTGGCTTGCCAGATAGACATACACCGGCGCCAGCTCTGCCGGTTGACCGGCCCGCTTCATTGGCGTCTGCTGGCCAAACTGCGGAATTTTATCCTGTGTTTGGCCGCCGGAAATTTGCAGCGCTGTCCAGATAGGGCCAGGCGCGACAATATTCACGCGAATTCCTTTTTCCGCCACCTGTTTCGCCAGGCCGCGGCTGTAATTAAGGATTGCCGCCTTGGTTGCCGCATAATCCAGCAGGTGCGGACTGGGCTGATACGCCTGGATAGACGACGTTGTGATAATACTGGCGCCTTTTGGCAGCAGCGGAATCGCTTCCTGGGTTATCCAGAACAGGGCAAAAACGTTAACGGCGAAGGTTTGCTGAAATTGCTCGCTGGTCAGATCTTTTATCTCCGGGATTGCCGTCTGTTTACCGGCTACCAGCGCCAGAATGTCCAGCCCGCCCAGCGCTTCACGCGCCTTATGGACCAGCGAACGGGCGAAAGATTCGTCGCTAAGATCGCCTGGCAATAACACCGCTTTACGGCCGCACTCCTCAATCAGCGCTTTAACCTGCTGAGCGTCCTCTTCTTCCGCTGGCAGGTAGTTGATCGCGACATCTGCGCCTTCACGCGCGTAAGCGATAGCGGCAGCGCGCCCAATCCCGGAGTCGCCCCCTGTCACCAGCGCCTTACGATCTTTAAGGCGACCACTGCCGACATAACTTTTTTCACCACAGTCAGGAACAGGCGTCATTTTCGCCTGGACGCCGGGCGCCGGCTGTTTTTGCTTAGGATACTCGCCGGTGTAATACTGCGTGGTAGGGTCGTATAGATGAGACATTGAGCTTCTCCCTTCAGGTTGAACACCCTTTAAGCGTAGACACTTTTACTACCGTAAGAGGGAGAATCAGAACGATCCTTATGCTTCGCCCGTATTCACAACAGAGTTAACTAGCCATGAAGGTTATTTTTCTTGCCGTGCGACGGTGGTGACGTTGCGCGTCCGGTAGTCGCCATCGGAAAGCTTACGCGTCAGACGTAGGGTTGCCGTCTCGCGAGCCAGCAGATGCTGCCAGTCACTTTCAAGACGAGACATAATTTTGTCTCGTAATTCAGGATGCTGCTCGATAATGGCATTGATGGTCGCGCCATAAATCTCCTCTTTGACCTGTAACGCATACATCTCCCGTCGGTTTTGCCACTTCAGGCGTACTAACGCCGCCGGTATGGATACCACCTCCTGCGTTACCTTTTCCAGCGTGGCATTTTTGCTGGCGATTAGCGCTGCAAGATTTTGCTTTAAGATAAATTCATCACTTTTATGGTTGTCTAAAGCCAAATAAACGTTATTGTCTTCAACTTCTTTCATCTTTATCTTCCAGTGAATAAAATAGCGGCATATTGGTTTCGCGAGTGATTAAATTAAGCCAAATGGCATCGCCTTTTTCATTTATCATTGCGGTTTTATCCGCCAGTATTTTACTTAGCGTTTGGGCATCAATATCGCCTTCTGCCTGTAGTGCGTTTATCAGGCGGGCAAACGTTTCAATTTTAGCCACACAATACAGACGTTCTTTAATATGACGGTCGCGTTCTTCAAATAATACGTTTCTGTGTTGCCCGGCAGCGTTAGCGCTAATTAAAATATCGGGCTCGTAATCGCTGAGTTTTGTCTTTCCCTTAGGCAAATTTTTACTGTTTTCTGTGGCTTCAGGGAGCGGCGATGACAGGCGAAAATGAGAGGAAACCAGATGCTCAGGAAGCATGACTAAATATCCTTTACGATCAGTGGTATACTATTTTTAATAGTGTAGGTTTCGTTGACAATAACATGCTGTAATTTTAAAATCAAAAAAAATGGAGCCTGCTATGAACAGTATTTTTTATTCTGTTATTATATTGCTATTACTGACCGGCGCGATACTCTTCCTGATGTGGGAGGTTAATAAAAAACGTCCTGGTGGAAAAACCGTAAATTTAAATCAAACTGAACCCATGACAAAGGAAGAGGGCGAAGATCATTTCTCAGTATTAATGAATTCGATAACGCCGGTATGGTACTGGCGCGTTAACCATGAATATATCGATTTCCTTCATGCAACGATAAAACGAATGACAATGACTGAGTTGAATGAAACGCCAGGATTATTTGACGCACAGCGTCGTTGCAGCGACCTTAACTCTGCCGTTTATAAGTATTACGACAATATTAAGAAGCGTTGTCTGAACGGAGAAAAGGTGCCGTATTCGGATTTGGACGTCCTTAATTTACGCCAGTGTTTTCGCGAGTTCAGTCTTGAAGCCTACCCGGCATTGGTCGCGCTGGTATGGCCGGAATATCAGCGCCCGCAGGTTAACCCGGATGAGATTTAGAGCCTATCCCATTAGGGCTATTTTACTTGCCATTTTGGACCTGGGCAGTGCTCGCCAAAACGCGTTAGCGTTTTGAACGCCGCTAGCGGCGGCCCGAAGGGCGAGCGTAGCGAGTCAAACCTCACGTACTACGTGTACGCTCCGGTTTTTGCGCGCTGTCCGTGTCCAAACTGGCTGCGCCAATAACGCCTGGTGGGATAGGCTCTTAACTGGCATGTTGATCTGATGTTGCATGGTTGAGATATACTGTTGCTGGTTTTAGTTACCTGACAGGTCCCTATGGAACGCTTTCTTGAAAATGTAATGTATGCGTCTCGCTGGCTGCTCGCGCCGGTGTATTTTGGCCTCTCTTTGGCGCTGATCGCTTTAGCGCTAAAATTTTTCCAGGAAATTCTACACGTTCTGCCGAACGTTTTTGCCCTGGCGGAGGCCGATCTGATCCTGGTGCTGTTATCGCTGGTTGATATGACGCTGGTCGGCGGGTTGCTGGTAATGGTCATGTTCTCCGGGTATGAAAACTTTGTCTCTCAGCTGGATATCTCTGCGGGCAAGGAGAAGCTGAACTGGCTGGGGAAAATGGATGCGACGTCGCTAAAAAATAAGGTGGCGGCATCGATAGTCGCTATCTCTTCCATTCACCTGTTACGCGTGTTTATGGACGCGAAAAACGTCCCGGATAACAAATTAATGTGGTATGTCATCATCCATCTGACCTTTGTCCTGTCGGCGTTTGTGATGGGCTATCTGGACAGATTGACGCGGCATAACCATTGAGCCGCCGTCCACGGCGGGGCAGTCGGGCAAAGGATGCTGAGCCCGGCTGTAAAACAGCGCTTCTTTAACGGTGGATAACCGTCTCCCTGCAGCCTTACGCAATATTTTTACTACATCTATTCATTTACTCAGTAATAACACTGAAAGATTTTCTCTGCGTTCACAGATATATAACATCTGCGGGTACGTAAACGGCGATAACTGTAAAAAAATGGAGAATGCATTATATATTCTCCGCGCCTTGCCGATAACGAGAGTGCGTCATCGTCTGATGACTAATCTCTTATATTCAGCAAGGAAATTCATATGCGTTTGCTGCAAAACTTTACTATTCGTATGGTCATGCTGACGATACTGGGACTTTTTTGTCTACTCTGGTCGGGGGTGGGGTTATACAGCGTCCATGCTTTATCCGAAGTTTCGGAAGGAAATGATATTGACCGGCATCTTGTGCGGCAAATGACGGTGCTAAGCCAGGGTAACGATCAATATTTCCGCTTTGTTACCCGCCTTAGCCGCGCGATGGATGTAAAAATCGGCGGCGGCACGCCCGATTTTGCGCCCGCCCGGCAGTCGCTCGAGAATATGCGTCAGAAGCTGGAGGAGATGAAAGCGCTATCGCCAGGGCCGATGAACCCTGATATCTCAAGGGAGGTGTTGTCCAACTGGCAGGCCTTGCTGGAGAAAGGCGTCGTTCCTCAAATGCAACTGGCGCAGCAAGGATCGCTAACCGCCTGGAGCGAACATGCCAGTACGGTCACGCCCGCACTCAGTCGCGCGTTCGGCGCCAGCGCGGAACGGTTTAGTCATGAAGCTGGCGCCATGCTGGATAACACACGTGTGATGGTCGATGGTAAAACCTATACCATCCGCATCCTGCTTATCACGGCGGTGATTCTGGGCATTGCTATCCTGATTTTTACCGATCGCTATCTGGTTGCAATGATGGTGAAACCGCTGGAGCGCATCCGTCAGCAATTTCAGCGCATCGCGCAAGGCGATCTTAGCCAGCCGATTGAAGCGTTGGGGCGTAACTGCGTAGGCCGGTTGGTGCCGCTACTGCGCGCGATGCAGGACAGTTTACGCGAAGCCGTGAGTACGATCCGCGCCGGAAGCGACAATATCTGGCGCGGCGCGACGGAAATTTCTACCGGTAATAACGATCTCTCTTCCCGAACGGAAGAACAGGCCGCTGCGCTGGAAGAGACGGCCGCCAGCATGGAACAGCTTACCGCAACGGTAAAAATGAACGCCGAACACGCTCGCCAGGCGAGTCAGCTTGCGGATGCCGCCTCGCTAACGGCAGGAAAAGGCGGTGAACTGGTTTCCGATGTGGTAGAAACAATGAACGGTATTTCCGCCAGTTCGCAGCAGATCGCCGAAATTACTACCGTGATTAATAGTATTGCTTTCCAGACCAATATTCTGGCCTTGAACGCAGCGGTAGAAGCGGCCAGAGCGGGCGAGCAGGGACGCGGCTTCGCGGTGGTCGCCGGTGAGGTACGTAACCTGGCCAGCCGCAGCGCGGGGGCGGCGAAAGAAATTGAAGCCTTAATTGGCGAATCGGTACGTCGCGTAGCGCAGGGCGCGCAGTTGGTCCAGGAGACCGGCGCGACGATGGACGCCATCCTGCGCGGCGTCACGGAAGTGACGACGATTATGAAACAGATCGCGTCCGCCTCCGAAGAGCAGAGTAAAGGTATCTCTCAGGTTGGCGTGGCGATCACGCAAATGGATAGCGTTACGCAACAAAACGCCGCGCTGGTTGAGCAGGTTTCCGCGGCGGCGGCGGCGCTGGAACGGCAGACGGAGGATTTGCAACGCTCCGTACAGCAGTTCCGGCTTTCCGCTAGTGAGCCGCAACAACGCGTAACGGCGAAAGCGGCGCCTGGCGTTCAGAGAATGGCGTCGGCTCCCGCACAGTCTACTGATGAATGGGTTTCCTTCTGATGTGAAGCAAAAAAGCGCGTAATGCGCTGGCCTTCATTTAACTAGTCGCTATATAATTTATTATATAGCGACTAAGGAGGTCAGATGAATAATCATTTTGGGAAAGGGTTAATGGCTGGGTTGCACGCGCCATATGCATATAGCGCGCATCATGCGGTGAATTTCTGTTCTGAGTATAAACGTGGCTTTGTATTGGGTTTTACACACCGTATGTTCGAAAAGACCGGCGATCGTCAACTTAGCGCGTGGGAGGCCGGAATTCTGACGCGTCGCTATGGTCTGGATAAAGAAATGGTGATGGATTTCTTTAAAGAGAATCATTCCGGGATGGCGGTTCGCTTCTTTATGGCCGGTTATCGACTCGAAGGTTGATCCAACAGGGGTATTATCTTGCTTTAATTAATTACACTATCGCCTCTTCCCTTCGTTTTACTGTTCCGTCGAAGTATTATGGCGCACATAACCATAAAAAAAGTGTGGTAAATGGCGTACCGATCGCAATAACTTCTTCGCGAACAGTGCAAAATAAAAGCCAGGTCTTCGTAACGGAATAACTATAAAATGACTGGAGATAATACTCTCATCACTTCTCACGGCATTAACCGTCGTGATTTCATGAAGCTTTGTGCAGCACTGGCCGCTACTATGGGGCTCAGTAGCAAAGCCGCCGCAGAAATGGCAGAATCGGTATCCAATCCACAGCGTCCGCCCGTTATCTGGATTGGCGCTCAGGAGTGTACCGGTTGTACCGAATCACTGCTTCGTGCTACACACCCAACCGTTGAAAACCTCGTTCTGGAGACTATCTCTCTGGAATACCACGAGGTACTTTCCGCCGCATTCGGTCACCAGGTCGAAGAAAACAAACATAACGCTCTGGAGAAGTATAAAGGGCAATATGTTCTGGTGGTGGATGGTTCTATCCCACTAAAAGATAACGGTATCTACTGCATGGTTGCCGGCGAGCCGATCGTGGATCACATCCGCAAAGCCGCTGATGGCGCAGCCGCGATTATCGCTATCGGTTCCTGCTCGGCATGGGGCGGCGTTGCTGCGGCTGGCGTAAACCCAACCGGCGCTGTCAGTCTGCAGGAAGTCTTACCGGGCAAAACGGTTATCAATATTCCAGGTTGTCCGCCAAACCCGCATAACTTCCTGGCGACCGTCGCGCATATCATCACTTACGGCACGCCGCCGAAGCTGGATGCGAAAAATCGTCCAACCTTTGCCTATGGCCGTCTGATTCATGAGCATTGCGAACGTCGTCCACACTTCGACGCAGGCCGTTTTGCCAAAGAATTTGGCGACGAAGGCCACCGTCAGGGCTGGTGTCTCTACCATCTTGGCTGTAAAGGGCCGGAAACCTGGGGCAACTGTTCTACGTTACAGTTCTGTGACGTTGGCGGCGTCTGGCCAGTGGCGATCGGTCATCCTTGCTATGGCTGTAACGAAGAAGGTATCGGCTTCCATAAGGGCATTCACCAGCTTGCTCATGTCGAAAACCAAACTCCGCGTTCAGAGAAACCTGACGTCAATATGAAAGAAGGCGGCAATATCTCTGCGGGCGCTGTCGGTCTGCTTGGCGGCGTAGTCGGTCTGGTTGCCGGCGTCAGCGTGATGGCGGTACGTGAACTGGGGCGTCAGCAAAAGAAAGATAACGCTGACTCACGGGGAGAATAACCGTGAACAGACGTGACTTTATTAAAGCAGCCTCCGGTGGAGCATTGCTGTTGGGCGCCGCGCCGTCTGTCAGCCATGCGGCTGCAGAAAACCGTCCGCCGATTCCAGGTTCGCTGGGTATGCTGTATGACTCCACTCTGTGCGTGGGCTGTCAGGCCTGCGTCACAAAGTGTCAGGATATCAACTTCCCGGCGCGTAACCCGGAAGGGGAGCAGACCTGGTCGAACAACGACAAGCTGTCGCCGTATACCAATAACATTATTCAGGTATGGCGTAGCGGTACGGGCGTGAACAAAGATCAGGAAGAGAACGGCTATGCCTACATCAAGAAACAGTGTATGCACTGCGTCGATCCTAACTGCGTTTCCGTTTGCCCGGTGTCGGCGCTGAAAAAAGATCCGAAAACCGGCATCGTCCACTATGACAAAGATGTCTGCACCGGCTGCCGTTACTGTATGGTTGCCTGCCCGTACAACGTACCTAAGTACGACTACAACAACCCGTTTGGCGCGCTTCACAAGTGTGAGTTGTGTAACCAGAAAGGCGTTGAGCGTCTGGATAAAGGCGGTTTGCCTGGGTGTGTGGAAGTTTGTCCGGCAGGGGCCGTCATTTTTGGTACTCGTGAAGAGCTGATGGCGGAAGCGAAAAAACGTCTGGCCCTCAAACCAGGCAGTGAATATCACTATCCGCGCCAGACGTTGAAAACGGACGACACCTATCTGCATACGGTGCCTAAATACTACCCACACCTCTACGGTGAAAAAGAGGGCGGTGGTACTCAGGTGCTGGTGCTGACAGGCGTTCCTTATGAAGATCTGGATCTGCCGAAGCTGGATGACCTTTCAACCGGAGCGCGCTCCGAGCATGTTCAACACACGCTTTATAAAGGCATGATACTACCCCTGGCTGCGCTGGCGGGCTTAACCGTGCTGGTTCGTCGTAATAGCAAAAACGACCATCACGATGGAGGAGACGATCATGAGTCATGATCCAAAACCGCTGGGCGGAAAAATCATCAGTAAACCGGTCATTATTTTTGGACCGTTAATCGTCCTGTGTATGCTCCTTATCGTGAAGCGTCTGGTCTTCGGGTTGGGCTCCGTTTCCGACCTGAACGGCGGTTTCCCGTGGGGCGTCTGGATTGCCTTTGACCTGTTGATCGGCACCGGCTTTGCCTGCGGCGGTTGGGCGTTGGCATGGGCGGTGTATGTCTTTAACCGTGGGCAATACCATCCGTTGGTGCGCCCGGCGTTGCTGGCAAGCTTGTTTGGTTACTCGCTGGGCGGCCTGTCGATCACTATCGACGTCGGTCGTTACTGGAACCTGCCGTACTTCTACATTCCAGGTCACTTCAACGTGAACTCGGTACTGTTTGAGACGGCGGTCTGTATGACCATCTACATCGGCGTGATGGCGCTGGAGTTTGCGCCTGCCCTGTTTGAACGTCTGGGCTGGAAAGTGTCGCTCAAGCGTCTGAATAAGGTGATGTTCTTTATTATCGCGCTGGGCGCGCTGCTGCCGACGATGCACCAGTCCTCAATGGGGTCATTGATGATCTCGGCGGGCTATAAAGTGCATCCGCTATGGCAAAGCTATGAAATGCTGCCGCTGTTCTCGGTTCTGACCGCGTTTATCATGGGCTTCTCCATTGTCATATTTGAGGGGTCGCTGGTTCAGGCAGGCCTGAAAGGAAACGGTCCGGATGAGAAAAATTTGTTTGTTAAGCTGACGAATACCATCAGCGTGCTGCTGGCGATTTTCGTCGTCCTGCGCTTTGGCGAACTGATTTATCGCGACAAGCTGTCCTATGCGTTTGCCGGCGATTTTTACTCCGCTATGTTCTGGATTGAAGTCGTCCTGATGGTCTTCCCGTTAGTGGTACTGCGTGTGGCGAAACTGCGTAATGACTCTCGTATGCTGTACCTGTCGGCGCTGAGCGCGCTGTTGGGTTGCGCGACGTGGCGTCTGACCTATTCGCTGGTGGCATTCAACCCGGGTGGCGGCTACCACTACTTCCCAACCTGGGAAGAATTGTTGATTTCTATTGGTTTTGTGGCTATTGAGATTTGTGCATACATCGTACTCATTCGTCTACTGCCGATACTTCCTCCTTTAAAACAAAACGATCATAATCGTCATGAGGCGAGCAAAGCATGAGCCAGAGAATTACTATTGATCCGGTAACCCGTATTGAGGGTCATTTACGCATTGACTGCGAAATTGAGAACGGCGTCGTATCCAAAGCTTGGGCGTCCGGCACCATGTGGCGCGGTATGGAAGAGATCGTGAAGAACCGCGATCCGCGCGATGCGTGGATGATTGTGCAGCGTATTTGCGGCGTTTGTACGACAACTCACGCGATCTCCTCCGTTCGTGCGGCAGAAAGCGCGCTGAATATTGATGTTCCCGTCAACGCGCAGTATATCCGTAATATTATTCTGGCGGCGCATACCACCCATGACCACATTGTCCATTTCTACCAGCTCTCTGCGCTGGACTGGGTGGACATTACCTCTGCGCTGAAAGCCGATCCGGAAAAAGCTTCTGCGATGCTGGATGGCGTGTCGAGCTGGCACCTGAACAGCGCGCAAGAGTTCACGAAAGTTCAGAACAAGATCAAGGATCTTGTCGCCAGCGGTCAGTTAGGTATTTTCGCCAACGGCTACTGGGGGCACCCGGCAATGCAGTTACCGCCGGAGGTCAACCTGATTGCGGTCGCTCACTATCTGCAGGCGCTGGAATGTCAGCGTGACGCTAACCGCGTGGTGGCGTTGCTGGGCGGTAAATCGCCGCATATCCAGAACCTGGCGGTCGGTGGGGTGGCGAACCCGATCAATCTCGACAGCATCGGTACGTTGAACCTTGAACGCCTGATGTACATCAAATCGTTTATCGATAAGCTGAGCGATTTTGTCGAGCAGGTGTATAAAGTGGATACCGCAGTCATCGCGGCCTACTATCCGGAATGGCTGGAGCGCGGCAAAGGCGCGGTGAACTACCTGAGCGCGCCGGAATTCCCGACCGACGGTAAAAACGGCAGTTTCCTGTTCCCGGGCGGTTACATTACCAATGCCGATCTGTCGACATACCGTCCGATCACCTCTCACTCCGACGAGTTCCTGATTAAAGGTATTCAGGAGAGCGCGAAGCACGCCTGGTACAAAGATGAAGCGCCGCAGGCGCCGTGGGAAGGCACTACGATCCCGGCTTACGACGGTTGGTCGGATGACGGTAAATACTCATGGGTCAAGTCGCCGACATTCTACGGCAAAACCGTCGAAGTCGGGCCGCTGGCGAACATGCTGTGTAAACTGGCTGCAGGTCGTGAATCCACGCAGACCAAGCTCAATGAAATCATTGCGCTTTATCAGAAGCTGACCGGCAAAACGCTGGAAATGGCGCAACTTCACTCTACGCTGGGTCGTATCATCGGGCGTACCGTTCACTGTTGTGAACTGCAAAACGTATTGCAGGATCAATACAACGCGCTGATTGTAAATATCGGCAAAGGCGATTACACCACGTTTGTGAAGCCGAACATTCCGGCGACGGGCGAGTTCAAAGGCGTGGGCTTCCTGGAGGCGCCGCGCGGTATGCTGTCTCACTGGATGGTGATTAAAGACGGCATTATCAGTAACTATCAGGCGGTGGTGCCATCGACCTGGAACTCAGGTCCGCGTAACTTCAACGATGACGTGGGGCCGTACGAACAGTCGCTGGTCGGTACGCCGATCGCCGATCCGGCGAAGCCGCTGGAAGTGGTACGTACCATCCACTCCTTCGACCCTTGCATGGCGTGCGCGGTACACGTGGTGGACGCCGATGGCAATGAAGTGGTCTCGGTGAAGGTTTTGTAATGCGGATATTAGTCTTAGGGGTCGGCAATATTTTGCTGACCGATGAAGCCATCGGGGTGCGTATTGTTGAAGCGTTAGAGCAACGATACACCCTGCCGGATTTCGTTGAGATTCTGGATGGCGGTACGGCGGGAATGGAACTTCTTGGCGATATGGCGAATCGTGATCATTTGATCATTGCCGACGCCATCGTGTCGAAAAAGAACGCGCCGGGAACCATTATGGTACTGCGCGACGATGAAGTTCCGGCGCTGTTCACCAACAAAATCTCCCCCCATCAGCTTGGACTGGCCGACGTATTGTCGGCCCTCCGCTTTACCGGCGAGTTTCCGAAGAAACTGACCCTGGTCGGCGTTATTCCACAGTCGCTGGAACCGCACATCGGCTTAACGCCAACCGTAGAAGCGATGATTGAACCTGCGCTTGAGCAGGTTCTTGCTGCGCTGCGTGAATCCGGCGTCGAAGCAATTCCTAAGGAGACGGCGCATGTCTGAAACGTTTTCCGGATTCGACACGGCGCCCGTCGCCCGGGTTCAGGCGGCATTTGAAGAGATAGCCCATCGTTCGATGCACGATCTTTCGTTTCTGCATCCGACTATGCCTGTGCATGTCTCTGATTTTACGTTGTTTGAAGGACAATGGACGGGCACGGTAATTACGCCGTGGATGTTAAGCGCATTAATCTTCCCTGGCCCGGACCAGATCTGGTCCGGGCGTACCGTCGGTGAAAAACTCGGTCTGCAACTGCCTTATGGCACGATGACCTTTACCGTTGGCGAACTGGAAGGCGTTTCACAATATCTTGCCTGCTCGTTGATGTCGCCGCTTTCCCGTAGCCTGTCGCCGGAAGAGGGCGTCCGGCTGGCGGATGACTGCGCGCGGATGCTGTTATCCCTGCCGGTAAGCAATCCTGATGCGCCGCAGACAAGCCGGCGTGCGTTGCTGTTTGGCCGTCGGAGCTGTGAGAATGCATGAGCTGTCTCTTTGCCAAAGCGCCGTTGAAATTATTCAGCAGCAGGCAGAACAGCACGGCGTGGCGCGCGTCACCGGCGTATGGCTGGAGATAGGCGCGCTTTCGTGCGTTGAAGAGCGCGCGGTTCGTTTCAGCTTTGACATCGCCTGCCAGGGGACTTTAGCGCAAGGGTGCGAATTGCACATCGACTACAGACCGGCCCAGGCCTGGTGCTGGGATTGCAGTCAGGTGGTGGAAATTCTCAGGCATGACGCGCAATGTCCGCATTGTCATGGCGATCGCCTGCGGGTGGATACCGGCGATTCGTTGAAAGTAAAAAGTATTGAGGTCGAATAACCCGCATTTTATTTCAGGTGGTTAATTATGTGTATTGGCGTCCCCGGTCAGGTGCTGGCCGTCGGAGATGATATTCACCAGCTTGCGCAGGTGGAAGTGTGTGGCATCAAACGTGATGTCAATATTGCTCTGATTTGTGAAGGTAAGCCAGCCGATCTGATAGGGCAATGGGTATTGGTACACGTTGGTTTTGCCATGAGCATCATTGACGAAGACGAAGCGAAAGCCACGTTAGATGCGCTGCGCCGCATGGAGTACGACATCACCAGCGCGTGATCCCTTAATCACCTCTATTATATCGCTCTATAATCGTTATATAATTATTTATATATCGATTATGGGGCGAAACCTATGAATAAATTTTTGCGCCAGCTCTCTCTGCTGGCGTTGCTTTTTTGCTGGCCGTTAATGTCACAGGCGGCGCGTACTTTTACCGATCAAATTGGCCGCCAGGTCACGGTTCCGGACACCGTCGACAGAGTGGTGGTGCTCCAGCATCAAACGCTCAATCTCCTTGTACAGATGAATGCCACTGACAAAATCGTTGGGGTCATGGCGAACTGGAAACAGCAATTAGGCGACGGCTATGCGCGTCTGGCGCCGGAACTGGCGCAAAAAGCCTCGCTGGGCGATCTAACGCACGTTGATCCTGAAAAACTGGTGGCGCTGCGCCCGCAGGTGGTGTTTGTCACGAATTACGCTCCGCAGGAGATGATCGACAAGATCAGCCGTCTTGGCATTCCGGTAGTGGCGATTTCGCTGCGCCATGATATTGCTGGCGAGCAGGCTAAAATGAACCCGACCCTGGCCGATGAAGAGCAGGCTTATAATCGCGGGCTGCGTGAAGGAATAACGCTGATTGGCGATATCGTCAATAAACCGCAAGAGGCGAAAGCGCTGATTGAGGCGATGGATAAAGGTCGCAAGATGGTCAGCGACCGTTTGCAGTCGGTCCCTGAAAATGAGCGAGTTCGCGCCTATATGGCGAATCCGGAGCTGACCACCTACGGTTCCGGTAAATACACCGGTCTGATGATGGCCCATGCGGGGGCGCTGAATGTAGCGGCATCCTCGGTGAAAGGCTTTAAGCAGGTGACAATGGAGCAGGTGATCGCCTGGGATCCACAGGTGATCTTTGTCCAGAATCGCTATCCAAAGGTCGTCAATGAGATCCTGCACAATCCCCAGTGGCAGGTCATTGACGCGGTGAAGCATCATCGGGTTTACCTGATGCCGGATTATGCCAAAGCCTGGGGATATCCGATGCCGGAGGCGGTGGGAATCGGCGAACTGTGGATGGCGAAAAAACTCTATCCGGAAAAATTCCACGATATTGACATGCAAAAGGCCGCTAACGACTGGTATCAACGTTTTTACCGTACTGACTATCAGGGCGTACAATAATGCGAATACTGGCTGCGGGGAGCTTGCGCGTCGTCTGGCCGCAGCTAATGGCGGCGTTTCAGGCGGATGCGGTATGTGATTTCGGTCCGGCGGGGCTGTTACGTGAACGCATCGAAGCGGGCGAAGCGTGCGACTTTTTTGCTTCGGCGAACCTGGCGCATCCGCAGGCGCTGCTGGAAAGCGGGCGGGCGCTGCGGGTCGCGCCTTTTACGACGAACCGTTTGTGCCTGAGCGTGCGGGCACAGGCGATGCGTGAAGGCGAGGACTGGTTGTCGCTATTAACCCGGCGGGATCTGCGGATCGGCACCTCAACAGCAGGTTGCGATCCTTCCGGCGATTATACGCAGCAGCTTTTTTCGCGGATGGGCAAGGAGGGCGAAGCGGTCCGAAAACGCGCGGTAGCGCTGGTTGGCGGCAGGCAGACTTTGCCGTTACCGGCGGGCCGGCTGGCAGCGGAATGGCTCATCAATCATGATTACACC
The DNA here is from genome assembly GCF_029962125.1 of Salmonella sp. SA15303. NCBI lineage: Bacteria > Pseudomonadati > Pseudomonadota > Gammaproteobacteria > Enterobacterales > Enterobacteriaceae > Salmonella > Salmonella sp. SA15303. The sequence continues at coordinate 732,455 of NZ_CP123924.1, forward strand.
GATATCTTTATCGGCTATGCCAGCTATGCTCCCTGGCTACGGCAGGTTAATTCGCTGCGAGTGGTTGATATCCCGGAACCTTATAATCCCGTGGCTGAATATGGCTTTGCCTGCCTGAGCGAGCAGGGAAAAACGCTTGCCGACTTTTTACTGTCAGCACGGGCGAGGTTGATTCTCATGCAACATGGGTTTAGTGAAGCGCCGAATATGACGCACTCGCAGAACTGATAAGCGAAGCGTCAGCAGGGAATACCATGCCGGATGACGACATTACTACCCCATCCGGCATTATGGTTTAACTTTGACGTTTATCTTCGGTATGGTTTTCGAAGTCGCTGGCGTCATGGCGTTCGTGAAGCTGTTCGTTCAATGGGCCGTTGGTCCGGTTGACAATGCGCCCCCGCTTTACCGCCGGACGTTCGGCTACCTGTTTCGCCCAGCGTTGTACGTTTTGATAACTTCCGGCATCCAGAAACTCCGCTGCATCATAGACATTCCCCAGCACCACGTTGCCGAACCACGGCCAGATGGCCATATCGGCAATAGTGTACTCTTCTCCCGCGACATACGGGTGGTGAGCTAACTGCTTATCCAGCACGTCCAGCAGACGCTTGGCTTCCATGGTGAAGCGATTAATGGCGTACTCAATTTTTACCGGCGCATAATGATAGAAATGACCGAAACCGCCACCGAGGAACGGCGCCGCGCCCTGTAGCCAGAACAACCAGTTAAGGGTTTCTGTGCGCTTAGCCAGATCCTGCGGCAGGAAATGGCCAAACTTATCCGCCAGATAAACAAGAATTGCGCCCGACTCAAAAACTCGAATCGGCGGGTTGTGTGAGTTATCGCGCAGCGCCGGGATTTTTGAGTTCGGATTGATGTCAACAAAGCCGCTGGAGAACTGATCGCCCTCGCCGATGCGAATCAACCAGGCGTCATATTCGGCGCCGGTCACGCCCAGCGCCAGGAGCTCTTCCAGCATAATAGTCACTTTCTGGCCGTTAGGCGTCCCCAGCGAATAAAGCTGTAACGGATGTTTGCCGACGGGCAGCGTTTTGTCGTGCGTCGGGCCGGAAACCGGGCGATTAATGTTAGCGAACGCGCCGCCGCCGGATTTATCCCACGTCCAGACTTTTGCGGGTTGATAAGTATTATCTGCCATATTGACCTGCCTTCACAGTGGTGGTGTTGAAGCAGTGTAGCAGCTTGCTAACCGGACATTTAACCGATTGGGACATTCCGGCGAGTGAAATTTTAACCTTCTGGCCTCAGTGTGCCTTATTGAGGTGTATGATTATGTCGACCTCTGTCCGGTTAGTGTCACAGAGCAGACAATCAGAGCGAAATCACGCCAGGCTGCTCAGGCGGTCTTGTTTTGAGGTAAGTGCATGAGCAAAGGAACCACCAGTCAGGATGCCCCCTTCGGGACATTATTGGGTTACGCCCCCGGCGGCGTAGCGATCTACTCTTCAGATTACAATTCCCTCGATCCGTGGGACGACGACGACGCAGCTTTTCGTAGCTACATCGACGATGAATACATGGGGCATAAATGGCAGTGCGTGGAATTTGCCCGCCGTTTTCTCTTTCTGAATTATGGCGTTGTTTTTACTGACGTCGGCATGGCCTGGGAAATCTTCTCGCTACGTTTTCTGCGCGAGGTCGTGAATGACAATATTTTGCCTTTGCAGGCCTTCCCGAACGGTTCGCCGCGCGCGCCGGAGGCCGGGGCGCTGCTCATCTGGCAAAAGGGCGGCGAGTTTAACGAAACCGGGCACGTCGCGATTATCACCCAACTCCTGGATAACAAAATTCGTATTGCTGAGCAAAACGTTATCCACACGCCATTGCCGCCAGGGCAGCAGTGGACTCGCGAACTGGAAATGGTCGTAGAAAACGGGTGTTACACCCTGCGCGACACCTTTGATGACACGACGATTTTAGGCTGGATGATCCAGACCGACGACACGCAATACAGTTTGTCACAGCCTGACATCGCGAATCAGTCGCTGGCGATTCGCGGCGCAAGACTGCCAGAGAAAGGTCAGTTTGACGGTCAGTGGCTGGATGAGCGCGATCCGTTACAAAAAGCCTATGTACAGGCGAACGGGCACGTTATCAATCAGGACCCGTACCAGTATTTTACCATCACCGAGAGCGCTGAACAGGAGCTTATCAAAGCGACCAATGAGTTGCATTTGATGTACCTGCACGCCACGGACAAAGTTTTAAAAGACGATAATCTGCTGGCGCTATTCGATATCCCCAAAATTCTTTGGCCGCGTCTGCGCCTCTCCTGGCAGCGCCGTCGTCACCATATGATCACCGGTCGTATGGATTTCTGCATGGATGAACGCGGGCTGAAAGTCTATGAATACAATGCCGATTCCGCATCATGCCATACCGAAGCGGGATTAATTCTCGAAAAATGGGCTGAGCAGGGCTATACCGGTAAAGGGCATAACCCGGCAGAGGGCTTAATTAACGAGCTGGCAGGCGCCTGGAAACACAGTAAAGCGCGTCCTTTCGTCCATATCATGCAGGATGATGATATCGAGGAGGACTATCACGCGCAGTTTATGCAGCAGGCGCTGCATCAGGCCGGCTTCGCGAGCAAAATCCTCCGCGGGCTGGGCGAGTTGCGCTGGGATGACGCCGGGCAGTTGATCGATGGCGACGGACGGCTGGTGAATTGTGTCTGGAAAACCTGGGCGTGGGAAACGGCGATGGAGCAGATACGCGAAGTCAGCGAGACGGAGTATGCCGCAGTGCCTATTCGTACCGGGCACCCGGAAAATGAAGTCCGGCTGATTGATGTATTACTGCGCCCGGAAGTGTTGGTGTTTGAACCGCTGTGGACGGTGATCCCGGGCAACAAAGCGATCCTGCCTATCCTGTGGTCGCTGTTCCCGCATCATCGCTATTTGCTCGACACGGATTTTACCGTTAACGATGAGCTGGTGCAGACCGGCTATGCGGTAAAACCGATAGCCGGACGTTGCGGTAGTAATATCGATTTGGTGAGCCATCAGGAAGAGCTACTGGATAAAACCAGCGGCAAGTTCGCCACGCAGAAAAATATCTATCAGCAGTTGTGGTGCCTGCCGAAGGTCGCCGGGAAGTATATTCAGGTCTGTACGTTTACCGTGGGCGGTAACTACGGCGGTACGTGCCTGCGCGGCGATGATTCATTAGTCATTAAAAAAGAGAGCGATATTGAACCGTTAATCGTCATCAAAGCGTAACGGGGTCATTCTCGTCGGGATATCGGCGTGGGTGCCGATATCCCGCCTGTTGTGTTTACCAGCGAAGGGCTATCAGCCTGCCATTTACTGGTAACATATGAGAAATAATATCACAAATTATTCTTAACTTTTCTGACGCAGGCGGTGACGCTCGCCTCGTTGGCGCATCCGTTTCCTGATTTTCGACTAATCGATACTTTTTGCGGCTGGTTACGCTGCCCCCATTCCTTTGGATTTAGGTCATGCCTGTTTGGCTGGTAAACGGACAGCATAATATATTGATGAGTCCAAATGATATTATTGGTCATATAAAAAGTTTACGTTAGGTTATTTTTCTATTGCAAAAGTTTGCGTTTAAACCCTGTTTGCAATCTTCGGGCCGAGATATAGATACACCTAAGTAAATGCAGTTAATTATTATTCAGCTATTATTGTCAGCCTTGTAAATAATATTTCCGTATAAAGCGAAGCGACTTCCATCATGACTATTAATGGTATTGTTGAATAGTTTACCTTGTAATTATTTAAGTTTGGTGGACGTTTTGTCTTATTCTGGTGAGCGTATGGTTATGGCAGATGACAGCCGATTTTTCATTATGTTAGCATGAGTTGATAATACTTTATCCAGGCATAGATCAGGATGTCCACATATAATAAGGAGAATGGTATATGTTTAAAAAAGTATTAGGCTTGCGCCACTGGAATAATAATGTTGTCAAAATACCGCCGCCAGCAGCAGAATCTGGCGCTAATGCGTCTGACGTGGTGGTGGATACTCCTGAGCCTTATGAGCGGATACTGTGTCAAAAAATTCTGATGGGGATCTCGACGATCGATATCATTCGTAATGCCATCATTAAATCCTGTGAGCAGCTCAACATTGAAAAAGAACGCATTAATGAACTTAATGAACAGAATGATAAAGCCAGAAGTTCATTAAAATCGCTCGTGGAATTTATCACCGAAATTGGCACGACTTCATCGGATATTGGCTGTCGTATGGGCGACTTAAATACCTCCTTAACGCAAATTAATGCGTGTATTAAAGAGATACAGAAGATCGCTAACCAGACCAATTTGATAGCGATTAACTCCGCGATCGAGGCCGCGCGCGTAGGGGATGCCGGGCGTGGTTTTAGCGTTATTTCGAAAGAGGTGAAAAACCTGTCCGAAGATGTTAAACACAGTTCGAAAAGCGTCAGTACGTTAACCTCTGTAATCAAAGATAATACGGCCAGAGTGAGTGAGGTGCTGGATAACCAACAGCCGGTTATTGATAATATTACGACTAACATAAATCAAATTGTGGAGTCTATTGGCATCGTCATCGATAAATCGCTGAGCATGAAATCGGTCATGCAGTACATCTCTACGGTGCAGTTTTTGAATATTGTCAAAGTTGACCATGTTATCTGGAAAATGGAAGTCTACAAATTACTCTTAAATAAAGACATAAACAGTAAAATAACGATGCACGATCAGTGTCGGCTGGGGAAATGGTACTACGGTTTTGAAGGGCAGCAGTTTAGCAATTACTACAGTTTCCGTAGTCTGGAAGCGCCGCATAAAGAGGTGCATACCGCTGGTCACTCTGCGCTGAACTATTTTGCCGCAGGCGATATGAATGCGATGTCGCAAGAACTCGACAGAATGGAGCGATCCAGTAATGAGGTGGTTAACCAGCTGGAAATGCTGGCTGTCGATTTGTTAAAAGAAACCACACTGTGAAGTCATAAGTTATTACCGTATAACCCACAGGATCCATCATCAACAGGACTGATGTATCACTCTTTCTGCACTGGAGTTATTCCGGACAGAGAAAAAAAGCATGACGCAGAAGATGGCTGTGTTTGTTTACCCGAATCACTTACCTTAGTAAGTGATTCGGGATTAATCAGTAACCTCTTTGCTTTTTATCGGCGGCCAGACTTTGGCTGGAAAAGTGCGTTACTGCTAAATTTCTCACTCTCTTACCGCCTTCCTGCCTCTCAAAATACCTGAAACCTGTGCTCACAGATTAATAGCGATTATTTAATCGTGAAATAACGTTGGGCATTATTGAAGCAGATATCCTGAACCATACGGCTTAGCATCGCTTCATCATCAGGAATCTCTCCGTCCTGCGCCCACTGTCCCAGCAGGTTACAGAGAATACGACGGAAATATTCATGTCGCGTATAAGAAAGGAAACTGCGGGAGTCGGTCAGCATCCCGACAAACTGACTTAACAGTCCCATTTGCGACAGTTGCTCCAGTTGGCGCAGCATACCGTCTTTCTGATCGTTAAACCACCAGCCGGAACCAAACTGCACTTTTCCGGCAATTCCCGGCCCCTGGAAGTTACCGATCATGGTCGCCAGGACTTCGTTATCACGTGGGTTCAGGCAATAGAGGATAGTCTTGGGCAGTTCATTGGTCACATCCATACTGTCGAGCAAACGGGAGAGCGCCCAGCTAATGTTATTATCGCCAATGGAGTCAAAGCCGGTATCCGGCCCCAGCAGGCGGAACATTCGGGTATTATTGTTACGGATCGCGCCAATATGTAGCTGCATCACCCAGCCGCGCGCGGCGTACTGGCGGCCCAGCCAGACCAGCACCGCCGTGGTAAACTGGGCGATCTCAAGTTCGCTCAGCGTTTCGCCAGCCAGACGTTTGCCCAGAATGGCGTCAAGCTGCGCGTCGTCGGGCACCGGCGCAAATCGCAGCGTTTCAATGCCATGATCCGACGCGCGGCAGCCGCAGGCGGCGAAATGGTCGAGGCGGCGAGTGAGCGCCTGACGTAAATCGTCGAAACGGGTAATGCTGACATCTGCCGCCGCTTCCAGTTTCCTCAGGTAATCGACAAAGCCGTCCAGTTCGATTTTGAAAACTTTGTCGGGGCGCCAGCTTGGCGCGACTTCAATATCAATGCTGTCGTCGGCGGCTATCTGGCGGTGATATTCCAGAGAATCTATCGGGTCGTCGGTGGTTCCGACCATCCGCACATTCATCTGCTGCATAATACCGCGCGCGGAAAAGGCCGGCGTCGCCAGTTTCTCATTACACTGCGTCCAGATACTTTCTGCGGTATCCGGTCCGAACAGCGTACCTGTAATGCCAAATGGACGGCGTAGTTCAAGGTGCGTCCAGTGATACAGCGGATTACCCAGCGTTTTTGGTACGGTATTGGCCCAGGCCATATATTTTTCATAATCGCTGGTCTCTTTGCCGGTGATCAGCGACTCATCCACGCCTGCGCTTCGTAGCGCTCGCCATTTATAGTGGTCGCCTTCCAGCCAGATCTGACCGAGGTTATCGAAACGGCGATCGTCGGCGATTTCCTGCGGACTTAAATGGCAGTGGAAGTCATAAATCGGCATGGGCGCGGCGTATTTATGGTACAGCGTGCGGGCAATGTCGTTTTTCAGTAGAAAATCTTCAGTCATAAACGTAGCCATGATTTATCTCCTTACTTAGCCAGCGCTTCTACCGTGGCTTTCGCGCCATTCTGCAATAGCTGTTGGTAAGCGTCGGTAACGGCTTGCACAAATTCGTGGTTCTTCGGCAGGTCGTTGCCAAAGATAGACTCGATGGCCAGTAGCCCGCGAACGCGTTCTTCCGGCGTCTGATATTGCTGATGAATCGCCTGATACTGTGCAAGCAGCGGATCGACGACATCAATGGTTTTACCTTGCTCATCGACACCGCCGACATAACGCATCCATCCGGCGACGCCCAGCGTCAGGCGGCGATAGTCATCGCCCTGTTGCAAGTGCAGACGTACCGGGTCCAACAAACGCTGCGGCAGTTTCTGACTGCCATCCATCGCGATCTGCCAGGTGCGGTGTTTCAACGAGGGGTTAGTGAAACGCGCAATCAACAAATTCGCATACCCTTCCAGATCGGTGCCTTCCGGCATTGACAACGTCGGCGCTTGTTCATCAAGCATCAGCGCCAGCGCCGCGCGACGGTAAGCCGGGTTAGTCATAGTATCGGCGATAGTGTCATACCCGCCGAGATAACCCAGATAGGCGAGGAAAGAGTGACTGCCGTTAAGCATACGCAGCTTCATCATCTCAAACGGTACGACATCTGCAACGAATTGCGCGCCGACGGTATCCCAGTCCGGGCGACCATTCACAAAGTTATCTTCGATGACCCACTGGCGGAAGGGTTCGCAGGCGATAGCGCAGGGATCATAAACGCCTAACTGGTCGGCAACCAGTTGTAGCGTCTCTTCGGTCGCTGCCGGAACAATGCGGTCAACCATGGTGCAGGGGAAGGTCACATTGTCGGCAATCCATGCGGCGAGGGCGGCATCGCGAGCTTTCGCCAGGCCGAGGACGGCAGCCTTCGCGACGTGACCATTCTCGCGCACGTTATCGCACGACAGCACGGTAAAAGCTTTCAGTCCTTGCTCCCGGCGCATGTTTAGCGCTTCGACAATATAGCCAATGGCGGATTTAGGCTGCTGTGGATGGGCAAGATCGTTTTGGATCAGCGGGTTATTGACATCAAGCTCGCCGCTGGCGGGGTCGGTGCAGTAGCCTTTTTCGGTCACGGTTAAGGAGACGATGGCGGTTTCCGGGCGCGCCATTGCCGCCAGAATCCCTGCATGACCGTCGAATTCAGGGTGTAGCGCTTCTTTCATTGAACCGATAATTTTCAGTTCGGTGCTTTCTGCGCCGCGTTCTGCAACGGTGTACAGCAGATTTTGCGCTTTCAGGTTCGCGATCAGCCGCGCGTCGTTACCCGGCATCAGGTTCACTTCACAAATGCCCCAGTCGCTGTCGCTCTTTTCCAGTAGATGATGGGTAAAGAGCGCCTGGTGCGCGCGGTGAAACGCCCCGCAGCCCAGATGCACAATACGGGATACCAGACGTGATTTGTCCCAGTTTGGGCGGGCGACGGAAACCTGGGCGGTGGCGATATTCTGTTCCATTGCAAACTCCTGTCATTCGACGTCTTCGCCCGCGATCTCCGGGGCGAGGCATGTTGCTATTGCATTGAGTAGGGGAAATCGCATGACGCGTCGCGCCATGCGAAAGAAGGTTATTTGCTAAAGAAAGCGCGCTGGATAGCCAGTTCGACGCCGCGGACTTCCGCAAGCCCTTTCAGACGGCCAATGGCGGAATAACCCGGATTCGTTTTCTTCTTCAGATCGTCCAGCATCTGATGACCGTGGTCCGGGCGCATTGGGATCAGATCGTCGCTACCTTCGGCTTTACGACGGTGCTCTTCTTCCACAATCGCTTTAACGACTTCATACATATCCACATCGCCGTGCAAATGGGCGGCCTCGTGGAAGGTCTTCGGATTCTCTTCGCGCAGCGTAGAGCGCAGATGCGTAAAGTAGATGCGCGGACCAAACTGTTTGATCATATCAACCAGATCGTTGTCGGCGCGCACGCCGTAAGATCCGGTACACATGGTGAAGCCGTTCGCCATGCTATTAACGGTTTCCACCATCCATTGCATGTCTTCAATGGTAGAGACAATGCGCGGCAGGCCGAGAATAGGGCGCGGCGGATCGTCAGGGTGAACGGCCATACGCACGCCAACCTCGTCGGCAACCGGAATAATGGCTTTCAGAAAATAGGCAAAATGTTCACGCAGTTTTGCTTTATCGATATCTTTATACGTCGCCAGGTGTTGACGGAACTGATCCAGCGTATAGCCTTCTTCCGCGCCAGGTAAACCGGCAATAATGTTGCGGGTCAGACGTGCTTTGTCTTCCTCGCTCATGGTGGCGAAACGCCGCTCTGCCTGAGCAATCTCTTCTGCCGTATAGTCGGCTTCTGCTCCCGGACGCTTCAGGATATGCAGTTCGAACGCGGCGAATTCAATCTGGTCAAAACGCAACGCTTTGGAACCATCCGGTAATACGTATTCCAGATCCGTACGTGTCCAGTCCAGTACCGGCATAAAGTTATAGCAAACCGTATAGATACCGCATTGCGCCAGGTTACGCAGCGTTTGCTGGTAGTTTTTGATCCATAAATCGTACTGACCGGTGTGGGTTTTGATATCTTCGTGGATAGGTACGCTCTCTACCACAGACCACTCCAGACCCGCCTCTTCAACGATAGCTTTACGTTTCTGGATCTCGTCTACCGACCAAATTTCTCCATTCGGGATATGGTGTAACGCCGTTACCACGCCGGTTGCGCCAGCCTGGCGTACATCTGACAGCGTTACCGGGTCGTTAGGTCCGTACCAGCGCCAGGTTTGTTTCATATCTCGTTTCCTCTTCTTGCGATAACGTCTTCGTGGTTGACCCATTGCCAGCCAACTTCGAAACGTGCTTTGTAAACCCGTTCTGCCCCCTAAATTCAACCAAAATTTTTCTCATGTCAACCTTATTGTCTAAATTGGCTAACCAAATCACAAATATCATCATTCACGGTCTGCCAATTTTATTTATTTGATCTGTGTCAATTTTTGCTGGGTGGAAAGCATTCACCATTCAACTTGAAATGAGTTGATGTATTTATTTCAAGAATATTAAAGGCGGGAGTTGCCGCCAGATTTTGACCGGTCCGGATGAGAAAATATTGATTGGTCAACCAATTTTTGTGATTTCAGTTTTCCCGCTACAGGTCAGACGGCGCGGAGCTAATGTTTTTTAACGAGGCTTTATCATGAAGATGACAAAATTAAGATGGTGGATTATCGGCCTGGTCTGCGTAGGGACCATCGTAAACTACCTGTCCCGTAGCTCGCTTAGCGTTGCGGCGCCAGCGATGATGAAAGAACTCCATTTTGATGAGCAACAATATTCCTGGGTGGTGAGCGCCTTCCAGCTTTGTTACACCATTGCGCAGCCGATCACCGGCTATTTGATGGATGTCATCGGACTGAAAATCGGCTTCTTTATCTTTGCCTTGTTGTGGTCGCTGATCAACATGGCGCACGCGCTGGCCGGCGGCTGGATAAGTCTGGCATTTCTGCGTGGTCTGATGGGGCTAACCGAAGCGTCAGCGATTCCGGCCGGGATTAAAGCCAGCGCCGAATGGTTCCCGACGAAAGAACGCGGTATTGCGGGGGGCCTGTTTAATATCGGTACTTCAATTGGCGCGATGCTGGCGCCGCCGCTGGTGGTCTGGGCGATGCTGACCTTTGCTGATAGCGGCATCGGTACTGAAATGGCGTTTGTGATTACCGGTGGGATCGGCGTGCTGTTCGCCATCACCTGGTTCCTGATTTATAACTCGCCAAATAAACACCCGTGGATCACCCACAAAGAGCTGCGTTATATCGAAGACGGCCAGGAAAGCTATCTCCAGGACGATAATAAAAAACCGGCCGTTAAAGAGATCGTTAAAAAGCGTAACTTCTGGGCATTGGCGATTACCCGTTTTCTTGCTGACCCGGCATGGGGAACGCTGAGTTTCTGGATGCCGCTGTATCTGATTAACGTGATGCATCTGCCGTTAAAAGAGATCGCCATGTTTGCCTGGCTGCCGTTCCTGGCGGCGGACTTCGGCTGCGTTGCAGGCGGTTTCCTGGCGAAGTTCTTCATGGAAAAGATGCACATGACCACGATCAATGCGCGTCGTTGTAGCTTTACCATCGGCGCTGTTTTGATGATTTCGATCGGTTTTGTCAGCATTACGACTAACCCGTATGTCGCCATTGCATTGATGAGTATTGGCGGTTTTGCGCACCAGACGCTGTCTACCGTCGTGATTACCATGAGCGCTGACCTGTTCAAGAAAAATGAGGTCGCGACGGTTGCCGGTCTGGCAGGATCTGCGGCATGGATGGGACAGTTAAGCTTCAACCTGTTTATGGGGGCATTGGTCGCTATTATCGGTTACGGCCCGTTCTTCATTGCACTCAGTCTGTTCGATATTATCGGCGCCATCATCCTGTGGGTACTGATTAAAGATCCGGAAAAGCACCACCCGCCAATGACGGAACAGCCGCTGGCGTCTCACCGCTAAAGCTGTCTCGGTTTCACAGGCCTGATAAGCGAAGCGCTACCGGGTTCTAACGGCCACCTTCGGGTGGCCGTCTTCATTACCCTTATCGGTAAAAATACGCGTTGGTTTTATACCAGCGCGTTATCATTTAGTTTGCCTGATTATTTTCAGATGCTGAAAATAATATTGTGGTAAGGGTTATTGTTTTTCGCCTGGATTTTTATCGACTCTCTGTCTCGCTGCGATCATCGATAAAGTCCCCTTTATGTAAATAAAGGTTCAATGCTTCTACTCTTTTCTCCATATATTTTTCGCAGCTTCACAAAAAATAACCTGATGTCGTAATGTCCACTCCCTAATATTCTCCATGCGCTATACGTTAATTTAAGTTTAAATTTCATGCCGGGGATATCACGATGCCACGTAATTTTACTGTTTCAGCCTGTCAGTATATTGTTACCGAAATAAACACTTTTGAAGATTTCATAACAAAGGTAAGGATACTTCTTAATAAAAGTCAGGGAGCTGATGTCGTTATCTTCCCGGAGCTATTTACCATTGAGCTATTTACACTATTGAAAAAATGGCAAGAAAGACCCATTTCACACCTTACTTTAATTGATCAGTTCACGGATGCCTATAAGCAGCTTTTTCAACAGGAAGCGAAAGAAAGAGGACAGTTCATTATTGCTGGCTCTCATCTGGAGCAGACTGGAGCAGATCGCTATGAGAATGTTGCGCATATATGGGGACCCGATGGCGAACATTATGCTCACAGTAAGACGCATATCTTCCCGGCTGAACGGGGTTGGTATACTCAGGAAGGCGATAAAATGGCTGTTTTTCAACTGCCATTTGCAAAGGTGGGTTTTAATATTTGTTATGAAGCAGAAATACCGGAGTGTGCCGCGACGCTGGCGGAACAGGGTGTGGAGTTAATTTTAACGCCTTCCGCTACGTTTACTGAACAGGGATTTTGGCGAGTCAGGCATTGTTGCCACGCACGTTGTATTGAAAATCAAATTTATCTTGTTCACTGTTGCCTGGGAGGAAACCCGGGCGGGCCACTGCCAGGCTGCTGGGCCCGAAGTTCAATTTTAAGCCCCTGTGATGTCGTGTGGAAAAATCCACAAGGTATTATCGCAGAGGCGCACGTCAATCAAGAGGATGTCATTTCAGGAGAAATTAACCTCGATGTTCTATATGAAAATAGACTTGGGGGGGCAGCAACAACGTTCAAGGACAGACGCAGAAAAGCAGGCATATATAATATCTGGCCATCACACATTAAATAACAGAATGTGTCCCTTCTATGTATTAGCTGGAGGTCGTTATGGGATATTTAAAATTACCTGAGGGTAAAAGGATTGCGGTCAATCTTGGTGTTGATGTAGATGCTCAGTCTTTATGGCTGGGCGGATTTAATCGACCGTCGCCATCCTTTATGTCACGAGGAGAGTTTGGTGCTCAAGTTGGCGTACCAAGGCTTCTGAAATTGTTCAAAGAAAATAATATCAAAACCACCTTTTTTATTCCCGGACACACTGTAGACACCTTCCCGGAAATCATTAAAGCAATTTTTGATGCCGGGCATGAAATCGCTCACCATGGCTACTATCATGAAAATCCGACGCTGGTGAATCGTGATACAGAACGCCGACTTATGGATCTGGCGTTCGCCTGTTATAAAAGACATTTCGGCATACGCCCTGTGGGATACCGTTCTCCCTATTGGGATTATAGCGAGAATACGCTGGATCTTCTGGAGGAAGCCGGTTTTCTCTATGACAGTAGCCTGATGGCGAGAGATCTTGTGCCTTACCATCCTCAACGTTGGCAGGTGAATTGGGAGACGGGAAATATCGCAGGCCCGGCCAGCGCGATTCTGGAAATTCCTGTTAGCTGGTATCTGGATGATTTTCCCGCACTGGCGTATACCGGCAACCAGGAGGGGATGAGCGATACTGACGGTGTTCTGCGACGCTGGAAGGATATTTTTACCTATGCTTATCACCATCAGGAAAACAGTTTATATGCGATGGCTCTTCATCCGCAGATAATCGGTCATGGGCATCATATGATGATGTTGTTACGTTTGATTGAACATATTAAAGGGCATGATGGCGTATGGTTTGCAACCTGTGAAGAGATAGCCAGTGTCTGGGTGGATGACGAAGAGGATCGACAAAAAATGCTCCGTCCTGATGTTCGTGGCGTAGCGCCGGTTCCGGATGATTATGGCTGGCCGGGCAAATGATATCACCTCATGACAATGTTAATATCAGTCGGGTAACGGATTACCCGGGCAGAAGTTACCTGTTTGCCCGCTCGTTAATGCATATTGTCCATCAGAAAGGGAGACTATCCCGGGACGTATAAAATCTTTTTTATTTCGGTCAAAACGTTAATCAACGAGAATAGTTTGTTTTTTGATTTAAATCATTTTTTAGTTTTCACAGGATAATAAGCAAATAACATTTATAATGTGAGTATTAAGAAAAATAAAATTTCCATAGTGATTAATTTTCATTTAACCCTTTGATTTTTAATGTTTTTGTGTGTGTTAATTGATGTAAATCAATTTGGATTTTTTTATTAAATAAGTAAAAATTAAGTTGATATTTGCTTTTTGATGTGTTTTTTATATATAGCTGATTATTATTCTGAAATGTCAATTTTTGAATAACGACGCTGTGATACCGGCACCAGGGATACTTTGCGATAAAAGGGATTGAATATGGCAGAGAGCGTTCAGTATAACCTCAATTGTATTTGGCCACAGCGGGCCAAAACCCTCTATTGCTTTGCAACCAGCGGAATAACGTTCATCAGACGTGGGTAAACGTCGGCAAAATCCCTGCAAACCTGGCGCTTTTCACGCTGTGTTTTTTGGTCGTTGCGCTTTTAATAAGAGTCACAAGCGCTGGCCGCCGGTATTCGTCTGGCTGCTGAACTGCCACCTGATCAACAAGGAGATAAATCATGGATGCGATTTTTTTAAAGCTCGACAATATCAAAGGCGAAAGCCAGGTTGAAGGCTTTGAAGATCAGATAGAGATCATGTCTTATAGCCACAATGTGGCAATGCAGGTAAATAACGATGTTAGCCTCACTGAGCGGACTTCCGGGCGCGCGCATGTTGGTGAAATGTCGCTCACCAAATTTGTCGACCTCGCCACGCCTGTGCTCAATGAGTACTGCTGTAGCGGGAGGCTAATTAGAACCGCGGTGCTGACGTTGTGCCGCAATGACGACGGCAAAATGCGGTCGCTTATCGTTTATACCCTGACAAACGTGCTGATATCACAACTCAGTGTTAGCGGCGGCGCCGGCGGTAAGCCGGTGGAAACGATGTCGCTGAACTTCACGAAAATCGAATGGCAAATCACTGCCGAGAAATCAGACGGCGCTCAGCAGGAGTCCAGAACGTCAGTATGGGATCTGGCGATGAACCAGATAGGGAAATGATGATGACACCAACCATTCCGGTCGCGCTATTCGACAGGCTCTTGGTTGAGGGGATAAGCCCACATGAATTGGTACGACGCAAGTTAATGTGTTTATTCAACTCTTGCGCCGTGCCAGGTGGCGAGACATTACCGCCGCTGCTCACTCGGGGTATGCCGGAATGGCACGAGGTGAATGTGGGTGACAAACGGGTTCTCAACTGGTTTTGCCGTGAGCTTCGCGCTGCTATTTTACGTTATGAACCGAGCATCAATATGCTGAAAGTCAGTGTAAAAGATGCCCATCATCAGACGCTGGCGTTGTCTTTGGAAGCGATGTTACAGGATGAGTCTGAACCGTTAAGGCTGGAGATAGCCTACTCTAACGGTAGATGGCGCTAGTAATGCAGGAAGGAACGCCGGGCCGGGCGTTTAACATTATCCCAAAAGCAAAAAAACGCAGCGAGCGAACCTGATAATCAGGCAGACAGTCCACCTTTCGGTATGGTTGATCTGCCTGCATCATTTTCAGGATGGTTAATAACGGACCATGACAGATTTAAGTTCGGTATAGTCATCAATAAACGCGCTGCCAAATTCACGACCTATGCCCGATCCTTTCATCCCTCCAAAGGGTACCGCGGGATCGAGGAAGGTATGCATATTGACCCACACCATGCCAGCATCAATATCTTCAGCGTAGCGTAATGCCTTAGATATATTTTCCGACCACACACTTGCAGCAAGGCCGAATGGCGAATCGTTGATATGCGAAAGCGCCTCTTTTTCATTCTGATAACCGATAAAGCTACAGACAGGGCCAAAGGTCTCCTCGTGCATCAGCGTACTGTTTTTACTACGCACTTTTACCGCTGTCGGCTGTAAAAAGTACCCTTCGCCGGGTAAAGTTTCACCGCCATAAACAATGGTATCCCCTTCTTCCCGTGCACGTTGAATCAGACGCAGCACTTTTTCAAGCTGAACCTGATTCGCCAGCGGGCCCATCACCGTTTTTTCATCTAAAGGCGAGCCGGGCACGATCTCCGATAACCGTTGTCTGAGGAGCGTCATGACCGTATCCAGTTTTTCCTGGGGCAGATAAAAACGCTCTGCGGCAGCACAAATTTGCCCTTGATTCAGATAACCGGCTTCAAGAATACCGTTGACCATGGCTTGTGCCGTGAGATCATTGAGAAACAGCGCCGCATTTTTCCCTCCTAGTTCGAGGGTAACGCGTTTTCCTGACGATGTTGCCGAACGCCGGACTTTCTCACCTGTCGCGACTGACCCGGTGAAACTCACTTTGGCGCAATCTGGATGCGCGATCAGCTGTTGCGCTATCTCACCGCCAGCACCGTTTACCACGTTAATTACGCCATCAGGGAAACCTGCCTCTTTAGCCAGCTCAGCGACTCGCAGCAGTGTCAGCGGGGTATATTCACTTGGTTTAATGACGATGGTGCAGCCACATACCAGCGCTGCGGCCAGTTTCCAGATAGCAATCATAATTGAGAAATTCCACGGCACAATACCGACGACCACGCCAATGGGTTGGCGTTGGGTAAACGCTGTGTATCTCTCTTCTCCCATTGATGGCAGGGAGACATTCAGCGTTTCACCGGTTATTTTTCCTGCCCAACCGGCAAAGTAACGCAGGAAGGCCACTGACTGATCGAGTTCAAGACCGCGCGACAGCATAATCGTTTTACCTGAACAGACGCTTTCCAGTTGAGCTAACTCTTCACGATGAGCGGCAAGAGTATCAGCCAGTTTCAGCAGTAATGCGCCGCGTTGTAACGTTGGCATTTTACGCCAGACATCAAACGCCCGTCTGGCGCTCTGCATGGCCTCTTCTGCCTGCGCAGGGGTTGCCGACACAACGTCGGCGATGATTTTGCCGGTGGCTGGGTTAGTGACCGAGAAGTTCGTGCCGTTTCCGGCCTGACGTTCACCTGCAATAAATTGTCCGTGTCGTTGGCGTAAAAAAGTCGTTACTTCGGCAAGTAATGTCACGTCGCTCATCAGAAGTGCCTGTAGGTCAGGAATGTACGTTTTTCCATCTCAACATACTTGCCTGGAACTGAATATCGTTCCAAAGAACGTCATTCTTCCGGACGATATTTTGTAAAACGTTACCGTGCTGTGATAGCGGTCTTAGTCAAGCGTGATGACAAGGTAACGCGATGAATACAAAAATCGATGCGTTGAATTACTACGGCGCGACGAAAAAATACCCGTTGCATTTTCCTGCTCTGCAAGACGATATTGATGCCGATGTGGTGATCATTGGCGGTGGCTTTTCAGGCATCAATACCGCGCTGGAACTGGCGGAGCAGGGGATCACTAATGTTGTCGTTCTGGAAGCCCGCCATCTTGGGTATGGCGGCACCGGGCGAAACGGCGGTCAGGTGATGGCCGGTATAGGTCACGACATCGAAGCCGTTAAAAAATATGTAGGCGCAGCGGGAATGGAGACGCTGTTTAAAATCTCGAACCTCGGCGCAGGCATTATTCGGGAGCGAATTCGTAAATACCATATTGATGCTGATTTTGTCCCCGGATATGGTTATCTGGCCTACAACCAGCGGCAGTTAAAAACGCTGCAACAATGGGAAAAAGAATTCAAAGCCGCTACGCCGGAAGACGATATTGAACTCTATACCGGTAAAGACGTGCAGCAGGTTATCGGTTCCGACGTCTACTGCGGTGTTCTCAAGCATATGGGGGGAGGGCATGTCCACTCGCTGAATTTATTGCTGGGCTCCGCTCAGGCTGCGAATTCGCTGGGGGTGAAGATATTCGAATATTCACCTGTGGTTGAGGTCAGTTACGGTAAAACTGTGCGGGTACGTACTGCGATGGGCAGCGTAAAAGCGGCCAAATTGCTGTGGGCCTGTGATAGTTTTCTCAATAATCTGGAACCAGAAATTTATAAGAAAACGCTGGTTACTTATTCTTATCAGGTCTCTACAGAACCTCTCTCCAGCGAGCTTGTTGAGCGGATCAGTCCCTTGCGCGGGGCTTTTAGTGATATCCGCCCGGTGATAAATTACTACCGTCTCACAAAAGAAAACCGTCTGCTGTTTGGCAGCGCCACAAGGTTTCTTGAATATACCCCGCACGATTTTGCTGCCTGGAACCGCACTCTGTTGACGGAGGTCTTTCCTTATTTGAAAGACGTTAAAATCGATTTTGCCTGGGGCGGACCGATGGCCTGTAGCGCGAATCTGTTTCCGCAGATTGGCACGCTTCGTGAGCACAATAATGTTTTTTATGTTCAGGGTTATTCCGGATTTGGCGTCACGCCTTCCCATATTGTATGCAAAATCCTGGCCGAAGGAATAAATGGCGGTTCCGAGCGGTATCGTCTGATGAGTAGCATTCCCCACGCGACAATTTATGGTCGCGACAGTCTACGTCTATTGCTGGTCAGTGCGGGAAAACTGATACATCAAACAGCCGGTTTCTGGAAAGGCCGGAATTAACCAGGAGAACATTAATGCAAGCTTTTAAACTCAATCAACCTGTTCCTGAATTACAGCCAATCGGGAGTGTCAGCCTGTTGGGGGCGTTGCCAACAGAAGGCGATCCCCAGGTCGCCGTTGCGATGATTTACGGTAAACCTGAGGACGTATTTACCTGTGGACTGTTTTCATCGACCCGCGGCGGTTTCACTATGATTTATCCCTTTACCGAGCACGCAACCGTGCTGGAAGGGGAAGTGGAACTCACTGTTGCGGGTCAGGAACCGATACGTTTTTCACCAGGCGATAGTTGGTTTGTTGAACAGGGAACCGAAGTGGCATGGAAAGTTTTAACGCCCCGTTTTGTAAAACATTATCTGGCAAAAGTTGAAAGCCATAAGCAGGGTTGAATCCTTTAATTGTTCGTCAGTAGCGTTGGCATCACTGGGGAGAATAACGCGCTCCCCACTTGCTATTAGCGCATGCGGGGACGGCGTCACAACGTTATTTACCGTTATCCCTCTTCAGGACGATACCTGTTAGATACGGTGCCTGCCATAAATAAGCGTTATTCCGGAGCGGTAATTTATTGTTGTAATAATAGTGAAGAGGTTGACCATGTTTAAAAACAGACTTGCCAGCCATCTTGAACGTGGCGTTATTGGTTTCCCCACGACGCTTGCCAGCTCCGTCGGGCTGATTATGGCAAGCCCGGTGATCCTGACCGTGACCAGTGGTTTTGGCTCAGGGGGAGATACCTTTGCTCTTGCGGTATTACTGGCATTTATTATGATGCAAGCGCAGATTACCACCTTTGCCGAAGCGGCAACGCTTATTCCCACGACTGGCTCCGTCTTCGACTATATTTCCTGCGGGATGGGGCGTTTTTTCGCTATCACCGGTGCGCTTTGCGCTTACCTGATCGTACACATTTTTGCCGGCACGGCAGAAACGATTCTCGCTGGCGTCATGGCGCTGGTGAACTTTGAGTCTGTTAGCGAACACGTGGCCATGCAGCACAATACCTGGATGGTTGGCGTCGGCATGGTAGTGGTTTTCGGGTTACTGAATGCCATTGGTGTTGAAGTATTTGGCAAGGTGGAAGTGTTTCTTACATTCGGTATGTGGACTACCCTGACCATCTTCGGTTTATGCGGGATCCTGTTATCCCCGGTCACTCATCATTCCGGGTGGTTTGGCGCACCGCTTGATGTCAGTAATCTTTCTGGTCTGTTTGGTTATATTGGCATGGCGATGTTTATGTTCGTCGGTTGTGAACTGGTCACGCCAATGGCGCCGGAAATTAAAAAAGCGCATCGTACGATTCCCAGAGCGATGGCGCTTGGCCTTTTAGCGGTGGCAGGTTGTATGTTCCTCTATGGCGCTGCGATTAACCGGCAGGTAAATAATGTGGTGGTCGATGCGGCAAACCATATCTTTTTACTGGATACGCCGATGGCTATTCCCGCCTTTGCCAATCGTGTCATGGGACATGTCGGGCAATACTGGCTGGGCGTGGGGTTGTTGTTAGCGGGATGTGCGACGATTAATACGCTAATGGCGGCAGTACCGCGTATTATATACGGCATGGCGCTGGACGGCGCTTTGCCGCGGTTTCTGACCTGGTTGCACCCCCGCTTTAAAACACCGGTCATCGCCATCGCATTCGGTGTTGCGATTCCCTGTTTACATGCCTGGTATCTGAACGGTGATATCGACCACATTGTTCCGCTGATCCTCGCTGCGGTCTGCGCCTGGGGAGTAGCTTATCTGCTGGTAACGTTATCGGTCGTTATCTTACGTATTCGGCGCCCCGATTTACCACGCGCTTACCGGGCCCCCTGGTTTCCCTTACCTCAGATTATTTCGAGCGTGGGTATTATTATCGCCATTATTAATATCGCGCCTCCAGGAATGAACAGTCGGGATGTACTTATACCATTCGGTATTATGCTTGGATTGACTGCCGCCTATGCCTTATTCTGGACATTATGTGTGCAACGGGTTAATCCTTTCCTCCCGCTTCCGGTAGAAGAGGTCGTGGAACGGGCTATGGGCAATTATGAAAAGCGAAACAATGAAGAGATGACGCCAGATGTCCTCCGTCCCCTGGTTTAAGAGCACATTAATGAACATGGTGTTACGTGATTTGAGCGGCTGGCGTTGTGAAAAATTGACCGAACATAGCGCCGTGCTGCATCTGAATGCATTTACCCAGGTTATCTGCCATGCTCAGCAAAAACGGTTATTCATGGCCAGTATTCACAGTTGTGAATTCAGGGTGAAAGGCACAATCAATTATCCTTTGCAGGGCAAAATTCGCGTTCATCAGCCCGGATGGCTGAAACGTTATCCCGTCATTTTTACTGGCAGCAAAAGTACCGCCGGGCTGATTAACTATCTTAATTGTTTCCCCAATTTACAACAGGCACTGAGTGAACTGGATTATCGTCGGTTTACGCTGGTTTTACATCATAAGGAATGGTATTGCAGCATTGAGCTATGGGCTGCTAGCGAAGTAGTTTGTAAAATGCCGCCGCTGCGCCGTTATCTGCGGCTTGAGCGGCACCAGCGTGTTCTTCTGCTTAGTGTGATAAATATGATCAATCAGGCCATGAATCAATGGCTGCAACAGGATACCGACGCCAGATAATATGACATTTTATTGAGGCATCAGATCAGAGAGTGGTATTAATTCAGGCATATATGACAATGGGGAAAAGACCCGCAATTGACGCGGGTTAAAAAGCACGCTTTCACATATGCTGTGCATGTTGTACCGAAGACATTCTGGTTCGGGAAACCAGTTCCGTGCGATTTATCACTTCTGTTTTAGCAAAAATATTACGTAAATGCGTTTTCACTGTTGAGAGAGAAATATTCAACTGACGGGCAATCAATTTGTTGCTGGCCCCTTCGCAGACCATTCCCACAATTTCACGCTCTTTGGCGGTCAATATTGACTCCAGATCGTTGTCTTCCTGAAGAGAATCATGAATCGCCAGTCCCAGTAATGGTTGTACTGCCTGGGCTCGCAAACGCTCTTCGCTGGAAAAAGGTATATCGCGCATTAATGAAATGCCCGCGATAATACGATGGCCCCGACGAATAAAGATCTCAATCATGTCGCACACATGATTAGGTAGCATAAATTCATGATAATAATGGCGATGTCGGGCACAGATACCGGGCGTCATCGTCGCTACGGTAACAACCTGTTGGCCGAACCGGGAAGGCGATAGCGGGTCTAATGGTTGAAAATGCTCCAGATATTGTTGGTGTGTGCTATTAGAAATGTTATGTAAAACATAGGCTTCTGGCTTTAAATAAGCATTAACACGATAAAAAACCGCCGACGACAGAGGAATGAGTTGCGCAATGCTCTGTAAGCAATGGAGAGTGATCCCGTCATTATGGCCAGTAGTTGATAAGGCTGACATGTTATCTCCTTCCATCCGGATGAGCGCGTCGGGGCGCAGTAAAATAGTGGTATGTTGAAACATACAATTTACATTCGGTTAACACAATCATTCACATGTTAATAATGTGACGTATGTTGCGGTATTTTTTATAACATCTTGAAAATAAATGATTTTAATTTAAATCCTGTCTGGTTTTCTAAAAAATAATTTAAAATTATTAATATGATTTTTTTCTGTCGCGGTTGACTCATCTCCTGAAAATGCCGTGAGTTCTCGTCCTTCAGGACGATATTCTTTTGAGACGACTGTTCTATGATTTTCTGTAATAGCGCAGGTTAACAGAGACTTAATTTCTGGCTCAGACAGGATTTGCTAAATAACGTTTCAATAGCGTCATGCGCTATGCAGAAAACCGGCGTATCAATAGATACAGCCTGCTCTCGGCATTCTGCCCGCAGCGCCAGACGAACGCTATTGCGAAATGTGAGTCATGTCTCCGCATCAGAAATGATAACTACAGGACAGAATAATGTTGAATCTCAACACATTACGGCAACAACAAATCCCCGTAATGACGGAATATCGCGCGCAGATACCCTTTCATATTCTGGCAAAGCCCATAGGCCCTGCATGTAATCTGGCCTGCCGCTATTGTTATTATCCACAGGGCGAAACGCCCGTAGAAAAAATGAATGAATCAACGCTGGAGATTTTTATTTGTCGCTATATTGCGGCGCAACCTGCCAGTGCGCGTGAAATTAATTTTGTCTGGCAAGGCGGTGAACCGCTTTTAGCCGGAATCGGTTTTTATAAAAAGGTAATAGCGCTTCAACAACGATATGCGCCTGACGGCGTGACGATCAGTAATAGTCTGCAAACGAATGCGACGTTGTTAAACGATGCCTGGTGCCGTCTGTTTCGCGACAATAATTTTACTATTGGCATCAGTCTTGAGGGCAGTGAAGACTTGCAAAATCATCATCGTCCGGGCAAACGCGGCGAGGCCAGCTATCCGGCGGTGTTGCGGGGAATCACATTGTTACAACACTATCGAGTCGATTTTAATGTACTGATTGTCGTGCATGATGACATGGCTCGCCATGCGGCAGCCATCTACGATCATGTTGTTAGCCTTGGCGTTCGTTATCTGCAATTTCAGCCACTGATGAACGAAGGCAACGCCCTACAGCAACGTTACCAATTGAGTGCGGATAACTGGGGACGTTTCATGATTGATATCTGGCGTCAATGGCGCAAACGCGGCGATATGGGACGGGTTTTTGTGATCAACATTGAACAGGCATGGGCACAATATTTTACGCATATCAGCGCCACCTGTGTCCATTCCGCCCGCTGCGGAACGAATCTGGTCATGGAGCCGGACGGCAAACTCTATGCCTGCGATCATCTGATTAATAGCCAGCATTACCTGGGACAGCTTGCTAATAATACGTTAGCGCCAGCCGTAGATTCCGCAACCCGGCTTCCCTTTGGTATTAAGAAAAGCCAGCGCCGGGAGTGTCAACGGTGTTCTGTGAAAATAGTCTGCCAGGGAGGCTGCCCCGCACATATCAACAGTGCCGGCTACAACCGACTTTGTAGCGGCTATTACTCTTTTTTCACGGAGATTCTGGCTCCGCTACGCGCCTGGCCCCGGGATCTGAATGGACTGAAAGCCTGGCGTGCTGACGTTATGGGTAGATTTTCGGGCTGATGGTTCCTCTTGCCGCATTTGCCCGCCGCTCTTGTACAACATCCGTAGTCTGAAATGGAGAATAAGCCGTGAAAAAAGAAGTAACACTTGCCACACTTAGCATTATCTTCTCCGGTACGGCGCACAGTACGCAAAACGAACGTCCTGATATTATCGTGATTATCGCTGATGATATGGGATATTCTGATATCACTCCCTTCGGTGGGGAAATCCCAACGCCTAATTTGCAGGCGATGGCTGAGAACGGCGTGCGGATGAGTCAATATTACACGTCTCCCATGTCTGCTCCCGCCCGTGCGATGCTATTAACCGGGAACACCAGTCAGCAAGCGGGTATAGGCGGTATGTGGTGGTATGAAAATACCATAGGTAAGGAAGGCTATGAATTGCGCCTGACTGATCGGGTGACGACCATGGCTGAACGCTTTAAAGATGCTGGTTACAATACGCTGATGGCGGGTAAATGGCATCTTGGTTTTACGCCAGGCTCGACGCCAAAAGATCGGGGCTTTCGTCATTCTTTCGCCTTGATGGGGGGAGGCGCCAGTCACTTTGATGATGCCGTGCCGCTGGGAACCGTGGAGATATTTCATACCTATTATACCCGTGACAATCAGCGCATTTCACTGCCCTCCAGTTTTTACTCCAGCGAAGCCTATGCCAGCCAGATTAATCGCTGGATCAGCGAGACGCCACGGGAACAACCTATCTTCGCGTGGTTGGCCTTTACTGCGCCACATGATCCTCTGCAGGCGCCGGATGAATGGATTAGTCGTTTTAAAAGTCAGTATGAACAGGGCTATGCAGACGTCTATCGTCAGCGTATTGCTCGTTTGAAGAAACTGGGTTTCCTGCGTGATGACATACCTCTGCCAGGACTGGAACTTGATAAAGAATGGCAGGCGATGACCCCGGAACAGCAGAAATATACGGCGAAGGTGATGCAGGTTTACGCTGCTATGATCGCCAATATGGATGCACAGATCGGCACCGTTATTGAGACGTTAAAAAAGACCGGGCGCGATAAAAACACGATTCTGGTCTTCTTAAGTGATAATGGTGTGAATCCGGCGGAGGGCTTTCACTATGAATCTGAACCGGATTTTTGGAAGCAATTCGATAATCGTTACGAAAATATTGGTCGTAAAAATTCATTTATCTCTTATGGTCCCCACTGGGCTGATGTCAGCAATGCGCCTTATGGTCGCTATCACAAAACGACCAGCGGTCAGGGGGGAATTAATACCAGTTTTATGATTTCCGGTCCTGGTATCATCCATCATGGCGCCATAGATAACGCCACGATGGCGGCGTATGATGTTGCGCCCACGCTCTATGAATTTGCAGGTATTGATGCCAGTAAATCATTATCTGAAAGACCGACACTGCCAATGATCGGCGTGAGTTTTAAACGCTATCTGACCGGTGAAAGTCTGCACGCGCCTCGCACACAATATGGTGTTGAACTCCATAATCAGGCGGCCTGGATAGATGGGGAATGGAAATTGCGTCGTCTTGTCACAGTATTCCCACAGGCGGGTAATGCGCCATGGGAATTATTCAACCTGCAACGTGACCCCCTGGAAACGCATAATCTCGCAGCAAATTATGCGGATAAAGTGAAAATACTGAGCAGCGCATATGAGGCATTTGCAAAACAGACAATGGTGCTTTATGCCAAAGGCAAGCTTATCGATTATGTGGGTATCGACAGTAAAACCGGGCGTTATCTGGCTGTCGATCCACAGACATTGCAGCCAGTTCCTGCTCCGTTAGCGATTCCTTTAGACACAAAATCGGACCAATAATTATTGGTTACGTTTCAAATGATTATTCAACGCTCACATAACCGCATTCAGCCAGTGACTTTCAGGATGAAGTTTCTCAGCGTTGGCGATGTATCGCCGCGCCGGTATGCCAGAGCCAGTTTTGCGACGGGCATCTGGTCTGCAACGGGGCGGTATACTACTCCCTTGACATTAACCTGTCTCATTGAATCTGGAACCATCGACACGCCCATCTCTGCCGACACAAGGTTAATGACTGACGAAATTTGCGGCACGAGTTGACCAATTTTCGGTTCAAAGCCCGCTTTACCGCAGGCCTTGATCACTGCGTCATAAAGCGACAGGCCGATTTCACGTGGGAAGAGTAAAAAAAACTCATCTTTGAGAATCGAGAGTGCAATCTGTTTACACGCCGCAGCAGGATGCGTTTCTGCCAGCACAATAACCATTGGCTCTTCAGACAGTAACCTGAGCTGGAACCGTTCATTGCCTGTAAAACCGGGTCTCAGAAAGGCAACATCCAGCGATCCTTCATTCAATTCATCAGCCAGTTGGGTTGTATTTCCTTCCTCAAGCTGCAAACGAACGTCAGGATAAGCCCGCTTGAAAGTACGGATTGCGCCGGGCACCACACTGTTAAATGCCGCAGAGGCAGTAAAACCCACCCTTAACACGCCCGACTCCCCCCTGGCGACACGCTGCGCCGCCAGCACGGCTCTTGTCGCGGTAGCAGGCATCCCTTTAACAACATCATAAAATGCTTTTCCAGCCTCGGTTAATTCCGCGCCATGAGGCACTCTCCGGAATAGCTGCGCTCCCAGCTCTCTTTCCAGATCCTTAATCTGTTGGCTTAGCGGCGGCTGACCTATGCCTAATTTTGTCGCAGCCCGCGTGAAATGCCGCTCTTCAGCGACGGCGAGAAAATAGCGAATATGGCGCAGTTCCATCCTCATCTCCAAAAGCAATTAAGAATGGCACCATCATATATTGGAAGAATGAAACCAGCGAGCGCATAGTGAGGTTAACAGGAGGTGCAATATGCCCGATATTTCTCATACACCGACACGTAGCTGGCTTTTTACCCCAGCAATTCGACCAGAACGTTTCATAAAAGCAGTTGAAAGTGCGGCGGACATTTCTATTATCGATCTTGAAGACTCCGTCACCCCGAATGACAAGGCGCAGGCCCGGAAAATTGCGATGCAGTTCCTTTCATCCCGACCAAACTCATCGCTGAAAATAGCATTAAGAATTAATGGAATGAATACTCATGCTGGCATTGAAGACCTGCATATGTTACTGGAATGCCGTTTTTTTCCTGATTACATTATTCTTCCAAAAACAGAGTCAGCCGCGCACCTGCAAATCGTGGATAGTCTTATCATGATGGCTGGTTCTGATACTCGCCTTATTGGCATTATTGAGTCAGTTGTTGGGCTTAATGCCGTAGAGTCTATTGCGGACGCCACCCCCAGACTCTGCGGGTTGATGTTTGGCGCCGCAGATATGGCGGCTGACATTGGCGCCACACCCGCCTGGGAGCCTCTTGCGCTGGCGCGGGCCAGAATAGTGGCTGCCTGCGCTATGAAAGGGCTTCTTGCAATAGATGCTCCCTTCTTTGATATAGGCGATTTTTCAGGTCTGAAAGAGGAAACGCTGCAGGCGCTCAGTTTTGGTTTTTCTGCAAAATCGGCTATTCACCCCGCTCAGATTAGTGTAATCAACGCCGCATTTACTCCTACAACGGCAGAAATTAATCATGCTCGTGCAGTACTGACAGAGAATGCCAAAGGCGTCGGGATCGTTAGCGGCATGATGATAGATGCAGCCGTTGCCCGTCAGGCCCGGAGATTACTCGCCCGGGCAGGGATCTTTTCCTGATTTTATTAACAGAGGAATTGATTATGAACACGTTATTACCCGCTTATAAAACCATTAGCGAGGGGCGCTACCGAGAAATTTCGGGTCTTTACTGGGAGGATTTTCATCCCGGTGATGTTTTTGAACATCGTCCCGGCCGGACGGTTCTGGACGCCGATAATGTGTGGTTTACCCTGCTCACTCTCAATGTGCAGCCGGTCCATTTCGATGCGGCTTACGCCAGCAAAACGGAATGGAAAAAGTTACTGGTTGATTCAACGTTCACTCTGGCGCTTTTAACCGGTATGAGCGTGCGTACTGTCAGCGCCAAGGTCGTGGCCAATCTTGGCTGGGATAAGGTACAAGCCGTCCATCCGGTTTTCGCAGGGGATACACTTTATGCTGAAAGCACTGTACTCAGCAAACGCCTGTCAAATAGTCGCCCGGGACAAGGCATCGTTACCGTTCGGACATGTGGTATTAACCAGAATGGTGTAGAGGTCATGCGCTTCGAACGAACAATGTTAGTTTATTGCTGTGGATGTTCGCCTGAAGAAGACGCCGCTTATTGAGAAATCGCCCTGAGGTTTAGAGTCATGATGAATGTTAATGCAGTGTATGCCGAAAAATGCGTGACGCCTGACGAGGCGGTTACTTTAATTACCTCCGGCAGTCACCTCTCTATGGGAATGTTTGCAGCAGAGCCTCCAGCTTTGCTGAATGCGCTGGCAAAGCGAGCGAAAAGGGGAGAAATCAACGATCTGCGGGTTTACTGTTATGAAACAGCCAGCATTGCCGGGAACACTATTTTCCGTTATGAGCTAAGTGACTATATTCATCTCTACAGTATGTTTATTACCGGTATTGAACGGGCTTTAATACGTCAGGGGATTGAGAGTTCCGGGCGAAAAATAGTTAACTATGTACCTTCAAATTTTCATCAGGCGACGCGATTACTAGCTGATGATATTGGTATTGATACCTTTATTCACACCGTGTCCCCTATGGATAAGTATGGCTATTTTAATTTTGGAACTGGAAACGATTATTCCACCCGGATTGCGAGGACAGCTAAAAAGCTTATTGTCGAAGTTAACAAATATATGCCGCGCGTTCATGGAGAAGGTGCTGCAATCCATATTTCAGAAATTGACGCCATTGTTGAAAACCATGTCCCTTTAATTGAACTACCAATACGTACTGCCGTAGCCGAAGATATTGCTATCAGTCAGATTATCGCTTCTCTTGTGCCAGATGGCGCTTGTCTCCAGATGGGGGTCGGCGCATTACCGGAGCTCATCTGTAATGCGCTCAAGGAACATAATGATCTGGGGGTCCATACAGAGGCGCTGAATCCGGGGTTGGTAAGTTTGATTCAACAAGGCGTCGTTACCAATCAGCGTAAAAATATCGACCGGGGAATGTCTGTATTTACTTTTGCTATGGGACAAAAGGATATGTATGACTATCTCAACGACAACCCCTCTTTTTTTAGTCGGCCTGTCGATTATGTTAACGATCCGGGGATCATTGCGCAAAATGAGAATGTTGTCTCCATTAACGCTACCTTACAAATCGATCTCACTGGTGCCTGTAACTCTGAATATTTGCTTGGACACCAGTACAGCGCTTCAGGAGGGCAATTGGATTTTGTCAGAGGCGCATATGCATCTAAAGGAGGTCGTTCCATTATTACGACCCGCTCAACGGCCGCGAATGATACGATTTCTCGTATTGTTCCCCGCCTTGAGGGGCCTGTAACAACCCCACGAACGGATACGCACTGGATAGTCACTGAATTTGGCTCCGTAAACCTGAAGGGGCTCTCTTCAACCGAGCGTGCGCTCAGCATCATTGAATTGGCACATCCCAATTTTCGGCAGCAACTTAGAGTAGATGCAAAAAAAATGCATCTGATTTAAAAGTAGGTTAATGCTATTTTTTAATGTAGCATCCCTAAAATATAAACATCATGAGTCTATTCAAATGATAATTGACAGAATTGATCACCTTGTATTAACGGTATCTGATATATCAACCACAATAAGATTCTACGAAGAGGTACTTGGTTTTTCTGCGGTAACATTTAAACAAAACAGAAAAGCGTTAATATTTGGAGCGCAAAAAATTAACCTCCATCAGCAAGAAATGGAGTTCGAACCAAAAGCGAGTAGACCAACGCCGGGATCTGCCGATTTATGTTTTATTACATCGACACCGATAAATGATGTTGTGTCTGAGATCTTACAGGCAGGCATTTCCATTGTTGAAGGCCCGGTTGAGAGAACTGGAGCCACAGGCGAGATAATGTCTATCTACATCAGGGACCCTGATG
Organism: Salmonella sp. SA15303; assembly: GCF_029962125.1. Classification (NCBI taxonomy): domain Bacteria; kingdom Pseudomonadati; phylum Pseudomonadota; class Gammaproteobacteria; order Enterobacterales; family Enterobacteriaceae; genus Salmonella; species Salmonella sp. SA15303. The sequence goes on from NZ_CP123924.1 coordinate 761,635, forward strand.
GAAACTTAATTGAAATTTCGCAGTATGTTTAATGTTAAAACTTACTATTACTGCCTTTATTATGATCACGCATCCGTTTATATTGGTCTAATGGAGATCATATGGCAATAATTTCTGGAAAGAGTCTATGTTCAAACTTATTGACTTGAAGACATCGAGGAATTCATAAGAAAGCATAAAAAAGGGAAAGTGGTGCCCGGACTCGGAATCGAACCAAGGACACGGGGATTTTCAATCCCCTGCTCTACCGACTGAGCTATCCGGGCAACGAGGCGCATTAAACCGTAATCGCCTCGCTTCGTCAACGAAATTTCTTCAAATCAACGTAGACTGCACAATCTATCACCACTTTGTTGTTATTGCACGCAGAATCAGGCAAAAAACATCGCCCATGCGGCGGAGATCGGCATCGCCAGCAACAGCGCCGGGAGCATATTCACTACCGGAAACATTTTGATTCCACATACACGCAAGCCGGTAGCCACCAGCAGCAGTCCACCCACGGCGCTAAAGTCGCCCATCATTGCCGGCGTGGTCAGTGGAAGAATGAGGGTGGCGCAGGCGGCAAGCGTTAACTGGATAATCAACATCGGCGCGCAAATCGCCGAAACGGCGATGCCAAGCGAACAGGCGAAAATAATGGCAGTGAAAAAATCCAGAAAAGATTTAGCGATCAAAATGTTTGGATCGCCGGTCATCCCTTCATGCATCGCGCCGAAAATACCGGTGCCGCTGGCGCAAAAAAGTACAATGATAGCGACGTAACTTTGAATAAATGAGTCGTGTGTCGGCTTCTTACCCGATGCCATAAATAATTGTTGGATTTTCGCGACTGCGCCATTAATGCCTTTTTCCAGCAAACAAAACTCGCCGATAAGCGCGCCGACCAGCGTCGCCAGCACCATCACCGGAAGATTAGCGCACTTCATCACCAGCAGAATGCCAATTCCCAGAGAGCACAGACCAAAAATAGACGTCATTGAGACGCGAATCCGTTCTGGCAGACGCTGACTTAACAGCGCGCCAATAACGCCGCCGAATAAAATTGCGCCAGCGTTAATAAAAGGTCCAATTACCACAATGACTCCTGTTATTTGTCTTTCAAATTGCCTTATTATCACGCGATTAAGCTGTTAATAGCTTGATTATCTGTGACGTATAGAGCGCTGATTTTACCTTGCGCCGCCTGGTGAAAGGTGCCATGATTGCGCGAAATTTCTCCTGCCAGCATGGGGCTCGCCGGGATGAACATAGCGCCTTTATATTGTCTTCACTGTCGCCTGACTGCGCGAGGTTTGCCCCTTTCTTTCCTTTTTTTGTCATCCCCGCTATGCGGTGAGGGCAGCGCACGCTCACTGCAGGACAACAGTAAAATCAGAAACAGTCTGTTTTTACTGATGTCTGGCGGTCGGAGCTGGTATCCAGTTTGACCCGGCATCTCGTTGGGCAAGGCATCGGGCCTTGTCTGGGGTTACTCTACTCCCGAAACGGATATTTGCGCTTATGAAATCAATGAATATTGCCGCCAGCGGTGAACTCATTCCCCGTCTCTCCACCCACCGAAACGTAGTGGCGCTGGACAGTACCGACTTTACCGATGTGGCCGCAGTCGTCATTACCACTGCCGACAGCCGTAGCGGTATTCTGGCGTTGCTTAAACGCACCGGTTTTCACCTGCCGGTGTTTATGCTTGCGGATGAACCCGTCAGCGCGCCTGTCGGCGTTACGGCGGTAATAGTCGGGAACGCGCAGGAATGGCTGGAGCTGGAAAACGCTGCCTGTCGCTACGAAGCGGAACTTCTGCCGCCCTTTTATGGCACCCTGACCCAGTATGTCGACATGGGGAATAGTACTTTTGCTTGCCCGGGGCACCAGCATGGCGAATTTTTTAGAAAACATCCCGCAGGCCGCCATTTTTATGACTTTTTTGGTGAAAACCTGTTTCGTGCGGATATGTGTAACGCCGATGTGAAACTTGGCGATCTGCTAATACATGAAGGTTCTGCCAAACACGCGCAGAAATTTGCGGCAAAAGTGTTTAATGCGGATAAAACCTACTTTGTGCTGAATGGGACTTCGGCGGCGAATAAAGTGGTCACCAACGCCCTGCTGACGCGCGGCGATCTGGTGCTGTTTGATCGTAATAATCACAAATCCAACCACCACGGCGCCCTGATTCAGGCCGGGGCGACGCCAGTCTATCTTGAAGCGGCGCGTAACCCGTTTGGTTTTATCGGTGGCATTGATGCGCACTGTTTTGATGAAACGTACCTGCGCGACCAGATTCGTGACGTGATGCCGGAAAGCGCCGATGCGTCGCGTCCGTTCCGCCTGGCGATCATTCAGCTGGGTACCTATGACGGCACTATTTACAACGCCCGTCAGGTGGTGGATAAAATCGGGCATCTCTGCGATTACATTCTGTTTGACTCCGCGTGGGTAGGCTATGAGCAGTTTATCAATATGATGGCGGATACCTCGCCGTTGCGGCTGGAGCTTAATGAAAACGACCCTGGGATCTTTGTGACCCAATCGGTACATAAGCAACAGGCGGGGTTCTCACAAACCTCGCAGATCCACAAAAAAGATAACCATATTCGCGGCCAGGCGCGTTTTTGCCCGCACAAACGCCTGAACAACGCCTTCATGTTGCATGCTTCAACCAGTCCGTTCTACCCGCTGTTTGCGGCGCTGGATGTCAATGCCAAAATCCACGAAGGGGAGAGCGGTCGCCGCCTGTGGGCGGAGTGCGTTGCGCTGGGCATTGACGCGCGTAAAGCCATTCTCGCCCGTTGCAAACTGCTTCAGCCCTTTATCCCACTGGTGGTTGACGGCAAGCCGTGGCAGGCATATCCGACGGAGACCATTGCCAGCAATCGTCGTTTCTTCAGTTTTGAACCCGGGGCGAAATGGCATGGCTTTGAGGGCTATGCGGATGACCAGTATTTTGTCGACCCCTGTAAACTGTTACTGACCACGCCAGGTATTGATGCCGATAGTGGGCGATACACCGAATTCGGCATCCCGGCGACCATTCTCGCCCACTATCTGCGTGAGAACGGTATTGTGCCTGAGAAGTGCGATCTCAACTCGATTCTGTTCTTGCTGACACCCGCCGAGAGCGAAGAGAAGCTGGCGCGACTGGTCGCGATGCTGGCGCAATTTGAACGGCACATTGAAGACGATACGCCGCTTGCGGATGTATTGCCGACGGTTTTTCAGAAATACCCGGTGCGCTACCGCGATTACACCCTGCGTGAGCTATGTCAGGAGATGCACAACCTGTACGTTAGCTTTGACGTTAAGGATCTGCAAAAAGCGATGTTCCGCAAAGAAAGCCTGCCGCATGTGGCGATGAACCCACAGGATGCCAACAGCGCCTTTATTCGCGGCGATGTAGAGCTGGTGCGTATCAGCGAGGCGGGCGGGCGTATTGCTGCCGAGGGGGCATTGCCATACCCGCCGGGCGTACTGTGCGTGGTGCCGGGGGAGATTTGGGGCGGCGCGGCGCAGCGTTATTTTTTGGCGCTGGAAGAGGGCATCAATCTGTTGCCTGGTTTTTCGCCGGAATTGCAGGGGGTATATAGCGAGACCGATGCCGATGGAATTCAACGCTTGTACGGATATGTTTTAAAGTAACGTTGCCTGCAGGCCGGATAAGGCATTTACACCTTATCCGGCCTGCGAAACAGGGCAAGGATTAATGTGCAACGGGTTGCGAACTTGCCGGAACGCGAACGTGTTTGTATTTGAACAAGGCTACGAACGCGAAGGCCAGCACCAGCGAGTAGCCTGCGAAGATGAGCCACACGGTCTGCCAGTCGGTAATGCCGTTTTGAGTGTAATACTCCACCACTTTACCGCTCACAATGCCGCCCAGGATACAGCCGAAGCCATTGGTCATCATCAGGAACATCCCCTGCGCGCTGGCGCGGATTTCCGGGCGTACTTCTTTTTCGACAAACACCGAGCCAGAAATGTTGAAGAAGTCGAAGGCGCAGCCGTACACAATCATCGACAGTACCAGCAGAACGGTACCGAACGGCGTCGGGTCGCCATAAGCGAACAGGCCGAAACGCAGCATCCACGCCACAATACTGATAAGCATAACGTTCTTAATACCATAGCGGCTCAGGAAGAACGGAATGGTCAGGATGAATAACGTTTCAGAAATCTGCGAAATCGACATCATCACCGAGGCGTGCTGCACGATAAAGCTACTGGCGAATAGCGGATCTTTATCAAAGCTATGCAGGAAGGTGTTGCCAAACATGTTAGTGATCTGCAGTTCCGCGCCCAGCATCATGGAGAAGATGAAGAAAATCGCCATCCGCTTATTTTTAAACAGCGCAAAAGCGTCAAGGCCCAGCATTGATGTCCAGCTCTGGTTTTTCTGTTGGTTCGCCACCGGAATGTGCGGCAGGGTAAAGGTAAACAGTACCAGCAGAACGGAAAGCGTCGCGCCGATATAAAGCTGCATATGGCTCAGCTCGAAACCGGAGAAACTCACGCCCCACATCGCCAGAATAAAGCCAATGGTGCCCCAGATACGGATAGGCGGGAAGTCAGTCACAATATCCATGCCGGCAGACTGCAGGCGGTAATACGATATAGTATTGATCAAGCCCAACGTCGGCATATAGGCCAACGAGTTAAGCAGGATCACAAAGAACATCGCCCCAGGCGTAGTGACTTCCGCGGCCATGAATAGCGTGATGGCGCCGACGACATGACACAGGGCATAGACCCATTTCGCGCTCAGCCATTTGTCAGCCACAATGCCTAGCAAGGTCGGCATAAAGACGGCGGCAATCCCCAGTGAACTATAAACTGCGCCAATAGATGCGCCGTCAAATTTTAAGGTGACGAACATATACGAGCCCAGGGTAGTGAGCCAGCTTCCCCACAGACAGAACTGCAGAAAAGAGAGTATTTTAAGCTGCAGCTTAAGATTCATGTTAATTTCCTCACACCTGAGAGCGGATGAATGTTTTAAAAGGCACATTTGCCGTTGTGATTTGGTGTGATTCTATCAATGAGAGGCGGGCTTTTTTTGTTACCTGTGACAAATATTTGCAAACAATTTCTGATTGCAAAGCAAAAGGGTGACGGAGTTAACACTTTTACCTTTCCCGCCTCTGTCATTTGCCAACCAGAGGCGGGATGCGATGGTTTATCGGCGGCGATACGATCGCTGGGCGGAATTCACCTTATACAGATAGCGGCGCGACTCCGCAGATGGATGTCGGGTGGTTAATATCTGGTACACATCCCCCGGCGACATGCGGTTAATCATATTCGCGGCCTGAATCTTATCGTTCGAGAATACGCGTAATACGCTGCCTGCGCCGCCATTGTAGGCGGTAATGACCGCATAGCGCCGCGACGTCGGATTCTCAATACCGCTCAGATAGACATTATTCAACATTGCCAGATACGCTGTGCCGGTATCGATATTGCTGGCGGGGTCGAACAGGAAGTTACGGCTTGGCGTGCCGGACTTACCCTGAGAACGGAAAACATCTTTCCCGGCGCTGTGTTGCACTACCTGCATCAGGCCCAGCGCATCCGCGTGGCTGACCGCATACGGGTTAAACGAGGACTCCGTTTGCATAATCGCCAGAATCAGCGACTCGTCAACGCCGTATTTACGGGAGGCCTGGCGTACCATGCCAATGTATTTATGCGCGCGTTTATCAAGGTGGTTCGGCACCAGATTAATGGTGACGCTGTAAATAATACGCAGGCCGTTACTGCGGCTTTTGAGCCGCGTTTTCAGCAAGTAATCCGCGAATGTCGTGGCGCGGCCTTCCCAGCGAATAGGCTGGCCGGTATTGTCGAGGACCTGACCATACAGGAAGGGTTCTTTAGAAATTTTTATGTCATCGACATCGGAGTAAAGATCGACGGAGGTTGGGTCGTCACCCATGAGCAACGTTTTAATAATAGCCCGGCGCAGATGTGCGGTAGGTTCCGTCCCGGCGATGGTTTCAACGGTAATGGTCCCATCATCAAAGTTGATGTGGCTACGGGTCTGGAACTGATCGGTATATTTGACGTAGTCTTTCGGCCCGGCAATCAGGACTTCCTTATATCCCCACAGATTTTCAATATTGTTGGCAAATTGCCCCATCAAAATATCAAAGCCGTTGGTATCCTTGACCCAGGCTTCATTATACGTCTCGCCTTTTTTGGTCGAACTGGAGCAGGAGATGAGCAACGGCGCAATAACAGCAAGCGCGAGTAATTTTTTCATCATTCCGGGAGTGCATGTTGTGTTGTCGTTATGCCATGTTGCCGGGCAGCGACGCTAAGGGCTTATCCGGCATAACTCACAGGCCGAATAAGCGCAGCGTCATTCAGCAACGGGCCTATTTTTTATCTTCCGGCGTATAACCTTCGATATGAACGTCTTTGCCTTCGAACAGGAAGCTCACCATCTCCTGTTCCAGCAGCTTACGGTGCTCGGCGTTCATCATGTTGAGCTTTTTCTCGTTAATCAACATGGTCTGCTTATGCTGCCACTGCGCCCACGCGTCCTTAGAGATCTCGTTATAGATACGTTTTCCCAGTTCGCCAGGGTAGAGCTGAAAATCTTGCCCTTCAGCGTCGCGTTGCAGGTAAGTACAAAAAATCGTTCTGCTCATAAGTCATCCTCTTCATCGACCGGGGCGTTAAACTGGCGCTCCGGTACGTAACTGCTGTAACAAGCGCTCCACGGGGGCCGCCAGTCCGACTGACGGCGGTTGCGCTAAGTTATACCAGAGCGCGCTGCCTTCATCCATGCAGGCGTCCAGTGACGACACGGGAAGCCACATAGGCACAATATCCAGATGGAAATGGCTAAATGTGTGGCGAAACGCATTAAGCTGGGTCAAATTATCAGCGTTAACATGCCGTTGCGCCAGCCATTCACGTAATTCATCTTCTCTGGCGAACTGCGGAAAGCAGTAGAGTCCGCCCCATAAACCGCTGGGAGGACGCTGCGCCAGGAAAATCTCCTGATTATGCTGTAACAATAAAAAGTAACCCGTCCGCTCCGGCAACGTCTGTTTCGGTTTCTTGCCCGGATAGCGTGACCAGCTTTCATGCGCAGCGGCGATACAACCGTTTTGCAGCGGACACAGGGTGCACTTTGGCTTTGAACGCGTACAAACCATCGCGCCCAGATCCATCATCGCCTGATTAAAACGCTCCACGCCGCGTGCGGGCGTCACTTGCTCGCTCAACGTCCACAGCGTATTCTCCACCTCTTTTTTTCCAGGCCAGCCGCTAACAGCATAACAGCGAGCCAGCACACGTTTAACGTTTCCATCAAGAATCGGATAATGTTTACCTAACGCGAGGGAGAGAATCGCGCCGGCGGTTGAGCGCCCGACGCCGGGTAGCGCGGCGATTTCGGCAAAAGTTTGCGGGAATTCTCCACCGTGAAGCGTCGCCACCTGTTGCGCCGCTTTATGCAAATTACGCGCGCGGGCGTAATAGCCGAGCCCGGTCCATAAATGGAGCACTTCATCCAGCGGCGCATTCGCTAAATCCGTCACTGTCGGAAAGCGCGCCATAAATCGCTCAAAGTAAGGAATCACCGTCGTCACCTGCGTTTGTTGCAACATGACTTCCGAGAGCCATACTTTGTAAGGCGTCTTGTTAATTTGCCAGGGCAGCGTTTTCCGCCCGTATTTGTCGTACCAGTCCAGAACCTGGGCTGAAAATTGAGACGCTTGCATGGAAACTCATTCATTATTGCCGGGGGCAAGATTGCAGCACAGAGGCCGCAGGGTGTAAACCGGAACTTTCCGCAGTGCGCTTCATGCTTGCATCCGGCAACTAACTTTGGATAATGCCCGTTTTCAGAACTCAAACACAGCAGACTACACTTTTATGAAAAACGACGTCATTTCACCGGAATTTGATGAAAACGGTCGCCCGCTGCGCCGTATTCGTAGTTTTGTTCGTCGCCAGGGGCGACTGACAAAGGGGCAAGAGCACGCGCTGGAAAACTACTGGCCGGTGATGGGCGTCGAGTTCAGCGAAGCGCCGGTAGATTTCGCCACGTTGTTTGGTCGCGAAGCGCCGGTGACGCTGGAGATTGGTTTTGGCATGGGGGCGTCTCTCGTGGCGATGGCGAAAGCGCGCCCGGAGCAGAATTTCCTCGGCATTGAAGTGCATTCACCCGGTGTCGGCGCGTGTCTGGCGTCCGCTAATGAAGAGGGCGTTGAAAACCTGCGCGTCATGTGCCATGACGCGGTAGAAGTGTTGCATAAAATGATTCCTGACAATTCTTTATCGATGGTTCAGCTCTTTTTCCCTGACCCGTGGCATAAAGCGCGTCATAATAAACGCCGTATCGTTCAGGTGCCGTTTGCTGAACTGGTATTGAGCAAGCTGAAATTGGGCGGCGTTTTCCATATGGCGACCGACTGGGAAGCGTATGCGGAACACATGCTTGAAGTCATGTCTTCTATCGACGGGTACAAAAATCTGTCAGAGAGCAATGATTATGTACCGCGCCCGGAATCGCGCCCGGTAACGAAATTTGAACAACGTGGCCATCGTCTTGGTCATGGCGTATGGGACTTAATGTTCGAGAGGGTGAAATAATGGCAAAGAACCGTAGTCGTCGTCTGCGTAAAAAAATGCACATTGACGAATTCCAGGAATTAGGATTTTCGGTGGCATGGCGTTTTCCGGAAGGTACATCTGAAGAGCAGGTCGATAAGACTGTCGATGACTTTATTAATGACGTTATTGAGCCTAATAAACTGGCGTTTGACGGCAGCGGCTACCTGGCCTGGGAAGGGCTGATTTGTATGCAGGAAATCGGTAAATGTACCGAAGAACATCAGGCGATTGTGCGTAAGTGGCTGGAAGCGCGCAACCTTGAAGAAGTCCGAACCAGCGAACTTTTCGACGTTTGGTGGGACTAATAAGTACAGGGTCGGCAAATGCCGGCCCGCTTTGTCTTGAGGGAAAGTTATGATGCGCAAAACGCTGCTGGCGACAGTGCTAACGTTTACGGCGATGGCCGCTCATGCAGATTACAAATGCAGCGTCACGCCGCGTGACGATGTGATCCTGAGTCCACAAACGGTGCAGGTGAAAGGTGAAAACGGCAACCTGGTGATCACGCCGGACGGCAATGTGATGTACAACGGTAAGCAGTACACCCTTAGCGCCGCGCAGCGCGAGCAGGCGAAAGATTACCAGGCGGAACTGCGAAGCGCGCTGCCGTGGATTGATGAGGGCGCCCGATCGCGCGTCGAAAAAGGCCGCGTGGCGCTGGATAAAATCATCGCTAAAGAGGTGGGCGAAAGCAGCAACATGCGTAGCCGTCTGACGAAGCTTGATGCGCAATTAAAAGCGCAAATGAACCGCATTATCGAACATCGTACGGACGGCCTGACGTTCCACTATAAGGCTATCGACCAGGTGCGTGCCGACGGTCAGCAGTTGGTGAATCAGGCGATGGGCGGTATTTTGCAGGACAGCATTAACGAAATGGGCGCCAAAGCGGTGCTTAAAGGCGGCGGCAATCCTTTACAGGGCGTGATGGGCAGTCTAGGTGGTTTGCAAACCGCTATCCAGAACGAATGGAAAAACCAGGAGAAAGATTTCCAGCAGTTTGGCAAAGATGTCTGTAGCCGCGTAGTGACCTTAGAAGATAGCCGCAAAGCGCTGGTTGGCAGCCTGAAGTAATCTTTCCTTTTTAAACAATGGCGCAGATCGTATCTGCGCCTTTTTATTGTCTATGGAAAACCCCCAGCTAGGCTGGGGGTTCCGGAAAGCTTTCAGCTTTAAGCCAGTTATTAAAACCCCTTTTGATTTGTTAAAACATCTTGCGGTCTGGCAACTGCAAAAGTTCAACAAGAAATCAAAAGGGGGTCCCAATGGGGGACGAAAAGAGCTTAGCGCACACCCGATGGAACTGTAAATATCACATAGTTTTCGCGCCCAAATACCGAAGACAAGCGTTCTATGGAGAGAAGCGTAGGGCAGTAGGCAGCATATTAAGAAAATTGTGTGAATGGAAAAACGTACGAATTCTGGAAGCAGAATGTTGTGCAGATCATATTCACATGCTTCTGGAGATCCCGCCGAAGATGAGTGTGTCGAGTTTCATGGGATATCTGAAGGGTAAAAGTAGTCTGATGCTTTACGAGCAGTTTGGGGATCTAAAATTCAAATACAGGAACAGGGAGTTCTGGTGCAGAGGGTACTATGTCGATACGGTGGGTAAGAACACGGCGAAGATACAGGACTACATAAAGCACCAGCTTGAAGAGGATAAAATGGGTGAGCAATTATCGATCCCGTATCCGGGCAGCCCGTTTACGGGCCGTAAGTAACGAAGTTTGATGCAAATGTCAGATCGTATGCGCCTGTTAGGGCGCGGCTGGTAAGAGAGCCTTATAGGCGCATCTGAAAAACCTCCGGCTATGCCGGAGGATATTTATTCTGTTTTTTCCTGCATTTTGTTATCCATCTCTAAAAAATACTCTCTGTCGGATATATATCGCTGGTTAATCGTATGGCGTCACATTATTCGTCTGCAATATAGAGATAATGCGACCAGTTGACATAACTGGAGATATAACATGGAGTTTTTCAGGAAAACGGCATTAGCTGCTCTGGTAATGGGTTTCAGCGGCGCAGCGTTCGCTTTACCGAATATCACCATCTTAGCGACCGGCGGAACGATCGCTGGCGGTGGTGATTCAGCAACAAAATCAAATTATACGGCAGGTAAAGTCGGCGTCGAAAATCTGGTGGATGCCGTTCCTCAATTGAAGGACATTGCGGTAGTGAAAGGCGAGCAGGTCGTTAACATTGGCTCGCAGGATATGAACGATGAAGTCTGGCTCACGCTGGCGAAAAAAATCAATACCGAGTGCGACAGCACCGACGGTTTCGTGATCACCCACGGTACTGATACGATGGAAGAGACCGCTTATTTCCTCGATCTGACCGTGAAATGCAATAAACCGGTGGTACTGGTCGGCGCGATGCGTCCTTCCACGTCAATGAGCGCAGATGGCCCGTTCAACCTCTATAATGCGGTAGTAACAGCGGCTGATAAACAGTCTGCCAACCGCGGCGTGCTGGTGGTAATGAATGATACCGTCATGGACGGACGCGACGTCACTAAGACCAATACGACTGACGTGGCGACGTTTAAAGCGGTTAACTACGGCCCGCTGGGTTATATCCACAACGGTAAAATTGACTACCAGCGTACGCCAGAGCGTAAACATACCACCTCCACCCCGTTCGACGTGTCGAAGCTGACCGCGTTGCCGAAAGTCGGTATCGTTTATAACTATGCGAATGCGTCCGATCTGCCGGCAAAAGCGCTGGTAGACGCGGGTTATGACGGGATCGTGAGCGCAGGAGTGGGTAACGGCAACCTGTATAAAACGGTCTTTGATACCCTGGCGACCGCCGCGCACAACGGTACGGTAGTGGTGCGTTCTTCACGAGTGCCGACTGGCGCAACCACGCAGGATGCGGAAGTTGACGATGCAAAATACGGCTTTGTCGCTTCCGGCACGCTGAACCCGCAAAAAGCGCGTGTCTTACTGCAACTGGCGTTAACCCAGACTAAAGATCCAAAACAGATCCAGACGATGTTCAATCAGTATTAAAGATAATGCCCCGGTCGGAAGGCCGGGGCTATCTTTGGAAGACCTCTCGCACAACCAACACTATTATCTTGCTAATTATCATCATGGTTATGATAATCGTGGGTGTCATGTCTCTGGACGGGAGGTCCACAAGTGGTTCGACAATGGATTGCTGGCGCAGCGCTGTTTGCCCTGATTTCAGGCTATAGTTGGGCAGAGGTTGCTCAACCCTCCGATAACATCTTAAAAGAACAGTTTAGTAAGCAGTACCACGGCATACTTAAACTGGATTCCATTACCTTAAAAAATCTTGATTCGACGGGCAATCAGGCCACCTGGTCTGCCGAAGGGGATATTTCTTCCCGTGAAGATATGTATACCGGCGTTGGTATGGCGGCGGATTATTATTTTGTTGAAAAAACCTGGACCAAAGATCGTCCCGTTAAATTTTCTGCCATGTTAACCAGTAAAGGGACGCCAGCCTCTGGCTGGACGGTGAACTATTACTCATTACAAATGGCAGCCAGCGATCAGGGCCGGGCTATTGACGACATTAAAACGAATGATAAATACCTGATCGTCAACAGTGATGACTTTAACTATCGGTTTGGCAACATTGAAGCCTCCTGGCGTGCGCAGAAAGCGTCGATCCCCGGTCTTGAAGAACAACTCTCTGCCCTGGATAAGAAAATAGCGGTAGCTAAAAAAGAAGCGGACGCGTATTGGGGAAAAGGCGCTGATGGGAAACCGTTGACCCGCGCCGAGGCGTTTAAAAAGACGTTAAAAGAGCGCGATGATTATGTAAAAGCCAACGATAGCAGCGTATATGCCGAGAAATACGAAAAAGAGGTCTATCAACCGGCATTAGACGCGTGCCGTAAGCAGAGTGAGCCGTGCAATGAAGCGGCTATTCAGCAGAAAAGAGATTTAGACATACACGAGCAACGGCGGCAGGTATTTTTGAAATCAGAAGAGCTGCGTCGAAAAGCGCAGAATGACTGGATAACGTTAGAGAAAGGGCAATATCCGCTGAATATAGCGGTACAGAAACTTCAGATGCAACAGAGTGATATCCGTGTGAAAATTATGGATATTAATGACGGTTACGAGCGCTGGAAAAAAGATACGGACGATTTGCGTCGTAAAGGGGTTATTAAATAATGCGTTTGCCGGCGGCGCATTAACCGCCACAGGTCGGTAAGCGTCGCGCCATCAGGTATTTTACCCACTGGCGCGACAGGCTTATCCTTGTTATTCCGCGAGAAACAACTCAAGAAGAGAGTTTAAAAACAGTTTACCGTGCCGGGTAATCTGCCAGTATTGCTCGCATTCGGTCAGGTAGCCCTGGGCAATAGCCTCGTCGATTGGCTGACGAATAACCGCTTCCGTAAGCCCGGTATAATCGACAAATTCGGCGCGAGGCGCGCGCTCCAGCAACCGAAAACGGTTCATAAAGAATTCAAAGGGTTTATCGTCATCACTCACGTCACGCTGGCTTTCCAGGTAACGTCCCTGCATATAACCGCGTGGGTGACGGGTTTTGGTGGTGCGCAGGATCCTGCCGTCCGGGAAGGTGACTTTACCGTGGGCGCCGCAGCCAATCCCCAGATAGTCGCCAAAGCGCCAGTAGTTCAGATTATGCTGGCACTGATAACCGGGTTTGGCATAGGCCGACGTTTCGTATTGCTGATAGCCCGCGGCGGTTAATAACTGGTGGCCCTGCTCAAAGATATCCCACAGAGCGTCATCGTCCGGTAAAACCGGCGGACGCGAACCGAACAGAGTGTTGGGTTCAATCGTCAATTGATACCATGAGAGATGCGGCGGATTAAGCGCAATTGCCTGTCGCAAATCGTTCAGCGCCTCTTCCAGCGTTTGGTCCGGCAATCCATGCATCAAGTCGAGGTTAAAGCTGCGTAGCCCAAGCCCATTTGCCAGTCTTGCTGCCCGCTTCGCCTCTTGTGGACCGTGAATACGGCCAAGACGTTTCAGCTTAGGCTCACTAAAGCTCTGCACGCCAATGGAGATCCGGTTTACGCCGGCGCGCTGATAGTCGATGAAGCGGTCGGCTTCGACCGTGCCGGGGTTCGCTTCCATAGTAATTTCCGCATCCGCCGCCAGATTCAGGCGCGCACGCACGCCGTCCAGCAGCGTTTGCATCGCCGGCCCGGAAAGCAGGCTTGGCGTACCGCCGCCAATAAAAATGGTCTTTACTTCACGCCCTTGCGCCCAAGCGACGTCGGCATCCAGATCGTTTAACAGATGCTGGACGTAGTCGTCATGTGGCACCTCGCCCTTCAACGCATGGGAATTGAAGTCGCAATATGGACATTTTTGTACACACCAGGGAATATGAATATAAAGACTGAGCGGCGGTAGTTTAGCCATTGCGTAACGCATCCAGCAGCAGCTTGAGCGCTTGTCCACGGTGGGAAATCGCGCTTTTTTCTTCACGGGTCAGTTCTGCGGCGGTTTTGCCTTCAGACGGTACGAAGAAAATGGGATCATAGCCAAATCCGCCATTTCCGGCCGCCTGGCGAGTAATGACGCCAGGCCAGCTACCGTGACAGACTATCGGTGTGGGATCTTCCGCATGACGCAAATAAACCAGTACACAATGGAATCGCGCCTGGCGTTTGTCGTCCGGAACATCCCGTAGAGTATGCAGCAGTTTTTCCAGATTTTGCTGATCTGTCGCGTTTTCGCCAGAATAGCGCGCGGAATAGATACCCGGCGCGCCGCCTAAAACGTCAACGGCCAGACCGGAGTCATCGGCAATGGCGGGCAGGCCGGTCATTTTGGCGGCATGGCGCGCTTTGAGAATCGCGTTTTCAATAAACGTCAGGCCGGTTTCTTCCGCGGAATCGACGCCCAGTTCCGTTTGCGCTACCACATCAAGCCCAAAATCGCTTAACAGCGACGCGAGCTCGCGCACTTTACCGGCGTTGCCGGTTGCGAGAACAACTTTTTGCATGGAGTACCTACTCAGTTAACGCCGCAATTTCCGGCGGGATCTGTTGCGGGTGAATAATTTTTACCTGTTTGTGACGGCCCAGCTCGCCTTTTTCGATGACGATCTGACTTTTCGCCACGCGAAACTGTTTACCGAGAAACTTGGTCAGATGGCTGTTTGCCTGACCGTCAACCGGTGGGGCGGTAATGGCGATTTTCACCTCGTCGCCATGTAAACCCACAATACTATCGCGGCTGGCTTTCGGCTGAATATAAAGCCGTAACACCAGACCGTCTTCGCAGCGAGTCACAGCACTCATAACGCCATCCACAGCCCCGGCAGCAACATGTTGCCTGTCGCTTGTAAGACTTCAGCGATCCCCATATTAACGACATACAGCAGCAGCACCAGAACCATCGGCGAGAAGTCGATGCCGCCCATCGCAGGCAGTATACGGCGAATCGGGCTGAGCAGCGGCTCGGCAAGCTGAATCAATACATATTCAATCGGGCTACGACCCTGGCTCACCCAGCTCATGATAGCCATGACCAGCAGCACCCAGAAGATCAGCAGGCCGATTGTTTTAAGCAAGATAAGCACCGCGGCAATCCAGATAATCGCCTGAAACGTAATTACCTTAAACAGCACTATCGCCTTAATAACGCTAAGAATAAACGCCACCAGCAGGGAAGCGCTGTCAATCGGCCCCATTGGCGGGATAATACGACGCAGCGGTCCGATGATGGGCTGCGTAATTTTCACCACGAACTGGGAAAAAGGGTTGTAAAAGTCACAGCGGGCCCACTGCATCCACACGCGCAATAATAGCACCATGGTATACAGCTCAATTACCGTTGAGAGCAGGAAGGTCAACGTATTCATGGCGTTCCTCAGTTTTCCTTAATTTTTTGTGTAATCACGAGCACCAAAGATAGCGGTGCCGATGCGCACCATTGTGCTACCTGCCGCAATCGCGGCTTCCATATCGTCGCTCATACCCAGAGATAAGGTATCAACGTCAGGGTAGCGCGCTTTCAGCCCGGCAAATGCTACAGCCATTTGACGTGCGACTTCAAACTGCCTTACATAATCTGACTCTGGAGCCGGGATCGCCATCAGTCCGCGAAGCCGCAGACGCGGCAGTGTAGCCACCGCAGCGGCCAGCTCATCCAGTTCCGCCAGCGGAATGCCTGATTTGCTGTTTTCATCGCTGATATTAATTTGGATCAGAACATTTAGCGCCGGCAGATTATCCGGACGCTGTTCGCTCAGCCGCGAGGCGATACGCAAGCGATCGATGGTATGACACCAGTCAAAATGCTCGGCCACCAGCCGACTTTTGTTGGACTGTAAAGGGCCAATAAAGTGCCAGTGCAGGCCTTCCACTTTCGCTTCCTGAAAGTGGCGGATTTTTTCCACCCCCTCTTGTACATAATTTTCACCAAATGCCCGTTGTCCGGCGGCAATGGCTTCTGCGATGTCGCTCGCAGGTTTGGTTTTACTCACTGCAAGCAACGTAACTTCTTCTGAAGAGCGGCCGCAACGCGTCGCCGCGGCGGAGATTTTGTCCCGGATGTATGCCAGGTTATGCGCGATATCGTTCATTTTCCGAGGATGTTTATATGAATATGGAAGAAATTGTGACGCTTAGTGTAAAGCATAACGTCTCGGATCTACACCTGTGTAACGCCTGGCCTGCGCGATGGCGCAAACAAGGACGCATGGAGAACGCGCCTTTTACCGCGCCTGATGTCGACAGGCTTCTGCTTGATTGGCTTAATGATGCGCAACAATATCAGTGGCGAACGCACGGCCAGCTTGATTTCGCCGTCTCGCTGTCTGGCACGCGGCGCCTGCGCGCCAGTGCGTTCACACATCAACAGGGAACGTCGCTGGCGCTACGGCTATTGCCCGAGCGCTGTCCTGATCTGGCGAAAATCCAGACGCCGCCGATAGTACCCGCACTGCTTGCCAGCGAGAACGGACTGATTCTGGTCACTGGCGCTACTGGCTGCGGGAAGTCCACCACGCTGGCGGCGATGGTGGGATATCTTAATCAACATGCCGATAAACACATCCTGACGCTGGAAGATCCTATTGAGTACCGTTACACCAGCAAGCGTTGCCTGATACAGCAGCGGGAAATCGGCCAGCATTGCGCCACTTTTGCCGCCGGGCTGCGCGCAGCGTTACGTGAAGATCCTGATGTCATTTTGCTGGGAGAGCTGCGTGACAGCGAGACCATTCGCCTGGCGCTGACGGCGGCGGAAACGGGGCATCTGGTACTGGCAACCCTGCATACTCGCGGTGCGGCGCAGGCGGTGGAAAGATTAGTGGATAGTTTTCCGGCGCAGGAAAAAGAACCGGTACGCAGCCAACTGGCGGGTAGTCTGCGCGCCGTACTATCACAAAAACTGGAGGTCGACAGACAGGATGGGCGCGTGGCGTTGTTTGAATTACTGATTAATACGCCAGCCACAGGGAATTTGATCCGTGAAGGCAAACTCCATCAGTTGGCCCACGTGATACAAACCGGGCAGCAGCAGGGGATGATGACATTCGCCCAGAGCGCGCAATGGCGTCAGGCGCAGGGACGACTGTAGCGAAGATGGCGGCGTAGGGGGGTTGTAAAGTGTTGACTGGCGCGGTGGATTGAACGGCATGCAGGCTTGTATCCTGGCGAACCGGCGTTAAAATCGCAGCTTTGTTAAAACCACAGCGAAGCCATTTAACGATGTCATCACAACCGAATCAAAGCCTGATAGATGGCATTCGCTGTCTGCAATATCTGGTCTCCAGCGACCGTGCTATCGGATGTCGCGAGCTTGCCCGGCTGATGGATATTAATACCACGCGCGTTAATCGCCTGTTAATGACGATGGCCTCTATTGGACTCACGATGCAGGATGAGCACCGACGCTATTTACCCGGGCCAGGCATTCATGCTTTGGCGGCGCAGGCGATTCGCGGTTCAGCGCTGTTCTCCCATGCGTTGCCTATCCTTGAGCGCCATGCGCCCAAAGACATCGTGGTGGCATTAGGCGTGCTATGGGAAGACCAGATTATCTATATTTATCACTCTACGCCGGGTTCGCAGGGAAGTCAGGCGCTGGCGGGGTTTCGCATGTACCCTGCCTGGCAGTCGGTACCTGGGGTGGCGTTACTGGCGGCAGAAAGCGATGAGGCGCTAATGCAGCGTTTTACTCCGGAGCAATGGCGTAATCTGGCGCCGCATGTGGCGCAGCAGCGCCAGCGGGGATACGTACTGTGGCATCACGCTGATGGTGAAGTTTCTATGGCGCAACCGCTAGGCAAGCACGCCGCAGCGCTGGCCTTTGCGGGAATGTGGCGGATTGATGAGGCGGAGGCGGCTGCGCGTTTACAGGCGCTGAAGGCACTAAACCAGCTTATTGCCCAGTAAGCCTGGCAACCGTGACCGCGTTACCCGCCTGCTGACAAAAACGGCTTTAATACCCCTGTTCAAAATAGCTTTCGAGGATAATCACGGCGGAGGCCGAGTCCACTTTGCCTTTGTTCAGCGCGCGATACCCACCTCGTTCAAACAGACCGGAGCGTGCTTCAACGGTGCTGAGTCGTTCATCGTGCAGCGTGACAGTTACCCCGAAACGCCCATGAATACGGTTGGCGAATTTACGTGCGCGCGCCGTCAGCGGCTGTTCAGTGCCATCCATATTGAGCGGTAGCCCGACAATAATTTCGTCCGGCTGCCACTCTTTCAGCAAACGTTCAATGAGCGTCCAGTCGGGCGTGCCGTCCTGTGCTTTGATTGCCGGAAGCGGACGGGCGGTGCCGGTAATGCGTTGTCCTATTGCAACGCCGATGCTTTTTGTGCCGAAGTCAAAGGCCAGTAAGGTGCCGCTCATCAGGCGTGCCCCGCAACGCCAGGCATGGTCAGAATATCAATGCCAATAAGTTTTGCCGCTTCGCGCCAGCGCTCGGCAATGGGCGTTTTGAACAAAATATTGAGATCGGCGGGCGCGGTAAGCCAGGCGTTATCAAGCAACTCTTGTTCAAGCTGGCCTTTATCCCAGGAGGCGTAGCCCAGCGCGACCAGCACATCGGAAGGCTGTTGTTGGGTACCTAACGTTTCCAGCACATCGCGGGAGGTGGTAATCACGGTATTGTCTGAGATACGAATGCTGGAGGCGAAACGTGACGGCGGAGTATGGAGAATAAATCCGCGATCTTCCGCCAGCGGGCCGCCGAGCATCACGGCTTTATCAAGACGAATTGCCGAATCGCGCGGTTCCGGCGTAATTTTTAGTTTTTCCAGAATCCCTTCAATTTGCAGATTTTCCAAAGGCTTATTAACAATAATCCCCATAGCGCCGTCCTGGTTGTGCTCGCAAATATACACCACGGAACGGCGGAAAATCGGGTCCTGGAGCGCAGGCATGGCAATAAGAAAGTGATGCTGTAAATTCATTGTCAGAGGTTCTGTTTCCTGGTTCAAAAAAACGACAGCGTTCAGTATGTGGGGAAAGCGGACGGTTGTCACTCATATAAGCCGTCTTTTGCCAAAGGACGGCTGCCTTATCGGGCAATAGATTGCCGGATGGCGATGCTGATGCGCCGCCTTATCCGACCGGGGCGGCGTAATTGCTCAGGCCCGGTAAGCGCACGCCACCGGGCAATAAACCTTTACTTCGCCAGACGCGCTTCGATGGCGTCCATCAACATCCCGGTGATAGAGATCGGGTATTCCGCTTCAATTTCACGCACGCAGGTTGGGCTGGTCACGTTAATTTCCGTTAAGCGGTCGCCGATAATATCCAGACCGACGAAAATAAGCCCTTTGGCTTTAAGCGTCGGCCCAACGCGGCGGGCGATTTCCCAGTCGCTTTCGCTCAACGGACGGGGTTCGCCGCGACCACCAGCCGCCAGGTTGCCGCGGGTTTCGCCGCCCTGCGGAATACGCGCCAGGCAGTAAGGCACTGGCTCGCCGTCGACGACCAGGACGCGCTTATCGCCATCTTTGATAGCGGGCAGATAGTTCTGCGCCATGCAGTAGCGGTTGCCCAGCTCGGTCAGCGTTTCGGCAATAACGCCTATGTTAGGATCGCCTTCCTTAACGCGGAAAATGGACGCGCCGCCCATACCGTCCAGCGGTTTCATAATGATATCGCCGTGCTTTTCCCAAAATGCTTTGAGCTGCGCTTTATTGCGCGTTACCAGCGTTTCCGGGGTCAGGTCGGCAAACCAGGCAGTATACAGTTTTTCATTACAGTCGCGCAGGCTTTGCGGTTTGTTGACGATCAGCGTCCCTTCTTCTTCAGCGCGTTCCAGAATATAGGTCGCATAAATAAACTCGGTATCAAACGGCGGATCTTTGCGCATCAAAATGACGTCCAGATCGGCGAGTTTAATCTCCTGCTCGCTGCCGAACTCGTACCATTTATCGTAATTTTGCTCCACGCTCAACGTTCGCGTGCGGGCGCGGGCTTCGCCGTTAATCAGATAAAGGTCGGCCATCTCCATATAATGAAGTTCATAACCACGACGTTGGGCTTCCAGCAGCATAGCGAAACTGGTGTCTTTCTTGATGTTGATGTGTGCGATGGGGTCCATCACGATGCCGAGCTTGATCATTATTTTCTCCGTTAACGCTTCATCCTAAGTCGCCAAAACGCACCTGTAGCGCGGTAATGGCGGTGAGCGCGGTTGTCTCAGTACGCAGAACGCGAGGTCCTAACAGAATATCAGTAAACTGATAGCGCGCGGTCATCGCGATTTCGTCCGCCGACAGCCCGCCTTCCGGGCCGATCAGCAGTCGGACGCGTTCAACCGGCAGCGGCAGAGTGTTGATGCTGGCATGGGCGCGCGGATGAAGATTGAGCTTCAGCCCGGAATCTTGCTCGGCGCACCAGGCTTCCAGCGCCATCGGCGGGCGAATTTCCGGCACCCGGTTACGCCCGCATTGTTCGCAGGCGGCGATGGCGATCTTCTGCCACTGCTGGCGCTTTTTGTTCAGACGTTCACTATCCAGTTTAACGCCGCAGCGCTCAGAGAACAGTGGCGTAATGAGGCTTACACCCAGTTCGATCGATTTCTGGATAGTAAATTCCATTTTTTCACCGCGCGACATCACCTGGCCCAGATGGATATGCAGCGGCGATTCACGATCGTCGATTTCGCCTTTCATCACTTGCACTTCAACGCTTTTCTTACTGGCGCTAATGATTTCAGCATCGAATACCTGATTGCTGCCGTCAAACAGCTGTAGCGCTTGTCCCGGTCCCATGCGCAGTACACGACCAATATGGTTGGCCGCATCTTCGCATAACGAAATCTGCGTACCGGACGTCAACAATTCAGGGTGATAAATGCGGGGAATACGCATAATAAAAAAATCCGCGTCATGGCCCCGGCGTTTGGCTATCCAGGGCATGGGTTAACAAGAATCCCGCTAGTGTAGGTTAGCTCTTTCGCGCCTGGCAAGCGCGTTGCACATAGGGATTATGATTACCCTGGACCTTCGCGATACGCGCATCGCGCTCGCACTCCCAGGCGGTAACGGGGTACTGCTTATCCCAGACGTTAAAAAGCTGCGTTTGTTGGCGGGAAAGTTTCAGTTGGTATTGGTCGCGCATATAAAAATAAATGCGGGCGATTGCGCCACGGGCGCGGGCGGGCGGCTCGGCGATTTTCGCTTTAAAATCCACTTTCATGGCGCATTGCCCGTACTGACCTTCGCCGCCGTTCCACTGGCTATACATAAAGTTGCCGCGATCGCCATTCACTTCGCCAATCGCGGGTTGCAGGTTATGCATATCGCTTTCCATTTTGCGGTAGACCGGGTCTTTAGCGCAGTTTTTTCGCCCGCCGTCCTGCCAGCACTGGCGCTGATGACCGAATTGCCAGGCGGGGACAACGTGCTCCCACTCAATGCGTCTGGCGCGATTCTCGTTTTTACGCACCTTATAGCCACAGGACTCCAGGTCTACGACGCCTTTTTTACCCTGCCAGCGGATTTGGCACCCGCAGTAAAAGCTGCCGGGCGCGTCAGCATTGACTTTGACGCTCGCCGCTTTGGCCTGAGAAAAATTGTTAATGCCATCGGCCAGGGCCTGGCCTGAAAACGCTGCGGCCAGCAACGCAGCGGCAAAAGAAAAATTACGGTACATTGCACACTCCATAGCAAAACGAGCCCGCAACGTAACGAAAGTTGTGTCTGTATGCAATCAGTCCGCTCAGGAAAGTTCCCGGACGTTTCGGGAACTACCCGGCGACCAGTGGTTCACCGCAGTGAACGCAACGATAAACCGCTTCGCCGCGTACTACGCGGTTATGACGGCGGACGGTGAGTTGATGTTGCTGGCATTGGCAATGGTAGGGAAAGGTGTTGCGCCGTACGGATTGCAGCGCAAATTGATGAGTACGTCTGGCCGGAACGCCCAGCACGCTTTCCATCATCCACTTCCATTCCTTGCCATGCGGAGCCTTGCGTCCGAAGTGCTTCCACACCAACAGATGCGCCAGTTCATGCGGCACGACCTCTGCTATAAAGGTGTCGATGTTTTCCAGCAGTAACACCGGGTTGAGGCGGATTTCGTAGCTCTCCAGCCAGGCGGTGCCCGCCGAGGTGCCGCGTTGCGTATACACCAGTTTCGGCTCCGGATAATGTCTATCGAGCTTGAGGTTCGCCTGGGCGAGATTTTCCCGCAGACGACGCATCACGGCCTGCTGGATAGCGATAGGGAGACGAGGGGTTTTCATAGCGGCAGAGAATAGTGCGACGGAAGAGGGACTGCAAGAAAAACGCTTCCTCCTGTGGCAGGAGGAAGCGTGGAGGGATTAGTCGTGGGCGCCGATTTCGCGCAGTTTACGACCTTTCATCAGGTTACGTTCAATGTGTTCCAGCGAAACGTGTTTGGTTTCCGGCACCAGCCACAGGGTCAGCAGGATAAACAGTACGTTCAGGCCCGCATAGACCCAGAAGGTGTTGGCGTTACCCAGATTGTTCAGCATGGTCAGGAACGTTGCGCCGACGATCATATTGGCGATCCAGTTGGTCGCGGTGGAGCAGGTGATGCCGAAATCGCGGCCTTTCAGCGGCTGGATTTCGGAGCACAGTACCCAAATCAGCGGACCAGCGCTCATCGCAAATCCAATGATGAACATCAGCAGCATAGCGATAGCGAAGTATTGCGCAGACGGCGAATGGATGCCGATGTGCATCATCGTACCCAGAATCCCCATACCAATCGCCATGACCAGGAAGCCCAGCGTCAGGGTCGGCTTGCGGCCCCAGCGGTCAACCAGGCCGATAGCGATGAAGGTTGCCAGCACGTTAGTCAGACCAACAATAACGGTGCCCCACATCTGCTCCGTGGTATTCGTGTACCCCGCCAGTTCGAAGATTTTCGGCGCGTAATACATGATGACGTTCATCCCGGTAAATTGCTGCATGACCTGCAACAAAATGCCAAGAAACACGGCGCGGCGGAAGTTGCTGTTCTCTTTGAACAGCGCCCAACCGCTCTGTTTAACCTGCAAACTTTCGCGAATTTCATCGAGCTCACGTTTTGCTTCCGCACTGGTGTCACGCAGGCGCAACAGGACGCGTTCAGCATCATGGAAACGGCGTTTCGCCGCAAACCAGCGCGGGCTGTCCGGCAGGAAGAAGACGCCGATCAGCAGCAGAATAGCCGGGATGATGATCACGCCGAGCATCCAGCGCCATGCGCCGCTGTAGCTGAACGCGGTATCGGACAGATAAGCGCCCAGAATCCCGATGGTGATCATGAGTTGGTACATTGAGATCATACTGCCGCGAATTTTTTCCGGCGCGATCTCGGACAGGTACAACGGTGCAGTGTAGGAAGCGACGCCGACGGCCAGACCCAGCAGCACGCGAGAAATAATCAGGACTTCAACGTTAGGCGCCGCAGCGGAGAACAGCGAACCGGCGACGAACAGGATAGCGCCGATCATCAGGCTTTTTTTACGACCCAGCTTAAAGGAGAGCCAGCCGCTGCCGACAGCGCCGACGGCCGCGCCAAACATCATGGAGCTGACCACCCATTCCTGAGTGTGTGCGGTAATCTGAAACTCGTCGGTAATGAAGGGTAAAGCACCGGCGATAACGCCGATATCCAGGCCAAAAAGTAATCCTGCCAGGGCTGCAAGAAAGCAGACAAAAAATGTCATGGCCTTGTTGGAACGCCCTTGTTTTTTATTGTCAGGCATTATGCCCTCCGGTTGGGTTAGCAATTTTATCGATGTTAAGAGTAGGTGAGTACGCAGTAAAAAGATGTGAGGCTAATCACAATGGTGTAATCGTTTACACTGCTATTTATCTCGGTGATTATTTAATTATCTGAAAAATAATAGTTTTAATAATCTTATAACCATATCAATCGCCTGGTATTTAGACAAAGTTGAAAAATTATGTAATATTTTCATCGCAGAATTAGCATACCGATAGTGATGTAGTCAGTTCTTAATGAAAATGAATGTAACCGCTTTCATGATGACTGAAACTGAATGATAAAAAGTGTAGTCGAAGAAACGAAAGGGGAGAGTGGATTGTGCTGCGCATCACAAAAAGGTCAGTATAAATTCACGCTGGAATATCTGATAACGTTGCGTGTATCAGCAATGATAAAGGCCAGCAGAGCGCTGGCCTTGATAAGTACGGTATGGTTTCCCTGACTGAAAAACAGCGTCAGGCGCGGGCGATTATTTCAGACCGGCAGCATCGCGCAGCAGTTGCGCTTTGTCGGTTTTTTCCCATGGGAAGTTTTCGCGACCGAAGTGGCCGTAAGCCGCAGTTTCTTTGTAGATCGGGTGCAGCAGATCCAGCATCTGAATCAAGCCGTACGGGCGCAGGTCGAAGAATTCGCGCACCAGCAGAATCAACTGTTCAGCAGGCACTTTTTCAGTACCGAACGTTTCCACCATGATGGACGTCGGCTCCGCTACGCCGATAGCGTAGGAGACCTGGATTTCACAGCGATCCGCCAGACCTGCCGCCACGATGTTTTTCGCGACATAACGCGCAGCGTAAGCTGCAGAACGGTCAACTTTAGACGGATCTTTACCGGAGAAGGCGCCGCCGCCGTGACGCGCCATACCGCCGTAGGTATCAACGATGATCTTACGACCGGTCAGACCGCAATCGCCCATCGGGCCGCCGATAACAAAACGCCCGGTTGGGTTGATAAAAAACTTAGTGGACGTATTTAACCATTCAGACGGCAGAATGGGTTTGATGATCTCTTCCATCACCGCTTCTTGCAGCGATTTTTGGTCGATATCTTCTGCGTGCTGCGTAGAGAGAACCACGGCGTCGATACCGACGATTTTGCCGTCGTCATACTGGAAAGTGACCTGGCTTTTTGCATCCGGACGCAACCATGGCAGGGTGCCATTTTTACGCACTTCAGCCTGACGCTGTACCAGACGGTGCGCGTAGGTGATTGGCGCAGGCATCAGTACGTCGGTTTCATTTGTCGCGTAGCCAAACATCAGGCCCTGGTCGCCCGCGCCTTGTTCCAGCGGGTCTGCGCGGTCAACGCCCTGGTTGATATCCGGAGACTGTTTGCCAATTGCGCTCAGTACCGCGCAAGAGTTGGCGTCAAAGCCCATGTCGGAATGCACATAGCCAATTTCGCGCACCGTATTACGGGTAATCTCTTCGATATCGACCCAGGCGCTGGTGGTGATCTCACCGCCAACTAAAACCATGCCGGTTTTAACGTAGGTTTCACAGGCGACGCGTGCTTTCGGATCCTGTTGCAGGATAGCGTCCAACACGGCATCAGAGATTTGGTCTGCGATTTTGTCAGGATGCCCTTCTGATACGGACTCAGACGTAAAAAGGTGTTTTGCCATATTTAATTTCACCTAAGGAGAATTTAGTTAGCTCAAACTGTTGTGCGGAATAGTCATGACAGAAGATTCTACCATGAGTCTGAAGGTTGCTGACACTGGCAGTCTGAGTGTTAATCAGTATGGATGGATTAACATCTGGACGGCTATTTTAGGTCACTTCTTCGCCCAATTTCCAGCTTTTTTTGAAGGCCGTCGCAATGTCGGTCAAAATCAGGCGGTAAACGTTTCTGATAATGCTGACATTATGCGCATTTATGCTTTGCTTTTTTTCTGCGTTCTGGGTATAAAACGCGACGCGCGGCTCATACAAAAGCACACGACGTTTTCTTCGTGTCGCCACTTCCAGCCGGGTTAAAACGTTGCTTTGGCTTGTGGGTTCGTCTTACGAGGCGGCCGTGGAGGTGATACGAGATAATGAACCGTTGTATTCTGCTGAATCTGTCGCATCGTTCTGGTGCGCGCATGTCCCCCGCAATCTGCATCTCTGCTTTGCATACCTGCCGATGTTATACCCATCTCGGCGCTTCTCAGGATTCCAGAGCCGGCAATGGCGCTGAAGACTGAACAAGGGCGCTCTTGTTAACGCAAGAGTTTTCTCGTGGTTTCGCCGAACCGTTATCTGTGAGTTCGGTTACGTGTTTACAATGATATGAAAAAGAAACCGGTCGCGCAGGCGGAGCATCAGCGCTATCTGCTGGAAAATCCGCTTGTCTATGGGTTGTTATCGCGTCTTCGGATTGCGATAGTAGTCAACTGTTTTACACTTGCTAATAAAAATTGAGGTTCGCTATGTCTGACGACATGTCTATGGGTTCGCCTTCGTCAGCAGGCGAACAGGGTGTACTACGCTCCATGCAGGAGGTTGCAATGAGCTCCCAGGAAGCCAGCAAGATGCTGCGCACTTACAATATTGCCTGGTGGGGCAATAACTACTACGACGTCAACGAGCTGGGCCATATTAGCGTATGCCCCGATCCCGACGTACCGGAAGCGCGTGTCGATCTTGCCAAACTGGTGAAAGCGCGCGAAGCGCAAGGTCAGCGTCTGCCGGCGCTGTTTTGCTTCCCGCAGATCCTGCAACACCGTTTGCGTTCAATTAACGCGGCGTTTAAGCGTGCGCGTGAATCTTACGGTTATAACGGCGACTACTTCCTCGTTTATCCGATTAAGGTCAATCAGCATCGCCGCGTGATCGAGTCCCTTATCCATTCCGGTGAACCGTTGGGGCTGGAAGCGGGGTCAAAAGCGGAATTGATGGCGGTGCTGGCGCATGCCGGCATGACCCGTAGCGTAATCGTCTGTAATGGTTATAAAGACCGTGAATACATTCGGCTGGCGTTGATTGGCGAGAAGATGGGCCATAAGGTTTATCTGGTCATCGAAAAGATGTCTGAAATCGCGATTGTGCTGGAAGAAGCCGAGCGCCTGAACGTGGTTCCTCGTCTGGGCGTACGTGCGCGTCTGGCCTCTCAGGGGTCCGGTAAGTGGCAATCCTCCGGCGGCGAAAAATCAAAATTCGGCCTGGCGGCGACGCAGGTGCTGCAACTGGTGGAGACCCTGCGTGACGCCGGGCGTCTGGACAGTCTGCAACTGTTGCACTTCCACCTGGGATCGCAGATGGCGAACATTCGCGATATCGCGACCGGCGTGCGCGAGTCCGCGCGTTTCTATGTTGAGCTGCATAAGCTGGGCGTGAATATCCAGTGCTTCGACGTGGGCGGCGGTCTGGGCGTGGATTATGAAGGTACCCGCTCGCAGTCCGACTGTTCGGTGAACTATGGCCTGAACGAATATGCCAATAACATCATCTGGGCGATTGGCGATGCCTGCGAAGAGCATGGTTTACCGCATCCGACGGTGATTACCGAGTCTGGCCGCGCCGTCACTGCGCACCATACGGTACTGGTCTCTAACATTATCGGCGTGGAGCGTAACGAATACACGGATCCGACTGCCCCTGCTGAAGATGCGCCGCGTGCGCTGCAAAATCTGTGGGAAACCTGGCAGGAGATGCATAAGCCTGGCACTCGCCGCTCGCTGCGTGAATGGCTGCATGATAGCCAAATGGATCTGCACGATATTCATATCGGCTACTCTTCCGGCGCGTTTAGTTTGCAGGAGCGCGCCTGGGCGGAGCAACTTTATCTCAGCATGTGCCATGAAGTGCAGAAGCAACTGGACCCGCAAAACCGTGCGCATCGTCCGATTATCGACGAACTGCAAGAGCGAATGGCGGACAAAATGTACGTCAACTTCTCGCTGTTCCAGTCAATGCCGGACGCGTGGGGAATCGATCAGCTCTTCCCGGTGCTGCCGCTGGAAGGGTTAGATCAGGTACCGGAACGTCGTGCCGTGCTGCTGGATATTACCTGTGATTCCGATGGCGCTATCGACCACTATATCGATGGCGACGGTATCGCCACGACGATGCCGATGCCGGAATACGATCCAGAGAATCCACCGATGCTCGGCTTCTTTATGGTCGGCGCCTATCAGGAGATCCTCGGTAACATGCACAACCTGTTTGGCGATACTGAAGCGGTTGACGTGTTTGTCTTCCCGGATGGTAGCGTCGAGGTTGAACTGTCGGACGAAGGCGATACCGTTGCGGATATGCTGCAATATGTGCAACTGGATCCGAAAACGCTGTTAACGCATTTCCGCGACCAGGTAAAACAGACGGATCTGGACGATGCGTTGCAGCAGCAGTTCCTTGAGGAATTTGAAGCGGGACTGTACGGTTATACTTATCTTGAAGATGAGTAATTAAGAGTATTCCACTTGTGGGTCGATTTAATTATTTAAATCGACCCTTTTATATTTTATAAATTCTTAATTATCAGCGCGTCGCTTCTCTATGTAATCTTATGGGCCTACAATCCCCCTAATAATTAAAAAGGGGTGTGAGTATGAGCAAATTTAAATTTAATGCCGTCATTGTTGGCTTGTTTTTGCTGTTAGGCGGTTGTTCCAGCGGAATGCAATCTAATAATGGCTCTTCATCCGACGTCGGCACCGCTTGGGGCGGCGACGTGCATTCATCGGTACAAAGCGTTTCGGTAGAACGTGCCGATCGAGAACCTGCCGAAATGGTGATAATAAATTACTCCACTCAATATCCGTCAGGTTACGATAAAGTTTATAGTATACGTATCAGCGATCTTGAATATGCTGTGCGCGACGCTAATTTTAATTCGATTCCAATTACTCGTCGCTACAACGCATCAATGGGACAATGGCAATATAGTATTCCTGCAAGATCAGGGATGAACTATCAGTTATATATTCGTAATTACAGTCATGATACCAATTACGAAATCGTCGCAACGGTTGATGGCCTGGACGTGTTGAACGGAAAAGCAGGCTCGCTGAATCATCATGGCTATATTGTTAACGCCGGCGATTCACTGGCGATTAAAGGGTTTCGCAAAGATAAACACACTGAGGCGGCATTCCAGTTCGCCGACGTAGCTGACGCTTATGCGGCCCACTCCGCGCAGGGCGATGTACGCAACATCGGCGTCATCGGCTTTGCCGCTTTTGCATTGCAGGGTAAAGCAACAAATACGCTACCGCCTTGTTCCTCGCAGGCTTTCCCGGCGGACAACAACGGGTATGCGCCGCCGCCCTGCCGCAAATAAACCCGGCATCAAACGTCAAATATGCGTTATGGGAATCAGCACCTTTCCTGCCGAGTCTGGTGGGGAAGGACTGTGTGACGCGCATAGCCGTAGGTTGCGGGAAAGAAACGACCACTCTCTGGCAGGGAAATTGTTTACCATAAACATTAGGATTTGTTTACACTACCCTCAAGTGGAGCAATTGCTGTCTACATAGGTATGTGCATGGAACAAATTTTAACCAAGCGGCGCTATTTTGATATAGGGCTGCAAATAGAAGAACTACTCTATTCAGGGGTATTTAAAGCTGGCGAGCGACTTCCGGCGGAGAGAGAACTCAGCGAGCGTTTTCAAACCAGCCGCACGACGATTCGTGAGGCGATTATTATGCTTGAGCTGAAGGGAGTGGTAGAGGTTAAGCAAGGCGCAGGCACTTACTTTATTGATAGTCTGGAAAAAATCAATCAAAAAGCGCTCTTGCCTTACTCAGACATTGGCCCCTTTGAATTGCTACAGGCCCGGCAGGTCATCGAAAGTAACATCACCGGTTTTGCCGCTACGCAAATCAGATTTAATGAACTTAAGCAGCTTAAACGTATTATTGAGCAGCAGGAAAAGCAGATTGGCGGCGACAGCGACAAATTTGAAGAACTGGATCGCCAGTTCCACAATATCATCGCGGAATCCACGCAAAATCGTGTATTAATGAAACAATCTGCCGAGCTGTGGCGGGCTGTCAGGACCGAAAATCCGCGCTGGAAGCAGTTAAACTATAAGTATTTACATAAGAAAGAGTTAAGAATGAAATGGGTGGAAGATCACCGTAGTATCTTCCTTGCATTGCAAAAACGCGATGCTGAGCAGGCCAGACAGGCTTCGTGGACCCATCTTGAAAACAGTAAAAATGAGCTGGTAAAAATCTTCCAACAGGATGATTCGCTGGAAGATTTTGATGATTTTTTCTTCGCCACCTGACGGCTATTTTCAGGCGGATGACATTTTTGTCAGCGATTAACCGGGCCTGCCGCCAAAAACAAGCCCGGAGAGAGGGAATCAGGCTTCGTAAACGCTCAGCTTATCCCAGTCAAACTCTACGCCAATGCCGTAGGTGTCCGGTGCCACGGCGCGATAATTGTCGACCACCAGCGGATGTTTGGTATATTGATCGATTGGGAAACTGTGAACCTCCAGTCAGCCAGTCTCGAATGCGGAAACCAGTCTGACGTGTAATTCCTGCATACCGAGCGAGCATACCAAACGACCGCTATTCGTCGACAGACGCGCCGCCTTCAACCAGCCATTTTCCACAGCGGCAGTTTTTCACGTTTGCCTTTCAAATCCCAAAGGGCGATATCCACCGCAGACATCGCAGACATCGCAAACGACGCGATGCCTCCGCAACCCACATAGTGAATATGCTATTCCATAAAGTCATAGATATCGTCAATCGCAGCGCCTCTTTCCCTGACAGTACCGGGGCAAGATCGTGGTCGATCATCGCTTTAATTGCATACCCTCCCTTTCCGCCGGTATAGGTATATCCGGTGCCAGTTGAACCGTCTTCCAGCGTAATCGTCGTGGTTACCAGTTCGAAATGGCTATTATGCCATGTTTCACGTCAACTAAGACCTCGGCCAGAGGGGCTTTGAAAGCTTTGTTTCAACGTGCCTAATCCGCGTCTTCATCAATTTTTTCCTGTTTTAAATCAATGGATTAATTTGCCAATTACGTCTAAAGGCGGCTCACTCCTCATCGCTTTAGCAGCGACCCGGATGATCAAAACCGTAACTGATGTTCTTAGGTTAATGTTGATGCTGATAATAAATTGAGTTCATTAATTCACTAGACAAATTATCAGGTTTGGTTTGCTGTATTTCGGGTAATTATTGAACCAATCATGCGTGACATATACACTTGCAGCGGGCGTGTTATTCAATAAGATATTGTTTTTCATGTGGTTTAATGATTACGGGTTGTATGGGTGGTATGCCAATTTGTGGCCGATTTTTCTAATCAAAATCACGCTTTTGTGAATCGTAAAATTTATCCTGAGAAGTGCTTTTTATAACTAATTGATAAATAAATTATTTTTATTCATTGGCTATTAGTCAGCATACCATGGTAAAGAATCTGGTGCCATGAGTGTGATCATATTCACGGATTTTGGTATGGTGTTTAAGCAGAATTGGTAAACAAAACAGGAGTGGGAAAAATTCATGGACACCATAGCTCGCCAGTTAGACGCCGCAAGGCACCAATTCAAAACGACTTATTCACGTCAGGGAATGGAAGCCAACATCGTACATATTGGATTTGGCGCCTTTCACCGTGGTCATCAGGCTGTTTATAACGATCTCACGAATGAGATAACCGGCAACCGCTGGGGGATTTTTGAACTGAATCTGTTCGGCGATGCGGAGCTGGTGGATGCGCTAAATGCGCAACAGGGGCTGTTTTCAGTGGTGGAAACGTCAGCCAGCGCCATCAATAGTCGCCTGGTTCGTACCATCACCGGCGCGTTGCATACGCCGAAGTCAGGTATTCAGGCGGCGATCGAGAAGCTGACTGAGCCGCAGGTAAAAATTGTTTCGTTGACGATAACGGAAAAAGGTTACTGCACCGATCCACGGTCCAGAACGCTCGATCTCAGCCATCCGCTCATCAAACACGATCTTGCCGATCCTGAACATCCCCGGTCAGCACTCGGACTGATCGTCGAAGCGCTACGGATACGCCGCCAGCAAGGGCTTCCCCCGTTTAGTGTACTGTCGTGCGATAACATTCCGGAAAACGGTCATTTGACCAAAACGGCGATCGTTACGTTTGCCGATAATCTCGATCCGCAACTGGCGGCCTGGATAGCGAAGCATGTCACCTTTCCTGGCACCATGGTCGATCGCATCGTGCCGGCAATGACGCCAGAGCAATTTGACATGATTAAAGACCAGATCGGTTTTGCCGATCCCTGCGGCATCGTATGCGAGGATTTCCGTCAGTGGGTTATCGAAGATAATTTCGTTGCCGGTCGTCCTGACTGGGATAAAGCAGGGGCGATGTTCGTCTCGGACGTGCTTCCCTATGAAGAAATGAAACTTCGTATGCTGAATGGCAGCCATTCGTTTCTCGCCTATAACGGCAGCCTGGCCGGATATGAGTTTATCTATCAGTGCATGGAAGACGACGCTTTTAAAACCGCCGTACATCATTTAATGACGGAAGAGCAGGCAAAATCGCTGCGCCCGAATTTGGCGGTAGATGTACATCAATATGCGCAGTTGCTCATTGATCGATTCAGCAACCCGAATATTAAACATAAGACCGGACAGATTGCGATGGACGGTTCTCAGAAGCTGCCTCAGCGGGCCGTCGATCCTTATCTGACGCTCCAGGCGCGCGGTGTTAAGGGCAGGGCGTTAGCGACGCTGATTGCGGGCTGGCTCCATTACGTCATTAATACGCTCTCTCAGGGGCAGAGCGTGGCCGACCCGCTCAATGATACCTTCAATGCGGCTATTAAAAATAAAAACACGCGATGGGAACAAGCGCTGTCTTTGCTGCAGATAAATAGCATCTTTGGAACGCTGGCCAGCGACAACGCAGACTTTTTAAACAACATTCAGCAGGCCTTTAACCATATTGAATTACATGGCGTCACGGCCACCATTCACCGTTTATCTTCAAAGGGTTAAGTATGAAAACGCTTATCTGTAATAATCCGGGAAATATCGAATACATTGAAAGGGATATTCCTCATTTAAAAGACGATGAAGTACTGTTAAAAATTAAAGCGGTTGGTATTTGCGGCACCGATATCCATGCGTTTGCCGGTCGCCAGCCCTTTTTTGCCTATCCGCGCGTGCTGGGTCATGAAATTTGCGGCGTGGCTGAAATGTTAGGTAAATCGTGCAGCACGGCGAAGGTCGGCCAACGCTATAGCGTTATTCCCTGTATTCCTTGCGGCGCTTGCGCAGCCTGCCGGGAAGGAAAAACCAACTGCTGTGAGAACGTCTCGCTGTATGGTGTTCACCAGGACGGCGGCTTTAGCGAATATCTGGCCGTTCGTGAACAAAATCTGGTTGAACTGTCGGATAACCTCACTGACAGCGCGGGCGCGCTGGTTGAGTGTTTCGCCATCAGCGCCCATGCAGTACGCCGCGCTGACGTGAAGCCGCAGCAAAACATTGTGGTGGTCGGCGCCGGGCCGATTGGGCTGGCCGCCGCCGCGATAGCAAAAGCCAAAGGCGCTCGCGTCGCGGTAGCTGATATTGACGCCGAACGCCGTCGTCTGGTCGCCGAAAAGGTAGGCGTTGCAACGCTCGATCCGTCGTCAGACGACTATATTGATGCGCTGAAAGCCTGTTTCTCCGGTGAATTAGCCGGCACTGTGCTTGATGCCACCGGCAATAAATCCTCCATGAGCCGCGCTGTCGATCTGATTCGTCACGGCGGAAAAATCGTCTTCATCGGGCTGTATATCGGCGAGCTCGTCATTGACGATCCGACCTTCCATAAAAAAGAGACCACGCTATTGAGCAGCCGTAACGCGACGCGGGAAGACTTCGAATGTGTCATTGAGCTAATGGCT
This sequence comes from Salmonella sp. SA15303, assembly GCF_029962125.1. Lineage (NCBI taxonomy): Bacteria > Pseudomonadati > Pseudomonadota > Gammaproteobacteria > Enterobacterales > Enterobacteriaceae > Salmonella > Salmonella sp. SA15303. The sequence goes on from NZ_CP123924.1 coordinate 795,271, forward strand.
CAGGGCGCTATTAGCGAAACAATGATGAAAAACCAGGAATTCGATTTCTATACGTTCGGCAACCAGTACCAGAAGAACGTGGTAGAAAACAAAAAATTGGTTAAAGGCGTTATCAAATTTTAATAGCGGGATAGTTATGTCAACAATATTAGTCAAAGAAAATGAATTGAAAGCGCTGGCGTTTAATAAACTCACCCAGGCGGGTCTTGACGCGCAAACGGCGCAGCAGGTAGCCGACGTTTTGGTTCATGCCGATATTACCGGCGTTCACTCCCACGGCGTTATTCGCGTAGAGCACTATTGTACCCGCCTGAACGCAGGCGGGCTCAATCCAAAAGCAACATTCAGCATCGAACAGATTTCGCCTTCAGTCGCTATTCTGGACTCTGATGATGGAATGGGACACTGCGCGCTGATAAAGGCGACAGATCACGCTATTAGTCTGGCGAGAGAGACGGGGCTGGGTTTCGTCAGCGTCAAAAATACGTCCCACTGCGGCGCGCTCTCGTGGTTCATTGAGCAGGCGACAAGCCAGGGAATGGTGGCTATCGCCATGACGCAAACGGATACCTGTGTTGCGCCGTATGGCGGCGCGGAGCGCTTTCTGGGGACTAACCCAATCGCCTTCGGCTTCCCCGTTAAAGACAGCCATCCGATGATCGTCGATATGGCGACCAGCGCCATTGCGTTTGGTAAAATTCTGCACGCCAAAGAAACCGGGAAACCAATAGGTCATGGTCTGGCGCTGGATAAAGAGGGACATATCACTACCGATCCGCATAAAATTGAAAATCTGCTGCCCTTTGGCGGACACAAAGGTTCTGGTATTGCCCTGGCGATTGATGCGCTCACGGGCGTCCTGATGGGGGCAAACTTTAGCAACCATATTGTTCGGATGTATGGCGACTATGACAAGATGCGCAAGTTAGCGAGTCTGGTTATCGTTATTGATCCGCAGATGTTGGGCAATCCGCTGTTTTCCTCAATAATGAGCACAATGGTCAATGAGCTAAGGGCTGTAAAACCGATGCCCGGTGTTGATAAAGTGCTGGCGCCAAACGATCCGCAAATCGCCTATAAAGAAAAATGTTTAAAAGAAGGTATTCCTGTGGCTGAAGGTATTTACCAGTACCTGATTGGCTGATAATTATAATCACGACCATTATTTAGGATAACTATAGTATGCTATATGGAAATATAGAGCAGCTTACTTTATTACCTTACGTTAACCACATTATTAAAAAACTTATCATCGAAGCGGTGAAGATAGCTGAAGATCAGCCTGCTGGTAGATATGAACTTTCTTTCCCGGAGTCATTTCTTATGATAAGCGAAGGAGAAACACACTCTTCGTTAAACCGCAAAGCTGAACTTCATAAAAAATATATCGATGTTCAGATTTTACTAAGCGGTTATGAGGAGATTGGCTATTCCAACAAAATTGATACCAGGATAAAGGAGCTTGAGCATCTTCCTGATGACATCATCTTTCCTGAATGTGTCGCTAATGAGCAGTTCGTTACATTAAATCCTGGCGATTTCGCGCTTTTTTATCCCAACCAGGTCCACCGTCCGCTTTGTACGCGTGGTAAACCTGCGCCGGTTAAAAAAGCGATTGTGAAAATTCCGGCCACGGCATTTAGCGAGTCAAGCTAGTCTTGTCAGGCGAAGGAATAAAGAAAGCGCTAAATGCAATTCAGGAAGAGACCTTCAAGTCATCCTGAATTACAGCCAGAATGAATAAGGTGGCACTTTTCTGACTTCAGAGCCTTTTCGCGTTGGGGTTAATCGCGGAAAGGCTTTTTACGTTCTGTAAAAAGAGGATGCGGGGTCTCCCCGGTAAATAAGTGAAAATGATACAAATCGATTTTGATGTTATTTTTGTTCAATCTGAATAATATGGTCTTTTACACGGAAAGTGATTGGCGAGGTGTTATGAATCATATTTTTAAATTAGCATTTATTTTTATTATCAATATTATATTTTTAATAAATGCTTCAGCAACAACGATGGACAAAGATAAATTTGTGGAAGCGAATGGTATCAAAATTCATTACGTTGAAGAGGGCGAGGGGCCTCCGCTGCTGTTGATTCACGGTGGTGGTCTGACGGCGAAAAGTTGGCAGGGATTAGCGAAAGAGGCATCTCGATATTTTCGCGTCATCATGCCGGACAGTCGTGGACATGGATTAACCAATAACCCGCAAGGAACGTTTAGCTATGATCTGATGACGGAAGATATGGCGGCTTTTGTTAAAGCGCTGAAGCTGGAAAAACCGCTGGTGATGGGTTACAGCGATGGCGGCATGGTCGTTCTGAAGTTAACCAGCCGATACCCGGATCTAGCGCGCGCTGCTATCGTCGGCGGCGCAACGCATCGCTTTGCTACGACCCATTACATGCAGGGGATGGAAATTTTTTATGGTAAAGGAATGCCTCAGGGGCAATTGACGGATCGCGATCTGGATAAAATGGCTTCGGATGCGCCCGGGATGGTTAAATTTTATCAGAACATGCATCATCCAGAGCAAAAAGACTACTGGCGCACGTTCCTCAAAGGTGTCTGGCCAATGTGGACAACGCCCACATCGCTGGCGGAAGAAGAGGTGAAAAAAATCCACATTCCTGTGCTATTACTGGACGGCGACCGGGATGAATTTTTCACCGTTGAAGAAGTTACCGAGCTGTACCGGCTGCTGCCTCAGGCGGAGATGACCCTCATTCCCGGTAGCGGTCACGCCATTTTCCAGACGCCAGGAAAAACACCGCTGTTTTACGCATTAGTGCTTGAGTTTTTACAGCGGCAAATCCCTAAGGCCTCTTAACTGACCGCGATGGACGTATGAGCCTACTGATTTGCGCTGGATATATATTTTTTTCGGGCGTTGTCTACTGTACCTGGCTAAACTGACTTCAATAATGCGGTCTGTCAGAGTAAACTTTGAGCCGTAAACAAATTCAAACCCTTCCTCGTCGGGCCTAACGACGCGGGAGGGTTTTTTTATATTGACTAAGAAGAGGTTTTTGCCATGAGCACCTTAGGTCATCAGTACGATAACTCACTGGTTTCTAATGCGTTTGGTTTTTTACGTCTGCCAATGAACTTCCAGCCGTATGACAGCGATGCCGACTGGGTGATCACTGGCGTACCGTTTGATATGGCAACGTCCGGTCGCGCTGGCGGCCGTCATGGCCCGGCGGCGATCCGTCAGGTGTCGACCAACCTTGCCTGGGAACATCACCGTTTCCCGTGGAATTTTGACATGCGCGAGCGCCTGAACGTCGTGGACTGCGGCGATTTGGTGTATGCGTTTGGCGATGCCCGTGAAATGAGCGAAAAATTACAGGCGCACGCTGAAAAACTGCTGTCTGCAGGCAAGCGTATGCTCTCTTTCGGCGGCGACCACTTCGTCACGCTGCCGCTGCTGCGCGCCCACGCGAAACATTTTGGCAAAATGGCGCTGGTACATTTTGATGCGCATACCGATACCTACGCTAACGGCTGCGAATTCGATCACGGCACGATGTTCTACACCGCGCCGAAAGAAGGCCTGATCGATCCGCATCATTCGGTACAGATCGGTATTCGTACTGAGTTTGACAAAGACAATGGCTTTACCGTGCTGGATGCCTGCCAGGTCAACGATCGCGGCGTGGATGATATTCTCGCTCAGGTGAAACAGATCGTCGGCGATATGCCGGTCTATCTGACCTTTGATATCGACTGTCTGGACCCGGCGTTTGCGCCTGGCACCGGTACGCCGGTGATCGGCGGTTTGACCTCCGATCGCGCCATTAAACTGGTACGCGGTCTGAAAGATCTGAACATTGTCGGTATGGATGTAGTGGAAGTCGCGCCGGCTTACGATCAGTCGGAGATCACCGCTCTGGCGGCCGCGACGCTGGCATTAGAAATGCTCTATATCCAGGCGGCGAAGAAGGGCGAGTAAGTTGTTTTGCCGGATGGCGCTGCGCTTATCCGGCCTACAGCTGATTGATGCTTGTAGGCCGGATAAGGCGTTCACGCCGCCATCCGGCACTGTTCGGGGATTATTTGATCCCGTCCGCGCTCATACGATCGCGCACATGCTGTGCGCGTGCGGCGGACGCCGGGTGATCGTCGAACATCGAGCTTTGACGACCCGCTTCCAGTTTTGCCAGTTTCTCAAAGCTGGTGGCGAGTCCTGCCGGACTGATACCGCGTTTGCGCAACAGATCGTAAGAATAATCATCCGCTTCGGACTCCTGACGCTGAGAGAACTGCGAGTTCACCAGTTTTTCGCCAAGATCGCCAAGCTGTGATTGCGACAGGCTGCCGACTACGCCTCCTGCCGATGCCGCCGCAACACGAACGGCGTTAGTGCCCAGCGCGACCTGCATCCCTTTCTTTACATGACCCAGCGCGACATGGCCCATTTCATGGCCGATCACGGCTTCAACTTCGTTGTCGGTCATCATATCCATCAGTCCGCTGTAGACGCGGATACAACCGTTCGCCATGGCAAACGCGTTGACGTCTTTCGTCTCGTAAACCTTATAGTTCACCGGCTGGCCGTTAATGTTATCCCCCAGCGCGGCGGCAATTTTTGCCAGTCGTTTAGTGTATTCGCTGCTCGCCGGCGCGATTTTCGCTTTACTGTCGAGCTCTTGACAGGATTGATCGCTCAACGCTTTTACCTGCGCATCGCTTAACGTATAGGCCTGAAAAGCTTCAGCGCCCGAAGAAAGCAGTCCATTAGAGTCCATATTCTGGCAACCGGTCAGCACCGTCGCCATGCCCAAAGCAAGCAGTAAAGCGCGAATTTTCATTTTTCTCTTCCATACGAATCAATATTATTTTGAAATGCGCCCGTTGCAGATGAATTAGCGCCTGGGTTAAGTATAAAGAAAAGCATGGCAGGCAAGTTAGCTAATTGCGCAACATACGAGCATGATCCGGAGATTTCTGAAGCGGTAAAAGGATGTTCCATGTACATGACGCGCGGCTTGGGGTAAATTGTTGGCAAATTTTCCGGCGTAGCCCAAAACGCGCTGTCGTCAAGTCGTTACGGGCATGGCCTTTCAACATCCGATCTGGAGTCAAAATGTCCTCACGTAAAGAGCTTGCCAATGCTATTCGTGCGCTGAGCATGGACGCAGTACAGAAAGCCAAGTCCGGTCACCCGGGTGCCCCGATGGGTATGGCTGACATTGCCGAAGTCCTGTGGCGTGATTTCCTGAACCACAACCCGACCAACCCGTCCTGGGCCGACCGCGACCGCTTCGTGCTGTCCAATGGCCACGGCTCAATGCTGATTTACAGCCTGCTGCACCTCACCGGTTATGACCTGCCGATGTCCGAGCTGCAGAATTTCCGTCAGCTACATTCAAAAACCCCTGGTCACCCGGAAGTGGGCTACACCGCTGGCGTTGAAACCACTACTGGCCCGCTGGGTCAGGGTATTGCCAACGCCGTCGGGATGGCGATTGCCGAGAAAACTCTGGCGGCGCAGTTTAATCGTCCTGGCCACGATATCGTTGACCACTTCACCTACGTCTTTATGGGCGACGGCTGCATGATGGAAGGCATTTCTCACGAAGTGTGCTCTCTGGCTGGTACTCTGAAACTGGGCAAACTGATCGCGTTCTATGATGACAACGGTATCTCTATCGATGGTCATGTTGAAGGCTGGTTCACCGATGACACCGCGAAACGTTTTGAAGCCTACGGCTGGCACGTTATCCGTGGCATTGACGGTCACGATGCCGACGCCATTAAACGCGCCACGGAAGAAGCTCGCGCCGTGACTGACAAACCGTCCCTGCTGATGTGCAAAACCATCATCGGTTTCGGTTCGCCGAACAAACAGGGTACCCACGATTCCCACGGCGCGCCGCTGGGCGACGCGGAAATCGCGCTGACCCGCGAACAGTTGGGCTGGAAATACGCGCCGTTCGAAATCCCGTCTGAAATCTACGCCCAGTGGGATGCGAAAGAAGCCGGCCAGGCGAAAGAGTCTGCATGGAATGAGAAATTCGCGGCTTATGAGAAAGCCTTCCCGCAGGAAGCTGCTGAATTCACTCGTCGTATGAAAGGCGACATGCCGGCTGACTTCGATGCGAAAGCGAATGAGTTCATCGCTAAACTGCAGGCGAATCCATCCAAAATCGCCAGCCGTAAAGCGTCCCAGAATACCATCGAAGCCTTCGGTCCGCTGTTGCCGGAATTCCTCGGCGGCTCCGCTGACCTGGCTCCTTCTAACCTGACCCTGTGGTCCGGTTCGAAAGCGATTAACGAAGATGCCGCAGGTAACTACATTCATTACGGTGTGCGCGAATTCGGTATGACCGCTATCGCCAACGGTATCGCCCTGCACGGCGGTTTCCTGCCGTACACCTCCACCTTCCTGATGTTCGTCGAATATGCCCGTAACGCAGTGCGTATGGCAGCGTTGATGAAACAACGTCAGGTGATGGTGTACACCCACGACTCCATCGGTCTGGGCGAAGATGGCCCGACGCACCAGCCGGTCGAGCAGGTGGCAAGCCTGCGCGTAACGCCGAACATGTCCACATGGCGTCCGTGCGACCAGGTGGAATCCGCGGTGGCGTGGAAATATGGCGTAGAGCGTCAGGATGGCCCAACCGCGCTGATCCTCTCCCGTCAGAACCTGGCGCAGCAGGAACGTACTGAAGAGCAACTGGCGAATATCGCCCGCGGTGGTTACGTACTGAAAGATTGTGCGGGCCAGCCGCAGATTATCTTCATTGCGACCGGTTCAGAGGTTGAGCTGGCGGTTGCCGCTTACGAAAAACTGACTGCCGAAGGCGTGAAGGCGCGCGTGGTTTCCATGCCGTCCACCGACGCGTTCGACAAGCAGGATGCGGCTTACCGTGAATCCGTGCTGCCGAAGGCGGTCTCTGCGCGTGTGGCGATTGAAGCGGGTATCGCTGACTACTGGTTCAAATACGTCGGCCTGAACGGCGCTATTGTCGGGATGACCACCTTCGGTGAGTCTGCTCCGGCAGAGCTGTTGTTTGAAGAGTTTGGCTTCACGGTGGACAACGTGATCGCCAAAGCGAAAGCACTGCTGTAATCCTTAATACGGCATAAAACGGGTCGCTTCGGCGACCCGTTTTTTATTCTCCCTTTGACAACCTGCCGTTTTCCAGCCGTACCACCCGTGAAAAATGACGCCGGGTAAACGCAGCGTCATGGCTAATCGCGACGACGCTGGTTCCCCGTGCCCGGCATGTCGCCAGCCAGTGTTCAAATACGGTTAGCCAGTGGGCGTCAAAATCCCGGCTGGGTTCATCCAGCAATAACACAGGCGGCGCTATCGCCTCCAGACTGGCGACCGCCACCATCCGGCGCTGTGCGGCGTGCAGATCAAGCGGGTGTGCCTCGGCGACGTCCGTTAGCTGGCATAACCGCAGCGCGGCCTGCGTGCGCCGTGAAATTTCCTCCGCCGATAAGCGTTGTAGTTTCAGCCCAAAAGCGACCTCTTGCGCGACATTGCTGTGGAAAATCTGGTTTTCCGCTTCCTGAAAGAGTACGCCGATAGCGGCGGCGCGTTGACGATTTTTAAGCTGCGCAATCGGCTCTCCATTAAGCGTTACCGAGCCGGAAGCGGGGGAAAGCAGGCCGGCCATAATCCGTAACAGCGTTGATTTTCCCGCGCCGTTATCGCCGGTCAACGCCAGCCATTCGCCGTCACGAAGTTTAAGCGAGATAGCGTGCAAACAGTCGGCTGCGGCATCCGGCCAGCGATAAGCGACCTGATTTAACGTCAACATAATGGGGTTAGCGCTCCGTCGCGCAATTGCCATACCCGCTGGCATCGCGTCAGAAAAGGAAAATGATTACGCTCAAAAAGCACAATGAGAGAATGACGTTCCAGCGCCCACTGTTGTAACCGTTCCAGCAGCATCCCGGTGGCCGCTGACGTCAGCCGACTGAAGGCTTCATCAAGAATTAACAGTCTGGGCTGCATGGCAAGCGCGCTGGCAATTACTACCCGCTGCGTTTCGCCGCCGGAGAGCGTGCCGGGATGGCGATGGCGTAACGACTGGCAGTTTGTCAGGGTCAGCGCCTCGTCAATGCGCCGTAGAATCTCCGCTTCATGGAGGCCGAGATTCTCCGGGCCAAACGCCACCTCTTCCTCTACGCTAAAGGTACAGCCGGAAAGCTGTAAATAAGGCGATTGCTGCACCAATTGGATGGTGGGCGACTGTTCTACCAGCGGGAGCCGCCCGATAGGGACGCCAAGCAGTAAGCCTGTGCCGTCAATATCACCGGGGAGATAATCCGGATACCAGCCAGCCATCAGTTGCGCCAGCGTACTTTTTCCGCTGCCGTTATCGCCGACTATCGCTACTATTCCGGGTGTTGAATAGTGGAAATCAAAACATGCCGGCGGGCGTGTCGCATCGGACGGAAGATAACGAAACTGCTCTAACGTAACCATATCCATACTCCCGCTTCCGCCAGTATTAGCAGTACCATGCCATACCGCGCAACCCGTTGTAACACGCTATCTTTCGGCGCCCACAGCGTGGTTCGGGCTCGATGCAGCCGAAACCCCCGCATATCCAACGCCGCGCCGCGTATTGTCAGATCGTTAAGCGCATTTTGCGTAAGCGGCACGATCAGCGCAGGCATTGCCCGTAGCCGCTGATACCAGCCTTCATCCAGCGGTACGCCACGCGCGCGCTGGGCTTCATGAACGATCGTCAGTTGTCGTTTGAGCTGTTCGACGACCAGCAGAGGGCCAGCGAACAGGTAAGCGATGCCGGGCGGCAGACGTGAAGCGAACAGGGCGCGAATAAACCGCTGAACCGGCACATACTGCATCCATAGCTGCGACGTCGACACGATCGCCAGCAGACGTAGCCATAGCGTAACGGCATATACCCAGCGCTGCGGATCGCGAGGCTGCCCGCTTATCCATTCCGTTAGCCAACCGCCATGTACCAGCCATAGCCCAAACCCTAAAGACAGCATCAGCCAGGCGACATACTTCGCCCGCCGCCGCGTTGATTTCAGCGCCAGCAGACAGAGGAAGGCCGCCGCGCTATAAACCGGGAGCACGGTCTGCGCAGGGAGTAGCAGCGTGGTGCAGGCCGCCAGCGCCCATAAGGTTAACGAGGTAAACGGATGCATTTAGCGTACGGCTGACATCGCAGGAAAATGCCGTGTCGTACGTAACGGTAGCTGACGCAGCAGCACCCAAACGATGATCGCCGTCAGAATTTTATCGACCAGATTAGCGCCTATGACGGTAATCGCGACCGACTCCACCAGGTTTTGGCCCATTGAATGCATCCAGGCGACGAATAAATCAGCGCCGCTGCCGGTAACGCCGCCAAAAAGCGCGGTACGAAGCGGTACGGCGACCAGCGTCACCGCTAACGTAATGACGACCCCGCTGACGATCACTTTGGGCAGGGTACGAAACCAGCCTGCGCGCGCCAGCCACCCGGCGACCAGACCGATAACCATCGCTACCGGGGCAAACGCGGCAGCGATAGGATCGGTAAGCAGCCCCCACAGCAAGTTGGTTAGAAGCCCAGTCAACATGCCGATGAACGGCCCTAACAGCACCGCGCTAATTAAGGTGCCGATCGAGTCGAGAAAAATAGGCAGCTTCAACATGCTAATAAGCTGTCCGCCAATCATATTGATGGCAATAGCGATGACAATCAGCACCAGGGACTGGCTGGAAAACGGGCGACGCGCCATAAAGTACCTCTTAAAGAGTCGTCAATTAACGGGAAGAAATATGCAGTTCGTCATAACCGGAAATGGCGCACGGTTGACGGCTGAACGTCAGCGCTGGCAGCTCGCCGATAACCAGTTCCAGCGTGGTACGCACGGTACACCCTGGCATCATATGGCCGCCGAGCATAACCCCGTAGGGATCCGATACCGCGAGATGCAGATGCTCGCCGGTCAATTCAAGCGTGCCGTTTAGCGAGATAACTTCAAACGTGCCGGTGAGCGATGTGGTCGCCTCTTGCCCGGCATAACGCAGCGCAACATCGGTCAGACTGCCGGTACACCCTGCTATCCAGGCGGCACGTAATTGGTTCTGTTGCACAAAGGCGTGTAATTGGGAAAACACTTCCTGGCCGGGAAGCAGACGAAGCGCGTAAAAGCGCGCTGTAGAGGCATTGTGGTGAGATACAGTCATCGTTACAGGACTCCGAGACTCGGACGTGGCGCTGATAATATAGACGCTGGCGACAGCGCTTTCTGATATAAATCAGTATTTGTGACGCGACGATGAAAAGATCTGACGGATGTACTGGTGATTCTTAAATATGGAATAAATTGCAGCGTAAGCGGCCATGAAATGTGATGCAGGTCAGATAACTGTCTTCTTCGACTGGACAAACATTCCTTTTATTCCCCGTTTCGCTTATTCTAGCTGAAGCGTTTCAGTTAATTAAATGTTCGACAATTAACCAATCAGTCGCAGTTTGCGACAGGTGAGGTTTTACTCGACGATGAGCTGCATTACTCTGTCAGCCTCATCTGAATCGGGATAGCCTTGCAGGAGACCTATGACCGTACGCATAGCGATTAATGGCTTTGGTCGCATCGGGCGTAACGTGGTTCGTGCTTTGTATGAATCCGGACGTCGCGCGGAAATTACCGTGGTGGCCATCAACGAGCTGGCGGATGCCGCAGGCATGGCGCATTTGTTGAAATACGATACCAGCCACGGGCGTTTTGCATGGGAGGTTCGCCACGAGCGCGAGCAGCTTTTTGTCGGTGACGATGTCATTCGTATTCTGCATGAAAGAACGCTGGCGGATCTGCCGTGGCGCGAACTGGGCGTGGATGTTGTGTTGGATTGTACGGGCGTATATGGCAACCGGGAGCATGGCGAGGCGCATATTGCCGCTGGCGCGAAGAAAGTGCTCTTTTCTCATCCGGGCAGCAACGATCTTGACGCCACCGTCGTTTTTGGCGTGAACCAGAACCAACTGCGTGCGGAACATCGTATTGTCTCAAACGCGTCCTGTACCACGAATTGCATAATTCCCGTCATTAAATTGTTGGATGATGCTTACGGCATCGAGTCTGGTACCGTCACGACGATCCACTCTGCGATGAACGATCAGCAGGTGATCGACGCGTATCACTCCGATCTACGGCGCACGCGCGCGGCCAGCCAGTCGATTATCCCGGTAGATACAAAACTGGCGGCAGGCATTACGCGTATATTCCCGCAGTTTAACGACCGTTTTGAGGCGATTGCGGTGCGCGTTCCAACCATTAATGTGACGGCGATCGATTTAAGCGTAACGGTGAAAAAACCAGTAAAAGCCAGTGAAGTCAACCAGTTGCTGCAAAAAGCAGCACAAGGTGCATTTCATGGTATAGTTGACTATACGGAATCACCGTTGGTCTCGATAGATTTTAACCACGACCCGCACAGCGCCATTGTTGATGGCACGCAAACCCGGGTCAGTGGCGCCCACCTGATCAAGACGCTGGTCTGGTGCGATAATGAATGGGGCTTTGCTAACAGGATGCTCGACACCACGTTAGCGATGGCCGCAGTTGGTTTCAGGCTCGACGCGTCAGCGTCGACAAAACTTTAAGCATCATTGAGAGGATTCACCATGTCTGTAATTAAGATGACCGATCTGGATCTGGCCGGGAAACGCGTTTTTATCCGTGCGGATCTGAACGTACCTGTTAAAGAAGGGAAAGTGACCAGCGACGCGCGTATCCGCGCTTCTCTGCCGACCATCGAACTGGCTCTGAAACAGGGCGCGAAAGTGATGGTAACTTCCCACCTGGGTCGTCCTACCGAAGGCGAGTACAACGAAGAATTCTCTCTGCTGCCGGTTGTTAACTACCTGAAAGACAAACTGTCTAACCCGGTTCGCCTGGTCAAAGATTACCTGGACGGCGTTGACGTGGCCGAAGGTGAGCTGGTGGTTCTGGAAAACGTTCGCTTTAACAAAGGCGAAAAGAAAGACGACGAAGCGCTGTCTAAAAAATACGCCGCCCTGTGTGACGTATTCGTGATGGACGCCTTTGGTACTGCGCACCGCGCGCAGGCTTCTACCCACGGTATCGGCAAATTTGCTGATGTTGCGTGCGCAGGCCCGCTGCTGGCCGCTGAACTGGATGCGCTGGGTAAAGCGCTGAAAGAACCGGCTCGTCCGATGGTGGCTATCGTTGGTGGTTCTAAAGTATCTACCAAACTGACCGTTCTGGATTCCCTGTCTAAAATCGCTGACCAGCTGATTGTCGGCGGCGGTATCGCCAACACCTTCGTTGCCGCTCAGGGCCACAGCGTCGGTAAATCCCTGTACGAAGCTGACCTGGTTGACGAAGCAAAACGTCTGCTGACCACTTGCGATATCCCGGTTCCGACCGATGTTCGCGTTGCCACCGAGTTCTCCGAAACCGCACCGGCGACTCTGAAATCCGTTAACGACGTGAAAGAAGACGAGCAGATCCTGGATATCGGCGATGCTTCCGCTCAGCAGCTGGCTGAAATCCTCAAGAATGCCAAAACCATTCTGTGGAACGGCCCGGTTGGCGTGTTTGAGTTCCCGAACTTCCGTAAAGGGACTGAAATCGTGGCGAATGCCATCGCTGATAGCGAAGCGTTTTCCATCGCTGGCGGCGGCGACACCCTGGCGGCAATCGACCTGTTCGGCATTGCTGACAAAATTTCCTACATTTCTACTGGCGGCGGCGCATTCCTCGAATTCGTGGAAGGTAAAGTTCTGCCAGCCGTAGCGATGCTCGAAGAGCGCGCTAAGAAGTAATCGTTACGGGCAGGGATTCCTGCCCGTTGATTTATCGCCGATCTGACATTCAGGGCGGCCCGTGTTTTTTCCCAAAGCCCGACGATACAGGACAACGAAACATGTCTAAAATTTTTGATTTCGTAAAACCAGGCGTGATCACTGGTGATGACGTACAGAAAGTGTTCCAGGTAGCAAAAGAAAACAATTTTGCTCTGCCGGCAGTTAACTGCGTGGGCACTGATTCCATCAACGCTGTTCTGGAAACCGCTGCAAAAGTTAAAGCACCGGTCATCGTTCAGTTCTCCAACGGCGGCGCTTCCTTCATCGCGGGTAAAGGCGTGAAAACTGACGTACCTCAGGGCGCGGCAATCCTGGGCGCTATCTCTGGCGCGCATCACGTTCACCAGATGGCTGAACACTACGGCGTTCCGGTTATCCTGCACACTGACCACTGCGCGAAGAAACTGCTGCCGTGGATCGATGGCCTGCTGGACGCGGGTGAAAAACACTTTGCGGCTACCGGTAAACCGCTGTTCTCTTCTCACATGATTGACCTGTCTGAAGAGTCTCTGCACGAAAACATCGAAATCTGCTCCAAATACCTGGCGCGCATGTCCAAAATTGGCATGACTCTGGAAATCGAACTGGGTTGCACCGGTGGTGAAGAAGACGGCGTGGACAACAGCCACATGGACGCTTCTGCTCTGTACACCCAGCCGGAAGACGTTGATTACGCGTACACTGAACTGAGCAAAATCAGCCCGCGTTTCACCATTGCCGCTTCCTTCGGTAACGTACACGGCGTTTACAAGCCGGGTAACGTGGTTCTGACCCCGACCATTCTGCGTGATTCTCAGGACTATGTTTCTAAGAAACACAACCTGCCGCACAACAGCCTGAACTTCGTTTTCCACGGCGGTTCCGGTTCTACTGCTCAGGAAATCAAAGACTCCGTAAGCTACGGCGTAGTGAAAATGAACATCGATACCGATACCCAATGGGCAACCTGGGAAGGTGTTCTGAACTACTACAAAGAAAACGAAGCGTATCTGCAAGGTCAGCTGGGCAACCCGAAAGGCGAAGATCAGCCGAACAAGAAATACTATGACCCGCGCGTATGGCTGCGTGCTGGCCAGACTTCGATGATCGCTCGTCTGGAAAAAGCATTTAAAGAACTGAACGCGATTGACGTTCTGTAATATAGTCTGCTGATTGAAATGGCTTCCCTTGGGAAGCCATTTTTTTGTCTATGGAAAACCCCCAGCTAGGCTGGGGGTTCCGGAAAGCTTTCAGCTTTAAGCCAGTTATTAAAACCCCTTTTGATTTGTTAAAACATCTTGCGGTCTGGCAACTGCAAAAGTTCAACAAGAAATCAAAAGGGGGTCCCAATGGGGGACGAAAAGAGCTTAGCGCACACCCGATGGAACTGTAAATATCACATAGTTTTCGCGCCCAAATACCGAAGACAAGCGTTCTATGGAGAGAAGCGTAGGGCAGTAGGCAGCATATTAAGAAAATTGTGTGAATGGAAAAACGTACGAATTCTGGAAGCAGAATGTTGTGCAGATCATATTCACATGCTTCTGGAGATCCCGCCGAAGATGAGTGTGTCGAGTTTCATGGGATATCTGAAGGGTAAAAGTAGTCTGATGCTTTACGAGCAGTTTGGGGATCTAAAATTCAAATACAGGAACAGGGAGTTCTGGTGCAGAGGGTACTATGTCGATACGGTGGGTAAGAACACGGCGAAGATACAGGACTACATAAAGCACCAGCTTGAAGAGGATAAAATGGGTGAGCAATTATCGATCCCGTATCCGGGCAGCCCGTTTACGGGCCGTAAGTAACGAAGTTTGATGCAAATGTCAGATCGTATGCGCCTGTTAGGGCGCGGCTGGTAAGAGAGCCTTATAGGCGCATCTGAAAAACCTCCGGCTATGCCGGAGGATATTTATTATCGTTATTTCCGGAGAGCGGCGTTAGTTAGCGCTTTCATCCGGCCAACTCACAATGTACCTGCCTTTTTTGGGATGATGCCGAAAAATGGCATATTCTTCTGTTTTTGTTTACCTTTAAAAAGTTCTTTTCGTGAGAATGATCTCATTTGCTTGTTTTGCTATGACCAAGGAATATTGAATGGAAGATTTGAATGTTGTCGACAGCATAAATGGTGCGGGCACCTGGCTGGTACGCAACCAGGCGTTATTGCTCAGCTATGCTGTGAATATTGTTGCGGCTATCGCTATTATCATCATCGGCTTGATTGTAGCGCGCGTGATCTCCAATACGGTAAATCGTCTGATGCGTGCGCGTCATATTGATGCGACAGTGGCCGACTTTCTTTCTGCGCTGGTGCGCTATGGGGTTATCGCTTTTACGCTGATTGCGGCTCTGGGTCGCGTGGGGGTTCAAACCGCCTCGGTTATTGCCGTACTGGGCGCCGCTGGTTTAGCCGTTGGCCTGGCATTACAGGGATCGCTTTCTAACCTTGCGGCTGGGGTATTGCTGGTTATGTTCCGTCCGTTCCGCGCCGGTGAGTATGTCGATTTGGGCGGCGTTGCCGGTACGGTACTGAACGTGCAAATCTTTTCCACGACAATGCGCGCGGTAGACGGCAAAATTATTGTGATTCCGAATGGCAAAATTATCGCGGGAAATATCATCAACTATTCTCGTGAGCCGGTTCGCCGTAACGAATTCATTATTGGGGTGGCCTACGATTCGGATATCGATCAGGTGAAACAGCTGCTAACGACGATTATCGAGTCCGACGATCGTATTTTAAAAGATCGCGAAATGACGGTGCGTTTGAATGAGCTGGGCGCCTCATCAATTAATTTTGTGGTGCGTGTCTGGAGTAAAAGCAGCGACCTGCAAAATGTCTACTGGGACGTGCTGGAACGTATTAAACGTGAATTCGACGCCGCTGGTATTAGCTTCCCGTACCCGCAGATGGACGTCAATTTTAAACGCGTGAAAGATAACGCCGCGGAGTAATTTTCTCCCGCGCTGCCTGCCGGCGCTGCGCTTATCCGCCTCCAGTATTCTCTGGTTATTGAGCGGATAAGCGTAGCCGCTATCCGTTATTCAGTCTCTTTATTAGCTTTTCTTATTAGTGATTAAAATTATCAATTTCCGCTAATAATATTCCCGCGCTATAGTCTGCCTTTAAGAAAAACAGCTCAGGGTAGTTAACGTGATATCTTATTATTTTCAAGGGTTTGCCCTTGGCGCCGCCATGATCCTTCCGCTTGGCCCGCAAAATGCGTTTGTGATGAATCAGGGAATTCGTCGCCAGTACCACCTCATGATAGCGCTGCTTTGCGCGTTAAGTGATTTAGTCCTGATTAGCGCCGGTATTTTTGGCGGTAGCGCGTTGCTGATGCAGTCGCCGTGGCTGCTGGCGCTGGTCACATGGGGCGGGGTCGCGTTCTTGTTATGGTACGGTTTTGGCGCGCTGAAAACGGCAATGAGCAGTAATCTGGAGCTGGCCAGCGCCGAGGTTATGAAGCAGGGGCGCTGGAAAATTATTGCTACGATGCTGGCGGTAACGTGGCTGAATCCGCACGTTTATCTGGATACGTTTGTCGTGTTGGGCAGTCTCGGCGGACAACTGGCTATGGAGCCAAAGCGCTGGTTCGCCCTCGGCACGATTAGCGCGTCGTTCTTATGGTTTTTTGGGTTAGCGCTACTGGCGGCCTGGCTTGCGCCTCGACTGCGTACGGCGAAAGCTCAACGCATTATCAACATTCTGGTTGGGGTGGTGATGTGGCTTATCGCCTTCCAACTGGCGCGGGAAGGCGTCGCGCATATGCACGCGCTTTTCAACTAAGCGTTGTCTGATGGACAACAGGCCGATATCCGCTAAGCTTGCCTGCATGCGCCCTGTATATCAGGGCAATGACTGCAATATGGAGGAGAGACTGTGAAGTTCAAAGTGATGGCCCTGGCGGCATTAGTGGGTTTAAGTGCAATGTCGGCGCAGGCAAGCGAATTGCCGGAAGGCCCGCACATCGTGACTTCCGGTACGGCAAGCGTCGATGCTGTGCCTGATATCGCCACCTTAGCGATTGAAGTGAACGTCGCGGCGAAGGACGCGGCGACGGCGAAGAAGCAGGCCGATGAGCGCGTGGCGCAATATCTTTCCTTCCTTGAGCAAAATCAGATTGCGAAAAAAGACATTAGCGCGGCGAATCTGCGCACGCAGCCGGATTATGATTACCAAAACGGTAAAAGCATTCTGAAAGGGTATCGTGCGGTGCGAACCGTTGAGGTGACGCTGCGTCAGTTAGATAAACTTAATTCTCTGCTGGACGGCGCGCTGAAGGCGGGTCTGAACGAGATTCGTTCGGTATCGCTGGGCGTGGCGCAACCGGACGCCTATAAAGACAAGGCCCGCAAAGCCGCCATTGATGACGCGATTCATCAGGCGCAAGCGCTGGCAGCCGGTTTTAACAGCAAATTGGGGCCGGTTTACAGCGTTCGTTACCATGTCTCTAATTATCAGCCGAGTCCGGTGGTGCGAATGATGAAAGCCGCAGATGCTGCGCCGGTATCTGCGCAGGAAACTTACGAGCAGCCGACCATTCAGTTCGACGATCAGGTCGATGTGGTATTCCAGCTTGAACCTGGAACAGGGCAGACGTCGACAACGGCCGCCAGCACGCAGTAATCTCACCCGGCCTGGGCGCTTCCAGGCCGCGTTTTCTCCCGGTGTTCTCGTTTTTTGCTCCGTATTACGCATTGAAATGAAGATTTGCTAATACGGTGAGCGTTTTGAATCGCCTTGTCGCCAGCAAAAAATAGCCAATGGCGCGTCGTTTTTTGCCGCCTGAACGCAATGATTTTGTGATGAACTTCAAAGAAGTGACGAGGGAATAATGGGTCATGCAGGCCGGATAAGACGTTCACGCCGCCATCCGGCATTCATAGAGAGGCTAATTCTGACGCAGCACCTTGTGCCCGTACTCCAGCAGCGCGTCGGTCACTTTGCGCATCATCCGGCTTTCCGGGGCAAAGCGGTGCCAGTAAAGCATCCGGCGCTGCAGCAAACCAGGCGTTAAGTTGATCAACTCGCCGCTTTCCAGCTCTTTCTCAATCTGCAGGTGAGGGATCATGCAGCAGGTCGTGCCCTGACGCGCAAGCTGTACAAATGCTTCGGATGAATTAACGATATGGCACGGCACGCTGCCGGGCGGTAGATCGAAATTCTGTTGCAAAAAGGCCTGATGCATATCATCCAGATGGTCGAACGCGACGGCGGGCGCTTTTAGCAGCGACGACCGGGTAACGCCATTGGGGAAATAGCGCTCGGCAAACGGCTTTGACGCGACAAACAGATAGTCGAGTGCGCCCAGTTTGTCCACCAGGCAACTGGGTAGCGCCTGATGCTGAATACTCACCGCGCCCACCACCTCGCCGCGCCGCAGACGTTCTTGCGTGCGCGTTTCATCTTCCACCTGTAAATTGAGACGGATAGGGGAGTCCGCCAGTACCGGCGCCAGCGCCGGAAGCAGCCAGGTCGCCAGACTGTCGGCGTTAACCGCCAGCGACAGCAGCAGCGGCGTAGAGCCGGTTTGTTCATCGCCCAGCCACTCTTCTTCCAGCAGTTCAACCTGACGCAGCAGAGCCAGTAATTTTTGCCCTTGCTCCGTGGGGCGAGGAGGAACGGTACGCACCAACAAAGGTTGTCCGAACATATTCTCAAGCTGTTTTATGCGCTGTGAGACGGCGGATTGCGTGATGCACAGCTTCTGGGCGGCGCGCTCGAATCCTCGTTCACGTATAACGGCATCCAGCGCCTGTAGTGTTCTGTAGTCCGGACGTTTCATTGTTGTGTCATGCTCCTGTTATTTTTTTCCGCACTATGACATAAATTTGCCGTCGGTACAGATGAAATCCGTAGCCTGTGTACGGACACGGAGATTTTTCCCGACAATGTTCTATAATGCGGCTGTATTTTCACACCACAGGCGAAACGATCTATGACGCAGGATGAACTGAAAAAAGCGGTAGGATGGGCGGCACTTCAGTATGTACAGCCCGGCACCATTGTGGGCGTTGGTACAGGCTCAACGGCCGCACACTTTATTGATGCGCTGGGCACAATGAAAGGCCAGATTGAAGGCGCGGTCTCCAGCTCGGACGCCTCGACTGAAAAACTCAAAGGCCTCGGTATTCATGTGTTTGATCTCAACGAAGTGGATAGCCTGGGCATCTATGTCGACGGCGCGGACGAAATCAACGGTCATATGCAGATGATCAAAGGCGGCGGCGCGGCATTAACCCGTGAGAAAATTATTGCTTCCGTGGCAGAGAAATTTATCTGTATTGCGGATGCCTCTAAACAGGTGGATATTCTTGGCAAATTCCCGTTGCCGGTCGAAGTGATTCCGATGGCGCGCAGCGCGGTCGCTCGTCAACTGGTGAAGCTGGGCGGGCGTCCGGAGTACCGTCAGAACGTGGTCACGGATAACGGCAACGTGATTCTGGATGTTTATGGTATGGAAATCCTTGATCCCATCGCGCTGGAAAACGCCATTAACGCGATTCCGGGCGTCGTGACCGTAGGGTTGTTCGCCAACCGTGGCGCCGATGTCGCACTGATCGGCACGCCGGACGGGGTGAAAACCATCGTAAAATGATCCCGCCAGGCGTATTTCCTGCCGCGTAAAAAATTCGGTCAGGGCAAATTTGGTGACATGTATCACGTTTAATCGTTTGCCCTGCCGATCCCTCCAAAGAAAAAGTTATTCCCGGTATTTTCATCTGCTATTTCCCGCTGTATGCGATTCCTTCACGACGCTGGCGCAAACGTTCATATTGCCGTGATAATTTTTTTTGATATGTTGAAGGACGGATGCAAATCCACACACAACATCAGATGGCAAAAAAGACAGGATCGGGGAAATGGCAAAGGTATCGCTGGAGAAAGATAAAATTAAATTTCTGCTGGTTGAAGGGGTGCATCAAAAGGCGCTGGAAAGCCTTCGTGCGGCAGGTTACACCAACATTGAATATCACAAGGGCGCGCTGGACGCTGAACAGTTGAAAGCGTCCATCCGCGATGCCCACTTCATCGGTCTGCGATCCCGTACTCATCTGACAGAAGAAGTGATTAACGCCGCAGAGAAGCTGGTGGCGATTGGCTGTTTTTGCATCGGCACCAACCAGGTGGATTTAAATGCGGCGGCAAAACGCGGTATTCCGGTCTTTAACGCGCCATTCTCGAATACCCGTTCCGTGGCGGAGCTGGTGATTGGCGAGCTATTGCTGCTGCTGCGCGGCGTGCCGGAAGCGAACGCCAAAGCGCACCGCGGCGTATGGAATAAACTGGCGGCGGGATCGTTCGAAGCGCGCGGTAAAAAGCTTGGCATTATCGGTTACGGCCATATCGGAACGCAGTTGGGCATTCTGGCGGAATCGCTGGGGATGCATGTCTATTTCTATGATATTGAAAATAAACTGCCGCTCGGTAATGCAACTCAGGTGCAGCATCTGTCTGAATTGCTGAATATGAGCGATGTGGTCAGTCTGCACGTACCTGAAAACGCCTCCACCAAAAACATGATGGGCGCAAAAGAGATTGCCCTGATGAAGCCGGGTTCGCTGCTGATTAACGCCGCGCGCGGTACGGTGGTAGATATCCCGGCTTTGTGCGACGCGCTGGCGACGAAACATCTGGCGGGGGCGGCTATCGACGTCTTCCCGACGGAACCGGCCACTAATAGCGATCCGTTTACCTCTCCGCTGTGCGAATTCGATAACGTGATCCTGACGCCGCATATCGGCGGCTCGACGCAGGAGGCGCAAGAAAACATCGGTCTGGAAGTCGCAGGAAAACTGATTAAGTACTCGGATAACGGCTCGACGCTGTCCGCCGTGAACTTCCCGGAAGTGTCGCTGCCGCTGCACGGTGGTCGTCGCCTGATGCACATCCACGAAAACCGCCCGGGCGTATTGACCGCGCTTAACCAGATCTTTGCCGAGCAGGGCGTTAACATTGCCGCACAGTATCTGCAAACCTCCGCCCGAATGGGGTATGTGGTAATTGATATAGAAGCCGATGGCGATGTGGCGGAGAAAGCGCTGCTGGCGATGAAGGCGATTCCGGGCACCATTCGCGCCCGTCTGCTGTACTAATTTCCGCTAAATGGGCAGGAGATGACCTGCCCATCCTTTCTCTGGTTTCCCTGCCTTAACATCTCTTCGTGTAACGCATACATTCTGTTTTCGAGCCTTGCCGCAATTGGTAATTAAAGGCAGCGTTGCGTGTTGTACAGCAATAAAAGGAATTTACGATAAGGGCTCAGCATAGCGCTGAAACGGGAAAGCCCCTACCGAGGCAGGGGCTCTAAAAAGGAAAGGGACGATGATGAGATACGTCATCATGCTGCTGATCCTGTTAATCATCGCTTGCCCAGCATATTAACAGTGAGTACGCAGGAGGGAGGTTCGCCTCCCTCACCCTTCACCGAGAAATTTAGGTCAAAAAAGCGACGCTGTCAATCGACAAAACACGGCTACCACTCCCAAATTTTGGACGGCGTCACCACCGCAGGCAGCGGGATATCCCACTCTTTAACCGGCAACTTTTCCACTAACTGGCAATCATGCGCGTAGCCCACAGGTAGGATCTTATGCTGCTGCCAGTTTTGCAACGTACGGTCATAAAATCCGCCGCCCATCCCCAGGCGCTGCCCGTCTTCGTCAAACGCGACTAACGGCGTTACCAGCACATCCAGCTTTGCCAGCGGCAATACGTCGCGGACATCAAGCCGTGGCTCCTGAATCTTTAAGCGGTTGGTCACCAGCACACTCTGCGGATAATAGTGCAGGAACAGGAGGTTGCCAGGGCTGAAGGGATGAAGAACCGGAAGGTAGACGCGCTTGCCCGCTCGCCATAGCTGTTCAATCAGCGGCTGGGTGTCGAGTTCGCCATCAAAGGAGAGAAACACGGCGACAGTGTGCGCCATCACGACGGGAGGAAAGCTGAGCATTCGGGCGGCGGCCTGTTGACCAAAACGGCGTTGCTGCTCTGGCGTTAGCGCACGGCGACGTTGCCGAATCATCCGGCGGATTTCTTGTCGTGATAAAGAGAGTTCGGGAAGTTGCGTCATGGCTGTCGCCAGTCAGAAGGGGAATCTCCGAGATGCCGCCGCAGGCTGTAACCCTTGAACCCTTGGTTCAAGGTGAATGTGTCGTCACAGTTTTAAGGCTTCTCGGACGAACCGAGCATGCTCACCAACCGCGGAGCGCCACATTCTTGTGGTATGAAATATCGGCTCAGGGGACTGGCCCGCTTGCAAACATCTCAGAGAAATTCTGTTTTCACAATCACTTTACCATAGTAAAGCGAAAAGTGTTATTCAAAGTTTTGGCCCGTTTTTTCGGTTATGCGACCTTGATCAAGCAACGCCTGTTCGATGGTCTGTTGTAGCATCCGAATACGTTGTTCCATGCTCGCCGCGTAATCGCGGGTCTTCGCTTTTTCCTGAGTTAACTCATAGCTGATATTCAATGCGGCAATGAAAACCAACTGCTCAGTATTTGTGACTCTAGTGCGAACTTTCAGATCTTGCAACCGCTGATTCAGATCGTCCGCAGCCTGATTCAACGCATCCCTTTGGTCAGGCGGGCAATTCACTCGCAGTGAACGGCCAAATATTTGGATATCGACGGGTTGTGCAGACATGCCACCTTCCTGCTGATTGACTGCGCTGCCTTCGTCTCCAGACCCAGGGTCCGCGAAGGGGCGACACTATAGCTACCCTGGTGTGAAGATACAAGCCCTTTTCTGGTTCACCAGGGTCCAAAGTGGTAGCATATCATGAATATCCTCCCTTTGATGACGAATGCTTATGTCTATACAGAACGAAATGCCTGGTTACAACGAAATGAACCGGTTTTTGAATCAACAAGGGGCCGGTCTGACCCCGGCTGAAATGCATGGTTTAATCAGCGGGATGATTTGCGGCGGCAACAACGACAGCTCATGGCAGCCGCTGTTGCACGACCTGACGAACGAAGGTCTGGCCTTCGGGCATGAGCTTGCTCAGGCGCTGCGCAAAATGCACGCGGCGACCAGCGACGCGCTGGAAGACGACGGCTTTCTTTTTCAGCTTTATCTGCCTGAAGGCGACGATGTCAGCGTATTCGATCGCGCAGATGCCTTAGCCGGGTGGGTTAACCACTTTTTGCTTGGCCTCGGCGTAACGCAGCCTAAACTTGATAAAGTCACCGGCGAAACGGGTGAAGCGATTGACGACCTGCGTAATATTGCGCAGCTTGGTTATGATGAGAGCGAAGATCAGGAAGAGCTGGAGATGTCGCTCGAAGAGATCATCGAATATGTCCGTGTTGCGGCGCTGTTATGTCATGACACTTTCACGCGCCAACAGCCGACCGCGCCGGAAGTGCGTAAACCGACGCTACACTAAGAAAAAACGAAATGGAGGCCATGTCATGACTCAGCAGGAATACCAACGCCGTCGCCAGGCATTACTGGCGCAAATGCAGCCCGGCAGCGCCGCGCTGATCTTTGCCGCGCCGGAGGCGACGCGCAGCGCAGACAGTGAATATCCGTATCGCCAGAGTAGCGACTTCTGGTATTTCACCGGTTTTAACGAACCGGAAGCCGTGCTGGTACTGATTAAGAGTGATGACACCCACAACCACAG
Source organism: Salmonella sp. SA15303 (assembly GCF_029962125.1). Taxonomy (NCBI): domain Bacteria; kingdom Pseudomonadati; phylum Pseudomonadota; class Gammaproteobacteria; order Enterobacterales; family Enterobacteriaceae; genus Salmonella; species Salmonella sp. SA15303. Next base: position 818,710 of record NZ_CP123924.1, read on the forward strand.
CGTTTTGTTCAACCGCGTTCGCGACCTGACGGCGGAAATCTGGTTTGGTCGCCGTTTAGGACAGGATGCCGCGCCGGAAAAACTGGGCGTTGACCGGGCGCTGGCGTTTAGCGAAATCAACCAGCAACTCTTTCAGTTGCTTAATGGTCTGGATGTGGTGTACCACGCGCAGGGCGAATATGCGTATGCCGACGAGATTGTTCTGGCTGCGCTGGAGAAGCTGCGTAAAGGCTCCCGCCAGAATCTGACCGCGCCGGCCACCATGACTGACTGGCGACCGATCGTCCATGAGATGCGCCTGTTCAAATCGCCGGAAGAGATTGCTGTCCTGCGCCGCGCCGGGGAAATTAGCGCGCTGGCGCATATCCGCGCGATGGAAAAATGCCGTCCGGGGATGTTTGAGTATCAGCTGGAAGGAGAAATTCACCACGAATTTAATCGCCACGGCGCGCGCTATCCCTCCTATAACACCATTGTCGGCAGCGGCGAAAATGGCTGTATCCTGCATTACACTGAAAACGAAAGTGAAATGCGCGACGGCGATTTAGTGCTTATCGACGCAGGTTGTGAATATAAAGGTTACGCGGGCGATATCACGCGTACTTTCCCGGTGAACGGGAAATTTACGCTAGCCCAGCGTGAAATTTATGACATCGTTCTGGAATCGCTGGAGACCAGCCTGCGACTGTTCCGTCCTGGTACCTCTATTCAGGAGGTGACCGGCGAAGTCGTGCGCATCATGATAACCGGGCTGGTGAAGCTGGGGATTTTGCAAGGAGAGGTTGATCAACTGATTGCCGAAAATGCGCATCGTCCTTTCTTTATGCATGGCTTGAGCCACTGGCTGGGGCTGGATGTTCATGATGTCGGCGTTTATGGGCCGGATCGCTCCCGCATCCTGGAGCCGGGCATGGTGCTGACCGTAGAGCCAGGCCTCTATATCGCGCCGGATGCCGACGTGCCGGAAGCGTATCGCGGCATTGGCGTTCGAATTGAAGATGACATTGTCATTACCGAAACCGGTAATGAAAACCTGACCGCTGGCGTTGTGAAGAAGGCGGATGACATTGAGGCATTAATGGCGGCGGCGCGGCAGCAATGAGCGTCATTATCGTTGGCGGCGGCATGGCAGGCGCGACGCTGGCGCTGGCCATCTCTCAGTTCAGTCATGGGACGTTGCCGGTACACCTGATTGAAGCGAAAGCGCCTGAAGCCGACGGTCATCCCGGCTTTGACGCCAGAGCGATTGCGCTGGCGGCGGGCACTTGTCAGCAACTGGCGCGAATTGGCGTCTGGCAGGCGATTTCCGATTGCGCAACGGCAATCAACACCGTACACGTCAGCGATCGCGGCCATGCCGGATTTGTGACTCTCGACGCGCAGGACTACAGTCTGGCAGCGTTGGGGCACGTTGCGGAGCTGCATGATATCGGGCTGCGTCTGTTTGCGCTCTTGCGTAAAGCGCCAGGCGTTACGCTGCACTGCCCGGAGCGCGTAGCCAGCGTGTCGCGTACCCAACAGCAGGTTAACGTCACTCTGGAAAACGGCAATGTGATAGCTGGCAGCGTGCTGGTGGCGGCTAACGGTACCCACTCCGCGCTCGCGTCAGCCTGCGGCGTTGACTGGCATCAGGAGCCTTACGAACAGTTAGCGGTGATAGCGAATGTCGCAACCGCTATCCCGCACCAGGGACGCGCCTTTGAACGTTTTACCCCCAATGGCCCGCTGGCGATGTTGCCGATGTCGCATGGCCGATGTTCGCTGGTTTGGTGTCACCCGCTCGACCAGCGCGATGAGGTGCTGAGCTGGTCCGACGCGCAGTTCTGCCATGCATTGCAGGCCGCGTTCGGCTGGCGGCTGGGGCGAATTACTCAGGCCGGTAAGCGCAGCGCGTATCCGCTTGCCCTGACTACGGCGGCGAAAGTGTTTTCTCACCGGACTGTCGTGGTCGGCAATGCGGCGCAGACGTTGCATCCTATCGCCGGACAAGGGTTTAATCTCGGTCTGCGCGATGTCATGAGCCTGGCGGAAACGCTGGTCGCGGCACAGGACGCGGGCGAGGATATTGGCGCCTGGCACGTGTTATCGCGCTATCAGCAGCGTCGTCAGGTTGACCGGGATACGACGATTGGCGTAACGAACGGTCTGGTCCATCTGTTTGCAAATCGTTGGGCGCCGCTGGTTATTGGGCGCAATATCGGTTTAATGGCGATGGAATTATTACCACCTGCGCGCGATGCGCTGGCACAGCGGACCTTAGGTTGGGTTGCGCGTTAAGCCGATCTGTAGGCCGGATAAGGCGTTCACGCCGCCATCCGGCATCGTGTTCGTAAAAATACCGGATGGCGGCTTCGCCTTATCCGGCCTACGGTTTTGATTGTTCCGGTTTCCAGGAGTAAATAGTGCAAAGTGTTGATGTAGCAATAGTTGGCGGAGGCATGGTGGGACTGGCTGTCGCCTGCGGCTTGCAGGGGAGCGGTTTGCGCGTTGCGGTACTGGATCACGTTGTCCCCCAGCCGTTGGCGAACGATGCGCCGCCTCAGCTTCGGGTGTCGGCGATTAATGCCGCCAGCGAAAAACTGCTTACCCGTCTTGGCGTATGGTCAAACATTGTGGCGCGACGGGCAAGTTGCTACCACGGTATGGAAGTCTGGGATAAAGACAGCTTTGGCCGTATTACGTTTGATGACGCAAGCATGGGATATAGCCATCTGGGGCATATTGTTGAAAACAGCGTCATTCACTACGCATTGTGGCAAAAAGCGCAGCAAGCGGCGGATATCACCTTAATGGCGCCAGCGGAGTTACAGCAGGTTGCCTGGGGAGAGAACGACGCCTTCCTGACTTTAAAAGACGGCGCGATGTTAACCGCGCGTCTGGTGATTGCCGCGGATGGCGCCAACTCCTGGCTGCGTAACAAAGCGGATATTCCCTTAACTTTCTGGGACTACCGTCACCATGCGCTGGTAGCGACTATCCGCACCGAAGAGCCGCACGGCGCGGTTGCTCGCCAGGTGTTTCATGGTGAAGGTATTCTGGCGTTTTTGCCGTTAAGCGATCCGCATCTGTGTTCCATTGTCTGGTCGCTTTCTCCGCAGGATGCGGAGCGTATGCAACAGAGCGGCGACGAGGCGTTTAACCAGGCGTTGACTATCGCCTTCGATAATCGGCTGGGCTTATGCCGCCTGGAAAGCGAACGGCAGGTTTTTCCGCTGACGGGCCGCTATGCTCGCCAGTTTGCCGCGCATCGTCTGGCGTTGGTCGGTGATGCCGCGCACACCATCCATCCGCTGGCAGGGCAAGGCGTCAACCTCGGCTTTATGGACGCGGCCGAACTGGTGGACGATCTGCGCCGGCTTCAGCGCCAGGGCAAAGACATTGGCCAACATCTTTATCTCCGTCGTTATGAGCGTAGCCGTAAACATAGTGCGGCGATGATGCTTGCCGGGATGCAAGGTTTTCGTGACCTGTTTGCCGGCGAAAACCCGGCAAAAAAATTGCTGCGCGACATCGGACTGAAACTGGCGGACACGCTCCCCGGCGTCAAACCCCAACTGCTTCGCCAGGCAATGGGGCTAAACGACCTTCCGCAATGGCTTCGTTAAGCGTCTGACTGCACGCCAGCAAGAGTTTGAAACCCGTCACACTTTGCTTTCCCGGCTATCGCGCCGGGGGGCTTTCCTCGTTTGAAATAATCTAATTTCACCGCTTATTTCGCATTATATTTTCTAATGCCACTATTTTTTGCGAACGAGATTTTCGACATTTTTTCCACATTTAATATTAATTTATGTTGTGATAAATCGTATCAGCTTCATTTTTATGGAGGTTATTTAGCGTAATAGTGGTTTTTTGTGCTGATGGGGTTTTGGCGTTTTTTAGTCATAAGCTAATGTGATGGTAAATTCAGCCTTATGGTTTAGCGCCTGGTTCGGTGGTAAGTTCAGGAGCAAGAGAACGTTTGCGTCGGCGCAGGAAAAAGGGCGTCGATGCCAGGTTTCGTGGCGAAGATTTCCCATGAAAATGGTTGTTAGCCCCCGCTAATTCAACGAGGAAAAGATGGCCCAACAGACGCCTTTGTACGAACAACACACGCTATGCGGCGCCCGCATGGTCGATTTTCATGGCTGGATGATGCCCCTGCATTACGGCTCTCAGCTTGATGAACACCACGCTGTGCGCACCGATGCCGGGATGTTTGATGTATCGCATATGACCATTGTCGATCTTCATGGCAGCCGCACACGAGAGTTTCTACGTTATCTGCTGGCAAACGACGTCGCGAAGCTAACGAAGACGGGTAAAGCCCTCTACTCCGGTATGCTTAACGCATCGGGCGGCGTGATTGATGACCTTATCGTCTACTACTTCACTGAAGATTTCTTCCGTCTCGTTGTTAACTCCGCCACCCGCGAAAAAGACCTCTCCTGGATTACCCAACACGCTGAACCTTATGCCATCGACATCACCGTTCGTGACGACCTGTCGCTGATTGCGGTACAGGGGCCGAATGCGCAGGAAAAAGCGGCGACTCTGTTTACTGACCAACAGCGCCATGCAGTAGAAGGTATGAAGCCGTTCTTCGGCGTTCAGGCGGGCGATTTGTTTATCGCCACCACCGGTTATACCGGCGAAGCAGGCTATGAAATCGCCATGCCGAATGAAAAAGCGGCGGATTTCTGGCGTGCGCTGGTGGAGGCGGGCGTGAAGCCGTGCGGTCTTGGCGCGCGCGACACGCTGCGTCTGGAAGCAGGCATGAACCTGTACGGTCAGGAGATGGATGAAGGTATCTCTCCGCTGGCGGCTAATATGGGATGGACTATCGCCTGGGAACCTGCTGACCGCGACTTTATTGGCCGTGAGGCGCTGGAGATGCAGCGTGAAAAAGGCCATGAGCAGCTTGTCGGTCTGGTGATGACCGAGAAGGGCGTATTGCGTAATGAATTGCCGGTGCGTTTTACCGATGCGCAGGGCAATCAGCAAGAAGGCATTATCACCAGCGGGACGTTTTCCCCAACGTTGGGCTACAGCATTGCGCTGGCGCGCGTTCCGGCGGGCATCGGCGAGACGGCGATTGTACAAATTCGTAACCGTGAAATGCCGGTAAAAGTGACTAAACCTGTTTTTGTGCGTAACGGCAAAGCCGTCGCGTGATTCATCCTTTTTTGGAGATTAATTGATGAGCAACGTACCCGCAGAACTGAAATACAGCAAAGAACACGAATGGCTGCGTAAAGAAGCGGATGGCACTTACACCGTTGGCATTACTGAACACGCTCAGGAGCTGTTGGGCGATATGGTTTTTGTTGATCTGCCGGAAGTCGGCGCGACCGTAAGCGCGGGCGACGACTGCGCCGTGGCGGAGTCCGTAAAAGCGGCGTCCGACATTTATGCGCCGGTAAGCGGCGAGATCGTGGCGGTAAACGATGCGCTGAGCGACTCCCCGGAGCTGGTGAACAGCGAACCGTATACCGGTGGCTGGATCTTTAAAATCAAAGCCAGCGATGAAAGCGAACTTGAATCGCTGCTGGATGCCACCGCGTATGAGGCATTGTTAGAAGACGAATAATGTTGTGCCGGATGGCGCTAATGCTTATCCGGCCTACTCACTGCAACGCGAATGATTTTGCGTATTCGTTTTCGCACGCGTAGGCCCGGTAAGCGTCAGCGCCACCGGGCAATTGAGTTAGAGACAATCACGATTCACTGCACGTTTCAGGAACCATCGCCCATGACACAGACGTTAAGCCAGCTTGAAAACCGCGGCGCTTTCATTGAACGCCACATCGGACCGGACGCCGCACAGCAACAAGAGATGCTGAATGCGGTTGGCGCCGAGTCGTTAAACGCGCTGACAGGTCAGATTGTGCCGAAAGACATTCAGCTCGCGACTCCGCCGCAGGTTGGAGAGGCGGCAACCGAATATGCCGCACTGGCGGAATTAAAAGCCATCGCCGGGCGTAACAAGCGCTTCACGTCGTACATTGGCATGGGCTACACCGCCGTGCAGCTACCGCCGGTTATCCTGCGCAACATGCTGGAAAATCCAGGCTGGTACACCGCCTACACTCCTTATCAGCCGGAAGTCTCTCAGGGGCGTCTGGAAGCGCTGCTCAACTTCCAACAGGTGACGCTGGACCTGACAGGGCTGGACATGGCTTCCGCCTCGCTGCTGGATGAAGCGACCGCCGCCGCTGAAGCGATGGCGATGGCAAAGCGCGTCAGCAAACTGAAAAATGCCAACCGGTTCTTTGTCGCCTCTGATGTCCATCCGCAAACTCTGGACGTCGTGCGTACTCGCGCCGAAACCTTTGGCTTTGACGTCATTGTGGATGACGCGGCGAAAGCACTGGATCACCAGGATGTGTTTGGCGTGCTGTTACAACAGGTAGGCACCACGGGCGAAATTCACGACTACAGCGCACTGATTACTGAGCTGAAATCCCGTAAAGTTGTGGTCAGCGTCGCCGCCGATTTTATGGCGCTGGTGCTGCTGACGGCTCCGGGCAAACAGGGCGCGGACATTGTTTTCGGCTCTGCGCAACGCTTCGGCGTACCGATGGGGTACGGTGGCCCGCATGCGGCGTTCTTTGCCGCCAAAGACGAATTTAAACGCTCCATGCCAGGCCGTATTATCGGCGTCTCAAAAGATGCGGCGGGCAATACCGCACTGCGCATGGCGATGCAGACTCGCGAGCAGCATATCCGCCGTGAGAAAGCGAACTCCAACATTTGTACCTCGCAGGTACTGCTGGCTAACATCGCCAGTCTGTATGCCGTTTATCATGGTCCGGTCGGTCTGAAGCGCATTGCGAATCGTATCCACCGCCTGACCGATATTCTGGCGGCAGGTCTGCAACAGAAAGGCTTAAAGCTGCGTCATGCGCACTACTTCGACACCCTGTGTGTGGAAGTGGCTGATAAAGCTGCGGTACTGGCGCGTGCGGAAGCGGCAGAGATCAATCTGCGCAGCGATATTCATAACGCGGTGGGTATTACGCTCGATGAAACCACCACCCGTGAGAATGTGGCGCAGTTGTTCAATGTTTTGCTGGGCGACAGCCACGGTCTGAACATTGAAACACTGGATAAAGACGTGGCGCTTGATAGCCGTTCCATTCAGCAAAGTATGCTGCGTGACGATGCGATTCTGACGCATCCGGTATTTAACCGTTACCACAGCGAAACCGAGATGATGCGCTATATGCACTCGCTGGAGCGTAAAGATCTGGCGCTGAACCAGGCGATGATCCCGCTGGGTTCCTGCACCATGAAGCTGAACGCCGCCGCCGAGATGATTCCTATCACCTGGCCGGAATTCGCTGAACTGCATCCGTTCTGCCCGCCGGAACAGGCCGAAGGATATCATCAGATGATTAGCCAGCTTTCTGACTGGCTGGTGAAACTCACCGGGTACGACGCCGTCTGTATGCAGCCTAACTCCGGCGCACAGGGGGAATACGCGGGGCTGCTGGCGATTCGTCACTATCACGAAAGCCGCAACGAAGGTCATCGCGATATCTGCCTGATTCCGGCCTCTGCTCACGGCACTAACCCTGCTTCTGCACATATGGCAGGAATGCAGGTGGTGGTAGTCGCCTGTGATAAGAACGGCAACATCGACCTGGACGATCTGCGGGCAAAAGCAGAACAACATGCTGCGAACCTTTCTTGCATCATGGTGACCTATCCGTCCACCCACGGCGTGTATGAAGAAACGATCCGTGAGGTGTGTGAAGTTGTGCACCAGTTCGGCGGTCAGGTTTACCTTGACGGCGCGAACATGAACGCTCAGGTCGGCATTACCTCACCGGGCTTTATTGGCGCGGACGTTTCGCATCTTAACCTGCATAAAACTTTCTGCATTCCGCACGGCGGCGGTGGCCCAGGCATGGGACCGATCGGCGTGAAAGCGCATCTGGCACCGTTCGTACCGGGTCATAGCGTGGTGCAAATTGAAGGGATGCTCACCCGTCAGGGCGCGGTGTCTGCGGCGCCGTTCGGCAGCGCCTCCATTCTGCCAATCAGCTGGATGTACATCCGCATGATGGGCGCAGAAGGCCTGAAGCAGGCAAGTCAGGTCGCGATTCTTAACGCTAACTACATTGCCAGCCGTCTGAAAGATGCCTATCCGGTACTGTATACCGGTCGCGATGGCCGTGTGGCGCACGAATGTATTCTTGATATTCGCCCATTGAAAGAAGAAACCGGCATCAGCGAGCTGGATATTGCCAAGCGTCTGATCGACTATGGTTTCCATGCGCCAACCATGTCGTTCCCGGTGGCGGGCACGCTGATGGTAGAGCCGACGGAATCTGAAGGTAAGGCCGAGCTGGATCGCTTTATCGATGCGATGCTGGCTATTCGCGCAGAGATTGACCAGGTGAAAGCGGGTGTCTGGCCGCTGGAAGATAACCCGCTGGTGAACGCGCCGCACATTCAGAGCGAACTGGTCGCCGAGTGGGCGCATCCGTACAGCCGTGAAGTTGCCGTATTCCCGGCAGGCGTGGCAGACAAATACTGGCCGACGGTGAAACGTCTGGATGATGTTTATGGTGACCGCAACCTGTTCTGCTCCTGCGTACCGATTAGCGACTACCAGTAATTTACTGATTCGACTGTCTTCTAAAGGCGCTTCGGCGCCTTTTCAGCTTGTTAATAAAATGCGCTTTGTTTGTGTCGGATGCAGTGTGAGCGCCTTATTCAGGCTACAAAGTGTTACTAATTCAATATATTACAGTAAATCGTTGGCTCCTGTCAGGCAACCTGGCGTTTGTATCAGTGTATTAGCCAGAATTAAATTACCGGTTTTTTAGAGTCTAATGATTCATTGTGCATCATTTTTACCTTGCTGTTATTTAATAAAAATAACACGGTATATTTACATGTGGTTACAAATAGTTTCTCTCCGGAATCGTTATTTACCTCTCAATATAGTTACAAAAATTTCCGTATATTAAATTCATCAAGTTATTAATTTAAATTATAAATTAAAGATAAGCATAAATAACGTAAATATTTATTAACTTAGCACTTTGTTTTTTATACCTGGAGGGAATAATGAAACGATTTATATTTCTGCCATTAATGACATATTTTCTATTAATGAATGCAATGGCAGCTAACGGAGAAAATAATCCCAGTAATCTATTAGGTGCACCAGTTAATACCGCTATTTCTGGTGGTTCAGTATTGCCGGAAGGAAAGTTATTAACCGCCATGAATAGCTCATTTCGCGATAAAGATCATCAAATCGAGGGGCATGGAAGTCCGGATGTTTACTCCCAGATATGGTTATTGAAGATTCGTTACGGTTTGACCGACAGACTGGAATTATCAACTGTGGGTTCCTATATCAATAACAAACGAGACAATCTGTCTCCTGAGCACATAGAGGGAATGGGCGACCAATCGGTGGGGGTCAATTATGCTTTAATGAGCCAGCGAAGAGGTGATCCGTTTTGGGTTACGGTAGGTGGGGCAGTATTACTACCCACCGGGCAAGATGGAGATAATCATTTGCCTGGGAATAGCGCCTGGGGAGGAAGAGTAACACTCACTTTAACAAAATTATTTACTCCTAACATTAAAGGGGATATGGGTTTTGTATATCAGGGACCATTTGAGCGCGGTAACCAGGACGTGAAACGAGGTAACGAATTCCAGTGGAATACCCAGGTGCGGTATATGTTTAGCGATTTACCGCTGGATCTTGGTCTGGAAAGTGCCTACAGCAATAATGCCTCTGGAACGAAAAAACTGTCTAATGGCAGCGTAATTAATAACCATTCTGGAACTACCGAATGGGTTGTTGGTCCGTCATTTAATATTGCCGTCGATTCACTGAAATTATGGTTTGGTGCCGGAGCCTTCTTCCCGGTAATGCAGGAAGCGAAGTCGCCAACCAAAATGGAAGATGTACGCTGGGAATTTAAAATAGGTAAGACCTGGTAAGACTCGTTCAAAGTGTTACCCGCCGACTGGCGGGTAACGTGCAGGAGTTAAAGCTTCTCGCCGTTGCTGGCAATCACCTCTTTGTACCAGTTGAAGCTCTTCTTACGCGAACGCGACATATCGCCCGTACCGTCATCGTGCTTGTTCACGTAGATGAAGCCGTAGCGCTTGCTGTACTGACCGGTGGTGAACGACACGCAGTCGATGCAGCCCCACGGCGTGTAGCCCATCAGGTCGACACCATCGTAAGTCACCGCTTTTTTCATCTCTTCAATATGGGCGCGCAGGTAGTCAATTCGGTAGTCGTCGTTGATGCTGCCATCTTCTTCTACTTTGTCGTAAGCACCAAAACCGTTTTCGACAATAAACAGCGGCTTTTGATAGCGTTCGTACAGTTCACACAATGAATAACGCAGGCCCACCGGGTCAATCTGCCAGCCCCAGTCAGATGCTTTAACATAGGGGTTCGGTACGCTGCCTTCAAAACCGGAAATCGCATCGCCGCTACCGCCTTCGGCTTTGACCGCGTTGGTCATGTAATAACTGAAACCAAGATAATCGCAGGTGCCTTCGCGCAGCACTTCAAGATCGCCATCTTCCATTTTGATGTTAAATCCGCGGCGCTCCCACTCGTTCAACACATAGGACGGGTAATAGCCGCGCAGCTGCACATCGGTAAAGACGTAGCGTTCACGCATCGACTCCTGAGCAAACATCACATCTTCTGGTTTACAGGAGAAAGGATACAGCGCGACCATCGCCAGCATACAGCCAACTTTCATCTGTGGGTTAATGCGACGTGCCGCTTTTACCGCCAGCGCGCTGGCGACAAACTGATGATGTAAGACCTGATACATGGTTTCTTCTGGATTCTCATGCTCGGTATACACCACGCCGGAACAGCAGTAGCCAAACAGCGGCGCGCGCCAGTTTCGCTGGTTGTTAATTTCGTTGAAGGTCATCCAGTATTTGACCTTATGTTTGTAGCGTTCAAACACGACTTCAGCAAAACGGACAAAGAAATCAACCACTTTACGATTGGTCCAGCCGCCGTAGTGCTGTACCAGATGTAATGGCATTTCAAAGTGAGAAAGGGTAATGACCGGTTCGATGTTGTATTTGAGTAACTCATCAAACATGTCGTCGTAGAATTTCAGACCGGCCTCGTTTGGCTGGGATTCGTCGCCATTCGGGAAGATACGCGTCCAGGCAATAGAGGTACGGAAGCATTTGAACCCCATTTCGGCGAAAAGACGGATGTCTTCTTTGTAATGTCCGTAAAAATCCACCGCCTCGTGGTTCGGATAGTATTTGCCAGCAACGACATTCTGGGTGATTTCGCGTGGCACGCCGTGTGCGCCGCCGGTTAGCACGTCGCAGATGCTGGGGCCTTTACCGTCTTTATTCCAGCCGCCTTCAACCTGGTGTGCAGCAACCGCGCCGCCCCATAAAAAATCTTTTGGCAAGGTGAGTTTTCTCATTGTTGCATAATCTCAATTTATTTAGTCTGTTATCATTCATTCTGCACCAAGTGGCATGTAAAGCGTACGCAAAATTCCAGGATGCTCGCGTGTCGGAGCAAGAACACATTCAGATCGTAACATCCACTTCAAGGGGCCATATTCAGGGGGATAACCACATGCAGCCAAACGACATTACTTTCTTTCAACGTTTCCAGAATGACATTCTGGCAGGGCGTAAAACCATCACTATTCGTGATGCCTCCGAGTCCCACTTTAAAGCAGGCGATGTGCTACGCGTGGGGCGGTTCGAAGATGATGGCTATTTTTGCACAATCGAAGTGACAGGAACGTCAACTGTGACGCTGGATACGCTGAACGAAAAACATGCGCAACAGGAAAATATGTCGCTTGATGAGCTGAAACGGGTCATTGCTGAAATCTATCCCAACCAGACGCAATTTTATGTGATTGATTTTAAATGCCTTTGATAAATATGAACGCGTGTTAGTTGAGTTTTTGTAATTAACTTATTGAATAATAAACAAAATTTAATTTTGCGAATTTATTTTAGCTAACATGTGTTCACTGGAACCATTCTCAGTTACGCTAGAGGCGCAGTTCATCGTTATGAACGTTTCTCCGGAGTAAGTTATGGTGCAAAAACCATTAATGACGCAGGGATATTCGCTGGCTGAGGAAATCGCCAACAGTATTAGCCACGGCATTGGATTGGTATTTGGTATTGTCGGCCTGGTGCTGTTGTTGGTTCAGGCGGTAGAGGCGAATGCGGGTATGACGGCTATCGCCAGCTACAGTTTATATGGCGGGAGCATGATCCTGCTTTTTCTTGCCTCAACGCTTTATCATGCCATTCCTCATCAGCGGGCAAAAATCTGGTTAAAGAAATTTGATCACTGCGCTATCTATCTGCTCATTGCCGGAACCTATACGCCATTTCTGCTGGTAGGTCTGGATTCGCCGCTGGCGCGCGGACTAATGATTGTGATCTGGAGCCTGGCGCTATTCGGTATCCTCTTCAAGTTGACGATTGCGCACCGATTTAAAGTGCTTTCGCTGGTTACGTATCTGGCAATGGGCTGGCTGTCGCTGATAGTGGTTTATCAGTTGGCGATTAAGCTGGCGATAGGCGGCGTGACGCTGCTGGCGGTAGGTGGCGTCGTTTACTCGCTGGGCGTAATTTTCTATGTTTGCAAACGCATACCTTATAACCACGCCATCTGGCATGGCTTTGTGCTGGGTGGCAGCGTGTGCCACTTCCTGGCCATCTATTTGTATGTGGGACAGGCATAATTCCCGGATGCCCGTGCCGGATGGCGGCGCTGTCGCACCTTATCCGGCCTACGAGAACAGCACGTGCGAGCCTGATGGCGTTGCGCTATCAGGCTATCCGGCTTTTAACGTGATATCACTCTTCCAGCGAGTAGGGCAGCGGGACGATATGCAGGGTGTTGGCATCGTCGCGAACGCGGAAGACGCTTTCGGCTTCTAAATCGTTATTCATGACGGCCTGAACCAGTAACTGACCATCGTCCAACTGCGTCGCCGCCAGAATAGCGCCGGTACGACGCCAGTTCTCGCCCATCTGTAGCTCCAGATCTTCTCCTGCTTCCGGTACCCGGCTGGCTTTGCCCGCCAGCAACCAAAGCGCGCGTTTATTGGCGCCGCGGAATTTTGCCCGTGCGACCATCTCCTGTCCGGTGTAGCAGCCTTTCTTGAAGCTGATGCCGCCCAGCGCCTGTAGGTTAGTCGCCTGGGGGATAAACTGACCGCTGTTCGCCGCGTCAATCACCGGAATGCCTGCTTCAATATCCAACGCCCGCCACTGTTGGCTGTTATTCAGTTCGGCTTCGCCATGCAACTTCTCCGTTAACATGTTGGCCGTCGCGACATCGGTGACAAGCAGGAATCGTTCCGCAGGATGTTCAAACCATAGCAGCGTGGAGGCGCCGTCTCTGACCACCTGATTTTCGCTATTGGGCAGTTCGCTAAAGACATTAGCCAGCGCCGCGCGGGCCTGAAAACCGGCCACGCCAAGCAATACGCGTTCGTCATCCGGCGCGATGACCACTTTGGAAAATACGGCGTACTTTTTCAGCTCCGTTAATTGCGCTTCAAGCACGCTACGGCGTTCAATCCAGGCGAAACCGTCGCGCTCACGGAACAGGCGCAGAGTGCTCCACATCTTACCTTTAGCATCGCAGTGGGCGGCGAGAAGGTGTTGCTGTTCAGTCATCTGGCTTACGTCAGCGGTGACCTGGCCCTGAATATACTTTTCACTGTCTACGCCGGTAATGGTCGACAGCGCCCAGTCGTCAAGCGCGATCAGCGTCAGCGGCAGGCGGGCTGACGATGAAGGATGACGTGGTGGAAAGGAGATAAAAGCCATAAATAATGTCCTGGTTAGCTGCAACAATAATGGTTAATGGTAAAAGAGCCATCGGTCATTGCAAGTGCTTTAAATAGCCCATTGAGAGCGGATTGATCGTTTTGCGAGGCGGTATCCAAAATGGATGAACATATTGATTCCCAGCCTTTTATTTCGCGATCGCGTTCCAGATTACTGAGATTCCCGTAAAACAACGCCAAAAACACGTTACAATAGCCCGGTACTTCATTTTCGCGAGGCAGGAAGAACATGGATATTCACAATAAAGCACGTATTCACTGGGCATGTCGTCGCGGTATGCGCGAACTTGATATTTCCATCATGCCGTTTTTTGAACATGAGTACGATAGTTTAAGTGATGAAGAAAAGCGTATTTTTGTCCGTTTGTTGCAGAGTGATGACCCGGATTTATTTAACTGGTTAATGAATCACGGTAAACCGGCTGACGCTGAACTGGAACAGATGGTCCGACTCATTCAGACACGGAATCGGGAACGTGGTCCTGTGGCAATCTGATTTACGCGTCTCATGGCGCGCTCAGTGGATCTCATTGCTCATTCATGGGCTGGTTGCCGCGGTGATTTTATTGATGCCCTGGCCGCTGAGTTATACCCCGTTATGGATGATACTACTGTCGCTGGTCGTGTTTGACTGTGTACGTAGCCAGCGCAGGATTAATACCTGCCAGGGAGAGATCAAGCTACTCATGGACGGGCGCTTACGCTGGCAGGGGCAGGACTGGACGCTCTTGCGTCCGCCCTGGTTACTGAAGAGCGGGATGGTGTTGCGTTTACGCGCAGAGTCTGGACGTCATCAGCATTTATGGCTGGCGGCGGATAGCATGGAAGAAGCGGAATGGCGTGAGTTGCGTCGGATACTGTTACAGCAGCCGATATCAGGCCAACACTAACGGAACGGCGTAAACGCGGTTCCGTCGAGAGGGAAGTACAGCGAGTAAGGTTTCAGGCGTAGTGTTCGGCCATTTCGCCGAGAATTTGTTCACACCAGGTCTGTATACGCTCATCGCTGAGATCGTACTGGTTCGTTTCATCCAGCGCCAGGCCGACAAACAGTTGCCCATCCGCAATGACCGGTTTATTGCTGGTAAATTCGTAGCCTTCTGTGGGCCAGTAGCCGACAAATTTAACGCCTTTGAGGGCAAGTTTGTCATGCAACATACCCAGCGCATCCAGGAACCACTCACCGTAGCCGAGCTGGTCGCCCATACCGTAAAGCGCAACGATTTTGCCTTCCAGATTGAGATCGTCCAGTTGCTCCCAGACGGCTTCCCAGTCCTCCTGAATTTCACCAAAATCCCAGGTGGGGATGCCTAAAATGAGCACGTCGTACTGCTCCATTAAGGCGGGGGCGTCATCCTTGAGGTTATGTAATGTCACCAGCTCCGGGCCGAGGATATCGCGAATTTTCTCTGCGGCCATCTCGGTGTAGCACGTGCTGGAACCGTAAAAAAGACCCATGTTCATTACGTTACATCTCGATTCTGCTATAGCGTTGCGGGTAGTGTAACAGAATCGCTGCATTCACGGCACAATGAGGCATAATGCACCAAAAGTAAGCGTGAAGTAGGGAGCGCGAATGGAACAGGATTTAGCGCGTATTGAGCAGTTTCTGGATGCCCTGTGGCTGGAACGAAATCTGGCGGAAAATACATTAAGCGCGTATCGTCGCGATTTATCGATGGTCGTTGCGTGGTTGCATCATCGCGGAAAAACGCTTGCGACGGCGCAGGCTGATGATTTACAAACGCTATTGGCTGAACGTGTGGAGGGCGGATACAAAGCGACCAGCTCCGCACGCCTGTTAAGCGCTATGCGGCGCTTTTTCCAGCATCTGTACCGTGAAAAGTATCGTGAGGATGATCCGAGCGCGCAGTTGGCCTCGCCTAAGCTTCCGCAGCGTTTACCGAAAGATCTTAGCGAGGCGCAGGTTGAACGGCTCTTGCAGGCGCCGCTTATTGATCAACCTTTGGAGCTGCGCGATAAAGCTATGTTGGAAGTGCTGTATGCCACCGGTTTGCGCGTGTCGGAACTGGTGGGGCTGACAATGAGCGATATCAGTCTGCGGCAGGGCGTGGTGCGGGTTATCGGTAAAGGCAATAAAGAGCGGTTGGTGCCGTTAGGTGAAGAGGCGGTATATTGGCTGGAAACGTATCTGGAGCATGGGCGTCCATGGTTACTCAATGGCGTATCGATTGACGTATTATTCCCCAGCCAGCGTGCGCAGCAGATGACGCGGCAGACCTTCTGGCACCGTATTAAACATTATGCGGTACTGGCTGGAATCGATAGCGAAAAACTATCGCCGCATGTTTTACGTCACGCTTTCGCCACGCATTTGCTGAATCACGGCGCCGACTTGCGCGTTGTACAAATGCTACTTGGGCATAGCGATCTTTCGACGACACAAATTTATACGCATGTCGCAACGGAGCGTTTGCGTCAACTTCATCAACAGCACCATCCGCGGGCATGAGTGCTGACAGGAAAGGATAGTTTATGAAAAAGCGTTTTATGATGTTCACTTTACTGGCGGCGGTGTTTTCAGGCGTGGCCCATGCGGATGATGCGGCTATCCGTCAGTCGCTGGCTAAGCTGGGCGTTCAGAGTACGGAAATTCAGGCCTCGCCAGTGGCAGGGATGAAAACCGTCCTCACTCACAGCGGCGTACTGTACGTCACTGATGACGGCAAACATATTATTCAAGGGCCGATGTATGACGTGAGCGGCGCGCATCCGGTAAACGTGACGAACAAACTGCTGATGAGCCAGCTAAATGCGCTGGAAAAAGAGATGATCGTCTATAAAGCGCCGGATGAGAAACATGTCATTACTGTTTTTACCGATATCACCTGCGGCTATTGTCATAAGCTACATGAAGAGATGAAAGATTATAACGCGCTGGGGATCACGGTACGTTATCTGGCTTTTCCGCGCCAGGGGCTGGAAAGCCAGGCGGAGCAGGATATGAAATCTATCTGGTGCGCCAAAGACAAAAACAAAGCGTTTGATGACGCCATGGCAGGTAAGGGCGTGAAACCGGCAAGCTGTGACGTGAACATTGCTGATCATTATGCGTTGGGCGTGCAGTTGGGCGTTAGCGGTACGCCAGCCATTGTATTGAGTAACGGCTATGTGGTGCCTGGCTATCAGGGACCGAAAGAGATGAAAGCGTTTCTTGATGAGCATCAAAAACAGACCAGTGGTAAATAATACGCGTGAAACAACAGAGACAACTTCGTCGGCGCGAGGCTGATGAGACGGCGGAACTCCCCGCCGATCTTCCTCCATTACTACGACGTTTATATGCCAGCCGGGGCGTTCGTAGCGCCCGCGAACTGGAGCGCAGCGTGAAAGGAATGCTGCCCTGGCAACAGCTTAGCGGCATAGATAACGCGGTGGAGATCCTCTACAACGCCTTTCGCGAAGGTACCCGCATTATTGTTGTTGGCGATTTTGACGCCGACGGCGCGACCAGTACTGCGCTAAGCGTATTGGGAATGCGTGCGTTGGGATGTGACAACATCAGTTATCTGGTGCCTAATCGCTTTGAAGACGGCTACGGTTTAAGCCCGGAAGTGGTCGATCAGGCGAAGGCGCGCGGCGCGCAGCTTATCGTCACCGTAGACAACGGCATTTCATCCCACGCCGGCGTAGCGCATGCAAAGACGTTGGGGATTCCGGTGATCGTGACCGATCACCACCTGCCAGGCGACACGTTGCCGGATGCCGAAGCGATTATTAATCCCAATCTGCGCGACTGCGAATTCCCGTCTAAGTCGCTGGCGGGCGTCGGCGTGGCGTTTTACCTGATGCTGGCGTTGCGAACATTTTTGCGCGACAAAGGATGGTTCGACGAGCGCAACATCGCGCCGCCGAATCTGGCGGAGCTGCTGGATTTAGTGGCGTTGGGTACGGTAGCAGACGTTGTGCCGCTGGACGCTAACAACCGTATTCTGACCTGGCAAGGGCTAAGTCGTATTCGTGCCGGGAAATGCCGTCCGGGAATTAAAGCGTTGCTGGAGATATCGAATCGCGATCCGCAGCAGCTTGCCGCCAGTGATTTAGGCTTCGCGTTGGGGCCTCGCCTGAATGCCGCCGGCAGGCTGGATGATATGTCCGTTGGCGTGGCGTTACTGTTGTGCGATAACCTCGGCGAAGCGCGTGTTCTGGCCAGCGAGCTGGATGCGCTTAACCAGACGCGCAAAGAAATAGAGCAGGGGATGCAGGCGGAAGCGCTTATCCTGTGCGAAAAGCTTGAGCGCAGTAGTGAAACGCTTCCGGGCGGTCTGGCGATGTATCATCCTGAATGGCATCAGGGCGTGGTCGGAATTCTGGCGTCGCGCATTAAAGAGCGTTTTCACCGCCCGGTGATCGCCTTTGCGCCTGCGGGCGACGGCACGCTAAAAGGCTCAGGCCGTTCGATTCAGGGGCTGCATATGCGCGATGCGCTGGAAAGGCTGGATACCCTTTACCCTGATCTGATGATCAAGTTCGGCGGTCATGCGATGGCGGCGGGATTGTCGCTGGAAGAGCATAAATTCGAGCAGTTTCAGCAACGGTTTGGCGAGCTGGTGACGGAATGGCTCGATCCTGCCCTGTTGCAAGGCGAGGTGATCTCCGATGGTCCATTAAGCGCGGCGGAGATGTCTATGGAAGTGGCGCAACTGTTGCGGGATGCCGGACCGTGGGGGCAAATGTTCCCGGAACCGTTATTCGATGGTCGTTTCCGTCTGCTACAGCAGCGTCTGGTGGGCGAGCGTCACCTCAAGGTGATGGTGGAGCCTGTCGGCGGCGGCCCGCTGTTGGATGGCATCGCATTTAATATTGATACGACCTGTTGGCCGGATAACGGCGTGCGGGAGGTAGAACTGGCTTATAAACTGGACATTAACGAGTTTCGCGGCAACCGTAGTTTACAGATTATTATCGATGATATTTGGCCGCTATGATCGGGGCGATTTAACAACACTTTCGCTGTAATTAAGGGGCGAAATCCGCTAATATTTCGCCCTTATAACCGCATTTTGACAAGTCAAATAAAAGAAATCAGACCATGTTTGAAATTAACCCGGTGAATAACCGCATTCAGGACCTCACGGAACGCACCAACGTTCTTAGGGGGTATCTTTGACTACGATGCTAAGAAAGAGCGTCTGGAAGAAGTAAACGCCGAGCTGGAACAGCCGGATGTCTGGAACGAACCTGAGCGCGCGCAGGCGCTGGGAAAAGAGCGTTCATCGCTCGAAGCGATCGTCGATACGCTTGATCAAATGACTCAGGGGCTGGACGACGTTTCCGGGCTGCTGGAACTGGCGGTAGAAGCTGACGACGAAGAGACGTTTAACGAAGCCGTCGCGGAACTGAATACGCTGGAAGAGAAGTTGGCGCAGTTGGAATTCCGCCGGATGTTCTCCGGCGAGTACGATAGCGCCGATTGCTATCTCGATATTCAGGCCGGTTCCGGTGGTACTGAAGCGCAGGACTGGGCCAGCATGTTGCTGCGTATGTATCTGCGTTGGGCGGAAGCGCGCGGCTTCAAGACAGAAGTCATTGAAGAATCGGAAGGGGAAGTCGCCGGTATTAAGTCCGCGACTATCAAAATCTCCGGCGAATATGCCTATGGCTGGCTGCGCACTGAAACCGGCGTACATCGTCTGGTGCGTAAAAGCCCGTTTGACTCCGGCGGTCGCCGTCATACCTCGTTTAGCTCCGCGTTTGTGTACCCGGAAGTGGACGACGATATCGATATCGACATTAACCCGGCGGATCTGCGTATCGACGTCTATCGCGCGTCTGGCGCAGGCGGTCAGCACGTTAACCGTACGGAATCCGCCGTGCGTATCACCCATATTCCAACCGGAATCGTGACGCAGTGCCAGAACGACCGTTCGCAGCACAAAAACAAAGACCAGGCCATGAAGCAGATGAAAGCGAAGCTTTATGAACTGGAGATGCAGAAAAAGAACGCTGAAAAACAGGCGATGGAAGACACTAAGTCCGATATCGGCTGGGGAAGCCAGATTCGTTCCTATGTCCTGGACGATTCCCGCATTAAAGACCTGCGTACTGGGGTGGAAACCCGCAATACACAGGCGGTACTGGACGGTAGTCTGGATCAATTTATCGAAGCAAGTTTGAAAGCAGGGCTATGAGGAATCAACATGTCTGAACAAAACGCACAGGGCGCTGACGAGGTAGTCGATCTTAACAATGAAATGAAGGCACGTCGCGAGAAGCTGGCTGCACTGCGTGAGCAGGGTATCCCGTTCCCGAACGATTTCCGTCGTGACCGTACCTCAGACCAACTGCACGCAGAGTTTGACGCGAAAGAAGCTGAAGAACTGGAAGCGCTGAATATTGAAGTGTCCGTCGCGGGCCGTATGATGACTCGCCGTATTATGGGTAAAGCCTCTTTTGTTACCCTGCAAGACGTAGGCGGCCGCATTCAGCTGTATGTGGCGCGCGATGATCTGCCGGAAGGCGTTTACAACGAGCAGTTCAAGAAGTGGGATCTTGGCGATATCCTCGGCGCGAAAGGTAAGCTGTTCAAAACCAAAACCGGCGAGCTGTCTATCCACTGCACCGAACTGCGCCTGCTGACGAAAGCGCTGCGTCCGTTGCCGGATAAATTCCACGGCCTGCAGGACCAGGAAGCGCGCTATCGCCAGCGTTATCTGGATCTCATCTCTAACGATGAATCCCGTAACACCTTCAAAACCCGTTCGAAGATCCTGGCCGGTATTCGCCAGTTTATGGTTGCTCGCGGCTTTATGGAAGTCGAAACGCCGATGATGCAGGTGATCCCAGGCGGCGCGTCTGCCCGTCCGTTTATCACCCATCACAACGCGCTGGATCTGGACATGTACCTGCGTATCGCGCCGGAACTGTACCTCAAGCGTCTGGTGGTTGGCGGCTTCGAACGCGTATTCGAAATTAACCGTAACTTCCGTAACGAAGGCATCTCCGTGCGCCATAATCCTGAGTTCACCATGATGGAACTCTATATGGCGTATGCGGACTACAAAGACCTGATCGAGCTGACGGAGTCTCTGTTCCGTACGCTGGCGCAGGATGTTCTGGGCACCACCCAGGTTCCGTACGGTGATGAAGTGTTTGACTTCGGTAAGCCGTTCGAAAAACTGACCATGCGTGAAGCGATCAAGAAATATCGTCCGGAAACAGATATGGCTGATCTGGACAACTTCGATTCCGCGAAGGCGATTGCTGAAAGCATCGGCATTCACGTCGAGAAGAGCTGGGGTCTGGGCCGTATCGTCACCGAGATCTTTGACGAAGTCGCTGAAGCGCATCTGATTCAGCCGACCTTCATCACCGAATATCCGGCTGAAGTGTCTCCACTGGCGCGTCGTAATGATGTGAACCCGGAAATCACTGACCGCTTCGAGTTCTTTATCGGCGGTCGTGAAATCGGCAATGGCTTTAGCGAGTTGAACGATGCGGAAGACCAGGCGCAGCGTTTCCTGGATCAGGTTAATGCAAAAGCGGCGGGCGACGACGAAGCCATGTTCTACGACGAAGACTACGTGACGGCGCTGGAACACGGTTTACCGCCGACAGCGGGTCTGGGAATTGGTATCGACCGTATGGTGATGCTGTTTACTAACAGCCACACGATTCGCGACGTTATTCTGTTCCCGGCGATGCGTCCGGTGAAATAAGATGTAAATTGCCGGATGGGGCATCAGCCGCCATCCGGCATCTCTTCGTTCAGGCGTAGCGCCATCAGGCAATCTTTAACGCTGGCAGTAATTGAGCAGTCGTTCACGCGCTTGTTCGTCTGACGCTTGCATGACCATCCACGGGCTAAATGCCCACGGCGTAGCGAGAAGGCTTTTCCATACGCTTTTAAATTCGCTCCACTGATAGTCCATCACCTCTTCGCTGTTAACCTGTAACACACTGGTTGCCCGCGCGGCAAATACCGGACAGACTTCATTTTCCACAATACCGTTTGGATCTGTCGCTCGATAGCTGAAGTGCGGATAGACGGGGGTGAGATCGGTAATTTCCACGCCGAGTTCGAACCGACAACGGCGGATGATCGCCTCTTCGGTGGTTTCGCCTTGTTGCGGATGACCGCAAACCGAATTCGTCCACACGCCTGGCCAGGCTTTCTTGCTCAGCGACCGTCGTGTTACCAGCAACTGACCATCTTCGTTAAATAGCCAGCAGGAGAAAGCCAGATGCAAAGGCGTATTAAGCGTATGAGCCGCATACTTTTCCAGTGTGCCGGAAGGCTTATCCTGCTCATCCAATAAAACGACATGTTCCTCAGTCATGAAAGCTCCTGAAAATTAAAATGACCCGGCAGCATGGCCAGGCCATATACTCAGACGATCAGCGTAGCGCATAACAGAAAGAAAGGCATTACCAAAACAGGCCCTGACAGAACGCAGACGAGCGCCATTGTGCCGTGAGTCGATATTATGCTGGCATATCGGATATTCGCGGCATCATCATCCACGCGGCCCCTTTCCGGCGTCAATGGATTGGGCATACGGCATTTGGCTGCTATCATAAGGCGTCTGTCAATAGAGTGAGGAATGGTTTTGAGCGCAGGACGCCTGAACAAAAATAGCCTGGGTATTGCGGTGCTGTTATGCACAGGGCTGCTGCTGGCGGGGTGTTCCAGTAATTCCGGCTCAGGAACGTATTCCGGCTCCGTCTATACCGTTAAGCGCGGCGATACGTTGTATCGTATATCGCGCGCTACGGGAACCAGCGTGAAAGAACTGGCCCGACTGAATGGCATTTCTCCGCCTTATACTATTGAGGTGGGGCAGCGAATTAAAGTGCGCGGCAGCGCAAAGAGTAGCACTTCAACACGCAAAACCAGCAATAAAACAGCAACAAAAACTGCTGCGGTCAGACCGTCATCTTCGGTGCCAAAATCCTCCTGGCCGCCGGTGGGGCAGCGTTGTTGGGTATGGCCTGCTAACGGTAAAGTGATTTTACCTTATTCCACCGCGGAGGGCGGAAATAAGGGGATCGATATTGCGGGCGCGCGCGGAACGCCTGTTTATGCGGCGGGAGCGGGTAAAGTTGTCTATGTCGGGAACCAGCTGCGCGGTTACGGCAATCTCATCATGATTAAGCACAATGAAGATTACATTACGGCTTACGCTCATAATGACACCATGCTGGTTAATAATGGACAAAGCGTTAAAGCGGGGCAAAAAATCGCTACGATGGGCAGCACGGATGCCGCATCCGTAAGACTACACTTCCAGATTCGCTACCGGGCGACGGCCATCGATCCGCTGCGTTATCTGCCGCCGCAGGGGAGTAAACCGAAGTGCTGACGGCGAATTAATCGCCAGTCAGCCAGTAAGTCTCTTGCCAACCAGAGCGTAAGGTTTATAATGCTTTACGCATCTCAAAGCGGGCGTAGTTCAATGGTAGAACGAGAGCTTCCCAAGCTCTATACGAGGGTTCGATTCCCTTCGCCCGCTCCAGACAAATATCTTCTAGTATTTACTAAATCCACGAATTTACAGCAATTTTCCGTGTCGGCCCCACAGTACACAGGGTTTCAATACCTATGTCGGACGGCTATTATCAGCTGGCGACTCCGGTAATGACTTTATCATTCAGCCCGCAGCACAACGATGCCCGGTCTGGAATGCATGTATTCCATAAACGGTGTGTCCACCACTTTTCTGTTTGCGGCCAATGAGGAGGCGTTCCTGAACCACACCTGTTCATCATGGCGAACTACGATACCCACATGTGAAACGTCCAGCCCGTCAAGCGGGGAGTAGACACCGATATAATCCCCGTTTTTTAGGTGGTTCATGACCTGCTGGTTGATGGCTCTTCCGGGAATGTAATTTATTTTACGAGGATGGATGCCCAGACCAGGAATGTACTCGCCGCCATCAGGTTTATGGTTAAGCTGCTTGTCAACAACGACATAATCAGGGCTGATATCCGGCGTTACATCCCGTGCATTACGCGGTGCTGCGGCGAACCAGTCAGAGAAGAAGTGCCGGCGGCTGAGATAAGCAACTTTGCCCGCGGCGTAGCGAGTCCTGGCAAGATTATGCAGAAACGATTTCTGATTATCGCTGCG
The DNA here is from genome assembly GCF_029962125.1 of Salmonella sp. SA15303. Taxonomy (NCBI): domain Bacteria; kingdom Pseudomonadati; phylum Pseudomonadota; class Gammaproteobacteria; order Enterobacterales; family Enterobacteriaceae; genus Salmonella; species Salmonella sp. SA15303. Next base: position 842,647 of record NZ_CP123924.1, read on the forward strand.
GGCCAGGGCTTCAACGTAATCAGCCAGGGTAAAGCAGTCCACGCCGTTGAAATTCGCTACAAGGACTTCGGGGATGCCGGGCCCACCGATGAGCGTATCCGCCTGATAAGGTGTTCCGAGAAAAGCAGACGATACGCGGCTGATAACTTCTCCATGGTTTTCGCCTTTATAAGGAATGACATCCGACTGGATAATCCGGCTTATTTTTTCTGCCGTAACGCTGTCCATGCTGGTCTGATATTTTTCTGTGCCAGGGACGGCACAGGCCGTCAGATGCGCCGACATAAGCAAAATTGTCCATGCATTTACCTTCATTATCATCTCCGGAAAGGTTCAAATCCCTTTTTTACCTTTACCGGAAATGGTTGTGATGGATACAGAAAAACGCCAGAGGTTGATTACAGGTTGAGTAATATGAACGCTGATGATGATAAATGTGAAGATCATCATACGACTTTATTCGCCGTTGTTTTTTGCCTGATCGTCAAAGCCAACATGCCCCTTCAGGCTGGCTTATAAGTCAGAGTGTAGATTGCGACGTGTCCGATCAGCGATTCTGACGCGTCCACCTCGGTGTGGCGGTCGTCGCTGACGATCACTTTGACATGGAGAATTTTGTACTCACTGAATGTTCGAACCGGACCACCTCCCAAGAGGTGAAGGAATAGTCCATCAGACGGATTTCCTGTCGCGCGGTCTCAATTATCTTAAGAACAAGCTGGAGATCTGTACCTTCCGGATAAAATCCTGCCTCAATGATGGCTGCGTAAGTATGCGGTACTGGCGCACACCGAGCCAGACCGAGCAAACCGGGCAGAAGCCATGGGCACATATGTTTTTTATGCATTGTTTGCATGGTATTTCCTTCATTGGATGTATTCAGAAATGCCGGAGTCGGACAAGGATGCCCTGCGGAGTGCGCGTCATGTGACTGGATTATTTTTTCCTGTATATCTCTTTGACATATACATCGCCTCTACTCATAATGGATATACGCGTTGTATATCCAGAAAGGAGGCAGTTATGCACACAACACTTTTTTTTAGTAACCGGACCCAGGCAGTCAGATTGCCTAAATCGATATCCTTTCCGGAGGATGTGAAACATGTCGAAATCATTGCGGTTGGCAGAAGCAGAATCATTACTCCAGTCGGAGAATCCTGGGACAGCTGGTTCGATGGCGAAGGCGCCAGTACTGATTTTATGAGTACCAGAGAACAACCCGCAGTACAGGAACGGGAAGGATTTTGATGCTGAAATTCATGCTTGATACCAATACCTGTATTTTCACCATCAAAAATAAGCCCGAACACATCAGAGAACGCTTCAACCTCAATACATCCCGAATGTGTATCAGCTCCATCACCTTAATGGAGCTGATTTACGGTGCTGAAAAAAGCCTGGCGCCGGAGCGTAATCTTGCCGTCGTGGAGGGATTTATCTCCCGCCTTGAGGTTTTGGATTACGATACACAGGCAGCGATACATACCGGTCAAATCCGTGCCGAACTGGCCCGCAAGGGAACACCTGTCGGGCCTTATGACCAGATGATTGCTGGCCATGCCGGTAGCCGCGGACTGGTCGTCGTCACAAACAATCTCCGCGAATTTGAACGCATTCCGGGTATCCGAATCGAAGACTGGTGCTAATTTCTGCATCAGATGTTATCCCCGGATTCAAACTCTTTTCCGGATTTAGTGGCACAGTCAATTTGGTTACCTGCTTAATGGTGGTTTGCATCACATTTTTAGCTGGTGGTATTTTTTTATGTTGACTGGAGATATCTGCCAACAGCATAACTTTTACGGCCAGATAATAAATAAAAGAGTACCAAAATGTCGTATTCTGACATGTTTACGAAGGGAGTACCGCTCCCTTCTTTTTTTGTTTCCTGGATACTCACTGAACAATGCCGTTACTGCCCGATAACTGCCGCATCCCCCTCTCCATAGCCGTTTCCTGCAACTTAAATCACAGACGTTGATTTACCAGGCCGATAGGCCTTCTTTCCCGTTATATACCCTTCATACTTCAAGTGGCTTATGTGTTAGCTACGGATTACTCAGTCCATCCATGGGCCTCGCCCTGACGGGCCGTCGCATGCGACGTTCAAGTCTGCTCCCGGCAGATTTGTTGCTCTCCCCGGTCACAGCGTTATCTATGCTCCCGGGGACTCACTCCCTTGCCGCCTTTCAGCAACTCAAATTATTTTTGGTATATATCAGTGAACTTCTATTTTTGTCAGTTTTTATTTTCCAGTTTATTTATTATTAAATACTGTTTCTGGCCTGGATATATTTTCGTGAATAGCCTCCCGACAGCCGGAGATAAAGTTATTTGCTGGCGTAACAGTGCTCATAATTTAAAAGATTTATTTATAGTTTGTTATCACGGAAAGATTTTAACTTAATACATGCCAGTAAGGCATCAGGTAAAATAACCGGAGAGAAGAAGATGAACAAAATGCTATTAGCCGGAAGTACCGGTATTGTTCTGCTGTCTGCTGCAGCCAGTCCGGTATGGGCAGACGATAATGCCAGTACATTTTCACTTGGATACGCCCAGTCCCATACTAATCACGCCGGGACGTTGCGTGGGGTACGGCTGGCAAACAACTATGAAATGTCACCGGACTGGGGGCTGACAACCTCATTTGCATGGCTAAATGGAAGCCAGCGCTATTCCGATGAAAGCAGTAATGGTCGTGTAACAACCCGTTATTACTCCCTGCTTGCAGGCCCCTCATGGAAAATAAATAACCAGTTAAGTCTGTATAGTCAAGTGGGCCCCGTATTATTGCATCAGCGTGATCACGGGATAAATGAGTCTGACAGTAAGGTCGGATATGGTTATTCTGCTGGCGTGGCTTATACCCCGGTCAGTAGTGTCGCTATAACTCTGGGTTATGAGGGAGCGGATTTTGATGCTACCCATAACAGCGGAAGCCTTAATAGCAATGGTTTTAATCTTGGCGTGGGTTACCGGTTCTGAATAGGATAATCCGATAAAAAATGTTACTTTGTGGAGATGATGGATTATGAAAAGCCATATTATGCCAGGCGTTGCGCTGATGGTTATCCTGTTTTCAGGAAATATTATGGCCGCAACAAACATGACTGATAACGTTACTCTGAATAATGACAAGATATCCGGACAGGCCTGGCAGGCCATGCGTGATATCGGAATGTCGCGATTCGAGTTGTTTAATGGTCGCACCCAAAAGGCGGAACAACTGGCTGCGCAAGCAGAAAAACTCCTGAACGATGACAGCACTGACTGGAATCTGTATGTCAAATCAGATAAAAAAGCCCCAGTTGAAGGAGACCACTATATTCGGATAAATTCATCGATTACGGTAGCAGAAGATTATCTCCCTGCGGGCCAGAAAAATGATGCTATTAATAAAGCAAACCAGAAAATGAAAGAAGGAGATAAAAAAGGGACTATAGAGGCCCTGAAACTAGCAGGCGTCAGTGTTATTGAAAATCAGGAACTCATTCCTCTTCAGCAAACCCGTAAGGATGTGACCACAGCGCTTTCCTTGATGAACGAAGGAAAATACTATCAGGCAGGTCTGTTACTGAAATCAGCTCAGGATGGCATAGTTGTAGACTCTCAGTCAGTTCAGGAATCACCCACGCACTCCGTGCAGCACGACGCCGCGCATTAATATCCCCCAGCCTGCTGTATACATTACAGCAGGCAGCATTATGTCTGACAGCTATTACCAGTTTGTTCTTTGCTGTCGGCATTGTTTTTAAATTTCATCCGCGAAGTTCAGAAATGTCAGGGTACCTGCATTTATATCTATTGTGATGCCCATCACAAATACAGAAGAATATCATTTCATTTATTATTTTTTATTCCTTCCACTTATGATGGTTCATAATGATTTATTAAGTTAATGTTTTGGAATTAAATGCCTTTTACTTGCATTATATCCAGTTTTTTATGCTACCAGTAATTTCATTGTTATATATGATTAGTATTATGTTTTGTAAATATCCAGTGTAATGGAAAAGCAAAACATACATTCCAGATAATATATTACAAAATATTTCATGTCCGCTGCGAATATCTGTCTGTTAGGTATTCACCCGCTTATAATTACATTAAAAAGTATTTCTTTGATGATTATTCTTAAATTACGATCATAATCATCGATCGTATCGATCTATTTTTATTGTTTTAATTTGAATAAGAATTTTCTTACAACTGATTAGGCATTAGCTGAAATCAATATTTTTCGATGGAAAGTTCAGGTGCTTCGTTTAACACCAGGCGTTTATTATTCATACGAATCTTTTCTGAACGCTTTCATTAATACCCTCAGAGTTGTTTTCAGCCTTTGCAAAATAATTCTCATTCACCCAAAGGACATATTATCTATGCGTAATAAAATAATACTTGCCATGGCGGCTGCCGGTATGATGTATGGTGCTTCTGTATTTGCCGCCGATACTACACCCACAGCAGGCCCGTTCGGCTCAGGTAAAATTCTTTTCACTGGTACCATCACCAACTCACCCTGTGATATCGCACCGGGCGACGATGCGATCACCGTTCCGTTTGGACAGATTTCTTACCGTAAACTGAATACCGCCAATGCAACCACGGACTCAAAACCGTTCACCATTCATCTGCAGAACTGCGCCTTCGATCCGAATGAAACTACAATAGCCGGCTCCGCAGGGAAAATGTCTAAAGTAACCGTCTCTTTCAGTGGCACAGCAGATACCTCAGGTAAAGCTTACGTCAGCACCGGCAGTGCCCAGCATGTTGGTGTGCAGCTTCTGAAAGGTGACAACACCTCACTGATTACACCCAATACCCCGATGCCGGATGGCGACGCCCAGCAACTGCAGGCCGGGAATAACGAACTCAACTTCTTTGCCCGCCTGATAGCCCTGACAGATGCCGCAACTCCTGGCGATGTTAACGCATCCGTCACCTACACCCTGAAATACCTGTGATTTCACGCGGTAAATAACGACAGGGAGAAGCCGTCCACGGAGGGGATCGGACGGCTTTTATATCTGACTGTGCCTGCGGGCTGTCTGTTACACGGACGACAACACGAAAGCGCCATGCCATGAAAATTACCCGGCTTGCCATTCTGATTACCCTGACATTTTCCGTCCTGAAGTCGCAGGCCACGGAGTTCAATGCCAGCCTGCTGGACAGCGGGAACCTGTCTAACGTGGACCTCACGGCCTTCAGCCGCGAGGGGTATGTGGCGCCCGGTAACTATATTCTCGATATCTGGCTCAATGACCAGCCGGTACGGGAACAGTATCCGGTCAGGGTTGTACCGGTTGCCGGACTCGACGCGGCCGTCATCTGTGTGACAACAGACATGGTGGCCATGCTGGGTCTTAAGGATAAGATTATTCATGGCCTGAAACCCGTTACCGGTATCCCGGACGGGCAATGCCTTGAGCTGCGCTCCGCTGACAGTCAGGTACGGTACAGCGCTGAAAATCAGCGTCTGACCTTCATTATTCCCCAGGCCTGGATGCGTTATCAGGACCCGGACTGGGTGCCCCCTTCACGCTGGAGCGACGGCGTCACCGCCGGCCTGCTTGATTACAGCCTGATGGTCAACCGCTATATGCCGCAGCAGGGGGAAACCTCTACCAGCTACAGCCTCTACGGCACCGCCGGGTTTAATCTCGGCGCCTGGCGATTGCGGAGCGATTACCAGTACAGCCGTTTTGACAGTGGGCAGGGCGCATCACAGTCCGATTTTTATCTGCCGCAGACGTATCTGTTCCGTGCCTTGCCAGCACTGCGCTCAAAACTGACGCTCGGACAGACGTACCTCAGCTCCGCTATTTTTGACTCCTTCCGCTTTGCCGGGCTCACTTTGGCCAGCGATGAGCGCATGCTGCCGCCCTCTCTTCAGGGGTATGCCCCGAAAATTAGCGGCATTGCGAACAGTAATGCACAGGTCACCGTCAGCCAGAATGGTCGCATTCTGTACCAGACCCGGGTGTCGCCGGGGCCTTTTGAGCTTCCCGACCTGAGCCAGAATATCAGCGGCAACCTGGATGTCAGCGTCCGGGAAAGCGACGGTAGCGTCCGGACCTGGCAGGTCAACACGGCCAGCGTCCCCTTTATGGCACGCCAGGGACAGGTTCGCTATAAGGTGGCCGCCGGACGTCCGCTGTACGGCGGGACGCATAACAACAGCACGGTCAGCCCTGACTTTCTGCTCGGGGAGGCCACCTGGGGAGCATTTAACAACACGTCGCTGTATGGCGGCCTCATTGCCTCCACCGGCGACTACCAGTCCGCGGCGCTCGGGATCGGCCAGAATATGGGGCTGTTGGGCGCTCTGTCTGCGGACGTCACCCGCTCAGATGCGCGGTTGCCGCATGGGCAGAAGCAGTCCGGTTACAGCTACCGTATCAACTATGCCAAAACGTTTGATAAAACCGGCAGTACCCTGGCGTTCGTCGGATACCGCTTCTCGGACCGCCATTTTCTGTCCATGCCGGAGTACCTGCAGCGTCGGACCACTGACGGCGGCGATGCATGGCATGAAAAACAGAGCTACACCGTGACTTATAGCCAGTCCGTTCCGGTACTCAACATGAGCGCGGCCCTCTCGGTAAGCCGGCTCAATTACTGGAACGCACAGTCCAACAATAACTACATGCTCAGCCTCAACAAGGTGTTCAGTCTCGGCGACCTTCAGGGACTCTCGGCCTCGGTGTCGTTTGCCCGTAACCAGTACACCGGCGGGGGTAGCCAGAACCAGGTCTACGCCACCATCAGTATCCCGTGGGGAGACAGTCGCCAGGTGAGTTACAGCGTACAGAAAGATAACCGGGGCGGCCTGCAGCAGACCGTGAATTACAGCGATTTCCATAACCCGGACACTACATGGAACATCAGCGCCGGTCATAACCGTTATGACACCGGCAGCAACAGCAGCTTCAGCGGCAGCGTGCAGAGCCGTCTGCCGTGGGGCCAAGCGGCAGCGGACGCCACCCTGCAGCCCGGACAGTACCGCAGCCTGGGCCTGAGCTGGTACGGCTCGGTGACTGCCACCGCCCACGGTGCCGCTTTCAGCCAGTCGATGGCCGGGAATGAGCCCCGCATGATGATAGATACCGGAGACGTGGCCGGTGTGCCGGTGAACGGCAACAGCGGGGTGACCAACCGCTTCGGGGTGGGCGTGGTGAGCGCCGGCAGCAGCTATCGCCGCAGCGATATTTCGGTTGATGTGGCCGCCCTGCCGGAGGACGTGGACGTCAGCAGCTCCGTCATCAGCCAGGTGCTGACGGAGGGCGCGGTGGGCTACCGGAAGATTGACGCCAACCAGGGGGAGCAGGTGCTCGGTCATATCCGGCTGGCTGATGGCGCAAGTCCGCCGTTTGGCGCCCTGGTGGTGTCCGGGAAAACCGGCAGAACCGCGGGGATGGTCGGAGATGGCGGTCTGGCCTACCTGACAGGTCTCAGCGGGGAAGACCGCCGGACCCTGAATGTGTCCTGGGATGGCCGGGTGCAGTGCAGACTCACCCTGCCGGAAACGGTGACACTCAGCCGGGGGCCGCTGTTACTGCCCTGCAGATAAAAATATCCCTGTCACAGAGCAGGTCTAAAGGAGAAAACAGGTGAAAAACAGCAGAAGAAGCCGTGTGATTTTACTCGCACTGGCGGCGGCATGGAGCCAGTACAGCCCGGCGGCCGTCAATGTTGACCGGACCCGTATTATCATGGATGCGCCGCAGAAAACGGTGGCCATCACGCTGAATAACGATGACAAAACCACGCCGTTCCTGGCGCAGTCCTGGGTGACGGATGCTGACGGGGTGAGAACCGATGCGCTGATGGCGCTGCCGCCGCTGCAGCGTATTGATGCCGGACAGAAATCCCAGGTCCGTATCACCCAGGTTCGCGGGCTGACAGATAAGCTCCCTCAGGACAGGGAAACACTGTTCTGGTTTAACGTGCGGGGCGTTCCCCCGAAGCCGGAAGACGACAACGTCCTGCAGCTGGCCATGCAGAGCCAGCTGAAACTGTTTTACCGTCCGAAAGCCATTATCAGAAGCAGCAGTGACCAGCCGGAAAGAAAGCTGACTGCTGAGCGGAATGCGGGACATCTGACCCTCAGAAACCCGACGCCGTACTACATCACTGTGGCGTGGCTGGGAGCAGACCGTAGCCACAGGCTCAGCGGTTTCCGCGAGGGCGTGATGGTGCCGCCCCTGGGGAACCTGCCTTTAAAGGCTGTTCTGCCGGCAGAAACCCGGACGCTGTGGGTGGGGTATATTGATGATTACGGGGGACTGCAGATGAATCGCTACACCTGCGATGCCCTGAACTGCGCGTTTAAGGACGCAGGGGCGACATCATGACAGAATGGATTTTTAATCTGAAAACAAAACTGACCGTGCTGGTGATGATGTTGTGCTCTTTATGTGTGACTAAAGTGTATGCGGTTGAGCTAGGTATAAATGAATGTGCAGTCACTTCCGGTCAGAATATTAATTTAAGAAGTATAAATTTGACAACCGATGATTTTAAACCTGGCCCGGATTCGGTTATCTATACAATCAATCAGGATGCAGTTTTTAAATGTTACATGGGATATGACACGCAATTTCCACAGCTGGTATTTAATCAGGGCTACTTCAGTAAATTTACCAAGACACTAGATGCGATGGGACTTGGATTCAGAATGTCCATTCAAGAAACAGGAAATGCTTCAAGTGTTGTTTCGTTCTCCTGGGATGAAATAAAGAGTACTCAGTCAGGAAATGAGTTACGAAAAGAGTTTGGCACAAAACTACCTGTTGGGACTACAGAACGAAAAGTAAGGATAACACTGGATTTCTTATATACAAAAGCATATTCAGAGAGTAGTGCAGTTACAGCTTTTACGGGGATAAGTAATGTTTTAAATATTGTACCTTTTTCTTATTCTTTGAGACAAAACTGATCTTGACCCGCCATTTCCGGACAGCTTTTGTATCTTAAGTTAACGATGCCCGCTGCCGCCGGTATTCTCTCGGAGAGTGATATCCCAGCGCACTATGCGGGTGATTTTCATTGTAATGCGTGAACGCCGCTGCAAGGTTTCGCAGGGCTGTTCTCACATCCGGTTTCGGCATGAACGCGATATAGTCTTCCTTCATCGTCTTCACGAACCGTTCGGCCATGCCATTGCTCTGCGGGCTGCTCACCGCTGTTGTACATGGCTCCAGATTCAGCTCTTTGGCGAACCTCCGCGTTTCATGCGCGGTATATGCTGAACCGTTGTCCGTCAGCCACTGCACCGCTGTGTCGGGCAGCCTGTCGCCGAAGCGCTTTTCCACCGACCTCAGCATCACATCCTGCACGGTCGAACTGTCATAGCCTCCCGTGCTTGCTGCCCAGTCTATGGCCTCACGGTCGCAGCAGTCCAGCGCGAACGTTACCCGCAGTTTTTCGCCGTTGTCGCAGCCGAACTCGAAGCCATCTGAACACCAGCGCATATCGCTTTCTGCCACCGCTATCTTGCCCTTATGTTCACGCTTCGGTCGCTCTGGTTTGTGATGCAACAACAACAGGTTATGCTCGCTCATTATCCTGTAAAGCCGTTTGGCATTCACAGGTGGCTGTCCCTCTGTGCGACGTTGCTTGCGCAGGATGCCCCACACGCGTCGATAACCATAACTCGGCATATCGCTGATAATGTTGAGGATAGCCGACAGTATTTCTGCGTCTGCTTCTTCATTACGCCGGTTACAGCGCCTGTCCTGCCAGTCGGCAGAACGGTTAATCCGCAGTGACAGTTGCGCACGCGACACGCCCATGGTCCGGCTGACCATGGCTATTCCCCGTCCTTTGGCAACAAGGGCGCGTGCGCTATCCATTTTCGCGACTGACCGTACTCCACGGCTTCTTTCAGGATCTCAACTTCCATCGTCTTCTTGCCCAGAAGGCGCTGAAGCTCCCGGACCTGCTTCAGAGCAGCAGTAAGCTCAGAAGCAGGAACGACTTCCTCTCCAGCCGCAACGGCGGTGAGGCTGCCTTCCTGATATTGCTTCTTCCACTTAAACAGCAGGCTGGGCTGGATACCATGCAGGCGGGCGACATGGGAGACATTCATACCCGGCTCCATCGTCTGCTGGATAATGGCGATCTTCTCCTGAGGAGTTTTACGTTTACGGACTTCTTGCCCTAACAGGATCCCGGTCATCTCAAAATTGGTGTTAGTGTTAGACATATATTCAAGCCTATCTCTTATCTGGAGATACAGCTACTGTCTGGTGTTTCAGGGGGCTACATCATTCTTTGAGACAAAACGGATTTGTTTTATCTGGTTTTAATGTGAGAATTCTCAGAAACGGATTGGGTAAAGTTGACATTGTTCCATTACAGGTCAACTTTGGGCATATTTATACGACTTATGAACCTTCACAGACCAGACAGGCAAATTTTACAGTGATCGCCAGGCAGGTTTTACGACCGGCTATGGGACAGGAATTCACGATCCCTCTGGCCATCACCTTCGGGAAAGGTGCACTGACACAGGATACCGGGCAAACTCTGAATCTTGTCAGCCTGGATGGCCCCAACAAAGGTCAGCCTAATGGGCTCCGGCTTTCAATAAAAGATGATAAAGGAAAAGAGATTACTTTTGATAAACAAGAAGTACTGGGGGATATTACTATTACAGGAGCTGTCACCGGTAATGTGTCGAAGGTATATACTGCAGTAATAACCCCGACCCCGGGGGGAAGTGTAAAGACAGGAACGTTTTCTGCTGCAATACCCGTTACTGTTACCTATAACTAATCGGGGGGGCAGATAATAAAAATAAAAGAACTGACTGAGTTATCGGGGAACTAATCCCGAATAAACACACATTAATAATAAATACTATTTAAGAGTTGTTCTTCACCTCCGGGAAATCATTTACCCAGTTATGGAGAGGTTTTATGTGCCCTGATAATACACACGCAAAAAAGCAGTACCTTACCCCTGGTAACGATATTCATTATCCCGGACAGACCAACCATGATGCCTGTTTTATTCCGGTAAGTGTCCGCCAGTATGCCGGCGAGCCCCTGTATATCATTGTGGCACACTGGTGCCTGTTGCAGCAGAACTGGGTTCAGCGTAACCAGATAGCAGAGGCGTTTCACATCACGGCCAGACGGGCCAGCTACCTGATTGCCTATCTGCGAAGCAAAACATCGCGGGTGGTCAGCATCTGCCGTCACCAGACCCTGCCTAATAAAGCACGACGCTATGAGATTTATGTTATCCGGGTTCTTGACAGTCCCACCCCGTCCACGCGCCGTGAAAAAGCCGGACCGCCGCTGGTATCAAAACGCCGGGTCGGTAATGGTGACAGGTCGATGGCAAATGAACTGTGGAACCGGCTGTGCAGTAACAGAAATGCGGGGAAGATCCTGAAAAAGAAGGAGGATGAGGATGACGGAACATAACCGGATACCGGCCCGGCAGATTATCGTTTACGGTGACTGCTGGCCGGTGACGATCGCCGTGGCACACCTGGTCCGGAGATTTATGCCGGGCTGCAACTGTGAAACCGCATACAGGCAGCCTGTTCTGTTGCAGCAATTACGTCGGAAACCGGAGGCCATACTGATACTGTGTCTGCGTCCCCGTGAACATCTCTTTTTGTTCTATTCCCTGAGACAGATACTGCCGGACTACCCGGTTATGATTATCAGCGATGAGCTGTTTTTCAGCGACCGGGTGGTACTGAAGGTATACGGCGGCATCCCGGCGCTGCTGGAGCAGGAACTGGCGGAGATACTTATTCGGTGGCGGCGGGATGAACAGTGGGCCGGGGGCGCACGCCTGCGCAGGACAGGAGCGCTGGACGCCTTTTTGTTATCTCCGGATCCGGTGACGGGCTTTCTGGAAGTGCCACCGATATTTAACAATCCGAAGCGGTTGATGAACTATATGGATCAGTTGATGCACCGGGAGATACTGGCATGCGGAGTGAGCCTGGCCCAGTTACGCTTGCTTCAGGAAGTTTACCGTGGACGAGGAAGGTTGTCAGCGTTGTGTGGAAGGCTGAATACACAGGAGAAGCAAATCTGGCAGGACAAATACCGGTTACTGGTGAAGCTGGGAATGCGGAACCGATTACGGGAACTGCTGTTTGGTACCCGGTTTTGTAAATCACTGCAGCGAACCCCGTTTATCGCTCCGCAATAACCCGCCTCCGGCGACCCTATCCAGAAACACTGACACGCCGGCTAAACCCGGTGGCGGTGGGGTATTTTTTGCCTGTGGTGTAGTGGAGTAAAATACAGAATTCAGGCGGGACGCTGAATGTATGGCCTTTCATACCGTTTGATAAGTAAAAACGCTTCTGGAATGAAACCCGACGTGAATGATACGGCCTGAGCAGAAGCGTTACATATTTACTGCATGATCCCGGTATAGCCATGAATTCCCATATACACGCCGACCAGACCAATCAGAATGCTCGAAAAATAGGGCGCCCGCCGGGCAAGCGTCGAAAAACCACTCCAGCGCTTTGCTGCCTGTTGAACGCTTATCGCCGCGCCCACGCCTACCGTCACCAGTGTTAATGCTAGGCCAAGACTAAAGCTCAGCACCATCGTGGCGCCCAGCGTAAACGCTTTAAGCTGGATACAAATCAGTAAAACGGTGATCGCAGCCGGACAGGGGATAAGCCCTCCGGTCAGGCCGAATAGCAGGATCTGTCCATTAGTCACTGTTTGACCATCAAAACGGCGTTGAATATCGGCAGCATGGGCGCGTTCATGGGCATCCTGATACGCTTTTGACGTTGCACCTTCCGGATGTATGTGACCATGATGGTCGTGGTCGTGGTCGTGGTCGTGGTCGTGGTCGTGGTCGTGGTCGTGGTCGTGGTCGTGGTCGTGGTCGTGGTTGTGATGATGGTTTCCCGCCAGCCACTGCTGCTCGCCTCGCCATGTCCGCCAGAACATCCAGCACGCGGTGCTCAGAATAATGATCGCAGAAATTAACTGCAGCCATGGTTCCACTGATTGTGCGGTGAATGCCCGGCTAAGATACATCCCACCCAGAGCGATTAACCAGACGATCGCGGTATGAGAAAGCGTTGCTGCCAGACCGAGCATGACAGCCTGTTTAACCGTACCTTTAATGGCAATGATAAAAGCCGCCATCATAGTTTTGGAGTGCCCTGGTTCAAGCCCGTGCAAAATACCTAATAAAATGGCGCTGGGAATGAAGAACCAGCCGTTTCCTTGCTGAAGAAGTGTCGAAAATTCACCCATGAGAATGATTCTTAGTTGTTTTATGTGGGGCGTCATTCTACTCCCCCCCAGTATGGAATACTACCCCCCAGTAGCATCGTAATGCTATAATTTGTATTCGTTAATGTTAGTGAGGTGTTGTAATGTCACATACCATCCGGGACAAACAAAAGCTTAAAGCCAGAACCAGCAAGATTCAGGGGCAGGTGATAGCGCTAAAAAAAATGCTGGATGAACCGCATGAATGCGCGGCCGTGTTACAACAGATCGCGGCGATTCGCGGCGCGGTAAATGGCTTAATGCGCGAGGTGATTAAAGGGCATCTGACCGAGCATATCGTTCATCAGAGTGATGAAGCCAGACGTGAAGAAGATCTGGACGTAATATTAAAGGTGCTGGATTCTTATATAAAATAGCCGGGAGTTATATCCCGGCTATCTTTTACTTTAGCCGAAAAACATCACCGATACGCAAAGTAAACCGACGACCAACGTAATGAAATTACCTACTGAACGGTAGGGTTTCAATGCCGGTATCAGGTACGTTGACAACGTGGGCATAATAAACAGAATCATCGCAATGAGCGGGCCGCTAATGGCATAAATCATAGAGATGGCATTCGGGTTAATACAGCAAATAATAAACGTAATCCCGGAAACCAGCATGATAGATAGTGCGCGATTGAACGCCCGGCTTTTTTTCACGCCAACCTGCTGTAGAGTGGTTCTTACCATTTCGGTTGCGCCCTCAATGACGCCGAAATAGGTGCCGAGGAAAGATTTCGACATGGCCACGACGGCAACGATAATACCGGAAATAGAGAGCCAGGCCGGCGCATTGGGCATCATCGAGAGCGCGGAAAGGATGGTAACGCCTTCGTTGCGCGCGTCTTCAATGTATGACGGCGGAATGGAGAGCAGGCAGCTAAAGACAAAGAACAGCACGCTCAGGCAGATAATCAGATAGGCGACCTTCATGATCTTTTTGCATTTATCCATGGCCTGATCGCCAAAATTTTCCCGTCTGTCGATGGCAAACGTCGAAATAATGGGCGTATGGCTAAAAGCAAAAACCATCACCGGAATAGAAATCCATACCTGGTGCAACGTGTGACTATCCAAAGACATCTGCCCGGTCAGTAACGAGGGTTGCCAGCTTCCGGTTAAGTAGAGCGAAAGGAACAAGAAGTAAGCGATAAGTGGAAAGACTAAAAAGCCCATTACGCGAAGAGTGGCATGTCTTCCCATTAAGAAAATCATATTCAGGATAAGTACTACGCCGAAGCTAACTGCCATCCGGATGCGAATATCTATCTGAATATGCTTCGCTAATTGCTCTGTCAGGGAATTGGTAATCGCCACAGCATAAATTAATACCACGACAAAAAACGCAATGAAATAAAGCGTAGTAATAATACTGCCGATTTTCTTGCCGTAATAATGGGTAACGGCGCCAGTAATTCCCTCACCTGCAGAAGTCTTTGAGGAAAGAATAAACTGACACAGCGCTTTATGCGGCCAGTATGTCAGAGGCCAGGCGACCAGCGCGGTAATAAATAGCACGATTGCGCCTGCCGATCCCAACTGGATGGGAAGGAAAAGAGTGCCTGCGCCTACAGCCGTTCCGTATAACGCAAAACTCCAGAGAGTCTCATCTTTTGACCAAATTTTAGACATTATTTGAATTTATCAACTATAAAACACACAAAAAGAAGCGCAATTTACCATAAATAGCGTCAGTTGGGGGCGTTTTAAGCAGATGGATGTCGTGGAGGAGGAGGGCCGGGAGCGTTGCGATCCCGGCAAAAAAGAGCAATATCATGCACTAACGCGCTGTTGGCGGCGGGTCACTATTCGTTGGCGTAAAACATCGTACGCCCAGTTGTACAGCATCGTGTACGGCAAAAAGAACAGGAAGAAACCAATTTCCAGGGTGAATGCTTGTAGCAGGCTGACATTCAGTACCCAGGCGACAATACTCACGCCAATGACAATAAACCCACTTTCAAATCCTAACGCATGGAATGCGCGCACTTTGGCGGTTCGTCTCACCTGATGCGCAGGCCACAGTCGATCAAACAGAGCGTTATAAATGATATTCCAGATCATGGCCGTCGTTGCCAGCAATATTGTCAGGCCGCCCATCTCCAGCACCGAGCGCTGCATTAGCCAGGCGGTCGTTGGCGCCAGTATTGCAGTCGCAATACCTTCAAAACAGACAGCATGGAAAATACGCTCCGGCAGCGAGCGACGTTGTATGGCGTCATGTTGCATAAACGAAAAAACCTTACTCTTAATCAAGCTAAAGAAATTTCCGCTATTTTATCGTTTAATGTGATACCTAAAAGATAACATCCATCGATAAAGTAGATAGGTTATGCGTTACTCACCTGAAGCGTTAATGGCATTTGTTGAGACCGTCTCTTGCGGTTCGTTTTCTGCGGCGGCGCGCCGCCTGCGTAAAAGCCAGTCCACCATTAGTACCGCCATTGCGCATCTGGAGGCGGATCTGGGATTTTCATTATTTGATCGATCTTCGCGCCAGCCCGTTCTGACCGAAGAAGGAAAACGGGTGCTTAGCTATGTTCAGGCTATTTTATCGGCGAGCGACCGTCTGGATGAGGTGGCGCTGACGTTATCCGGCGAGACGGAGGCAAGACTCACGTTCGTCCTCTCTGATACCCTGCACCCTGACAGTCTGGAAGAGTTAATGGCGCAGTTTGATCGTCAATTTCCGCATACCGAGTTTGAATGCTTGATCGGAGAAAATGATGATGTCATCGACCTGCTGCAAAAAGGGCGTGCCCAGATAGGTCTGATTGAAGCGCGTGATGACTATCCCACAGACATTGGCGCGACGCGTCTGCCTGTTCAAAGCTGGATGGGGGTTTATGTGGGGACCACGCATCCGTTGGCGTCGCAGACGAACCTGCAATGGGAGCAACTGCATACCTGGCGCGAGCTGCGTCTGAATACCTACCTTGACTCTAACGCCAACATTACGCGCGGCCCGGCCTGGTCAGCGCCAAACTATTTATTGCTGTTGAGCATGGCGGTTCAGGGATTTGGCTGGTGCGTATTGCCCTGCGCGCTGGTGGAAGAGTTTGCGGCGGAAAAACCGCTGGCGCAGCTGGATGTTCCTGGCTGGCCGAGGGCGATTGCTATTGATTTGTTGTGGAACAAGAAGACGCCGCCCGGAACGGCGGGGAACTGGCTTCGCTACCATTTGCAGCAGAAATAAGCTGCGTCACCGTCAAATCAGTGTCATTTCCTTTGTGATAAAACTCACTTTTTTTAAACAATCAAGATAACTAATTTTAACAATGCTCTACTATGGCGGTGTCATTTTGCGCTGAGGTGGTAATGAAAGAGGTTGTGATAGTGGGGGCTTTACGGACACCCATCGGCTGTTTTCAGGGAACGCTGGCCCGTCATTCCGCCGTCGAGCTGGGGAGCATGGTCGTAAAAGCGTTAATTGAGCGCACCGGCGTGGACGCTAACGCTATCGATGAGGTCATCCTCGGTCAGGTGCTGACGGCTGGCGCCGGGCAGAATCCGGCGCGCCAGTCAGCCATCAAAGGAGGGCTGCCGACTACCGTTTCCGCTATTACCATTAATGACGTTTGTGGTTCCGGTTTAAAAGCGTTGCACCTGGCGACGCAGGCTATTCAGTGCGGCGAAGCGGACATTGTTATTGCGGGCGGGCAGGAGAATATGAGCCGTGCGCCGCATGTCCTCAATGACAGCCGTACCGGCGCGTTGCCTGATGCCGACAATCTGGTGGATAGTCTGGTACATGATGGCTTATGGGATGCCTTCAACGATTATCACATTGGCGTGACGGCAGAAAACCTGGCGCGGGAATATGGCATCAGCCGCGAGTTACAGGATGCTTATGCGCTCAGTTCGCAGCAAAAAGCCAGGGCCGCGATTGATACCGGGCGTTTTAAAGATGAGATTGTCCCCATCGTCACGCAACGTAATGGGCAGACCGCAATTGTCGATACGGATGAACAACCGCGGGCCGACGCCAGTGCGGAGGGGTTAGCCCTGCTGCATCCGGCGTTTGATAGTTTAGGTTCGGTGACGGCGGGTAATGCCTCCTCAATCAACGATGGCGCCGCCGCGGTGATGATGATGAGCGAGACGAAAGCCCGGGCGCTGGGGCTGCCGGTGCTGGCGCGCATCCGCGCGTTTGCCAGCGTCGGCGTCGATCCTGCGCTAATGGGGATTGCGCCGGTATATGCTACCCGGCGCTGTCTGGAGCGTGCCGGCTGGCAATTGACGGAGGTCGACCTTATCGAAGCCAACGAAGCGTTTGCCGCCCAGGCGTTGTCGGTAGGAAAAATGCTGGAATGGGATGAGCGACGGGTAAACGTTAATGGCGGCGCGATTGCGCTGGGGCATCCCATTGGCGCTTCCGGCTGTCGAATTCTGGTTTCACTGGTGCACGAAATGGTTAAACGCGACGCGCGAAAAGGTCTGGCGACGCTGTGTATCGGTGGCGGCCAGGGCGTTGCTTTAACCATTGAACGCGACTGATCCTGCGCCAGCCATCCTTTTCCTGCTTCAGTATTCCGTTGTAAAAAGCCCTCTATCACGAGGGCAAAGCCAGTGACAGAACCCCCTTTTTCGTTATAGCGCAGAACGTCTTGCCGCGTCGGGCATTGCAGACGCATACCGCTTTTAATTCAATTCGCACATCAGACCCCGTTCCAAAATAAGCTCCAATTTTTATCTGGGTAACCGCATACAGCATCTGGCGCACATGTCTGAAAATCAGACATGTGCGTAAGTTTTAGCGCCGTTCGTGATCGCTACAGCAGTTTTAAAAATAACCAACCATATAAATGAAACGTTGTTTTATTTATTGTTGAAAACCTTTATCCAGGCGACTATGATGCCGTTAAATAAATCAAAACAGTGTTTTGAATTTTATGCCATTGCGATCGATTTATCATTGGAGGGAAAAGTGGACGTAAGGCAAAGCATCCATAGCGAGCACGCTAAAACGCTGGACACCCAGGCGCTGCGACGCGAGTTTTTAATAGAAAATATTTTTGTCGCTGATGAATATACGATGGTCTACAGCCATATCGACCGTATTATTGTCGGCGGCATTATGCCCGTCAGCCATTCTGTTGAAATCGGCGGAGAGGTGGGTAAACAGCTTGGCGTTTCCCGGTTACTGGACCGCCGCGAGCTGGGCGTCATTAATATTGGCGGCGCGGGCGCCATTATCGTTGACGGGCAGCGCCATGATATTGGTCATCGTGATGCTCTGTATATTGGTAAAGGGGCGAAAGAGCTGGTCTTCGTCAGCAATGAGGCGAGCAGACCGGCGAAGTTTTATTACAACTGCGCGCCAGCGCATACCGCTTATCCGACGAAAAAAGTGTCGCCTGCCGACGTTGCGCCCGTCACCTTAGGCGATAACCTCACCAGTAACCGTCGCACCATCAATAAATACTTCGTACCGGATGTACTGGAAACCTGTCAGCTCAGCATGGGACTCACCGAACTGGCGCCCGGTAATCTATGGAACACCATGCCATGCCATACCCATGAGCGCCGTATGGAAGTTTACCTCTATTTCAATATGGAAGAGGACAGTTGCGTTTTCCATATGATGGGGCAGCCTCAGGAAACCCGTCATATTGTGATGCGTAATGAACAGGCGGTTATTTCCCCAAGCTGGTCAATACATTCTGGCGTTGGCACCAAAGCCTATACGTTTATTTGGGGCATGGTGGGAGAAAATCAGGTCTTCGATGACATGGATCACGTTGCGGTACAAGATCTGCGCTAGTCGCGACCGGTGATAACGCCTGTGCGTGACAGGCATGACAAAAATAAGGATTAACAATGATTTTGAATGCATTTTCTCTTGAAGGTAAAGTCGCGGTTGTGACGGGGTGCGATACCGGATTGGGGCAGGGGATGGCGTTAGGGCTGGCGGAAGCGGGCTGTGACATTGTCGGTATTAACATTGTTGAACCGACGGAAACTATTGCGCGCGTCACCGCTCTTGGACGTCGTTTTTTAAGCCTGACAGCCGATCTGCGTCAAATCGATGGTATTCCGGCATTACTGGAACGGGCGGTGGCAGAATACGGTCATATTGATATTCTGGTGAATAACGCGGGTTTGATCCGTCGTGAAGATGCGATTGATTTCACGGAAAAAGACTGGGATGACGTCATGAACCTGAACATCAAGAGCGTGTTCTTTATGTCTCAGGCGGCGGCAAAACTTTTTATTGCCCAGGGCAACGGCGGCAAAATTATTAATATCGCGTCTATGCTCTCCTTCCAGGGCGGCATTCGCGTTCCGTCTTATACCGCGTCGAAAAGCGGCGTAATGGGAATAACGCGTCTGATGGCGAACGAGTGGGCGAAACACAATATCAATGTGAACGCCATCGCGCCGGGCTATATGTCCACGAATAATACCCAGCAATTGCGCGCTGATGCACAACGTAGCGCCGAAATTCTCGACCGTATTCCGGCTGGACGTTGGGGACTACCGGGCGATTTAATGGGGCCGGTAGTCTTCCTGGCATCCAGCGCTGCTGATTATATTAACGGCTATACCATAGCGGTAGATGGCGGTTGGCTGGCGCGTTAATCCGCTACTGACAAATGCGTTTCTGGGAAAATCGACGCTTTGGCCGAAAAACTGATAAAGCCCTGTCCTGGTACAGGGTTTTTTTATGATCTCATTAGCATAGTCCATATTGTGGGTTTAACTTAATCCATATATTGTTAAATAATAGCTATGATCAATGCTTTAACTTATTGAAATATTGGTGGTTTGAAAAAATACCCGGCAACGGCGTTAAATTTAAAAAGTGTAATATCCATCACATATCGCTATAGCGTAGCCATTTAATCCATATTTATGCCGTTTCCAGCCTGACACTTGAGGAAGAGTATCCCGTACTTTCAGGCTATGTCTTACTCTGTTGTGGCAGGAAAATATGGTCTCTATTAATCATGACTCTGCTTTAACGCCGCGTTCGCTTCGCGACACACGACGTATGAATATGTTTGTTTCGGTTTCTGCAGCGGTAGCGGGACTGTTATTTGGTCTGGATATCGGCGTTATCGCCGGGGCGCTGCCTTTTATTACCGACCATTTCGTACTGACCAGCCGGCTGCAGGAATGGGTCGTCAGCAGTATGATGCTTGGCGCGGCAATTGGCGCATTATTTAACGGCTGGCTTTCATTCCGGCTGGGGCGTAAGTATAGCCTGATGGCTGGCGCGATTTTGTTCGTGCTCGGCTCGCTGGGGTCGGCGTTTGCTTCCAGCGTGGAAGTATTGATTGGCGCCCGCGTGATACTGGGCGTAGCAGTAGGGATTGCGTCCTATACCGCGCCGCTTTATCTCTCTGAAATGGCAAGTGAAAATGTTCGCGGCAAAATGATCAGTATGTATCAACTGATGGTGACGTTAGGCATTGTGCTGGCTTTTTTATCCGATACGGCATTCAGCTACAGCGGCAACTGGCGCGCGATGTTGGGCGTGCTGGCGCTGCCTGCGGTGTTGCTCATTATTCTCGTGGTATTCCTGCCGAATAGTCCGCGTTGGCTGGCGCAAAAAGGTCGCCATATTGAAGCGGAAGAGGTGCTGCGTATGCTGCGCGATACCTCGGAAAAAGCCCGTGATGAACTGAATGAGATTCGGGAAAGCCTCAAACTCAAGCAGGGCGGGTGGGCATTATTTAAAGCTAACCGCAATGTTCGCCGCGCCGTGTTCCTCGGTATGCTGCTACAGGCAATGCAGCAGTTCACCGGCATGAACATCATTATGTACTATGCGCCGCGCATTTTTAAAATGGCCGGCTTTACCACCACGGAACAGCAAATGATCGCCACGCTGGTGGTCGGACTGACCTTTATGTTCGCGACGTTTATCGCCGTCTTTACGGTCGATAAGGCCGGGCGTAAACCGGCGTTAAAAATCGGTTTCAGCGTAATGGCGTTAGGGACATTGGTGTTGGGCTACTGCCTGATGCAGTTTGATAACGGTACGGCATCAAGCGGTCTCTCCTGGCTTTCCGTTGGGATGACGATGATGTGTATCGCCGGTTACGCGATGAGCGCCGCTCCGGTGGTGTGGATACTGTGTTCGGAAATCCAGCCGCTGAAATGCCGTGATTTTGGCATTACCTGTTCAACCACGACAAACTGGGGATCGAACATGATCATCGGCGCGACATTCCTGACTCTGTTGGACAGCATTGGCGCGGCAGGTACATTCTGGCTCTACACCGCGCTGAATATCGCTTTTATCGGCATCACTTTCTGGCTGATTCCGGAAACCAAAAATGTCACCCTGGAGCACATCGAACGCAAGCTGATGGCGGGCGAGAAGCTAAGAAATATTGGCGTGTAATCACCCCTCCCATGCCGGATGACGCCTGTTATCCGGCATGATGAAAAATAGACTGGAAACGGATGTGTAAGTTTGCTTCACTGCCATAATGCTTTACAAAAAGGAGAGCGCAGTGAAAACGATCGGACTGTTGGGTGGTATGAGCTGGGAATCGACTATCCCTTATTACCGTTTAATCAATGAAGGCATTAAACAGCAGCTGGGAGGCCTGCACTCGGCGAGCTTACTGCTGCATAGCGTAGATTTCCACGATATTGAAGTATGTCAACGCCGCGGCGAGTGGGATAAAGCGGGCGATATCCTGGCGCAGGCCGCGCAGGGGTTACAGCAGGCGGGCGCAGAAGGTATTGTGCTGTGTACCAACACCATGCATAAAATCGCGCACATTATTGAATCTCGTTGTTCTCTGCCTTTCCTACACATCGCGGATGCTACCGGGCGAGCCATCGCCCGTCAGGGGTTGCATCGCGTGGCGCTATTAGGGACCCGCTATACGATGGAGCAGGATTTTTATCGCGGGCGGCTGGAACAGCAATTTGCGATTGAGACCATCGTGCCGGAGGCGGACGATCGGGCGCGTATCAATCAGGTCATTTTTGACGAGCTCTGTCAGGGGACATTCACTGACGCGTCGCGCCACTATTATTTACAGGTTATCGAACAACTGGCTGCGCAAGGCGCGCAGGGCGTTATTTTTGGCTGCACTGAAATAGGTTTGCTTGTTCCCCAGACGCAAAGCGCGCTACCGGTTTTCGATACCACGGCAATTCATGCCGCAGATGCCGTGAGCTTTATGCTTTCGTCATCGGCCCCAGAATAACCTCCAGCGGTTCGACCAGGCGCGAAAGATGCGTTTGTAAATGCTTACTGAAGGCGTCAACCAGCGCGGAGGCGGGGCGGTGTAGCGGGCGAATCAGGCTGACGGTAAAGGGCACGTCAATGCTGAAGCGGCGAACGGTGACGCCGCTGGCGGCATAGTCCAGCGCGGTCAGCGGGTTAACGATCGAAACGCCCGCCCCGGCGCGCACCATCGCGCAGACGGAGGCCGCGCTATGCGTTTCCACCACCATTCTGCGCTTCACCTGATGTTCGGCAAATAACGTATCCAACAACTGTCGATAGCTGTCCAGGCGGGAGAGGCTGATAAAGTTTTCCCCCTGAAAATCGTCTGGCGTCAGTACCGTTTTGGCGGCAAGCGGATGGTCGCAGGGCAGTACGCACACTTCATTTAGCGTTAGTAACTCGGTACGGGTTGTTCCTGCCGGGGCATGAAGCGTCTCCGTCAGCCCTAAATCGTGGCGTTGAGCGGAGAGCCACTCTTCCAGCAACGGCGACTCCTGCGGCACAATATTCAGGCTGACATCCGGATAACGCGCCAGAAAAGGCGGTAGTAGCGGCGGCAAAAAGGATTGTGAAAAGACCGGCAGGCAGGCGATAGAGAGTTCGCCCTGACGGAACTCGCGCAGACTTTCCGCCGCGCTGACGATGCGATCCAACCCATACCAGGAGCGTTGTACCTCTTCGAACAGGCGTAGCCCTTGCACCGTCGGATGTAAGCGCCCGCGTGTGCGCTCAAACAGCGTTAATCCCAGCACTTTCTCAAAACGCGCCAGCTCGCGACTGACGGTAGGCTGCGAGGTATGCAGCAGCCGCGCCGCTTCGGTGAGATTTCCGGCGGTCATTATGGCATGAAAAATTTCAATGTGACGTAACTTAACGGCAGCCATACGTTTCCCTGAATCATTTATCCCATATCATTTTTGCATAGACTGACAATAAAACGATATTTTTTATTCTTTCTAAGGTATGGCGTAATCGTTAAAAAGCCTGTTCCGGAGTTTGTTATGTCATTGCCGCATTATCACGCTGAAACTGACCTTAACGCTGAAAATTTGCTCAGATTGCCTGCTGAATTCGGCTGTCCGGTCTGGGTCTATGACGCGCACATTATTCGCCGTCAGATAGCCGCCCTGCAGCAGTTTGACGTCGTGCGTTTTGCGCAAAAAGCCTGTTCGAACATTCATATCCTGCGCTTAATGCGCGCGCAGGGCGTCAAGGTCGATTCTGTTTCATTGGGAGAGATCGAACGTGCGCTGGCGGCGGGCTACGATCCGCAAACGTGCCCTGATGATATCGTTTTTACCGCCGATGTGATTGACGCCGCCACGCTGGCGCGCGTCAGCGAACTGCATATTCCGGTCAATGCCGGTTCGGTAGATATGCTGACGCAGCTTGGTCAGGTTTCGCCTGGGCATCGCGTCTGGTTGCGCGTGAATCCTGGCTTTGGTCACGGGCACAGCCAGAAAACCAACACCGGGGGCGAAAACAGCAAACACGGCATCTGGCATAGCGATCTTCCGGCGGCGCTGGCGGTAATGCAGAAATACCGACTGAAACTTGTCGGTATCCATATGCACATTGGTTCCGGCGTCGATTATGGTCATCTGGAGCAGGTTTGCGGCGCGATGGTTCGCCAGGTGCTGGAATGTGGTCAGGATTTGGACGCGATTTCGGCAGGCGGCGGACTCTCGATACCTTATCGTGAGGGAGAAGAGCCCGTTGATACGCGCCATTACTATGGTCTGTGGAACGCGGCGCGCGAGCAAATCGCCCGCCATCTGGGACATGCGGTCAAACTTGAGATCGAACCCGGACGTTTTCTGGTGGCGCAATCGGGCGTGCTGGTAACGCAGGTGCGTAGCGTAAAACAGATGGGAAGCCGCCATTTCGTGCTGGTAGATGCGGGTTTTAACGATCTGATGCGCCCGGCGATGTACGGTAGCTATCACCGTATTTCGGCGCTGGCGGCGGATGGTCGCGCGCTTGAAAATGGCCCGTGGGTCGAGACGGTGGTCGCCGGGCCGCTATGCGAATCAGGCGATGTTTTTACGCAGCAGGAAGGGGGAATGGTTGAAACACGCGCCTTACCTGCGGTCATCCCCGGCGATTACCTCGTATTGCACGATACCGGCGCGTACGGCGCGTCTATGTCATCGAATTACAACAGCCGCCCGCTCCTGCCGGAAGTACTGTTTGACAATGGACAGGCGCGGCTGATCCGCCGTCGTCAAACCATTGAAGAGCTGTTAGCGCTGGAGATGCTCTGAAGCGCATCATTAGACTGGACGTTGAAAAAACGGGCCCGCGGCGACGGACTCGCGCAGAATCAGCGTGCCGGTAAAGGGCGGGATCGGGGCGACTGGCTCGCTGTTCGCCAGACGAACGGCCTGATCGATCGCGGTGGCTATCATATCCTCGATGGGTAAATAGACTGTTGAAAGCCCCGGCTCAAGCCAGGTTGCGCCCGGCGCATCGTCAAAACCAAACAGCGACACATCCTGCGGGATGCGTAATCCGGCCTGGCGCAGCGCTTTTGCCGCGCCCAGCGCCGTGTCATCATTACAGGCGAATAGCGCGCTAAACGTGACGCCTTCCTCCAGTAATTCCCGGCAGGCGTCATAGCCGCGCGTCAGCGTGTAATCGCCGTATTTCACTTTTGCCGGTTGCCAGGGAATACCATACTTTTCCAGCGCCTTGCGATAACCCGCTACGCGTGATGTGCCAGTGGGAGTATGAACAGGCAGCGTAATACAGGCGATATCGCGATGGCCCTGCGTAATCAGATATTCCACCGCCTGGAATGCCGCCGTCTCCTGCTCGAAGAAAATAGCGCGATCGCGGGCCTGAGTGACGTTGCGATTAATAATCACCAGCGGCATTTCCGTGGCGTCAATCAACGACAAAATCGCCGGCTCATCCATATAGCGAGTGTAAAGAATAATAGCGTCGCACTGTCTGTCGGCCAACATTTGTACGGCTTTCTGCTCTCGTTCCGGCGTATCGTGACCATCGGTGACGATCAACTGCTTGTTATGAAACTCCGCCTGGCGCGACGCCCGGCGCAACAAACTGCCAAAATAGAAGCCGTCAAACGTAGAGACGACCAGACCGATGCTGTTGCTGGTGCGATTTGCCAGCGAGCGTGCCAGCAGGTTGGGGCGATAGTCCAGAGCCTGCATCGCCGTAAACACTTTCTGGCGCGTGCTTTCTTTTACCTGCCCCGTCCCATTCAGCACTCGTGAGACGGTGGCCTTTGATACGCCCGCATGGCGGGAAACATCCAGCATTGTCGCCATCATGCTACCCTGATTAATCGGTTGTCGACAGGTGCCCGGTATCCGTCGGCGTGGACACCGAATGTCGGCGTACCAGTGTCGGACTAAATACATGAGTTACTTCTGGCGTAGGGCATTTCCCTGCCAGCGCTAAGGCCAGCTCCGCCGCCTGTGTCGCCATGGTGACGATCGGATACCGAATGGTGGTCAGTCGGGGACGCACATAGCGTGAGACCAGTACATCATCAAAACCGATGAGCGATACTTCGCCCGGCACCCCCACGCCATTATCATTTAATACTCCCATCGCGCCGGCCGCCATCGAGTCGTTATAGCAGGCCACCGCGGTAAAATTTCTGCCGCGACCTAATAACTCAGTCATCGCCTGCTCGCCGCCGCTTTCATCCGGTTCGCCGAACGTCACCAGCCGATCGTTAGCCGGGATATGGCTTTCCGCCAGCGCATCGTAATAGCCCCTCAGGCGATCTTCGGCATCAGAGATAGTGTGATTGGAACAGATATACCCAATACGCGTATGACCTTGCTGGATCAGATGTCGGGTCGCCAGCCATGCCCCGTAACGGTCATCCAGCGCGACACAGCGGTGTTCTAACCCCGGTAAAATGCGGTTAATCAGCACCATGCCGGGGATTTGCTTCATTAATGAGGCCAGGTCCGCATCCGGAATCATTTTGGCGTGTACCACTAACGCTGCGCAACGATGACGAATCAACTGTTCAATAGCCTGACGCTCTTTTTGTTCGTTATGATACCCGTTGCCAATCAGTAAAAAATTGCCGGTGTGATACGCCACCTGTTCAACGGCTTTCACCATCGCGCCGAAAAAAGGATCGGAAACGTCGCCGACCACCAGACCGAGGGTTTCCGTTGCCTGCTGTGCCAGCGCGCGCGCGTTGGCGTTAGGGTGATAGCTCAGGGACTCCATTGCGCTGGTCACCGCCAGCCGGGACGCTTCGCTGGCTTTTGGCGAATCGTTAATAACGCGAGAAACGGTGGCGACTGAAACACCGGCCAGTCGGGCTACATCTTTTATGGTCGCCATGATAATACCTATAGTGGGTAAACGCTTACATTACGCCAGTTTTACGGAAAATGAACGTCTGTTCAAGCCTCTTGCCCCGCCGTGTCGGGCAAATGTGACCTGCACGGGAGAAATGCGTCTGTAAAGTGACAATACAAATCTTTCGTTACAGTTTGCGAAGCGCTGTTGCGATTGTCTGCTGGCAGGCCAGCGAGTCAGGTTGATAGAGTGGTGATCCCAGAGGTATTGATAGGTGGAATCAACGTCATTGTTGATCACACGAATTACACCAACCTGCGTAGAGATGCGCAGGTTTTTTTTTGTTTCGCCTGAACCTGTAACAGTAACGGATAATTTACACAACTCGTTGCATTTCCGTTTATTCCTTTGCGTTTTCGGACTGGCGATGCAGACGCGCGAAGCCCACAATCAAGATCCCAGAGGTATTGATTGGTGAGATTATTCGGTACGCTCTTCGTACCTGTCTCTTGCACCAACCTGCGCGGATGCGCAGGTTTTTTTTCGAACCTATTTTGCTATCGCTCCTGTTACGCAACTCGTGTAATCTGCCACAATTCATGTTTTAGCGAATTGTCGGCCAAAGGGAGTTGAAATGCTGTTTGGATTTTTCCGTAACCTGTTTCGCGTGCTTTATCGTGTGCGCGTCACTGGCGATGTCCGGGCGCTACAGGGGAACCGGGTCTTAATTACCCCCAATCACGTTTCATTTATCGATGGTATGCTACTGGCGCTGTTTTTGCCGGTACGGCCTGTCTTTGCGGTATATACCTCCATCAGCCAGCAATGGTATATGCGCTGGTTAACGCCGCTGATCGATTTTGTGCCGCTCGACCCCACTAAACCCATGTCCATTAAACACCTGGTGCGTCTGGTGGAACAGGGGCGTCCAGTGGTGATTTTCCCGGAAGGGCGGATTTCCGTGACCGGCTCGCTGATGAAAATTTATGACGGCGCAGGCTTTGTGGCGGCAAAATCGGGCGCAACCGTCATTCCGCTCCGCATTGACGGCGCGGAGCTGACCCCTTTCAGTCGCCTGAAAGGTCTGGTTAAACGGCGCTTATTCCCCCGCATTCAGCTTCATATTTTACCGCCGACGCAAATACCGATGCCGGAAGCGCCGCGCGCGCGCGACAGACGTAAGATAGCGGGTGAGATGCTGCACCAGATCATGATGGAAGCGCGTATGGCGGTGCGCCCGCGCGAGACGTTATACGAATCGTTGCTGGCGGCGCAATATCGTTACGGCGCGGGTAAAAACTGTATTGAGGACATTAACTTTACGCCGGATACGTATCGTAAGTTACTGACCAAGACGCTTTTTGTTGGCCGGATTCTGGAAAAGTACAGCGTTGAGGGCGAGAAAATCGGTTTAATGCTGCCGAATGCCGCCATCAGCGCGGCGGTGATTTTCGGCGCGGTTTCTCGTCGCCGCATTCCGGCCATGATGAACTATACGGCGGGGGTAAAAGGGCTGACCAGCGCGATTACCGCGGCGGAAATTAAAACGATTTTTACCTCCCGCCAGTTCCTCGATAAAGGTAAATTGTGGCACCTGCCGGAGCAGCTAACGCAGGTTCGCTGGGTTTACCTGGAAGATTTAAAAGCGGACGTCACACCCGCCGACAAGATGTGGATTTTTGCCCACCTCCTGGCGCCGCGACTGGCGCAGGTAAAACAGCAGCCGGAAGACGCGGCGATCATTCTTTTTACCTCCGGCTCGGAAGGGCACCCGAAAGGGGTGGTGCACAGCCATAAAAGCATTCTGGCGAATGTCGAGCAGATAAAAACGATTGCGGATTTCACCGCCAATGACCGTTTTATGTCGGCGCTGCCGCTCTTTCACTCGTTCGGTTTGACGGTGGGCCTGTTTACGCCGTTGTTGACCGGCGCGGAAGTGTTTCTTTATCCAAGTCCGCTGCACTACCGCATTGTGCCGGAACTGGTCTATGACCGTAACTGTACCGTGCTGTTTGGTACGTCAACCTTCCTCGGCAACTATGCGCGCTTTGCCAATCCGTATGATTTTTATCGCCTGCGCTATGTGGTGGCCGGTGCGGAAAAACTTCAGGAGAGTACCAAACAACTGTGGCAGGATAAATTCGGTCTGCGCATTCTTGAGGGCTACGGGGTAACGGAATGCGCGCCAGTAGTCTCGATTAACGTGCCGATGGCGGCTAAGCCTGGCACTGTTGGCCGCATTCTGCCTGGCATGGACGCGCGTCTGCTGGCGGTGCCCGGTATTGAAAACGGCGGTCGGCTACAGCTGAAAGGGCCGAATATCATGAATGGCTATCTGCGCGTGGAAAAACCGGGCGTGCTGGAGGTGCCGTCGGCGGAAAACGCCAGAGGCGAAACTGAGCGCGGCTGGTACGACACGGGCGATATTGTACGCTTCGATGAAAATGGTTTTGTGCAGATTCAGGGGCGCGCGAAACGCTTTGCGAAAATTGCTGGCGAAATGGTCTCGCTGGAGATGGTCGAGCAACTGGCGCTTGGCGTTTCGGCGGACAAAATGCACGCTACCGCCATTAAAAGCGATGCCAGCAAAGGTGAAGCGCTGGTACTGTTTACGACTGACAGCGAACTCACCCGAGAAAAATTACAGCACTATGCCCGTGAACACGGTATTCCGGAACTTGCCGTCCCGCGTGATATCCGTTATCTGAAACAGCTTCCCTTGCTTGGCAGCGGGAAACCCGATTTTGTGACGCTGAAAAGTTGGGTGGATGCGCCGGAACAACATCATGAGTGAGTCAGTACGTACTAACACCTCCATCTGGTCGAAAGGGATGCTGTCGGTGATTGTCGCGCAGTTTCTCTCGGCTTTTGGCGATAATGCGCTGCTGTTTGCGACGCTGGCACTGCTGAAAGCTCAGTTTTACCCGGACTGGAGCCAGCCTGTTTTGCAAATGGTGTTTGTGGGCGCTTACATTCTTTTTGCGCCGTTTGTCGGCCAGATAGCGGACAGCTTTGCCAAAGGCCGGGTGATGATGGTCGCCAATGGTCTTAAACTGGCGGGAGCGGCAGGTATCTGCCTCGGCGTAAATCCTTTTGTCGGTTATACGTTGGTCGGGATCGGCGCGGCGGCTTATTCTCCGGCGAAATACGGTATTCTGGGTGAACTGACGACGGGTGATAAGCTGGTGAAAGCCAATGGTCTGATGGAAGCCTCTACGATTGCGGCGATTTTGCTCGGTTCTGTCGCGGGCGGCGTATTAGCCGACTGGCATGTCATCGCCGCGCTGGTTGCCTGCGCGTTGGCCTACGCTGGCGCAGTGGCGGCGAACCTGTTTATCCCGAAGCTTGTGGCGGCGCGTCCAGGACAATCCTGGCGGTTGTCGGCGATGACGCGTAGCTTCTTCAGCGCTTGCGTTGTCCTTTGGCGTAACGGTGAAACGCGTTTTTCGCTGGTGGGGACCGGGCTATTCTGGGGCGCAGGCGTGACGCTGCGTTTTCTGCTGGTGCTGTGGGTGCCGGTGGCGCTGGGGATTACGGATAACGCCACGCCGACTTACCTGAACGCCATGGTGGCGGTAGGCATTGTGGTCGGCGCGGGCGCGGCGGCAAAACTGGTGACGCTGGAGACCGTATCGCGCTGTATGCCCGCCGGGATTTTGATTGGCGTTGTGGTTGCGATCTTCTCATTACAGCACGCATTGCTGCCTGCTTATGCCTTGTTGCTGTTGATAGGTATGCTGGGCGGCTTTTTTGTGGTGCCGCTCAACGCTTTGCTCCAGGAGCGCGGTAAGAAGAGCGTTGGCGCCGGGAATGCCATTGCCGTACAAAATCTGGGCGAGAATAGCGCCATGCTATTAATGCTGGGACTGTACTCGCTGGCGGTGCTGGTTGGCGTTCCGGCAGTGGCGATAGGTATCGGCTTTGGCGTGCTGTTCGCGCTGGCGATCGCGGCGCTGTGGATCTGGCAGCGCCGGCAGGCATCATACTGAGTGAATATGCCGGGCGGCGAGTGCGTGTTATCGGGCTTACATTGTCTCTGTAAGCCCGGAAGCGTAGCGCCACCGGGCACTGACCATCACGGCGCCGGGTAGGTATAAACCTGATGCGCCGCCTCAATCTCCGCCAGAACCTCTTCGCTTAACGTCAGATGCAGACTTTCCACATTCGTCTTGAGCTGCGCCATCGTGGTTGCGCCCAGTAACGTACTGGCGACAAACGGCTGGCGGCGAACAAAGGCCAGCGCCATCTGCGCCGGATCAAGATTGTGACGCTTCGCGATATCGACGTAGGCGGCAACGGCTTTTTGCGCCTGTTCGCCGCTGTAACGTGTGAAGCGGCTGAACAAGGTATTCCGCGCGCCTGCGGGTTTGGCCCCGTTCAGGTATTTACCGGTTAATGTGCCAAACGCCAGACAGGAGTAGGCGAGCAATTCAACACCTTCATACTGGCTGACTTCCGCCAGCCCGACCTCGTAGCTGCGGTTTAACAGGCTATAGGGGTTCTGGATCGTGACAATACGCGGCAGGTCATGTTTTTCCGCCAGATGCAGATAGCGCATAACGCCAAACGCTGTCTCATTTGAAACGCCAATATAACGAATCTTACCCGCTCGCTGAAACTCACTTAGCGCGTCTAGCGTCTCCAGTAGACTTACTACTGGCGTGGAGTCCGTCCAGTTATAGCCGAGTTTACCGAAGCAGTTAGTGGGGCGCTGCGGCCAGTGCACCTGATACAAATCCAGATAGTCGGTCTGCAATCGGGTCAAACTGTCGTGTAGCGCTTCGCGAATATTTTTACGATCCAGCGCCTGATGAGGCCGGATGCCTTGATCATTATTACGTGCCGGTCCGCTAACTTTGCTGGCGATGATCAGTTTTTCACGGTTGCCGCGTTTGGCGAGCCAGTTACCGATATAGGACTCCGTCAGCCCTTGTGTTTCCGGGCGCGGCGGTACCGGATACATCTCGGCGGCATCGATAAGGTTAATGCCATTTGCGATGGCATAGTCGAGCTGTGCGTGAGCGTCGGCTTCGCTGTTTTGTTCACCAAATGTCATTGTGCCCAGCCCTAGCGTACTTACTTCGAGCGAGCTGTGGGGTATACGGTGATAGTGCATAGCCGTTTCCTTTTTATTATGAAGTCAGAAATTCCCGACAAAGGACAATAAAAATGGCAGAGGGAAGGCAAAAGGGAAAGTAAAATTGCAGGCTGCGCGGCGTAATTGTTACCGGGCGTGGTCGCCACGCACCGTTACGGGACGCAGCCTGAAGGCTTGCAGAACGCTGACCTCGATCACAGGCCACCGCTTAACGTTCGATGATTTGAGACACTTCGTCACGGTTGATTTGCATCTCGTTTCCCTGTGCATCGGTATAGCTGACCAGACCGGTATCATCGTCAACTTGCGGTTTTCCATCGGTCAGGATCATACGACCATCTTTCGTCGCCATTACATAATCGCTGCTGCATCCGGATACCGCAAAAGCCAACCCTACTGCGGAAATTACAACTGCCCACTTTTTCATCCGTTTGTCCTCACGTAGCCTGCATCTGATAATAGTCTGTTAATCATATGTCTGATAATAGTCTAGTAATAACGCGCAGCTCTGCATGTCGGAAGCAGCAAAATCTTAATCTGTGAGAAGAAAGGAAATAAAGTGAGTATTCGCTCCCCGGCGGGGGAGCGAAACAGGATTACAGCGGATTCTTTTTATTACGCAACAGGTTCAGGCTCTCTACTGCGATAGAGAAGAACATGGCGAAATAGATATACCCTTTCGGAACGTGAACGTCGAAACTTTCCAGAATCAGGGTAAAGCCAACCAGGATCAGAAAGGAGAGCGCCAGCATTTTTACCGACGGATGGCGATCAACAAACTCGCCGATGGGCCGTGCCGCAAACATCATGACACCCACGGCAATAACGACTGCCGCCATCATAATAAACAGATGATCGGAGAGACCAACCGCTGTGATAACTGAATCAAGGCTGAAAATAATATCCAGCAGCATAATCTGCACTATTGCGCCCAGGAAAGAAGAAACCCGGGTTTTTAACCCTTCTTCTTCGCCTTCGATGGACTCATGGATCTCCTTGCTGGCTTTCCAGATTAAAAATAACCCGCCCAGTAGAAGAATGAGATCGCGGGCGGAAATCGCTTCGCCGAAAAGCTCAAACAGCGGATTAGTCAGACGAGTGACCCAGGCGATTGACGCCAGCAGCGCCAGGCGCATGACCATCGCCGCCGCCAACCCAAGCCGCCGTGCGTGGTTCCGTTGCGCCGTAGGAAGTTTTGCTACCACCAGAGAAAGAAAAATAATGTTGTCGATCCCAAGTACAATCTCCAGCAGCGTCAGCGTACCGAGCGCCAGCCAGGCATTAGGATCGGTTATCCATGCAAATAACATCGAACAAAGTCCTGCCAAAAAAAGAAGCGGTAATTATAGGCCCGTCGAGTGACGGGCGAAAGCCCAGGCTGAATTTGCGCAACCAGGAACGGTGTAAAATAGCGGCGACAATACGCTTACGTTTATCGAGCGTCGGTCCGACGCGTAGCCATAGCGGAGGCGCATTTGCGTGTAATGGACGTTACGGATTCTGCAATAAAAAATGGCGAGCCAGCAGCGCCTGCGTAAAATTTTTTTTCAGATAAAATCCACGCGGTAGCGTCAAAATAGGTTCCCCGCGCGCGCCGATAGCCTCGGTGAGCGCCCTGGCATTGGCGGCTTTGGGTCGCAGTTGCAAGACTTCGCCATGACGGGCGGTAATGCGTTCCACCTGGCCCAGCACTATCATGTCCATCAGCTCTTCCCAGTCGAGGCGTAGCTGCCTGTCCTCTTCTTCACTCGGACTCCAGAGTAGCGGCGAACCTACGCGGCGTTCGGCTAACGGTATGCTACGCTCGCCTTCGACCGGGACCCATAGTACGCGCTTCAGTTTATGGCGTACGTGGCTTGTCTCCCAGGTCACGCCGCTGTTACCGGTTAACGGCGCCACGCAAACAAAGGTTGTTTCCAGAGGACGACCCAGACTATCCACCGGGATGGTTTTCAGTTCTACGCCTAACGCGGCGAAATCCTGCTCCGGCTTGCTCCCGGCGCTGGCGCCGAGCCAGATCTCCAGCAAGACGCCGATCCAGCCTTTGTCTCGCTTCAAATCTTTAGGCGTGGTAATGCCGGCTATCGTCGCCAGCTCGCCTAACGTATAGCCGGAAAGCTGCCGCGCCTGGGCTAACAGCAATGCTTCCGAAGCAGGCGGAGTCAGTAGCGGACAAAGAGCGGACATTACCATTACCTTAGGTCAAAAAATGAGCAGTAATTTTATACCGTATGGGCAGAGTTTATCTTTTTCTGTGTCTTATATTCAATAGACTGATTTTTATTGCCTTTTTTGTGTTGTTTCTTCGTGTTGCGCAACACTGAAGCGGGTTTTCCAATTCTGGTCACTGACAATAAACAGGATCTTACACTATGTTATCCACAGAAAGTTGGGATAACTGTGTAAAACCACCACTACTGTTTCCATTTACAGCCTTGACGTGCGACGAAAATCGAAAATTCAGACAAATAGTGCGTAAGTTATTGGCACAATCTGTGGATAAAACCGACGCTGGTTGATCTTTCATCAGCATAAGGATCTTAGATGTGATGCTGGTCACGCTTTATGAAGGTGGCATGTAAGATTGGTCTATAACGCAATGAATATAAGGCACTATTTTTACTGTCTCCAGCATGAGGAATTCAGACTGTTCTGGGTTTTCCCGTGGTAATTCCATACTTCTTCACAACTATATCCACAGAAAAGGTGAATAAAATGGCGCAAGGGCGTCATCATCTGTTTATAACTCGGCTATTTACTGTGAGTTATTCAATTGTTATTAGGCTGTGTCACTATTACAGAGTGGTTTACCGCCTCACTGGAGTATGAAACAATCGTTCATATATAAGGTTTATGTTGAGGTAGTCCGGTGATTGATGACGATGGCTACCGCCCAAATGTAGGTATCGTAATTTGTAATCGTCAGGGGCAGGTGATGTGGGCCCGGCGATTTGGTCAGCACTCCTGGCAGTTCCCGCAGGGCGGGATAAATCCAGGGGAGTCGGCAGAACAGGCGATGTACCGGGAACTGTTTGAAGAAGTTGGGTTAAGCCGTAAAGATGTGCGGATCCTTGCTTCTACTCGCAACTGGTTGCGTTACAAGTTACCAAAACGTTTGGTGCGTTGGGACACAAAGCCGGTATGTATCGGCCAGAAACAAAAGTGGTTTCTTTTGCAGTTAATGAGCGCCGACGCCGAAATCAATATGCAAACCAGCAGTACGCCGGAGTTTGACGGCTGGCGCTGGGTAAGTTACTGGTATCCGGTTCGACAAGTGGTGTCATTTAAACGCGATGTCTACCGCAGGGTAATGAAAGAGTTTGCAAGTGTTGTCATGGCGCTTCAGGATAATCCCCCTAAGCTACAAAGCGCGCCTGCTTATCGACGTAAAAGAGGTTAAGCCACGCAAATTATGCTCACTCGCCTGCGCGAAATAGTCGAAAAAGTGGCCAGTGCGCCGCGTCTGAACGAGGCGCTGAATATTCTGGTCACGGATATCTGTCTTGCGATGGATACAGAGGTTTGTTCGGTTTACCTGGCCGATCATGACCGACGCTGTTATTACCTGATGGCGACGCGGGGGTTGAAAAAACCGCGTGGTCGAACCGTTGCGCTTGCGTTTGATGAGGGGATCGTCGGTCTGGTGGGCAGACTGGCGGAACCCATTAACCTTGCCGATGCGCAAAAACATCCCAGCTTTAAATACATTCCTTCGGTAAAAGAGGAGCGTTTTCGCGCGTTTCTCGGCGTGCCGATCATTCAGCGTCGCCAACTTCTCGGCGTGCTGGTCGTACAGCAGCGCGAATTGCGCCAGTACGATGAAAGCGAAGAGTCTTTCCTCGTCACGCTCGCTACGCAAATGGCGGCTATCCTGTCACAGTCGCAGGTCACAGCGCTGTTCGGGCAATACCGGCAGACGCGAATTCGTGCGCTTCCTGCGTCGCCGGGCGTGGCTATCGCAACGGGCTGGCAAGACGCGACCATGCCGCTGATGGAACAGGTTTACGAAGCGTCTACGCTGGATACCTCTCTTGAACGCGAACGATTGACCGGCGCGCTGGAAGAGGCGGCGAACGAATTCCGACGATACAGCAAACGCTTTGCCGCCGGCGCGCAAAAAGAGACGGCGGCCATTTTCGATCTGTACTCACACCTGCTTTCAGACGCCAGACTGCGTCGCGAACTCTTCGCCGAGGTCGACAAAGGCGCTGTTGCGGAGTGGGCCGTTAAAAAAATCATCGAAAAATTTGCCGAGCAATTTGCGGCGCTAACCGATAACTACCTCAAAGAACGTGCGGGAGACTTACGCACGCTGGGGCAGCGGCTGTTATTCCACCTTGATGATTCAGTTCAGGGGCCAAACGCCTGGCCGGAACGTTTTATTCTGGTCGCGGATGAGCTGTCGGCGACCACCCTGGCGGAGCTGCCGCAGGACAGGCTGGCGGGCGTTGTGGTGCGCGACGGCGCGGCAAACTCGCATGCGGCGATTATGGTGCGCGCGCTCGGTATCCCGACTGTCATGGGCGCTGATATCCAGCCTTCGGTGCTACATCGCCGTACGTTGGTGGTGGATGGCTATCGCGGTGAATTACTGGTCGATCCTGAACCCGTGCTTATTCAGGAATATCAGCGGCTCATTAGTGAAGAGATAGAACTCAGTCGTCTGGCGGAGGACGACGTCAATCTTCCCGCCCAACTGAAAAGCGGCGAGCGTATCAAAGTGATGCTGAATGCCGGGCTCAGCCCCGAGCATGAGGAAAAGTTAGGCAGTCGGATCGACGGTATCGGCTTGTACCGTACTGAAATTCCCTTCATGCTGCAAAGCGGGTTTCCCTCGGAAGAAGAGCAGGTGGCGCAGTATCAAGGGATGCTGCAAATGTTTAACGATAAACCGGTGACGCTGCGGACCCTGGATGTGGGAGCGGATAAGCAACTGCCCTATATGCCGATCAGCGAGGAGAACCCGTGTCTGGGCTGGCGCGGGATCCGCATTACGCTGGATCAGCCGGAGATCTTTTTGATCCAGGTCCGCGCGATGCTGCGCGCCAATGCGGCGACTGGCAACCTCAGCATTTTGTTGCCGATGGTCACCAGTATTGATGAAGTCGATGAAGCGCGACGTCTGATCGAACGCGCCGGGCGCGAGGTCGAGGAGATGATCGGCTATGCGATCCCGAAACCGCGTATCGGCATTATGCTGGAAGTGCCATCAATGGTATTTATGCTGCCGCATCTGGCTAACCGGATCGACTTTATCTCGGTCGGCACCAACGATTTAACGCAATATATCCTGGCGGTAGATCGCAACAATACCCGCGTGGCCAGTATTTACGACAGTCTGCATCCGGCTATGCTGCGCGCACTGAGCATGATTGCGCAGGAAGCCGAAAAAAATGGCCTCGATCTTCGCTTGTGCGGCGAGATGGCGGGCGATCCGATGTGCGTGGCGATTCTTATCGGTCTGGGATATCGCCATCTTTCGATGAATGGCCGTTCGGTAGCGCGTGTGAAATATCTGCTGCGGCATATCGATTTTGAAGACGCGCAAACCCTTGCCAGACGCAGCCTTGAGGCGCAGATGGCGACCGAAGTGCGTCATCAGGTGGCGGCGTTTATGGAGCGCCGCGGGATGGGGGGATTGATTCGCGGAGGGTTGTAACGACTGGAGCGGGAAAAGAGAGTGACTGTGGATTCACGGCGCAGACAACACGCCTGCAAGATGAAAGACAATGCGTATACATATCTTTTAACGGTAATCGGCATCTCGCTTTTAACCCTTGTGCTATTATTCGCACCTTTGGAGCGTCTGCAACGCGCAGGCGCGCTTATCAATCGCTATCTCTTCAGCGAAATAACAAGAAATTGTGGTGACAGATGACCAGTAGCTATCTGCATTTTCCGGACTTTGATCCGGTCATTTTCTCAATTGGGCCCGTCGCGCTTCACTGGTATGGCTTGATGTATCTGGTGGGGTTCGTTTTCGCGATGTGGTTGGCGGTGCGTCGTGCTAACCGTCCGGGAAGCGGTTGGACCAAAAACGAAGTTGAAAATTTACTCTATGCAGGTTTCCTGGGGGTCTTCCTGGGGGGGCGTATTGGCTATGTCCTGTTTTATAACTTCCCTCTGTTTTTGGATAACCCGCTCTATTTATTCCGCGTCTGGGACGGCGGCATGTCCTTCCACGGCGGGCTTATCGGCGTGATACTGGTGATGATTATCTTCGCCAGGCGCACGAAGCGCTCGTTCTTTCAGGTGTCTGATTTTATTGCGCCGTTAATTCCGTTCGGCCTGGGCGCCGGGCGTCTGGGCAACTTTATCAACGGTGAATTGTGGGGGCGCGTCGATCCTGACTTCCGGTTTGCCATGCTCTTTCCTGGCTCACGCGCGGAAGATATTGCGTTGCTGCCGTCACATCCGCAATGGCAGCCTATTTTTGATACCTACGGCGTATTGCCGCGCCACCCTTCCCAGTTGTATGAACTGGCATTAGAAGGCGTGGTGCTGTTTATCATCCTTAATCTCTTTATTCGCAAACCGCGTCCGATGGGCGCAGTCTCCGGATTATTCCTGATTGGCTATGGCGCGTTTCGTATCATTGTTGAATTCTTCCGCCAGCCGGACGCGCAATTTACCGGCGCGTGGGTACAGTACATCAGCATGGGGCAGATTCTCTCTATCCCGATGATTATCGCTGGCGCGATCATGATGGTTTGGGCATATCGCCGCCGCCCGCAGCAACACGTTTCCTGAGGAACCATGAAACAGTATTTAGAACTGATGCAAAAAGTGCTGGATGAAGGCACACAGAAAAACGACCGTACCGGCACCGGCACGCTTTCCATTTTTGGCCATCAGATGCGTTTTAACCTGCAGGAAGGCTTTCCTCTGGTGACGACGAAACGCTGCCATTTACGTTCAATTATTCACGAACTGCTATGGTTTTTGCAGGGCGATACCAACATCGCTTACCTGCACGAAAATAATGTCACCATCTGGGACGAATGGGCCGATGAGAACGGCGATTTAGGCCCGGTTTATGGTAAGCAGTGGCGTGCATGGCCAACACCGGATGGCCGCCATATCGATCAGATCGCCACGGTCTTAAGCCAGCTTAAAAACGACCCGGACTCTCGTCGTATTATCGTTTCTGCGTGGAACGTCGGCGAGCTGGATAAGATGGCGCTGGCGCCGTGTCACGCCTTTTTCCAGTTTTATGTCGCAGATGGAAAACTCTCCTGTCAGCTTTATCAGCGCTCCTGCGATGTGTTCCTCGGTCTGCCGTTCAACATTGCCAGCTACGCGTTACTGGTGCATATGATGGCGCAACAGTGCGACCTGGACGTCGGCGATTTTGTCTGGACCGGCGGCGACACGCACCTGTACAGCAACCATATGGAGCAGACGCACCTGCAATTAAGCCGTGAACCGCGCGCGCTGCCGAAATTGGTCATTAAGCGTAAACCCGATTCGCTTTTTGACTACCGGTTCGATGATTTCGAAATTGAAGGCTATGATCCGCACCCCGGTATTAAAGCGCCGGTCGCTATCTAAGCGCTGACGATCCTGCCATAACCGACGTCATTGCGCGTCGGTTTTTTTTACCCTTCGTCTCAATCTTCGGCGCGGATTCCTGAAATTTTGCAACGCGCTGCAAGACATGAACTTTTTTCCGTAACGTGCCGAACAATCTGTATTTGGCGCTCGTTATTTTTCTTCCGCCCGCCATACTGCCGACATGAAAAAACAACAGGGCTATACGCTCATTGAAACGGTGGTCGCGATGTCGCTCATTATCATTCTCAGCGCCACAGGACTTTATGGCTGGCAACGCTGGCAGCAGCAACAGCGCCTGTGGCAAACCGCATGTCAGGTGCGGGATTACCTGCTGCAACTTCGTGAGGACGCTCACTGGCATAACCGCGATCACATTCTTCGCGTGGTCAGCGAAGGCGGTTCATGGTGCTTTGTCAGCTCTGTTGCTACGCAAACATCGTGTACGCCATCTTCCCCCTTTGTGTTTACGCCCGACTGGCGTGATGTCGTCCTTGCCGATATCACGCCGTCGTTAGCCTTCTTTGGCTTGCGCAATACGGCATGGGCAGGGCACATCGTACTGAAAAACGCTGCCGGAGAGTGGCGTCTGGTCGTCTCCTCCTGGGGGCGAATCAGGCTATGCGAGCGTAATGAGGCCGCCACGTGTCAATAACCACGCGGGGGTTCTCGCTACTGGAAGTTGTGCTGGCGATGGCGATAGGTTCCATTTTACTGCTTGGGTCCGCACGATTTTTACCGGCGCTACAGCGTGAAATCTGGCACAACACGCGACAGTTATCGCTGGAAGATGAAATCTGGCAGCGAACCTATACCGTAGCGAAGCATCTTCAACGTGCGGGTTACTGTCATGGTCACTGTATTGGCGAAGGGTTACATCTTGCCGAACAGGGGCAATGCGTCATCGTTCAGTGGGACGGGAATAATAACGGTGTCTGGGATACCATACCGGCGAAAGAGGCCGACCAGACCGGGTTTCGTGTGAAGGATAACGTTCTGGAGACATTACGCGGAGCAACATCTTGCCAGGGTAAGGGATGGGAAAAAATGACCGATCCCAATACGGTACTCATCACGGCGTTTACCGTTGAGCGCCGGGATATAACGGGATTCTCGCCAGTGCTCATGCTGCATCTGCGCGGCGCCAGCAAAGCCGAGCCTCAGACGGTTATTGACGCGCAATACAGCGTAACGGGATTTAATCTGTGAATCGGGAACGTGGCGCTTCTTCGCTAATACTGGCGCTTTTAATACTGATTCTGGGCAGTCTGCTACTGCAAGGCGTAAATCAGCAGCAGGCCAGCTATGCCGCCCGCGTGACGACGCAGAGCCTGGCGATACAACGCCAGGCGCTTGTGCAGTCGGCGCTGGAATGGGGACGGGGGCAGCTATGGTCAGGCGTAACCGAAATGGAATGTCGGCGCTATTCCTCTTCAGGAGCGAGAGTCTGTTTGCGGAGATTATCGGGGGATGAGGTGGTGATGGCGGCGCAAGATGACGGCATGACGTTATGGCGTTTGGGAAACGTCATTCAGGGAAGCATTGTCTTTTCTCCCCACGGCTGGAGCGATTTTTGTCCGTTAAAAGAGGTGGCGTTATGTCGCATCCCCTGAATTTACAACGCGGGTTTAGCCTCCCGGAAGTTTTAGTGGCGATGGTTCTAATGGTAATGATCGTCACCGCGCTGTCAGGCTATCAGCGGGTATTAATGCACAGTTTTGCATTACGACACCAGTATCTCCAGATCTGGCGGCAGGCGTGGCAGCAAACGGCGCTGTATCCATTTTCGCCTGCTGAGGACTGGAAGGCCAACCGGATGCAGACAACGCAATCGGGATGTGTCAGCATCAGCGTCACGATGGTTTCACCCTCTGGCAGGCAGGGGCAGATGACGCGCTTGCATTGTCCAAATCGTTAATCGTCAGGAGTAATTATGTTAAGGGTCTACCACTCCAATCGTCTGGATGTGCTGGAAGCGTTGATGGAGTTCATCGTCGAACGCGAGCGGCTGGATGATCCCTTTGAACCAGAAATGATTCTGGTGCAAAGCACGGGTATGGCGCAGTGGCTGCAGATGACCCTTTCACAAAAGTTTGGTATTGCGGCGAATATCGCTTTTCCGTTACCGGCGAGTTTTATCTGGGAGATGTTTGTCCGCGTGTTGCCGGATATCCCCAAAGAAAGCGCTTTCAGCAAACAAAGCATGAGCTGGAAACTGATGACCTTGCTGCCGCAGTTGCTGGATAAGGATGAGTTTGTACTGCTGCGCCATTATCTGACCGACGACACCGATAAACGCAAACTCTTTCAGCTTTCCGCGCGCGCCGCCGACCTGTTCGATCAGTATCTGGTTTATCGGCCTGACTGGCTTACGCAGTGGGAAGCGGGAAAAACCGTGGAAGGTCTGGGGGAGGCGCAAAACTGGCAGGCGCCGTTGTGGAAAGCATTGGTGGAATATACCGCCGCGCTGGGGCAGCCGCGCTGGCATCGCGCCAATCTCTACCAACGCTTTATTCAGACGCTGGAGAGCGCGACCGCCTGCCCGCCAGGGTTGCCGTCCCGCGTTTTTATTTGCGGCATTTCCGCGTTACCGCCAGTGTATCTCAGAGCATTGCAGGCGCTGGGTAAACATATTGAAATCCATCTCCTTTTTACTAATCCGTGTCGGTATTACTGGGGGGATATTAAAGACCCAGCCTGGCTGGCAAAACTCATGGCTCGCCAGCGTCGTCACAGTTTTGAAGACCGTCATTTACCGTTGTTCCGTGAAAACCAGAATCCGGAAGCCTTATTTAACAGCGACGGTGAACAGGATATCGGTAATCCGCTACTGGCCTCATGGGGAAAACTGGGGCGGGATTATATCTACCTGCTATCTGAACTGGAAAACAGCCAGGAACTGGATGCGTTTGTTGATATTACGCCAGATAATCTTTTGCATCGGATTCAGGCGGATATTCTTGAACTGGAAAGCCATGCGGTGGCGGGCGTAAATCTTGAGGAGTATTCGCGCAGCGACAATAAGCGTCTGCTCGATCCCGAGGATAACAGCCTCTCTTTTCACGTTTGTCACAGCCCGCAGCGCGAGGTGGAAATACTGCACGATCGCCTGCTGGCGATGCTGGAAGCCGATCCGACGCTAACGCCGCGCGACATTATCGTTATGGTGGCTGATATTGACAGCTATAGCCCGTTTATCCAGGCGGTATTTGGTAGCGCGCCAACGGAGCGCTATCTGCCTTATGCCATTTCCGATCGGCGGGCGCGTCAGTCACATCCGGTGTTACAGGCATTTATCAGCCTGCTTTCGTTACCGGACAGCCGCTTCGTCTCCGAGGATGTTCTGGCGTTGTTAGACGTACCGGTATTGGCTGCCCGCTTTACGATCAACGAAGAAGGGCTGCGTTATTTGCGCTTGTGGGTCAATGAGTCAGGCATTCGCTGGGGAATTGACGATGACAACGTACGCGAGCTGGAACTTCCTGCCACAGGGCAGCATACATGGCAATTTGGCCTGACGCGTATGCTGCTGGGGTATGCGATGGAAAGCGCCCAGGGCGAGTGGCAGTCGGTTCTGCCTTATGACGAATCCAGCGGTCTGATTGCTGAGCTGGTCGGGCATCTGGCTTCGCTGCTGATGCAGCTTAATATCTGGCGGCGCGGTCTGGCGCAGGAGCGACCGCTGGAAGAGTGGCTGCCCGTTTGTCGCGACATGCTCAATGATTTCTTCCTGCCCGATGCGGACACGGAAGCGGCAATGACATTGATTGAACAGCAGTGGCAGGCCATTATCGCCGAAGGCGTTGCGGCGGAATATGGCGACGCGGTACCGATTTCGCTACTGCGGGATGAACTGGCGCAGCGTCTGGATCAGGAACGTATTAGCCAGCGCTTCCTGGCGGGCCCCATCAATATTTGTACGCTGATGCCGATGCGTTCCATTCCGTTCAGAGTCGTTTGCCTGCTGGGAATGAACGACGGCGTATACCCGCGCCAGCTTGCGCCGTTGGGCTTTGACCTGATGAGCCAAAAACCCATGCGCGGGGATCGTAGCCGTCGCGACGATGACCGCTACCTGTTTCTGGAAGCGTTAATCTCGGCGCAGCAGACGCTGTATATCAGCTACATCGGTCGCTCCATCCAGGATAATAGCGAACGCTTTCCCTCTGTACTGGTGCAAGAATTGGTGGATTACATCGGACAAAGCCACTATTTGCCGGGCGACGAAACGCTGACCTGTGATGAGAGCGAAGCACGAGTCAAAGCGCATATTACGCGTCTGCATACCCGTATGCCTTTTGATGCGCAAAATTACCAACCCGGCGAACAGCAAAGTTATGCCAGAGAGTGGTTGCCCGCGGCGAGTCAATCGGGAAAAGCGCATTCTGACTTTGTGCAGCCGCTTCCTTTTACGATGCCGGAAACATTGACTCTGGAAAGTCTGCAGCGTTTTTGGGCCCATCCGGTACGCGCATTTTTTCAGATGCGGCTTCAGGTTAATTTCCGCTCGGAAGAGAGTGAGATTCCTGATGCGGAACCGTTTGAATTAGAGGGATTGACGCGATATCAACTTAACCAACAGTTGCTCAATACGCTGGTTGAAGAGGACGACGCCGAACGCTTGTTCCGCCGTTTCCGGGCTGCGGGAGAGTTGCCTTACGGCGCGTTTGGCGAAATATTCTGGGATGCGCAATGTCAGGAGATGCAGCAACTGGCAAGCCGGGTCATCGCCTGCCGTAAGCCGAGCCAAAGCCTGGAAGTGGATCTGCTTTGCAATGGCGTTCAGCTAACCGGCTGGCTACCGCAGGTACAGGAGGATGGATTATTGCGCTGGCGTCCCGCTTTAATCAGCGTGGCGCAAGGTGTGCAACTTTGGCTGGAACACCTTGTCTATTGTGCCAGCGGCGGGAGTGGCGAAAGTCGCCTGTTTTTGCGCAAAGAGGGAGAGTGGCGATTTCCGCCTCTTGATAAAACGCAGGCAATGGCTTACCTGGCGCAACTGATTGAAGGCTACCGGGAAGGCATGTCTTCTCCGCTATTGGTACTGCCGGAAAGCGGCGGCGCATGGATAAAAGCCTGTTATGACGCTGAAAATGATGTCATGTTAGACGACGATGATACCTTACAGAAGGCCAGGACAAAGTTTTTACAGGCTTATGAAGGCAACATGATGGTGAGCGGCGAAGGCGAAGATATCTGGTATCAACGTCTTTGGCGTCAGCTGGAATCTGAAACGTTGCAGGCTATCATTGCGCAGTCCCGACATTACCTGTTACCGCTGTTTCGTTTTAATCAGTCTCGTTGATTGTATGAAAATCGCGCAATTAAAAGGCTTCGACTATGATGCGCTCTTCGTCACGGACTGATTACTGATAAAAAGATGCTGCCTGGTTCAGCACAATAATATCCCGTTCTGCTCAGGTCGATGGTTT
This sequence comes from Salmonella sp. SA15303, assembly GCF_029962125.1. Taxonomy (NCBI): domain Bacteria; kingdom Pseudomonadati; phylum Pseudomonadota; class Gammaproteobacteria; order Enterobacterales; family Enterobacteriaceae; genus Salmonella; species Salmonella sp. SA15303. The sequence continues at coordinate 887,508 of NZ_CP123924.1, forward strand.
ACGTGGCCATACAGATGAGTGGGAATGAAAGTTAATGATGAGGTCCGTGAATGCCCCGCAGCACCTGGTTCAAAGCGTTATTGTTATTGGTCGCCCTCTGGGGGCCTGCAGTTCAGGCGGATATCGGTTGGCAACCGCTGCAAGAAACTATCCGTAAAAGCGATAAAGATACCCGGCAGTATCAGGCGATACGTCTTGATAATGACATGGTGGTGTTGCTGGTATCCGATCCGCAGGCTGTAAAGTCGCTTTCAGCGTTAGTGGTACCCGTTGGATCGCTTGAAGATCCTGAGGCTCATCAGGGGCTTGCTCATTATCTTGAGCATATGTGCCTGATGGGGTCAAAAAAATATCCGCAGGCGGATAGCCTTGCCGAATACCTTAAAAGACATGGCGGTAGCCACAACGCCAGCACCGCGCCTTATCGAACAGCCTTCTACCTGGAGGTTGAAAACGACGCGCTACCAGGCGCCGTAGATCGCCTGGCCGACGCCATTGCCGCGCCATTGCTCGATAAAAAGTATGCCGAACGCGAACGAAACGCGGTGAATGCCGAGCTGACGATGGCGCGCACCCGCGACGGTATGCGTATGGCGCAGGTAAGCGCCGAAACCATTAACCCGGCGCATCCAGGCTCGCACTTTTCTGGCGGCAATCTGGAAACGTTAAGCGATAAGCCGGGAAATCCGGTGCAACAGGCGTTGATCGCTTTTCATGAAAAATACTATTCATCTAATCTGATGAAGGCAGTGATTTACAGTAATAAACCCTTGCCGGAACTGGCGAGTATTGCCGCCGCAACCTATGGCCGCGTGCCGAATAAACAGATTAAAAAACCGGAAATTACCGTACCTGTCATCACCGAGGCGCAGAAGGGTATCATTATTCATTACGTGCCGGCACTACCGCGTAAAGTGCTGCGCGTGGAGTTTCGTATTGATAACAATAGCGCGCAGTTCCGCAGCAAGACCGATGAACTGGTCTCTTATCTAATTGGCAATCGTAGCCCAGGGACGCTCTCTGACTGGCTGCAAAAACAAGGACTGGTCGAAGGTATTAGCGCGGATTCCGATCCGATTGTTAATGGTAACAGCGGCGTATTTGCCATTTCGGCAACGCTGACCGATAAAGGTTTGGCCAATCGTGATGAAGTTGTCGCAGCTATCTTCAGCTATCTCAATACGTTACGTGAAAAAGGGATAGACAAACGTTACTTTGACGAGCTGGCGCATGTGCTGGATCTCGACTTCCGCTATCCGTCGATTACCCGCGATATGGACTATGTCGAATGGCTGGCGGACACTATGATCCGCGTCCCGGTAGCGCATACGCTGGATGCGGCGAATATCGCCGATCGTTACGATCCTGCCGCTATCAAAAATCGCCTGGCGATGATGACGCCGCAGAATGCGCGCATCTGGTACATCAGTCCCCAGGAACCCCATAATAAGACGGCGTATTTTGTGGATGCGCCTTATCAGGTCGATAAGATTAGCGAACAGGCGTTTAAAAACTGGCAGCAAAAAGCACAGGGCATTGCGTTGTCGCTGCCGGAGTTAAACCCCTATATTCCTGATGATTTCACGCTTGTTAAGAATGACAAAAACTACGTGCGGCCAGAACTGATTGTCGATAAAGCGGATTTGCGCGTGGTTTATGCGCCGAGTCGTTATTTCGCCAGCGAGCCAAAAGCTGACGTGAGCGTGGTATTGCGTAATCCGCAGGCGATGGACAGCGCCCGCAATCAGGTACTGTTCGCCCTTAATGATTATCTGGCGGGAATGGCGCTCGATCAGCTCAGCAACCAGGCGGCAGTGGGCGGCATTAGCTTTTCCACTAACGCCAACAATGGTCTGATGGTCACTGCGAACGGTTATACCCAGCGTTTACCGCAGCTTTTCCTGGCGTTGCTGGAAGGATATTTTAGCTACGACGCCACGGAGGAACAGCTGGCGCAGGCGAAATCCTGGTATACGCAGATGATGGATTCTGCGGAGAAGGGAAAAGCCTACGAACAGGCGATTATGCCGGTGCAGATGATTTCGCAGGTGCCTTATTTTTCCCGTGATGAACGTCGCGCTTTGCTGCCGTCCATTACGTTGAAAGAGGTGATGGCCTATCGTAATGCGTTAAAAACGGGCGCTCGTCCGGAATTTCTGGTTATAGGAAATATGAGCGAAGCCCAGGCGACCTCTCTGGCGCAAGATGTCCAAAAACAGCTCGCGGCGAACGGATCGGCGTGGTGTCGTAACAAAGACGTGGTGGTTGAGAAAAAGCAGTCCGTAATATTTGAAAAAGCGGGCAGTAGCACCGACTCCGCGTTAGCCGCGGTCTTTGTCCCGGTCGGCTACGACGAGTATGTCAGCGCCGCCTACAGCGCGATGTTAGGTCAGATTGTTCAACCGTGGTTTTACAATCAGCTACGAACCGAAGAGCAACTGGGATACGCCGTTTTCGCCTTTCCGATGAGCGTTGGCCGTCAGTGGGGAATGGGATTCCTGCTACAGAGCAACGATAAACAGCCCTCTTACCTGTGGCAACGCTATCAGGCATTTTTCCCTGACGCCGAGGCGAAGCTGAGGGCGATGAAGCCGGAAGAGTTCGCCCAAATTCAGCAGGCGATCATTACGCAAATGCGCCAGGCGCCGCAAACGTTGGGCGAAGAAGCATCCCGCTTAAGCAAGGATTTCGATCGGGGTAATATGCGCTTTGACTCGCGTGATAAAATCATCGCTCAGATAAAATTGCTGACGCCACAAAAGCTTGCCGACTTCTTCCACCAGGCGGTGGTGGAACCACAAGGTATGGCAATATTGTCACAGATTGCCGGTAGCCAGAATGGAAAAGCAGAATACGTGCATCCGACAGGCTGGAAAGTGTGGGATAACGTCAGCGCATTGCAGCAAACGTTACCTCTAATGAGCGAAAAGAATGAATGATGTCGCCGAGACTCTTGATCCTCTACGCTTGCCCCTGACAGGCGAGCGTCTGATTGAAGCATCAGCGGGCACAGGCAAAACGTTTACTATCGCGGCGCTGTATCTGCGGTTATTGCTCGGTTTAGGCGGCAGTGCCGCATTTCCCCGTCCGTTGACCGTTGAAGAACTGCTGGTGGTAACCTTTACGGAGGCCGCCACTGAAGAGCTGCGTGGGCGAATCCGCAGTAATATCCATGAGTTGCGCATCGCCTGTCTGCGGGAAAGCACGGATAATCCGCTGTATGCCCGCTTGCTGGAAGAAATTAGCGATAAAAAGCAGGCCGCGCAGTGGTTATTACTGGCGGAACGACAAATGGACGAGGCCGCGGTCTTTACCATCCACGGTTTTTGCCAGCGTATGCTCAGCCTGAACGCTTTCGAATCCGGTATGTTGTTTGAGCAACAGCTTATTGAAGACGAATCTTTGTTGCGTTATCAGGCCTGCGCCGATTTCTGGCGGCGTCATTGCTATCCGCTGCCGCGCGACATCGCGCAGGTGGTGTTTGACGTGTGGAAGGGACCGAAGGCGCTCTTAAAGGATATCGATCGTTATCTGCAGGGCGAAGCGCCGGTCATTAAAGCGCCGCCATCGCAGGAGGAGACGCTGGCATCGCGTCATGAACAGATCCTGGCGCGCATCAACCAGGTGAAGCAGCAGTGGTGTGAGGCGGTTAGCGAGCTGGACGCGCTGATCGAATCATCCGGCATCGATCGCAGAAAATTCAACCGCGGCAATCAGGCGAAATGGATCGAAAAGATCACCGCGTGGGCGCAAGAAGAGACGAAAAACTATCAATTACCCGAGGCGTTGGGAAAATTTTCACAGCGTTTTTTAGCTGAGCGCACCAAAGCTGGCGGCGTGACGCCCCAGCACCCATTGTTTGTCGCCATCGATAACCTGTTAGGCGAACCGCTATCGATTAAAGATCTGGTTCTTACCCGAGCGCTCTCAGAGATCCGTGAAACGGTGGCTCAGGAAAAACGCCGGCGCGGCGAGCTGGGGTTTGACGATATGCTCAGCCGTTTAGATACCGCGCTGCGTAGTGAAAGCGGCGAGGCGCTGGCTGCGGCGATTCGTACCCGTTTTCCGGTGGCGATGATCGATGAATTTCAGGATACCGACCCACAACAGTACCGTATTTTTCGCCGTATCTGGCGACATCAACCCGATACGGCGCTATTGCTGATTGGCGATCCTAAACAGGCGATTTATGCGTTTCGTGGCGCGGATATCTTTACCTACATGAAGGCTCGCAGCGAAGTGAGCGCGCACTATACGCTTGACACTAACTGGCGCTCCGCGCCGGGGATGGTGAATAGCGTTAACAAGCTGTTCAGTCAGATGAACGACGCCTTTATGTTCCGCGATATTCCCTTCAGTCCGGTAAAGTTTGCGCCCAGAAACCAGTCGCTGCAATTTAAAGTGAATGACGCGCCTCAACCGGCGATGACCCTGTGGCTAATGGAGGGGGAAAGCTGCGGTTCGGGCGATTATCAAAGTTATATGGCGCAGGTGTGCGCCACGCAAATTCGCGACTGGCTGCGTGCCGGGCAAACGGGCGACGCGCTGCTGACGAACGGCGATTCGTCGCGGCCCGTTCGCGCCTCGGATATCAGCGTGCTGGTGCGCAGCAGGCGGGAAGCCGCGCTGATACGGGATGCGCTGACCTTACTGGCGATCCCCTCCGTCTATCTTTCTAACCGCGACAGCGTATTCGAAACGCTCGAAGCGCAGGAAATGCTGTGGGTGTTGCAGGCGGTGATGGCGCCCGAACGTGAGAATACGCTGCGTAGCGCTCTGGCGACATCAATGATGGGCCTTACCGCGCTGGATATCGAAACGCTTAACAATGATGAAAATGCGTGGGATGCGGTTGTTGAAGAGTTTGATGGCTACCGACAGATTTGGCATAAACGCGGCGTGATGCCTATGCTGCGCGCGCTAATGTCGGCGCGCAATATTGCTGAAAACCTGCTGGCGACGGCGGGAGGCGAACGTCGGCTGACGGATATTCTGCATATTAGCGAACTGTTACAGGAAGCCGGTTCGCAGCTGGAAAGCGAACATGCGCTGGTGCGTTGGCTGGCGCAACATATCCTTGAACCCGATAGCAATGCTTCCAGCCAGCAACTACGTCTGGAAAGCGATAAGCATCTGGTGCAAATCGTCACCATTCATAAATCGAAAGGTCTGGAATACCCGCTGGTCTGGTTACCTTTTATCACCCATTTCCGCGTGCAGGACCAGGCTTTTTATCACGACAGGCACTCCTACGAGGCGGTGCTGGACCTTAGTCACGCCGAAGAGAGCGTAGCACTGGCGGAAGCCGAGCGCCTGGCGGAAGACCTGCGCCTACTTTATGTCGCGCTGACTCGTGCAGTGTGGCATTGCAGCCTCGGCGTCGCGCCGCTGGTGCGGCGTCGCAGTGATAAGAAAGGCGAGACGGATGTGCACCAAAGCGCGCTTGGGCGACTCCTGCAAAAAGGCGAACCGATGGATGCCGCAGGCCTTCGCGCCTGTATTGAGGCGCTATGCGACGAGGATATCGTGTGTCGAACGCCAGGCAATACGGATAACGACCGCTGGCAAATTGCCGCTGCATCGCACGCGGAACTCAGCGCCAGAACGCTGCAACGCCTGCTTTATGATAGCTGGCGCGTCACCAGTTATTCCGGTTTGCAGCAGCGGGGACATAGCGTGGCGCAAGATCTTATTCCTCGTCTCGACATTGACGCCGCAGGCGTTGGCGAAGCGGCGGAAGCGCCGGCAATGACGCCGCATCACTTTCCTCGCGGGGCATCGCCGGGAACATTTTTGCACAGCCTGTTTGAAGAGCTTGATTTTACTCAACCGATAGACCCCCAATGGGTACAGGAAAAACTGGAGCTGAGTGGTTTTGAAACGCGATGGGAGCCCGTACTTACCCGCTGGCTGGACACCGTGTTACACGTTCCCCTTAACGAGACGGGCGTTAGTCTGAGCGTGCTGACCGAGCGTGAAAAACAGGTCGAAATGGAGTTTTATCTGCCGATTGCCCAGCCGCTTACCGCCGGAGAGCTGGATGCGTTGATTCGTCGGTACGACCCGCTTTCAGCAGGTTGCCCTGCGCTGGATTTCATGCAGGTTCGCGGCATGTTAAAGGGCTTTATCGACCTGGTTTTTCGTTATGAGGGGCGCTATTACCTGCTCGACTATAAATCTAACTGGCTGGGCGAGGATAGCGCCGCTTATACCCAGACGGCGATGGCTGCGGCGATGCAGGCGCATCGCTATGATTTGCAGTACCAGCTTTATACGCTGGCATTGCACCGTTACCTTCGTCATCGCATGGCGAATTACGACTATGAACGCCATTTCGGCGGTGTCATCTATCTCTTTTTACGCGGGGTGGATAGCGAACGTCCGCAGCAGGGTATTTTTACCACTCGTCCTGCGGCGGCGTTAATTAACCAACTGGATGATATGTTTGCAGGTGAAATGAGTGAGGAGGCGCAATGACAATCCAGGAGCGGTTGCTGGAGGCCGTTGAACAAAAACTCTTACGGCCCATTGATGCCCAGTTTGCTTTAACCGTCGCCGGTAACGACGATCCCGCCGTGACGCTGGCGGCAGCGCTGCTTAGTCATGACGCAGGTGAAGGTCACGTGTGTCTGCCGTTGTCGCGTTTAACGTTAACGGAGGAGGCGCATCCCTTACTGGTCGCCTGGATAAGCGAAACGCCTACGCCAATCGACTGGAAAAAGCGGTTACTGGCGTCTGCGGCGGTTAGCTGCGGCGATAGCCCCGCGCCGTTAATTCTGTGCGGCGATCGTCTCTACCTGAATCGCATGTGGTGCAACGAACGTACGGTTGCGCGCTTTTTTAACGAGGTTAACCAGGCCATCGCCGTAGATGAAGATCAGTTATCCCGTATTCTGGACGCGCTATTCCCTCCGACAGAGGAGGTGAACTGGCAAAAGGTGGCCGCCGCCGTAGCGCTAACTCGCCGTATCTCCGTGATTTCAGGCGGTCCCGGTACCGGTAAAACCACCACCGTCGCGAAGCTGCTGGCGGCATTAATTCAAATGGCGGATGGCGAACGTTGCCGTATCCGGCTGGCGGCGCCGACCGGGAAAGCGGCCGCACGCCTGACGGAGTCGCTCGGCGCGGCGTTGCGTCAGCTTCCTCTTACCGATGCGCAGAAAAAGCGTATACCGGAGGACGCCAGTACGCTGCACCGACTGCTGGGCGCACAGCCCGGCAGCCAGCGATTACGCCATCATGCGGGCAACCCGCTGCATCTGGACGTGCTGGTGGTCGATGAAGCATCAATGATTGATTTGCCGATGATGTCACGTTTGATTGACGCTCTGCCGCCGCACGGGCGGGTCATTTTTCTTGGCGATCGCGATCAGTTGGCATCCGTTGAGGCGGGCGCTGTGTTGGGCGATATTTGCGCCTATGTCAACGCAGGGTTTACGGCGGAACGCGCCCGACAGCTAAGTCGACTCACAGGGAGCGCCATTCCGGCGGGGGCCGGAATGCAAGCCGCGTCTTTACGCGATAGCCTCTGTTTATTGCAAAAGAGCTACCGTTTCGGCAGCGATTCTGGCATCGGCAAGCTGGCGGCGGCGATTAACTGCGGCGACAGGTCGGCAATCCAGGCTGTTTTTCAGCAGGGGTTTAGCGATATAGAGAAGCGTACATTGCAAAGCAGCGACGATTATGCCGGGATGCTGGATGAAGCGCTGGCGGGCTATGGTCGCTACCTGCGGTTGCTGCATGAAAAAGCGGCGCCGGAGGCAATCCTTCAGGCTTTCAATGAGTATCAACTGCTTTGTGCGCTGCGCGAAGGCCCATTTGGCGTGAGGGGACTGAATGACCGCATTGAGCAGGCGATGGTGCAGCAACGAAAAATTCAGCGGCATCCGCACTCTCGCTGGTATGAAGGGCGTCCGGTAATGATTGCGCGCAACGATAGCGCGCTGGGGTTATTTAACGGCGATATTGGTATTGCGCTCGATCGCGGGCAGGGGTTACGCGTCTGGTTTGTGATGCCGGACGGCACGATCAAGTCCGTTCAGCCCAGCCGTCTGCCGGAACATGATACAACCTGGGCGATGACGGTACATAAATCACAGGGGTCTGAATTTGATCACGCCGCGCTGATTTTACCCAGCCAACGTTCGCCGGTCGTGACGCGGGAGCTGGTGTATACCGCTGTTACGCGGGCGCGGCGGCGGTTATCGCTGTATGCCGATGAACGGATCCTGGCAGGCGCGATTGTGACGCGTACGGAGCGGCGCAGCGGGCTAGCCACCTTATTTGATGAAGTCAGTCGTACCGGATAAGACGAGTTCTCGCCGGATGGCGACGCGTAGCGTCTTATCCGGCCTCCAAATGATGCTTTCGAGCGTAGGCCTGATAAGCGCAGCGCCATCAGGCCCCCCTTGTTATCCTAAATCTGCCATCAGCACCTTTGAACGTCGCTGATAGTTATACATTTTTTTCTTGCTCTCAGGCAGTAACTCTATATCGACAGGCGTAAAACCGCGCTCCTGGAACCAGTGAATACTGCGCGTCGTCAGAACAAACAATTTACGCAGCCCCATTTGCCGCGCCTGGGCGGCAACCCGCTCCAGAAGCACTTCTCCACGCGATGAGCTGCGGTAATCCGGATGTACCGCTACGCAGGCCATTTCGCCTATTTTCTCATCCACAAAAGGATACAGCGCCGCGCAGGCGATAGTCATATTATCGCGCTGAATAATGGTAAATTTATCGATCTCCATCTCCAGTTGTTCACGGGAACGGCGTACCAGAATGCCCTGCTGTTCCAGTGGGCGGATAAGCTCCAGAATACCGCCAATATCGTTGATGGTGGCGCGGCGGATCTGCTCGGCGCTCTCCATGACGATCTGCGTACCGATACCATCACGCGAGAACAATTCCTGTAATAGCGAGCCATCTTCCTGATAGCTGATCAGATGGCAACGACGAACGCCGCTACGACAGGCTTTTACCGCGCCGCGCAAAAAACGTACGGTTCCGGAGTTGTAATCGCCCTGCGCTTCCAACTCTTCCACCCGCGCCTGCGCTTCATTCGGGAAGAGTTCAGAAATGATGCCGCCCTCGCTATTGGTAACGCCCTGAGAAGAACAGAAACCGATCATTTTTTCCGCTTTCAGTTTAACGGCGAGTTGAGTGGCAATCTCTTCTGAAGTCAGATTAAAACTTTCGCCGGTCACTGAGACGGCGACCGGCCCCATCAGAACGATCGCGCCGTTATCCAACTGGCGGTTGATCGCATCTTCATCAATGCGCCGGATACGGCCGCTATGACAGTAGTCCACGCCATCATCAACGCCCAGCGGCTGCGCAATGGTGAAATTGCCGCTGACGACATTAATGTGCGCGCCCTGCAACGGCGTATTGTTCAGACTCATCGACAGACGGGCGGTAATATCAAGCTGGAGTAAACCGGCGGCCTGTTTCACCAGCTCCAGTGTTTTGGCGTCCGTCACCCGTGTGTTTTTGTGGTAGATCGGTTCATGATGATGCGCGGCCAGATTGGCGTCGATTTGCGGTCGCGCGCCATACACCACGACAAGGCGAATACCGAGGCTATGCAGTAGCCCGATATCGCTAACGATGCTGGAAAAATTGTCATGCTCAATGGCTTCGCCGCCGAGCATAATGACAAAGGTTTTTCCGCGATGGGTGTTGATATAGGGAACTGAATGGCGAAACCCTTCTACCAGTTCGGTTTTACGTTCCTTTATCATTGCGCGCCCCACTAGTGAATTATTATTCGAAATTAGTGTATTTTTATTCTGTTTTTACCCTCTGTGCAAGCGTAAATTTTATGCGGTCCGATCGCTTTTCTTAGTAATGCCGTGAATATAAAAAGAATGTTTACCCTTTTATAGATGACAGATTATGCGTCATTCGCTAAAGTTTCCGGTCAATTTGGATGAACTTTGTATGATCTCTATTTAGTTTTTGCTCGGGAGAAGCATGTCGGGAGCCAATTCAGCAATCAGCCGTCGCCGTTTACTACAAGGCGCGGGCGCCATGTGGCTATTAAGCGTGAGCCAGGTCGGGCTGGCTGCCGTAAGCCAGGTCGTTGCGGTGCGTATCTGGCCTGCGTCCAGCTATACCCGCGTCACGGTAGAGTCGAATCGTCTGCTGAAATATAAACAATTTGCCTTAAGTAACCCGGACCGCGTGGTAGTAGATATTGAGGATGTGAATCTGAACTCGGTGCTTAAAGGCATTGGCGCGCAGATTCGCAGCGACGATCCGTATATCAAATCCGCAAGGGTAGGGCAGTTTGATCCTAAGACTGTGCGTATGGTCTTTGAGCTAAAACAAAACGTGAAGCCGCAGCTATTTGCGCTGGCGCCTGTGGCAGGCTTTAAAGAACGTCTGGTGATGGATCTTTATCCTGCCAATGCGCAGGATATGCAGGATCCGCTGCTGGCGCTGCTGGAAGACTACAATAAAGGCGATCTGGATAAGCAGGTGCCGCCTTCGCAAAGCGGGCCGCAGCCCGGTAAAGCGGGGCGCGACCGCCCCATTGTTATTATGCTTGATCCGGGACACGGCGGCGAAGACCCCGGCGCGATAGGCAAATACAAAACGCGTGAAAAAGACGTGGTGCTCCAGATAGCCCGCCGCCTGCGCGCGTTGATCGAAAAAGAAGGCAACATGAAGGTCTATATGACGCGCAATGAAGACATCTTCATTCCGTTAAAAGTCCGGGTGGCGAAAGCGCAGAAACAGCGCGCCGACCTGTTTGTCTCTATTCATGCGGATGCCTTCACCAGCCGGCAGCCTAGCGGTTCATCCGTATTCGCGCTATCGACCAAAGGCGCCACCAGTACCGCGGCGAAATATCTGGCGCAAACGCAGAACGCCTCGGACTTAATTGGCGGCGTGAGCAAAAGCGGTGACCGTTATGTCGACCATACGATGTTCGATATGGTGCAATCGCTGACCATTGCCGATAGTTTGAAATTCGGTAAAGCGGTGTTGAAGCAGCTTGGTAAAATTAATGACCTGCATAAAAACAAGGTCGAGCAGGCGGGGTTTGCGGTGTTAAAGGCGCCCGATATTCCGTCTATTCTGGTCGAGACGGCGTTTATCAGTAACATTGAAGAAGAACGCAAGCTCAAGACTGCGACGTTCCAGCAACAGGTCGCAGAGTCGATTCTGGCGGGCATTAAAGCGTATTTTGCCGATGGGGCGACGCTGGCGAGAAGAAGTTAACCTGAGATGACGGCGAGTTTATTGCGCGGGTAAGTAGGATGCTGCTGCCCGCACTGTCGTTGCGGACCAGACGACAGATACAAAAAAACACCCGTAAGGGTGTTCATTAAGTTGGTTGCGGGGGCCGGATTTGAACCGACGACCTTCGGGTTATGAGCCCGACGAGCTACCAGGCTGCTCCACCCCGCGTCCGTCTAAACTTGCATTCTCATTGTAATTGGTTGCGGGGGCCGGATTTGAACCGACGACCTTCGGGTTATGAGCCCGACGAGCTACCAGGCTGCTCCACCCCGCGTCCGTGGATGCGCACTATACTCCGCTGAGCTTTTGTTGCAACCCTTTTTTCATATAAATCGCTAATTTCTCATGAATTGCGCAAATACACCGCAGATAGCGCGATTTTTAAACGAATTTACATAATGAGATCGCGATCGCATTTCATTACTTCGGACGGTTTGTTATCTTCACCGGGCACTTTCGATTACGCAGAAGACGAGACACCATGAAAGGACGTTGGGCAAAATATGTGGCGACAGGCGTAATGCTGGCAATGCTGGCTGCCTGTTCATCAAAACCGACCGATCGCGGTCAGCAATATAAGGACGGGAAATTTACCCAGCCCTTCTCCCTGGTAAACCAGCCGGACGCAGTGGGTGCGCCGATTAATGCTGGTGACTTTGCCGAGCAGGTCGACCAGATCCGTTCCGCGTCGCCGCGTTTATACACCAATCAAAGCAACGTCTATAACGCTGTCCAGAACTGGTTACGTTCCGGAGGCGATACGCGCACTATGCGCCAGTTTGGTATCGATGCCTGGCAGATGGAAGGCACCGACAACTACGGTAACGTCCAGTTCACGGGCTACTATACGCCCGTCGTTCAGGCTCGCCATACGCGCCAGGGCGCGTTCCAGTACCCTATCTATAGTATGCCGCCAAAACGCGGGCGCTTACCGTCCCGCGCCCAGATCTACGCAGGCGCGCTGAGCGATAAGTACATCCTGGCCTGGAGTAATTCGCTGATGGATAACTTTATTATGGATGTCCAGGGCAGCGGTTATATTGATTTCGGTGATGGTAGTCCGCTGAACTTCTTTAGTTATGCCGGTAAAAATGGCTGGCCTTATCGCAGTATTGGTAAAGTGCTTATCGATCGCGGTGAAGTGAAAAAAGAAGATATGTCGATGCAGGCTATACGCGAATGGGGAGAGAAGCACAGCGAAGCGGAAGTGCGTGAATTACTGGAGCAGAACCCGTCGTTCGTCTTCTTTAAGCCGCAATCTTTTGCGCCGGTCAAAGGTGCCAGCGCTGTACCGCTGATTGGGCGAGCATCCGTCGCCTCCGACCGCAGCATCATTCCGCCTGGCACGACCTTGTTGGCGGAAGTACCGTTGCTGGATAACAACGGTAAATTTAGCGGTCAGTATGAGCTACGTTTGATGGTCGCGCTGGATGTCGGCGGAGCGATTAAAGGCCAGCACTTTGATATTTACCAGGGGATCGGCCCGGATGCCGGACATCGTGCCGGATGGTATAATCACTATGGTCGCGTCTGGGTGTTAAAAAGCGCGCCGGGCGCCGGTAACGTGTTTAGCGGCTGATTGTGGTATTCTGCGACAACCGGATTGCCCGATAACGCGATCGCTATCGGGCCTGAAAATAGTGAGCAGGGGTGAGGAATAACCTCACCTTTTTTTATTCTGAGGTCATATGTCAGTGGTGATAAGTGATGCCTGGCGCCAACGCTTTGGCGGCACCGCGCGTCTGTACGGTGAAAAAGCGCTGCAGCGGTTTGCTGAGGCGCATATCTGCGTCGTAGGAATCGGCGGGGTGGGATCATGGGCGGCAGAGGCGCTGGCGCGTACGGGCATCGGCGCGATTACGCTGATTGATATGGACGATGTCTGCGTGACCAATACGAACCGTCAGATCCATGCGTTGCGTGATAACGTCGGGTTGGCGAAAGCGGAAGTGATGGCCGAACGGATTCGGCAAATTAACCCGGAGTGCCGGGTAACGGTTATCGATGATTTCATCACGCCGGATAATGTGGCGGGTTATATGAACGCGGGTTTTACCTATGTCATTGACGCCATTGACAGCGTTCGTCCAAAAGCCGCGCTGATTGCGTACTGTCGCCGATATAAGGTTCCTTTAGTGACCACTGGCGGCGCAGGCGGGCAGATCGATCCGACACAAATCCAGGTCGCTGATTTGGCGAAAACCATCCAGGATCCGCTGGCGGCAAAACTGCGTGAGAGATTGAAACATAATTTTGGCGTAGTGAAGAACAGTAAAGGTAAGCTGGGCGTGGACTGTGTTTTTTCCACCGAAGCGCTGGTTTACCCACAGGCGGACGGTTCCGTATGCGCGATGAAAGCTACCGCAGAAGGGCCAAAACGGATGGATTGCGCCTCTGGCTTCGGCGCGGCGACGATGGTGACGGCAACGTTCGGTTTTGTCGCCGTTTCCCATGCGCTGAAGAAGATCATGGCTAAAGCGGCGCGACAAGAATAAAAGGACGGGGCGGAGTGTCACGCAGACGCGTATCCGGCCCTGCGCCCTTCGTTAGCGAAAGAAGCGCTGTACCCTGCCGAACACCGGTTTCAGACGGGCGCGGAGATAATGGGAATATAAATTTTCAGATATGCATAGAAACAACCCGAACCATACTGCACAAAAGCAGAGCAGTTCCGCGTAATTAATGTGCTCGCCAAATATCATAATGGCAAGTAAGAACTGTAAAGACGGTTCTATATATTGCGCCAGTCCGGTGACAATCAACGAGGTGTGATTTAACGCGATGGCAAATAATACCAGTGGAATGATCGTCACTGGCGCCGTCATGACATACAAAAAGAAAGGAGTATTAGCGGATATAATTGGTCCAGTATCGCTAAAGAGAAAAATTAATAGTGAGACAGGCAATGCCCATAATGTTTCAATCGTTATCGATGTCATCACATCATAATGTATAAACTTTCGCGCCAGGCCATATAGCGCAAATGATAATCCCATGGTTAGCGCCAGCGCCGGGAAATGCCGTAGCATGATAATTTGAAAAGTCAGGCCGCAGACACCGGAAAAAACGGCGATGGCCTGAAACAACGACAGTTTTTCTTTAAGAAAAATGCATCCCAGCGCAATAACAAATAGCGGGTTGATAAAATAGCCGAGGCTGGCATCAAGCACCAGATGATGGGTTAGCGCATAAATAAAAGATGACCATGATACAATCATCAAAAGTCCGGCGATCATGCAGAAGAAAAAAGATTTTTTATCTTTCCAGGCATCATGAAATCGCGTTCGCTGCCGAAATAACAATCTTACTGCCAGTAATAATGGAATTGACCAGAACACCCGGTATATCAATATTTGTGCGAGATTTCCCCCTGATAAATATTGATAATATAAAGGTGTTAACCCCCATAATATAAATGCCAGTACCACAAACATGGTACCGCTACGCAGATATTTTTCCACTTATCCATATCCTGTTATAACTTCACCCGATACGTATGAATTTTCCAATTCACCTGCTACGCTACATCGAGTGGCTTTATTTACTCTAAAATCTTCACGCCGTTTTAACATGGATTCTAACATTGTAATTTCATTGTGATAGCTGATAAAAATCAAAAGAATGTTTATCAGGGAAATCTGACGCCGAAACTAATAAAGTGACTGGATTATTTTATCTGCATCGCCTGACCGCCGCGGACGGCGCTGTCAGGCGACAGAATATTTACGCTATTTCAACGCTTATGCGTTGCGGCAACAATCGCTTCGCTCAGCGCGTTCAGCCCCTGACTGCGTGAGGCGCTAAGCTGGGCGCGTAAACCCAGCTCATCAAACAGCGCCAGCGGTGAACGAGCCTGTAATTCGGCGGCGTTTTTTCCTTCCACCGCGGTGAGCAATACCGCCAGCAGGCCGCGGACAATCCGCCCCTCACTGTCGCCGAAAAAGTGCATCGTTCCGTTATCTGATCGGGTAAAGCCCAGCCAGACGCGGTTCTCGCAGCCGGCTATCTCTTTCGCCTGCGCTTTGCATTCATCCGGCAGAGCGGGGAGCTGTTTTCCTAACAGAATCAACTGACGATATTTATCCTCCCACTGGGTCAGCGGGAGAAAGATAGCGCGTAACGTCTCTTCCGTTACAGTTGTGCCGAACGGGTGTCCGGTATAAAGAGGGTTTGTCATTAATCCACCAGCAGTTCCAGCGCGCGGTCAACGGCGTTAACCAACGCATCCACATCATGTTGGGTATTATACGGCGCAAAAGAGGCGCGCAGAGTCCCTGTGACGCCAAGTTCCGCCAGCAATGGCTGGGCGCAATGTTGCCCGGCCCGGAGCGCAATACCGTATTCCGCCAGCAGCGTCACCATATCGCCGTGGTGCACGCCGACAAAATCAAAGGCCAGCAGGCTGGAGTCCTGGCAGCGGAACGAACGAAAGCCCGGACGTTTCGCCAGTGCGTCTTCCGCCAGCGTCGCCAGCCCGCGGCTCCAGTTTTCGGCCTGTTCAATATCGATATCGGACAGCCATTCCAGCGCAGCGCTCAGGCCGATGACCCCGGCGACGTTCGGCGTCCCCGCTTCCAGTTTCCAGGGAGCGCTTTGAGTGGTGAAGCCTTCAAAGCTAACGTCACGGATCATCTTGCCGCCGCCGAGCCAGGGCGACATCGCCTCAAGAAGCTCCGGCTTACCGTACAGCACGCCGATACCGGTTGGACCATACAGTTTGTGAGCGGAAAAAGCATAAAAATCGATATCAAGCTGCTGGACATCCGCCGGGAAGTGTACCGCGCCTTGCGCGCCATCTACCATCACGACCATTCCCGCTGCGTGAGCGGTGCTGATAGCGCTTGCGAGATCCGGGCAGCCGCCCGTTACGTTCGACATTTGCCCCAGCGCCAGAATCTGGCTGCGCGACGTGATCAGTTCCGGCAGACGCTCAACATCAGGAAGACGTCGGTCATTAAGCGGCAGTTTTATGACCTGCGCGCCGGTTTGTTGCGCCACCATCAGCCAGGGCACAAGGTTGGCGTGATGCTCGGCGACGCTAACGATAATTTCATCGCCGGGGCGCAGACGAGGACGGGCGTAACACTGCGCCACCATGTTGATCGCTTCGGTGGTGCCGCGTGTCCAGACGATACTTTTTTCATCGGGCGCGTTTAACAGCCGCGCCGCTTTTGCTCTGGCCGCTTCATATTGCGCCGTCAGGCGCTGCGCCTGCGCAAACTGGCTACGATGAACGTTACCGGCGCTCAAACAATAAAACTGGTGCGTGGCGTCAATGACTGCCTGTGGCTTTAATGCCGTAGCGGCGCTATCGAGATAAACACCCGCATCGGCTAGCGCGGGAAACTGCGCGCGAAACTGCGTGGGATTAAAAGCGTTCATGATATTCCTCGGTTCAGTTTACCGATCGTGGCGTAAAAGCGCGGCTGATACAAGGTTTGTCCTAACCATCGGAATCGTCTGTATATCCTGGCGAATTATGTAAAGGAGGTTATGCTGAATAATGTTAGGCGAATGTTTAAGCCTGTTACGGAGTCCGCTTTAAATAGCACAAACAGCTTTAAGGAGAAGAAGATGAAAAAGACTGCCGCAATTATCTCTGCATGTATGCTGACTTTTGCCCTGAGCGCCTGTTCCGGTCCTAATTACGTTATGCACACCAATGATGGACGTAGCATTGTGACCGACGGTAAACCCCAGACCGATAACGATACCGGTATGATTTCGTATAAAGACGCTAATGGCAACAAACAGCAGATCAATCGTACTGACGTGAAAGAGATGGTGGCTCTGGAAAACTAACCGTTTGTTATACAAAAAAAAGCACCGCAATATGGCGGTGCTACATTAATCACTATGGACAGACAGGGTAAATGTACAGGAAGTGAAAAAGGGTAGTCTCGCTACCGTGGTCTGAATCGCAGACCAATTGCAAACACAACAACACAACATCACAACCGTAAGCCAAAAGCCCATCAGAACACGCATTCCGATAAAACTTTTCGTTCCGGCTCAGGAAGTGCCGCCACTATAGGTATTTGCTGGTAGAACCTCAACGGACAATTTATAATGTCTCAGATTAAAAAAACTAATAGGTTACATGTTGTTACCTATTTGTTAAATTCATTCGACATTAAGTCCAGAGGCCATGTCAAAACGATTACCTCCTTTAAATGCGTTACGCGTTTTTGATGCTGCCGCGCGCCATTTGAGCTTTACGCGAGCAGCGGAAGAACTTTTTGTGACGCAGGCCGCAGTAAGCCACCAAATTAAGTCACTTGAGGATTTTTTGGGGCTAAAACTGTTCCGCCGCCGCAATCGTTCGCTGCTGCTGACGGAAGAAGGCCAAAGCTATTTTCTCGACATTAAAGAGATATTTTCCCAGCTCACGGAAGCAACGCGTAAGCTCCAGGCGCGCAGTGCCAAAGGGGCGCTGACGGTGAGTTTACCGCCCAGTTTTGCCATCCAGTGGCTGGTGCCCAGGCTCTCCAGCTTTAACTCAGCTTATCCGGGAATTGACGTTCGGATACAAGCCGTTGACCGTCAGGAAGATAAACTGGCAGACGATGTCGATGTCGCGATTTTTTATGGCCGGGGAAACTGGCCGGGCTTGCGCGTCGAAAAATTATACGCAGAATATTTACTGCCCGTCTGTTCTCCTTTATTACTCACAGGCGAAAAACCGTTAAAAACGCCGGAAGATCTGGCGAAACACACGCTATTGCACGACGCCTCCCGGCGTGACTGGCAGGCCTATACTCGTCAGTTAGGGCTCAACCATATTAACGTTCAGCAAGGGCCGATATTTAGCCACAGCGCGATGGTGCTACAGGCCGCTATTCACGGACAGGGGATCGCGCTGGCGAATAATGTTATGGCGCAGTCGGAAATTGAAGCCGGGCGACTGGTGTGCCCATTTAACGATGTTCTGGTGAGTAAGAATGCTTTTTATCTGGTTTGTCATGACAGCCAGGCAGAACTGGGTAAAATAGCCGCCTTCCGTCAGTGGATTTTGGCGAAGGCGGCGACGGAGCAAGAAAAATTCCGTTTTCGTTACGAACAATAATTAACTTAGGGTATGACCATGACCAGCCGTTTTATGCTGATTGTCGCCGCTATCAGCGGTTTTATTTACGTTGCTCTGGGCGCGTTCGGGGCGCATGTTTTGAGTAAAACCCTGGGCGTGGTTGAAATGGGCTGGATTCAGACCGGCCTGCAATATCAGGCGTTCCATACGCTGGCGATCTTTGGCCTGGCGGTGGCGATGCAGCGCCGTATCAGCATCTGGTTTTACTGGAGCAGCGTTTTTCTGGCGCTGGGCACGGTGCTGTTTAGCGGCAGTCTGTACTGCCTTGCGCTTTCGCATCTGCGCTTGTGGGCGTATATCACGCCTGTCGGCGGCGTCAGTTTCCTGGTGGGCTGGGCGCTATTACTGATTGGCGCCATTCGTATGAAACGTAAGGGCGCGAGCCATGAATAAAGTTGTATTGCTTTGCCGTCCGGGGTTTGAAAAAGAGTGCGCTGCAGAAATTACCGATAAAGCGGGAAAACGGGAAATATTTGGTTTTGCACGCGTAAAAGAGAACGCAGGCTATGTCATTTATGAATGCTACCAGCCGGAAGATGGCGAAAAGCTGATTTCAGAACTGCCGTTCAGTTCGCTGATTTTCGCCCGCCAGTGGTTTGTGGTGGGTGAACTGCTGCAACATTTACCGCCGGAAGACAGAATTACGCCGATTGTCGGCATGTTGCAGGGCGTAGTGGAAAAGGGCGGCGAGCTGCGAGTTGAAGTCGCCGACACCAATGAAAGTAAAGAACTGATGAAGTTCTGCCGCAAATTTACGGTGCCGCTGCGCGCGGCTTTGCGTGATGCGGGCGTATTGACGAATTATGAAACGCCGAAGCGTCCGGTCGTTCATGTCTTTTTTATCGCGCCAGGATGCTGCTATACCGGTTATTCGTTCGCGCATAACAATTCACCGTTTTATATGGGCATCCCGCGTTTGAAGTTTCCGTCTGATGCGCCGAGCCGCTCAACGCTGAAACTGGAAGAGGCGCTCCACGTTTTCATCCCGGAAGATGAGTGGGATGAACGTCTGGCGAACGGCATGTATGCGGTGGATTTGGGCGCCTGTCCCGGCGGATGGACGTACCAGTTAGTGAAGCGCAATATGTGGGTCTACTCCGTAGATAACGGCCCGATGGCGCAAAGCCTGATGGACACCGGACAGGTGACCTGGTTGCGTGAGGATGGCTTCAGGTACCGTCCGAACCGGAATAATATTTCATGGATGGTCTGCGATATGGTGGAGAAGCCGGCCAAAGTCACCGCGTTAATGGCGCAGTGGCTGGTGAACGGCTGGTGTCGGGAGACGATTTTTAACCTTAAACTGCCGATGAAAAAACGCTATGAAGAGGTGTCGCATAACCTGGCGTATCTTCAGGCGCAGTTGGATGAGCACGGCGTTAATGCGCAGATCCAGGCGCGTCAGCTTTATCACGATCGCGAAGAAGTGACGGTACACGTGCGTCGGTTGTGGGCGGCTGTTGGCGGACGTCGCGACGAGCGATAAAAACGCGTTGCCGTCGTCCGGCGCGTCATCAGCGCCGGATGACGCACGCTTATCCGGTCTACGATTGCGGCGCATCTGAAACAATATGCGTCACGTCATCCAGATGGCCGATGCGCGCCTCTCCTGAACGATTAAATTTACTTTTATCAATCAATAATAAAGACTGCGAGGCGCGCCTGAGCAGGATAGATTTAAAATCGGCGTTGATCGCATTGGAGTCCCACAGATCGCCGCCGCCGTCGATCCCCTCGCAGGAAAAGATGAACAGATCGATATCAAGCGATTTTAGCTGTGAGATAAGCGACGGGTTAACGTAACAGCCATATTTACGTTCAAGCTGGCCGCCGGAACTTATCAGCGCAATGCGTTCGCGTTTTCCCAGCTCCTGACAGATAGGATGGCTATTGGTAAAAACCTGAATGGGAATATCCGGCAACTGGCGGGCCAGATACCAGCAAGTTGAACTGGCATCCAGCGCAATCGTCATTCCTTCTTCTATCCACGCTAACGCTTCACGGGCAATATCGGCTTTGTGCGCATAATGGCTTTTCAGGCGGATATGGAATGGATCGCCGCTGTCCTGATTTTCACGATGAATATATTTAGCTCGTCCGTGATTACGCAGCACTTTTCCCTGCGTCTGTAGTTCACTGAGATCGCGGCGGATGGTCTCTTTACTGACGTTAAGCCGGGTGGCCAGCGCTTCGGTGGTCAGACTTTTATGATTGATCAGCAGATCGACTATCGCTTGTTGGCGTGCCGCTTTCATTTTTCTCACCCCATCATTCGATGAACGCCCGCGTCATGCGGGCGCACCGGCAAGAGATTACGGCGTTACCCCTTTTTTTAAAAGAATATTTCCGTACTTCGCGCACTCACCTGTGATAACGATCGCAAACGCTTTTTGCGCCCGCTCATAAAACGCATAACGGTCGATACGAACGATATCCGGGCACGGCGCTTCTAATGACAAAGCATCGCGATAGCGCGCTTCAACGCTGGGGTCGAGCGTGTCGCCTTCCACGGCGGCCATCATTACCAGCGGCGGGGCGTAGCTATCCAGCTCAAAGAGCGGAATAATTGCCCGCAGTAGATCGCTGACGCTAAGACCATCGGCGCGAATCACCTGTGGGCCCAGGCTATGCGCGGGAAAGTGAGCGTCGGAAAAAATGATTTCGTCCCCGTGGCCCATCTCGGCCAGCACTTTGAGCAGTGTCGGGGAAATTAACGGTGAAATGGTTTTTAGCATTTCATACTCCCTCAATAATTTCGGGTTCGGTTTGCGGCCAGAAATAGCGATACTGATAATTGACCTGCGCGCGCGCCTGCTCCGGGCTACTAAATTCGCCTACGCCGTACCAGCCAAACATGGCAGCGCCGGCCACGGTGGTTTCCGCGTCGTCCAGCACCTTGATAGGGATATCAAGCTGATTCGCTTTAATTTGATTCCATAAAGCGTTGCGACTGCCGCCGCCAACCAGTAACAGTTCTGTGGCGTTAAAATGGCCGATTTTCTCCAGCGTGCGCAGATTACGCTGAAGTTGCGCCGTCAGGCCTTCCAGCGCGGCGCGATAGAAATGGCCGCGGGTGGTATTGAGCGTCACGCCCTGCCAGCCTGCATTTTGGCAGGCGAGCAGATCGCACTGCATCCGTACGCCTTCCGCGCCAGCGGGAATAGCGCGCGCTTCGTCGATCAGCGTTTGCCATGGTGTTTCTGGCGTCCACAGCAGTTTTCGTACCCATTCGAGTACGCCGGAGGCCAGCCACTGCATTCCGGGGTTATAAAGCCCCGACTGACTGTCCAGTTCACAGGTCGAGCCCGGATACTGACTGAGCAGCGAGGTATCCACCTGACCGCTGCGTACCATCAGAATCTCCCATGTTCCGGAGGAGAGCACCGGTTCACCTTGCTGCGCGCCAGCGCCGAATAACGCGAACTGAGTATCGTGTCCGGCAGAGATCACCGGCACACCCGCCGGGAGCCCGAGTAGCCTGGCCGCGTCTGTCTGTAGCGTGCCTATCGGGGCGCCTGCTTCCACGATACGCGGGAACAGGCGGCGCGCCAGGCCCGTCGCCTGCAGGATTTCCGGACTAAAGTCGCGCTGATGGATATCCAGTAGCTGGCTGGTGCCTGCCATAGTGATATCGGTTGTAAACTCGCCGGTCAGACGGTGGTTAATCAGCGACGAGATAAACAGCCAGCAGTGAGCTTGTTCCAGCAGGCGCGGATGATTCTCTTTAAGCCAGACCAGTTTATACAGCGTGTTAAAGCTGAACGCGCCGACGCCGGAGAGCGTCTGCAATTGCCGGGGCGAGATAAAGCGCTCAATAGTTTCCATCACGGCAGCGGTTCGCGGGCATTTCCAACTGATGACCGGGTAGAGCAGCTTACCCTGCGCATCGACCAGCGCGCCATCGACGCCGAACGTAGTCACCGTAATACCGCGAACAACACACTCCGACAGGGCGCTGGAGAGTGACCTGCAGCAGTCGGCGAAACGTTGCAGGATGGCGTCCAGCGACCACTGATGCCAGGCGCTATTTTCTGCGGCAATGTCGCTGGCGTTAGCGGTTGAGGCGCGGGCGACAATTTTCCCCTGGCGATCAACGGCGATCGCCCGAACGTTAGTCGCACCGCAGTCGAGAACCAGGATAACGTCTTGTTTCATAGATAACTCCATAAACGCCGCCCGATGGCGCTACGCTTATCCGGCCTACGGTTCACGCGCCCGTAGTCCCGGTAAACCTGCGCCACCGGGCTAAGCCGCATTAACGTTTATACAGCGGGCCATAATTCTGGCAGGCGCGATAATCCTGGCCTTCGATATCCATACCGTGAGCCGCCCAGGCGGAAGGACGGTAGATCTTCGCCTCCTCCACGTTGTGCATACATACCGGGATACGCAGCATCGCGGCGAGAGTAATAAAGTCTGCCCCTACATGGCCGATGGTGAGTACGCCGTGGTTAGCGCCCCAGTTCGCCATCACCGAATAGACATCGGTAAACGGGCCTTTGCCGGTAAGACGCGGCGCAAACCAGGTAGTAGGCCAGGTAGAGTTGGTGCGGGCATCAAGCTGATCGTGCATCGCTTTCGGCAGTTCGACGCTCCAGCCCTCGGCGATTTGCAGTACTGGTCCCAGACCTTTGATGATATTCACGCGGGTCATGGTGAATGGCACGCCGCCTTCGGTCAGGAAACGGGATGAGTAGCCGCCGCCGCGGAAGTATTCGTGAATCGCCGGGCACCATTCGGTGGCCGCCAGACACGCATCCGCCTCTTGTTGGCTGATTTCCCAGTGTGGTTTCATGGTCGGCTTGCCTTCGCTGTCGCGCTGTTTACAGGCACCGTCCAGAGCGGCAGAACCGGAATTAATCAGGTGAATAATGCCGTGCTCCGCCAGTCCGCTAAGCGCCTGGCCGGTGACGCGTTCTACGGCTTCCGGCGACCAGTAGGTTCGCACGTCGGCGAATATCTGCGCGGTACCGGTGAGTTGATGGCCAAACAGCATCGCTACGCCGTTCAGACTGTCATTTTCGGTGGCGACGACAAACGGTTCGCGTACGCCGTTCCAGTCAAAAGAACTATTGAGCAGCGCTTCGGCGGTATCGCCGTTCGGGTATTGATCGGTCCAGTGGCGCTGGCCCTGAAAGCCGGCGGCAATGGCGTTGTAGCCCAGCGATTCTTCAACTAACCCTTTGTCCGCCAGAGTCTTGTTGCCCTGCATCATATCGCGAATACACATCGCCATCAGCAGGCTCTCTTTTAGCACCGCGCGGTTCTGGGCTTCATTGCGCTTATACTGCGAGGCGTTCTGATCTTCGCCGTAGCGGAAGTTTTTATCCGCCCACGCCAGCGCCATCTCCAGTTCGGCCTCATCATAAATTTTTTGATCGATACGGCGGCGCAGCTCGGTCATATCTACCGCTTGCACCTTCATGCCCAGCCAGGATTCAAAGAAGTTATGATCGACAATGGAACCCGCGATCCCCATCGACACGCCGCCGACGGAGAGGTAGCTTTTGCCTTTCATACTGGCTACCGCTAACCCTGCCCGCGCAAAACGCAGCAGTTTTTCTTCGACGTCGGCAGGAATGGAGGTATCGTCGGCATCCTGCACGTCATGGCCATAAATGGAGAACGCCGGAATGCCTTTCTGGCTGTGCGCCGCCAGCGCCGCGGCAAGGTAAACCGCCCCAGGACGCTCTGTGCCGTTAAAGCCCCAGATGGCTTTCGGACGCATCGGGTCCATATCAATGGTTTCGCTGCCATAGCACCAGCACGGCGTAACGGTAATGGTCACGCCCACGTTCTGGCTACTGAATTTTTCTTCACAGGCGGCGGATTCCGCCATTCCGGCAATACAGGTATCCGCAATGACGCACTCCACCTGTGCCCCACAGGCGTGGCGGATTTTCTCGGTGATGAGCACCGCCGTCGCTTTCGCCATGTTCATGGTTTGCTCTTCGAGCGACTCGCGTACGCCCATACGACGTCCATCAATCACCGGGCGGATACCGATTTTCGGTAAGCTGATTTTTTTCATGACAGATTCCTCACGTTATTCGGATAAATGTTCAGTTTGTCGCCGCTTGTGAACGGAAACGGGCAAAAATGAAGATGACGGCAAAGCACAATGCCGGAACCAGTTCGGCGGTCGGGATTTTGCCTGCGGCGTCGCTAACGAAGCCCATTACTGGCGTGACAATACCGCCGCCAATAATGGTCATGACGATAAAAGACGAGCCGTACTTAGTGTCCTGTCCCAGATTTTTGATACCCAGCGAGAAGATGGTCGGGTACTGGATTGA
Source organism: Salmonella sp. SA15303 (assembly GCF_029962125.1). Taxonomy (NCBI): domain Bacteria; kingdom Pseudomonadati; phylum Pseudomonadota; class Gammaproteobacteria; order Enterobacterales; family Enterobacteriaceae; genus Salmonella; species Salmonella sp. SA15303. The sequence continues at coordinate 912,141 of NZ_CP123924.1, forward strand.
CATAAATGCGCTACACAACGTCAGCGCCAGCAGGCCGATATGTCCGCCACTAAAGGCGGAAATCAGACACAGGAGCATGGCAAACAGGGCGTAGGCGGCCAGCACTTTATGCGGCGCGAAGCGGCTGATAAGCCAGGTCCCGGTGAAACGGCCGATAAAGAAGCACACCATCGTGCCGGTCAGGTAATTGGCGGCGAAACCGGGCGTCATTCCAGGGATCTCCTCAATGGCGTAGCGGATCAGATAGCTCCAGCAGGCGGTTTGCGCCCCCACGTAGCAGAACTGCGCCAGCACCGCCCAGCGCCAGTGGCGGATACGGATGAGTCGGGAGAGAGAAGATAAGAAAGAGCTTTGTTTAGCATCGCTATGATCGTCACTTTGCAGGGCCGGAAATTTGGTCAGCATAATCAGCAGCGCAACTACTAATACGATGGCGACGATAATCATGTATGGCGTTTGTACCGATAACACCAGGCTGTGTTTATAGGCGCTAAGCTGATCCGGCGTCATTTTATCAAGCGCTTCTTGCGATTGATGCGGCACGTTAGACAAAATAAGGCTTTGCCCAAACACAACGGCGATAATAGCGCCAAAGGAGTTAAAAGTTTGCGCCAGATTAAGCCGGAAATGTCCGCCGCTTTCTGGACCTAATACCGTCACAAAAGGGTTGGCTGCAGTTTCAAGGCAGCCTAAACCGGCGGCGATGATAAACAGGCCAATTAAAAATAATGTGTAATTCATTATCTCGGCGGCAGGCCAGAATAATGCGGCGCCAACAGCATACAAAAAAAGCCCGGTGATAATCCCTGCTTTATAACTGAGTTTTTTCATCAAAATCCCAGCGGGAATTGGAATGACGAAATAACCGAAATAAAAGGCTGACTGAATAAGTCCGGCCTGGAAGTTAGTTAGCGTAAAAGCTTGTTGAAACTGCGGTAATAAAATGTCATTCAGATTATTGGCGACGGCCCACAGAAAAAATAGCGAGCAAAGTAAGGCGAATGGAATAATGTAGCGCTTGCTTTTGCTTTGCTCTGCATCCACAGCACGAAAACTCTGTGTTTGTATTGTTGTGTTTCCCATAGCATCCTCATCGGTTCAGAAGCTTTTGCGTGCGGTCGGTTCTGGTCACCAGACCGTTAAATTAGGTGAGTTCGCTTTTCTTACCGGTAATAAATTGGCGTCCGGAATGAACTCATGGAGTCATTTTCAAATAAAAAAGGCCTTTTAATATGATGGCGGTCACATTTATACCTGAGAGCATAGCGTTCTGTGATTATCATCACTTTAATTTTCATAAAAAAATGACCGTTTGAGATGTTTAATTTAAAAAACCACAGGCTGAATGCCCGAATTAAATTATTGCTACGAAAACGGTCAGCGGTGACTTATTTTTCATCTTTGCCCGTTTTGAAAAATATTATTAAGAGCGGGCATTTATCGGCGAGAGAAATGGCAGTCGTCTGGTTTATCGTGGCGAATTAATTGATGTGTATCACAAAATATTGTTATTTAAATTCCCTTCTCTTTATTCAGTATGATGATAGTTGCTAACTATTCGATTATTTCAACAGGACAGCAGCGTGATGCGAAAGGCGGTTTTGTTGTCTCATTTTGAATCACAGAGAGAGGTAAATAATGGAACGAAATAGACTGGCGCGGCAGATTATTGATACCTGTCTGGAAATGACGCGGTTAGGGTTAAATCAGGGGACGGCAGGTAACGTGAGCGTACGTTATCAGGGCGGAATGCTGATTACGCCGACGGGGATCCCCTACGAGAAGCTGACAGAGTCGCACATTGTCTTTATTGATGCAGACGGTCAGCATGAGCAGGGCAAGCTGCCTTCCAGCGAGTGGCGTTTTCATATGGCGGCATACCAGACGCGCCCTGACGCCAATGCCGTGGTACATAACCACGCGGTCCATTGTACGGCAGTCTCGATCCTCAATCGCCCGATTCCGGCGATTCACTACATGATTGCCGCCGCGGGGGGAAACTCTATTCCCTGCGCGCCCTACGCCACTTTTGGCACCCGCGAACTTTCTGACCATGTTGCCGTGGCGCTTAAAAATCGTAAAGCGACGCTGTTACAGCATCACGGGCTTATCGCTTGTGAAGAAAATTTAGACAAAGCGTTGTGGCTGGCGCATGAAGTGGAAGTGCTGGCGCAGCTCTATTTAAGTACGCTGGCCATTGTCGATCCGGTACCGGTACTGGATGACGAGGCGATCGCTATCGTACTGGAGAAATTTAAAACTTACGGATTACGTATTGAAGAGTGATGTCAGGAGACAGGCGATGGCGAACAGAATGATTCTGAATGAAACGGCATGGTTTGGCCGGGGAGCGGTGGACGCATTAACCGATGAGGTGACGCGCCGCGGTTATCATAAAGCGCTGATTGTTACCGATAAAACGCTGGTGCAATGCGGTGTGGTCGATAAAGTGACAAGCAGAATGGATGCCGCAGGGCTGGCGTGGGAGATCTATGCGGGCGTGATCCCTAATCCTACGATTTCCGTTGTCCAGGAAGGGCTTAAGGTCTTTACCCAAAGTGGCGCGGACTATCTCATCGCCATTGGCGGCGGTTCTCCGCAGGATACCTGCAAAGCGATCGGTATTATCAGTAACAATCCGGAATTTGCCGATGTGCGCAGTCTGGAAGGGCTATCGCCGACCCGTAAACCCAGCGTGCCGATTATGGCGATCCCGACAACGGCGGGAACCGCGGCGGAAGTCACTATCAATTATGTGATTACCGATGAAGAGAAACGGCGCAAATTCGTTTGTGTCGATCCACATGATATTCCGCAGGCGGCATTTATCGATGCCGATATGATGGACGGTATGCCGCCCGCGCTGAAAGCGGCAACGGGCGTGGATGCGCTAACCCATGCTATTGAAGGCTATATTACCCGGGCCGCATGGGCGCTGACGGATGCATTACATATCAAAGCCATTGAGATTATTGCTGGCGCGCTGCGCGGCGCCGTAGCCGGAGAAAAAGAGGCCGGTGAGGCGATGGCGCTGGGGCAATACGTTGCCGGGATGGGGTTTTCCAATGTGGGGCTGGGGCTGGTGCATGGGATGGCGCATCCGCTGGGCGCGTTTTACAACACGCCGCATGGCGTCGCGAATGCTATTTTGCTTCCGCATGTGATGCGTTTTAATGCCGGGTCTACCAACGAGAAATTCCGTGATATCGCCCGGGCGATGGGGGTGAAGGTAGAAGGGTTGAGTCTTGAAGAGGCGCGTAATGCCGCAGTGGAAGCCGTATTTGCGCTAAATCGCGATGTGGGAATTCCGCTGCATTTGCGTGATGTCGGCGTTCGAAAAGAGGATATCCCGGCGCTGGCGCAGGCGGCGTTCGATGATGTCTGTACGGGCGGCAATCCGCGTGAAGCGAGTCTGGCGGACATTGTCGAACTGTATCATACCGCCTGGTAATTTTGCCGGATGGCGCTGCGCTTATCCGCTCTACATTTCGTGCAGTTCTGTAGGCCGGATAAGGCGTTCACGCCGCCATCCGGCAACAAAACTACCGCGCCAGCCGTAGCTGCTGTAAGTTTCCGTCGATATGTAAATCGGTTTGCAGACGTGCAATATCGCGGCAGAGAAATGCCATTTCTCTATGCGTCTCAAGCTTTTTGCGCCACTTTTCCGGCACCTTGTCCAGATGGGCGTAAATTCCCTCCAGATTTTGAAACTGAATCAATAGCTGGGTCGCGCTTTTGGGGCCGATACCGGCAACGCCGGGGACTTTCGAACTACTGATTCCTGCCAGACCCCAGTAATCCGGCAACTGCCGGGGAAGTACGCCAAACTCTTTTTCAATAAACGGCGCGTCCAGCCAGCGTTTCTGGAAGTAGTCGCGAATGCGCAATCCCGGAGAGAGCAACTGGCAATAGCCTTTATCGGTTGACACAATGGTTGCCTGGTGTCCGGCTTCGGTAACTTTTAGCGCCAGCGTCGCCGCCAGATCGTCCGCTTCGTTACCATCTGATGCCCAACAGCGTACGCCGCGCTGTTCAAACGCGGCGCGTAGGGCGGGCATTTCATTATGTAAATCGTCAGGCATCGGCGGACGTCCTGCTTTGTAGTCCGGCAAACGCTGATGACGCCAGCCGCTGCTGCGCGCGTCGTCATCAAATACCGCTACGGCATGGGTTGGCTGGCTGTGAATAATCAATTGATCGAGCGCGTGTTGGCAGGTTTCCACACAGGGCGATCCCTGAACGGCGTGAATACGGCGAATCAAATTGAGCGCGTCGACGATAAGCAGATGAGCAGCCACGGTGTTCTCCCTTACAAACCTGCGCGTAGGGTAACATTCACGGCGGGGGGAGGCGAGCATTGCGAAATAGCGCTATCCGTAGGCCTGATAAGCGAGGCGCCATCAGGCAACAAAAGCCGGATGGCGGCGAGCGCCTTATCCGGCCTACAGATCCTAAAATGTGCTGAGAATTAATCGCAGGTAACGATCTTCATCGCCAGGCCGCCGCGCGAAGTTTCGCGGTACTTAGCGTTCATGTCTTTACCGGTTTCGTACATGGTCTCAATCACTTTATCGAGGCATACACGCGGTTCGCTGGTACGGCGCAGCGCCATACGCGCGGCGTTGACCGCTTTGACTGAAGCAATTGCGTTACGCTCAATGCAGGGAACCTGTACCTGACCGGCAACCGGATCGCAAGTTAACCCCAGATTATGCTCCATGGCGATTTCTGCGGCGATACACACCTGCGCCGGACTACCGCCCAGCAGCTCGGCCAGACCCGCTGCCGCCATGGAACAGGCCACGCCGACCTCTCCCTGACAACCCACTTCGGCGCCGGAAATAGAGGCGTTCATCTTATACAGCGAGCCAATCGCGCTGGCGACCAGCATATAGCGAGCAAGCGAGTTAGCATTTACTTCGCGGATAAACTTGTCATAGTACGCCAGCACCGCCGGAACAATACCACATGCGCCGTTAGTCGGGGCAGTGACTACTCGTCCGCCTGCGGCATTCTCTTCGTTCACCGCCAGAGCGAACATATTGATCCAGTCGACGACCGCCATCGGATCGGTGGTTGTCTTATCCTGACTGACCAGCACCCGACGCAGCGCCGCCGCGCGACGCGGAACGCGCAGTTTGCCCGGCAATACGCCCTCGGTGGTGATACCGCGCTCAATACCGCTGCGCATTACCTCCCAGACCCTGGCGAAGTGCTGCTCCAGCGCTTCTTTACTGTGCAGAGCCAGTTCGTTTTGCATCATCAGACCGGAGAGCGACAAACCCGTCTCCTGGCAGTGGCGCTGTAAATCCGCGGCGGTTTTGTAAGGGTACGGTACGTTAACGGGTTCGCTATTCGTCAAACCAAAGTGCTCTTCATCGACGATAAAGCCGCCGCCGATGGAGTAGTAGGTTTGGCTGTAGAGCACCTTATCGCCCGCCAGCGCGGTAATACGCATCCCGTTCTCATGCAGAGACAGGTTGTCGGCGTGGAAATTCATGCACTTATCGACCGGAAATTCGACTTCATGCTGCCCATTAGCCAGTAGTAAACGCCCATGGGTGTTCACATCCTGGATAAAGGACGGAATGGCGTCGATATCGACGGTGTCCGGCAGATTCCCCGCCAGGCCCATAATAATGGCGATATCAGTGTGGTGGCCTTTACCCGTCAATGACAGAGAGCCGTAGACATCCACCACGACGCGGGTGACATCTGTAAGAATATGGCGGGCAATCAGATCGTCCGTGAACTGCTTGCCTGCTTTCATTGGTCCGACGGTGTGAGAACTGGAAGGGCCAATGCCGATTTTAAAAATATCGAATACGCTAATCATAGGGCATCCATTGCGGTTGTATCATAGAGAAGCGCCGCGGTAAGCGGCGCTAAAGGACTTAGCTGAACAGTGAGTAGAAAATAGCGGAGATGGCAATCAGGCCCATAATCACAACGAATACGTTGCTGATATGACCGCTGTACTTACGCATTGCCGGTACTTTCTGGATGGCATACATCGGCATCAGGAACAGAATCATCGCGATGATCGGGCCGCCCAGGGTTTCAATCATGCCCAGGATGCTGGGGTTCAGCGTCGCCACAATCCAGGTGGTGACCAGCATGAACAGCGCGGTAATTTTATTCAGTTTGTTGATTTCGATGGATTTACCTTTACCACGCAGCGATTTAATCACCATCCCGTTAAAGCCTTCACGCGCGCCAAGGTAGTGGCCGAGGAAGGATTTGGTGATAGCAATCATCGCAATGATCGGCGCCATCCAGGCGATGATCGGCGCGTTAAAATGGTTCGCCAGGTAAGACAGAATAGAGATGTTCTGCTCTTTTGCCGCTGCCAGATCTGCCGGCGTCAGGCTCAGCACGCAGCTGAAGACGAAGAACATCACGGTCAGCACCATCATGATGTGGGCGAAGGCCAGAATTTTAGAACATTTCTTCTCAGCGCCTTCACCGTACTCTTCACGCTTCGCAACCGCGAAGGAGGAGATGATCGGGGAGTGGTTGAAAGAGAAAACCATCACCGGAATCGCCAGCCACAGCGTCATCCACAGACCGTTACCGGTAGACGCGGCGGAATCAAAGGACAGAGTTTCCAGCGCCGCGCCGTTCCACTGCGGGATCAGGTACAAGGCCAGCAGCATCAGCGCAGCGACGAACGGGAATACCAGGATACTCATCGCCTTAACGATCATTTGCTCGCCGAAGCGCACGATGGTCATCATGCCAACAATCAGGATCAGGGAAAGAATCGCCCGCGGCGGCGGATTAATCGCTAACTGGTGGGTCAGGAAGCTTTCCACGGTATTAGTAATCGCCACGCTGTAAACCAGCAGGATGGGGTAAATCGCGAAGAAGTAAAGCAGGGTAATCAGTTTACCTGCGCCGATACCGAAGTGTTCCTCAACGACTTCAGTGATGTCTTCACCCGGATTTTTACCGGACAGCACGAAGCGGGTTAAACCACGGTGTGCGAAAAAGGTCATCGGGAAAGCGAGAATCGCCATGATGATGAGCGGAATCATGCCGCCGACGCCTGCGTTGATCGGCAGGAACAGAACGCCCGCGCCGATAGCCGTGCCGTAAAGGCCCAGCATCCACATGGTATCCGTTTTGCGCCATGCGCTTCGAGAGTCAATCGAAGCAATAGTGCTGGTCTGAGTGGTTTCCATCTATTTCTCCTGGAGGATGCTAAAAATCAGGTTGCTGGTCTAATCCAATGAAAAAAGACCTGATCGTAAAATGAAATCTGCTTAGGGACGCTTTTTATATAATTTTTCGCCGTAATAATTTTCGGGCGGAAAGATACATTTAAGTGATGAATCTATCAGTGATCCCGATCTCAAATGCAATAATCCGCTTCTTACATGGATAAATTTGGACCATTAATCTATTAAAAAAACGTCATAACGAATTTCCGGGCGCGAAGGCTACCATTAACGATATAAGGCCGGAAAGATTGGGGCGCAAGATACGGAGGTTTGACTATAAAAATCAAGGTTTTTAGTGGATTCTTGCGAAGAATGAGAGTTTGAACCGATAAATCACGGTAAGAGGAGTCAGGTAAACGTTTGCCTGGCAATCTATTTATGGTGAATTATAAATGGTGTTTATAAAACAATGCGGGCTATGCCTCTGATGATCATCATAAAAAATGAAGGCATACGTGAATCGCCATACCGCAATGAAAGGAATGGGAGAAGCGCCCGGCTGCTGGCGGCAACCGGGCATAAGCGTTAAGCGCAGATCTCGTAACAGGGGATGTAGGCGGAACCCGGCAATTTCATACGATGCTGCGCGACGAATCCCTGCAGCAGATCGTCCATGCGACGCATCATCTCTCGATCGCCGTGGATTTTATACGGACCATTAGCTTCAATGGCGCGTATCCCGACCTCCTTCACGTTCCCCGCGACAATACCGGAGAAGGCGCGCCGCAGATCCGCCGCCAGAATCTCAACCGGCTGATCCGGGTACAGTTTCAGGTTGGCCATATTCTCATGCGACGGCTCAAACGGCACCTGCAGATCCGGTGCAATACGCATCGACCAGTTAAAACTATAGGCGTCGCCAGTATCGCGGCGATTCTCTTTCACTTGCGGCATCGCTTTCTTCATCAGCCGCGCTACCTCCGCCGCATCGTCAATGATGATGCGGTAATGACGGCGGGCCGCTTCGCCCAGCGTATGGGTAATAAACTCATCCAGCACGCGGAAGTAATCGGCGCTCTCTTTTGGTCCGGTCAGGATCAGCGGCAGCACCTGATTTTTATTGGCTGGATTCATCAGAATCCCCAGCAAATAAAGCAGCTCTTCCGCCGTACCCACGCCGCCCGGGAAGATGATGATACCGTGTGCGATACGGACGAACGCTTCCAGGCGTTTTTCGATATCCGGCATGATGATCAGTTCGTTCACCAGCGGGTTAGGCGGTTCAGCCGCAATAATGGAAGGTTCAGTCATGCCGATAAAGCGGCTGTCTTTATAGCGCTGCTGTGCGTGACCGACCGCCGCGCCCTTCATGGGGGCTTCCATCGCCCCAGGGCCGCAGCCGGTGCAGATGTTCAGCTCGCGTAATCCCAACTGCGTGCCGACGCGACGGGCATACAGGTACTCGTTTTCGTTAATTGAGTGGCCGCCCCAGCATACCACCATGTTTGGCGCTTCGCCGACGTGCAGCGCCCGGGCGTTGCGCAAAATGGAGAACACCAGATTGGTGATATGTGTTGAGCTTTCAAGATCCAGATGCTGGAAACGGCCGGCATTGTGGATCTGCCCATTCACAAAGAGAATGTCGCGCAGCACCGCGAACAGGTTAGCCTGTAGCGCACGAATAATCCGCCCGTCAACAAAAGCGTCTTCAGGCGGGTTAATCAATTCCAGCTTCACGCCGCGCTCGCGGCGCAGTACGTTAATATCGAAATTTTCAAAGCGGGACAGCAGCTCTTTGCTGTTGTCGGTCAGGCTGCCGGAGTTAAGAACGGCAAGTGAACAGTTACGAAACAGTTGATACAGGTCGCTACTGGCCGTGCGTTTCAGCATGTCCACTTCCAGTTGCGACAACATATCCATTGAGCCAAGCGGGCTAATATGTGTAATCAAGTAAACTCCTTATGGGACGCAACACGCCATTCCCTGTTGATTACAATAGCCCTGGCTGATGACCTTTCACAACCTTACATGCGCAATCCGGCACGCAAAATTGACAAAAAAATTACTGTCGCGCCAGCCTGCCCGTGGCGGGCACGAAATCGGTATTGCTGCGCCAGGGATTAATGTCCAGCCCGCCGCGGCGGGTATAGCGCGCATAAACGCTTAGCGTTTCCGGCTGGCAGAAGCGCAGAATGTCATTGAAAATACGCTCTACGCACTGCTCGTGAAATTCATTATGGTGACGGAAGGAGACCAGATAACGCAGCAGTTTTTCCCTGTCGATTTTGCGCCCGCGATACTGAATTTGTATCGAGCCCCAGTCCGGTTGGTGGGTGATCAGGCAGTTGGATTTCAACAGATGACTGACCAGCGTCTCTTCTACTTGCTTCTCGCCGCTGACCGCATGTTGCAGATAGTCGGTAGTAAACTGGTAGTTGTCGATACTGATATCCTGATCGTCAATACAGGCGCCGTGGAAATGGGCGACAGGCTGTCCTTCCAGCTCATCAAGACGATGAAGCCTCACGCTAACGTTGCCCTGCGCGCAGGCGCGCAGATCGCGCTCCAGCGTCTGGCGAACCGTCTCCCAGGTGTCAAAGCGCGTCTGGTTAAAGCTGTTCAGATACAGTTTAAAGCTTTTGGATTCGATTAAATTAACGCTGGTGTAATCCAGTTCGACATGCCCGACGGCGACCTGCGGAAGACCCTGGCTGTTAAGCCAGGAAAGTTCATACAACGTCCAGATATCCGCGCCGTGGAACGGCAAATTATCGGCTGTTAATCCGAGCGGGTCGCGATTCAAACTGCGCGGTACGCCCTGCAGCAGGCTGGCGTCATAATTGTCCCGGTAATCCGTTGATTTTCCGAGAGTCAGGCCATCAAGAGCCTGATGGTTTTCATAAGAAGACATGTTTCACCGTCATAAACCAGATACACTATGCGCCAAGTGTATCCTGGCTTTTATGAAGAGAGAAACTGGTGGACGAACTGACAGCGCAGGCATTGAAAGCCTTTACGACGCGTTACTGCGACGCGTGGCAAGAAAAACACGGTAGCTGGCCGTTGAGCGAAGAACTGTATGGCGTACCTTCTCCGTGCATTATTTCTTCAACCCGCGATGCCGTTTACTGGCAGCCGCAACCTTTTGAAGGCGAAGAAAATGTAAACGCGGTTGAACGCGCCTTTGATATTATGGTACAACCTGCGCTCCACGCGTTTTACACCACGCAGTTTGCTGGCGACATGCCCGCGCAGTTTGCGGATGAAAAGCTTACGCTACTGCAAACCTGGAGTCAGGATGACTTTCGGCGCGTGCAGGAAAATCTGATAGGCCACCTGGTCACGCAAAAGCGGCTCAAGCTTCCTCCCACGCTTTTTATTGCGACGCAGGAAAATGAGCTTGAGGTCATTTCGGTCTGTAATCTGTCCGGCGAGGTGATTAAAGAAACGCTGGGCACCCGCAATCGTACCGTTCTTGCCGCAACGCTTGCGGAATTCCTTACGCAACTTAATCCTCTTCTGTAATCGTTTGCCCTAACAGGTGTGAGAGATCTCTTACAAAGTCTGTAGGAGATCGCCAGGATATCAGCGGATACTGAGCCCCGTTTTCTTATGTAAGTCTATATAAAACAACTAATTAAAATGTTTTTGCGCACTTTCATATGAAAATTTACTTAAGGTATTGTCTGTAAGCGTCTTGTAAGACAAGGTGAAACAGGCGATTCTATCTTCGTCGACAGGGAGTCGTACAACGAAGCGAACGTCAGGATGATGACGCTTCAGCAGGACACGCCAGGATGGTGTTACAAGGAAAGGCTTCAGGATGAAGCAAAGTGGAAAGCGCAGGATGCGTTAAAGGACACCTCCAGGACGGAGAACGAGAGCCGATCAGGATGTTCGGCGGGTCTGGATGACCAGGGACGCTTCAGGAAGAAGCTATCACATCGGGCGATGTGCGCAGGATGCAAACGTTCAGGATGAACAGGCCGTAAGGTCACAGGAAAAGTTGTCACGGATGAGCAGGGAGCACGAAAAGTAGCTGGAATGCTGCGAAACGAACCGGGAGCACTGTTTATACAGTGCTCCCTTTTTTTTGTTATTCTTCGCGCCAGATTTTCATCATTGAGGTTTTTAACATGACGACTCATGACCGTGTGCGTCAGCAGTTACATACGCTTGAAACGCTGCTGCGCGAGCATCGCCACTGGCGGCAGGATGCGCCGCAGGCGCACCTGTTTACCAGCACCCAACCATTTTTTATGGATACCATGGAACCGCTGGAATGGCTGCAATGGGTATTGATCCCACGTATGCATACCCTACTTGATAATGCGCAGCCGCTGCCCGAGGCGTTTGCCGTCGCCCCTTATTATGAAATGGCGCTGGCGGCGGATCATCCGCAGCGGGAGACGATCCTGGCGGTTTTGCAGGATCTGGATGCGCTATTCGCCCGCGATAAATCCTGATGCTGGAGATCCTCTATCAAGACCCGTGGCTGGTTGCCGTGAATAAACCCGCAGGCTGGCTTGTTCACCGGAGCTGGCTGGATCGCGACGAAAAAGTCGTGGTCATGCAAACGGTGCGCGACCAAATCGGCCAGCATGTTTTTACCGCCCACCGTCTCGACAGGCCCACGTCGGGCGTACTGTTAATGGGGCTGTCCAGCGAAGCGGGACGCCGTCTGGCGCAGCAGTTCGAGCAGCACCACATCCGTAAACGCTACCATGCCATTGTGCGCGGCTGGCTGATGGATGACGCGGTACTGGATTATCCGCTGGTGGAAGAGCGCGATAAAATTGCCGATAAATTCGCCCGCGAAGATAAAGCGCCCCAGCCGGCCGTAACGCAGTATCGCGGGCTGGCGACGGTCGAAATGGCGGTGCCGACCGGGCGTTATCCCACCACGCGTTATGGCCTGGTTGAGCTGGAACCAAAAACGGGACGCAAGCACCAGCTTCGTCGTCATCTGGCGCATCTGCGTCATCCTATCATCGGCGACAGTAAACATGGCGATTTGCGACAAAACCGCAGCGCCGCAGAGCATTTTGCCTGTCGTCGCCTGATGCTTCATGCCAGTCGTCTTGAACTGACGCACCCCTTCACCGGACAGCCGTTGATAATTCAGGCCGGGTTGGATGAAACCTGGATGCAGGCGCTGACGCAGTTTGGCTGGCGTGGACTTCTCCCTGACAATGAAAGGGTTGAGTTTACGGCGGCGTCCCGGCAGGATGAGACTCATCTGACATAATTCAGGGAGATACGCATAATGGCGGAAATTGGTATTTTTGTCGGGACCATGTATGGCAACTCACTGCTGGTGGCGGAAGAAGCGGAAGCGATCCTCGCCAGACAGGGCCACAGCGCGACCGTGTTTGAAGATCCTGAACTGTCCGACTGGCAGCAATATCAGGATAAGGTTGCGCTGGTCGTTACCTCGACGACCGGGCAGGGCGATCTACCGGATAGCATTGCGCCGCTCTTTCACGGCATTAAAGATACAGTCGGTTTTCAACCAAACCTGCGTTACGGGGTGATTGCGTTAGGTGATAGCAGCTACCCCAATTTCTGTAATGGCGGCAAACAGTTTGATGCCCTGTTGCAAGAGCAAAGCGCGCAGCGGGTGGGGGAGATGTTATTCATTGACGCCAGCGAACATCCGGAGCCGGAGAGCCAGTCCAATCCCTGGGTTGAAAACTGGGGAACTTTACTTTCCTGAGGTAAATCCCTCCCCCCTACGGGAGGGTACCTTTTCGTTTGCTTGCGTTGCCAGTAAGCAAAATCATGACCTGTACACAGTGTAAAGTAACTGAATCGTGTTAGCTTTGTGCATATGCCCGCAAAAGCAGCAGTTTTTTACGGGCGTTTTCATGTAATCAAGCGACCTGTTTCACATTCTTCTCTTTTTACTCCTCCTGCGTCGACGCCGACGCCTTCTGATTTCATTTCCGTGAAGTGGCTTCCACTGTCCTGGGCTTTTGCCATAAACAGGCGTAATTCATCGCCAAAATACTGTGTTGTTGCACGGTGAGTGTGTGTGGCGCGCTTTTTATACTTCTCCTGCCAGTGAATAAAAGCATGCAGCGTGCAAAGCAAACGACCTAATAAAAGCTGCAACAAGGAAACGTTATCTCTGATTCCCTACCGGTTGTGCAGTTCAGAGTGAGCGTAGCTAACGCGAAATTTCAGGAGTGCAACAATGAGTTCATTAAGTCACGCGGCGAGCAGTGCGGAGAAACGCACGAACGCCCGCTACTGGATAGTGGTGATGCTGTTTATCGTCACATCCTTCAACTACGGCGACCGCGCCACATTGTCCATTGCCGGCTCAGAAATGGCCAAAGATATCGGCCTTGATCCGGTAGGCATGGGCTATGTTTTTTCTGCTTTTTCATGGGCCTATGTTATCGGGCAGATCCCGGGCGGCTGGCTGCTGGACCGCTTTGGTTCCAAACGCGTCTATTTCTGGTCTATTTTCATTTGGTCAGTCTTCACCCTGTTGCAGGGTTTTGTCGATATCTTTAGTGGTTTCGGCATTATTGTCGCCCTCTTTACGCTTCGTTTCCTGGTTGGTCTGGCGGAATCGCCTTCTTTCCCGGGCAACAGTCGCATTGTTGCAGCCTGGTTCCCGGCGCAGGAGAGGGGAACGGCGGTGGCCATCTTTAACTCCGCGCAATACTTTGCCACGGTTATTTTCGCGCCGATTATGGGCTGGCTGACGCACGAAGTGGGCTGGTCGCATGTCTTCTTCTTTATGGGCGGGTTAGGGATCATCATCAGCTTTATCTGGTTGAAAGTTATCCATGAACCAAATAACCATCCGGGCGTAAATAAGAAAGAGTTGGAGTACATCGCAGAAGGCGGCGCGCTGATCAATATGGATCAGAAAGACACCAAAGCGAAAGTACCGTTTAGCGTCAAATGGGGCCAGATCAAACAGCTGCTGGGCTCTCGTATGATGATTGGCGTTTACATCGGTCAGTACTGTATTAACGCATTGACCTATTTCTTTATTACCTGGTTCCCGGTCTATTTGGTCCAGGCGCGCGGCATGTCGATTCTCAAAGCGGGCTTTGTCGCCTCGGTTCCTGCGGTCTGCGGCTTTATCGGCGGCGTGTTGGGCGGCATCATTTCCGACTGGCTGATGCGTCGTACCGGCTCCCTGAATATCGCGCGCAAGACGCCGATTGTGCTGGGGATGTTGCTGTCAATGGTCATGGTGTTCTGTAACTATGTGAACGTGGAATGGATGATCATCGGCTTTATGGCGTTGGCCTTCTTCGGTAAAGGTATCGGCGCGTTGGGCTGGGCAGTAATGGCGGATACCGCGCCGAAAGAGATCAGCGGTCTTTCCGGCGGCTTGTTTAATATGTTCGGCAATATTTCCGGTATTGTGACGCCAATCGCGATTGGTTACATCGTTGGCACCACCGGTTCCTTCAACGGCGCGTTGATCTATGTCGGCGTACATGCCCTGGTGGCCATCATCAGCTATCTGGTGCTGGTAGGCGATATTAAGCGTATTGAACTGAAACCTGTCGCAGGACAATTATCATGACAACGCAATCCAGTCCCGTTATTACGGACATGAAGGTCATTCCGGTTGCCGGACATGACAGTATGCTACTCAACATCGGCGGCGCGCATAACGCGTACTTCACCCGTAACATCGTCATCCTCACCGATAACGCCGGGCATACTGGCGTCGGCGAGGCGCCGGGCGGAGAAGTGATTTATCAGACGCTGGTCGATGCTATTCCGATGGTATTAGGCCAGGAAGTCGCCCGCCTGAACAAAGTGGTGCAGCAGGTGCATAAAGGCAACCAGGCTGCTGATTTTGACACCTTTGGTAAAGGCGCATGGACGTTTGAACTGCGGGTTAACGCGGTGGCAGCTTTGGAAGCGGCGCTGCTTGATCTACTGGGGCAGGCGCTTAATGTGCCGGTCTGTGAACTGTTAGGACCCGGTAAACAGCGCGATGCCGTCACCGTGTTGGGCTATCTCTTCTATATTGGCGATCGCACTAAAACCGATCTGCCGTATCTGGAAAGCACGCCGGGCAGTCATGAATGGTATCGCCTGCGTCATCAGGAAGCGCTGGACAGCGACGCGGTCGTGCGGCTGGCGGAAGCGTCTCAGGATCGCTACGGCTTTAAAGATTTTAAACTCAAGGGCGGCGTGCTGCCGGGCGAACAAGAGATTGATACTGTTCGCGCGCTAAAAAAACGCTTCCCGGACGCGCGTATTACCGTGGATCCGAACGGCGCCTGGCTACTGGATGAAGCCATTGCGTTGTGCAAAGGGCTGAATGATGTACTGACCTACGCGGAAGATCCGTGCGGCGCGGAGCAAGGATTCTCTGGTCGTGAAGTCATGGCGGAGTTCCGCCGCGCGACAGGACTGCCGGTAGCGACCAATATGATTGCCACCAACTGGCGTGAAATGGGACACGCGGTGATGCTCAACGCGGTAGACATTCCTCTTGCCGATCCGCATTTCTGGACCCTCACCGGCGCCGTTCGCGTGGCGCAACTGTATGATGACTGGGGGCTAACCTGGGGCTGCCATTCGAATAACCATTTTGATATTTCACTGGCGATGTTTACCCATGTCGGCGCGGCGGCGCCAGGCAAACCCACCGCTATTGATACGCACTGGATCTGGCAGGAGGGCGATTGCCGCCTGACTAAAAATCCGCTGGAAATTAAAAACGGCAAAATTGCCGTTCCGGATGCGCCAGGACTGGGCGTGGAGCTTGACTGGGAACAGGTGCGAAAAGCGCATGACGCGTATAAAAAGCTGCCAGGCGGCGCGCGTAATGATGCAGGCCCGATGCAATACCTGATCCCCGGCTGGACTTTTGACCGCAAACGCCCTGTTTTTGGTCGTCACTAATTCTGAATAAGGACACAGTTATGAGTACTCAATTTACGACGCCTGTAGTGACTGAAATGCAGGTTATCCCGGTTGCGGGTCATGACAGTATGCTGATGAACCTGAGCGGCGCGCACGCCCCGTTCTTCACGCGCAACATCGTCATTATTAAAGATAACTCCGGCCATACCGGGGTTGGCGAGATTCCGGGCGGCGAAAAAATTCGCAAAACGCTGGAAGATGCGATCCCACTGGTGGTGGGAAAAACGCTGGGTGAATATAAAAATGTCCTGACCGCCGTTCGCAACCAGTTTGCCGATCGCGATGCGGGCGGACGCGGCTTACAAACGTTCGATCTCCGTACCACTATCCATGTGGTGACTGGCATTGAAGCGGCAATGCTTGACCTTTTGGGCCAACACCTGGGCGTCAACGTCGCTTCGCTGTTAGGCGACGGTCAGCAGCGCAGCGAAGTCGAAATGCTGGGTTATCTGTTCTTTGTCGGCAATCGCAAGGCCACGCCGCTGCCGTATCAGAGCCAGCCGGATGAGCAATGCGACTGGTATCGTCTGCGCCATGAAGAGGCGATGACGCCGGAAACGGTAGTGCGTCTGGCGGAAGCTGCCTATGAAAAATACGGCTTCAACGACTTCAAACTGAAAGGCGGCGTGCTGGCGGGCGAAGAAGAGGCCGAGTCAATCGTGGCGCTGGCGAAACGTTTCCCACAAGCGCGCGTTACGCTCGATCCAAACGGTGCCTGGTCGCTGAACGAAGCGATCAGCATTGGTAAATACCTGAAAGGTTCTCTGGCCTATGCAGAAGATCCGTGCGGCGCGGAGCAGGGTTTTTCTGGTCGTGAAGTGATGGCGGAATTCCGTCGCGCGACCGGATTACCGACGGCCACCAATATGATAGCGACCGACTGGCGTCAAATGGGGCATACGCTGTCGCTGCAATCCGTCGATATCCCGCTGGCGGACCCGCACTTCTGGACTATGCAAGGCTCTGTACGCGTGGCGCAAATGTGCCATGAGTTCGGTCTGACCTGGGGCTCGCACTCTAACAACCACTTTGATATTTCGTTGGCGATGTTTACCCATGTTGCCGCGGCGGCGCCGGGCAAGATCACCGCGATCGATACCCACTGGATCTGGCAGGAAGGCAACCAACGTCTGACTAAAGAACCGTTTGAAATTAAAGGCGGCATGGTGCAAGTACCGACCAAACCGGGTCTGGGCGTTGAGCTCGATATGGATCAGGTGATGAAAGCGCATGAGCTCTATCAAAAACATGGCTTAGGCGCGCGTGACGACGCGATGGGAATGCAGTACTTAATTCCTGGCTGGACGTTTGATAATAAGCGTCCTTGCATGGTGCGTTAAGTCAGAGCCGGTTCCGTAAGGAACCGGTTCTTCTCTGGGTGTATGCTTAACAGGATCAACATGCGTAAGGACGACTTATGAAAATAGTGATCGCACCAGACTCGTATAAGGAAAGTTTGAGTGCTCTTGAGGTAGCGACCGCCATTGAACAAGGATTTCGCGAGATCTGGCCTGACGCCGATTACCTGAAATTGCCGCTGGCTGATGGCGGAGAAGGTACTGTCGAAGCGATGGTTGAAGCGACGGCGGGTCGAATCGTGCATGTTGAGGTCACCGGGCCGTTGGGGCATCGCGTCAATGCGTTTTATGGGCTTTCCGGCGATGCGCGTTCCGCGTTCATTGAAATGGCGGCCGCCAGCGGGCTGGAGCAGGTGCCGCCCGCGCAACGCGATCCGTTGAAGACCACGTCATGGGGAACCGGCGAGCTGATCCGTCATGCGCTGGATGCGGGCGTTGAGCATATCATTATTGGTATCGGCGGTAGCGCCACCAACGATGGCGGCGCGGGGATGGTACAGGCGCTGGGGGCCAGGCTACGGGATGCGCAGGGCAATGATATTGCGCAAGGCGGCATTGGGCTGGAAACACTCGCCAGCATTGATATCAGCGGCCTGGATAAGCGTTTGTCGGCGTGCCATATAGAGGTCGCCTGCGATGTCACGAATCCCCTTACCGGCAAAGAGGGCGCGTCTGCGGTTTTTGGTCCGCAAAAAGGGGCAACGCCGGAAATGATTGAACGCCTGGATACGGCATTGACTCGCTATGCGCATTTGATTGCCCGCGATCTGCATGTCGATGTGTTGGATCTGGCAGGCGGCGGCGCGGCAGGCGGCATGGGGGCGGCGTTATACGCGTTTTGCGGCGCGCAGCTACGGCGTGGCATTGAGATTGTCACCGATGCGCTTCATCTGGAAGCGTGTCTTGCGGATGCTGATTTAGTCATCACCGGCGAGGGACGCATCGACAGCCAGACCATTCACGGTAAAGTCCCTATTGGCGTGGCAAACATCGCCAAACGGTATAACAAGCCGGTAATTGGTATTGCGGGTAGCCTGACGGCGGACGTTAGCGTGGTTCATGAACATGGGCTTGATGCGGTTTTCAGCGTGATTTATACCATCTGCACGCTGGAGGACGCGCTGAAGAATGCGAGTGAAAACGTACGAATGACCGCGCGCAACGTGGCTGCAACGCTGAAAGCGGGGCAACAGTTACGCTGAGTTGTAGGCCGGATAAGGCGGTCACGCCGCCATCCGGCGAATATCAGCCTAATATCTTCTTCGCTTCACGCGCGACATTATCCATCTCATCCAGCAGCTCCAGAAACTCAGGCTCCAGCTCCTCTTCGTGGACGCCGCTGCGAAGCTGTTGCTCAATAAGCTGGCAAAGGTTCTTCATCCGCGGTACGCCGCTATAGCCGCAGCTCCCGTGTAGCTTATGGACCAGATCGACCAGGCCGTTGGGATTTTCTCCCACCAGTTGTTCTTCAATTTTGTTGCGCACTTCCGGCAGAAAATCAATCAGCATTTGCAGCATATCCCGCGCCAGATCGGGCTTACCGGCAGCCTGGCGGAGCGCAAGCTGCCAGTCGAGCGTTGCATTCGGATTGAAGATAAATTCAGCTGGTTCCGGCGCCATCAGGCGCGCTGCTACGTTGGCGCCAGGTTTATAGCGCAGCAACAGATTATGCAACTTCTCTTCTTCTATCGGTTTAGCCAGATAGTCGTTCATGCCCGCGCTGAGCAACTTCTCTTTTTGCCCGGCCATCGCATGTGCCGTAACGGCAATAACCGGTGTTTGCTGCTGATGAGGAAGCTGGTGAATCAATTCGCAGGCGCGTATGCCGTCCATATCCGGCATCTGAATATCCATCAAAATCAGATCAAACTGCATTTGTTTCGCCCGATCCACCGCCTGATGTCCGCTATCACAAAGCTCTACGTGCTGGACTTTATCTTCCAGTAACGCGCCGATAAGCTTCAGATTAGCGGGATTATCATCAACCGCCATAACCGTCATGGTGATTTTACTGGTATCCATTAGCAGCGGTTCAGGATGGTGATTCAACTGGCAATATTCCGTCAGCGCTGGCAACAGGCGCGTTGACGTCAATGGTTTTAACAGACAGGCCGCCGCGCCTCCTTGTTTCAGCTTTTCGGCGTTAATTTGCGCATGGCAAGGTAGCGCCAGCAGTAGAAAGTCCGTCATTGACGCTGCTTTCGCCAGACGTTCATGCTGCATGGTGAGCGGCTCGCGGAAGGTCACCGGAACGCTCAAAATCATAATATCGTAGTGCGCTAACGGCAGCGCGGAGAAGGTCGGGCTGTAAACCACCTCCACCGGCGTGTCGCTCAGTAGATCCAGGGTACATTGCGCGGCGGTAGCATTCGGTTCGACATAAGCCAGCCGTTTCCCGGCCAGACACGCGGTCGACGGCCCGTCAATAATGACATTTGGGTTAAGATCAAGATTAATATGAAACCAGAAGGTCGAGCCGCGATTAGGCTGGCTGTGGAAAGAGATATCCCCGCCCATTTCGTTGACCAGCTTTTGCGTAATCACCAGCCCAAGCCCGGTGCCGCCGTGACGGCGAGAAATACTGGCATCGGCCTGGCGAAACGCCTGAAACAGTCGCGACTGGTCGCGTTCCGGAATGCCGATCCCCGTATCGCGGATCTGCACTTCAATCTGTACTTTGGTGTTACTGAGCGCCCGCTTTTCTACCAGAATGTCGATATTGCCACTCTCGGTGAACTTAATGGCATTACCCACCAGATTAGTAATGACCTGTTGCAGGCGCAGCGGGTCGCCAATCACATTATCCGGGACGTCGTTTTTAATATTTAACGTCAACTCCAGCCCTTTATCATGCGACGAGTGAGCCAGCAGCGTAACCACTTCATCCAGCGTATTACGCAGTGGAAAAGGGATACTTTCCAGAATGAGCTTACCGGCTTCCAGCTTGGAGAAATCAAGCACGTCATTAATGATCGCCAGCAGATTATTCGCGGAACGCTCAATGGTGTTCAGATGGTCGCGCTGGGTGGGATTCAGCTCCGTTTTTAATGTCAGGCGGGTAAAGCCAATGACGCCGTTCAGCGGCGTTCGCAGTTCGTGCGACATGTTCGCCAGGAACTCCGACTTAATACGCGCCGCTTCCTGGGCACGCTTTTTCGCCAGATCCAGCTCAACGTTTTGGATTTCCATCTGCTCAAGGGTTTCACGCAGGTCCGAAGTGGCCTGATCGATATTATGCTGCATCTCTTCGTGATAGGCGGCAAGCGACATCGCCATGGAATTAATGCCGTTTTTCAGCATATCCAGTTCGCCCAGCATAAATCCTTCCACCCGGCTATCCAGTTGTCCGCGGCGAATGCGGTCAACGGTATTCACCATATTACGGATAGGCCCGGTGACATCGCGCATAAGCCGCCAGCCAAAGATCAGCGCAATGCCAATACAAAAAAGCATCATCACGCTGGAGATAAAAATCTCTTTGTATTGCTGTAGCCTGACCGACTTGAGATCCAGTTCAAGCGCCACATACCCCAGCATATTTTTGGTATTTTTCGCGTCAGCAATCGCTGACTCGTCCGGCGAATAGCTCTCCGAGATAATTGGGGTGCGCAGAATCATAATATCGCCGTGGCGATCAACGCTCAGACGACGTGGAAACGGCGCTCCGGCGGGAAGCTGCATCTGTGAGGGGTCCAGATGGAAATTAGACGTTACAAACAGACGGTTATGATCGTCATAAACGGAAATCGCCCGCACAATATCAGAGTGTCTGCGGTGCAGGACGCTGATAAGTTGGCCGATAGACTCCCGGTTTTGTAAGTTCATACCATATTCGCTGGAGACGGCGAGCGGTTCAATAATACTGGCGCCGGCATCTTCCAGTTGACGCTGCAGGTCGTTATAGCGGTGCACTACAAAAAAGATACTGAGCAGCAAACCTATCAGGACGGTCGGGGCCAGGATCAGAATCATCATGCGTGCGCGCAGGCTGTAGTTGGTCATGGAGTTCCGTTATGGGACAATTAGGGTCACACTGTTAAATTGAGAAAAAGCTGGTCGATGGCGCAATTCTACTCTGCAAAACGGCGCGTGACGACGCGTCAGATCATAACCGTTAAAGTCAATGACCTCGATTCATTTGGTCAGGGCGTAGCCCGTCATAACGGAAAAGCGCTGTTTATCCCCGGTTTATTGCCTGAGGAAAGCGCAGAAGTCATTATTACAGAAGATAAAAAGCAATTTGCCCGCGCACGCGTTTCGCGCCGTTTGAATGATAGCCCGGAACGAGAAACGCCGCGCTGCCCGCATTTTGGCGTCTGCGGCGGTTGTCAGCAACAGCATGTCAGCATCGCCCTGCAACAACGCAGCAAAAGCGCGGCGCTGGCGCGTTTGATGAAACACGAGGTGAATGACATCATCGCCGGCGCGCCTTGGGGTTATCGGCGTCGTGCGCGGTTAAGTCTGAATTGCCCGCCGGATAAACCGCTGCAAATGGGATTTCGCAAAGCGGGTTCCAGCGATATCGTCAATGTCGAACAGTGCCCCGTTTTGGCGCCCCAGCTTGCAGCATTGCTGCCCCGAATCAGGGCGTGTCTGGCGAGTTTACACGGCACCCGACATCTTGGGCATGTTGAGCTGGTACAGGCGGGAAGCGGTACGCTGATGATTCTGCGCCATACCGCGCCATTAAGTGCGGCGGATAAAGAAAAACTGGAACGCTTTTCGCATTCTGAGGGATTGTCTCTGTTTCTGGCGCCGTTTAGCGAGATACTGGAAACGGTATCTGGCGAGGCGCCCTGGTATGATTCGCACGGCTTACGTTTAGCCTTCAGTCCGCGAGACTTTATTCAGGTTAATGAGGCGGTAAACCAGCAAATGGTCGCCCGCGCGCTGGAGTGGCTTGATGTGCGCGCCGAGGATCGTGTCCTGGATCTGTTCTGCGGAATGGGGAATTTTACGCTGCCGCTGGCAACGCGCGCGGCAAGCGTGATTGGGGTTGAGGGCGTTCCGGCGCTGGTAGAAAAAGGCCGTGAAAACGCCATCCGCAATGGTTTACATAATGTGACATTCTTCCATGAGAACCTGGAGGAAGATGTCACGAAGCAGCCGTGGGCGAAAAACGGCTTTGACAAAGTCTTACTCGATCCTGCGCGTGCGGGGGCTACAGGAGTGATGCGACATATTATAAAATTAAAACCTATTCGCATTGTTTATGTATCCTGTAACCCGGCGACGCTGGCGCGCGATAGTGAAGCGCTGGTCAATGCGGGATATGAGGTTACGCGTTTAGCGATGCTCGACATGTTCCCGCACACAGGACATCTGGAATCAATGGTTCTGTTCGAGCGCATGTAATGATTACCGGCTTACCGACTTCGGTAGGCCTGGTCCCTTAAGGAGAGGACGATGGTCGCGGTAAGAAGTGCACATATTAATAAAGCTGGTGAATTTGATCCGAATAAGTGGATCGCAAGCCTGGGAATTTCCAGCCAGCAGTCGTGTGAGCGCTTAGCCGAAACCTGGGCGTATTGCCTGCAACAGACACAAGGACATCCGGATGCGGATCTGTTGCTGTGGCGTGGCGTGGAGATGGTAGAAATTCTTTCCACGCTGAGTATGGATATCGACACGCTGCGGGCGGCGCTACTGTTCCCTCTGGCCGACGCCAACGTAGTCAGCGAAGATGTACTGCGCGAAAGCGTCGGCAAATCTATCGTTACCCTGATTCATGGCGTGCGCGATATGGCGGCGATCCGTCAGCTAAACGCCACTCATAACGACTCTGTTTCTTCGGAGCAGGTTGATAACGTCCGTCGAATGTTATTGGCGATGGTGGATGATTTCCGCTGCGTGGTGATCAAACTGGCCGAGCGAATCGCTCATTTGCGCGAAGTGAAAGAGGCGCCGGAAGATGAGCGCGTGCTGGCGGCGAAAGAATGTACCAACATCTATGCGCCGCTCGCCAATCGTCTGGGCATCGGGCAACTGAAGTGGGAACTGGAAGACTACTGTTTCCGCTACCTGCATCCGGCGGAATACAAACGCATCGCCAAACTGCTGCATGAGCGCCGTCTCGATCGCGAACATTACATCGAAGAGTTTGTTGGACATCTGCGCGCCGAAATGAAAAACGAAGGCGTGCAGGCGGAGGTCTACGGACGACCAAAACATATTTATAGCATCTGGCGCAAAATGCAGAAAAAGCATCTGGCGTTTGATGAACTCTTTGACGTGCGCGCCGTGCGTATTGTCGCTGAACGTCTGCAGGACTGCTACGCCGCGTTGGGGATAGTGCATACGCACTATCGTCACCTGCCGGATGAATTCGATGATTATGTCGCTAACCCGAAACCGAACGGTTACCAGTCTATCCACACCGTGGTCCTGGGACCGGGCGGTAAAACCGTTGAGATCCAGATCCGTACCAAACAGATGCATGAAGACGCCGAACTGGGCGTGGCGGCACACTGGAAGTATAAAGAAGGCGCCGCGTCCGGCGGCGTGCGCTCCGGTCATGAAGACAGAATTGCGTGGCTGCGTAAGCTGATCGCCTGGCAGGAAGAGATGGCCGATTCCGGCGAAATGCTGGATGAAGTGCGCAGCCAGGTGTTTGACGATCGGGTCTACGTTTTTACGCCAAAAGGCGACGTGGTTGACTTGCCTGCCGGATCTACGCCGCTCGATTTTGCTTACCACATCCACAGCGATGTTGGGCACCGCTGCATTGGCGCTAAAATCGGCGGCCGTATTGTGCCATTCACCTATCAGTTGCAGATGGGTGATCAAATTGAAATTATCACTCAGAAGCAGCCGAATCCCAGCCGCGACTGGCTGAATCCAAACCTGGGCTATGTGACGACCAGCCGCGGACGCTCGAAAATTCACGCCTGGTTCCGCAAGCAGGATCGTGACAAAAATATCCAGGCTGGACGGCAGATCCTCGACGATGAGCTGGCGCATTTGGGGATTAGCCTGAAAGAGGCCGAAAAACATCTGCTGCCGCGCTACAACTTTAATGAGCTGGAAGAGTTGCTGGCGGCGATAGGCGGCGGCGATATCCGTCTTAATCAGATGGTGAATTTCCTGCAATCACAGTTCAATAAGCCGAGTGCAGAGGAGCAGGATGCAGCGGCGCTGAAACAGCTTCAGCAAAAAACATACGCGCCGCAAAATCGTCGTAAAGACGACGGGCGCGTGGTGGTAGAAGGCGTGGGTAATTTGATGCACCACATCGCCCGCTGCTGCCAGCCGATTCCGGGGGATGAAATTGTCGGCTTCATTACTCAAGGGCGAGGGATTTCCGTGCACCGGGCCGACTGCGAACAGCTGGCGGAACTGCGCTCCCATGCGCCGGAGCGGATCGTAGAGGCGGTATGGGGCGAGAGCTACTCGGCGGGATATTCGCTGGTGGTGCGCGTCCAGGCCAACGATCGCAGCGGCTTGCTACGCGATATCACCACCATTCTGGCTAACGAAAAAGTCAACGTGCTGGGCGTCGCCAGCCGCAGCGACATTAAACAGCAGATCGCCACCATTGATATGACCATCGAGATCTACAACCTGCAGGTGCTGGGCCGGGTGCTCGGTAAGCTGAACCAGGTGCCGGATGTGATTGATGCACGGCGACTGCACGGGGGGTAAACCCCAGACAGTAATCATGTAGCGGCTTTGCTACTCGTTCAGCAAAGCCGCATTAGCAACCCCATAAGCATGAGATATGGGGTATGTTTTTGACGTACATTTCATTTCCGGTGTACTCTTATGTAAGATTTATACTTACAGTGGAGGCTGTTATGGCCAGAACAATGACCGTTGATCTTGGCGATGAACTGCGCGAGTTTATTGAATCGCTCATAGAATCAGGTGATTACAGAACACAAAGTGAAGTGATCAGAGAGTCTCTTCGTCTGCTGAGGGAAAAACAGGCCGAGTCACGACTTCAGGCGTTACGTGAACTTCTGGCTGAAGGTCTGAACAGCGGAGAGCCGCAGGCCTGGGAAAAGGATGCCTTTTTACGGAAGGTCAAAACAGGGATGATCAAACCCGATGAGAATGGTAAAATTAACGCCAAAGGCCAGTGAAGATCTGGAAAATATCTGGCATTACGGCTGGCAGCATTTTGGCGAAATACAGGCCGATCGATATATTAATCATCTATCAGAAATATTCAGCATTATGAGTGCCAATAACATTGGCACGCCTCGACCTGAACTGGGTGAATACATTTATGCCTTACCGTTTAAAAGGCATATTATCTATTTTATACAATCAGTTACGGAAGTTATCGTGATACGTATTCTGAGCCAGAATCAGGATGCTGGTAAGCATGTAAATTGGTTATAGCCTTTTTATCTAAAAAACAAGTGTGAGAGAGCAGGGGGAATCAACAATATTACCAAGGAAAGTGACCTTTGCTGTGTTGCTACCCGCGGCTTGAGCGCCGGAGACAATTCCCATAACTAAAGATGCAGTTACTGCCAGTTTACAAAAATGAGATGACTTCATCGTGTTATCCTTAATTAACGTGTTTTATGGCAACATTTTGTACGCGTATACCAAGGGATATGCGGCATAGAGCCATGCTGCGGGCTTTGGGTAAAAATAGGTCATAATAAAAATATTATATTTCTACATTTCTATGAGTATATTCTTATGAGCTGAATGATCGTACCTGCTCATAGAATATTATATGTAATACTTTCAATATATTTATTTCATGTATGTTCCAGAAAAAACAAAAAAGCGGTCTTTTTTGAATATTAAACTGGCGTGCATGCTACTCGTTTTTCCGTAAAAGTGAAATAATTTATTTTTTTTTGAAAGGGAAGGCTCTTTGGGTGGGGTGCTTATAGTGTTTGCATGATTTTTTTACTTAATTGATGTTATTTATAACGTCTGGTGCAAATATCTGTTTTTTTAATAAATTAGTTATATGATTATTATATTGTTGTGTATCGATTAATAATTTTAAAGTTATACGGGAAAGGTAGCATTCAACACCTGTTAACAATATATTTTATTATATAGGCGTTGTCGTAGTGTCTCTGTGCGTGAATGGTTAAGAATAATACGTTACAATTGTCGCTGGTATTTACAACCGATTAAAAACCATGACAACTAACCATCAAATTGACCGTCTTCTCACCCTCATGCAGCGCCTGCGCGACCCGGAAAACGGCTGCCCGTGGGATAAAGAGCAGACCTTCGCCAGCATCGCGCCTTATACGCTGGAAGAAACCTATGAAGTACTGGATGCGATTGCGCGTGAGGATTTTGACGATTTGCGCGGCGAACTGGGCGACCTGTTGTTCCAGGTGGTGTTTTACGCGCAGATGGCGCAGGAAGAAGGCCGCTTCGATTTTAATGATATCTGCGCTGCCATCAGCGACAAGCTGGAGCGCCGCCATCCGCATGTTTTTGGCGAGCTTTCCGCGGATAATAGCGAAGAAGCATTAGTTCGCTGGGAGCAAATCAAAACGGAAGAGCGCGCGCAAAAAGCGCAGCATTCCGCGCTGGACGATATTCCGCGCAGCTTCCCGGCCTTAATGCGCGCGCAAAAAATCCAGAAACGGTGTTCAAACGTGGGCTTTGACTGGACGACGCTGGGACCGGTCGTCGATAAGGTCTATGAAGAGATCGATGAGGTGATGTTCGAGGCGCGGCAGGCGGTTGTTGATCAGGCTAAACTGGAAGAGGAAATGGGCGATTTGCTCTTTGCCACGGTCAACATGGCGCGTCATTTAGGTACGAAAGCGGAGCTCGCTTTGCAAAAAGCGAACGATAAATTTGAACGTCGTTTTCGCGAAGTTGAACGTATTGTCGCAGCCAGAGGCCTGGAAATGACCGGGGTGGACCTGGAAACAATGGAAGAAGTTTGGCAGGAAGTAAAACGCCAGGAAATTGATCTCTAAAGGTTTTAGGCGGTCAAGAGCGATTTGTGTGATTTTTTAAATAACAAGCGCTTGATTTACGTCAAAAACATTTACCTCAAAGGGGCTATTTTCTCCCTCCCTGTGTGAATGTCAGCCTGACGAAGAGGAGGAATAATGAAAGTTTGTGGCGTAGGTCATGTTCGGGTATACTGCTTTCCCGTCCTGGTTATTCCATCGTCTTTTAAACCTAACTTCTCAGGTTCCGCATGACAACGAACTATATTTTTGTGACCGGCGGGGTCGTATCCTCTCTGGGTAAAGGCATTGCCGCAGCCTCCCTCGCAGCCATTCTGGAAGCCCGTGGTCTCAACGTGACCATCATGAAACTGGATCCGTACATCAACGTCGATCCGGGTACTATGAGCCCAATCCAACACGGGGAAGTGTTCGTTACTGAAGACGGCGCTGAAACCGACCTGGACCTGGGGCACTACGAGCGTTTCATCCGCACCAAGATGTCTCGCCGCAACAACTTCACGACTGGCCGCATCTACTCCGACGTTCTGCGTAAAGAACGCCGTGGCGACTATCTGGGCGCAACCGTACAGGTCATCCCTCACATCACTAACGCGATTAAAGAGCGCGTGCTGGAAGGTGGCGAAGGCCACGATGTGGTACTGGTGGAAATCGGCGGTACCGTCGGTGATATCGAATCGCTGCCGTTTCTTGAGGCGATTCGTCAATTGGCGGTAGATATCGGTCGTGAACACGCGCTGTTTATGCACCTGACGCTGGTACCTTACCTGGCGGCTGCGGGCGAAGTGAAAACTAAACCGACTCAGCACTCCGTGAAAGAGCTGCTGTCTATCGGTATTCAGCCCGATATTCTGATTTGTCGTTCCGATCGCGCGGTTCCTGCCAACGAGCGTGCAAAAATTGCATTGTTCTGTAATGTGCCGGAAAAAGCCGTTATTTCAATGAAAGATGTCGATTCCATTTATAAAATTCCGGGCCTGTTGAAATCTCAGGGGCTTGATGATTATATTTGTAAACGATTCAGCTTGAACTGTCCGGAAGCTAACCTGTCTGAATGGGAACAGGTCATTTACGAAGAAGCGAACCCGGCAGGCGAAGTGACTATCGGCATGGTCGGCAAATATATTGAACTGCCGGATGCCTATAAGTCGGTGATCGAAGCGCTGAAACACGGTGGTCTGAAAAACCGCGTTACCGTCAACATCAAATTGATCGATTCGCAAGATGTTGAAACGCGCGGCGTCGAAATTCTGAAAGATTTGGACGCTATCCTGATCCCCGGCGGCTTCGGCTATCGTGGCGTTGAAGGTAAAATCGCCACTGCGCGCTATGCGCGTGAAAACAATATTCCTTATCTGGGCATTTGCTTGGGGATGCAGGTTGCGTTGATTGAGTTCGCTCGTAACGTGGCCGGCATGGACAACGCCAACTCAACGGAATTTGTGCCAGACTGTAAGTACCCGGTTGTGGCGTTAATTACCGAGTGGCGCGATGAAGACGGTAACGTTGAAGTCCGTAGCGAGAAAAGCGATCTGGGCGGCACCATGCGCCTGGGCGCGCAGCAGTGCCAGCTTAGCGATGACAGTCTGGTACGTCAGTTGTACGGCGCGTCGACGATTGTTGAACGTCATCGCCATCGTTACGAAGTCAACAATATGTTGTTGAAACAAATTGAAGCAGCGGGTCTGCGTGTCGCAGGCCGTTCCGGTGATGATCAGTTAGTCGAGATCATTGAGGTACCGAATCATCCGTGGTTCGTGGCCTGTCAGTTCCATCCGGAATTTACTTCCACGCCGCGTGATGGACATCCGTTGTTCGCTGGCTTTGTTAAAGCCGCCAACGAGCATCAGAAACGTCAGGCGAAGTAAAAAAGTTAGAACGGCGGTGCACCCTCAGCGGTGCACCGTTTGTCTGAAGTTTTAGTTTAACTAGTGACTTGAGGAAAACCTAATGTCCAAAATCGTTAAAGTCATCGGTCGTGAAATCATCGACTCCCGTGGTAACCCGACTGTTGAAGCTGAAGTACACCTGGAAGGTGGTTTCGTAGGTATGGCGGCGGCTCCGTCAGGTGCTTCTACTGGTTCCCGCGAAGCGCTGGAACTGCGCGATGGCGACAAATCCCGTTTCCTGGGTAAAGGCGTAACCAAAGCTGTTGGCGCGGTTAACGGCCCGATCGCTCAGGCTATTCTTGGCAAAGACGCTAAAGACCAGGCTGGCATCGACAAAATCATGATCGACCTGGACGGTACTGAAAACAAATCTAACTTCGGTGCAAACGCCATTCTGGCTGTCTCTCTGGCTAACGCCAAAGCTGCTGCTGCCGCTAAAGGTATGCCGCTGTACGAGCACATTGCTGAACTGAATGGCACGCCGGGCAAATACTCCATGCCGGTTCCGATGATGAACATCATCAACGGCGGCGAGCACGCTGACAACAACGTCGACATCCAGGAATTCATGATCCAGCCGGTTGGCGCGAAAACGGTTAAAGAAGCCATCCGTATGGGTTCTGAAGTTTTCCATCACCTGGCAAAAGTGCTGAAAGGCAAAGGCATGAACACCGCTGTGGGTGACGAAGGCGGCTATGCGCCGAACCTGGGTTCCAACGCTGAAGCGCTGGCTGTTATCGCTGAAGCGGTTAAAGCGGCTGGTTACGAGCTGGGTAAAGACATCACCCTGGCGATGGACTGCGCAGCATCTGAATTCTACAAAGACGGTAAATACGTTCTGGCTGGCGAAGGCAACAAAGCGTTCACCTCCGAAGAATTCACCCACTTCCTGGAAGAACTGACCAAACAGTACCCGATCGTTTCCATCGAAGATGGTCTGGACGAGTCTGACTGGGACGGTTTTGCATACCAGACCAAAGTACTGGGCGACAAAATCCAGCTGGTTGGTGACGACCTGTTCGTAACCAACACCAAAATCCTGAAAGAAGGCATCGAGAAAGGCATCGCTAACTCCATCCTGATCAAATTCAACCAGATCGGTTCTCTGACCGAAACTCTGGCTGCAATCAAGATGGCGAAAGACGCTGGCTATACTGCTGTCATCTCTCACCGTTCTGGCGAAACTGAAGACGCTACCATCGCTGACCTGGCTGTTGGTACCGCTGCAGGCCAGATCAAAACCGGTTCTATGAGCCGTTCTGACCGTGTTGCTAAATACAACCAGCTGATTCGTATCGAAGAAGCTCTGGGCGAAAAAGCACCGTATAACGGTCGTAAAGAGATCAAAGGCCAGGCGTAATCCTGCTTTTACCTCTTAACGTATAAACCCGCTTCGGCGGGTTTTTTTGTATCTGTTCAATAGCGCAGCCGCTGTGCATGACCGGGCAGACGAAATCTGCAATAATTAACGATTATCCCCTTAATAGAGAACGCTATGCAGTACCCGATTAACGAGATGTTCCAGACCCTACAAGGCGAGGGTTATTTTACCGGCGTCCCCGCTATTTTTATTCGTTTACAGGGATGTCCGGTCGGCTGTGCCTGGTGTGATACTAAGCATACCTGGGATAAACTGAGCGATCGGGAAGTGTCTCTGTTCAGCATTCTGGCAAAAACCAAAGAGAGCGACAAATGGGGTGCTGCGAGCAGTGAAGACTTGCTGGCAGTAATTAATCGTCAGGGCTATACCGCGCGTCACGTTGTCATCACCGGTGGCGAACCCTGTATTCACGACCTCATGCCGCTCACCGATCTGCTTGAAAAGAGTGGTTTTAGTTGTCAGATTGAAACCAGCGGGACGCACGAAGTGCGCTGTACGCCTAACACCTGGGTCACGGTTTCACCAAAAGTGAATATGCGCGGGGGATATGACGTGCTTTCCCAGGCGCTGGAGCGCGCCAATGAAATCAAGCATCCCGTTGGGCGAGTTCGTGATATTGAGGCGCTGGATGAACTGTTAGCCACGTTGAGCGATGATAAACCGCGTGTGATTGCTTTGCAGCCCATTAGCCAGAAAGAAGACGCGACGCGTCTGTGTATTGAAACGTGTATTGCACGTAACTGGCGGCTGTCTATGCAAACGCATAAATATTTAAATATCGCCTGATGCATTACTAATCTTACAGACGGCCTGCCGATGCCGTCTGTGACTCATCCATTACCTTGCATTGTTTATTTTCTCTATGTGAATTTCGATGAGTGTATAAAAGCGCTGATAAATTTTTCCATAGCGATGCACGGATCACGCTATTTTGGTAAATTTAAAGAAAAAATCATTCTATGAACTTTTTTGCATCAAAATCAGCAAATTAGCTGTTCTTTAATAATTTAAATTGTTGCGATTATGTTGGTAGAATGTGGTGCTGACAAAAAGTAGTTTATAAACAATTATATCCGTTTAGTGTGTTCCCCGCGCCAGCGGGGATAAACCGTTTGCCGATCCCCTTCCAGACCACCCTTTACAGTGTTCCCCGCGCCAGCGGGGATAAACCGTGCAGAGTTGTATCTTACCCTGTTTACGTTTCGTGTTCCCCGCACCAGCGGGGATAAACCGTTATCCCAATATATTTCGCTATCAGTTACATCGTGTTCCCCGCGCCAGCGGGGATAAACCGGACTGTTTATACCGGATTCCATGCGTTTTCAGGTGTTCCCCGCGCCAGCGGGGATAAACCGGAATTACTGGCTAACGACGAACTGACAGTTGAGTGTTCCCCGCGCCAGCGGGGATAAACCGGCTCATTAAATAACTATATAACCCCCGGACTCGTGTTCCCCGCGCCAGCGGGGATAAACCGTTCCAGAACCGTTTGACTTACTGTGGCCATTAGTGTTCCCCGCGCCAGCGGGGATAAACCGGGCTTTGGTGAAGATTTCTGATTTGGTCATTTGTGTTCCCCGCGCCAGCGGGGATAAACCGGATCGGGTGGTGCCGGTGGGCCATGTGGCGCTGTGTTCCCCGCGCCAGCGGGGATAAACCGGCAGCGGTTGAGTAACTCCTCGTCCACGTCGAGTGTTCCCCGCGCCAGCGGGGATAAACCGCTCCAGCGCTCGAATTTATTTGAGGCCACCACGTGTTCCCCGCGCCAGCGGGGATAAACCGTTTTGATACGTAGTATTCATTACGCCTCCTAGGTGTTCCCCGCGCCAGCGGGGATAAACCGGCGAGGTCAATAAAAAATGGTGTGGCTTTACCGTGTTCCCCGCGCCAGCGGGGATAAACCGCCGGCATCAGCGCCGATCCGTTCATAGTGCCCGTGTTCCCCGCGCCAGCGGGGATAAACCGAAAAAACAGAAGAACGGCAAGCGGCACCTCAAGTGTTCCCCGCGCCAGCGGGGATAAACCGCGTCAGCGCGGTATTGAGGCCGGGGACCGCCCGTGTTCCCCGCGCCAGCGGGGATAAACCGAACAGGAACAGGAAAAAAAAGATTTGTCCGGTGTGTTCCCCGCGCCAGCGGGGATAAACCGCAGATCCTCAACGGTCAGGCTGTTTAGTTCCTGTGTTCCCCGCGCCAGCGGGGATAAACCGCGGAGGATGGAATATTTCCGAGGCTGGCGATTGTGTTCCCCGCGCTAGCGGGGATAAACCGATGCCGGAACGCTGATGGCGTTTGACATGAGCGTGTTCCCCGCGCCAGCGGGGATAAACCGAATTATTTCTGTGGCTGGGGTTTCGATTCGATGTGTTCCCCGCGCCAGCGGGGATAAACCGAATTATTTCTGTGGCTGGGGTTTCGATTCGATGTGTTCCCCGCGCCAGCGGGGATAAACCGTGACGCTGGTCTATACCGGCAACGAACGCGACGTGTTCCCCGCGCCAGCGGGGATAAACCGTGACGCTGGTCTATACCGGCAACGAACGCGACGTGTTCCCCGCGCCAGCGGGGATAAACCGTTGACGGTGACGTCAGTGCCGAAGGCGAAATAGTGTTCCCCGCGCCAGCGGGGATAAACCGCCAGCTTACGCTATTTACGACGTTATTGAGCAGTGTTCCCCGCGCCAGCAGGGATAAATCGAAACGAAAGAGGCTATGCGGTTGTTTATCGGTGTGTTCCCCGCGCCAGCGGGGATAAACCGCCCCGATAGCGACGCTTCTGTAGTCACTGGCAGTGTTCCCCGCGCCAGCGGGGATAAACCGGTGAGTTCGGTTTTAATTTCGTCGCTAAGCTGCGTGTTCCCCGCGCCAGCGGGGATAAGCCGCGTCACTTTCTGACATTTTATTCAGTTCGTTAGTGTTCCCCGTGCCAGCGGGGATAAACCGTCATTTCTGGACGGGGCTGTGTGACGAATACGGTGTTCCCCGCGCCAGCGGGGATAAACCGTGTCCAATTAACCCAAACTTTGCGCGCTTAATATGTTCCCCGCGCTAGCGGGGATAAACCGGGATATGTGAAGTTCAGGTAGCCCATTACGCAGTGTTCCCCGCGCCAGCGGGGATAAACCGTTGATCGAGAGTGCGAAGAGGCAGAACGGGCAGTGTTCCCCGCGCCAGCGGGGATAAACCGCAGGTTATGCGCAAAAATTAATTCATATTATAGTGTTCCCCGCGCCAGCAGGGATAAACCGGACGAGTTCTGGAAATGGTTAGCTGATAAAGAGTGTTCCCCGCGCCAGCGGGGATTAACCGCGTTCATCGGCAGCGTCACGCAATATGAAGATGTGTTCCCCGCGCCAACAAGGATAGCCGTTGCATAATCATAATCTGTGTACCAGTAATGGCAGCTACAAACCTGTAAAGTAAAAAGGCCGCGTTTTCCCGGGGAGGCTTTTAGACAGGAGAAGGCCATGGCGTTAAGGATCAGGGTATTGCTCGAAAATCATAAGGGAGCTGGAGCGGATAAATCGTTGAAGGTCCGGCCAGGGTTAAGCCTGTTGGTCGAGGATGAGTCTACGTCTATCTTGTTCGATACCGGCCCTGATGGCAGTTTTATGCAAAACGCGTTGGCGATGGGGATCGACCTGTCCGATGTGTCTGCTGTGGTGCTTTCGCATGGTCATTACGATCATTGCGGCGGCGTGCCGTGGCTTCCTGATAGCAGTCGAATCATCTGCCATCCCGATATTGCACGTGAACGTTATGCAGCAATGACTTTTCTTGGTATTACCCGAAAAATAAAAAAATTGTCGTGTGAGGTGGACTATTCACGCTATCGAATGATGTACACGCGTGACCCCCTGCCGATTGGCGAAAACTTTATCTGGTCAGGGGAAATACCGGTGGTCGCGCCTGAAGCCTACGGCATTTTTGGCGGCCACGATGCGGAGCCGGACTCTATTTTGGATGAGGGCGTACTGATTTACCAATCGACAAAAGGATTAGTCATCATTACGGGATGCGGGCATCGGGGGATCGCAAATATTGTCCGGCACTGTCAGAATATTACTGGTATAAAGCGGATTTACGCGCTTGTCGGCGGATTTCATCTCCGCTGCGCATCACCGTTCACGCTGTGGCGAGTCAGGCGCTTTCTGCAAGAACATAAACCTGAAAAACTATGCGGTTGTCACTGTACAGGGGCCTGGGGGCGGTTGTGGCTACCGGAAATAACCGCACCTGCAACCGGTGATGTACTGCGCTTTTAACACCACGCGCTGGACTGTTTTCACTGATGAAACGTCGTGTGGATAGGCTGGAATCAATTTGACATCCAGCCCACGCGTTAATAAACCTTATTCGCCGCGATAGACGCAGCCGGCTGTACAGGTCTCTTTCACCATCACGGCGCTCAGTAGCGGCACGACGGGCTTAACCTGATCCCAAATCCATTTTGCCAGCACTTCGCTGGTGGGATTGGACAGCCCTGGAATATCATTCAGATAGTAGTGATCAAGACGATCGTAAGTCGGTTTAAACGCCGCTTTGAGATCCGCGAAATCCATAATCCAACCGGTATGCGGATCGACTTCACCGGTAATTTCGAGACGCACCATAAACGAGTGTCCGTGCAGGCGGCCGCACTTATGCCCTTCAGGCACGTGAGGCAGGCGGTGAGCGGCTTCAAAGGTGAAATCTTTATACAACGTGGTGGACATGATGAACTCTCAGGCAATAAAAAAACCGCCGTAGGGTACCGGAAAGCGCATTTTTTATCATTAACTAAAACCATTCTCCGCCTTGTGACGGGCAATTAATTTAAGAATTTCCAGAAAATTTAATAATTATCAATCAATTATAAAATCGATTTTGGCGTTAATAACGATAACTAAAACAGGTTAGTTCATTTGGTTATTTGTTATTTCCAACCCTTCTTTAATTGTTATTCCTCTCACCGTTAACCTTATCCTCAGTTTGGGATTTATCGCTTATACATTTCATCTTTCAAGCCGCATCTGTGTTGACTGCGTTTACTCACCCCAGTCACGTATTTATGTACGCTCCTGGGGCGCGATCAGCTTACGGCGAACTTGAATGATTTTGTGTATAGATCCGCTTTGCTTACTGGAACATAACGACGCATGACGACACCGGCTCCACTGACTGGGTTGCTTCCGCTTAATCCGGAGCAACTGGCGCGCCTTCAGGCCGCGACAACCGACCTTACTCCCGAACAGCTTGCCTGGGTCTCCGGCTATTTTTGGGGCGTACTGAACCCGCGCTCAGGCGCTGTTGCCGTCACGCCTGTTCCTGAGCGGAAGATGCCGCGGGTTACGCTTATCTCCGCTTCGCAAACCGGCAATGCGCGTCGTGTGGCGGAAGCGCTGCGTGATGATCTGCTGGCGGCCAACCTTAATGTGACACTGGTGAACGCCGGCGACTACAAATTCAAACAGATTGCCAGTGAAAAACTGTTGGTGATAGTGACGTCCACCCAGGGAGAAGGCGAGCCGCCGGAAGAGGCCGTCGCGCTGCATAAATTCCTGTTCTCCAAAAAAGCGCCGAAACTGGAAAACACCGCTTTTGCCGTGTTTAGCCTCGGCGACACCTCTTATGAATTTTTCTGCCAGTCCGGAAAAGATTTCGACAGCAAACTGGCGGAACTGGGCGGTGAACGTCTGCTCGACCGTGTCGATGCTGACGTTGAATATCAGGCAGCTGCCAGCGAATGGCGCGCCCGCGTGGTTGATGTTCTGAAGTCTCGCGCACCTGTCGCGGCACCTTCGCAATCCGTCGCTACTGGCGCGGTAAACGACATCCACACCAGCCCCTATACTAAAGACGCGCCGCTGATCGCGACCCTCTCCGTGAATCAGAAAATCACCGGTCGCAACTCGGAAAAAGATGTGCGTCATATTGAGATTGATTTAGGCGACTCCGGCCTGCGCTATCAGCCGGGCGATGCGCTGGGCGTCTGGTATCAGAACGATCCGGCTCTGGTGAAGGAGCTGGTTGAGTTGCTGTGGCTGAAGGGCGATGAGCCGGTGACGGTTGACGGTAAAACCCTGCCGCTCGCCGAAGCGCTGGAGTGGCACTTCGAGCTGACGGTGAATACCGCCAACATTGTTGAGAACTACGCGACCCTGACGCGCAGTGAGTCGCTGTTGCCATTAGTGGGCGACAAAGCGCAGCTCCAGCATTACGCCGCGACCACGCCCATTGTTGATATGGTGCGTTTCTCTCCGGCACAGCTGGATGCTCAGGCGCTAATCGACCTGCTGCGTCCGCTAACGCCGCGTCTGTACTCCATCGCCTCCGCACAGGCTGAAGTGGAGAGCGAAGTGCATATCACCGTTGGCGTGGTTCGTTATGACATTGAAGGCCGCGCCCGCGCCGGTGGCGCTTCCAGCTTCCTCGCCGACCGCGTGGAAGAAGAGGGCGAAGTTCGCGTCTTTATTGAGCATAACGATAACTTCCGCCTGCCAGCTAACCCGGAAACGCCGGTGATCATGATTGGCCCCGGTACCGGCATCGCGCCGTTCCGCTCCTTTATGCAACAGCGCGCGGCGGAAGGGGTGGAAGGTAAGAACTGGTTGTTCTTCGGCAACCCGCACTTTACCGAAGATTTCCTCTATCAGGTGGAGTGGCAGCGCTACGTGAAAGAGGGGGTGTTAAGCCGTATCGATCTCGCCTGGTCACGCGATCAAAAAGAAAAAATTTACGTACAAGACAAGCTGCGTGAACAGGGCGCCGAGCTGTGGCGCTGGATCAATGATGGCGCGCATATTTATGTCTGCGGCGACGCCAGGCGCATGGCCGCAGATGTCGAAAAAGCATTGCTGGAAGTGATCGCTGAATTCGGCGGTATGGACCTCGAATCGGCAGATGAATATTTAAGTGAGCTGCGCGTAGAGCGCCGTTATCAGCGAGATGTCTACTAATGAGCGAAAAACATCCAGGCCCACTGGTGGTCGAAGGTAAACTGTCCGATGCCGAGCGCATGAAGCTGGAAAGCAACTATCTGCGCGGCACCATTGCGGAAGATCTGAACGACGGTCTCACCGGCGGTTTTAAAGGCGATAACTTCCTGCTGATACGCTTTCATGGCATGTATCAGCAGGATGACCGCGATATTCGCGCCGAGCGTGCGGCGCAGAAGCTGGAGCCGCGCCACGCGATGCTGCTGCGCTGCCGCCTGCCGGGCGGGGTGATTACTACGACGCAATGGCAGGCGATCGATAAATTCGCGGCGGATAACACGATTTACGGCAGTATCCGTCTGACCAACCGCCAGACCTTCCAGTTCCACGGCATTCTGAAGAAGAACGTTAAGCCGGTGCACCAGATGCTGCACTCGGTGGGGCTGGATGCGCTGGCAACCGCCAACGACATGAACCGTAACGTGCTGTGTACCTCTAACCCGTACGAGTCTCAGCTGCATGCTGAAGCCTACGAATGGGCGAAGAAGATCTCCGAACATCTGCTGCCGCGCACCCGTGCGTATGCGGAGATCTGGCTCGATCAGGAGAAGGTCGCGACCACCGATGAAGAACCGATCCTCGGGCAGACCTATCTGCCGCGTAAATTTAAAACCACGGTGGTGATCCCGCCGCAAAATGATATCGATCTGCACGCCAACGACATGAACTTTGTGGCGATTGCCGAGAACGGCAAGCTGGTCGGCTTTAACCTGCTGGTGGGCGGCGGTCTGTCTATTGAGCATGGTAATAAGAAAACCTACGCTCGTACGGCCAGCGAGTTTGGCTATCTGCCGCTGGAGCACACCCTGGCGGTGGCCGAAGCGGTAGTGACGACGCAGCGCGACTGGGGTAACCGTACCGACAGGAAAAATGCCAAAACCAAATACACCCTTGAGCGCGTGGGACTGGAGACATTTAAAGCGGAAGTCGAGCGTCGCGCGGGGATCAAATTTGAGCCGATCCGCCCGTATGAGTTTACCGGGCGTGGCGACAGGATTGGCTGGGTGAAAGGCATTGATGATAAATGGCACCTGACGCTGTTTATTGAGAACGGCCGTATCCTGGATTATCCGGGGCGTCCGCTGAAAACCGGCCTGCTGGAGATCGCGAAGATTCATCAGGGCGAGTTCCGTATCACCGCTAACCAGAACCTGATTATTGCCAGCGTGCCGGAAAGCCAGAAAGCGAAGATCGAGACGCTGGCGCGCGACCACGGGTTGATGAATGCGGTGAAACCGCAGCGTGAAAACTCAATGGCCTGCGTGTCGTTCCCAACCTGCCCGCTGGCAATGGCGGAAGCCGAGCGTTTCCTGCCGTCGTTCACGGACAAAGTGGAAGCGATTCTGGAAAAACACGGCATTCCTGATGAGCATATCGTGATGCGCGTGACCGGCTGCCCGAACGGCTGTGGCCGCGCGATGCTGGCGGAAATTGGCTTAGTAGGGAAAGCGCCTGGTCGTTATAACCTGCATCTTGGTGGCAACCGCATCGGGAGTCGTATCCCACGGATGTATAAAGAAAATATCGCCGAGCCGGATATTCTGGCCTCGCTGGATGAACTGATTGGGCGCTGGGCGAAAGAGCGTGAAGCGGGTGAAGGCTTCGGCGACTTTACGGTGCGTGCGGGCATCATTCGCCCGGTGCTCGATCCCGCGCGTGATTTCTGGGAATAACCTGAATTGCCGGATGGCGTCTGTGTAGGCCTGATAAGCACAGCGCCATCAGGCAAGGCAAACAGTGAGGAACTCATGTCCCAACTCGATCTCAACGCATTGAATGAATTGCCAAAAGTCGATCGCGTAATGGCTCTGGCGGAAACCAACGCCCAACTGGAAAAACTGAGCGCCGAAGAACGCGTGGCCTGGGCGCTGGAAAATCTGCCCGGCGAATACGTGCTCTCCTCAAGCTTTGGCATCCAGGCGGCGGTGAGCCTGCACCTGGTGAACCAGATTCGCCCGGATATCCCGGTGATCCTCACCGATACCGGCTATTTGTTCCCGGAAACCTACCAGTTTATTGATGAGCTAACGGACAAACTCAAACTCAACCTGAAAGTTTACCGCGCGGGCGAAAGTCCGGCCTGGCAGGAAGCGCGCTACGGCAAGCTGTGGGAGCAGGGCGTTGAGGGCATTGAGAAATACAATGAGATCAACAAAGTCGAGCCGATGAACCGGGCGCTAAAAGAGCTGAAAGCGCAGACGTGGTTTGCGGGTCTGCGTCGCGAGCAGTCCGGCAGCCGCGCGCATTTACCCGTTCTCGCTATCCAGCGCGGCGTGTTTAAAGTGCTACCGATTATCGACTGGGATAATCGCACCGTTTACCAGTACCTGCAAAAGCATGGCCTGAAATACCATCCGCTGTGGGATCAGGGCTATCTGTCGGTGGGCGATACGCACACCACCCGCAAATGGGAGCCGGGTATGGCGGAAGAAGAGACACGCTTCTTCGGGCTGAAGCGCGAGTGCGGGCTGCATGAAGGGTAATTGTCCTTACGCGGTATGATTATACTTGCTGCTATGAAAAATCCGGCAGGCAGCCGGATTTTAAATTGGTTATATTACTGACTATCTTTATGTCAGTAATATATTACGACTGCACCCATCTTTACCAATGTGCAAAGAACGTTCATGGGTTAGATATAGTTTTTCAAGAATTACATCAATAAACATTTTTTTTGCATGATAGTCGTTATAATCCTGATTAAGTTTTTTTAAAAAACCAGAATTTGTTGGTTTAAACTCTGAAAACGGTGAATAGCTATGTAGTAAATAGGAGATGCACGGATGCATCATGCTAAAAGCGACTTCACCTTGTACCTCCTGATAACCTATTTTGCAAAACTGAGTCGTAGGCTCAAAGTTACCGGCATTAATACAGGCCAGCATTGATTTTTCATCTGCAGTAAGTGAGTCCTGCCATTCGACAAGCGGGTGGTCTGGAGCCTCTGCGGGACGCATCATCTCATAAACCGCCGTTTTGATTTGTGCATTTCCCGTCACTTCTTTTCGTAGAGTTGAAATCGACTCCTGAAGTAATTCCGGGTGCCAGGTCATCTTCGAACCAATCACCTCACATATTTGTAAAAATAATTGTCTCTCCTCTCTACTCATAGATTCTATCACTGCATCATCTGATATATTAAGGATGTCCTTAATATTGCTTTGGCTGATCACCGTGTCGCCGACCATAAGTAAAAATTGTGTCTGAGAAGCGTCCATCTTGATAGTAAACAGATCTTGATGAGCCGGGCAGGCCAGATGTTGTAGCCGTTTAAAGGCGTAAATTTTATTTATATCCTCTACGTTAACTTCCATCTCTCCAGGTTCACCACGG
Source organism: Salmonella sp. SA15303 (assembly GCF_029962125.1). Taxonomy (NCBI): domain Bacteria; kingdom Pseudomonadati; phylum Pseudomonadota; class Gammaproteobacteria; order Enterobacterales; family Enterobacteriaceae; genus Salmonella; species Salmonella sp. SA15303. The sequence continues at coordinate 953,062 of NZ_CP123924.1, forward strand.
CCCTGCCCGTGAATGATGGAGTGTAACACTTCCAGCGCATGGTCCTTTTTTTCCGCTCTAAAATGATCCTGGACTTTATCCCAACCCCCCATATGGATTGCTTTTTCTTTATCTGCGCTTAACAGATGAGCAAGCCGACTTTCATTAAGCGTATAATTTTGATGATTACCGAAGCTTAAAGTGACTGGCATAATATTTTCCTTCAAATTTATATTATTCAATATCCGGAGTAAAATATATCGTTCAATTCTCTCTTTTTTATTAAACAGATAAAGTTTACTACAGGAGAGAATTTGAACGACATTATTAATACAGCACATTTATGGTTGGTAATCCTTTGTGGTGACGATAATTCAGACAAAAGGTAGATGATTCGCCGCAAATGGTCGTTTTTTTTAAATTTTGGTTTATGCAGAAGGCATTGGAGGAAGCCTCTTTGAGCGCTTCTTCCAGAAGAAAAAGGCGGAAAAATTTATAATAATTATTCGTGGGGTAAATATTTCTGAAGAATATATAAAATTGAGCGGGCATATTTAAATATAATCTCAGGAAGTGCAATTTTTGTGAGGTATATCAACAAAAAAGACCATTAAAAAGGCGTAGAGTGCTTTTATTATCCACATGCTGGAGTTTACGTGTCGATATATCACTATTGGGGAAAGTCTCGACGAGGAGAAACTGACGGCGGTGATGATTACCATTTGCTTTGCTGGCATTCTTTAGATGTTGCGGCTGTGGGTTACTGGATGGTGATAAATAATATTTATTTTATTGACCACTATCTAAAAAAATTAGGCATCCAGGATAAGGAGCAGGCGGCGCAATTTTTTGCCTGGATTTTATGTTGGCATGATATTGGAAAGTTTGCTCATTCCTTCCAGCAACTATACCGTCATGAGGCTTTAAATATCTTTAATGAGCCTACACGGCATTATGAAAAAATCGCGCATACCACGCTGGGATACATGTTGTGGAACTCCTGGCTAAGTGAATGCCCTGAATTGTTTCCTCCTTCTTCGCTTTCAGTTCGTAAAAGTAAGCGCGTTATGGCGCTTTGGATGCCAGTCACTACAGGTCATCATGGACGCCCTCCAGAGGCAATCCAGGAGCTGGACCATTTTCGCCAGCAGGATAAAGACGCGGCAAGAGATTTTCTTCTGAGAATAAAAGCGCTCTTTCCTTTAATTACTTTGCCTGAAGCCTGGGATGAAGATGAGGGTATCGACCAATTTCAGCAACTTTCCTGGTTTATTTCCGCTGCGGTTGTACTGGCTGACTGGACTGGTTCTGCCAGCCGTTATTTTCCGCGTACTGCGGAAAAAATGCCTGTTGATACCTACTGGCAGCAAGCTCTCGCTAAAGCACAAACTGCCATCACGCTATTTCCCTCAGCGGCGAATGTGTCTGCCTTTACGGGCATAGAAACGCTTTTCCCTTTTATTCAGCATCCCACACCGTTACAACAAAAGGCGCTTGAGCTGGATATCAACGTGGATGGCGCCCAACTCTTTATTCTTGAAGATGTCACCGGGGCCGGAAAAACAGAGGCGGCGCTCATATTAGCTCATCGACTGATGGCGGCAGGTAAAGCGCAGGGACTCTATTTTGGACTGCCGACAATGGCGACAGCCAACGCGATGTTTGAACGTATGGCGAACACCTGGCTGGCGCTGTATCAGCCGGACTCCCGTCCCAGCCTGATTCTGGCGCATAGCGCGCGTCGCTTAATGGATCGTTTCAATCAGTCAATATGGTCGGTCACTCTTTCTGGTACGGAAGAACCCGATGAAGCGCAGCCTTATAGTCAGGGATGCGCCGCCTGGTTTGCCGACAGCAATAAAAAAGCGTTGTTGGCGGAGGTTGGCGTAGGCACGTTGGATCAGGCGATGATGGCGGTAATGCCATTTAAACATAACAACCTGCGGTTACTGGGTCTTAGCAACAAGATCTTACTGGCTGATGAGATCCATGCCTGTGATGCCTGGATGTCCCGAATACTTGAAGGTTTGATCGAACGGCAGGCCAGTAATGGCAACGCCACTATTCTGTTATCTGCGACGCTATCGCAGCAGCAGCGAGATAAGCTGGTGGCGGCATTTTCCCGTGGGGTGAGGCGTAGTGTGCAGGCGCCGTTGCTAGGCCATGACGATTATCCCTGGCTGACTCAGGTCACACAAACAGAGCTGATTTCTCAGCGGGTTGATACACGCAAAGAGGTTGAGCGTTGCGTAGATATTGGCTGGCTACATAGTGAAGAGGCGTGTCTTGAACGTATAGGTGAAGCAGTGGAAAAAGGAAACTGTATCGCCTGGATACGTAACTCCGTTGATGATGCGATTCGTATCTATCGCCAGCTTCAACTGAGTAAGGTCGTCGTCACGGAAAACCTTTTACTCTTCCATAGTCGCTTTGCTTTTTACGATCGTCAGCGGATTGAGTCACAGACGCTGAATCTCTTTGGCAAACAGAGCGGCGCGCAACGTGCCGGTAAGGTCATTATCGCCACGCAGGTCATCGAACAAAGTCTGGATATTGACTGCGATGAGATGATCTCTGATTTAGCGCCGGTGGATTTATTAATTCAGCGGGCCGGTCGACTACAGCGTCATATTCGCGATCGTAACGGTCTGGTGAAAAAGAGTGGGCAGGATGAGCGAGAGACGCCAGTGCTGCGCATTCTTGCTCCGGAGTGGGATGACGCGCCGCGAGAGAACTGGTTATCCAGCGCCATGCGTAACAGCGCCTATGTCTATCCCGATCATGGGCGCATGTGGCTGACACAGCGCATATTACGTGAGCAGGGGACGATTCGGATGCCGCAATCTGCCCGATTGTTGATTGAGTCGGTCTACGGCGAGGATGTCAACATGCCGGTTGGATTTGCAAAAACCGAGCAATTGCAGGAAGGCAAATTTTATTGCGACCGGGCATTTGCCGGCCAGATGCTGCTTAACTTTGCGCCGGGCTACTGTGCTGAAATTAGCGATTCTTTACCGGAGAAAATGTCAACGCGGCTGGCGGAAGAGTCTGTCACGCTGTGGCTGGCGAAAATCGTGGATAGCGTCGTAACCCCTTATGCCAGCGGTGAACACGCCTGGGAGATGAGCGTGCTGCGAGTACGTCAGAGCTGGTGGAATAAACATAAAGACGAGTTTGAAAAATTAGACGGCGAACCCTTGCGTAAGTGGTGTGCGCAACAGCATCAGGATAAGGATTTTGCCACGGTGATTGTGGTGACGGACTTTGCCGCTTGTGGTTATTCGGCGAATGAGGGATTGATTGGCATGATGGGGGAATAACGAATACAGATATGGACAATTTTTCACTTTTAACAACGCCCTGGCTCCCCGTCCGTTTCAAAGACGGTTCCACGGGCAAGCTGGCCCCCGTCGATCTGGCGGATGAAAACGTGGTGGACATCGCCGCAACGCGAGCAGATTTACAGGGAGCGGCTTGGCAGTTTCTGTTGGGATTGCTGCAATGCAGTATCGCGCCGAAAAGATACAAAAATTGGGAGGATATCTGGTTTGATGGATTGCATGCCGATGTGCTCCATAAGGCATTAGCACCGTTAGAACACGCTTTTCAGTTTGGCGCGGAAACGCCGTCTTTTATGCAGGATTTTGAACCGTTAAGCGGCGAAAAAGTCTCTATTGCCTCATTGTTGCCGGAAATACCTGGCGCGCAAACCACGAAGTTCAATAAAGATCATTTTGTCAAACGCGGCGTAACGGAACGTTTTTGTCCGCACTGCGCGGCGCTGGCGCTGTTCTCGTTGCAGCTTAACGCGCCTGCGGGCGGCAAAGGCTATCGTACCGGGCTGCGCGGCGGCGGGCCACTGACCACGCTGGTTGAATTGCAGGAATATCAGGGCGAGCGGCAAACGCCGCTCTGGCGCAAGCTGTGGCTCAACGTGATGCCGCAGGATACTGCGGATCTGCCTTTACCAGACCAGTGTGATGCGACCGTTTTCCCGTGGCTTGCCGCGACGCGGACCAGCGAGCAGGCGAATGCCGTTACCACGCCGGAGCAGGTCAATAAACTCCAGGCGTACTGGGGGATGCCGCGTCGTATCCGCCTGGATTTTGCCACCTTACAGTCAGGTTGCTGCGATATTTGCGGCGCTGAAAGCGATGAGCTTCTTGGCTTTATGACCGTCAAGAACTACGGCGTTAACTACGATGGCTGGCGGCACCCGCTGACGCCTTATCGCGCCCCGGTAAAAGATCAAAACGCCTTCTTTTCCGTTAAACCGCAGCCCGGCGGCCTTATCTGGCGCGACTGGCTGGGATTAAGTCAGAACAACCAGACGGAAGCGAATTACGAATCTCCCGCGCAGGTAGTCAAGGTGTTTAACGCCCGCTCGCTGACTGACGTTAAAGCGGGGATCTGGGGCTTTGGCGCGGATTTCGACAATATGAAAATCCGCTGCTGGTATGAGCATCACTTCCCGTTGCTGATGACGGAAGGTCTGATCCCTGATTTACGTAAGGCCGTGCAAACTGCGGCCCGCCTGTTGAGCCTGCTTCGCAGCGCGCTCAAAGAGGCCTGGTTTGCCGATGCGAAGGGTGCTCGCGGTGATTTCAGTTTTATCGACATTGATTTCTGGAACCTGACGCAGGGACGTTTTCTCAACCTGATTCACGATCTGGAAAACGGCCACAAGCCGGACGAAAGGCTGAATAAATGGCAAAGAGAACTTTGGCTGTTTACCCGTCATTACTTCGATGATCACGTCTTTACCAACCCCTACGAGAGCAGCGATCTGGAACGCATCATGACCGCGCGCAAGAAATATTTTACGACATCGGCGGAAAAACAAAGTGCAAAAGCCGCCAAAGCAAAGAAACAGGAGGCTGCTGAATGAGTGTTGTGACGAAAGATGATAAAGCCACTTTGCGTCAGTGGCATGAGGAACTACAAGAAAAACGTGGATTACGTGCCAGCTTACGACGTAGTAAAACGGTGAATGATGCCTGTTTGGCTGAGGGGCTTCATTCATTGTTAATGCAAACACATTCTTTATGGAAAAACAAAGCACCCTGGAATGTTACTGCATTGGCAATCACAGCGGCACTGGCTGCACATATCAAATTTATTGATGAGCAAAAGAGTTTTGCTGCGCAGCTTGGACAGAAGAAAGGTGGCGACACTCCGGTGATGTCAAAATTACGCTTCTCCCACCTATTAGCGGTAAAAACGCCGGATGAACTGCTGCGCCAGTTACGGCGTGCGGTGAAGCTGTTAGATGGTTCGGTCAACCTGTTTTCTCTTGCAGACGATATTTTCTGCTGGTGCCAGGAGCAGAATGACTTGCTGAACCACCATCGCCGCCAGCAGCGGCCAACCGAATTTCTTCGTATCCGCTGGGCGCTGGAATACTACCAGGCCGGCGATGGCGATACCGATAACGAACAAGATTAACAGGGATATCTTTATGACAACGTTTATTCAGCTCCATTTACTGACCGCTTACCCCGCCGCTAACCTGAACCGTGATGATACCGGTGCGCCAAAAACCGTGGTGCTTGGCGGAGCAACACGTCTGCGTATCTCCTCTCAGAGCCTGAAACGCGCCTGGCGTACATCTGAGTTATTTGAACAGGCATTAGCTGGCCATATTGGTATTCGTACTGGTCGCATTGCTCGTGAGGCGGCGCAAATCCTCGTTGATAGCGGCATTGACGCCAAAAAAGCGGTTGAGTACGTCAAGAACATCGCCAACTGCTTTGGCAAGGTAAAAGAGGATAAGAAACCCAAAGATGAGTTGACGAATGCTGAAACCGAGCAACTGGTGCATATCAGCCCTGCTGAGTTTGAGGCCGTGAAAGCGCTGGCGCGCCGTCTGGCAGAAGAAAAACGTCCGGCAACAGAAGAGGAAGCAGAACTGTTACGTCACGATCGCATGGCCGTCGATATTGCCATGTTTGGCCGGATGTTAGCGAAGAAAACTGATTTTAACGTGGAAGCCGCCTGCCAGGTCGCCCACGCCTTCGGCGTCAGCGAAACGATCATCGAAGACGATTTCTTTACCGCTGTGGATGACCTACGCCAGGCATCGGCAGAAGATGCAGGCGCAGGCCATCTCGGCGAAACCGGCTTTGGCTCCGCGCTGTTTTACACCTATATCTGCATCGACAAAGATCTGCTGGTGAAAAACCTGAACGACAATGAAGAACTGGCAAACAAAACGCTGCGCGCCTTTACTGAAGCGGCGCTGAAAGTGTCGCCGACCGGCAAACAGAACAGCTTTGCCAGCCGTGCCTATGCCTCGTGGGCGCTGGCCGAAAAAGGCACCGACCAACCACGTTCACTGGCGGCCGCGTTTTATGAACCGATCAACGGTACAGACCAATTGAACGTTGCGGTTAAGCGTATTACATCGCTGCATAAGAATATGAATAAGGTTTATGGCCAGCGGACTGATACCGCCAGTTTCGACGTGATGAATCAGCAGGGAAGCATGGAAGACGTGCTTGACTTCATCTGCGCGTAAGGGGCGGCTTATGAGCCAATATCTGGTTTTTCAGCTTCACGGGCCGATGGCCTCCTGGGGCGTGGATGCGCCAGGCGAAGTGCGCCACAGCCATGAGCTACCCTCGCGCTCGGCGCTGTTGGGGTTATTAGCTGCGGCGCTGGGAATTCGCCGCGATGAGGAGGAACGGCTAAACGCCTTCAATCGTCATTACCAATTTTTGCTGTGCGCCAGTGGCAACCCGCGCTGGGCGCGGGATTATCACACGGTGCAGATGCCGAAAGAGGTACGTAAGGCACGTTACTTCAGCCGCCGTGAAGAGTTGCAGGATCCTGAATTACTGAGCGCGCTGATTTCCCGACGCGACTACTACACCGACGCCTGGTGGATGATCGCTGTCAGCGCGACGCCGGACGCGCCTTACACGTTGGCGCAGCTTCAGACGTCGCTACAACATCCTGTATTCCCGCTGTATCTGGGGCGCAAAAGTCACCCTCTGGCGTTGCCGCTTGCGCCGCAACTGCTGGAAGGGAGTGCGGCGGGTGTCCTGCGTGAAGCATATCGTTGGTATCAGGATCAATTCAATGCGCTGAAACTGCCTCTCCCCAGATTACAGAACGAATGCTGGTGGGAAGGTGAACACGATGGCTTAACGGCGAGCAAAATTTTACGTCGTCGCGACATGCCGTTGAGCCGCCAGCAATGGCTGTTCGGTGAACGTAGCGTGAATCAGGGGCCGTGGCTCCGCAAGGAGGACGCGTGTATCTCTCAAGAATAACGCTGCACACCAGCGAGCTTTCGCCGGCACAGCTCTTGCATCTGGTGGAGCGCGGCGAGTACGTGATGCACCAGTGGTTATGGGATCTCTTTCCCGGCAGCAAGGAACGGCAGTTTCTTTATCGCCGCGAAGAGTTACAGGGCGCGTTTCGCTTTTTTGTTCTCTCACAGGAACAGCCTGCCGCCAGCGCGATTTTTGACGTGCAGACTCGCCCATTTGCGCCAACGCTGAGCGCGGGGCAGACGCTGCGGTTTAACCTGCGCGCCAATCCGACGGTTTGCAAAAACGGCAAGCGTCACGATTTGCTGATGGAGGCGAAACGCCAGCGTAAAACGCAGGGTGATAGCCAGGATATTTGGTCTTATCAGCAGCAGGCGGCGCTGACGTGGTTGGCGCGCCAGGGGGAGCAAAATGGCTTTACTCTGCGCGAGGCGAGCGTTGATGCTTATCGGCAGCAGCAGATACGTCGCGGGAAAGATCGGCAGATGATTCAGTTTAGCAGCGTGGACTATACCGGCGTGCTGGTGATTAACGAACCCGCGCTTTTCCTGCAACGTCTGGCGCAGGGGTTCGGTAAAAGCCGGGCGTTTGGCTGCGGAATGATGATGATCAAACCTGGAGACGACGCGTGACGTTCGTGCCGCTCAACCCGATCCCGTTAAAAGATCGAACCTCAATGATCTTCCTCCAGTACGGTCAGATTGACGTGCTGGATGGGGCATTCGTGCTGATCGATAAAACGGGAATCCGCACGCATATTCCCGTTGGTTCGGTCGCTTGTATCATGCTGGAACCGGGAACGCGGGTTTCCCATGCGGCTGTGCGTCTGGCATCGACGGTGGGAACGCTGTTGGTGTGGGTGGGCGAGGCGGGAGTGCGGGTTTATTCCTCCGGACAACCCGGCGGCGCACGAGCCGATAAGTTGCTTTATCAGGCAAAGCTGGCGTTAGATGATGACCTGCGGCTGAAGGTGGTGCGCAAAATGTATGAACTGCGTTTTCGCGAACCGCCGCCCGCCCGTCGTTCCGTTGAGCAACTGCGCGGTATTGAAGGATCCCGTGTGCGGGCGACCTATGCATTGCTGGCGAAGCAGTATGGCGTGAAGTGGCATGGTCGTAACTATGATCCGAAAGACTGGGAGAAGGGGGATGTCGTCAACCGATGTATTAGCGCGGCGACATCGTGCCTGTACGGGATTTCAGAAGCGGCTATCCTGGCGGCGGGATATGCGCCAGCTATCGGTTTTATCCATAGTGGTAAGCCGCTTTCTTTTGTTTATGACATTGCCGATATCATCAAATTTGAATCGGTGGTGCCCAAAGCATTTGAGATCGCTGCTCGTCACCCGGCGGAACCTGATAAAGAAGTGCGCCTGGCCTGCCGTGATATTTTTCGCAGTTCGAAGCTGACCGGAAAATTGATCCCACTGATCGAAGAGGTGCTCGCTGCCGGTGAAATTGAACCACCTCAGCCTGCGCCGGATATGTTGCCGCCAGCAATACCGGAACCTGAATCACTGGGTGATAGCGGCCATCGGGGGCATGGTTGATGAGTATGGTGGTTGTGGTCACGGAAAACGTACCGCCGCGCCTGCGGGGACGTCTTGCCGTCTGGTTACTCGAGGTTCGTGCAGGTGTTTATGTTGGCGATACCTCGAAGCGTATTCGGGAAATGATTTGGCAACAGATCACACAGCTTGGCGGAGTCGGAAACGTAGTAATGGCCTGGGCAACAAATACTGAGTCTGGTTTTGAGTTCCAGACCTGGGGTGAAAACAGACGTATTCCGGTAGATTTGGATGGACTGCGTTTGGTTTCTTTTCTTCCTGTTGAAAATCAATAAGTTGAATGTTCTTTAATAATAAGGAATTGTTATCTTACCGTTGGTAGTTTGTTATGTAGTAAAAAAGGGCTTTTAGAACAAATATATAGTTTTAGTGTGTTCCCCGCGCCAGCGGGGATAAACCGGAACGAGTAATCTTTGTTTTCCCCGTACCTTCGTGTTCCCCGCGCCAGCGGGGATAAACCGTGAGCAACGACAGTAAATAATTTTTCGTGCTGGTGTTCCCCGCGCCAGCGGGGATAAACCGAACCGCTGGCGGGCTGATTGGTCTGCAACCACGTGTTCCCCGCGCCAGCGGGGATAAACCGCAACCAGGCTGGATCGTAACTCCTATCCCCTCGTGTTCCCCGCGCCAGCGGGGATAAACCGAAAATGCAGGTGGGGTAACGAATGCGAGATTGGTGTTCCCCGCGCCAGCGGGGATAAACCGCCATTATTCAACCCTCCAGGCTCGCGCCGGCTGTGTTCCCCGCGCCAGCGGGGATAAACCGCCAGTGGGCGTAGCCAGCTCATCGCTATTTTGCGTGTTCCCCGCGCCAGCGGGGATAAACCGCGTTGCGGATTATCGTTAAGACTGAAGGAAGTGTGTTCCCCGCGCCAGCGGGGATAAACCGCGTCACTACCGAGACCGAGACCGAGACCGAGAGTGTTCCCCGCGCCAGCGGGGATAAACCGTTGCAGGGCGATATTGTTGTTGGTGAATGGGAGTGTTCCCCGCGCCAGCGGGGATAAACCGCGTCGCGGAAAATTTCGCATTGACGATAAAGAGTGTTCCCCGCGCCAGCGGGGATAAACCTGAGGCGTACAGGCTGTTAGATGAGAAATTACCGTGTTCCCCGCGCCAGCGGGGATAAACCGACGCCCCGAATGTGTTTGCCTCGCCCGCTGCCGTGTTCCCCGCGCCAGCGGGGATAAACCGTGGATTATCTGTATTTTACGGAAGTGGGCGCGGTGTTCCCCGCGCCAGCGGGGATAAACCGGTCGTTCATCAGGCACTACCGGCACTTTCTGGGTGTTCCCCGCGCCAGCGGGGATAAACCGATATTCGCCGCTTTCCATTTACCGAACGTAACGTGTTCCCCGCGCCAGCGGGGATAAACCGCCACGTTCGGCGATGTTGGCCCCATCGGTCCAGTGTTCCCCGCGCCAGCGGGGATAAACCGAAACGGTAGTGTTTTAAAACCGTTTCGAGGTGCGTGTTCCCCGCGCCAGCGGGGATAAACCGAATAAGGCGCGGTGCCACCCTCGGCTTTAATTGTGTTCCCCGCGCCGACGCGTTCCAGCGCACGTTACTCGATCGTGTTCCCCGCGCCAGCGGGGATAAACCGAGCCGTTTCCGCTAAATACCCCCGCAGTGATTGTGTTCCCCGCGCCAGCGGGGATAAACCGTTCTTGAATATGATTGCGGGTATATGTGGATAGTGTTCCCCGCGCCAGCGGGGATAAACCGTCTGGTTATAACATCGCAGCAAAATCAAAAGAGTGTTCCCCGCGCCAGCGGGGATAAACCGGCACTATTTCGAATGTCTCGACGCCAGATTTAGTGTTCCCCGCGCCAGCGGGGATAAACCGAACGAATTGAGACTATTAGAGATTATTCGCCTGTGTTCCCCGCGCCAGCGGGGATAAACCGGCAACCCATTAATTAACTAAGCAGTAATAAACGTGTTCCCCGCGCCAGCGGGGATAAACCGTGACGAGGTGCGAGCGATGGTATCAAGGCCTAGTGTTTCCCGCGCCAGCGGGGATAAACCGGGTTAACCAGGGGTTTTTCCCCACTATTTCGCGTGTTCCCCGCGCCAGCGGGGATAAACCGAGGGGCGTTCCGCAGTCGACAAGGGCTGAAAAATGTTCCCCGCGCCAGCGGGGATAAACACGTTTCACCAGCATATCAGGACGTTTTTTCCGCCTTCGCCAGCTCTTTTACCAACGGCAGCATTATCCGCACTACATCGCGGCTACGGCGCTCAATCCGCCCTGGCAGCGCCTTGTCAATATGCTGTTGATTATCAAGCCGTACGTCGTGCCAGCTATTACCGTTCGGGAAGGAGGCATTTTTCACGCGTTGCTGGTATCCGTCTTTTTTACCCAGATTCCAGTTCGTCGCCTCAACAGAAAGCACAGATATTCCCGCTTTATCGAAAACCTCCGCATCATTACAGCAACCCGTTCCTTTGGGGTAGGATGGATTGCGTCCCGGATTGGTGTTGGCGGCGATGCCATAACGGCGCGCAATCGCTAATGCCCGATCGCGGGTCAGTGTACGCACCGCTTCCGGCGTATTTTTCCCGCTATTAAAATAGAGCTTGTCGCCAACAATCAGGTTATCGAGATTAATGACCAGCAGCGTATTTTTCTTCTCAGCGTCACTCATTCGTTTGAGTAAATTTTCCGCGCCTAGCTTTCCCTCTTCTTCCCCGCTGGTGGCGATAAAACGAATCCCGTAATGGGTCGGTATATCTTTCAGACGCGCCGCCAGTTCCAGCATAACGCCTAATCCCGCGGCATTATCATCCATTCCCTGTAACGTTAAACCGCCCAGATTGGCATCGACATCAGCGTCGCTCTGCGGAGCGTACGTATCCAGATGCGCCATAATGATGATCTGTTGCGGCACGCGCCCTTCATGGGCGGCGATGACCGTACTGCCCGTCACGTTATGCCAGTTTTTGCGATTATCCTTCGTGGTATAAATAAATCGGCTATTAAACGTTCGAATATCGCTTTGGTATCCCATCTGGGTAAATTGTTGGCGTAAATAATCGGCAGACAACATCTCGGCGGGGGAGCCCGTCATTCTCCCGGGAAAAAAGGTGGCGATATGTCGTGCCTGAGTATTCGCTATTTCACCAGGCCCTGGTGATGCTGCTTGTGCAGGAAGGATAAAGCCTACGCCGAGCGCCAGAATGACGGCAAAGCGGCGCGTTGCGGAAAACATAATGAGTCCTTAAATACAGAACAAAATTTTACGTGGCTAGTATGAAACCGCGATCGTGTTAATACAATTTCATTTGCTCCTAAATGCTGGCAATCCGGTACGTTAAGCATTTTTTGATATTGGTTTTTGGGCCGCGTTATTCCTTTGAGGAACTACTCATTCCAATTCGTCATTTCATTCACTCTCCTGCGCTCCCTATAGTCGTGTAATCGAAATGTTTAGCAAAAAACGGTATTGCAAAGGAACGGTTATGGATCAAAAACGACTCACCCACCTGCGGCAACTGGAGGCGGAAAGTATCCACATTATCCGTGAAGTGGCAGCGGAATTCGCTAATCCGGTCATGCTGTACTCCATTGGTAAAGACTCCAGCGTCATGCTGCATCTGGCGCGTAAGGCGTTTTATCCGGGTACGTTGCCGTTCCCGCTATTGCACGTTGATACCGGTTGGAAATTCCGTGAGATGTACGCCTTTCGCGATCGTACCGCCAACGCATACGGCTGCGAATTGCTGGTACATAAAAATCCGGAAGGCGTGGCGATGGGCATCAATCCGTTCGTTCACGGTAGCGCTAAACACACCGACATTATGAAAACCGAAGGGTTAAAGCAGGCGCTGAATAAGTACGGTTTTGATGCCGCGTTCGGCGGCGCACGGCGCGATGAGGAAAAATCCCGTGCGAAAGAACGTATTTACTCCTTTCGTGACCGTTTCCATCGCTGGGACCCGAAAAATCAGCGGCCAGAGTTGTGGCGTAACTATAACGGTCAGATTAATAAAGGCGAAAGTATACGCGTCTTCCCGCTCTCCAACTGGACAGAGCAGGATATCTGGCAATACATCTGGCTGGAAAACATCGACATCGTGCCGCTGTATTTGGCTGCTGAACGCCCGGTTCTGGAACGTGACGGCATGTTGATGATGGTGGATGACGATCGTATCGATCTCCAGCCTGGCGAAGTCATCAAAAAAAGGATGGTGCGCTTCCGTACACTTGGCTGTTGGCCGCTCACCGGGGCGGTGGAATCCCACGCGCAAACGCTGCCGGAAATTATCGAAGAGATGCTGGTTTCTACCACCAGCGAGCGCCAGGGGAGGATGATTGACCGCGATCAGGCGGGGTCGATGGAGCTTAAAAAACGTCAGGGGTATTTCTAAGGAGCCGCCATGAACACCATACTTGCACAACAAATCGCCAATGAAGGCGGCGTCGAAGCCTGGATGATTGCCCAACAGCACAAAAGCCTGCTGCGTTTTTTAACCTGTGGCAGCGTTGATGACGGTAAAAGTACGCTGATAGGTCGTTTGCTGCACGATACTCTGCAAATTTATGAAGATCAGCTCTCTTCTCTGCATAATGACAGTAAACGTCATGGCACGCAGGGAGAAAAACTCGATCTGGCGCTGCTGGTAGATGGGCTACAGGCCGAGCGTGAGCAGGGCATTACTATTGACGTCGCGTACCGCTATTTCTCCACGGAAAGACGAAAATTTATTATCGCCGACACGCCGGGCCATGAACAATATACTCGTAATATGGCGACCGGGGCGTCCACCTGCGATCTGGCGATCCTACTGATCGACGCGCGTAAAGGCGTGCTGGATCAGACGCGTCGCCATAGCTTTATCTCCACTCTGTTGGGGATCAAACACCTGGTGGTGGCAATCAACAAAATGGATCTCGTTGACTACCGCGAAGAGACCTTCGCCCGTATTCGTGAAGATTACCTGACCTTTGCTGAACAGTTGCCGGGCGATCTGGACATTCGCTTTGTCCCGCTTTCGGCGCTGGAAGGGGATAATGTCGCCGCGCAGAGCGCCAATATGCGCTGGTACAGCGGCCCGACGCTGTTGGAAGTCCTGGAAACGGTAGACATACAGCGTGCGGTAGACCGTCAACCGATGCGCTTTCCAGTACAATACGTTAATCGCCCAAATCTTGATTTTCGGGGGTATGCCGGCACTCTGGCGTCTGGTAGCGTCAAAGTCGGAGAGCGCATTAAAGTGCTGCCGTCCGGCGTGGAATCCAGCGTGGCGCGTATCGTTACTTTTGATGGCGACAAAGAAGAAGCCTGTGCGGGCGAAGCCATTACCCTGGTACTCAACGACGACATTGATATTAGCCGCGGCGATCTGCTGCTGGCGGCAAACGAGACGCTGGCACCTGCGCGGCACGCTGCGATCGACGTGGTATGGATGGCGGAACAGCCGCTGGCGCCGGGCCAAAGCTACGACGTTAAACTTGCGGGTAAGAAAACCCGCGCGCGTATCGAGGCTATTCGCTATCAGATTGATATCAACAATCTGACCCAACGAGACGTCGAAAGTCTGCCGTTAAACGGTATTGGTCTGGTGGAGATGACATTCGATGAGCCGCTCGCGCTGGATATTTATCAGCAAAATCCGGTGACGGGCGGGCTGATTTTTATCGACCGACTTTCTAACGTTACCGTGGGCGCTGGCATGGTGCGGGAACTGGATGAACGCGGAGCGACGCCGCCCGTGGAATACAGTGCGTTTGAGCTGGAGCTGAATGCGCTGGTACGCCGTCATTTTCCGCACTGGGACGCCCGAGATTTGCTGGGAGATAAACATGGCGCTGCATGATGAGAACGTGGTCTGGCACTCTCATCCCGTTACTGTCGCCGCCCGTGAACAGCTCCACGGCCACCGTGGCGTGGTGCTGTGGTTTACCGGACTCTCCGGTTCGGGAAAATCAACGGTGGCCGGCGCGCTGGAAGAGGCGTTACATCAGCGTGGCGTCAGTACCTACCTGTTGGATGGTGATAATGTGCGCCACGGTTTGTGCCGTGATTTAGGCTTTAGCGATGCCGATCGCCAGGAGAATATCCGGCGGGTAGGCGAAGTGGCCAGCCTGATGGCGGACGCCGGCCTGATTGTTTTGACGGCATTTATTTCTCCGCACCGCGCCGAGCGGCAACTGGTAAAAGAGCGCGTCGGCCACGATCGTTTTATCGAGATTTATGTCAATACGCCGCTGGCTATCTGTGAACAGCGCGATCCTAAAGGGTTGTATAAAAAAGCGCGTGCGGGCGAGTTGCGTAACTTTACCGGCATCGACGCCATTTACGAAGCGCCTGACTCGCCACAGGTTCATCTTAATGGTGAACAATTAGTAACAAATTTGGTTTCCCAATTATTAGACCTGCTGAGACGGCGCGATATTATCAGATCCTGAGACACCACCGGGCTTGTATGCCCGGTATGGTCAAGGTTACAGGATTTAATATGCGTAATAGCCATAACATTACTTTCACAAGGTCAGACGCCTTCATGGTCGACGATGACGCCACCAGTGCATTTCCGGGGGCGGTGGTCGGCTTTGTGTCATGGCTGCTGGCGTTGGGGATCCCTTTTCTGCTTTATGGCCCTAACACGCTGTTTTTTTTCCTCTATACCTGGCCCTTTTTCCTCGCGTTAATGCCGGTATCGGTGATTATCGGCATTGCGTTGCATCTGCTGGTAAAGGGCAAAATACTTTTTAGCATCATGTTTACTCTACTGGCCGTAGGCGCGCTGTTCGGCGCGTTATTTATATGGCTATTAGGGTAGACGGGTTATCACTGCGCCTCCGGTCATAATTCAAACCGTAACCAACAATGAGATTATGTTCTCCTTACTCGGGTATACGTAACATCCGGCAAATGTGGTACATTTGCCGGCGTTGTCGCGGCAATCCCGTCCTGAATGTGGAGTCACAGAGGACGTTATGGGATGATGATGCCGTTTTTCAGGGGGCAGGATGGGTAAACTAACGCTGCTGTTGCTGGCTTTACTGGTCTGGCTACAGTACTCGCTGTGGTTCGGTAAGAACGGCATACATGACTATAGCCGCGTCAACGATGATGTGGTCGCGCAGCAGGCGACAAACGCCAAACTTAAAGCGCGTAACGATCAGCTTTTTGCCGAAATTGACGATCTCAATGGCGGCCAGGAAGCGATAGAGGAGCGCGCGCGCAACGAACTTAGCATGACCAAACCGGGCGAAACCTTCTATCGTCTGGTGCCTGACGCCTCAAAACGCGCGGCAACGGCGGGGCAAACTCATCGATAAACCATCCAGGGATTTAACATGGCAGCCACTTTATTGGACGTTTGCGCCGTGGTGCCGGCGGCCGGATTTGGCCGCCGAATGCAAACAGAATGTCCTAAGCAGTATCTCTCAATCGGTAATAAAACCATTCTGGAGCACTCAGTTCATGCGCTGCTGGCGCATCCTCGGGTGACACGCGTTGTTATTGCTATCAGCCCTGGCGATCATCGCTTTGCCCAACTTCCGCTGGCGAATCATCCGCAAATCACCGTTGTGGATGGCGGCAACGAACGCGCTGATTCCGTTTTGGCCGGGTTACAGGCCGTTGCAAAGGCGCAGTGGGTGCTGGTGCACGACGCGGCAAGACCCTGTTTGCATCAGGATGACCTTGCGCGGTTGCTGGCTATCAGCGAAAACAGCCGGGTCGGCGGTATCCTCGCCAGTCCGGTGCGCGACACCATGAAACGCGGCGAACCGGGGAAGAACGCTATTGCCCATACCGTAGAGCGCGCCGATTTATGGCACGCGCTCACCCCGCAGTTTTTCCCCCGCGAACTCTTGTACGATTGTCTGACGCGTGCGCTGAATGAAGGCGCGACCATCACCGACGAAGCGTCAGCGCTGGAATATTGTGGTTTTCATCCGGCGCTGGTAGAAGGTCGCGCGGATAATATCAAGGTCACCCGTCCGGAAGATCTGGCGCTGGCGGAATTTTATCTGACCCGAACCATCCACCAGGAGAAAGCATAATGCGAATTGGACACGGTTTTGACGTACACGCGTTTGGCGGAGAAGGGCCGATTATTATTGGCGGCGTGCGTATCCCTTATGAAAAAGGGCTATTGGCGCATTCCGATGGCGATGTGGCGTTACATGCGCTGACCGATGCGCTGCTGGGCGCGGCGGCGCTTGGCGATATCGGCAAGCTCTTCCCGGATACCGATCCGGCATTTAAGGGAGCGGATAGCCGCGAACTACTGCGTGAAGCCTGGCGTCGTATTCAGGCGAAGGGGTACACCCTCGGCAACGTGGATGTCACCATTATTGCGCAGGCGCCGAAAATGCTGCCGCATATTCCGCAAATGCGCGTCTTTATCGCCGAAGATCTCGGCTGCCATATGGATGAGGTTAACGTGAAGGCGACGACGACGGAAAAGCTCGGATTTACCGGACGCGGAGAAGGCATTGCCTGCGAAGCGGTCGCGTTGCTGATGAAGGCGGCGAAATGACAGAGTTTGACAATCTCACCTGGCTGCACGGAAAACCACAAGGTAGCGGATTGCTGAAAGCGAATCCGGAAGATTTTGTGGTGGTTGAAGATTTAGGCTTTACGCCGGATGGTGAAGGCGAGCACATTTTGCTGCGTATTTTGAAAAACGGTTGCAATACCCGTTTTGTCGCTGACGCGCTGGCGAAATTCCTGAAAATTCACGCTCGCGAAGTGAGCTTTGCCGGGCAAAAAGATAAACACGCCGTTACCGAGCAGTGGCTGTGCGCGCGCGTGCCGGGGAAAGAGATGCCCGATTTCAGCGCCTTTCAGTTGGAAGGTTGTAAAGTGCTGGAATACGCGCGTCACAAGCGTAAGCTGCGTTTAGGCGCGCTGAAAGGCAATGCCTTTACTCTGGTGTTGCGTGAAATAAGCGATCGCCGCGATGTCGAAACACGATTGCAGGCGATTCGCGATGGCGGCGTGCCGAACTATTTTGGTGCACAACGATTCGGCATTGGCGGCAGCAACTTGCAGGGCGCGCTGCGCTGGGCGCAAAGTAACGCGCCGGTGCGCGATCGCAATAAACGCAGTTTTTGGTTGTCGGCGGCGCGTAGCGCGTTGTTTAATCAAATTGTTCACCAGCGGCTGAAGAAACCAGACTTTAATCAAGTTGTTGACGGCGATGCGCTACAATTAGCGGGGCGTGGAAGCTGGTTCGTCGCGACATCTGAAGAACTGCCTGAATTGCAGCGCCGGGTAGACGAAAAAGAGCTGATGATTACAGCGTTGTTGCCGGGCAGCGGAGAGTGGGGAACACAGCGTGCGGCGCTGGCGTTTGAGCAAGATGCCATTGCCCAGGAAACGGTGTTGCAATCGCTGTTGCTGCGCGAAAAAGTAGAGGCGTCGCGCAGAGCGATGCTGCTTTATCCGCAACAATTAAGCTGGAACTGGTGGGATGACGTTACCGTCGAGTTACGTTTCTGGCTGCCCGCAGGCAGTTTTGCCACCAGCGTAGTAAGGGAACTGATCAACACAATGGGTGATTATGCGCATATTGCTGAGTAACGATGACGGGGTTCACGCGCCCGGTATACAAACGCTGGCGAAAGCGCTGCGTGAGTTTGCTGATGTACAGGTCGTAGCCCCGGATCGTAACCGCAGCGGCGCGTCTAATTCCCTCACGCTGGAATCTTCGCTTCGTACTTTTACCTTTGATAATGGCGATATCGCTGTACAGATGGGGACGCCGACCGATTGCGTCTATCTGGGCGTTAATGCCTTAATGCGTCCGCGTCCGGATATTGTCGTTTCCGGTATTAACGCGGGTCCGAATCTGGGCGATGATGTGATCTATTCCGGTACTGTCGCCGCGGCGATGGAAGGTCGTCATCTCGGCTTTCCGGCATTAGCGGTCTCCCTTAACGGCTATCAGCATTATGATACGGCTGCGGCCGTGACTTGCGCGCTTTTGCGAGGGTTAAGCCGGGAGCCGTTGCGTACCGGGCGTATTCTCAACGTGAATGTCCCGGATCTACCGTTAGCGCAGGTTAAAGGCATTCGCGTGACTCGCTGTGGTAGCCGCCATCCAGCGGATAAAGTAATCCCGCAGGAAGATCCGCGCGGTAATACATTGTACTGGATTGGCCCGCCGGGCGATAAATACGATGCCGGGCCGGATACCGATTTCGCGGCGGTGGATGAAGGCTACGTCTCCGTCACGCCGTTGCATGTGGATTTAACCGCGCACAGCGCGCATGATGTGGTTTCAGACTGGTTAGACAGCGTGGGAGTTGGCACGCAATGGTAAGTGGACGTGTACAGGCTCTTCTTGAACAATTGCGCGCGCAGGGCATCAGAGATGAGCAGGTGCTTAATGCGCTTGCTGCAGTGCCGCGCGAGAAATTTATTGATGAAGCGTTTGAACATAAGGCCTGGGAAAATATCGCTTTGCCGATAGGCCAGGGTCAGACGATTTCGCAGCCCTATATGGTGGCGCGAATGACGGAGCTGCTCGAACTGACGCCGCAATCCAGGGTGCTGGAAATTGGTACCGGTTCCGGCTATCAGACGGCGATTCTGGCGCATCTGGTACATCACGTTTGCTCCGTTGAGCGGATTAAGGGGCTGCAATGGCAGGCGCGTCGCCGCCTGAAGCAGCTCGATTTACATAATGTTTCTACCCGTCATGGCGATGGCTGGCAAGGCTGGCAGGCGCGTGCGCCATTTGACGCTATCATTGTGACGGCCGCGCCGCCGGAAATTCCTACCGCGCTCATGGCACAGTTGGATGAAGGCGGCATTCTTGTTCTGCCCGTGGGCGATGAGCAGCAGTTTTTGAAACGCGTGCGTCGCCGGGGCGGCGAATTTATTATCGATACCGTGGAGGCCGTTCGCTTCGTCCCGTTAGTCAAGGGAGAGCTGGCCTAGTTTGCCCTGCAAACACCCACTCTTACGCCTGATGAAGCCGAAACGAATACCTGGAGTTTTCCTGGTTATTCCCGGTGGGTTAAGCGTATCGTGAACACATTTTCCCGTGTTCACTTAATGCGTTGCACGGTTCTTACGTCACTGGTTGTTAACCAAATTTTTTCCTGGGGGATAAATGAGCGCGGGAAGCCCAAAATTCACCGTTAGTCGCATTGCGGCACTATCACTGGTTTCACTATGGCTGGCAGGTTGTACCAGTTCGTCAAACCCTCCGGCGCCGGTCACGTCTGTGGACAGTGGTTCGTCATCAAATACCAATTCCGGGATGTTGATCACACCGCCGCCAAAAATGGGCGCGACGACGCAACAAACGCCGCAACAAGCGCCGCAAATTCAACCCGTTCAGCGTCCTGTAACGCAGCCCATGCAAACTCAACCGGTCACGGAACAACCCGTGCAGATGGAAAATGGGCGAATCGTATACAATCGCCAGTATGGGAATATTCCGAAAGGTAGCTATACGGGTGGCAGTACTTACACCGTGAAAAAGGGTGATACGCTTTTTTACATCGCCTGGATTACCGGGAACGATTTCCGCGATCTGGCCCAGAGAAACAGTATTTCTGCCCCGTATAGCCTGAATGTAGGGCAAACTTTGCAAGTTGGTAACGCATCCGGTACGCCAATTACTGGCGGAAATGCGATCACCCAGGCGGATGCAGCACAGCAAGGAGTTGTGACCAGGTCTGCACAAAATTCCACCGTTGCAGTTGCGTCTCAACCAACAATTACGTATTCTGAGGGCTCAGGTGAACAAAGTGCTAACAAAATGTTGCCAAACAACAAGCCTGCTGGGACGGTTGTCACAGCGCCTGTAACGGCACCAACGGTAAGCACGACCGAACCAAATGCAAGCAGTACGTCAACCAGCGCGCCGATTTCCGCATGGCGCTGGCCGACGGATGGCAAAGTGATCGAAAACTTTGGCGCTTCCGAAGGGGGCAATAAAGGGATCGACATTGCAGGCAGTAAGGGACAGGCTATCGTCGCAACCGCTGATGGGCGCGTCGTATATGCCGGTAACGCACTGCGTGGTTACGGTAATCTTATTATCATCAAACATAACGATGATTACCTGAGTGCCTACGCCCATAATGATACGATGCTGGTCCGGGAACAACAGGAAGTTAAGGCGGGGCAAAAAATCGCTACTATGGGTAGCACCGGCACCAGCTCTACACGCTTGCATTTTGAAATTCGTTACAAGGGGAAATCCGTAAACCCGCTGCGTTATTTACCGCAGCGATAAAGCGGCGGAACCAGGCTTTGACTTGCTAGTTCCGTCAAGGGATCACGGGTAGGAGCCACCTTATGAGTCAGAATACGCTGAAAGTTCATGATTTAAATGAAGACGCGGAATTTGATGAGAACGGAGTAGAGGCTTTTGACGAAAAAGCCTTGAGTGAAGAGGAACCCAGTGATAACGACCTGGCTGAAGAAGAGCTGTTATCGCAAGGGGCCACACAGCGTGTGTTGGACGCGACTCAGCTTTACCTTGGTGAGATTGGGTATTCACCACTGTTAACAGCCGAAGAAGAAGTCTATTTTGCGCGTCGCGCACTGCGTGGAGATGTCGCTTCTCGCCGTCGCATGATTGAGAGTAACCTGCGTCTGGTGGTAAAAATTGCCCGCCGTTATGGCAATCGTGGACTGGCGTTGCTGGACCTGATTGAAGAGGGCAACCTGGGGCTTATCCGTGCAGTCGAGAAGTTTGACCCGGAACGCGGGTTCCGCTTCTCAACATACGCAACCTGGTGGATTCGCCAGACAATCGAACGGGCGATCATGAACCAAACCCGTACGATTCGCTTGCCGATTCACATTGTTAAAGAGCTGAACGTATACCTGCGCACCGCACGTGAGTTGTCGCATAAACTGGACCACGAACCGAGTGCGGAAGAAATTGCAGAGCAACTGGATAAACCGGTTGATGACGTCAGCCGTATGCTTCGTCTCAACGAGCGCATTACCTCGGTAGACACCCCGCTGGGCGGTGATTCCGAAAAAGCGTTGCTGGACATCCTGGCCGATGAAAAAGAGAACGGTCCGGAAGACACCACGCAAGATGACGATATGAAACAGAGCATCGTCAAATGGTTGTTCGAACTGAACGCCAAACAGCGTGAAGTGCTGGCGCGCCGTTTCGGTCTGCTGGGATATGAAGCTGCGACACTGGAAGATGTAGGCCGTGAAATCGGTCTTACGCGTGAACGTGTTCGTCAGATTCAGGTTGAAGGCCTGCGCCGTCTGCGCGAAATTCTGCAGACGCAGGGGCTGAATATCGAAGCGCTGTTCCGCGAGTAAGTACCCTTGTCAAAAAAAGGCCAGTCTGTCGACTGGCCTTTTTTTTACCGTTTGTCTTCTGCCAGCAGCGGCGGGATACTCGGCACCATTGGCGCGTCATCAATATCTTTTTGCGTCATGCGAAACGCTTGTGGATAGTGTTCGCGGCTGGTACGGCGTAACGGTTCGGTATCGCGCCAGGTATACAGACAATGCTGACACTGATATACCGTCCAGACTCCTTTTACCGGCGAAGTCGCCATGAGTTCAATATGTGCATCGGCACAGCGTGGGCAAATCATCGGTTACTCCTTATTTACGGTTGGCCAGCATGGCGGTCAGCTTTTCAGCCCAGGCTTTAGTTTCCGGTAAATCAACAACCGGCTGGCTATAGTGACCACGGTTATCTGGCGCAACCGGCGTGGTGGCGTCAATGATCAGCTTGTCGGTAATCCCCGCCGGGCTTGAGCCCGGATCCAGTTCCAGGACGGACATATTCGGTAGCTGTACCAGATCGCCTGCCGGATTCACTTTCGACGACAACGCCCACATCACCTGTGGCAGATTGAATGGATCGACATCTTCATCGACCATGATCACCATCTTCACATATCCCAGACCGTGCAGCGTCGTCATCGCTCGCAGGCCCACCGCACGGGCAAAGCCGCCGTAGCGTTTTTTGGTCGAGATGATGGCCAGCAAGCCGTGGGTGTACATGGCGTTTACCGCCTGCACTTCCGGAAATTCGGCTTTCAGCTGTTGATACAGTGGCACGCAGGTCGCCGGCCCCATCAGGTAGTCGATTTCCGTCCACGGCATACCCAAATAGAGCGATTCAAAAATGGGTTTGCTGCGGTAAGAGACCTTATCGATACGCACCACGGTCATGTTGCGACCGCCGGAATAGTGGCCGGTAAATTCGCCGAACGGTCCTTCAATTTCACGTTTACGGCTTTCGATGACCCCTTCAAGAATGACTTCAGATCCCCACGGCACATCAAAACCGGTCAGCGGCGCGGTGGCGATAGGATAGGGGCTTTCACGCAGCGCGCCTGCCATTTCATACTCTGACTGATCGTATTTCAGCGGCGTTGCGCCCATCAGGGTAATGATCGGATCGTTACCCAACGTGATCGCAATCGGCAGATCTTCCCCGCGCTCTTCAGCTTTGTGCAGGTGCAATGCGATATCATGCATCGGCACTGGTTGCAGACCCAGCTTACGCTTGCCTTTAACTTCCATGCGGTAGATGCCGACATTCTGCTTGCCGAAGTTATCGGGATCGAGCGGATCGCGTGATACCACACAGGCTTTATCCAGATAGAATCCGCCGTCGCCGTCGTTCAGACGAAACAGCGGCAGGATATCAAACAGGTTGATCGCGTCGCCGTCGACGGTATTTTCCGCCCAGCCCGGATTCGCCCGCCGTTCCGGCGCTACCGGAAAATTGTCCCAGCGGCGAATAAATTCATCGATCTGTTTTTTAACCGGCGTGTTAGGCGGCAAACCCAGTGAGATGGCATGGTTCTGCCAGGAACCGATGGTATTCATCGCCACGCGGGCGTCGGTAAAACCACGAATATTGTCAAACCACAGCGCGGGCGCGCCATCGCCGATGCGTCCCGTTGCGTTGGCAGCGGCTGCGAGATCCGGCTCCGCATTCACTTCCTCGCTGATTTTCAGCAGTTGTCCCTGCTGATCCAGCGCATGTAAAAAACTGCGCAAATCATCAAATGCCATTATCCATTCTCCTGTGAAAAATTTGCTGTCTGTCGCAGTCCTTGCCAGCGGCGCGTGCGCGTATGCTCCAGACCAAACTGGTCGAGAACGCGCGCTACGATGTGCTGGATAATATCGTCAACGGTTTGCGGCAGGTTGTAGAACGCGGGCATGGGCGGCACTATCGCCACCCCCATACGAGAAAGCGCAAGCATGTTTTCCAGATGAATCGTGCTGAGCGGCATTTCCCGCGGCACAAGCACCAGCTTGCGACCCTCTTTCAACACGACATCGGCAGCGCGTCCCACCAGCCCCTCGGCATAGCCGGCGCGAACCCCCGCCAGTGTTTTCATACTGCAGGGGATAATAATCATGCCGTCGGTACGAAATGAGCCGGAGGAAATGGTCGCCGCCTGATCGGCCGGGCTATGACAATAATCTGCCAGGGCGGCTACCTCAGCGGGCGTGTAGGGCGTCTCCAGTTCAATAGTGGTTTTCGCCCACTTTGACATTACCAGATGCGTTTCAACATCAGGTATCGCCCGCAATGCCTGGAGTAGCTCGACGCCAAGCGGCGCGCCGGTCGCACCGGTCATCCCCACAATCAATCTCATTTCTTACCTCAAATATCGTTCGTATACGAACATTTTGATCAAAATACGCCCACACGGCCTTTGCGACAAGATCGCTCCCGACGCCTGCGCACGTTTAGCTAAAGCATTCGTCATTAAAAAACCGTGCATAAGTCGTTATGATAGAAAAAGTTAATTTATCCGGAGCGCTCATGGAGTTACGAAACACCGCGTTTCATCTGTTACGCCAACTTTTTCAGCAACATACCGCACGCTGGCAGCATGAACTACCGGAGCTCACCAAACCTCAATATGCGGTGATGCGCGTTATTGCTGAACATCCGGGTATTGAACAGGTCGATCTGACCGAAGCGGCGGTCAGCACTAAAGCGACGCTGGCGGAGATGTTAAGCCGGATGGAAAATCGTGGGCTGGTAAAACGAGAAAACGATCCGCTGGATAAACGTCGGCGTTTTGTCTATCTCACCGTTCAGGGCCAAACGTTGCTCACCGCCGCGATACCACTGGGGGATCGCGTTGACGATGAGTTTTTGGGGCGACTGAGCGCTGAAGAACGCGAACAGTTTACGCAACTGGTACGCAAGATGATGACGTAAGCGGCTTGCGCCGCTTCGCTATTGTTTGGCCATCAGCAGTGAGATATCCACTTTGGCCAGCGCCCGAATTGCGCTTTCCGGCAGGCCGTCATCGGTGACGATTTGGTTGAATTCCGCCAGCGGTAACGCCAGCCACGTCGCGACCTGGCCGTATTTGGTCGCGTCGCACACCAGAATTTTTTGGCGGCTGGCGCTGGCGACGGCCCGTTTCACCGTGACTTTATCTTCTGCCGGCGTTGAAATACCGCGCACGCTCCAGGAAGAGGCGGAAATAAAGGCCTGGTCAATCATCAGCCCGCGCAAAAGCGTCGCCGCGGCTTCACCGACGCACGACCGGTTTTCCCGGCATACCGCCCCGCCAGTGTGAATAATTGTGCAATTGCTATTGTCCATCAGGTAATCGGCGATAACGAAATCATTCGTCACCACCGTAAGTTTATTCATCGTAACCAGCTGCCTGGCAATCGCCAGCGTGGTCGTACCTGCATCAAGGTAGATACAGCTTTCTGGCTGTACCAGGCTGGCGGCCAGTTTGCCAATTGCCGCTTTCTGCGGCGTCGCCAGTTCGGTTTTGATCTGATGCGAGGGTTCGTGCGCCACGCGAGTCGATGATTGCACGCCGCCAGAGACCTGGATTACCGCGCCTTGCTGCTCCAGTTTTTGTAAGTCACGGCGGATAGTCATGTGGGATACATGCATGCGCTCGGTCAGTTCAGCGATACTGACGATGCCTTTCTCCGCTACCATATCAAGAATGATTTGTCGACGCTCAGTAGGTATCAACGTCTGCTCCTTTCTTTAGTCCTGTCGCGATTTTACGCGATTTCTCGTCACAGCGTGTGAAGTTCTATGAGGATTGCCTTCACAAAAAATAACACATTTTGTTATTTTTTGTGAAACAACTCACCGCAATTGTTTACAAAAACGCCTATATTCACATAACAAAACATAATATCACGTAAATTAACATGGAGTGATAATGACAACAGGAACCGATTTTCATGTCGGCATTGTGGGGCTTGGCTCAATGGGAATGGGCGCTGCGCGTTCATGCCTGCGCGCCGGGCTTTCCACATGGGGGGCCGATCTTAACCCGCAAGCGTGCGCGAATCTGCTCGCTGAAGGGGCTTGTGGGGCTGCCGCCAGCGCCAGGGAGTTCGCCGGCGTCGTGGATGCGTTAGTCATTCTGGTCGTCAATGCCGCCCAGGTCAGACAGGTGTTATTCGGTGAGGATGGCGTCGCCCATCTGATGAAACCCGGAAGCGCGGTGATGGTTTCGTCCACGATCTCAAGCGCCGACGCGCAAGAGATCGCCGCGGCGTTGACGGCATTGAATCTTAACATGCTGGATGCGCCGGTTTCCGGCGGTGCAGTAAAAGCGGCGCAGGGCGAAATGACGGTGATGGCCTCCGGGAGCGAGGCGGCGTTTACCCGCCTGAAGCCTGTGCTGGACGCCGTTGCCAGCAACGTTTATCGCATCAGCGATACGCCGGGCGCAGGCTCAACCGTCAAAATCATTCATCAACTGCTGGCTGGCGTGCATATTGCGGCGGCGGCCGAAGCGATGGCGCTGGCCGCGCGGGCCGGTATTCCTCTGGACGTGATGTATGACGTCGTGACCCATGCCGCCGGCAACTCCTGGATGTTTGAAAACCGTATGCAGCATGTCGTTGACGGCGACTATACCCCGCGTTCGGCCGTCGACATTTTTGTCAAAGATTTGGGGCTGGTTGCCGACACGGCGAAAGCGCTGCGCTTCCCCTTACCGCTGGCCTCTACGGCGTTAAATATGTTCACCAGCGCCAGTAACGCCGGTTATGGCAAAGAGGATGACAGCGCTGTGATCAAAATTTTCTCGGGGATTACTCTGCCTGGCGTCACGCCTGAGGAGCCGTCATGTTAAAAATTGGCGTCATTGCCGATGATTTTACCGGCGCGACCGACATCGCCAGTTTTCTGGTCGAAAACGGGATGCCGACAGTGCAGATCAATGATGTCCCAACCGGGACGCAACCGGAAGGGTGCGACGCGGTGGTTATCAGCCTGAAAACCCGCTCATGCCCGGCGCAAGAGGCGATAAAACAATCGCTGGCGGCGCTGGTATGGCTGAAAAAACAGGGCTGCCAGCAAGTCTATTTCAAATATTGCTCGACTTTCGATAGTACCGCCGAAGGCAATATCGGCCCGGTCACCGATGCGCTGATGGTGGCGCTGGATACCTCATTTACCGTGATTTCTCCCGCGCTGCCGGTTAACGGACGCACGGTTTATCAGGGCTATCTGTTTGTCATGAACCACTTGCTGGCGGAGTCCGGTATGCGCCACCACCCAATCAATCCGATGACCGACAGCTACCTGCCGCGTCTGATGGAAGCGCAGGCGCAAGGGCGCTGCGGCGTTATTCCAGCTCAGACGCTTGATGAAGGCGTTGCCGCGACCCGTGCGGCGCTGTCGCGTTTACAGCAGGAAGGATATCGCTACGCAGTACTTGACGCGCTCAATGAGCGGCACCTGGAAATCCAGGGCGAGGTTTTGCGTGATGCTCCGCTGGTGACCGGCGGTTCCGGGCTGGCAATGGGGCTGGCGCGTCAGTGGGCGAAGCACGGCGTTTCTCAGGCCCGTTCCGCAGGCTATCCGCTGAGCGGCCGCGCGGTGGTGCTTTCCGGTTCCTGTTCGCAAATGACGAATCAGCAGGTGGCTTTCTATCGACAACATGCTCCCACACGCGACGTTGATGTGGCGCGCTGCCTGTCATCCGAGACGCGCGAGGCCTACGCTGAAGCGCTGGCGCAGTGGGTGCTCAGTCAGGACAGCGAACTGGCGCCAATGATTAGCGCCACCGCCTCCACGCAGGCGCTGGCCGCCATCCAGCAGCAATATGGCGCTACCGAAGCCAGCCATGCGGTAGAGGCGCTCTTTTCCCTGCTGGCTGCTCGCTTAGCGGAAGGCGGTATCACCCGGTTTATTGTGGCGGGCGGCGAAACCTCGGGCGTGGTGACACAAAGCCTCGGTATTACCGGTTTTCACATCGGACCGTGCATTTCACCCGGCGTGCCGTGGGTCAACGCGCTCCATGCGCCAGTCTCGCTGGCGCTAAAGTCAGGTAATTTTGGCGATGAATCCTTTTTCATCCGCGCTCAAAGGGAGTTTCAGGTATGACGATACTGGCAAAAGAAGAGCACGCTTTGCGAGAAGAGATGGTCAGGATAGCCGCCTCGTTTTTCCAGCGCGGCTATGCCACCGGCTCGGCAGGCAACCTCTCGCTGTTACTGCCGGACGGCAATATTCTGGCGACGCCCACCGGTTCGTGTCTGGGTAATCTCGACCCGCAGCGGCTATCCAAAGTGGACCCGCAGGGCGAATGGCTCAGCGGCGATAAACCGTCTAAAGAGGTGCGTTTTCATCTGGCGTTGTATCGCAATAACCCTTGCTGCAAGGCCGTGGTACATCTGCACAGCACCTGGTCAACGGCGCTTTCCTGTCTCGAAGGGCTGGACCCGCAAAATGTGATTCGCCCGTTTACCCCCTATGTGGTGATGCGGATGGGCGACATTCCGCTGGTTCCCTACTATCGCCCGGGGGATGACCGAATTGCCCGCGATTTGGCTGCGCTGGCGGCCCGGCATCAGGCCTTTTTACTGGCTAATCATGGGCCGGTCGTGTGCGGGGAGAATTTGCAGGAAGCCGCTAATAATACCGAGGAGCTGGAAGAGACGGCAAAGCTGATTTTTATCCTTGGCGAACGCCCGATTCGTTATTTAACCACCGAAGAAATTGCGCAGTTAAGGAGATAACCCGATGCCGCGTTTTGCCGCCAATTTGTCGATGATGTTTACCGAAGCGCCGTTTATCGAGCGTTTTGCCGCCGCTGCTGAAGCCGGTTTTCAGGCCGTTGAGTTTCTGTTCCCCTATGACTTTGCCGCCAGCGAGATTAAAGCCCAGCTATCGCGTCATAATCTGACGCTGGCGCTGTTTAATACTTCGGCGGGCGATACCGCGGCGGGCGAATGGGGACGTGCCGCGCTACCGGGGCGCGAACACGACGCGCGCGCCGATATCGATCTGGCTCTGGAATACGCTCTGGCGCTGGAATGCGAGCAGGTTCACATCATGGCGGGCGTCGTGCCGGATGGCGCTGATGGCGCACGTTATCGCGCCACGTTTATCGATAATTTGCGTTATGCCGCCGACCGGTTTGCCGCCCACGATAAACGTATTTTGATCGAAGCGCTGAGTCCCGGCGTTAAACCCGGCTACCTCTTTTCCAGCCAATATCAGGCGCTGGGCATCGCAGAAGAGGTTGACCGCCCGAATGTGTTCATCCAGCTCGACACTTTCCACGCGCAAAAAGTGGATGGCAATTTGAGTCACCTGATTCGCGAGTATGCGGGCCGCTATGCCCATGTACAAATCGCCTCGCTACCGGACAGACATGAACCGGATGATGGCGAGATCAACTACCCATGGCTGTTCCGGCTGTTCGATGACGTAGGTTATCGCGGCTGGATAGGCTGCGAATACCAACCACGGAATACCACTCAGGACGGGCTTGGCTGGTTTAACGCCTGGCGCTAACCCTGAACTACCCTACACAGCAATAAAGAGGACATCCGGATGCAGATTATCATTACCGGCGGGGGCGGCTTTTTAGGCCAGAAACTCGCAAGCGCCTTATTAAACTCATCGCTGGCGTTTAACGAACTGCTTCTTGTTGATTTAAAAATGCCTGCACGGTTATCAGATTCCCCTCGTTTACGCTGCCTGGAGGCTGACTTAACCCAGCCGGGCGTGCTGGAGAGTGTGATTACCGCTAATACCTCTGTTGTTTATCATCTCGCTGCGATTGTCAGCAGTCATGCGGAAGACGATTTCGATCTGGGATGGAAAGTTAACCTGGATCTTACCCGCCAGTTACTTGAGGCGTGTCGTCGACAACCGCAGAAAATTCGTTTTGTCTTCTCCAGCTCGCTTGCCGTTTATGGCGGTACGCTGCCGGAATGCGTCACCGATACCACCGCGCTCACGCCGCGCTCGTCTTATGGCGCGCAGAAGGCCGCCTGTGAACTGTTGGTCAACGACTATACCCGCAAAGGCTATGTGGATGGGCTGGCGCTGCGTTTGCCGACGATCTGTGTTCGCCCGGGTAAACCAAACCGCGCCGCTTCTTCTTTTGTCAGCGCGATTATTCGTGAACCGTTGCAGGGCGAGACGACCGTCTGCCCGGTGTCGGAAAGTTTGCGGCTGTGGATTTCCAGCCCGGCGACGGTGATCCATAACCTGTCGCTGGCCGCAACGTTACCCGCGCCTGGCGAGGCGAGCAGCATCAACTTACCCGGGATCAGCGTAACCGTGGGCGAGATGCTGGAAACGTTGTGTCAGGCGGGCGGCCAGGCGGCGCGCGATCGGGTTACGCATCAGCGCGACGAAGGCGTCGAGAAAATTGTTGCCTCCTGGCCGGGACGTATCGATAACCAGCGTGCGCTGGCGTTAGGTTTTGTCGCCGATAAACGCTTCGATGACATTATCGAACGCTTTCGACAAGATGATATGGAGGGGAGGTCATGACAAGTTTACCGACCCCAATTATCGGTCTGATCGTTGCCGTTTTCGTGCTGGTATGGCTGGTGTTACGCACCCGTGTTCATGCGCTGATCGCGATGCTGGCGGCGGCCTGTATTGCCGGTCTGTTGGGGGGAATGGGCATTGATAAAACGCTCTCTGTCATCACCAGCGGATTCGGTACGACGCTGGGCAGCATTGGCCTGGTGATTGGTCTCGGCGTAATGATGGGGCGCTTGCTGGAGGTTTCCGGCGCGGCGGAGCGTATCGCCTGGAGCTTTATCAAATGGCTGGGGAAACGCCGTGAAGAGTGGGCGCTGGCGATCACGGGTTATATTGTCAGCATCCCCATTTTCGTCGATTCCGCTTTTGTCATTCTTTATCCGGTGGCGAAAGCGCTGGCGAAAAGCGGTAAGCGTTCGCTACTGACGCTGGGCGTCGCGCTGGCGGGCGGGCTGGTGGTCACTCACCATACGGTACCTCCGACGCCCGGTCCGCTGGGGGTAGCCGGGATTTTTAACGTCGACATCGGCGCAATGTTATTGACCGGGATGGCGCTGGCGGTGCCCTGTGTGATCGGCATTGTGTTCTATGCGCAGTGGCTGGATAAACGCTACCCTGATTTCGTGCCGCGCACGCTGAACGCCGATGAAGTCAATGCCGCGCTGGAGCAGTACAATAAAGAGAAAGAGCAAAAGGAGCTGCCGAGCCTGACGCTCTCTCTGCTGCCTATTGTGGTGCCGATCGTGCTGATCTTCCTGAAGGCTATCTGTTCCACCCTCGCCACTGTAGAAGGATGGTCCGGCCTGGCGACGCATCCGGTGGTACAGGCAATCAACTTTGTGGGAAGTCCGGTGATCGCGTTGGCCATCAGCGTTCTGCTGGCGGTGTATACGCTGGTGCCGCGCATGGATAAACATACCACCGCAGAGCGTCTGGAAGAGGGCTTGCAAAGCGCCGGGATTATCTTACTGGTCACGGGCGCTGGCGGCGCGTTGGGCGCGATCCTGCGCGACAGCGGCGCGGGGCAACAGCTGGCGGAGCAGGTTGCCAACCTGCCGATCTCGCCGATCCTGATCCCGTTTATCGTGGCGACGCTGGTACGCCTGATTCAGGGATCGGGGACGGTGGCGATGATCACTGCCGCCTCGATTTCCGCGCCGATCCTGGCGCAGATCCCCGGCATCAATATGTTGCTTGCCGCTCAGGCCGCAACGATGGGGTCGCTGTTCTTCGGCTACTTCAACGATAGCCTGTTCTGGGTGGTTAACCGCATGATGGGCGTCTCTGATGTCAAACAGCAGATGGTGGTTTGGTCTGTACCGACGACCATTGCCTGGGCGATTGGCGGCACCGGCGTGGCGCTGATTAACCTGCTGTTCGGTTCCGGCGGTAGTTGGCTCGATCCGTTACTGCCGATTGTTGTTCTGGCGGCAATTATGCTGTGGGTGCGTTGGCAGGCGCAGGGGATCAAAGACAAGCTGGTAGTTAAGGATTAAGACAGTATTATCCGTCCGGGAGCGCAATGCTCCCGGACTGGCTACGATGATGGGGCGTGCTCCCCGCAATCCCATTGCGAACGTAAAAAATCAATAAATGCGCGTACTTTTGTCGATACATGGCGGGCGTCCGGGTAAACGGCATAAATGCCCTGACGGGGAAAATGATAGTCGGGTAACACGTGAATTAACGTTCCATCCTCCAGTGCGGTGTTGACTAACCATTGCGGCAGTAATGCGACGCCGCTTCCCGCGAGAGCGAAGGCCATCAGCGAGCGCGCGCTGTCGACAGAAATTTTGCCGGCTTTGCTTATCTCCAGGCGTGAGTGTTGGCCATGATTACTCGTTACTGTCCACCGTAGCGGCGTAGGTAATCGCTCATGAATAATCCATTCCGCCTGAGCCAACGACTCCAGCGACGACACGGGGTTGCGGGCGAGCCACTGCGGCGCGGCGACCGGCAGAATGGTAAAGCGGGATATCAGCGCGGCGCGATAGCGGGAGTCGGCCAGCGAGCCAAGCCGAATCGCCACATCAAAGCGCTCGGCAATTAAATCGGCATGATGTGATGAGGACATATGCCGAATACGGAGATCGGGATGGCGCTGACTAAACTGCGCCAGTAACGGAATGATCACCTGTTCGCCAAACTCGGGCGTAGTGGTAATACGTAACTCGCCGCCCAGCCCACTATGGCTGGCACGCACTTCATCCTGCAAATTTTTCGCTGCGTTGAGTAAATTCACGCCTTTTTGGTAAAAGAGGACGCCGGCGTCTGTGAGCGTCAATCGTCGGGTGGAACGTAGCAGTAACGTTACGCCAAGCTCTTTTTCAAGCTGCCGAATATTAAAACTCACTACCGCTTTTGTTTGGCCCGATGCGGCGGCGGCGGCCGTGAAGCTGCCGCTATCTACCACGGCGATAAACAGCGACATACGCTGCAAATTGAGCATGGCGAGCTCCTTTACTGTCAAAATTATTTTGACAGTATATCGTTGAAGCGCGGACTTATCTGGCTTTCTCCGGACGGCTACATTAGCGCCTCTGACGGAGGATGCATAATGACGTATCGCAGTAAAGTGGCAGTGGTTTACCTGCTCGGCTTCTTTCTTGATCTGATTAATCTGTTTATTGCCAGCGTGGCTTTTCCTGCGATGTCCGTGGATCTGCATACGTCCATATCGGCGCTGGCATGGGTGAGTAACGGTTATATCGCAGGATTAACGCTGATCGTTCCGTTTAGCGCGTTTCTTTCGCGTTATCTCGGCGCACGACGGCTGATCATATTTTCGCTCATTCTGTTTAGCGTTGCCGCCGCTGCCGCAGGTTTTGCCGATTCATTACACAGCCTTGTTTTCTGGCGTATTGTGCAGGGGGCGGGCGGTGGCTTATTGATCCCGGTTGGTCAGGCGTTAACCTGGCAACAGTTTAAACCGCATGAACGCGCTGGCGTGTCATCGGTTGTCATGATGGTGGCGCTACTGGCGCCGGCATGTTCGCCTGCGATTGGCGGGCTGCTGGTGGAAACGTGCGGCTGGCGCTGGATATTCTTTGCCACGCTGCCGGTGGCCGTTCTCACCTTATTGCTCGCTTATCGTTGGCTGAATGTCGCGTCGACGACAATGGCGTCAGCAAGATTGCTCCATCTGCCGTTGTTGACGGACAGGCTGCTGCGTTTTGCCATGATCGTCTATCTGTGTGTGCCGGGTATGTTCATTGGTATCAGCGTGGTCGGGATGTTTTATCTACAGAACGTCGCGCAGCTATCGCCTGCGGCGGCGGGGTCGCTGATGATCCCCTGGTCGATCGCTTCATTTGTCGCCATTATGCTTACCGGACGTTACTTCAATCGGCTTGGGCCGCGTCCGCTGATTATCGTCGGCTGTCTTCTTCAGGCCGCAGGGATACTGCTTTTAACTAACGTTACGCCTGCGACATCGCACCGTGTACTGATGATGATATTCGCCTTAATGGGCGCTGGCGGCAGTTTGTGCAGCAGTACCGCGCAGAGTGGCGCTTTCCTGACTATTGCTCGCCGGGACATGCCTGACGCCAGCGCGCTATGGAATCTTAATCGTCAGATCAGCTTTTTCCTTGGCGCGACGCTGTTGACGCTGCTGTTAAATGCGCTCCAGCGCGTTATGTCGCTTGAGGTTGCTTATCGCTGGACCTTTATTGCCGCCGCCGGTATCACCCTGCTGCCCCTTATTTACGCTGTCTGTCTAAACAATAGACAGGCGCTTCTGTGCCTGAAAAAGGAAAGATCATGAATCCATATAAAGAAGAAATTATTCATGCCCATGCGGCGATTGAGAACTGGCTTAGTAAGGGGGTGGGTAGCCTGGAGGCGTTGATAGCGCGTTTCGCTGCTGATTTTACGATGATAACGCCAGGCGGTGTTTGTCTGGATTATCCGGCGCTGGGCGCTTTTTTCCAGGCGCAGCGCGCGTGTCGCCCGGGTCTGGTTATCGTGGTTGAGCACATTGACCTTGTGGCGGAGTGGCCGGAAGGCGCCGCGCTGCGTTATCGTGAGCGACAGCAACTGCCGGGCCAGGCCGAGACGGTACGCTGGTCGACGGTCATTTTAAAAAGGGAAAGAGGACGGATAGTCTGGCGTCATTTACACGAAACGACAGTCACAGCCTGAAAAGCCTGTTCCGGCGCGCAGACCCGATAGCGCGGCGCTATCGGGTCTGACACGTTTACACCAGACTTTTCAGCCGATAGATCCACTCCAGCGCCTGGCGTGGCGTCAGGGAGTCCGGATCGAGATTCTCCAGCGCTTCAACGGCAGGCGATGTCTCCTCCGGGGCGGCAAGCAACGACATTTGCGTGCCGTCCACCTGCGTTGCCGCCGCATTGGGCGAGATGCTTTCCAGCTCGCGGAGTTTCTGGCGCGCGCGTTTGATGACTTCTTTAGGGACGCCCGCAAGCGCCGCGACCGCCAGGCCATAGCTCTTACTTGCCGCGCCGTCCTGCACGCTGTGCATAAACGCGATAGTATCGCCGTGTTCCAGCGCATCCAGGTGGACGTTCGCCACGCCTTCCATTTTCTCCGGTAATTGGGTCAGCTCGAAGTAGTGGGTAGCGAACAGCGTTAACGCTTTAATCTTATTCGCGAGATTCTCCGCGCAGGCCCAGGCCAACGACAGCCCGTCATACGTGGAGGTACCGCGCCCGATTTCATCCATCAATACCAGACTGTTTTCCGTGGCATTATGCAGAATGTTCGCGGTTTCGGTCATCTCCACCATAAAGGTCGAACGCCCGGAGGCCAGGTCGTCCGCTGCGCCGACGCGGGTAAAAATACGGTCGATGGGGCCGATTTCCACGTTTTGCGCCGGAACGTAACTGCCGATATAGGCCAGCAGGGCAATCAATGCCGTTTGTCGCATATAGGTACTTTTACCGCCCATATTGGGGCCGGTAATGATCAACATCCGGCGCTGCGGCGATAAATTGAGCGGGTTAGCGATAAACGGCTCATTCAGTACCTGTTCAACCACCGGGTGGCGACCTTCGGTAATACGGATACCGGGTTTATCGGTAAATGTCGGGCAGGTGTAATTCAGCGTCCAGGCGCGTTCGGCCAGGTTAACCAGCACATCCAGCTCCGCCAGCGCGTTGGCGCTCTGCTGTAAATCGGCCAGATGCGGCAACAGCAGATCAAACAATTCGTCATATAGCTGTTTTTCCAGCGCCAGCGCTTTGCCTTTCGAGGTCAGAACTTTATCTTCGTACTCTTTAAGCTCAGGAATAATGTAGCGTTCGGCATTTTTCAGCGTCTGGCGACGCACATAATTGATGGGCGCCAGATGGCTTTGACCACGGCTAATCTGAATGTAATAACCATGTACCGCGTTATAGCCGACTTTCAGCGTATCCAGCCCGGTACGCTCGCGCTCGCGAATTTCCAGACGATCGAGATAATCGGTGGCGCCGTCCGCCAGCGCGCGCCATTCGTCCAGCTCTTCATGGTAGCCGGGCGCAATAACGCCGCCGTCGCGGACCAGTACCGGCGGCGCGTCAATAATGGCGCGTTCCAGGAGGTCGCGCAGCTCGGCGAAATCGCCCATTTTTTTACGCAACGCCTGTACCGGCGCGCTGTCAACGGTTTCAAGCTGAGCGTGCAATTCCGGCAGCTGCTGGAAGGCGTGACGCATTCGGGCGAGATCGCGCGGACGCGCGGTGCGCAGCGCCAGACGCGCAAGGATACGCTCCAAATCGCCGACCTGACGCAGCACCGGTTGCAGTTCGCTGACGGTGTCCTGCAAGGCGCCGATGGTCTGCTGGCGTTCACGTAATATGTCGGTATTTCGTACCGGCATATGCAGCCAGCGTTTAAGCATTCGGCTACCCATTGGCGTCACGGTACAGTCAAGCACCGCGGCGAGGGTATTTTCGACACCACCGGCCAGGTTCTGGGTAATTTCCAGATTGCGGCGGGTCGCGGCATCCATAATGATGCTGTCCTGCTGGCGTTCCATCGTAATGGAACGAATATGCGGCAGGGAGGTGCGCTGGGTATCTTTTACGTACTGTAACAGGCAGCCTGCCGCACATAATCCACGCGAGGCATTTTCGACGCCGAAACCGACCAGATCCCGCGTACCGAACTGCAGATTTAACTGCTGGCGGGCGGTATCAATCTCAAACTCCCACAACGGGCGACGGCGCAGACCCCGGCGTCCCTCTATTAACGCCATTTCAGCAAAATCTTCGGCATACAACAGTTCGGCGGGATTGGTGCGCTGCAGCTCTGCGGCCATCGTTTCACGGTCGGCGGGTTCGCTCAGACGAAAGCGCCCGGAGCTGATATCCAGCGTGGCGTAACCGTAACCTTTACCATCCTGCCAGATAGCCGCCAGCAGGTTATCCTGACGCTCCTGTAACAGGGCTTCATCGCTGATAGTGCCAGGCGTAACGATACGCACGACCTTACGTTCAACGGGACCTTTGCTGGTGGCCGGATCGCCAATCTGTTCGCAAATAGCGACGGATTCGCCCTGATTGACCAGTTTCGCGAGGTAGTTTTCTACGGCGTGGTGCGGGATACCCGCCATAGGGATAGGTTCGCCAGCCGATGCGCCGCGTTTGGTCAGCGAAATATCGAGCAACTGCGACGCACGCTTTGCGTCGTCATAAAACAGCTCGTAAAAGTCTCCCATACGATAAAAGAGCAGGATCTCCGGATGCTGGGCTTTCAGCTTGAGATACTGCTGCATCATCGGGGTGTGGTTGGAGAAGTCCTTATCAAATGACTCATTCATATTGATTTTACTCGTTTTTTTATTCTTTCAAGTGCTCATGTGGCCCCAGGTAAAACCCTTATAAACTCACATAAACCCATAAATTTGTAGCTCACCTGTAGCCTAAAATGTGACAGGTTACATTCTCATCATTCCTGGACTACAACAGGGGTGATACTTTGAAAACAACTCTCAGCCAGCCTTTCATTATCAACAAGTTAAGTATCAATGTTAAGCCTGCACTCAGTCGCTCTGGAAAAATCGTTTTCGAAGCTAACCCAGCTCAAAAACTCTACACTGTTTTCGATGACCACAGAGAAGCTCCTGCTGGTTTCGGGGTAAAAGCCAGTTTGACGAAAAAAACCTACGTAATCCAGCGAAGAGTAGCCTCGTCAGATCGTAATGTCAGTGAGGGTAGGAAGCCAAGTTCTGTCTTGAAAGTAAAAGTTGGAAATGTGTTCGATTTTCCAAATATTGACGAAACAAGGCAAGCTGCCAGGCAATTAGTTCAGACCATGCTCGCAACAAAGAGAAATTTCAACAAAATTAAGAGGGAAACGGATGCTTCCGAACTCGAGACTGTAATCAAGATTGTGTTGCATGAAGGCAAGCCGATCCATTTCGCCACCACGGTTATTGCGTTTTCTTCCGATAGGTATCTGGAGCTGTGCGATCTTTACTCTTCTCAGGCGATCGAGTAACTACCTGCGTCGGATTACGGCTTCGTTTTTTTGGCCTGCGATCTTAATGCTGAAATGGGCAGAAAAACGCGAAATTTAGACGCTATTACGAATGGGCAATGGTACTTATTGAAGGCTATATCATTGCCCATAATGCAGGGAGGGTTGATATTATATAATTCTATTTCCAGATTACTTTATTTTAAAAAAAGACAGATTGCCTGAACAGAAAGAACCGGTGTCAATGTAGATTTGATTGGCGAATGTTGTTGTGTAGTCAACAATCATATGGCCGAAGATAAAAGTATCCGCACCGCGTATTGGATGGATATTCCCCTGTAACGAACCAAGCAGACGATCGCGTGACCATAGAACGCTATCAATATCAACTTGCTTCCCATAATCGTAGCTGTCATCTGGATAATCGGCATGGGCAATCACGTACTTCTTTGAGGACGTTTCAACTTCTATGATGTGAGGACGCTGCTTAAAAGTTAGTAATAGCTCAGTGGCTTCTTGCCTGTCTTTTTCGGTGACCGAGTCGTACCAGTAACCACCGTTTACATACCAGAAATTGCCATCCTGTGTTTCAAAAGCGTCAAGCGCCATAGCTTCATGATTACCCACTACAGAAATAAACCATGGGGTATTTAACAGTCTCAGTGTTTCAAGGTTTTCTTTTCCTCGATCAATGTTATCTCCAGTGGAGATCAAGAGATCGGTATCAGGAGAGAAATTTAATTGAGCCAGTCTGGTTAACAATAAGGAGTAACATCCATGAATATCACCAACGACCCAAATGTGGCGATAGAGATCGCTGTTGATGTCAGCATAACGAATTAATTCCATGATGTTCCTATAGCACAATTTTGGAGTCTGGTATTATAACAAAAAAGTAGGCCAATATTAATTTTTATTGTTTAAAATATACAGTTATTAAAATATCCTACAGGCTAGAAATGAACAGATAATATATATTTTATGAATCGGTTAATTAAAGTAGACGATGTGCTTGAAAGATGCACGATTTCTCGCGCAACACTTTATTGATTAATTGCAAAGGCATACTTTCCCGCTCAGCGGAAGCTCTATCCCGAAGGGGCTTTGTTGAATAAAGAGATTGGCGGATCTAATCGTTACTGTCGTTTCAGCATCGGGTTCCGATGGCAAAGCAAAAGTTTAAAATCAACATCGGAGCGGCAGCAATGAGGTCTGGAAAAGAAAGTGGGCTATCACCGTCGTTCAGTAGTGGAAACAGCGATGTTCCGTATCAAAACCTTGCTGGGCGGCCATCTGAGCCTGCGGAACTATGACGCGCAGGTGGGTGAAGCGATGGCGATGGTCAAAGCGCTGAACCGGATGACGTTGTTGGCAATGCCGACCAGCGTCAGGCTCGTATAACGAGTGCTCCGGTGGGAGTCCTGTATCCTTATCGTTGGCCGATTCTGAATTATTCAACAAAGCCTCATGTTGTCATAACCTACCAGATGCAGATAAAGCAGCATAAAGCGTTTTAAACGACAGCAACAAGGAAAGGGGTTGATCGTTTAATGGTACTGCGCCAAATCCTTTGTACCAGTCGCAGACCTGTTTATTTTTGGCATCAATAAGTAGGGCTACGCCACCGACCTGCAAAGCCGCCTGTATGCAACGCTTTCCGGCAGATAACAAAAGTTGTGCTCCCAGCCCTTGCCCCTGCATAGATTTGTCTACGGCTAAACGACCCAGACGAAACACCGGCACATCGTATCTCCCTAATCCTTTGCTGATTGCGCCGGGAACCTGTGCATATATCAGTGATGCAGGACTGACTGAGTAAAAGCCGTGGATACGTGTAACATCCGAATTATCAAGCGCAACATAGGTTTTCGTTGTCCCTTTCTCATGATTTTGTCGTGCATGGCGTTGCAGGAATTGGTTCAGATCGGCATCCCCACAATCAAAATTCATTCGATTGTGGGTTTTCCCTATCGCGGCCTCATGCCAGTCTGTAAACATCATTTCTTCATGTCCGGCAGGGCGAAAGCAGCGGCAAGAAGCTTTTCATTCGGCGCTGGCGGGTTATCTAAAATTTCCATGATCATTTTAGTATCGCGCTCCGTCAGATATACCCGTTCGGCGGCATCAACAATCTTCTGTGCGACAGGTAGTATGTTACTGACCACAAAATCCGTCAGGTTGGTTTGCTGGATTGCCGCAGCGCGGACTATCAACTTTTTGGCATCCGTCGATACACGTAACGACAGCCTTTCGTTAGATTCTATAGCTATCTGAGGCATGGTTTTCATCCTCCTGTTTATGAACAATATGTACAATTATAATACATATCTGTACGCTTTCAAGGCGTACATATGAGGCTGATATAGTCCAGGCATGGCAAGAAGGTCGCTCACTGTCTTTAAACAGGGGATTAACTTCGGTTTATCGCGATTGCATTATTTTAATCTCACTGATTACGTATCATCAGGGAGTTTGCTAAATATATCCATGATTCTCTTTTTTGCCGTAACTGCTTGATTGATCCTACCCGCGTAATAGGGACACAACCCTAAGCGGCGGACATCTCCTGCTCACGTTCAGAAGAAGAGAGCTGAGTTTCGCCAGCTGTAGATCTGTGATTTATACAGGTTAAGCTCGCTGGTGGCAGCGGCCACCCCAATGCGTTCCGCCAGTTTCAGGGCTTTCAGGCGTGTGCTGCTTGCGTGGCTTATTGGTGGTTGATGCTGGTTTTGTCATGTGAGTCACCTCTTGCTTGAGCGTTTACTCACTTAGTTGCGTGTCCACTATTGCTGAGTAAGATCAGAAGGTTAAAAATCAACAAAGGCTCAACGGCGTGCATTAGGCCCTGGTGATGAAGGTGGCATATGGGAGGATGTATATCCTACACTTTCATCCGGATGATGTAACAAAAATACAGGTATCGGTAATGAAACAATCATCACCGTTTAATAGAGGCCCATATATTGAGGTTCCATAATGGAAGAAGTTAACTCTGAATTCACAATCGTTGTTGAGTCTGATCTGGATAAATATGAGTTAATTGATTTTTTATCCCAAGGGATTCCAGACATAATAAAAGTGAACTTATTATATTTAAGATACGAAAATACAATGATTACAATAGAAAGAAATTATGACTGTAATCCTAAGTTGATAAATGAGAATGATGGTTGGCTGTATTATAAATATGA
Organism: Salmonella sp. SA15303; assembly: GCF_029962125.1. Lineage (NCBI taxonomy): Bacteria > Pseudomonadati > Pseudomonadota > Gammaproteobacteria > Enterobacterales > Enterobacteriaceae > Salmonella > Salmonella sp. SA15303. The sequence continues at coordinate 994,216 of NZ_CP123924.1, forward strand.
ATTAACGGTATTTTCCATGGAGAATACCTCGTATGAATATCAGTATGAATTAGCGAATAAAATTATGAATGCTCTACGTGAGGCGGGATATCTGGCAGAATCAATTTGGTAATATACCGGTACCTATGTAACAGCATCGTCGCCACCATACATGCAGGCTAAAAAAGAGTGAATAGTCAAGCACTTCAGAAATATCTACTCGCGATATACCACCAGAACCAAATGGTCAATTTAAAACGGATGGCGTCAGAGTTACTGGTGGTCGAAAGGTAGATACAACACATTATTTTAATTTGAAAAGTATATGAAATTTACTACTTTTAATTTTAATCGATTAACAAAATTCATAGTAATTAGCTCCTGATTAATTCGACATATTTTTCATTAATCATAAAGCCATTTCCCAGCTTTCGCTGATTCAGAAAACATTCTGATTGTTAAAGGCTTACGAGTTCGTTCTACATCTTCCCGTTTTAATTTAAACCATCGTGTAAGCAGTGGAGTATTCTCCCAAGGGAAATAACACGACCATTTAACTTGTGATAAATCTACATTAAATTTTTTTTCAAATTTATCCAAAGCTTCATGCAGGTCATCGCCTGGAGCTTCAAATAAATCAGAATCAAGTTCTAATGGGATTTCTTTCCAATTGCTGTCTAAATATCCGGGAATCTCTTCACGGAAGAGTGCTAACACCTCTTGCTGAATTGTGTCCATCAAAAGGATGTCCATTGTATACGATCTTTAGGGCGTGCTATTAGGTTGTATTTTGCCTGAGTTCTCCTTGATACCTGGTAAATTGAATTCACAAGACCAACCCAACCTAACCATGGAACATATCGTGCTATGACTGCGGCAAGATTATTTGTTTTTCGCATTCTTATACCAACGGGTGTAGGAACTCTAATACCAAAAGGAGTTCGTGCATTTCGTAAAAGCATTCTCCCATACCTGGAGATAACACTTGTCCCTTTGATTGCCTCTCCCGGTTTCGTTCTGGTTTTTAACCACGGTTGCCCGGCGAGGATAGCAGCACCTGACTCAATGCCAATCCCAAGTTCATCACAAAATTGCTCAATGAAAATTACATCAAATAGTTCACCTGCTGACAGGTTCGATTGTCCGTGGTAGAAGTAGGTTCCGTTTAGTTCTTCTGTCGTATCCATTCAATCACCTTATAGACTGTTTGCCATTCATTCCAGGCATCGGGACGTTTCTGCCGCTATACTAGCCTGGTCGTCAATACGCTGTCACGGGTAAAAAGAGCGTTATCCGCGAAAAGTGGATGGGGTATCGTAAGAATGCCAACATGTGGGGCAGGAGGGGGATGTCAGTTTATCGCGATATACGAGACGATAGTTTGTCAGTATAAGTTTCGGCTATTTCCCAAGTCTGGGAGGCCGTTCTTTATCACAAATAAAAAAAGCAGCAGCGAGGTGCTGCTGTATCAAAAAGCAGATTGATAAATGCAACGTAAGAGACAAATGGCCAACCGTAAAAGTGACCATAGCTATAATAATTATATTGATATTAAGTGGCAATGCAAAATATGGTCTTAATTATATCATGATGAGTTCAGCCAACGGTGATATGGCCTTATAAGGCTTGCAGTCTTTCATGGGCAGCAAGTAACGTCTGATATATGCTTAAATTCTTACTTCCGGGTTCAAGCAAAACTTTTTTAAATTCGGTCATGAGTTGCTCTTCATCTTCTTTCGAACGCATGTATTGTGGATGTTCCTGGAAGAAGGTGAGCGCCTGTTCTTTGGTTTGTTTATATTTTTCGCAAAAAATGCTTGAGCTGATTGCGCTATTTTTTGATGCGGAATTATCAGCGTTATGGTTTGATAATGATTTATTCTTCGCAAGGTCTGACGGCACATACGGAAGAGACTGACACTCATCAATACTATTTGCGTTGGCCAGTTGCTCTTTCTGAGCGCCAGGTTGCTGTACCGGTTTGCTCACGGAGGAAGGGAGGGGCACCTGAGCACAGCCGATCAGTAAAAAGACAGGAAGACAGCTATAAAATTTTTTCATATTAACTCCAACTACAGAAGAATGAGGCGCCATGTTTTTACACAACCGTCAGAACGTTATCTGACAATAGTTATAAGGGGGCGAATGCGTTTCAGGAATGCTAGCAAAAAAAACTCCTGATATAAATAATTAATTCTCCATCCAGATGACAATATCTGAATTTTTGCTGCTGCAGAACAATAAGCCAGAATTTATACACTATGAGCTAATTTTCTATTTTAAATCAGCAAACACTGTGCAAGTTGGCCAATTTAATTAGCGGGCGGCATCAGTTTCATAATGATTGCATCAGGATTTTGCCACCCGCTCCCGGTATTGTTTACATATTAAAATGATTTTTAACTGGTGCTGACAACTATGCTAAATACGCAGGAAGTACTTAAAGAAGGAGAGAAGCGGAAAATCCGCAGCCCGGAAGCATGGTTTATACAGACGTGTTCCGCGCAAAAGCTGCATATGTCATTTTCTGAAAGCCGACACAATGAAAATTGCCTGATTCAGGAAGGCGCGCTGCTTTTTTGCGAGCAGGCCGTTGTCGCACCAGTATCAGGAGACCTGGTTTTTCGACCGTTAAAAATTGAAGTACTCAGCAAATTACTGGCATTTATCGATGGCGCAGGATTAGTGGACACGACATATGCTGAATCCGATAAATGGGTTTTGCTGAGTCCTGAGTTTCGCGCTATTTGGCAAGATCGTAAACGCTGCGAGTACTGGTTTTTGCAGCAAATTATTACGCCTTCTCCGGCCTTCAATAAGGTACTGGCGCTGTTACGAAAAAGCGAGAGTTACTGGTTGGTTGGCTATTTACTCGCTCAGTCAACCAGCGGCAACACGATGAGAATGCTGGGAGAAGACTATGGCGTTTCTTATACCCATTTTCGTCGTTTGTGCAGCAGAGCGTTGGGCGGAAAAGCGAAGAGTGAATTACGAAACTGGCGTATGGCGCAATCGCTGCTGAATAGTGTAGAAGGCCACGAGAACATCACCCAATTAGCCGTTAATCATGGTTACTCATCGCCTTCACATTTTTCTAGTGAGATCAAAGAGCTGATCGGCGTTTCGCCGCGGAAATTATCAAATATTATTCAATTGGCAGACAAATGAAGACACATATTCTTTTGGCCAGAGTGCTGGCATGTGCCGCGCTTGTTCTGGTTACACCTGGTTATTCTAGTGAAAAAATACCTGTAACGGGAAGTGGGTTTGTTGCGAAAGACGATAGCCTGCGGACATTTTTCGATGCCATGGCGCTACAGCTAAAGGAGCCTGTCATTGTTAGCAAAATGGCGGCACGAAAAAAAATTACGGGCAACTTTGAGTTTCACGATCCTAACGCATTACTGGAGAAGCTTTCCCTACAACTGGGGCTGATTTGGTATTTCGATGGGCAGGCTATCTATATTTATGACGCCAGTGAAATGCGCAATGCCGTGGTTTCTTTACGCAACGTCTCACTCAATGAGTTCAACAATTTTCTAAAACGCTCAGGTTTATATAACAAAAATTACCCGCTACGTGGCGATAACCGTAAAGGAACATTCTATGTTTCAGGGCCACCCGTCTATGTTGATATGGTGGTCAACGCCGCCACCATGATGGACAAGCAAAACGATGGTATTGAGCTGGGACGCCAGAAAATAGGGGTGATGCGTCTGAACAATACCTTCGTGGGCGATCGTACCTATAATCTGCGCGATCAGAAAATGGTTATTCCCGGTATTGCTACGGCCATTGAAAGGTTATTGCAGGGAGAAGAGCAACCCTTAGGTAATATTGTCAGTAGCGAACCCCCGGCGATGCCAGCGTTTTCAGCGAATGGAGAAAAAGGTAAAGCAGCAAATTATGCCGGTGGCATGAGTCTGCAGGAAGCTTTAAAGCAAAATGCCGCGGCGGGCAATATTAAAATCGTGGCCTATCCGGATACCAACAGTTTGTTAGTAAAGGGAACGGCTGAGCAGGTGCATTTTATCGAAATGCTGGTTAAAGCGCTGGATGTCGCCAAACGTCACGTAGAATTATCCCTGTGGATTGTCGATCTTAATAAAAGCGATCTGGAGCGTTTGGGCACTTCATGGAGCGGCAGCATAACTATTGGGGACAAACTTGGCGTGTCATTAAACCAGTCTTCAATAAGTACCCTCGATGGCAGTCGATTCATCGCCGCGGTCAATGCGTTAGAAGAGAAGAAACAGGCGACGGTGGTTTCGCGCCCGGTATTACTGACTCAGGAAAATGTTCCCGCTATTTTTGATAACAACAGAACGTTTTACACCAAGCTGATTGGGGAACGTAATGTGGCGCTTGAGCATGTAACATACGGAACAATGATCCGAGTGCTGCCCCGTTTTTCCGCAGATGGTCAGATAGAAATGTCGCTGGACATTGAAGATGGCAACGATAAGACGCCGCAATCTGATACTACCACCTCCGTAGATGCGTTACCCGAAGTCGGGCGAACGTTAATTAGCACTATTGCGAGAGTGCCGCACGGAAAAAGTTTGCTGGTCGGGGGTTATACACGGGATGCAAATACCGATACTGTCCAAAGTATTCCGTTTTTAGGCAAATTACCGCTTATTGGTAGCCTGTTCCGTTATTCCAGTAAGAATAAAAGTAATGTTGTTCGTGTGTTCATGATTGAACCAAAAGAAATTGTCGACCCGTTAACGCCGGATGCCAGCGAATCGGTAAACAATATTCTGAAGCAAAGCGGTGCCTGGAGTGGGGACGATAAGTTACAGAAATGGGTTCGTGTTTATCTGGATAGAGGTCAGGAGGCAATTAAATGATTCCTGGCTCAACCTCCGGTATTTCATTTTCCAGAATATTGTCCCGGCAGACATCTCATCAGGATGCGACCCAGCATACTGATGCGCAACAGGCGGAAATACAACAGGCCGCAGAGGATTCGTCTCCAGGGGCGGAAGTACAAAAATTTGTCCAGTCGACGGACGAAATGTCAGCGGCGCTGGCGCAATTTCGTAACCGTCGCGATTATGAAAAAAAATCCAGTAATTTATCTAACAGTTTTGAACGCGTGCTGGAGGATGAGGCTTTACCGAAGGCGAAGCAAATCTTAAAGCTAATTAGCGTACATGGCGGCGCGTTAGAAGATTTTTTACGTCAGGCGCGTAGCTTATTTCCTGACCCCAGTGATTTAGTCCTTGTGTTACGCGAATTGCTTCGTCGTAAAGACCTGGAAGAGATCGTGCGGAAAAAGCTGGAGTCGTTACTTAAGCACGTTGAAGAGCAAACCGATCCGAAGACCCTCAAGGCAGGGATTAATTGTGCGTTGAAGGCCCGGCTTTTTGGGAAAACATTATCGTTAAAACCAGGCTTATTGCGCGCCAGCTATCGGCAATTTATCCAGAGTGAATCACATGAAGTGGAGATTTACTCTGACTGGATAGCCAGTTATGGCTATCAACGTCGACTGGTGGTACTGGATTTTATTGAGGGTTCGCTATTAACCGATATTGACGCGAATGACGCCAGCTGTTCGCGCCTGGAGTTTGGCCAGCTTTTACGACGCCTGACGCAACTTAAAATGTTGCGCTCCGCTGACCTACTGTTTGTGAGTACATTGTTGTCGTATTCGTTTACCAAAGCGTTTAATGCGGAGGAGTCGTCGTGGTTACTACTGATGCTTTCGCTATTGCAACAGCCACATGAAGTGGATTCGCTGTTAGCCGATATTATAGGTTTGAATGCGTTATTGCTTAGTCATAAAGAACATGCATCCTTTTTGCAGATATTTTATCAAGTATGTAAAGCCATACCCTCTTCACTCTTTTATGAAGAATATTGGCAGGAAGAATTGTTAATGGCGTTACGTAGTATGACCGATATTGCCTACAAGCATGAAATGGCAGAACAGCGTCGTACTATTGAAAAGCTGTCTTAATTTAATATTAACAGGATACCTATAGTGCTGCTTTCTCTACTTAACAGTGCTCGTTTACGACCTGAATTACTGATTCTGGTACTAATGGTGATGATCATTTCTATGTTCGTCATTCCATTACCTACCTATCTGGTTGATTTCCTGATCGCACTGAATATCGTACTGGCGATATTGGTGTTTATGGGGTCGTTCTACATTGACAGAATCCTCAGTTTTTCAACGTTTCCTGCGGTACTGTTAATTACCACGCTCTTTCGTCTGGCATTATCGATCAGTACCAGTCGTCTTATCTTGATTGAAGCCGATGCCGGTGAAATTATCGCCACGTTCGGGCAATTCGTTATTGGCGATAGCCTGGCGGTGGGTTTTGTTGTCTTCTCTATTGTCACCGTGGTCCAGTTTATCGTTATTACCAAAGGTTCAGAACGTGTCGCGGAAGTCGCGGCCCGATTTTCTCTGGATGGTATGCCCGGTAAACAGATGAGTATTGATGCCGATTTGAAGGCCGGTATTATTGATGCGGATGCCGCGCGCGAACGGCGAAGCGTACTGGAAAGGGAAAGCCAGCTTTACGGTTCCTTTGACGGTGCGATGAAGTTTATCAAAGGTGACGCTATTGCCGGCATCATTATTATCTTTGTGAACTTTATTGGCGGTATTTCGGTGGGGATGACTCGCCATGGTATGGATTTGTCCTCCGCCCTGTCTACTTATACCATGCTGACCATTGGTGATGGTCTTGTCGCCCAGATCCCCGCATTGTTGATTGCGATTAGTGCCGGTTTTATCGTGACCCGCGTAAATGGCGATAGCGATAATATGGGGCGGAATATCATGACGCAGCTGTTGAACAACCCATTTGTATTGGTTGTTACGGCTATTTTGACCATTTCAATGGGAACTCTGCCGGGATTCCCACTGCCGGTTTTTGTTATTTTATCGGTGGTTTTAAGCGTACTCTTCTATTTTAAATTCCGTGAAGCAAAACGTAGCGCCGCCAAACCTAAAACCAGCAAAGGCGAGCAGCCGCTCAGTATTGAGGAAAAAGAAGGGTCGTCGTTAGGACTGATTGGCGATCTCGATAAAGTCTCTACAGAGACCGTACCGTTGATATTACTTGTGCCGAAGAGCCGGCGTGAAGATCTGGAAAAAGCTCAACTTGCGGAGCGTCTACGTAGTCAGTTCTTTATTGATTATGGCGTGCGCCTGCCGGAAGTATTGTTACGCGATGGCGAGGGCCTGGACGATAACAGCATCGTATTGTTGATTAATGAGATCCGTGTTGAACAATTTACGGTCTATTTTGATTTGATGCGAGTGGTAAATTATTCCGATGAAGTCGTGTCCTTTGGTATTAATCCAACAATCCATCAGCAAGGTAGCAGTCAGTATTTCTGGGTAACGCATGAAGAGGGGGAGAAACTCCGGGAGCTTGGCTATGTGTTGCGGAACGCGCTTGATGAGCTTTACCACTGTCTGGCGGTGACGCTGGCGCGCAACGTCAATGAATATTTCGGTATTCAGGAAACAAAACATATGCTGGACCAACTGGAAGCGAAATTTCCTGATTTACTTAAAGAAGTGCTCAGACATGCCACGGTACAACGTATATCTGAAGTTTTGCAGCGTTTGTTAAGCGAACGTGTTTCCGTGCGTAATATGAAGTTAATTATGGAAGCGCTCGCATTGTGGGCGCCAAGAGAAAAAGATGTCATTAACCTTGTGGAGCATATTCGTGGAGCAATGGCGCGTTATATTTGTCATAAATTCGCCAATGGCGGCGAATTACGAGCAGTAATGGTATCTGCTGAAGTTGAGGATGTTATTCGCAAAGGGATCCGTCAGACCTCTGGCAGTACCTTCCTCAGCCTTGACCCGGAAGCCTCCGCTAATTTGATGGATCTCATTACACTTAAGTTGGATGATTTATTGATTGCACATAAAGATCTTGTCCTCCTTACGTCTGTCGATGTCCGTCGATTTATTAAGAAAATGATTGAAGGTCGTTTTCCGGATCTGGAGGTTTTATCTTTCGGTGAGATAGCAGATAGCAAGTCAGTGAATGTTATAAAAACAATATAAGGGCTTAATTAAGGAAAAGATCTATGCAACATTTGGATATCGCTGAATTAGTTCGTTCCGCACTGGAAGTAAGTGGTTGCGATCCTTCATTAATTGGAGGAATAGATAGCCATTCAACAATTGTTCTGGATTTATTTGCATTGCCAAGTATCTGTATCAGCGTCAAGGACGATGATGTATGGATCTGGGCGCAATTGGGTGCTGACAGCATGGTGGTATTACAACAGCGGGCTTATGAAATCTTAATGACCATAATGGAAGGATGCCATTTTGCCCGCGGCGGGCAATTACTACTGGGGGAGCAGAATGGGGAGCTAACGCTTAAAGCCTTAGTGCATCCGGATTTTTTATCTGACGGTGAAAAGTTCTCTACTGCCTTGAATGGGTTTTACAACTATCTGGAAGTTTTTAGTCGGTCGCTAATGAGATGAAAACACCTCGTTTACTGCAATATCTGGCCTACCCACAAAAAATAACCGGCCCAATTATTGAGGCGGAATTGCGCGATGTGGCCATTGGCGAACTGTGTGAAATACGCCGTGGCTGGCACCAAAAACAGGTTGTTGCACGTGCGCAGGTGGTTGGCTTACAGCGGGAACGCACCGTGCTGAGCCTTATCGGCAATGCCCAGGGGCTGAGCCGCGATGTCGTGCTTTATCCCACTGGACGTGCGTTATCGGCGTGGGTGGGATACTCGGTATTAGGCGCGGTGTTGGATCCGACAGGGAAAATCGTTGAGCGTTTTACCCCTGAAGTGGCGCCGATTAGCGAAGAACGCGTTATTGATGTCGCACCGCCGTCTTACGCTTCACGCGTTGGCGTCCGTGAACCGCTGATTACCGGTGTGCGCGCGATTGACGGGTTATTGACCTGTGGCGTAGGCCAGCGAATGGGCATTTTTGCCTCCGCAGGATGCGGTAAGACCATGCTGATGCATATGCTGATCGAGCAAACGGAGGCGGATGTCTTTGTTATCGGTCTTATCGGTGAACGAGGCCGTGAGGTCACTGAATTCGTGGATATGTTGCGCGCTTCGCATAAGAAAGAAAAATGCGTGCTGGTTTTTGCCACTTCCGATTTCCCCTCGGTCGATCGCTGCAATGCGGCGCAACTGGCGACAACCGTAGCGGAATATTTTCGCGACCAGGGAAAACGGGTCGTGCTTTTTATCGATTCCATGACCCGTTATGCGCGTGCTTTGCGAGACGTGGCACTGGCGTCGGGAGAGCGTCCGGCTCGTCGAGGTTATCCCGCCTCCGTATTCGATAATTTGCCCCGCTTGCTGGAACGCCCAGGGGCGACCAGCGAGGGAAGCATTACTGCCTTTTATACGGTACTGCTGGAAAGCGAGGAAGAGGCGGACCCGATGGCGGATGAAATTCGCTCTATCCTTGACGGTCACCTGTATCTGAGCAGAAAGCTGGCCGGGCAGGGACATTACCCGGCAATCGATGTACTGAAAAGCGTAAGCCGCGTTTTTGGACAAGTCACGACGCCGACACATGCTGAACAGGCATCTGCCGTGCGTAAATTAATGACGCGTTTGGAAGAGCTCCAGCTTTTCATTGACTTGGGAGAATATCGTCCTGGCGAAAATATCGATAACGATCGGGCGATGCAGATGCGGGATAGCCTGAAAGCCTGGTTATGCCAGCCGGTAGCGCAGTATTCATCCTTTGATGACACGTTGAGCGGTATGAATGCATTCGCTGACCAGAATTAAAGTATTGCAGCGGCGCTGTACGGTATTTCATTCACAGTGTGAGTCGATATTACTTCGCTATCAGGATGAGGACCGCGGGCTGCAGGCCGAGGAGGAGGCGATCCTTGAACAAATAGCGGGTCTGAAATTGTTATTAGATACGCTGCGTGCAGAAAACAGACAGCTCAGTCGTGAGGAAATTTATACGTTATTACGTAAGCAGTCTATTGTTCGCCGGCAGATAAAAGATTTAGAACTCCAGATTATACAAATTCAGGAAAAACGGAGCGAGCTGGAAAAGAAAAGGGAAGAGTTTCAGAAAAAAAGTAAATATTGGTTGCGCAAAGAAGGGAACTATCAACGCTGGATAATCCGTCAGAAAAGATTCTATATCCAGCGAGAGATACAGCAGGAAGAGGCCGAGTCAGAGGAGATAATTTAATGGGCGATGTGTCAGCTGTCAGTTCATCCGGGAACATTTTACTGCCGCAGCAGGATGAGGTTGGCGGTTTATCAGAAGCATTAAAAAAAGCGGTGGAAAAACATAAGACAGAATATTCCGGTGATAAAAAAGATCGCGACTATGGCGATGCTTTCGTAATGCATAAAGAAACGGCTTTACCGTTATTACTGGCGGCATGGCGACATGGCGCGCCAGCGAAATCAGAACATCACAATGGCAACGTTTCTGGTCTGCATCATAACGGAAAAAGCGAACTCAGGATTGCTGAAAAACTGTTGAAAGTCACTGCTGAAAAATCTGTCGGTTTGATCTCTGCGGAGGCCAAAGTAGATAAATCCGCAGCGTTGCTATCGTCTAAAAATAGGCCGTTAGAAAGCGTAAGCGGTAAAAAATTATCTGCTGATTTAAAAGCTGTGGAATCCGTTAGTGAAGTAACCGATAACGCCACGGGAATCTCTGACGATAATATCAAGGCATTGCCTGGGGATAATAAAGCCATCGCGGGCGAAGGCGTTCGTAAAGAGGGCGCGCCGCTGGCGCGGGATGTCGCACCTGCCCGAATGGCCGCAGCCAATACCGGTAAGCCTGAAGATAAAGATCATAAAAAGGTTAAAGATGTTTCTCAGCTTCCGCTGCAACCAACCACTATCGCCGATCTTAGCCAATTAACCGGCGGCGATGAAAAAATGCCTTTAGCGGCGCAATCAAAGCCGATGATGACTATTTTTCCCACTGCCGATGGCGTGAAAGGAGAGGATAGCTCGCTGACTTACCGTTTTCAGCGCTGGGGAAATGACTATTCCGTCAATATTCAGGCGCGGCAAGCAGGGGAGTTTTCGTTAATACCGTCAAATACGCAGGTTGAACATCGTTTGCATGATCAATGGCAAAACGGTAATCCCCAGCGCTGGCACCTGACGCGAGACGATCAACAAAATCCGCAGCAGCAACAGCACAGACAGCAATCTGGCGAGGAGGATGACGCCTGATGTCATTGCGTGTGAGACAGATTGATCGTCGCGAATGGCTATTGGCGCAAACCGCGACAGAATGCCAGCGCCATGGCCGGGAAGCGACGCTGGAATATCCGACGCGACAGGGAATGTGGGTTCGGTTGAGCGATGCAGAAAAACGGTGGTCGGCCTGGATTAAACCTGGGGACTGGCTTGAGCATGTCTCTCCCGCTCTGGCTGGGGCGGCGGTTTCTGCTGGCGCTGAGCACCTGGTCGTTCCCTGGCTTGCTGCAACAGAGCGACCGTTTGAGTTGCCCGTGCCGCATTTGTCCTGTCGGCGTTTATGCGTAGAGAACCCCGTACCGGGAAGCGCGCTGCCGGAAGGGAAATTGTTGCACATTATGAGCGATCGGGGCGGCCTGTGGTTTGAGCATCTTCCTGAACTGCCTGCAGTCGGGGGCGGCAGGCCGAAAATGCTGCGTTGGCCGTTGCGCTTTGTAATCGGTAGCAGTGATACGCAGCGTTCGTTGCTGGGCCGAATCGGGATCGGAGATGTACTCCTGATTCGTACTTCCCGTGCGGAAGTTTATTGCTACGCGAAAAAGTTAGGTCATTTCAACCGTGTTGAAGGGGGAATTATTGTGGAAACGTTAGATATTCAACATATCGAAGAAGAAAATAATACAACTGAAACTGCAGAAACTCTGCCTGGCTTGAATCAATTGCCCGTCAAACTGGAATTTGTTTTGTATCGTAAGAACGTTACCCTCGCCGAACTCGAAGCCATGGGGCAGCAACAGCTATTATCACTGCCGACCAATGCTGAACTTAACGTTGAAATTATGGCGAATGGTGTTTTGCTGGGTAATGGCGAACTGGTACAGATGAATGACACCTTAGGCGTTGAGATCCATGAATGGCTGAGCGAGTCTGGTAATGGGGAATGATATCTCATTAATTGCCTTACTGGCATTTTCCACCCTGTTGCCATTTATTATTGCGTCAGGAACCTGTTTCGTTAAATTTTCTATTGTATTTGTCATGGTGCGTAACGCCCTGGGATTACAGCAGATACCTTCAAATATGACGCTTAACGGCGTCGCATTGCTGCTTTCTATGTTTGTTATGTGGCCCATAATGCATGATGCCTACGTCTATTTTGAGGACGAAGATGTCACCTTTAATGATATTTCATCATTAAGTAAACACGTTGATGAAGGTCTGGATGGTTATCGCGATTATCTGATCAAATATTCAGATCGCGAGTTAGTTCAGTTTTTTGAAAACGCGCAACTGAAGCGTCAGTATGGAGAAGAGACCGAGACGGTAAAGCGTGACAAAGATGAAATTGAAAAACCTTCAATATTTGCGTTATTACCTGCTTATGCGCTGAGCGAAATAAAAAGCGCGTTTAAAATTGGTTTTTATCTTTATTTGCCCTTTGTCGTCGTCGACCTGGTGGTATCCAGCGTGCTACTGGCGCTGGGGATGATGATGATGAGTCCGGTGACGATATCTACACCTATTAAGCTGGTGCTTTTTGTCGCGCTTGATGGCTGGACCTTACTGTCTAAGGGATTGATATTACAGTATATGGACATTGCAACATGACATCATTACGAGACGGGATAGTTAAATGGATGATTTAGTGTTTGCAGGTAATAAGGCGCTCTATCTTGTTTTGATCCTGTCAGGGTGGCCGACGATTGTCGCAACGATTATCGGCCTCCTGGTAGGGTTATTCCAGACGGTAACGCAATTACAGGAACAGACGCTGCCTTTTGGCATTAAATTACTTGGCGTGTGTTTATGCTTGTTTTTACTGTCTGGCTGGTATGGCGAAGTTTTACTCTCTTACGGGCGTCAGGTGATATTCCTGGCGTTGGCTAAGGGGTAAAAAATGTTTTACGCGTTGTACTTTGAAATTCATCACCTGGTTGCGTCTGCGGCGCTAGGGTTTGCTCGCGTGGCGCCGATTTTTTTCTTCCTGCCGTTTTTGAATAGCGGGGTATTAAGCGGTGCGCCGAGAAACGCCATTATCATCCTGGTGGCATTGGGAGTATGGCCGCATACATTGAACGAGGCGCCGCCGTTTTTATCGGTGGCGATGATCCCGTTAGTTCTGCAAGAAGCGGCGGTAGGCGTCATGCTGGGCTGTCTGCTGTCATGGCCTTTTTGGGTTATGCATGCACTGGGTTGTATTATCGATAACCAGCGAGGGGCAACGCTAAGTAGTAGTATCGATCCGGCAAACGGTATTGATACCTCGGAAATGGCTAATTTCCTGAATATGTTTGCCGCTGTCGTTTATTTACAAAACGGCGGTCTGGTCACGATGGTTGACGTGTTAAATAAAAGCTATCAGCTATGCGATCCGATGAACGAGTGCACGCCTTCATTACCGCCGCTATTAACGTTTATTAATCAGGTGGCTCAAAACGCCTTGGTTCTGGCCAGTCCGGTGGTATTAGTGCTGTTGCTGTCAGAAGTATTCCTGGGTTTATTGTCGCGCTTTGCTCCGCAAATGAACGCTTTTGCGATTTCACTGACGGTAAAAAGCGGTATTGCCGTTTTAATTATGCTGCTTTATTTCTCTCCGGTACTACCGGACAATGTACTGCGACTCTCTTTCCAGGCCACAGGGTTAAGCAGTTGGTTTTACGAGCGAGGGGCGACGCATGTCCTCGAATAAAACAGAAAAACCGACTAAAAAACGGCTGGAAGACTCCGCTAAAAAAGGCCAGTCATTTAAAAGTAAAGATCTCATTATCGCCTGCCTGACGCTGGGAGGAATTGCCTATCTGGTGTCGTATGGCTCATTTAATGAGTTTATGGGGATAATTAAGATCATTATTGCGGATAATTTTGATCAGAGCATGGCTGACTACAGTTTGGCCGTTTTTGGGATAGGGTTAAAATATCTGATTCCATTTATGCTGCTCTGCTTAGTGTGTTCCGCATTACCGGCGTTATTACAGGCCGGTTTTGTGCTGGCGACAGAAGCATTAAAGCCTAATTTATCGGCGTTAAACCCGGTAGAAGGGGCAAAAAAACTTTTTAGTATGCGCACGGTTAAAGATACGGTCAAAACCCTACTGTATCTCTCATCCTTTGTGGTGGCCGCCATCATTTGCTGGAAGAAATATAAGGTTGAAATCTTTTCTCAGCTAAATGGCAATATTGTAGGTATTGCCGTCATTTGGCGTGAACTTCTCCTCGCATTGGTATTAACTTGCCTTGCTTGCGCATTGATTGTCTTATTATTGGATGCTATTGCGGAATATTTCCTGACCATGAAAGATATGAAAATGGATAAGGAAGAAGTGAAGCGTGAAATGAAGGAGCAGGAAGGGAACCCAGAGGTTAAATCTAAAAGACGTGAAGTTCATATGGAAATTCTGTCTGAACAGGTGAAATCTGATATTGAAAACTCACGCCTGATTGTTGCCAACCCCACGCATATTACGATCGGGATTTATTTTAAACCCGAATTGATGCCGATTCCGATGATCTCGGTGTATGAAACGAATCAGCGCGCACTGGCCGTCCGCGCCTATGCGGAGAAGGTTGGCGTACCTGTGATCGTCGATATCAAACTGGCGCGCAGTCTTTTCAAAACCCATCGCCGTTATGATCTGGTGAGTCTGGAAGAAATTGATGAAGTTTTACGTCTTCTGGTTTGGCTGGAAGAGGTAGAAAACGCGGGCAAAGACGTTATTCAGCCACAAGAAAACGAGGTACGGCATTGAGCCGCGTAAGGCAGTAGCGATGTATTCATTGGGCGTTTTTTGAATGTTCACTAACCACCGTCGGGGTTTAATAACTGCATCAGATAAACGCAGTCGTTAAGTTCTACAAAGTCGGTGACAGATAACAGGAGTAAGTAATGGATTATCAAAATAATGTCAGCGAAGAACGTGTTGCGGAAATGATTTGGGATGCCGTTAGTGAAGGCGCCACGCTAAAAGACGTTCATGGGATCCCTCAAGATATGATGGACGGTTTATATGCTCATGCTTATGAGTTTTATAACCAGGGACGACTGGATGAAGCTGAGACGTTCTTTCGTTTCTTATGCATTTATGATTTTTACAATCCCGATTACACCATGGGACTGGCGGCAGTATGCCAACTGAAAAAACAATTTCAGAAAGCATGTGACCTTTATGCAGTAGCGTTTACGTTACTTAAAAATGATTATCGCCCCGTTTTTTTTACCGGGCAGTGTCAATTATTAATGCGTAAGGCAGCAAAAGCCAGACAGTGTTTTGAACTTGTCAATGAACGTACTGAAGATGAGTCTCTGCGGGCAAAAGCGTTGGTCTATCTGGAGGCGCTAAAAACGGCGGAGACAGAGCAGCACAGTGAACAAGAAAAGGAATAATTATGGTAAATGACGCAAGTAGCATTAGCCGTAGCGGATATACCCAAAATCCGCGCCTCGCTGAGGCGGCTTTTGAAGGCGTTCGTAAGAACACGGACTTTTTAAAAGCGGCGGATAAAGCTTTTAAAGATGTGGTGGCAACGAAAGCGGGCGACCTTAAAGCCGGAACAAAGTCCGGCGAGAGCGCTATTAATACGGTGGGTCTAAAGCCGCCTACGGACGCCGCCCGGGAAAAACTCTCCAGCGAAGGGCAATTGACATTACTGCTTGGCAAGTTAATGACCCTACTGGGCGATGTTTCGCTGTCTCAACTGGAGTCTCGTCTGGCGGTATGGCAGGCGATGATTGAGTCACAAAAAGAGATGGGGATTCAGGTATCGAAAGAATTCCAGACGGCTCTGGGAGAGGCTCAGGAGGCGACGGATCTCTATGAAGCCAGTATCAAAAAGACGGATACCGCCAAGAGTGTTTATGACGCTGCGACCAAAAAACTGACGCAGGCGCAAAATAAATTGCAATCGCTGGACCCGGCTGACCCCGGCTATGCACAAGCTGAAGCCGCGGTAGAACAGGCCGGAAAAGAAGCGACAGAGGCGAAAGAGGCCTTAGATAAGGCCACGGATGCGACGGTTAAAGCAGGCACAGACGCCAAAGCGAAAGCCGAGAAAGCGGATAACATTCTGACCAAATTCCAGGGAACGGCTAATGCCGCCTCTCAGAATCAGGTTTCCCAGGGTGAGCAGGATAATCTGTCAAATGTCGCCCGCCTCACTATGCTCATGGCCATGTTTATTGAGATTGTGGGCAAAAATACGGAAGAAAGCCTGCAAAACGATCTTGCGCTTTTCAACGCCTTGCAGGAAGGGCGTCAGGCGGAGATGGAAAAGAAATCGGCTGAATTCCAGGAAGAGACGCGCAAAGCCGAGGAAACGAACCGCATTATGGGATGTATCGGGAAAGTCCTCGGCGCGCTGCTAACCATTGTCAGCGTTGTGGCCGCTGTTTTTACCGGTGGGGCGAGTCTGGCGCTGGCTGCGGTGGGACTTGCGGTAATGGTGGCCGATGAAATTGTGAAGGCGGCGACGGGAGTGTCGTTTATTCAGCAGGCGCTAAACCCGATTATGGAGCATGTGCTGAAGCCGTTAATGGAGCTGATTGGCAAGGCGATTACCAAAGCGCTGGAAGGATTAGGCGTCGATAAGAAAACGGCAGAGATGGCCGGCAGCATTGTTGGTGCGATTGTCGCCGCTATTGCCATGGTGGCGGTCATTGTGGTGGTCGCAGTTGTCGGGAAAGGCGCGGCGGCGAAACTGGGTAACGCGCTGAGCAAAATGATGGGCGAAACGATTAAGAAGTTGGTGCCTAACGTGCTGAAACAGTTGGCGCAAAACGGCAGCAAACTCTTTACCCAGGGGATGCAACGTATTACTAGCGGTCTGGGTAATGTGGGTAGCAAGATGGGCCTGCAAACGAATGCCTTAAGTAAAGAGCTGGTAGGTAATACCCTAAATAAAGTGGCGTTGGGCATGGAAGTCACGAATACCGCAGCCCAGTCAGCCGGTGGTGTTGCCGAGGGCGTATTTATTAAAAATGCCAGCGAGGCGCTTGCTGATTTTATGCTCGCCCGTTTTGCCATGGATCAGATTCAGCAGTGGCTTAAACAATCCGTAGAAATATTTGGTGAAAACCAGAAGGTAACGGCGGAACTGCAAAAAGCCATGTCTTCTGCGGTACAGCAAAATGCGGATGCTTCGCGTTTTATTCTGCGCCAGAGTCGCGCATAAAAACTGCCAAAATAAAGGGAGAAAAATATGTTAATTAGTAATGTGGGAATAAATCCCGCCGCTTATTTAAATAATCATTCTGTTGAGAATAGTTCACAGACAGCTTCGCAATCCGTTAGCGCTAAAGATATTCTGAATAGTATTGGTATTAGCAGCAGTAAAGTCAGTGACCTGGGGTTGAGTCCTACACTGAGCGCGCCTGCGCCAGGGGTATTAACGCAAACCCCCGGAACGATCACGTCCTTTTTAAAAGCCAGTATTCAAAATACCGACATGAATCAGGATTTGAATGCTCTGGCAAATAATGTCACGACTAAAGCGAATGAGGTTGTGCAAACCCAGTTACGCGAGCAGCAGGCAGAAGTCGGAAAGTTTTTTGATATTAGCGGAATGTCTTCCAGTGCCGTTGCGCTGTTGGCTGCCGCGAATACGTTAATGCTGACGTTGAACCAGGCTGATAGCAAACTGTCTGGTAAGTTGTCATTAGTCAGTTTTGATGCAGCTAAAACGACGGCAAGCTCCATGATGCGCGAAGGGATGAATGCGTTGTCCGGTAGTATTTCCCAGAGCGCGCTTCAGTTGGGGATCACTGGCGTGGGCGCCAAACTGGAATATAAGGGGCTGCAGAATGAAAGAGGCGCGCTTAAACATAATGCCGCGAAGATCGATAAACTGACCACTGAAAGCCACAGTATTAAAAACGTGCTGAACGGGCAGAATAGCGTCAAACTCGGTGCTGAAGGCGTCGATTCTCTGAAATCGTTAAATATGAAGAAAACCGGTACCGATGCGACGAAAAATCTTAATGATGCGACGCTTAAATCTAATGCCGGAACCAGCGCCACGGAAAGTCTGGGTATTAAAGACAGTAATAAACAAATCTCCCCTGAACATCAGGCTATTCTGTCGAAACGTCTTGAGTCTGTCGAATCCGATATTCGTCTTGAGCAGAATACCATGGATATGACCCGAATCGATGCGCGCAAGATGCAGATGACGGGCGATCTGATTATGAAGAACTCGGTCACGGTCGGTGGTATTGCAGGGGCGTCCGGGCAGTACGCCGCTACTCAGGAACGTTCCGAGCAGCAAATTAGCCAGGTGAATAACCGGGTTGCCAGCACCGCATCGGACGAAGCCCGTGAAAGTTCACGTAAATCGACCAGCCTGATTCAGGAAATGCTGAAAACAATGGAGAGCATTAACCAGTCGAAAGCATCCGCACTCGCTGCTATCGCAGGCAATATTCGCGCTTAATCTGAAAGGTCATCTATACGCCATCATGGGTGTGATTTAATCGCGCTCCTGATGGCGAACTGGGGATATTATGCTTAATATTCAAAATTATTCCGCTTCTCCTCATCCGGGGATCGTTGCCGAACGGCCGCAGACTCCCTCGGCGAGCGAGCACGTCGAGACTGCCGTGGTACCGTCTACCACAGAACATCGCGGTACAGATATCATTTCATTATCGCAGGCGGCTACTAAAATCCACCAGGCACAGCAGACGCTGCAGTCAACGCCACCGATCTCTGAAGAGAATAATGACGAGCGCACGCTGGCGCGCCAGCAGTTGACCAGCAGCCTGAATGCGCTGGCGAAGTCCGGCGTGTCATTATCCGCAGAACAAAATGAGAACCTGCGGAGCGCGTTTTCTGCGCCGACGTCGGCCTTATTTAGCGCTTCGCCTATGGCGCAGCCGAGAACAACCATTTCTGATGCTGAGATTTGGGATATGGTTTCCCAAAATATATCGGCGATAGGTGACAGCTATCTGGGCGTTTATGAAAACGTTGTCGCAGTCTATACCGATTTTTATCAGGCCTTCAGTGATATTCTTTCCAAAATGGGAGGCTGGTTATTACCAGGTAAGGACGGTAATACCGTTAAGCTAGATGTTACCTCACTCAAAAATGATTTAAACAGTTTAGTCAATAAATATAATCAAATAAACAGTAATACCGTTTTATTTCCAGCGCAGTCAGGCAGCGGCGTTAAAGTAGCCACTGAAGCGGAAGCGAGACAGTGGCTCAGTGAATTGAATTTACCGAATAGCTGCCTGAAATCTTATGGATCCGGTTATGTCGTCACCGTTGATCTGACGCCATTACAAAAAATGGTTCAGGATATTGATGGTTTAGGCGCGCCGGGAAAAGACTCAAAACTCGAAATGGATAACGCCAAATATCAAGCCTGGCAGTCGGGTTTTAAAGCGCAGGAAGAAAATATGAAAACCACATTACAGACGCTGACGCAAAAATATAGCAATGCCAATTCATTGTACGACAACCTGGTAAAAGTGCTGAGCAGTACGATAAGTAGCAGCCTGGAAACCGCCAAAAGCTTCCTGCAAGGATAACAGAAGAGGATATTAATAATGGTTACAAGTGTAAGGACTCAGCCCCCCGTCATAATGCCAGGTATGCAGACCGAGATCAAAACGCAGGCCACGAATCTTGCGGCGAATCTTTCCGCAGTCAGAGAAAGTGCCACAGCGACGCTGTCAGGGGAAATTAAAGGCCCGCAACTGGAAGATTTTCCCGCGCTGATCAAACAGGCGAGTCTGGATGCATTGTTTAAATGCGGGAAAGACGCTGAGGCGTTAAAAGAAGTTTTTACCAATTCAAATAATGTCGCCGGTAAGAAAGCGATAATGGAGTTTGCCGGGCTCTTTCGTTCAGCGCTCAACGCCACCAGTGATTCTCCTGAGGCGAAGACGCTACTGATGAAGGTGGGGGCAGAGTATACCGCGCAAATCATAAAAGATGGCCTGAAAGAAAAGTCAGCTTTTGGGCCATGGCTGCCAGAAACAAAGAAAGCGGAAGCGAAGCTGGAAAACCTGGAAAAGCAGCTGTTAGATATTATCAAAAATAACACTGGCGGTGAATTAAGTAAATTATCGACGAATCTTGTTATGCAGGAGGTGATGCCCTATATTGCCAGCTGCATTGAACATAACTTTGGCTGTACGTTAGATCCGTTAACCCGCAGCAATCTTACGCACCTTGTTGACAAAGCGGCGGCGAAGGCTGTTGAGGCGCTTGATATGTGCCACCAAAAATTAACGCAAGAGCAGGGTACCAGCGTAGGACGGGAAGCCCGGCACCTTGAAATGCAAACGTTGATACCCCTGCTGCTACGTAATGTTTTTGCACAAATTCCTGCAGATAAACTGCCTGACCCTAAAATTCCGGAGCCTGCGGCTGGACCAGTACCTGATGGTGGGAAAAAAGCAGAACCTACGGGTATTAATATCAATATTAATATTGATAGCAGTAACCATAGCGTGGATAACAGTAAGCATATTAACAATAGCCGAAGCCATGTCGATAATAGCCAGCGCCATATCGATAATAGCAACCATGATAATAGCCGGAAGACGATTGATAATAGCCGAACATTTATTGATAACAGCCAACGCAATGGCGAGTCACACCATTCGACTAACAGCAGCAACGTAAGTCATAGTCATTCGCGTGTGGATTCGACTACGCATCAAACGGAGACGGCACACAGCGCCAGCACAGGGGCAATTGACCATGGCATCGCGGGTAAAATTGACGTCACGGCTCATGCGACGGCAGAGGCTGTGACCAACGCTTCATCCGAAAGTAAAGATGGAAAGGTGGTCACGTCAGAAAAGGGCACTACGGGTGAAACAACCTCTTTTGATGAAGTCGATGGCGTAACCAGCAAGAGCATTATCGGCAAGCCGGTACAGGCCACGGTGCACGGCGTTGATGATAATAAACAGCAAAGCCAGACGGCAGAGATTGTGAATGTGAAGCCGCTTGCCAGTCAACTGGCTGGCGTCGAGAATGTTAAAACCGATACCTTACAATCAGACACGACGGTAATTACAGGTAATAAAGCCGGTACGACCGATAATGATAATAGTCAGACAGATAAGACTGGCCCATTTTCTGGTTTGAAGTTTAAGCAAAATAGTTTCCTCTCAACAGTACCGAGCGTTACGAATATGCATTCAATGCATTTCGACGCCCGTGAGACGTTTTTGGGTGTGATACGTAAAGCCCTGGAGCCAGATACCTCCACACCGTTCCCTGTACGCAGAGCGTTTGACGGCTTGCGTGCGGAAATATTACCCAATGACACGATAAAGAGTGCAGCGTTGAAAGCGCAATGTAGCGATATTGACAAGCACCCAGAATTGAAAGCGAAAATGGAGACTCTCAAAGAGGTCATTACTCATCATCCACAAAAAGAAAAACTGGCTGAGATTGCACTGCAGTTTGCCAGAGAGGCGGGGCTGACCAGGCTAAAAGGGGAAACTGACTATGTGTTAAGTAATGTGCTGGACGGCCTTATCGGAGACGGTAGCTGGCGAGCTGGCCCGGCTTACGAGTCATACCTGAATAAACCTGGCGTGGATCGGGTTATTACTACCGTTGATGGCTTGCACATGCAGCGTTAATTAACCGGGAAAGATGCGATGAATATGGATATTGAAGCAAGAGTCAAAAAAGTGATCACCTCTTGTATTGCCGTTGATGTTGATAGTATCAATGGTCAGACCCATCTGGTTGAGGATCTTTACGCTGACTCATTGGATTTAATTGATATTGTATTTGGTCTTAGTGAGGAGTTTGACATTAGTTGCAATGAAAACGATCTTCCTGATATGATGACCTTTGCGGATATATGCCGTGTTGTTAAAAAAAGTCTTGAGTCCAGGGTGTAGTATTTTTCTCTCGCTTGACAACAATTGAATAAGATTAATTGTTATGAAAATCATCACACATGTAGTACCCGGTTCAGGTATGGCTGCAATATATGATGATATTGCTGACAGTTCGCGTTTTGTTATTAAAGGCAAGTTACGTCATGTTGAAAATGATCCGAAGGAGCTGCTGATATGTGTTCCGATGCGTAGTGAATGGCTATTCTACTGGATTAAAGGAGAGAAATATTGCGCCCGGCGATGGGCGCGAAAAAGTATCAAGACATTGTGTAACCAGATTAAATTTGAAGAAGCAATCTTATAAAAGATATAATTCAAGAGGAAAGTAAATTGCAAGCACACCAGGATATTATCGCTAATATTGGTGAGAAATTGGGTTTACCGCTCACTTTTGACGACAACAATCAGTGCTTATTATTACTCGATAGCGATATTTTTACGTCTATTGAAGCTAAAGATGATATCTGGTTATTGAACGGTATGATTATACCGTTATCGCCTGTTTGTGGCGATTCTATCTGGCGGCAGATTATGGTGATTAATGGTGAACTGGCTGCGAATAATGAAGGTACGTTAGCGTATATTGATGCCGCAGAGACGTTGTTGCTTATACATGCAATTACCGATCTGACAAATACTTACCATATTATATCGCAGCTTGAGTCATTTGTGAATCAGCAGGAAGCGCTCAAAAACATACTGCAGGAATATGCTAAAGTATGAGGAGAGAAAATTGAATAATTTAACGTTGTCTTCGTTTTCAAAAGTTGGTGTGTCGAATGATGCCCGACTTTATATTGCTAAGGAAAATACTGATAAGGCATATGTTGCGCCTGAAAAATTTTCGTCAAAAGTATTAACCTGGCTTGGAAAAATGCCGTTATTTAAAAACACTGAAGTGGTGCAAAAACATACGGAAAATATCAGAGTACAGGACCAAAAGATTTTACAGACATTTCTCCATGCACTAACGGAAAAATATGGGGAAACAGCGGTTAATGACGCACTGTTAATGTCCCGTATAAATATGAACAAACCCCTTACCCAACGTTTAGCAGTGCAGATCACGGAGTGTGTAAAAGCTGCTGACGAAGGGTTTATAAACCTTATTAAGAGCAAGGATAATGTTGGTGTCAGGAATGCCGCTTTAGTCATAAAAGGCGGCGATACAAAAGTGGCAGAAAAAAATAACGATGTTGGAGCAGAAAGTAAGCAACCTTTACTCGATATCGCGCTAAAGGGACTTAAAAGAACATTACCGCAACTGGAACAAATGGATGGAAATAGCCTGCGAGAAAACTTCCAGGAGATGGCTTCAGGTAACGGCCCGCTGCGTTCATTAATGACGAATTTACAGAATTTAAATAAAATTCCAGAGGCTAAACAACTTAATGATTATGTTACAACGTTAACAAATATTCAGGTCGGTGTAGCCCGGTTCTCACAATGGGGAACCTGTGGAGGAGAGGTTGAGAGGTGGGTTGATAAAGCCTCTACTCATGAATTAACCCAGGCTGTAAAAAAAATTCACGTTATTGCTAAAGAACTGAAAAATGTTACAGCTGAACTTGAGAAAATAGAAGCCGGCGCGCCAATGCCACAGACGATGAGCGGACCGACACTGGGCCTGGCACGATTTGCGGTCAGCAGCATTCCAATTAATCAGCAAACCCAGGTGAAACTGAGCGATGGAATGCCTGTGCCAGTGAATACGTTAACTTTTGACGGTAAGCCTGTGGCATTAGCCGGTTCGTACCCAAAAAATACGCCGGATGCGCTGGAAGCGCATATGAAAATGCTTCTTGAAAAAGAATGCTCGTGCCTGGTGGTGTTAACGTCGGAAGATCAGATGCAGGCAAAACAATTACCACCCTATTTCAGAGGGAGCTACACCTTTGGCGAGGTGCATACCAACAGCCAAAAAGTGAGCTCAGCCAGTCAGGGAGAAGCGATAGACCAATACAATATGCAACTGTCCTGCGGGGAAAAGCGGTATACAATCCCGGTATTGCATGTGAAAAATTGGCCAGATCACCAGCCGTTACCGTCTACGGATCAGTTAGAATACCTGGCGGATAGGGTGAAAAATAGTAACCAAAATGGCGCGCCGGGGCGTAGTTCATCAGATAAGCATTTACCGATGATTCATTGTCTGGGCGGAGTGGGAAGAACCGGAACGATGGCGGCGGCCCTTGTACTTAAGGATAATCCTCATAGTAATCTGGAGCAGGTACGTGCAGATTTCCGGGATTCACGGAACAATAGAATGCTGGAAGACGCCTCACAGTTTGTACAACTAAAAGCAATGCAAGCCCAGTTGCTTATGACGACGGCAAGCTGATAAAAACATAGCTTACTTTTAGAACTATCTGAAAGTAAGCTATTTCTGTATAATTATTTGTTTGCCGCGATAGAAAGTCTTTTGTTTTTCTCTTCTGCTGACATTCCTTTTAATTTTCTGTAATTCTCCCAAATTTTTTTAGCATAACGTTTCCTTATATCCGATCGTTTCGGCGACGTCCCGGCATTATAAGCGCCAACGGCCTCCCAGCTATAACCGTAGATTTTCATCATATCTGATAAAATGGAGGCGCCCACAATGACAGAAATGCAGGGGTCCTGTAACAACTGTTTTTCACTAATCCCCATTTTTTTCAGCCTTTTCATATGGAAGCTGTTAATTTGCATCAGGCCAAGATCGGTTGAACCATCTCGGTTATGACCAATGGCGCCAGGTTTCATCGCCGATTCCTGCTGGGCGATAGCGTAAAGTAGTTCGGATTCAATATTGAACATTTTTTCAGCCTGAAGCCAGCAATCAGCCCATGCCGTATTTATGCTAAGCAACCAGATTACGATGATAAAAAAATAATGCATATCTCCTCTCTCAGATTTTACCGTAATTTAATCAAGCGGGGATCCTGTTTCCATCTTTTGAACCAAATATTGTCTTCGTTTTTAAATTTATTCCACATTTTCTCGGCAATAGCTTCGCCGTGGGCAACCAGCACTAACGGTAATAATCCCGGATTATTATCTATACGCTGTTCACTTTCCAGAAATTCTCTTATCGTCGGTAAGGCACGCTCACTATTCTGACAATATTCAGCGTAAAGAAGATTAACAGCAATAAGTCCTGTTATTTCCTGCGTGGATATTTCTTTAGTTAATTTTCGTGCCAGTTCATGTTTACCTTTAAGCGAAAGAAACATAACCTGCATACTTAATAATATTGGATTATCCTGCAGGTGTTGTGAGCGTAATTCATCGCCTAAACGTATAGCATCATCAATACCGGTATGATAATAGGTAATCCACAGCTTAGTGATCCCTGCGGCTGCGCGCGTTGGGTCCAATTTTAAACACTCGTTAATCGTTTGTAAGGCCTCCTCCAACTGACCAGCCATGAAAAGATTCCAGCCATAATAATATTTAATATCTGCAGAAATGGGCGAAAGTAAGTTAGCTTGTTTGAATAGCAAACTCCCGACGATGTATTCTGAGTGAATCGTATTAATTAGCCCCAGTAATCCTAAAGCTTGTGGATTATTGTGGTCCAGCTCTGTCGCCTTAATCGCATGTTCTTTAGCTTTGATCATAGCGTTTTGTTTATCAAAAATCCCCATTTGCGCCATGCTGAGGTAGCATTCTGCCAGCGCACAGTAAGGCGCAATGCTGTTTGGCGACATGTTAACGCATTGAGTCAGCAATTTAAGCGCTTGCTGTAAGCTATAGGGGGTGTATTGATTTAACTCATGCTTACCGCGTAAGTAAACCATAGTACTGTCAATCGAATTTAGCTCGCTAATCTGCTTTGTGTCCCAGCGAAGTCCGGGAATACATCTGAGCAAAAGATTCGCAATTTTGTTTTGCAAGAGAGAAGCGGGTTGGTGTTCTATCAACTTAATGCTTTCCTGGTGCAGCAGGTGATAACCTTTAACCCGAACTATCTCAATCTGTACAATATTATCATTACCATCGGGTATCATCTGCCCGGAGATATAATAATCGGGGCGTAATTGATCCATGAGCTCAAGAATATCCTTAACACTGCGGCAGTTCTTCGTAATGGTCACCGGCAGCACGCTCAGGCCAAAGGGCGCATACTGCGATAATCCCTTCACGATAGAGTAATGCAGACTCTCGGATTGAACCTGATCCTGCATCTGAAAAGGAAGTATCGCCAATGTATGAGTCGTAGGTTGCGGCGCTGGCGGAGACACCACTACGACCGGACGATTAAACCGATAGCCCTGTCCGTACAGTGTTTCAATGTAACGATGCTCTTTATCTTCCGACAGAATACGTCGTAAGGCATAAATACAGCGGGTAAGAGATTCTTCGTTAACTTCCGCGTCGCCCCATACCTGGTCCAGTAAGGTGTTTTTACTCACAATCTCGCCGGCGGCTTCGAGCAGGATGACCAGAACGGCATATTCTTTTGGCGGAATATTGACTTTCTTTTCTGAGCGTAGCAGGGAGCCGTCCATGTTGAGTATGAAATCATCAAAGACGAATTTTTTATTCGATACAGGAACAGGATTAAAATGTGGCATGATAATAGTGTATTCTCTTACAGGGTGAAAAGTTATAATAACTAATACAAGTCGTTAGGATAGAATCTACTGTTTCAGTAATTCTGCTGTTAGTACTAACGGTCAGGTTGAGCTTTTATTATGAGCTTAATGTCATATTCTACGGGCTCGGGTTTATATGTTTTTAACATTTGATTATTTAGCTTATGCCTGTGCTTTAAATAACTGACATGTTGGTAATAATATTGTTATAACTAACTGTGATTATCGAATGGACGCTGCCGTATATCCTGGTGCAGAGAGAGTCAGCGCCGGGCATCTAAATATTTACATATTTAACTTGGCCTCATTGCAATAGAGATTAGTTTTGTAGCTATCTTACTGCATTTTTTTGGGGTGTAAATGCTGCTTATTATATCTTCATGGTTAATGGTCTGATAATTACACCATCAGAACCATTTTTCTCGAAGATTTCCACTAAATGACCATTCGTTGAAAGTTTAAGAGTGTAATTTGTCTTAGGTTCCAAAATATAAATGAAAGACTGTTTTTAATGGTGCGCTTATTTTTATATTTTTTTGCAAAATAATGATATCGTCTTTTCTTTACTCCCTTCAGTTATAGCGTCAAAAAGGCAGGAGGGTTATGAGCAGTATCATCCTCAGGCTGGCTCCAGGCATTATATCGATATCAGGAGGAAGAGAGGAGGTATGCCTGGCAGAAAGCTAACAAGCGTGACTGTTTCGGTATAAACCGTTCAGGCAAATAGTTCTCAGAGGGAACGGATGATGTATAAATATGAATAAAATGCCGGCCTTAATCCACAGGGTTAAAGCCGGAAGGAGATAGTGTCATCTGGACGAATTCTTACGCTGTGAATAAGGCAATATCGTTTTACCAGTCATCATAGCGATGACAAGTTCACAAAAATCGTGTTATATAATCAGCCTTACTTTAAATTACCATAGATATCAGTATAAGCTGTCTTCCGGACAGAACAATGATATTGAATAGCCTCCCATCCTGATAGAGCGTGTTAATGCGCAGTCTGAATTTTAAATTATTACAATTTTAATAAAAATCTTTACTTAAGTGACAGATACAAAAAATGTTAATGGTTCGCCATTTTTATGAATGTCGATGGCGTAGTTTTAAAATATTTTTTGAAACATTGAATGAAGTAGGACGTGCTATCATAACCACATTTTAATGCTACAGCATTAACATTATGGTTGCCTATGCGTAAAAGTTTTGCTGCCTGATTCATTCTTGCCGATAAGTAGATGTCGCTAAAGCTGGTACCTTCTTCTGCAAGTTTCCGTTTGAGCGTTGACGTACTCATAAATATATGATCGGCAACATCCGTAAGCTTCCACTGTCTACTGGGTGACGAAGATATAATGTTGTAAACGCGCTCCTTTAACGTTATCTGAGCCGAGCTAAGGATGATCTCATAACTCTCCGGGAGTCGGAGAAAAGCAGTAAGCAGGAACAGCAGAAAATAAGGAATTAACTCTTCATTTTCAATACAACTTTTGTTGTTACAGTTACTGCAACCTTTGCTTGTATCCTTCGTACAGGAGAACGCCGTTTTCAGATGTTCAAATACCTCTCTTCTGGCAGGAAAGTCAGGCGTATAGAAGATCTTCTGCGCTTTCTCTGTGGGTACCGCCATTTTGGTTTGCTGCTCGTTTGGGATAAGTGCATAGAGAGCGCCAAGTCGTTGCGTCGGTATCTCGAGTATATCGAAATCCATGTGGCCATTGACCTCTTCAAGCGTCACGTTAACTACCTGCTCTTTTTTGAGCACCAACATCCCAGGTTCGTCACAGTAAATCGTATCGTGATTATTGCTAATCGTCAGTTTACCGCTCCGAAAGCAAACTAAAGTGAAACTGCTTACATAAAGATTTTTGATGGTAACCTGCTGAGTCTGACTTTTAATTTGCTGCCGGGTATTTGTCAAAAGTGATTTTAATTTCTGTAAGTTATCTGCGGCAGGACGCTGATGACTATTACTTACAAAGGTTACATTTTCCATATTATCCCTTTGTTGATGTTATTTTAATGTTCCTTACTGGTATCCTACTGAAAAAATCTGAGTTGTAAATGCTCTTTATTAGCGTGTGTTGGCAATGGTCTGATTGTTACACCAAAAGAACCCAAATTTGGGTAATTTATCTACAGTAGTTTAAGCCCCAATGGGGATGATGGTTCTTTTAATATGTGTTGAGACGCATTATACAGAATAAATTGATTTTATTTCTCACTTTTCATTCTATTTTCATCAGGAATCCCTGTGTCCTGTGCGGTAATCTGCTGCTATCGAGAACGACAGACATCGCTAACAGTATATATGGAAACATCAAAAGAGAAGACGATAACAAGCCCAGGGCCATACATAGTTCGATTACTTAACAGCTCACTGAACGGCTGTGAGTTTCCATTGCTGACAGGCCGAACACTCTTTGTGGTAGGTCAGAGTGATGCGCTCACTGCTTCAGGTCAACTCCCTGATATACCTGCCGATAGCTTTTTTATCCCGCTGGACCATGGCGGAGTAAATTTTGAAATCCAGGTGGATACGGATGCGACCGAAATTATACTCCATGAGCTGAAAGAAGGAAATTCTGAATCTCGTTCGGTGCAATTAAATACGCCAATACAGGTCGGTGAATTGCTTATCCTGATTCGCCCGGAAAGCGAGCCGTGGGTGCCCGAGCAGCCTGAGAAGTTAGAAACGTCTGCAAAAAAGAACGAGCCGCGTTTTAAAAACGGAATTGTAGCAGCACTGGCCGGGTTTTTTATATTGGGAATTGGGACTGTGGGGACGTTATGGATACTTAACTCGCCGCAGCGGCAGGCCGCAGAGCTCGATTCGTTATTGGGGCAGGAGAAGGAGCGTTTTCAGGTGTTGCCAGGCCGGGACAAAATGCTCTATGTCGCTGCGCAAAATGAAAGAGATACGTTGTGGGCTCGTCAGGTTTTAGCGAGGGGCGATTATGATAAAAATGCGCGAGTGATTAACGAAAACGAAGAAAATAAGCGTATCTCTATCTGGCTGGATACCTATTATCCGCAGCTGGCTTATTATCGGATTCATTTCGATGAGCCGCGTAAACCCGTTTTCTGGCTAAGCCGCCAGCGAAACACGATGAGCAAGAAAGAGCTCGAGGTGTTAAGTCAAAAGCTGAGAGCGCTAATGCCTTACGCGGATTCGGTTAACATCACGTTGATGGACGATGTTACCGCAGCAGGCCAGGCGGAAGCGGGGCTAAAACAGCAGGCGTTACCTTATTCCCGCAGGAATCATAAGGGGGGCGTAACGTTTGTTATTCAGGGGGCGCTCGATGATGTAGAAATACTCAGAGCCCGTCAATTTGTCGATAGCTATTACCGCACATGGGGAGGACGCTATGTGCAGTTTGCGATCGAATTAAAAGATGACTGGCTCAAGGGGCGCTCATTTCAGTACGGGGCGGAAGGTTATATCAAAATGAGCCCAGGCCATTGGTATTTCCCAAGCCCACTTTAATTTAACGTAAATAAGGAAGTCATTATGGCAACACCTTGGTCAGGCTATCTGGATGACGTCTCAGCAAAATTTGATACGGGCGTTGATAATCTACAAACGCAGGTAACAGAGGCGCTGGATAAATTAGCAGCAAAACCCTCCGATCCGGCGCTACTGGCGGCGTATCAGAGTAAGCTCTCGGAATATAACTTGTACCGTAACGCGCAATCGAACACGGTAAAAGTCTTTAAGGATATTGATGCTGCCATTATTCAGAACTTCCGTTAATCAGTTATAAGGTGGATTATGTCGATTGCAACTATTGTCCCTGAGAATGCCGTTATAGGGCAGGCGGTCAATATCAGGTCTATGGAAACGGACATTGTCTCGCTGGATGACCGGCTACTCCAGGCTTTTTCTGGTTCGGCGATTGCCACGGCTGTGGATAAACAGACGATTACCAACAGGATTGAGGACCCTAATCTGGTGACGGATCCTAAAGAGCTGGCTATTTCGCAAGAGATGATTTCAGATTATAACCTGTATGTTTCTATGGTCAGTACCCTTACTCGTAAAGGAGTCGGGGCTGTTGAAACGCTATTACGCTCATGATTCGTCGATATCTATATACTTTTCTGCTGGTAATGACCCTTGCCGGCTGTAAGGATAAGGATCTTTTAAAAGGACTGGACCAGGAACAGGCTAATGAGGTCATTGCCGTTCTGCAAATGCACAATATAGAGGCGAATAAAATTGATAGCGGAAAATTGGGCTATAGCATTACCGTTGCTGAGCCTGATTTTACCGCTGCGGTGTACTGGATTAAAACTTATCAGCTTCCTCCCCGGCCACGGGTGGAAATAGCGCAGATGTTCCCGGCGGATTCGCTGGTATCGTCTCCGCGAGCTGAAAAGGCCAGGTTATATTCGGCTATTGAACAGCGACTGGAACAGTCATTACAGACGATGGAGGGCGTGCTCTCCGCCAGGGTCCATATTAGTTATGATATTGATGCTGGTGAAAATGGCCGCCCGCCAAAACCTGTTCATCTGTCGGCATTAGCCGTATATGAACGAGGTTCGCCGCTTGCGCATCAGATCAGCGATATCAAGCGTTTCTTAAAGAATAGTTTTGCCGATGTGGATTATGACAACATTTCTGTTGTGTTGTCAGAACGTTCTGATGCCCAATTACAGGCTCCCGGCACACCAGTAAAACGTAATTCTTTTGCAACCAGTTGGATTGTTTTGATTATTTTGTTATCCGTGATGTCAGCAGGCTTTGGCGTCTGGTATTACAAAAACCATTATGCCCGCAATAAGAAAGGCATAACGGCTGATGATAAGGCGAAATCGTCAAATGAATAGGCAGCCATTACCCATTATCTGGCAAAGAATCATTTTTGATCCGTTATCGTATATCCATCCTCAGCGGTTGCAGATAGCGCCGGAAATGATTGTCAGACCCGCCGCCAGGGCGGCGGCAAATGAGTTAATACTGGCGGCATGGCGGCTTAAGAACGGAGAAAAGGAGTGTATTCAAAACTCACTGACGCAGCTGTGGCTGCGTCAGTGGCGCCGACTGCCGCAAGTAGCGTATTTACTCGGTTGCCATAAACTGAGAGCCGATCTGGCAAGGCAGGGAGCCTTGCTTGGCCTGCCGGATTGGGCGCAAGCATTTTTGGCAATGCATCAGGGAACAAGTTTATCTGTCTGCAATAAGGCGCCGAATCACCGGTTTTTACTTAGCGTCGGGTATGCACAGTTAAATGCCCTAAATGAATTTTTACCTGAATCTTTAGCACAGCGTTTTCCTTTGCTTTTTCCTCCATTTATTGAGGAGGCATTGAAGCAGGATGCTGTAGAAATGTCAATTTTGCTACTGGCCTTACAATATGCTCAAAAATATCCCAATACCGTCCCCGCTTTCGCCTGTTGAGGGGATACTGATAAAGCGTAAAACGCTGGAACGTTATTTCTCTATTGAAAGATTAGAACAGCAGGCGCATCAACGGGCTAAGCGTATTTTGCGAGAGGCGGAAGAAGAGGCAAAGACCTTGCGGATGTACGCCTATCAGGAAGGTTACGAGCAGGGAATGATAGACGCGTTACAGCAGGTCGCCGCTTATCTTACTGATAATCAGACAATGGCCTGGAAGTGGATGGAAAAAATACAGATTTATGCCCGCGAGTTATTTTCAGCTGCGGTCGACCATCCCGAAACGCTTTTAACCGTCCTGGATGAGTGGCTAAGGGATTTCGATAAGCCTGAGGGGCAACTTTTTTTAACACTGCCAGTTAATGCGAAAAAAGATCACCAAAAACTGATGGTGTTGCTTATGGAGAACTGGCCAGGCACTTTTAATCTTAAATATCACCAGGAACAGCGCTTTATCATGAGTTGCGGCGATCAGATCGCAGAATTTTCACCTGAACAATTTGTTGAAACGGCAGTAGGCGTCATTAAGCATCATCTTGATGAACTTCCACAAGACTGCCGGACAATTTCTGATAACGCCATTAACGCACTTATTGATGAATGGAAGACAAAAACGCAAGCGGAGGTTATAAGGTGATACCGGGTACGATTCCGACTTCTTATTTGGTCCCGACAGCAGATACTGAAGCGACGGGTGTGGTTTCGTTGAGTGCCAGGGCCGCTATGCTGAATAATATGGATAGCGCGCCTTTAAGCAATGGCGGCGACGTTGATCTTTATGATGCATTCTACCAACGACTTTTGGCGCTTCCTGAGTCAGCCTCTTCTGAAACGCTTAAAGATAGCATTTATCAAGAGATGAATGCCTTCAAAGATCCTAACAGTGGTGATTCGGCTTTTGTTTCTTTTGAGCAGCAAACGGCTATGCTACAAAACATGTTAGCAAAAGTTGAACCGGGCACCCATTTATATGAGGCTTTAAACGGGGTATTAGTTGGTTCAATGAACGCACAGTCACAAATGACCTCCTGGATGCAGGAGATTATTTTATCGGGCGGGGAAAACAAAGAGGCAATTGACTGGTGAACCCCCATTGCTGGCGATTTGTGATAAGGTATGGTGTATATATCAGCAAATAATGCAGAAAATGCACCATGCCAGTGTGTCTATCTTATTGATGTATATGGATTATTAAGATGTCTGCCAGTCGTTTTATTCTGAAATGATTATATTAATATTGTAAGCTTTCATTACAAAATTGTGTATAAAGTTTGTAAGGGTATCTTTTTGTGACGAAATGAACGCGCGTTGGAATGTAATTATTGGCTATAATAATAAAAAAATCGGATTTAAATCATCTCTGTGAGTTTTAATTATTTGTTTATAAGAATATAACGATTTTGAGTTCCTTATAGCACACAGGATAAAATATGGTATTGCCTTCAATGAATAAATCAGTTGAGGCCATTAGCAATAATCACCTTCAACAGCCGAACAAATTTCCATTAATAAATGGATTAGCTGACGTAAGAGACTATTATGTCGCAAACTGCTTATTGTTTAAACTTAATAAAGGCAGTTTGCGAATTGAAAACGAATTTGGGGAGTTCATCGAACGATCTGCGCCGTGTTTATTTTTATTGGAAAAAGATCAAACAATCACGCTTAGTATGAGCGAAATAGAAGGGCATATTGATTTTTCTTCACTGGAAGTTTCCTATGACTTAATGCAAAAATTCTACAAAGTTTTTTACAGTACAAGAAACTATAATGATCGAGAGCTATCATTAAAAACGAAACCAAAGTATTTTTTTCATGCGGACTTGTTGCCAGGGATGAGTGATACTTTTGACTCTATTTTGCATGGTGTGGCATGTCCACGGGTTTGTAGTAATGTGAGTATTGATGATCATGATTATTCATATTTCTCATTGATGTATCTTATATCGGCATTTGTACGTAAGCCCGGTGGGTTTGATTTCCTTGAGCGAGCAATAAAAATTACGACAAAAGAGAAAGTTTATAACATTATTATCAGCGATCTCACCCGCAAATGGTCACAGGCTGAGGTGGCAGGAAAGCTGTTTATGAGCGTATCAAGTCTGAAGCGAAAACTGGCCGCTGAAGAGGTGAGTTTTAGTAAAATATACCTGGATGCTCGTATGAATCAGGCTATAAAATTATTACGTATGGGGGCTGGAAATATTTCACAAGTCGCGACGATGTGTGGCTATGATACGCCTTCTTATTTTATCGCTATTTTTAAACGGCATTTTAAGATTACACCGCTTAGCTTTATGCGTACAATGAACCATTGATTTGTGAAATTATTTTAAACGTTACTATCTGTTTGCGTTACAGATACCAAATATTTTTTTAATCGTAGTGTATATTTCAGTATCGCTACACCAGTGATATGTAGTTAATGAAAGGGAATCGAAAGCGTTCATTGTCAGACATACATGGCCACCAGGCGCCGGGCAATCGTTGTACTCTAAGAGATTACAGTAAAGTAAAACAGCAAATTTAATCATTATCAGATTTGTAAAAGGAATTCATTTCGGTAACGACATTGCGCATGTAATAACGTATCTGGTCTTATTACCTTTGTAGTAAGAAGGCGTTATCTACTTGCGCAGTAGTCGCCCAGGAAGAAAAATCATTACCGAAGCTGTGGTCAGTTTTCAAAAAAGGATAAATAAATGAGAAATGTAATTATATACGGTATTAACTGGACTAATTGTTATGCCCTACAGTCTATTTTTAAGCAAAAATATCCGGAAAAGTGCGTTAAAACGTGTAACTCATTAACTGCACTTTTGCATTCCCTATCCGATATGCCGGACGCCGGGCTGATTTTAGCTTTGAACCCGCATGAGCATGTTTATCTTTTTCATGCGTTGCTGACGCGGTTGCAGAACCGTAAAGTTTTGGTAGTGGCAGATCGCTTGTATTATATCGATCGCTGTGTGCTGCAATATTTTGGCGTTATGGATTATGTTTTAAAAGACGAACTATCCTGCGCTATCCGCTCGGAGCGAGAGAAGCTCCGTCTTCCGGAAGCCTGGCTGCGTTTCTGCCACAGGCCACAAAAGAAAACCGTGGCTGCTACGTATGCTTTTAATGCCGGCGAGACGCCGGAAGAGGTATTGTTTAATATCAATCAATACGCCTGGTGGAATCTACCTCCCGGTGTCACGCAGGCGAAATATGCGCTGCTGATATTATTATCCTCCGGACATCCGGCAATTGAACTGGCGAAAAAATTTGGTCTGGGAACAAAAACCGTCAGTATTTATCGTAAGAAGGTTATGTATCGTTTGGGGATGGACTCTTCACCGCTATCGCTGTTCCGGGGACTGAAACTAGACGCGCATTTACAGCGCACTGCTTTTGCACATAACCCTGCTGTACCTGACGATAATTGCGCGTTACCGATTGCGGTAGGAATGAATTAAAATATTTTTTATCATTTATGACCATGTGTTGAGCTTTTATTATAAAAAAGATTTTTTGAGTAGTAATTCTTATATATAATCATCCGGAGGTGGTTGGTAGCCTGGCTCAATCATTGAGGCATATTTTTGCAGGCAATATATTGAATCTGAAAAGTTAAAGATGATATTTTCGGTGCAGGAGCTATCATGTGGAGGGAAAAGTATGCTAAGTCCTACGACTCGTAATATGGGGGCGAGTTTATCGCCTCAGCCTGACGTCAGCGGGGAGCTAAACACCGAAGCATTGACCTGTATTGTTGAGCGTCTGGAAAGTGAAATTATAGATGGCAGCTGGATTCATATCAGTTACGAGGAAACCGATCTCGAAATGATGCCTTTTCTTGTTGCACAGGCCAATAAGAAGTATCCAGAGTTAAATCTTAAATTTGTTATGTCAGTCCATGAGCTTGTTTCCTCTATAAAGGAGACCAGAATGGAAGGCGTTGAATCTGCCCGATTTCTCGTAAATATGGGAAGTTCAGGTATCCATATTTCAGTCGTCGATTTTAGAGTTATGGACGGAAAGACATCGGTGATTTTGTTCGAACCAGCAGCGTGTAGCGCTTTTGGACCTGCTTTACTGGCGTTGAGGACCAAAGCAGCTCTTGAACGTGAACAACTGCCTGATTGTTATTTTGCTATGGTCGAGCTGGACATTCAACGAAGCTCTTCTGAATGCGGTATTTTTAGCCTGGCGCTCGCCAAAAAACTTCAGCTTGAATTTATGAACTTAGTAAAAATTCATGAAGATAATATTTGTGAACGTCTGTGTGGTGAAGAACCTTTTCTCCCGTCCGATAAAGCAGACCGCTATCTGCCGGTGAGTTTTTACAAACATACTCAAGGCGCACAACGATTAAATGAATATGTGGAGGCCAATCCGGCGGCGGGAAGCAGTATAGTAAACAAAAAGAATGAAACGCTTTATGAGCGATTCGATAACAATGCCGTTATGCTAAACGATAAAAAACTCTCTATATCCGCTCGGTAATGACTCCAACTTATTGATAGTGTTTTATGTTCAGATA
Source organism: Salmonella sp. SA15303 (assembly GCF_029962125.1). Lineage (NCBI taxonomy): Bacteria > Pseudomonadati > Pseudomonadota > Gammaproteobacteria > Enterobacterales > Enterobacteriaceae > Salmonella > Salmonella sp. SA15303. The sequence goes on from NZ_CP123924.1 coordinate 1,030,745, forward strand.
ATGCCCGATGACTTTGTCATGCAGCTCCACCGATTTTGAGAACGACAGCGACTTCCGTCCCAGCCGTGCCAGGTGCTGCCTCAGATTCAGGTTATGCCGCTCAATTCGCTGCGTATATCGCTTGCTGATTACGTGCAGCTTTCCCTTCAGGCGGGATTCATACAGCGGCCAGCCATCCGTCATCCATATCACCACGTCAAAGGGTGACAGCAGGCTCATAAGACGCCCCAGCGTCGCCATAGTGCGTTCACCGAATACGTGCGCAACAACCGTCTTCCGGAGCCTGTCATACGCGTAAAACAGCCAGCGCTGGCGCGATTTAGCCCCGACGTATCCCCACTGTTCGTCCATTTCCGCGCAGACGATGACGTCACTGCCCGGCTGTATGCGCGAGGTTACCGACTGCGGCCTGAGTTTTTTAAATGGCGGAAAATCGTGTTGAGGCCAACGCCCATAATGCGGGCGGTTGCCCGGCATCCAACGCCATTCATGGCCATATCAATGATTTTCTGGTGCGTACCGGGTTGAGAAGCGGTGTAAGTGAACTGCAGTTGCCATGTTTTACGGCAGTGAGAGCAGAGATAGCGCTGATGTCCGGCGGTGCTTTTGCCGTTACGCACCACCCCGTCAGTAGCTGAACAGGAGGGACAGCTGATAGAAACAGAAGCCACTGGAGCACCTCAAAAACACCATCATACACTAAATCAGTAAGTTGGCAGCATCACCTATCCGCTCATAAAAAAAGGATAGCTGAATATAAGTCTTTACTTAAACCGTAATGAAATTATAAGGTTGCCTGCCAGAGGAAATCCTTCCAGCGCCATAAGACTACTCTATATTATGACCGTATGTTTCCTGAATAGCAGGCAAAAAAGTGTTAACCTTGCGCCTCTGGTACGATTTCATTACGCCTGTCGCGCCATGTTGCGTAAATAAATGCCGCAATAAACACGATGGCAAATAATACCACGATGGTCGGCGCTGGCGCGCTATCAAGATAAAAAGACAGATAAACGCCCGCAAAAGCGGTAATAACTGACAGACTCACCGCTAATCCCAGCGCGCGCGCAAAGCGTCGCGTCAGCAAAATGGCAATTGCGCCGGGGGCGATAAGCAGTGAGATTGACAGAATAATGCCCACCGATTTCAGCGTGGCGACGATAGTCAGCGCAATCATACATAGCAGGCCATAATGCAGTAGTGTGGTATTCAGCCCGCTGGCTTTCGCCTGGTGCGGGTCAAAAGCGTGTAGCAGGAGATCTTTCCATTTCAGCCCTATGATTAACGCAATACCCAGTGCAATAACTGACGTTTGTACGATATCCCCCAGCGATACGCCCAGCATATCCCCAAACAGGATGTGATCCAGATGCACTTCCGATTGAATAGAAACATAGAGCACCAGACCTGCGCCAAACATCCCGGAAAAGACGATGCCCATCACCGTATCACGTTTGATGCGGCTGTTATCGTCCAGATAGCCGGTGGCGATAGCGCAAAATAATCCGGCAATGAAAGCGCCAATCGCCAGGGGGATCCCCACAATATATGCCAGCACGACCCCGGGGAATACCGCATGACTCATTGCATCGCCCATTAACGCCCAGCCTTTTAACACTAAAAACACGGACAGTAAGGCGCAGGGAATCGCCACAATGACCGAAACCATAAGGGCGTTCACCATAAAATCAAACTGAAAGGGTTCCAGTAACGTTGTTAAGAACATGTCGGCTCCTTCTGCAGGCGGGCGCGTCGACGGTTGGCTAACAGACCGTGTTTCGGGGCGAAAATAAAGGCTGTGATGAACAGTAAGGTTTGCATGACGACAATAATTCCACCCGTGGCGCCATCCAGCCAGTAGCTAAGCCATGCGCCCAGAAAACTGGTCAGGCTGCCAATCACGACGGCAATCATGAGCAGACGTGGAAAACGGTCGGTGAGTAACCAGGCCGTCGCGCCCGGCGTGACGACGAGACAGATCACCAGGAACGCCCCAACGGTTTGCAGGGCCGCCACGGTAGAGACGGACAATAGAGTGAAAAACAACAGCTTTAGTCGACCCGGATTAAGCCCGATAGAACGCGCATGGGTTTCATCGAAAAAGACGACCATCAGATCTTTCCACTTTAACAGCAGAATCGTCAGCGAGACTGCGCCGATAATCGCCAGTTGCGCAATATCCGCTGGTGCGATCGCCAGCACGTTGCCGAGAATAATCGTCTGGATATTCACCGACATCGGATTGAGCGACACCATAAAAAGGCCGACGCCAAAAAAAGAGGAGAAGATAAGCCCGATAATCGCGTCTTCTTTCAGGCGTGAGCGTTGGTTAAGAAAGAGCATACTGCCTGCCGCCAGTCCGCCGGAAAGAAACGCGCCGAGCGAGAAGGGCAGCCCTAACATCCAGGCGCCAGCGACGCCAGGCACAATAGAGTGAGATAGCGCATCGCCAATGAGCGACCAGCCTTTGAGCATCAAATAGCAGGAGAGAAACGCGCACAGACCGCCCACCATCGCGGAGACCCACATCGCGTTGAGCATATACTGGTAGCCAAACGGCTCAACAAGCCAGTTCATGACGATTTTCCTCCGCTGGCCACGCGCCGGGAAATAAAGGGGCGCTCGTCATCGGTGATGATGTGCTCTTCACCTCCGCTTAACGCGATATGACGTAGAACGCCGCTAAACGCCTGTTCCAGATTCGCGGCGGTAAACGTGGTTTCGGTAGGGCCGCTGGCCAGTACGGTTCCTTTAATCATTACCGTATAGTCGCAAAACTCGGTGACGGAGCCGAGATTATGCGTTGAGACCAGCATCGTGCGGCCTTCATCGCGCAGTTCCCGCAGTAGATCGATGATTCGCGCTTCGGTTTTTACATCCACGCCGGTAAAAGGTTCATCCAGCAGGATCACCTGTCCATCCTGAGCGATGGCCCTGGCAAGAAACACACGTTTTTTCTGCCCGCCGGACAGCTCGCCAATCTGCCTGTGACGATACTCCTGCATATCCACCCGCGCCAGCGCGGCGTCAACACAGGCGTGATCATGCGCAGTGGGACGGCGTAGCCAGCCCATATGGCCGTAGCGTCCCATCATCACCACATCTTCTACCAGCACCGGAAATGACCAGTCCACTTCTTCCGATTGCGGAACATAAGCAATGAGGTTTTTTTTCAGTGCCTTGTTGACTGACTGTTGCAGGATAGTGATATCGCCCTGCGCAAGATGCACAAAGCCCATTAACGCTTTAAATAACGTAGACTTACCGGAACCATTTACGCCTACCAGCGCGGCGATTGAACCGCCAGGCACCTGAAAAGTGGCGTCCCGTAGGGCGGTATGACCGTTGCGATACGTCACCGTGACTTGATCAACGGTAATCGCAGATTGACTCATTGTTGACTCCTCAGTCCGTCGTTAATGCCGTTGACGATGGTTTCGGTCGTGACGCGCAGCAGATCCAGATAGGTTGGCACAGGGCCGTCAGCGGCGCTCAGAGAATCGACATACAGCACGCCGCCATAATGCGCGCCGGATTCACGCGCGACCTGACGGGCCGGTTTATCGGAAACCGTACTCTCGCTAAAGATGGCGGGAATATGGTGCTTTTTAATGGTATCAATCACTTTACGCACCTGTTTTGGCGTCCCCTGTTGATCGGCGTTAATTGGCCAGAGATAAAGCTCTTTCATGTCGTTATCGCGCGCCAGGTAAGAGAACGCGCCTTCACTGGTGACCAACCAGCGCTGATCGGCGGGAATTTTTTCCAGTTCGGCACGCAACGGATCGGCCATCTGGCGAATTTTCGCTTTATAGCGTTCGGCATTTTGCTTATAGATCTGCGCATTATCCGGATCGTACTTCACCAGGGCGTCGCGAATGTTATCGACATAAATCAGCGCGTTTTCTGCCGACATCCAGGCGTGCGGGTTCGGTTTACCGTTATACGGGCCTTCGGTAATGCCCATCGGTTTGACGCCGGTGGAGACGACGACTTCCGGCACGCCGGAAAGGTGCTGATAAAAGCGGGCGAACCATCGCTCCAGGTTCAGACCATTCGCGAGGATAAGCTGTGCCCCCTGCGCTCGTTTAATATCGCCGGGCGTTGGCTGATACTCATGGATTTCAGCGCCGGGTTTGGTAATCGAGCTGACTTCCGCTGCGTCGCCCGCCACGTTTTTCGCCATGTCGGCAATAACGGTAAACGTGGTGATAACTTTAAATTTCTCTTTTGCATAGGCTGGCGATAGCGCGAGTATCGCGACAATACCGGCAATCAGGAGTGTTTTCAGACGATGTAGATTCGTCATAGTATCCCTCGCAACAATGTGGTTAATTAATCATCGAATATAGCCTTTGCTATGTTATATAGCACAAGGTATGGATAAATGAAAATAATTCTTATTTGCGAAATGGCGACAATATGCAGTGATAGTGCTAAAGAGGGATAAGGTGTAAAATAAATACACCTTAATGTTCGGAGAGAGCACGATGCCTGGTAAACGTATCGCTCGTGAAAAACTGACGATCAAAAAAATGATCGCGCTGTATGAAAGCCAGTGCCCACAGGCGTCAACGGTGCAGGGGCATTACGACGCGCTGTTCGCCTACGCGCAAAAACGTCTTGATAAATGCGTATTTGGCGAGGAAAAACCCGCCTGTAAGCAGTGCCCGGTGCACTGCTATCAGCCGGCTAAACGCGAGGAGATGAAGCAGATTATGCGTTGGGCAGGTCCGCGAATGCTTTGGCGGCATCCTGTCCTGACCGTGCGGCACCTTATCGACGATAAGCGCCCCGTTCCGGAATTGCCGGAAAAATATCAGCGCAAGAAGTGAAGGGGAAGCGCCAGGCCTACGGCGCGCATCATCTCCAGGCCGGATCAGATCCGGCAACCCGTTACGCTAACGCGTCTTTATCAATACCCAATCGCTTCATACGCGACAGCAGGGTGGTTCGTTTAAGCCCCAGACGCTGCGCCGCGCCTTTTGGTCCAGCCACTACGCCATTGGTCTCTTTCAGCACGCGTATAATAAGCTGATATTCATCTTCGCCTTCTTTGGCGCTTTCAGTCGCAACAGGCGAGGTATCGGGCGTTACGGCGGTAATATCCGGCAGCGACAGTTGTAGCACATTGCCGCGCGTCAGCAGCACGGCGCGCTCGACGACATTCTCCAGCTCGCGAACGTTCCCCGGCCATTCCATGCTGCTAAGCGTGCGCAGCGTTTCGGCGGGAATGCTGTCGATATTACGCCCCATTCGGCGGGCGATTTTGAAAGTGAACGCTTTGACCAGTAGTGGAATATCTTCCGGACGTTCGCGCAACGGAGGAAGCTGGATCGGAAAAACATTCAGCCGATAGTAGAGATCGTTACGGAATTCGCGATCGGCGACCATTTTTTTCAGATCGCGGTTAGTCGCGGCGATCAGCCGCACGTCGGTCTGGATCAGTTTATTGCTGCCGAGACGTTCAAACTCTTGCTCCTGAAGGACGCGCAGCAGCTTAGGCTGTAGCTCCAGCGGCATGTCGCCCACTTCATCCAGAAACAGCGAGCTTTTATCCGCCAGCTCGAAACGGCCAATCCGCTGCGCGCTGGCGCCGGTAAACGCGCCGCGCTCATGACCAAACAGATCGCTTTCCAGCAGCCCCGCCGGCATCGCGGCGCAGTTCATCTTTACCATCCTGCGCCCGCTACGTCCGCTCAGGTTGTGAATGGCGCGGGCAATCAACTCTTTACCGGTTCCCGTTTCGCCCAGAATCAGCACGGTACTGTCGCTCTGCGCCACCATCTCAACCTGCTTTAGCACGTTGTACATCGCTTCGCTGCGTCCGATGATCTCGCCAAACTCGCTGTCGACGTTATTAAGCTGTTCCGTGAGCGCCAGGTTTTCGTCGACCAGGCGTTCCTTCAGTCGGTGGATTTCCTGATAGGCCAGCGCATTATCCACGGCAATGGCTACCCGTTCGGCAATCTGACGCAGCAGCTTGAGGTTGGCGGTGGTAAACACTTTTTCTTCGCACTGGGCCAGTTTGAGCACGCCAAGCATCGTCTTGCCGGACATCAACGGCAGCAGGCAAAGCGTCTGGATCTGATTGCCCCAGGTATCGAACAGCATGCGTTCGTAGGGGGCAAGCGGATCGCGTTCGTTGAGGTTGATAAGCAGCATCTCTTTACTTTTAAAGACGCGCTCCGTGAGCGTGCCGGCTTCGTCGACTTCGCTCTGTTCGTGCGCCGGATGATGCTCATCAAGGTAGTGGGTGGAGTAGATATTCAGCTTATTTTTGCGATGGCTGCGCAACACGATGCTGATCGCGTCGATATTGAAATAGTGGTGAATCTCTTTTGCGACTTCGCTTACCAGTTCATCAATATCCAGACGCGACAGGACGGCGTTGGTAATCGCAACCAGAATACGGAAGTTATCGCGTTCGCGGCACAACAGATCATAATCGACGTTATTGTTTACCCGGTTTTGAATTTGCTCGGCGACCACGCCGACAATTTGGGTAAACGTATGCAGACGGTCATATTCCTTTTCACTCCAGGGGCGATCTTCCTGACGGATGAATTCGCAGCCGCCGAAAATACGGCCCTCCGCGGCTAAAGGAAGCAGACAGTAATGACCAAATTCAGGGTAGAGGCCGCTCGCGGCAAGCTGCGGCCAGGTTTCGGTAAACTCATGGAAATTACAGTGCAATGCATCGGGGCGAGAAAGGATGCGACGTACCGGGCCGTGCGCCAGTACGGTTTCATCTTCATATTCAACAGGACGGCCATTTTCTCGCGTCGCATAATATTGTGCGCGTTGCGACTGCGCCTGCCATAGCACAATGCCGGCGCTGTCGGCGAGCGCTGAACGCTTTACCAGTTGCGAAAGCGCTTCACTGAGCGACGCCAAATCGGGCTGCTGCAATAAGGTACGAGTGATATCGAACAAGCCTTGCTGTCCAAGATCGCTCATGGGTGTATACGACATGTTGCTTTTCCAGGAAAATACCGCAAAACGGTGCGAAAACGGTAAATGAATTATAGGTATAAGTCGTAAGTTATTGCCGGATGGCTGACCGCAAACTCGCTGGTCACACACTCCGTAGGCCTGATAAGCAAAGCGCCATCAGGCGTTCATGCAGCGTTAATGCCGGATGTCGACGCAAATGCGTCTTATCCGGCTTACAGTATGCTGTCAACAGGCTGCTAGCATATACGAGGTAATGGTTCGGCGTGTGGCAAATCAAGGGTTCGCTTCACGCCATAGAGTCCGGCTAAGCGAACGCCTTTGCGTTCCACGACTTCGCCAATCAGCGCCGCATCACGTCCCAGCGGATGCGCGCGTAATGCCGCCAACGCCCGATCTGCGGCCTGCCGTTCAACGGCAATCACCAGTTTTCCTTCGTTGGCAAAGTTCAGGGCATCCAGCCCCAACAGCTCGCAGACGCCGCGCACGGCAGGTTTGAGCGGCAGTGCGGATTCGGACAATTCAATACCGTAACCGCAGGACGCCGCAAACTCATGGGCGACCGCATTCACGCCGCCGCGCGTGGCGTCACGCAATGCCTTCACTCCGTCAATATGACGCAGCGTCTGAATAAGCGGCGTTAATACTGCGCAGTCGCTCGCCAGCTCGCCATCCAGTCCCAGTTGCTCACGCAGGTTGAGGATAGTGGCGCCGTGATCGCCAAGCGTACCGCTGACTAACAGCACATCGCCAACGCTCAGCGTTTGCGCGCCCCAGCGAATATCGGCGGGAATCGCCCCCATGCCGGCAGTGTTGATAAATAATTTATCCGCCGCGCCGCGCTGCACAACTTTGGTGTCGCCGGTTACAATGGCGATATCCGCTTCCCGCGCGGTCGCCGCCATGCTATTGACCACGCTTTTTAACGTCTCCATCGGCAGCCCTTCTTCAAGGATAAAGCCGCAGGAGAGATAGCGGGGGATCGCGCCGCTCACCGCAACGTCGTTCGCCGTACCGCAAATCGCCAGTTTGCCGATATTGCCGCCGGGGAAAAAGAGCGGATCGATCACATAGCTATCGGTAGAAAACGCCAGACGGTCGCCCTCCGCCGTCAGCTGCGCCAGCTCCAGACGCGCCTGATCTTCTTGTTCCGCCAGCCACGGGTTGGCAAAGGCCTCCATAAACAGGCTATTAATCAACTGTTGCATAGCCTGGCCGCCGCTGCCGTGGGCGAGTTGTATATTGTTCAAACTTCACACTCCTGCTGACGATACTGATACCAGGCGGCGCATGCGCCTTCGGAAGAGACCATCAGCGCGCCGAACGCGGTCTCTGGATTACATGTTTTACCAAATAGCGGGCACTGATGCGGCTTGCATCTGCCGGTCAGCACTTCGCCGCAGCGGGCGCGCGGATCGTCATAGACCTGCTGCGGCGCTGGGCGGAAATGCGCTTCGGCGTCAAAGCGCTGATACTCCGGCGTCAGGTGGACGCCGGAGGATTCAATCACGCCCAGACCGCGCCACTCGCTATCGCCATTAACGCAGAACACATCGGCAATGGCCTGCTGCGCCAGCATGTTTCCGGCATCCGGCACCACGCGACGGTATTGATTTTCAACCTGGCTTAGGGCCGCTATTTTCTGCTCAACCAGCATGACCACGCCTTGCAGTAGATCAAGCGGTTCGAATCCAGCCACCACCAGCGGGCGATGAAAATCGGCGGCGATAAACTGGTACGCCTCGGTGCCGATGACCATGCTGACGTGGCCTGGCGCAAGAAAGGCGTCAATGCCGTTGTCCGGCTGCTCCAGTAGGCTACGCAGCGTCGGGATCAGCGTAATGTGCTGGCAAAAAAAGTAGAAGTTTCGCACGTCACGCTGTTTTGCCTGCTGCAGCGTGATGGCGGTGGTCGGCATGGTGGTTTCAAAGCCCAGCCCGAAAAATACCACTTTGCGGGTCGGGTTATCCTGCGCCAGCTTCAGCGCGTCCATCGGAGAATAAACAATACGCACATCCGCGCCGCGCGCTTTAGCCTGCAACAGAGAACCCTGTTTCCCCGGCACGCGCATGGCATCGCCAAAGGTGCAGAAAATCACCTCCGGATGGCTGGCGATTTCCACGCAACTGTCGATGCGTCCCATTGGCAGCACGCAGACCGGACAACCGGGGCCGTGAATAAACTCCACGTTTTCGGGCAGTAACTGATCGAGACCAAATTTAAAAATCGCGTGGGTATGACCCCCGCAGACTTCCATAATGCGCAGCGGTCGTTCGGCAGTGTAAGGAAGAAGGGCGGCGCGTTCACGCAGGTGTTCAATGAGCTGCATTACCTGTTCCGGCGCACGGTACTCGTCAACAAAACGCATTATCTCTCCTCACCATACAGCAGTGCGCCGACGTCCGGCTCAACATCAAACATATTTTGTAGCGCGTCGAGCGTGTCGCGCGCTTCCGCTTCGTTAATGACGCTCATGGCGAATCCGACATGGACCAGCACCCACTGACCCAGACGCGGCTGACCGTTTTCATCACAACTGCCGACTAATGTGAGATCGACGTCGCGCTGAATGCCGCAGACGTCAACTTTTGCCTGATTGCCGTCAATGGCGCGGATTTGACCCGGAACGCCTATGCACATCGCTGCGCCTCCAGCCAGGCCAGCCACTGATCCATGCCTTCGCCGCTGGTGGCGGAAATCAGGATAATTTCAATCTCCGGGTTCACTTCACGCGCGCTGGCGATGCACTTCTCAACGTCAAAATTGAGGTAGGGCAGCAGATCGACTTTATTGAGCAGCATGAGCGACGCAGCGGCAAACATATGGGGATATTTCAGCGGCTTATCTTCACCTTCGGTCACGGAAAGCACTGCGACTTTATGCTTTTCGCCCAGATCGAAGCTGGCCGGGCAGACAAGATTACCGACGTTTTCGATAAACAGAATACCATGGTCATCCAGCGGCAGGCGCGGCGCGGCGTCGGCGATCATTTGCGCGTCAAGATGGCAGCCTTTACCGGTGTTGACCTGAATGGCGGGCGTGCCGGTAGCGCGGATGCGGGCGGCGTCGTTCACTGTCTGCTGGTCGCCTTCAATCACCGCGCACGATACACGGTCTTTCAATTTCATCAGCGTTTCAGTCAGCAAGGTGGTTTTACCGGACCCGGGGCTGGACACCAGGTTGAGCACCAGTTGCTGGCGGGCGGCGAAACGGGCGCGGTTGCGCTCAGCCAGACGATTATTTTTGTCCAGCACGTCGATTTCAACCTCAAGCATCCGCCGCTGACTCATACCAGGCGCGTGGGTTCCGGCTTCGCCGTGGCCGTAATGCAGATCGCCTTCTGCGGTCTGACTTGGGGCAAAGTCAGGCGTTTTAATGCCGGTAATATTCAGCGCCGGGCGAGCCGCTGGGGCAAAGGGCGCGCTACGAAACGCTGAGTGCGGATTATGTTCATCGCCTTCTATATAAAGGTTGCCTTCAGCGCAACCGCAAGTCGTACACATCGCTTACTCCTGATCTTTTTCTTGTTACAGGCTTTCTGCCGGATGGCGACGCGAGCGTCTATCCGGCATTAATCTTCAGTTTCATCAATCTCTATGCGCCGAATTTGTAAGCCGTCATCGGCCACAATTCGCAGCGTATCGCTATGACATTGCGGACAACGACGTACACGGTGGGTTAACAACGTGACATATTGTTGACAATGCTCACACCAGCATTCGGCTTCCTGTTCTTCGAGGTGCAGTTTACAACCTTCTGCTATCGTGCCGCGGCATACCAGATCAAAACAAAAGGAAAGAGCGCTGGTTTCCACGCAAGAAAATGCGCCAATTTTGATCCAGACGGCTGTCACACGTTTTGCACCGTATGCTGAAGCCTGTTGTTCAATCAATTCCAGTGCCCGTTGGCAGAGGGTGATTTCGTGCATATCGCCTCCCGTAGTGGTTGCCCCTGTAAAGCAATATTTATGCCAATATTTTTATCCCCTGGCAGGTTAATGTCGACGATGACGAAATGACATGTCGTCACCGCGTCGAAACGGCAGTAACTGTGCGCGTCTGCCATTAAAAACAATAAGTTAAAAATTGGCATGGAAAATGCTTAACGCAGGCATCTCTGTTAAACGGGTAACCTGACATGACTATTTGGGAAATAAGCGAAAAGGCCGATTACATCGCGCAACGGCATCGTCGCCTACAGGACCAGTGGCATATTTACTGCAACTCGCTGGTTCAGGGGATCACCCTCTCGAAAGCGCGCCTGCATCACGCAATGAGCTGCGCGCCGGAAAGGGATCTTTGCTTTGTCCTGTTTGAGCACTTTCGTATTTACGTCGCGTTGGCGGATGGTTTTAACAGCCACACCATTGAGTACTACGTTGAAACCAAAGATGGCGAAGATAAACAATTGATTGCACAGGCGCAGCTCGATATCGACGGCAAGGTTGATGAACGGGTTAACAACCGCGATCGCGAGCAGGTGCTGGAGCACTATCTGGAAAAAATCGCCAGCGTTTACGACAGCCTCTATACCGCTGTAGAAACCAACTCGCCGGTTAATTTGCGTCAATTGGTAAAGGGACACAGCCCGGCGGTATAAGCCTGAGGCGTTGCCCGCTTTGATTCGCGATGTGGCGTTGCGCCATGTCATGAATGTTTTGGGGATGGGCGTGTCGATAAGTGTCGAAAATGACATTTCAACGGCATGTTTTCGTCAAAAATGACAATCACCTGAGGAATGCCTGGTGAATCGTTTTGTAATTGCTGACTCCACTCTCTGTATCGGCTGCCACACCTGTGAGGCCGCCTGTTCAGAGACGCATCGCCAGCATGGCCTGCAGTCAATGCCGCGCCTGAAAGTGATGCTGAATGAAAAAGAATCTGCGCCGCAGCTTTGTCACCACTGTGAAGATGCGCCATGCGCCACGGTATGCCCGGTTAACGCGATTAATCGCGTTGACGGCGCTGTCCAGCTTAATGAAAGCCTGTGCGTGAGCTGCAAACTGTGTGGTATTGCCTGTCCGTTTGGCGCTATTGAGTTTTCCGGCAGCCGTCCGCTGCATATTCCGGCGAACGCCAATACGCCGAAAGCGCCGCCCGCGCCGCCAGCGCCTGCGCGCGTCAGTACGTTGCTCGACTGGGTGCCGGGCGTACGCGCTATCGCGGTGAAATGCGACCTGTGCAGCTTTGACGAGCAAGGCCCGGCCTGTGTGCGGATGTGCCCGACTAAAGCGCTACACCTGGTGGAGAACACGGATATCGCCCGCGCCAGCAAACGTAAACGTGAGCTGACGTTTAATACCGATTTTGGCGATCTCACCTTGTTTCAGCAGGCTCAGAGTGGGGATGCATAATGAGTTCACTTTCACTGATTACTAGCGGCGTCGCGTGGTTTGCCGCCGCCGCCGTTCTGGCGTTTCTGTTTTCGTTTCATAAAGCGCTGAGCGGCTGGATTGCCGGTATCGGCGGCGCGGTCGGCAGCCTGTGTACGGCAGGCGCGGGGTTCACCGCGCTGACCAGCGCCGTTACGGTTAGCGGCGTGATGCCGTTTACCGGCCACATGCTGCAAATTACGCCGCTGAATGCTATCTGGCTGATTACGCTGGGGCTGTGCGGTCTGTTCGTCAGCCTGTTCAATATCGACTGGCATCGCCATCCACAGGTAAAAGCCAACGGGCTGTTAATCAACCTGCTGATGGCGGCAGCCGTCTGCGCCGTGGTCGCCAGTAATCTGGGGACGATGGTGGTGATGGCGGAAATCATGGCGCTCTGCGCCGTGTTCCTCACCGGCGGTAGCAAAGAGGGCAAACTGTGGTTTGCGCTGGGCCGTCTCGGTACGCTGCTGCTGGCAATCGCCTGTTGGCTGGTGTGGCAGCGCTACGGCACGCTGGATCTGGGGCTGCTGGATCAACGCGCTCAGCAACTGCCGCTGGGCTCCGATATCTGGCTGCTCGGCGTTATCGGTTTTGGTCTGCTGGCCGGGATTATCCCGCTACACGGTTGGGTGCCGCAGGCGCACGCCAACGCCAGCGCTCCCGCCGCCGCGCTGTTCTCGACCGTGGTGATGAAAATCGGGTTGCTGGGTATCCTCACGCTATCTCTGCTTGGCGGCAATGCGCCGCTGTGGTGGGGCGTGGCGCTGTTGGTGCTAGGGATGATCACCGCCTTTGTCGGCGGTCTGTACGCGCTGATGGAGCATAACATTCAGCGCCTGTTGGCCTATCACACGCTGGAAAATATCGGCATCATTTTGCTCGGTCTGGGCGCAGGCGTTACCGGGATTGCTCTCAATCAGCCGGTACTGATCGCGCTGGGTCTGACCGGCGGGCTCTATCACCTGCTGAACCATAGCCTGTTCAAAAGCGTGCTGTTTCTGGGCGCGGGCAGCATCTGGTTCCGTACCGGTCATCGCGATATCGAAAAACTGGGCGGTATTGGTAAACGGATGCCGGTTATTTCTATCGCCATGCTGGTCGGTCTGATGGCGATGGCGGCGCTGCCGCCGCTGAACGGCTTTGCCGGCGAGTGGGTGATTTATCAGTCCTTCTTCAAACTGGGCAACAGCGGTGCGTTTGTTGGTCGTCTGTTAGGACCGCTGCTGGCGGTTGGCCTGGCGATTACCGGCGCGCTGGCGGTGATGTGTATGGCGAAAGTGTATGGCGTGACGTTCCTTGGCGCGCCGCGCACGAAGGAAGCTGAAAATGCCAGCTGCGCGCCGATCCTGATGGGCGTCAGCGTGGTGGCATTGGCGATTTGCTGTGTACTGGGCGGGGTTGCCGCGCCGTGGCTGTTGCCGATGATTTCCACTGCGGTACCGTTGCCGCTGGAAACCGCGCACACCACCGTATCGCAGCCGATGATCACGCTGCTGTTGGTCGCCTGTCCGCTACTGCCGTTCATCATTATGGCGATGTTCAAAGGCAACCGTCTGCCGTCGCGTTCTCGCGGCGCGGCCTGGGTGTGCGGCTACGACCATGAGCAGTCGATGGTGATTACCGCGCACGGTTTTGCCATGCCGGTGAAAGAGGCCTTTGCCCCGGTACTCAAACTGCGTAAGTGGCTCAACCCGGTATCGTTGATTCCGGGCTGGCAGAACGCGGCGGCCGCGGTGCTGTTCCGTCGTCTGGCGCTGATTGAGCTGGCGGTGCTGGTGGTGATTGTGGTTTCACGAGGAGCCTGAAAATGAGTGTGTTTTATCCGTTAATTCAGGCGCTGGTGCTATTTGCCGTTGCGCCATTGCTGTCCGGTATTACTCGCGTGGTGCGCGCCCGTCTACACAATCGCCGAGGGCCGGGCGTGTTGCAGGAGTACCGCGACATTATCAAACTGCTCGGTCGTCAGAGTATTGCGCCCGCTGATTCTGGCTGGGTTTTTCGCCTGACGCCGTTTGTGATGGTCGGCGTGATGCTGACTATCGCCACCGCGCTGCCGGTCGTCACCGTTGGATCTCCGTTGCCGCAACTGGGTGATTTAATCACCCTGATTTACCTGTTCGCCATCGCGCGCTTCTTCTTCTCTATTGCAGGCCTGGATACCGGCAGCCCGTTCACCGCGATCGGCGCCAGCCGTGAAGCGATGCTCGGCGTGCTGGTGGAGCCGATTCTGCTGCTGGGTCTGTGGGTCGCCGCGCAGGTGGCGGGTTCAACTCATATCAGCAATATCGCCGATACCATTTATCACTGGCCTGTCGCGCGCAGTATTCCGCTGATTCTGGCGCTGTGCGCCTGCACCTTCGCCACATTTATCGAAATGGGCAAGCTGCCGTTCGACCTGGCGGAAGCGGAGCAGGAGTTGCAGGAAGGGCCGTTGACCGAATACAGCGGTAGCGGCTTTGCGGTGTTGAAATGGGGCATCAGCCTTAAACAACTGGTGGTGTTGCAAATGTTCGTCGGCGTGTTTCTGCCGTGGGGACAGATGGAAACCTTCAGCGCAGGCGGACTGCTGCTGGCGCTGGTGATTGCCGTCGTCAAGCTGATTGTTGGCGTACTGGTGATCGCCCTGTTTGAAAACAGCATGGCGCGACTGCGTTTTTGCGCCACTTCACGCGTGACCTGGGCCGGTTTTGGGTTTGCGTTTTTAGCCTTCGTCTCCTTGCTGGCGGCGTGATTTAAGAGAGTTTGAGCATGTCTGAAGAAAAATTAGGTCAACAATACCTTGCGGCGCTGCACCAGGCGTTTCCGGGCGTCGTGCTGGACGAAGCCTGGCAGACCAAAGATCAGCTGACTATTACGGTGAAAGTAAACTATCTGCCGGAAGTGGTGGAGTTTCTTTACTACCAGCAGGGTGGGTGGCTGTCGGTGCTGTTCGGTAATGACGAACGCCAGTTGTGCGGCCACTATGCCGTTTATTACGTGCTGTCGATGGAGCAGGGCACGAAGTGCTGGATTACCGTTCGCGTTGAAGTGGATGCCAATAAGCTGGAATTCCCATCCGTTACGCCGCGCGTGCCGGCTGCCGTGTGGGGTGAGCGCGAAGTACGCGACATGTACGGTTTAATCCCGGTCGGTCTGCCGGACGAGCGCCGTCTGGTGCTGCCGGACGACTGGCCGGATGAACTCTATCCGCTGCGTAAAGACAGTATGGATTATCGTCAGCGCCCGGCGCCGACCACCGATGCGGAAACCTACGAGTTCATTAACGAGCTGGGTGACAAGAAAAATAACGTGGTGCCGATTGGCCCGCTGCATGTCACCTCCGATGAACCGGGCCACTTCCGTCTGTTCGTCGATGGCGAAAACATTATCGACGCCGACTACCGCCTGTTCTACGTCCACCGTGGTATGGAAAAACTGGCGGAAACCCGCATGGGTTATAACGAAGTCACCTTCCTGTCGGATCGCGTGTGTGGTATCTGCGGCTTCGCGCACAGCACTGCCTACACCACTTCCGTGGAAAACGCGATGGGCATTCAGGTGCCGGAGCGTGCGCAGATGATCCGCGCCATTCTGCTGGAAGTGGAGCGTCTGCACTCGCACCTGCTGAACCTAGGCCTCGCCTGCCACTTTACCGGTTTTGACTCCGGCTTTATGCAGTTCTTCCGCGTGCGTGAAACCTCCATGAAAATGGCAGAGATCCTTACCGGCGCGCGCAAAACTTACGGACTGAACCTGATCGGCGGGATTCGCCGCGATCTGCTCAAAGAGGACATGATCCAGACCCGTCAACTGGCGCAGCAGATGCGTCGTGACGTGCAGGAGCTGGTGGACATGCTGCTGAGCACGCCGAATATGGAACAGCGTACCGTGGGTATCGGCCGTCTGGACCCGGAAATTGCCCGTGACTTCAGTAATGTCGGCCCGATGGTGCGCGCCAGCGGTCACGCCCGCGACACCCGCGCCGACCACCCGTTTGTGGGCTATGGCCTGCTGCCGATGGAAGTGCACAGCGAGCAGGGCTGCGATGTGATTTCTCGTCTGAAAGTCCGTATCAACGAAGTTTACACCTCGCTGAATATGATCGATTTCGGTCTGGATAATCTGCCGGGCGGCCCGCTGATGGTGGAAGGCTTTACCTATATTCCGCACCGTTTTGCGCTCGGCTTCGCTGAAGCGCCGCGTGGTGACGATATCCACTGGAGCATGACCGGCGACAACCAGAAGCTGTACCGCTGGCGCTGCCGTGCGGCGACCTACGCCAACTGGCCGACGCTGCGCTATATGCTGCGCGGCAACACCGTCTCCGACGCGCCGCTGATTATCGGCAGCCTCGACCCGTGCTACTCCTGTACCGACCGGATGACCGTGGTCGATGTGCGTAAGAAGAAGAGCAAAGTCGTGCCGTACAAAGAACTTGAGCGCTACAGCATTGAGCGTAAAAACTCGCCGCTGAAATAAGGAATCGCCATGTTTACCTTTATCAAAAAAGTTATCAAAACCGGCACGGCGACCTCGTCTTATCCGCTGGAGCCGATTGCGGTTGATAAAAACTTCCGCGGCAAGCCGGAACATAATCCGCAGCAGTGCATCGGCTGCGCCGCCTGCGTTAATGCCTGCCCGTCGAACGCGCTGACGGTGGAAACCGATCTCGCGACCAATGAGCTGGCGTGGCAGTTCAATCTTGGCCGTTGTATCTTCTGCGGTCGCTGCGAAGAGGTGTGCCCGACGGCGGCGATTAAACTGTCGCAAGAGTACGAACTGGCGGTGTGGAAGAAAGAAGATTTCCTGCAACAGTCCCGCTTTGCGCTGTGCAACTGCCGCGTGTGCAATCGTCCTTTCGCGGTACAGAAAGAGATCGACTACGCCATTGCGCTGCTTGCGCACAACGGCGACAGCCGCGCGGAAAACCACCGCGAAAGCTTTGAGACCTGCCCGGATTGTAAGCGTCAGAAATGCCTGGTGCCGTCCGACCGTATTGAACTGACTCGCCATATGAAAGAGGTCAGCTAATGAGCAATTTATTAGGCCCGCGTGACGCCAACGGCATTCCGGTACCGATGACGGTGGATGAATCCATCGCCAGCATGAAGGCGTCTTTACTGAAAAATATTAAGCGTTCGGCATACGTTTACCGCGTGGACTGCGGCGGCTGTAACGGCTGTGAAATCGAAATCTTTGCGACGCTTTCGCCGCTGTTTGATGCCGAGCGTTTCGGCATCAAAGTAGTACCGTCGCCGCGTCATGCCGATATTCTGCTGTTTACCGGCGCGGTGACCCGCGCCATGCGCTCTCCGGCGCTGCGCGCCTGGCAGTCGGCGCCGGACCCGAAAATTTGTATCTCTTACGGCGCCTGCGGCAACAGCGGCGGCATCTTCCATGATCTCTACTGCGTCTGGGGCGGTACCGACAAAATCGTCCCGGTGGATGTGTACATTCCGGGGTGCCCGCCAACGCCTGCCGCCACGCTGTACGGATTTGCAATGGCGCTTGGCCTGCTGGAGCAGAAAATCCACGCCCGCGCGCCGGGTGAGCTGGACGATCAGCCCGCAGAGATCCTGCATCCGGATATGGTGCAGCCGCTGCGCGTGAAGGTGGATCGCGCGGCGCGCCGGCTGGCGGGTTATCGCTATGGTCGTCAGATCGCCGATGATTACCTGACACAGTTGGGGCAGGGCGAGCAGCAAGTGGCGCGTTGGCTGGAAGCGGAAAACGATCCGCGTTTAACCGAAATTGTCACCCATCTCAATCATGTTGTTGAAGAGGCGCGTATCCGATGAGCGAACAGGTGGTGTTCAGTCAACTGAGCCGTAAGTTTATTGATGAGAACGATGCGACGCCTGCCGAGGCGCAGCAGGTTGTCTATTACAGCCTGGCGATTGGTCACCACCTGGGGGTTATCGATTGTCTGGAGGCCGCACTCACCTGCCCATGGGATGAGTATCTGGCGTGGATCGCCACCCTGGAAGCCGGTAGCGATGCCCGGCGTAAAATGGAAGGCGTGCCGAAGTATGGCGAGATCGTCATCGATTTCAACCATGTTCAAATGCTGGCGCGCGCGTTTGATGAGGCGCGCGCCGCGCAGACCCCGCAGCAGCAAGAATGGAGCAAACTGATGCTCAGTATGCTGTATGACATTCATCAGGAAAGCGCCATCTATCTGATGGTGAGGAGGCTTCGTGACTGACGTTTTACTCTGTGTCGGCAACAGCATGATGGGCGACGACGGCGCAGGCCCGTTACTGGCGGAAATGTGCGCGGCGCAGCCGAAGGGCAACTGGGTTGTCATCGATGGCGGCAGCGCGCCGGAAAACGACATTGTGGCGATTCGCGAACTGCGCCCGCAGCGTCTGTTGATTGTCGACGCCACCGATATGGGACTTAATCCGGGCGAGATCCGCATCATCGATCCGGATGATATCGCCGAAATGTTTATGATGACCACCCACAATATGCCGCTCAACTACCTTATCGATCAGCTGAAAGAGGATGTCGGGGAGGTGATTTTTGTTGGTATCCAGCCGGATATCGTCGGGTTTTATTATCCGATGACTCAACCGATTAAGGACGCGGTAAACATCGTCTATCAGCGCCTGGAAGGCTGGCAGGGAAACGGCGGATTTGCCGCGCTGGAAGCGCCGGAGGCGTAAAATGCGCACATATTTAGGGAGAATTTGTGTTACACGGCAAAGGTTGTAAGAAGGACGTGAAGATTATCGTATGGAGCGGACTGCTATTTCTCTGCCTCGCCGCACGCGCACTGGCCACCGGTGTTGTCGGTTACCTGCCGATGAGCGACGGTGAATATGCGCAAAAGCGTGCGCTGAAGCCGCTGTTGACCCTGCCTTATTCTGTATCGCCCGACCAGACCTGGCACTTTCGCCAGGTCGGAGTCAGTGGCGTGACGCTACTGCCGGAGCCGAAAAAAGATAACGAATGGCGGATTAGCGGAAAAGACAGAGCCGGTAATTCGTGGGTTGTCCCGGTTGGAAGGCTGATTAATTTGGCGGGTAATGCGCAATTTTATCGCGCTGACCTCGATCGTAACGGCATTCAGGATCTGGTTATCTGGTTGGGCAATCCTGGGTTGGGCCTGGCGCCGAGCGCGCAATACATCATTTTCACCTTTCTCAAGAATGGCCGCCCCTGCGTCTTTGAACCGTGGGGGTTTTATACCGCGACCGATACTGGCGTTGATGATTTGCTTGATTTACAGGGCAATGGGCGCACGCAACTGTTGGATATGCAATTTGACTCAGGCTACTGGATAACCAATTTATATCAGGTGAAGGACGCCCGCTGGCAGCGCGTACACGGCTGGTTTGGCCGGTTGAGTTATCCGGCGCTGACCCGTTTTAATCACTATCCTGGTCGTAAATTAATTATCAAACCTATTGCCGGAAGGAATCCGCAAACGGACGATCTTTCCCTTACGCAGCGCTGTTTAATACGCGGTAACGTATTGCCAGGCGTTAATCAGGATTGATGCCAGTTGCGGTGCAGAGTTGGCTGGCTATCACTGCAAATCTTGACCACCACTGGCGACATTACGTGTCATCGACACTTGTGACGATGACACGTAAATGCTCACGAAAATAGAAATAATATTCTTAAATAACAATGAAATAAAAATTGGCACGATTCGTGTATATATCGGCACATCATCTGTTATTGCTGGAGAATTTGATGAACCGTTTCATCATTGCAGACGCGAGTAAGTGCATTGGTTGCCGTACCTGTGAAGTGGCTTGCGTCGTATCCCATCAGGAAAATCAGGATTGCGCATCGCTGACCCCTGAAACCTTTTTACCTCGTATCCATGTCATCAAAGGCGTGAACGTTTCCACGGCAACGCTGTGTCGCCAGTGTGAAGACGCGCCGTGCGCCAACGTTTGCCCGAATGGCGCCATCAGCCGTGACAAAGGCTTTGTTCATGTGATGCAGGAACGCTGCATTGGCTGTAAAACTTGCGTAGTGGCATGTCCTTACGGCGCCATGGAAGTGGTGGTACGTCCGGTGGTTCGCAATAGCGGCGCGGGGCTGAACGTGCGTGCCGAAAAAGCCGAAGCCAACAAGTGCGATCTGTGTCACCACCGTGAAGCCGGTCCGGCCTGTATGGCCGCTTGCCCAACGCACGCCCTAATCTGCGTGGACCGCAATAAGCTTGAACAGCTGAGCGCGGAAAAACGCCGTCGCGCGGCGCTGGATTCAACGGCATCGCTGCTTTTCTGATTTCTGCGATTGCGCGTAGAATACGCCACAAAGCATTGCCGGATGGCGGCATCAATGCCTTATCCGGTCTACGGTCCGTGCGGTTGTAGGCCTGATAAGCGTCGCGCCATCAGGCATCCGGGTTCGATGATGGCGGGAAAATAAGATGGCGATAGACACACCTTCCGGCGTACAGCTACGCATTCGGGGCAAAGTACAGGGCGTCGGTTTTCGTCCTTTTGTCTGGCAGCTGGCGCAGCAGTTGCGATTACACGGCGACGTGTGTAATGACGGCGACGGCGTCGTCGTTCGGCTGCTGGAAGAGCCGTCGCAATTTATTGCCGCGCTCTATCAGGATTGCCCGCCGCTGGCGCGCATTGACAGCGTTGAACACGCGTCGTTGGTATGGGAGCGCGCGCCGACGGATTTCACCATTCGTCAGAGCGCAGGCGGTTCGATGAACACGCAAATCGTGCCGGATGCGGCGACCTGCCCGGCATGTCTTGCCGAGATGAATACCCCAGGCGAGCGGCGCTACCGTTATCCTTTCATCAATTGCACCCACTGCGGACCACGCTTCACCATTATTCGCGCTATGCCCTATGACCGGCCATTTACGGTGATGGCGGCGTTTCCCTTGTGTCCGGAATGCGACAGCGAATACCGCGATCCGTACGATCGCCGTTTTCATGCCCAGCCCGTTGCCTGTCCGTCATGCGGGCCGCATCTTGAGTGGCGGAGCCAACATGAACGAGCGGAAAAAGAGGCGGCTTTGCAGGCGGCGGTCGCCCAACTGAACGCCGGAGGCATTATTGCCGTTAAAGGGCTGGGTGGTTTTCATCTGGCCTGCGATGCGCGCAACGCTAACGCAGTGGCGATGCTGCGGGCGCGTAAACATCGTCCGGCGAAACCATTGGCGGTGATGTTGCCCACGGCGCAAACGCTGCCGAGCGCGGCGCGTTCGCTGCTGACCACGCCAGCGGCCCCGATTGTACTGGTGGATAAGCAGTATGTACCTTCGCTGAGTGAGGGCATCGCGCCAGGACTTACGGAGGTGGGTGTGATGCTGCCAGCCAACCCATTGCAACACCTCTTGTTGCAGGAGCTCAATTACCCGCTGGTGATGACATCCGGCAACCTGAGCGGCAAACCGCCCGCCATCACCAACGAACAGGCGCTGGACGATTTACACGATATTGCCGATGGTTTTCTGTTGCACAATCGCGACATTGTACAGCGCATGGACGACTCTGTCGTACGCGACAGCGGCGAAATGCTGCGTCGTTCGCGGGGATACGTGCCGGACGCGATTGCGTTGCCGCCCGGATTTCGCGATGTGCCGCCGATACTTTGTCTGGGCGCGGATCTGAAAAACACGTTCTGTCTGGTACGCGGCGCACAGGCGGTTGTCAGCCAACATTTAGGCGATCTCAGCGATGACGGTATCCAGGCGCAGTGGCGCGAGGCATTGCGTCTGATCCAGTCAATCTACGATTTTACGCCAGAGCGTATCGTCTGTGATGCGCATCCGGGCTATGTTTCCAGTCAGTGGGCCAGTGAGATGCGTCTGCCGACAGAGACGGTGTTACACCATCATGCCCATGCGGCGGCTTGCCTGGCCGAGCATGGTTGGCCGCTGGACGGCGGAGAGGTGATTGCCCTGACGGTAGACGGTATCGGCATGGGTGAGAATGGCGCGCTATGGGGCGGAGAATGTTTGCGGGTCAATTATCGCGAATGCGAACATTTAGGTGGTTTACCCGCCGTGGCGCTGCCGGGAGGCGATCTGGCTGCCAAACATCCGTGGCGTAATCTGTTGGCGCAGTGCCTGCGCTTTGTGCCGGACTGGCAGGATTACCCGGAGACAGCGGGGCTGCAACAGCAAAACTGGAATGTCCTGGCGCGCGCCATTGAGCGCGGCGTCAATGCCCCGTTGGCCTCTTCCTGCGGGCGGTTGTTTGACGCGGTGGCTGCCGCGCTTCGCTGCGCGCCAGCATCGCTTAGCTATGAGGGCGAGGCCGCCTGCGCGCTGGAGGCGCTGGCCTCTCAATGCGCTAACGTTGAGCATCCGGTAACGATGCCGCTTAACGGCGCTCAACTGGACGTCGCCGTTTTCTGGCGGCAATGGTTGAACTGGCAGGCCACGCCTGCGCAACGCGCCTGGGCTTTTCATGATGCGCTGGCGTGCGGGTTTGCCACGCTAATGCGCCAGCAGGCTACGGCGCGGGGGATAACCACTCTGGTCTTCAGCGGCGGGGTGATACACAACCGCTTACTTCGCGCGCGTCTTGCCTTTTATCTTTCTGATTTTAAATTGTTATTTCCGCAGCGGTTACCAGCGGGCGACGGCGGGCTGTCGTTTGGACAGGGCGTGATTGCCGCAGCGCGAGCGTTAAGTGAAGTGTAGGGCGACGGATGGCGGCTGCGCCTTATCCGGCCTGTAAACAGATGCTCACTCGTAGGCCGGATAAGACGCGAAGCGGCGCCATCCGGCATCACAGGCTTATACCGACAACGTTTTTAGCAGTGCAAAGGCCTCTTTCATGCGGTCTTCACTCACCACAAAGGCGCGTAGTTGGCCTTCTCCGCTCATGCCTTTGGCAATCATACCGTCAGATTCTGCGGTAATATGCCAGCTCAAATCGCGGCGCTGAGTTTCTCCCGCCAGATGCAGCGGCAGTTCCGGCGTTTTGACTTTGACCAGCATCGCCGGTAGCTTCAGCGGCGCGTTGCCGCCGAGCAGATTTTTCGCCAGGTACATCGCGCTTAACTGGATCGGTTGCAGGAAGGGCAGCACCTGACCGTTGATCTCCGCGCAATCGCCGATCGCATAAATATCCGGGTGACTGGTCTGTAGATAGCTATCCACGCAGACGCCGCGGTTGACGGCTACTCCGGCGCGGCGCGCCAGAGCGGTTTCCGGGCGTAAGCCGGTGGCGGCAATCACCGCATCGACCTCAATACTATGCTGGCTTACCAGCGTAGCGCGGATACCGGCTTCGGTTTTCTCCAGTTTTTGCAACTGCGATTTCAGCAGCAGATGCACCCCCATATCGGTCAGGTGATGCTGTAAGCGACTGCTCACTTCCGGTGGCATCAGTGAGGCGAGAAGGCTGGCGGCGTTATCCATCAGCGTTACCGTTTTCCCGGCGCGGCAGAAATCCATCGCTAATTCACTGCCAATGAGACCGCCGCCGACAATCAGCACTCGCTGCGCGTCGCGCAGTTGTGTCTCACAGGCGCGGTACTCCTGCTGGCTATTCAAAGTAAGCATTAACTCACGTCCTGCAATCGGCGGCACAAAGGCTGTCGCTCCGGTCGCCAGTACCAGCTTGTCGTACTGCCACTGCTTATCCTGACTTTTCACCACATGGGCATCGGCATCAATGTCAGCAACCCAGGTATGCGGGAACCGTCGCAGATTAAACTGTTCAGCAAATTCCCCCGCTAACTGGCGGGTGAGATCATCGGCGCGCTGCGACTGGCTGATAACGTGGCTGAGATCGGGCTTGTTGTACTCATCCATGCTGTCCGCCGCAATCAGGGTTAACGGCACATGCGCATCTTGTTTACGAATATTTTTGACGAGCTGACGGGCGGCGAAGCCCGACCCAATAATGATGATCCCCCGACTCATTTTGCCTCCGTCGCCAGTACGTCGAACACGTCTTTACCTAATGAACATTCCGGGCACAGGAAGTTATCCGGCACGTCGTTCCACGGCGTACCCGGCGCGACATCCTGCAACGGCTCGCCCAGCGCAGGGTCGTAAATCCACTGGCATACGCTGCATTGCATTTTGGGGCCGAGGTCTGCGGCGGTGCAGGTTATGGTTTCTTCGACTGGCGCGATTTGCTGTGTGGTTTCCGGCAGCGGAGCAAGCGCCCACTGACGCGCGATGTCGCGACCGTGCTGACGGCACAACTCCAGCGCATCCAGATCCGGACGCCATTTCGCTTTCAGACTCAGGGACATTTCAAAACCGGCATCCTGTAAGCGCGTGGACAGTCGATCCACCGCGCCGCCGCTCCAGCCATGAGAACCGAAGGCGCTGGCGCGTTTGTTGCGAAAGCGCAGGCCGGTCATCTCTTCCACCAGACCAGCGATTTTCGGCATCATCACGTTGTTCATGGTAGAAGTGCCGACCAGCACGCCTTTCGAACGGAAGACGTTGGTCAATATTTCATTTTTATCGCTGCGGGCGACGTTAAAGATTTTGACCGCCACGTTGGGGTCCACTTCGTTGATACCCTGCGCGATGGCATCCGCCATCATGCGAGTATTGTTCGACATGGTATCGTAGAAAATAGTGATACGATCTTCCTGATAATCTGTCGCCCATTTCAGATACAGTTCCACGATTTGCGTTGGGTTGTCGCGCCATACCACGCCGTGTGAGGTGGCAATCATATCCACCGGCAGGTTGAAGCCGAGGATTTCGGTAATTTTTGGCGTTACCAGACGGCTGAACGGCGTCAGGATATTGGCGTAGTAGCGCTGGCATTGTTCAAACAGTTCAGTTTGGTCCACTTCATCATTGAACAGGCGCTCGTCGCAGTAGTGCTGACCAAAGGCGTCGTTGCTGAATAACACCGCGTCGCCGGTCATATAGGTCATCATGCTGTCCGGCCAGTGCAGCATCGGCGTTTCCACGAAGATCAACTGCTTGCCGTTGCCGATATCCAGCGTATCGCCGGTTTTCACCACCTTAAAATTCCATTCCGGGTGATGGTGATGGCCGTTGATAGAGTCAATGGCGTTGGCGGTACAGTAGATAGGCGTGTCCGGGATCTGCGCCATCAGTTCGGTCAGCGCGCCTGCATGGTCTTCTTCGGCATGGTTAATGATGATGTAGTCGATATCCGCGAGGTCGATTTCACTGCGCAGGTTTTGCACAAACTCACGGCTAAACTTATGATCGACGGTATCGATCAGCACATTCTTTTCTTCACGAATGAGATAGCTGTTATAGCTGCTGCCGCGCAGCGTTTTGTATTCAGTGCCGTGAAAATCACGTACTTCCCAGTCGCGCTGGCCAACCCAATGAATATTATTTTTAACCAGAATAGACATAACCACCTCAATTCATTCAACGTTTACAAAAAGTTGTTTTGCTTATTGCAGCTAGTGTGCCAACTTTTCATCTTATTGATTTGTATTGAGTTATATTTGTTTTGTATTTTTGATGTAGTCAAAAAGACTATAAATGATGCTGTCAATATGACACTATAGGTTGTCAAAATGACAATGAGGTAACCATGAGTTTTTCCGTGGAGGTATTGGCGGGCATCGCCATTGAGTTACAACGCGGCATTGGGCATCAGGATCGTTTTCAGCGGCTGATTACTACGCTGCGTCAGGTGCTGGCGTGCGACGCCTCGGCGCTGCTGCGCTATGAATCACGACAATTTATTCCACTGGCGATTGATGGCCTGGCGCAGGACGTCCTCGGCAGACGTTTTACCCTGGAAGGGCATCCGCGCCTGGAAGCCATCGCCCGCGCGGGGGACGTGGTGCGTTTTCCGGCTGATAGCGATTTACCCGATCCGTATGACGGGTTAATTCCCGGACAGGAAAGCCTGAAAGTCCACGCCTGTGTTGGTCTGCCGCTGTTTGCCGGACAGAACCTCATCGGTGCGCTGACCCTTGATGCTATGACGCCGGAGCAGTTCGAGGTATTTAGCGATGAAGAACTACGGCTTGTCGCCGCGCTGGCCGCCGGGGCATTGAGTAATGCGCTGTTAATTGAACAACTGGAAAGCCAGAACATGCTGCCGGGGTCGTCAGGCGTGTTTGAACCGATAAAAGAGACGCACATGATCGGCCTGTCGCCGGCGATGACGCAGTTGAAAAAAGAGATCGAGATTGTGGCGGGCTCCGATCTTAACGTGCTGATCGGCGGTGAAACGGGGACCGGTAAAGAGCTGGTGGCGAAAGCTATTCACCAGGGCTCCCCCAGAGCGGTTAATCCGCTGGTCTATCTCAACTGCGCCGCGCTGCCGGAAAGCGTGGCGGAGAGCGAGTTGTTTGGTCATGTAAAAGGGGCTTTTACCGGGGCTATCAGTAATCGTAGCGGTAAGTTCGAAATGGCGGATAACGGTACGCTGTTTCTGGATGAGATTGGCGAACTGTCGCTGGCGCTACAGGCTAAGCTACTTCGCGTGTTGCAGTATGGCGATATTCAGCGCGTCGGCGACGATCGTAGCCTGCGCGTGGACGTGCGGGTGTTGGCGGCGACCAACCGTGACCTGCGTGAAGAGGTGCTGGCAGGGCGTTTTCGCGCCGATCTGTTCCATCGCCTGAGCGTTTTCCCGCTCTTTGTGCCGCCGCTGCGCGAGCGCGGCGATGATGTGGTGCTGCTGGCGGGCTATTTTTGCGAGCAGTGCCGACTGCGGCTGGGGCTGTCCCGCGTGGTACTGAGTCCCGGCGCACGTCGCCATTTGCTCAACTATGGCTGGCCGGGCAACGTCCGGGAGCTGGAACATGCCATTCACCGTGCGGTTGTACTGGCGAGAGCGACCCGGGCAGGGGATGAGGTGATACTGGAGGCACAGCATTTTGCCTTGTCAGAGGACGTTTTACCCGCGCCGCCTGCGGAAAGCTTTCTGGCGCTGCCGACTTGCCGCAATTTGCGCGAATCGACGGAGAACTTCCAGCGAGAGATGATTCGCCAGGCGCTGGCGCAAAATAATCATAACTGGGCGGCCAGCGCGCGGGCGCTGGAAACCGACGTCGCCAACCTGCATCGGCTGGCGAAGCGTCTGGGACTGAAGGATTAGATAATCCCCGCCTGGTAGAAATCCTGCAGGTTAATGGCGCCGGTGAGTTTGCCGTTTTCATCGACCACTGGCGCGGCGGTAATTTTGCGTTTCATCAGGAGCTCTTTGGCGTCAATGGCGCGGCTTTGCGCCTGGAGCGTAATACCGTTGGGCGTCATGGCTTCGCTTACCGGCGTGGTGAGCGCGCCGCCGCCCACCAGCCAGCGACGCAGGTCGCCGTCGGTAAAGACGCCTTTCACAACATGTTGCTCATCGCAAACCGCCACCAGCCCCAGCCCGGTACGGCTAAGTTCCAGCATGGCATCCATCACGCTGGTGGCAAGCATCACCTGCGGTATTGCATCGCCCTGGCGCATCAGGTGATGCACATTATTGAGCAAACGCGCGCCCAGTGCGCCAGCCGGATGCGAACGGGCGAAATCTTCTTCGTTAAAACCGCGCGCCTGCATGACCGCCATCGCCAGCGCATCGCCCATCATCAGCGTATTGACGGTACTGGATGTCGGCGCCAGATGCATCGGGCAGGCTTCACGCTCGACGGAAATATCCAGAACGGCTTTTGCCGCTCGCCCCAGCGGAGAGTGAAGTTTACCGGTCATCGCCAGCAGCGCGACGGATTTATCTTCCAGACGCGGGATGATGAGGTCGAGTTCTTTTGCGCCGCCGGAATAGGAGATAAATAACATCACGTCGCGGCTTTCAATCATCCCCAGATCGCCATGCAGTGCTTCCGCCGGATGAACAAAAAAAGCGGGAGTACCGGTACTGGCAAGCGTCGCGGCGATTTTTTTACCAATATGACCTGATTTACCAATACCGGAAACGATCACTTTGCCTTCACAGTGAATAATGATATTGGCGGCGCGGACAAAATCATCGCCCAGACGCTCCGGCAGACGGCTGGCTTCCTGTAGCTCCAGCATTAAGGTCTGACGGCCCGCGTTTAGTAGTGCATCACTCATTGCTTTCTCCGGTTATGATTACTTCAATCCCTTTTGCTTCCAGCGCCTGACGAAATGCCGGATCGATCCCCGCGTCCGTGATCAGTTTGTCGACGGTTTCCAGACTGCACACCACATTGGGGCTTTTACGACCAAATTTTGAGGAGTCCGCCATCAGAATCACCTCGCGTGCTGCATTGCACATTGCGTTACTGACGGTGTAAACCTCATTGAACGTGGTCACACCGACATTCAGGTCAATACCGTCAGTTCCCATGAAAAGTTTATCAAAGCTGAATTGCTCAAAGGCGTTTTCCGCCAGTTGACCGTGAAACGACGCCGATTTTTTACGGAAGGTGCCGCCGGGCATCAGGATAGTTTGTTCGTTGTCCAGTTCCGATAGCGCGTTAACAATATGGAGGCTGTTGGTCATCACCGTGATGTTGCTAAAACGCGAAAGCAACGGCACCATCTGTAACACGGTACTTCCGGCGTCCAGAATAATGGAATCGCCATCATGGATATATTTCACAGCGGCTGCGGCTATCAGCGCTTTTTTGTGGGTGTTGATAAGCGTTTTGTGATCAATAGGCGGATCGGACTCTTCTTTATTCAACACCACGCCGCCATAGGTGCGGATGACGGTTCCGGCATTTTCCAGAATGACCAGATCTTTACGGATAGTGGTGCCTGTCGTGTCAAAGTACTGGGCCAGTTCTTCAACCGAGCATTTTCCCTGTTTTTGCAGGTGCTCCAGAATCGCGGCCTGACGCTGACGAGGTTTCATAGGCGTGATTACCCTGACTTATGTATTTACCCGTCATACTTCACGCTGCATGTGCGTTGGCTTTCCTCGCTCACCCCGGTCACGTACTGATGTACGCTCCTGGGATTCGCTGCGTCGCCGCCTTCCTGCAACTCGAATTATTTAGGGTATTGGTTGCAAAATGATAATTTCGCAAGCTATACGCATTCACAACGAAATTACCCATGTTTCAGTTTAAGCGCCAATGATAGTGCATTCTGCGCGAGCGAATCATGGGGAAAGATCACATCAGGCTGTAATTCATGCAAATGTTTTCCTTGCATTGCGGCAATTTTAACCGGTCTGGCGAATACCGTAAGGCCTTTCATCAATAAAGTGTCCGTCACCCGCTGCTGTTCGTCCAGCGCCACGGCAACCACCACCCGGGGCTTAAAACGCCCGCCGGAGCGCCCGACGCCGACCCGCCCCTGTTGGCTAAGTTTATCGAAAGCCCGATTAAAGCGGGAAATCTGCCAGCCGCCCAGCGCCAGCTGCGCACACCAGGCGATAACGGCGACGGTAATCAGAGTGGAAACCATAATGTGCTCCTGTTGTTTTGCCTGATGGCGCGTAACCGTCTTATCCGGCCTACGGCGCCATCCGGCAATTCACGGTCAGAACATCACTTGACCGCCGGTTACGTTGATCGACTGCCCGGTGCAATAAGACGCTTTCGGGCTGGCATAAAATAACAGCATGTTCAGCACATCCTGATAATCACACCCGCGTTTGAGCGGTACTTTATCAATGTAATACTGTTCCACCTCATCGGGCTTAATGCCCAGTTTAGTGGCGTATTGCGGCAGCAGTGACTGGAACATCGGCGATTTCAACAGGTTGCCGAGCATCAACGAGTGTACGGTAATGCCGTATTCCGCCAGATCCAGCGCCAGAGACTGGGTTAACCCCACGCCGCCGAATTTCGCCGCGCTGTAGCCGGAGTTGTGTTTACTGCCCACTTTGCCGGATTTAGAGTTAATCTGAATAATGCGCCCCTGAATGCCGTCGCGGATCATCAGGCGGGAAAACTCACGGGCGCAGAGGAAATAGCCCACCAGATTCACCTGTAGCGAGCGGTCAAAATCGCCCAACTGGAAATCGCTGATAAACGCCGCTTTGGCGATACCCGCGCTGTAAACCAGCAGATCGACGCGCCCGAAAATCTCGTCTACGCCGCGGGAAAGCGCCAGCACGCTCTGCTCGCTGGTGGCGTCGGCGCCAAAACCGTACGCCATACCTTCGCCAAAATCGGCGTTAATTTCCTGGGCGACATTCGCGGCTTTATCGCTTTGAATATCAACGACCGCCACGCGGTATCCTTCTTCTGCAAGCCCACGGCAAAGGAATGCCCCCAGGGTCTGGCCTCCGCCAATGACAACGGCAACTTGATTCATGTTTTTTCTCCTTAAGCGACAAACGTCAAAATACAGCCCGGCGCGATATCGTCCGGTACAGGCCCCGCAACGTGTACGGTGCCGGGAAATTCCGCTTCACGCAGACCATCGAAGCGCAAAGTGATATGCCCCAGTTCACGCAGGTTTTGCTCGGCTACGCTGCCGACCGCCGTGACCGGATAGCAATGTTGACCCAATTCACACCGCGCGCCAGGCTGCAGCGCGCCGGTCAGTTCGCCATGACAATGGATGAAGCAAAATTCTTCGATATCCGCCGGCGCGCCTTCCCGAAACGTAATCAGCATCTGTTCGCCGAGCGCTTCCTTCGCGCTCTGGCCGATACGGGTGATGGTGGTTTGATAAATCACGCTCATGTCTGAACCTCTTATTGATAGATAAAGCCGGAAACAAACCAGGCGATAAGTACCGTGGGCGCGCCAGTCAGGAAGCGTCCGACCAGCACAGAAGGTACGCCGACGCGAACGGTGTCTTGTTTCGCTTCCGCCAGC
This sequence comes from Salmonella sp. SA15303, assembly GCF_029962125.1. NCBI lineage: Bacteria > Pseudomonadati > Pseudomonadota > Gammaproteobacteria > Enterobacterales > Enterobacteriaceae > Salmonella > Salmonella sp. SA15303. Next base: position 1,061,709 of record NZ_CP123924.1, read on the forward strand.
GACAGGCCGACCGGGATAAAGTCGCAGGCCGCCTGCGCGTTAATCGCGAACAGGGCGGGAAGCGCCAGATGCGGGGGGATATTGCCCAGGCCTATCTGAACGCCGATCAGGACGCCAATGACCTGAGCGATAACCGCGCCAGGGCCGAGAAAGGGCGACAGCAGCGGGAACGAGCAGATCAATGCCAGCGTCACCAGCCCCAGTGGATGGCTGGCTAATGGCGCCAGGCCGTGGGCGATCCAGTCGCCAAGACCTGAGGCCATAATGATGCCGATCAGCGCCGAAACGAACGCCATAAACGGCAGGATTGTTTTCAGGACCGTATCAATGGTGTCGCGACCGGACTGGAACAGTACCGCCACGGCGGAGCCCATTCCCATACCGACTTTTGCCAGCAGCCCGTCGCTCTGCTCGGTGATTTTTTTGCTGGTGTCGTAGTCACGTCCTAATGTCGTTTTGGCAGGCTGGGGACTGGCAGGCGTTTCGCCGACAAGAGTAATGTTTTCTTCTTTTACGCCGGAGACATAAATATCCTCAACAATATACTGCGCCAGTGGGCCGGACTTACCCGTCGAGTGAATATTAATGGTTGGAATCCGGCGTTTCGGATAGATACCGCAGCGCAGCGTACCGCCGCAGTCGATAATGGCCGCGCCGATCTCCGCTTCCGGCGGTTCGCCTTCTTTAAAGCCGTCCACCGCTTGCCAGCCTGTTAGTTGCGCCAGTTTGTCGACGATCGCCGGGCGCGTACCGGCTGTGATATAGACGATCTTTTTGTCTGGCGTAACGTCCAGTTCAAGCGGGCCGCCCCAGCCGCCGGCGCCTTTCTCAATGCGAACCCGTGTCATGATACCGCTCCTGTCAGATGAACTTTCTGCTCAAGTTGAATCCCCATTTTTTTCTCAAAAATAGCGGTGGTGAGATCGGTGACCCAACCGCGGAAGAAGTTCGTCACCAGACCTACCAGCAGATAGCTCACCGCGAGCGGGCCGAGAGGAAGCCCTAACGTGGTGAGTCCGCTGGCGATCCCCAGATAAACAAACAGTTCGCCGGGATTGATATGCGGAAACAGACCGTTCATGGAGTGACAGCTATAGGAGGCCGCCGCGTAATAGCTCGGCTTGTACTTCTCCGGCATAAAGCGTCCCAAACTCAGGGTCATCGGATTACAAAAAACAAATGTCCCGATACACGGTAAAAGCAGGTAACGAGATAGCGGATTTCCGGCACAACGTTGGGCAAAACGCTCAATACGCTGCTGGCCGATAAAATTGATGAGCGCATTCATGATAACCAGCAGGCTTATCAGTAGCGGAAGAATACCTGTCACCATACCGGTAAACACCTCTCCGCCTTTCTGGAATAACCCGATGAACCACTCCGCACCATGTGTAATGGTTTCGATCATTGTTCTCTCCTGTAGGGTTTTTAGTTTTCTTGCTAATTTCCTGTTCATTGTAATCATGTTGAAAGATTTAAAAGTGTTATTGTGATCGCAAAATAAAAGAAAAATATTTTAAATTGAAAGATTGTGGGAGTGAGGGAGCGTATACAAACTGAAAAGAGGAGAAAGGTGATTTATTCTCTTGTGCCGCTTCCTTGTGCGGCGGGGGATGCTTTACCATACTTCTCCCTGGCTGAATTTGTTTAATGGATGTCTCATGTTCAAGCGTCGTTATGTAGCGTTACTTCCACTTTGCGTATTGCTTGCTGCCTGTAGCAGCACGCCAAAATCTTCCGAGACTCAAGCGACGACGGGCACGCCTTCCGGCGGCTTTCTGCTTGAGCCGCAGCATAACGTCATGCAAATGGGCGGCGACTTCGCCAACAACCCTAATGCGCAGCAGTTCATTGATAAAATGGTCAGTAAACACGGTTTCGACCGTCAGCAGTTGCAAGAGATCCTCTCGCAGTCTAAAAGACTGGATTACGTCCTGCGTCTGATGGACAGACAAGCGCCGACCACTCAGCCGCCCGCCGGACCAAATGGCGCCTGGTTGCGCTACCGCAAACAATTTATTACGCCGGATAACGTGCAAAACGGCGTCGCGTTCTGGAATCAGTATGAAGACGCGCTGAACCGCGCCTGGCAGGTATACGGCGTACCGCCGGAGATCATCGTGGGCATCATCGGCGTGGAAACCCGCTGGGGACGTATCATGGGGAAAACGCGGATTCTGGACGCGCTGGCGACGCTGTCATTTAACTATCCGCGCCGGGCGGAATATTTCTCCGGCGAGCTGGAAACCTTCCTGCTCATGGCGCGCGATGAGCAAGACGATCCGCTCAATCTGAAAGGTTCCTTTGCGGGCGCGATGGGCTACGGCCAGTTTATGCCATCTTCCTATAAAGAATATGCGGTCGATTTCAATGGTGATGGGCACATTAACTTGTGGGATCCGGTAGATGCCATCGGCAGCGTGGCGAACTATTTCAAGGCGCATGGTTGGGTGAAAGGCGATATGGTTGCGGTGCCGGCGAGTGGTCAGGCGCCTGGGTTGGCGAATGGTTTCAAAACAAAATACAGCATCTCTCAGCTTGCCGCCGCAGGCTTAACGCCGCAGCAATCGTTGGGCAATCATCAGGAAGCCAGCCTGCTGCGTCTGGATATCGGTACGGGATACCAGTACTGGTACGGCCTGCCGAACTTCTACACAATTACCCGATATAACCACAGCACGCATTATGCGATGGCGGTTTGGCAACTGGGCCAGGCGGTAGCGCTGGCGCGGGTGCGCTAATTTACGCTTAGGGAGGGGAGCACCCCCTCCGCTATTATTATGGCTTTTTGGGCTGATTCTCTGCCTGCAAGTGGGATATCTTCTTTGATAGTGCCAGACTATATCCCAGACATCCCAGGCCTAAGATAATTTGACCGCCGTCATACGGTTCAAAATAGCCTGACGACAATATATTCAGTACTCCCATTCCTAATGAACATACTCCACCCACAATTAACCACAGCCGTAGTTGACAGGTTTGTTTCAGTTTGTGCTGTGTGCTTTCCGTTTTTTTGAGTGACATCCTTGCTTTCTCTCCGTACGTGTAAATTTAGCGACATGGTACTGCTATTTAGTCAAGTGCTACCTCTTTCATTCTGCATAAATAACCTGCTGGCATTTTTTCGGAATCCGACTCGTAAAATCGACAGCTCGTCCCCATCTCTGGTGAGAAAGTGCTATCTTGTGCGGCAGGATTTCTAACTGACAGAGGTCATGATGACTGACAGTGAACTGATGCGGCTTAGCGAGCAGGTCGGGCTGGCGTTAAAAGCGCGCGGGGCGACCGTAACGACAGCAGAGTCCTGTACCGGCGGCTGGCTGGCGAAAGCCATTACCGACATCGCCGGAAGTTCCGCCTGGTTTGAACGCGGCTTTGTCACCTATAGTAATGAAGCCAAAGCGCAGATGATTGGCGTGCGTGAAGAGACTCTGGCGCAGCATGGCGCGGTCAGCGAACCCGTAGTGGTCGAAATGGCGATCGGGGCGCTGAAGGCCGCTCGCGCCGATTTTGCTGTCGCTATTAGCGGGATTGCCGGGCCGGATGGCGGCAGTGAAGAAAAGCCGGTTGGTACGGTGTGGTTTGCTTTCGCCAGCGTCAGTGGAGAAGGGATTACGCGTCGGGAATGCTTCAGCGGCGACCGTGAATCGGTGCGTCGACAGGCGACGACATACGCGCTACAAACCCTGTGGCAACAATTTCTACAAAACACTTGATACTGTATGAGCATACAGTATAATTGCTTCAACAGTACGAATTCACTATCCGGTTCAATACCAAGTTGCATGACAGGAGTAATAATGGCTATCGACGAAAACAAACAGAAAGCGTTGGCGGCAGCACTGGGCCAAATTGAAAAGCAATTTGGTAAAGGCTCCATCATGCGTCTGGGTGAAGACCGTTCTATGGATGTGGAAACTATCTCCACCGGTTCGCTTTCACTGGACATCGCACTCGGTGCGGGCGGTCTGCCGATGGGGCGTATCGTCGAAATTTACGGGCCGGAATCTTCCGGTAAAACGACCCTGACGCTGCAGGTGATTGCCGCTGCGCAGCGTGAAGGTAAAACCTGTGCGTTTATCGATGCGGAACACGCGCTTGACCCTGTTTACGCACGCAAGCTGGGCGTCGATATCGATAACCTGCTCTGCTCTCAGCCGGATACCGGCGAGCAGGCGCTGGAAATCTGTGACGCGCTGGCGCGTTCAGGCGCGGTGGACGTCATTGTGGTCGACTCCGTAGCGGCGCTAACGCCGAAAGCGGAAATCGAAGGCGAAATCGGCGACTCTCACATGGGCCTCGCGGCGCGTATGATGAGCCAGGCGATGCGTAAGCTGGCGGGGAACCTGAAACAGTCCAACACGCTGTTGATTTTCATCAACCAGATCCGTATGAAGATTGGCGTGATGTTCGGTAACCCGGAAACCACCACCGGCGGTAACGCGCTGAAATTCTACGCCTCTGTTCGTCTTGATATCCGTCGTATTGGCGCGGTGAAAGAGGGCGATAATGTCGTGGGTAGCGAAACGCGTGTGAAAGTGGTGAAAAACAAAATCGCCGCGCCGTTTAAGCAGGCCGAGTTCCAGATCCTCTACGGTGAAGGCATCAACTTCTATGGCGAACTGGTTGACCTGGGCGTGAAAGAGAAGCTGATCGAGAAAGCGGGCGCATGGTACAGCTACAACGGCGAGAAGATTGGCCAGGGTAAAGCGAACGCGACTACCTGGCTGAAAGAGAACCCGGCGACAGCGAAAGAGATCGAGAAAAGGGTTCGTGAATTACTGTTGAGTAATCAGAATGCCACGCCCGATTTCGCCGTTGACGATAGCGAAGGCGTTGCAGAAACCAACGAAGATTTTTAATCATCAGGTGATGGTGGGGCGGGCAAAACGAAGCCGCCATTCAGCAAAACGTTAAATTACCATCAAGGGCTGCATTTATGCGGCCCTTTTGGCATTTCTCCCTGTTAAGGTTTTTTATGAGTGAACCCACATCGCGCCGTCCCGCTTATGCTCGTCTCCTTGATCGTGCGGTACGTATTCTTGCTGTCCGCGATCACAGCGAGCAGGAATTACGGCGTAAACTCTCCGCGCCGGTGATGGGCAAAAATGGGCCGGAAGAGATTGATGCGACGGCAGACGATTATGAACGCGTGATCGCCTGGTGCCACGAACATCACTATCTTGATGACGAGCGCTTCGTGATGCGCTTTATCGCCAGTCGTAGCCGCAAAGGCTATGGCCCGGCGCGTATTCGCCAGGAGTTGAATCAGAAAGGCATTTCCCGTGAATCGACTGAAAAAGCGATGCGAGAATGTGAAATTGACTGGAGTGAAATGGCACGTGAACAGGCCGTTCGCAAATATGGCGAGCCGCTCCCTTCAAACTTTTCAGAAAAGGTTAAGGTACAGCGCTTTTTGCTCTATCGCGGGTATCTGATGGACAATATCCAGCAAATATGGCGAAATTTTGCAGATTGAGCGCATACGGGATTTTACTTCCCGGTAAAGAAAACTTATCTTATTCCCACTTTTTCCGTCTGGACGCGGGTTGCTTAACGGCGAACAGCGTCTGCGACGAATATTCCTTAAATACACAAAATCATTCAAGCCGCATCAAAGCGGCAAGTGAGCCTCGGGAACGCGTGACCGGGAAACTCGCAGCCAACGCAGAGGCGGCCTGAAGGATGAAGTGTAGCTTGATTTCAGGATAATTATGAGCAAGAGCACCGCTGAGATCCGTCAGGCGTTTCTCGACTTTTTCCATAGTAAAGGGCATCAGGTAGTTGCCAGCAGTTCCCTGGTGCCTAACAATGACCCCACTCTGTTGTTTACCAATGCCGGGATGAACCAGTTCAAGGATGTTTTCCTTGGGCTCGATAAACGTAATTATTCCCGTGCAACCACTTCCCAGCGTTGCGTACGCGCGGGAGGTAAACACAACGATCTGGAAAACGTCGGATACACTGCACGTCACCATACTTTCTTCGAAATGCTGGGCAACTTCAGCTTCGGCGATTACTTCAAACACGACGCCATTCAGTTCGCATGGGAATTACTGACCGGTGAAAACTGGTTTGCTCTGCCAAAAGAGCGTTTATGGGTCACCGTCTATGAAACCGACGACGAAGCCTATGAGATCTGGGAAAAAGAAGTCGGCATCCCGCGCGAGCGTATTATCCGTATCGGCGACAATAAAGGCGCGCCATACGCATCGGATAACTTCTGGCAGATGGGCGACACCGGTCCCTGCGGTCCGTGCACCGAAATCTTCTACGATCATGGCGACCACATCTGGGGCGGCCCTCCGGGAAGCCCGGAAGAAGACGGCGATCGCTATATTGAGATCTGGAACATCGTCTTTATGCAGTTCAACCGTCAGGCTGACGGGACGATGGAACCATTGCCGAAACCGTCTGTAGATACCGGTATGGGGCTGGAGCGTATTGCCGCGGTACTGCAACACGTTAACTCTAACTATGACATCGACCTGTTCCGCACGTTGATTGAAGCGGTAGCGAAAGTCACTGGCGCCACCGATCTGGGTAATAAATCGCTGCGCGTTATCGCCGACCACATCCGTTCTTGCGCATTCCTGGTTGCCGATGGCGTGCTGCCGTCGAATGAAAACCGTGGCTATGTGCTGCGTCGCATTATTCGTCGCGCGGTTCGTCACGGCAACATGCTGGGCGCGAAAGAGACCTTCTTCTACAAGCTGGTTGGGCCGCTGATTGAGGTAATGGGCTCCGCAGGCGAAGAGTTGAAACGTCAGCAGGCGCAGGTCGAACAGGTTCTGAAAACGGAAGAAGAGCAGTTCGCCCGTACGCTGGAGCGCGGTCTGGCGCTGCTGGATGAAGAACTGGCGAAATTGCAGGGCGACACCCTGGACGGCGAAACCGCTTTCCGTCTGTATGATACTTATGGTTTCCCGGTCGATCTAACGGCGGACGTCTGCCGTGAGCGCAACATCAAAGTCGATGAAGCCGGTTTTGAAGCCGCTATGGAAGAGCAACGCCGTCGCGCGCGCGAAGCTAGCGGTTTTGGCGCGGACTACAACGCGATGATCCGCGTTGATAGCGCTTCTGAATTTAAAGGTTATGACCATCTGGAACTGAACGGCAAAGTGACTGCGCTGTTTGTCGATGGTAAAGCGGTTGAAGCGATTAACGCGGGACAGGAAGCGGTTGTCGTGCTGGATCAGACCCCATTCTATGCGGAATCAGGCGGTCAGGTTGGCGATAAAGGCGAGCTGAAAGGCGCTGGATTTACTTTCGCTGTGGACGACACGCAAAAATATGGTCAGGCGATTGGTCACCTCGGCAAATTGTCTGCGGGCGCTCTGAAAGTGGGCGATGCGGTACAGGCTGACGTAGATGAAGCGCGCCGCGCACGTATCCGTCTGAACCACTCCGCCACGCACCTGATGCACGCGGCGTTGCGCCAGGTGCTTGGGACACACGTTGCGCAGAAAGGTTCGCTGGTTAGCGATAAAGTGCTGCGCTTCGACTTCTCGCACAATGAAGCGATGAAGCCGTCGGAGATTCGTGAGGTTGAAGATTTGGTGAATGCGCAAATTCGCCGCAACCTGCCGATTGAAACGAACATCATGGATCTCGACGCGGCGAAGGCGAAAGGGGCCATGGCGCTGTTTGGCGAGAAATATGACGAACGTGTACGCGTTCTGAGCATGGGCGATTTCTCTACTGAACTGTGCGGCGGTACTCACGCCAGTCGTACCGGTGATATCGGTCTATTCCGTATTATCTCTGAGTCCGGCACCGCAGCGGGCATTCGTCGTATTGAGGCGGTAACCGGTGAAGGCGCTATGGCCACCGTTCATGCGCAAAGCGATCGCTTAAACGATATTGCGCAGCTGCTGAAGGGCGACAGCCAGAATCTGGGCGACAAAGTGCGTGCCGTGCTGGAACGTACACGTCAGCTGGAAAAAGAGTTGCAGCAGTTGAAGGACCAGGCCGCAGCGCAGGAGAGTGCAAATCTTTCCAGTAAAGCGGTCGATCTCAACGGCGTGAAGCTCCTGGTTAGCGAGCTTGCTGGTATTGAGCCGAAAATGCTGCGAACCATGGTTGATGATCTGAAAAATCAACTGGGGTCTACCGTTATCGTACTGGCAACGGTTGTTGAAGGTAAGGTTTCTCTGATTGCGGGCGTGTCGAAGGATGTGACCGACCGGGTTAAAGCAGGGGAATTGATTGGGATGGTCGCTCAGCAGGTGGGCGGTAAGGGTGGCGGTCGTCCGGACATGGCGCAAGCCGGTGGTACGGATGCGGCAGCTCTGCCTGCAGCGTTAGCCAGTGTACAAGGCTGGGTCAGCGCAAAATTGCAATAATTATAAGCGTTCGTTGGCGCCGCAGCCCGTGCTGCGGCGTTTACGTCAACGCTATCGACAACGATAAAGTCAGGTTGAAGTTTTGTATATCGGCTAAACTTAGGTTTAACAGAATGTAATGCCATGACTGCTTACACCTAAGGTGTTTGTCATCGCTTACTTTTTGGCGTTATATGATGGATAATGCCGGGATACAGAGAGACCCGACTCTTTTAATCTTTCAAGGAGCAAAGAATGCTGATTCTGACTCGTCGAGTTGGTGAGACCCTCATGATTGGCGATGAGGTCACCGTGACAGTTTTAGGGGTGAAGGGCAACCAGGTGCGTATTGGCGTGAACGCCCCGAAAGAAGTTTCTGTCCATCGTGAAGAGATCTACCAGCGTATCCAGGCTGAAAAATCCCAGCAGTCCAGTTACTAAGGTTTTCGCGTCTCACTTTTCGGGTGAGACGCAGCCTCTCTTCTCGCTCGCCCGCGTTGTCCCTTCATGACTTTTTTCAACCTCACTGTTGATATGGTGCGCTTTTGGCGGCCAGCGTGTCATCAAATTATCTGTTGATAAAACACTCTTTTTGGCTTTTTTACAGACTAATTGAGCGTGAAGTGTGCAAACGATAAAAGCTCTGGAAAAATTGTTTGACTTATAAGTCCCAGAAAGTAATATGTGCGCCACGCAGCGACGATGAGCAGAACAAGTTCTTCGAAGCACTCGTAAGAGGCGTGTGGTGAGGTGGCCGAGAGGCTGAAGGCGCTCCCCTGCTAAGGGAGTATGCGGTCAAAAGCTGCATCCGGGGTTCGAATCCCCGCCTCACCGCCATTTGCATCCGTAGCTCAGCTGGATAGAGTACTCGGCTACGAACCGAGCGGTCGGAGGTTCGAATCCTCCCGGATGCACCATCTCTTACCTGATACGGCTTTCACCGCGGTATCAAAATCTGCAGTAAAGTAAGTTTCCCGATGCATCCGTAGCTCAGCTGGATAGAGTACTCGGCTACGAACCGAGCGGTCGGAGGTTCGAATCCTCCCGGATGCACCATCTCTTACTTGATACGGCTTTCACCGCGGTATCAATATCGGCAGTAAAGCAAGTTTTCCGATGCATCCGTAGCTCAGCTGGATAGAGTACTCGGCTACGAACCGAGCGGTCGGAGGTTCGAATCCTCCCGGATGCACCATATTCTCCGTACTTTCAGTGATGAAGATACGGATAAGATAGCGGTAATCACCGCTGGCACCAGGAAGGATAACGTTGCGTCAGCAACGGCCCGAAGGGCGAGCCGTAAGGCGAGTAATCCTCCCGGATGCACCATCTTATTTAGTGTGGCAGTAAATGCGACATCAAATCTTGTAGTAAACATCATTTCCAATGCATCCGTAGCTCAGCTGGATAGAGTACTCGGCTACGAACCGAGCGGTCGGAGGTTCGAATCCTCCCGGATGCACCATATTCTCCGTACTTTCAGCGATGAAGATGCAGATAAGATAGTTATAATCACCGCTGGCACCAGGAAGGATAACGTTGCGTCAGCAACGGCCCGAAGGGCGAGCCGTAAGGCGAGTAATCCTCCCGGATGCACCATATTCTCCATACTTTCAGCGATGAAGATGCAGATAAGATAGCGGTAATCACCGCTGGCATCAGAAGGATAACGTTGCATCAGCAACGGCCCGAAGGGCGAGTAATCCTCCCGGATACGTTACTGCCCTGCAATCGCTTTTCCCCCTTATCCTGAATATACCTCTTCATCTCTATTAGCGACAAAATCAACCAATTGCGATAAAGTACTGTCTGGTTATTCGGTTTGCGAGAACACGATGTACGCACGTTATGCTGGTTTGATTTTTGATATGGACGGTACTCTCCTGGATACCGAACCCACGCATCGCAAAGCGTGGCGTGAGGTTTTGGGGCGCTATGGTCTTCGTTTTGATGAACAGGCAATGGTCGCGCTTAACGGTTCGCCAACCTGGCTTATCGCCCAGTCAATCATTGAGCTTAACCATGCCGATCTTGATCCCCTGTCACTGGCGCGTGAGAAAACCGACGCGGTAAAAAGCATCCTGCTGGACTGCGTAGAACCGCTGCCGCTGGTTGAGGTGGTTAAAGCGTGGCATGGGCGGCGTCCCATGTCGGTCGGTACCGGTAGCGAAAGCGCTATCGCGGAAGCCCTGTTAGCGCATCTGGGGCTGCGTCGTTATTTTGATGCGGTTGTGGCGGCAGATCACGTACAGCATCACAAACCTGCGCCTGACACCTTCCTACTGTGCGCCCAGCGGATGGGCGTCATGCCGACGCAGTGCGTGGTATTTGAAGATGCCGATTTTGGTTTACAGGCGGCGCGGGCGGCGGGAATGGATGCCGTGGATGTCCGACTATTGTGAGTGACGGACTGTCGCTCCTGTCTCTGTTTGCCAGTAGTTTTCTCAGCGCGACGCTGTTACCCGGTAATTCTGAGGTGGTTTTGGTTGCTATGCTGGTCTCCGGCGTCAGCCATCCCTGGGTCTTAGTCTTAACAGCAACAATGGGTAATAGCCTTGGAGGGGTAACTAACGTTATTCTTGGGCGTTTCTTTCCGCTGCGCAAAACGTCGCGTTGGCAGGAAAAAGCGACTGGCTGGCTAAAGCGTTATGGCGCAGCCACACTATTATTAAGCTGGATGCCGGTCATCGGTGATTTGTTGTGCCTGTTAGCGGGATGGATGCGCATCCCGTGGGGGCGGACGATCTTTTTTTTGTGTCTTGGTAAGGCGCTGCGCTATGTTGCGCTCGCAGCGGCGACGGTTCAGGGCATGATGTGGTGGTAATAATTGTAGGTTTGGCATGTATGGCCGCCATTACAGTTATGCTTATTAAAACGATTTGGACAGGCGGGAGGTCAATTTGATCCCGGACGTATCACAGGCTCTGGCCTGGCTGGAAAAACATCCTCAGGCGTTAAAGGGGATACAGCGCGGGTTAGAGCGCGAAACGCTGCGTGTCAATGCTGATGGCACGCTGGCGACAACAGGTCATCCTGAAGCGTTAGGTTCAGCGCTGACCCATAAATGGATTACCACAGATTTTGCGGAAGCCCTACTGGAGTTTATTACGCCAGTCGATGGCGATATCCAGCATATGCTCACCTTTATGCGCGATCTCCATCGGTATACGGCCAGGAAACTGGGCGATGAGCGGATGTGGCCATTAAGTATGCCCTGCTATATTGCGGAAGGGCAGGACATAGAGCTGGCGCAGTACGGCACATCCAATACCGGGCGTTTTAAGACGCTCTATCGCGAAGGGCTGAAAAATCGTTATGGCGCTTTGATGCAAACCATCTCCGGCGTACATTACAATTTTTCATTACCGATGGCGTTCTGGCAGGCGAAATGCGGCGTTACGGAAGGCGAAGCGGCAAAAGAAAAAATTTCTGCCGGCTATTTTCGTCTGATTCGCAACTATTACCGTTTTGGCTGGGTCATCCCCTATCTGTTTGGCGCGTCTCCGGCCATTTGTTCCTCTTTCCTGCAAGGAAAGCCAACCACATTACCGTTTGAAAAAACGGACTGCGGCATGTACTACCTGCCGTATGCGACGTCGCTGCGTTTGAGTGATTTGGGCTATACCAATAAGTCGCAAAGCAATCTCGGAATTACGTTTAACGATTTGCATGAATACGTTGCAGGTCTGAAGCGCGCGATTAAAACCCCTTCCGAGGAGTACGCACGGATTGGTGTGGAAAAAGACGGTAAGCGGCTACAGATTAACAGCAACGTTCTGCAAATTGAAAATGAGCTGTACGCGCCCATTCGTCCCAAGCGCGTGACGCGCAGCGGCGAATCGCCTTCTGACGCGCTTCTGCGTGGTGGTATTGAGTATATTGAAGTTCGTTCTCTCGATATTAATCCGTTCTCACCGATCGGCGTAGACGAGCAACAGGTGCGCTTCCTCGATCTGTTTATGGTCTGGTGCGTATTGGCCGATGCGCCGGAAATGAGTAGCGATGAGCTGTTATGTACGCGTACTAACTGGAATCGCGTTATTCTGGAAGGGCGTAAGCCGGGCCTGACGTTAGGCATTGGCTGTGAAACTGCGCAGTTCCCGCTGCCCAAAGTCGGGAAAGATCTTTTCCGCGATCTGAAACGCGTGGCGCAAACGCTGGACAGTATCCACGGGGGAGAGGAGTATCAAAAGGTGTGTGACGAGTTGGTCGCCTGCTTTGATAATCCTGAACTGACATTCTCCGCCCGGATCCTACGGTCTATGATTGATGAAGGCATTGGCGGCACCGGGAAAGCGTTCGGTGAGGCTTACCGTAATCTGTTACGCGAAGAGCCGCTGGAGATTTTACAGGAAGAAGAGTTTATTGCTGAACGTGACGCTTCAGTACGTCGTCAGCAGGAGATTGAGGCGGCGGATACCGAGCCGTTTGCCGCGTGGCTTGCAAAACACGCCTGACCCAAAAGAAAAAGGCCACTCACGGAGTGGCCAAAATTTCATCGCTGAAAACAGGGATGATGATAACAAATGCGCGTCTTTCATATACTCAGACTCGCCCCGGAACAAAGAGTTCAGTTTATTTTTAAAAAATTATCGGAGGTGACTAAATGCCATTATTAGATAGCTTCGCAGTCGATCATACCCGGATGCAAGCGCCGGCGGTCCGGGTTGCAAAAACGATGAACACCCCGCATGGCGACGCAATCACCGTGTTTGATCTGCGTTTTTGCATTCCGAACAAAGAAGTGATGCCGGAAAAAGGGATTCATACGCTTGAGCATCTGTTTGCTGGCTTTATGCGCGACCACCTCAACGGTAACGGCGTTGAGATTATCGATATCTCGCCGATGGGCTGCCGCACCGGCTTTTACATGAGCCTGATTGGCACGCCGGACGAGCAGCGTGTTGCCGACGCCTGGAAAGCGGCGATGGCGGATGTGCTGAAAGTGCAGGATCAAAACCAGATCCCGGAGCTGAACGTTTACCAGTGCGGTACGTATCAGATGCACTCGCTCAGTGAAGCGCAGGACATTGCCCGTCATATTCTGGAGCGTGATGTGCGCGTGAACAGCAATAAAGAGCTGGCGCTGCCGAAAGAAAAACTGCAGGAACTGCATATTTAGTCTTATTTGTAAGCGGTTCCAGTATTTAAATTAACCCCGGTTTATGGCCGGGGTTTTTTATTGCTTAATATAATTTGCGTTTATTATATTTGCGGCGAGAATACATTTTAAATTAAGTAATGCCTGGCCTGTTAAATAATAAAATGTGATCTGGTAAACAGAAAAGGCGGATAACTCACGATGCCAGAGTGTATTGATCACATAAACTAAAAATCATAAATAATTAATAGAAAAACATAATGGAATGCGCCAGATATCCAGGTAATAACAAGACTCTACTAATAGCCGGTCGATGGGGTTTTTAGCAAATCTTATCTGGTATACATCAAACTTAAGGGATAAAAAATGAAGGCTAAATATTTAGCGCTGATGATCGGTGCTTGCTTTTCTCATAACCTTTGGGCAGCGAATAATATCACTATTGAGCAGCGTCTGGCTGAACTGGAGCAACGTGTTGTTAATGCTGAAAAACGGGCATCCGATGCCGAGGCGCAAATTCGCTCGTTGAAACAGCAGCAGGTCGCCGCTACGCCGACGGTGAATGTCCAGTCCGCCGAGCCCATTGCAGCAGATAAAACGCCGCCGAAGCTGACTTTATCCGGATTCAGCGATATTAAGTTCTATGGCGATGTCGAATTTAATATGGATGCGGCAAGCCGTTCCGGTAGTCTGACATCGACGAGAACGTCAGCGAATAAAGATTGGGCACCGGGAACCAATGAACGCTGGGATATTAACGGACGCCTGTTGCTGGGCTTTGATGGCTACCAGCGGCTGGACAACGGTAATTTTGCCGGATTCTCTGTACAGCCTCTGGCGGACCTGACCGGAAAAATGAACCTTGATGATGCCGTTTTCTTCTTTGGTCGTGAGAATGACTGGAAAATTAAGGTTGGTCGTTTTGAAGCCTACGATATGTTCCCGCTGAATCAGGATACGTTTATTGAATATTCGGGGAATACAGCGAACGATCTTTACAGTGACGGTTACGGCTATATCTATATGATGAAAGAAGGACGGGGACGTAGCGACAGCGGGGGTAACTTCCTGCTGAGTAAAACCATCGACAACTGGTATTTCGAAGTTAACACATTGCTGGAAAATGGCAGTACGTTATATACCGAGAAGCAGTACCACGGAATGGATTTAAGCAACGATAAAAACGTGGCTTACGTCCGTCCGGTTATCGCCTGGCAAAACGGGCGTTTTTCAACGGCGATAGCGATGGAAAGTAACGTCGTTAACAACGCCTATGGCTATTATGAGAATGGGAAGTGGATCGATCAGTCAGATCGTACGGGCTATGGTTTTACCATGACCTGGAATGGTCAAAAAACTGACCCGGAAGATGGCGCAGTGATTAACCTGAATACCGCCTATATGGACGCGACCGATGAGACAGATTTTACCGCCGGGGTGAATGCGTTGTGGCATCGATTTGAACTGGGTTATATCTATGCGCATAACAAAATCGAAGCCTTTAATGCTACCAATATCGATGCCGTTTGTGAGGACGATTGCTGGGTCACCGATCCCGGCAATTATGACATTCACACTATTCATGCCTCATATTTATTCCCCAACGTGATGGATATGAAAAACTTTAACATCTACCTCGGTGCCTATGCTTCATGGGTAGAGGCCAATCCGAATAATGGCGATAACAGTGAAGATGCGCGTTACGGCGGGCGTCTGAGATTCAAATATTTCTTCTGATTGTTGGTCTACTAAAAAAGGGATCCGCAGATCCCTTTTATCAGATAGTTAGTGCGCGCCGCCACCGCCGCCGCCCGCACCGAAGGGCGGTTTGGCGAACCACACCAGGCCGAGCAGCACCAGGAAGATCCCCGCCGACATCCAGAAGATTTCGTTGGCGGAAATAATCAGCCCCTGATTCGTGATTTGCTGGGCTATCCAGCCTGACGCCTGTTGGTGCGTCATCCCTAAGCCTTCCAGTTTATCGTACATAGTCTGAGCGTTTGGATTATACGCCGTAACCGACTCGGTGAGCTGAGCATGGTGTAGCGACTCACGATCGGTCCACATAGTGGTGGTAATCGAGGTGCCGATGGAACCTGCCAGCGTTCGCGTGAAGTTCGACAGGCTTGATGCCGCCGCCAGCCGTTCTGGCGGTAACCCGGAGAGCGTAATGGTGGTCAGCGGCATAAAGAAGCAGGCGACGGCAAATCCCTGAATAAACTGCGGCCATGCGGAAGCGCCGAAATCCATACCCGGTTCGAACGTCCAGGCGCGCCAGTAAAAACAGACGGCGTACATAATGAAGCTGAACGTGACCAGCCTGCGCATATCCAGTTTATGCGCGAAGCGTCCGATAATCGGCGACAAAATTACCGGAATAATACCGACTGGCGCTGACGCCAGACCTGCCCACGTTGCGGTATAGCCGTACACCTCTTGCAAAAGCTGCGGCAATAGAACAATGGCGCCGAAATAGAGCATATAGGCAAGGCTGATGCACAAGCAGCCAATCGTGAAGTTACGCGATTTAAAAAGAGAAAGATCGACGATAGGGTGATCGTCGGTCAGTTCCCAGACGATCAGGAAACTGATGGCGATGACGGCGACCACGGTCAGGATGATAATTTCCTGCGAGGAGAACCAGTCCAGCTCTTTACCGCGATCGAGCATAATTTGCAGGCTGCCGATGCCAATCACCAGTAGCGCCAGCCCGACGGCGTCAATACGTCGCCGTTCGGTATGCGTTTCACGTCCGCGCAGCGTGTGTAACGTCATCAGGACGACGGCGATGCCAATCGGAACGTTGATGAAGAAAATCCATCCCCAGTGGTAATTATCACTGATGTAGCCCCCCAGAATCGGGCCGCAAATCGGCGCGACAATGACGGTCATTGACCAGAGCGCCAGCGCAATGGAGCGCTTTGCAGGCGGATAGTTATTCAGCAACAGGCTTTGCGAGAGCGGAATCAGCGGCCCGGCGACCACGCCCTGCACCACGCGGAAGAAGATCAGCATATTCAGGCTGCTGGATACGCCACAGGCCCAGGAGGCCGCGGCAAAGGCGACCGTCGACCACATGAACAGTTTGACTTCGCCAAAACGTTTCGCCAGCCAGCCGGTTAAGGGAATCGAGATAGCGTTCGCCACCCCGAAAGAGGTGATAACCCATGTCCCCTGGCTTAGGGAAGAACCCAGGTTCCCGGCGATGGTCGGAATCGCCACGTTGGCAATGGTGGAGTCCAGCACCTGCATGAATGTCGCCAGCGACAGCGCGATCGTCATGATGACGAGCTGCGCGCCCTCCAGCGGTTTTTGCTGTTGCATCACACGCACCTCAGGATTAACCCGCGTTAGCCTGTACGATGTCGTCGATCAGTTTATTGACCGGCGCGAGATTAATTTCGCGTGCGTTACTTTCGGCAACCGGCGTCGTTCGTACCTGGCTGGCCAGTACCTGACCGTCGCGATTAGCGGTATCCACGGTGACCAGCGTCGATAAACCAATACGCAGCGGATGTTGTTCTAACTGGCGGGCGTCCAGTTCGACGCGTACCGGCAGACGTTGAACCACTTTAATCCAGTTACCCGTCGCATTTTGCGCGGGCAGCAGGGAGAAGGCGCTGCCTGTTCCCATATCCAGACCGACGACTTTACCGGTGTATTTTACGTCGTCGCCATAAATATCAGTAATCACCGTCACTGGCTGCCCAATGCGCATATTCGCTAATTGGGTTTCTTTAAAGTTAGCGTCCACCCACAGATCGGTTGCAGGCACCACGGCCATCAGCGGCGTGGTGGGGCTGATTTGCGCGCCAGGCTGGACGGCGCGGCGGGAGACATAACCAGTCATTGGGCTGACGATGCGAGTACGCTCCAGCGCCAGCCAGGCGTTACGCACTTCGGTCGCCGCTTGTTGAACCGCGGGCTGATCTTCCAGATTACTGTTGAGTATCATTGCCTGGTTGGCATTGTACTGTTGAATGGCGACATCCAGCTGTGCCTGCGCGCTGGCGACGGCATCGCGGGCGTGTTGCAGCTCTTCCCGGCCAATAAGATTGGCATTACCCAGCGGCACACGACGGTTAAGGTCGCTTTGCGCTTGCGCCAGGGCGGTTTTTTGCACGTCGATATTCGCCTGCAACTGCTTGCTGTTAATCATCAACTGGTGCGTCTGGCGCACACTGGAGGCCAGCGCCGTTTTGGCTTTTTCAAACGCTTGTTTGGCGTCAGTCTGATCGAGCGTGACCAGAACATCGCCCTCTTTTACAAAGTCGGTGTTATCAGCCCAGACTTTCGTCACGCTGCCTGACACCTGCGCCATGATTTGAACCTGGTTCCCTGCCACGTAAGCATCATCTGTCTCTTCAATATGACGCAATACTAAAAACCAATAAATTCCATATGCCACGGCAATAATAACAAAGAGCAAGGTAAGAAGTAGCAGCGCTGTTTTGCGTTTGCCTTTCTTCTTAGCCGGTTGCTGCGGGGTTTGGATCTCCGCATTTGCGCTCATGTTGTTCTCCACGATCTTATTATTCACATCGGCTGAGCCGACCTGTTGTCAGAAAGGCCAGCAGTAACGCGTGCCGGCCTGTCCGCTTTCCTGTTATTAATCTGGATTTTTGAGCGGGTCGGCGCTTTAGCGCAGCGCCTCAAGAACAGTGCCTTCCTGCTCCATTTGATCAAGACGCGTCAGGAGTTTACGAGTGATGTGCTCAAGTTGATCTTTTTCGGCTGTGCTAAGTGATGACCAGAGTTGATGCAGACAATGATGCTGAGGCGGAAGCACTTCTTGCAAAAATGCCTGGCCTTTCTCCGTTAATTGCAGATGCAGGCAACGGCGGTCGTTATCGCTCTCACGACGCTCAATCCAGCCGCGTTTTTCCAGCTCATCTGCAATGCGTGTCGCATTGGTGCGAGATGAACCCAGCGCGCAGCTTAATTCAGACGGCTGAATACTGTGGTTTTCCTGAGACTCCAGCGTAATCAACGCCATAAACAACGTCTCGTTAATCCCTTGAGCCTTCAGCATCTTATTGCGGTTTTCCAGGAGCTTGCCTTGCATGTGCATACAAAGACGAGTCAAAAGAATTTCCTGATAAGGAAAGTCTTCGTGACGGCTGGCGCGAAATTTTAGCATTTGTTCAATGGGCGTAAACGAACTATCCATTTGGGCATGACCTCATTAATTTCAGCCGATATAGTAACGACAGTGACAAATAAAGTAAATGTATTATTAATACAAAATCATTCTTTCAGGCTATAAAGCAACCAATGATACGCAGACTGAGACGTCAGCGGGAACATTGGGCCCGGTAAAGCGCCGCCTGCGGCAAATCCAGGAATGACGAGAAAAGCGTGAGTGCCTGCATGAAAAAATCAGGAGAGAACGATAAGCGGGAGGGGCGAAAGCCGGGTAAACGGCCTTACAACCCGATGCAAAAGCCACCGGAATATCACGGATAGCTATCGGTGAACGACCTTCGAATCCTTGAACGGGCGCTATTGGCCTGGGAGCAGATGGGGATGCAGGGCTTTCCATAGAATTATATTATTCTTCACCGGTATAAAAATAACCATGATAAATGAATAGCATAACCTTAACAGACTGGGGAGCTCCTTAACACCCTAAGGAGCTTAAACAAAGGTAAACGCTCACTATCCGCTTAATTTACGGCTTCCTGTCGGTGAAAACCTCGCCACCAGACCAGTAAATTAAGTAAGGCTACCGTGACACCCGCCAGACAAACGCCGGCCCAGCCGGCATGTTGCCAGGCGGAGGCGGAAATCAGCGACCCCGCGGCGCCACCGATAAAGTAGCTGGTCATATAGCCGGCGGTGAGCCGGTTACGCGCATCCGGATGCAAACGATAGATGACCGTCTGATTGGTGATATGTACCCCCTGAACGGTGAGGTCCAGTACCAGAATGCCAATAATCAGCGCCAGTACCGAGGTGTGCCCAAGCCAGATAGCCAGCCAGGAGAGTAACAGCAGCAGTAAGCCGAACGTGGTGGTGAGGTGAGATTTACCTTTATCGGCAAATCCGCCAGCCGGACGCGCGCCTAAAGCGCCGGCGGCCCCCGCCAGGCCAAACAGGCCAATCATCCCCTCGGAGTAGCTAAACGGCGGCGCGGCGAGCAAAAAGGCCATTGATGTCCAGAGGATGCTGAAATTAGCAAAGGTCAGACAGCCCAGCAGTGCGCGGGTACGCAGCAGCTTATCGTGAATAAACAGGCTGAATACAGAACCCAACAGTTGCGGGTAGTTAAGATGGGTGTCGGATTTGAGCTTTGGCAGTCCGCGCCATAACGCGACGGCCATCAGCGCCATCAGCGCCGACGCTACCCAAAATACGGTGCGCCAACCGCCGAGGTTTGCCAGCAGTCCGGCGACCGTTCGCGCCAGCAGGATCCCCAGCAACAGGCCGCTCATAATGGTGCCGACCACTTTACCGCGGGTGGCGGGCGTCGCAAGTGTGGCGGCCAGCGGAACCAGAATCTGCGCCACCACGGAGAACAGTCCGGTTAAGGCCGTTCCGAGTATCATCATGCTAAGCGACTGACTGCTGGCGGTGATCAGCATTCCGCCAGCCGCCAGCAACGTCATGGAGACAATCAGCGTTCGGCGTTCAAACATGTCGCCGAGCGGCACCAGAAACAACAGGCCAGCGGCATAGCCCAACTGCGCGGCGGTAACGATAAACCCTGCGGAGCTGGCGGAAAGCGAAAAGTGATGCGCGATGGTATCAAGCAGCGGCTGGGCATAGTAGTTGCTGGCGACCGCCAGACCCGTGGCCACAGACATTAAAACGATCAGCGCCGGGCTAAGCTCATGAGTGGGTTTCGTCATTATGGTAATCGTGATTCAGATAATTATTTCCTGGGAAAACAATCATAGCGGATGTTGATGAATAAAGGGGAACGGTGACGTGATGAATCGTGCGCTTTGAGGAGAGATTGCGTTGGCCGGATAGCGGCGCATGAACTGCGCCTTATCCGGCATAAAAAACGATCTTATTTCTGCGCGGCCAGCGCTTCTTTCACCCAGCCGTCAAACTGCTGCTGGTGGGCGTTGATCCAGCCGTCTACGTGGCCCTGAACATCGGCTTCAGACGATTTACCGGCATGCATCATGGCGTTCTGCGCGTTGATATCCGCCAGCGGCAGCTTCATGATGGCGAACAGTTTCGCCGCCGCCGGATTTTTCTCCGCCCATGCCTTATTGGCGACAATATGCATGGTATTAACCGGGAACCCATAGTTCGCGCCGTTCGGCAGTTTAGTATCAATATTTTTCTGTTCGCCTGGCAGGGAGGAGAACGGCACCTGTAGCCAGACGACATCTTTACCCGGCTTCATTACATCGCTCACCCAGTACGGGGTCCAGGTGTAATACAGCACCGGCTTGCCTTCTTTAAAACGGGTAATGGTATCAGCCATCATCGCCGCATAGTTACCGTGGCTGACCTCAACGGTTTTTTGCAAATCAAACGCTTTATTCTGGTGATTGATTACGGCTTCGCAGCCCCAGCCCGGCGAGCAGCCCATCATGTCCGCTTTTCCGTCGCCATTAGTATCGAAGATTTTGGCGATTTTCGGATCTTTTAGCTGAGCGATATTGGTGATGTTGTACTGCTCGGCGGTTTTTTTATCGATCAGATAGCCCTGCGCAGCGCCGGAGACGAAGACGCCCTCGCGGTAAAACTTGTTGTCTCCGCCTGCTGCGGCATACATATCATCATGCAGCGGTTGCCAGTTCACGGCGGTAAACGTCGCATCGCCAGAGGCGATGGAGGTGTAGCCTACGTTGTAATCGACTTCACTCGGCTTATTTACGGTATAACCCAACTTTTCCAGCGCCCGACTGACCAGTAACGTCTGGAAGGTCTCTTCAGAAATCGTGCTTTGGATAGGTTGGACGGTAATGCCTTTGCCAGGCAGGTCGGCAGCGAAAGCGCTGGCGGTGACAAGGGTGGCAAACGCTGAGGCAAATATCACGGTATGTCGCATCGTTGTTCCTTTAATTATGGTAGGGAGTTGTAAGCCCGGTAAGCGCAATGTCACCGGGCGTCAGGAGAGTTACTTAACGAAAGGGCGGGTGATTAGCCCAACAGGACCGGTGGTATACCAGCGACGGTTACCGCGGCTACGCGAGTCGCGCCCGACGGCCTGCGTCAGACGGTCCAGAATGATGGCAAGAATCACAATGCCGACGCCGCCGACGGTTGCCAGCCCCATATCAAGACGACCAATGCCGCGTAGTACCATCTGGCCAAGTCCGCCGACCGCAATCATCGAGGCGATGACGACCATCGAGAGAGCCAGCATCAGCGTCTGATTAACGCCTGCCATAATGGTGGGCATCGCCAGCGGTAGTTGCACTTTGAACAACATTTGGCGCGGGCTGGCGCCGAACGAGCGCGACGCTTCAATTAAGTCGGCAGGCACCTGGTTAATGCCCAGGATCGTCAGGCGTACAATCGGCGGTAGAGCAAAAATAATCGTCACCACCACGCCCGGCACGTTACCGATGCCGAATAACATGACAATCGGCACCAGATAGACAAACGCGGGCGTGGTCTGCATCGCATCCAGCAGCGGACGAACTATTTTGGCTGCGCGCGGGCTGCGCGCCAGCCAGATTCCCATCGGTAATCCGATCACGACGCAGAACAACAGGGCGGTCAATACCAGCGCCAGGGTAATCATCGCCTGCGACCAGGCGCCGATCGCGCCGATGGCGATCAGCGATATCAGCGTCGCGATCCCCATGCCCACGCCGGAAACCTGCCAGGCAATCAGCGCAAAGAGAATAATCGCCACAGGGGCGGGCATTCCCAGCAGCAGTTGCTGAAAGCCGTTGAGGATGTAATCCACCGGCACACGAATCCCCTGAAAAAGGGGACGGAAATGGGTGACGACCCAGTCGATTCCCTCTGTGACCCAGCTATCCAGCGGGATCAGCGTCTTATGGAACGGGTCCAGAAGAGAAAAGTGTTCAGGGGCTGGCGCGGGCGCGCTGTTCAACCAGTCGGTACTGCCGCCGTCCGTGGCTACGCCTGCCGGTGTTCCCCAGGCATCAGCCGTTTGCGTCGTAGTATCGGCCACCTGTGCGGTATCCCACGGATTCGTTTGATCAGCCATTGTTACCCCCCTCGCGATCTAAAGCCTGTAGCAACATACGTTTTGAAATAATGCCAACATACTGGTGTTCTTCATCGACAACCGGCACCGCGCAGGGCGCCTGGCCGACGTGAGAGAGCAACTCGCTGAGTGGGGTTTGCGCATCAACGACTAAAGGGTCGTCGATAAGCGCCGCTTCAATCCCTTGCGCCTGGCTTAATGCCGCTTTTAATGAGTCGATGGACACGACGCCCACGAATTTATTGCCACGCTCAATGACGTAACCATATTCACGGTCTTCGTCCTGTAATAATTTCAGTGCCGAACGGGGACCGAAACCTGGCGTTTTACGAATTAATCCGACCGGGCTGCGACGGGCAATATCTTTGGCGCTAAAGACCTGACTAATATCCACGCCACGGAAGAACGTGCGGACATAATCATTTGCCGGATTATTCAGGATCTCATCCGGCGTACCAACCTGTACGACCTCGCCATTTTGCATAATGGCAATCCTGTCGCCAATACGCATAGCCTCATCAAGATCGTGGGAAATAAAGACAATGGTGCGCTGATGTTTCGCCTGTAATTTCACCAGCTCATCCTGCATTTCGGTACGAATTAATGGATCGAGGGCGGAAAACGCTTCATCCATTAATAAGATATCAGGGTTGATTGCCAGCGCGCGGGCAAGCCCAACACGCTGACGCATCCCACCGGAAAGTTCATCCGGGTAGGCGTGAGCGTAATTCTCAAGCCCCACCTGACGCAAGGCGTCCAGCGCTTTTTCGCGACGCTCTTGCGCCGCGATGCCCGCTAATTCCATACCGAATGCCGTATTATCCAGCACGGTCATATGCGGCATGAGCGCAAATGACTGGAAGACCATCGCAATCTTTTTCCTGCGCACCTCGCGAAGCTCAGCGTCTGATATTTTGGCAATATCAACGCCGTCAATCAGTACCTGTCCGCGGGTGGGTTCAATCAGGCGATTGAGAAGGCGTACCATTGTGGATTTACCCGAGCCGGATAATCCCATGATGACAAATATCTCGCCTTCTTCAATGGCCAGACTGGCGTCTTTAACGCCAAGCGATAGCCCCGTTTTTTCCAGTATTTGCTCTTTCGATAGTCCCTTTTCAATATATTTGAAGGCACGCTGCGGATGCTCTCCAAATATTTTATACAGATTCTTCACTTCTAATTTAATTGCCATGCAATAGAATGATTCCTGTTATTTACTTATGTCGATATGTTACCTGATAGAAATAGTTACCTTTTTCTACCCTAACATACTCAGAATCTGAGACAACCCTGAATTTGCTTCTGGCATGAATATTGCGAGGTGCTATCGGCTGTGATTTCCCATGATATAAGGGCTGAACGCGAATGGGGAGGAAGAGATATTTTTTGGAACAACCAGCAAAAATCCACCTGAATTGGGGGAATCCAGGTGAATAATGTCACTCGTATTGAGTGTAGGACATGTTGTAATATTTGCGCGATTTGACTCCCTATTGCTTGAAATAAAGGCATGGGAAATGTAACGTTATTTCCCATGCCCGTAAGGTTAAAAATTCCAGTCTTCGTCTTCGGTTTCGACTGTTTTCCCCATCACATAAGATGAACCTGAGCCGGAAAAGAAATCATGGTTTTCGTCGGCATTCGGCGAGAGCGCGGCAAGGATTGCGGGATTCACGTCTGCCATCTCCGGCGGAAATAACGCCTCATAACCCAGGTTCATTAAGGCTTTATTGGCGTTGTAGCACAAGAAGGCTTTGACGTCGTTAACCCAGCCGGTTTCCGCATATAACGCTTCTGTGTAGCGGATTTCGTTGTCGTACAGTTCCATCAACAAATCCAGCGCGAAAAGCTTTAACTCTTCACGCTCGATTGCCGATAGTTTTTGTAGCGCTATCTGATACTTATAGCCAATATAATAACCGTGAACCGCTTCATCGCGAATGATTAAACGAATCAGGTCGGCAGTGTTCGTGAGCTTACCGCGGCTGGAGAAATACATCGGCAACCAGAAGCCGGAATAGAACAGAAAAGACTCTAAAAAGACGCTGGCAATCTTTTTCTTTAGCGGTTCATCGCTGACGTAATGAGCTAAAATAATCTGCGCCTTACGCTGAAGCGGTGGGTTTTCTTCGCTCCAGGCGTAGGCGGCATCAACCTCTTTCGTCTGGCACAGCGTGGAGAAAATAGAACTGTAAGAGCGGGCGTGTACCGCTTCCATAAAGCTGATGTTCGACAGCACTGCCTCTTCATGCGGCGTGATGGCATCTGCCATTAACGACGGCGCGCCTGCGATGTTCTGGATAGTGTCGAGCAGCGTAAGTCCCGTAAACACGCGAATGGTGAGCTGCTGTTCGGCGGCGCTCAGCGTCTGCCAGGCCGGAATATCATTCGATAACGGCACTTTTTCCGGCAGCCAGAAGTTACTGGTCAGCCGGTTCCATACCTCCAGATCTTTGTCGTCCTGGATCTTGTTCCAGTTGATGGCGCTAATACGAGATAATTTCATATGGCTTTCCTTATAGCGCGCAGGATACGCAGCCTTCAATTTCAGTACCTTCCAGCGCCAACTGGCGAAGCCGGATGTAATACAGGGACTTAATACCTTTTCGCCAGGCATAGATCTGCGCCTTGTTGATATCGCGGGTCGTGGCGGTATCGGGGAAAAACAGGGTGAGCGACAGCCCTTGATCGACGTGGCGCGTGGCCTCGGCATAGGTATCAATAATTTTTTCCGGACCGATATCGTAAGCATCCTGATACATGTCCAGGTTTTCATTGGTCATAAACGGCGCGGGGTAATACACACGCCCGGTTTTGCCCTCTTTGCGAATCTCAATTTTGGCCACAATCGGATGAATGCTGGAGGTCGCATGATTAATGTAAGAAATCGAACCGGTCGGCGGCACCGCCTGCAAATTTTGGTTATAGATGCCATAGCGCATCACATCGTCGCGCAGCTTTAGCCACATTTCTCGTGTGGGCAGCGTAATGCCGCTGCGGGCAAATAGCGCCCTGACTTTCGCTGTTTTCGGTTGCCAGTCGTCCTGTAAATACTGCGTAAAATAGTCGCCGCTGGCATAGCGCGACTGCGCAAATCCGGCGAAGGTTTTGCCGCGTTCGCGGGCTAGCCGCATTGAAGTATGCACGGCATGCCAGGTAATGGTGTAAAAATAGAGATTGGTGAAATCCAACGCCTCCGGCGAACCGTAGGCAATACCTTCCCTCGCCAGATAGCCATGCAGATTCATCTGGCCCAGACCGATGGCATGAGAGGCGGCATTACCGGCGGCTATTGAGGGCACGCTGCGTATATGGCTCATGTCCGACACCGCCGTCAGGCCGCGAATAGCGGTTTCTACGGTACGGCCAATGTCCGGTGAATCCATGACGTGAGCGATATTCAGCGAGCCGAGATTGCAGGAGATGTCATGCCCGATGTGGGTATAGTCAAGGTTATCGTCGTAACGGGAAGCGCTATTGACCTGTAAAATTTCTGAGCACAGGTTGCTCATATTAATGCGACCAGCAATGGGATTCGCGCGGTTTACCGTATCTTCAAACATGATGTAGGGATACCCGGATTCGAACTGAATCTCCGCCAGTGTTTGAAAAAAGTCACGGGCGTTAATATAGGTTTTGCGCACGTGCGGATCGGCAATTAATTCATCGTACCGTTCGCTAATGGCGATATCGCCAAACGGTTTGCCGTAGCGTCGTTGTATGTCATAGGGCGAAAAGAGCGCCATTTGCGCGTTTTCTTTCGCCAGCCGGAAGGTGATATCCGGGATCACCACGCCGAGAGAGAGCGTTTTGATCCGGATTTTTTCGTCAGCGTTTTCTCGTTTGGTATCCAGAAAACGCAGAATATCCGGATGGTGCGCATGGAGATAAACCGCGCCGGCCCCCTGGCGCGCGCCAAGTTGGTTGGCATACGAAAACGCGTCTTCCAGCATTTTCATCACCGGGATCACGCCGGAAGACTGATTCTCAATGCGTTTGATCGGCGCGCCCGCCTCGCGCAGATTGGAGAGTAAAAACGCGACGCCGCCGCCGCGTTTGGAGAGTTGCAGCGCCGAATTCACCGCCCGCCCGATCGACTCCATGTTGTCTTCGATACGGAGCAGGAAGCAGGAGACCAGTTCCCCACGCTGCTGTTTGCCGCAATTTAAAAAAGTCGGGGTAGCGGGCTGAAAGCGACCAGAAAGCATTTCATCGGTCAGTTGGGTGGCCAGCGTTTCGTCACCCTGCGCCAGCGTCAACGCCACCATTGTCACCCGATCTTCAAAGTGTTCCAGATAACGTTTGCCGTCGAAGGTTTTCAGCGTGTAACTGGTATAGAACTTCCAGGCGCCAAGAAACGTCTGGAAGCGAAAGCCGCTGGCATGGGCGTGCTCGAACAGGCGAAGGACGAAGGCGCGGTCGTAACGCGCGAGGACGGCGTCATCGTAATACCCTTCCCGAACCAGCGTCCCCAGACGTTCATGCTGGCTGGCAAACGTCACGGAATGCGGGCGGACGTGGGTGGCAAAGAAGGCGTCGATCGCCTGCTGGTCCTTGTCGAACTGAATATGGCCTGCTTTATCGTAAAGATTCAGCATCGCGTTCAGGGCGTGGTAATCCATGGTTTCCTGCATTACGCGCTCCGGGGTAGTTGTTGCCAAAATTCATTTACTCCTTTTCGGACATTATCGATGTCGCGTTGTGTGCCCATGAGCTCAAAGCGGTACAGCCAGGGGACGCCGCATTTTTGTGCTATCACATCGCCAGCGCATCCCCAGGCATCGCCGAAATTGCGATTACCGGAGGCGATAACGCCGCGAATGCGCGCCCGGTTGTGTTCATCATTTAAAAAGCGGATCACCTGTCGCGGCACCGCACCGGCCATCCCGCCGCCGCCGTATGACGGCACAACCAGAATGTACGGTTCGTCTACCTGAATTCGCTCCCGCTCATTGAGCGGAATACGCGTGGCAGGCAGCCCCAGACGCTGCATAAAGCGGTGCGTATTTTCAGAGCTGCTGGAGAAGTAGACGAGCGCGCTCATGCGTTTGCCGCGTGGGGTGTCGGGTGCAGACGGTTAATCATGTCCGGGCGGAAGCCAGACCAGCTCAAATCGCCCGCCATCACCACCGGTAATTGACGAAATCCTTGCGCCCGGAGCGTATCCGCTGCATCCGGCACCAGATCGACGTTCACCATCTCAAATTCAAATCCACGGCTTTCCATCGCCCGCTTTGTGGCGTGGCACTGAACACAGTTATTGCGAGTGTAAATAGTAATGCTCATGATTCGTATTTCCATTTAAAATGAGAAAACGGCGCGATGAAACGCGTCGGATTGTCGTGTGTTGATACAGGAAATACTAGATGTAGTTGAATTAAGATTCAACCATACAAGATATGGGAATTTTCGATTGATTTTAACGCCGCTGATGAACGCCGCGGGGTAGGGGAGGCATGGCTAATTTTTGCCGGATGGCGGCGTGAACGCCCGATCCGGCCTGCAGGTTCACGCATAACAGAGTTGGCTGACATCAGCGCCATCCGGCAACAATGCGTCACATTCGCATACCGATCGCCAGACGGTTAAAGCAGTTCATTAAACCGATGGCGAAGGTCAGATCGCTGATTTCACGCGCGCTGAAATGATCGAGCAGCGGCAGGTAAATATTATCTTCGGCGTGGGTTTCAGCAATGTGCGTCACCGATTCCGCCCAGGCTAACGCCGCGCACTCTTGCTCGCTGAAATGGTGACTTACCCGCCATCCTGCCAGCGCATCTAATTTAGCTTGATTCACGCCAGCCTTACGCAGCGCTTTACTGTGCATCTCCAGGCAAAATGCACAACCATTTATTTGCGAAACACGTAGGTAAATCAGCTCCATCAGCGTGGGGTCAAGCGTGCTCTTTTCCAACGCGTTTTTCGCCTGCACCAGAGCGCTGTAAACCTCCGGGCTCAGTTCATAATAGGGTTGGCGTAACGTTGTCATCATGTTTCTCCTCGTGTTGATGACGAGCACTGTAGCACTATAATGGTCTGTAAAAGAGAGCCATATTTTTACAGAAAAAGCAGACCATATGCCGCGCTATCAGCACATCGCTCGTCAGTTAAAAACGGCCATTGAGCAAGGAGAACTCGCGCCCGGAACGCGTTTGCCTTCCAGTAGGACGTGGGCGCAGGAACTGGGCGTTTCTCGCGCCACGGTGGAAAATGCCTATGGCGAGCTGGTGGCGCAGGGCTGGCTGGAGCGACGTGGCCAGGCAGGCACGTTTGTGAGCAACGCTCTACGGTTTGAGACGGCGCCGCCGATACCCGCTGTTTTTGCCGGAGAAAGTCCGGAACCGAAACCCTTTCAGATGGGGTTACCGGCGCTGGATCTCTTTCCACGCGAGAAGTGGGCGCGAGTAATGGGGCGTCGGTTGCGCACGCAGACATGCTTCGATCTGGCATTAGGCGACGTCTGCGGCGAGGCGATTTTGCGCCAGGCGATAGTCGATTACCTGCGGGTTTCGCGTAGCATTGAATGTCTGCCGGAACAGGTATTTATTACCTCCGGTTATGCGGATTCTATGCGGCTAATCCTGCGTACATTGTCTGTGCCGGGAGACAGCATGTGGGTGGAAGATCCCGGCTTTCCGTTAATTCGCCCGGTGATAACGCAGGAGGGGATTACGCTGGCGCCGATTCCGGTCGATGCCGATGGGCTGAATGTCGCGGCGGGGATGCGGGATTGCCCGCAGGGGCGCTTTGCATTGGTGACGCCCGCCCACCAAAGTCCGTTGGGGGTGGCGCTGTCGTTAACTCGCCGACGGCAACTTCTGGCATGGGCGGCGAATGTGCAGGCCTGGATTATTGAAGATGATTACGACAGCGAATTTCGTTATCACGGTAAACCACTTCCGCCGCTCAAGAGTCTGGATGCCCCGCAGCGAGTGATTTACGCCGGAACGTTCAGTAAGTCGCTCTTTCCGGCATTACGTACCGCCTGGCTGGTGGTGCCGATAAAGCAGATTGAGCATTTCCGCCAGCAGGCGTCGCTGATGCCCTGTAGCGTACCGTTGTTATGGCAGCACACGCTGGCTGATTTTATCCGTGATGGCCATTTCTGGCGGCATCTGAAAAAGATGCGTCAACATTATGCTCAGCGACGGTTATGGATTGAAGAGGCGCTGGCAGAACAGGGATTTGTCGTGACATTACAGAAAGGCGGTATTCAATTGGTTATTGAGGTTGAAGGTGATGATAAAGCGCAGGTAGCAAAAGCGAATCAGGCCGGACTGGCGGTACAGGCGCTAAGCCGTTGGCGAGTGGTTTCGTCAGGAAAGGGGGGCATTTTACTGTCGTTTACCAATATTACTTCCGCTGGCATGGCGAAACAGGTCGCATGTCAGCTTCGACAGGCGATACAGTAACCGTTTCGCCGAATGGCGCGACCTGGGCCTGCGGCAATGATGCAGGCCCCATAAAGTATGTCGCCATCCGGCAGCGCACGTCGTTAGCGACGCAGGCTAAGCAGCGCCCCGATAAAAATCCCCACCGCTGCGGCGGTTCCTACGCTACACCAGGGTTTTTCACGCACAAACGTATCCGCGCACCCCATCGCATCACAGGCGGCTTGTTTTACGCGAGTACGACCCTGCATCCGCGCCCGGGTCTCTTTCAGCAACGCCTGTGCTTTACGTCGCGCAGCCTCGGCTTCGTCTTTCGCATCGCTTCCCCAGGATTTAAGGACATCTTCCAGACTGTCGGCTAATCGATTGACATCATTCTGAATATCCTGAACACCATCATCGACGTCGTTTCGGTTCGGTTTGTTAAGCATATGATCCTCCATTGATTTCGATGTAGCTTTCAGTGTAGTTCATATTTTTACCTGCTGAGGCTTGTTACGGCGATATCATGCGTTTCTGGACTTTTCTGAAAGCGTTGATAACGCGCTATCGGGTAAGGTAAGCCCGCAGTACAAGAGAATGAGGATAAAATATGTATTTACGACCTGACGAGGTGGCGCGGGTACTGGAAAAGGCAGGGTTTACCGTCGATGTGGTGACGAATAAGACGTATGGTTATCGACGCGGCGAGAATTATGTTTATGTTAACCGCGAGGCGCGTATGGGGCGTACCGCGCTGATCATTCACCCCAGATTAAAAGACCGTAGCTCATCACTGGCTGACCCGGCTTCGGATATTAAAACCTGCGATCATTACCAAAACTTTCCGCTCTATTTAGGCGGCGAGACCCACGAACATTACGGTATTCCCCACGGCTTTAGCTCCCGAATAGCGTTAGAACGTTATCTGAATGGGCTTTTTGGCGACGAAAAAACCGACTAAAAGCGCGACTGGCAATGCCAGTCGCGACGCTAACTTACGCCTTAGCCTGATGATAGCTGCTCACTTTAAACAGGCGGCGACAATAATCCAGGAAGTAGCCATAAACCGCGCCCATTAACATTGAAACAACAATGTTTGAACTCACGGCGGCCACTATCTGATGCCAGCCGGCACCGACGGTCAGCAAGATGATAATATAAACGGGTGACTGAAAGGTGACATAAGCCAATACATCCGCCAGGTTTTTGGCCCATCCCGCCGGGCTTGCCTTACGCGCGACGCGCATAATCAGATCGCGGTAAACGCCGTATGGCCATGCAATCAAAATGTTGACAGGTATCGCCACCAGCCTGGAAGAAAGCGACTGCTCAAAGCTCATTCCGGAGAGGAATATCTCGATCAACATGTTCACAACAGAACAGTAAACAACCATCGCAAACGTGTCTGCTACGGCATGACGCAAGCGTGACTGTGGAGAGAACATGTTAATGCTCCTTGTAGCGTATCGATCAGAATGAGGTGATGGTTGGTAGTGAAATCATAAAGCACTTTTGTCTTTGCATAGAGTATATCCCTATATAATAACTATCAACTAGTGTAATATTTTTATTTATAGGCTTTTTGTCGATAAAATACTCTGTGATTGTGTGTTTTTTGCTCGCGGCGAGATTTTCGTTGTTGTTAGTCATTAATTACTTTTAAATCAATGCATTATAATGCATTGTTTTTCTGGCGATTTTCAGCCACATTCCAAATGTTGTCAGATGCGATGTATTCTCGGCTAACGGCACGCGCTCTACTTTTCTCAGCATAATTATAGCCATTGCAGACTGATTTTTAGCATAAAGCTCTGATGATGATTTTTGAATGGTTAATCTCTTATTGTGCTGAAATATTCACTTCTGTATAAGGTCAGCCACCGTGAGGGTCACCGCGGTTACTGAGATACGCAATACGCTATAAACAGCCAAACGGGAAACCTACAGATATACCGTAGGCAGAATAACCTGAAACACGCAGGGGGTAATGAATATAACCTTCTGGTTAACAGATTAATATAATTAATCGAGTTATGCTGTGTATATCTGTATGAACTTTAGGATCTGGAAATATAATCAACAATCGCATACAATACCGCCTGTAATAGTTTTTTGTTTTCTGCGTTAAAAGGTTTTTATTGATATGAATTTGATGTTACAGAACTTAAATAATATCCGCACGCTGCGCGCTATGGCTCGCGAATTCTCCATTGACGTTCTTGAAGAAATGCTCGAAAAATTCAGGGTTGTCACTAAAGAAAGACGCGAAGAAGAAGAATTGCAGCAACGCCAGCTTGCCGAGAAGCAGGAGAAAATTAATGCCTTTCTGGAGCTGATGAAAGCAGACGGTATTAACCCGGAAGAGTTATTTGCCATGGATTCAGCAATGCCGCGTTCTGCTAAAAAGCGCCAGCCGCGTCCGGCAAAATATCGTTTTACTGATTTCAATGGCGAAGAAAAAACCTGGACCGGACAAGGTCGTACGCCTAAACCGATTGCCCAGGCGCTGGCGGCGGGGAAATCTCTGGATGATTTCTTAATCTAATCACGGATAGCTTTTAACAGATGGCGCTTCGTTTCCTGTCTCTATTAACCGGGACTCAGGGAACGTTGCGCCATGCTCATTTTGATAAATCAGCACACGCCAAAATCGCCCTCTTCGCAATAGGGGGTGACATCTGCCGCTTTGAGGATCAATTTTTCGCCCGGTTCATTACCGACCTGTACCGCGACAATATGATCCTCGTTGACTTCAATCACTTTCAGTTTCGGCCCACCCATTCGGGGCTGTACGATATCGCCTGGTGTGAACATCACGCCCTCCTGTTGAACAATGGTATAAACCCGCCTTCAGTCTACTACACACTTACCGACGCGTGGTGAAGGTACCGCTTAATGAGTACGGGTATTCCAGGGCATTTTTTCCAGTAGTCGCGCCATTCCGCAGAAGCCGGTCATGCCTGCCAGCATTAACCCGGCCCCGACAAAACCGCTAATGAGGAAAAAGCCGCCGTGGACCGTATAGCCCATAATAACCCCAAGCAACGCCAACCCGCCGGCGGCGATTTGCACCTGACGCATCAGCGGCAACGGTTGCGATTTGTCTTCTGTGACGGGCAATCCTGCCGCTTTCCATCCGTCGATACCGCCTTCCAGTAGACTGACCTGAGCAGGGGCGGCAATGGCCTGTAGTTTTGCTGCATTGCTGCTGGTTCGTTTACCTGACTGACAGTGAAAAATAATCTGTTCCGCTCGCAGGTTGGCGGGCAAATCGCCCTGTTCAAGCCGGGAGAGCGGCGCCAGTTGCGCATGTGGAATATGCTCGCGCAGATATTCATCGGCGTCGCGCACATCAATCAGTTTCGCGCCTTGCGCTATCAGCGCTTGCGCCTCACGGGGGGAAACTATCCCAATGGACATCGTGCCTCCTTATGGACAATAGAGATTCTTTAACGTGGCGATAATCGTATTAACCGCCTCATTTTTAATGAAATAGTGAATGCGCTGGGCATCGCGTTGACTATCAATCAGCCCTTCTTCCCGCATCCGCGCCAGATGTTGCGACGTCGCGGAGGGGCTTAGCCCGGTAATGCGCGCCAGTTCGCCTGCGCTGGTTTTTGGCGAACCGCAAAGCATACATAAAATCAGTAATCTTTTTGGGTGGCTCATCGCTTTGAGCAGGGCCGCCGCCTGTTCTGCGCTGGCCTGAAGTTGTTCAAGCTCTGTCATAGTTATTTAAGTATTTTCTAAATTTAGTTAATTCTAAAATAAACATCAACCTAATGCCAGCGTAAAGAGCGTAAAGGAGGGTAAAAGCGCGGCGCGCGACTGGCAGGCTCAGGTAAACTGACTATGCTTAGAGATAAAATCTCTTTTTAAACAATGACTAATTTTGCTTGTATGGAGTGTATATGGGTTTCTGGAGAATTGTATTTACGATTATTTTGCCTCCGCTCGGCGTACTTTTAGGAAAAGGGTTCGGTTGGGCATTTATCCTTAATATCCTGCTGACATTACTCGGATATATTCCGGGGCTTATCCACGCATTTTGGGTTCAGATGCGTCATTAATTACCGGCCACCGGCGGCGCATAAGCGCCGCTTATCAGGATAACCTCATTCCCTCTGCTACACTTTTCTTTGTGTGTATTTTTGACAAGCGAGGTGAATATGGGACTTTTCAATTTTGTAAAAGATGCAGGTGAAAAACTCTGGGACGCGGTAACCGCTAATCATGATAAGGACGATCAGGCGAAAAAAGTCCAGGAACATTTAAATAAAACGGGAATACCCGACGCTGACAAAGTGAATGTGCAAATAGCTGATGGAAAAGCGACAGTGACGGGTGATGGGCTGAGTCAGGAGGCAAAAGAAAAAATTCTGGTTGCCGTGGGGAATATCGCCGGGATTAGCAGCGTTGACGATCAGGTTAAAACCACGACGCCGGCGGCTGAAAGTCAGTTTTATACCGTAAAATCAGGCGACACCCTGAGCGCTATTTCAAAGCAAGTGTATGGTAACGCCAATCTGTATAATAAAATTTTCGAGGCAAATAAACCGATGCTGAAAAGCCCGGAAAAAATATATCCGGGACAAGTGTTGCGTATTCCTGAAGAATAATGGCTATCAGGTCGCGCCAGGCTACATTTTCCCTGCCATCGCCTGGCGAATAATGGGAATCGGCGTCAGCAAATGCTGACGCATTAATTCGCTGGCGCGTGCCGCCTCGCGCGCCAGTATCGCTTCGGTTAGCGTGTGATGCTGGATATGTTTATCTTCCAGCATCTCGACGGACAGAACGGTTTCACGTAACCAAATAAAGCGGTAGCGGGCCGCCAGGTCAAATAAGCGTTCGCGCATCTGTAGCAGATAGTGGGAGCCGCACCCGGCGACAATGGCGGAATGGAACGCCTGGTGGCGCTGATCCCATTCATCGAGCATATGTTCACTGGCATCGCTGGCTTCCAGTTTGCTGAGCATATGCGCTCGCGCCAGGATCTCCGCCTCCCACGCATCATCGCCGCGTTCAATCGCCAGGCGTACCAGCATCGCTTCCATATTGGCGCGCGCGTCAAAAATATCGAGGAGTTCCGCCTCTGACATGGATGCCACGCGATAGCCTTTTTGATTCACCACGGTGACCAGCCGTTCCGCCACCAGTTGCGACAGCGCCTCACGCAGCGGCCCTACGCCGAGCGCATAGCGGGCGGTTAATAAACTCATCCGCAGTTTCTCATCCGGCTGATAAGTGCCGCGAATAATGTCATTTTTAAGCCAGCGATAGCCATCTATGGCCGTCGGTTGGGAAAGGGCGGTCATCTTTTACTCCTGAGAAGCTTCCCGGCTGACGCCGGGAATAACTAACGTAGGTTTTGCAGGGGGGCTTTTTGCCACCTTATCAGTTTTTTCCAGCGAGACATAATGGGGACAGTACCTATTATGCCCAGCCCTAACAGCCCCGTTGAAATGACTTCTAGTTGCTGTGCCGGTCGAAATAGCATCACCACCAGGACAAAGCAGATAAAGCCGATAACCAGCCAGGTGAGCCACGGATAAAGCCACATTTTCAGCTTAATTTCTCCGCCCTGCGCCAGCAGAATTTTACGCATTCGCAATTGCGAAATCGCAATCACCAGATAGACCAGCAGCGCGATGGCGCCGGAACTGTCGATAAGAAATTTAAACACTTTTGCCGGGGCGTAATAATTGACGATAACGGTTAAAAAGGCCGCGCCGGTAGAGAGGAGAACCGCTACCCAGGGCGTTTTGCTACGGTTAGTTTTTCCCATTATCGCAGGAGCATCGCCGCGGCGGCTAAGGGAATAGAGCATCCGGGAGGCGGTATATAATGCGGAGTTCAGACAACTGGTCACCGACAATAAAATCACGCAGTCCATAATGAATTTTGCGTGCGGAATATGAAGCAGCTCCAGTACCGAACGGTACGAACCTACGCTTTTCAGACCCGGCATATTCCACGGGATCAGCGCCACCACCACAAAAATGGAACACAGGTAAAAGATGGAAATTCGCCAGATAACAGAATTGGTGGCGCGTACGATATGTTTATCCGGCGTATCGGATTCCGCGGCAGCAATAGTAACGATTTCCGCGCCCATAAAAGAGAACATGGTGATCAACATGGCGCTTAACACCGCGCCGAAGCCGTTAGGCATAAAACCGCCGTGATCCCAGAGCCGGGAGATACCGCTTACCTCAGCATACGGATAAAAACCGCTAATCGCCGTCGCGCCCAGCGCGATAAACGCCAGAATGGCAATTACTTTACATAGCGCCAGCCAGAATTCGAACTCGCCGTAATTTTTGACGCTCAATAAATTGCTTCCGGTTAAGGCAAGCGTAATCACTAATGAAAATAGCCATACCGGAATACCCGGTATCCATGAATTCAGAATAATGGCGGCAATATTGGCCTCCAGCGGAATAACCAGCACCCAAAACCACCAGTATAACCAGCCGATGGTATACCCGGCCCAGGGGCCGATCGCTTTATCCGCATAGGTGGAAAAAGATCCGGTATCCGGTGTGGCGACGGCCATTTCAGCCAGCATTCGCATAATCATGACGACTAAAAGTCCTGCGAACAGATAGGCCAGCAGTACCGCAGGGCCGGCCTCCGCAATCGCCACGCTGGAACCGACAAACAGGCTGGCGCCGATGACGCCGGCGATCGATAACATGGTGACGTGGCGTGATTTCAGCCCGCCCCCTAATGCATGTGATTCTGACAATTGCCCCATCCTAAAACCTCTTTATTGTTATTGCGCTCGTTTACCGGATGGCGCCTGGCTTATTCGGCCTACAATCGAAACGGTTTTTGTAGGCCGGATAAGACAGTTACGTCGCCACCCGACGCTGCTTATTGGACATTACGCTTGTTTCGCCTCATCAAAGCACTGGGCGATAATCTCCAGGCCTTGCCGAATCTGCGAGGCCTCAATAGTGAGTGGAACGAGGATGCGCAAGATGTTGTAGTAAGGACCGCAGGAGAGCAGAATTAACCCTTTCTCGCGGGCGCGGGTCACAATGTCGGCGGTCAGAGCCGCGTTCGGTTTGCCGGGGTCGCCATTTTCGAACAACTCAATGGCGATCATGGCGCCCAGTCCGCGCACGTCGCCAATCTCACGGTGCGTTTCCGCTATCTCCATCAGGCCATCGCGCAGCGTTTTGCCAAGCGTATTCGCCTTTTGCAGTAGATTTTCCTGCTCGAAAATGTCCAGTACCGCCAGCGCGGCGGCGCAGGCAATCGGGTTTCCGGCATAGGTGCCGCCCAGCCCGCCCGGCGCGATAGCGTCCATCACGTCTGCCCGGCCGGTAACGCCTGCCAGCGGAAAGCCGCCGGCGATCGATTTCGCAAACGTGGTAATATCTGCCGCAACGCCCATCTGTTCCATGGCGAACAGCGTACCGGTCCGGCCCGCGCCGCTTTGCACTTCGTCGGCAATCAACATAATGCCGTGTTGGTCGCATAGCGCGCGCAGTCGCTGCATAAACGCGGGAGAGGCGGCGTAAAATCCGCCTTCGCCCTGTACCGGCTCAATAATAATGGCGGCGATATCTTCCGGCGCGGCATCATTTTTAAAGATGCGTTCAATGCTGGCGATCGCGTCGTCGTCGCTGATGTTGTGTAGCGGGCAAGGATAAAGCGCGCGGTAGACATGGCCTGGCATCAATCCCATACCAGCAGAGTACGGGTGTACTTTCCCGGTCAGAGAGAGCGTGTAGTGGGTACGACCGTGGTAAGCGCCGCTAAACGCGATAGCGCCGCTGCGTTTTGTCGCCGCGCGGGCGATTTTCACCGCGTTTTCAACCGCTTCTGAACCGGTCGTGACCAGCAACGTTTTTTTGGCGAAATCGCCCGGTACCTTCTGGTTCATGCGTTCGCACAACGCCAGATACGGTTCATAGGCCAGCACCTGAAAACAGGTATGGGACAATTTCTTCAACTGCGCTTCGACCGCTGAAACAATGCCCGGATGTAAATGACCGGTGTTCAGGACGGCAATGCCGCCCGCGAAATCGAGATACTCACGGCCTTCGACATCCCACACCCGACAATTTTCCGCCCGCTCGGCGAAAATCGGGTGAATCTGCCCCACGCCGCGAGGAACGGCGTTATGACGGCGCTGCATTAAAGCGTTATTGGTATTCATTAGCGACTCTCCTGTTAAAGGCCGATGCACATATATTTGATTTCTAAATAATCTTCGATGCCGTATTTGGAACCTTCTCGGCCTAATCCGGAGGCCTTAATGCCGCCGAAAGGCGCGACTTCGTTGGAGATAATGCCGGTATTAATACCGACGATGCCGTATTCCAGCGCTTCGCCGACGCGGAAAACGCGGCTTAAATCGCGTGCATAAAAATAGGCTGCCAGGCCGAACTCGGTATCGTTAGCCTGCCTGATGACGTCCGCCTCGTCGCTGAAGCGGAACAGAGGCGCGAGCGGCCCGAATGTCTCTTCTTTGGCGACTTTCGCGTTATCAGGAACATCCGCCAGAATGGTCGGTTGAAAGAAGTTGCCGCCCAATTTGTGCGCTTCACCGCCCGTAATGACGCGGGCGCCTTTTTCCAGCGCATCGGCGATATGTTCCTGGACTTTCGCCACGGCTTTTTCATCAATCAGCGGCCCGATAGCGACGTCGGCTTGCAGGCCGTCACCGACCGCGAGCTTATTTACCGCCTGGTTGAGTTTTTCCGCAAAACGATCGTAAACGCCGTCCTGAACATACAATCTATTGGCGCAGACACAGGTCTGCCCGGCGTTGCGAAACTTCGAAGCCAGCGCGCCTTCGACGGCTTTATCCAGATCGGCATCGTCAAAGACGATAAACGGCGCATTGCCGCCCAATTCCAGCGACACTTTTTTAATGTCTTTGGCGCATTGTTCCATTAGCTGGCGGCCAATCTCCGTCGAGCCGGTAAACGACAGTTTGCGTACCAGCGGGTTGCTGGTCAGCTCGCCGCCGATATCGCCTGCCGAACCGGTAACGACGTTAAATACGCCTGCGGGAATTCCGGCGCGCTGGGCCAGTTCCGCCAGCGCCAGCGCGGAAAACGGCGTCTGGCTGGCGGGTTTGAGTACCATTGTGCAGCCTGCGGCCAGCGCGGGGCCGGCTTTACGGGTGATCATTGCCGAGGGAAAGTTCCACGGGGTAATCGCGGCGGTGACGCCGATGGGCTGTTTAATCACCAGCAGCCGTTTATCGGCCTGATGGCCTGGAATCGTGTCGCCATAGATACGCTTCCCCTCTTCGGCGAACCATTCAATAAACGAGGCGGCGTAGCTAATTTCGCCTTTCGCTTCCGCCAGCGGTTTACCCTGTTCCAGCGTCATCAGACGCGCCAAATCGTCCTGATGTTCCATCATCAGATTGAACCAGCGACGCAGGATATTGGCTCGCTCTTTGGCGGTGAGCGCGCGCCAGGCGGGCAGGGCGCGATTGGCGGCGTTGATGGCGTCGCGCGTCTCTTCCGCCCCCATTTTGGGCACATTGCCAAGCGGTTTCCCGTTGGCGGGGTTGCTCACGGGGATGACATCGCCGCCGCGCGCGTCGCGCCAGTCGCCATCGATAAAGGCCTGCTGGCGGAACAGGGTAGAGTCGTTAAGTTGCATAATTGCTTCCTGTCTGAAGGGTTAACGGGTAAATGCGGCGTGTAATGCGTCCACGCTGCGTGCCGCACGCAGCGTACGTCCGGGGTTGCTCTGGCTTGCGCGTAGCGCCTGAACTTTGCTGACGATATGCGCGCCGATAGGTATCGCGGATGTCGCCGCCGGGGAGGGGGCGTTACAGGTGTGAATGGAACGCGGCGTTGTGACAAACAGAAAATCATCAATCAGTTTGCCGTCCGGTGAAACCGCCTGCGCCCGCACGCCTGCCGGCCAGGGCTGGAGATCGTTGACGGTCAGGCTGGGGCAATACTTTTGTACTCGCCGCAAATAGCCGCTTTTGCACAGCGAGTTTTTCATCTCGCCCAGTCCGGAAAGCAGATGGTTTTGCAGTACGCGGCGAATGCCGGCGGAGCGGAAAATCTCCAGGGTGTCGGTGAAGGAAACGTCGCGCTTACGGTAGCCTTCGCGTTTAAGCGCCAGCACCGCATTCGGCCCGACCGTAACGCTGCCGTCGATCATGCGGGTAAGATGGACGCCGAGAAACGGCATTGCCGGATCGGGGATCGGGTAGATCAAATGGTTAACGATCCGGTTGTGTCGCGGGGCCAGACGAAAGTACTCGCCGCGGAAAGGGCAGATAATAAAACCGGGCTCCACGCCCAGCATTTTGACCAGCCGATCCGCCATCAGTCCTGCACAGCCGATAAGCGTAGCGGTTTCTATTTCCCGACCTTGCGAGGTGCGAATGACAACGCCAGCGGCATGTTCTGTTAGCGCGCTGACCTCGGCATGGTAGATGATCTCGCCGCCTTTGGCCTGAAAGCGGTTCGCCATGGCCGTCGCGACATCGCGATAGCTGACAATCCCGCTGGAAGGGACAAAAATCCCGCCCAGGCCAATGATATTGGGTTCGCGTTCACGCAGCTCCGCCGCGCTTAACCACTCGCGCTCTAAGCCGTTGGCCGCCGTCCGCTCCCATAGCGCGCGCATCCGCGCCATTTCCAGCTCCGAGGTGGCGACCAACATTTTGCCGCAGGTGTCGTAGCGGATGTTGTTTTGATCGCAAAAGGTTTTGGTCGCCTGATTGCCTGCCAGACAAAACTGCGCTTTGAGGCTGCCGGGCGTGTAGTACACCCCGGCATGGATCACGCCGCTGTTATGCCCGGTCTGGTGGCAGGCTGGCGCGGACTCTTTTTCCAGCAACGCGATGCGCGCATCCGGGTAGACATCAATAAGTTGCATGGCGGTCGACATGCCGATAATGCCGCCGCCGATAATCACAAAATCATACATCCGCGTAATTCCTTCGCCGTGGCGCTTATTGGTGAGTTTGATAATGGCTGGCGGCGTAGGCGAAGTAACCGCGCTGGCGCATCAGTTCGCGACGCAAGTCAGGATGCGGCGTAAAACGATCGCGTCCATGTAGCCAGAACAGATTGTTAATCAACAGGAATTTGCCGACCGGTACCGGTACGGAGAGGATGTTTTGACTGGTTTCCAGCGCGTCTGAAAGCTCGCTGAGCCAGACGCCTTCTTCAAAGTCTTTTGGCTGGACGAACTGGTCGATATAACGCATGACCGGGCGGCCTTGTTGGTCGACATCAAACACCGGGTGCCAGACGTCATGGCTAACATTTTTGCTTGGCGGCGCCGCCCAGCGCATGACGCGACGCGCCAGCGGATGGGTAAAAAACGACTCCAGATGTTCCCAGTCATCAAGGTGCAGCAACAGCGAATTACCGCCTTCCATATTCTGTTCGTCGATTTTCATCATCAGCACGTAGTCGGTCACCTCCTCAACATAGGTACCGTCATTGTGCAGTTCCATTACGCGGTGGGGCTGGCGCAGATAACTGTCGGAGTTGTCGACGTTTTTGACCACGAAACGCGCGTAGTACTGGCCGCTCATCGCATCGTAGTTGGAGCGACCAATAAGATGCGCCACCGCCGTCGCCAGTTTGACCATCTCTTCTGCCTGTGCGACATCATCGATCCCTTCGGCGCTGATCAACAGCGCGCCTTGTGCACGGTTGAGGAGCGTTTTGATCAACAGCGGTTGTAGCTGATTGCCGCACAGATCGTCGAGGATCTTGCCGATTTTAAAACGTAAGAAAGATTTGTATTCCAGCGCCTGCACCGGCCACTGCGCAACCTGATGAAGAAATTGTTTTGTGGTATCCGCCGTAAACGTTAACGCCAGCAGGCGCGGCGACTGCGCCGAAGGGGCAAGGGTGAAACCAGTATGGCGTTGGGCTAAATCATCTGTGTTCGCTTTTACGGCAGTCAGTGCATTCATCAGAATCATTCCTCTCGGTAGATGGTCAGGGAGACATGGCGATGCTCATTTCGTAGCCATAAATTAAAAATATCGACATTTTCCAGGAACGCGTATGAAATAACCGCTTTTGTTTAATTATTGTGATCAAAAACAACAAATATTTAACAATGCAAAGGGTGAGGTTAACGGCGCCACGAGCCTGACAACGGCAAGAAGGGGTGTAAAATGAGAGCGTTATGGGGAAAGTGATGCTGGCGGGGTTGCCCGGCCTGACACATGAGCGCGTAGGCCGGACAAGTACAACGTATTTCAGCAGTCAATTAACCGGCGTCAACCTGCGGTTTACGGCTGTGTTTACGGAGCAGACGTAACACTGGCGGTACGACAATGACCATGATCGCCATGATCAGCAGGGCTTTGGCAACGCCGCTTTGCCACAAAATCGCCATATTGCCGTTACTGATGGAGAGTGCGCGACGCAGGTTCTGCTCCAGCATTTCCCCCAGTACGAACCCCAGGATCAGCGGTGACATGGGGAAGTGCATTTTACGTAAAATGTACCCTAACACGCCGAGCGCGACCATCAGCACCAGATCGAAGGTGGTGCTGTGTACCGCATACACCCCTACCGCCGATACGGCAGCGATGGCGGGTACCAGGAACCACAGCGGAATGGTGAGCATACGGGTGAACAGACCGATCAACGGGATATTCATGATCAGCAGCATCACGTTCGCAATCAGCAGCGCAGCGATGAGTCCCCAGACGATATCCGGCTGTTCGGTGAACATCGCCGGGCCTGGCGTGATGTTGTACAGCGTCAGCGCCCCCATCATCACTGCCGTAGTGCCGGAACCGGGAACGCCCAGCGTCAGCATCGGGATGAAGGAGCCGCAGGCAGAGGCGTTGTTTGCCGCCTCCGGCGCCGCGACGCCGCGAATATCCCCTTTGCCGAAGCTATCGCTGTTGCCGCTGAGTTTTTTCTCGGTCATATAGGTAATGGCGCTGGCAATGGTCGCCCCGGCGCCGGGCAATACGCCGACAAAAAAGCCGATTACCGAAGAACGCAGGGTGGTGCCGATACACTGCGCGCCTTCTTTCAGGTTGAACAACATTCGACCCGTTTTGCGGACCATTGTTTGCCCGCTGCTGGTATGTTCCAGCATTAAAAGTATTTCTGATACCGAGAACAGGCCGATCACCACGACGATAAACTGTACGCCGTCGGAAAGATGAACGCTGTCAAAGGTAAAGCGATAAACCCCGGTGTTGGCGTCCACGCCGACGGTCGCAAGGCCAAGACCGATCAGCGCTGCCAGAAATGATTTAAGCGGGTTTTGCGCCATCATGCTGCCAAGACAGGCGATGGCAAAAACCATTAAGGCGAAATATTCCGCCGGCCCAAAGGCCAGCGACCATTGCGCCAGTAAAGGGGCGAACAGAATGATGCCGCCGATAGCGATTAATGAACCGAAAAATGAGCTGACTGCGGAAATCG
This sequence comes from Salmonella sp. SA15303, assembly GCF_029962125.1. NCBI lineage: Bacteria > Pseudomonadati > Pseudomonadota > Gammaproteobacteria > Enterobacterales > Enterobacteriaceae > Salmonella > Salmonella sp. SA15303. The sequence goes on from NZ_CP123924.1 coordinate 1,105,064, forward strand.
ACAGCGCTACGCCGCCTTTCCCTTGCTGCGCCATCGGGTAACCGTCCAGCGCCGTCATGATCGCCGCCGCATCGCCGGGGACGTTGAGCAATATGGAGGAGATCCTGCCGCCATACTCACAGCCAATGTACACCGTCGCCAGCAGAATTAGCGCCGACTCCGCAGGCAGATGCAACGCAAAGGCCAGCGGCAGTAAGATTGCCACGCCGTTGATCGGTCCCAGACCCGGCAGCAGACCGACGATCGTGCCCACGAAGCAGCCAATCAACGCGATAACCAGGTTTTCCGGCGTCATCGCCACCGCAAAGCCCTGAGAAAGATATATCCAGGTATCCATCGTTGCTCCGTTAACTCAGCCAGGCGCCGAGAGGTAAGGTGACATCAAGCAGCCGGTCAAAGGCATACCACAGCAGAATGCCCAATACCGCGCCGGAGATACCCGCCGCCGGAATCGTGGCGCCGAACAGCATCCCGATAACCATGGTGAGAAGCGCGGTGGCGATGGGAAAACCCAGCCATTCGAATCCCCAGGCATACATCAACAGGATGATGATCATGGTAATTAGCTTTTGCAGAACATGGCGGCGCGGCCAGCTCACCGTGTCGGGATGGCGCAATAACAGCGCCAGCGCGCAGAGCGCCATCAGGCCGATAATCCCCAGCGGAAAAGGGCGGGGGCCGACGGGTTCATAGCTGTATTCGCTTTGGATCTGCCAGGCGATGAATAGCCCGGCGATACAGAGCAACAGCCAGATACCCGCAAAGATACGATCGCTCATCATTGCCTCCGCGATTATTTCGCGAGTCCGAAGGCTTTCGCCTGTTCACGGTAATCAGTAACCTGTTTTTTCACGTAGTCATCGAGCTGCTGGCCGGTCATGTCGAACTCAAACAGGCCGCGCAGATCGCGCTGCTTTTTAAACTCGTCGGTTTGCTGGAGCTTCTTGAAGGTATCCACCCACCACTGGTAATCGGCATCGCTGACTTTGGGCCCGACGTAGAAGCCGCGAATAATCGGCCACACCAGGTCGTAGCCCTGTTCTTTAGCGGTAGGGATATTGGCAAGCTGGCCCGGCAGACGATTTTCTGAAAAGACGGCAAGCACGCGGATTTTGTCGCCGCCCAGATAAGGCACCATTTCACTGAGATCGCCGGAGACAACCTGAACATGGTTGCCCATTAATGCCGTCACCGGCTCGCCGCCGCCCTCAAAGGCAACGTAGCGCATCTTGTGCGGGTCGACGTTCGCCTTTTGCGCCAGCAATGCCGACTTCATCCAGTCCTGGCTGCCAATAGAGGCGCCAGCGCCAATGACCACGCTGTTGGGATCTTTTTCCATCGCCGTCATCAGATCTTTCAGCGTTTTCCACGGAGAATCCGCACGCACGGCGATCATGCCGTAATCAGTGCCCACGCTTGCCAGCCAGCGCACATCATCCACGCCGTAGCGACCAAATTTCCCCTGCGACAGGTTGAGCAGCGAACCGCCGGAAAAGGCGACCACAGTCCCGGGTTCGCCAGGGCGTTGGGCGACTATCGCGTTATAGGCCACAGCGCCGACGCCGCCGGGCATATACGTTACCCGCATGGGTTTCTCGATAGCGCCAGTCTCCAGCAAACTCACCTGAATCAGCTTACAGGTGAGGTCGAAACCGCCGCCAGGTTTGGCTGGCGCGATACATTCCGTTCGCGACGGCGCCTCCTGCGCCAGAACAGAGGTACTCATTAATAAAATGCTTGCAGTAAGGGTACGAAGTAATTGTTTTTTCATTTTTTATCCTCACGCCGGACGTCCGGATTTTTCAGGTTCGGAAGAAGATTTTTGTGATTATGTGAGCCGACATGTAGCAGTTCGGTTGCGTGATTGTTAAAACAATAACCTTTCAATTCCCTTTCAATGCGGCAGAAACTTTACAGGATGTGATATGCGTCTCTTATTGGCAGAAGATAACCGTGAGCTGGCTCACTGGCTGGAGAAAGCGCTGGTGCAAAACGGCTTTGCCGTGGACTGCGTATTTGACGGCCTGGCGGCTGACCATCTTCTGCACAGTGAAATGTACGCGCTGGCGGTGCTGGATATCAATATGCCGGGAATGGATGGACTGGAGGTGGTGCAACGGCTGCGTAAACGCGGTCAGACCTTGCCCGTTTTGCTGCTCACGGCGCGAAGCGCGGTGGCGGATCGCGTAAAAGGTCTCAACGTCGGCGCGGATGACTATCTGCCGAAACCCTTTGAACTGGAAGAGCTGGATGCCCGTTTACGGGCCTTGCTCCGACGCAGCGCTGGGCAGGTTCATGAAGTTCAGCAACTGGGGGAATTGATCTTTCATGATGAAGGGTATTTTCTGTTACAGGGGCAGCCGTTAGCGCTGACGCCGCGTGAGCAGGCGCTCTTAACCGTATTGATGTACCGACGAACGCGACCAGTTTCGCGTCAGCAGCTTTTTGAACAGGTGTTCAGCCTGAACGATGAGGTAAGCCCTGAAAGCATTGAACTTTATATTCATCGACTGCGTAAAAAACTTCAGGGAAGCGATGTACGAATTACGACGCTGCGCGGCCTGGGTTATGTGCTGGAGCGCGGCGATGAAGTGGGTTAAGCCGCAATCGTTGTACCTGCAACTCTTACTGTTCCTGGGGTTGCCGCTGATTCTGCTATGGGGGCTGTCGGCGTTTAACAGTTATGTCAATGCGCTACAGGCCGCCACTCAGGCTTATGATCGTACGTTGCTCTCCTCGGCGCGAACGGTATCGGAACGGCTGGTGGTGCGCAATAACCATCTGGAAGTTAACGTGCCCTGGGTGGTGCTGGATAGCTTCGAGCTTAATATGAATGATCGACTCTATTACAAAGTCGTCGACCCTTCCGGAAAGGTCATTTCCGGTTATGACGATCTGCCCGTCATGCCGCCCGCTACGCCCCGTACCCGGCTTTATCCGGCGCTGGCGTGGTTCTATCATACCGAGTATCGCGGCGAGGCGATCCGCGTGGCGCGTTTGCTACAGCCGGTCAACGAAGGCGGCATTATCGGCATGGCGGAGATTTATGTCGCAGAGACGCTGCAGTCCCGTCGTTATCTGGCGGGCCAACTGCTGTTCTCTTCCTGGATCTCACAGGGTCTGCTGGTGTTGCTGACCCTGGTGCTGGTTGGCTGGTTATTACGCCGGATCCTGCGCCCTATGCGTCAACTTTCGTCATTAATGGTACGCCGCGAACCGGGTCTGTTAACGCCGCTGCCGGAACTGCTGCCGTGGTCGGAAACACGCTTGTTAATCGTGGCGTTTAATCGCTACATTGACAGGCTCCGCGGCATCCTCTCCCGGCAGGAACGCTTTAGCGCCGATGCTTCTCACCAGTTAAAAACGCCGCTGGCGGTGTTAAAAACGCAGGCGGCGGTGGCGTTAGCCAGCCAGCACCCTCATCACTGGTACGAAAGTCTGCAGGCGATGAGCGTAACGCTGGATAGCACCATTCAGCTCACGGAAAGATTGTTGCAACTTTCTGCGGTAAAGCATAAAGAGCAGGGCGAGCGGCGTTTTTCCCCGGTGAATCTGTACGATATCGTACAGAGCGGCTGTTTTACCCGTCTGGCGCAGGCGCGCAGTAAACATATCGACCTGGGCTACGAAGGCGAACAGGAAGCGATGTGGATCGAGGGGGATGAGGTACTGCTTAGCGAGCTATGCGGAAACTTGCTGGATAATGCGCTGAAATACACGCCTGAGCAAGGCATCGTCACCGCGCGGCTTGAACGGGATGGCGATGCCGTGACGCTGGTTGTCGAAGATAGCGGTCCCGGCATCGATGATGAACACATCCATCTGGCGCTACAGCCGTTCCACCGGCTCGATAACGTAGGAAATGTGGCCGGGGCGGGCATTGGTCTGGCTTTGGTCAATGATATCGCACGCCTGCACCGTACTCATCCCCATTTTTCCCGTAGCGAAGCGTTGGGAGGGTTATACGTTCGGATACGCTTTTTAAGCCTTGTTCCGCAGTAATGCGGACAAATGTGTCAGCGGTAAAGCACGTTTACAAAAAGTCGCATCTTGAGGTGTGACGTTTTAATCAAATGATCATACATTCCCCCTACAAACCGTAGCGTTAATTAAAAATATAGTGGGTGCAGGGGCATGAATAATCATACTAAACGACGGGGAATAGCATTAACCGTCTTTCTTGTCGGGGTTAACATCCTGGCCTGGATTTGGGCGTTCTGTGTTTTTCATCACCATGCCGTCATGCTAAGCGCAGCCATACTGGCGTATAGCTTTGGGCTGCGTCATGCGGTTGATGCCGATCATATCGCAGCCATCGATACCGTCACCCGTAAACTGATGCAGCAGGGTAAAACGCCTTTAGGCGTGGGGGCGTTTTTTTCATTGGGTCATTCGACCATTGTCGTTCTGGCATGTCTGGCGATTGTTGTGACGTCGATGGCATTTCGCGATCGTATTGATGTTTTGCATCAATATGGTTCGTTGATTGGTACGGCTGTTTCCGCTTTTTTTCTGCTGGCGATGGCCCTGCTTAACCTGTTTATTTTGTTCAACGTCTGGCGGCAATTTCGCTCGGTTACCCGCGGCGAGTCAGTGAGGGCGCATGACGAGGCGATACCTGGCGGGCTGATGACGCGTATATTTCAGCGTACGTTTCGTTTGGTCACTTCCAGTTGGCATATGTATTTTGTCGGTTTTCTGTTTGGTCTGGGATTTGATACCGCAACCGAGGTTGGGTTGCTGGGCATTTCCGCTTCAGCAGCTAACCAGGGGCTATCTCTCTGGTCAATGATGATTTTTCCTGTGCTGTTTACCGCCGGGATGGCGCTGGTAGATTCCCTGGATAACTTTGTCATGGTCGGCGCTTACGGTTGGGCTTTCTCGCATCCATTACGTAAGCTTTATTATAATATGACCATTACCGCCGCATCCGTCATTGTCGCGCTGGCGATTGGCGGGCTTGAGGCGCTGGGGTTGATTGATGATGCGTTACAGTTAAGCGGAACATTTTGGCAGACCGTCAGCACGCTTAACGATCATATGGGGAATGTGGGCTTCTGGGTAGTGGGTGCTTTTGTGCTATTCTGGCTGCTCTCGGTGTTGAATTATCGCTGGCGCGGCTATGATAAAATCACCCTCAATACCTGATTGATTTCTTTAAAAATAGCATTTCGGCAGTGGTGTCATATCATTGCCGAAGCATTTTATCTCCTGAGAGTATATTCTTCCCGGTAAGTGCGTTATTTTTCATGCTTGCCTTTCGTTATCAATTTAAGCAATCCGATATAACATACAATACCAAAAATAATAATAACAGTTGTATACCCAAGAATCAGCCAGTCTGCATGTGTCATAATATAATCCAGTTATCAGGTATCCCGTGTTAAGGCGATCTTTAAGCCTGTTGTCAGCAAGAACCACTGTACCCGTTCAGTGCTGTTGGCAATAACGTATTGTTTATGCACAAGAGCGTTGTTACAAATAACGTATACATTGAGCATAGACCCCACCCGCATTTTTGTAATGCCATAAAGCAAGGCTACTCCTTTAATCTACTGACGGTATGCCAGGCCAGAAGAGATAAAAGGGTAGTTGTCATCATCATCTGTTCCTGACGCCAGGTTAATGACACACACATATGAAAATGTATAACCGCTGCACGCTTTTTAGCACGTTATCTGTAACATACCGTGTTAATCAATTCCATAAAACCGAGTATAGTGTAAGTGAATTTCGAGTAATTGTCATTATGATTATATGGTGGTTAACTTATTTTTTAAATTCTGATTAAATTTTCGTTTTTTATCAGTTCATCAGGATTTATGAAAAATCTGGACGTAAAAAACATATTTACGTCCAGGCTTTCTTTTTAGCAAATCGATTTTCCGGTAAAATAGGGGGTCGACCACATGCGCTTATATTCCCATTCAGGCTTTAGTATGCCGATGGAAAAAAGCAATTTTTTTTGTCTTTCCTGGCAGTAATGTCTGGCACGGCTAATATTTAGCCACATTAGTATGCTGCCGGGACTGAGTGGCCTGCACTCATTTTTAATTGCACCATTAGATACGTCAAAGTAGATGTTCATCTGGCTTTCAGATTTCAGTACAATATCAAATGCACAGGGTATCCCTTCAATATAAAGAATATGCCCAAACAGAAGGTGATGCAGTTGACTAAAAAAGTTGGCAAGGTTATCAGCGGGATAGCAGGATGAAGTATTGCCGAAACGAGACCGAAATAACTCGATAAAAATATGAGTCAGTTCATCAGAAGAACAATCAGCAACGCTTTTTACACTTCCGCCTTTTTTAAGAAACCGCTGATATTCATTACGGCGTGTTTTTTCAAACTTAGAAGAGAACGTTTCTTTGACCAGACAATTTTGTTTCTTTCTGGCGAGTTTCCATATGGCATTGCGTATTTGTGGCTGATGCAACGCCGAAAGTCGGTTAGTACGATCGGGCAAGAAGCAGCGTAAATCTGGCGCCATCGGAATAAGTATCTCATCTGAAGATAGCGGGAAGGTTCTGCGCGTCAGGATACCAATATTCTGATCATTACAGATAAAGTAGGCGCCTTTAATCTTATCATCTTCTTTATAGTGGAAGAATTTAAAATGCCAGTTATAGCGCTTCATGAAATAATCCACAATATCTGGGTGCATATTGATACTACCGCCGTATTGCGTAAACACCTCCCGGTATAGGGAAAAGGAAGACGGTTGCCAGCGGGTTAATATACGCTTAACTTCTTGTATTTTCACCAAAACTCCTGACTTAGCTTACTGAAAATGCTATTTTGTATTATTTTTTTGCTTAACCAAATAAAAATGTGACAAATGTTTAGCTTGTATTTAATGGTTAACATGCTAATCGATGACGTTATGGTGAAGGGAATAAGATTAAGATGTTGATCATAACATGAGTGAAAGCGACGGTTTAATGCCGCGCTATTCACTCGCAAGCCATTCTGTATTTAACCATCCAGTAGCGATACAGATTTCAAAAGATCCGCTGAACGGTAGCAGGATCTGCACATCCGCGTATGAAATAGTTCTACCGGGAGAGGCTGTTGACCTCTTGTATTATTGTATCCAGAATATGATAGCGTTTCCGATACTCTGCGCGTTTTTTGCTGGGGATACTTTCAGGCGCTTTACGCATCACCTGTGATGGCAGATGATATAAGGCACCTTTCTTAACGCCGTTTAGCGACTCCCAGAATTCACTATAGCTGGCCACAAAAGTTTTTTTCTTCTGGAATAAGTACCGGAGTTGACGATAAACATGGTTGTTTTCACTGACCGCATAAATCTCGTCGACATTACAGGCCTGCATCAATGTCGCAAATGCTTCATACAGCATCCGTTTAGGAAAGAGACCGTAACAATCTTTGGTGGCGTTACGTATGACTTGTGGGCCGATATGTTTACTGGGCCCTTGTAACCCGGCAACCAGCGCTATTTGCTTCCCTTCATGGCGGATAAAGGAAAATGATAAACGTGCCAACGGCGTATCATTGAAGCACAGCGTTAATGTCAGTTCACCTTCTCTGTCATAGCCACAGGGACCGCAGTAGATATCTACCAGAGCACCGTTTTTTCCTTCCAGGTGAGCGAGTAAGATTTGTTCCTCGGACAGGAGGATCTTTTTAATTTTACTTTCCGGAAAGGACTGAACGAACTGGTAGTGTTCCAGAATAGCTTTTGCCCGGCAACGTATGCTAAGCCCGGTATACAAATAGGGCCGCTGGATTTTTGCCGGCAACAGTGGACGATGAATAATCAGCGTTCTGGGCTGAGACAGATGGCATAATTCATTGAAGTATTTAATTGTCGTTACGGGGTTAATAAGGCAACGTAATAAAAATTTATAGCGAAACTTACGCTCTCCCCAGCGTTTATGGCGATAAGGCGTCTGCGCCATGACTTCTTTTAACATTAATAATGGATTATATCTTTCCATATCACTTTGCTGCATCGTCATACTACGGCTCTACTACTCGATAGACTTATAACCGAGACGGTAGCCTGATTGAGTTAAACGTAAAGGCAACGAAGAAGGTCTGTACAGACGATGTTGTTAAACAGTTTATCAATGGCGGTAATAAAATGCCTGAACACGCTTTTTAATAGGTTTTCTGCTAATGAGTGGGATGAGTCCAGAACGTAGTATTAAAACGAATGCCGTGTTTATTATTTTAAATGATGTTATATACTCTAAATAATTCGAGTTGCAGGAAGGCGGCAAGCGAGCGAATCCCCAGGAGCTTACTAAAGTAAGTGACTGGGGTGAGGGAACGCGGCCGCAGCACATGCAACTTGAAGTATGACGAGTATAAGCCAATATATTTATTTGGCTGCTATTGTGTAAGCCAGACAGCAACGCGTCGTGATACGTTATTATGTAACCAGACGTAAAGGGGGTATTCACCTTATCTCTAAATGCAAATCTATATGATAAATTTTATCATGCACTGTGTTGCTGTCTCTGGGAGAAAATATATGGAGCGTTCACTCGATAGTCTGGCTGGTATGGCTAAATCTGCTTTTGGCGCGGGGACTTCTGCTGCTATGCGGCAAGCTACCTCGCCCAAAACCATTCTGGAATATATCATTAACTTTTTTACCTGTGGTGGGATACGTCGGAGAAATGAAACACAATATCAGGAATTGATAGAGACTATGGCTGAGACATTGAAAAGTACAATGCCTGACAGAGGTGCTCCGTTGCCAGAAAACATCATCCTGGATGATATGGATGGGTGTCGTGTCGAATTTAATCTTCCTGGTGAGAATAACGAAGCTGGACAAGTTATTGTACGAGTCAGTAAAGGCGACCATTCTGAGACAAGAGAAATTCCGCTTGCCTCTTTTGAAAAAATATGCCGAGCTTTACTATTCAGATGCGAATTTTCTCTCCCTCAGGATTCTGTAATATTAACTGCCCAGGGAGGCATGAATCTTAAAGGCGCTGTCCTTACCGGAGCAAATCTGACGTCAGAAAATTTATGTGACGCAGACTTAAGCGGCGCAAATTTAGAGGGGGCAGTGCTGTTTATGGCGGATTGTGAAGGTGCAAATTTTAAGGGCGCAAATCTATCGGGAACATCACTAGGCGACAGTAATTTCAAGAACGCCTGTCTGGAAGATAGCATTATGTGTGGCGCTACCCTCGATCACGCTAATCTTACTGGCGCCAATTTACAACACGCGAGTCTGTTAGGCTGTAGCATGATAGAATGTAATTGCTCCGGTGCAAATATGGATCACACTAATCTTTCAGGCGCAACCCTTATACGTGCTGATATGAGCGGTGCGACATTACAGGGTGCTACTATAATGGCTGCAATTATGGAAGGCGCTGTCTTAACCCGGGCAAACCTGCGAAAGGCGAGTTTCATTTCTACGAACCTGGACGGGGCTGATTTGGCTGAGGCTAATTTAAACAATACCTGTTTTAAAGATTGTACACTAACCGATTTGCGTACTGAAGACGCCACAATGTCTACAAGCACACAAACACTCTTTAACGAATTTTATAGTGAAAATATTTAGCCCTTTTTGACGTAAATCTGAAATAAAAGCAATGTAAGAATAACAATCTGCTACTGAATAGTAGCTGAGAGTAAATTATTTACAGTATCTTTTATTATTACAGGAGTATGCGACGGTAAAAATATCTGAATAACCATTCCTATTTTCTCAAGTAGAACTTCCAACTAAAGCGAATTGTTTGAAAAGGAAAACGCTATGCCTGGATGTATAAGTGCCTGTTCGTGCGTTGTCAGCTCGACGCCTCCCGATCCTAAGGCCCCCCCTAAGCCTAAGTGGATAGAGTTAAAAGGTTATTGTGTTACATGTACTAGTCAGGAGGATATTCGTCCACCTAAAGAGGGTGAACCAAAGCAAAAAATGACACCCAGGGATTTAGTGCTGTTACGCGGTCTTTTAAAAGACCTGGGGGTAACACAAAATCCCTGGCAAGACCCGACAGTAAAACCCAATAACTGTGGGTTGCCATATTTTCCAGTAGTTCCTGGAGAACGAGAAACTGATGTTTGATGGTTTTCTGTCTGCAAAGCGCCTGATAAATATTACCAGGCGCTTTGTATGTTGGTGCCAACATCACTTTCATCATCAAATATCGAATGGCTACAATCGTATCCGATCCCGCCATTACCCAGACGGAAAGTCGCTGGCAAACTGTAAGAATGGTTCGCCGTCGGCAGGGAAGCGGCGGTGAACCCTGAACCGTGCTATACCATCTTACCTGGGTGTTTCTTGTGATTAACGATCTGAAAAATAGTTTTATTTTATCTATTTCTGTTTTGTAAAACCTCCGTTCAGTAGGCGCATTCTGCCCCCCTTCCCGGATTTACTGGCAAAGCGGAGCCCGGACAGAGAGTCATATTGCAAAATCCCGTTTCCGTTTTTTTATTACCAGATTTTTGTGGTCGAAAGATTGCCTTTTCCTTAATTGAATGATAATTATTATCATTAGCATATGATAATAATTACTATATAGACGTAACCTGGCAAGGATGTGAGCTTGAGGGCAACAGCGCTACTTTAGACATTATTTAGGGAATGGGTATGAGAGTTAAGAAGTTCATCTGGTTAATAACCGTGGTTTCTACAGGGGTTAATAGTCCATTATCAGCAGCAGAATCTACTGACGACAACGGCGAAACGATGGTGGTTGAATCCACCGCCGAGCAAGTATTAAAGCAACAGCCGGGCGTTTCGATTATTACTCGTGACGATATTCAAAAGAATCCTCCCGTTAACGATCTTGCCGATATTATTCGTAAGATGCCTGGGGTTAATCTTACCGGCAATAGCGCCTCGGGGACGCGCGGAAATAACCGACAAATTGATATTCGTGGTATGGGGCCGGAAAATACCTTAGTGCTGATTGACGGCGTGCCGGTGACGTCGCGAAATTCGGTTCGCTATAGCTGGCGCGGAGAACGCGACACCCGTGGCGATACGAACTGGGTACCGCCGGAGATGGTAGAACGTATTGAAGTGATCCGTGGGCCCGCCGCCGCGCGCTATGGCTCCGGTGCCGCTGGCGGGGTGGTGAATATCATCACCAAACGTCCGACTAACGACTGGCACGGCTCGCTGTCGCTCTATACCAACCAGCCGGAAAGCAGCAAAGAAGGTGACACCCGGCGGGGTAACTTTAGCCTTAGCGGTCCGTTGGCTGGTGATACGTTGACGATGCGCCTGTACGGTAATCTCAACAGAACCGATGCCGATAGCTGGGATATTAACTCCTCCGCCGGTACCAAAAATGCCGCCGGACGGGAGGGGGTCACCAATAAAGATATTAATAGCGTCTTCTCATGGAAAATGACCCCGCAGCAAATCCTTGATTTTGAAGCGGGATATAGTCGGCAGGGGAATATTTATGCTGGCGATACGCAAAACAGTACTTCAAACGCGGTTACCAAAAGTCTGGCGCAGTCCGGGCGGGAGACCAATCGCCTGTACCGGCAGAATTACGGTCTAACTCATAACGGCATCTGGGACTGGGGGCAAAGCCGCCTGGGGTTCTACTATGAAAAAACCGATAACACCCGCATGAATGAGGGGCTCTCCGGCGGCGGCGAGGGGCGTATTACCAACGACCAGACGTTCACCACTAACCGCCTGACCTCGTATCGCACCAGCGGCGAGGTGAATGTCCCGGTGATATGGTTATTTGAGCAAACGCTCACCGTCGGCGCGGAGTGGAACCGCGATGAGCTGAACGATCCTTCCTCTACCAGTCTGACGGTTAAGGATAGCAATATCGCCGGGATTCCCGGTTCGGCGGCTAACCGTAGCAGCAAAAATAAATCGGAAATCAGTGCGCTGTACGTTGAAGATAATATCGAACCTATGGCCGGTACCAATATTATTCCGGGTCTGCGTTTTGACTATTTGAGCGAATCCGGGAGTAATTTTAGTCCCAGTCTTAACCTTTCCCAGGAGTTAGGTGAATACGTCAAGGTGAAAGCCGGTATTGCCCGTGCCTTTAAGGCTCCGAACTTGTATCAAACCAGTGAGGGGTATTTACTCTATTCGAAAGGCAACGGTTGTCCAAAAGATATTACGTCGGGCGGCTGTTACCTGGTTGGTAATAAGAACCTCGATCCTGAAATTAGTATCAATAAAGAGATTGGGCTGGAATTTACCGTAGACGATTATCACGCAAGCGTAACGTATTTCCGTAACGATTATCAGAATAAGATTGTCGCAGGTGATCAGATTATTGGCAGAAGCGCATCTGGCGCTTATGTATTGCAGTGGCAGAACGGCGGTAAAGCGCTGATTGAAGGTATTGAAGCCAGCATGGCTGTTCCGCTGATGCCGGACCGTCTGAACTGGAATACCAATGCGACTTATATGATTGCTTCTGAGCAAAAAGATACCGGCAATCCCTTATCGATAATCCCGAAATATACGGTGAATACCTTCCTCGACTGGACTATCACCAGCGCGCTCTCCGCTAACGTCAACTGGACGTTATACGGCAAGCAAAAACCGCGAACACATGCGGAGTCGCGTAGTGAAGAGACCAAAGGATTGTCCGGGAAAGCGCTGGGGGCTTACTCACTGGTCGGCGCTAACGTTAACTACGATATCAATAAGAACCTGCGTCTTAATGTCGGTATCAGCAATATCTTCGATAAACAGATCTATCGCTCCGCCGAAGGGGCAAATACCTATAACGAACCGGGGCGGGCTTATTATGCCGGTGTGACGGCCTCGTTTTGATGGATTATGCCCGCCGCTGGCGGGCATATTCTGGCGGCGGGTTAATGGCAGCGTGGTTTTTGGCTTGCCGGTTCGCGACTGATATCCAGCAATGCACTGCGAAAAGAGGCGTTAAACATGGGCCCGTGGCCCAGGCCCGGGTAATGCTGCAGGGCCGCGTTAACGCCGTTGTTCTCAAGCGTTCTCACGGTCTCCTGAACTTTTTGTAGGAGCTCGGCCATCTGGCGTTGCCTGCTATCCCCATTCGACGCTGAACCTTCCATTATGATGAGTTTTTTATGGCAGAACAGCGACGGCTTCACTGTCGTAAGGCGATTCAACAGGACAAAGTTATCCCTGCTGAGTGACGGGCTGGCGCTGTAATAGATATGAAAGAAGGATGACGACAGCCAGGAGTCTAAAACGAACAGGCCGCCATAAGAATGTCCCCATACCCCGCGCCGTTCGGAGTTGATGGTTATTCCTTGTTCCACCTGCGGCGCGATATGTCTCTCCAGTAGCTGGCGGAACGCTGGCCCGCCGCCGGTTTTACGATGAAAACGCGGGTTATTTTCACTGTCATCGCGATCGATTCCCGGCGCCGGCGTATAGTCATAAGCTCTGCCGTTAAGATCAAACGGCAGGTTAGTCTGATAGCCAATCGCTACAATCACCGGCGGCGAGTGGTCTGCCAGCTGTTTGAGCAGCGTCTCCGGCAGTCTGTCCATCACTGCGTTGCCGTCCAGCATATATAAGACAGGATAACCCGACGGCGGGGCGGCTTTATTGGGGATAGCGGTCCATACCCGGTAATGTCTTGCGCCATCGGCAGATTGAAAGTCATTGACCCTGAAATGGTAATATCCCGAACCTTTATCAGCGATATTCGGCCCTAATGGCTGCATATCCGGCTGCGCATAACTCAGCGCGCTAAAACAAAAACTCACTAAAAATAGCGCCATGCGATAGCGCTTGTTGTGGTACTGGCGACCATACATCGGATGTTATTCCTTTTTGGCAGGTGAAGTTTTATCGGGGCAGTAGACGTAATCCGTCAATCAGCGCGCCGCGCCACCAGGCATAATCGTGACCGCCGGTGTACACGCTGTAATGGCTTTCGACGCCGGCGGCGCGCAATTTTTCATGCAACTGTTTGACCTGCGGGACCGTCGAACCTTCCAGCGATCCCACGCACAGATGCGTACGTACGGCTGGCGAGGGCGCGGATAACACATGTTCGCTGACCCATGAGCGCTCTTCTGCGCTGAAATGGTTCGGGCGGTTGCGGTTGTCCGGCGTCCACCACATTGAGGGGGAGTGGCTCAGCACCAGGCCGAAGCTCTCTGGCGCGTGGCGGGCCGCCATCAGCGCGGTCACGCCGCCAAGGCTTTGCCCTGCCAGCACCGTTTGTGTACGGTCCGCCCACCGCCGTTCCGGGTATTTGGCGCGAAGGGTTGGCAGCAGGCGTTCGGCAATGTCGAGCACCAGCTCGCGGCGACCGCCGAGTATTGCGACGCGTTCACGCGCGTTGATGTTATCAATGCCGAGTACGGCCACCGGCGCGATGCGTCCGCTGCGGATGGCGGCGTCAATGGCGGCGCTTACCCCAAGATGGTCGAACCAGATCTCGCCATCCGTGAGTACCAGCAAGCCCAGCGGTTGTACGACAGGAACGTCAGGAAGATACAGCCGCACACGGCGACGTTGTCCGGCGAGCCGATGCTCTGAGGTGAAAAGCTGCCCGGCGTAAGCGCGACAGCCTGACCACTCCTCCTGTGCCGGGGCATGATCCAGCGCCAGAACGGATTCCTGCGCATTGCCCCGAACATTTATTCCCGGCGCGCTGTTCAGCGGATCCGCCTTCCCGACAAGGGAGGCGAAACGGCTTCCAAGCTGCAACACCGTCTCGCCCGGGGTTTCCGGTGGTATTTCGACCATCGTATAGGAACCGCAGTAGGACGCCGGTAAGCGAAGCGTCAGATGCCAGATATCCGTTGTGGGCAGTTGCGTCATCATACCTTTCGCCACGTTATCTTTATCGGTGACACGGTTCAGGCGAACATAAACCCCCCGCAGAGGAGAGGCGGCACGCCACAGGAAGGTGACTTCCCGTTCATCGTCTGCGCCGTTAATGGCTGTCACCAGCGGCAGTGCGAGCGAGTTTGCTTCTCGCCAGAAGTGAGAAGCGTCAACCTGGCTTCCGGCGGCGAGTTGACGGCGAAGGCGCGTAGCGGTCTGTATAGCGACAGGAGCGACGGGCGGGCTCAGTCTCATTCTTTGTATTCCATCTCGTTTATATTTCGGTCAGTATCAATAGCTAAAGCGGCTGTTACATGAACAGCCGCTTGCGGGCTTTCTTTTGCGTAAATCGTGGCGATAAAAACTATCCTATGACCTCTCCTTGCGTATCGCGTGTCTGGCCGATGCTGTTCCGCCACAGACGAGCATACAGGCCATGAGCCGCTATCAACTGCTCATGGCTGCCATATTCAGCGATACATCCTTTATCGATTACGACAATCACATCGCAGCGGCGAGCGGTGGTCAGCCGGTGCGCGACGATAAGCGCGATGCGTTTCTCGGTATGCGTCACCCTGGTCAGCGAGGTCATTAAGCGCTCCTCGGCGCTACGGTCGATACGCGCTGTCGCCTCGTCGAGCAGCAGAATATGCGCCTGCGCCAGGTGGGCGCGGGCGAGGGCAATCAACTGACGCTGGCCCGCGGACAGATCCGTGCCGCCGTTATTGACCGGAGTACGAAACCCCAGCGGCAGATGTTGCACAGTTTCAAAGAGTCCCGCCCGTCGCGCCGCGCTCTCCACCTCCGTGTCGCTGCTGTCTGGCCGCGGATAGCGGATATTTTCGGCAATATCGCCGCTAAATAATGCGACATCCTGAGTGACCAGCCCCGTCTGGCGACGATAATCACTAAGCGACGCGGCATCAATTAAGCGCTCACCGACACGGATTTGTCCGCTACCGGGAGAGTAGAGCCCGGCCAGCAGCTTGATCAGCGTCGATTTGCCAGCGCCGCTACGTCCGACCACCGCGACTACCGTTCCTGGCGGAATAATGAGCGAGAGATTATCAAGCACAGGTTGCGTTTTTTCGGGATAGAGGAATGTCAATGCCTCCAGACGTAGCGCGCCAGTGCCAGGTGTTATGGAGGACGGTTCAATATTCTCCGTTTCCTCAGTCGCCAATAGCGCATTGATATGTTTGCCGCTGGCGGTCGCCTGCTGCCAGGAATCAACAATGCCTGACAACTGCTGTACCGGGCCATAAAATTGTCCCAGTAGCAGGAAGAACGCCGCCAGTATCCCGGGCGTCATTTCGCCTCCGGCGACCCGGCTCGCCCCGATTAAAAGCACGGCGGCATAGGCAGCCTCGGTGCAGAAGGTCAGGAACGGAAAATAAACGGCAAGGTATTTTTGCGCCCGCACGCGGGTGGCGCGGAAGTTGTCTGATAACGCCCGTAGCCTGGCGGCTTCCTGCTGTTGTTGGCCGTGTGACTGAACTACCCGCATACCGGAGACCTTTTCCTGAAGCGTACTATTCACCTTACCAATTTCCAGCCGTGCCTGGGCGTAGGCAGGCGAGCTCAAACGGCGGTAAATCCACGTCGCCAGCATCACTACAGGCACGGCGCTTAATGCCGTTAACGCAAGAATGGGGTCAAGCCAGAACATTGCCGCGGCGATAGCGACCATCGTCACGATGCTGGTGGCCGCGCTGGCAAGACCGTTTTGCAGAAATCGGGCGAGTGAATCAACGTCGACGGTCATGCGAGTAAGACGCGAGTCGATGTGCTTCTCGTGCCAGGGAAGACTCAGGCGTAGCAGGTGGCTGAAGCTGCGTAAGCGTACCGTATGCTGTACCGACTCTGCCGCGCGGGCGGCGAAGATCGTTTGCAGCGCATAGCAGCACCAACCGATCGCCACCAGGCACAGCGCGAGCAGGGCGCATATGCCAATAGTCGACATATCCCCTGCGGCAACGCCTGAGTCAATACCGCGCTGCAAAAGCACCAGCACGCCAACGCCTGCGGCGGAATCAAGCGCGATAAGCAGGGCGGCGATGACGAACATCCAGGCTACTGGCGTCAGCAGCGATGAGACTTGACGCCCGTGGCCTGCCAGCGCCATCTGTACGGCGCGTTCTGGAACGCGCGTCATCCGGTCGACAAAACCTTTTCCGGCGGGTGTCTGGCGCTCATGCGCGTCGTCGGATTTTACCGCCTGCGTTGTTGGCCATAGCGTACGTTGTTCTGCCGGGGCAAGGGCGAGAAAATCCCCCTCGCCGCTCATCAGCGAGCGAAACGTCGGACACCTTGCATCCAGCTCCGCCTGGGTACCGATATCCACGACGCGGCCTTTATCCAGCACGACGATCCGATCGGCTAACTGCAGTGTTGAACGGCGGCGTGCAATCACCAGCAGCATATGCTCATTATCGGCATAACGACCAAGAGCCGTGTTAATTTCCGCTTCAGTACCGGCATCGACCGCCGAGGTGGTGTCATCGAGAATCAGCAGTTCCGGCGCGGTAATCAGTGCCCGGGCTAGCGCAATACGCTGGCGTTGGCCGCCGGAGAGGTTGCTTCCGCGTTCGGCCAGTCGGGTGTTGAACCCCTGCGGTAGCGCATTGATGAACCCGCTGGCGCCTGCGGCATCGGCGGCGCGTCGAATGTCGTCCTGAGTCGCTTGCGGGTGCCCATAGGCGATGTTTTCCGCCACCGTACCGGCAAACAGAAACGCGTCTTCAAAAACTACGCCAACGCGACGACGAAGCGCCGTCAGTTTCAGGTCGCGAATATTCTGTTGACCCGCAGTGGTGTTGAGCCACACCCCGCCGGAGGTGGGATCGTAAAAGCGCGCCAGCAACATCAGCAATGTTGATTTTCCGGAGCCGGAGGCGCCAACCACTGCCACGGTTTCACCGGCGTGAATGGAAAACGAGATCTCATTGAGGATACGGTTACCGTTGTCGTAGTGGAAACTCATCTTCTCCACGTCCAGCCCGATAATCTGACCTTCAACCGACTCAGTACCGTCTTCCATGCGAGAACGCGTGTCGATAAGCGCGAAGACGCGCTCCACCGACGCCTGTGTGCGCTGTGCGATAACCAAAAACGATGCCAGTACGCGGGTAGGGCCGGTCAGCATAGCGAGAAAACTCGCGAACGCAACGAAGGTTCCCAGATCGATGCGCCCATTCATTACCGACCAGCCGCCATAGCACAGCAGGACGATTTGCCCTATCACCGGTAGCGCCAGCATGGTTGCGCCCGGCATCGCCTGCGAGATAGCGGCGCCGATGCGTACCCGCACCATCTGCCGCGACTGACCATCGAGCCAACGCGTTTCGCGCAACTCCGCCACGCAGGACTTCACCACTGAGATCTGTTCCAATACTTCGCGCATATGTTCCGTCATGTGCGCCAGCCGGTCTGAGGCAAGCCCCGTTTGCGCGAAAACACGGCGACGGGCGCGCAGGGCGGTAATGGCAAGGGCGGCCAGTACGCAAATCACGATAAGCGTCATGGATGGCGACATCCATAGCATCACCGCGATACCGGCCACATAGTAAGTGAGTACCGCCAGCGGCACCGGGCACATTTGTAGCAAGGTGTGTACCTGTTGAAGATCGCTGTTGGTACGCGAAATGACCTGCCCGGTACGCAAGGCGTCCTGGCCTGCGCCGTCCAGTTTTTGAATACTGTCGAACGCACGGCTACGTAACGTATGCTGAACCCACAGCGAGAGTTCTCCGGCATAGCCGCGGCGCACGTAATTCCCGATAAAATCAAAAAGGGCAATTAACAGCAGGCCGCAGGCAAGTAACGGCAGGTGGGTCGTATCGCCTGCTATCGCGTCATTGACGGCCTGACGCGTTATTAGCGGCGTCAGCGCAGCCAGTAAAATGGTCGATACTGATGCTACGATGACAATGATGCTCAGTGTTTTACGTTCCCAACACACGCGGGCAAGGCGAACTATCCAGGCACGAGCGGGCATGGGGGAATGAGTCGCGGGCATTAAGCCTCCTTATCGGTGAAAGATGAGATATGGCGACACACGCTGGGTTCAGCCGCCATATTGTCATTGCGCTGCCGCGGTTAGCCGTGTTGCAGCATGGCGATCAGTTTTTTTGCCACCTCGGTCGGGCAAGGCTGGGCCGCCATTTCCGCCGCGACCTCCTGCGACGCCTCGCGAAGCGCGCGATTACCGAGGAAGGTATTAATCATGCTGCTCGTAAGCCCGCTCTTACCGGGAATAATGCCGCATCCGCGCTCGACCACGGCGCGGGCATTGACGGGTCTGTCGGCACCCTGGCCAAAGACTATCTGCGGAATGCCGGCATGCAGCGCCGTCAGGGTGTTGCCTGCGCCGCCATGGTGGATAAAACCGTCGGCGCCGTTAAGGAAAACGCCCATCGGAAGCCAGTCGACCAGACGGACATTCGGCGGCAGTGAACGTAAATCCGAGCGGGCGTTTGCCGGAAGATGCAGGATGATTTCGGCATCTACTTCGCCGGCAGAATCCATTACCCAGGAAATCAGATCCAGGCCATCCACCATCGGTTTGACGGTGCCGAGGCTGACCAGAAGACGCTTGCGATCAGGTGTACGTTCCCACCATTCTTCCCAGACGGCGCCGCCGTTATACGGGACGTATTGCATGGAGATAACCGGCTCTCCGTCATTTTGCAGTATGCTCATGCTGGGCGGTGTGACGTCTATCCACGCCAGATCTCTTGGTGGCGCGCTGACCCCATGGCGGCGGTAGGCGTTAGAAAGTGATTTCGTCACGCCTTTGATGTGCCAGGGCGTATGACCGAAGCCGACGGTTTGCATCACTACCGGAATGTCATACTTAGCGGCAATCAGTGGTCCAACGACCCCAAGGGGAGGGTAGACGATGAGATCTGGTCGCCACTGCCCGGCGAACGCGACCAGCGGGTCAGTCATCTCTTCGCTGAAGAATGAGAAGTTCCCCATTTTTGTTCCAATGTTATTTTCTTTTCGTAATGCCTCCTGACGGCGATAACCCGCTTCCGAATCGAAACCAGGCGCAGCGTCAAATACCACCAACCCAGCTTCGGCTGCTTTCTGTGCAAATTTGCCACCGCTTGCAATCAGTACTTCATGGCCATTAACACGAAACGCTTGCGCCAGAGACAGCACAGGGTATAGCAGTCCATACAGTGGTGGACCGACAAACAGAATACGCATGAGAAATCCTCTCTCTCCACGTCATAAATCGAACAAGTCGTTAATGAGAATGATAATAATTACCAATATCATTTGTAAAATGCAATAACTAATATGACACTTGATCATGTGATGATTTTTTGCGTAAAAATCGGGAAAGATGAGAGCGTTAAGCGGTGAAGTTTGGTTTCAGGCTTATTTACGCGTGTATGGTCGCACAGGCAAAGCGCCAGGATTGGGGAACTGGATTCGCATACCAGACGCCCGTGGATTATTAATGATAACTTCGCAAATAACCTTTCAGACAATGAGGTAAACGTACCGACAGCAAGGTAACGGGAAACGTAGGGAGTAGTATTGATAACACGTTGCGGGGCAATTTAATGGTGTCCGGCGGCAGATCGTGTTCTGTGCAGACTTTCCGGCGTTAAATCCCGTATCACCTGCGAGCCTGGACTATCTCTGTGGTATCAACTCTGTAGGAATTTTGTCCCCTTCGTCTTCATTAGCCAATGAAACCGGCTTTAACGTCACCGTTCGAATGTTGCGAACGAACAGCTCCTTATGCGGAATATCGTCACCGCTCTGCGATTTTTATAGCGCATCAGCCACACGATTTATTGGTTCTTGAAAACCAAGGTTTTTGATAAAGCAATCCTCCATGAGAAAAGCGACTAAAATTCTTCCTTATCTGATGTAAAGGAGAAAATCATGGCTACTATTGGGTATATTCGGGTGTCAACAATTGACCAAAATATCGATTTACAGCGTAATGCGCTTACTAGTGCAAATTGTGACCGCATTTTTGAGGACCGTATCAGTGGCAAGATTGCAAACCGCCCCGGCCTGAAACGAGCGTTAAAGTATGTAAATAAAGGCGATACTCTTGTCGTCTGGAAATTAGACAGACTGGGCCGCAGCGTGAAAAACCTGGTGGCGTTAATATCAGAATTACATGAACGTGGAGCTCACTTCCATTCTTTAACCGATAGTATTGATACCAGTAGCGCGATGGGGCGATTCTTTTTTCATGTAATGTCAGCACTGGCCGAGATGGAGCGAGAATTAATTGTCGAGCGAACCCTTGCCGGACTGGCTGCCGCCAGAGCGCAAGGACGACTGGGAGGGCGCCCTCGGGCGATCAACAAACATGAACAGGAACAGATTAGTCGGCTATTAGAGAAAGGCCATCCTCGGCAGCAACTAGCTATTATTTTTGGTATTGGCGTATCTACCTTATACAGATATTTTCCGGCAAGCCGCATAAAAAAACGAATGAATTAAAATAAAAATTACAACAGGATGGATATAACATTTTTGTAATACAGGCGTGTGGCATAAATAAACCGAAAGGGTATACAAAAAAGACAGCATCTAATTAAAAAGAGAAAAAATTCAACGTATTAACATATATAGTGTAACGCGCTCACGATAAGGCCTATGTTACATCCAGCTATAGACGACATCGCTCAAAACACTACCAGACACAGTATTCACCTGGAAAGGCTTTTTAATCAAAATGTTAGATGTAAGCAATTACGGACAGAAAAAATAGTAAAGTTTATGCCTCAAGTGTCGATAACCTGGATGACACAGGTAAGCCTGGCATAACATTGGTTATCAAAAACCTTCCAAAAGGAAAATTTTATGGCACAAGTAATCAACACTAACAGTCTGTCGCTGCTGACCCAGAATAACCTGAACAAATCCCAGTCCGCACTGGGCACCGCTATCGAGCGTCTGTCTTCTGGTCTGCGTATCAACAGCGCGAAAGACGATGCGGCAGGTCAGGCGATTGCTAACCGTTTCACCGCGAACATCAAAGGTCTGACTCAGGCTTCCCGTAACGCTAACGACGGTATCTCCATTGCGCAGACCACTGAAGGCGCGCTGAACGAAATCAACAACAACCTGCAGCGTGTGCGTGAACTGGCGGTTCAGTCTGCTAACAGCACCAACTCCCAGTCTGACCTCGACTCCATCCAGGCTGAAATCACCCAGCGCCTGAACGAAATCGACCGTGTATCCGGCCAGACTCAGTTCAACGGCGTGAAAGTCCTGGCGCAGGACAACACCCTGACCATCCAGGTTGGCGCCAACGACGGTGAAACTATCGATATCGATCTGAAGCAGATCAACTCTCAGACCCTGGGTCTGGACTCACTGAACGTGCAGAAAGCGTATGATGTGAAAGATACAGCAGTAACAACGAAAGCTTATGCCAATAATGGTACTACACTGGATGTATCGGGTCTTGATGATGCAGCTATTAAAGCGGCTACGGGTGGTACGAATGGTACGGCTTCTGTAACCGGTGGTGCGGTTAAATTTGACGCAGATAATAACAAGTACTTTGTTACTATTGGTGGCTTTACTGGTGCTGATGCCGCCAAAAATGGCGATTATGAAGTTAACGTTGCTACTGACGGTACAGTAACCCTTGCGGCTGGCGCAACTAAAACCACAATGCCTGCTGGTGCGACAACTAAAACAGAAGTACAGGAGTTAAAAGATACACCGGCAGTTGTTTCAGCAGATGCTAAAAATGCCTTAATTGCTGGCGGCGTTGACGCTACCGATGCTAATGGCGCTGAGTTGGTCAAAATGTCTTATACCGATAAAAATGGTAAGACAATTGAAGGCGGTTATGCGCTTAAAGCTGGCGATAAGTATTACGCCGCAGATTACGATGAAGCGACAGGAGCAATTAAAGCTAAAACCACAAGTTATACTGCTGCTGACGGCACTACCAAAACAGCGGCTAACCAACTGGGTGGCGTAGACGGTAAAACCGAAGTCGTTACTATCGACGGTAAAACCTACAATGCCAGCAAAGCCGCTGGTCATGATTTCAAAGCACAACCAGAGCTGGCGGAAGCAGCCGCTAAAACCACCGAAAACCCGCTGCAGAAAATTGATGCCGCGCTGGCGCAGGTGGATGCGCTGCGCTCTGATCTGGGTGCGGTACAAAACCGTTTCAACTCTGCTATCACCAACCTGGGCAATACCGTAAACAATCTGTCTGAAGCGCGTAGCCGTATCGAAGATTCCGACTACGCGACCGAAGTTTCCAACATGTCTCGCGCGCAGATTCTGCAGCAGGCCGGTACTTCCGTTCTGGCGCAGGCTAACCAGGTCCCGCAGAACGTGCTGTCTCTGTTACGTTAATTTATTTCGTTTTATTCAGCCCCGTGAATTCGGGGCTTTTTCATTTAGCATAGATGAATATATATTTATGGAATGTATGGCTGTAAATGATATTTCCTACGGGCGAGAAGCTGAAATATGGCCGCGGGATTATTCTATGCTTGCTCGTCGAGTTCAATTTCTACGTTTTAATGATATCCCTGTTCGATTGGTGAGTAATAATGCCCGGATAATCACAGGCTACATTGCGAAGTTTAATCCGAAGGAAAATTTGATTCTGGCTTCGGATAAACCTAAAGGAAATAAGCGCATTGAAGTTAAACTAGAGTCTCTGGCAATTCTTGAAGAATTATCAGGTAATGACGCTTTTAATCTTTCGCTGGTGCCGGCTGACGGATTTAATCTTCAGCAATATACTCCATCAAGAAGAGATTATTTCTCGATTTGCAATAAGTGCTATAAACAGGGAGTCGGTATCAAAATCTATATGAAGTATGGACAGGTTTTGACTGGCAAAACGACAGGCGTAAATGCGTGTCAGGTTGGTGTGAGGACATCCAATGGCAATCATATGCAAGTTATGTTTGACTGGGTGAGCAGGATCACGTCTTCGGACTACGCTGAATAACGCCTACGGTAATAAAAAATTCCGTGAGAAAAGTAAAACTTAGGGGGCTACCGGAGGGGACCTAATGAACGGAGGTCATGGAAGGTATTCATCGTGCCAGACTCTTGCTCTTGTCAGAAGAAGGTAAAAGTAGGTTCCGCGACGCATTTGGGTTCACGGGCATCATAAGAGAGATGAACACTGATAAAGTACTTTCTCCTGGGATACCGGAACAGTCCAGGAAAGAGGGCAGTTACACTATTGTCGTCTGGTGATGATTACTCTTCATTCATGCTTGCCGAACGAGTTGAAGCGATGTAAGAGGCCGTAGCTATCGATCCCAATAATCCCAAAATTTACCAGGCCTTTTATGAAGGCTCAAATTTGGCTCAATGGGTACGCCAACGCCTTCTGTGATACTGTAGGGGTTCCAAGTTTTACATAGTGTCTAATTTAATGCTATTTGTGGGTTGATAACCCAACTCACTTCGAACTGGTTTGTCGATTTGCTGAAGTTCTCAATTTGCCTGAAGGTTAATTCTACGCGCTGGATGACAGCTTTGCTGATGCAATGCTGAAGCTATATGGGGGAAAACGGGTGCAGTGGAAAAGGTGCATAATAAGTTAATTGGTCGTGTTAGTACCCCCCTTTAATGTTATGGTTTCTATCTTTATGAAATCTAAAAATAAAAGAACTTGAGCATTACTAAATATTACCGTGAAATCCCTATAAGGTGCACGGTATGATCCCCAAAAGACTGAAGGAAGCTTGATCCTACCCGCGTAATATGGGCACAACCCTAAGCGAGGTTCTGGTTTTCAAATTGTTCCGGACTGAGACCGCCACAGGCACTGTGACGACGCCACCGATTGTAATCACACTCACTATAATTAAACACTGCTGTCCGCATTATTTCCCGGCTGACAAAGTCCTCTCCGTGGATACATTCCACCCTCAGCGTATGGAAGAAGCTTTCCGCACAGGCATTGTCGTAACAACAACCTCTGGCGCTCATACTTCCCCGCAGATTATGGCGTTTCAGTAAGCTCTGGTAATCCGTTGAACAGTACTGACCGCCTCTGTCTGTATGCACGATGACATTTTCCGGACATTTACGCTGCCACAGCGCCATCTGTAACGCATTGCAGGCAAGCTGTGCTGTCATCCGCGAGGACATCGACCAGCCAATGACTGACCGCGGCCACAGATCGATAACCACGGCCAGATAAAGCCAGCCTTCACCAGTGCGAAGATACGTGATGTCACCCACCCACTTCTGATTCGGGCCGCTGGCGTAAAAGTCCTGCTTCAGCAGATTCTCTGAGACTGGCAGACCATGTTTGCGGTAACTGACCGGACGGAACCGGCGCGAGGCTTTCGCCCGCAGCCCCTGCCGACGCAGGCTGGCCGCCACGGTTTTCACGTTGAACTGGTAACCCTGAGCACGAAGCTCATCCGTCAGGCGTGGCGCACCATAGCGTTGTTTTGCGTCACTGAATGCTTCCCGGACGACGTTATCACAGACAAGGCGGAACCGCTGACGCCGGTTTATCTGATGACGACGCTGATGCCAGACGTACCAGCCGCTACGGGCAACCTGAAATACACGGCACATGGCTTTGATATTGAACTCAGCCTGATGTTTTTCGATGAAGACATACTTCATTTCAGGCGCTTCGCGAAGTATGTCGCGGCCTTCTGGAGAATGGCCAGTTCCTCATCCCGTTCTGCCAGTTGACGTTTCAGACGGGCGATCTCAGCGGACATCTCCTGCTCGCGTTCAGAAGAAGAGAGCTGATTTTGCTGTTTGCTTCGCCAGTTGTGGAGCTGTGATTTATACAGGCTGAGCTCACGGGCTGCAGCGGCAACACCAATGCGCTTAGCCAGTTTCAGGGCTTCCTGACGAAATTCAGGCGTGTGCTGCTTGCGTGGCTTTTTGGTGGTTAATGCTGGTTTTGTCATGTGAGTCACCTCTTACTTGAGAGTTTACTCACTTAGTCGCGTGTCCACTATTGCTGGGTAAGATCAGGTAGGTTTACCCTCTCATCCCAACGAATAACTTACGATACGACATTGCAGAGCAGGCTAAAGTTTATCGGAACGCGAGCCACCTTAACGAAGCTGCAAAGTGTTTTTTTTCTGTGTAAAGAGTATGATTCAGAACAAAGACAGTCATTAGCTCGCACAGCACACAACTAAGAATTTGAAATGAGTAGACAACCCGCTAAAGAGGAAGTTTAATGTCCAACTACTGCTTTTACTCTCAGGATGCATTAGCTCTGGCTCAAAGTGCTGGTGTTGATGTAATAATAAACAGCTATGCTGAGCAGCATAAAAAACAAACATATATTCTTTGCAGACCTCTATCTAATGAGGATGTAAAGTATGATTATGACCGAGCGATTGCAGTATTTTCTTCTGGTATAAAACCTTTTTTTATAGATTTTGGGGATGACGATGATCTTTTTGAGGAGTATCAGGAAGATTTTCTCGAAGATGTTTCTTATTTAGCGGAGAAATTCAAGTATCGAGATAAGATCGGCAGGAAAAAATCGTGGCAAATTTTATTTGAATCGCTTTCTCGTAATGATATCGATTTCAAAAAACTGGAAGTCGAAACTAAAGAAAGTAGGGTGATTGATTTAATTATCTCACTTATTGTTGGTAGTATTAACGACACATCAAGAATTAACCTTGAAGCAAATAATTTATTAGATACAATAAAATCCAAAATTATTTTATTTGATACGGATCAAACAAAGTTTGTCTTCCAGAGTGGCTTTGGAAAAAAGAGTGTAATACAAGGATTAGCTGGTTCAGGTAAAACTGAATTACTTTTACACAAATTAAAAGAGATTTATTCAAAAAACCCTGATTCTAGAATTGCATTTACTTGCTTTAATAAAATTCTCGCTTCCACAATGAGAACCAGAATCCCTGAGTTTTTCGATTTTATGCGAGTCGAAAAACAGATAGAATGGGGTACAAAACTTTTTTGCTTCAACTCTTGGGGTTTGACTAAAGAACCTTTTTCTGGAATGTACAGATATATATGCCATTATTACGAAATTCCATTTGGGGGATTTGGTAATG
The DNA here is from genome assembly GCF_029962125.1 of Salmonella sp. SA15303. Lineage (NCBI taxonomy): Bacteria > Pseudomonadati > Pseudomonadota > Gammaproteobacteria > Enterobacterales > Enterobacteriaceae > Salmonella > Salmonella sp. SA15303. Next base: position 1,131,875 of record NZ_CP123924.1, read on the forward strand.
GCGATTTTGATGCCCTATGTAAGAAAGCCATTGCAGATATAAATAATAGTGGGAGAGCTGATAAAAAGGCACTTGATTACGTATTTATCGACGAAAGTCAAGACTTCCCACAAAGCTTCATTGATCTCTGTGAAATGGTTACTTCTAAAAAATTATATGTAGCAGGTGACGTTTTCCAAAATATTTTCATGCCGATTAGCGATAACGTGAATCGAGCAGATATCGTTCTTAAAAAATGCTACCGCACAGATCCTAAGAATTTGATGTTTTCTCATGCCTTAGGAATGGGACTCTACGAGGAACCTGTTCTGCGTTGGTTAAAAGAGCCTGAATGGGATTCTTGTGGGTATAAATATAAAAAAGTAGGAGATAGAGTCCATTTATCAAGAGACCCTTTGAGGCGTTTTGAAGATATTCCCAAAAATCATAAAAGTACTGCTGTTCATTTGTTAGAAGGAACAGATAATGGGCCAGATAAAATAGTTGATATTATAATCGATATTAAGGAACGCAATCCATCTTTAGAGCAAGGAGATATTGCTGTTATTTTTCTTGACGCCGGTGGTTATATTTATGAGTACATTCATTCGCTAAAATCAAAAGTAAAACAACAGCTTGGGTGGGATTCAAATATCTCACATGAAACAAAATCAAAGCAAGATGGTAAACTTTTTATTTCTAATATAAATAATGCAAAAGGTCTTGAATTTCCATTTGTTATTTGTTTTGCCATGAAACTGGTGAAGAGAGCTAATTTTCGAAATGCACTCTACACTATGATGGCGAGGTCATTTTTAGAAAGTCACTTAGTTTTAAATAATGATAATGAAAATCCGGCAATCCCTACAATTCTCGAAGGTCTGAACTTTCTCAATGAAAACAACTACATGGATGTAAGGCTTCCTTCAGATGAAGAAATACAAAGTCAAAAAGATTTTATTGTTCTAGATGAGTCGGTTTCAATTTCTCAGATGGTTAAAAGTTATTGCGCAGACAAGAAGTCTACACCTCGACTAATAGCAAAAATAACTGATCGAGTCGAAAGGATAATTGCGGAAGATGATGATGCTGACGGGGAATACATTAAAGGCTTGATTGAAATAGAATATGAAAGGAACAAAAAACTATGAGCCTTTACTTTTTCAATAACGTGCCAGCAGAATATCTTGACAAGTTTTGTGCTGTAAGGGATGCATTTTCTAACCTAGAAAATCTGCTTGTTACCGCAGAGATATTAAACACATGTCATGAGTCCTGGAATAAAGAAACAAAGGATTTCGATTTATTAATAAGCACAGGTACACATAAGCGTATATTGGTAAAAAAAACAGATGGTTTTTTTACTATGAACTTACCTTTTCAGGTAATCGAGTATGAAAGCAATATCTGCTTTAATTATGATGCTTATGCTCTTCCTGTTAATGCTGAATTTATTTCCCGATGCAGAAATGTAATTGCTACTTGCGGTAATGGCTCCTTTTCTTACGAGGCCATTGCTGTAGAATTATGTGATAACTTTGATAGAGATATTCAGCAGGCAATAAATTATTGTGATGCAATTTCTTCATTGCTTTTAGTTGATCACGGATACTTCAGATTTGACGATGATCTTAAAAATGCTAGGGGTAAAGTGCATCCAAGATATCACTTTGATTTCTTCTGCAACAACTCTACTAATGTAAAGATTGGTTCTAATATTCGGATAGGCGATACATTTTTCTTGGACTTGTTTGATGTCAGTAAAGATCGGCCATATCTGACCTGATTCACAAGCGCCCTGTTGGGCGCTCATTAGTAATGGGAAAATAAGCAATCATTTTATTTAAATTTGATAAATGCATTTTTATATTGTTCTCACCGTTTCCGTTGCCAGCCAGATATCTAAGTAACTTAGTCCGCTCTGGATACTGTCCCGCAGGCGTGGGGAGATGCGGATTCTATGCCTAGACACACATTTGCTCACTGTCTGCTGGTAATATTGCAGAAGTTACTGCAGACATGCACGAACTGAATCTGAAATAGTATCTGAAGAACGTCTGCATCTAACTCCAAGCTAACTATTCCTAATTTCACTGCTTAACCTGCCGCTATGTCCTACAACAGACAACAATTACCTAAGAGTCTTTTCCACGCCCCATTGTAAGTATCCCGCATAATCGTGCCATTCACATTTAGAGATCCTCCGGCATAATCAATCTGCCAACAAAGGAGATCGCTATGCGTAAAGCCCGTTTTACCGAGCATCAGATCATTGCCGTAATTAAATCGGTTGAAGCCGGACGAACCGTTAAAGATGCCTGCCGGGAGGCCGGTATATCTGAAGCCACCTACTATAACTGGAAGTCCAGATACGGCGGCGTGGAACCTTCTGATATTAAAAAGATAAAAGATCTTGAGGACGAGAACCGACGCCTCAAACAGATGTTTGCCGACCTGAGCCTTGAGAACCGGGCGCTGAAAGACGTTATCGAAAAAAAGCTTTAAAACCAGCCTTTAAGCGTGAGCTGGTCACTCATCTGATAACGGCATTCGGACTCAGTATCCGTCAGGCCTGCCGGAGCCTGAACCTGAGCAGAACGGTTTATCATTACCGTCCGGATAACACACGTGACGAACCCGTTATTACCGCATTGCAGGCGGCAGCTGAACGGTATCCACGATACGGTTTTCCGAAGCTTTTTCAGGTTCTGCGGCGGCAGGGATACATGTGGAATCACAAAAGGATCCACCGTATTTATTGTCTGCTGAAGCTGGATTTTCGCCGTAAGGGCAAACAACGGCTGCCGGTGCGTAACCCCTCGCCACTGGCCACGCCGGAAGCGCTGAACCAGAGCTGGTCTGTCGATTTTATGCATGATGCCCTGGTCTGTGGCCGTCGTTTTCGCACGTTCAATGTCGTTGATGACTTTAACCGTGAGGCATTGTCGATTGAAATCGATCTGAATCTGCCAGCCTTGCGCGTGGTCCGTGTACTCGACAGGATCGCGGCAAATCGCGGCTATCCGGTCATGCTACGCATGGATAATGGTCCGGAATTTATCTCACTTGCACTGGCTGAATGGGCAGAGCAACATGCAGTAAAACTGGAATTTATTTAGCCGGGTAAGCCGACGCAGAACGCTTTTATTGAGCGCTTTAACCGAACATACTGTACAGAAATACTCGATTTTTATCTGTTCAGAACGCTGAATGAAGTGCGGGAAATCACGGAAAGATGGGTGTCAGAATATAACTGTGAACGCCCTCATGAATCACTGAACAATATGACGCCGGAGGAATATCGGCAACACAATCATTTGACCGGGATCTCAAAAAATGCCTGGAACTAAAACGGGTCTGTTTATATTGCCATTCAATCAGTAGTCTTGTTTCTAAACGGACAGATGCATTGTTCAGTGCTGCCAGAAAACGAGGGAGTTCAGAGGGGGGTAGGGCTGGCATATTCTGCTTTTTAGGCTTACTGAAACGTTGGCCCAGATTATCTGCGGGTCAGCTCTTCTGTAGCCGCCCAACGGAAGATTTCATTCAACCTGGAAATGAGCCGTCGCAAAGTTTCCAGTACTCCTCGTTGTTCAATTGGATCAAGATGCTGTTTTAAGAGCTTGGGACGGATCTCATTGATTGGCACATTACCCAGACCGGGGAAAATATTTCGTTCAAGACTTCGCCAGATGTCGTTAGCATGGTCCCGGGAGATGCCTGACGTTTTGACTTTCTCATCAAGCCACTTCTTGGCTACTGCTTGAAATGTATGTTCCGTTGCATCTTTTAGGGCATTGGCTTTCTGGGTGTTATGAACTAGTGGGTCTATACCATTTGCAAGCAACGACAAGTATTCATCACGTAAAGCTCGTGCCTTGGCAAGTGTAAGATGAGGATAGGTTCCTAAGCTCACCTTAGTTCGCTTTTTGGTCACAGGCACTGCATATCTGAAATACCAATTTTTCTTCCCTCCCTTCGCCAAAGGAGCGATTCGTAGAATCAGACCATCACCGTCAAACAAGTTGATTTCTTTATCGGCTGGCTTAGTGCTTTTGATTTCAGTGTCAGTGAGCTTCTTAGCGATTTTTGCCATTTGGGACCCTCGATTTTTGGACCCTTCTTAGTGGGTCTCATTCAGGGTGCCATAACTCGTAGTTCTCAGCAATTCTCACTGGACGACAATAGACGTAAAAAAGCCCGCAGAGCTTGTGCTGTGCGGGCTTAGTAGACTTCATTGAACTTCAAACAACTAAAAAGTGGCTGGCGTCCTTGTAATTGGTGGGGGAGATGGTTGAGTTTGTTGGAGATTTTTATTTTTTGCGGGGAAGGGAAGGCGCAAAAAGGGTGGTGATGATGTTGATATGGAAGGGGTTTTCGTATCTTGTTGATTTTTATTATTATCTTTATGGTGCTGAAATTTATTGTATTGATTGATGCTTGGAATAGATGCAAAACGAACAGTCGCAAAGTGTACGATAGGCACGAACAACAAACTATCTAAAAAAGAAGCATGAAGCTTGTTGTATTCTATCTTATACAAAGTTGGTACGCCTACCGTAATTCAGTTTAAAATGATAAAGGCTTGATAAAATGTAACTTTGAAATGAATTTAACTGAGTAATGGTGACTAAATGGACATTAATAGTAGAGAGTATGCTTTTGTTATATGGATGTTAATAATCATTGCTCTGCTTTGGTGTAAAAAGGATATTAGAGATTCTTTTTATCAACTTATCAAAACATTTTTCCATAAACAAATTTTGACAGTATTAGGATTTGCGGTTGTTTGGACGTCTATTTGTATTGTGCTTTTTTATGAAATTGGTGTTTGGAGTACAGATAATCTTAAGACCACTTTGGTATGGGTAATTACATATGCTTTCGTAACAATCTTTGAAACACATAAAATAAAGAGCAGTAAGTATTATTTTAAATCACAAATCAAAGAAACGATTGGATTAAGTGCTCTACTTACATTTATTCTTGAACTACAAAGTTTTTCCTTTGCTATAGAGTTTATAATATACCCTATTATGCTTTTTTTAGGGTTGCTGGCTGTCGTAGCTAATACGAAAAAAGAAACAGAAAAAATCGGAGCGACGATAAAGGTAGTGCTAGGCGTTTTCGTTATATTTTATTTTGCCCATTCATTTTTTGTTTCAATTATGTCGCCTTCGGTAACGTTTTCTTGGGCTAATCTTACTGAACTTCTGACGCCAGTTTTATTATCATTTTCGTTTATGCCATTTATTTATATGCTTTACCTTTATCAAGCTTATGAAACTAAGTTATTAGGATTAAAAATATATTTTGACGATGAGGCTCTGTTTAATTATGCAAAAAAATTAGCGATTTGCTTCTTTAGAACAGATCTTGATGCTCTTAATCGCTGGGTAAGAAACATACATATTAATGAAATTAAGACGAAAGAAGGAATTAAGGCAAGTTTAAAAGACGTAAAATTACGGAAAAAAATCGAATCTAATCCACCCGAAGTAGATAATAAATATGGGTGGTCACCATTCTTAGCCAAAGATTTTCTTGTTGGAAAAGGAGTTGACACCAATGATTATCATTTCAGTTTTGATACTTGGATATCATGTAGTCATATGATTGAGATTGGTAATGATGGTTTATTTCGTGATAGTGTTGCATATTATTTATATGGAGATGAATATGCTGCTAAGAAACTCAAGTTAAGAGCTAATATAAATAATTCACCCATATCAAATTGTTCAAAAAATACCATTTCATTGCTTGCGGAAGAATTAATATCAAAAGCATTAGGGGATGATGACTTTAATATTAATGAGCTATTTAGTAAGATCCCAGTTATGATAAAGAAAGATAATCGCTATGTGTCTATTACCAAAGAGGATTTTGCAAGCCAGAATGGTGGGTATACTTTAGAAGTTGTTATAGAGATCGAGGGTTATTCTTCAAAAGATCACTAAATTACATTATGAATTGATGAGATTTTTTCAATGAACTCATTCTCAATTCATTTTATTTGTGATGGATGCAATGTAGGGCGATTATTGAACTTATAAAAAAGTTAAGAGAAATAGTTGCTATACTAGAAAAAAAGATTAAACGATCTGATTTAAAATTTGCCAAATAAATGGCCATACCTGTGAAAGCATCGTTATGGCCCATATATTCGTATGGGCTTGGTTGATGTGCAAATAGTATAATGCATCGAATTAAAACGTACTATTTAGGCATGTCTTGTCTTATTTTATGTACCAACATTGTGTTTCTTGGAGTATTTAAAGTTAAAGCTTCTAAATTACTAAATATTTCATTGCTGAATATCTTTGAATTATTGGTGGTGACTTTTAATAATTTGAAAATCCATGGTAGCAACGCAATATAACCCGCTCCCGATAGTCCCTTATACTCCATTACTGCCCCTGCAACTACTGGGGCAAAACCTGACAAGTCTAAAATAGACAAGTTTTGCTTCCTCTTTTCAATTGCTTTAATATCTTTATTTAGAGAGTATATCTTAAAGCTTAATTCTTCAGGTGTCAGATGGGCATACTCTTGTAATATTTGTGGGATCATACGTCGACTGTATTTGCTTAAGATGTCATCTAACTCGAGAACATTCATGTCGTTATTAATAGTGAAAATATTTGATAGTAAAGTCTGTATCTCCATTTCTCGAAGTTCATTTTGTGATTGCTGAACTCCATTATATATGCCATTAAGGATTTTACAGGCATTTACCTCAGAATAACCTGTGTGCTCAAAGGGAAAGTGATGTGCCCCTAGCCCTAGTGAGAACTCAAGTGACATTGCGCTTGTCATTAGCTCAATACCATAATCGCGACCGCGTGATTTATATATTTGGGCTGCAAAGCTTGCCCCACAAAATTGACTAATACCCAATGCACCTCTTTGATTTATGCCATACTCAAAAAATGCTATATTTTCCGATAACGACTCTGCTAATATTTTAAGTGCATCGACTTTTGAATTGTAGCATTCTTTCAATAAGTTATATTGAGTGCTGCTATCAAATGCGAATCCAAATAATCCTGTTTTTTCTCTAATTGCTAATAATGTCGCGGCGGCTAATCTTCTTGAAAATAATACACATTCTGGATCAACAGACAGAACATCCGCCAAAAAATTTGAATCATACCGCTGGAGATTTTGGAATGCGACGAATTTTATACGTCCACGTCGAACTAACTCTAACAGCTCAATCTTACTTATTTTAAAAATGTCATAAAAACTCTGACTATTGGGTGAATCTGCTAATGGAATTGCAATGATTACAGTGTCATACAGTGATATATATTCTCTTATGTTATTTCGTGGAAATACACTGGCATCGACAAAGCATCTGTTTTGACTCTTTCTGAATGAATCAATAAGACATTCATCCTTGGTTAGATTGACATCTGAAAAAATATTGGCTCTTTTTTCTGTCCAAAAGTCTTGATCCTCTTCATATTTCTCCAAGATTTCTTTAGGTTGATTATTCCTAAGGTATTGACTCGCAACTAATGTAAGATTTCCTTGTGTATTACTTTTCTTTATTTGATGATTATAATCAGGTAGTTCATGGTCTGTTTTAATATTGTATTTATAACCATAAAAACCTAAGCTTTCACATATTAAAATGATTTCATCAATATCATTAGGAGTAAGTTCTTTATTGAAGGTAAATGTAAAACTGTTGTCGGACCACTTCATGTCAACATGAAAAGGATGAAATTTAGATGGTATGGCTATGCGTATGTTATTATTAAATTCGAATGCGTTAAATGGTTGGCCAAATAAACTTACTTTTTCATATGTATTTCTAAGATCTATTTTTATATAGTTGTCTTTTACTTCTTCTGTAAACGTTGGTCCCGGAACACCTGCGGTTTTAAATCTGTAGTTGTAAAGTTCTTGTATTTCATCTAACGTAGTATTAGATTCTTTGTAATTCTGTATTACAGCATAAATACTGTCTTCGTCATGAAATAAACCTAAGTGATTGAATTTATAGTTTTGAATTATAAATGCTTCATAGTTATTTTTTAAAACTTCAATCATTGACGGAGATGATTTTAAATATGAAATTTTCATGACACAATCTTGGTTTTAGATGAATCTTGGTATTTTAAACTCAAGTGCGGTGAAATGGAAACAGTACACATTATCTATCTATACTTTTATTGTGCATTTAAAATTTTAAAGTAGTTATGAATTTTTACATACAAAAAGGAATGAAACATCTTGTATTAGTGAGATTCAATCAGTATACCCGTATACCTGCTCAATATATATTCCCCGCCCATCACCATGGCCCAGATCCGTTGAAGTTACCGCCAGCGCCTCTTTATGGCTCAGACCCTGCTCTTCGTAATAGCGGATCGCATCCTGCGCCCAGGCATAGCGCAGGGAGTGGGGAGAGTATTCCCCCGTCAGCCCGGTATCGCGGAGATGGTTGTGCCAGTAGTCCATTGCAGATTTCAGATCCGGCTTGTCAATGAGATGCCCGTTACGCTCCCCGGCAATCCCAAGCGCCTCTTTCACTGCCTGACGAACCGCTTCCCGGTCCGTCACCTGTGTCATGCGTGGTCGCCCGCCTTTGGTGCCGAAGATCACCGGCAGACGTTCAGCCCCTTTTTCCAGCTGTTTATCCCAGGTTTTCAGCGACTGGCAGCACTGTACTGCTTCCTGACCGCGCAGCCCCATCACCCGCGCCAGTTGCAGGCTGGCTGCGAGGCCTGCGTCGATATGATGAACCCGGTCCAGTACCTGATGGTAAAGTGCATCCGGAATGGCCCGGTGCGTCCCGTCACAGCTGGCACCACTGATACCGAGCGACTGGTTGCTGATTAATTCTGACTGGCTGAGTTGTGTGCGTCCGGCTTCAGCCAGAATAGAGCGCACCATTGCCATCTCATTCTGTAGCGTTCGCAGAGAAATACCCTGCGCCAGCCATTCATGAATATATCCCGCGATGTGTCTGGCTTTGAGCTGGCAGGTGCTGGTGACCTGAATATTCTGCGCCAGCAAATGACGGGCAAAACGCTGCGCCATCTGTTCGCGGTCGTGGACGGTTTTGTGGCTGCCACCTGCGCGGTGCGCCAGTTTTTTCATATCCTGCGCCAGTCGCGACATGCTGACTCCTCCGCCTGATGCGGTAGCAATATTTTCCGGCGCGTGGGGAATGCATGGGAGAGCGAAAGCTGCGCCATGCTAAACAATACCGGTGCGCCGGAAGGCGAGAGTTGAGGTATGGTGGGGTACGGTACTGCACGGTGTGCAGGCCGCCTGCCTCAGCAGGGATGCCCCCGGATCGTCGTGGTCCGCCTCCGGTACTGTTCATTCCTCCTTGTTATCTTTTTGACGCAGAAATGATGGCGTCAGAGGGTTAATACAACGATAAGCCTGATAAGACGGCGGCTGGCGCAGCGGTGTGCGTCGGCGTCACTTTGTTTTGCTTCGCCTCCAAAGTGACGCGCCGCCGTTTCAGGCAACCTGTTTACTGGCGCAGAGATACGCTCCGTCTAAAGAGGCGGTACCAACCTGCCTCTTACTGGCACAGGTTATAGCAGCAACAACGACCGGACTGCGTCAGAGACGCCCCCGCCGTATTGTCCGGCTTGCGGGGTTAAGGGCTTGACCAACCTGACATAGCAGCCAGGCACAGTCCTCTAAGGTCGTGGCTGTCTCGGGTGCAGTCCCAGGACTGCGGCAGTTACCGTAAAAATAGCATTGTTGATGCGATGGTCAAGCTGATTTAATCCGCATAATTCATTGATAATAAATAACTTTATTATCATGATGCAGTATGCGGTTTCATGAGCATCAGAAGATTGGGAAAATATTGTCCAGAGAATGCCGCGGCAGGAAGGATTCTTTTACATCTCTGGTGAGGCTTTCATGGATAATTATCCAGAAATGCCGCCCGCAAAGGCTCGCTAAAGCGAGCCTTTGCGGGTGTAGATTTTAATTGTTCTGATGGTTCAAACCACGCTATCTCAGCCGTACCTAAAATACTTAAACGAACAGAATTGGGTATGCAGAATGATCTAACGCACCATGCGGAATGTTACTCTGATGCCGGACGCAGCTCCTCTGGATCCAGAAACGAAAAAATATGCCAGTTCTCCCAGGCAAGAAGAAAATCAGGAAGAGCTAAACAAAACGAATTGACAGCCACAATGGCGCACTTATCTCCCTTACCCTTAAAGGCCTTTAAAGGCCCTTTAGCGAGCTTTTGCGGGCGTAGCATTATTCGAGCCAAAGTTGGCTGAAATCCGGCCATCCCAGCGTATTTAAATCCCGCCAGGTAAATGACTTCTCAGTCGCAAATTCCATCCAGTGATGCAGCAAAGGAATGACATATCGCTGGTGGGTCATCTCATGGAAAAAGGCGGCAATGGTAGCGAACGCCTGTTCATCGTCGCTGTTTAGAATCGTCGGTAACAGCGCGTTCAGGTTTTGTCGCTGGGATTCAGGCAGTCGTGTAAACAGCGCGGTGGAAGCTAGCCATTCCAGAAATGCCGGAACCGAAAGGGTATCGAGCATAAAGTTGCTGAGCCAGATATCCGCGGGAGGGCGCAGCTGGTTGTTAAAGTGGTCAAATGCGTCGATCCGTATTTCGGCGCGAATATGCCAGCGTTCAAGCAGGCGGCGAATTGCTCCGGCAAGCTCCACCAGTTCCGGTTGCTGAAAGGTGCTGATAATAACCGGCTGACGCAGGTTAAACGGCGCTGTGATCCCGCCAAAATCTACCGGGCGGTGATTCCACTGCGGCAGCATACCCTGAGCCACAGAGAGGATGCGTGCGTATTCGTCGGGAAGCTGCGTCTGGCTGAGGAGTTCGACAGGTTGCAGCAGGTAATTGATAAACCGTCTTCCGGCCTCATCTGCAAAGGCACCGTCACCGTCGAGCAGCACAAAGCAGCAGCTCTGCTCCAGACTACGCTCGTTGAGCGGGCGGTCATCCTGCACCTCTTCGCCCCGCAGCAGGGGAATAAAGCTCATGCTGATATGCTCCGGAGCCCAGGTGAAAATGGTGATCTCATCCAGTCCGGGGCGCGCCTGATGCCAGTGTTGATTGCGCCGCAAAACTATAAAATTGTCGCTGTGCTCCTGCAGGTGGAAAGCGCCGGTACAGCGGATGTGTCCGTGCTGGTAATCAAACAGCATCGTCGGCTGGGTGGCGAGCAGGCAGTCGAGCCGTCTGACCGGATGATGCGTTTCAATTACCAGATGCCAGGGGGCGTCAGCGGTAATGGTTTTGATTGGGCTGAAAATCGGCGCGAACTGCGGGCTCTGGCTGGCGGCGAGCAGGCAGCGCTGAACGGCGCTGGCATCCAGCTCACAGCCATCGGCAAAGCGGGCGGTGGATTTTAGCCAGAACTCCCAGCGGGTAAAGTCCTCGTTATGGGTCCAGTAGTGGGCGATATCGGGGACGATCCTGCCCTGAACGGCGTCATAGCGCGTCAGTCCGCTCAGGCACTGGCGCAGAAGGTGGCGTTCGGTCCGCCGCAGGGGGACGAGTGGGTTAAGCGGATCCAGATTGCGATAGTAGGGGATGCGTACCCGCGTTTCGCTGCTTTTATCCTGTACCCCAAAGCGCCACAGGCTCAGGCGATCCAGCAGATACTTGTCGTTGCCGATAAACCGCAGCACGTTGCCGTAATCCTGCTTCTCCAGCAGCTTATTGACGTTCTGGCTGAACAGCTTTTCCGGCGAGGTTAACAGATGGAGCCGTGAGCGCTTGCCGCGCCCGCGCTGGGGCTGCCAGTCGAGCCATTTTTCCTGATGCATCTTTTTTAGCGCAATACGACAATTACGCACCGAACAGCCGAAGATGGCGGCGATCTCCTGCATCTGTAATTCGTGCGTCTGACCTGCGCCGTAGCGGGCGTGCAGCCTGCGAAAATGCGCCTCGAAGATACTCATATGATGGCCTCCCGCCGAACGCGATTTCCTCTTTTATCCCTTTCTGACGGTATCTGGCGTGATTGCCCTCATAAATTTTCCGGTTTTAAGCGAAAACCGGAAATAACTTTCGTCTTTGGTTGCTGTTTTTTTAATCATTTCGGGTTCGGATACTGAAGGTGTTCGGAGCAGAACCTGCTGTTGTGCGAATCCCTGTCATAAAGACGCGCTCAGGAGATCGAGATGAAAAGATTCAACCTTCTGCAAATGTTACAAAGCATCGGGCGATCGTTAATGATCCCCATTGCCATGCTGCCTGCCGCCGGTATTTTGCTGGCTTTTGGTGTTAGCTTTCAGGATCCCAATATTGTCGCCAGCCTGCCGTTTCTCGGCACTGACGGGCTGGTTCACGTGCTGAAGCTGATGGCGGAAGCGGGCAGTGCGATTTTCGCCAACCTGCCGCTGCTGTTTGCGGTCGGCGTGGCGGTGGGACTTAGTGACGATCAGGGCATTGCCGGGCTGTCGGCGATCGCCGGGTTTTTGATTATGAACGTCACCATCGGCCAGTTTCTGGGGATCACGCCCGAATCGGTGGCGCAGGTGCGTGACTACACGATGGTGCTGGGCATCCCTTCGCTGCAGACCGGCGTGTTTGGCGGCATCATTATCGGGATTATCGCCGCCTGGCTGTATAAACGCTATTACCGCATCCAGCTTCCTTCATGGCTGGAGTTCTTCTCCGGCAAGCGATTTGTGCCGATAGTGACCTCCTTCGCCGCGCTGTTTGTCGGGCTGGTGATGGCGGTGGTCTGGCCGCCGGTTCAGCATCTGATTAATGGCCTGTCGAATACCATGACGGTGCAGGGGCCGGGCGTGTCCGCCTTCCTGTTCGGTTTTGTCGAGCGGCTGCTGATCCCGTTTGGTCTTAACCATGTCTGGTGGCCGACGTTCTGGCTGCAGTTTGGCGAGTACGTGAACAAAGCCGGGCAGGTGGTGCATGGCGACCAGCTTATCTTCTTTGCCCAGTTGAAAGATCAGGTGCCGATTACCGCCGGAACCTTTATGGCCGGGCTGACGCCGATCAAGATGTTCTGTATTCCGGCGATTGCGCTGGCGATCTACCGCTGCGCCAGCCCGGAAAACATAGCGCGTGTGAAGGGCATTATGCTCTCTGGCGCGATCACTTCCATCGTCTGCGGTATCACCGAGCCGATTGAGTTCTCCTTCCTGTTTGTTGCACCCGTGCTGTATGGCATTCACGCCGTCCTGGCGGGGCTGGTGTTCCTGCTGATGGAGTGGTTCAGCGTGCACATCGGGCTCTCTTTCTCCGGCGGGCTTATCGACTATCTCTTCTTTGGCGTTCTGCCGCGAGCGCCTCACTGGTACATGGTATTCCCGGTCGGGCTGGTGATGGGCGCGGTGTACTACGTCCTGTTTACCTTTGCCATCCGTCGCTGGAATTTGCTGACGCCGGGCCGTGAAGTCGAAGAAACCGCTGTGGCGCAGGAAAGCGAACAGAACGACCTGGTGAGCGGCATCATTCTGGCCTATGGCGGATTGGGGAATATGACCAGCATCGAAGCCTGCATGTCACGTCTGCGCATTGACGTGACGGATAAGACGCTGGTGGACAAAGCGCTGCTGAAACAGCTTGGCGCGGCGGGCGTCGTTGAGGTCGGGAACAACATTCAGAGCGTCTTTGGCATGAAATCCGACCGGCTGAAAGAGGCGATCCGCGCGATTAAAGCGCATCCGGTTTCCGGACATTGTGAACCCATACACTAAATAATTCGAGTTGTAGCAAGGCGGCAAGCGCGTGAGTTCCCGGGAGCATAGATAACTATGTGACCGGGATGAAGGCGCGCAGCCAACGTAGCAGCAACTTGAAGTATGACGTGTATACAGGGGGCAAAAATGAAACAGCTACACCACAGCGGCCTGCCGCTGTATCTCGATGATGATGGCGTAATGGCGCTGAAACCGCCGCTAAACTATCTCGGCTTTGGCCGCAAAAGCGCCGGGCAGATGGCGGTGGTTTTACCGGAGTTCACCGAAGGGCTGCGTAATGAACCGGCTTACGATGTTTATCGCGGTCTCAGCTTTGCGGAGGATCAGGAACGGCTTGCTGCTGACCAGTATCAGTACGACATCACCATCATCATGCCGGGGACGATTGGCAAGGAGCGTAAGAAAACCAGTGGCCATTATCACGGCTATAACGACACGCGGCGCAACACCCATCCGGAGGTGTATGAAGTAATTAAGGGTACGGCGGCGTATATCCTGCAAAAGTCGCCGGATTTTGCCGCCGCGCCGCAGGAGCTGGTGGTAGACGATCTTATCGTGGCCGTCGTGAAGGAGGGGCAGAGCATTATCGTGCCGCCGAATTATGGCCACTGCTCCATCAATATCGGCGACGGGCCGCTGGTGTTCAGCAATCTGGCGTATAAACCCTGTACGGTTCACTACGACACGGTGCAGTTTTACCACGGTATGGCCTGCTACATCGTGGAGGAGAACGGGCAGCTCTGCGTGCGCAAGAATCACTACTACCCGCGTGTTCCGCGCATCAAATTCGCCACCGTCAAAGAGAACCCGCATCTTGGCATCACCTTCGATATGCCGCTTTACCAGCGCTACCGCGCCGCACCGGAACGTTTTCATTTTCTGGGGCATGTCGATAACTATGTCCGGGAAATCATGGGGATGCTCCAGTATGAGGATGATTTATTCCCGCTCTGTCAGGAGGACGCATGATGGAAACGCAATCTGTTGCAGGCGTTGCCTGTAGCGACCTGAATCAGGCGATGTCGCGGATTGATGGCGCTGCGCTGGCGCGTCTGGAGCAGGCCATTGCTGACGCGAAAGCGGTATTTGTTTTTGGCGCAGGGCGTTCGCTGTTGATGCTGAAAGCTTTTGCGATGCGCCTGATGCATATCGGCCTGAAGGTGCATGTTGTCGGCGATGTGGTCACGCCTGCGCTGCAAAAAGGCGACCTGCTGTTACTGGCGAGTGCATCGGGTGAAACGGCTTCGCTGGTGAATGTGGCAACGAAAGCGAAGCAACTGGGTGGCACTGTGGCCTTGCTGACCATTTTCCCCGAGTCCACGCTGGGGAAACTGGCGGGGGTGGCGGTCAGGATCCCGGCTTATTCCGACAAACTGCCGGATGGACCCGAGAATGTGAAAGGTATTCTGCCCGGCGGCAGCCTGTTTGAAGAGGCGGTCATGGTGCTGGGTGACGCCATGATTGTGAATCTGGCGCAGTCGACGGGATATCGCTTAACCAAAGGCTTTGCGCTGCACGCCAACCTCGAATAGTCATTCGACACAAGGAAACCAACATGAAATTACAGCTTGCCCTGGACGAGTTAACCCTGCCTGAAGCGATGGTATTTATGGATAAGGTGGTTGATGACGTTGATATTATTGAAGTGGGAACACCCTTTCTTATTCGGGAAGGCGTGAACGCGATTAAAGCCATTAAAGAAAAATACCCGCATAAGGAAGTACTGGCGGATGCGAAAATTATGGATGGCGGCCATTTTGAATCGCAGCTGCTTTTCGACGCCGGGGCAGACTATGTCACGGTGTTAGGTGTGACCGACGTGCTGACGATCCAGTCGTGCATCCGCGCGGCAAAAGAGGCCGGAAAGCAGGTGGTGGTGGATATGATCTGCGTCGACGATCTCCCCGCACGAGTCCGCCTGCTGGAGGAGGCGGGGGCAGATATGCTGGCGGTACACACAGGCACCGACCAGCAGGCAGCAGGGCGCAAACCGATTGATGATTTGATAACGATGTTGAAGGTGCGCCGGAAAGCCCGGATTGCCGTGGCAGGCGGTATCAGTAGCCAGACTGTGAAGGACTACGCACTGTTAGGCCCGGATGTAGTGATTGTGGGATCAGCGATCACGCATGCGGCGGATCCGGCAGGTGAAGCGAGGAAGATTTCACAGGTGTTGTTACAGCATCACTGAGGTGAAGGCGCAGGGGGAACTCTGCGCCTGATTTCACACTTTTAAAGTTATGAGCCGGAGGTTGTCGAAACTATTAAGCAGGTTCTTCCAGATCGAACCTAACAACGTAAGCACAAGGGGACATTTCACTATTAGTGTAAAGATCTTGAGCATGTTTTACATATAGATTGCATGGCTCTCCATCTTTCCCATACTGTACAAGATAAAAATAATAGTTTTTACTGTGGTTACTTAAATTAGAAACGGTGAGTTCATTTCCTGAGAGGAAAAAACGGAATGCTCCCTCTTTTCCATCCCGGCCAATTGATTTAACTTCGATGTATCGCTCATCACCTGGGGCATTAAAAGAAAGAAAGTCGTAACCATAAGTTGGACGATTACGGCGATCATCTATTTCCTCAGCTAGTTTTGAATAGCCGAGACCGATTAGGCGGTTTTTTTCCCAGTTTAATGCATATTCTTCGCTTTTTTTGCCTATTAAATCACGATTGTCCGTTATTTCTTCGAAATTGACTTCGGGATGGTTTCT
The DNA here is from genome assembly GCF_029962125.1 of Salmonella sp. SA15303. NCBI lineage: Bacteria > Pseudomonadati > Pseudomonadota > Gammaproteobacteria > Enterobacterales > Enterobacteriaceae > Salmonella > Salmonella sp. SA15303. The sequence goes on from NZ_CP123924.1 coordinate 1,148,269, forward strand.
TTTTTGTGGTTTTTTAACTATCACAGCAGGAGCGCTGCTAAGATCCTTACGTATGAACTGGGCATAAAGGAAGGACATATATTTTGGATTGCTCCAGTTTCGGGTGATTTTATGCTCTAGTTTTTTCTTGAATAACAAATGTTGATATTTACTAATAAACTGTTGCTCTTTTATACCCATTTCCATAGCAATTTCTTTAAGATGATCTTTGCTGCAAATGTTTATAAAGTGTTCTGGAAAGTAAAGGCTCAATATTTTAGCCTTAAACATTTGGGATAGGGGGTTCTCGTCAATCGCTCTAAAATCTAATTCTTTCCCTGACTGTATTAGGTCTAGTAAAGCGTCTTTAACATTAGCGAAAACTTCTTTATTAGTACTATCATCATCGCCAAATTTCTGAGTAAAACGATAGCGGACGGTTGGATCTGATTTTGATTTTCCATAATAAATACCAAATTTGAGCGCCGTCGCACCTTGCATATTTGCCCATGTTCTGGTTTTTACTTCAACACAAGCACAAAATGAAGCTGTACCTTTGCCGATGACATAGTCATCAAGCGTCATTTTTTTTAGGTGATTAAGGGGGTAAAGTTGCAGAAATTGGCCGCGTGCACTTAAAGCATTATCTTCTTTGGCTGTATCGTAATCTTTTTCAAAAAAACGAAGAATATCATTAAAATTTGTAGGGAGGGACATAATAGCTCTTCTTAAAATGGTTTTTAAAGGGACATTATGAAACTCCAGCATTATAATTTGCTTGGGACTTTTTTGAAATACTTGTTGACTATTATTGGCGCAATAAACATAAATGAGAGGTTTAGCATGATACTATTGGCAGAAAGGTGAAAAAGGTCATAGCCATAAAATACCGCTATTCACCTTAATGACTAAAAAACGTACAATCGTGTGTGGGGTTTTGTTGCGGCAGGATGGAAAACATTAATATATCTGCGGGCCAAAGCCTGACGAGTGAATAGACCAGTAAGTAGAATTAGCAAAATCATATGGAACTGGCACAGGGAGCTACCCTGCGCCGTTTGTTTAAACATCTTCAGGTTTCCCGCTCTCAAGGCTGCGGTGTACCGCCTCGCAGATCCTGCTCACCGCCAGCCCGTCTTCGGCGGTGACCGGGTAGGGGGCTTTATGTCTGACCGCCCGCACAAAATCATTGATCGGGTCGATACCAAAGCCGCTGGCAACGCCGTTGCGGTAGTTGATGAAATAGCTGTTGGGCGTGAGCGTCAAGGCCGGCGTGGTGATTTCCAGCCCGCGATGTTGGGAAGTACTGCGGATATAGGTTGCCTCGCAGAGAATGTCGATGCGCCCGTCGTTGTCCTTCGGAAAGCCCTCCGGCAGCACCCATGAGTTTTCCACCCCCCACGAACTGCCGTCGGCCATTGTCAGCAGGCTCTGCACGCTGTCGAAGGTGTCGAGGCCGCATTCGACCATCAGCCGCTTCTGTCCGACGGCGTACACCGATACCACCTCCTGCCCGGAGAGGTGGCGCACCAGGTCAAAGCAGTGGGAACCGAGAAACCACACCGGGGAGCTTGCGCCCGCCCAGTTCAGCCACTGCGTCGGGACCGTTATCACGTCGTCCATGCTGATATGGCCGCGCAGGATGCATCCGGTCTCCGGATTTTCCAGTTCGGCTTTAATGCGCATTACTGCCGGGTCCCAGCGTTTGTGGAAATCGACGCCGACCAGCAGGTCCCGCTGCTGCGCCATCTCCACGATAAGCTCACACTCGCGTACTGAGGTGGCGAGCGGTTTTTCCGCCAGTACATGCTGACCGTGGCGCAGGGCGGTGAGGATGGATTCGGTATGGTACGGATCCGGTGTCGCCACCGAGACGATATCAATAGCCTCCTGCTGTAGTAACCGATCCAGTCGTGTGTAGCCCTGGATCCCGTACGCCATGGCAAGGTCGTCACAACGTTCTGTATCGGTGTCGCAGATGGCAACCAGCACGGTGTCCGGGTTATGGCGGTACGCGTTCATATGGTGTTTGCCGTAGATACCTGCACCCACCACGGCGGCTCTGATTTTGTTCATGATGATGTCCTCAGAATAAGCCCAGGGAAAACAGCCAGCCGATGATGACCGCCAGCGGCCCCGTTAACTGACGTGAGAGCAGAAAGGCAGGGACGCCCTTCGCGATGGTCTCCGGCTTCGCCTCCTGCATCGAAAGACCTACCGGCACGAAGTCGCAGCCGACCTGCACGTTGATGGCGAACAGCGCGGGCAGGGCGAAGGCCGGGGATATCGCGCCCGCGCCAATCTGGGTGCCAATCATCACGCCGATGACCTGCGAGATGGCTGCCCCCGGCCCGAGCACCGGGGAGAGAAACGGAATGCCGCAGATGAGCGACAGCAGCACCAGTCCCCACAGCGAGTTCGCCAGCGGCGTCAGGGCGTGGGCAATCAGGCTGCCGAGTGCGGTTTCCTGCACCAGGGCAATCAGCAGTGAGACAAAGGCCATAAACGGGATAACGTTGCGCAGCGACACGTCCACCGCCTCACGGCTGGCGGCAAACAGCAGGGCGATAACGTGTCCGACGGCGGTGCCGGTACGCTCGACCATGCGAACCAGTTTTTCCGCGCCACGTGCAGGCGGCGGAGTGGTGATAATCCGTGGTGCCGTGACAGACACTGGCTCCGGTTCACCGTCCGGCGCTTCGGCCGTATCCACCAGAACCAGTTGCTCTATCGTCACGCCGGAGACGTAGTTATCCTCGCTAATAAACTGCGCCAGCGGCCCCGCGCGCCAGGTGGGCAGCACATTGATGGTCGGGATGCCCTTCTGCGGATACAGGCCGCAGCGCAGGGACCCGGCGCAGTTAATCACCACGCACAGGATGTCGTTATCAGGCGGGATATCGGAGAAGCCGTTCACCACTTCCGATTCAGTGAGCGCACCGATTTCTATCGCCACCGGATGAATCTCGCGCCCGGTCAGTGACAGCACCTTTTTGCCGCTGGCAACGGGCAGCCAAAGCCCTTTACCGTAGCCGCCGGGACCGGGAGGAATAAGTACCGTGTTCATGGCCGTCCCTCCTCAATCACCAGATTGCCGTGCAGGTCATGGAGTTTCGGCACCGGGCCGGAGAGATGAATCGCCCCGGTGTGGCAGGGCTTCAGGTCACCGTCAAACACCAGCGTCAGATGACCGAGTTCAAACAGCGCCTGCTGTACCCCCTTGCCGACGGCAGTCACCAGATAATCATGCCCTGCCAGCAGCAGGCGGTCGCCGGGGAGTATCATCAGGCTCTCTTCCCGGAACGACGGCTCCAGCGACAGCGAGTAATCGAGACAGTCCTTCGGCCCGTTGCTGTCGAAGGTGATGAGCATCTTGTCGGTGAGGCCGTCGGCGACAAACAGCCCGATGGCAGTAATACGTGCGCAGTAAATCATCATGGCGCATTCCCCCGCCTGCTGAGCCGCAGGAACAGGTACTCGGTGATAATCCCGCGTATCAGGCCAATTAGCATGGCGGCGGCGATATAGCGCAGCGCCAGTGAAGTAACGGGCAGACCGAGTGCCTTAACCCCCGCAGCCACGCCGAGCCAGACAAACAGCTCTGATGGCACTACGTGGGGAAACAGGCTGGTGAGGGGATGGGCGGTGGTGCCGAGCGCATCTTCATAGCCGGGTTTACTCTTCTCAGGTAAGAGCTTACCGAGCGTCAGCGCGCCGGGGCTGCTCATAAAGAACCAGCCGAGCACCGGCAACACGCCGTAGGTGAGAATGCGCGAGCGGCCGAGCAGGGCAGCGACCTTCTCCATTCTGACGGTACCGACCAGCTTCATCAGGAAATTGATGGCCAGCAGCAGGCAGATGAGCATCGGGATAAGCCCGGTCATCATGTCGAGAAAGATTTTGCCTGCGGCCTGGAACAGGTGGATAAAGCCTTCAGCCAGGGAGACCAGAAACATGGCGGCCTCCTGCGAGTGGTGCGATGGTGCATGGTTGTGGTTCGGTGTGCATAAACAACTCTCCTGTCAGGTGTCGTTGGTTAATGCGTCCTGCCACTCACAGCGCGGGTCGTTATGTCCCGGAGTTGTCGGTTGTTGTCATCGGGTGAAGCGGTTTTCGGGGTTCACGTTTGTTACTGGAATTGAGGTAACGGCCGGGCCAGATTTCTGATGGATGCATGTCGAGCGCGATGGCAATCAGCCACTCGCCTTTCGGCCACGGGCGCGTCAGGGTATTCGACAATGTTGACGAGGCCAGTCCCGCTTCCCGCGACAGCTTCGCCAGACTGGTACCGCGCTTGTGTAAGGCGGCAACGATGTCGGCGGGGTGCCAGTCTTTGGTTGTTGACTTTTTCATCGGTTTTCTCTTTTTAACCGTGATAAATCACGCAATTCTTGAATATTGCTCTAAATGTAATCAAAATTCAAGTAATACATGAATAGGTAAGGGAATGCCTGAAGATGGTTGCTGCCCAGAGAGGGATAATTCCTGCATGTTCAGGTGCAGGATTGCAATCGTGATTGGTAAAAGATTAAAGATTTCAAGAGTCAGGGCTGATCTGACGCAAGCGGAACTGGGTGCACTCGCTGGGCTGGATGAAGAATCCGCAAGCGCGCGTATCAGTTCGTATGAAAAGGAAGTCCATGCACCCGATTTCAAACTCGTCTGTAAGCTGGCAGCAGCGCTTGATGTACCGGAAGCGTATTTTTATGCTGTTGACGATGAGCTTGCAGAATTGATCCTCCAGTATCACCGTTTTAAGAAAAATAACCCCGGAAGTACATTGATATTGTCTGGTAATATATGAGGTTATTTGCATTGATTGTTCATCCACTCGTGTTTTTATTTAATAAAACAATGGGTTATATTTAATTTTAATGAAGGTGGTTTTTTTTCTGAAAAATACACCATTTCGGTATTGAAACGGTGTATTTCGCTATTTTTTTTTGAATGTAATTTATTAAATATTATGGCTATCTATTAAGCCCGAAAGTTCGTTATAAATATTTGTTCTTTGAAATGCAGTTGCTGAGTATGCTATTCTTAAATGTGATTCAACTTTTTCTTGAGTTATATTCTTATCACGGGAAAATTCTGAGTGAAAGGCCATCATGGTGATATACGTAAAGTCATGTCCATTGCAAACATATTTATAATCTGCTTGTTTGTTATAAAGTAATTGGTACTCTTTTTTCAAAAAATTGAAATCACAGTGTGGAGGTTTTCGAGGACTTCTGTCGAGGATGTGCTGAATGTAATTATCTATGTCTATATTCGCACTAAAGTCCACAAAGGTTATGAAGTTATCGTATTTCATTCCTTTAAACATTAACAATAAATTATTTTTGAAATTAAGCCATTTTAGTATTCCTATTTTGTAAGTCACGTCAATTATAGATTCTTTAAGATTATTTCGTATATCTTCAAGAGTATGTATTCTAAGTATACTTGTCTTTAAGAACTCAGAAATAAATTTGTCAAATGAACCACCTTCTATTAACATCATTTCGAGATCGTGACAGTCCGTAAAATGAATGTTTTCGTAGCTGTTACCTTCTAAAATATCAAAGTCAGCATCGCATAAACCATATACGTTTTGTTTTCCATGAGAGCGCAATAATTGCACAGCATTTATTACTTCTGGTTTACCACTACACGGCGAATCATAATGGATTCTCTCATCTGCAAAATGAGTATTAAGAAATCTAATATCACTTTCTCCTTCTAGAGTGAAAAAAATCTTCCTGCTATATTTTGGTGATCTAAAAAGCAAAAGCATTCCAGATATCCAGTCTGAAACACCGGTGATATCACGGAGGCTGTTCATTGTCCCTCCATGTTTTTATTGTTATTCTCGAATAAATCGTAAGTTATATCCCAATTATTATTAACTATTTGAGGCGAGTGTGTAGCAATAATTATTTTAGAGAACTCATTAAGTTTTTGTATTCTTGCTATTGAATCAAGAAATTCTTTTTGCCAAGCAACATGTAAAGAGATTTCTGGTTCATCAATAAGAATTACTGAATTTTGTTTAGCTTTGAATATAAGATCAAAATAGATGACTATTTGGTTTTGCTCACCTGAAGATAAGTTACTTAATGATATTCTTTCTCCATTATCACTTTGAAAATAAAATCCATGCTCGTTACTGATCTTGATTTCTTTAAATGCAAGCATTTTTTCGTTCAATAAATTAACAAATAAATTTATTTTTTCAAATAATTCTTCATAAGGTGATAGTTTTTCTAAAGCATCTGAAATATACAGATTTAAAACGGTTGAGTACTCTTTTCCTAATGTTGCATTGCTGAATTTTCTAGGGATAAAAGTATCTTCAGACTTTATTATCCCGAACTTCATAAAAAGTTCTCTTTTTCTCTGAATGCCTATCAATCTGTCATTGATAGAAGTTGAAGATATATTTTCGTTAATGCTATCAAATAATCTTGCTGGAAATGTGGAGTCAAGTCTTTGGCTTATTTGTGCTGATTCCTCAGCAGCTCTTTTTATCAACTCAAGAAGGAAATTTGCTTGTGACTCGATTGCTGATTTTTCATTTTTTATATTCTCTATCCTTTGCGCTTTGATAAAAGTTAACTCTGCATTAGGAATGGATTTATCCAAGAAATCACTTTTATGATGCTTTTCTTTATGAAGTTTTATTTTTTTAATTTTATAGTAATTTAATATTTCCTCATGATTGTAAGATTTTAGTATAGGATCAGAATCTATGTTGTCACAGATTAATAGTTTATTATATATTTCATCAAAATAATCGACGTCAAGTTCTTTGTTTTTATTTAGAGTGAATACTTCCTGTCGTTTTTTATCGTTTACATAATCGACTACCGTAACTGCAACATTCTTATTTTTTTGTTTCTCTATACATAGTAATATGGTGTCAAGTTCAAATTTTATTTCTTCAAATCGCAAATCAAAGAAAAAATCTATATTTTTATTTAAAATGTTGTCAATTATCTTTAAAAGCATGGTTTTTCCGTAACCATTTGGTCCGGTAATAATAATTGTTTCTGAGTTCCCTAAATCAATATCATAGTTTAAAATTCCGAACAAATTATTTACAGATATTCTTCTGAGTTCCATTGCAGTTCTCGACTTTTTATTAATGTTAGCAATGATTATATTATGAATATAAGATAAGGGGAATAGTTAATGATATCAATATATTAAATTGTTACTGTAACGTGAAATCTCGCTTCTAAGCGCTTGAAATGTACGTTGTTGTTATTGCTTCAACTTCGTATGTTGTTTATGTTTCGGAATTTTTCGGGCAAGTCCGTTCCCCTTCTTCTCCCTTCCTTTCAGCCTTTGCCTTTTCACTCCCTTTTCGCCATTTTCATTCATTCTGTTTTTGAGGTGGTACAGGTGGGACAAGTGGTACAACCGCGCCAGCCGTGGCTTTGCGCTGTACCACCTGAAAAATGCCAGTCGGAAAAGTGGGACAGATTTAGCAACGGCTGTCCCACCCTGTACCACTTTTTTTTAATCAAATTCTCTAAGGTGGGACGCTGTAACCCTCGCCAGCTCTGCGTGTACCACTTGTCCCACCCTGTACCACCTTTTTTTAAGACACGTTAGACTGCACTCAGATACTGAGGATGCGGGAGGTAAGCCGGTAAACCCTGGTTTTGCCGATCTCCGGCAGGCGAACCTGCGACTGGTATTTCCCGTCGCTGCCGGGCTGCAGGCATTCTGCTTCCTGGCATAATCTGGCCGCCCTGGCGGGACTGAATCCCCGGCATATTTCCCGCCAGCCCTCCGGCAGGATGAAGAACAGTGTGTGTTCCTCGCCCGTCAGCGGATCTTTTTCCACCCGGCGAAAGCCTGCCATATTCAGCGGGCGGTCCGGGCCATCCCACGAGGCAAAGCGGCTGTACTGGTGCGCGGTGATAAACCGTTTGATCTGCGCCAGCACGCCTTCATCTTCCTGGTTGGCAATATGGCCGCGCTCGTTCAGCCAGGCGTGCAGGCAGATCTGCACCGCCTCATACGCCGTGCCTTTCTGCCAGCCCGTGATGCCGTGCAGCGTCGCTATCTCTCCGGCCGCCGCCAGCAGGGCAAAACGGGCCACGATGCGCTGCACCTGGTTTCCAGCGTTGTCCGGCATCAGGGCGTTCTGGTAGCGGCGAAGTAACTCTCTCGCTAGCGTGGTGCTGGCGTCTTGGTCGTGGGTGAGGAAGGCCAGCCAGGCACGAAAGGCGGTGCCGTGAAAGCGGGCCACCCTGTCGCAGAGGGTATCGGCGAACTGCTGGCCGCTGGCAAAGCCGTGTAGTTGCTCAAACGCGCCATGCTGCCCGGTGTCGCTGGGGATTTGTACCATGCGCACGTCCATCCCGGCGTAGATACGCTCCCCGGCGCGTTCGGTGTGTTCCGCCAGCGACAGCTCCCCGGTGGAGAACAGCAGCAGCGTCCAGTGCCTGCGGTTGCGTACCTCGCCGTCGGTGCGGGCGCGCCCCTTGCCCTGGCCGTTTGCCAGCATATAGGCAATCATCCCGGCTTCACGCGGATCCACTTCGCGCAGTTCATCGAGCGGCAGCAGGGCATCATTGTGGCGACTGGCAATTCCCTCCAGCGCATTCCCGGTGGCCCGCCAGGAGTGCCAGTAATCCGTGCCACCGCAGACGGAAGCGGCCACTTTCATCACCGTGGTCTTGCCATCGGTGGACTCACCGCGCAGGTGGAAACCCCCGCCACCCGTTCCGGTCAGGCGCAACAGCGGGGCGGCCAGCGCACAGCAGACGGCAAAGACCAGACGCGAGTTGCCTGCACAGAGTGCGGCGACCTGCTCCTGCCACTCTGCCAGCGTCCCTGCCTGCGCAAAGCCACCAGTCAGGTAGTGGCTGCCCTGAAGGATGACATTGTCGCCATCGGGACCGATAACTTCATCCGGGAGCACGTATACCCCGTTGTGCCAGCCGGTTTTCTCCACGCAGGTGACCCGGCGTCCGGGGAGTGACCGTGAGATGTATTCGCACAGCAGGCTGCGCAGGGCGGGGCGGGTGGAGATATTGGTCAGACCGTTCTCCAGCAGGATGCGCCGCAGCTCCTCGCCGTTGCCGCTGAGCATCGCCATCGGCATGGCCCAGCGCCGCAACTGCCCGGTGGTGGTGTGCCATTCCAGCAGTCGGCCATAGCTGCCGTCATGGCTGTCGCAGGTGATGGCGGTGACGCGCAGAGGGGAACAGATGCGCTGGGGCTGGACGTCGCTTTCGCCGTCGCGCCGTTCGGTGAGCTTGTCAAACCACAGCGCCTCTTCATCGAGGCGGAAGTGATCCGGCAGGATATCGGAAGGCCTTTCCTGTCGCAGGCGTTCAAGCTGCCCGGTCCAGTTCTCCAGTAACTCACCGTCAGGGCTCATCAGCCGGGCCATCTGCACACCCGCGTGCGCCAGTTTTACGGCAATTTTCAGCAGATCTTCTTCACTGATATCGCCGGTGCGAAGTACCCGGACGTAGAGCGTGTCGGGCCTGATAATGGTCAGATTGCTCAGATCGGCCAGTTCATTCGGGCCGAGTACCATCGGAGGAACATCATCTTCCCGGTCGGGATCTTTTCGCCACACGCGTGAGGTTTCCCATGCCAGGCTTCCGGCAAGGATCACCACTTCGAGCGTGCGGTCCGGAGACTGCTTACAGAGAAAGGGCGCGCGTTTCATGATGGGGTATCAGTCGACTCATCCCTGAGCGTGGATTAACGGATGACGGTGCGGCGCTGTTGCCACTGACGGATTTCCGCAGCATCGAAGACCACCAGTCGGGAAGAGAGGTGGACGGGGCGGGGAAAGTCGGTGTCTTTAATCAGGCGGTAAACCGATGATTCACTCATCGCCAGAAACTGGACCACCTGCCGCATACGCACGTTGCCGCTTTCGGGAAAAGCATCGTTACTGTCAGCACGGATTTTCATGATTGCACCTCACGGGAACAGAGTGTCGAGGCGGTTATAGCGCGGAACGGGGAGGGGAGGTATAGGTCCGGGTGAAAAAGTTAAGTCCGGATAGAAAGTAAAGAGTCCGGGAAGATTTTCTTTGCCATCAAAACTGATGGTGTTAGATTAATTTATTGAAAATAAATGGTTTTTATCCAGTTGAGCTCCGTCGAGATAATATTTGCTATGGTTAACGAATGGCAACGCACGACTACAAACACTTCACAATAGCTGCCGCTATCTCATCGTCAGTTGTAAGCGAGGAAGCTGTTAACTGTTCTAACCACTGATGATGGCATTACTTAAGTTGCGGTGTGTTAATCAACAGGGGCAGTCAGAAGAACTAACAATTTAATATTTTCTGTTATTGTGGTAACGCCAAGTTTCATATAACTTAGATAAGTAAATGTTGTTGAATTTACTCTAATTATGCAAGGTTTGACTATGGATGATATCTCATTATCTATTGCTAGAAACATGTTTCATCTCCAAGTCTATGAGTCTGACGGAGTTCGCTTTGAGGACTTGTTTTCAAAAATAATGTACTATAAGTCGCCAGATTTTCAGCAGGTGAAGCCTTATGGAAATATTGGAGACAGAAAGAATGATGGTTTTATTAAGGGGCAGGGGGTATATTATCAGGTGTATGCACCAGAAGATGCATCTAATAATGTACTAGCTGCTGTTAATAAAATAAAAGATGATTTTGAAGGGTTAAGGGATTACTGGCATGATATATGTCCTATTAAAAAATATTACTTTGTCTTAAATGATAAATATAAGGGTTCCTTACCGCAGTTGCACAAGGAATTAATTGTTTTGCAAAGTGATTTTAACTTAATTGATACTGGAGTTATTGTAGCGAAAGATCTTGAACGTGAACTTTTCAACTTACCAGATGACATGATTCGTTCAGTTGTTGGGCACCTGCCAGACATTGATCATGAAGAATATATGTTTGTATCTGGCTTTACTTGTTTCATCTCTGCTTGGATTAATTTTGAAAAAATTGCAAGGCATAAGGTTTTTTCGGCTAAACAACCTAATCGCCCTCTTTTTATAGGGAAAGTAGTCAATGCTTTAGTAAAAAACAAAATAATTTCTAGGCAAGATGCAACTTTTATTAAAAAAATTACTGAGGTTAGAAATAGTCTTGTACATGGGGTTTCGATGTTAGTCCCTAAGAAGAATGAAATCGATATGTTAATTTTCATTACTGAAAAAATAAAACCAGCTGGTGTATGTAGGCTAGATTAAATTTAATGAGTGAATTGATAGAATATATGTTTATTTTTTACTCCGATTGTGACTGGATAAAATACTACGATGGAAACTCCTAATGGCCGCATTACAACGATTGTGACCTGTTCATTAACGGAGAGCAGGTCAATTACAATTGGGGAGAGTACCCAGTTACTATAGCCTATCTGCAGATAGCATCCCTAACCTGATAACCTCCGCTTAAGCGGAAATCAGCAGCCTACATCAGTTTGTCGAAAGATGCCGATCTGGCAGCAAAAGGCGGTGACATCTTATCGTTACAATTTCGGTACAACTGATTGGCCCGTTTTTTCTAATGGCATTAAAGCATTCAACTGGAAATCTCGCTGTTGCTGTATCTTATCTCTGCAAGCGCAGCAGAGTTATAATCAACTGAATGATCGACGCGTAATGTAGAATTATCAAAAAAGTCAACACCCGACATAATCATATTGCCGATATTCTCTCGCTGTTTGTCACTGAGGCTGTCCCACCACTCAGGAGATGAGTATGTATTTTCAGCTTTTGTGAAGAAAAAATACAGGAGGGTGTTGAAAATCCTGTCAGTTTGAACCTTAATTAGTGATCGCACAAAACGTCTGATAATTGCTGAAGTTCCCAGCCAACTGAACACTACATATCCCTTACCTTCGCTGGAAAAAGCATTGAAGCAGACCTGTTCCGCCGACACGGTAAGATCGTTCAAATCCTGAATTTTGGTCCCATCAAAATCCCTCTCCGGTGAAAGAATTGACGAAACCGCAATGGGTAATGGTTCTGAAAACGTGAAGACAACACTTTCAATTTCTGAAAACTGTCTGTTAAGCAGAATGCGGTCGAGGCTAGTTTTAAGATTATTTAGTTCAGTTATTGCTGCATTCAAACCGCTTTGATGCAGGCTGACAAATTCCTGAATATAGACTTGTTCGGCCTGTAACTTTCCTTTATCGGCATTTTTAGCAAAATCGGAAGACCGTCTTCCCCCCTCCTTGGCGTAAATTTCTTTAGATAACGAACGAAACATTAGGGCAAAACACTGCTCATCCGTGCCTGTAAATTTTTCGTTCTCTAGACATGAAAATAATATTCTGTCATGAACTGCACAAAATCCGGTAAAAGTGGATGCCTGATTGATACCAATCTTCTCTGGAACCCATCTTCCGTTGTTTTTTATCAGGCTCGGCAGGTTCATTACCACTCCCATAACATGATTACTAGAGTCGGCGATCGCCTTAAGGCTACTGCTCTTAGAAAGCGTGTGCGCCTGAACGATACGTTTGTCACAATCTTCGTGCATGGATGCTGGTGCATAACACGCCTTTCTCTGCGAATTAGACTTTGAAAATTTCAGGGCTTCGGCTTTAGATACCGGCATTTCACGGTCTCGATCGAGATGGCATTTTTTATACTTAAGTCCTGATTTGCACCAGCATTTATCATTTCTTCCTAACTTCACCTTATCGTTTTCCACGAAATTAATACTCCCTGACAAAACATTCACTGAAAAATAGGGGTAATTTACCACTCCAGTAGGTAAAAGATCACCTGCTATATGCTAAGCAATAAATCTTCCTAGCATCATAATCCCTCTCTATCTCAAATCAGGAGTTAACTATGTGCGGAGGAGTGGCTAAATTAGGTAGCTAATATACATGAATTTACCTACTAATAATGGATACACGTATATAAGTGAGCCCCACCCTCAACCTGAGGTCGCTCAATCATGACAGTACAACATCAACCCGCATTAATGACCAATATCCGTAGATTAAATGTTACACAAGCAACGTCCCCCTTGATTAAGGATAGCGTTGCATCAACCTATTGAACTCACAGGACGAAGCAGACTATACGTCTGAGCTTTCAGATTTTATTCGGTTCGCTGCATCTTACACAGATATCAATTACCTATACTCACTTTTCTCTTTCCATCTTCAACACCTCATAAAATGTCCCCCGTCCAAGCCCATCCGACGGCAATTCCTGTTCCTTAGCCAGCGTCTTCAGCTTTCGAAGTATCTGGTCAGAAGCCGGTTTATCCGACGTCCCATAACGCCCATCAGTCTCCTCAACCAGAAGCTGAACCAGCAGCCAGCAGAGTCGGGCAGTATTCTCCCGTGCTTTGTCGCGCTTATGCATTCCACGCAGGGAAGGTTGTGTTGAAGCCGTGAGATCCGGTAGTGCGTCGTCGCCGAGCGTCTTCAGCCACTTGCGGCCACGGCTATTACGCGACAGTTTCATCACCGCCTTCAGGCTACGGTCTTTTACTTCTGACGGCGTCAGTTCGTCATCAATAAGCCGCCAGGCCAGGGCAAACATCTCATCGGCATAGAACATGCGCTTGTTCGCCGGGGCACTGACCATGCCTGTTGCCTTAATGGTCCGGCTGATGGCGTCGTGCAGGATACGGTAGTTTTCCTGATGTTCTTCCGGCAGGGCGTTTGCAGGTTGGGAAGCATCGAGGCCTAGAAGCAGAAGGGCGAGATGCCGCGCTTCCAGAAGCGGCATATCACATTCCCGTTCAAACAGATTCTGACGAATGGGACTGGTCACATTATTCTCCTTCCACGATTTGCAGCGGTTCTTCTGCACCGAGCAGCGCCTGCCGTCTGGCGGCATCAACGTAGTTTCCCCACCACTGCATCAGCGGTCGCCTTTGTTCCAGATAGTCGCTGCGGTTGTAGGCCGCTTCGATCTCGTCTTCTTTCTGGTGTGCCAGCACAGATTCCAGGACTTCACGGGGAAAATGACCTGCGCCTGCGGTCCTGGCGGCTGCGCATGCCGTGGGCGACCAGTTCGCCGCCGAACCCCATGCGGATAAGCGCGGCGTTCGCGGTCTGCTGGTGCATATGCTCCAGTGGTTTGCGGATGCTGGGGAAGACCCACGGACGATGGCGGCTGACGGGCTCCATGATCTGAAGAACGCGCAGCGCCTGTTTGCTAAGCGGCACCGTGTGCGAACGGTTCATCTTCATAAAGGTATCGGGGATGCGCCATTCTGCTTTTTTCATGTCGATGTCGCACCAGCGGGCGCTGACGGCCTCGCCGGGGCGAACCCAGGTCAGTAGCTCCCATTCGATAAGGCAGCGGGTTTCCTTGCGGATAGAAGCGTTCTGTAGCGCCAGCATTAGCCTGCCCAGTTCACTGGGGTGAAGGGCGGGCATGTTCTGCTTTTTTGGTTTCTTGAAGCGGGCGACCAGGTTGTCAGCCGGATTGAATTCGATGAGCTCTTCGGAGATGGCAAAACGGAAGATTTCATTAAGCCGTGAGATGACTCGCCGCAGCGTTTCGAGGATGCCCTGTTCTTCCAGCGGGGTGAGGTGTTCCTTGAGCATCTTCGGGCGGATCTCGGTAACGGGTGTGTTACCCAGAGAGGGGAAGACGTGCATCTCCAGCGAGCGCCAGACATCTTTGGCGTGATCTTCGCTAAGATCGCTGGTCCGTTTCTTCTCTTTGAGCCACTGTTCCGCAACTTTTTCCAGCGTGCATTCATTCTGGATGCGTTTTTCTTCAGCTATTCCTGCTAAGTGTTGACGGGGATCGATGCCCTGATAGAGCAGTCGTCTGTATTTCGTGCGAGTTTCGCGAGCCATGGCCAGTGTAACGACCGGGTAAGGGCCAAGGCTGGTTTTGGTGCGCTTTTTGGTGACGGGATGATAATACTCGAAATGCCAGGCCTTCCTCCCTGAAGTCTTAACCAGCAAGTACAGGCCTTCACCGTCCCGTAGCTCATAGTCTGTGCTACGGGGCTTCGCGCCAGCGATCTCCACATTTGTTAAGGGTTTCAGTTGGTTAGGCATGTTTTAGCACCACGCTTTTTTAGCCCCACGATACCGTGGTGCTAAACATGGTGCCAAAAGCTCAAGATTCATACAGAGATCATGACCACACATGCAACAAAAAAGCCTGCAACTCATTGAAGTTACAGGCTTTTTTAAGGTTCATGATGCATCATGAATGAATGTTTGGTGGAGCTGGCGGGAGTTGAACCCGCGTCCGAAATTCCTACATACCATTTTCACACTAACAAAAACAGATATTTACTTTTAAAATCATTATCTTATTGGTTTTTGTGTTTGTCAGATTTTATGCGATTTTAAGTCTTTGCCGCCAAAGTGCCGCCATCAATTAGCGGTTCCAGTTGAGGTTATGAAGCGGGTTTTTTGTCACGGCATCTTCCAGATGATCGGGCGCAAAGTGGGCGTAAATCATCGTCATTTTTATGTCTGCATGACCCAGAATATCGCGCAATACCAGTATGTTTCCGCCGTTCATCATAAAATGACTGGCAAACGTATGGCGCAGTACGTGAGTGCATTGGCCTTCCGGCAGGTCAATACCGGCTCGTTTTACTGCGCGTTCAAAGGCTTTTCTGCATGGCGTGAATAACTTCCCTCTGTTTTTGGGGAGTTCATCGTACAGTTCCTGAGATATCGGTACGGTTCGGTTTTTCTTGCCTTTGGTTTTGGTATAGGTGATCCGGTATTTTGATAACTGATGGCCCTGCAGATTTTCGGCTTCACTCCATCGTGCACCGGTAGCCAGGCAAACTTTTGTGATCATCAGCAGGCTGGGGCTTTGAGAATCTGCGCAGGCATCAAGCAGGCGTTTAATTTCGTCCGGGGCCAGGAACGCCAGTTCCCCCTCTGCGATTTTGAACGTTGGCAGCCCGGCGAGCGGGTTAGGGGCTGACCAGTGGCCCAGTTTTTTCAGTGTGCCAAAAACGGATGATAGGTTGCGTTGTTCAAGGTTTACCGTGCGGGGCTTTACTGGCGACATTAGCGCGCCATCTTCGTTACGCACCTCGCCTTTTAATCGTGCTTCACGATATTTCGTAAAGTCACCGGCGGTTAATTCAGAGGCGATGGGATCGCCCAGCCCATTGCAGATAATGTGCAGTTTCGCCATCAGGCGTTTGGGGTCCGCGAGCGTCTGGCCGTAAAGGGAGTGCCACTGCTCAATCAATTCTGATAAACGCCGCCGATCTTCCTTTTCCCCCAGCCATGGTTTTTTGTTCACTTCGTCCATAGTGAAATTTTCAAATGCTATGGCCTCGCCTTTTGTCGCAAATTGTTTGCGCACTCGCTTGCCGTCACGCCCGTTTGGGTAGCACTCACACAACCATTTTCCGTTAGGCTGCTTTCTGATCGTCATGGTTTAAAGGTTCTTGATCACTTTAACTGCGCGACCGATGGCTTCAATATCATCCACGGAGCACTCAAAGGATGTTTCATCTTGGTGAACCACAATCTTATTGCCTGGAACGCGAGCAATCTTGACGATGCTTTTAACCCCATCCATATCAACAAGCCAGTAGCCGTTGCTAATTTGTTTCACAGATGTATCTACAACAAACCAATCGGCTTGCGTTTTAATGAATAATGAATCATTTGGTTCTCCATCCACCAAGCTCCTATCCAGCAAAATCTCACCTTCTGCTTTCAATTCGCCATTCTTCAGCTCTGCTTGCTTAAGACTTGGAGCCACAATCTTCGAAAGCGGACGAAGTGTGATCGATGATTCGTTTACGGGATTTTTTTCACGGTCTTGTGAGGCGAACATTTCTCCTTGCCCTGTTGCTAGCCATAGCAATGACGCGCCTGTTTCTAAAGCACATTGAATTACCCATTCTGCAGGGAAGCTATCGCGTAAGTTCCTGTTTGCCATTGTACTTTTAGATATTTTTAAGTGATCAGCCAAGGCTTGCTTAGTGGTAAATCCATACGCTTTCAGCAATCTTTCAATTGCTTCTCTTCCTCCCGAATTGGGACCTGCGTGTATGTTAATCATCAAATACTCCATTGACGACCACATAAAGTGATCGTAGTATCAGCTAACTCCCGAATTGGGGAATCCCGTAAAGTAACCTAAAACCAGCTAAAACTTAAAAAACTAAGAGATAGTGCACTATGAGTACTGAGATTTCAATTCGTGTACCAAAAGTCATAGCTACGCCAGCAGAGTTCGCAGAATGGGAGGGGTACTCCCGTGGCTCGGTTTATCAGATGATTCATCACGGTAAACTTGCTAACTACATTGAAAAAAAAGAAAAAAATAAAGGCCGTGTCTTCATTCTTTATCTCAAATACAAAAGAGATCAGGCGCGTAAGAACATGGAACAGTCAGCCTTCAATTACAACGTTGTTGTTGGT
This sequence comes from Salmonella sp. SA15303, assembly GCF_029962125.1. NCBI lineage: Bacteria > Pseudomonadati > Pseudomonadota > Gammaproteobacteria > Enterobacterales > Enterobacteriaceae > Salmonella > Salmonella sp. SA15303. Next base: position 1,165,608 of record NZ_CP123924.1, read on the forward strand.
CAGTAAGTTCCATTATGCGAACTTTCTGAGGGGGTATCATGTTTGATTACAAGATTTCCAAACATCCGCACTTTGACGAAGCCTGCCGGGCTTTCGCGTTGCATCACAACATGGCAAAGCTGGCAGAACGCGCGGGAATGAACGTCCAGACTCTGCGCAACAAACTGAACCCGGAGCAGCCGCATCAGCTCACGCCGCCTGAAATCTGGCTGCTTACCGATCTGACTGAGGACTCTACCTTGGTTGATGGCTTCCTGGCACAAATTCACTGCCTGCCATGTGTGCCGATGAACGAAGTGGCAAAAGAGAAGCTGCCACACTACGTCATGAGCGCTACTGCTGAAATCGGACGTATTGCTGCCGGTGCTGTATCGGGTGATGTGAAAACTACTGCAGGCCGCCGCGATGTTATCAGTAGCATCAACTCTGTTACTCGCCTAATGGCACTGGCTGCCGTTTCCATACAGGCACGTTTGCAGGCTAACCCGGCGATGGCAAGCACAGTGGATACCGTGACTGGCCTCGGCGCTTCATTCGGTCTGATCTGAGGTGGCTATGCTGACTAGAGAACCATCTTTTGCATCACTTCTCGTTAAGCAAAGCCCAGCAATGCACTACGGTCACGGCTGGATTTATTTACCTTGCGGAAAAAAGTGGCATCCATGTATTGAACTGTCTCCCCGGCAGCAGGCTGTCCGGGGAATAGGTAAAAAGAGATTGCTACAACGTCTAAGTTTTAACGTGGCAGGCATCCTGCAAACCAGGCGAAAAGCTTTTCCTGGAAGCTGAGCTTAGTGTCGTCAGACCGACCACATGCAATAGCTGCTCTTTTGTAGGCTGGATTTAACAAAGAACCGAAAGGTGCGGAATCAGAGTGATGCAGTGTTTTCAATTTTTGTGCAATCAGTTCCGGGGTCAATTCATCCCCAGCATAAAGCAATTCACCGTACTGACGGCTTTGTACGCTAGCACGCTCGGAAATAATTGCGGGTTGCCACACAAGTTGAATTGTTGCGATTACAACAACAGGCAAAGCGAATACCCATTCCAGCCCGGTATCGGCTATGACAGCAGTACCGCTAATAATCTGAATAGCAGTCATCAATTTGTCAGCCCTACCGTGAAGTGTCGCCGTCATAAGCTCAAGGTAATAGCAGTAATGCAACTGGAAATATTCGGAGCTTTGTTTAGTCATGCCGGATTCCTATTTTTTATCTTGCCCCGGTTCTGGCTTAGGTGCAGGGGCAGGACGAGGCAATACATGGAAGTTGTCAGAGTCTGACATCAGGTTTCTCCTTCGAGGGGTAGGTGATTGTTGGCGCAAATAGTCTACCACTAAGGCACGCGCCGGGCGTGTGAAAAAATTCCCGGCACAACTTCAAATAGGTATATGTACGACGAGATAGGAGGGGGAATGGCTATTGATGGCCCGGTGGCGACAGTTCCATTAAGCCCCGGCAAACGCCTGGATGGGTTGAATCATATTGCTGAATTACGCGCAAAAGTGTTCGGCCTGAATATTGAGTCGGAGCTTGAAAGGTTCATTGAAGATATGCGCGACCAAAGGGATGTTAACAATAAACAAAATGAGAGGGCACTGGCAGCCATATTCTATATGGCAAAGATTCCAGCAGAACGTCATAGCGTCAATATTAGTGATCTGACTACTGACGAAAAGCGGGAACTGATTAAAGCAATGAATCATTTTCGTGCAGTGGTGAGCTTATTTCCAAAACGGCTAACCATGCCGAATTAACCCACAACAGAAATTAATGGCGTAAACCCGCCGGGCTTCTTATTGCCCAAATTCAGGAGAAACAACAATGCGAAATATTGAAACCCGTATCACTAAAACCGGACCAGATGATGCTGGCCTTAATCAGTTGCTGACTGATGCGCGCATGGAAGAACGCCGTGGACGCGCTGATTTGATGGCAGCACGTCTGGACTCTTTGGCTGACCATATCGTGTCACGTCAGCTTAACCACACGGAAGCGGCTGAGCTGCTGCGTCAAGAAGCGGTGAAGATTCAGAACGAAGCGCAGGAGATCCACTGATGGCTGATTCAATGGACCTCGTACAGCAGCGCGTTGAAGAAGAACGCCAGCGCCACATCCATACCGCCCGCAATAAAACGCCGGGCGTTTCCCGTGTTCTCTGCATTGATTGCGATGCACCGATCCCGCCAGCACGCCGCCGCGCCATTCCGGGCGTGCAGTGCTGCATCACCTGTCAGGAAATCGCAGAGCTGAAAGGCAAACACTACAACGGAGGTGCTGTATGAGCACCATCATGAAATGGGCGGGTAATAAAACCGCCATCATGGCAGAACTGAAAAAACACCTCCCAGCAGGCCCGCGACTGGTTGAACCTTTCGCGGGTTCATGCGCTGTGATGATAGAGACAGACTATCCTCATTATCTTGTCGCGGATATTAATCCAGACCTGATTAATCTCTATCAGGTGATTAAGAATGATGTTGAATACTTCATCAAAGAGGGCAGATATCTTTTTGAAGCCCGTAATGATCCAGAGGCATATTATAAGACGAGACAGGAGTTTAACTTGCGCCATGGTGGCGCAATTGAACGGGCATTGTATTTCTTATATTTAAATCGCCATGGTTATCGCGGACTGTGTCGCTATAACTTGGACGGTTATTTTAATGTTCCTTACGGTAATTATAAAAAGCCGTACTTCCCTGAAAACGAAATACGTGCATTTGCAGAAAAAGCAAAACGCGCAACGTTTATCTGCGCCAGCTATGACGAGACACTGGCACTGCTGCAAACGGGTGATGTTGTCTATTGCGATCCACCATATGACGGCACGTTTAACGGATATCACACAGCTGGTTTTACAGAGAATGATCAGTTCCATCTGGCGTCTATTCTTGAACGCCGGTCATCAGAAGGTCATCCGGTTATCGTGTCCAACAGCGATACGTCTCTGACCCGTTCGCTTTATCGTGATTTTACTCGCCATCGTATAACCTCTAAGCGCAGCATGGGCGTGGATGCCGGTGATAGTAAAACTGCAGTAGAAATCATCGCCACAAAATCAGCATGCTGGTTTGGTGTTGATTTGGCGTCTGGTCCTGATATCTCGGTGGAAACTGAGGTGCGGGCGTGGCAGTGAGTAAAATCACATTACATTATGTACAAACCACCGGCGGCTCGAATGAGGCCGCCGCAGCCTTTCCATGGAATACCCCAAAAAAAGCGGTTAACCCGTATCTGGACACGGCGGAAGTTGCGCCGGAGTCTGCGCTTTCAAACCTGATCGCTCTTTACGCTGCGGATAACGAGCAGGAGCAGTTGCGCCGTGAGAGGCTGAGCGATGAGGTCTGGGAACGCTATTTCTTCAATGAATCCCGTGATCCTGTCCAGCGTGAAATGGAGCAGGATCGGCTGATTAGCCATGCCAAAACGGCGCGTGAGCAGCAGCGTTTTAATCCCGATCTGGTCATTATTGCCGATGTGGGCGCCCAACCGGCGCATATCAGCAAGCCGCTACTTGAACGGATTAAATATTTCCATAGCCTGGGCAGAGCAAAAGCTTATTCCCGCTACCTGCGCGAAACAATCAGGCCGTGTCTTGAGCGGCTGGAGCGCGTGCGTGACAGCCAGGTATCTGCGTCTTTCCGGTTCATGGCGAGCCACGACGGGCTGGAGGGGCTGCTGGTACTCCCTGAAATTAATCAGGATCAGGTCAAACGCCTATCCACGCTGGTTGCGGCACATATGAGCATGTGTCTTGATGCGGCCTGCGGTGATCTGTTTGTCAGTGACGATGTTAAACCAGAAGAAATCCGCCAGGCATGGGAAAGGGTTGCTGCAGAAGCCATGCGCCTTGAGGTCATCCCGCCAGCCTTTGAGCAGTTGCGCCGCAAAAAGCGCCGCCGTAAGCCGGTGCCTTATGAACTGATCCCACCGTCGCTGGCCCGTATGCTGTGCGCGGACTGGTGGTATCGCAAATTGTGGCAGATGCGCTGCGAGTGGCGGGAGGAGCAGTTGCGCGCCGTCTGCCTGGTCAACAAGAAAGCCTCACCGTATGTCAGCTACGAAGCCGTGATCCACAAACGCGAGCAGCGCCGCAAATCGTTGGAGTTCTTCCGCTCGCATGAGCTGATCAACGAAGACGGCGACACGCTGGACATGGAAGACGTGGTGAACGCCAGCAACAGCAACCCGGCGCACCGCCGTAATGAAATGATGGCCTGTGTTAAGGGGCTGGAGCTGATCGCGGAAATGCGCGGAGACTGCGCGGTGTTTTATACCATCACCTGCCCGTCACGCTTCCACGCAACCCTCAACAACGGCAGACCTAATCCGAAGTGGACCAGTGCCACTGTCCGGCAGAGCAGTGACTATCTGGTTGATACGTTCGCCGCTTTCCGCAAGGCAATGTACAAGGCCGGGTTGCGCTGGTACGGCGTCCGCGTTGCAGAGCCGCACCATGACGGCACCGTGCACTGGCATCTTCTGTGCTTCATGCGCAAAAAAGACCGCCGTTCCATCACCGCGCTGCTGCGTAAGTTTGCCATCCGTGAAGACCGCGAGGAGCTGGGCACCAATACCGGGCCGCGCTTCAAGTCCGAGCTAATCAACCCGCGCAAGGGCACGCCGACCAGCTACATCGCCAAATACATCAGTAAGAACATCGACGGGCGCGGGCTGGCTAAAGAAATCAGCAAAGAAACCGGCAGATCACTGCGTGACAGCGCCGAGCATGTCAGCGCCTGGGCGTCACTGCACCGTGTCCAGCAATTCCGTTTCTTTGGTATTCCGGGGCGTCAGGCATACCGTGAGCTGCGCTTGCTGGCTGGTCAGGCGGCGAGAGTGCAGGGCGAACGCAAAGCGGGTGCGCCGGTACTGGATAATCCGCGTCTGGATGCGGTACTGGCAGCTGCAGATGCGGGTTGCTTTGCCACCTACATCATGAAACAGGGCGGTGTACTGGTTCCCCGCAAACATCACCTTGTCCGCACAGCTTATGAGCGTAACGACGAACCGAGCGCCTACGGCGATCACGGTATCCGTATCTATGGCATCTGGTCCCCGATTGTAGAGGGCAAAATTTGCACGCACGCGATGAAGTGGAAAAAGGTTCGTAAGGCCGTTGACGTTCAGGAGGCGGCAGCCGACCAGGGCGCTTGCGCCCCTTGGACTCGTGGCAATAACTGTCCCCCTGTTGAAAATCTGAACGAATCAGGGGGTGATTTACCCGATATTAAAACCATGGATGAGAAGGAGCTGCAGGAATATCTCCACAACATGGGCCAGAAGGAACGGCGGGAGCTGACAGCCAGGTTAAGGCTGGTAAAACCGAAGCGGAAAAAAGCATACAAACAGACTATTTCGGATCAGCAGCGCCTGCAGCTTGAGGCAGAACTGAGTTCCAGAGGGTTCGATGGCAGCGAGCCAGAGATTGACCTGCTTCTGCGCGGCGGCAGCATTCCGTCAGGTGCCGGGCTGCGTATTTTTTACCGCAACCACCGCCTGCAGGAAGATGACAAATGGCGTCAGTGGTACTGACGGCAATGCTTTAACAATTCATGCTCTTAACGACCTTCGTAAGAGCGTTCTCATTGACGGATAAAAAATATTTTACTTTTGGATATCAGGGGTATACTGTACGCATAAACAGTGGATATACATACAGTTAATGTGTGTCCGAGGTCGTGATAGGAGGGAAGATGCAGGACTATCTTTTGGAGTCGTTGAAGCTCCAGCGCATTGATTTTTTTATTAAGCTTGTAGCGGCTAGTGAGTGCAGTGACGAAGAGAAGCGGCTGGCTATTCAGTGGGTATCAGAGTTGACTGACGAACTCATGGCGAAAATCCGCAGCCATGAATACTGCCGGTCCATGGACGTCACCAGTTAGGGGGAATCTGTATGCGCATTGAAATAATGATCGATAAAGAGCAGAAGATTAGCCAGTCCACGCTGGACGCCCTTGAAACCGAGCTTTACCGTAATTTGCGCCCTCTGTACCCAAAAACAGCAATTCGTATCCGTAAGGGCAGCGCCAACGGCGTTGAGCTGAGCGGGTTAAAGCTGGATGAAGATAAAAAGCGAGTGATGGAAATTATGCAGCAGGTCTGGGAGGACGACAGCTGGTTACATTAGCGAACGTTGCGGATGATAAAACTGGTTTTTACCGTCCGCAAGGTTGAACAACGAGCTGTGCGAGGCGTTAGTTGATATAGTTATCAGCATATAAAAATAGGCTTCCCGAAGTTTAAAGGTAAGGTTATGACAACTATTAACAAGCATGGGTTATCTAGAACAATTCCAGAACCAGTCAAATTGGAAGTAAGACAGCGCTGTGGGTTCGGTTGTGTTGTTTGTGCTTCTCCCATTGTTGAGTATGAACACGTAATTCCCACATACGCTGATGCAAAGGAGCACTGTCCAAATGCAATAGCACTACTTTGTCCCACGTGCCATGCAAAAGTAACTAAACGTCTTTACTCAAAAGAGAAAATAATCAAAGCAATGGAGTCTCCTGCAGCCTTACAAAAAGGAAAGGTTGCTGATATATTGGATTTTTCTGATAGGCATCCAACAATAATATTTGGTGGTGCGACTTTTGAATCCTGTACTGTACCGATAATGTTTAAAAATGAGCCATTGTTAACTATTGAAAAAGAAAATAATGCCTTTCTTATTTCGGGTAGATTTTACGATAGTCAAGGTGTTGTTAATCTTGAATTAGTTAAGAATGAGTGGATTTGTAGTGCAAAACATTGGGATGTTCAGGTCGTGGGTCCAAGAATAACTATTATAGAAAAAAAGAAAGGTCCTCGTTTAATTATTAAAGTTGATGCACCTGAGAGATTGATTGTGGAAAGATTAGATATGTTGGTTAAGGGGACAAGGATTGTAGGAGATGAACACAAGCTAAGAGTAGGTTCACATCAATTTCACAACTGTGGGGCTTCAAATTGCAATGTTGGTTTCTGTTTCGGATAACCAAGGTTGATCAAAAGGCTATTTCCTAAAAGTTAAATTTTTCGTACGTTTTAGTCAACGCATGTCTATGCCGCATGAAATCGCATGATCGTTTGTGGATCGTTTTGCTGAGGCCCGCCAGAACTGGCGGGCTTTTGCTTATGTCATGCAGGTGCATGAAAACCACTACACAAAGCGGGCAGGCGTGGCGGGGATACGAGCGCGCGCAACGGGGTGAAATGGTGAAAATCCGGCACAATATCAGGCACGCTAGCGGATTCAATCTCTAAGGGGAAGGGATCAGCAGCAAAAAAGAAGCGCCCCGCAGAATGCTGCTGGGGCGCTATGAATGGGCATCTCTTTGAAGTGGTGTTGAGGTGGGTTAGTTGCGCTTGCTTTTTAAACCTAGGTCGTAAGGCTCAAAACGGATCACTTCTTCGCCCAGCCAGTCGTTAAGCTCCTGCAGCCGCTTCTGCAGCGGCATCAGCTCGTTGCGGACAAAGACGCGGCTGGCCTTTTCAACATCACCAAAGCCGCCGGTATTGTTGGGAATAATGCCCATCATTTGCGGCGGTACGCGGTGCGCTGCCATCATGTCATCGCGGCTCACGTTCTTGATGTTCAGAAACTCATCTTTCGCCGCAACCTCTGATAACGGGATGATCTGGATGCCGTCCTTTTTGCCGTTGGGCGAATACATAAACAGATTGCGGAAGTTGCCCGGCCCTTTGGCGCTTTTCATTGCCTGGCGGATATTGTTCACGTCCTCCTGGTTCTGCGCGGCGTCAGTCATGTACATGATGAAGCCTGCATGGCTGCCATTGATGTAATACTTCCGGCGAAACAGCGTTGCGGACTCGTTGAGCAGGGTTGACGGGATGGCGGAGAGATAGCCGGGCAGCCCGTAAATCTCCTGGTTAATATCCGGCTCCAGCAGATGAAAGATGTTGCCCTGCGTAAATTCATAGGGCTGTGTGGTCAGGCCATACTGCACAAACCAGTAGGTGTTGAGGTCAACGCCTCGCCGTGTGTACTTCGCCAGTGCTGGCTCAAGTGAGAGAACGCCGCCGAGCCGGTTCGTGCGTTTCTCCAGGTAGGCGTTACCAAAAACCAGATAGTCCTGCACAAAACGTGAAAAAGCCTGCTGGCTGAGCAGCGGGTGAGGGATGTAAGTGCTGGTCAGAATGTTGCATTTCACCGCAATTGGTGAGCTGTGATGTATGGCTGCGCGGAAGGTGCGAGCCAGCCCATCAAAACTGACCGGCGGTTCATACCATCTGTCCATCTGTACACATTCTACATAGTCCAGCAGCTCGCGGCGGTCCAGTACCGGGAGCGGATCGCCAAAGCTGAACGTTTCGGCGTGAGTTGTATTCTTCTGCAGTTCGGCCTCCTGCACAGGCACGGTGCTGGTCAGGTCGTCGTGTTCACTCATCAAAAAATCTCCACAATATTGCTGGTATTGGCGGCTTCGCCCTGCAGCGGTTCGTTAAACAGTGCGTGCATCGTTGCCCAGGCCAAATCTGCGTGACTGGCTTCTTCGCTGCGGCTGGCTTCGTAGGTAGGGCGGTTGCCGCTGGCGGTGGTGGCCCGGCGGATAGCCATAAAGGACTGCGCAATGTCGGTGTGCCCCGCGTCAAACTCCAGACGGCGGTGGCTGATAATGTCGTATGCCTTGAGCACCAGGGCATTTTTGACGTTGGGGTTGTAAACAAACTCCCGCACGGCAGGAAAGAACGCTTTCACGTTCTCGTAGACACCGTGACCGACGCCGGTCGAGTCGATGCCGATATAGGTCACGTTGTACTGCTGCGTCAGTTTTTTAATGGCGTCAGCTTGGGCGCGGAAGTCCATCCCGCGCCACTGGTGATGCTCAAGAATGCGAAACTTACCGCCTGGCACGGCTGGCGGTGCCACCACCACGCATCCGGCGCTGTCGCCGTTCTGCGTACCTTTTGCTGGGTCATAACCGATCCACACTTCGCGCCAGCCAAACGGGCGCAGGGCCAGAGCATGAAAGTCGGTCCAGACTTCCCAGCTGTCCACCATGCACGCCTGCAGCTCGCTGAGCGGGAACACGGACGCGAGATCGTCCACGAACTCACACATCAGCAGGTTCTGGTATTCGTCCGGGCTGTACTCCATGCGCAGCTGGTCGAGGTCGAACAGGTTACAGCCGCCGCGTACTGCATCTTCCACGGTGACTATCTGGCGATATTGCCCGTCTGCACACAGCAGGCCGGGGGCCAGATTGCTGTGGGACAGGTCGATGTCCACCTTGTCGGCTTTGCTGCGCCCACGGTTGAACAGCGCACCGGACCAGAACGGATAAGCACTGTGTGTCAGGCTGGATGGCGTGGAAAAATAGGTTTGTCGCCATTTTTTGTGAATAGCCATACCGGAAGCCACTTTGCGCAGCTCCTGGAATTTCGGTATCCAGAAATATTCATCAAGGTACAGGTTGCCGTGGTAGCTCTGCGCCGTACGGGCGTTGGTGCCGAGAAAGTACAATGCTGCGCCATTGGGTAGCACCATAGGATCGCCTTTCAGCTCCACCTCAACTTCTTTGGCAAAGTCGATGATGTACTGCTTAAAGACGTGCGCCTGTGCCTTACTGGCAGAAAGGAAAATCTGGTTGCGTCCGGTCAGCAGGGCGTCAATCAATGCTTCACGGGCAAAATAAAACGTGGCGCCAATCTGGCGCGACTTGAGCAGATTACGGATGCGGTTTGTTTTTCCTGCTTCAAACCAGTGACGCTGATAGTCGAACATTGAGGCGTGGAAGACTTCTTCCAGCTTTTCGATCTGTTCGTCGGAGAAAACGTTCTTTTCCGGCTGCCTGCGCGGACCTTTGTTACGGTTGGCTACTTTCGGGTTTAAATCTGCCTCGTTCCCGCCGTCGTTAAATTTTCCGATCCGGGCGTGACGCTCTGACTGGCGCGCCAGCAGGTCAATTTCCTTGAAGTCTTTCCCTTCTTTCTGCTCCTTCATGATGAGCTGGCAGTAACGTGCGGCGGTGGTGAGCTGCATCTGATCCAGCGGCCCATAGTCGCCCCACTTGTCGCGTTTTTTCCAGCTGTGAACGGTTGCAACTTTTTCGCCCAGCATTTCAGCAATGCGGGCTACGCGGTATCCCTGAAAGTACAGCAGCATGGCCTGCCTACGGGGATCGAGGTCTGCGGGGGTCAGTGTCGTGTTCATGGCCCAAACATACGGCCTTGGATGGCGGCTTTCCCCGGCTGCGGTTTGTGTGGTTTACCGTACAAATACAGCGCGTTGTCTCACTCCCCCTATCACCGCAAACATAAGGCTCCAGTAAGTTATTTCTAACGGAGCACGGCTCATGACAGTGAAAGCAAAGCGTTTCCGCATCGGGGTGGAAGGTGCCACCACTGACGGGCGCGAGATCCAGCGTGAATGGCTGGTACAGATGGCTGCCAGCTACAACCCGACGGTCTATACCGCGCTGATTAACCTTGAGCACATCAAGTCTTATCTGCCGGAGAGCACTTTTAACCGCTATGGCAGGGTGACGGGGCTGGTTGCAGAAGAAATCCAGGACGGCCCGCTGGCGGGCAAGATGGCACTTTATGCCGATATCGAACCCACTGACGCCCTGGTGGAACTGGTGAAAAAAGGCCAGAAGCTTTTCACCTCCATGGAGGTCAGCACGAAGTTTGCCGACACCGGCAAAGCCTACCTTGTGGGGCTGGGTGCGACGGACGATCCTGCGAGCCTTGGCACCGAAATGCTGGCTTTCAGCGCCAGCGCCGCACATAACCCGCTGGCAAACCGTAAGCAGAACCCTGAAAACCTGTTTTCGGAAGCTGTCGAAACGCTGATCGAACTGGAAGAGGTCCAGGACGAAAAGCCGTCCCTCTTTGCCCGCGTCACCGCGCTGTTCACCAAAAAAGAGCAGACCGATGAGGCGCGTTTCTCCGATGTGCATAAAGCCGTGGAACTGGTCGCCTCCGAGCAGCAGAACCTGAGCGAGCGCACTGATAAATCCCTGTCCGAACAGGACAAGCGCCTTTCTGAGCTGGAGTCCTCCCTGCAGGAACAGCTGGCCGCCTTTGCCGAGCTTGAGCAGAAGCTTAGCAGCGAAGACAGCCGTAAAGACTACCGCCAGCGCGCGCCGGGCGGTGACGCACCGGCAGGCACCCTGACCAATTGCTGATGGAGCATAAAACCCGATGAAAAAGAAAACCCGCTTTGCCTTTAACGCTTACCTGCAGCAGTTGGCGCGCCTGAACAGTGTGGAGGTTGAAGAACTCTCTAGCAAGTTTACCGTGGAGCCGTCCGTGCAGCAGACGCTGGAAGACCAGATCCAGCAGTCCGCCGCTTTCCTGACGCTGATTAACATCACGCCGGTCACTGAACAGTCAGGACAGTTGCTGGGGCTGGGCGTGGGCAGCACCATTGCCGGAACCACCGATACCACCACCAAAGAGCGCGAGCCTACCGATCCGACGCTGATGGAAGACGTGGAATACAAATGCGAACAGACCAACTTTGATACGGTGCTGACCTACGCAAAACTGGACCTGTGGGCCAAGTTCCAGGACTTCCAGGTGCGTATCCGCAACGCCATCGTCAAGCGTCAGGCGATGGATCGCATCATGATCGGCTTTAACGGCGTGAAGCGCGCCAAAACCTCAAATCGTGCTGAAAACCCGCTGCTGCAGGACGTCAATAAAGGCTGGTTACAGAAAATCCGCGAAGACGCGCCGGATCATGTTATGGGCAGTAAAACCGCAGAAGACGGCACCACTACTGCGGAGCCGGTAAAAGTAGGTCCGGGTGGTAAGTATGTAAACCTTGACGCGGTGGTGATGGATGCAGTCAACGAGCTGATCGATGTGGAGTATCAGGATGATGACGAGCTGGTTGTTGTCTGTGGTCGTGAACTGCTGTCTGACAAGTATTTCCCGCTGGTCAACAAAGAGCAGGACAACAGCGAAAAAATTGCCGCCGATATGATCATCAGCCAGAAACGTATGGGCGGCCTGCAGGCTGTGCGTGCGCCTTTCTTCCCGGCAAATGCATTGTTAATCACCAGACTGGATAACCTGTCCATCTACTGGCAGGAAGACACCCGCCGCCGTTATGTTATCGACAACCCGAAACGTGACCGGATTGAAAACTTTGAATCCGTTAACGAGGCGTATGTGGTCGAGGACTACCGCTGCGCGGCACTGGTGGAAAACATCGAAATGAGTGATTTCACTCCGCCTGCCGCACCTGTTGTAGCCGCAGAGTCAGGAAATGGAGAGTAACGCATGAGCCTGAGTCCCGCACGGCAGCACCGCCTGCGCATTCAGGCCGAACAGGCCGCCCGTGAGGGCGGCAGTGTTCGCCGCCATGCGTCTGGCTATGACCTGATGCTGCTGCAACTGGCAGAAGATCGCCGTCGCCTTAAAGGCATCCAGTCCACGGTGAAAAAGGCGGAAATCAAGGTGGAGCTGCTGCCGAAATATTCCGCCTGGGCGGAGGGCGTGCTGGCTGCCGGAGGTGCGCAGCAGGATGACGTGCTGATGTACGTGATGCTGTGGCGTATCGATGCCGGTGATTATGCCGGTGCGCTGGAAATCGGGCGCCATGCGCTGCGCCATGGCTGGGTGATGCCGCTGGGCAACCGTAACGTGCAGACCGTGCTGGCAGAAGAAATGGCAGACGCGGCGCAAAGCGCTCTGCTGGCCGCTGTCGGTTTTGATGCCGATCTGCTTCTGCAGACGCTGGACCTGACAACCGATCTGGATATGCCGGACCAGTCGCGGGCGCGTCTGCATAAAGCCATCGGCGCTGTACTGAGCGAAAGCAACCCGGCGTCTGCCCTGAATCACCTTACCCATGCGCTGCAGCTTGATCCCCGCTGCGGTGTGAAAAAAGAAAAGCAGCAGCTGGAGCGCAGGCTGCGCAATGACAGCCGCTAACGAACGTGCCCCGCGCACGGGCGGCACGGGATGGCGAAAGGCACTGCCACATCAAAATTCCGTCCACCGCCCACTTATTCAGGAGAAAGCCGCATGAAGTTTGTTGCGCCCGAACAGGCACCGGAACAGGCGGAGGTCATCAAAAATACGCCGTTCTGGCCTGATGTGGATCTGTCGGAATTTCGCAGTGTGATGCGCACTGACGGTACGGTGACGCAGCCGCGTTTAAAGCAGGTCGTGCTGACGGCGATCTCGGAGGTCAACGCAGAGCTGTATGAGTTTCGCAGACGCCAGCAGATGCTGGGATATGCCTCGCTGGCAGAGGTTCCTGCAGAACAGCTGGACGGAAAAAGTGAGCGCATTCAGCACTATTTCAACGCGGTTTACTGCTGGGCACGCGCCATGCTCAACGAACGATACCAGGACTATGACGCCACGGCATCCGGTGTGAAGCGGGGCGAGGAACTGGCGGAAGCCAGCGGTGATTTATGGCGTGACGCCCGCTGGGCCATCAGCCGGGTACAGGATGCGCCGCACTGCACAGTGGAGCTTATCTGATGAAAGTGCGTGCGCATCAGTATGACACGGTGGACGCGCTTTGCTGGCGTCATTACGGGCGCACGCAGGGTGTCACGGAGCAGGTACTGAAGGCAAATCCGGGGCTTGCCGAATACGGCCCCTTTTTACCTCACGGGCTGCAGGTGGAGCTGCCGGACATTCCGACAACCACCACCGTGCAAACCGTCCAGCTATGGGACTGAATTATGACGCTTGAGCGAATCAGCGCCTTTATCACTTATTGCATCGCCGTCGTGCTGGCCTGGCTGGGCGATTTGTCCATCAAGGATGCCTCAACGCTGGGCGGCCTGATGATTGGTGTGCTGATGCTGGCTATCAACTGGTACTACAAACACAAAGCCTACCAGCTTCTGCGCGACGGGCAGATCTCGCGGGAGGACTATGAATCCATCAATCGTTAAACGCTGCCTTGTCGGGGCCGTGCTGGCTATTGCTGCCACGCTGCCGGGTTTTCAGCAGCTTCACACCTCTGTGGAGGGACTGAAACTGATTGCAGATTACGAAGGCTGTCGCCTGCAGCCGTATCAGTGCAGCGCGGGCGTCTGGACCGACGGCATTGGTAATACATCCGGCGTCATTCCAGGCAAAACCATTACGGAACGACAGGCAGCGGAAGGGCTGATCTCCAACGTGCTACGTGTGGAGCGGGCGCTGGAAAGGTGTGTGAAGCAACAGCCGCCGCAGAAGGTGTATGACTCGGTGGTGTCGTTTGCCTTCAACGTGGGAACGGGCAATGCCTGCAGTTCCACACTGGTGAAATTACTCAATCAGCGGCGCTGGGCGGATGCGTGCCGACAGTTGCCGCGCTGGGTTTATGTGAAAGGTGTTTTTAATCAGGGGCTGGATAACCGCCGTGCGCGGGAGATGGCCTGGTGCCTTAAAGGAGCTGGACTATGACGCGTGCACTGGCAGTAGTGGTGGCGCTGGCACTCGTTGCGCTGGGCTGGCAGTCGTGGCGGCTTAACAGCGCCAGCCACACCATCGAAACGCAGCGCGCGGCGCTGAAAAGTAAAGCGCAGGAACTGACGAAGAAAAACAGCCAGCTGATCGGTCTGTCCATTCTGGCTGAAACCAATAACCGGGAGCAGGCGCGGCTCTATGCCGAAGCAGAACAGACCAGCGCACTGCTGAGACAACGACAACGCCGGATCGAGGAACTGAAACGTGAGAACGAGGATTTACGCCGCTGGGCTGATACTCCTTTGCCTGCTGACATTATCCGGCTGCGGGAACGTCCGGTACTCACCGGAGGTGCAGCTTACCGTCAGTGGTTGTCCGCGAGTGACGCCGTGTCGGCTGGAGCAGGCAGCGCCGCGCACTAACGGTGGTCTGAACGCATTGCTGGATGAAACGGAGGCCGCCTGGGCGGTCTGTGCAGACAAAGTGGACATGATTATTACGTGTCAGGAGCGAAACAGTGAACAAACCACAATCCCTGCGCCACGCCCTTAATAAAGCAGTGCCTTATGTCCGCAATAACCCGGACAAACTGCATCTGTTTGTGGATAACGGTTCGCTGCTTGCCACCGGGGCCAGCTCCATGTCATGGGAGTACCGCTACACCCTGAACGTGGTGATTGAGGATTTCAGCGGCGACCAGAATTTGCTGATGGCCCCGGTTTTGCTGTGGCTGCGGGATAACCAGCCTGATGCCATCAATAACCCGGTGTTACGGGAAAAGGTGTTCACTTTTGAAGTGGATATTCTGCGCAACGATGTCTGTGATATCAGCCTTAACCTGCAACTGACGGAGCGCGTGCTGGTCAGTACTGACGGCAGTGTGTCGAGCGTTGAAGCGGTAGCGGAACCCGATGAACCTGAAGAAATGTGGACGGTGAAACGTGGCTGAATTGCAGAAGGTGGACGACTGGCTGAGTGCCTTGCTGGCAAATCTGGAACCAGCCGCAAGAAGCCACATGATGCGTCAGCTGGCGCAGGAACTGCGCCGGACACAGCAGCAGAATATCAGAATGCAGCGCAATCCAGATGGCAGCAGTTATGAACCGCGCAGGGTAACAGCACGCAGCAAAAAGGGGCGCATCAAACGTCAGATGTTTGCAAAGCTGCGCACCACAAAATACCTGAAAACTGCCGCCAGCACCGATTCTGCCAGCGTGCAGTTTGAAGGTAAGGTACAGCGTATTGCCCGTGTTCATCACTACGGCCTGCGTGATCGCGTCAGTCGCAAAGGACCTGAGGTCCGTTACTCAGAGCGTCGCCTTCTGGGCGTAAATGATGATGTTGAGGCAATGACCCGCGACATGATTCTGCAATGGCTGGCGGGGTGATCTTTGTATCAGCACTGATACAAGTTGCAGCACTGCCGCCTTTCTTCCCCTGATGGCAACCTTTCCCTATGAACGCACAATTAACCGAAATCATGCGCCTTATCACCAACCTGATCCGCACCGGCACCGTGACCGAAGTGGACCGGGAAAACTGGCTGTGCCGGGTGAAAGTGGGCGAGCTTGAAACTAACTGGATTAACTGGCTGACGCTGCGTGCCGGTGGTGCCCGTACATGGTGGTGCCCGTCGCCGGATGAGCAGGTGGTGGTACTGAGCATGGGCGGCAATCTGGAAACCGCTTTTGTGCTGCCCGCCATCTACTCCAATCAGTTTGCGCCGCCGTCGGATTCTGTGGACGGCTGCGTGACGGAGTACCCGGACGGGGGCTGGTTTGAGTACGAACCCGCCACCGGGCGGTGGCATGTCCGGGGTATCAAATCCATGGTGATCGAGGCGGCGGACAATATCACCCTCAAAACCGGTGAGTTTGTGGTGGAGGCTGACACAACACGCATTAACAGCGAGGTGGTGATCAACGGCGGCGTCACCCAGGGCGGCGGCGCAATGAGTTCTAACGGGGTCGTGATGGATAAACACGGTCACACTGGCGTTAAGTCAGGCGGGGAAACATCGGGAGGTCCGGTATGACGTTGTATATCGGTATGAGCAGGAATGACGGGCAGGTAATTGCAGATACCGACCATCTGCGCCAGTCGGTGCGGGATATTCTGCTGACGCCGCAGGGCAGTCGTCTTGCTCGCCGGGAATATGGCTCCCTACTGTCAGCCCTGATTGACCAGCCGCAGAACCCGGCACTGCGCCTGCAGATTATGTCTGCAGTCTATGTGGCGCTGAACCGCTGGGAGCCGCGCCTTACGCTGGACTCCATCACCATCAACGGCAATTTTGACGGCTCTATGGTGGTTGAGCTTACGGGACATAGTAATAACGGAGCACCGGTTTCCCTTTCGGTATCAACAGGAGCAGACAATGGCAGTCATTGACCTTTCCCGGTTACCGCCGCCGCAGATAGTGGACGTGCCGGATTTTGAGACGCTGCTGGCTGAGCGCAAGGCCGCTTTTGTGGCTCTTTATCCTGTGGATGAACAGGACGCGGTGCGGCGCACGCTGGCGCTGGAATCTGAACCCGTCACCAAGCTGCTGCAGGAAAGCACATACCGCGAAATCCTGCTGCGCCAGCGTATTAACGAGGCTGCGCAGGCGGTGATGGTGGCCTATTCGATGGGAAATGATCTTGAGCAGCTGGCAGCCAACTGCAACGTGAAACGTCTGACGGTAGTGCCTGCTGATAATGATGCAGTACCGCCGGTCGCCGCAGTGATGGAAGATGATGAGGCGTTGCGCCAGCGCATCCCTGCAGCATTTGAGGGACTGTCCGTTGCTGGCCCTACGGGAGCCTATGAATTTCACGCCAGAAGTGCGGACGGACGTGTGGCAGATGCCAGCGCAACCAGTCCGGCCCCTGCAGAGGTGGTACTTACCGTGCTGAGCCGGGAGGGTGACGGTACAGCAGTAAAAGACCTGCTGGATGTGGTTGAAAAAGCCCTGAACAGTGAGAGTGTACGCCCGGTGGCTGACCGTCTGACGGTTCGTAGTGCGGAGATCATCCCGTACCGGGTGGAGGCTACCATTTTTCTTTATCCGGGGCCGGAAGCGGAGCCTGTTATGGTGGCGGCAAAAGCCAGCCTGCAGAGGTACATCGCCAGTCAGACGCGGCTGGGACGTGATATCCGCCGCAGCGCCATTTATGCCGCGTTGCACGTGGAGGGCGTCCAGCGTGTGGAGCTGACGTCCCCTCTGGAGGATGTGGTGCTGGATAAGACACAGGCGGCATCCTGTACCGAATGGAGCGTTACCAACGGGGGCACGGATGAATAGTCTGTTGCCGCCGGGTTCGCCGCCGCTTGAGCGCCGACTGGCGCAGACCTGCAGCGGGATTTCCGATCTGCAGATATCGCTGCGTGATTTGTGGAACCCGGCAACCTGCCCGATCAGATTCCTGCCTTATCTGGCCTGGGCGTTTTCCGTTGACCGCTGGGATGAAAGCTGGACAGAAAATGTCAAACGCCGTGTGGTGCAGGATGCTTTCTATATCCATCAGCATAAAGGAACAACCAGCGCCGTGCGGCGTGTGGTTGAGCCGCTCGGCTTCCTGATCCGCATCATTGAGTGGTGGCAGACCGGCGAAACGCCGGGGACGTTCCGTCTGGATATTGGCGTACAGGATCATGGTATCACCGAAGACACCTATCTGGAGCTTGAGCGCCTGATAAGCGATGCCAAACCATGCAGCCGCCACATGACAGGTATGTCCATTAATATGCAGACCAGCGGCCCTTACTGGGTTGGCGCAGCCAGCTACCTTGGCGAAGAAATCACGGTGTATCCGTATATCAACGAAACCATCATTTCCGGCGGCACCGCACATGAAGGCGGGGCAGTCCATGTTATTGACACAATGAGAGTGAATCCATGAGCGCAAAATTTTATACCCTGCTGACGGAGATCGGCGCGGCGAAACTGGCAAGCGCCGCCGCGCTCGGTGTCCCGCTGAAAATTACCCATATGGCGGTGGGCGACGGTGGCGGTGTGCTGCCCACACCCAGCGCACAACAGACCGCGTTAGTTGCTGAGAGGCGCCGCGCAGCGCTGAATATGTTGTATATCGACCCGCAGAACAACAGCCAGATTATTGCTGAGCAGGTAATCCCGGAAACTGAGGGCGGGTGGTGGATTCGTGAAGTTGGCCTGTTTGATGAAACCGGTGCGCTGATCGCTGTGGGTAACTGCCCTGAGAGCTACAAGCCGCAGCTGACAGAAGGGAGCGGACGTACGCAGACCGTGCGCATGGTACTGATTACCAGCAGCACCGATAACATCACCCTGAAAATTGACCCTGCAGTAGTGCTGGCAACCCGTAAATATGTAGATGATAAGGCGCTGGAGCTGAAGGTATATGTAGACGACCTGATGGCAAAGCATCTTGCTGCGCCGGACCCGCATTCACAGTATGCGCAGAAGGACAGCCCGACACTCACAGGGATTCCAAAGGTACCGACGCCAGCGGCGGGTAACAGCACTAAACAGATTGCGAACACGGAATTTGTGGCATCGTCTATTGCGGCAATGGTGGATTCTGCGCCTGCAGCACTGGATACGCTGAACGAGCTGGCAGCGGCTCTGGGGAATGACCCGAATTTTGCCACAACGATGTTAAACGCTCTTGGTGGAAAGCAGCCGCTGGACAATACGCTGACGAATTTAAGCGGAAAAGATGTCGCCGGCCTTCTCGCATACTTCGGTTTAGGAGAAACGATAAATCGTGCCGCCGATGCGCTACAAAAATCACAGAACGGTGCAGACATTCCTGACAAGCCGCGGTTTGTACAAAATATCGGTTTAAAAGAAACCCTGAACCCGACAAAACGCGTGAGTATAGGCAATATCGGAACCGGCGTTTTTGACGGCAGCACACCGTGTATAAATATCGGTGACAGTGACAGTGGATTTATCGGCAGCGCGGATGGCGTACTGGATATTTACTGTAACGGTGCCAAAGTGGGTTATATCAATGGTAACGGATTACACATGCTCACTGATATTCATTTCGATAATGCGCGCATGACCACTAATGGTGACATTTTTAGTTCAGTGTGGGGGGATAACTGGCTGAGTATCTGGATTACTAATCAGCTAAATACCCGTGGAACGATTGACTGGATCAATAGTGAACTGGCAATTCGTGACAACAACATCAACACCCGCGCCACCATTGATTATGTTAACCAGACTTTCGCCCGTAAAAATACCGGCAGCATTCAGGACTGGGGCTGGATTCTGGACGACAGCACCGGATTTATAATGCAGTGGGGAACACTTGGTAACTCAAACGGAACCTACAATTTCCCGCGCGCTTTCCCTGTTGGTTGCTTTGCCGTTTTTGTAACCAATACCAACGCTCAGGGCACCCAGGTGGATAACGCATTCGGATACCCGGTGAGCAACAGTCAGTTTTTTGCCGCCACCAAGTCATCAGGAATGGCCAATCTGGTCAATAATTTTCCTGTAGCCTGGTTTGCGATTGGGAGATAAATATCAATGAGCGAATATTATTACAGCTTTAAAGAAAAAGGTTTTTTCTGGCAACCGGATACCGAATCCGATAATTACCCTGACGATTTAATTCCCCTGACAGATGAGTATTATCGCGAGCTGATGCAGGGCCAGGTGGACGGAAAATATATCGAGCACAGGAAAGGAGGCCCGGTACTGGTTGAGCATCGCGAATATACGCCTGAAGAGCTGGTTGCACAGGCTGAAGCCAGAAAAGCGGAACTTCTTGCTGAGGCAGAGTCAGTTATTGCGCCACTGGCGCGGGCGGTAAAACTGAAAATTGCCACAGATGAAGAGATTAAACGGCTGGAAGCATGGGAACTTTATAGCGTAATGGTAAACCGGGTGGATACAGCTAACCCAGACTGGCCGGAGAAACCAGCTCAGATATAAAAATATAGATATGTAGTAGAGACTGCTGCTATATGTTATATAGCAGCAATGGCTATTTTTTTTGATGGTTGAGTGTATAATTTTAGCACTGGTAAATGACGGTTTAGCTCCGGAGTTAGTTCCTGGGGAAAATTATGGATACTATTGGTTCATATTAATCAGGAAGAGGCTCCGCATATTTTTTGGTTTTTCTGTGTTCAGGGAGTGTATTGTATATATTTATTAGCAATGTTTTCTAGTATCAGTTGGAATTGCTGTGGAGTCGGCATAGCACACTCATTAAACAGTGGTGCAACTTCTGTCATAATGATCTTCTCCGCATAGATTTTAAAGGATGCCTGCTGATGTTGATTGATAAACATACGTGGATACTTACTGTTTGCTGATGAAATCAACGGAGTTATAAAAGGATTGGCCCCTGCGCCGCTTGGCGTAAAAACGTCATTTTTGGTTGTTCCGGGCAGACCTGCATTTTTCGCTGCTTCGCCAATTTCCTGAAGAAAAGGCGCTATGTTGATCCCTTTGCTGATGAGCAAATTACAACACTGATCTTTATTCTTGCTGTAAACTGCCGATAGTATAGCTTCACGGGTCTGGCTGGCGTATGCGGGGTCTTTACTCGCACTACCTCTAATATCTATATCATTGAGCGTTTGAAGCATAAAATCTTTAACGACTTTATTTGTCAACACTGCCCGGCCCTCAGATGCGCTTCCTCGGTGAAAGTGTGTTGCAGAAGACTCAGTGTTCTTATGCGAAATAAAACGTTCCGATAATTTTGACCTTAATTCGATGAAGTGATTTTTTACTGCGAGAATACTTTTTGCTAAAGAATTTTTCTCGGTTGATTTTTCTTTTAGTAGTGTGGTTTCCTGTTTTTGGATTCTAAAATTCTGGGGAGATAAAGTTATTTTTGTCACGGTAATGATCCTTTTATATGTACATAACTCATTTATATATAGATAGCAGGAATACTTTTATTTTTTATAGCAAATGCTATGTCCATCTGATTGATGAATTAGAAAAATTCGGCTGATTCAATTAATGCTACAAATAGTACTATTTTTATTTTCCAGAAACTTTCAAAAAAAGTCCTTTTCGCTCAGGAGGAGCCTTGCCGTTCTGGCATTGAAATGGAGTGTGAGCTGATCGTTGAGCGTACCAGCGCCGGGTTGGAAGTGGTGCGTTCAAAAGGTCGTATTGGTGGCAGGCGTCCAAAGCTCACCCCGGAACAATGGGAGCAGGCCGGACGGTTGCTTGCCGCCGGTGAAACTCGTCATCGTGTTGGATTGCTTTTTGATGTTAGCATTTCCACTCTTTACAAGAAATTCCCTGTAAATCAGTCGCGTTGAAAGTGGCGATATTGTACCAGCACTGACACATCGTGAAATACGTGCGCCGCACGCCTGGCAACCAGAACATAAGGTATCCCTGTCAACCGGAGAGACTGCCTTATGGCTCAGGATTACCACCACGGGGTGCGCGTTGTTGAAATCAACGAGGGCACCCGACCTATTACCACGGTGAGCACTGCCATCGTGGGCATGGTCTGCACCGGCGATGATGCTGATGCGTCCGTGTTCCCCCTCAATAAGCCGGTCCTGCTGACTGATGTGCTCACCGCCAGCGGTAAAGCGGGGGAGTCCGGCACGCTGGCCCGCTCGCTGGACGCGATTGCAGATCAGGCAAAACCCGTGACTGTCGTTGTGCGTGTGGCGCAGGGCGAAACCGAAGCGGAAACCACCTCCAATATTATCGGCGGCGTAACTTCCGACGGTAAGAAAACGGGCATGAAAGCGCTACTGTCGGCGCAGTCGCAGCTCGGTGTCAAGCCGCGCATTCTTGGGGTGCCGGGACATGACACTCAGGCCGTTGCTACTGAACTGCTGGGCGTGGCGCAAAGCTTGCGCGGGTTTGCCTACCTTGCTGCTAATGGCTGCAAAACGGTGGAGGAAGCTATTGCCTATCGCGAGAATTTCAGTCAGCGCGAGGGAATGCTGATCTGGCCTGACTTCATCAACTTTGACACCGTGCTGAAAGCAGACGCGACGGCTTACGCCTCCGCCCGTGCGCTCGGCCTGCGTGCCAAAATCGACGAGCAGATCGGCTGGCATAAAACCCTGTCCAATGTGGGTGTGAACGGTGTCACCGGCATTTCCGCTGATGTGTTCTGGGATCTGCAGGACCCGGCAACCGATGCGGGACTGCTGAACAAAAATGACGTCACCACATTGATCCGCAAAGACGGTTTCCGCTTCTGGGGGTCCCGTTGTCTCAGTGACGATCCGCTGTTTGCCTTTGAGAACTACACCCGCACGGCGCAGGTGCTGGCTGACACTATGGCGGAGGCGCACATGTGGGCGGTGGATGGCGTGCTTAATCCGTCGCTGGCCCGCGACATTATTGAAGGACTACGCGCCAAGATGCGCAGTCTGGTCAACCAGGGATACCTGATTGGTGGTGACTGCTGGCTGGATGAGTCTGTTAACGATAAAGACACCCTTAAAGCCGGGAAACTGACCATCGATTATGACTACACGCCGGTGCCTCCGCTTGAAAACCTGATGCTGCGCCAGCGCATCACCGATCGTTACCTGGTCGATTTTGCCAGCCGTGTCGCTGCATAAGGGGGAATCATGGCTTTACCACGCAAGTTAAAACACCTGAACCTGTTCAACGACGGGAACAACTGGCAGGGGATCGTTGAGTCCCTGACCCTGCCGAAATTCACCCGCAAGTTTGAGAAGTATCGCGGCGGCGGTATGCCGGGCGCGGTGGACGTAGACATGGGGCTGGATGACGGCGCACTGGACACGGAATTTTCAATCGGCGGCACCGAACTGCTGTTATTCAAGCAGATGGGCAAGGCAACCGTTGACGGCATCCAGTTGCGTTTCACCGGTTCCATTCAGCGTGACGATACCGGCGAAGTGCAGGCCGTTGAGCTGGTTGTGCGCGGGCGCCATAAAGAAGTGGATTCCGGCGAGTGGAAAACCGGCGAGAGCAGCAGCACCAAAGTCAGCAGTACCAACAGCTACGCGAAGCTGACCATTAATGGTGAGGTGCTCTATGAGGTCGATCTGGTCAACATGGTAGAAATCGTTGGCGGCATGGACCTGATGGAAGAACACCGTAATGCCCTCGGCCTCTGATTAACCTTAACGGCGCGGGCAGCCGCGCCAGTATTTCATTAACAGGATACGAACATGAGCGACAAGCTGACTGAAAAGACCGTAAAACTGGATACTCCCATCATGCGCGGTAAAGCTGAAATTACCGAAATTGTGCTGCGCAAGCCTCAGTCCGGCGCACTGCGTGGCACCCGTCTGCAGGCCATTATGGATATGGACGTGGGCGCAATGATGACTGTGATCCCACGAATCTCCACCCCGACGCTGACCGCGCAGGAAATGGCAGAGCTGGACCCCGCCGATCTCACCGCGCTGTCGGTAGAGGTGGTGACTTTTTTGTTGCCGAGGTCGGTGCTTGCCGGTTTACCGACAGCCTGACGATTGATGATCTTGTGGCGGACATCGCCACCATCTTTCACTGGTCGCCATCCATCACTGACGTTATGCCGCTGACTGAGGTGCTGGCGTGGCGGCATAAGGCAATTCAGCGAAGCGGGGCCAGCGATGAGTGACAACAACCTGCGTCTGCAGGTGATTCTTAATGCGGTTGACAAGCTCACCCGCCCATTTCGATCCGCGCAGGCCAGCTCAAAAGAGCTGGCTGCAGCCATTCAGCAAAGCCGCGCCCGTTTAAAAGAATTAGATGCTCAGGCGGGCCGTATTGACGGTTTCCGCAAGGCCAGCGCGCAGCTGGCAGTCACCGGTAACAGCCTGAAAGCCGCACGCGAAGAAACTGCGAAACTTGCCACGCAATTCTCTGCTACCAATCGCCCGACGGCGGCGCAGGCACGGCTGCTTGAGCAGGCAAAAAACCGCGTTACGGAGTTACAGAGCAAATATAACGGTCTACGTCAGTCGGTGCAGCGCCAGCGTCTTGCGCTCAATGAAGCCGGACTGGACACGAAAAAACTCAGTAGTGTGCAGCGGGAACTGCGGCAGAATGCCGACGAAACCCGGCAGGCCCTGGACCGGCAGCAGAAATCCCTTAAACGCCTGGGCGAACAGCAGGCGCGAATGAACGCCGTCCGCGATCAGTATTCACGCCGTCTTGAGGTGCGGGATCGCATCGCCGGGGCAGGGGCTACCACTACGGCTGCGGGGGTGGCAATGGGCGCACCTGTTGTGGCAGCAGTTAAGAGTTACGCCAGCATGGAAGATGCCATGAAAGGCGTGGCAAAGCAGGTAAACGGGCTGCGGGACGATAATGGCAACCGCACAAAACAGTTTTATGACATGCAGGATGCCATCAAGGCCGCCAGCGAACAGCTGCCGATGGAGAACGGCGCTATAGACTATGCCGCGCTGGTTGAAGGTGGTGCTCGCATGGGGGTGACCAATCAGGACGATCCTTACGAAGAGCAGAAACGTGACCTGCTGGCTTTTGCATCCACGGCGGCAAAAGCGGCAACGGCCTTTGAGCTGCCCGCAGATGAACTGGCAGAAGGACTGGGGAAAATCGCGCAGCTCTATAAAGTTCCGACGCGCAATATTGAACAACTGGGCGATGCGCTGAACTACCTGGACGATAACGCCATGTCAAAGGGTGGGGACATTATCAACGTCCTGCAGCGTATGGGGGGCGTGGCTGACCGCCTTGACTTCCGAAAGGCCGCGGCGCTGGGTTCAACATTCCTTTCTCTTGGGGCTGCCCCGGAAATCGCCGCCAGCGCCTCTAATGCCATGGTGCGTGAACTGTCCATTGCTACCATGCAAAGTAAACGATTTTTTGAAGGCATGAATCTGTTGCAACTCAATCCGGCGGAGATTGAAAAGCAGATGACCACCGATGCCATGGGCACAATTCAGCGGGTTCTGGAGAAGGTCAACAATCTGCCGCAGGATAAACGCCTGTCAGCCATGACAATGATTTTTGGCAAAGAGTTTGGCGATGATGCGGCAAAGCTGGCTAACAACCTGCCGGAGCTGCAGCGCCAGCTGAAACTCACATCAGGCAGTGGTGCTAATGGCTCCATGCAGAAAGAATCCGACATTAACAAGGATTCATTGTCTGCGCAGTGGTTGCTGGTTAAGACGGGCGCGCAAAACGCTTTCAGCAGCCTGGGGGAAACGCTGCGCCAGCCGCTGATGGATATTATGGGCATGGTTAAGCGCGTGACCGGGGCGTTGCGTCGCTGGGTTGAGCAGAATCCCGTGCTGGCTGGCACGCTGATGAAAGTGGCGGCAGCTACGGCAGCCATTACTGTTGGGTTGGGGGCGCTGGCAGTGGCGGTGGCTGCTGTGCTGGGACCGCTGGCGGTTATCCGGTTTGGCCTGTCCATGCTGTCAGTTAAAGCGTTACCTTCTGCAGCCGCCGCTGCCACACGTACAGGTAGCGTGCTGCGTTTGTTGATCTCTGGTCCGCTGGCTTTGCTGCGCGTGGCATTATTTGCTGTTGGTAGCCTGCTGGGTGCGCTGCTCAGTCCTGTAGGGCTGGTTGTGGCTGCACTGGCAGGCGTGGCGCTGGTTATCTGGAAATACTGGCAGCCCATCAGTGCATTTCTGGGGGGCGTGGTGGAAGGGTTCAGAGCCGCTGCTGCGCCCATCAGCGCCGCTTTTGAGCCGCTCAGACCCGTGTTTCAGTGGATTGGTGACAGGGTGCAGGCCTTGTGGGGCTGGTTCAATGATTTACTTACCCCGGTTAAATCCACTGCCGAAGAACTGAACAGCGCAGCTGCAATGGGGCGTCGGTTTGGTGAGGCGCTGGCGGAAGGTCTGAATATGGTGATGCACCCACTTGAGTCACTTAAATCCGGTGTGTCATGGCTGCTGGAAAAGCTCGGTATTGTTAGTAAGGAGGCGGCAAAGGCGAAACTACCTGCGCAGGTTACGCAGCAGCAGTCCGCCACAGTGAACAGTGACGGCAAAGTGGTGCTTCCGCCAGGCGGGTTCCCGGCTTACGCGGGGATGTACGACACGGGCGGGATCATTCCACGCGGGCAGTTTGGCATTGTCGGAGAAAATGGTCCTGAAATTGTGAACGGACCGGCAAATGTTACCAGCAGGCGGCGTACTGCTGCGCTGGCCTCTGTCGTTGCTGGCGTGATGGGGGTAGCTGCGACACCTGCAGAAGCGGCTCCGCTTCATCCGTTCAGTTTGCCTGCGAGGGCATACCAGCCCCCGCTTGCTAAGGCAGATAGCCCGCCGCCGGTTATTCGTTATGAGATAAATGCGCCCATTCATATTGTCGCTCAGCCTGGGCAGAACGCGCAGGATATTGCCCGTGAAGTGGCACGCCAGCTTGACGAACGGGAGCGCCGGGCCAGGGCAAAAGCGCGCAGCAATTTCAGCGATCAGGGGGGGTATGAATCATGATGATGGTACTGGGTTTATATGTATTTATGCTGCGCACTGTCCCTTATCAGGAACTGCAGTATCAGCGCAGCTGGCGACACGCCGCCAACAGCCGGGTGAACCGCCGTCCGTCAACGCAGTTTCTTGGCCCGGATAACGACTCACTGACACTATCCGGGGGTCTGCTGCCGGAAGTGACCGGCGGCAGACTGTCATTACTGGCGCTTGAACAAATGGCTGAACTGGGCAAGGCATGGCCTTTGATTCAAGGCAGTGGAACCATTTACGGCATGTTTGTTATTGAGAGTCTGAGCCAGACAAAGACGGAGTTTTTTGCCAGCGGAATGCCCAGGCGCATTGAGTTTACGATCACCCTCAAACGGGTTGATGAGTCGCTCTCTGACATGTTCGGGAGCCTGAGTGACCAGCTCAGCAACCTGCAGGACTCTGCAGCTTCTGCTATTGGGGAGATTAAAAACACGGTTGGAGGATTGCTGCAGTGAACGTTAATTCTGATCTCCTGAATCTGAACAGCAAAAGCCCGGCTTTCAGTATCGTCATTGAAGGTAAGGACGTGACGACCGTGCTGGATACCCGCCTGATGAGTCTGACACTGACGGATAACCGGGGCTTTGAAGCGGACCAGCTTGATCTGGAGCTGGACGACGCCGACGGGCTGATCGCCCTGCCGCGACGTGGGGCTGTGATTCAGCTGGCGCTGGGCTGGAAAGGCCAGCCGCTTTTCCCTAAAGGGGCTTTTACCGTAGATGAAATTGAACACAGCGGTGCCCCTGACCGGCTGACCATCAGGGCGCGTAGCGCAGATTTCCGTGAAACCCTCAATACACGGCGCGAAAAATCATGGCATCAGACAACGGTGGGGGATGTGGTCAAGGACATCGCCGCCCGGCATAACCTCAAAGTGGCGCTGGGTAAAGACCTGACGGATAAGGCGCTGGATCATATGGACCAGACCAATGAAAGTGATGCAAGTTTTCTGATGAAACTGGCGAGACAGTATGGGGCGATTGCTTCCGTTAAGGATGGAAACCTGCTGTTTATCCGCCAGGGGCAGGGAAGAACGGCGAGCGGTAAGCCGCTGCCGGTTATCACTATTGAGCGTAAAGCCGGTGACGGTCATCGTTTTACCCTGGCTGATCGTGGCGCCTATACCGGCGTTATCGCCAGCTGGCTGCATACCCGTGAACCCAGGAAAAAAGAGACAACCAAAGTTAAGCGTCGCCGAAAGAAAACCACCAAACCTAAAGAGCCGGAAGCAAAACAGGGGGATTATCTGGTGGGAACGGATGAAAACGTGCTGGTTCTTAATCGTACCTACGCTAACCGCAGCAATGCAGAGCGCGCAGCAAAAATGCAGTGGGAACGTCTGCAGCGCGGGGTTGCTTCATTTTCCCTGCAGCTCGCTGAGGGGCGGGCTGATCTCTATACGGAAATGCCGGTGAAGGTGACGGGATTTAAGCAGCCGATTGATGATGCAGAATGGACCATTACCACCCTGACGCATTCTGTCAGCCCGGATAATGGATTTACGACCAGTATGGAGCTGGAAGTGAAAATTGATGATCTCGAAATAGAATGAGTGGTTCTCAATTTTGTATTTGCATGTATCATTATGGAGAAAACAGGTCGTGATGGAATAATAACTATGATGATTTGCCCAAAGTGTGGACATGCAGCTCATACCAGGAGCAGTTTTCAGGTCACTGATACCACAAAAGAGCGTTACTGCCAGTGCCAGAATATCAATTGCGGTAGCACGTTTGTAACCCACGAAACGGTAGTGCGGTATATTGTCACTCCGGTCCAGATAAATAGTGTACAGCCACATCCCGGCCCTGGTGGGCAGGGGCATATGAATTTTTAGCGCGAGACATCTCTGTTTGACTTATTAATGATGCCGGGGCTATATTCTCATCGTTGCCGCAAAATCGGCACACGGGATTGGCGTCCCGGCTAACTACTCAACGCATAGCCGCGTTAGCGGTTTTTTTTATGCGCTAAGCACGAGCACATTCATATTATGGTGGGCTGTGTGGGGGCTTCTTCGGAAGCGCCGGGTTTGAGTAGCCGGTTACGCCAACCCTACACAGTTCACCACCAGTCGATTGGCGTCGTAGGTGGTGATGGTTAACCTAATGAGGTGACGCTATGACTACTCAAATTTCTGCAGAAAATCTTTCTCTGCTAACTCACAATAATATCCCTGTTATCACAACTGATTTCCTCGCTAATCTGTACGGCACGAAAGCCAAAAACATATCTGATAACTATCTCAACAACACTTGCCGCTTTGTTGTGGGGAAGCACTTCTTTAAGCTTGAAAAAGACGATTTGCGTGAGTTTAAGAACAGACCCGATAACTTCGGGTTAGTTGGCTTACGTGCCCGCTCTCTAATTCTCTGGACAGAACGCGGGGCAGCTCGTCACGCGAAGATGCTTGAAACCGATCGAGCGTGGGAAGTGTTCGAGAAACTGGAAGATTGCTACTTCAATAGAAACCAATCACATGCGATGCAAACTATGGTGCTTGAGAGAGAGGCCATAACGCAGCTTAACCTCATGTTCTCGTGCGTTGAGCATCTTCGCTTGGATATGTGGCCCCACCTTAGCGCTGTTCTGCCCGGGCTGAACAGTGACTATCATAAGACTTTTGTAAAATTGGCGATGATGTTTTCTTTATTAAAGAAAGAGAGAGCGGAGTGCAAGCGAAAAGCTGAGAAAATCTTAAGCGGTCACTAAGGCTGCCGCCATTTTGCCGCCACTACCAAAGAAAAAGGGGCTACGTTTTCACGTAACCCCTTGTTTTATTTGGTGGAGCTGGCGGGAGTTGAACCCGCGTCCGAAATTCCTACATCCTCGGTACTACATGCTTAGTCAGTCTTTACATTCGCCTGGCACCTGCGGACGGACACGCCACTACCAGACTAGCCTGATTCGTTTTAACGCTTCAACCCCAGGCAGGGCATCCGCGCGATCTCTTTTGGGTTTGACCTCTCTTGATCCCCGTCCTAAGAGCGGAGGCTAGGGAGAGAGGGCTCTAAGCAGGTTATTAAGCTGCTAAAGCGTAGGTTTCGTCGTTTGCGACTATTTTTTTGCGGCTTTTTACGAGGCCAACCGCCCCTCGGCATGCACCTTGGGTTTCGCAAATCCCGTCGAATCCAGAATCAGCCCCAATGTGTAAGGTAAGTATAACAGACTTGTGACACGCGTGACCAGCCCCCGTATCTTCTTATCTTCAACGATTTACCGCTCGCGCAGCGCTTCTTTCGCGCGATTAAACGGTTTGATTAAATAGTCGACAATGGTTTTTTCACCGGTTTTGATATCTACCGTGGCGATCATGCCTGGAACAATCGAAAAACGGCGTCCTGATTTATTTTGTAGATAGTCCTGGTGGGTGCGGATAAATACGCGATAGTAGAAAATTTCCGGTTTCACTTTATCCTGAATGGTATCCGGTGAAATGGTCTCCACCACGCCGTCAAGCCCGCCGTAAATGGCGTAATCGTAAGCAGTAATTTTAACCAATGCGCGTTGGCCGGGATGAATAAAGGCGATATCACGCGGCGAAAGGCGGGTTTCAATCAGCAGACGATCGTCTACCGGCACTATCTCCATCATCTCGCCGTTAGGCGGGATCACGCCGCCAATCGTCGTGACCTGGATATTTTTAACAATGCCGCGTACCGGTGAACGCACGGTAAGGCGGGTGACGGAATCCTCGCGTCCTTTTAAAATGGCGGAGAGCATATCGACCTCAGCGTTCGCTTTTGATAACGCTTCGCGTGCCTGCACATAATATTGTGAGCGCAGATCGGTAATTTTTAAGCCTAAATCGCTTTTTTGTCGTTGCAGGCGCAGCACTTCAACATGACTGGCCGCGCCGCTTTTCTCCAGCCGCTGGGTAATGGCCAGCTCTTTATTAACCGACGCCAGCGCATCCCGTAGCTCGGCTTCGGTATCGGCCAGCTGCGCGCGGCGGCTTTTATAGAGACGCGTCTCTGCGGCAATCAGATCCGGCCAGCCGTTCAGCTCAGCGGGGAAGGCGAGAGGTAAGTCGTTGACTTCCGCGGTTAACCGTGCGCTGGAGGCGAGTGAAGCGCGATATTTTGCCGCACTTTCACCAACATTGGACGCCAGACGCGTCGGATCAAGCCGGGCGACAATCTGGTTAGCCTGAACTCTGTCGCCTTCCCGCACCGTCAACTGCGCCAGAATGCCGCCATCCAGCGACTGCAGAACCTGTTCGCGTGAACTGGGGATCACTTTCCCGTTGCCGGTGGAAACCTCATCCAGTCGGCCAAACCACGCCCAGATGCCGAGAATGAGAAATAACAGTGAGCAGATCAGAACAATACGACCCGCGCCGGAAAACGCCCGTTCACGCTGAATATCGGGATCGTCCATCGCGGCATCATGCTGATTGATTTTCATTTTTCCACTCCCGACGGTGACTTTGCATCCGATCCGCGTTAAGCGCCTGCGCTTTTGGCGCATCCATCACCAGTTGTCCTTCTTTCAGGACAACGACACGCTCAACCAGCTCCAGTATTGGTACCCGGTGCGTCGCGACGACCAGGGTTCGATTGCCAAGCCACTGATGTAACCGCTGAATAAACTCTCGTTCCGTATGCTCGTCCAGCGAGGCGCTGGGTTCGTCAAGTAGCACAATATTGGGGGAGCGCAGCAGCATTCTCGCCAGCAACAGGGACTGACGCTGCCCGCCGGACAGGCCGTTACCACCCTCCATAATGGGATGATCCAACCCTTTTGCCAGCCGCCTGACGAAGACGGCGCCGCCGCTGACTTCGAGCGCGTCAAAAATCTGTTCATCGTTGGCGTGCGGCGCGCCGAGCGTCAGGTTCTCTCGTAGGGTGCCGAAGAAAAGCCGCGCGTTCTGGCTAAGAAAGCCGATGTTGCGGCGTAAATCCGCCATATCGATGTGCGACAAGCTGAGATTATCAAGCCGGGCATCTCCCTGAATCATCTCCAGGCCGCCCGCCATCGCCTGTAAAAGTGTGGATTTACCCGCACCGTTACGCCCCAGTATCGCAATCCGCTCGCCTGGCATGATCTCCAGACGCACGAGGCGCAACGGTATGCGTTGATCGTCGTTATGGTAACGAAACTGAGCGTTTTCAAAGAGGTAATGCCCGTGGAGGATGTCGCGGTGTATCAGGCTATCGTCATGCTGTGTCTCGGTGGGCAGTTGCATAATGTTGTCGAGACCCATCTTCGCCGCTTTCACCTGCTGCCAGCGCGCCAGCACGCCGCACAGGTTAGCCATTGGCGCGATCATCCGCGAGCCGAGCATCGACGCGGCGACCACGGCGCCGGTAGTCATACTGCCTTCAATAACCATCGGCGCGCCGAACATAATCACTGCGGCATACACCAGACTTTGTACCGACATCCCCCAACTGATAAGCCCTTGCGTGAGTTTGCGGGTGCGTAGACCCGACTCGCCGGTAATACGGATATAGCTATTCCACTGCTGAAGAAAGCGGTTCTCCGCCTGCATCAGTTTAATATCCTCCAGCCCCTGAACGCTTTCGACCAAGACTGCATTGCGTAGCGTCGCTTCGTGGGCGGCCTGGTTGGCGAGGACAGCCAGTTTTTTTTGCAGTGCGACGCCCGGCAGGATCATCAGCAGAGCCGCCACGGGCGCTATCCATGCCAGCGGTGGGGCAATAATCGCCAGGACTATCATAAACAGGAAAAAGAAAGGCAGATCGACAATGGTCGCCAGCGTTGAAGAGGTAATCATCTCGCGGATCTGCTCTAGTTCGCGTAACTGCGAGATAAAACTGCCGGTGGAACGGGGAATAGCGCTGTTGCGCAGCCTTAACGCGTGACCGAATACCCGATCGGAAATGCGCATATCGGCGCGTTTACCGAGCACGTCCATAATGTGCGTACGCGCTTCACGCAGCAGAAAACCGAACAGCACCGCTACCAGCACGCCGAAGGAGAGCACGTACAGGGTAGGATATGACTGAGCGGGGATCACCCGATCGTAAACCTGCATAGAGAACACAATCCCGGCCAGCGACAGCACGTTAATCAGAAAGGCGGCGACCATTACCGGTAAATAAGGGCGAATATCCTGCAGAACCAGCTCGCGCATCCAGTCGGGTTTAAAGCGGGAGATATAGCGGTCGACGCGGCTATCCTTGAGCGCCGATAGCGGGCGTAGCGCGGCAACATAGAGGATCTCCGGCAATAACTCGCTGAGCGTCAGGCGGTTACGCTGACCCTCTTCTTCAATCACAAAAACGTCTACCGCCTCTTCGCCATTAACATGTTCGATGACCAATAACTGCCCGTCCCGGAGCTCGACAACCAACGGCAATCGCCACTGACTAAATGCCGTTTTGTCTATGTCCGGCGCATGAAAGGATAAACCCGCCTGCCGCGCGAGCTGCGTTAAGGCGGTCGTTCTGCTTTTACCCCTAAGCCACGGGGCGTTGGCCTGAATTGAACCGGGAGAACAGGCAACGCGATAATGACCGGCGACATAGCTGATGGCCTGCGCCCATTGGCTTAGCGCGCGCTCACTGAGTACCTCTTCTACATCGGGGGCGGCGCGGGTCATGGCTGGATCTCCACGGATTGAATGCTGCGATGATTTAACGCGAACGCCTGACGAAGCGCGCCGGTGTTATACAGACAGTTCAGTTGCAACTGATGCAACTGGCTTTCCGTTTGCAGTTCGGCAAAACGCGCCTGGTAAACTTCCTGCTCCGCATTAAGCACGTCGAGCAGCGGGCGGGAACCGAGGTCAAGGTATTGCTGCTGATACAGTTCGCGCGTACGTTCGCTAAGCTGCTGTTGCCGACGAAGGATTTGTAACGCGCTGGCAAGACTCATTGCCTGGCTGCGCGCCTCCATCAGTTTCTGGCGGACATCAAGCCGGGTGCGCTGAATGGTCGACTGAGCCGCGTCTACCGCATGGCTGGCGGCGTTGCGTCGGGCAGTCAGCCCTCCGCCCTGATAAAGCGGCATCTCAACTTTTACCCAGGTGGAATACTGGGTTTTATCCAGCACTTCATGACTGGGATATTTATCATTAAGATAATGTTGTACAGAAGGTTCGAGCGAAATCGTCGGCGTCATTTGCGCGCTGGCATAGTCCAGATTCGCCCGCGCAACGTTGGCCTGCGCCCAGGCGGCCAGTACCGCGGGCACCAGTCGATCGTCGGGAGTCGCCGTCTCACAGCTGCGAGCAAGTTTCGCCGGGAAGTCATTATTGATGCCGTTAAGCGAATTCCAGCCCAGCCAGCTCATCAGTGAGGCTTTCGCACTGTCGAGATTGGCCTGATACTGCGCCAGTTGCGAGCGGGCGGATTCGATTCTGGCTTCGGTTTGCACCACGTCAGAGAGCGACGTAGCGCCTTCATCGCTGCGCTGCCGGATAAGTTTACCGATGCTGTCCAGCGCGACGAGCTGTTCTTCCGCCGCTTCTACCATTTGCTGCCAGCTCTGCGTTTGTACAATGGCGTTGGCGGTTTCGTGCGCGACGGTATCAATACTGAGCAACACATTGGCCTGTTGCTGCGCTGCGCCTGCGGTTTCGGCGCGAACCTGGCTTGCCACTTTGCCGAAGTCATAAAGCATTTGCGATACCGACAGCACTAGCGAGGGGCTATACCCGTGATCGGTGTAGGTATTGCTGTACCCATTGTTCACGCCAGCGCTGACTTGCGGATAATATTTCGATTTGGCGACCTCTATTTGTTCATTCTGTGCGAGCAGTTTGCCGATGGCTTCGCGAATAGAAGGATGCCAGTTAACGGCGCGATTGACCGCGTCATTGAGCGTCAGGTTGCCCGGCGCGGCGGCGCTGAGCGGCAACTCAGCGGCGGAGCCATCCAGCGAAGGAAGCATCTGGTCCGTTGCTAATCCTTCGGATGTAATCATTGGCGGCGCTTCTGCGCCCCGGGGCTGGTGATGAAACAAAGCAAATGCCAGTACGATGGCGACAGGCGCGACTCTTCCCATAGTTTATCCCTTTTAAATATCACCGCTTGTTGCCCCGAACGTCGTGGCGTTCGGGGCTTTTTTATCAACCGCTGGTTATCAGGTGGTTGTTCTGCAACAGATCATTTAGCGTGAGCTGCACATTCTCCAGAGTGACAAGGTCGGTTGATTTAAACGCGCTGCCGGTGCCGTCGCGATCGACGGATATCACCGTATTGGCGCCGCTGGTATGAACCTGAACAAAGTTACCCAGCGTCGCCGCCTGGTGATCCCAGCCGGTCAGCAGTTCGTGGATATCGATCTTGTCGCCCTGCGCGGTAGAGAAGTTTTGCCAGCGATCGACGCCGTTGCCGCCGGTCGCGTCCGCGCCGTTTAACAGGTGGTAAATCAGCGTATCGCCATAGGCGGAGCCGATGAGAACATCGTTTTGGTTGGTACTGACGATTTGTGGCGCCATATCAATGGTCAATGTGGCGCTATCCGTATGACCCATCTTGTCATCCAGTTGATAGGTAAAGACCTCTTTACTGGTGATGGACGACATCGCGACGCCATTATTCAGGGTGTAGGTGTAAGCGCCATCAAGGTTAATTTGCAATGTGCCGTAATGTCCCTGAATCGTGGCGCTGGTGGTATTCGCCGCGGCGTCCAGCGTGGCGGCGCTGCCGTTATACCCGCTAATGCTCAGGCGGGTATTCACCGTATTAAGCTGATCCATCGCCCCCGCCGCGTCGCTGCCGTCAAAAATATTGCCGAGAACGGTATGCGTTCCGGACGTTTCAAAATTATCCAGATCGACGGTGGTGCCGATGACGCGTGGCGTGATCGTCGCCGCCCCGGCCAGGGTATTGGTGCCGGTAAAGTTAAGCGTGTACGTTCCGGCATCCAGCTCCAGGCCGCTCAGGTTAACGGTCACCGTCGCGCTGCCCAGCGTGATATTCGCCACCGGAACGGTTCCGTTGCGTATGACGGTCCCGTTCTCCTGAATGGCCCAGCTAATATTCAGATTGCCCAGCGTAATGAGCGTGGAGACATCAAAAACCAGTGACGCGCCTTTAAGTACGGTGCCCGTTGCAACGTCAAAGGTGCCGCTCCCGCTGCCCGATTTGCCGAGTAGCCCCCAACTGGCGCTGCCGACGCTGGAGTCCAGCCAGGCAGCGGTATCCTGAAGCGTGGCGACGCTGAGGGTATCGCTGACATCATTAATCGCATCCAGCGCCCTGGCGGTTGGCGTGATATTGAGCGAGGCCGTATCGGTATCGCCGTTTGGCGCTTTGACCGTATAGATAAAGCTGTCCGGCGTTTTAATGCTGTCGGCGCCGACGCCGTTCTTCAGCGTGTAGGTATAGTTGCCTCTTGCGTCAATGATGAGCGAGCCATACAGCCCGTTTACCTCCGTTGTGCCGGTCGCCGCAATCGCCACGCCGTTTACTTCAGTGAGGAGGGCGTCCGTAGGGACGACATCATTGGTCAGTACGTTGCCGGTGGTGTTGGCGGTGATACTGTCAACGGCATAGGTGTGGTCCTGGGAAATCGCCAACGTATAGCCAGTGAGGACGCTAATGCCGCTGGCGGTATTCAGCACGAACAAGTATTCGCCGCCAGGCAACGTCAGGGTCAGCGGCTGGGACTGTCCGGCTAACAGCAGGGTGTTAATCCAGCCCTTTTGAACCCGGAACTGCTCATATTGTTGAATGGCATCGTTGAAGCGATAAACGTACAGATCGAACGTGGAAACCAGTGAGACGCCGCCGACGGTTCCCTGTAACGTCATGGTTCGCGTAGCGCCTTCTTCAACGTTAAAGATGATCGGATTAGTCATATCATCAAGCAGATTCGCGTTCAGTACATTACCAAGTCCGACGCTTAATACCGTGACGCCGCTTTGTGTCGAGGGGCCGTTGTTGACGTAGCTAACGTGAGTATCAAAGACCAGCGAGGCGTTATTGTCTGTCGCTATCACGCTGCCCGGTACAGGCGCGGGACCCAAATTAATAACCAGTTGCGCGGCGCTGCTACCGACGCCATTCTGGGTGATGGTGTAGGTGAAGCTCTCTTTATGTCCGTATCCCGCCGTGGGCTTAGTCAGCGTGTAGGTGTAACTGCCATCCTGATTAATGTGCAGCGTGCCGTATTGCCCCAGGATATCCACGCCGCCCGCGCCGACCGGCGTACTGACGCCGTTGGCGTTGGTGATGGCGGTGACCGTGGTGCCCGTCGGCGCGGTATCATCAGCCATGACGTTGCCGGTACTGATGGTTGGCCCGCTAATAATACCTGCGCTGGTCTGGTGTACATCGACATCCAGGCTGGTATATGACCCGGTAGCGAGCAGACTGGTGTTATAAGTGAGTACCCGGTACTGGCCTTCGCCCAGGCCGCTCAGGTTCAGGGTAACGCCGCTCCCGGTCAGGGTAAGCAAATTCGCGAAGTCGCCAACGGCGGTGTTGACGATCGTCGTCCAGGCGCCGAGGCTGGTGTCGTAGCGCTGTACCACAATCTCCTGAGTACTGAGCAGCGAAAGCACGATTCCCGTTGCGGCGGCATCGATGGTGACGTCGCCCGTACCACCTTCAGCAATGGTGAACTCAACCTGAGCGGTATCGTTACCCAAAACCGAGGCGACATTGCCAAGCGCGCCAACCAGCAGCAGGCCGTAATCCGAATAGTTTTGCGTGCTGGTGACGGCGGTAGAGGTCAGATCAAGACTGGTTATGTTATCCCTTGCCGCCAGCGGCAGAACCGGCGCGGTAATGCCTAACGTGCCAGAGGCGTTACCCGCAGCGTCAGTCGCCGTCACGTTAATGAGTTGACCTTCAATTTGTTTTGTCGGCAAGGTGAGAGACCATGCGCCGTTGCTGCCAGCGGTGGTGGTGAGCGTCACGCCCCCCGTCAGCGTGACGGTTACGGTGCTGTTTGCCTCTGCCAGCCCGGAAAGTGAACCGCCATCGGCGCTGAGCGTACCTGACGGCGTACCGGGCGCCAGCGTATCGACAATCACCGTCGCGGCGGTGGAGACGCTGCCTGTACCGTTGGCGTTAGTCGCGGTGGCGGTGAAGGCGTGGCTGCCTTCGGTCAAATTGCCTGTCGGGGTAAAGCTCCAGTTTCCGCTGGCGTTCGCCGTGGTGGTGCCGAGCAGCGCCCCGTTGTTATAAATGCTCACCGTGGCGCCCGCCTGAGCGGTACCATTCAATGTGGGTTGTGCGTCATTAGTGACCTGGCCGTTGGCGATAGCGCCGGTATAAATACCCACATCATCCACTACGTTGGTGATGATCGGT
Source organism: Salmonella sp. SA15303 (assembly GCF_029962125.1). Classification (NCBI taxonomy): domain Bacteria; kingdom Pseudomonadati; phylum Pseudomonadota; class Gammaproteobacteria; order Enterobacterales; family Enterobacteriaceae; genus Salmonella; species Salmonella sp. SA15303. The sequence continues at coordinate 1,203,595 of NZ_CP123924.1, forward strand.
GCTTCCGGCACGCGCGTATCGGGCGCGGTAAATCCGGCGGCAATGCCTGTGTTGCCTGCTTTATCCTGGGCAAATGCCAGTAGCGGCTGACCATTGGTCTGCGCGGGCGTGAGTGTGGCGGTGAAGCTGCCTGTACCGTCGGCGGTGGCGGTTCCCAGTACCACACCAGTCTCAGAGGTAATCGTCACTGTACTGCCTGCTTCCGCGGTGCCCGTCACGCGATTACCGGTAGCATTGATGACCAGGTTGCCGGGCGCGCCGGGCGCAATGGTATCCACGATAATCGTTATCGATGGCGAAGCGGCGCTAACGTTGCCAGCCGCATCGGCGGCGCTAACGCTATAGGCGTGACTTCCCTGGCCGAGCGCGGCGGTTGGCGTCCAGCTCCAGTTGCCGCTGGCATTGGCGTTCACGGTCGCGACCAGCGCGCCATTATCGAAGATGCTTACCGCGCTGTTGGCTTCCGCAGTACCGTTGAGCGTCGGCTGTGTGTCGTTGGTCGATTGTCCATTGCCAATGGCACCGGTGTTGTTCGGGACATCATCAACGATGCTGGTTATAAGCGGAACCGTTGGCGCAAGGGTATCGACCACGATAGTAAAACCGCTGGTGGCCGGGCTAACGTTGCCTGCCGGGTCGGTGGCGGTCACTGTTAATGTGCGCGTGCCGTCGTTTAACCCTGTCGTCGGCGTGAAGCTCCACGCGCCGCTCGCGTTAGCCGAGGTGACGCCAAGCAGAGTGTCGCCATCATAGATACTGACCACGCTGCCCGCTTCGGCAGTGCCGTTCAGCGTGGGGCGGTTATCATTGGTTATCTGACCATTAGCGAGATTTCCTGTGACCCCACCCGCGACGTCATCCACCACGGACGTCAGGATTGGCGTTTGCGGCGCGGTGGTATCGACCGTCAGGGTGAAAGCCGTACTGTTCGGGCTGCTGTTTCCTGCGGCATCGGTGGCGACGGCGGTGATGACGTGCGTTCCGCTTGCCAGCGTTGAGGTGGAGACGCTCCACGCGCCGTCAGGCTGAGCCGTTGTCGTGCCAATGACCGTACCATTTTCATAGAGCGTGATCGTGGCGCCGGCTTCTGCGGTGCCGCTGAAGGTTGGCGTAGGATCGTTGGTATTTTGGCCGTTCGCGATCGTGCCGAGGCCTGGCGCCTGATCGTCACTGACTGATGTGATTACCGGCGTCAGCGGCGGCGTAGTATCGACGACGAAATTAACGCTGTCCGAAACGGGGCTGGCGTTGCCTGCGGCATCAACGGCAATGACGGTAATTACATGGTTGCCCGTCGCCAGCGAGGCGTCGGGCGTGTAGCGCCAGCTACTGCTATTGTCGGCGGGAATTTCAGCCAGCAGCGTGCCGTTATCGTAGAGACGAATAGTTGTGTTGGTTTCACGGGTGCCGCTAATGACAGGGCGCGCCTCGTCTGTGATCTGTCCTGAACTCAGATTGCCGGTAATGGGGCCCGTACCGTCGTAGACCGTATCAATAACAGGCGCGGCGGGAGCCGTGGTATCAATAGTAAACGAGCGTATTTCGGACGCGGCGCTGGTATTGCCTGCCGCATCGGTTGCTGTCGCCGTCAGGTTCCAGACGCCCGCGCCCAGCGAGGTAGACGGTGTAAAGCTCCAGCTACCGTTGGCCTGAACTTGCGCCGTGCCGACCAGCGCGCTGCCATTATAAATCGAGATGGTTGTACCCGCCTCACCGGTACCCGAGAGTGTTGGTCGGGTTTCGTTCGTCGAGCCGCCGTTGGGGACGATGCCCGTTACCGGCGCCGTATTGTCTGCCACGCTGGCGATAACCGGCGCGGCGGGCGGTGTGGCGTCAATCGTCAGCACAAATCCGCTGGACACCGCGCTGCTATTACCCGCCGGATCGGTGGCGCTAAGGGTGAACGTGTGGCTACCGTTTGCAAGCGGCGTCTGCGGCGTGAAACTCCACGTGCCGTCGCTATTCACCGTCGTGGTACCGATGGACGCGGGATTACCGTCAAGATAGACATTAATCGTCGCGCCTGCCTCTCCGCGCCCGTTCAGGGTGGGCGTCGCATCGTTCGTTAGCTGCCCGCTAACCAGGTTGCCGGTAATTCCGGGCTGGTCATCCACGACGGAGGTGAGAACCGGGATCGCCGGAGGCGTAATATCGACCACGATCGTCCACGGCGCGGAGACCGCGCTGGTATTGCCCGCCGGATCGGTAGCGCTAACCGTCAGATTATGGCTTCCCTCTGACAAATTGCGGGGCACCGGGAAGGTCCAGCTACCGTTTTCGCCTACCTGAGCCGTGCCAAGCGGCGTACCGTTATCAAAAATGGTGATTGTCGCGCCAGGTTCGCCAGTTCCGTTCAGTATTGGCTGCCGATCGTCGGTGGATTGCCCCGGTAACACCGGAACGGTCGGTTGATTGTTATCGTCAATCACGGAGGTGATAACCGGCACATCTGGCGCCTGCGCGTCAATGTTCAGCGTAAAGCCGTCCGAAGGCTGGCCGCTATTGCCGGCGGGATCGGTCGCTACGGCGGTAAAGATGTGCGCGTTGCTCTCCAGCGGCGCGTTCGGGGTGAAGCGCCAGTTGCCGCTTTGATCTACCGTGGCGGAACCGATTTCTACGCCGTTATCCAGAATGCGGATCGTGGCGCCAGCTTCTCCCGTTCCGTTGAGCGTCGGGCGTGAATCATTGGTGAGCGCGCCGTTATCCAGCGTACCGGTCATGCCGGGGACATCATCCGTTGCGCTGGTAATAACCGGTTGCGCCGGCGCGCTAAGATCGACAGTGATCCCGACCGGTGCGGACAGGCCGCCCGGGCCATTCGCATTGGTTGCCTGGACGGTGAAGTAATGTGTGCTTTCGCTTAATGGCGTCGCGATCTCAAAGATCCAGTTCCCGCTGGCGTCAACGGTGGCAAAGCCTGCCGAATCGCCATCAATGAAAACTTCAACGGTAGAGCCGATATCCGTGGTGCCGCGCAGCGTCGGCGTGGTGTCGTCCGTGGCGCCGCCCGCCGCAATATTCCCCTGTACGCTCCCGACATCATCTTCAATCGCCGTGATGGCCGGGACGGCGGGCAGACCGCTGTCGGAAGCGGGAAAATTCGTAGCCGGGCCGTTATTCCCCGCGCGATCGATAGCAATTGCCGTCAGCGTACCGCCATCGGTTTGCGCCGGACTGAGCGTAACGACGAATTCACCGGTGCCATTAGCGACAGCGCTGCCGACCAGGGTGCCATCGATATGATGAATTTCAACGGTAGCGTAAGGGTCGGCAATTCCGGCGACGCGCGTGCCATCGTCATCCACCGTCTGGACTGTTGGCGCGGGCGGGGCGGTGATATCCACGGTAATAGTGATCGGCTGGGTTTGCGCCGTGGTATTTCCAGCATCGTCAGTCGCGCTGAAGGTTAGCGCATGGCTGGCTTCTGATAATTCGGGCGTATTGAATGTCCAGACCCCGTCGGTGACGAGCGCCGTCCCTATTGCCACGCCATTGTCGTAAATCGTGACGGTGCTGCCGTTTTCGCCGCTGCCGTTAATAGTCAGCGTCCGATCGTTAGTAAAGGCGCCATCGGTTAATGGCCCGGTCACTGGTGCAACATCGTCAAGGATTTCATTGACGACGGGCGGCTGCAACGGAACGGTGTCGACGGTGAAGGTAAAGCTGTTCGATACGCCGCTGCTGTTTCCGGCGGCATCGGCGGCAATGGCAGTCAGGGTGTAGACGCCATCCGGCAACGCGCTGGTCACCGGCAGCGTCCAGGTGCCGGTCTCATCGACGGTGACTACGCCTAAAACGCTGCTGCCATTATAGAGCGTAATAATGCTGCCGATGTCGCCAGTGCCGTGAATGACCGGTGTATTGTCGTCAGTGGTTGCGCCGCTGACAATAGTATCCTGGACTTCGCCGACGTTATCTTCGGCAAAAGTGATAACCGGATTGGCGGGCGCAGTGGTGTCTAGCGTAAAAGTGACTGAGGCGGAAGGTGGACTGATATTGCCCGCTCTATCGGTTTCCGTGACGGTAATGGTATAGGTTTCTGGCGTCAGTGCCGCAGGCGTAAAGTTCCAGCTACCGTTATCGCCTACCGTTGTGCGACCAATTTCACTGCCATTATTGTAGAGAATTATCGTGCTGCCGATCTCTCCCGTGCCGCTGAAGGTCGGCGTGGTATCGTTCGTTGCGCCATTATTGCCGATGTTGCCAATAACCGGCGCGACGTTATCGCTGATTAGCGGCGCGTCAGGCTGCGCTGGAGGCTGGGTATCAAGGGTAACGGAGAAAACGCCGGAGGTCGGGCTACTATTGCCTGCGGCATCCGTGGCGGTGGCCGTCAGGATGTTTAACCCTTCGCTCAGATTACGGGTTAGCGGATAGGTCCAGCTACCCTGTGGATTGACCTGGACGGTAGCCAGTTCTACGCCGTTATTGTACAGGGTGATGATGGTGCCGGGTTCGCCGGTGCCGCTGAGGGTCGGCATACGCTGATTGGTAATACTGCCGTTTGCCAGTAGCACCTCGCCTTCTCCGCCGGTGATGGCGGCTGACACGATCTGCGGCGCATCCGGCGCCTGGGTATCGATGCGTAGGGTAAAGCTGATGGATTCGGGACTTTCGTTCCCCGCCGGATCGTTGGCGCGAGCGGTCAGAAGGTGGTCGCCGTCGCCCAGCGCGGCAGGCGGCGTAAACTGCCAGCGCCCGTCCGTGCCGACCAGCGCCTGACCTATGGCATTGCCATTATCGTAAAGGATGATTGTGTCGCCTGCGGTGCCGCTACCGCTCAACCGGGGCTGGGATTCCTGGGTAATCTGATTGGTATCAATCGTATTTCCGTCGCCGTCAGCTACGCCGATAACGCCGGGGGCGGCAGGGGCCTGGGTATCAATGGTAATCGTAAAATCGGTCGAAAAAGGCGTGGTGTTGCCGTTACTGTCGCTGGCCGTCACGGTAAAGGTGTAGGTGTCGTCCGCCAGTGGCGAGGCCGTGGTGTAAGCGTAGCTCCAGACGCCGGAATTACCGACGATAATATCTGCTATCCGGGCGCCATTCTGATACAGGTGTACTGTGGAACCCGGTTCACCTGTACCATTAATCGTTGGCGTGCTGTCGTTAGTGAGCCCCAGATGCGCGACGCTACCGAGAATACCCGGCGCATCATCTGTAATGAAGGTGATTACCGGTTGCTGCGGCGATTGCGTATCGACCACCAGGTCGAATGACGCGGCCTGACTGGCATTGCCTTTAGCGTCGGTTGCGATTACGGTCAGTCGATGCGCGCCTTCACCTAAATTTTGCGACGGCGTAAACGTCCAGGCACCGTTGGGCTGTAGCGTGGCGAGTCCCAGTGAAAAGCCGTTATCAAAGACTTCGACACGCGCGCCGGCCTCCGCCGTACCGCTAAGGGTGGGACGGTTGTCGTTGGTGGTTTGTCCGTTAACCAGCGGCCCGGTGAAGCTTTCAACATCGTCCAGTACCTGAGTGATAATGGGCTTATCCGGGGCGGTGATATCGGGCGCTTGCGCTGTGGTTGGCGGGCTGACGTTGTTGGCGCTGTCGGTGGCGGTGACGGTAACCTGTTCGCCGTTGGTCTGTGCGGGGACGAGGGGAAGGGTAAAATGGCCTTCGCCATCTGCTTTGCCGCTGCCAAGCGGCTTGCCGTCCGGCGTGGCGATCGTGATGGCGCTACCCGGTTCGGCGGTGCCGCTGATACTGGTGCCATCCTCACTAATTACCACGTTTTTCGGCATTTCCGGCGCGGTACTGTCCGGCGCGATAACCGTCGCGGCGGCGCTTTCGTTTTTCGCGACATCGGTGGCGGTAGCGATAAGTGCCTGGCCGTTAGTCTGCGCCGTATTCAGCGGAACGATAAATTGTCCGTTGCCATTAGCGACGGCGCTGCCAAGTACGGTGTTGCTACTGTCGCGGATAGTGACCGTTGCCCCGGCTTCCGCCTGACCGCTTACGGACAGACCGTCGGTCGCCACGGTAAGACCGTCCGGTGCCGCAGGCGCAGTTTTATCCGGCGCGTTCAGCGTTTCTACCGGACCGCTATTCGCGGCTTTATCGGTAACGCTAATGCTTAATGTTTCGCCGTTAATTTTCGCCGGGCTAATACCTATTGAGAAGGTACCGTCGTCGCCTGCCGTTCCACTCCCGAGCGTATTTCCCAGGCTGTCTTTGATAACCACAGTACTGCCAGCTTCCGTAGTGCCGGTGAGTCTGTCGCCGACGTCGCTAACCGCCAGGCCTTCCAGCACCGGCGGCTGCGTGTCGATATCAATGGTAAAGGAGACGGACTGCCCGCTGGTGCCGCGATCGTTGGTCGCGGTAGCGGTAAAGACATGGTCGCCATCGGCAAGCGCCAGCGAGGGGGTAAAGCTCCATTTGCCGTCAGCGTCAGCGACAATGGGCGGAAAGGTCGCTACAGGAAAGCCATTATCGTTAATCGATATCGTACTGCCTGGTTCAGCAGTACCGCTGAGGGTTGGGCGGTTATCATCTGTGGCATCGCCATTTTTCAGCAGCCCGGTAACGGCGCCAGCGTCATCCGTCACGGTAAGGATAGTCGGCTGGGCAGGATACTGTGAGTCAGAAGCGGTAAACTCCGTGGCGGGGCCGATGTTACCGACGGCGTCCTGAATACGCGCTTCCAGACGCTCGCCGTGGGTCTGAGCCGGATTCAGCGTGATGCTGAAGTGGTTATTTTCTCCGGTAATCGTGGAGCCCAGGTAATTTCCCGCCGGGTCATAGATCGACACAGTACTGCCAGCTTCAGCGGTGCCGCTAACGGTTGTGCCGTCTTTCGCAACATTATCAATGATAGCGGCGTCAGGCGGCGTGGTGTCCACAATGATAGTAGGCGTTGTCGTCACGCGGCTCGTGTTTCCGGCTTTGTCGCTTTGTTCGACGGTAAAGGTATGTTCGCCATCGCTTAACGGCGTAGTCGGCGTAAAGGTCCAGCGTCCATTTTCGTCTACGGTAGCGCTGCCGATAACGGTTGAACCTTCTTTAATCGTGATGGTATTGCCTGCGTCTCCCTGCCCGGAAAATAGCGGTTTTGCCTCGTCAGTTCGGTCATTATTCTGTAGCGGCCCGGTGAGCAAACCGGTGTTATCGGCAATCAGTTCAACACGTGGGGCATCGGGGATGAGTGTGTCGATAGTCAGCGTAAAGCGGGCTGATTCGCTACTTTCGCCTTTCACGTTAGTCGCAATGGCGGTGAAATGATTTTCCCCATCCGCTAGCGCGCTGGTAATGGCAAAATGCCAGTTTCCGCTGGTATCAACCGTTGTTGAGCCTATTTCCTGACCATTGGCGTAAATATGGATGACTGTGCCTGCGCTGCCGGTGCCCTCCAGAGTGGGGGTATTGTCGTTCGTAAACTGATTATTGCTCAGCGTGCCGGTGAGGGGAGCGGCATCATCGATAGCGGCGGTGATAACCGGTGTATCGGGGAGAGGAATGTTGGGCGCATCAATGGTTGCCGATGGGCCGGTATTGCCGGCATCGTCAGTCGCGGTCACGGTAAGTTGTTCGCCGCTAATCTGTGGCGCTGTCAGATCAATACTAAATTTACCGTCGCTATCCGCTTTGCCCTCGCCAACGACGTTGCCTGAGGGATCTTTGATGGTAATGGTACTGCCCGCTTCGGCTTGCCCGCTTACCGTTTTTCCGTCCGCTGAAATCAATAATTCGCCGGGAGCGAGAGGCGGGGTAGTATCTACAGGATTACTGCTACCTGGAGTATTGCCGTTGGGGGTACTGCCGCCGGGATTGCTGTTATCAGGGGGATTACCGTCAGGATTGGTGTTATCGGGGGGCGGATTATCGCCATCCGAATGATGGTGGGAATCGCCGCCGCCGGAAGACGCGATAGCGGCAATGCCGCCAGCCGCCACCGCGCCAGCCAGTACCCACGGCCAAACGGCGCCGCCTGCTTCATGGGAAGCGCCAGAAGTGACCAGCAGCTCATTAATATCAGCGATTTGTTCAAAATGTAGCCCGGCTTGCGGATTTTCTACCCACCATAACGTGCCATCGTTTTCCGCCAGTACTAACTGGCTTGCGCCCAGATCGTTGGTAACGTAAAAGTTTTTAATCGTGATCGTTTCGCCGGAATGGAGCCTCACCACCAGATCCTGATTAATGCGCGTAAGTTGACTAATTTCCTCCCGGGCCACTGATAATTTAACAATTGACGGGGCGTTAAGAGTGACCGCTGAGGATTCCACAGTGGTGGAGACGCCAGTCAATTTCGAAACCACGGCGAGTAGACGCATAAATCAGCTCCTGATGGATTTGCTCTGTGTATTAATTAACGGGCACAACGTTCAGGGCAAAATGCGTAGACGAGCCTTCCCGTTCATCGTGAGAGATGAATTTCCGTAGCCATATTCTTTTTTATGAGCGTAGGTGGAGGTCTGGTTTTCTCGCCGAATAACCCTTTGTTTTTTGTGCCTGACTAGTGCTTTCGTATTAGATGATATAGTCAGAAAAAAATCTTTCTGCAAATTAAGATCTATTGATAAAGGTGTTAGTGCGTCTGAAATATAACGGAGTTTGTGTTAAGGAGATGTAGGGTGGGCTAACAATACATGATAATTTTTTATTTATCTTTATGTTTTATAATGAATTTTAATTTTTTCTTCTTTTTCTCTTTTAACATAAAAACAATACTTTTTGTGAAGGTATTCAGCAATATTAAATTTTATAAAAATCATTTGAAGTATTGTGTTATTAGACTATAAAAATTTTTAAACAAAGAATATATTCTTGTTGTGGTATTTATTGCTATTGATAAGCGTCAGACACAGAGAATATATTTTCGAGGCATGCATGAGATATGAACATTGACCAGCTTCATACTGAGAAGCTGGTCACAAAAAATGTCTATTATCGGCCTGCATTTTTCATAATGCGTGCTTTATCCAGTTGCCACTCACGTTCTTTAAGATCGGAACGTTTATCATGTTGTTTTTTACCTTTCGCCACGCCGATCTTCACTTTGCACCAGGCATTTTTCCAGTACAGAGAAAGCGCGACGACAGTATAACCTTCACGATTAATACGGCCATACAGCGAATCAAGCTCACGCTGATTTAACAACAGTTTGCGGGTTCGGGTTGGGTCGCATACAACATGTGTCGAGGCGACCGCCATCGGCGTAAAGTTTGCGCCAAACAGCCAGGCCTCGCCATCTTTGAGGATAACGTAACTGTCGCCGATATTGGCTTTTCCTGCGCGCAGAGATTTTACTTCCCAGCCTTGCAGGGCGAGACCAGCCTCGAACTCTTCTTCGATAAAGTATTCGTGCCGGGCGCGCTTATTCAGCGCGATGGTGGCTGAGCCCGGTTTATGTGCTTTTTTCTTCGTCATAAGTGTCGTGAATTCATAGGTAATCTGATATCGAAAACACCCCATTACGTCCTGATGAGGTGCAAAAATCTATCTTAGCATGAGTTGGGCTATGCACGCACAATTAAGGCATGACGGTTGGGGACAGCATTTTTTTTACTCGCTGATAAGTGGTATTATTTACACGATTTATGTTGATGGGAATTGCTATGCCTCAGATTAGTCGGACTGCTTTAGTCCCCTACAGTGCGGAACAGATGTATCAGTTAGTGAATGACGTGCAATCGTATCCCCAGTTTTTGCCTGGGTGTGTTGGTAGTCGCGTCCTGGAGTCATCGCCAGCACAGATGACGGCGGCTGTTGACGTGTCGAAGGCGGGTATCAGCAAGACGTTTACGACGCGTAATCAGCTAACGCGTAACCAGAGCATTCTGATGCATCTGGTGGATGGCCCCTTTAAAAAGCTGATCGGCGGCTGGAAATTTACCCCGCTCAGCCCCGAGGCGTGCCGTATTGAGTTTCAGCTTGATTTTGAGTTTACCAATAAACTCATTGAGCTGGCGTTTGGTCGTATATTCAAAGAGTTAGCGTCCAACATGGTGCAGGCGTTTACGGTTCGCGCCAAAGAGGTTTACCGTGCCGGATAAACTTGTGGTTGAAGTGGCTTATGCGCTGCCGGAAAAGCAGTATTTGCAGCGCGTAACGCTGGAGGAGGGCGCGACGGTCGAAGAGGCGATTCGCGCTTCCGGCTTGCTGGAATTGCGCACGGATATCGATCTGGCGAAAAATAAAGTAGGTATCTACAGTCGTCCGGTAAAACTCACCGATACGGTGCAGGATGGCGATCGGGTTGAAATTTACCGTCCCTTAATCGCCGATCCAAAAGCATTACGCCGCCAGCGCGCCGAAAAATCGGCTGGTAGATAATTAGCCTCTTTTGCCGGATAACGGTGTGAAAGCCGTACCACACCTGAAGCACAGGCGTGCCTGTAAGCCAGATAAACGTAGCGCCATCAGGCAAATTCGTACCAAATGGCGGGGGAGAGGTTTGCAGGCCTGATGAACGTAACCTCATCAGGCGGTATCACAAAATTACTTCGTCAACGCCGGTTTGTTATCAATATTGGTTAACACGCCGCTGCTGTTAAAGGTGAGCGTCAGAGTCTGCTGCGTCACGTTCTCATGTCCTGGCTGCTGGCGGAAGACATAAAACCAGGTGTTCGTACCAAAAGGATCGGTCATCATCGGCGTGCCTAAAGCATACGCAACCTGTTGTTGCGTCATACCAACACGCACTTTGGCGACATCCGTAGGTGTAAGATAGTTCCCCTGATTGATGTCAGGTCGGTAAACCACTCGCTCCAGAGTGGAACAGCCTGCGGTCAACATCAGGAGTACTGCTGCGGCAGCAGTCAGCGTTTTACAGCGCATAGTGATTGGGTTCCTTTTCGGGCCTGAGCAGTACGTGGCTCATATTAATATGCCGATGATAATAGACCTTTCATCACTTTAAAACCTTTTGCTGTCGGGTCTTACGGCGTTTTTGTTGTGAACTCAGACCTTCGGGAGATAAAAAAGTTTACGCCGCCAGCAGTTCTTTTGCGTTTGCCAGCGTATTACGCGTAACTTCACTTCCTCCCAACAGGCGGGCCAGTTCCTGTAAACGCGCACGTTTATCCAAAGGTTGCATATGGGTTTCGGTCATTGCCCCGTCTGTTTCTTTACTGACAAAGAAGTGCTGGTGACCGCACCCGGCTACCTGTGGCAGGTGAGTGACGCACATCACCTGAGTGGATTCGCCAAGCTGACGCAGGAGTTTACCGACCACGGCGGCGGTTGGGCCGCTGATGCCAACATCGACCTCGTCAAAAATCAGCGCTGGCGTTTCCATTTTGCGCGCGGTAATCACCTGAATAGCCAGCGCAATGCGCGACAGTTCACCGCCAGACGCGACTTTAGCGATAGGCTGCAGCGGCTGACCTGGGTTTGTCGTCACTTTAAACTCCACGCGATCGGCGCCGTCGTTGCTCAGATGATGCTCATCAAATTTCACGTCGATAGTAAACAGACCGTGCGGCATCGAAAGTAAATGCATACTTTCAGTGATCAACTGCCCCAGCTCCTGGGCGTAAAACTGACGCTGTTGATGCAGCGCTTGCGCCGTTTCCAGCGCTTGTTGGTGATGCTTATTAACCGCCAGCGTTAGCGTTTCCAGCGAATCGGCCTGATCGTCGAGCTGCTGCTGTTCTTCGAGCAGTGACTGATAAAGCTGCGGCAGCGCTTCCGGGCTGACGTGATGTTTTCGCGCCAGCGAAATTTGTTTAGCGATGCGCTGTTCAAGCTCAAACAGGCGATTGGGGTCTAAATCCAGACGCTCGCAATAGTGGCGTAATTCATCGCTGGCTTCGGTGAGTTGGATAGTGGCTTCTTCCAGCATATCCAGGATGCCGGAAAGCTTGCTGTCCATACCTACCAGCTCGCTAACCAGTTGTTTTGCGCTATATAACTGGCTTTGCAGGTTAACGTCTTCGCCGTCCGCGAGTAGCGCCAGAGCGTTCTGGCTGGTCGTAAGCAACTGCCCGCTGTTGGCCAGCCGTTTGTACTCTTCGTCAATTTGCTCGAATTCGCCGGCCTGCGGATTAAAGTCGTTCAACTCTTTTAACTGATATTGCAGCAGTTCCGCGCGCGCGGCGCGTTCCTGGCTTTGTTGCTGGTGATGGGCGAGATCGCGGCAGCTTTGATGCCATAATTGGTAGCGAGCAGCCATCTGCTGCGCTAAAGCGGCTTCGTTGGCATAGCTATCCAGCAGCGATTTTTGCTGTTCGGGTTTGGTAAGCTGCTGGTGCGCATGTTGGCCGTGAATTTGAATCAGCAACTGACCGAGCTCGCGCAATTGAGACAGGGGCACAGCGGTGCCGTTAATAAAGCCCCGTGAGCGGCCATCGCTGCTGATAACGCGGCGAAGTAAGCATTCGCGACCTTCTTCAAGCTGGTTTTCTTCCAGCCAGCGCAATGCCGCAGGCGTGTCTTTCAGCGCAAAGCGGGCACACAAATCGGCGCGGGTCGCTCCGGTACGGACCATATCGGCCTCAGCGCGACCGCCCAGACACAGACCCAGGGCATCAATCGCAATAGATTTACCCGCGCCGGTTTCACCAGTAATGACGGTCATTCCGCTCTGAAAATCGATCTCAAGCTCACGAACGATAGCAAAATTGCTGATGGTCAGTTGCGCCAACATAGCTGTTTTCCTGTATGAAAAACCATGACTGTAATTAAATACAGTATAAACTGGTTTTTTATACAGTAAAGAGGCTAACGTAAAATTAGAATAATTTTTTTGACCAGCCGAGTTTTGTGCTTAATGTATTGAAATAGCTATAGTCTTTGGGATGTATCAGGTTGAGATGGTAGTCGCAGCGGCGAATCAGCACATCTTCTCCTTCCTGAATAGGCAGCGCTATCTGACTGTCGCAGCTAATTTCCAGATCGCTACGGCGATGCGAAAAACGCAGACGAATCGTGCTACTGCTGTTAATGACTAACGGGCGTGCCGACAAGGTATGCGGGAACATCGGCACCAGGGTGATGGCATCCAGTGAAGGGGTCAGAATAGGGCCGCCTGCGGAGAGCGAATAGGCGGTGGAGCCGGTCGGCGTAGAAATGATCAGACCATCAGATCGCTGTGAAAAAGCGAAGGTTTCATCAATATAAACCTCGAATTCGATCATATGCGCCACTTTTCCCGGATGCAGCACCACTTCATTAATGGCTGTGCTGATACGCTTCTGGCGGTCCTGTTGGCAGACCTGCGCTTCCAGCAGAAAACGTTTTTCGGAGATATAGCGCCCTTCCAGCACATCAGATAATTGTTGCAGGGCGTTGTCCGGATCGAGATCGGTCAGGAAGCCAAGATTACCGCGGTTAATGCCAATCACATTGATGTCATAACGCGCCAGCGTACGCGCTGCGCCAAGCATATTGCCGTCGCCGCCCACAACTACCGCCAGATCCGCCTGTTGACCAATTTCCGCCAGCGTGCCGGTTGGCACATTTTTTAGCTGTAATTCGTGGGCGATTTGTTGCTCCACAATGACCTCATAACCCTGATCGCATAGCCAACGGTAGAGCATTTCATGTGTCGTGAGTGCGGTGGGATGACGCGGATGCCCCACAATGCCGATACACTTGAAATGATTATTCATTTTTCTGAGGTCCTTGTAGCGAAGATTGATGACAATGTGAGTACTTCCCTTGAAACCCTGAATCTGATCCCCATAATAAGCGAAGTTAGCGAGATGAATGCGAAAAAAACGCGGAGAAATTCATGAGTAGTAAAGAACAGAAAACGCCTGAGGGGCAAGCCCCGGAAGAAATTATCATGGATCAGCACGAAGAGGTTGAGGCAGTTGAACCAAACGATTCTGCTGAGCAGGTGGATCCGCGCGATGAAAAAATTGCGAATCTGGAAGTTCAGCTTGCAGAAGCCCAGACTCGCGAACGCGACACCGTGTTGCGCATCAAAGCGGAAATGGAAAACCTGCGCCGTCGTACTGAACAGGATATCGAAAAAGCGCATAAATTCGCTCTCGAGAAGTTCGTCAACGAATTGCTGCCGGTCATCGATAGCCTGGATCGCGCGCTGGAAGTCGCAGACAAAGCCAATCCGGATATGGCGGCAATGGTCGAAGGGATTGAGCTGACGCTGAAGTCTATGCTGGATGTGGTGCGTAAATTCGGCGTGGAAGTGATTGCTGAGACCAACGTGCCGCTGGACCCGAACGTGCATCAGGCGATTGCGATGGTGGAGTCGGAAGAGGTTCCGGCAGGCAATGTGCTGGGTATTATGCAGAAAGGCTATACGCTGAACGGTCGTACCATTCGCGCGGCGATGGTGACTGTAGCGAAGGCGAAGTAAAAGTTTGATGGCCGATGTAAAGTCGGCCATTTTTTTAGCTTAAAAAATCCTGCACTTCCAGCCACGGCGTGTTGAAGTCCTCTATTTTTTTATATTCGCTCATTGGCAGAACGACCACATTATAGGTGTCAGATCCTTCATTCAGATCAAAAATCTGGAAGCCCCTCTTATTGAGTTCGGTCTGGATGCGTTCAAAGATCTCGTCAAGGTAACGGTCCCCGGCTTCACAGACATCGGAGATTTCATCCTCTTGGGTTATTTCGACAAGAAGATTTCTTAATTCCTCAGAATCCGTCAGGTTTTTTGTGAGTTCATAAAAGCGATCTGCGGCAAAATTAGCCAGTTCGCCTTCTTCATCTTCACCTTTCCAGTCAACGAGGTGAATAAATCCTTCGCCGCGTAGAACTTGTAAAAATGCCTGTGCCAGCTCGTTATTTCCGAGATCGCCACCGCTACAATCCAGGACGTCCTGCAACCCATATTCGTCTTCATCTTCGTCTTCAAAGATTTCAGGTTGCGTCGAAAGTTGAGAGAAAATAGTGGGCCATAAGGTTGGGTTGTGTGATAAAAAAACGTTGGCGACGACGTTGAGGTCGTCTGCAAAATTCTTATCCCATTCAATTACATAATCTTCTGACATAACATCAATATCCTTTCTGAATGCCTGAAAAGACATTATTGCATTGTTAAGTAAATGGCAGGAATTGATGGAATCTTAAAAGACGGCGATAAAAAAGGCGAACCGGAGTTCGCCATTGTGTTACTCCGCCACACTCTCGCGCAGCGGTTTTACCGGTACAACCTTTACCTGCTTAATCATATTTTCCTGTACATCGAGAATATCTATATCGTACTGCTCAATGCGCACGCGCGTGCCAGCAACCGGAATTTCCTCCAGCGCCTCCAGAATCACCCCGTTGACGGTGCGCGCGTCATCTTCCGGCAGGTGCCAGTTAAACGCTTTATTGATTTCCCGGACGTTGGCGGTACCGTCAATAATGACCGAACCGTCGTTTTGCGGCGTGACCTCTTCCGCCAGTGTCGGCGACATCGATGTGGTGAAGTCGCCAACGATCTCCTCGAGAATATCTTCCACGGTGACCAGCCCCTGGATATCGCCATATTCGTTGACGACCAGTCCGACTTTCTTTTTATTGCGCTGAAATTTAATCAGTTGCGTACTGAGCGGCGTACCTTCCGGGACGTAATAGATTTCATCGGCGGCGCGCAGCATCATCTCTTTGGTGAACTCTTTTTTCTCGGCCATTAACCGCCAGGCTTCACGCACGCGCAGCATACTGATGGCGTCATCCAGCGAATCGCGATAGAGCACAATGCGTCCGTGCGGCGAGTGGGTGAGCTGCCGCTCGATAGACTTCCAGTCGTCATTGATATCGATCCCGATAATTTCATTACGCGGCACCATGATGTCATCCACGCTGACCTTTTCCAGATCGAGAACCGACAGCAGCATATCCTGATTGCGGCGAGAGATTTGCGAACGGGATTCATGCACGATAGTGCGTAATTCCTCTTTGCTTAACGACCCGCTGACCACGATGTCCGTTTTAATTCCCATCAGACGCATCAGCAGGCGGGTGATGGTGTTAAGTAACCACACCAGCGGCATCATCAGTATCTGTAACGGCGCCAGCAGGAAGCTGCTGGGATAGGCCACTTTTTCCGGATAGAGCGCGGCGATAGTTTTGGGCAGGACTTCAGCAAAAACTAACACGACAAACGTCAGTACCCCGGTGGCGATAGCCACGCCGGCGTCGCCGTAAAGCCGCATACCCACAATCGTGCCGAGCGCCGAGGCAAGAATGTTGACCAGGTTATTGCCGATCAGCACCAGGCTTATCAGTCGATCGGGTTTACGCAATAATTTTTCTACCCGTTTTGCCGAGCGATTACCTTGCTTCGCCATATGGCGTAAACGGTAACGGTTTAGCGTCATCATTCCAGTTTCGGAACCGGAAAAATAGGCCGAGATGACCACCATGATGATTAATATGATAATCAGCGTGGTGGTGGAGATGTGTTCCAGGGGAAACTCCTTTAAAAGCTTAGCTTACAAATTGCTGTAATATGCGGCTACCAAAATAGGCCAGCGTCAGAATACCCGCGCCTGCGACGTTAAACCACACGACCCGCCGACCCCGCCAGCCTTCATGGTAATGCCCCCACAGCAGAACGATATAGACAAACCATGCCACGATAGAGAGCACGGCTTTATCAATATTTTCAGTACTGAACAGGTTATGCATGTAAAACAGGCCGGTACACAGAGTAAGGGTCAGCAGTACGACGCCAATCTGCGTGATATGAAACATTTTGCGCTCAATGCTCATCAATGGCGGCATTTCATTACTAAACGCCAGCTTTTTGTTCTTCAACTGATAGTCGATCCACGCCAGCTGTAGCGCATACAGAGCGGCGATTATCAGCGTCGCGTAAGAGAAAAGCGACAGACCGATGTGCACCATCATGCCTGGGGTCGCTTCCAGATGCGTAATATATTCATTAGGCATGAACGTGGCGAAGGCCAGGTTAATCAGCGCAAAAGCATAGACAATAGGCAGAAGTAGCCAGCCGCGATTACGCGACGCGACAATGGTCATCACCGTGCAGATCATCAGGCTGACCAGCGAACCGACATTCAGCAGGCTCAGGTTTTGTCCACTGTCGCCGCCGGGCAGAATACGCGATTCCAGCGCGACAGCATGGCACACCAGCGCGATGACCGCAGAAAGAATAGCCATACGCCGCCAGCCGCTGTTTTTTTGCAACAGTCCGGGAACGATCAGCGCGAGGCTGAAGGAGTAGGCGACAAGGGCAAGTAAAGCAAAAACGGGCATAGTTGTGTCGACAGTTGACCAGTGAGAAAGAGAAGCAGTATAGCGTTACGTGACCGCAGCTCCAACCGTTGCATAACAACAAAGACGGCTTCATGGTATACTGTGGCGAAATTCTGTAACTGTGTCGCTGCGGCGACCAACCGTTTCCACCCCAGGCGAGAGACAATGTTTGATAATTTAACCGATCGTTTGTCGCGCACGCTGCGCAATATCAGTGGCCGTGGGCGCCTTACTGAAGACAACGTTAAAGAGACGCTGCGCGAAGTGCGCATGGCGCTGCTGGAGGCTGACGTTGCGCTGCCGGTAGTGCGTGAGTTCATCAATCGCGTAAAAGAGAAAGCGGTTGGTCATGAAGTTAACAAGAGCCTGACCCCAGGGCAGGAGTTCGTCAAGATTGTCCGTAGCGAACTGGTTGCGGCGATGGGCGAAGAGAACCAGACGCTGAATTTAGCTGCGCAGCCGCCAGCCGTAGTATTGATGGCGGGTCTGCAGGGGGCGGGTAAAACCACCAGCGTCGGTAAGTTGGGTAAATTCTTGCGCGAGAAGCACAAGAAGAAAGTGCTGGTCGTCTCTGCCGACGTCTATCGCCCGGCGGCGATCAAACAGCTCGAAACGCTGGCTGAGCAGGTTGGCGTGGATTTCTTCCCGTCTGATGTCGGCCAGAAACCGGTTGATATCGTCAACGCCGCGCTGAAAGAAGCGAAGCTCAAATTCTACGACGTGCTGCTGGTGGATACCGCCGGTCGTCTGCATGTTGACGAAGCGATGATGGACGAAATCAAACAGGTCCACGCTTCTATCAAGCCAGTAGAAACGCTGTTTGTCGTCGATGCGATGACCGGTCAGGATGCGGCGAATACCGCAAAAGCCTTTAACGAAGCGCTGCCGTTAACCGGCGTGGTGCTGACCAAAGTTGATGGTGATGCGCGTGGCGGTGCGGCGCTCTCTATTCGTCATATCACCGGCAAGCCGATTAAATTCCTCGGTGTCGGCGAGAAAACCGACGCGCTGGAGCCATTCCATCCGGATCGTATCGCCTCGCGTATTCTCGGCATGGGCGACGTACTGTCTCTTATCGAAGATATCGAAAGCAAAGTTGACCGCGCACAGGCTGAGAAGCTGGCGACCAAACTGAAGAAAGGCGACGGTTTCGACCTGAACGACTTCCTGGAACAGCTCAAACAGATGAAAAACATGGGCGGTATGGCCAGTCTGATGGGCAAATTACCGGGCATGGGGCAGATTCCGGACAACGTTAAATCGCAGATGGATGACAAGGTGCTGGTGCGTATGGAGGCGATCATCAATTCGATGACGCTGAAAGAACGCGCGAAGCCGGAAATCATCAAAGGTTCCCGCAAGCGTCGTATCGCGCAGGGCTGTGGGATGCAGGTGCAGGACGTTAACCGCCTTCTGAAACAGTTCGACGACATGCAGCGCATGATGAAGAAGATGAAGAAGGGCGGGATGGCGAAGATGATGCGGAGTATGAAGGGGATGATGCCGCCAGGCTTCCCGGGTAGATAAATATATCGGGCTACCTTATTTGCCATTTTGACGCCGGAGTGTGCTCGACAAAACACGATAGTGTTTTGAACGCCCTTTAGGGCGGCCCGAAGGGCGAGCGGAGCGAGTAAATGCTCACGTACTGCGTGTACGCTCCGCTTTCTGCGCGCACGCCGACGCCAAACTGGCTGCAACGGTCACGCCCTGGAATCAAGCTTCATCACATGTTGATTGCTTTTTTCCCAGAAATCAGTAAAATTTTCGGGCTTTTAATATGACGCCGGGCTCCGTTCCTCGATGGGGCCCGGTTGTTTTATTCACACAAGAGGATGTTATGGTAACTATTCGTTTAGCTCGTCACGGCGCTAAAAAGCGTCCGTTCTACCAGGTTGTTGTCACCGACAGCCGTAATGCACGCAACGGTCGCTTCATTGAGCGCGTTGGTTTCTTCAACCCAATCGCTAGCGAAAAAGAAGAAGGCACCCGCCTGGATCTGGATCGCATCGCTCACTGGGTTGGCCAGGGCGCAACCATTTCCGATCGCGTTGCGGCGCTGATCAAAGAAGTAAAAAAAGCAGCTTAATCTGTCACGGTGGTCATGATGAGCAAGCAACTCGCCGCACAAGTACCCGCTGAACCGGTTGTACTGGGGAAAATGGGTTCTTCATACGGTATCCGTGGTTGGCTCAGAGTGTTTTCCTCCACTGAAGACGCCGAAAGCATTTTTGACTATCAGCCCTGGTTTATCCAGAAGGCGGGTCAGTGGCAGCAGGTACAGCTGGAAAGCTGGAAGCACCACAATCAGGATCTGATCATCAAGCTGAAAGGCGTTGACGATCGAGATGCCGCGAATCTTCTGACCAATTGCGAAATTGTCGTGGATTCCTCGCAACTTCCTGCGCTTGAGGAGGGAGACTACTACTGGAAAGACCTGATGGGCTGCCAGGTAGTCACCGCTGAAGGCTACGATCTCGGTAAAGTTATCGACATGATGGAAACCGGGTCGAATGACGTTCTCGTCATTAAGGCGAACCTGAAAGATGCATTTGGTATCAAGGAACGACTAGTACCGTTCCTCGATGGGCAGGTTATCAAGAAAGTCGATCTCGCTACTCGTACTATCGAAGTAGACTGGGATCCTGGTTTTTAAACCACCGAATAAACGGTAATAAATGGCGTTATGGGGATTGGCTTGTGTTTATTGGCATAGTTAGCCTGTTTCCTGAAATGTTCCGCGCAATTACCGATTACGGGGTAACTGGCCGGGCAGTAAAAAAAGGCCTGCTGAACATCCAAAGCTGGAGTCCTCGCGACTTCGCGCATGACCGGCACCGTACCGTGGACGACCGTCCTTACGGCGGCGGACCGGGGATGTTAATGATGGTGCAACCCTTGCGGGACGCCATTCACGCAGCAAAAGCCGCGGCAGGTGAAGGCGCTAAAGTGATTTATCTGTCGCCTCAGGGACGCAAGCTTGATCAAGCGGGCGTTAGCGAGCTGGCCACGAATCAGAAGCTTATTCTGGTGTGTGGTCGCTACGAAGGCGTAGATGAGCGCGTAATTCAGACCGAAATTGACGAAGAATGGTCAATTGGCGATTACGTTCTCAGCGGTGGCGAACTACCGGCAATGACGCTGATTGACTCCGTCGCCCGGTTTATACCGGGGGTTCTGGGGCATGAGGCATCAGCAATCGAAGATTCGTTTGCTGATGGGTTGCTGGATTGTCCGCACTATACGCGCCCTGAAGTGTTAGAGGGGATGGAAGTACCGCCAGTATTGCTGTCGGGAAACCATGCTGAGATACGTCGCTGGCGTTTGAAACAGTCGCTGGGCCGAACCTGGCTTAGAAGACCTGAACTTCTGGAAAACCTGGCTCTGACTGAAGAGCAAGCAAGGTTGCTGGCGGAGTTCAAAACAGAACACGCACAACAGCAGCATAAACATGATGGGATGGCATAGGCCCCCGAATATCAGTTTACCCAGGATAAGAGATTAAATTATGAGCAACATTATTAAGCAACTTGAACAAGAGCAGATGAAGCAGAACGTACCTTCCTTCCGTCCGGGCGATACCGTGGAAGTGAAAGTATGGGTTGTTGAAGGTACCAAGAAACGTCTGCAGGCATTCGAGGGCGTGGTTATCGCTATTCGTAACCGCGGTCTGCACTCTGCATTCACTGTTCGTAAAATTTCCAACGGCGAAGGCGTTGAGCGTGTCTTCCAGACTCACTCTCCGGTAGTTGACAGCATTGCTGTTAAACGTCGTGGTGCTGTTCGTAAAGCTAAACTGTACTACCTGCGTGAGCGTACTGGTAAAGCGGCTCGTATCAAAGAGCGTCTTAACTAAGAACGCGCTTTCGCAACATCCGAAAGCTTGTAGAAAAGAAGGGGCTGGCATTACGCTGGCCCCTTTTTTATGGGTTTGCTCCACGCCATAGATGGTTGCATGATTAGGCTGGGTCAGTGGTCTCAACGCTGAGTCAGAAACGGCCAGGCCCGTTCCTTAGTTTAGCGAGCGCTCCGCACGCCGGTGTTTAGCCTGATACATATTTCGATCGGCCAGTTCTTGTAGTTTTTCGGCAGTGGCATGTTCCCATGTCAGCGCAAAGCCAATACTCAGGGTCATCGTTATTCGCTGGCCGTTATGCAGTTCAAAAGGTCGATTAAACGCCTGGGATAGCGCTGCGCAAATACGTTGTACTTCATATTCCGAATGTACATCGTAAAGCACCATCGCAAATTCATCGCCGCCGAGTCGGTAAGTCTGATAACGGCTACCACCGAATTCCGCTAATCTTTTGGCAACCTCTATAAGTACGCGGTCGCCTGCCGCATGTCCCCAGGTATCATTAATATATTTAAAGTTATCGCCATCCAGAAATAACAATGCCGAACTGCTACGAGCGGAATTGTCCTTCATCAGCGCGTTAATACAGCTGCGAAATGCCGCGCGATTGGCAAGCCCCGTCAGCGGATCGTGCAACGCGGTACGTAGTAACTGGGCATTTTTAGCCTGAAGCCGTAGCTGCCATTCTTCCATCTCATCCAGAAGGCTATTGAAATCCTGCGCAAACAGGTGAAATTCCGCAATACGCTCATCAGGTACCCGGCGTGAAAAATTTCGGTTAGTGCGAACGTCGTGTACAACTTCAGTAATATTTTGCAGCGCATCCACAACGCCATTGTGTAAATAACGCGTGAGCAGCAGGGCAATGCCGGATGCCAGCAGAATACATCCTGTCAGCACTGCCAGCGATAGCCAGATAAAATGACCAATAAGGCTGTCGCGGGCGACAAGCCGTACTTCGCCGATGGCCCTGCCGTTGTGCCAGACGGGTTGTGATACCGGCAATGGAAAAAGCCAGTGGCTAATTAAGCCAATGAGCTTATCGTCTGCGGCTCGCGCATCATAGCGCCATGAGGCGATAGTACGGCCATTTTTATCGCGGACCTCCGCCGCTGAAAATTGTCCCTGGCGTCCCAGTGTGGCGAGCGTTTCCGCTGCGGCCGCGTTATCGGAAAATACCAGTGCCGCTTCAAGGCTATGGGCCATTGTGGCGGCGGTCAAATCGAGATTCTTTTGCGCATACTGTTTGAGCGTAAGGACAGACGCAACGCAAATTAATAGCCAGATCAATGTCATTGTAAGCAGCACGCTGATTATACTAATCCGCCGTAGTGTGCGTTTAAATGTTGGCCTGGACAGAGAAAATTCCTTATTCATGCTTTTGATTCCGTGCAAGCATTAATACTTCTGGATTTACTCTCACGCCGCTATGCGAGAGGGAGTCCAGGTTGACGGAAAATTTGACTTCATCATTGTTAATGATCAGACAAAATGCGCTGCCAATAATACATTCGGTATTTTGCTCGGCAATTAATAACAAGGCATTAACTGGATAATGACGCGTTAACTCCACCTGATAAGCTGGCGATTCATTGCCAAAGTAAAAACCATCACAGCGGGCGCTCAGGGCTTCTTGTGTGGTACGGATGACAAGCGGTTGATAAGGGAAAGCCCAGTCAGCCTCTTCGCTAAGTACCCTGACAAAACGCGCAGATGAAAATATGCATAGCCTTGGCGGCCCGGATAACGCCGGCCAGTGTGTATAACTGACGATACCGGAGACGATGGCGCGTACGGATTTCTCTTCTTCCGTGACGCGTTGAGCATACAGAGGCAAGCTTGCTAATAATAGCGATAACAGAAGGATAAATCGGTGAGAAAAACGCATTAACAAGTCCCCACCATCTTCAGTCGTAAAGCATTAAAATACATCCGTGATTGTTTGTAGCAAAATAACATTATTTTGCCATATCGTCATTATGTCTTATTGATAATATGAATAATTTAAGTGATATCCCTGATATTAAATTCTTGTGATAATGGTATTAATCACCCTATATCAGAAAGTAAAAATATGTGTGCGGAGAAAAAATAATCAAAAAATAGCGAGCATCGCTCATTTTACCGCTTTTCTGAGGCTGGGAATAAAATAATTCACTTGTTGTGTAAAGTTTTTGATACGAAATGAGGGAGATTAATCGACGATTGCGCATGGTGTAAAGTTTATTTTACGTAATATGGATTGAAATCTTTACTTTTTGTGGTATGGTTTAAACATCCTCGTGGAGGATCAACTATCGCAAACAAGAAAAGACAGGATCGCCATCATGCAAAAAGACGCGCTGAATAACGTACGTATCACCGATGAACAGGTATTAATGACGCCGGAGCAGCTTAAAGCGGCCTTTCCCTTGAGCCTGGCGCAGGAAGCGCAGATAGCGCAGTCCCGGGGAATCATTTCTGACATTATTGCCGGGCGCGATCCGCGTCTGTTGGTGGTATGCGGTCCTTGTTCTATTCACGATCCTGAAACCGCTCTGGAATATGCCCGTCGATTTAAAGCCCTTGCCGCAGAGGTCAGCGATAGCCTCTATCTGGTAATGCGCGTCTATTTTGAAAAGCCGCGAACTACCGTCGGCTGGAAAGGGCTGATTAACGATCCTCACATGGATGGCTCATTTGATGTGGAAGCCGGGTTGAAAATAGCGCGTCAGCTACTGGTGGAACTGGTGAATATGGGGTTGCCATTGGCGACCGAAGCGTTGGATCCGAACAGCCCGCAATACCTGGGCGATCTGTTTAGCTGGTCGGCGATAGGGGCGCGCACAACCGAATCGCAAACCCACCGCGAAATGGCGTCTGGTCTTTCTATGCCGGTCGGCTTTAAAAACGGCACGGATGGCAGCCTGGCGACAGCGATTAACGCCATGCGCGCCGCTGCGCAACCTCATCGTTTTGTTGGCATTAACCAGGCCGGTCAGGTTGCGTTATTGCAAACCCAGGGAAATCCGCATGGCCATGTGATTCTGCGTGGCGGCAAAGCGCCAAACTATAGCCCGGCAGATGTCGCTCAGTGTGAAAAAGAGATGGAACAGGCGGGACTACGTCCTTCGCTGATGGTAGATTGCAGTCATGGTAACTCCAATAAAGATTATCGCCGCCAGCCAGCCGTTGCCGAATCTGTGGTTGCGCAGATTAAAGATGGCAATCGTTCAATCATTGGCTTAATGATTGAAAGTAATATTCATGAGGGTAACCAGTCTTCCGAACAGCCGCGCAGCGAAATGAAGTATGGCGTTTCCGTCACCGATGCTTGTATTAGCTGGGAGATGACCGATGCCCTGTTACGTGAAATTCATAAAGATTTGAGCGGCCAGCTGGCGGTGCGCGTCGCATAAGAGGTTGTTATGGTTGCTGAATTGACCGCATTACGCGATCAAATAGATGATGTCGATAAAGCGTTGTTGAATTTACTGGCTAAGCGCCTGGAACTGGTTGCCAAAGTCGGCGAGGTGAAAAGCCGTTTTGGCCTGCCTATTTACGTGCCGGAGCGTGAGGCCTCTATGCTGGCTTCACGACGGGCGGAAGCAGAAGCGATCGGTGTCCCGCCCGATCTCATTGAAGATGTCCTGCGCCGGGTAATGCGTGAATCTTACTCCAGCGAAAATGATAAGGGGTTCAAAACGCTTTGTCCTTCTCTGCGTCCGGTCGTCATTGTGGGCGGCGGCGGACAGATGGGGCGTCTGTTTGAAAAAATGCTCACGCTGTCGGGCTATCAGGTCCGTATTCTGGAACAGCAGGACTGGCCGCGCGCCAGGGACATTGTCGCCGATGCCGGAATGGTGATCGTCAGCGTGCCGATTCATGTTACTGAACAGGTCATAGCGCAACTGCCGCCCCTGCCGTCCGACTGTATTCTGGTCGATCTGGCATCGGTGAAAAGCGGTCCGTTGCAGGCAATGTTGGCGGCCCATGATGGCCCCGTGTTGGGCTTGCATCCGATGTTTGGTCCGGACAGCGGGAGCCTGGCGAAGCAGGTGGTGGTCTGGTGTGACGGGCGTCAACCGGAAGCGTATCAGTGGTTCCTTGAGCAAATCCAGGTGTGGGGCGCGCGGTTGCATCGAATTAGCGCTGTCGAGCACGATCAGAACATGGCTTTTATCCAGGCGTTGCGCCACTTTGCTACCTTCGCTTATGGGCTGCATCTGGCGGAAGAGAACGTCCAGCTTGAGCAGCTTCTGGCGCTATCATCGCCGATTTATCGACTGGAGCTGGCGATGGTCGGGCGTCTGTTCGCCCAGGACCCGCAACTGTATGCGGACATTATTATGTCGTCGGAGCGCAATCTGGCGCTTATCAAGCGTTACTATAAACGTTTTGGCGATGCGATCGGGTTACTGGAACAGGGTGATAAGCAGGCTTTTATCGACAGTTTTCGCAAAGTTGAACACTGGTTTGGCGATTATGCCAGACGCTTCCAGAATGAAAGCCGTGTGTTATTGCGTCAGGCGAATGACAGCCGACCATAATGATGACATCTATACTAAAAGCCAGCTTTGCTGGCTTTTTTCGTTTAAGGAACCGTTATGACTACGCCGCACGTTTTATTTGATTATGTCGGACATCTACCAGAATGCCCCACATGGAGCGAGGATGAAAGCGCGCTGTATTGGACCGATATCCTGGAACAGGAGATCCATCGTTACCATCCGGCGAGTGGGACGCATAGCGTGCTGGTGTTTCCGGAAGAGGTGGGCTGTTTTGCCTTGCGTGAGCAGGGCGGATTTATTGTGGCCATGCGTCATGCTATCTGGCTGGCCGATAAAAATGGATTATTGCAGCGTAAGGTTTGCGACAATCCCTCTAATACGAAACTGGCGCGTTTTAACGATGGCGGCACTGATGGCGATGGACGTTTTTATGCCGGAACGTTCTGGGCGCCAGGTGACTATAATGGCGCGTTGCTGATGCGGATCGATCATGACCTGACGGCAAAAGTGATCCAGTGCGATATCCAGGGACACAACGGCCTGGCGTTCAGCCCGGATAACCAGTGGATGTATACCTCCGATACGCCGAATGGCGTGATATACCGCACGTTACTTGATAAGCATGGCGATCCGGGCAAGCGTGAACTTTTTCGCCATTTTGGCGAAGGAGAAGGACTTCCCGACGGCGCGGCGATGGATAGCGAAGGGTGCTACTGGAGCGCGATGTTTGACGGCTGGCGCGTGGCGCGTTTCTCACCGCAAGAAGAGCAGCTGGAAGAGTACCGGTTGCCGGTACGTTGTCCGACGATGGTTTGCTTTGGCGGCGCAGATATGAAAACGCTGTTTATTACAACTACCAGAGAAAATATGTCTGCTCAGGAAGTGGCGGATTATCCGCTCTCCGGCGCCATCTTCACCCTGCAGGTAGCCGTCGCAGGGATGAAGAAAAGCCGTTTTATTGAACGTCAGGCAGGTTCTACCGGCACGACGTTTTCGCTGGGATAGCAGCCAAGCACTTTCATTGAGCGCGTGATCTCGCCCAGCTCTTTTAGCGCGCTTTGCATTACCTGCGACTCCAGGTTCGCCTGAATATCGAGATAAAACATCTCTTCCCACGGATTGCCGTGAATGGGGCGCGACTCCAGTTTCGTCATGATGAGATTGTGGTTACGCAGCACCAGCAGCGCTTCGACCAGCGCGCCAGCTTGCTGCCCGGTGGCGATTAACAGAGTGGTTTTTGCCGGAACCTGATCGGAAACATTAATGGCTTTGCGCGCCAGTACCAGAAAGCGGGTGATATTCTGCGTCTGGTTTGCGGCGATGCGTTCCAGCACCTGTAATCCGTGCAACATGCCGCCTGCCTCGCTGCCGAGCGCCGCGACGCGCGGAGAGTTTGCCTGCGCGACTTTTTCCATCGCTGCCGACGTACTCTCGGTATAGTCGATTTTCCAGTGCGGATAGCGGCTCAAAAATTTACTGCACTGCTGAAACGGCTGCGGATGGCTGTACACCGTTTCGATGGTATTCAGATCTGTAGCGCCGGAAACCAGCACGCAGTGATCGATAGTGACAGTCATCTCACCGACAATCGACAGACTGGTGTGTTGCAATAAGTCGTACACATCATTGATAGCGCCGGAGCTGGTGTTCTCTATCGGAACCACGGCGTAATCGGCCTGGCCGGTTTCGACCTGATGAAAAATATCGGTGAATTTTGCGCAACCGCTCTCAATAAATTGCTCAAAATGGCGTGCAGCATACTGGCGCGCCGCGAGATGAGAATAGGAGCCTTTCGGCCCAAGAAACGCAATACGTGCCGAATGAGGGTGAGTATTATTCAGATGTTGTTGCAGCAGCGCCTGCTGAGTAAGCACGGAGTCTTCAATGATAAGCTGGAACAGACGGGTAATGTAGTGTGCGTCGAGATGGTGGGCTTTACCGAGATGGATGAGCCTGTCCAGCAGCGCGCGTTCACGATCGATATCCCGAA
This sequence comes from Salmonella sp. SA15303, assembly GCF_029962125.1. NCBI lineage: Bacteria > Pseudomonadati > Pseudomonadota > Gammaproteobacteria > Enterobacterales > Enterobacteriaceae > Salmonella > Salmonella sp. SA15303. The sequence goes on from NZ_CP123924.1 coordinate 1,231,061, forward strand.
CCGGACGATGCGACAGTAGTTTTGCTTGTCCCACTTCAATCGCCAGCGCGCGTCGTTTTGCCAGTAAGGCCAGTAACTCTTCGTCTAAAGCGCTGATTTTATCTCGCAGCGCCAGTAATGGGTTTTCCGATGTCATAGTGTTGCCTTTTTTGTTATCAATAAAAAAGGCCTCCCGGTGGGGGAGGCCTTCTTGTTCGTCTTCGCATTCTTTATCACATGACGAAACGCCTCCCGGTCAGGGGAAGATAAAAAAGAATGCGAAGAAAAACCGGGTGAGCTTCATAACTGTTTCCTTTGTGTACGTAAGTACAGTACCCGTACTGTTTTAATCCTGTCAACAAAAAACGCGCCCGAAGGCGCGTTGGCGATACACTCAATGTAAGGGACTACTCTTCTTCTGCTTCGACGAAGCTGGCATCTTTCACCGATGCGGTGGCACGACGGGCTTCGCCTTTGTGCTGCACTTTATTGAGCTGCCGTTCCAGCTTGTTGATCAATTCATTAATAGCGGTGTACATATCTTCGTGTTTTGCGCTGGCGACCAGATGTCCGTTCGGTGTATTAATGGTGGCGTCAGCAATAAAGCCCTGTGGCTCTTTAGACAGAATGATATGAGGATTAATCAGGTGAGTTTGCCATTTTTCCAGTTTGGCGAGACGGTCTGCGACATGTTGGCGGATTGCCGGAGTAATTTCCATTTGTTTACTGGTAATGTTCATTGTCATAAATTTTACCTCTTGTCTTTCCCGTCTTGGTGATTCCAGCATACCGTTCTTAATGTCAAAATGTGTGATGTAAATCACATTATTTTGTCACTTTTTGTCAAGGCGAACTTTTTGTGAGGCATCGCAGGAAGAAGCGATCTTTTACTTGAGGAATGGCTGAAAGCAGGCCATATTTGACTGGATGCGTTGCAGTGAAATCATTTCTGTTGCATCAGATACCGAATAAAAAAACGGCAGCCGGAAGGCTGCCGTTTTGCTTGTTTGTATTGCTTCAGGTGTTTTTGCTGTTAGCGGCAATAATTTTCGCGACTTTGTCAGCCTGCGCATTCAGCTGCATCTGACGATAGGCGTTTTCCATCAGCGGCAACGCATCGCGCGTGGCCTGCGTATCAGGATAATTGCGTAGCATACCTTCTACCCGGTTTACGACCGCAACCCATGCGCCGCGCGCGGTATAGTACTCTGCGACGGAATATTCATATTTCGCCAGACGGTCTTTCAGGAATACCAGACGCTTAGTGGCATCGGTGGTGTACTGGCTATTAGGATAGCTGCGTACCAGTTTCGAAAAGTCATTGAACGCCGCCCGCGCATGTTGCGGATCGCGATCGCTGCGATCGACGCCAAAGAAACCTTGCAGCGCGCTATCATCCAGCGCCATGTTCGTCAGGCCGCGCATGTACATGACATAGTCAATATTAGGGTGCGTTGGATTAAGACGCATAAAACGATCGATGGCGGCCTGCGCTAGCGGCAAATCGGCGTTTTTGTAATAGGCGTAGATAAGATCCAACTGCACCTGCTGAGAATACGGTCCGAATGGATAACGATTATCTAACGCTTCCAATTGCGTTATTGCCTGTTTCCAGTTACCGTCCTGCAGCTTTTGCTGAGCAGTCGCGTAGATTTCATTCGGCGGATTATCGGGCACCTCTTCCTTTGAACCCGAGCAACCCGCCAGAAACAGGCTCAACGTGGCTGCTGCCACCAGATATTTCATGCGCGTCATGACGTTTTGACTTTCCTCAAAATGTTTTACGGGAGATTCTCTGTTCCTGCTCCCGGTTAAGACCAGCTACAATAGCACACTATATTAAACGGCAAAGCCGTAAAACCCAACGTTAAACGAAGAAGCTGTATATGGCACAACGAGTACAACTCACCGCAACGGTCTCCGAAAACCAACTCGGTCAACGCTTAGATCAGGCTTTGGCCGAAATGTTCCCGGATTATTCACGTTCGCGTATAAAAGAATGGATTTTGAATCAGCGCGTGTTGGTCAATGGTCAACTTTGCGATAAGCCAAAAGAAAAAGTGTTAGGTGGCGAGCGGGTGGCTATTGATGCGGAGATCGACGAAGAGATTCGTTTTGAAGCGCAGGATATCCCGTTAGATATTGTTTATGAAGATGACGATATTCTGGTTATCAACAAACCACGCGATCTGGTGGTACATCCTGGCGCGGGTAACCCGGACGGTACGGTACTGAACGCGTTGCTACATTATTATCCGCCGATTGCGGATGTCCCGCGCGCGGGCATTGTACATCGTCTGGATAAGGACACGACGGGGCTGATGGTGGTGGCCAAAACCGTTCCGGCGCAAACGCGCCTGGTGGAGTCTTTGCAGCTGCGCGAGATCACCCGCGAATATGAAGCGGTCGCGATCGGACATATGACGGCGGGAGGAACGGTGAATGAACCCATCAGTCGTCACCCGACCAAACGTACCCATATGTCAGTGCATCCCATGGGCAAACCGGCGGTGACCCACTACCGCATTATGGAACATTTCCGTGTGCACACGCGTCTTAGGCTGCGTCTGGAGACCGGGCGTACGCACCAGATCCGCGTGCATATGGCGCATATTACGCACCCGTTAGTGGGCGATCAGGTCTACGGTGGTCGTCCACGTCCACCGAAAGGCGCATCGGAAGAGTTTATTTCCACTCTGCGTAAGTTTGACCGCCAGGCGCTTCATGCAACGATGCTGCGTCTCTACCATCCTGTATCGGGTATCGAAATGGAGTGGCACGCGCCGATTCCACAAGATATGGTGGACCTTATCGATGCGATGCGCGCCGATTTTGAAGATCATAAAGATGATGTGGACTGGTTATGAATGCACTGATTGTCCCGCAGTGGCCGCTGCCGAAAGGCGTCGCAGCCTGTAGTTCTACCCGTATTGGCGGGGTGAGTTTACCGCCTTACGACTCGCTGAATCTGGGCGCGCATTGCGGCGATAACCCGGAGCATGTTGAAGAGAACCGCAAGCGTCTGTTTGCGGCGGGCAATCTGCCTTCGAAACCTGTCTGGCTTGAACAGGTTCACGGTAAAAATGTGTTGAGGCTTACCGGAGAACCTTATGCCTCCAAACGTGCGGATGCGTCTTACAGCAATACGCCAGGAACCGTCTGCGCGGTAATGACGGCAGACTGCCTGCCTGTGCTATTCTGTAACCGTGAGGGAACAGAAGTGGCGGCGGCTCATGCGGGCTGGCGCGGATTATGTGAAGGCGTACTGGAGGAAACTGTCACCTGCTTTGCTGACAAACCAGAAAATATCATCGCCTGGTTAGGTCCGGCGATCGGCCCGACCGCGTTTGAAGTGGGGCCGGAAGTGCGTGACGCATTTTTAGCAAAAGATGCGCAAGCCGATAGCGCATTTTTGCCGCACGGGGAAAAATTTCTGGCGGATATTTATCAGCTTGCACGCCAACGTCTGGCGAATACCGGCGTTGAACATGTCTATGGCGGGGATCGCTGCACCTTTAGCGAAAGTGAGACTTTCTTCTCTTATCGTCGCGACAAGACGACAGGTCGTATGGCAAGTTTTATTTGGCTGATATAACCTAAAGAATCAAGACGATCCGGTACGGGTAACTTTCTTTTCACATAATTCAGGTCATTCACCTTGAATAATTGAGGGATGACCTCATTTAATCTCCAGTAGCAATTTTGACCTGTTATGGGAGGAGTTATGCGTCTGGATCGTCTTACTAACAAATTCCAGCTTGCTCTTGCCGATGCCCAGTCGCTCGCGCTGGGGCACGACAACCAATTCATCGAACCTCTTCATTTAATGAGCGCCTTGCTGAACCAGGAAGGGGGATCGATACGTCCTTTATTAACCTCCGCCGGCATTAATGCTGGCCAGTTGCGCACCGCTATCGATCAGGCGCTGAGCCGTTTACCGCAGGTGGAAGGCACCGGCGGCGACGTACAGCCTTCTTCGGAACTGGTACGCGTACTGAACCTTTGCGACAAGCTGGCGCAAAAACGGGGAGACAATTTTATTTCGTCAGAGCTGTTTGTTCTGGCGGCGCTTGAGTCTCGCGGCACGTTAACCGATCTGCTGAAATCAGCCGGTGCGACCACGGCCAATATCACTCAGGCAATTGAACAGATGCGCGGAGGTGAAAGCGTGAACGATCAAGGGGCTGAAGACCAACGTCAGGCCTTGAAAAAATATACCGTCGATCTGACCGAGCGGGCTGAACAAGGCAAGCTTGACCCGGTAATTGGTCGTGATGAAGAAATTCGCCGTACCATTCAGGTACTGCAACGTCGTACCAAAAACAACCCGGTGTTAATCGGTGAGCCAGGGGTCGGTAAAACGGCAATTGTTGAAGGACTGGCGCAGCGCATTATTAACGGTGAAGTCCCTGAAGGCTTAAAAGGTCGCCGCGTACTGGCGCTGGATATGGGCGCGCTGGTGGCGGGGGCGAAATATCGCGGCGAATTTGAAGAGCGTCTGAAAGGCGTGCTGAACGATCTGGCGAAACAGGAAGGCAACGTCATCCTGTTTATTGACGAGCTGCACACGATGGTTGGCGCAGGTAAGGCTGATGGCGCAATGGACGCCGGGAATATGCTGAAACCGGCGCTGGCGCGTGGTGAACTGCACTGTGTGGGCGCCACCACGCTGGATGAATACCGTCAGTACATTGAAAAAGACGCGGCGCTGGAACGTCGTTTTCAAAAAGTGTTTGTCGCAGAACCTTCAGTGGAAGACACCATCGCTATTCTGCGTGGCCTGAAAGAACGTTACGAGCTGCACCACCATGTGCAGATCACTGACCCGGCGATTGTGGCGGCGGCAACATTATCTCACCGCTATATCGCCGACCGTCAGTTGCCGGATAAAGCTATCGACCTCATCGATGAAGCTGCATCCAGCATTCGTATGCAGATTGACTCTAAGCCGGAGGAGCTGGACAGACTCGACCGCCGCATTATTCAGCTCAAACTGGAACAGCAGGCGTTGATGAAAGAGTCTGACGAGGCGAGTAAAAAACGTCTCGATATGCTCAACGAAGAACTGGACGACAAAGAGCGCCAGTATTCTGAGCTGGAAGAAGAGTGGAAAGCGGAAAAAGCGTCGCTCTCTGGTACGCAAACTATTAAAGCGGAGCTGGAGCAGGCGAAGATTGCCATCGAGCAGGCGCGTCGCGTTGGCGACCTGGCGCGAATGTCTGAACTGCAGTACGGCAAAATTCCGGAGCTGGAAAAACAGCTGGAAGCCGCGACCCAGTCGGAAGGTAAAACCATGCGTCTGTTACGTAACAAAGTAACGGATGCGGAAATTGCCGAAGTGCTAGCGCGCTGGACCGGTATTCCGGTTTCCAGAATGCTGGAAGGCGAACGTGAAAAACTGTTGCGTATGGAACAAGAGTTACACAGCCGTGTGATCGGGCAGAATGAAGCCGTTGAAGCAGTATCGAACGCCATACGTCGTAGCCGTGCTGGGCTGTCCGATCCGAACCGTCCGATTGGTTCCTTCCTGTTCCTGGGGCCGACGGGGGTCGGTAAAACCGAACTGTGTAAAGCACTGGCTAACTTTATGTTCGACAGCGACGACGCGATGGTGCGTATCGACATGTCTGAGTTTATGGAGAAACACTCCGTGTCTCGTTTGGTCGGGGCGCCTCCGGGATATGTCGGCTATGAAGAAGGCGGTTATTTGACGGAAGCGGTGCGCCGTCGCCCTTATTCCGTCATCTTGTTGGATGAAGTGGAAAAAGCGCATCCGGATGTATTCAACATTCTGTTGCAGGTGCTGGACGACGGTCGACTGACTGACGGGCAGGGGAGAACGGTCGACTTCCGTAATACGGTGGTCATTATGACTTCTAACCTCGGTTCCGATCTCATTCAGGAGCGCTTTGGCGAACTGGATTACGGTCGAATGAAAGAGATGGTGCTGGGTGTGGTTAGCCAAAACTTCCGTCCGGAATTTATCAACCGTATTGATGAAGTTGTGGTATTCCATCCGTTAGGTGAACAACACATCGCTTCTATTGCTCAGATCCAGCTGCAGCGTCTGTACAAACGTCTGGAAGAACGTGGTTATGAAATCCATATCTCCGACGAGGCGCTGAAACTGTTGAGCGCCAACGGTTACGATCCGGTCTACGGGGCGCGTCCGTTAAAACGTGCTATTCAACAGCAGATCGAAAACCCACTGGCGCAGCAAATCCTGTCTGGTGAACTGGTTCCTGGCAAAGTGATTCGCCTTGAAGCCAATGATGATCGTATTGTGGCAGTGCAGTAAGTCACAAATTTGAATAAAACGGGCCCTGACGGGCTCGTTTTTGTTTAAAAACCAGGCGAAAATAGGCTTTTGGTTCAAATGTTGTTTGAAAAGTGAACGGTTGAGCTTTTTTTTGCATTTAGGTCTTGTCAGGCTCTAATAACTCCCTATAATGCGCCACCACTGACACGGAACAACGGCATACAGGCCGCCGGGTCAGAAAAGCTTCGTTAAGAAGTCTGTGAGGAAAGCGAAAATAAAGGCTTGACTCAAAAAGAGGAAAGCGTAATATACGCCACCTCGCGACGGTGAGCTGCAAGCCGCGTCGCACCTGCTCTTTAACAATTTATCAGACAATCTGTGTGGGCACTCGAAGATACGGATTCTTAACGTCCTCGGACGAAAAATGAATACCAAATCTCAAGAGTGAACACGTAATTCATTACGAAGTTTAATTCTTTGAGCATCAAACTTTTAAATTGAAGAGTTTGATCATGGCTCAGATTGAACGCTGGCGGCAGGCCTAACACATGCAAGTCGAACGGTAACAGGAAGCAGCTTGCTGCTTTGCTGACGAGTGGCGGACGGGTGAGTAATGTCTGGGAAACTGCCTGATGGAGGGGGATAACTACTGGAAACGGTGGCTAATACCGCATAACGTCGCAAGACCAAAGAGGGGGACCTTCGGGCCTCTTGCCATCAGATGTGCCCAGATGGGATTAGCTTGTTGGTGAGGTAACGGCTCACCAAGGCGACGATCCCTAGCTGGTCTGAGAGGATGACCAGCCACACTGGAACTGAGACACGGTCCAGACTCCTACGGGAGGCAGCAGTGGGGAATATTGCACAATGGGCGCAAGCCTGATGCAGCCATGCCGCGTGTATGAAGAAGGCCTTCGGGTTGTAAAGTACTTTCAGCGGGGAGGAAGGTGTTGTGGTTAATAACCGCAGCAATTGACGTTACCCGCAGAAGAAGCACCGGCTAACTCCGTGCCAGCAGCCGCGGTAATACGGAGGGTGCAAGCGTTAATCGGAATTACTGGGCGTAAAGCGCACGCAGGCGGTCTGTCAAGTCGGATGTGAAATCCCCGGGCTCAACCTGGGAACTGCATTCGAAACTGGCAGGCTTGAGTCTTGTAGAGGGGGGTAGAATTCCAGGTGTAGCGGTGAAATGCGTAGAGATCTGGAGGAATACCGGTGGCGAAGGCGGCCCCCTGGACAAAGACTGACGCTCAGGTGCGAAAGCGTGGGGAGCAAACAGGATTAGATACCCTGGTAGTCCACGCCGTAAACGATGTCTACTTGGAGGTTGTGCCCTTGAGGCGTGGCTTCCGGAGCTAACGCGTTAAGTAGACCGCCTGGGGAGTACGGCCGCAAGGTTAAAACTCAAATGAATTGACGGGGGCCCGCACAAGCGGTGGAGCATGTGGTTTAATTCGATGCAACGCGAAGAACCTTACCTGGTCTTGACATCCACAGAACTTTCCAGAGATGGATTGGTGCCTTCGGGAACTGTGAGACAGGTGCTGCATGGCTGTCGTCAGCTCGTGTTGTGAAATGTTGGGTTAAGTCCCGCAACGAGCGCAACCCTTATCCTTTGTTGCCAGCGATTAGGTCGGGAACTCAAAGGAGACTGCCAGTGATAAACTGGAGGAAGGTGGGGATGACGTCAAGTCATCATGGCCCTTACGACCAGGGCTACACACGTGCTACAATGGCGCATACAAAGAGAAGCGACCTCGCGAGAGCAAGCGGACCTCATAAAGTGCGTCGTAGTCCGGATTGGAGTCTGCAACTCGACTCCATGAAGTCGGAATCGCTAGTAATCGTGGATCAGAATGCCACGGTGAATACGTTCCCGGGCCTTGTACACACCGCCCGTCACACCATGGGAGTGGGTTGCAAAAGAAGTAGGTAGCTTAACCTTCGGGAGGGCGCTTACCACTTTGTGATTCATGACTGGGGTGAAGTCGTAACAAGGTAACCGTAGGGGAACCTGCGGTTGGATCACCTCCTTACCTTAAAGAAGCGTACTTTGCAGTGCTCACACAGATTGTCTGATGAAAAGTAAATAGCAAGGCGTCTTGCGAAGCAGACTGATACGTCCCCTTCGTCTAGAGGCCCAGGACACCGCCCTTTCACGGCGGTAACAGGGGTTCGAATCCCCTAGGGGACGCCACTTGCTGGTTTGTGAGTGAAAGTCACCTGCCCTAATATCTCAAAACTGACTTACGAGTCACGTTTGAGATATTTGCTCTTTAAAAATCTGGATCAAGCTGAAAATTGAAACACAGAACAACGAAAGTTGTTCGTGAGTCTCTCAAATTTTCGCAGCACGATGATGAATCGTAAGAAACATCTTCGGGTTGTGAGGTTAAGCGACTAAGCGTACACGGTGGATGCCCTGGCAGTCAGAGGCGATGAAGGGCGTGCTAATCTGCGATAAGCGCCGGTAAGGTGATATGAACCGTTATAACCGGCGATACCCGAATGGGGAAACCCAGTGTGATTCGTCACACTATCATTAACTGAATCCATAGGTTAATGAGGCGAACCGGGGGAACTGAAACATCTAAGTACCCCGAGGAAAAGAAATCAACCGAGATTCCCCCAGTAGCGGCGAGCGAACGGGGAGGAGCCCAGAGCCTGAATCAGCATGTGTGTTAGTGGAAGCGTCTGGAAAGGCGCGCGATACAGGGTGACAGCCCCGTACACAAAAGCGCATGTGCTGTGAGCTCGATGAGTAGGGCGGGACACGTGGTATCCTGTCTGAATATGGGGGGACCATCCTCCAAGGCTAAATACTCCTGACTGACCGATAGTGAACCAGTACCGTGAGGGAAAGGCGAAAAGAACCCCGGCGAGGGGAGTGAAAAAGAACCTGAAACCGTGTACGTACAAGCAGTGGGAGCCCCACCACCAAAGCATTCTCTGGTGTTGAAGGCCCTGCAAAGCAGCATCGCGGTGGCGGAGCGTCGTTTGCGACGCCCAACACACAAAACAAGCGGTGAATGCTTTGGGGTGGGGTGACTGCGTACCTTTTGTATAATGGGTCAGCGACTTATATTCTGTAGCAAGGTTAACCGAATAGGGGAGCCGGAGGGAAACCGAGTCTTAATTGGGCGTTAAGTTGCAGGGTATAGACCCGAAACCCGGTGATCTAGCCATGGGCAGGTTGAAGGTTGGGTAACACTAACTGGAGGACCGAACCGACTAATGTTGAAAAATTAGCGGATGACCTGTGGCTGGGGGTGAAAGGCCAATCAAACCGGGAGATAGCTGGTTCTCCCCGAAAGCTATTTAGGTAGCGCCTCGTGAATTCATCTCCGGGGGTAGAGCACTGTTTCGGCTAGGGGGCCATCCCGGCTTACCAACCCGATGCAAACTGCGAATACCGGAGAATGTTATCACGGGAGACACACGGCGGGTGCTAACGTCCGTCGTGAAGAGGGAAACAACCCAGACCGCCAGCTAAGGTCCCAAAGTCATGGTTAAGTGGGAAACGATGTGGGAAGGCCCAGACAGCCAGGATGTTGGCTTAGAAGCAGCCATCATTTAAAGAAAGCGTAATAGCTCACTGGTCGAGTCGGCCTGCGCGGAAGATGTAACGGGGCTAAACCATGCACCGAAGCTGCGGCAGCGACGCTGATGCGTTGTTGGGTAGGGGAGCGTTCTGTAAGCCTGCGAAGGTGACCTGTGAGGGTTGCTGGAGGTATCAGAAGTGCGAATGCTGACATAAGTAACGATAAAGCGGGTGAAAAGCCCGCTCGCCGGAAGACCAAGGGTTCCTGTCCAACGTTAATCGGGGCAGGGTGAGTCGACCCCTAAGGCGAGGCCGAAAGGCGTAGTCGATGGGAAACGGGTTAATATTCCCGTACTTGGTGTTACTGCGAAGGGGGGACGGAGAAGGCTATGTTGGCCGGGCGACGGTTGTCCCGGTTTAAGCGTGTAGGTGTGTGTTCCAGGTAAATCCGGTTCACTTTAACACTGAGGCGTGATGACGAGGCACTACGGTGCTGAAGCAACAAATGCCCTGCTTCCAGGAAAAGCCTCTAAGCATCAGGTAACATCAAATCGTACCCCAAACCGACACAGGTGGTCAGGTAGAGAATACCAAGGCGCTTGAGAGAACTCGGGTGAAGGAACTAGGCAAAATGGTGCCGTAACTTCGGGAGAAGGCACGCTGACACGTAGGTGAAGTGATTTACTCATGGAGCTGAAGTCAGTCGAAGATACCAGCTGGCTGCAACTGTTTATTAAAAACACAGCACTGTGCAAACACGAAAGTGGACGTATACGGTGTGACGCCTGCCCGGTGCCGGAAGGTTAATTGATGGGGTCAGCGCAAGCGAAGCTCCTGATCGAAGCCCCGGTAAACGGCGGCCGTAACTATAACGGTCCTAAGGTAGCGAAATTCCTTGTCGGGTAAGTTCCGACCTGCACGAATGGCGTAATGATGGCCAGGCTGTCTCCACCCGAGACTCAGTGAAATTGAACTCGCTGTGAAGATGCAGTGTACCCGCGGCAAGACGGAAAGACCCCGTGAACCTTTACTATAGCTTGACACTGAACATTGAGCCTTGATGTGTAGGATAGGTGGGAGGCTTTGAAGCGTGGACGCCAGTCTGCGTGGAGCCGACCTTGAAATACCACCCTTTAATGTTTGATGTTCTAACGTGGACCCGTGATCCGGGTTGCGGACAGTGTCTGGTGGGTAGTTTGACTGGGGCGGTCTCCTCCTAAAGAGTAACGGAGGAGCACGAAGGTTGGCTAATCCTGGTCGGACATCAGGAGGTTAGTGCAATGGCATAAGCCAGCTTGACTGCGAGCGTGACGGCGCGAGCAGGTGCGAAAGCAGGTCATAGTGATCCGGTGGTTCTGAATGGAAGGGCCATCGCTCAACGGATAAAAGGTACTCCGGGGATAACAGGCTGATACCGCCCAAGAGTTCATATCGACGGCGGTGTTTGGCACCTCGATGTCGGCTCATCACATCCTGGGGCTGAAGTAGGTCCCAAGGGTATGGCTGTTCGCCATTTAAAGTGGTACGCGAGCTGGGTTTAGAACGTCGTGAGACAGTTCGGTCCCTATCTGCCGTGGGCGCTGGAGAACTGAGGGGGGCTGCTCCTAGTACGAGAGGACCGGAGTGGACGCATCACTGGTGTTCGGGTTGTCATGCCAATGGCACTGCCCGGTAGCTAAATGCGGAAGAGATAAGTGCTGAAAGCATCTAAGCACGAAACTTGCCCCGAGATGAGTTCTCCCTGAGACTTTAGGTCTCCTGAAGGAACGTTGAAGACGACGACGTTGATAGGCCGGGTGTGTAAGCGCAGCGATGCGTTGAGCTAACCGGTACTAATGAACCGTGAGGCTTAACCTTACAACGCCGAAGATGTTTTGGCGGATGAGAAGACGATTTTCAGCAGTGATTCCGGATTTTCGGGAACGAAAGATTTTACGCTGAGGCAAGGCGGCAAATGAAGGAAAGGAAGGAGCATACAGAAGTATGTGACTGACTTTACGAATGCAGCCAACGCAGCATCGGTGTAAAAGATTCGTTTCTGGCAACAGAATTTGCCTGGCGGCACTAGCGCGGTGGTCCCACCTGACCCCATGCCGAACTCAGAAGTGAAACGCCGTAGCGCCGATGGTAGTGTGGGGTCTCCCCATGCGAGAGTAGGGAACTGCCAGGCATCAAATAAAACGAAGGGCCCTGTCGGAAGACAGGGCCTTTTGTTTTTGTCTGTTTCTGCCGGATGGCGGCTCCGCCTTATGCGGCCTACAGGAATTATCCCGCCTACGAAGTTGGTGCTCTTGTAGAACTGATAAGAGCACAACCCACCCAATCATTAACGATGAACTATCCTTTACACGTGCTTATATAAGCAGTGAGGATTTTCATTGGCTATCAAACCTTTTAACTACCAGCAGGACTTTTCCAGCATCGACTTCCGCCAGCAGCCTGAATTGTATCAGGTTGGACGAGGCGAGCAGGGGGTGCTACTGGTTGAACCCTACAAAAGCGAAATTCTTCCTTTCTGGCGCTATAAAGATGAAGCATCGGCGATGAAATCCGCAGAACAGATCTACCAGTTGTTCGAAGCTTACCGGCAGCAGGATGATTTCGTTGGTATGGACATGGCGCGTAAATTTATTCAGATGGGATACACCCGCGCCAGGCGATACGCTAACTATAAAGGCGGTAAAAAGTATGCAGAAGACGGCAGCCTGAATACACGGGGTAATGATCCTATTAAGGCCGCGGCGGCAACGGTTTTCAAAGGTTGGTGGGATAAAATCCGTCAGGACGAAGACTATCTGAAACGGAAACGCCAGCATCAGGCACGGTGGGGATAAAAATTAGCAAACAAATAATTAACACTTTATTTACTTTTGGGTCTCGCGTAATCTGAATCTCCAAAATAAAAGGCCGATTAAGCCTGGCAACAAGGAGAACAGTATGGCAGAAATTATTCAGCGTATAGATAAAAACAACGCTGAGGCTCCGGAGATGCGGCGACGCATATGGGCTATCGTGGGGGCCTCTTCCGGAAACTTAGTGGAATGGTTTGATTTCTACGTCTACTCTTTCTGCTCGCTCTATTTTGCACATATCTTCTTTCCTTCTGGTAATACCACTACTCAGCTTTTGCAAACGGCAGGCGTCTTTGCCGCCGGTTTTTTAATGCGGCCTATCGGTGGTTGGCTATTTGGACGCATTGCAGATCGACGCGGGCGCAAAGCCTCAATGTTGATTTCGGTGTGCATGATGTGCATGGGGTCGCTGGTGATTGCCTGCTTACCTGGTTACGATACCATCGGCACCTGGGCACCGGCGCTGCTACTTATTGCAAGGTTATTTCAGGGGCTCTCGGTAGGGGGAGAGTATGGGACCAGCGCGACATATATGAGTGAAGTTGCGCTTGAAGGTCGTAAGGGATTTTTCGCGTCGTTTCAGTACGTTACGCTTATCGGTGGCCAACTACTGGCATTGCTGGTCGTTGTGATTTTGCAGCAGGTTCTGGACGATGCTGAGCTTCGTGCCTGGGGATGGCGTATTCCCTTTGCGCTGGGCGCCGTGCTGGCGGTTGTGGCGTTATGGCTACGTCGCCAGCTGGATGAAACCTCGAAGCATGAGACTCGCGCATTAAAAGAAGCCGGTTCGTTGAAAGGTTTGTGGCGTAATCGCAAAGCCTTTTTGATGGTGCTTGGTTTCACCGCGGCAGGCTCGCTGTGCTTTTATACCTTCACCACCTATATGCAGAAATATCTGGTAAATACAGCAGGTATGCATGCCAATGTCGCCAGCGGCATTATGACGGCTGCGCTGTGTGTTTTCATGTTGGTGCAGCCGTTATTCGGCGCGTTATCCGATAAGATTGGCAGGCGCACCTCTATGCTATGTTTTGGCGCACTCGCGACGCTTTTCACCGTTCCAATTCTCTCCGCGTTGCAGAATGTGACGTCGCCTTATGCCGCATTTGCTTTAGTGATATGCGCGCTATTGATTGTGAGTTTCTATACCTCGATTAGCGGGATCCTGAAAGCGGAGATGTTTCCGGCGCAGGTTCGCGCCCTGGGCGTCGGTTTATCTTACGCGGTAGCAAACGCGTTATTTGGCGGCTCTGCGGAATATGTCGCGCTGTCGCTAAAATCTGTCGGTATGGAGAGTTCGTTCTTCTGGTATGTTACCGCGATGGCCGTTCTGGCTTTCCTGGTTTCGTTGATGTTGCACCGTAAAGGAAAGGGCTTACGCCTTTAGTATCGCGCCATTTGCCAGATAGCGTAACCGGTTGTCGCGCCAGCGACATCCCAGACAAAATCTTTCCAGCTCCAGCCGCTGCCTTCCGGGCGGCTGTCCCAGAGTTCTTTTGAGGCTCCGAGACTCAAAGAAAACATCAGCCCTATCGCTGCGCTGCGGTCAGGGCTTACTCCCTGGTGACGCGCATACTCATTACCGGCTGCCGATAGCATCGCTGATGCCATAAAATGCTGGGCTTTATCCTGACCGCTCCAGTGGTCGTTAGCCAGATGGCTGCACCCGGAGAGAAACAACACCGTAAAAGGAATCAACACGCGCACCAGTTCACTCCTAAGAGAAAACCCCGTACAGGACGGGGCTTCGATTACAGGATACGGCTAATTAATCTGTCGATGCGGATCCGGCGCAGACGGCGAATCAATTTACGCACTTTTATCGGATAGTCGGCAATGCTCTGCAGGTCACGATAATGTTTTACGATGGTTGTGTGCGTTCGGATAAGTTCCAGCTCTTTTTCCCGCTGAGGGGCAAGCTCCTGCTTAGGATCGTGGATCAAAATGGCGTTTTCCAGATCCAGACGCCAGGCGCGGGGATTCAGGTTGTTGCCGGTGAGTAGCATCCATTTATCATCTACCCACATCCCTTTCAGATGATAGGTATTGTCGTCATCTTTCCACAGACGCACCACAAGCTGATCGGTATTGACGTAATACTGTAAACGGCTCAGGAAGCGGCGCAGGTTAATCTCATAGAGATAGGGCAGCGCGCCAATGATCTTGAACGGTTCATCTTCCGGAATGTAAAAATCATTCGCGGTTTTATCGCCAACAATGATTTCGACTTTCTTTCCGTCGCGCAGTAGCTGAATAATATTCCGCACCAGTACCGCTGGTAGATTGAAGTAAGGGGTACAAATGGTGAGCTTATGCTCCGCACAGGGCATGAGATGGAAAATGGTTTTGTTCAACAGACTGGACTTTCCAAGCCCGACCAGCGGCGTAACGGAGAGCTGCTCGTCATTAGCGTCACCCTGAAAATGATATGACGCATCACGCAGCTCCTGACGGTATAAGCGGATATCGTTTTTAATCTCCGGGCTTTTCGGCCGCTGGGTATTATCCAGACGATTCACACCACGGCCATTCATCAGATTTTGCGTCACCCAGTCAAACATGATGTCTGCCATTTGCCGATTGCGAATCAGCTGGTAGCGATCGTAGCGATATTTGTCATGCTGATGGAGATAGACATCGTTCAGGCTGGCGCCGCTGTACAGGACGCTATCATCAATGATAAAGCCTTTAAAATGCAGTACGCCAAGCGCTTCTCGCGTATTAATCGGTACGCCGTAAACCGGGACATCAATGCCGGGGTTTTCCTGCGCCAGTCGGCAATACCAGTCTGCATTGGTATTCGAGGCCGCTGCGCCAATGCGCCCGCGTTGCGCGCGATGCCAGTCGACCAGCACCCTCACGTCCAGTTCAGGACGCTGCCGTTTAGCCGCATAGAGCGCGTCGAGTATACCTTTACCCCCATCGTCCTGTTCCAGATACAGGGCAACGATACAAATACGCTGCGTCGCGCTGGCGATTTTCTCCAGCAGTGTCTCCCGAAAAGTAGCAGGAGTATAAAAGAAATCTACATCATCAACTGACTGAGAAATCTTAGGGAGTTGGGCAAGGTGTTGTTGATGTTTATTACGCTTAAATTTTGACAACATCACAGTGCATTTCTTCTCTGTTCATTGAAGGGTCCTCTGTGCTATGCAGACGACATAAGCGAGCAATAATAACATCAGTACCCGTTAAAGTGGTCAACATTTCCAGTACATTACTCACGATTCATCACATTTGGCCAGATTCAGCGTCAATCCCACGATGCCCTCTTCGAGCTGAATATCGACCTGAAATCCCAGTTTTCTGGCCAGCGCGACCATGCCGCGATTGTTTGGCATCGTAATACCGTTCAGCCGCTTCAATCCGTGATCGCGAGTATAGGCAATCAATTTCTCCATTAAACGGCGTCCTAAACCCAACCCTTTGAGATCTGAACGCACCAATACGGCAAATTCGGCATCTACGTTGTCAGGATCGGAGATCGCGCGCGTTACGCCGAGGATCTCTTCAGCATTGTCCATCCGCCTCACGGCCACAAAGGCCATTTCTCGATCGTAGTCGATCTGCGTCATGTTGGCTAAATCTTCATGGGTGAATTCGTTGATCTCGCTGAAATAACGGTAGTAAAGATCCTCTTTGGTGACCTGTGCGATGAATTGTCGCAGTTGGGGCTCATCTTCCGGCAGGATAGGACGGAACAGGCAGCGATCGCCATTTTTCATCTCCACCCACTCTTCAAGCTGGTGGGGATAGGGGCGTACCGCAAGTCGACTTTCGTTATCGCCATCAAACGGGGCAATATCCAGCGTCACATCCAGCGCGGTAAACTCACTGGCGGAAGCCAGCAGCGGATGGATATCCAGACGCTGAATTTCCGGGCAGTCGACAATCAGGTTTGAAACCTGGACCAGCAATTGGCTTAAACCGACAATATCCAGCGGACGCAGCGCGCTACGGGCGCGAATTTTCCGCTGTTTAATGCCCTGAATCACCAGATAGCGCGCCAGGTTCATGTTGAGCGGCGGCAGCGCGACGACAGCCTGCTCTTCCGGACGCCACTCTACGCCGCCTTCACCCAACATAATCAAAGGACCAAACACCGGATCGTGCTCGACCACCACACGAAGCTCCTGCGCGCCGGCGCGGTTAGCCATGCTTTGTACCAGCAAACCGTGAATCCGCGCTTGCGGCCAGGCCATCTTTACACGATCAAAAATAGCGTTCGCGGCCTGTTGTACCTCGCTTGCGGTCCGCAGGTAAAGCATGACCCCCTGAACTTCAGATTTATGCGGAATGTCGGGCGAGCGCAGCTTGAGAGCTACCGGATAGCCTATCTGTTCGGCAATATGCACCGCTTCAGCGCTGTCGCTGGCAATCCAGGTTGGGAGCGTGTGCAGCCCATAGGCGTGTAAAATCGGCTGTACTTCATGGGTATCCAGTGAGGCGGCGCCTTCCGCAATCGCCCGCTGTAACAGATTATGCGCCTCAGCGGTATTGGACGTCAGGTTACTCGGCAACGCTGGCGTTTCCCGCAGTTGCTTCTGGTTACGCCGGTATTCCACCATATGCATAAACGCGGTAATCGTGCCTTCCGGCGTACGGTAGGTTGGTAATCCGGCTTCGCTGAATAGCCGTCTTGCCTCCTGAGACGAGAACTCGCCGCACCAGTTTGTCAGCAGCGTAACAAACTTGCCTCTGGGGTGGCGCTTAATCGTCTCGATCAGAGCATGGGCGCTTTCTGTACCCGGCGCGGCAGCGCTGGGAGAGTGGATAACCATAAGCGCGTCAAAATCCTGACTGGCGAGCAGGATATCCAGCGTTTTGACGTAATGTTCGCTGCTGGCGTCATCACACAGATCCAGCGGATTGGCAATATCTATGTGCGCGGGAAGCGCCTGCCGTAGTTGCAGGCAGGTCTCTTCGCTCAACGTCGCCAGCTTGCCGTTACGCGACCACAACTCATCTAACGCCAGCGCGGCAGGCGCGGCGCCATTGCTGATGATCATCAGTCTGTCGCCGCGTAGCGGACGCATATGGCTCAGTGTTTCGACGGCGGAAAAAAGCTCGTGCGTATCCTGGACTCGCAGCAGGCCTGCGCGCTGGATGGCCGCATCCCACGCAGGGTCCATTCCCGCGCTGGTATTAAGTAAACGCTGGGCTGCCGGGCTTCGGCCGCTTTTAATCACCAGAATCGGTTTGTTACGTGAAGCGCTACGGGCGGCGGAAA
The DNA here is from genome assembly GCF_029962125.1 of Salmonella sp. SA15303. Taxonomy (NCBI): domain Bacteria; kingdom Pseudomonadati; phylum Pseudomonadota; class Gammaproteobacteria; order Enterobacterales; family Enterobacteriaceae; genus Salmonella; species Salmonella sp. SA15303. The sequence goes on from NZ_CP123924.1 coordinate 1,248,922, forward strand.
CAAAACGGCGGGCGTCGCTTAACTGTTCCAGATAGAGCAAAATCGCGCTGGTCTTGCTGTCGCGCGCCAGATAGTCCAGTAGTTCATCGACATCAATATCCAGGCTATCGCCCAGCGCGATAAAGTAGGAAAAGCCCATTTCACGCTGTTGCGCCCAGTCAAGAATAGTATTGGACACGGCGGCAGACTGGGAAATAAAAGCGAGCTTGCCCTGTTTAATCGGGACGGGAGAAAAGCTGGCATTCAGCCCTTGCCACGGCGCGAGGAGCCCAAGACTGTTTGGACCCAGCAGACGCATTTTATAATGCCGGGCACAGGCAAGAAGTTCTTCATGTTGCGACGTGGGAGCAGAAAGGATAATGCACGTTTTACACCCTTTCGCGCCAAGCGCGTCCAGTAACGCCAGGTTACGGCTGGCGTTAGTGCATAAAATAGCCAGATCGGGGGTGAAAGGAAGACTGGCGATATCCGGCCAGGCCATGACGCCTAAAACGGCTTTCCAGGCGGGCGTCACGGGAAGGACGGGGCCATTGAATCCGCCCGCCAACAAGTTACGCATCATCAGGTAACCCGCGCGGTGGGGCTTCATTGATGCGCCAATCACCGCGATCGATTTTGGTCGCAGTAGCGCTTCCAGTCCTTGCTGGCTCATACCGGTTTCCCTTACACAGAAGTGACCGGATAATTTTAAACGCTTTCGCTATTTTATGCTGTGACGTTTCCCGGATGTTGCGTTTTTCCTGCCAGATAGCGCGTTTTGAAACGGGTGAAATGTTCACCTAAACTGGTTGCCGCCTCGGTATCTCCCGCCAGATCTAACAACGCTATGGCGACTTCGGCGGTACAATATTGCCCTTCGGCATGGATTTCACGCAGACGATAAGCTGAAAGACGCGATAAATCGACGGAAATGACCGGCAGATGATCCAGATAAGGGCTTTTACGAAACATTTTACGTGCTTCGGGCCAGGTGCCGTCCAGCATAATAAACAGCGGCGGTTTCCCGGCGGGCGGGGTGGAAATGACCTCGCGCGCTTCGCCGGCGTAGGACGCAGGAAAGACCACTATCGGTTGATAATCCGGATGCTGTACCAGCTCCAGCAACGCCTGCGGCGGCTCGGTACGCGACCACTGAAACGCCGCGGTATCCGGCAAAATATCGGCTATCAGCCGGCCGGTATTGCTGGGTTTCATCGGTTCAGTGTCAAACATGACCAGACAAAAACGGCTTTTCGCCTGAGAAGGCGTTAACGTATCACACAGGCAAGATTTTAGCGGCAGCAGGCAGCGTTGACAGCGGCGAACCCGATTGCCTCTGGCAAGAAAAGGGCGAGTAGCGCGCGCAAGCCGTTCGGCGCGTAACTGAAGGACAGCGTTATTGGTCATAGAAAGCGTTTGCGGAGAAAAACGCTATTGTGGCAGAGGTGAAAACGGGGCACAAGATGCGCCCCGTGGCGTTTACAGCGCTTCGTTCAGCCAGCTGTCGAAAGGCGCTTTAGGCACTGCGCCATTAAGCATATCGACCACCTGTCCATGTTTAAAAATCATAATCGTCGGGATGCTGCGGATACCGAAACGGGCGCTGAGTTCCCGTTCCGCCTCGGTATTCACTTTGACGAAACGGACTTTACCGCTGCGCTCTTCTGCGACATCCTCGAAGATTGGCGCAAAGTTACGGCAAGGGCCGCACCAGGGGGCCCAAAAGTCGATCACCACTGGAAGATCGTCCTTCAACAGTTTGTCCAGCGTTTCGCCGGTCGCATTAATGACTTCTCCGTCAAACAACTCATGACCGCAGCGTCCACATTTTGCCGCATCCTGAAGCCGATCGTCGGGGATGCGGTTAATGGCCTGACAATGGGTACAAACGGTGTTCATAGCTAACCTCTGAATACGTCGGAAGACGTCCCGCTACGCGCGGGATGTTTCTATAATGTTACATATTATCGAGGAGTCTGTGCTAAACAACAATGTGTTTTATTCAATGAGTACAATAGTCGCAAGCTTTTAAACGAAATCATGGCTAACCGGATGCACATCGGGTAATCTTCGCGCTTCGCGCAGCGCTGGTGGAGAAAAGCATGAACGATGAATTAAAAAACAAAAGCGGCAAAGTCAAAGTGATGTATGTCCGTAGTGATGATGACTCTGATAAACGCACCCATAACCCGCGTACCGGGAAAGGGGGAGGCCGCCCAGCAAAGTCTCGCACTGACGGTGGACGTCGCCCCGCCCGTGATGAGCGAAATAATCAGAGCCGTGACCGTAAACATGAAACTTCGCCGTGGCGCACCGTGTCCCGCGCGCCAGGCGATGAAACGCCTGAGAAAGTCGATCATGGTGGTATTAGCGGTAAAAGTTTTATTGACCCTGAAGTTTTGCGTCGCCAGCGTGCGGAAGAGACGCGCGTCTACGGTGAAAACGCCTGCCAGGCGCTATTCCAGAGCCGTCCTGACGCCATCGTGCGCGCATGGTTTATCCAAAGCGTAACGCCGCGTTTTAAAGAGGCGCTGCGCTGGATGGCGGCGAATCGTAAAGCCTACCATGTGGTGGATGAAGCCGAACTGGCAAAAGCTTCCGGGACTGAGCACCACGGTGGCGTGTGTTTCCTGATTAAAAAGCGTAACGGTACGACCGTTAAGCAATGGGTAAAGCAGGCGGCGGATCAAGACTGCGTGCTGGCGTTGGAAGATGTCGCTAACCCGCATAATCTGGGCGGCATGATGCGTAGCTGCGCGCACTTCGGCGTGAAAGGCGTGGTGGTACAGGATGCGGCGTTGCTGGAGTCCGGCGCGGCGATTCGTACCGCGGAAGGCGGGGCGGAGCATGTCCAGCCGATCACTGGTGAAAGCATTGTTGACGTACTGGATGATTTTCGTCAGGCGGGGTACACCGTGGTGACGACGTCCAGCGATCGCGGTCAGGCGCTCTTTAGTACGACCCTGCCGGAAAAGATGGTGCTGGTCTTAGGCCGTGAATATGACTACCTGCCGGAAGCGGCGCGCGAACCCGACGATCTGTGCGTGAAAATTAACGGCACCGGGAACGTGGAAAGCCTGAATGTGTCGGTTGCGACAGGCGTACTGCTCGCCGAGTGGTGGCGACAGAATAAAGCGTAAGGGCTGCAGCCCGGTGACGCAACGCGCGCCGGGCCAATGATGTACTTTCTACCGCCCGGTCAGACAAGGCGCTTTCGCGCCGTTATCCGGGCGATAAAACGGCGAGTCGCCAACGTTATTCACTCTCAGCCGGTAATACTGGCGTCCAGTCGATAGTTTTCTCGCCGTGTTGTTCCAGCCATTGGTTCGTTAGCGCAAAATGGTTACAGCCAAAAAATCCGCGGTGCGCAGAGAGTGGCGAGGGATGCGGAGCTTTCAGAATATGGTGGCGCTGTGGATCAATAATCGCGCCTTTCTTCTGGGCGTGCGAGCCCCACAGCAGGAAGACAACCCCTTCGCGGTGTTGGTTAATCAGGCTTATCACTTTATCCGTAAAGGTTTCCCACCCCAGGCTGGCATGAGAGTGCGCCTGGCCTGCCCGTACCGTGAGCACCGTATTCAGTAACAGTACGCCCTGGCGCGCCCAGCTTTCCAGATAACCGTGCGCGGGGCGAACAAAGCCGGGAATGGAGGCTTCCAGCTCTTTGTACATATTCACTAATGATGGCGGGGGAGCGATCCCAGGACGCACGGAAAACGCCAGACCATGTGCCTGGCCGGGGCCGTGGTAAGGATCTTGTCCCAGGATCACCACCTTAACGTCGCCCAGTTCCGTAAAGCGAAAGGCGTTAAACACATCTTTTTGCGGCGGGTAGACCGTGATACCCGACTGACGCTCGCCAGCAACAGTGTGAAGCGTATTGATAAAGTAAGGTTGCTGTTTCTCATCAGCCAGCACATCGTGCCAGGTTAACTCAGTCGCCATCTCGCTCTCCTGCGAATTTCCAGTTCCCTTAGCTTAACTGCTTCTTTCTGCAGTGCAAAATCCTGCGTGCTACAAAAACGGTTACCTACAAAAGATAGTTGAAAATTTATGTAAAAAGTTTATAGGTCTGAATGGTGTAAGTTGATGTAAAACAATAAATTCCCTTCATCACCCTTTTTGTGGTGTGGTTTTTATTGATTTAAATCAAAGAATGAAGGGTGATCGAAGGGTATATATACACTCAAGCAACAATGGTTTTACCAATTGGCCGGGATTAGGCCGACCGAAATCAAATAATTTTGCCTGGGGAGGCATCACATGATTACAGGTATCCAGATTACTAAAGCCGCTAACGACGACCTGCTGAATTCCTTCTGGCTGCTGGACAGCGAAAAAGGCGAAGCGCGCTGCATCGTTGCAAAATCCGGCTTTGCTGAAGATGAAGTTGTGGCTGTCAGCAAACTGGGCGAGATTGAATACCGTGAAATTCCGATGGAAGTTAAACCGGAAGTACGCGTTGAAGGCGGTCAGCATCTGAACGTTAACGTTCTGCGTCGTGAAACTCTGGAAGATGCGGTTAAGCATCCGGAAAAATACCCGCAACTGACTATTCGTGTTTCTGGTTATGCGGTGCGTTTTAACTCCCTGACGCCGGAACAGCAGCGCGACGTTATCGCTCGTACCTTTACCGAAAGCCTGTAAGGCTTATCCGGTAATAACAAGCGGAAGAGGCCGGGCCTTTTCCGCTTTTGTTTTATTTGGGTCAGTAAAAAATCCGCACCGCGCAGTACACCAGCAGTAACGCCAGAATGATATTTAACTGGCGACCATAATGGCGAAACGCCCGCTGAAACAGATGTCCCGCCAGCGCCCAACACACATTACCGAACGTGCCGATCAATGCCAGCAATATACTGACGCCGATGACCCAATTCAGCGCCTGCGTTTGCGGTAAAACAAATGTAGACAGAGCGGTAATGCCGTACAGAATAATTTTGACGTTCACAAACTGCAGACCAAAGCTTACCCAAAAGCCAACCGGTTTTGGTCTGGCGTTCTCATCCGCCGCTGGACTGGTAGCAATTTTCCACGCCAGCCACAGGATATACGCAGCCCCCACCCAACTGAGCAAATGAATGATTGCCGGATCGATAACCGCAAGGGAAAACGCGATCCCGGCGCACAGCAGCATGACGACCAAAAATCCCAGACTCATACCTGCCAGTACACGAATACTCTGCCGAAAACCATGTGCAGTTGCTGCGCTAAGCGCGAGAATATTGTTAGGGCCGGGGGTAAGGGCGGTGATTAATGTATAAGTCCAGAAAGCGCTTAAAAGCATCGGTGTCACTTGTCATCTCCTCTGTTTTAGCAGACAGTACCCGATATGAAATATTTAAAAAAATGAATGTTTTTTAATTCTGAATTCGAGATTTTCGATAGGTTGGTGGTTATGGATCTGCGTCGGTTTATTACGCTGAAAACGGTAGTGGAAGAGGGCTCGTTTCTGCGGGCTTCGCAAAAGCTGTGCTGCACTCAGTCGACGGTAACTTTTCATATTCAACAGCTTGAACGTGAGTTTTCCCTGCAACTGTTCGAGAAAATAGGGCGCCGAATGTGCCTGACCAATGAGGGGAAAAAGCTGATGCCGCATATCCATGAACTGACGCGTGTGATGGAGTCGATTCGTGAAGCCGCAAGACAGGATGCGGAACCCGGCGGAGAGCTGCGCGTGGCGACAGGTGAAACCTTACTGGCGTACAAAATGCCGCAGGTTTTACAACGTTTTAAGCTGCGAGCGCCGAATGTCAGATTGTCGCTACAGTCGCTGAATTGCTATGTGATACGTGATGCGTTGCTGAATGACGAGGTCGATCTGGGCGTTTTTTATCGCGTAGGTAATGATGACGCGCTCACGATGCAGCAATTGGGGAAGCAGTCGCTGGCGCTGGTGGCCTCTCCACTGCTACAGGATGCTGATTTTACGCAGCCAGATCAGCATATTCCCTGTAGCTTCATCATCAATGAACCGCAATGTGTCTTCCGCCAGCTGTTTGAAAGTACGCTACGGCAGAGGCGGATTACGCTGGAAAACACCATTGAACTGTGGAGTATTGAAAGCATTAAACAGTGTGTGGCTGCTAACCTGGGCATCAGCTTTTTACCACGTTTTGCCGTTGAACGAGAACTTAGTACCGGTCAGTTGAAAGAGCTGCCGTTTGGCGCGCCGTCGCTATCGATCATGGCGCTGTGCGCCCATCATGCCGGGAAAGCGGTCAGCCCGGCAATGCAGATATTTATGCAGTGTATGGAGGCGTGTTTTACCGTGGAAGATAAAAAAATGCCGGGTTAACGAACCCGGCATTATCATCACTCTTCGCTGGATTGCTCCTGCATTTTCGTACCGCTTGGCTTGCGGCGCTTACCGATATTTTTTGTATCGCGGTGACGTTTCTTCACGCGCGGCTTCTCTTTTTCTTTCTCTTTTTTCTTCTCGGCGCGTTTCGCCAGCACTTTTTTCGACGGTTTGCCGGTCAACTTTTCGCTAGGCGCACGCGTGGTCGGGCGAAGCTCATCAATGACGCGCGCTTTTAGCGGCTCTTCGATGTAGCGACCGATTTTCAGCAGCAACAGATGGTCGTGGGCTTCTACCAGCGAGATTGCAGTGCCTTTGCGGCCAGCACGGCCTGTACGACCAATGCGATGCAGATAGGTATCGCCACTGCGCGGCATGTCGAAGTTAATGACGTGGCTGACGTCAGGAATATCAATCCCGCGTGCCGCGACGTCGGTCGCGACCAGCACGTTAACGCGACCGTCGGTGAGACGCTTAATACCTTCGTTACGTTTGATCTGCGCCATCTCACCTTCAAGATAGCAATTGTTGATCCCTGCCAGACGCAGCGTTTCAGCCAATTCATGGACGCGTTCACGTTTACGTACAAACACGATAGAACGGGTTGCATCGTCTTGTTTTAGCAGGTGCTTCAACAGCGCAACTTTATGTTCGAAATTGTCGGCACGGTAGTACCACTGGTGAATTTTCTTACGCTCGCGGGTTGACGGATTGGCAGAAACCTCAACCGGGTCTTCCAGCAGGCGCTCGGCAAAATCTTTAATCGCATCGCCTTCCAGCGTGGCGGAGAACAGCATCGTTTGTTTACGCCAGCGGGTCTCACCAGCGATATGTTCAATGTCCTGAGCGAAGCCCATGTCGAGCATCCGGTCAGCTTCGTCAAGGATCAGTGTTTCAACCGCCCGGCAGTCAAAGTTCTCTTCTTTTATATATTGCAGCAGACGGCCCGTCGTGGCGACCACGATATCCTGGTTTTCGCTAAACACTTCAGCATGGTTCATATAGGCCACGCCGCCGGTAATCGTGGCGATATCCAGATGAGTATGCTTAGCCAGTTCACGAGCGTGATCGGCAACCTGCATTGCCAGTTCGCGGGTTGGCGTCAGGATCAGAATGCGCGGCGGCCCCGATTTTTTACGCGGAAAGTCGAGCAGGTGCTGCAACGCCGGCAGCAGATATGCCGCCGTTTTACCGGTGCCTGTCGGCGCAGAACCGAGTACATCACGGCCATCGAGCGCAGGCGGAATGGCGGCAGCCTGAATGGCGGTCGGGCGAGTGAAACCTTTATCCTGGAGGGCATCCAGCAGGCTTTCGTCGAGTTCAAGTTCGGAAAAAGTCGTTACAGTCATGTTCTACCTCTGTGTGGGGCGCTGATTATAGACGTTACGGCCGCAATCTTCATCTGTTTGTATGGATATCCCTTCTCAGGTATTGTTTTCACCCGGCGCTGTCGCCGTTTTTTTGCAAGGTTGTTTTTACATGTCTCAGTCTGGCTCCGTTCTTCGTCGTAACGGATTTACGTTTAAACAGTTTTTTGTCGCACACGATCGGTGTGCGATGAAAGTGGGAACTGACGGTATTTTACTCGGGGCGTGGGCGCCGGTCGCGGATGTAAAGCGAATTCTGGATATCGGTACTGGAAGCGGTCTGCTGGCGTTAATGCTGGCGCAGCGGACGGATGACAATGTGCCTATTGACGCCGTGGAACTGGATGCCGGGGCTGCCATGCAAGCGCAGGAAAACGTTGCTCACTCTCCCTGGCCGCATCGAATAACGGTGCATACTGACGATATTCAGCGTTGGGCGCCTCGCCAGACGGTACGCTTTGATCTTATTATCAGCAACCCGCCTTATTACGAACCCGGTGTGGAATGCGCCACGCCGCAGCGGGAGCAGGCGCGTTACACCGCTACGCTGGATCACCAGACGTTATTGGCTATTGCGGCGGATTGTATTACCGAAGATGGCTTTTTTTGCGTAGTCTTGCCGGAACAAATAGGTAACGCTTTTACGCAGCAAGCGCTCAACATGGGATGGCATTTGCGGCTACGTACTGACGTTGCGGAAAACGAAGCGCGCTTGCCGCACCGGGTTTTGCTCGCATTCTCCCCGCAAGCCGGGGAGTGCTTTAGCGACAGATTAGTAATTCGCGGGTCAGACCAGCATTATTCTGAAAGTTATACGGCGCTGACCCAGGCATTTTATCTATTTATGTGAGGCGTTAACGGCGAAAGGATCGATGGGCCTGATTCAGCCAGTTGTTGCGGATAATCCAGCGTAAAGTGCAGCCCCCGACTCTCTTTACGCATCATCGCACAACGCACAATCAGTTCGGCCACTTGCACCAGATTGCGCAGCTCCAGTAAATTATTCGAGACGCGAAAGTTGGCGTAATATTCGTCAATCTCTTGTTGCAACATGGTAATACGCCGTAGGGCGCGCTCCAGCCGTTTCGTCGTGCGCACAATGCCCACATAGTCCCACATCAGCAGGCGCAGTTCATGCCAGTTATGCTGAATCACCACCCGCTCATCGGCGTTTTCCACGCGGCTTTCATCCCAGGCGGGAAGGGCGTCAACGCTGTGGACAGAAGGCATTCGCCTGTCGATATCCATTGCTGCGGACCAGCCGTACACTAAGCATTCCAGCAACGAGTTGGACGCCATACGGTTAGCGCCGTGCAGGCCGGTGTAACTGACTTCGCCAATGGCATATAAGCCGTCTACATCGGTACGACCATAATCATCGACGACCACGCCGCCGCAGGTATAGTGTGCGGCAGGAACAACGGGAATCGGTTCTTTGGTTAAATCCATCCCCAAATCAAGCAGTTTCGCATAGATCATCGGGAAGTGCTGGCGGACAAAATCGTCAGGCTTGTGGCTGATATCGAGAAACATACAGTCTGCGCCGAGTTGTTTCATCTCATGGTCAATAGCGCGGGCGACAATATCGCGCGGCGCCAGTTCCCCGCGTTCGTCAACGTCCGGCATAAACCGTGAACCGTCCGGACGTTTAAGGTATGCGCCTTCGCCACGCAGCGCTTCGGTAAGGAGAAAATTACGCGCCTGCGGGTGATAAAGGGCGGTGGGATGAAACTGGTTAAATTCCAGATTAGCGACCCGACAGCCTGCGCGCCAGGCCATCGCGATACCGTCACCGGAGGAAATATCCGGGTTAGTGGTATATTGATAAACCTTTGAGGCGCCGCCGGTCGCCAGCACCACCGACTTCGCATGACAGGTTTCAACCCACTCTTTATTGCGATTCCAGATCCAGGCGCCGACGACCCGGCGAGGCCCCGGCAGACCCATTTTATCGGAGATAATTAAATCAACGGCGTTGCTGCGTTCCAGCACCTGAATATTAGGATGATTTTGCGCCCGACTGACCAACGTGGTTTCGACTTCCTTTCCGGTAGCGTCGGCGGCATGAAGGATACGGCGATGACTATGGCCGCCTTCACGCGTGAGATGATAGCTCTCCTTGCCGTTTGGCTGGACATGCGTATCAAACAGGACGCCCTGATCGATAAGCCACTGCACGCAGGTACGGGCGTTGCTGGCGACAAACTCCACCGCGTGGCGATCGCAAATTCCGGCGCCGGCAATCAGCGTATCTTCGACATGCGACGCAATACTGTCGGTTTCATCAAACACGGCGGCAATACCGCCCTGCGCATAAAACGTGGAGCCCTCGCTCACCGGCCCTTTACTCAGGACGATAACCTTATGCTTTTCAGCCAGACGCAGCGCCAGCGAGAGTCCGGCCGCGCCGCTGCCGATAATTAACACATCACAGGACAGTTCAGGAGTTGTCATCATGGTTCTTGTTTAATTTACTAAACATGGTTGCGGCAGATTAGCACTATATGGCGCTAAAAAGCACGTTATGATTTCGCTGGTGTTGTGCTTATTAAACATAAAATAAAAATACGGCGAGAGATAAACGGCAAAAAATATTTTATAGGGCAGGGTGTTAGCGTCGGATTTTGTAGTGAAATAAAGATGCTGTTAGGTTACTCTGCAAACGACGAAATGGGCATTTCTGTACAGATAGTGCGTTGTTCAGCATCTGTAGACTTATAATGGAAGATAAGACCTGTCTACAACATGACAAACAAAAACAAATGCGTAACGGAACTTTACGAAACATAGACACTCTAACCTGTTGCTTGCTCATAGTGCGGCTTATGGAGTGGCGTTTCGAAAGCGCGTGGAAATTTGGTTTGGGGAGACATTACCTCGGATGAGCGAGCAGTTAACGGACCAGGTCCTGGTTGAACGGGTCCAGAAGGGAGATCAGAAAGCCTTTAACTTACTGGTAGTGCGCTACCAGCATAAAGTGGCGAGTCTGGTTTCCCGCTATGTGCCATCGGGCGACGTTCCCGATGTCGTACAGGAATCATTTATTAAGGCCTATCGCGCGCTGGATTCTTTCCGGGGGGATAGTGCTTTTTATACCTGGTTGTATCGTATTGCGGTCAATACCGCGAAGAACTACCTGGTTGCGCAGGGGCGTCGTCCGCCTTCCAGTGATGTAGACGCGATTGAAGCAGAAAACTTTGAAAGCGGCGGCGCGCTGAAAGAAATTTCGAACCCTGAGAACTTAATGTTGTCAGAAGAACTGAGACAGATAGTTTTCCGAACTATTGAGTCCCTCCCGGAAGATTTACGTATGGCAATCACCTTACGGGAGCTGGATGGCCTGAGCTATGAAGAGATAGCGGCTATCATGGATTGTCCGGTGGGGACGGTGCGTTCACGTATCTTCCGGGCGCGGGAAGCTATTGATAATAAAGTTCAACCGCTTATCAGGCGTTGACGATAGCGGGATACTGGAAAAGGTATTAGGCATGCAGAAAGAAAAACTTTCCGCTTTGATGGATGGCGAAACGTTGGATAGTGAGCTGCTCAAAGCGCTTACGCACGACCCGGAAATGCAGAAAACCTGGGAGAGTTATCACCTGATCCGCGATTCAATGCGGGGGGATACGCCTGACGTTCTCCATTTCGATATATCCGCTCGCGTGATGGCCGCTATTGAAAACGAGCCAGTACGTCAGGTGTCGCCATTAATCCCTGAGGCCCAACCCGCTCCGCAGCAATGGCAGAAAATGCCGTTCTGGAAAAAAGTGCGTCCGTGGGCGGCGCAGCTTACCCAAATGGGCGTGGCGGCGTGCGTTTCACTTGCAGTTATCGTCGGTGTCCAGCACTATAATGGGCAATCTGAAACATCCCAACAACCTGAAACGCCGGTTTTCAATACCCTGCCTATGATGGGGAAAGCCAGCCCGGTAAGTCTGGGAGTGCCTTCTGAAGCAGCGCCTGTCGGCAGTCAGCAACAGCAGGTACAGGAGCAGCGTCGTCGCATTAATGCCATGTTGCAGGACTATGAACTGCAGCGCCGACTGCACTCCGAACAGCTTCAGTTTGAGCAGGCGCAAACCCAGCAAGCCGCGGTACAGGTGCCAGGAATCCAAACTTTAGGAACGCAATCGCAGTAATGAAGCAACTTTGGTTTGCCATGTCCCTTGTGGCGGCTAGCCTGTTCTTCTCAGCAAACGCCTCGGCCGACCCTGCGTCCGGGGCGTTATTGCAGCAGATGAACATCGCCAGTCAGTCACTGAATTACGAGCTGTCATTCGTCAGCATCACGAAACAAGGCGTTGAATCTCTGCGTTATCGACACGCACGCCTGGATGGTCGCCCGCTTGCGCAATTGCTACAGTTGGACGGTCCCCGCCGGGAGGTCGTACAGCGTGGTAATGAAATCAGTTATTTTGAACCGGGCCTTGAGCCGTTCACCCTGAACGGTGATTATATTGTCGATTCTCTGCCTTCCCTGATTTACACCGACTTTAAGCGCCTGGCGCCTTACTACGACTTTATTTCTGTCGGACGCACCCGTATCGCAGACAGATTGTGCGAAGTTATCCGCGTTGTGGCGCGCGATGGTACGCGTTACAGCTATATCGTCTGGATGGACATGGACACCAAACTGCCGATGCGCGTTGATCTGCTGGATCGCGATGGCGAGACGCTGGAGCAGTTCCGCGTTATTGCGTTCACGGTGAGCCAGGATATCGGCAGCAACATGCAGGCGCTGGCGAAGGCGAATCTGCCGCCGCTGCTTTCTGTTCCCGGTGGCGAAAAAACGAAATTTAACTGGAGTCCATCCTGGGTGCCGCAAGGCTTTAGCGAAGTTTCCAGCAGCCGTCGTCCGTTGCCGACGATGGATAACCTGCCTATCGAATCGCGGCTTTATTCTGACGGTCTGTTTAGCTTTTCCGTCAATGTGAACCGGGCGACGCAAAACAGCAGCGATCAGATGCTGCGCACCGGGCGCCGAACGGTTTATAGCAGCGTTCGCGACAACGCGGAAATCACCATTGTCGGCGAGCTTCCGCCGCAAACGGCGAAGCGCATTGCCGACAGTATCAAATTCAGGGCAGTACAATGATTAAAGAGTGGGCAACCGTTGTCTCCTGGCAGAATGGTCAGGCGGTGGTGAGCTGCGACGTTAAAGCGTCATGCAGCAGCTGCGCCTCCCGTGCGGGATGCGGCAGTCGCGTGCTGAATAAATTAGGGCCGCAAACCACGCATACCATTGTTGTGCCAAGCGCGGAGCCGCTGGCGCCGGGGCAGAAAGTCGAGTTGGGCATCGCCGAAAAAAGCCTTTTAGGTTCGGCGTTGCTGGTCTATATGTCGCCTTTAGCGGGGCTATTTCTTTGTGCGGCGCTTTTTCAGATGCTGTTTGGATCTGACCTTGCCGCATTAAGCGGGGCCGTGCTGGGCGGCGTGGGCGGTTTTCTGGTTGCCCGCGGTTATTCCCGAAAACTGGCGGAGCGCGACGCCTGGCAGCCGGTGATTTTAAACGTTGCCCTCCCGCCTGACCTTGTTCGCGTCGAAACTACCTCAATCGAAACGCGCCAGTAAACGTTTTGCCCAACGGTACACCTGCCGCGTTGGGTTGTTGTCCCGATAAGCATGCGCTTTTCCTGCGTTGCGGTGTTTTACAGGAAAAAAGCGAGGCGTTTTCCAGTTCCCGCTCTCCTTACACTATGAACATTTCCTCGCCTTAGCGTTGTAGTGTAGAATGCGGCGTTTCAGTTAAAACAGACGTTAAGCTCAGAACAGCGACCTCTAAAGTCTGGTCAACCAGGCGTAAGGCATAATAATTTATCTCTATGAAGAACATACGTAACTTTTCGATCATTGCTCACATTGACCACGGTAAATCGACGCTGTCTGACCGTATTATCCAAATCTGCGGTGGCCTGTCTGACCGTGAAATGGAAGCTCAGGTACTTGATTCGATGGATCTTGAGCGTGAGCGCGGTATTACTATTAAAGCCCAGAGTGTGACGCTGGATTTTAAAGCGTCTGATGGTGAAACTTATCAACTGAACTTTATCGACACGCCGGGACACGTTGACTTTTCCTATGAAGTTTCCCGTTCGTTAGCCGCCTGCGAGGGCGCGCTGCTGGTGGTGGATGCCGGCCAGGGCGTAGAAGCGCAAACGTTGGCGAACTGCTACACCGCGATGGAAATGGATCTTGAAGTGGTGCCGGTGCTTAACAAGATTGACCTGCCGGCCGCCGATCCGGAGCGTGTGGCGGAAGAAATCGAAGACATTGTCGGTATCGATGCGACGGACGCGGTACGCTGCTCCGCCAAAACGGGTGTCGGCGTGACGGATGTTCTGGAACGCCTGGTGCGCGATATCCCGCCGCCGCAAGGCGATCCGGACGGCCCGCTGCAGGCGCTGATTATTGACTCCTGGTTCGATAACTACCTGGGCGTGGTATCGCTGGTGCGTATTAAAAACGGCACCATGCGTAAAGGCGACAAAATTAAAGTGATGAGCACCGGGCAGACCTACAACGCTGACCGCCTGGGGATCTTCACGCCAAAACAGGTTGATCGTACCGAGCTGAAGTGCGGCGAAGTAGGCTGGCTGGTCTGCGCCATTAAAGATATCCTCGGCGCGCCGGTTGGCGATACCTTAACCTCAGCGCGTAACCCAGCGGAAAAAGCGTTGCCGGGCTTTAAGAAGGTGAAACCGCAGGTCTATGCAGGTCTGTTCCCGGTCAGCTCCGACGATTATGAAAGTTTCCGCGACGCGCTCGGCAAGCTGAGCCTGAACGATGCCTCACTGTTTTATGAACCGGAAAGCTCCTCGGCGCTGGGCTTTGGTTTCCGCTGCGGCTTCCTCGGCCTGTTGCACATGGAGATCATTCAGGAGCGTCTGGAACGCGAATACGATCTGGATCTGATCACCACTGCGCCGACCGTGGTGTATGAAGTAGAAACAACGGCGAAAGAGACTATCTATGTTGATAGCCCCTCCAAGCTGCCGCCGTTGAATAACATTTATGAACTGCGCGAGCCTATCGCCGAATGTCATATGCTGTTACCACAAGCCTATTTAGGTAACGTTATTACGCTGTGTATTGAGAAACGCGGCGTACAAACTAACATGGTGTATCACGGTAACCAGGTCGCGTTGACCTATGAAATCCCGATGGCGGAAGTGGTGCTCGACTTCTTTGACCGTCTGAAATCAACGTCGCGCGGCTATGCGTCTCTGGATTATAACTTCAAGCGCTTCCAGGCTTCCGATATGGTGCGTGTTGATGTGTTAATCAACAACGAGCGTGTCGATGCGCTGGCGCTGATCACGCACCGTGATAACTCGCAAAGCCGTGGTCGCGAGCTGGTGGAGAAGATGAAAGATTTGATCCCACGCCAGCAGTTTGATATCGCGATTCAGGCGGCGATTGGTACGCATATTATTGCCCGTTCGACGGTAAAACAGTTACGTAAAAACGTGCTGGCGAAGTGCTACGGCGGCGATATCAGTCGTAAGAAAAAACTGCTGCAGAAACAGAAAGAAGGTAAGAAACGCATGAAGCAGATCGGTAACGTCGAGCTGCCTCAGGAAGCGTTCCTCGCCATTCTGCATGTCGGTAAAGACAATAAATAATCCCTAAGGAGTTGGCATGGCGAACATGTTTGCCCTGATTCTGGTGATAGCCACACTGGTGACGGGCATTTTATGGTGCGTTGATAAGTTTGTTTTCGCGCCAAAACGTCGGGCGCGCCAGGCTGCCGCGCAAACGGCGTCGGGAGATGCGCTGGATAACGCTACGCTCAATAAAGTGGCGCCTAAGCCGGGCTGGCTGGAGACTGGGGCGTCGGTTTTCCCGGTTCTGGCGATCGTTCTGATCGTTCGTTCATTTCTTTATGAACCCTTTCAGATCCCGTCAGGCTCAATGATGCCGACACTGCTTATCGGCGATTTTATTCTGGTGGAAAAATTTGCCTACGGCATTAAAGATCCGATCTACCAGAAAACCCTGATTGAGACCGGTCATCCAAAGCGCGGGGATATTGTGGTATTTAAATATCCGGAAGATCCTAAGTTAGATTACATCAAACGCGCCGTCGGTTTGCCGGGCGATAAAATCACTTATGATCCGGTTGCGAAAGAGGTGACGATTCAGCCTGGCTGTAGCTCCGGTCAGGCGTGCGAAAATGCGCTGCCGGTTACCTACTCTAACGTTGAGCCGAGCGATTTTGTACAGACTTTTGCCCGCCGTAACGGCGGAGAAGCGACCAGCGGTTTCTTTGAAGTTCCGCTAAACGAGACGAAAGAAAACGGCATTCGCCTGACCGAACGTAAAGAGACGTTGGGCGATGTGACGCACCGCATCCTGATGGTGCCGATAGCTCAGGATCAGTTGGGCATGTATTACCAACAGCCAGGACAACCGCTGGCGACCTGGGTTGTACCGCCGGGACAATATTTCATGATGGGCGACAACCGCGATAACAGCGCGGATAGCCGTTACTGGGGATTTGTTCCGGAAGCGAATCTGGTCGGTAAAGCGGTCGCTATCTGGATGAGCTTTGACAAGCAGGAAGGGGAGTGGCCGACAGGCGTACGCCTGAGTCGTATCGGCGGTATTCACTAACTGTGGTGAAATGATCGTTCACGCTGCCGTCTTTTTAGCGGCAGCGTGAATTATTTCCTGGATAAATTCCCTAAGACTAACGACATCCCCTGTCGTTGTGTATAGAATATTCCCCCGAAGTTTTAGGTTGGCGCCGTTTGGTCGCCACGGCACACGAAACAGCGTTGGTTATAGACAACCTTCTTTCCGCTGCAGCGATGCGGCAGGACAGATGACGTGTATCAGGTCTGTTTCGTGTGCTGGATTGTTGACGCATTCATTTATTGGTATCGCATGAACCCCATCGTAATTAATCGGCTTCAACGGAAGCTGGGCTACACTTTTAATCATCAGGAGCTGTTGCAGCAGGCATTAACTCACCGCAGCGCCAGCAGTAAACATAACGAACGCCTGGAATTTTTAGGCGATTCAATCCTGAGCTTCGTTATCGCTAACGCGCTTTATCACCGTTTTCCACGGGTGGATGAGGGAGATATGAGCCGTATGCGCGCCACGTTGGTACGTGGTAATACGCTGGCGGAATTAGCCCGTGAATTTGATTTAGGCGAGTGCCTGCGTTTAGGGCCGGGCGAATTAAAAAGCGGCGGATTCCGTCGGGAGTCCATTCTGGCGGACACCGTTGAAGCGTTAATCGGCGGAGTATTTCTCGATAGTAATATCCAGACCGTCGAGCAGTTAATCCTTAACTGGTATAAAACCCGTCTGGATGAGATAAGTCCGGGCGATAAACAAAAAGATCCGAAAACGCGCTTGCAGGAGTATTTGCAGGGTCGCCATCTGCCGCTGCCATCTTACCTGGTTGTGCAGGTACGCGGCGAGGCGCACGATCAGGAATTTACTATCCACTGCCAGGTCAGCGGCCTGAGCGAACCGGTGGTTGGCACGGGTTCCAGCCGTCGTAAGGCGGAGCAGGCTGCCGCCGAACAGGCGCTGAAAAAACTGGAGTTGGAATGAGCACTGACAAAACTTACTGCGGATTTATTGCCATCGTCGGACGTCCGAACGTTGGCAAATCCACCTTGCTGAACAAACTGCTTGGGCAGAAGATTTCGATCACTTCCCGTAAAGCGCAGACCACGCGCCACCGCATTGTCGGTATTCATACCGAAGGCCCGTATCAGGCAATCTATGTCGATACCCCGGGTCTGCATATGGAAGAAAAGCGCGCCATTAACCGTTTGATGAATAAGGCGGCGAGCAGTTCGATTGGCGACGTTGAGCTGGTGATTTTCGTTGTGGAAGGCACCCGTTGGACGCCGGACGACGAAATGGTCCTGAACAAACTGCGCGATGGCAAAGCACCGGTTATTCTCGCCGTTAACAAGGTGGATAACGTGCAGGAAAAAGTCGATTTGCTGCCGCACCTCCAGTTCCTGGCAAGCCAGATGAACTTTCTTGATATCGTACCGATCTCTGCTGAAACGGGTATGAACGTCGATACCATTGCCGGTATCGTGCGTAAACATTTACCGGAAGCGATTCACCACTTCCCGGAAGATTACATCACCGATCGCTCTCAGCGCTTTATGGCGTCTGAAATCATCCGTGAAAAGCTGATGCGTTTTCTCGGCGCCGAGCTGCCGTATTCCGTTACCGTTGAGATTGAACGTTTTGTTACCAACGAACGCGGCGGCTATGATATCAACGGGCTGATCCTCGTCGAGCGCGAAGGGCAGAAGAAGATGGTGATTGGCAACAAAGGCGCCAAAATCAAAACCATTGGTATTGAAGCGCGTAAAGACATGCAGGAGATGTTTGAAGCGCCGGTACACCTGGAACTGTGGGTGAAAGTGAAATCCGGCTGGGCCGATGACGAACGCGCTCTGCGCAGTCTCGGTTACGTAGACGATCTGTGAGTTAACACAGCGTGGAAGGGTGGCAGCGCGCATTTGTCCTGCACAGTCGCCCCTGGAGCGAAACCAGCCTGATGCTGGACGTCTTCACGGAAGAATCGGGGCGAGTGCGCCTTGTCGCCAAAGGCGCGCGATCTAAACGTTCCAATTTGAAAGGCGCGTTACAGCCTTTTACACCGTTATTGTTACGCTACAGCGGACGCGGCGAGGTGAAAACCCTGCGCAGCGCCGAGGCAGTTTCTCTGGCGCTGCCGTTAAGCGGTATTACGCTCTATAGCGGCCTGTATATCAACGAACTCCTCTCTCGCGTACTGGAATATGAAACGCGCTTCTCCGAACTCTTTTTTGATTATCTGAACTGTATTCAGGCGCTGGCGGGAACCACCGGCTCGCCTGAACCGGCGTTGCGACGTTTCGAACTGGCGTTGCTGGGTCATCTGGGGTATGGCGTCAATTTCACCCACTGTGCAGGCAGCGGCGAACGGGTGGATGACACCATGACCTACCGTTACCGCGAAGAAAAAGGCTTTTTCGCCAGCGTCGTCATCGATAACAACACCTTTACCGGACGGCACCTGAAAGCGCTGGAGGCGCGGGAATTTCCGGATGTAGATACCCTGCGTGCCGCTAAACGCTTTACCCGTATGGCATTAAAGCCGTATCTTGGGGGAAAACCGTTAAAAAGCCGGGAGCTGTTCCGGCAATTTATGCCCAAACGCACAGTAAAAACGAAGAAAGATTAACGAGGATTGTCATGGCTGAATTACTGTTAGGCGTCAATATTGACCACATTGCCACGTTACGTAATGCGCGCGGCACCGACTATCCGGATCCGGTACAGGCGGCGTTTATTGCTGAACAGGCAGGCGCGGACGGCATTACCGTACACCTGCGCGAAGATCGTCGCCACATTACCGATCGCGATGTGCGCATTCTGCGTCAGACGCTGCATACGCGTATGAATCTGGAGATGGCGGTGACCGAAGAGATGCTGGCGATCGCCGTAGAAACCAGGCCGCATTTCTGTTGTCTGGTGCCGGAAAAACGCCAGGAAGTCACCACCGAAGGCGGTCTGGATGTGGCCGGACAGCGCGATAAAATGCGTGATGCCTGTGCGCGCCTGGCGGCGGCTGGCATCCAGGTTTCGCTCTTTATCGATGCCGATGAAACGCAAATCAACGCGGCGGCGGAAGTCGGCGCGCCGTTTATCGAAATCCATACCGGCTGCTACGCCAACGCAGAAACCGATGCGGAACAGGCAAAAGAGCTGGCGCGTATTGCCAGCGCCGCGACCCTGGCGGCCCGTCTGGGGCTAAAAGTAAATGCGGGTCATGGTCTGACCTACCATAACGTCAAAGCTATTGCCGCACTGCCGGAAATGCACGAGCTCAATATCGGTCATGCCATTATTGGTCGGGCAGTGATGACGGGGCTGAAAGAGGCGGTGGCTGAAATGAAACGTTTGATGCTGGAAGCGCGCGGCTAATGGCGATTCTCGGCCTGGGAACGGATATTGTAGAGATTGCCCGCATTGAAGCAGTGATCTCCCGTTCCGGCGAACGTCTGGCAAGGCGTGTGCTCAGTGACAACGAGTGGGCTATCTGGGAGACGCATCAGCAGCCGGTGCGTTTTCTCGCCAAGCGTTTTGCGGTCAAAGAGGCGGCAGCGAAAGCTTTTGGCACCGGCATCCGCAACGGTCTGGCGTTCAATCAGTTCGAAGTGTTTAACGATGAGCTGGGAAAACCACGTTTGCGGCTGTGGGGCGAGGCGTTAACGCTGGCGGAAAAACTCGGTGTGGCGCACATGCATGTCACGTTGGCCGATGAACGCCATTACGCCTGCGCTACGGTCATTCTGGAAAGTTAGATTTGCCGGATGGCGGCGTAAACACGTTATCTGACCTACAGGCCGATATATTGTCGGCCTGATAAGCATAGCGCCATCAGACATTGTTGCGTTGGAAATACGTTAACCCGCTTACAGTTTATCTGCGTGATGCATCAGAACAAACTTATCCCACAACTGTTCTTCGCTTTCGACATGGGCGGGATCCTGCAAAATCGTATTGGGGATTGGGCAGACTTTCTGACAGGTCGGCGTTTCGTAATGGCCTACACACTCGGTGCATTTGTCGCTGTTAATTTCATAAATGCTGTCGCCCATTGAAATCGCCTCATTCGGGCACTCCGGCTCGCACATATCGCAGTTGATACATTTTTTGGTGATTAACAGCGCCATCAGGAAATTCTCAGAAACAACACAAATCGGGCGGGCATTATACGCCTATTTTCTGCTCGGGCCAGCTCTTTTCTGGCGCTGATTTGTTATCTACAGTGTAAAAATTTTTGATCTGCTTGAGCAGGCAGATGGTTGCGTTATCCAGTGAAAGGTCATTACTGTGCACCAGCATGACAGGAATAAAGAATGCGGGGATGCCCAGTGAAACCAGGCGAACATTTTTGGGTGTCGATAAATGGGTTAGCGAGCGGGTAATAAATGCGATGCCAATCTGCGCTTCGGCATACTCAAGGCATGAGTAGTGGTTATCCAGTTCGCAGATGACGTTAGGAACGACTTTGCGGTTATTAAATTCTGTGGTGATGATCCCTCTTAATAGCAGAGAGTCATTAAGCACGATAATGGGCTGGTCGTTTAAATCTTTTAGATGCAGACGTTCGCGTGTCGCCAGAGGATGAGAAAGTGGGATTGCAGCGATAATTTCATCTTCAAACAGCATGGTCGAGCTTAGCTGGGCAGGGAGCGCTGTTCGATAAACAATGCCAATATCAACGGCGCTATCCGTCAGCTTTTTAATGGTTTGCTCAGTTGAGAACTCTTTAACATTTAAAGATATTTCCGGATGGTGCGCCATAAAGTTGCGAAAAGCGGGCAGGACCAGGTAGCTGCCTGACACCCCGATTGAAATAGTATCGCGCTGTTGATCCTGATAGGGAAGAAGTTCATTTTCGGCATTTTTTAAATCCAGCATTATTTTGTTAGCGTGTCGTTGCAAAATAATGCCTGCTTTTGTTAATTTAATTCCTCTACCTTTTCGCTTAAATAATATTGTTTTAAGTGATGACTCAAGTTGTTTGATTTGCTGACTTAATGATGGCTGAGTGATAAACAGGCGACTGGCTGCCCGACCATAATGTAATTCATCACACAATATCAGGAAGGAATGTAGTTGTTTGATATTCATTAAAATTTAATGCCAATCGATTGGGTTTTGTTATAACGATTATAAAAAATACCAAATTGTTTGCCTATTTTGCTTTTTTTAAACTGTGATCAGTGCATTTTAAAAAGGGAAAATTATGTCGGCATCAATCAACCGCTGGGGAATGCTTGCCGCTCACGTGTGCATCAATTTTGTGCTCGGGGGCGTCTACGCATTTAGCTATTTCAAAACACCACTCATGGCGCAATATCACTGGGATCCGGCTACGCTGGCGTTAGCATTCTCTATCAACATGGGGATCATTCCTTTACCGATGATTTGGGGTGGGAGAATGATCGACAATGGTAAAGGAAAGCAGGCGATAGTTATCGGCGGTATCCTGTTTTCTTTAGGTTTTATCTTGTCCGGGTTTGTGGATAATTTGCCCATGCTGTTTTTACCCTACGGCGTCATTGCCGGGTTGGGATCGGGCCTGGCTTTTACGGGTAATCTTAATAATATTCTGAAATTTTTCCCTGACCGTCGCGGTCTTGCCAGCGGTATCGTACTGGCGGGTGTTGGCGTCGGAACGCTACTTTGCACCCGCCTGGCCGAATATTTTATGGCGCAAACTCATGATGTTAGTCGGGCGTTGTTATATCTGGGTATTGTTTATCTGGTGGTTATTTTTATCGTCCAGTTCTTTATTCGTAGCGCGCCAGCAAAAGATAGCGGAGGAATTAAAGCCTCGCCACTGGATAAAGACTATCGGCACATGCTGAAAGATCTGCGCTTCTGGCTGCTGTTTATGATTCTGGCGCTGGGCGTGTTCTCTGGGATGGTAATTAGCTCAAGTTCTGCGCAAATTGGTATGACGCAGTACGGTTTACTGTCCGGTGCATTAGTCGTTAGCCTGGTCTCGATATTTAACTCGATCGGTCGCCTGTTCTGGGGAGGGTTAACCGATAAATTAGGCGGCTATAATACGCTGGTTATTGTTTATCTTTTTACCTGCGTCTGTATGCTGCTGCTGTTGTTCTTCAACGGTAATACTTCGGTATTCTATTTCAGCGCTCTGGGCGTGGGCTTTGCTTATGCCGGTATATTAGTTATCTTCCCTGGCTTGACCAGCCAGAATTTTGGTATGCGTAACCAGGGACTAAACTACGGCTTTATGTATTTTGGTTTTGCCGTCGGTGCGGTTATTGCTCCTTACGTCACGTCCGCTATTGCAAAATATACCGGAAGCTACAATACAGTATTTATTTTGACAACGGTGCTATTGCTTATTGGAGTCGTGTTGACCCTGATAACGAAAAAATATGTCGCAACGGTTTTAGCCAAAATTCATTAATCAGATAATAAGGAAATAAAAATGAAAATTGCAATCGCAGGTGCAGGCGCTATGGGATGTCGTTTTGGCTATATGCTGCTGGAGGCCGGGCACGACGTGACGCTTATTGATGGCTGGCAGGAGCATGTCGACGCTATTCGTAGCAAGGGGTTGTTTGTCGAAACGGAAACGACTCAGAAGTATTACCCCATCCCTGCTATGTTGGCTGATGAATCCCAGGGGGAGTTTGAGCTGGTTATTCTGTTTACCAAAGCCATGCAGTTGGATAGCATGTTACAGCGTATTAAGCCGCTGCTGCCAGCCGCGAAGGTCGTGATGATTTTATCTAACGGCCTGGGAAATATCGAAACCCTGGAGAAATATGTCGATCGGCAGAAAATCTATGCGGGTGTGACGTTATGGTCCAGCGAACTGGAGGGGGCTGGGCATATTATGGCCACCGGTACCGGAACGATTGAACTGCAGCCGATAGCCAGCCAGGATTCGGCTCAAGAGGCTAAGGTCATTGCCACCCTTAATAGTGCTGGATTGAATGCTGAAATAAGCCCTGACGTATTATTATCGATCTGGAAGAAAGCAGCCTTTAATAGCGTAATGAACACCTATTGCGCGTTACTGGATTGTAATGTCGGCGGATTTGGTCAGCGGCCTGGTGCTTTAGATTTAGCGCAAGCGGTAGTTGATGAGTTTGTGTTAGTTGCTGCCAGCCAGAATATTCCGTTGACTGAGCAAATGGTGATGAATACGGTGAAGAAAGTGTTCGATCCGCGTGAGAGCGGCCACCACTATCCTTCTATGCATCAGGATTTACATAAAGGCCGACTGACCGAAATCGACTATTTAAATGGTGCGATTGCGCGAATCGGCGCTCAGAACAATATTGCCGTACCGGTTAACAAACTCCTGACGCAATTGATTCACGCTAAAGAAGCGCAATAAACTTGATAGCTCTTCTGCATGAGGCGGAAGAGCCATTTTCAAACCAGTTTTTTTACCAGCGCCTCGCTATGGCGAATACGCTCCGGCGCCCGCTCTAAATCCTGTTGTACCAGCGCCATAAACAGTAAGTCGGTCAACATCATTTGCGCATGTGTCGAGGAGATAGCGGCGCTGCGCGTCGCCTGCTCTTCAGCAATCGTATACAGACAGCGGGTGGCGCGCTGCTGCAAGGCGTTGGGAGAAAAACCGGTAATGGCCAGGATCTTCGCGCCTGCGCGTAATGTTTCGTCCGCCGCCAGGTTCAGCTCGCGCCGTTCCCCGGAATAAGAGATCGCCAGCAGCAGATCCTCCGGCGCCAGCGCCTGCACCGTCGCCAGCAGGGCGTGCATATCGCGCTCAACCACCGCGTTAATGCCAATCTTCAGTAGCTTCCAGGCAAAATTTTGCGCCACCAGCCCAGAGGCGCCAATCCCGGTGATCACAATACGGCGGGCGTGGCGCAGCATCGTGACGCTTTCTAACAGCTTTTCTTCACTGTTAACGTCCAGCGTGGCGTGCATCGCCGCCACATTCTCTTTAATTAATTTTTCCCCGACCAGGCGCATCGGATCGTCGCCGCGAATCTGGTTATGAACGGGAACGGAATGCGGATTAGGATTGCTGGCCAACGCTTCGCTGAGAGCCAGTTTCAACGCCGGAAACCCTTTAAACCCCAGTTTTTGCGCGAACTTGACTACGCTGGATTGGCTGACGCCCGCTTCAGCCGCCAGTTGCTGCGAGCTCAGATGCCGCGCCGTATCCGGTTGCGCGAGCAGATAATCCGCCAGTTTCCTGTCGCTTTGCGCGAGATCCGGATAACGCTGGCGAATACGAATCAAACAGTTCATGGGCAGCTCCTGCGAAACGTGATGGCGACGACAAAACGAAATTTCACTCGCCTGGGGGAATATTCTATTCCATCATGGACGCTTATTATGAATTAAAAATTCCAGAGGGACAAAAATGAATCTTGGTACCTTAGTGTCTGAAACCCGTAACCCGCAAACGATGGATCTGGATGCGTTGCCTACTCCTGAATTAGTTAAGCGTTTTAATGAACAGGATACGCTGGTAGCGGAAGCGGTAAAAGCCACTCTGCCTGACGTTGCGCGTGCGGTGGATGCCGCTGCGGCGGCGCTGAAGTCTGGCGGACGTATCATCTATATGGGCGCGGGCACCAGTGGTCGGCTTGGCGTACTGGATGCCTCTGAATGCCCCCCGACGTTTGGCGTTCCGCACGGTCTGGTCGTCGGGCTGATTGCCGGTGGGCCGGGCGCGTTGCTGAAAGCGGTCGAAGGCGCGGAAGACAGCCAACAGGCAGGCGAAGACGATCTTGTCGCGCTAAATCTGCAAGAACAGGATCTGGTTGTGGGGCTCGCGGCGTCGGGTCGTACACCCTATGTGATTGGCGGCCTGCGCTATGCGCGACAGTCCGGTTGTACCACTGTTGCCGTCTCCTGTAATCCAGATTCGCCTATTGCGCGGGAGGCTAATATCGCTATTTCGCCCGTTGTCGGGCCGGAAGCGCTTACCGGCTCCACGCGGCTGAAATCCGGCACCGCGCAGAAAATGGTGCTCAATATGATTTCTACCGGCGCGATGGTGAAATTCGGCAAGGTCTATCAAAACCTGATGGTGGATATGAAAGCCACCAACGTCAAACTGGTCGATCGCGCGTGTCGGATGGTCGTTGAAGCGACCGGGATAGGTCGTGAAGAAGCAGAAGCGTTGCTGAAACAGACCGATTTTGAGGTTAAGCCCGCCATTTTGATGGCGCTTACGGGGCTGGATGCTGCAGCCGCCAGGGAAAAACTTGCCGCTCATCAGGGCTTTTTAAGGGCGGCGTTAGAACACTAAAGAGGTGTGTATGGATAAGACGGCAGCGCTCGCCAGCGACATTTTACGTGGTATCGGCGGAGAGCAAAATATTCTGCGCCTGGAAAACTGTATGACGCGAGTCAGGGTGGAGGTACAGGACGACAGCCAACTGGATATTCCGCGCTTAAAAGCGTTGCCTGGCGTCAGTGGATACGTAAAGCAAGGGGAGCAACATCAGCTGATCGTTGGGCCGGGGAAGGCTGCGCAGGTGGTTGATGCGATGCGCGTGCAGATTGCCGCAGGTGGTGTAAAACCGGATGACGCTATGGCGCGTACCAAATCCGAGGCGAAAGCGAAGTATAAAGCGCCGATGAGCGATGCGTTGCGTAAGCTGGCGAATGTTTTTATACCGCTTATCCCCGCCTTTATCGCATCCGGCTTGATTACCGGCATTATCAACATTCTTAAACGTCCGGATATCGTCGGCGATGTTGCCGTCCATTATCCTAACCTGCTGGGCCTGATGGGGATATTTGGTAGCGCGGTGTTCGCTATCATGAACATTCTGGTTGGCGTCAATACCGCGAAAGTCTTTGGCGGATCGCAGGCGTTAGGCGGCGTGATGGCGGGGATCCTTTCCAGCCCGCAACTGGCGCAGATTACGCTCTTTGGCGAGGTGCTTCAGCCGGGACGGGGCGGCGTTATCGCCGTCCTGCTGGTGGTGGCGTTAATGTGCTGGATTGAGCGCCAGTTCCGTAAGCTGCTGCCGGGGTCGCTGGAGTTAATTCTTAACCCTTTATTGACGACTGTTATCACCGGCGCGGTAGCGATTGTCGCTCTGCAACCGCTTGGCGGCTGGATTTCAGACGCTATCGCTCACGGCGCGTCCTGGGCTATCGATCGCGGCGGTTTTCTGGTGGGCGCGGTGTTAGCCGGAACCTTCCTGCCGTTGGTACTGACCGGGCTGCATCAGGGGCTGGTGCCTATTCATGTGGAGCTGGTGCAAGCGCACGGCTATAACGCGCTGTTTCCCATCCTGGCGATGGCGGGCGTTGGTCAGATAGGCGCGGCCATTGCCGTACTGATGAAAACCCGCAATGCGCGACTCAAAAAGGTGATTAAAGGCGCGCTTCCTGTCGGACTGCTGGGGATTGGCGAGCCGCTGATTTTTGGCGTCACGCTGCCATTGGGTAAGCCATTTATTGGCGCTTGCCTCGGCGGCGCGGTAGGCGGGGCGTTGATCAGCTACTGGAAAGTGGCGACGGTAATTACCTTTGGTATTTCCGGTTTGCCGCTGGCATTAACAATTGTTGCCGGAAAAGTCCTGTTCTATCTGTTAGGCTATTTAATAGCGGTAATTGCCGGGTTTATTTTTACCTGGCTGCTGGGGTTCAATGATCCAGAGGAGTAAGGTTTGGTCAGCCACGAGCGTCGTGTCGTCTTTTTTGATTTGGATGGAACGTTACATCAACAGGATATGTTCGGCAGTTTTCTGCGTTATTTGCTGCGCCGTCAGCCGCTAAATGCGCTGCTCGTACTGCCGTTGTTGCCCATTATCGGTATCGGTTTACTGGTAAAAGGGCGTGCGGCCCGCTGGCCGATGAGTCTGTTGTTGTGGGGCTGTACTTTTGGCCATAGCGAAACGCGTTTGCAGGCGCATCAGGCGGATTTTGTCCGTTGGTTTCGCGCTAACGTCACGGCGTTTCCGGTTGTACAGGAGCGTCTGACCACCTATCTATTGAGCTCTGACGCGGATATCTGGCTTATTACCGGTTCTCCGCAATCATTGGTAGAGCAAGTCTATTTTGATACGCCGTGGCTGCCGCGCGTTAACCTCATCGCCAGCCAGATGGCGCGACGGTATGGCGGCTGGGTATTAACCGTGCGCTGTCTGGGCCATGAAAAAGTCGCGCAACTGGAACGTAAAATCGGTACGCCGCTGCGTCTTTATAGCGGCTACAGCGACAGCAAACAGGATAACCCGCTGCTTTATTTTTGCCAGCATCGCTGGCGGGTGACGCCGCACGGCGAGTTGCAGCAGCTCGAATAGTGAAACGCATAGCGTCTGTGTATAATGCCGCCCGCTTTCATTACCGGAGTTACCTCTTTGTCTGATGTCGAATTAGATCACGAATACTGGATGCGCCACGCGCTGACGCTGGCGAAACGCGCCTGGGACGAACGCGAGGTCCCGGTTGGCGCGGTATTGGTGCATAACCATCGCGTCATTGGCGAAGGCTGGAATCGACCCATTGGCCGCCACGATCCTACTGCGCATGCTGAAATAATGGCGCTGCGTCAGGGCGGTCTGGTATTGCAGAATTATCGGTTACTGGATACCACGCTGTATGTCACGCTGGAACCCTGTGTGATGTGCGCAGGCGCTATGGTGCATAGCCGCATTGGACGCGTTGTCTTTGGCGCGCGCGATGCAAAAACTGGCGCGGCCGGATCGCTAATTGACGTGCTGCACCATCCGGGAATGAATCACCGGGTCGAGATTATTGAAGGGGTGTTGCGCGATGAATGTGCGACGCTGCTCAGTGATTTTTTCCGTATGCGTCGTCAGGAAATTAAAGCTCTGAAGAAAGCCGACCGTGCGGAAGGCGCGGGGCCGGCAGTATAGCGCAATGCCGGATAAGACGTTGCGCGTCGCCATCCGATAAGACCATCGCGCTATTTTTCTTCTTTCTTCTGCGGCGTAAACAGTAAAGACGGCGAATGCGTCAGGTAGCCTGATGACTGCGATAAAAACGACAGGAAGGGGAAGGGGGCTTTATTCAGCTCCTCCGGCGACACCGCCGGGTAATCCTGCGCCAGTTTCATAGCTTCCGCTTCCTGCTTTTCTTTTTCCTGCAAATACCCCACCAAACTTATCTGGTATTTACGGATATTTTCCACATAAGCATAAGCCTCATGTCCACGCGCGTAACCGTAGGTTAGCTTACTGTAATACGGTTTTTGGCTTAACAGAGGCAAACGCTGCTTCACATCGGTCCAGCTATCCGGATTGCCTTTGGTTTTTACCGTCAACGATCTGGCATCGAGCATGTGCGCATAACCCATATTGTAGGCGGCTAAAGCAAACCAGATACGCTCGTCTTCCGGAACGGTTTCGGGAACTTTAGCCATCATATCTTCAAGATAGCGAGCGCCGCCGCTGATGCTTTGCTCCGCATCGGTACGGTCGGTCAGCCCCAGACTTTGGGCGGTATTTTTAGTCAGCATCATCAGGCCGCGCACGCCGGTTGGCGAGGTCGCCAGCGGGTCCCAGTGTGATTCCTGATAAGAAATCGCCGCCAGCAGGCGCCAGTCTATCTCTTTGGCATATTTTTTAAATAACGGTTCCAGCTCCGGCAGGACGTTATCTACCGCTCGCAGGAAAGAGCGGGTATCAACGTAGTCGAAATCATCGCCATGTCCCAGATATTTCTCTTCGATCCGCGCCAGAGAACCGTCTTCATTGATCGAATTGAAAAAATCGAGCAGCGCGGCGGAGAGCGTATTATCGTCGTCCAGTCGGCTAAACCAGGTCACGGGCTGTTCATCCGTGACATCCAGCGCCACGGCCAGCTCGGGATGAACGCGCTGAAACAGACTGATCGCCACTGAATCGGCAATGGTGTAATCCAGTTTGCCGCTGATGACCTCTTCCAGCAGCGTCGTCGAGCCTTTTTTATCATCCACTTTCCAGCTCAGGTCGGGAAACTTTGTCTCTTTTAAACGCTGTAAATCATTGACCACGACGTGCCCTGGCGCAATGGTAAGCTGATTCTCGTTAACGGTCGCCAGCGAACGTGGGCGATATTGTCCGACCCGGTAGACGAGCTGTTGCGAAACTGAATAATACATGGGGCCGGGCTGATAGTTTTTAACGCGTGCGCTGTCGTAGACCAGCCCAGCCGCGAGCAGGTCGGCATTGCCGTTATCCAGATCGTCAAACAACTGGCTGATATTCTGGCGCACCGTCACTTTCAGCTTCACGCCGAGATAGTTGGCGAACTGCTGCGCCAGTTCATAGTCCAGACCATATTTTTTACCGTTGATAACGGAATAGGTTAATGGCGAGTCGATCGTACTGACGCGCAGTACCCCCCGGGCTTGAATCGCGGCGATATGGTTTTCGGTTTTACCGAACCAGGGGATTGAGGGCCAAAGGGCTGCTGCCAGCAGCAGCGTCAATATGCCGATGAACAGATAATTAATCTTTAATTTTTTCAATTAGTTAATTCTCTGGATCGTGCGTTGCCTCGGGCTGAAAAAGATGTTTTGCTGCAATAGATAAGTCATTAATGAGCGGCATTTTGCGTAACAATGCGCCAGTTGGCAACTTATTCGCAACGATAGCCGCACCGTATGACAAGAAAAAGCGGTGATTTTATTTCTACGCAAACGGTTTCGTCGGCGCGTCAGATTCTTTATAATGACGGCCGTTTCCCCCCTTGCGCACACCAAAGCTTAGAAGACGAGAGACTTATGATGGAAATTCTGCGTGGTTCGCCTGCACTGTCTGCATTCCGTATCAATAAACTGCTGGCGCGCTTTCAGGCTGCCAACCTCCAGGTCCACAATATATACGCTGAGTATGTCCATTTTGCTGACCTGAACGCCCCGTTAAATGATAGCGAGCAGGCGCAGCTTACCCGTCTGCTGCAATACGGCCCGGCGCTTAGCAGCCATACGCCGGCGGGTAAACTCCTGTTGGTCACACCGCGTCCTGGTACCATCTCCCCCTGGTCTTCAAAAGCAACGGATATCGCCCACAACTGCGGCCTGCAACAGGTTGATCGTCTGGAGCGCGGCGTAGCGTACTATATCGAGGCTTCGACGTTGACGGCGGAACAGTGGCGACAAGTGGCCGCAGAGCTGCACGACCGTATGATGGAGACGGTGTTCTCTTCTTTAACCGATGCGGAAAAACTGTTTATCCACCATCAGCCTGCGCCGGTTTCCAGTGTCGATCTGCTGGGAGAAGGCCGTCAGGCGTTAATTGACGCCAACCTGCGTCTTGGTCTGGCGCTGGCGGAAGATGAAATCGACTATTTGCAGGAGGCGTTTACCAAACTGGGGCGCAACCCGAACGATATCGAACTGTACATGTTCGCCCAGGCGAACTCCGAGCACTGCCGCCACAAGATTTTTAACGCCGACTGGATTATCGACGGTAAACCGCAGCCGAAGTCGCTGTTTAAAATGATTAAAAACACCTTCGAAACCACGCCGGACTATGTGCTCTCTGCCTATAAAGACAATGCCGCGGTGATGGAAGGATCTGCGGTGGGGCGCTACTTCGCCGACCACAATACCGGCCGTTACGATTTTCATCAGGAGCCCGCGCACATTCTGATGAAGGTCGAAACGCATAACCACCCAACCGCCATCTCTCCGTGGCCGGGGGCGGCGACCGGTTCCGGCGGCGAAATTCGTGATGAAGGCGCCACCGGGCGTGGCGCGAAACCAAAAGCCGGGCTGGTGGGCTTCTCCGTTTCCAACCTGCGTATTCCGGGCTTTGAACAGCCGTGGGAAGAGGATTTTGGCAAGCCGGAACGTATTGTCACCGCGCTGGATATCATGACCGAAGGTCCGCTGGGCGGCGCGGCGTTTAACAACGAATTTGGTCGCCCGGCGCTGACCGGTTACTTCCGTACTTATGAAGAGAAAGTGAACAGCCACAACGGCGAAGAGCTGCGCGGCTACCATAAGCCGATCATGCTGGCGGGCGGGATCGGTAATATTCGCGCCGATCACGTGCAGAAAGGCGAGATCGTCGTGGGCGCGAAGCTGATCGTCCTTGGCGGCCCGGCGATGAATATCGGCCTCGGCGGCGGCGCGGCATCGTCAATGGCTTCCGGCCAGTCTGATGCGGATCTCGATTTTGCCTCTGTTCAGCGCGACAACCCGGAAATGGAACGCCGCTGCCAGGAAGTGATCGACCGCTGCTGGCAGTTGGGCGACGCTAACCCAATCTTGTTTATCCATGATGTGGGCGCGGGCGGTCTCTCCAACGCCATGCCGGAGCTGGTGAGCGACGGCGGGCGCGGCGGGAAATTCGAACTGCGCGACATTCTTAGCGACGAGCCGGGCATGAGCCCGCTGGAAATCTGGTGTAACGAATCCCAGGAGCGCTATGTGCTGGCGGTCGCGGCTGACCAGTTGCCGCTGTTCGATGAACTGTGTAAGCGCGAACGCGCGCCGTATGCGGTCATTGGCGACGCTACCGAAGAACAGCATCTCTCGTTGCATGATAACCATTTCGACAATCAGCCGATCGACCTGCCGCTGGATGTCCTGCTGGGCAAAACGCCGAAAATGACCCGCGATGTGCAAACATTGAAGGCGAAAGGCGATGCGCTGAACCGCGCGGATATCACGATTGCCGACGCGGTAAAGCGTGTTCTGCATCTGCCGACCGTGGCGGAAAAAACCTTCCTTGTCACTATTGGCGACCGTACCGTCACCGGTATGGTGGCGCGTGACCAGATGGTTGGCCCGTGGCAGGTCCCGGTGGCTGACTGCGCGGTCACTACCGCCAGCCTCGACAGCTACTACGGCGAAGCGATGTCGATTGGCGAGCGCGCGCCGGTGGCGCTGCTGGACTTTGCCGCCTCCGCCCGTCTGGCCGTCGGTGAAGCGTTGACTAACATTGCCGCGACGCAGATTGGCGATATCAAGCGCATTAAGCTTTCCGCTAACTGGATGGCGGCAGCCGGTCATCCTGGCGAAGATGCCGGTTTATATGACGCGGTTAAAGCGGTGGGAGAGGAACTCTGTCCGCAGCTTGGCCTGACTATTCCGGTGGGCAAAGATTCGATGTCGATGAAAACCCGCTGGCAGGAAGGCAACGAACAGCGCGAAATGACCTCGCCGCTGTCGCTGGTGATTTCCGCGTTTGCCCGCGTGGAAGACGTGCGTCACACCCTTACGCCGCAGCTTTCAACGGAAGATAACGCCTTGCTGCTGATCGATCTCGGCAAGGGCCACAACGCGCTGGGCGCAACGGCGTTGGCGCAGGTCTATCGTCAGCTTGGCGACAAACCCGCGGACGTGCGTGACGTCGCGCAACTGAAAGGCTTCTATGACGCCATGCAGGCGCTGGTCGCTGCGCGTAAATTACTGGCCTGGCACGACCGTTCCGACGGCGGTCTGCTGGTGACGCTGGCCGAGATGGCCTTTGCCGGCCACTGCGGCGTGCAGGTCGATATTGCCGCGCTGGGCGATGACCATCTGGCCGCACTGTTCAACGAGGAGCTGGGCGGCGTGATTCAGGTACGCGCTGAAGACAGAGACGCGGTCGAAGCGCTATTGGCGCAGTACGGCCTTGCTGACTGCGTCCACTACCTTGGTCAGGCCCTGGCTGGCGATCGCTTTGTGATTACCGCTAATGACCAGACGGTATTCAGCGAAAGCCGCACTACACTGCGTGTCTGGTGGGCGGAAACCACCTGGCAGATGCAGCGTCTGCGCGACAATCCGCAATGTGCCGACCAGGAACACGAGGCGAAAGCGAATGATACCGATCCGGGCCTCAACGTGAAGCTGTCGTTTGATATTAATGAAGATATCGCCGCGCCGTACATTGCGACAGGCGCACGACCGAAAGTCGCTGTACTGCGCGAGCAGGGGGTGAACTCTCACGTGGAGATGGCGGCGGCGTTCCATCGTGCGGGCTTTGACGCGATTGACGTCCATATGAGCGACCTGCTGGGCGGTCGTATCGGTCTGGGTAACTTCCATGCGCTGGTGGCTTGCGGCGGCTTTTCCTACGGCGACGTGCTGGGGGCGGGCGAAGGCTGGGCGAAATCCATTCTGTTTAACCATCGGGTGCGCGACGAATTCGAAACCTTCTTCCATCGTCCTCAGACGCTGGCGCTGGGCGTGTGCAACGGTTGCCAGATGATGTCGAATCTGCGCGAGCTGATCCCGGGCAGCGAACTGTGGCCGCGTTTTGTACGTAACCATTCTGACCGCTTCGAAGCCCGCTTCAGCCTGGTAGAAGTGACGCAAAGCCCATCGCTGCTGCTGCAAGGAATGGTAGGCTCACAGATGCCGATTGCGGTTTCCCATGGGGAAGGGCGCGTTGAGGTGCGTGACGATGCGCATCTTGCCGCGCTTGAGAGCAAAGGCCTGGTCGCTCTGCGCTACGTTGATAACTTTGGTAAGGTGACCGAAACCTATCCGGCTAACCCGAACGGTTCGCCGAACGGCATCACGGCGGTGACGACCGAAAACGGTCGGGTGACGATTATGATGCCGCATCCGGAACGCGTATTCCGCACCGTCGCCAACTCCTGGCACCCGGAAAACTGGGGCGAGGATAGCCCGTGGATGCGTATCTTCCGTAATGCGCGTAAGCAGCTTGGTTAATTAGCCCGATAGCCATTAAGCCCCTCTTCACGAGGGGCTTTTTTGTAGACGGCGCTTATCAGGCCCACGGGGAAGCGCGGTTGTAGCTACCGTCTTGAACGTCAAGCGGTAGGCCGGATAAGGCGTTTACGCCGCCATCCGGCAATAAACTAGCGCTTATGCCGCAAGATTAAAGTGTCGGGAAATCCCGACATGAGTGGGGGATAGGTTGTCGCCAAAAAGAGACATTTAACTATTTGATTTTAAATTGTTTTATTTTTAGGTGTTGCAGGTGTTGCTGATTGGCGACAGAAAGGGCAAAAAACAGACAGAGCCATTTTTAGCATGAATAACGATATTTTTCATATCTATCATTATGTTAACAAATTCTTTTGAATGTTGGCACAATTACTGCATAATGGTAACCAGTGGCTCATTCACCTTCTTATGTCAGCCCCTTAGGGACGCGCTACATAAACTTCGAATGACGCACAACAAGGTGCCTGCCGTCCAACTTCTGATAACAGCGTAGCTTTATCAACCTCCGGGCGAAACGTCGAGTTAGGCACCGCCTTATTCCATAACAAAGCCGGGTTTAGCCCGGCTTTGTTGTATCTGGCGCTTCCCTCGGTTAGCATCTTTTTTATTCTTCTTTTATGTGAGCGACACGTTGAAGCGCTGGTCTGTTTTCCCCCGTTCTTTACGACAATTGGTCATGCTGGCCTTTTTGCTGATCCTGCTGCCGTTGCTGGTTCTGGCCTGGCAGGCGTGGCAAAGCCTTAACGCGTTAAGCGATCAGGCTGCGGTGACTAACCGCAGCACGCTTATTGACGCCCGGCGCAGCGAGGCGATGACCAACGTCGCGCTGGAGATGGAGCGAAGCTACCGACAGTATTGCGTGCTTGACGATCCGACGCTGGCAAAAGTGTATCAAAGCCAGCGTAAGCGCTATAGCGATATGCTGGACGCCCATGCCGGCGTCTTGCCGGATGATAAGTTGTATCAGGCGTTACGCCAGGATTTAAACGCGCTGGCGCAATTGCAGTGTAAAGATAGCGGCCCGGAAGCGGCAGCGGCCGCGCGCCTGGAGGCCTTTGCCAACGCGAATACGGAAATGGTGCAGGCGACGCGTACCGTGGTTTACTCGCGCGGGCAGCAGTTACAACAAGAAATCGCCGAGCGCGGACAATTTTTCGGCTGGCAGGCGCTGGTGCTATTTCTGGTGAGCCTGGCGATGGTGCTACTTTTTACCCGCATGATTATCGGGCCGGTGAAAGGAATTGAACGGATGATTAATCGCCTGGGCGAAGGCCGTTCTTTGGGGAATACCGTCACCTTTACCGGTCCGCGTGAATTACGATCGGTGGGGCAGCGCATTATCTGGCTGAGTGAGCGTCTGGCGTGGCTGGAATCCCAGCGCCATCAGTTTCTACGTCACCTGTCCCATGAGCTGAAAACCCCGCTGGCCAGTATGCGCGAGGGGACTGAGCTGCTGGCCGATCAGGTGGTTGGGCCGCTGACGCCGGAGCAAAAAGAGGTGGTCGATATTCTGGATGACAGCAGTCGTAATTTACAAAAATTGATTGAGCAATTGCTTGATTACAACCGGAAACTGGTAGACAGTGCCACAGAGCTGGAAGCGGTCGATATCGCGCCGCTTGTGGATATGGTGGTTTCCGCCCACAGTTTGCCTGCCCGCGCTAAAATGATGCATACCGATGTCGACCTGGAGGCCGAACGCTGCATAGCAGAGCCCATGTTGCTGATGAGCGTGCTGGATAATCTCTATTCCAACGCGGTGCACTATGGCGCTGAATCCGGTAACATTTGTATCCGTAGTCGCTCTCAGGGCTCCACGGTTTATATCGATGTGGTTAATAGCGGCGAGCCGATTCCGCAAACCGAAAGAGAAATGATTTTTGAGCCTTTTTTCCAGGGAAGCCACCAGCGAAAAGGGGCGGTAAAAGGCAGTGGGTTAGGGCTGAGTATCGCCAGAGATTGTATTCGTCGAATGCAGGGAGAGATCCAACTGGTGGATGACAACGCGCAGGAAGTTTGTTTTCGCATCTCGCTGCCATTGCCTGCATCTGACAAACACTAATATGAATTTAAGCCTGGTGCGTATGTCACACGTTTTCGTCCAAACTATTAAACGATGCCTTTTGCGGTGGGGAATACCGGTGGGCATATCGTGTCTGGCGCTGACCGCATGTGTTCCCCATGCTTCACAGCAACTGCCCGGTAGCGCAGCGCAGGACACGCTCCCCCATTATCAACTGGCGGATTATCTCCCGACGGCGTGCGCGGATATCTGGTCGCTACGCGGGCAGGCGGTGGAGACGAATCCGCTGTACTGGCTACGCACGATTGACTGCGCCGATCGTCTGATGCCGGTTCAGTCGCGCGCAGAGGCGCGCGCGTTGACGGATGATAACTGGCAAAATGCCTTCAGGCGCGGGATTTTACTGGCGGATGCAAAAATTACGCCGCCGGAGCGGCGCGCCATAGTGACCCGTCTGGAGGCGTTAAGCGCGCAAATACCGGCTCAGGTACGGCCCGTCTACCAAATCTGGCATGACGGTCAGGCGCTGCAACTGGCGCTTTCTGCCGAACGTCAGCGTTATAGCAAACTCCAGCAAATGTCAGATAGTGAGCTGGATGCGCTGCGCCAGCAGCAACAGGCCTTGCAAACGCAGCTCGATCTTACCACCCGTAAGCTGGAGAGTTTAACCGATATTGAGCGCCAGCTTTCGACACGAAAACCGGCAGGGAATTACAACGCCGATACGCCGCATACGAATGACAAACCCGCGACGTCTGAAGATGGCGCGGCGCCGTCGCCGTCACAAGATGAGGTAACGCCATGATAAGCCGTAAACCGGCGCACCTGCTGCTGGTCGATGACGATCCCGGATTACTGAAATTGCTCGGTATGCGCCTGACCAGTGAAGGATACAGCGTCGTGACCGCAGAGAGCGGCCAGGAAGGACTACGGGTACTACATCGGGAAAAAGTGGATCTGGTAATAAGCGACCTGCGCATGGACGAAATGGATGGTATGCAACTGTTCACAGAAATTCAGAAAGTACAGCCGGGAATGCCGGTTATCATTCTGACGGCGCATGGTTCTATTCCGGATGCGGTGGCCGCTACCCAGAAAGGCGTATTCAGCTTTTTGACGAAGCCGATCGACAGAGACGCGTTATATAAAGCGATAGATGAAGCGCTGGAGCAGTCCGCTCCCGCGACGGACGATAGCTGGCGCAACGCTATCGTTACCCGTAGCCCGCTGATGCTGCGACTGCTTGAACAGGCGCGCATGGTCGCGCAGTCGGATGTCAGCGTATTGATTAACGGACAAAGCGGCACCGGGAAAGAGATTTTCGCACAGGCGATTCATAATGCCAGCCCGCGCAGTAACAAGCCGTTTGTCGCCATTAACTGCGGCGCGTTACCGGAACAGTTGCTGGAGTCCGAATTATTCGGCCATGCGCGCGGCGCCTTTACCGGCGCAGTGAGCAATCGTGAAGGGTTGTTCCAGGCGGCGGAAGGCGGCACGCTGTTTCTGGATGAAATTGGCGATATGCCCGCGCCGTTACAGGTGAAGCTGCTGCGGGTGTTACAGGAGCGCAAAGTCAGGCCGCTGGGCAGCAATCGCGATATTGATATCGACGTGCGAATTATTTCCGCGACGCACCGCGATCTGCCGAAGGCGATGGCGCGGGGCGAATTTCGTGAAGATTTGTACTACCGGCTGAATGTCGTGAGCCTGAAAATTCCGGCGCTGGCGGAGCGTACCGAGGATATTCCGCTGCTGGCTAATCATCTGCTCAGACAGTCGGCACAGCGGCATAAACCGTTTGTTCGCGCCTTTTCTACTGATGCAATGAAACGGCTGATGACGGCAAGCTGGCCGGGCAACGTGCGCCAACTGGTCAACGTCATTGAACAATGCGTGGCGTTAACTTCTTCGCCGGTGATCAGCGATGCGTTGGTCGAGCAGGCGCTGGAAGGCGAAAACACCGCGCTGCCAACTTTTGCCGAAGCGCGAAACCAATTTGAACTGAACTATCTGCGCAAGTTACTGCAAATTACCAAAGGTAACGTGACGCACGCGGCAAGGATGGCGGGGCGCAACCGCACGGAATTCTATAAGCTACTCTCCCGTCACGAACTGGATGCGAATGATTTCAAAGAGTAGTTTTCATGCCGTAAAGTAGCGCGAAATATGTTACGTTTAACCGATCAAAACACAGGCGACCTTTTCAAGGAATAGCATGAAAAAGATTGATGCGATTATTAAACCCTTCAAGCTGGACGATGTCCGTGAAGCGCTGGCCGAGGTAGGTATTACCGGCATGACGGTCACTGAAGTCAAAGGTTTTGGCCGTCAAAAAGGCCACACCGAGCTGTATCGCGGCGCGGAATATATGGTGGATTTTCTGCCGAAGGTAAAAATTGAAATCGTTGTGCCTGACGACATCGTGGATACCTGTGTTGATACCATCATTCGTACCGCGCAGACGGGGAAAATCGGCGACGGTAAGATCTTTGTCTTTGATGTCGCCCGCGTTATTCGTATCCGTACTGGCGAAGAAGACGACGCGGCTATCTGATGTGCCGATTCGCTGCCCGTCTCCTCCTTGTGGGCAGCGAACCACCGTTTAATCGCCCTGCGGTAGCGCCGATGTAGTCCGGGTGCAAACCCATCTCAGGCCGACAATGGCGACGATCAGCGCCACGCAACTTAGCGTCCACTCGCCCATTTGCGAGAAAAAGTGTCCGTAGGCGGCTACCGCCGTATCACTAATTTGCGATTCCGTGGTTTGTTGCGCGACCACGCCAGCCAGCCAGTTAGCGACCGCGCCGGTCGCCAGCATATAAATACCGGTCAGTACGCCCGTGACGCCAGGCAGGTTGAGGCGGGTAATTTGCGCCATCGCGACCGGATCAATAAACAGTTCCGCAAAGCCCATCAGCGCCAGCCCTGCGATCATCATTCCCATTGATGCCTGCCCGTCTAACCGGGCCTGATGCGCGTTTAGCGCCAGCAGCATAAAACCGCCGCCCATCAATACCAGCCCCACGGCAAATTTAAGCCAGACGCGCAGCACCGAGCGGGCGCTCTCTTTCGGGCTGCTCAGCCACGCCAGCACCACGCCCGCCGCCATCACCGCAATCGCATTGACCGACTGGAACAATGCGGTGGGGACGGTCATGTTTAGCCAGTGGCGGTTGACAAAACGGTCGATGAATAAACTGATCGAACTTCCGCCCTGCTGCGCCAGAACCCAGAAGAGAGTGCCGGTGATCATTAACAGAACGATTTGCCACAAGGCGCGACGGTGTTCGGGAAATTTAACCATAATACGGGCGATAAGTTGCGCCGCGAAGACGCAGACAATGGCCAGCACATAGCCAGACCAGTTATTTTCCAGCAGGAGGGTGAAGAATACCGGTGCGATACACAGCATTAATACCAGCCAACCCCAGGTTGGAAGGGCGAATTTAACCGCCCGCAGCGCGGGGCGATTAACACCGCGCGTCTGCTGAAAGTGGCGATGACCGCTTAAAAAGATGAGCAGGCCGATGAACATTCCCACGCCCGCCAGCGCAAAGCCGACATGCCAGCCATACCACTGCGCCGCCAGACCACAGGCGATCGGCGCGGCTATCGATCCAATATTCCCGGCGGCGTAGAGCAGCGAGAATCCCCCGTCGCGGCGGTTGTCATCAGGGGCGTAAAGTTCGCCCAGCAGACAGCTAATATTGGATTTAAACAAGCCGTAGCCGCAGATAATAATGGCCAGCGCCGCATATAAACTCAACGTTGAATCAGATTCTAAGCCCAATACCACATGACCCAGCGTCATCAACAGGGCGCCGGTGATAACCGCCACGCGGTTGCCAAGCAGGCGGTCGGCAAGCCAGCCGCCAAGAATAGGGGTAACGTAAACTAAAGAGGCGTAGGCGCTGAAGAGGTTGATCGCGTGGCTGTCATTAAAACCAAGCTGGTGGGTAAGATAAAGGATGAGTAAGGCACGCATGCCGTAAAAGCTGAAGTATTCCCAAATTTGAATCGCCACGATGTAAAAAATCGCGCGCGGTTGTGAGGGTGTTTTCATAAAGTCTCCTTGCTGCGTGAAAAAAGGGAAGTGGCAAGCCACTTCCCTTTGGTACTTATTTCGTATTTTCTTTCAGCACCTTAACGGTGTAACGTCCGTCTGCCTGACGATAGGCGCCGTGGATATCGGTTTCGAAGCCCGGATAGTGGGCGCCGATTTCGCACAGCATTTGCAGGAATTCCAGTACCGGACGGCTTTCCTCGGTGATCATTTCACCAGGCATCACCAGCGGCACTCCCGGAGGGTAAGGAAGGATCATGTTGGCGTTGACGCGTCCAACCATCTCTTCAAGATACACCTCTTCCGTTTCGCCATGCAGCTCTTTCTGGAACGCAGTATACGGCGTCATCACCATTTTCGGCAGCACTTCAAACGCACGGTACATTAAGTCCGGCAGATTATGATGTTCGACCAGTTTATGAATATTCTGCGCCAGTTCCTGGATGCGCATATTTTCATAAAACTCAGGCGCTTCGCGGTACAGTGCCGGCAGAATGTTTTTGACGCGCAGGTTCAGGTCAAAGGCGCGTTTAAATTCAGTGAGCGCGCGCAGCAGGCTCAGAGCTTTGGTTTTGTCGATACCAATGCTGAACAGGAACAGCAGGTTGTATGGACCGGTTTTTTCTACGATGATGCCGCGTTCATCGAGATATTTGGCGACCAGACTTGCCGGAATACCGAACTCATCCATCGTACCGTCTTTCTTCATCCCCGGCGTCAGGATAGTGACTTTGATCGGGTCGAGGTACATGTGTTCGTTATCGATATTTTTGAAGCCATGCCATGCGCTATCTGAACGCAGCGGCCAGCACTCAGCTCCATCGATATGTTCCGGCTGCCATACGTCAAAGAACCAGCCGTCAGATTCGCTTTTCAGGCGTTTAATTTCTTTACGGAATTTAATCGCACGTTCAATAGAGCCGTTAATCAGGCGTTTACCCGCATTACCTTTCATCATCGCCGCTGCGGTTTCAGTAGACGCTACGATACCGTAGTGCGGAGAAGTGGTGGTATGCATCATGTAGGCTTCGTTAAAGGTTTCTTCGTTAATGTCGCCTTTAACATGAATCATGGATGCCTGTGAAAACGCCGCCAGCAGTTTATGCGTGGACTGGGTTTCATAAATGATTTTGCCTTCCACACG
This sequence comes from Salmonella sp. SA15303, assembly GCF_029962125.1. Lineage (NCBI taxonomy): Bacteria > Pseudomonadati > Pseudomonadota > Gammaproteobacteria > Enterobacterales > Enterobacteriaceae > Salmonella > Salmonella sp. SA15303. Next base: position 1,289,957 of record NZ_CP123924.1, read on the forward strand.
GTCGCCGCTCATACCGCATTTACCCTGATAAATAGGGGAGAAATTGGTATAAGGCACCCAGGCGGAGTCAAAATGAATGGACTTCACATCCAGAGTTTTCTTGATGTAGTCAGTGTTATACAACAGACCGTCATAGGTTGAGTTAGTAATAACAGCATGGACCGGCCAGGTTGCGTTAGGCGTCTCTTTTACCCGTTTAGCGATAGTGGCGTGCTGGAACTCGCTTTGCGGAATACCGCCAAGAATACCGTAGGCGTTACGGGTTGGGCGGAAATAAATCGGCGTAATGTCGCTCATCATCATCAGATGGGTCAGCGATTTATGGCAGTTACGGTCAATCAGTACCGTGCTGCCTGCCGGCGCGGAGTACATACCGACGATTTTGTTCGCCGTAGAGGTGCCGTTCGTCACCATGTAGCTACGTTCGGCGTTAAAGACGCGGGCGATATACTCTTCCGCTTCTTTATGCGGGCCGGAGTGGTCCAGCAGCGAACCCAGTTCAGAAACGGAAATCGAAATATCGGATTTCATCGTGTTCGGGCCGAAGAAATCATAAAAGATGCTGCCGACGGGGCTTTTCTGGAAAGCGGTCCCGCCCATGTGGCCAGGCGTACAGAAAGTATATTTCCCTTCGCGCACATATTTGAACAGCGCTTTTGTCAGCGGCGGCAGAATATTGTCGATGTATTCATCGGTATTCTGGCGAATTTTCGCCGCGATATCGGCTGCGGCGCCTAAAGCATATTCAAAGAAGCGAACCTGCATTCTCAGATCGTTGAGGCTGACGTCCAGCGTAGAGTAGCTGTTGGCGAAGGCGTACAGCGGCATATACTCGTTCAGCTTGCTAATCTCTTCGCAAAGCTCAAGGTTATATTTATCCCAGTCGAAAATGACGCCGCAAAGGCGGGAGTTATTTTCAATCAGCTTCAGCAGGTCTTCTCGGTCGTTTGGATAGACGATACGGAAATTTAAACCTTCCAGTGCACGATGCAGTTCACGAATAGGCTCTTCTTTAAAGTAGACGCCCATGTGGTTCATGATAGCAATAACGTTCATAGTCTTGTTCCTGGTAAAGTGGGCCCCTCCCGCTACGCTATAGCAGGTGACGAAAGGGGCTTTGAGAAAAAGGAGTTAGCGGTTAAAGCGCTTCAGCCGTATTGTTGTCGCTGTCGTTGTTCTGGCGCTGGTGCATTTTGCGACCGTAGAACATCAGGATGATCAGACTGACGATAAAGGTGCCGGAGAGTTCGAAGGAGCTGGCGCCCATCAGTGCGATGAAGCAAAATGCGCAGCCCAGTACAGAACAAATCAGGCTTACCGAGTTACGGATGTTGAACCCTTCGAAGCGAATCAGGTCAACACAGGAGTAGAAGTACGGCAGCATGGTAAGCAGTACGGCAATCCCGGTCAGTTCGCCGAACAGGTCGGACGCTTTACCGCCGCTGGAGTTCATGATGGTGATCAGAATCATCAGCGCCGTCATTTTCACCGCAGCCAACAGCAGACCTTTTTTCGGAATACCGTTTTTATCCATTTCACCGTAAATTTTCGGGAAGTTGCCGTCGTTGGCGGCGCGAACCCCAGCCTGGCCGACCAGCATCATCCAGGAGCCCAGAGACGTCAGGCAGGCGAAAGCGGTAAAGGCGGAAACCAGCGGCGCAGCCCAGCCACCCAGAATCGTGGAGGTACTGATAGCGAACGGCGCGCCGGAAGAGGCCATAACGGAAGCTGGGAACATCCCGGCGATAACCTGAGTCGCAGCGATATAGATGATGCCTGCCAGCGCGGTACCCAGCATGGTTGCCAGCGGTACGGTGCGTTTCGGGTTTTTCACCATGCCGGTGCTGACGGCGGCAGACTCAACGCCAACGAACGCCCACAGGCAGAGCAGAATACTTTTAACAATGGCGTGAGAGTCGGTCGTCGTGGACGTGTTCCAGTTCGCGTGATAGGTCGCGATATCGAACCAATGCCAGCCGGCGACTGCGGTCAAGACTACCGGGATCAGCACCAGGAATAGGCCAATCGTTGTCAAGCGGCTGACCCAGGCCCCACCCAGCATATTAATAAAGGTGAACAGCCAGACGATAGCAATACAGGCAATACCTGCCGGTATTGGATTATTTAATGCCGGGAAGAACGTAGAAAGATAAGAAACCGCGGTAATACCGATGGCTAAGTTACCAATCCAGTTTGCGTGATAATAAAGAACGCCGGTCTGGAAACCAAACGCCGGAGATATTTCCCCAGCATAAGCGATAGGGCCACCCTGTTGAGGGTTTTTGGTTGCCAGCCTCGCATAAACATAAGCCAGCGACATTGCCCCAATAATAGAAATTACCCAGCCCCAGATGGCAATGCCACCAATACTGGCAAGGTTGGCGGGTAATAATGCAATCCCGCTCCCCATCATATTACCGGCAACGACGCCAGTACAGGCAAATAGCCCGATCTTTTTGACAGAACTCATGTTCATTTCTCCTGAGCTGTATTTTTAAGAACCGGGCTTATGCTTCATATATGCTGCGTGCCCGTTCAACTGTCGACAAGATTAACGAATGGGTTGAGATAAGTCCTAAAGAAAAAGTGAAATAAACACAAACATGAAAAAACTGATAGATTGATTTTTTTGAATTAACATATAAATATCATGGAAAATATCATGAAAGGATAAACATCGTTTAATTACAAAGAGTTATATTTACATATCTTTGCAATGAATATGTTGCCAAAATTAACATAAGCTATTTTTGGCAACATGTTTTTCACAAAATAAAAGCGAAAAATTTAATATCTTTTCGCTTTTATTTGTCATGGTTCAGCGTTAAATTTAATCTTCTGCCAGAAAACTATTCAGATAAGGGACAATTTTCTGAACGGATGTCTGAAATACGCCGTTCTCGATCCAGTACAGAGTGTTTTCACCTGGACGTAAATTAAAGGCGGTCAGATAGGCATCAGCGGCCAGACGATTCTCACCTTTCATTTCGTAAACTTTCCCCAACAGGACATAGTTAAACCACGACATTTCAAGCTCGATGCTTTTATTGATTTCCTCATACGCTGCATCGATATCACCTTTGCCTAACAGATCGACGGTCTTGATTTTATAATAAACAGACGTTTTCTCAACGCCCGGAATTTGATCTATTTTTTTAAACTCTTCGTTCAGTGCGGCCACTTGTTCTTTATCAAACGGCTGCTGTGATTGCCGTAATACATCTACCAGCACTTTATATTCATAGGCATAGTTGAAATCAGGCGTTTCCTTAATAATGCCATTCAGAATATCGCTGGCTTTACCTAGCGCCTGCGCATCGCCGCTCAGAATAAGCTGGCGCGCCTCATAAAAACGCATCAGTGCGGTATTTTGCGGCGTTCTGAACAGGGCCAGTTGTTCTCGCATACGATTAGGCCAGGGCTGTGTTAAAACGAAAGACAGGCTATTAAACAGATCATCCTGGATGGACAACTGGTTAGTATTGGTGACGAAATAACGCTTATCCAGCATGGTTGAACCATCGGCGTTATCAATGAGCACTACAGACATAAAGCACTGCTGCGCCCGATAGTGGCGCTGATTGACAAACTGAATGGTTAACGTCTTACCGGAGCTGCTTGGCTCATTGACCCGGTAATTGGTTTTATCGTGCACCATAAAAGTCGAGTAGGTGTTCAGCAGGTCGGTGATTAAGCCGCCCAGACCGATGGCGTAGGACTCCTGAGAGACCCAGTTATTACAGGAATTGCCGCCTTCAAAACGAACATCTATATCTCGTGGGTTAAGTAATAACCGCGTTTTTGTTACCGCGGCATTATGATCTACCACCGACATCACGATAAACACCACCAGCGTCGCCAGCGAGAGCAGGAACATCACCCACGTCCAGAAAGCGGCAATACGCGGCTTTTTCGCCTTTTTAGTCGGCGTTTGCAAAGAGGCGGGCGGCACAGGCGTAGCGGCAGTAACCCCCTCCGTCGGTTCTGCATTCGTCGCTGCGATCGGCGGCGGCGGCGACGTTGATGAATTATCGATCTCATCGCTATTTTCTTCGCACCAGATAACCGGCGCCGTCAGCTTATAGCCGCGTTTAGGTACGGTAACGATGTATTCAGCATTGCTGTCTCCGCCATCTCTTAATGATTTGCGTAGTTCAGAAATGCTTTGGGTGACAACATGGTTGGTCACGATGGTGCGCATCCAGACATGATCAATAATGTTATCCCGGCTTAACACTTCATCCGGGTGATGCGCAAAATACATCAGAAGATCGATCAGCCGTGGTTCAAGAGTAATCTGGCGTCCCTGACGACTGATCTGATTAACAGAAGGTGTAACCAGCCACTCTCCAATGCGTACAACAGGTTGCTGCATAAAAAGATGCCCTAACGAGCTAAGTCAAACGTTAATAATAACACGATTTGCACAGACTTTTTTTATTCCCCTTTTTTGTAAAAGAAAGGCATAAAAAGCAGCGCAATAAGCAGGGGAACGGGGAGGAAAACGGGCGTTCGCCTTAACGATAACGCCCGTTTTTTGTCTATGGAAAACCCCCAGCTAGGCTGGGGGTTCCGGAAAGCTTTCAGCTTTAAGCCAGTTATTAAAACCCCTTTTGATTTGTTAAAACATCTTGCGGTCTGGCAACTGCAAAAGTTCAACAAGAAATCAAAAGGGGGTCCCAATGGGGGACGAAAAGAGCTTAGCGCACACCCGATGGAACTGTAAATATCACATAGTTTTCGCGCCCAAATACCGAAGACAAGCGTTCTATGGAGAGAAGCGTAGGGCAGTAGGCAGCATATTAAGAAAATTGTGTGAATGGAAAAACGTACGAATTCTGGAAGCAGAATGTTGTGCAGATCATATTCACATGCTTCTGGAGATCCCGCCGAAGATGAGTGTGTCGAGTTTCATGGGATATCTGAAGGGTAAAAGTAGTCTGATGCTTTACGAGCAGTTTGGGGATCTAAAATTCAAATACAGGAACAGGGAGTTCTGGTGCAGAGGGTACTATGTCGATACGGTGGGTAAGAACACGGCGAAGATACAGGACTACATAAAGCACCAGCTTGAAGAGGATAAAATGGGTGAGCAATTATCGATCCCGTATCCGGGCAGCCCGTTTACGGGCCGTAAGTAACGAAGTTTGATGCAAATGTCAGATCGTATGCGCCTGTTAGGGCGCGGCTGGTAAGAGAGCCTTATAGGCGCATCTGAAAAACCTCCGGCTATGCCGGAGGATATTTATTCAGAGGATTTGTTGCAATTACAGCACTTTATGCGGGCCGAAGCATTCGTAATGAATGTTTTCGTTATTCACGCCAAGTGAAACCAGTTGTTTTGCGGCAAACTGCATAAAGCCTACCGGGCCGCAAAGATAGAACTGCATTGCTGGATCGCTGATCGCGGCTTCCAGTTTGCTTAAATCCATCAGCCCTTCGCTGTCGAAGAGGCGTTGGGCGCGATCGGCCTCAGTCGGCTCGCGGTACCAGGTATGGGCAGTGAAACGCGGCAGTGTACGGCCCAGCTCGCTCACTTCGTCGGCAAACGCATGGACGTCGCCGTTCTCCGCCGCGTGGAACCAGTTCACCTGCGCGGTATGCTGTTCTTTCGCCAGCGTATCGAGCATCGCTAACATCGGCGTCTGGCCGACGCCAGCGGAAATCAGCGAAACGGGGGTATCAGCGGCGACATTCATAAAGAAGTCACCTGCCGGCGCAGCCAGATGCACCACATCGCCTACGCTGGCGTGATGGTGTAACCAGTTTGATACCTGGCCGCCGTCTTCACGCTTCACGGCAATACGGTACCCTTTGCCATCGGGTTTACGGGTCAGTGAATATTGGCGGATCTCCTGATGCGCAAAACCTTCCGGCTTCAGCCAGACGCCCAGATACTGCCCGGGACGGTATTCCGCCACCGTACCGCCGTCGACTGGTTCAAACTCAAAGCTGGTGATCAGTGCGCTACGCGGGGTTTTCGCAACGATGCGGAAGGGGCGCGTGCCTTCCCAGCCGCCGTCTTTGCTGGCGTTCTCGTGATAAATCTCGGCTTCCCGATGAATAAAGACGTTAGCCAGTACGCCATAGGCTTTGCCCCACGCGTCCAGCACTTCCTGGCCCGGGTTGAACATTTCGTCCAGCGTCGCCAGCAGATGTGTCCCGACGATGTTGTACTGCTCCGGCTTAATCTGGAAGCTGGTGTGCTTCTGCGCGATTTTTTCTACCGCCGGCAGCAACGCCGGTAAATTTTCGATATTGCTGGCGTAGGCCGCGATAGCATTAAACAGGGCTTCACGCTGATCGCCGTTACGCTGGTTGCTCATATTGAAGATTTCTTTGAGCTCCGGGTTATGCGTAAACATACGGTCGTAGAAGTGGGCGGTCAGTTTCGGTCCTGTTTCAACCAGCAGGGGAATGGTGGCCTTTACTGTAGCGATGGTTTGTGCGTCAAGCATACGTGCTTCCTTTATGTGAAAATCTAATGATGTATATCAAATGCATCTTATAAAAATACCCTTGCATTGTAAATGGATCTTCTCTGCTTTACGTTATGGAGGTAACAACGTGAAAAATCTGCATCACAAAGCTGAAAAGAAATCCGTTGAAATTCGTCAGACTCTCGTTCAGGAAACCCTTATCTGACGCATAGGTAATCGTTTGCGTAAAAACCTTTGTCAAGACCTGTTATCGAAGAATGATTCGGTTATACTGTTGGCCGAAGTCCCACGGACTGCCTTTTCAGGCACAAATTTTATTGTTAGCTGAGTCAGGAGATGCGGATGTTAAAGCGTGAAATGAACATTGCCGATTATGATGCCGAATTGTGGCAGGCTATGGAGCAGGAAAAAGTACGTCAGGAAGAGCACATCGAACTGATCGCCTCCGAAAACTACACCAGCCCGCGCGTGATGCAGGCGCAGGGGTCTCAGCTGACCAACAAATACGCTGAAGGTTATCCGGGCAAGCGCTACTACGGCGGTTGCGAATACGTTGATGTCGTAGAGCAACTGGCTATCGACCGCGCGAAAGAACTGTTCGGCGCCGACTACGCTAACGTGCAGCCGCACTCCGGTTCTCAGGCTAACTTCGCTGTTTACACCGCGCTGCTGCAGCCGGGCGATACCGTTCTGGGTATGAACCTGGCGCAGGGCGGCCACCTGACTCACGGCTCCCCGGTTAACTTCTCCGGTAAACTGTACAACATCGTACCTTACGGTATCGATGAGTCCGGTAAAATTGACTATGACGAGATGGCGAAGCTGGCCAAAGAGCACAAGCCGAAGATGATTATCGGTGGCTTCTCTGCCTACTCCGGCGTGGTTGACTGGGCAAAAATGCGTGAAATCGCTGACAGCATCGGCGCATACCTGTTTGTCGACATGGCGCACGTGGCGGGCCTGATTGCCGCAGGCGTTTACCCGAACCCGGTTCCGCACGCTCACGTTGTCACCACCACCACCCACAAAACCCTGGCGGGTCCGCGCGGCGGCCTGATCCTGGCGAAGGGCGGCGATGAAGAGCTGTATAAAAAACTGAACTCCGCCGTCTTCCCAAGCGCGCAGGGCGGCCCGCTGATGCACGTGATCGCCGGTAAAGCGGTAGCGCTGAAAGAAGCGATGGAGCCGGAGTTCAAAGTTTACCAGCAGCAGGTGGCGAAAAACGCCAAAGCGATGGTGGAAGTGTTCCTGAACCGCGGCTACAAAGTGGTGTCTGGCGGCACTGAGAACCACCTGTTCCTGCTGGACCTGGTGGATAAAAACCTGACCGGTAAAGAAGCTGACGCCGCGCTGGGCCGTGCTAACATCACCGTGAACAAAAACAGCGTGCCGAACGATCCTAAGAGCCCGTTCGTGACCTCCGGTATCCGTATTGGTTCTCCGGCGGTTACTCGTCGCGGCTTCAAAGAAGCGGAAGTGAAAGAGCTGGCTGGCTGGATGTGTGACGTGCTGGACAACATCAATGATGAAGCCACCATTGAACGCGTGAAAGCGAAAGTGCTGGATATCTGCGCACGCTTCCCGGTTTACGCATAAGCGCTTGTGTTGTGAAAATGGCCCGATGGCGCTGCGTCTGTCGGGCATTACTTATGCGCCATAACGTGACGCCGCCGGAAGTCATTATCCGGCGGCGTTGCCGTTTGAACTTCTCCCTCCGCCTGTTAACCTTATGTTACCCTTGCCAGCGCAACCGTTTACCGCCAGACTATCGCCTCCAAACGGGAGGGAATCATGGTATTGCATTCCACGCGCTGGCTGGCGCTCAGTTATTTCACCTACTTCTTTAGTTACGGTATTTTTCTGCCCTTCTGGAGCGTCTGGCTCAAAGGTCTTGGGCTAACGCCGGAAACCATCGGTCTTCTGCTGGGCGTGGGTCTGGTCGCGCGTTTTCTCGGTAGTCTGCTCATTGCGCCTCGCGTAAGCGATCCTTCGCGGTTGATCTCCGCGCTGCGCGTCCTGGCATTGCTGACGCTGGTATTTGCGCTGGCATTTTGGGCAGGAACGCATGTCGCGTGGCTAATGGTGGTGATGGTTGGGTTTAACCTCTTCTTTTCGCCACTGGTGCCGCTGACCGATGCGCTGGCCAATACCTGGCAAAAGCAAATTACCCTGGACTATGGTCGGGTGCGGCTGTGGGGGTCCATCGCCTTCGTGATAGGGTCGGCGCTGACCGGTAAGCTGGTGAGTTTATACGATTACCAGGCGATTCTGGCGCTACTGACGCTCGGCGTCGCCTCGATGTTGCTGGGTATGTTGTTACGTCCCAGCGTGCCGCCGCAAGGGGAAAGCCGTCAGCAGGAGAGCGCAGGCTGGCCCGCCTGGCGTACGCTGGTGGCACAAAGTTGGCGTTTTCTCGCCTGCGTCTGTTTGCTGCAAGGGGCGCACGCCGCCTACTACGGTTTTAGCGCCATCTACTGGCAGGGGGCTGGCTATTCAGCATCGGCGGTCGGCTATTTATGGTCGTTGGGCGTGGTGGCGGAAGTGATCATTTTCGCCCTGAGTAAAAAGCTATTCCGCCGGTTTAGCGCCCGCGACTTGCTGTTGCTTTCCGCTGTGTGCGGCGTGGTACGCTGGGGACTGATGGGCTGGAGTACGGCGTTGCCGTGGCTGATTGTGATACAAATCCTGCACTGTGGCACGTTTACCGTTTGCCATCTGGCCGCCATGCGCTATATCGCTGCGCGTCAGGGAAGCGAGGTGATTCGTTTGCAGGCCGTCTATTCCGCTGTGGCGATGGGCGGCAGTATCGCGATTATGACGGTATTTGCCGGTTTTCTGTATCAACATCTGGGCGGCGGCGTATTCTGGATTATGGCGCTGGTGGCATTGCCCGCTATCTTCCTTCGGCCCAAAGTGGTTGCCGCGTCATGATTCCAGGATCTTGCGGATCTGCTGCTGTTGGTGCTCTGTGAGGGCGCGATCCGCATGAATTAACGGCGGTGAGAAGAGCGGTAGCGGCGTGGCGTAAGGGGTAACAATCAGCGCTACGCCGCGCGGGCATCCCTCTTTTTGAAACGCCTGGAGCGATATCCGTCTGATATTCAGCGGCAACAGGGTCAGTTCACGCAGTTGCTGCTCAATATGCGTCTCCAGCGCATCATTTTTATCCGCTAACAATACGATCTGTCTCTCATGCAAATCGTTATCCTGCATTAGCCAGGCGCCGAAAATCACTGCCACCAGCCCCGTCTCTTCCTCGGAAAAGTGGATACCATATTCGGCTTCAAATCCGGCGAGCGCCTCACGTGTGGTGCGAACCAGACGCGGATAAAGACGGTTAAACTCTTCCGGAAGCGTATTATCGATGCCAATCGTGAATAAACTTCGGTTCAGCGCCTGGGCGAGATGGACATACAGCTGATCGTTAAGCCCTTGTTCGTCGCTGAAGCGTACGTTCCCTTTTTCTCGAAAGCGCAGCACCAGCCGCGCCACCTCCAGTCGCAGTTGCTGCGCCCGTTGATGCGTGTCGCGAATCGGGTCGGGGAGGCGAATCATTGAAAACAGTAACGCCATAAACAGCGCTTCATTGAGCGGTGCGGCCTGCATCACGTGGCGCTGCCAGTGACGACCAATTTCCTGGGCGAGTGGATATTCCGCGCACGACTGCGCCCAAATCTGCTGCACAGGGTTGAATTCCGGGGTGATGCCGGCATGGTGTTGTAGCAGACAATACTGTAAAAAGAGACGCAGGAACTGCACGTCGCGATGTTCAAATGGTTTTTGCAACCGGCGGGCGCACAGATTGATGAGCGCGTGCAGATTAATATCGTCATACAGCGGACGCGCGATACCGCGCTGCTTTAGCGCGTTTTTTAAGGCCGGGGTAAACTGTTGCGTGACGAAGGTCGGGCATAAACGCAGGCCGCGCCTGAGCCAGTGTAAAAGGCAAAGGCGCTGATCGAGTGCTGTACCTTCGATCCGATAGCAACCGTTCTGGCATGTTGTGATGGCAAGGCGATGATAGCGCTGGATCTCCAGGCTTGTCTCAGTGATATCCTCACGGGCAGTATCATCATCAACGCCATTAAGCGCGCTGAAGATTTCCACCGTGGCAATTGGCTCCGGCTGGAAAAGCGTCAGCAATACCTGACAGCGGCGCTGGGGAGCGGAAAGTACAGATGGTGGGGCAATTGTCGGCATCATCTGTCAGGTCTCCCGTTAGTTTGTCTGGTAAGGATAGCTAAAGTTTGCGTGTGAAAAATGTGATAAGCGTGCTTTTAGGCCAGGAATGCTGAGGAGTGTCACAGAATTTTTATCGCGAGGAACAGATGAAGCCAGTGAAACGCAGCGCCTTAACACTATTTCTTGCCGTTTTATCTTTCGTGGCGGCGGCGCATCCGCACAGCTTCATCCGTCTGCAAACGCAGGTGGTCAGTGAAAATGAGCAATTTGTGGCGTTAAAAATGCGCTGGACAATGGACGCGCTGACGTCCGCAGATCTGCTGTATGACGCCGGAAACGCGGCACCGGGGTCAGAAATATGGAAAAAGTTGGCGGCGGAAGTGATGGCTAACGTACTTGGGCAGCACTACTTTACAGAAGTGTGGCGCAATGGCGCGAAAGTGAAGTTTAAAAACAGGCCGACAGAATACGGTATGACGCGTGACGCGCATCAGGCGGTATTGACCTTTACGCTACCGCTGGCTGAACCGCAGCCGTTAAGCGGACAGACTTATACCTTTTCAACGTTTGATCCCTCTTATTATGTCGATATGCATTATGACCAGGACAGCGATATCACGATGCCGGAACCGCTGCGCGAAAAGTGTCGGATTCAGGTTTATACTCCTGCGCCCGGCGAAGAGACGCTACGTTTCGCCCAGTCGCTGGATAAAGAGGACGCGCCGCCGGAGGATATGGATTTAGGTAAACAGTTTGCCCAAACGGTGACCTTGCAATGTCAGTAATTTTTTCTCAACGCACTCCGGGGCGGCGCTGGCTCTCGCTGTGGCCATTGGCGTTATTCCTGCTGCTGATGCTGGTTGGCGGTCTGTGGATGTGGCAGGCCTGGCCGCAGGTGATGTTGAAAAGCGCTCTTTGGCAGCGGGACGTGAATCAGCAGTTGAGCGCGCTGCTTAACGCGGTGGCGACGCATCCTGAGCGGGCGGGCGGATCGTTGCTTCTGCTGAGTTTTATGTATGGCGTGCTTCATGCGCTGGGGCCGGGACACGGCAAAGTGGTGATCGCGACATGGCTGGCGACGCATCCTTCGAAGTTGAAATCGAGTATCGTGTTAACCCTCGCCGCCGCGTTATTACAGGGGCTCGTGGCTATCGGGTTGGTGGTGGGCGTGCTGACCGTATTGCAACTTCCGGCCAGGCAGCTCCATCTGAGCGGCTTCTGGCTGGAAAAGGGGAGCTATGCGTTAGTTGGCGGGCTGGGCATTTTGCTGTGCTGGCGGGCCATAAAAAGGTTACGCGCGCTGCTACGTAAACCTGTCTTTATCGCTTTTACGCCGCGCCATGTTCACCATGAAAAATGCGGCTGCGGACATCAGCATCTACCGACGCAGGAACAATTGCATAGCGGCGATGACTGGCGCGCGCGATTCATGATCGTACTGTCTATGGGGATGCGGCCCTGTTCCGGCGCGATAATGGTGCTGTTATTCAGTAAAGTGATTGGCGTTTTTAGCTGGGGAATGGCGTCGGTACTGGCGATGGCGGCGGGAACCTCGCTAACGATTACCTCGCTGGCGTTGCTGGTACACACTTTTCGTGCTCTGGCGGTGAAACTCAGTGGAAACAAAGCGCCGGCGTTATGGCGGCAGGTAGGCTGGTCAACGCTGGCGCTGGCTGGAGGGGGCATACTGCTTGTCGCGGCGCTGGTCATGTGGTTTAGCGTGCCGCAGCCTGTGGGCGGGCTGCGGCCATGGCGTGGTTGATTAGTGCCCGGCGGGTTTGAGATGCATCCGCGCGACGGATTCGTCTTCGGCCCAGTAAATGCGTTCGGCGACCATCGCTTCCGGATTGAGCTGAACGCCGCGCAGTACCCGTTCTTTAAAACGCAGGTAGCCGCCTTTGTCGATCAGATGGCCCATATGTAGATAGATCGGTTTTCCGCCGAGCATCTCTTTTTCAAATTCATACAGGTTAACGATCACCTGCTTTATCACATCTTCAGTCACCCAGTTGAGGAAGAGCTTGCCGACGCGCGGCGTCTTTTTACTGGTGCGTCCGCCCAGACGGACTTGCCAGAGCTGATCCGGCTTACGTTGCCAGGCCAGCGTCGGACAGGCCAGCACGCACTCGCCGCAGCCGATACAGGCGGACTCTTCTTTGACCGCTTTGCCGTTCTTCAGCGCCAGGCAGCCTACCGCGTGGTGACTACAGGCCTTCACGCAGGCGCCGCAACCGATACAGCGATCGGCAGTGAAGCGCATTTTCGCCACGCCAATAATCCCCAGATCGGCCATTGACGCCTTCGCGCAATCATTCGGGCAGCCGACGATGACCGTTTTGAGATGATAAGGGCTGGGATAGACCAGTTTTTCAAGACGACGGGACAGACCGGTCGTGTCAGTGTTGGCTTTCTGGCAAATGCGGTTCCCCTGACAGGCGACAATATTTCGCCCGCCAATAGCGAGATAGCCCGCTTTGGTATCCTCAACCTGGACGTCGCACAGTTCTATTTCAATCTCGCGAAGAAACGGCTCCAGCGCAGCGTTCACGTTGTCGATATCTTCGTAACGGATACCCGGCATCGCCAGCTTCTGGCGGGTAGTGAGGTGAATTTGTCCGTTGCCCCAGGTTTCGGCGATGTCACGCGCCACCGTTAGCAAATGCGCGGGCAAAATACCGCCGGGAATGCGGACGCTGATCATGGCTTCGCCGCGCACTTTTGACAGGCGATATTCGTTTTTCGCACGGGCTTTAATGATATCAATATCAATGCTCATGATGTTCTCCTTAATCGGCAAAACGTTGCGCGACGGCGTAGTTAAATATCGGACCGTCGGTGCAGACATACACTTCGCCCATACGGCAGTGGCCGCACTTCCCGACGGAGCAGGCCATCCGGCGTTCGTAGTCCACCCAGATTTGCTCCGGCTTGAGCCCTTTTTGCAGCAGCATTTTTACGGTAAAGGTAATCATTATTGGCGGCCCAACGACGATGGCCTGCATAGTGTCGATATCGCTAAGCGTCATGTCGGCAAGCCGATCGGTCACCCGGCCAATCTGGTAACGGTCATCAGCCTCGCCTTCATCCAGCGTGAGTACCAGATTATGTTTGCCGCGCCACGTCGCCATTTCTTCTTTGTACAGCACGCAATCGCGATTTTTATAGCCGAGAATCATATCCAGTTGACCAATTTCCTGGGGATTCTCAACGAAATAGCGCATTAAGCCTTTCACCGGCGCGACGCCCGTACCGCCTGCGACAACCAGTAAGGGCTTATGGCGCAGCGTATCGACCGGATAGCCATTGCCATAGCAGCCGCGTAGCCACACGTTGTCGCCTTCTTTCAGCGTAAAGAGGGCGCTGGTCACTTTTCCGACATTACGAATCAGCAGATCTATCCAGCCGTCGCCGTAGTCGGAAACGGAGATGGGCGCTTCGCCGACGCGCGGCAGCGACACCTCAACAAATTGCCCCCAGTGCGCGGGAAAATCGACGGCCACGCGGAAATTCCACTCCAGCGGCGTGTGGCGAGTAATACTGAGGATGCGGTACGCCGCAGGCAGCAAACTGTGCTGCGGTTTATCATGACAGGAACAATGTGACATGCGTTATGCCTCCTCTGCCAGCGCCTGCCGAACGGCAGCGGTCATTTTGTTGATAATCAAAGAAAATTTGATGTATTGCGGGCAGCGATCGTCGCAGCGGCCGCAGCCGACGCACATATGTTCAATGCCGTTGCGCGCTTTGTAGTCATTGACCTTATGCAGGGCGCGGTAGCGCAGACGCTCGCCGGGTTTTTCGCGAAAACCATGACCGCCGGCCATGTCGCTAAAGCCCGGCACCATGCAGCTTGCCCACTGGCGACGGCGTTCGCCGCGCTGCGGATTTTCATCATAGGCGACGTCAAAGACGCTATAGCAGGTACAGGTTGGGCACCCGGTAGTGCAGCGGCCACAACTGATGCAGCGGCTGTCGTAGGCGTCCCATAGCGGATGGTGGGTGAGAATGTCGCGAATTTTTTGCGGATCGTGGCAAACGCTGTCCGGCGTGACGACGGTTTCCCGGTTTTCGCTGACGAAAGAGGGGGTATAGTCAGCCTCCTGCCCCAGCCCTTGTATCGCCGCCTCGATAAAGGGATCGCGGATGCTGACAAGCGCGCCCTCATCGCTAAAACGCATGGCGGCGCTATAACAGTCAGTTTTATTGGTACCCATTGAGACGCAGAAACAATTTTCGAAGCTTTCTTCACACTCAATAAGGACGAAACGAATATGCTCCCGTAGCAGTTGATAACTGTAATCGGAATTATTCCCATTTGATAAATACATATAATCCAGCCGCGACATGGCGTTAATGTCGCAGGCGCGGGCAAAGATGATTATCGGGGAAGTGTCTGTCTCGGCAATTTGAATGGTGTCTTTATCGAAATAAAAGAGCGTTTCGGTGATAGGGGCGATAATGGTATTCGGCGACATGTGCGATTTCTCGTGCCAGATGAGATCGCGCCAGCCGCTAATCCGTTGATAAATAATGTTGTCAGTGTCGGAAAAACGTCCGCCGCGAAACTCTGCGGACGGGGCAAACACGCGCCATTTTTTGTTTAATCGCTGGATAAGCAAACTAAACTCGTCAGGCGTAATTTTGATAGCCATCACATACTCCACAGTAATATTCAGGAAAAACAAATGAAAATAAATTGTTATAAAAATCAGTTGAATATTACTGTTACGCTAGCGCTAATCCACCGCCTTCGCTAACGGGAAAAAATGGTTTTTACTATCGGTATAATAAATATATTCTTAATCATAAAATATGCATATATACAGCGTCGCGCTATTTAGCGGATAGCGCGGTCTGAATAAATTTAATCATTGCATCACGGTAAAGGTTTGCATAACGTCCGGAAAAAGCATCAATGTGATCGCCGTCAGGAATGAAGATTTTTTGTTTGGGCTCCCGGGCGAGGGCATACAATTTCTCACTGTCCTGCCAGGGAATAACATGGTCTGCCGTGCCATGAAGAATCAATACCGGAATGGGGCTGACGCTGGCAATATTGCGATCCGCGCTATAGCGGTCATCAAGCAAATAGCCGCTGCCCGGGATCATCTGGTTGGCGATGGAGGAATAGGATAAAAACGTTGAGTCAAGGATAATCGCACGTATGCCCGCCTGGTCGGCGTAGCGCATATTTGCGCAGCCTACGCAGTGGCCTACGGCGGCCAGTACATTATTGCCGCCCAGGCTCTGCCCCAGCAGTACCAGGCGCTCGGGGTTAACGTCGGCGCGATGCCGCACATAATCTATCGCGCTTTTCGTATCGTCCAGTAGCCCCTCTTGTGATGGGGTGCCCTCAGATTCGCCAAAACCACGGTAATCAAACATAAACAGGTTTACGTTGCGTTCTGGCAGCCAACTGACTAACGGCCAGTGCGCCGACATATTTCCGGCGTTGCCATGGACATGAATCACCGTCGCGACGGCGTTTTCCGGCCTGCCGAAAGCAGTGGGAATAAACCAGCCGTGCAGATGCGTGCCATCTTTGGCGGTAAAGGTAATGGATTCAGCTTCGGCAGGGGTTGGCCCATAGACTTTATTGTCCGGGTAATAAAAGGCATTGATCGCTACGCGGGGTAGCAGATAAATACAGACCACAATGATAAACAGAATAAAAAGGGATTTGACGATGCGTCGGGTATGTTGAAGGGTCATGTTCGCTTCCTTGCCGCTTTATGCCAATAGCGGAGCAGGGAGCGATCGTACAAAAACATGCAGGCAAGTAAAGCGATGAGGCTGTGTTTAGGAAAAACGCCTGAAAAGGCACGGCGGATGAGTGGCCCCATCCGCCGAAGAGACTTAGCGCTTCAGCGCATCGCTCAGTTCGTCGCGCATATTCGCCAGCATGGCTTTAACGACGCGCGGATTCCCCGCCACGATATTACCGGTCATCATGTAGTTATGACCGCCGGTGAAATCGCTGACGATACCGCCCGCTTCACGAACCAGCAGTTCGCCCGCGGCGAAATCCCACGGACGAAGGCCAATTTCAAAGAAACCATCGACACGACCTGCAGCCACATAGGCCAGATCCAGCGCGGCGGAACCGGTGCGGCGGAAATCGGCGCATTCGGTGAACAGCTTGCCGATAATATTAATGTAGGTGGTCGCGTATTGTTTGGCTTTGAACGGGAAGCCAGTAGCGAGGATAGTGCCGTCCAGATCGCGAGCGGTACTGCCGCGCAGACGGTAGCCGTTCAGTTGCGCGCCCTGACCGCGGGTGGCGGTGAACAGTTCGTTACGCATCGGATCGTACACGACAGCCACTTCAGTACGGCCTTTAATGCGTACAGCAATGGAAACAGCGAAGTGTGGCAGACGTTTGATGAAGTTGGTGGTGCCATCCAGCGGATCGATAACCCATTGAACATCCTGATCTGTGCCAACGTGCTCACCGCTTTCTTCGGTGATAATAGTGTGTTGCGGGTAAGATTTGCGAATGGTGTCGATAATCACCGCTTCAGCGGCCTTATCTACATTGGTCACAAAATCGTTACTGCCTTTTTGGCTCGCTTCTACAGCGTCCGGAGTTTCATAGTTTTTGGCAATTACATTACCCGCCTTGCGCGCTGCGCGCACGGCGATGGTCAGCATCGGATGCATCGGTCTCTCTCACTGGATGTTAAAGAACGGGAAAACGGCGCAGAGTATAGCAGCGAGATCGGAATCTGTCTTGGTTTTATGGTAAGATGTCAGAATAATCTTTAGCTGAAGAAAGACAATGCTGCAAAACATTCGAATTGTGCTGGTGGAAACCTCCCACACCGGCAATATGGGCTCTGTGGCTCGCGCTATGAAAACCATGGGCTTAACTAACCTGTGGCTGGTAAACCCGTTGGTGAAACCGGACTCCCAGGCCATCGCCCTGGCGGCAGGCGCCAGCGATGTGATCGGTAATGCGCAGATCGTCGATACGCTGGATGAAGCGTTGGCTGGCTGTAGCCTGGTGGTCGGCACCAGCGCCCGTTCCCGCACTTTGCCGTGGCCGATGCTTGATCCGCGCGAGTGCGGCTTAAAAAGCGTGGCGGAAGCGGCAAATACGCCGGTTGCGCTGGTTTTTGGTCGTGAGCGTGTCGGGCTGACTAACGATGAGTTGCAAAAATGCCATTATCACGTCGCTATTGCCGCTAACCCGGAGTACAGCTCGTTGAATCTGGCGATGGCGGTACAGGTCATCGCGTATGAAGTCCGCATGGCCTGGCTGGCGACGCAGGAAAACGGCGACGCGGCAGATCATGAAGAGACGCCGTATCCGCTGGTGGACGATCTTGAACGCTTCTACGGCCATCTGGAGCAAACGTTGCTCTCCACTGGCTTTATTCGCGAAAACCATCCGGGGCAGGTGATGAATAAATTGCGCCGTCTGTTTACCCGCGCCCGCCCGGAAAGCCAGGAGTTGAATATTCTGCGTGGGATTCTGGCGTCTATTGAGCAGCAGAATAAAGGCAAGTAACCGCGTCAATATCGCACGGAACGCTAAATACCTGACTAATTTACTCAAGTAAATAGTTGACCAAATTACTCGGGAATGTCAGACTTGTCCCTGCTATGCAATACCCCCATTTTACAATAAAAAACCCCGGGCAGGGGCGAGTTTGAGGTTAAGTAAGACATGAGACTGACATCTAAAGGGCGTTATGCCGTGACCGCAATGTTAGACGTTGCGCTCAACTCCGAAGCGGGCCCGGTACCGTTGGCTGATATTTCTGAACGTCAGGGGATTTCCCTTTCTTATCTGGAACAGCTATTTTCCCGTTTACGTAAAAACGGTCTGGTTTCCAGCGTACGCGGGCCGGGCGGCGGTTATCTGCTGGGTAAAGATGCTGGCAGTATCGCGGTCGGCGAAGTGATCAGCGCGGTTGATGAATCCGTTGACGCGACCCGTTGCCAGGGCAAAGGCGGCTGCCAGGGCGGCGATAAATGCCTGACCCATGCGCTGTGGCGTGATTTAAGCGATCGCCTGACCGGTTTTCTCAACAATATTACCTTAGGCGAGCTGGTGAATAACCAGGAAGTTCTGGATGTGTCTGGTCGCCAGCACACGCATGACGCGCCGCGCGCCAGCGGTCGTGCGCAGGACGCTATCGACGTTAAATTACGCGCTTAATTAAAATATTACGCCATCTCTTCTGGCGGCCTCATGCGGTGAACGCCGCGGTCGTCTGAAGGATGAAGCGTAAAAAAGAATTCAGAATCAGGCCGGGACGCGGACGTCCCGTCAACACGGTCGTACATCCAGCCGGTTGCCTGATTCCTTGCATTGAGTGATGTACGGAGTTTAAGAGCAATGAAATTACCGATTTATCTCGACTACTCCGCAACCACGCCGGTGGACCCGCGTGTTGCCGAGAAAATGATGCAGTTTCTGACCCTGGACGGAACCTTTGGGAACCCGGCGTCTCGTTCACACCGTTTCGGCTGGCAGGCTGAAGAAGCCGTCGATATCGCCCGCAACCAGATTGCTGAACTGGTCGGCGCCGACCCGCGTGAAATCGTCTTTACCTCAGGGGCGACGGAGTCTGATAACCTGGCGATTAAAGGCGCTGCCAACTTTTATCAGAAAAAAGGCAAGCACATCATCACCAGCAAGACCGAGCACAAAGCGGTGCTGGACACCTGCCGTCAGCTTGAGCGCGAAGGGTTTGAAGTGACCTACCTGGCGCCGCAGCGCAACGGCATCATCGATCTCAACGAGCTCGAAGCAGCGATGCGTGACGACACCATTCTGGTTTCCATCATGCACGTGAACAACGAAATCGGCGTGGTGCAGGATATCGCGACCATCGGCGAAATGTGCCGCGCGCGCGGTATCATCTACCACGTTGATGCCACCCAGAGCGTGGGCAAACTGCCTATCGATCTGAGCCAACTGAAAGTGGATCTGATGTCCTTCTCCGGTCATAAAATTTATGGTCCGAAAGGCATTGGCGCGCTGTATGTGCGTCGTAAGCCGCGTATTCGCATTGAAGCGCAGATGCATGGCGGCGGGCACGAACGCGGTATGCGCTCTGGTACTCTGCCTGTCCACCAGATTGTCGGCATGGGCGAAGCTTACCGTATCGCGAAAGAAGAGATGGAGACCGAAATGGCCCGTCTGCGCGGTCTGCGTAACCGTCTGTGGAACGGCATCAAAGATATTGAAGAAGTTTACCTGAACGGCGACCTTGAGCAGGGCGCGCCAAACATTCTCAACGTGAGCTTTAACTACGTTGAAGGCGAGTCGCTGATCATGGCGCTGAAAGACCTGGCGGTCTCTTCCGGTTCCGCCTGCACCTCCGCCAGTCTGGAACCGTCCTACGTGCTGCGTGCGTTGGGCATGAATGACGAACTGGCGCATAGCTCTATCCGTTTCTCTTTAGGTCGTTTTACCACTGAAGAAGAGATCGACTACACCATTGATCTGGTTCGTAAATCCATTGGCCGTCTGCGTGACCTTTCTCCACTGTGGGAAATGTACAAGCAGGGTGTGGATCTGAACAGCATCGAATGGGCACATCATTAATCGGTATCGGAATCAGGAGAATTTATAATGGCTTACAGCGAAAAAGTAATCGATCACTATGAGAACCCGCGTAACGTAGGGTCGTTTGACAACAACGACGATAACGTGGGAAGCGGCATGGTTGGCGCGCCGGCCTGCGGCGACGTCATGAAGTTGCAGATTAAAGTTAACGATGAAGGTATCATTGAAGACGCGCGCTTCAAGACTTACGGCTGCGGTTCCGCTATCGCCTCCAGTTCTCTGGTAACGGAGTGGGTGAAAGGGAAATCCCTGGACGAAGCGCAGGCGATTAAAAACACCGACATTGCAGACGAACTGGAACTGCCGCCGGTGAAAATTCACTGCTCTATTCTGGCGGAAGACGCGATTAAAGCCGCTATTGCGGATTACAAAAGCAAACGCGAAGCGAAATAAAATAGAACGTTAACATTGAGGTTTTGTTATGTCGATTACACTTAGCGACAGTGCAGCAGCGCGAGTTAATACCTTCCTGGCCAACCGTGGTAAAGGGTTTGGTCTGCGTCTGGGCGTGAGAACCTCCGGCTGCTCAGGTATGGCTTATGTACTGGAATTTGTTGACGAGCCAACGGCGGAAGACACCGTGTTTGAAGACAAAGGCGTTAAGGTAGTGGTTGACGGCAAGAGCCTGCAATTTCTGGACGGTACACAGCTGGACTTCGTAAAAGAAGGTCTGAACGAAGGGTTTAAATTCTCCAACCCGAATGTGAAAGATGAGTGTGGTTGCGGCGAAAGCTTCCACGTGTAACCGTGTTCCGCTGTTATACCGAGCATTCGTGCTGTAGAAAAGCGGCAAGCGAGTGAATCCCCTGGCGCTTACTTGAGTAAATGACTGGGGGAACCCGCGCAGACAACGCATCTGCTGCGCGAAGTAAGAAGGTATAACCCCACCGTGGTCGCCTGCGTGTGGGGTTTGTTCTGACAGGCTATCCCTGAGAATGTTATGGATTACTTCACCCTCTTTGGCTTACCAGCCCGTTATCAGATTGACACCCAGGCGCTGAGCCTTCGTTTTCAGGATCTGCAACGCCAGTATCACCCTGACAAATTTGCCAACGGCACTCAGGCGCAGCAGCTTGCCGCCGTCCAGCAATCCGCCACGATCAACCAGGCCTGGCAAACGCTGCGTCACCCTTTGACGCGCGCGGAGTATCTGCTTTCCTTACACGGGTTCGATCTGGCCAGCGAGCAACATACGGTACGCGACACCGCGTTTCTGATGGAACAACTCACGCTTCGCGAAGAGCTGGACGATATCGAACAATCAAAAGACGACGCGCGGCTGGAAAGCTTCATCAAACGCGTACAAAAGATGTTTGATGCTCGTCTTCAGCAAATGGTGGAACAGTTGGACAACGCCGCGTGGGACGCGGCGGCGGATACGGTGCGCAAACTGCGGTTTCTCGATAAACTGCGAAGCAGCGCAGAACAACTCGAAGAAAAGCTGCTCGATTTTTAACTGGAATCTAACATGGCCTTATTACAAATTAGTGAGCCTGGTCTGAGCGCCGCGCCGCATCAGCGTCGTCTGGCGGCGGGCATCGACTTAGGCACTACCAACTCTCTGGTTGCGACGGTTCGCAGCGGCCAGGCGGAAACTCTGCCTGACCACGAAGGGCGCCACCTGTTGCCTTCAGTGGTTCACTATCAGCAGCAGGGCCATACGGTCGGTTACGCTGCGCGTGACAATGCCGCGCAGGATACGGCCAACACTATCAGCTCTGTGAAACGCATGATGGGACGCTCGCTGGCGGATATCCAGACGCGCTATCCGCATCTGCCTTACCGGTTTAAGGCAAGCGTTAATGGGCTGCCGATGATTGACACGGCGGCTGGATTGCTCAATCCGGTGCGCGTATCGGCTGATATTCTCAAAGCGCTGGCCGCGCGGGCTAGCGAATCGCTCTCCGGCGAGCTGGATGGCGTGGTGATTACCGTTCCCGCCTATTTCGATGATGCCCAACGTCAGGGAACGAAAGACGCCGCG
This sequence comes from Salmonella sp. SA15303, assembly GCF_029962125.1. NCBI lineage: Bacteria > Pseudomonadati > Pseudomonadota > Gammaproteobacteria > Enterobacterales > Enterobacteriaceae > Salmonella > Salmonella sp. SA15303. Next base: position 1,312,143 of record NZ_CP123924.1, read on the forward strand.
CGGCTGGCAGGCCTGCATGTGCTGCGCCTGCTCAACGAACCGACGGCGGCGGCGATTGCCTACGGTCTGGACTCAGGCAAAGAAGGCGTTATTGCTGTTTACGATCTCGGCGGCGGTACCTTCGATATCTCTATTTTACGCCTGAGCCGCGGGGTGTTTGAAGTGCTGGCGACGGGCGGTGATTCTGCGCTCGGCGGCGACGACTTTGACCATCTGCTGGCGGACTATATTCGTGAGCAGGCGGGAATTGCCGATCGTAGCGACAATCGCGTTCAGCGCGAACTGCTGGATGCCGCGATTGCGGCGAAAATCGCCTTAAGCGATGCCGATACCGTTCGCGTTAACGTTGCGGGCTGGCAGGGGGAGATCACTCGCGAGCAGTTTAACGATCTCATTTCCGCGCTGGTTAAGCGCACGCTATTGGCCTGCCGTCGCGCATTGAAAGATGCCGGCGTTGAGCCCCAGGACGTTCTGGAAGTGGTCATGGTCGGCGGTTCGACCCGTGTACCGCTGGTGCGTGAGCGGGTGGGCGAATTTTTTGGCCGCACGCCGTTAACCGCTATTGACCCGGATAAAGTGGTCGCTATTGGCGCAGCGATTCAGGCCGATATTCTGGTCGGCAACAAGCCGGACAGCGAAATGCTGCTGCTGGACGTGATTCCACTCTCTCTTGGGCTGGAAACGATGGGCGGCCTGGTGGAAAAAGTCATTCCGCGCAACACCACTATCCCGGTGGCGCGCGCGCAGGATTTCACCACCTTCAAAGACGGCCAGACCGCGATGTCTATCCATGTGATGCAGGGCGAACGCGAACTGGTGCAGGACTGCCGCTCGCTGGCGCGCTTTGCGCTGCGCGGGATTCCGCCGCTGCCGGCGGGCGGGGCGCATATTCGCGTGACCTTCCAGGTAGACGCCGATGGCCTGTTGAGCGTCACCGCAATGGAAAAATCCACCGGCGTCGAGGCCTCCATTCAGGTCAAACCTTCCTATGGCCTGACCGATGGCGAAATCGCCTCGATGATCAAGGATTCCATGAGTTTTGCCGAGCAGGACGTGAAAGCGCGTATGCTGGCGGAGCAAAAAGTCGAAGCCGCGCGCGTGCTGGAAAGTTTGACCGGCGCGCTAACTGCCGACGCCGCGCTGTTAAGCGCCGCAGAACGTCAATGCATTGATGATGCCGCCGCACATTTAAGCGCGGTCGCACAAGGCGATGATGTTGACGCCATAGAACAAGCCATTAAAAACGTAGATAAACAAACCCAGGAATTTGCCGCTCGCCGCATGGACCAGTCGGTTCGTCGCGCGTTGAAAGGCCATTCCGTAGACGAGGTTTAACATGCCGAAGATTGTTATTCTGCCTCATCAGGATCTTTGTCCGGATGGCGCAGTTCTGGAAGCTGAGACCGGTGAAACCATTCTTGACGTTGCGCTGCGCAACGGCATCGAGATTGAACACGCCTGTGAGAAATCGTGCGCCTGCACCACCTGTCACTGTATTGTACGTGAAGGCTTCGACTCCTTGCCGGAAAGTTCGGAAGAAGAAGACGATATGCTGGATAAAGCGTGGGGGCTGGAGCCGGAAAGTCGACTGAGCTGCCAGGCCCGCGTTACCGACGACGATCTGGTTATCGAAATTCCACGTTACACAATCAACCATGCGCGTGAGCATTAACAGAGGGTAGTATGGGACTCAAGTGGACCGATAGCCGCGAGATCGGCGAAGCGTTATACGACGCATATCCTGATGTCGATCCTAAAACCGTTCGTTTCACCGATCTGCATCAGTGGATCTGCGAACTGGACGATTTTGACGACGACCCTAACGCATCCAATGAAAAAATTCTGGAGGCGATTCTGCTAGTCTGGTTGGATGAAGCAGAGTAATTTTTGCGTCATGATCCTCGCCGCAGGTGCGTTGGCTACGTTCGCTCACCCCAGTCACATAGTTTGCTATGCTCCCGGGGATGATGAGGGACATCCTTGTCCCTCACCAGAGGCAGCCTTTGGCTGTGCAAATTCGTTCCCGACGAATTTGTCGCTCACTTGCCGCCTTCCTGCAACGCGAATCATTTAGCAAAAGATCTAACGGGCTGCCCTACGGCGGCCCGTTTGCTAATAAGGAAAATAACAATGACAGAAGCCATGAAAATTACGCTTTCCACGCAGCCTGCCGATGCGCGCTGGGGCGATAAAGCCACTTACAGTATTAATAACGACGGTATTACCTTGCATCTTAACGGTAAAGACGATCTGGGATTGATCCAGCGTGCGGCGCGTAAAATCGACGGCCTGGGAATAAAACAGGTCGCGCTGACAGGCGAAGGATGGGATACCGAGCGTTGTTGGGCATTCTGGGCGGGTTACAAAGGACCAAAAGGCGTCCGTACCGTAATGTGGCCGGATTTAGACGATGCCCAACGTCAGGAGCTGGATAACCGCCTGACCATTATTGACTGGGTGCGCGACACCATTAATGCTCCGGCGGAAGAGCTTGGGCCGGAGCAACTGGCGCAGCGCGCAGTGGATCTGCTGTGCAGCGTCGCGTGCGATAGCGTCACTTACCGTATCACCAAAGGCGAAGATCTGCGCGAGCAGAACTATATGGGGTTGCATACCGTAGGCCGTGGTTCTGAGCGTCCGCCGGTGCTGCTGGCGCTGGATTACAACCCGACGGGAGACAAAGATGCGCCGGTTTATGCCTGCCTGGTCGGTAAAGGTATCACCTTTGACTCCGGCGGCTACAGTATCAAACAAAGCGCTTTTATGGACTCAATGAAATCCGATATGGGCGGCGCGGCGACAGTAACGGGCGCGCTGGCGTTCGCCATTACCCGTGGGTTGAATAAACGCGTAAAACTGTTCCTGTGCTGCGCCGATAATCTGATCAGCGGCAATGCGTTTAAACTGGGCGATATTATTCGCTACCGTAATGGTAAGAATGTCGAAGTCATGAATACCGATGCGGAGGGGCGACTGGTACTGGCGGATGGCCTGATTGACGCCAGCGCGCAACACCCGCAGCTAATCATTGATATGGCGACGTTAACCGGCGCGGCGAAAACAGCGCTGGGTAACGACTACCATGCGCTATTCAGTTTTGACGATACGCTGGCGGGGCGCTTGTTGACCAGCGCGGCGCAAGAAAATGAACCGTTCTGGCGTCTGCCGCTGGCGGAGTTCCACCGTAACCAGCTGCCGTCTAACTTTGCGGAACTGAACAACACCGGCAGCGCGGCTTATCCCGCCGGGGCAAGCACCGCCGCGGGTTTTTTGTCGCACTTTGTTGAAAATTACCGCGAAGGCTGGCTGCACATTGACTGTTCCGCCACTTATCGCAAAGCGCCGGTTGAGCAGTGGGCTGCCGGGGCAACCGGTCTGGGTGTGCGCACCATCGCGAATTTGCTGACCGCCTGAACGGTGTTTTTGTAGGCCGGGTAAGCGAAGCGCCACCCGGCATTTTGCCTGATGGCGACGCCGTGCGTCTTATCAGGCCTACAACCCATATACATAATTTGTGATTCCTATGTCCGAAACTAAAAATGAATTAGAAATCTTGCTGGAGAAAGCGGCGACTGAGCCCGCGCATCGTCCGGCATTTTTCCGTACCTTACTGGAGTCCACCGTCTGGGTGCCGGGCAGCGCTGCCGAAGGCGAGGCGATTGTGGAAGACAGCGCTCTGGATTTGCAGCACTGGGAAAAAGAAGACGGCACGACCGTCATTCCCTTCTTTACTTCTCTGGAGGCGCTGCAGCAGGCCGTGGAAGACGAACAGGCGTTTGTGGTGATGCCGGCGCGCACGCTGTTTGAAATGACGCTTGGCGAAACGCTATTCCTCAACGCTAAATTGCCGACCGGCAAAGAGTTTATGCCGCGTGAAATCAGCCTGCTTCTCGCTGAGGAAGGAAGTCCGTTAAGTACGCAGGAAGTGCTGGAAGGCGGCGAGTCGCTTATTCTATCCGAAGTGGCCGAGCCGCCGTCGCAGATGATTGATTCCCTCACTACGCTGTTTAAAACCATCAAACCGGTGAAACGCGCGTTTCTCTGCGCGATTAAAGAACATGCGGACGCCCAACCCAATCTGCTGATTGGCATTGAGGCTGACGGCGAAATTGAAGAGATCATTCACGCAGCGGGCAATGTGGCGACCGACACGTTACCGGGTGACGAACCGATCGATATTTGTCAGGTGAGGAAGGGCGAGCAGGGTATCAGCCACTTTATCACCGAGCATATCGCGCCGTTCTACGAGCGCCGCTGGGGCGGGTTCCTGCGCGATTTTAAACAGAACCGCATCATCTGAAGAAAAGAAAGCCGCCCAACAGGGCGGCCTCCTGGCTTACCTGCTCTGGACGTTGAGCGTTACGGGAACAGAATTACCTGGGTAGCTTCTGTCTGCGTGAAGACACAACGTGCCAGAAACAAGAAGCACGACACAAAAGCATCGTACCTTCATGTTGCGGTCCTTGCGAAGACCGCATCACGGCAGCACCGCTGGCGATAATGCCGTGATAGCAGGCACTACGGTGTGCCTGCGCTTACGGCCATGGGTTATCCTCTCCTGAAGCCAGCGCCCGTTTGCGAGACGGCGGAAAGGGCCGGGAAAGATAATACCTCAAATATTGAATAGTTTCCCGGTAAATCATATTGACATTTGCTCCCTTAAAAGGGAGTATTAATCCCCTACGGTGTGCCTGCGTTGCTATGGCAACAAAGCCTGCTGGAAAGGCCGCGAACCGGACCAGCACAAAAAAACCGCTCAATTGAGCGGTTTTTTTGTGGCCTGCTTAAACAGAATTTATGTAGATTCGCTTTAAATCAGCCTGAACGGTAGGCCGGATAAGCGTGAGCGCCACCCGACATCATGTCGATTAATCGACGAGCGCGTCCAGTTTTGCCCAAAACGCCTCATGATAATCCTCCAGGTCAAGTAAAGCGGCATCGCGTTGTTCATTCATTTTTTGCTGTGCCTTCCATTGCGGAAGATGTAAATCCTCTTCGGTAAAGCCAATGTCTTTAGCGCCCGAAATAATATTATAGAGATATTCCACCAGGGAAGACTCCGCCAGCCAGAATTCATTACGTTCCATGCGGGCAATAGGGTATTCGCCGTTGGCATCCCGTTCTGTGATATAGATAAAAATGGCCTGATCGCCGACATGATCGATACGAATTAATGCCGGAAGACGGGGATCGTTACTCCAGACAGGCATCAGATCTTCAATATCAATACCTGAGCTATCCATGCCAACGCCGTAATACGCCTCTTCATCAGGGGAGTAAGAATGAATTACTCCCTCGTTATCAATAGATTTTTGTAATGTTTCAATCACAGGCATATTATAATTGCTCAGGAGATCGCGGTCGTAGGCCAGTAGCGCCTTCAGGCTTTCAGGTAACTCAGTGGTTTCCGTATTTTGCGGATCGCGATACTTACGCACTCGCAGACGACTTATTTCCTCGGCAGACATAGGAGTAGGTACCTTATTACGGTTAACCTTTTTAACCAACTCAATTAAATTAGTGAGTGAAATATCCATTTTCCATCCTTAAAAAATTATATTTACAGGAGTTATTTTCCGGTGAAAACAAAAACAGCGGTAATGATACTCCTTATACCGGACGTAAAGTATTTACCGATAAAAAATAGGATTTTATTAAGAGAAAATAATGCCCGTTTGCAGGACAGCGGAAAAGAGCGGAATAAAAACAATGTCTGTAGATCGTTTTACATCAGCCTGAACGGTAGGCCGGATAAGCGTGAGCGCCATCCGGCATGGCGGATATTAAGCGGGTTCAACCGGTAAATCGGTACGCGCGCCCCATTCGCTCCACGCGCCGTCGTAAAGCGTGACGTCAGGCACATCCAGCGTGGCGAGCGCCAGCACCACGACCGCGGCCGTCACGCCGGAACCGCAGCTGGCGATAATCGGTCTGTCGAAACTCACGCCGTGGCTGAAAAAAACCTCATTCAGTTCGTCAGTGGTCTTTAATTCGCCCTCATACACCAGTTCCGTCCACGGGACGTTTAGCGCGCCAGGAATGTGTCCGCGCCTCAGTCCCGGACGCGGTTCATCAGCCTGAGCGTTAAAACGCGCCGCCGGACGCGCGTCAACGATTTGCGCGGTTTTTTCATGACTTGCCAGCAATACGTCGGTGAGACGCACCACGGCTTGCGGCGCGAATTTCGCCTCAAACTCGCCTCCTTCATGCGCTTCCTCGCCTTCGCGCAATAGCCATTCGTCGCGCTGCCAGCCCGCCAGTCCGCCCGCCAGAATGGACACTTTCTCGGCACCGAACGTGCGCAGCATCCACCATGCCCGCGGAGCGGAGAACAGATTGCCTTCATCGTATATGACCAGGTGTTTATCCTGACGAACACCCAGTTCACGCATGGCTACCGCAAACGCTTCCGGGCGCGGCATCATATGCGGCAACGGCGATGCGCGATCGGAGAGCGCTTCAATATCAAAAAACAGCGCACCGGGAATATGTCCGGCGCGATATTCGCCCGCCATATCACGATGTTCCTGTCCTGGCGGCGCCATACGGGCGTCAAGAATCTGTATTTCCGGATCATCAATATGTTCGGCAAGCCAGTCGGCGGCGACAAAAAAGGCGGTGGTCATGGGCATCTCCATTGTTACCTGATTATGGTCAAATTGTCGGACGTTTCCCGAAAAGGGACAAGTAGAAGAGGCTGTTTTGGCTGGCGAAACCACATTTCTGCGTAAAATTTTCGCATCATCACAGTAATACGGACTTACACAATAAAATTTCTCGCGCATAATATCTCATCAACCGTTGCTGACAGGCCGTTAAGGCCAGGGATGAAAGATGAAACATTTACGCGTGGTGGCCTGCATGATCATGCTGGCGCTGGCGGGATGCGATAACAACGATAAAACCGCCCCGACGACTAAAAGCGAAGCGCCAGCCGTAGCGCAGCCCTCGCCCGCGCAAGACCCGGCACAGCTACAAAAGCTGGCGCAGCAAAGCCAGGGCAAAGCGCTCACGCTATTAGACGCCTCCGAAGCGCAGCTCGACGGCGCGGCGACGCTGGTGCTGACGTTTTCAATTCCTTTAGATCCTGAACAGGATTTCTCCCGTGTGGTTCACGTGGTTGATAAGAAAAGCGGCAGCGTTGACGGCGCATGGGAGCTGGCGCCAAATTTAAAAGAGCTAAGGTTACGTCATCTGGAACCTGAGCGCGTGCTGGTGGTCACGGTTGATCCCGCCGTTAAGGCGCTGAATAACGCCACCTTCGGCAAGTCTTATGAAAAAACGATTACCACGCGTGATGTCCAGCCCAGCGTCGGCTTTGCCAGCCGGGGATCGCTGCTACCGGGGAAAATCGCGGAAGGACTGCCGGTCATGGCGCTTAACGTCAACCACGTTGATGTGAACTTTTTCCGCGTTAAGCCCGGATCGCTGGCGTCATTTGTCAGCCAGTGGGAGTACCGTAGTTCTCTCTCTAACTGGGAGTCCGACAATCTGCTGAAAATGGCGGATCTGGTTTATACCGGTCGTTTTGATCTTAATCCGGCGCGCAATACGCGTGAGAAACTGCTGCTGCCATTAAGCGATATTAAGCCGCTGCAACAGGCGGGCGTATATGTGGCGGTAATGAATCAGGCTGGACACTACAACTATAGTAATGCCGCTACGTTGTTTACCCTTAGCGATATCGGCGTGTCCGCGCACCGTTACCATAATCGGCTGGATATCTTTACGCAAAGCCTGGAAAACGGCGCGGCGCAGTCGGGAATTGAGATCGTTCTTCTGAATGATAAAGGGCAGACGCTGGCGCAGGCGACGAGCGACGCGCAGGGACATGTGCAACTGGAGGCTGATAAAGCGGCGGCGCTATTACTGGCGCGTAAAGAGGAGCAGACCACGCTGCTCGATCTCACGCTTCCGGCTCTGGATCTGTCGGAATTTAATGTCGCTGGCGCGCCCGGCTACAGCAAGCAGTTCTTTATGTTCGGCCCGCGCGATCTCTACCGCCCGGGCGAAACGGTTATCCTCAACGGATTACTGCGCGATAGCGACGGTAAAACGCTGCCCGATCAACCCGTTAAGCTGGAAGTGGTAAAACCAGACGGACAGGTGATGCGTACCGTCGTCAGCCAGCCGGAAAACGGGCTATACCGTTTGAATTATCCGCTGGATATCAACGCGCCGACCGGCTTGTGGCATGTCCGCGCCAACACCGGCGATAATTTGCTGCGGAGTTGGGATTTCCACGTGGAAGACTTTATGCCGGAGCGGATGGCGCTCAACCTGACGGCGCAAAAAACACCGCTGGCGCCTGCGGATGAGGTGAAATTCTCCGTTGTCGGCTATTACTTGTATGGCGCGCCTGCTAACGGCAATACCCTGCAAGGGCAACTTTTCCTGCGTCCCCTGCGCGACGCTGTCGCGGCGTTGCCTGGCTTCCAGTTCGGCAATATTGCCGAAGAGAATCTTTCGCGCAGCCTGGACGAAGTTCAACTGACGTTGGATAAAGGCGGACGTGGTGAAGTGAGTGCTGCCAGCCAGTGGCAAGAAGCGCATTCGCCGCTGCAGGTAATTCTACAGGCCAGCCTGCTGGAGTCTGGCGGTCGTCCGGTCACTCGTCGCGTAGAGCAGGCGATTTGGCCTGCCGATACGTTACCGGGAATTCGTCCACAGTTCGCCGCCAAAGCGGTATACGACTACCGTACGGATACCACCGTTAATCAACCGATTGTCGACGAAGACAGCAACGCCGCATTCGATATTGTTTACGCCAACGCGCAGGGCGAGAAAAAAGCGGTGTCCGGTTTACAGGTGCGGCTCATCCGCGAGCGTCGCGACTATTACTGGAACTGGTCGGAAAGCGAAGGCTGGCAGTCGCAGTTTGATCAAAAAGATCTGGTGGAGGGCGAGCAGACGCTGGATCTGAACGCGGATGAAACCGGAAAAGTCAGCTTCCCGGTGGAATGGGGCGCGTACCGTCTGGAGGTCAAAGCGCCGAATGAGACGGTCAGCAGCGTTCGTTTCTGGGCCGGCTATAGCTGGCAGGATAACAGCGACGGTAGCGGCGCGGCGCGTCCGGATCGCGTCACCCTCAAACTGGATAAAGCGAATTATCGTCCAGGCGATACCATGAAATTGCATATCGCCGCGCCGGTCGCCGGTAAAGGTTATGCGATGGTGGAGTCCAGCGATGGTCCGCTGTGGTGGCAGGCGATCGACGTGCCGGCGCAGGGGCTGGAGCTCACGATTCCGGTGGATAAAACCTGGAATCGCCACGATCTCTATCTCAGTACGCTGGTGGTGCGTCCCGGCGATAAATCTCGTTCCGCGACGCCAAAACGCGCCGTGGGGTTACTACATCTACCGCTGGGGGATGACAACCGCCGCCTCGATCTGGCGCTGGAAAGCCCGGCTAAAATGCGCCCGAATCAGCCGCTCACCGTCAGGGTTAAAGCCAGCGTTAAACACGGCGAAATGCCAAAACAGATCAACGTGCTGGTCTCCGCGGTCGATAGCGGCGTATTGAACATCACCGATTACGCGACGCCGGACCCGTGGCAGGCGTTCTTCGGTCAAAAACGCTACGGTGCGGATATCTACGATATTTACGGCCAGGTCATTGAAGGGCAGGGGCGGCTGGCGGCGTTGCGTTTTGGCGGCGATGGCGACGACCTTAAGCGCGGCGGAAAACCGCCGGTAAACCATGTCAATATCATCGCGCAGCAGGCGCAGCCGATCACGCTCAATGAGCAGGGCGAAGGGGTCGTAACGCTGCCGATTGGCGACTTTAACGGCGAACTGCGGGTTATGGCGCAGGCATGGACAGCGGACGATTTTGGTCGCGGCGAAAGCAAAGTCGTTGTCGCCGCGCCAGTGATTGCCGAGCTGAATATGCCGCGTTTTCTGGCGGGAGGGGATGTTTCGCGACTGGTGCTGGACGTCACCAATCTGACCGACCGTCCGCAGACGCTGAATATTGCGCTCGCCGCCAGTGGGTTACTGGAACTGCTTAGCCAGCAGCCGCAACCGGTCAACCTGGCGCCGGGCGTGCGCACCACCTTATTCGTTCCGGTACGCGCGCTGGAAGGTTTTGGCGAAGGCGAAATCCAGGCGACCATTAGCGGTCTGAATCTGCCGGGAGAAACCCTCGACGCGCAGCATAAGCAGTGGCAAATCGGCGTGCGTCCGGCCTGGCCTGCCCAAACGGTAAATAGCGGCATTGCGCTGGCTCCGGGAGAGAGCTGGCATGTACCAGAGCAGCATCTGGCAAACATCTCGCCAGCCACGTTACAGGGACAACTGCTGTTAAGCGGAAAACCGCCGCTCAATCTGGCGCGCTACATTCGCGAGCTGAAAGCATATCCGTACGGGTGCCTGGAACAAACCACCAGTGGGTTATTCCCGGCGCTGTATACCAATGCCGCTCAATTGCAGTCGCTCGGTATTACCGGCGATAGCGATGAAAAACGGCGCGCTGCGGTAGATATCGGCATCTCCCGGATACTACAGATGCAGCGTGATAACGGCGGTTTTGCGCTATGGGATGAAAATGGGGCGGAAGAGCCCTGGCTAACGGCCTACGCGATGGATTTCCTTATTCGCGCGGGCGAGCAGGGATATAGCGTCCCGCCGGAGGCCATTAACCGGGGCAATGAGCGACTGCTGCGCTATCTGCAGGATCCCGGTACGATGCTGATTCGTTATAGCGATAATACTCAGGCCAGTACTTTTGCCGCTCAGGCTTACGCTGCGCTGGTACTGGCGCGTCAGCAGAAAGCGCCGCTCGGCACGCTGCGCGAAATCTGGGAGCGCCGTAGTCAGGCGGCTTCAGGACTGCCGCTGATGCAATTGGGCATCGCGTTAAACACGATGGGTGATGCCAGACGCGGCGAAGAGGCCATTACGCTGGCTCTGAATACGCCGCGTCAGGACGAACGGCAATGGATAGCGGATTACGGCAGTTCTCTGCGCGATAACGCTCTGATGTTGTCGCTACTGGAAGAGAACAACCTCAGACCGGACGCGCAAAACGCGCTATTAAGCTCGCTTTCTGAGCAGGCCTTCGGTCAGCGCTGGCTCTCTACCCAGGAGAACAATGCCTTGTTCCTCGCCGCGCATTCGCGACAGGCCAGCGCGGGCGCCTGGCAGGTGCAGACCTCGTTAGAGGCGCAGCCGCTGTCGGGCGACAAGGCGCTGACCCGTAATCTGGATGCTGACCAGCTGGCCGCCCTTGAGGTGACGAACACCGGTAGCCAGCCGCTATGGCTGCGTCTGGATAGCAGCGGCTATCCCTCATCTGCGCCTGAGCCTGCCAGCAACGTTTTGCAGATTGAACGACAAATACTGGGGACCGATGGTCAGCGTAAATCGCTGTCCTCGTTGCGTAGCGGCGAACTGGTGCTGGTCTGGTTAACGGTAGTGGCCGATCGCAATGTGCCGGATGCGCTGGTGGTGGACCTGCTCCCGGCCGGGCTGGAGCTGGAAAACCAGAATCTGGCTGACAGCAGCGCCAGCCTGCCGGAGAGCGGTAGCGAAGTGCAAAATCTGCTTAATCAGATGCAGCAGGCGGATATTCAGTATATGGAATTCCGCGACGATCGGTTTGTGGCTGCCGTCGTTGTCAATGAGGGCCAGCCCGTGACGCTGGTCTACCTGGCGCGCGCGGTAACGCCGGGGACGTACCAGCTTGCGCAACCGCAGGTGGAATCGATGTATGCGCCTCAGTGGCGGGCAACCGGCGCGAGCGAGGGGCTGCTGATTGTGACGCCTTAAATGAACGGTTGGCGTGGTAAACGTGGCCGCTGGCTGTGGCTGGCGGGCGCGCCGCTTTTTATTTTCCTGGCGTTATGGGCAGCGGATAAACTCTGGCCGCTGCCGCTCAATGAGGTCCATCCTGCGCGGGTCGTGGTAGCCCATGACGGTACGCCGCTGTGGCGCTTTGCCGACGCCGGGGGGATCTGGCGTTATCCGGTGACGATTGAAGAGGTCTCTCCCCGCTACCTGGAGGCCCTAATCAATTACGAAGATCGCTGGTTCTGGCGGCACCCTGGCGTTAACCCTTTCTCCGTCGCGCGCGCGGCATGGCAGGATCTTACCGCCGGGCGCGTTATTTCCGGCGGCAGTACGCTGACTATGCAGGTGGCGAGACTGCTGGACCCGCATTCGCGCACGTTCGGCGGTAAAATCCGCCAGCTTTGGCGCGCCCTCCAGCTTGAATGGCATTTGTCCAAGCGCGATATCCTGACGCTGTACCTGAACCGCGCGCCGTTCGGCGGCACGCTACAGGGTATTGGCGCTGCAAGCTGGGCCTACTTCGGCAAGCCGCCCGCGCGCCTGAGCTACGCTGACGCGGCGCTGCTGGCCGTATTGCCGCAGGCGCCGAGCCGGTTACGCCCCGACCGCTGGCCTGCGAGAGCCGAAGCGGCACGAAATAAAGTGCTGGATCGGATGGCGGCGCAGGGCGTCTGGCCTGCCGAAACGGTACGCGAGTCGCGTGAAGAACCGGTCTGGCTGGCGCCGCGTCAAATGCCGCAACTGGCGCCGCTTTTTGCCCGAATGATGTTGAGTAAAAGCCAGAACGACAAAATTGTGACCACGCTGGACGCCGGGTTGCAGCGGCAACTGGAAGATCTGGCGCGGGCATGGAAAGGGCGGCTGCCTGCACGCAGTTCGTTGGCGATGATCGTCGTCGATCATACCGATATGAGCGTGCGCGGCTGGGTAGGATCGGTAGACCTTAATGACGACAGCCGTTTTGGTCATGTCGACATGGTAACGGCGATCCGATCGCCGGGATCGGTACTCAAACCCTTTGTGTATGGTCTGGCGCTGGATGACGGCTTGATCCATCCCGCATCATTATTACAGGACGTTCCGCGCCGTACCGGAGATTACCGCCCGGGAAACTTCGACAGCGGATTTCACGGCCCGGTCAGCATGAGCGACGCGCTGGTACGCTCGCTGAATCTGCCAGCCGTTCAGGTGCTTGAAGCCTATGGGCCGAAACGATTTGCGGCAAAACTGCGTAACGTCGGCCTGCCGCTATATTTGCCTGCTGGCGCGGCGCCCAATCTTTCGCTGATTCTGGGCGGCGCGGGCGCGCGGCTTGACGAGATGGCGGCGGCATACAGCGCGTTCGCTCGTCATGGGAAAGCGGCGAAACTACGGTTACAGCCGGACGATCCGCTGTCGGAAAGACCATTAATGTCGCCGGGAGCGGCGTGGATCATTCGACGGATTATGGCGGATGAAGCGCAACCCTTGCCGGATAACGCGCTGCCGCGCATTGTGCCGTTGGCGTGGAAAACCGGCACCAGTTACGGCTATCGCGATGCGTGGGCTATTGGCGTTAACGCGCGCTATATCATCGGTATCTGGACAGGCAGACCCGACGGCACGCCTGTGGTGGGGCAATTTGGTTTTGCCAGCGCGGTGCCATTGCTTAACCAGGTCAATAATCTGTTACTGGCGCATACGGGACGCCTGCCGGAAGATCCGCGTCCGCAGGCGGTAAGCCGCGGCGTCATTTGCTGGCCGGGCGGACAGACTCTGCCTGCCGGAGACAGCAACTGTCGCCGCCGACTGGCGACATGGCTGCTCGATGACAGCCAGCCGCCCACGCTGCTGTTACCTGAGCAGGAAGACATCAACGGTATTCGTTTCCCGGTCTGGCTGGATGATACGGGGCGGCGTGTCGCTGCCGACTGTCCGCAGGCGCGTGCGCATACGTTTATCGTCTGGCCGCGGCCGCTGGAGCCGTGGCTGCCGCCTGCGGAAAGACGTAGCGCCCGCTTGCCCGCGGCGTCCGACCACTGTCCGCCGCTACAGGGCAATGACGCCGCGCCGTTAATGCTGTCAGGAGTGAGGGATGGCGCGGTGATCAGGCAATTGCCAGGCCAGGAAAACGTCACGCTGCCCGTCTCGACTACCGGCGGCAAAGGGCGTCGCTGGTGGTTTTTAAATGGCGAACCTGTTAATGGCGAAAATAATCGCCTTTCTTTATTACTCAATATCGCTGGACGTTATCAACTTGTCGTAATGGATGAGTCCGGTCAGGTTGCAGCGGTTAATTTTGAATTAATACGTTAACAACTCTTCAGAATAAATTATGAATTTCATTTAATTTAAAGTTAATGAGAATTATTAATTTTTCCGGAATTACCCTTAATGAGGGAGCTTGATAAATATCAAGAGAACCAGCGCATAAAAACGTGAGAATGGGTTTTTATTTGACGAGTCGGATCATGAAAAATATAAAAAGCCAGGGAAATGGCGAACAGCCCGCTATTTCTCGCCGCCACTTTATCCAGGCCAGCTCCGCGCTTATTGCGTTACCGTTTGTCTCCTCGCCAGCTACCGCTCAGGCGCGCGCTGTGACGGCAACTGAAAACAGGCCTGCGGAAAAAGTCGTTCAGACATGCAGCACTTTTGACTGCGGGGGCAAATGCGATATTCGGGCGCATGTTAGTGACGGTATCGTGACGCGAATTTCAACGCGACCGGATAATGCGCTGGATGCGCAAATGCCGGTGATGCGTGCCTGTGTTCGTGGACGCGCATACCGTAAATTTGTTTATCATCCTGACAGACTTAAATATCCCATGAAGCGCGTAGGAAAACGCGGTGAAGGAAAATTTGAGCGAATTTCCTGGGATGAAGCGACAACCTTAATCGCCGATAATTTAAAATCGATTACTGAAAAATATGGCCCGGCTTCGCGCTATGTTCATGTTGGTACCGCCGTTTCCGGCGGCACCTTTTCCGGCGATAAAATGGCACGTCGCCTGTTGAATCTGACCGGCGGATATCTCGAAAGCTACCATTCTGTGAGTATGGGCAACACGGCGGCCGCGACGCCTTATACTTACGGCATTGCCGCCAGCGGCAGTTCACTGGATACGCTTTTGGACACCAAACTGGTGATTCTGTGGGGCCATAACCCGACGGAGACCATTTTTGGTCATACCAACTATTTCTTGCAGAAGATGAAGCAGAACGGTACGCGGTTTATCGTGGTTGATCCGCGCTATTCCGACACCGTTTCGTCGCTGGCGGATCAGTGGATCCCGCTGCTGCCCACCACCGACAATGCGCTGATGGACGCGATGATGTACGTCATCATCAGCGAGAATCTGCACGATCGCGCATTTATTGCGCGTTACGCTATCGGTTTTGATGAAGACTCAATGCCGGAAGGCGTACCGGCTAACGAATCGCTGGTGGCGTATCTGACCGGCGCCAAAGACGGTGTCGTTAAGTCCCCCGAGTGGGCGGAAAAGATCACCCATGTGCCGGCGCAAACCATTCGCCAGTTAGCGCGTGATTACGCGAATACCAAACCCGCCGCGTTGATTCAGGGGTGGGGACCACAGCGCCACAACTGCGGCGAGCGCACCGCGCGCGGTTCGACTCTACTGGCGACCATTACCGGTAATGTCGGCATCAAAGGCGGTTGGGCTGCGGGTTACGGCGGCTGCGCTAACCGTAAATTCGCCGCGGGTCCGGAGATGCCGGATAACCCGGTAAAAGCCAAAATTTCGGTGATGAACTGGGTGCAGGCCGCAGACGACGCCAGCAAAGTGACGCCGGATATGGGGCTGAAAGATGCCGATAAGCTGGACAGTAACATCCGTATTCTGTTCTCGCTGGCCGGGAACTATCTGGCGAATCAGAACCCCGATCTGCACCAGGCGGTACGCGTACTGGAGGATGAATCAAAGATCCAGTTTATTGTCGCCAGCGATCTGTTTATGACGCCGAGCGCGAAATACGCTGATCTACTGCTGCCGGAAACCAGCTTTATGGAACGCTGGAACATCGGTGAAACCTGGGGCACGGCAAGCTACCTGATACTCTCTGAAAAACTGATTGAGCCTGAATTTGAGCGGCGCTCCGACTACGACTGGCTACGTGAGGTGGCGGCGAAATTAGGCATTGAGAATGAATTTAGCCAGGGGCGCGATGAGAAAGCGTGGATTGAACACATCTGGGAACAGACGCGCCTGGCGATGCCGGACGAAAATCTGCCGGATTTCGCCACGCTGCAAAAGACCCGTCAGCATCTGTTCAAAAGCGCGCCATTTATCGCCTTTGAAGACAATATTCGCGATCCGGAAAATCATCCGTTCCCGACGCCGTCAGGGAAAATAGAGATCTTCTCGAAGCGCCTCTACGACATGCAGCATCCGGAAATCCCGGCGTTATCGCACTACGTTCCCGCGCATGAAGGCCCGGAGGATGCGCTGGCGAAAGATTTTCCGCTCCAGTTAATTACGTGGAAAGGAAAAAACCGCGCCAACTCAACGCAATACGCTAACCCGTGGCTGATTGAAGTGCAGCAGCAGACATTGTGGATCAACCCGCAGGATGCGCAAAAGCGCGGCATTACGCATGGCGACATGGTGCGCATTCATAACTCACGCGGGATTTGCGAAATCCCGGCGGAAGTGACGCCGCGCATTATTCCCGGCGTTGTCGCGATGCAGGCTGGCGCCTGGTGGCAGCCGGATGAAAACGGCGTTGATAAAGGCGGCTGTGCGAACGTCCTCAGCTCGGCCCGTATTACCGCGCTGGCGAAGGGAAATTCACATCAAACCATGCTGGTGGAGGTGGCTAAAGCATGAGTCAGTTTACACATTACCCGCCGGTGAGCGATAAACAACTGGGATTTTTCATCGACTCCTCACGCTGCTCCGGTTGTAAAGCCTGCCAGGTGGCCTGCAAAGACAAAAACAATCTGGAAGTAGGCCGTCGTTTCCGCCGCGTCTATGAAGTCAAGGGCGGAAGTTTCATCCCGACCGGGCAGGGTGGGGTCAGCAATAACGTATTTGCTTATACGCTTTCCATTTCCTGCAACCACTGTGCGGACCCTGTCTGCACCAAAAATTGCCCGACTACCGCTATGCATAAACGCCCGGGTGACGGCATTGTGCGCGTTGATACCGACAAATGCGTCGGCTGTGGCTATTGCGCCTGGTCCTGCCCTTATGGCGCGCCGCAGCTTAACGAGCAGACCGGCCAAATGTCTAAGTGCGACATGTGCGTTGATTTACTGGCGAAAGGTGAACCGCCCGTCTGTGTTGCGACCTGTCCGCTGGAGGCCATCAAGTTTGGTCCGATTGATGAACTGCGCGCGAAGTACGGTAGCGTATGCGACGTTAACGGGCTGCCAGATTCATCCATAACCAAACCTAATCTGGTTGTCAAAGCGCATCAGGGCGCAGAAAAAGAGGGTAAACGCCATGCATGAGTTACCGCTGCTGATTTTTACGCTCTGTTTGCAAGGGTCCGTGGGCGTGACAGTGTGGCTGGCGTTGGGCCGCCAGTACGCCGTAGAGGGACGCGTGCCTGCACGCGGCGCGCTTCCCGCGATGGCGGGGGCGTTTGTACTGGCCTGCGTGGGGCTGCTTGCTTCAGCGCTGCACATGGGCTATCCCCTGAATGCGCTAAATGCGTTACGTCATGTCGCCAGTTCGTGGCTGAGTCGCGAAATCGTCTTTGCCAGCCTTTATCTGGCGGCGCTGGGGCTAGGGATTGTGCTGCTGTTTTTCCGAAAGCCAGGCTGGCAGCCGCTGCTGGCGCTGGCGGCAGCGTTTGGGCTGGTGGATGTATTCTGCATGGCGCAGGTTTATATCCATGCCTCGGTGGCGACCTGGCAGCATAGCAACACGCTGGCGCTGTTCTTTGGCACGTCAGGCATTATCGGCTCGGTAGTCATTGCGCTGGCTTATCTGCGCAACGCTGGCGCCGCAATGCGCTGCGCTGTGGTGGTGGTCGCACTGATGGTGCTGATTCGCCTGATCATGCAGCCGCTATGGCTGGCGGATATTAATGCGGTGGATACGACGGTCGTCACTTTCCCGCATCATCCGCTACAGGCGCTGGCGCAGTTGCGTGACGTCTATCTTCTCGGCTGGTGTGTCTCAGCGGCGGGAATGCTCTGCTTTGCCGCAGGCGGTCTGCGAAACGCCAGAGGGACGCTGGTGGCGGGCAGCGTATTGCTGCTTCTCGGCGAGATTATGCTGCGCTACGTCTTCTTTAGTATTGGCTGATGGTTAACCTGACGATCGATCCGGCGGTAGACGTGACGCAGGCCTGCGTCCGTCGTCGCTTTCGTTTTTCTTCCTGCCGCGCTTGCGCCGATGTTTGTCCGGCGCAGGCGTTTTCGCTGGCGCAGGGGCAGGTCAGCATAGATACGACGCGCTGCATAGCCTGTGGCGACTGTCTGTTTGTCTGTCCTGTTGACGCCATTACCGGTATCAAACCGGTTAAACGCTTTGTGCAGGGGGATACGTTGGTGGGGCCGTTTTCGCTACAGGCGCCAACGGTCGATGAACTGCTTCTCTGGCACAGCCAGTACGGTATTCGCTTTATTGATATTGCGGTGGAGCGATCGGCGCAGTGGCTGATGGCGCTGGCGAGGCTAAATTTAGCGCTGCGCCGCTACGGCGAGCCGGGCTGGTCTTTCAAACACGTTGTCGGCGCGGAGATTAACGCCTCGCGGCGCACTCTGTTTCATGTTCCGCGCGACGCCATTACCCCGTGCGCCGTCGAGCCGGGGAAACGGCGTCTCAGACAGGCGTTTTCCGCGTTCAGCGAATGCGTACCCGAAATCAGTCCGCAAGAGTGCAGGATGTGCGGCGCCTGCTGGCGAAGCTGCCCGGAAAACGTTATCCAGTTTGACGACAATACCCTGACGATAGCGGCGGCGCGTTGTACGGGATGCGGCGGCTGTGCGGCGGTATGTCCGCATCAGGCGCTGCGGCTGCGGTTTGACGTGGAACCCGCCTCAACGCGGCATAGTACGGCGTATACGCTCACCTGCGACATCTGCAAACGTACTTTTCATGCTCTCACGCCTGAACACACGCACTGCGTGCTGTGTCAGTCCCCTGAGTTTGCTGTGCGCCTTTAACTTTTGTTGCTAATGCTCATTTTATTTTAAAAAAATGTTACCTGCATCCATAGGCAATTGATGGGATGCTCTTTATAATCCGCGCCTGACATAACAACAGAACATATTTCAGAGGTAAACATGGCTATTGAACGGACTTTTTCCATCATTAAACCCAACGCGGTGGCAAAAAACGTTATTGGCAGCATCTTTGCGCGCTTTGAAGCTGCAGGGTTCAAAATTGTTGGCACTAAAATGCTGCACCTGACCGTTGAGCAGGCGCGCGGCTTCTATGCTGAGCACGACGGCAAGCCGTTCTTTGACGGTCTGGTGGAGTTCATGACCTCTGGCCCTATCGTGGTATCCGTGCTGGAAAGTGAAAATGCGGTACAGCGTCACCGCGATCTGCTTGGCGCCACCAATCCGGCGAACGCGTTGGCGGGTACGCTGCGCGCCGACTACGCTGATAGCTTAACTGAAAACGGCACCCACGGTTCGGATTCGCTGGAATCCGCGCAGCGCGAAATCGCCTTTTTCTTCGGTGAAGGCGAAGTGTGCCCGCGCACCCGTTAATCTCCTTCGTCTTTCACGCTGTAAATGCGTTGGCGATAAATTATCGGTTCAAATATTATTTTTGCTAATGCCGCGTGCAGACGTGGCATCCTTACGCCAGAATTTGTACAATGCAGCGCCCCCGGACGAGCAGTAAGCTTACCGGGGCGTTTCTTTTTTCAACCCTCCAGAGGCCATAACGTGTAATAACGAGGCCGGAATAGCATATGTCTGAACAAATTGTCACACCTGAAAGCAGTACCCCGGTAGTTCCTAACAAAGAAACAAAAATCAACCTGCTGGATCTCAACCGTCAGCAGATGCGCGAGTTTTTTAAAAACTTAGGTGAAAAACCTTTCCGCGCCGATCAGGTGATGAAATGGATGTATCACTATTGCTGCGATAATTTTGATGAGATGACCGACATCAACAAAGTGTTGCGCGGCAAATTAAAAGAGGTCGCGGAAATTCGCGCGCCGGAGGTCGTTGAAGAGCAGCGTTCTTCAGACGGCACCATCAAGTGGGCGATTGCTGTCGGCGATCAGCGCGTTGAAACGGTCTATATCCCGGAAGACGACCGCGCTACGCTGTGTGTCTCTTCACAGGTAGGATGCGCGCTGGAGTGCAAGTTTTGTTCAACTGCGCAGCAGGGCTTTAACCGCAACCTGCGCGTATCGGAAATTATCGGTCAGGTCTGGCGTGCGGCGAAAATCGTCGGCGCGGCCAAAGTCACCGGCCAGCGTCCGATCACCAACGTGGTCATGATGGGGATGGGCGAGCCATTGCTTAACCTGACCAATGTCGTACCGGCGATGGAAATTATGCTCGATGACTTTGGTTTCGGCCTGTCCAAACGTCGTGTCACGCTCTCAACGTCCGGCGTGGTGCCTGCTCTGGATAAACTGGGCGATATGATAGATGTCGCGCTGGCTATCTCCTTACATGCGCCGAATGACACTATTCGCGACGAAATCGTCCCGATCAACAAAAAATACAATATCGAAACGTTCCTGGGCGCGGTTCGCCGCTATCTGGAGAAATCCAACGCCAATCAGGGGCGCGTGACGATTGAATACGTGATGCTTGACCACGTTAACGACGGCACTGAACACGCGCATCAACTGGCGGAGCTACTAAAAGAGACGCCTTGTAAGATTAATCTGATTCCGTGGAACCCGTTCCCTGGCGCGCCGTATGGCCGCAGCTCTAACAGCCGTATCGATCGCTTTTCTAAGGTTTTGATGAGTTATGGTTTCACGACCATCGTACGCAAGACGCGTGGCGATGACATTGATGCGGCATGCGGACAGTTGGCTGGCGATGTGATTGACCGTACCAAACGTACCCTGCGTAAGCGTATGCAGGGAGAGGTGATTGACATCAAGGCTATTTGATAGCAGTTGCGCCACGGGGCATTCATTATACCGTGGCGCAATGTCAGTTGAATAATGTCTGGCGTTGTACTTGTCTGGTCAATAATAACGGTGCGTTTTTGTCGACTTTAAGGCAGTATGTAATGGTGCAACAAGAGTTTAGCCTTGTGTCTTAGCGGTTTTGTCATCTGCGGCCTGACAGGCTTATACTGTCTGACTAAGGTTAACTAACCTGATGTTTCGCGGTGTGGGCGGGCATTACGGCTCGTCGGCGCCTGAATCCTAATTTACACGTACCTGTAGCTGTAGCGAATGAATACTGAAGCCACGCACGACCAAAATGAAGCACAAACCACCGGCGTTCGTCTGCGCAATGCCCGTGAACAACTCGGACTCAGCCAGCAGGCTGTCGCTGAGCGACTTTGCCTGAAGGTTTCTACGGTACGCGATATTGAAGAAGATAAGGCGCCGTCCGATCTTGCTTCAACCTTCCTGCGCGGATATATCCGCTCATATGCGCGTCTGGTGCATGTTCCAGAAGAGGAACTGCTGCCGGGGCTGGAAAAACAAGCTCCGCTGCGCGCCGCTAAAGTCGCCCCGATGCAGAGTTTCTCATTAGGAAAGCGTCGTAAAAAACGCGACGGCTGGTTAATGTCTTTTACCTGGCTGGTACTGTTTGTGGTCGTAGGGCTGACCGGCGCCTGGTGGTGGCAGAACCACAAGGCGCAGCAGGAAGAGATCACGACGATGGCCGATCAAAGCACGGCTGAACTGAACGCAGATAAAGACAGCGGCCAAAGCGTACCGCTGGACACCGGTGCCGCGACAAGCCAGGATACGACGCCAGCGCAAACGGCTCCGGCTCCTGCGACGCCGGTTGATTCGACGGCGGCGACGCAAACGCCAGCGCCAACGGCGGCGGCGACGCAAAATACGGTAGTCGCGCCTTCGCAGGCGAATGTCGATACGGCTGCGACATCTGCCGCGCCAGCGGCAACGGAGACGCCGTCCGCGCTGCCGACCAGTCAGGCTGGCGTAGCGGCGCCTGCTGCCGATCCGAACGCGCTGGTGATGAATTTTACCGCTGACTGCTGGCTCGAAGTCACTGACGCCACGGGTAAGAAGCTGTTTAGCGGTATGCAGCGTAAAGATGGTAATTTAAACCTAACCGGTCAGGCGCCTTATAAACTTAAAATTGGCGCGCCGGCCGCGGTGCAGATCCAGTATCAAGGAAAACCTGTCGATCTGAGCCGCTTTATCAGAACTAATCAGGTTGCGCGTCTGACCCTTAATGCCGAACCGACACCGGCGCAGTAACAGACGGGTAACGCGGGAGGTTTTTCATGCATAACCAGGCTCCGATTCAACGTAGAAAATCGACACGTATTTACGTTGGGAATGTGCCGATTGGCGATGGTGCCCCTATCGCCGTCCAGTCGATGACTAACACGCGTACCACTGACGTGGAAGCGACGGTTAATCAGATCAAAGCGCTGGAGCGCGTTGGCGCAGATATTGTTCGTGTTTCTGTACCGACAATGGACGCCGCCGAAGCGTTCAAGCTTATCAAACAGCAGGTTAACGTCCCGCTGGTTGCCGATATTCACTTCGACTACCGCATTGCGCTGAAAGTAGCGGAATACGGCGTTGACTGCTTGCGTATCAACCCCGGCAATATCGGTAACGAAGAACGTATTCGTATGGTGGTGGACTGCGCGCGCGACAAAAACATCCCTATTCGTATCGGCGTAAACGCCGGATCGCTGGAAAAAGATCTGCAGGAAAAATACGGTGAGCCGACGCCGCAGGCGTTGCTGGAATCAGCCATGCGCCATGTCGATCATCTCGATCGTCTCAACTTTGATCAGTTCAAAGTGAGCGTAAAAGCGTCCGATGTATTCCTTGCCGTTGAGTCTTATCGTTTGTTGGCTAAACAGATCGATCAGCCGCTGCATCTGGGGATCACCGAAGCGGGCGGCGCGCGTAGCGGGGCGGTCAAGTCGGCGATCGGTTTAGGTCTGCTGTTATCGGAAGGTATCGGCGACACGCTGCGCGTATCGTTGGCGGCCGACCCGGTGGAAGAGATCAAAGTCGGTTTCGATATTCTGAAGTCGCTGCGCATTCGCGCGCGCGGCATCAATTTCATCGCCTGCCCGACCTGTTCTCGCCAGGAGTTCGACGTTATCGGCACGGTGAACGCGCTGGAGCAGCGTCTGGAAGATATCATCACCCCGATGGACGTCTCGATCATCGGTTGCGTAGTGAACGGGCCGGGCGAAGCGCTGGTATCGACGCTGGGCGTGACGGGCGGCAATAAGAAAAGCGGCCTGTATGAAGACGGCGTGCGTAAGGACAGACTCGATAACGACGATATGATCGCGCAGCTTGAATCCCGTATTCGCGCGAAAGCAAGTCAACTTGATGAAGCGCGTCGGATTGACGTGCTGCAGGTTGAAAAATAAGAACGTGATGGGAAGCGGCGCGCTTCCCGTGTATGATTGAACCCGCATGGCTCCCGGTTCGTTCGGGGAAGCGCTGAGGGTTCATTTTTATATTCAGAAAGAGAATAAACGTGGCAAAAAACATTCAAGCCATTCGCGGCATGAACGATTATCTGCCTGGCGAAACCGCCATCTGGCAGCGCATTGAAGGCACACTCAAAAACGTGCTCGGCAGCTACGGTTACAGTGAAATCCGCTTGCCGATTGTAGAGCAGACCCCGTTATTCAAACGTGCGATCGGTGAAGTTACTGACGTAGTTGAAAAAGAGATGTACACCTTTGAGGATCGCAACGGCGATAGCCTGACATTGCGCCCTGAAGGTACGGCGGGCTGTGTACGCGCCGGCATCGAACATGGTCTCCTGTACAATCAGGAACAGCGTTTGTGGTATATCGGGCCGATGTTCCGTCATGAGCGTCCGCAAAAAGGCCGCTACCGTCAGTTCCATCAGCTAGGCGCCGAAGTCTTCGGCTTACAAGGCCCGGATATTGACGCGGAGCTGATTATGCTGACCGCACGCTGGTGGCGCGCGCTGGGCATCGCTGAACACGTTAGCCTGGAGCTGAACTCTATTGGTTCGTTAGAGGCGCGTGCGAACTATCGCGATGCGCTGGTCGCGTTCCTCGAACAGCATCAAGAGACGCTGGACGAAGACTGCAAACGCCGTATGTATACCAATCCGCTGCGCGTGCTGGATTCAAAAAATCCGGACGTGCAGGCGCTGCTCAACGACGCGCCCGCTCTCGGCGACTATCTCGATGACGATTCACGCGAGCACTTTGCCGGCCTGTGTAAATTGCTGGACGCGGCGGGAATTGCCTACACCGTCAACCAGCGTCTGGTACGCGGTCTGGATTACTACAACCGCACCGTATTTGAATGGGTAACAAACAGTCTGGGGTCACAAGGCACCGTCTGTGCGGGTGGTCGTTATGACGGTCTGGTGGAACAACTGGGCGGTCGCGCTACCCCGGCAGTGGGCTTTGCGATGGGCCTGGAACGACTTGTTTTGTTAGTTCAGGCAGTTAATCCGGAATTTATTGCCTCTCCTGTTGTCGATATATACCTGGTGGCTGCCGGCGCACAAACGCAGTCTGCGGCAATGACGCTGGCGGAGCGGCTGCGCGATGAAATGCCAGGCGTGAAGCTAATGACAAACCACGGCGGCGGCAACTTTAAGAAACAGTTTGCCCGCGCCGATAAGTGGGGCGCCCGTATTGCACTGGTTCTTGGCGAATCTGAAGTCGCCGATGGGACTGTTGTAGTGAAGGATTTGCGCTCCGGTGAGCAAACGGCAGTGGCGCAGGACAGCGTCGCCGCGCATTTGCGCACTTTATTGGGCTAAGGAGAAGGACAGCGTGGAAATTTACGAGAACGAACACGACCAGGTGGATGCGATTAAACGCTTCTTTGCCGAAAACGGCAAAGCGCTGGCTGTCGGAGTGATTTTAGGGGTTGGCGCGCTGGTTGGCTGGCGTTACTGGAGCAGCCATCAGACGGAGTCCGCGCGTGCTGCTTCTCTGGCGTATCAAAATGCGGTGACGGCGGTAAGCGCCGATAAGCCGGATAGCATTCCCGCCGCTGAAAAATTCGCGGCTGAGAATAAAAACACCTATGGTGCGCTGGCGTCTATGGAACTGGCGCAGCAGTTTGTGGATAAGAATGAACTTAAAAAAGCCGAAGCCCAGTTGCAGCAGGGGTTGGCGGCCACCAGCGATGAAAATCTCAAAGCGGTGATTAATCTGCGTCTCGCTCGCGTTCAGTTGCAGCTTAAGCAAGCCGACGCCGCGCTGAAAACTCTGGATGCCGTTAAAGGCGAAGGATGGACAGCCATTGTCGCTGATTTGCGCGGCGAAGCGTTGCTGAGTAAGGGTGATAAAAAAGGCGCGCGCAGCGCATGGGAAGCGGGCGTCAATAGCGATGCTTCTCCGGCGTTGAGCGAAATGATGCAGATGAAAATCAATAATTTGTCCATCTGAGAGGGACCCGATGCAATTGCGTAAATTACTTCTGCCAGGGTTGCTTTCCGTTACCCTGCTCAGCGGCTGTTCACTGTTTAGCGGCGAAGAAGATGTCGTCAAGATGTCTCCATTACCGCAGGTTGAAAACCAGTTTACCCCGACCACTGTCTGGAGCACCTCTGTCGGTAACGGAATTGGCGAATTTTATTCTAACCTTCATCCGGTAATGGTAGATAACGTGGTCTATGCAGCCGATCGCGCGGGCGTGGTAAAAGCGCTCAATGCGGATGATGGCAAAGAGATCTGGTCTGTGAATCTGGGCGAGAAAGACGGCTGGTTCTCTCGTTCGTCCGCGTTGTTGTCCGGCGGCGTCACTGTCGCGGGCGGTCACGTCTATATCGGCAGTGAAAAGGCCGAGGTTTATGCGCTGAATACCAGCGACGGTACCACAGCATGGCAGACGAAGGTCGCAGGCGAAGCGTTGTCTCGTCCGGTTGTCAGTGATGGAATCGTTCTTATCCATACCAGCAACGGTCAGTTGCAGGCGCTAAATCAGGCGGATGGCGCCATTAAATGGACGGTGAACCTGGATATGCCTTCGCTGTCGCTGCGCGGCGAATCTGCGCCGGCAACCGCGTTCGGCGCGGCTATCGTTGGTGGTGATAATGGCCGCGTCAGCGCCGTGCTGATGCAACAAGGGCAGATGATTTGGCAGCAGCGTATCTCCCAGGCCACTGGCCCAACGGAAATTGACCGTCTGAGCGACGTCGATACCACGCCGGTTGTGGTAAACGGCGTCGTTTACGCGTTGGCGTATAATGGTAACTTAACGGCGCTGGATCTGCGCAGTGGTCAGATTATGTGGAAACGCGAGCTGGGTTCGGTCAATGACTTTATCGTCGACGGAGACCGTATCTACCTGGTCGATCAGAACGATCGCGTGCTGGCGCTGACCACTGACGGCGGCGTAACGCTGTGGACGCAAAGCGATTTGCTGCACCGTTTGCTGACCTCCCCGGTGCTGTATAATGGTGATTTAGTCGTCGGCGATAGCGAAGGTTATCTGCACTGGATTAATGTCGATGACGGGCGTTTTGTGGCCCAACAAAAAGTAGACAGTTCCGGTTTTCTGACCGAACCGACGGTGGCGGATGGTAAACTGCTCATCCAGGCCAAAGACGGTACGGTCTACGCGATTACGCGTTAATCGTCACGGTTGTGTGTTTTAAAAAACGGCTCCTGGTGTAGGGGCCGTTTTCCTGTTTTTAACAACGGCGTAAAAATGACGCGCGTTGTCTGATGATTTTTTAAATGAGGCTTTAAACATGGTACCTGTGGTCGCGCTTGTCGGGCGCCCTAACGTCGGAAAATCCACGCTATTTAACCGTCTGACCCGCACCCGAGATGCGCTGGTTGCGGATTTCCCGGGTCTGACTCGTGACCGTAAGTACGGTCGTGCGGAGGTTGAAGGCCGCGAGTTTATCTGTATCGACACCGGCGGTATTGACGGCACCGAAGACGGCGTCGAAACGCGGATGGCGGAACAGTCGCTGCTGGCGATTGAAGAAGCGGATGTGGTGTTATTCATGGTAGATGCGCGCGCTGGTCTGATGCCGGCGGATGAAGCGATTGCCAAACATCTGCGCTCCCGTGAAAAACCGACCTTCCTGGTGGCGAATAAAACGGATGGTCTCGATCCCGATCAGGCGGTTGTCGATTTTTACTCGCTGGGATTAGGCGAAATTTACCCTATCGCCGCCTCACATGGTCGCGGCGTATTGAGCCTGCTGGAACATGTGCTTCTGCCGTGGATGGATGATGTCGCGCCGCAGGAAGAGGTGGATGAAGACGCGGAATACTGGGCGCAGTTCGAGGCGGAACAAAATGGTGAAGAAGCGCCGGAAGATGATTTTGACCCGCAAAGCCTGCCGATAAAGCTGGCGATTGTCGGTCGCCCGAACGTAGGTAAGTCCACACTCACTAACCGTATTCTCGGTGAAGAGCGCGTGGTGGTATACGACATGCCGGGCACCACTCGCGACAGCATTTATATCCCGATGGAACGCGACGAACGGGAATATGTGCTGATTGACACGGCGGGGGTGCGTAAGCGCGGAAAAATCACCGATGCGGTAGAAAAGTTCTCGGTGATTAAAACGTTGCAGGCGATTGAAGACGCTAACGTCGTACTGTTGGTTATCGATGCGCGCGAGGGGATCTCCGACCAGGATTTGTCTCTGCTGGGCTTTATCCTCAATAGTGGGCGCTCACTCGTTATCGTAGTCAACAAATGGGATGGCCTGAGCCAGGAAGTCAAAGAGCAGGTGAAAGAGACGCTGGATTTCCGTCTGGGCTTTATTGATTTTGCCCGCGTCCATTTTATCTCTGCGCTACACGGCAGCGGCGTCGGCAACCTGTTTGAGTCCGTACGCGAGGCTTACGACAGTTCCACTCGCCGGGTGAGCACTGCGATGCTGACCCGTATCATGACGATGGCGGTGGAAGATCATCAGCCGCCGCTGGTGCGTGGTCGCCGTGTAAAACTGAAATATGCCCACGCTGGCGGCTATAACCCGCCGATTGTGGTGATTCACGGCAACCAGGTAAAAGATCTGCCAGACTCCTATAAGCGCTATCTGATGAACTACTTCCGCAAGTCGTTGGAAGTGATGGGGACGCCGATTCGCATTCAGTTTAAAGAAGGGGAGAACCCGTATGCGAACAAGCGTAACACACTGACGCCAACGCAAATGCGCAAACGTAAGCGTCTGATGAAACATATCAAGAAAAGCAAGTAATGCTTTTTCAGTAATATTCCAGGCCTGACAAGCGCTGCGCTATCAGGCCTTTCAAGTAAAAGTAAGTCACGCGCCTGAGGAGAATGTTATGGAAATAACCTGCCCCGTTTGCCATCACGCGCTGGAGCGCAATGGCGATACAGCGCATTGCGAGACATGCGCTAAAGATTTCTCGTTACAGGCACTTTGTCCTGACTGCCGCCAGCCGTTACAGGTTTTGAAAGCCTGCGGCGCAGTGGACTATTTTTGCCAGAACGGTCATGGTTTAATTTCAAAAAAACGGGTTAATTTCGTCATTTCCGATCAATAAAACCGCTGTCGACGTTGCGCCGCAGAGCAGAGGCGCCGACGTCTTATCCGGCTAAGGGCAAAAGCGTTATTCGATACTCCCGTAATATCAGCATAGTATCCTGCCCGGCGGTTATTTTATTCTTTTTATTGATTCAACTATTTATAGGGAATATTATTCCCGAAAATTAATATTAGAAATAAATAACAGCTTTCTTTTTATTTATTATATCAATATTATAAATCTGTTTCATATTAAACTTTTCTTTTTAGGAATATATTTAGGCCTGTTAGTTATGATTCCATCTGAATCATCCATATAATATCTTTTCATAGAGGCGTTTTTATTTAACGACAGGGATATCATATGGTGCGAAGGATTCGCATTCTGGTTTTGCTATTAGTGTCTGGAGTCTCAGTTGCGGCTTCTGGCGCAGATAACTCTGCATCTGCAAATGATGAAAGCCACTCCTCCCTGCCTGATTTAGCCAGCGAATCCGCGAAAAAAGAAGAACAGGAAAATAAAGGAAAGTCCTTTAAAGAACAGGGCGCTGACTACTTTATTAATTCCGCCACCCAGGGCTTTGATAATCTCACCCCGGAAGCGCTGGAATCCCAGGCGCGTAGCTATTTGCAAAACCAAATCACTTCCTCAGCACAGTCATATCTTGAAGGTGTAATGTCACCTTATGGCAAGATCCGTACCAGCCTGTCCGTGGGCGAAGGCGGCGATCTGGACGGCAGTTCGCTGGATTATTTTATTCCCTGGTATGACAACCAGAGCACGCTTTTCTTTAGCCAGATTTCGGCTCAGCGTAAGGAAGACCGCACCATTGGTAACTTTGGGCTTGGCGTTCGCCAGAACGTCGGCAACTGGCTGCTTGGCGGCAACGCATTCTATGACTACGATTTTACGCGCGGTCACCGTCGATTAGGTCTGGGAACTGAAGCCTGGACGGATTACCTGAAATTCTCCGGCAACTATTACCATCCTCTTTCTGACTGGAAAGACTCCGAAGATTTCGACTTTTATGAAGAACGACCCGCGCGCGGCTGGGATATCCGCATGGAAAGCTGGCTGCCGTTTTATCCGCAGCTTGGCGCTAAATTAGTTTACGAACAGTACTACGGCGATGAAGTAGCGCTGTTTGGCACCGATAATCTGCAAAAAGATCCTCATGCCGTCACTTTGGGGCTGGAATATACGCCGGTACCGCTGGTCACGGTTGGTACGGATTACAAAGCCGGTACTGGCGATAGTAACGACTTTAGCGTTAACGCGACCGTGAACTACCAGATAGGCACGCCGCTGGCGGCGCAGCTCGATCCGGAAAACGTTAAAATTCAGCACTCCTTAATGGGCAGCCGCACCGATTTTGTCGATCGTAACAATTTCATCATTCTCGAATATCGTGAGAAAGATCCGCTGGACGTCACGTTGTGGCTGAAGGCTGACGCCACCAATGAACACCCGGAATGCGTGATTGAAGATACGCCTGAGGCCGCTGTTGGTCTGGAAAAGTGCAAATGGACTGTCAACGCGCTGATTAACCACCATTACAAAATTATTTCTGCCTCCTGGCAGGCGAAAAACAACGCCGCCCGTACGCTGGTGATGCCGGTGGTAAAAGCTAATGCGTTAACCGAAGGCAACAATAACAGCTGGAATCTGGTGCTTCCTGCCTGGGTTAATGCCGATACCGAAGAGCAGCGCACCGCCCTGAACACCTGGAAAGTACGCATGACGCTGGAAGATGAAAAGGGCAATAAGCAGAACTCCGGCGTGGTGGAAATCACCGTCCAGCAGGATCGCAAAATTGAGCTGATCGTCGACAACATTGCCGATACCGATCGCAGCGATCACAGCCATGAAGCCAGCGCGCTGGCCGATGGCGAAGACGGCGTGGTGATGGATCTGCTGATCACCGATTCCTTTGGCGACTCCACGGATCGCAATGGTAACGAACTGGTGGACGATGCCATGACGCCCGTGTTGTACGACAGCAATGATAAAAAAGTCACCCTGGCCCAGACGCCCTGCACCACGGAAACCCCCTGCGTGTTTATTGCCAGTCGTGACAAAGAAGCGGGGACGGTGACGCTTTCCAGCACCCTGCCGGGGACTTTCCGCTGGAAGGCGAAAGCAGACGCCTATGGCGACAGTAACTACGTTGATGTCACTTTTATCGGCGACAACCTGAGCGCGCTGAATGCGGTGATTTATCAGGTCAAAGCCGCCAACCCTGTCAACCTTATCGGCAAAGAAGATAAGCACCCTACGGTCAATAATGCTTACCGTTTCCTGCTGTGGCGCGACAAAAATAAAGACGGCGTATTCCAGATGTCCGAGCAGCTCACGGAAGAAGAGATGGCGCTGTACGACTACCAGTGGGAGTTTACCGGGCAGAGTACAAACGGACATACCGGCGCGCTGGCCAACACCATGAATGAAGATCTTGTCCTGCCAGTAACCAATAAAGAGGCGGCGCAGAAGTTTGCCGCCAATGTGGAAGATGGCGTTCAGGGTTACGGCATACGCGTTACGTATAGTCAGAAATAGCGTCAGCGTTGTGGCTGACCAGCCAGCCGCTGAATTTTGAGAAAAAGGAGAGTCTGAATGCAAGCAACAGTAAAACGGCGGCTGACGAAGGTCGCTTTAGCATTAGTAGTTGCCGGGTATTGCGCCGCGCCAGCGGTGGCGGCAAACGGTAATCTGAAATCGGGGCAGTGGCAGATTGTCTCTGAACAGACGGGCACCATTCAGGGTACGGTGCCGTGGATTACCCGTGCGGCGGATAAAACTGCGGATACCGACAAAGATCACGTAACGGTAACTATCGATCGCGGCGATCGTAAAATTGTGACCGAAGGCGATAAGCAGTTCCACGTTGGCGATAAGGTCACGGTGAACTGGGCGATTGGCGATACGGAAGGCGACCTGGACACCGACAACACGGCAACTAAAGCCACCGTGAAATGGGTGAGCTTTAGCGATCAGAATGGCAGCGACCCCAAAGATCTTGGTACTGGTGACAGTTATGAAATCCAGGCCGCTGATGCGGATCGTTATATCGGTATCAAAATCACGCCAACCACTACCACCGGTGACCCTGCCGTGGCAACCGAACTGCTGTTGAAAGACCTGTCGACCGATGCGGGCGGTGGTTCGGATGATGACGAAATTCCGGAAGGTCCGGTGGTGGATGAAAACGTCCATGTGGTTATTCATGAGAAAGATTCGAATACCAACCTGTTGAAGAATTCAGGGACGACACTCAAAACGAATACCACCTATCAGGTATTGCTGTGGAGCGATAAGAACGGCAACGGTACCTATGATGCCGGTGAAAACGTTACCGACCAGTATGACTACCGCTGGAAATTCGTCGGCACCAGTAAAATTGCAGGTACCGGTACCGGCGGTATCGTCAACGAAAGCTGGAACGATAAAGACCTTGTCATCCCTGTCACCAACGCCGAAGCGAAAACGGCGTTCGAGGGAGCAGACGGCGGCGTTACCGTGGGTAGCGACGGTGTCCAGGGCTTTGGTCTGTCCATCGACTACAAACGCAAATAAGTTGTCCTCAACATACCACTCCCCGCGGGGAGTGGTATTTTCCGCGCACTTTGCTTAGCCGCGCGCTAAGCAAAGTGGGTTGAATTACGACAGAGAATGAAAACGGGTGGCTATCGCTCATGGACAGGAATCGGCAAGTGAATAAAGTTGTACATTTCTTACTGACATTACTGATCATGTTTGCAGTGTCGATCGCACCTGCGCAGGCGCTATTGAAGGGCGGAACCTGGCAAGAGCTGAACTCAGTCACCGGTGCGGTTAACGGCACCGCGCCGCTGGCCGACGGCGCTATTATCCCCCTTTACCAGGGAAGTACGCTGCTTGACCCGAGCAAAACCCACGATATTGAATTCAGCGCCATGCCGCGCGATTTTAGCGCGGATGCTACCTCAACCTCGATGCGGGCGGTCAATTCCACCGATACCGAAGGCGATCTCTTTAGCGATCCGCCCACCATCGCCTGGGAAAACCGCCAGCCGCCCGCCATGGGCCTGGTATGGGCCGATGCCGCCACGCCCGACACGCCGCTCTCGCCGCAGCCGGTTCCGAACCTGACCTTTTGCGCCCAAAACCTCGCCGGGCGACAGCTGGTGGCCTGGGCGCAGGTGGAAGATGAAACCAACGTTCCCGCGCTGTGGCTCTTTACGCGTACCGGGGTGCCGAATTATGCGACCATTCCGCTGTTAAGCCCGAAAGTGGCGCTCAACATTAAACCGGCCACCGACACGCCGGTTACAGTCAGCGGCGATCACGTTGATTCGGCCTTTGAGGCATCAAAAGTGAAGGTGGGGGAAAGCATCACCCTCACCATCTCCACCAAAGCGTGCGACGGCACGCCCGAAGGCAACGCGCCGTTTGTCATCCGCCGTAAAGATGCGGAAAACCGCCAGGGTGTGGTCAATAACGCCAACCCGGTTCGCGTTGGCGATACCGAGCTCACGACCACCCAAACGGAATATCGCGGCGTCACTGACGCCAACGGCAACGCCACGGTGGTGGTCACCCAGAAGGAAGGCCCCGGCGTCAAAACGCCGCTGGTTGTCAGCTCGGTCAACTTTCCGGCGCTTACGGCTGAAACCGCCGTCATTTTCACCACCATCACCAGCCCGGACAGCGATAAGGCCAGTATGTACGGCCACATGATAGAGAGCGCTACCGCGACGCTGAACGGTATAACCTACACCTTCACCCGCCCGAAGCTGGCGGCGGAAGCGAGCGGCGCTGACAAAAGCGTCGTCGATACCAACGAAACCTGGGCGCTGTTTACCTGGAGCGGCGCGGATAACCACTGTGACATTCTGCCGGACGCCGAACAGCTGGTGCAGATGCGACATGAGCACAGCACGCTGGAAACCTGGACCGGCTGGCCGGTGGCGGGCGATGCTGAATATTGGTCATCGACCAAAAACCAACTGAGCGGCTACCACGCTGCCGTACATATGAACAGCGCATCGGTCGTCAGGGCCGCCGACAGCGACACGCTGCTGGTCAGTTGTGTGGATAAAGCCCAGCCTGCGGCGCACCCGCAGATTACTCTCTCCCCACAAGGACCGTATAAAGCGCAGGTGGGGGAGTCGATTGATCTGACGATGACCGTAGTTGACCGGGACACGCAAAAACCGCTGCCTTACCGCTACATGGAGCTGTTTATCGACCCGGCGAAAAACCGCAAAGGGGAACATCAGGACGCATGGGATAACCTGCGGGTCACCGCTGATTCCGAAGGTATGAGCGCCTCGTCGCCGGAGCACTATACCGGCGTGACTGACGTCAACGGCCAGGCGCACCTGACGTTAAAACATAACAGCGGCCTGGGCGTCGAAACGCCCATCCGCATCGTGATGCCGGACGACGAAGGCGGCAACGTCGAGCTGTCCTTTAGCGTAATTTTCACCGTGGTCACCAGCCCGGACGTGGACGGCGCCAACATGTGGGGCCATATGCGCGGCGTGGTGGACGCGGGCAACCTGTACAAACGTCCGCTGCTGGCGGTGGAGGCCAGCCATAAAGACGGCCAATTCAGCGAAAATAACGAAGAGTGGGCGACGTTTAACTCCGTGGCGTCGGCCACCGCGCAGTGCGGTGTCGGCCAGGTGCCGGATCAGTCGTCGCTGGCGCATTTGTACAGCGAACATGCGGGCGGACAGATGGAAAGCGAGCACGGCTGGCCGACTGAAGATTATTTCATCGCCGCCGACAGCGACGCCTCCGGGACGGTACACGTCAACCTCGAAAACGGCGATAGCGGCAAATTTACCGATACGCCCAACTACCTGACCTGCTCGGCCAATGAAATGGTGGCGGTGCTGGACGTCTACTTCAACGACGACCCGGTGATCAAAAACGCCGACGCCAAAGTGGGTGAACAGGTTAAGATGAACATCCATTCGCGCAACGCCCTTAACGGCATGGCGATCGGCAATACCGACTTCACCATCACCATGGCGAACGGCAGGCGGCGTGACGGGCTGACGACCGGCTTTACCGATACCAGCAACGGCGAGATGCAGTTTGACGACGTGGGCTACGTTGCCGGGCAGGTTTATCACGGGATCACCGACGCTAACGGCGATGCGACCATTATCCTCACCCAGAAAAAGGGCGTGGGGCTGCTGACGCCGTTAAATATTGCGCCCGTCGATTCATTAATCAGCACGCCGGTTTCCCGCAGCGTGAAGTTTACCGTCGCCACCAGCCCGGATACGCCAGCGGCCAAAATGTGGGGCCATATGGCCGACACGATTACCGTGGGCGACTGGACTTTTGAGCGGCCCAAACTGGCGGGTGAAGTGAGCAACCCGCTGCGTACCCAGGACGAGAGCAATGAGACCTGGGCGCGCGTGGCCCATAGCGACGCGGTGGGCAACCCGGATGCGGGCGGCTGCGCGGCGAACCGCCTGCCGCGCATCGACCAGCTTGAGGCGCTGTATAACGCCAACAGCGGCGGCAAGATTCACAGCATTCAGGGCTGGCCGACCTATCTTAACTACTGGTCGTCCACCTACCAGAGCGCCACCACCTGGAAACTGATCGCGCTGACGAACGGCAGTGAATTTGCCAACAGCAACGTCTCGATTTACGCCAGCTGCCTGGCCAGCGATAACCCGGTGGCGGCGTCCATCACCATTGAACCGGTCAATCCGTCGCAGTGGTACGACGGCAGCGACGTCCACGCGGTCAAAGTGAAAAAGGGCGAGACGATGCAGCTCAAGGTGACGGTGAAGGACGCCAGCGGCAACCCGATCCCGGAAGCGCCGTTTGTGCTCACCCGCGGCGACGGTTACGATCGCCGGGGCGAAAAGTATACCGCTCAGGACGGTGACGATCTGCAAGGCATCGTGACGCCCGTGGTGATCGACGGCGAATCGCTGGCATGGACCACCACCAAAATGGGGTCGCAGACCGGCACTGACGGCACCCGTATCATCAGCGTCACCCGCCCGGACACCCACGGCACCCGCACCGCGATTAACGCGACGCTGTATGAAAATGCCGCCGTGAGTGCCAGCATCGACACTATCTTTACCGTCGTCACCAGCCCGGATGTCAGCGTTGCCCGCATGTGGGGGCATATGGCGCCATCGCTGACGGCGGCGGATGGCGCGGTGTACCAGCGCCCGCTGCTGTACGCTGAGCTGTCCAGTACGGACAATACTGCGTCTAAGCAAGAAACCAACGAAGCCTGGGCGGTTTTTCATGGGCCAGCCAGTGAAGGGGCCAATCCGGCCCGTTGCGCGGCGGGCTATTACCCTGCCGTTGAGGCGCTGGATTCGCTCTACAGCAAATACCCGAGCCGAACGATAAATACCGCCCAGGGCTGGCCGGTCTACTATTCTTACTGGAGCGGATCGAACTCGACGTCATTTTCCAGCGGGGCAAAACTTGACTTCTATTACGCAGTCGATCTGGCTGATGGTTCGCGTCGGTCAGAAAACAGCGCGACCAGCACTGCCTGGCAGTATCAAATTTGCGCCACGACGCCGCTGCCGCAGGCCACGCAGATTACCCTCACCTCCCCGCAGGCGATGGATGACGCTATTCAGGCGGTGAAGGCGAAAAACAGCGAGTCGATCCCGCTACTCATCACCACTACCGATGCGATGGGCAACCCGGTGCCTTATGCGACTTTTTCGCTTAAACGCGACGCCGGGAAGGCGCGCAACACCGACTATAATAAATTTGTAGCCACTAACGGCACCAACATGACGGTGACGCCGCTCACCGGTGCGCAGCAACAGTTTTACTATGCCACATCGGTTCTGACCGGCGCCACCGGCGCGGACGGTACGCTGGCTCTGACGCTTGCCGAACCTGGCGGCGTAGGGTTGAAAAACGTGCTGACCGCGAATCTGAACGATACGCCGACGGCGACCTCATCGCTGCCGGTGGTGTTCACCGTCCTCACCAGCCCGGACAGCGACAAGGCCAACATGTACGGCCATATGCCGGAGACCTTCACCGCCAGCAACGGTGCGGAGTTTAAGCGCCCGCTGGTGGCAGGCGAGCCCTCATCGGAGGCGCACACGGATACCTATTTCGAAACCAATGAAAACTGGATCATGGTGAATAGTTTTAATACCGGCAATTACGGCGGGTGTCCGATGAACCAGATGGCTGCGATAGATGATTTCACTGCGCTGTACAACGATCACCCAAGCGGCAAGGTGGCGACCGATATTGGATTGCCCGTCGGGAAGCGGTGGTGGGCGGGGGATAGCCTGCTGAAAGGCTCAACCCTTTACTGGCAGTATAAAGATCTCAAGACGGGGAAAAACTACAGCATGTCGGAAAACCCGGGTAACTACTACTTACAACTCTGCCTGACAACATCGCGCAGCGGGCTGAATATCGCGCTCTCTTCCGACGCATGGAACGCCGATAAATCGGCGGCCGTGGCGAAAAAAGGCGAAACGATACCGATGACGGTAACGGTGACTAACGACGCCGGGCAGCCGCAGGCCGGGGTGGCCGTACTGTTGACGCGTGATTACGCTTATTCGCGCGGTGCGGTGGATAAGCAATACATTGAACCAGGCGTGATTGGCGAGCCGGTTCCGTTTACAACTTCGCCGGCGAATATGATGCTGACGCCGGTTGCACCTGCGGGTACGGCAGTGGCGTTTAATAACCAGAATGGCCTCAGCACAAAATGGTCTGGCTTCACCGGCGATGACGGTAAGTTGCGGTTTACGTTAACTCAGGATAAATCGCTGGGGTTAAAAACGTCTGTCACGGCGGCGCTTGCGAATCAATTTGATGAGGCGGCGAGCGTAGATGCAATCTTTACGGTACAAACCAGCCCGGATACGCCGTATGCGTCATACTGGGGTCATATGCCGGATACCGTGCAGGTGAACGGCGTTACGCTGCGCCGCCCGTACCTGAAAGCCGAGCTCTCTGCCGCGCCCCGGGATACCTGGCCGTTTAATAATGAATTCTGGGGGACGAACTATTATTATCAGTCCGAACACGTGGAAACGTCGTTGACGCATCTTTGCGGATCGCAGGAAAATATAGCCTCGCTGGACGATCTGAAAGCGTTGCAGAGCGTTATCGGCACGTTGCAATGGCCGACGACATCATCCTGGGACTATGTGTCGCAAGATGAAGGTCAAAGCAATAAGTACTACTGTTCATTTAACGAAACGACCGGCCAGACAACCTGTACTCGTGAAAAAGCGACGACCTCGGGCTTAGGCTCGTGCCGGGTGCCGTAGTGAATGGGGAATGGGGCCGGGAGCGCGTTTGAATGTTGGGTGACGCTTTGCGGCGCCCAACCTGGGTATCCCTTGTAGCTGGCGCTGTTCCGGTAGCGATGTATTTTTACGTTTTTGTATTCATGGAATGAACTGCAACGAAATGGACTTTTCTCAGGTACGTCAGTGAAATCGAAAAAGTGTGTCGGTTTTTTACCCTGGCTGCTGCTATGCGCCCTCAGTTTAACGCCTTTCTTCGCGCAGGCCGTGCGAAGCAGCGGCGCATGGCAGGAACTCACTGAGCAAACTGCGGCTATTAATGGCACTCCGCCTCAGGCCGACAGTGTAACGATCCCGGTATATCAGGGCAGCGTGCAGTTGCGCTCTGATGCGGCGAATCCTGTTGACTACTCCGCGAAGCCCAGCCAGTTCAGCACCAGTGATGTCGGCAGCGCGCTGACCTTAACCAATCCGCACGACACCGAAGGCGATATCTTCGCCGTGCCGCCGCTGGCCTGGCAGGCTGAGCGCGCGCCCGCCGTTACGCTGGTGTGGGCCGACGCCGCCACGCCGGACACGCCGCTTGATCCACAACCCGTCAGCAATATAAGTTTCTGCGCGCAGAATCTGGCGGGCCGCCATCTGGTGGTCTGGTCGCAACTGGATACCTCAACCGCCATACCGCCGCTGTGGTTGCTTACCCGCACCGGCGTGCCTTATAACACGGCGGTCGAAGTGCTTGATCAAAAGTTTGCCGTGGATATCGCGCCCGCCGTGGGCGACCCGGTAACGCTCGCCGCCGATCATCTGGATGAGTCGCTCAACGCCGCGAAGGTCAAAGCGGGCGAAAGCATCATGCTGACGGTAACGACCAAAGACTGCGGCGGCGAACCGGAGGGCAACGTTGATTTCGTGATTACCCGCGGCGACGCGCAAAACCGCCAGGGCGTGGTAAACAATGCCGCGCCGGTGCGCGTCGGCAACACCGAACTGACCACCACCGCCACGGAATATCACGGTACGACCAACGCCGAGGGCGTGGCGACCGTGGTCGTCACCCAGGCGAACGGCCCGGGCGTTAAAACGCCGCTGATAGCGCACCCGTCGAGCGCGCCAGCGCTGAAAGCCAGCGTGGACGTGATTTTTACCACCCTCACCAGCCCGGACAGCAGCAGCGCCAACATGTACGGTCATATGGCAGAGACGTCCACCGCCACGGTGGACGGCGCAAGCTACACCTTTTACCGCCCCAAACTGGCGGCGGAAACCGACGGTGAAGACCGCACCGCCAGCATCAACAATGAAACCTGGGCGCAGTTCAACTGGGGCCACGCCGACGCGCACTGCGATATTCTGCCGGATGCACGCCAACTGGAAGGGTTAAAAATTGCGCGCGGCGATCTGGCCACCACCCTCGGCTGGCCGGTAGGGCTGACATCCGGTGACGAAGAGTACTGGTCCTCCTCCCAGGGATCGACTGCCACTGACCATATCAGCATTGATATGCGCAGCCGCGCCCTTACGCAGATGCCGGACGCCACGCAATCGCTGGTTAGCTGCGTGGATAAAGCCCCGCCTGCGGTCACGCCGAAATTAGTGATTAGCGCCGATAATTTTGATTCAACGGTCAACGCGGCGAAAGTGAAGGTGGGCGAAGAGATCAACATGAAGATCACCGTCACCGACAGCGCCACCAATAAACCGCTGCCTTATCGCTACTTTAACGTCTACCTGGGCGACGAGCAAAATCGCCAGAATCAAAAGAACGCCGATATTGATAGCGGGCATCAGTGGACGGATGATCCGGTAATTATCACCAATCTGGCAGGCAGCGACGGCCACTATCATGGCGTCACCGACGCCAACGGTCAGTTCTCGCTGGTGTTGACTCAGGATAAGGGTGCGGGCGTATTAACCCCGGTGCGCGTGGTGCTGTTCGACGGCACGGAAGCGACGCAGAACGTGATTTTTACCGTCGTCACCAGCCCGGACGTGGCGCAGGCGCGCATGTGGGGCCATATGCAGGGCGTGGTGGAAGCGGGCAATATCTACAAACGCCCGCTGCTGGCAGAAGAGGCCGCGCAGGATACCGGTTCCGAATTTGAGAATAACGAATACTGGGCGACGTTTAACTCGGTAACGGCGGCGACGAACCAGTGCGGTACCGGCCAGGTGCCGGGGCAACTGCTATTGGATACGCTGTATCAGGCCCATTCCGGTAACGCGATGGAAACGACCTACGGCTGGCCGACGCAGAAACACAGCTATATCGCGGCGGATACTGATGGTTCCACCACCGCGCACGTCAACCTGGCGACCGGCGCGGACAGCACGTTCAGCGGCACCGAACCGAACTATCTCTCCTGCTCCGGCAATGAGTTGGTGACCAGTCTGGACGTTTACTTTAATGGCGATGAGTCGTTACGTAATGCGGTAGCCAAAGTCGGCGAACAAATCACGATGAACGTCCATTCCGTTAATGCGCTGAACGGGTTAAGTGTGCCCAACGCCAGCTTTACCGTCACCATGTCGCACGGCAAAAATCGCGACAACGCCACCACGGGCTTTACCGATCCCAGCGACGGAACGCTGGTGATGGGCGGAACGCCTTTCGGCTCTTCCCAGGCGTCGATGACGTATCAGGGCATGACCGATGCCGAAGGCAACGCCACGCTGGTGATTGAACAGCCGCAGGGCGTGGGCTTACTGACGCCGCTGAGCGTACTGCCGGTCAACTCACTGATTACCACGCCCGTCAACCGCAGCGTGAAATTTACCGTTGCCACCAGCCCCGATACGCCGGAGGCGCAGATGTGGGGTCATATGGCGGACACGCTCACCGTGGGTGATATGGAATTCCAGCGGCCAAAGCTGGCGGCGGAAGCGACTGCCGCCACCCGTACCCAGGAGCAGGATAACGAAACCTGGGCGCGTGTCAGCCACGCCGACGCGCTGAATAACCCCAACGCCGGGGGCTGCGAGGCCGGCCATCTGCCGCGCGCCGATCAGCTTGCCGCACTGTATGCCTCCAGCGACGGCAATAAAATCCACACCGTATCCGGCTGGCCGACTGAGTATGACTACTGGTCATCCACCTTCGCCAGCGCCGCTACATGGCAGGCGGTATCACTGGCTGCGGGCGGCTATACCGCTTCCGGCGATGCGTCGGACTACGTGAGCTGTCTGGTCAGCAAAAATCCGACGGCGGCGTCTATCACCATTGAGCCGGTGGATGCGGCATTGTGGTATAACGCAAACAGCGAACACGCGGTGAAGGTGAAAAAGGGCGATACGCTCCAGCTTAAAGTGACGGTAAAAGACGCCAGCGGCAATCCGCTGCCGCAAGCGCCGTTCGTGTTAAGCCGCGGCGACGGCTATACCCGCCAGGGGGAGAAACATATCGCCGGTAGCGGCGACGGCATCGTCTCGGCGGTGGTGATCGACGGCGATTCGCTCAACGACACCGCCACCAAAATCGGCGGCATGACCGGTGAAAACGGCAGCAAAATCATCAACGTCACCCGCCCGGACACCCACGGGACGAAAGTCGCGATTACGGCGGCGCTGTACGACAACGCCAGCGCGACGGCCAGCATCGACACTATTTTCACCGTGGTCACCAGCCCGGACAGCGACAAAGCCAAAATGTGGGGCCATATGCCGGAAACGACGACGGCGGCCAACGGCGAGGTGTTTAAGCGCCCGCTGTTATCGGCTGAAATCGCCAGCGGCGTTACCCACGGCGACAATACGGAAAACAACGAAGCGTGGGGAATCGTCGATTTTGAAATGGCGAACGACGCCTGCGGCGCGGGATACGTGCCGACCCTTGCCGATATGCAATCGCTGTACGACGCCGGGCCCGGCGGCGCCATGAATACGCAGCAGGGCTGGCCGCTGGACGGTAAAAACTACCAGGACAGCACCGCCGATTTGAGCCGGAGTACGCAAAACCGCTACGTTAAGTCGATTAATCTGCGCGACGGCGGCGTCGGTTCGCTATTGTGGAATGAACAACTCTATTTTGTCTGCCTGCAAAACGCCCATCCGGCGGCGACGCAGATAACGCTCACTTCGCCTGTGTATAACGACAGCGACGGATTCGCCAAAGCGAAAGTCGGCGAGACCATCCCGGTCATCATCACCACGCGGGATGCCCAGGGCAACCCGGCCGCCGACACGCCGGTTATCTTTACGCGCGGCGACAGCGTCGGGCGCGCGAATCAGGAGGTGAATAGCTCGGCGGCGGCGGATATACAGATAAACCACAGCGACGGGCGTAGCAGCGGCGCTAACTATTACACCGCCACGGGCGCCGACGGCACACTGACGCTGAATATCAGCCAGGACAGCGGCGCGGGCTTTAAAACGCCGCTGACGGCGGCGATAGAACACAACGGCGTAACGAGCGCGCCGCTGCCGGTCATCTTTACCGTGGTCACCAGTCCGGACACGCCGAAGGCCAACTACTGGGGCCATATGGCGGAAACGCTGACCGACAGCAGCGGCGTGGCGTACAGGCGTCCGCTGCTGGCCAGCGAGTTTAGCGCTACGCCCGGCAAAACGCTGACCATCGCCAACGGCTACTACGACAAAGGCGAAACCTGGGGCATGATAACCGTCGATAAAGCCTGGAACGGCACCGGTGGCGGCTGTGGGCGCGACACGCTACCGACCGTAGCCAACCTCCAGACACTGTACGGGACATACCCGGATAACGCCATGCGCAGCCGTAACGGCTGGCCGATGACCAGTTCAGGCAACAACAACGTCAGCCGCTACTGGTGGGCGGGGGATTACGTGATATCGTCAGACGGCACGAAGTCGCTCTATGCGGCGGTCAACCTGTTTAACGACGGCAATGATGTCAAAACGACGACCAGCACCTCGATGTACTACATGCAGACCTGTCTTGCCTCGCCGCGCAGCGCCGCCGCCAGCCTGACGCTGACGCTGGCAGGCCAGGATGAAACCACCGGAAGCGCAAAGGCGAAGAAGGGCGAGCAGATGGCCGCCACCATCGACGTGAAAGACGCCGCAGGTCAGCCGATGAAAAACGTGATGGTGAAAATCAGCCGCGGATCTTCGTACAATCGCGCCAACAGCGCCACATCGTCCTCAAGCATCACAGACGATATTACGCTGCGTAATGTGATGCCGTCCGGCCTGGCGACATACCTGCTGGATACCTCGGCGAAATATCTGTATGCGCAAACTGATGCCCAGGGACAGGTGACATTTACCCTTGCGCAGGACAGTACCGCCGGTTTAAAAACCACTATCAGCGCCGCCACGATGGACGGCAGCAACCTGACAGACAGCAAAGACGCAATCTTTACCGTAGTGACCAGCCCGGACAGCGATAAGGCCAAATACTGGGGCCATATGCCGGAAACCTTTACCAACAGTAAGGGGGTTGAATTTAAGCGACCGCTGCTGCGCGCTGAACTTTCTTCAACGGCGGACACGTCGGGTTATACGGAAAATAACGAGACCTGGTATACCTGGAGCCGTTATCCGAATATGTATCAGGACACCGCCAGCCCGTGCGATCGGCTGGGGTTGCCGACGGTAAATGATTTACAGACGCTATATACCGATTATCCCAATGGCGCACTCACGACAACGCTTGGCCTACCGGTGGCATCAGGAAAATATTGGGGGGCGGGTAACTCAGTACCGGATGCCACGCACTCAGACAGTCAGTTTCAGTATGTCAGACTCAGCGATAATAATACGCTGACAACCAAAGCCAATACCGCCACGGCGCAGCTTTGTCTGGCAAAGCGCCGGGACTTGTCGATAGAACTCACCTCCAGCGACATGGATGCGGATAAAGGCGCTCCAGTGGCGAAGAAGGGCGAGAGCCTGCCGTTGACCGTCACTGTGAGGGATGGTTCCGGCACGCCGCAGCCCAATACCGCTATCCGTTTGGGACGAACGCTTTCGATAGACCGGGCGGGTGTCGTTGATGGCAGTTCCGGCGGAGGCATGGTACTCACATCGGTTGCGCCGTCTACGGGCTCAATGACGTTTAACTGCACGGTATCTTCGTGCACAAGTTATTGGTATGGCATTACGGATGAGGATGGTAAAGCGCAACTCGAAGTGACGCAGGATGATTCCCGTGGCCTGAGAACACCGCTACAGGCGATGCTTGTCGACGATCCGCTGACAGTTAGCGATATGGACGTCATTTTCACCGTCATTACCAGCCCGGACAGTGATAAAGCTAAATACTGGGGACACATGCCGGAAACCGTAACCAACAGCGCGGGCGTGAAGTTCCGGCGTCCGCTGCTGGCGGCGGAGATGACGTCGAATAGCGGTACTTACCTGGTTAACAATGAAACATGGCCCTTAGTCACCGCAGCGAACACTGAAAAAGCGGGCGCAACCGGCTGTGATGCGGAATACCAGCCGTTGTCGGGCGATCTGCAAACGTTGTATAGCGACAATCCTAACGGCGCAATCGGTACAAATTACGGCTGGCCGGTGGCGGGGAACAAATCCTGGTGGGCGGCGGATCGTGCGCCGAATACCGGATATTACCAATTTATAAACCTGAATAGCGGCGGTAAGGGCACCGCCAGTTCATCGACTGCCACCGGCGCTCAGGTGTGTCTGGTCGAGCCGCGTACTTCTACTCCTGCCAGTATTACGCTGACCTCGACGGCGATGGACAGCGCGAAAAATGCGGCGGTAGTGGCGAAGGGAAGCGCGATGCCGTTAA
This sequence comes from Salmonella sp. SA15303, assembly GCF_029962125.1. NCBI lineage: Bacteria > Pseudomonadati > Pseudomonadota > Gammaproteobacteria > Enterobacterales > Enterobacteriaceae > Salmonella > Salmonella sp. SA15303. Next base: position 1,356,512 of record NZ_CP123924.1, read on the forward strand.
CGGTGACGGTAAAAGATAGCAGCGGTAACCCGGTCGCCAACGTCGGTTTTACGTTGTCACGTGGCGATTCGAAAAATCGGGCAGGTATGGTGATAACGGATGGCGACGTGGCAGCGGATGCCGGAGCAGACGATCTCATGCTTAAAGAGCTGACTCCCGCAAGCGCCAGCCAAAGTATGACCACCACCGGGATTGTCTTTACCGGCACTACCGGCAGCGACGGTACGGCAACGTTTACGCTTAATCAGGATAAAAGCCTGGGGTTGAAAACGCCACTCACGGTGAAAGTGACGGACAATACGACTCTTCACGCATCGCTGGATGTGATTTTTATGGTACTTACCAGCCCGGATACGGATAAAGCGTTGTTCTGGGGAAATATGTCGGATACGACATCCGTCAACGGAAAAACGCTGCATCGTCCGTGGCTTCAGGCTGAGATGCTGTCAGGCGTAACGCCAGTATTTACCAACGGAGTGCATGCAAATAACGAGTACTGGGCGATGGCGCATACGGTGGACAACACGAAATGGGATATTGCCAAACAGTGCGGTAGCCTTAGCAAAGCACCGGATAATAACGACCTGTTGACGCTGTATCATTCAATTAGCTCGTTAGGCTGGCCGACGCAGGGCTATCCCTATTTATCTAAATCAACCTCAAGCGGCGGCATGTATTGCGGCGTAGATGAGAATACCAAGAGTCAAAACTGCGCCATTAAGCCGGCAGGCTCAGCGGGTTATGCGACGTGCGTGGAGTAACGTATTATGCGTCTGGCACGAAAATAATCTGCTTTTCACGTTCAATTGAGCTTCATGAAAAAGTGAAAGTAGCATTCATTGAAAAGTATATGTTCTGCTAATTGGCGTCACCACCGTTTGCCACGCGTGTGTAAAAGCGCCGTCTCCCTTCTGCAACCCGGCATCTGGCGCTACGTATATACTCTAAATAATTCGAGTTGCAGGAAGGCGGCAAGCGAGCGAATCCCCGGGAGCTTACTAAAGTAAGTGACTGGGGTGAGGGAACGCAGCCGCAGCACATGCAACTTGAAGTATGACGAGTATATTTAAAATAACGCCAGGTGTCGCATGATAATCACACCTTTTTGTTTCACGCATTTATTTATTTCAATATATGAAGTTATTAAATGTTATTCACGATATAAATATTTATTAAATGGATGAATGTATTTATATCAATTATAAATCAACCAGAAATTGACCTGGCATTGAAATAAGCCTTGAAATTAGTTAATAATTTGGCTTGGATAATATATTGTTTCAGGTGATTGCAACCATTCATAGAGCTGTATTTTTGTTATTTATTATTTAACTCATTGATAATGTAGCATTTAAAGGCTATTTGCAGCCCAATCAAAATCCAGTTTGCTTCGTGAACGTTATTAAAGGGAAATTTAAAAATTGAACAGGACTTACAGTATTGTCTGGAGCGCCGTGCGAAATATGTATGTCGTGGCTTCAGAACTGGCGCGAGGCCACAGCAAAGTTAAAGCGCAAGTATGCGCGAGTGAAACCCATTCTCCAAACCAAAAGTCCGAATATGGACAAATAATAAAAGCAACGCGCGCGGCGCTGGCTTGCGCCGTGGCTGCGGCGCTCGGATTTTTCAGCCCGCTGGCTATGGCCGATAATCAGGTATCATATGCTGATGCGCAGCCCCACGTTCTGGATGCGTCAACGCCGCCGATAAGCTATTCGGGCACCGATGAAGGCGCGGCGCTATATGTCTCGGGTGTCGCCACCGTCGGCTGGCAGCCCACCACGGTCACAGGGACGGGGCTCGTCATTGAAACAAGCGGAGGCGGGGCTGATGATCCGGATGGCGGTAAGTATGTTTCCAACGCCATTTCGCTGGATCATTACGCTATCCTTGAGCTTACCGACGCGAAGATAACCACTACGGGTATTTATACCCAGGGTATTTCCGCAGCGGATGGCAGCACACTGAGGTTAACAGACAGTACGCTAACGATTGACGGCAATTTCGGCGTAATGACGTTGTATACGGGTTCAGAAGCAACGCTGGACGGTACCATCGTTGAGGCAGCTAACAGCAGCAGCGCGCAGGTGCAACAAGGCAGTACGCTGAACGTGCTGGACGGTAGCACAATCACCCTGGCGCAAGGCCAGATAAACGTTGTTGCCGGAAACACCGCGACAGACGAGGGTTCCACCCTGAACCTGTCTGATAGCTCGGTCAGCTCTGCAGGTACGATGAGCACCATCCAGGGTACCAATAAGGCCGCTCTTAATCTCACCAACGCGACCATAACACATACCAATGCCAGCGGCGCGGCGGTACAGGCCAATAACGCCACTACCCTGGATATTACAGGCGGCAACATTACCTCTGCCGGTACGGGCGTGTATATTCTGGCGTCGGACGCCAGGATCGACGGCGCCACCATCAACGCCGACGGCGACGGTATCTTTATAACCAGCAAAAGAAAACTCGACGGGTATGAGGATCTCAACGCGCTGACGGTCAGCGACGCAAACGTCACCTCAAAAACTGTCGCACTGAACATTGATGGCAGCACGACCATTAACGACCCCATTGAGCTCACCAACAGCACCTTTACGGCGCCGACCGCGATCAAATTAGGCAGCAAAGCGACTATTCAGGCCGAAAAAACGATGCTGACCGGCAACATTGTCCAGACTGACGCGTCATCGTCATCGCTCTCTTTAAGCCAGGGGTCCACGTTAACCGGTAGTGTAGATGCGATGTTTACTACGCTGTCGCTCGACGACACCAGCCAGTGGAACATGACCGACCCGTCAACCGTCGGCAATCTGACCAACGACGGCGATATTACGCTGGGCAACGCGAGCGGTTCGACAGGTACGCTGCTGACGGTGGACAATACCCTGACCTTGCAGGACGGCAGCCAGATAAACGCGACGCTGGATACCGCCAACAGCGCGCCAATTATCAAAGCCGCCAACGTCACGCTGGACGGGACGCTGAACCTTAGCTCAACGGCCACCTTTGTCGCGCCCGAAACCGACGAACACTTTGGATCGATCACGCTGATTGATTCGCAAACTGCAATCACTACCGATTTTGACAGCGTAACACTGGATGCTGACACCTCCGCTATGCCGGATTATCTGACGATCAACGCGGGCGTTGATGCGAATGATAATACCAACTACGAGTTGTCTACGGGCTTGAGTTGGTACGCGGGCGCAAATTCTGCGCGCGCTGCGCATGGCACTTTTACCGTTGATGCAGGCAGTACCTTTACCGTCACCAGCGAACTGGACGAAACCACGGCGACCTCCAACTGGAACGGCAGCAAGCTAACCAAACAAGGCGACGGCACGCTGATCCTCAGCAACACCGGCAACGACTACGGCGATACTGAAATTGACGGCGGCATTCTGGCCGCCAAAGACGCCGCCGCGCTCGGCACTGGCGATGTGACGATTGCAGAAAGCGCAACGCTTGCGCTGAGCCAGGGCACGCTGGATAACAACGTGACCGGCGAGGGCCAAATTGTCAAAAGCGGTAGCGATGAGCTGATCGTGACCGGCGATAACAACTACAGCGGCGGCACCACTATTTCCGGCGGTACGCTGACGGCTGACCATGCGGATTCGCTGGGCAGCGGCGATATCGACAACAGCGGCGTGCTTAAGGTGGGCGAAGGCGAGCTGGAAAACATCCTTTCCGGCAGCGGCTCGCTGGTGAAAACCGGCACAGGCGAGCTGACGCTAAGCGGCGACAACACTTACTCCGGCGGCACCACCATTACCGGCGGTACGCTGACGGCTGACCATGCGGATTCGCTGGGCAGCGGCGATATCGATAACAGCGGCGTGCTTAAGGTGGGCGAAGGCGATCTGGAAAATACGCTTTCCGGCAGCGGTTCGCTGGTGAAAACCGGTACCGGCGAGCTGACGTTAAGCGGCGGCAACGATTACTCCGGCGGCACCACCATTATCGGCGGTACGCTGACGGCTGACCATGCGGATTCGCTGGGTACCGGAGCTGTTGCCAACAGCGGCGTGCTTCAGGTCGGCGAGGGCGAGCTGGAAAATACGCTTTCCGGCAGCGGTTCGCTGGTCAAAACCGGTACGGGCGAACTGACGTTAAGCGGCGATAACAGTTACTCCGGCGGCACCACCATTATCGGCGGTACGCTGACGGCTGACCATGCGGATTCGCTGGGTACCGGAGCTGTTGCCAACAGCGGTGTGCTTCAGGTCGGTGAGGGCGAGCTGGAAAATACGCTTTCCGGCAGCGGTTCGCTGGTCAAAACCGGTACCGGCGAGCTGACGTTAGGCGGCGACAACAGCTATTCCGGCGCCACCACTATCACTGACGGCACGCTGATTGCCGCCAACGTCAACGCGCTGGGCAGCGGCAATATCGACAACAGCGGTACGCTGATACTGGATGCCAACGGCGCATTTGAGCTTGCGAACGTCACCACCCATAGCGGCGCCACTACCGCGCTGGCAGCGGGCAGCACCCTTGACGCGGGCCAGTTCACCCAGGAAGACGGCAGTACGCTAAGTATTGACCTCGGCGCGGCCACCGACGACGCCGTGATTACCGCCGACAGCGTCGCGCTGGGCGGCACGCTGAATGTTACCGGCATTGGCAGCGTTACAGACAGCTGGACGCCTGAGGCATACACCTACACGCTGATTGGCAGCGACAGCGCCATTACGACCGATTTCGACGATCTGACCGTCGCGGGAATGAATAGAGAAGATGTTGACTTCCTGACTATCGACGGAAAAGTCGATGAAGCAGACAACACCCACTATGATCTGACGGCCTCCCTCTCCTGGTATGCGGACAGAGACAACGCCACTACCGACGCCCACGGCACCTTTACCCTGAGCGACCCTGACGGCAGCTTTAACGTTGCGGCTACACTGACAGACGTTGACGATACGCTGGATCCGGGTAGCAGATGGGACGGTAAATCGCTGACCAAAGAAGGCGCAGGCACGCTGATCCTCTCTGGCGACAACGACTACAGCGGCGGCACCACCATCAATGAAGGTACGCTGGTCGCCGCCAGTACGACGGCGCTGGGCACCGGTCTGGTAGACAATAATGCCACGCTGGTGCTGGACGCAGACGGTGAAGTCAGCGCGGTGGGCGGCATCACCACTCATAGCGGCGCGACGACCCAACTGGCGCTCGGCACCTCGTTGGATCTCGGCGACAGCGCGTTAATTCAGCAAGATGGCAGTACGCTGAACGTTGAGCTGAATAGTGACTCAGTGCAACCGCTGATTACCGGCAGCAGCGCCACGCTTGGCGGCGATTTGGTCGTCAGCGACGCCAGCCTGCAAGCGCGCGCCTCCGACGCGGAGTTCCAGTCCTTTAAACTGATGGATATGACCAGCGATATCAGCGGCGACTTTACCAGCCTGACGATGAACCTCACTGACAAGCCGGACTATCTGACCGTAACCGGGACAATCAATCCTGAAGATGCGTCAGAATATCTGCTTACCGAAGGGCTGAGCTGGAATGCGACCGCCACGTCAGCGACGCCAGCACACGGCACGTTTACCCTGGGCGCAGGCGACAGTTTTGAAGTCACCAGCGTACTGGGCGATAAAACCGGCAACGGCGACTGGGACGGTAAATCGCTGACCAAACTGGGCGCGGGTAAACTGACGCTGAGCGGCGCGAACACCTATAGCGGCGATACCAACGTACAGGAAGGCACGCTATGGCTGTCCGGAGACGGCTCGATTGGCGAGATGGGCAGCCAGCAGGCGGTGAACGTCGCCTCCGGGGCGACCTTCGGCGGCAGCAATGGTACGACCGTTAACGGTAAGGTGACCAACGAAGGGACGCTGGTCTTCGGCAACAGCGAGGAAACAGGCGCTATCTTCACCCTCAATGGCGATCTGATCAACATGGGGACAATGACCAGTGGTAGCAGCTCCAGCACGCCTGGCAATACGCTTTATGTCGATGGCAATTACACCGGCAACGGCGGCTCGCTTTACCTGAATACCGTCCTGGGCGACGATGATTCGGCAACCGATAAGTTGGTCATTACCGGCGATGCTTCCGGCACCACCGATCTGTACATCAACGGCATCGGCGATGGAGCACAGACCACTAACGGTATCGAAGTGGTGGATGTTGGCGGCGTATCGACCAGCGATGCGTTTGAGCTAAAAAATGAGGTTAACGCCGGTCTGTATACCTACCGTCTGTACTGGAATGAAAGTGACAACGACTGGTATCTGGCGTCAAAAGCACAGTCTGATGATGACGACAGCGGCGGTGATGACACGCCTTCGGATGGCGGTGACGATGGCGGTAATGTCACGCCTCCGGACGACGGCGGCGATGGCGGTAATGTCACGCCTCCGGACGACGGCGGCGACGGCGGCGATGTCACGCCTCCGGACCACGGCGGCGATGTCGCACCGCAGTACCGTGCGGATATCGGCGCGTACATGGGCAACCAGTGGATGGCGCGCAACCTGCAAATGCAGACCCTCTATGACCGCGAGGGCAGCCAGTATCGTAATGCCGATGGCAGCGTATGGGCGCGCTTCAAAGCGGGTAAAGCGGAATCCGAGGCTGTCAGCGGCAATATCGATATGGACAGCAACTACTCCCAGTTCCAGTTAGGCGGCGACATTCTGGCCTGGGGTAACGGCCAGCAGAGCGTTACCGTTGGCGTCATGGCGAGCTACATCAACGCCGATACCGACAGCACCGGTAACCGTGGCGCAGACGGTAGCCAGTTCACCAGTAGCGGCAACGTAGACGGCTACAACCTTGGCGTCTATGCCACCTGGTTTGCCGATGCCCAAACGCATAGCGGCGCGTATGTCGACAGCTGGTACCAATATGGTTTCTACAACAACAGCGTAGAGAGCGGTGATGCGGGATCTGAATCTTATGATTCAACCGCTAACGCCGTCTCGCTGGAAACTGGTTATCGCTACGATATTGCGCTTAGCAACGGTAATACTGTCAGTCTGACGCCGCAGGCGCAGGTTGTCTGGCAGAATTACTCAGCGGATAGCGTGAAGGATAACTACGGCACCCGGATCGATGGTCAGGATGGCGACAGTTGGACAACGCGTCTGGGTCTGCGTGTTGACGGCAAGCTGTACAAAGGCAGCCGTACGGTTATCCAGCCGTTTGCTGAAGCTAACTGGCTGCACACCAGCGATGATGTGTCGGTATCGTTTGATGATGCTACGGTGAAACAGGATCTTCCGGCTAACCGTGCGGAGCTGAAAGTGGGTCTGCAGGCAGATATCGATAAGCAGTGGAGCGTTCGCGCTCAGGTTGCCGGGCAGACTGGCAGCAATGACTTTGGCGATCTGAACGGTAGCCTCAATCTGCGCTATAACTGGTAAGTTAGACAAAACCGGGCGGGTGTTCCCTGCCCGGTTTTGAGGCGAATGACAAACCGGTTGATCGTCAGATTATGGCTACACCTTATCCGACGTGGCGCGTAGGTTGGCTGAGGCGAAGTCGAAACCCAACATCGCGCTGCAAAGGGTGGGGGAGTGTTGGATTACGTGCCCGGCGTGACGGATTTGACTTCACTTTCAAGCCAGCCGTCCTCCAGTCTCGTGGTCATGATATCGCCTGCTTTGACCTGTTTGATCTTTTTCAGCACCTTGCCGTCCGTTGTCGTCGAAACCGTATAGCCGCGCGCCAGCGTGGCTAACGGGCTGACCGCTTCCAGATGCGTGACCGCGTTGCCAAAACGCTCGCGCTGTTCGCTTAACCGTGAGCGGATATTCTCCGTCAGACGATATTCAAGCTGTTGGATGCGCGACTGCGCGCGGTGAATGCGCGGCTGCGGATTTTGCTGGCTCAGGCGTTGACTTACGCACTGTTGGCGTTGATTGGCCTGCTTAATCCTGGCCTCAAGCGCAAATCCCATCCGTTGGCGTAGACGTTCCAGCGCGGTTTGCTGACGGGCCAGACGCAGTTGCGGATGTTGCTGTTGCAGACGGTGAAAAATCTGCGTGAAACGGCGGCTGCGATTGGCGAGGTAGTAGTCCATCGCCATGCCCAGACGCTGCTGGGCGGACTGGATCTGACGCAACAACTCCTGCTGGTTACGGCTGACAATTTCTGCCGCTGCTGATGGCGTAGGCGCGCGCAGGTCGGCGACAAAATCAGCTATCGTGACGTCCGTTTCGTGACCGACGGCGCTGACCACCGGAATGCGGCTGGCAAAAATCGCCCGCGCCACGCGTTCGTCGTTAAAACTCCACAAATCTTCCAGCGAACCGCCGCCGCGCCCGACGATCAGTACATCACATTCGCCGCGCGCGTTCGCCAGTTCGATAGCACGAACGATCTGCCCCGGCGCGTCGTCGCCCTGGACTGCGGTTGGATAGATAATAACGGGCAGGGATGGGTCACGACGCTTTAGCACGTGGAGAATATCGTGCAGCGCCGCGCCGGTTTTCGAAGTGATCACCCCAACGCAGTGGGCCGGGGAGGGCAACGGCTGTTTATGCTGCTGATCGAACAAGCCTTCGGCCTGCAGTTTGGCTTTTAGCTGCTCATATTTCTGCTGCAACAAGCCTTCGCCCGCGGGCTGCATACTTTCGGCGATGATTTGATAATCGCCGCGCGGCTCGTACAGCGTAATGTTGGCGCGTACCAGCACCTGCTGCCCGTGCTGCGGGCGGAACGTCACCCGGCGATTGCTGTTACGGAACATCGCACAGCGCACCTGAGCGGTATCGTCTTTGAGCGTAAAGTACCAGTGGCCCGACGCAGGCTGCGTGAAATTAGAAATCTCGCCGCTGATCCATACCTGTCCCATCTCCTGTTCTAACAGCAGACGAACCGTCTGGTTAAGGCGGCTTACGGTAAAAATTGAGGAAGTTTGAGAGGATAACATGTGAGCGGGATCAAATTCTAAATCAGCAGGTTATTCAATCGATAGTAACCTGCTCACGGGGGATCGCAAGCACTATTTGCAAAAAAATGTAGATGCAACCGATTACGTTCTGTATAATGCCGCGGCAATATTTATTAACCTCCCAGGTGAGATATTGCCCATGCTACGTATCGCTAAAGAAGCCCTGACGTTTGACGACGTCCTCCTTGTTCCCGCTCACTCCACCGTTTTGCCGAATACTGCCGATCTCAGCACGCAGTTGACGAAAACTATTCGTCTGAATATTCCTATGCTTTCTGCGGCGATGGACACCGTGACGGAAGCGCGCCTGGCAATTGCCCTGGCCCAGGAAGGCGGCATTGGTTTTATCCACAAAAACATGTCCATTGAGCGCCAGGCGGAAGAAGTTCGCCGCGTGAAGAAACACGAGTCCGGCGTAGTGACCGACCCGCAGACCGTCCTGCCAACCACCACGTTGCATGAAGTGAAAGCCCTGACCGAGCGTAACGGTTTTGCGGGCTATCCGGTGGTGACTGAAGATAACGAGCTGGTGGGTATCATCACCGGTCGTGACGTGCGTTTTGTGACTGACCTGAACCAGCCGGTTAGCGTTTACATGACGCCGAAAGAGCGTCTGGTGACCGTTCGTGAAGGCGAAGCCCGTGAAGTCGTGCTGGCAAAAATGCACGAAAAACGCGTAGAAAAAGCGCTGGTCGTTGATGATAACTTCCATCTGCTTGGCATGATTACCGTAAAAGATTTCCAGAAAGCGGAACGTAAACCAAACTCCTGCAAAGATGAGCAGGGCCGTTTACGTGTCGGCGCGGCGGTCGGCGCAGGCGCGGGCAACGAAGAGCGCGTTGACGCGCTGGTGGCGGCAGGCGTTGACGTACTGCTGATCGACTCCTCTCACGGTCATTCAGAAGGCGTGTTGCAACGTATCCGTGAAACCCGTGCTAAATATCCTGACCTGCAAATCATCGGCGGCAACGTCGCGACAGGCGCAGGCGCTCGCGCACTGGCGGAAGCCGGTTGCAGCGCGGTGAAAGTCGGTATTGGCCCGGGTTCCATCTGTACCACTCGTATCGTGACTGGCGTGGGCGTTCCGCAGATCACCGCTGTTTCTGACGCAGTTGAAGCGCTGGAAGGTACCGGTATTCCGGTTATCGCTGACGGCGGTATCCGTTTCTCCGGCGACATAGCCAAAGCGATTGCCGCAGGTGCAAGCGCGGTAATGGTGGGTTCCATGCTGGCGGGTACGGAAGAATCCCCGGGCGAAATCGAACTCTACCAGGGCCGTTCTTACAAATCTTACCGCGGCATGGGCTCGCTGGGTGCGATGTCCAAAGGTTCCTCCGACCGTTACTTCCAGAGCGACAACGCCGCTGACAAACTGGTGCCGGAAGGTATCGAAGGTCGCGTAGCCTATAAAGGTCGCCTGAAAGAGATCATTCACCAGCAGATGGGCGGCCTGCGCTCCTGTATGGGGCTGACCGGTTGTGCTACCATCGACGAACTGCGTACTAAAGCGGAGTTTGTGCGTATCAGCGGTGCGGGCATTCAGGAAAGCCACGTTCACGACGTGACCATCACCAAAGAGTCCCCGAACTACCGTCTGGGCTCCTGATTTTCTTCGCCCGACCTTCGTGTCGGGCGATTTATTTAATCTGTTTCACTTGCCTCGGAATAAGCGTCAATGACGGAAAACATTCATAAGCATCGCATCCTCATTCTGGACTTCGGTTCTCAGTACACTCAACTGGTTGCGCGCCGCGTGCGTGAGCTGGGTGTTTACTGTGAACTGTGGGCGTGGGATGTGACAGAAGCACAAATTCGTGACTTCAACCCAAGCGGCATTATTCTTTCCGGCGGCCCGGAAAGCACCACCGAAGAAAACAGCCCGCGCGCGCCGCAGTATGTCTTTGAAGCAGGCGTGCCGGTATTTGGCGTTTGCTATGGTATGCAGACCATGGCGATGCAGCTTGGCGGTCATGTAGAAGGTTCTAATGAGCGTGAATTTGGTTATGCGCAGGTCGAAGTGTTGACCGACAGCGCGCTGGTTCGCGGTATTGAAGATTCCCTGACCGCAGACGGCAAACCGCTGCTGGACGTGTGGATGAGCCACGGCGATAAAGTGACGGCGATTCCGTCCGACTTCGTGACCGTCGCCAGCACCGAGAGCTGCCCGTTCGCCATTATGGCCAACGAAGAAAAACGCTTCTACGGTGTACAGTTCCACCCGGAAGTGACTCACACCCGCCAGGGTATGCGCATGCTGGAGCGTTTTGTACGCGATATCTGCCAGTGTGAAGCGTTGTGGACGCCGGCGAAGATCATCGACGACGCCGTGGCGCGCATTCGCGAGCAGGTGGGCGACGACAAAGTGATCCTCGGCCTCTCTGGTGGCGTGGATTCTTCCGTCACCGCAATGCTGCTGCACCGCGCGATCGGTAAAAATCTGACCTGTGTATTCGTCGACAACGGCCTGCTGCGTCTCAACGAAGCCGAGCAGGTGATGGACATGTTTGGCGACCATTTTGGCCTGAATATCGTTCACGTACCGGCAGAAGAGCGCTTCCTGTCCGCGCTGGCTGGCGAGAACGATCCGGAAGCCAAGCGTAAGATCATCGGTCGTGTTTTTGTAGAAGTGTTCGACGAAGAAGCGCTCAAACTGGAAGACGTGAAGTGGCTGGCGCAAGGCACCATTTACCCTGACGTTATCGAATCTGCGGCGTCTGCAACCGGTAAAGCGCACGTCATCAAATCTCACCACAATGTCGGCGGCTTGCCGAAAGAGATGAAGATGGGGCTGGTTGAACCGCTGAAAGAGCTGTTCAAAGACGAAGTGCGTAAGATTGGTCTGGAGCTGGGCCTGCCGTATGACATGCTGTATCGCCATCCGTTCCCGGGGCCGGGCCTCGGCGTTCGTGTTCTGGGTGAAGTGAAGAAAGAGTACTGCGACCTGCTGCGCCGTGCTGACGCTATCTTCATTGAAGAGCTGCGCAAAGCGGATCTGTACGACAAAGTCAGTCAGGCGTTTACCGTCTTCCTGCCGGTTCGTTCCGTTGGCGTTATGGGCGATGGTCGTAAGTATGACTGGGTTGTCTCTCTGCGTGCCGTCGAAACCATCGACTTTATGACCGCACACTGGGCGCACCTGCCGTATGACTTCCTCGGTCGCGTTTCCAACCGCATCATCAATGAAGTCAACGGGATTTCCCGTGTGGTGTATGACATCAGCGGTAAACCGCCGGCTACCATTGAGTGGGAATAAGCCGATAATCCTTCCTGTGTTTTCATGAACAGGTAAAGGTGAATTTAACCCTCTGTTTTTACAGAGGGTTTTTATTTATGTGCATTCATGAATTTTCTATGTGGCGCACAGTTCCTGACGGCAAATTTGACGTAATTACGAACCCACGAAGGTTGGTTGTATCTTGCCGTGGTCGTTGATTTGTTCTCGTGCAAAGTTATCGGTTGGTCAATGCAACCACGAATGACAAAAGATATTGTTCTGAATGCGCTTCTGATGGCCGTGTGGCGACGTCATCCCCAAAAACAGGTGCTGGTTCAGTCTGATCAGGGTAGTCAGTACACCCGCTATGAATGGCTGAAATTGCACGGACTGGAGGGCAGTATGAGCCGTTGTGGCAACTGTCATGACAATGCGGTTGCAGAAAGCTTTTTCCAGCTACTGAAGCGTGAACGGATAAAGAAAAAGATCTACCAACGACTCAGAAGTGTCCAGATTATCCGTGGCGATTCAGCCCAAATAAGGGGTATTTAAAATATAGTAACTTTATTCTTCAACTATATAACCAACGCCCAGCTTTAGCACTTTCAACGAGCATACCAACCGTTAGTGGCTTACGCGGATCAGGCTCTTTACTTCCAAAGTACTCTGGATTCAGATAGTTGAGTATGTCAAATCCTTCTGAATCTACATTCCAACGCTTGAAGTACTTTTGTAGAAGTTCTTCACTATCTTCAAAAACGAGTTTAAGATCATCCCTAATACTGGTATCAAGCGTGATGATTCGCTTTGGCCCACAGAGAAAGTACTTTTTAGTGTTATATTCCTGATCGATAAAATCGATAATTTCTTTCTCAATATCTCTCATTAGAAGTACGTCCACTTAATGCGATCTTTAGGAACCGCCACACGATTAAATGTATCTTTAATATTACGCTGGATATCATAAATCGTAGTGAATGTCATAACCCAACCGAGCCAGGGTACATTACGACCAACGAAACGACCTAAATTATTCGTTGAGCTTAGCTGTAATGAGTTGATAGTTTTGCCTGTCAACGTTGGTAATCTGATCCCAGGTGGCAGTTTATAGTTCAACCAATTACTGATGTACTTAGAAGCAATTAATGTTACTGGAGTTGTCCCACGAGGTTTACCCCTCGTAGGTAGAACTGGTTGCCCTGAACTGCTGAAAATTGGCTGTGCCAGCTACCGGGAGTTTAACCACGCTGAAGGCTATCGGGTTTTGTATTCGGTCGAGGGAATCTTAGTAACCGCGCATGTGATCTTATCACCCAGGCAGGATATCCCGCGGTTGCTCTTTAAGCGTCTGATCATGGCCTGAACCCATTGAGTGGGATTGTCTTTTTGCGTTAACGCTAAAGCTTCTTTTTCTTGCGCGGGCTTTTTAACGGATAACAGCTTAACGTTGTCCCGGCGTGGTGACAGAAAGCGATGACTGTTGCGCTTCTTTTTTATCCTGATGGTGCTGCCAGGCGCCGATAGAAGAGTAGACGAAACGTCCAAAGAAGAAGAGAAAACTGATAAGCAGTACGATACGGGTCATGCGAGTGTTAAATCGATGTCGTTTTCGCATACTGTTGGCCTGACTCACAAAGGGTTCCTTAACGTTGGCCCAGCGATATGGGCGGGATCAGGCTGGGTTCTTCAAGGGTATTATCAAGGCGAAGAACGTAACAAGCCTGCGTTCACTCTACATTAAGGCATACTGCGAACCGATGGTCAATTCCTCTTAATGTAAAATTGCGTCAGTTGATTTATCTTATATTGTTATGGAAGATAATTTTAGTATTTACATTAATAATAAATTAATGATAACAAAGAATAAAAAGGCGAATAAAGGCTGCAGGAGAAAGGTAATAATTGACTTAAATCAAATGTTACTTTTGTTTAATAATTACAATCGATGACTATCGTGTGATGTATATCTCATCATCAATTTAAAGTCAGGTGGGATGCCTGTCTGTTAACGCCCCTTTGGGATTGGGGGGTTCTGCTGAGCATCTATGAAACTAAATAAAACTTATATAAATATCAGAGATAAATGGTGGGGACTACCGCTCATTCTCCCTTCGATTTTACTGCCTGTTTTAAGTAGCGCAAATACTTATGCGCTTACCAGCACTGGAAATGTGGTTCTTTTTTACCTGCCGTTAGCTTTTATGCTTAGCCTGATGCTCTTTTTCGGCTGGGCAGCACTGCCGGGCATTGTGCTTGCTATCTTCTGGCGCAGATACCCGCAGACAGGGCTGTATGAAACCCTTTCCGTGACGATGCACTTTATCATTACTATCGTGCTAAGCTGGGGCGGCTATCGTGTCTTTTCCCCCCGGCGAAACAATGTTTCCCACGGCGACGCCCACCTGCTGTTTCAACGAATATTCTGGCAGGTATTTTGTTCAGCAACATTATTTCTGGTCATCTACCAGTTTGCCGCTTTTGTTGGCATGTACGAAAGCAAAGCCAGCCTGATGGGGGTAATGCCCTTTAATATCAACACGCTGATTAATTACCAGGCGTTACTGGTCGGTAACCTTGTCGGCGTGCCATTGTGCTATTTTATTATTCGTACTCTTCGCAATCCGCTGCACCTACGGGGGTATTATCAGCAATTAAAGCTACAGATTGATAGCAAGGCCACTAAAAAAGAGATCGTTATTTGGCTGGCCGTATTGACTACACTAATGTTTATACTGTGTATGCCATTGACTGATAATAGTTCAATATTTAGTACCAACTATACGCTTTCGTTATTATTGCCGGTCATGCTGTGGGGCGCGATGCGCTATGGCTATAAGTTTATTTCAATTATCTGGGCCGTCGTGCTAATTACGTCGATTCATTATTATCAGCGTTATATGCCCTGGTATTCAGGTTATGATACGCAATTAGCGATTACCTCTTCGAGCTATCTGGTTTTTTCTTTTATTGTTAATTATATGTCTGTACTGGCCACGCGTCAGCGCGTAGTGAGTGGTCGCGCACGGCGGCTGGCCTATCTTGACCCGGTTGTACATCTTCCCAATTTACGTGCGTTAAACCGCGCGCTCCAAAATGCGCCCTGGTCTACGATCTGTTTTTTACACGTGCCGGGCCTGGAGCTATTGGGTAAAAATTATGGCGTCATGCTACGCATCCAGTATAAGCAAAAGCTCTCTCACTGGATTACGCCGATGCTGGCCTCAAATGAGTGCGTCTACCAGATGTCAGGGCACGACCTGGTGCTGCGTCTTAATACAGAGGCGCATCAGCAGCGTATTGAAGCGCTGGATAAACATATTAAGCAGTTTCGGTTTATCTGGGATGGACTGCCGCTACAGCCGCCTGTCGGCGTGAGCTATTGCTGCGTGCGTTCTCCGGTTAGCCACCTTTATCTGCTGTTGGGCGAATTAAGCACCAGTTCCGATCTTTCGTTGACGACTAACGCGCCGGAGGATTTACAGCGGCGCGGCGCAATGCACCTGCAGCGCGATTTGAAGGGCAGAATTGCGATGATGAATCGCCTGCAACAGGCGTTGGAGCACGATCATTTTTTCCTGATGGCGCAGCCTATTTTCGGTGTTCGTGGGGACGTTTACCATGAAATCTTACTGCGACTCAGGGATGACAACGGCGACGTTATCAACCCGGACAATTTTTTACCCGTGGCGCATGAGTTTGGATTGTCTTCCGCTATCGATCTTTGGGTGATTGAAAACACGCTGCGGTTTATGGCGGCCAGCCGGGAATATATGCCCGCGCATCGTTTTGCCATTAATCTGTCGCCAACATCGGTATGCCGCGCTCGTTTCCCTGCAGAAGTTAAGCAGCTGCTTACGCAATATCAGGTTGAACCCTGGCAACTGGTTTTTGAGGTAACGGAAAGCAACTCTCTCACCAATGCTGAGCAGGCGCAGTTGACGCTGGGACAGCTACAGCAGTTTGGCTGTCAGATAGCGATTGATGATTTCGGTACTGGCTACGCCAGCTATGCGCGGCTGAAAAACGTTGACGCCGATATTCTTAAAATTGATGGCAGTTTTATTCGCAATATAGTGTCAAACAGTCTCGATTATCAGATTGTGGCTTCTATTTGTCATTTAGCGCGAATGAAAAATATGCAGGTCGTCGCGGAGTATGTCGAGAGCGAAGAAATACGAAGCGTAGTGCTCTCGTTGGGGATCGACTATCTTCAGGGATATTTAATTGGCGAGCCGCAGCTATTATCTGAGATTCAGTAAAGACAGACGCCGCGGCGCGGCGTCTGGCTCACAATTTACGCGGCGATCTCCGGCGAGCTTTCTTCCTCAATATTGAGACGCCAGCCAGTTACCGCTTCCCAGTACTGCTGTTCTTTTTCCAGATCAAGCAGTACCAGCGCATTCTGGCTGAACCAGTCATGCGGAAAACATAACGTCCAGTGGCTGTCATCGGTCGTTAGCCGCAGCGTCGGCGGCGTGGTGGTCGCCTGCCGCTGGTTGTTCAGTAATACGCCCAGCCGAAGTAGCTGAATTAACGGCAGATACTGTTTTTTCTTAAACAGCGTAAAGCGGGGCATATCATCCAGTTTTATGGCTTTACGATGGTAACGCACCAGCGTCGCCATCATCATTTGCTGCTCCTGATTAAAGCCGGGCAAATCGCTGTGTTGCAGAATATAAGCCGAATGGCGATGTAAACCGCTGTGATTAATATTCAGTCCAACCTCATGCAGCATTGCCGCCCAGCGAAGCAACGCTTCAAGCTGCGGATGCGCCAGTTTTGGCTGCTGGGCCTGCCACTGCTCGTACATCTGCATGGTGGTTTCCAGCACGCGTCTGGCCTGTTCTCTGTCAATGTTGTATTGATTGGCCAGACTTTTT
Source organism: Salmonella sp. SA15303 (assembly GCF_029962125.1). Classification (NCBI taxonomy): domain Bacteria; kingdom Pseudomonadati; phylum Pseudomonadota; class Gammaproteobacteria; order Enterobacterales; family Enterobacteriaceae; genus Salmonella; species Salmonella sp. SA15303. Next base: position 1,373,523 of record NZ_CP123924.1, read on the forward strand.
GCGGTACGGCTGCGAACATCCTGATGGCGGAAGCGGCCTTCCATTTCATACAGTACGCCTTCGCGCAATGCGCCGTCGGAAAGGCGAAGCTCGCGGATAGCCAGAGCATCAAAAACGCCGCACAGAATCGCCAGGCCCGGCACAAAGACCGCTTTTCGTTCTTCAGACAGACCCGGCAGGCTGAGCGCATTAAAGGAGCGGTGCTTCAACACTTCTGACTTCAGTTTATCGAGGCGCTCCGGCGTAATGAAGCCATCTTTCTCACCCAGCGCCAGGAGAACTTCATGAGCGGCCTTAATCGTACCGGAAGCGCCCATCGCTACGTTCCAACCCTGAATACGATACTGCCAGGTTAAGGTTTCCAGTTTTTGCGCCGCCGCCATTCGGGCGCGCTGGAAGTTTTCTTTATTGATAACGCCGCCGGGAAAGTAGAGCTGCGCGAAGCTCACGCAGCCCATACGACGGCTTTCAACCAGCCTGGGTTCGAAGTTTTCGCCAATGACCAGCTCTGTTGACCCGCCGCCGATATCGATCACCAGCTTGCGGCCTTTTTCCGGCTGCGTATGTTCTACGCCCATAAAAATCAGGCGCGCTTCTTCGTTACCGGAAATAATCTCTATCGGGTAGGGAATAACCTTTTCCGCGCGTTTGAGAAAATCAGCGGCATTTTGCGCCTGACGTAACGTATGGGTGCCTACGATACAGACGCTGGAAGGGGAGAAACCTTGTAAGCGTTCAGCAAACAGCGACAGACAGCTAAGCCCCCGTTCCATGGCTTCTTCGCTGAGTTTGTTATCTGCGCCCAGCCCGTCCGCCAGATGGACGCGCTGTTTTAAGCGCCCGATAATCTGCATTGCGCCGTCAACCACGCGGGCAATGACCATATGAAAGCTGTTTGAGCCGAGATCGACCGCAGCGAACTCCTGCGGACGAGGGGATTTATCGTAAATTGGCATAGCGTTAGTCTGGTTGCTCGAGTGATTTGATGTAGTCATAAATTGCCAGCTGCGCCTGGACTTTACGGCGATTGCCGCGCGGTACGTAGCGGTTGCTGAGTTCTTTATCGATAAAACGCGCTTTTACCGTGTCGCTAAACAGAATGTCAATGATATCCAGGACGCGTTGTTTAAGCCGCGGGTCGAGGATAGGCGTAGCGACTTCGATACGGTAGTCAATATTACGCGTCATCCAGTCAGCTGAAGAGAGCCAAACTTGCTTATCACCGCCGTTTTCGAAAATATAAACCCGATCGTGTTCCAGATAGCGATCCACAATGCTAATCGCACGAATATTATCGCTAATGCCTTCCAGTTGCGGAATAAGAGAACACATACCGCGTACCAGCAGATTGACCTGGACGCCCGAACCCGACGCGGCGTATAGCCTGTCGACCAACCCTTTATCAACCAGGTTGTTAAGCTTTAAGGTAATCCCTGACGGTAAGCCTTGCTGGGCATTGGCGATTTCACGATCGATCATCTCATACAGCAGACGCCGTGAGTTTTGTGGAGAAACCATCAAATAATCGAAAGTGACCGGGCGATAGGGGTTTTCAATAAAATTAAAGACCCGACGCACTTCATTGGTAATGCGCGCATCGGCGGTCAGCAGCGAATAATCGGTATACAGCCGCGCTGTTTTTTCGTTGAAGTTACCGGTGCCGATATGCGCATAACGCACCACGTCATCACCCTCTTTTCGTGAGATGAGAAAGAGTTTGGCGTGAATTTTCAGCCCGGGCGCAGAGAAAATAACATGGACGCCCGCTTCGGTTAACCGCTTGGCCCAGTGAATATTTGCCTCTTCATCGAAGCGCGCCTGCAACTCCACCACCACGGTGACTTTTTTGCCGTTATGGGCGGCATGGATCATCGAGTCAATAATGCGCGAGTCTTTCGCTACGCGATAAATATTGATTTTGATCGCCAGCACGCTTGGGTCAAACGACGCCTGACGCAGCAGTTCCAGCACATGTTCAAAGGTGTGATAAGGATAATAGAGCAGCACATCACGTTCACGAATCGCGTCGAAACCGTTACGAAACTTCTCTTTATCAAACCAAAGATGGCGTAACCGCGGTAACGGTTTATTGACCAGGTTGGCTTTACCGACATTCGGAAAATTAATAAAGTCTTTAAAATTGTGGTAGCGCCCGCCGGGTACGATTGAGTCATACCGGGAGATCGTCAGTTTTTCCCGCAGTACGTCGACCAGCGCGGCGGGCATATCGCGTTGATAGACAAAGCGCACAGGCTCAGCGGTCAGGCGCTGCTTCAGGCTGGAAGACATCAGCTCCATCAGACTGGATTCCATCTCATGCACCAGGTCATATTCGGCATCGCGGGTCATTTTCATCGAATAGGCATTAAGCGCGTCATAGTCGAAGAACCCTTTAAAAATGTCATCCAGGCAGTAGCGCAGAATATTATCCAGCAGGATCATCGGCTTGCGTCTGCGCGGTGTCTCCGGCGGCAGATTAACGAAGCGTGGGACTTTGTCGGACGGTATCTCCAGCAGCGCATAGTTGATGGTGTCGCCACGGATAATCTCCACCGCCAGATAGGTGTAATCATCTTTTAAAAACTGAACAAGATCCGTCTCCCGGTTAATGAGAATCGGGGTAATATGCTGGCGCAAATAGTGCTTAAAATAGTGGCGCAACCAGCTTTGTTGGTTCACCGAGAGCTGACGCTCGTTGATCAGAAAGATTTGATTACGCGCCATTTCCAGCAGTAATTCGTTGTACAGGCCGTCGAACTCCTGGTCTGCTTTCAACACGCGGGACTGAATTTTGCCTAACAAATGGCGTGAATGAGAATTTGAACCCTGTTCTTCGCTGATAATAATACGTCGTTTCAGTTCAGCGAAACGCACTTTGTAGAACTCGTCGAGGTTATTAGAATAGATTCCCAGGAACCGCATCCGCTCAATCAACGGGTTGGATTTATCCGCTGCTTCCTGTAACACGCGTTCGTTAAATGCTAACCAGCTCAGTTCTTTCTCGATATATAGCTTTTCCTGACCCATTACTACCTATACTCCGTTTTATTCACGGGACACTGCCTGATAATTATGGCGAGCATTACGCGTTAATGTCCAACAGCGTCAGAAAAATATGACAATAAACTGATAGCATAAAGGAAGGGAAAAGAGTAGGCCGGATAGGCATTTATGCCGCCATCCGGCAAGCAGACGCAGTCCTGTCCGATGACATATTATTCGTCAGACGCATAACCTTGCGGCGGCAGACGACGCCCGTCCAGCCAGGCGGCGTTATCGCGCATCTTTAGACGCCCCTGCGCAAACCAGCTAATCACCAGCGGATAAATCGCATGTTCCTGAGTCTGTACGCGTGCGGTGATATCATCTTCGCTGTCGTTGGCAAAAACCGGCACCTTCGCCTGGAGAATGACCGGGCCGCCGTCGAGTTCGTCTGTCACGAAATGTACCGAGGTACCGTGCTCCTCATCGCCGTTTTCCAGCGCCTGGCGATGGGTATGCAACCCCGGATATTTTGGTAGCAGGGAAGGGTGAATGTTCAGCAGACGCCCGTAGTAATGCGCGACAAACATCGGACTCAGAATACGCATAAAACCGGCCAGCACGACCACATCGGGCGCATACGCGTCTATCTTGCGAATCAGCTCGCGATCGAAGGCGTCGCGGCTGTCAAACCGATCGGCAGTCAGCGCTTGCGCCGGAATACCGGCTTCTCTGGCGCGTTCAAGGCCGAACGCGTCGGCCTTATTGCTGAATACTGCCCTGAGGGTGCCTTTAATTTTCTTCGCTTCGCAGGCATCGATAATCGCCTGTAAATTGCTTCCATTGCCGGAAATCAGCACCACAATATTCATTATTCAATAACCACACGCTGTTCGGAATCAGAGGCTTTGATGATACCGATTTTCCATGCGTTTTCACCTTTCTCGTTTAGCAGAGCAAGCGCTTTGTCCGCTTCCGGAGCGGAGAGCGCAATCACCATGCCGACGCCGCAGTTAAAGGTACGGTACATTTCATGTCGGCTGACATTACCGGCGGTTTGCAGCCAGGTAAAGATGGCGGGCCACTGCCAGGACGACTCATTAATTACCGCCTGGGTATTCTCCGGCAGAACGCGCGGAATATTTTCCCAAAAGCCCCCGCCGGTGAGGTGGGCGATAGCGTGTACATCGACGTTTTCAATCAGTTCCAGAACCGATTTTACGTAGATACGGGTCGGTTCAAGCAGATGATCGGCCAGCGGCTTCCCTTCCAGCAGAGTGGTTTGTGGGTCGCAGCCGCTAACGTCAATAATTTTCCGCACCAGCGAATATCCATTCGAGTGCGGGCCGCTGGAGCCGAGTGCAATCAGCACGTCGCCTTCGGCAACCCGGGAGCCGTCGATGATTTCTGATTTTTCGACTACGCCGACGCAGAAACCCGCCACATCGTAATCTTCGCCGTGATACATGCCCGGCATTTCCGCCGTCTCGCCGCCGACCAGCGCGCAGCCGGATTGCAGGCAGCCTTCGGCAATACCGTTGATCACGCTGGCGGCGGTATCGACATCCAGTTTACCCGTGGCATAGTAATCGAGGAAAAACAGCGGTTCCGCGCCCTGAACGACCAGATCGTTTACGCACATTGCCACCAGATCAATACCGATAGCGTCGTGACGCTTTAAGTCCATCGCCAGGCGAAGTTTGGTACCTACGCCGTCAGTGCCGGAAACCAGTACCGGTTCACGATATTTTTGCGGCAACGCGCACAGCGCACCGAAACCGCCCAGACCGCCCATAACCTCCGGGCGGCGAGTTTTCTTCACTACGCCTTTGATTCGATCAACCAGAGCGTTACCCGCATCAATATCGACGCCGGCATCTTTATAGCTAAGAGAGGTCTTATCGGTCACTGCCTGGTTCCCCACGTTTTTTCTTGCGGTAAAAGTTAAATTCGGCGCAATTCTAACAGGGAAAGCAAACGTTTGCGAGCGTGGTCTGCGCCCTGGTTATCCGGGCGATTTTTTTTGCATGGTTTCGGTCGCTGCTTGAAAATTTCCCTGTTGGTAAAAAAGAAAAGGATATCCAGCACTTGGTTTACGACAGGCGGTCGGGATAGGTCATTCACCCTTAAAATTGCTAATATTCAAACGGTTGTTAGCCTTTATCGCCTGTTTCAACGTGAGTGATTTATACTCACTTTTCCGCTATCAGCGCTTTTGGTTGATCCAGGTCAAGCATACATTGTGTTGCGTCAGAGAGGAAAAGCGGTATAATCCGGCGATTTTTTTTGTGGTTGCCAGTCATCTGAGGATAGGAGAAGAGTATGAAGATCGTGGAAGTCAAACACCCACTCGTCAAACACAAGCTGGGTCTGATGCGTGAAAACGACATTAGCACTAAACGCTTTCGTGAACTCGCCTCAGAAGTAGGCAGCCTGCTGACGTATGAAGCGACAGCCGACCTGGAAACGGAAAAAGTCACCATCGAAGGCTGGAATGGCCCGGTGGAAATCGACCAGATCAAAGGTAAAAAAATTACCGTTGTGCCGATTCTGCGCGCGGGTCTGGGTATGATGGAAGGCGTTCTGGAAAATGTACCGAGCGCGCGTATCAGCGTAGTCGGGATGTACCGTAACGAAGAGACGCTTGAGCCAGTACCTTATTTCCAGAAACTGGTATCGAACATTGATGAGCGCATGGCGCTGATCGTCGACCCGATGCTGGCGACTGGCGGTTCTGTCATCGCGACCATCGACCTGCTGAAAAAAGCAGGCTGTAGCAGCATTAAGGTGCTGGTGCTGGTCGCCGCGCCGGAAGGCATTGCGGCGCTGGAAAAAGCGCACCCGGACGTTGAACTGTACACCGCCTCTATCGATCAGGGGCTTAACGAGCACGGATACATTATTCCGGGGCTTGGCGATGCCGGCGATAAGATTTTTGGTACCAAATAAGTGAATAAATAATTAAAAGCCGACTTTAAGAGTCGGCTTTTTTTTGAATAAAACCACTCATAACAAACACACTTAGAGGAAAACACTATGACGCGCCGTGCTATCGGGGTGAGTGAAAGACCGCCGCTTTTACAGACAATCCCGCTTAGTTTACAGCACCTTTTCGCCATGTTTGGCGCGACCGTGCTGGTGCCAGTTCTGTTTCATATCAATCCCGCGACGGTGCTGCTGTTTAACGGTATCGGAACGTTGCTGTATCTCTTTATCTGCAAAGGTAAAATTCCTGCCTACCTCGGATCGAGCTTTGCCTTTATTTCCCCGGTATTACTGTTGTTGCCGCTGGGTTATGAAGTGGCGCTGGGCGGTTTTATTATGTGCGGCGTGTTGTTCTGTCTGGTCTCTTTCATCGTTAAAAAAGCGGGCACCGGCTGGCTGGATGTGATGTTCCCGCCTGCGGCAATGGGCGCAATCGTTGCCGTCATCGGTCTGGAGCTGGCTGGCGTCGCGGCGGGGATGGCCGGATTACTGCCTGCGCAAGGGCAGTCGCCGGACACGAAAACAATTATCATCTCCATGGTCACGCTGGCGGTGACGGTGTTCGGCTCCGTACTGTTTCGCGGTTTCCTGGCGATCATTCCGATTTTGATCGGCGTGCTGGCGGGCTATGCGCTGTCATTCGCGCTGGGGGTGGTCGATACCACGCCGATTGCCCAGGCGCACTGGTTTGCGCTGCCGACCTTCTATACGCCGCGTTTTGAATGGTTCGCGATCCTGACGATTCTGCCCGCGGCGTTGGTCGTGATCGCCGAGCATGTCGGTCATCTGGTGGTGACGGCGAATATCGTCAAAAAAGATTTAGTGCGCGATCCCGGTTTGCACCGCTCGATGTTCGCTAACGGACTGTCGACGATCATTTCCGGTTTCTTCGGCTCCACGCCGAATACCACCTATGGGGAAAATATTGGCGTCATGGCGATCACCCGCGTTTACAGTACCTGGGTTATCGGCGGCGCGGCGATTTTCGCCATTCTGCTTTCCTGCGTTGGCAAACTGGCGGCGGCGATTCAGATTATCCCGTTACCCGTGATGGGCGGCGTCTCGCTGCTGTTGTACGGCGTTATCGGCGCGTCGGGGATTCGCGTCTTGATCGAATCGAAAGTCGACTACAACAAAGCGCAAAACCTGATCCTCACCTCGGTGATTTTGATCATCGGCGTGAGCGGCGCGAAAGTGCATATCGGCGCGGCAGAATTGAAAGGGATGGCGCTGGCGACCATCGTCGGGATTTGCCTGAGCCTGATTTTTAAACTGATTAGCCTGTTGCGTCCGGAAGAAGTGGTACTGGAGGCAAATGATGCGGAGCCCCCGCATCAGTAACGGGTTGCCGGGCAGCGATGCTGCCCGGTTCTATCTCACGGGAATTATGTGGTAAACTCAGCGCGATTTTATGTCATCCTGGGTTGAGGTATCTCTGAACACACCGGCACAGCTCTCTTTGCCACTTTATCTTCCTGACGACGAAACTTTCGCAAGTTTCTGGCCGGGGGATAACGCCTCTCTACTGGCCGCGTTACAAAACGTGTTGCGCCAGGAACATAGTGGATATATCTACCTTTGGGCGCGTGAAGGCGCGGGCCGCAGCCATTTACTGCACGCCGCCTGTGCTGAACTGTCGCAGCGTGGAGATGCGGTAGGCTACGTCCCGCTCGATAAACGTACCTGGTTCGTGCCGGAAGTGCTCGACGGTATGGAACACCTCTCGCTGGTGTGTATTGATAACATTGAGTGTGTCGCTGGCGATGAACTGTGGGAGATGGCGATCTTTGATCTCTATAACCGCATTCTGGAGTCCGGTAAGACGCGGTTATTGATCACCGGCGATCGTCCGCCAAGACAGTTAAATCTGGGCTTGCCCGATCTCGCTTCCCGTCTGGACTGGGGGCAAATCTATAAACTCCAGCCTCTTTCCGATGAAGACAAACTTCAGGCGCTACAGTTGCGCGCCCGGTTACGGGGGTTTGAACTGCCGGAAGATGTCGGGCGGTTTTTACTCAAACGTCTTGATCGCGAAATGCGCACGCTGTTTATGACGCTGGATCAGCTCGATCATGCGTCGATCACTGCCCAGCGAAAACTGACGATCCCGTTTGTCAAAGAGATCCTGAAACTGTAATACGCCGCGACGGCGGCGTTCAACGGTTAACCGAGGATGTCCAGCACCTGCTCAGGCGGTCGGCCAATGCGCGCCTGACCATTTGCCACCACAATGGGGCGCTCCATCAGTTTAGGGTGTTCAACCAGCGCCTGGATTAACGCCTCTTCACTCAGCTCACTATCCGCCAGGTGAAGCGTTTTATAGAGATCTTCTTTCTGGCGCATCAGTTCGCGCGCGCTGGACATGCCCAACATACGCAGCAGTTCCCGCACGGTGGCGGCATCGGCGGGCGTATCCAGATAAAGCACCACTTCCGGTTCCACGCCGTTAGATTTCAGCAGGTTCAGCGTGTCGCGGCTCTTCGAGCAGCGCGGGTTATGGTAGATTTTAATCGTGTCGGTCATGAGTTCTCCTTGTGACGCCATCCGGCTAATAAACGGCGATTACATTTTCGTGTATGGCTTGAAGCGTTCCTGTAACTGGCGCAACTGGTCGATACGCGCATCGTAACGCGCCTGTTGCTGACTACCCAGTTTTGCCTGGGCGCTGGCGCTACTGAGCAGTGAAATTGCCTGATCCAGTCGTCCCGCCAGCGCATAACTTTCAGCGCGCGCCGCCAGCTCCTGATCGCGGTTGTTCAGCGCGGCTTCGGCCTGAGCAAGCAGATCCCAGCCGTTACCGTCATCTTTATGGCTAAAGGTGTAGCGATTCAGAATGGTTTCCGCCGCTTTCGGCTGGCCTCCCTGGAGGTACGCATTGGCGAGGTTTAACTGCAGCACAGGATTAACGCGCAGATCGCGGGCATTTTTCAGGCGATTAATCGCGTCGTTGGCTCTTTTCTGCCCCAGGTCAATATCGGTGGCGAGGTCAAGATACCAGGCATTGTTCGGTTCCGCGCTTAACAGCGGCTGCAACGTTTTGCGCGCTTCATCGTACTTGCTCGCTTCCATCGCCTGCAACGCCCGGCCATATTGCGCCGCATGTTGCTGACGCACGTTGCCTTTAGACCACTGATCCAGCAGGTCGCTGGTAAGCTGGTTACGTCCGGAATTGTACATTCCCAGGGCGCGCGCTTTGGCGAAATAAAAGTCGGCGGAAGATTGCACCACGACCGGGCGCATCTGGTTGGCACGGTTGCGGGCATCCGCAAGGCGGCTTTCCGGTAAGGGGTGAGTGAGCAAAATTTCAGGCGGGCGCGTGGAGTAACGCGCCTGGTCGAGCAGTTTTTCGAGGAAAGAGGGCATCGCCTGTGGGTCAAATCCGGCGCGTTGCAGTACCTGAATACCAATACGGTCGGCTTCTTGCTCATTTTGCTGGGTGAAACTTATCATTCCCTGGCGCGTTCCCGCCAGAGTACCGGTTAGCGCCGCCATACCGGCCTGTGGGCTGGCCATGGCCAGCAAAATGGAACCCAGCGCGCCCACCCAGGTAAGCGGCGCGCTGCGCTTTTGATCTTCCATCGCGCGCGCCAGGTGGCGCTGCGTCACGTGGGAGATTTCATGCGCCATGACTGAAGCTAGCTGGCTTTCGTTATCCGCGTAGCGAAAAAGCGCCGAGTGCAGCACCACATTGCCGCCAAAGAACGCGAAGGCGTTGATTTCGTCATTATTGATCAAGAAAAAATGGAAGGGCGTTTTGACGGAGTCGGCGTGCGAGACCAGACGCATACCCAGCGCGTTAATGTATTGCACCAGCAGCGGATCGTTGATTAACGGCGCGCTGCCGCGTAGCTGGCGCACATAAAAGTCGCCCATTTGCATCTCTTGTCCGATAGAAAGCGTGCTTCCTGCCGAGGTTCCCATATCGGGCAGCGTGTCGGCAGGGTCGGCAAATGCGGGCGCGACCTGACCGAGAGCCAATGCTGCAATGAGGGTTGCCACCAGGTTTTTTTTCAACTGCCTGAACATAACCTCTATCCTGTTGTTTTGAGATAGCCCTTTGACCAACGTCGTGAAATATCGTTCCACGCTCCGACACTTCATAAGTGTAACTGTGATGAGCACAGACTCACTATTTTAGTTTCCTGAATCAACGATAAAAAGCGAAGTCTTTTTTGTGACATTTCGATACAATTCGGCATCACAATCCCGCAGTTGAGTTCTGGGAAGGGTTTTATGCTCGAAATGTTAATGCAATGGTATCGCCGTCGCTTCAGCGACCCGGAGGCGATTGCCTTGCTGGTCATTCTGGTGGCTGGTTTTAGCATCCTCTTTTTCTTTAGCGGCCTGTTAGCGCCGCTGCTGGTCGCTATCGTACTGGCCTACCTGCTGGAGTGGCCGACGGCGCGCCTGCAGGCGATTGGCTGTTCCCGGCGCTGGGCAGCCTCCATTGTCCTTATCCTTTTTGTCGGCATTCTGTTATTAATGGCGTTTGTGGTGATGCCGATTGCCTGGCAGCAGGGTATTTACCTGATTCGTGATATGCCCGGTATGCTGAATAAACTGTCCGATTTCGCCGCGACCTTGCCGCGACGCTATCCGGCGCTGATGGATGCGGGCATTATTGATGCGATGGCGGAAAACATGCGTACCCGGATGCTTAACATGGGCGATTCGGTGGTGAAGTATTCGCTGGCTTCGTTAGTCGGGCTACTGACGCTGGCGGTATATCTGGTGCTGGTGCCGCTGATGGTCTTTTTCCTGGTAAAAGATAAAGAGCAGATGCTGAATGCCGTGCGCCGCGTGCTGCCGCGTAATCGCGGGCTGGCGGGGCAGGTGTGGAATGAGATGAATCAGCAGATCACCAACTATATCCGCGGAAAAGTGCTGGAGATGGTGGTGGTGGGCGTAGCGACCTGGCTGGGTTTTTTGCTGTTTGGCCTCAACTATTCGCTACTGCTGGCGGTACTGGTGGGCTTTTCGGTTCTGATCCCCTATATCGGCGCCTTTGTGGTGACAATTCCGGTGGTGGGCGTCGCGCTGTTTCAGTTTGGTCTGGGGACGGAATTCTGGAGCTGTTTTGCCGTTTATCTCATTATTCAGGCGCTGGATGGCAATTTGCTGGTACCGGTACTTTTCTCCGAAGCGGTGAATTTGCATCCGCTGGTGATTATTCTGTCAGTGGTGATTTTCGGCGGTCTGTGGGGTTTCTGGGGGGTGTTTTTCGCCATTCCATTGGCGACGCTGATTAAAGCCGTTGTCCATGCCTGGCCGGATGGTCAGGTGACGGATGCCTCATCCTGAGCGGTCAGTACAAAAGTTGTAAAGCGTGAACGACATCATAGTGCCCTGCCGCCATTTTGCGCACGCCTGATGAGGGACAAGCGCTTAGAAAGCCGCTCTTTTTTTTAATGCCGCACCGTGTTGCGGCATTTTTATTGTCTATGGAAAACCCCCAGCTAGGCTGGGGGTTCCGGAAAGCTTTCAGCTTTAAGCCAGTTATTAAAACCCCTTTTGATTTGTTAAAACATCTTGCGGTCTGGCAACTGCAAAAGTTCAACAAGAAATCAAAAGGGGGTCCCAATGGGGGACGAAAAGAGCTTAGCGCACACCCGATGGAACTGTAAATATCACATAGTTTTCGCGCCCAAATACCGAAGACAAGCGTTCTATGGAGAGAAGCGTAGGGCAGTAGGCAGCATATTAAGAAAATTGTGTGAATGGAAAAACGTACGAATTCTGGAAGCAGAATGTTGTGCAGATCATATTCACATGCTTCTGGAGATCCCGCCGAAGATGAGTGTGTCGAGTTTCATGGGATATCTGAAGGGTAAAAGTAGTCTGATGCTTTACGAGCAGTTTGGGGATCTAAAATTCAAATACAGGAACAGGGAGTTCTGGTGCAGAGGGTACTATGTCGATACGGTGGGTAAGAACACGGCGAAGATACAGGACTACATAAAGCACCAGCTTGAAGAGGATAAAATGGGTGAGCAATTATCGATCCCGTATCCGGGCAGCCCGTTTACGGGCCGTAAGTAACGAAGTTTGATGCAAATGTCAGATCGTATGCGCCTGTTAGGGCGCGGCTGGTAAGAGAGCCTTATAGGCGCATCTGAAAAACCTCCGGCTATGCCGGAGGATATTTATTGTCGGAACCTACAAAATTCTCGCTGCTGAAGGAAAACTGTATTGTAGAAATTGATTCCGCTACCGCCAATCAGCTTAAAGGCGTGCGATGTCAACAATCCGCTGTGTGGTCCTCAGGGCGCATCGGCCATTTTTGGCCCACAAAAAGGGGCGACAGCGGAAATGGTGAACACCCTGGACGAGGCGCTGGAAAACTGCGGCCGGCATATTTATCAGGCTACGGGACGTGAGGTGATTAACGCTCCCGGCGCGGCAGGCGGAATGGGCGCCGCGCTTTTAGGGTTGCTCAATGCTGAATTACGCGCCGGCGTAGAGATTGTCGTGGAAACGCTACAGCTTGAGCAGGCGGTTAAAGATGCCGATCTGGTGATGACCGGAGAAGGGCGTCTGGCGCGGCAAGCCTGACGGCGCATTCCCTTTCCAGGCCGCACATCAGCGCGGCCTGAGGCTTTTACGCGTTTTCTTTCAGCCAGTTCAGCACCACATCATGGTGATTGCTGGTTTTAAAATCATTAAAGACGTGTTCAATCTTACCATCAGCGTCAATCAAAAAGCTGATGCGGTGAATGCCGTCATACGTTTTGCCCATAAACGACTTTTCGCCCCAGACGCCGAACTGTTCACACACCTGATGGTTTTCATCGGACAAAAGGGTAAAGTTCAGCAGCTCTTTTTCAGCGAAACGGGAGAGTTTTTCAGGTTTATCGGTGCTGATGCCCAGCACGTCCACGCCTGCTTTTTTGAGCTCGTCCATGTTATCGCGTAAGCCGCAGGCCTGCACGGTACAGCCGGGTGTCATGGCTTTTGGGTAGAAATAAACCAGAACGCGCTGTCCCTGGAAGTCGGTCAAATTTACTTGTTCCCCGTCTTGATCCGGCAAGCTAAATTTCGGTGCGATATCACCGGCTTTCAGTGGATTCATTACTTAACTCCATCCTGTTCATCATGTTGTGAGTAATTGACGACGTTTATACTGCCTTGCGCATTGAGTTCTGTACATAGTGCTTTAAAGGCTTGCTCAATATTTGCGGAATTTTGCGACGCCGGGCTATGTGCGGTGATTTGAATAAATAATTGCGCAGCTTTATCACCTTCAGCCGGCTGCGTGCGGGAGACCAGCTCCGCAATATTCATTTCATGACTATTAAACAGCGCGGTGAATCGCTCAATTAAATGCGGGGAGTCGGCGACCTCAACCTGAACCCATACCGTCGCGGGCATTGCCGGGCGGGGGCGGTCGGACGTCCGTTTCATCACAATCAGCAGATCCAGCTCCGCGCCTTTTAACGGCAATGTCGATTCAATCAAGGTAATCGCGTTCCACGTGCCGGACAACAGCATAATAAACGTGAATTCATCGCCCAGCATCGCCAGTCGGCTGTCTTCGATATTACAGCCGCAACTGCTGACATGGCGAGTAATGGTATTCACAATACCGGGCCTGTCGGCGCCCAGCGCAGTGATAACCAAATAGTGTTGTGATGACGGTGTCAAACCAGTTATTCCTTTGAGCGGTGAGGTAATCTTAAGGAAACCATAAAAAAAACCTGCATACAACAATCAGAACGGCTTTGGTCGCTTGCTTTTATTGCCATACCAAACGTACCATTGAGGGACTTGTTTGCACAGAGGATGGCCCATGTTCACGGGAAGTATTGTCGCGCTTGTTACGCCGATGGATGAGAAAGGTAACGTCAGTAGGTCTTGCCTGAAAAAACTCATTGATTATCATGTCGCCAACGGTACCTCGGCGATTGTTTCGGTTGGCACTACCGGCGAGTCTGCCACGCTAAGCCATGATGAACATGGCGATGTCGTGATGATGACGCTGGAACTGGCTGACGGACGTATTCCGGTTATCGCCGGCACGGGCGCAAACGCGACCGCGGAAGCGATTAGCCTGACGCAGCGTTTTAACGATAGCGGTATTGTAGGCTGCCTGACGGTAACGCCGTACTACAATCGCCCCACGCAGGAAGGTTTGTTCCAGCATTTCAAAGCCATCGCGGAACACACTGACTTGCCGCAAATTCTGTATAATGTGCCGTCCCGTACCGGTTGCGATATGTTGCCGGAAACCGTGGGTCGTCTGGCGGAAATAAAAAATATTATCGCTATCAAAGAGGCGACAGGGAACTTAACCCGCGTTCACCAGATCAAAGAGCTGGTTTCAGACGATTTTATTCTGCTTAGCGGCGATGACGCGTCTGCGCTGGACTTTATGCAACTGGGTGGTCATGGCGTGATTTCCGTTACGGCTAACGTAGCGGCGCGCGAGATGGCTGACATGTGCAAACTGGCGGCGGAAGGGCAATTTGCCGAGGCGCGCGCTATCAACCAGCGTCTGATGCCGTTACACAACAAACTATTTGTCGAACCCAATCCTATCCCGGTGAAATGGGCATGTAAGGCATTGGGTCTTGTGGCGACCGACACGCTGCGCCTGCCAATGACGCCTATCACGGACCATGGTCGTGACATCGTCAAAGCAGCGCTTCAGCATGCTGGCCTGCTGTAAAGTTTAGGGAGATTTGATGGCTTACTCAGTACAAAAGTCGCGCCTGGCGAAGGTTGCGGGTGTTTCGCTTGTTTTGCTGCTCGCTGCCTGTAGTTCCGATTCGCGCTACAAGCGCCAGGTAAGCGGCGATGAATCCTATCTGGATGCCGCGCCGCTTGCTGAACTTCACGCCCCGGCAGGAATGATCCTGCCGATAACGACCGGCGACTACGTTATTCCGGTCACGAAGGGGAGCGGCGCGGTTGGTAAGGCGTTGGATATCCGTCCGCCGGCGCAGCCGTTAGCGTTAGTGAGCGGCGCGCGTACCCAGTTCTCTGGCGATACCGCTACGCTATTGGTGGAAAATGGCCGGAGCAGCACGCTGTGGCCGCAAGTCGTCAGCGTGATTCAGGCGAAAAATTATCCGATTGAAAAACGTGACGATGCCAGCCAGACCCTGACGACCGATTGGGTGAACTGGAATCGCCTGGATGAAGACGAACAGTATCGTGGACGTTATCAAATCTCGGTGAAGCCGCAGGGCTATCAGCAGGCGGTAACGGTAAAACTGGTTAATCTGGAACAGGCTGGCAAGCCGGTCGCTGACGCGGCGTCGCTGCAGCGCTATAGCACGGAAATGATGAACGTCATTTCCGCCGGTCTGGATAAGACCGCTACGGATGCGGCAAATGCCGCGCAGAACCGTTCCGCCGCAACGATGGATGTGCAGAGCGCCGCTGATGATACCGGTTTACCTATGCTGGTCGTTCGCGGTCCGTTCAACCTCGTGTGGCAGCGCCTCCCGGCCGCGCTGGAAAAAGTGGGCATGAAAGTCACCGACAGCACTCGCTCTCAGGGCAGCATGGCGGTAACGTACAAACCGTTGTCTGACAGCGACTGGCGGGATCTGGGCGCTAGCGACCCGGGCCTGGCATCCGGAGACTATAAATTGCAGGTTGGCGATTTAGATAACCGCAGCAGCTTGCAGTTTATCGATCCTAAGGGGCATACTCTGACGCAAAGCCAGAACGACGCGCTGGTTGCCGTCTTCCAGGCAGCGTTCAACAAGTAATTTAACAGGGCTGGAGCAATCCGGCCCTTTTTTCTGATAAGATACGCAAACGTGTGCGTCGGTACAAAAACGCGATTTAACCGCTATTTCGCACCACAATTACAGGCCGGCGTCTCCGGCAGGCGTAGCAGGAAATGAATACTTATCGTTAATTCACACCCAGGAGTGTTAAAGATGCAAAAGCAAGCTGAGTTGTATCGTGGTAAAGCGAAAACCGTATACAGCACGGAAAACCCGGACCTGTTGGTGCTCGAATTCCGCAATGATACGTCAGCAGGGGATGGCGCGCGCATTGAACAGTTTGATCGCAAGGGCATGGTAAATAACAAATTCAACCATTTCATTATGACCAAACTGGCCGAGGCGGGCATCCCGACCCAGATGGAACGTTTGCTGTCTGATACCGAGTGTCTGGTGAAGAAGCTGGAGATGGTGCCGGTTGAATGTGTGGTGCGCAACCGTGCGGCTGGGTCGCTGGTCAAGCGTCTGGGCGTGGAAGAAGGCATGGAGCTTAACCCGCCGATATTCGATCTGTTCCTGAAAAACGACGCGCTGCACGACCCGATGGTGAATAGTTCCTACTGTGAAACGTTCGGTTGGGTAAGTCAGGAAAATCTGGCGCGTATGAAAGAGCTAACCTACAAAGCCAACGACGTACTGAAAAAACTGTTTGATGACGCGGGTCTTATCCTGGTGGATTTCAAACTGGAGTTTGGCCTGTATAAAGGCGAAGTGGTGCTGGGCGATGAGTTTTCGCCGGACGGTAGCCGCCTGTGGGATAAAGAGACGCTGGACAAAATGGACAAAGACCGCTTCCGCCAGAGCCTGGGCGGTCTGATTGAAGCCTATGAAGCCGTCGCGCATCGCCTGGGCGTGAAATTAGATTAATTCCGCTTCTGACCGGGGGGCAACCGCTCTCCGGTATCATCCTTTCCTCATTCTGATAGCGTTTACCTGTGGTAATCCTGCGCCTGACCGCCTACGATCATCTGTATAACAAAGAGAGAATGAGGTGATTATGCGCTGGCAAGGGCGTCGTGAAAGCAACAATGTAGAGGACAGACGTAATCGGCCAGGCGGCCCCTCGCTGGGTGGCCCAGGCTTTCGTCTTCCGCGCGGAAAAGGCGGCATCATTCTGTTGGTGGTGGTGTTGGTCGCAGGGTACTATGGGGTGGATTTAACCGGTCTGTTGACCGGCCAGCCGGTTTCGCAGCAGCAGTCGACGCGTTCGATAAGCCCCAATGATGATGAAGCGGCAAAATTTACCTCGGTGATTCTGGCGACGACCGAAGATACCTGGGGTCAACTCTTTCAAAAAATGGGGCGCGGCTATCAGCAGCCAAAACTGGTGATGTACCGTGGTATGACGCGCACCGGCTGTGGTGCGGGTCAGTCCGTGATGGGGCCGTTTTACTGCCCGGCGGACGGCACCGTTTATATCGATCTCTCATTTTACGATGATATGAAAAATAAGCTGGGCGCGGACGGTGATTTTGCCCAGGGTTATGTCATCGCCCACGAAGTCGGCCACCACGTACAAAAACTGTTAGGTATTGAGCCGAAAGTACGCCAGTTGCAGCAAAACGCGTCGCAAACGGAGGTGAATCGCCTTTCGGTGCGCATGGAGCTACAGGCGGATTGCTTTGCCGGCGTGTGGGGACACAGTATGCAGCAGCAAGGCGTACTGGAGGCGGGCGATCTGGAAGAGGCGCTCAATGCCGCACAGGCTATCGGCGACGATCGCTTACAGCAACAGGGGCAGGGGCGCGTCGTGCCGGATAGTTTTACTCACGGCACCTCAGAACAGCGCTACAGCTGGTTTAAGCGTGGATTTGACAGCGGTGACCCGGCGCAATGTAATACGTTTGGCAAAAACTTTTGATAAACCGGGGCAGGGATGTCTGATATCGATGCGCTACAGGCGTTAACGTCGCAAATGACACAGGAAGGCATTCGCCGTTTACTGGTCATCAGCGGCGATGCGGCGTGGTGCCGGAAGCGGGCCGAGGCGATACGCGCTGCATTGCCCGGTGACTGGCTGTGGGTCGCGCCTGACGCGCCCGCCCAGCCGTGCTGTACGCCACAGGCGTTACAAACGCTGCTGGGCCGTGAATTCCGTCATGCGATATTTGATGCCTGGCAGGGCTTTGACGCCGCAGCGTTTGCCGCCCTGAGCGGGACCTTGCAGGCCGGAAGCTGGCTGCTTCTGCTGATGCCGCCGTACGAGACGTGGGAAAGCAGGCCTGATACCGATTCACTGCGCTGGAGCGACTGCGCGCAGCCTATCCCCACACCGCAGTTTGCACAGCATCTTAAACGGACTCTCTCCCGCGATCCGCAAACGCTGCTTTGGCGACAGCGCCAGCCGTTTTGCTGGCCATCTTATCCTTCCCGTGAATGCTGGCGACCCGCCACCGGCGAGCCGCAGCCGGAGCAGGCGGCTATCTTATCGCGTTTACGTGAAATGCCGCCCGGCGTGGCGACGGTGATTGCCCCCCGTGGGCGCGGCAAATCGGCGCTGGCCGGGCAATTCATCTCCCGGATGGCGGGCACGGCTATCGTGACCGCACCGGCGAAAACGGCAACGGATATCCTGGCAGCGTTTGCCGGTGAGCGGTTCTGCTTTATGGCGCCGGATGCGTTGCTGGCGAGCGGGGCAAGAGCCGACTGGCTGGTGGTTGACGAGGCGGCGGCAATCCCCACGCCGCTGCTGCTGCAACTGGTTTCGCGCTTTCCCCGCATACTACTCACCACCACCGTTCAGGGCTACGAAGGCACCGGACGCGGTTTTTTACTTAAGTTTTGCGCCCGTTTTCCGCAGCTTCACCGCTTCACGCTTCGTCAGCCTGTCCGCTGGGCGCCAGAATGCCCGCTGGAAAATATCGTCAGCGAGGCGCTGATATTCGACGATGAAGCGTTTGCGCAGGCGCCACATGGCGCGATAGAAATCTCGGCGTTTTACCAACAGGCCTGGGTGAATACGCCCGCGTTGCCGAGGGCTGTGTATCAGTTACTGTCGGGGGCGCACTATCGTACTTCGCCGCTGGATCTGCGCCGAATGATGGATGCGCCAGGACAGCATTTCTTGCAGGCTACGGCGAATAACCGTGTGGCGGGCGCCCTCTGGCTGGTCGAAGAGGGCGGGTTATCCGCAGAACTCAGTCAGGCTGTATGGTGCGGTTTCCGGCGGCCGCGTGGGAATCTGGTGGCGCAGTCGCTGGCGGCGCACGGTAGCGACCCTTTAGCCGCGACGCTGGTTGGGCGTCGCGTAAGCCGTATCGCAGTGCACCCCGCTCGCCAGCGTGAAGGCATCGGTCAGCAGTTGATTGCCTGCGCGTGCATGCAGGCGGCGCAGTGTGATTATCTTTCCGTCAGCTTCGGCTATACGCCGGAGCTGTGGCGTTTCTGGCAACGCTGCGGCTTTGTACTGGTACGGATGGGCAACCATCGGGAGGCGAGCAGCGGTTGCTATACGGCGATGGCGTTATTGCCGCTGAGCGACGCGGGAAAACGGCTGGCGCAGCAGGAACACCGGCGTTTGCGCCGCGATGCGGATATCCTGACGCAGTGGAACGGCGAGGCGATACCGCTGGCGGCGTTGCGCGAACAGGCGCTTAATGATGAAGACTGGCGTGAGCTGGTCGGTTTTGCGTTCGCGCACCGTCCGCTACTGACATCGTTAGGTTGCCTGCATCGTTTACTGCAATACAGCGCATTGCCATTACCGGCGCTGAGAGGGCGGCTGGAAGAAAAAGCCAGCGATGCCGAACTGTGCGCCCGGCTACGCATTTCAGGCCGTAAAGCTCTGCTGGCGTTGCAGCGTGCGCAGGCGGCGCAGGCGCTAATTGCGTTGGATGCCGGACGAACGCAGAGTTTGCGCGACGTAATGCCCGGCGGTGGGGACCATGCCGGATAGCGATACCTGTCCGGCATGATATCCGGTTACTTTTTCGGCTGATCTTTCTTCGGCCAGTCGTCTTCATCGTCCCACTTATCGTTAAAATCGCGATGCGGGGGCAGCTCAGGTTTATTGGCAAGGAATTTCTTATGGTCGATGCGTTTGAGATCTTTGATCACATTCAGCAGTACGCCTACCAGAAACACCAATACCAGAATCCACCAATATTTTGCCAGCCAGTCCATGCTTATTTCCTCTTACCGGAACGCTCATCAGGCGACGAGCTGTTCCATAATGCGTTGATACATACGGGCCAGTAGCTGGAGATCGGCGGCATTCACACATTCATTAATTTTATGAATGGTGGCGTTCACCGGCCCCAGTTCTACCACCTGCGCTCCCATACGGGCGATAAAACGTCCGTCGGACGTACCGCCCGTCGTCAGTAATTGCGGTTTAATTTCATTATAGTGCTCAATGGCGTTTACCACCGCGTCCACCAGCTTGCCGCGTGCGGTCAGGAACGGCTGCCCGGAAAGCCACCAGTCTACGGTATAGCGTAGCTGATGCTTTTCAAGCAGCGCATGTACCCGCTCTTTGATCATCTCATCGGTCAGTTCCGTGCTGAAACGGAAGTTAAACTGCACGAACAGTTCGCCGGGAATGACATTATTGCTGCCGGTGCCTGCCTGGATATTGGCTACCTGCATACTGGTGGCCGGGAAAAAGTCATTGCCCCGATCCCACTCGATAGCGACCAGTTCATTAAGAAAAGGCGCGGCGCGATGAACAGGGTTATCCGCCAGATGCGGATAGGCGACGTGCCCCTGAACGCCATGGATAGTGAGGTTACAGGTGAGAGAACCGCGACGCCCGTTTTTGACGACATCGCCCACAATTTCAGTACTGGAAGGTTCGCCGACCAGACAGTAATCCAGCCGCTCGTTACGGGCCATCAGCGCTTCAACCACCTTTACGGTGCCATTTTTTGCGCTGGCTTCCTCATCAGAGGTAATCAAAAATGCGAGGCGGCCCCGGTGATGAGGATGCTGCGCAACAAAACGTTCAGCAGCCACCACCATGGCCGCCAGTGAACCTTTCATATCCGCCGCGCCGCGACCGAACAACATTCCGTCGCGAATCGTAGGCTCAAACGGCGGATTGATCCAGCGATCGACATCGCCAGCCGGTACGACGTCAGTATGCCCGGCGAACGCCAGCGTTTCGCCACGCCCACGCCATGCCCAAAAATTTTGCGTGTCGCCAAAATCCATATGCTCAATGGTAAAACCGATTTTACGCAGGCGTTCAATCATTAATGCCTGACAGCCTGCGTCATCCGGACTCAGGGAGGGGCGACGAATAAGTTGCTGTGTCAGCTCAATAACCGGGCACGACATAGACTACACCTCATCAAAAAACTGCTGATAACGGGATTCACTGAAACCAAGCAGCATAGGCTTCCCGGGCGCGCAGAGCAATGGGCGTTTGATGATTGCCGGCTGTTCAACCATGAGAGCAGCGGCGGAGTCGGCATCGGTAATCCCGCTGCGGTGGCCTTCATCCAGTTTGCGCCATGTTGTGCCGCGCGTATTCAGTAAAGGCTGCCAGCCGAGTTCGGCAATAAAGGTATTAAGAAGAGGGAGGTCTATGCCATCCACACGGTAATCGTGAAAACGATAATCAATGCCATGTTCCTCCAGCCAATGGCGCGCTTTTTTGATCGTGTCGCAATTCTTAATGCCATAGAGGGTAATCATATTGAATCCTTTAACGCGAAATTCGAATAAATAATCAATAGTATCGTCTGCGGGATAATAAGTGTGGCCGTTTATGGTTATTTATCCAGCGCTGATCGGCAATCAATATAACATTGTTGAGTGAATGTGAATAATGATTCCAAAACGTTCCAGATGTGGCTTGTTTATACTTCGCGGTATAAATCCTATTTTGTGCATATGCAATTGTTTGTTTTTTAACCCAATTTGATAAAGTAGTAGAAAAGGTATTAATGTTGCTAAATATTGCAGTAAGTCACATAAAATTTATGGCTACAGCGCCATAGTAATATCATAGACAGCATAACCAGAGGATATCGCAACAATCGGTTAAATGAACTTCTCTCTATACCGCTAACTACGTAAAATACCCATAATAATAAGAGAGGCTATTATGATTGAACGTGAACTGGGGAACTGGAAAGATTTTATCGAAGTCATGCTTCGTAAATAAATGCCTGGAAGGCACCGCGCTCCCATAGGGGATAAGAAAAGGCGACTCAACGAAAGTCGCCTTTTTTGTGCCCGACACCTCGTATCAGGCTGGCCGGGATCTTATTTCGGGCGCGGCTTCAGCGGGAAGCGGCGACGTATCAGCACGAAAAACAGGGGTACAAAGAAGATAGCCAGAACGGTTGCTGAGATCATTCCCCCCATCACGCCGGTTCCGACAGCATGTTGGCTACCCGAGCCTGCCCCGGTGCTGGTGGCCATCGGCAATACGCCAAAGATAAACGCCAGCGAAGTCATCAGTATCGGTCGCAGGCGTTGGCGGCTGGCGTACAGCGTGGCGTCTAACAGCGCGTGTCCCTTCTGATTCATTTCGTTGGCGAATTCCACAATCAGAATCGCGTTTTTCGCCGAGAGGCCGATAACGGTCAACAGCCCCACCTGGAAGTAAACATCGTTTTCCAGCCCGCGCATCCAGGTAGCGAGTAGCGCGCCGATGACCCCGAGCGGCACAACCAGCATCACCGAGAAGGGCACCGACCAGCTTTCATACAATGCCGCCAGACACAGGAAGACGACTAATAGCGAAATAGCGTACAGCGCGGGCGCCTGCGCGCCGGAGAGCCGTTCCTGGTAAGACATGGCTGTCCATTCCAGGCCAAAACCGCCCGGTAGCTGATGCACCAACGACTCCATGACATCCATTGCCGTCCCGGTACTGACCCCCGGCGCGGCCTCTCCGACAATTTCTACCGCCGAATAGCCGTTATAGCGTTCCAGACGCGGCGATCCGGTTTCCCAGCGCGAGGTGGCGAAGGCGGAGAAGGGGACCATGCCGCCGTCTTTGTTACGGACATACCAAAGATTAATATCATCCGGCAACATACGATATTTCGCTGCGGCCTGAACATAGACCTTCTTCACGCGGCCCCGGTCCATAAAGTCGTTGACGTAGCTCGATCCCCAGGCTGTTTGCAGGGTGTCGTTGATATCGTCAATCGATACGCCCAGCGCCTGCGCTTTTCGTTGGTCAATATCAATTTGCAGTTGCGGGCTGTCGTCCAGGCCGTTGTGGCGCACGCGGGTCAAGGAACTGTTTTTCCCGGCCAGCTCAATGAGTTGATCTCGTGCGGCCATCAGCGCGTCATGGCCTGCTCCGGCGTGATCCTGTAATTCCATATCAAAACCGGCGGAGCTGCCCAGACCGCTAATTGCCGGCGGGCTGCTGGCGAAGACGCGAGCTTCTTTAATCTGGTTAAATGCTTTTGTCGCCCGCTCAATAATGGCGAACGAGGAGCCGGTGGTGGGATCGCGCGCGTCCCAGTCTTTCAAGCGAACAAACATGCGCGCGACGTTTTGCCCGTTCCCGCCAGGGCCGGAACCGACCGTCGAGAAGACCGACATAATGTTGTTTTTCTCATGGGTGAAGTAATAGTTTTCAACCTTTTCAACAACTTTCAGGGTCTGCTGTTGCGTAGAGCCGCTCGGTAGCTGGATAGACGTAGTGAACATGCCCCGATCTTCTTGCGGCAGAAAGGAGGTGGGGAGGCGCAAAAACAGGAACACCATTCCGCCAAGCAACAGAACATAAATCAGAATCCAGCGCAGGCTGCGATGCAAAATTTTCGCTACGCCTTTCTCATAACGTTCGGCATTACGATTGAAGGTACGGTTAAACCAGCCGAAAAATCCGCGTTGCCCGTGCTGCTCGCCTTTGTGCAGCGGTTTTAATAACGTTGCGCACAGCGCCGGTGTCAGGATCATGGCGACCAGCACCGACAGCACCATTGCCGAGACAATGGTAATAGAAAACTGACGATAAATCGCCCCGGTGGTACCGCCAAAGAACGCCATCGGCACGAATACCGCAGACAGCACCATCGCGATACCGACCAGCGCCCCCTGGATTTGTCCCATGGATTTGCGCGTCGCTTCACGCGGCGTGAGCCCTTCTTCGCTCATGATACGTTCGACGTTTTCCACCACCACGATGGCATCGTCGACCAGGAGCCCGATTGCCAGCACCATCGCGAACATGGTTAATGTGTTAATACTGTAGCCGAACGCGTAAAGCACGGAGAAGGTGCCCATTAATACTACCGGCACGGCGATCGTCGGAATCAGCGTGGCGCGAAAGTTTTGCAGGAACAGGTACATCACCAGGAAAACCAGCGCGATAGCCTCCAGCAACGTTTTGACCACATCGATAATCGAGGCTTTGACAAAGGAGGTGGTTTCATACGCGATCTTGTATTCCAGCCCTTGAGGGAAGTACTGCGCCAGCTCGTTGAGGCGATCCAGCACCAGCTTCGCGGTCGCCATTTCGTTCGCGCCGGAAGCCAGCTTAACCCCAAGACCGGAAGCCGGATTGCCGTTAAAACGGCTGAGGTAGTCATACTTTTCCGCCCCCAGCTCCACGGTGGCGACATCGCCCAGTTTGACCTCGGAACCGTCCTGATTAACGCGCAGGGTGATATCGCGAAATTGTTGCGGCGTTTGCAGCAGTGACTGCGCATTAATGGTGGCGTTCAGCGCCTGCTTGTCGACCGAAGGCGTACCGCCAAGCTGCCCGACGGCGATTTGCGCATTCTGCGACTCAATCGCATCGGTCACGTCTTTCGTGGTCATCTGAAAACTATTCAATTTGGCCGGATCGAGCCAGATACGCATAGAGTACTGTGAACCATAAGCGTCAATATCGCCCACGCCGTTGACGCGGCTGAGCGGGTCCTGAATATTACTGGCGACGTAGTCGGCGATATCCTGCTTGTCCATAGAACCGTCGGTAGAGACGAAAGCGATGGTCAAAATATTGGTATCGCCCGTTTTGCGTACCGTGACGCCTTGATCCTGTACCGCCTGCGGCAGTTTACGCATCGCGGACTGTAACTGGTTTTGCACCTGCTGAACCGCCTCATCAGGATCGGTTCCCGCAATAAAGCTCAGGGTGATGGTCGCCTGTCCGGTTCCGCTGCTTTGTGATGACATGTACATCAGATTATCGAGGCCCGTCATATTCTGCTCAATAACCTGGGTTACGGTATTTTCCAGCGTTTGCGCCGACGCTCCCGGATAATTCGCGGTAATACGTACGTTGGGCGGCGCCAGATCGGGATATTGTTCAACAGGTAAAGAGAAAATGGCTAACGCCCCTGTCAGACACAACAGGATAGCCAGCACCCAGGCAAAAATGGGGCGATCGATAAAAAAATTCGCCATTAAAGGGAAACCTCGTGTTTCTACATATCGTTATAGATTTGAACTGCTTCACTGTAGCGGCAAGCTACGAGCCAAACGTGGAGAAATAAAGGAGATAATGTAAATTATCATGCGCTTTTACAGCATACTTTTTGTGCCAACGCCGGAAAGCCTGACATCTGGCCTTCCGGCGATTTGCCGTTCTTTACGTTAACTGACTCTCTTCCTTGTTGGAGGAGCGAAAACTGATACTGACCAGTGTGCCGCCGCCGGAGGGTTGCGAAAAATTCAGCGTGCCGCCAAGGCGCTCCGCGCGCTCACGCATTATATTCAGACCATAGTGTCCGGCAGGCTCATGCGGTTCGCCGATACCAATGCCATTATCGCGAATATAAACGGTATGATCGCCGTCAGGCGCGGTGACGCAGCTCACGGCGATTTCGCTCGCGTTGGCGTGTTTAATGGCGTTCAGGACCGCTTCACGCACAATTTGCAACAAATGCACCTGCATTTGCGCATCCAGCGCCAGCGTGGGTAAACGGCAATCCAACGTGAGTTTGGCCGGGGTCTGACTCTGTAAATCTTCCAGCATCTCATGCAATGCGGAGGGTAAATCGGCCTGCTGTAACGTCAGACGGAACGTGGTGAGTAGCTCGCGAAGCTGACGGTAGGCGTCGTTCAGCGCTCTGGAAAAATCCGCCATGATGCTTTGCGCGCCGGCGTTATCCTCAGGAATAGCGCGCTTCAAAAGCGTTAACTGAATACGTAAATAAGAAAGTACCTGCGCCAGCGAATCGTGTAGCTCACGGGCAATCGTCGCGCGCTCTTCCATTAACAAAAGTTGCTGGAAGTGTTTTTGCGCCTGATTAAAGTACAAACCACGCCCCAGCATCGTGGAGACGCTGTTCAGCAGCGGCGTAGAGGCATTAACGTTGGGGCTTTGCCAGTGGAGTTCGCCATAGACCGTGTCCTGCATCGTCACTGGCAGCATTTGCATCGGCAGGTCGGGGCTTTGCGTGCCTTCGCTAATCCGCCAGTTATCGCCCACGGTTAACTCCAGATACCAAGCGGCGTCATGTTCACGGACAATTTGCAAAATATGGCGAAAACAGTGGACGTCGATTTGGCTGGTATTCAGCGCCTGAGAGCACTGGTATAACACCTCCAGGCGGCGGTGCGCTTCGTGCAGATCGTGCGTTTTTTCTTCCACCGAGGCTTCCAGCGAACGATAAAGTTTATGCAGCTCGCTCGACATCTGGCTAAACGTTTTCGCCAACAATCCCAGCTCATTGGGTAAGCTGGTATCCAGCGGCAGCGGGGCGAACTGACCATGTTCAATTCGCTGACTGGCGGTGACCAGTTGATTCAGCGGGCGAACGACCTGCTGGCGAATACGTCGTAGGGTAAAAAAGACCAGCGTAAATATGCCGATACCGCCCGCCAGCGATATGGCGACGACCAGCATGACTTTACGCTCGGCGTAATGCTGTAACGCCAGAACGAAGAGATCAATTTGATTGACGTAATTGTTGATATTGGTCTGATACCAGGCAATGTCGCCGTCCTGTAGGCGGCTATTCATCTCCAGCCAGTTGGCGTGCAGGCGCTCGTAGCGAGTTTTTACCGCCTGCGGCACATACCAGGCGTTGAGATTTTGCAGTACCGGCGAGTTGAGCGCGTGCTGGAAAAGTTGACGATGCGCATTAATCTGCGGGCTACGGCTTTGCAGATCGTAACCCAGCCGATAGCTCTGCATTCGTAGCGAACCGGCGATATTGATCGCTTCGGCATCCCGTAAACTGCTGGTCAGCGTCAGTAATGCGCTGCCGGTGGACAGAATAGACAACAGCACAATATAGAAAAAAGCCTTAGCCAGACTGGCCGAGACCGGGCGTTTAACCGTCACACTGGTACTCCCCGCATTTAGCTGAACCGCAATTTCATTTGCTTTGAAATAAATTGATCTGCCACAGGTTCTGGACAGATAGTTGTGCTTCCTGGGCAGATGAACATTGCCGACCCCGCCTTCGTCAGTTAATAACAATGCTCATATAAAGAATAAGGTTTTTGCAACCAAAACAGAAGGACGCCATGAATCGTTTTATTATGGCCAATAGCCAGCAGTGTCTGGGCTGCCATGCCTGCGAGGTCGCCTGCGTAATGGCTCACAATGATGAGCGACATGTCCTGACGTCACAGCGCTATCAGCCCCGAATTACTGTCATTAAACATCAGCACCAGCGCAGCGCGGTTACATGTCACCATTGCGAAGATGCGCCCTGCGCCCGTAGCTGTCCGAACGGCGCGATCGCGCATATTAACGACAGCGTGCAGGTCAATGCGCAGAAGTGCATCGGCTGTAAATCCTGCGTCGTCGCCTGTCCATTCGGCACCATGCAGATGGTATTGACGCCCGTCGCGCCAAACCAGTTCAAAGCCAGCGCGCATAAATGCGATCTGTGTCAGGGACGTGAACAGGGGCCGGCCTGTGTGGAAAATTGCCCGGCGGATGCGCTGCAACTGGTCACCGAAGACTCGTTGACCCGTCTGGCTAAAACGCGACGGCTGCGTACCGCCCGGCAGGAGATTCGCCCCTGGCATACCGTGGATACACAACACAGTGGGGCAGCAAGCAGCAAAGCCGAGCGTATGCAGGCGACGCCGCCGCGCGGCGAACCGGATAAACTGGCGATTGAAGCGCGTAAAACCACCTTTGAGGAAATTTATCTGCCGTTTCGCGCCGCGCAGGCGGAGCGTGAGGCGTCCCGCTGCCTCACATGCGGGGAACACAGTATCTGCGAATGGACCTGTCCGCTGCATAACCATATTCCCCAGTGGATCGAACTGGTGAAAGCCGGCGATATTGATGCGGCGGTAGAGCTTTCCCACCAGACCAACTGTCTGCCGGAAATTACCGGTCGCGTCTGTCCGCAGGATCGGCTATGCGAAGGCGCGTGTACACTCCGCGATGAGTATGGCGCGGTTACCATCGGCAACATTGAGCGCTATATCTCCGATCGCGCTCTGAGCAAAGGCTGGCGTCCCGACCTGTCGGACGTACAGAAGAGCGATAAGCGCGTGGCGATTATCGGCGCGGGGCCGGCAGGTCTTGCCTGCGCTGACGTGCTGGCGCGCCATGGCGTAAGCGCCACCGTCTACGATCGCCATCCGGAAATCGGCGGTTTACTCACCTTTGGTATTCCGGCTTTCAAACTGGATAAATCTCTGCTGGCGCGCCGTCGGGAAATCTTCAGCGCGATGGGGATTCGTTTCGAGCTTAACTGCGAAGTAGGGAAAGATATTTCTCTGGAGACGCTGCTGGAGAGTTATGACGCCGTCTTTGTTGGGGTTGGAACCTATCGTTCCATGAAGGCTGATTTACCGAATGAAGATGCGCCGGGGGTATATGATGCGTTGCCATTCCTCATCGCCAATACCAAACAGGTGATGGGGCTTCCGGCGTTGCCTGACGAGCCGTTTATTGATACTGCGGGCCTTAACGTGGTTGTGCTGGGCGGCGGTGACACCGCAATGGACTGCGTACGTACGGCGCTGCGTCATGGCGCTGCTAACGTCACCTGCGCTTATCGCCGCGATGAGGCCAATATGCCAGGGTCGAAAAAAGAGGTGAAAAACGCGCGGGAAGAGGGCGCGAACTTTGAATTTAACGTTCAGCCGGTTGAGTTGGTGCTGGATACGCACGGGCGCGCCAGCGGTATTCGCTTTTTGCGTACGCGGCTTGGCGAACCGGATGGTCAGGGGCGACGCCGCCCGGTACCTGTACCGGACAGCGAGTTCGTGATGCCGGCGGATGCGGTCATTATGGCGTTTGGTTTTCATCCGCATGGTATG
This sequence comes from Salmonella sp. SA15303, assembly GCF_029962125.1. Taxonomy (NCBI): domain Bacteria; kingdom Pseudomonadati; phylum Pseudomonadota; class Gammaproteobacteria; order Enterobacterales; family Enterobacteriaceae; genus Salmonella; species Salmonella sp. SA15303. The sequence continues at coordinate 1,402,382 of NZ_CP123924.1, forward strand.
TCGTGGCTGGAATCGCATGGCGTGAAGGTGGATAACTGGGGACGTATTGCCGCCAGCGTCGAGAGCGAGTTTCGTTACCAGACGTCCAACCCGAAAATTTTCGCCGGCGGCGATGCGGTGCGCGGCGCCGATCTGGTGGTGACGGCGATGGCAGAAGGCCGACATGCTGCGCAGGGGATACTCGACTGGTTAGCTAAATAAGCGTATTTGTAGGCCGGTTAAGGCCTGGAACGGTTAAATGATTGAGTGATAAAAAATCTTAAACTTATTGGCTAACCTTACTCCGTTTGCAGAAATGTTGACGCTCGCAGGGCTGAACGCCCTGCGATAAACATTTTCCCGTCGGGGCGACGTTTAACAGGCCTGATGAGGACAATCTTAGTATTGAAAATAGAGTGTAAATTGAAGGAAGGGACGCTATCAGAACCCCTTCTTAGAGCCTATCCCATTAGGGCTATTTTACTTGCCATTTTGGTCCTGGGCAGTGCTCGCCAAAACGCGTTAGCGTTTTGAACGCCGCTTGCGGCGGCCCGAAGGGCGAGCGTAGCGAGTCAAACCTCACGTACTACGTGTACGCTCCGGTTTTTGCGCGCTGTCCGTGTCCAAACTGGCTGCGCCAATAACGCCTACAGAGATAGGCTCTTAATTTTTATTTTAAGGAACCATATATCTGGTCAACAATCCAGCCATACGTCGCCGCAGGTAATAATCCACTGACAAAAACATTCGGATTCACTTTAGGATTTGCTACCGGCGAGTGCGGCCTGTTACCTAAAATCACAATCGCCATATGATTAACCGGATCGATAGACGTCAGCGTTCCGGTCCATCCGGTATGTCCATACGTTTGCGGACTGGCTAATACCCCGAACGTGGGGGTCATTGAGGCGTTGCCGTTAACGCGCCACCCCAGACCAAAGGTAGCGTCTTCTGGCGAGCGGCGAGTAAACTGCGCAACCGTTTTGTCGTCGAATAGCTTCACGTTACCGTAGCCGCCCCCATTGAGCATGACTTGCATTAACACAGCCATATCATGGGTGTCAGAAAACAGTCCGGCGTGTCCTGAAACGCCGCCCATTGAGTACCAGGCTTTTTCATCATGCACCTGGCCCCATAGTGTATTGGTGCGAATATTGGGGAAATGAATCACGCCGTCACGCGTGTTGCCATGTAGTTCCGTTGCGGCGATTTGCGGCGGCGTGAAGCCTTTCATCAGCGGGTTAAAGACGGTATGTTTTAATCCGAGCGGTTTATAAATGGTGGTTTCGACGTAGCGATCTAATGGCATTGCCGTTATCGATTCAATGATAAAACCAAGAATCATATAATCCACGTCGCTGTAGATATGCTTCGACCCAGGTTGATATTCCAGCGGTGTCTTTTTAATCATCTCCAGAGTAGTGCTTTTACTCTGTGAGAATAATTTACCGGCGACGTTTTTATTAGGATATTGTGGGTCGGCAGGAAAGCCCGCGACGTGATGAAGAATATCAATAATGCGGAGTTTATTTTTGCCTTTTATTTTATCCCCAGGCATATCCTTAAAGCCGGGGATATATTTTGATACCAAATCATTGACATCTATTTTTCCTTCATACACTAGTTTTTGCAATGCGAAGTTAGTGGCATACATTTTTGTGTTTGAAGCCAGATCATACATCGTGTTAGTGGTCGCCCGAATGGGATGGGCTAACAGCGTGGAACCGTCATATTTTTTGGCATAGCCCCAGGCTTTTTGTAGAACAATATGATTATCTTTTATCACCAGAAGATTGATGCTGGGATATCCGGCATCAATTTGATTTTGAATCCAGCCATCAAGTCGGTGAAGTTTTTGGCTATCAAACCCCACCTGATCAGGGCTCGCGGTGGTCAATACAGGATACTCAACGGCAAAAGCTGAAAGGGAAAACGTCAGTAGAACCGTCGCAACGAGAGTAAATTTCATGATGATTCCCTCAGTCTCACTCCGGCCGTCAAATCATATCGCGAGCATGGACTCTGCGGCCCGGAGAAGCAGAATATGGTCATGGCAGTGACAGAAAAATATGGCTGTACGTCCGTTCAGTCGGCATTAAGGATTAACCCTTCAGCAGACAAAACCGACCTCACGGCGTAATATTAATGCTCTTTTTACACCCTGGAGCCAGCATGTCGCAAACCATTACGCTTATTAAGGATAAAATTCTTTCTGATAATTATTTTACTCTGCGCAACATTACCTATGACCTGACCCGTCGTAATGGCGAGGTTATCCGTCACAAGCGTGAGGTTTACGATCGCGGGAATGGCGCAACCATTCTGCTTTACAACTCAACTAAAAAAACCGTGGTTCTGGTTCGCCAGTTTCGCGTGGCGACATGGGTCAACGGTAATCAAGTGATCTTGACCCGCCATTTCCGGACAGCTTTTGTATCTTAAGTTAACGATGCCCGCTGCCGCCGGTATTCTCTCGGAGAGTGATATCCCAGCGCACTATGCGGGTGATTTTCATTGTAATGCGTGAACGCCGCTGCAAGGTTTCGCAGGGCTGTTCTCACATCCGGTTTCGGCATGAACGCGATATAGTCTTCCTTCATCGTCTTCACGAACCGTTCGGCCATGCCATTGCTCTGCGGGCTGCTCACCGCTGTTGTACATGGCTCCAGATTCAGCTCTTTGGCGAACCTCCGCGTTTCATGCGCGGTATATGCTGAACCGTTGTCCGTCAGCCACTGCACCGCTGTGTCGGGCAGCCTGTCGCCGAAGCGCTTTTCCACCGACCTCAGCATCACATCCTGCACGGTCGAACTGTCATAGCCTCCCGTGCTTGCTGCCCAGTCTATGGCCTCACGGTCGCAGCAGTCCAGCGCGAACGTTACCCGCAGTTTTTCGCCGTTGTCGCAGCCGAACTCGAAGCCATCTGAACACCAGCGCATATCGCTTTCTGCCACCGCTATCTTGCCCTTATGTTCACGCTTCGGTCGCTCTGGTTTGTGATGCAACAACAACAGGTTATGCTCGCTCATTATCCTGTAAAGCCGTTTGGCATTCACAGGTGGCTGTCCCTCTGTGCGACGTTGCTTGCGCAGGATGCCCCACACGCGTCGATAACCATAACTCGGCATATCGCTGATAATGTTGAGGATAGCCGACAGTATTTCTGCGTCTGCTTCTTCATTACGCCGGTTACAGCGCCTGTCCTGCCAGTCGGCAGAACGGTTAATCCGCAGTGACAGTTGCGCACGCGACACGCCCATGGTCCGGCTGACCATGGCTATTCCCCGTCCTTTGGCAACAAGGGCGCGTGCGCTATCCATTTTCGCGACTGACCGTACTCCACGGCTTCTTTCAGGATCTCAACTTCCATCGTCTTCTTGCCCAGAAGGCGCTGAAGCTCCCGGACCTGCTTCAGAGCAGCAGTAAGCTCAGAAGCAGGAACGACTTCCTCTCCAGCCGCAACGGCGGTGAGGCTGCCTTCCTGATATTGCTTCTTCCACTTAAACAGCAGGCTGGGCTGGATACCATGCAGGCGGGCGACATGGGAGACATTCATACCCGGCTCCATCGTCTGCTGGATAATGGCGATCTTCTCCTGAGGAGTTTTACGTTTACGGACTTCTTGCCCTAACAGGATCCCGGTCATCTCAAAATTGGTGTTAGTGTTAGACATATATTCAAGCCTATCTCTTATCTGGAGATACAGCTACTGTCTGGTGTTTCAGGGGGCTACATCAGTCAACGGTAATCAAGACGGTATGTTAATTGAAACCTGCGCTGGCCTGCTTGATAACGACGAGCCGGAGGTCTGTATCCGTAAAGAGGCCATTGAAGAGACAGGGTATGACGTTGGTGAGGTACGCAAGATATTTGAGCTTTATATGTCGCCAGGCGGCGTCACGGAGCTGATTCATTTCTTCATTGCCGAATATCATGATAGCGAGCGTGCCAGCATCGGCGGCGGCGTGGAGGACGAAGAGATTGAGGTGCTTGAACTACCGTTTTCCCGGGCGCTGGAAATGGTGCGCTCAGGCGAGATTCGGGACGGTAAGACCGTGTTATTGCTTAACTATTTACAGACGTCTCATCTAATGGACTGAAAAAAAAGAAATATATTTCTTTACACAAAAAAGACCAATCCGATAAATCTGATTGAGAACCCTGAGGCGCGCAAGGAAGATACCGCCTTAGCTGTGTTGTTCTGAATCTGGGGTTGTTCCGTTCATGCGCTACCGCGTTATTCTTTTTTGTCTGTTTGGCCTGTTGCCGGTCCAGCTACTGTGGGCTGCGCCAGCGCAACGGACTTTTTCCGACTGGCAGGTCACCTGCAATAACCAAAATTTTTGCGTAGCGCGCAATACTGGCGAACATCATGGGCTGGTGATGACATTAAGCCGCAGCGCCGGGGCGCGTACCGATGCGGTACTGCGTATCGACCGCGGCGGTTTGGCGCCGCCCGACGCTAAAGAAGCCGCAATTGCGCCTCGCTTATTGCTGGATGGCAAACCGCTTTCGTTCAACAGTCCACACTGGCGCGTGTCGCCCTGGCATCTCATGACCGGCGATCCTGCCACCATCACCGCATTTTTACAGACGATTCAGGATGCGCAGGCCATCACCTTAAAAAACGGCGTTCAGACGCTTTCGCTGGCGGGATTAAAAGCGGCATTACTGTTTATCGACGCGCAACAAAAACGTGTGGGCAGCGAAACCGCCTGGATTGAAAAAGGAAACGAACCGCCGCTCAGCGTGCCCCCGGCACCGGCATTAAAGGGGATCGCCGTGATTAATCCAACGCCCGTACCGCTGAGTGAGGAAGAACGCGACGATCTGCTGGACTACGCAGCATGGCGGGTAAACGGCATTCGTTGTTCGCTTGACCCGCTGCGTCGCGAGACGCAGGTCAGCGCGTTGACGGATGATAAAGCGTTATTGATTGTTAACTGCGAAGCCGGCGCCTATAACACTATTGATCTCGCCTGGGTAGTTTCACGCAAAAAAACGCTCGTCTCGCGCGCCGTACGTTTGCGGCTGCCGTTTAATCGCGGCGTCGAAAGTAATGACATGGAGTTGATGAACGCCTTCTTTGACGAGAAAACGCGCGAGCTGGTGACGTTGGCGAAAGGGCGGGGGTTAACCGACTGCGGTATCCAGACGCGCTGGCGTTATGATGGCGATCGTTTTCGTCTGGTGCGTTATGCCGAAGAACCGAGCTGCGATAGCTGGCACGGGCCGGATGCCTGGCCTACGCTGTGGATCACGCGTTGAATCCTGGTTGTTATCCCCTTTTCAGAATAGGGATACACCTATTGAGGTTTCATTTATGGTATAGAGATTGCTACGTTACGGTAGGATTGTTACTTTACCCGATAGCCTCACCACAGCAGGAAATAGTATGAAAATAAATAATGGCCCCGTATTATGCCCCCATTGTGGCTGCCTGAGCGCTTATTATGAAATAGATCGGCTGGCGGCGATAAGAGAAAAAGTGAATAAAGAAGGCGGATCAGCGGCGTGGGATTCAACATTGCAGGCGCATAAAAAAAAGGCCTTTTGCCTGATGTGCCATAAATCCATTGATGAGGTCGTCATCGGGCAGTCAGATGCGCCTGAGTCTACGAAGTAATTTTGCACAGCCTACAGAACAGGTCTGCAGACTGTGCAAAGTCTGTGTTGCTAACGCTCGCCTTAGCCTTTGATGTTTAGCACCCGGCGGGCTTTTTCTACAATATTTTCCACGGTAAAGCCAAAATACGGGAACAGTTTGTCAGCCGGAGCGGATTCACCGTATCCCGTCATGCCGATAATTGCGCCTTTTAGGCCAACATATTTATACCAGTAGTCGGCTATACCGGCCTCCACCGCGACGCGGGCGGTTACGTGTGCCGGTAGCACTGATTCGCGATATGCCTCGTCCTGCGCATCGAAAATATCCGTTGAAGGCAACGACACCACGCGAACGTTATGCCCCTCGCCAGTCAATTTTTCCGCCGCCTGTAGGGTAATTTCCATTTCCGATCCGGTAGCGATCAGAATGATATCCGGCTTGCCGCCGCTATCTTTCAGAATATAACCGCCGCGGGCAATCGCTTTCACCTGTTCCGGCGTGCGTTCCACCTGCGCCAGATTCTGCCGCGAGAGAATCAGCGCCGTCGGCCCGTGCTGACGTTCAATGGCCAGCTTCCAGCCGACTGCCGCCTCAACCTGATCGCAGGGACGCCAGGTGCTGAAGTTAGGCGTTAAGCGCAGGCTCGCCAGTTGTTCCACGGCCTGGTGCGTCGGGCCATCTTCGCCCAAACCGATGGAGTCGTGGGTATAGACCATAATCTGCCGGGCTTTCATTAAGGCCGCCATACGCGCCGCGTTACGCGCATATTCGACAAACATCAGAAACGTGGCGGTATACGGTACAAAGCCGCCGTGGTGGGCGATGCCGTTAGCAATGGCGGTCATGCCGAATTCGCGCACGCCATAGTGGATATAATTACCTGCCGGATCCTCTTTCAACGAGGTCGAACCTTTCCAGATAGTCAGGTTGCTCGGCGCCAGATCCGCCGATCCGCCCAACAGTTCCGGCAACAGGGGACCGTAGGCATTGAGCGTATTTTGCGATGCTTTACGGGTGGCGATTTTGGCCGGATTAGCCTGCAAGTCGTTAATAAATTTTTGCGTGGCGGATTCCCATGCCTCCGGCAGTCCGCCGCTCATCCGGCGGGTAAACTCCGCGGCCAGCTCAGGATAAGCCTTCTCATAAGCAGCAAACTTTTCCTGCCACTGCTGCTGCGCTTTCTCGCCTTTTTCACGGCCATCCCACGCGCGGTAAATTTCTTTTGGGATCTCAAACGCCGGATGATGCCATCCCAGCTTCTGGCGGGTCAGCGCCACCTCTTCTTCGCCCAGCGCCGCGCCGTGCGACTCCTCCTTCCCGGCTTTATTCGGCGAGCCAAAACCTATCACCGTCCGACAGATAATTAGCGAAGGTTTATCTTTTACGCTCTGGGCTTCGAGAATGGCTTTTTTCACCGCCTCCGGATCGTGCCCGTCAATGTCATGTACGACATGCCAGTGGTAGGCTTCAAAACGTTTGGCGGTATCGTCGGTAAACCAGCCTTCGGTTTCGCCATCAATGGAGATGCCGTTGTGATCGTAAAAGCCGATCAGTTTGCCCAGTCCCAGCGTACCAGCCAGCGAACACACCTCATGCGAGATCCCCTCCATCAGACAGCCGTCGCCCATAAAGACATAGGTGTAGTGGTCGACAATCTCATGGTCCGGCCGGTTGAACTGTGCGCCTAACGTACGCTCGGCAATCGCCAGCCCGACGGCATTCGCCAGCCCCTGGCCCAGCGGTCCGGTGGTGGTTTCAACGCCGGGCGTATAGCCAATCTCCGGGTGACCTGGCGTTTTAGAGTGCAGTTGACGGAAGTTTTTTAACTCCTCCAGCGGCAGGTCATACCCGGTTAAATGCAGCAGACTATAGAGCAGCATGGAGGCGTGACCGTTGGAAAGGATAAAACGATCACGGTCATACCAGGTCGGATCGGTGGGGTTATGTTTAAGAAAATCGTTCCATAGCACTTCAGCGATATCCGCCATCCCCATCGGCGCGCCGGGGTGCCCGGAATTGGCTTTTTGAACGGCATCCATGCTCAGCGCACGAATCGCATTGGCAAGGTCTTTACGGGACATAAATCACTCCATGCAAGGTTTATAGTTTGGCGGCAAGCAGGTCTTCCAGTTTGCGCTGGTCAACGGCAAAAAGACGGATACCTTCCGACAGCTTCTCTACGGCCATCGCGTCCTGATTATGTTCCCAGCGGAACTCCGCTTCCGTCATTGGCGTAGGACGGTGGAACATCTGCGAGGAAGGCACCAGTTTACGGATCACCGGTTCTTCTTTTTCTTTCAGCTCTTTAAGCAGGTTAGGGGAGATAGTCAGTCGATCGCAGCCGGTTAGCGCGAGGATTTGCTCAGTACGGCGGAAACTTGCCCCCATCACGATGGTTTCATAGCGATGCTGTTTAAAGTAATCGTAGATATTGCGTACCGATTTCACGCCGGGATCTTCCTCCACGACATACGGCTCCAGCGGACTACGCGCCTGATACCAGTCGTAAATTCGGCCCACGAACGGAGAGATCAAATAGACGCCCGCTTCGGCGCAGGCGCGCGCCTGGGCAAAAGAGAACAACAACGTCAGGTTGCAATTAATACCCTCTTTTTCGAGCTGCCCGGCGGCGCGGATACCTTCCCAGGTCGCGGCGAGCTTGATCAGAATGCGTGATTTATCAACACCCTGCTGCTGGTAGAGATCCACCAGATGGCGCGCTTTCTCGATACTTTTTTCTTTATCGAACGATAACCGCGCGTCGACTTCAGTGGAGACGCGACCGGGAATACTTTTCAGTATTTCCGCGCCAAAATTAACCGCCAGTTTATCGCTGGCTGCCGCAACCTGCTGTTCCTGCGTACCGCCGTGTTTTTTCCCCCAGGCAATCGCATCCTCAATCAAATGACCATACTGCTCAAGCCCGGCGGCTTTTAACAGTAAAGAGGGATTTGTCGTGGCATCCTGCGGCTGGTAGTGGCGGATGGACTCGATGTCGCCGCTATCGGCGACGACGGTAGTGAATTGTTTGATGCCGTCTAGCTGGTTCATAGGAAATACTCCTTGAAAAGTAAAGTGTTAGATGAGTGTGTTGATTCACACTTCTGAAAGATTGATACACTACATAACCAAAAAGCATAGCAGACAGGCATGGTATTGCTGGTATAAGCAGGTAACATGACCGTTATAAGTTGATAACAAACTCTTGCGCTGCGTCGTGATAGTTTGCAGACCTTCAAAGTTTGTGTTGCGCAGTACGGTGATAATGTGCGGCGCACCAGGCCGCGTCACTTTTTGAACGATACGTGAAAGGAACAACAAGATGGATGAGCAGTTAAAACAAAGCGCCCTTGATTTCCACGAATTTCCGGTACCCGGTAAAATTCAGGTTTCTCCGACTAAGCCCCTTGCCACCCAACGCGATCTGGCGTTGGCTTACTCGCCAGGCGTGGCGGCGCCCTGCCTGGAAATCGAAAAAGATCCGCTGGCAGCCTACAAATACACCGCGCGCGGCAACCTTGTCGCGGTCATTTCCAACGGTACAGCGGTACTGGGGTTAGGCAACATTGGCGCGCTGGCCGGCAAGCCGGTCATGGAAGGCAAAGGCGTTCTGTTTAAAAAATTCGCCGGCATCGATGTGTTTGACATTGAAGTCGATGAGCTTGATCCGGACAAATTTATCAATGTGGTCGCAGCGCTGGAGCCGACCTTTGGCGGCATTAACCTCGAAGACATTAAAGCGCCGGAATGTTTCTATATTGAACAGAAACTGCGCGAGCGCATGAACATCCCGGTTTTCCATGACGATCAGCACGGAACGGCGATCATCAGTACGGCCGCCATTCTTAATGGTCTGCGAGTCGTAGAGAAAAATATTTCCGACGTACGGATGGTCGTCTCCGGCGCAGGGGCGGCGGCAATCGCTTGTATGAACCTGCTGGTCGCGTTGGGGATGCAAAAGCACAACATCGTGGTGTGCGACTCTAAGGGCGTTATTTACAAAGGCCGTGAGCCGAATATGGCGGAGACCAAAGCGGCCTATGCGGTAGACGACAGCGGCAAGCGCACGCTGGATGAGGTCATTGACGGCGCGGATATTTTCCTCGGCTGTTCAGGCCCGAAAGTGCTGACTCAGGAGATGGTGAAGAAAATGGCCCGCGCGCCAATGATTCTGGCGCTGGCCAACCCGGAACCGGAAATTCTGCCGCCGCTGGCGAAAGAAGTGCGTCCGGACGCCATCATCTGTACCGGTCGTTCCGACTATCCGAACCAGGTGAACAACGTATTGTGCTTCCCGTTTATCTTCCGCGGCGCACTGGACGTCGGCGCGACGGCGATCAACGAAGAGATGAAACTGGCGGCGGTCCGTGCGATTGCCGAGCTGGCGCACGCCGAACAGAGCGAAGTGGTGGCCTCGGCCTATGGCGATCAGGACCTGAGCTTTGGGCCGGAATACATTATTCCGAAACCGTTTGACCCGCGTCTAATTGTCAAAATCGCTCCGGCGGTCGCGAAAGCGGCAATGGATTCCGGCGTGGCGACGCGCCCGATTGCTGACTTTGATGCCTATATCGATAAACTGACCGAGTTTGTCTACAAAACCAACCTGTTCATGAAGCCGATCTTCTCGCAGGCACGCAAAGATCCGAAGCGCGTAGTGCTGCCGGAAGGGGAAGAGGCGCGCGTGCTGCACGCAACCCAGGAGTTGATAACCCTGGGACTGGCGAAGCCCATCCTGATCGGACGTCCGAGCGTGATCGAAATGCGTATCCAGAAACTGGGGCTACAGATCAAAGCGGGCGTTGATTTCGAGATCGTGAATAATGAATCCGATCCGCGCTTCAAAGAGTACTGGAGCGAGTATTACCAGATCATGAAGCGTCGCGGGATAACTCAGGAACAGGCGCAGCGTGCGATGATCGGCAACCATACGGCCATTGGCGCGATCATGGTGCAGCGTGGGGAAGCGGATGCGATGATCTGCGGCACCATCGGCGACTACCATGAGCATTTCAGCGTCGTGAAAGCCGTCTTTGGCTACCGTGACGGCGTGCATACGGCAGGGGCGATGAACGCCTTACTGCTGCCAAGCGGCAACACTTTTATCGCCGATACTTATGTTAACGAAGATCCCACGCCGGAACAGTTGGCGGAGATCGCCGTAATGGCGGCGGAAACCGTTCGCCGCTTTGGTATTGAGCCGAAAGTCGCGCTGTTGTCGCACTCTAACTTTGGTTCCTCAAATTCGCTGTCCGCCAGCAAAATGCGCGAAACCCTTGAGCGGGTACGCGAACGAGCGCCCGATCTGATGATTGACGGTGAGATGCACGGTGATGCGGCGTTGGTGGAAAGTATTCGTAATGACCGGATGCCGGATAGCCCGCTGAAGGGAGCCGCCAATATTCTGGTGATGCCGAATATGGAAGCCGCTCGCATTAGTTACAACTTACTCCGCGTCTCCAGTTCCGAAGGCGTCACGGTCGGCCCGGTCCTGATGGGCGTGTCTAAACCGGTACATGTATTAACGCCGATCGCCTCTGTACGCCGTATCGTGAATATGGTGGCGTTAGCGGTAGTTGAAGCGCAAACCACGCCGCTTTAATAACGCATTACTCTCTCTTCTGGCGCAGGTTCTCCTGCGCTTTTTTTATGCGCCGCTGGGCTTCGCCATGGCATGAAAGGCTCGGGTGGGGATATTCTGGAACCTGTTGCGCTTACCCCTACTTATTTCACTGAATCTGTACTATGCACAAATCGAGTGATACGCATTATTTTTATCAATGGTAGTAATACAAAGAATAGTCGGTGAGTATTTATTGCGGAACAGGCTTAAATTCAGAATGACGCCTGAAAATGTGATGCACCACGATATTTATCGTTAACACCTTCGACAGAAGTCACTTTTATTTTCTTTCTCTTAGTGATCTACCTCACCTTTTACATCACCTTGCCGAATTTTGTTATTTACTCCGACAAAAAATTGCCACGATGACGGCAGTTTCAGTGGAGACGGTGAGCAATGAATAAAGAACGCATTATTCAGGAATTTGTGCCGGGCAAACAGGTCACGCTGGCGCATCTCATTGCGCACCCTGGTGAAGAACTGGCGAAAAAGATCGGCGTTCCCGATGCTGGCGCGATTGGCATTATGACTTTAACGCCGGGGGAAACGGCGATGATCGCTGGCGATTTAGCGATGAAGGCTGCGGATGTACACATCGGTTTTCTCGATAGATTTAGCGGCGCGCTGGTGATTTATGGCACCGTCGGCGCAGTAGAAGAAGCGCTATTACAGACGGTCAGCGGGCTGGGGCGATTATTAAACTTTACCCTGTGTGAGTTAACAAAAAGTTAATTGGTGGCGGTAATGAAACGTATTGCTTTTGTCGGCGCGGTCGGTGCCGGAAAAACAACGCTTTTTAACGCGTTACGGGGAAATTATTCCCTCGCCAGAAAAACGCAGGCCGTGGAATTTAATGATCATGGCGATATCGATACGCCGGGTGAATATTTTAGCCATCCCCGTTGGTATCACGCCTTAATTACCACGTTGCAGGATGTGGACACGCTGATTTATGTCCACGCGGCAAACGATAAAGAAAGTCGCTTACCTGCCGGGTTATTGGATGTTGGAACCCGTAAACGACATATCGCCGTTATCAGCAAAACGGACATGCCGGATGCCGACGTCGCCGCTACGCGGCAGTTGCTTTGCGAGATTGGATTCCGGGAGCCGATTTTCGAGCTCAACGGCCACGACCCGCAAAGCGTGCGGCAGTTGGTGGATTATCTGGCGGCTCTCAGTGAACAGGAGGAAGAGGCAGGTGAAAAAACTTATCACAGCTAACGATATTCGTGCGGCCCACGCCCGCGGCGAACAGGCGATGTCGGTAGTGCTGCGCGCCAGCATTATTACCCCGGAGGCTCGCGAAGTGGCGGAACTACTGGGCTTCACGATTACCGAATGCGACGAGTCCGTTCCGGCATCCACATCGGCGCAGGCGTGTAAAAGCGAAAGCCAGCGCATTCGGGAAGCCATCATCGCGCAGCTCCCGGAAGGGCAGTTTACTGAAAGCCTGGTGGCGCAGTTGATGGAAAAAGTGCTGAAGGAAAAGCAGTCGCTGGAACTGGGGACGATGCAGCCGAGCTTTACCTCCGTCACGGGTAAAGGCGGCGTGAAAGTCATTGACGGCAGCAGCGTGAAATTTGGCCGCTTCGACGGCGCCGAACCGCACTGCGTCGGCTTAACCGATCTGGTTACAGAGCAGGATGGTAGCAGCATGGCCGCCGGGTTTATGCAGTGGGACAACGCCTTTTTCCCGTGGACGCTGAACTACGACGAAATCGACATGGTGCTGGAAGGCGAACTGCACGTACGCCATGAAGGCGAAACCATGATTGCCAAAGCCGGAGATGTGATGTTCATCCCTAAAGGCTCCAGCATTGAATTTGGCACGCCAACGTCCGTGCGCTTTCTGTACGTCGCCTGGCCTGCAAACTGGCAATCCGTATGAACGATTTCATCACCGAAACGTGGCTCAGAGCGAATCATACGCTCAGCGAAGGATCGGAGATCCATCTGCCCGCTGACGCACGACTGACGCCCTCGGCCCGGGAACTGCTGGAAAGTCGCCGTCTGCGCATTAAGTTTCTGGATCCGCAAGGCCGGCTGTTTGTCGATGATGACGAACAGCAGCCGCAGCCGGTACATGGCTTAACCAGTAGCGATACGCACCCACAGGCCTGCTGTGAACTGTGCCGCCAGCCGGTGGTGAAAAAGCCCGATACGCTGACCCATCTGACGGCGGACAAAATGGTCGCCAAAAGCGACCCGCGCCTCGGCTTTCGCGCCGCGCTCGACAGCGCCATCGCGCTGACCGTGTGGCTACAAATCGAACTGGCGGAACCCTGGCAGCCGTGGCTTTTCGATATCCGCTCGCGGCTGGGCAACATTATGCGCGCCGACGCTATAGATGAACCGCTGGCGGCGCAGTCTATCGTCGGACTGAACGAGGATGAGCTGCATCGCCTTTCCCACCAGCCGCTGCGCTACCTCGACCACGATCACCTGGTGCCGGAGGCCAGCCACGGTCGCGATGCGGCGCTGCTTAATCTGCTGCGAACCAAAGTCCGCGAAACAGAAACCCTCGCCGCACAAGTGTTTATTACCCGTAGTTTTGAGGTCTTGCGCCCGGACATTTTACAGGCGCTGAACCGTCTCTCCAGTACGGTTTACGTGATGATGATTTTGAGCGTGGCGAAACATCCGCTGACGGTCGCCCAAATTCAACAACGGTTGGGAGAGAAGCCATGATCATTGAACGCGCCCGCGAACTGGCGGTACGCGCCCCCGCCAGAGTCGTCTTTCCTGATGCGCTGGACGAACGCGTGCTGAAAGCGGCGCATTACCTGCAACAGTACGGTCTGGCTCGCCCCGTTCTGGTCGCCAGTCCGTTTGCGCTGCGTCAGTTTGCCCTGAGTCATCGTATGGCGATGGATGGCATTCAGGTCATCGACCCACACAGCAACCTGAGTATGCGCCAGCGTTTTGCGCAACGCTGGCTTGCCCGTGCCGGAGAAAAAACGCCGCCGGACGCAGTGGAAAAGCTTAGCGATCCGCTGATGTTCGCTGCCGCCATGGTGAGCGCCGGTGAGGCTGATGTGTGTATCGCAGGCAACCTGTCGTCAACGGCGAACGTGCTGCGCGCAGGGCTGCGGGTGATTGGCCTGCAACCCGGGTGCAAAACATTGTCGTCTATTTTCCTGATGCTGCCGCAGTATGCCGGTCCGGCATTAGGGTTCGCCGATTGCAGCGTAGTGCCGCAGCCGACGGCGGCGCAGCTGGCGGATATCGCTCTCGCCAGCGCCGACACCTGGCGGGCCATTACCGGCGAAGAGCCGCGCGTGGCGATGCTGTCATTTTCAAGCAACGGCAGCGCCCGTCACCCCAATGTTGCCAACGTGCAGCAGGCGACAGAGCTCGTTCGCGAACGTGCGCCGCAACTGCTTGTGGACGGTGAATTGCAGTTTGACGCCGCTTTCGTGCCGGAGGTCGCCGCGCAAAAAGCGCCTGACAGCCCGCTGCAAGGCCGCGCCAACGTGATGATTTTCCCGTCGCTGGAGGCGGGCAATATTGGCTACAAAATCACTCAGCGTCTGGGAGGCTATCGCGCTGTTGGGCCGCTAATTCAGGGGCTTGCCGCGCCGCTTCACGACCTCTCCCGAGGCTGTAGCGTGCAGGAAATTATCGAACTGGCGTTGGTGGCAGCCGTGCCGCGCCAGGCTGACGTGAGCCGCGAACGCAGCTTACACACACTGGTTGAATGAACGGTCCCGTTCTGGACCCCTTTAATGAGAGGAAAACACGATGGAAGCATTAGGAATGATTGAAACCCGGGGCCTGGTTGCGCTGATTGAGGCCTCCGATGCGATGGTAAAAGCCGCGCGCGTGAAGCTGGTCGGCGTGAAGCAGATTGGCGGTGGCCTGTGTACTGCCATGGTGCGTGGCGATGTGGCGGCGTGCAAAGCCGCAACCGATGCTGGCGCCGCTGCGGCGCAGCGCATTGGCGAGTTGGTCTCCGTACACGTGATTCCACGCCCGCACGGCGATCTGGAAGAAGTGTTCCCGATCAGCTTCAAAGGCGACAGCAACATTTGATGGTAGGCCGGATAAGACGCGCAGCGTCGCCATCCGGCATGAATGCGCGCCATTGCCTGATGGTGCGCAGATTCAAGGCCTACGACCCAACGGGCAATCCATGGAGGCGGATATGAAACTGGCAGTCGTCACAGGACAAATCGTATGTACCGTCCGCCATCAGGGACTGGCGCATGACAAATTGCTGATGGTGGAAATGATCGATGCCCAGGGCAACCCCGACGGGCAGTGTGCCGTCGCTATCGACAGTATCGGGGCGGGAACCGGAGAGTGGGTACTGCTGGTCAGCGGCAGTTCCGCACGCCAGGCGCATCGCAGCGAATTATCACCGGTCGATCTGTGCGTCATTGGCATCGTCGATGAAGTGGTGGCTGGCGGGAAAGTGGTTTTCCATAAATAGGATTGAACATCATGAATCAACAGGATATTGAACAGGTGGTGAAAGCGGTACTGCTGAAAATGAAAGACAGCAGCCAGCCGGCCAGTACTGTTCATGAGATGGGCGTTTTTGCCTCCCTGGATGACGCAGTGGCGGCAGCAAAACGGGCCCAGCAGGGGCTGAAGAGCGTGGCGATGCGCCAGCTTGCCATTCATGCCATTCGCGAAGCGGGCGAAAAACACGCCCGAGAATTAGCGGAACTTGCCGTCAGCGAAACCGGCATGGGACGCGTTGACGATAAATTTGCCAAAAACGTGGCGCAGGCGCGCGGCACGCCGGGCGTCGAGTGTTTATCTCCGCAGGTGCTGACCGGCGATAACGGCCTGACGCTGATTGAAAATGCACCGTGGGGCGTGGTGGCCTCGGTCACGCCGTCCACCAATCCGGCGGCGACGGTGATTAATAACGCCATCAGCCTGATTGCCGCAGGCAACAGCGTCGTGTTTGCCCCGCATCCGGCGGCGAAAAAGGTCTCTCAGCGGGCAATCACTCTCCTCAATCAGGCGGTGGTCGCCGCCGGTGGTCCGGAAAATTTGCTGGTCACCGTGGCGAACCCGGATATCGAAACCGCCCAGCGGTTGTTCAAATATCCCGGTATTGGCCTGCTGGTGGTGACTGGCGGCGAAGCGGTGGTGGACGCGGCGCGTAAACATACTAATAAACGCCTGATCGCCGCCGGTGCCGGCAATCCCCCGGTGGTGGTGGATGAGACCGCCGACCTGCCGCGCGCTGCACAATCCATCGTCAAAGGCGCGTCGTTTGATAACAACATCATCTGTGCCGACGAAAAAGTGCTGATTGTGGTGGATAGCGTCGCCGACGAGCTGATGCGTCTGATGGAAGGTCAGCACGCGGTGAAACTGACCGCCGCTCAGGCCGAACAGCTCCAGCCGGTGCTGCTGAAGAATATCGATGAACGCGGCAAAGGCACCGTCAGCCGTGACTGGGTCGGTCGTGACGCGGGCAAGATCGCCGCAGCCATCGGCCTGAACGTCCCGGATCAAACGCGCCTGCTGTTTGTGGAAACGCCCGCCAACCATCCGTTTGCCGTTACTGAAATGATGATGCCGGTACTGCCGGTGGTGCGGGTCGCCAACGTCGAAGAAGCCATCGCCCTGGCGGTTCAGCTTGAAGGCGGTTGCCACCATACGGCGGCGATGCACTCGCGCAATATCGACAACATGAACCAGATGGCGAACGCCATCGACACCAGCATTTTCGTCAAAAACGGGCCGTGCATTGCCGGGCTTGGATTGGGCGGAGAAGGCTGGACCACCATGACTATCACTACGCCAACCGGCGAAGGGGTGACCAGCGCGCGTACCTTTGTGCGGCTGCGTCGATGCGTGCTGGTGGATGCGTTTCGCATTGTATAAGGGATGACTCATGGCGCACGACGAACAACTCTGGCTCACCCCAAGACTGCAAAAAGCGGCGGCCCTGTGTAACCAGACGCCCGCCGCCAGCGATACACCGCTGTGGCTGGGCGTCGATTTGGGCACCTGCGACGTGGTGTCGATGGTGGTCGACGGCAACGCCCAGCCGGTGGCGGTATGCCTTGACTGGGCCGACGTTGTGCGTGACGGCATCGTCTGGGATTTCTTCGGCGCCGTCACCCTCGTGCGCCGCCATCTCGACACCCTTGAACAGCAGCTCGGCTGCCGCTTTACCCACGCGGCGACCTCGTTTCCGCCAGGCACCGACCCGCGTATTTCGATCAACGTGCTGGAGTCTGCCGGGTTAGAAGTCAGCCATGTACTGGATGAACCGACGGCGGTAGCGGATCTGCTGGCGCTTGATAATGCAGGCGTGGTGGATATTGGCGGCGGCACTACCGGCATTGCCATCGTCAAACAGGGCAAGGTGACTTACTCCGCCGATGAAGCCACTGGCGGGCACCATATCTCCCTGACGCTGGCGGGCAACCGCCGTATTCCCCTGGAAGAGGCGGAACAGTACAAGCGCAGCAATGCGCAGGAGATTTGGCCGGTAGTGAAGCCGGTGTACGAAAAGATGGCGGAAATCGTTGCTCGCCACATTGAAGGGCAAGGAATTGCTGATTTATGGCTGGCGGGCGGCTCCTGTATGCAGCCGGGCGTGGAGGCGTTATTTCGCCAGCGTTTCCCGGAGTTACAGGTGCATTTGCCGCAGCACAGCCTGTTTATGACCCCGCTGGCGATAGCCAACAGCGGGAGAGCGAAAGCGGAGGGACTCTATGCAAGCTGAACTACAGACGGCGCTGTTTCAGGCATTCGACACCCTGAATCTGCAACGGGTGAAAACGTTCAGCGTACCGCCGGTCACGCTGTGCGGACTTGGGGCGCTCGGCGCCTGTGGACAGGAAGCGCAAGCGCGAGGCGTAAGCCATCTGTTTGTGATGGTCGACAGCTTCCTGCATCAGGCGGGAATGACCGCGCCGCTGGCACGCAGCCTGGCGATGAAGGGCGTGGCGATGACGGTCTGGCCGTGTCCGCCTGGCGAGCCGTGCATCACCGATGTCTGCGCGGCGGTGGCGCAACTGCGTGAGGCGGCGTGCGACGGCGTAGTGGCCTTTGGCGGCGGTTCGGTGCTGGACGCGGCGAAAGCGGTCGCCCTGCTGGTGACTAACCCTGACCAGACGCTGAGCGCCATGACCGAGCACAGTACATTACGCCCGCGTCTGCCGCTGATTGCGGTGCCGACCACCGCCGGAACCGGTTCTGAAACCACCAACGTAACGGTGATTATCGACGCGGTCAGCGGGCGCAAGCAGGTGCTGGCGCACGCGTCACTAATGCCGGACGTGGCGATTCTTGATGCTGCCGTGACCGAAGGCGTTCCGCCAAACGTGACGGCGATGACCGGTATCGATGCGTTGACGCATGCGATTGAGGCCTACAGCGCGCTCAACGCCACGCCGTTTACCGACAGCCTGGCGATTGGCGCGATAGCGATGATTGGCAAATCGCTGCCGAAAGCCGTGGGTTACGGCCACGATCTGGCGGCGCGTGAAAATATGTTGCTGGCCTCCTGTATGGCGGGAATGGCCTTTTCCAGCGCCGGTCTGGGGCTGTGTCATGCGATGGCGCACCAGCCTGGGGCGGCGCTGCATATTCCGCACGGCCAGGCCAACGCCATGCTGCTGCCAACAGTCATGGGCTTTAACCGGATGGTTTGCCGCGAGCGCTTCAGTCAAATAGGTCGGGCGTTAACCAATAAGAAATCGGACGATCGCGATGCGATTGCGGCGGTGTGCGAGCTGATTGCCGAAGTGGGACAGAGCAAACGGCTGGCTGACGCTGGCGCCAAACCCGAACACTACAGCGCGTGGGCGCAAGCCGCGCTGGAGGATATTTGTCTGCGCAGTAACCCACGCACCGCCACACAGGCACAGATTATCGACCTGTACGCGGCTGCCGGGTAATGCCTGTAGGCCGGATAAGGTGCTCGCACCGCCATCCGGCAATAACACGGCGTTAATGCCGGAGGCGACGTAAACGTCTTATCCGGTTTACAAATCAAAAATGACAGGGAGTAGGGGCTATGGGAATTAACGAAATCATCATGTACATCATGATGTTCTTTATGCTGATTGCCGCCGTGGACAGAATCCTGTCGCAGTTCGGCGGGTCGGCGCGCTTCCTCGGTAAATTCGGCAAGAGTATCGAGGGGTCTGGCGGCCAGTTTGAAGAGGGCTTTATGGCGATGGGCGCGCTGGGGCTGGCGATGGTCGGTATGACCGCGCTGGCGCCGGTGCTGGCGCATGTACTGGGGCCGGTTATTATCCCGGTATACGAAATGCTGGGCGCGAACCCATCCATGTTCGCGGGTACGCTGCTGGCCTGTGATATGGGCGGATTCTTCCTCGCCAAAGAGCTGGCCGGCGGTGATGTCGCGGCGTGGCTATACTCAGGGTTAATACTTGGGTCGATGATGGGGCCGACCATTGTGTTCTCCATTCCGGTGGCGCTCGGCATTATCGAACCGTCTGACCGCCGCTACCTGGCGCTTGGCGTACTGGCGGGTATCGTCACCATTCCCATTGGCTGCATTGCGGGGGGACTGATCGCCATGTACTCAGGTGTGCAGATCAATGGTCAGCCAGTGGAGTTTACCTTCGCGCTGATCCTGATGAACATGATCCCGGTATTGATCGTCGCGGTGCTGGTAGCGCTGGGGCTGAAGTTCATCCCGGAAAAAATGATCAACGGTTTCCAGATCTTCGCCAAATTTCTGGTAGCGCTGATCACCATCGGTCTGGCAGCTGCGGTGGTTAAATTCCTGTTGGGTTGGGAGTTGATTCCGGGACTCGACCCGATCTTTATGGCGCCAGGCGACAAACCCGGCGAAGTGATGCGCGCCATTGAAGTGATCGGCTCTATCTCCTGCGTGCTGCTTGGCGCGTATCCGATGGTGCTGTTACTGACCCGCTGGTTTGAAAAACCGTTGATGAATGTCGGTAAACTGCTGAACGTCAATAATATTGCGGCGGCAGGCATGGTGGCGACCCTGGCGAACAATATCCCCATGTTCGGCATGATGAAGCAGATGGATACCCGCGGCAAAGTGATTAACTGCGCATTTGCCGTCTCTGCGGCGTTCGCGCTGGGCGACCATTTAGGCTTCGCCGCTGCCAACATGAACGCCATGATCTTCCCGATGATTGTCGGCAAGCTGATCGGCGGCGTGACGGCGATTGGCGTGGCGATGATGCTGGTGCCGAAAGATGACGCCGCCCAGGTGAAAACCGAAGCGGAGGCGCAATCGTGAACACTCGCCAGCTACTGAGCGTCGGTATCGATATCGGCACCACCACCACGCAGGTGATCTTCTCGCGCCTGGAGTTGGTTAACCGTGCGGCGGTGTCGCAGGTGCCGCGCTACGAATTCATCAAACGCGACATTAGCTGGCAAAGCCCGGTCTTCTTTACGCCCGTGGATAAGCAGGGCGGTCTGAAAGAGGTAGAACTTAAAGCGCTGATTCTGGCCCAGTATCAGGCCGCAGGCATCGCGCCTGAATCGGTGGACTCAGGGGCTATCATTATCACCGGCGAAAGCGCCAAAACCCGCAACGCCCGTCCGGCGGTCATGGCGCTCTCGCAGTCGCTGGGCGACTTTGTGGTCGCCAGCGCCGGGCCGCATCTGGAATCGGTCATTGCCGGTCACGGCGCCGGAGCGCAAAGCTTGTCTGAGCAGCGGATGTGCCGGGTGCTGAATATTGATATCGGCGGCGGCACGTCTAACTACGCGCTGTTTGACGCGGGAAAAGTCAGCGGCACCGCCTGCCTTAACGTCGGTGGTCGCCTGCTGGAAACCGATGCTCAGGGGCGCGTGGTTTATGCCCATCAGCCGGGGCAGATGATTATCGATGAGGTGTTCGGTTCGGGTACTGATGCTCGCGCCTTAGCTGCCGCACAGTTGGGACAGGTGGCGCGGCGGATGGCGGATCTCATCGTCGAGGTTATCACTGGCGCGCTCTCGCCGCTGGCGCAATCGCTGATGCAAACCGGGCTGCTGCCCGCCGATATTACGCCAGAGGTGATCACCCTTTCCGGTGGGGTAGGTGAATGCTACCGCAACCAACCTGCCGATCCGTTCTGCTTTTCTGATATCGGGCCGCTGCTGGCGACCGCGCTGCATGAGCACCCGCGTCTGCGCGAGATGAACGTGCAGTTTCCGGCGCAAACCGTGCGCGCCACGGTGATTGGCGCGGGGGCCCATACGCTCTCGCTTTCCGGCAGTACTATCTGGCTGGAAGACGTCCAACTGCCGCTGCGCAACCTGCCGGTGGCGATCCCGCAGGATGACGCCGATCTGGTGAACGCCTGGCGGCAGGCGCTTCTCCAGCTTGATCTCGACCCGCAAACCGACGCTTACGTGCTGGCGCTTCCCGCCACGCTTCCGGTGCGTTACGCCGCATTACTCACGGTCATCAACGCGCTGACGGCTTTTGTCGCGCGTTATCCCAATCCACATCCCCTGCTGGTGGTGGCCGAGCAGGATTTTGGTAAAGCGCTGGGCATGTTATTGCGCCCACAGTTACCGCAACTTCCGCTGGCGGTCATCGATGAGGTGGTCGTGCGGGCGGGAGACTATATCGACATTGGTACGCCTCTTTTTGGCGGATCGGTTGTGCCGGTGACGGTGAAATCACTCGCATTTCCTTCCTGAGGGAACGACTTATGAAACTAAAGACCACATTGTTCGGCAATGTTTATCAGTTTAAGGATGTAAAAGAGGTACTGGCTAAAGCCAACGAACTGCGTTCGGGGGATGTGCTGGCCGGGGTTGCCGCGGCAAGTTCGCAGGAGCGCGTAGCGGCAAAACAGGTACTGTCGGAAATGACGGTGGCGGATATCCGCAACAATCCGGTGATTGCCTATGAAGAGGACTGCGTGACGCGCCTGATTCAGGACGACGTCAACGAAACGGCCTATAACCGGATTAAAAACTGGAGCATCAGCGAACTGCGTGAATACGTGCTGAGCGATGAAACCTCCGTGGACGACATCGCGTTTACCCGCAAAGGCCTGACCTCCGAAGTGGTGGCGGCAGTAGCGAAAATCTGCTCCAACGCTGACCTGATCTACGGCGGCAAGAAAATGCCGGTGATCAAAAAAGCCAATACCACCATCGGTATTCCGGGCACCTTTAGCTGCCGTTTGCAGCCGAACGATACCCGTGACGATGTACAGAGTATCGCCGCGCAAATCTACGAAGGGCTTTCTTTCGGCGCAGGCGATGCGGTGATCGGCGTTAACCCGGTGACCGATGACGTGGAGAACCTGACCCGCGTGCTCGACACCGTTTACGGCGTTATCGATAAATTCAATATTCCGACCCAGGGCTGCGTGCTGGCGCACGTCACCACCCAGATCGAAGCGATTCGTCGCGGCGCGCCGGGCGGACTGATTTTCCAGAGCATTTGCGGCAGCGAGAAGGGCTTAAAAGAGTTCGGCGTCGAGCTGGCCATGCTCGACGAAGCGCGGGCTGTGGGGGCGGAGTTCAACCGCATCGCCGGGGAAAACTGCCTGTACTTTGAAACCGGGCAAGGGTCTGCGCTCTCCGCAGGCGCGAACTTTGGTGCCGACCAGGTGACGATGGAAGCGCGTAACTACGGGCTGGCGCGCCACTACGATCCGTTCCTGGTGAACACCGTGGTGGGCTTTATCGGGCCGGAGTATCTCTACAACGACAGGCAGATTATCCGCGCCGGTCTCGAAGATCACTTTATGGGCAAGCTGAGCGGCATCTCGATGGGCTGCGACTGCTGCTATACCAACCATGCCGACGCCGACCAGAACCTTAACGAAAACCTGATGATTCTGCTCGCCACTGCCGGCTGTAACTACATCATGGGGATGCCGCTCGGCGACGACATCATGCTCAACTACCAGACCACCGCTTTCCACGATACCGCCACCGTCCGTCAGTTGCTGAATTTACGGCCGTCGCCGGAGTTTGAACGCTGGCTGGAAACGATGGGCATTATGGCAAACGGTCGTCTGACCAAACGGGCGGGCGATCCGTCACTGTTCTTCTGATGACGCGGGGATAACACCATGGATCAAAAACAGATTGAAGAAATTGTACGTAGCGTGATGGCGTCAATGGGACAGGACGTACCGCAGCCCGCCGCGCCGTCAACGCAGGAAGGCGCAAAGCCGCAGTGCGCCGCGCCGACGGTGACCGAAAGCTGCGCGCTGGATTTAGGTTCCGCGGAGGCAAAAGCCTGGATTGGCGTCGAGAACCCACATCGTGCGGACGTGCTGACCGAACTGCGTCGCAGTACTGCGGCACGCGTCTGTACGGGGCGTGCCGGGCCGCGTCCGCGCACCCAGGCGCTGTTGCGCTTCCTGGCGGATCACTCCCGTTCGAAAGATACCGTGCTCAAAGAAGTGCCGGAAGAGTGGGTAAAAGCGCAAGGGCTGCTGGAAGTGCGTTCGGAGATCAGCGACAAAAACCTGTACCTGACGCGCCCGGATATGGGGCGTCGCCTGAGCCCGGAAGCCATTGACGCGCTGAAGTCACAGTGCGTGATGAACCCGGATGTGCAGGTAGTGGTCTCCGATGGCCTCTCTACGGATGCGATCACCGCCAACTATGAAGAGATCCTGCCGCCGTTGCTTGCCGGTCTGAAGCAGGCCGGGCTGAACGTCGGCACGCCGTTCTTTGTGCGCTATGGCCGTGTGAAGATTGAAGATCAGATTGGCGAAATTCTCGGCGCGAAGGTCGTCATCCTGCTGGTAGGCGAACGTCCGGGGCTGGGGCAGTCGGAAAGCCTTTCCTGCTACGCGGTCTATTCCCCGCGCGTGGCGACCACCGTCGAGGCCGACAGAACCTGTATTTCAAACATTCATCAGGGGGGGACGCCGCCAGTAGAAGCCGCCGCCGTGATTGTGGATTTGGCCAAACGGATGCTGGAGCAGAAAGCGTCCGGCATCAACATGACCCGTTAAGGAGACATCATGCCTGCATTAGATTTAATTCGACCTTCAGTGACTGCCATGCGCGTGATTGCCTCCGTGAATGACGGCTTTGCGCGGGAACTTAAATTACCGCCACATATACGTAGTCTCGGACTCATCACGGCAGATTCTGATGATGTGACCTATATTGCCGCTGACGAAGCGACAAAACAGGCGATGGTGGAAGTGGTCTATGGCCGCTCCCTCTATGCCGGGGCGGCTCACGGGCCGTCGCCTACCGCTGGTGAGGTGTTGATTATGCTGGGCGGACCGAACCCGGCGGAAGTGCGCGCCGGTCTGGATGCAATGGTCGCCAGCATTGAAAACGGCGCGGCGTTCCAGTGGGCGAACGATGCGGAAAATACCGCATTCCTGGCGCATGTGGTTTCGCGTACCGGCTCGTACCTCTCGTCTACCGCAGGTATCGCGCTGGGCGATCCAATGGCCTACCTGGTGGCGCCGCCGCTGGAAGCGACATTCGGCATTGACGCGGCGATGAAATCCGCTGACGTTCAGCTGGTGACTTACGTGCCGCCGCCGTCGGAAACCAACTATTCGGCCGCGTTCTTAACGGGAAGCCAGGCCGCGTGTAAAGCCGCCTGCAACGCCTTTACCGACGCCGTGCTGGATATCGCCCGTAACCCTGTCCAGCGTGCGTAACGGAGGCTGCCAATGATCAATGCCCTGGGATTACTGGAAGTGGACGGAATGGTCGCCGCCGTCGATGCGGCGGATGCCATGCTGAAAGCGGCCAACGTGCGTTTGCTCAGTCATCAAGTGCTCGACCCTGGCAGGCTCACGCTGGTGGTGGAGGGCGATCTGGCGGCGTGTCGTGCGGCGCTGGATGCCGGAAGCGCTGCCGCGCAGCGCACAGGCCGTGTGATTAGTCGCAAAGAAATTGGTCGTCCGGAAGAGGACACCCAGTGGCTGATTGGCGGGTTTGCGCATGCGACAACGCCGACTGAGAAAGCACCCCAGGTACCCGCAACGCCTGAGTTCGCTGAGGCGTTATTGGCGCTGCTGGCATCAGTACGCCAGGGAATGACGGCGGGAGAGGTTGCCGCGCATTTTGGCTGGCCGCTGGAGCAGGCCAGAAACGTGCTGGAACAACTCTTTTCTGACGGAGCGTTGCGTAAACGCAGTAGTCGCTATCGCATCAAAAATTAATCTGTCGGAGGGCCGGGCGTCCTGGCGGGCGTCCGGCATAGAAGATCATGAAAAAGACCCGTACAGCGAATTTGCACCATCTTTATCATGAAGCGTTACCCGAAGACGTTAAACTTACGCCCAGAGTCGAGGTGGACAATGTTCATCAGCGACGGACGACGGATGTCTATGAACATGCTCTGACTATCACCGCCTGGCAGCAGATCTACGATCAGTTACACCCGGGTAAATTTCATGGCGAGTTCACGGAAATCCTGCTTGATGAGATTCAGGTGTTCCGTGAATACACCGGCCTGGCGCTGCGTCAGTCGTGTCTGGTTTGGCCAAACTCTTTCTGGTTTGGTATTCCGGCGACGCGCGGCGAACAGGGATTTATCGGCGCGCAGGGGCTCGGCAGCGCCGAGATTGCCACCCGACCGGGAGGCACCGAGTTTGAACTGAGCACGCCGGATGATTACACCATTCTGGGCGTCGTTATCTCGGAAGATGTTATTTCCCGTCAGGCCACGTTTTTGCATAACCCGGAAAGGGTGCTGCATATGCTGCGTAACCAGCTAGCGCTGGAGGTAAAAGAGCAGCATAAAGCAGCGCTGTGGGGCTTTGTGCAGCAGGCGCTGGCCACCTTCAGCGAGAGTCCTGAAACTCTGCATCAACCTGCGGTGCGTAAGGTCTTGAGTGATAATTTATTGCTGGCGATGGGCACGATGCTGGAAGAGGCGAAGCCGATTCATAGCGCCGAAAGCATCAGCCATCAGGGATATCGTAGGCTACTGTCGCGGGCGCGGGAATATGTGCTGGAAAATATGTCGGAGCCGCTGACGGTGCTCGACTTATGTAACCAGCTACACGTAAGCCGTCGCACGCTGCAAAATGCGTTTCACGCCATTTTGGGCATTGGCCCCAATGCGTGGCTGAAACGTATTCGCTTAAACGCAGTACGCCGGGAACTGATTAGCCCGTGGTCGCAGAGCGCCACGGTCAAAGATGCCGCGATGCAGTGGGGATTCTGGCATCTGGGGCAATTTGCCACCGATTATCAGCAATTATTTGCCGAAAAACCGTCGTTGACGCTGCATCAACGGATGCGGCAATGGGCTTGATATTGATGGGGAGGCTCTCCGGTTGCTGATAACGTGCGCGTGTCGGGAATTGCCCGGTGGCAGCTGGCGCCTTACCGGGCCTACGGATTCGCTGCTGTCTGTGGTTGGTAGCCCGGACAAGGCGCGCCAGCGCCGCCTCCGGGGAAGCGCGCGCACAACGTGCAAAACAGTTTTGTCATCAGATCATGAGGATGAGCGTTTATGTTTGCTGATAAGACGTTGCCGTTGTTTGGCAGGAGGGGCAGATAAACCCGTAAAGCATTCCTTCCGCATATTCCTCTTCCTCGATATCTTCATAGCTTAGCTGCGCAAGAAACATCATCGTTTGCGCGCACGTTGGGCACGTAGGATAGTCTGTATCCTGAACCCATGCGGGATGGCCGCCGAGCTGTGAGAAGGTGGTGGGTAAAAATATTTCAGCAGCGAATAGCGGCAAACGGGATTCCCCGGGGTGCAGAACATCAAGCGGTAGCGTTATCCAGTCAGCGGAATTCTCCACCGCCAGCGTCGAGAGCGCATTTTTTTCGTACCATCGCGGCTGGCCTTGTGGATCGACGGTGGCGAAAACGGTGTTATATGCCGTACAACACTGACAGGTCAGAATACGAATTTGACCGGGCCAACCCTGCGTGCTTAGGCCGACGGCGCTCGGCGCAACCTCAAACAGATTGATTAGCGGCAGGGAACAGTGTGGGCAGTTTTCACCATATTCTGCAACGGCGCGAAAAACGGCCGGCTGTTCAGGTGCCTGTTTTACCAGATGGGTACATTGCGTAAAGTAAAGATCGCGCCTGCGGCCATTTTCAGTGAGCTCCCATCCCGCCTGGTGAGCATAGCGATGAGGGAGGATATGAAGTGAAGCACTCCACGCAGGTGGTTCCTGGCGCCAGCGGTTAAAATGCTCAACGACAACCTCATCGCCAATCCAGGCCAGGGCACAAAGAATGCCGTCACGGTTTTCGTCATCGGTTTCCACCTTCTGCAAAAGCGCGTCGCGTACGTCAGGCGGCGCACGGTGAAAAGGTAGGGGTGAAGAGAGCTCCAGTTCTTCTTCATTTATTACCTGGCGCAGGAAATTATCCAGATTGGCCTGGGTAAATGCCGCCAGGCACAGCGCAATTTCCTGAGCTTCCTCCTGCCATCCGGAATCAAATAATTCTTCTGCATAATCGACCATGTCGCGGCTTTCATCATCGGAGAGCTTTTTGTAAAGCTCATCGGTCGGAATGGGGCAGGGAATCCACTCGATTAACGGATCGTGTTCCCGGGGTTCATGAACGAGTTTAAGCATTTCAACAGGGTTGGTAATGCCACTGAACGCGTCGATCGTTTTTCTGTTTTTCCGGATATATTCTTCCTGCACTTGCCGATAGCGCGCCTGGACGCAGGGCATACAATAGCCCTCCGTGCGGGCAGCCGTTGCTGGCAGGATGAAGTGTGAGCATTGCGGGTTTTTACAAGGAATACGCTCGTCCATGCGGTAGTGCTCCACTGCAAATTCTACGAGTGCTTACTGTACTGTTTTACTAATGATAACGGCAGCGGGCGGTTATCCGAATTCTTTATCTACAATGAACTCGTTTATTTCTACGAGCCTGCTTTTATTCAACGGCCAACCGGATAGGCGATAAACAAACCGGCTATCGTCAAAATACATGACAGTAGGCATAGCAAGATACAGTTAACGCTTTTACGCGGAATATGAATAATAAAGCAGAGTAATGCTATCAGGGCCATGACCACAGGGATGGTCACCATATTGATAACCAGAAGCACGATCAGACCGAAGCTCACCCCTCCGCTATGAGGGATGAATATTCTTTCTTCAAAATATATTTCTAGTGTAATGGCAAGCAGGCAGCCAATAAAACTTATACCCAGATGGGGATGCCATTTGGCGTCACTGGTTACTACTTTCCGTGTATTTGTTTGCATTGTTTTACTTTATAAATAAGTTAAATCCAGTCGCGTACCTGAATAAACTCGCTCAGCGCCGCTTCCGGGCTACCCGCTTCTGGCTGCCAGTCGTACTCCCAGCGCACCAGCGGCGGCATCGACATCAGGATAGATTCAGTGCGCCCGCCGGTTTGCAGACCAAACAGGGTGCCTCTGTCCCACACCAGATTGAACTCCACGTAGCGACCGCGGCGATAAAGTTGAAAATTACGCTCCCGCTCGCCCCAGACCATCGCTTTGCGTCGTTCGACAATCGGTAAATACGCCCGGGTGTAACCGTTGCCGACCGCCTGCATAAAGTCGAAGCAGTGGTCGAAATCCGGCGTATTCAAATCGTCAAAAAACAGGCCGCCAACGCCGCGCTGCTCGTTGCGGTGTTTGAGAAAAAAGTAGTCGTCGCACCACTTTTTATAACGCGGATACACATCGTCACCAAACGGCTGGCACAGGTCGCGGGCGGTGCGGTGCCAGTGAACGGCATCCTCTTCAAAGCCGTAGTAGGGCGTTAAATCGAACCCGCCGCCAAACCACCATACCGGATCAGCGCCCGGTTTTTCGGCAATAAAAAAGCGCACGTTAGCATGGCTGGTGGGAATATACGGATTGTGCGGATGCACCACCAGCGATACGCCCATCGCTTCGAAGCTACGCCCGGCGAGTTCTGGCCGATGCGCGGTGGCGGACGCGGGCATTGCATCGCCGTGAACGTGAGAGAAATTAACGCCCGCCTGTTCGAAAATCCCGCCGTTGCGTAATACCCGGCTGCGTCCGCCGCCGCCCGCTTCGCGTCGCCAGCTATCTTCGACAAAGTTTGCGCCATCCACAGCGGATAACGTTTGGCAAATATCATCCTGCAGGCGTAGCAGAAACTGTTTTACGTGATGTGCATCGGGTTTCATGATTACCGTTTCTTCGTGTGTGCTTTCTGATTATCAAACCAGTGAAAATAACTGATGATGCCGTTGGCGATCGCCGTAGCGATTTTCTGGCGAAACGCCGTCGTGCCCAGCAGGCGTTCTTCTTCCGGATTGGTAATAAACGAGGTTTCGACCAGCACCGACGGAATTGACGGTGATTTTAGCACCACGAAAGCCGCTTGTTCGGTAGTGCGGCTGTGTAATTTATGTATAGGTTTGATTTTCTTGAGAATATGCGAACCCAGCGTCAGACTGTTTTTAATCGTATCGGTTTGCACCAGATCAAACAAAACTTGTTGTAATAGATGATCCCGGTCAGTGGCTTTTTTACCCGCCACTTCGTCCGCGCGGTTTTCACGCTCGGAGAGATACTTCGCCATGGCGCTACTGGCCCCGCGGTTGGAAAGCGCAAAAACGGAAGCGCCCGCTGCTTTCGGATTGGTAAAACCATCGGCATGAATGGACATAAACAGATCCGCGCCGTGCTTATGGGCGATTTCCACCCGATCGTACAGCGGAATAAAAGTATCCCCTGTCCGGGTTAAACGCGCATCGATTCCGTGATTTCGCAAAATAGCGCGCACGTTTTTGGCAATTGCCAGTACGACGTGTTTTTCCTGAGAACCGTTGCGGCCAATCGCGCCGGTATCGATGCCGCCGTGTCCGGGGTCGAGCATCACCAACCGTTTACTGCCGGTTTTTTTGGTTTTGGGTTTGCTGTGACCATTACTGGTTTTTAGCGTTTCTTCTTTGGCTACTGCGTGCGACATACCTGACAGCGTCAGGGCCGCCAGACCTGTTTTGAGTACCTGGCGGCGCGATGTGAGAGTTTTTAGGAGTTTAAAAGTGCTCATACGGCCTGAGTTGTGAAAATTAAGTTCAAGATGTTATATCGTATCGCGTAATCCGTTACGACGGTTGGTGATGAGAATTGTTTTACTTTTCATTTCAATACGTGACACATCGCCATTATGCCATTTTTTCCGCTACATCGCGTCAGATATTGGCTGAATCAGATGTTTGCGCCATAATCTTGGTTTTTCCACCCGAAAAGGCAACGAATACCATGGAAATACGCGTTTTTCGCCAGGAAGATTTCGAAGAGGTGATCACCCTCTGGGAGCGTTGCGACCTGCTGCGTCCATGGAACGATCCTGAAATGGATATTGAACGCAAGGTGAATCACGATGTCAGCTTGTTCCTCGTTGCGGAAGTTAGCGGCGAAGTCGTCGGTACGGTAATGGGCGGTTATGACGGGCATCGCGGCTCGGCGTATTACCTGGGCGTTCACCCGGAGTTCCGCGGGCGCGGCATTGCGAATGCGTTGCTTAACCGGCTGGAAAAAAAACTCATCGCTCGCGGGTGTCCGAAAATCCAAATTATGGTGCGCGATGATAACGACGTTGTGCTGGGCATGTATGAACGTCTGGGGTATGAGCATTCTGACGCCCTAAGTTTGGGTAAACGCCTGATTGAAGATGAAGAGTACTGAGTTTCATCCAGCCGATTATGATGTACACGGACGTTTACGCCTGCCGTTTCTGTTCTGGTGCGTACTGCTACTTCAGGCGCGCGCCTGGGTACTCTTTGTCATTGCCGGTTCATCCCGTGGACAGGGTAATACTTTGTTAAACTTTTTTTATCCCGACCATGACAATTTTTGGCTGGGGCTGTTGCCCGGCGTTCCGGCGGTAGTGGCATTTTTACTCAGCGGGCGGCGTGAAGCGGTTCCTGGTGTGTGGCGCTGGCTGCGCGGACTCCTGATCCTTGCTCAACTGGTGTCGTTGTGCTGGCTGCCGGTGATGTGGCTGGGTGGCGACCCGGTCAACGGCGTCGGGCTGGCGCTGCTGCTGGCGGACATCGTCGCGCTGATCTGGCTGTTAACCAATCAACGTTTGTGTGCCTGTTTTTCCCTTGAGAAAGAATAACGGCACTTTTTGGCGAACCCGCACTCCAACCAACGTTAATTAATAAAAGAAAGGAAGTGAGATGAAATCGCTGCGTTTGACTTTACTCGCACTGCCGCTGGCGGTGACCGGCTGCTCGACGCTCTCCTCGGTCAACTGGTCTGCCGCAAATCCATGGAACTGGTTTGGTTCCTCGACAGAAGTCACTGAGCAAGGCGTGGGAGCGCTGACCGCCGCCACGCCGCTGGAAGAGCCGGCTATTGCAGAGGCATTAGATGGCGATTATCGCCTGCGTAGCGGTATGAAAACCGATAACGGCAACGTGGTGCGCTTTTTCGAAGCGATGAAGGGCGACAGTGTCGCGATGGTGATCAACGGCGAGCAGGGAACCGTGAGCCGTATTGATGTGCTGGACAGCGATATCCCAACCGCCGCGGGGGGCAAAATCGGTACGCCGTTTAGCGACCTTTACAGCAAAGCGTTTGGTCACTGCGAGCCGGTTTCCAGCGATAGCCATACCAGCGTCGAATGTAAAGCCGAGGGAAGTCAGCATATTAGCTATGTTTTCTCCGGCGAGTGGAGCGGACCGGAAGGCTTAATGCCTCCTGATGACGTCTTAAAAAACTGGGACGTGCGCAAAATTATCTGGCGTCGTTAATTTGCGCCTGAACAAACCGCTTCGCTTAAAAACAAGGTAAAATAGCCTCCATTAATGCCACGACTGCGTGGCATTCTCATTTTCAGGAGGAATCATGTCTCAGGTTCAAAGTGGCATTTTGCCGGAACATTGCCGTGCGGCAATTTGGATTGAAGCCAATGTGAAAGGCGACCTGGACGCCCTGCGCGCGGCCAGCAGAACATTTGCCGATAAACTGGCGACCTTCGAAGTCAAATTTCCGGACGCCCATCTTGGGGCCGTTGTGGCGTTTGGCAACAATACCTGGCGTGCCCTGAGTGGCGGCGTCGGGGCGGAAGAACTGAAAGATTTTATTCCTTATGGTAAAGGGCTGGCACCGGCCACGCAGTATGACGTGCTGATCCATATCCTTTCCCTGCGCCACGATGTGAATTTTTCTGTTGCCCAGGCGGCGATGGAAGCCTTCGGCGACTGTATCGACGTGAAAGAAGAAGTTCACGGTTTCCGTTGGGTGGAAGAACGCGATCTGAGCGGCTTTGTCGACGGGACAGAGAACCCGGCGGGCGAAGAGACGCGCCGTGAAGTGGCGGTGATCAAAGATGGCGTGGATGCCGGCGGCAGTTATGTGTTCGTGCAGCGTTGGGAACACAATCTCAAGCAACTTAACCGGATGAGTATTCACGATCAGGAGATGATGATCGGGCGTACCAAAGAAGCCAATGAAGAGATTGACGGCGATGCGCGTCCGGCAACATCTCACCTGAGCCGCGTCGATCTCAAAGAAGATGGCAAAGGGCTGAAGATTGTGCGCCAGAGCCTGCCATACGGCACCGCCAGCGGTACTCATGGTCTCTATTTCTGCGCTTACTGCGCACGTCTGCACAATATCGAACAGCAGCTTCTGAGTATGTTCGGCGATACCGACGGTAAACGCGACGCGATGCTGCGCTTCACCAAACCGGTGACTGGCGGCTACTATTTTGCGCCGTCGCTGGATCGCCTGTTAGCGCTATAAGGTAAAACCCTGTCGGATGGCAGCGCAAACGCTTTATTCGACCTACGATTGGTAGGCCTGATAAGCGCAGCGCCATCAGGCAGAACAGCATAAAAATGCCCATCCCCGCCTCCGCGGGGATTTTTTTACCTAATATTTACCTGAATTAGTGAGCTATTCCTCAGCACTTATTTGTTATTACTGTATTTTCAGTGTTAATGGAGTGTAAGACTCCATATTCAAAAGGAGACATTGAAAATGGGTAAACTCACGGGCAAGACAGCATTGATTACGGGCGCATCGCAGGGCATTGGCGAAGGGATCGCTCGCGTATTCGCACGCCACGGCGCGAACTTAATCTTGCTGGATATCTCCGATGAGATTGAAAAACTGGCGGATGAGCTGGGCGGGCGCGGGCATCGCTGCACTGCCGTTAAGGCTGACGTCAGAGATTTTGCTTCGGTGCAGGCGGCGGTTGCGCGCGCCAAAGAGACTGAAGGTAGAATTGATATTTTGGTGAATAACGCTGGCGTGTGCCGTCTGGGCAACTTCCTCGATATGAGTGAAGAAGATCGCGATTTCCACATTGATATTAATATTAAAGGTGTCTGGAACGTCACCAAAGCCGTCCTGCCGGAGATGATTAAACGTAAAGATGGCCGCATTGTGATGATGTCTTCCGTCACGGGAGATATGGTGGCGGACCCGGGTGAAACGGCCTATGCGCTGTCAAAAGCCGCCATTGTCGGTTTAACCAAATCGCTGGCGGTAGAGTATGCGCAGTCCGGTATTCGTGTGAATGCCATTTGCCCCGGTTATGTAAGAACGCCGATGGCGGAAAGCATTGCCCGTCAGTCTAACCCTGACGATCCGGAATCGGTATTAACGGAAATGGCAAAAGCCATTCCGCTACGCCGCCTTGCCGATCCGCTGGAAGTAGGGGAACTGGCGGCATTTCTGGCTTCCGATGAGTCCAGCTATCTTACCGGAACGCAAAACGTCATTGATGGCGGCAGTACCCTGCCTGAAAGCGTAAGCGTAGGCGTCTGATTGATGCCGGTCTCCTCCTCACGCCGCGTGGGGAGGGATTCTCTTATTCCCTTTTCAACTTTCAAATCATCAAACGGTATATAAAACCGTTACTCCTTTAGCGCTGGTTATAAATATGATGACCATAAGAAAGTCATTAAATTTATAAGGGTGCGCAATGGCCGTTAACTTACTGAAAAAGAGACCCCTGACGCTGGCAGCAATGCTGTTACTGGCAGGGCAGGCGCAGGCAACGGAGCTGCTGAACAGCTCATACGATGTCTCCCGCGAGCTGTTTGCCGCCCTTAACCCGCCGTTTGAGCAACAATGGGCGAAGGATAACGGCGGCGATAAGCTGACGATTAAGCAGTCTCATGCCGGGTCATCAAAACAGGCGCTGGCGATTTTGCAGGGACTGAAGGCAGACGTCGTCACCTACAATCAGGTGACCGACGTACAGATTCTTCATGATAAAGGCAAACTGATCCCTGCCGACTGGCAAAGCCGTCTGCCGAACAACAGTTCGCCATTCTATTCCACGATGGGTTTCCTGGTGCGCAAGGGAAACCCGAAAAATATTCACGACTGGAGCGATCTTGTACGTTCCGACGTGAAGCTGATTTTCCCTAACCCGAAAACCTCCGGCAACGCCCGTTACACGTATCTGGCGGCATGGGGCGCGGCGGATAACGCGGACGGCGGCGATAAAGCCAAAACCGAACAGTTTATGACCCAGTTCCTGAAAAACGTCGAAGTGTTTGATACCGGCGGTCGCGGCGCTACGACTACCTTTGCCGAGCGTGGTCTGGGCGATGTGCTGATTAGTTTTGAGTCGGAAGTGAACAATATCCGCAAACAATATGAAGCCCAGGGATTTGAAGTGGTGATCCCGAAAACGAACATTCTTGCTGAATTCCCGGTTGCCTGGGTGGATAAAAACGTGCAGGCCAACGGCACAGAAAAAGCCGCCAAAGCTTACCTGAACTGGCTGTATAGCCCGCAGGCGCAGACCATCATCACCCATTACTACTACCGCGTGAATAACCCGGAAATCATGGGCAAGCAAGCAGATAAATTCCCGCAGACCGAACTGTTCCGCGTGGAAGAAAAGTTTGGTTCCTGGCCGGAAGTGATGAAAACGCACTTTGCCAGCGGCGGCGAGCTGGACAAACTGTTGGCGGCGGGGCGTAAGTAATGCTTGCCGTTTCTTCCCGACGCGTGCTGCCCGGCTTTACGTTAAGCCTCGGCACCAGTTTGCTGTTTGTCTGCCTGATCCTACTGTTGCCGTTGAGCGCGCTGGTGATGCAGCTCTCACAGATGAGCTGGGCGCAATACTGGGATGTCGTGACCAACCCTCAGGTGGTGGCTGCCTATAAAGTGACGCTACTGGCGGCATTTGTAGCGTCGATTTTTAATGGCGTGTTTGGCCTGCTGATGGCGTGGATTTTAACCCGCTACCGTTTTCCAGGGCGCACGTTGCTGGATGCGCTGATGGATCTGCCGTTTGCGCTGCCGACAGCGGTAGCGGGGTTAACGCTGGCCTCGCTGTTCTCAGTGAACGGTTTCTACGGTCAGTTTCTTGCGCAGTTTGATATCAAAGTGACCTATACCTGGCTCGGTATTGCGGTGGCGATGGCCTTTACCAGTATTCCATTTGTGGTGCGCACCGTCCAGCCGGTACTGGAAGAGCTGGGGCCGGAATATGAAGAAGCGGCGCAAACGCTGGGGGCCACCCGGCTGCAAAGTTTTCGCAAAGTCGTGCTGCCTGAGCTGTCGCCTGCGCTGATTGCCGGCGTGGCGCTCTCTTTTACCCGTAGCCTGGGCGAGTTTGGCGCGGTGATTTTTATCGCCGGAAATATCGCCTGGAAAACAGAAGTGACCTCGCTGATGATTTTTGTGCGCTTGCAGGAGTTTGATTACCCGGCCGCTAGCGCCATTGCCTCGGTGATCCTTGCGGCATCCTTGCTGCTGCTGTTCTCTATCAATACCTTGCAAAGTCGCTTTGGTCGACGTGTGGTAGGTCATTAATGGCGGAAGTGACTCAATTGAAGCGATACGACGTCCCCCGCATTAACTGGGGAAAATGGTTTCTGATTGGCGTCGGGATGCTGGTTTCGGCGTTTATCCTGCTGGTGCCGATGATTTACATCTTCGTGCAGGCGTTCAGCAAAGGGTTAATGCCGGTACTGCAAAATCTGGCCGATCCGGACATGCTGCACGCCATCTGGCTGACGGTGTTGATTGCCTTGATCGCAGTGCCGGTGAATCTGGTGTTCGGCATTCTGCTGGCGTGGCTGGTGACGCGCTTTAACTTCCCCGGACGTCAGCTACTGCTGACCCTGCTGGATATTCCCTTTGCCGTCTCGCCGGTGGTGGCCGGTCTGGTTTATCTGCTGTTTTATGGTTCCAACGGCCCGTTGGGCGGCTGGCTGGATGAGCATAATTTGCAAATGATGTTCTCCTGGCCGGGGATGGTACTGGTCACTATTTTTGTCACCTGCCCGTTTGTGGTGCGCGAACTGGTGCCAGTGATGCTCAGCCAGGGCAGTCAGGAAGATGAGGCGGCGATTTTACTGGGCGCATCCGGCTGGCAAATGTTTCGCCGCGTGACGTTGCCGAATATTCGCTGGGCGCTACTCTACGGCGTGGTGTTAACCAACGCCCGCGCGATTGGCGAGTTTGGCGCGGTGTCGGTGGTGTCCGGCTCGATTCGCGGCGAAACGTTATCGCTACCGTTACAGATTGAATTACTGGAGCAGGACTACAACACCGTCGGCTCCTTTACCGCCGCCGCATTGTTGACGCTAATGGCGATTATTACCCTGTTTTTGAAGAGCATGTTGCAATGGCGTCTGGAGAATCAGGAAAAACGCGCGCAACAGGAGGAAAATCATGAGCATTGAGATCGCCAGAATTAAGAAATCCTTTGGTCGCACTCAGGTACTGAATGATATCTCGCTGGATATTCCTTCCGGCCAGATGGTTGCCTTGTTGGGGCCGTCAGGTTCCGGCAAAACGACGCTGCTGCGCATTATTGCCGGGCTGGAGCATCAGTCCAGCGGTCATATTCGTTTCCACGGTACGGACGTTAGCCGCCTGCACGCGCGTGAGCGTAAAGTCGGTTTTGTGTTTCAGCACTATGCGCTGTTTCGCCATATGACGGTGTTTGACAACATCGCTTTTGGCCTGACGGTGCTGCCGCGACGCGACCGCCCAACTGCGGCGGCGATTAAAACGAAAGTGACGCAATTGCTGGAGATGGTGCAACTGGCGCACCTCGCGGATCGCTTCCCCGCCCAGCTTTCCGGCGGACAAAAACAGCGCGTGGCGCTGGCGCGCGCGCTTGCCGTGGAACCGCAAATTCTACTGCTGGATGAACCCTTTGGCGCGCTGGATGCCCAGGTACGTAAAGAGTTACGTCGCTGGTTGCGCCAGCTACATGAAGAACTGAAATTCACCAGCGTCTTTGTCACCCACGATCAGGAAGAGGCGACGGAAGTGGCGGATCGGGTGGTGGTGATGAGTCAGGGCAATATCGAACAGGCTGATGCGCCGGATCGGGTGTGGCGTGAACCGGCAACCCGCTTCGTACTGGAGTTTATGGGCGAGGTGAACCGCCTGACAGGCACCGTCCGCGGCGGGCAGTTTCACGTTGGCGCGCATCGCTGGCCGCTGGGTTATACGCCCGCGTACCAGGGGCCGGTCGATCTGTTCCTGCGTCCGTGGGAGGTGGATATTAGCCGCCGCACCAGCCTGGATTCTCCTCTACCAGTACAGGTCATTGAGGCCAGCCCGAAAGGTCACTATACACAGTTAGTGGTACAGCCGCTGGGGTGGTATCACGATCCGCTGACGGTGGTGATGGCGGGTGAGGATGTTCCGGTTCGCGGCGAGCGTTTGTTTGTTGGACTGCAAAAAGCGCGTCTGTATAACGGCGACCAGCGTATTGAAACGCGTGAAGAGGAACTTGCTCTGGCGCAATCGGCCTGATAGGTTAATTTGTATAGTTATCGCCCGGTGGCGCTACGCATACCGGGCTTTTTTACGAGCTGAAAACGTGAATACATTAGAACAAACCATCGGCAATACGCCGCTGGTCAAATTACAACGTCTGGGGCCGGATAACGGCAGTGAAATCTGGGTCAAGCTGGAAGGCAATAATCCGGCAGGATCGGTGAAAGATCGCGCGGCGCTATCGATGATTGTCGAGGCGGAAAAGCGCGGGGAAATTAAACCGGGCGATGTCCTGATTGAAGCGACCAGCGGCAACACTGGCATTGCGCTGGCGATGATCGCCGCGCTGAAAGGTTATCGCATGAAGCTGTTGATGCCAGACAACATGAGTCAGGAGCGTCGGGCGGCAATGCGGGCCTATGGCGCGGAACTGATTCTGGTCACTAAAGAGCAGGGAATGGAAGGGGCGCGCGATTTAGCGCTCGCTATGTCTGAACGAGGCGAGGGCAAACTGCTCGATCAGTTTAATAATCCTGATAATCCCTACGCCCACTACACGACCACCGGCCCGGAAATCTGGCGGCAAACGTCAGGTCGCATCACCCATTTTGTCTCCAGCATGGGCACGACCGGCACCATTACCGGCGTGTCGCGTTTTCTGCGCGAGCAGGAAAAACCGGTCACCATCGTTGGCCTACAGCCGGAAGAGGGCAGCAGTATTCCGGGCATTCGACGCTGGCCTGCGGAATATATGCCGGGCATTTTTAACGCCTCGCTGGTAGATGAGGTGCTGGATATTCATCAGAATGATGCCGAAAACACCATGCGTGAACTGGCCGTTCGTGAAGGCATTTTCTGCGGCGTGAGTTCCGGCGGCGCGGTAGCGGGCGCGTTACGCGTCGCACGAGCCACGCCCGGCGCGATAGTGGTGGCGATCATCTGCGATCGCGGCGACCGTTACCTTTCGACCGGCGTGTTTGGTGAAGAGCATTTCAGCCAGGGGGCAGGGATTTAAACTAATGAGTTCAGCTGATTGGGATAAACACAGGCAACGGCGCCTTTGACAAGCGGGAATATCCTGCCGATTTTCTATGTGCGCCAGCGCATTACCGCCGCCTTTTATAATAAAAGCTCGTCTGTTGTTCTTATTGTTGTATTTGTTCCTGGCAAAGCGTCATGTAATGCTTGCTGCTTTCTACCAGCCTGGCTGAACCAGGCCGGTAAAGTGACGGCGCTTTAAACATATAAATCAGTTGTACTTGTTGCTGGCAGGCCATCTCTGTCACTGGTACGTGAAATAACGTTAACGCCGCATTTTTCGTACCGTAAACCGCGTTACCCTGCGAATCCCGGCCATAATACGCTTGCGCCAGCATCATGGCATACAGCTCGTCGTCGCGGTACAGGCTGTCCAACCAGAACACCCAGATCGCGATCCTGAAATGCCCATCCACGCCAGCTTGGGTATAGAGCAATCTGGCAGTATAAGATTTGGGATGTATTTTGGCCGCAGCGCGGCGCAAAAAACGCGTCTGCGGCGATTCGGACAACCAGAAAGAGGCGCTCTGTAATGCGGTCTGGGCTATGGGACGAATTTCCAGATAATAGTAAACGATTAACCCTACAGCAAACGCTAACAGAAGCGCGATAACGCCTTTAAAAAACCACAGTAACACGCCTGGCATTATGATTTTTTCTTACTCAACATTCTTATCCGTTTCCGCAATAAGCGCATGTAAATAAGGCTGCGCGTTTTCATCGCTTTTACCGGGAATTTTAACGATATAGGGTTTTCCGGTGATGGACGACGACGACGCGACTTTATCGATAAACTGTTCGGCGGTGTCGATACGATTGCGCGTGTTACCCAGTTTTAAGCGCAGGTGCGATACGGCTTCCTCGCAGTTATGCGCATCACCGTTACGAACGAATGTCAGATCCTTTTTCTGCGCCAGCGCATTAAGCATGGCGTTAATGCGCGCTTCTTCATGGGCGTTCAGCTTCGCCCAGGCGGGTAGGGTCAGCAGGAGCGCAACGACGGCGCAAACAATTTTCTTCATGGTAAAATCCTTTTTCATGCAATAATCACTGCACCTCAGACCGTTAGCCGGGTAATAAGTTGCACTCCTGGTGTGGTTATTTCTGTGAGTGCGCCAGCGTGAGTTCATTCAGAAAACGCCACAGCTTTTCATTCATTTGCTGGTAATTCCATGCGCGCATCTCGGCGACCGAGCGGATAAAACGCTTCCCTTGCGCGTCGGCCAGCTCCTGCTGCGAATGTTGGATTAATCCTTCAACCGCCTCGACGGTAAATTCCATATGACACTGGAAGCCGTAGACAAAATTACCGTACTGCACTATCTGACGTGGACAGCCTTCGCTTTCGGCCAGCACGGTCGCCTGATCGGTGAGTCCTGGCATATCGTTGTGCCAGTGGCCGACGGTTAACGGGGAGCCAAAGTGGGCGATAAGCGGATGCCGCAGACCGGCTTCAGTGAGCGTAATAGGGTAGTGACCAATCTCTTTTTCCGGACTTTGGCACACAGCGGCGCCCAGCGCCTCGCCAATGAGCTGCGAACCAAGACAAATGCCGATAACCATTCGCCGGGCCGTAACTGCCTGATTAATTAAGTGCTGTTCGGCGCGAGAGTCAAAGTACGGGCACTCTTCGCGGGTGGTGCGCGGCGACTGCGGACCGCCAAATACCACGAGCATATCGAACTCATCGGCATTGGGCGGTAGCGCTTCTCCGGCATAGACGCGCGACCATGAAATGGTATAACCGCGATCTTCAGCCCATTTCAGATAAGCGCCAGCGGATTCAAACGACTCATGGACAACAAAATGAACTCGCACGTTATTTTCTCCTGTTAGCGATTTAGCGCCTGATGGATATCAGCCGCCAGCGTGTTGATCTCGCTGTCATTTAATGTCGACAGCGTGATACGTAGACCGTGAGACGGCGCGCTTACGCCAAAGGCTTCTCCCTCACGTACCAGCCAGCCGGATTTTGCCAACGTAAACGCGGTAGCCTGGCTATGGGTGTCCAGTGGGAGCCAGGCATTCACGCCGTCGCCGGGAGAAATGGCGATGCCATATTGCTGTAGGGCGCGGGCCAGTTTTTGTTGCCGGGCGGCGTAAAACAGCCGCGTTTGCGTCAGCCTGTGCTGATACTCAGGGTCGGTCAGGCAGGCGTAGACCAGATCCTGTAACAGATGGCTGACCCACTGACTACCGGCATTTAGCCGCAGCCGAAGTTTTGCCGAGGTCGCGCTGTCGCTGGCGACAATAGCAAGACGTAAATCGGGGCCGAGGGTTTTGGAAACGGAGCGTATCACCGCCCAGTGTTGCGTTGTCTGCGCAATAACCGGCTGCCAGGGCGACGAAGAAAGCAGGGCGAAGTGATCGTCGATAATGACCACTACCTGAGGGTAACGCGCCAGCATATTTTGCAGCGCAGCGGCACGGCGAGCGCTCAGGCTACAGCCGGTAGGGTTGTGCGCGCGCGGCGTTAAGATCACTGCCCGCGCGCCCTGATTTAGCGCCCGTTCCAGCTTTTCAGGCTGCATTCCTTCGCTATCCACACTGACCGGGCTGGCGCTAAAACCGGCATAGCGCAGCATATTGATACTGCTTAAAAAACAGGGATCTTCCACCGCGACGCTGTCGCCCGGCAGCAGATGCGCGCAAAGCAGTCTTTCAATGGCGTCGATAGCTCCGCTGGTGATATCAATTTCGCCTGCGACGGGGGTGGCATCCCGTAGCCAGCGCGCCGCCCAGGCGTGTAGTTCAGGGGAAACGGGCGCATCGCCGTAGAGATGCGGCGTGCGGCTGAGACGGGCAAAATAACGGCTAAGGTCAGGCAGACGCTGCGGATCGGGATTGCCGCCGGAAAGGTCGTGCAGAGGCGTATGTGGATCGCCGCCTTCCAGCGCTACGGGAGACGGACTGCCTTTAATCACCGTCCCATTGCGGCCTAAACTTTGCGCCAGTCCCGCCGTTATCAGCCGTTTATACGCCGCTGCGACGGTATTGCGGTTCACCTTTAATTCGCTTGCCAGCTCCCGTACCGGCGGGAGCGAATCCTCCGCCCGTAACGTGCCGGCGATAATGTGTT
Organism: Salmonella sp. SA15303; assembly: GCF_029962125.1. Lineage (NCBI taxonomy): Bacteria > Pseudomonadati > Pseudomonadota > Gammaproteobacteria > Enterobacterales > Enterobacteriaceae > Salmonella > Salmonella sp. SA15303. The sequence continues at coordinate 1,444,290 of NZ_CP123924.1, forward strand.
GACGGATACTGTCAAAAATTTCGTTAGCGGTTTTTCCGTCGATCATTATTGACCTATGACAAAATGAATTTTAGCATATGACAATGATAATGAGGCGGTAGCCTGCTGTCCAGCGAGAGGAAAATTTTATGGGACAAGAGAGTGATATTCAGTCAGTGCTCTTCGACGACAACCATCGGGCATTACAGACCGATATCGTCGCCGTCCAGTCACAGGTCGTGTACGGCAGCGTAGGCAACAGTATCGCTGTTCCGGCCATTAAAGCGCAGGGACTACGCGTGACGGCGGTCCCGACGGTGCTATTCAGCAATACGCCGCACTATAAAACCTTTTATGGCGGCATTATTCCCGCCGAGTGGTTTGCAGGCTACCTTACGGCGTTGAATGAGCGCGATGCGCTACGTGAATTAAAAGCGATTACCACCGGTTACATGGGCAGCGCAGACCAAATTGTCTTGCTTTCGAAGTGGCTAATGGCGATCCGGGCTTCGCATCCGGAGGTGTGTATTCTTGTTGATCCGGTCATTGGCGATACCGACAGTGGAATGTATGTGCAGGCGGAAATTCCGCAGGCTTATCGCACGCATTTGTTGCCGCAGGCGCAGGGGCTAACGCCGAACGTATTTGAGCTGGAGATGCTGAGTGGTAAACCGTGCCGCACGCTGGAAGAGGCGGTGGCGGCGGCGCAATCGCTGCTTTCCGATACGTTGAAATGGGTGGTTATCACCAGCGCGCCGGGCGAGTCTCTGGAGACCATAACGGTTGCGGTCGTTACTGCGCAGGTCGTGGAGGTCTTTGCCCATCCGCGGGTGGCGACGGAGTTAAAAGGGACGGGAGATCTCTTCTGCGCCGAGCTGGTCAGCGGTATTGTGCAGGGGAAAAAACTGACGACCGCGGCAAAAGATGCGGCGCAGCGCGTGCTGGAGGTGATGACCTGGACACAGCAGTGTGGCTGTGATGAGTTAATTCTGCCGCCGGCAGGGGAGGCGCGATGAAGAGTTATCGGCTGGTGGTTCGCCAGCAGGGACGTATCGTGGGGCATTTTGAAACGAGCGGGCTGGACGCGCTGGAAGATATCTGCGTGGCGCGAGCGATGTTTGGCATCACTGGCGGCTATCAGTGCGAGCTGCAAGTGTCCGATTCCGAACGCAGGATGCTGGAGAGTGGCCCGGATGGGATGAAGATCCTGATGCGCGAGAAGTGCTTTCGCCCGGTGACCTCGCAGTTGTAACCCGTGGATTGGCGCTGAAATGTTCGCAACCTTGTAGGCCTGATAAGCGTAGCGCCATCAGGCAGTGCACTGCACCATCGCCGGATGGCGGCGCAAGTACAGGCAAAAAAATGGCGCCCAAAGGCGCCATTCTTCACTGCGGCAAGAATTACTTCTTAATGCGGATAACCGGAGTTTCACCCACGGTCACGCTACCGGACAGTTTGATCAGTTCTTTGATTTCATCCATGTTGGAGATAACAACCGGAGTCAGGGTAGACTTGGCTTTTTCTTCCAGCAACGGCAGATCGAACTCGATGACCGGATCGCCAACTTTCACGCGCTGACCTTCTTCAGCAATACGCTTGAAGCCTTCGCCTTTCAGCTCAACGGTGTCGATACCGAAGTGAACGAACAGCTCAATGCCGCTATCGGATTCGATAGAGAACGCATGGTTGGTTTCAAAGATTTTGCCGATGGTACCGTCAACAGGGGCGACCATTTTGTTACCGGTTGGTTTGATAGCGATGCCATCACCAACGATTTTTTCAGCAAAAACTACATCCGGCACGTCTTCGATGTTGACGATCTCGCCAGAGAGCGGGGCAACAATCTCAATAGTTCCGGTGTCTTTCTTATCATCAGAAACCAGAGATTTTAGTTTATCGAACAAACCCATGATCTTCTCCTAAGCAGTAAATTGGGCCGCATCTCGTGGATTAGCAGATTGTTTTTTCTTCAATGAACTTGTTAACCAGCGTCATTAACTCGTCCGTTGTCGGTTGAGCAAGAGCCTGCTCTGCTAACACCTTCGCATCTTCGAAGTTCGTGTTACGGATAATCTTCTTAATGCGCGGGATAGAAATGGCGCTCATAGAGAATTCGTCCAGACCCATCCCCAGCAACAGAAGTGTAGCACGTTCGTCGCCTGCAAGCTCACCACACATGCCAGTCCATTTACCTTCTGCATGAGAAGCATCAATAACTTGCTTGATCAAGTTCAGTACGGACGGTGACATTGGCTGGTAAAGGTGTGAAATCATATCATTACCACGGTCAACTGCCAGGGTGTACTGCGTTAAATCATTGGTGCCGATACTAAAGAAATCAACTTCTTTGGCTAAATGACGCGCAATTGTCGCCGCAGCCGGTGTTTCCACCATCACGCCAATCTCAATGCTTTCGTCAAATGCTTTACCTTCGTCACGCAGTTCCTGTTTGTAGATTTCAATCTCTTTGCGCAGCGCGCGAACTTCTTCAACAGAGATGATCATCGGGAACATAATGCGCAATTTACCGAAAGCGGAGGCACGCAGAATCGCGCGAACCTGGTCACGCAGGATCTCTTTGCGATCCATGGCGATACGCACGGCGCGCCAGCCCAGGAACGGGTTCTCTTCTTTCGGGAAGTTCATGTACGGCAGCTCTTTGTCGCCGCCAATGTCCATGGTACGGACGATAACCGCCTGCGAGCCGCACGCTTCAGCGACCGCTTTATAGGCGGCAAACTGCTCTTCTTCCGTCGGCAGCGCGTCGCGATCCATGAACAGGAATTCAGTACGATACAGACCAACGCCTTCCGCGCCGTTGCGCTCAGCGCCTTCAACGTCACGAACGGTACCGATGTTGGCGCAAACTTCAACCTGATGTCCATCCAGCGTGATTGCCGGCAGATCTTTCAGTTTAGCCAGTTCCGCTTTCTCGGTCGCAACCTGCTCCTGGACGGCGCGCAGTTGCTCAATAACATCGTTGGTCGGGTTGACGTAAACCTGGTTGTTTACGGCATCCAGAATCAGATAATCGCCGTTTTTCACCTGAGCGGTGACGCTACCGGTACCTACGATCGCCGGCAGTTCCAGAGAACGCGCCATGATGGAGGTATGAGACGTGCGTCCGCCCGCGTCGGTGATGAAGCCCAGCACTTTCTGCAGGTTCAGCTGCGCGGTTTCTGACGGCGTCAGGTCAGCGGCAACCAGGATAACTTCTTCCTGAATCGCGCTCAGATCGATAATGGCCAGACCCAGGATGTTGCGCAGCAGGCGCTTACCAATATCACGTACGTCAGCCGCACGCTCTTTCAGGTATTCGTCATCCAGTTCTTCCAGGGCAGTGGCCTGACCTTCGATAACTTCATGTGCGGCTGCGTCAGCCGTCATGTGCTTATCTTTAATCAGGGCTATGATTTCCTGCTCCAGCTCCTCATCTTCGAGCAGCATAATATGCCCTTCAAAGATGGCTTCTTTTTCTTCACCGAACGTTTCACCAGCTTTTGTCTTGATCGCTTCCAGTTGCGCAGATGCCTTGGCACGACCGCTCAGAAAACGTTCAACTTCCTGATCAACCTTGTCGGCAGAAATTTTTTTCCGGTCAATGACGATTTCGTCTTCTTTCAGCAGCAGTGCTTTGCCGAAAGCGATACCCGGGGATGCTAAAATGCCTGAAATCATAACCCTACCTTACTTGTGACTGATTTTTAAAAGAACCCGGAAAAAAACTTACTCGAGTTCCGCCATCAGTTTGACCAGATGTTCAACCGCTTTCTGCTCATCTTCACCTTCTGCGGAGATGGTGACGACGGTGCCTTGAGTCAGGCCCAGAGTCTGCAGTTTAAACAGGCTTTTCGCGCTGGCGCTTTTGCCGTTGGAAGTCACAGTAATCTCAGAAGTGAAGCCTTTTGCTTCTTTAACAAACTGAGCAGCAGGGCGGGTGTGCAGACCGTTCGGAGCGGTAATGGTAACTTCTTGCTGGAACATTGTATTTCCCCAACTTATAGGTTTAGTGTTGTGGAACTAAAGTCTAGCCTGGCGGCTCAACTTTAGCCTGTATTGTTAGCGCCGGCGTAAACGGGACGCGACACAAAAGGTGTTCTACGCAATCCGTTGCTGGCAACTTATGGCCGCTGACGTTTCGCTCGTCATTAAACATTATGCCGCGAAAGGAAGATTTGAACCAAATCATAAAATCGATTCAGCTAACGCTTTTCCTGTAACGATTAATTTCGCGCATCAAAATAATTAGTCTGGTTAAATACCAGTTCCGGCAGGGTGAATCAATGCCAGGTGAGGTGAAAGTTTGAAGCAGGCCACAAAAAAGCACCCAAAAAGGTGCTTTTTTACGCGTTTTTAACATGCTGGCATCACTGTTGCAGTTCTTTCTCAGTAAAGAGATCGGCGAACAACGCGGTGCTCAGATAACGCTCACCTGATGAAGGTAGGATAACCACAATATTCTTATTGGTAAAGCTTTCATCTTCCTGCAGCTTAAGCGCTGCAGCAACCGCGGCGCCGGAAGAAATTCCTGCCAGAATACCTTCCTCTTCCATCAGACGGCGCGCGGTAGAAATAGCTTCTTCATTGGTGATGCCAACCACTTTATCAATCAGTTTCAGATCCAGGTTGCCCGGGATGAAGCCTGCGCCGATACCCTGAATTTTATGCGGGCCTGGTTTGATCTCTTCACCAGCCAGCGCCTGGGCAATAACCGGGGAGTCAGTGGGTTCTACCGCAACGGTGATAAGATCGGTTTTACCCTTCGTCCCTTTGATATAACGCGTGACGCCGGTTAACGTACCGCCAGTGCCGACGCCGGAGATAAACACATCCACCTGACCATCGGTGTCTTCCCAGATTTCCGGGCCGGTGGTTTTTTCATGGATTTCCGGGTTGGCAGGGTTGCTGAACTGCTGGAGCAGGAGATATTTTTGCGGATCGCTGGCGACAATTTCTTCGGCTTTCTGAATAGCGCCTTTCATCCCTTTCGCCCCTTCGGTCAGCACCAGATTCGCGCCTAATGCTTTGAGTAGCTTGCGGCGTTCAATGCTCATGGTTTCCGGCATGGTCAGGGTGAGTTTGTAACCGCGCGCGGCGGCGACATACGCCAGCGCAATACCGGTGTTGCCGCTGGTCGGCTCCACCAGTTCCACGCCAGGTTTCAGTACGCCACGCTTTTCGGCATCCCAAATCATGTTGGCGCCGATACGGCACTTGACGCTGAAGCTCGGGTTGCGCGACTCCACCTTTGCCAGAATGCGTCCATTACCGATACGGTTCAGTCGAACCAGCGGCGTATGACCGATAGTCAGCGAGTTATCTTCATAAATCTTACTCATGGCCTGTCCTTAACTGTATGAAATTGGGATACCTTCCCAGCATACCTTCCAGCCAGATATGGGGAAGTAAGGATTTCGCATATCTATATGCTGATGGGAAATAATGGTTATCAGTATGGAATAAGAGACAGCATAAGCCATCTCTTATTTATACATTTTTACGTTATTTCCATAACGCGTGCTTAGCACGCCAGCAATCAACCCACATTGCCGTCGCGCCACAGACGGCGACAGGCATAATGAACAGGTTAAGCACCGGAATCATCGTAAAGAGGCTGGTGAGCGCGCCAAATTGCATATTCGCCACCTTCTGCGTGCGCAACGCGGCGCGCATCGTTTTAAACGGCACTTTGTGGTTATCAAACGGATAGTCGCAATACTGAATCGCCAGCATCCAGGCGCTGAACAAAAACCACAGCACCGGCGCGATGGTTTGGCCAATGCCAGGAATAAAATAGAGAATCAGCAGCACAATAGCGCGCGGCAGATACCACGCCAGCTTTTGCCATTCACGTTTCATAATGCGCGGTACATCTTTCATGATGCCGAGTATGCCTGTATCTGGCGGCGTGGCGCCGGTTAACCGCGCCTCAAGCTGTTCGGCTAAAAGGCCGTTAAACGGCGCGGCGATCCAGTTGGCGAGGGTAGAGAAAAAATAGCCAAAGACCAGCAGAACAGAGATAACCGCAATCGGCCACAGCAGATAGCTCAGCCATTGCAGCCAGTCCGGCACATGACTCATCAACGAAGGTATCCAGGCGTCAAGCTGGGTAAACAGCCACCAAAATGCGCCGCCCATCAGCACAATGTTGACCAGCAAAGGTAAAATAACAAAGCGGCGGATTCCCGGTAGGGTGACTAACTTCCATCCTTGCGAGAAATAATAGACGCCGCTACGTGGTACGGTTGTGGATGATGAAACCATATTCAGGACATACTCCTTTTTCTTAAAGCCCTGGGTAAACGTGGGATATCTTACCCGGTTATCAGACGGTGGATAGTTCGGAAATGTTCGAAAAAACAGCAAAAAGCACATTTTCCTTCATCTTTATGCTGCGAAAGCCAACAGTACACTTGCACTTGACGTAATCGGCAAATACTCTTAGTGAGTAAATGTTTGCCGTGGTGGCAAGGTGTTAGAACAACAGAGAATATAATGATGCAGGATTTGCGTCTGATATTAATCATTGTTGGCGCGATCGCCATAATCGCTTTACTGGTACATGGTTTCTGGACCAGCCGTAAAGAACGATCTTCTATGTTCCGCGATCGTCCACTAAAACGCATGAAATCGAAACGCGACGACGACTCGTATGACGACGATGTCGAAGAAGACGAAGGCGTGGGTGAAGTTCGTGTTCACCGCGTAAATCATGCCCCCGGCCAGTCGCAGGAGCATGATGCCCCTCGTCAGTCGCCGCAACACCAGTACCAGCCGCCTTATGCGTCTGCGCAACCGCGTCCAGCGGCGCCGCCGCAGCCGCAAGCGCCGATGCAACAGCCGGTTCAGCAACCGGTTCAACCTGCGCCGCAGCCTCAGCAGGTTCAGCCATCTGCGCCGCCGGTACAGCCGCCGCAACAGCAGCCTGCACCGCCGTCGCAAGCGCCGCAGCCTGTTGCGCAGCCCGCGCCGCCGCCATCAGCGCAAACCTTCCAGCCTGCGGAACCTGTGGTTGAGGCGGAACCGGTAGTGGAAGAAGCGCCGGTTGTGGAAAAACCGCAGCGTAAAGAGGCGGTCATCATTATGAACGTCGCGGCCCATCATGGCAGCGAGCTTAATGGTGAAGTGTTACTGAACAGTATTCAGCAGTCAGGCTTTAAATTTGGCGATATGAATATTTTCCATCGTCATTTGAGCCCGGACGGCAGCGGCCCGGCCTTGTTCAGTCTCGCGAATATGGTCAATCCGGGAACGTTCGATCCTGAAATGACGGACTTCACTACGCCTGGCGTCACTATCTTTATGCAGGTACCGTCTTACGGCGATGCGCTGCAGAATTTCAAGCTGATGCTGCAATCCGCGCAGCATATCGCTGATGAGGTCGGTGGCGTCGTGCTGGATGACCAGCGTCGGATGATGACGCCGCAGAAACTGCGCGAATATCAGGACCGCATCCGCGAGGTGATGGACGCTAACGCCTGAGGTTAACGCAGGTGTGACATTTTTAACGTAACCCCCGCCTGTCGGGGGTTTTTTATCATTGATGGTGTGATATGGAACCAATCGAACAACAACTGACAGAACTGCGAACCACGCTTCGCCATCATGAATATCTGTATCATGTGATGGATGCGCCAGAGATTCCCGACGCCGAATATGACCGCCTGATGCGGGAACTGCGAGAGCTGGAGGCGCAACGTCCGGACCTTATCACGCCGGATTCGCCCACGCAGCGCGTTGGCGCGGCGCCGCTGACGGCATTCAACCAGATTCGCCATGAAGTACCGATGCTGTCGCTCGATAACGTATTTGATGAAGAAAGCTTCCTGGCGTTTAACAAGCGAGTGCAGGATCGTCTAAAAAGCACGGAAAATGTCATCTGGTGCTGCGAGCTAAAGCTGGATGGTCTGGCGGTCAGCATTCTGTATGAAAACGGCGTGCTGGTGAGCGCTGCGACGCGTGGCGACGGCACCACCGGTGAAGATATCACTTCAAACGTGCGCACGATTCGCGCCATTCCGTTAAAGCTGCACGGCGATAACATTCCGGCGCGTCTTGAAGTTCGCGGAGAGGTATTTTTACCGCAGGCCGGGTTTGAAAAGATCAATGAAGACGCGCGCCGCACTGGCGGCAAAGTGTTTGCTAACCCGCGTAACGCGGCGGCGGGTTCGCTGCGTCAGCTCGATCCGCGTATTACGGCGAAGCGACCGCTAACATTTTTCTGCTACGGCGTCGGTATTCTGGAAGGCGGCGAGTTGCCGGATACGCATCTGGGACGTTTGCTGCAATTTAAAGCGTGGGGGTTACCGGTCAGCGATCGCGTGACGCTGTGCGATTCTCCCCAGGCGGTACTGGATTTTTATCACAACGTCGAAAAAGATCGCCCTACGCTCGGTTTTGATATCGACGGCGTGGTGATTAAGGTCAACTCGCTGGCTTTGCAGGAACTGCTGGGCTTTGTGGCCCGCGCGCCGCGCTGGGCGGTGGCGTTTAAATTTCCTGCTCAGGAGCAGATGACTTTTGTGCGCGACGTTGAGTTTCAGGTCGGGCGTACCGGGGCGATTACGCCGGTGGCGCGTCTGGAACCGGTTCAGGTGGCTGGTGTGCTGGTCAGCAATGCCACGTTGCATAATGCCGATGAAATTGAGCGACTTGGCTTGCGCATTGGCGATAAGGTGGTTATCCGTCGGGCAGGCGATGTGATCCCTCAGGTGGTCAACGTGGTTCTGTCCGAACGCCCTGAAGAGACGCGTCCGATTGTGTTTCCAACGCACTGTCCGGTGTGCGGATCGGACGTAGAGCGCGTTGAAGGCGAAGCCGTTACCCGTTGTACCGGCGGGCTGATTTGCGGCGCGCAGCGTAAAGAGTCGCTGAAACATTTTGTGTCGCGCCGGGCGATGGATGTAGACGGGATGGGCGATAAGATCATCGACCAACTGGTGGAAAGGGAGTATGTCCATACGCCAGCGGATCTGTTCCGTCTGACGGCGGGTAAACTGACCGGCCTGGACCGAATGGGGCCAAAGTCCGCGCAAAATGTTGTTAACGCGCTGGAAAAATCCAAAACGACGACCTTTGCGCGTTTTCTCTATGCGCTGGGCATCCGTGAAGTGGGTGAAGCGACGGCGGCGGGGCTGGCGGCTTATTTCGGTACGCTGGAGGCGCTGCAGGCCGCCACCATTGACGAGTTGCAGAAAGTACCTGACGTGGGGATTGTGGTCGCTACGCACGTCTTTAACTTTTTTGCCGAAGAGAGTAATCGTGACGTGATTGGGCAGCTACTGGCGGAAGGGGTTCACTGGCCCGCGCCGGTAGTCATTAATGTGCAAGAGATCGATAGCCCGTTTGCCGGTAAAACCGTGGTACTAACCGGTAGCCTGAGCCAGATGTCTCGCGATGACGCTAAAGCGCGTTTAGTGGCGCTGGGCGCGAAAGTGGCAGGCAGCGTATCGAAGAAAACCGATCTGGTGATTGCCGGTGAAGCGGCGGGCTCCAAACTGGCCAAAGCGCAGGAACTGGGTATTACCGTGATTGATGAAGCGGAAATGATCCGCTTACTGGGTGCCTGAGATGGAAAAAGAGCAGCTGGTTGAAATCGCCAACACCGTGATGCCCTTTGGCAAATATCAGGGACGTCGATTGATCGACCTTCCGGAAGAGTATTTGCTGTGGTTTGCCCGTAAAGATCAATTTCCGGCGGGTAAACTGGGGGAGTTGATGCAAATCACGCTGCTGATTAAAACCGAGGGGCTGACGCAACTGGTACAGCCCCTGAAACGCCCGCTTTAAGCTTTCGCGGCGCGGCTTTCCTGCTGCGTCTGTAACTTCTCGGTCTGGCGTTTGTAGCGCCGCGCCAGCCCTGCGCAGACCATCAGTTGGATCTGGTGGAAGATCATCAGCGGTAATACCATCATACCCAGCACTGACGTCGGAAACAGAATATTGGCCATCGGGATCCCGTTGGCCAGGCTTTTTTTCGAACCGCAGAAGACAATAGTGATTTCGTCGGCTTTATTGAAGCCGCATTTACGGGCGACAAAGACGTTAATGGCTATGACGATCGCCAGCAGTATGAGGCTGACCACGACGATAAACAGCAGCGATCCCCAGCCGACTTTGTGCCAGATGCCGTTGACCACCGCTTCGCTGAACGCCGAGTAGACCACCAACAGAATAGAGGTCTGATCCGTTTTCGCGATCCACTTTTTGTTGCGCGCGACCCAATTGCCGATCCACGGGCGAGACAGGTGTCCCAGCACAAAAGGCAGCAGCAGTTGCAGCATAATTTTGCCCACCTCTTCCAGACTGCCCTGCGCGCCATGAATATTCATTACCAGACCGACCAGCAGCGGCGACAGGAAAATGCCCAGCAGGCTGGACGCAGACGCTGAGCACACCGCGGCCGCGACGTTACCGCCCGCGAGTGAAGTAAACGCAATCGCAGACTGCACGGTGGCGGGCAAAATACACAGATACAGAAAGCCGCTGTAGAGCATAGGGTCGACATTGACAGGCGCCCACCAGGCAAACAGTACGCCGAGGACAGGAAAGAGCACAAAAGTGCTGCACATGACCCACAGATGCAACCGCCAGTGGCTGCCGCCAGCGATGATCGCTTCACGCGAAAGCTTCGCGCCATGCATAAAAAACAGCAGAGCGATAGCCGCTGTCGTAATGCCTTCAACGACAGGCACAAAGCCACCTTCCGCCGGGAAAAAAGAGGCCAGTAGTACCACGGTGATAAGTGTCAGCGTGAAAGGGTCAAGGATACGAAAAAGTTTCATAAAAACTCCTGAAAGTCGGTGCAGCTATTTTGCGTTTTTCGCTTTGAGAAATAAAATTGATTTATTGCATCTATATATGAATCTAGTCGATGAACTATTCACTGCGTCAACTGCGTATTTTTATTACCGTCGCCCAGGCCAAAAGTTTCAGTCGGGCAGGGGACAGGATTGGACTGAGCCAGTCTGCGGTCAGTCATAGCGTAAAAGAGCTGGAGCGGCAAACCGGCGTCAGACTGTTGGATCGCACTACGCGTGAGGTGGTGCTGACCGAGGCGGGGCAACAACTGGCGACGCGTCTGGAGCGGGTGCTTGATGAACTGAACAGCATACTGCGCGATGCAGGCAGAGTAGGGACACAATTAACCGGCACCGTGCGCGTTGCCGCGAGCCAAACCATTTCTGCGCATCTTATTCCGCAATGCATTGCCCAAAGTAATTCACTTTATCCCGCTATTGATTTTGTATTGCACGATCGTCCGCAGCAGTGGGTGCTGGAGAGCATCCGCCAGGGTGAAGTGGATTTTGGCATCGTTATCGATCCCGGCGCAGCGGTGGATTTACAGTGTGAAGCCATCTTATCAGAGCCTTTTTTACTGTTGTGTCGCCAGGATCATCCGCTGGCGCATCAGGAATGGGTGAGCTGGCAGGATCTTAAACAGGCCTCGCTGGTCTTACAGGATTATGCTTCCGGCAGTCGACCGCTGATTGATGCGGCGCTGGCCCATTTTGCTATTGAGGCGGATATCGTGCAGGAGATTGGTCACCCGGCCACGCTGTTTCCAATGGTGGAAGCGGGAATCGGCATCAGCGTGCTGCCCGCGCTGGCGTTACCGCTCCCGCAGGGCAGCCACTTACAGGTTAAACGGCTGACGCCCGTAGTTGAAAGGCAGCTCATGCTGGCGCGGCGAAAAAACCGATCGCTCTCCACGGCGGCGCAGGCGTTGTGGGACGTGGTGCGTACCCAGGCCAGCGAATTAACCGCCGCGAGGGCGAAAGATCCGCTGTATCAGCTATAAATATCTATCTGTCCGTGTGTGAGGTGCGGTCTTGCCCTGCCATTTTTGACAGGGCTGTGTGTTAAAACAGGTATTTGATGGAGTAAATAATGCCATCCTGCAGGAAGGATTCTCCTAACTTATTATCAGCGTAACGATATTGTACTCCTGCGGTCAGGTGAGGAGTCGCATTCCACCACAGCGCTACTGCGCCATTAATGCCATCTTTCCCGCCATTGCCCGCAGCGTAGGACGCATCGCGGTCAAACTCATACTCATTCCAGTTCGTTACGCTGAATTTCTCACTACCCAACGAGAAGCTATAGCCGGCCACCCAACCTAATACATAACCATTATCGCCTGTGTAGTAGGTCTGATCGGTATAACGTTTGGCAAAGAAGGGTTTAAACCAGTAACCGTTACCTGTGAAGTTATAGCCTAAACCATAGAGAAACATGTCATCATGGAAATTAGCGCGATGAGGTGAACCGTACGTCCCGTAGGCATGGAGATAGAGGTTTAATCCTGTATCGCCCAGATAAATACGGTTGGTATTTTTAAAGGTGTAACGCTGTTCGCTGCCTGGTTTAGCGTGGCGGCCATTGTAAAAATTTTCCCAGTCGAAGAACCCGTACATTTCTCCCCAGCTAAAATTCGCTCCGCCTTCCAGTTCCAGGTACCCAAAATCATCTTTATGGGATTTTTTACTGGTTTTTTCCGTGGTGTCTGATGTCCAGTCGAGGTAATGGAGGCCGATATCGGCGAACCCGCCTTTAAATTCCGCATGGGTGAGTGCGGGAATAATGAGTAAAGAAGAAAGCGTCAGAGTAAGAATTTTTTTCATAGCATATTTCCCTATGCCGATAATTATTAATGGGTTAATTAAAAAGAGGCAATTTATAAATATGAAAGCGGCATATTGTTAATATGAATTGCAAGCAAAAACCAATACTGTTTTCCCTCTGTATTAATACAGAAGCGATCTAAATTTATCGATATTAAATGGCTATTGATGACACGTGAAAAGTGTATTGGTCAGCAAGGGGCGATGGTCGTTATAAAAAGGAGTCAAATTAAATCCGATAGAACAAGGAAACTTATGCCTCACGCTCTTTTTTCTCATAATCCTGAGTATTGTGTTGATATTGTTCATGCACATAAACCGGCATTTACCCCGCGAGTTGCGTTTATTTTAGGCTCCGGGTTGGGTGCTCTGGCGGACCAAATCGAAGATGCGGTAGCCATTTCTTACGAGAAATTGCCGGGATTTCCCGTCAGCACCGTACACGGCCATGCTGGTGAACTGGTGCTCGGCCATCTGGCGGGGGTTCCGGTGGCCTGTATGAAAGGCCGCGGACATTTTTATGAAGGGCGTGGAATGGCGGTGATGACCGATGCCATTCGCACGTTGAAATTACTGGGCTGTGAAGTGTTGTTCTGCACCAATGCGGCAGGATCTCTGCGTCCGGAAGTGGGGCCGGGTAGCCTGGTTGCGCTTAGCGATCACATTAATACGATGCCCGGTACGCCGATGGTGGGGCCAAACGATGATCGTTATGGCGATCGCTTCTTCTCGCTGGCTAATGCTTATGACGCAGATTATCGCGCCATGCTTCAGTCCGTTGCGGCAGAGGAGGGATTCACCCTCACTGAAGGCGTATTTGTTTCTTATCCGGGTCCGAACTTCGAAACGGCGGCAGAAATCCGCATGATGCAGATTATTGGCGGCGATGTGGTCGGAATGTCCGTTGTCCCTGAGGTGATTAGCGCACGTCATTGTGGCCTCAAAGTTGTTGCCGTCTCAGCGATCACCAATCTGGCGGAAGGGCTGGGCGATGTAAAACTCTCCCATGCGCAAACGCTGGCGGCGGCTGAACTTTCCCGGCAGAACTTTATAAATCTGATTTGCGGCTTTTTACGTAAGCTGGCCTAAACACAATGACTACGGCCCCGTATTGGGGCTTTATCTCACGGCAAGGAATAAAAAATGGGTATTACGTCCCGCTTAAAAGTCATGTCGTTCTTGCAATATTTTATCTGGGGGAGCTGGCTGGTTACCCTGGGCTCTTACATGATCAACACTCTGGATTTTACCGGCGCGAATGTCGGTATGGTCTACAGCTCAAAAGGACTGGCAGCGATTATCATGCCGGGTATTATGGGGATCATTGCTGATAAATGGCTGCGCGCTGAGCGAGCCTACATGCTTTGCCATCTGGTTTGCGCGGGGGCGTTATTGTACGCCACCACCGTTACCGATCCCCAGACGATGTTCTGGGTGATGTTGGTGAATGCGATGGCGTATATGCCAACAATTGCATTATCCAATAGCGTTTCGTACTCCTGTCTGGCGAAAGCAGGTCAGGATCCGGTAACGTCATTTCCGCCTGTGCGCGTTTTCGGCACAATAGGTTTTATTGTTGCGATGTGGACGGTGAGCCTGATGGGGCTGGAACTGAGCAGTGCGCAATTATACATCGCTTCTGGCGCATCGTTATTGCTGGCCCTGTATGCGCTGACGTTACCGAAAATTCCGGTAGCCGAGAAGAAGGCGAACACCACGCTTGCCAGTAAGCTCGGACTGGATGCTTTTGTTCTGTTTAAAAATCCACGCATGGCAATCTTCTTTTTGTTTGCGATGATGTTGGGGGCGGTGCTGCAAATTACCAATGTCTTCGGTAATCCGTTCCTGCATGATTTTGCCCGTAATCCTGAGTTTGCCGACAGCTTTGTGGTGAAGTATCCCTCTATCTTGCTTTCAGTTTCGCAGATGGCGGAAGTGGGCTTTATCCTCACCATTCCGTTCTTCCTTAAACGCTTTGGTATTAAAACGGTAATGCTGATGAGTATGCTGGCGTGGACGCTGCGTTTCGGCTTCTTTGCCTTTGGCGATCCATCCCCGTTTGGCTTTGTGCTACTGCTGCTGTCGATGATTGTTTATGGCTGCGCATTTGATTTCTTCAACATCTCAGGGTCAGTATTTGTAGAGCAGGAGGTGGACTCAAGTATTCGCGCCAGCGCGCAGGGGCTATTTATGACCATGGTTAACGGCGTGGGGGCGTGGATTGGGTCTCTTTTAAGCGGTATGGCCGTGGATTATTTTTCTATTGATGGCGTAAAAGATTGGCAAACTATCTGGCTGGTCTTTGCCGCCTACGCTCTGGCATTGGCCGTTATTTTTGCATTGTTCTTTAAATATCAGCACCATCCAGAAAAACTGTCGACCAAATCATTAGCACATTAATTTTATTTGACTGGCGAGAGGATGTTCGCCAGTCCATTTTTATGAACAAGGACACAGCATGAAAGAAATTATTCTCTCCTCCGGTATTGGATTTGGTATTGGCGCATTTTTTACTTTATGCCGTATACCTATTCCCGCACCAAATGTTTTACCCGGGGTATTATCTATTGTATTTATGTATATTGGGTATCTTGTCGTTAAATCTATTTTTTACTAGGTAATATGGTAAATTCCAGACGTTATCCCTTATTCCTGGAGTGCGATAGTGATGGAACGAGCCCATCGTATTGATCTAAAGCTATTACGTTATTTCCTCGCTGTTGCAGAAGAATTGCATTTTGGCCGGGCTGCTGCCCGGTTAAATATGTCACAACCTCCCTTGAGTATCCATATCAAAGAACTTGAACAGCAACTGGGTACATTGCTGTTTATTCGTCATTCCCGCAGCGTTGCATTAACCCATGCCGGGAAAGTTTTAATGGAGGAGTCACGTCGCTTGTTAGCCAGTGCAAATCAGGCGCTGGCGCGAGTGGAGCAGATTGGTCGCGGTGAAGCGGGGCGCATTGAACTGGGTGTGGTTGGTACGGCGCTGTGGGGAAGAATGCGTCCTGCGATGCGTCACTTTTTGAAAGCAAATCCCAATGTTGAAGTACTTTTTCGCGAAAAGTCTCCCGGTATGCAAATGGCGTTGTTAGAGCGTCGGGAACTTGATGCAGGGATCTGGCGTATGGCTATCGAACCAGCAGTCGGTTTTACCAGCATACGTTTGCATGAATCTGCATTCATGGTTGCAGTTCCGGAAGATCACGATCTGGCATCCAGAGATTCTGTGCCGTTGGCGGCGTTGCGCAATGAATATTTTGTTACGTTGCCTTCCGTACATTCTGATTGGGGATTTTTACAACGTGTATGCCAACAGGCAGGCTTTTCGCCAATGATTATTCGGGAAGTGGTTGAGCCGCAAACGGTGTTGGCGATGATCAGTATGGGGATCGGGATTACGTTGATGGCTGATGGCTATGCGCAAATGAGCTGGCCGGGTGTGGTGTTCCGTCCGTTAGAGGAACGTATTCCGGCGGATTTGTATATTGTGTATGACCAGCAGCAGGCAACGCCAGCACTGGAGAAACTGGTGGCGGCGTTGACGGTATAATGTCTGTGCCGGATGGCGACTAACGTCTTATCCGGCCTACGTGTGCGGTGTCGTCTGTAGGCCTGATAAGCGCAGCGCATCAGGCAAGACCCGAACCTGCGACAGGTTCGAATCTTCCATATCGCAGATAGCAAAAAAGCGCCTTTAGGGCGCTTTTTTACATTGGTGGGTCGTGCAGGATTCGAACCTGCGACCAATTGATTAAAAGTCAACTGCTCTACCAACTGAGCTAACGACCCGAAGTGGTGGGTGATGACGGGATCGAACCGCCGACCCCCTCCTTGTAAGGGAGGTGCTCTCCCAGCTGAGCTAATCACCCACTTCGGTACTTCACAATAAGAAATTTAGCTGGCGAGAAAGTGGTGGGTGATGACGGGATCGAACCGCCGACCCCCTCCTTGTAAGGGAGGTGCTCTCCCAGCTGAGCTAATCACCCACTTCTCAATTTCTTATCTACACGGCGGAGACTACATAAAGTAGTTGGTGGGTGATGACGGGATCGAACCGCCGACCCCCTCCTTGTAAGGGAGGTGCTCTCCCAGCTGAGCTAATCACCCCCGCTGTGTGGAGTCGCATTATAGGGAGAGTTGAAAATGAGTCAACGCATTTTCTAAAGTTTTTGTTTGTTCGTCGTAAAATTAAACAAAACGATCGTGAATTACCCCGCACTGCATGATTTCTATACGGAAATAGCAAAGCGCAGCGTTCTGACCGGATCAACATTGAGGAATCAAGCCACAGTGATAGAATACAAGGCTATTCATCTTTCCAGGATTTGCCGGTTGTCGGCATCTTTATAAACGTAAGGCCATTTCATGAAAATCAAAACTCGCTTCGCGCCTAGCCCGACAGGTTATCTGCACGTCGGCGGCGCGCGTACTGCTCTTTATTCCTGGCTTTTCGCACGTCACCACGGCGGTGAGTTCGTGCTGCGTATTGAAGACACCGATCTTGAGCGTTCCACGCCGGAAGCCATTGAAGCCATCATGGATGGTATGAACTGGCTGAACCTGGAATGGGACGAAGGCCCATATTTCCAGACCAAACGTTTTGATCGCTATAACGCGGTGATTGACGAGATGCTGGAGGCGGGAACAGCCTATAAATGCTACTGCTCTAAAGAGCGTCTGGAGCAACTGCGTGAAGATCAGATGGCGAAAGGCGAGAAGCCGCGTTATGACGGGCGTTGCCGTCACAGTCACGAACATCATGCCGACGATGAGCCATGCGTGGTGCGCTTTGCCAACCCGCAGGACGGTTCCGTTATTTTTGATGATCAGATCCGTGGCCCGATCGAATTCAGCAATCAGGAGCTGGACGATCTGATCATTCGTCGTACCGACGGTTCCCCAACCTACAACTTCTGTGTGGTGGTGGACGACTGGGATATGGAAATTACCCATGTGATTCGTGGCGAAGACCATATCAACAATACTCCGCGCCAGATTAACATTCTGAAAGCGTTAAACGCGCCGGTGCCGATGTACGCGCATGTGTCGATGATTAACGGCGACGACGGTAAAAAGCTGTCTAAACGTCACGGTGCGGTGAGCGTGATGCAGTATCGCGATGACGGTTATCTGCCGGAAGCGTTGCTGAACTATCTGGTGCGTCTGGGCTGGTCCAGCGGCGATCAGGAAATCTTCACTCGCGAAGAGATGATCAAGCTGTTCTCCCTCGGTGCGGTGAGCAAGTCTGCGAGCGCGTTCAACACCGATAAACTGCTGTGGCTGAACCACCACTATATCAATACGCTGGCGCCGGAATATGTGGCGACGCATTTGCAGTGGCATATCGAGCAGGAAAATATCGACACCCGTAACGGCCCGCAGCTTGCTGAACTGGTGAAGTTGCTGGGCGAGCGCTGCAAAACTCTGAAAGAGATGGCGCAGAGCTGCCGCTACTTCTATGAAGACTTCAGCGAGTTTGACGCCGATGCGGCGAAAAAACACCTCCGCCCGGTGGCGCGTCAGCCGCTGGAAGTGGTGCGCGACAAGCTGTCGGCGATTACGGACTGGTCAGCAGAAAACGTCCACCACGCGATTCAGGCCACGGCGGATGAGCTGGAAGTGGGGATGGGTAAAGTGGGGATGCCGCTGCGTGTGGCTGTGACCGGTGCCGGGCAGTCGCCTGCGCTGGATGTCACCGTACATGCGATTGGTAAAACCCGCAGCATTGAGCGCATCAACAAAGCGCTGGGCTTTATCGCCGAGCGTGAAAGTCAGCAGTAACGCCAGCTGAAACAGAATAAACGGCAGGGCAGACGCCTGCCGTTTATTATTTGTTAGTCCGCCTCATTGATACCTAAACGCGTCAGAAATCCGCGAATACCTTCCCGCGATAAAAACAGCGCCAGTTTTTCCTGTTCCTGAGCAGACATATTTTCAACGGCATCAATAATTTGTCGATAAGCATGACTGTGCGCCGCGTTCGCATATTCTGCGAAAGCCTCTTCCGCCTGATAAAACGCAGGCAGTTTGCGAAAAGCCGGAATATTGAGAATAAACTCCCGCACGCTGGCATCAATATGGATGAGTCTTGCGCGTCCGCCTTTGACGCCGGGAAATTTTTCGGTTTTCCAGTGTTGTTCTCTGATCCAGCGATTGACGGTTTGTCTGGCCACGCCGAGGCATTCAGCCAGCTCTTCAGTGGTCATTTTACTGCGTAATCTTTTCATATTATTTGCTATCGCGTATCCCTAAGCGTTGTAACAAACCGGTAATCCCTTCACGCACGAGGAGAGAGGTAAACTGTTTCTGCTCGGATGAGGTCATCTCTTTGGCGAGCGTCATGAGCAGCGCTTCAAGCGATGCGTTGCTGGCAGGCGTGAATGTGTCTGCGTGATGGTCAACTGAACGTTCAGCGCTGCGGATATATTCACGAACCTGTTCGTTTACATGAACCAGACGGGCTTTACCGCCCTGGACGCCAGGTTTGGGCGATGTTGCCCAGCCTTCTTTCCGTACCCATTTATTGATGGTTTGTCGGCTGTAACCGGTGAGATTAGCGAGTTCTTCTGGCGTCATCCGTTCCTTGAACATAACGATTCCCTGAATAGTCGTGGGGTTAATTAGTGGTTCATTTTATAGCACCATTTTAGTCGAAACCGTGACGTGTTTAACTACTGAATGCGAGTTGTGCCGCAATGTCCTTTATTTGAATGCTTTTTCAGCGATTGAATTCGGCAAGTTCATTTTGCCGTTGACACATGCCGAGGGAATTCATATGATGCCGCCCGTCAACTCGACAAGCTTTACGTAGTGGGGCTATAGCTCAGCTGGGAGAGCGCTTGCATGGCATGCAAGAGGTCAGCGGTTCGATCCCGCTTAGCTCCACCAAATTTACTCCCGATAAATTTGGCGTATACGTAAAAGCACTATGGGGCTATAGCTCAGCTGGGAGAGCGCTTGCATGGCATGCAAGAGGTCAGCGGTTCGATCCCGCTTAGCTCCACCAACATTCAAACCCTCGCTGAAAAGCGGGGGTTTTTGCTTTTTGTCACAAAATTTATGGCCTCTGATCTGCTCTTCAGGTGCGTTTGTTTGCCGCTGCTTTTGCGGTCAATATGAGCTTTTGTTAGATTGCTTCATAATGCGAATATACTTATTATTCATGCGCCTTATATAATGATGTGAGCATTAAAGCAATGCCGGATAAGTGTAACGTATTAAAAAATATAAAAATATTCTTACTGGCCTTCTGCCTGACCGTTCCGGCTATTCTGCTATCTCGTCTCATTTCTCCCCGCGCCACAATTGATTCCAGCTATATCTTTCTGGCCTGGCTACCGCTCTGCGTCATGTTTTCCGTGCTGTTTTTATTTGGCCGCCGTGGCGTCGCGCCGATGGTAGGCGGAATGATGTTGACTAATGAATGGAATTTTCATTTACCTCTGCCACAGGCGATGGTGCTGCTATTTTGCCAAACGTTTCCCGTGCTGCTGGTTTGCGCTATCGTACGCTGGCAGCTGGGCGCGCGCTGGCGCTACGGAATACCCAACCAAGGCATCTGGCTACGCGTTTTCTGGTTAGGGTTAATGACGCCGTTTGGTATAAAAATCAGTATGCATCTGGCGGGGCACTACCTGGCTTTCCCGGTGACCATCTCTACCTTCTTTGGCACCGGCACCGCTATTTTCTCGATTGTCGATTTATTGAGTCTGATTTCTGCCGCGCTTATTTTTACCCTCTTTTTCTATTATCCGCTGCGGATGATAGTCAGCCCGCACTATATGCGTATTTTCTGGCGGAGGGATGTCGCTCCTTATCTCGCCAAAGAAAAACGCCTGTTTACGCTTCTCTGGTTTGCCACTCTGGCGACGCTATTAGCGGTGCTGTGTACGCCTTTCGAGACAAAGTATATTGCTGGCTATCTGGTGCCAGTTCTGTTCATTGGATTTACCATCGGCGTGGGGAAAATCAGCTATCCGCTGTTGAATTTTAGTTGGGCTCTCACTGCGCTATTCCTGCTTAGCTATAACCGCAATTTTCTGCAGGGCGTGGGTTCAGAATATTCGCTGGCATTTATCCTTTCAGTTCTCATTTCTTTTAGTATTTGTTTGTTGTACATGGCGCGGATTAATCAGCGTAGCGAATGGTTGAATCGACAATGGCACTCGCAGGCATTGACCGATCCGTTGACGCAACTGCCTAACCTGCGTGCGCTGGAGCAGTTTCTTTTACAGGATGCCGGGCAAAGCGTGTGTTATTTACGCATGGAAAACCTGGAATTTCTGAGCCGTCATTACGGTATGCAGATGCGCGTGCATTGCGAACGCGAGGTGTTTCGCATGTTGCAGCCGCTGCTGCTGGAAAAGGAGAAAATTTTCCATCTGCCGGGCAGTGAATTATTGCTGGTGCTGACAGGACCGGAGACGGAAGCCCGCCTGCAATATATGCTCAACGTGCTTAATAACCGCAAAATTTACTGGAACAATACCGGTCTGGACATGGAATACGGCGCATCGTGGGGAACATTCGATGGTCGCCAGGAAACCTTGCAACCGCTGTTGGGGCAATTAAGCTGGCTGGCGGAGCAATCCTGTTCGCACCGTCGGGTGCTTGCACTGACCCAGAGTATTGAAGCCGCTTCCGGGCAGACGACGGAACGGGTGCTGCGGTTGCAGAAAATCCGTCAGGCGCTGGAGCGCGGCGCGCTGGTTTTGTATGCGCAACCCATTCGCGACGCGCAGGGAAAAGGGTATGACGAGATTCTGACGCGGCTTCGGTGCGACGACGGTATCATGATGCCGAATCAGTTCATTCCGCTTATCGCCCAGTTTAACCTGAGCATACGGTTTGATATGCAGGTGATGGAAGCGCTCCTGCAATGGCTGTCCGCGCATCCTTCAGCGGAACAGGGGGCACGTTTTTCGGTTAATTTGATGCCGTTGACGCTGCTGCAAAAAGAGACGGCGTCGCGCATTATGCAGCTTTTTAAACGCTATGGCGTCCCGCCTGCTTCGGTCATCATCGAAATTACTGAAGAACAGGCCTTCTCTCATTCCGAAATCAGTATGCACAATATCAATCAACTGCGTAAGTTCGGCCTAAAAATCGCCATTGATGATTTCGGCACCGGTTATGCAAACTATGAACGGCTAAAACGCCTCAAGGCGGACATCATTAAAATCGACGGTTGTTTTGTAAAAGATATTCTGACGGACTCCCTGGATGCGATGATTGTGAAATCCATCACTGATTTAGCGAAAGCGAAATCGTTGAGCGTCGTGGCTGAGTTTGTTGAAACGCCTGCGCAGCGCGATCTGCTATTGCAGCTTGGCGTACACAGTTTGCAGGGATATCTGATTGGCCGCCCGCGCCCGTTAGGCAAATAAGCGGCATAAAAAAACCGGGGATAGCTCCCCGGTTTCTGCATTAAACCCAGACTTACAGTACCAGCGCCGCGATAGAGGCGGACAGTACGCTCACCAGCGTAGAACCGTAAACCAGTTTCAGACCAAAACGGGAAACCACGTTGCCTTGCTCTTCGTTCAGGCCTTTAATCGCGCCCGCAATAATACCGATGGAAGAGAAGTTCGCGAAGGACACCAGGAAGACGGAGATAATGCCTTCAGCGCGTGGAGAGAGGGTAGAGGCGATTTTCTGCAGATCCATCATCGCCACGAATTCGTTGGAAACCAGTTTGGTCGCCATGATACTTCCTACCTGCAGCGCTTCACTGGACGGTACGCCCATTACCCATGCGACCGGGTAGAAGATGTAACCCAGAATGCCCTGGAAGGAGATGCTGTAGCCGAACCAACCGGTAACCGTTGCGAACAGCGCGTTCAGCGCCGCGATCAGCGCGATGAAGCCGATCAGCATCGCCGCGACGATAATCGCCACTTTAAAACCTGCCAGAATGTACTCGCCCAGCATTTCGAAGAAACTTTGGCCTTCATGCAGGTTCGACATCTGAATATTTTCTTCGCTGGCATCAACGACATAGGGGTTGATCAGCGACAGAACGATAAAGGTGCTGAACATGTTCAGAACCAGCGCTGCGACCACATATTTAGGGTCCAGCATGGTCATATACGCGCCCACGATAGACATGGAAACGGTAGACATTGCGGTCGCCGCCATGGTGTACATGCGGTTACGGGACATTTTGCCGAGGATATCTTTATAAGCGATAAAGTTCTCAGACTGGCCGAGGATCAGCGAGCTGACGGCGTTAAAAGACTCCAGTTTGCCCATACCGTTTACTTTGGACAACAGAAAACCAATAGCGCGGATGACCACTGGCAGAACGCGGATATGCTGAAGAATACCGATCAACGCGGAAATAAAGACGATCGGGCACAATACTTTCAGGAAGAAGAACGCCAAACCTTGATCGTTCATACTGCCAAAGACGAAGTTTGTCCCTTCGTTGGCAAATCCGAGCAGTTTTTCAAACATCTCGGAGAAACCTTTTACGAAGCCAAGGCCAACATCCGAGTTCAGGAAGAACCAGGCCAGTAATACTTCGATAACAAGTAACTGAATGACGTAACGAATGCGAATTTTTTTACGGTCGCTGCTAACCAGCAGTGCGAGTACCGCAACAACGGCAAGCGCCAGGACAAAATGAAGGACGCGGTCCATATTTGCTCCAAATATGAGGCAGGTTTAATTTTCGTGCACATTCTATGCAACAGCCGTAAAGAAAACGAGATCCAACACACACTATAATAAGGACCTGTGACGAGATTCAAAATTAGTGATCTGTAATACACTTTTACTGTACTGAATATGAAAATGAAAAGTTATATCAGTGTGCTAATCTTGTAATGTTAAGCCAAACTGTTCTGATACAGGTCGTCATCGTATCGGTCTATCGTTTCACACTATCAAAGTAATCACCCGTACCCATTGAAATGCACTTGATAATCATTATCAATAAACATAGCATGAAACATAGCAAAGGCTATGTTTTTGAGGCAAAAGATGACTGACAATCGCGTAGAGAATAGCAGCGGACGGGCGGCGCGCAAGCTAAGGCTCGCATTAATGGGACCTGCGTTCATTGCCGCGATTGGTTATATCGATCCTGGTAACTTCGCGACCAATATTCAGGCCGGCGCCAGCTTTGGCTATCAGCTACTCTGGGTGGTGGTCTGGGCGAACCTGATGGCGATGCTGATTCAAATCCTCTCGGCAAAACTCGGGATCGCCACCGGCAAGAACCTGGCGGAGCAAATTCGCGACCATTATCCGCGTCCGGTAGTCTGGTTTTACTGGGTACAGGCGGAAATCATCGCGATGGCCACCGATTTAGCTGAATTTATCGGCGCGGCAATAGGTTTTAAGCTGATCCTGGGCGTCTCTTTATTACAGGGCGCGGTATTGACCGGTATCGCGACGTTTCTGATTTTAATGTTACAGCGCCGCGGTCAAAAACCGCTTGAAAAAGTCATCGGCGGTTTACTGCTTTTTGTCGCCGCCGCTTACATTGTGGAGCTGTTTTTCTCTCAGCCTGATATGGCGCAGCTCGGCAAAGGAATGGTTATCCCGGCGCTACCGAACCCGGAAGCCGTATTCTTAGCCGCCGGCGTGCTTGGCGCGACGATTATGCCGCACGTGATTTATCTGCACTCGTCATTAACGCAGCATCTGCACGGCGGAACACGGCAACAACGGTACTCAGCAACGAAATGGGATGTCGCTATTGCTATGACGATTGCCGGTTTTGTCAATCTGGCAATGATGGCGACCGCCGCGGCGGCGTTTCATTTTAGCGGCCACACCGGCATCGCCGACCTCGATCAGGCATACCTGACGCTGGAACCGTTACTAAGCCATGCGGCGGCAACGGTGTTTGGTCTTAGTCTGGTAGCTGCAGGGCTTTCCTCCACTGTGGTAGGGACTCTGGCGGGGCAGGTGGTGATGCAAGGGTTTGTCCGTTTTCACATTCCGCTGTGGGTACGGCGCACCATTACCATGCTGCCCTCATTTATTGTGATTTTGATGGGGCTGGACCCTACCCGAATTCTGGTGATGAGCCAGGTGCTGCTGAGTTTTGGTATTGCGCTGGCGCTGGTGCCGCTCCTGATTTTCACCAGTAACGCTACGCTAATGGGCGAGCTGGTGAACACGCGGCGGGTAAAACAGGTTGGCTGGATAATTGTCGTGCTGGTCGTCGCCCTGAATATCTGGTTGCTGGTTGGAACGGTGATGGGGTTGTCATAAAGACAGAAAGATAGCAGGCCCGATGCGTGGGCGTCATCGGGCTGTTATTCAGCAGGAGGCTTAGTGATGATGTTTGTGACCCCGGCCTCGCCCGCGATGATCGTCGCGATCGCGCCAGCCTTCCCGATAACCGCGTTCATACGCTTTACGCTTATCCCAGCCGCGATGATAGCCGTTGTCATGGCGCCACCAGCGATTTTTACGCCATTCATAATGGTTGTGCCAGTAATCCCGGTCGCGCCAGCGACCACCGTCCCAGTAGTTACCGTAATCATCGCGATCGCCAATCTGTAATTTTATTGAGGGCAACAGGGTGATTTCGCCCGCATTCGCGGCAAGCGGTGTAAAAGCCAGCAAGGCTGCCGCCAGAATCAGTGACCTGAACATACTTTCTCTCCTTCACGATCGAGCCGTCGCCGGCCTGTTAATGTAATATTACAAAGCAGTAAAGATTTGTTTCATCGCCTTAACTCTTAAATCATGAAGGAGAGCATTTTTTGCTAAAACCGGCCCTCCAGAATAGCGTCAATTTCTGCACATTCCGCCGCTGAAAAACGGCGATTGGCCAGCATTCCCACGGCGTCTTCGATTTGCGACGGTTTGCTGGCGCCAATCAGTACCGAGGTAACGTTATCGTTACGCAGCACCCAGGCGAGCGCCATCTGAGACAATTTTTGACCCCGTCGCGCAGCCAGTTCATTCAACCGGCGAACTTTTTCCAGTTTGTCGGCGGTAATCTGTTCTGGTTTAAGGAAACGGCTTCCGCTCGCCGCGCGGGAATCTTCCGGAATACCATTCAAATAACGGTCAGTGAGCTGCCCGCCCGCCAGCGGCGAGAAGGCAATACTACCGACGCCTTTTTCCTGCAACAGCGCCAGCAGCCCGTCCTCTACCCAACGCTCAAAAAGCGAATATTTAGGCTGATGAATCAGGCAAGGCGTGCCGAGATCCTCCAGAATATCGATAGCTTGTCTGGCCAGATCGGCAGGATAGTTAGAGATCCCCACGTACAACGCTTTGCCATGGCGCACAAGGTGATCTAACGCTTTCATCGTCTCTTTAAGCGGCGTTTCGGGATCGGGACGATGGTGATAAAAGATATCGACATACTCCAGCCCCATACGTTTCAGGCTTTGATCGAGGCTGGCGATAAGGTATTTCCGTGACCCCCAGTCGCCATAAGGGCCATCCCACATGGTGTAGCCCGCTTTGGTGGAGATGATCAATTCATCACGCCACGGTAAAAAATCTTCCTGCAGAATGCGGCCAAAATTGCATTCTGCGGAGCCCGGCGGCGGCCCATAATTATTGGCGAGATCAAAGTGGGTAATGCCCAGATCGAACGCGCGTTGCAGCAGCGCCCGGCTATTTTCTACCCGTGTCGTATCGCCGAAGTTGTGCCATAACCCCAGCGAAATAGCGGGAAGTTTGACGCCGCTGCGTCCGCAGCGACGATACTCCATTGTGTGATAACGATTCTCATCGGGCTGATAAATCATGACCTTTCCCCCTGTGGCGTGAATAAATAGTGTATACGGTTACACTCGCCAGGCGGTATCCGGCTTTTACTGTTTGCCGCTGTAAACATTGTTTTCCAGGCTTTCATCCCCACCGTGCTGGACAGCCATCGGCATTCCTTAATACTCAACATAATATCAACGTCAGAAGGAAAGCTGTCATGCAAAACCCCTATACCGTGGCCGACTATTTGCTGGACAGACTGGCAGGATGCGGCATTGGCCATCTTTTTGGCGTACCGGGCGATTATAACTTGCAGTTTCTTGACCATGTGATTGACCACCCGACCCTGCGTTGGGTGGGATGCGCCAATGAGCTGAACGCCGCTTATGCCGCGGACGGCTATGCGCGCATGTCGGGCGCTGGAGCGCTACTCACCACCTTTGGCGTGGGAGAACTTAGCGCTATTAACGGTATCGCGGGCAGTTACGCGGAATATGTCCCGGTCTTGCATATCGTCGGCGCGCCCTGTAGCGCTGCGCAGCAGCGTGGCGAATTGATGCACC
Source organism: Salmonella sp. SA15303 (assembly GCF_029962125.1). Lineage (NCBI taxonomy): Bacteria > Pseudomonadati > Pseudomonadota > Gammaproteobacteria > Enterobacterales > Enterobacteriaceae > Salmonella > Salmonella sp. SA15303. Next base: position 1,471,144 of record NZ_CP123924.1, read on the forward strand.
ATACCCTCGGTGACGGCGATTTTCGTCATTTTTATCGCATGAGTCAGGCGATATCCGCTGCCAGCGCAATATTAGATGAACAGAACGCCTGTTTCGAGATTGACCGCGTGTTGGGTGAAATGCTTGCCGCACGCAGGCCAGGATACATCATGTTGCCCGCCGATGTGGCGAAAAAAACGGCCATCCCACCTACGCAGGCGCTGGCGTTGCCCGTGCATGAAGCGCAAAGCGGCGTGGAGACGGCCTTTCGTTATCACGCCCGTCAGTGCCTGATGAACAGTCGGCGCATTGCGCTATTGGCCGACTTTCTTGCCGGGCGTTTTGGTTTACGACCACTGTTGCAGCGCTGGATGGCGGAAACGCCCATCGCTCATGCGACACTACTGATGGGGAAGGGGCTTTTTGATGAACAGCACCCGAACTTCGTTGGCACCTATAGCGCTGGCGCCAGCAGCAAAGAAGTGCGTCAGGCCATAGAGGACGCCGATAGGGTTATCTGCGTCGGCACCCGTTTTGTCGATACCCTTACGGCCGGATTTACCCAACAATTACCGGCGGAACGCACGCTGGAGATTCAGCCTTACGCGTCGCGCATCGGCGAAACCTGGTTCAACCTCCCGATGGCGCAGGCGGTGTCTACGCTGCGCGAACTGTGCCTGGAATGCGCTTTTGCGCCGCCGCCGACGCGTTCCGCCGGACAGCCAGTGCGGATTGAGAAAGGAGAACTGACCCAGGAAAGCTTCTGGCAAACCTTACAGCAGTATCTCAAACCCGGAGATATTATCCTTGTCGACCAGGGGACAGCAGCTTTTGGCGCTGCCGCGCTGTCGCTTCCTGACGGCGCGGAAGTTGTGGTACAGCCGCTGTGGGGGTCTATCGGCTATTCCTTGCCCGCCGCGTTTGGCGCGCAAACCGCCTGTCCCGATCGGCGGGTGATTCTGATTATCGGCGATGGCGCGGCGCAGCTCACGATTCAGGAGATGGGCTCGATGTTACGCGACGGGCAGGCGCCGGTCATCCTGCTGCTCAACAATGACGGCTATACCGTAGAGCGCGCCATTCACGGCGCGGCCCAGCGGTATAACGACATCGCGAGCTGGAACTGGACGCAGATACCACCGGCGCTAAACGCGGCGCAACAGGCGGAGTGCTGGCGGGTGACGCAGGCTATCCAACTGGCAGAGGTCCTCGAACGGTTGGCGCGCCCACAACGTCTGTCATTTATTGAAGTGATGTTGCCAAAAGCCGATCTGCCGGAATTACTGCGTACCGTGACCCGGGCGCTGGAAGCCCGCAACGGGGGATAATGGCCCCCGCTGCGCCGGATTAGGGTTCGTGACGGTTGGCGGCCAGCAACGGTTTTCCCGCCAGCAATAGCCAGGCGGGGAGCATCACAATGCAGAGCAGCGGCAGCAGATTGGTATCCGGTACGACGACTGCCGCCATAAACAGACTGAGCCAGCCGTCGCGCGTCACTACCAGCACTAAGCCAAGAATCGCGCAGGAGACGGTAATCGCCGCGGGTACGGCCTCAACATGGGCATGGAGCATGAGCCCCAGCGCCGCGCCGATAAACACAGCCGGAAAAATGCGCCCGCCGCGAAAGCCGCTCGCCGCCGCGATGACCAGCGCGGCGAGTTTGACGACGGCTAAGGTAAAATAATCTCCCGCGCCCAGCGTCTGGCTAAACGCCATTTGTTGCATTTCGTCCAGGCCTTTAAACAGGGTAAGCGGCCCGCCAATGACGCCCAGAATACCCAGTATAAAACCGCCAATGCCGAGAATCAGGACCGGATTTTTCAGGCGGTGCAGCAACTCATGCAGACGCGGAAGGCACCAGACGGCGACCATCCCGGCGGCAATGGCGATCGCCGCGACGATCGCTCCGCTGGCAATGTCCACCAGCCGCATCTGCGTGTAATGGGCGATGGGTAACGAAAAATGCGGATGAAAGAACAGACTGGTGGTGAGTGACCCCGCCGCTGCCGCCATTAACGGCGCAAACAGGCGATCCCACATGGGAATATCGTTAGAGCCGCTAAGTGTTTGCGAAAAAATCAGCGCTGCGGCGACGGGCGTGCCGAACAGCGCGCCGATGGTGCCCGCTGAGGCCAGAATCGTCCAGTCTAACGCCGTGATACGCGGAAACAGGCGGGAGCCGAAAGCCGCCGCCAGCGCGATATTTATTGTCATTATCGGATGCTCTGGCCCCAAACTTACCCCACCAGCAAGGCCGATGATTAAGGCGAGAAGCAGCCCGGGTAGCGCAGATGGCGAGACCGGCATACTGATTAACGGTTCGATGGCCGGATCGGGGCCAGCGTGTCCGGGACTGTAACGGATAATCAAACCCACCACGATCCCGGTTAGCGTGAGCATACCCACTATCCAGAACGGCGAATCATAAGCGATGCCGATGCTGGTGGGCAGTCGTTGCCAAAGAAATTGCTGAAAAACCGACGCGACTTTCATCGCAGCGATTAAAACCAGGCTTGACGCTACGCCAATAATCAGCGCGGGGAGCGACAGCAGCAGCATCGTTCGGGCACGCGGGTGGAACATAATCTCTTCCTTACACGGGGTCGTATACCTATTTTGCACAGCCTGCCCGACGGCATTGCTGCAATTGGTGCTGAAACAAGAAAGTAATTCTGTGATGAAGATCTATATTTATAGGCAGTCAGCCTGATGGCCGTTGTTGTTATGCCCCCATGAATTTACAGTGTGACAAAGACTTATTTTGACTTTAGCGGAGCAGTAGAAGAATGACAAAGTATGCTTTAGTAGGAGATGTAGGCGGCACGAATGCGCGTCTTGCCCTGTGTGATATCGCCAGTGGAGAAATCTCGCAGGCCAAAACGTATTCCGGCCTGGATTATCCCAGTCTTGAGGCCGTGGTGCGCGTTTATCTCGATGAGCATAGCGTCAGCGTGGAAGATGGTTGTATCGCCATAGCCTGCCCGATTACCGGTGACTGGGTAGCGATGACTAACCATACCTGGGCTTTTTCTATTGCGGAAATGAAAAAAAATCTCGGCTTTAGCCATCTGGAAATCATCAACGATTTCACCGCCGTGTCGATGGCGATCCCGATGCTGAAAAAAGAGCATTTAATTCAGTTCGGCGGCGGCGAACCGGTAGACGGCAAACCTATTGCGGTGTATGGCGCGGGAACCGGCTTGGGCGTGGCGCATCTGGTGCATGTGGATAAGCGTTGGATTAGCCTTCCGGGCGAAGGCGGGCATGTCGATTTTGCGCCTAATAGCGAAGAAGAAGCTATGATTCTGGAAATATTGCGCGCCGAAATTGGCCACGTTTCCGCCGAGCGCGTGCTGTCTGGCCCGGGGCTGGTGAATCTTTACCGGGCGATTGTTAAGTCCGACAACCGTCTGCCGGAAAATCTGCGCCCGAAAGATATTACCGAACGCGCCCTGGCGGATAGCTGTATCGATTGTCGCCGCGCGTTGTCGCTCTTTTGCGTCATCATGGGGCGATTTGGCGGCGATCTGGCGTTAACCATGGGGACATTTGGCGGCGTTTATATCGCTGGCGGTATTGTCCCGCGCTTCCTGGAATTTTTTAAAGCGTCCGGCTTCCGTGGTGGCTTTGAAGATAAAGGCCGCTTTAAAGATTATGTACACGGTATTCCGGTCTATCTGATTGTCCATGATAATCCTGGCTTGTTAGGTTCCGGCGCGCATCTGCGCCAGACATTAGGCCATATTCTATAAGCCAGATGGTGGCATAAACGCCTTATCCGGCCTACAAAAGTGTGTCATCTGTAGGCCTGATAAGCGCAGCGTTATCAGGCAATTAAACATTCTCTTGTCAGTCTCAAACCGCGTGCCTCACGCGGTTTTTTTCATTGCCTTTCCTGTGCATGAATGCTTCAACTGTCTGAATTATTTCACTTTACTCTTGCTGAGCGAAAGGTCAAACACCAGCGCGTTGAGTCATCACGTCATGGCGGTTAGTCAGGCGAAAACAGGGATTTATTTTACTATACGTATCCGGTTCGCTGCCTTATTTACGGTTTCATCGCGGCAGCTTGCCGGAAAGGATCCTCATTTTCGGGGAAATATCCCTGAAAAACACCGCAATATGACATGATCGAATACCATTATCGTTAGTAAGGCTTTTGATTAAAGAGGAAAAACCACAAAATCAAAAGGGGATTATTTGAGATAAGGTTTATTGACAGGAAATTATCGTCGGCTGCGTCACGTTACGTAAATTCAATGATATCAATTTGTTAATAATATGATTTGTTTGATGCTATAACTGACACGCTTAAAAAGTAAGTTTTTACGCTTGTTCCTCTTTTTTGTCGCTAAAAATATTTTCATTAGCCTCTCGACAGGAAGAAAATTTTCAGGCTATTTTCTAAAGGAGCCACCATCGTGGCAGCGTCGCTCGGACGGTCCGGGCGCTAACGTTAATCTGAGGATATTATGGCTGACTTCCGCCCTGAACGTCGCTTTACGCGTATCGATCGCCTTCCGCCCTATGTTTTTAACATCACCGCTGAACTCAAAATGGCTGCGCGTCGGCGCGGTGAAGATATTATTGATTTCAGTATGGGTAATCCTGATGGCGCAACCCCTCCCCACATTGTTGAAAAACTTTGCACCGTCGCGCAGCGTCCGGATACGCACGGTTATTCCACGTCTCGCGGCATACCGCGTTTACGCCGCGCGATTTCTCACTGGTATCAGGAACGTTATGATGTCGATATCGATCCGGAAACCGAAGCGATTGTGACCATCGGTTCCAAAGAGGGACTGGCGCATTTAATGCTGGCGACGCTGGATCATGGCGATACGGTTCTGGTGCCGAACCCCAGTTACCCGATTCATATCTATGGCGCCGTTATCGCCGGGGCGCAGGTGCGTTCGGTTCCATTGGTCGAGGGGGTGGATTTCTTCAACGAGCTGGAGCGCGCTATTCGCGAAAGTTATCCGAAACCGAAAATGATGATTTTGGGTTTTCCATCTAACCCTACGGCCCAGTGCGTCGAACTGGAATTTTTTGAAAAAGTGGTCGCTCTGGCTAAACGTTATGATGTGCTGGTAGTGCACGATCAGGCGTATGCCGATATCGTGTACGACGGCTGGAAAGCGCCATCCATTATGCAGGTGCCCGGCGCACGCGACGTGGCGGTCGAATTTTTCACATTGTCGAAAAGCTATAATATGGCGGGCTGGCGTATTGGGTTTATGGTGGGCAATAAAACCCTGGTCAGCGCGCTGGCGCGCATTAAAAGTTATCACGATTATGGCACCTTTACCCCGCTTCAGGTGGCGGCTATCGCCGCTCTGGAAGGCGATCAGCAGTGCGTGCGCGATATCGCCGAGCAGTATAAACGTCGTCGCGATGTGCTGGTGAAGGGGCTGCATGAGGCGGGCTGGATGGTTGAAATGCCGAAAGCCTCAATGTACGTCTGGGCGAAAATCCCGGAGCAATATGCGGCGATGGGATCGCTTGAGTTTGCCAAGAAGCTGCTGAATGAGGCGAAGGTTTGCGTTTCTCCAGGGATAGGCTTTGGTGATTATGGCGACACCCATGTACGCTTTGCATTAATAGAGAATCGCGACCGCATTCGCCAGGCCGTCAGAGGGATTAAAGCGATGTTCCGCGCCGATGGCGTGCTGCCGTCACATCCAAAACCCGTTGAAGCGAGCACGGAGTAGAAAAGCAAACAGGAGCCCCATGGCTCCTGTTTTTCTTTGCATTGTACTTTTAAATCATCAGGGCGAAAGTACCGGCCCAAACGATGACCATAAATGAAATGCCCATAAAGAAATATTTCACGTTTCATCTCTCCGCGTACCTGTCGTACGCCTAAATGAACTTACACTTACCTGATTATAGAGAGTTGATGCCGGATAATACGAAATTGAGAATTATTCGTGTTTCGACCGCCTGCATCACCTCAGAATTCTGCGCGTCATCGCTCCAGACGGCGCTAATGTACGCCTAAAAATGAGGTGAAACAAGAGGCATTTTCTTATTTACTTTTAGTAACTTACAAGTGTCGGGAATCGGCGACAGTTTAATTTCTGACAGTGATGAATCGCTATTGAGCGACGCCGCCGACACAGTAAAAAATCGCCTGTAAACAGGAGACTTATCGCTAAAAGCAGGAATGAGTAATTTACGATATGAATATTATGACAATGCGAAATGCCAAAATAAAAGGCCTTGCGGCCTTTTTCAGATGTAGAGTGACGCTTCCCCCAACGGGCGAGTCTTGAAACGGCGATGGATCCAGAGATATTGCTCCGGGGCGCGCATGATCTCTTTCTCAATAATTTTATTCATATAGGCAGCGGCTTGATTTTCATCTGCCGGGTAACCTTCCATTTCAGGGGTAATATACAGACGATAACCCGAGTTATCGGATTTCCTTACCATTGTAACGGTCAACATGGCGGCGCCAGACAGCCTGGACAGTACATAGGTGCCGTTGGTGGTGGCGACGTTTTCAACCGCGAAAAATGGCGCAAAGGAGCTGCCTTTAGGGCCGTAGTCCTGGTCGGGAGCAAACCAAACGGCTTCCCCTTTTTTTAGCGCGCCCACAATGCCGCGCAGATTGTTTCTGCCGATCATCGCTTTATTTGAGCGCATACGACCGCGCGTCTGCACCCACTCCATGAGCGGATTGTTATGCGGACGATAGGTCGCCATCATCGGCTGGCAGAGACCCATTACCCGGCCTCCCAATTCCAGCGACATAAAATGCACGCCAACGACCATTACGCCGCGATTTTGCGCCTGCGCACGGGTAAGGTTGTCCAGCCCGTCCACATCAAACCATTTGCGAACCCGGCTATCAGGCCAGAACCAGGCCATGCCCGTTTCAAGCAGCGCCATGCCAAGAGAGTGGAAATTCTCGGCGATCAGTTTTTCCCTTTCTTCCCGGGAGAGGGTCGGAAAACAGAGTTCAATATTTTTCTGGGCGATTGACTCACGTCGCTTCAGGAAGGGGCGCGCCAGTTTACCGGTGCGGGTGCCCAGAAAACGCAAAACCGGGTAGGGAAGCTGCACCAGTAACCAGAGGATGCCAACGCCAAACCACGTCAGCCAGTAGCGCGGGTGCAAAAACGCGCGTGAAAATTTGCTTTGAGGAAACATAAAATACCTTCTGTAGATACGAAAATAATGTATCGCAGAAGAGTCATTATCCGCAGCGGTACACTCTGAAATACGCATCATCCTTCAAGTTGCGTTCGCTTATCCGAAGCACTTACTTGAGTAAGCTCATCAGGGTAACTTGAATGATTTACGTATAGTTAGGCCATCATGTACGACAATGGTTCCCGTAAGGAGTGTAAAACTAAGTCAGTACTAAACCACGAGGGCATGAACGCCAGGCAGGCTAATGTACCACCAGTTATTTACTCGCGCCCAGAAATTCTTTATCAAGAAGCGTAAATATTTCTCCCGTAGCAAAAATAAGCTAATCATTATTTTTAATGCATTGTTTTTACAGTGATAATTTTATTTCAGACGAAGGTCATTGAAAAATGATTAAAAAAATAAAATGTGAGATAAATGTTATGGAAATGACGGGCTGATAAGGTTTATCTTAAAGGAGAAGTGAGAGGGACCGTAAGGCTATATGGAAGCCTTGCCATAGACAGGAGGTATTATAGATGATCTATTTATGGACATTTCTTGCAATAAGTATACTTGCCGTGAGTGGCTATATCGGTCAGGTGATGGGGGCTTTTTCTGCGGTTTCTTCTTTTACGGGAATGGTTATCCTTGCCGCGCTGATTTATTTACTCAATGTATGGTTGCAGGATGGCGATGACATCGTTAGCGGATTATTGCTTTTTCTCGCACCGGCATGTGGGTTAATTATTCGCTTTATGGTGGGATACGGTAAGCGTTAGTCAGTACATACCCTTCATACTTCAAGTTGCTGATGTGTTGGCTACGGATTACTCGGCCCATCGATGGGCCTCGCTCTGACGGGCCGTCGCACGTGACGTTCAAATCTGCTCCCGGCAGATTTGTCGCTCACCCCAGTCACATCGTTATCTATGCTCCTGGGGACTCACTCCCTTGCCGCCTTTAAGCAACTCGAATTATTTTGGGTATATACGATGCCAGTGAATAGATAGCGCCGACAATGTCGGCGCTTCTGTTCCCCAGGAAGGCTAATCGTTTATTGCGCGTCCGCAAGCTGCAGTGAGTCCTGATTATGTAACGCATTCTGGCGCTGGCGTTCCAGTTCCAGCGCGCCGCGATGGGAGAGGTAACAGAATAGAATGCAGCACACGATGCCGCCCATCAGAAGATAAAATCCGCCGTACCAGCCAAGTTTATCCACCATTACACCAAACAGGCTGGTGCCCAACGAGGCGCCGAAAATATAGCTCATGAACCCACGTAAACCGACGGCGGAACCTACGGCAAAGCTGGGGACTATCTCCATTGTCTGTACGGACGCGAGGAACTGCGGGACGTAAATCAGACAACCTACAATGGCGGCGAAAATCGTTACCATCAGCAAAGATTCACTTTTCCAGTATCCGATCAGACAGACAAAAATCAGCGCCATGCAAATCATGGCTAACGGCATTCTGCGGCCCTTAAACAGTTTATCTGACAGCCAGCCTGCCAGTAGCGTGGAGGGAATCGCCGCCCACTCGAAAAAGAGAAACGCGACGCTCATCTGTTCTTTTGAAAAGTGTTTTACTGTCAACAGATAGATAGGCAACCAGCTAATCATGCCAAACCGCACCATATAGACGAAGACATCCACCAGCGAAATATACCAGGCATTTTTATTGCGCAGCACATAAGTACAGAAGATTTGCCATGCGCTCATATTTTCCGGCGCTTTTGCCGTATTCTTCGTTTTCAGTACGACTTTTTCTTCCGGCATCATCTGTTCCAGGGAGGGAAGACCTTCTTTGCGCGGCGAACCTTTTCCCAAGACCAGAACAATTAAGGCAAAAATGACGGCGACGCAGGCCGGAACGATATAACTGGCGCTTTGCCAGTGTTCGCTGCCCAATATCGCAAAAGCCGCACCGACGATAGGCGCGACGATCCCGCCGCCAACGTTATGCGAGATATTCCAGAAGGCGCCTACGCGTCCGCGCTCCCGACGAGGGAACCAGTTTGCAATAGTAATAAACGAGGGGCCGACGCCCATGCCCTGAAAAAGGCCATTGAAGACCACCAGAGCGGCAAATATCCAGAATGCGCTACTGAATCCCAGCCCAACGTTAACAATCGCGCAGAGTACCAGACCGCACGCCATGAAGACTTTTGGGCTGGCTTTATCCGCCAGACTGCTCATTACGCCTTTACTGATTCCGTAAGCAATAAGCATACAGCTACTCAGCAGGCCGATTTGCGTAGCGCTGAGATCCAATTGCTCTTTTAAATAAGGCGTCGATAATGTGAAGTTGTTTCTGACTATATAGTAAGCGAGATATCCCAGAAATACACTTAACAATGCCTGTATACGATATCGACCATATGTGGCCTGGACTTTTTCCGGTGGGACTTTATGCGCCGATTGCCCTGTTTTTAATATTGTTAACATGGAGTCACCTGTATTTTATAGTGAGATGAACATCAGGAGGTTTTGTCGGTAGAGTGAAAGGAGTGACAATAAAATTCAAGTCGAAGAAATGTGTCAAAATTGACTCAATTGGGTGAATTTAAAGGTTATTTTTGACCCATCCTGAAGGGTGTGGTGAAACTTTAATTATTGGCATGGCCGTTTTATCGTTAGCATGTGCGGATATTAACAAATTTGCTGCCAGTGATCTGATACGCTTTATTGATGTTTTCGGGCGACGGACCCGTTATTATTCAAATAACGTTGTTCTGGATGCCAACAGAAATAAAAGGGTAAGTTTTGTCTCAATATTTTCTTTATGTGATATCGATATTTATGAACGGGATCACAAATCGACTTTTCTCATGCTGTAGTCGTTTCGCCAGAGTGGGCGCTTTTACGCTATGGCTGGCGGCAATGTTCGGTTCTTGCCAGGCGTACAGCCGCGAGCTGGTGATGGCAACGACCTTTTCACCCAGCGCGACCGCCTGGATTATCCAGCGCTGGCAGACGGAGCCGGGTTCCGTCATGATTCGTACGCTCAACCGTACCAGCGGTTCTTTAGAGCAATTACTTGATACGGCGAATGCGGAAAATGTCGATCTGATCCTGACGTCATCCCCCATGCTGTTGCAACACCTTCAGGAGCACCAAAAGCTGGCGCTATTGGATAGCGCGCCTGCCGCCAGCCAGAAGCTGGTGCCGCGTTCTATCCGCTCAACTTCAGTGGCGGTAGCGGTATCCGGATTTGGGCTATTGATCAACCGTTCAGCGCTCGCTGCGCGCCATCTTCCGCCGCCTGCCGACTGGCAGGATATGGGCCTGCCCAGTTACCAGGGCGCTCTATTAATGAGCAGTCCGTCACGCTCAGACACGAATCATTTGATGGTGGAGTCGCTGTTGCAGCAAAAAGGCTGGACGGCAGGATGGGCAACGCTGCTGGCAATCTCGGGTAATCTGGTCACGATTTCCTCTCGCAGTTTCGGCGTAGCGGATAAAATCAAAAGCGGGCTTGGCGTTGCCGGGCCGGTCATTGATAACTATGCTAATTTGCTACTTAACGATCCTAATCTTGCTTTTACCTATTTCCCGTATTCTGCGGTGTCGCCCACTTACGTCGCGGTGTTGAAAAACAGCCGTCATGCAGACGAAGCGCGTGCTTTTATTCATTACTTATTAAGTCCGAAAGGGCAAAGGATACTGGCTGACGCGAATACCGGTAAGTATCCCGTCGCACCGCTTAGCGCCGATAATCCTCGCGCCGCGCAACAACAGCGTTTGATGGCCCAGCCGCCGTTGAACTATCGTCTGATCCTGAAGCGTCAGCAACTGGTACAACGCATGTTTGATACCGCGATCAGTTTTCGTCTCGCGCAGCTTAAAGATGCATGGCGAGCGTTGCACAGCGCAGAAACGCGGCTTAAACGCCCCTTACCTGAAATCAGAGCCTTATTGACCAGCGTCCCGGTGGATGCGGCAAGCAGCGAAGATGAAACCTGGCTGGCGCAGTTTGATAATAAAAGCTTTGCCGAACAAAAAATGATGGAGTGGCAGATCTGGTTTCTGAACAATCAGCGGCTGGCGATTCACAAACTGGAAGAGCTGAAATGAAGGGGAGATTATTGCAACGGCTTCGTCAGCTCAGTATCAGCAACAGTTTACGGGGTGCATTTTTAACGGGCGCATTACTGACGCTGATTGTCAGTATGGTCAGCCTTTATTCCTGGCATGAGCAAAGTTCGCAGGTTCGCTATTCGCTTGATGAATATTTTCCTCGCATCCACTCCGCTTTTTTAATTGAGGGGAACCTGAATCTGGCCGTGGATCAACTCAATGAATTTTTGCTGGCGCCGAACACGACGGTACGTTTGCAGTTACGTACGCAGATTATTCAGCATCTGGATAAGATTGAGCGTCTCAGTCAGGGGCTTCAGCTTGCTGAGCGCCGGCAACTGGCCGTCATTTTACAGGATAGCCGGACCTTGCTGGCGGAGCTGGACAATGCCCTCTACAACATGTTTTTGGTGCGGGAGAAAGTTAGCGAGCTTTCCGCTCGCATTGACTGGCTCCATGATGATTTCACCACGGAGCTAAATTCGCTGGTACAGGATTTTACCTGGCAGCAGGGGACGCTGCTCGATCAAATTGAGGCGAATCAGGGCGATGCAGCGCAGTATTTGCAACGTTCGCGCGAGGTGCAGAACGAGCAACAGCAGGTATATACCCTGGCGCGAATTGAAAATCAGATTGTTGACGACCTGCGCGACAGATTGAATGAACTCAAGTCCGGCAATAATGACGGGATGCTGGTGGAGACCCATATTCGCTATCTGGAAAACCTAAAAAAAACGGCGGATGAGAATATTCGTGCGCTGGATGACTGGCCCAGTACGATCACGCTGCGGCAAACCATCGACGAACTATTGGAAATCGGGATGGTAAAAAATAAGATGCCCGATACCATGCGCGATTATGTTGCGGCGCAAAAAGCCTTACTGGACGCCAGCCGCGCCAGAGAGGCTACGCTAGGGCGCTTTCGCACGCTGCTTGAGGCGCAGTTAGGTAGTAGTCACCAGCAAATGCAGACGTTCAATCAACGCCTGGAACAGATTGTTCGCGTTAGCGGCGGGCTTATTTTAGTGGCGACGCTCCTGGCGTTGCTACTGGCCTGGGGACTCAACCACTATTTTATCCGTTCCCGACTGGTGAAGCGTTTTACCGCGCTTAATCAGGCTGTGGTACAGATAGGGCTGGGGAGAACCGACTCGACTATCCCGGTTTACGGGCGCGATGAGCTAGGACGGATAGCCCGTTTGCTACGTCATACGCTGGGCCAGCTCAATATGCAACGCAGGCAGCTTGAACAAGAGGTCGCCGAGCGCAAAGAGATAGAAGCCGACCTGCGCGCCATGCAGGATGAGTTGATTCAGACGGCGAAACTGGCGGTAGTCGGCCAGACCATGACCACGCTGGCGCATGAAATTAACCAGCCGCTGAATGCGCTTTCAATGTATTTATTTACGGCGGGACGCGCGATTGAACAAGGTCAGAGCGGACAGGCGAGAAATACGCTCACCAAAGCGGAAGGGCTCATTAACCGGATTGACGCCATTATCCGTTCGCTGCGGCAGTTTACCCGTCGGGCGGAGCTGGAAACGCCATTGTATCCCGTTGATCTGCGCCAAACCTTTGTGGCGGCATGGGAGTTATTAGCCATGCGCCACCAATCCCGGCAGGGAGCGCTTTCACTGCCAACCGACACCGTATGGGTTAGCGGCGATGAAGTGCGTATTCAGCAGGTTCTGGTGAATGTGCTGGCGAATGCGCTTGACGCCTGTTCGCATGATGCGGTGATCGCGGTGACGTGGCAGACGCAGGGAGAGGCGCTGGAGGTTTATATTGCAGATAACGGCCCTGGCTGGCCTGTGGCGCTGTTGCCCTCTTTACTCAAGCCGTTTACCACCAGTAAAGCTGTCGGGTTGGGTATTGGGCTGTCGATTAGCGTGTCGCTGATGGCGCAAATGAAGGGCGACCTGCGTCTGGCGTCGACGCTGACGCGTAACGCTTGCGTGGTGCTGCAATTCTCGGTAACGGATGTCGATGATGTTGAATGATGAATGTTCTATTTTGCTGATTGATGATGACGTTGATGTACTTGACGCCTATACCCAAATGCTTGAGCAGGCAGGCTACCGCGTGCGTGGCTTTACCCATCCTTTCGAGGCCAAAGAGTGGGTAAAAGCGGATTGGGAGGGGATCGTTTTGAGCGATGTGTGTATGCCGGGGTGTTCCGGTATCGATCTGATGACGCTGTTTCATCAGGATGACGATCAACTGCCAATCTTATTGATTACCGGACATGGCGATGTACCGATGGCGGTTGATGCGGTGAAAAAGGGCGCCTGGGATTTTCTGCAAAAACCCGTCGATCCGGGCAAGCTGTTGATATTAATTGAAGACGCGCTACGCCAGCGCCGGTCGGTCATTGCACGGCGGCAATATTGCCAGCAGACGTTACAGGTTGAACTGATTGGGCGCAGCGAGTGGATGAATCAGTTTCGACAACGGTTACAACAACTGGCGGAAACGGACATTGCCGTATGGTTTTACGGTGAGCATGGCACTGGACGTATGACTGGCGCCCGTTATCTCCATCAACTGGGGCGTAACGCGAAAGGGCCGTTTGTACGCTATGAACTTACGCCGGAGAATGCCGGGCAGTTGGAGACATTCATCGACCAGGCGCAAGGAGGCACGCTGGTGTTGAGTCATCCCGAATATCTGACACGCGAACAGCAGCACCATCTGGCGCGTTTACAAAGCCTGGAGCATCGGCCTTTTCGTTTGGTGGGCGTTGGCAGCGCTTCGCTGGTGGAGCAGGCGGCAGCTAACCAGATTGCGGCCGAGCTTTACTACTGTTTCGCCATGACCCAAATCGCCTGCCAGTCTCTTTCTCAGCGACCGGATGATATCGAGCCGTTATTTCGCCATTATCTTCGAAAAGCCTGCCTGCGACTCAATCATCCAGTGCCGGAAATAGCGGGGGAATTACTGAAAGGAATAATGCGACGCGCCTGGCCAAGCAATGTGCGCGAACTGGCTAATGCGGCAGAGCTTTTTGCTGTTGGCGTGCTGCCGCTGGCGGAAACGGTCAACCCGCAGTTGCTTCTTCAGGAGCCGACCCCGCTTGACCGGCGCGTTGAAGAGTATGAGCGACAAATCATTACCGAAGCATTAAATATTCATCAGGGACGAATTAATGAAGTGGCGGAGTACCTGCAAATTCCCCGTAAAAAACTTTATCTGCGCATGAAAAAATATGGTCTAAGTAAAGAGCATTATAAATTCTGATATTACAGTTACTTTCAATCTGGCTGACAACATCAGCAACGATGTCGTTAGCCAGATAACGTCGCATCACCGTAATGGTAAATCATTCCATCATGATTATAGATTGCTTATTATTCACCTGAGCATCAAATTCTATTTCTTAACTTCAATATAAGGTAAAAATGCGTCAAGTTCTCTGGCGTAATAAATGTACTCTTGTCCGACGATTTGACAAGATGAAAACTTCATCACCTCTCCAGATTACATCTGAATATGAGGACAAGAGAAATGAAAAAACATGCTATTGCAGTAATGATGATCGCCGTATTTTCTGAGTCGGTTTATGCGGAGTCTGCCTTATTTATTCCGGACGTCTCTCCTGATAGCGTCACGACATCCCTTTCCGTGGGTGTGTTAAATGGTAAATCCAGGGAGCTGGTTTATGATACCGACACCGGGCGGAAGCTGAGTCAACTGGATTGGAAAATAAAAAATGTCGCCACGTTGCAGGGGGATTTATCATGGGAACCCTATTCGTTCATGACGCTGGACGCCCGCGGCTGGACGTCTTTGGCGTCGGGATCGGGTCATATGGTTGACCATGACTGGATGAGCAGTGAGCAGCCAGGCTGGACCGATCGTTCAATTCATCCGGACACCAGCGTCAACTATGCTAATGAATACGATTTGAACGTGAAAGGTTGGTTATTGCAGGGCGATAACTACAAGGCGGGCGTAACAGCGGGCTATCAGGAAACCCGTTTTAGCTGGACGGCAAGAGGCGGGTCTTATATTTATGATAATGGTCGATATATTGGTAATTTTCCTCATGGCGTGCGCGGCATAGGTTATAGCCAGCGTTTCGAAATGCCCTATATCGGGCTGGCGGGTGATTATCGTATTAATGACTTTGAGTGTAATGTACTGTTTAAATACAGCGACTGGGTAAATGCGCATGATAATGACGAACACTACATGCGCAAACTTACCTTCCGTGAAAAAACGGAAAATTCACGATATTATGGCGCTTCTGTTGACGCCGGATATTATATTACCAGTAATGCAAAAATCTTTGCTGAGTTTGCTTACAGTAAATATGAAGAAGGTAAGGGCGGTACGCAAATCATAGATAAAACCAGCGGTGATACGGCGTATTTTGGTGGCGATGCCGCAGGTATAGCTAATAATAACTATACGGTTACCGCGGGGTTGCAGTATCGCTTCTAGACCACATCGGGATGTCATCGGTCATAACCGGCCGATGACGACTTTTTGCTGAACGTATGGCATGTCCGGTGATATTGCATAGGGGCAATAAAAGCAACATGAAAGGGAAACCGCTCGAAAGGTTATGCAGCAAGAAGAGAATGTCCTGGGTATCAATGGTGTCCCCTGCAGGAATCGAACCTGCAACTAGCCCTTAGGAGGGGCTCGTTATATCCATTTAACTAAGGGGACAACGCGGCGCCAGTATAGCGTTTTTTATTCGCCGGAGTAAGTGTAGCGCCGCCTGACTGGTTAAACCGTCGCCACTCAGCGCTGTTTTTCCGCTTTTTTCCGCTCCCGTTCCAGGCGCTCGCCGCGTAGCCTCGCTTCTTCCTTACGTTTATTGCTCATATCGTTGCGGATCTGCGCGTGGCTCATTAATGCGAAAATAAAGGTGCCGCCGCAGATATTTCCGGCAAGTGTGGGAAGGGCGAAGGGCCAGAGAAAGTCGCTCCAGGGCAGCGTGCCGTTGAAAACCAAATACAAAATTTCAACGGAACCGACGACAATATGGGTGGTATCGCCCAGCGCGATAAGCCAGGTCATCAAAATAATGACCACAATTTTTGCCCCGCCTGCTGCAGGAAACATCCATACCATTGTGGCGATGATCCAGCCAGAGATAATCGCGTTGGCAAACATCTCCGTTGGGCTATTTTTCATGACCTCCATACCAATTTTGACAAAGGCGTCGCGGGTCTCTTCATCAAATATAGGCATATATTCAAATGCCCACGCCGCAACCCCGGTGCCAATAAGGTTGCCCAATAAGACTACGCCCCATAAGCGCATCAGCAGGCCAACGTTACTCAGAGTGGGATTTTGCATTACCGGCAATACGGCGGTAACGGTGTTTTCAGTAAATAATTGCTGGCGGGCCATGATGACAATGATAAAACCAAAGGTATAGCCGAGATTTTCCAGTAAAAAGCCGCCGGGAACGCCTTCAAGCTGCACGTGAAAAATCCCTTTCGCCAGGAGTGATGCCCCCATAGAAAGTCCTGCGGCAATAGCTGACCAGAGCAAAGCCATCGCATCGCGTTCCATCTCTTTTTCACCATCCTGGCGAATATGTTCATGAATCGCCATGGCGCGGGAAGGAAGACGATCTTCATCCACTTCAATCTCTTTACCGCTTTGTTTTTCTTCGCTTTCAACTTCCAGGTCACTGCTGTGCCGGTTAATTTTATCGTCGTTAAGGCTATCCATGATGATCTCTGCTGATTAACACATATTAATAAAGCGTAGCGGTTTTTCATTTACCCAGGCCGGGGCATTCTCCGAAAAAATAAAAATGATCACGCTCGTTTTTATCTGTTTCGTTAGAATAGGGCCGTCACGTTGTTGCGTTACCAGGCTATGCTCAAAGCAATGAGATCGCGCATATAGACATCGTTTGACGTGCTGTTAAAATCGCTCACACCTAAACAGGCGGATACGGTAGCGTTCCGTCATGGATGGCAATCAGCGATAGCCATAATTCACAGGGAGACATCTATGAAGCTTCGCCTGTCGGCGCTGGCGCTGGGAACCACACTGCTGGTCGGGTGTGCGAGTTCCGGTACAGAACAGCAGGGGCGTTCAGACCCATTTGAAGGGTTTAACCGCACCATGTACAACTTCAACTTTAATGTGCTGGACCCGTATGTTGTTCGGCCGGTCGCGGTCGCCTGGCGTGATTATGTTCCACAGCCTGCGCGTAACGGTTTAAGTAATTTCACCGGCAACCTCGAAGAACCGGCGATCATGGTGAACTATTTCCTGCAGGGCGATCCTTATCAGGGTATGGTGCATTTCACCCGTTTCTTCCTGAATACCTTATTAGGGATGGGCGGCTTTATTGACGTCGCGGGAATGGCGAATCCTAAGCTGCAGCGCGTTGAACCGCATCGCTTTGGCAGTACGCTGGGCCATTATGGCGTGGGGTATGGGCCTTATATGCAACTTCCGTTCTACGGCAGCTTCACGCTGCGTGAAGATGGCGGGGATATGGCGGATACCTTGTATCCGGTGCTCTCGTGGTTGACCTGGCCAATGTCCATAGGAAAATGGACTATCGAAGGGATAGAAACCCGCGCGCAGTTGCTGGACTCCGATGGTTTGCTGCGCCAGTCTTCCGATCCTTATATTATGGTGCGCGAGGCGTACTTCCAGCGTCATGACTTTATCGCCAATGGCGGAAAACTCAAGCCGCAGGAAAACCCGAACGCGCAGGCGATTCAGGACGAACTCAAAGAGATCGACTCGGAATAAACGGCAGTAAATAAAAAGGTGAGCGCAATGCTCACCTTTTTGATCCGTTTCAGAAAGAGATTAGAACGCGTAGTTAAAGTTAGTACCGAACAGCCAGGCTTTCCCTTCAGATTCAAACTGATAAGGGCCTTCATTAATTTTCACGCTCTGACCATGCATATAAGAGACGCCAACGTCGACAGACGCATCTTTGTTAAAGGCGTAAGTCGTACCGGCGCTCAGCCAGAAACGGTCCTGGTCCGGAATAGAGATAGAACGGTTTTGCGCTGGTACCGGGCTGTCATCGAAGGCGATACCGGTACGGAACGTCCAGTTGTCATCGTAGTAATAGGTGGTACCCAACGCAATGCGATAAGCGTCTTTAAAGCCTTCATGCTTCTCAAAGAGCGTATCGCCGGCGGTCGATTTTGCCTTCAATTCCTGGAACTGGCTCCAGCTGGTATAGGCCAGGCTATAGTGGATGGCCCACTGTGGCGCCACACGGTTATAACCGGACACTTCCCACATTTCCGGCAGATTCAGCGTCAGGTAGCCTGACTGCGTCGCGCCGCCGGTTGCCGTTGGGATAGGCAGGTTAAATCGGTTTATAGCGATGGGAAGATCGCTACTGTAGTTGCCTTTAAAGTCAATTTTGACTTCCGAGCGGTAGGTCAGCGCGTAGCGGTTATTTTTATCCAATTCATAAAGGATACCGGCATTCCAGCCAAAGCCCCACTGATTACCGTTCAGGTGGGCAATCTTGGTGTCGCTGGGAATCTGACCCGCGACCGGCGCCAGCGCCGGATTCTGTGCCGCGACCAACTGGCCTAAATCGCCCGCAAAACGTTCGATTTTTGCACGCGCGTATACCGCATCAAAGCCGAGGCCGAAGCTCCAGGCCTCATTTAAGCGATAAGCGCCGCTTAAATTCAGGTTCATGGTTTCAAGATCGGTCGTACCGCCAACCGAGCCGCCGGCGTATGTGTCGTTAAACTCTGTCGCCAGACCATAGTTAGAGGTAATAGAAGCCCCCCAGCCAAACTGGTCGTTAATCGGGGCGACAAAATGGACGTTCGGCACCCAGGCCGTCGGCGCGATGTTATCCGCATCTAACGTCCGACGAGATGGCGATGTCCCGCTAATATTAACATCAGGATCAATATAAACCGCGCCCGCTGAAAACGTCGGGCGGTCAAACATGGTAATTAACGCCGGGTTGCGGCTAACGTTACCCGCATCATCTGCGATTGCGCCTTCACCCGAATAGGCCCGGCCAAGGCCAGAGGAAGAAAATTCGTTTAACTGAAAGCCTGCAGACCAGGCCTGGGTGGAGATGATTGCCACTGCGACTGCGAGAGCAGACTTTGTAAACAGGGTTTTCTGGCTCATGACCATAACCTCATTGATTATTTTTATACAAACTATGTTACATGCTGTAACAGGAGCGCGAAGTGTAGGGTCTGCGGTACGACTTAGAAATCAGACCAGTGGCGAGAGTATAGGTCTGACCAGCTAGAATGTTGCAAGTATGTTTATAAGTTTTTTCAATTGTGATCTTAGAAACGAGATCTGGCTGGCAAAATCGGCGGGCTTAACGGTCACCCGATCGCGCGATTTTTGTTTTAGATCATTTTTAAGTGTGATTTCGGTCACTTAACGCGTTTCCCACCATTAACGACTGGAGAGGCGAATGCCGGGAGCGTAAAATATCCCCATCGTTTATCTGGCACCCTGGGTGCAAATACAGAGGAAATCTACAATGAGTAAATGCAGTGCTGATGAAACCCCGGTTTGCTGCTGTATGGACGTTGGAACCATCATGGACAACTCCGATTGCACCGCGTCATACAGCCGCGTATTCGCTACCCGCGCAGAGGCTGAAGAGACGCTGGCGGCGTTAACCGAAAAAGCGCGTAGCGTGGAGTCTGAACCTTGCCAAATTACGCCAACCTTTACCGAGGAATCCGAAGGCGTTCGTCTGGATATTGATTTTGTTTTCGCCTGCGAAGCAGAAACGCTGATCTTCCAGCTCGGCCTGCGTTAATCCGTTCATTCACGACGCCTCCGTCATCATCTGGCGGAGGCGTTTTCTTTTTTTGTCGCTTCCCTTCACTGTGCCTTAGCTCCCACTTTCTTTTCTCTCTGCTTGGCTAAATGTAAAAAATTGGTTAAGACTGTGATCAGGTCAGACCACTAATTTATTTTTTTACAGGGGAGTACTATGCGTCAGGCTTTACCGTTGGTCACCCGCCAGGGCGATCGCATTGCTATTGTCAGTGGGTTACGAACCCCCTTCGCTCGTCAGGCCACTGCATTTCATGGTATTCCCGCTGTTGATCTCGGCAAGATGGTGGTAGGCGAGCTGCTGGCGCGCAGTGAAATTCCAGCCGATGCCATTGAGCAACTGGTTTTTGGTCAGGTAGTACAAATGCCGGAAGCCCCCAATATTGCGCGCGAAATTGTGCTGGGTACGGGGATGAATGTTCATACCGATGCCTATAGCGTAAGCCGCGCCTGCGCCACCAGTTTTCAGGCGGTAGCGAATGTGGCGGAAAGCCTGATGGCCGGCACGATACGCGCCGGTATCGCTGGCGGCGCAGATTCGTCGTCGGTACTGCCAATAGGCGTGAGTAAAGCCCTGGCGCGGGTACTGGTTGATGTCAATAAAGCCCGGACGACCCGCCAACGGCTGACGCTTTTTTCTCGTCTGCGCTTACGCGACCTGCTGCCCGTTCCTCCCGCCGTTGCTGAGTATTCCACCGGTCTGCGCATGGGCGATACCGCCGAACAGATGGCGAAAACGTATGGTATTACGCGTGAACAGCAGGACGCGCTGGCGCATCGTTCACATCAGCGCGCCGCGCAGGCATGGGCGGAGGGCAAACTGGCGGAAGAAGTGATGACGACCTATGTGCCGCCGTATAAAAACCCCTTTGCAGAAGACAACAACATTCGCGGCGCCTCCACGCTGGCGGACTACGCTAAACTGCGTCCCGCTTTTGACCGAAAACATGGCTCCGTAACCGCCGCCAACAGTACACCGCTGACCGACGGCGCTGCCGCCGTTATTCTGATGACCGAATCCCGCGCTAAAGAGCTGGGGCTGCGCCCGCTTGGTTATCTGCGCAGCTACGCCTTTACCGCTATTGATGTCTGGCAGGACATGCTATTGGGGCCGGCCTGGTCAACGCCGCTGGCGCTGGAGCGGGCCGGGTTGACGATGGCCGATCTGACGCTTTTTGACATGCATGAAGCGTTTGCCGCTCAGACTCTGGCGAACTTACAACTGCTGGGCAGCGAACGATTTGCCCGTGAGGTGCTTGGTTGTGCGCAGGCGACAGGGGAGGTGGATGACGCTAAATTCAACGTGCTCGGCGGCTCAATCGCCTACGGGCATCCTTTTGCCGCAACGGGCGCGCGGATGATAACCCAAACGTTGCATGAATTACGGCGTCGGGGCGGAGGTTTTGGCCTGGTCACGGCCTGCGCGGCTGGCGGTCTTGGCGCGGCGATGGTTCTGGAGGCGGAATAATGACTACCACATCAGCTTTTATGCTTAACGTGCGTCTGGATAATGTCGCGGTTGTCGCTATTGATGTCCCTGGAGAAAAGGTGAACACCCTGAAAGCGGAGTTTGCCGCGCAGGTACGCGCCATCCTGAAGCAGATCCGGGAAAATAAAGCGTTGCAGGGCGTTGTTTTTATCTCAGCCAAAGCAGATAACTTTATTGCTGGCGCTGATATCAACATGATAGGTCACTGCCAAAACGCGCAGGAAGCGGAAACGCTGGCGCGTCAGGGGCAACAACTGATGGCGGAGATCCAGGCGTTGCCTGTTCCGGTTATCGCTGCCATTCACGGCGCCTGCCTGGGGGGCGGTCTTGAAATGGCGCTGGCCTGCCATCGGCGTATCTGTACCGACGACGTTAAAACCGTTCTCGGACTGCCGGAGGTACAGTTAGGGCTTTTACCGGGATCGGGCGGAACGCAGCGACTTCCACGGCTGGTGGGGGTCAGTACCGCGCTGGATATGATCCTGACAGGTAAACAGCTTCGCGCCAGACAGGCGCTTAAAGCCGGGCTGGTTGATGATGTGGTGCCGCAAACTATTTTACTGGAAGCGGCTGTCGAGCTGGCTAAAAAAGAACGCCTGGCGCAGCGGACATTACCGGTCCGTGAACGTATCCTGGCGGGGCCGCTGGGGCGCGCGCTGTTATTTCGCCTGGTGCGTAAAAAGACAGCGCAAAAAACGCAGGGTAATTATCCGGCGACGGAGCGGATCATTGATGTGATTGAAACCGGACTGGCGCAGGGCAGCAGTAGCGGCTATGACGCGGAAGCGCGCGCTTTCGGCGAGCTGGCGATGACGCCTCAATCGCAGGCGCTGCGCGCTGTTTTCTTTGCCAGTACCGAGGTGAAAAAAGATCCCGGTAGCGATGCGCCGCCCGGCCCGCTGAACAGCGTGGGCATCTTAGGCGGCGGGTTAATGGGCGGCGGTATCGCCTGGGTTACGGCCTGTAAAGGCGGTTTGCCAGTACGAATTAAGGATATAAATACTCAGGGGATCAATCATGCTCTGAAATACAGCTGGGATCTGCTTGAAACAAAAGTACGCCGCCGCCATATCAAAGCCAACGAACGCGATAAACAGTTGGCATTGATATCAGGTTCGACCGATTACCGTGGTTTCAGTCATCGTGATCTGGTCATTGAAGCGGTGTTTGAAGATCTGCCGTTAAAACAACAGATGGTGGCGGAAGTGGAACAAAATTGCGCTGCTCACACCATTTTTGCCTCCAATACTTCTTCCCTGCCGATTGGCGATATTGCGGCGAATGCGGCCAGACCGGAACAGGTGATTGGATTGCACTTTTTTAGCCCGGTCGAAAAAATGCCGCTGGTTGAGGTTATTCCTCATGCGTCTACTTCCGCGCAGACCATCGCCACGACCGTTAAGCTGGCGAAAAAACAGGGTAAAACCCCGATAGTCGTCAGTGATAAAGCCGGGTTTTATGTTAACCGAATTCTTGCGCCGTATATCAATGAGGCGATTCGGATGCTGACTGAAGGCGAACGCGTCGAACATATTGACGCCGCCCTGGTAAAATTTGGTTTTCCGGTGGGGCCAATCCAACTTTTGGATGAGGTAGGAATCGACACGGGCACTAAAATTATTCCTGTGCTTGAGGCGGCGTATGGAGAACGTTTTAGCGCGCCTGCAAATGTTGTCGCTTCAATTTTGAATGACGATCGCAAAGGTAGAAAAAATGGTCGCGGTTTCTATCTTTATGGCGAAAAAGGGCGTAAAAGCAAAAAACAGGTTGACCCTGCTATTTATAAGCTTATTGGCGTGCAAGGGCAGAGTCGACTGTCTGCGCAGCAGGTGGCAGAGCGCTGTGTCATGTTAATGCTTAACGAAGCGGCGCGCTGTTTCGACGAAAAAGTGATTCGCAGCGCGCGCGATGGCGATATTGGCGCCGTGTTTGGTATCGGTTTTCCGCCGTTTCTCGGTGGCCCGTTCCGCTATATGGATGCTCTCGGGCCGGGTGAAATGGTGGCGACATTACAGCGCCTGGCCGCACTTTACGGTCCTCGTTACGCGCCTTGTGAACAATTAGTGCGCATGGCGGAGCGCAGGGAGCATTTCTGGACGAATGGGGAAACTGACCAGGGAAATTGAGGTCAAAGAGAATATGAATCCGCACTGAATGCCTCCTTAGTGGCGAAATAATAATCAAGGATTGACTATACTTACGCCATTGAGGTAAAAAACAGCGTTTCATTCAGTGAATGGATAAGGCACAATGCCGGCCACCGCATTTTTGCCGCAGCCAATAGGGGCATGTGGTAAGCGTGTTGGTGAAACTGGTTAACAAAAGCGGTGCAATATGCAAGTTTTTATCATGCGTCACGGCGACGCAGCCCTCGATGCCGCCAGTGATTCGGTTCGTCCCTTGACCCCTTGTGGGTGTGACGAGTCTCGCCTGATGGCGAACTGGCTGAAAGGTCAAAAAGTGGATATCGAACGTGTTCTGGTGAGTCCGTTTCTTCGGGCCGAACAGACGTTAGATGTGGTCGGCGATTGTATGAATCTGCCGGCTCAGGTGGATGTCCTGCCGGAGCTAACGCCCTGTGGCGATGTCGGTCTGGTCAGCGCCTACCTCCAGGCGCTGGCCAATGAAGAGATCGGATCGGTGCTGGTGATCTCTCACTTACCTCTGGTCGGATACCTGGTATCTGAGCTTTGTCCGGGCGAAACGCCGCCGATGTTCACGACGTCCGCAATTGCCAACGTTACGCTTGATGAAAGCGGCAAGGGGACATTCAACTGGCAAATGAGTCCCTGCAATCTGAAAATGGCGAAAGCGATTTAATCTTTGCTGCCTGATGGCGCTTCGCTTATCAGGCCTACGACAGCGTTGGCTGTTCGTAGGCTGGATAAGGCGCTTGCGCCGCCATCCGGCAATTCCGCATCAGGGTAATTCGGGCGGTTGCCACTCTTCCACTTCAATCAACACCAGCAGCGCGGCGTCGCCGCCGTACTCTTTCGGCGCCTGATGAAAGGCCATCACATGCGGATGCTGCGCCAGCCATAACGGCGTTTGCTGTTTCAGAATATGTTTACCGTGTCCATGCATGACGCAGGCGCAAAAAATATGTTCCCGACGGCAGGCGGCAATCAGCACTCCCAGTTCCTGCTTGGCCTGAAGCTGCGTTAAGCCGTGTAAATCCAGAAACAGTTCCGGCGAATAGTCGCCGCGGCGCATTTTTTTTAGCTCGAAATGGCTGACATCTTCACGGACATACTTTACCGGCCCTTCCGTATTGAGCAGCGGCTGGAACTCATCAGAAAAATAGTGGCTGGCGTCCGCCTGTTCCTGAATTAACCTTCGGGTAGGGACTTCCGTGATTTTCTTGCGCAGCGGCCGATGGACGATAGTATCCTGTTTAATCTTTCGGGTGCCGACCATCAGCTGACGGAACAGCGCCTGGTCCTCCTCGCTGAGCGATGTTTTCTTTTTCATTCGTGGGTCTCGTCTGATCTTTTGCCTTAGTTTACCCGACCCGGAGGATATCCGAACGGTCAAAACGGATTTTTCGTATTCTCCCGCCGCGTCAATGCTGATTTATCCCTGTCTTCGTGGCAAACTAGCCGCCGAATTTAATGCGAGCATGCCCTGGAGGAATACGTGGATAAAATTTTCGTCGATGAAGCAGTAAGTGAACTGCATACCATTCAGGACATGTTGCGCTGGGCGGTAAGCCGCTTTAGCGCGGCGAATATCTGGTATGGACACGGTACCGATAACCCGTGGGATGAAGCGGTACAACTGGTGTTGCCGTCTCTTTATCTGCCGCTGGATATTCCGGAGGATATGCGGACCGCGCGGCTGACGTCCAGCGAAAAACACCGCATTGTCGAGCGAGTGATTCGTCGCATTAACGAGCGTATCCCGGTCGCCTACCTGACCAATAAAGCCTGGTTCTGCGGCCACGAATTTTATGTCGATGAGCGCGTGCTGGTGCCGCGTTCGCCGATTGGCGAGCTGATTAATAACCACTTCGCCGGCCTTATTAGCCAACAGCCGAAATATATTCTGGATATGTGTACCGGTAGCGGCTGCATCGCCATCGCCTGTGCTTATGCTTTCCCGGACGCAGAGGTTGATGCGGTCGATATTTCGCCGGATGCGCTGGCTGTCGCCGAGCATAACATTGAAGAACACGGTCTTATCCATCACGTGACGCCAATCCGTTCCGATCTGTTCCGCGATCTGCCGAAAGTTCAGTACGATCTGATTGTCACTAACCCGCCTTATGTCGATGCGGAGGATATGTCCGATCTGCCGAACGAATATCGCCACGAACCTGAGCTGGGGCTGGCGTCCGGCACTGACGGCCTCAAATTGACCCGTCGTATCCTGGGGAATGCGCCGGATTATCTGTCCGATGACGGCGTTCTGATTTGTGAAGTCGGAAACAGCATGGTACATCTGATGGAGCAGTATCCGGATGTGCCGTTCACCTGGCTGGAGTTTGACAACGGCGGCGATGGCGTCTTTATGTTGACCAAAGCGCAGTTGCTCGCGGCCCGTGAACATTTCAACATTTATAAAGATTAAAACACGCAAACGACAACAACGATAACGGAGCCGTGATGGCAGGAAACACAATTGGACAACTCTTTCGCGTAACCACTTTCGGCGAATCACACGGGCTGGCGCTTGGGTGTATCGTCGATGGCGTGCCGCCCGGCATCCCGTTAACGGAGGCCGATCTGCAGCACGATCTCGACAGACGCCGCCCCGGCACCTCGCGCTATACTACCCAGCGCCGCGA
This sequence comes from Salmonella sp. SA15303, assembly GCF_029962125.1. Lineage (NCBI taxonomy): Bacteria > Pseudomonadati > Pseudomonadota > Gammaproteobacteria > Enterobacterales > Enterobacteriaceae > Salmonella > Salmonella sp. SA15303. Next base: position 1,497,394 of record NZ_CP123924.1, read on the forward strand.
ACCGGATCAGGTAAAAATTCTCTCCGGCGTGTTTGATGGCGTGACGACCGGCACCAGCATTGGCCTGCTGATTGAAAACACCGATCAGCGCTCGCAGGACTACAGCGCGATTAAAGATGTTTTTCGTCCGGGACACGCGGATTACACCTATGAGCAGAAATACGGCCTGCGTGATTACCGTGGCGGTGGACGTTCTTCCGCGCGTGAAACCGCGATGCGCGTAGCGGCAGGGGCGATCGCCAAGAAATACCTGGCGGAAAAGTTCGGTATCGAAATCCGCGGCTGCCTGACCCAGATGGGCGACATTCCGCTGGAGATTAAAGACTGGCGTCAGGTTGAGCTTAATCCGTTCTTTTGCCCCGATGCAGACAAACTTGACGCGCTGGACGAACTGATGCGCGCGCTGAAAAAAGAGGGTGACTCCATCGGCGCGAAAGTGACGGTGATGGCGAGCGGCGTGCCGGCAGGGCTTGGCGAACCGGTATTTGACCGACTGGATGCGGACATCGCCCATGCGCTGATGAGCATCAATGCGGTGAAAGGCGTGGAGATCGGCGAAGGATTTAACGTGGTGGCGCTGCGCGGCAGCCAGAATCGCGATGAAATCACGGCGCAGGGTTTTCAGAGCAACCACGCTGGCGGCATCCTCGGTGGCATCAGTAGCGGGCAACACATTGTGGCGCATATGGCGCTGAAACCTACCTCCAGCATTACCGTGCCGGGACGTACGATCAACCGGGCAGGTGAAGAAGTCGAAATGATCACCAAAGGGCGCCACGATCCGTGTGTGGGGATTCGCGCAGTGCCGATCGCAGAAGCCATGCTGGCGATCGTGCTGATGGATCACCTGCTGCGCCATCGGGCACAGAATGCGGATGTAAAGACAGAGATTCCACGCTGGTAAGAAATGAAAAAAACCGCGATTGCGCTGCTGGCATGGTTTGTCAGTAGCGCCAGCCTGGCGGCGACGCCGTGGCAGAAAATAACTCATCCTGTCCCCGGCGCCGCCCAGTCTATTGGTAGCTTTGCTAACGGATGCATCATTGGCGCCGACACGTTGCCGGTACAGTCCGATAATTATCAGGTGATGCGCACCGATCAGCGCCGTTATTTCGGCCACCCGGATCTGGTTATGTTTATCCAGCGGTTGAGTCATCAGGCGCAGCAACGGGGGCTCGGAACCGTCCTGATAGGCGACATGGGGATGCCTGCCGGAGGCCGCTTTAATGGCGGACACGCCAGTCATCAGACCGGGCTTGATGTGGATATTTTCTTGCAGTTGCCGAAAACGCGCTGGAGCCAGGCGCAGCTATTGCGCCCGCAGGCGTTAGATCTGGTGTCCCGCGACGGTAAACACGTCGTGCCGTCGCGCTGGTCGTCGGATATCGCCAGTCTGATCAAACTGGCGGCACAAGACAATGACGTCACCCGTATTTTCGTCAATCCGGCTATTAAACAACAGCTTTGCCTCGATGCCGGAAACGATCGTGACTGGCTACGTAAAGTACGCCCCTGGTTCCAGCATCGCGCGCATATGCACGTGCGTTTACGCTGCCCTGCCGACAGCCTGGAGTGCGAAGATCAACCTTTACCCCCGCCGGGCGATGGATGCGGCGCTGAACTGCAAAGCTGGTTCGAACCGCCAAAACCTGGCACCACAAAGCCTGAGAAGAAGACACCGCCGCCGCTGCCGCCTTCCTGCCAGGCGCTACTGGATGAGCATGTACTCTGATGGACAATTTTTATGATCTGTTTATGGTCTCCCCGCTGCTGCTGGTGGTGCTGTTTTTTGTCGCCGTACTGGCAGGATTTATCGATTCTATCGCCGGGGGCGGAGGGCTGCTCACTATCCCTGCGCTGATGGCCGCCGGGATGTCGCCGGCAAACGCGCTGGCGACCAATAAATTACAGGCGTGCGGCGGCTCCCTCTCGTCTTCGCTCTATTTTATTCGCCGTAAAGTGGTAAACCTGGCCGAGCAAAAGCTCAATATTCTGATGACGTTCATTGGCTCAATGAGCGGCGCGCTGCTGGTGCAGCACGTGCAGGCGGATATTTTGCGCCAGATCTTGCCTATCCTGGTGATTTTCATCGGCCTCTATTTTTTATTGATGCCGAAGCTGGGCGAGGAAGATCGCCAGCGCCGCCTGTATGGATTACCGTTCGCGCTGATAGCCGGGGGATGCGTCGGGTTTTACGACGGCTTTTTCGGGCCTGCCGCCGGGTCGTTTTACGCTCTGGCGTTTGTCACCTTATGTGGCTATAACCTGGCGAAATCCACGGCACATGCCAAAGTGCTTAACGCTACCTCCAACGTTGGCGGCCTGCTGTTATTTATCATCGGCGGCAAAGTGATCTGGGCGACGGGCTTCGTGATGCTGGTTGGTCAGTTTTTAGGGGCGCGAATGGGGTCGCGTCTGGTATTGAGCAAAGGCCAAAAGCTTATCAGACCGATGATCGTTATTGTCTCGGCGGTAATGAGCGCCAGGTTACTTTATGATAGCCACGGACAGGAGATCCTCCACTGGTTGGGGATGAATTAATGAACAATACGCACCATTACGAACAGTTAATTGAGATTTTTAACGGCTGCTTTGCCGAAGAATTTAATACCCGTCTGATTAAAGGCGACGACGAACCGATCTATCTTCCTGCTGACGCGCAGGTACCGTACCACCGCATCGTCTTTGCGCATGGGTTTTACGCCAGCGCGCTGCATGAGATTTCTCACTGGTGTATCGCCGGTAAGGCGCGCCGCGAACTGGTTGACTTTGGTTACTGGTACTGCCCGGATGGACGCGACGCGCAGACCCAAAGTCAATTTGAAGACGTCGAGGTGAAGCCACAGGCTTTCGACTGGTTGTTTTGCGTGGCGGCGGGGTATCCCTTTAACGTCAGTTGCGACAATCTGGAAGGCGATATTGAGCCGGATCGCGTGGCGTTTCAGCGCCGGGTTCATGCGCAGGTAATGGCGTATCTGGAGCAGGGCATTCCTGAACGTCCGGCCCGCTTCATCAAAGCGCTACAGAATTACTATCACACGCCCGAACTTAAGGCGGAACAGTTCCCGTGGCCGGAAGCGCTTAATTAAAGCCAGCGCCACGTTTACAATGAGGAAAGAAGATGATCGCGGAGTTTGAATCACGCATTCTGGCATTAATTGACGATATGGTAGAGCACGCCAGCGACGATGAGCTTTTTGCCAGTGGATACCTGCGTGGCCACCTGACGTTAGCCATTGCCGAGCTGGAGAGCGGTGATGACCACTCCGTTGAGGCGGTCTATGCCAACGTTAGCCAAAGTCTGGAGAAAGCGATCGGCGCCGGCGAACTGTCGCCGCGCGATCAGGCGTTAGTCAAAGCGATGTGGGACAATTTGTTCGACAAGGCAAAACAATAACGCCGTGGGCCGGAAGGCGACGCTTGCCGCCTTCCGCTATTGACTGACCCATTACTTCACCACTTTTCCCTTCAATAACTTTCTCACCCATAACCGATTTGGATTTAACGCCGCCAGCGTACCGGCATCCAGTGGAATCGGCTCGTTACTCATCTGCGCCGCTAGAATTTCTGCGCATAATGGCGCTGAGCACAAACCGCGCGATCCCAGCGCGCCGAGCATAAATAAACCCGGATACACAGGCGCAGGCGCCGCCGACGTTTTGTTATCGGCTAAATCGGCGTAATGCGTCAGCGTGGCATGGTAATCCGGAACATTGCCCACCATCGGCAGATGGTCGCGGGTTGCGCAACGCACGCCGCAACGGGCGCTGTTGCCGCTAACGTCAACCTCTGTGGCCCAGTTCGCATCCGGAAAACAGTCAAGCAGACGCTGTCGGTTCTGACGCTGATCTTCTTCGCGCCAGACGGTGCTTTCGTCACCCCGGTGATAGCTGGCGCCAATACAGTGCTGCTGATTATGCGGATTTTGCGGCGTCAGATAGCCGTCGTAGCATAACACCTGACGCAACGCCGAGAGGGCGGGGGTGGTGGGAATATGACTGACCTGCCCCCCGACGGCATACACCGGCAGCGGCTGGGTCTGATCAAAACGGTTAATCTGATGGCCGTTCGCCAGGACGACGGTCTCATGGCTGGCGGTTTCACCTGACGTAAAGCGCAGTTGCCAGCACGACTCCTGCGCAACGAGCGACGTGAGCGTATGGCAAAAGCGCGTTTGTAAACCCTGCTCGGTCGCCAGAGCGATGACTGCGCGAGTTAATTGTTCCGGGCACAGCCAGCCGCCTGCCGGATAGGTAATTCCTCCGCAGCGTGTCGTCACGCCAACCGCCTGTTCCGCCTCTTCGGCATTGAGCGCCGAGGCCAGTCCGGCGGGCAGCGCCAGGGACAGCATCTGGGCAATTTTCTGCTGGCTTTTCTCATCCCATCCGAGCTGCGTCACGCCGCACCAGTCATGATCAAAAGAGACGGGCAGGGCATCATACAGGCGACGGGCAAAGGTGAATGCGGTCGGGAAAAAGCGATTAATGGCGGCGTCATGTTTGCTAAGGAGTGGATAAAGCGCACCCTGTCGATTACCGGAGGCGCCCTGGGCGGGCTGGTCGTCCGCGCAATAGAGCGTCACCTGCCAGCCGCGACGCAGTAACGCCAGTGATAACAGCGCGCTGGCGATGCCGCCGCCAATGATCGCCGTTTCACGTTTTTCGCTTCCGCTGCGGTAAAACCAGGGCGCGGAAAGGGTCGGCATGAGGTGTTGTTCCATCACTCCGCAAAGCATCTCGCGTTTACGTCCGAAGCCTTTGCGTTTTTGCATGGTAAAACCGGCTTCCTGTAATCCCCGACGAACGAAGCCCGCCGAGGTAAACGTCGCCAGCGTTGCGCCGGGCCGCGCCAGCCGCGCCATCGCGTTAAACAGGTTTGGCGTCCACATATCCGGATTTTTCGCCGGGGCAAAACCGTCGAGGAACCAGGCGTCGACTGTTTGATTCAGCGTGGCGTCCAGTTGGTCGGTCAGCTCATTAATATCGCCAAACCACAAATCCAGCGTCACCCGACCCCGATCCAGCAATAGGCGGTGGCACCCCGGGAGCGGCAGCGGCCATTGCGCCTGCAGCTGCTCTGCCCAGGGCGCGAGCTCCGGCCAGTGTTGGTGCGCCAGCGCCAGATCGCCGCGCGTTAACGGGAATTTCTCAAAACTGATGAAATGTAACCTTTGCAGCGTCGCCTGTGGGTGCGCAGAACGAAAGCTGTCAAACGCCTGCCACAGCGTCAGGAAGTTGAGTCCGGTGCCAAAACCGCTTTCCGCGACTATAAATAATGGATGTGAATGTACGGGAAATCGCTCCACAAGACGATTGCCGCCAAGAAAAACGTAGCGTGTCTCTTCGAGTCCATTGTCATTAGAAAAATAGACATCATCAAAATCTCGGGAAACAGGTGTACCCTCAGCGTTAAATTCGAGTGTGGCGGGTTGTATGGCGTATTGTTTCACGTAAGTTACTCGTCTGACGGGCGGTATCGCGATCTTAACGATGTGTGCCTGATGGCGCAAATTTCCGTACTAAATGGCTGATCGGACTTGTTCGGCGTACAAGTGTACGCTATTGTGCCAATCGAAACTTAAAAATAGTGCGAATTACAGAGGTATTGAATGAAACGTGCAGTGATTACTGGCCTGGGCATCGTTTCCAGCATCGGTAATAACCAGCAGGAAGTCCTGGCATCTCTGCGTGAAGGACGTTCAGGGATCACTTTCTCTCAGGAGCTGAAGGACGCCGGCATGCGTAGCCAGGTATGGGGCAACGTAAAACTGGATACCACTGGCCTCATTGACCGCAAAGTCGTGCGCTTTATGAGCGACGCCTCCATCTATGCTTATCTGTCTATGGAGCAGGCAGTGGCCGACGCCGGTCTGGCGCCGGAAGTCTATCAGAATAACCCGCGTGTCGGCCTGATTGCAGGTTCCGGCGGCGGCTCCCCGAAATTCCAGGTCTTTGGCGCAGACGCCATGCGTAGCCCGCGTGGTCTGAAAGCCGTGGGCCCGTATGTGGTGACGAAAGCAATGGCATCCGGCGTTTCCGCCTGCCTCGCTACGCCGTTTAAAATTTATGGCGTGAACTACTCCATTAGCTCCGCTTGCGCGACCTCCGCACACTGTATCGGCAATGCGGTTGAACAGATCCAACTGGGCAAACAGGACATCGTTTTTGCTGGCGGCGGCGAAGAGCTGTGCTGGGAAATGGCCTGTGAGTTCGACGCGATGGGGGCACTGTCCACCAAATATAACGATACGCCTGAAAAAGCGTCCCGTACCTATGATGCGCACCGTGATGGGTTTGTCATCGCGGGCGGTGGCGGTATGGTTGTTGTCGAAGAGCTGGAACACGCTCTGGCGCGCGGCGCGCATATCTATGCGGAAATCGTCGGTTACGGCGCAACATCCGACGGCGCAGACATGGTTGCTCCGTCTGGTGAAGGCGCAGTACGTTGCATGCAGATGGCGATGCACGGCGTAGACACGCCGATCGACTACCTGAACTCTCACGGTACCTCTACTCCGGTAGGCGACGTGAAAGAACTCGGTGCAATCCGTGAAGTGTTTGGCGATAACAGCCCGGCTATCTCCGCGACCAAAGCGATGACCGGCCACTCGCTGGGTGCGGCTGGCGTGCAGGAAGCCATCTACTCTCTGCTGATGCTGGAGCACGGTTTTATCGCGCCGAGCATCAACATCGAAGAGCTGGATGAGCAGGCTGCGGGTCTGAACATCGTGACCGAAACGACCGAGCGTGAACTGACTACCGTAATGTCTAACAGCTTCGGTTTTGGCGGCACCAACGCCACGCTGGTGATGCGTAAGTTGTAAGCCTGACTATTACGTTGTAGTATCAACAATGAAACAGGTCGCTAATGCGACCTGTTTTTTGTCTATGGAAAACCCCCAGCTAGGCTGGGGGTTCCGGAAAGCTTTCAGCTTTAAGCCAGTTATTAAAACCCCTTTTGATTTGTTAAAACATCTTGCGGTCTGGCAACTGCAAAAGTTCAACAAGAAATCAAAAGGGGGTCCCAATGGGGGACGAAAAGAGCTTAGCGCACACCCGATGGAACTGTAAATATCACATAGTTTTCGCGCCCAAATACCGAAGACAAGCGTTCTATGGAGAGAAGCGTAGGGCAGTAGGCAGCATATTAAGAAAATTGTGTGAATGGAAAAACGTACGAATTCTGGAAGCAGAATGTTGTGCAGATCATATTCACATGCTTCTGGAGATCCCGCCGAAGATGAGTGTGTCGAGTTTCATGGGATATCTGAAGGGTAAAAGTAGTCTGATGCTTTACGAGCAGTTTGGGGATCTAAAATTCAAATACAGGAACAGGGAGTTCTGGTGCAGAGGGTACTATGTCGATACGGTGGGTAAGAACACGGCGAAGATACAGGACTACATAAAGCACCAGCTTGAAGAGGATAAAATGGGTGAGCAATTATCGATCCCGTATCCGGGCAGCCCGTTTACGGGCCGTAAGTAACGAAGTTTGATGCAAATGTCAGATCGTATGCGCCTGTTAGGGCGCGGCTGGTAAGAGAGCCTTATAGGCGCATCTGAAAAACCTCCGGCTATGCCGGAGGATATTTATTCATTCAGGGAACAACAAATTATATGGATATTATATAAATGCCAACTAATACATTAGATAAAATTAGGCATAGTTTGAGTTGTGTGGCTGTTTTATTTGGTTTGTTCGGCATTTTTGTTTTTGCCTCATTTTCGCCTTCCTATGCCTGGCTTTATTTGGGAGGTCTGGCTGCGCCTTTTATATATAGTATTGTTTTTGTCTATGCGATTGCCGCCTGGAGTATTTATTCAAAGTATTACCCGTTTTTATCATTGGGTCGCTTATCATTCGTGGAGTGTTTTGTTCCGGCGCTGGCCCTGGTGTGCCTTACCGTTCTCTACAATGCTTTTAGTGGCCCGGAACCCTGGATGGCCGAGTTATCAAGGCAATTTTTTCTTCATAAATTTCTTAACACGCTGGCGATGTGCTTTCTGGCTCCTGTGGCGGAGGAAATTATATTCAGAGGGTTTTTATTAAACAGCAGTATCGGTTGGGGTCGGTACTCAAGAGCTTCCGGTATTATTATTACTTCACTCGCTTTTGCATTTATGCATACACAATATCTCTTTGCGGTGACTTTTGTTTATCTGTTTGTTTTTTCATCGATATTATGCGTTGTTCGAATGAGAAGCCGTGGGCTAATGATACCGATAATACTTCATATTTTAAATAATGCCTGGGTTGTTTTCGGCTTACTGTTTTCAGCGACGGAATAAGAGCCTGATGCAAGAGGCGCTTTAACCTCTCCGGTACGAACAAGAGACCGATGGCGGTTCCCTTTTTTAATGCTTCTTATATTCCGGCGCGACTTTCGCTGACCAGGCCTCAGCCTGGGTGATGGCGCCTGCGTCATAAATCGGCTGTTCATAACCCCTGTCAGCATCCCGAACGCGGTAAATTTTCCAGCGTCCCTCTTCCCAACGGGTATAAACTTCCAGGTGGATGGGCGTTGACTCTGTAGCCAACAGAACATCCACTATTTCTCCGCCGAGGAAAGGGTGTGCCTTCCCAACCCGTAACTGTGGAATCCACTCTGGCGCATAGTCCTGCGCATACATAAAATAATCTGCCCCCACAATCTCCTGTTCATAAAGGGACTGTATTAGCGCCAGGCGATGAATAACCTCTTTAGCAACGTAACGTTGCATTAAGGCGGTGGTGTCGTCAGGGGTATTCACATCGTTCGTGAACGTCGTCATCCATGAGGTATAGAACTGCTTCACGGCCTGCGTACTGTCGTGATGAGGCGCAGAGCAACTACAAAGCAACAGGATAAGCGCGACAAGGGAGAACGTTTTCATTAATTCTTCCTGTAGATGGTATATGAGGGCCTGGCTGCCCGGTAGCCCGGGCCGGCCCACATATCGCGTTGTTTAAAATCTGAATACCACTCTGTGCCATCGTATATCGCCATGTGACCGCTCGGGTTTCCGCCAGCGTAAGGTTGAATAATGATGACGTCACCCTCGCGCGGCATTTCATAGGTACCAATAGCGGTGAATCCGGCGCTTCTTAACATTGGGCCATAATCTTTCGCATGATATGTATGCCCCAGCGTGATACCGCCCGCCTGAATTGCCTTTCGGGTAAATTCCGCACACCGGCCTGACGAGAAAGATCTCTGAGCGTAATACCTCTTTTTTCAAGTGCACTTTTAATATCTGCACGATGCCAGTCCTGGCTTTTTGGTTCCATTCTGTAATCCTAAGAAGATGTGTTATCGGCACCGATATTTTTAAGGTAAAAATTAGCGCGAGAAAAAGAAAGTTACTTTCTTTTTCACTCTGAGAATAGTGCCAGAAAGAAAGCAAAATTTCGCGAAAAAGAAGAAATATTTTTATTTCATCAGGAGAAAGGAAAGAAACCGATGGCAAAGGAATGGTTCACGGTTAAGGAATGTCTTGGCTTACCGGGGTTTCCGGGAAGCGAGCCTGCGGTTCGCGAACGTTTGTATAAGTACAGCGAAGGGAAAGAGGGTGTCAGGCGTAAGCGTGTTAAATCAAAGGCCGAGGAGTTTCATATATCTGTTTTCCCTCTTTATGTTCATCGTTATCTGGACGACAGCGGAGAGGAACCGACGCCGGAACCCATTTCCTTACAGGAAGCGGAGCCTGAAGATATCTGGGAGATGATGTTCAGGTTACTGACGCCAGAACAGCGCAAGCAGGTGACCGGACGGTTTAAGGTGAGAGGGATGAAAGCGGTCTTTCCCTTTCTGTTTGATGACACGCCGCCACGTTGATACCCTGGCTGCAATTTCAAGGTTGACAAGTTTCGCGTCTCACAGGCAGACTTCACTTTCTACATTATCCTTCCGATAATGCGTAAGCGTTTAACGTTATCCAACGCACCTTAATCCTGACGTTCAGGTAGAGGGGGGCGTGGCCTTTCCCCGCCTTACTCTGCATTCTGGAGTAATGCATGACAGCAGTTAGCCAAAAAACAACGACCCCGTCTGCGAATTTTTCGCTGTTCCGCATCGCCTTTGCGGTTTTCCTGACCTATATGACGGTCGGCCTGCCGTTACCCGTCATCCCGCTTTTTGTTCATCACGAACTGGGCTATAGCAATACGATGGTTGGGATCGCCGTGGGCATTCAGTTTTTTGCGACGGTACTGACGCGCGGCTATGCCGGACGGCTGGCGGATCAATATGGCGCTAAACGATCGGCGTTACAGGGGATGCTTGCCTGCGGGCTGGCGGGCGCCGCCTGGCTCCTGGCCGCGCTGTTGCCGGTTTCCGCGCCAGTAAAATTCGCGCTGCTTATTGTCGGGCGTTTGATCCTCGGATTTGGCGAAAGCCAGCTGCTGACCGGAACCCTGACCTGGGGACTGGGGCTGGTTGGCCCAACGCGTTCCGGTAAGGTGATGTCGTGGAACGGGATGGCGATTTACGGCGCGCTGGCGGCCGGTGCGCCGTTGGGCTTGCTGATCCATAGCCACTTTGGCTTCGCGGCGCTGGCGGGGACGACGATGGTTTTACCGCTGCTGGCCTGGGCATTCAACGGCACCGTGCGTAAAGTGCCTGCGTATACGGGGGAGCGACCTTCACTGTGGAGCGTGGTCGGGCTTATCTGGAAACCGGGCCTGGGCCTGGCATTGCAGGGCGTGGGCTTTGCCGTCATCGGTACGTTTATTTCACTTTATTTTGTCAGCAATGGCTGGACGATGGCGGGATTCACCCTGACCGCGTTTGGCGGTGCGTTTGTACTGATGCGCATATTGTTCGGTTGGATGCCGGACCGCTTTGGCGGCGTGAAGGTCGCCGTTGTCTCATTGCTGGTTGAGACGGCAGGGTTGCTGCTCTTGTGGCTGGCGCCGACGGCCTGGATAGCGCTGGTAGGCGCGGCGCTCACCGGGGCAGGGTGTTCACTGATTTTCCCGGCGCTGGGCGTGGAGGTTGTGAAACGCGTACCTGCACAGGTACGCGGTACGGCGCTCGGCGGCTACGCCGCGTTTCAGGATATCTCCTACGGCGTTACCGGCCCGCTGGCGGGCATGCTGGCCACGTCATACGGCTATCCTTCCGTATTCCTCGCGGGAGCGATCTCCGCGGTGGTTGGCATCCTGGTGACGATATTATCGTTCCGGCGCGGTTAAGAAACCAGCCAGAAAAGCGCCAGTACAATTATTAGCGCGATAAACAACAGGCCTGGTCGCGCAGACAGATTTTTCACGGTTTCAATCATCGGCGCAAACGGGCGGTAGATGGGTTGAATAGAGAGCGGTTCGAGCTCATCCGCCTCCCGCTCTACGCGACGCAGGAAAATATGGTTAAGTAAATCCTGCACCTGGGCGGTGGTCAGCACCGTTTGCGGCTGAATTTGATAAGTGTGTTGGGCATACTCTTTGATCGCTGTGAGTTCGTCCGGTTCCAGCGGTTGTTTTAACGCAGCCTGCAGCGTATGTAGCGTAGGCGCGTGTTGTAGTGACAGCGTCTGCCGCGCCTGTAGCCATGTCGCCAGATGGGTAAACTGTTTTGCCGGAATGAGCTCGCCGCTTTTCACGCCGGAGAGTTCCAGCATTGATTGCCAGATAAGTTTGTTTGACTCGCCGGTCGCGGCCGCCAGCTTCGTCACCAACTGATTCAACGTATTATGTTCAGCAGGCAATAATGGCCGATCCGTTGCCGGACGTTGCTGCGGCTGCGGAATGGAAAGCTGCCCCTGTTGCAGGAGCGTCAGCACGTTTTTGAGTTGATCGGGCGTAAGCTGGCTAAGCGCGGTTTGACCGTATTGCTGACGGATAAAATCGCTGACGGCCTGACGATTATTTCCGACGCCAAGCAGCTCTGTTAGCTGTGAAAGCACCTGACGATTGGCGTGATTTTGCTGCGCTACGCCCAGACGCTGGGTAAGATTCTGTTCAGCGGCGGGGAAGTGGCGCGACAGTAGCGGCGCGTCATTTTTTATCCCCAGATCGTGTTTCATTCCGGCCCATACTTCCGCGCTTTGCTGCTGGGTCAGTGAAATCAGGCGCGTGATCAGCCTTTCCAGTACCGTACGCTGTTGCATGGAAAGCGGCTGCTCGCTCGCAGCGGAAAGAGGATTACGCCCTTCGCCTGGAGGCTGTGCAGGGGCGCCGGAGATGGGATGCATAATTAATTATCCTTTAACCATAAATCTGAGCAATATATGCCTGGCGGCCAGATTATGGCACACTTGTCCGGTTAACTCTCGTTCTCAAACAGGTACGACAGTCGTGAAAATTCTCGTTGATGAAAATATGCCTTACGCCCGCGAATTATTTAGCCGCCTGGGTGAGGTAAAGGCAGTGCCGGGTCGCCCGATCCCCGTTGAAGAATTGAACCATGCCGATGCGTTAATGGTGCGTTCGGTCACGAAAGTGAATGAATCGCTGCTGAGCGGCACGCCGATTAACTTCGTTGGTACTGCTACGGCAGGCACCGATCATGTGGATGAGGCATGGCTGAAGCAGGCGGGCATCGGTTTTTCAGCCGCGCCCGGCTGTAATGCTATCGCCGTGGTGGAGTATGTGTTTTCCGCGCTGTTGATGCTGGCCGAACGTGACGGCTTTTCGTTACGCGATCGCACTATAGGGATTGTCGGCGTGGGTAACGTCGGAAGCCGGCTACAGACCAGGCTTGAAGCGTTGGGTATCCGCACGTTGCTGTGCGATCCGCCACGCGCCGCACGCGGGGACGAGGGTGATTTTCGTACGCTGGATGAGCTGGTGCAGGAAGCGGATGTCCTGACTTTCCATACGCCGCTCTATAAAGACGGACCGTACAAAACGCTGCATCTGGCCGATGAGACGCTGATCCGTCGACTGAAACCCGGCGCCATTCTCATTAACGCCTGCCGCGGTCCGGTGGTGGATAACGCCGCGTTGCTGGCGCGACTTAATGCCGGGCAGCCGCTGAGCGTGGTGCTTGATGTGTGGGAGGGCGAACCGGATCTTAACGTCGCGCTACTGGAAGCCGTGGATATCGGCACGTCGCATATTGCCGGCTATACGCTGGAAGGCAAAGCGCGCGGCACCACCCAGGTCTTTGAGGCGTATAGCGCGTTTATCGGTCGCGAGCAGCGTGTCGCGCTGGAGACATTACTGCCTGCGCCTGAGTTTGGTCGTATTACGCTTCATGGCCCGCTGGATCAACCGACGCTGAAAAGACTGGCGCATTTGGTGTATGATGTGCGCCGCGACGATGCGCCACTGCGTAAAGTCGCTGGAATTCCGGGTGAATTTGATAAATTGCGTAAAAATTATCTTGAGCGCCGTGAATGGTCGTCTTTATACGTGATGTGTGACGACGAAACGGCAGCCGCCTTGCTGTGTAAGCTAGGTTTTAACGCTGTTCATCACCCGGCACATTAATGTCTTCTTAATGCTCCCTGTCGAATAATGCGACAGGGACGCTTATGTATTTCTGGAGTAAATCACCATGTCTGAAGGCTGGAACATTGCCATTCTGGGCGCAACGGGCGCCGTAGGCGAAGCCCTGCTTGAAACACTGGCTGAACGCCAGTTCCCGGTCGGTGAAATTTATGCGTTGGCGCGTCATGAAAGCGCGGGCGAGCACCTCCGTTTTGGTGGCAAGTCGGTCATTGTCCAGGATGCGGCGGACTTTGACTGGACGCAGGCGCAGTTGGCGTTTTTCGTTGCCGGCGCAGAGGCATCGGCTGCCTGGATAGACGACGCGACTAATGCAGGTTGCCTGGTGATAGATTCCAGCGGTCTGTTCGCGCTGGAGCCTGATGTGCCGCTGGTCGTGCCGGAAGTTAACCCGTATGTACTGGCGGATTACCGTAACCGTAACGTGATTGCGGTCGCCGATAGTCTGACCAGTCAACTGCTGGCGGCGCTCAAGCCGTTAATCGATCAGGGGGGACTGTCGCGCATCGCCGTCACCAGTATGTTATCAGCGTCCGCACAGGGGAAAAAAGCGGTCGATGCGCTGGCCGGACAGAGTGCGAAGTTGCTTAACGGCATACCGATTGATGAAGATGATTTCTTTGGCCGCCAGTTGGCGTTCAATATGCTGCCGCTGCTGCCGGATCGGGAAGGCAGCGTGCGCCAGGAACGTCGTATCGTCGATGAAGTGCGTAAAATTTTGCAGGACGATGGCGTGATGATCTCCGCCAGTGTCGTGCAGTCGCCGGTGTTCTATGGCCATGCGCAGATGGTGAGCTTTGAAGCGCTCCGTCCGCTGGCGGCGGAAGAGGCGCGCGAGGCATTTTCCCGCGGTGAAGATATCGTACTGTCAGAAGAGACGGATTACCCGACGCAGGTGGGCGACGCTTCCGGCAATCCACAGCTCTCTATTGGCTGTGTGCATAATGATTACGGTATGCCGGAACAAATTCAGTTCTGGTCAGTGGCGGACAACGTGCGTTTCGGCGGCGCGCTGATGGCCGTTAAAATTGCGGAGAAGCTGGTGCAGGAGTATCTGTACTGATGTCCGGACAGCAATCATCGGCGGTCTATAAAATTGCGCTGGGTATTGAGTACGACGGCAGCAAGTATTATGGCTGGCAGCGTCAGAATGAAGTGCGCAGCGTGCAGGAAAAGCTGGAAAAAGCGCTCTCGCAGGTGGCAAATGAACCTATTAACGTGTTCTGCGCCGGGCGTACCGATGCCGGCGTTCACGGCACCGGGCAGGTTGTCCATTTCGAAACGACCGCATTGCGCAAAGATGCGGCATGGACGCTGGGGGTAAATGCGAATTTGCCTGGTGACATTGCCGTGCGCTGGGTGAAAACTGTACCGGATGATTTTCACGCGCGATTTAGCGCTACGGCTCGCCGTTATCGCTATATCATCTACAATCATCGACTGCGTCCTGCGGTATTAGCAAAAGGCGTGACGCATTACTATGAGCCGCTGGATGCAGAGCGGATGCATCGCGCGGCGCAGTGTCTGCTTGGCGAAAATGATTTTACCTCGTTTCGCGCAGTGCAGTGCCAGTCGCGCACGCCGTGGCGTAATGTGATGCACATCAACGTTACCCGCCACGGCCCTTATGTGGTGGTCGATATCAAAGCGAATGCCTTTGTTCATCATATGGTCAGGAATATTGTCGGCAGCCTGCTGGAAGTAGGCGCTCACAACCAGCCGGAGAGCTGGATCGCAGAGCTGTTAGCGGCCAGGGACAGAACGCTGGCGGCGGCAACGGCGAAGGCGGAAGGGCTATATTTGGTTGCGGTGGATTACCCTGACCGGTTTGACCTTCCAAAACCGCCAATGGGCCCGCTATTTCTGGCGGACTAATCCGAATCGCACACCCGAAACGTGTCGGGTAGAAAGGCAAAGACAAATATGGACCTGATCTACTTTATTATTGATTTTATTCTGCACATCGATGTGCATCTGGCGGAGCTGGTCGCGGAGTACGGCGTCTGGGTGTACGCTATTTTGTTTTTGATTCTGTTTTGTGAAACCGGCCTGGTCGTCACGCCGTTCCTGCCGGGCGACTCGCTGCTGTTTGTCGCCGGGGCGCTGGCTTCGCTGGAAACCAACGATCTCAATGTGCATGTCATGGTGGCGTTAATGCTGATCGCCGCAATTGTCGGCGATGCGGTAAATTACACGATTGGTCGACTGTTCGGCGAAAAACTGTTCAGTAATCCGAATTCGAAAATTTTCCGCCGTAGTTATCTGGATAAAACCCACCAGTTTTATGAAAAACACGGCGGTAAAACTATCATTCTCGCTCGCTTCGTGCCGATCGTCAGAACCTTTGCGCCGTTTGTGGCAGGGATGGGGCACATGTCCTATCGGCATTTTGCCGCCTATAACGTCATCGGCGCGCTGCTGTGGGTGCTGCTCTTTACCTACGCCGGTTATTTCTTCGGTACGATACCGTTGATTCAGGATAACCTTAAGCTGCTGATTGTGGGGATTATCGTGGTTTCGATATTACCTGGCGTCATTGAGATTGTCCGGCATAAGCGCGCTGCGTCGCGTGCCGCAAAATAGAAAGTAACTCAGCGGTTCGACCACTTTTTTATCCAAAGTTTCGGGCTGTTATGTTTTAATGTGCAACATTCATGGTCTGTTGGGGGCAAAAATGGCATTATGCGCCCCTTATAATAAAGCTGACTAAGGTTCAGGCAGAAAGGTCACCAATGAGCTGGATTGAACGAATTAAAAGCAACATTACTCCCACCCGCAAGGCTAGCATTCCTGAAGGGGTGTGGACCAAGTGTGATAGCTGCGGTCAGGTTTTATACCGCGCTGAGCTGGAACGTAATCTTGAGGTCTGTCCTAAGTGTGACCATCATATGCGCATGTCGGCGCGCAATCGCCTGCATAGCCTGTTAGATGAAGGTTCCCTTGTGGAGTTGGGTAGCGAGCTGGAGCCAAAAGACGTGCTCAAGTTCCGCGACTCCAAAAAATATAAAGACAGACTGGCGTCCGCGCAGAAAGAAACCGGCGAGAAAGACGCGCTGGTGGTCATGAAAGGGACGCTTCACGGTATGCCGGTTGTCGCCGCCGCGTTTGAATTCGCGTTCATGGGCGGCTCAATGGGGTCTGTCGTTGGCGCACGCTTCGTTCGCGCCGTTGAACAGGCGCTGGAAGACAACTGTCCGTTAGTGTGTTTCTCTGCTTCCGGCGGCGCGCGTATGCAAGAAGCGCTGATGTCGCTGATGCAGATGGCGAAAACCTCGGCGGCGCTGGCTAAAATGCAGGAACGTGGTCTGCCCTACATTTCGGTATTGACCGATCCGACAATGGGCGGCGTTTCCGCCAGTTTTGCGATGCTGGGCGATCTCAACATCGCCGAGCCAAAAGCTCTGATTGGCTTCGCCGGCCCGCGCGTTATCGAACAGACCGTTCGCGAAAAACTGCCGCCAGGATTCCAGCGCAGTGAGTTCCTGATCGAAAAAGGCGCTATTGATATGATAGTCCGCCGCCCGGAAATGCGCCTGAAGCTGGCGAGCATTCTGGCGAAGCTGATGAATCTGCCCGCGCCGAACCCGGACGCCCCGCGTGAAGGCGTGGTGGTGCCTCCGGCGCCGGATCAGGAGTCTGAGGCCTGATAACTGAAAAGGGCAGGGCCGCAGGCTCTGCCCTTTTGCTTTTCACCGTAAAGAAGCAGCGGAAACAATGAAAAACAAATCTATACCTCAAGCTGCGTCGCCCCTGGCCTCGTGGCTTTCTTATCTGGAAAACCTGCACAGCAAGAGTATCGATTTAGGCCTTGAGCGCGTAAGCCAGGTGGCAGCGCGTCTGGACATCCTCAAGCCTGCGCCGTTCGTTTTTACCGTTGCGGGAACCAACGGCAAAGGTACGACCTGTCGCACGCTGGAGTCGGTGTTAATCGCGGCGGGATACCGTGTGGGCGTCTATAGTTCGCCTCATCTGGTACGTTACACCGAGCGCGTGCGCGTGCAGGGGAAAGAATTAGCGGAATCCGCGCATACCGCGTCCTTTGCGGAAATAGAAGCGGCGCGCGGCGATATTTCATTGACCTATTTTGAATATGGCACGTTGTCGGCATTGTGGCTGTTTAAACAGGCTAACCTTGACGTGGTGATTCTGGAGGTCGGGTTGGGCGGGCGCCTGGACGCCACGAACATTGTGGATGCCGATGTAGCGGTAATTACCAGCATCGCGCTTGACCATACTGACTGGCTGGGGCCGGATCGCGAAAGTATCGGCCGCGAGAAAGCCGGGATTTTTCGTGCGGAAAAACCCGCTATCGTCGGCGAACCGGAAATGCCGGCAACCATCGCGGATGTCGCGCAGGAGACCGGCGCGCTGTTGCGGCGTCGCGGCGTTGACTGGCGTTATGAGGTGACAGCGACCCACTGGGCGTTTACCGATGGCGACGGCACGCTTGCCGGACTGCCGTTGCCGCAGGTTCCTCAGCCGAATGCCGCCACCGCTCTGGCCGCGCTGCGCGCCAGCAGGTTGAATATTGACGAGCAGGCGATTCGCGACGGTATTGCGCAGGCTACCTTGCCGGGACGTTTTCAAATCGTGAGTGAGTCGCCGCGCGTTATCTTTGATGTCGCCCATAATCCCCACGCGGCGGAATACCTGACGGGTCGTCTGAAAATGTTGCCGAAACGCGGGCGCGTGCTTGCGGTGATTGGTATGCTGCATGATAAAGATATCGCCGGCACGTTAGCCTGGTTGAAAAGCGTGGTTGACGACTGGTATTGTGCTCCGTTAGAGGGGCCGCGCGGCGCGACGGCGGAACAACTTCTGGAACATCTGGGGAAAGGGAATGTCTATGATAGCGTCGCGCAGGCATGGCAGGCCGCTATCGACGCGGCGCAGCCAGAAGATACCGTGCTGGTGTGCGGATCGTTCCACACCGTCGCACATGTTATGGAAGTGATAGACGCGGGGAGAATCGGTGGCGAGTAAGTTTCAGAATCGTTTAGTCGGCACGATTGTGTTAGTCGCGCTGGGGGTTATTGTGCTTCCCGGTCTGCTGGACGGACAGAAAAAGCATTATCAGGATGAATTTGCTGCGATTCCACTGGTACCGAAGCCTGGCGACCGCGATGAGCCGGATATGATGCCTGCCGCAACGCAGGCGCTGCCGACACAGCCGCCGGAAGGGGCGGCTGAAGAGGTGCGGGCGGGAGATGCGGCAGCGCCGTCGCTGGACCCGTCGCGCATGGCGTCTAACAATGTCGAGCTTGATCCGATACCGGTGGAGACGCCTAAACCGAAGCCGGTTGAAAAGCCGAAGCCGCAGCCTAAACCGCAACAGCCGGTTGTCGCCGCTTCCACGCCGACGCCCGCGCCGCAACCAGTCGCCGACGATAAACCTGCGCCGACCGGCAAAGCCTATGTCGTACAGTTGGGCGCGCTGAAAAACGCGGATAAAGTCAACGAGATAGTCGGCAAGCTTCGTTCCGCCGGGTTCCGGGTTTATACTTCCCCCTCAACGCCGGTACAGGGTAAAATAACCCGTATTCTCGTCGGGCCGGATGCGTCGAAAGATAAGATGAAAGGATCGCTTGGCGAGCTCAAGCAGATTTCCGGGTTAAGCGGCGTGGTGATGGGATATAGCCCGAACTAAGGCGCGTTTTGCCTGAGCGCGCAGCGTTAAGGCCTACGGTGTTCATCTGGTAATAGCCGAAGTTCTGTAGGCTGGATAAGGCGTTTACGCCGCCATCCGGCAGAAGGAATGAACCGGGTATCCTGCGCTTATCAGGCCGATGGCAGCTCTTCTGGTCGTGCCCGAAGAGATAAAAAGTGTGATGGCGTTGAATGTTTTTTCAGCGCCATTTTTATTTACGCGTGGGAAGGAAATCCCTACGCAAACGTTTTCTTTTTCTGTTAGAATGCGCCCCGAACAGGACGACAGGGCGTAAAATCGTGGGACATCTATGGTCTGGATTGATTACGCCATTATCGCGGTGATTGCTTTTTCCTGTCTGGTTAGCCTGATCCGCGGCTTTGTTCGTGAAGCGTTATCGCTGGTGACGTGGGGTTGTGCTTTCTTTGTCGCCAGTCACTACTACACTTACCTGTCTGTCTGGTTTACGGGCTTTGAAGACGAACTGGTTCGTAATGGGATTGCTATCGCGGTACTGTTTATCGCGACGCTTATCGTCGGCGCTATCGTGAATTTTGTGATAGGTCAGCTAGTAGAAAAGACCGGCCTGTCGGGAACTGACCGGGTGTTGGGGATCTGTTTCGGCGCACTGCGAGGCGCGCTGATTGTCGCCGCCATTCTGTTCTTCCTTGATACCTTTACCGGCTTGTCGAAAAGCGAAGACTGGAGCAAATCGCAGCTCATCCCGCAGTTCAGCTTCATCATCAGATGGTTCTTTGACTATCTGCAAAGCTCGTCGAGTTTCTTGCCCAGGACGTAACAGGTTCTGAGATGTGGCTTAACGAGGAAAATGACGTATGTGCGGTATTGTCGGTATCGCCGGTGTTATGCCGGTCAACCAGTCGATTTATGACGCGTTAACAGTGCTCCAGCATCGTGGTCAGGATGCTGCCGGTATCATCACCATTGATGCGAATAACTGCTTCCGCTTGCGTAAGGCAAACGGGCTGGTGAACGATATTTTTGAAGCTCGCCACATGCAGCGTTTGCAGGGCAACATGGGGATCGGCCATGTGCGCTACCCTACCGCAGGCAGCTCCAGCGCTTCGGAAGCGCAACCTTTTTACGTTAACTCGCCGTATGGCATCACGTTGGCCCATAATGGCAACCTGACTAATGCGCACGAGCTACGTAAAAAGCTGTTTGAAGAAAAGCGCCGTCATATCAACACCACCTCCGATTCCGAAATCCTGCTCAATATTTTCGCCAGCGAGCTCGACAACTTCCGTCACTATCCGCTGGAAGCCGACAATATTTTTGCCGCGATTGCCGCGACTAACCGTCAAATCCGTGGCGCCTATGCCTGCGTGGCGATGATTATCGGCCACGGCATGGTGGCTTTTCGCGATCCGCACGGCATTCGCCCGTTAGTGCTGGGCAAGCGTGACGTTGGCGATGGTCGTACGGAGTATATGGTCGCTTCTGAAAGCGTGGCGCTGGATACGCTGGGCTTTGAGTTTCTGCGCGATGTCGCGCCGGGCGAAGCTATCTATATTACCGAAAAGGGGCAACTGTTCACGCGCCAGTGCGCGGATAACCCGGTCAGTAACCCCTGTCTGTTTGAGTACGTTTATTTTGCTCGCCCGGACTCCTTTATCGACAAGATCTCCGTCTACAGCGCTCGTGTGAATATGGGCACCAAACTTGGCGAAAAAATCGCTCGTGAATGGGAAGATCTGGACATCGACGTCGTGATCCCTATCCCGGAAACCTCCTGCGATATCGCACTGGAAATTGCCCGTATTCTCGGCAAGCCGTACCGCCAGGGATTTGTCAAAAATCGTTACGTGGGACGTACCTTTATCATGCCGGGCCAACAGCTACGCCGTAAATCCGTGCGCCGTAAGCTCAATGCTAATCGCGCGGAATTCCGCGATAAGAACGTCCTGCTGGTGGATGATTCCATCGTGCGTGGCACCACATCAGAGCAGATCATCGAGATGGCCCGGGAAGCCGGCGCGAAGAAGGTTTATCTGGCGTCCGCCGCGCCGGAAATTCGTTTCCCCAACGTCTATGGCATTGATATGCCGACCGCCAATGAGCTGATCGCGCATGGTCGCGAGGTGGATGAGATTCGTCAGATCATCGGCGCAGACGGGCTTATCTTCCAGGATCTGAACGATCTGATCGAAGCCGTACGCGCGGAAAATCCGGATATCCAGCAGTTTGAGTGTTCGGTATTTAACGGGATATATGTCACCAAAGACGTAGACCAGCAATACCTCGACTTCCTGGATTCATTACGTAATGACGACGCCAAAGCGGTGCTGTTCCAGAACGAAATGGAAAACCTGGAAATGCATAACGAAGGCTAATGGCTTTGCCAGCGGCGCAATGCCGCTGGCCGATGTCAATTACGCACCACGCCGAAGCGAATAGCGTATTTTTGTACTTTGTACTGTAACGTGGTGCGGGATACGTTAAGGCTGCGGGCCGCGGCGGCAATATTCCCCTGATGCGTATCCAGCGCGGTTTCTATTAAATGCCTTTCGTAGTTGGCAACCCGTACCTCCAGCGACCCTTCATACTGCGGATCGGGTGACGAGGGAAGGGGATTTTCCGGCGCGGTTTCCGGTACGCCTAAATTTAACTCGTCCTGTTCAAAAATGATGTGTTTGAGCAGCCCATCTTTTTCCTGCATGATCATGCTGCGTACAATCGCGTTTTCCAGCATCCTGACATTACCCGGCCAGGCGTGATTGAGCAGATCAGCACGCGCCGTCTCGCTTAATCCGTGAATGTCCTGCGGCACGTCATTACGGTATTTATCAATAAAATAATTCGCCAGTAAGGGAATATCTTCCGGGCGGGCGCGCAGCGGCGGTAACGTCAACATTCCGACGCTCAACCGATAAAAAAGATCTGCCCGCAGACGTTCTTGTTGAATTAATTTGACGGGCGCTTCGTTCATGGCGGCAACGATCCTGACATCAGAGTGGAGTTGCTGTTGTCCGCCGAGCCGCCAGAAGGTTTTATCCTGCAAGAATCGCAGCAGCTTACTTTGCATCTCTATCGGCATGGCGTTCAGCTCATCAAGAAAGAGCGTTCCCCCGTTTGCCAGTTCCAGATAGCCCTGGCTATTTTCCGCGCCGGTATAGGCGCCGCGCACGGTGCCGAAAAGCGTACTTTCGATAAGCGTAGGCGGTAGAGCGCCGCAGTTCAGGGCGATAAATGGCTTATTCGCCCGCTTGCTGCATTGATGTATCAGGCGGGAAAATAGCTCCTTACCCGTTCCCGTCTCCCCGACAATCGTCACCGGAATATTACTGGCGGCCAGCCGTTTGGCTTTGGCGATATTACTGAGCATTTCCGGATTTTCGGTAATAATGGCATGGTGCTTCTCATGGTGATCGGCATACAGCAGTTGGTTCAGTTCTACCACCTGCTCCTGGAGCCGCCTGACGCCGGACATATTCCTGCCGATTTCGATAACGCCGACCATGCCGCCATCGCTTGCATAGAGCGGCGCGGTGGTGTGCTGATAGTCAACGGCCTGGCCTCGCGCATTGTAATAAATTTGATAATGGCCAATGTATTCCACGCCTTTTTTTAACGATGAAAGCATCGTACTTTGCGTCTCTTTCATGCCCGGATAGACATCCAGCATATGTTTTCCCATTGCCCGTTCAATACTATAGCCGTCCAGATCCGCGCTTTCCTGATTGTAGTAAACGTATTCACCACGCTCATTAATGACGGCCAACGGCTGATGAATCAAATCGAAAAAGCGGGAAAACATCCTGAGCGCCGAGGCCAGCTCCTGATTGGTGGATGCCATATATGCATTCCTCATATCTATTGTTCATGTTGTCATTATAAAAGTGACGAATTTTCGTCGTTGTGATGAATAGCAAACTCAATGACGAAAATGAGAAAAAGCTTATTTTTATAACTAATTGATTATTTTGATAAAAAATAGTGGCATGCCTTTTGCTTTATCCCTGTAAAGAATGCGGATTTTTACCATAAACATTAAGCAGAGGGCGTTATGACTGACTCGATTATGCAGAATTACAACCAGCTACGTGAGCAGGTAATCAACGGCGATCGCCGTTTCCAGCACAAAGACGGTCATTTGTGTTTTGAAGGGGTCGATCTGGACGCTCTGGCGCGCCAGTACCCCACGCCGTTCTATGTGTTTTCTGAGCCGGAGATTATTCGTAACATTCATGAAATCCAGCAGGCATTTGCGGCGCATAAAAATACCAAAACCTTCTTTGCGTCAAAAACCTGCTCGGTCATGGGGGTGTTGAAAGCCATTCGTGACGCCGGAATTTGCGCGGAGGCAAACTCACAATATGAGGTTCGCAAGTGCCTGGAGATAGGCTTTCGCGGCGATCAGATCGTCTTCAACGGCGTGGTGAAAAAGCCTGCCGATCTGGAATATGCCATCGCCAACGATCTGTATCTTATTAATGTTGATAGCCTGTATGAGCTGGAACATATTGATGCCATCTCTCGCAAGCTGAAGAAAGTCGCCAATGTTTGCGTCCGCGTAGAACCGAATGTTCCCTCGGCGACGCATGCGGAACTGGTTACCGCTTTCCATGCGAAGTCGGGTCTCGACCTGGAACAGGCGGAAGAAACCTGCCGCCGCATTCTGGCGATGCCTTATGTGCATTTGCGCGGCTTGCATATGCATGTGGGCGATCAGGTGCCGGAGTCAGAGCCTTTCGCAAAAGCGACTAAAGTGCTGGTGGATGAATCCCGTCGCCTGGAAGAGGTGCTTGGTATTAAATTTGATTTGATCAACGTGGGCGGCGGAATTCCGGTTCCCTATAAATATGACGACGAGAATGGCGACCCGTTAAAAGATAATATGTATGCCGGTATTACCGCCCAGGATTTTGCCGATGCGGTCATTCGCGAAGTGCATAAATGGCGTACCGATGTGGAAATATGTATTGAACCGGGACGTAAAGTGACCGGGTCGGCGGCGGTTTTACTTACGGAAGTCTCCTGCGAAAAACGTAAAACAAATTACGATCTTAACGGCAATGTGGAATGCCACGTTGAATGGAAATTTGTCGACGCTGGTTACAGCGTACTCTCTGACAGCCAGCATTTTGACTGGTTCTTTTATGTCTATAACGCCTCTCGCATGACGGCAGCGCACGACGCCTGGATAAAATTAGCCGGGCCGCTGTGTGATGGCGGAGATTATTTCCACATGGGAGTGAAAGGCGAAGAGTTTTTACTGCCGAAGGAGACTCATGTTGGCGATATTGTCGCATTTCTTGATGCCGGGGCATACACCATTGAAAGTCAAACCGTTTATAACAACCGTCCGCGCACGGGCGTGGTGATGATCGATAAAAATGGTGACACGCGTCTGATTCGTCGGGAAGACAGTTACGAAGATATGGTCAAGTACGACATTTATTAATACTGTTTTGGGCTTCAGTTTCATGCTGAAGCCCGTCGTCAGATGATAAGAAGAGGGCAGTGATGCCTGAATGCATAACAGGAGATGGCCATGAGTAACACGAATTCTGGCTTACTTGGCATCAAAGACATTGTCTTTATGAATGTCATCGCTATTCTGAGTTTGCGGCAAATCCCTAACGTGGCGCCTTACGGGGCATCGGCCATGTTGTTATGGGTGATCGCCGCATTCTGTTTGTTTTTTCCTTTAGCGATGGTATGCGGCGAGCTGTCAACCGGCTGGCCGAAAGATGGCGGGATATTTGTCTGGATTAAAGAGGCATTTGGTAAACGTATTGCATGGATTGTTGTGGTTTGTTTTCTCTTTTCCTGCGTACTGTTTTTCCCATTAATGCTGCAATTCGGCTTTACCGCGTTGGGCTATATGATCGGCGGCGGCTTGGCGGAAAATAAAGCATTTATCGGTATTGGTTCCGCGGTAATTTTCTGGCTATTAACGCTGATGAATATCCGCGGGATGGAATGGACAAAAATTATTAATAGCATCAGCGCCTGGTGCGGCGTATTTATTCCCTCCGCCATCCTCATTTTACTGGCGGTGGTATGGCTATGTACCGGACACCAGATGCAGACGGACTACACTACAGCGAAAAACTGGATTCCGGATCTCGGACACTGGGATACGATCGTTTTCTTATCCAGCATGATGTTTGCGTTTGCCGGACTGGAGGTCGCCCCGATGATTGCCGGGCGTACCCGTAATCCACAGCGTGATTTTCCGCGAGCGATGGCCGTCTCCGCTGCCGTTATCGTTGGGATCTATATGGTCGGTACCTGGGCGCTAAACACGCTTTTACCCGCCGGGAAAACCGACATTGTGGCAGGCGTCATGCAGGCTATGCATGCTGCTGCGGACACGCTGCATATGCCGTGGTTAATTCCTGTTATGGCCATCTGTATGTTTTTTGGCGCTCTCGGGCAGATTAACTCCTGGCTGGTGGGGCCGATTTATATGCTCCAGGAAGCCTCGCGTGAAGATAATCTGCTGGGGGACCGAATCGGCAAATTACATCCGGTGTGGAAAACGCCCGCCTTTGCCTTGACTGTACAGGCGATTATTGTCACGGTCCTGTGTTTTTCGACTTTTATTTCGCCAAGCGTTGCGGCGGCTTACTGGATGTTAACGGCGCTAACGACCATCACCTATTTTATTCCTTATCTGGTGATGTTCCCGGCGTTCTGGCGTTTACGTAAGACCCAGCCGGATACGCCAAGAAGTTTTAAAATTCCGGGCAAGGTTTTACCGGCTATTTTACCCGCGCTGGGCTTTCTTTCTATCGCCTTTGCCGTTGCGCTGTTATTTATTCCGCCTTCTCAAATTGATATGGGCGGATATTTCCAGTACGCCGGGAAAATTATTGGCGGAGCCGTGCTGGCGGTTGTCGTCGCGGAGTACATTTACCATCGGGCGCAGAAACGTAATGCCCGTTTAAGCATGGCGGGAGGAAAATAAAATGTATATGCCAGTTCTGGAAATAAATCTACGCAAGCTGGAAGAAAACGCCCGCACGGAAAAAGCTCTGCTGGCAAGCAGCGGTATTGACGTGATGGCTGTCAATAAAGTTTTTGACGGCTGCGTGGAAACCGCGCAGGCGGTGTTCAACGGCGGAATTACCGTTATCGCTGAATCACGAACCTATAATTTGAAAAAAATACGCGAGACAGGATGTACGACCTGCCTGTTACGCAGCCCGTGTCTGAGTGAAATCGAAGATGTGGTGCGCTACGCGGATATTAGTTTAAATAGCGAGCCGGTGGTATTACGGGCATTATCGCAAGAAGCCCAACGCCAGGGGAAAACGCATCAGGTATTACTGATGGTGGATATGGGCGATTTACGCGAGGGTATCTGGTTTGGTGAATATCAACGCATTCTTGAGACCGTGACTCTGATTACTGGTCTGCCCGGTCTGGAATTATATGGACTGGGCACCAACTTTAATTGTTACGGCACCGTGTTGCCAACGGTAAAAAATGGCGAGGATTTTCTGGCGCTGGCCGCCCGGCTGGAAGCTGACAGCGGTATTCCTGTCCGGCGGCTTTCTGCGGGAAACTGCACCAGCTATCACCTGCTGGATAAAGGTATCTGGCCGCAGGGACTGAATCATCTGCGCATCGGCGGACTGCATGAATTCGGCATTGAATATGTGGACATGAAATACCTGAATGAATTTCACCACTCCGCAAAACCGGTCGATAAAGCCTGTTCCGATATGTATATCCTGGAAGCGGAAATCATCGAACTGAACAGTAAACCGACCGTCCCGGTCGGGGAGCTGGGCGTCGATGCCTTTTTGCAAAGTAAAACCTTTGTCGATCGTGGCATACGCCGACGCGCATTGCTGGCGTTTGGTCGCCAGGATGTGCCGTCGGATAACTGTGTACCATGCGACGACGCTATCACTATCTTAGGACAAACCAGCGATCATACGCTGGTGGATATTGAAGATTGTCGTCAGTCGCTAAAAGTAGGCGATGTGGTTCGCTTTGAGCTGGATTATACGGGCCTGTTAATGGCCTGCCAGACCAAAGGCGTCGCCTGGAGGTTTACGCGTTAACGCATAACCGCCGCGGCTATGTCGCGGCGGCATCTTTGACCTCACGAAAGACAGGGAGTAACGATGGATACCCTGCAACAACCACCGCCAGCAGAGCCCGAAGGCGGTCTGCGGCGTAACCTGAAGAAGCGGCATCTGCTGATGATGTCGCTGGGCGGCACGATTGGCACCGGCTTATTTATCGGCATTGCCGAACCGTTAAGCAGCGTCGGGCCGGCGGGAACCTTACTGGCCTATCTGTTTGCCGGAAGCATTATGCTGGCGACGATGATGTGTCTTGGCGAATTATCATGCGCCTTTCCTCACTCCGGTTCATTTCAACATTACGCGCTGATGTTTATGCCGTCACCTTGCTGGAGCTATACCATTGGCTGGCTTTACTGGTTTAGCTGGGTCTTTTCCCTGGCGGCCGACCTCACTGCCGCAGGGTTTATTGCTCACCAGTTTTTCCCCGCGGTTCCGGTATATATGTTCTGCCTGGCGATTCTGCTCATCCTGACGGCCATCAATCTCACCTCCGCAAAAAGTTTTGGCGAATGCGAATACTGGCTTTCGGCCATTAAGGTTTTCGCGATCGTGCTGTTTATTTGCGCGGGAGGGGTTATGATCTACTCGCTAATGGGCCATAGTGACTGGCACCCGACGTTAAAAACAGACGGAATGTGGTTTCCCCACGGTTGGGAGCAAATTGTGGTCTGTATGACGATCGTGATTTACTCCTTCCAGGGGGTGGAACTGGTCGGAAATGCGGCAGGGGAGACCGAATCGCCGCACATTATTTTACCGAAAGTGATCCTGGGGATCGGTCTCAGAATCATTTTGTTTTACGGCCTGGCGATTGCGGTGCTGGCGCTGGTCTATCCGCATGAACTGACGCCAAATGGACAAAGTCCCTTTGTATGGGTATTCTCCCACGCGGGCATTCCGGGGGCGGATACGCTGATGACGCTGGTGATCTTTTCCGCCGCGGTTTCTGCCGCTAACTCGGCCATTTACGCCAGTTCGCGTATGCTGTGGTCTATGGCGGGCGATCGCTTTGCGCCAGCCTGCTTTGGTAAAACGAACGGCGGCGGCGTGCCGGTGTATGCTATTTTAATCACGGCCTTGCTGGCGTTGGTGTCGTTGCTGACCCGCTATATTCCCGCACAGCAATTTTATTTATATCTGATCGCCAGTACCGGGCAGGTGGGTTGCCTGGCATGGATAACCATCGGATGGTGCCAGTATCGTTTCCGACAATCGGTGCGTAATGGAACGTACGCCAGCGATTTGCTACGCTATCGATCGCCGCTTTTCCCCTGGACGGCCCGATTTGTCATTATCACCAATTTTGCCATTATGGTCGGCACCTGGTTTAGTGAGCAAGGGGTAGTGATAATGTTGGTTGAGCTGGCTTTTATGATAGGGATTCTTTTGTCATGGTATCTCTTCAGACCCACTTTGAGCCGATTACGTAACACAGTGGGATGAACGGCGCTCGTAAACGGTAAGAGAACATGAAACGACTCATTGTAGGAATTAGCGGCGCCAGCGGAGCGATTTATGGCGTGCGCTTATTACAAATTTTGCGCGATGTCGATAGCGTGGAAACGCATCTGGTGATGAGCCAGGCGGCCCGGCAAACGCTGGCGCTGGAGACCCATTTTTCGCTGCGCGAGGTGCAGGCGCTGGCCGATGTGACGCACGATGCGCGCGACATTGCCGCCAGCATTTCCTCGGGCTCTTACCCGACGGCGGGAATGGTTATCTTGCCCTGTTCGATTAAAACGCTGTCGGGGATTGTCCACAGTTATACTGACGGACTGCTTACCCGCGCGGCGGATGTGATATTAAAAGAGCGGCGACCTCTGGTGCTGTGTGTGCGCGAAACGCCGCTGCATATCGGGCATTTGCGTTTAATGACCCAGGCCGCTGAGATAGGCGCGGTGATTATGCCGCCGGTTCCGGCTTTTTATCATCTTCCTCAGACGTTAGATGATATTATAAATCAAACGGTTAACCGAGTTTTGGATCAGTTTGATATCCCCCTTCCGCACGATCTTTTTGTTCGCTGGCAGGGCGCATAGCGTTGTCTGTTTAGCGTGCATTATTGTCCCTGTTGCCCTGTTTCAGGGCAATTTTGTAACCGCGATCATATCCTCAACATTTAATTCGTTAAAAGCCGCCGAAACGCTGCGGTTCAACCGTCATACCTGCTATCTTCAACATCAGGACAATATTGCAACGTTTTATTAACAAATTTAATGTCGAATCGTTTTGCTGACGTGAAAATGGCATAAGACCTGCATGAAAAAGTCTGCAAACACACAACACCACGTAAAACATAAGAAAATGACGCCACTTGAGGGGTATGTATGAAGAAGACCGTTCTCGCTTTGTCTTTGCTGATAGGTTTGGGTGCGACGGCGGCCAGTTACGCCGCGCTCCCGCAAACGGTTCGTATTGGAACAGATACCACCTACGCGCCTTTCTCATCAAAAGATGCCAAAGGCGAGTTTATTGGCTTTGATATCGATCTCGGTAATGAAATGTGTAAGCGTATGCAGGTGAAATGTACCTGGGTCGCCAGCGACTTTGATGCGCTTATTCCCTCACTAAAAGCGAAAAAAATTGATGCCATTATTTCATCGCTCTCTATCACCGATAAACGCCAGCAAGAAATTGCGTTTTCCGACAAACTTTACGCGGCGGATTCACGCCTGATTGCGGCAAAAGGGTCTCCCATTCAGCCGACGCTGGAATCGCTGAAAGGCAAGCATGTCGGCGTGCTGCAAGGGTCCACGCAAGAGGCTTACGCCAATGATAACTGGCGCACAAAAGGTGTGGATGTGGTGGCTTATGCCAACCAGGATCTTATCTATTCCGATTTAACTGCCGGTCGTCTGGATGCCGCATTACAGGATGAAGTCGCCGCCAGCGAAGGTTTCCTGAAGCAGCCAGCGGGCAAAGAGTATGCGTTTGCCGGTCCTTCCGTGAAGGATAAAAAATATTTTGGCGACGGGACGGGGGTTGGGCTGCGTAAAGACGATACCGAGCTAAAAGCCGCGTTTGATAAAGCGCTGACCGAACTGCGCCAGGACGGAACTTACGACAAAATGGCCAAAAAGTACTTCGATTTTAATGTTTACGGCGATTGAGGGAAGGGGATAACGCGCCGCGCTGGGGAACTATCACGGTGCAAAATAGATGTTTTGCACCTTTTTGGTGCATAAGCCGTTGCGGAACAGGCGCATAAATGCATACTTAATCGATTTTTATGCAAAATAAACCGGCTGACAAGGTAGAATGCTTTGCCTTGTCGGCCTGATTAATGGCACGATAGTCGCATCGGATCTGTAAAGATCTCCTGGAAAGACAGTCTGTTGAGGATAGTTATGAAAAAACTGGCGTTATCCCTTTCTCTGGTGCTGGCATTTTCCAGCGCTACCGCAGCATTTGCCGCTATTCCACAAAAGATTCGCATCGGTACCGATCCTACATACGCACCGTTTGAATCCAAAAATGCACAAGGTGAATTGGTCGGCTTTGATATCGATCTGGCCAAAGAGCTGTGCAAACGTATCAACACACAGTGTACGTTCGTGGAAAACCCGCTGGATGCGCTGATTCCGTCTTTAAAAGCGAAGAAAATTGATGCCATCATGTCCTCGCTGTCCATCACTGAAAAGCGCCAGCAGGAAATCGCGTTTACCGACAAGCTTTACGCCGCTGATTCCCGTCTGGTGGTGGCGAAGAACTCTGATATTCAGCCGACCGTCGCGTCGCTGAAAGGCAAGCGCGTCGGCGTGCTACAGGGGACGACGCAGGAGACCTTCGGCAATGAGCACTGGGCGCCGAAAGGGATTGAGATCGTCTCTTACCAGGGGCAGGACAACATTTATTCCGACCTGACGGCTGGCCGTATTGATGCGGCGTTCCAGGACGAGGTCGCGGCCAGCGAAGGTTTCCTTAAACAGCCCGTCGGAAAAGACTATAAATTCGGCGGCCCGGCGGTGAAAGATGAGAAGTTATTCGGCGTAGGAACCGGTATGGGGCTGCGCAAAGAGGATAACGAGCTGCGCGAAGCGCTGAACAAAGCCTTTGCTGAAATGCGTGCTGACGGTACTTACGAAAAGCTGGCGAAAAAGTACTTTGATTTTGATGTTTATGGCGGTTAATCACCGTCGGTGCAGATAAAGCCCAAAGAATGTTGACTGTCTGCATTGCCTGATGGCGCTGTGCGTGTCAGGCCTACGGGGAGCATCGTAGGCCGGGCAAGGCACAGCCGCCATCCGGCGTGATGTGAGGCAAAAATGCAAAAGAGGCTTATTACTTCACCACACACAACAGGACAGGCTGCATGTTGTACGGGTTTTCAGGCGTAATTTTACAGGGCGCGATCGTCACGCTGGAACTGGCGCTCAGTTCCGTGGTGCTGGCCGTGCTTATCGGTCTCGTCGGCGCGGGGGCGAAGCTTTCGCAAAACCGGGTAACGGGGCTTATTTTTGAAGGGTACACCACCCTGATTCGCGGGGTGCCGGATCTGGTCTTAATGCTGCTGATATTTTACGGATTGCAAATCGCGCTTAACGTGGTGACCGATTCGCTGGGTATCGACCAGATAGATATTGATCCGATGGTGGCCGGTATTATCACCCTTGGTTTCATCTACGGCGCCTATTTTACCGAAACCTTTCGCGGCGCGTTTATGGCGGTGCCGAAAGGCCATATCGAGGCGGCGACGGCCTTTGGTTTTACCCACGGGCAAACCTTCCGGCGGATTATGTTCCCGGCGATGATGCGTTACGCCCTGCCGGGGATCGGCAATAACTGGCAGGTGATACTCAAAGCGACGGCGCTGGTGTCGCTGCTGGGCCTGGAAGATGTCGTCAAAGCCACGCAGCTTGCCGGTAAAAGTACCTGGGAGCCTTTCTATTTTGCCGTGGTCTGTGGACTTATCTACCTGGTATTTACCACCGTTTCCAATGGTGTGCTGCTCTTACTTGAGCGTCGCTATTCCGTGGGCGTGAAGAGGGCCGATTTGTGATTGAGATCATTCAGGAGTACTGGAAATCCCTGCTTTGGACGGATGGCTATCGTTTTACCGGCGTGGCGATTACGCTGTGGCTGTTAATTTCATCGGTGGTGATGGGCGGTCTTCTGGCGGTGATTCTGGCGGTAGGCCGCGTTTCCAGTAATAAATTCATCCGTTTTCCCATCTGGCTGTTTACGTATATTTTTCGCGGCACGCCGCTGTACGTACAGCTACTGGTGTTCTATTCGGGGATGTATACGCTGGAGATAGTCAAAGGCACCGATCTTCTTAACGCGTTTTTCCGCAGCGGACTAAACTGTACCGTACTGGCGCTGACGCTGAATACCTGCGCGTACACCACGGAAATTTTCGCCGGGGCGATTCGCTCGGTGCCGCACGGTGAAATTGAAGCGGCACGGGCCTATGGCTTCTCGTCATTTAAAATGTATCGCTGCATTATTTTGCCGTCGGCATTACGCATCGCCTTGCCTGCCTACAGCAACGAAGTGATTTTAATGCTGCACTCTACGGCGCTGGCGTTTACCGCGACGGTGCCGGATTTGTTGAAAATCGCCCGCGATATTAACTCAGCGACTTACCAGCCGTTTACCGCGTTTGGCATTGCCGCCGTGTTGTATTTACTCATTTCGTATGTCCTGATAAGCCTGTTCCGTCGGGCGGAAAGACGCTGGTTGCAGCACGTGTCCTCTAAATAATTCGAGTAACATGATGTCAGAAAATAAATTACACGTTATCGATTTGCACAAACGCTACGGCGGTCATGAAGTGCTGAAAGGGGTATCGCTGCAGGCCCGCGCCGGAGATGTGATTAGCATCATCGGCTCGTCCGGCTCCGGTAAAAGCACTTTTTTGCGCTGTATTAACTTCCTCGAAAAACCGAGCGAAGGCGCGATTATCGTGAACGGTCAGAACATTAATCTGGTGCGCGACAAAGACGGGCAGCTCAAAGTGGCGGATAAAAATCAGCTACGCTTGTTGCGTACCCGCCTGACGATGGTGTTTCAGCACTTTAACCTCTGGAGCCACATGACGGTGCTGGAAAATGTGATGGAAGCGCCGATTCAGGTACTGGGATTAAGCAAGCACGACGCGCGCGAGCGGGCGTTGAAATATCTGGCGAAGGTGGGGATTGATGAGCGCGCTCAGGGCAAATATCCCGTTCATCTCTCCGGCGGCCAACAGCAGCGCGTTTCTATTGCGCGCGCGCTGGCGATGGAACCTGACGTTTTACTGTTCGATGAACCCACATCGGCGCTCGATCCTGAACTGGTCGGCGAAGTGTTGCGCATCATGCAACAACTGGCGGAAGAAGGCAAAACGATGGTGGTGGTCACGCATGAAATGGGCTTCGCCCGCCATGTCTCTTCGCACGTTATTTTTCTGCATCAGGGGAAAATTGAAGAAGAGGGCGATCCGGAGCAGGTGTTCGGCAATCCGCAAAGCCCGCGTTTACAGCAATTCCTGAAAGGCTCGCTGAAATAAAAGAAGCCCGGCGGCGCATTGCGTACCGGGCAGGATACGGCGCTTTAGGAACTAGCGAATCACATCCGCCAGCGCCTCTTCTAAATCATACCAGCGAAATGCGAATCCGGCGGCTTCAAGCCGTTTTGGCAGCGCCCGCTGTCCGCCCAGCACCAGCACTGACGACTCTCCCATCAATAAGCGAATTGCCGTCGCCGGAATGCGAATAATCGCCGGACGACGCAGCGCGCGACCCAGCGCATGAGCAAAATGCTCATTATGGACGGGATACGGCGAGACCATATTGAAGGGACCGCGAAGATCGTTATCCAGCAGCCACAGGATGCCGTTGACCATATCGTCAATGTGAATCCAGGCCAGATATTGCCGACCATTACCCACCGGACCGCCGAGTCCGAGGCGAAACGGCGGAACCATTTTCCCCAGAATCCCGCCTTGCGGCGCCAGGACAACGCCGGTACGCAGCAGGCAGACGCGGGTCTGGTCGCTCTGCGCACGACAGGCAATCTGTTCCCAGCGGGCGCAAAGTTTATGCGTAAATTCGTTGTGCGGCGGCTCATCTTCAGTGACGACAACGTCGCCCAGATCGCCGTAATAGCCCGTGGCGGAGCCGGATATCAACACCGAGGGCGGCGTAGCGCTGGCATGAATTAAATCCACCAACTTTTGCGTGATAGCCCAGCGGCTTTGGCACAACCGTTCTTTTTGTTGTGACGTCCAGCGCTTGTCGGCAATCGGTTCGCCCGCCAGATTGATGATGGCATCAATCTCATTGAGGTGCTCACGTTCCGCCAGCCCTTTCCATAATGTCACTCTGGAATCGAGAATCTGACGCGCGTTATCGGGATTGCGCGTAACGACCGTCACCTGATGCCCCAGTGTTAACAGCCGGGGAATGAGATGACGCCCTATCAGGCCCGTACCGCCGGTAATCAGAATCTGCATATGACCTCCAGAGTAGGGAGGATTTCCTCTTCCCTAATGTCAGGTTTTTAATACGAATAAGGGTGCCGGACGCAGGTTTTTTCCGTGTATACACCTCTACATCATACATGATGTATGCTACCGCGTTACGCTTTCGTACTGTTACAGTGCAGTTGCGCTTGTAACAGTGCGCGCGCTGTCGCAGGACGCGTGCGAATGCGTTCAAACCAGTTATACACCGCCGGGTAGGTATCAAGATCGATTCGCTGACGCTGATGTGCGTTAACCCACGGCCAACTGGCGATATCCGCAATACTGTAGTGGTCGCCGCCCAGCCACGGGGAGGTTTCCAGACGTTTATTCAGGACGTTGTATAAGCGTTGCGTTTCAACCTGATAGCGTTCAATCGCATAGGGGATGGCCTGCGGCGCAAAGTGGTTAAAGTGATGATTCTGGCCCAGCATCGGCCCTAACCCGCCGACCTGCCAGAACAGCCATTGCAGCGTGGTATGGCGTTCACGCAGCTCCCCGCTAAGCAGTTTGCCGCTTTTTTCCGCCAGGTAGAGAAGAATTTCGCCGGATTCAAAAAGACTAAGCGGTTGACCGCCGTCTGCCGGGGCGTGATCGACGATGGCAGGAATTTTATTATTGGGAGAGATAGCCAAAAAATCAGGGCGAAACTGATTGCCCTTGCTGATATCTACTTTTAGCAAACGATACGCCAGCTCCGCCTCTTCCAGAAACAGCGTTATTTTATGCCCGTTGGGCGTGGGGGCGTAGTAAAGGTCAATCATTTTGGCTCCTGCATGTGCGTAAAGAGTCTGGGCTGAATTAAGTATAGAAAGCCTCCTGATGTGTGTGAGTTTTCATCAGGTGACAGCAGGCGAAAGACGCTATATTTTGGGAAGAAACCTAATACGCCCTCAAGAGGACATTATGAGTAAGCCTGTTATTGTGCTGTGGTCGGATGCGAACTTTTTCTCTCCCTACGTCTTGTCCGCCTGGGTGGCATTACAAGAAAAAGGGCTTTCCTTTACTCTGAAAACTCGCGATTTGGACCAGGGAGAACATCTGCAACCTGGCTGGCGAGGATATGCGCTGACGCAGCGCGTACCGGTGCTTGAGGCCGACAATTTTGAGCTGAGCGAGTCGTCCGCTATTGCGGAATACCTGGAGGAGCGTTTCGCGCCGCCGCAGTGGGAGCGTATCTACCCGCACGATTTACAAAAACGCGCCCGCGCGCGACAGATTCAGGCGTGGCTACGCAGCGATTTACTGCCGCTTCGCGAAGAACGGCCTACCGACGTGGTGTTTGCCGGGGCGAAAAAAGCGCCGTTAAGCGAGGCTGGAAAAGCCAGCGCGGCAAAACTGTTTGCGACGGCTGAAGCGCTATTGGGGCAGGGGACGCAAAATTTATTTGGTGAATGGTGCATTGCCGATACCGATCTGGCATTGATGATCAATCGTCTGGCGCTGCATGGCGATGACGTGCCGGCATCGCTGGCGGCATATGCGACATTCCAGTGGCAGCGTGCTTCCGTACAGCGTTTTATTGCGCTTTCCTCGAAGCGTTCAGGCTGAAAATCTATTCATATTCCAGTATCATAACGCCGTTTTTCACAACGAGGAGTGAGCGATGAAACTGATGTTCGCATCGGACATTCATGGTTCTTTACCCGCCACGGAACGCGTGCTTGAGCGGTTCGCGCAAAGCGGCGCGCGTTGGCTGGTGATATTAGGCGATGTCCTTAACCACGGGCCGCGAAATGCGCTGCCTGAAGGCTATGCGCCCGCTCAGGTTGCCGAACGCCTGAACGCGGTGGCGACGCAAATCATTGCCGTGCGCGGCAACTGCGATAGCGAAGTGGATCAGATGCTGCTGCATTTCCCGATAACTGCGCCGTGGCAGCAAATATTGACGCAAGAGAGGCGGCTATTTTTAACGCATGGGCACCTCTTCGGGCCGACGAATCTGCCCGCTCTGCATACTGGCGATGTGTTGGTCTATGGTCATACGCATCTGCCGGTGGCGCAACAGCAGGAAGGACTGTATCACTTTAATCCTGGGTCAGTGAGCATCCCGAAAGGCGGGTATGCGGCAAGCTACGGTATTCTGGATGATAATGTGTTGAGCGTAATCGCACTCAATGATCAAAGTATCATTGCGCAGGTTGCAATTAACTCGTAATTTACCTCACAAACGTAAATGCGCCGTAAGAGCGCCAGAAATAAGAAGGTTTCCTGATGGTGGAACAGCGTCGTTTGGCAAGTACGGAATGGGTGGATATTGTGAATGAAGACAATGAAGTCATTGCACAGTCCAGCCGGG
Organism: Salmonella sp. SA15303; assembly: GCF_029962125.1. Taxonomy (NCBI): domain Bacteria; kingdom Pseudomonadati; phylum Pseudomonadota; class Gammaproteobacteria; order Enterobacterales; family Enterobacteriaceae; genus Salmonella; species Salmonella sp. SA15303. The sequence goes on from NZ_CP123924.1 coordinate 1,534,281, forward strand.
AACAGATGCGTGCGCAACGCTTACGGCATCGTGCGACGTATATCGTCGTTCATGATGGTATGGGTAAAATTCTGGTGCAGCGTCGTACCGAAACAAAAGATTTTTTGCCCGGTATGTTAGATGCTACCGCAGGTGGCGTGGTCCAGGCTGATGAGCAGCTACTGGAATCTGCCCGCCGCGAAGCGGAAGAAGAGTTGGGTATTGCAGGCGTGCCGTTTGCCGAACACGGTCTGTTTTACTTTGAAGACCAACATTGCCGGGTTTGGGGCGCGCTGTTTAGCTGCGTTTCCCACGGGCCTTTCGCGCTTCAGGAAGATGAAGTCAGCGAAGTGTGTTGGCTGACTCCGGAGGAGATCACCGCGCGCTGTGATGAATTTACGCCGGACTCGCTCAAAGCGCTGGCGCTGTGGATGACCCGCAACGCCAAAAACGAAGCCGCGCTTCAGGAGAAACCGGAAGAGACGGAATAAGCGTTTTAGCAGCTTTCCCGCATACATAAACTGGAGGCGATAGATTTTCGATCGCTCCAGTTTCCCTGATTTAACCTCTCCAACAGCGCCCGTCCGGCTTCACTGCCAATCTTACGGTGCGGTACGGCCATGGTGGTTAACGGCGGCTGGCAGACCCGGCTGACATCGCTATCGCCAAACCCGACCACCGCTAAATCGTCCGGAACTTTGATCCGCCGTCGTTGGCACTCGTATAACGCGCCGCAGGCCAGCTCATCCGATACGCATACCAGCGCGTCCAGCTCCGGCCATGCCAGTAAAAACTCCGGCAGTTGCGACGCGCCGGTAGAAAAATTGGGCGGCAAGGCGGCATTAATCACCCGGTTTGGCGACATATGGTGGCGAAGCATCGCTTTGTACCAGCCGTGCAGATGTTGCTGAAAAATCCACTGTTCCTGATTGGCGCATAGCAGCCCGATATTCTGATAACCGCGCTGAATCAGCATTTCCGTCAGCTCATACATTGCCGCAACGTTATCAATACCGATATTCATATCAATAGGATCGCTGCGAATCGCGCCCATCTCCATCACCGGGATAGAGGAATTTTTCAGCCACTGGCGCACGGTAGTGCTATGTTCGACGCTAAGCAGAATCGCCGCGGCAATGTTAGAGGCCAGCAGCGTTTCGAGCAGCTTCTCCTCTTGTTCCACGCGATGCTGCGATTCCGCCAGCATAATCTGGTAGCCAGCGGGCTGTAAAATTTGTTGCAGCCCGGCGAACATTTCAGAACACCCCGCTTCCGCAAGGTTCGGTACGACCATCGCGATGGTGTGCGAGGAGGCAGACGCCAGCGCGCTGGCGGCGAGATTAGGCATATAGCCCAGCTCATGCACTGCCGCTTCGATTTTTTCCCGGAGTTTATCAGAGACCTGTTCCGGCGTGCGTAAGGCTCGTGATACGGTCATCGTGCCTACACCGGCAAGTTGGGCTACATCGGCGATAGTCACTTTACCGGTACTGCGCCGTTTACGGGGTATCGACATACAAATTCCTGCGTCATTACAACATGTTGAGATGCTTTTTTATTGTCGTTCTTTGCTTCGCATGACTGGCAGTATACGCCTTAAATCCGCTTTTTTGCTGTGATTTCACACCATGATTTTAATTTGATAGCGCTATCACAATTCTGAGTAATAGTCGCTGGTAGCGCTATCTTTGTGATAACGATCGCAGCTAATATCGAATGGCTTGAATAAAGTTTGTTCATAATTTCATACACCGTGGGGGCGAATAACATGCTGGGAACCTGGTTATCTGACGCAACCATCACGCTACAGGAGAGCGTGGAAACGTGGCCGCAGGCGCTGGAAATTTGCGGCAAACCCCTGCTGGACGCAGGTGTTATCGCACCGGAATACCTTACGGCGATTGTTCAGCAGCACCAAAAGCTTGGGCCGTATTATGTATTAGCGCCAGGGTTAGCGATGCCGCATGCGAGGCCGGAAGAGGGGGCGAAAGGGTTAGGTTTATCGTTACTGAAACTACAGCGCGGCGTTTCATTTGGCGCAGACGAATTTGATCCGGTTGACATCATTATTATGCTGGCGGCGCCTGATAAGCACAGTCATATCGAAATGATATCGGCGCTGGCGGAATTATTTTCCAGTGATGTAGATATGGAAAAATTACATCAGGCAAAAAACCTGGAGGACATTAAAACGATTATTGACCGTTTCTGATTTTATTCCATTTTCTTGCGGTAAATAACATTACGCCCGTGCGTGATGCAGACCAACTCTACTTTTAAAAGGTGACAATAATGAAAATCATGGCAATTTGCGGTTCCGGCCTGGGTAGTAGTTTTATGGTAGAAATGAACATTAAAAAAGTATTAAAGAAACTCAATATTGACGCTGAAGTGGAACACTCCGATCTTTCATCGGCCACGCCCGGGGCTGCCGATCTTTTTGTAATGGCCAAAGATATCGCGGCCAGCGCCAGCGTACCGGAAAGCCAACTGGTGGTGATCAATAACATCATCGACATCAACGAACTGGAAACGCAGCTGCGCGCATGGTTCGCTAAACAATAATTATTGCTGGCGAGGTGGATATGTTTATCCTTGAAACGCTGAATTTTGTTGTTGATATTTTAAAAGTGCCCTCGGTGCTTGTAGGGTTAATTGCGCTGATTGGTCTGGTGGCGCAGAAAAAAGCGTTTTCCGATGTGGTAAAAGGCACGATTAAAACCATTTTAGGTTTTATTGTGCTTGGCGGTGGCGCAACCGTACTGGTGGGTTCATTAAATCCGCTAGGGGGTATGTTTGAACACGCTTTTAATATTCAGGGCATTATTCCTAATAATGAAGCGATAGTCTCAATCGCGCTGGAAAAATATGGCGCGTCCACGGCGTTAATTATGGCATTTGGTATGGTGGCCAATATTGTCGTGGCGCGCTTTACGCGTCTTAAATATATCTTTTTGACCGGGCATCACACCTTTTACATGGCCTGTATGATTGGCGTAATCCTGACCGTGGCGGGGTTTGAGGGCGTAGGGCTGGTCTTCACCGGATCGCTGATCCTGGGGCTGGTGATGGCCTTCTTCCCGGCGTTGGCCCAACGTTATATGAGGCGGATTACCGGTACCGATGACATTGCGTTTGGTCACTTCGGTACCCTGGGATATGTGCTTTCCGGCTGGATTGGCAGCCTGTGTGGTAAAGGCTCCCGCTCCACGGAAGAGATGAACCTGCCGAAAAACCTCAGTTTTTTACGCGACAGTTCTATCTCGATTTCGCTGACCATGATGATTATCTATCTGATCATGGCAGTCAGCGCAGGGCGTGAGTATGTCGAAGCGACGTTTAGCGGCGGGCAAAACTATCTGGTGTACGCCATCATCATGGCAATCACCTTCGCCGCCGGCGTATTCATCATTCTGCAAGGCGTCCGTCTGATTCTGGCGGAAATTGTTCCGGCCTTTACCGGCTTTTCAGAAAAACTGGTGCCAAACGCGCGTCCGGCGCTGGACTGCCCGGTGGTGTATCCCTATGCCCCTAACGCGGTACTGATTGGCTTCCTGTTCAGTTTTCTCGGCGGGCTGGTGGGGCTGTTCCTGCTTGGACAGATGAAGCTTGTGTTAATCCTGCCAGGCGTTGTGCCGCACTTCTTTACCGGCGCGACCGCAGGCGTCTTTGGCAATGCCACCGGCGGTCGCCGCGGGGCGATGATCGGCGCATTTGCTAATGGTCTATTAATCACTTTCCTGCCAGTGCTGTTACTGCCGGTTCTCGGCGCGATCGGCTTCGCCAATACCACGTTCTCGGATGCTGACTTTGGCGTAATCGGTATTTTGCTGGGCAACCTGGCGCGTTATCTGTCGCCGATGGCTATCACGGGGCTGGTGGTGGCGCTATTCGCGCTACTGGTGGCGTACAACGTGTTGGCCAAAAACAAAAAAGCGACTGCCGAAGTGCAGGAAAATAGCGGAGCGAAAGAATGAACGTAACCGAAATCACCCAACTGGCGCGCGATATTCGCGTCGCCACGCTCAAATCCTTAAACCATCTTGGCTTTGGTCACTATGGCGGCAGCATGTCGGTAGTGGAGACTCTGGCGGTTCTGTACGGCGCGGTGATGAAAATCGACCCTGCCGACCCGGACTGGCCGGAACGCGATTACTTCGTACTGTCGAAAGGCCATGCGGGCCCCGCGTTGTACAGTACCCTGGCGATTAAAGGCTATTTCCCGCGCGAAGAGCTGAATACGCTTAACCAGAACGGCACCCGTCTTCCCAGCCATCCGGATCGGCTAAAAACGCGCGGCGTGGACGCCACGACCGGCTCACTGGGACAGGGCATCTCTATTGCGGGCGGAATGGCGTTGTCGCATAAACTGGCGCGGCGACCCAACCGGGTATTTTGCATTGTCGGCGATGGGGAGCTGAATGAAGGGCAGTGCTGGGAGGCGTTTCAGTTTATTGCCCACCACCGCCTGAATAATCTGACCGTTTTCATTGACTGGAATAAACAGCAGCTTGACGGCGAGCTGGAGGAGATTATCAATCCATTCGATCTGGAAGGGAAATTCCGTGCGTTTGGTTTCGATGTCGTCACCGTCAAAGGCGATGATATCGCCGGACTACTGGCGGTGGTTCAGCCTGTGCCGCCCGCCGATGCCCAGCCACGGGTTGTGATCCTTGACAGCATTAAAGGGCAGGGGGTGCCATGCCTGGAGCAGTTAACGAATTCTCACCACTTACGCCTGACGGATGGCATGAAGCAGACGCTCAATGAGGCCATTCATCAACTGGAGGTCATGCATGATTAAGCTTGCGCCCGCAGGGCTTAAAGACGATATCGAAATGCGCAAAGTTTACGCCGGTTTTATCGCCGGGCAGATTGAGGCCGGAAGCCCAATTATTGCGCTTGAGGCTGATTTAATGAGCTCAATGGCGATGGACAGCGTGGCGCGTGACTACCCGCAGCATGTCATTAACTGCGGTATTATGGAGGCGAATGTGATTGGCACGGCGGCGGGGCTGGCGCTGACCGGTCGTAAACCGTTTGTGCATACCTTTACCGCTTTTGCCAGCCGTCGCTGTTTTGATCAGCTCTTTATGGCGCTGGATTATCAGCGTAACAACGTCAAAGTGATCGCCTCCGATGCCGGAGTGACAGCGTGCCATAACGGCGGCACCCATATGTCTTTTGAAGATATGGGGATTGTTCGCGGGCTGGCGCACTCCGTAGTACTGGAGGTGACGGATGCGGTGATGTTCGCGGATATTTTACGCCAGCTAATGGACCTGGACGGTTTTTACTGGCTGCGTACCATCCGTAAGCAGGCGCGGAGTATCTATGCGCCAGGCTCTACCTTTACCATTGGCAAGGGCAACGTACTGCGCGAGGGCGATGATATTACGCTTATCGCCAACGGCATTATGGTGGCGGAGGCGCTGGAGGCGGCGCGCCAACTGGAGCAGGAAGGTGTGAGCGCCGCGGTCATTGATATGTTCACCTTAAAGCCTATCGATCGCATGTTGGTGAAAAACTACGCGGAAAAAACGCGGCGTATCGTCACGTGTGAAAACCACAGCATCCATAATGGACTGGGGTCAGCGGTGGCGGAAGTGCTGGTGGAAAACTGTCCGGTGCCGATGCGCCGTGTTGGCGTCAAAGAGCGTTATGGGCAGGTAGGAACGCAGGATTTCTTACAAAAAGAGTACGGACTCACCGCCGAAGCGATTGTAGAAGCCGCGAAATCACTGCTTTAATCATGGAGATATTGCCGGATGGCGCTGATGCTCATCCGGCATTTTGGATCAATGATATCCCATCATCTGCGCGCCAATGACGACCACGCTGGACATAATAAACAGTAGTCCCAGCAGCGACGCCCCCACTTTCAGCCAGTTGCGAAAATCGACCCGGCACACGCCCAGTGTGGCCATCAGCGAGGCTGATGTCGGATAGATAATATGGCTGAAGCCATCGCCAAACTGGAAGGCCAGAACAGTCACCTGACGGTTAACACCGACCAGATCGCCGAGCGGCGCCAGTAATGGCATGGTTAACGCCGCCTGACCCGAACCGGACGTGACAAAGAAATTAAATACCGCCTGGAAGAGCAGCATAAACCAGGCGGCGATAGCATTATTAAGCCCGCTGATGCCATGCGCGATACTGTTAAGCAACGTATTGAGCACGCTGGGTTCCCCGGCTTCGCCGTTGCCGACCAGCAGCAGAATGCCTTTGGCAAAACCCACCAGCAAGGCGGGCGCGATCATCATTCTCGCCCCTTCGGTGAATGAGGACGCCATCACGTTGACCGTCATACCGTTGAGGCGGAAGATAACGCCAATGAGGCCGATCACCACGCCCATGGTGAAAAACTGGCTGGCGATCTCCGGAATAAACCAGGCGTGGACAATCACGCCCCAGACGACCCAAATCATTACGCCGGTCAGGACCAGCAGTACCAGCCAGTCACCGAAGGTGAAAGGGCGCTGGACGACTTCATCCTGCTGTTCGCGGAAATAGCGATCGGATTCGTGGACGCGGGACAGCAGCGGATTCTTTTTCACGCGTGAGGCGTAGACCAGCGTAAAAACCAGCCCAATCAGCGTGGCGACAATCCAGACCACAATACGCAGCCCGGAGCCGGAAAGTACCGGCACGCCGGCAATCCCCTGGGCGACGACTACGCAAAACGGGTTCATCCACGAACTGGCAAAGCCAATTTGGGTGGCGATATAGGTCACCAGGACGGTGGTAATGCTGTCATAGCCCAGCCTGACCATCAGCGGGGCTATGATAATTGCAAAGGCGACCGCCTCTTCGCCCATGCCAAATACGGCGCCCCCTAACGAAAAGAGGACAAATAGCACCGGAATAAACAGGACTTCGTTGCCCCGCGTGTGGCGAATAAGCGCCAGAATGCCGTTATCCACGGTGCCGGTACGCATCACGATGCCGAATGCGCCGCCAATCACCAACATAAACATAATGATGCCGACGGCAGTGCCGAATTTCGATCCGGATGTTAACCCTTCAAACGGAAAATTCATCAGCCCTGGTCTTTCATCGCCGGTAGTGAAAAATTGTACTCGATGATACTGCGCTTCCCCGGCCTCGTTGGTCACAATGCGAAAAGAGTGCGGGTCGACGACTTTGCGGGTTTTTGTCTGACCATCGACCTGATACTGCACTTCCTGGCTATCAAACATCCCAACGGGGACGACCCAGGTGGCGATACTGGTTAAAATGGCGACAAAAAAGATGATGACCAGCGTATCGGGCATTGCCCATTTTCTGGCTGTTTTTGATTCTGTAACGACAGACATGACAGACTATCCCTGTTGCAAAGCAAAGAGGCTAAGTATGAGAAGAAGGGAATAGTTATTCATTGATGCAGCGCAGTTAAGCAAAAAATTCCGCTTTGCAGGGTAAATAGCAGAATGCCGGATGGCGATGCTAACGCGTCTTATCCGGCCTACAACGGTATCTCACCTGTAGGCCGGACAAGGCGTTCACGCCGCCATCCGGCATTAGCTTTTACTGTTACTGCTGCTGCTGAGAAGCCTGGATCGCCGTCAGGGCGATGGTGTAGACGATATCGTCAACCAGCGCGCCACGGGACAGGTCGTTCACCGGCTTGCGCATACCCTGCAACATCGGCCCGATGGAGATCAGGTCGGCAGAACGCTGTACCGCTTTGTAGGTGGTGTTACCGGTGTTCAGATCCGGGAAAATGAACACGGTAGCGCGACCCGCAACCGGCGAGTTCGGCGCTTTGGATTTCGCTACGTCAGCCATGACCGCGGCGTCGTACTGCAACGGACCGTCGATCATCAGGTCAGGACGTTTTTCCTGCGCCAGACGCGTCGCTTCACGTACTTTCTCTACGTCGCTGCCCGCGCCAGAGGTGCCGGTGGAGTAGGAGAGCATTGCCACACGCGGTTCGATGCCGAAGGCAATGGCGGAATCCGCAGACTGAATCGCGATTTCTGCCAGCTGCTCTGCGGTCGGGTCTGGGTTGATTGCGCAGTCGCCGTAAACGTAAACCTGTTCCGGCAGTAGCATAAAGAACACAGAAGAGACCAGGGAGCTACCCGGCGCCGTTTTAATAAGCTGCAGCGGCGGACGGATGGTGTTGGCGGTGGTATGAACCGCGCCGGAAACCAGGCCGTCGACTTCGTCTTGCTCCAGCATCAGCGTGCCGAGCACCACGTTGTCTTCCAGCTGTTCGCGGGCAACCGGTTCGGTCATGCCTTTGCTCTTACGCAGCTCAACCAGGCGAGCGACATAGCTTTCACGCACCACTTCCGGATCGACGATTTCAATACCTGCGCCCAGCTCAACGCCCTGAGATGCCGCGACGCGGTTGATTTCATCCGGGTTGCCCAGCAGTACGCAAGTGGCGATGCCGCGTTCAGCGCAGATTGCCGCCGCTTTGACGGTACGCGGTTCGTCGCCTTCCGGCAGCACTACGCGTTTACCGGCTTTACGCGCCAGCTCAGTCAGTTGGTAGCGGAACGCCGGCGGAGAGAGACGACGGCTACGCTCGGAAGTGGCGGTCAGCGACTCGATCCACTCAGCGTTAACGTAGTTCGCGACGTATTCCTGAACTTTCTCGATGCGCTCATGGTCATCAACCGGGACTTCCAGATTGAAGCTTTGCAGGCTCAGCGAAGTCTGCCAGGTGTTGGTGTTCACCATAAAGACCGGCAGACCGGTGGCGAATGCGCGTTCGCACAGTTTAGAAATGCGCGCGTCCATTTCATAGCCGCCGGTCAGCAACAGGGCGCCGATTTCTACGCCGTTCATCGCGGCCAGGCAAGCTGCGACCAGTACGTCCGGACGGTCAGCGGAGGTCACTAACAACGAGCCTGCGCGGAAATGTTCCAGCATATGCGGAATACTACGCGCGCAGAAAGTGACGGATTTAACGCGGCGGGTTTTGATATCGCCTTCGTTAATGATGGTGGCGTTCAGGTGACGCGCCATATCGATAGCGCGGGTCGCAATCAGGTCGAAGCTCCACGGCACCGCGCCCAGAACCGGCAGCGGGCTGGATTCCTGCAGTTTAGCAGGATCGATTTTGATCACCTGCGCTTTGGAAGAGTCGTCAAAGATCTCCGACAGATCCGGGCGAGTACGGCCTTGTTCATCAACCGGCGCATTCAGTTTGTTGATAATAACACCGGTGATGTTGGTGTTTTTCGCGCCGCCGAAGCTGCTGCGCGTCAGTTCGATACGCTCGTTCAGCTGTTCTGGCGTGTCGGTACCCTGAGACATGACAAAAACGATTTCCGCATTCAGCGTTTTCGCGATTTCATAGTTCAGAGACTGAGCGAACTGATGTTTACGGGTCGGAACCAGACCTTCAACCAGCACCACTTCCGCGTCTTTGGTATTCGCATGGTAGTTCGCGATGATCTCTTCCATCAGCACGTCTTTCTGGTTGCTGGAGAGCAGAGATTCAACGTGGCTCATCTTCAGCGGTTCAGCCGCCGGCAGGGTAGAGTTCGCGCGAACGATAGTGGTGGTCTGGTCAGGCGCATCGCCGCCAGCGCGAGGCTGGGCGATAGGCTTAAAGACGCTCAGACGAACGCCTTTGCGTTCCATAGCACGGATGACGCCGAGGCTGACGCTGGTCAGGCCGACGCTGGTTCCGGTAGGGATCAGCATAATAATACGGGACACGGTTTATCCTCTTTCGTTACCGTCTTTTGGGGACGGGTTACAAAACAGCACCGCCAGCGAGGCTGGCGGTGTGAAATCAGGCAGTCAGACGGCTCGCGTCTTGCGCGATAACCAGTTCTTCGTTGGTTGGGATCACCACCGCCGGACGGGTACCTTCTTTGTTGATGAAACCAGATTTGCCGAAGCGGGCCGCCAGGTTACGTTCGTGGTCGATTTCAAAGCCCAGCACGCCCAGTTTACCCAGAGACAGCTCGCGAACCATCGCGGCGTTTTCACCGATACCGCCGGTGAACACGACTGCATCCAGACGACCGTCCATCAGAGCGGTGTAAGAACCGATGTATTTCGCCAGGCGGTGGCAGTAAACGTCCATCGCACGTTTAGCGTCTTCTTTGGTGGCGTAGTTGTCTTCAACATAACGGCAGTCGCTGGTCACTTCAGTCAGACCCAGCAGACCGGACTCTTTGGTCAGCATTTTGTTGATCTGATCCACGCTCATGCCCAGAGTGTCGTGCAGGTGGAAGATAATCGCAGGGTCGATATCGCCGGAACGGGTACCCATGACCAGGCCTTCCAGCGGGGTCAGACCCATAGAGGTATCCACGCATTTACCGTTACGGATAGCGGAAACAGAACCGCCGTTGCCCAGGTGGCAGGTGATAATGTTCAGTTCTTCTACCGGCTTGTTCAGCATTTTTGCCGCTTCCTGAGTTACATAGAAGTGGCTGGTGCCGTGTGCGCCATAGCGACGAACGCCGTGTTCTTTATACAGGCTGTACGGCAGGGCATACAGGTAAGATTCTTCCGGCATGGTCTGATGGAAGGCGGTGTCGAATACTGCAACGTTTTTATCTTTCAGCTGCGGGAAAGATTTCAGCGCTTCGGCGATACCAATCAGGTGAGCCGGGTTATGCAGCGGTGCGAAAGAGGCGGAATCTTTGATGCCCTGAATGACGGACTCATCAATGACTACGGAGCTGGTATACTTCTCGCCGCCGTGTACGATACGGTGACCAATTGCAGTTAACTGCGCAGACAGTTCTGGTTTTTGTGCCAGAATAGTGTTAACGATAAAGTTCAGCGCTTCACTGTGAGCGGCGCCTGCACCTAAAGCCGCTTCTTGTTTACTGCCGTCCATTTTCCATTTGATGCGTGCTTCTGGCAGATGGAAACATTCGGCTAAACCAGAAAGGTATTCATCACCATTAACTGCATCAATAATTGCAAATTTCAGTGAAGAACTACCGCAGTTCAGAACCAGTACTAACTTACTCGACATGGAAGTACCTATTTATGATACGTGGCTAAAAAAACGTCAGTGAGCCATAGAGCGTAGCGCATGATAGCCCTGACATTTATGATTAACATCATGCGCAGGAGTTTTTTTGGGCATGATGGAAGAAATACCTTTGAGTCTATGCCATTTTGCGTATTTTTCAGCCAATGGCATACTATGTGTAATATTGACGACTCAATGATTTTAAACTACCGGCCTTTGACAGGCCGACACAGGATACCTGATAGTGGGTATCGAAGACAAAATGTTTTGAACGTTGTCCCTCGCAGTTGTTGTTTTGCACAAATTTTTTAAATTTTATATGTGAAGTTGAGGTAGGCCATGTCGACACCGGATAATCGCTCCGTAAATTTTTTTAGCTTATTTCGCCGGGGGCAGCACTACGCGAAGACGTGGCCGATGGAAAAACGGCTGGCGCCCGTTTTCGTCGAAAACCGCGTCATTCGTATGACGCGCTATGCCATACGATTTATGCCGCCTGTCGCCGTCTTTACATTATGCTGGCAGATAGCGCTGGGCGGTCAGTTAGGTCCGGCCGTGGCGACCGCCCTGTTCGCCCTGAGCTTGCCCATGCAGGGATTATGGTGGTTAGGGAAACGTTCCGTGACGCCGTTGCCGCCTTCAATCCTTAACTGGTTTTACGAAGTTCGCGGTAAATTGCAGGAGGCTGGACAAGCGCTGGCGCCGGTAGAAGGAAAGCCGGATTACCAGGCATTAGCTGACACGCTTAAGCGCGCCTTCAAACAACTGGATAAAACTTTCCTGGATGATTTGTAATTGACCCCGGATTACGCATATAAAAGAAGGCATACCAATGCCTTCTTTTTTTCATCGCCATAGCGTGATACAGGAGTTCAAAATGGAAATGACCAACGCGCAACGTCTGATTTTGTCTAACCAGTACAAAATGATGACGATGCTCGATCCCACCAACGCCGAGCGTTACCGTCGCTTACAAACAATTATTGAACGCGGCTACGGCCTGCAGATGCGCGAGCTGGATCGCGAGTTTGGCGAGCTGACGGAAGAGACCTGTCGTACCATCATCGATATTATGGAGATGTACCATGCGCTGCACGTCTCCTGGACCAACCTCAAAGATACGCAAGCCATCGACGAACGTCGCGTCACCTTCCTGGGGTTTGACGCCGCGACAGAAGCGCGCTACCTCGGCTATGTCCGTTTTATGGTGAATATAGAAGGACGCTACACTCACTTTGACGCCGGGACACACGGCTTTAATGCCCAGACGCCGATGTGGGAAAAATACCAGCGGATGTTGAATGTCTGGCATGCCTGCCCGCGTCAGTACCACCTGAGCGCGAATGAAATCAATCAAATCATTAATGCCTGAGGAGGCTCGCGTGCAGTGTAAAGGTTTTCTGTTTGATCTGGATGGAACGTTGGTTGACTCATTACCTGCCGTTGAACGCGCGTGGTGTAGCTGGGCCGATCGTTTTAACCTTGCTCATGATGAGGTGCTGGGCTTTATTCATGGCAAACAGGCGATCACCTCGTTGCGGCATTTTATGGCGGGTAAATCGGAGGCGGAAATTGCCGCTGAGTTTACGCGCCTGGAGCAAATAGAAGCCACTGAAACCGCAGGGATCACCGCGCTGCCGGGGGCAGTCGATTTACTCAATCACCTGAATAAAGTGGGCATTCCGTGGGCTATCGTCACCTCCGGTTCAATGCCGGTCGCGCGTGCGCGCCATCAGGTCGCGGGCCTTCCAGCGCCAGAGGTGTTTGTCACCGCCGAACGAGTCAAACGCGGCAAACCGGAGCCGGATGCGTATTTGCTGGGCGCACAACTGCTTGGCCTGGCCCCTCAGGAGTGCGTCGTAGTAGAAGATGCCCCGGCTGGCGTGCTGTCCGGGCTGGCTGCGGGCTGCCACGTCATTGCGGTCAATGCGCCGGCCGACACGCCGCGTCTGGCGGATGTTGATTTTGCGTTGGATAGCCTGACGCAATTATCGGTCGCTAAACAACCAAACGGCGATGTGGTGGTGTTAAGAAAGACCTGATCATGATATCGCCCCGCTTTGGCGGGGCATATTTATGGCAGAATCGCGTTATCTTCTCATCTGACAAGGATATGTTGTGAACGGTGAATTGATTTGGGTTCTCTCTTTACTGGCGATTGCCGTCGTGTTGTTTGCGACGGGCAAAGTACGTATGGATGCGGTGGCTTTATTCGTCATTGTTGCTTTTGTCCTTAGCGGTACCTTGACCCTTCCGGAAGCCTTCTCCGGCTTTAGCGATCCGAATGTCATTCTTATCGCCGCCTTATTTATTATTGGCGACGGCCTCGTGCGCACCGGCGTTGCGACGGTGGTCGGTACCTGGCTGGTTAAAATGGCGGGCAGCAGTGAAATCAAGATGCTGGTTTTACTGATGATCACCGTCGCCGGACTTGGCGCTTTCATGAGTTCAACCGGCGTGGTGGCGATCTTTATCCCCGTTGTTCTTAGCGTTTCTATGCATATGCAGACCTCGCCTTCGCGCCTGATGATGCCGCTGAGTTTTGCCGGGCTTATCAGCGGAATGATGACGCTGGTGGCGACGCCGCCGAACCTGGTGGTTAACAGTGAACTGCTGCGTGAAGGCCTGCACGGGTTCAACTTTTTTAGCGTGACGCCGCTGGGGGTAGTGGTGTTGGCGCTCGGCATTGTTTATATGCTGGTGATGCGCTTCATGCTAAAAGGCGATGCGCCCGGACAACAGGCCGGTAAGCGTCGCACTTTCCGCGATCTTATCCGCGAGTACCGTCTGACGGGGCGCGCTCGTCGTCTGGCGATTCGCCCCGGTTCGCCGATGGTGGGACAGCGGCTGGACGACCTTAAACTGCGCGAACGTTACGGCGCCAATGTCATCGGCGTTGAACGCTGGCGGCGCTTTCGGCGGGTTATCGTCAATGTGAACGGCGTATCGGAGTTTCGCGCTCGCGACGTTCTGCTGATTGATATGTCGGCGGCGGAGGTTGACCTCAGAGAGTTCTGCGCCGAGCAACTGCTGGAACCGATGGTATTGCGTGGAGAATATTTTTCCGATCAGGCGTTGGATGTTGGCATGGCGGAAATTTCGCTTATTCCGGAGTCTGAACTGATAGGCAAGTCGGTGCGTGAAATCGCCTTCCGTACACGTTACGGGCTGAATGTGGTCGGCCTGAAACGCGACGGCGTCGCGCTGGAAGGATCGCTGGCCGATGAACCGTTATTGATGGGCGATATCATTCTGGTTGTGGGGAACTGGAAGTTAATCAGCCTGCTGGGGCAAAAAGGCCGCGACTTTGTGGTGCTGAATATGCCGGTCGAGGTCAGCGAAGCCTCTCCTGCGCACAGCCAGGCGCCGCACGCCATTTTCTGCCTGGTACTGATGGTGGCGCTGATGTTGACCGATGAAATTCCCAACCCGATCGCGGCGATTATCGCCTGCCTGCTGATGGGGAAATTTCGCTGTATTGATGCTGAAAGCGCGTATAAAGCGATCCACTGGCCGAGTATTATCTTGATTGTGGGTATGATGCCGTTTGCGCTGGCGTTGCAAAAAACCGGCGGCGTCTCTCTGGTCGTGCAAGGATTAATGGATATCGGCGGCGGCTATGGGCCGTATATGATGCTGGGATGCCTGTTCGTGCTGTGTGCCGTCATAGGACTGTTCATTTCTAACACGGCAACGGCGGTGCTGATGGCGCCGATTGCGCTGGCGGCGGCGAAATCGATGGGGGTGTCGCCCTATCCGTTTGCGATGGCGGTGGCGATGGCGGCATCCGCCGCCTTTATGACGCCGGTTTCATCGCCGGTCAATACTCTGGTTCTGGGGCCGGGAAACTATAGCTTTAGCGATTTTGTGAAGCTTGGCGTGCCGTTCACGCTTATTGTGATGGCGGTTTGTATTGTGATGATTCCAATGTTGTTTCCGTTTTAACCCCAGACAGGAAAAGGCCTGATGGCGCTACGCTTATCAGGCCTACGGGAAGAACGGTAGGCCGGATAAGGCGTTAGCCGCCATCCGGCAACTAAAGCGGTGAATCCTGGCTTATCTCGTCAAGAGAAAGATGGAAACTTGGTACGAATACCGCCATAAAATAGTCCATCTCCTGGCTGCGACGTAATTCCAGCGTTTTTTCCAGCCGCGTTTTTGCCAGTCCAAACTCATTGTTTCCCGCTGAGAGCTCCTCCAGGCATTTCAGGTAGGCGCAAAGCGCATCGGCCTGTTTTACGATTGCCTGTTCTTCTTCGCTCCAGGCATTCTCATCAATAAGCGGTGCGAAAATATCGCGTAATTCATCCGGCGCCATATCAACCAGCTTTTGCTGGGCGATTTTTTCGATCGCTTTATATTCCTGGGCTATCTGGGAATTAAAATATTTTACCGGCGTCGGCAGATCGCCGGTCAGTACTTCCGAGGCATCATGATACATCGCCAGAAGCGCGATGCGTTCAGCATTGAGCTGACCGCCAAATTTACGGTTTTTTATCGCCGCCAACGCATGGGCGACCATCGCCACCTGCAGACTATGTTCGGAGACGTTTTCTGTACGCACGTTACGCATCAGCGGCCAGCGGTTAATCAACTTCATGCGGGAGAGATGGGCGAAAAAATGGCTCTGCTTCATAGATTACCTTTTGTTTTCACTGCGGCAGACTTCATTGTGCGGGGAGGGAGATGAAGATGCAATTCAGGCTACCGAAGTAGCCTGAATTTAAGATTATTGATGGTAACCTGAGAGGAAACGCCCAAAACGGTTGATGGCCATCTCCAGGTCATCTTCACGCGGTAGCGTCACAATGCGGAAGTGATCTGGCCACGGCCAGTTAAAGGCGGTACCTTGCACCAGCAGCACCTTTTCCTGTAGCAGGAAGTCCAGCACCATCTTCTGGTCGTCGTGAATATTAAAACGTTTAGCGTCGATCCTGGGGAACATGTACAACGCGCCGCGCGGTTTTACGCAGGAAACGCCGGGAATATCGTTAATCAACTCCCAGGCGCGGTTACGCTGTTCATACAGTCGACCGCCCGGCAGAATAAATTCACTAATGCTTTGATAGCCGCCGAGCGCGGTCTGAATAGCATGTTGCGCCGGGACGTTGGCGCACAGGCGCATTGAGGCTAACATCTCCAGCCCTTCAATATAGCCTTTCGCATGTTTTTTCGGCCCGTTCAGCACCATCCAGCCCTGGCGGAAGCCGGCGACGCGATAGGTTTTAGACAACCCATTAAAGGTGATGGTCAGCAGATCAGGCGCCAGTGCGGCGATAGAGTGATGCTCGGCATCGTCATAGAGAATCTTGTCATAAATTTCATCGGCGAAGATGATGAGATTATGCTCGCGCGCAATGTTGACAATTTCCATCAACAATTCTTTAGAATAGACGGCGCCAGTAGGGTTGTTTGGATTAATAATGACAATACCACGCGTACGTGGGGTGATTTTGGCGCGGATATCGTCAAGGTCCGGGAACCAGTCGGAAGATTCATCGCAAAGATAATGTACCGCCTTGCCGCTGGAGAGCGATACCGCCGCTGTCCATAACGGATAATCGGGCGCGGGAACCAGCATTTCATCGCCACTGTTAAGCAACGCCTGCATCGCCTGAACGATCAGCTCGGAAACGCCGTTACCGATATAGATATCTTCCACGGTTACATCGCGCATTCCACGGGCCTGATAATGCTGCATAATCGCTTTACGGGCGGAATAAAGCCCTTTCGAGTCGCAATATCCTTGCGCCGTCGGCAAATTACGAATGACATCGACCAGAATTTCGTCCGGCGCTTCGAATCCGAAGGGGGCGGGGTTGCCGATATTCAGTTTAAGAACTTTATTACCTTCTTCCTCAAGGCGTTTCGCTTCTTTCAGAACGGGGCCACGAATGTCATAACAGACATTTTCGAGTTTGCTGGATTTTTCAATGGGGGACATGAATCTTGACCTTTTAGCTGTTATTGCCACTCCCTGCCGTGGAAGTCAGCACGAAACAATGTACTCCCACGACGGTGAGTTTTGAAGAGTGAACAGAAGAAGATTTTGTTTATTTTTAACGCGCTTTCGAACTGTTTAAAACTTCATAAAATCATTTAGTTAGATGTATTTTCTATTTTTTTCTGTATGTATGGTGTTTTGTTCTATATGATTGCGCGTAATGTGGTTTTTTATGTTGTCATAAATTATCTGTTTTATGAGAGATAAGCATTCATCATTAGTGTCGCGTCGGCTATTTCGGAAATACTGAGTATTAAAGGTAAAATGAGAAGGTTAGACCTTTCCGGCGGCGGGGGGTGTGAAACTATTGTTAAGTATAATTAATGAATGGTAGAAATCTTAATTAATTATTATTTAATATTTAAAAAGCATTTACTAAAGTCGTAATAATATCTTTCTGGTCCGATTAGTATAACATATCCCAGGTTAAGATTATTCGTAATAATACTTATAAATATAGCGGTTTTAGGTTAAGATAATGATCCGAAACGGGGGCGTAGTCTGCGTTGTCTGCTAATTATCATGACGCGATTTTATACATAACCTATTGTTCAATATATTGTTTTTGTATCTGTGCGTCTCGGTAAACTATTTGACGCTGTTACAAGATTTACACGTCCATCATTAGCAGAAATCTGTAGACGCCTAAAGGTATGACACATTCTCTTTGATATATCCCGATCAGTTGCATTTGGTATTATATCAGTAAGTAAGAGAAGTGTTTTGGTCGTATTTTCAATTACATTCTAACATTTACCTGGGTAACCAGGCGGTACTGCGAAGGATGCACATTACAAATGGAATTGCTTGTTTCTGAATGCACAGCATTAACCAGGTCAGCCCGATATGACCCGCCAGTAAGTGAAAAATTATGATAAATGCAAATCGTCCGATAATTAACCTCGATCTCGATCTGCTGAGAACGTTCGTGGCCGTTGCCGATCTGAACACCTTCGCCGCGGCGGCGGCGGCGGTATGTCGTACTCAGTCTGCGGTCAGTCAGCAAATGCAGCGTCTTGAGCAACTCGTGGGAAAGGAATTGTTCGCCCGCCATGGCCGTAACAAACTTTTGACCGAACACGGTATCCAGCTTCTGGGGTACGCCAGAAAAATCCTGCGTTTTAATGATGAGGCGTGTTCATCATTAATGTTCAGTAATCTTCAGGGAGTGTTAACAATCGGCGCTTCTGATGAATCAGCTGATACTATCCTGCCTTTTTTGCTTAGCCGAATCAGCTCGGTTTATCCGAAACTCGCGCTTGATGTACGGGTAAAACGCAACGCCTATATGGTGGACATGGTTAAATCGCAGGAAGTAGATTTGGTGGTGACGACTAACCAACCTCATTCGCTGGACTGTCTGAATTTGCGGACCTCGCCCACCCATTGGTATTGTGCGGCTGAGTATGTTTTGCAAAGGGGAGAGCCCGTACCACTAGTCCTGCTGGACGATCCCAGCCCATTCCGCGATATGGTGCTGGAGACGCTAAATGCAGCGGGTATTCCCTGGCGGCTGGCCTATGTGGCGTCTACATTACCGGCGGTACGCGCGGCCGTTAAAGCCGGTCTTGGCGTAACGGCTCGACCTGTCGAAATGATGAGTCCCGACCTTCGCGTGCTGGGCGCCGCAGACGGATTACCGCCTTTGCCGGATACGGAATATCTGTTGTGCCGCGATCCCAATAGCCAGAACGAGCTGGCGATGGTGATTTTCCATGCGATGGAAAGCTACCAAAACCCATGGCATTACAACCAGTTTTCTGCAGAGGGCGGAGATGATCCGCTGATGGTGGAAGGGGGTTTTGAGTAGCTCGCAGGCAAAAGGCGCTAAGTCGTAAATGTAAAAAAGAGCCGCTGGCGATGAAAAAACGCTCAGTGGCTCTTTTTTTGTGCCCATCTGTACGCGCTTAACCGCACAAATTGTAAAAGTTGCGGTAAATCAGCCAGTAGCGATTCGCAGTTCAATGTGGGCAAAAAATAACCAGAACATCCATTTTATGAATTTGCATGTTAAAAAACTAGAGAAATTGTTGCTGTTTTAGGGGGTGAATTAACAAAAGCGTGTCACAGATCAAGAAAATACTCCCATTTAGGGGGAGGCATCTTCACAAATTCCTGTCAAAATAGGTGTGTGTTATTTCTTTTGCTTCACAACGGACACGATTCAACAACATAAAATCCCCCCTGGTCGAAGAGTCATTTTCTCCAGGATGGCACTTAATGTTAATGGTGATGAATTGATGTAAATTAATGTGAAGGAACTTTTGTTAAAGTTGACAAAAGGTTATAGAAAGGAGTAAAAAACCACATCAATTAGCTGTTTTTATCATTTTCTACAGTAATTGTAGGGTTTTTTTTATTCCTCCCCATGAATCGATGTGGCGCCCATCTGCCGTAAAGAGCAGAGAAACTGGCGCTACTTTTGATGAGTAAGCAATGAGTATGTCAACATCCACTGAAGTCATCGCTCATCACTGGGCATTCGCTATCTTTCTTATCGTTGCCATTGGCCTGTGCTGCCTGATGCTGGTAGGCGGTTGGTTTTTGGGCGGTCGCGCACGCGCGAGGCACAAGAACGTTCCGTTTGAATCAGGTATCGATTCGGTCGGCACCGCCCGCTTACGCCTGTCTGCCAAGTTTTACCTGGTAGCCATGTTCTTCGTTATCTTCGACGTTGAAGCGCTGTATCTGTTCGCATGGTCGACTTCTATCCGCGAAAGCGGCTGGGTTGGCTTTGTGGAAGCTGCAATTTTTATTTTTGTGTTACTGGCTGGTCTGGTTTATCTGGCGCGTATTGGCGCGTTGGACTGGACGCCCGCGCGTTCACGCCGCGAGCGTATGAACCCGGAAACGAACAGTATCGCTAATCGTCAACGCTAACCGCGAGGCATTAAGATGGATTATACGCTCACCCGCATAGATCCTAACGGTGAGAATGACCGTTACCCCCTGCAAAAACAGGAGATCGTAACCGACCCCCTGGAGCAGGAAGTTAACAAAAACGTGTTCATGGGCAAACTGCATGACATGGTTAACTGGGGCCGTAAAAACTCAATTTGGCCCTACAACTTCGGCCTTTCTTGCTGCTATGTAGAGATGGTGACCTCTTTTACCGCAGTGCATGACGTTGCCCGTTTCGGCGCGGAAGTGCTGCGTGCGTCGCCACGTCAGGCTGACCTGATGGTGGTGGCCGGTACCTGCTTTACCAAAATGGCCCCGGTTATTCAGCGTCTGTATGACCAAATGCTGGAGCCAAAATGGGTCATTTCTATGGGCGCCTGCGCCAACTCCGGCGGCATGTACGATATTTATTCGGTAGTGCAGGGCGTTGATAAGTTCATCCCGGTGGATGTGTATATCCCTGGCTGTCCGCCGCGTCCGGAAGCGTATATGCAGGCGTTGATGCTGCTGCAAGAATCGATTGGCAAAGAGCGCCGTCCGCTCTCATGGGTGGTGGGCGATCAGGGCGTGTATCGCGCCAATATGCAGCCAGAACGCGAACGTAAACGCGGCGAGCGTATTGCCGTCACGAACCTGCGTACCCCGGACGAGATTTAATTTGCGCCTGTCGGCAGCAGCACTTCACTTCGCTAACCACTATTTTAATAGCGCGAAGCACTGCCGACCACCACGGACCATTTGCAATGGTGAACAATATGACCGACTTAACCGCGCAAGACGCTGCATGGAGTACCCGCGATCATCTTGATGATCCGGTTATCGGCGAACTGCGCAACCGTTTTGGGCCGGATGCCTTTACCGTTCAGGCGACCCGCACCGGTATCCCCGTTGTTTGGGTCAAGCGTGAACAACTACTGGAGGTTGGCGATTTCTTAAAGAAACTGCCGAAACCTTACGTCATGCTGTTTGACTTACACGGCATGGATGAACGCCTGCGTACGCACCGTGACGGGTTACCCGCCGCGGATTTTTCCGTTTTCTACCACCTGATTTCCATTGAGCGTAATCGCGATATCATGCTCAAGGTGGCGTTGTCTGAAAACGACCTGCGCGTGCCGACCTTCACTAAACTTTTCCCTAACGCCAACTGGTACGAGCGTGAGACCTGGGAGATGTTTGGTATTGATATCGAAGGCCACCCGCACCTGACGCGCATCATGATGCCGCAAACCTGGGAAGGCCATCCGCTGCGTAAAGATTATCCGGCGCGCGCGACCGAATTCGACCCGTTTGAGCTGACCAAAGCCAAGCAGGATCTGGAAATGGAAGCGCTGACCTTTAAGCCGGAAGACTGGGGGATGAAGCGCGGGACTGACAACGAGGACTTTATGTTCCTCAACCTCGGCCCGAACCACCCGTCTGCGCACGGTGCGTTTCGTATTATCCTGCAACTTGACGGTGAAGAAATCGTCGACTGCGTGCCGGATATCGGCTATCACCACCGCGGCGCCGAAAAAATGGGCGAGCGCCAGTCCTGGCATAGCTACATTCCCTATACCGACCGTATCGAATACCTCGGTGGTTGCGTCAATGAAATGCCGTACGTGCTGGCGGTAGAAAAGTTGGCAGGGATCACCGTCCCGGATCGTGTGAACGTCATCCGCGTGATGCTCTCCGAACTGTTCCGCATTAACAGTCATCTGCTGTACATCTCGACCTTTATTCAGGACGTCGGCGCGATGACGCCGGTCTTCTTTGCCTTTACCGACCGGCAGAAAATTTATGACCTGGTGGAAGCCATTACCGGTTTCCGTATGCACCCGGCCTGGTTCCGTATCGGCGGCGTCGCGCACGACTTGCCGCGCGGTTGGGATCGCCTGCTGCGAGAGTTCCTTGAGTGGATGCCGAAGCGTCTGGATTCTTACGAGAAAGCCGCGCTGCGTAACACTATTCTGAAAGGGCGTTCGCAGGGCGTTGCCGCTTACGGCGCGAAAGAGGCGCTGGAGTGGGGCACCACCGGCGCAGGGCTGCGCGCGACCGGGATCGACTTCGACGTACGTAAATGGCGTCCATACTCTGGCTACGAAAACTTTGACTTTGAAGTGCCGGTGGGTGGCGGCGTTTCCGACTGCTATACCCGCGTGATGCTGAAAGTGGAAGAGCTGCGCCAGAGTCTGCGCATTCTTCAGCAGTGCCTCGATAACATGCCGGAAGGCCCGTTCAAAGCGGATCACCCGCTGACCACGCCGCCGCCGAAAGAGCGCACGCTGCAACATATCGAAACCCTGATCACCCACTTCCTGCAGGTCTCCTGGGGCCCGGTGATGCCGGCGCAGGAGTCCTTCCAGATGGTGGAAGCGACGAAGGGGATTAACAGTTACTACCTGACCAGCGACGGCAGCACTATGAGCTACCGTACCCGCGTGCGCACGCCGAGCTTTGCGCACTTGCAGCAGATTCCCTCGGCGATCCGCGGTAGCCTGGTCTCCGACCTGATTGTCTATCTGGGTAGTATCGATTTTGTTATGTCAGATGTGGACCGCTAATTATGCACGAGAATCAACAACCACAAACCGAGGCTTTTGAGCTGAGTGCGGCAGAGCGTGAAGCGATAGAGCACGAGAAGCACCACTACGAAGACCCGCGTGCGGCGTCCATTGAAGCGCTGAAAATTGTTCAGAAGCAGCGTGGCTGGGTGCCGGACGGCGCGATCTACGCTATTGCCGATGTGCTGGGTATTCCGGCGAGCGACGTCGAAGGCGTCGCCACATTCTACAGCCAGATCTTCCGTCAGCCGGTCGGTCGCCACGTGATTCGCTACTGCGACAGCGTGGTGTGCCATATCACCGGCTATCAGGGGATTCAGGCCGCGCTGGAAAAAAATCTCAACATCAAACCGGGGCAGACGACCTTTGATGGTCGCTTTACGCTGCTGCCGACCTGCTGCCTGGGGAATTGCGATAAAGGGCCGAACATGATGATTGATGAGGATACTCACAGCCATCTGACCCCGGAAGCCATTCCTGAACTACTGGAGCGGTATAAATGAAAAACGTTATCCGTACTCCCGAAACCCATCCGCTGACCTGGCGTCTGCGCGATGACAAACAGCCGGTCTGGCTGGATGAATATCGTAGCAAAAACGGCTACGAAGGCGCGCGTAAGGCGCTGACCGGCCTGTCTCCGGATGAAATCGTCAGCCAGGTAAAAGACGCCGGTCTGAAAGGGCGCGGCGGCGCGGGCTTTTCCACCGGTCTGAAGTGGAGCCTGATGCCGAAAGATGAATCCATGAACATCCGTTACCTGCTGTGTAACGCCGATGAAATGGAACCGGGCACCTATAAAGACCGTCTGCTGATGGAACAACTGCCGCACCTGCTGGTGGAAGGTATGTTGATCTCCGCGTTCGCGCTGAAAGCGTATCGTGGTTACATCTTCCTGCGCGGCGAATATATCGAAGCGGCTGTACATCTGCGCCGTGCGATTGCCGAAGCAACCGAGGCCGGGCTGCTTGGCAAAAATATCATGGGCACCGGGTTCGACTTTGAACTGTTTGTCCACACCGGGGCAGGGCGTTACATCTGTGGTGAAGAAACGGCGCTGATTAACTCCCTCGAAGGCCGCCGCGCGAACCCGCGCTCCAAGCCGCCTTTCCCGGCGACCTCCGGCGTATGGGGCAAGCCGACCTGTGTGAATAACGTCGAAACGTTGTGTAACGTCCCGGCAATCCTCGCCAACGGCGTGGAGTGGTACCAGAACATCTCGAAAAGCAAAGATGCGGGTACCAAGCTGATGGGCTTCTCGGGCCGCGTGAAGAATCCGGGCCTGTGGGAATTACCGTTCGGCACCACCGCGCGCGAGATCCTCGAAGACTACGCCGGCGGTATGCGCGATGGCCTGAAATTCAAAGCCTGGCAGCCGGGCGGGGCGGGAACCGACTTCCTGACCGAGGCGCATCTTGACCTGCCGATGGAGTTCGAAAGCATCGGTAAAGCAGGCAGCCGTCTGGGCACCGCGCTGGCGATGGCGGTAGACCACGAAATCGGCATGGTGTCGCTGGTGCGTAACCTGGAAGAGTTCTTTGCCCGCGAATCCTGCGGCTGGTGTACGCCATGCCGCGACGGGCTGCCGTGGAGCGTGAAAATTCTGCGCGCGCTGGAGCGTGGCGAAGGCCAGCCGGGGGATATCGAGACACTTGAGCAACTGTGTCGTTTCCTCGGACCGGGTAAAACCTTCTGCGCGCATGCGCCGGGCGCGGTTGAGCCACTGCAAAGCGCAATTAAGTATTTCCGCGAAGAATTCGAAGCTGGCATCAAGCAGCCGTTCAGTAATACCCATTTAATCAATGGTATTCAGCCGAACCTGCTCAAAGAGCGCTGGTGAGTTAACGATTTTTAATTTGGAAGCATGCTAATGGCTACGATTCATGTAGACGGCAAAGAATACGAGGTCAATGGCGCGGACAACCTGCTACAGGCATGTCTGTCCCTCGGCCTTGATATTCCGTATTTTTGCTGGCACCCGGCGCTGGGAAGCGTCGGTGCTTGCCGCCAGTGTGCGGTGAAGCAATACCAAAACGCGGAAGATACGCGTGGTCGCCTGGTGATGTCCTGTATGACGCCAGCCACCGACGGTACCTTTATCTCTATTGACGACGAAGAAGCGAAACAGTTCCGTGAAAGCGTGGTGGAGTGGCTGATGACTAACCACCCGCACGACTGTCCGGTCTGTGAAGAGGGCGGTAACTGCCATCTTCAGGATATGACCGTGATGACGGGGCACAGTTTCCGTCGCTACCGTTTCACCAAACGTACCCACCGCAACCAGGATCTGGGGCCGTTCATCTCGCACGAAATGAACCGCTGCATCGCCTGCTACCGTTGTGTGCGTTACTACAAAGATTATGCCGACGGCACCGATCTGGGCGTCTATGGCGCGCATGACAACGTCTACTTCGGGCGTCCGGAAGACGGTACGCTGGAAAGCGAATTCTCCGGTAACCTGGTCGAGATTTGCCCGACCGGCGTCTTCACCGATAAAACGCACTCCGAGCGTTACAACCGTAAATGGGACATGCAGTTTGCGCCGAGCATCTGTCAGCAGTGTTCCATCGGCTGTAACATCAGCCCGGGCGAGCGCTATGGCGAATTACGCCGTATCGAAAACCGTTACAACGGTACCGTTAACCACTACTTCCTCTGCGACCGCGGTCGTTTCGGCTATGGCTATGTGAACCTGAAAGACCGTCCGCGTCAGCCGGTTCAGCGCCGTGGCGATGACTTCATCACCCTCAACGCCGAGCAGGCGATGCAGGGCGCGGCGGATATTCTGCGCCAGTCGAAGAAAGTGATCGGTATCGGTTCGCCACGCGCCAGCATTGAGAGCAACTTTGCGCTGCGTGAGCTGGTTGGTGCGGAAAACTTCTACACCGGTATCGCGCGCGGCGAGCAGGAACGTCTGCAACTGGCGCTGAAAGTGCTGCGTGAAGGCGGAATTTACACCCCGGCGCTGCGGGAGATCGAATCTTATGACGCGGTACTGGTCTTGGGTGAGGATGTCACTCAGACCGGCGCGCGCGTTGCGCTGGCGGTACGCCAGGCGGTGAAAGGTAAAGCGCGTGAAATGGCGGCGGCGCAGAAAGTGGCCGACTGGCAGATTGCGGCCATCCTTAACATCGGCCAGCGTGCCAAACATCCGCTGTTCGTGACCAACGTGGATGACACCCGTCTGGATGATATCGCCGCCTGGACCTATCGCGCGCCGGTGGAAGATCAGGCGCGCCTGGGCTTTGCGATTGCTCATGCGCTGGACAATACAGCGCCTGCGGTTGACGGTATCGACAGCGACTTACAAAACAAAATTGATGTCATTGTGCAGGCGTTGGCCGGCGCGAAAAAACCGCTGATTATCTCCGGCACTAACGCCGGTAGCAGTGAGGTGATTCAGGCGGCCGCCAACGTGGCGAAAGCGCTGAAAGGCCGTGGCGCCGACGTCGGTATTACTATGATTGCCCGCTCCGTGAACAGCATGGGGCTGGGTATGATGGGCGGCGGTTCGCTTGATGATGCGTTGGGCGAGCTGGAAACCGGCAGCGCGGACGCCGTGGTGGTGCTGGAAAACGATCTCCACCGTCATGCAAGCGCTACGCGCGTGAACGCTGCGCTCGCCAAAGCGCCGCTGGTGATGGTGGTTGACCATCAGCGCACGGCGATTATGGAAAACGCGCATCTGGTGCTTTCCGCGGCAAGCTTCGCCGAAAGCGATGGTACGGTCATCAACAACGAAGGCCGCGCGCAGCGCTTCTTCCAGGTTTATGATCCGGCCTACTACGATAACAAGACGATTATGCTGGAAAGCTGGCGCTGGCTGCATTCACTGCACAGCACCGTCGAAAACCGCGAAGTGGACTGGACTCAGCTTGACCACGTGATCGACGCGGTCATTGCCGCCATGCCGCAATTTGCCGGCATTAAGGACGCCGCGCCGGATGCGACCTTCCGCATTCGTGGGCAGAAGCTGGCGCGCGAACCGCATCGTTACAGCGGTCGTACGGCGATGCGCGCCAATATCAGCGTGCATGAACCACGTCAGCCGCAGGATAAAGACACCATGTTCGCCTTCTCAATGGAAGGGAATAACCAACCGACTGCCCCGCGATCTGAAATTCCGTTCGCCTGGGCGCCGGGCTGGAACTCCCCGCAGGCGTGGAACAAATTCCAGGATGAAGTGGGCGGCAAACTGCGTCACGGCGATCCGGGCGTGCGTTTGATTGAAGCGACTGAGGGCGGTCTGGATTATTTCACTACCGTGCCGGCAAGCTTCCAGGCGCAGGACGGTCAGTGGCGTATTGCGCCGTATTACCACCTGTTTGGCAGCGACGAATTGTCTCAGCGTTCTCCGGTCTTCCAGAGCCGTATGCCGCAGCCGTATATCAAACTTAACCCGGCGGATGCCGCGAAGTTGGGCGTCAATGCCGGGACGCGCGTCTCCTTTAGCTACGATGGCAATACGGTGACGCTGCCGGTTGAAATCTCTGAAGGGTTAGCGGCAGGG
Source organism: Salmonella sp. SA15303 (assembly GCF_029962125.1). NCBI lineage: Bacteria > Pseudomonadati > Pseudomonadota > Gammaproteobacteria > Enterobacterales > Enterobacteriaceae > Salmonella > Salmonella sp. SA15303. Next base: position 1,561,178 of record NZ_CP123924.1, read on the forward strand.
CAGGTAGGGCTGCCGATGGGTATGCCTGGCATCGCGCCGGTTCTGGCTGGCGCGCGTCTTGAGGATCTGCGGGAGGCGCAACAATGAGTTGGATTACACCGGATCTGATTGAGATCCTGCTGAGCATTCTCAAAGCGGTGGTGATTCTGCTGGTGGTCGTCACCTGCGGGGCCTTCATGAGCTTTGGCGAACGTCGTCTGCTGGGTCTGTTCCAGAACCGTTATGGACCAAACCGCGTTGGCTGGGGCGGCTCGCTCCAGCTGGTCGCGGATATGATCAAGATGTTCTTTAAAGAAGACTGGATCCCGAAATTCTCGGATCGCGTCATCTTTACCCTGGCGCCGATGATCGCGTTTACTTCGCTGCTGCTCTCCTTCGCCATTGTGCCGGTTAGCCCTAATTGGGTGGTGGCCGATTTAAACATCGGGATTTTGTTCTTCCTGATGATGGCCGGTCTGGCGGTTTACGCGGTGCTGTTCGCCGGTTGGTCGAGCAACAACAAATACTCGCTGCTGGGCGCGATGCGCGCGTCTGCCCAGACGGTGAGCTACGAAGTGTTTCTTGGTCTTTCCCTGATGGGCGTGGTGGCGCAGGCCGGTTCATTTAATATGACCGATATCGTCAATAACCAGGCGCATCTGTGGAACGTGATTCCGCAATTCTTTGGGTTTGTTACTTTCGCCATCGCGGGCGTAGCGGTCTGTCACCGTCACCCGTTTGACCAGCCGGAAGCCGAGCAGGAACTGGCGGACGGTTACCACATCGAATATTCCGGGATGAAATTCGGTCTGTTCTTCGTGGGGGAGTACATCGGCATCGTCACCGTTTCCGCGCTGATGGTAACGCTGTTCTTCGGTGGCTGGCATGGCCCGTTCTTACCGCCATTCGTCTGGTTCGCGCTGAAAACCGCGTTCTTCATGATGATGTTCATTTTGATTCGTGCGTCGTTACCGCGTCCGCGTTATGACCAGGTAATGTCCTTCGGCTGGAAAGTTTGCCTGCCGCTGACGCTCATCAACTTGCTGGTAACGGCGGCTGTCATTCTGTGGCAGGCGCAATAAGGGACACAAAGACCATGACCTTAAAAGAATTATTAGTAGGTTTCGGCACTCAGGTACGCAGTATCTGGATGATCGGCCTGCATGCGTTCGCCAAACGCGAAACGCGGATGTATCCGGAAGAGCCGGTCTATTTACCGCCCCGTTACCGTGGTCGTATCGTGCTCACGCGCGACCCGGACGGTGAAGAGCGCTGCGTTGCCTGTAACCTGTGCGCGGTAGCCTGTCCGGTAGGCTGTATCTCTCTGCAAAAAGCGGAGACCAAAGATGGCCGCTGGTATCCGGAATTTTTCCGCATTAACTTCTCACGCTGCATCTTCTGCGGCCTGTGCGAAGAAGCGTGCCCGACCACGGCGATTCAGTTGACCCCGGACTTCGAACTGGGCGAATACAAACGTCAGGATCTGGTGTACGAAAAAGAGGATCTGCTGATTTCCGGTCCGGGCAAATACCCGGAATATAACTTCTACCGGATGGCGGGTATGGCAATCGACGGCAAAGATAAAGGCGAAGCAGAGAACGAAGCCAAGCCTATCGACGTCAAGAGCCTGTTACCGTAAGGAGAGGGCAATGGAATTCGCTTTTTATATCTGTGGCCTGATAGCCATCCTCGCGACCCTGCGAGTGATCACCCATACCAATCCGGTACACGCGCTGTTGTATCTGGTGATATCGCTACTGGCGATTTCCGGGGTGTTCTTTTCGCTGGGCGCTTACTTTGCCGGTGCGCTGGAAATTATCGTCTACGCAGGCGCCATCATGGTGCTGTTTGTGTTCGTGGTGATGATGCTCAACCTCGGCGGCAGCGAAATCGAACAGGAACGCCAGTGGCTGAAGCCGCAGGTGTGGATTGGTCCGGCGGTTTTGTCGGCCATTATGCTGGCGGTCATTGTGTACGCCATTCTGGGCGTTAACGACCAGGGCATCGACGGCACGCCGATTAGCGCGAAAGCGGTGGGCATTACGCTGTTCGGGCCTTATGTTCTGGCGGTCGAACTGGCGTCTATGCTGCTGCTGGCAGGCCTGGTGGTGGCGTTCCACGTCGGTCGTGAAGAGCGTGCGGGCGAAGTGCTAAGCAACCGCGCCGATGACCGCGCGAAAAGAAAAACGGAGGAGCGCGCATGATCCCCTTAACACACGGACTGATCCTCGCTGCGATTTTATTCGTCCTGGGTTTAACCGGTCTGGTTATCCGCCGCAATCTGCTGTTTATGCTGATTGGGCTGGAAATCATGATTAACGCCTCCGCGCTGGCCTTTGTGGTCGCCGGGAGCTACTGGGGCCAGACCGATGGTCAGGTGATGTACATTCTCGCCATCAGCCTTGCGGCTGCGGAAGCGAGTATTGGACTTGCGCTGTTGCTGCAACTCCATCGCCGTCGCCAGAACCTGAACATCGATTCAGTAAGTGAGATGCGTGGATGAACATGCTTGCCTTAACCATTATTCTGCCATTGATTGGCTTTGTACTGCTGGCGTTCTCTCGCGGACGCTGGTCGGAAAATCTCTCCGCGACCATTGGCGTGGGCTCCGTTGGTCTGGCGGCGTTGGTGACAGCGTTTGTCGGGATGGATTTCTTCGCCAACGGCAAACAGGCGTTCAGCCAGCCGCTGTGGACGTGGATGTCGGTCGGTAACTTTAACATCGGTTTTAACCTGGTGCTGGACGGCCTGTCGCTGACCATGCTCTCTGTGGTCACCGGCGTCGGCTTCCTGATCCACATGTTCGCGTCCTGGTACATGCGTGGAGAAGAGGGCTACTCCCGCTTCTTCGCTTATACCAACCTGTTTATCGCCAGCATGGTGGTTCTGGTGCTGTCCGATAACCTGCTGTTGATGTACCTCGGCTGGGAAGGCGTGGGCCTGTGCTCTTATCTGTTGATCGGCTTCTATTACAGCGATCCGAAGAATGGCGCGGCGGCAATGAAAGCCTTCGTGGTGACCCGTGTCGGTGACGTATTCCTCGCCTTCGCGCTGTTCATCCTCTACAACGAACTGGGCACGCTGAACTTCCGCGAAATGGTCGAGCTGGCGCCAGCGCACTTTGCTGACGGCAACAACATGCTGATGTGGGCGACGCTGATGCTGCTGGGCGGCGCGGTCGGTAAATCTGCGCAGCTACCGTTGCAGACCTGGCTTGCCGACGCGATGGCCGGTCCGACGCCGGTCTCCGCGCTGATCCACGCCGCCACCATGGTGACCGCCGGTGTCTACCTGATCGCTCGTACCCATGGTCTGTTCCTGATGACCCCGGAAATTCTGCATCTGGTGGGCATTATCGGGGCGATTACGCTGGTAATGGCAGGTTTCGCCGCGCTGGTGCAGACCGACATCAAACGCGTGCTGGCCTATTCCACCATGAGCCAGATTGGCTACATGTTCCTGGCGCTTGGCGTACAGGCGTGGGATGCGGCGATTTTCCATCTGATGACCCATGCGTTCTTCAAAGCGCTGCTGTTCCTGGCGTCCGGTTCCGTCATTCTGGCCTGCCATCACGAACAGAACATCTTTAAGATGGGCGGTCTGCGTAAGTCCATTCCGCTGGTGTATGCCTGCTTCCTGGTGGGGGGCGCGGCGCTGTCGGCGCTGCCGCTGGTCACTGCGGGCTTCTTCAGTAAGGATGAGATTCTGGCCGGGGCGATGGCGAACGGTCATATCAATCTGATGGTGGCGGGTCTGGTCGGCGCGTTCATGACCTCCCTGTACACCTTCCGGATGATTTTCATCGTATTCCACGGTAAAGAACAAATTCATGCTCATGCAGGGAAGGGGATTACCCACCATCTGCCGCTGATTGTCCTGATGATTCTGTCTACCTTTGTTGGCGCGCTGATTGTGCCGCCGCTGCAGGGGGTGCTGCCGCAGACAACTGAACTGGCGCATGGTCGCGTCATGACGCTGGAAATTACCTCTGGCGTAGTGGCGATTGCCGGCATTCTGATTGCCGCATGGCTGTGGCTGGGTAAACGTACGCTGGTGACGTCGATCGCCAACAGCGCGCCGGGCCGTCTGCTGGGCACCTGGTGGTATAACGCCTGGGGCTTTGACTGGCTGTACGACAAAGTATTCGTCAAGCCATTCCTCGGTATCGCCTGGCTGCTGAAGCGCGACCCGCTTAATGCGTTGATGAACATTCCGGCTATCCTTTCCCGTTTTGCAGGCAAAGGCCTGGTACTGAGCGAGAACGGTTATTTGCGCTGGTATGTGGCATCCATGAGCATCGGCGCTGTCGTTGTGCTGGCACTGTTGATGGTACTGCGTTGAGTTTGTTGGCTGGATGAACGACTGCCGGATGGCGCAGTGCTTATCCGGCCTACAAACCCAAAAATAATTTTTAGAATTCGTTGAAAATCTGTTCCTGAAGTACAGGCGTCATCGGCGAAGTCAGACCGGATACCGCCAGCGCACAGCAACCGGAGCGTACTGAAGTACGTGAGGATGATTCGCGAAGCTCACCCCTACGGGGCCGTCCTTACGGACGTTCAAAACGCGCTGCGTTTTGTGTGAGCACTGGCAGGATTTGGGCTGACGAGTGAGATAGCCTGAGCAGGAGTAAATATAAGGGACATACTTAGCTATGTTATTACCCTGGTTGATATTAATCCCCTTTATCGGCGGCTTTCTGTGCTGGCAGACCGAACGCTTTGGCGTGAAGGTGCCGCGCTGGATAGCGCTGATTACCATGGGGCTGACGCTGGCGCTCGGTCTGCAATTGTGGTTGCAGGGCGGCTATTCACTGACGCAATCCGCCGGTATTCCGCAGTGGCAATCTGAATTTGTCCTGCCGTGGATCCCGCGTTTTGGCATCTCTATCCATCTGGCGCTCGACGGACTGTCGCTGCTAATGGTGGTGCTGACCGGCCTGCTCGGCGTTCTGGCGGTGCTTTGCTCCTGGCGAGAAATCGAAAAATATCAGGGCTTCTTCCACCTGAACCTGATGTGGATCTTAGGCGGCGTTATCGGCGTGTTCCTGGCCATCGACATGTTCCTGTTTTTCTTCTTCTGGGAAATGATGCTGGTGCCGATGTACTTCCTGATCGCGCTGTGGGGCCACAAAGCTTCTGACGGGAAAACGCGTATCACGGCGGCGACCAAGTTCTTCATCTACACCCAGGCGAGTGGTCTGGTGATGTTGATTGCCATCCTGGCGCTGGTCTTTGTGCACTACAACGCGACCGGCGTGTGGACCTTCAATTATGAAGAGCTGCTGAATACGCCGATGTCCCACGGTGTGGAATATCTGCTGATGCTGGGCTTCTTCATCGCCTTCGCGGTGAAAATGCCGGTGGTTCCGCTGCATGGCTGGCTGCCGGATGCGCACTCCCAGGCGCCGACCGCCGGTTCCGTCGACCTGGCGGGGATCTTGCTGAAAACCGCCGCTTACGGTCTGCTGCGTTTCTCCCTGCCATTGTTCCCGAACGCGTCGGCGGAGTTTGCGCCTATCGCTATGTGGCTTGGCGTTATCGGCATTTTCTACGGCGCGTGGATGGCCTTTACCCAATACGACATCAAGCGCCTGATTGCCTATACCTCCGTTTCCCACATGGGCTTCGTGCTGATCGCTATCTACACCGGCAGTCAGCTGGCGTACCAGGGCGCGGTGATTCAGATGATTGCGCACGGTTTGTCCGCGGCGGGTCTGTTCATTCTGTGTGGCCAGTTGTACGAACGTCTGCATACGCGTGATATGCGTATGATGGGCGGCCTGTGGGGCAAAATGAAATGGTTGCCTGCGCTGTCCATGTTCTTTGCGGTGGCGACGCTCGGGATGCCGGGCACCGGTAACTTTGTCGGCGAATTTATGATTCTGTTCGGCAGCTACCAGGTGGTGCCGGTGATTACCGTGATCTCCACCTTTGGGCTGGTATTCGCCTCTGTATACTCGCTGGCGATGCTGCATCGCGCTTACTTTGGTAAGGCGAAGAGCCAGATTGCCAGTGTAGAACTGCCAGGGATGTCGCTGCGCGAGCTGTTTATCATTCTGTTGCTGGTGGTGCTTCTGGTACTGCTTGGCTTCTATCCGCAGCCGATTCTGGATACCTCGCATTCTGCGATGAGCAACATCCAGCAGTGGTTTGTTAATTCCGTTACTACTACAAGGCCGTAAATCGCCATGACAATAACTCCACAACACCTGATTGCGCTGCTACCGCTGCTGATCGTCGGCTTGACGGTGGTGGTTGTGATGCTCTCCATTGCGTGGCGACGCAATCACTTCCTCAATGCCACGCTGTCGGTCATTGGGCTTAACGCTGCTCTGGTTTCGCTTTGGTTTGTCGGCCAGGCCGGGGCAATGGACGTCACGCCGCTGATGCGCGTTGACGGCTTTGCGATGCTCTACACCGGGCTGGTGCTGCTGGCGAGCCTCGCCACCTGTACCTTTGCCTACCCGTGGCTGGAAGGCTATAACGATAACCAGGAAGAGTTCTACCTGCTGGTGTTAATCGCCAGCCTGGGCGGAATTCTGCTGGCGAACGCCAACCATCTGGCGGCGCTGTTCCTCGGTATTGAACTGATCTCACTGCCGCTGTTCGGCCTGATTGGTTATGCTTTCCGCCAGAAACGCTCGCTGGAAGCCAGTATCAAATACACCATCCTCTCCGCCGCCGCCTCGTCTTTCCTGCTGTTCGGGATGGCGCTGGTCTATGCGCAGTCCGGCAACCTGTCTTTCGAAGCGCTCGGTAAGAGCCTCGGCGATGGTATGCTGCACGAGCCGTTGCTGCTGGCGGGCTTTGGCCTGATGATTGTCGGTCTGGGCTTTAAACTCTCTCTGGTGCCGTTCCACCTGTGGACGCCAGACGTTTACCAGGGCGCGCCTGCGCCGGTTTCTACCTTCCTGGCGACGGCGAGCAAAATCGCTATCTTCGGCGTGGTGATGCGTCTGTTCCTGTATGCGCCGGTAGGCGACAGCGAAGCGGTACGCGTGGTGCTGGGCATTATCGCCTTTGCCTCTATCATCTTCGGTAACCTGATGGCGCTGAGCCAGACCAACATCAAACGTCTGCTCGGTTACTCTTCTATCTCTCACCTCGGCTATCTGCTGGTGGCGCTGATTGCCCTGCAGAGCGGCGAGATGTCGATGGAAGCGGTAGGCGTTTATCTGGCCGGTTATCTGTTCAGCAGCCTCGGCGCGTTTGGCGTGGTCAGCCTGATGTCCAGCCCGTTCCGCGGCCCGGATGCGGATTCTCTGTACTCTTACCGTGGTCTATTCTGGCACCGCCCGGTTCTTGCCGCGGTGATGACGGTGATGATGCTGTCGCTGGCAGGTATCCCGATGACGCTGGGCTTTATCGGCAAATTCTACGTGCTGGCGGTCGGCGTTCAGGCCAGCCTGTGGTGGCTGGTCGCCGCCGTGGTAGTGGGTTCCGCGATTGGTTTGTACTACTACCTGCGTGTTGCGGTGAGTCTCTACCTGCACGCGCCGCAGCAACCGGGACGCGACGCGCCGACAAACTGGCAGTACAGCGCAGGCGGTATCGTGGTGCTGATCTCCGCGTTGCTGGTGTTGGTACTGGGCGTCTGGCCGCAGCCGCTGATTAGCCTTGTGCAACTGGCGATGCCGCTGATGTAATGCCGCGTTGATGATGTCAATAACCGCCGATTTATCGGCGGTTGAGGCTGATGAGCAATACCTGAGCCTCTAAATGTTGGATTGCATCCAACTTATGAAAACCTGTGACGCATAGAGACCATAGACTCGTTGGGTGAGGCGTAGCCGAAACCCAACACGTCCCGACGAACGAAGAGCCGGATGTTGGGCGGTTCCGTAAGCGCCAGCGGTTTCATATGGGTAATTCACAATAATTGTCGAAGTGTTAAACATATGGCCCATTACTCCGCTATAAAAATTATAACGTGACTGTCATTTCTCAGGCATCGCTGATAAAAACTCAGCAGTTTGTCCATTTCTTGCATCAGGCAGTGGAACAACTCTCCCAACTGTTTTCGTGACCCGTTTCCCGGATAAATGTTTATCTCATCGACTTCAATGGGAAAAATTTGATCTGAAGCGTATTTCTGTCAGCGTTTTTCAAGGCGTCCGATCGCGCTCAGTTCATTATTTCATGTGACGGCAGCATATAATATCTTTCCATCAATAACGTGAGTGTCGGCACGGCTTAATGGATTGCTGTTTGGTGGGTTGTAAAAGGAAGTATCGGCGAGGGCACAGTGCAGATAGTCCCCCATCTTATATATTCACTTTTGGTAAATCGGTCACCTGTAAATAGTGTTCTTCACGCAGAATCTGTGGGTCGAACGCCAGCAACTGATTAAGCCGTTCATCTTAAACGTAAATATTATTTACCTCAAAAATATAATTATCTTTTTTATTATTGGTGGCTATTAACGCAGGTAAAATTATTTACTACTTTCGTCATGCTGATAATAAAAGTAACGCGGAATATAATGCAGGACATCTGCAGAGAATTACCCGAATATAATTGAAAAGGAATTTGTATGCTTAACGGAAAAACATTAATGCTGTTGTTGGGTGGGGTTATTCTCTCGGGCTGTGGGCCGGAGCCCTCCGACCCGCAGGGAAATAATCCGGCTGAGTTAAAACAGAAGCGGACTATCCAGAAAGAAAATAGCGCTCAGGCCGGGGATGACACTGTCCAGAAAAGACAAGCCGAGGCCGCCCAACAGGCTGCGAAAAAAGCAGCCGAATATGCTGAAGCCAAAGCCCTGGCAGATGCCAAAGCGGCATCTCTGGCAACAGCCGAAGCACCGCAATATGTAATGCAGACACGTGCCGCGGCACCAAAAGCGTTCGCTGCACAAGGCGGTAATGTAATGGGGACCGCGCGTTACGAACACTACGATGAAAATCCGATTAAACAGGTAAGTCAGGCGCCGCTCGCCACGTTTAGTCTGGATGTAGACACTGGCAGCTACGCTAACGTGCGGCGCTTTCTGAATCAGGGACAACTGCCGCCGCCGGAAGCCGTGCGGGTAGAAGAGATGCTCAACTACTTTCCCGCCCCTCAGCCCGTTGCGGATAAGCAGGATAACACTAAACCCATTGCGGCCTGTATACCGATGCCATTTGCGGTTAAATACGAACTGGCTCCCTCGCCGTGGAACGCGCAGCGTACGCTATTAAAAGTTGATGTTCAGGCCCGGGACATGCAGACCAGAGATCTACCACCTGCCAACCTGGTTTTTCTCATTGATACTTCCGGCTCTATGCAGCCAGCGGAACGCCTGCCGTTGATCCGGTCGGCGCTAAAACTGTTGGTGAACGAGCTGCGTGCGCAGGATAACATCACGATTGTGACCTACGCGGGCGGCACTCACGTCGCGCTGGCGTCTACAGCGGGAAATAACACAACCGCGATTAAAGCGGCAATTGATAATCTGGATGCTTACGGGAGTACCGGTGGTGAAGCGGGATTACGACTAGCCTACGAGCAGGCCGAAAAAGGGTTTATCAAAGGCGGCGTTAACCGCATTTTGTTGACCACCGACGGTGATTTTAACCTCGGTATTACCGATCCCAAAGACATCGAAGCGCTGGTAAAAAAAGAGCGCGAGAAAGGTATTACCTTATCTACGCTGGGCGTCGGCGATGACAATTTCAACGAAGCCATGATGGTGAGAATTGCTGATGTGGGTAACGGCAATTACAGCTACATCGACTCCCTCTCTGAGGCGCAAAAAGTCCTCAAGGATGAGATGCATCAAACGCTGGTCACCGTTGCCAAAGATGTAAAATCGCAAATCGAATTTAATCCGCAGTGGGTGACTGAGTACCGGCAGATTGGTTATGAAAAACGCCAACTGCGCGACGAGGATTTCAATAACGATAAGGTTGATGCCGGTGATATCGGCGCGGGTAAACACGTCACGCTATTCTTTGAACTGACGCTTAACGGGCAGAAAGCCTCGGTGGATAAACTGCGCTACGCTCAGAACAAAGCCGCCTCAAAGACAACAAAATCAAGCGAGCTGGCGTGGCTCAAATTGCGCTGGAAAGCGCCGCAGGGCAGCGAAAGTACATTAGCCGAGTTCCCGGTCGTTATGGGAAAGATGCCGATCTTTGCTGACGCCTCTGAAGATTTTCGTTTCCGCGCGGCGGTAGCGGCTTTCGGGCAAAAACTGCGTGGCTCAGAAACGCTGGCAGATACGACCTGGCCGCAAATTATTAAATGGGGTGAACAGGCGCGCGGGGAAGATAGACAAGGCTATCGCGCGGAGTTTATTAAACTGGTAAAACTGGCGGAAGGCTTGTCTCACTAAGCGTCAGGGGATGCCTGTACTGTAGGCATCCCCTGTTACGTCAGGCGCTTTTGCGGCTGATCAGTGGTCCCTGGCTGTTTGTTGCTGCGCGCTCCAGCACTTCCTGAATGACCGAAGAGAGTTCGTTAATCTCAAACTTAGCCACGTAGCCGTCGGCCTTCACCTTACGTATATGATCTTCATTGGCGCTGCCGGAAAGCGAGGAGTGGATAACGACCGGGATCTTTTTCAGCCGTTCATCGGTTTTAATTTTACGCGTTAACGTAAAGCCATCCATCTCCGGCATCTCAAGATCTGTCAGGACCAGCGCGATTTTCTCGCTAATTGGCTTACCTTCGGCCTCCGCTTCCTGCGCCAGTTGCTGGATTCTCTCCCAGGCATCCTTGCCGGTCACATGCATCTGATGCGGAATTCCCATCGCGTTCAGCCCTTTTTCCAGCATCGCGCGGGCGACTTTGGAGTCTTCCGCCACAATGGCTACCGCGCCTGGGGTAATATAAAATTTATTGGTCTTCAGATTGGTGGCGCGCAGATCGTGGCTGGAGGGGACAATATCATAAAGGATCTGCTCAACGTCGAGCACCAGCGCCAGGTTGTTGGTTTCTTTGTTGTCATCCAGGCAGGCAATACTGGTGATGTAGCGACCGTTGACGGCTTTCTCGGCGGTATGCACCTGTTGCCAGTCAAGACGCATAATATTTTCCACCGACTCGACGGCAAATGCCTGTACGCTGCGCGCATATTCGGTGATTAGCAAAATATTCAGCCCGGTTTCCGGCTTGCAGCCCGCTACCGCTGGCAAATCAATCACCGGAATGACCTGATCCCGAATATTGACCATGCCCAATAGCGGCGCTTTCATGCCTGCCGGGCGCGTAAAGGCGGGCATCGGTACGATTTCGCGCAGCTTAAATACATTGATGCCGAACAGCTCTGACTTCTGTTCATGCAGCGATGTACCAAGACGGAATAACAGCAGCTCAAAACGGTTGGACAGGGTTAAATTGGCCCTGTCATCAATATCTTTCTGAAAATTGTCCATCCTAACCTCATTATGAAAGCCTGCCTTTTTTAGTGTTATCGGCAATGAGGACAAAAAATGGAGCGCTAAACCGGGAAAACAGAAAAATCGTAAGCCAGCTCCGTCGCCGGGAAAATAGCGCGGCATTCCGCCAGTAAGCGCTGACAGCCTTTATCGTCATAGCGTGAGCTAATATGGGTCATGATCAGCCGACCAACGGCAGCTTCCCGTGCCAGCGTCGCGGTTTGACGGGTGGAGCTGTGTCCGCGAGCGTTGGCTTTCTCCTCCATTGACGCATCCAGCGTGGTTTCATGAACCATCACATCCACACCCTGCGCCAGCGCGAGGGCGGCCTCGCAGGGCGCGGTATCGCCGAAAATCGCCACTGATTTCCCGGCCACGGCGGGAGCAAGGTAGTCGGCGCCATTGATCTGCCTTCCATCGGCAAGCGTGACGGTTTTTCCTGCCTTCAACGCCTGAAACAGCGGGCCGGGCGTAACGCCTGCGGCTTTTAACGCCCTGGCATTCAGCGCGCCAGGCTTGTCATGTTCAACAACGCGATATCCGTAGCACTCCAGTGGATGCTCCAGCCTGAACGCGGTCACTTTACGCAGACCGTCGTCAAGAATATCATTTCTTCAATTTGCAACGGAAAATCGGTCCATGAACCGCTAAGGCGCAATGTGGTTGCAATAAACTCCCGCACGCCTTGAGGTCCGTATACGGTTAGCGGATGGGGATTCCCCGCCATCGACCGGCTACATAGCAGACCCGGCAGGCCAAACAGATGATCGCCGTGAAGATGGCTGATAAAAATGCGCTCAAGCTTACCGGGATGAAACGCGGTATTAAGCATTTGATGCTGTGTCCCTTCGCCGCAATCAAAAAGCCATACTCCCGGCTGCGTTGGATGTTGCAGATGTAATAAAATTGCCGTTACATTGCGTGAGCGCGTGGGAACGCCTGCGGACGTACCTAAAAAAATTAATTCCATCTTGTCCATACACGTTTGGTTATCGTTTAACCCAAGATTACCACAACACAGGAGCGCATCATGATTGACTGGCAGGATCTCCACCATAGCGAACTTACCGTTCCTCAACTTTACGCGTTACTCAAATTGCGCTGCGCGGTCTTTGTGGTAGAACAGCGCTGTCCTTACCTGGATGTGGATGGCGATGATTTAGTTGGCGACAATCGTCATATTTTGGGCTGGCATCAGGATGAGCTGGTGGCGTATGCGAGGATTCTGAAAAGCGATAACGAATCAGACCCGGTTGTTATTGGCCGGGTGATCGTCAGCGATGCCTGGCGAGGGGCGAAACTGGGCCAGCAATTAATGGCGAAAACGCTGGAATCTTGTGGGCGGCACTGGGCGGATAAGCCGCTATATCTGGGGGCGCAGGCGCATCTGCAACCTTTTTATGCGCGGTTTGGTTTTATTCCGGTCACCGATGTTTATGACGAAGACGGCATTCCGCACCGGGGAATGGCGCGGGAGGTTCATCAGGCATAAACCGAAACCGTTGACTATAGTTAGGAGCAGGTGTTAACACAACGGAGAATGAGAATGTCATATCAATTTGGTGAATCACGTGTTGATGATGATCTGACTTTGCTCAGCGAAACGCTGGAAGAGATTTTACGTTCCTCAGGCGATCCCGCCGATCAAAAATACATTGAGCTGAAAGCCCGCGCGGAACAAGCGCTGGAAGAGGTGAAAAACCGCGTAAGCCATGCGTCGGATAGCTATTATTACCGGGCAAAGCAGGCCGTTTATAAAGCGGATGACTACGTTCATGAAAAACCCTGGCAGGGTATTGGCGTAGGCGCGGCGGTAGGACTGGTGCTTGGACTGCTGCTGGCGCGGCGCTAAATCCCCCCACTGAACAGAATTGCAACCCTCCCTAAATGAGGTACTGCTTTTTTAGGGCAGTACCCCGTATAATGTGGGGTTTTTAACAGGGAGGGGCCGCGTGCATTCTATTACTACTGCGCTGGAAAATCTGACGCGTCAGCTATCGCAAGAGATACCGGCGACGCCAGGGCTTTGCGTTTTCGATGCGCCTTTCCCTTTAAACGATGCCTTCGATGCATTGAGCTGGCTGGCCAGCCAGTCATCCTTTCCGCAATTCTACTGGCAACAGCGCAATGGCGACGAAGAAGCTGCCGTTCTCGGGGCCATCACCGTATTTTCATCGCTCGATCTGGCGCAACGGTTTTTACGTCAGCACGCGCAGCCTGACCTGCGTATTTGGGGGCTGAATGCGTTCGAGCCGAAAGAGGGCTACTTATTGCTGCCGCGGCTGGAGTGGCGACGTAGCGGTGGTACGGCGACCTTACGCTTACATCTGCACAGTGACGTTTCGCTACGCGATGATGCGCGCCAGGCGAAAGCGTTTCTCGCTTCTCTGGTCGGCATTAAGCCTGTTCCGGCGCTACGCCTTTCGCTCACGAGCGAACAACACTGGCCGGACAAAGACGGTTGGGTGAAGCTGATTCAGCAGGCCACCCACACCATTGCGCAAGAGGCGTTTGATAAAGTTGTGCTGGCGCGGGCCACCGACTTACAATTCTCCCGTCCGGTCAATGCCGCCGCGATGATGGCGTCCAGTCGTCGTTTAAATCTCAACTGCTACCACTTTTTTATGGCCTTTTCCGCCGATACCGCCTTTCTGGGATCATCGCCGGAGCGGCTCTGGCGGCGGCGTGAAACGGCGCTGCGTACCGAAGCGCTGGCCGGGACGGTGGCGAACCATCCGGATAACCATAAAGCCTGGCAGCTTGGCGAATGGTTAATGAAAGACGATAAAAACCAGCGAGAAAATATGCTGGTTGTCGAAGACATCTGCCAGCGACTGCAAAACTGCACCCACTCGCTGGATGTGCTGCCGCCGCAGGTGCTCAGACTGCGCAAGGTACAGCATTTGCGCCGCTGTATCTGGACGGCGCTTAATCAGGCGGACGACACGCTCTGCCTGCACCAGTTACAGCCTACCGCAGCGGTCGCCGGGATCCCTCGTGAACCCGCGCGTTGTTTTATAGAACAACATGAGCCGTTCGAACGTGAATGGTATGCCGGGTCGGCAGGCTATCTCTCCACGCGGCAAAGTGAGTTTTGCGTGACGTTACGTTCAGCCAAAGTGACGGCCAATGTGGTGCGGTTGTATGCCGGCGCGGGAATCGTCCGCGGCTCCGATCCGGAACAGGAATGGCAGGAAATAGATAATAAAGCGGCCGGGTTACGTACCTTATTGCAGATGGATGCGTAATGAGTCACATATTCCCGACCCATATCAATAATCCATTTTTGCAGCTCTTTATACTTAGTCCCAATGATTGATACCGGACAAACTCATGTCAGTAAGTGCATTTAACCGGCGCTGGGCGGCGGTCATCCTGGAAGCCTTAACCCGTCATGGCGTCAGGCATGTTTGTATCGCCCCTGGTTCCCGTTCCACGCCGCTCACGTTGGCGGCGGCAGAGAATCCTGCTTTTATTCACCATACGCACTTTGATGAGCGTGGGCTTGGTCATCTGGCGTTAGGGCTGGCGAAAGTCAGCCAACAGCCGGTTGCCGTTATTGTCACTTCAGGTACCGCCGTGGCGAACCTCTATCCGGCGTTGATTGAGGCGGGGCTGACGGGCGAGAAGCTCATTTTACTTACCGCCGATCGCCCGCCGGAGCTGATTGACTGCGGCGCCAACCAGGCGATCCGTCAGGCGGGGATGTTTGCCTCGCACCCCTCCCAAACTTTGTCGTTGCCGCGTCCCACGCAGGATATTCCGGCGCGCTGGCTGGTGTCGACCATCGACAATGCGCTCGCCATGCTTCATGCGGGCGCGCTGCACATTAACTGTCCTTTTGCCGAACCGCTGTATGGCGATATGAATGACACCGGTCTGGTCTGGCAGCAGCGTCTCGGCGACTGGTGGCAGGATGAAAAACCCTGGCTGCGCGAAGCGCGTCGACTGGAAAGCGACAAACAGCGCGACTGGTTCTTCTGGCGACAAAAACGCGGCGTTGTCGTCGCCGGGCGTATGAGCGCGGAAGAAGGCAAAAAAGTGGCGCAGTGGGCGCAAACTCTGGGATGGCCATTAATTGGCGACGTATTGTCGCAAACCGGGCAGCCGCTGCCGTGCGCCGACCTGTGGCTCGGCAACGCCAAAGCGGTGACCGAACTGCAA
This sequence comes from Salmonella sp. SA15303, assembly GCF_029962125.1. Classification (NCBI taxonomy): domain Bacteria; kingdom Pseudomonadati; phylum Pseudomonadota; class Gammaproteobacteria; order Enterobacterales; family Enterobacteriaceae; genus Salmonella; species Salmonella sp. SA15303. The sequence goes on from NZ_CP123924.1 coordinate 1,576,683, forward strand.
CAGGCGCAAATTGTCGTCCAGCTTGGCAGTAGCCTTACCGGAAAACGCTTACTGCAATGGCAGGCAACCTGCGAGCCGGAAGAGTACTGGGTAATCGACAATATTGAAGGTCGTCTGGACCCTGCGCACCATCGTGGACGCAGACTGGTAGCGAAAATCGCCGACTGGCTGGAACTGCATCCGGCGGAAAAACGTAAACCGTGGTGTGTAGAGATCCCGCGTCTGGCGGAACTGGCGTGGCAACGGGTGGTCGCGCAGCGAGACACCTTTGGCGAAGCGCAGCTGGCGCACCGTATCCGTGACTATCTGCCGGAGCAGGGGCAATTGTTCGTGGGCAATAGTCTGGTGGTGCGTCTGATCGACGCGCTGTCGCAGTTGCCGGCTGGCTATCCGGTATACAGCAATCGCGGGGCGAGCGGCATTGACGGCCTGCTTTCCACGGCGGCAGGCGTGCAGCGCGCCAGCGCCAAATCGACGCTGGCTATCGTCGGCGATTTATCCGCGCTGTACGATCTTAACGCGCTGGCGTTACTACGTCAGGTATCTGCGCCGTTTGTGTTGATTGTGGTCAACAATAACGGCGGGCAGATCTTTTCCCTGCTGCCGACGCCGCAAAGCAAACGCGAGCGCTTTTATTTGATGCCGCAAAACGTCCATTTTGACCATGCGGCCGCCATGTTTAACCTGCGCTATCATCGCCCGGAAAACTGGGAAGAGCTGGAGTCTGCGCTGGCTGGCGCGTGGCGAACCCCGGCGACAACGGTGATTGAGCTGGTGGTAAACGATACGGACGGCGCGCAGACGTTGCAGCAACTTTTGGCTCAGGTAAGCCATCTATGATGTTGCACGCGCAGCACATGCCCGGACAGCCTGGGGCGCCCTCACTGGTTTTCCTGCACGGTTTTTCTGGCGATTGCCGTGAATGGCAGCCGGTTGGCGAACAGTTTCACGGCTGTTCGCGGCTCTATATTGACTTACCGGGACATGGCGGATCTGCGGCTATTCCGGTCGGCGGCTTTGCCGATGTCATCAGATTACTGCGCGCCACGTTAATTAGTTACAACATACTAAAGTTTTGGTTGGTGGGATACTCCCTTGGCGGCCGTGTGGCGATGATGGCAGCCTGCCAGGGAATACCCGGCCTGTGCGGCCTGGTGGTTGAAGGCGGTCATCCGGGGCTGCAAAATGAACAGGCGCGCGCTGAAAGACGATTGTCCGACGGGCGCTGGGCAGAGCGTTTTCGTCGTGAACCCCTGACTGAGGTTTTTCACGACTGGTATCAGCAGCCGGTGTTCGCCTCGCTGACGGCGCAGCAAAGACAGGCGCTAACGGCGCTGCGTAGCCAGAATAACGGCGAAACGCTGGCTGCGATGCTGGAGGCGACATCGCTTGCCGTCCAGCCGGATTTACGCGAGGCGCTCAACGCGCTGGCATTTCCGTTTTATTATTTATGTGGCGAACGCGACAGCAAATTCCGCGCCCTGGCGCAGGAAGTGGCGGCGACATGCCATGTCATTCGTAACGCCGGACACAACGCACATCGGGAAAACCCCGCTGGCGTGGTAGACAGTCTGGCTCAGATTCTGCGTCTCTGACTAAAGGACACACTATGATCTATCCTGATGAAACAATGCTTTACGCACCGGTAGAATGGCACGACTGCTCGGAGGGTTACACCGACATTCGTTATGAAAAATCCACCGACGGTATTGCAAAAATCACTATTAATCGTCCGCAGGTGCGCAATGCATTTCGTCCGTTGACCGTCAAAGAGATGATTCAGGCGCTGGCGGATGCCCGTTACGACGACAACGTGGGCGTGATTATTCTGACCGGCGAAGGCGATAAAGCGTTTTGCGCGGGCGGCGACCAGAAGGTGCGCGGCGATTACGGCGGTTATCAGGATGACTCCGGCGTGCATCACCTGAACGTGCTGGACTTCCAGCGCCAGATTCGCACCTGTCCAAAACCGGTTGTCGCGATGGTCGCGGGTTACTCCATCGGCGGTGGTCATGTGCTGCACATGATGTGCGACCTGACCATCGCGGCGGAAAACGCCATCTTCGGCCAGACCGGTCCGAAAGTCGGCTCCTTTGACGGCGGTTGGGGCGCTTCGTATATGGCGCGTATCGTTGGTCAGAAGAAAGCGCGTGAAATCTGGTTCCTGTGCCGCCAGTACGATGCGCAACAGGCGCTGGACATGGGGCTGGTTAACACCGTCGTTCCGCTGGCGGATCTGGAAAAAGAGACCGTGCGCTGGTGCCGCGAAATGTTGCAAAACAGTCCGATGGCGCTGCGTTGCCTGAAAGCGGCGCTGAATGCCGATTGTGACGGTCAGGCCGGGCTGCAGGAGCTGGCGGGCAACGCTACCATGCTGTTCTACATGACGGAAGAAGGGCAGGAAGGCCGTAACGCCTTTAACCAGAAGCGTCAGCCTGACTTCAGCAAATTCAAACGGAACCCATAATGCGTAGCGCGCAGGTATACCGCTGGCAGATCCCCATGGACGCGGGGGTGGTTCTGCGCGACAGGCGGTTAAAAACTCGCGACGGGCTGTATGTTTGTCTGCGTGACGGCGAGCGTGAGGGATGGGGAGAGATCTCTCCGCTGCCGGGGTTCAGTCAGGAAACGTGGGAAGAGGCGCAGACGGCGCTACTAACATGGGTGAACGACTGGCTTCAGGGGAGCGAGGGATTACCCGAGATGCCTTCGGTCGCGTTTGGCGCAAGCTGCGCGCTGGCGGAACTGACTGGCGTCTTGCCGGAGGCGGCGGACTATCGCGCTGCGCCGTTATGCACTGGCGATCCTGACGATTTGGTGCTGCGGCTTGCCGATATGCCCGGCGAGAAAATCGCTAAGGTCAAAGTGGGTCTTTATGAAGCGGTACGCGACGGCATGGTGGTTAATTTGCTGCTGGAGGCGATCCCGGATCTGCATCTGCGTCTGGATGCGAATCGCGCCTGGACGCCGCTAAAAGCCCAACAGTTTGCAAAGTATGTTAATCCGGATTACCGCGCTCGTATCGCCTTTCTCGAAGAACCGTGTAAGACGCGGGATGATTCCCGCGCCTTTGCCCGTGAAACCGGCATCGCGATTGCCTGGGACGAAAGTCTGCGCGAAGCGGATTTCACCTTTGAAGCCGAAGAGGGCGTCAGGGCTGTGGTTATCAAACCTACGCTGACCGGATCGCTTGATAAAGTGCGTGAGCAAGTCGCTGCCGCCCATGCGTTGGGACTGACGGCGGTCATCAGCTCTTCGATCGAGTCCAGCCTCGGCCTGACGCAACTGGCGCGGATTGCCGCCTGGTTGACGCCGGGAACGCTGCCTGGACTGGATACCTTGCATCTGATGCAGGCGCAACAGATTCGCCCCTGGCCCGGTAGCGCGTTGCCTTGTCTGAAGCGTGAGGAGCTGGAACGACTGTTATGACATTCACGGATTGGCCGTGGCGCCACTGGCGTCAGGTTCGCAGTCAGGCGCCCGCTCTGCGCCTGAACGATGAAGTGCTAAGCTGGCGCGCCCTCTGTGAGCGTATTGATGTGCTGGCGGGCGGGTTTGCCGCGCAGGGCGTACGCGAGGGCGATGGTGTCCTGCTGCGCGCCGGGAATCAGCCGCGCACTCTGTTGGCATGGCTTGCGCTGATGCAGTGCGGCGCGCGGGTTCTGCCCGTCAACCCGCAGTTGCCCCAGACATTGCTGGAGGCGCTGGTGCCGAAGTTAACGCTGCGTTTTGCGCTGACACTGGAAGGCGAAAATGCGTTTTCTGGATTAACCGCGTTGCAGATACAAAAGAGTACAGCGGCGTATGCTGTGGCCTGGCAACCGCAGCGTCTGGTTTCCATGACGCTGACATCGGGTTCCACAGGATTGCCAAAAGCGGCTGTACATACGTGCCAGGCGCATCTTGCCAGCGCGCAGGGGGTGCTTTCGCTAATGCCGTTTGGCCCTCAGGATGACTGGCTGCTATCGCTGCCGCTGTTTCATGTATCCGGGCAGGGTATTATGTGGCGTTGGCTCTTCGCCGGGGCGCGCATGACGGTACGCGATAAGCAACCGCTGGAGCAGATGCTGGCAGGGTGTACTCATGCTTCGCTGGTGCCGACGCAGCTGTGGCGGCTGCTGGCGAATCGGGCGGCGGTGACGCTGAAAGCCGTTTTGCTCGGCGGCGCGGTGATTCCGGTTGAACTCACCGACCAGGCCAGCAAACAAGGGATTCGCTGCTGGTGCGGGTATGGGCTCACGGAGTTCGCGTCTACGGTATGCGCCAAAGAGGCCGATGGTTCGGATGATGTTGGCGCGCCGCTTCCCGGCAGAGAGATCAGAATCGTCGATAATGAAGTCTGGCTGCGCGCCGCCAGTATGGCGGAAGGTTACTGGCGTGATGGCAAACTGATCCCGCTGGTTAATGACGAAGGCTGGTTTGCCACGCGCGATCGCGGCGAGCTGAACCACGGCAGGCTAACCATCGCCGGGCGGCTGGACAACCTGTTCTTTAGCGGCGGCGAAGGCATTCAGCCGGAGGAAGTCGAACGCGTTATTAATGCGCATCCGCTGGTGCAACAAGCCTTCGTCGTGCCGGTAGAAGATAAAGAGTTTGGTCATCGTCCCGTTGCGGTTGTGGAGTATGCATCGCAGGCCGGAGACGTGAACCTCGCTGAATGGGTTCGTGATAAGCTGGCGCGTTTTCAACAGCCGGTTCGCTGGTTGACGATGCCGTCAGAACTGAAAAACGGAGGGATTAAAATATCTCGCCGTGCGCTCCAGCAGTGGGTGTGTGAGAACTGTAAAAATTAATGTTAGGTTAATATACAACCATTCCATCGCTATTGCCGTTTTGTTTATCCGTTGATGTGTAACGTGTTATGAACAATCAGCGTGAAACGGGGGCGCTATGGAATGGTTGGTTAAGAAATCGCATTATGTCAAAAAGAGGGCGTGCCATGTTCTGGTGCTGTGCGATAGCGGCGGTTCGCTAAAAATGATCGCCGAGGCGAATTCCATGATATTACTGAGTCCCGGCGATATCCTGTCGCCTTTACAGGATGCGCAGTATTGTATTAATCGGGAAAAACACCAGACCTTAAAAATCGTTGATGCACGCTGTTATTCCTGCGACGAATGGCAGCGGTTGACGCGCAAGCCATCATGATCTGGCGGGCAGAAAAATCAGCATTACCCCCGCCATAATACACAATACGCCGAGCATCGCTTTTAGGCTGAAAGCGCCTTGCAAACCGGGTAACAGCATTGAGGCTACCCAGACAAGCACATAGCTGAGACTCAGTAGCGCATAGGCTTTGCTGAGCGCGAGCGTGTGTAATGTTTTCTGCCAGCAGAAGACGGAAACCAGATACCCCGCCAAACCGGCGAATAGCGCCAGGGTCGCGGCATTAAATGCGCCCAGCCCGGAAATAAACGCCAGTGGATGCGCTATCGATGGCAGTCGCATCATGGCGAATCCTAAACTCAACTGGGCGAGGGAGGCAATCGCAACGCTTATCAGTCCCCACATTACGCCCATTATGCCGCACTCCCCAGAATGATAATGCCGCTGATAATCAATGCGACGCCCAACCAGTGGCGGGGCGGAACCTGTTCATGCCAGATTTTCCAGGCCGCCAGCGTGACCCAGACAAAATTCAGACTCAACATCGGGTAAGCAATTCCCACCGGCAGGGTTTGTAGCACCAGCAGCCACAGCACCATCGCTGCGCCCATGCATATCAGCGCCAGGCCCAGCCACAGCATCAGGTGACGGCGGCGTCCGCCCGCCGTCAATGGCCGTGTCGCTTGCTTCTGGCAGAGCTGACCGCCAACGCTGAGCAGACTGGCAAGCACCAGAACGACGCCGATCATTTAGGCCGATACTGAATTAACACCAGACGCCCCTGATAATCAATATTGTCCGCAGGGGGAAGGGAAAGAGCGCTGATGTCTTCATCTTTGGCTATTGAAAGTACTAGCGTAATAATGCCCTCCTGACGATGCTGGTTGAGCCAGGCGTTAAAATCGTCGGCTTTAACGAATTTATCCTGCACATCAGGATAGCTAAGACCATACCTGAGTTCGCCCGCGTGTCCGTAGAGCATAATATCGTCTCGTTTCAGACTCCAGGCCAGCCCGGCGGCGACGCCCACGTTGTCGGCAAGAATATAGCGGCTTGATGCCAAAGGCGCCTGGGTCATTTCGACAAAAAACTGTGGCTGTTTGGACTCCATCACCCTGTCGGGGATGGAAAAGCCGAACAGCAGCGCCAGTCCCAGCGGACAAAACGCGGGTAATAGGTATTTTTGGCTATGACAGAGGCTATACCAGCCCACAAACGCCCAAACAGTAAAGACGCCCCAGACGCAAAAAACTTTATAGGTTTCGATATGCGTCCACACCGGCGATTTCAGCGGGCCCCATGAGGAGACGACAAACGCTGCGACGATCCCGACTAACCCGAACACCAGGTTGATCCCGCCGTTGACACGTAGCGCGGCGACGCCTTCTTTTACGTTATGCAGGACGAAGCGCGCCATGAGTATCGCTATCGGTGCGAAACAGGAAAGAACATAGGTGGGCAGTTTCCCTTTCGCAATGCTGAAAAAGAGAAGCGGCATGATCGTCCATCCGAGCAAATAGAATGCGCCGTTTCGCTCGCGCCAGCCCAGTTTAAGCGCGCCAGGCAGTAACCCCAGCCACGGTAAACTTCCCGCGAGCAGTACCGGCAGATAGTACCAGAAAGGGGCCTTATGCTGGGCATCGCTCATGGCGAATCGCTGGATATGCTCCACCCAGAAAAAGTAATGCCAGAAATCGGCTTCGCGCCGCGCAATGGCGATCGCCCAGGGAAGGACAACCACAAAGCAGCTCAAGACCGCCAGCCAGCCGTAAAGCAAAAAGTCCTTCCAGCGTTTCTGGACAATGACCCACGGCAGCACGCTCACCACAGGTACGGCCAGGGCGAGGAAGCCTTTAGTTAATACACCCAGACCGCAGGTTGCGCCCAGTAGCAAAAACATCCCAATCTTGCCCATTCGGGTCGTGGCCTGCATCCCCTGCCAGAAACAACACATCCCGGCCGTAAGCCAAAGGGCGATCATCGGGTCGAGTACCGCATACGTCCCGATACTGTAAACGGCAAAGAGGGAGAGAAAGATAACGGAGGCGAGCAACGCGGTACGTTTATCCCGCCATAAGCGGAACGTCAGCCATGCCACCAGCGCTGCGGCCAGCAATGTCGTTAAAATAGCGCCAGCCCGCACGCCAAAATTGGTAGCGCCAAAAAGCCACTGACCCAGACTGTTTATCCAGTAACCGGCTATCGGTTTTTCAAAATAACGTAATCCCAGAAAATGCGGCACGATCCAGTCGCCAGACGCCAGCATCTCCCGACTTATTTCGGCATAGCGCGTTTCATCCGGCTGCCAGAGCAGGCGGCTGTTGACAGGAATAACATAGTAGAGCGCGATAAACGCGGCGAAAGCCAGATAATAGCGTATCGATTTCATCATGAGGCGCTCGCTGCCTGTTGACACCCCAGCCAACCTTCACGGCCAGGGATGTGTCCACGTACAATTTGCCCCAACGGCAGAGACTCAGGCGATGCCGGCAGCAGTTCGCCCAGAGGACAAAAGGTGATCCCCGCATCGCGTGCACGAACGAGCAAATCTTCAAACAGCGGCTGATGGACAATACCTTCTACTTCCGCATGGATGGTATATACCGGCGTGCCTTTGTCCTGCAACATACGGGAAATAATCCAGGTATTGAACGACTGCGCCTGAACGGCGGGGCCGATAACCTCATCCCACGTGGGTAAGGTGACCGGGATTTGCGGCGTCCCTGTCTGGCCCGGCATCAGTAGCGGACGGAATAAGGTGGTTCCACGGCAATCGCTGTTATACCTCAGGTTGAACGACTCCTTCGCACGAACAACGCGCCCATCCGCTCGCCAGCCGGCCGCGGCTGAGCAGGTGACGGGTTTTCCGATAATGGCCTCAAGCGCCGTTATGCCGCGCGCAATATCTTCTTCAAGCTGGCGGATACTCCAGTGGCCGCTGTGAGTCTGCCACGCATGGTGATCCCAGGCATGTAGTCCCGTCTCATGGTATGTTGCCGTTTCACGAATAATCCCGGCATTAGCGTTGCCGATATTTTTTCCCGGCCAGGCGGTACCGGCCAGCAGGATATCCCAGCCGTAGAGCGAAGCGGCGTTTGAACGTAGCATTTTCCATAAAAATCGCGGTTTTATCAGACGCCAAAGATGGCGTCCCATATTGTCCGGCCCGACGCTGAAGAAAAAGCTGGCCTGAACGCCGTGGCGATGCAATGTCGCCAGCAGCCGGGGAACACCTTCACGCGTTCCTCGCAAGGTATCAACGTCAATGCGTAAACCGACTTTCGTCATGATGCGCGTTCCGCGATATCGACGCTACGCAGAAAGAAGTCCAGCGTTTCTTCAACCGTATCACGCATCGCAATAGACGGCTCCCAGCCCAGACAGCGCCTGGCATTGTCGATACTGGGTTTCCGGTGTGCGACATCCTGATAACCCTTGCCGTAATAACTACGGCTTTCGACGACCTGGAAACCGGCAAACGGTGGGAAATGGCAGCGCAGCGGATGCTTATCAAAACTGTCGAGCAACAGCGTCGCCAGTTCCTGAATACTGGCTTCGTTGTCAGGATTGCCGATATTAATGATTTTGCCATCGCACCGATCGCCATCATTCACAATAATGCGGAATAATGCTTCGATCCCATCGCGAATATCGGTAAAACAGCGCTTCTGCTGACCGCCGTCGATAAGCTTGATCGGCGTTCCTTCTACCAGGTTCAGAATCAACTGCGTTATCGCGCGTGAACTGCCGATACGCGCCGCGTTCAGGCTATCCAGCCGCGGCCCCATCCAGTTAAAGGGACGGAAAAGCGTGAAGCGCAATCCCTCTTTTTCGCCATAAGCCCAAATCACCCGGTCGAGAAGCTGTTTGGAAACGGAGTAAATCCAGCGCGGCTTATTCACCGGCCCGACGATCAGATTCGATTTGTCTTCGTCAAAAGAGGCGTCCGTACACATGCCGTACACTTCAGAGGTAGACGGGAAAACCACGCGTTTACGGTATTTCACGCAATAACGGATAATCCGCAGGTTTTCTTCAAAATCAAGTTCAAAGACGCGCAGCGGGTTGCGGGTGTATTCAATCGGGGTTGCAATTGCTACCAGCGGCAGTACGACATCGCATTTTTTGACATGATATTCGATCCATTCTGAGTGGATGCTGATATCTCCCTCCACGAAATGAAATCGAGGGTGGAGCAGGAATCGGCTAATGGCGTTGCTGCCGATATCCATACCGTAGACCTCGTAATTCTCTTCATTCAGTAACCGTTCGGTCAAATGATTGCCGATAAAACCGTTGACGCCGAGGATGAGAACGCGAATGCGACGTTTACCGCTGGTCGCTGGTGGACGGTTCAAACGCGCGCCCGCCACCAGACCAAGCGTCTGTGCAAGCTGCGAGCCCTGTACAGTAATGTCGTCTCCGGCCTGGCCGGTAATAATCTCCAGCGCGCCATCGGCGCAGGCGACCCGCAGCGGAGAGACCGAAATTACCGAGCCGGGAAGCGCGCCTTGCGCATCCGGACACATTCGGGAAGACCAGATAGTGAATTTTTGCGAGCCGTTATAGCTGAACGCGCCGGGCCAGGGGGCGGCTACCGCCCGCACCAGGTTATGCACCGTGGAAACCGGTTTGTGCCAGTCGATAAGGCCATCTTCCGGCCTGCGGCGACCATAATACGTAGAGTCAGACTCACGCTGGGGAACAGAAGGTATATCGCCGCATTTCATGGTGGGCAGGATGCTATTAAGCAACTGGCGCGCGGCCTGACATAGCTTATGATGCAGGGTAAGCGCAACATCGTCCTGCGCAATAGCGACGCGTTGACTGGCGACAATCTCTCCGGCGTCGGCACGTTTGACCATACGATGCAGCGTTACGCCCGTTTCGCTTTCGCCGTTAACCAGAACCCAGTTTAGCGGCGCACGGCCACGATAGGCAGGCAATAGAGAACCGTGCAGATTGAACGCGCCAGCCGGGGCGAGGTGCAGAATTTCTTCGCTTAACAGGTTGCGGTAATAGAACGAAAAAATAATATCCGGCGCAAGCTCAGCGATGCGGTCGACCCAGATAGGATGGTTTACGTTATCCGGTGCATAAACCGGAATCCCTAATTCTGCCGCCTGCCGGGAGACGGAGCCAAAAAAGGTGTTTTCCGCAGGATTGTCGGCATGAGTGAAAATCGCGGCAATCTCATACCCGGCATCCAGTACGGCCTGCACCCCCTGACATCCCATATCGTGATAGGCAAAAATAACGGCTTTCATTGGTGGCTTTCCTCAGTAAACGGCGTGCTTTCCGGGTAGATAACTTGTTGAACAAAATAGCGGGGGCGGGCGCGGACATCGTTATAAATGCGACCGATGTATTCGCCCAGCAGTCCCATACCGATGAATTGCGCGCCGATGAAGGTAAACAGAACGGCAAAGAGCATAAATACGCCTTCCGCCGCCCACTGCGGCCCCAGCGCCAGGCGAAGTACAATAAGCAATACCGACAGGCTAAACCCGCCGATGGCGATAACGCTGCCCAGCAGACTCAACAGGCGCAGCGGCGTCGTCGTCAGGCAGGTCACCAGGTCATACATCAGGTTAATGAGACGCATAAAACTGTATTTAGAGTCGCCAAATTCACGTTCAGCGTGATGCACCGGGATCTCGGTAGCCCGACGAGCGAAAATGTTGGCCAGAATAGGGATAAAGGTGCTGCGTTCATGGCAGCGCAACATAGTATCGATAATAGGGCGGCGATAGGCGCGTAACATGCAGCCGTAATCGCCCATCGCTTTGCCCGTTGTGCGCTGGATCAGCAGATTAATGATTTTTGACGCCGATTTGCGAAACAGGCTGTCCTGTCGGTTCTGGCGCACGGTGCCTACCACATCGAACCCTTCATCGGCTTTCGCCACCAGGCGCGGGATCTCTTCCGGCGGGTTTTGCAGATCGGCATCCAGCGTAATGATAAGATCGCCGCTTACATGGCTAAACCCCGCCATAATCGCTGCATGTTGACCGTAGTTACGGTTGAGTAAAATAGAGATGATATGGCTATCGGCCTCCTGGGACGCCTTAACCATCAGCTCCGCCGAGCTATCGCTGCTACCATCATCTATCAATAAAATCTCCCACGCTTTGCCCAGGCTCTCGCAGGCGGTGGTGGTGCGTCTTATCAATTCCGGCAGGCTTTCCTGTTCGTTATAGACAGGAATAACCACCGAGACTTTTTTTATGGGGGCGGCGTCAAACATGCTTATTGTCCTGCTATCTGATGAAGGGCGGTAATGACTCGATCAAAGTCACTCTCGGTCATGTCCGGGAAGAGCGGCAGTGAGCAGATCCGCTCGCTGTTCCACTCGGTGTCAGGCAGCGTGAGCGTTGGGAAACGTTCGCGATAATATTTTTGCGTATGCGCGGCGCGGAAATGCAGCCCTGTGCCGATGCCTTTCGTTTTCAGCGATGCCATCAGAGCATCCCGGGTAATACCGCAGCGGGCTTCATCGACCCGGATAATGAATAAATGCCAGGCGTGAATATGCTCCCACGACGGAAGGCTCAGAGGCTGAAAAGGCAGGTCTGCCATTGCCTGGTGGTACTGCGCTGCGATGGCGGCGCGTCGAGCGTTAAGCGCATCCAGTTTCTGTAACTGGGCAAGCGCGATAGCGGCGTTGAGGTCGGGCAAATTATATTTGTAGCCCGGCGCCAGGACTTCCGCTTGTGGCGCGCGTCCCCCGCTCTGTCGATCCCAGGCATCAACGCCAAGCCCGTGAAACTTGAGACTGCGCAGTTTATCGGCGAATTGCGGGTTATCCGTGACGACGATACCGCCTTCAGCGCAGGTAATGTTCTTAATGGCGTGGAAGGAGAAAATCGCGGTGCCCCGGGCGCCAATGTGGCGACCTTTGTAGCTGGTTCCTGTCGCGTGCGCCGCGTCTTCAATCACTGGAATGCCATAACGCTCGCCAAGAGCGTAAATAGCGTCCAGATCGGCGGGCGCGCCAGCGTAGTGGACGGGGATAATTGCTTTGGTTTGTGGCGTAATCGCGGCTTCGATATGTTCAGGCGTGACCATCAGCGTATCGCGATCGACATCGACCATGACGGGGTTCGCGCCGAGTAAAACGATCATATTTAGCGTAGAAACCCACGTCATTGACGGTGTAATGACCTCGTCGCCTTCACCAATGCCCAGCGCCATCAACGCGATGTGCATACCGGCAGTGGCTGAACTGACGGCAACGGCATATTGATTGCCAGTTAGCCGACAAAACGCCGCTTCCAGTTCCTGATTTTTCGGGCCGGTTGTTATCCAACCTGAGTCCAGTACGGTCTTAACGGCAGCAAGCTCTTCCGCGCCCATCGCCGGACGGGAGAAAGGCAAAAAGTCCGACATCATTTTTCCTTCAGCCATTGAAAGCCGCTTTTCAAATATTTCGGCAATAGAAAAGGGCTTATTTTTTAACGCATTTAGCTGAACCCTACTGGATGAAGATTAAATTAACATTAAGAAATTAAGGTGAAGTAAAAAGATAATTTTTAACGGAATTATGCTTTGCTTTCGCCGAAAGTTTAAGGCATTTTATGCATGCCCAAAAGCTGTTTTTATGTTTCTGGCCTGGTCTTCCGTTGCGGAATTTCATTTTAATTGTATTGCTATTAAGTTAGCTGCACTGTCTGCCTGAGAGGTTAATGTGCTGGCATTTACCCTACGCTTTATTAAAAACAAACGCTATTTCGCGATTCTGGCGGGGGCGTTGGTTATTATCGCCGGGTTGACCTCACAACATGCCTGGAGTGGTAACGGTCTACCGCAGATTAACGGTAAAGCGCTGGCGGCGCTGGCGAAGCAGCATCCGGTAGTCGTGTTATTCCGCCATGCCGAGCGGTGCGATCGTTCCGATAATACCTGCCTGTCAGACAGCACGGGGATTACGGTCAAGGGTGCGCAAGATGCCAGAGCGCTGGGTAAAGCCTTCAGTGCCGATATACAAAATTACAATCTCTATTCCAGTAATACGGTGCGCACCATCCAGTCGGCAACCTGGTTTTCTGCGGGCAGGTCGCTTACGGTGGATAAAAAAATGATGGATTGCGGCAGCGGTATTTATGCTTCAATCAATACGTTACTGAAAAAGTCGCAGAATAAAAATATAGTCATTTTTACCCATAATCATTGTTTGACGTATATTGCAAAAAATAAGCGCGGCGTAAAGTTTGATCCGGACTATCTTAATGCGCTCGTTATGCATGCGGAAAACGGAAAACTCTTTTTAGATGGTGAATTTGTTCCCGGCTAGCCGCATGTTAAAAGCGTAAAGACAGCCTGAAGCGGCTGTCGTCATTATAATAACCCTTTCAATGCTAATGTGTGGCGTGTCGCTACATTCAAATCATACAGCGCCAGTTTTTCTGGCTTGACCCAGGCGTAGTCCTGAAATTCGTCGTTAATACATATATCGCGGTTAGCGGAAACACAGTCGAAGATGAGATAAATCATATAAATCTCTTCTTGTCTGCCATCAGCGTAGGTTTTAATACGGATATCGTCGCGGAAGGTCCACGGCGTAATATCGCTCAGAATCAGTTGTTCGCCGAGTTCCTCCCGAATCTCCCGACGCAGCGCCTCTTCAATGCGTTCGCCTGGCTCGACCCCGCCGCCCGACAGCGCCCACTGACCGGGAAAGACGCCGCGGTTGTCGGCCATTTTGCACAGCAGATAACAGCCATCATTTTGAATTAATGGGCAAACTATAGTTCGTTGACGCATAAGTCGCTTCCTTAAACCACCAGGCCATCAGCTTAACAAATCATTCTGCGAAATTCTTTGTGAAAAATGGAAGCGATAACGCAGACTGCGTTTTTTGTTAATTTTGTTGATGCAGGCGTCGCCATGTGATGGCGCAATGATGCGTCATGGCGAAAGTAGTATTTCGTTACAATATGTTTTTGGAATGGTTTCTTAGTGCATTGATTCCTCAGCGTCTGGCAGTACAATTCTGCCGTTTTGGGGAGTTTTTCTTTATGTGCTTGCTGGAAAGGGTAAAAATGAAAAAAAGCATATTATTAGGTTTTGCCGGAATGCTGTTCGTTTCTGCATCGGCGCAGGCCATCAGTATTAGCGGCCAGGCGGGCGAAGATTACACCAACATTGGCGTGGGTTTTGGTACGGAATCGACGGGACTGGCGCTAAGCGGCAACTGGATGCACAACGATGATGATGGCGATGCTGCGGGCGTGGGTCTGGGGCTGAACATTCCGGTGGGACCGCTGCTGGCGACGGTCGGCGGTAAAGGTATTTATACCAATCCGAAAGACAGCGATGAAGGCTATGCGGCGGCTGTCGGCGGTGGGCTACAATGGAAAATCGGCAACAGCTTCCGTCTGTTCGGCGAGTATTATTATTCACCAGATTCGCTGTCCAGCGGTATCGACAGTTATGAAGAAGCGAATGCAGGCGCGCGTTTCACCATTATGCGCCCGCTGAGCATTGAAGCCGGTTATCGTTACCTGAACCTGGCGGGTAAAGACGGCAACCGCGATAATGCGATTGCTGACGGCCCTTATGTTGGCGTAAACGCCAGCTTTTGATGCTAACGGCGCGGCAATCGTCGCGCCATATTCCTCCTGTTCCCGTCATTCTTCTTTCCACGTCATATTCGTCTTTGCGTTATAGTGTTTTCATCATAAGAGCAGGAGAACACAATGCTAAATGTGGAAATGCTATCCACCGGGGATGAGGTGTTGCACGGACAAATCGTTGACACCAATGCCGCCTGGCTGGCTGATTTTTTCTTTCATCAGGGCGTTCCGTTATCACGGCGAAATACGGTAGGCGATAATCTGGACAGTCTGGTCGCTATCTTGCGTGAACGCAGTCAACATGCTGATGTTTTGATTGTTAATGGCGGGTTAGGGCCGACCAGCGATGATTTAAGCGCGCTCGCCGCGGCAACGGCAAAAGGCGAAGGATTAGTACTGCACCAGGCGTGGCTGACCGAAATGGAACGCTACTTTCAGCAGCGTGGCCGCGTGATGGCGCCGAGCAACCGTAAACAGGCGGAACTGCCTGCCAGCGCGGAGTTTATTAATAATCCGCTCGGCACTGCCTGTGGATTTGCGCTACAGCTCAACCGCTGCCTGATGTTTTTCACCCCCGGCGTACCGTCTGAATTTAAGGT
The DNA here is from genome assembly GCF_029962125.1 of Salmonella sp. SA15303. Lineage (NCBI taxonomy): Bacteria > Pseudomonadati > Pseudomonadota > Gammaproteobacteria > Enterobacterales > Enterobacteriaceae > Salmonella > Salmonella sp. SA15303. The sequence goes on from NZ_CP123924.1 coordinate 1,591,963, forward strand.
TATGGTGGAGAAGGAAATCTTACCGCGGTTACGCGCGCGTTTTTCGCTGCCGGAGCCGCCGCTTTGCCTGCGGTTAACGACTTTTGGACGTTCAGAAAGTGACCTCGCGCAGCGTCTCGATTCACTGCCGTTGCCGCCCGGCGTGACGATGGGGTATCGCTCATCAATGCCGATCATTGAACTGAAATTGACCGGCCCGGCGACGCAACGGGAGGCGATGCTGGCGTTATGGCCAGAGGTCAAACGGGTTGCCGGGCAGAACCTGATTTTTGAAGGTACGGAAAACCTGCCGGCGCAAATAGCCCGCCGCCTGCAGGAAAGGCAGTTGAGTCTGACGTTGAGCGAGCAATACACCAGCGGCTTACTGGCGCTACAGCTTTCCCGCGCCGGGGCGCCTGTTCTTGCCAGCGAAGTCGTTCCTTCTCAGGAAGAGACGCTGGCGCAAACGGCACACTGGACGACAGAACGGCGCAGCAATCATTATGCCGGTCTGGCGCTGGCCGTGTCGGGGCTGGAAAACGAACATCTTAATTTCGCGCTGGCGACGCCGGATGGCACGTATGCCTTACGCGTGCGTTTTAGCGCCAATCGGTATAGCCTGGCAATACGTCAGGAGGTCTGCGCGATGATGGCGCTAAATATGCTGCGCCGCTGGCTTAATGGCGAGGACATTACCAGCGAGCATGGCTGGATAGACGTGGTTGAATCATTGACATCATAATCCCTTTCTCTTATCTGCGATGGGAACGACATCGTGAGCCGGATAAGGCCGCTATGCCATTATCCGGCAATATCATCTGCTTTTTTGTCCAGCCAATTGTACTGAATACAAAGTAATACGTGCGTTAATTCACATTTATATGGTTAACCCTTCCACTCCGTTGGAAGGCGGATAAGCTTTGACGCGCTTCACAATTTTTTCCCTACTGACCTTTCACACTGATTCCAGTGTCTCAGACTGGAGTCCAATATGTTGGAATCAAGTAAAGTCCCGGCTCTTACTCGCGCAATCGACATCCTCAATTTGATCGCGCGTATTGGCCCATGCAGCGCGGCAATCATTATTGAAACGCTGCGTATTCCAAAAAGCACCGCGTACCTGCTGTTGAATGAATTAAAACGTCAGCGATTTATTAGCCTCGATCATCAGGATAACTACTGCCTGTGGACTAAGCTCGTTGAATTGTCGGGTCATGCGCTCAGCAAGATGGATCTGCGGGAGCTGGCGCGTCCTCGTCTAACACAACTGATGGATGAAACCGGGCTGCTGTGTCACTTGGGGATCATCGACCACGAAAATGCGTATTACATACTGAAAGTGGAATCCTCATCCACTATCAGCGTGCGCTCGCATGAGGGGAAAAGCCTCTCTCTTTATCGTTCCGGCATCGGCAAATGCCTGCTGGCATGGCAGCCGGCCGCCGTACGCAAAGCCATTATTGAACAACTGGTATGGGAGCGAGCCACGCTGACCACCATCACCGAGCCGCAACAATTGAATGATGAGCTGGAGCGCATTCGCCAGCGAGGATGGAGCTTTGATAACGGGGAGGATTATCCGGATGTCCGCTGCGTTGCCGCACCGGTATTTAATGCCAGAAACGAACTGACCGCGGCAATTTCAGTGGTCGGCACGCGCCTGCAAATCAACGAAGAGAATCTAGATTATTTGGCCGGTAAAGCTATTGCCTGTGCCAAAGATATTTCACGCCTGTTGGGATGGAAAAGTCCCTTCGACTCACTCGCATCTTAAAATGGAGAATATTATGACTCTTCCTAAAATTAAACACGTTCGAGCCTGGTTTATTGGGGGCGCTACCGCAGAGAAAGGGGCTGGCGGCGGGGATTATCACGACCAGGGAGGAAATCACTGGATTGATGACCATATCGCCACTCCCATGAGCAAATATCGCGACTATGAGCAGTCTCGTCAGTCTTTTGGGATCAACGTGTTAGGGACGCTGATTGTCGAAGTAGAGGCGGAAAATAGGCAGACGGGGTTCGCCGTTTCGACAGCAGGGGAGATGGGCTGTTTTATCGTAGAAAAACATCTTAACCGGTTTATTGAAGGCAAATGCGTAAGCGATATCAAACTTATTCACGATCAGATGCTCGGCGCGACCATGTACTACTCCGGTTCCGGCGGTCTGGTGATGAACACGATTTCCTGTGTGGATCTGGCGTTGTGGGATTTGTTTGGCAAGGTGGTTGGGCTGCCGGTTTATAAATTGCTGGGCGGAGCGGTGCGCGATGAAATTCAGTTTTACGCCACCGGCGCACGCCCGGATCTGGCTAAAGAAATGGGCTTTATCGGCGGTAAAATGCCGACTCACTGGGGACCGCACGATGGTGATGCGGGGATCCGTAAAGATGCCGCGATGGTGGCGGATATGCGTGAAAAGTGCGGGCCGGATTTCTGGCTGATGCTCGACTGCTGGATGAGTCAGGATGTGAACTATGCGACTAAACTGGCTCACGCCTGTGCGCCATTTAATCTCAAATGGATTGAAGAGTGTCTGCCGCCGCAGCAGTATGAAGGCTATCGCGAATTAAAACGCAACGCGCCTGCAGGGATGATGGTTACCAGCGGCGAACACCATGGTACGCTGCAATCCTTCCGCACTCTGGCAGAAACCGGCATTGATATTATGCAGCCGGATGTTGGCTGGTGCGGCGGATTAACCACGCTGGTTGAGATCGCCGCGCTTGCCAAATCGCGCGGGCAACTGGTGGTGCCGCACGGTTCGTCTGTCTATTCGCACCATGCAGTTATTACTTTCACTAATACCCCTTTCAGCGAGTTCCTGATGACCAGCCCGGACTGCTCCACTCTGCGTCCGCAATTTGACCCGATTCTCCTGGATGAGCCGGTGCCGGTGAATGGACGCATCCATAAATCAGTGCTGGATAAGCCGGGCTTCGGCGTCGAGCTTAACCGTGACTGTCACTTGAAACGCCCTTATAGCCACTAATAACTCGTGCGTTGCCTTTGTACGGCAACGCCCTCATCCTGTTGAGGATATTGCTATGAGCATCACTTTACTTGACGGCGTAGTGAAGAAAAACCGCGCACGTTTAATTCCTTTTATGTTGGCGCTGTATGTACTGGCGTTTCTGGATCGTTCAAATATTGGTTTTGCCAAAGAGACCTATCAGATAGATACCGGGCTAAGTAATGAAGCCTACGCGCTAGGGGCCGGTATTTTCTTTGTGGTTTACGCTTTCCTTGGCGTACCGGCTAACCTGCTGATGCGCAAATTTGGCGCAAGAACCTGGATCGGCACGACTACCCTGCTGTGGGGCTTTCTCTCTGCTGCGATGGCCTGGGCGGATAGTGAAGCAAAATTTCTGATAATCCGCACGCTATTGGGCGCGGCGGAGGCTGGATTTTTCCCCGGCATGATCTATCTAACTTCACAATGGTTCCCGCAGCGTAACCGTGCCAGCATTATGGGGCTATTTTATATGGGGGCGCCGCTGGCGTTAACGTTGGGTTCGCCGCTCTCCGGCGCTCTGCTGGAGATGCATGGTTTTATGGGGCACCCGGGATGGTTCTGGATGTTCGTTATCGAAGGCCTACTGGCGATTGGCGCAGGGATATTCACCTTTTTCTGGCTTGATGACACTCCGCAGCAGGCGCGTTTTCTTAGCCTGGAAGAAAAGAACGCGCTTATCAGGCAACTGGCGAGCGAAGAAGAGAAAAAGGTCACGTCAAGGCTTGCGGATGCGCTGCGTAATGGACGCGTCTGGCAACTGGCTATTATTTATCTGACGATTCAGGTGGCGGTATACGGACTCATCTTTTTCCTGCCGACCCAGGTTGCCGCGCTATTGGGCACTAAAGTGGGCTTTACCGCTTCGGTGGTAACAGCGGTTCCCTGGGTGGCGGCTTTGCTTGGCACATGGCTTATTCCTCGCTACTCCGACCGTACCGGCGATCGCCGTAACGTTGCGGCAGTGACGCTACTGGCTGCGGGCATTGGCATTGGCCTGTCAGGTCTGGTTTCTCCGGTGCTCGCTATTCTGGCGCTCTGTGTTGCAGCAGTAGGATTTATTGCCGTTCAGCCCGTATTCTGGACCATGCCAACGCAGCTACTTTCCGGTACGGCTCTGGCGGCAGGAATTGGTTTCGTTAATCTGTTTGGCGCTGTGGGCGGTTTTATTGCCCCAATTCTGCGCGTAAAAGCGGAAACGTTGTTTGCCAGCGATGCGGCGGGCCTGCTGACGCTGGCCGGAGTCGCCATCATTGGCTCATTAATTATCTTCACGCTGAGCGTTAATCGTCCGGTGGCGCAATCCGGCGCTGCGCATCATTAATCTTATCTACGTTGTAAGGATCGCTATGAACGCATTGTTATCAAATCCTTTTAAAGAAGGATTACGTAAAGGGGATACGCAAATTGGTTTGTGGCTCAGTTCAACCACCTCTTATATGGCGGAGATTGCGGCGACGTCGGGTTATGACTGGTTGTTAATAGATGGCGAGCACGCGCCTAATACGGTGCAGGACTTGTATCATCAGTTACAGGCCATCGCCCCATACGCCAGCCAGCCGGTGATTCGCCCGATCGAGGGAAGTAAAGCGCTCATTAAACAGGTACTGGACATCGGGGCGCAAACGCTACTGATCCCGATGGTTGACACCGCAGAACAGGCGCGCCAGGTCGTTTCCGCTACCCGATACCCGCCGTTGGGGCAACGAGGCGTTGGCGCGAGCGTGGCGCGTGCGGCGCGCTGGGGGAGAATCGACAACTATATGGCACAGGCCAATGAGTCGCTCTGCCTGTTGGTGCAGGTTGAAAGCAAAGTGGCGCTGGAAAACCTTGACGCGATTCTGGAGGTTGAAGGCATTGATGGCGTCTTTATCGGTCCGGCAGATCTCTCTGCTTCATTGGGTTACCCCGATAATGCCGGACACCCGGAAGTGCAGCGAATCATTGAAGCGTGTATTTATCGTATTCGCGCCGCCGGAAAAGCGGCGGGTTTTTTGGCGGTCGATCCGGCAATGGCGCAGAAATGTCTGGCGTGGGGCGCGAATTTTGTCGCGGTCGGGGTAGATACGATGCTCTACACCGAGGCGCTGGACAGCAGGTTGGCGATGTTTAAATCTGTTCAGTCAGTAAGCACGGCAAAACGTAGTTATTGAGAAAAATGCCGGATGGCACGTATGCCTTACGCATGCGTTTTAGCGCCTATCGGTATAGTCTGGCAATACGTCAGGAGGTTTGTGCGGTGATGGCGCTAAATATGCTGCGCCGTTGGCTTAATGGCGAGGACATTACCAGCGAGCATGGCTGGATAGACGTGGTTGAATCATTGACGGCATAGAACTTTTAGTGGGAAGGCCTGGCCTTCCCACCCTTATATACTTATAAATTCTTCGCAGAGCATCATTTCAGGATAAGAGCCTAATGGGATAGGCTCTAAGTACTCACCATTACTGGAGACTGTATTCATATATTTGCCGCCGGGTTTGGGTGTTAAATAGTGCTTGTTCCTCTACTGAAAGCGTTAAGAAATTTTCCGCAAATTCTCGTAGTGTGGTAGCAGGATCGTTTTGTCCGGCATTCGATAAGAGTTGAATTGTATGGTAACAAAATAGACCACAGCCGTTGGGTACATTGTTCTGTAAATTCATTTCAATAAAATTAACCTCATCGCTTTCTGATATGCCTGCAATTTTTGCTGCTTCTATAATCTCTTGCTTAGTATTTTCATTTAAATCATAATAAGTATTAAATATAAGGCATTTTATTTTTTCTGCAAGTTTATAAAATAAACAGAGAAGCCAGTGATCTCCTGTATTTACCAGGAAGACTTCATTGTGAGATAATCCTGATTGAGCAATCTTTTCAAGTAGCTGAGTGCTTAATATATTTTCTTTGGTGGTAGGATGAATCAGCCCAATAGGATAGTTTACCGAGAGAAGAGGTGATTCTTGAACCAGACCTTGCGTTGCAGCTGCTAGCTCATCTGACGACAACATTCGCGCACCACACCAAAGATTTTCAACTCCTACCTGTTCTTGATCTGTCTGAGCGAACTGGTCGCCCATAATTTTATGTGCTATTCCTATTTTTTTAGAAAGGTCGGTTGTCGCGGAACCTGCCATATAAAGTAATCTGGAAGGGGCATGTAGCTTTTTCCACTCAGTATTATCTTTTGTTATATCGTTATTGGCGATTTGATGTAATACAAGGCAAGCCTGATTGATTTTTTTGTCTATATCTGATGATCCCGATCTTTTCCCGCTAAAGAGATCAAAAAGAAATTTCTCAACTCTATGCCCCAGGTCATCGTTGCGTAACGCAAGATTGCATAACAGATCAATACAATTCTGATCACCGTTCTCTACGGCGCTAAACAACAATGTAAGCGCCTCATCGCTCACCTCTTCTGTATATAAGCTGTGAAATTGCGGTATGCTCAATCGGTAAAGTGAATTTACACATATATTCATTTTGCTCTGTTTCCTGGTAAGTGAAAGTAGCGAATATGATGTAATGTATAATTATTTGTAAAAATATTATTATTAGCGGGGGATATATTAAATCAGGCATAGACCTGATTTTCTTATTATTCACATAACACTCAATTATTATTGGGGATATTCAGTTATCCCCCTCTTTAAAGGTGGCTGGTAACGCGTCGATACAAGAGATATTGCTCTATAAACAGTAACGTCGTTATCTGTCATGCCACCGTGGGTTAGCGGTCATGGTTAACCAAATAGGGCAGGTTATTGCAAAGAGACATCCGCGTTTATACCCAAAATAATCCGTAGCCAACACATAAGCAACTTGAAGTATGAAGGGTATATGTCTGATGGAAAATCGTCCCTGGTGAGTAGGGTAATGGCGCCGGAGGGGCTCCGGCGCTTTTTACTTAGCCGAGCGCCTGGGCCAGTAGCGTAATGGGGTGTTCGCAGCGTTTGCTTGTAGACATCTCAATTTGCCACTTACAGGTTTCACAATCGGTGACGACAATGTCGGCGCCGCTCTCTTCAATCTGGCGGAACAGCGGCGCGCCGATGGACTGTGATGTCGGATAGTTTTCCTTTTTAAATCCATACGTACCGGCAATGCCGCAGCACTGTGAATCAAGTACCGTCAATTCAAGCCCCGGAATTTGCCGCAACAGTTCAAGCGTGTAAAGCGTCCAGCCCATTTTTTCCATATGACACGGCGTATGGTAGACCACTTTCAGCGGCAAAGGATTAAGCGGCAGCGTTTTCCCTGCATCCAGTTTGCGCCATAGCCAGCGGGTGGCCAGCTCGATATGTTCGCGCAGCCCGGCGTTGTCCACGTCCAGCACTTCAGGATATTCATCGCGCAACGCAAACGTACAGGTGGATGACGTGGCGATGACCGGAATACCTTTGACGGCAATCGCCTCGCGTAGCGACTCCACATTGCTGATAGCCTGTTTGCGAGCTTTATCCGTAAAACCGTTAGCGATCAGCGGTACGCCGCAACACTTCTCTTTACTCAGTAACTGTACGCCAGTACCCATTGCGTTCAGCACCTTAATCAGATCTTTTCCGAGCTGCGGATGGTTGTAATTCACAAAACAGCCATGGAAAAAGGCGACCTGATCTTTGTATTTAGCCTGCTGCGCCGCCACGCTACGATACCAGCGGCGGAAGGTGCCGAAAGAGTATTTTGGTAAGGTGCGGCGATGATCGATTTTGAGCGCGTAATCAAGCAACTGGCGCACTGGCTTTAATGCGGTGGCGGTATTGACCACCGGCGCGAACGGCGTTGAAACGCTGCCCATCAGATCGGTATGGCTGAGAATAAAGTTACGCAATGACGGGCGCGTCGTATCGTATTTCGCGCGGGCGCGCTGGATGATATCGCCAATCTTCACGTCCGACGGACAGGCGACCTCACACCGTTTGCAGTTAATGCAATATTTCAGCGCCTCATCATACAGCGCGCCGTCTTTCAGACGCAGGCGTTCGCCATCCGGTCCGGCCTGTTTAGGGCCAGGGTAGCCAGGATTAACGCGGCTGACCGGGCACGCGGTGGTGCACACCGTACATTTTATACAACTTTCAAAACGTGTGTCGCTCATTGCTGTTCTCCTGCACGCTCAGCGATATGGTGCGCGGCCTGGAGGGCGCTGACTGCGCAGACGCCGCCGCCGCATCCCTCAGCTATAGGATCGAATCCCGCCAGCACAGAACCTATTGCATACAGATTTTCTACCGTGTTGCCCGCAAGGGAGGGGCGGAAAGCGTCATCCGTCACGACGCCAAACTGCTGCCAGGGCTGTGGGTCGAAGAAATGTTGTTGATACCATTCGGCGCGGGTGGCCGTTTGCTGTACGTCGAGCCCTAAAATAGGTTCGCGGATCCCTTCGCGCTCGGCAACCAGACCGCTACTAAAGAAGCTACCGCTGGCAAGTACGGCAAAACGCGGGCGCAGTGGGATATCGGCATGGTTGCGGGTCCATATTTCGCTCACGGTACCGCGACGGCAGGTGACTTTCTTCACTTCATCGCCCGGCATCCAGATGCCGCCCTGACGGACAAACTGGCGCTGGAGCTGATTGTGCAGACGAATACCGAGCACCGATGGCGGCAGCGTCGGCAGCAGCGTGAGCGCGCAGGGCAGACGTTCGTTAAGCCAGCGCCACAGCGTATCGTTCGCCAGCCCGAAACAGGCGGGCATGATGATCATGTCGCAGTTTGTCGCTATTGGCGACAGCGCGTCGTACAGCAGTGGCCATTTTTCTTCGTTATCAAGCAGACGCGCAATATTGACCGCGCGAAATTCCGTCGGGTTATCACGCAGTACGTCCAGTTCCGGAAGGTCGATTTCTGCAGTTTCCACGTTGAGGTCGCGTTGGCGCAGCGACGCTGCCGCAAGGTGCGCCTGGAAATCCAGTAATCCGCTAACGCCGACGACGCAAATTCGCTGTGCGGATAAGGGCCAGACCGGTACTTCCGGCGAGCTAAGCCAGGTTGAACGCAATGTGCCAAGCGGCGTGACACGCTGGTGCGCCTGCTGTACGTCACCGTATAACTGCGCGCCGCTGGCGTTAAGTAGCGTTTGCGCCTGTTGCGCCAGCGTAAGGACTTTTTGCGCGCCTAAACGCGAATAAGGATGTTCAGGCGCCTGGCGGCACAGCGCATCAAGCCCGGCGGTAATGTCAGTCACCGGTTGGCCGTCGGGCAGGGCGCTGAGTAGATCCAGCGAGCCGGAGGAAAAATGCAGCGCGCTTTGTCCGCGGGTGACGATGGCGCAGCGTAATCCATGCTGCTGGAGTTGCAGTCCGCATAGCAAACCGGCGAGACCGCCGCCCATAATAACCGTATCAAATTTCATCCTGGTGCTCCTTCTCCAGACCGCATAATCCCTGATAAACCCAGCGCGTGAATTCGCTTTCGCGCAGCGCGTCTCCCCAGGCGACAGGTTGTACGCCTTTCCAGCGCTCATTCAGAAATTCAGAGAGTTGCGTAATAGATTGCGCCGCGGTCGTCACATTAAAACGCTGCAATAGCCCGGCCGCGCGGCAGGCGCACAGTTCGCCCTGGCAAGTGCCCATCCCTACGCGGGTGCGACGGCGCAGATCCAGCAGGCTATTCACGGTTAAGTTTTCGACGGCATACTGCACTTCCCCCGCCGTGACGGCCTCGCATTCACAGACCAGGCTACGGTGTTGGCGGCCTTCACTCAGCCACCCCGGCGTGCGATCGCCATGCCGATAAACCGCCGATCCGCGTAGCGGCGCGGGAAGCGAGATAATGCGTTTCAGCGTATGTTCCGTAGACTCTTTTGAGCCAGGCAACGGCGTATCCGCCGTGATGCAGGGGCGAGTATTGCCCAACTTGCGGCACACGGCATCGGTCGCCCATTCCGCCATCAGGCGGTAAGTCATTAGCTTCCCGCCGGTAATGGTAATGAAGCCATCAAGCCCGTCGCGTTCGGCGTGGTCGAACAACACAATACCGCGGCTGACGTTACGACCGCTGGGATCGTCATCGCTGGCCACCAGCGGGCGGACGCCGGAATACGCGCGCAGAATACGCGTCTTCGCCATGACAGGGGCCAGTTTTTCCCCTTCACGCAGCAGGATATCGACTTCATCTGCGGTGACGCGGTTGCTGTCTATCTCATTGTAATCAATATGGGTAGAGGTGGTGCCGATCAGTGAAATCGTATCGCCAGGTACCAGAATGTCGGCATCCGATGGTTTCCGGCAGCGGTTAATGACATGCTGGTTGATCCGATGGTCCATGATCAACAGCGAGCCTTTCGCCGGGAACATGCGAATACTCAGGTCGGCGTATTCGGCGATCCGTTGCCCCCAGATACCTGCCGCATTGACCACCACCGGCGCGTGAAGCGTCTGAGTTTCGCCAGTGAGATGGTTGCGCACATGGACGCCGCAGACCGTTGCGCCTTCACGAATGAGCCCGGTCACTTCATGCGCCGTTAACACGATTGCGCCATGTTCTCTGGCATCCAACATATTGGCGGCGGTAAGGCGGAAAGGGTCCACGGTGCCATCCGGCACTTTTACCGCACCGATGAGCGCAGGGTTAACGGAAGGTTCGATGATGCGAGCCTGCTGCGGATCGATGGCTTCAGCGCGAATGCCTGCCGCTTCACAGGCGCGAATAAAGGTGGCCTGAAACGCAAGATCATCTTCCGGCAACGTAATAAACAGACCATCCGTCGGTTCGACGCAATGGCGGGCGATCCGTTTTAAAATCTGGTTTTCACTAATGCACTCGCGCGCGGATTCCGCGTCGGTAACCGCATAACGAGCGCCGCTGTGCAGCAGCCCGTGGTTACGCCCGGTCGCGCCGGTCGCTATATCATGCCGCTCCACCAGAATGACACGTAAACCGCGCAGCGCGCAGTCGCGGGCGATCCCTGCGCCTGTTGCTCCACCGCCAATGATAATCACGGCACTTGCTTGCGAGTCGCGAGTTTTCATTGTTTTTCCTCACAGTTCGTTTTTTATCATTTAGCCATACAAATCATATGGAATGTTTGATTTCGCGCATAATCGCTCACTATTCGAAAATGAAACGTGATTTCGTGCGCCTTTCTGAACATTAGTCATAAATCTGTAACAATATGTGCTGTAATTCACATTAACGTGACGTATCTTTACTTAACATCGCGGCCACACTGGGAGCAGCGGGGTTGTTTGAACAAACTGCGGTGTTTACCTCTAAATAAAATACGGGCCACGGAGGCTACAATATGTTGAGTATTTTTAAACCAGCGCCGCATAAAGCGCGCTTGCCAGCGGCGGAGATTGATCCGACCTATCGCCGATTACGCTGGCAGATTTTCCTGGGGATATTCTTTGGCTATGCCGCGTATTATCTGGTGCGCAAGAACTTTGCCCTCGCGATGCCCTACCTGGTAGAACAGGGTTTTTCACGCGGCGATCTGGGCTTTGCGCTGTCCGGGATTTCCATCGCTTATGGTTTTTCGAAATTTATAATGGGTTCGGTGTCCGATCGCTCGAATCCGCGCGTTTTCCTGCCGGCAGGGTTGATTCTGGCCGCAGCAGTCATGTTGTTTATGGGCTTTGTACCGTGGGCGACATCCAGCATCGCCGTGATGTTTGTACTGTTGTTCCTTTGCGGCTGGTTCCAGGGGATGGGGTGGCCGCCGTGCGGACGTACGATGGTTCACTGGTGGTCGCAGAAAGAACGCGGCGGCATTGTGTCGGTCTGGAACTGTGCGCATAACGTCGGCGGCGGGATCCCGCCACTGCTGTTCCTGCTGGGGATGGCGTGGTTTAACGACTGGAAAGCGGCGCTCTATATGCCAGCCTTTGGCGCGATTGTGGTGGCGCTGTTCGCTTTCGTAATGATGCGCGATACGCCGCAATCCTGCGGTCTGCCGCCTATCGAAGAGTATAAAAACGACTATCCGGACGACTACAACGAAAAAGCGGAAGAAGAGCTGACTGCGAAGCAGATCTTCATGCAGTACGTACTGCCAAACAAACTGTTGTGGTACATCGCTATCGCCAACGTGTTTGTTTATCTGCTGCGCTACGGCATCCTCGACTGGTCGCCGACCTACCTGAAAGAAGTGAAGCATTTCGCACTGGATAAATCCTCCTGGGCCTACTTCCTGTATGAATACGCGGGTATTCCGGGCACGCTGCTGTGTGGCTGGATGTCGGATAAAGTCTTCCGCGGCAACCGCGGTGCGACCGGCGTGTTCTTTATGACCCTGGTGACTATCGCGACCATCGTTTACTGGATGAACCCGGCAGGAAACCCGAATGTTGATATGGCTTGTATGATTATCATCGGCTTCCTGATCTACGGCCCGGTAATGTTGATCGGTCTGCACGCGCTGGAACTGGCGCCGAAAAAAGCGGCGGGTACGGCGGCGGGCTTTACCGGTCTGTTTGGTTACCTGGGCGGTTCTGTCGCTGCAAGCGCCATTGTGGGTTATACCGTTGACTTCTTCGGTTGGGATGGCGGCTTTATGGTGATGATTGGCGGCAGCATTCTGGCGGTAATCCTGCTGGTGGTCGTGATGATTGGTGAAAAACGCCATCATGATGAGCTGCAGTTAAAACGCAACGGAGGCTAATAACATGAAAACCACACTGAAAAACCTTAGCGTGGCGTTAATGTTGGCAGGAATGACCATCGGAAGCGGCGCCGTGGCGGCTGAAAAAGTCGTTATCGCCCACCGTGGTGCCAGCGGTTATCTGCCGGAGCATACGCTACCGGCGAAAGCGATGGCGTATGCGCAAGGGGCAGATTATCTGGAACAGGATTTAGTGATGACAAAGGACGACCATCTGGTCGTCCTCCATGACCACTACCTTGACCGGGTGACTGACGTCGCTGACCGTTTTCCGGACCGGGCGCGTAAAGATGGGCGCTATTACGCTATCGATTTTACGCTGGATGAAATTAAATCCCTGAAGTTTACCGAAGGGTTTGATATTGAAAACGGCAAAAAAGTACAAACTTATCCGGGCCGTTTCCCGATGGGAAAATCTGATTTCCGCATTCATACCTTTGAAGAGGAAATTGAATTCGTTCAGGGATTAAATCACTCTACCGGTAAAAATATCGGTATTTATCCGGAAATTAAAGCGCCGTGGTTCCATCATCAGGAAGGGAAAGATATTGCCGCGAAAACGCTGGAAGTGCTGAAGAAGTATGGTTACACCGGCAAGCAGGACAATGTCTATTTGCAGTGTTTTGATGTCGCTGAGCTGAAACGTATTAAGAATGAACTGGAACCCAAAATGGGGATGGATCTCAATCTGGTTCAACTTATTGCGTATACCGACTGGAATGAAACACAGCAGAAACAGCCGGACGGTCGTTGGGTAAATTACAACTACGACTGGATGTTTAAGCCGGGCGCTATGAAGCAGGTGGCGGAATATGCGGACGGTATTGGTCCGGATTACCATATGCTGGTTGCGGAAGGCTCAACGAAAGGGAATATCAAGCTGACTGGAATGGTGCAAGACGCGCATCAGAATAAGATGGTAGTGCATCCTTACACTGTGCGTGCCGATCAATTGCCGGACTATGCCACAGACGTCAATCAGTTGTACGACATCCTGTATAACAAGGCGGGCGTCGACGGGCTGTTCACTGACTTCCCGGATAAGGCGGTCATGTTCCTGCAAAAAAATGACTAAAGGTTTGCCATAGTCGAAGTGACGCGCCGGATGAGGGCATAAACGCCTCATCCGGCCTGGCGCAACGTTTGCCAGCGTAAGTCTGGTAAACGCAATGCCATCAGGCGGGGTTGTTTTATAGCAACCCCTCATCGGTCAGTGTTTCCATACATTTTTGTAATAAAAATAGCGGACTTCCTTCTACCGGCGGTTCTTTTGCTAACAGGGAAATTTGTCGATAAAAGGTGGGTTCCAGCGCCACGGAGCATAATTTTCCTGTCGTGGCTTTTAAGGTTAATTCTGGCAATAAGGCGATACCTAATCCCTGGCGAATAAAATTCAGCGCAGTATCGGGATGGTTAAATTCATATTTAAATATCGGCTCAATACCCTTTTCTTTAAACAACGCCATAATGCTTAATTCATAACGACCTTTACTGACAATAAGTGGTTCGTCCATCAGTTCTTCGACCGTTACCGTACTATTGGCCGCCAGGGGATGATTTTCAGGCACCACTACGGTGAATTTATCCCGGTAAATGGGGACGCAATACATACCGTTGACCGGAAAAGGAACGAAACCGGCATCAATACTTCCGTCCTGCAGCGAATCAATAATAGCCGTACTGTTCTCTTCATAAGGGATAATTTTTACATTTGGATGATGGCTTTCAAAATAGCGAATGACGCCGGGTAAAATGCAGGCGCAGGCGCTGGGAAAACAGCCAATCCGTAGCGTACGGGCCGGGTTCTTTTTTTCTTGTTCGGCAATCTCTTTTACCGCGTTGACGTCGCGCTGGATCGCGCGTAAGTGCCTGACGATGCGGCTACCGGCGGCGGTAAGCTCGATCTCTTTACGACGCTCACGAATCAATATGTCAACGCCGAGCTCCTCCTCAAGCGCGGAGATGGCCTGGCTGACGGCGGATTGCGTCATGTATAGCCGTTTGCTGGCCTCGGTAAATCCGCCGTACTCCAGTACGGCAAGCAGAGCGTGGATTTGGGTTAGCGTCATTAGTAAAACCTAATCAATATAATTAAAACGATTAATTTTTCTAATAGAGTGCACTTGTTTATACTGTGATTCTATCGAATACATCACATTTTGACGCACCTGATAGGTGTTCAGTTGAGCTGAGCGTTGCCTGCGTGCGCCATCTGAACGGGTCGTTAAGAATGAAAGAAAAATTATGGACGAAGGATTTTTGGGCTATCACCATAGTAAGTTTTATTATCTTTTTTGTTTTTTATGTACTGCTAACCTTATTACCCATTTATATCGCTGACCGCCTGCATGCTTCTGCAGATAAGGCAGGATTGCTAGTGACATGTTTCCTGGCCGCGGCAATTGTTATTCGGCCATTTGCCGGACAGTGGGTGGGAAAATATTCGAATAAAAAGATTCTGGTGCTCTCTTCTCTGGCTTTTTTGGTGATTACCGCGCTGTATCCGGTTTGCCATTCTATCGAGTCGCTGCTCTTTATCCGCGTACTTCATGGGATTACGTTTGGTGTTATTACCACGGTAAAAGGAACTATTTCAGCGCGGTTAATTCCGGCCTCCCGACGTGGAGAGGGCATCAGCTTTTTCTCTTTAGCGATGGGCCTGGCGATGGTCGTCGGACCGTGGATCGGTTTGAATATGGCCCGCTGGAACGCGTTCACTGCCGCATTCTGGCTTTGTTCCGCTGTAGCGGCGTTAGGGATTGTGCTTTCCCTGATTGTGACGGTCCCTCCGGTAATTCGTCATGCCGATGGTTCGAAACCAAATCTGGGTTTTGCCGCGATGTTTGACCGCGCCGCCTTGCCTTTTGCGCTGGTCACCTTTTTTATGACTTTCTCCTATGCCGGCGTGTCGGCTTTCCTGGCGCTGTATGCGCGTGAGCTGGATTTAATGGCGGCGGCCAGTAATTTCCTGCTGTGCTACGCGATTTTCCTGATGATATGCCGTACCTTCACCGGGAATATTTGTGATAAAAAAGGGCCGAAATATGTTGTTTTCCCATGCCTGTTGGCTTTTACCATCGGTCTGGTGGCGCTGGGCTACACCAATGGCAGCATCATGATGATTATTTCCGGCGGTCTAATCGGTATCGGCTACGGTTCGGTCACGCCGGTTTTCCAGACGCAAATTATCAGCTCGGTTGAACCGCATAAAATCGGCGTGGCGAATTCACTGTTCTTTAACGCGATGGATGCCGGAATGGCGATTGGCGCCTTTATCATGGGAATGATGGTTGAGTCGGTTGGCTATCGTATGATTTATGTCGCTGGCGCGGTGCTGGTGGTACTCGCTGGCGCACTGTATGCCGTGCAGATGAAAAAACGTGGCGTGATGCCTTTGGTTTCCACCAGCGAGTTGCACTGAGTTACATCTCGATTTCGATATCGCCTTTTGCCCTGCAGCAGCAGGGCAAAATCTCTCCCGGCTGGATAAACGCTAAAGGTTCCGTAATCCAGTCAACCTGACCGGCAACCAGCCGGGTACGACAGGAGCCGCAATATCCTTCGCGGCACTGATACTCCACCTCAACGTTATGCGATTCCAGCGCGGCCAGCAGAGAAGGGTGTTCATCCTGGCACAGCAGCTGTGTGCCAGTGATACGCAGCGTGACGCGTCCCATCAGAGCTGGAAATTACTCAGATCGTCGGTATCGACTTCCGAATCGATTTGTCCGACCAGATAAGAACTAACTTCCACTTCCTGTGGCGCAACCTGAACGTTATCGGACACCAGCCAGGTATTGATCCACGGGATTGGGTTGGAGCGGGTCTGGAACGGCAGATCCAGCCCTACCGCCTGCATACGAATATTAGTAATATATTCAACGTATTGACACAGGATATCTTTATTCAGGCCGATCATCGAACCGTCGCGGAACAGATAGTCCGCCCACTCTTTTTCCTGCTGCGCCGCCTGCACGAACAGGTCATAACATTCCTGTTTACACTCTTCGGCGATTTCCGCCATCTCCGGGTCGTCCACGCCGCTACGCAACAGGTTCAGCATATGTTGCGTGCCGGTCAGATGCAGAGCTTCGTCACGGGCGATCAGACGGATAATTTTGGCGTTGCCTTCCATCAGTTCACGCTCGGCAAATGCGAAAGAGCAGGCGAAGCTGACGTAGAAGCGGATGGCTTCCAGCGCGTTCACGCTCATCAGGCACAGATACAGTTTTTTCTTCAGCTCACGCAGATTCACGACAACCGTTTTGCCATTAACGGTATGGGTGCCTTCACCGAGCAGGTGCCAGTAACTGGTCATCTCAATAAGTTCGTCGTAGTAGGCGGAGATCCCTTCGGCGCGCTTCTGAATTTGCTCATTGGTCACGATATCGTCAAAAACGACAGCCGGATCGTTGACGATGTTACGAATAATGTGGGTGTAGGATCGTGAGTGAATCGTCTCAGAAAACGCCCAGGTCTCTACCCACGTCTCCAGCTCCGGGATGGAAATGAGCGGCAGCAGGGCGACGTTCGGGCTACGTCCCTGAATGGAATCCAGCAGCGTCTGGTATTTGAGGTTGCTGATGAAGATATGTTTTTCGTGCTCCGGCAACGCCTGATAATCGATACGATCGCGGGAGACGTCGACCTCTTCCGGACGCCAGAAGAAAGAGAGCTGTTTTTCGATCAGTTTTTCGAAGATGTCATATTTCTGCTGGTCATAGCGTGCAACGTTGACCGGCTGGCCAAAGAACATGGGTTCCTTGAGCTGATCGTTTTTCGTCTGTGAAAAAGTGGTGTATGCCATTGAAGTGAATCCTTTATGGGATGAGCGCCGGATGGCGGCGCAAGCGCCTTATCCGGCCTACAAACCGTACAATCGTAGGCCGGGTAAGCATAGCGCTACCCGGCACTATTCATCAGATCTTACAAGCGCCGCTTTCGCAGCCATCGTCCTGAATAGAAGGCGCCAAATCGTCCTGCGCATCTTCCGCGCCGTCGCGGGTATTTTGATAGTACAGAGTTTTCACGCCAAACTTATACGCGGTGAGCAAATCTTTCAGCAGTTGCTGCATCGGCACTTTTCCTGACGGGAAACGTGACGGATCGTAGTTGGTATTGGCGGAAATCGACTGATCGATAAACTTCTGCATGATACCCACCAGTTGCAGATAACCGTCGTTGTTCGGCATCTCCCACAACAGTTCGTAAGCGTCTTTCAGATGCTCATAATCCGGCACGACCTGACGCAAAATACCGTCTTTCGAGGCCTTGATGCTGACGTAGCCGCGCGGCGGCTCAATGCCGTTGGTGGCGTTGGAGATCTGGGACGACGTTTCCGACGGCATTAGCGCCGATAGCGTGGAGTTACGCAGACCGTGGGTTTTGATCGACTCACGCAGCTGTTGCCAGTCGTAGTGCAGCGGTTCGTTGACGATCGCATCCAGATCTTTTTTGTAGGTGTCGATCGGCAAAATGCCTTTTGCATAGGTGGTTTCGTTGAACCATGGGCAGGCGCCTTGCTCTTTCGCCAGTTCGTTGGACGCTTTAAGCAGATAGTACTGAATGGCTTCAAAGGTTTTATGCGTCAGATTATTGGCGCTGCCGTCGGAATAACGTTTACCGTTTTTCGCCAGCCAGTAGGCGAAGTTAATCACGCCAATGCCCAGCGTACGACGGCCCATTGCGCCGCGTTTGGCAGCCGGAATCGGGTAATCCTGATAATCGAGCAGAGCATCCAAAGCGCGTACTGCCAGAATAGCCAGTTCTTCCAGCTCGTCCAGAGTTTTAATGGCGCCCAGGTTGAATGCAGACAACGTACACAACGCAATTTCGCCGTTTTCATCGTTGACATCGTTCAGCGGTTTGGTCGGCAGGGCAATCTCCAGACACAGGTTAGACTGGCGTACCGGGGCGACAACCGGATCGAACGGACTGTGAGTATTGCAGTGGTCAACGTTCTGGATATAGATACGACCGGTAGAGGCGCGTTCCTGCATCATCAGCGAGAACAGTTCGACCGCTTTCACACGCTGTTTGCGGATGCTGTCGTCGTTTTCATATTTCACGTACAGGCGTTCGAATTCGTCCTGGTCGGCGAAGAACGCATCGTATAGCCCGGGTACATCGGACGGACTGAACAGCGTAATGTCGCCGCCCTTCAGCAGGCGGGTGTACATCAGTTTGTTGATCTGTACGCCGTAGTCCATGTGACGTACGCGGTTACCTTCCACGCCACGGTTGTTTTTCAGTACCAGCAGGCTTTCCACTTCCAGGTGCCACATCGGGTAGAACAGTGTCGCCGCGCCGCCGCGCACGCCGCCCTGCGAGCAGGATTTCACCGCCGTCTGGAAGTGCTTGTAGAACGGAATACAGCCGGTGTGGAACGCTTCGCCGCCACGAATCGGGCTACCCAGCGCACGAATGCGTCCCGCGTTGATGCCGATACCGGCGCGCTGAGAAACGTATTTCACAATCGCGCTGGAGGTGGCGTTGATGGAATCCAGACTGTCGCCACACTCGATCAGTACGCAGGAGCTGAACTGACGGGTTGGGGTACGCACACCGGACATGATGGGCGTCGGCAGCGAGATTTTGAACGTAGAGACCGCATCGTAAAAACGTTTTACATAGTCAAGACGCGTTTCACGCGGGTAGTTCGAGAACAGGCAGGCCGCTACCAGAATGTAGAGGAACTGCGCGCTTTCATAGATTTCACCGGTCACGCGGTTTTGCACCAGATATTTCCCTTCCAGCTGCTTAACGGCAGCGTAGGAGAAGGTCATATCGCGATCGTGAACGATAAACGAATCCATCTGCTTGAACTCTTCTTCCGTGTAGTCTTCCAGCAGATGATTGTCGTATTTGCCAAGCTCAACCATTTTTACCACATGGTGGTAAAGTGCGGGCGGCTCAAACTGGCCGAAGGCTTTCTTACGCAGGTGGAAAATCGCCAGACGCGCAGCTAGGTATTGATAATCCGGCGCATCGCGAGAGATCAGGTCTGCGGCAGCCTTAATGATAGTTTCATGGATATCGGAGGTCTTAATCCCATCATAAAACTGAATATGCGAGCGTAGCTCGACCTGAGAAACCGATACGTTATTCAGTCCTTCTGCCGCCCAATCAAGCACGCGATGAATTTTGTCGAGATTGATGCGCTCAGTACGGCCGTCACGCTTTGTCACCAGCAGACTCTGATTCATGTGGTTTTCTACCTGTTTACCTGTCCGTGAAAGAAAAATATCCCCCCGCTTATCCACAACGCCACGTTGTGACTAACTCTGTGGATAAATACTATATATAGGGGGTAATCGATAAGTGAAACGCTATATGGTGAGTATTCTAGTAGGGATTCTTTTGAGTACAAGAGTTGATTTTGGCGTTAAATTGCGGTTGTAAAAGAGTAAGAATCGCTAAATGCGCGTCTGATAAGGCCTGGAGAGGATGTCAACAATTCATAAAAAAAAATCAAAATTTGATCGAATGCTGATTTCTTCATCGAAGAGAAAGGTTGCGCCCGATGATCTAACGCAACCCTTATAGGAAAATTCTTTGATGTCAGGCTTTTTTAGCGCGGGTATGCAACATGTAGTTAACGTCTACTCCGGGACCGAGTTTGAAAGTATTGGTTATCGGGTTGTAGTGCAGCCCGGTGATATGTTGCTCTTTCAGGACGGTTTCATCTACCCAGCTTAACAGTTCAGCAGGCTTAATGAATTTCTTCACGTCGTGCGTGCCTTTTGGCACCATGCGCAGAATATACTCAGCGCCGACGACCGCCATCAGCCAGGATTTTCCATTGCGGTTCAACGTTGAGAAGAATACCTCGCCGCCGGGTTTAACCAGTTGGGCGCAGGCGTGGACGACCGATTGCGGATCGGGAACGTGCTCCAGCATTTCCATACAGGTGACGACGTCGTATTGCTGGGCGTGTTTTGCCGCATGTTCCTCAACCGTCTCCTGCACGTACTCTACCTCGATGCCGCTTTCCAGCGCATGCAGTTTGGCGACCTGCAAAGGCTCAAAGCCCATATCCAGCCCGGTGACGGTTGCGCCTTCGCGCGCCATGCTCTCCGCCAGAATACCGCCGCCGCAGCCGACGTCGAGCACCTTTTTACCAAACAGGCCGCCTGAGCGCTCAGTAATGTAGCCAAGGCGTAGGGGGTTGATACGATGCAATGGCTTGAATTCGCCCTCCAGATCCCACCAGCGCGACGCGACGGCTTCGAATTTGGCGATTTCATTATGGTCAACGTTGTGAGCTACCGACGGTTTTTCAGTGTTCATGAGTACATGAGATTCCGCTATTGATCTATCGGGGCAGTATAGCAGGTGCAAAGTCGCTGCGTTATATCTACTGCCGTCTTTATTACGCTTTCAGCGCAAGAAGTTTTCTTGCGCGTTCTGTAAAACCGCTACCGATGTGGTGCGTGATAAAATTACAGACGCCCTCGACGTTGTTGTTTTTTAACATATCCAAAATAGTGGCATGTCCACGGTTAGAGCTGGTGATATATTCAGCGGTAAAATCCAGTCTGTAGCGAATTGCCAATAAACGTGCTGAGATCAACAGGTGTGCTTGTGAAATGTATTTATTATCGGCATATTTCACAAAAACATAATGAAAATCATGATCCAGTTTGAGGTAAGCTTGCGTATCTCGCTCTGCATTAATTTTTGCTGACTTCGATAAAATATTGCTTAATTCGACTATGACATTGTTAGCATTTTTCTCCATCGCTTCACGAATTGCGCCCTGTTCAAGGATAACCCTCATTTTGATGAGATCATTGATATCCTCGTCGGTGACAGAAAAAACAAATGTCCCACTGCGGGGAATGATGTTGACCAGGTTTTCATTATAGCTCAGCCAAATAAAAGCTTCACGAATTGGTGTTTTACTTACCATCAGAATATTTGATAGTTCATTTTCACTGATCGCTTGCCCAAGATCGAAATCGCCATGGATAATCATCTCCCTTATTTTCTCTTTAATCACCTGGGTGATGGATTTGGGTATTTCAATTGATATGTGACTAAAGTCACGCTTTAATCTATTTTTCATTTTCTTCTCCTCCATGGTTAAACCCGGCTCCATTGTAATTAATTTATTCAAAATTAACGGATCTAATATATCAGATATAAGAAAATTTACATACTTTATTGTTGTTATTGTATATTTCATTAAGTTTGCTTGCTGATATATCAGATATGACACATTAGCTTTTGAATTGTATTGTTTTTTACGTAACATCGATTCCGGTCAATACCCTTATTCATTGAATCATAAAAGGTGATGCAAAATGAGTAGTCCACAAGAAAATTTATACGATGCAATTCGTATTGTAAAAAGGAAAATCATTCCTTTGGCCTTTATTCTTTACTTTTTTAACTATATGGATCGTGTCAATATTGGGTTTGCTGCATTACGCATGAATGAATCTCTCGGTATTACGCCTGAGGATTTCGCTAATATTTCTTCTATATTCTTCATATCATATTTAATCTTTCAAATTCCGAGTAGCATTGGCTTGCAAAAGCTTGGTGCAAGAAAATGGATTAGTTCCATTATTATCGGCTGGGGAGCGGTAACAGGGCTGATTTTTTTTGCTAAAGATACTCAACATATTTTGCTGGCTCGCATTTTTTTGGGGGTATTTGAAGCTGGCTTTTTCCCGGGCATGGTTTATTATCTTGCATGCTGGTTCCCGGCTCGTGAACGCGGAAAAGTCAATAGTTTCTTCATGTTATCTATTGCTGTTGCATCGGTATTGGCTGCGCCGATGTCTGGTTGGATCATCGAGCATTTGAATACCCCGGATTATGAAGGCTGGCGCTGGCTTTTTGCTATTGAAGGTATCCCTACCGTATTCCTTGGCATCCTGACATTTTATTTACTGCCTGACAGTCCAGAAAAGGCTAAATGGCTTACGCCACAGCAGATATCGGCCTTAGTTAATAAATTACGTACTGACAATGAAACCGCAGCTGCATTAAATAAAAATACCAACTCATCCTTTCTTTCCGTAATCAAAAATCCAGTTTTGCTTCAGCTTTCTTTCGCCTACATGTTGATTCAGGCGGCTGCTCTGGCGGCAAACTACTGGTTGCCGGGGTTGGTGAAGGGATTTTCAGCTGATTTTACGGATACTGACGTTGGTTTAATCATGAGTATTCCGTTTATTTTCGCTATGTTCAGCATGCCCTGGTGGGGCTGGCATTCCGATAAAAAGAATGAACGAAAATGGCATGCTGCATTACCCATGTTTCTGGCAGGCTGTGGTTTTCTGATGATTGCTCTTGTCCCCTCAATGTCGCTGAGAATGCTGGGGCTAACGTTCTATGGTGTTGGGATCCTCAGCTATTACGGACCTTACTGGGCGCTGCCTTCTGCATTATTGTCGCCGTCAGGGTTGGCTATCAGCATTGCGTTTATTAACTCATGTTCAAGTCTTGGCGGATTCCTGATTAATAAATCACTGGGATTCGTTTCTACTCATTATGGTGCGACAGGAATATTTATTGTAGAGGCAATACTTTGCTTCGCTGCGGTAGCCGTTTTGGCGTTAATGAAAATTGATGTGAAAAAAGAAAAAAGCCAACAAACAAATGTGGTATCACGAACCTGATAAATGGAGAAATTATGAAAATTACGTCTATTGAAGTTTTTGACTGTGAATTAAAAAAAAGAGATCAAACGATGTCCTCCTATAATCCAGTACTTATCCGGGTGAATACCGACTCAGGATTAAGTGGTATTGGCGAAGTAGGACTGGCCTATGGCGCAGGCGCTAAAGCTGGCGTAGGGATCATCAGAGATCTGGCGCCATTGATTGTGGGTGAAGATCCACTAAATATCGAAAAAATTTGGGAGTTCTTTTTCAGAAAGACTTTTTGGGGGATGGGGGGCGGGAACGTTTTTTATGCCGGAATGAGCGCTATTGATATTGCTCTTTGGGATATCAAAGGTAAATATTTAGGTGTACCTGTTTATCAGCTCCTTGGCGGGAAAACTAATGAAAAATTAAGAACCTATGCTAGTCAGTTACAATTTGGTTGGGGGGATAAACGCCAGATATTAGTGACACCTGAGGAATATGCTGAGGCGGCGCGTGCGGCTCTTGACGATGGATATGATGCGATTAAAGTGGATCCACTCGAAATCGATCGTAATGGCGATGACTGTGTTTTTCAGAATAAAAATCGTAACTATTCAGGATTGTTACTGGCCGATCAATTAAAAATGGGGGAAGCGCGAATTGCCGCTATGCGTGAAGCAATGGGGGATGATGCTGATATTATCGTGGAAATCCATTCTCTTCTCGGTACAAACTCAGCTATTCAATTTGCGAAGGCGATAGAAAAGTATCGTATCTTTCTTTATGAAGAACCGATTCATCCATTAAATTCTGATAATATGCAGAAAGTTTCCCGTTCAACAACGATTCCAATCGCCACTGGCGAGCGTTCCTACACAAGATGGGGATACAGGGAATTACTGGAGAAGCAGTCTATTGCCGTAGCGCAACCTGATTTGTGTCTCTGCGGCGGAATTACCGAAGGAAAGAAAATCTGTGACTATGCTAATATTTATGACACCACTGTACAGGTGCATGTTTGCGGCGGTCCTGTTTCCACGGTAGCCGCGCTGCATATGGAAACAGCAATTCCCAACTTTATTATTCATGAGCATCATACCAATGCGATGAAAGCATCTATTCGGGAACTTTGTACCCACGATTATCAACCGGAAAATGGCTATTATGTCGCGCCGGAACAGCCCGGATTGGGTCAGGAATTAAACGATGAGGTAGTGAAAGAATACCTGGCCTATGTGATTAAATAGCATCTGGTGATACTGATTATGGTTTATGCCTTCCGGCATATCCCCTAAATAATTCGAGTTGCAGGATAAAATGGTTAACCGTCTTGAACAGCGCTTGCGCTAACCGCGACGGGGCGAGGCCCAGGGATGGGCCGAGTAACTTGCCGCCAACGCACATGAAACTTGAAGTATGACGGGTATACACGGGAGGTATTGATTTTCCAGCCTCTTCCTGGCCAGACCCCGATCTCCCCTGTGTCGCCTCTGAAACCGATCGCCGATAAACGCCGAGACCACGCTTATAAATGAAGAGAGCATGCGGCACCCGAATAAAGCATTGTCTGGCTGCATTCCGTTTACCAGTACGTGGGCGAATGTGTTATAATTTGCGACCTTTGAATCCGGGATACAGTAGAGGGATAGCGGTTAGATGAGCGACCTTGCGAGAGAAATTACACCGGTCAACATTGAGGAAGAGCTGAAGAGCTCCTATCTGGATTATGCGATGTCGGTCATTGTTGGCCGTGCGCTGCCGGATGTCCGAGATGGCCTGAAGCCGGTACACCGTCGCGTACTTTACGCCATGAACGTATTGGGCAATGACTGGAACAAAGCCTATAAAAAATCTGCCCGTGTCGTTGGTGACGTAATCGGTAAATACCATCCCCACGGCGATTCCGCAGTGTATGACACCATCGTTCGTATGGCGCAGCCATTCTCGCTGCGTTACATGCTGGTGGATGGTCAGGGTAACTTCGGTTCTATTGACGGCGACTCCGCGGCGGCAATGCGTTATACGGAGATCCGTCTGGCGAAAATCGCCCACGAACTGATGGCCGATCTCGAAAAAGAGACGGTGGATTTCGTGGATAACTATGACGGTACGGAAAAAATTCCGGACGTCATGCCGACCAAAATTCCGAATCTGCTGGTGAACGGTTCTTCCGGTATCGCAGTAGGTATGGCGACGAATATCCCGCCGCACAACCTGACGGAAGTGATTAACGGCTGCCTGGCGTATATCGACAACGAAGACATCAGCATTGAAGGGCTGATGGAACATATACCGGGGCCAGATTTCCCGACCGCCGCGATCATCAACGGTCGTCGTGGTATCGAAGAAGCCTACCGTACCGGTCGTGGCAAAGTGTACATTCGCGCCCGCGCGGAAGTTGAAGCTGACGCGAAAACGGGCCGTGAAACCATCATCGTCCATGAAATTCCCTATCAGGTGAACAAAGCGCGCCTGATCGAGAAAATCGCCGAGCTGGTGAAAGATAAACGCGTGGAAGGCATCAGCGCGCTGCGTGACGAATCCGATAAAGACGGGATGCGCATCGTGATTGAAGTGAAACGCGATGCGGTGGGCGAGGTGGTGCTTAATAATCTCTACTCCCAGACCCAGCTACAGGTTTCCTTCGGTATTAACATGGTGGCGCTGCATCACGGCCAGCCGAAGATCATGAACCTGAAAGATATCATTTCAGCGTTCGTGCGCCACCGCCGTGAAGTGGTGACGCGTCGGACTATTTTTGAACTGCGTAAAGCCCGTGACCGCGCGCATATCCTTGAAGCTCTGGCGATTGCGCTGGCCAACATCGACCCGATTATCGAACTGATTCGCCGCGCGCCAACGCCGGCGGAAGCAAAAGCGGCGCTGATTTCGCGTCCGTGGGATCTGGGCAACGTTGCTGCGATGCTGGAGCGCGCCGGTGACGACGCCGCGCGTCCGGAATGGCTGGAGCCAGAATTTGGCGTGCGTGACGGTCAGTACTACCTGACTGAACAGCAGGCGCAGGCGATTCTGGATCTGCGTTTGCAGAAACTGACCGGCCTGGAGCATGAAAAACTGCTCGACGAATACAAAGAGTTGCTGGAGCAGATCGCTGAACTGCTGCACATTCTGGGCAGCGCCGATCGCCTGATGGAAGTGATCCGCGAAGAGATGGAGTTAATTCGCGATCAGTTCGGCGATGAGCGTCGTACCGAAATCACCGCCAACAGCGCCGATATTAATATCGAAGATCTGATTAGCCAGGAAGATGTTGTCGTGACGCTGTCTCACCAGGGTTACGTCAAATATCAACCGCTGACGGATTACGAAGCGCAACGTCGTGGTGGGAAAGGTAAATCTGCCGCGCGTATTAAAGAAGAAGACTTTATCGACCGCCTGCTGGTGGCCAACACCCATGACACCATCCTCTGCTTCTCCAGCCGGGGCCGTCTGTACTGGATGAAGGTCTATCAGTTGCCGGAAGCCAGTCGTGGCGCGCGCGGTCGTCCGATCGTCAACCTGCTGCCGCTGGAAGCCAACGAACGTATCACCGCGATTCTGCCGGTTCGTGAGTACGAAGAAGGCGTGAACGTCTTTATGGCGACCGCCAGCGGTACCGTGAAGAAAACGGCGCTGACCGAATTCAGCCGTCCGCGTTCCGCCGGTATTATCGCGGTGAACCTCAACGACGGCGACGAGCTGATTGGCGTTGACCTGACTTCTGGTTCTGACGAAGTCATGCTGTTCTCGGCCGCGGGTAAAGTGGTGCGCTTCAAAGAAGACGCCGTCCGTGCGATGGGGCGTACCGCGACCGGTGTGCGCGGTATTAAGCTGGCGGGAGACGATAAAGTAGTCTCTCTGATCATCCCACGCGGCGAAGGCGCTATTCTGACCGTAACGCAAAACGGCTACGGGAAGCGTACCGCAGCGGACGAGTACCCGACCAAGTCTCGTGCGACGCAGGGCGTTATCTCTATCAAAGTGACCGAGCGCAACGGTTCCGTTGTCGGTGCGGTACAGGTAGACGATTGCGACCAGATCATGATGATCACGGATGCCGGTACTCTGGTGCGTACCCGTGTGTCCGAGATCAGCGTAGTGGGACGTAATACCCAGGGCGTTATCCTTATCCGCACGGCGGAAGATGAAAACGTGGTGGGTCTGCAACGCGTTGCTGAACCGGTAGATGACGAAGAACTCGACGCTATCGACGGCAGCGTGGCGGAAGGGGATGAGGATATCGCCCCGGAAGCGGAAAGCGATGACGACGTTGCGGATGACGCTGACGAGTAATGTTATTGCTGTGCGAGGGCCGGATATCCGGCCCTTTTTCTTTGCCGTTGCGGGCTACGTCATTTACCGCTACCTTAGTCACACTCTATTTACATCCTGAGGCGGAGCTTCGCCCCTTTGAAATACCTTGCTTCCTTTCGAACTACGCTGAAAGTCTCGCGCTACTTATTCAGAGCGTTAGCGTTACTCATTTGGCTCTTAATCGCCTTTGTTTCGGTGTTTTACATCGTCAATGCCCTGCACCAGCGGGAGTCTGAAATTCGTCAGGAGTTCAACCTTAGCTCCGATCAGGCGCAGCGTTTTATCCAGCGCACGTCGGACGTGATGAAAGAGCTCAAATATATCGCCGAGAACCGTTTAACGGCGGAAAACGGCGTCATGTCGTCGCGTGCGCGTGATGACAAAATGGTGGTGCCGGACTTTGAACCGCTATTTGCCGACTCAGACTGTGCGGCGATGGGCTCCGCCTGGCGCGGATCGCTGGAGTCGCTGGCATGGTTTATGCGTTACTGGCGCGACAACTTTTCAGCGGCGTATGATCTTAACCGCGTTTTCCTGATTGGCAGCGATAACCTCTGTATGGCGAATTTCGGCCTGCGTGAAATGCCCGTGGAGCGCGATGATGCGTTAAAAGCGTTACATGAGCGGATTATGAAATACCGCAACGCGCCGCAGGAAGAAAGTGGGAATAACCTTTTCTGGATAAGCCAGGGCGCGCGTCAGGGCGTGGGCTACTTTTATGCGCTGACGCCGGTGTATCTGGCCAATCGTCTGCAGGCGCTGCTGGGCGTTGAGCAGTCCATCCGTATGGAAAATTTTTTCACGCCCGGCAGTTTGCCGATGGGCGTCACTATTATTGATGAGAACGGCCATTCGCTGATTTCGTTGACCGGTCCTGACGGCAATATTAAAGCGGAGCCGCGCTGGATGCAGGAGCGCTCCTGGTTTGGTTATACGCCAGGTTTTCGCGAACTGGTACTCAAAAAAAGCCTGCCGCCATCCTCGCTCAGTATTGTCTATTCTGTGCCTGTAGATTTAGTCCTGGAGCGTATTCGTATTCTTATCCTGAATGCTATCCTGCTGAACGTGCTGGTGGGCGCAGGGCTGTTTACGCTTGCGCGGATGTATGAGCGGCGAATTTTCATTCCGGCGGAGAGCGATGCCCAGCGTCTGGAAGAGCATGAACAGTTCAACCGTAAAATCGTTGCCTCCGCGCCGGTGGGGATCTGTATTCTGCGCACTATTGATGGTGTCAATATTCTGAGTAACGAACTGGCGCACACCTACCTGAACATGCTCACGCATGAAGACAGACAGCGCCTGACGCAAATCATTTGCGGCCAGCAGGTCAACTTTGTTGATGTATTGACCAGCAATAATACCAATTTGCAAATTAGCTTCGTCCATTCCCGCTATCGTAATGAAAACGTCGCGATTTGCGTGTTGGTAGATGTGAGTACGCGCGTCAAAATGGAAGAGTCGCTGCAAGAGATGGCGCAGGCGGCGGAGCAGGCAAGCCAGTCTAAATCCATGTTCCTTGCAACGGTCAGCCATGAATTGCGCACACCGCTGTACGGTATCATTGGCAATCTCGATCTGCTGCAAACCAAAGAGCTGCCAAAAGGCGTGGAACGTCTGGTCACGGCGATGAATAACTCCTCCAGTCTGTTGCTGAAAATTATCAGCGACATTCTCGACTTCTCGAAAATTGAGTCGGAACAGCTAAAGATTGAGCCGCGCGAATTTTCACCGCGAGAGGTGATGAACCATATCACCGCCAATTATCTGCCGTTGGTGGTGCGTAAGCAGCTCGGTCTGTATTGTTTTATTGAGCCTGACGTGCCGGTATCGCTGAACGGCGACCCGATGCGTTTACAGCAGGTTATTTCAAACCTGTTGAGCAACGCCATTAAGTTTACCGATATTGGCTGCATCGTGCTGCATGTGCGCTGTGATGGGGATTATCTCAGCATTCGCGTGCGGGATACCGGCGTCGGTATTCCGGCAAAAGAGGTGGTTCGCCTGTTCGATCCCTTCTTCCAGGTGGGAACCGGCGTACAGCGTAACTTTCAGGGGACCGGTCTGGGGCTGGCGATTTGCGAAAAATTGATCAGCATGATGGACGGCGATATTTCCGTCGATTCGGAGCCTGGCATGGGAAGCCAGTTTACGCTGCGCATCCCGCTTTATGGCGCGCAATACCCTGTGAAAAAGAGCGTGGAAGGACTCGCCGGAACCTGCTGTTGGCTGGCGGTGCGCAATACTTCTTTGTGCCAGTTTATTGAGACCAGTCTGGCGCGTAGCGGCGTTCATACGCAGCGTTATGAAGGGCAAGAACCCGCCGCGGACGATATTTTGATTGTCGATGACGCGCTGGAGCATACCTGGCAGGGGAGGGCGGCGGTCGTCTTTTGCCGCCGTCATATCGGGATTCCGTTGGAAAGAGCGCCGGGCGAGTGGGTGCATAGTGTGGCGTCGGTGCATGAGTTGCCCGCGCTGTTGGCGCGTATCTATAGTATTGAGCTGGATAGTGAAGCGCTTTCCAGCGCATTGCCGACGACGGATAAAACCGCAGATTCAAATGACGACATGATGATTCTGGTCGTTGACGATCATCCGATCAATCGCCGCTTGCTGGCCGATCAACTGGGATCGCTGGGGTATCAGTGTAAGACAGCCAATGATGGCGTGGACGCTCTGAATGTGCTGAGTAAAAATGCTATCGATATTGTTCTGAGCGATGTGAACATGCCGAACATGGACGGCTATCGCCTGACGCAGCGTATCCGTCAGCTTGGGCTGACGCTGCCGGTCGTCGGCGTGACGGCGAACGCGCTGGCGGAAGAGAAACAACGTTGCCTGGAGTCCGGTATGGACAGCTGTTTGTCGAAGCCTGTGACGCTGGATGTGTTGAAACAGACGCTGGCGGTGTATGCCGAGCGGGTACGTAAAACGCGGGCATAAAAAATGCCGGATGGCAGCGTCGCCTGTCCGGCCTGCAAAAGATGAGTCGACTGGTAGGCCTGATAAGCGTAGCGCCATCAGGCTGGGTAACATAAAAGCGATTTATTCTTTGTCTGTCGGACTCAGGGTGACGGAAGAGAGATAGTTGAGCAGCGCGATATCATTCTCTACGCCCAGTTTCATCATCGCCGATTTCTTCTGGCTGCTGATGGTCTTAATGCTGCGGTTGAGCTTCTTGGCGATTTCGGTGACCAGGAAGCCCTCGGCGAACAGGCGTAATACTTCGCTCTCTTTTGGCGACAGGCGCTTATCGCCGTAACCGCCTGCGCTGATTTTCTCCAGCAGACGAGAAACGCTTTCTGGGGTGAATTTTTTGCCTTTTTGCAGCGCGGCCAGCGCCTTAGGCAGATCGGTTGGCGCACCCTGTTTGAGTACGATCCCTTCAATATCAAGATCCAACACGGCGCTCAGGATCGCCGGATTGTTGTTCATGGTCAGAACGATAATAGACAGGCTCGGAAAATGACGCTTGATGTACTTGATCAAGGTGATCCCATCGCCGTATTTATCTCCCGGCATGGAGAGGTCAGTGATCAACACATGCGCATCTAATTTCGGCAGGTTGTTGATCAATGCTGTGGAATCTTCAAATTCGCCGACAACATTCACCCACTCGATTTGTTCAAGTGATTTGCGAATACCGAACAGTACAATCGGGTGGTCATCGGCAATAATTACGTTCATATTGTTCATGTATTGGGCTACCTTGCTACAGCAAGCTTTTGACGTAGGCGTCAATGTCGCTGATATATTTTTCTATACCTGGAGCATCTTTCTCACGAATCAGATGTTCCAGCGTTTCACATAACTGCTTGCCGGGTACCAGATTAAGCATGGCAAACACCCCTTTCAGGCGGTGGGCCGTTTGGGCCAGCGCAGCGAAATCGCTGGTTGCCGCCTCAGTATACAACCTCTTAACATCATCCGGTACTGTGTCTACAAATAGCGCATAATAGCCGCTGGCATGAAGCTCGGCATTTTCATCTCCGCCGAGCGGGGAGGCGGGAATCTCTTCCTGCGCCAGCTGCTCTTCGATAAGTTGTAGTACAGCTTCCTGCATAGCATTGCTCATATTAAAGTTGACGCGCAACTGACCCGGGCCAATTTTCCGCACGCCTGACTCATCATCGCTTAAAAGCAAGCCCGAGGCAGTAAGATTAGACGGATTATCCGTTAAAAAGAGATCATATTCTTGACTTATCTGCCTTTCATCCGGCGTGATGCAGGTGGCGCCCCAGTTTTCTAACTGACGCAGCACAATCGCGCGAACCTCGTTGGACGTCACATCGACCATCACGCTCACGTCGTCCAGCAGGCGCTCTTCGACCTGAGTATGCTGATCGTGAGGAAGCATTTTGACATGAACGGTATAGCGCGTGCCCAGCGTTTCTCGCGCTTTAATGTTGAGATGACCGCCCAGTTTGCGCGCCAGTTGATTGCACAGCCAGAAGGTGAGCGGATTCGCTTTGCCGTAACGATCGCCCTGCGTTTCATTCATATACGGGAAATGCAGATTATCAATCTCGTTTAACGTCACGCCTTCGCCCGTATCCAGAATACGGAAAGTCAGACGCTCCGCGATAGATTCATCCTGCTCGACTTCAAGCGTAATTTTACCCATAGCGGTCGTCGTGACGGCATATTGAATCAACAGCAGCAAAATCCGGCGCAGGGCGTCGCGATCGCCCCAGCGTTCATCGTTGCCGCTAAGATGGTTATTAATCAGCAGTTGCAGCCCTTTACGCTTAATGGCGGGCAGCACTTCCGGCACGACTTCGTCAATAAGATCCTGCAGGGAGAACAGCGTGGCTTCGCTCTTCCATGCGTCATTTTCCAGCATATTCGCCAGTTGGATTTCATCGATCATACGTACTAATACATCCGCCTGATCCGCCAGTTTCAGGCTTTCCGGCGTGGTGACTGCCGCGGCGTTAACCGCCAGTTGGCGTATGGGCTCTTTAAGCGTGTTGCTGATATTTTGCATAAAGGCGGCGCGGCCCTGCTGATTCTTCTCATACAAACGCTGCGCCTGTTTAAGCTTCTTATTCACCAGCACTTCCCGGTCCTGATCGCGGATAATAAAGATCTGCGTGCGGGGAGCGATCTGGCTGCGAAACAGACGGATCTCATACAGTTCGTTATTAATAGTCGCCTGAATCACGCCCTGATGCTGTTCCGCCATGCTGGTAATATTTTGCAGGTTAAGATGCGGCAACAGATGATCGGCGATTTTATTGCTGATCACGGTGCGGTTGCCTTCCTGATCGTAGACCAGCAGACCCAGCGGCAGCAGAGAAACGATCTCTTCATTAATGGCGCGTAAGACGCGAAGCTCGTTATTCGCCGCGTTGCCGGATGTCGATTCCGTCGTCCGTCCCGGCTGATGACGGAACGTGGCGTAGCCAAATAACGCCAACGCCAGCAGCCCGATGTTCAGCAGTAAAGGCAGCAGAATATTTTGCAACGTATCAAGCAAAAGCGTACCGAACGGTACCTGCCAGATCAGGCGCATTCCGGTAGAGTTAAGCGCTGAGGAGATCTCAATTTTTGAACCGTTAAAGCTAATCGTGACGCTATCTGGCGCTTCCTTTTCACTGCTTCGCCCCGTCGCCTGGGTTGCGTCAGGCTCTATCCGAAAACTGTCCAGCGGCATTCCCGGCGGGATTAAATCATTAATGGGCAGATCAAACGCCACCACGGTTGCCAGATGTCCTGGCTGATTGAAGGTCGTGCGCAGCGTAAAATAGTGACCGTTTTGCCAGGCCAGTTTTCGCAATGAGGAGAAACTTTCGCGCTCATCCAGCGCATTCGCCTGCTGCAACATCTCTGCCCGGCGGGAATCGACGATATTGCCAATAGTGGACTCTTTAAAGCCGGATGAGAGATCTTTCAACGGTAGGGTAGAGATAAGAATCAGGCTGTTATCCTGTCCGTTGAGGTAATACATTGACCACGGCACGTTTTCCGCGCCCCACAGCGTATCCAGATAGGTTGACATACGCTGCGTCATTTCCAGCGTGGCGCTGTCATGGGAACCGAAAATCAGCGCTTCAGTTTTACGTCGCGGCTTTTCAAGATAATACACATCCTGCTTCAGACGCGTTTCCTGAAGTCCTTCACCTGTCGATGGCGTAGTGGTCGCGGCGATGTTGTCATAAATTTGCCAGGTAACATACCGCCAGGTATCCACGCGTTTATGAATAGCGTGGGTGATATCGACAATTTGATAGCTTTTGTCTTTCAACCAGGCGTTGACGGCGCTCTGTACCATAACGCCCATCGTTACCAGCAGCACAATGATCAGCAATAAGAAGAAACGGGTAATGCTTCCCGGTAGAAGGGAGAATCGGGTAGAGACCGTTGTGTCAGACTGACTCATTTATGTTTACGACCTGTAAAAGCAACGCTGAAGGTGAAGGGCAGTATAAAGGGTAATGAATGAATTTCCAGACTCTTACGTCATGCCGGGCAACTTAACACGCGCTCCGTCGGCGGGACGGGAAAAGCGTACAACCTTCGCAGAACGGTACAAATATAAAGACTACTTATAAATGTTTAGCACTAAATATCAAGAAATTATTTGCTAATGTCTTACGAACGGTCGAGCAGGGGAGGGTAGTGAATAACCGTGATAGTTTTAGGCAGGTAGCATAAATCAGCCGGGTGTGTCTGAAAAAGGGTAAAAAAAACCGAATGCGAAGCATCCGGTTGAAATAGGGGTAAACAGACATTCAGAAGTGAATGACGGTAATAAATAAAGTTAATGATGATAGCGGTCACTATTTTAGTTGCGAATGAAGATTCTGTTTTATCATTCAGTGCTATGAATTTCATCAATTTAACCCGTTGATTTTAAAAGTTTCGTGAATATATTTTGTCTATTTGTGCTTATTTTTACTTGATTTTTGCTTTAAAAAAGTTCCGTAAAATTCATATTTTGAAACATCTATGTAGATAACTGTAACATCTTAAAAGTTTTAGTATCATATTCGTGTTGGATTATTCTGTATTTTTGCGGAGAATGGACTTGCCGACTGGTTAATGAGGGTTAACCAGTAAGCAGTGGCATAAAAAAGCAATAAAGGCATATAACAGAGGGTTAATAACATGAAAGTTAAAGTACTGTCCCTCCTGGTACCAGCTCTGCTGGTGGCGGGCGCAGCGAATGCGGCTGAAATTTATAATAAAGACGGCAACAAATTAGACCTGTTTGGTAAAGTTGATGGCCTGCACTACTTCTCTGACGACAAAGGCAGCGACGGCGACCAGACCTACATGCGTATCGGCTTCAAAGGCGAAACGCAGGTTAACGATCAGCTGACCGGTTATGGCCAGTGGGAATATCAGATTCAGGGCAACCAGACTGAAGGCAGCAACGACTCCTGGACGCGTGTGGCGTTTGCGGGTCTGAAATTCGCTGACGCAGGTTCCTTCGATTATGGTCGTAACTACGGCGTAACCTATGACGTGACCTCCTGGACCGACGTTCTGCCGGAATTCGGCGGCGACACCTACGGCGCTGACAACTTTATGCAGCAGCGTGGTAACGGCTATGCCACCTACCGTAACACCGACTTCTTCGGCCTGGTGGATGGTCTGGACTTCGCGTTGCAGTATCAGGGCAAAAACGGCAGCGTGAGCGGTGAAAACACCAACGGTCGCAGCCTGCTGAACCAGAACGGCGACGGTTACGGCGGATCGCTGACTTATGCAATCGGCGAAGGCTTCTCTGTCGGTGGCGCTATCACCACGTCTAAACGTACTGCCGATCAGAACAACACCGCTAACGCTCGCCTGTATGGTAACGGCGATCGCGCCACGGTTTACACCGGTGGCCTGAAATACGATGCGAACAACATCTATCTGGCAGCGCAGTATTCTCAGACCTATAACGCAACCCGTTTTGGTACCTCTAACGGTAGCAACCCGTCCACCTCTTACGGTTTTGCCAACAAAGCGCAGAACTTTGAAGTGGTTGCTCAGTACCAGTTCGACTTTGGTCTGCGTCCGTCTGTGGCTTACCTGCAGTCTAAAGGTAAGGACATCAGCAACGGCTACGGCGCCAGCTATGGCGACCAGGACATCGTAAAATATGTTGATGTCGGCGCGACTTACTACTTCAACAAAAACATGTCCACCTATGTTGATTACAAAATCAACCTGCTGGATAAAAACGACTTTACCCGCGATGCGGGCATCAACACCGACGACATCGTAGCGCTGGGTCTGGTTTACCAGTTCTAATCAGCAAAAGATGTTGCTAAAGGGCCTGCGGGCCCTTTTTTCATGCCTTATTCCGGCGTACAAATACGACGTTTTGATATACGCTTGCGTCCATTCGAATGAGGATAAACAGCGATGAAAATGACTTTTTGCCGGGCCGTGTGTCTGGCGGCGGCTTTTTTACTTATGGGCTGCGATGAGGCTCCCGAAACGACAACAGCGTCACCTGCCGCTCAGGTGCTGGAAGGTAAAACGATGGGGACCCTCTGGCGGGTGAGCGTGGTTGGTATCGATGCGAAACGCGCCGCAGAGTTACAGACTAAAATCCAGACTCAGCTTGATGCTGATGATTGGTTGCTTTCTACCTATAAAAATGACTCCGCGCTAATGCGTTTTAACCATTCACGCAGCCTTGCGCCCTGGCCGGTCAGCGAAGCCATGGCGGATATCGTGACCTCGGCGCTGCGTATTGGCGCGAAGACGGATGGCGCGATGGATATCACCGTGGGCCCGCTGGTCAATCTGTGGGGGTTTGGACCGGATCGGCAGCCGCTGCATATCCCAACGCCAGCACAAATCGATGCGGCAAAAGCGAAAACAGGCCTGCAACATTTGCAGGTTATCGACAGGGCTGGACATCAGTTTTTGCAAAAAGATTTGCCGGATCTTTATGTTGATCTCTCCACGGTCGGGGAGGGCTATGCGGCGGATCATCTGGCGCGTCTGATGGAGCAGGAGGGCATTGCGCGTTATCTGGTCTCGGTGGGCGGCGCATTAAGCAGTCGCGGGATGAATGCGCAGGGGCTGCCGTGGCGCGTCGCGATTCAGAAGCCGACCGACCGGGAAAACGCGGTGCAGGCGATTGTGGATATCAACGGGCATGGCATCAGCACCTCCGGCAGCTACCGTAACTATTACGAGCTGGATGGCAAGCGCGTATCGCACGTTATCGATCCGCAAACGGGGCGCCCCATTGAACACAATCTGGTATCGGTTACGGTCATCGCGCCAACGGCGCTGGAAGCGGACGGCTGGGACACCGGCCTGATGGTGCTTGGTACGCAAAAGGCGCAAGAGGTCGTGCGGCGGGAAGGGCTGGCGGTCTTTATGATCATGAAAGAAGGTGAAGGCTTTAAAACCTGGATGTCGCCGCAGTTCAAAACGTTCATGGTGAGCGATAAGAATTAAAACGCAAGATTACGGGTTTTTGTGGGCGGATTTACGGACACACTGCATGTAAGCAAGCACTATGCTTAATGAAGGAGTCTATGATGAAAAAAGCGTTACTTACCGATGATGAATGCTGGTTGCGGGTGCAGGCGCGCGATGCCAGCGCGGATGGGCGTTTCGTTTTTGCGGTGCGAACCACCGGCGTTTTTTGCCGCCCTTCTTGTCACTCGAAGCGGGCGTTACGTAAAAATGTTCGCTTTTTTGCCAACGCGCAGCAGGCGCTGGACGCCGGTTTTCGCCCCTGCAAGCGCTGTCAGCCGGATAATGCGCGCGCGCAGCAACGGCGGTTGGATAAGATTGCCTGCGCCTGCCGTTTACTTGAGCAGGAGACGCCGGTAACGCTGGCGTCTCTGGCGCAGGCGGTGGCGATGAGCCCGTTTCATCTGCACCGTTTGTTTAAAGCGAGCACCGGTATGACGCCGAAAGGGTGGCAGCAGGCGTGGCGCGCCCGGCGGCTGCGTGAGGCGTTGGCGAAAGGAGAGCCGATCACGGCGGCTATTTATCGCGCCGGCTTCCCGGATAGCAGTAGCTACTACCGTCATGCCGACCAGACGCTGGGCATGACGGCAAAACAGTTTCGCAAAGGCGGCGATAATGTCTCCGTTCGCTATGCGCTGACGGACTGGGTTTACGGACGGTGCCTGGTGGCGGAGAGCGAGCGGGGGATTTGCGCGATTCTCCCCGGTGATAGCGACGACGCGCTACTGGCTGAATTACACACCCTGTTCCCGGCGGCCCGCCACGAACCTGCTGACGCGCTTTTTCAGCAACGGGTGCGGCAGGTTGTCGCGGCTATCAACACACGCGATGTGCTGCTCTCGTTGCCGCTGGATATCCAGGGAACCGCGTTTCAACAGCAGGTCTGGCAGGCGTTATGCGCGATTCCCTGCGGCGAAACCGTAAGCTATCAACAGCTTGCCGCGACTATCGGCAAACCCACGGCAGTACGCGCGGTCGCCAGCGCGTGCGGCGCGAATAAACTGGCGATGGTGATCCCGTGTCATCGGGTCGTGCGTCGCGATGGCGCGCTCTCCGGTTATCGTTGGGGCGTGCGTCGAAAAGCGCAGCTATTAAAGCGAGAAGCACAAAAAGAGGAGTAGCAATGCTGGATCTATTTGCTGATGAAGCGCCCTGGCAAGAGCCCCTGGCGCCTGGCGCGGTGGTGTTGCGCCGCTTTGCGTTTCGCGCGGCGCAGTCGCTATTAGACGATATCGGGTTTGTCGCCAGTCAGTCTCCGTTTCGTCAGATGGTGACGCCGGGCGGCTACACCATGTCGGTGGCGATGACCAACTGCGGCGCGTTAGGGTGGACTACCGATCGTCACGGTTATTGTTATGCCGTGCGCGATCCGTTGACCGATAAACCCTGGCCTGCGCTGCCGTTATCGTTTGCCAGCGTATGTCGTCAGGCGGCAATCGCGGCAGGGTATGCGAGCTTCCAACCGGACGCCTGCCTGATCAATCGCTACGCGCCTGGCGCAAAACTGTCGCTGCATCAGGATAAAGACGAGCCGGATCTGCGCGCGCCTATTGTCTCAGTTTCGTTGGGGGTGCCGGCGGTTTTTCAGTTTGGCGGCCTGCGTCGCAGCGATCCGCTCCAGCGGATCTTACTGGAGCATGGCGATATCGTGGTCTGGGGCGGCGAGTCCCGCCTGTTTTATCATGGTATCCAGCCGCTTAAAGCGGGC
This sequence comes from Salmonella sp. SA15303, assembly GCF_029962125.1. NCBI lineage: Bacteria > Pseudomonadati > Pseudomonadota > Gammaproteobacteria > Enterobacterales > Enterobacteriaceae > Salmonella > Salmonella sp. SA15303. Next base: position 1,630,602 of record NZ_CP123924.1, read on the forward strand.
TTTCATCCCATGACCGGTGAATTTCGTTACAATCTCACCTTCCGTCAGGCGGCTGAAAAAGAATAAAAATAAGAATTATTATTGCTGTGCAGGTGGAGTTAGTTAAACTGCGGGCTGTTATTATCGGTCCGGGTTGTATGCATGGAACTTCTTATTCTTGTCTGGCGGCAGTACCGCTGGCCATTTATTAGCGTGATGGCGCTGAGCCTCGCCAGCGCGGCGCTGGGGATTGGCCTGATCGCGTTTATCAATCAGCGCCTGATTGAAACGGTGGACACCACCGTCATGGTGCTGCCGGAATTTCTCGGTCTGCTCCTGTTGCTAATGGTTGTCACATTAGGTTCCCAACTGGCGCTCACCACTCTGGGACACCATTTCGTTTACCGCCTGCGCAGCGAATTTATCAAGCGCATTCTGGATACGCACGTTGAACGCATTGAGCAACTGGGCAGCGCCTCTTTACTGGCCGGTCTGACCAGCGATATTCGCAATATTACTATCGCCTTTGTGCGTCTGCCTGAGCTGGTGCAGGGCATTATCCTCACCGTCGGCTCGGCGGCGTATCTGGCGATGCTATCGACAAAAATGCTGCTGGTTACGGCTATCTGGATGGCGGTCACTATCTGGGGCGGATTTGTGCTGGTGGCGCGGGTTTACCAGCATATGGCGACCCTGCGCGAGACCGAAGATAAGCTGTACAACGACTATCAGACGGTGCTGGAAGGACGCAAAGAGCTGACGCTAAACCGCGAGCGTGCGGAGCAGATTTTTCAGCAATGCTATACCCCGGACGCCAAAGAGTACCGTCATCACATTATCCGTGCCGATACTTTTCACCTGAGCGCCGTCAACTGGTCGAATATCATGATGCTGGGGGCGATAGGCCTGGTCTTCTGGATGGCGAATAGTCTCGGCTGGGCGGATACCAACGTCGCGGCGACCTATTCACTGACGTTGCTGTTCCTGCGCACGCCGCTGCTGTCTGCGGTGGGGGCGTTGCCAACGCTACTGACCGCCCAGGTGGCGTTTAATAAACTGAATAAATTCGCGCTCGCCCCGTATAAGCCTGATTTTCCGCAGCCGAAAGCCTTTCCCGACTGGAAGACGCTGGAGCTGCGCAACGTGGTTTTCCACTATCAGGATAACGCGTTTTCCGTGGGGCCCATCAACCTGACGATTCACCGCGGCGAACTGCTGTTTTTAATTGGCGGCAACGGTAGCGGGAAATCGACGCTGGCCATGTTATTGACCGGTTTATACCAGCCGCAATCGGGAACGATTTTACTTGACGGTCAACCTATTGCCGCCGGGCAGCCGGAAGATTATCGCAAACTGTTTTCTGCGGTGTTCACCGATGTGTGGTTATTCGACCGCCTGCTGGGGCCGCAGGGGAAACCCGCCAATCCCGCGCTGGTCGAAAAGTGGCTTGAGCACCTGAAAATGACGCACAAGCTGGAGCTAAACGACGGGCGCATCTTGAATCTTAAACTGTCGAAAGGGCAAAAAAAGCGCATTGCACTGCTGCTGGCGCTGGCGGAAGAGCGCGATATTATTTTGCTGGATGAGTGGGCCGCCGATCAGGACCCGCATTTCCGCCGGGAGTTTTATCAGGTACTGTTGCCGTTAATGCAGGAAATGGGCAAAACCATTTTCGCCATCAGCCATGATGATCACTATTTTATTCACGCCGATCGTCTGCTTGAAATGCGTAACGGGCAGCTAACCGAACTCACCGGCGACGAACGTGACGCCGCCTCGCGTGATGCGGTTGCGCGTACTGCGTAATGGCCGGATGAACCGCCTGATGGCAGCCCTACGTCCGCACGCGGGTAGGCCTGATAAGATGCCACGCGTCGCCACCAGGCATCGGGGTATTTTTTGCGGTGGACGAGCGGGGCTCCAGACGTGTTTTAAAAAGAACCCCGGAGCGCTGCGTGAGTCGGCGTGTTCAGATGCCCGGTAAGTGTGACCGGGCAGCGTAACATTATCGCGCGACGGCGTTCTGTACGTTAGCGTCCGCTTTCCAGATGCGGTATTTCACGTCCACATTCGCTGGGGTATACACCACGATCGGCAGCTTGCTGTTGTAGCGCAGCATCCCGTCTTCACCCAGCCAGGCGGTGACGAATTTTTGCTCTTTCTTACCTTCAGGGCAGGCCATCATGGTTGATACCGGAGAGGTGACGTTATCAAAGACATAATAGTCATAGCCCCAGCCTTCCAGCGTTTTTGTTTCCAGCGTGCCGCCGAGGCGATGCTGGTTACAATCCACATTCAGCGTTTGACCAATCAACAGTTCCACTTTGAGGGTAGATTCATCCTGCTGAGGGGTAAGGGTTATCACTTGCCGCTTCATTCCTTTTTCCGCCTGCGGATAGGGGGCGATTTTCTCCAGCGGCTGGGCGGTATCGCTATTGTTAGCCCAGGCAGAGGCGCTGGCGAGGGCGGCGAAGACGACGGCAGGGACAAACATCTTCATTTGATTGTTCACAGTATTTCCTTTCTGCTGTTTTCGGTATGCATGGGAGACAGATTAACATATTCACTTTATCTATTAATCTGCATTTACTCATATTTTCAAGATTATTAATAAAATAGCATCTTTTTATATAGTGGAATATTCTGATATTGATAATGTAAATGAAATTATCAGCTATTAGTGGTTTTCGCTATATAAATATCTATACAACTCATTGAAATGTGAGAAAAAGCACGTTTACGGGTCTTTACCCGGCACTCTTTTGATCCGGCAACAGCATTTACCTCTATCGGGGTATGCATCTCTTACACATCCTGAAATATCTTATTTACAAAAATAACTACTCATAAATTGTACGGTTTTTATTGGCATTCACTCCCTATGGAAGCGTGTCGTTATGGAAGGGCGATATCATGGTTGATTTATCCCGTCGAAGCATGTTGACCGGCAGTTGGCGCAACGCCAGCAATGGGATTCTTCCGCCGTGGGCCAGAGAAACGACCTATTTTCTCGCACATTGTCTGCGTTGCGACGCCTGTATCCAGGCGTGTGAGGCCGACATCCTGCAGCGAGGGGCGGGGGGATATCCGAGCGTAGATTTCAAACGGGGCGAGTGCAGCTTTTGTTATGCCTGTGCGCAGGCCTGTCCCGAATCTCTCTTTCTTCCGCGCCACACCAGGGCCTGGGATTTAATTTTTACACTCACGGAAAACTGCCTCGCCAGGCAATCGGTTGAATGCCATCGTTGCCAGGACAGTTGTGAACCTATGGCCATTACCTTTCGCCCCACGTTATCCGGTATTTACCAGCCGCAGCTTGACTCGCAGGCTTGTAACGGATGCGGGGCGTGTGTGGCTATCTGTCCCGTGTCAGCCATCAAAGCGGAGAACCACCATGCGCACTAACTGGCAGGTCTGTAGCCTGGTCGTGCAGGCCAAAAGTCAGAATATCGCCGCCATTGGCACACAGTTGAACACGTTGCCGGGTTGCGAAGTCGCGTTAAGCGACGTTGAAAGCGGGCAGCTGATCGTGGTGGCGGAAGCAGATCAGAGTGAAACGCTGATGCAAACAATTGAGTCAGTACGCAATGTCGAGGGCGTACTGGCGGTGTCGCTGGTTTATCACCAGCAGGATGAGCAAGGTGAGGAAACACCATGAAACTCAGTCGTCGTAGCTTTATGAAAGCTAACGCCGTTGCGGCCGCTGCGGCGGCTGCCGGTCTGAGCGTGCCGGGCGTCGCCCGCGCCGTTGTCGGGCAGCAGGAAGCCATCAAATGGGATAAAGCGCCGTGCCGTTTTTGCGGAACGGGGTGCGGTGTGTTGGTGGGAACGCAGCAGGGCCGTGTGGTCGCCTGCCAGGGCGACCCCGACGCGCCGGTCAACCGTGGTCTGAACTGCATTAAAGGCTACTTCCTGCCCAAAATCATGTACGGTAAAGATCGTCTGACGCAGCCGATGCTGCGCATGAAAGACGGCAGCTATCACAAAGACGGCGAGTTTACGCCGGTGAGCTGGGAACAGGCCTTCGATGTGATGGAAGAGAAGTTTAAAACCTCCCTGAAAGAGAAAGGACCAGAAGCGATCGGCATGTTTGGATCGGGTCAATGGACCATCTGGGAAGGCTATGCCGCCGCGAAACTGTTCAAGGCTGGTTTCCGCTCTAACAACATCGACCCGAATGCGCGTCACTGCATGGCCTCGGCGGTGGTGGGCTTTATGCGCACCTTTGGCATGGATGAACCGATGGGCTGCTACGACGATATTGAGCAGGCCGATGCGTTTGTGCTGTGGGGTTCCAACATGGCGGAGATGCACCCGATTTTATGGTCGCGCATCACTAACCGCCGTTTGTCCGACCCGAACGTGAAGGTTGCCGTCCTCTCCACCTTCCAGCACCGCAGCTTTGAACTGGCGGACAACGGTATTGTCTTTACCCCGCAAAGCGATCTGGTGATCCTTAACTATATCGCGAATTACATTATTCAGAACAACGCGGTAAATCAGGATTTCTTCACAAAGCATGTGAACCTGCGTAAAGGGGCGACGGATATCGGCTACGGCTTACGCCCGACGCACCCGCTGGAAAAAGCGGCGAAGAATCCGGGCTCCGACGCTTCCGAGCCGATGAGCTTCGACGAGTATAAAGCCTTCGTGGCAGAATATACGCTGGACAAGACCGCTGAAATGACCGGCGTGCCGAAAGATCAACTGGAACAGTTGGCACAGCTCTACGCCGATCCGAATAAGCGCGTGATCTCTTACTGGACGATGGGTTTTAACCAGCATACCCGCGGCGTGTGGGCGAATAACCTGGTTTACAACCTCCATCTGCTGACCGGAAAAATCTCCCAGCCTGGCTGCGGTCCTTTCTCGCTGACAGGCCAGCCTTCCGCCTGCGGTACGGCGCGTGAAGTGGGAACCTTCTCACACCGTCTACCCGCAGACATGGTCGTGACGAACGAAAAACACCGTGATATCTGCGAAAAACACTGGCAGATCCCCGCTGGCACTATTCCGGCAAAAGTGGGTTTACACGCGGTGGCGCAGGATCGCGCGTTGAAAGACGGCAAGCTGAACGTCTACTGGGTAATGTGTAATAACAATATGCAGGCCGGGCCGAACATCAATGAAGATCGGATGCCGGGCTGGCGCGATCCGCGTAACTTTATCATTGTTTCCGATCCTTACCCGACGGTGAGCGCGCTGTCTGCGGATCTGATCCTGCCGACCGCCATGTGGGTTGAGAAAGAAGGCGCTTACGGCAACGCCGAACGCCGCACGCAGTTCTGGCGTCAGCAAATTAAAGCGCCGGGCGAAGCTAAATCCGACCTCTGGCAACTGGTGCAGTTCTCCCGTCGTTTTAAAACCGAGGAGGTCTGGCCGGAGGCGTTGTTGGCTCAGAAGCCGGAGCTGCGCGGCAAAACGCTGTATGACGTTCTGTTCGCCACGCCGGCGGTCAGCAAATTCCCGCTGAGCGAGCTGAAAGAGGATCAGTTAAACGATGAGTCTCGTGAGCTGGGCTTCTATCTGCAAAAAGGGCTGTTTGAAGAATACGCCTGGTTTGGACGTGGCCACGGGCACGATCTGGCGCCGTTCGACGATTACCACAACGCGCGCGGTCTGCGCTGGCCGGTCGTCGAAGGCAAAGAGACGCAATGGCGTTACAGCGAAGGCAACGACCCGTATGTAAAAGCGGGGGAAGGGTACAAATTCTACGGTAAACCGGATGGCAAAGCGGTGATCTTCGCGCTGCCATTTGAACCCGCGGCGGAGTCGCCGGACAACGAGTACGATCTGTGGCTTTCCACCGGTCGCGTGCTGGAACACTGGCATACCGGCAGTATGACGCGCCGCGTGCCTGAATTGCATCGCGCCTTCCCGGAAGCGGTGGTCTTTATTCACCCGCTGGATGCGAAAGCGCGCGATCTGCGTCGTGGGGATAAGGTTAAAGTGTCGTCCCGCCGCGGCGAAGTGATTTCGATTGTCGAAACGCGTGGACGTAACCGTCCGCCGCAGGGACTGGTGTATATGCCGTTCTTCGATGCCGCTCAGCTAGTGAACAACCTGACGCTGGATGCGACGGACCCGCTCTCTAAAGAGACGGACTTCAAGAAGTGCGCCGTTAAGCTGGCGAAGGTGTAACGCGTTATGTCCCGTACAGCGAAACCCCAAAATGGCCGCCGCCGCTTCCTGCGTGATGTTGTGCGCACTGCGGGCGGGCTGGCGGCGGTTGGCGTGGCGCTGGGCTTGCAACAGCAAACCGCGCGCGCATCGGGCGTGCGGCTGCGTCCGCCTGGCGCGCTGAATGAAAATGTCTTCGCCAGCGCCTGTGTGCGCTGCGGGCAGTGCGTTCAGGCGTGTCCATACGACACGCTAAAACTGGCGACGCTGGCCTCCGGGCTATCGGCAGGCACGCCCTATTTCGTCGCTCGCGACATCCCCTGCGAAATGTGTGAAGACATTCCGTGCGCCAAAGTCTGCCCCAGCGGGGCGCTGAATAAAGATATCGCCTCCATTGATGACTCGCGCATGGGGCTGGCGGTGCTGCTGGATCAGGAAAACTGCCTCAACTTTCAGGGGCTGCGCTGCGACGTTTGTTACCGCGAATGCCCGAAAATCGATGAGGCCATCACGCTGGAGCTGGATCGCAACATGCGCACCGGCAAACATGCGCGCTTTCTGCCCACCGTACACAGCGACGCCTGTACCGGCTGCGGCAAATGCGAAAAAGTCTGCGTACTGGAGCAACCAGCGATAAAAGTGTTGCCGTTGTCATTGGCGAAAGGGGAGTTAGGACACCATTACCGCTTCGGCTGGCTGGAGGGGAAAGATGGCAAATCGTAAACGCGACGCCGGGCGAGAAGCGCGGGCGAAAAAAGGCTGGTGGCGTAGCCACCGTTGGCTGGTGTTACGCCGTATCAGCCAGTTTATGGTGCTGGGGATGTTTCTCAGCGGCCCGTGGCTGGGCTTTTGGGTTTTGCATGGCAACTACAGCAGTAGTTTGCTGTTCGATACCCTCCCGTTGACCGATCCGCTGATTACCCTGGAAAGTCTCGCCAGTGGACATCTTCCCGCTACCGTGGCGCTGACGGGAGCAGTGATTATCGCTGTGCTGTATGCGCTGGCGGGAAAGCGATTATTTTGCAGTTGGGTTTGCCCGCTAAACCCCGTTACCGATTTGGCTAACTGGATGCGCAGGAAATTTGACCTGAACCAGTCTGCGACGATTCCACGCCATATACGGTACGTCCTTCTGGTGGTGGTGTTAATCGGTTCGGCGTTGACCGGCACGCTGCTGTGGGAATGGATTAATCCCGTGTCGCTGTTAGGTCGTAGTCTGATTATGGGATTTAGTAGCGGCGCGTTGTTGATTATTGCTTTGTTTTTATTTGATTTATTAGTCGTTGAGCACGGTTGGTGCGGTCATATTTGCCCGATGGGCGCGCTGTATGGCGTGCTAGGCAGTAAAGGCGTAGTGACCGTGACGGCCAAAAAACGTGAGAAATGTAATCGCTGTATGGATTGTTTTCATGTTTGCCCGGAACCGCATGTGCTACGTGCGCCGGTGCTGGATGAGCAAAGCCCGGCGCAGGTCACTCACCGCGACTGCATGACCTGCGGTCGCTGCGTGGATGTCTGTTCTGAGGATGTTTTTACAATAACGATACGCAACATCATTCGGGATGCATCGCGGCGGTAAGCGAGGAAATCCCCGGGAGCATAGATAACGATGTGACTGGGATTTTCGAGCGCAGCCAACAAAGAGGCAGCTCGAAGGATGAAGTGTAAATGCGATGGAGTTCGGGAGCGAAACAATGAAAAGCCATGACCTGATGAAAGCGCTGTGTCAATGGATGGCCACGCTTGCCCTGGTGGTAAGTGGTGCGGTTTGGGCGGCAAACGGAGTGGATCTGAGCCAGTCGCCGGAAGTATCCGGGACGCAGGAAGGGGCGATTCGTATGCCGAAAGAGCAGGAACGTATGCCGCTAAATTACGTCAACCAGCCGCCGATGATCCCGCACAGCGTCGAGGGCTACCAGGTGACGACCAATACCAACCGCTGTCTGCAATGCCACGGCGTGGAAAGTTATCGTACGACGGGCGCGCCGCGTATCAGTCCGACGCACTTTATGGACAGCGACGGTAAAGTGTCGGGCAACGTCGCGCCGCGTCGTTATTTCTGCCTGCAGTGCCACGTACCGCAGTCTGATACCGCGCCGATTATCGACAATACCTTTACCCCCTCGCAAGGTTACGGGAAATAAGAGGTCATTATGGAAAATTCTAACCGTAAACCCGGCTGGATAAAGCGCGTCTGGCGATGGTGGCGCAGCCCCAGCCGCCTGGCGTTGGGGACGCTGCTGTTAATCGGTTTTATCGGCGGCATCATCTTCTGGGGCGGCTTCAATACCGGAATGGAAAAGGCTAACACCGAAGAGTTTTGTATTAGCTGCCATGAAATGCGCAACACGGTGTATGAGGAGTATATGGAAACCGTCCACTACAACAACCGTAGCGGCGTTCGTGCCACCTGTCCTGACTGCCATGTGCCGCATGAGTGGGGGCCGAAGATGATCCGTAAGATCAAAGCCAGTAAAGAGCTGTATGCGAAGGTATTTGGGCTGATAGATACACCGCAGAAATTTGAAGCTCATCGCCTGACAATGGCACAAAATGAGTGGCGGCGCATGAAAGACAACAACTCGCAGGAATGCCGTAACTGCCACAATTTCGACTTTATGGATCTGACCGCGCAAAAAGGCGTCGCGGCGAAAATGCACGATCAGGCGGTAAAAGATGGACAGACCTGTATCGATTGCCACAAAGGGATCGCGCATAAACTGCCGGATATGCGTGATGTTAAACCAGGTTTCTGACAGGACGTTGATGAGTGGGAATGCTTGAAGCCAGAGATCTGTACTGCGAGCGGGACGAGAGGACGCTGTTTCGCGGGCTGTCGTTCACCGTGGAGGCCGGGGAGTGGGTGCAGGTCACCGGCGGCAACGGCGCGGGAAAAACCACCCTGCTGCGCCTGCTGACCGGGCTGGCGCGCCCGGACGGCGGGGAGGTGTACTGGCAGGGCGAGCCCCTGCGTCGCGTGCGCGACAGTTTCCATCGCAGCCTGCTGTGGATAGGGCACCAGCCGGGGATAAAAACCCGCCTGACGGCGCGGGAGAACCTGCACTTCTTCCACCCCGGCGACGGCGCGCGCCTCCCGGAGGCGCTGGCGCAGGCCGGGCTGGCGGGATTTGAGGATGTGCCGGTCGCTCAGCTCTCGGCCGGGCAGCAGCGCCGGGTGGCGCTGGCCCGCCTGTGGCTGACCCGCGCCGCGCTGTGGGTGCTCGACGAACCGTTCACCGCCATTGACGTTAACGGCGTGGCGCGCCTCACCCGGCGGATGGCGGCGCACACGGCGCAGGGCGGGATGGTCATTCTCACCACCCACCAGCCGCTGCCGGGGGCTGCGGACACCGTCCGCCGCCTGGCGCTGACCGGCGGGGGGACGGGGCTGTGATGTGGCGTGTCTTCTGTCTCGAGCTGCGCGTGGCGTTCCGCCACGGCGCGGACATCGCCGGCCCGCTGTGGTTCTTCCTGATGGTCATCACCCTGTTTCCGTTAAGCGTCGGGCCGCAGCCGCAGCTGCTGGCGCGTATCGCGCCGGGCATCATCCAGGTGGCGGCGCTGCTGGCCTCGCTGCTGGCGCTGGAGCGGCTGTTTCGCGACGACCTGCAGGACGGCAGCCTGGAGCAGCTGATGCTGCTGCCGGTGCCGCTGCCGGCGGTGGTACTGGCGAAGGTGCTGGCCCACTGGGCGGTGACCGGCCTGCCGCTGATGATGCTCTCCCCGCTGGTGGCGCTGCTGCTGGGGATGGACGTGTACGGCTGGAAAATCATGGCGCTGACGCTGCTGCTCGGCACGCCGGCGCTGGGGTTTCTCGCCGCGCCGGGCGTTGCGCTGACGGCCGGGCTGCGGCGCGGCGGCGTCCTGCTGGGCATTCTGGTGCTGCCGCTGAGTGTCCCGGTGCTGATTTTCGCCACCGCGGCGATGGACGCGGCATCGATGCATTTACCCGTTGACGGCTATCTGGCGGTGCTGGGGGCGCTGCTGGCGGGCAGCGCGACGTTAAGCCCGTTCGCCACCGCGGCGGCGCTGCGCATCAGTACGCAGTAGCGCCCCGGCACGACGGACATTTTACTGGTTTCAGGAGGTCAGGTGACGACTATGTGGAAAACCCTTCATCAGCTGGCGGCGCCGCCCCGGCTGTATCAGATTTGCGGCAGGCTCGTGCCGTGGCTGGCGGCGGCCGGCATCATCGCGCTGGCCACCGGCTGGGTCCGGGGCTTTGGTTTCGCCCCGGCGGACTACCAGCAGGGGGAGGGCTACCGCATTATGTACCTGCATGTCCCGGCGGCCATCTGGTCAATGGGTATCTATGCGGCGATGGCGGTGGCGGCGTTCACCGGGCTGGTCTGGCAGATGAAAATGGCCAGCCTTGCCGTCGCGGCGATGGCGCCGGTGGGGGCGGTGTACACCTTCATCGCGCTGGTCACCGGCGCGGCGTGGGGCAAACCGATGTGGGGCACCTGGTGGGTGTGGGACGCGCGCCTGACCTCGGAGCTGGTGCTGCTGTTTCTCTACGCCGGGGTCATCGCCCTGTGGCACGCCTTTGACGACCGTAAAATGGCCGGGCGCGCGGCGGGCATTCTGGTGCTGGTCGGCGTGGTGAACCTGCCGGTTATCCACTATTCCGTCGAGTGGTGGAACACCCTGCACCAGGGCTCGACGCGGATGCAGCAGAGCATCGACCCGGCGATGCGCTCGCCGCTGCGCTGGGCCATCGCCGGCTACCTGCTGCTCTTTATGACGCTTTCGCTGATGCGGATGCGCAACCTGATTTTACTGATGGAAAAACGCCGCCCGTGGGTGAGCGAACTGATACTGAAAAGGGGGCACCGGTGAGTCCGGCATTTTCATCGTGGAGCGATTTTTTCGCCATGGGCGGGTACGCCTTTTTTGTCTGGCTGGCGGTGGCGATGACCGTGGCGCCGCTGGCGCTGCTGGCGCTGCACACGGTGCTGCAGCGCCGGGCCATTCTGCGCGGCGTGGCGCAGCAGCGGGCGCGCGAGGCGCGGATGCGTGCCGCACAGGCGCAACAGGAGGCCGCGTGAACCTGCGACGTAAAAACCGGCTATGGGTGGTCTGCGCGGTGCTGGCGGGCCTGGCGCTGACCACCGCCCTGGTCCTGTACGCGCTGCGCGCGAATATCGACCTGTTCTATACCCCCGGCGAAATCCTCTACGGCAAGCGCGAGACGCAGCAGCTGCCGGCGGCGGGCCAGCGCCTGCGCGTCGGCGGGATGGTGATGCCCGGCAGTGTCAGGCGCGACCCGGACTCGCTGAAGGTGAACTTCAGTCTCTACGACGCCGAAGGGTCGGTGACGGTGAGCTATGAGGGGATACTGCCGGACCTGTTCCGCGAGGGGCAGGGGGTGGTGGTGCAGGGCACCCTGGAGAAGGGCAACCACGTCCTGGCGCACGAGGTGCTGGCCAAACATGACGAGAACTACACCCCGCCGGAAGTGGAAAAGGCGATGCAGGAAAACCACCGCCGCCCGCAACGCGCTGATAAGGACACCTCATCATGATGCCTGAATACGGCCACGCGCTGCTGTGCCTGGCGCTCGGCGTGGCGCTGCTGCTGTCCGTTTACCCGCTGTGGGGCGTGGCGCGCGGTGACGCGCGGATGATGGCGTCGGCCGGGGTGTTCGCCTGGCTGCTGTTTATCTGCGTGGCGGGCGCGTTTTTCGTGCTGGTGCACGCCTTTGTGGTTAACGACTTCACCGTGGCCTATGTCGCCGGCAACTCGAACACGCAGCTGCCGGTGTGGTACCGGGTGGCCGCCACCTGGGGGGCGCACGAGGGCTCGCTGCTGCTGTGGGTGCTGCTGATGAGCGGCTGGACCCTGGCGGTGGCGGTGTTCAGCCGGCAGGTGCCGGCGGATATCGTCGCCCGGGTGCTGGCGGTGATGGGGATGGTCTGCGCCGGTTTTCTGGCGTTCATCCTGTTCACCTCCGGCCCGTTCGCCCGCACGCTGCCGGCCTTTCCGGTGGAGGGGCGCGACCTGAACCCGCTGCTGCAGGACCCGGGGCTGATTTTCCACCCGCCGCTGCTGTACATGGGCTATGTCGGCTTCTCGGTGGCCTTCGCCTTCGCCATCGCCGCGCTGCTGAGCGGGCGTCTGGACAGCGCGTTCACCCGTTTTGCCCGTCCGTGGACGCTGGCGGCGTGGGTGTTCCTGACGCTGGGCATCGTGCTCGGCTCGGCGTGGGCCTACTACGAGCTGGGCTGGGGCGGCTGGTGGTTCTGGGACCCGGTGGAGAACGCCTCCTTTATGCCGTGGCTGGCGGGCACCGCCCTGCTGCACTCGCTGGCGGTCACCGAACAGCGCGCCGGCTTTAAGGCGTGGACGCTGCTGCTGTCCATCTGCGCCTTCTCGCTGTGCCTGCTGGGCACCTTCCTGGTGCGCTCCGGGGTGCTGGTGTCGGTGCACGCCTTCGCCTCCGACCCGGCGCGCGGAATGTTTATCCTCGCCTTTATGGTGCTGGTCACCGGCGGCTCGCTGCTGCTGTTCGCCGTGCGCGGGCACAGGGTGCGTTCGCGGGTGAACAACGCGCTGTGGTCGCGCGAGTCGCTGCTGCTCGGCAACAACGTCCTGCTGATGGCCGCCATGCTGGTGGTGCTGCTGGGCACCCTGCTGCCGCTGGTGCACAAACAGCTGGGGCTGGGCAGCATTTCGGTGGGGGAGCCGTTCTTTAACACCATGTTCACCTGGCTGATGGTCCCCTTTGCCCTGCTGCTGGGGGTGGGGCCGCTGGTGCGCTGGGGCCGGGACCGGCCGCGTAACATCAGGACGCTGCTGCTCACCGCCCTGGTCTCCACCCTGGTGCTGTCGGTACTTTTGCCATGGCTGCTGGAAGATAAAATCATCGCCATGACGGCGGTGGGGATGGCGATGGCCTGCTGGATTGCGGTGCTGGCGGTGGCCGAAGCCGTACAGCGCGTGTCCCGCGGCACGAAAACCTCTCTCAGCTACTGGGGAATGGTGGCGGCGCACCTCGGGCTGGCGGTGACGATTACCGGCATCGCCTTCAGCCAGAATTACAGCGTGGAGCGTGACGTGCGGATGCGGGCGGGCGACAGCGTGACCATTCACGACTACCGCTTCACCTTCCGGGAGGTGCGGGACATCACCGGGCCCAACTACCGCGGCGGGGTGGCCCTCATCGGGGTGACGCGCCACGGCGAGCCGGAGGCGGTGCTGCACGCGGAGAAACGGCTCTACAACACCAGCCGGATGGTGATGACCGAGGCGGCGATTGACGGCGGGCTGACCCGCGACCTGTACGCCGCGCTCGGGGAGGAGCTGGACAACGGCGCGTGGGCCGTGCGCCTGTACTACAAACCGTTTGTCCGCTGGATATGGGCCGGGGGACTGCTGATGGCGCTGGGCGGGCTGCTGTGCCTGGCGGACCCGCGCTACCGCCGCCGTAAACCATTGCCGGAGGCCGGATGAAACGCAACGTACTGTTATTACCGCTGCTGATTTTTCTGCTGATTGCCGCGGCGCTGCTGTGGCAGCTGGCGCGCAACGCGCAGGGCGATGACCCGACGAATCTCGAATCGGCGCTGACCGGAAAGCCGGTGCCGGCGTTCCGCCTGGAATCACTGGAGACGCCGGGTCAGTACTATCAGGCGGAGGTGCTGACGCAGGGGAAACCGGTGCTGCTTAACGTCTGGGCCACCTGGTGCCCGACCTGCCGCGCCGAGCATCAGTACCTGAACCAGCTTTCTGCGCAGGGTATCCGGGTGGTGGGGCTGAACTATAAGGACGACCGGGCGAAGGCGGTGGCCTGGTTAAAGGAACTGGGCAACCCGTATGCGCTGAGTTTATCGGACAGCGACGGGATGCTGGGGCTGGACCTGGGCGTGTACGGCGCGCCGGAAACCTTCCTCATCGACGGCAGGGGGATTATCCGCTACCGCCATGCGGGCGATTTGAATGCCCGGGTATGGGAAAGTGAACTGAAACCGCTGTGGGACAGATACAGCCGGGAGGCGGCGCAATGAGACTGTTACCGGGCATGGTGATGCTGATGCTGGTGCTGGTTATCGCCGGGTCAGCGCGGGCGACCACCGACGTGATGCCGTTTAAAGATGAAGCGCAGGAGCAGCAGTTCCGCCAGCTCACGGAGCAGCTGCGCTGCCCGAAATGCCAGAACAACAGCATTGCGGACTCGAACGCGATGATAGCCACCGACATGCGCCGCAGGGTGTATGACCTGATGCAGGAGGGGAAGAGCCGCCAGGAAATCATCGATTACATGGTGGCGCGCTACGGCAACTTTGTCACCTACGACCCGCCGCTGACCCCGCTGACGGTGCTGCTGTGGGTGCTGCCGCTGGCCACCATCGTGGCGGGCGGGTGGATAATCGTCGCCCGCACGCGCCGGCGGGTGCGTATCAGACAGGACGTCCTGGCCGACGCCATTCCTGCGGCGGGACCGCGCGCCGGGTGGGGTGCTTACGTGCCGGGCGTGGTTATGGCGCTGGTCGTGGCCGCCATCAGTTACTCACAGACCGGCAGCTATCCGCAGGTGAGGGCCTGGCAGCAGGCAACGGCGCAGACGCCGGGACTGCTGGCGCGGGCGCTGGACCCGCAGGCGCAGCCGCTGAATGAGGAGGAGATGGCGCGGCTGGCGCTGGGGCTGCGCACCCGCCTGCAGAATGATGCCGGCAATGTTGAGGGCTGGCTCATGCTGGGGCGCACCGGTATGGTACTGGGTAATGCCGGTACCGCCACCGGGGCCTATGCAAACGCTTACCGTCTGGACCCGAAAAACCGCGATGCGGCGCTGGGCTACGCGGAGGCGCTGACGCGCTCGTCCGACCCGGAGGATAACCGCCGCGGCGGGGAGCTGCTGCGTCAGCTGGTGAGCCGCGACCACACGGATATCCGGGTGTTAAGCCTGTATGCGTTCAGCGCCTTTGAGCAGCAGCGCTTTGGCGAGGCGGTGGCGGCCTGGGAGATGATGCTGAAGTTACTGCCGGCGGGTGACGCCCGGCGGGCGGTGATAGAGCGCAGTATCCGGCTGGCGCAGGAGAAATAAGACCCTGACGGCCCGGTGGCGCGGCGCCACCGGGCCTGGCTTGTTACTGCATTCCGCGTGTTTGTAAAAATAGAATGGTCGCCGCGACGCGCGAGCGCACGTTTAGCTTGCGAAGTAGATTACGAATGTGCACCTTAACCGTCTGCTCAGAAATATTCAGTACTGACGCAATTTGTTTGTTAGAAAGCCCCTGCGCCAGCTCATGCAAGACATCTAACTCTCGTTCGGTCAGGATACTAAAGGGATCTTCCTGCGCGCCAAACCGTTCGCGCTCACGCAGATATTCATTGACCCGATCGCTAAAGACTTTACCGCCGTTAGCGCCTTTGCGAATGGCCTCCAGCAGCACTTCCGGATCGCTATCTTTGAGCAGATAACCGTCGGCGCCGGCGTCGATCAGCGCGTAGATGTCGCTGGCGGAATCCGAGACGGTAAGAATAATAATTTGCGCCGTCACACCATCCCGGCGTAGCGCGTTCAGGGTATCTAACCCGCTCAGACCTTTCATATTCAGATCCAGCAGGATCAGATCGGGCTCAATGCGATTCGCCAGATCGATCGCACTCGCCCCGTCACCCGCTTCGGCAACGACATGAAAAGCCGGGTCCAGTTCCAGTAATTGACGAATACCTCGCCGCATAAGTGGATGGTCGTCCACAATAAGCACCTGAAAAGGTGTTACTTCAGGCATGCTGTATCTCCTGAGTTTTATTAGAATGATTATTGTTTTCAGCGCGGAAATCGTCCAGATTTGCCACATTGTCAAGCGCGTAAATTTTACCCTAATTAGTGCATGGGTAAGTAGTAAAACCTGTGACAGGCGAGTAATTAGCTGAACGATAGAAAGGATAAAACAACCCGTTGTGAGAGAAAACAGAATACTCCCTGAAGTTGAATACTGGTCTGGACGCTTTTTTCGGACAATGTGACATAACAGAAGTGTGGCATATGTTGCTGCGCCCTTGCACCCGTAAGTCCAGACTATCTTTACTGGCAGGAAATTTCTTATTAAAAGTCATAGCGTCTAAAGCTTGTCATTATTAACAAATTATTTTAACTGAATTTATTTATGGTTTTATTAATGTCAATGAAATACATCTGAGCAGAACGAATAAACCGCGACATCTGTTAAATTAAATATTAAGTCAATAGCAGAGGTATTTTTATGCGATAAAGAGATTCTGACGATATTCTTATCATAAATGAAAATGTGGTCAGAAATGAGTGTCATTCACTTATAACTTATCCTGGATGTGCCTGAACAACACTCGCGGCGTTTTGAGCACCCGTTGGGGCGACTCAAGGGGAGAACGTAGTGTGGATGCTATATCAGCCGTTTCTGTGAGCGTAAGCGTGGCGTAGAAAATTTTAAATATGTTAGCCGGTTAAAAATAACTATTGACATTGAAATGGTGGTGGAGTGTATATGAAGAGAATATTTATATATCTATTATTACCTTGTGCATTCGCATGTTCTGCTAATGATAATGTTTTTTTTGGCAAGGGCAACAAGCATCAGATCTCTTTTGCTGCGGGAGAAAGTATAAGAAGAGGAGGGGTTGAGCACTTATATACGGCTTTTCTGACATACAGTGAACCCAGCGATTTTTTCTTTTTACAGGCAAGAAATAATCTGGAGTTAGGAGGATTTAAGGCTAAGGGTAGCGATGATTGCAGTAAACATTCTGGCAGCGTTCCCTGTAATAAATATAACCAGGGCGTATTGGGTATCTCGAAGGATGTGGCGCTGGTTCATTTCGCTGGTATCTATACCGGTATTGGTCTGGGGGCTTATATAAAATCTAAGTCGCGAGATGATATGCGTGTCAATTCTGCATTTACCTTTGGAGAAAAAGCGTTTCTTGGCTGGAACTTTGGGGCTTTTTCTACAGAAGCTTATATCCGGCATTTCTCGAATGGATCACTTACGGATAAAAATTCAGGGCATAATTTTGTAGGTGCTTCAATTAGTTATAATTTCTGAAGTTGAATAACAATTAGCGAGTTGCTGGCTGAAGGAGTAATTAATCACCGTACGTTGTCTACAAAACGTGTTGTGAATAGCCGATCGTTATCGACCCTATGGCGACAGGGAGGCTAATTGTTAGCGACAAAGGCGTGGTAGGCCGTTTACCTTACCAGAACGTTTTATTATTGCTGCGACAGATTGCTTACTCATTTACCTGCCACTGCAAACATTTTTTCCAGTATAGGGTGTAGATGCGCTTTTTCTGTTTTAGTACAAACATGGTTTACGTTAGTTGCCTGCATTGACTTTACTGTGACCACTGCACAGGAAAGATGTCCAATCAGTTCATGCAAAATCAGTTCATGCAAAATAACGTCTCTGGCATCAGCTAACTTTTTAATTGTAGGCATAAAAAAACCAGCCCTGACAGGCTGGTTTTCAAGGGGAATTTTGGTCGGCAGCTTCATCCGCAGCATCTGCGGAGAGCAGCGCAGGTACGGCGACCACAAAAGCCGGGGAGGCATCAGCCAGCGCGGCGTCGGCTGACACAGCCAGAACGGCGGCAGCCGCCTAGTCATCAGCATCGGAGGCATCCACCCACGCCGCCGCATCTGATACCAGCGCATCACTGGCAGCGCAAAGCAGAGCTGCAGCCGGAGAATTGGCAACCTGAGCCGAAGAGGCCGCGAAACGGGCCGAGGATATCGCAGACGTGATTTCCCTGGAAGATGCAAGCCTGACGAAAAAAGGTATCGTTAAATTAAGCAGTGCCACGGACAGTGACAGCGAAGCGCTGGCGGCCACACCAAAGGCGGTAAAAACCGTTATGGGTGAGGTACGGACCAAAGCGCCGCTGGACAGCCCGGCATTCACTGGAACGCCGACCACACCGACGCCGCCAGGCGATGCTAAAGGGCTTCAGACAACAAACGCGGAGTTTGTCCGCAAACTGATTGCCGCGCTGGTTGGTTCCGTACTGGAGCCACTGGACACCCTGCAGGAACTGGCTGACGCGTTGGGAAATGATCCGAACTTTGCCACCACGGTACTGAATAAACTGGCGGGCAAGCAGCCGCTGGACGAAACCCTGACGGCGCTGTCAGGAAAAAGTGTTGACGGTCTTATCGAATACGTTGGTTTGCGAGAAACCATAAGTCGTGCCGCCGATGCATTACAAAAATCACAGAATGGCGGCGATATTCCGGACAAGGATTTGTTTGTGCGTCGTATCGGTGCCGCGCGAGCGTTTGATGGCGCAGTTATTATCGGCTGTGATGATAATCCGTGGACGACGGCGGAGTTTATCGTCTGGCTGGAGTCTCAGGGCGCATTCAATCACCCTTACTGGATGTGTCGTGGCTCTTGGTCTTACGCTTATAACAAAATCATCACGGATACTGGCTGCGGTAATATCTGTCTCGCTGGCGCAGTGATTGAGGTAATGGGAGTGCGTGGCGCGATGACTATTCGGGTGACAACGTCCCATTCAGTATCTGGTTGGTGATACGTGGGTGACAGCCCCAAGTGTATAAGAAGGAATAATTATGACAGCGGAAAAAAAATAAAAAGAACAAACAGTTTTTAAATATTAAAAATTTCATTCCGTATGCACCGGAACCAGATGACACATTATTCGCCGATGCGGCGTATCTTAAATCAGAGGATGGTCAGGACTGGTATGGGTGCCAGCAATTATTTTCAGCAGACACGCTGAAAATTACCTACGACGATAACGATGTTATTACGTGTATTACGCGTGATGTTTCCGGGCTGTGGCCTGCTGGCCAGAGCGTTGCAGAGTTGCCTGATACGGATGAAAACCGTCGCGCTGATATTCATGCTGCTGGCAGTTTAAAGACGGTAAAGTCGTTCAAAGGGTTTATTCGCCGGAAGAGCTGCGCAGGCAGGCAGAATCGAAAATTGAACGCCCGGGCGTTGATACCGGATGATCTGGTCATCGTGGAAAGCGACCCTGAAAAAATCGACACTTTAGCTGTAAAATGACAGTCCCGCCATCCGGTCATCATAACGGATTTTTCTTCTGCACCTTCTGAAGCCCGCCATGTCAGGACGACCATGAATCCGCCGATAACCTTATTGTGAAATTAAGACCAGGAAGAGATGATGTCTGCCGGACAGATACTATATGTAAATTTATAAAGGTTTTTTGTTATGCCCTTTCATATTGGAAGCGGATGTCTTCCCGCCACCATCAGTAATCGCCGCATTTATCGTATTGCCTGGTCTGATACCCCCCCTGAAATGAGTTCCTGGGAAAAAATGAAGGAATTTTTTTGCTCAACGCACCAGACTGAAGCGCTGGAGTGCATCTGGACGATTTGTCACCCGCCGGCCGGAACGACGCGGGAGGATGTGATCAACAGATTTGAACTGCTCAGGACGCTCGCGTATGCCGGATGGGAGGAAAGCATTCATTCCGGCCAGCACGGGGAAAATTACTTCTGTATTCTGGATGAAGACAGTCAGGAGATATTGTCAGTCACCCTTGATGATGCCGGGAACTATACCGTAAATTGCCAGGGGTACAGTGAAACACATCGCCTCACCCTGGACACAGCACAGGGTGAGGAGGGCACAGGACACGCGGAAGGGGCATCCGGGACATTCAGGACATCCTTCCTCCCTGCCACAACGGCTCCACAGACGCCAGCAGAGTATGATGCTGTCTGGTCAGCGTGGAGAAGGGCTGCACCCGCAGAAGAGTCACGCGGCCGTGCAGCAGTGGTACAGAAAATGCGTGCCTGCCTGAATAATGGCAATGCAGTGCTTAACGTGGGAGAATCAGGTCTTACCACCTTGCCAGACTGTTTACCCGCGCATATTACCACACTGGTTATTCCTGATAATAATCTGACCAGCCTGCCGGCGCTGCCGCCAGAACTGCGGACGCTGGAGGTCTCTGGTAACCAGCTGACTAGCCTGCCGGTGCTGCCGCCAGGACTACTGGAACTGTCGATCTTTAGTAACCCGCTGACCCACCTGCCGGCGCTGCCGTCAGGACTATGTAAGCTGTGGATCTTTGGTAATCAACTGACCAGCCTGCCGGTGTTGCCGCCAGGGCTACAGGAGCTGTCGGTATCTGATAACCAACTGGCCAGCCTGCCGGCGCTGCCGTCAGAATTATGTAAGCTGTGGGCCTATAATAACCAGCTGACCAGCCTGCCGATGTTGCCGTCAGGGCTACAGGAGCTGTCGGTATCTGATAACCAACTGGCCAGCCTGCCGACGCTGCCGTCAGAATTATATAAGCTGTGGGCCTATAATAATCGGCTGACCAGCCTGCCGGCGTTGCCGTCAGGACTGAAGGAGCTGATTGTATCTGGTAACCGGCTGACCAGTCTGCCGGTGCTGCCGTCAGAACTGAAGGAGCTGATGGTATCTGGTAACCGGCTGACCAGCCTGCCGATGCTGCCGTCAGGACTACTGTCGCTGTCGGTCTATCGTAACCAGCTGACCCGCCTGCCGGAAAGTCTCATTCATCTGTCTTCAGAGACAACCGTAAATCTGGAAGGGAACCCACTGTCTGAACGTACTTTGCAGGCGCTGCGGGAGATCACCAGCGCGCCTGGCTATTCAGGCCCCATAATACGATTCGATATGGCGGGAGCCTCCGCCCCCCGGGAAACTCGGGCACTGCACCTGGCGGCCGCTGACTGGCTGGTGCCTGCCCGGGAGGGGGAACCGGCTCCTGCAGACAGATGGCATATGTTCGGACAGGAAGATAACGCCGACGCATTCAGCCTCTTCCTGGACAGACTGAGTGAGACGGAAAACTTCATAAAGGACGCGGGGTTTAAGGCACAGATATCGTCCTGGCTGGCACAACTGGCTGAAGATGAGGCGTTAAGAGCAAACACCTTTGCTATGGCAACAGAGGCAACCTCAAGCTGCGAGGACCGGGTCACATTTTTTTTGCACCAGATGAAGAACGTACAGCTGGTACATAATGCAGAAAAAGGGCAATACGATAACGATCTCGCGGCGCTGGTTGCCACGGGGCGTGAGATGTTCCGTCTGGGAAAACTGGAACAGATTGCCCGGGAAAAGGTCAGAACGCTGGCTCTCGTTGATGAAATTGAGGTCTGGCTGGCGTATCAGAATAAGCTGAAGAAATCACTCGGGCTGACCAGCGTGACGTCAGAAATGCGTTTCTTTGACGTATCCGGCGTGACGGTTACAGACCTTCAGGACGCGGAGCTTCAGGTGAAAGCCGCTGAAAAAAGCGAGTTCAGGGAGTGGATACTGCAGTGGGGGCCGTTACACAGAGTGCTGGAGCGCAAAGCGCCGGAACGCGTTAACGCGCTTCGTGAAAAGCAAATATCGGATTATGAGGAAACGTACCGGATGCTGTCTGACACAGAGCTGAGACCGTCTGGGCTGGTCGGTAATACCGATGCAGAGCGCACTATCGGAGCAAGAGCGATGGAGAGCGCGAAAAAGACATTTTTGGATGGCCTGCGACCTCTTGTGGAGGAGATGCTGGGGAGCTATCTGAACGCTCAGTGGCGTCGTAACTGATGCACCAGGTGAATGAGGTGCGGTGCGACAAAGATATTCCCGGACGAACAACATCAGACAGTACGGATGATGTACAGGTGAAATATCCGGATGACGGCTAATCAGGCGTATCAGCAGTTAGCAAAGCTGGGTGTTGTTGAACATCGTGAGCGTTACAGTCGCTCCGCGATTAACGGCATTAAAAAATTCTGGTCGCTGACGGCAAAAGGCTGCATGTTCGGCAAAAACATCACCAGCCCGGCAAACCCTCGCGAGACGCAGCCGCATTTCTTCGAGTCCAAATTCCCTGAGCTGCTGAAGCTGCTCGATACCGTTCATTGAGGTGATCGTGAGAGCGTTACTGACCCCTGAAATTGCTCCTCGTATGGGCGTTGTATTGTTCAGGCCGGGATCGGAACTGATGCCCCTGTTTATGCAGGGGCGTGTTCTGCTTGAACCAGAGCCGGAGCAATTTTCATCTTTCGCCAGCGGCGCGGTCCCGGCGGTATCACAGCCGCTGGCGGATGATCCTGCTGTTCGTGATGTGTTCTGTAATGAGTCGGTTATCTATCGTGCTGGTGGTCTGGATAGTCTGGAAAGCTGGCTACTCCGGGGGAATGGCTGTCAGTGGCCGCATTCAGACTGGCACAGCGAACAGATGACAACCATGCGCCACGCTCCGGGGGCAATCCGACTGTGCTGGCACTGCGATAACCTGCTGCGCGAACAGTTTACGGAACGGCTGAAATCAATAGCTGTGGAGAACACGACAAAATGGGTTTTATCGGTTGTTTGTCGTGATCTGGGTTTTGACGATATGCACGCAGTTACTCTCCCGGAACTGTGCTGGTGGATGGTACGCAATAACCTGGCAGAAGTCTTACCGGAGAGCGCTGCGAGAAAAGCATTAAGGATGCCGAAGGCAATTGTCCAGTCAGCTACCCGTGAAAGTGAAATTGTTCCCTCGGTGCTGGCCACCAGCATTGTACAGGATAAGGCGAAAAAGGTACTGGCGCTCAGGGTTGATCCGGAATCGCCGGAAAGCTTCATGTTACGTCCGAAACGCCGTCGATGGGTCAATGAGAGATATACCCGCTGGGTTAAATCCCAGCCGTGCACCTGCTGCGGGAAGCAGGCGGATGATCCGCACCACCTGATAGGCTACGGTCAGGGAGGGATGGGAACAAAGGCGCATGACCTCTTTGTGCTGCCGTTGTGCAGAACGCATCACAATGAGTTACATGCGGACACCGTGGCATTCGAAGAGAAATACGGCTCTCAACTGGAGTTGATATTTCGTTTTATCGATCGCGCGCTGGCAATTGGCGTGCTGGCCTGATTTGGTGGAGAAAGTTGATGCGTGATATTCAGATGGTTCTTGAGCGTTGGGGGGCATGGGCGGCGAGTGATAGCTCAGGAGTGGACTATTCGCCTATAGCTGCTGGGTTTAAAGGGCTTCTTCCCTATACCTGCAAGACACGTGTGGCTTGTTCTGATAATGACGCATTAATTGTTGAGGGGTGTCTTGCTCGTTTAAAGCAAAAAAGGCCTGATGAGCATTCGCTTCTTGTGGCACATTATTTATACAGAATATCCAAGCGTAAGATTGCAAAGGTGCGTGGGAAGGATGAGAAATTGGTACGTATAGAAATACAGTTAGCCGAAGGATTTATTGATGGCTGCCTTTCAATGCTGGATCTAACATTAGATATGGACGTTTAATAATACGCCCCATGCAGGGGCGTATTATTTACTGGATGAATGACATTTGATTAATATATTTTATCATTAACTCTCTGGGAGTAGTGCTCCAAAATTTTAGGTGTTCATAATCAGTATAAACATTTGTGAACTTTTTAAGTTCCTCATCACTTTTAGGGGCAAATCGCTCATTAAGAGTAATGCTGTCTTTAATTATTCCGAAGAATATAATTGATATTTCAGGGATTTGCGATCTTCTCTCATAAGAATAAGGTATTTCTTTTATGTTAAGCAGGTCTGCTAAATAAGATATAGATTCAGCGGTAATTTCTTGTTTTAGTTTTTCCTTGTCACCAAAACAATGTATGAAGACAGCTACGACAACGATCATATTTATAAAAGGATCATTGCTTTTGCACTCATTGTCGTTTAACAGTCGGAAAATGTTAAGATTGCGTGAAAAGGTTTGTGTTTCACGTAAGGATAAGTTGGTTCGTTGAATTAAATCACAAATAAAGCTACCAACTAAGCTGTTGATTTTATTTAGTAATGTAGTTTCACCTACAAGGTGATCCCAATATATAACCGAGGTTTTACATACGTTATGCCCATTTATTAAGCATGTGTCTGGAAGAGTAATGGTATATTTTATAAACTTGTCAAGATACTTTTGTGAGTTAATGCTATAACCATAAATATGATTTATAGATGCTTTTAGTTGTTCAGTGTTTGTAACTAAAATAAAAAATACGTTATTGATATCAAAGATGTGTTTTATTGTTTCAATGATATTTGTTGAAAAACTTGGCTTACATCGGTCTAATTCATCAATAATTATCACTATCTTTTGCTTGTTTGATATATCTTCAATGCAAGATTTTAGAGAGTTTATGTTTTTCTCTGATTCCATGTGGTCTTCAAGTATATTTTCAATAGTCCCATCTATTGCTGCATTGCTTGCTTTCTTCATCGCATCTTGGAATTCTTCGGCAACTTCACTAGCCTCCTGTCGTAAAAACCAACCTGCACCAGCTTTTAGTACAGTTTTTAAACCAAATCGAATTGCAGGAAGAGATCTCTTAATGAAGTTTTGTTTTTCCTCCTCCGGCAAAATGCTCGCAATAGCTGATGTTATTAGAAGTAATGGAGATTCTGCATGATCCCCTTTAAAGGCATCAACATAGACAACTTTAGACTCAGTTTCTTGCTCGATAATGAGATTCTTCAGTTTGATACTAAATTCTGATTTCCCTGTCCCCCATGCACCGTCTATTACCAGTGGTGAAATGTCTGCCTCTGGTTTTAGCAATTTGATGATATTTTCAGCGATGTTTCTTCGTTGGAACTCGTCACGTTCAGTGAATGATAGTGTTTCTAACATAATATAAGCCTGTTAACTCCTACAGTAAAAAACGCATAATACGACTTTGGGATTAAAAATCATTAACGCGGTCCGCAAAAATTCTTGTAATCTGCTAAGAGTGGTTACTTTGCCACGCAGCTTAAACCCGCCGTCGAGCGGGTTTTGTCGTTTCTGGGCCTGGGATTCGTTGGGCCTGGCCTATCCCGCAGTTATCGATTGGCTCGGCTTCTTTTACGTTTCCGCTTCTGATTTGCGGTACGTGGTATTCCCTCAATTTGCACCTGCTGTATCAGCGAGGTGAGAGATAACTACAAATGCCTCATAACCCAAATACCTGGCCTGATTTACTTGAATTGTTACAGAGCTGGTGGCGTGGAGACACACCGCTGGGCGCAGTCATTATGTCGATTGTTATGGCTGGTTTGCGCATCGCCTATTTTGGCAGTGGTGGCGGCTGGAAGCGAAAAATGCTCGAGATTTTGCTCTGTGGCGCTCTGACACTGACCTTTGCATCTGCTCTTGAGTATGTCGGATGGATGAGCCGCAACGAAGCACGCGCGTTTGAGGACATGAATCCGAAAGACGGCCTTGATGAAATGCTGGTCAGCGTCAACGCCTCCCGGCCAGCCAAAACCACAATCTAGGAGAACACTCAAGATGAGTGAACGTGAAATTCGCTGTTACAGCGGCGAGGTGCGCGCAGAAACGCACGACAGCGAGCCCAGCCGGATCATCGGGTATGGTTCGGTCTTTGACAGTCGTTCTGAACTGATTTTCGGTTCGTTTCGCGAAATCATCCGGCCCGGTGCGTTTGATGAAGTGCTGAATGACGATGTACGGGCGTTGTTCAACCATGACCCCAATTTTATCCTGGGTCGCAGAAGTGCGGGCACGCTGGCACTGACGGTTGATGAGCGGGGGCTGCGTTATGACATCACCGCGCCAGAAACTCAGACAATCCGTGATCTGGTGTTGGCACCAATGCAGCGCGGGGATATCAACCAGTCCTCTTTTGCATTTCGCGTCGCCCGCGACGGAGAGGAATGGTACCAGGACGAGGATGGTGTGGTGATTCGTGAGATTACCCGTTTTTCCCGTCTGCTGGATGGCAGACCTGTACAAGCACCTGCGATTCTGCGATCAGAACGTGGGGCGATACTGTTGCTGAATGTGTGATTGATAAGCTTTGTCCGTCACATACGGTTGTTGTTTTTGCTTATCCGGAAGGAAAAGAGAATGCACAGAATTGATACGCCCACTGCGCAAAAAGATAAATTTGGTCAGGGGAAAAACGGATTTACGAATGGTGATCCCGCCACGGGCCGCCGCGCAACGGATCTCAACAGTGATATGTGGGATGCAGTCCAGGAAGAGGTCTGTACTGTTATTGAAGCCGCCGGCATACCACTCAGTAAAGGCGAACATACGCAGCTTCACGCCGCCATTGGCAGGTTGATCTATGAACAGGTTAAAACCCGTCTTGAAAAAAATCAGAATGGCGCGGACATCCCGAATAAGCCGCTGTTTCTCCAGAACGTTGGTTTAGTAGACGTTCTTTTTAAAGGTGACGGGCGATTCCTCGCGGGAACGTTTGTCAGTGACGCAATTGACCGAACATCAATCGGCGCGCGTGCGGCTACAGGCTGTCAGTTTATGCGTGCGCATCAGGCCCCCGACGCGCCAGACCAGGTAAGTTTCTGGCAAATTATTACCCTTAGCGAGGTGGTAAGTCCGACCACTGTTGTGGATGTTCTTGCAGTCAGTGGCAATAACGTATTGTTTGGTCACGGAACAGGAACGGGTATTACCTCATGGCGTCAAGTGGCGATGCTGGAGGGGGGCGCCTTTACGGGGGGTATTTCTGCACCAAATATGCGTGGCGATACCCTGGTTACGGTTGGGGATGGCACTGGTGGGATGGCTAAAGGTGACGTTGATGGTGCAGGTTTTAATGGTAACAATCTGAACATTAAGTCATGGAATGGTATCGGATTTCAGAACTCAGAAGACCTGGCTATCCGGGCATATATCAGCACCCGACTCGGTGTTATCGCAGCTGCTGAAAACTTGCAGGCTGGAAGTGCGATATTCAACAAAAATGGCGATGTATACGGTGATATATGGGGCGGTGGTAGCGGACCGGGCTGGCTGAGCGCGTTTGTGGCTTCTAAGCCAGCGCGTCAGTACATCACCATGGTTGGTGTGTACCAGAACGACAAAACAAAGCCATTTATGCTTCATGATGATGGGTCTGGTGTATTCCTTGCTACAACTGACATGCTGAGTGGGTATGTTCAGTCAATTCGATTCGGTGCCGTTGAGCATGGAAACTTATATCGTTCGCCCGGATTTGCAGACCAGTTAGGTTACGTCATTACAGGTGTTGAGAATGGAGACTCGAACGATACACCAGACAGGATCCAACGACGCCTGTTACAGCTTAAAGTGAATGGCCAGTGGTATACGGTGGGAGCATAAAAATGAGGCATTTTAAAAATTTCACTAAAACAACGGAATTAACCCTTGTTCAGCAGAAATTATCAGAGAATTGCAGTATTCAGTTTATCCAGGATGAATCAGGTGTTGACTGGTATGTGTTACAGAAGTTATTCCAGCCCGATACGCTGAAAATCCAGTATGACAAAACAGGGCTGATTATTGCTGCGGATAAAGATGCGACTAAGCTATTTCCGCTGAATTGCTCTGTTGTGGAATTCGCTGATACTGATATTCCCGATGGTTTTCAGCCTGGGAATTTTACCTACAGCAACGGCGTTATTGCCCCTGTTCAGATTGATTATGTTGCTTTAGCTACGGCAGAGCGCGACAGGCGTATGACGTCGGTCACAGCAAAAATCAATCAGCTTGTAGAAGCTCAGGACGATGGCGATATAACGGCTGCTGAATTGTCCGAACTCACTGCGCTACGTGAATACCGAACAAAGCTGCGCCGACTGGCGCTAGATGTTGCACCTGATATTAACTGGCCGGAATATCTGAATAAATAGATAAAAATCATGTGCTCGAAACGTTCAATTGAAATCGGCCGCACAACGGGACGTGGGCAACGGCGCGAATCAGAACCCGGACATTTCTTCATTTGTTCTCAGGGACAACCCTGCCGGGATCTATACCTCTCTGCCCGGTGGCGCAATCTTTCAGGCTTTAAATTGCTTTGTTCCCGGGAATAGCCCTTCAGGGTATGTTTTTCCATTACCAACAACATTTCCTTATGTATTCAAGGCTGCCACGCTTACCCCTCAGGATGCACAAGGTGATATTACGATATCCCCAACATATTTGATTGAGAACAACGGTGCTATTCGTATATTTAATCCATCCGGTGGCGATAATTCCATATCTGTAATTTACATGGGGTATTGACATGAGCATAATATGTTTTTCCTCGACATCAAACACATATTTTTCAGAGGAGAACATTCCAGCTTATAAGGCCAGTGGGTTGTGGTCGAATGATTTTTATGCTCTGACCGATGAAGAAGTTGATAAGTATTATATGAAAACTCCACCAAAGGGAATGTATCTCGGTTCATCAAATGGACGTATTGCCTGGGTTTGTATTCCACCTCCAACGCAAGATGATTTAATTTCTGCCGCAAATCAGGAAAAGAAGAAGAGAATCGATCAGGCCAACGAGCACATGAACAGCAGGCGGTGGCCGGGCAAAGCGGCGCTCGGGCGCCTGACGGGCGACGAACTGGCGCAGTACAATCTGTGGCTGGATTATCTCGATGCGCTGAAAGCGGTTGATACATCGGTTGCACAAAATATAGCATGCCCCATCAGAAAAGCTATACACATAAAATAATTTGCATTATTGTTGTAGTTTTATAAAATAAAAAGAGGGGCAAGCCCCTCTGTTTATTTTGAAATCTGCTTTTTCACTTCCTCAATAAACCACCCTGAGCCTTCTGGTGTTAGGTGCGCATTGTCATATTGTATAGGGTAAGCAATTCTATTCCCTATTATTGCTTTGCAATAACTTTCTGTACACATAGTCTCAAGTGGTGAAATATAAGTAAGGGAATGCTCTTTCGCCAGCTCTCTAAGATATTTGTCATTATCTCTCAGATTACGGGTTTCATCCGTCATGCTCCATGGAACGGTCCTTCCGGAATTAATCCCCATATCCTCAATAGTATCAATCATCGTTTTCTTCCAAACCGGGAACGGGCCAACAATGATGATGTTTTTTACTTTGTTATCCTTCAGGAATTTAATAGTCTCAGGCAGATAATCACGCATAGGATAGACAGGCCACAACGCGGACATTAATACCGTAGTAGGCTTGTTGTCTGAAATTTCCTTGGCTACCATATCATTGATGTCTTTGCAATACGGCCTGTCATCTTTTTGAAGCCCAATGATTGGTGGGCACAAGCTTGCAGTTCTCTGCGTAATGTTAAGTGAATTTCCAAATACCGATTTCAGCCCTGGCATAAGATGTGCGGCATGCGAGTCACCCCATACAACAAAAGACTTTTCAGTCATTTTATCCTGACATTTTGAGAATGCTGAATAATCTTGATCTGGATTGAGGAAGCAAATATCAGGCCTCCAGGGAGAGTTGTCCATACGATACTCAACGACTTGCTTTAGGGTGTCTGAAAATCTAAAACTAACACCTTTTGTGAACATGACAAACAAGCATAGAGCCAGAGTAGAGGAAAATAATACAATATTAAATTGTAGCTTAACTCGTTTCCTGAGCGTGTTTTCAATTGTTCTGTATGAAATATCCCCAAGCGCAAAAGACACAATTACACCAAAGAAAATATTTATAGCGCTGAACTCAATATCATAATGTTTCATCGCTACAATTACAGGCCAGTGCCATAAATAAACTGAGTAAGAAATCTTACCCACCCACTGTGCAATTCTGTTTGATGTGAATAAAGAGTTCTGTTTGTTAGCCAGAATAACCATCGAAGCACCCAGCACGGGAGCGAGTGCTGAATAGCTTGGCCAGTAACCATTACTGTGCAGTATAACAACAGCAACAACAATGAGGACTATCCCATAAACCTCACAATGCTTTATCCATTCTGGCATTTTGTAACGTACAGATGCTATGTATACAAGGCCGCCAGCCAGCATTTCCCATGCCCTGGTAGGGATAAGATAGAAAATATCTTCTTTGGTTCCAGTCACTCGCATAAGTGTAATTGCAAGTGACATGGCTAAAATTACAGATAATGAGAGTCCAACAGGAAACCGTAATTTTTTAACTATAATGACTAATAAAGGATATAAAATATAAAATTGCCACTCAACTGATAGTGACCAGGTGTGAAGCAAAAAGTTGAACTCTGATGATGAGTCGAAATAACTAGAGTGAATTGCGTAATAATTATTTGAATAAAAAAGTAAAGACGATATTGCGTTCTTGCTAAGTGCTTCGTATTCATTTGTACTTAGTGTAAATAAACCGAAAATCATCAACAAGAGAATTGCAAATACCAGAGCTGGTACAATTCTTAGGAATCTTGCAATATAAAAATCAAGTACTCCTTTGTGGTCTACGCGTTCAAGGACAATTCCAGTCATAAGAAAACCAGAAATTACAAAGAAAACATCTACACCTATAAAGCCACCTGACACATAAGGTACACCGAAGTGATACAGCACAACACTTATCAATGCAAAAGCTCTTAGCCCATTTATATCGAGTCTGAATTTCTTGTAGATCATTTTTTACCTATAATTCCAAGGTGCCACACAAGACGAAATTAAGATAATGGATGATAGACTTTTTTATAAAAGTCGTCACCTAAAATTGACCTGTTACATCAACTACATCAACTACATCAAAGAAGGTCACTGACCAGCGCATCTTGCTGGTTATTGATACGTCCGTTTCGCCACGCGACGACTCATTGCTGGTTTGCATAGATGGAGAGGAGTTCAGGATTAAGCGGTACCGGACACATTCGCAATCGCACCCTGTAAATTTTGAGAATGGGAAAAGGGAACGTTTACGAAAATGAAAATCCGCCACAGCGCGATCAAAACGTAACTATGGCGGATATTGAAAAACTTTACTCGCTCACTAACCAGAATTCAGCCTCTTCAAACATTTCCTGAACAGTACGGCTTATCTGTTCCTTCTCATGCTTGCTGGCGTCAGTATTGATCGCCGGTAGTGTCATCATCGGTTTAACCCGAACATCAGCATCGGGGAAGATCCGGTGAACCCTCTTAGTCAATTCTCCCAGAATGATATCTTTTGCTCCGGGCAAACCATCAATATTGAAATAGCCTGGTATGCTTCGATACAGCAGGAACCTAATGGCCGGAAGACCGTCACCACACAGCGGTTTGTCCAGCAACTGAGCAAGGTTAACTGGAACTGGACGATGAAGCAGGCTAACGAATGGATCGAGTGGTATGTGACAACATTCCGCGATGTATCAACGCAGGAAGGGGAGACGTACCTTTCAGCTGTTCAATCCAAACGGAGGACTATAGCCATGGGCTTCCCTTCACCTGCCAGTGATTACGTTGAAACAAGGATCTCCCTCGATCAGCAGCTAATCAGCCAGCCCGCAGCGACTTATTTCATGCGGGCATCGCGTTCACATTTCAGGGAAGGGATAATCCAGGGGGCGCTACTTGTTGTGGACGCGTCGCTTTCAACCTGTGATGGCTCGCTGCTGATATGCGCGATAGATGGGGAATTCAGGATCAAGCGATACCGAACTCACCCTCAGCCCCACCTGATAAATCTGGAGAACGGGAGAAAGGAAGCGCTGCCAGAAGATGGTGATGGCTACAATTCTTCACACGCAATATTTGGAGTTATCACGTACATCATTAATGATGCCAGGAACGCGGAGTTTGATGACTGCCCGGTGATGTGAATAGTTGAAACTTTACGGTAAAGTCGATGTTTTGTGTCGGGGTTTTTCCCCGATTATTCCCCGTTGCTTCCCCGTTCAGAAAACAGGCATAAAAAAACCAGCCGTAACAGGCTGGTTCTTCGAGGAATTTTGGTCGGCACGAGAGGATTTGAACCTCCGACCCCCGACACCCCATGACGGTGCGCTACCAGGCTGCGCTACGTGCCGACTTGTGGGTGCTAATACTACCTCTTTCCAACGCGAATGCAAGGGGAAACGGTGCTAACTGATTTATAATTAATCAGTTAGCGATAAAACGTTTCTCTTCTGTTAGCACTTGCAGCAGCAGACTGAGCTGCGGCTTCTGATCTTTGATCTTCTCGCCGTGTAAGTCATAGGTCTGATAATGACCGTTATTATTGAGCACCAGGGTCATTTGCGGCGTCGTGATTGCCAGCGTACTGCCGTCTGCCGCCGTTACCCAGTTATGACGACGTGGAACGGTAAAGATGTCCTGGCCCTGTGAATATTCGTTCGCTGGCGTGCTGACATGTAACAGGCGTTGCATCAACGTGGTCATCACATCGGTATGATCGGTAAGCACATTAATACGCTGCGCAGGCGTCCCCGGCCAGTGGATCACCAGCGGTACTTGCAGATGACCTTGCGACCAGTCGAAGCGATTTTCTTCCGGCGTCAACGGTATGCCGCGTCCTGCGGTAATGATCACGACAGTATTGTCGAATTTACCGGCCTCTCGCAGCGCGTTCAGAACCCGATTGATTTGCGCATCCACGTCGCTGGCGGCACTGGCGTAACGCTTAACAAAATTTTTCTGGTTACTGTCATCAATATTAGTACCGTTAAACGATATCCATGAGAACCAGCGGTTATCTTCCTGTGCGTAGCGCCCAAGCCAGTCTATCCACTGGCTGGCCGTTTGCGCATCAGACTGCGTTTGCGCTGCCGGCATCGAGAAATCGGACAGTAATGCCTGACGATAAAGCGGGCTGGCGAAGCCATCCGAAGAAAACAGTCCCAGTTGGTAGCCTTGCTGATTCAACGCGGTAATGAGCGCCGCAGGCGTTCTGGTGGATAACACGCCATCCATATAGCCTGGCGATATGCCATAGAACAGGCCGAAAATACCGTTATCAGTGGTATTCCCTGAACTCATATGACGGGTGAAGTCGATGTTTTGCTCGGCAAATGTAGCCAGCTCCGGCATCTGCTTCTCAAAGCGAGAATAGTTCAGGCCGTCTACGGTAATGAGCAGCACATTCTGACCGGTGCCCATATCGCGATAGTGCAAATTGCTGAGCGGGTACTGAACGGAGACCGCTTCCGGATTGCCTTGCTCTACCAGACGGCGCTGATATTCCTGCGCATCCAGCAGACCGTGTTTTTCAAGAAAACGTCGCGCCGTCATCGGATAAGAGAGCGGCAGGTTTGCCCGCTGCATGGTAATCGGCCGGTAAAAATTAGCGTCTGCCCAGATGTAGATAAGATGCGATGCGATAAAGGAGACGAAAAAGAATGCCGCAAGCGGCCTTGCGAAATGGCGGCGGCGCGTGAGACTGCGCAGCTTTTGCCAACTCCATGTCGCAAATAGCATCTCAATCAATAAGATAACCGGCACGCTAATAAACATAAGCTGCCAGTCGCGCGCCATTTCGTTCTGGTCAGGGTTGATGACCAGCTCCCAGACAATGGGATTAAGATGCAGGTGGAAACGGGTAAAGACTTCGCTGTCGATAAGCAACAACGTCATACCCGCGGTCGCCAGAATGGCTGATAAAAACCGCATCAGCCGCTGGGACATCACGATAAACGTGAGCGGAAAAAGAATAAGCAAATAGGTGGCGAACACCAGAAAGCTAAAGTGCCCGACAATGCTCAGGTAGGAGTATATGCGACCCGCAAGCGTTGTCGGCCAGTCGGCGACAAACAGGTAACGGCTGCCGAGCAACGTAGCCAACAGTATATTGAACAGAGCGAACCAGTGCCCCCAGCTAACCATCTGGGAGACTTTTTCACGGTAGCGCTGACGATGAGTTACCATACCTGTCGCTTGTTTCTCCGGAGTCGGCTTTTTAGTGCGCGTTGTCTTCGCTAATCGAAGACTGCAAGGCGCGGGCAAAAGAGTTCGCAATCGCCTGGCGTTGAGCCGGCGCAACGCTGGTGTTGATAAGGTTGGTGACCATATTTCCCAGCACCATCAGGGAAAGATCGGTCGGCGCCTTATGTTTTTCCAGTACACTGAGCAGTTCGCTCAGCAGTTGTTCAACATGTTCATCACTATAGCGGGAGAGTTGTGGCATAAATCAAAATCTGTTTGTTCATGAAAGGGCAACATATTACCGTAGCAACAGTTTTTTTTCTGCATTTTTATCCCCTAAATCATTCGCGTTACGGATAACGCCTGAAATGACAGGGCGATTGCTTGCGTCTTCCGGCAGGCGGTGGTTGAATACCGCCCGGTCTTAAAGGAGAGTTTATCATGAGTCTGGATATCAACCAGATTGCCCTGCACCAGCTTATCAAGCGCGATGAGCAAAATCTTGAGCTGGTCTTGCGCGATTCATTGCTGGAGCCGACAACCACCGTTGTCGAGATGGTGGCTGAACTGCATCGGGTCTATAGCGCCAAGAATAAGGCGTATGGCCTGTTTAATGAAGAGAGTGAACTGGCGCAAGCGCTGCGGTTGCAACGTCAGGGGGAAGAAGATTTTCTTGCCTTTAGCCGGGCGGCGACCGGACGCCTGCGTGACGAACTGGCGAAATATCCCTTTGCGGACGGCGGCATTGTATTGTTCTGCCATTATCGTTACCTGGCGGTGGAGTATCTGCTGGTTACGGTACTGAACAACCTGAGCAGTATGCGGGTCAATGAAAATCTGGACATTAACCCGACGCATTATCTTGATATTAACCATGCGGATATCGTGGCGCGTATCGATCTTACCGAGTGGGAAACTAATCCGCAATCGACCCGCTACCTGACGTTCCTGAAAGGTCGGGTAGGGCGCAAGGTCGCTGACTTCTTTATGGATTTCCTCGGCGCCAGCGAAGGGTTGAACGCCAAAGCGCAGAATCGCGGCCTGTTGCAGGCAGTGGATGATTTCACCGCAGAAGCGCAGTTGGATAAAGCAGAACGTCAGAACGTGCGCCAGCAGGTGTACAGCTACTGCAATGAGCAATTACAAGCCGGGGAAGAGATTGAACTGGAATCGCTGTCTAAAGAGCTTTCCGGCGTCAGTGAAGTCAGCTTCAGCGAATTTACCGCCGAAAAAGGCTATGAGCTGGAAGAGAGCTTCCCGGCAGATCGCAGTACGCTACGCCAGTTAACCAAATATGCCGGCAGCGGCGGCGGGTTAACGATTAACTTTGATGCGATGCTACTGGGCGAGCGGATTTTCTGGGACCCGGCGACCGATACCCTGACTATCAAAGGGACGCCGCCGAATTTGCGCGATCAGTTGCAGCGACGCACGTCGGGCGGGAAATAAAGGCATACGACATAAAAGGACGCCGTAGTGAGTAAAGGAATACGTCAGAGACCGCCTGTTAATTTCAGTTTATTTCGGCAGGTTTTGTATGCGCACATTGTCGCATTTTTGATGATGTTGGTGCTCGGCATGGTGTTCACCGTTCTATCGTTGGTACTGTTTTATACTTATGGTGCCAACTGGTTACTGAGCTTGTTCATATGCCCGCTGTTCTTGTTAAGTGGTTTATTCATTACTGGATTTGCTTTTAAATCAACCTGGTCCAGCATACGTTACTATTACGACAAGGGGCAGTTGAAACGGTATGGACTCAATCTTGATGCAACTTTGACGCATAAAGAGAAGGTGGAAATACGCATCGATAATGCAAAGCGTCAAGTACGTGTAGATGAACTGGAACTCCATGTCTTATTTGATTTTCAGTTTGATAGCAAGACATGGAGCTGCGGCGACTTACTGACCAATGAAAAGGTATTTGATGCGTTGAATGACGGGCAAACGATACCAATACGAATTCTGCCATGGAAACCGGAAAGTGCCAGCGTTCGTCAACGGGCATTATTCAATCGGCTTAAAGGTATGAATACCGCGTCGGAAACTACAGATCCTCGATTAGGGGAGGCGCTAATTGAATGTGGCGAGGTGTAAGAAAGCAGAAAAGCAAAGTGGGTTCTCGTTGCTCTGCATGTCGTCAAATTCAATTAAACGCATAAAAAAACCCCGCCGGGGCGGGGTTTTTCTTCAACTTCCAGGCGATTACGCGCGAACGAAGTCGATGTGAGTCAGCTTCGGTTTGTAAGCGTGACGCTGTACAGCCTGAGCTTTAACTTTTACTTCTTTACCGTCAACAACGAGGGTCAGAACTTCGCTGTAGAATTCAGCTTTAGCTTGCATGTTCATCACCTGGTCGTGGTCCAGTTCGATAGCAATCGGGGCTTCAGAACCGCCGTAGATGATTGCCGGGAACTTGTTAGCGGCGCGCAGGCGGCGGCTCGCACCCTTACCCTGCTCTTTACGTACTTCTGCGTTGATAGTAAACATTTAAATCTCTCTTTAATAATTCCTGCTACAGGCGACCCAGCAACAGGTAAGTGATCTGCTTTGCGTATGCAAAGGCGGGCGGGATTCTATACTCAAATCGCCGTTACATCAATGAAAAGTACAATTAACCACGTAATTCGTGCGCCCGGCGGAAGCGGCCTTCATAGTCGAACACTTTTTCACGCACCTGCCAGTACTGGCCTTTCATCCGCGCGACCACAAAATCGGGATGCCGCAACAGCGCCTGCTGCGCGACAATATCCGCCGCCGTGATCCAGCGTAAAGGAACGCCGGGCGTGCGGGTATGCGGGCGAATAAATAGCTGTTCGAAAGCGGTACGCTGGGCGGGCGTGTGCAAGCGGAAGCGCTCACTGACATCCGCGCCGTCCTCGTCATAGTAAGTGATTTTCAGCCATTCGCCTTTCTCATCCTGCCCATGCTGCATCGTCATTCCGCTACAGCGCAGGACTAACGCATCCTTGAGCCTGAGCGCCGCTTTTAACATATCGTCCGGGTCGACCAGAATGGCGTCACATTCCCGGCAGCGTCGGGCGGCAATATCGTTTTCGGCATTACACTGCGGGCAGTTTTTGAAGCGAAAGCGAAAATCGCACTGCTCGCGATGGCCGTCGTCATCGTCAAACCAGCCCTGGCAGCGACGGCCAAAGTGTTCAATCAGCGTGCCGTCGGCAGTGGTTTTCCCCCAGAAGGTGTTGGCAAAGCCGCAGGCCGGGCAAAATACCTGGACAGGGACGTTATCGCTTTTTCCCTTCGGGCTACCGACCTCCGGGGCATACAGGTCGTGCGGGTTGCCTGCGTAATCAAGAATCAGGCAATCGGTCTTTCCCGGCGCAAGGCGCAGACCACGCCCGACAATTTGTTGGTAAAGACTAACTGACTCCGTGGGACGTAGAATCGCGATGAGATCAACGTGTGGGGCGTCAAAGCCGGTGGTCAGCACCGAGACGTTAACCAGATAGCGAAAACGCTGCGCCTTGAAATTATCAATCAGCGCGTCGCGCTCGGGCCCTGGCGTATCGCCGGTAATCAGCGCCGCGTCGTCCGCCGGAAGCAGACCGACAATCTCTTTCGCATGTTCGACCGTGGCGGCGAAAATCATCACGCCTTTGCGCGTTTGCGCAAATTCCACAATCTGGCTGATGATGTGCGGCGTAATCCGCTGCTGCTTTTTCAGCTCGCGGTTCAGGTCGGCTTCGCTGAACAGCCCATTGCTTTGGGCCTGCAGGCGGCTGAAATCGTATTGGACCACTGGCATATCAAGCCGCTCAGGCGGCGTCAGATAGCCGTGTTTAATCATATAGCGCAGCGGCAGTTCATAAATACAGTCGCGAAACAGCGCGTTGTCGTTGCCGCGCACCATACCGTGATAATGAAATTGATAAATCCAGCCTTTTCCGAGGCGAAAAGGCGTGGCGGTGAGTCCAAGCAGACGTAAGTGAGGATTAACTTTACTCAGGTGAGTGAGGATTTGCTGATACTGACTGTCTTCATCGTCACCGATGCGGTGGCATTCATCGACAATCAACAGCGAAAACTCCTCCTGGAAGGCGTCAAGATTACGCGCCACCGACTGTACGCTGCCGAACACGACTTTGCCCTGACTCTCTTTACGTTTGAGTCCGGCGGCGAAAATATCTGCTTCCAGCCCCAGCGCGCAATATTTGGCGTGGTTCTGCGCGACCAGCTCTTTCACATGCGCCAGCACCAGTACCCGTCCGCGGGCGACGCGCGCCAGTTCGGCGATCACCAGGCTTTTACCTGCGCCGGTCGGCAGAACAATCACGGCGGGCGTACGGTGGCGGCGAAAGTGGCTGAGCGTGGCGTCTACGGCTTCTTGCTGGTAGGGGCGGAGTGTAAAAATCATGGTCTCACTACGTTAAACGGTTCCGGGAATAGTATGCCATGAATCATTTCCCTTGAGGGATATAGTTAGCCCGCTATACTGAGCGGATAGCAATTCCCTTTTTTCGGGTAGAATGCCCGATTTCCGTATTATTACAGGCTAAATCACACACATGCGACTTGATAAATTTATCGCTCAGCAGCTTGGCGTCAGCCGCGCTATTGCCGGGCGTGAAATTCGTGGTAACCGCGTTACCGTCGATGGCGACATCATTAAAAATGCGGCCTTCAAACTGCTCCCGGAACATGCGGTTGCGTATGACGGCAATCCCTTAGCGCAGCAACACGGGCCACGCTATTTTATGCTTAACAAGCCGCAGGGATACGTTTGTTCAACCGATGATCCCGATCATCCAACGGTACTGTATTTCCTGGATGAGCCGGTGGCGTATAAGCTGCATGCCGCAGGACGTCTGGATATCGATACTACCGGTCTGGTGTTAATGACAGATGACGGTCAGTGGTCGCACCGCATTACGTCGCCGCGCCATCACTGTGAAAAAACCTATCTGGTGACCCTGGAGTCGCCGGTGGCCGACGATACGGCAGCGCAATTTGCGAAAGGCGTGCAGTTGCATAATGAAAAATATCTCACTAAACCCGCTACGCTGGAGGTGATAACACCTGTGCAGGTCCGTCTGACCATCAGCGAAGGCCGTTATCATCAGGTGAAGCGGATGTTTGCCGCAGTAGGCAATCGCGTTGTGGAACTGCACCGCGAACGGATTGGCGCCATTACGCTGGATGAGAATCTGGCTCCCGGCGAGTACCGCCCGTTGACTGAAGAAGAAATCGCCAGCGTCGGCTAACTATCTCGTTAAATTCAGGAGTTCGATGTGACCACCCGGCAGCACTCTTCCTTTGCCATTGTCTTTATCCTTGGCCTGTTGGCCATGTTAATGCCGCTGTCGATTGATATGTATCTTCCAGCGCTGCCGGTGATTTCTGCGCAATTCGGCGTGCCTGCCGGTAGCGCGCAGATGACGCTCAGCACCTATATTCTGGGGTTTGCGCTGGGTCAGCTTATCTATGGACCGATGGCGGATAGCCTCGGGCGTAAGCCGGTCATCCTGGGCGGGACGCTGGTATTTGCCGCTGCGGCGGTCGCCTGTGCGTTGGCGCAGACTATCGATCAACTGATCGTGATGCGTTTCTTTCACGGTTTGGCGGCCGCGGCGGCAAGCGTCGTCATCAATGCGCTGATGCGGGATATTTATCCAAAGGAAGAGTTTTCGCGCATGATGTCATTTGTCATGCTGGTCACTACGATAGCGCCGTTAATGGCGCCCATTGTCGGGGGCTGGGTGTTGGTATGGTTAAGCTGGCACTATATCTTCTGGATACTGGCCATTGCGGCGATTCTGGCGTCAGTCATGATCTTTGCTTTGATTAAAGAGACGCTGCCCGTTGAGCGGCGTCAGCCTTTTCATATTCGTACCACAATAGGTAACTTTGCCGCGTTGTTTCGCCACAAACGCGTACTGAGCTATATGCTGGCGAGCGGGTTTAGTTTTGCCGGTATGTTCTCTTTTTTGAGCGCGGGGCCGTTTGTTTATATCGAAATTAATCATGTTCCGCCGCAGGATTTCGGCTACTACTTCGCGTTGAACATCGTATTTCTGTTTGTGATGACGATTATCAACAGCCGTTTTGTCAGACGGGTAGGGGCGCTAAACATGTTTCGGGCCGGGCTATGGATTCAGTTTGCGATGGCGGTGTGGATGGTTTTCAGCGCGCTGATGGGCATTGGATTCTGGGCGCTGGTGGTTGGCGTTGCGGCGTTTGTCGGCTGTGTGTCGATGGTTTCGTCCAATGCGATGGCGGTCATTTTGGATGAGTTTCCGCATATGGCCGGAACGGCGTCTTCGTTGGCGGGCACTTTCCGCTTTGGTATTGGCGCTATCGTCGGCGCGTTGCTGTCGCTGGCTACCTTTAACAGTGCGTGGCCGATGATCTGGTCGATTGCGCTTTGCGCCGCCTGTTCCATTCTGTTTTATCTCTACGCCAGCCGTCCCAAAAAACGGTGACGGGCGCGCTGTCCCTCAATGGCGCCGAAGAATGCGC
Source organism: Salmonella sp. SA15303 (assembly GCF_029962125.1). Taxonomy (NCBI): domain Bacteria; kingdom Pseudomonadati; phylum Pseudomonadota; class Gammaproteobacteria; order Enterobacterales; family Enterobacteriaceae; genus Salmonella; species Salmonella sp. SA15303. The sequence goes on from NZ_CP123924.1 coordinate 1,670,694, forward strand.
AGGCGGCGTTGGGGGATGCTATCCGCTACACGATGGCAAAGCCAAACGGCTTTCATAGTTGATGTATATCAATTACCAATTCATCATTTTCCTCCTTTATGTTTATTTTATGTAAAATCCATTTATGTAAAAAGTCACATCATTGTAGTTAAAAAGGTTGAGTTAGATCGCAGAAACGGGTACATATAGCCCGCCGCTATCTCCGTGTCGGTAAAACTATTTTAACTCCCGCTTGCTGTAGAGCCACTGACGGAGAGAAGGGCGTTAGCAATCTGTTTAAGGACGGGTTGTCAATGATGTGTTAATATAAATGTAAGTAAATTGTGAAGTAATTGTGCTTCCGGGGAAAGAAAGTGAATACATTACAGCTCTCAATTGTTCACCGTCTGCCGCAAAACTATCGCTGGTCGGCGGGTTTTGCGGGGTCAAAGGTTGAACCGATTCCGCAAAACGGGCAGAGCACCGAGAATAGTCTGGTGGCGCTTAAACTGTTGAGTCCGGCAGGCGATAGCGCGTGGTCAGTGATGCATAAGCTCAGCCAGGCGCTAAGCGATATTGAAGTTCCTTGCTCCGTGCTGGAGTGCGAAGGGGAACCGTGCCTGTTCGTTAATCGTCAGGATGAGTTTGCCGCCACCTGTCGGCTGAAAAATTTCGGTGTGGCGATAGCGGAACCTTTTTCTAACAATAATCCTTTTTAGGCGTCAGCTTAACGCGAGTAGCTGACGCGTATAGGCCTGTTGCGGTGCGGTAAACACGCGCTCGCATTGCCCCTGTTCAACCACCTCCCCCTGCCGCAGCACAATAACCTGATGGCACAGCGCGCGTACTACATGCAGATCGTGGCTAATGAAGATATAGGCCAGACGGTGCTTTTGCTGGAGCGATTTCAGGAGGGCAAGAATCTGCGCCTGAACGGTTTTATCCAGCGATGAGGTCGGTTCATCCAGAATAATAAGCGACGGTTTTAAAATCAGTGCCCTGGCGACGGCGATACGTTGACGCTGGCCGCCGGAAAACTCAGCGGGGTAACGATGCCGCGTTTCCGGGTCCAGGCCGACTTCCATCATGACCGCTTTCACCTGCTGTTCGCGCTGCGCGCCTGAAAGCGTAGGCTGGTGGACGCGCAGGCCTTCTTCGATAATTTGCAATACGTTTAAACGCGGGTTTAGCGATGAGTTCGGGTCCTGGAATACGACCTGGATACGGTGGCGAACAGGTAAAAGCTGGTGGCGGTTTAACGTATCCAGCGATTGACCGTCAAACACGATGCGGCCTTCGGAGCGGATAAGCCGTAACAGCGCCAGACCGGTGGTGCTTTTTCCCGATCCTGACTCGCCGACCAGACCCAGCGTTTCGCCTGGATGCAGGGTGAAACTGATATTGTTAACCACCACATTATGATCCACGACGCGCTTCAGAATGCCTTTGCGGATCGGGAAGGCGACGCGCAGCCTGTCCACCTCCAGCAACGGCGTCTGCCCGGCGGGGAGCGGAACCGGATCGCCTGTGGGTTCGCTGTTGAGTAGTTTTTGCGTGTACGGATGGGTCGGCGCGGAGAGCAGCGTGTCGGCGCGTTGGTTCTCTACGCACTTGCCGTGTTGCATTACCGCTACTGAATCCGCCAGTTTTTTTACAATGCTGAGGTTATGGGTGATAAACAGTAATCCCATATTAAGCTCGCGCTGGAGTTCCCGTAGTAGAGATAAAATCTGCGCCTGTACGGAGACGTCGAGGGCGGTGGTCGGCTCATCGGCGATCAGTAATTCCGGCCGTGTTAACAGCGCCATGGCTATCATGACGCGCTGGCGTTCGCCGCCGGAAAGCTGATGAGGGTAATCGCGCAGACGCTGGCTCGCCTGGCGGATACCGACCCGATCCAGACAACCGATCATCTCCGCTCTTGCCGCCTCCCGACGCATTCCCCGATGGAGCGACAGCACTTCATAGAGCTGTTTTTCCAGCGTATGCAGCGGGTTAAGTGAAACCATCGGTTCCTGAAAAATCATGGCGATTTTATTGCCGCGTACGCCGCGTAGCGTCTGCTCGCTGGCATGAAGCAATGATTCGCCGTGAAAGCGAATATCGCCGGAGAGGTAGACGGCGGGAGGGGTAGGCAAAAGACGCAGAATGGAAAGCGCCGTCACGCTTTTTCCTGACCCGGACTCGCCGACCAGCGCCAGCGTTTCCCCGGCGTTCACCTGTAACGAAATGGCGTTAACGACAGGACGCACGTGCTGTTGCTGACGGAAACCTACCGATAAATTTTCAATCGCAAGCAATGGATATGTCATCTTATACCGCCTTAGCAGGATCAAAGGCGTCGCGTACCGCTTCGCCGATAAAAATCAGCAGCGATAGCAGAATGGCGACAGACAGAAAGGCGGCGATCCCCAGCCAGGGAGCCTGTAAGTTGTTTTTCCCCTGTAAAAGAAGTTCGCCGAGAGAAGGGGAGCCAAGCGGCAGACCGAATCCCAGAAAATCCAGCGACGTCAGGGTGGTGATGGAGCTACATAAAATGAACGGTAAAAATGTCAGGGTAGCGACCATCGCATTAGGCAACATATGGCGCAGGATAATGTCCCGATCGCTGACGCCAAGCGCCTGCGCGGCGCGGATATAGTCAAAATTGCGGGTCCGTAAAAACTCGGCGCGCACCACGCCCACCAGACTCATCCAGCCAAACAGTACGGTTATGGCCAGCAGCCACCAGAAGTTAGGCTGCACTACGCTGGAAAGTAAAATAATCAGAAACAGGGTCGGCATCCCCGACCAGACTTCGATGAGACGTTGCCCCCATAAATCGACTTTGCCGCCATAATAGCCCTGTAGCGCGCCCGCCAGTACGCCCATGACGCTGGAGCAAATCGTTAACATCAGGCCGAATAAAATAGAAATGCGGGTGCCGTACAGGATGCGGGCGAAAACGTCGCCGCCATTCGCATCGGTGCCCAGCCAGTTTTTCGCCGAAGGCGGGGAGGGGAAAGGCTGCGTGGTGGCAAAATTAATGGTATTGGCACCAAAGCGTACGGGGGCCCACAACACCCAGCCCCGATTCTCAAGCTGCCGTTGTAGCCAGGGGTCCTGATAATCCGCCGTTGTCGCCAGCGGGCCGCCGAAATCGCGCTCGCTGTAATTTTTTACCAGCGGAAAATACCACTGGCCTTCATAGCGCACCAGCAATGGCTTATCGTTAGCAATCAGTTCCGCGCATAAGCTCAGGCTGAACATGATCAGGAAAATCCATAGTGACCAGTAGCCCCGGCGATTATGGCGGAAACGCGCCCAGCGGGCCTGATTGACCGGGCTTAATCGCGGCATTATCGTCCCTCAAAATCAATGCGTGGATCGACCAGCGTATAGCTGATATCGCTCAGGATATTCAGTAATAAGCCAATCAGGGTAAAGATATAAAGCGTGCCGAACATCACCGGATAGTCGCGCGAAACGGTTGCTTCATAACCCAGCAGCCCCAGGCCGTTGAGTGAAAACATGACTTCAATTAGCAGCGAGCCGGTGAAAAACATACTGATAAAAGTGGCGGGAAACCCGGCGATCACCAGCAGCATGGCGTTACGAAAAACATGTTTCCAGAGAATGTTTTTTTCACTCACGCCTTTAGCGCGAGCGGTAACGACATACTGTTTACGCACCTCGTCGAGAAACGAATTTTTCGTCAGCATCGTCAGGGCGGCAAAACCGCCGATGACGGTCGCCAACACCGGCAGCGTAATATGCCACAAATAATCGGTGATTTTCTGGTACCACGGTAATGTGTCAAAGTTGGCGGAGACCAGGCCACGTAGCGGAAAAATATCGTAGTAGCTGCCGCCGGCAAAAAAGACGATTAATAAAATAGCAAACAGAAAGGCGGGGATCGCATAACCAATAATGATAAACGCGCTGCTCCACACATCAAAGCGACTGCCGTTATGGACGGCTTTGCGAATCCCCAGCGGGATAGACACCAGATAAATAATCAGCGTGCTCCATAATCCCAGGGTAATGGAGACGGGAAGGCTATCTTTGATCAGCGTTAGTACGGATGCGCTGCGAAACAGACTGTCGCCGAAGTCAAAAGAGAGATAGTCCCGTAGCATCTTGAAATAACGCTCATGCAGCGGTTTGTCGAAGCCGTAGCGATGGGTGATCTCCGCGATCACCTCCGGATCGAGTCCCCGGCCGCCGCGATAATGGCTGTCGCTGATATTGCCGACGCCGGTTTGCGCATGACTGGCGCGAACGCCTTCGCCGCTGGCGCCGGGCAACGCGCCGCCCTGGCCAAATTCAATCGCGGCAATCGCCTGATCGACAGGGCCGCCGGGAGCGATCTGCACGATAAAAAAGTTAATGGTAATAATGGCCCATAGCGTGGGGATCACCAGTAACAGACGGCGGATAAGATAGGCGCCCATTGATTCTTACTACCTCCTGGCTGCCGGTAGTTTGGCGGCTTTGTTGACATCATACCACCAGGTATCTAACCCGATGGTATATACCGGGCGAATCGCCGGATGGGAGAATTTATCCCACCAGGCGAGCCTGTCTTGCGCCATATACCACATCGGCAGCATGTAATAGTTCCAGGTCAGCACGCGATCCAGCGCCCGTCCCAGCGGCACCAGTTTCGCTTTATCACCCTGCGCTGCGATAATTTGCGCGATCAGTTTATCCACCACCGGGCTTTGTACGCCGGGAGCGTTATAACTGGAGTCAATGTATTCCGACGCCCATGAGATTTGTAGATCGGAGCTGGGCCAGGGCATCGCCCGCCATAGCCTCGGCATCATGTCATAGTCGCGGCTACGCATCCGGTTGGTGAGTTGAGAATTATCAACCTGACGGATAGTCATCGTAATGCCCAGACGCTGAAGATTATGCTGGAAGGGCAGAACCCACTGGCTATTACTGCTGGCAGGAAGGAGAAGTTCAAACGTCAGGGGCTTACCGGTGACGCTATTGACCCGTTGCTGTCCGTTGATCACCCATCCGGCCTGCGTCAACAAGGCGTCAGCTTTAAGAAGATTTTCGCGATCGTAGCCGTCGCCGTTAGAGACCGGCGGCTGATAGATCTGAGTGAAGACTTCAGGAGGAAGATCTTTTTTCATCGGCGCGAGTAATACCAGCTCATCGGCGTCAGGATAATTTCTGGCGGCGTACTCGGTATTCTGGAAGTAACTGTTGGTTCGGCTCCAGGCATTATAGAACAGCGCTTTATTCATCCACTCAAAATCGAAGGCCAGGGTGACAGCTTCACGTACCCGCCGGTCTTTAAATACCGGGCGCTGAATATTAAAGGCCAGCCAGCGTGTGTCCTGCGCCGACTCGTTTTTCTGCTCTTCTTTAATGATGTAATGATTATCGAAATTTTTACCGATATAGCGCGTTGCCCAGTTTTTAGCGTCGTTTTCCAGCCGTAGATCAAATGCGCCCGCTTTAAACGCCTCGAAAGCGACATTGTCATCAAGGTAGTAATCGTAGCGGATAGTGTCGAGGTTAAAACGTCCACGATTGACCGGCAGATTAGCCGCCCAGTAGTTTTTGACGCGTGAATAGACAATGTACTGGCCCATTTTCCACTGAGTAATCCGGTATGGCCCGCTGGCTAAGGGCGGCGTTGAAAGCGGATCGCTAAGTTTGTGATTTTTCCAGAATTTTTCGGGCATGATCGGTAATGAAAACAGACTAAGCATGTCTTCTTTACCAGGCTTCGCCAGCTCAATTCGCACGGTTAAAGGCGCAATCGCCTTCACGGTAGTACCTTTATAGACCAGACGGAACTGCGGTACGCCTTCGGTCATAAACTTATGAAAGGTAAAGGCCACATCGCGGGCGGTAATGGGCGTGCCATCGTGAAAACGAGCGCGGGGATTAATCGAGATTTCCACCCAGGAATAGTCGGCTGCATAGCGGGCATGGTCGGCAATCAGCGGATAATAGCTTCCGGGTTCATCATCCGAAGTGGTAAAAAGCGTATCGTAAAGGGCTTCGGTACGTACGCCGGGATTGCCGCGCAGCGAATAGCGATTGAAATTATCGAACGTACCAATGGCGGAAAGCGTCATCTGACCGCCTTTCGGCGCAGCAGGATTTACATAATCAAAGTGATCAAAGTTAAAAGCATACTTAGGTTCGCCGAGTACGGCGAAAGCGTAGCTTTCTTTGATTTCCTGGGCCTGGGCGCCAGCGCTAACCAGTGCGACAAGCAGAAGCATTACGCGCGCAATCATCTGAAGGCGGTTTCCTTATCGTATTGCCCGCTGCAAACCGGCAGGCGTTTCGCTGAATAATAAGTGACGTTGCGTCTGATGTGAATCCGTTAAAACCGTAAGGGGACTACCATTCAGGCACGGAAGGCGCCGACATCCACAGCACGAAATCTTTAAGGGGTAAAGGACGGCTAATCCAGTACCCCTGCAAGTAATTAACACCGTGATCGCGTAGCCAACGGGCCTGCTCCGGCGTTTCAACGCCCTCGGCCACCGTCAGCATATTCAGGCGTCTGGAGAGCGTCAGCACGGTATCCAGAACCGGCGACGTGACGGTTTCCGTGCCGATCGCCTGGATAAAGCCGCGATCGATTTTCAGATAATCTAAAGTAAATCGCTCCAGATAAATCAGGGCGCTATGGCCTGTACCGAAATCATCTATAGCGATTTCAAACCCGGCGGAATGCAGCCATTCGAACAGTTTGGCCGCTTCATACTGCTGGAGCATATCGCGTTCAGTGATTTCCAGCACGATATGAAAATGGTGCGCGGGCAGGGCGTCCCTGAGCCGGTGCATATCCTCTTTAAAACTGTCGCTGTGCAGATGTTCCGGCGCGATGTTAATGCCAAATTTGGCACCGACGGGCATCACCTTCTGTAACGTGGGCGCGTCGCGGGCGATCAGCTCGAACAGATGCTGCGTTAACGGTACGATAAGTTGCTGCGCTTCGGCATAGTGGATAAAGGCATCCGGCGGAATCTCTCCTGCCGTAGGGTGACGCCAGCGCAGTAAGACTTCAAGCCCGGTGACGCTCAGCGTACGAGTATCGACGACGGGCTGATAAACCACATAAAACTGCTCGTGTTTGATCGCCGTTAAAATCTCTTTGCCCGGTCGCGTCCGGAGGGCATAGATAAAGTAACAGATAAACCCTGCTACGATGCCGCTAATGCAGCCCAGCATCAACGCATACCACAAGTCATTGTAGGTCCAGCTATCGGCATAAAGCCGTATTTTAAGCGGCAGGCCGTTGATAGTTGCCTGTCGTGATGGCGTGCCCGGCAGCTCCGCGACGGTCAGTAGACGCGAAGAAAAGGTCGACAGAGCGGTATTGCCGACAATCAGCGCGATGCCGTTAAAATCATCCTGGCGCGTGGTATAGAGTAAGTAGGGCGTCAGGTTAATATTCAGCGATGTGAATACGCCGCTGTCATTTAATAATGGGTTTCGATACCAAATCACCATTGTCGGTTTGTTGGGCATCATTGGCGTGCCGGGCAGAATCGCCATAGCAACGTCTTTGCGGATATCTATATCCGGTACCAGTTGCTGAAGCGGCATATTCATGGCGCCAGTGGCGGAAGAGCAGAACACTTTTTTATCTTTAATCAATAAGAAGGCGCGGACATTAAGGCTAAAAGCGGCTCTTGAGGTGAGTTCTGCGCCAACCTGCTGACAGGTGTTGATCGTCAACGGTTGAAGAATATCGGTGGTGGCTTTCAGGTCGGCGAAATAGCTGGCCAGGTAATGTTGTACATCAGAAAGGAGCGTATTGTATTTAACATCCCGTTTATGCCACGACAGGAAAAATTGCAGGCTACCAATAAGTAATGCTGCCGCTATCCCCGTAATGATACAGGTAAGCAGGATTTTCCGACCGGAAGAGGAGTCGCGTGTTAGCATAATTCCTGGTGTGGCCTGAAAAGGCGGATGCCGGTTAAACTGGTTGATTTATAAGACTATAGCCTGGATTACTCCGGATAGTCATGCTTTTCTGTGATGCGCAGGAAAGCGTATTGTCGCAGTAGCCGTTGGCGGAAACGACCTGAATGCCTGATGGCGCTATGTTTATCAGGCCTACGTTCGTGTGTTGTAGGCTGGATAAGACGCCACACGTCGCCATTCGGCAAAACGGGTTCAGAAGGGATAATAAGCAAAAGCACTGCCGAAGCAGTGCTTTTTATGTCGTCTCATCAGGTAAGCCAAGGGAGGTGCTGCCTGATGAAGATTAACTGCGGCTCAGAACTCGACGCGCTTCATTGTAGCGTTTTTTCCAGTACGGTTCGTTCATACTGGAGATAATGACGCCGCTACTGGTAGACGCATGGACAAACTGGTTATTGCCGATATAAATACCGACATGACGACCAGTGGAGCCGGCGCGGAACAGAACCAGATCGCCCGTACGCAGGTTATTGCGTGAAACCGCTTTGCCCATTTCCTGCTGTTCATAGGTTGAACGCGGAAGCTCTAAACCAAACTGTTCACGGAAGGTGCGCTGTACAAAGCTGGAACAGTCGACGCCTTTCTTAGTGCTGCCGCCCAGGCGGTAACGCACGCCTTTCCAGTCAGCATACTGATCCATAATCCGCGACTTAACGTCGAGGTTACGCACCATATTTTCAAATTCATCCTGAGAGGCTTGCAGTGAAGAGCTATCGCTATTGCCCACAGCATGCGTCTCAGAATGCATATTCTTTGCGGTATTGGTGGTTGTGCTACAAGCAGAAAGCAGAACCGCAACTGCAATCGCAGGAATCCCGCGCAAAATATATCTCAAAATCGGTTGAGATTTGACCATGTTGTTTGTTTTCCCTTGAAGTCCTTAACGATAAATATCGTTATAAAAATGCCAAACGTGATGAGACTAATTACCTGCACAGCTTGAGACAATTCTTTGTGCACAAATCTGTGGCGGAACGCACAAATTTATTCGCAATGAGAATAATTATCTGGCGAGGCAAAACGAGTTTGAGATTACCCGATTGTTGCTGTCATTGCGAGCGATTTCGCGTGATTTTTTATAAGAATTTATGATACGAAAAGTGAACTATCAGCACGGGTCAAATTAAGCGCAAATCGTTTAAAAATCGGGCAAACTGTTCATTTTGCAGAGGAATAATATGACCGAAAAATGATGGGCTGGGGGAATATCATCATAAATTACCTTCAACGATGTAAAACTATCGCTGAAGGTAATGTTAATTACATAGGTTATTTGTTTAAAATTTGTTTATTTCCGCCCGGGAGATAATTCTCAAAAAGCGCTATCGCCCGGTCGCTGAGCGGGGTCATCAGCCACCAGGGGAGGCCAATCAAAATAACCGTGAGTGACCCGACCACAATATCGGTGAACCAGTGAGCGCCAATCATAACGCGCGGAAACGCGAAAACCACAAATATAATAAGGGCGATAATCCCCGCCGTTTTGCCGAAATAACGCAGCATAAAGGCGGAAAATATCAGCAGCATCATACCGTGATCGCCTGGGAAACTGTCTTTTGACGCGTCTTTTGTCGGGATGTGCAGCAACTCGCTGACGCGATAAATATGCTCAAAAGAGAGCGTTGGGCTGGCGCGCTTGACGGGGATCAGCGCCTGACCGAGTTGGTTAAGCACCACCGCTGTTAGCAGCATGACCAATCCGATTATCACAATGCGCCGCCGGCCCGATGCGTTTTCTTTTAGCCAGAAACTGAGCATCAGTCCGCCCATCGCCAGCAGCGAACAGCCGTCAAACGCCCGATTATTGGTAATAGCGACCCACCAGAGGAACGCGTGGCTTTCCACCAGTTTCTGGTTAAAGAAGTGGAATATGCCGGAATCAATGGTGAACCAGAAACCGTGATTGACGGGAAGATACCATGACAAAAACAGCGCCAGACCGGCGGCATTAAGCAGAATTATCAAGGAATAGCGGGTTTTCATCGTCATTTCGCCATAGTTTTTAAACGGTGGCAACCTTACGCGTGCGTCGCTAAACGAAGCTTCAACAAGGCCGTCTGTAACGTATTCCAGTCGGTTTCTGTGTTTGAGATAAGTTCAACCCGGCTATCCGGCGGCGCGACACTCTGTGTTTCGATGTGCAGGTCATCGCCCTGGCGATTGATGCGTACCAGCCCCTCTTGTATGCGCATAACGCCTTTCACCCGGCCCACCGGCGCCAGACGCGCCCATTCGAGGAGGCCAATGGTGTCAAACACGGTATCGGCATCGAAAATCCAGCCGCAGGCCTGATGACCCTGTCCGCTATTGAGGCTGCGTCGCCAGCGCTGCTGTGCGGGCAGATTTAGCGCGGCGAGTCCTTTTTTACTGGCATGAGTGTGAGAATGCGCGGCGCTGGCCGGCAGTTCCGCCAGATTTTGTCGCGGTAAATCCAGAAGCTTATCGTCTATCTGTCCATGTTCGGCATGAATCAGTTGACGATCGCCGCCGTACTGTCGCCACCACTGTTGCAGGGCGGCATCGCTCTGCGCCGTGGCGCGATCGGTCTTATTGGCGATGATAATATCGGCTGAGGCGAGCTGATCGCGGAAATTTTCATTGGCGACGCTCTGTTGGTCCAGTAGCAGGCGAGGGTCAAGGATGCAGAGCGTAGCGCGTAAATCAATCCACGGCTCATAAACCGGCGCAGTTAATAAATCCAGAATCTGTTTTGGGTGCCCCAGTCCGGTTGGTTCAATCAGCAACCGGTCAGGTTTGCCCTGGCGCAGCAGCGTGTTGAGCCCCACCTGCATAGGCAATCCATTGACGCAGCACATGCAGCCGCCGGGGATCTCTTTTAGCAGTGCGCCGCTGTCGGCAAGCAGCGCGCCGTCAATACCCACTTCACCAAATTCATTAACCAGGACGGCCCACTTTTCAGCCGGATCTTTATGAGCTAATAAATGAAGGATAGAGGTGGTTTTTCCGCTACCGAGAAATCCAGTAATAAGATTGGTTTTGGTCACGTCAGCTCCAGAATATTGATACAACATAACAACTTTTAATAATCCTGGCGAATAAACGTGAAAAAGAGAAGTGCTGAGTTGACGAAGTCGTGCTTCTGCCATCTTAAGAGCAGAAAATGTTAAATTTTTAACGTTTCTCTTTCCTGGTGCAGAACAGTCAATAAAGAAAAGGGTCAGACTGCGCCCTGGGGCGCAGCCGAAAAATGCGAAACTTAATCCGCGCGCCCCATATAACGGCGCTCTTCGATATGAATGCGGATTTTCTCACCTGCGCTCAGGTATTCGGGAACCTGAATCACCAGACCGGTGCTTAATGTCGCGGGTTTGTTACGTGCGCTGGCGGACGCTCCTTTAATACCCGGCGCGGTTTCGACGATTTCCAGATCCACGGTCTGCGGAAGCTCTAGCGCCAGCAGTTGGCCGTCCCAGGTCAGAACCTGCATATCCGGCATTCCGCCTTCAGGCATAAACAGCAACTCTTCTTCAATCTGATCTTTGGTGAAGGTATACGGCGTATAGTCTTCTTTATCCATGAACACATATTCGTTGCCATCGACATAAGAAAAGTCAACGCCGCGACGGCTCAGGGTGACGGTATCAACGATATCGTCGCCTTTGAAACGTTCTTCCACTTTCAGACCGGTGCGGACATCGGAAAAACGCATTTTATACAGTGTGGCGGCGCCACGGGCGGTAGGTGACTGAATGTCGATATCTTTCACAATCAGCAATTTGCCGTTGTAGTTCAGTACCATACCTTTTTTGATTTCGTTCGCTCTTGGCATCGAGGAGATCCTGTTGTAGAGATTATCTAAAATATCGCGTAAAACTACTCGCGCCGGGCCGTCCAGGCAAGTGGAATTGTCACTTTTGCTGGTGCAAAAAAGGTGATACTGTTCGCCCGCTTTCCGCTCCGCGTTCAACGAGAATAGGCGATGGCATGTCGCCCGGAGGGGGGAAGTGTGCTGTGTTGTCCCTTCTGTTTCCAGCCTTGTCTTCGGAATGTCTGAGGGCAGGTCTGATCATGATGACGTCCACATTTTAAATCTGGATTTTTCTTTGGACAAATTCTGTTATCTTTCATTTGGTTATAAATAGAGGGCTGAGCATGGACTGTCGTAGCGGTTGTGGCGCTTGCTGTATTGCGCCTTCAATTTCGTCGCCGATACCCGGAATGCCGAATGGCAAGCCGATGAATACCAGATGCGTGCAGCTTTCGGAAGATAACTTGTGCCTTATCTTTGGCTCGCCTTTACGCCCAAAAGTGTGCTCTGGTTTGCAACCGACAGGGGACATGTGTTTAACGACCCGGGAAGAGGCCATTATTTATTTGCTGGAACTCGAACAGAAAACCTTACCATGAGCTAATAGCCTAATGGGATAGGCTCTAAGTCAGCTGTTTTTGATAAACGTGCAGGGGCTTACGTTATATCCCGAAATAGTCTACAAAAGCTGCGCATCAAATTACCTCCTTTTACCATTAAATAGCGTAATACATGCTTCCCTTATTTCGTGGCTTCTGAAGCGGTAGATGTCGCCGCTCAACCCCGTTGGTACCTGAACGTGTACCGAACAAACCGTCACATAAAACAAAAACGATCAATTTTATTTATATGATAGTTTTTATCTATTAAAAAGAGGAATTTTGATCGATTTTAATTATTTATAACGATCGATATCATGAATTTGATAGTTTATATCTATCATTGATGTATTTACCGATCGATATAACCAGTGTGAATGTGTTGTTATTTTCCTTTAAAATACTCGAATTCTTATGTGTGGGTTTTATCTTATGAAGAAATATACGTTCGCAGCCAGGGCGTTTATTTTTACGCTGGTGTTGCTTTTTGTTATTTTAGTATTCGGGTTGACTATTAGCGTTTTAAAAGGGATGTGAAATGCGGGGAGAAAATAGTGAAATTGATTTAGTCGACGTTTCCTTATTCCTTATAAGAAAATGGCTAAGTATCGTGATCGCTACCTTTATTTTTGTCGCCATTGGCTATGTTTTTGTGAGCGTGCAGCATGATACAAAGGTTGTAAGTATTACGATCAAACCTAATCTGGATACGCCTGCTACCTATGCGTTATGTGGCTATGCTAATGATATTCAATGTAAAACAACGGTTATCCTTAACCAGTTTAGCCGTTTCTTGCCTGCGAACTATAAAAATAAAATAAGTTTTGACGCGAAAAATCAGCTTGTCCTTTTTAAGGCGCAGGGGAGGGAAGAAAGCGTCAATAATATTATTTCCACCCTGAAAAATAGCGTCGATAAAATGGCAGCATGGTATATCGATGATGGTGACATTAAACGTTATAGCGTGCATAAAAACATGTTACAAACGGAAACATATACAAAGCTATCCTTGTTGTCGGAGGCGGTTAAAAATAATGCTAACATTGAAGTGATAGATGTTGCTGTCACACCAAAATATAAGATGCGGCTGGTGTTGGTTCTTTGCGGACTGATGGGCGTAATTTTCTCAATAACCGGTCTCTTATGTAAGAGGGCGCTAACAGAATATCGTATTGAGAAAAAGACAATGAATGACCGCGCATGAACATCGCGCAGAGATAAACTCTGCGCTGAAATGTGTCGAAGAGTAAAAGTATCAGGCTTGCAAGTTAAACATCTTTAATACGCGCCAGGCAGAATATGGTGGCGACAATCATGACTAACGCAAACCAGAAGACCGCATGGTAATTCCAGATTTCTGCGGCGATTCCCGCCAGCGAACCGGCAATGATCCAGCCGACGCGAATGGTATTGGTATACAGCGTGGTGGCTGAACCCGCCTGGCCTGGCATGAGATCCTGAAAATAGAGCATGCCAATCCCGCCAAGAATGCCGATGTAAATCGCGTTCAGCAACTGCAAGCCGAGCAACGTCGCCGGTGCGTGCGCCAGCAACATACCCACATAAAAGCACAGTCCGGCGACAACGGCGATGCACATTAACAGGCGTTTTCCCAACCGTTTGGCGAAGTAACCTGCAATCAGCATTGTGGGAATCTCCAGCCCGGCGGCGGTGCCCATCATCACGCCTGCAAGTTTTTCCGGAAGATGCAGCTCATTGATGATAAACAGCGGCATATTAATGATATACAGGCTGTTAGTTCCCCACATTAACGTACAGATGACAAACAGCAACAGCGTATCGCGGCGATTACGACGCGGTGCTTCCAGCGTGCCGGTCGCCAGCGGCGCATCTTTGCGCATTGACGGTAAAAAGAACCACACCATGACGCCGCAGACGATAAAAGCTACCGCCGCGCTCAAATACATCACCGTAAAGCTAAAACCCATCGCCAGCGCATAGGCCAGCGGCGGCCCAATGACCCAGGCCAACGAGACCTGGGCGCGGAGGATTGAGCTGAACATCACCGCTTCACGACCTGTACGATCGGCATGTTCTCGGGCCAGCGCAAACATCTGCGGGTTGGCGGTAGAGCCGAAGCTACTGAGAAAGACGCCGATGAACAGCAAAATAAAGTAGTTGCGGTTCCAGGCAAACAACACGCAGGCCAACATGCCCAGCACGCAACAGAAAACGATCAGTTTTTTGCGATCGCCTTTTTTATCTGAGCGACCCGCCAGAAACTGGCTCACGATAATGCCGATAACCGCGCTGCCGGTAAAAAAGAATCCCACCATGCCGGGGCGGGCGTGAACCTCATCCGTCAGAAAAATACTGAGCGTCGGCGTCTGTAACGCACCGGCAATACCGGTGAGAAAAGCGACGATCAAAAAGGCGGTAGACGTCAGGTCAAACGATTTAGGCGCAGCGGCGGCGGGACTGTTGTGCATGTTTCTATATCAGTGGTGTGAAGAGAGGCGGAGTTTACGCTGCCCGTCAGAAAATAAACAGGCGTCTGAATCAAAATCGACACGAAAAATCAAAATAGCATTCCAGTTTGTTACCAGGGCGTGCTGACGCAAGCTGAAAGAAAAAAGCTGAAGCCTTTTATGCGTCAGCTATTGAGGGTCTGTTGGAGAAAAAATGTGCTTCACCTCAAAAAATTGCTACAAAACCGGTAACTTTTCTTGCGTGCTGAAGCAGAAAGATCCAGACTTCTTGAAACGTTTCAGCGCGATCTGGTTTTTTTGATAACTCAGATTGGCGCTTTTTTTCTCATAGTGGCTGAATCGTTTCAATTCAGCAGGAGAGGAGACACATGTTCCAGTTATCGGTTCAGGACATTCATCCGGGCGAGCAGGCCGGAAATAAAGAAGAGGCCATTCGGCAAATCGCCGCCGCGTTAGCGCAGGCGGGGAATGTGGCGGGCGGCTATGTTGACGGTATGCTGGCGCGCGAACAGCAAACCTCGACCTTTCTTGGCAATGGTATTGCGATTCCCCATGGCACAACAGACACGCGCGATCAGGTGCTGAAAACCGGCGTCCAGGTCTTTCAATTCCCGCAGGGCGTTACCTGGGGAGAAGGCCAGGTCGCCTACGTGGCGATTGGTATTGCCGCCAGTTCGGACGAACACCTCGGCCTGCTGCGTCAGCTGACGCATGTGCTAAGCGATGACTCCGTGGCTGAACAGCTGAAATCCGCGACAACGGCGGAAGAGCTGCGCGCATTGCTGATGGGCGAGAAGCAAAGTGAACAATTAAAACTTGATAACGAGACGATGACGCTGGATGTCATCGCCAGCTCGCTGGTCACATTGCAGGCGCTAAATGCGGCGCGTCTGAAAGAGGCGGGAGCGGTTGATGCGGCGTTCGTCGCAAAAACGATTAACGATAGTCCGATGAATCTGGGACAAGGCATCTGGCTGAACGACAGCGCGGAAGGCAATTTGCGCAGCGCTGTTGCGGTAAGCCGTGCGACCCAGGCGTTTGACGTAGAGGGTGAAAAAGCAGCCTTATTAGTCACTGTCGCGATGAACGACGAGCAGCCGATTGCCGTGCTAAAACGCCTCGGCGACCTGTTGCTGAACAATAAAGCCGATCGTCTGCTGAGCGCCGACGCCGCGACGCTGCTGGCGTTGCTGACCAGTGATGATGCGCTGACGGATGACGTACTGAGCGCGGAATTTGTAGTGCGTAATGAGCATGGTCTCCATGCCCGTCCGGGCACCATGCTGGTGAATACGATTAAACAATTTAACAGTGAAATTACCGTGACAAACCTTGATGGAACCGGCAAACCGGCAAACGGACGTAGTCTGATGAAAGTGGTGGCGTTAGGCGTGAAGAAAGGCCATCGTCTGCGCTTTACCGCGCAGGGTGAAGATGCTGAACAGGCGCTGAAAGCGATTGGCGATGCGATCGCCGCCGGTCTCGGGGAGGGCGCATAATGAGCAGGCGTGTTGCCACCATTACCCTTAATCCGGCTTACGATCTGGTTGGGTTTTGCCCTGAAATCGAACGCGGCGAAGTGAACCTGGTGAAAACCACGGGTCTGCACGCGGCGGGCAAAGGCATTAACGTTGCCAAAGTGCTGAAAGACTTAGGCATCGACGTCACCGTCGGCGGTTTTCTCGGTAAAGATAACCAGGACGGTTTTCAGCAATTGTTCAGCGAACTGGGTATCGCTAACCGCTTTCAGGTGGTTCAGGGCCGGACCCGCATCAACGTGAAGCTGACGGAAAAAGATGGCGAAGTGACCGACTTCAACTTTTCCGGCTTTGACGTGACCCCCGCAGACTGGGAACGCTTTGTTAACGACTCCCTGAGCTGGCTGGGTCAGTTCGATATGGTCTGCGTCAGCGGTAGCTTACCGGCTGGCGTGAGCCCGGAAGCGTTCACCGACTGGATGACGCGTCTGCGCAGCCAGTGTCCATGCATTATCTTTGATAGTAGCCGTGAAGCGTTAGTCGCCGGTCTTAAAGCTGCGCCGTGGCTGGTGAAACCGAATCGCCGCGAACTGGAAATTTGGGCGGGTCGTAAGCTCCCGGAAATGAAAGATGTGATTGATGCGGCGCACGCGTTACGCGAACAGGGTATCGCCCATGTGGTGATTTCGCTGGGGGCGGAAGGCGCGCTGTGGGTTAACGCCTCAGGAGAATGGATCGCTAAACCACCGGCAGTTGACGTGGTAAGTACCGTCGGCGCAGGCGATTCCATGGTTGGCGGATTGATTTACGGCCTGCTGATGCGCGAGTCCAGCGAACATACGCTGCGTCTGGCGACGGCGGTTGCCGCGCTGGCGGTCAGCCAGAGCAATGTGGGTATTACCGATCGTCCTCAGTTGGCCGCAATGATGGCGCGTGTCGACTTACAACCGTTTAACTGACAGCAGGAGAGGCATAATGAAAACGCTGCTGATAATTGACGCTAATCTCGGCCAGGCTCGCGCTTACATGGCGAAAACCCTGCTTGGAGCGGCGGCGCATAAAGCAAATCTGGAAATTATCGACAATCCGAATGATGCTGAGCTCGCGATCGTGCTGGGCGAATCTCTGCCGAACGACAATGCTCTGAACGGCAAAAAGGTTTGGCTGGGGGATATTGGTCGCGCCGTCGCGCATCCGGAACTGTTTCTGAGTGAAGCCAAAAGCCATGCGACCCCTTACAGCGCTCCTGCTGCGGTTGCTCCTGCGGCGAGCGGCGGTCCGAAACGCGTGGTCGCGGTAACGGCCTGCCCGACCGGCGTCGCCCATACTTTTATGGCGGCTGAAGCCATTGAAACAGAAGCGAAAAAACGCGGCTGGTGGGTAAAAGTCGAAACGCGCGGCTCCGTGGGGGCCGGCAATGCCATCACCCCGGAAGAGGTGGCGGAAGCGGATTTAGTCATTGTGGCGGCGGATATCGAAGTGGATCTGGCGAAGTTTGCCGGTCTCCCGATGTACCGCACGTCGACCGGCCTGGCGCTGAAAAAGACGGCGCAGGAGCTGGATAAAGCCGTAGCGGAAGCAACGCCGTATCAACCGGCGGGTAAGGCATCGCAAGCGGCGACCGAAGGGAAGAAAGAGAGCGCTGGCGCATACCGGCATCTGTTGACGGGCGTTTCTTACATGCTGCCTATGGTGGTTGCCGGGGGACTGTGTATTGCACTTTCCTTCGCCTTTGGTATTGAAGCCTTTAAGGTGCCGGACACGCTGGCGGCGGCGCTGATGCAGATTGGCGGCGGTTCGGCGTTTGCGCTGATGGTGCCGGTACTGGCGGGTTATATCGCTTTCTCCATCGCGGATCGCCCAGGCCTTACGCCAGGTCTGATTGGCGGTATGCTGGCGGTTAGCACCGGTTCCGGTTTTATCGGCGGGATCATTGCCGGCTTCCTTGCCGGGTATATGGCGAAGCTTATCAGTACCAAACTGAAACTTCCGCAAAGTATGGAAGCGCTGAAGCCAATCCTGATCATCCCGTTAATTTCCAGTCTGGTGGTGGGGCTGGCAATGATTTACCTGATCGGTAAACCGGTTGCCGGGATTCTGGAAGGGCTCACTCACTGGCTGCAAACCATGGGAACCGCAAACGCAGTGCTGTTGGGCGCGATTCTCGGCGGGATGATGTGTACCGACATGGGCGGCCCGGTGAACAAAGCGGCGTATGCGTTTGGCGTTGGTCTGCTGAGTACGCAAACTTACGCGCCGATGGCGGCGATCATGGCCGCAGGTATGGTACCGCCGTTAGCGCTGGGTCTGGCGACGATGGTGGCGCGTCGTAAGTTCGACAAAGCGCAGCAGGAAGGTGGTAAAGCGGCGTTGGTGCTGGGGCTGTGCTTTATCACTGAAGGCGCTATTCCGTTTGCGGCACGCGACCCGATGCGTGTACTGCCGTGCTGTATCGTTGGCGGCGCGTTGACCGGGGCTATTTCTATGGCGGTAGGCGCAAAATTGATGGCGCCGCATGGCGGTCTGTTTGTTCTGCTTATCCCAGGCGCAATTACGCCGGTATTGGGATACCTGCTGGCAATTGTGGCCGGTACGCTGGTGGCAGGGCTGGCTTATGCCGTCCTGAAACGTCCGGAGACGGAAGTCGCGGCAAAAGCGGCGTAAGAGAAACACGCTAAAAAAGGCAGAGCGCGCTCTGCCTTTTTTATTGCCTGAAGAACATTGAGCGTCAGGCCACCGCTTCGGCAATTTGCTGGGCTTTTAACCACGCAATCTCTTCCGCCCAGATATCAGGATTGATGGTCTCCAGTATCAGCGGAATACCGTCAAAACGCGCATCCTGCATAATCCAACGAAACGCATCGTGGCCGATATTGCCTTCACCCAGACTGTGATGGCGGTCAACGCGGCTACTGAAGGCGCTTTTGGCGTCGTTAAGGTGCATTCCGCGCAAATACTGAAATCCGACAATTTTCCCGAATTCGGCGAATGTTTTTTCGCACGCCTCTGGCGTACGCAGATCGTATCCGGCGGCAAAGGCATGGCAGGTATCGATACAGACGCCAACGCGCGACTTATCTTCCACGCCGTCGATGATGGCGGCTAACTGTTCAAACTCAAACCCCAGATTACTGCCCTGACCGGCTGTATTTTCGATAACCGCCGTAACGCCCTCGGTCTGCGCGAGGGCAATATTGATGGATTCCGCGATCCGCGCCAGGCAATCCTCCTGTGCAATCTGCATCAGATGGCTACCGGGATGAAAATTAAGCAAGGTTAAGCCGAGTTGTTCACAGCGCTGCATTTCATCGAGAAAGGCATCGCGTGATTTTTCCAGCGCTTCACTGACCGGATGGCCCAGATTAATCAGGTAACTATCGTGGGGAAGAATTTGCGCCGCCGAGAAATGATACTTTTCACAGGCGATTTTAAAGTCATCAATGACCTGGGGAGTAAGGGGGGCGGCACGCCACTGACGCTGGTTTTTTGTGAAAAGCGCAAAGGCCGTTGCGCCAATTTCAGCCGCGCGGGCAGGGGCGTTAGCCAGACCGCCAGCAGCGCTGACGTGCGCTCCGATGTATTTCATAAAAGACTCCTGTTAAACCCGCTAACGGTTCATT
The DNA here is from genome assembly GCF_029962125.1 of Salmonella sp. SA15303. NCBI lineage: Bacteria > Pseudomonadati > Pseudomonadota > Gammaproteobacteria > Enterobacterales > Enterobacteriaceae > Salmonella > Salmonella sp. SA15303. The sequence continues at coordinate 1,690,542 of NZ_CP123924.1, forward strand.
ACGAACGCTATGATAACGGGTTAACAGGCGTGAAACGTAATAATTTATGCGATAAGGCTATGGATTAGGACGTTAATGGCGCCACCGCCAATAATCAGCCAGGCGAATAGTGCCAGCGCCATCAGCAGCGGTTTCGCCCCCGCTTTTTTCAATGCGCTAACGTGAGTGGTCAGACCCAACGCCGCCATCGCCATCGCCAGCAGCACTGTGTCCAGCGTCACCAGCATATCCACCACGGCTTTCGGCAGCAGGTGGAAAGAGTTGAAGATCGCCACTACGATGAAGAAAATAGCAAACCACGGAATGGTAATTTTGCTTTTTTCCGCGCCGGTCGCCGGTGAAAGCTGTTTAACGCGTGCCGCCAGAATGATCAGGAACGGCGCCAGCATCATGACACGCAGCATCTTAGCGATAACTGCCGCATTTTCCGCATCCGGGCTAACGGCATGACCCGCTGCGACCACTTGCGCGACTTCATGCATGGTTGAGCCGATATAGATGCCGTAAGTTTCCGGGCTGAACCAGTGCGCCAGCAGCGGATACATTGCCGGGTAAAGGAAAATAGCGATGGTGCCGAAAATAACGACAGTCGCGACGGCTACAGTAACCTTACTGGCTTCCGCTTTTACCACCGGTTCTGTCGCCAGTACCGCCGCCGCGCCGCAGATACTGCTACCGGCGCCAATCAGCCAGCTGGTGTGCCTGTCCAGACCAAAGACTTTTTGGCCTAAGAAGCAGGCCAGCATGAACGTGCTGGAAAGCGTTAATACGTCAATCACAATGCCGCTAATGCCCACGTCGGCGATTTGTGAAAAGGTAAGGCGGAAGCCGTAAAGGATAATCCCTAAACGCAGCAGATGTTGTTTTGCAAACAGCACGCCGCCGTCGCATTGTTTCCATATTTGTGGATAGACGGTATTCCCGATAACCATACCCAGCAGGATAGCCAGGGTCAGGGCGCTGAACCCCGCGCCTGCAACGGCAGGGATAGCGCCGCCCCACAGGGCGACTCCTGTAATGACGGCGCTCAGAGCGAGCCCCGGTATAAAATGCCACATTGTACGACGATGATTCTGCAAGGTGAGTTCTGTCATAACCTTCTCCTGTATATGGACAATAAGGTTACGGTGATCTGGTTTAAAAATAAAATTGATTATATATTTATAATTAATCTTTATAAGTGGTAAGTGAAACGCTATCGGTGGGATACGACTATGCATATTACGCTACGACAACTTGAAGTGTTTGCTGAAGTACTGAAAAGCGGTTCAACAACCCAGGCGTCGGTCATGCTGTCATTATCGCAGTCCGCCGTTAGCGCCGCGCTCACCGATCTGGAAGGTCAGCTCGGCGTACAGTTGTTTGATCGGGTGGGGAAACGGCTGGTGGTCAACGAACATGGGCGCTTGTTATATCCGCGCGCGCTGGCATTGCTGGAGCAAGCGGTAGAAATTGAGCAGCTATTTCGTGAAGATAACGGCGCGATACGGGTTTATGCCAGTAGCACCATCGGCAATTACATTTTACCCGCCATGATTGCCCGCTATCGCCAGCATTATCCGGCCTTGCCGCTGGAACTCAGCGTGGGAAACAGCCAGGACGTGATTAACGCGGTGCTGGATTTTCGGGTTGATATCGGCCTGATTGAAGGACCATGTCACAGTACAGAGATTATTTCTGAGCCGTGGCTGGAAGATGAGCTGGTGGTCTTTGCCGCGCCGTCCTCGCCGCTGACGCAGGGGCCGGTGACGCTGGAACAGCTTGCGGCATCCCCATGGATTTTACGCGAGCGCGGTTCCGGTACGCGGGAAATTGTCGATTATTTGCTGTTGTCGCATTTGCCGCGCTTTCATATGGCGATGGAGTTGGGGAATTCAGAAGCGATCAAACATGCGGTGCGTCATGGACTGGGGATAAGCTGTTTATCGCGCCGGGTGATTGCTGAACAACTCCAGGCGGGAAGCCTGGGCGAAGTCGCGGTGCCGTTACCGCGCCTGGTGCGCACGTTGTGGCGTGTTCATCATCGGCAGAAACATCTTTCTAACGCGTTGCAGCGTTTTTTGAGTTACTGTGAATAAAGGTGAAGAGGAGGGCTGCCCCGGCGGCATCGCCATTTTTAGTATCCGCTTACGTATACGTTATTCTCTGCTTTACTTATAATCCGTGGCCGGTCATGAAGGTCTCTTATAACCGCGCATTTGTGTCGGAAGGATAGTATTTCGTCTGTTACAATCGCGCCTCATTTTTTGGATGGATAGCATTTTCACATGGGTTCCAAAACTAAAACCACAGAAGCGCCCGCGCTACGTCGCGAATTAAAGGCGCGTCACCTGACGATGATTGCCATTGGCGGCTCCATCGGGACAGGTCTTTTCGTTGCATCTGGTGCGACAATTTCTCAGGCGGGGCCAGGCGGCGCGCTGTTTTCTTATATTCTGATTGGTTTGATGGTCTACTTCCTGATGACCAGTCTTGGCGAGCTGGCGGCCTATATGCCAGTATCTGGCTCGTTTGCGACATATGGTCAGAACTATGTGGAAGAAGGCTTTGGTTTCGCGCTGGGCTGGAACTACTGGTACAACTGGGCGGTGACTATCGCTGTTGACCTGGTTGCCGCGCAATTGGTGATGGGCTGGTGGTTCCCGGACACGCCGGGCTGGATCTGGAGCGCGCTATTCCTCTGCGTCATTTTCTTGCTGAACTACATTTCCGTGCGCGGTTTTGGCGAAGCGGAGTACTGGTTCTCGTTAATTAAAGTCGCGACCGTTATTATCTTCATCATCGTTGGCGTAGCGATGATTATCGGTATCTTTAAAGGTGTTGAGCCGGTCGGCTGGAGCAACTGGACGACGGGCGATGCGCCTTTTGCTGGCGGTTTTGCGGCAATGATTGGCGTCGCGATGATCGTGGGCTTCTCTTTCCAGGGAACCGAGCTGATTGGTATTGCCGCCGGGGAATCTGAAAACCCGGAGAAGAATATTCCGCGCGCGGTGCGTCAGGTATTCTGGCGTATTCTGCTGTTTTATGTTTTCGCGATTTTGATTATCAGCCTGATCATTCCTTATACCGATCCAAACCTGCTGCGTAACGACGTCAAAGACATTAGCGTCAGTCCGTTTACCTTAGTGTTCCAGCATGCGGGCTTGTTGTCTGCGGCGGCGATAATGAATGCGGTTATCCTGACGGCGGTACTGTCTGCGGGTAACTCCGGGATGTATGCCTCGACCCGTATGCTCTACACCCTGGCCTGTGACGGTAAGGCCCCGCGTATTTTTGCGAAATTGTCCCGCGGCGGCGTACCGCGCAATGCGCTTTATGCCACCACCGTGATTGCCGGTCTTTGCTTTTTGACCTCAATGTTTGGCAACCAGACGGTCTATCTGTGGCTGTTGAACACCTCCGGTATGACGGGCTTCATCGCCTGGCTGGGGATTGCCATTAGCCATTATCGCTTCCGTCGCGGTTACGTGTTACAAGGGTATGATGTGAATGATTTGCCGTACCGTTCCGGGTTCTTCCCGCTGGGGCCGATTTTCGCCTTTGTACTGTGCCTGATTATTACGTTGGGGCAGAACTATGAAGCGTTCCTGAAAGATACCATCGACTGGGGCGGCGTCGCGGCGACCTATATCGGTATTCCGCTGTTCCTGCTTATCTGGTTCGGCTACAAGCTGATAAAAGGTACGCATTTCGTGCGCTATAGCGAAATGCACTTCCCGGAACGCGTTAAAAAGTAACGCGGTATTCTCGTCATAGGCCGGATAGGCTTTATGCCGCTATCCGGCACTGACTGCCTGAACCTGACTCTTCTAACCCTCTCATTCGAGAGGGTTTTTTGTTTTTTCTTCATGATTGGTTCAAATGACATAATTATTAACAATTAAATTGATAATTATTATCGTTTGCTTTATCGTTACGCTCGAAATCAGAAAGGATGAAGATTCGGGCGCGACCGTCACTCATGAGCCCGACTCGCCTGCATAAAAAGAGTTCGCCGTGATAACCGTTATCGCAGGCGAAACGTAATGCGTTGTGAGCGATAACCAATTTTTTTGTCGTATTTACCTCATGGAGAAATGGAATGTTTAGGTTTAACCCTTTCGTTCGGGTAGGGCTTTGTATGTCCGCAGTTACGTTGGCCTGGCCGGTTGCCGCGGCAACGGATGATGGTGAAACTATGGTCGTTACCGCGTCCGCCATCGAACAAAATCTGAAAGATGCGCCAGCAAGTATCAGCGTCATTACCCAGCAAGATTTACAGCGCAGGCCCGTGCAAAACCTGAAAGATGTCCTGAAAGAGGTGCCGGGCGTACAGCTCACTAACGAAGGGGATAACCGTAAAGGCGTGAGTATTCGTGGTCTGGACAGCAGTTATACGCTGATCCTGATCGACGGTAAGCGCGTTAACTCCCGTAACGCGGTCTTCCGCCATAATGATTTTGATCTGAACTGGATACCGGTTGACGCTATCGAACGCATTGAAGTGGTGCGTGGCCCCATGTCCTCGCTGTATGGCTCCGATGCGCTGGGCGGCGTGGTCAACATTATCACCAAAAAAATTGGTCAGAAATGGCACGGCAGCGTCACGGTTGACTCCACTATTCAGGAACATCGCGACCGTGGCGATACCTATAACGGTCAGTTCTTTACCAGCGGTCCGCTGATCGACGGCGTGCTGGGAATGAAAGCCTACGGTAGTCTGGCGAAACGCGAAAAAGACGAGCAGCAGAGCTCCGCCACCACCGCTACGGGTGAAACGCCGCGCATTGAAGGATTTACCAGCCGCGATGGAAACGTCGAGTTTGCCTGGACACCAAACGAAAATCATGACGTTACCGCAGGCTACGGTTTTGATCGCCAGGACCGGGACTCCGACTCGCTGGATAAAAATCGTCTGGAACGGCAAAACTACGCGTTGAGCCATAACGGACGTTGGGATCTCGGCAATAGCGAGCTCAAGTTCTACGGCGAAAAGGTGGAAAACAAAAACCCCGGCAACAGTAGCCCTATCACGTCAGAAAGCAATTCGATTGACGGGAAATACGTTCTGCCGTTAGCGTCTGTCAACCAGTTCCTCACCTTCGGCGGCGAATGGCGTCACGATAAACTGAGCGATGCGGTGAACCTGACCGGCGGTTCCAGTACTAAAACCTCCGCCAGCCAGTACGCTCTGTTCCTTGAAGATGAGTGGCGCATCTTCGAACCGCTGGCGCTGACCACCGGTATTCGTATGGATGACCATGAAACCTATGGCGATCACTGGAGCCCGCGTGCTTATCTGGTCTATAACGCAACGGATACCCTGACGGTGAAAGGTGGGTGGGCCACGGCCTTTAAAGCGCCGTCGCTATTGCAATTAAGTCCGGACTGGGCGACCAACTCCTGCCGTGGCGGATGCCGCATTATCGGTAGCCCAGATCTGAAACCTGAAACCAGTGAAAGCTGGGAGCTCGGCCTTTATTACCGGGGCGAAGAAGGCATACTGGAGGGCGTGGAAGCGAGCGTTACCACGTTCCGTAACGATGTGGACAATCGCATCAGCATTAGCCGTACCCCTGACGTTAACGCCGCGCCCGGCTATTCCAACTTTGTCGGTTTCGAAACCAACAGTCGGGGACAGCGCGTTCCGGTCTTCCGTTATTACAACGTGAATAAAGCGCGTATTCAGGGCGTGGAAACCGAGTTGAAAGTTCCGTTTAACGAGGCGTGGAAACTGTCGTTGAATTACACCTATAACGACGGACGCGACGTCAGTAATGGCGGGAACAAGCCGCTTTCCGATCTGCCGTTCCACACCGCGAACGGTACGCTGGACTGGAAACCGGTGCAGCTCGAAGACTGGTCATTCTACGTATCAGGGAATTATACCGGGCGTAAGCGGGCCGACAGCGCAACAGCGAAAACGCCGGGCGGGTACGTGGTCTGGGATACCGGCGCGGCATGGCAGGCGACGAAAAACGTTAAACTGCGTGCGGGCGTTCTGAACGTAGGCGATAAAGATCTCAAACGCGACGACTACGGTTATACCGAAGACGGACGTCGTTACTTTATGGCGGTGGATTACCGTTTCTGACAGAGACTGGCGACAGCCGCGTTTTGCCGCTGTCGCCAGAATATTATAACCGATGCAGCCTGGAGAGCAGCGCCAGCGACAGAGTCGTTAGCAGAATGGCGATTAACGCATAGATATAAACGCCCGACCACGCCCAGCTATTTTTCACCATAATTACCGGCACACCGGCCATTGCCGCGCCGACATAGCTGAACAATCCCCGAAAGCCGGTAATCGATCCCGCCGCATCCTTATGGGTCACATCCAGACAGCCGACGGCAAAAAGCATATGCGGTCCGTATAAGGCGAAGCCCATGATGGTGAACAGAATCGCGGTGAGGGTGTAAGAGGTATCCTGAACCAGCGGCACCAGCACGATGCATATGCACAGCGCTAACGCGAAGATTAATCCGGTCATCCAGCGGTTACTTTTGAACATAAAGTCAGACAAGTAGCCTGCCAGCAACCCACCTGCCAGTCCGCCCGCCTCAAACCAGGAAATAATCGAGTTCGCTTTTATCAGACTCCAGCCGTGAACCTGCGAATAGTAAATCTGCGGCCAGTCGTTAAGAATAGTGCGCGCAATATAAACTGACATATCGCCGATAATAATGATCCATACCAGTGGATTGGTCAGGATATATTTCACAAAAATCTGCCAGAAGCTCAGGTTGACCGGGCTGGCCTTGACCTGGGCCAGTTCCGTCGGGTCGTTACGCCACTGCCCCACGTTGGGCAAACCTAACGTACCGGGACGATCTTTAATGGTAAATAGCGCCACTATCCCCATCAGCAGCGAAATGGCGCCGGGAACATAAAACCCCATTTTCCAGCTACCGCTAAAGGCGATAGCAAAACTGGTCAGCAGCGGCGCGAGGCTGCCGCCGATATTGTGCGCCGCTTCAACGATAGCCCACCAGCGTCCCCGTTCGTTTTTCGAAAACCACGAGGCCATAATTTTCGCCATCGGCGGAAAGCTGGTGCCCTGTAAGATCGCGTTGAGGCTGTACAGTACGTAGAATGCCGCCACGCTATCGGAAAAGCCGAACAGAATATTTACAATCCCCACGCCAATCAGCACCGGGCCGGTCATAGCTTTCGGGTTAATTTTATCGACCAGCATCCCGCCGACAAACTTCATTGCGCCATAAAGAATGTAAAAAATGGAAGACATAATGGCGAAGTCTTCTGCGGTCAGCGACGTTTCCGTCAGCATGGCCGGCATCGCAGCGGAGAAGTTTTTACGGGTAAGATAAAAGACGGCATAAGAGATAAAGACCGAGGCGATAATCTCAAAACGAAATTTTTTATAGGTCTGGTCTATCTCTTTTTTCTCTTTTACGATCGGCTTATCGGGCTGGCTGAAAATAAATGTTTTTATACTCATTTTAAAATTCCCTTCCGGCGAGGTGAGTCGCGTTATAATTCATCTTCAATAAGAAAAAGAAGCAATTCGAAACCGTGATAATTAATCTGATGGTGGATTTTTTCCCGTACAACCGGCTTCGCTTTCCAGGCAATACCGGTGCCAGCATGTTCTAACATCGGCAGATCGTTGGCGCCATCACCGCAGGCAATAATATTCTCCGTGGCAATATTTAACCGGGCAGCCAGGTCAACCAGAGTCTGTTTTTTGTTTGCGGCATTCATAATCGGCAAGGTAATGTTATCCGTCAGAACGTTATCGCGTATTTCAACCGTATTCGAAAAGGCATAATCCAGTTGATACCGCGCTTTTAGACGCTGGGTGAATATATCCAGTCCCCCGGAGATAATCGCGGTTTTAAATCCTTTGGCCTTGATGACTGGCAGAATAGTTAACAGGCCTGGCGAAAGGGTCATGCGATCGCATACGGCGTTCAGCACTGCTTTCGGTGTGCCTTTCAACATTCCGATACGTCGGGTAAAACTGGCGTTAAAATCAAGCTTGCCCTCCATCGCCTGTTGGGTAATGGCGGTGATTTGCGTCGACATGCCAAGCTCGCGGGCAATTTCATCCACGCCTTCTTCCGCAATAAATGTCGAGTCCATATCAAACGCGATAATACCGTTAGCAGGCAGTGGCTGCGGCTTAATAAAAAAATCAAACTGCCATTGCAATGAGAGTTCGCGTAAATAGCGATAAAATTCAGGCGTCAGACATTCCGCTGGCAGCGTAAGCTTTAAATAAGCAGTATTGATAAGCGCGGCATAACGTTTATCAAATAATAGCGGAAACGGCATGGTGACGGCATTAAATAACGTTTCATGTAATTTTTTCTGAAACGTATCGATATCCTGTGTAGTAATAAAATAAATAATGCTCATATGATAACTCCCTTAATTTACGGGTATTATAATGGCTCTTTTGCGGCGTGGAATCTCGTGCTATCACAGATATCACAGCCAGAAAAGGGCTAAAAAAGCGTTGTTTTTGATACCAGGTAAAGTTCAGACACAAAAGGTATCACTTTTGATATGCCAACTGTGCGAGGATGTTATTTATTACTGAACGCGAATGACACTGAAAGGATTGATATAACGATGGAGAGTTGCCTTGATATATTCAAAATAGTAATAGGTCCATCCAGCTCACGTACCGTAGGGCCGATGCGCGCCGCCTGTCACTTTATTTCATTGCTCAGAGAACAAGAGACGTTACCGCTAATTCGGGAAATTGAAATCGAGCTGTATGGCGCGTTATCGTTAAGCCGCAAGTGCCACAATGTGGATACCGCCCTTTATCTTGGGCTGCTGGGTTGCCAGCCGGAGAATGTCGATCTCCGTTCGCATATGGCGGTGATTAAGCGTGCGGAAAATGAAAACAAAATCGAACTCCCGCTCTCCGACGCGGGCGGAATCACGATAAAAGTCAAGATTATCGCCAATCACCAGGCGCATCCAGGCCATCCTTATGCCATGACGTTTCGCGCCAGAGATGATTATTTCACGGTGTATGAAGAGACCTGGTTTTCGACCGGCGCCGGACAGGTTCGCAAACATGGCGAGCCGCTGACGCCATCGCTTCCTTTGCGTACAGTGTCGCCCTTTGAATTTAGTCATGCCGCGCAGTTGCTGGCGCTGTGTCGGCGTAACGGCCTGTCCGTGGCGGCGCTGATGATGAAAAATGAGCTGTGCCGCCACTCGCCACAGATGTTGCAGAATTATCTGGCGCAAATATGGGACGTGATGCAGCAGGCGGTTTATCGCGGCCTGCATACTGAGGGGGTATTACCCGGTCCCTATCAGGTACCGCGGCGCGCCTGTGCGTTACATAAGACGTTACAGGCTAACCGCTCCGCCAGCGATTTTTTAACCGCGCTGAACTGGGTCAATGCCTTCGCGATTGCGGTAAGCGAAGAAAATGCCAGCGGCGGACAGATTGTTACCGCGCCAACCAATGGCGCGTGCGGCATCATTCCGGCAGCGCTCTGCTGGTATGATAAATTTGTCACGCCGCTGGAGCCCGGTGCTCTGACCCGTTTCTTCCTGACCGCCGCCGCTATCGCGATATTGTTTAAACAAAACGCCTCTATTCTGGGATCTGAAGTTGGCTGTCAGGGGGAAATCGGCGTGGCGTGCTCAATGGCGGCGGCGGGCCTGGCTGAACTGATGGGCGCATCCGTGGAGCAAACGCTGAGCGCCGCTGAAATTGCCATGGAACATCATCTGGGATTGACCTGCGATCCGCTGGGCGGGCAGGTACAAATTCCCTGCATAGAGAGAAATGCTATCTCTGCCGTGAAAGCGATAAACGCGGCGACGATGGCGATGAGTCGCGTAAGCGAACCCTGTATTTCGCTCGATGAGATCATTGCTGCGATGTACGAGACCGGTAAAGACATGAGCGCTAAATACCGTGAAACGTATCATGGTTCGCTGGGGAAAATTCAGCCGCGCAAGAGAGGGTAACAGCGTGAAATACAATACGATGAATAACGACGAGATTATCCTGTCGTTGTGCGCCCGCTTAAAGGAGACGCGTCTGTCTCTTTCGATGACCCAGCAGCAGCTTGCCGATCGCGCGCACGTTGGCATTGCCACCATCAAGCGTATCGAGAAGGGAGGAGGGCTCAATCTTGATACGTTAATTTCTCTCCTGCGGGCGCTGGATAAGTTGCATAATCTTGATGCGGTGCTGTTTGAATCCGAGCTGCGTAATTTTCACGAAAGTTATGAAGGCGGAGAGGGCAGCGGCCGCCTTCAGGTACGCCAGCAGGCCGCGGATTTAAATAATAAATCTTCCGCGCCGCAGTCGGAGGAGGTGAATTACAGCGCGGCGCTGGAAAATTCATTATGTTGGTGACGTCTCACGCTCGTCCCGTAAATACCTGGCATGAAAGCGCAGATGGTCCTCGATGAAGGACGCAATAAAATAATAGCTATGATCGTAACCAGGCTGGATTCGTAGCGTCATCGGCCAGGCGGTTTGCCGCGCGGCTTCCGCCAGTACGGCGGGCTGAAGCTGATCGGCGAGGAATTGATCGCTGTCGCCCTGATCGATGAGCACAGGAATGGCGTCCTGCGGCTGGCTGGCCAGCATTAATTCGCAGCTATCCCACTCAGTCCAGGCTGATTCATCTTCGCCGAGATAAGCGGTAAGCGCTTTGATTCCCCACGGCACGCGGCTGGGGTTGACGATAGGCGCAAAAGCAGAGACGCTGGTGTATTTGCCCGGATTTTTCAGCGCCATGATTAATGCGCCGTGGCCGCCCATCGAGTGCCCGCTGATGGCGCAACGGTCGCTGACGTTAAACTGTGTCTGGATAAGCGCCGGAAGCTCATCGCGCAGGTAATCGTACATGCGATAATGGCTGGCCCAGGGCGGCTGTGTAGCATTGAGATAAAACCCGGCGCCGTGGCCTAAATCGTATCCGCTATCGTCGGCGACCTGTTCACCGCGTGGACTGGTATCCGGCATCACCAATACAATGCCCAGTTCTGCTGCGATACGCTGCGCGCCTGCTTTGGTGGTAAAGTTCTCATCATTGCAGGTCAACCCGGACAACCAGTACAGTACCGGAGGCGGTTCATTATCCTGAGTCGGCGGAAGAAAAATGCTGAATGTCATGGCGCAGTTTAGCGTGGCGGCATGATGACGCCAGCGCTGCTGCCAGCCGCCAAAACATCGGTGCTCTTCGAGCATTTCCATGCGGGGGCTCCTTTTATAGTGAACCTGATAAGGTATGCAAATTCTTCATAATACAGATTATTCACCGCGTTGTGAGTAACTTTCACTTCCGTAATACATAAACATGCTTCATCATTTAAATAACGTTGCGTTAACAAATATGCCCTTTGTCCTGCCATCATTCCCGCACCGGAAAAGATGTCATGAAAGGCAGCGACAATTTCAACAATTATGGGCGTGAATACTGGATTATGTGCGCTACCTCACGCACAATAATCACACTGTCACAATATTGACAAACTTTGCCCCATGCAGGGCAGAGGCGCCACACCTGCAGGAGAACACGATTAATGCCATCACTCAGTAAAGAATCGGCCCTGGTTCATGACGCGCTGGTTGCCCGGGGGCTGGAAACGCCGCTGCGCCCGCCTATGGATGAACTGGATAATGAAACGCGAAAAAGCCTTATCGCAGGGCATATGACTGAGATTATGCAGTTGCTGAATCTCGATTTGAGCGATGACAGTCTGATGGAAACGCCGCATCGTATCGCTAAGATGTACGTTGACGAGATTTTCGCCGGCCTCGACTATGCCAATTTCCCGAAAATTACCCTCATTGAAAATAAAATGAAGGTGGATGAAATGGTCACCGTCCGCGATATCACGCTGACCAGCACCTGTGAACATCACTTTGTGACCATTGATGGCAAAGCGACCGTCGCGTATATCCCCAAAGATTCCGTGATCGGCCTGTCGAAAATTAACCGCATCGTGCAATTCTTCGCCCAGCGTCCGCAGGTTCAGGAACGTTTGACCCAACAAATTCTGACGGCGCTGCAAACCTTGCTCGGCACCAATAATGTAGCGGTATCGATTGATGCGGTGCATTACTGCGTGAAAGCGCGCGGTATTCGTGACGCAACCAGCGCCACGACGACGACGTCGCTGGGCGGATTGTTTAAGTCCAGCCAGAATACGCGCCAGGAGTTTCTGCGTGCCGTTCGCCATCATCCATGATTAAGGCGGAGACGATGGAGCGTAATGTCACGCTGGATTTTGTACGTGGCGTCGCTATCCTCGGTATCCTGCTTCTTAACATTAGCGCCTTTGGATTGCCGAAGGCGGCTTATCTCAATCCCGCCTGGTACGGCGCGATCGTTCCCGAAGACGCCTGGTCCTGGGCGATTCTCGATATTGTGGCGCAGGCTAAGTTTCTTACTCTGTTCGCGTTGTTGTTTGGCGCGGGGCTACAAATGCTGCTTCCGCGTGGTAAACAGTGGATTCAGTCGCGCTTAACGCTATTGGTACTGTTAGGTTTTATCCATGCGTTATTCTTTTGGGACGGCGACATTCTGCTGGCCTACGGTCTGGTCGGGTTAATTTGCTGGCGACTGGTACGCGACGCGCCTTCGGTAAAAAGCCTGTTCAATACTGGCATACTCCTTTATCTGGTCGGGATTGGCGTGCTACTGCTGCTGGGCGTGGTATCGAGTAGCGAAACCAGCCGCGCCTGGACGCCGGATGCGTCGGCAATATTGTATGAAAAATACTGGAAGCTGAATGGCGGCATGGAGGCTATCAGCAACCGGGCAGAGATGCTGTCGAATAGTTTACTGGCGCTCGGCGCGCAGTATGGCTGGCAACTGGCGGGTATGATGCTGCTGGGCGCTGCGCTAATGCGTAGCGGCTGGCTGAAAGGTCAGTACAGTCTGCGGCACTATCGCCGTACCGGGGCTCTGCTGGTGGCGTTAGGGCTAATGATCAACCTGCCTGCGGTCATTTTACAATGGCGGCTGGACTGGGCGTACCGCTGGTGCGCCTTCTTATTGCAGGCGCCGCGCGAACTGAGCGCGCCGTTGCAAACGCTGGGCTATGCCGCGCTGATGTTTGGCTTCTGGCCGCAGCTTAGCCGATGCAGACTGACACTTGCCATTGCCTGCGTAGGGCGAATGGCGCTGACCAATTATCTGCTGCAGACGATCATCTGTACCACGCTGTTTTATCAGTTTGGCTTATTTATGAAATTCAATCGACTGGAACTCTTGTTCTTTGTCGTTCCGGTATGGGCAATAAACCTTCTCTTTTCCGTCATCTGGCTACGTTTCTGGCGACAGGGACCGGTCGAGTGGTTATGGCGTCAACTCACGTTGCGCGCGTCAGGATCGCTCAGATAACGATCTGGATCACATTCATTAACAAAATGGCTGTAACCGTTTCCATCCCTGTGATGTTTCTCACGCAGCCCTGGGCAGGGTGCTGACAAAATAGCCGCCTGCTAACGGGGCATTTGTGAGCATTTTTGAACTCAAACAGGGCAGTGAATATGATCACCATTCGTGATGTAGCGCGCCAGGCTGGCGTGTCTGTAGCGACCGTTTCCCGCGTACTGAATAACAGCGCGTTAGTCAGTCCCGACACCCGTGACGCCGTTATGCAGGCCGTCACCCTGCTGGGATATCGGCCAAATGCGAATGCGCAAGCGCTGGCCACCCAGGTGAGCGACACCATCGGCGTCGTGGTCATGGATGTTTCCGATGCCTTTTTCGGCGCTCTGGTGAAAGCCGTAGATCTGGTCGCGCAGCAGCACCAGAAATATGTTCTCATTGGCAACAGTTATCATGAGGCGGAAAAAGAGCGCCATGCGATTGAAGTCTTGATCCGTCAGCGTTGTAACGCATTGATTGTTCACTCAAAAGCCTTAACCGATCGCGAGCTGAGCGACTTTATGGATCAGATCCCCGGTATGGTGCTGATTAACCGTATCGTGCCGGGTTATGCGCATCGTTGTGTTTGTCTCGACAATGTGAGCGGCGCCAGAATGGCGACCCGAATGTTGCTGAATAATGGACATCAACGCATCGGCTACCTGGCCTCCAGCCACCGTATTGAAGATGACGCGATGCGCAGAGAAGGGTGGTTACACGCGCTGCAAGAGCAGGGGATTGCTGCGTCGGAGAGCTGGATAGGCACCGGCACGCCGGACATGCAGGGCGGCGAGTCGGCAATGGTTGAGTTGCTGGGACGCAATCTGCAACTGACGGCGGTATTTGCCTATAACGATAACATGGCGGCGGGCGCGCTGACGGCGTTAAAAGATAACGGCATCGCCATTCCCTTGCATCTGTCTGTCATCGGTTTCGATGATATCCCTATTGCTCGTTATACCGATCCTCAGTTGACTACCGTGCGCTATCCTATTGCTTCTATGGCGAAAATCGCGACCGAGCTGGCGTTACAGGGGGCTGCAGGCACGCTGGATATCACGGCGACGCACTGCTTCATGCCGACCCTGGTACGGCGCCATTCGGTGGCATGGCGACAGAATGCGGTACTGATCACTAACTGATTACGCACCGCATGTAACCGTTTTCAATCTGTGAGTAAATTCACAGTTTATTAACATTGTGATAGCTATGATGACAACGTTTGTCGCACTGTAACTAACGTGTAACAGTTAGTTGTCAGTTTTGCTGGGGTATTTCGCTTATAAAAACCGTTATCACAATATCCCGCGACTACCGGACAAAAATAAAGAGTTGAATAAGAGCTTATCCCATTAGGGCTATTTTACTTGCCATTTTGGACCTGGGCAGTGCTCGCCAAAACGCGTTAGCGTTTTGAACGCCGCTAGCGGCGGCCCGAAGGGCGAGCGTAGCGAGTCAAACCTCACGTACTACGTGTACGCTCCGGTTTTTGCGCGCTGTCCGTGTCCAAACTGGCTGCGCCAATAACGCCTGGTGGGATAGGCTCTAAATACGCTTCGGCGTTCAGTAACACGCGTTAACGTGCTGAACAGCCGGGCATTTTTTTACGCTATACCCTACATAATAAAACCGGAGCTACCATGAATAAGAAGGTACTGACCCTTTCTGCCGTGATGGCAAGTCTGTTATTCGGCGCGCACGCGCAGGCGGCTGATACTCGTATTGGCGTGACGATTTATAAATATGACGATAACTTTATGTCCGTGGTGCGTAAGGCTATTGAAAAAGATGGCAAATCCGCGCCGGATGTTCAGCTACTGATGAATGACTCGCAAAACGATCAATCTAAACAGAATGATCAAATTGACGTTTTATTGGCGAAAGGGGTTAAAGCTCTGGCGATTAACCTGGTCGACCCGGCAGCCGCCGGTACGGTGATTGAGAAAGCGCGCGGGCAAAATGTGCCGGTGGTGTTCTTTAACAAAGAGCCTTCCCGCAAAGCGCTGGACAGCTATGACAAGGCGTATTATGTCGGGACTGACTCTAAAGAATCCGGTGTGATTCAGGGCGACTTGATTGCCAAACACTGGCAGGCGAATCAGGGTTGGGATCTGAATAAAGACGGTAAAATTCAGTATGTTCTGCTGAAAGGCGAGCCGGGGCACCCGGATGCTGAAGCTCGTACGACGTATGTGGTGAAAGAGTTAAATGATAAAGGTATTCAGACCGAGCAACTGGCGTTAGACACCGCCATGTGGGATACCGCGCAGGCAAAAGATAAGATGGATGCCTGGCTATCTGGCCCGAACGCTAACAAGATTGAAGTGGTTATCGCGAATAACGATGCGATGGCGATGGGCGCGGTAGAGGCGCTGAAAGCGCATAATAAATCGTCGATTCCGGTCTTTGGCGTCGATGCGTTACCGGAAGCTTTGGCGCTGGTGAAATCGGGCGCGATGGCCGGTACGGTACTGAATGACGCCAACAATCAGGCGAAAGCGACATTCGATCTGGCGAAAAACCTCGCCGAAGGCAAGGGCGCGGCTGACGGCACCAACTGGAAGATTGAGAACAAAATCGTGCGCGTGCCTTATGTCGGCGTGGACAAAGACAATCTGAGCGAATTTACCCAAAAATAACTTTTCCGTCTGTGGGCGCAATTTTGTTGCGCCCTGAAACCGTGGAAGGGTGACGCGCCGCAGACCGGATAACGTATTTCTTTTGCCATCCGGCGCGGATAGTCATAATTAAAAAGGCCGACAGGGTATCATTATGGGCAGCACGATCTCTCCGTCGTCGGGTGAATATTTGTTGGAAATGCGTGGCATTAACAAATCATTTCCCGGCGTGAAAGCGCTTGATAATGTCAACTTAAACGTTCGTCCGCACTCTATTCATGCATTAATGGGCGAAAACGGCGCAGGCAAATCAACATTATTAAAATGTCTTTTCGGTATTTATCAAAAAGACTCCGGCAGCATTGTATTTCAGGGAAAAGAAGTGAACTTCCATTCGGCGAAAGAAGCGCTGGAGAATGGGATTTCGATGGTACACCAGGAGTTAAATCTGGTATTGCAACGTTCGGTCATGGATAACATGTGGTTGGGACGTTATCCCACCAAAGGTATGTTTGTCGACCAGGATAAAATGTACCAGGATACCAAAGCGATATTTGATGATCTGGATATCGATATTGACCCGCGCGCGCGCGTGGGAACGTTATCCGTTTCGCAAATGCAGATGATCGAAATTGCGAAGGCGTTTTCCTATAACGCTAAGATCGTTATTATGGATGAGCCGACCTCATCGTTAACTGAGAAAGAGGTTAATCATCTGTTCACCATTATTCGCAAGCTGAAAGAACGTGGCTGCGGAATTGTTTATATCTCGCATAAAATGGAAG
Organism: Salmonella sp. SA15303; assembly: GCF_029962125.1. Taxonomy (NCBI): domain Bacteria; kingdom Pseudomonadati; phylum Pseudomonadota; class Gammaproteobacteria; order Enterobacterales; family Enterobacteriaceae; genus Salmonella; species Salmonella sp. SA15303. The sequence goes on from NZ_CP123924.1 coordinate 1,707,313, forward strand.
AAATTTTTCAATTGTGCGATGAAATTACTATCTTGCGCGACGGTCAGTGGATTGCCACCCAGCCGCTGGAAGGGCTGGATATGGATAAGATCATTGCGATGATGGTCGGGCGTTCCCTGAACCAGCGCTTTCCGGATAAAGAAAATAAGCCGGGCGACGTGATTCTGGAGGTTCGTCACCTGACCTCACTGCGCCAGCCTTCCATTCGCGATGTCTCCTTTGATTTGCACAAGGGCGAAATTCTGGGCATTGCCGGTCTGGTTGGGGCAAAGCGTACCGATATCGTCGAAACGCTGTTTGGCATTCGTGAGAAGTCGTCCGGGACAATCACTTTACATGGCAAGAAAATTAATAATCACACTGCGAACGAAGCGATTAACCACGGTTTTGCGCTGGTGACGGAAGAGCGTCGTTCCACCGGAATTTATGCCTATCTGGATATCGGATTTAACTCATTAATTTCGAATATCCGTAATTATAAAAATAAAGTGGGGCTACTGGATAATTCCCGGATGAAAAGCGACACCCAATGGGTTATTGATTCCATGCGGGTAAAAACGCCGGGGCATCGCACGCAAATTGGCTCACTTTCCGGCGGCAATCAGCAAAAGGTGATCATTGGTCGCTGGCTATTAACGCAGCCGGAAATATTAATGCTGGACGAACCGACCCGCGGTATTGATGTCGGCGCAAAGTTTGAAATTTATCAGCTTATTGCGGAACTGGCGAAAAAAGGCAAGGGGATCATCATTATCTCTTCTGAAATGCCGGAGCTGTTAGGGATTACCGATCGTATCCTGGTGATGAGTAACGGTCTCGTTTCCGGCATTGTCGATACTAAAACAACAACGCAAAACGAAATTTTGCGTCTTGCTTCTTTGCACCTTTAAGATCAGGGGCTCCTTATGAGTGCGTTAAACAAGAAAAGCTTTTTGACCTGGCTGAAAGAGGGCGGAATTTACGTCGTTCTTTTAGTGCTGCTGGCGATTATTATTTTCCAGGACCCGACTTTTTTAAGTTTGCTGAATTTAAGTAATATTCTGACGCAATCTTCGGTACGTATTATTATCGCGCTGGGCGTGGCGGGACTCATCGTCACCCAGGGGACAGACCTGTCGGCGGGGCGTCAGGTAGGGCTGGCGGCGGTCGTGGCGGCAACATTACTGCAATCAATGGAAAACGCCAATAAAGTGTTTCCGGAAATGGCGACCATGCCGATTGCGCTGGTCATCCTGATTGTCTGCGCGATTGGCGCGGTGATTGGCCTGGTGAACGGCATCATCATTGCTTACCTGAACGTGACGCCGTTTATTACCACGCTTGGCACGATGATTATCGTTTATGGGATCAACTCCCTTTACTATGACTTTGTCGGCGCTTCGCCCATTTCCGGCTTTGACAGCGGCTTTTCCACCTTTGCACAGGGCTTTGTGGCGATGGGCAGTTTCCGGCTCTCATACATCACCTTTTACGCTCTGATTGCGGTAGCGTTTGTCTGGGTGCTGTGGAATAAGACCCGTTTTGGTAAAAACATTTTTGCTATTGGCGGCAACCCGGAGGCGGCGAAAGTTTCTGGCGTAAACGTGGCGCTGAACCTGCTGATGATTTATGCGCTCTCCGGCGTGTTTTATGCCTTCGGCGGCTTACTGGAAGCAGGGCGTATTGGTTCTGCCACCAACAACCTCGGCTTTATGTATGAACTGGATGCGATTGCCGCGTGCGTGGTCGGGGGCGTATCGTTTAGCGGCGGAGTGGGGACGGTCTTCGGCGTGGTGACCGGCGTCATTATCTTTACCGTCATCAACTATGGCCTGACCTATATCGGGGTAAACCCGTACTGGCAGTACATTATCAAAGGCGGCATTATCATTTTCGCCGTGGCGCTGGACTCGCTGAAATACGCGCGTAAGAAGTAGTTATCCAGACCTATTACTTTGCTTATCAGATAACCCGGCGCAGCGAAACTGCGCGCCGGGCTTCATACCGCGAGCTACAGTGTTAACGCGTGCTCTTTTTCGCCTTTTTTAAATTTGACCTCGCCTAAATCAATACAGGCGACCGGGCAGACATGACCGCACAGCAGACAACCGACGCATTTTTCCGTATTGCAATGCGGCGTGCGGCTGTGTTCATCCCACTCCATCGCCTGATGACCGCCGTCATAGCAGGAGATATAGCAACGTCCGCAGCCGACGCATTTCTCCTGATTAATCCGCGGATAGACGATATAGCTGCGATCCAGCTCTTCCGCCGGGATAATATTGCCATTCGCCAGCCCGATCATCTCCTGTAATGAGGCAAATCCCTGATCGGCCAGATAGTGGCTGAGGCCGCTCGCCATATCTTCTACAATGCGGTAACCGTATTGCATAATGCCTGTCGTCACCTGTAGGGTCGCCGCGCCCAGCAGCAGAAATTCGGCAGCGTCTTCCCAGGTTTCAATGCCGCCGATACCGCTAATCGGGAAATCGCGCAGTTCAGGGTGCATTCGCAACTGCTGGATAAAACGCAGCGCAATGGGTTTCACCGCTTTTCCTGAATAACCGGAGATACTGGATTTACCGTTAACCACCGGCATCCCGATTTTGCGGTTCAGGTCGATGTTAGTGATGGATTTCACGGTGTTGATGGTGGCGATACCGTCGGCTCCGCCGCGTTTGGCGGCCAGCGCGACTTCGCACATATCGCCAATATTCGGTGTCATTTTCGCCAGCATTGGCAAAGATGAACCGCGTTTTACGGCGCGGCAGTATTTTTCAACCAGTTCCGGGCTTTGCCCTACATCGCTTCCCATGGCGTGCGAGGTCATCTGCGGGCAAGAGAAGTTACACTCAATCATATCCGCGCCGGCTTCTTCAACCAGACGCGCCAGTTCCTGCCACTGCTGTTCATTTTCTCCCATGATGGAAGCAATCAGCACCTTATCCGGATAATCCTGTTTTAGCCGTCGAATGGCGGCCAGATTCTCTTCCAGCGGATGCTCAGCAATTTGCTCCATGTTTTTGAAACCAATAAAACCGGTATCTTCTTTCGTCAGGTGGTCAAAACGTGGAGAGACTTCGTTGGCAATAAAAAAACCAATGGTTTTAAAAACGATCCCGCCCCAGCCGGTATCATAGGCTTTGGCGCACATCTCATAACAATTGCCTACCGGAGAAGAAGAAAGACAAAACGGATTGGGAAACTTAACGCCGCAAAAGGTAACAGACAAATCTTTTGTTAACATGAGCAGGCCTCCTCTAAATAATGATGAATAGCCTGAGCGGCTTCTTTTCCGGTTTTTACCGCATAAACGACGGTCTTATCACCTTTAACAATATCGCCAGCGGCAAAGATCGCCGGGTCGTCGGTTTGATAATTATGCGTGTCGATAATATTATGCTGCGCTTTTATCTCCGCAAAGGTATCCAGTCGCGCGTGCTGCCCCACGGCCAAAATAATATTTTCCGCTTCCAGCGTCAGTTCTCCTGAGTGGCGTACATGGTGGAAGGTCACTTTATTTCCGCTGACGGCGACAGGCGTAAAACCATCAATAATCGATACGCCTAATGCCTGCGTGCTGGTAAATTCTTTTTCGCTGGCGGGGAATTGGGCTAATTCTTCCCGCGCCACGCAGGTGACGGAAGGACAGCCGAGAATTTTTAACGTACTGGCGACATCCATCGCTACGTCGCCGCCGCCAATAATTAATGCGCTACGCGGAACGCTAATATCGCCGTCGGCCTGACGGGCGCGCTGTAAAAAATCAACGGCAATCTCTACGTGACTGGCTTGCTCAAATAACGGTAAATCAGAGCCACAGGACATCCCGACGGTCATCAGCACGGCGCGATATTCGGCTTTGAGTTGCGCAAGCGATAGCGACCCGCCCACGTCACAATTACATTTAATATTGACGCCCATTTCTACAATGCGGGCAATTTCCTGATCGAGTACGCTTTGCGGCAGACGAAATGCCGGGATGCCGTGACGCAGCCATCCGCCGGGCTGCGGCTGTTTTTCGTAAATGGTGACGTCATAGCCTAAATGCGTGAGCGTCACGCTTGCCTGCAAACCTGCCGGACCCGCGCCAATAATCGCGACTTTCCCGTGTGTTTTACTCCCGGGCTGATAAATCTGCATGGCGGTCTGCTGTTCAAAATCGGTAATAAAACGTTGCAGGCGTGCAATATCAATAGGTTTATCTATTCCGGAACGTGTACATCCGCGCTGGCATAATTTTTCCGTCGGACAGACTCTGGCGCAGACGGCGCCAAGCGCATTATTTTCCCGGATAGTTTCCGCTGCGCCTTTAAAATTGCGAAAGTAAATAGAACGAATAAATTTCCCCGGATCGGTTTGCGCCGGGCAAGCCTGACTACAGGGCGCATCGTGACATAATAAACAACGTGAAGCCTCTTTTATTGCCAGTAATGGCGTAAAACCAGGCGTGAGTTCATCCAGATAATTTTGTTGCGGCATATAATCTTCCTTAATGCTTGAATAAATTAAGGCGAAACGCAAATAACGCGTTTTAATGATCCAAAATCTACCGCCAGCCTAAGCATTGAAAGAAGGGTATTCTGTGAAAGAATTCACAAAAAAATGAAACCAGAATGCAAAACAGCATTTGTTCCTTATATCATAATAATAACTATTCTCAATTTTAAAGGGATAATAAATAGATTAACGATAAAAAAGAAGATAAATAATCATTCCAGTAAATAAAAAACCGCAACCGGTATAAAGAAAAAGATAAGACCAATATTGTACGGGATCGGCATGGCGATAGACATAAACCGGTTTTCGCGCATTTTTGACAACTTTATCTACCGCGCCGGTTCGCCAGCCTTTCCAGGCCTCACGGAAGCAAAAAAGCGGGAGTAGCAGAAAGGCTAATATGACAAATATCGTCTGTACATCCATGATCATTTCCCTTTTTTCTTTTCCAGTTCAAGCAATTGTTCCGGCGTAACGGCCGGATACCCCTGGGCGTCATTCGGCACCTGATGCTGCGTGGGAATAGGTACCAGCGGGCCTAAAAAACGCGGTTCGCGTTTAAAAATATAGAGATCCGCCAGCGCGCTAAAGCGGGCGCCAAATTCGCGCAGGCGCACTGTCAGCATATTTTTGGGCGAAGGTACCGCGTAACACTGCGCCTGAATGCCCATATGCAGCGCAATAAACAAGGCGCGTTCGCAGTGGAAGCGCTGAGTGATGATAATAAAGTCGTTGGTATCAAACACTTTGCGGGTACGCACAATGGAGTCAAGCGTACGGAAGCCAGCGTAATCAAGCACAATGTCCGCAGGATCGACGCCCGCCGCGATGAGGTCTTTGCGCATGGTCATCGGTTCGTTATAGCTTTGCAGGGCATTGTCGCCGCTGAGCAGCAGGTAATTGACTTTACCGCTATTGTAAGCGTTTAACGCGCCCTGAATACGGTAACGATAGTACTGATTAATGACACCCTTGCGATAGTATTTGGCTGTCCCTAACACGACGCCAACCTGGCGGTAGGGGAGATCCTGTAGCTCGTCATAGATATAGGGCGCTGTTTTCCAGCTCATCCACCGATCGAGGCCAAGCACCGTCAACAGCAGCAAGCCTACCAGGACCAACAGGCTGTAAAACACGCGCTTTAACATGCAGGAAACTCGATACCAGGATGAAAGTACGATCAGGCTACTGTACCCGAAGACGTAGCGCAAGAAACCGCCGTCTGATTGCGGAGGTTTTCAGCATGATTTCCCTTGTATCGGGTCGCGGGAGAGGAGAGTCAGGCCGGATAAGACGCCAGTGCGTCGCTATCCGGCACATTTGCTTAGCCGAGAAGCACGCGGTCAATATTATGGCAACCTAACGCTTTCAGCGTTGCGGCGGTGGCATCCCATTGAATTAATGCTGCATCGCCTTTTTCCGCCAGAATCGCGCGCTGAATATCCGCATAGTCATAGCCATTGAGACTCAGCAGGTTTAGCGCGCCTTGCAGCGGGGGAAGCGTAGGGTTAAAGGCGGCGTTTTCCGCATAGCTGCCGGTGAAAATACGGCCATCTTTACATTCCAGCGCCACGCCGCTCGGTGAGTGGCTATAAGGCATATGGCTCTTATTGGCTGCCGTAATCGCCGCTTGCGTTAGCGTATCGCCCGTTAACGTAAAGCCATGATCCTGCTCGTCCATCAGCAGCGTTTTGATCTCCAGATCTTTTGGCCCGAAAGCGTCAGGCAGATAATCGCGTAACGTATGCGGCGCGCGGCCCGGCAGATGAATACGCAGATCCAGACCGCTGTTCAGCTCGTTCATAAACTGGCGACAGTGGCCGCAAGGCGTGTAGTTAACGGTGACGGCGGCGAGCCCTTTTTCGCCGCGTAGCCAGGCGTGGCTAATCGCGCTTTGTTCAGCATGCACAGTTTGTTGCATGGTGGCGCCCAGGAACTCCATATTCGCGCCGAAATACCAGTTGCCGCTAACGCCGCGCGCAATCGCGCCGACGTTAAAATGGGACAAATCGGTACGGGCGCAGGCCGCCGCCAGAGGTAACAGTGCGAAAGCCAGCGCGTCTTCGTCCAGTCCCGCCGTATTTTTAAGCGTCGAGACCTGCTCTGCGGTCAGCATGGCGGGAAAATGGTGGTCCGCCAGGATAGGGGCCAGCGCTGATTGCAAATTATCCGCAAGCTGGGCAAAAGCAGTTTGAAAACGTGGATGCATGGCGTTGCCTCATAACAATGTAATGGAACCGTAGTTTACGGGCCTGCTATGTCTTAATATGTGATCTAAATCTCATTGCTTATGCAACTTGTGAAACTTAAATAAAAAATGCGCGACGTATCGCAAATTTTAACCCGGTCTTTTGTCCCGTCGTTAGCGCATTACCGCCAGAATGAGCGGAAACAAAAAGGGCGCTACCAGCGAGGTAATAATGCCGCAGATCACCAGCGCCAGGGAGCTAAACGCGCCTTCCTGGTAATCCAGCTCGGCACAGCGCGCAGTACCGAGCGCATGTGAGGCGGTCCCCATTGCCAGCCCGCGTGCGGCCTTAGTACGGATGTGCATCGCGTTTAACAGCGTGTGGCCAAACACCGCGCCCAGAATACCGACAAAAATTACGCATACCGCGCTGATCGCAGGGATGCCGCCGATGCTGCCGCCCACCGCCATCGCGATAGGCGTAGTCACGGATTTAGGCAGTACCGATGCCGCGATTTCAGGCGTTGCGCCCATCAGCAAGGCAACGGATGTCCCGGTAATCATCGCTACCAGACTGCCGACAAAACAGATGCTAATAATGGATTTCCAACGCGCGCGAATCTGGTGCAACTGTTCATAAAGGGGATAGGCCAGCGCCACCACCGCCGGTTGCAGCAGATCGTTAAGTACTTCGCTGCCTTTGAAGTAGTGCTCGTAGGGAATACCGGTCAGCAACAGAAAAGGAATAATGACTACCATTGCCACCAGCAGCGGATTCAGCAACGGCATTTTAAAATGCGCCGCCAGTCTGCGGGCGGCGAAAAATACCGCCAGCGTCAGCGGTAACGACCACCAGATATATGTCATCATTTTTTCGTTCCCTTCTGCCCAACCACTTTACGCTCACCGTGTATCAGATGTGAACTCCAGCTTACGACCACAAAAACGACCAGCGTACTGATAGCGCAAGAGACCACCACCGGGCCGAATTGCGCGCGCAGTAAGTCAAAATATTGCATGACCCCAACGCCAATTGGCACAAACAGCAACGCCATATAACGAATCAGCACATAACAGCCGGGGTTAACCCACTTTGCCGGCAGAATTTGCAGCGCCAGCAATACAAACAGAATTAACATCCCGATAATGCTGCCGGGAATAGTGATAGGAAGGAGTGATGCAAGAAAAATGCCTGCGTACAAACAGGCATAAATCAATACAAAAGCGCGTATATATTGCCAGATAATATTCAGTGACTTACTCATGTTTAAAGCCCTTGATGAGATGGATTCATCATACAATTAAACGTTAAAACGTGCTACCGATCACATCATGAATTCTTAGCATAGTGGGTATAGACAGCAGGAACATCGGGCAATGCCCCTGGTCGGCGGCGTTAAACTTGGGCTAAAAAATACAAAAAGCGACTCAGGGCCAAAGACGGCGTCTCATTCTTACGCCAGAACATCCCTACGCTGCCTTTTTGCTCAATTTTTGGCAAGTTTAAAATCGCCAGTTGCCCCTGGCTGGCATAGCGTTGCGCCAGCCGTAAAGAAAGAATAGAGATCATATCGCTGCTTTGCAGCAAATTGGTGCTGACGTTCATTGACGCCGATTCAATGGTGTTTTCCGGGAGCATGACGCCATTATCGACGAGGGCGTTATCAATACTGATGCGAATAGGGGTGCCGGTTGGCCAGACTATCCACCGCCAGTGCGCCAGATCGCTCCAGGCGATCTGCGCTCGCGCGGCCAGCGGATGGTGCGGACGCGCCACAAAGCAGACCGGCTCGGTATAAAGTACCTGATAATTAAGCGGCAGTTGCAGGGCGCGTCCGCCGACACGCCCTACCACCACATCCACCTGACCGGCAAGCAAATCGTGCAGCAGCGGCGTCATTACCTTCTCTTCAATATTCAGATGCAGCGTCGGCATTTCGTTAAGCAGGCTCAGAATCGCCTGTGATACGCAGTCAGTCGCCACGGGCGAACAGCCGATCTTCAGGCTGCCAACCAGGCCGCCCTGCTTGAAACGGGCGATTTCATACTGTGAACGCTCCAGATCGTTAATTAGGCGCTGGGCGTGCTGGAGCAGTAATTTACCGCCTTCCGAGGGCCGTAGCCCTTTACTGTGGCGCTCAAAAAGCGTGATGCCTATCTCATCTTCGAGTTGAGATAACCACTTCGATAGCGCCGGCTGGGAGATATTCATCATCCGGGCGACGTGCGTCAGGTTGCCCTGTTCGCCCAGCGCAACCAGCGTTTGTAGGTGATGTAATTTCAATTTCTGCGCCCAGTTCGCCATTCGCTATAACCTCCAGGTTATGTCTCTGCCTGAAAAGCCATTGTACATTTTATCGCTCACTCTACAAACTCGTAACATAGCAAACATAAAAACAACATCTATCTCCCTGCACTGAGGCATTAGCTATGACTCAACGACGTGATCTACAAGCCCTTATTGATGCCGCGCCCGTCGGCAAAATGCAGTGGCGCGTTATCATCTGCTGTTTTCTGGTGGTTATGCTCGACGGTTTCGACACCGCCGCGATTGGCTTCATCGCCCCGGATATTCGTACTCACTGGCAGCTAAGCGCCAGCGAACTTGCGCCGCTGTTTGGCGCAGGGCTGCTGGGGCTTACGGCCGGCGCGCTGCTATGCGGGCCGCTGGCGGATCGCTTTGGCCGCAAGCGGGTCATTGAGCTTTGCGTGGCGCTATTCGGCGCATTGAGCCTGCTTTCCGCTTTCTCGCCGGATATAGAAACCCTGGTGTTGCTGCGCTTCTTAACCGGTCTGGGACTGGGCGGAGCGATGCCGAATACCATCACCATGACGTCGGAATACCTTCCCGCTCGTCGACGCGGAGCGCTGGTCACGCTGATGTTCTGCGGTTTTACCCTGGGGTCGGCGATGGGCGGGATTGTGAGCGCGCAACTGGTGCCGCTGATTGGCTGGCACGGAATTCTGGCGCTAGGCGGCATCTTGCCTTTGATGCTGTTTTTCGGCCTGCTGTTCGCGCTGCCGGAATCTCCCCGCTGGCAGGTACGCCGCCAACTACCGCAAGCCGTTGTCGCCCGGACGGTCAGCGCCATTACCGGCGAGCGCTATCACGATACGCAATTCTTTCTGCATGAGACGGCAGCCATCGCCAAAGGCAGTATTCGCCAGCTTTTTGCCGGGCGACAGCTTGTCATTACCCTGATGTTATGGGTGGTGTTCTTTATGAGCCTGCTCATTATCTATCTGCTTTCCAGCTGGATGCCGACGTTACTTAACCATCGCGGTATTGATCTGCAACAGGCATCATGGGTGACTGCCGCATTCCAGGTCGGCGGTACGCTTGGCGCGCTGTTACTCGGCGTGTTGATGGACCGGCTTAACCCGTTCCGGGTACTGGCGGTGAGCTATGCGCTGGGCGCGGTTTGCATTGTCATGATAGGTCTGAGCGAAAACGGCCTTTGGCTGATGGCGCTGGCGATTTTTGGTACCGGCATCGGTATTAGCGGTTCCCAGGTAGGGCTTAATGCTCTGACGGCGACGCTGTACCCCACCCAAAGCCGGGCGACGGGCGTGAGCTGGTCGAACGCCATTGGACGCTGCGGGGCGATTGTCGGTTCGCTCTCCGGCGGCATGATGATGGCCCTCAATTTCTCTTTCGATACGTTGTTTTTTGTCATTGCTATTCCGGCGGCTATCAGCGCGGTAATGCTTACCCTGCTGACGGTGGTTGTCCGCCTTTCGATTTCTGTACCTGACGACCTGCCGCGTGCCAGCGTCGTAAACGAATAAGGAGAATCTCCATGTCTGAAATAAATCAGAACGTAAAAGATAGCCGTCAGCAGTATTACCAGCATATTTCCGGGCAGAATCTGACGCCGCTGTGGGAATCGTTACATCACCTGGTACCGCAGACGCCAAACGCCAACTGCGCGCCGGCCTACTGGAATTATCAGGAAATTCGTCCGCTACTGATGGAAAGCGGCAATGTCATTGGCGCGAAAGAGGCGATCCGCCGGGTGCTGGTGCTGGAAAATCCGGCATTGCGCGGTCAGTCGTCGATCACGGCGACCTTATACGCTGGTTTACAGCTGATCCTGCCCGGCGAAGTCGCGCCGAGTCATCGCCATAACCAGTCGGCGCTGCGTTTTATCGTCGAAGGTAAAGGCGCATTTACCGCGGTGGACGGCGAGCGCACGCCAATGCATACCGGCGATTTTATCCTGACGCCGCAGTGGCGCTGGCACGATCATGGTAATCCGGGGTCAGAGCCAGTGGTATGGCTGGATGGTCTGGATCTGCCGTTAGTCAACCTCCTGGGCTGTGGGTTTGCGGAAGACTATCCCGAAGATCAGCAGCCGGTGACGCGAAAAGAGGGCGATTATCTGCCGCGCTATGCAGCGAATATGCTGCCGCTGCGCCACCAGCGCGGGAACTCGTCGCCGATTTTCAACTACCGTTACGACCGCAGTCGCGAGGCGCTGCACGATCTGACCCGTATGGGCGATCCGGATGAGTGGGAAGGTTACAAGCTGCGTTACGTTAATCCCGTCACCGGCGGTTATCCGATGCCGTCGATGGGCGCGTTCCTGCAACTGCTGCCAAAAGGCTTTGCCTCGCGTGTGGCGCGGAGCACCGACAGCACTATCTACCACGTCGTTGAAGGGGCAGGGCAGGTCACTATCGGCAACGAAACTTTTCATTTTTCCGCAAAAGACATTTTTGTGGCGCCGACCTGGCATGAGGTGTCGTTTCGCAGCAGCGAAGACACGGTGTTATTCAGTTTTTCGGACAAGCCGGTTCAGGAAGCCCTGGGGCTGTTCCGCGAAGCACGTTATTAATTAGGGAGAGAGAACATGACCAAATATGTATTCCAGCCGCAGGCTCCGGTAACAGTACCCGTGGCGGGCAGTGATGAGCAGTTTCCGGTACGTCGCGTTTACTGCGTGGGTCGCAACTATGCCGCCCATGCCCGTGAAATGGGCTTTGATCCCGACCGCGAACCGCCGTTCTTCTTTTGTAAACCAGCGGACGCTGTCGTCCCGGTAGCGGCGGGGGATACCCTGGAACTGCCGTATCCGGCGCAGACTGATAACTACCATTATGAAATTGAGCTGGTGGTGGCGATTGGTAAAAAAGGGAGCGATATTCCGCTGGAAAAAGCCCATGAATATGTCTGGGGATACGCCACCGGTCTGGACATGACGCGTCGCGATCGTCAGATGGAAATGCGTCAGATGGGACGCCCGTGGGAAATCGGCAAAGCGTTCGATCTCTCCGCGCCCATTGCGCCATTACACAAAGCCGCTGAAACGCATAATGTGGATAACGCCCCTATTTGGCTACAGGTTAACGGCGAAGACCATCAGCGCAGCGATATTCGTCACCTGATTTGGTCGGTGAATGAAACCATCAGCTATTTGTCCGGCTTTTTTGAATTGCAGCCAGGCGATTTGATTTTCACCGGTACGCCAGAGGGGGTGGGCGCAGTGGTGAAAGGGGATGTCATCACCGGGAACGTAGAAGGTCTGACGCCGATTGCTGTGAAAATTGTCTGAGGTGAACGATGAAGCTGTACAGTTTCTTTAATAGTTCGGCGTCTTATCGTGTACGTATTGCGCTGGCGTTAAAGGGGATTGATTACCAGACAGTGGGCGTCAATATTCGTATCGGCCAGCAGAATGCGCTGGCCTACCGACGGATGAATCCGGTAGGCCTGGTGCCGACGCTAGTCACTGATGACGGCGAATCGTTGGGGCAATCGCTGGCCATCGTCGACTGGCTGGACCGACATTTTCCGCAAACGCCGCTGCTGCCGACGAGCGACCCGGCGCGCAGCCAGGCGCTGGAAATTGTCTACGCTATCGCCTGCGATATACACCCGATCAATAACATGCGCGTGTTGCGCTACCTGACCGATGAGCTGAAGGTTAGCGAAGAGGATAAAAAACGCTGGTACGCCCACTGGATACAGCAAGGGTTAAGCGCGGTAGAGCAGCTATTGCGTAAAAGTCAGTCCGGACGATTCTGCGTGGGCGACGCGCCAGGCCTTGCGGACTGCTGCCTGATTCCTCAGTGGGCGAATGCGCTCAGGATGGGCTGCGATTTATCAGGCTATCCGCGCTGTAAAGCCGTTTATGACGCCTGCGTACAGCTACCGGCGTTTATTGCCGCCGCGCCGGAAAATCAACAAGATAAAATCCCGGCCTGAAAAGGAGAATGACCATGACTCACGTGACAAGCGCAATTATTGTAGGTGGCGGAATCGGCGGCGCGGCGACCGCGCTGTCGCTGGCGCGCCAGGGAATAAAAGTCATGCTGCTGGAAAAAGCGCACGAAATTGGCGAGATTGGCGCGGGTATTCAGCTTGGGCCGAACGCTTTTTCGGCGCTGGATAGTCTCGGTGTGGGCGATGTTGCCCGCCAGCGTGCGGTGTTTACCGATCACATTACCATGATGGATGCCGTGAATGCCGAAGAAGTGGTACGCATTGAAACCGGGCAGGCGTTCCGCGACCATTTTGGCGGGCCGTATGCGGTAATTCACCGGGTAGATATTCATGCAACGGTATGGGAAGCGGTGCTGACGCACCCTGGCGTGGAGTATCGTACCTCGACCCATATTGTCGATATCCGCCAGACGCCGGATGACGTTACGGTGTTTGATGAGCAGGGAAATAGCTGGACGGCGGATATTCTCGTGGGCTGCGACGGCGTTAAATCGGTCGTGCGGCAAAGTTTACTCGGCGACGCGCCGCGCGTAACGGGGCATGTAGTCTATCGGGCGGTGATTGATTGCGACGATATGCCGGACGATTTACGTATTAACGCACCGGTGCTGTGGGCAGGCCCGCATTGTCACCTGGTTCATTATCCGCTGCGCGGAGGCCAACAGTACAATCTGGTGGTGACATTCCACAGCCGCCAGCAAGAAGAGTGGGGCGTGAAAGACGGCAGTAAAGAAGAGGTGCTCTCTTATTTTGCCGGCATTCATCCCCGCCCGCGCCAGATGCTGGATAAGCCGACCTCCTGGCGCCGCTGGTCGACCGCCGATCGCGAGCCGGTCGCAAAATGGGGAACCGAGCGTATCACTCTGGTGGGCGACGCCGCGCATCCGGTGGCGCAATATATGGCCCAGGGCGCCTGTATGGCGCTGGAAGACGCCGTCACGCTAGGCAAAGCGCTGGAACGCTGCGACGGCGACGCGCAGCAGGCATTTGCGCTGTATGAGTCGGTGCGTATTCCCCGCACGGCGCGTATCGTCTGGTCTACCCGCGAGATGGGGCGTCTCTATCACGCCGCCGGGGTGGAGCGTCAGGTGCGTAATCTGTTGTGGAAAGGGAAATCGCAGGAGGCGTTTTATCGCGGTATCGAATGGCTGTACGGCTGGAAAGAAGATAACTGTCTTGAGCCGCGTTGAGCACTTTACGTGACGTAGGGTGGCGTTTGCGCCGCCACCCGGCAAAAAGTTTTGCTCATCGCAGAGAGGCGTTATGATAGCGCCTCTTTTTTTGCTGTGGATACCGATATGCGTGTTTTACTGGCGCCGATGGAAGGCGTGCTCGACGCGTTAGTGCGCGAGCTGCTGACCGAAGTGAATGATTACGATCTCTGCATCACCGAATTTGTGCGCGTGGTGGATCAGCTGCTGCCGGTAAAAGTGTTTCATCGCATCTGCCCGGAGTTGCATCACGCCAGCCGCACGCCGTCCGGCACGCCGGTGCGTATTCAGCTTCTGGGTCAGCATCCGCAGTGGCTGGCGGAAAACGCCGCGCGGGCGACGGCGTTGGGATCGTATGGCGTGGACCTGAACTGCGGCTGTCCGTCAAAAGTGGTGAACGGCAGCGGCGGCGGCGCGACATTGCTCAAAGATCCCGAACTCATCTATCAGGGCGCGAAAGCGATGCGGGCCGCGGTACCGTCGCATCTGCCGGTGACGGTAAAAGTGCGTCTCGGCTGGGATAGCGGCGATAGAAAATTTGAAATCGCCGATGCGGTGCAGCAGGCCGGCGCCAGTGAACTGGTGGTGCATGGTCGTACCAAAGCGCAGGGCTACCGCGCCGAGCATATCGACTGGCAGGCGATCGGCGAAATACGCCAGCGTCTGACTATTCCGGTTATCGCTAATGGCGAAATCTGGGACTGGCAGAGCGCGCAGGCATGTATGGCGACCAGCGGCTGCGATGCGGTGATGATCGGCCGTGGGGCGTTAAATATTCCTAACCTGAGTCGGGTGGTGAAGTATAACGAGCCGCGTATGTCGTGGCCGGAAGTAGTGACGTTATTACAAAAATATACCCGGCTGGAAAAGCAGGGCGATACCGGTTTATACCATGTCGCGCGTATTAAACAGTGGTTGGGATATTTACGTAAGGAATATATTGAGGCGACGGAACTCTTTCAGTCGATTCGGGCGTTAAACCGTTCGTCCGAGATTGCGCGGGCGATTCAGGCTATTAAAATCTAATCTCTACAGCGTCCAGAACGTGTGCCGGGCAGATACTATCACTGCCCGGCGCAGGAATCAGAAAATCATCTTAAACACGCCCGTTACCACCAACAGCCCAATCAGAAAAATAATTAAGATTGCCCATAGAAGAATTTTCATTGTTTGTCCCTTTATTGGTAAATACAAACAAAGTATAGGAAAGTATTAAGCCATCTGCTGCCTTGTTGGGCGCGGCGACGTTTAACTCATGAAGGCTGCTGGCGCGTATTGCAGCAAAATCGTTCATTTATGAACGGGTTAGTGGGACTTTTCATTGAAGTATTACATCAAAAAATGTATCAGATGAAATTATTTGCTAATCATATAAATTTCAAAATATGTCTTTTGTTGTCTGATGATGTATTGCCACGCGTAACTAAAAAATAGATCGCCGTAAGACGTACTCTCTGCGCACCTTTTTTTATCAGAACACCTCCATGAATCGTAATTCTTTCCTTGCCGCGACAGCGAGCTTACCGCTTTTTATTTTGCTGGCGGGCTGCGCCCCTATGCACGATACCCGCCAGTCGCTGACCCAGCAGACGCCCTCTTCTCATGTTGATTCCAGCCTGCCGGCGGCATTGAAAAACGGTTGGCCGGATAGCCAGTGGTGGAAGGCGTATCACGATGCGCAGCTTGACGCGCTGATCGATAATGCCATACAGCATTCGCCGGATATGCAGGTGGCTGAACAGCGTATTCAACTGGCGGAAGCGCAGGCGAAAGCGGTTGAGGCGCAGGACGGCCCGCAGCTCGACTTTTCTGCCGACATTGAGCGCCAGCGAATGTCCGCGGAAGGGCTGATGGGGCCATTCGCGATTACCGACCCCGCGGCGGGAACGACCGGGCCGTGGTATACCAACGGTACATTCGGCCTGACGGCGGGCTGGGATCTGGATTTATGGGGGAAAAACCGCGCTGAAGTTACCGCGCGGATCGGGGCGGTCAAAGCGCGCGAAGCGGAGCAGGAGCAGACCCGACAACTGCTGGCAAGCGGCGTGGCGCGACTCTACTGGGAGTGGCAGACGCAGGCGGCGCTGAAAAATGTGCTGATGCAAATCGAGCATGAGCAGCAAAACGTGGTGACGGTAAACCGGGAGCTGTATCAACACGGCATTACTTCTTCTGTTGAAGGGGTCGAGACCGATATCGACGCCAGCAAAACCCAGCAGCAGTTGAATGACGTTAACGGTAAAATGAAGGTTATTGAAGCGCGGCTCAGCGCGTTAACCAATACGCAATCGGCGGCGCTCAAGCTGCGTCAGGTGAGTCTCCCCGCCGTTGAAAGCCAGTTACCGTCGCAACTGGGCTATTCGTTGCTGGCGCGCCGGGCGGATCTACAGGCCGCGCACTGGTACATTGAATCCTCGTTGAGCAGCATTGACGCCGCGAAGGCCGCGTTTTATCCCGATATCAATCTGATGGCTTTTTTACAGCAGGATGCGTTACATCTGAGCGATCTGTTCCGCCATTCCGCACAGCAATATGGCATTACCGGCGGGCTGACGCTGCCGATTTTCGACAGCGGCAGGCTGAATGCCAACCTCGATATCGCCAAAGCGCAAAGCAACCTTTCTATCGCCAACTACAACAAAGCGGTGGTAGATGCGGTTAATGATGTGGCGCGCGCCGCCAGTCAGGTAGAGACGCTGGCGCAGAAAAATCAGCATCAGCAGCAGATTGAGCATGACGCGCAGCGTGTGGTCGGTCTGGCGCAAGCGCGCTTTAATGCCGGCATTATTGCGGGTTCCCGCGTGAGCGAGGCCAAAATCCCGGCACTGCGCGAGCAGTGTAACGGCTTGCTGTTGCAGGGCCAGTGGCTGGATGCCTCTATTCAGCTTACCAGCGCGCTGGGCGGCGGTTATCATTCCTGATTTTTCCGGATGATTCAGACAGGGTTCCTATACTTAGGCTGTGTATGAATCATCCGGAGAGGAATATGACCAAAGTCGCAATTGTAACGGCATCAGATTCGGGAATTGGCAAAGCGTGTGCATTGTTATTAGCACAAAACGGTTTTGATATTGGTATCACCTGGCATTCCGATGAACGCGGCGCGCAGGAGACGGCGAAAAAAGCGGCGCAGTTTGGTGTGCGGGCAGAGACCATTCATCTTGACCTGAGCCAGTTACCCGAGGGCGCGCAGGCCATTGAACATCTTATCCAGCGCCTGGGGCGCGTTGACGTGCTGGTCAATAATGCCGGGGCGATGACCAAATCCGCGTTTATTGATATGCCGTTTACGCAGTGGCGGCAAATTTTTACCGTGGACGTCGATGGCGCGTTTCTCTGCGCGCAGATCGCCGCCCGGCATATGATTAAACAAGGAGAGGGAGGGCGCATTATCAACATCACCTCCGTCCATGAGCATACGCCGCTTCCGCAAGCCAGCGCCTATACCGCGGCGAAACATGCGTTGGGGGGATTGACTAAATCCATGGCGCTGGAACTGATTGAGCATCATATTTTGGTCAACGCCGTCGCGCCAGGCGCTATCGCCACGCCGATGAATGATATGGATGACAGCGACATTGAGCCGGGATCGGAACCCTCGATCCCTATCGCCCGACCGGGTTCTACGCATGAAATAGCCAGCCTCGTCGCCTGGCTGTGTTCGGAAGGCGCAAGCTATACCACCGGTCAGTCGCTGATTGTCGACGGCGGGTTTATGCTGGCGAATCCGCAATTCAACGCAAAATAAACGCCGGGGCCGGGTGGCGGCGTTATGCCATCCGGATACCATCGGGTTTAACGGGCCTCCGCTTTGCCGCGTCTTTTCAGCCACCAGCGCACGCCCACCACCAGGACGATGGCCAGAATCAGCCAGACTCCGTGCCTGAGATGCTGATCGAGGTCGTGCAGCCATGGCGCGATCACCTCGCCGCCAAGATATCCCAGCGTGGTAAACAGCAGCGCCCAGATCAGCGCGCCTACAATATTCAGCGGCAGAAAAATTTTAGGCGGCAGGCGGCTGGCGCCAATCAGCAGCGGGCCAACCACCCGGAAGCCGTACATAAAACGCGTGCCGATCACAAACAGATACGGATGGCGTTGGATCATTTTCTGCGCGCGACGAATCTTCGTATGATAACGGGGGAAACGACGCAGGATCTTCCCGCCATAGCATCGTCCTAACAGATAAAGTAGCTGATCGCCCATCATCCCTCCCAGCGCGACAGCCGCCGCCACCAGCGGAAACTTGAGCAATCCCTGATGCGCCGCGACGCCCCCCAACAGGGTAACGGTTTCACCTTCGGCCATACTGCCGATAACCAGCGCCGCATAGCCATAATGCGTAATAAGCGTGTTGATATCCATGCGTAAACCACCTCCGGCATTAAGCATACACCCTGGCAAGAGGCGTGCGCGGCAAAGCCGACGTTTTGCCGGAGACTATTTTGCCATTGTTCATAAAATAACCAGAAACTGAATTATACTTGAACATACTGGCATCTGAGGCAGCAGAAGGGGGCAGTATGAACCATGTATGGGGGCTTTTTTCCCATCCCGATCGGGAAATGCAGGTGATCAAAAGCGAAAACGAAACTGTTTCGCATCACTATACGCACCATGTTTTGCTGATGGCGGCGATTCCCGTCGTCTGCGCCTTTATCGGCACGACGCAAATCGGCTGGAATTTTGGCGACGGCAATGTGTTACAACTCTCGCTGTTTACCGCTTTTGCGCTGGCGGTCTTGTTCTACGGCGTGATGCTGGCGGGCGTCGCGGTGATGGGACGCGTCATCTGGTGGATGGCGCGAAACTATCCGCAACGGCCATCGCTTGCGCGCTGTATGGTTTTTGCCGGCTATGTCGCGACGCCGCTGTTTTTAAGTGGTCTGGTGGCGCTCTATCCCCTGGTATGGCTATGCGCACTGGTCGGCGCTGTCGCGCTCTTTTACACCGGCTATTTGCTGTATTTGGGTATTCCGACTTTCCTTAACATTAATAGAGAGGAAGGATTAAGCTTCTCCAGTTCGACGCTCGCTATCGGCGTACTGGTCCTGGAGGTGCTACTGGCGATCACCGTGATCCTGTGGGGATACGGCTACCGCCTGTTCTGATGCGAAAAAGGGCTGGCGCAAAAGCCAGCAATGCAGCATTTGCTGACGATTCTTCTGTAGCGGCAACGCTGGCGTGCCGCTATGATGCCACTGCTAGCTTGAGTATAATCTTAGCTCAGGCGGTGTGCGTTACGACGCGCGTGAATCATTATCAGAAATCTCATCATGCTGAAATTCCGAGCTTCATTCCTGAGCCTTGCTCTGATGTTGGCCGTTCCTTTTGCCCCGCAGGCCGTGGCGAAAACGGCAGCGACAACCGCGGCGTCTCAACCTGAGATTGCCTCCGGTAGCGCAATGATTGTTGATCTCAACACCAATAAAGTGATCTATTCGAACCACCCGGATCTGGTGCGTCCGATTGCCTCGATAACCAAATTAATGACAGCGATGGTCGTGCTCGACGCGCGATTGCCGCTGGATGAAATACTGAAGGTCGATATCAGCCAGACGCCGGAAATGAAAGGGGTTTACTCCCGCGTGCGCCTGAACAGCGAAATTAGCCGCAAAAATATGTTGTTGCTGGCGTTGATGTCATCCGAAAACCGTGCGGCGGCAAGCCTGGCGCACTATTATCCTGGCGGTTATAACGCATTTATTAAAGCGATGAATGCGAAGGCGAAAGCGCTGGGCATGACGCATACCCGCTTCGTTGAGCCGACGGGGCTGTCGATTCATAACGTCTCGACCGCGCGGGATTTAACAAAATTGCTGATTGCCACGAAGCAATACCCGCTGATTGGCCAGCTAAGCACCACGCGCGAAGACATGGCGACATTCTCGCATCCGGCGTATACGCTGCCGTTTCGCAATACCAACCATTTGGTCTACCGTGATAACTGGAATATCCAGTTAACGAAAACCGGATTTACCAATGCGGCGGGGCATTGCCTGGTGATGCGTACCGTGATCAATAACAAACCGGTCGCGCTGGTGGTCATGGACGCGTTCGGCAAATATACCCACTTTGCGGACGCCAGTCGCCTGCGTACATGGATTGAAACCGGTAAAGTCATGCCCGTTCCGGCTGCCGCGCTGAGCTATAAAAAGCAAAAAGCCGCGCAAATGGCGGCAGCCAGCGCCAGTGCCGGAGCGCAAACCGCACAGAACGATTAAGTCGCCGCAGGCCCGGCAGGCATCGCGCCGCCGGGCTTCACGGTAAACCGCACGGTGTTAATGCGTTTCGTCGGGCGTATTTTCCTGCCAGAATTTCCGCTTACTCGTTTTGCCGATACCGGGGTTCATACTGTTGGTCGGGTCATTTTGCCGATAAAAACGCGTCAGTGTTTCCGGCGCTTTATACAGATGTCCAACGTTGTGCTCCGCCGGGTATTGTGCCCCGCGCGCCTGCAACAGCTCCAGCATTTGCGCTTTCAGCGCATGGACGTCGACGCCTTTCTTCACGATATAGTCCTGATGAAAAACGTGGCACATAAAGTGACCGTAATAGAGTTTATGTACCAGTTGGCTGTCGATTTCCGGCGGCAGATGCTCGAACCAGTCGGTATCGTTGCGGCGCAGAGCGATATCCAGCGCCAGGATATCTTCCACTTCATCAGCGTGTACGGCCTGATAACGAATCGCTGCGCCAGCAGCGGCGAAGCGGTGCAGGAAGGCTTTGCTGCCTTCTTCCGGCGTACAGGTGAAGAAACCGCCCTCAGCGGATTTAAAAAATTCATTCAGCCAGCGTTGCGCTTCTGCGACGCCGTCTCCCGCCATTTTTAACAGCAGATGATGCTCATATTTATCGCGCCAGTTTTTCATTCGCGGCGGCAGATGGCTGGGAAACAGATGGCCGAATTTCTGCATCGCGCGGTCGGTGAAATGCGGACGGAAAAATTTTACTTTTTCCAGCATCGCATCGGTTCGGCCTTTTAGCGTGAAAAAGAATGGCATCTTGTCGGTGCCGAGTTTATCGATCATCAGAAAGGTATCTTTACCGTACTGCTCCGCAATATCGTAGATATCGCGATGCATATATTCTCCCGCCACTGGCAGATTGTCGAAGTTCGCCAGAATATGCCGACGGATTTCAGTCAGTACCGCGGGCTGATTGGTGCCGATATAAAAAACCTGCTGATTTTTTTCCGCTGCAAAGGTATCAAGGCGAACGGCAAAAACCGCCAGTTTTCCGGCGCAGCCGGAAGATTCAAACAAACGGTCCGGGTCGGCGTTATAGCGGGCGGGCGTATCGGCGTTGATATCTCGTACCCGCGTCACGTAGTCGTGATCGTGCGCATGACGACCATCGTGGCGCACATCCTCATCTTTAATCCGTTCATCATCCAGCTTGCTCAGGATCTGCTCCGGGGTATGCCCAAGATCGATACCCAGATGATTGACCAGTTGCAGTTTGCCTTGGTCGTCAATACGGGCAAAGAGCGACATCTCGGTATAGGCCGGGCCGCGCTGCACCAGCGAGCCGCCGGAGTTATTACAGATACCGCCGATGACCGACGCGCCGATGCACGACGAACCAATCACCGAGTGCGGTTCACGGCCCAGCGGTTTAAGCGCTTTTTCCAGCGCATAGAGCGTCGTACCGGGCCAGGCCAGAACCTGTTGGCCGTTATCCAGTAAGTGCAGCTTATCCAGCCGCTGGGTGCTGATAATCACAATATCGCGATCGTAGTCGTTGCCGTTCGGCGTGGAGCCTTCCGTCAGACCGGTGTTGGCGGCCTGCATCAGAATAATTTTGTCAGCGTTAACGCAGGCGTTGAGCACACGCCACAGTTCCAGTAATGAACCCGGGAAAACAACGGCCAGCGCGTCGCCCTGACCGGAACGGAAACCCTTGCGATAGCGGGCGGTTTTGGCGGGGTCTGTCAGCAGGTGAGAATGGCCTACCAGGCGGGCCAGCTCATTCAGGAACGTTTTATTATCAGTCATTGTTATGGAAGACATTCTCCACTCCTTGTGGTGGGACAAAATATCAGCGTTAAGCATAGCGCTTTGTATGACAATACGCTTTCTCATTCAAATTGTTTCTGTGTTGGTGGTATTCATTTGCCGCCTTGATACCATTTGCTGGCGGTTGTGTATTCGACTGTGCGGAAAATTAGGAGAATAACCTTCGCTTTCTTCTCCTCTCGCGTTTAGGCTTATGGCAAACTGCGGTTTTTATTCTGTTTTTACCGCCTCGTCGGGATAAAGATAAAGAGAGACTCAACATGAAATGGTTATGTTCAGTAGGTGTTGCTGTGAGTCTGGCGATGCAGCCAGCATTGGCGGAAAACCTGTTTGGCAATCACCCGCTGACGCCCGAAGCGCGCGACGCGTTCGTCACGGATTTACTCAAGAAAATGACTGTCGATGAAAAAATTGGTCAGTTACGTCTGATTAGCGTCGGCCCTGATAACCCGAAAGAAGCGATTCGCGAGATGATCAAAGACGGGCAGGTAGGGGCGATTTTCAATACCGTCACCCGCCAGGATATCCGTCAAATGCAGGATCAGGTGATGGCGTTGAGCCGCCTGAAAATTCCTCTCTTTTTTGCCTATGACGTGGTACACGGCCAGCGAACCGTCTTCCCAATAAGCCTCGGTCTGGCTTCTTCTTTTAATCTGGATGCGGTAAGAACCGTAGGACGCGTATCGGCGTATGAAGCGGCGGACGACGGTCTGAATATGACCTGGGCGCCGATGGTGGATGTCTCCCGCGATCCGCGTTGGGGACGAGCCTCCGAAGGCTTTGGCGAAGATACATATTTAACCTCCATCATGGGCGAAACCATGGTGAAAGCGATGCAGGGCAAAAGTCCGGCGGATCGCTATTCGGTGATGACCAGCGTGAAACATTTTGCCGCCTATGGCGCCGTTGAAGGCGGTAAAGAATACAACACCGTGGATATGAGTTCCCAGCGTCTGTTTAATGACTATATGCCGCCTTACAAAGCGGGGCTGGATGCGGGGAGCGGCGCGGTGATGGTGGCGCTGAACTCGCTGAACGGCACGCCTGCGACGTCAGATTCCTGGCTATTGAAAGATGTCCTGCGCGATGAGTGGGGCTTTAAGGGAATTACCGTTTCCGACCACGGCGCTATTAAAGAACTGATTAAACACGGCACCGCGGCCGACCCGGAAGATGCGGTGCGCGTGGCGCTAAAGGCAGGGGTGGATATGAGCATGGCGGATGAGTATTACAGCAAATATCTGCCGGGCCTGATTAAGTCGGGCAAAGTGACGATGGCGGAACTGGACGACGCGACGCGCCATGTGCTCAACGTAAAATATGACATGGGATTGTTTAACGACCCCTATAGCCATCTGGGGCCGAAAGAGAGCGACCCGGCGGACACCAATGCCGAAAGCCGCCTGCATCGTAAAGAGGCGCGGGAAGTGGCGCGGGAAAGTGTGGTACTGCTGAAAAACCGGCTGGAAACGCTGCCGCTGAAAAAATCGGGCACCATTGCCGTTGTTGGGCCGCTGGCCGACAGTCAACGTGATGTCATGGGGAGCTGGTCTGCTGCTGGGGTCGCGAATCAGTCGGTGACGGTGCTGGCGGGTATTCAAAATGCCGTCGGCGACGGGGCGAAGATCCTCTATGCCAAAGGGGCGAATATCACTAACGATAAAGACATCGTCGATTTCTTAAACCTGTATGAAGAGGCAGTTAAAATCGATCCGCGCTCACCGCAGGCGATGATTGATGAGGCCGTACAGGCGGCGAAACAGGCCGATGTGGTGGTCGCAGTGGTAGGCGAGTCGCAGGGGATGGCGCATGAAGCCTCCAGCCGTACCAATATCACCATTCCGCAGAGTCAGCGCGACTTAATCACCGCTCTGAAAGCCACCGGTAAGCCGCTGGTACTGGTATTAATGAACGGCAGACCGCTGGCGCTGGTAAAAGAAGATCAACAGGCCGATGCGATTCTGGAGACCTGGTTTGCCGGGACGGAAGGCGGCAACGCCATTGCCGATGTGCTGTTTGGCGATTACAACCCGTCAGGCAAACTGCCGATCTCCTTCCCGCGTTCGGTGGGACAAATTCCGGTCTATTACAGCCATCTCAATACGGGACGCCCGTATAATCCTGAAAAGCCAAACAAATACACCTCACGTTATTTTGACGAAGCGAATGGCCCGCTCTATCCGTTTGGTTACGGTCTGAGCTACACCACATTTACGGTGTCTGACGTCACGCTCTCCTCACCGACAATGCAACGCGACGGCAAAGTCACGGCCAGCGTAGAGGTCACGAACACCGGTAAACGCGAAGGGGCCACGGTCATCCAGATGTACTTACAGGATGTCACGGCATCAATGAGCCGCCCGGTGAAGCAATTAAAAGGCTTTGAAAAAATCACCCTCAAGCCCGGCGAACGTAAAACCGTGAGTTTCCCGATTGATATCGAGGCGTTGAAGTTCTGGAATCAGCAGATGAAATATGACGCGGAACCCGGCAAGTTCAACGTCTTTATCGGCGTGGATTCCGCTCGCGTTAAACAAGGATCGTTCGAACTACTGTAAGCCTGCCGTCAACAGGGCGCGATAGCAGCGCCCTGTCTGGCAATGACTTTTCCTGGCCCCCCTTTTATTGCCTGCCACGTCACTTAAACTGCCGGAAAATCCCAGGTTAAACGCAGACTTTTCAACTATGCTTTTTTCTCAAGTCTCTGAAAAAGGCCGTAAAAGGATGAGGAAAGCATCATGACGATCTCAAAGCTATGGGTAAGTTCGCTGGCGTTGCTGGCGACGGTGAGTTTACCTCTACAGGCGGCATCGCCCGTGACGGTCGGGTCAAAGATTGATACCGAAGGCGCACTGCTCGGCAACATGATTTTGCAGGTACTGGAAAGCCACGGCGTTAAAACGGTCAATAAAATTCAGCTCGGGACGACGCCAGTCGTTCGTGGCGCGATTACCGCCGGAGAGCTGGATATCTATCCGGAATACACCGGTAACGGGGCGTTCTTTTTTAAAGATGAAAACGATCCGGCATGGAAAAATGCAAAGCAAGGCTTTGAGAAAGTCAAAAAACTGGATGCGGAGCAGAATAAGCTGGTCTGGTTGACGCCTGCGCCGGCCAACAACACCTGGACCATCGCGATACGTCAGGACATCGCGGAAAAAAATAAACTCTCCTCGCTTGCCGATCTCAGCCGTTATCTGAAAGAGGGCGGCACTTTTAAACTGGCGGCGTCTGCGGAATTTATCGAACGGGCGGATGCGCTGCCGGCATTTGAAAAAGCCTATGATTTTACCTTGAATCAGAACCAGCTCTTGTCGCTGGCGGGCGGCGATACGGCGGTCACGATCAAAGCCGCCGCGCAACAAACATCCGGCGTTAACGCCGCGATGGCGTATGGCACCGACGGCCCGGTCGCCGCGCTGGGTCTGCAAACCCTGAGCGACCCGAAAGGCGTCCAGCCTATCTATGCCCCCGCGCCGGTAGTGCGTGAATCGGTGTTACAGGCCTATCCGCAGATAGCCGACTGGCTGCAGCCCGTTTTCGCCAGCCTTGATGAGAAAACGCTGCAACAGTTGAACGCCAGAATCGCCGTAGAAGGGCTGGATGCGAAAAAAGTCGCCGCAGATTACCTCCGACAAAAAGGGTGGGTGAAGTAATCTGTGAGTGATGCTGCCAAAAAAATTACGGTTAATCGTGTGCTGTTGCTGTTGGTTGTTCT
Organism: Salmonella sp. SA15303; assembly: GCF_029962125.1. Lineage (NCBI taxonomy): Bacteria > Pseudomonadati > Pseudomonadota > Gammaproteobacteria > Enterobacterales > Enterobacteriaceae > Salmonella > Salmonella sp. SA15303. The sequence goes on from NZ_CP123924.1 coordinate 1,733,153, forward strand.
GACCCTGCTTGCTGTCGCGCTACCTTTCATTAATTACGCCCCGAATCGTCTGGTGAGCGGCGAGGGGCGCCAGTTATGGGAGATCTGGCCGGCGACCATCTGGATGCTGACTGGCGCGGGATGCGCGCTGTTTACGTTGTGCTTTGTACCCGGTAAACGCGGTAGCGTACTGACGCTGATGATGGCGCAGACGCTTTTTATTGTCATGCTGTGGGGAGTCGGCAGGGCGGCGACCCAGTTGGCGCAGGAGGGCAGCCCGCTGGCGCGTACCAGTCTGGGAAGTGGATTGTGGCTGGGCCTCGGTCTGATGTTGCTGGCCTGTAGCGATGCGATCCGCCGTATTACCACTGGGCCGCTGTGGCGCTGGTTGCTGCACGCGCAAATTGTCATTGTCCCGCTGGTGCTGCTGTTTTCAGGCACGTTCGACAACCTCTCGCTTCTGAAAGAGTATACCAACCGCCAGGATGTTTTCGATGCCGCGCTGGTGCAACATTTGATGTTACTGGCGGGCACGGTGCTGCCGGCGCTGGCGATCGGACTACCGTTGGGCGTCTGGTGTTATTTTTCCGCCTCACGCCAGGGGCCGGTGTTTACCGTGCTGAATGTGATCCAGACTATCCCTTCCGTCGCGCTGTTTGGCCTGCTGATTGCGCCGTTGGCCGGGCTGGTGAAACAGTTTCCGTGGCTTGCCGAATTCGGCGTCGCGGGAACCGGCATGACGCCTGCGCTGATAGCGCTGGTGCTCTATGCGTTATTGCCGCTGGTGCGCGGCGTGGTCGCCGGGCTCAATCAGGTGCCGCGCGATGTGCTGGAGAGCGCAAGAGCAATGGGAATGAGTAGCGGCCAGCGCTTCAGGCATGTGCAACTGCCGCTGGCGCTGCCGGTCTTTTTACGTAGCCTGCGGGTAGTAATGGTTCAGACAGTGGGAATGGCCGTCGTCGCCGCGCTGATTGGCGCGGGAGGTTTCGGCGCGCTGGTGTTTCAGGGGCTATTGAGCAGCGCCATTGATTTAGTCCTGTTGGGCGTCATTCCGGTGATTGCGCTGGCGGTAGTGATCGACGCGCTGTTTGATTTATGGATCGCGTTTTTGAAGGGAGCAACCGATGATTGAATTTAACCATGTCAGTAAAACCTTCGGCGATCAACAGGCTGTTAGCGACCTCAATTTGCACTTTAGCGAAGGCAGCTTTTCGGTGTTAATTGGCACCTCCGGCTCGGGAAAATCGACCACTCTGAAGATGATTAACCGGCTGGTAGAGCATGATAGCGGAACGATCCGTTTTGCCGGGGAAGAGATCCGCAGCCTGCCGGTGCTTGAACTGCGCCGTCGCATGGGCTATGCCATTCAGTCTATCGGTCTTTTTCCCCACTGGACGGTGGCGCAAAATATCGCCACCGTACCGCAACTACAAAAGTGGTCGCGTGCGCGGATTAACGATCGTATTGATGAACTGATGGCATTATTGGGTCTGGAAAGCGCGCTGCGCGATCGTTATCCGCATCAGCTTTCCGGCGGGCAACAGCAGCGGGTCGGCGTTGCGCGGGCGCTGGCTGCCGATCCGCAGGTATTGCTGATGGACGAGCCTTTCGGCGCGCTTGATCCGGTAACGCGCGGCGCATTGCAGCAGGAGATGACCCGCATTCATCAGCTGCTGGGGCGCACCATCGTACTGGTGACGCACGACATCGACGAGGCGCTACGCCTCGCCGACCATCTGGTGCTGATGGACGGGGGCCACGTTATCCAACAGGGATCGCCGCTTTCTATGCTGACCTCGCCGGAAAATGATTTCGTGCAGGCGTTTTTTGGCCGCAGCGAGCTGGGCGTAAGGCTGCTTTCGTTACGTAGCGTAGGCGATTATGTACGCCGGCATGAACAGCTCAGCGGCGACGCGCTGGTGGAAGAGATGACGCTACGCGATGCGCTATCGATGTTTGTCGCCCGCCGGTGCGACGTCCTGCCGGTGGCGAATCAGCAGGGCGAGCCCTGCGGTACGCTCCATTTCCGCGATCTGCTTTCGGAGACGTCCCCCCGTGAAACGACTGTGTGATCCGCTTCTCTGGCTTATTGTTCTGTTCTTGCTTCTGCTGTTTGGATTGCCTTATAGCCAGCCGTTCTTCGCGGCGCTGTTTCCCGATTTGCCGCGCCCGGTCTACCAACAGGAGAGTTTTGCCGCCCTCGCGCTCGCCCATTTCTGGTTGGTGGGCATCTCAAGTCTGTTTGCCGTCGTGGTGGGCGTCGGCGCAGGGATTGCGGTCACGCGAGAAAGTGGGAAAGAGTTTCGTCCCCTGGTGGAGACTATCGCCGCCGTCGGGCAGACCTTTCCCCCGGTGGCGGTACTGGCGATCGCGGTACCCGTCATGGGTTTTGGTCAGCAACCAGCCATTATCGCCTTGATCCTGTATGGAGTGTTGCCCATCCTGCAGGCGACCCTGGCCGGGCTGGGCGCGGTGCCTGCCAGCGTGATGAGCGTTGCCAGCGGTATGGGAATGAGCCGTCGCCAACAGTTGTATCAGGTTGAGCTGCCGCTGGCCGCGCCGGTGATTCTGGCGGGCATCCGAACCTCGGTGATTATCAATATTGGTACGGCGACCATCGCTTCAACGGTGGGGGCCAGTACGTTAGGCACGCCGATCATTATCGGGCTTAGCGGCTTTAATACGGCCTATGTTATCCAGGGGGCGCTGCTGGTGGCGCTGGCGGCGATCATTATCGACCGCCTGTTTGAAAGGCTGACGCGCGCGCTTACCCGGCACGCAAAATAAAACTGTAACCTGCCAGCATCACGCCGCCGATACCGCCAATAGCCATCAGCAGGAAAAGGGCGATCACCCCGATTTTCGCTACGCGCATTATGTACTCCTTATGTTAATAAAAGGAGTATACATTAAAGCGAATTTGTTAGCTTCTGTTTAAACGCCAAGGGGATGAATGTCGCGTCCCTGGGCGCGCCATGCCAGGAGTTGCTGCTGCTGCGCCAGCGTCTGGTTTTCTCCGCACCATACCAGTAACGTCTTGCCGTCAAACAGTTCCGGGCGGAACTGGCTAAGCGAATGCGCCAGCACGTCGATTCGCCATCCCTGTTGGCTGGCGACCCAACCTTCCAGCCACAGGCGGGTGGTATCATGGATATTCCAGCCGATCACCAACGCATCTTTTCCCTGTTTCTTACGCGCAGACGCCAGGCAGAGCGCAATATAGTTGATCAGGATACCGTCAAGAATGCCGAGCAGCGCCTGAAGGGCGGGTTGTTGGCACTGTAATCGTCGCCGCAGTGGGACGAACAGGTTAGTGGTCAATGTTTGGGCTGGATAATCCTGACCGCGTTCTTTGACCCATAGCCGTAAACTGTGCAGATTACTGCTTTGCAGGTAGTGCAGCAGGATCTCCTGCTGTTCGCGCCAGCCGTTAGGTTGTTCGCTACTGTCGCTACTGAGCAGCACTTTGACTTTGCTGACCTGAACGCCGTTATCTATCCAGCGCTTGATTTCGCGGATTCTGTCGATATCGGCATCGTTAAACAGACGATGACCGCCATCCGTTCGCTGTGGTTTTAAAAGTCCATAACGTCTCTGCCACGCGCGCAACGTGACAGGATTGATATCACAAAGCAAAGCCACTTCACCAATTGTGTAAAGCGCCATCGTTTCACCCTTGCTCGCGAGGTCCCGGTTTAACTTTAGACGCTCTTTTACGAACCAGGAAGTTTTGCCTGTTTTTTATGCATTAAAACGCGAAGTAGCGGGTTGCGGCGGGGTGTTTAAGTGATCGTATTCACGAATTCATATTTTTATGCAACAGTTCAAAGAAAGTTAATCGTACTCAATGTATGTTACGCGCTTTTAATTGAAGTGTGGTTTGCGGGTATGTACGAGTTTAATCTGGTGTTGCTGCTGCTTCAGCAGATGTGCGTGTTTCTGGTCATTGCGTGGCTAATGAGTAAAACGCGTCTGTTCATCCCGCTTATGCAGGTCACGGTTCGTCTGCCGCACAAGCTTCTGTGTTACGTCACGTTTTCTATCTTCTGCATCATGGGCACTTATTTTGGGCTGCATATCGAAGATTCGATTGCCAATACCCGCGCAATTGGCGCGGTGATGGGCGGCCTACTCGGCGGGCCGGTCGTCGGCGGGCTGGTCGGTCTGACCGGTGGGTTACATCGGTATTCTATGGGCGGCATGACGGCGCTGAGCTGTATGATTTCCACCATCGTCGAAGGGCTGTTGGGCGGGTTGGTACACAGCGTTCTCATACGTCGCGGACGCCCGGACAAAGTGTTTAGCCCGCTGACGGCGGGAGCAATTACGTGTATTGCCGAACTGGTGCAGATGCTGATCATTTTACTGATAGCCAGGCCGTTTGACGATGCCTTGCATCTGGTCAGTAATATTGCCGCGCCGATGATGGTGACGAATACCGTTGGCGCCGCGCTGTTCATGCGTATTTTGCTCGATAAGCGCGCCATGTTCGAAAAATATACTTCGGCATTTTCTGCTACCGCGCTGAAGGTCGCCGCGTCAACGGAGGGGATTCTGCGTCAGGGATTTAACGAAGTGAACAGTATGAAGGTGGCGCAGGTGTTATATCAGGAGCTGGATATTGGCGCCGTCGCCATCACCGATCGCGAAAAACTGCTGGCTTTTACTGGTATTGGCGACGATCACCATCTACCGGGCAAACCCATTTCATCAGGTTATACGCTGAAAGCAATTGAAACCGGAGAGGTGGTTTATGCCGATGGCAACGAAGTGCCGTATCGCTGTTCGCTACACCCGCAGTGTAAACTCGGTTCGACGCTGGTGATCCCGCTGCGTGGCGAAAATCAGCGAGTCATGGGCACCATTAAATTGTACGAAGCGAAAAACCGACTGTTCAGCTCAATTAACCGCACCCTGGGAGAGGGTATTGCGCAGCTTTTATCCGCGCAGATCCTGGCCGGGCAGTATGAACGGCAGAAGGCGTTGCTGACGCAGTCAGAGATCAAGCTGTTGCACGCGCAGGTGAACCCGCATTTTCTGTTTAACGCGCTCAATACCATTAAAGCGGTGATTCGCCGCGACAGCGAACAGGCCAGCCAACTGGTGCAGTACTTGTCGACCTTTTTTCGCAAAAATTTAAAACGCCCGTCGGAAATCGTCACGCTGGCGGATGAAATTGAACACGTAAACGCTTATCTGCAAATTGAAAAAGCGCGTTTTCAGTCGCGTCTGCAGGTACAGCTTGATGTTCCATCGACGCTTTCACGTCAGAAATTGCCTGCGTTTACATTACAGCCGATTGTTGAGAACGCCATTAAACATGGCACGTCGCAACTGCTTGATACCGGCAACGTCGCTATTCGCGCCCGGCGCGAAGGGCAGCATTTGATGTTAGATATTGAGGATAATGCGGGACTGTATCAGCCTTCCGCCGGCAGTAGCGGGCTGGGGATGAGTCTGGTTGATAAACGTCTGCGCGAACACTTTGGCGATGATTATGGTATTAGCGTGGCCTGCGAGCCGGACTGTTTTACCCGAATTACATTACGACTTCCACTGGAGGAGGACGCATGATTAAAGTGCTGATTGTGGATGATGAGCCGTTAGCGCGGGAAAATCTGCGGATTTTGCTCCAGGGGCAGGATGACATTGAGATTGTGGGAGAGTGCGCGAACGCGGTAGAAGCGATTGGCGCGGTACATAAGTTGCGACCTGATGTGCTGTTTCTGGATATTCAGATGCCGCGTATCAGTGGACTGGAGATGGTAGGAATGCTTGATCCGGAACACCGCCCGTATATCGTTTTTTTAACCGCGTTTGACGAATACGCCATCAAAGCCTTTGAAGAACACGCTTTTGATTATCTGCTCAAGCCGATAGAGGAGAAACGGCTGGAAAAAACGTTACATCGTCTGCGTCAGGAGCGCAGTAAACAGGATGTTTCGTTGTTGCCGGAAAACCAGCAGGCGCTTAAATTCATTCCCTGTACCGGACACAGCCGGATCTATTTGTTGCAAATGGATGATGTCGCCTTTGTCAGTAGCCGTATGAGCGGCGTTTATGTGACCAGCAGTGAAGGGAAAGAGGGGTTTACCGAGCTGACGCTGCGCACGCTGGAAAGCCGGACGCCGCTACTGCGTTGTCATCGTCAGTTTCTGGTGAATATGGCCCATTTGCAGGAAATACGGCTGGAGGATAATGGGCAGGCAGAGCTGATTTTACGCAACGGCCTGACGGTGCCGGTAAGCCGTCGCTATCTGAAAAGTTTAAAAGAGGCGATTGGCCTGTAAAAGACTGTTAGAATATCGTTTTGCCATAGAAACGACCGAAGGCCTCATGCTGAGTAACGATATTCTGCGTAGCGTGCGCTACATTTTAAAAGCTAATAATACCGATCTGGCGCGTATCCTGGCGCTGGGTAACGTTGATGCTACGCCGGAGCAGATTGCAATCTGGTTGCGCAAAGAAGAGGAAGAGGGGTTTCAGCGTTGCCCGGATATCGTGTTGTCCTCATTTCTCAATGGCCTCATTTATGAAAAACGCGGCAAAGATGAGGCGGCGCCTGCATTGACGGCGGAACGTCGTATCAACAACAATATTGTGCTGAAAAAGCTGCGTATCGCCTTTTCGCTAAAAACAGATGATATCCTGGCGATACTTACCGGTCAGTTGTTTCGTGTCTCAATGCCAGAGATCACCGCGATGATGCGCGCGCCGGACCATAAGAACTTCCGCGAATGCGGCGATCAGTTTATGCGTTATTTTCTGCGCGGTCTGGCAGCCCGTGAACACGCGGCGAAGTAATTCTGCGGTATTGTTCCCGGCAGCGTCCTGTCTGACCGGGAAAACGCATTATTATACTAATTGATTCTATGATATCCGCTCTCTTCCAGCAGTTTCTGCGAGCGAATCATTGACAGATAGTACGCGGAACAGTTGTCAATTGATGATCCTGGCAATTTACAGAGGTCGCTTATTTTTGCCTGGGTAAAATTAATATCCACATATTCCGTAGCATAGCTATCATAATAGTCGATTCGTTCAGTCAAACCCGGCATACCCTGATAAGCTTCGCCGACTTGACTCAGCATTTTTTGTGCTTCTTCTTTATTATTGGCTTTCAGGGTCTTATAAAGTAGTTTATGTTCAGATATTTGACGTAAAACGATATCCCCTTTGTAGTAATAGGTTAACTTGATTTCAATACCGTTGAGATTACCTACATAGCGTTGTGTTTCCTCTGACTCTTTGCTAGCGGCTATCTTCTTGATAAACGCTGTCATGTTATTTTGCTTTCCCTGGAGAGTATCGTTTTTCTGATCGCAGCCAGTTATGCTAACCGATAGAGAGAGCGCGAATAGTGGCAGTGCCATAAGACGTAGAACCTGCATAACAATTCCTTGTCGTTAAGTATTGGTGTGGCCAGGAATTCAGGGATTATAGGCTTTGGCGAGGGGACTTACAGCGAGGCTGTCTTTTTTCGGAATTCATAAAGAAAAGACGCTGCCGAAGCAGCGCCCTGAGCGACTTTACCAGTCGATGCAATACATTATGCCTGCCAGTTATTTCGCTTCTTTAAAACCAGCAGCTTCCAGCAGCGTCTGGGTTTGTTTCATGCTGATACCTTTGCTGGTATCGCCGGACACCATCGTCCCTGAGATTTGCTGTAACGCTTTAAAGTCCACTTTTTCCATATCCACAGAGACGTTTTCCTGGGCATAGGTATCTTCATAGGTTAATTTTTCTTCCACTCCGGCGATATTTTTATATTTCGCGCTCAGCGGATCGAGAATTTTGGCGGCATCTTCTTTCGTTTTAGCGCCTACAGTGGCATAGCTGATTTTACTTTCAGACGTCTGCTTAATGATTTTGTCACCTTTATAGGTGTAAGTAATTGAAATTTCTGTCCCCGCCAGGTTTGCGTTAAAGGTCTTTGATTCTTCTTTATCGCCACAGCCAGCAAGAGAGAACACCAGTACGGAAGCCAAAGCCGCGGACAATAACTTGCCAGAAATTTTCATCTAAAACTCCATTTTATATAATGATTGGGTTTTTAAAATAATTTCAATGAATTAATTTAACCCAGTAATAGCAATGTATCAGGGAGAGATAGAATATGACTTTTAGCCGTTATTTAGCAGTCCGGATATGGAGTCTTAACGCTATTGCTTATTAAGGAAAAAGTTAAAACACGCGGATGGGGTGATATGCCAGTCAGGATTAAGCGGTTAAAAAAGCCGGAGCATGCTCCGGCTTGTTGCTTATTTCACCTGTTGGCCAGGCTTCGCGCCGTCATCAGGGCTTAACAGGAAGATATCTTTCCCGCCAGGTCCTGCGGCCATCACCATTCCCTCGGAGACGCCAAAGCGCATTTTGCGCGGCGCGAGGTTGGCGACCATTACCGTCTGGCGGCCAATCAGCGCCTGCGGGTCCGGGTAGGCGGAACGAATGCCGGAGAAGACGTTACGCTTCTCGCCGCCCAGATCCAGCGTCAGACGCAGCAATTTGTCAGAACCATCTACGAACTCAGCATTTTCAATCAATGCTACGCGCAGGTCAATTTTGGCGAAATCGTCAAAGGTGATGGTTTCCTGAATCGGGAAGTCGGCTAACGGGCCGGTAACCGGCGCGGCTGCGGCTTTCACCTCTTCTTTAGACGATTCAACCAGCGCTTCAACTTGCTTCATGTCGATGCGATTGTAGAGCGCCTTAAAGGTGTTGACCTTGTGACCGAGCAGCGGCTGTTCGATGGCATCCCAGTTCAACTCACTGTTCAGGAAGGCTTCAACGCGTTCAGAAAGCGTCGGCAGTACCGGTTTCAGATACGTCATCAGCACGCGGAACAGGTTGATGCCCATTGAGCAAATGGCCTGCAGGTCCGCGTCGCGGCCTTCTTGTTTAGCCACCACCCACGGCGCTTGCTCGTCAACATAACGGTTAGCGATGTCGGCCAGCGCCATAATCTCACGGATAGCTTTACCGAATTCACGGCTTTCCCATGCTTCGCCAATCACCGCAGCGGCGTCAGTAAAGGTTTTATACAATTGCGGATCGGCCAGTTCAGCCGCCAGCACGCCGTCGAAACGCTTATTGATAAAACCGGCGTTACGCGAGGCCAGGTTGACTACTTTATTGACGATATCGGCATTGACGCGCTGGACAAAGTCTTCCAGGTTCAGGTCGATGTCATCAATGCGTGAAGAAAGCTTCGCGGTGTAGTAGTAGCGCAGGCTGTCGGCGTCAAAGTGTTTCAGCCAGGTGCTGGCCTTAATAAAGGTGCCGCGAGACTTAGACATCTTCGCGCCGTTCACCGTCACGTAACCGTGAACGAACAGGTTGGTCGGCTTACGGAAGTGGCTGCCTTCCAGCATGGCAGGCCAGAACAGGCTGTGGAAATAGACGATGTCTTTGCCGATAAAGTGGTACAGCTCGGCATCGGAGTCTTTTTTCCAGTACTCATCAAAACTGGTCGTGTCACCGCGCTTATCGCACAGATTTTTGAAGGAGCCCATATAGCCAATCGGCGCGTCCAGCCAGACGTAGAAATATTTGCCCGGCGCGTTCGGGATTTCGAAACCAAAATACGGCGCGTCGCGGGAAATGTCCCACTGTTGCAGGCCGGATTCAAACCACTCCTGCATTTTGTTCGCCACCTGCTCCTGCAGCGCGCCGCTGCGGGTCCACGCCTGCAACATTTCGCTGAATGACGGCAGGTCAAAGAAAAAGTGCTCGGAGTCACGCATTACCGGCGTCGCGCCGGACACCACGGATTTCGGTTCGATAAGTTCGGTCGGGCTGTAGGTCGCGCCGCACACTTCACAGTTATCGCCGTACTGGTCTGCGGATTTACATTTCGGGCAGGTGCCTTTCACAAATCGGTCCGGCAGGAACATGCCTTTTTCCGGATCGTAGAGTTGAGAGATGGTGCGGTTCTTAATAAAACCGTTCTCTTTCAGGCGCGTATAAATCAGCTCGGACAGCTCGCGATTCTCGTCGCTGTGCGTTGAGTGGTAGTTGTCGTAGCTAATATTAAAACCGGCGAAATCGGTCTGGTGCTCCTGGCTCATTTCACCGATCATTTGCTCCGGCGTAATACCAAGCTGCTGCGCTTTCAGCATGATCGGCGTGCCATGAGCGTCATCGGCACAGATGAAGTTAACCTCATGGCCGCGCATTCGCTGGTAACGGACCCAGACATCAGCCTGGATGTGCTCCAGCATATGGCCGAGGTGGATAGAGCCGTTGGCGTACGGCAGCGCGCACGTTACCAGAATTTTCTTCGCGACTTGAGTCATAGTGGGTATTACTTCTTCTGTTGTAAAAAAGGGCTTTGATAGTACCAAAATGGTAATTACTGCGCCAATCGATAAGGGCATTTATCCGTAAATGAATAATTGTTACCGCTGGAGTAAACTACAAAGTTACAATCGTACTTTTCAGAACTACAAAAGGAGTCGGGATGAACGAACAATCCCAGGCCAAATCACCAGATACCCTGCGAGCGATGGTCGCCGGGACGCTGGCGAATTTTCAGCACCCAACCCTGAAGCATAACCTCACCACGCTTAAGGCGTTGCACCACGTCGCCTGGATGGATGATACGCTGCACGTTGAGCTGGTCATGCCGTTCGTCTGGAACAGCGCGTTTGAGGTATTAAAAGAGCAATGCAGCGCCGATCTGTTACGTATTACGGGCGCAAAAGCGATCGACTGGAAACTGTCGTACAACATTGCGACGCTGAAACGCGTCAAAAATCAGCCTGGCATTAATGGCGTGAAAAACATCATTGCCGTGAGCTCCGGTAAAGGCGGGGTGGGGAAATCGTCCACGGCGGTAAACCTGGCGCTGGCGTTAGCGGCTGAAGGCGCAAAGGTCGGGGTTCTCGATGCCGATATTTACGGTCCGTCGATCCCAACCATGCTTGGCGCAGAAGATCAGCGCCCAACATCGCCAGACGGTACGCATATGGCGCCGATTATGTCTCACGGCCTGGCGACCAACTCGATCGGCTATCTGGTGACTGACGATAACGCGATGGTATGGCGCGGCCCAATGGCCAGTAAGGCGCTGATGCAGATGTTGCAGGAGACGCTGTGGCCGGATCTGGATTATCTGGTACTGGATATGCCGCCGGGAACCGGGGATATTCAGCTAACGCTGGCGCAGAACATTCCTGTTACCGGCGCGGTGGTGGTGACTACGCCGCAGGATATCGCGCTAATCGACGCCAAAAAAGGTATCGTGATGTTCGAGAAGGTGGAAGTGCCGGTGCTCGGCATTGTGGAAAATATGAGTATGCATATTTGTAGCAACTGCGGCCATCACGAACCGATCTTCGGCACGGGCGGCGCGCAGAAGCTGGCGGAAAAATACCATACTCAGCTTCTGGGTCAGATGCCGCTGCATATTAGTCTGCGCGAAGATCTTGATCGCGGTACGCCGACGGTGGTTAGCCGTCCGGAGAGCGAATTTACCGCGATCTATCGCGAACTGGCCGATCGCGTTGCGGCACAGCTTTACTGGCAGGGTGAAGTGATTCCGGGAGAAATCGCCTTCCGCGCGGTGTAATCCTCCTGACGTATTCCAAAGAGAATATGACATTCACTGCATTAATATATATTGATGCAGTGAATGTATTAATAAAATAATAGCCCCCGCATTGTTAATTCCTGCTTAAACAGACAGGTGTTTATCTGAAATAATCGGCAAAAACATTATTTGAATTGATCATACCTATCCTACTGATTTATTTTTTCAATTGGTTTTAAGGTATCGATACGTTCATACTGCTCATCAGGACGGCCTGCATACTGTTTGACGTTCACCAGAGGAACAATTACTCACTATGAAAAAATATTTGCTGATGGGAATTATAGTTTCGGCTTATGGGATAAGCGTACCTGTTTTTGCCTCCGACACCGCAACATTAACCATCAGTGGAAAAGTGACCGCGCCAACGTGCAGTACAGAAGTGGTAAACGCACAGTTGCAGCAGCGTTGCGGCAACACTATCCACGTTTCAACTCTGCAAACACCCGCCGCTACGCCGATGAGAGGTGTGACAACGCAGCTATACACGGTGCCTGGTGATAGCACCCGACAGATTGTTGTTAATCATTACGACTAATTCTTATTAATTCCGCAGGCCCATATCATTGATATCAATGATATGGGCTTTTTTATTTGTTGTGTTTATATTTAAGGGCAGTAAATTTCGGAAATTAATAAGTTTACAAAATAATGATAAGCAATGATTATTTGTTGCAATTATATTGCAATCTGTAAATTGTTTTAAATCAACAAAACATCGTGTTTACATTGCGATAACTTCCTGTCTATGAGAATTTTCGTTGCAAGGGTTAATAACTCTTAACAAATAGAAATTACTTCATTAAGGAAGAGATTATGAAACGTTCACTTATTGCTGCTTCTGTATTGTCTGCTGTATTTATGAGCGCTGGGGCTTTTGCTGTTGATGAGTATGATTCAGGCGTTCTGAATATTAACGGAAAGGTGGTTGGTACTACCTGTCAATTTTTGGGTACGAACACCGCTGAAATTAGACTGAATGAAATTGGTGCGGATAAAATAATTAATTTAACCCCGGGTCAGATTTATGACGCAGTAACTAATCAAACTCAGATGCCGTTGAAAATAAAATGTCAACAGGGTGTAGCGCCGCGTATTACCTTCTCTTCAACGCAATTTGACAGCCACGATATCACATTTAATAACGGGTCTGCCAAAGGTGTCGGTTTTGCGGTTTACTACGGAAGTACGGATAATCAGATTGATCCAGAGACGGGGGTGACACTAGATCCAAATAGCAGCGGTGAATACGACCTGACTTTTTTAGCACGCTATGCGCGTTTAGACGGTGATGTTGCTTCTGGTGATGTTAGCTCAACACTGACTTTAACGGTTGTTACTGACTAATTTATTCAACCGGCGGCGTTCGTCGCCGGTTTTTTATAAGCAAGGCCGTGTAAATATGAAAATATTATCTGCAGTATTATTATCTGCCATAATTTTGCCTGCGCATGCTGGTATTGTTATTTATGGTACGCGTGTGATTTACCCGGCAGAGAAGAAAGAAGTCGTTGTACAATTGGTGAATCAGGGCGAGCAAGCTTCGCTGGTACAGTCCTGGATTGATGACGGTAACACTTCATTACCGCCAGAAAAAATTCAGGTGCCATTTATGCTGACGCCGCCAGTGGCGCGCGTTGCCGCTGAGTCTGGTCAGCAGATCAAAATCAAGAAAATGCCTAATAGCTTACCGGACAACAAAGAAAGTCTGTTTTATCTGAATGTGCTTGATATTCCACCAAACAGCCAGGAAAACGCCGGTAAAAATGTGCTTAAATTCGCAATGCAGAATCGAATAAAATTAATATGGCGCCCCAGTCGAATTGCCGCCGTAACCAAAGACAGTTTTCAGAGGATTGGTTTATTTCGCAGTAATAAAGCTGTTATCATGAAAAATGATACTGCAAACTGGATTACCGTGACGGATGTAAAAGCAGGAAATACTAAGATTAATGATCAAACTATCATGCTGCCACCGCTATCGACGCAAAATATTAACATGAAATATGCGTCAACAAGCCAGTATGAAGTAACGATTATTGATGATAATGGTAACTATATTAGTAGCAAAATGAATGTAAAATAAACAGGAGTTCATCATGCTAAGGATGACGCCCATCGCTTCGCTTGTTTTATTGACTCTGTTTACCTGGCAAACGCAGGCTATCGCGACGGAAACGTTTGATACCCATTTTATGGTGGGGGGAATGAGAGATCAAAAAATAACAAATTTCCATCTGGATGAGAATAAGCCAATTCCGGGACAGTACGAATTGGATATTTATGTCAACAATCAATGGCGAGGTAAATACGATATCATTGTTGCCGATGATCCCGGTAGCACGTGTATTTCAACTGAGTTGTTGAAAAATATTGGTGTGATAAGCGATGGTCTGCAACCGCAGGGAGCAACGGATTGTATTGCGTTAAAAGATGTCGTGAGAAGCGGTGGCTATACTTTTAATATTGGCGTTTTTCGGCTGGATTTGAGCGTTCCCCAGGCCTATGTAAATGAGGTCGAGGCGGGTTATGTATTGCCTGAAAACTGGGATCGCGGCATCAATGCATTTTATACTTCTTACTATGCCAGCCAGTATTACAGTGACTATAAGAATTCTGGCAGTAGTGAAAGTACTTACGTTCGGTTCAATAGCGGTTTCAATCTGTTGGGCTGGCAAGCGCATGCGGATACCACATTTAATAAAACCGATGGCAGCAGCGGTGAGTGGAAAAGCAACACATTGTATCTGGAGCGCGGTATCGCTGAGCTCCTCGGCACATTACGCGCCGGGGATCAGTATACCTCGTCAGAGATTTTTGATTCTGTGAGATTTACCGGCGTTCGCCTGTTTCGCGATATGCAAATGTTGCCAAACTCGAAACAGAATTTTACGCCGTTGGTGCAGGGGATTGCACAGACTAACGCTTTGGTAACCATCGAACAGAACGGATTCGTTGTTTATCAGAAAGAGGTTCCTCCTGGCCCCTTTTCCATTGCGGATCTGCAACTCGCGGGCGGTGGCGCGGATCTTGATGTCACCGTGCGTGAGGCGGATGGTTCGATAAATACCTGGCTGGTGCCTTACGCTTCCGTACCGAACATGTTGCAGCCTGGCGTCTCTAAGTATGATTTTTCCGCCGGCCGTAGTCATATTGAAGGCGCCGATAATCAGGCCGATTTTACACAAATCAGTTATCAGTATGGCCTTAATAACCTGTTGACGCTTTATGGCGGTACGATGCTATCGAACCATTATAATGCGTTTACCCTCGGCACGGGGTGGAATACCCGGATTGGCGCCATTTCGCTTGACGCTACGCGAGCGCACAGTAAACAGGATAATGGCGATGTATTTGATGGTCAGAGTTATCAGATTGCTTATAATAAATACCTGACCCAAACATTAACTCGGTTTGGTCTGGCTGCGTATCGGTATTCATCACAGGATTACCGCACATTTAACGATCATGTCTGGGCCAATAATAAAAATAACTATCGTCGCGATAAGAATGATGTATACGATATTGCTGATTATTATCAAAACGATTTTGGGCGTAAAAATACGTTTTCAGCTAATGTGAGCCAATCCTTGCCAGAAGGATGGGGCGCAGTATCACTGAGTGCATTATGGCGTGATTACTGGGGACGTAGCGGCACCAGTAAAGATTATCAAATAAGCTATTCCAATACGTTCCAGAAAATTAATTATACGTTATCCGCCAGTCAGACTTACGACGAGGATCATAATGAAGATAAACGTTTTAACCTGTTTATTTCAATTCCCTTTGACTGGGGGGACGGTATTACTACCCCGCGGCGTCATCTGAATGTGTCGAACTCGACGACCTTTGATGATGATGGATTTACCTCAAACAATATTGGTTTAACCGGTACGGCAGGCAGTCGCGATCAATTTAATTACGGCGTGAATGTTAGTCATCAGCGACAGGATAGTGAGACCACAGCGGGGACGAATTTAACCTGGAATACGCCCGTTGCAACGCTTAATGGTAGTTACAGCCAGTCGTCCAATTATACTCAGACCGGCGGAAGTATTTCCGGTGGGGTTGTAGCCTGGAGTGGCGGGTTGAATTTATCCAGCCGGCTTTCAGATACCTTTGCGATTATGCAGGCTCCGGGACTTGAAGGAGCCTACGTTAACGGCCAAAAATATCGGACCACCAATAAAAAAGGAACGGTGGTTTATGACAACCTTACGCCATATCGCGAAAACCATCTTATGCTTGATGTGTCGCAAAGTAGCAGTGAAACGGAATTACGCGGTAACCGTAAAGTTGCCGCCCCGTACCGAGGGGCCGTCGTGCTAGTGAATTTTGATACCGACCAGCGTAAACCATGGTTTATTAAAGCGCAGCGTCCTGATGGCTCGCCTCTTATTTTTGGTTATGATGTAGTAGATCATCATGGTCATAATGTGGGCATTGTTGGACAAGGTAGTCAGCTATTTATTCGAACGAATGATATTCCGCCCGAAGTCAGTGTACCAGTAGATAAAGAGCAGGGGCTTTCATGTTCAATCACCTTTGGTAAAACGGTTGATGAAAGTAAAGTTTATATTTGTCGGTAGTGGTGAGGTGGTGAAATGAAACTCTTTCTTTTTATCGTGATGTTATTGATTTTACCTGAAACATACGCAGCCTGTACGGGAGAAATTACTTATCAGGATAATTTAATTATTCGTGAGGATTTTACGATTAACCCTAATCAGTCCGCAACTTATAGCCATAATTTTAACGATACAACTTGTTCAGGGACTTATAAGATAACGCGTATGGATCCTTCCGATATCATCGTGGGATTATACAATGATACAGTAAAACTGAAGTTAAAAATCGCCTGGGCAGATAATAATACTCTCACAATGCCGTTTACAACGGGCTATACGGTAACGGTTGAACCCGCTTCCTCTGGGGCGAATGTAAATATTTCTGCCGGTAGTGGGAACAGTGTCCTAATCAACGGGGTGGTATCAATAACAAGCGCTTCTTCTGCAACTCAGTTTACGGCCGGTTTGCGGTTTTTAGGGTGCCTGCTAGCAGGAAGAGGTTGGAATGCCTGTGCCGCAGATTATAATAGTTATCTTAGAGGTGCAGGGTTATATTCATTTGATCTGTTTGTGTCCTACGATCGCAAGCAGACAACCTGCAAACCTGAAGATCTGACGATCACGCTACCGAATATTGCGCTTTCTGAATTATATAACACAGGCAAGGTCAGCAACAAAAATGCCGCGGATAATATTCGACTCCAGTGTGATAATCTTTTTGGTAATGCTAAACAAACATCGCGTAAAATGACGGTTTATCTCTCCAGCAGTGATTTAATACCAGATAGCTATTCTGTGTTGCGTGGTGCTGTGAATAATGGCGTCGGATTTATACTGGAGAGCGGTGGAAAAACGGTGAATATTTCAAATACAGCAGAGCAGGGTAATGCTTCAACGTTATGGAAAGTGGATCAAGTAGGCACGCCGCTCAACAGTGATATGATAACAATCCCTATTATCGCCAGTTATTATGTTTATGACCGAGACAATATAAAGCCAGGCGATCTAAAAGCGACTGCGCTGATCTATGTGAAATACGATTAATATATATGAAAAACATTTAAGATATATGGCGCGATAGGTGAATGAACTTCCGGTCACTTACAATAATAAGTGACCGGGATGACAATCTTTCTGCAATAAATTTTAATGTGGTATGCGGTAGTTTCAAAAGGGCGAGATCCAGAGCGAATCGGGTAGTGAAGGCAGTCAACAAAAAAGGCAGTTTGAAGGGGATAGAGTGATTAAGGGCTAATAAAAAAGTAACATGGGGCTGTATTTCCCCCTCTGGATGAGGGGGCTTTTTTTATCGATGATAAAAAATCTCGCCATCATAGGCTTTGATGATTTTTCCATCGGTATCGTTAATCAGTACATACGCGCCGCCCATATAGGTCCAGTGAGTACCGGCATCTGGCGCGGGCAGATTACGTAATTTCCACTGTTTAATATTATACTCATCGGTGCGGTACATTTGCGGAACGGTATCGCCGGGCTTGAAGTGGGTGAAGTCGGCGATAAAGCTTTTTAACTCATATTGATCAATGCCCGTTGTCGCGGGGGCGGCCCATGCAAAACTGGTTGCAAGCAACAGCGCGCAAGGCAGCAACTTACTTTTCATACTTTTACCCTCCACATATGCGGGTCAGTTAACATCGTGTGTATCATTTCTGCTGGTGGCGTATCTGACAAGCGCTATTTTGTTATCTCACGCCCCTTTTCGTAAAAAGTGTAAACGAAAGCGTCGTGCAGCAACATATCCGCCAGCAAGTTTGCCAGAACCGAATAGGTTTTGAGAACTATCTGATAACGCTGAAATTATCGTCCGCCGCTGACTGTAAATTTACATTGTCTGGCGCAGACAGTATGCTTAATAGCGAAACCCCGCTTAACACGGCGGGGCTTGACGACTCGGGGTGCCCTTCTTTGTGAAGGCTGAGAAATACCCGTACCACCTGATCTGGATAATGCCAGCGTAGGGAAGTCTGACACTGCTCGTGTCCCTTCTTCACGCGGGCAGGAGCTGAACCATGCAGCCTGACCTGCACTGCCGCACGCTTGCGGCGCATACGTTAAAACACTTTCGCGCGCACTCCCCGCTTACGCACTGTATGACGAATGACGTCGTACAAACATTTACCGCCAATACGCTGCTGGCGCTGGGCGCTTCACCCGCCATGGTGATTGATCCTGTCGAGGCCAGACCGTTTGCCGCCATCGCCAACGCCTTGCTGGTTAATGTCGGAACCTTAACCGCCTCACGCGCTGACGCGATGCGTGCGGCGGTAGAAAGCGCTTATGATGCCAAAACGCCGTGGACCCTTGATCCTGTCGCGGTGGGCGCGCTGGAATTTCGTCGGCGATTTTGCCTGGATCTCTTGTCCCTGCGCCCGGCGGCAATACGCGGCAACGCCTCGGAAATCCTGGCGTTATCCGGCATGGCGCTGGGCGGACGCGGCGTAGATACCACCGAGGCGGCGTTGGCCGCACTGCCTGCGGCGCAGGCGCTGGCGCGTCAGATAGACTGCATCGTTGTGGTTACCGGAGAGGTAGATTACGTCACTAATGGTCAGCGCACGCTGAGCATTCCCGGCGGCGATCCGTTAATGACTCGCATTGTAGGCACCGGCTGCGCGTTGTCGGCGGTTGTCGCCGCCAGTTGCGCGTTACCGGGCGCCGCGCTGGACAATGTCGCGTCGGCCTGCTGCTGGATGAAACTGGCTGGACAGGTCGCGGCAGAGCGTAGCGAAGGACCGGGCAGCTTCATCCCGG
Source organism: Salmonella sp. SA15303 (assembly GCF_029962125.1). NCBI lineage: Bacteria > Pseudomonadati > Pseudomonadota > Gammaproteobacteria > Enterobacterales > Enterobacteriaceae > Salmonella > Salmonella sp. SA15303. Next base: position 1,752,062 of record NZ_CP123924.1, read on the forward strand.
CTTTTCTTGATGCGCTCTATCATCTGGATATGGAGGCGGCCAATGCAACGAATTAACGCGCTGACGATTGCCGGCACCGATCCCAGCGGCGGGGCCGGTATCCAGGCGGATCTCAAGACCTTTTCCGCGCTGGGCGCATATGGCTGTTCGGTCATCACCGCGCTGGTGGCGCAAAATACCTGTGGCGTACAGTCGGTGTACCGGATAGAGCCGGACTTTGTCGCCGCTCAACTTGATTCCGTGTTCAGCGATGTGCGCATTGATACCACAAAAATCGGGATGCTGGCGGAAACCGATATTGTCGAGGCCGTGGCGGAGCGACTACAGCGTCATCATGTACGTAATGTGGTGCTGGATACGGTGATGCTGGCGAAAAGCGGCGATCCGCTGCTCTCGCCCTCTGCGATAGAAACATTACGCGTCCGGCTGTTGCCGCAGGTATCGCTGATTACGCCTAATTTGCCGGAAGCCGCAGCGTTGCTGGATGCGCCCCATGCGCGTACGGAACAGGAGATGCTGGCGCAGGGGCGGGCGTTACTGGCGATGGGGTGTGAAGCGGTATTGATGAAAGGCGGGCATTTAGAGGATGCGCAAAGCCCGGACTGGCTCTTTACCCGCGAGGGCGAGCAGCGTTTTAGCGCGCCGCGTGTGAACACCAAAAATACGCATGGGACGGGCTGTACGCTGTCGGCGGCGCTGGCGGCGTTACGGCCCCGGCATCGCAGTTGGGGAGAGACGGTAAACGAGGCGAAGGCATGGCTTTCGGCGGCGCTGGCGCAGGCGGACACGCTGGAAGTGGGGAAGGGCATTGGTCCGGTACATCATTTCCACGCGTGGTGGTAGTATACTGCCTACAGACCCGTCGTCAGGAAAGATAAATGGAACAAGCGCATACCCGGCTCATCGCGCAACTGAATGAACGAATTTCAGCGGCGGATAATACGCCGCTATACATGAAATTCGCCCAGACGGTAAAGGATGCCGTGCGCAGCGGTATTCTTGAGCACGGTAATATTTTGCCTGGCGAACGCGATCTCAGCCAGCTTACCGGCGTCTCGCGCATCACGGTACGAAAAGCGATGCAGGCGCTGGAAGAAGAGGGTGTTGTCACGCGCGCCCGCGGCTACGGTACGCAAATCAATAATATCTTTGAATATTCCCTGAAAGAGGCGCGGGGATTTTCTCAGCAGGTTGTCTTGCGCGGCAAAAAACCGGATACGCTATGGGTTAACAAACGCGTGGTAAGTTGTCCGGATGAGGTCGCGCAGCATCTGGCGATCCCCGCAGGCAGCGACGTCTTTTTACTCAAACGCATTCGTTATGTTGATGAGGACGCGGTATCGATTGAAGAGTCCTGGGTGCCTGCGCATCTGATTCATGATGTCGACGCGATTGGCATTTCGTTGTATGACTATTTTCGTCGCCAGCACATTTACCCTCAGCGTACCCGATCCCGCGTCAGCGCCCGGATGCCGGATGATGAGTTTCAGTCGCATATTCAAATGGATGGTAAAGTGCCGGTGCTGGTGATTAAGCAGGTGGCGCTCGATCAGCAGCAGCGGCCTATTGAATACAGCATCAGTTATTGTCGTAGCGACCTATACGTTTTTGTGTGCGAGGAGTAGCGCCTCGCGCGTGGGCGCGCAGTCGCCGCCGCGATGCCCGACCACCCAGCTTGCCACCGCATTTCCCAGCAGTACGGCATCCGCGAGCGGCCAGCCTGACGCCAGTCCTGCCAGCACGCCGCCAGCATGGCTGTCGCCCGCGCCGATGGTATCCACCACGGTTGCCGGAAACGCTGGCACAACGCCGGAAGATTGCGCGCTAAAATACCACGCTCCGTCTTTATCATGGCGCACCACCAGCGGCGCGGAAAAGCGTTTTACCCATGCTTCGCCGAAAGTGCGCGTATCGGTCGCAAGCCCGGCGCGTTCCGCAGCGATGATGGCTTCCTGGCGGTTGAGGGAGACGATGGGCCGGCAGGCCATAATGCGCGCCATTGCATCGTCTGTAATATCACCGATTCGCGGGCCAAAATCGATAAAAGGCGTTACATCGTCGACGGTTTCCAGCCACTGGATCAGTGGTTCGCCACAGGACGAGGCCAGTTGATAACCGGACAGGTAGACAAGACTGCCCCGCGGTGTCCTGAGCTGCGACAGCCAGTCCGCATTCCACTGGTTTTCCACGCCGCTAAAAGACATAAACGTGCGTTCGCCATCCGGTTCGACTAACGCCAGACACCAGCCGTTATCCCCTTCAACCGCGTCAATCACGCTGGATAATCCCTCTTTTGCCAGACGGCGGCGAATCCTCTCCGCCCACACGCCCTGGCCCAGCGGCAGCGCATTGCTGGCGTCAATCCCCAGTCGTTTCAACGCCACGGCAATATTCAGCGCACAGCCGCCGACATTGACGCTCTGTTGTTGCAGTTCAATATCGCCTCCGCGACGCGGCAACGTCCAGGCGTCGGCAATGATATCGATCACTGCCGCGCCGATAACGGTGAGCGGACGCCGGGTATGCAGGGTCGGTAATAATGTCAGCAACCGTGCGCCGTTCATAGTGCCTCCCGCCGTTGACGATAACTCGCCAGCGCAACGGCATAGCGCGCAAAATCCAGCTGATTAACCTCGTCCAGCGTTTGCTTTAACTGGGGGTTAATGGCGCTTACCCCGTGCAACGCGCCGCAAATGGCGGTAGCCATCGCGCCGATAGTGTCGGTATCGCCGCCGAGGTTAGCGCACAGCACGGCACAGCGGTTAGGATCGGTATTCGCCAGTTCCACCATGGCGATAGCGCAGGGAACCGATTCAATGGTGCTGGTTCCCGCGCCGATGATCTGATAGAGCTGTTCGCTGGCAGATTCGACGCCGTCGGCGTGGCGGACAATGTTTAGCGCCAGTTCCAGACGTGCCGATAGCGAGGCGCTAAACGTGGTAATACGCGCTGTCTGCGCCTGATGGGCGACGGCGGGGAGCGAGTCGGCAATACTTTGCCACGTGTCGCCGTTAACCGCTCGCGAGACGGCCCAGGCGACAACCACGGCGCCAGCCACCGCCAGATCGGATTTATGCGTCGGGCTGGAGGCTAACGCTACTTCTGCTATAAAGGCTGTCAGGTTAGTTGGCGGCAACAGGCAGCCCAACGGCGAAACGCGCATGGCCGCGCCGTTAGTCACGCCGTTATTTTCCAGCGCCGCGATGGGTTTGCCGTCGCGAATCGCATTCAGCGCAATTTTTGACGTCGGGCCGAGTACATTTTTATTGAACGCATCAAAGCGTTCCGCCCAGGCGAGGATGTTACGCCCAATAATCTCGGGATCAATGTTGCCTTCGCATTCGAGTAGCGCGTCGGCCAGGCAGAGCGCCATTGCGGTATCATCCGTAAACTCCGCGCGGTTAAAATAGCAGGCGGCATTATTCTCTTTTGGCCCGGGCAGAAAGCGGTCAATCCAGCCGAAATGCGCTTTGACGCGCGTTCTCGGCCACAGCTCAGAGGGCATTCCCATCGCATCCCCTAACGCTTGCCCGTAAAGAGCACCGAGAATACGTTCTGCTTTCATTTTACTTCCCCTTGTGTCAACGCAATATCGCGATCGTCAATAGCAGTGATCTCTTTGTCCGATTCGCGAAAGAAAATCATAAACAGTAGCGCGATGACGGCAATCATCACTGCGCCAAACGTCCACATGCCCGCCCAGTTGAATGTCAGACCGTTAACCGGTTGCGGATAAGCAAACATTTTTTCCATCATCACGCCGCCGAGGCGATACCCCAGCAGGCTGCCGAATCCCTGACAGCAGAGGGTGATAAGCCCTTGCGCAGCGGTACGCATATGAACCGGCGCTTTTTTATCGACATAAATGTAGGCGGTGACGTAGTAGAAATCGTAACTTACGCCGTGCAGCAAAATACCGAGGAACAGCAGGGCGTAAGTGAAGTACGTCTCCGCGCCGCCATAGACAAAAAAGCCGTAGCGGATCGCGGCGGTAATAAGACCAAGTAATAATACCTTTTTAATACCAAAGCGCTTAGTGAAAAAGGGTAGCGCCAGCATAAAGAAGATTTCAGAGAACTGGCCGAGCGTCATCCAGCCGGTGGCGTTTTTCATTCCCACTTCTGTCAGATAGCCGTTAGCGAAGATGTAGTAGAAGGCCAGCGGCATCGCAAACAGGAAGGAACAGAAGAAGAAAACGAGAAAGTTTTTATCGCGCAGCAGAACCAGCGCATCCAGCCCCAGCATCACTTTAATATCCATCTTGCCGGTGCTTTTTGGCGGCGTGTCTGGCAGACAGAACGCAAATACGCCCAGCAACGCTGAACTTGCGGCGGTTATGAGCAGTGGAATGTTGGTGGGGGAAATATCGTTATAGCCTAACATTTGCGGCAAGAATCCACAGGCGAGGCCGGAGGCAATCCACCCAATGGTTCCCATAACGCGAATGCGTGGAAAATCGCGTTCAACGTCCGGTACGTTAGCGAAGGCAATGCTGTTTGTCAGCGCGATGGTCGGCATATAGGTCAATGAATAGGCCAGGAGCAGCGGAAAGAATCCGGCAAAGGTGGTTTGCTGTGCCGCGAAATACATCAGTACGGCACCCGCAAACATCAGTACCGCCAGGACTTTTTGCGCCGAGAAAAAACGGTCGGTAACGGAGCCGACCAGAATCGGCGACAGGATCGCCGCAATGGCGGTACAGGCATAAGACCAGCCTATTTCACCGGCGGAAAACCCGCTTTTATTTAGCCATAGCCACAGGGGGACGAACCAGGCGCCCCAGATAAACCACTCCACGAACATCATGAACGACAGTTTAAAGGTCGTTTTCATTTTTGAATCCTTCATGACAGGTAAGGTACGCCATGACAATACCATTTAATAATACCTTTTAAATACCATTGAGCGTTAATTTTGACCGAACTAACACTTTTTCGGACGTGAATCGAGTCAGCAGATAGCGCCGAAAAAATGCGCTAAAGTTGGCAAAAATGGTCGGTCAGTACCAGGCTTATTGCGACCCGCAATCTGCGGGGCAGGACTATTCACCTTCCGATACCCTATCGGAACTTACGGGAGCATAGCTATGACTGATATTGCGCAGTTGCTTGGCAAAGACGCCGACAGCCTTTTACAGCATCGTTGTATGACCATTCCTTCCGATCAGCTTTATCTACCCGGCAAGGATTACGTTGACCGGGTGATGATTGACAATAATCGTCCACCAGCCGTTCTGCGTAATATGCAGACGCTCTATAATACTGGACGCCTGGCGGGAACAGGATACCTTTCGATACTGCCCGTCGATCAGGGAGTGGAGCACTCCGCCGGCGCCTCTTTTGCGGCCAACCCGCGCTACTTTGACCCAAAAAACATTGTTGAATTGGCGATTGAGGCCGGCTGTAACTGCGTGGCCTCTACCTACGGCGTACTGGCCTCGGTTTCACGGCGCTATGCGCACCGTATTCCGTTTTTGGTCAAACTGAATCACAACGAAACATTGAGCTATCCGACAGAGTACGATCAGACCCTGTACGCCAGCGTTGAGCAGGCGTTCAACATGGGCGCTGTGGCGATAGGCGCGACGATCTATTTCGGTTCGGAACAGTCTCGTCGCCAGATTGAAGAGATCTCCGCCGCTTTTGAGCGTGCGCATGAGCTGGGTATGGTGACCGTATTGTGGGCTTACCTGCGTAATTCTTCCTTTAAAAAAGACGGCGTTGATTACCATGTATCCGCTGACCTGACGGGGCAAGCCAACCATCTGGCCGCTACGATTGGCGCGGATATTGTGAAACAGAAAATGGCCGAGAATAATGGCGGTTATAAAGCGGTCAACTTCGGCTATACCGACGATCGCGTGTACAGCAAACTGACCAGCGATAACCCGATTGATTTGGTACGTTACCAGTTGGCGAACTGCTATATGGGACGCGCCGGGCTTATCAACTCCGGCGGCGCGGACGGCGGCGACACTGACCTCGGCGACGCGGTTCGTACCGCGGTGATCAACAAACGAGCCGGTGGAATGGGGCTAATTCTGGGACGTAAAGCCTTTAAGAAATCGATGGCTGATGGCGTGAAGTTGATTAACGCCGTACAGGATGTCTATCTGGATAGCAAAGTCACCATCGCCTGAGTTCAACGAAGAAAAGCCGGATGTGAACGTATCCGGCCAGCGACAGGTGTTATTAACGTAGCAACGGGCAGTCCGGCGGCAGCCGACAGCGTAATGCGCCAGGCAGCACCTCAATATGAAATTCTTGTCCGCTGAGTGGTTCGCCATCCAGATTGAACGTGATTTCATGCGGCGCATGAATATCAAACCACGCTGAGGCGCCGTCAATAATATTCGGATTGTCATCTGACTGCGTGAGCGTGGAAAACAGCGCCGGCAACAGCTCTTCGCCGGTAAAAATCCGTAGCTGTAACAGTCCGTCGTTAATCAGCGCGGTGGGACATAATTGCTGCCCGCCGCCGGCCTGACGACCGTTGCCGATGCCGATCACCAGCGCATCTCCCTGCCAGTGAAAGTTTTCGCCACGTATTTCGCAGCGGTCAGGGGTCAGCGTATCCATTCTCATCAGACCGTGGATAAGATAGGAGACGCCGCCCAATGCGGCTTTAAGTTTTTCCGGCGTTTCGGTGGTAATGCGGGTGCCAAAACCGCCCGTCGCCATATTGATAAAACAGGTTTTATCATTGACCATGGCCATATCAATTTCCATCGCGTTTCCGGCAATCGCCAGTTTCAGCGCTTTGTCCAGCGCTTCAGGAATACCGGCGCTGGTGGCAAAATCGTTGGCAGTGCCGAGCGGCAAAAGGCCCAGTGCAGGGGCTACGCCGTCGCGGATCTGGATGAGCGCGGTCGACACTTCATTAATGGTACCGTCTCCGCCGCCGGCAATCACCGTTTCAACGCCCAGTCTACGGGCTTCATCAACGTAACGCTGCGCGTCGCCTTTTTCCCAGGTTACCCGAACGTGAATCTGTATACCTTCGTCGCGAAGTAGAGTAATGGCCTCACGTAGCGGCTGGTTATCAGCGCTTTTGCCATTGAGGATCAGTAAGCTGGCGGGAAAGTTAGCCATCCGTTATGCCTTAATAGGTTGAACAACAATCTCCAGAAAGTGTATAGCAGAAATGAAAAAGCGAGGTCAGAACAGGATGAAAATTGAAATGTTGCGCACTTATTGCTTTACCGTTTTTCTTCCTGCTGTACGCAGCGGTAAGCGAAGCATGGTTTAAGGCAAATGGCGACAAGAGAGATGCCGGTATGCGCATTGAGTAGCGCTTGTGAGAGTGCAAGGAAATCACAAGGGGTAGTCAGACGCTTTCCGATATAGCGCCTTTGATAACGAAACGGAGAATTAACAAGACGAACATACGTCAGTTATCAGTATTAATTTCAAACACCATAATATCAGATAAAAACCTGATATTTATTACCAAACATACTTTTTAATAGCATAAAATCGAAATGTTCTTTAGACTCTTTAGCAGAAACACGGCGCACAATTAGAAGCACGCTACTATATATCAAATAAAACCTATTTAGATGATGGCTTAGCGCGGTGTCCTATAGTCGTACCGTTGCCTGATGTATCGCTTTTCTCATAAACATAAACAGGCATGTGCATGAAGAGGTTTATATGAATGTCACTTCAGGCGTGAATGCGCAAACGCCATTGCTCCCTCCTTCTGAACGGGGTAATGACGAAAAACCGGTAGCTGAAATCGTTGAGTTTAACGCTTACGGCAATAAACCCAGATGTTTAATATGCGTGGGAACCACGGCATTGTTTACAAGTGTTTTCAGTGGGGTATGCTCAGGGGCTGTCGCCAGTGTCAGTAGTGGTGCGGCATATACTACCGCTCTGACGGTTTTAGGCGCATCGTTTGGCATGGGGGGAATTGGTATGATGGGAATATGCGCCGGACTATACCTTAGCGCAAATGGCGTCAGAACCCGGCCAGCCTGGCCATAAATGAGCAAACACAGCAAGTCATAGGGAAAAGATGAATTCCGGAGATGGCACGGGGTGTTAAGCGTCCAGAGCAGAGGCTTATGACTTATATAGAAACGCTTTAGATAGAGTATGGGGTGTTATGTATTCAAGAGCCGATCGCTTATTAAGACAGTTTTCACTGAAATTAAATGCCGATTCAATTGCCTTTGACGAAAACAGATTATGCTCATTTATTATAGATAACCGTCACCGTATCTTACTAACAAGCACTAACAGTGAGTATATAATGATATACGGTTTTTGCGGAAAACCTCCGGATAATAATAATCTTGCTTTTGAATTTCTCAATGCTAATTTATGGTTTGCAGAGAATAATGGACCACAGTTGTGTTATGATAATAACTCACAATCATTATTACTGGCTCTCAACTTCTCACTCAATGAAAGTTCTGTAGAGAAACTTGAATGTGAAATTGAGGTAGTTATTAGATCAATGGAGAATCTGTATCACATTTTACAGGATAAAGGAGTAACTCTGGATACCGATTATACGTGACGGTGGGAAGGGTGAGTAAAACAAGGCTATCATGATTACCTCCAAGAACTGGCAGTTAAACTGCTTGTGTTCATAATGATATTTTCGTGTTTAAATTCAATGAAATCGCAAAATGCGTCATAATCTTGTATATGAGAACCGTCAAAATAATGCCTCAACCCTTTACTGAGCCAGTCATTATAGGGATCGCCATAAGGTTTACTGTGCATAATTTCGAGTCCTTTTATTAATGCTGGATGCTCGCTGCGGTTAACAGCAATAATTCCATTTTCAAGGCTAACATGATTATCTTTACGACTTACATGGATAGCGATACCATCAGGTAAATACAACGTGCCGAGTTTATCAGTAAGTAACATATCTGCATCAAGATATATGCAACCGCCGCCTGGTTGCAGATGATGACAACCAGGTTTACCAGCTTCCAGAAAAACATCGCTTCCTTTTAGCAGGAAAAGATTTCTGTAGAAGTCAAACCATAAGTGACCTTTGTCTTTATTATGAGATGAAATAAGCGTTTCCTCCGGATTGTTTTTCAAGACATCTTCCAGGCTTTTTTTTACCCCGTTAAGCAAGACCTCATCTCGTTCACTTGCTGACTGAGCTTCCAGTTTGGTGATGTTTTCTAAATAAATCGTCGTTAACTTTTTATCATACATGCTATAATTAAGGTCAGAATTGTAAATAACCTTTATGTTTCTATAATTTTGTTCCAATTTTCCCAATGCTTTTCTTTGTCCCTTGCTAAAATCGCCATCAACGAAAATACCGATAATTCTTTCTTTTTCTATTATAGCAGCATTGATAATATTATTAAGATAAGGGTTTTTCTGCGTATTGATAATGGGAATTTCGTTTTGACCAAATCTATCTGGATTGCGTTCAAACCACTGAAAAACGAGCGGCGTTTGGTGATCTAGTGGCAATAGAGGATAATCAATCCCAGCAAAACTTACATGGCCTGATGAAGGTGGACTGAGCGTAGGTGCGATGGTTTGAGTATTACTTTGACATGAAATCAAACCTCTAATCCGGGAAAACATTATTTTAATCCTTGTAAAAGCGGCATTAAAACGTGCCATATTTTTACACGCTTAAATTATCAGTTTTTAACCTTAATTTAATAACCTGGAAACTTTTTGTGTAAGTGCTCACAAAGTAGTTATTGATTTAATTCACTGATTTTAAACGTTAACGTCACAATGCTAAGTCCTGAGTCCGACCGGATGCGGGGAGGATTGTGACTTGCTGGCTGGCAATGGATAGGGGAGGTCTCTAAACCTAAGCGCCCATTTGCGCTTTGGTTAGTGTGGTCAATTTTGGATATGGCGGGAAGTACCACTTTTTTATGGATTATACGCAAAAAATAAGCCTGCGTAAGGGAGATTACGCAGGCCAAGGAGGTGGTTCCTGGTACAGCTAGCATTTATGGGTTATGTTTTTCAGCGCGTTGAATAATACCCGCATGGAGCGAAGCGGTATGTGATCAATTTCTAAGAATCTTCCCGCCATGAAAAAATAACCGCAATTAACTACTTAGCATGGGGGTTACGCGTTGATTCGCCTGAGAAATTACGCATCAATAGTGCGTAATCCAGCGTAACGTCCTGCGGGACGGGCATCCAGACGGTATAGCCATCGCCAGGTGCCACCGGCATAGCGTCGCCTTTGGCGTTCTCCATCTGTTCCAGGGTGAAATTGATATTTCCCTGCGGTGTCATCAGCTCCAGACTATCGCCAACGGAGAATTTATTTTTCACCGCCACGGCCGCCAGTTGGCCTTTACGCTCGCCGGTGAACTCGCCGACAAATTGCTGGCGTTCGGAAACGGAGTACCCGTACTCGTAATTCTGGTAATCGTCGTGCGTATGGCGACGCAGGAAACCTTCGGTATAGCCGCGATGAGCCAGACCTTCCAACGTTTCCAGCAGCGTAGGGTCGAAGGGTTTACCCGCGGCGGCGTCGTCGATGGCCTTACGGTAGACCTGCGCGGTACGGGCGCAGTAATAAAAGGATTTGGTGCGGCCTTCGATTTTCAGCGAGTGGACGCCCATTTTCGTCAGGCGCTCCACGTGGGCGATAGCGCGCAAATCTTTTGAGTTCATGATATAGGTGCCATGCTCGTCTTCGAACGCGGTCATGTATTCGCCCGGTCTTTGGGCCTCTTCTATCATAAACACTTTATCCGTCGGCGCGCCGATACCGAGCGTCGGCTCAACGTTCTGTACCGGAATCGGTTCGTGCTTATGCACGATGTTGCCGACAACGTCTTCTTTTCCTTCCTGCACGTTATATTCCCAACGGCAGGCATTGGTGCAGGTGCCCTGGTTCGGATCGCGTTTATTGATGTAGCCGGAAAGCAGGCAGCGGCCGGAATAGGCCATGCATAGCGCGCCGTGGACGAAAATTTCTATTTCCATATCCGGCACCTGCTGGCGAATTTCCTCAATCTCTTCCAGTGACAGCTCGCGGGAGAGAATCACACGGGTCAGCCCCATCTGCTGCCAGAATTTTACCGTCGCCCAGTTTACGGCATTAGCCTGTACCGACAGGTGAATCGGCATTGCCGGGAAGTGCTCGCGTACCAGCATAATCAACCCTGGATCGGACATGATCAGCGCATCCGGGCCCATCTCGACGACGGGTTTCAGGTCACGGATAAAGGTTTTGAGCTTGGCGTTATGCGGGGCGATGTTCACCACCACGTAGAATTTTTTTCCGAGCGCGTGGGCTTCGTTGATGCCAAGCTGCAAATTTTCGTGATTGAATTCGTTATTACGCACGCGTAAAGAGTAGCGTGGTTGGCCCGCATAGACGGCATCGGCACCGTAAGCGAAAGCGTAACGCATATTTTTCAGCGTTCCCGCCGGCGAAAGAAGTTCTGGTTTAAACATCATTTTCTCGTTCTGATGACAGGTCAGATCCGCCTCACCTGATGAGGCGGCTTGAGGAGAGTCCTCACTTTAAGGGCGGGCATTGTAGCGCCGTGGGAGAGGGGAGTAAACCACCTTACACCATTGAGTTGACCTGTCCCGGCAGCTCTGAATTCGGGATACGGATGGTATACCAGGCGAAACGAAAGCGTTTCCAGAAAGAATCGAAATGCAGGTGGTCCAGGCAGTCCATAACGATTTCATTATCCGGGTAAAGCGTGAAGGCAAAATGCGCCCAGCGTGCGCTTAGCCTCATATTAAACAGCGTTCGATCGTGTTTATTACCGTGCAGGCGCGATAGGGTCACCATAGCATGTAGCGTGCCTTTGTTGGCCTCTTGTTGCACCAGTTCCAAATGCTTATGCGCCAGCGTAATATCCTTCACTTCAAAAATATTCAGCAGGAACAAGCCCCAGGCCTCTTTATGCCCGAACTGATGCGCCAGCCAGAGATTATCGAGCAGTTCTTTTTCATAAGCGGAACGTTTTTCGGTATCAGGTTCTTGTTTACTCAGACGCTGGTTGCAGACGCCGATGCTGAAATGAATATTTTGCAGGTCATTTTCATAGTCGGTATAGCCTCCGTTATCTATTAATTTGTACGGGGTGCTCTCGCGCAGCGCTAACTGCCGGTGCAAAATCTCCGCCGCGCGCTGAAAATACCCTAACGCGATGGCAGGATCGTAAGGTAGTAGGCCGTTGTTCTCTTTATTATTGTGTTCAAGGCCCAGCAGGTTTAGCGCGGCGGGTATATTTCTTTGTGCGCCCAGCTCTGCCAGCGGCACGAAATGTTCCGGGAGCCCGAACCAGTTGAAATTTTTAATCGCCGCCCGCCAGTTATGGTTATATTGAATGTCGGCGACGCTATCGAGCCAGGCGAGGCCTTGCGCCTCATCCTTTTCGAAACCCAATAACCCGGCGTACTGAAAGTAGCCACGACGGATTTTCGGCACTGCGAATTCCGTTTGCTGCGCATTCTGACAGAGAAAATTATACATCCACCAGGTGTCAGGAAAATCGCGCAGGGCGAACTTTATCGTGTCATCAAAGAAGTAATTGTTGAACTTAACTTTTTCCACGATCGAACGCTGAAGGGTTCGCCAGAGCGCGTCATTATCGTCCAGATCGCTATAGCAGACCCGCAGCCACTTCAGCGCGTTGTGGCGAGATTCCTGGATATGCGCTCGCAGGCTAATCTCTTCGGCTTTGGCGATAATGCGTTCCTGTTCTGCCGGGGAGTCAACCTCTTTGATGCGCAGATCGCGGTGATCGTCCCACCAGATCAATAGCTCCAGATGTTCACGTTCTGCGGCAGAAAGGTGATCGCATACGCTTGATTCCAGAAATTCGCGGATTTCCTCGTGAGACCCTCTCCAGCGTGGCATACAAAACGGGATATATTCATCCAGCACGTAAAATGCCGTCGGGAAAATAGCCAGGCAGACGGCGAGCCAGTATTTTTGCCCGGCATAGTCATTGCACTCCGGCAGCACGGACGGGCGCGGCAAATTTGGGCAAACCGCGTCGGCAAACGACAGCCCGGAATGGGCCATCAGCGCGTCCACCTCCTGCGGTGAATGGCGATGATATTCAGCCAGATCTTCCATTAATGGCTGCCCGGCAACATCCGCGCCCTCGAGGAACTCAACCAGCCAGTCGGGCTGGCCGAAGACTTTGGAGTTGGTGCTGGTCAGGGCCGCCGCCATCCACTGGCGCGGTTCACAGTCGATAGCATTGAGCACGGCGATGACCATCCGTTCGTTGCAGGCGGCGGCGCAGATCCACATCGCTCGGGTGGTTTCTCTCGCCCAGCCATAGCTGCGATACAGCCACGCACGGTGATTCCAGTATTGCGCCTCGGCAAGCCAGGCGTGAGTGGAGCGGGGACGAGCGCGCTGCCAGTTTTTGATCAGCGCTAATCCTTGCGGCCCAGCCTCAACCAGCGTGTCCATATCGTAAAAAGGGTTGTCCATTTGATTCCAGGCGAAGAAATAGCGCTTTTCCGCTTCGCGGCTGGTAAAGCTCTCCGTCAGCGCCTGGTTGTAGCGTTCGTCCAGTTCGTCATAGCGTTCTTCGCGCAGCAGGCCGGGAATATCGGCGATATGCCATTCGCGTTGCCCGTCATTGAGGGGATTTTTGTGGTTGCACATCTCAAACATAGCGTTGAGCAGACGATCATCCTGTTCCATAAAGCGTCCTTTAAATCGGCTCGAAAATTTTGAATTCATTCCACGGCAGTTGTCGCCAGCGGCTGACAGGGTCTTGCAGATAATGGGTGGCTTCCTGTAAATCCCGTCCGGCAAGCGCTGTTGGCGTGTCACGTAGCGTGAGCCATACCCGGCGGGCACGAACGTAGGCGGTGGCGTAATCCTCCCAGGAATCAAAACAGTCCTGAGCGCGCTGGGCGTTGAGCAATAGCACCAGCCAGGCCTCGTTTTCGTTACACCAGCCGAGCCCGGCGATACAGCGGGTCAGAAAGGCGGTGCGCATACAGTCGAAGGCCAGCGCGTCGCGGACCTGGCCCTGGGCCGCCAGATGATGATAAAACGTGCGCGGCGAGCTGCCGATGCCCGCAGGCCAGCGGCGTAAGATATCCTCAACCTTGTGGCGTAACGCCGCGCCGTCGAGGTTTTCGCTCAAGCCCAGCTCTTTTTTTACCTGCTGCGCCAGATAGCGGCGTTTGTCATCGTCAAGTTTAAATACCAGCTCAACGCCTTTGATCGGTAGCCCGTTGCGCCGGGCGAGGATATCAGCTAGCGCCAGCGCCCATTGCCGCCGTCGGGTATCGCGACGCAGGTCTTTCAGGCGATCTTTTTCTTTCTCCTCGGCGATACGGGCCGCAATCAGCGGTTTGTTTTTTTTGTAGTTGCGCCAGCTAAAAAATAGGGCGGCAATAATAAGAACAATCCAGAACATTATTGCACCTCCTTGATGACAGGGAGGTAACGCGTGGTTTGTAGCGTCAGGCTTTCAATTTCGAAAGGTTCGCTACTGGTGTTTTTCCCGGCAAGCGTAGGATGCCATTCATGCTGCGGAAACAGCATTTCCGCAGCCGTCGCCACGTTAGGATCAACAACCTGAAGGTAGCGCAGTGCCTCCGGGGCGCTGTGCAGCAGCAGCCACTGTAAAGCCACCGGAGGCGTAGGGAAGTGCTCCATTAAATGAAAATTGTCATGCAGCACATTGAGCAGAAAATTGAGGTCATGAATATGAGTAATAAATTTCCAACCTGAATATTCCGGCGTCGATTCATAAACTATTCCCATCCCTTCGCAATCAGCGTGGCGCTCAGGAAGTGGTTGCAGATGGCGTAACAGAGATAAAACATCGTTAGCATATTTCTTAATAGGATGGCGATTTTGCTTACCTTTAATCTGATCAATGCTCAGGCCGTTATTACCAACCACCAGGCTTATTGTGACGTGGGGAATATTATTGCCGTCGCGCAGGCTGAACAGGCGAAGTTTTTGTTGTTCCATTTGCCGGGCGTAGTAATCGCCGTAGCCGCCGGAAAGCGCGCCTTTATTATCAAAATCTCCGACGCAGTGTTGCATATGCCAGGATTCATACGCCATCTCACTGCGCAGGCCGGGATTTGTTGCATCAAGTTCAACCAGCACACCGTTATTCACCGTCATCACCGGTTTTAGCGCCTCGCTGTTGGAGGGATACCAACCTTGTTCACGCAGGCGCTGCATTTTTTGATGCTCCGCTTCGCGCATTGCCAGCACGGTAAAGCAGTTGATGCGCTGCAGTTTAGTTTCCAGCCGCGTTCCTTCCTGACGCGAAAGAAATTCCACTAAATCTCTTTCCATTGCCACAAGTTGCGGGTGCTGAACGTTAAGGTAGTAAAAGCGCTCATCGCCACCCAGCTTTGGCGCCAGCCAGGCGGGGATTTCTGCATCAGCGCTAAAATAAACGGCATAATCGGCGACGGAACGCACAGGATAAACATGAGGAAAGTCACCGATGATCCAACGATAAAAATGGTTGCTTAACCAGCGCTGGATATTTTCGCTGTCGCCGCGTTGTTGGCTCCGGGAAAAAATAGACGATTTTACATTTGGCGCATTTATTATATTGCGTGGTTTATAGCGGTGAGATGACGTTTCTGTCATAAAAATCCATGTATAATTAAGCTGGTATTATGTTTATGTATTTTTAGATTCACTTAATGAATTAATGCGCAATAAGTTTAAAAAACTACTCATAGTATATCGGTAAACTAAAAAGAGCGGCCAAATAATTTATTGTCCCCGATCGCGTTCGTCGTGGTTTTCGGGATACCGCTCGGCCAAAGGAAAGAGGACTGTGTGTTAATTCCGCCAGAATAGCGTTGGCGGAAAATATCGTCTTACGACCTTGTTATTGTTATGCCAATAATCATTATACCAGGCGACACGCATCCGCTTCCCAGCGATATCCCACCCCGTAGACCGCGCGTATAAATGACTGTTCGGCATCCAGCGATTCCAGTTTACGGCGCAAGTTTTTAATGTGGCTGTCGATAGTACGATCGGTCACCACACGGTAGTCGTCGTAGAGGTGGTTTAACAACTGCTCGCGGGAAAAAACTTTACCCGGTTCAAGCGATAAGGTTTTTAGCAGGCGGAATTCAGCGGGGGTTAAATCCAGCGCTTTACCACACCAGGAGGCCTGAAAGCGGCTTTCATCAATCATTAACGGGCTTTCGGCATCCTGCTGCTGGAGTTCGCGCTGCGGTTTACAGCGGCGCAAAATGGTTTTCACGCGGGCCACGACTTCGCGCGGGCTGTAAGGCTTACAGATATAATCATCGGCGCCGATTTCCAGCCCCAGCAGCCGGTCGATCTCTTCAATTTTGGCTGTGACCATCACAATGGGGATGTCGGAAAAACGGCGAATCTCCCGGCATAGCGTCAGACCATCGGTACCCGGCAGCATCAGATCCAGCAGAATCAGATCCGGCGGCGTTTGACGCACATACGGCAGTACCTTGTCGCCGTGATTGATGAGCGTGGGGGCGTAACTCGCCGCGCGTAAGTAGTCAATAAGCAGCTGACCCAGCTTGGGTTCATCTTCAACAATCAAAATGCGCGGCGTGTTTTCATCAATGGGTAATTCAGTCATACTTCTCTCTGTAAATCGCGATCCAGCGGTAACTCTACTGTAATGCTAACCCCGCCAAAAGGCGAATGAGCGGCGTGAAGATGACCGTTATGCGCGTGTACAATATTGACGCATATTGCCAGCCCCAGTCCAGAACCGCCGCTGGCGCGGTTACGGGACACTTCCGTGCGGTAAAAACGGTCAAAAAGCTTTTGTAACTGTTCATCGCTGACGCCCGGTGCAGAATCGGCAAAGGTCAGGAATAATGATTTGTCGCGTTGTTCGGCGGAAATATGCAGGCCGCCGCCGCTGTCGGTGTAGCGCAGACTGTTTTCCAGTAGATTATTAAACAGTTGCATCAGGCGATCCGGGTCGCCGAAGACGGTCATACTATCCGGCAACGCGTAATGTAGCGTTAGCCCCCGGCTGGTAAAGCGCTCTCTGAACGCGCCGCCAGCGACTTCCAACAGGGGAACAAGATCGACGGTCGTTTTTTGGTAAGCCAGCGCGCCCTCGTCAGACAACGACAGCTGATGCAGGTCGTCAACCAGTTTGGTAAGCGTACCGACTTCCGCCTGTAGCGAGGTAACCGATTCTGGCGTGAACTGGCGAACGCCATCCTGAATGGCTTCCAGTTCGCCGCGCAATACCGCCAGCGGCGTGCGCAGTTCGTGGGAAATATCCGCCATAAAGTCGCGGCGCATCTGCTGGTTTTTTTCCAGCGTACTGGCAAGCTGGTTAAAGTCCTGCGCCAGTTTCCCCAGCTCATCGGCGCTGGTTGGGGTCACGCGCGTGGTAAAATCCCCCGCCGCCAGTCTGTGCGTACCCTCGACCAACCGTTTGACCGGGGCGAGCAGGCCACGCGCCAGCAAAAACGTCGCCAGCGCGGCCAGCAACGTTGATAACGCCACGATCATCCAACTGGCGCGCCGCTGCTGCATATCAAAATTAATATCCGTATTGCGCGTCAGCCGCTCGACAGGAGAGGCGATAATCGCGCCGACTTCGGCGCCATTGACCAGAATGGGGCGGCGAGTACCGTCATGCGGCACCGGACCGCGTGGGCCGACCAGCACCCGGCCATTTTGATCGACGACCCAGAATTGGGTGCGCCAACCGTGCGGCGGCATACCGGGGCCGGGTTTATCCCGGTCGTTGTCATGCTCAAATGAACGCAAAATCTGGAAAACGAAGCGATCGTTGTTGCGTAAAAAACGCCAGTTGCCGTGTTGCTGGTACTGGTCGCCCAGCGCATCGCCCAGCATTTGTAGCCGCTGCTCGTTGCCGTGTTTGATATAGTCAATAAATCCGCGTTCAAAACTGACGCGCACGGCCCAATGCATACTGATCAGCAGCACGATGCAGGTGGCGAAAATCGCCAGAAACAGCTTGCCGGTGATTCCGGGCCGCCAGACTTTCATTACAGGCTCCTTTTACGCCGTGAAATGACCATGTTTTGCTGTGTATCGTTCGGCACGCGGGCAAAAATTATCGCCGGTAGCGCGATAATAACCGCCATACATAACCAGGTGTACATAAAGACGTGATGTGTGGCGCTACTGTCTATCCCGATATGCTGTTGGCCAAACATACCCAGCAGCATTCCGGCAATAGTGACGCCGATACTCATCGAGAGCTGCATAATCATCGATAATAAGCTATTGCCGCTGCTGGCCAGCGTATCGGGAAGGTCTTTTAGCGTTAAGGTATTCATGGAAGAAAAGCGCGCCGAGTTCACCATTCCCTGCAAAAGCAGTACCAGCGGCAGGAGATAATACCAGCCGAGCAGCGCGACCGACATAAACAACAGGCTAACCAATGCCAGTCCGAGCGTAGTCGCCACCAGAACCCGACGATAGCCAAAACGGTTAACTATCTGCACCACAATCCGCTTCATTCCCATGCTGCCCAGCACCATGGGGATCATCATCAAACCGGCATGAAACGGTGAAAAACCAAGACCAATTTGCAAAAAGACCGGCGTCATAAACGGCAGCATACCGCTGCCGATACGCCCGGCAAAACTGCCCAGCAACCCCAGTGAAAACGTGGGCGTGCGGAACAATCGCAGGCTGAATAACGCGCCTGAGTTTTTTTTGGCATGGAGGAGATAGAGCAGAATGGCTGCCGCGCCGCTCGCAGCAAGTCCGGCTAATGTCCAGGGCGAGATCCCCATGCTTTTACTACCGTCCAGCGCCAGGGTGAGTACCGCCATGCCGATAGCTAACAGCAGGAACCCCGGCAGATCAAAGCGCCGGGTCTCTATGGTGTAGTTTGGCATCAGCATAAAGGTTGCCATAGCGCCGACGATTCCCACCGGGATATTGATCAGAAAGATCCAGTGCCATGAAGCATATTCCACCAGCACCCCGCCCAGCGCGGGGCCGAGTAACGGCCCGATCTGTCCCGGTAGGGTGACGAAGGTCATCGCCGCCATATATTGCGCGCGCGGCACGATTTTCATGACCGTCAGGCGTCCGACCGGCACCATCATCGCGCCGCCTACGCCTTGTAAAACTCGCGCTAATACCAGTTGATTAAGCGTACCGGAGAGGGCGCAAAACAGCGAACCCAGCGTGAACAGCACGATGGCGGCAAAGAAAATATTACGCACGCCGATTTTGTCTGCCAGCCAGCCGCTGGCGGGGAGCATCACGGCGACGGTAAGAACATATGACACCACTACCATGTGCATATGCAGCGGGCTTTCCCCCAGGCTTTTCGCCATGGAGGGCAGCGCAGTGTTGACGATGGTGGTATCCAGCGACTGCATAAAAAAGCCGAATGCCACAATCCAGAGTTGCCAGCGGGTGTTGTCAGGAAGTTCTGTCATATCTCTACTACCGGTTTGCTATTTTTACGCGAAAAACGCAGCCGCAGACGGTCGAAAAAGAGGTACACCACCGGCGTGGTATAGAGCGTCAGGAGCTGGCTCATGACCAAACCGCCGACAATGGTTATCCCCAGCGGCTGCCGTAATTCCGAACCGTCTCCGCCAGATAACACCAATGGCAGTGCGCCGAACAGCGCCGCCAGCGTGGTCATCATTATTGGACGGAAGCGTAACAAGCAGGCCTGGAAAATGGCTTGTTCCGGCGTCAGGCCACCGCTTCGTTGCGCTTCAAGCGCAAAATCGACCATCATAATGGCGTTTTTCTTCACAATGCCAATTAATAGCATGATCCCTATCAGGGCGATTAGGCTGAAAGGGGCATTGAAGAGTTCCAGCGCCAGAAGCGCCCCAACGCCCGCCGATGGTAGAGTAGAGAGAATGGTCAGTGGATGGACGTAGCTTTCGTACAGTATCCCCAGCACAATGTAGACGGTAGCGATCGCCGCCACTATCAAAATAAGCTGTGAATTCATGGTCTGCTGGAAGACTTGCGCCGTTCCGGAAAAACTGCCGCGTACCGTCGAGGGGACGCCAAGCTGCGTCATGGTGCGATTAATGGCCTCTGTCGCCTGCGATAACGATGTGCCGGTCGGCAGGTTAAAGGCAATCGTGGACGCCGCGGAAAGTCCCTGATGGTTCACCGACAGCGGCGCATTGGCGGGCCGCCATTGGGCGAAATAAGAGAGGGGAATCGCTTTTCCGTCACGGTTGATAACGAACATTTTCTCCAGCGCGCTGATATCCTGGCTATAGCGCGGATCGACTTCCATCACCACTTTATACTGGTTCATCGGCTGATAAATGGTGGAAATTTGCCGCTGGCCGAAAGCATTATTTAACAGACTGTTTGCGGCCTGAACATCAATACCCAGCCGTGACATGGTGTCGCGGTCGTAGATAAGGTTCATCTCCGCGCCGTTATCCTGCTGGTCGGAGTTTACGTCCGCCAGCTGCGGCAGGGCCGAGAGCGCTTTGCGTATTTTCGGCTCCCATTCGCGCAGCGCCGCCAGAGAGTCAGACAGCAACGTATATTGGTAACTGGCGTTAGCCTGCCGCCCGCCGACGCGAATATCCTGTACCGCCATCAGAAACAGCCTGGCGCCAGGTTCTTTTGCCAGTTTGACCCGCAGTCGATCAATGATTTGCTGCGCCGTCTCTTTGCGTTCGCCGCGCGGCTTCAGCGTAATAAACATCATGCCGCTATTCACCTTCGATCCGCCGGTAAAACCAGTGACATTATTCACCGCCGGATCGTCGCGAATAATTTTCATAAAATCCTGCAGCTTGCCGCGCATGGCCTGGAAAGAGATGCTCTGGTCAGCCTGAATACCGCCCATCAACACGCCGGTGTCCTGCTCCGGAAAGAATGTTTTAGGGATGGCGATATAAAGCCAGATGTTCAGCGCAACGGTGCCAAGAAAAACCACCCCGACAAGACGCGTATGGTTAAGCACCCATTTTAACGACGTGCCGTAACCCTGTTGCAAGGCGACCAGCAAACGGCCAACGCCAAGTTTACGCGGTTGGGTGCGCGGTTTGCTTGATTTAAGCATCCAGCCGCACATCATCGGCGTCAGTGTGAGCGAGACCACCAGCGAAATGCCAATCGCCACCGAGAGGGTAACGGCGAATTCCCGTAATAATCGTCCTGGCAGGCCGCCCATTAACAGCAGCGGCAGAAATACCGCCACCAGCGACAGACTCATGGAGATGACCGTAAACCCGACTTCCCGCGTACCCTGTAATGCCGCCTGCAAAGGTTTCATTTCCGCCTCCAGATGGCGGGCGATATTTTCCAGCACCACAATGGCATCATCAACGACAAATCCGGTCGCGATAGTCAGCGCCATCAGCGACAGATTGTTGAGGCTGAAGCCGCACAGATACATGGCGGCGAAGGTGCCGATGAGCGAAACGGGAACGGCGACGGCGGGGATTAGCGTGGCGCGCCCGGAACGCAGGAATAAAAACACCACCAGGATCACCAGCGCAACAGAGATAGCCAGCGTCTCTTCGACCTCTTGCAGCGACGCGCGAATCGTCGGCGAACGATCCTGGGCGATTTGTAAATCGATAGCGGCGGGGATCATTGCCCGCAGTTCCGGCAGTTTTGCCCGGATGCCGTCGACCGTCTGAATAATGTTGGCCTCCGGCAGCTTGCGGATCATCAACAAAATAGCGGGTTTAGCGTTCGTCATCCCGGCGTTACGGACATCCTGCACCGAGTCAGTGACGCTGGCGACGTCACCCAGGCGTACCGCCGCGCCGTTGTTATAGTGAATAATCAGCGGCTGATATTCGGCGGCGGTTTTCAGTTCGTCGTTGGTCTGGATTTGCCAGCGGTGGACGCTATCTTCAATTGCGCCTTGTGGTCGGCGTACGTTGGCGCTGTCGATCGCTTCGCGGACCTCATCCAGCGAGACGCCCTGGTTAAAGAGCGCCTGCGGGTTTAAGCCTACACGTACCGCGGGCAGGGAGCTGCCGCCGACGTCAACATCGCCGACGCCGTCAATTTGCGCGATGGTTTGCGCCAGTTGGGTAGAGGCGAAATCATACAGTTTGCCCTGTGACCAGCTCTCCGAGGTGAGCGTTAAAATCATAATCGGCGCGTCGGACGGGTTGGCCTTGCGATAAGTCGGGCGGCTGGGCATTCCGCCTGGCAACAAGCTTTGCGCGGCATTAATGGCGGCCTGCACGTCGCGCGCCGCGCCGTTAATATCACGATCGAAATTAAATTCGAGAATAATGCGCGTACTACCGAGCGAGCTGCTGGAGGTCATTTCATTGACGCCTGCAATGCGTCCCAAAGAACGTTCCAACGGCGTCGCCACCGACGAAGCCATGGTTTCCGGCGAGGCGCCCGGCAGTGAGGCGCTAACCATAATCACCGGGAAATCGACCTGCGGCAGCGGGGCGACCGGCAGCAGACGAAAGCCCAGAATGCCGCACAGCGTAATGGCGGCGGCAATCAAAATGGTGGCGACCGGGCGGTAGATGAAAAGGGCGAAAAAGCGCATCTACGCCTCCTCTTTATGGCGCGGAAAGCGACTTTTCACGTACAGCGACAGGCGGTCAAACAGGAGATAAATCACCGGAGTGGTAAACAGAGTTAATACCTGGCTGACCAGTAGGCCGCCCACCATCGCGATCCCCAACGGGCGACGTAATTCCGCGCCAACGCCGGTACTCAACATTAATGGCAATGCCCCGAGCAACGCCGCCAGCGTGGTCATCAGAATCGGTCGAAAACGCAGCAGACAGGCCTGGAAGATAGCGTCGCGCGGACTCATCCCCTGTTCGCGTTCAGCGGCGAGGGCGAAGTCAATCATCATGATGGCGTTTTTCTTCACGATGCCGATCAGCAAAATAATGCCGATAATGGCGATAATATCGAGCTCGCTACCAGCGATGATCAGCGCCAGCAGCGCGCCGACGCCCGCCGTAGGCAGCGTTGAGAGAATCGTAATCGGATGGATAAAACTCTCATACAGCACGCCAAGCACGATATACATCGCCACCACGGCGGCGACAATAAGCCAGACGGTGCTGCCCAGCGCCGCCTGGAAGGCGAGCGTACTGCCCTGAAACTGCGTTGTAATATCCGCTGGCAGGGCGAGCGTTTTTTCCGTATCGAGAATCGCCTGCACCGCATCGCCGAGCGAATAGCCCTCCGGCACGTTAAACGAAAATGTCGTAACCGGGAACTGATCTAAATGATTGATGGAGAGCGGGGCGAAGCGCTGCTCAATGCGGGCAATCGCGCTGAGCGGTACGGTGCCGCCGTCGCGGCTCGTCAGGCGAATCGTCTCCAGCGCCGCCAGGCCCGGCGTGCTGGCGGTATTATGTTCCAGCACGACGCGGTACTGGTTCGCCTGGGTATAAATCGTTGAAATCAGGCGTTGTCCGAACGCATTGTAGAGCGCGTTATCCACATCCGCCATGCTGATACCCAGACGGCTGGCGCTGTCGCGGTCGACATTCACCCAGGCCGCTAATCCCCGATCTTGCCAGTCGCTGCTTACCTCAGAGAGCTGTGGCAACGACTGTAGCGCGTTCTGCAGTTTTGGCACCCAGTGGCTGAGCGCATCGAGCGTCGTGGCCTGCAGGGTAAACTGATACTGCGTGCGGCTGACCTGCGTGTCGATGGTTAAATCCTGCGTCGGCTGGAGATACAGCGCCACGCCGGGAATCGTCGCCACGGCGGTTTGCAGCCGGGAGATCACCTGCTGCACGCGGTCATCACGCGCATCCAGCGGCTTGAGGTTAATTTGCAGGCGCGCGCTATTGAGCGTGGGGTTAGCGCCGTCTACGCCAACAAAAGTCGTCAGGCTTTGCACCGCCGGGTCCTGTAATATCCGCTCCGCCACCTGGCGCTGACGTTGCGCCATACTGGCATACGATGACGATTGCGGCGCCTGCAGCGTCCCCTGGATAATGCCGTTATCCTGTACCGGAAAGAACCCTTTCGGGATGACTATCCACAGCATAACGCTGAGCAGGAGCGTGGCGAATGCCACGCTCAATGTAAGCCACGGATGGTTGAGCACTTTCGCTAATCCGCGTCCGTAGCTGGCGATCACGCGGTCAAACATCCGCTCGCAGGCGCGGGAAAAGCGGTTTTGTTTACGCAGAGACTGCTGGCTGAGCATACGTGCGCACATCATGGGCGTGAGCGTCAAAGAGACGACGGCGGAGATTAAAATCGCTACCGCCAACGTCACCGCAAATTCGCGGAACAGTCGACCAACAATATCGCCCATAAAGAGCAACGGGATCAGCACCGCAATCAGTGAAAAGGTGAGGGAAATAATGGTAAAGCCGATTTCGCCCGCGCCTTTGAGCGCCGCCGCCAGCGGTTTTTCTCCTTTTTCGATGTAGCGCGAGATGTTCTCAATCACCACAATCGCATCGTCCACCACGAAACCCGTGGCGATAGTGAGCGCCATCAGCGTCAGGTTATTAATGGAAAAATCCAAAAATACCATCACCGCAAAGGTGCCGATAAGCGACAGCGGTACGGCGACGCCGGGAATAATTGTGGCGGGAATATTACGTAAAAACAGATAGATAATCATGACGACCAGCGCGATCGCCAGCATCAGTTCAAACTGGGTATCGCGCACGGAAGCGCGAATATTGGTGGTGCGATCGGACAGGACCGTGACCTTCACCGATTTCGGCAGGCTTTCGGTAAGCTGGGGCAGCATCTGGCGAATGCTGTCCGCTGTCGCAATGATATTGGCGCCAGGCTGGCGTTGAACGTTCATCACGATAGCCGGCGCTTGATTCGCCCATGCGCCGAGCCAGCTATTTTCCGCCCCCTGTTCGACGGTGGCGACATCGCCCAGCCGTACCGGCGCGCCGTTTTGATACGCGATGATAAGCCTGCGGTATTCGTCGGCAGACTGCATCTGATCGTTAGCAGAAAGCGTCACCGCCCGTTCGGGGCCATCCAGACTGCCTTTCGCCGAGTTGACGTTGGCGCCGGTAATTGCGGTACGGACCGTTTCGCTGGTCAGACCGAGCGCGGCGACAGCCTGAGCATTCAGTTTTACGCGTACCGCAGGGCGCTGCCCGCCGGCAAGCGTCACCAGCCCGACGCCGGAGACCTGTGAGATCTTCTGCGCCACGCGGGTTTCTACCATGTCCTCTACCTGGGTCATCGGCATCGCGTTTGAGGTGACGGCAAGCGTCATAATCGGCGGGTCCGCCGGATTGACTTTGCTGTAAATCGGCGGATTCGGCAGGTCGGAAGGCAATAAATTGGTGGCTGCGTTAATCGCCGCCTGTACTTCCTGCTCGGCAACGTCCAGCGGCAGCGTCAACTGAAACTGTAGCGTTACCACTGACGCGCCGCCGGAGCTTTGCGACGACATCTGCTTCAGTCCTGACATCTGGCCGAACTGGCGCTCAAGCGGCGCGGTGACGGCGGAGGTCATGACATCCGGGCTGGCGCCAGGGTAGAGCGTAACAACCTGAATAGTGGGGTAGTCGACCTCCGGCAAAGCGGCGACGGGCAGGAAGCGATAGCCGATAATCCCGGCGAGTAAAATCGCCGCCATCAGCAGAGTGGTGGCCACGGGGCGCAGAATAAACAGACGCGAAGGGCCGCCCGTGCTGCCCGGAGGTAATACCTGCATCAGGCGCGCGCTCCTTTTTGACCTTCATGGCGGGAAGGGGATTTTTCATCCGCCACGGTGGTTTGCGGCTCAACGACCTCGACTTTTGCGCCTTCCGTCAGCCGATCAATACCATCGGTAACGACGCGATCGCCTGCCGATAAGCCTGCGCTGATCACCACGTTTCGGTTATCCTGAATACCGATTTTTACCCGCTTCTTGCTGACGTTATTTTCGTCGTTCAGCACCCACACAAAGTGGCCCTCATTGCCCATTTGCACCGCCGCGGCAGGCACCACAACGGCATTTTGTTCGGTATCGACCAGCATCCGGGCGTTCACAAATTGATTGGGGAACAGCGTATCGTCCTGATTGGTAAAGCGCGCTTTAATTTTGATCGTTCCCGTCGTGGGATCAATCTGGTTGTCCAGACTGAGCAACACACCTTCGCTCAATTTGTGCGAGTTAGTCCGATCCCAGGCTTCTACGACCAGCGCTTTCCCCGCTTTCTGTGCCTGAACTACGGTCGCGATATCGCTTTCCGGCAGAGTAAAAATGAGATCAATCGGGTGCGTTTGCGTAATGACGACAATACCTGCGGTATCGCTGCTGGAAATCTGGTTGCCGACATCCACCTGTTTCAGACCCACGCGTCCCGAGACCGGGGCCGTGATACGACTCCAGTCGAGCTGTAACTGCGCGCTGGCGACATTAGCTTCATCCGCTTTAATGGTTCCCTGGGTTTCGTTGACCAGCGCCTGTTGCGCATCCAGTTCCTGACGGGAAACCAGATTGGTTTTTGCCAGTTGCTGATAGCGCGCCAGATCACGACGCGCATTCGCCAGCGTAGCGTTATCTTTCGCCAACTGTCCCTGAGCCTGCGCCAGGGCGACCTTAAACTGGCTGGGATCGATTTGCGCCAGCAGATCGCCTGCGTTGACCTGCTGACCTTCCTGAAAGTGCAGGGCGATGAGTTGACCATCCACGCGGCTACGCACCGTAACGGTATTCGCGGCGGTCACGGTACCCAGCCCGCTCAGATAGCGCGGTACGGCCTGCGTGGTCGCGGTCGCGGCCTGTACCGGCGCCAGAGGGCCGTCGCGCATACCGCGGCGACCTGCGGCGGCGGTATGCGGCGCTTGCGCGGCGACGCCCGGCGCGGCGGTCGGGCTTTCGCTACGGCTATGCCAGAACCAGAATGCGGCGGCGGCTACTACAACCCCAATCGCTATTGCCCAGCGGAAAGTATTACTGCCTTTCATCGGTATAAGTTTCTCATCCTGAAACGTTTTGCGGAATGTTGCTCCCTCTATTGTAGTCAGCAGGGAAGGGAGAAAAATGGAGGAATTATGGAACACGGTCGGGATTATTCTGAATGGCGACCCGCTTTGCGAGGCGCTACGCAACTCTCATCGGTGAAAATCGTTAACGCGCCGGAGTGCGGTAAAGTGGCGGCACGGCAATGAAGGTAAGCCACCGATTTCAGCAGGACGCTGAAACGGGAAAGCCCCTCCCGAGGAAGGGGCCAAAATAAGGAAAGGGTTATGATGAAGGTAGTCATCATACTGGTGATACTCTTAGTGATTAGCCTACCAGCTTACTAAGACACCAGGGGGAGGAGGAATCCTCCCTTACCCTCACTCCTGACGTTAAGCCACATCAAGAATAATGTCAATCCATCAGCGCTGGGCTTGCGAGGCGCTTAGCGGAAAACGACCTCCGCCCAGCGCGCCAGTCCTGCGGTGACGGAGCCGAAATCATCGCCGCCAGCGACGGGTATGCCCGGTAACTGTTCGGAAAGCGCTTTTTTAATCAATGGCGAACGGGCGCTGCCGCCGGTCAGATAGATGACATCCGGTTTTTCCTGCGCGCTGTCCAGCGCCAGTTGCACCTGTTCCAGAATGCGCGTCAGCGGTTGATCCAGCGCCGCTTCCAGTCCTTGCTGGCTGATAGCGACCGCCAGGTCGTCGCTGATAAATGGCAGCCTCGCCGTAACATCCGCCTGGCCGGAAAGGGCGATTTTGCTCTCTTCCGCGCAGCGTACCAGGCGGTAGCTAAGCCGCTGACGCCAGACCTTGAGCAGCAACGCGACCTTGTCTGCTTCACGCGCGTTGCGAACCAAATCGTTCAACAGACGACCATTCGCGCTACTGTAAAAATCGCTTTGCGCCGGGACGTCGTTAATCGCGACGGCGTTCCACCACGGCAGCACCGGCAGGGCGATACCTTTTTCGGTTTCGCCGCCCATGCCCAGCAAAGGCATCAGATTTTTAAAGGCCAGCGCGATATCCAGATCGTTTCCGCCCACGCGGCAACCGCTGTGCCCCAACAGGCTGTTTTCACGATCGGCGCGCTGACGCCACTGCGGCCCCATCAGCAGCATGGAGCAGTCGGTGGTGCCGCCGCCAATATCCACGACCAGCACACGCTTCTCTTCCCGCAGCGTAGCCTCGTAGTCCAGGCCCGCCGCAACCGGTTCGTACTGGAATACCACCTCCTGAAAACCGGCGCGTTTTGCCGCCCGCTCCAGAATACCCTGCGCCTGGCGGTTCGCGTCATCGCCGCCCAGTCCCTGAAAGTTGATCGGGCGACCGATCACTGCCTGGGTAATGGCCTCCGGCAATTGGCTGTGCGCCGTATGACGAATATGTACCATCATGGCGCAGACTAAATCTTCAAACAGCGCGACCTGCTGCGGTTTCAGGCCGCTGGCGCCTAAAAAGGATTTCGGCGATTTGACAAACCAGACCTCCTGGGGATCGTCAATATAGTGCGCCAGCGACGCCAGACCAAACTGTACGCTTTGCGCGCCAACCTCAATATCTTCCTCGCGGTTGTAGCGTATCGCGCGGCGTAGCAGCGCCTGGGTTTCTTCGTCCGTTGCCGGCACATCATGATGGCGATACAGCCACTCGCTCACCGCTTCGCGCGTCGGCGCGCACAGCATAGACGGCAGTAATGCGCTGTTATTCTCCATTGTCAGCAACTGTGGATGCCCGTCGCGCATAATGGCGACCGAGCAGTTTGCCGTACCGTAATCAAATCCGATAAACACCTTAAAATCCCCATGCCAGTGAAGAAGGGGCGTGACTTTAGCGAAATGTCGTCGCGGCGACAACTGGAATATGAAAGCAAGGCGTTACGTGCGATTAGCGTTTATGCTGAAAGGTCAAATAAAGGAGAAAAGTATGTTTACCCTGAGCTGGCAGCCGCCTTACGACTGGTCGTGGATGTTGGGCTTTCTTGCCGCGCGTGCGGTGGACGGCGTGGAAACAGTAGGCGAGGGCTTTTATGCGCGCAGCCTGGTGGTGGGCGAGCATCGCGGACTGGTCAGCGTGAGGCCCCATCTGCCCACCCACACTGTGCAGGTTAGCGTGAGCGCCGGATTACTTCCCGTCGCGCCGGCGTGTCTGGCGAAGGTTTCGCGTCTGTTTGATCTTGACTGCCAGCCCGCGCAGGTTGCCGCCGTGCTGGGGCCACTGGGCGAGGACAGACCGGGGCTGCGTTTACCGGGATCGGTTGATACGTTTGAACAAGGCGTGCGGGCGATACTGGGGCAACTGGTGAGTGTCGCGATGGCGGCCAGGTTGACGGCGAAAGTGGCGCGCCGCTATGGCGAGGCGTTGCCGGATGCGCCCGATTATGTCTGTTTTCCCGGTCCGGAAACGCTGGCGTTGGCCGATCCGCTGGCGCTTAAAGCTCTGGGGATGCCTCTGCGGCGCGCCGAAGCGCTGATTCATCTGGCGCAGGTGACGCTGGCGGGAAAACTGGCGCTCGCCGCGCCGCCGGATATTGAGCAGAGCGTTAAAAATTTACAAACGTTTCCGGGAATTGGCCGCTGGACGGCGAACTATTTCGCCCTGCGCGGTTGGCAGGCAAAAGATATCTTTTTGCCCGATGATTACTTAATTAAGCAGCGCTTTGCCGGGATGACGGCCGCGCAGATCCGTCGCTACGCGGAGCGCTGGAAACCGTGGCGTTCCTACGCGCTACTGCATATCTGGTATACCCACGGCTGGCAACCGTCAATGGATAGCGAAATAGCTGGTATTCAGTAACAAATCCAGCGGTTGCGCTTCGGCGATAGTGTCGCCATAAATCAGATCCACGCCAATACGGGAGAGCGTATCCAGCACCTGTGGATTTTGTACCGGCCCGGCGAGCGTTTTGATGCCCAGATGCTGGGCGTGTCCCTGGATGATCGAGGTCAGCATTTCATCCATTAAACTCTCATGAACGTTGGCGATAAGGTCGCTATCCAGCAGTAAATAATCGACGATATGCGGGGGCAGTAAATTAAACAGCTGTAAATCGCGCCCGACATGGCTGAGAATAACCTGGCAGCCGCGTTGCCGCAGTTTTCGCAGAGTCGCAGCGGCGGTCTGCGCCTGCTTAACGATAACGTCAGCCGGGATAATCAGGTGTAATAACCGTGGCGGTAGTGGGCTATGCTCCAGTTGTTCCAGCAGCTCATCAATAAGGGTCGCGCTGTATAATCCTGCGGCGGACAGCGGCAGCGCAACGCTTAATCCCTTGCTGGCGACGGCGGTCGCCGCATGGTGGAAAAACTCATGGAATACCCGTCGGTCAAGCGCGTGATGCAGCGCGGGGTCGGCTAACCCTGCCCGGAACGCGCGCTCTTCCAACACTTCCCCTTCGCTGGTCCACAGCCTGAGTGAGACCAGCCAAAAGCTGGTGGCCTCCGGCGTACGCGGCGGCGCGACGTTTCTGGCAAGCATCAGCAGGTGGTTATTTTTAATCATATGCCACTGTTCTTCCAGCGGCATCATTCCCTTTGAGGAGGTTAATGCGTGCTGCGGTTCGTACACGGTCAGACGGCCTCGACCGCTATTTTTCGCGGCGTAGCAGGCAATATCGGCCTGAGACACGACCTCTGTGAGCTGGCAGTTATGTTCATTTATCATTGTGATCCCGGCGCTGGCGCCGATCCGATGCAGGCGTCCTTCCCACATAAAGTGATATTCATTAATGGCGTTGATAAGCCGCGTCGCGATAAAGCGCGCGCTGTCACTATTACAATCCGGTAGCAACAGGCCAAACTCATCGCCACCCAGACGGGCCAGGAGATCGCCGGATCGAAGCATACTGAGCATCAGTGACGCGAGCTCGCGCAGTAAGGCGTCGCCGGCGGCATGCCCCGCGCTGTCGTTAACCGCTTTAAAACGGTCCAGATCGATAAACACCAGCGCATGATGTTGAGGCGATTCCTGTATTGTTTGCAGGCGCTGTTGCAGCTGTTTTTCAAAACTGGCGCGGTTGGCAAGTTGGGTGAGGGCGTCATGCGTTGCGCTGTAGCTGAGCTGGCGTAACATTTTTCGTGATTCGGTAACGTCCTGGATAACCAGAACCGAACCAATCTTATCGCCGTCAAGCGTACTGAGCGGCGTGATACTGTAATGAATATCGTAGCTGCCGCCGTTATGACAATGGAGCACTATCTCCTGTTCCATGTCCGATCGCGACCTGTCGGCGCGATAAATATCCTCCAGCAGCGGCCCCTTATTACCTGACGTAATGCGCAGAACCGTTAATAATGGCGCGCCTAAAGCATCCTCTTGCCGCCAGCCGCTCATCTTCTCGGCGATCGGGTTCATAAAGGTGATATTCATCGCGACATCAATACACACCACCGCTTCTCCGATAGAGTCAAGCGTGATGTGCAACCGTTCTTTTTCCTGAAACAGCGCGTCGTTCGCCTGTGTAATACGCTCCATCAACCGCTGGTTTTCCTGCTCGCTTTGCTTGAGATCGTTAATGTCTTCAATCTGAGCAATAAAATAGAGAGGTTTATTGTCTTTATGACGAACCAGTGAGACGGCCAGCAGCGCCCAGACGACATCGCCGTTGCGGGTGTAGTAGCGTTTTTCCATGGAATAGCTGTTGATGTCGCCGCGCACCAGCATGTTTAGCTGTTCAAGGTCATTATTCAGGTCTTCCGGCCAGGTCAATTGCTGAAATGTCATCGTGCGTAATTCATCCTGGCTATAGCCAAGAAAATGGCTCAGAGATTTATTGACCTGTAGCCACTGACCCTCCGTACCGACCAGCGCCATACCAATGGCGGAATACTCCATCGCGTTGCGAAAGCGGGATTCGCTCTCGGTGATATGTTTGCGTTCCGTGCGAAACGCGTACATCACCATCGTCATCATATTGGCAGGCAGCAGGATCATTAAAAAAGGCAGCCACGGCATATTGACCATCACGTCGGTTTTCGGCGTGGCGAGCAGCGTGGGGTCATTGGCCAGCATGAGCGAGACCACGATAACGGTAGCTAAAAAAATTAAAAACGCCTCCATTCGCGGCAGGCGCACCGCACTCCACATCAACAGGACGATAACGCACGTAAACGGCCACGGAATATAGCGCATAGCGAGCCAGCTTAGCGCCAGCGTAATGACCAGCGTCAATAGCGTTTCCAGCAACAGATGCGGGTCGCGATGACGCAACAGATAGTGTGGTTTAAACAGTAAACCTAACGGCACCAGCGTCAGCGCGCCGATGGCTTCCGATAATACCCAAATCAGAAACGCTTTCGAGGCGACCGCTTCCGGCGCTATTAGCCAAAATAACAGGCCGCCGAGTAGCGGCGGAATCACGGCGCTGCCGATAGCCAGACGAAACCAGTCATTCAAATTTTGTAAGGGGTTGTAGCTGGGGAGCAGTTTTCGCAGCAGTATCGCGCCAGTGGCCGCCTCGATAATATTTATTGCCGTCCAGCTAAAGTTAAGCGAGGCGGCAGGAAATAAAGTCAGTGAGGCGCCGATGCTGCCGAGTGAGCAGGCGACCGCGATCCCTGGCCACAGACGGCCCGCATGGCGGTAAAACGCGACCATCATAATGGAGGTGGGGAACCACAGCGGCGCGAGTTGGGT
This sequence comes from Salmonella sp. SA15303, assembly GCF_029962125.1. NCBI lineage: Bacteria > Pseudomonadati > Pseudomonadota > Gammaproteobacteria > Enterobacterales > Enterobacteriaceae > Salmonella > Salmonella sp. SA15303. Next base: position 1,784,516 of record NZ_CP123924.1, read on the forward strand.
GCCGACACGCGATAATACGAGCGAAAAGAGCGTAAAAACAAACGCGACCAGGCCTAAACTGACCAGACGCAATAGCGGGTGGGGGACGGTAACGAAAACATGTTGGGATGGTTTACTCATTACCACTCTATCCGAATCGCCGGTAACGTCGCGGAATACCGGACGCGTCAGTTTACTCTGTGATTATGCTAGTATAAACGCGTAATGATTTATACGCTGGCTGAATATAAATTGTGGCTCCCGGCGTATTCCTCCTCCAGACGGGTCGATAAAACCGCTGCCCGCGTTAAAACTGAACGCTTTTACGTCGCGACGTCGAATGCGCCGCCAACAAATTCACCGTGGCATAGCGCCGGACTGGTATCGCGCTGCTGAAATCCCTATAATTGCCGCGTTTGGCGTTTCGGCGCCCCCCTTCCTTACATCCAGGTTAATCAGGTCGCTAAATTTATGACTGATCAGTCTCATCAGTGCGTCATTATCGGTATCGCTGGCGCATCGGCTTCCGGCAAGAGTCTTATTGCCAGTACCCTTTACCGCGAATTGCGTGAACAAGTGGGTGACGAACATATTGGCGTTATTCCCGAAGACAGTTATTACAAAGATCAAAGCCATCTGTCGATGGAAGAACGCGTAAAAACCAACTATGACCATCCGAATGCGATGGATCACAGCCTGCTATTTCAGCATCTTCAGGCGCTCAAGCGCGGTTCGGCGATTGAATTACCGGTATACAGTTATGTTGAGCATACCCGTATGCAGGAAACGGTTCGCGTAGAACCGAAGAAGGTGATTATTCTTGAAGGTATTCTGTTACTGACCGACGCGCGTTTGCGTGAAGAGATGAACTTCTCTATTTTTGTCGATACGCCGCTGGATATCTGTTTGATGCGCCGTATCAAACGCGATGTGAACGAGCGTGGTCGCTCAATGGATTCGGTGATGGCGCAATATCAGAAAACGGTGCGTCCGATGTTCCTGCAATTTATTGAGCCTTCCAAACAATATGCGGATATTATCGTGCCGCGCGGCGGTAAAAACCGCATCGCTATTGATATTCTGAAAGCGAAAATCAGCCAGTTCTTTGAATAAATCTGGCGAATTGTGTACCGTTCAGTGATAACCTGGTTAGCCCTTGATGTGCTTGATTTAAGGGCTTGATGCGCGAAAGGAGAAAGTGCCATGCGTTTATGCGACCGAGATATTGAAGCCTGGCTGGATGAAGGCCGTTTGTCTATCACCCCGCGACCTCCCGTAGAGCGCATTAATGGCGCGACGGTCGATGTACGTCTTGGCAATAAATTTCGAACCTTCCGTGGCCATACGGCGGCGTTTATCGATCTGAGCGGGCCGAAAGATGAGGTCAGCGCGGCGCTGGATCGCGTGATGAGCGATGAAATCGTTTTGCCGGACGGCGAGGCATTTTATCTGCATCCGGGCGAGTTGGCGCTGGCTGTCACCTTTGAATCCGTTACCCTGCCGCCGGATTTAGTGGGCTGGCTGGATGGTCGTTCCTCGCTGGCGCGTCTGGGGCTGATGGTGCATGTGACGGCGCACCGTATTGATCCCGGCTGGTCGGGCTGCATTGTGCTTGAGTTTTACAACTCCGGGAAGCTGCCGCTGGCGTTGCGTCCGGGTATGCTCATCGGCGCGCTGAGCTTTGAGCCGCTGTCCGGCCCGGCGGCGCGGCCTTATAACCGCCGTCAGGATGCCAAATATCGCGATCAGCAGGGCGCTGTCGCCAGCCGGATTGATAAAGACTGAGCCATTCGGCGCAATACTGCCGGTCCATTGAGGGTAGCATGAGACGATTTCTGACGACGCTGATGATTCTCCTGGTCGTGCTGGTGGCCGGATTCTCTGCGTTGGTATTGTTGGTCAATCCGAATGATTTCCGCGCCTATATGGTGCAGCAGGTTGCCGCGCGTAGTGAATACCAGTTGCAACTGGACGGGCCGCTGCGCTGGCACGTATGGCCGCAACTCAGCATCCTTTCCGGGCGAATGACGCTAACGGCGCGAGGCGCCAGCGAACCGCTGGTGCGGGCTGACAATATGCGCCTGGATGTCGCTTTATGGCCGCTGTTGAGTCATCAGCTTCATGTTAAGCAGGTGATGCTGAAAGGCGGGGTGATTCAACTGACGCCGCAAACGGAAGCGGTACGCAGTGATGATGCGCCGGTCGCGCCGAAAGATAATACCTTGCCGGACGTAGCGGAAGATCGCGGCTGGTCGTTTGATATTCGTAGCCTGCGCGTTGCCGACAGCGTGCTGGTTTTCCAACATGAAAATGATGATCAGGTCACGGTGCGCGATATTCGTCTGAATATGGAACAAGATGCCGAGCATCGCGGCACGTTTGATTTTTCGGGACGCGTGAACCGCGATCAGCGGGATCTTGCTTTATCGTTCAGCGGAACGGTGGATGCTTCCGATTATCCGCATAATTTAACCGCGGGTATTGAGCAACTGCGCTGGCAATTGCAGGGCGCGGATTTACCGGCGCAGGGGATTGAGGGGCAGGGACAACTGCAGGCTCAGTGGCAGGAAGCGCAAAAACGTCTTTCATTTAACCACTTAAATTTAACGGCGAATGACAGTTCTCTGACCGGACACGTTCAGGTAACGCTGGCGGAGCAGCCGGAATGGCAAATTGACCTCCAGTCCAGCAAGCTTAATCTGGACAACCTGTTGCCGCATCATAGCGCCGTGGCGCAGACAGGCGGCGCGGTGTCGCAGGGGCAAAATACGCTCCCCCTGACCAGGCCAGTTATCGCGTCGCGTGTTGGTGCGCCGCCTTATCAGGGGCTGCAAAGCTTTACGGCGGAGATTGCTTTACAGGCGGATTCAGTTCGCTGGCGGGGAATGGACTTTACCCAGGTTTCGACGAAGATGTCTAATCAGGCCGGATTGCTGGATATTACCGAGTTGCAGGGGAAACTGGCCGACGGAGAGATGTCGCTGCCCGGCACGCTTGACGCCCGCACCGCCAGTCCACGCATCGAGTTCCACCCTCGCCTCAACCATGTTGAGATTGGGACTATCCTGAAAGCCTTCAATTATCCGATTAGCCTGACCGGTAAGATGTCGCTGGTTGGCGATTTCTCCGGGGCGGATATTGACGCGGAGGCATTTCGCCACAGCTGGAAAGGAAAAGCGCATGTTGACATGAGCAATACGCGCCTCGAAGGAATGAATTTCCAGCAACTGGTGCAGCAGGCCGTAGAGCGAAGCGGCGGCGACGCGCAGCAGTCGCAGGAAAATATGGACAACGCGACCCGACTGGATCGCTTCACGACCGATCTGACGCTAAATAAGGGCACGCTGACGCTCGACGACATGGTCGGGCAATCTTCTATGCTGGCGTTAACCGGCAGCGGAACGCTGGACCTGGTTAAGCAGAGCTGTGATACGCAATTTAATCTGCGTGTGCTGGGCGGCTGGAACGGCGATAGCAACCTGATCACCTTCCTGAAAGAGACGCCGGTGCCGCTGCGCGTCTATGGCAAGTGGCAGGAGCTGAACTATACCCTGCAAGTGGATCAGTTATTGCGTAAGCATTTACAGGATGAGGCGAAGCGTCGGCTCAACGACTGGGCGGAGCGCAATAAAGATACCCGCAATGGTAAAGATGTGAAGAAACTGCTGGATAAGCTGTAGTTTTTGGCCAAAGGGCAGAGCCGGATGGCAAGGCTAACGCGCCTCCGGCCTGCCTGGTAAGCAGGCCGGGGCAGGTGAACAGGCGTTACATCTCCTGGTCTGGCTCGCCGTTATGCAGCGGAATTAACTGCACTTTCTGCACTCGATGGCTTTCTACCTGCAATGTTTTCAGCAAATAATCGCCCACCTGAACCTCTTCACCGGTTTGCGGTATGCGCTGCAAATATTCCATCAATAATCCGGCAATCGTATGGTATTCCCGTTTTTCATCCAGCGGTAGCGGCACATACTGCACCAAATCCTCCAGCGGCATATGGCCGTTTGTTGTCCAGGAACCGTCCGGGTTCTTCTGAATATCGTGGCGGGCGTCAATTTCCTCGACTTCATTCGGCAGATTACCGGCAATAGTCTCCATGACATCGCTTAATGTCACAATGCCTTCAACCGAGCCAAACTCATCTACGACAAAGGCAAAATGGGTTCTGGCGTTACGGAACTGCTCCAGCGCAGGCAGCAGCGGCAATGTTTCCGGGAAAACCAGCGGTTGGCGAATCAGCGCCCGCAGGTTGAGCGGTTCGCCGCGCAGCGATTGTTGCAACAGATCGATGACGTGGACGACGCCGAGTAAATCTTCCTGTTCATTCTCACCCGTCACGACCAGACGCGTATGCTGGTTCTTTTCCAGCAGAGCGCGGATTTCCGCTTCCGGCGCGTTGAGATCGATATGCTCGATATCGTGACGCGACGTCATGATGCTACTTACGGTGCGCTGGTTGAGATTCAGCACCCGCTCAATCATCCTGCGCTCCTGCGGATTAAAAATCTGGCTGTCGTCATGGTCTGCCAGCATCGCGGCGGTTTCCGCATCCAGTTCGGCATCCTCTTTTTTACCGCTAATCAGCCGCATCACGGCCTCCGTTGTGCGCTGGCGCAGCGTATGGTTAGCGGAAAGAAAACGGCGGCGGTTAAAAATAGCCAGTTGGTTGAGCGCCTCGATCATCACCGAGAAGCCGATAGCCGCGTACAGATACCCTTTCGGAATGTGGAAACCAAACCCTTCCGCCACCAGGCTAAAGCCGATCATTAGCAGGAAGCTAAGACACAAAATGACAATGGTGGGATGGTTGTTCACAAATCGGGTCAGTGACTTGCTGGCGAGCAGCATCAGGCTAATGGCGATTATCACGGCCGCCATCATGACCGCCAGGTGATCGACCATCCCCACGGCGGTAATCACGGAGTCGAGAGAAAAGATAGCGTCCAGCACCACGATTTGCGCGACCACCGCCCAGAATTTCGCCCCCTTACGCTGGGTAGGGTTGGCGCTATCTTTCCCTTCCAGCCGTTCGTTGAGCTCCATGGTGGCTTTAAAGAGCAGGAAGAAGCCGCCGAACAGCATAATCAGATCGCGGGCGCTAAAGCTTAACGCCTGTACGCTAAAAAGCGGCTTAGTCAAGGTGACCAGCCACGAGATTGACGCCAGCAGCAGCAGGCGCATGATCATCGCCAGTATCAGGCCGGTAATGCGCGCGCGGTCGCGCTGCCCCGGCGGTAGTTTTTCAGCGAGGATGGCAATAAAGACCAGGTTATCAATGCCGAGAACAAGTTCGATAACGATTAACGTTACCAGTCCGGCCCAGATTGACGGATCGGCAATCCATTCCATAGTAAGAGCAATACCTTCTGTAATATGACAATTGTCACAATTCGATCATGGATAATACGGCGGAAAAATGCAATGCCGCAGCGCAATTTATCTTTGTTACTCGGCTATAAAATAACTTTAAAATAGCCGTAATGTTTCTGTCAGAAACTAAATAATGTCAAGAATATATTTAGGAAATATCGCAGGTGGAGTGGAGTAAATAAATATTGTCAACATCAATAAAATCCTAAAATCATCTGTTAATTCATTTAATATTAATCTTAAAAATATAGAATGGCGGGTTTGTTACCTTGCCTGTCATTAGGTTAGCTGCAACAATTCTTGCAGGATTAAGATAGCGCTCTTAAATATCCTGTCACGACATCGAGAAAACTATTAATACGTAACCTTTATTTCGCTGAAGATTTTTATCTGAACGAGGATAAAATCGGAGGGGAATGCGAAAATTTAGAATAATCAGTGTATTGGTAGCTAAGAAGCCAGGGGCGGTAGCGTGCCTGAAAGCCTGAATATAAGCCTTTATTATTCTGTCAATAGCCTGCGGATGAATTGATTTTTTTTCAGAATGATGCCAGTTAATTTTCTCTGCCATTAACTGCAAGGTAAATGTGCACGGACGAAGCCGCTATTTAAATTGCACAGGATAATGACTCTGCCAAAGTGATAAATAATCAATGATGAAATCCAAAATGAAATTGATGCCATTATTGGCGTCGCTCAGCTTGATAAGTGGTTGCACAGTACTTCCGGGCAGCAATATGTCTACGATGGGGAAAGATGTGATCAAACAGCAAGACGCTGACTTTGATCTCGACCGGATGGTCAATGTGTATCCGCTGACGCCACGGCTGGTTGAGCAATTACGCCCGCGGCCCAATGTCGCGCAACCGAATATGTCGCTGGACCAGGAGATCGCCAGCTATCAGTATCGCGTCGGGCCTGGCGATGTGCTGAATGTCACCGTCTGGGATCACCCGGAATTGACCACGCCAGCGGGCCAGTACCGTAGCTCAAGCGATACCGGCAACTGGGTACAGCCGGACGGCACCATGTTTTATCCCTACATTGGCAAGGTTAGCGTCGTCGGTAAAACTTTGTCAGAGATTCGCAGCGATATTACCGGGCGTTTAGCGAAGTACATCGCGGACCCGCAGGTGGATGTCAATATCGCCGCTTTCCGCTCGCAAAAAGCGTATATCTCCGGCCAGGTGAATAAATCCGGTCAGCAGGCCATTACTAACGTACCGCTAACCGTCCTGGATGCGATTAACGCCGCGGGCGGCCTGACCGATATGGCGGACTGGCGCAACGTCGTGTTGACGCACAACGGCAAAGAACAGCGCATTTCGCTACAGGCGCTGATGCAAAATGGCGATCTTAGTCAGAACCGCTTGCTCTACCCTGGCGACATTCTGTATGTGCCGCGCAATGACGATCTGAAAGTCTTTGTCATGGGCGAAGTGAAAAAACAGAGCACCCTCAAAATGGATTTCAGCGGCATGACGCTCACCGAAGCATTGGGCAATGCGGAAGGCATCGATCTGACCACCTCCAACGCCAGCGGCATTTTTGTGATTCGTCCGTTGAAAGGCGAGGGGGAACGCGGCGGCAAGATCGCCAATATCTACCAGCTTGATATGTCTGACGCCACGTCATTGGTGATGGCGACGGAATTCCGACTTCAGCCTTACGATGTGGTGTACGTCACGACCGCGCCGGTTGCTCGCTGGAACCGTCTGATCAATCAGTTGCTGCCAACCATTAGCGGTGTCCGTTATATGACGGATACGGCCAGCGACATTCATTCCTGGTAATCGTTATGTTTAACAAAATCTTAGTGGTCTGTGTGGGGAATGTTTGCCGTTCCCCGACGGCGGAACGTTTGCTAAAACGCTTTCATCCCTCGCTGACGGTTGCGTCCGCAGGATTAGGCGCGCTGGTCGGCAAAGGCGCCGATCCTGCGGCGGCGAGCGTGGCGAGCGCCCACAATCTGTCTTTGGAAAATCACTGCGCAAGGCAAATTTCCGCGCGTCTGTGCCGGGAATATGACCTGATTCTGACGATGGAGAAACGTCACATCGCCGCCCTGTGCGACATTGCGCCGGAAATGCGCGGCAAGGTAATGCTGTTTGGTCACTGGGACAGCGAGCGTGAAATACCGGACCCGTATCGCAAAAGCCGCGATGCGTTTGAGGCGGTGTACACATTACTGGAAAGGTCTGCCCGCCAGTGGGCGCAGGCACTGAATGCAGAGCAGGGAAAACCATGACAGAAAAAGTAAAACAATCTGCGGCGGTTACGGGTAGCGATGAAATCGATATCGGGCGCCTGGTCGGAACGGTGATTGAAGCGCGTTGGTGGGTGTTGGGGACGACGGCCATATTTGCGCTGTGCGCGGTAATTTATACGTTCTTCGCCACGCCCATCTATAGCGCCGATGCGCTGGTACAGATTGAACAAAACGCCGGTAATTCGCTGGTACAGGATATCAATAGCGCATTAGCGAATAAGCCGCCGGCTTCCGATGCGGAAATTCAGCTCATTCGATCGCGCCTGGTGCTGGGGAAGACCGTTGACGATCTGGATCTGGATATTGCCGTCACCAAAAACACCTTTCCGCTCTTTGGCGCCGGGTGGGAACGGCTGATGGGACGTCACAATGAAATGGTGAAAGTCACGACATTCACCCGACCAGAGACGATGAGCGGACAGATCTTCACCCTCAAAGTGCTGGGCGACAAACGTTATCAGTTGGTTAGCGACGGCGGATTTAGCGCGCAGGGCGTTGTGGGCCAGCCACTCAATAAAGACGGCGTGACGATGCGGGTAGAGGCGATTGACGCCCGTCCTGATACAGAATTTACGGTGAGTAAATTCTCAACGCTTGGCATGATTAATAACCTGCAAAATAACCTCACCGTAACGGAAACCGGCAAAGATACCGGCGTTCTGAGCCTGACGTTCACGGGAGAGGATCGCGACCAGATCCGCGAAATTCTCAACAGTATTACCCGTAACTATCTGCAACAGGATATTGCGCGGAAATCTGAAGAGGCGGGGAAGAGCCTGGCGTTTCTGGCAAAACAACTGCCGGAAGTCCGCAGCCGTCTGGATGTGGCGGAAAACAAGCTAAACGCTTTCCGCCAGGATAAAGACTCGGTGGATTTACCGCTGGAGGCGAAGGCGGTGCTCGATTCGATGGTTAATATCGACGCCCAGTTGAATGAGTTGACGTTTAAAGAGGCGGAAATTTCCAAGCTCTTTACCAAAGCGCATCCGGCTTACCGCACCCTGCTGGAAAAACGTAAAGCGCTGGAAGATGAAAAAGCCAAACTGAACGGGCGGGTGACGGCAATGCCGAAAACCCAGCAGGAGATTGTGCGTTTGACCCGCGATGTGGAGTCCGGCCAGCAGGTCTATATGCAACTGCTTAATAAACAGCAGGAGCTGAAAATCACCGAAGCCAGCACCGTTGGCGACGTGCGCATCGTTGACCCGGCGATTACCCAGCCGGGCGTGCTGAAGCCGAAAAAGGCGTTGATTATTCTCGGCAGCATTATTCTGGGATTAATGTTATCGATTGTCGGCGTGCTGCTGCGCTCGCTGTTTAATCGCGGTATTGAAAGCCCGCAGGCGCTGGAGGAGCACGGGATCAGCGTCTATGCCAGTATTCCGCTGTCGGAATGGCAAAAAGCGCGCGATAGCGTCAAAACCATTAAAGGAATTAAGCGTTACAAGCAGAGCCAACTGCTGGCGGTGGGCAATCCGACCGATCTGGCGATTGAGGCGATTCGCAGCCTGCGCACCAGCCTGCATTTCGCCATGATGCAGGCGCAAAATAATGTACTCATGCTCACAGGCGTCAGCCCCTCTATCGGCAAAACCTTTGTTTGCGCCAACCTGGCGGCCGTCATCAGCCAGACGCATAAACGGGTATTACTGATCGACTGCGATATGCGCAAGGGCTACACCCATGAACTGCTCGGCACCAATAACGTGGACGGCTTATCTGACATTCTGGCGGGCAAAGGTGAGATAGCCTCCTGCGCGAAACCCACGGCGATTGCTAATTTTGATCTTATTCCGCGCGGTCAGGTGCCGCCTAATCCATCGGAACTGCTGATGAGCGAGCGCTTCGGCGAGCTGATCGCCTGGGCAAGCAGCCGCTACGACCTGGTATTAATCGACACGCCGCCGATTCTGGCCGTGACGGACGCCGCGATTGTGGGTCGCCACGCCGGGACGACGCTGATGGTGGCGCGTTATGCCGTCAACACCTTAAAAGAGGTGGAAACCAGTCTGAGCCGTTTTGACCAGAATGGCATTCAGGTCAAAGGCGTCATTCTCAACTCCATTTTCCGCCGGGCGACGGGCTACCAGGATTATGGTTATTACGAGTATGAATACCAGTCAGATTCCAAATAAAAAATAAGGCGTGCCGGATGGCGCGGCCTGTGACTGTAGGCCGGACAAGCGTAGCGCCATGCGGCAAAACTATCTGGGGAATAAGCATGACAACAGACAATCCGCTGATCTCAATTTATATGCCAACCTGGAACAGGCAGCAGTTGGCTATCCGGGCGATTAAATCAGTACTACGTCAGGACTACCGTCACTGGGAGATGATCATCGTGGATGATTGCTCCTCGTCTTATCAGCAGCTACAACAATTTGTTGAGGAGCTGAACGACCCGCGCGTTCGTTATACTCATAACGCCATGAATACTGGCGCCTGCGCGGTACGCAATCAGGCCATTATGCAGGCGCAAGGACACTATATTACCGGTATTGATGATGACGATGAATGGACGCCCAACCGTCTGAGCGTGTTTCTGGCCCATAAACACCAGTTAACTACACACGCCTTTTTGTATGCCAACGACTATGTGTGCGAGGGCGAGGTCTACTCTCAGCCTGCCAGCCTGCCGCTGTATCCGAAATCCCCTTATTCGCGCCGCTTATTCTACAAGCGCAATATTATTGGCAATCAGGTTTTTACCTGGGCCTGGCGTTTTAAAGCGTGTTTGTTCGATACCGAACTCAAGGCGGCGCAGGACTACGACATTTTTCTGCGCATGGTGGTGGAGTATGGCGAACCGTGGAAAGTCGAAGAGGCGACGCAAATTTTACATATCAACCACGGCGAGATGCAGATTACCTCTTCGCCGAAAAAGTTCTCCGGCTATTTCCATTTTTATCGTAAGCACAAAGATAAATTCGATCGCGCCAGCAAAAAATACCAGCTTTTTACCCTGTACCAAATTCGCAATAAGCGAATGACCTGGCGCACGTTGCTGACGTTGCTCTCCGTGCGTAACAGCAAACGCCTGGCGGCCGGGCTGCGGGGGCGATAACGATGTTGGAAGACTTACGCGCGAATAGCTGGAGCTTACGCCCCTGTTGCATGGTGCTGGCCTACCGTATCGCTCATTTTTGTTCCGTCTGGCGCAAAAAGAATGTGCTGAATAATCTGTGGGCTGCGCCGGTGCTGGTGCTGTATCGCGTAATCACGGAATGCCTGTTCGGGTATGAAATCCAGGCCGCCGCGACCATTGGTCGGCGGTTCACTATCCATCATGGTTACGCGGTAGTGATCAACAAACATGTCGTCGCCGGCGACGATTTTACCATTCGCCACGGCGTCACCATTGGCAATCGCGGCGCGGACAGCCTGGCTTGTCCGGTGATTGGTAACGGCGTTGAGCTGGGGGCGAATGTCATCCTGCTTGGCGATATTACTATCGGTAATCACGTCACGATTGGCGCGGGTAGCGTGGTGCTTGACAGTATTCCGGATCATGCGCTGGTGGTGGGAGAAAAAGCACGGGTGAAGGTCAGCACATGAATATTCTGCAATTTAATGTACGGCTGGCGGAAGGCGGCGCGGCGGGAGTGGCGTTGGATCTCCATCTGCGGGCGCTGCAAAAAGGGCTGACGTCGCATTTTGTTTATGGTTATGGCAAAGGCGGAAAAAAAAGCGTCAGCCACCACCGTTATCCGCAGGTGATAAAACAGACGCCGCGCGGCACGGCAATCGCTAATATCGCGCTGTTTCGTTTCCTGAATCGCGATCTGTTTGGCAATCTCGACAATCTTTACCGCACGGTTATCCAGACATCCGGCCCGCTGGTGCTGCATTTTCATGTTCTCCACAGTTACTGGCTAAACCTGGCGGACATCGTGACGTTTTGCGAAAAAGTCAAAGCGCAAAAACCAGACGTCACGCTGGTCTGGACGCTGCACGATCACTGGAGCGTTACCGGGCGTTGCGCCTTCACCGACGGTTGCGAGGGCTGGAAAAGCGGCTGCCAAAAATGCCCGACCCTAAGCAATTATCCGCCGGTCAGGGTGGATCGGGCGCACCAGCTTATTGGCGGCAAACGTCAGCGCTTTCGGGACATGCTGCGGCTGGGCTGCCGGTTTATTTCGCCGAGCCAGCACGTGGCCGAGGCCTTTAACAGCGTTTATGGCGCGGGGCGCTGCCAGATTATTAACAACGGTATCGATCTGGCGACCGAGGCGATTCTCGCGCAGCTATCACCTGTGCCGCTGAATCCGGGAAAACCGCGGATCGCCATTGTGGCGCATGACTTGCGTTATGACGGCAAAACTGACCAGCGTCTGGTACACGACATGATGGCGCTGGGCGAAAAAATTGAACTGCATACCTTCGGTAAATTTTCGCCTTTTACTGGCCAAAACGTTGTTAATCACGGTTTTGAAACCGATAAGCGCAAATTAATGAGCGCGCTCAATGAGATGGATGCGCTGGTCTTTAGCTCGCGGGTCGATAACTATCCGCTGATCTTGTGTGAAGCGCTCTCGATCGGCGTACCGGTGCTCGCTACCCACAGCGAGGCGGCGCAGGAGGTGCTGGCGAAATCCGGCGGCCAGACCTTTGCCGCTACAGATGTACTGCGCCTGGCGCAGCGGCGTAAGCCAGAGATTGCTCAGGCGGTATTTGGCGCAACGCTGGACGCCTTTCGTATGCGTAGCCGCGTCGCGTACAGCGGTCAACAGATGCTGGAGGAGTATGTCTCGTTCTATCAGAATCTGTAGCTATCTGCTGCTGCCGCTGATCTACCTACTGGTCAATGTCAAGATTGCCCAACTGGGGGAAAGCTTTCCCATTACCATCGTCACTTTTTTACCGCTGTTGCTGCTGTTATTTGTGGAACGCATTAGCGTAAAAAAATTGATGATCGCCTTAGGCATCGGCGCGGGGCTTACGGCATTTAACTTCCTGTTCGGCCAGTCGCTGAATGCCGGTAAATATGTCACGTCCACGATGCTGTTTGTCTATATTGTGGTCATTATCGGGATGGTCTGGAGTATCCGATTCAAAACCATTTCCGCGCATAACCACCGAAAGATTTTGCGTTTTTTTTATCTGGTGGTGGGTATGGTGGTCGCGCTCGCCGCGGTTGAGATGGCGCAAATTATCCTTACCGGCGGCAGCAGTATTATGGAAGGAATTTCGAAATATCTCATTTACAGTAATAGCTATGTACTGAACTTCATAAAATTTGGCGGTAAGCGTACCACTGCGCTTTATTTTGAACCGGCATTTTTCGCTTTGGCACTAATCTCAATTTGGCTGAGCATCAAACAGTTTGGTATCAAAACACCGAAAAGCGATGCTATGATTCTGGCAGGGATAATATTATCAGGATCATTTTCAGGGGTAATGACCTTTATCCTGTTTTACCTTCTGGAGTGGGCGTTCCAATATTTGAATAAGGATGCGATAAAGAAAAAACTTCCACTGGCGCTGGTCTCATTAACCCTGTTTTTGGTTGGGGTAATTATTGCATTTCCTTATATCGCGACACGACTTGGCGATTTAGGGACGGAAGGCTCATCTTCTTATTATCGTATTGTGGGCCCGTTAGTCATGGTCGGATATTCCTTGACCCATATTGATGGTGTAGTCAGATTTGGCTCACTTTATGAATATGTTGCATCATTCGGAATCTTTAACGGTGCGGATGTCGGGAAAACCATAGACAATGGATTGTATCTGCTGATTATTTATTTTTCCTGGTTCGCAGTGCTAATGACGCTGTGGTATATGGGGAAAGTTTTAAAAATGGCGCTAAATGCGTTTGGCGATAATCGTAATTTTCGGGTGCAGCTCTATCTTTTTACGCCGGTGTCGCTGTTTTTTACCGGTTCAATATTTAGCCCGGAATATGCTTTTTTAATCGTCTGTCCGTTCATTTTGCGCAAGGCGTTAAAAATTTCATAACGGGGTGGTTGCATGTTTTTAAGCGTCGTTACCGTCGCCTTTCGCAATTACGAAGGGGTGGTAAAAACCTGGCGCTCGCTGCGCAATCTGGCGCGCGATCCGGGTCTGTCATTTGAATGGATCGTAGTGGATGGCGGTTCGGAGGACGGCACGCGCGAATTTCTGCAAAAACGTCACGGTGAGTTTAACCTACGTTTTATCAGTGAAAAGGATCGCGGTATTTATGATGCCATGAACAAAGGCATTGCGCTGGCGCAGGGGCGCTATACCCTGTTTCTTAATTCCGGTGATGCGTTCCATGATGATGCCGCGCTGTTTGTCCGCCAACTGGCGCGGCAAAAGGGCGAGGCGATGTATATTGGCGACGCGCTGCTGGATTTTGGCGGCGGGCATAAAATACGCCGGAAGGCTAAACCCGGGTATTATATCTACCATAGTTTGCCAGCCAGCCATCAGGCGATATTTTTCCCGACGGCAGCGTTAAAAAAATATCCTTATGATCTGCAATATCATGTCTCTTCAGATTATGCGCTGGCGGCCCGTCTCTATAAAGCAGGCTATCCTTTTCGGCGAATTAACGGACTGGTATCTGAATTTTCGATGGGCGGCGTGTCAACCTCGAATAATCTGAAATTATGCCAGGATGCAAAAAACGTACAGCGAAAAATATTACGTGTGCCAGGGTTTTGGGCGCAATTATCCTATTTATTACGTCTGAAAACGACGGGTAAAACAAAAGCGCGGTATAACAAAGTCTAATCACCGGGAGCTATTATGCAGGATCTTAGCGGCTTTACGGTGCCGAAAGGGTTCCGCGGCGCTAATGCGCTAAAAGTACAATTATGGTGGGCGGTACAGGCGACATTATTCGCCGGGTCGCCGCAAATATTGTATCGCTGGCGAGCCTTTTTGCTGCGTCTGTTTGGCGCCAAAATTGGAAAGAATGTGGTTATTCGACCGTCAGTAAAAATTACCTATCCGTGGAAATTAACCGTCGGCGATTATGCCTGGGTAGGCGACGACGCTGTGTTATATACGTTGGGTGAAATTAATATTGGCGCACATGCGGTCATTTCACAAAAAGGGTATTTGTGTACCGGTAGCCATGATTATACCAGCGCCCATTTCGATATTAACGCCGCGCCGATTGTTATTGGCGAAAAATGTTGGCTGGCAACCGATGTTTTTGTCGCGCCCGGCGTGATGATAGGTCATGGCACCGTCGTCGGCGCGCGCAGCAGCGTATTTAAATCATTACCGGCAAATGCGATTTGTCGGGGCAATCCCGCAGTGGTAACGCGCCAGCGCGTTCAGAAAGTTACTCCCTAACGGGACTATTTGAGGAAATGAAAATGTCAAAAGTCGCTCTCATTACTGGCGTAACCGGACAGGATGGGTCTTACCTGGCAGAATTTCTGCTGGAAAAAGGGTATGAGGTGCATGGTATCAAGCGCCGCGCGTCATCGTTTAATACCGAGCGCGTGGACCATATTTATCAGGACCCGCACAGCTGCAACCCGAAATTTCATCTGCATTATGGTGACCTGACCGACGCCTCCAACCTGACCCGCATTTTACAGGAAGTGCAGCCGGACGAGGTCTACAACCTGGGCGCAATGAGCCATGTGGCGGTGTCGTTTGAGTCGCCGGAATATACCGCCGATGTGGATGCGATGGGCACGCTGCGCCTGCTGGAGGCGATCCGCTTCCTCGGTCTTGAAAAGAAAACGCGGTTCTACCAGGCCTCCACCTCTGAACTGTACGGGCTGGTGCAGGAAATTCCGCAGAAAGAGACCACGCCGTTCTACCCGCGTTCCCCCTATGCGGTGGCGAAACTGTACGCCTACTGGATCACCGTCAACTACCGTGAATCCTACGGTATTTACGCCTGTAACGGCATTCTGTTTAACCATGAGTCCCCGCGTCGCGGCGAAACCTTCGTCACCCGTAAGATCACCCGCGCCATCGCCAATATCGCCCAGGGGCTGGAGTCCTGCCTGTATCTCGGCAACATGGACTCGCTGCGCGACTGGGGCCATGCGAAAGATTACGTACGGATGCAGTGGATGATGTTACAGCAGGAGCAGCCGGAAGATTTCGTGATTGCCACCGGCGTGCAGTATTCCGTACGCCAGTTTGTGGAGCTGGCAGCGGCGCAACTGGGGATAAAACTGCGCTTTGAAGGCGAAGGCATTAATGAGAAAGGGATCGTGGTATCCGTTACCGGACACGATGCGCCGGGCGTGAAACCGGGGGATGTGATTGTGGCCGTTGATCCGCGTTATTTCCGTCCGGCGGAAGTGGAAACCCTGCTGGGCGACCCGTCCAAAGCGCATGAGAAACTGGGCTGGAAACCGGAAATCACCCTGTCGGAGATGGTCTCCGAGATGGTGGCGAACGATCTGGAGGCCGCGAAAAAACACTCACTGTTGAAATCTCACGGTTATGAGGTGGCCATCGCGCTGGAGTCCTGAGAATGAATAAGCAACGAATTTTTGTGGCGGGCCATCGCGGGATGGTGGGCTCCGCCATTGTACGGCAGCTTGCGCCGCGCGGCGACGTGGAACTGGTGCTGCGCACCCGCGATGAGCTGGATCTGCTCGACGGGCGCGCGGTACAGGCGTTCTTTGCCGGGGCGGGTATCGACCAGGTTTATCTGGCGGCGGCGAAAGTGGGCGGCATTGTCGCCAACAACACATATCCGGCGGATTTTATCTATGAAAACATGATGATAGAGAGCAACATTATTCACGCCGCGCACCTGCACAACGTGAACAAACTGCTGTTTCTCGGTTCGTCCTGTATCTATCCGAAACTGGCAAGGCAGCCGATGGCGGAAAGCGAGCTGCTGCAGGGGACGCTGGAGCCGACCAACGAGCCGTATGCCATCGCCAAGATCGCCGGGATTAAATTGTGCGAGTCCTACAACCGGCAGTACGGTCGCGACTACCGTTCGGTGATGCCAACCAACCTGTACGGCCCGCATGACAATTTCCATCCGGACAATTCACATGTGATCCCGGCGCTGCTGCGCCGCTTTCATGAGGCCGCGCAGAGCCACGCGCCGGAGGTGGTGGTGTGGGGCAGCGGCACGCCGATGCGCGAATTTCTGCACGTTGACGATATGGCGGCGGCCAGCATTCACGTGATGGAGCTGGCGCGCGAAGTGTGGCAGGAGAACACCGCTCCGATGCTGTCGCACATTAACGTCGGCACTGGCGTGGACTGCACCATCCGCGAGCTGGCGCAGACTATCGCAAAGGTGGTGGGTTACCAGGGCCGGGTGGTGTTCGACGCCACGAAGCCGGACGGCACGCCGCGTAAATTGCTCGACGTCACGCGCCTGCATCAGCTTGGCTGGTATCACGAAATTTCACTGGAGGCAGGGCTTGCCGGTACTTACCAGTGGTTCCTTGAGAATCAGCACCGGTTCCGGGGGTGACAATGTTTTTACGTCAGGAAGATTTCGCCGCCGTGGTGCGGACCACGCCCCTCATCTCCCTCGATTTCATCGTGGAAAACGGCCAGGGGGAAATTTTACTGGGCCAGCGTCTCAACCGTCCGGCGCAGGGCTACTGGTTTGTGCCGGGGGGGCGGGTGTGCAAAGACGAAACGCTGGAGGCCGCCTTTGCACGCCTGACGCAGGCGGAACTGGGCGTGCGTCTGCCGCTGGCGGCAGGGACGTTTTATGGCGTCTGGCAGCACTTCTATGACGACAACTTTTCCGGTGAGGATTTTTCAACTCACTACATCGTGCTCGGCTTTCGTCTGCGCGTGACGGAGAGCGATTTACGCCTGCCTGATGCCCAGCATGGCAGTTACCGCTGGCTGACGCCGGAACAGCTTCTGGCAAGCGACAATGTTCATGAGAACAGTCGGGCCTACTTCCTTCCTGACGCGCCGGCGGTGGGCCTATGAAGATCCTGGTCTATGGCATTAACTATTCGCCGGAACTGACCGGTATCGGCAAATATACCGGCGAAATGGTGGCGTGGATGGCGCAGGAAGGCCATGAGGTGCGGGTCATTACTGCGCCGCCGTACTACCCGCAGTGGAAGGTCGGTGAGCGCTATTCCGCCTGGCGCTATCGCCGGGAAGAGGGCGAGGCTACCGTCTGGCGCTGCCCGCTGTATGTGCCGAAACAGCCCTCCACCTTAAAACGACTGCTTCATCTGGGGAGCTTTGCATTGAGCAGTTTTTTCCCACTGATGGCGCAGCGTCGCTGGAAGCCGGATCGGATTATCGGCGTTGTACCGACGCTCTTTTGTACGCCGGGAATGCGCCTGCTGGCGACACTCTCTGGCGCGCGTACCGTACTGCATATTCAGGATTACGAAGTGGACGCCATGCTCGGCTTAGGAATGGCGGGAAAAGGCAAGCGCGGCAGCGTAGCGCGGTTAGCGACGGCCTTTGAACGCAGCGCGCTGCGTAACGTTGATAATGTTTCGACCATCTCTCGCTCCATGATGAATAAAGCGCGGGAAAAGGGCGTCGCGGCGGAAAAAATCCTCTTTTTTCCGAACTGGTCGGAAGTGGCGCGCTTTCAGGACGTTAATGACGCTGACGTGACGGCTTTGCGTCAGCAGCTTGGCTTGCCAGAGGGCAAAAAAATTGTGCTTTATTCCGGCAATATCGGCGAAAAACAAGGGCTGGAAAAGGTAATTGACGCCGCGGAACGATTACGCGATCGACCGTTGATTTTCGCGATTGTCGGCCAGGGGGGCGGCAAGGCGCGGCTGGAGAACATGGCCCGCGAACGCGGCCTGGCAAATATTAAATTCCTCCCGCTGCAGCCTTACGACGCTTTACCCGCGCTGCTGAAAATGGGCGACTGCCATCTGGTGGTGCAAAAGCGCGGCGCGGCGGATGCGGTGCTGCCCTCCAAGCTGACTAACATTCTGGCGGTCGGCGGTAATGCGGTGATTACCGCTGAGCCGCACACCGAATTAGGACAACTTTGCGCGCGCTATCCGGGCATCGCCGTTTGCGTGGAACCGGAGTCGACCGACGCGCTGGTCAACGGGATTAGCCAGGCGCTCGCCATGCCGAAAAACAACACGACGGCACGTGAATACGCCGAACGCACGCTCAATAAAGAGAACGTGCTACGCCAATTTATTGCAGATATTCGGGGATGATAATGCGTCAGACAAAACTTTACCCGGTTGTGATGGCCGGTGGCTCCGGTAGCCGATTGTGGCCGCTTTCTCGCGTGCTTTATCCAAAACAGTTTCTGTGCCTGAAAGGCGATCTCACCATGCTGCAAACCACCATTTGCCGTCTGAACGGCGTGGAGTGCGAAAGCCCGGTGGTGATCTGCAACGAACAGCACCGTTTTATCGTTGCCGAACAGCTCCGCCAGCTCAATAAGCTGACGGAGAACATTATTCTTGAGCCCGCCGGGCGCAATACCGCTCCGGCGATTGCGCTGGCGGCGCTGGCGGCGACGCGCCAGCATACGGACTGCGATCCGCTGATGCTGGTACTGGCGGCGGATCATGCGATCGCCAATGAAGAGGCCTTCCGCGACGCGGTGCGCGGCGCCATGCCCTATGCCGACGCGGGCAAACTGGTGACCTTCGGTATCGTGCCGGATCTGCCGGAAACCGGCTATGGCTATATCCGGCGCGGTGATGTCGTGCCGGGCGTGACGGATGCGGTGGCTTTTGAGGTGGCGCAGTTCGTTGAGAAGCCGGGGCTGGAAACCGCTCAGGCCTACGTCGCCAGCGGCGATTACTACTGGAACAGCGGCATGTTTCTGTTCCGCGCCGGACGCTATCTGGAAGAGCTGAAAAAGTTCCGCCCCGATATTCTGGCCGCCTGTGAACAGGCGATGCGCGGCGTCGATCCGGATCTTGACTTCATTCGCGTGGATGAAGAGGCCTTCCTCGCCTGTCCGGAAGAGTCCATTGACTACGCGGTGATGGAGCGAACGGCGGACGCGGTGGTGATGCCAATGGACGCGGGCTGGAGCGATGTCGGCTCGTGGTCCTCGCTGTGGGAAATCAGCGCCCACACCCCGGAGGGAAACGTCCACCACGGCGACGTCATCAGCCATAAAACGGAAAACAGCTACGTTTACGCCGAATCCGGCCTGGTGACCACCGTCGGTGTGAAGGATCTGGTGGTGGTGCAGACCAAAGACGCCGTGCTGATTGCCGATCGCCACGCGGTGCAGGACGTGAAAAAGGTGGTGGAGAAGATCAAGGCCGACGGACGCCATGAGCACCACATGCACCGCGAGGTTTACCGTCCGTGGGGCAAATACGACTCCATCGACGCGGGCGAGCGCTATCAGGTGAAGCGCATTACCGTCAAGCCGGGGGAAGGACTGTCGGTGCAGATGCACCATCACCGCGCCGAGCACTGGGTGGTGGTGGCGGGGACCGCCAGAGTCACCATCAACGGCGAGGTTAAGCTGCTCGGTGAAAACGAGTCCATCTATATTCCGCTGGGGGCGACTCACTGCCTGGAAAATCCGGGAAAAATACCGCTCGATTTAATTGAAGTGCGTTCCGGCTCGTATCTCGAAGAGGACGACGTGGTGCGGTTCGAGGACCGTTACGGGCGGGTCTGACGCCTGCAATTATGCCCGGTAAGCGCAACGCGCCATCCGGCAATGAATAACAATAACGATGCTGGCCATTTACGGTCAGGGCTAACTGTTGCCTGAAGAAGGGTAAGCACATGACAAAATTAACCTGTTTCAAGGCCTACGACATTCGCGGCAGGCTGGGCGAAGAGCTCAATGAAGATATCGCGTGGCGGATTGGCCGCGCCTACGGCGAATATTTAAAACCGAAAACCATCGTGCTGGGCGGCGACGTGCGCCTGACCAGCGAGGCGCTGAAGCTGGCGCTGGCGAAAGGGTTACAGGACGCGGGCGTCGACGTGCTGGATATCGGTATGTCCGGCACCGAAGAGATTTACTTCGCCACCTTCCACCTCGGCGTGGACGGCGGTATTGAAGTGACCGCCAGCCATAATCCGATGGACTACAACGGTATGAAGCTGGTGCGCGAGGGCGCCCGCCCGATAAGCGGCGACACCGGTCTGCGCGACGTTCAGCGTCTGGCAGAAGCGGGCGACTTCCCGCCGGTGAACGAGGCCGCGCGCGGCAGCTACAGACAAATCAGCCTGCGCAACGCCTACATCGACCACCTGCTCGGCTATATCAGTGTTAACAATCTCACCCCGCTGAAGCTGGTGTTTAACGCCGGCAACGGCGCGGCGGGGCCGGTCATTGACGCCATCGAAGCGCGTCTGGAGGCGCTGGGCGCGCCGGTGGAGTTCATCAAAATCCACAACACCCCGGACGGCACCTTCCCGAACGGCATTCCCAACCCGTTGCTGCCGGAGTGTCGCGACGACACCCGCAAGGCCGTTATTGAACACGGGGCGGACATGGGCATCGCCTTTGACGGCGACTTCGACCGCTGCTTCCTGTTCGATGAGAAAGGGCAGTTTATCGAGGGGTACTACATCGTCGGGCTGCTGGCGGAAGCGTTTCTGGAAAAACACCCGGGGGCGAAGATTATCCACGACCCGCGCCTGACCTGGAACACGGAGGCAGTGGTGACGGCGGCGGGCGGGACGCCGGTGATGTCAAAAACCGGGCACGCCTTTATCAAGGAGCGGATGCGTACAGAGGATGCCATTTATGGCGGGGAAATGAGCGCGCATCACTATTTTCGTGATTTTGCCTACTGCGACAGCGGGATGATCCCGTGGCTGCTGGTGGCGGAGCTGGTGTGCCTGAAGGGGCAGTCGCTGGGTGAACTGGTCCGCGACCGGATGGCGGCGTTCCCGGCGAGCGGGGAAATCAACAGCAGGCTGGCGGAGCCGGCGGCGGCCATGGCGCGGGTGGAAGCGCACTTCGCGGAAGAGGCGCAGGCAGTGGACCGCACGGACGGTCTCAGCATGTCGTTCGCCAACTGGCGTTTCAACCTGCGCTCGTCAAACACCGAACCGGTGGTGCGCCTGAATGTGGAATCACGCGGCGATATTCCGCTGATGGAAGCGCGAACACGCACTCTGCTGGCGCTGCTGAATCAGTAACGTCAGATCTCCCCTTACCGCCTGCGGGTAAGGGGCCAATCACAGGAACAACGATGACAAATCTAAAAAAGCGCGAACGAGCCAAAACCAATGCATCGTTAATCTCTATGGTGCAACGCTTTTCAGATATCACCATCATGTTTGGCGGGCTGTGGTTCATCTGTGAAGTCAGTGGACTGCCATTCCTGTACATGCACCTGTTGGTGGCGCTGATTACGCTGGTTGTTTTTCAAATGCTGGGCGGGATGACCGATTTTTATCGCTCCTGGCGCGGCGTCAAAATGTCGACAGAGTTAACGCTGTTACTGCAAAACTGGACGCTGAGCCTGATCTTCAGCGCCGGTCTGGTGGCGTTTAATGATGACTTTGACAACCGCCTCGCCACCTGGCTGGCCTGGTATGCGCTGTCCAGCCTGGGCTTAGTGTTATGCCGTTCATTTATTCGTTTCGGCGCGGGCTGGCTACGCAATCGTGGTTATAACACTCGCCGGGTCGCCGTCGCCGGAGATTTGCCTGCGGGTCAGGCGTTGCTGGATAGCTTCCGTAATGAGCCGTGGCTGGGTTTTGAGGTGGTGGGCGTCTATCACGATCCTAAACCGGGCGGCGTCTCTGCTGACTGGGCCGGGAACTTCGAGCAGTTAATTGACGATGCGAAAGCCTCGCGAATTCACAATGTTTATATCGCCATGTCAATGAGCGACGGCGCCATGGTGAAAAAACTGGTGCGCGAGCTGGCCGACACCACCTGCTCGGTGATCCTTATTCCCGATGTGTTCACCTTTAATATTCTCCACTCGCGCGTGGAGGAGATGAGCGGCGTTCCGGTCGTTCCGCTGTATGACACGCCGCTATCAGGGATTAACCGTCTGCTTAAACGGGCAGAAGATATCGTGCTGGCGTCGCTGATTCTGCTGCTCATCTCACCGGTACTGTGCTGCATTGCGCTGGCGGTCAAATTGAGCTCGCCCGGGCCGGTGATTTTCCGTCAGACGCGCTACGGGATGGACGGCAAGCCGATCAAGGTCTGGAAGTTCCGCTCAATGAAGGTGATGGAGAACGATAAGGTCGTTACCCAGGCGACGCAAAACGATCCGCGCGTCACCCGGGTAGGTAACTTTTTGCGTCGTACCTCGCTGGATGAATTGCCGCAGTTTATCAACGTATTAACTGGCGGGATGTCCATCGTCGGTCCTCGTCCTCACGCGGTGGCGCACAACGAACAGTATCGTCAGTTGATTGAAGGTTACATGCTACGCCACAAGATGAAGCCGGGCATCACCGGCTGGGCGCAAATTAATGGCTGGCGCGGTGAGACCGATACGCTGGAGAAAATGGAAAAACGCGTGGAATTCGACCTGGAATACATCCGCGAATGGAGTATTTGGTTCGATATCAAAATCGTTTTTCTGACGATTTTTAAAGGGTTTGTTAATAAAGCGGCGTATTAAGAACCTGACCCACAAGGCTATTTTACTTGCCATATTGCACCAGGGCAGCGTGTACGCTCCGGTTTTTCCGCGCTGCCCCTGTTCAATCTGGCTGCGCCAATGATGCCTTGTGAACAGGTTCTGGAGAAAAGAATGAGTTTACGACAAAAAACGATCAGCGGCGCTAAATGGTCGGCTATCGCCACGATAGTGATTATCGGTCTGGGGTTAATTCAGATGACGGTGCTGGCGCGGATCATCGACAACCACCAGTTTGGCCTGTTGACCGTCTCGCTGGTGATTATCGCGCTGGCCGACACGATCTCGGACTTTGGCATCGCGAACTCGATTATCCAGCGTAAAACGATTGGGCATCTGGAGCTGACCACGCTCTACTGGCTAAACGTTGGGCTTGGGATTGTGGTATTTGCGGTGGTCTTTTGGCTGAGCGATGCGATTGCCCATGTTTTGCATAACCCGGATCTCGCGCCGTTAATCAAAACGTTGTCGCTGGCGTTCATCGTGATCCCTCACGGGCAGCAGTTCCGTGCGCTGATGCAAAAAGAGCTGGAGTTCAATAAGATCGGCATGATCGAAACGACCTCCGTGCTGGCGGGGTTCACCTTTACGGTGATTAGCGCCCATTACTGGCCGCTGGCGTTAACCGCGATTCTCGGCTATCTGGTGAACAGTGCGGTGCGAACGCTGCTGTTTGGTTACTTTGGCCGCAAGATTTACCGTCCGGGGCTGCATTTTTCGCTGGCATCGGTGTCCACGAACCTGCGTTTTGGCGCGTGGTTGACGGCGGACAGTATCGTCAATTACATCAACACGAATTTATCGACGCTGGTACTGGCGAGAATTCTCGGCGCAAGCGTCGCCGGGGGATATAACCTCGCGTACAACGTGGCGGTTGTGCCGCCGGCGAAGCTTAATCCCATCATTACTCGCGTGCTATTTCCGGCATTCGCCAAAATCCAGGACGATACCGAGAAGCTGCGCGTCAACTTCTATAAGTTGCTTTCCGTGGTGGGAATTATCAATTTTCCCGCGCTGTTGGGCCTGATGGTAGTGGCGAACAATTTTGTGCCGTTAGTGTTTGGCGAGAAGTGGAACAGCATTATCCCGATCCTGCAATTGCTGTGCGTGGTGGGGCTGTTGCGCTCGGTCGGCAACCCGATTGGTTCGCTGCTGATGGCGAAAGCGCGCGTGGATATCAGCTTTAAGTTCAACGTCTTTAAAACGTTTCTGTTTATCCCGGCAATTCTCATTGGCGGCCATCTGGCGGGGGCGATTGGCGTGACGCTGGGGTTCCTGGTGGTGCAAATCATCAACACCATTCTGAGCTATTTCGTGATGATTAAGCCGGTACTCGGCTCCAGCTATCGTCAGTATATTCTCAGCCTGTGGCTACCGTTTTATCTCTCATTGCCAACATTTATTACCAGCTACGGCGCAGGAAAGCTGGTCGACGGTTATCTACCGTTGTCGGGGGTATTCGCACTACAGGTTATGGTCGGTATTTTGAGTTTTATTTTAATGATTATTTTTTCACGCAATGCGCTGGTGATGGAAATAAAAAATCAGCTTGTTGGCAGTGCAAAACTGAAAAAGTTATTACGTGTCGGATGACGGGGATATAAGAGGCTATTTATGAAATTATTAATTTTAGGCAACCACACATGCGGCAACCGTGGTGATAGCGCCATTATGCGCGGTTTGCTTGATGCCATCCGTCAACAGGCGCCAGAGGCGGAGATGGATGTGATGAGCCGTTTCCCGGTGAGTTCAGCCTGGTTGCAGGGGCGCCCGATTATTGCCGACCCGCTGTATCAGTTAAGCCAGAAACAGCAGGCGGCGGCAGGGCTTAACGGTCGGGTGAAAAAAGTATTACGCCGTCGTTTTCAGCATAAAATTTTATTGTCTAAAGTCGCCCAGGAAGGATCGCTGCGTAATTTTGCTATCGCGCCGGAATTTGCCGAATTCGCGCAATTTATTGCGCAGTATGACGCCGTCATTCAGGTGGGTGGTTCAAACTATGTCGACTTATATGGTTTGACTCACTTTGAATATCCGCTGTGCGCGTTTATGGCGAACAAACCAATTTATATGGTGGGACATAGCGTCGGCCCTTTCCAGAACCCTGACTTTAACCAGCTCGCCAATTATGTTTTTGGCCGCACCAGTGCGCTGATCCTGCGTGAAACCGTCAGCCGCGATCTAATGACCGCCGCGCAGATCGATACCCGGAAAGTGGAGCAGGGGGTGGATACCGCCTGGTTAGTCGAACGCCGTCACGACGAGTTTGTTGCCAGTTATGCTGTGCAGCACTGGCTGGACGTCACCGCGCGCCGCAAAACCGTCGCGATTACGTTGCGCGATCTGGAGCCGTTTGATAAACGCCTGGGCACCACTCAGCAGGCCTATGAGCAGGCATTTGCCCAGGTCGTGAATCGCCTGATTGCGGACGGTTATCAGGTACTGGCGCTGTCAACCTGCACCAGTATCGATCGCTATAACCGCGATGACCGGATGGTTGCGTTACGGATGGCGAAGTATGTAAACGACTCAGAGAATTTCCATATCGCGATGGACGAACTCAATGACGTGGAAATCGGAAAGATCCTCGCCTCCTGCGTACTGACCATCGGGACGCGCCTGCATTCCGCCATTATCTCCATGAATTTTGGCACACCCGCCATCGCCATTAATTATGAACATAAATCCGCCGGGATTATGCAGCAGCTAGGCCTGGCGGAATTGGCCATCGATATCCGTCACTTGCTGAACGGTTCATTACAAAGCGTGGTGGCCGATACGCTCAATCAATTGCCTGCGCTAAAGGCAAAAGTGGCTAACGCCGTCACCGAGGAGCGGGCGAAAGGGTTCACGATGATCAAATCTGTTCTCGACAGAATTCGGGAGGCGCAATGAAAGTCAGCTTTTTTCTGCTGAAATTTCCACTCTCATCGGAAACCTTTGTGCTGAATCAGATTACTGCGTTTATTGATATGGGCCATGAGGTGGAGATTGTCGCGTTACAAAAAGGCGATACCCAACATACTCACGCCGCCTGGGAGAAGTATGGCCTGGCGGCGAAAACCCGCTGGTTACAGGATGAGCCCCAGGGACGGCTGGCGAAACTGCGCTACCGGGCATGTAAAACGCTGCCGGGGCTGCATCGGGCGGCGACCTGGAAAGCGCTCAATTTTACCCGCTATGGCGATGAATCACGCAATTTGATCCTTTCCGCGATTTGCGCGCAGGTGAGCCAGCCTTTTGTGGCGGATGTGTTCATCGCACACTTTGGTCCGGCGGGCGTGACGGCGGCCAAACTACGCGAACTGGGCGTGCTTCGCGGCAAAATCGCGACTATTTTCCACGGGATTGATATCTCTAGTCGTGAGGTGCTCAGTCATTACACGCCGGAGTATCAGCAGTTGTTTCGTCGTGGCGATCTGATGCTGCCCATCAGCGATCTGTGGGCCGGTCGCCTGAAAAGTATGGGCTGTCCGCCGGAAAAGATTGCCGTTTCGCGCATGGGCGTCGACATGACGCGTTTTACCCATCGTTCGGTGAAAGCGCCAGGGATGCCGCTGGAGATGATTTCCGTCGCGCGCCTGACAGAAAAAAAAGGCCTGCATGTGGCGATTGAAGCCTGTCGGCAACTGAAAGCACAGGGCGTGGCGTTTCGCTACCGCATTCTGGGGATTGGCCCGTGGGAACGTCGGCTGCGCACGCTCATCGAGCAGTATCAGCTAGAGGATGTCATTGAGATGCCGGGGTTTAAACCGAGCCATGAAGTGAAGGCGATGCTGGATGACGTCGATGTTTTTTTGCTGCCGTCGATTACCGGTACGGATGGCGATATGGAAGGTATTCCGGTAGCGCTGATGGAGGCGATGGCGGTAGGGATTCCCGTGGTATCTACCGTGCATAGCGGTATTCCGGAACTGGTGGAGGCCGGCAAATCCGGCTGGCTGGTGCCGGAAAACGATGCGCAGGCGCTGGCGGCCCGACTCGCTGAGTTCAGCCGGATTGACCACGACACGCTGGAGTCGGTGATCACGCGCGCCCGTGAAAAAGTGGCGCAAGATTTTAATCAGCAGGCGATTAATCGCCAGTTAGCCAGCCTGCTACAAACGATATAAACGAGGTGGTATGCCCGCGACTAAATTCTCCCGACGTACCCTCCTGACGGCAGGTTCTGCGCTTGCTGTTCTTCCTTTTCTGCGCGCCTTGCCGGTACAGGCGCGTGAACCTCGCGAGACCGTCGATATTAAGGATTATCCGGCGGATGACGGTATCGCCTCGTTCAAACAGGCCTTCGCCGACGGACAGACCGTGGTCGTACCGCCAGGATGGGTGTGTGAAAATATCAATGCGGCGATAACGATTCCGGCGGGAAAAACGCTGCGGGTACAGGGCGCGGTGCGTGGGAATGGCCGGGGACGGTTTATTTTGCAGGACGGGTGTCAGGTGGTGGGGGAGCAGGGCGGCAGTCTGCACAATGTGACGCTGGATGTTCGCGGGTCGGACTGTGTGATTAAAGGCGTGGCGATGAGCGGCTTTGGCCCCGTCGCGCAAATTTTCATCGGTGGTAAGGAACCGCAGGTGATGCGTAATCTCATTATCGATGACATCACCGTTACCCACGCCAACTACGCCATTCTCCGCCAGGGATTTCATAACCAAATGGATGGCGCGCGGATTACGCATAGCCGCTTTAGCGATTTACAGGGGGACGCCATTGAGTGGAATGTCGCGATTCACGACCGCGACATCCTGATTTCCGATCATGTCATCGAACGCATTAATTGTACCAATGGCAAAATCAACTGGGGGATCGGCATCGGGCTGGCGGGTAGCACCTATGACAACAGTTATCCTGAAGACCAGGCAGTAAAAAACTTTGTGGTGGCCAATATTACCGGATCTGATTGCCGACAGCTTGTGCACGTAGAAAATGGCAAACATTTCGTCATTCGCAATGTCAAAGCCAAAAACATCACGCCCGATTTCAGTAAAAATGCGGGTATTGATAACGCAACGATCGCAATTTATGGCTGTGATAATTTCGTCATTGATAATATTGATATGACGAATAGTGCCGGGATGCTCATCGGCTATGGCGTCGTTAAAGGAAAATACCTGTCAATTCCGCAAAACTTTAAATTAAACGCTATTCGGTTGGATAATCGCCAGGTTGCTTATAAATTACGCGGCATTCAAATTTCATCCGGTAACGCCCCCTCATTTGTTGCCATCACCAATGTACGGATGACGCGTGCTACGCTGGAACTGCATAATCAACCGCAGCACCTCTTTTTGCGTAATATCAACGTGATGCAAACTTCAGCGATTGGCCCGGCGTTAAAAATGCATTTCGATTTGCGTAAAGATGTCCGTGGTCAATTTATGGCCCGCCAGGACACGCTGCTTTCCCTCGCTAATGTTCATGCCATCAATGAAAACGGGCAGAGTTCCGTGGATATCGACAGGATTAATCACCAAACCGTGAATGTCGAAGCAGTGAATTTTTCGCTGCCGAAGCGGGGAGGGTAAGTACCGCTATTTTTACGAAAATTCCTGGGAAAAAGTTGTTCATACTTAATGTCATGGTGCCGACTAAGACGTAATGTAGAGCGTGCCATCATTATCCCTGGCAGCAGAGTAATTCATGCTGGCGAAAACAAGCTAAAGAGCTATAATTCAGCAACCATTTTACAGGTGGAAGAAACAATGATGAATTTGAAAGCAGTTATACCGGTAGCGGGTTTGGGTATGCATATGTTGCCTGCCACCAAGGCAATCCCAAAAGAGATGCTACCGATCGTCGACAAGCCAATGATTCAGTACATTGTCGATGAGATTGTGGCTGCAGGGATCAAAGAAATCGTGCTGGTGACTCACGCGTCTAAAAACGCCGTTGAGAACCACTTCGACACCTCTTATGAACTTGAATCACTTCTTGAGCAGCGCGTTAAGCGCCAGCTTTTGGCGGAAGTGCAATCTATCTGCCCACCGGGCGTGACGATTATGAACGTTCGCCAGGCGCAGCCGTTAGGGCTGGGGCACTCTATTCTGTGCGCGCGTCCGGTCGTGGGCGATAACCCTTTCATTGTGGTACTCCCGGATATTATTATTGATGATGCTACCGCCGATCCGCTGCGCTATAACCTTGCGGCGATGGTGGCGCGTTTCAATGAAACGGGTCGCAGCCAGGTGCTGGCGAAGCGCATGAAAGGTGATTTATCGGAGTATTCCGTTATCCAGACGAAAGAACCTCTGGATAATGAAGGCAAAGTCAGCCGGATTGTGGAGTTTATCGAAAAACCGGATCAGCCGCAGACGCTGGATTCCGATTTGATGGCGGTAGGCCGTTATGTGCTTTCAGTCGACATCTGGGCGGAACTGGAAAGAACCGAACCGGGCGCCTGGGGCCGTATCCAGCTCACCGATGCCATTGCAGAACTGGCGAAAAAACAGTCGGTTGACGCGATGCTAATGACGGGTGACAGCTATGACTGCGGTAAAAAAATGGGCTACATGCAGGCATTTGTGAAGTACGGGCTGCGCAACCTGAAAGAAGGAGCCAAGTTCCGTAAGAGCATAGAGCAGCTTTTGCATGAATAAGTATTAACAACCGTGATAAATGGTTGGTGATAAACATAATAACGGCAGTGAACATTCGAAGCGGCAAGTTGGCTGAAACGAATGTTGACTGCCGTTTTAGTTTTGTATAAAGGGCTTAAGTAACAAGGGGTTATCTGGAGCATTTTAATGCTGATTTTATAAGATTAATCCTTGTTTCCGGATGCAATTAATAAGACAATTAGCGTTTAAGTTTTAGTGAGCTTTGCCCTGCTGGGCGAGGTTTGTAACAAGTCGATATGTACGCAGTGCACTGGTAGCTGATGAGCCAGGGGCGGTAGCGTGTGTAACGACTTGAGCAATTAATTTTTATTGGCAAATTAAATACCACATTAAATACGCCTTATGGAATAGAAAAGTGAAGATACTTATTACTGGCGGGGCAGGTTTTATTGGATCAGCTGTTGTCCGCCATATTATTAAGAATACACAGGACACTGTAGTTAATATTGATAAATTAACCTACGCCGGTAATCTTGAATCCCTTTCTGATATTTCTGAAAGTAATCGCTACAATTTTGAACACGCGGATATTTGTGATTCCGCTGAAATAACGCGTATTTTTGAGCAGTACCAGCCGGACGCGGTGATGCATTTGGCTGCGGAAAGTCATGTGGACCGTTCGATTACCGGGCCAGCAGCATTTATTGAAACCAATATCGTCGGCACCTATGCACTTCTTGAAGTTGCGCGTAAATACTGGTCTGCCCTTGGCGAAGATAAAAAAAATAATTTTCGTTTTCATCATATTTCCACTGATGAAGTTTACGGCGATTTACCGCATCCTGATGAAGTTGAAAACAGCGTTACGCTGCCGTTATTTACTGAAACGACGGCATATGCGCCAAGTAGCCCCTATTCTGCGTCAAAAGCATCCAGCGATCATTTAGTCCGTGCCTGGCGGCGTACCTATGGTCTACCAACGATCGTTACCAATTGTTCTAATAACTATGGCCCTTATCACTTCCCTGAAAAACTGATTCCGTTGGTCATTTTGAACGCACTGGAAGGAAAGCCTTTGCCAATTTATGGCAAAGGGGATCAGATTCGCGATTGGCTATATGTAGAAGATCATGCTCGCGCGCTTCATATGGTAGTGACTGAAGGCAAGGCAGGGGAGACTTATAACATTGGTGGACACAATGAGAAGAAAAATCTCGATGTGGTATTTACCATCTGTGATCTGCTGGATGAGATTGTACCCAAAGCGACTTCTTATCGTGAACAAATCACTTATGTCGCGGATCGTCCGGGCCATGATCGTCGTTATGCCATTGATGCAGGTAAAATTAGCCGCGAATTAGGCTGGAAACCGCTGGAGACCTTTGAAAGCGGTATTCGTAAAACAGTGGAATGGTACCTTGCAAATACTCAATGGGTAAACAATGTTAAAAGTGGGGCGTATCAGAGTTGGATAGAACAGAACTATGAAGGACGCCAGTAATGAATATCTTACTTTTTGGTAAGACAGGGCAAGTAGGCTGGGAGTTGCAACGTTCTCTGGCACCGGTAGGGAATCTGATTGCCCTGGATGTCCATTCAAAAGAGTTTTGCGGTGATTTTAGTAATCCGAAAGGCGTTGCCGAAACCGTTCGTAAGCTTCGTCCCGATGTGATTGTTAACGCAGCAGCCCATACTGCAGTAGATAAAGCAGAGTCTGAACCAGAACTGGCGCAGTTACTTAACGCCACCAGTGTGGAAGCCATCGCTAAAGCAGCCAACGAAACTGGCGCATGGGTAGTGCATTATTCAACCGATTATGTATTTCCTGGTACCGGCGATATCCCATGGCAGGAAACGGACGCTACGTCGCCGCTGAATGTCTATGGCAAAACCAAACTGGCGGGAGAAAAGGCCCTGCAGGATAACTGCCCTAAACACCTTATCTTCCGCACCAGTTGGGTTTATGCAGGTAAGGGCAATAATTTCGCAAAGACAATGCTTCGTCTGGCGAAAGAGCGTCAGACACTTTCAGTCATTAACGATCAGTACGGTGCGCCAACCGGTGCGGAATTACTGGCTGACTGTACGGCGCATGCGATCCGTGTGGCGTTAAATAAACCAGAAGTCGCAGGTCTTTACCATCTGGTTGCCGGGGGAACCACAACCTGGCATGACTACGCGGCCTTAGTCTTTGACGAGGCGCGCAAAGCAGGGATAACGCTTGCGCTGACTGAGCTTAATGCTGTGCCGACCAGCGCCTACCCGACGCCGGCGAGCAGACCAGGCAATTCGCGTCTCAATACTGAAAAGTTTCAGCGTAATTTTGACCTTATTCTGCCTCAATGGGAATTAGGAGTTAAGCGTATGCTGACTGAAATGTTTACGACGACAACCATCTAATAAATTTAAATGCCCATCAGGGCATTTTCTATGAATGAGAAATGGAAATGAAAACGCGTAAGGGCATTATTTTAGCGGGGGGCTCCGGCACCCGTCTTTATCCGGTGACCATGGCGGTAAGTAAGCAATTGCTACCAATTTATGATAAACCGATGATTTACTATCCCCTTTCCACGCTTATGCTGGCAGGCATTCGGGATATCCTGATCATCAGTACGCCACAGGACACGCCGCGTTTTCAACAACTGCTGGGAGACGGCAGCCAGTGGGGGCTGAATCTTCAATATAAAGTACAGCCAAGCCCGGATGGCTTAGCACAGGCGTTTATTATTGGTGAAGAGTTCATTGGTCATGATGATTGTGCATTAGTGCTGGGTGACAATATCTTCTATGGTCATGATTTACCAAAGTTAATGGAAGCTGCCGTTAATAAAGAAAGTGGTGCTACCGTCTTCGCTTATCATGTAAACGATCCGGAGCGCTACGGTGTGGTTGAGTTTGACCAAAAGGGCACAGCCGTTAGTCTGGAAGAAAAACCATTACAACCGAAGAGTAATTACGCGGTAACGGGGCTGTATTTTTATGATAATAGCGTGGTGGAGATGGCGAAAAATCTTAAGCCTTCCGCTCGCGGTGAGTTAGAAATCACGGATATTAACCGTATCTATATGGAGCAGGGAAGATTGTCTGTCGCTATGATGGGGCGCGGTTATGCCTGGCTGGATACAGGGACGCATCAGAGTTTGATAGAGGCCAGTAATTTTATTGCAACCATCGAAGAACGCCAGGGGCTAAAAGTGTCCTGCCCGGAAGAGATCGCATTTCGTAAAAATTTTATAAATGCACAACAGGTTATAGAACTGGCCGGGCCATTATCAAAAAATGATTATGGCAAATATTTGCTGAAGATGGTGAAAGGTTTATAAGTGATGATTGTGATTAAAACAGCAATACCAGATGTCTTGATCTTAGAGCCTAAAGTTTTTGGCGATGAGAGGGGATTCTTTTTTGAAAGTTATAACCAGCAGACCTTTGAAGAGTTGATTGGACGTAAAGTTACATTTGTTCAAGATAATCATTCAAAATCCAAAAAGAACGTACTCAGAGGGCTACATTTTCAGAGAGGAGAAAATGCACAGGGGAAGTTAGTTCGTTGTGCTGTCGGTGAGGTTTTTGATGTTGCGGTCGATATCCGAAAAGAATCGCCTACTTTTGGTCAATGGGTTGGTGTAAATCTGTCTGCTGAGAATAAGCGACAGCTTTGGATTCCAGAAGGTTTTGCTCATGGTTTTGTTACTCTTAGTGAGTATGCAGAGTTTCTGTACAAAGCAACTAATTATTACTCACCTTCATCGGAAGGTAGCATTCTATGGAATGATGAGGCAATAGGTATTGAATGGCCTTTTTCTCAGCTGCCTGAGCTTTCAGCAAAAGATGCTGCAGCACCTTTACTGGATCAAGCCTTGTTAACAGAGTAAGCATCGTGTCTCATATTATTAAGATTTTTCCATCAAATATTGAATTTTCCGGTAGAGAGGATGAATCAATCCTCGATGCTGCGCTATCGGCTGGTATCCATCTTGAACATAGCTGCAAAGCGGGTGATTGTGGTATCTGTGAGTCCGATTTGTTGGCGGGAGAAGTTGTTGACTCCAAAGGTAATATTTTTGGACAGGGTGATAAAATACTAACCTGCTGCTGTAAACCTAAAACCGCCCTTGAGCTAAATGCGCATTTTTTTCCTGAACTAGCTGGACAGACAAAAAAAATTGTCCCATGCAAGGTAAATAGTGCTGTACTGGTTTCAGGCGATGTTATGACTTTGAAGTTACGCACACCACCAACAGCAAAAATTGGCTTCCTTCCAGGGCAGTATATCAATTTACATTATAAAGGTGTAACTCGCAGTTATTCTATCGCTAATAGTGATGAGTCGAATGGTATTGAGTTGCATGTAAGGAATGTTCCCAATGGTCAGATGAGTTCGCTCATTTTTGGGGAGTTACAAGAAAATACTCTTATGCGCATTGAAGGGCCTTGCGGAACATTTTTTATTCGTGAAAGTGACAGACCTATAATCTTCCTTGCAGGCGGTACTGGATTCGCTCCAGTTAAATCAATGGTTGAGCATCTCATTCAGGGAAAATGTCGTCGTGAGATCTACATTTACTGGGGAATGCAATATAGTAAAGATTTTTACTCTGCATTACCGCAGCAGTGGAGTGAACAGCACGACAACGTTCATTATATCCCTGTTGTTTCTGGTGATGACGCCGAATGGGGGGGAAGAAAGGGATTTGTCCATCATGCCGTGATGGATGATTTTGATTCTCTAGAGTTCTTCGATATATATGCATGTGGTTCACCTGTGATGATCGATGCCAGTAAAAAGGACTTTATGATGAAAAATCTCTCTGTAGAACATTTCTATTCTGATGCATTTACCGCATCTAATAATATTGAGGATAATTTATGAAAGCGGTCATCCTGGCTGGTGGACTTGGTACCAGACTAAGTGAAGAAACAATTGTAAAACCAAAACCGATGGTAGAAATTGGTGGCAAGCCTATTCTTTGGCACATTATGAAAATGTATTCTGTGCATGGTATCAAGGATTTTATTATCTGCTGTGGTTATAAAGGATATGTGATTAAAGAATATTTTGCGAACTACTTCCTTCACATGTCAGATGTAACATTCCATATGGCTGAAAACCGTATGGAAGTTCACCATAAACGTGTTGAACCATGGAATGTCACATTGGTTGATACGGGTGATTCTTCAATGACTGGTGGTCGTCTGAAACGTGTTGCTGAATACGTAAAAGATGACGAGGCTTTCCTGTTTACTTATGGTGATGGCGTTGCCGACCTTGATATCAAAGCGACTATCGATTTCCATAAGGCTCACGGTAAGAAAGCGACTTTAACAGCTACTTTTCCACCAGGACGCTTTGGCGCATTAGATATCCGAGCTGGTCAGGTCCGGTCATTCCAGGAAAAACCGAAAGGCGATGGGGCAATGATCAATGGTGGTTTCTTTGTGTTGAATCCATCGGTTATCGATCTCATCGATAACGATGCAACAACCTGGGAACAAGAGCCATTAATGACATTGGCACAACAGGGGGAGTTAATGGCTTTTGAACACCCAGGTTTCTGGCAGCCGATGGATACCCTACGTGATAAAGTTTACCTCGAAGGGCTGTGGGAAAAAGGTAAAGCTCCGTGGAAAACCTGGGAGTAACTAGATGATTGATAAAAATTTTTGGCAAGGTAAACGTGTATTCGTTACCGGCCATACTGGCTTTAAAGGAAGCTGGCTTTCGCTATGGCTGACTGAAATGGGTGCAATTGTAAAAGGCTATGCACTTGATGCGCCAACTGTTCCAAGTTTATTTGAGATAGTGCGTCTTAATGATCTTATGGAATCTCATATTGGCGACATTCGTGATTTTGAAAAGCTGCGCAATTCTATTGCAGAATTTAAGCCAGAAATTGTTTTCCATATGGCAGCCCAGCCTTTAGTGCGCCTATCTTATGAACAGCCAATCGAAACATACTCAACAAATGTTATGGGTACTGTCCATTTGCTTGAAACAGTTAAGCAAGTAGGTAACATAAAGGCAGTCGTAAATATCACCAGTGATAAGTGCTACGACAATCGTGAGTGGGTGTGGGGCTATCGTGAGAACGAACCCATGGGAGGGTACGATCCATACTCTAATAGTAAAGGTTGTGCAGAATTAGTCGCGTCTGCATTCCGGAACTCATTCTTCAATCCTGCAAATTATGAGCAACATGGCGTTGGTTTGGCGTCTGTGAGGGCTGGTAATGTCATAGGCGGAGGCGATTGGGCTAAAGACCGTTTAATTCCCGATATTCTGCGCTCATTTGAAAATAACCAGCAGGTTATTATTCGAAACCCATATTCTATCCGTCCCTGGCAGCATGTACTGGAGCCTCTTTCTGGTTACATTGTGGTGGCGCAACGCTTATATACAGAAGGTGCTAAGTTTTCTGAAGGATGGAATTTCGGCCCGCGTGATGAAGATGCGAAGACGGTCGAATTTATTGTTGACAAGATGGTCACGCTTTGGGGTGATGATGCAAGCTGGTTACTGGATGGTGAGAATCATCCTCATGAGGCACATTACCTGAAACTGGATTGCTCTAAAGCAAATATGCAATTAGGATGGCATCCGCGTTGGGGATTGACTGAAACACTTGGTCGCATCGTAAAATGGCATAAAGCATGGATTCGCGGCGAAGATATGTTGATTTGTTCAAAGCGTGAAATCAGCGACTATATGTCTGCAACTACTCGTTAAGAAAATAAGTTTAAGGAATCAAAGTAATGACAGCAAATAACCTGCGTGAGCAAATCTCTCAGCTTGTCGCTCAGTATGCGAATGAGGCATTGAGCCCGAAACCTTTTGTTGCAGGTACAAGCGTTGTGCCTCCTTCCGGGAAGGTTATTGGTGCCAAAGAGTTACAATTGATGGTTGAGGCGTCTCTTGATGGATGGCTAACTACTGGTCGTTTCAATGATGCCTTTGAAAAAAAACTTGGGGAATTTATTGGGGTTCCTCATGTTTTAACGACAACATCTGGCTCTTCGGCAAACTTGCTGGCACTGACTGCGCTGACTTCCCCAAAATTAGGCGAGCGAGCTCTCAAACCTGGTGATGAGGTTATTACTGTCGCTGCTGGCTTCCCGACTACAGTTAACCCGGCGATCCAGAATGGTTTAATACCGGTATTCGTGGATGTTGATATCCCGACATATAATATCGATGCCTCTCTCATTGAAGCTGCAGTTACTGAGAAATCAAAAGCGATAATGATCGCTCATACACTCGGTAATGCATTTAACCTGAGTGAAGTTCGTCGGATTGCCGATAAATATAACTTATGGTTGATTGAAGACTGCTGTGATGCCCTTGGGACGACTTATGAAGGCCAGATGGTAGGTACCTTTGGTGACATCGGAACCGTTAGTTTTTATCCGGCTCACCATATCACAATGGGTGAAGGCGGTGCTGTATTCACCAAGTCAGGTGAACTGAAGAAAATTATTGAGTCGTTCCGTGACTGGGGCCGGGATTGTTATTGTGCGCCAGGATGCGATAACACCTGCGGTAAACGTTTTGGTCAGCAATTGGGATCACTTCCTCAAGGCTATGATCACAAATATACTTATTCCCACCTCGGATATAATCTCAAAATCACGGACATGCAGGCAGCATGTGGTCTGGCTCAGTTGGAGCGCGTAGAAGAGTTTGTAGAGCAGCGTAAAGCTAACTTTTCCTATCTGAAACAGGGCTTGCAATCTTGCACTGAATTCCTCGAATTACCAGAAGCAACAGAGAAATCAGATCCATCCTGGTTTGGCTTCCCTATCACCCTGAAAGAAACTAGCGGTGTTAACCGTGTCGAACTGGTGAAATTCCTTGATGAAGCAAAAATCGGTACACGTTTACTGTTTGCTGGAAATCTGATTCGCCAACCGTATTTTGCTAATGTGAAATATCGTGTAGTGGGTGAGTTGACAAATACCGACCGTATAAT
Organism: Salmonella sp. SA15303; assembly: GCF_029962125.1. Taxonomy (NCBI): domain Bacteria; kingdom Pseudomonadati; phylum Pseudomonadota; class Gammaproteobacteria; order Enterobacterales; family Enterobacteriaceae; genus Salmonella; species Salmonella sp. SA15303. The sequence goes on from NZ_CP123924.1 coordinate 1,822,141, forward strand.
GAATCAAACGTTCTGGATTGGTATTTATCCAGGCTTGACTACAGAGCATTTAGATTATGTAGTTAGCAAGTTTGAAGAGTTCTTTGGTTTGAATTTCTAATTCAATTTATTCTATCTGGTGATTGCGATGACCTTTTTGAAAGAATATGTAATTGTCAGTGGGGCTTCCGGCTTTATTGGTAAGCATTTACTCGAAGCGCTAAAAAAATCGGGGATTTCAGTTGTCGCAATCACTCGAGATGTAATAAAAAATAATAGTAATGCATTAGCTAATGTTAGATGGTGCAGTTGGGATAATATCGAATTATTAGTCGAGGAGTTATCAATTGATTCTGCATTAATTGGTATCATTCATTTGGCAACAGAATATGGGCATAAAACATCATCTCTCATAAATATTGAAGATGCAAATGTTATAAAACCATTAAAGCTTCTTGATTTGGCAATAAAATATCGGGCGGATATCTTTTTAAATACAGATAGTTTTTTTGCCAAGAAAGATTTTAATTATCAACATATGCGGCCTTATATAATTACTAAAAGACACTTTGATGAAATTGGGCATTATTATGCTAATATGCATGACATTTCATTTGTAAACATGCGATTAGAGCATGTATATGGGCCTGGGGATGGTGAAAATAAATTTATTCCATACATTATCGACTGCTTAAATAAAAAACAGAGTTGCGTGAAATGTACAACAGGCGAACAGATAAGAGACTTTATTTTTGTAGATGATGTGGTAAATGCTTATTTAACTATATTAGAAAATAGAAAAGAAGTACCTTCATATACTGAGTATCAAGTTGGAACTGGTGCTGGGGTAAGTTTGAAAGATTTTCTGGTTTATTTGCAAAATACTATGATGCCAGGTTCATCGAGTATATTTGAATTTGGTGCGATAGAGCAAAGAGATAATGAAATAATGTTCTCTGTAGCAAATAATAAAAATTTAAAAGCAATGGGCTGGAAACCAAATTTCGATTATAAAAAAGGAATTGAAGAACTACTGAAACGGTTATGAGATTTTCATGATCTTTTAATAAATAAATCGTTAACAAATTAGTCGCGTTATGTTGTAAAAACTAAGTCGTTTAATTGCATAGTGAAAGTTCAATTGTTAAAAATTCCGAGTCATTTAATTGTTGCAGGTTCATCATGGTTATCCAAAATAATAATTGCCGGGGTGCAGTTAGCAAGTATTTCATATCTTATTTCTATACTAGGTGAAGAGAAATATGCAATCTTTAGTTTGTTAACTGGTTTATTAGTATGGTGTAGCGCTGTTGATTTTGGCATAGGTACAGGACTGCAAAATTATATATCAGAATGCAGAGCCAAAAACAAAAGTTATGATGCATATATTAAATCAGCATTACATCTAAGCTTTATAGCTATTATTTTTTTTATTACTTTATTTTATATTTTTTCTGGGGTAATTTCCGCTAAATATCTTTCTTCTTTTCATGAGGTATTACAGGACAAAACCAGAATGCTCTTTTTTACCTCATGTCTGGTTTTCAGTTCTATTGGAATCGGAGCTATTGCTTATAAAATACTTTTTGCCGAATTGGTCGGGTGGAAAGCTAATCTATTAAACGCATTATCTTATATGATAGGTATGCTCGGCTTGCTATATATATACTATAGGGGGATCTCAGTTGACATAAAATTATCACTAATAGTCCTGTATCTTCCAGTGGGTATGATTTCATTGTGCTATATTGTATATAGATACATAAAGCTTTATCATGTTAAAACAACAAAATCTCATTATATAGCAATTTTACGTAGATCTTCAGGGTTTTTTCTTTTTACTTTATTATCGATAGTGGTGCTTCAAACAGATTATATGGTCATTTCTCAAAGGCTAACTCCTGCTGATATTGTTCAATATACAGTAACGATGAAAATTTTTGGTTTAGTCTTTTTTATTTATACTGCTATTTTGCAAGCATTATGGCCTATATGTGCTGAATTGAGAGTCAAACAGCAATGGAAAAAACTTAACAAAATGATAGGTGTCAATATTTTGCTTGGCTCACTATATGTTGTTGGATGTACAATATTTATTTATTTATTTAAAGAACAGATATTTTCAGTAATAGCCAAAGATATTAATTATCAAGTTTCTATTTTATCTTTTATGTTAATTGGCATATATTTCTGTATTCGCGTTTGGTGTGACACTTATGCAATGTTATTGCAAAGTATGAATTATTTAAAAATACTTTGGATATTAGTACCACTACAAGCAATAATTGGTGGAATAGCACAATGGTATTTTTCTAGTACGCTTGGAATCAGTGGAGTGCTGCTTGGCTTGATTATATCTTTTGCTTTAACTGTTTTTTGGGGGCTTCCACTAACTTACTTAATTAAGGCAAATAAGGGATAATCATATGCTTATATCATTTTGTATTCCAACTTATAATAGAAAAGAATATCTTGAAGAGTTGTTGAATAGTATAAATAATCAGGAAAAATTTAATTTAGATATTGAGATATGTATATCAGATAATGCCTCTACTGATGGTACAGAGGAAATGATTGATGTTTGGAGGAACAATTATAATTTCCCAATAATATATCGGCGTAATAGCGTTAACCTTGGGCCAGATAGGAATTTTCTTGCTTCAGTATCCCTTGCGAATGGGGATTATTGTTGGATATTTGGCAGTGATGATGCTCTTGCGAAAGACTCGTTAGCGATATTACAAACTTATCTCGATTCTCAAGCAGATATATATTTATGTGACAGAAAAGAGACCGGGTGTGATTTAGTTGAGATTAGAAACCCTCATCGTTCTTGGCTCAGAACAGATGATGAACTTTATGTGTTTAATAATAATTTAGATAGGGAAATCTATCTCAGTAGATGCTTATCTATTGGTGGTGTATTTAGCTATCTAAGTTCTTTAATAGTAAAAAAAGAACGATGGGATGCCATTGATTTTGATGCGTCCTATATTGGCACTTCCTATCCTCATGTATTTATCATGATGAGCGTATTTAATACGCCAGGGTGCCTTTTGCATTATATATCAAAACCACTCGTAATATGCCGAGGAGATAATGATAGTTTCGAGAAGAAAGGAAAGGCCAGACGAATTTTAATTGATTTTATTGCATATTTAAAATTAGCTAATGATTTTTACAGTAAAAATATATCTTTAAAACGAGCATTTGAAAATGTTTTGCTAAAAGAGAGACCATGGTTATATACAACTTTGGCTATGGCATGTTATGGCAATAGTGATGAAAAAAGAGATTTATCTGAATTTTATGCAAAGCTAGGTTGTAATAAAAATATGATCAACACTGTACTTCGATTTGGGAAACTAGCATATGCAGTGAAAAATATTACCGTGCTTAAGAGTTTTACTAAACGGATAATTAAGTAGTAGTAAGTTATTATATTGAGATTAAATGTAGATTTAACCTTTCTGGATTCAGCTAGATTTACGTTACTGACTTTTCTTTTTAATGAAAAATCATATTTGATATATATAAATAAATTTGGATAGCTTAACTACTTAGATGTTTTTTTCTGGGAATGTTAGTATAATAATATATTTCTTTATGATTGTTTTTGTAGTGTTTTACTGCCGGTATTACATTAACTCTATTATTAAGAATTACACCTAGTGTAAGCTTCGTAATATTATTTATCCTTATGATTATTGCTTTAAAGATGCGTATGGAAAAACGGAGAGCTATTCAATGATCGTAAACCTATCACGTTTAGGTAAAAGTGGTACGGGAATGTGGCAATACTCGATTAAATTTTTAACGGCACTGCGAGAAATAGCTGATGTTGACGCAATAATCTGTAGCAAGGTACACGCTGATTATTTTGAAAAGCTCGGTTATGCAGTAGTTACTGTTCCGAATATTGTTAGCAACACATCAAAAACATCGCGACTTAGACCATTAGTATGGTATGTATATAGTTACTGGCTTGCGCTGAGGGTTTTAATTAAGTTTGGTAATAAAAAATTGGTGTGTACTACACATCACACTATCCCCTTACTGAGAAACCAAACGATAACCGTACATGATATAAGACCTTTTTATTATCCAGATAGTTTTATTCAGAAAGTGTATTTTCGCTTTTTATTAAAAATGTCCGTTAAGCGATGTAAGCATGTTTTAACGGTATCTTATACCGTTAAAGATAGCATTGCTAAAACTTATAATGTAGATAGTGAGAAAATATCAGTAATTTATAATAGTGTTAATAAATCTGATTTTATACAAAAAAAAGAAAAAGAGAATTACTTTTTAGCTGTTGGTGCAAGTTGGCCACATAAAAATATTCATTCATTCATAAAAAATAAAAAAGTTTGGTCTGACTCTTATAATTTAATTATTGTATGTGGTCGTACTGACTATGCAATGTCTCTCCAACAAATGGTCGTTGATCTGGAACTAAAAGATAAAGTGACTTTTTTACATGAAGTCTCATTTAATGAATTAAAAATTTTATATTCTAAAGCCTACGCGCTTGTTTATCCATCTATTGATGAGGGTTTTGGTATACCTCCTATTGAAGCGATGGCATCAAATACTCCAGTTATAGTGTCCGATATACCAGTATTTCATGAAGTGTTAACCAATGGTGCATTATATGTGAATCCGGATGATGAAAAAAGCTGGCAGAGTGCAATTAAAAATATAGAGCAGTTGCCTGATGCAATTTCCCGATTTAACAACTATGTCGCACGGTATGACTTTGATAATATGAAGCAGATGGTTGGCAATTGGTTGGCGGAATCAAAATAAATGAAAATAACATTAATTATTCCCACATATAATGCAGGGTCGCTTTGGCCTAATGTTCTGGATGCGATTAAGCAGCAAACTATATATCCGGATAAATTGATTGTTATAGACTCAGGTTCTAAAGATGAAACGGTTCCGTTAGCCTCAGACCTGAAAAATATATCAATATTTAATATTGACTCTAAAGATTTTAATCATGGAGGAACCAGAAATTTAGCAGTTGCAAAAACTCTGGACGCTGATGTTATAATTTTTCTAACGCAAGATGCAATTCTCGCGGATTCGGATGCAATTAAAAATTTGGTTTATTATTTTTCAGATCCATTGATAGCAGCGGTTTGTGGTAGACAACTTCCTCATAAAGATGCTAATCCCCTTGCAGTGCATGCCAGAAATTTTAATTATAGTTCAAAATCTATTGTTAAAAGTAAGGCAGATATAGAAAAATTGGGTATTAAAACTGTATTTATGTCCAATTCTTTTGCTGCCTATCGCCGTTCCGTTTTTGAAGAGTTAAGTGGGTTTCCTGAACATACAATTCTTGCCGAGGATATGTTTATGGCGGCTAAGATGATTCAGGCGGGTTATAAGGTCGCCTACTGCGCTGAAGCGGTGGTAAGACACTCCCATAATTATACCCCGCGAGAAGAGTTTCAACGATATTTTGATACTGGTGTATTTCATGCTTGTTCTCCGTGGATTCAGCGTGACTTTGGCGGAGCCGGTGGTGAGGGTTTCCGCTTCGTAAAATCAGAGATTCAATTCCTGCTTAAAAATGCACCGTTCTGGATTCCAAGAGCTTTATTAACAACCTTTGCTAAATTCTTGGGTTACAAATTAGGCAAGCATTGGCAATCTTTACCGTTGTCTACATGTCGCTATTTTAGCATGTACAAGAGTTATTGGAATAATATCCAATATTCTTCGTCAAAAGAGATAAAATAAATGTCTTTTCTTCCCGTAATTATGGCTGGCGGCACAGGTAGCCGTTTATGGCCGCTTTCACGCGAATATCATCCGAAGCAGTTTCTAAGCGTTGAAGGTAAACTATCAATGCTGCAAAATACTATAAAGCGATTAGCTTCACTTTCTACAGAAGAACCCGTTGTCATTTGCAATGACAGACACCGTTTCTTAGTCGCTGAACAACTCCGTGAAATTGACAAGTTAGCAAATAATATTATTCTCGAACCGGTAGGCCGTAATACTGCACCAGCGATCGCTCTTGCCGCGTTTTGTGCGCTCCAGAATGCTGATAATGCTGATCCTCTTTTGTTGGTTCTTGCTGCAGATCATGTGATTCAGGATGAAATAGCTTTTACGAAAGCTGTCAGACATGCTGAAGAATACGCTGCAAATGGTAAGCTTGTAACTTTTGGTATTGTTCCAACGCATGCTGAAACGGGTTATGGATATATTCGTCGTGGTGAGTTGATAGGAAATGACGCTTATGCAGTGGCTGAATTTGTGGAGAAACCGGATATCGATACCGCCGGTGACTATTTCAAATCAGGGAAATATTACTGGAATAGCGGTATGTTTTTATTTCGTGCAAGCTCTTATTTAAACGAATTAAAGTATTTATCACCTGAAATTTATAAAGCTTGTGAAAAGGCGGTAGGACATATAAATCCCGATCTTGATTTTATTCGTATTGATAAAGAAGAGTTTATGTCATGCCCGAGTGATTCTATCGATTATGCAGTTATGGAGCACACACAGCATGCGGTGGTGATACCAATGAGCGCTGGCTGGTCGGATGTGGGTTCCTGGTCCTCACTTTGGGATATATCGAATAAAGATCATCAGAGAAATGTTTTAAAAGGAGATATTTTCGCACATGCTTGTAATGATAATTACATTTATTCCGAAGATATGTTTATAAGTGCGATTGGTGTAAGCAATCTTGTCATTGTTCAAACAACAGACGCTTTACTGGTGGCTAATAAAGATACAGTACAAGATGTTAAAAAAATTGTCGATTATTTAAAACGGAATGATAGGAACGAATATAAACAACATCAAGAAGTTTTCCGCCCCTGGGGAAAATATAATGTGATTGATAGCGGCAAAAATTACCTCGTTCGATGTATCACTGTTAAGCCGGGTGAGAAATTTGTGGCGCAGATGCATCACCACCGGGCTGAGCATTGGATAGTATTATCCGGGACTGCTCGTGTTACAAAGGGAGAGCAGACTTATATGGTTTCTGAAAATGAATCAACATTTATTCCTCCGAATACTATTCACGCGCTGGAAAATCCTGGAATGACCCCCCTGAAGTTAATTGAGATTCAATCAGGTACCTATCTTGGTGAGGATGATATTATTCGTTTAGAACAACGTTCTGGATTTTCGAAGGAGTGGACTAATGAACGTAGTTAATAATAGCCGTGATGTTATTTATTCATCAGGTATTGTGTTTGGAACGAGTGGGGCTCGCGGTCTTGTAAAAGATTTTACACCTCAGGTATGTGCTGCTTTTACGGTTTCATTTGTTGCCGTTATGCAGGAACATTTTTCCTTTGATACCGTAGCATTGGCAATAGATAATCGTCCAAGTAGTTATGGGATGGCTCAGGCGTGTGCTGCTGCATTGGCGGATAAAGGCGTTAACTGTATTTTTTATGGAGTGGTACCAACCCCAGCTTTGGCCTTTCAGTCTATGTCTGACAATATGCCTGCGATAATGGTTACGGGAAGTCATATTCCATTCGAGCGGAACGGCCTCAAGTTTTATCGTCCTGATGGTGAAATCACGAAACATGATGAGGCTGCGATCCTTAGTGTTGAAGATACGTGCAGCCATTTAGAGCTTAAAGAACTCATAGTTTCAGAAATGGCTGCTGTTAATTATATATCTCGTTATACATCTTTATTTTCTACTCCATTCCTGAAAAATAAGCGTATTGGTATTTACGAACATTCAAGCGCTGGGCGTGATCTTTATAAGCCTTTATTTATTGCATTGGGGGCTGAAGTCGTTAGCTTGGGTAGAAGCGATAATTTTGTACCTATAGATACAGAGGCTGTAAGCAAAGAGGATCGGGAAAAAGCTCGCTCATGGGCTAAAGAGTTCGATTTAGATGCCATATTCTCGACAGATGGGGATGGTGATCGCCCTCTTATTGCTGATGAGGCCGGTGAGTGGCTAAGAGGCGATATACTAGGTCTATTATGTTCACTTGCATTGGATGCAGAAGCCGTCGCTATTCCTGTTAGTTGTAACAGCATAATTTCTTCTGGCCGCTTTTTTAAACATGTTAAGCTTACAAAAATTGGCTCGCCTTATGTTATCGAAGCTTTTAATGAATTATCGCGGAGTTATAGTCGTATTGTCGGTTTTGAAGCCAATGGCGGTTTTTTATTAGGAAGCGACATCTGTATTAACGAGCAGAATCTTCATGCCTTACCAACTCGTGATGCTGTATTACCAGCAATAATGCTGCTTTACAAAAGTAGGAATACCAGCATTAGCGCTTTAGTCAATGAACTCCCAACTCGTTACACCCATTCTGACAGATTACAGGGGATTACAACTGATAAAAGTCAATCCTTAATTAGTATGGGCAGAGAAAATCTGAGCAACCTCTTAAGCTATATTGGTTTGGAGAATGAAGGTGCAATTTCTACAGATATGACAGATGGTATGCGAATTACTTTACGTGATGGATGTATTGTGCATTTGCGCGCTTCTGGTAATGCACCTGAGTTACGCTGCTATGCAGAAGCTAATTTATTAAATAGGGCTCAGGATCTTGTAAATACAACGCTTGCTAATATTAAAAAACGATGCTTGCTGTAAAAAAATTGAATGTTATTTACTTAATATGCCTATTTTATTTACATTATGCACGGTCAGAGGGTGAGGATTAAATGGATAATATTGATAATAAGTATAATCCACAGCTATGTAAAATTTTTTTGGCTATATCGGATTTGATTTTTTTTAATTTAGCCTTATGGTTTTCATTAGGATGTGTCTATTTTATTTTTGATCAAGTACAGCGATTTATTCCTCAAGACCAATTAGATACAAGAGTTATTACGCATTTTATTTTGTCAGTAGTATGTGTCGGTTGGTTTTGGATTCGTTTGCGACATTATACATACCGCAAGCCATTTTGGTATGAGTTAAAAGAAATTTTTCGTACGATCGTTATTTTTGCTATATTTGATTTGGCTCTGATAGCGTTTACAAAATGGCAGTTTTCACGCTATGTCTGGGTGTTTTGTTGGACTTTTGCCCTAATCCTGGTGCCTTTTTTTCGCGCACTTACAAAGCATTTATTGAACAAGCTAGGTATCTGGAAGAAAAAAACTATCATCCTGGGGAGCGGACAGAATGCTCGTGGTGCATATTCTGCGCTGCAAAGTGAGGAGATGATGGGGTTTGATGTTATCGCTTTTTTTGATACGGATGCGTCAGATGCTGAAATAAATATGTTGCCGGTGATAAAGGATACTGAGATTATTTGGGATTTAAATCGTACAGGTGATGTCCATTATATCCTTGCTTATGAATACACCGAGTTGGAGAAAACACATTTTTGGCTACGTGAACTTTCAAAACATCATTGTCGTTCTGTTACTGTAGTCCCCTCGTTTAGAGGATTGCCATTATATAATACTGATATGTCTTTTATCTTTAGCCATGAAGTTATGTTATTAAGGATACAAAATAACTTGGCTAAAAGGTCGTCCCGTTTTCTCAAACGGACATTTGATATTGTTTGTTCAATAATGATTCTTATAATTGCATCACCACTTATGATTTATCTGTGGTATAAAGTTACTCGAGATGGTGGTCCGGCTATTTATGGTCACCAGCGAGTAGGTCGGCATGGAAAACTTTTTCCATGCTACAAATTTCGTTCTATGGTTATGAATTCTCAAGAGGTACTAAAAGAACTTTTGGCTAACGATCCTATTGCCAGGGCTGAATGGGAGAAAGATTTTAAACTGAAAAATGATCCTCGAATCACAGCTGTAGGTCGATTTATACGTAAAACTAGCCTTGATGAGTTGCCACAACTTTTTAATGTACTAAAAGGTGATATGAGCCTGGTTGGACCACGACCTATCGTTTCGGATGAACTGGAGCGTTATTGTGATGATGTTGATTATTATTTGATGGCAAAGCCGGGCATGACAGGTCTATGGCAAGTGAGTGGGCGTAATGATGTTGATTATGACACTCGTGTTTATTTTGATTCCTGGTATGTTAAAAACTGGACGCTTTGGAATGATATTGCCATTCTGTTTAAAACAGCGAAAGTTGTTTTGCGGCGAGATGGTGCGTATTAAGCTTACCGAGAAGTACTGAATAATAATTGTATAAATTAGCCTGCGTAAAATCTGAACGCATCAATCGCTACCTTAATATCATACCTTTGAGTTAACATACTATTCACCTTTAACCTGCCATGACCGTTTGTGGCAGGGTTTCCACACCTGACAGGAGTATGTAATGTCCAAGCAACAGATCGGCGTCGTCGGTATGGCAGTGATGGGGCGCAACCTCGCGCTCAACATCGAAAGCCGTGGTTATACCGTCTCCGTTTTCAACCGCTCCCGTGAAAAGACCGAAGAAGTGATTGCCGAGAATCCCGGCAAAAAGCTGGTGCCTTATTACACGGTGAAAGAGTTTGTTGAATCCCTCGAAACGCCTCGTCGTATCCTGTTAATGGTGAAAGCGGGCGCAGGTACTGATGCAGCTATCGATTCGCTGAAACCGTATCTGGAAAAAGGCGATATCATTATTGATGGCGGTAACACCTTCTTCCAGGACACAATCCGTCGCAATCGCGAGCTGTCTGCGGAAGGTTTTAACTTTATCGGTACCGGTGTTTCCGGTGGTGAAGAGGGCGCGCTGAAAGGGCCATCTATCATGCCTGGCGGTCAGAAAGATGCCTATGAACTGGTGGCGCCGATCCTGACGAAGATTGCTGCTGTGGCAGAAGATGGCGAACCGTGCGTGACCTATATCGGCGCCGATGGTGCTGGTCACTACGTCAAGATGGTCCACAATGGTATTGAATATGGCGATATGCAGCTTATCGCTGAAGCTTACTCCCTGCTGAAAGGCGGCCTGAATCTCAGCAATGAAGAGTTGGCGAACACTTTTACTGAGTGGAATAACGGCGAGCTGAGCAGCTATCTGATCGACATCACTAAAGACATCTTCACTAAAAAAGATGAAGACGGAAACTACCTGGTGGATGTCATTCTTGATGAAGCCGCCAACAAAGGGACCGGTAAATGGACCAGCCAGAGCGCGCTGGATCTGGGTGAACCGCTGTCGCTGATTACCGAATCCGTCTTTGCGCGTTACATCTCTTCGTTGAAAGCGCAACGTGTTGCCGCATCTAAAGTGCTCTCCGGGCCGAAAGCGCAGCCGGCAGGCGACAAAGCTGAATTTATCGAGAAAGTGCGTCGCGCGCTGTATCTTGGCAAGATCGTCTCCTATGCGCAGGGCTTCTCGCAGCTACGCGCCGCGTCTGATGAATATCACTGGGATCTCAACTACGGCGAGATTGCTAAGATTTTCCGGGCGGGCTGTATCATTCGCGCTCAGTTCCTGCAGAAGATCACCGATGCTTACGCAGAAAACGCCGATATCGCTAACTTGCTGTTAGCGCCTTACTTCAAGAAAATTGCTGATGAGTACCAGCAGGCGCTGCGCGATGTCGTGGCTTACGCGGTGCAGAACGGCATTCCGGTGCCGACATTCTCTGCGGCAGTGGCCTACTATGACAGCTATCGCGCCGCAGTACTGCCAGCTAACTTAATTCAGGCGCAGCGTGACTACTTTGGTGCGCACACCTATAAACGTACTGATAAAGAAGGCATTTTCCATACCGAATGGTTGGAATAATTTCTGCAAAAATGTTTAAGCCCGGTTTAATACCGGGCTTTTTTTTATCTCTATTCTTATTGATTTATCGCTTTTGCTTAATATTAACTTAATAATCTGTGTTTATCGTAATGAAGATAATCTGAATTGTTTTCGTCTGCGTTGCACTTTATATACTCAGGCGTTAAAACTTTAATATCTTATCAGGATGCGAAATACATCATGATTCATAATTAAGTTAATTCTGAGAGCGAATAATGAAAATCACGATATCCGGGACGGGTTATGTTGGCTTGTCTAATGGTTTGCTTATTGCACAACATCATGATGTGGTGGCGTTAGACATTGTTCCTTCCCGTGTTGAACTGTTAAATGATCGGATATCTCCGATTGTTGATAAAGAAATTCAGCAATTTTTAAAGGAAGATAACATCAGATTCAGGGCAACGCTGGATAAGTTTGATGCGTACCAGAATGCAGATTACGTCATCATTGCTACGCCTACGGATTACGATCCCAAAACTAACTATTTTAATACGTCCAGTGTGGAATCGGTCATGCAGGATGTGATCAGCATCAACCCCGCAGCAGTGATGATTATTAAGTCTACGGTGCCGGTTGGCTTCACGGCGGCAATGCGTCAGAAGTTTGCGACAGAAAATATCATTTTCTCTCCGGAGTTTTTACGTGAAGGTAAAGCCCTTTACGATAACCTTTATCCCTCCCGTATCGTGATTGGGGAACAGTCTGAGCGCGCCAGAGAATTTGCCGCATTACTCCAGGAAGGCGCTATTAAACAGGAGATTCCAACGCTGTTTACGGACTCCACTGAGGCGGAAGCCATTAAACTTTTCGCCAATACTTATCTCGCTATGCGAGTCGCTTATTTTAATGAATTAGACAGCTATGCTGAAACGTTAGGATTAAATACCCGACAAATTATTGAAGGGGTGTGCCTCGACCCGCGTATTGGCAATCATTATAATAATCCCTCTTTTGGTTATGGCGGATATTGTTTGCCAAAAGATACCAAACAGTTGCTGGCCAATTATCAGTCGGTGCCTAATAATATTATCTCCGCTATCGTTGAAGCAAACCGTACGCGTAAAGATTTTATTGCCGACGCTATCCTCGCCAGAAAGCCTAAAGTGGTGGGCATTTATCGCCTGATTATGAAGAGTGGCTCCGATAACTTCCGCGCCTCATCGATTCAGGGGATTATGAAGCGCATTAAAGCGAAAGGCGTAGAGGTCATCATCTATGAGCCGGTAATGGAAGAAGATACTTTCTTTAACTCACGTCTTGAACGTGATTTGCACTGCTTTAAACAGCAGGCGGATGTCATTATTTCCAACAGGATGGCGGCAGAGCTTTTGGATGTCGCTGAAAAAGTGTATACCCGCGATCTTTTCGGTAGTGATTAATAAGGCAATCGGGGCTGATGAGTCCCGATGATTTATTGACCAAATGGAAATAATGTCTGATTTTTATCATTAATCCTATGGCATATATTTGCTTTATGGCTACACTGTCTCCAGCTTCATCCTTTTTTTAGTTAGGGTATCTATGACAGTGGATAGTAATACGTCTTCCGGGCGTGGGAACGATCCGGAACAGATTGATTTGATTGAGTTATTGCTACAGTTATGGCGTGGGAAGATGACCATTATTGTAGCCGTTATTATCGCCATTTTGCTGGCTGTAGGCTACCTGATGATAGCCAAAGAAAAATGGACATCCACGGCGATTATTACCCAACCTGATGCCGCGCAGGTTGCCACCTATACCAACGCGCTCAACGTCTTGTATGGTGGGAATGCCCCCAAAATCTCTGAAGTGCAGGCGAATTTTATAAGCCGCTTTAGCTCTGCGTTTTCCGCATTATCGGAAGTGCTGGATAATCAGAAAGAGCGGGAAAAGCTTACCATTGAACAGTCGGTAAAAGGGCAGGCGCTGCCACTCTCGGTTTCTTATGTGAGTACTACCGCTGAAGGGGCGCAGCGTCGGCTGGCGGAATATATCCAACAGGTGGATGAAGAGGTCGCTAAGGAACTGGAAGTTGACCTGAAAGATAACATCACGCTGCAAACCAAAACGTTGCAGGAGTCCCTTGAGACGCAGGAAGTTGTGGCGCAGGAGCAAAAAGATCTGCGTATTAAGCAAATCGAAGAAGCGTTGCGCTATGCGGATGAGGCCAAAATCACGCAGCCGCAGATTCAGCAAACCCAGGATGTTACCCAGGACACGATGTTCCTGTTGGGGAGCGATGCGCTAAAATCGATGATACAGAACGAAGCGACGCGTCCACTGGTCTTTTCTCCGGCCTATTACCAGACGAAGCAGACACTGCTGGACATTAAAAATCTGAAAGTGACTGCCGATACGGTGCACGTCTATCGTTATGTGATGAAGCCGACGCTGCCGGTCCGTCGCGATAGCCCGAAAACAGCCATTACCCTCGTGCTGGCTGTATTGCTGGGTGGGATGATCGGTGCCGGGATTGTGCTGGGACGCAATGCGCTACGTAGCTATAAGCCAAAAGCCTTGTAAGCTTCTTTGCCGGATGGTGGTCGGCTACGACAGGTAAAATTTCTCATTAAAAAACCGGGCATTGCCCGGTTTTTTTACGCTTATTGATGACGCTTACGAAGATTGTCGATCACGGTGGTGAGGTTGAGATCCTGATCCTGCAACAGCACCAGCAGGTGGTACATCAAATCAGACGCTTCATTGGTTAATTCAAAACGATCATTGACGGTGGCCGCCAGCGCGGTTTCCACACCTTCTTCGCCAACTTTTTGCGCAATACGTTTGGTACCGCTGGCGTACAGTTTCGCCGTGTAAGAGCTGGTCGGATCGGCGGTTTTGCGCTCTGCCAGTAGCTGCTCCAGTTGATACAGGAATAACCACTGATGGCTGGCGTCGCCAAAGCAGCTGCTGGTACCTTTGTGGCAGGTCGGCCCGACAGGGTTTGCCAGCACCAGCAGTGTATCGTTGTCGCAATCTGGCGCAATGCTGACGACATTCAGCACATGGCCTGAGGTTTCGCCTTTGGTCCATAAACGCTGTTTCGTGCGTGAGAAGAACGTGACATGGCCGGATTCAATGGTTTTGTCCAGCGCTTGTGGGTTCATATAGCCCAGCATCAATACTTCGCCGGATACCGCATGTTGCACGATGGCTGGCATCAGGCCATCGGTTTTTTCCCAGTCCAGCTCGCGGCGTTGTTGCTCTGTTAACATATCCTGATCTCCACGCCCTGGCCTGCCAGGTACGCTTTTAATTCGCCAATATTGATGATTTGCTTGTGAAAAACGGAGGCGGCAAGCGCGCCGTCGACATCGGCATCACGGAATGCCTCAAGAAAGTGTTCCATCGTGCCCGCGCCGCCGGAGGCGATCAGCGGCACGCGGCAAACGTCACGGACTTTTTTCAACTGCGTCAGATCGTAACCGTTACGCACGCCGTCCTGGTTCATCATATTCAGGACGATTTCCCCCGCGCCGCGCTGTTGTACCTCTTGCACCCAGTCCAGCGTCTCCCACTGCGTCACGCGGGTACGGTTTTCATCGCCGGTATACTGGTTAACATGGTATTTCCCCGTGGCGTCGTCAAACCAGGTATCAATCCCGACGACAATACACTGTACGCCAAAACGGTCAGCCAGACGGGTAATCAGCGTTGGGTCAGCCAGCGCCGGGGAGTTGATAGAGATCTTATCCGCCCCGAAAGAAAGAATTTTGGCGGCGTCGTCAATTGACCGGATGCCGCCCGCTACACAAAACGGAATGTCGATCACCTCGGCAACGCGCGCCACCCAGCTTTTATCGACTACGCGACCATCGCTGGAGGCGGTAATGTCATAGAACACCAGTTCGTCCGCGCCTTCGTCGGCATAGCGTTTGGCCAGCGGAACGATATCGCCAATGATCTCATGGTTGCGAAACTGTACGCCTTTCACCACCTGACCATCACGAACATCCAGACACGGAATTATACGTTTTGCCAGCATTGGATGGCCTCCTTAACGGTAAATTTCCCTTCCAACAGCGCGCGTCCGACAATCACGCCGCGCACGCCGGTGCCGCGCAGGGCGGCAATATCATCGATATCGCCAATACCGCCGGAGGATTGAAAGGCGATCTGCGGATATCTGGCGCATACCTCTTCGTACAGCGAAACGTTAGAGCCCGCCAGCGTGCCGTCGCGAGAAATATCGGTACACAGTACATGTTTCAGGCCGACGGGGAGATAGGTCTCCACCAGTTGTTCCAGCGAGACACCGGAATTTTCCTGCCAGCCGCTAACCGCCACCTGCTTGGTGCCGTGTTCGTCTATGCGAACGTCTAGCGCCAGTACCAGCGCCTGCGCGCCAAAACGTTCAAACCAGCCTTTCACCACGTCAGGGGATTTCACCGCCGTTGAACCGATGACCACACGGGCAACGCCAGCTTTCAGTAATGCCGCAACGTCTTCTTCGGTACGCACGCCGCCGCCGACCTGAACAGGCACGTTCACGCCCGCGACCAGGGTTTTAATCAGCGGTATCTGTCGCTTAGCCGGATCTTTAGCGCCGGTCAGATCTACCAGATGCAGCACCCCGGCGCCCTGGGCGGCGTAATCCTGCAAACGGGGCAGGGGATCGTTACCGTAATCCCGCTGCCGGGCGTAGTCACCCTGGTGGAGACGCACCACGGTGCCGTCAATTAAATCTAATGCCGGAATAATCATTACATCTCCAGGAAGTTTTTCAGCAACTGTGCGCCCGCCGCGCCCGAACGTTCCGGGTGGAACTGTACGCCGAAGAAATTATCTTTCTGTACCGCCGCGGTAAACGGCTCGCCGTAATTGCACTGGGCGATAGTCCACGGGTTGACCGGCATCGCGTAGCTGTGAACAAAGTAAAAATAGGCGCCATCTTCAATGCCCTGAAACAGCCGGTTGCCCGCCTGCGGATACACGCGATTCCAGCCCATGTGCGGCAGCGGCAGACCAAAGTCGGTCATTTTCGGCACGTCTTGTTCGATAATGTTCAGCAGATCCACGCCGCGCGTCTCTTCGCTGCGACGACCCAGCAGTTGCATCCCTAAGCAGATACCCAGTACCGGCTGAGTACACGCTTTAATTAAGTCGATCAGTTCACGTTCGCGCAGTTGATCCATAGCGGCCTGCGCCGTGCCGACGCCGGGCAGAAAGAGTTTGTCAGCGCGTAATACGATTTCCGCTTCGCGGCTGACCACCGGGGTGTAACCGTGGCGCGCCACGGCGGATTTTACCGAGCTTAAATTGGCGCAGCCGGTGTCAAGGATGACGACGTTCATCACAGCACTCCTTTCGAGGACGGTAATGTATCGCCCTCCACGCGAATAGCCTGGCGTAGCGTCCGACCAAAGGCTTTAAACAAACTTTCGACACGGTGGTGATCGTTCTTACCTTTAGTCTTGAGATGCAGAGTGACGCCCATCGTGTAAGAGAGTGAGCGGAAAAAGTGTTCAATCATCTCTGTGCTCAAATCGCCCACACGCTGGTAGGTAAATTCAGCTTTATATTCCAGATGCGGACGACCGGAAATATCCAGCGCGCAGCGCGCCAGACATTCATCCATCGGTAGTACAAAGCCAAAACGGCAGATACCGCGCTTGTCGCCGAGTGCCAGTTTTAATGCCTCACCGAGCGCCAGTCCGGTATCTTCTACCGTGTGGTGATCGTCGATATAGAGATCGCCCTTAACGGTAATCTCCATGCGAAAGCCGCCGTGGGTGGCGATTTGATCGAGCATATGGTCAAAGAAGCCGACGCCGGTATTAATCTTGCTGTTGCCTTCGCGATCCAGCCAGACGCTGACATCAATCTGTGTTTCTTTGGTGTTGCGGACCACATGCGCATAACGATCGCGTTTCGTTAGCTGTTCGCCAATCATCGTCCAGTTCAGCGTTTCACGGTGATAGCGTAAACCAGTAATGCCCATGTTATCAGCGAGCTGGATATCGGTCGCACGATCGCCAATCACATAGCTGTTGGCGCTATCCATCGCTTGTTCCGCAAGATAACGCTCCACCAGCTTCACTTTGGGCTTGCGGCAGTCGCAGTCGTCTGCGGGCAGGTGAGGGCAGATCAGCACCTCATCAAAGCATACGCCCTGAGAGGTGAAAATCTGCATCATCAGGTTGTGCGGTCCGTCGAAGTCCGCCTGCGGGAAGCTTTGCGTGCCAAGTCCATCCTGGTTAGTGATCATCACCAGCTTAAAACCGGCTTTTTGCAGCTTCAGCAATACGGGAATCACCTCTGGCTCAAAGGCCAGTTTATCAAAGCGGTCTACCTGAAAATCGCTCGGCGGTTCGGAAATTAAGGTTCCGTCCCGGTCGATGAAAAGATACTTCTGACTCATACTGGCTCCGCACGTAAGGCGTCAATGACGCGCTGGTTTTCCTGGCGGGTGCCGACCGTAATCCGCAGGCAGCCGCTTAAAGAAGGTTGTTTATTCTGATCGCGTAAGATAATGCCCTGATCCCATAAGGATTTAAACACGCTGCTGGAGGCGGTAAACCGCGCCAGAATATAGTTGGTTTCAGAGTCAAAGACGTGTTCTACGCAGGCGGTCTGTTGCAGGGCATTCACCAGATACTGACGTTCCTGCACTGTCTGCGCCACGCGATCGCGCATTGCGTTTATTCCCTGCGGGCACAGCGCCTGGGCGGCGATATCCGCCACTGGCGTAGAAAGCGGATAAGGGGCGATCACTTTTAACAGCAGGTTGATCACCTCTTCATTAGCCAGTGTAAAGCCGCAGCGCAGACCCGCCAGCGCAAAAGCTTTCGACAATGTGCGCAGGATAACCAGATGAGGATATTCAACCAGCCAGCCTGTCAGCGTGGCCTGCGGGCAAAACTCAATATAAGCTTCGTCGGCGACGACTATCGCTTTACCGCGTGTCAACTCCAGCAGCGTGCGCAGATCCTGCGGGTTGATAAGTTGTCCGGTAGGATTATTGGGGCTACAAACGAACACCACTTTTGTGCCGTCAAGGTTGTCGGAAATCCCCTGTAGATCCAGCTGCCAGTTTTCAAGCGCGGGAACCGTCCGGCGCTCTACGCCAATGGTTTCGGCGCTGACGCTGTACATACCGTAAGTGGGCGGACAGTAGAGAATGGCGTCTTTCCCCGGTTCACAGAAGGCGCGGATCACCAGCTCGATCCCTTCATCCGCGCCGCGGCTGACCAGCACCTGCTCCGGCTTTACGCCAGCATATTGCGCGTAGTTTTCAATCACGGCCTTTGGCTGGCATTCCGGGTAGCGGTTAAGCGTTTGTTGGGTGAGCTGAAACTCCACCGCTGTCGGGAATTCATTCGCGTTCAGCCAGACATCGCCGTTACCGCCCAGACGGCGGGCAGACTGATACGGTACCAGGTTGCGGACATTTTCACGGGCTAAGTCAGCGACGCTGAGAGTGTTTTCAGTGCTCATGCTTGCTCCTTGAGGGCGTTTACGCGCAGGGTCACGGCATTTTTATGGGCGGTCAGACGTTCTGCCGCCGCCAATGTTTCAATGGTTGATGCCAGAGCGGAAAAGCCCGCTTTCGACAGTTCCTGAACGGTCATCCGTTTCTGGAAATCCGCTAACCCAAGGCTGGAACAGGTAGCAGTATAGCCATAGGTCGGTAAAACATGGTTGGTTCCGGAAGCGTAATCACCGGCGGATTCCGGCGACCAGTCGCCGAGAAATACCGAGCCTGCGCTGGTAATCGCATCCACCAAATCGCGCGCATTGCGCGTCTGGATGATTAAGTGTTCCGGCCCATACTGATTAGAGATGGCGACGCACTGCGCTAAATCTTTGGTCACAATCAGACGACTGGCGCTCAGGGCCTGCCGGGCGGTGTCCGCGCGCGGCAGTTCCGCCAGTTGACGTTCTACCGCCTCCGCCACCTTGCGGGCAATGTCAGCATCAGGCGTCAGCAGGATCACCTGGGAATCCGGGCCGTGCTCAGCCTGGGAGAGCAGGTCAGAAGCGACGAAATCCGGTGTTGCGCCGCTGTCTGCGATCACCAGTACTTCAGACGGCCCGGCTGGCATATCGATAGCCGCGCCGTCGAGACGCTGGCTGACCTGACGTTTGGCTTCGGTTACAAAGGCGTTGCCGGGGCCAAAAATTTTATCCACTTTCGGTACGGACTCGCTGCCGAAGGCCAGAGCGGCAATCGCCTGCGCGCCGCCGACGTTAAAGATTTCCTGCACGCCACACAGTTGCGCCGCATAGAGGATTTCATCAGCGATGGGCGGCGGCGAGCACAGAACCACCTTCTGGCATCCCGCAATGCGCGCCGGCGTCGCCAGCATCAGCACCGTTGAGAAGAGCGGAGCCGAGCCGCCGGGAATATACAGACCGACAGACGAGACGGGACGCGTAACCTGCTGGCAACGCACGCCTGGCTGGGTTTCCACATCTACAGGCGGTAGCGTCTGCGCGGAATGGAACGTTTCAATATTTTTGACGGCAGCGGTCATCGCCTGTTTTAATTCGTCGCTCAGACGCGCGCCGGCGGCGGCGATCTCTTCAGGGGTGACGCGTAGCGCTGTCACTTCTGTTTTATCAAATTTAGCGCTGTATTCACGCAGGGCATCGTCACCGCGCGTTTTTACATTATCCAGAATATCGCTGACCGTCCGGGTAATACTGTCAGAGGCGGAAATCGCCGGACGCGTCAGCAGCGCACGCTGCTGTTCAGGGCTACAGCTGTTCCAGTCAATCAGGGTATTGAAGCTCATGGTCTTTACTCCATCACAGGGTTCCGCCTTATCCGGCCTACAGAACCCAAAATATCAACGCATTACGTAGGCCTGATAAGCGCAGCGCCATCAGGCGTCAGATCACTCCATCATCTTCTCGATCGGCAGTACCAGAATCGAGCTGGCGCCAAGCGCTTTCAGTTTCTCCATGGTTTCCCAGAACAACGTTTCGCTGCTGACCATGTGCATCGCCACGCGCTGTTGCTCGCCTGCCAGCGGCAGAATTGTCGGCCTTTCGGCGCCTGGCAGCAGGGCGATAACCTCTTCCAGGCGTTCACTTGGCGCGTGCATCATGATGTATTTCGATTCGCGCGCCTGAATCACGCCCTGAATACGGGTCAGCAATTTATCGATCAGCTCTTGCTTGCTCTGTGCCATCTCACCGTCGCGCTGAATCAGACAGGCTTTAGAGCGGTAGATAACTTCGACTTCACGCAGGCCGTTAGCTTCAAGCGTCGCGCCGGTAGAGACCAAATCGCAGATAGCGTCGGCCAGCCCCGCGCGCGGCGCGACTTCGACAGAACCATTTAACAGACACGATTTAAAAGAGACGCCTTTCTGGTCGAGGTAGCGTTTGAGGAGGTGCGGATATGAGGTAGCGATACGTTTACCGTCCAGCGCGGCCGGGCCGTCCCAGGCTTCGTCAACCGGTGTTGCCAGCGATAAACGGCAGCCGCCGAAGTCAAGACGGCGCAGGGTTAAATAGCGTGGATCTTCGCCCTGTGCGCGGCGGTTGAGTAGCTCTTCTTCCAGCACGTTTTCGCCGATAATACCGAGATCGACCACGCCATCCATTACCAGACCCGGAATGTCATCATCACGCACGCGCAGGATATCAATCGGCATGTTTTCCGCCATCGCAATCAGGCGCTGAGTGTGTAAATTAATTTTTATGCCGCAGCGGGCCAGCAATTCTCGTGAATCATCGCTTAAACGGCCTGATTTCTGAATAGCTATGCGTAAGCGGGTGTTGTCTAACATTCTGCGTTCCTCTTTATCCTGTCTGAACCGGTCTGTATCGCGCGCCAAAAAAAAAGCCCCCGGAAGATGATCTTCCGGGGGCTTTCTCATGCGTTCATGCACCACTGGAAGATCTGAATGTCTTCCAGCACACATCGCCTGAAAGACTAGTCAGGATGATGGTGATGATGGTGGTGTTTAAATTGAACGCGTGTCATAAAAATTCCGATGAATGCTTATTCATTTGATACCTTTTAACCTAAACCACTTTTACGCCTTAAAGCAAGCGCTTTTTTCATTTCGCATTTATAGTATGAATTGTCAGTCACGGCGGGCTGGCGTAGCCTTATGTATAA
The DNA here is from genome assembly GCF_029962125.1 of Salmonella sp. SA15303. Lineage (NCBI taxonomy): Bacteria > Pseudomonadati > Pseudomonadota > Gammaproteobacteria > Enterobacterales > Enterobacteriaceae > Salmonella > Salmonella sp. SA15303. Next base: position 1,843,887 of record NZ_CP123924.1, read on the forward strand.
GGCGTTAAAGTCAGGAGAAAATGGATGAAAAAGGTCGCAATTGTCGGTTTAGGTTGGTTAGGCATGCCGCTGGCAATGTCGCTGGCAGCGAGAGGCTGGCAGGTTACCGGCAGCAAAACCACCCTTGACGGGGTGGAAGCGGCCCGTATGAGTGGAATTGAAAGCTATCCGCTGCGTCTGGAGCCGGAGTTGGTCTGTGAGGCGGACGATCTTGACGCTCTGCTGGATGTCGATGCGCTGGTGATAACACTGCCCGCGCGCCGTAGCGGTCCGGGAGAGGATTTTTATCTGCAGGCGATGCAGGAGCTGGTCGACAGCGCGCTGGCTTATCGTATCCCGCGTATTATTTTTACCAGTTCGACGTCTGTTTACGGCGATGCGCAAGGCGTGGTGAAAGAGAATACGCCGCGTAATCCGGTCACGGCCAGCGGGCGTACCCTGAAGGAACTGGAAGATTGGCTGCATAATCTGCCGGGCACGTCAGTGGATATTCTGCGGCTGGCGGGGTTGGTCGGGCCTGGGCGCCATCCCGGACGTTTCTTTGCCGGAAAAACCGCGCCGGATGGTCAACACGGGGTCAATCTGGTGCATCTTGAAGACGTGGTTGGCGCAATTACCCTCTTGCTACAGGCGCCGAAAGGAGGGCACATCTATAATATATGTGCGCCGGCGCATCCAGCCCGCAACGTGTTTTATCCGCAAATGACGCGCTTGCTGGGAATGGCGCCGCCGCATTTTCGTGACGCACCGGACAACGGCAAAGGGAAGATTATCGACGGTAGCCGGATTTGTAATGAGCTGGGATTTGAATATCAATATCCCGATCCGTTGGTGATGCCGATGGAGTGAGTCGCTGTCCAGCAGGTGGTCGCCATATAGCGCAAGGGGACGAGTATGAAACCACTGCTGGACGTTCTGATTATTCTTGATGCGTTAGAAAAAGAAGGCAGCTTCGCGGCGGCGTCGGCAAAATTATTTAAAACGCCGTCCGCCCTCAGTTATACCGTTCATAAGCTGGAAAACGATCTTAATATCCAACTGCTCGACCGTAGCGGGCATCGCGCGCGATTTACGCGAACCGGTAAGATGCTACTGGAAAAAGGCCGTGAAGTGCTGCACACCGTTCGCGAGCTGGAAAAGCAGGCGATTAAACTGCATGAAGGCTGGGAGAACGAACTGGTCATCGGTGTGGATGATACCTTTCCCTTTTCTCTTCTGGCCCCGCTTATCGACGCTTTTTATCAACGCCACAGCGTAACGCGCCTTAAATTTGTTAATGGCGTTCTCGGCGGTTCATGGGAGACGCTGACGCAGGGAAGGGCGGATATTATTGTTGGCGCCATGCGCGCGCCGCCGCCTGACACCGGCTTTGGCTTTGCAAGACTGGGCGACCTTGAACTGGTGTTTGCCGTCGCCCCTCATCATCCGCTGGTTCATGAAGAGGAACCGCTTAGCCGCCAGACGATCAAACGTTTTCGCGCGATTGTGGTTGGCGATAGCGTCCATTCCTCGCGATCAATAGGGTCTGAACTGCTCGACGCTCAGGAAGCGATTACCGTGTTTGATTTTAAAACCAAGCTGGAGCTGCAAATTAGCGGCCTGGGATGCGGCTATTTACCGCGTTATCTGGCGCAGCGATTTTTGGAAAGCGGCGCGCTTATAGAGAAGAAAGTTGTGGCGCAAATCGTCTATGAACCGGTGTGGGTTGGCTGGAATGAACAGACCGCCGGGCTGGCCAGTGGCTGGTGGCGGGATGAAATTTTAGCAAATAATGCTATTGCTGGGGTGTATGCAAAATCGCCGGTTTAAAAATCAATCGCTTATGAAAAATAATTTTTTGAACGCGCTCGCATTCTCTTGTCATTTCACTTCAATTTAGGGCAGAATACGCCGCTTGCAAAAAATGACACTAACCGACGTTTTAATACGCGTCGGTTATTTTTTTGCTTCAAACACATCATTCAATACCAAGAGGCCGGGCTTCGTACCGGATAGATACTTACTTAAAAATCGACAGTTGTTGTCGCTGAGGAATCCAGAAAATGGGGCAATTTTTTGCTTACGCGACGGCATTCGCCGTAAAGGAGAATGACCATGTCGCATAACGTTACTCCAAACACCTCTCGCGTGGAATTACGTAAAACGCTTACGTTAGTTCCGGTTGTAATGATGGGTCTTGCCTATATGCAGCCGATGACGCTGTTCGATACATTTGGTATCGTTTCAGGCCTCACTGACGGTCACGTACCGACGGCGTATGCATTCGCGTTAATCGCGATTCTGTTTACGGCGTTGAGCTACGGGAAACTGGTGCGTCGCTACCCTTCCGCGGGTTCGGCGTATACCTATGCCCAGAAATCCATCAGCCCGACCGTTGGCTTTATGGTGGGTTGGTCTTCTCTGCTCGATTATCTGTTCGCGCCGATGATCAACATTCTGTTGGCGAAAATTTATTTTGAAGCGCTGGTGCCCTCCATTCCGTCATGGGTGTTTGTCGTGGCGCTGGTGGCCTTTATGACGGCCTTTAACCTGCGCAGCCTCAAATCGGTCGCTAACTTCAACACCGTGATTGTAGTGCTACAGGTGGTGCTGATTGCGGTCATTCTGGGCATGGTGGTTTATGGCGTATTTGAAGGCGAAGGCGCCGGTACGCTGGCGAGCACCCGTCCGTTCTGGTCCGGCGATGCGCACGTTATCCCGATGATTACGGGAGCGACGATCCTGTGCTTCTCCTTTACCGGCTTTGACGGCATCAGTAACCTGTCGGAAGAGACCAAAGATGCTGAGCGCGTGATCCCGCGTGCGATTTTCCTGACCGCGCTGATTGGCGGCCTGATCTTCATCTTTGCAACCTATTTCCTGCAATTGTACTTCCCGGATATCTCTCGCTTTAAAGATCCGGATGCGTCTCAGCCGGAAATCATGCTGTACGTGGCGGGTAAAACCTTCCAGGTGGGCGCGCTGATCTTCTCTACTATCACCGTGCTGGCTTCCGGTATGGCTGCGCATGCAGGCGTAGCGCGCCTGATGTACGTAATGGGGCGCGACGGCGTATTCCCGAAAAGCTTCTTCGGTTACGTTCATCCGAAATGGCGTACGCCAGCGATGAACATCATCCTGGTCGGGGCGATCGCGCTGCTGGCGATTAATTTTGACCTGGTGATGGCGACGGCGCTGATTAACTTTGGCGCGCTGGTCGCGTTTACCTTTGTTAACCTGTCGGTGATTTCGCAGTTCTGGATCCGTGAGAAGCGTAATAAAACGTTGAAAGATCACTTCCAGTATCTGTTCCTGCCGATGTGCGGCGCGCTCACGGTTGGCGCGTTGTGGGTTAACCTGGAAGAGAGCTCAATGGTACTGGGCCTGATCTGGGCGGGTATCGGGCTGATTTATCTGGCGTGCGTAACTAAAAGCTTCCGCAACCCGGTTCCACAGTACGAAGACGTCGCGTAATCGCGCGTATTATCGGCAATAGTAAAACCGGAGGCAGTGCCTCCGGTTTTTTGTCTGTCATCCAGCACGTTTGCCGGATGGCGATGTCACTATTTATCCGCTCTGGATTAACAATGCCCGTCAGGCATTGGTCAATTACACAATCTCGGTTGCGTACTGCCACAGTGATTTCAGCAACCCCAGCTTCGTTTTATCTTCCGCATACTGCTGAGAAAGCATCTGCAATTCATTGGCATATTGTTGTAAAAACTCCGGCGTCAGCACCTGACGTCGATGCTCCAGCCAGCGCTGCTGCTCTGCGTCATCCAGCGTACCGGGAAAATTGCGTGCGCGGTAATTAAACAGCAGCTTCTCAATGCGCTTATCGACAAAGGTAATGTCCAGCGCGGGCAGGTTACGCGGCTCGGTTTCGAGTACGATTTTCATGGCTGCGCGATCGGCATCGCTGAAAAAACCATCATAGAGCTGGGCATCAACGTTATCCGAGGCGGCAAAAGGTTCGGCTTCGGCGAAAATCGCCACCACTTTGTCGCGGACCTGCGGGTTTTCACGCAGCACTTTCAGGTTATCCAGGCAGTGCTGGCGGTTAATTCCCAGCCGGTCGGCATCCTCCGGGCGCAAGGTATTCGCCTGCGCCAGTACCGGACATTTATTGATATGCACCAGCTTTACCGGCACTGCGGCGTGATCGCCAAGATCGGCTTTGGCCGTATAAAGCCGCTCGCGAAGGGTATCGCTGTCCAGCTCAAGAAGAGGAGAAATATCGCCTGCTAAATCGACCATGATCACCGCGTTACGGTTTTCAGGATGCCACGCCAGCGGCGCGACCCAGCTTGTATTACCGCGCCACGCGCCAAACATGCCGGAGACATGCACCAGCGGCTTCATTTGCGGAACGTCAATCAGCGCCGCCAGTTTATGTTTACTGCGGTGGCTATAAAGATAATCAAACAGCCGCGGCTGGCGTGTTTTCACCAGTTGCGCCATCGCAATAGTGGCGTAGACATCCGCCATCGCATCATGCGCGTTGCTGTGTTCGATCCCGTTCGCCCGGGTTAAATGTTCCAGACGAAAGCTGGGCAGGCCGTCGTCGTTTTCCGGCCAGTTAATTCCCTCCGGGCGCAGCGCATAACAGGCGCGCATGACATCCAATAGATCCCAACGTGAATTATCATGCTGCCAGCTCCAGGCGTAGGGATCGTAAAAGTTGCGATAAAAAATATTGCGCGTGACTTCATCATCAAAGCGCACATTGTTGTAGCCCACAACGCAGGTTTTAGGAACGGTAAACAGCGCATGAATGCGTCTGGCGAAAGCGGCTTCGTTTTCTCCTTTCTCACGCGCTTCCTGCGGCGTGATGCCGGTAATCAGCACCGCGCCGGGCTGCGGTAGATAATCATCGGCGGGTTTGCAATAAAACACCTCCGGCTCGCCAATAACGTTGAAGTCGTTATCCGTACGGAGCGCGGCGAATTGCGCAGGTCTGTCGAGGGCTGGATGCGTACCGAAGGTTTCGTAATCGTGGAAGAGGAATGTGCTCTGTATGCTGTCGTTTTTAACTGTCACCTGATGTACACGCCTGATGTTGTATGTCCATGAAATAAAATGTTTTTAGTGCCGTTTTTGATATTGATTGCTTTTATTTGTACATGTCTGGATATTGTGGTTTATGTTGGTACATGCGATATTGAGTACAAAATAAGTACATAAACCATAAAATCATTGAGTACAGAAAACTAAAATGGCAATCAGTGACACTAAGCTTCGCTCTGTCTATGGTAAACCATATTCCGGCCCATCTGAAATTACTGATTCTGATGGGTTGGGTATCCGTATTACTCCAAAGGGAATCATTAGCTTCCAGTTCCGTTTTCGCTGGGATGGGAAACAGCACCGCATGGGACTTGGTCGCTATCCTGCTCTCACTCTGCGTGACGCCCGTAACATAGTCGCAGATTTAAGAGAGTCCGTCGATAAAGGCATTGATCCTCGTGAGCTTGCCGGAAACAACAAGTCAAAGAAAAAACCAACGGTAAAAGACTGCCTGGATTACTGGGAGGCAAACTATGTTAACGTGGCTTTGAGGGAAAAGACTAAGGCACTTTACAGGTCGACGGTCATAAAGCACATGAGTGATGCGTTCGCCGGTGTTCCGATTGAAGAAATTCCTGTTCGCCTGTGGGTTGAACGATTTACTGACGAAGAGCGATTAAACCCACGCAGGGCTCGTCAGTTACTGGTACAACTTCGGGCAGCTATTGGCTGGTGTACACGCAGACAATTTATCAGCACGGCTGATTTAATGCTGTTACAGCCAAAAGATGTGGGGACAAAACCAACCGTGGGTGAGGTGACACTCAGTTATAATCAGCTTGCTAAAATCTGGCTGGCGATAGAGCGTAGCAGAGGGTCAACGTCTAACCGATTGCTCCATCAACTACTGATGCTGTATGGCGCAAGGAATAGCGAACTTCGCCTGGCTGTTAAGGAGGAATTCGATCGTGAGGAGGGGATATGGACCGTACCCGCCGAAAAAAGTAAAACGAACAGAATTATCAGACGACCAATTTTTGACGCGGCCGATCAGTTGCTTAAAAAAGCAGAAATGACATACGGGAATATTCTTTTCCCTGGTCCGGATCTGAAAAAGTCCATGACTATTGCTGGTGCAAACAGATTTCTTGGAAGGATAGAATCATCCCTGGGTATTGGCGAATTTTCCGCTCATGATTTTCGGCGTACACTGGCAACCAGACTTTCAGAAGAAGGTATAGCTCCGCATGTTATTGAGAAAATGTTGGGGCATGAGCTGGGCGGCGTACTTTCTGTTTATAACAAACATGACTGGATTGCTGAACAGAAAGCCGCCTATGAGCTGTACGCTGAAAAAATATTCTGGCATATCAGGAAGATTTCTGGTTGATCCCCCCGTTTAAGATCCACTGTACCACCTCAGACTGAAGGTATTGTTTGGGGTGAGTTCGGATTGGTTTTGGAAAATTATATAGCTTGGTATATTTCGAAATGGTCATCCGTGAAGATACTTTGATCATTCTCATAGCTTCTTTTTCGTCAATCATACCAACATTGTTCTGTGCAATATCGTTCATATCCACCTCACAGACTGGCTACATAGACAGCACCAGCGACCATCGCAGTAGAATAAAGAGTGCTGGCAGTTAGGCGTCGAATGTTCCCACACTGCATACCGCCAATCACGACAGGGTTCTCGATTTTGTTGCTCATCGTTTTCTCCAGTGGCCCTGCAGCGGGCCATCGCTAATATTCAGTTTGCCTGTGCCGGCAGATTTCTAAGTTTCCGGACGCCGATCATTGCGGTGGCTACGTAGCTGGTGGCCCGGTTAACTACTTCGACAGGAACCTTTACGCCATCCACTACAACGGTGTAATTGGTAACGTGCTTTTGTCTGCCGTAATCGCCGAACTTCTCATGATGCGCAGCCAGTGCAATATCACATGCGCGACGACCGACTGGTGATTGCTTGCTTCTGTTAATAAGTTTCATCATCACTAAATCCCCAGTGAGGCGACGATATCGTTCGCTGTTTCTCGGGTACTGCCTTTACTCGATATTGATCTGCGGGCATTGACCCGGTGCAAAGTGAAGCCGTGCCGCTCGTAAAGTTCAATAACGCGTGGTGCGGTAGAATTACTGATAAACACCTTTGCGCCGCGCTGATGGGCTGCAACGCAGCTTTCAGCAAGCGCTACCTGGCTATCCCATGAGAACCCACCGGAGGCGTAGCTAGTGAAGCCAGTGGTGCCGGGTATTGGCTCGTATGGCGGATCGCAGTAAACGACATCACCATCACCCGCCAGCCTGAGAGTACGTTCGAAACCCGCAGTCATAAATACGCACGCGCGAGACTTCTTCCTGAATGCCCTGATCTCTTCTTCCGGGAAATATGGGGCTTTATACTTTCCCCATCCAACATTGAAAAAACCGTCAAGGTTGTAACGCATCAGACCGTTAAAGCAGTGCCTGTTGAGATAAAGGAATGCGGCTGCTCGTTCTGTCGCATTCAGTTTCTTGGCGTTGAATGCTTCACGAATTACTGTGTAGTTTTCGGCATCATTCAGATGTCTGAAAGCTTTTATTGCCTCTGCGATTACCGAATCAGGCACTACGGCCAGCATCTGGTACAGGTTAATCAGGTCGGCGTTGACGTCAGCCAGAAGGAAACGTTCGTGCTTGTCTGAGTTGAGAAACACCGAACCGCCGCCCACAAATGGTTCTATCAGTCGTTTACCTGCCGGGATAAGACGATCCAGTTCCGGCAGCAGCGAATATTTACCGCCTGCCCATTTCAGGAACGGGCGGCGCCAGGTGCGCGGAACACTTTTTTCAACTGGTAGTACTGCCGTTGTTGCGTGCGTCATCGCCACTGCTCCCCGAACGTGAAGCCAATCTCCTTTAGCGCTTCGTCCATCTTTTCGATAAATTCCGGTACCATTTCATTGAAGAGGGACGTGTATTTGTCGTCGCGCTCAACAACCACGTGGTGAATGCCTTCTCGCTTCATGCGCGGGTCATAATTCGCGAAATACCAGGCATCTCTCCCGGTTACCCACATGCTGAATTGCACCTGGGCCATATAGGCGGATTTGATAGCCTCGAAGCCGCCAAGCCTGAATTTCATAAAGTCGCGAGAGGTGAAAGGGCACTTCAACTCAAGACCGCGGCCATCACTGCACAGGCCGTCAGGAGAACAGGCGGTACGCATGCCCTCGTCACGGAAAAGGATCGGCGATCCGGTGACCTTCACGTCAGTGGTGAACTCAAACAGGGTGCGAGCATCGTCCTCATACTGTTTCCCCCAGGCCAGCGCCCTGGCGTTAACTTCCGGCGCCACGCCGGTGCAAACTTCAGCAAGAAGGGTGAGAAAGTAGGACATCTTCATATCAGTCCACTTCTTGCCCGACTTTGGCCTGGAAATGACGTTGTGAACTTCGGAAGCAGTGATGACACCGAGGCGTAGACGGTGCCATGCTTCATCACCTTGCTCGATGTTGCTAACGTCAATACCTGTACGAGCCAGGATAATTTCTGGTGTCATGCTTCCACCTTCTGTTCTGCTGCTTTCTGCTTCAGGAATCCGAGGGCTTTCACTGCTTCGATTTGCGTAAGATCTGACGATGCACCAATATCGCGGCGGAAGATTTGGGAGCAGAGCGGCAGCAGATCGTCATCCCATGTTTTATTCAGGGTGATCAGCAGATCATTAATTTCCCGCATGGTTTCATCGCTAACCGGAGTGATGTCGCGTTCCGTCTGGCGATCTGTGGTATACGTGGTATTTTCGACAATGCGTTCGGCCTCATCCTTGTCGTAGATGCCTGCGAAACCGAAGGCAAGACGGGCGCACTGGATCATTGCTTTGTGTCGCAACATCCGTTTGGGATGTGACTGCCACGGTCCAGTAATCTCACGACCATCACGGGTTTTGAATGGTTCCCGGCGACATTCATCCATCCATTCGGTAACGCAGATCGGATGGTTGCGGTCCTTACGGTAAATCCTGCATGTACATGATTCGTTATCCTGCTCAAAATCCATGCCGTCAAACTGCTGGTTTTCGTTGATAATACGGGACCAGCCATCAACACCCACCACAGGGACGATCCCGTTCTGCTTATCAGGAAAGGCGTAAATTTCTTTCGTCCACGGATTAAGACCGTACTGGTTGGCGACTATCAGTAGCGCAATAAACTGCGCATCACTGGCATCACCTTTAAACGCTGTCTGGCGCAATGTGGTGATCAGTTCCTGCGGATCTACAGAATCCATTCCTACACGTTCAGCCAGTTTTCCTGCCAGTGTTGCGAGTGCTGTGCTCATTTGTCTTATTCCTCTGATTCAATATCAATTTGATGCAGGGAAAACACCTCAACCATGTACCGCACAAACTCCGACGCGCGCTCCTGGAATTCGACATCGTCATCAAATGCCCGACTGATCGCTTTTTTGTTGGCGCCGTGACGCGGTAGCTCGTCCATACACAGCGACTCCAGCATGTGAAGCGACAGTCCTTTCTCCAGGTCGTCAGCCAGCTCGGACTCTTTCTCTTCTCTGGCGATTTGCTGGTAATGCCGGGTCCAGTTCTGAGCCTCGATCCGGTCGTAAGTGAGATATGCGTTCATGGCTGAACTCCTGAATTTGGTTTGTAGAAATCCCGGCAACATGTTGTCTGCCCATAAAATCAGTGATGTTTAAACGCTTGTCAGTGTGTGACGGTATTCCTGCGATACCAGGGAAGGCCGATGGCAATGCTCAGTTTTTTCATTGCCCGTTCCCAGAGTTCGCCATCACCGAGACAGGCTGCGATAGCCAGTTCACTCTGGGCGACCTGAAGTTTGTAGTGATCAATCATCGTTATCCTCCAGATGCCCGTTTTCGTGGAGCCAACTGATAACTTCATCAGGCGAAAGACGGTCCAGAATCTCCGGTAACTTACTGTTGTTGTCAGCCCAGTCGATGTAATCAGACAGGTCGATAGCGGAGAACAGCACATCGCTTTTGATATCTTCCAGTACATCTTCAAGTTCAACGCCACGAACTTCGGCGTTCACAAAGTTGCGATAACCACTGGTTGAAACGTCAACACCCTGGGCCTTGAGATCTAAATCGATTTTCATGACAGTGCCTCCACGAATTCTGTGAAGCTGAGTGCTTCCTCACCATCGGCGAGACCTTCAAAGTATTCTTCGTATGCTTTTTCCATCTCACCCTCGTTTGCCTTATCGCCGGCCAGCGGAACGTTTTAAACCTGCTGCGCGTTAACCTTGCCATCTCATCCCGGTCTTCGTATGCCCCGGGCGGCTACTTCGTTGGCGTCCTGCCTTGATGACTCGTTGCTGCGTTTGATAGGTTAAGTATTATCGATTCAATCGATACATGTCAATTAAATTTGATGATTAATTTTACAGGGAAGATTAAGAAAGCGAGATGTGGGTGAATTAATGACATAAAAAAACCGCCAGTTAAGGCGGTTAGTAGTTTTAAAGCTGGTTTAGCGAGAAGGAGGCTCGATTTTTCTGCGTCTTTGGTATTCAGCCATGAAATCGTCTAGTTCTTGAAGTCTGGTGCCTGCCAGCTCAATAAAACGGTCTTGTTCAACAGTCGGTAGCTGATCAAATATTTCTAAGAGCCGCTTTTGTCGGTCATTGAGATCTGTTGGACCACCTTGTGTTAGACGTTCAGGCACATCCGATTCATCATCATCCTCCATGAAGAACCAATACAACGGCTTACCCGTGGCCTTAGGTAACAACTCTAAGATATCTTTTCGGGGAAGAATGCCGGACTGACACCAACCATTAACTGATTGAGAGGTAGCGCCGACTCTACGACCTAACTCAGATTGGGTGATCCCAGTCTCATTAAGCACTCTTTGTAAACGCTCTCCAAAGTTCATTTTTCGTTCTCGCACAATTACATGGTTTCATTATACAGATTTTTTCTGTAGGTATGGCTATCGAAATAATTTGACAGTATCGATTAAATTTGAATAATTGGTTGTATCTTCACTCAATGAGACCGACCAATGAAAGTAACTGTTCAACGCAAGATCCTTTCCGTGTGTAGCCAGGCTGAGTTGGGACGCCGACTTGGTCGCCGTGCTCAGACCGTTAACGGCTGGTTTAAAAACAAAGTTCCCGGCGAACTTGTAGTTCGAGTGGCAAGAGCTATTGACTGGAAAGTCACCCCACACGAACTGCGTCCTGATCTCTACCCAAACCCAACAGATGGATTACCAAGCCAAGAGGCATCAGCCAAATAACCATAGAGGATATTTACCCATGGAGAACGCAATTGCACGAAAGTTAGACCCACCAGAAATCAACCCGGTTGAGATAGAGAGTGTCCTGCTCAACCGGCTTGCATCAGTAGGGCAGAAATCATACGCCGAGCATATGGGCATCAGCGAGTCGACAGTCAGCAGGCGTAAAGCTGAGGGATATTTCTGCAACATGGCGAAAGAGCTGGCTTTTCTTGGGATTCAGGCCGCGCCACCGGAGGCGGTACTGGTATCCAGAAACTATCTCACAGCCGTAGAGATTCTCGCTGATGCCGGGCTAAAGGCTGAACGAGCCAGGCCGGATGCGCTGGGGTGGGACTGAAAATGGCAGCAACCAAAAAGGCGAAAGCCGCGGTGAGGGGTCACCAACGGCTTTCTGGTGGAATTAACTGGATCAATTCACAGGAGTAATTATGGCAAATACTGCCGAAGTAATCAATTTTCCTGTGCCTGACGTGGCACATAAGGAGCCGCGCGTGGCAGATCTCGATGATGGGTTTACGCGCATCGCCAATGAGATCCTTGAGGCTGTAATGCATGCAGGTTTGTCGCAGCATCAGCTTTTGGTGTTCATGGCTGTCATGCGCAAAACATACGGCTTCAATAAGAAATCTGACTGGGTCAGTAACGAGCAGATCTCGGAGCTGACCGGCATTCTCCCTCATAAGTGCTCAGCTGCAAAAAGCGTCCTGGTTAAGCGGGGGATATTAACTCAAACCGGTCGTGTTATCGGGATTAATAAAACGGTCAGCGAATGGTCATCTTTACCTGAAAAAGGTACAGAAAAAAAAACTTACCTGAAAAAGGTAAATTTACCTGAATCAGGTAAGAAAAGTTTACCCGAATCAGGTAACGGCTATTACCCAAATCAGGTAAACACAAAAGACACTATTACAAAAGACAGTAAAGACAATAGTAATAACCCCCCTAAATCCCCCCGGGCGGTTTCGTTCGATGCGTCAAGTGTTCAGTTGCCTGACTGGCTGTCTTCGATCACCTGGTCTTCATGGGTTGAATACCGCCGTGACCTGAAAAAGCCGATTAAGTCTCAGCAGACCGTGACGCAGGCTATCAACCTGCTCGACCGCTGCAGGCTGAACGGATACACACCTGAAGAAATTATTAACCGCAGTATTGCGAATGGCTGGCAGGGTCTGTTCGAACCTGACGGACAGGCGAAGCGCAGCAGAGATATCGATCAGGAAAGTATCCACTGGAACAGCCCGGATGCATGGAGGGATTTCCTATGAAACCTGAACTCTACCGCGCAATAAACAATCGGGATGGCGCAGCGATGGCAAGCATAGCCGGGGGCAACCCTGAGCATGGCCGGGTTGTGAATTCAGACGCTGAGCGCCTTGTTGACGCGCTGTTCATGCAACTGAAGCAGATTTTCCCGGCCGCGACGCAAACCAATCTCCGCTCCGATGCTGACGAGCGAGTAGCTAAGCAGCAATGGATAGCGGCATTTTCAGAAAATGGCATCCGCACCCGCAAGCAGCTATCCGCCGGAATGCAGAAAGCCCGTTCCAGCCAGTCTCCGTTCTGGCCGTCGCCAGGTCAGTTTATTTCGTGGTGCCGTGAGGGGAGTGGAGTACTCGGGGTCAGTGTTGACGACATCATGGGCGAATACTGGCGTTGGCGGAAGCTTGTTTTCCGTTATCCGACCAGTGAGCAATTCCCCTGGAGGGATAAAAACCCGCTGTATTACCACGTCTGCCTGGAGCTGCGCCGCCGGGGAACGGAAGGGCAGCTTAGCGAAAAAGAACTGCACCGGGCCGCTGGCGACATTCTGCATGAGTGGGAAAAGCGAGTTCTTGCAGGTAAACCCATACCGCCTGTTCGTCGCGCTTTAGCCGCGCCGTCGCGGGATCGCGGTCCAACGCCAGCCGAGATGTTAATGGCGAAATACAAACAACGCAAAGACGCCGGTCTGATTTAACAGGAGCAACCAAATGAGCATTCTCACCATTCTAGATGTCGGTCTCGCCTTAATGGGGTGGCTGTTCATCATGTTCAGAGCGGGTCAGTGGTTTATCTCCGTTGCGCTAAAGCAATGGGATAGGCGCAGAAAGCAATCTCGTCGGCAAAAAGCAGTAAACGAATTTTACGATGCGTTTGACCTGTCCAGCATAGAACCCGGAACGACGGTTCGCCTGGCGACTAAAGGCGATCTGACAATCATGATGTTTCGCCAGGAGGCAGCCCAGTGAAAGAGCGCGGAATGATTTTTAATGCCGAGATGGTGAACGCGATTTTATCCGGTCGCAAGACGCAGACGCGGCGTCCTATCAAATGGAAACAGACGCGGTTCACTGAAATTGCCGAACGTGATGATGGTTCGCTGTGGCCGTGGGCGGAGGATTGTGAACGCGGCGGTGATATCTGGTTTACGTGTCCATTTGGCGAGGTCGGCGATCGCATCTGGGTGCGCGAAACGTTCCGTGTGCATAGCCGGGCAACGGATGTCGCCACGCTGGTCTACCGGGCCAGTGTCCGAAACTCCTGGACTGAGCAAACTCATCGCGTTCCAGTTGCGGTTTGCAATAAACCGGCCACACCAGAGAAGTGGACGCCGTCTATTCATATGCCGCGCTGGTCCAGCCGTATCACGCTGGAAATCACCGATGTGCGCGTTGAGCGCCTTAACTCAATTACTGAATCCGACGCCGAAGCAGAGGGAGTAACTGATACAGGGTTTGGTGTTTTGCTCGTTGATGGTTTCCGATATCTGTGGAAATCCATCTACGGCGACGACAGTTGGCAGGCTAACCCGTGGGTGTGGGTGATTGAATTTAAACGTGTTGAAGGCGGTGCAGCATGAACATCGACAAACAGGCGCTGCGTGAAGTGGCGGAGAAAGCGACAAAAGGCCCCTGGATGTTATTTTCTGATATCGATACTAAAACTTTTTCTATCCACACCCCGCGAGATAAGCGCTGTGAAAACGTTATTAAGTGGGGTGGGTTTGATTGTCAGCCGAATGCTGAGGCCAACGCTGAATTTATTGCTGCATTTAACCCGAAAGTCGCGCTGGCGCTGCTGGATGAATTGGACAGTGCAAACGGCTACGCCAGTGCATACGAGGCTGAAAAGTGGCATTACCACGGATTATCAGAATCAGAGGGTGAGCGAGCAGAGCGGGCAGAAAAGCAAGTGGAAGAATTAACGATGTGGGTTAAACGCCTGGCCCATTCACTCAGAAACGCCAAGCCGAACAGCAAGTTATACGGCGCAGCAATGGACTATCTGAGCCATAAAGGATTAATAAGTGTGGAGGATGTATTGAGATGACCACTATTACCAGTAAATTCACTAAAGAGCGCCTGATTGATTGGGCTGTAGTAGCTGTAGCTGAAAGGGGGCGAGATTTAAAGGATGCCCCGGAGTCAGTAGAAGCTGCGGCGAATTTAAAATTAGCTGAAATAGCGTTGGCAGCGCTTACCGCTGAACCTGTGGCGTATAACCAGGTACAGCGTGACATGATGAAGGACATTATCGTCAGGAAGATGGGAGGGAATCTGGCAGGAGAAAAATTGGTTATGGATGACATCCACGCCGTAACGATGGCGCTGATTGATGCTGGATTCAGAACCGCCCCGCCAGTGCAGGAAACAGGCGTTTACAAGGATATGCTCAATATCATCGGCCTGCTGGAAAAAAACGAATGGGCTGAACACTGCACGAACACAGTTTTAGGTTCACTCCTGGAATCAGAAATAACGCGTTTGGTTAGTAAAGAGCAGCAAGCGCCAGAACGCGAACGTATTCGCCGCAAGCACGCCGAGTGGTCAGATAAGACGTTCGGCGATGTTGGTCCAGTCGGCCCGCTTAAACATCTTTCGAAAGAAGCGCTGGAAGCCGCTGCCGACCCATCAGACCCGCTTGAATGGGCTGATATGCAGTTTTTATTGTGGGATGCCCAGCGGCGCATGGGAATTTCCGACGAATTCATTACGAGGGCGATGATAGAAAAGTTGGAGATAAACAAGTCCCGCCAGTGGCCGGAGCCGAAAGACGGCGAGCCGCGGCTACATATCAAAGAACAGCCAGCGCCGGTAGTTCCTCCTGCCATTGAACCTGATTACGAAGTGATTAAGAGCATTTTACCAACGGCTAACCCAGATGAATATGCGTGCACAATTGCTGCTGACATGTGGAGCGCCTGCCGAGCTGCCATGCTCAACGGAGGTAAATCGTGAAAGAGAATCAAATCCGAGAACTGGTTAACGAGCTGCGCGATATTGCTATTGAGTATCACGGCACACAACAGTTACGTGAACGAATTGCGCGTACAGTTCGCGCCGCCCTGCATCATGACTTAGAAAAACTAAACCAACCTGTAAGCCAAACTTACAACTTGCCAGAATTAATCGAAGGCATGGAGGTGTCCATTGATGTCAGCACTTGTGATGCTGATGCCGGGAATCGCTATTTCGGTACTGTCAACGAGGTATCAGAACTTGATTCAGCTAAGAACGGTTACATCCTTCTGGTTCAGGACGCAAAGCCAAATTTCGATGTGAATGGCAACTCTCCGGTAAGTCCGGGTGGTTGGATAAACTGTAGTGAGCGAATGCCAGATAATGATGAATCTAAACCCATCGCAATTTTTACCGGAAAATGTCTGGGTCAGGGGATGTTCGTTGCTACATACGACGATGATGGGTTCTTTGACTATTGGGAGGGTATGGAAGTTATCGGTGTAAGCCACTGGATGCCGCTGCCAGCAGCACCAGAACCAGATCAGAGCTAATGTCCCGTATCTACATGCCGGTCCTGTGATCGGCATTAGTGAAAAATCAAAAAATACGAATCAGTGATTTGTAATCAACATTTCTTAGGTTTGTAGATATGCGAATAATAACCAGGAAGAAACCTGCGTTCACTGACCTGTACCAGACTGGTGTTCTGACGCGTATAGCAGCCGTTAAGACTGACAGTGGTGGCTGGCGCCTGTTTGGAGTGTGGCGTGATCAGGATATCGCTGTATTTGTGGAAGCGGCGCGCGGCGGCATCCGGGAATGGTCCGGTTTAAATTATCTGGCTGAGTTTGTGTTCAGTTGCGGCATTAGTCTCTGGGAGGTTCACAACAAGACGGATCGGAAAACTCCGGCATGAAGTGTTGCGTCATAACCCGCTGCGGCGGGTTTTTCCGCCTGAAATCTGATATGAAACAACAGGCTAGCTTTTGCAAAAAGTGCTATTCACCTCTTGAATATTCTTTCTAACAGGTATACTGTGTTTATATACAGTAGTTAAATGTAGAGGGAATTATGAGAATTGAACTTGTTATCAGCCGGACAAAACAGCTTCCGGAAGGTGCCGTTCCTGCGCTTGAAAAAGAATTAATTACCCGTCTCCAGAATCAGTATGAAAACTGCAACTTAACCATCCGTCGAGGCAGTCAGGATGGTCTGAGTATCGTCGGTGCTGCTGATGGCGATAAAAAACGTATACAGAGCATTCTGCAGGAAACGTGGGAAAGCGCTGACGACTGGTTTTATGCATATTAAGCATCGTGGAGTCGCAGACGTTTCCAGAAATAAAGTCAGTGTGACGGGGGGTTACATGTTAGAAGACTTACCAGAATCAGGGTATGCGGTTATACGTTGTTACGATCATTGTGTAGTGGCAAGGTTCGGCAGTATTCCGGATAGCGGACGCGCCCTGATGTATCGTCGTGGTGACGAGATATCTTTTGTTCCCCTTCACCCTGATGACATAGTTGGAACTCCAACATTATTTACGCAAATGTTAGAAAAGGCAGGCTATCGAATTACCCGTTGCTTTGATACACTTCAAATGTAGGCCTGAACAACCTGCACCTGCTGCGCCACGGAGAACACCATGGCGCACGAATTACAACTCATCAAGCAGTCATCTGGAATTCTGATCCCCGCAACGCCGGAGACCAGTGATATTCTGCAATCAAAAATCAAACTCGGCGCCGTGCTGGTGGCTGAGTTCCGTCAGGTGAGGAATCCTGCATTCCATCGCCGCTTTTTCGCGTTGCTTAATCTTGGGTTTGAATACTGGGAACCCACCGGCGGCGCCATTTCTGCCAATGAGCGCAAACTGGTAAACGGTTATGCAAAGTTTCTCGCTGCATATGGCGGGAATGAAAGCGCATTACTGGATGCGGCTGAACAGTATCTGGAACAGATTGCAAACCGCCGGGTAACAAACGGGATTAGCCTGTGTAAATCATTCGATGCCTACCGCGCATGGGTGACGGTTGAGGCTGGTCACTATGACGCCATCCAGTTACCGGACGGCACCCTTCGCAAACATCCCCGCAGCATCGCTTTTTCCAGTATGGATGAGGTCGAATTTCAGCAGTTGTATAAATCTGCGCTTGATGTTCTCTGGCGATGGATTTTATCACGGACATTCCGTACCCAGCGCGAGGCCGAGAACGCCGCCGCCCAGCTCATGAGCTTTGCGGGGTGATGGCGATGAAATACTCCTGGTTCCATCATCATGACTGCACAACCGAGCAGGCCGACACGCTGATATCGGATTATCAGAAGCGGGGCGTAAGGACAGAAAAGAGCCTGAACCCTGACTTCATTACCTGGACTGTCAGCGCGAAATTACCTGAATATGCGCACCGGGTGCGGACGCCAAAATCCTTATGCCAAAAGGTCTGGGGGTGAACATGGCTAAATTACCGCGCCGTAAGTGCGCAAACAAAGAATGCCGCCAGTGGTTTCACCCGATACGCGAGGGGCAGATCGTCTGCTCGTACCAGTGCGCCAGCGCCGTCGGCAAAGAACAGACCAGAAAAGCTCGCGAAGCCGCGCAACGTAAGGCGCAATCCCTTCAGCGCGCCGCTGAGAAAAAAGAACGCGCCGCCTGGCGCCAGCGGAAAGCCGCGGTTAAGCCGCTGAAACACTGGATTGACTTGACGCAGCGCGCCGTAAATGACATTTGCCGCGAAACCGAACTGGCAGAAGGACTCGGTTGCATCTCCTGTGGAACGAAGACGGCGTTCGCATGGCATGCAGGCCATTACAGAAGTACGGCCGCCGCCGGGCATCTGCGCTTCACTCGCTTCAACATCCATCTTCAGTGTGATGTCTGCAACGTCTACAAATCAGGGAACATCGAAGCATATCGTGCCGCGCTGGTTGAGCGTTACGGGGAGGCGGCGGTGCTGGCACTCGAGAACAATAACACCCCGCACCGCTGGACGGTCGAGGAGCTGAAGGAAATCAGGCTCGCGGCACTGTCGGATCTGCGTGCGCTAAAAAAGCTGGAGGCCGCATGAAACCAGAACTGATCGAGATACTCCGCATGCGCTGGCAGCGCCTCCGTATTTACCGCCGTCCGGGTTCGGTGCTGGTTGACTACCGCATCCTGCGCAATTTTGTTCGTATTTATCAGTTCACAGGATTTACTCAATGAACACTCAATACCTCCAGTATGTACGTGAGCAGCTAATGGTAGCGACAGCCGATTTAAGCGGGGAGACTAAAGGGCAGCTTTTGGCCTGGCTGGAGAACGCGCAATTCGACACGAAAAACTATCCCCGAAAAAAACAGCGTATCTGGGACGAGGAAACAGAAAGCTGGATAACGTTAAATAACCCACCAATTCCCGGCAAGCAGTCGCTGGCGAAAGGAAGCGCTATCCCGCTGGTGAAGCCTGTGGAATATTCCACTGCCTCATGGCGCCGGGCGGTTCTTTCACTCGATGAACACTACAAGGCGTGGTTGTTGTGGAATTATAGTGAGAATACCTGCTGGGAACACCAGGTCGAAATAACAAGTTGGGCGTGGTGCGAGTTCAGACAGCAGCTTGCAGGGAGGAAGATGGCTGGCAAGACAGTGGAGCGGCTGAAGAAACTTATCTGGCTGGCGGCGCAGGATGTCAGAGAGGGGCTGGCCGGACGATACGTCTACCAGCAACAGGAGCTTGCCAGCCTGTGCGGGGTTAAGCCTGACAACTGGAGCCACAACTATGCGGACTACTGGCGCGCGATGAGTAACATCTTTAAGAGGCTTGATACCGAATCTCTGCTTTGTCTGGTGAAAACAAGATCACAACAAAAAGCGACCTTTTCGCAGCAGGGTATTGCAAAAGTCAATTAAATAGCATACATTTTGAGTAAATCTGATATCGTCGCCATAGCTTCAATCGTCGACCAAACAAATTCAAGCCTCGCCATCGTGCGGGGCTTTTCTGTTTGTGCCGTCCGGAATAATCCCTCTGAGTTTTGTCGTTAATCCACCGGGCGGCCTTCCTACTTCACACTGCGCCATCCGAGCTATCGGAGGTGAGGCTTATGAAAATGCACAACGATCCCCATTCCTGGCAGGGCTGGCTGGAGCTGTTCCAGAGCTGGTGGCGAGGAGATACCCCGCTGGGCGCTGTTCTGATGTCGTTATTTATGGCTGGTCTGCGCATTGCCTATTTTGGCGGTAACGGTGGCTGGAAGAAAAAAACACTCGAAATTCTACTTTGCGGCGCCCTGACGTTGACCTTCTCATCTGCGCTGGAATATTTCGGCTGGCCCAAGTCCCTGTCTGTTGCGATAGGTGGCGGCGTCGGCCTTATCGGCGTGGATGCGATCCGCGGCTTTGCAATGAAGTTTATCAGTGGTCGTATCGGTGGGGATAATAACAAGGTTTAATCATGAACGAGTCTCAATTTCAGCAGGCGGCTGGTATCAGCGCCGAACTGGCCGCGCGCTGGTATCCACATATTACGGCGGCAATGAGCGAATTCGGTATTACTGCGCCACTGGATCAGGCCATGTTCATTGCTCAGGCGGGACATGAAAGCGCTGGTTTTACAAGGCTGGTGGAGAGCTTCAACTACAGTATCGCCGGGCTGACCGGATTCATCCGCGCCGGGAGAATCACTCCAGATCAGGCCAGTACTCTTGGACGAAAATCCTGTGAGAAGGCGCTTCCGCTCGAGCGACAGCGTGCAATAGCTAATCTGGTATACAGCAAGCGAATGGGTAACAACGGGCCTGGCGACGGCTGGAACTACCGCGGGCGTGGACTTATCCAGATCACAGGTCTGAACAACTACCGTGATTGCGGTAACGGGATCAAAACTGAGCTCGTTGCCCATCCGGATCTACTGGCACAGGATACGTATGCTGCCCGTAGTGCAGCGTGGTTCTTCGCGACTAAAGGGTGTCTGAAATATTCCGGCGACATGGTACGCGTTACACAGATAATCAACGGAGGGCAGAACGGCATCGGAGAGCGGCGAGAGCGCTTTGAAAAAGCAAAATCGGTGCTGGTATGAATCTGTTACCTGTATTGCTTAAAAAATTCTGGAAGCCATTAGCAGAAATACTGCTGGTGGCTTTTTTGTTATGTGCTGGTGCGTACTGGTGTTATTCACGAGGTTATCAGAAAGCGGATACATCCTGGAAATACCAGTGGGCGCAACGAGACCTTACCGATGCGACCGCTGCATTGCAGCGTGAAGTAACCGAAAGAGCGAAAGAGCAGCGTCGCCAGCACGCCGCAGATGAAGAACGGAAAAGAGCTGATGAAGAACTGGCAAAAATACAGGCCGATGCTGATGCTGCTGAGCGTGCTCGCGGTGGGCTGCAACAGCAGCTCGCAGCAGTACAACGGCAGCTCGCAGGAAGTGAAACCGGCAGGCTTTCCGCTATTGCCGCAGCAAGCCAGGCAAAATCCGAGACCGGAATACTGCTCGCCCAGTTGCTTGGCGAAGCTGACGATCTGGCGGGAAAGTTCGCAAAAGAGGCTGATGAGCGTTATGTCGCCGGAAGTACCTGCGAGCGCACCTACGACAAAGTAATAAGGCTCCATGATGAATAATGCCCGCATTTTGCGGGCATTAACTTTTAACGATTTTCTGGATGCACTCTCGCGTTGAGTGTATCGATAAAATCTTGTTTTGTGATACCTACATCGTGTATCCAGTTTTTTGCACGAGCAGGTAAGAAAACCTCAAGCATACGGCGATAAATTTCAACTGAAGGCATGTGGGAATTCTTCGTTAACTCTTCCTTGCCTGAGAAGCGCCCCATACGCTTAAGCATGCCACCGATAGTCAAATAATTTGTTTCGTTATTACCATCAAAGCCAGGGAAAGCTAAGGATGCCTCACCATTGAAATGAGGAATTGATTCTGCAACATCTGCCTTATCCTCATCGCTGAAGTGGTTGTAGGTATATTGAAGTATTTCATACATATCAAACGTATCAACAAACAGTTGTACTTCCTCTGGATCCTCTTCACCATCATCTAGACTCGGGTACTTCCATCTCAAGGCCCAGTAGCTATCAGTGCTAACTGCCTCATCGATGAAGTCAGGATCAAAAGAGTTTTTAATTTTCAGTGCGCGGTGAATATCACAGAGCATTTGGATCTGCAGTTTTTCTTGCTGTGAGTATTTCATTCTAAATTCCTTGAATTGATAGACCATTGTTACAGCATTAGAAAAGATACATGCGATCATAAATATTTCAAGAAACTGAGGGTTAAAATGGCAAAACCGGACTGGGGAGCACTGCAACACCAGTTCCTCGCCGAGCATGCTAAATCCGGTATTTCCCCCAAAGACTGGTGTGAAGCGCAGGGACTGAATTACGCCAGCGCAAAGCGTTATATCAAGATTGCGAATAGTGCTGCGAATTCGCAAAAAAAAACTGCGAATCAAACTGCGAATTCGCAGAAAGGAAAAATGCGTAACTCCACTCAGGAGAAGGCTTGCAAGGGAAAAGATAAAACTGCGAATAAAAGCGAAAATTCCACAAATTCTCCAGAAACGAAACTGATACGCGGATCCAGGCGGTCACCGCCAACAAACCCATTCAAACCCGGAAACCAGCAAGCCCTTAAACATGGGGGATATGGGCGCCGCATGCTTCTATCTGACGCCATTACAGAGGATGCACAAGCGCTCACGCTGGATGATGAGCTTTTCTGGCTACGTGCTGCGAACTTGACTGCGGCGGAGAACATCGGCCGCTGGCAGGCAGAGTTAGAACTCGCTAATGACGAGACAGCAAAAGACCTTCATGAACTTATTTCCTCCGCGGAGAAAGCTATGCACCGCAATACTGCGCGTATTGAGTCGCTGGAATACACCAAAGGATCAATAGCGAAACTTCAAGTTGATGCCGCGTACCGGGAAGCAGCCACTGAAAAAGTTGAACTGGAAATCGATGTGATGAAAGACGGTGATAAAGACAACGCGATTGTCGTTCATAACTCGCTGCCAATACCGGGAAGATGATATGGCCGATATTTACCTTCCTACGCTGCATGACGGGCAATTAAAGGTCTGGTCTGATTCCTGGGAAGGTCAGTTGCATGCGGTCCGGTGTGGTCGTCGCTGGGGCAAAACCTTCATGCTTTCCAGCGCCGCGGTGACCTACGCTACTGCTCCGTTTAAGCGTCCGGGTATGGATATTGAACTCGGCGGCAGGGTGGGGATTTTTACTGCTGAATATCGTCAGTATCAGGAGATCTACGACAAGCTCGAAGAAATCCTGCTGCCTCTGAAAAAAAGCTTCAGCCGCCAGGAGAAGCGACTGCTGCTGAAGAACGGCGGGAAGATCGACTTCTGGGTCACCAACGACAACAAACTGGCTGGCCGTGGTCGTGAATACGAAATCATCCTGATAGACGAGGCGGCGTTTACCAAGTCGCCTGAGATGCTGAGGGAGATATGGCCCAAGTCGATTAAGCCAACACTGCTGACGACGAAAGGCCGGGCCTACGTATTTTCAACACCGGACGGTGTGGACGAAGAGAACTTCTTTTATGCCATCTGCCACGACAAGAACCTTGGCTTTATAGAGCACCACGCGCCGACGTCTTCCAATCCGTTCGTTCCACCTGAAGAACTGGAAAAGGAAGAGGCGAACAACGACCCACGAGTGTTCCGCCAGGAGTTTCTGGCCGAGTTCGTCGACTGGTCAGCCGCTTCGCTGTTCGACATCCGGAAATGGTTTGAGGGTGAGAATCAGGATCAGCCTGTCGATTACCCTGAAATGTGCCAGGCCGTCTTTGCTGTCATGGATACTGCCGTTAAAGGTGGTTCTGAGCATGACGGCACGGCGGTGGTGTATTACGCCGTCGACACCCGGCCCGGCATTCAGCGCCTCACCATTCTGGACTGGGATGTGGTGCAGATTGACGGCGCACTGCTGGAAACGTGGATGCCGTCGGTATTCGACCGGCTCAACGAGCTTTCCGGCCAGTGCGTTGCCATCAACGGCAGCCTCGGCGTTTTTATCGAAGACGCCAGTATGGGCAGCATCCTCCTGCAGAAAGGCGAAAGCCTGGGATGGCCAGTCAACAAAATTGAGTCCGCCCTGACCAGCAAAGGAAAGGACGAGCGCGCCATTATGGCCTCCGGTTATCACTACCGCGGGCTGGCGAAAATATCCCGATACGCCTTCGAGAAGACAGCCGTCTTCAAGGGCGAGACAGCAAACCATCTGCACAAGCAGGTTTCCCGATTCCACCTTGCCGACAAGAACGCGCATAAACGCGCCGATGACTTGCTCGATGATTATACCTACGGGCTGATCATCGCCTTCGGCAGCAGCGACGCAATCTGACGAGAGGACCAATGAACGAAGACGATTTCGAAATCGGCAGCTGCTCTCACTCAGAGTTGATGGCATTGCTGGACAGCGACGACATCCAGCCAGGGTCAACGGCTGGCTATC
Organism: Salmonella sp. SA15303; assembly: GCF_029962125.1. Classification (NCBI taxonomy): domain Bacteria; kingdom Pseudomonadati; phylum Pseudomonadota; class Gammaproteobacteria; order Enterobacterales; family Enterobacteriaceae; genus Salmonella; species Salmonella sp. SA15303. Next base: position 1,867,840 of record NZ_CP123924.1, read on the forward strand.
AGACCTGCAAAACGGTTTACCTCTACCACCCGCTGGGCGGAAAGATGGTGGATCGCCCGATTAAAATGGCGATGAATGAGCCGCGCACCGTCCATGTTGCCCAGTCCTATGGCCTTGAGCAGCGCCTGCGTGACGCGTTCGAGCGAGAATGGAAAGCGATGGGTGCTAACCAGCACATCGCCAACGCCGCGCGGATCGCCCGAATTTACGGCGTATCTGCGATTGCAATGCTGGTGGATAACCAGGAGCCGAATGAATCGCTGGATTACCGCACGCTGTACAAGCACAACGTCAGCTTTAACATTCTCGACCCGCTGAACACCGCGGGCAGCATCGTGCTGAATCAGGACCCAAATGCCCAGGACTTCCAGAAAGTCGACGGTATCCGGGTGGCGGGCAAGCCGTATCACAAATCGCGCTGCGTTGTCGTGCAGAACGAGGATCCGATTTACCTAGCATACAACCCTGCGGCGTTCGGCTTCACCGGCCGCAGCGTATACCAGCGAGCGCTCTATCCATTGAAATCCTTCATCCAGACCATGCGCACCGACGACATGGTTGCGGTGAAAGGTGGCTTGCTGGTGACGAAAATTAAGGGGCCAAGCTCCGTCGTCAACAACATGATGCAGAAGCTCAGCGGCATTAAGCGCATGATGCTTAAGCGCGGGAAGACGGGAGAGGTCCTGCAGATCGGCGAGAGCGACAACATCGAGTCAATCGACCTGAGCAATCTGGAAAAACCTCTCGACTCTGCGCGTAAGCACATCCTGGAGAACGTGGCCGCCGCCGCCGACATGCCGGCGATCATCCTCAACTCTGAGACGTTCGCCCAGGGCTTCGGTGAAGGCACTGAAGATGCCCGCGCCGTGGCAGTGTACATCGACAACATCCGCGAGTGGCTGGACTCGCTTTACGCGTTCTTCATCCGCGTGTGCCAGTACCGTGCCTGGAGCATAGAGTTTTTCCAGTCGTTACGCGCCGACTTCCCGGAGCTGAAAAACACCTACAGCGTGTATTTCGCGAGCTGGATAAACAACTTCGAGTACCGCTGGCCATCCTCTCTGAAAGAGCCGGAAAGCGAGAAGGTGAAGGTCGATGAGACGCGATTCAAGGCGATAGTAAGCATGCTGGAAGCGGTGCTGCCGCAGCTCACAGCGGACCCGGAGAACCGCGCGACACTTATCGAGTGGGCGTGCGAAAACGCCAACGCCAACGAGAACCTCTTCCCGCAGCGGCTTAACCTCGATTACGACTCGCTGAAAGACAACCCACCGCCGGAGCCGCCAAAAGCTGAAGAGCCGGGCGGCGGGATGATGCTATGAACACTTTCACCCGAACAGTGAGAGATGCGGTGAAGTTCTTTCTCCGCAACGGCTATTCGTCCCGGGAAGAGCTGGAACGCTGGCAGGCAATTATCCGCCAGGCCGCCGAAAGCGAAACCGCCGATGACTACATGGCGATGGTCACCCGCAATCTGACGAAAGCATACGACCTGCAGGTGGGGCGTGCTGGCGCGCTGAAGCGCCACCAGGGCATATCCCGGTTTACACTCAACTACCTTGAGCCACAGCTGAGGACAGAGCTCGACAGGAGGATCCTCGCCAGCGCCGACCTTATCAAGCTCAACCGCAAAAAAGCCATCGACACCACGTTATCGCGGTTTAGCGGCTGGGCCAGCAGCATTCCCTCTGCCGACAGTATTGCGCTGACTGGCATTCAGGGAACAATGCGGGAGACGGCAGGGCACATTCAGAAGGCCGCCGAGAAGGTGGACTATGAAGCGCGCCGGGTGATGATCGACCAGAACCATAAGCTGATAGCCAACATCGACAACGTGATCGCAACCAGCAACAACGCGATTGCAGCGATATGGCACAGCCACTGGCGGCGTCCTGGCTATGACTTCCGCGAGGACCACAAGGAACGCGATCAGCTGTATTACCTGATTCGCGGGAACTGGGCGCAAAAAAACGGGTACGTGAAAGCCGGGCCTGCCGGTTACCTCGACGAAATCACTCAGCCTGGCGAAGAGGTTTTTTGTCAGTGCTACGTGACCTACATCTACAACATTCGAAGCATTCCAGAATACATGCTGACCCAGAAGGGGCAGAAGTTCATGGAGTCGATGAAGAAAGCAGCATAGGAGCATTAAAACGTGGCTATTTTTGGCAGCGGGATAATGTTCCGTCAGGGTAAGTTCGTCTTCCTGATCCAGCGCTCGGATGATGGCACTTGGTGTCAGCCCGGCGGCACGGTAGAGCAGGGAGAACTGGCTATTGATGCCGCGCGCCGCGAGGTGCTGGAAGAGGTGGGTTATCAGTACGATGGCCCGCTGATCCCGCACAGTGTTCACGGTGATTATCTGACGTTTCGCGCCGAAGTGCCGGAGAGATTCGAAGCGAAGCTTAACGACGAATCGTTGGCCGCCGGATGGTTCCACATTGACGATCTGCCTAAACCGCTACATCAGCCATTCGCTGAGATGCTGGCACGGCAGGCGCTCAATGAAACGGAAGTGGCCGCACTCATCGCTGACGGGACCTTAAGCAGCCCGCAATTCTTTATCAATATGTGGATGTTCGCCATCCGGGTGACCGGAACGGGAGTAACCTGGCGCTCTGCAGATCAACAGATGGCCTTCCGTAACCCGGACGACTATCTCACCCCAGAGTTTCTCCAGCGGGTTGCCGGGCTACCGCTCATATGGCTGCACCCGGAGAAAAATACGCTTGATAGCAATGAATTCGCCAAGCGCGTTATCGGCACCCTGACAAATAGTTGGGTTGCTGACAATGGTGAGGTGTGGGCAATTGCACGCGTATATGACGCCGAGGCTGCCGAAATCATGGCAACCAGGCAGTTAAGCACCTCACCAACAGTCAAGTTTGTTGAGGTTCCCGATTCAATCATTGAGATCGACGGTCAGCCTCTACTGGTGGAGCCATCCCCTGAGTTGCTCGACCACGTTGCAATTTGTGAACAGGGCGTATGGGACAAACTCCTTGCCCCTACTGGTGTTAAATCTGATTCCATTCCAAACGAGGCTGAAAAGATGGACGAGGAAAAAATCGTAGCGCTAATCAATAAGGCGATTGACGCACGCATGGCTAAGGCTGACTCAGAAGCAGCAGACCTGAAAGCCAAGGCCGATGCCGAAGAAGCAGCCAAGAAAGAAAAGGCTGATGCTGAGGAGAAAGAGGCCGAAGAGGCGAAAGCCAAAGCTGACGCGGAAGAGAAAGCCGCGAAGGAAAAAGCAGACGCTGAAGCCAAAGAGAAGGCCGATACCGAAGAGGCTGAGCGTATGGCGAAAGAAAAGGCTGACGCCGATGTCCGTCGCGAAATCGCAGAGCTTAAGTCGCGCATTCCAACCGAGTTAAGCGATGAAGAGCGTAACGAAGTCGCCGACGCACAGGTGAAGGCCGATAGCGTGTTCTCCTGCTTCGGTAAGCGCGCGCCGGTTCCGCTGTCCGGTGAAAAGCCGCTGGCATATCGCCGCCGCCTGATGATCCAGCTTCAGGAACATTCGCCTGACTTCAAAACCGTCGACCTGTCCTCCATCGCTGACTCAGCCCTGCTGAGTGTGGCCGAGAAGACGATCTACGCCGACGCGCAGAAATCGGCAATCCTGTCTGTTGGGCCTGGCATGCTGCGTGAAATTAAACGCGCTGATGCAACTGGTCGCCAGATCAGCACCTTCGAAGGCGATCCTGCTGTCACCTGGGCTCCGTTCCAGTCTGGCAAGCGTCAGGTCACCAGTTTCAACAACCAGGCTTAACGGGAGCTCTCAAGCATGGCTAACTTATCTCTTAACCCGATGGCAACCACGAACGCGCTGGGTTCTTTCGGTGTGCAGTCCGACGGTTATATTCAGGGCGTTGCGCTGGATGACCCGGCGAACCGCTTTAATCTGGCTGCTGGCACAGTGGCACCAACCGAAACCAAACCTCTGTGGGGTGGGCTGCCCGTCGCCGAGCTTCTTCCAGGTACCAGCTCAAGCCCTCGCGGTTCGTTTATCCGCCGCGCGGTGTCTGTTGCCGAACTGGAAGGCTTTACCGTCTTCAATCAGGCGCACAACGGCCTGACCACTCCGCAGTCTCCGGTTCCGCTGTACGCATCCGGCATGAGCGTTTCCTACTATCGCCTGGGCTCTAGCATGCGCATTCCGCTGAAAGCATCTGCGCAGGTTGTTGCGCTGGGTACCGCTGGTGCTTCAGTGAAAACACCGCTGGCTTGGGATTTCGTGAACAACCAGATCACCACTGCGGCGGCAGCTGGCTTCGCCGGTTCCGATATCGCGACAACTGATGTGTCCTATGCCTCTGGCGTGGCTACAGCAACCACTGCTTCAGCGCATGGCCTGACGGCTGGCCAGTACGTAAAAATCAGCGGCGTTGCTCCATCGGCGTACAACGGCACCGTTGTTGTGTTGTCTGTACCGAGTGCAACCACCTTTACTTACACCCCGGCGACAGCACCAGGCGGTGCAGCGACCACGCAGGGCACCATCGGTGCGGTAACGCTTTCCGACATCACACTGCCAGTGAAAGTGCTCGCCGTCGAAACAGGTAACTCCAAAACTGTCACCTATGACAGCTCAACTGGTTTCCTGACCTGGAATAACAACGACAGCTGCGCGCTGGTCTTACTTTAATCAGGAGCTGAATTAAATGGCTGCAATTACCCCCAGCTACACTATCGTCAATCCGTCGTATATCGCGCCGGAAATGATCCTTGGTTACCAGCAGGCGTCAGGTGCGTTTGAAACTATCGCCAGCGGTAATCCTCAGGTCCGAATTGGCGTTGGCGACCAGTACGCCTACATGCGCCGCCTGGATATTCGCACCCAGGTAACCTCCAGCCAGTCGGGTAACGCCAACCAGTTGCCGAGCTTGGCACTTGATGCCCGGATGATTTCCACCCCAACTTACCTGTTCCGCTGCCGTGGTATCTACGATCACCACGACATGGCGGCAGCCGGTAACTGGAATTTTGCTCTGCCGGAAGCTCAACGTCTCGGCATGCGACAGGGTATTTTCCAGCAACTTCGTTCTGCACTGTTGTACGGCATGAATCCGGCTGGTGGTGAAGGATTGTTGAATACTGCTGGCGCAACAACCGAAACACTGCCAGCAGACAGCGCCGGAAATACCACTGTGCTGACCTACGATCATGGTCAAATGGCCGTTTACCTGCTCGGTCACGTCCAGGCGGCAATGACCCGCACCATGCAGTTAGGTCGCCAGTTGCGCGTCGTTATTCTCGGTCCTCAGCGCGTTCTGGGTGCAATGGAGATCCAGCAGATTGTCCAGCTGACCTCATATCAGCGTCCTGGTGGCGGTACCGATACCGTTGGCAACACCGTGAAGGAGGTTCTGAAAGGGGCAAATGTTCAGGTGGACTGGGTTTATGACGACACGCTGATCGGAAAAGGCGCGGGCGGAACAGACGCGGTGGTCATTACCATCCCTGAAGTTGAAGTGCCGATGGTCAATTCCACCGTGAACACCAACGAATTCGCCAAGCTGACCCCGTCTCTTGCCGCGAATGCGCTGATGTTCTGTGATATGGCTGCACCGCGTGAAATTCCGACACCGATCGCTGGTGGCGCCATTGATGTTCTGTCCGAAATGCGTTCAACCGCAGGCTGGGCAGTTCGTCCGGAAGCCATCACCATCCTGTCTATGGCGTACAGCGCCTGATCCATTATTTGAAATGAACTAGCCCCCACAGGGATATCTCTGCGGGGGCTTTTTTACGAGGGTAACTAATGAAACTGTATATCGCCAACACCACTAAACAGCGTCATATCTTCACCTATCGCAAGCTGGAGACAGGGAGACTTGTTCAGATCCCTATTGAGCACGGCGCACAAATGATGGTTCTTGATGGCTCCACCGAAGAGGTTGACGCGGTTATTCAGCACCATCGTGTTTATGGTCTGGTTGATTCGACAAAAATTGATCAGAGTAAAGATTTTGTCGGTCTTTGCTACAGCATTAACAAGCCTGTTTCGGCATCGGTAATCGAGAAAACTATTCGCGACAACGATGTTCATTTGACACGTAACGCTCACAACCTCCGGCAGGCATCAATTATTGCTCACGACAGTACGCTGCGAAACAGTGGTACGGGTTACGACGGTGATATGGAATTCAGCGTTGAGCAGGCCAGAGGCCGTGATGAAAGCGACGAAACTCAGGTCGTTAACGAGACGATTGTTACTCCGAAAGCCGGGAATAAGAAAAAATGAGCGTAAATCTGGCTGCATTCATCATATTCGTTCGCACAGATATGGGCGTAACCGCCAGCCAGGTTCCTTATGACTCTCCGTCCTTTGTTGTTGCGTATAACGCGGCCGTGGAATGGGTGAACCGGGATATTGAACTGGTTATGCCCAGCCTGTATGAGGTTGCCGTTTACAATCTTGGCGCATCGTTTCTGGTCAACTACGGTACTGAGTCGGTATTTGCTGAATTCAGGAAAGAGTATGGGCTGAATGATTTCAAGGCTGGCGTGATAACGGGGGCCGGGGATAACTCAACCAGCGCGCAGCGTCTTGTGCCTGACTTCTTCAAAGATTTGTCTCTGGCCGATCTGCAGATGTTGCAGGACCCTTGGGGACGCCGCTATCTGATGATTGCCCAGCAGTTCGGTAGCCTGTGGGGGCTGTCATGATCACCTTTCATCTTGGCGTTATCGACATTCCCTACGAGGATGAAAACACCACGACCGGGGATGTTGCTGAGTACCTGGAAGAAAAATACCAGATTATGCAGACCTTTTTTGACAGGTACGGAAACGACATCGCCGACCTGATGAGTAAAGACCTCGCCGCAAATCTTGAAAATATGCTGGCTGGCGCGCCGCCGTTAAGGGATCCGCTTGCGGAATCCATGTCACGCGTTCACGACCTGTTCGTGGCCTTTCTGGATAACGAAGAGATGAACGGCATGTCAGGTGTGCCAACCCGACGCGCGCTGCTGGGTATATCTAAACGCTTCAAAAATAAGAAGGGCGATCCGCGGGCATCCTTTATCGATACAGGAAACTATCAGGCGGCAATGCGCGCCTGGGTAAGCGGGGTATTAAATGCCTTCCCTGAGTGAACTACAGCAGAATGCAAAAACAGAGCTTAACGCGGCTCTGACGCAGGGGCTTGACGACCTCAGTCGCTTTCAGGTGGTTACGTTTACGAAGTATATCCGGAAGGTTCTTCCGCTTGATGGATTCGTGTTCTGGGTTAAAGCCTCAGTCCTGTCTGATAACCCGGGCAACGAACCCGACACGGTAAACGTCAAAGGCTACCTTCATCTGACGACAGAAACCATCCAGGACGATGAACAACTCTACGACCGCAACGTCGTTACGTTTACTGCGCAGGCCGATATAGACCCATTCAACGATATTGGGTCGGACGTCCTGTACATCGGCGAGTTCTTTGGCATTCAGTTTTCTTTCTCCCGTCGAACCGGGCTGAACGAACCGGCCAATCTTTATCACTACACAGGGGAGGCGATCTATCCGCATATGCGGTCGCAGATTATCAACTCTGCGGATGATATCGACCTGAGTGACGTTGTGGTTTCCAGTTCGTTGCCTGTATGGCTTGGGCTGAGTCAGTTTATGCCAATGTTTCCGGCGATGCTTTCCACGCAGAACCTGTCGCCTCCCTTCGCGACAATACGGTGCAGCAATGTCTCTCCGATCGCCGGGGCGTTTTATATCGATGAACGCGACAACCAGTACCAGCTGGTTTCCGAGGATGTGACGATTTCGATTACAGGCCTCAGGAATGCCGTGGTTGAGGACTTTCTGCGATATGTTCAGCAGTACACCCTGCGCGATGATGCAGAAATGGGCGTAATGAATATTCCTGTGATACAGGATGAGCGCGTCACGCAGAACGAGCTCAACATTATCGCCATGCGGAAAAAGGTCAAATTCAAAGTTAATTACTACCAGCAGCGGATGAGGAACGTCGCCCGCAGGCTGATCACGTCTGCAATTCCGTCCATTTATGTGGAGAAATAATCCAAATGGCAATAGTAAATATCAATGTGTCGGTGACCAGTCCGCCGAAACCCTCCCAGTTGTTAAAGTCAGGCGCTCTGGTATCAACGGGGGGAACCACGCTGGCGGCGGGGAGTTATCAGTTGCTGACGTCCAAAGACGATCTAAAAAATATCGTTGCGCCAGCAAAAGCTATTTCTTCGCTTGCGTGGGCCGGGAATACCGTCACGGTGACTCTTTCAGAAAATCATGGCTGGTCCATTGATGAAACGATCCCTGTTGTGATTTCTGGTGCTGCGCCTGCTGCTTATAACGGGGCATATACAGCGTCTGTGACAGGCGAAAAAACGTTTACTTATCCCCTGAACAGTGATCCCGGTACAGCAACGGTTACAGGTACCGTAACGTCTGTTGCCGCCGGAGAACTCCAGCAGATGAACACCACGTACTGGGCACAGGGGACCAGCCGGGCGGTTTATGTCCTTGAGCTGGGTGAGATGAATGTAAAATCTGCGGTTGCGGCCCTTGGTACGTTCATTGATGAAGATACTTCTCTGGGAAACACATACCAGAAATTTTTCTCTTACCTTGTGCCGAGGGAATGGGACGCCGAACCGACCTTTAAAACGCTGGCGAACAATTACACTTCGCCCGGCGCGCTGGTGAAATTTTTCGTCACTACCACGATTGCGACGTACCAGGAATGGGTATCCGGCAAATATCCGAATGTCTTTGCCGGGGTTGAGGCGCCGTCAATTGGCGCAACTGAGTTCTCGATGGCGGCACCGTTCCAGTCCTCACTGGCAAACGATCCGGGATCATCAAACATGGTCCCGCCGATGGCGTACCGCTTTATGTATGGCGTAACGGAGTATCCGCCGGCAGGTAATGGTACGTTGCTGAAAACCCTGCAGGATAACCATATCAACTATATCGGCACGGCGGCAGAAGGTGGCCTGAGCAATAAAATGCTGGTGGCCGGTCACATGCTTGACGGTATGCCGTTTAACTACTGGTACTCGGTGGCATGGTGTGCAATCAACCTTGAGCTGGATCTGGCGAATGAAGTGATTAACGGTTCTAACACTACTGTTAACCCGCTTTATTACGATCAGCAGGGAATTGGTCGCCTGCAACGACGCGCTTTGAAAACTCTCCGTTCCGGTATCAGTTACGGGCTAATCCTCGGTCAGGTGATTGATACGCAACTCACGCAGGAATCGTTCAACGCGGAATATGAAAAAGGCTCTTATGCCGGGAACGCGGTCATCAACGCAGTACCGTTCGCTGACTATACCAGCCTGAATCAGTCCGATTACGCCGATGGAAAATATAACGGCCTGAGTGCGGTTGTCACCCCGCGTCGTGGTTTTGAGTCCATCACTTTTAATCTCAACGTGACCAATTTTGTGGGGGCGTAATAAATGCCAAATCCATTAGTACCACAGGGCTTTCTTAACCGTGTCAGGGGTGCGGTGACTGTCACGGATATTCCGGCGCTGAATGTCACCGCGTCATTTCTGGGTAAGGATGCGATCAGTATGCGGCCGGATTCGGCTGCAACGGACATTATCCCCACACTGACCGGAACCGTGGGGAGCCAGGTACCTTATCAGCAGGTAACGATCACGATGCATTTACTGCGAACGCAGGGGCTGGCGGCGAGCTATCAGAACCGTTTCGCTTCTGATACGTCGCTGGGAGAGGTCGTTATCACGCCGGATGCCAGCACCTTCGGAAACTACACGGTCCTGAATGCATATCTGGTGAATTTTAATGAACTGACCATCAACGGTATGGATGCCGGATATGTCGTGACGATTTCCGGTTATCTGATCACCAACGATAAAATGTGGGGCTAATGGCCGTGAAAATTGACCGAAAACTGAATTTTGTCAGCACCATCACCCGCGATGACGGATCACTGGTGTATCTGCACATTGTGCCGTTTCCGTATGAAGTCGTTGAGGAAAATTGCGTACTGCTGGGGAATCTGTTCAATAATTTTTTCTCCCTGGTGGGTTCGGTAGGTGCGCCCCGCGTGGCGGCGATGATGCTGCGAAAAATCATCAAAGCGCGGCAGGAGGCAGGAGATCTTCAGCCAGGAACGCCGAATATTGTCGATGAGATACAGCGTTTGACAACGGTCATCTGGAACGATAACGGAACCTGGAAAACGTCTTCGCTGGAGGCTGCATTCAGGCAGGAAATTATCACCGATGATGAGTACCGGGAAGTTGAGGGCGAGGTCGTTTTTTTTATGGTGAGCTCTGCCATTCAGAAAGCGAACCTGATCGCACCGACGGTGGGGAAAGCGCTCGATATGTACAGTGGGCAACTTGTGTCATTGAGCGCTATGGCGTATCGCGATTCTTTACCGACGTCGAAAACGGCTACCGATACCCCGACCCCGGAAGCCCTGCCGGAACCCTCACACATACCCTCCTGACATGGGCCTCATGCGAAGGCTTCAGTCACCTCTGTCGTGAACTGGGCTGCGGTGAATATAAAAGCCCGCTCCATTTCCGGCAGCGGTTCATTCTGGAGGAAATAAGACGCAAGGGGTATTTCAATGGCGGCTAAATCCATTGTCGAAATTGATGTTCAGGACGAGAAATTTCAGTCGTTCCTGGAAAAATTCAATGAATACCAGAAAGCACTCGGCGAATTACCTGAACAATGGCGGGGGGCGGTTCACGGACTCGGCGAGGCCGCAAAGGAGACAGAACGTGTCCGGGATGGTACGGAGGGGATTACAAAAGCGTTCGCTGATGGCGTTGCGGCGTTAGCATCTGTTAATGACGGCCTCGATCGACTCAACGGTAATCTGGAGAAGGCCACAAAAACCCAGACGGAGTTTAACAAGAAGTCCGGCGGTGCGCGCAATTTCCTGAATAAAGCCAGCAAGGATGCGAAATCGCTGGCAGGTCATATTAAAGATGCCACAACCAGCCTGCTTTCATGGGGAACCGTTCTGGGGCTTTTTTCCGGGCTGGCTGGTGCGGGCGGTCTGTGGGGGCTTAACCACCTGGCCGGCAATGCCTCCGCACAACGGTTTACTGCGATGGGGCTGGGGACGACGGCAGGTGGACTTAATTCGACTGCTGTCGATTTTCAGAAAGCGCTGGGTAATCCTGTCGGAACTCTGGGCGCCATACGTGATGCGCAGCTTGATTTGAGTAAACGCTGGCAGTTCCGGGCAATGGGAGTCGATAACCCGGACAGGGATCCTGCTGAGCTTTTACCTGAAATGATAAAAGCGGCGCGTGATATTTTTGTGCGTAACGGCAGTACGCAGCAGGGGGCTGAAGCCTACGGGCTGACGAACTATTTCACCCTTGACGATCTGAACCGCTTCAAAAAAATGAGCGATGAAGAAATCGATGCGATGGCGAAACAGGCGCAGCAGGACACTCGCCGCCTTCAGTTGACGGACCAGCAGCTTCGCCAGTGGCAGGATTTCAACATTCAGCTCGACCGCAGTAAGGTCAGTATCGGGAATACGTTTATCCGGGGACTGGCACCGCTGGCGCCGGAGCTGGGAAAACTTTCGGATGCCTTTTCCGGCGCGATTGAAACGGTCCTCAAATCGCCGGAACTGGGGAAATGGATTGATGGCCTTTCAGATGGTATACGCCGGTTTGGTAATTATCTGGCTTCCCCCGAATTCCAGAAAGATGTTGAAGCTTTCATATCCGGTGTGGAGCGGCTTGGTCGGGTTATCGGCAAAGTCATTGACTGGATAAGTGGTAAATCCGACATCACGACGGATGACATTAAATCCCGGTCATCGATACTCAGCGACGAGAAGCGCACCGATCCCGTTACCAGTGAGACTTACACCCCGGGTGGGGATGATGATCCGCGAGTGTGGTCGTGGCTGAAAGGGGTAAAAAAATTCTTTGCATCAGGAGATGTTAAGCCGGTCGACGGGAAACAGGCTGATGTTCATGCTAAGGGGCGAACCATTGCTGACAGGTTCAATAATCCTGCGAATTTACGTTATGCCGCAGGTTATGAAACCGCCAATACCAGAAGCGGGAAATTTGCTGTGTTCCCCAGCCTGGATGAAGGCGTTCTCGCTGCTGCAAAACAACTGCAAATATACGGCACAAAGGGCATCAACAATATCCACGATATTATCAGTAAATGGGCTCCATCTAACGAGAACAATACGAAAGCATATATCGGGCATGTTGTGAATGCGACTGGCCGCAGCGAATTCGAAAAGCTGAATTTAAATGATACCCGGACGCTCGCGAAATTAATTACTGCCATGTCAGTAAAAGAAGGTGCCGGCTCCCGGTTAAGTGAAGGGAAGGTTATACAGATTATCAATAATGCCGGAGGTCATTTTCAGGAATCGCAGAAAAAATCTTTGCAGGATATAAATCCATCCGACAGCGTGCGGAGACAATATCTTGCCCAGTATGGTTCTGAATTGCCAGGTACCAGCACAAATAACCCTGTCGTACAACCAGTACAACAGGGTTCGGGGAAAACTGACCAGATACTGCAACAAATTCTGGATAACCAGAAGCGTGGTCATGCTCAGGGACTTGTTGTTTATAACAATACCGGCGGTAATGCAGTTGTATCCAGTACGCAACTTGGAGGGTTCGGTTAATGTCATTTACCCGCGAGCTCTACAAGCTCGGTTTTGAAATCTCCCCGGTTATTCTCTGCGATGGTGTGGCGCAGAGTATACCCGGCGGCATGTTGCCGATAGTCGCCCTGACCCAGAGCGCCAGCTACGTTTCAGGTCTGATGGGGGGCGCTATTGAACTGACGGATCTGGATAAGTATTTCTGCCACTGGCGAGCGGCGCCCGGTGGGACAATGGTTGATTACGACATTGGTCGTTATCCGTTTGCAAATCAGGCGGTGGCAGCCAATGCGCTTCTCTCGCAGCCGCTGCGCATTCCAATGCTGATGGATGCGCCGGTAAATGAAAACACTGGCGCCATGACAAAGCTGGTCACGCTGAGTTCGTTGCAGGCCGTATTGCAGGCACACGCCAGTCTTGGCGGAACGTTTATTGTGGCAACGCCAGGTATTATTTACAGCAACTGCATACTGAGAACGGTGCGTGATGTTACCGGATCGAATGATGCCTTACCGCAGCGGCAATGGTTATGGGATTTTGAGCAACCACTGCTTTCTGAAACCGGGGCTGAACAGGCGATAAACAGTTATCTGGGCAAGATTGATAACGGGGACAAGGCAACAGAAAGCGCCTGGACCAGTACCATCTCGGCGATTGGTAATACCTCACTCGGCAGTAGTGTATCGGGTGCGGTTATTGGCTTAATCGGAAAACTGAGCGGGGCATTTAATTTATGAGCATGGCGTATTATCCCTTCTCCGGTAACGAACAGAAAAGCATGGTCTTTACTCCCGTTCTCGATGGTGAAGTTTATAACTGCCAGACGAAATGGAATATTGCCGCCCAGCGCTGGTACCTCAATATCACGGATAACTCAGGCCGTCGGCAACTGACAATACCGGTTATTGGTTCCCCAAAGAATTACGATATTAATTTACTGGTGGGGGCATTCAGCAAAACCAGAATGGTATGGCGTGTTTCTGACGGTCAGATTGAGGTATTTAACTGATGCGTTTCTACGACATTCAGATTTTTAATGCTTCGGATGCTAAGGGCAACCCCGGTACGCTGTACAGACAGTACAGTAGCATGAAAAACGGGGTATTTAACCCGGGGTGCCTGATGGTTGAATTCGACCTTCTCCGTTTTGGTGAATCCACTCCCAAAGGGCAGAGCTGCATCACTGTCTGGGGCATCAGTCCGCAGGAAATGCAACAGGCCAGACAGGATATGTTTGGCATGACCATAAAAATGTGGGTGGGAATGTCAAAAGGGTTGCCGCTGGCGAAACCGGAACAGCGTGGACTGGTGCTGGAAGGGACCATCTGGCAGGTGCTGGGAAACTGGCAGGGGACCGAGTTACGGCTGGATCTTATTGTGACCGCCGGCCCTGTGTCTGACGTTAACCCACTACCGCTGGCACCCGTAAATTTAACGGTGCCGTGGAACAAAGGGGTTAAGCTTTCTGTCGCGCTGACGCAATGCTTTCAGACGCTGGGGGGTGACTACCGGTTCTCAGTCAGTATCAGCGATCGCCTGGTGAATAATTATGACAGCAATATGTTTTGCGGTAGTCTCCAGGAGCTTGCGACCAGACTTAACTCGCTGAGTAAAAGCATCATTAAGGACAGTAATTATTCTGGTGTTGAAATAGCGATGGTGAACGGCAGGGAGATCCGCGTATTCGATAACGATTTTGCTAACCACCAGGATAAAGATTCAAAAAAAAGCGCCTCTTACAGAAGTAAAAATCCCGTGCAAATTGAATTTACCGATCTTGTTGGTCAACCGACATGGATCCAGTTTGGTACGGTATCCATTCCCTGCGTTATGCGCAGCGATATTCAGGTGGGCGATTATATCCGGATGCCGAAGAAATTAAGGCCGATGATCCAGGCATCGTCATACTCACAGTTTCGTGATGACTCGGCTTTTACGGGGGATTTTCTGGTGTCTTCGGTCCGTCTGGTGGGTAACAGCAGGCAACCGGACGCAAACAGTTGGGTAACTGTTATCGAGGCGCATCCAACAGGGGGGATTGCTGCAACATGAGTATAAATAAAAAACTCAATTTTGGCGGCAATATGAATAATTTCGCCGACCAGAAAATAGCCGCCGCTATGCAGATGGCCGGAAAGATTTTACCCGCAGAGGTCGTCAGTCAGTCCGGGAAAATGGTCACTGTTACCTTTTTGCTGCGGGACATTCCCTACACGTTACCTCAGTTGACCATTCCGCTATTCGGCCCTCAGTACATCAGATACCCGATGCAAAAAGGAGATAAGGGGATAGTCATCCCGGCGGATACCTACCTGGGCGGCGCCAGCGGCCTCGGAGGGGGAACGGCTGATCTGACACCCCCCGCAAATCTCAGTGCGCTGGTGTTTTTACCCATCAGTAACACGGAGTGGGAGAACGTCGATGGTCAGGTACTGACGCTGTACGGGCCGGAGGGGGTAACCATTCGTGATGCGAAAAGCAACACTACGTTTCTGCTCACACCGGAAAGTATCACGATTGCCACACCTGAAAAATTCGAAGTGACGGTGGGCAGTACAGTTCTGACGCTCACCGCTGGTACCTGGTCGCTGACAGGGCAGAGTGGAACACTGACTGACAGTGCGGCCAGCACCAGCCCGAAAATCATGCTGGAGGGCTGGGAAAAGCTGGTTCAGTGGGTTAACAGCCACAGGCACAGCAATGGTAATGACGGACAGGATACCGGAGGGCCAACGTCACAATTCAACGGGAGTATTACCGAATGAGGACATACGGACGAGATAAAGACGGGAAGTGGGTAACGGTCACGACTGACGAAAACGGGTTTAACGATTCTGTGTATCTCACAACGCTGGTGCAGAATCTGAAGCTGTCCCCGCAGGAGTCCCCGTTTTTTGCTAATCACGGTATACCGGCTAACGGCTCAGTTATTCAGCAGATACTGCCGACTTTTTATGTTAACCGGCTCCAGCAGCAGTTCAGCAAATATTTTTCCTCTCTACAGATTGCGCTGGCGGATGTTGATCCCCCTGTTTACAACATTTCGTCGATTACTAACTCAGGCTCTAAAATAGTGGCTCAGGTGTATGTATGAGTGATTTACCCATTAGTTATGATATTGCCGGCCCTGTTCCTAAAACGACGGATGAACTCCGGCAACTGGTTATTGATACTGCAACAGCGCTGTCCCCGGGGATAACCACAAATCTGCCAGGATCGCTGATTGAAGATATGGTCAGTACGAGCGTCGGTGCGCTTGTGGTATGTGATCAGGCGCGGGTTGACCTGATTAACTCATGCAGCCCGTATGCGGCAAATGTACACCTGCTGGCGCAACTGGGTGATATGTACGGCGTTCAGAAAGGGCAGGGTACCAATACATCGGTTTATGTGGTGTTCAGTGGCCCGCCCGGGTTTGCTATACCGAAAGGTTTTATGGTCGGGGATGGAACCTACACCTATACCGTTCAGCGTGACACGATGCTCCCGGAAAGTGGACAAACGGAGCCTGTCTATTGCCTGGCAACAACCGGGGGCTCCTGGGCAGTACCTGCGGGGACTGTAAATCAGATAAAAACCTCAGTACCGAATACATATAACCTGACCTGCACCAACCTTACCGCTGGATTACCCGGCGCGCAGGAACAGACTTTTTCTTCATACCGTGCCCAGGTATTCCAGGCGGGTATGTACGGTGTACAGGGAACGCCTGACTGTTACCGGATTGAACTGAAAAATGTTTATGGTGTACAGGAGAATCTGATCTCATACCGACAGGCATCGCTCGGGGCATGGGTAGCGATAGCTGGTGGCGGCGATCCTTATGAAGTGGCTTACGCTATCTATAAAGCCGTGCCAGATATCTCCGTACTGACGAATGATGTAGTGAATCCATCAGGCGCTGCGGTGGATAAAAAAACGATACCGATCATTGTGTATCCGGATACGTATCACGTGCCGTTTGTAGTGCCATCATCACAAAACGTTACGCTTTTAATCACCTGGAATACAGCCTCAACCAGCTATATCGATCCAACCGGGATTGAAAAAGCAGTGCAGCAAAGCATTGCTGATTACATTAACGGAATTGCAACGGGTGAACCAATAAACATTTTCCTGATTCGGGATATTTTTCTTAATCAGGTTAAGGGGCTTGTATCTTCAAACCTTGTATCAATGATTGATATTCAGGTTGGAATAAACGGAAAAATTGTCCCACCTGCAACCGACTCCAGCCTGGTTTATGGTGATACTTACGCCTATTTTTCCACTTCATCTTCACAAATTCAGGTTAAGCAATATGGCAGCTCTTCTTGAAAGCATTATTCCGGCCTACCCCTATACGCAATATAATGACGATCCGGATATAGTTGCCTTTTTTGATGCTTATAACAAACTGGCACAGGGGTATCTTGATTACTTTAACAACCTGAATTTACCTTGCTGGACCTCCCCGGCGATTACCGGTGAGTTGCTGGACTGGATTGCGGCGGGTATTTATGGGGAATCACGCCCCCTGCTTCAGATCTCCGAGGATGCCATTGCACGTGGAGCGTATAACACTATTGAGTACAATAATGTCGCGTATGCAAAACTGAGAAATTATGTTCCCGGCTCAGCGTCATATGTTCCGGACGACTATTTTAAACGGATACTGACATGGAATTTTTATAAAGGCGATGGTTCGCACTTCTGCATCAACTGGTTCAAACGACGGCTTGCACGCTTTATACATGGAGCTAACGGAATAGACCCACCTGTACAGTCCACTTTTGATATTAGTGTAATGCCCGATAAGGGCATTTTTTTTGTCTCCATTCCTGACTATGGCGATGGTGTCGGGCACTTTCTTAAAGATGCAATTGACCAGTCGCTGGTGAAACTCCCATTTATTTATACCTATTCGGTAACGGTGGTTGAGCAATGATTATTGGATTCGGAAATAATGTCGTCTCCTCACTGGCGGCTGATATTACCGCCAGCCAGACGACCATTCAGGTGATGCCTGGTGCGGGAGCGATGTTTGCTAATTTGCTTACCAGCGATTATGCGAACAGCTCAAACCCTCTTAAAACTTACGCCAAAATTACACTGACAGACGCAAAAGAAACAGTTTTTGAGGTATGCCATCTGACAGCAGTTAATAATGACATGCTGACGGTTATTCGCGGTCAGGAAGGTACAACAGCGAAGGGATGGTCACTGAATGACGTTATAGCGAATTTTGCGACGCGAGGATCTGAAAATCAGTTTGTACAAATTGAAGAGCTCCAGAGTGGGCATTATGTCGCTGGTGTGGCCGGAGGTACAGAGAATAATCTGACGCTGGAGTTACCAGCAACTTATTTCGTCAATGGTGGAGTTGACTGGACATTGCGCACTCCACTTGTGGTTATTCCGGCGCTAAACAATACCGGAGCCAGCACTCTGCAACTGACGATGGGGGGGCGTGTGCTTGGCAAATTCCCACTATACAAGGGGAATAAAGCAGAGTTATCGGCCAATGATATTATTAAAGATGCTCCTGTCCTATGCGTTCTGGATAATACAAAAACCTATTTTTCTGTGCTTAATCCCCTGGAGATTTATTTGGGATCACGGTATTTGCAGAAAGACCAGAATCTGGCCGATGTCAACGATAAAGCGCAGGCCCGTCAGTCCCTACAACTCGGCGACAGCGCGACCCGCAACGTTGGCACCACTCAGGGAACGGTAGCCGCAGGTGACGACAGCCGCATCACTGGCGCCCTGCAAAAATCGCAGAACGGCGGCGATATTCCGGACAAAAAACAATTTGCGAGAACTATCGGTGCTGTGACCTCTACCAACATCACATTTAATAATGCTTCTGGATGGTACAAAATCGCCACGGTTGTAATGCCGCAGGCTACATCAACTGCGGTGATTAAATTATATGGAGGGGCTGGGTTTAACGTTGGCTTATTTGAGCAGGCGGCAATCAGTGAATTAGTGCTGCGTGCCGGTAATGGTTCACCTGTTGGAATAACCGCCACGCTGTGGAGACGCTCGCCGACTTCTGCTAACGAGGTCGCATGGGTTAATACATCAGGCGACACTTACGATATTTATATTAATATCGGCCAGCATGCGCACTGGTTAATTGCGCAATATGATTACACCGGCAATGCAAATGTCACGCTGTACAGCACGCCTGAATATTCATCAGTACAGCCGGGAAACTCAACCAGCGGTCAGACATATACACTGTTTAATAGTCTGATGAAACCCACTTACGAAGATGTGGGTGCATTGCCGATTACAGGGGGGCAGCTTAACGGCCCGCTGGGTATTGGTACTGACAATGCACTGGGCGGTAATTCGATTGTGCTCGGTGATAACGATACAGGGTTTAAACAGGATGGCGACGGCATTCTGGGTATTTACGCCAATAATGCCCGGGTCGGTTATATCGACAATTCCGGGTTACACCTGTCAGTAGATGTTCTCACTAATGGTGGCATACGAGCAGGTGACGGGAAAAGGCTGTCACTGACGAGTAATAATAATTCGACAATGACAGCCACGTTTAATTTATGGGGCGACGCAAACAGGCCTACTGTTATTGAACTGGACGACGATCAGGGATGGCATCTGTACAGCCAGCGAAATCCTGATGGTTCGATTGTCTTTACGGTCAATGGCGATATCACCGCTAACACGCTTCGTGCAGGCGGGGCCATCTATCAGAATAACGGCGACATCTTTGGTTCTGTCTGGGGGAATAGCTGGCTGAGTCTTTGGATTAATAATAATTTCGTCACAGATGTTCAGTTAGGGGCTGGCACATCAGTGACTACCTGGAACAATGCAGGTTCATGGCCTAACACTCCCGGGTATGTAGTTACCTCCGTCTGGAAAGATAATCAAGGCGAAAATATTGATGGTATTAATTATGCGCCTTTGCAAAAACGAGTCGGGAATCAGTGGTATACCGTACAAGGGGGAACGGTATAATGAAAAAATATCAGGATATTAAAAATTTCAGACTGATTGACGCGCCTGTAAACAGGGGTAAAACTCAGGCCGAAATAAATATAGGTGCATATTTTCTGGAGTCAGAAGACGGGCAGGACTGGTATGAGTGTCAGTCATTATTTTCTGATGATACTGCAAAAATAATGTACGACCCTGAGGGGGTGGTCTGGGGTGTTGTTAATAAGCCAGTCCCGCAACGTGGAAACACATATGCTGTATCAATGTTGTGGCCGGTTAATATGTCTGTTGCGGAAATAGACGCTGCTGACTGTCCTGATGATTGCCGTGGTGATGGTACGTGGTTATATCAGGACGGTAAAGTCGTTCAGCGGGGTTATTCTCCGGAAGAGCTGCGTAAAAAGGCTGAGGCTGAAAAAATTCGTCGCCTTTCTGAAGCTGAATCAGCCATCGCACCACTGGCGCGGGCAGTAAAACTAAAAATTGCCACAGATGAAGAGATTAAACGGCTTGAAGCATGGGAACTCTACAGCGTAATGGTTAACCGTGTGGATACAGCTTCCCCTGACTGGCCGGAGGTGCCGGATGTGGCGTGAAGCGCGTCTGGCTTTTACGGATTCCCTGGCTGCGCTGGATTGTTCCGTCGTTCCGGCGCATCCGTGGATTCACGGTTTGGGGCAACAGACAGATAACTGGGCAGGTATGATGCAGGCAATGGTCTTCAGGGATTTAAAATCCATGGGCGCCAACTGCAAATGAAAAAGGATACTGGAATGATAATAACGGTAATTAAATAAAGCAACGCCCGGACTACCGGGCGTATATAAATTATTTTTATTGCAGACTGCCGTATGGAAGAGGATTCTTTAATAGATTTTTCTGTTTTAACTTATTTTTTATCCTCTGAGTCAGATTAATCTCTATGTATTTATGTGTAAAGTGAGCTGCCAGGATAGATATCCCGATAGCCAGCAACACGGATGGGATCATCTTAAAATCCGAATATCCGACAGCTCCAACTCTTTTTACCACAGCAAGACCAACTGCGCTATGGAGCAGATATAACGAAAATGAGATGTTTCCCACATAAGTCAAAAAACGGGGGATAAATGCCAGCAATAAAGATTCCCCAAGCGTGAGGGCAAGAACAAAGAACCCCAAAACAAGGGAACTTTTCCTGTCCAACGCATGGATGTTTCCAGTATATATTCCCCAAATAATATATATTAGTAGTACGATAGCACTAATACCTGATAATAATTCTATTTTTCTTGAAGGAAAGTTTTGTTTTATTTTGATGTACAGCCAGCCAACTATAACTCCAATAATAAACTCCAGTAGAAGAGGGTTTGTCAGAAAACCGAAGTATGGAGATGAAAAAGGATAACCTTGTACATTTATTGTTGGTTGGTATCCTGCTATCACAGGTATGATGCTGGTTACCAGAACGCCCCAAGTGACGAGCGCCAGAACTCGGTGTTTAACCAGCAGACATAAAGCGAATACAAGGTAGAAATAAATTTCGTAGTTGAGTGTCCATCGAATATTATACGTACCACCATCGTCAATGTAGAGTGGCGGTGTAGAGGTTTTGTATAATGTGAATGTCAACGCACTTAAAATGTTTTGCACTTTGTCTGGATAATGAAAAGTGCTCATAGCGCCTTCAAGAAGAAAGGCTATGACAAGACAAAGATAGTATAACGGAATGATACGTATTACCCTGTTAAGCAAGAACCGAACCAGAGATGCTTTCCCTCGCATATAACTCCAGGTAGTATAAACCATTATAAAACCGCTAATAATGAAGAAAATATCAACACCGATAATTCCAGGGCTAAATACTTTATCCCATATTGTAGGGTTTCCTTTAGCTCCATCATTCAGAAAGCCTCTATAATGGAACAACACAACCAGTAACGCAGCAATACCACGCAGTGCTTGCAGAGAGTGTAACTTTGTGCGCATAACATCCCCTCAAAAAGAACTCATTATCGCACAGGTAGAACAATAATTACCATGGGCTGTTTCACAACTCCCGCAATTCTTGAAATGCTGGACCATTTCTTATGGCGCGTATACGAGCCTTTTGAATTTTACCTCAGTGACGACATCAGCGATATAATCAGTGTACCAGCTGGATTCATTACCGACTTTGCCACGATACCACGCATATTCTGGACGTTCATGCCGCCAGATGGCAAATATTCCAAAACCGCAATAATTCACAACTGGATTTACGACAACGCGCTGCGCACGAAAAAAGAAGCCGATTTGATACTCCTGGACAGAATGACCGTACTTGGCGTGCCGAAGTGGAAACGGATAGTGATGCATCTGGCGGTCAGGTGGTTTGGCAGGGGGATGTATGGGAAAGAACGTTGCAACAGATGATGAGAAAGCGCAGCTCGACGAATGGAAAAAATACAGGGTGCTGGTAAACCGGGTGGATACATCGACCGCGACAAAAATCGACTGGCCTAAGAAACCTGAACAACCGCGTACCTTATAGGTTGATTTGAGGCGCAGTGATGATGGTGTACACTGCGCTTATCGGTACATATGTTTAGGGATGAAAAATGAATAAAATTGGTATAGTAGTTTTGTTGTCATTTTTTATGATCGGTTGTAGTGCTTGGGATAAAGGTAAAGCAAAAACAATCGAGCAAAAGCGGGATTACCTATTGGAGTATGGTCCGCAGTACGTGCCAAGTTTTTTAGTTCCTCAGTCATTGGTACATCAGCCTCCTCTAAGCGTTACTGTGTTACGAACTAAACTAGTTGATAATGGTGGGGAGACAAGTGAATTTCTCCACCGATTGGTTGATAAATGCTTTGAATCTTCGGATAGGTATTGCACTGTTAGTATGTATTATTCTGAGAACGAAAAAATAGAGAAGAAACGGCAAAAAATAGCCAATAAAAATAAACAAACATCAGTAAAAAAAGGAGACCTTTTTTATTGTCGAATGACGTTAAATCAATCTGGTGGGCCAGTTGATACTAGTCGCATGAGAGTACGTGTAAAGGACAACGTTGATTCCGTTGGTTTCCTTTTTCCTGACGATAAGCAGATTATCTCACCAAAATTAGAAGTTGTTGATTCTGACTCAGGTGAGCGATATGGACGGGCGGCTGATGGCTCCATAACCGTATCGGCTAGTTATGATGGTCATGCTTACGAAATTCAAATATTTAATACTTTGCCTGTAAGCCAATTTAACGGGGCGGTGGTAACACACACTTCGGCACTCGAATTTGCGGGTAGTATTGATGTATTTGATTGTAAAAAGGTTAAATAAAATACATATCAATATGTTTATAACCATAGAAATATATAGACATAAATGGTGCACTATGGCCTATATTACAATGATGTTGGTTCAGCGATAACAGAGCGAGAAACAGTTATGGATGAGGAAAAACAAGCTGTTTTTGACGATATATGCAGGGTTATTGGACGCGCAGTAGTCATGCTAAAAGAAACTAATCAGCCAGTTACCAAAAACAGCATAAACCTGATGCTGCAAGCGCACTCGGATCAGAGTGATGATGCGTATCTGTCCAGAATCTATGCTGTTGCAAAAGATGTAATGGAATAGCGTAAACCTTCCTATTTACTGGATTAAATTTTCTGAGCGACGTTCTATCCCCGCGTTCATGTAGTCGATAGCCTTTTGAAGCTCTTCTATGAGTGCAACCGCCCGAGTACGAGAGATACACATAAACTGGTCAGGAAACTCTTTAATTGGCCAGTTTGGTATACAGGCCATGTTATCTGTGAATGAAGCGGACAGGTAAACTTCATTAGTTCGAAGGGAATAGCCTACTTCAAAACTGGTGAGTTCGGGTAAGCTGCTTACGTTAGATTCAGTGTTTTTCATGTGGTGCTCCCGTACTGGTTTTTTGTACAGTATTATTCAAATTTAGGCTATCAGTCAAATGGCAAATTTAGGGGTGTGAGTACATAATTAAGTACATTTTTATATGTTACTTTTGTTTAATTCTATTTAATTCAGTGGGTTGTGATTTTGTTTTCGTAATCGTGGAAGAGGAATGTGCTCTGTATGCTGTCGTTTTTAACTGTCACTTGATGTACACGCCTGATGTTATATGTATATGAAATATTTTATTCTTTTATTTTGTCGTTGATTGATTGTATTTGTACACCAATTGATATTGTTGCTAATGTTCGTACATGCGATGGTGAGTACAAAATACTAAAATGATCATCAGCGACACTAAGCTACGCTCCCTCTATGGTAAACCATATTCCGGTCCATCTGAAATTACTGATTCTGATTTAGTACTGTATGGAATTTAGGCCAGGGGCAATCTGGCCGGGATCTCAAAAAATGCATGGACTAAAACGGGTCTATGTACAGAGGGACACAACGCTGTGTCCCTTAATTTCATGCGGGTTGAGGCTGGACTAGGCCCAGGCCAGTGGCAGGATGGATGACAGAACACTCGGGAAATATTTTCTGGCATGACGTTGCATACTATCCGCCACAACGCTGGTACAGGTAAAGGCGCCATGGAGGCCGTGAAAACGGTCGGACCAGTCGGTAAACTGTTCGCTGGACGGGAAGATCGCCGGAGACAGCTCCCAGGCTTTCTGCATCAGCGCCTCCGCATAGCCTCTCAGGGCCGGCGGAGAGTCATGCTCAGTGCCGAAAATGGCGCTGGAGGAATAGCGTGCGAATGCGGTACTGAGACAGAACAGGGTTTCCGCCTGCTTCTGTGGGGTGGCGTCCGTCAGGTGATAAGCACTGAGGATGTGCTGGTAGTGTGCCGGGCTGAGTTTGCCTTCAGGAAGCAAGGGGTCAAAAATGGTGGCCAGACGCGACACTGAGGCATCATCAATCAACTTCACGGTGGAATGTTTCTGGTTCGTGGCGGCAATAAACTGCTGGTTCAGCTCCCCGTGCTCTTCAGTGCTGAGGATGATATCAATCAGCTCCCCAAAGCGTCGCTGCGTGGCCTGCTGATTAAATGCGGCGAGAAACACCGGAAAGTCATGACGGAATAACTCTACCGGAGAGATTTGCGCGGTGGAAACGTTCTCTCCGGCTCGCAGCAGGTAAAAGTTGTCCCATGCAGTGTCAGGAGTAGGGTTTAGCATTGTTAACAGCGTGTCAGTGGAGAGCATCATCGCCGTGTCTGAATCCTGGGAGGAAAGCAGCAGGAAATTATCTGCAGCGCGGGTTGTCCAGTCCGGGCTGCCGTCATAATTGCCGAAGAGCCCATTATGGATGTGGGGAGACACCGCCGGGTGAGCAAGATACTGTTCATAAAGCGCTGCAGCTTTCTGGCGGATGCCATCAGTGCAGTCCACGCCTGTCATACAGTGTAAAATCACCTGATTAAAGAGTCCGCTGTGAGTGGTCATGGCGGCGCTGTTCCTGTCAAACGAATCCAGCAACACAGGCAGTATGCGCTGCTGATAATATGTGTCAGGAGCCGGCAGGGGAACGTCATTATAGGTCTGGCACTGGTGGGCAAAAAAACGTTCCTGAACAGGCCCGAGCCACTCGCTGATAAGCGCACTTTGCGTATAGGGGGGGTGGGCCAGTACGCTTACCAGCGAACTTTCAACTGGCCGGATACCTGCCTCTGTTAAGCGGCCATCCCGCAATGACTTAACCAGGTCTTCCATTGCCCGGACTTTTTCCTGACTGTATTTATCGGGCAGACTGTCAATGGTCATCAGAATACTTTTACCATTATTGTGCTCATGATTTAAAAATCCATCCGCAGCGTTCTCAGTCCAAAGGAGTGGCATTTGCAGCCAGATATCACCTAGACGAATAAAATTTCCGCCCCTTGATACTGACGGAGGTGATGAATTATCCGGTTCATTTAAAATAACGCCAGAGAGGTTGGCTTTGTGACGTATAAGCGTATTTTTTAATGTTGTATCAATAAAAGAGGGCTGTTGTTGTGTAGTAATTGAATACTGTAGAAACACTTCATTCATGTCTGAATTACTAAATTTTGTATTACTGCAGACTACATCACTCAGTGTCGAATAAGTGAATCGGCATTCGTCAAAATGTAAATGAGATATATCAGAATAAGTAAATTTTGAATTTGAAAAGTTGAACCCCTTAATAATATCGCCGTCTCGCTCCATGAAGCTGGGGGGCAATATTTTGCTGAATGTAATATTACGGAAATCTGCGTTTGAAAAATCGCGATCTGCGGCCGTAAGGGTTTCTCCGGCTTTCTGCCGTAAAACTGCATCCGTGAGTTTCTTAGCCCAGTCGGCAGGTGATGACGGGGAAGACGTAGCCTGAAGTGAGAGGGAGGGGGATACTGGTGGTGTTCTACCTTCAGAAACCGTAGGCCTGTTATTGGCTGATACAGAGACTCCACCGGGGAGCGGGGCCGCACCTGTCATTCTGTAATTATAATCACATGTTTGATTTGCAATATGCTTACGCATGAATGCTGCATTCATTTTTGAGACATCTTCTGCTGAAATATTTTTCTTGCCTGCATTATTTGTATCTTTAATATTTTTAACAGTAATCAATGTTTTGTTTAAGGTGTTTTTATCTTTCGGCTGAAAGAAGTCTTTTATTTTTTGTGGTAACGCGAACTCAATCGGTGAGTCCTTTCCTGTTTTAAATTTTTCATTTAAAGATGTATGCGTGTTTTTAACACTGGTTATTTTTGAGGTGAGCCCGTTTTTCGTATGTTCACGAATAGAGGTAATTAATTTTTTAACCTGGTTAGGAATAGTAGAAAAATTAATTGCGCCTGATGATATCTTCATTAGAATTCCTTATCAACATCATTATGGAAAAACGGTCTGGATTTTTAACGCCTTAAAAGTAAGCTTCATATGTCGGTATGGCGATGGAGATCACAATTCACCATGCTATCTGGCAGGTTTCTTTCAGAAAGTGTCCATCCTGTCATCATGTCACCGTATTGTGGGACGCTGGCGTATCTGCGGAAAAATCCAGGCATAAGAGAGCGGGTCGGGTAACGGAGCCCGTATGCACGCAAAAGTAAACCCGCTTCGATGCTCAACCAGCGTTTTTCGCCGGCATTTGGGATATCGTCGGCGGACGTTCCGGCGCGTATGAAAAAGAACTGCGTAAAGCGCGTGAAATCGCTTTTCAGGAAATAATCGTTTTCTTTTAAATATTATTACGTGTTATTGGAATTGTATCATTTTTATAATTAACAGCGGGTTGTTTGGTAATTCTGCTGATTATTCGATGACAGTCCATGTGCGTGTTCAGGAAATGTAAAATATTTATAAAATAAAAGGTTTTATCGTGTTGGCATGCTCATTTTAACAACTATTTCAAATTGTGATTGAAGCCGACATTTCATAATACAAATTAAATATAATCTTCAGCTATATCTAATAACAGGAGGTTATATGAGCATTAGTCGTCGTTCTTTTTTGCAGGGGGTAGGCATAGGCTGCTCTGCCTGCGCGCTGGGCGCTTTTCCGCCCGGGGCGCTGGCGCGCAACCCGATTGCCGGCATTAACGGTAAAACCACGCTAACGCCAAGTTTGTGCGAAATGTGTTCCTTTCGTTGCCCTATTCAGGCGCAGGTAGTCAATAACAAGACCGTTTTTATCCAGGGCAATCCTTCTGCGCCGCAGCAGGGGACGCGCATATGCGCCAGGGGCGGGAGCGGCGTCAGCCTGGTCAATGACCCGCAACGGATTGTAAAACCTATGAAACGCACCGGGCCACGCGGCGACGGTGAATGGCAGGTGATTAGCTGGCAACAGGCTTACCAGGAAATCGCGGCGAAAATGAATGCCATCAAAGCGCAGCATGGCCCCGAGAGCGTGGCTTTCTCTTCCAAATCGGGCTCGCTCTCCAGCCATCTTTTCCATCTGGCTACGGCCTTTGGTTCGCCTAATACCTTTACTCACGCCTCAACATGCCCTGCCGGGAAAGCCATTGCGGCAAAAGTGATGATGGGCGGCGATCTGGCGATGGATATCGCTAACACGCGCTATCTGGTTTCGTTTGGCCACAATTTGTATGAAGGGATTGAAGTTGCCGATACCCATGAGTTAATGACCGCGCAGGAGAAGGGGGCCAAAATGGTGAGCTTCGATCCGCGTTTGTCGATATTTTCCAGCAAGGCGGATGAGTGGCACGCTATTCGTCCCGGGGGGGATTTAGCGGTTCTGCTGGCGATGTGCCATGTCATGATTGATGAACAGCTCTACGATGCGTCTTTTGTTGAGCGTTATACCAGCGGATTTGAACAGTTAGCACAGGCGGTAAAAGAGACGACGCCGGAATGGGCCGCCGCGCAGGCCGATGTCCCAGCCGACGTTATTGTCCGGGTGACACGCGAACTGGCTGCCTGCGCGCCTCACGCTATTGTCAGTCCTGGTCATCGCGCGACGTTCTCGCAGGAAGAGATCGATATGCGGCGTATGATTTTTACGCTTAATGTGCTGCTCGGTAATATTGAGCGCGAAGGCGGGCTATATCAGAAAAAAAACGCGTCTGTTTACAATAAACTGGCCGGAGAAAAGGTCGCGCCAACGCTGGCGAAACTCAACATTAAAAATATGCCGAAACCGACGGCGCAACGCATCGATTTGGTCGCACCGCAGTTTAAATATATCGCCGCTGGCGGCGGCGTGGTGCAAAGCATTATTGACTCGGCGTTAACCCAGAAGCCTTACCCGATAAAGGCGTGGATTATGTCGCGGCATAATCCTTTCCAGACCGTCACCTGTCGTTCGGACCTGGTAAAAACCGTTGAGCAACTGGATCTGGTGGTCAGCTGCGATGTCTATTTGAGCGAGAGCGCGGCATATGCCGACTATCTGCTGCCGGAATGCACCTATCTCGAACGGGACGAAGAGGTATCCGATATGTCGGGACTGCACCCGGCTTACGCTCTGCGCCAACAGGTCGTAGAGCCGATTGGCGAGGCGCGTCCGAGTTGGCAAATCTGGAAAGAACTTGGCGAGCAGTTGGGATTAGGGCAGTACTATCCGTGGCAGGATATGCAGACGCGCCAACTCTATCAGTTGAACGGCGACCATGCCTTAGCGAAGGAACTGCGACAGAAAGGGTATCTCGAATGGGGCGTTCCGCTGCTATTACGCGAACCAGAATCCGTTCGTCAGTTTACGGCGCGTTACCCCGGCGCTATCGCGACGGACAGTGACAACACCTATGGCGAACAGCTTCGCTTCAAATCGCCCTCCGGCAAAATCGAACTTTATTCCGCAACCCTGGAGGAATTGCTCCCTGGCTACGGCGTTCCGCGCGTTCGTGACTTTGCGCTGAAAAAAGAGAATGAGCTTTACTTCATTCAGGGCAAGGTGGCCGTGCATACCAATGGCGCGACGCAGTACGTACCTTTACTCAGCGAGCTAATGTGGGATAACGCGGTCTGGGTTCATCCGCAAACGGCGCAAGAAAAAGGCATTAAGACCGGCGATGAGATCTGGCTGGAAAATGCCACGGGTAAAGAGAAAGGTAAGGCGCTGGTGACGCCCGGTATCCGCCCGGACACGCTTTTTGTCTATATGGGATTTGGCGCTAAAGCTGGGGCCAAAACGGCGGCGACGACACACGGTATCCACTGCGGAAATTTACTGCCGCACGTGACGAGTCCGGTATCCGGTACGGTAGTGCATACCGCAGGCGTGACGCTGAGCCGGGCATGAGGGAGGAGGGAACCATGAATCATTTAACGAATCAGTACGTCATGCTGCATGATGAAAAACGTTGTATCGGCTGCCAGGCGTGTACCGTTGCCTGCAAAGTGCTTAATGACGTACCGGAGGGATTTAGCCGCGTACAGGTACAAATTCGCGCCCCTGAACAGGCATCCAACGCACTAACCCATTTTCAATTTGTCCGCGTCTCCTGTCAGCACTGTGAAAATGCGCCATGTGTCAGCGTTTGTCCTACCGGAGCGTCATATCGTGATGAAAACGGGATCGTGCAGGTGGATAAATCGCGCTGTATTGGCTGCGATTATTGTGTTGCCGCGTGTCCTTTCCATGTGCGCTATTTGAATCCGCAAACCGGCGTCGCCGACAAGTGTAACTTCTGTGCCGACACGCGGTTGGCGGCTGGCCAGTCTCCGGCGTGCGTATCCGTTTGCCCAACGGACGCGCTGAAATTCGGCAGACTGGATGAGAGCGAGATCCAGCGCTGGGTCGGTCAGAAAGAGGTCTATCGCCAGCAGGAAGCGCGTAGCGGCGCGGTCAGTCTGTACCGTCGTAAAGAAGTCCATCAGGAGGGTAAAGCATGAATACTATCTGGGGAGCGGAACTACACTATGCGCCAGATTATTGGCCGCTGTGGTTAATTTACGCAGGCGTCGTGGTGCTGCTCATGCTTGTTGGGCTGGTTATCCATGCGTTATTGCGCCGGATGCTGGCGCCAAAAACGGCGGGCGGCGAAGAGCATCGTGACTATCTCTACTCGCTGGCGATTCGCCGTTGGCATTGGGGAAATGCGTTACTGTTTGTTTTATTACTGTTAAGCGGTTTATTTGGTCATTTTTCTCTCGGCCCTGTAGCGCTAATGGTACAAGTGCATACCTGGTGTGGTTTTGCCTTACTGGCTTTCTGGGTCGGGTTTGTGCTGATCAACCTCACCACAGGTAACGGGCGTCACTATCGGGTAAATTTTTCCGGACTGGTAACGCGCTGCATACGCCAGACGCGTTTTTACCTTTTTGGCATTATGAAAGGGGAAGCGCATCCGTTCGCGGCAACAGAGCAGAATAAGTTCAATCCACTGCAACAACTGGCATATCTGGCGATTATGTACGCGCTGGTACCGCTGTTAATCATCACCGGTTTGCTGTGTCTCTATCCGCAGGTTGCGGGTCTGGGCCCTGTGATGCTGGTGCTGCATATGGCGCTTGCTATCATCGGCTTACTGTTTATTTGCGCGCATCTCTATCTGTGTACTCTTGGCGACACGCCGGGACAAATTTTCCGTAGCATGGTTGACGGCTATCATCGTCATCGTACCGCGCCGCGCGGGGATAAGTCCGCCGTCTGAGCGTATCCATAAAATAATGTCAGCAAGAAAATGTGCCTTGTGTCACATTTTCTTGCAATTTATCCATGTTTGTTTAACTGAACTTCCGTAAAAAGAACGGCAAATAGAGACCATCCTGAGGACATGCTGTTGAAACGCCGTTTGTTTATTGCCGCTTCTTTATTCGCGATGCACCTTTCTCCTGCGCTTGCGGCCGATGCCGTAAGTTTTGCTCCCCAACCGCCAGCCATTGATGCAGGCGCCTGGGTGTTGATGGATTACACTACGGGACAGGTTCTTACCGCCGGTAATGAACACCAGCAACGTAATCCCGCCAGCCTTACCAAGCTAATGACGGGCTACGTCGTCGATCGCGCCATCGATAGTCATCGTATCAGCCCTGACGATATCGTCACAGTTGGGCGCGACGCCTGGGCGAAGGATAATCCGGTGTTTGTCGGCTCCTCGTTGATGTTTTTAAAAGAAGGGGATCGCGTGTCGGTACGCGATTTAAGCCGTGGCTTAATTGTGGATTCCGGTAACGATGCCTGTGTGGCGCTGGCGGATTATATCGCGGGCGGGCAGCCGCAGTTTGTGGCGATGATGAACAGCTATGTGAAAAAACTCAATTTGCAGGATACCCATTTTGAAACCGTCCACGGTCTGGATGCGCCGGGACAACATAGCTCCGCGTATGATCTGGCCGTACTCTCCCGGGCGATTATTCACGGCGAACCTGAATTTTATCACATGTACAGCGAGAAAAGCCTGACCTGGAACGGCATCACGCAGCAGAACCGCAACGGCTTGTTGTGGGATAAGACCATGCATATCGATGGGCTTAAAACCGGACACACATCGGGGGCGGGATTTAATCTTATCGCATCGGCGGTGGACGGGCAGCGTCGACTTATCGCCGTCGTGATGGGGGCGAAAAGTTCGAAAGGCCGTGAGGAACAGGCGCGAAAACTGTTGCAGTGGGGCCAGCAAAACTTTGCGACGGTGCAGATTTTGCACAGCGGTAAAAAAGTGGGCAGCGAGCGAATCTGGTATGGAGATAAAGAAAAGATTGCGCTGGGTACGGAACAGGATTTCTGGATGGCGCTGCCTAAAGCGGAAATTCCGCATATCAAAGCAAAATATGTGCTGGATAGAAAAGAGCTGGAGGCGCCAATCGCCGCTCATCAACGGGTAGGTGAAATAGAGCTATACGATCGGGATAAACTGATCGCTCAGTGGCCGCTGGTCACTCTGGAGTCGGTGGGTAAAGGCGGTATGTTCTCTCGTCTGAGCGACTATTTTCAGCATAAAGCGTAAGCCGTTGTCACACACCGTTCACCGTCATCTGAGGTGTCAAAAGGGCGGGATTGCGAGGTTGCTCACAAAATGATCACGCTGTCCTTGTGACCGTAAAAGGCTGTAATTATACTGTACATTCATACAGTATAGTAAAGTGACGGAGGCAGCATGGATTACGAAATCAGGCAGGAACAAAAACGCAAGATAGCCGGTTTCCACATGGTCGGTCCATGGGAACACACCGTGAAGCAGGGTTTTGAACAACTGATGACGTGGGTGGATCGACAGCGGATCGTGCCAGTTGAATGGATTGCCGTCTATTACGACAATCCAGATGTCGTACCTGCAGAAAAACTCCGCTGCGATACCGTGGTGTCCGTGGCAGAGAATTTCATCCTGCCGGACAATAGCGAAGGCGTAATCGTGACCGCCATTGAAGGCGGCGAATATGCCACTGCTGTCGCGCGAGTGGAAGACCGTGACTTTGCGAAGCCGTGGGAACGGTTTTTTGATGTCCTGGAGCAGGATAGCGCTTATCAGATAGCCTCTGCGCCCTGTTTTGAAACCTATCTGAATAACGGCATGGAAGATGGATACTGGGATATTGAAATGTATATTCCGGTACAGCGGAAGTGAACGACTGGTTTCCTGGCTGAAAAGAGCGGACGGATAATGTGTTCCGTCCGCCAGTGCGCTATTTTTGCTATAAAGCAGGTACAATGCATTTTTTGCCATTCCCGTAAGGAGCGCAAGCGTGCGTGCCGATAAGTCATTAAGCCCTTTTGAAATACGGTTGTACCGTCATTATCGCATCGTGCATGGCATACGTATCGCCCTGGCGTTCATTCTTACCTTTCTGCTGGTTCGTCTGTTTTCTATTCCCGAGGGCACATGGCCGCTAATCACGTTAGTGGTGATTATGGGGCCCATCTCATTCTGGGGAAATGTAGTGCCTCGTGCTTTTGAGCGCATAGGCGGTACGATTCTGGGCGCGGCGTTAGGGCTGGTGGCGCTACGCCTGGAGCTCTTTTCCTTACCGCTGATGCTGGTGTGGTGTGCGATAGCGATGTTTTTGTGCGGCTGGCTGGCCTTAGGGAAAAAACCGTATCAGGCGCTACTGATAGGCATAACGCTTGCCGTTGTTGTCGGCGCTCCCGCTGGTGATATGGATACGGCATTATGGCGTGGCGGGGATGTGATTTTGGGGTCGCTACTGGCAATGTTGTTTACCGGCATCTGGCCCCAGCGCGCCTTTTTGCACTGGCGCATCCAACTGGCGCATTGCGTCACGGCGTATAATCGGGTGTATCAGGCAGCGCTGTCGCCGAATTTGCTGGAGCGCCCCCGGTTGGATAAACATTTGCAACGGTTGCTGAACGATGTCGTCAAAATGCGCGGGCTGATAACGCCTGCCAGTAAAGAAACCCGGATACAAAAATCTATTTTCGAGGCCATTCAGACCATCAACCGCAACCTGGTTTGTATGCTTGAATTACAAATCAATGCCCACTGGGCGACGCGCGCCAGCCATTTTGTGATGCTTAACGCGCACACATTGCGTGAAACCCAGCAGATGACGCAGCAAACCTTGCTAACGATCGCCCACGCGTTGTTTGAAGGCAACCCGCAGCCGGTACTGGCAAACACCGGTAAACTGAATGATATTGCTGCCGAGTTGCGGCAGCTAATGAACGAGCAGCAGGGCGACGCGGTGGCTGAAACCCCCATCCACGGCTATGTTTGGCTAAGTATGGAAACTGCCCGACAGTTGGAACTGCTTTCACATTTGATCTGCCGGGCTTTGCGCAAATAAAAAGCAGATGGGGCGAATGAATTTGTTGCTGCTTCGATTCAGCAAAGATTAAGAGTATGATACTAATATAAGGATAAAATGAGTGCTACTGGCAACGATTTTATCCCCGAACCTTCAGGTTTCCCCAGACGGCGACGTAACGGTGTTTCCTCTGGCGGCTTGAAGTATGACGGGGATAAACGTAATGTTTATCCACTAGCAGTTGCTTAACGAATCCGAATCTCACATTATCAGGGGTGTAAAAATGGAAACAACCAAGCCTTCTTTCCAGGACGTGCTGGAGTTTGTTCGTCTGTTCCGTCGCAAAAATAAACTGCAGCGTGAAATTCAGGACATTGAGAAGAAGATCCGTGACAACCAGAAGCGTGTGCTGCTGCTGGACAACCTGAGCGACTACATCAAGCCAGGTATGAGCGTTGAGGCGATTCAGGGTATCATCGCCAGTATGAAAAGCGACTATGAAGATCGCGTTGATGACTACATCATTAAAAATGCCGAAATCTCCAAAGAGCGTCGCGACATTTCCAAAAAGCTGAAAGCGATGGGCGAAATGAAACACGCCGATGTAAAAGCCGAATAATGCGCTACGGCAGTGGGAGCGTATATCAGGCTCTCACTGCAGTTTGACCCCGCCAGTGACCATCTTGAGTAAATGTTGTTTTGGCCAGTGTCGGGTAAGTTTTTTCTCTGCCAGCTTACCTTTCAGACGCGCAATATCATGACGTTTCCGGTCCAGCATCAGACCCACCACGCTACCGCTATGCGCCACGTTCAATCCGTATAAATCACACTCTTCGACCAGCGACAGCAGGGCGGTAAAGCCCGGCTTAGGTAACAGCGTCTGGCTGGCGATAGCGCTAAGCGTAGCCGCCTCACCCAGCCGGAGCGGATTTTGCGTTATACAGGCTTCCTGCACCAGATTCCAGGCCTGTTGCAAGGTTGCTGAACTTGCTATTAATTTCTGCTGGCGAGGGAGACGGTGGTAATCTTGCGTGCGCAGTGTGACCGGGCTTTCCAGTACCAGCAAATCGATTGGCGGCGGTGGCTCGCAGGCGATTTGCGTGGCCGCATTATTATGATCAAACAGCGTTAACTGATGAAAAACGGTGCTATCAGTGGGTTCGATTGAGACGCAAAGCTGTGCAAGGGTGGTTTCATCCAGCGAATGGCCAAGATGATGCGCCGTTGCCACCGCCGTAGCGGCAATATCTGCGGTGCTGCTGGCCATGCCTTTGGCAACGGGAATTGACGAACGCACATCGACGCGAATCTCGTTACTCCAGTGCGCAGGATACTGCCAGTGCGCCAGAACGCGCTCCACCATCGCCCGCGACAATGGGCGCTCGTTTATCAACGGCGGCGCAGCCGTGACTGCTACGGTGCTGTACCAGTCAACGGGGCAGGAGACCAGTTTCTCACTGCCCAGAATCCATCCCTGGATAAGTTCCCCGCATGAGGCGGGGCATTGCGCAACAGCCACATTATCACCTTTCAGGTACGAATAGTGTGCGCGCATAGTGTCATGGTAAAAGCGTTATTACCATGACTTGCCGCAATGCGTCGTATAACCCTCTCAGGCTGGTACACAAAGCCCTTCCGTGGCCGGTAGCGCAATGCGCATAACGTCTTGTGCGATCATTAACTCTTCGTTGGTGTTGATGACGGCGACTTTCACCAGGGCGTTCTCCGTCTGGATAAATGTCGCATTACGCTGATTTTTCTCTTCATCAACGGCTAAGCCCAAAAATTGCAAATTATGGCACACCGCCGATCTGGCGCGCGCTGAGTTCTCGCCAATGCCCCCAGTGAATACCAGCGCATCCAGTCCTCCCATTTGCATAATATAGCTGCCAATGGTGGCGCGAATGCGTTCGGCAAACAGAGTGAGAGCGAGTTTAGCCTGCCGGTTACCGGTATTGGCTGCCTGTTCGACATCGCGGTAATCAGACGACACGCCAGAAACGCCCAGCAAGCCTGACTCATTATTTAATAACTGATTCAACTGTTGCGGCGTTTTGCTTTCGCGCTGGGCTATCCACGGCAGAATAGAGGGATCAATATCTCCGCTACGGGTGCCCATCATCACGCCTGACTGCGGCGTAAAGCCCATCGACGTATTGACCGAACGCCCGTTCTTGATGGCGCAGATGCTGCTACCGTTTCCAAGATGACAACAAATCACCCGTAATGCGCTGAGTGGTACGCCCAGCTTTTCCGCCAGAACGCCGCTGACATACTTATGGCTGGTGCCATGAAAGCCATAACGGCGAATCCCCAGTTCAGCGTAATAATGCCAGGGAAGCGGGTAAATATAGGCGGGTTCATCCAGCGTCTGGTGAAATGCCGTATCAAACACGGCTACGGAAGGGGCATCAGGCAACAGTTGACGAAAAACGTGAATACCCAACGCGTTTACCGGGTTGTGAAGCGGGGCCAGTTCAGCAAGACGTTCGATTTGCGCTAACGTTTCATCCGTGACCAGCGTCGAGTCTTTAAAAAACTCACCGCCGTGCGCCACACGATGGCCCACCCCATCAATGTCCCGCAGACTGTTAATGATTTGATAACCCAGCAGCTTTTCCAGAAGCAGCGTTACCGCATCGCGATGATCGGCAACGGGGACGGTTTCCTGCCATTTTTGGCTGTGCGTCTTAATTGTCACCTGCGCATCTGCCATACCGATACGCTCAATCAGCCCCTGACAGAGCATGTCGCCCTGCGGCATCTCCAGCAGCTGAAATTTTAACGATGAGCTACCGGCGTTAATGGCCATTATTTTGTAAGACATAAAGGTTCCTTCGAATTCAGAAAATCCAGCACGGCGTCGAGACCCGAGTTATTCAGCGCGCTGGTAATAAAAATCTGCTGTGCGCCAGCCTGCGTAAGCCACTCCGCAACCAGCGAAATACGCTGCGGCTCGGCGAGATCGGCCTTGGTGACCAGGCCAATCGTCGGGCGGTTCATCGGGGCGGTAAAACCCGGAGAAAAGGGCGACCACTGGGCGTCGGCATTCAGCACCAGGGCGATGACGTCGGCCTCGCAGGCGCTGGTCAGCAGGGCGCTGTACAGGCAGCGGTTCTCCAGATATTCGCCCGGCGTATCGATGGCCATCGGCGACCATTCAATGGCCTGAGTTTTCTTATAATGGAGCGCTTCGCCGCGCAGGCTTTGGGTCAGCGAGGTTTTTCCGCACTGGCTGGGGCCGATAAACATCAAACGCTTCATGACTTTACGTCCGGGTGATCGAGCAAGTGGTGAACTGCATCATTTCGCCCAGCGTGCGCGTTACCTGCTTGAGGGCATACTCGACGGCAGAAACGTCGCCGGTCAGCACCACGGCACCGGTAAAGCGATCGAGAAAACCAATTTCCACCGCGCCGGATTTGGTGGCGATATCGCAGGCGATAATCGATGCTTCGCTCGGCGTGATGGTAAGGATGCCAATGGCGGACACTGCATCCTGCAGGCCCAGCTTCTTAAAGAGATCTTTCCCTGGATTAGCAATCAGGTGCGCGAGAGTGACCTGTTTCCCCGGCACGTATTCCTGAATCATGCGATCCGTTGTCGGTTGTCTTTCCATTACCCCTCCACCATCTGTCGCCACATGGCTTCATGCGGGCGTGGGATCACCGAACGGTAAACCAACAACCCTTTCTCGCCCGCGCTTTCGCTGGCAACCGTCACGGCGTTATTGACGTCAGAAACGTCGCCCGCCACCACCATGTAGCATTTACCGCCGATACCGAAGGCCATATGCACCCGCACCAGGGTGACGTTTGAGCCTTTCACCGCCCGGTCTGCGGCGCTAATGCAGGCCGCCACGCTCCAGGTTTCGACGATACCTACCGCCTGGCGCTTATCGACGCTGTTCAGGCCGCTGATGGCCGGAAGTACGCTGGGATGAATATTCGCCAGCACCAGGCTGTCGACGAGCATCTCGCCGGCCTGCGACGTACCGGTTTCAATGGCCTGCTGGATAGCGCCGATATCGCCGCCCAGCATCAGTAAAAACTTCCCCGGACAGATGGTCTTGCTGACCAGTAGATCGACGTTGGCGCTTTTCAGCATGGCATCACCAAGCTCCATGCCTTTGGCGATGCTGGTGAGTTCTAAAATTCCTATAGCCTGAGACATGGTTAACCTCTTACAACAGTGATGGCCTGTTCGCTGATGGCCGATACAACGCCGTCGATGCTGGCGTGAATGGGTGCGCCGAGCGCGCCAGGCGGGACATCAGCAACGCATTGCCCGCGCGTCACGCGTTCTCCCACCGCAACGTTCGCTACCGCGCTGGCACCAATATGCTGGCGCAGCTGCAAAGTGACTTTTTCTACTGACGGTTCTTCTTCAACCAGCGGCGCTTCTTGGTACCAGGGGCTTAGTCCCAGTTTGGCGATCAGCCGCTTCACCGGCACGAGGCGATATTTCGCCATCTCGTCGGCCGGATTCAGCGGCCCTTCGTAGCGCTGGTTTTGCGCCCGTAGCTCGCGTTTTAACATGCGGTTGATGCGCATCGGCGAGATCCCCACCGGACAGGCCACGCTTTCGCAAACGTTGCATTCCGAACAGGTAAGGGCGCTCAGCAGCAGCTGCGGCGTGGCAGCCTGATGAAAGTTCACCGCCCGCACCAGCAGGTGCGGAGAGAGTTCGTGGCCGATCAGGTGTCGCGGACAGAGATCGGTACACAGTCGGCACTGTTCGCAGACGGTGCGCGCGACGGAAAGCACCGTGCGCTCGTCCTGCATTCTCCGCTGGATAAGCGGATGGCTTTTGGGGAGCACCAGCAGGCCGCCGGTAGTTTTCGTCACCGGATTATCAAGAGAGGTAATCAGGCCACCCATCATCGGGCCGCCGTTAATAAAACCAGGGTCGTCGACCGTTGCGCCGCCCGCCAGCGCCAGTACTTCCCGCAGCGACATGCCGATGGGAACAGTAACGGTCAACGGTCTGGCGACCGCGCCGTTCACGGTCAACGTGCGACGAGTGACCGGAAACCGCTGCTCGACCGCTCGGGCAATATTTAGCACCGTTTGCACGTTATTGACGACCACGCCGACGCTGGCCGGTAGCGCAGCCGGGGCGACCCGACGACCGGTTGCCATCCAGATAGTCAGCACCTCATCGCCTGCCGGATATACATCCGGCAGGATATGCAGGCGGATACCGTCTGGCAGCAGTGGGGTGAGGGCGTCGATGGCCCGGCGGTATTTTTCTTTCAGGGCTATCACCCCTTCGCGCGCGCCGGTTGCCGTCATGGCGTACTGTACGCCGCGCACAAGGCGCGCAGCTTGCTGCCACATCAGTTGCTGGTCAACTTTGAGCATCGGTTCACATTCGGCGGCGTTCACCAGAAAAATCTCTACCTGCGCCTGTAGTTTGACGTGAGCGGGAAAACCTGCGCCGCCCGCGCCGACAACGCCCGCTGCGCGAACGCGCTCGCGAATTTCATCGGCGCTAAGGGACATTTCAACGCTGTTGATGGCGGTGCTCATAGCAGTTCCTCCAGCAGTTCCCGAATGGCTTCGGCATTGGCCGGGCGCGGGTTAGTGCGCAGCGTAACGTCAGCCAGCGCAGCCTGCACCATCGCCGGAATGCGTGCGGAAAAGTCGGATCTTCCTTCTTTAAGCGCAACGGCCAGTGAGGGAAGGACACAGCGTTGCTTAAGCAGTTCGATTTGCTGAATCAGCGCATTGATCGCCGCGATATCATTGGCTTCTGCCGGGCAAAAACCGCAGGCTTTGGCCAGCCGCGCGTAGCGTTTGGCGGCGCGCGGAACGCCGGCGTTAAAACGGATAACCGTGGTTAACAGCAGGGCGTTGGCCAGGCCATGCGGCAGATGAAACTGCCCGCCAAGCTGGTGGGCTATCGCGTGGTTAAGCCCCAGCCCCGCCTGGCTGAAGGCCATCCCGGCGAGCGTTGAGGCATTGTGCATTTTCCCGCGCGTCGCCACGCAGTCGCCTTTTTCCACCGCCGTGGGCAGATACTGGAACACCAGTTTGGCGGCTTTTTCCGCTAGCGCGTCGGTAAAGTCGCTGGCGCGCGGTGACACCCAGGCCTCCAGGGCGTGGGTCAGCACGTCCATGCCGGTGTTGGCGGTAATCTGCGGCGGTACGCTGACCACCAGCTCCGGGTCGAGGATCGCCATATCCGGATACAGCGCATTGTTGAACAGCGGATACTTGATGCCTTTATCCGGGTCGCTAATTACGCAGGCGCTGGTCACTTCCGAGCCGGTGCCGCTGGTGGTCGGGATCGCCACGCAGGTTTCGATGTTGATCCCGCTCTGCTGGCTAAACCAGACAATCGCTTTCGCCGCGTCCATTGCCGAGCCGCCGCCAAAACCGATCACCACCTGCGGTTGCAGAGCCTGCATTTGCGCAATGCCCTGAACCACTGTGTGGATGGTGGGGTCCGGCGTTATCTCGCTAAAGACGCTGATGCGGTTATCTGCGGGCAGCGCGTTACGCAGGGTATCCAGCAGCGGAGAGTGCGCCAGAAAGCCATCGCAGATTATCCAGATGTGCTTATTGGTAAAGCGCTTGAGCACCGCCAGGCTGCCCTGACCGCTGTACAACCGCGTTTGTAGTGAGAAGGTATTCATCGCGACCTCAGTTAGCGAATAGAAAAGCCGTTGGTCAGTACGCAGCGCCGGGAACGGGCAAAAGTACGCGCTGACGTGGTCCCTTCACCGGTTGGTGTGGCGATAGTGAAGGTGGTAAAGCCTTCGCCGCCGACGCCGATCCCGGCATAAGAGGGGCCGTTTTTGACGAATATCGAGGTTTGCAGCGTGCGGGCCGCGAGGTTCAGGCGTGACACGTTCTGCGAGTGCATAATGGCGGTATGATGCAGCCCCTCTTCAACCTTCAGGGCCAGCGCCAGCGCGCTATCGAAATCGCTGACTTTTACCACTGGCAGCATCGGCATCAACTGTTCGCTGGTGACCCACGGATCGTCAGCGTTAACCAGCGCAATCAGCAGACGCGGCGCTTTTGCAGGGACAGCGATCCCGGCGGCTTCCAGCATGGCCGATGGGCTCTTGCCGACCAGTTTTTTATTCGCCTGGCCTTCAGGCAGGCAGACGGCGCGGAGTTTGTCGGTATCGGCAGGGCTTAACAGCAGCGCGCCGAAGGTTTGCATTTGCTGCACCAGACGTTCGGCGACACTCTCCACTACGATCAGGCTCTTCTCGGCAATGCAGGGCAGGTTGTAATCGAATGACGCGCCGTTGATGATATCTTCCGCAGCTTTCACCAGGTCCGCCGTTTCATCAACGATGCAGGGCGGGTTACCCGCGCCAGCGCCAATCACCTTCTTACCGCTCTTCATGCCCATTGCCACAATGCCCGGGCCGCCGGTAATGGCCAGTACTGCGATTCGCGGGTGGGCCATCATCTGCTGGGTCGCTTCGAAGGTGGGTTCCGCCACGGTCACCACCAGATTGCGGATGCCGCAGCAGCGGAAGGCAATCTCTTCAATCAGGCTAATCAGCTTCAGAGAGACCTTTTTCGCTCCCGGATGCGGGCTAAAGTAGATACTGTTGCCCGCCGCCAGCATGCTGATACTGTTGTTGATGATGGTTTCCGTCGGGTTGGTGCTTGGGGCGACCGAACCGATAACGCCAAACGGTGAGTATTCAAACAGCACCATGCCGCCGTCGCCGGTCAGCGCGGTGGTGGTGAGATCTTCTACGCCCGGCGTGTTGTCCAGCGCAGCCTTGTTTTTGAGAAATTTATCTTCTTTGTTGCCCATCCCCGTTTCATTGGCGCTCTCTTCCGCCAGGGGCGCCAGCAGCGGCGTCAGCTCCTGACGCATCGCGCTGATAATGGCGCTGCGGGTTTTTAGCGGGCACTGCTGATAACGTAAGAACGCCTGGTGCGCGGCGTCGATGGCCTCGCTCACGGACTGGAAAATCCCTTTGCCCTGAGGCTGGACCGGCGTTTGCGCCGGCGTGGTTAATTGCTCGCTAAGAATGGTGCGAATCAGGGTTTCGAGTTCAGAAGTATTCATTGATGAGTTCCCACGTTAATAGCCGCGATGGCGGTCTGTGCTATGTCCATGTCCTGCTCAACGCTGCCGCCGCTGATGCCAAGACCCCCAATTAATATGCCGTCGCGCCACAGGGCGTAACCGCCGCCAAAGGTGACCACTTTTCCCTGTAAATGACTTTCCAGACCGTAAAGCGCGGCGCCCGGCTGAACGACATCGCTCAGCTCATGGGTCGCCGTTTTCATCGCCACTGCGGTCCAGGCCTTTTTCGGCGCCAGCTCGCTGCTGACCAGCAGGGCGTCCGGCATCCGCCAGGTCACAGTTTCCGTGCCGTGCGCGTCAACGATGCTGACGACTACCGGAACCTGCAGTTGCTGCGCGCGTTCAACGGCGGCGCGGGTGAGCTGGTGCAGATCGTGGAATGAGAGGGCCACTGGCGTCGTCTCCTTGCTGTGGGGCGGCTGGCAGGCAGCCAGATAGCGCTTGCTAACTTCACGGATGATGTTGGCCTGGTGCGCATCGCTATCTTCCGCGCGGGCCAGGGCGTACAGGCAGTCCGATAAGCGGTTGATATAGCGCATCAGCACCTGACGTACGTTGACTTCAGTTGCCAGTTCAACCAGACGGCGTTCGGCGCGGCGCGCCAGCGTGCGGGCAAAATGTAAGCGGCTCGCGGCTTCGCAGCGTCCGGGTAAAATAAAGCTGTGCAGCGGTTCGACGCGGGCCATCGCCCGATCGATAGCGGCTTCCAGGGCCGAAATCTCTTCGCTGCTGATGTAGCGCTGTTTGGGCGATGGCTGCTCGCTGTCGCTGGCCAGCTCTGCGCTAAACCAAAAAAGTTGCTGCTGGATGGCCTCGAGTAAGGTGCGGTGGTTTTCATCCGCAGCGGCGCAGGCGCACAGGCTCAGCGCGGCGTTCAGCTCATCCAGCGTGCCGTAGGCTTCAACCCGCGGGTGGGTTTTGCTCACCCGCTGGCCGGTAAACAGTGATGTGGTGCCAGCGTCACCTGTTCGGGTATAAATCGCCATAACCGCCCCTTAACACGAAAGCGTATCTACAATGCCGACAACGGCGAGGTCAATGGCCTCATTTGGCCCGGAAAAAACGTGCCTGGCGCTGGAGCCGCCGCTGAGCAAAACCAGTTCGCCGACGCCCGCGCCGACGGAGTCCACGGCCACTTCATCGCCGGAGGTGGGCGAGGCGGGGAGTTCGCCATCGGCGCTGACCCGACGCACCAGCAGCAGCTTTTTCCCAATCAAAGAAGGTGATTTTTGCGTGGAGACAACCGCGCCCGTGACTCGTGCCAGATGCATGATTTACTCCTGCTTAATTAATTGAATATTCCGCGCATTGGCCGCGTCACGCGCCATGGCGGTCACGATGCATTTGCGGTGGACAACCACACGCCCCCGGCTTAGCAGCGCGACATCGCGATAGCTCAGCACCGAACCCGCATGCAGAACCAGCGGCAGTCCGTGCTCATCGGTGAATACCAGCGGCAGACGAGCCAGTTTTTTTACCGGGATAACCGGCAGCAGCTGGCTGTGCAGGCTGAGCTGTACGCGGATGCCAAACGCCAGCGCGTCGTGAATTTTCCGGGCGGCGGCATCGCCGGTTTCTGCATCCGCAAGCTGACCCAGCAGCGGCAGGTCGATGAGCAGGATGCGCAGCGACGCGTGCTGACAGAACAGTGCTGGACAGTCGGCATCGCGAAGTTGCGTAACGCTCAGCGTCGCCGTGCTCTGGGCACGGCGATGCAGCCGGGAGACAATCTCCTCGACAATGCGCTGCAGGGTTTCGCCGTTCATCGCGGGCCTACCAGCCGGGCAAAGGCATGCGGGTTATCGGCACCAGCGGCGTTGGCTTCATCGGTATCAATGTGCATTTCGAGGCGCATGTCCGGTGAAACGCGAATCGCCACGTTGTTGAAAATCAGCCCGCGATCGTCGCCTTCAATCGCCACGGAGACCATATCGCCGTGGGAAACCCGCAGGATCAGCGCATCAAGCGGCGACATATGGATATGCCGCTGCGCGACGATAACCCCGGAAGGCAGCTCCAGTTCGGCAAAGGGGCTGACCAGGCGGATGCCCGGCGTCCCCTTCAGGTTGCCGGACATTCTCAGCGGCGCGGCAATCCCCAGCGTTCTCGCATCGGTACGCGAAATTTCCACCTGGCTTACCGAGCGCAGCGGGCCGAGCAGGCGCACATTTTTGAGCTGCCCTTTCGGTCCCACCAGAGTGACGGTTTGCTCCGCGGCGTATTGTCCCGGCTGCAGCAGCGCTTTTTTCTCGCTGATGGGATGGCCGGGAAACAGCCGCTCATAATCCTGTGCGGACAGGTGGATATGACGGTTTGAGACGCCCAGCGGAATAGGCCGCTGGCGCATCTCGTCGAGAACTTTACGGACCGTTGATTGCAGAAGCTCTTTATCCATTACGCTTCACCTCGCTTGCCGGAATGAATGCAAAGCGTACGAGGTTCGCCCTTCTGGCGCGGACATTTTGGATCCAGACACA
The DNA here is from genome assembly GCF_029962125.1 of Salmonella sp. SA15303. Lineage (NCBI taxonomy): Bacteria > Pseudomonadati > Pseudomonadota > Gammaproteobacteria > Enterobacterales > Enterobacteriaceae > Salmonella > Salmonella sp. SA15303. The sequence goes on from NZ_CP123924.1 coordinate 1,912,036, forward strand.
GATTGCAGCTGACCAGTTCTGATTCCTGCGGGGCCTCTTCGGCTGGCGCTTCAGAAACGACATCAGCTATCTCTGACGCTTCAGGCTCAGGTTCAATGACGGAGGGGGAGGGTGTCTCTGCGAGCAGGATCCCTTCTCCGGGCCTGGCGATAACCTTGTGGGCCACCAGGCCATTCCGCTGTTCGGCGAAATGCGCACCGGTGGTGATAGCCGCCTGAACGGAGGCCACATCACCGGTAATTTTAATCACCATCCAGCCTGAACCATTGGTCTTTTCGAGGGCGAGCAGCGTGATAGAAGCGGATTTCGCCATGATATCGGCGCAGCTGATAGCCAGTGCCAGACCACAAACTTCAAGTAATCCCAGTGATTGCTTCACGCGGTGCTCCTTATTCGCCATCGATTAGGCTGATTTCGGTAAAATGGCCTCAACATCGCTGTGCGGACGCGGGATAACGTGGCAGGATTTCACTTCACCCACGACGCTTGCCGCTGCGCTGCCGGCATCTACGGCTGCTTTAACCGCGCCGACATCGCCGCGAACCATGACGGTCACCAGGCCAGAACCAATTTTTTCGTAGCCCACCAGCTGTACGTTGGCGGATTTAACCATTGCATCGGCGGCTTCAATGGCGCCGACCAGCCCTTTTGTTTCAACCAGTCCCAGTGCGTTATTCATACTGCCGTTCTCCTGTGATTAAGCATGGAGATCCCGAAAGGGGATCCCTTTGACCAGCCGTGCCGCGTTATTACCGGTGTTGCGTTGGGCCTGACTGTCCTGATGATGCATCAGCGTAAAAAGCGGCGCCGATGCGGGTAAATTCTTGTAATGCACGACCAGCGAGTGTCGATCGCAGGCAATGCCGACCAGCAGCGGCGAGCTGCGCGCCGCCTGCCAGGCGCTGTCAACGATATCTCCAGCCGGGTGATGCTGAAGCAGGAAAGGGATGCCTTCCTCTTCAATGCCCAGCAGCACTTCGTGCCAGAGGCTGGCGCAGTCGTTGATAACGGTAATGACGATAGCCGGGGCGCTGTGATTACTGTCCATGCGCAAACTCCTTATGCCAGGAGAGAATCAGGCCGGTGGCCACCGCGTTTCTTGGGCCTTCGCTGCCGCGAATATTTCCTCGCCCGGCGACCAGGCGGTAGTGCGCCAGCGCATCGGTGACCAGCTGCGGAACTTCGAAATCCAGCGACGAGCCGCCGACCAGCACCACGAACGGAATATCGCGAATGTTGCCGGTTGGACTGACCTGGCGCAGCGCGCGCAGGGCGTTGGTGACAAAGACGCGTTCTTTAGCGCTGCGGCGAATGGCGCGCACTTTTTCCAGCGCTAAGTCGCCGGGAAGCGGCACCAGTTCGTCCGGTTTCACCACGCAGACGCGGGCGAACACGGCGGGAGGCAGCGGCGTCGGGAAGAACTGGACGCTGCCGTCCTCGTGGCGTAAGTGGAACAGGCTTTCGACCTTAGCCAGCGGGTATTTTTTGATCTCTTCCGCCAGATAGCGGTCTTCCAGCCCCAGTTCGCGGGCAATAATCATCGTGACCATGTCGCCTGCCCCGGCGAGATGGGTGGCGATGATTTCGCCTTTAGGGTTGATGATGGAGGCATCGGTGGAGCCCGCGCCGAGGTCGAGGATCGCCAGCGGTCGGGTGGTACCCGGCGTGGTCAGCGCGCCCAGAATGGCGGCTTCAGCCTCAGCGCCGCCGATCTGCACGTCGATATTAAGCTTCTGCTCAATTTCACGGGCAATCATCGCCATCTGCAGACGGTCTGATTTCACCATCGAGGCGATGCCGACGGCCTGCTCCAGCGAGAACTCCCCGGCCAGACCGCCGGTGACGCTCACCGGAACCGAGGTGTCAACGGCCAGTAGATCCTGAATGAAAATCTCACTGCTCGGCTTGTTGGTCAGTTCGGCCATGGTCTGGCGCACGTGCTCCAGCATGCCGCCGATATTGGTCCCGGCCTCGCCGGTGACGTTGTCGAGCTTGCCGCAACCGTCCACCGCTTTCATGATGGCTTCGGCACCGGCGGCAACATCCACGCGCACGGTACGACCCTGAGCCTGCAGCTCCAGGTTACCGGCGGGTATTGCGCGCGCTTTGACGTCGCCGGATGGCGTTTTAACCACCACGGCGGAACGGTTGCCAATCAGCGCGCGCGCCATCGGGACGATGTTTTTTGTCTCATCGGCGTTGAGATTAAATACGGTGGCGATGCCGTAAGGGTTAGAGAGGGTTTCGATAACCTTTCCCGGCACGGCGACTTCAATCGCCGCCAGCATCCCCAGCGGAATGCGGTCGATGTACAGAACTTCATCGACAATCGGTAGCGATTTTTCCAGCCGGTTGCTGACCAGTACGCCATCGTCGCGCTGCAAAATGACGCCGGTAATCTGGTATCCGGCGCGCATTGAGGCGTTGATAACATTGGCGATATCAGCAAAATCAAAGGCTGACGATACCACCAGAATATAGGACGAGTCCGCCGGGCGGGTTAACAGCTCCTCCGGCGTAATCGTGATACCCACACCAAGGCCTGCTCCGCCCGGCGTTTTTGGGTTATGGCCGATCATTGTCGATTCGGTGATGATGGTTTCGGTAATGGTTTCCATCGCCACATCGCCAATCACCGGCGTGGCTTCGTTAATGCGGATGAGCGAAATATCTCTGACATTGATCCCCGCGCGCTTTGCGACGAGGGCGAGCGCTTCCTGAATGCCGAACACGTTACGCAACGTGCCTTTGATCCCGGTGGTTTCCGCCAGCGCGCTGTGTGTAATCGTCAGTGCGCCAGTCTCATCTTGCCGCGCCAGTGCGACTTCCGTTGATGAGTTACCGATGTCAATGCCAGCTATATATCGCATACGAAATCCTTAATCGTCGCCTTTGAGTTTTTTACGCTCAACGTACAGCCCTGCCGCTTCACGAACGAAAGCTGCGCAAATCTTTGCCTGATAACGGTTTTCGAGATCGTCGGCGATAGCGAGCAGCTCTTCTTTCGTTGAACGATACGGACGAAGGGCGTTGTAGATTTCAAGAATGCGATCGTCCGGTACCGCGGTCAGTTCGGCGGCGCGTTCGAAGTTCATCGCCAGCCGGTCGCGACCCGCATCTTTGGCGATAGAGGCCTGTAAGCGCAGGGTTTCCGGGGTAATACGCATATCCTGAGCGGTGACTTTATTGCTCAGCACGTTTTCCAGCGTAAAGTCGTCCAGCGTTTTATTGGTGGCGGTTTTCACCCATTCCGGGTGTTTGTTCGCCAGCGGGTAGTCGCTGACCTTTGCGCTGCGGGACGTGCCGCCTGCCGCAGGAGCCGCTGCTGGCGCATCGCCCTGCAGGCTGTTCATGCGGCTCAATACGTCCCGGACCATCGATTCAATTGCGTCGGTATTCATGGAGTTATCCTTTATCAAAGCGCCACGCGCAGTTCCTGCGGGTTTTTGCCCGTCACGACGTACTTGGTCTCTTTAATATGCAAAATGGCCGACTTTGCCTGGTACTTCGGGCGTGCCATCTGGTCATTGAGCGTAGGGACCGGCTGCGGTGATTCTCGTTTCGCATAGCGGGCGGCGTTTTTACCAATCTGACGGTAGGTTTCCAGCGTCAGCAGCGGTGCCTGCGGGAACAGCTCCAGGTTGGAGAGCGGCGGTAGCCCCTGCTGGTGGATAACCGTAGTACCTTTCGACTGGATGCCGATGGAGATGCCGGATCCGCTCAGGCGGTTACCTTCAACGGCGACGAACGCCACGTCGGAAGATTTAAAGCAGCGAATCACGCGCGCCTTGATGCCTTCTTCTTCAATACCGGCAATGACTTCGCGCAGAATGCTCTTATGCGGTAAGCCGACGATATTGACGGTTTGCGCCAGGCCAAATGCCGGGCCGACGGCGATAATGACTTCGTCCTGCTGAGTGCCCTGGCGCGCTTCGCCCACTTCGGTCAGAAAGCCGTCGCCCGCAGGCGCAGCGGTCTGTGGTGCTGTGGATGCCGCAGGCGCATTAAACGAGACGGGTTTATCGCTGCCCTTCATATCGCGGAGTACGTCTTCAATTATCTGGCGCAGCAATTTTTCATTAATTTCCATTTCTCACCCCTTAATCAATCTCGTTGGGATCAAGAGCGCCAGGGATGTTTTTAATCTCTTCCCAGCGTTCTCCCTGCAGGCGATAACCTGTTGCCGGACCGGCATAGTCATTGACGTCATTAACCGCAGAGAGCACTTGTCCGTCGCCGACGATAATGGCGGAGGTGTGCAAATAGTCGCCGGTTAGCTTGGCTTTCTGGATGTTGAGCATGTCCTGGGCCACGTCGGTAAACCCGCCCTGAGCCAGCGCTTTCACAACTTCCAGACCGTTGCGGTTTTTATTGATGATTTCCTGGGCGAACTTGATGTCTTCGACGATGTTGCGCTCCGGCATATCTTTCGAACCGTGGGCATAGGTCGCGGCTTCAACTTCTTCATCGGTAATCGGCGGCAGTCCCATTCCGGCAAACACGGCCTGCAGCGCGCGGGCGGCTTTGTTACGGATGGCGATAACGTCCTCTTCGCGAACCGGGCGCAGACCGCCGTCCACTTTCAGGTCACGCTGGATAACGTTGTAGTCGTCAAAGTCTTCCGCATCTTCGTTGGAACCGGCGAACATGTTGTCGTAGTTCGGCACCGCGGAATAACCGGAGGAGATAAAGTCGGTACCCGGCAGGAACTGCATCAGCAGGCGAGCGGTACGACGCATATCGGAGTGGGTGAAGGTCTGGTCGTTACTGGAGGCGCATTCCAGATCCAGCGAAGAGCAGATCAGGTTTTCCGCCAGCACGGCACGAATGCCTGACGGCACGGCAGACGGTACGCCGATGCAGCTTACGGAGCCGTTTTGCAGCCCCTGAACGCCCGCGGCTTTGGTGATATAGATGCAGCGCGCTTCCAGATACAGCATGGATTTGCCTTCGGCGTAGCCCATCTGCACTTCGGAGCCGGAGCCGGAGGTGAAGCGCATTTTCAGGCCGCGAGAGGCGTAGGAAGAGGCTAAGAAGCCCTTCGACCATGGGGTATCGTCACCGTCGGTGAAGACCGGCTCGGTGCCGTAAACGGAGATGGTTTCGGCGTAGCAGGTGTGGCCCAGCATGCCGAGCTTCAGCTCGGTGGCTTCTTCCAGCGAGCATTGAGTCAGTACCCCCGGACGACCTACCTGAGAACCAACCAGCAGCGCGATGGCGTTGAACGGCGCATAGCGCGCTACCGCAACCGTCGTCTCTTGTTCGTCAAACCCGCGCCATGCGCCTTCGGCGGCATCGGCGGCAATTTGCACCGGGTTGTCTTTAACGTTGGTGACGTGCGCCTGTTGAGATGGAGTACGGCGGGCGCGCATTTTCTGCATCGCCATCATCATCTCAACCACGTTCATATGCGAAACCACTTCGACAATTTTCGCTGGGGTCATCGCGGTGGTTAGCGGAACGATTTCGCTGCGCTTGACGTTCGGATCGCACAGCATGTTAGCCAGCTTGACCGAATCCATCGCCATCACTTCTTCGGCGCGGTTCAGGTTGATGCCGTAGCGGGCGATAAAGTGGTCGATCAGGTCGAATTCGCTAACCGGTTTTCCGTCCAGCTCGGTTACCGCGCCGTTAACGATTTTTATCGACGGTTTTGGGTCGTTCGGGCTTTCCATCGCGATAAAGCCTTCTTCGATCCACTCCTTAACAAAGCCGTCCTGATTCACAGGGCGTTTCGCCAGTGCTTCAAATCTTTTCGATCTCATGAATCAGCCTCGTGGGTATCAGATGTAGGACGGACGATCGTTTTTCGGTTCAGAACCGAGGGTCGCAAGGACGGTTTTGCCGATTTCGCGGGCGGAGGTCACCGCCTGACGGACCGCGCCGGAGTCGCCGGAAATCACCAGAATAGCTTCGTTACTAAAGCTGGTGCCGTGCGCCGGAGAGCTGTACGCCACGACTTCAACGTTGGCTGACTTCAGCGCGGTATCGGCCATCAGTACGCCGACGGAAGCCGGAGCGCCGACGATAATGCCGCAGGCGCGGCCAATCGGCGCGCCGAACGCTTTTTCCAGCGCATAGCTGGCGCGAGCGGTGTACTGCAGCTCGATATGTCCGGCTTCGTTGCCGTAAACATCACCGAAGGTGCGGTCCAGCTCTTTCAGCGCGACTTCGATACCGCGCTTGACGTCGGAAACGTCGTTACCGCCTAAAATAATCAGCGAACCGTGGCCCGCGCCGCCTTTGGTATCGCGCGGCAGCTCAATGCTGACCACTTCGGTGTTGGTGGCTTTCACCGCTTCGTCCGCCGCCATAATGTGCGGGCCTGCGCCGGTGCGGGCGCCGAGAATGCCGATGGAACGATAGCGCTTCTCAAGTTTCATCGCGTCCAGCAGGGCGGTATCGACGTTGGCGATAACCAGGCCCAGGGTATCGCCAATGGCGGTCCCGACAAATTCCGTTAAACTGCAGCTTTTTTCTGCCATAGCCGTCTCTCGTATAGGTTGGGGTTGACCAGGGATGGCCTGTTGTTCCGGCGTTGCCACACGGGCAATCACCTGCGCCATGATCTGTTCCACCAGCTCATTGCTGCTCATTGGCTAATTCCCTTCGGTAAGATTTTTTCTACATCGGTGTGAGGGCGTGGGATGACGTGTACGGCTTTCACTTCACCCACGTTGCGTGCGGCTGCGGCACCTGCATCGGTGGCCGCTTTGACCGCGCCAACATCGCCGCGCACGATGACGGTTACCAGCCCGGAGCCAATCTTTTCATAGCCCACTAACATCACATTGGCTGACTTAACCATTGCATCAGCGGCCTCTATGGCTGCGGTTAAGCCTTTGGTTTCTACCATTCCTAGTGCTTCTTGTTGCATAAAGACCTCGCATGGAGTGTTCCGATAGTTGGGACTATAAGAAGATGCGAGGAAAAAGAATGGCTGACTTGCTGTTGAGCATCAGAAAATAATGGGAAAGCAATATGACTAAATTGTCTTTTGCTTTTATAACTTATTGATAAATTACATTTAATTTATTATTGTCTATATGATTATTTTGTTTTTATTATTTCATTTTTACATTTTTGTTAGTGACGAGAGTATTTTTATTTGATATGGCGAAAGACGCAAAATGTGATGCTTATTCGAAATTGATAAGTTGGCTTGTGCAATATTTTATTATTTTCACAGGCGTATTTTATAGCTCGAATCTCCCGTATGATGGGCTGCTAAAAATATCGGAAAAGCAAAATTTTGCTATCGCAACACGATTTTTCCGGGAGACAGGTTCGCAGGTTGCCAACAATTTACAGGCGGCACTTTTTATAGTGAGGTTAGCTGTACTCTACCGCCAGCCGAAACTTGCGCTGGCCAGGACACGAACTTTGCTCAGAAGGTGTCACATGAATGATTCTCTAAAGGCGCAATGTGGTGCGGAATTTTTAGGCACCGGACTCTTTTTGTTTTTTGGTATCGGTTGTTTGAGCGCGCTCAAAGTCGCAGGCGCCAGCCTCGGATTATGGGAGATTTGCATTATTTGGGGGCTTGGAATTTCACTGGCCGTTTACCTTACTGCCGGAATCTCCGGCGGACATCTTAACCCTGCGGTGACGATTGCGCTGTGGCTGTTTGCCTGCTTCCCCAAACAGAAAGTATTGCCTTATATTATTGCCCAGTTTGCCGGCGCTTTTGGCGGCGCTCTGCTGGCGTATGTGCTTTATAGTAGCCTTTTTACTGAATTTGAGACTGCGCATCATATGGTGCGCGGTAGCGTCGAAAGTTTGCAATTAGCCAGCATTTTCAGTACCTATCCGGCCGCAGCGCTAAATGTATGGCAGGCTGCGTTGGTGGAAGTGGTCATTACGTCGATTCTGATGGGCATGATCATGGCATTGACGGATGATGGCAATGGCATTCCTAAAGGGCCGCTTGCGCCTTTGCTTATTGGGATACTGGTTGCCGTTATCGGCGCGTCTACTGGACCCCTTACCGGTTTTGCAATGAACCCGGCGCGTGATTTCGGTCCCAAACTGTTCACATGGTTAGCGGGGTGGGGGAACATGGCGATGAGCGGTGGGCGAGAGATCCCTTATTTTATCGTGCCGATTGTCGCGCCTGTTATCGGCGCCTGTGCCGGAGCAGCCATATATCGCTATTTTATTGGTAAGAATTTACCTTGTAACCGCTGTGAACTGTAAGGAAATGCGAACCAGATTCACAGCAATGATGTATCGTAAAAACAGGTGAGATAATTTCGTGATCTGCTTTCACGAACTGATCAAAACGTCTCCCAGCAATGGGAGACTTTTGATATTGTCATTGTACTTTTTATCAGGGCCAGGATAATGGTAATAAAAAGTGAATGTAAATAATGTGTTTTGTTTATAACAATAAATTAACTGAGGGGTTTTATCATGATTTCTGCGAGCGCTCTGAACTCAGAACTCATTAATAAAATCGCACAGGATTTTGCACAAGCCACCGGTCTGGCGGTTGTGGTTGTCAATATTCATGGTGATGAAATATCTGAGCTATTCAATTTCACGCCGTTTTGTCAGTTGATGCGGCAGCATCCCCAGCATAGTACACGTTGTCGTATGAGCGATCGCTGCGGGGGACTGGAGGCATCGAAGTCCGATCAACCCTGTATTTATCGTTGTCATGCCGGTCTAACGGATTTTTCTATTCCGCTGGTAATCGCAGGGCATTTAGTTGGCTTTGTTTTATGCGGGCAGGTTCGTTTAAGTAATGACGTGGAGCTGGTAAACATTCTTAATGTTGACGATCGCTGGCAGGCTGACCCTGAGCTCTTGAATGAATTTCGGAATGTGCCAGAGATGGACTATTCACGCGTTATCGCTTCCGCCGATCTTCTTAAACTGATTGTTGAGAATTGCCTGAAAAAACAGCTCAATTTCGTGGTTATCAAAGACAATCCGCAGCAATCGGAGGCAAATAAAACCACTCGTGGTCCCACTCCGCATGACAGTAAAATGAAAAAAGCGCTTCGCTATATTGATGCGCATTTGTCCGACGATCTTCGTCTTGAGGATGTCGCCTCACATGTCTATCTCAGCCCCTATTACTTCAGTAAGCTATTCAAGAAATATCAGGGAATCGGATTTAATGCGTGGGTAAACCGCCAGAGAATGGTTAGCGCCAGAGAATTGCTTTGCCATAGTGACTGGAGTATTGCCAGTATTGCGCGTAATTTAGGCTTTTCGCAAACCAGCTATTTTTGCAAAGTCTTCCGCCAGACCTATCAGGTTACGCCGCAGGCTTATCGCCAGCAGATAAATGAGAATTCTCATCCTCCATCGTTATGAATAGCAATATTTTGCTATTGCCGATTTTTGATAGTCTTTTGTATCTTAATCATTTCAGAAAGAAAATTTATCTGGTGTAACAATAAATTGTCATAGCGCAACAAAATAATAAAATTTAGGGCATAAACTGCACCAGTTTTTATTTTTGTGATGAAGTACAGTGTCAGGAAAGATAAGTTTTATTACGCTTTGTCGATACGTTTTATCGTCAATATACCGGTAAGGATGAGTAGATTAACGTCAGATGAGCAACCGCTCAGGCTATTGCTCACAGAAATGTAAAACGTAGCACATTATTAATTGTCGTTATGGGTGTGCCGTACAGCCATAACGTAAACCAACAGGTTTGCCACATTTGTGGTAGGGAAGGGGGTGAAAATCCCCCGCAGCCCCCGCTGCTGTGATGCTGACGACCCCGTAAAGACCACTGATCGCAAGATTGGGAAGGACGGGCGAGGAGGACGCTAAGCCAGAAGACCTGCCTGTCGGTGATAACCAACAACTTCGGTGGGAAGTGGGTTGCGAAGACGCGTACAGTCGAAAGACTGAACATGCGCGTACCTGTATACCCCTACCACCCTGAACAGGATCAGGGTAATGGCGGCAAGGCATCACGCATTTATTCTTGCAGGCACAGGAAGCGGTTGCGGCAAAACCACGGTGACGCTTGGTTTGTTGAGGCTGCTGCAAAAACGCGCGCTGCGCGTACAGCCGTTTAAAGTTGGGCCAGATTACCTTGATACCGGCTGGCATACCGCTATCTGTGGCGTGGCGTCCCGTAATCTTGACAGTTTCATGCTTCCTCCTCCTGTTCTCAACGCCTTATTTTGCGAACAAATGCGGCAGGCGGATATCGCTGTCATTGAAGGGGTCATGGGGTTGTATGACGGCTATGGCGTCGACCCCAATTACTGCAGCACAGCCGCGATGGCCAAACAGCTTGGTTGCCCGGTCATCCTACTGGTGGACGGCAAGGCTGTTTCAACGTCGCTTGCGGCTACCGTTATGGGATTTCAGCACTTCGACCCGACCCTCAACCTCGCGGGCGTGATTGTGAATCGCGTCACTAGCGACGCCCACTATCAGCTCCTCAAAAATGCCATTGAACATTATTGCTCACTGCCGGTACTGGGGTATGTCCCTCCTTGCGACGGCGTCGCATTACCTGAACGCCACCTGGGGTTGATTACTGCCAGAGAATCCCTCGTCAATCAGCAATCATGGCATGATTTTGCCGCCACGCTGGAACAAACAGTGGATGTGGATGCGCTACTCTCGCTGAGCGTGTTATCCGCGCTTCCGGCGGGAATGTGGCCTGAACGCCCCGATAACACAGCGGGGGCAGGGCTGACGCTTGCTCTGGCGGATGATGAGGCCTTTAACTTTTATTATCCCGATAACATCGATTTGCTGGAGCGTGCCGGCGTTAACATTGTGCGTTTTAGCCCACTGCATGACCGCGCATTGCCTGATTGTCAGATGATCTGGCTGGGCGGTGGATATCCTGAATTATACGCCGCGGATCTGGCGGCAAATACGGTGATGTTAAAACATTTGCGGGCGGCGCATCAGCGCGGCGTGGCGATTTACGCGGAGTGTGGTGGTCTGATGTATCTGGGGAGCACTCTGGAGGATAGCGGCGGGGAAATTCATCAGATGGCGAATATTATCCCCGGTCACAGCAAAATGGGTAAGCGACTCACCCGCTTTGGTTATTGTGAGGCGCAGGCTATGCAGCCAACGCTATTGGCGGCGCCTGGCGAGATAGTGCGCGGCCATGAATTTCACTACTCAGATTTTATCCCCGAAACACCCGCCGTTATGGCCTGTCGTAAGGTTCGCGATGGCCGCGTGTTACAGGAATGGACTGGCGGCTGGCAGACAGGCAACACGTTTGCCAGCTATCTGCACGTCCATTTCGCCCAGCGTCCGGAAATGTTGCAGCACTGGCTGGCGGCGGCGAGGCGCGTATTATGACGATTCTTGCCTGGTGTATCGCCTGGGTGCTGGATTTTATCATCGGCGACCCTCAACACTGGCCCCATCCGGTACGCTGGATAGGTCGTTTAATCACGTTTGTGCAGCGTATTGTGCGTCGCTATTGTCCCGGCGATAAAGCGCTGCGGATTGGCGGCGGCGTAATGTGGGTTGTGGTTGTCGGGGCGACCTGGGGCGTGGCATGGGGCGTACTGGCGCTGGCGCAGCGGATTCACCCCTGGTTTGGCTGGAGCGTCGAAGTCTGGATGATCTTTACCACGCTGGCCGGACGCTCTCTGGCCCACGCCGCGCAGGAGGTTGAACGACCGTTACGGAAGAACGACCTTGCGGAAAGCCGAATAAAACTCTCCTGGATCGTCGGGCGCGATACGTCGCAACTTCAGCCAGCGCAGATCAATCGCGCCGTGGTGGAAACGGTTGCAGAAAACACCGTTGACGGCATTATCGCGCCGCTCTTTTTCCTCTTTCTCGGCGGCGCGCCGCTGGCGATGGCCTACAAAGCCGTCAATACCCTGGATTCAATGGTGGGCTACAAACATGAAAAATACCGGGCGATTGGTATGGTCAGCGCCCGTATGGACGACGTAGCGAACTATCTTCCTGCCCGACTGAGCTGGCTGTTGCTGGGCATTGCGGCAGGACTGTGTCGCCTGAGTGGTTGGCGGGCGCTGCGTATTGGCTGGCGTGACCGTTATAACCACAGTAGCCCAAATTGCGCCTGGTCGGAAGCGTGTGTGGCCGGCGCCTTAGGAATCCAGCTCGGTGGCCCAAATAACTACTTTGGCGAGCGTGTGGACAAGCCCTGGATAGGCGACGCGCAGCGCGATATTTCCGTGGACGATATTTCCCGAACGATTCGATTGATGTGGGTCGCTTCAACCCTGGCGCTGGCGCTGTTAATTGCGGCGCGGTGCGGGTTATCTGGCGTGGCCTGAGGACGACAGTATGCATTATATCCAGCAGCCCCAAACCATTGAGGCCAACAGTTTCACCATTATTAGCGACATTATTCGCGAAACGCGTCCTGATTACCGTTTCGCCAGTCCGCTCCATGAGGCCATTATCAAGCGGGTTATTCATACCACCGCCGATTTCGACTGGCTGGACATTTTGTGGTTCTCTGCCGATGCGCTGGAGCAGCTTTGTGATGCGTTACGCCATCCGTGCATTATTTATACCGATACCACGATGGCGCTGTCCGGCATTAATAAAAGATTACTGGCGACGTTTGGCGGCGAGTGTCGCTGTTATATCAGCGATCCGCGCGTGGTGCGCGCCGCACAAACGCAGGGGATTACCCGTTCAATGGCCGCCGTCGATATCGCTATCGCCGAGGAGGAGAAAAACAAGCTCTTTGTTTTCGGTAATGCGCCGACGGCCCTGTTCCGTTTGCTTGAACATAACGTGACGGTGAGCGGCGTGGTGGGCGTACCGGTAGGCTTTGTCGGCGCGGCGGAGTCCAAAGAGGCACTCACCCATAGCCATTTCCCCGCGGTTGCCGCGTTAGGGCGTAAAGGCGGCAGTAACGTGGCTGCCGCTATCGTCAATGCGTTGCTCTATCACCTCCGGGAGGCCTGATGAGCGAGCTTTCTTTTGACGCGCCGGTCTGGCACCACGGTAAAGCGTTACGTAAAGGATATACCACCGGTTCCTGCGCGACGGCGGCGGCAAAAGTCGCCGCGCTGATGGTATTACGTCAACATCTGATTCATCAGGTCTCCATCGTCACGCCGTCGGGCGTCACGCTATGCCTGAACGTGGAGTCGCCGCACATTGAAGGCCAGCAGGCGATAGCCGCAATTCGTAAAGATGGCGGCGATGACGTGGATGCCACGCACGGAATGCTGATTTTTGCCCGCGTTACGCTCAACGACAGCGGTGAGATTACGCTCACTGGCGGCGAAGGTATTGGTACGGTAACGCGTAAAGGGATTGGACTGCCGCTCGGGAGCGCCGCCATCAATCGTACGCCGCGCCATACCATTGAGTCAGCGGTGCGCGAAGCGATAGGCCCGGCGCGTGGGGCCGATGTGGAGATTTTTGCCCCGGAAGGCGAAGCGCGGGCGCAAAAAACGTATAACTCGCGGCTTGGCATTCTTGGCGGCATTTCCATTATTGGCACTACCGGCATTGTGACGCCGATGTCGGAAGAAAGCTGGAAACGCTCGCTATCGCTGGAACTGGAGATCAAACGGGCGTCAGGATTAACGCGGGTGATACTCGTGCCGGGCAACCACGGCGAACGGTTTGTTCGCGAACAAATGGGCGTCGACACACAGGCAGTCGTCACCATGAGCAATTTTGTCGGCTACATGATTGAAGAGGCGGTACGGCTGGGATTTTGCCAGATAGTGCTGGTGGGTCATCCTGGAAAATTGATCAAAATCGCCGCCGGGATCTTTCATACCCATAGCCATATTGCCGATGCGCGCATGGAAACGCTGGTCGCGCATTTAGCTTTACTGGGCGCGCCGCTGGAGTTACTCACCCTGGTCAGCGATTGCGATACCACCGAAGCGGCAATGGAGCACATTGAAGCATATGGCTTCGGGCATATCTATAACCATCTTGCCAGGCGTATTTGTTTGCGAGTCATGCAGATGCTGCGTTTTACCAAAACGCCGCCTGTCTGCGACGCCATCCTGTTTTCTTTTGATAACCATATTCTCGGCAGTAATCGTCCCGTCGACGAGATTGCTAAGGAGCTGCAATGCTAACGGTCGTGGGAATGGGGCCCGCTGGACGGCATTTGATGACGCCTGCGGCGCTGGAAGCGATAGACCACGCCGATGCGCTGGCAGGCGGTAAACGGCATTTGGCGCAGTTTCCGGCGTTTGGCGGCGAACGATTTACGCTGGGCGCGGATATTGGCGCGTTGTTGTCATGGATTGCCGCCCGTCGGGATAAAGGGATCGTGGTGCTGGCCTCCGGCGATCCGCTGTTTTATGGCATCGGTACACGCCTGGTGGCGCATTTTGGTATCGAACAGGTTCGCATTATCCCTGGCATCAGCGCCGTACAGTATCTGTGCGCACAGGCTGGAATTGATATGAATGACATGTGGTTGACCAGTAGCCACGGTCGTTGCGTCAGCTTCGAGCAGTTAGCGAACCATCGCAAAGTGGCGATGGTCACGGATGCCCGCTGCGGGCCGCGAGAAATCGCGCGGGAACTGGTCGCGCGGGGCAAAGGGCATCGCTTAATGGTGATTGGTGAAAATCTGGCGATGGAAAATGAGCGGATCCACTGGCTACCCGTCAGTGCGGTCAACGCCGACTATGAAATGAATGCAGTGGTGATCCTTGATGAAAGATGAGCTTTTTCTGCGCGGCGAGAACGTGCCAATGACCAAAGAGGCGGTACGGGCGCTGGCACTGTCGAAACTTGAGCTCCACCGCGCCAGTCACCTGATTGACGTCGGGGCGGGAACGGGAAGCGTCTCAATTGAAGCGGCGCTGCAATTTCCTTCGTTGCAGGTGACGGCTATCGAGCGTAATCCTGCCGCACTACGGCTGCTTGATGAGAATCGTCAGCGCTTTGCCTGCGGCAATATCGATATTCTCCCCGGCGAAGCGCCAATGACCATAACCGGGAAAGCCGATGCGGTGTTTATGGGCGGCAGCGGCGGACATCTGACGGCGCTGATTGACTGGGCGATGGGCCATCTGCATCCCGGTGGCCGTCTGGTGATGACCTTTATCTTGCAGGAAAACCTTCATAGCGCGCTGGCGCATCTTGCGCACATCGGCGCATGTCGAATGGACTGTGTACAGCTTCAGCTTTCATCGTTAACGCCGCTGGGGGCGGGGCACTATTTCAAACCGAACAATCCTGTTTTTGTTATCGCCTGTCAGAAGGAAGAAAACCATGTCAGAGACATTTGATCCACGCTGTGTATGGTTCGTCGGCGCCGGGCCGGGCGATCGCGAGCTGATCACGCTTAAAGGCTACCGCCTGCTGCAACAGGCGCAGGTAGTTATCTATGCCGGTTCGCTGATCAATACCGAACTGCTGGATTACTGCCCCGCGCAGGCAGAACGCTACGACAGCGCCGAACTGCATCTTGAGCAGATTATCGAGCTGATGGCGGCGGGCGTGAAGGCGGGAAAAACGGTGGTGCGTTTGCAAACGGGCGATGTCTCGCTGTACGGCTCCGTACGTGAGCAAGGCGAGGAGTTAACTCGCCGTGGTATCGACTGGCAGGTAGTGCCTGGCGTCAGCGCGTTTCTCGGCGCTGCGGCGGAGCTGGGTGTGGAATATACCGTACCGGAGGTATCGCAGAGTCTCATTATTACCCGTCTGGAAGGGCGTACGCCAGTACCGGCGCGCGAACAACTGGAGGCGTTCGCCAGTCACCAGACGTCGATGGCGATTTATCTCTCCGTTCAGCGTATTCACCGGGTGGCGGAACGTCTCATTGCCGGCGGTTATCCGGCAACTACGCCTGTCGCGGTCATTTATAAGGCTACCTGGCCGGAAAGTCAGACCGTTCGCGGCACGTTAGCGGATATTAGCGACAAAGTACGTGATGCTGGCATCCGTAAGACGGCGCTAATCCTGGTCGGGAATTTTCTGGGTAAGGAGTATCACTACTCAAGACTTTATGCAGCGGACTTTAGCCATGAATACCGTAAAGCCTGAATCCATTGCGTTGTTTTGCCTGACGCCCGGCGGCGTGGCGCTGGCAAAGAGACTCGCCGCGATGCTGCCGTTAACCTGCTTTACCAGTGAAAAACTGCGGGAAGAGGGATTTATTCCCTTCGATGGCGGATTCGCTAATACCGCCCGGCAGGCTTTTACCACTTATACCGCGCTTATTTTTATCGGCGCGACCGGCATTGCCGTTCGTGTCCTGGCGCCGTTAGTGAACGACAAGTTCAGCGATCCGGCGGTGGTCGTCATTGATGAACGAGGTCAGCATGTCATTAGCCTGCTTTCCGGTCATGCGGGCGGGGCCAATGCCTTGACGCGCTACCTGGCAGGAATGTTAGGCGCCGATCCGGTGATTACCACGGCAACGGATGTCAATGAGATGTCCGCGTTGGACACCTTAGCTTTCCAGCTTAACGCCCGCATGTCCGATCTTCGAACGGCGGTAAAAACCGTTAACCAGATGTTGGTCAGTCATCAACGTGTGGGGTTATGGTGGGATGCCGAACTAACGGAAGAGATCGGCCAGTGTGATATTCGCGGTTTTATCCCTGTTGATGATTTGCAGCGGCTGCCTGAACTGGATGCGCTTATCTGCGTCTCTTTGCGTAATGACCTCCCTGAGCTTCCCGTACCGCACTGGAAACTGGTGCCCCAGCGCGTGGTGGCGGGAATTGGCTGCCGCCGCGATACGCCATTTCCCCTGTTAGCGACATTACTGGCGCGCCAGCTTGAAGCGCAGAAACTCGATCCGCTGGCGTTAAAAGCGATTGGCAGCGTCACGCTCAAAAAAGGGGAGCCGGGGCTTATTCAGCTCGCCTCCTGCTGCCGCGTGCCTTTTAAAACCTTTACCGCCGAAGCGTTACGCGAATTCGAACACCATTTTCCCGGTTCTGGCTTCGTCAGAAAAACGGTGGGCGTTGGCAGCGTATCCGGCCCGGCAGCGTGGTTATTAAGCCAGGGACAATTGTTAGGCGAGACCCTGCGAGAACAGGGCGTCACTATTACTTTAGGAGTTGCACACTGATGTTGAGCGTAATTGGTATTGGCCCCGGTTCGCAGGCAATGATGACGATGGAGGCGATTGAGGCGCTTCAGGCGGCGGAAATCGTCGTCGGTTATAAAACCTACACCCACCTGGTGAAAGCCTTTACCGGCGATAAGCAGGTGATCAAAACCGGGATGTGCAGAGAGATTGAACGCTGCCAGGCGGCGATTGAGCTGGCGCAGGCCGGGCATAACGTGGCGCTGATTAGCAGCGGCGACGCCGGTATTTACGGCATGGCGGGACTGGTGCTGGAGCTGGTGAGCAAGCAGAAGCTGGATGTAGAGGTTCGCCTTATTCCGGGGATGACCGCCAGTATCGCAGCCGCCTCGCTGCTGGGTGCGCCGCTGATGCACGACTTCTGTCATATCAGCCTCAGCGACCTGCTGACCCCGTGGCCGGTAATTGAAAAACGTATTGTTGCCGCCGGAGAGGCAGACTTTGTTATCTGTTTT
The DNA here is from genome assembly GCF_029962125.1 of Salmonella sp. SA15303. NCBI lineage: Bacteria > Pseudomonadati > Pseudomonadota > Gammaproteobacteria > Enterobacterales > Enterobacteriaceae > Salmonella > Salmonella sp. SA15303. The sequence goes on from NZ_CP123924.1 coordinate 1,929,508, forward strand.
TACAACCCGCGCAGCCGCGGCCGCGAAGGGCATCTGGCGCGCGCGTTTGACCTGCTTGCCGCCAGTAAAAGCGCGCAAACGCCGGTTGGCGTGGTGAAATCCGCCGGACGTAAGAAAGAGGAAAAATGGCTGACTACGCTCGGCGATATGGATTTTGAACCGGTAGATATGACCAGTCTGGTCATCGTTGGTAATAAAACGACCTATGTTCAGGATGGGCTGATGATAACGCCGCGAGGTTACACGCTGTGAATGAGGGGGATGTGCTGGTGGTGGGCGGCACCAGCGATGCGCGCGCGTTATGCCGACAACTGGATGCGGCGAACGTCGCGTACACCTTATCCGTGGCGACGCCAGCCGGAAAAGCGCTGGCGGGCGACATTAAAGGGCAGGTGCGCTGTGGTCGTCTGGAGTACGGGCAGATGGTCGCCTGGCTAAAAGAAAACCGTACTCGCTGGGTAATAGATGCATCGCATCCTTATGCAGAAATGGTCAGCCATAACCTCCTTCGCGCCTGTGAAACGGCAGGCGTGTTGTTAAGTCGTTATCAGCGTCCGGAGCAGCTTAGCAATCTGACGCATCCGCTTCTCTATACGGCGCGCAGTATTGCCGATGCCTGCGAGATAGCGAGGCGTTTTGGTCCGCGCGTGTTACTGACGACCGGCAGTAAAGATCTGGCCGTCTGGCGTGCCGGGCTGGCGGAAAAAACGTTGCTGGCGCGCGTACTGCCCGTGGCGGAGGTGATTCAACGCTGCAGCGAACTGGGGTTCGGCGTTGGAGAAATTTTCGCTCTGTGTGGGCCGTTCAGCGCTGATTTTAACGCCGCGTTTTACCACCAGTGCCGGGCCGACGTGGTCATTACCAAAGCGTCCGGCGCGGAGGGGGGATATCAGGAAAAAGTTCAGCCCTGTCTGGATGCGGGCATTCCTTGCATCGTTATTGCGCGCCCGACGCCGCTTGTGACGGGTGATGAGTTACTGGAAAGCCAGGCCGCCTTTGCGCAGCGTTTATCGCGCTGGCTGGCCGCAGCTAAGGAGTAAAAATGAAAAAAGCGCTTCTGGTGGTCAGTTTTGGCACCAGCTATCACGACACCTGTGAAAAAAACATTGTGGCGTGCGAACGTGATCTGGCGGCGTCCTGTCCCGATCGCGACCTGTTTCGCGCCTTCACTTCCGGAATGATCATTCGCAAGCTTCGCCAGCGTGACGGTATCGACATCGATACGCCATTACAGGCTTTGCAAAAGCTTGCCGCACAGGGATATCAGGACGTGGCGATTCAGTCGTTGCACATTATTAACGGCGACGAATATGAAAAAATTGTCCGTGAAGTACAACTCTTGCGTCCGTTATTCACTCGCCTGACGCTGGGCGTGCCGCTGTTGAGCAGCCATAACGATTATGTGCAGCTAATGCAGGCGTTGCGACAACAGATGCCATCGCTCAGACAAACGGAGAAAGTCGTTTTTATGGGCCACGGCGCCAGCCATCACGCATTCGCAGCTTATGCCTGTCTCGATCATATGATGACCGCGCAGCGCTTTCCGGCGCGCGTCGGCGCCGTAGAAAGCTACCCGGAGGTCGACATCCTGATCGACAGCCTGCGTGACGAAGGCGTCACCGGCGTACATTTGATGCCATTAATGCTGGTGGCGGGCGATCACGCCATTAATGATATGGCTTCAGACGACGGCGACTCATGGAAAATGCGCTTTAACGCGGCGGGCATTCCGGCGACGCCGTGGCTGAGCGGGCTGGGAGAAAACCCGGCTATCCGGGCGATGTTTGTCGCGCATTTGCACCAGGCGCTGAACATGGCGGTAGAGGAGGCGGCATGAACGGTAAATTATACGCATTAAGTACCGGGCCAGGCGCGCCCGACCTGATAACCGTCCGCGCAGCGCGGATTCTTGGCTCGCTGGACATTCTGTATGCGCCCGCCGGTCGTAAGGGGGGCGATAGTCTGGCGCTGTCGATTGTGCGCGACTATCTCGGCGAGCAGACGGAAGTACGTTGTTGCCATTTCCCTATGAGCGCTGACGGCGCCGAGAAAGAAGCGGTCTGGAACGAGGTTGCCGCCGCGCTTACCGCAGAGGTGGAAGCGGGTAAACAGGTCGGTTTTATTACCCTGGGCGATGCGATGCTATTCAGTACCTGGATTTTTTTACTCCAGCGAATCGGCTGCCCGGAGTGGCTGGAGATTGTCCCCGGCGTCACGTCCTTCGCCGCGATAGCCGCCCGCGCGAAAATGCCGCTCGCCATAGAACGGCAATCGCTGGCGGTTATTTCTTGTACCGCGCCGGAAGCGGAAATAGCCCAGGCGCTACAACAGCATGATAGCCTGGTGTTGATGAAAGTGTATGGCCGGTTCGCCCGTATTAAAGCTTTGCTGGCGCAGGCTGGCCTGCTGGAATGCGCCTTAATGATGTCCGAGGCCACACTGCCCGGCGAGCAGTGCTGGCGCCATCTCCACGAGGTCAACGATGATCGACCGTTGCCCTATTTTTCGACCATTCTGCTCAATAAACAGTGGGAGTATGCAGAATGAAACTTGAACAGCAGCTTCGACAGTTGTCTTTCAGTGGACTGGCTGCAGCGCTATTGCTGATGGTTGTCCCGCAACAGGCGTTTGCGATGCATATCATGGAGGGCTTTTTACCGCCAGTGTGGGCGCTGGCCTGGTGGCTACTGTTTTTACCCTGCTTGTGGTATGGACTGGTGCGCTTACGGCGTATTGTGCAGGAGGATAATCATCAGAAGGTACTGCTGGCGCTGTGCGGCGCGTTTATTTTTGTCCTGTCCGCGCTCAAAATTCCGTCGGTAACGGGGAGTTGTTCACATCCGACCGGCGTTGGTCTGGCGGTTATCTTGTTCGGGCCCGGGGTGGTGGCGATTCTCGGCGCGGTTGTGCTGTTGTTTCAGGCGCTATTGCTGGCGCACGGTGGCCTGACGACGCTTGGCGCAAATGGAATGTCGATGGCGGTGATTGGCCCGGTTGTCGGTTATCTGGTGTGGAAAATGGCCTGCCGTGCCGGACTGCGCCGTGATGTCGCCGTTTTTCTGTGCGCGATACTGGCGGATTTGGCGACCTATTTTGTGACTTCAGTCCAGCTTGGCGTTGCGTTTCCCGATCCCCATGCCGGAGCGACAGGGTCTGTTGTGAAGTTTATGGGGATTTTCTGCCTCACACAGATTCCTGTCGCCATTGCTGAAGGTTTATTAACCGTCATGATTTATGACCAGTTAACCAAACGGCAAGTGATTACCGTACAAGGACATTAAAATGAAAAAAACGTTGATGTTGTTAGCGATGGTGGTGGCGCTGGTGATTCTGCCGTTTTTTATTAACCATGGCGGTGAATATGGCGGTTCAGACGGCGAAGCGGAAAGCCAGATTCAGGCTATTGCGCCGCAGTATAAACCCTGGTTTCAGCCGTTATATGAACCTGCCAGCGGTGAAATTGAAAGCCTGCTGTTTACCCTTCAGGGCTCTCTTGGCGCGGCGGTGATTTTTTATATCCTGGGGTATTGCAAAGGTAAACAACGCCGTGATGACCGGGCTTGATCGACTCAGCTATCAAAGCCGCTGGGCACACGTTGCGCCGCAGCGCAAGTTTTTGCTGTGGCTGGCGATGATGATACTGGCGTTTGTTCTGCCGCCTGTAGGGCAGGGCATTGAGCTGCTGATCATTGCCGGATTGAGCTGTTGGCTATTGCGCATATCCCTCTGGCGCTGGTGTCGATGGATGGCGATACCTTTTGGATTTTTGTTGGTCGGCGTGATAACGATTATCTTCAGCATCAGCCGCGAGCCGCAAATGCTGCTGGCTGGCATATCTGTTGGGCCGTACTGGATCGGGATTACCCGTGCGGGCGTGGTTACGGCGAATGAAACGTTCTGGCGTAGCCTGACGGCGCTGTCCGCGACGTTGTGGCTGGTGATGAACCTACCGTTTCCGCAGTTAATTAGCTTGCTTAAGCGCGCGCATATTCCACGCCTGCTTACCGAGCAAATCCTGTTAACGTGGCGCTTTCTCTTTATTCTTCTGGATGAGGCGGTGGCAATCCGTCGTGCGCAAACGCTGCGTTTTGGTTATTGCAGCCTGCCGAACGGCTATCGATCTCTGGCGATGCTGGCTGGACTCCTGTTTACGCGGGTGTTAATGCGTTATCAGCAAATGACCACCACGCTGGATATCAAACTGTATCAGGGTGATTTTCACCTGTAAGGACTATTATGCTTGCCACTTCAGACCTGTGGTTTCGTTATCAGAATGAGCCGGTACTTAAAGGGTTAAATATGGATTTTTCGCTTTCGCCTGTTACCGGTTTGGTGGGCGCGAACGGCTGTGGGAAGTCTACGCTTTTTATGAACCTGAGCGGCTTGTTGCGTCCGCAAAAAGGGGCCGTGTTGTGGCAGGGAAAACCGCTGGATTACAGCAAGCGCGGACTACTGGCGCTGCGCCAGCAAGTTGCGACGGTTTTTCAGGACCCTGAACAGCAGATTTTTTATACTGATATCGATAGCGATATTGCATTTAGTTTACGTAATTTGGGGGTGCCGGAGGCGGAAATCACGCGCCGCGTCGACGAGGCGCTAACGCTGGTTGACGCCCAACATTTTCGCCATCAGCCCATTCAGTGTTTGAGTCATGGGCAAAAAAAACGTGTGGCTATCGCCGGAGCGCTGGTGCTACAGGCGCGCTATCTATTGCTGGATGAACCCACTGCTGGTCTCGATCCCGCAGGGCGCACTCAGATGATTGCTATCATCAGGCGGATTGTGGCGCAGGGCAATCATGTCATTATCTCCAGCCATGATATCGATCTTATTTATGAAATTAGCGATGCCGTATACGTATTACGCCAGGGCCAGATCCTGACGCATGGCGCGCCTGGCGAGGTTTTCGCGTGTACGGAAGCGATGGAACACGCGGGGCTAACCCAGCCCTGGCTGGTCAAACTTCATACTCAACTGGGACTGCCGCTGTGTAAAACAGAAACGGAGTTTTTTCATCGAATGCAAAAGTGCGCATTCAGGGAGGCGTCATGACGCAGGCAGTTATGTTGCAGGGGACGGCATCCGACGTCGGCAAAAGTGTGCTGGCGGCGGGTTTATGCCGCATTTTTTATCAGGATGGTCTGCGTACCGCGCCGTTTAAATCGCAAAATATGGCGCTTAATTCTGGTATTACGCCGGATGGTAAAGAGATGGGGCGGGCGCAAATTTTTCAGGCGGAAGCCGCGGGGATCACGCCAGATGTGCGTATGAACCCGGTGCTGCTCAAACCGACCAGCGATCGCCAGGCGCAGGTCGTGCTGATGGGGAAAGTGGCGACCAATATGGATGCGGTTAGTTACCATGACTATAAACCGCGTTTGCGTGAGCAAATCCTTGCGGTCTATAACAGCCTGGCGCAGGAATATGACGTTATTGTGCTGGAAGGCGCCGGAAGCCCGGCGGAAATCAATCTGCGCGATCGCGATATCGTCAATATGGGAATGGCGGAAATGGCCCAGTGTCCGGTTATTCTGGTGGCGGATATCGACCGGGGCGGCGTATTCGCCGCTATTTATGGCACGCTGGCGCTGCTGCATAAACAGGAGCGTGACAGAGTAAAGGGCGTCATTATCAACAAATTCCGCGGCGACGTGGCGCTACTCTATTCCGGTATCGAACAAATCGAATCGCTTACCGGCGTCCCGGTCCTGGGAGTGATGCCGTGGCTGGATGTGGATCTGGAAGATGAAGATGGCGTCGCGCTGCAAAACGATAAATATCGCGGTAACGCCCCCCGTGATATCACTATTGCCATTGTGCAACTGCCACATATTTCTAACTTTACGGATTTTAACGCTCTGGCGGCGCAGCCGGATGTGCGCATACGCTATATTCGCCGCCCGGAAGCGTTGACTGACGTTGATCTGGTGATCCTGCCGGGCAGTAAGAATACGCTGAGCGACCTCGCCTGGCTGCGCGAAAGCGGGATGGCGGATGCGGTATTGCAGACACATCGGCAGGGCGTGCCGGTGATGGGGATTTGCGGCGGCTACCAGATGCTGGGCGACACCATTGTGGATGAGGTGGAGTCGGGGCTGGGTACGCAGCCGGGCCTGGGGCTGCTTAATACAATCACTCGCTTTGCACAGGATAAAACCACGACGCAGGTTAACGCGACAATGTCAGGCGAGCTGCCCGGCTGGCTGGCTGCCGCGGCGGGGCTACCGGTACGCGGTTATGAAATTCACATGGGGGAAACGGTGCTGCAGGAAGGATGCTGTACGGCCATGACGTTACAGAAAAATGGATGCTCTGTGGCGGATGGCGCGGTCACCGCCGACGGACTGGCGTTTGGCACTTACCTTCACGGCCTGTTTGACAGCGATGCCTTTACCCGTGCGGTGGTCAATGGGTTACGGGCGCGAAAGGGGCTTGCGCCGTGGGAAACGACTTTTTGTTATGCGGATCATAAAGCGCGGCAATTTGATCTGCTGGCGGAAGCGATGCGGCAACATATTGATATTGATAAAATTTATACCATCATGCAACAACATCAGGAGCCGGTATGATGATTCTGGTGACGGGCGGGGCACGTAGTGGTAAAAGCCGTCATGCTGAAGCCTTAATTGGCGATGCGCCGCAGGTACTGTATATCGCCACCTCGCAGATTCTTGATGACGAGATGGCGGCGAGAATTCAGCATCATAAAGATGGCAGGCCGGCACACTGGCGGACCGCAGAATGCTGGCGGCATCTTGATACGTTGATTACCGCGGATCTTGCCCCTGACGACGCGATTTTGCTGGAATGTATTACCACCATGGTGACGAATCTGCTGTTTGCGCTGGGAGGCGAGAACGATCCCGAACAGTGGGATTACGCGGCGATGGAGCGCGCCATTGACGATGAAATTCAGATTTTAATTGCAGCCTGCCAGCGCTGCCCGGCGAAAGTGGTACTGGTGACAAATGAGGTGGGAATGGGGATCGTCCCGGAAAACCGTCTGGCGCGCCATTTTCGTGATATTGCCGGTCGGGTCAACCAACGACTGGCGGCAGCGGCGGATGAGGTCTGGCTGGTAGTCTCAGGTATTGGAGTCAAAATTAAATGAGTAAGCTGTTTTGGGCCATGCTCGCTTTTATTAGCCGCTTGCCCGTGCCGTCACGCTGGTCGCAGGGACTGGATTTCGAGCAGTATTCGCGTGGGATCGTGATGTTTCCCTTTATCGGGTTGATTCTGGGGGGCGTAAGCGGCCTGATTTTCATCCTCCTGCAACCCTGGTGTGGTATTCCGCTAGCGGCGTTGTTCTGTATTCTGGCGCTGGCGCTGCTGACCGGTGGTTTTCACCTGGATGGGCTGGCCGATACCTGCGATGGCATTTTTTCCGCGCGCCGCCGTGAGCGAATGCTGGAGATTATGCGTGATAGTCGTCTGGGAACCCATGGCGGGCTGGCGCTTATTTTTGTGCTACTGGCAAAAATTCTGGTGGTCAGCGAACTGGCGTTACGTGGAACGCCAATGTTGGCGGCGTTGGCGGCGGCCTGTGCGGCCGGACGCGGCAGCGCCGTTTTATTGATGTACCGTCATCGCTACGCCCGTGAAGAGGGGCTTGGCAATGTATTTATCGGTAAAGTCAGCGGACGGCAAACCTGCATTACTCTGGGATTGGCGGTAATCGTCGCCACGGTATTACTGCCTGGTATGCAAGGGTTGGCCGCAATGGTGGTCACATGCGCGGCGATTTTCATCCTTGGCCAGTTGCTTAAACGTACGCTTGGCGGTCAAACCGGCGATACGCTGGGCGCGGCGATCGAACTTGGTGAATTGATCTTTCTGCTGGCTCTGTTATGAGCCGATTATTACGGACGAGACATCTTATGCAGACACTACACGCTTTACTCCGTGACATTCCTGCGCCGGACGCCGAGGCGATGGCGCGTGCGCAGCAACATATTGACGGCCTGCTCAAACCGCCGGGCAGCCTGGGCAGACTGGAAACCTTAGCCGTTCAGCTCGCGGGTATGCCGGGTCTTAACGGTACGCCGCAGGTAGGTGAAAAGGCGGTGCTGGTGATGTGCGCCGACCATGGCGTCTGGGATGAAGGCGTAGCGGTTTCGCCCAAAATCGTGACGGCGATTCAGGCGGCGAATATGACGCGGGGAACAACCGGCGTATGCGTGCTTGCCGCTCAGGCCGGTGCGAAGGTGCATGTCATTGATGTCGGTATTGATGCCGAACCTATTCCTGGCGTAGTTAATATGCGCGTCGCGCGCGGCTGCGGAAATATTGCCGTTGGCCCGGCGATGAGTCGCTTGCAGGCTGAGGCGCTTTTGCTGGAGGTTTCCCGCTACACCTGCGACCTGGCGCAACGCGGCGTGACCTTATTTGGCGTAGGGGAGCTGGGAATGGCGAACACTACGCCAGCCGCCGCGATGGTCAGCGTTTTTACAGGAAGTGATGCAAAAGAGGTGGTGGGGATTGGCGCGAATCTTCCGCCTTCCCGCATCGATAATAAAGTGGACGTCGTGCGGCGGGCGATTGCGATTAATCAGCCCAATCCGCGCGACGGCATTGATGTGTTGTCGAAGGTGGGTGGTTTTGATCTGGTCGGGATGACCGGCGTGATGCTTGGCGCGGCAAGGTGTGGCTTACCCGTATTGCTGGATGGCTTTCTTTCCTACTCGGCAGCGCTGGCGGCCTGTCAGATTGCGCCTGCGGTGAGACCTTATCTGATCCCGTCGCACTTTTCGGCGGAAAAGGGCGCCCGCATCGCGCTCGCGCATTTGTCTATGGAACCCTATTTGCATATGGCGATGCGGTTAGGTGAAGGAAGCGGCGCGGCGCTGGCGATGCCGATCGTGGAAGCCGCGTGCGCCATGTTCCACAACATGGGGGAGTTGGCGGCCAGTAATATTGTCCTGCCGGAGGGGAACGCAAACGCAACATAACCCGGGCGCACAACACCAGCCATGTGAGAAAAAAGCTATACTTAACGCACACCTGCCGCGACAAAGGAAGGGATATAATGCGTCGTATCACACCTTTTTTTCCGTTTTTCGTCTTGTTGGTAAGCCATTTCTCGCTGGCTATAAGCTATCCGTTGCCGCCCGAAGGCAGTCGTCTGGTAGGACAGCCTGTCACAATCGCCGTACCGCAGAACAATACTCAGCCCTTAGAGTCATTTGCCGCCCGCTACGGTCAAGGGCTGAGTAATATGCTTGAAGCGAATCCCGGCGTGGATGTGTTTTTACCTCAGTCTGGTTCCACACTGGTGGTGCCGCAGCAGTTGATTCTGCCTGACACCGTTCGTGAAGGTATTGTGGTAAACGTCGCCGAGATGCGCCTTTATTATTATCCCGCAGGCACGAATACGGTTGAGGTGCTACCTATTGGTATTGGTCAGGCTGGCCGTGAAACGCCGCGCAACTGGGTAACTGCGGTTGAACGCAAACAAGATGGCCCGGTTTGGGTGCCAACGGCTAATACGCGTCGGGAATATGCTAAAGAGGGAAAAACGCTGCCCGCGATGGTGCCTGCGGGGCCGGATAACCCTATGGGGCTATACGCAATATATATCGGCAGGTTATATGCCATCCATGGCACTAACGCTAACTTTGGCATTGGCCTTCGCGTCAGTCAGGGCTGTATCCGTTTACGCAATGACGATATTAAATATTTATTCGACCATGTTCCTGTAGGAACCCGCGTTCAGATTATCGACAGGCCCGTTAAATTTTCGGTAGAGCCGGATGGCAGTCGTTGGCTGGAGGTACACGAACCGCTTTCTCGCAACCGTGCTGAATTTGAGTCAGACAAAAAAGTTCCATTGCCCGTTACGCCAGTGCTGCGCACGTTTATCAAAGGGGATGACGTTGATACTTCGCGGGTTAATGAGGTGCTGGAGCGCCGTTCCGGAATGCCGGTCAACATTAGCGCGGGCAGGCCTGGCCTTTAAATATCCTGTCGCATTGCTGGTTTTCATGGGCTGGAGTATCTGTATTAGTAGTGAGTGTCATGGCAGGGGCTCCATTTTCTCAGCGAACCGTGAGGCCCCCGATTAGGCCCCTAAAAACTATGGATGTCAAGAAACCCGGTAGACCTTATCAGGTCAACCGGGTAAAGATAAGTTCTTGTTTTTTTAAACGTCTCTGGACTCGCTGGGATGTCCCGAAACTAAAATCTGGCTCCTCTGACTGGACTCGAACCAGTGACATACGGATTAACAGTCCGCCGTTCTACCGACTGAACTACAGAGGAATCGTGTGGGGTCGTATATTAGCGGCGGAAAAATTTTTGTCAAACCCCATTTAACCTCTTACAGATTCGATTGCGGGTTATCTCATCACTTTGTTGCATTTGCAGACATTTTTTCTGCAAAAAGCTTTGCAGCCTTACGATTTCTCGCTCATTATTGAAATGTGGTTTCAACTCTCTTCTTTAAGGTCCATTTTGAACGTCTCCACTGCCTTACGCCAGGCTGTCGTCCGTACGCCCTGGTATGCCAAACGCAAGAGCTACAAAGTGTTGTTCTGGCGTGAAATCACCCCACTTGCTATCCCTATTTTTCTGGAAAATACCTGTGTTTTGCTAATGGGCGTGCTCAGTACTTTTCTCGTCAGTTGGCTGGGCAAGGAAGCAATGGCGGGCGTGGGGCTTGCCGACAGTTTTAATATGGTAATTATGGCTTTTTTTGCGGCTATCGATCTTGGTACTACGGTGGTGGTCGCCTTTAGCCTCGGCAAGCGCGACAGGCGACGCGCAAGGGCGGCGGCGCGCCAGTCGCTGGTGATTATGACGCTATTTGCCGTTGTGCTGGCAGTGGTCATTCATTATTTCGGCAGTGAAATTATTAATATTGTCGCAGGCGAGGCGACGCCAGAAGTAAAGGGGCTGGCGTTAACGTACCTTGAACTGACGGTGCTGAGTTATCCGGCTGCGGCAATTGCGCTAATCGGTAGCGGCGCGCTGCGTGGGGCAGGGAATACGAAAATCCCGTTGATGATTAACGGCGGGATGAACATTCTCAATATTATTATCAGCAGCATCCTGATTTACGGGGCTTTCTCCTGGCAAGGGCTGGGTTTTGCCGGCGCGGGGCTGGGATTAACCATTTCGCGCTACATCGGCGCGGTAGCGATTATTTGGGTGCTGATGATTGGTTTTAATCCGGCGCTGCGCATTCCGCTGAAAAGCTATCTGAAGCCGCTGAATTTCGGCATTATCTGGGAAGTGATGGGTATCGGTATTCCGGCGAGCATTGAATCAGTGCTGTTCAACGGTGGCAAGCTACTGACGCAAATGTTTGTCGCCGGAATGGGCACTAACGTTATTGCGGGTAACTTTATTGCCTTTTCCGTGGCGGCGCTTATCAACCTGCCGGGTAACGCCCTTGGTTCGGCGTCGACTATTATCACCGGTAAGCGTCTTGGTACCGGGCAAATTGGTCAGGCAGAGCGTCAACTGCGCCATGTATTCTGGATGTCGACTATCGTACTTACGGCAATTGCCTGGGGGACGGCGCCGTTTGCGGGTCTGTTTGCCTCATTTTATACCCAGGAGCAGGACGTAAAAGAGGTAGTGAAAGTTCTGCTCTGGCTTAATGCTGCCTTTATGCCAATTTGGGCGGCCGCGTGGGTGTTGCCGTCGGGTTTTAAAGGCGCGCGCGATGTGCGATTTGCGATGTGGGTATCGATGCTGGGGATGTGGGGCTGTCGCGTTGTGGCAGGGTATACGCTTGGTATTGTGCTGGGTATGGGGGTTGTAGGGGTTTGGCTGGGGATGTTTCTTGACTGGGCCGTGCGTGGCGCACTGTTTTACTGGCGTCTGATAAGCGGGCGCTGGCTGTGGAGATACCCGCGCGTAAAGAGGGAGTAAGCGCTTTTTGCTGTGAAAATCATCAGGAAACGGTGAATTTTAACCGAAGTGTGGAATAAAGCAGCAAACGAACTTTTTTTGTGAAAACAGGCTTTGACAAGCCAGGGGCACCTCGTTAATATTCGCCCCGTTCACACGATTCCTCTGTAGTTCAGTCGGTAGAACGGCGGACTGTTAATCCGTATGTCACTGGTTCGAGTCCAGTCAGAGGAGCCAGATTTTAGTTTCGGGATATCCTGGTGAGTCCGGAGACGTTTAAAAAACAATAAATTATCTTTACCCGGTTGACCTGAGAAGGTTTACCGGGTTTTTTGACATCCATGGTTTTTGGGGGCTTAATCGGAGGCTTCACGGTTCGCTGAGAAAATGGAGCCCCCACGTATGGCATTAACCGATACCGCTATCCGCAAGATCAAACCCGTATCAGTATGCTGACATATAGATGTGTTCGGTTCAAACGGAGCGATCACACAAGCTTGCCAGGTGATGCCCCTGGTGGGAATCGCGACTGTCTCTTTCATCTGATTTCAGATATTTCCAGTGATCTTGATCCGTTCTTTCCCAAAAGATTGATTTCTTTCATTCGAAACAAGGATGTACAATAAGTAAACCAAAATAGTAACTATAGAGTTTCTAATGGATACAGTAGAAGAACTAAATGGAACATACTTCTATGCAGGAAAATCCAATCTGACTGCTGCCGAACTTCTGTTATGATTTTTTGTGAGAATACCGCAAGCCAGTTTGGGATTGGTGTTGCAGATTTCGGGGCTGTTGTTGCTTTGGCATCAGGTCGTAATAATCTTTGGACAAGGGCGAAACCCGCTGGAGCGACTAAAGGCACATCATACGCGTCCAGGACTGCACGTGCAGTGTTTAAAAAGTCAAAATTTCCCTTTGGAATATCCCTTCCGACATGGTTAGGCGGTTACACCCCATGGACAGCCAGACGTGTTATGGTTCGTAACATTGCGCCGTTTGTTGGACGTTCCATTCCTTTGATCGGGGAAATTATCCTTGCCGCAGATGTGTCACAAATAACATATTGCACTATACGCGACTACAATACCATTGCTCGGGGCAATGATAAGTTATGGTAGACAATATTGAACAGCAAGTTTACGAGCTTGTACGGCCTTATGCTGGCACATATCTTTTCAACATTAAGCAAGTGGAATTAACACCAGAGATTGACCTTGATACTGATCTGAGCATTGATGAACTTGAAGCCGAAGATCTCATGAATAAATTCTTCGAGGAACTCAATGTCGAGCGAGGTAACTTCAGAATAGAAACCTATTTTCCTAATCACCCTTTTTCATGGCATCCGTTCAAGAAAACGGAACCTGTACCCGTCCCAGATTTCACTATCAGCATGCTGATCGAGTCAGCAAAAGCCGGGAAATGGTTATATGACTAATTGTAATGAACTTAACAAATGGCTGTACCAGTACCCTTCTTTTTGAGCGATGATGGTGGCGCTAAGATAGTTCTCTTTTCTTTTTAAAGGGTTCATGTTTACTGTCGCCACCCTTACGCTAACCCCTTTAGTTTCCTCCTTTGCTGTCATACTATCGAATGACGTGCCTCACCTGTGAACGCTAAGGAGAATAATATGGAAAATAAAGGCACAAACCTAACGCCCGAGCAGGCGCTGGATCGCCTGGAGGAGCTATACGAGCAGTCGGTTAACGCGCTCCGTGAAGCCATCGCTGACTATGTTGATAACGGTACGCTGCCCGATCCCCACGCCAGGCTTAACGGACTGTTTGTTTATCCTTCGCTGTCTGTAAGCTGGGATGGCGCGACACCGAACCCGCCTAAAACACGCGCTTTTGGACGCTTTACTCATCCCGGCTGTTATACCACTACCGTTACGCGGCCTGCGCTATTTCGCGCTTATCTTCTGGAACAGCTTAACCTCGTTTACCATGATTATGGCGCGCATATTGCGGTAGAGGCCTCGCACCATGAGATCCCGTATCCTTATGTGATCGATGGCTCGGCTCTGACGCTGGATCGTTCTATGAGCGCCGGGCTAACGCGCCATTTTCCTACCACAGAACTGGCGCAGATTGGCGATGAGACGGCAGACGGTCTGTTCCACCCCGGCGAATTCTATCCGCTATCGCACTTCGACGCGCGTCGTGTTGACTTCTCGTTGGCCCGGTTACGGCACTATACCGGTACGCCGGTTGAACATTTTCAGCCCTTCGTTTTGTTTACCAACTACACCCGCTATGTCGATGAGTTTGTGCGCTGGGGATGCAGCCAAATTCTTGATCCTGACAGTCCCTATATCGCGCTTTCCTGTGCCGGCGGAATTTGGATCACGGCAGAAACGGAAGCGCCGGAAGAGGCTATTTCCGATCTGGCCTGGAAGAAGCATCAGATGCCCGCCTGGCACCTGGTAACGGCAGATGGGCAGGGGATTACGCTGGTAAATATCGGTGTCGGCCCTTCAAATGCTAAAACGATTTGCGACCATTTGGCCGTGTTGCGGCCTGACGTCTGGCTTATGATTGGGCACTGTGGAGGGTTACGAGAAAGTCAGGCGATTGGTGATTATGTGCTGGCCCATGCCTACTTACGCGATGATCATGTGCTGGATGCCGTTCTGCCGCCTGATATTCCTATTCCAAGCATTGCGGAAGTACAGCGTGCGCTGTACGACGCCACCAAAGCGGTTAGCGGAATGCCCGGTGAAGAGGTGAAACAGCGACTGCGCACGGGAACGGTCGTCACCACGGATGATCGTAACTGGGAGCTTCGTTATTCCGCATCGGCGCTGCGATTCAACCTTAGCCGCGCGGTCGCGATTGATATGGAGAGCGCGACGATTGCAGCCCAGGGCTATCGCTTCCGCGTGCCTTACGGCACGCTGCTTTGTGTTTCTGACAAACCTTTACACGGTGAAATTAAACTGCCCGGGCAGGCAAACCGGTTTTATGAGGGGGCTATTTCAGAACATTTGCAAATTGGTATTCGTGCTATTGATTTACTACGCGCAGAAGGTGATCGTTTGCACTCACGTAAATTACGCACGTTTAATGAGCCACCGTTTCGCTAACGAAATGAGCTGTCGCCTGCTGCTGGACAGGAGCGGAAGAGGCGTATTTATGTGATATGGAAAGTGGCTGAATGAAGCCTTAGCGGGAGGCGGTTCTGTATCCCGTTAAGGCCTTATTGTGCCGCGGCTTCATCACCATCGCCGGAGACCTGTCGCCGATAATCGCGTCTACGTCAGGAAACGCGCCGGAAGGCGAAAACATTGCGCCGCACTTCACGCTCCTTGAGCGCCTGGACCCACAAGCCCGGATTAACAAGCAGATACCGACCGTGAGAATCGATCAGCTTAAAGGGATTATCAGAAGGCTTGATACTGAGGATTTTCGCGTCGGACAGGGATATAGGGTGGTCACGCCATTATCGAACTCATAGCGCCACGAGTGGCGCGGAAAGCCTTCATCATCATAGTGGCGCACGTCGGTAAAGCGCACCAGCCGGTGCTCGCCGTTCCATTCAAATCGGTGCTTCCGGCACTGCGCCTTGCCCCAGCGGTCAGCGATGGGATTGCCGAACTCGTCGTACTCATAGTGGTGGTCTGCCCTGTAGCAGCAGGCGGTCGCCTTTGACTTTCGCCTGATGCTCGCCACCTTCGGGCGGCATGTTCATGCCCAGCAGGTTGTCGTCGTCGTCAAAGCTGAACTCCTCGTGCAGGGCGTTCCAGCGCGGGTCTTCCGGCAGGCGGTGTTGGGTCAACATTAATATCTTGCGGTAATCTCTGTGGGTTTGGATTCGAATTTACGTTAGTGCGTGTGACCGGTAAATCCCGCGACGATCTGCAGGCAGCGATGGTGCTGATGCGCGGCGGCAATCTGGGCCAGCCGTTCCAGTTCAAAAACTTCCGCGATTGATTTTTCCCGCCCGCCGCCTTCCCGCATGTGAGAAAGGTGGCCGGGCGGGTAAATCGATTAAGGCGTGGCTTTTTTAGGCTCTGCGGCCTTGTTATACAACGCCTGAATCAGCGCCTGCTGTTCCGCTCCCGGTATGATACCCAATCTGTGAAAAATATTCCCAATCTGATAAAGCTGCTGATTACCGGTGTCGTCCTGGCGGGTAATCGACGCCTGCGTGGTTAA
The DNA here is from genome assembly GCF_029962125.1 of Salmonella sp. SA15303. Classification (NCBI taxonomy): domain Bacteria; kingdom Pseudomonadati; phylum Pseudomonadota; class Gammaproteobacteria; order Enterobacterales; family Enterobacteriaceae; genus Salmonella; species Salmonella sp. SA15303. The sequence continues at coordinate 1,945,524 of NZ_CP123924.1, forward strand.
TTTTTTCAGCGTAAAGGTAATATGTTCCTGACACTCGGGCGTGTTTTCAGAACAAATCTGGCGTAACAGCATCAGGTTTTTATTATCGACCCTATCTGCGTTAATCATCAATTCCCTTGCCTGACTCCACTGTTTTGCATTCATGTAGTGGTCGATCATCGCCTCCTCTTCGAGAGAGGGAACGTGCTGGTGTAACACCCGTTTGGCATTCACCGTGTCGTTGCCATAGCCGTAAAGCTCTGCAAGTCTTTGAAAGGAACGCGACATATCTTCATCAGGCCAGGCTTTTGCTTGGCTGAGGTAAATCGCCTCGGCGCTGACGGCTAATTTTTGCGCTGCCTCAGGATGGCCAATTTCTTTGAGTACTTCACTTATTTCATTTGTTGCATCTTCCCATTCGGCGAACGTCAGGGTTTGCGCCTCGGCGGAGAGGGTTGCGATATGCTTTTCCGCCACAGCATTCTGCTTATGCTGAAAGAGATTCTTCAGCGCTTTGATTTTGTACTCGTAGCAATACCTGTCGTCGTAGCAGGTATATTCCGGCGCGCTCATCAGCAAATCGATACGCTTATTCATCAGCGCAACATCATCAAGCTTGCTTAATAAATCAATCAGCTCCATTTCAATGCGCGGCGAAGGGGCAAAATTGAATATTTTATCGACCTGCGTCACACAGGTTGAAAGCGTCTCCTGATAATTCTGTGTCAGCTCGTTTTTCTTATAAAAAGAGAGCAATCCCGGTAATGAATACTGGAAATAGCTTCCTTTATTGCCGGTTGCTTTGCGCAATCTCGCAGACAACGCCATCGCCTTCTCTTTATTACCCGTGGCGTAATAGATCTCCATCAGGTCGAGATACTCTTGATAACGGTAGGCTTCAGCACTCGGTTGTTGAGCAATAGCCGTATCAAACATTTTCAGCGCGCTATCTGCGTAAACCAACGCCTTTGCGGTGTCGCCCTTGGCATGGTACTGCTTCGCAATAATAAGCAGCATTTTTAGCTGAGTATAAGGAACAACAATTTTATCAGCGTAATTTTCGGTGATGCTGCCAACTTACTGATTTAGTGTATGATGGTGTTTTTGAGGTGCTCCAGTGGCTTCTGTTTCTATCAGCTGTCCCTCCTGTTCAGCTACTGACGGGGTGGTGCGTAACGGCAAAAGCACTGCCGGACATCAGCGCTATCTCTGCTCTCACTGCCGTAAAACATGGCAACTGCAGTTCACTTACACCGCTTCTCAACCCGGTACGCACCAGAAAATCATTGATATGGCCATGAATGGCGTTGGATGCCGGGCAACCGCCCGCATTATGGGCGTTGGCCTCAACACGATTTTCCGCCATTTAAAAAACTCAGGCCGCAGTCGGTAACCTCGCGCATACAGCCGGGCAGTGACGTCATCGTCTGCGCGGAAATGGACGAACAGTGGGGATACGTCGGGGCTAAATCGCGCCAGCGCTGGCTGTTTTACGCGTATGACAGGCTCCGGAAGACGGTTGTTGCGCACGTATTCGGTGAACGCACGATGGCGACGCTGGGGCGTCTTATGAGCCTGCTGTCACCCTTTGACGTGGTGATATGGATGACGGATGGCTGGCCGCTGTATGAATCCCGCCTGAAGGGAAAGCTGCACGTAATCAGCAAGCGATATACGCAGCGAATTGAGCGGCATAACCTGAATCTGAGGCAGCACCTGGCACGGCTGGGACGGAAGTCGCTGTCGTTCTCAAAATCGGTGGAGCTGCATGACAAAGTCATCGGGCATTATCTGAACATAAAACACTATCAATAAGTTGGAGTCATTACCTAATTTTCATTATAAATAGCGGCGGTTTTATCAGGCTCTGAGTGACAGGATTCTAAAACCGTGGCTAAATAAAAATTCCTCGCGTCGGCATTTTTGCTAAGAAGGGCTAAGGCTTTTTCAGGCTGTTTGCGATTAACCCAGCCATCAACGTAGCTCTCGTAGGCGGTAATGCTCGACGGTTTATCGAGACCAATTTTGGACAGGAAAACCATCGCGGCATCCGGGCTATTATTTTCAGCGATCCACGAGGCCTCATGGTTTAGCGAAAACTTCGCATCATTCGATTGTGTGTCCAGCTTTTTCAGTAATGCATCCGCACGGCTCATCGGGCCGTACATAAACAGTTCCCTGTGTAATTCAAACCAGGCTGCCTGCGATTTAAAAGTGGTGTTTTCATTTAAAGGGACGGCATTTTGCAGTTTCTGTTCGACAACTGACCAGACATCAGGCGATTGCTGACTTTGTGCAACGCTCTGATAAGAGTAAAAAACCGTGGCGGCTGTGAGTAATGTGGCGAATTTAAATTTCATAGCAACGTGTATCCTTTCAGTTCCGTTTGAATAGCCTCTTTACAGCAAAGTCATATTTACTTAGTTTGAGGCGTTAATTCCTTTAAGGCTGCCAGTGCAGGTTTGACGCCGCCTTTTACCGCCGCTGTAAGATGAAGTTTGGCTTTGTTGAGGTCTTTCTCAACGCCATCACCATTCCTGTACATGAGTCCAAGGTTATAGTGCGCCTGAGCATTTCCCTGGTCAGCGGGTTTTTTAATCCACTTATAGGCTTCCGGCAGGTTTTTCGGCATTCCTTCGCCGATAAGATTTAAATATCCCACTTCTAACTGCGCATCACTTTCGCCAAGCTCTGCCGCTTTGAATAAATAGGAGAGATATTTTTTACTGTCTTGCGCTACGCCATCACCGTCGTTGTACGCATAGGCCAAAAAGAGAAGCGCGCCGGGATGATTTTGCTCTGCGGACTGAGTTAACCATTTCATCGCCGCATCGTAGTTTGTGCATTCAAACTCATACTTACCTAAATGATATTGCGCAGTGCTGTCACCCTGCTTTGCCTTATTGGTGACGTCAGTCGGCGCATATAGCTCTGAAAGCTCTTCATCGTTGTGGTAACAACGGATGTATTTTATGCCGTCTTCATCATAGGCTTCTTCTGTACCTTCCTTGTCGCCATCGACATAGGGCAGCGCACTTAAGACCTTACCCGTACGATCGTTAAACTCTCTTTTCAGGCCGTTTCTTTCATCATTAGCAAACATAACCTCTTCAACAAGTTTACCGGTACGTTCGCTCCAGCGGCGATCGGCTCCCTGCTTTTTATCGTCTTTATATTCGGTGGTATAGGTGAGTTTGCCCTGTTCATTCCAGTGCTTAGCGTCCCCATTTAGCATACCGTTTTTATAGGGATAGACTGATTCGCGGTGACCATTTTCGTACCACTTTTCGAAATCCCCGTCTAACACATCATGTTTATACATTTTGGATGAGGCAGGCTTTCCGTTGCTGAACCATTCTTTGACCGCACCATGTTTACGGCCTTCACTATCAAAAGAGGATTCTTCTTTGGGATGCCCATTTTCATACCAGCTCTGAGCAGAAAGCTGTTTGCCATTTTTATAGGTCGCTTTAGAAAGGAGTTTGCCCTCTTCACTGTATTGTTCGAACGTTCCGTCGTTTTCACCTTGGTTATTTCTGTGGTAAACACCACGAATTTTACCGGTAGAATAATATTCCGTACTGGTGCCGACAATGGTGCCTTTACTGTATGAATATTTCCCCTTTATTTTCCCATCAGGGAAATATTCAAATGCCGGGCCTTCCAGTTTCTGATTTAAATAGCTGTGTTTTTGTTTTAAAACGCCGTTATCATAAAAATGTGGGCATTCGCCATCTTTAATTTTACCTTGGGCAAAGTAACGTTTACTTTCAACGGCTCCGTTTTCATGGTATACGATGTATTCCCCTTCGGGTTGACCATCTTTAAACGTCAGCGTTTCCGCTATTTTGTCTTTTTCATCAAAGTAAGTTTCAGCTTTTCCGTCACGCTTATTTTGCGCATTATAATGATAAATACTTTTGAGATTGCCGCTTTCATAGAAAGATTTAAATACAGAAACACGTTGTCGGTTAGCGAAGTTTTCTTCGTTGGTATAGCCTTCAAAGGCTATCTGTTTACTCTGCATCACCTCCCCTGTTTCTTCTGAGGATTCCAGATACCAGCCGGTGACTTTCCATAATTTTTTCTCTTTGTCATAGGGGAGGGGCATATGGACTACTGTTGTTGCCTGACGTTTAACCGTCGGTTGCAGTTCATCATCCAGCCACAAGTCAGACGATCTTTTCATGTATTCGGCACCGCACAGCGCTTCGGTACATAGCTCGATTCCAGTCAGCATGGGCGTGCCGCCAGCATCGCACTGATCGACCGTCAGGTAAAAATAACGGTCATCGAGAATAGCCGGTCTTAAACTGCGTATTTTATTAATATATTCTTCTGTCGTCAGTCCCATTGATTCTGCGCGCGCAGAAAGGGTATTAGTATTACAGGGTGTTTTATCTTTAAAATAATAACGGTCGGCGAGTAAAAGTTTCAGGTCACTGCTAATGGCGGTTTTATTAAAATCGATATTTTCAATTTGGGCGATGAAATTAACGGGTTTGGATTCTGTACTGGGGGATTGTTTTGCACATATATTCGCGCAATATAATGAAACTATAATTGTTATGAATATTTTCTTCAAGATGTTCTCCTTGTATGAATAATAACCCCCTGAAACTTATTTCATGCTATAGAAACAAAGAGTTAATGTAAAGGATGCGAGGAGCATATTCTGGCAGGAGAGAGTTTTCTTCAGTTACCAGTAAGAATAATTTAAGTATTACGAGCGCGTTGTTTTTAATTTGATAATAACGCGCTGATGATTATTAACGATTATATACCCAATAAACCTCAAGATGCGGGAGTGAGCACCTGAAAGTGATCTTTAATTCGGGATGTCAGTGAGTCCGCTATATCCGGCAGCGTCTGGTTAAAAAAGACAGATATTGCGTCCCTGAACTCTCGCGTACTGCTGAAGTAGCGATTATTCCGGGCATGTTCGTTCATTAATTTCCACATTCGTTCTATCGGATTCAGGTTTGGACTGTAAGGGGGAAGGTAATGCAGCCTGATATTTACCACCTCCGCCCAGTCTTTCACTAACTGTGAACGGTGGTAACCTGCTCCATCCGCTGCTCGCTCTTAGCCAGCTGTCAAATTTGCCCATACACCTGCGCCACATACCGCCCACGCCCGTCCCCATGCCCCAGATCCATTGCACGCTCTGCACCGCTTCCTGTGAACGTAAGCCCATCAGCCTCGCCAGTTCCAGCGCCGCCGCCAGTCCCGGAGCTTTCATGCGGGCCGTCTCCAGCACATGATGATAATGTTCCGGCGTGATCGCCTGTCGCGTCCCGCTGCGCGATGCACCAGCCAGACCCAGCGATTTATTAGTCAGCCACTCATGCTCTGCCACCTGTTTACGCCCGGCCTGTTGCAGAACAGCGCGCAGCGAGGCCATTTCATTTTGCAGCGTGCGTTTGCCGATCCCCTGCGCCAACCTTTCATGAATATAGCTTTCAATGTGGCGCACCTTAATCTGCGCAACCCGCTGGATATGGACGTTCAAAGCCCGTAAGTGGTGATCGAAACGCTGCACGATATGAATGCAATCGTTCACCGTTTTATGGCTACCGCCACAGTGCTTTGCCAGTGCCTTCATTTCACCACCTAACTTGCCCATACACTTCTCCTGTGATTTTGAGAACACGAACAGTCTCCGGCGTATGCTCTTTGGCTGCGCCAGAACGATACCTTTACGCCGGAGTGGCAGTTTGTTGAGGTATAGGGAGTTTCAGACTGTACGCGGTACAGGCTGCCTGCGTGAGCAGAAATTCTCCGGGGCATCAGCCCCCCCCTCGGTATCGATCTTTTTCTCTTCTTTCTTGCTGACAGCGGCCCCAAAAAGGCGTGTCAGATTCGGGAATGAACGCCGGAACCCCGAAAACAGGGGCATGGCGCGGTGTAGTGGTTGTGCGTCACTTTGTCGCTTTGCGCGACGAAAGTGACGCACCGGTTGAGTGCCGGGCGCGAAAGATCGCGGATTCTGGCGCAGATTGACGGTCACGCGGCAGCAAAGCCGGACGTCTTTGCAGGCCGCAGCCCGTAAAGTAAAAGGCGCTGATGTGGTAACAGGTGCCGGGTGGAATCGCTTCCGTCACGGTGCAGCATTGACCAGAGATCTGGCGCAGGTACCATCGAGATACTCTTTCAGTTCTTTGGTACCGAACGTGTCGATAGCCCGCTGAGCTGCGCCAAGATTAGACGCCAGCTTGTCACCGCCAATGTCTTTATCGGCTTTAACTGCCGCAGCCCAGTCTTCTGTTTGCTTCTGCCATGACTCCGCTTGCTGTTGTTGCACTCCCGCCAGCACTTTCGGATAGACGTCCACCAGCTTCTGCGCCTGCTCCTGCGTCAGGTTCAGTTCACGCGCCACTGGTTCGAACTGCGCCAGCGCGCTGGTATCGAGTTCCTGACCTTCAGGGGCGGTGAACGCGTATTTCTCCGGCGCGCCGGGCGGCGTTTCTTCTTTCGGTGGAGTGGGCTTATTGGGAGCGGCGGGTGGATTTTCTGACGGTTTTCCTGTACCCGGATCGGTCTGCGTGCCGCCAGCGGTATCGGTTAATGCCATAGGAGGGGGCTCCATTTACTCAACGAACCGTGAGGCCCGATTAAGCCCCAAAAACTATGGATGTCAAAAAAACCCGGCAAACCTTATCAGATCAACCGGGTAAAGATAATTTCTTGTTTTTTAAACGTCTCCGGACTCGCCAGGATGTCCCGAAACTAAAATCTGGCTCCTCTGACTGGACTCGAACCAGTGACATACGGATTAACAGTCCGCCGTTCTACCGACTGAACTACAGAGGAATCGTGTGAACGGGGCGCATAGTAACGATGTGCGATCGGCTTGTCAAAGGGGGAAATAAGGTTGCGCGTTTGTTTGCTGACAAAAACAACAAAGCGTTGAAGTTTTGATCTAATTCCTACTTTGCTCCGGCATGGCGCAACTTTGTCTGTAATTGCACAAGTCAAATGCTGTGACCTTACCGCAATGGCTATGTACCAGCGTCTGATGAAACGTGAAAAACTGGCAGGCACTTGGCAAATAATTCTGAGACATAACGCCGTAGAGATTAAGGGCAGGGAGTAGAATGAACTTTAGACGTGAAATATTTTGTGAAAATGGTTGATACAGGCAGTCTGACGCCGGTAGCGGAAATGGCAGATAAATTTCTGGTGCAGGCGAAAAGTTTTCCGTCAATATCATAGGCAGAATTATGGTGCATCAGCTTTTGGCGACGACACGGGACGAGCGGGTTTTATCGCGCTTTTCCTGAAGGATTTTTTCATCAGCCTGTTTTTTGCGTTCGGGTCAATCCCCTGATCCAGCAGCCTTTTGACCTCGTCACGGCGTTGTCTGGCATCAGCAAGAGAAACCGCAGGGTAAACCCCAATAGAAAACACCTTCTGTTTGCCATTAAAGCGATAGCCTGACTGCCAGTATTTTGAATCGATAGAGGCCAAACCCGTCAGCGAGCTTGACGGCCTTTTCCGCTGGTCTGGCATTTTTTACTTTAGTATCAGTCAGTGACATGACGGTTCCCTCCGCGTGCTGGTAAAACGCAAATCGAACCAGCTTTACCAGCAAAAGGGTATAGCTTCGAGTGGTTTTTAGTAAACGAGAGTGAACCTGAAGAAGGGGTTAATCAGTTGATATAAATGCAGAAAGCAGACGTCAGTGAACGTCTGCTTCCCTAAATTTGGCTCCTCTGACTGGACTCGAACCAGTGACATACGGATTAACAGTCCGCCGTTCTACCGACTGAACTACAGAGGAATTGTTTCAACGAGGCGCATAATACTGGGCCGGCTATAACGTGTCAACAGTAAAATTAACGCGCCAATTCAATTGGTTAATTAACCCACAAAGTGAGGAATTAATGTTCGGATTCCTCGCCGTAGTCGCCTTCGGCAGCGCTTACCCGTAAGCGCTGAGAAGGATCCTGGCGATAGAACTGGCAAAAACGCTGCCATAGTGCCGGGAAACGTGGAGCAAACAGTTCTGGCGCGCTGAAAAAATACTCTGACAACACGGCAAAACATTCAGCAGGGTCGGTGGCGGCATAGGCATCTATACTGGCAGCGCTTTCGCCAACAAGATCGATTTCATCCTGAATATTATTCATTGCCGCGTGGAGATCGTGTTCCCAGCCAGCCACATCGCGCAACGGGATGAAAGGGATGCCGCTGGCGCGATCGCCATTACGCATATCCAGTTTGTGCGCGACTTCATGAATAATGAGATTGAAACCCGAAGCATCGAACGAGTCCTGGATATCCAGCCAGTTCAGAATAATGGGCCCTTGTTGCCAGCTTTGCCCCGACTGTACGACACGCTGGCTGTGCACCAGACCTATGTCATCTTCCCATTCATCATCTACCACAAAGGGCGCGGGATAAATGAGCACTTCATGAAAACCATCAAGCCACTCAATACCGAGCTCCAGGATCGGTAAGCAAAAAATTAACGCAATACGTGCACTTTTTAACGAGTCGAGCTCAAATCCCTGTAGCGCTACCAGTCTTTTCTGCTGCAAAAAACGTTCGGCTAGCGCAATAAGCCGAGCCTGTTCTTGCGCGGTGAGGTTTACCAGAAGAGGTATAGCCAGCGCATCATCCCACGGCCAGTCTTCGTTCTGGGTTATTTCTTGTGCTTTCCAGGGCCACTTAATCATCGTTTTGCTCGTAAACTCGTCACTTGAACAAAATTACCCGAATAGGGTCTGTTAAAATGCCAAATTACCTGGCATCATTGCAATATACGGAGAGATGCCGGAGCGGCTGAACGGACCGGTCTCGAAAACCGGAGTAGGGGCAACTCTACCGGGGGTTCAAATCCCCCTCTCTCCGCCACAATTCAAACACTTAGCTCATCTTCTTTCAGCGATCAGTCTCACACTTAGAATACACTTAGAATATTCTGTTAGAATATTACGTGAAAAACGTATCGCCATCTTATGCTTTTTCTGCCAGAAGAGGGGGCCAGGGATGGTGTTATTTTTACTTTTCGATCATAAGTCAACTCCTGGTTTTCTGCCCCGCTCTTTCGCCGTACCCCATCTGGATTAATATTGATGTCACTCGCGGCGACTTAACGCCGTCGTCCTCGGTCATCGTCGCACCCGGCCTGTTGCCCGACATGTTCCCCTGTAGACATGGGCGCCGGGCAGAAGATTAATTGCTGTGAGGGAAACGCGCTGGCGCGTGGCGATAACTTACGCTGCGGGACTGTCGACGCTGTACAGAAAATCTGGCCTCCAGGCTGGCTTAAATATGCGCACATGACAATACAACCGGAAAATTTACAAAACCCATAATTTGAACTGAGAGAGAAACTTACAAACGAAGCGACGAAGATTTAAACAGTCGTAGCGACTCCGGTATCTTGCGCGCATGTTCAAATAACACTACTGTATATAAAAACAGTATTCGAGGTATGGATTATGGAATTTTTCAGACCTACAGAGTTGCGCGAAATTATTCCTCTCCCATTTTTCAGTTACTTAGTGCCGTGTGGATTCCCCAGCCCCGCGGCGGACTACATTGAGCAGCGTATCGATCTTAATGAGTTGCTCGTTTCTCATCCCAGCTCAACATATTTTGTCAAAGCCTCGGGGGATTCAATGATTGAAGCAGGCATCAGCGACGGTGACCTGCTGGTGGTGGATAGCTCACGGAACGCTGACCACGGTGACATTGTAATTGCGGCAATTGAAGGAGAGTTCACCGTAAAACGGTTGCAGTTGCGCCCGACAGTGCAGTTAATCCCCATGAACGGCGCCTATCGACCTATACCTGTCGGCAGTGAAGACACGCTCGACATATTCGGGGTGGTGACCTTTATCATTAAAGCGGTCAGTTGATTATGTTCGCGCTCTGCGATGTTAATAGCTTTTACGCCTCCTGCGAAACGGTCTTTCGTCCTGATTTATGTGGCCGACCGGTGGTGGTGTTATCAAACAATCACCCATACACTTTTACTTCCACTCTCTAACTATACACGTTTGACAATGTGAGAATGTCCACTATTGTGTTTACAGACTGAATGAATTGGATATCACCACATGGCAATCGTATACGAGATCAAAACAACAGAAATAAAACCATTCACGTATAGAACCCCTCTAATTACGCCTGATGAAAATGGTGAACTATCTATTAAATACTCTCGACAACAACCTAAGCATATTAAAAAGGTTGTTTTGTTGAATTTGGTTGGTAGAAACACTAATGGCGATATAGTCTCATACGAACCAATGGAACAAGTTAATCGCTTTTTACTAGCACACCACCTAAATGACAATAAGCAAGAGTCAGAACAATACAGTAAAGGCTTAGTTCACTACTTTTCATTCTTATTAGAATTACAGCGCTTGTGGGACTCTGAATACGACGAAGACCTTTACGAAGAATTTATTGATCTGCCTAGACCTAGCTGGGATAAATTCCCATTTAGAAAAAGTGATAAAGCTACGTACCAATACCGAGAGGCTCTAATAAAGGCTGTACTTGAGCCTGACACCCCAAACCATGCGATAGCCAGAACTACAGCAATTGCATATATGGGTGCTGTAGTTAAGTTTTACTCTTTCCACATTAGAAATGGCTACAAGTTTAACAATCCTCCCTTTGAGCACGAGGTTGTTTCTATACAATATCAGGGAGGCAGTACAAGCATCGGTGCCTACTTGAGTAAAGATATACACACAACAGATCTGCGGTTGAATTTAGGAAAATCTAAACGTAATGACGGTGGCGCACTATCATCAGCTAGACGAGATTTAAAACCCCTAACAAATAAAGAATGGCTTGCCGTAGAGGATATTCTCACCAATACACGTCGAGTTATCAAAAAAGTTGCTGGTGAAACAACTACTTCCAACTTATCAATTGAATATTGCCTGTTCTTTCTTGTCGCACGATACACAGGGCTTAGAAAGGAAGAAGTGGCTAGCCTTCACAAAGGTCAAGTGGCAAAGCCTGGTGAAGATAAGAAAGCAATGAAGCTTGGTGTTGGCGGTCAATACGGCTCATTAACAAAAACCGCTGGATCAGGTAATAAATCTAGGCAAACAATCATCCCCACCCGAATTATGCACCTTTTGTACGAATACACTAGAAGTGATAGATATAAGAAGCGTATCTCGAAATTCAAAGAACATTGTGAACTTAAGCGTCAAAAAGGCGAACTAGGATACTTTGATGGGGAGGATGGAGTAGATGATACAAAAGAGTATTTATTCATTAGCCAAACTGGTGTCCCACTTTTCACTAAACTTCCCGAGGCCAACGCCAGATGGAATGAAATTAGAGCCACTGTAAATATATTGTCTGGGTTTAACCTAACAGCAACTATACACAATCTTAGAGCTACATTTGCGGTATCACTTTTTAGGCTCCTTTTGAGGCGTGTAACTCCTGACAAAGCACTTGCTTTAGTGAGTGAGTGCCTTGGGCACGGTGAAGAGTCCGTAACGTTAATATACCTTAAAATCGCTCAAGACGAACCTACAGGCGATGAAATTTATGAAGATATCCTTGAATTTATAGGTGCATTTGAAGATGCTGATATAAGTGGTATGGAGAGCCAATAATGCCAAAACATAATACCAGAAAGAGAAAATATCTACTTCCAGGTAAAAACTTAATAAAAGGCAAGGCCGAAGTTAAAACCTTACATTTAGCCGATATGGTTATATGTGTAAACGGCAGTATTCTTCGTTTTGAAAGGTTTGCTTTTAAAGCCTGTCCAGTATTGTTTCGAGGTTTCAGAAAGGTTGAAACTAGTCAGTTCACTGACATGAAACGAAGCAGTTTTGTGCGTCAAATATACTCTTTGCTAAGTGAGAACGTCACCTCTACCACAGCCTCTAGATATGAAACGCTAATAAAATACGTTAGGTGGGTGGATGATAGTAACGACACTGAATTAATCGATAAAGACATGTTTCACTGGGAACTAATTGATGGATTCATGACATGGTGTGGGAGGCAAAACAGTAAGGGATTACTTTCTCGACCTGTCTGGGGGAGGCACAGAACAAATATTTCATGGCTTTTAAAGCAATTAAATAGGACGCAGGATACCAAAAGACTTCCTAAAATATCAAATGTTTCAGGACACACGACACCCCACAAAAGTCTTGATATTGAGAGAGAATTAAAACCGATCACAAAAAGGTTTTTTAACTCGTACTTTAAGCTTTTAGAACACTATAATGCTGGCACAATGCCTGAAAAACATCCGCTTTATGATAAAGAATTGCTAGAACTAATAGCCCAAAAAAAAGGGATAAAAGGCAGTGACAGAGTTGCCCATTTTGCTGCGTTTTCAAGAGCAGTACAACCCAGCTCAGGGCATAAAAACAACCCCATCACAAAAATAGCAATGATGCTGTGCTATTTGTTTACGGGAATGAATACAACGCCTTTAGCTAAGATGAAAATTTCAGACGTTAATTTCAAAGAGGTGCAGGGTGGAAAGTACATTCTGAATTCCGTGAAAGGTAGAGCTCAACACCAAGAGCAAGATAACGCACTTGGTTTCAGTAAACACGCAAAGGACTTCATTGAAAGCTGGTTAAATGTAGCTAAAAGCATGGCAAATGGTGATAGCAACAGCCCTCTCTTCCCCTACTATAGTAAAGATGGTCAGATAAAGCTTTACTCTGAAATAGGTAGTTCCCCCCATGCAAGCATCAACAAACTATTGACCAGACTGGACTTCCCTAAAATAACCCCTTCAATACTCAGAAAAACCAAAATGGACACTCTGTTTCAAGCAACAGAGTCTGTTTATCTTGTTGCAATGTCGGCAAACAACAGCATTAAAGTTGTTTCATCACAGTATTTATATGGGACATCTGGAGAGCACGAAAAAAAATTAAATGCGGCAATGGATGCTAAATTTTCCAACGCTAAAGGCGTTGATATCAACACCGCAGTTGAAGAGGCTAAATACAAACATTCAAACATTCTTGATCATTATGAGTATGAAGCACTGAGAGAGGGCTCTAACAGGTCTCATGAAGCAAGAACCCCTACAGGGATACGTTGTAATGATAATAAACAAGGTGCTGTAAAAACCATAAATAAAATGCTAGAGCGTATCGGAGTTGAAATGAATTCTGATGAAGAAGCTTGCACCAGCTTTCTTGATTGCTTTGAGTGTGAGCACCATTCATTGGTCTCTGATGTAACAGATATATGGCTAATGATGTCATTCAAGGAAACATTACAAGAGCTTGAAGTAACACCTGCAATTAACTCAATGCCACCTAAGAAAATGAATACACTATTAAACACCATTGAAACTATTCTAGGAGGATTTAGAGATAAATCTCCAGAAAATTATAAGCAAGCCTATGAGCTACAAAAACAAACATCACACCCCTTGTATTCGAATATCTACAGTCTAAATGATCTGCATGAGGTGTTTTCATGATCTCAGTATTAAAACATAATTTAGCTTCAGTACCAGATTATGACGAAAACATACCAGTAAGTAGTTACAGTGATGGCAGTGTTGAAAGCTACATTTTTGATAAAAAGTGGAAGTTTAGCGGCGCTATTCAAGTAGGCGTTGGTGGTCTAACAGATATCTCTTTTTCACGGATTGACATGAAATACCGCAAGTACATTCAGTCCACACTCGCATACATCATGGATGAATATAAACAAAAGAACAAAACGCATCCAACTATCGGACAACTTCAACACTGGAAGAATGGGCTGAAATATATTGTTCAAAGCCTTGGCGAGTGTAACTGGAACCTTCTATCAGACGACAGAATATTCAAGCAATTCAAGAAATCTTTCAGTGAGCTAGCAATTAAAAGGAGCCTTTCTCAAACACTAATCAACAATGTAGTAACCACTTTTGGTCTGCTAAATAGCCTGAACCTGTGCCATAGGATTGTAACGATAAAAAGCTTAAACATACAAAGTATAAAGCCAACCAAGCAATACATTGCAATTCCAACGAATATCTACCAACAAATACTTAATGATGCTATCTCAACAGTAGAGTCACTGCACCCCCATCGTCATGAAATATCGGCTCTTATGAACCGAATTCAGACTATATACGACGAAGAAAAAAATCGAAAAGACAGATCGTCTTCTCTAGGCCAGATAAACGACAGGACTCGTAATAGAATTCGGAAGATAGGTCATAACATTCCTGATTTTAAGCTTACTCGTGACGGCACAAACATTTCTAATATTCTGACTCCCTGTGCGATAGTTTTACTGGCATTTAGCGGTGTAAGAGTTGGAGAGTTAAATAGCTTTACTAAAGATAGTTACGAAGAAAGGGAAGGAGAACACGGCGATAACATATGCTTTTTGAAAGGTGAAACTACTAAAACAGTCAATGGTATTCCTAAAAAAGAAGTATGGCAAACACACCGCATATCTAAAGATGCACTTGAGTTAGCCTATGACTGCACAGCATATCTTCGCACAACCTACATAGATGATGTGAACAAGCAATACACTGAACAAAAGATCAATTTAGATGAGTACAAAAAAACCTTACGGGTGCTAGAGTCTGTATTTCTGCCAGTAACACTAGGAGGCTCTAAAAAGACCAACTACAGCTCAACGGCTGCACGCTCAAAAAACCTCAAGTCTTATTTGGAACAACTAAATATTAAAGCAACAAAAGAAGATGTTGATTCATTCAATACCCTTAACCCTTCATGGCACGGAGAACTCAAAGAAGGTCAATTCTTACCTAAGATCAGTGCTCATGACTTTAGACGAACATTCGCAGTATTCTTTAAGCGTTATGGATTTGGAACAACGTCAACAATCAAGTTTCAATATAAACACAGAAATATAAACATGTCCGAATATTACGGCAAAAACGCCCAACTTCAGTACTTCGAAGATGTCTTATTAGACTCTGACTTAATCCAACTATTGCATGAAGAAGGGGTTAACATTGCAGTCGATATGTTTGATGAAATATACAACGATTCAGAAACGCTAAGTGGGCTAGGTGGAGAACGAATAGCCAAGGATAAGTTTGAAAAACTACGCTCTGGAGACAAGGTATATATGACGCGGACTGAAATTGAGTCCCTAGTTCGCAATGGCACGCTTTCTATTGTCAAGCTACCTACAGGCGGATACTGCACTAATTCGTCTTGCAGTAGAGTGTGTGGTATTGGCGAGTTCTCCGCTGAAATTAAACCATGCGAACATCAGATAATCACAGACAAGGAGGCCAAAAGAACTCAACGTCAAAATAAGCGGCTAATAAATACATTTCGAGATTTGAATAATGGCGACCCTATGATGAAAAGTATACTTATCGGAGTTAAGCAAAAGATAAAAATAAATGAGTCATTGATTATCAACCATGGAATTAAAGTCACAGCCTTTGAGGATAATATCAAAGGCATAATCGCAACCAGTAGAGGTTAATATGAGAAAATCAGGAAAAGCATTAGCGAGATTGCGAGCAGCTTTAGAACGCCTAATTTCGGGCAAGCCACAAAATGTTTCACCTTCAGGTAAATTAACCCTTAATAAAATAAATAACGAAGCTGGACTTGGTAACAGTTACATACACAAATTTAAAGATTTTATTGAAAATGAAGCAAACCCAGCCATTGAGTCGTTTAACGCTAATTACGATCCCGTCAAAGCGAAACTATCACAAAACAAGCAGAATCTAACTGAGAAAGAAAAGCATAAAGCCAGAATGAAGAAAGAAGTCAAACTTAAAGAGCAATACCGCCAAGAGCGAGATGATCTAAAAACTATAAACAAAGAATTAGAAACACAAATTAGTTCTTTGATGTTCAGGCTGTATGAATTACAAGAACAACTTAATGTACAAAATGTTGTGAAGATCTCTCAATAACTATTGCCTTAATGTCGGTGGACAATAAGATCGTGACTCTGACACCAATGTCTGAAACTTTTACATTAAAGATTAAAACTTTTCGGGGTTCATTTGGCTGGTTCTTTTGTGTTTGGACTGCCATTTTATAAAACACGTTTCTGGACAATTTCGAGTTAGAGCTGATGTTCAAAATTGAATTCTTCGCATAAGCAAAATTTAGAAAAAACAATGTTAGAATCCACCACAATCGCTAATGATATTTCAGGCTTTTGCTTAGATCTGTTCCATTCTGACAACTGCAACGTTGGCTATTCCAAGTCCTGTTAGAGTTTCACCGTGTACTTTCTCATCATCAGGGTCATAAAAAGTTACAACCCATTTAGCATCAGGTCTGACTGATTGCTCCAACTTCTTGAAGTAGGGTAAATCTACGTCAGCTAATGAGTGACCGAGAACATATACTTCATCAATATTGCCGAGCTTTGCAAAGAAGTCTTCATTGTTTTTTATGATCTGGTCTGTTCCCTTGAAAGTTGCTGAGAAATACTGATTGACCGCATCCTTACCACGCTCGAATGAGTAGTCATATTGATCAGATTGATATTCCATCCAACGTTCTAAATCTTCATCACTCAATCCTGATGGTGGTTCGGCAGGTTTCTCTTTGAAATTTTCAGGATCAACACCATGACCGAGAATTAACTCATCAATATGTTCATCGGCTTTCCCGTGAATGAATAGCACGTTCTTATCGGGGATTGCGTAGTATTGAGAAAGCGTATCTGTGTAGTTGAATGTGAGGTAAACAGCGTCTCTATCAATGTTTACTGATCGGCTGTGATCAAACTGAGGAAACTGTACAGCCAAAATGAACTCTTTGAATGCTTTATACAGTTCAGTGGTTAGAAGGCCAAGTATTCGCTCCATCTCAATTTCAAGCGTGTATCGGTCTCTGTCTCGAAAGTCATCTGAAGAATAGTTTGGCATTGCATCCATGTTTGCTTCCAAAACTGAATCTTTATCAAGCAGTGACATACTCGTTTCAAATTCAGACCATAAAGGGTCTGACATTGTTGTTGGAAAATCTGGGTCTAAGTCAGCAAACCCGTAATAGTCGAGCAATAGCTCATAAGTTTCCCAGTAGTTATTTTTGAGATAAAGCCCAAAAGATGTATACCTAGTGTCAAGGCCATGATGAACATCAAAGCCATTACCTATTACATATAGCTTCATGTCATTCACCGTTGATATCTAGTTCTTTGAAGCTAATGACTTCGGAGTCATTATCAGTCAGCTCAAAATATGTATCTTGGAAGTAAAACTCTTCAATGTATGCGTTAGCTTTTAATCCATCGGTATAGGCAAGTGTTATGTGGGCAGTGTATGTTTCTTTGTGTTTTACTGTTGACTCATTACTCAAGACGAATACATATTGCTTGTCTTCAGGGTCCCAAGGTGAACGGTCATAATCTGAGAATCGATAATCTGCCGTAACAACCACCTCAAATTCTACTTCGTATTCAGCCCACTCGGCATCGACATTCTGTAAGTTTTTCTTCCCAACATTCACCGAGTTGATTTCTATAGAATTGATAGTCTCATCGAAAGGATCTGCGTTTTCATAGTTGAACTCGCCATCTTCGAGAGCTTGCAGGGCATCCGCTTTGATTTGTTCTAGGAGTTGTTCGAATATTTCATCAGCAAATTTGGCTGGTTCTTCGTACGCTTTGTCGCTTCGAACAATCAAGTCAATTAGGTCATCGACATTTTCAAGATGAATGAAGTTATCTTCTTTCTCACAGAATGATTTCATATCGCCGTCGTCACTAACGATATAGGCTGAATATCCTCTAGCCAAGCTCACCTGTTTAATAGCTTCTAGCGCAAATGCATCAGGAAACTCGTGCTTTTTTGATTCTTTGCCAAAAGGAGGAAGGTTGTTAAAGTAAGCATCAAATACAACTTGAGGGTTAACAGTGCTTACATCAATTGTTTCGACGTAGCCGTTTTCGACGAAATCATCAAATTTTTCACTGATAACAGCATAAATATCATCACCTTTAATCTTGGTGAAGATGCCATGACAATCAAGGTCGGGGGTGTTTCTTAGGAACATCGCATCTCTTTGCATCTTCTTTATCATAGAAGCTGCTTCTTCAGATTTGTGTTTGAGATGGGAGTCGATCTCTTTCCTTGTCACATCAGTAATGAGCAAGTGGATTTTCTCATCCTCAATTAGTTCTTGAAGACGACCAAGAGCGTGTTGCCCAAATTGATAGTTTTTCTTTTCAAAAGCGCTTGTATCGATAAAAACTAGCCTTGTCTGTAATTCCATAATCAATACCTTGAACACATGGTGTAAATTGTCATCAAATAAATTGATAAAACAATTAAGTGGATAACCAACTAATAGCATATTGGCTCATTACAAAAATTCGGGCAAGTAACGAGTTAGCAAGGTGTGATGAGGGATAGCTTTAAATGTTTTGGGGGCAAAGGCGTGTTGGCCTAGATCACAAGTTTGCGGAGACCAGCTTCAGCACGTCCTAGGATAAAAGTTACTTCGAGGTTCAGTTCTTCTATTTGTCTTCGGATAATGCCTAGCAATACAACTGGCTAGAGATCCTCATCGTTCAAATCTAACTAAGTGACAAAACCCAGCGTATCACTTCACTTCAAATCAAAAAAGAAGTTGAAGAATTGAAGAACTATCACTATCATTTTTGCCATTCTTCATAATATTTTCAATTGGTTAGAAGGCGATTAGAGAATGAGAAACGTTGTTAGTGACGATAAAATCAGTGATTTTCGAGACTTAGTTAACTCAAACTCTAGCTTTGTGTATCAAATATACAAAGATAAAGGTGGTAAGAATCTTTTTAACCTCGTTTGCTCTGCTATGGATTGGATCTCTGTCTCTGTTCGCCACTTAGAAAATGCGCCTGAGTTTGACAAGAACATAGATAGTAGATGTATGCAGGTCTACTCTCTGATCTCTTCAATAGACCTTATTTTCGAGTCAATAAAACAACTCCATCGAGTGTTTATAACTGATAAGAAAGATCCGTTTTATGGTGAAAAGAAATGTTTCAAAGATCGCCTCTTCGCTAATGAAGATGATAATAATTATTTTAAAACTATCAGGGCGTGTTTCGGTGCTCACCCCGTAAATCTGAATCAAGAAAACTCAAAGCGTTTCGCAAGTTGGCCATTTCAAAGTCATTTCAACACTGGCGATTTGAGTGTTCATTTGTACAGTCGAGATGTGGGTAAAGAAGACCTAACGTTAAACCTCAATATCAATGAGCTGTTGGAATTTCTCAGAATTCGATATGAGTATCTTGATGTTATTGCTGATAGGATTGAAACGCTGTTTGTTGAGTATCAACACAAACTTTCAAAAGAAAAAATTGAGACTAAATTAGATCCTTTAGAACAACTCTATGTTCTTCGTACTGAGTCAGAAAAACGATTAGATAACGATTACTATAACGGGGAGATTGACGACCTGATTATGATTTTTGAAGCGGAAGTAACTGACGCTGACCTTGTACCATTGGCTGATAAGTATAAAGAATCCCTCCTACCTCTGATTGAAGAGATTAAGACGAACCTTCAAGAAATGAACATCGTTGACCTAGCAAACGATAGTGAGCTGAGAATAAGATCTGAACTTGATAAAGAGTTACGTTATGAACTTGGTAAGTTCTACACTTGGGTTCACGGTGGCAGGTACGATCCGCTACTTGAATACTATTTTGAAAGGTTTAACGCTTCTACTGACGGTAAGTTCAAGTTCACCAAAACTGATGACATCAAACTTACGTTTCTTAAAGCAAAGCTCATGCTAACTGAATAGTGTGAACAAATTGGCTCAGCTTTTATCTTTTGCTGTTCATTACTTTTTGTATATCAAAGTTACCTCAACATCACTGTTTGAACTTTGGGTTGTAACTCATAATGGGGCAAAAGTGTGTTTCAAACTTTGTTGGCACACTTATCTAAGATAGCCATGTTGATAAAGCATAAGTTTCGATCTTTATTGTCACAATCACCACTCGACGACTACGAACCAATCTGGCATGCGAGACTGAGAAGTTTTAGACATTAATGTTATGCCACACTTAATTGTTGAGAATTAATGAGCCCCATATTAAAAAATTCTCAACTTATTGCTTCATATCGGTGAGAATTACACAAATCAGGCTACAGGCTTTGTTCAGAAAGGTTTTTCATAACATTTTAGGGTGTAAAACGTGTAACGGTGAATAACGATGGCTGCGTTATCGCGTGTAGCGCCGAGGCGAAACAGCTCGGTATCGCACCAGGTGAGCCATACTTCAAACAGAAAGAACGCTTCCGGCGATCCGGTGTTGTTTGCTTCAGCAGTAATTACGAGCTTTACGCTGATATGTCGAACCGGGTAATGACCACACTCGAGGAGATGGTGCCGCGGGTAGAAATTTACAGCATTGATGAGGCCTTTTGTGATCTGACGGGGGTACGAAACTGCCGGGATCTGACAGATTTCGGGCGCGAGATAAGAGCGACGGTCCTGAAGCGCACGCACCTGACTGTCGGTGTAGGCATTGCCCAGACGAAAACCCTTGCCAAGCTGGCTAACCATGCTGCGAAAAAGTGGCAGCGCCAGACCGACGGGGTGGTTGACTTGTCGAACATCGATCGCCAGCGTCGGCTGCTGGCCCTGATACCCGTGGAGGATGTCTGGGGTGTCGGCAGGCGCATCAGTAAGAAGCTCAATGCCCTGGGCATCAAGACTGCTCTCGATCTCTCTGAACAAAGTACCTGGATCATCAGGAAACACTTCAATGTCGTGCTGGAGCGTACCGTGAGAGAGCTTCGCGGAGAGCCATGTCTGGAGCTCGAAGAGTTTGCGCCGGCAAAGCAGGAAATCGTTTGTAGTCGCTCTTTCGGCGAGCGGGTCACAGACTATGAGGAAATGCGCCAGGCTGTTTACAGCTACGCTGCGCGCGCGGCAGAAAAACTCCGCGGCGAGCACCAGTACTGCCGTTTCATTTCAACATTCGTCAAAACATCACCCTTTGCCCTGAACGAGCCCTACTACGGTAACAGCGCCGCGGTGACGCTTCTCACCCCCACGCAGGATTCACGTGACATTATCAATGCGGCTGTGAAATGCCTGGATAAAATATGGCGCGACGGCCATCGCTACCAGAAAGCGGGGGTGATGCTGGGTGACTTCTTCAGTCAGGGCGTAGCGCAACTCAACCTTTTCGACGATAACGCGCCGCGCGCCGGTAGTGCGAAGTTGATGGAAGTACTGGACCATCTTAACGCAAAAGACGGGAAGGGGACGCTGTACTTCGCCGGGCAGGGGATGTCGCAACAGTGGGCTATGAAGCGAGAAATGCTTTCGCCTCGGTACACCACAAGATACTCTGATCTACTGCGTGTTAAGTAACTTGTGCGATCAATGCCTGAGATGGTTGCCAAATCATCCCCGTTCTCTAACCGGTTTTGGTCGCACAAGATCACAGGAACCTCTCACGATGAGGCGCATGTATCCTGGTTTACGACATCAGAAAATGTGGCGCGTTTATTGCCCGGCAGGCGTTGTGAGACGTCACTTATTTACGCCAGGTTTCAGCCGTAGCGACAGGCATGAATAAAAAGAGTATGGCAATCAGCGTGATAATGCTAAAAAACAATTAATATTTTTTTAACAAAACTAAAGCTTGCTATGTTCAGTTAACCATGCGTTAATGGTTGTGCGGTTTGATACAAACTTATCTGAAGTAGTGATTGTAATATTTCTCATCATTTGTTCCTCTTGAGATCTCCTTTAGGTTTTTTTCTCTCTGATAATTTTCTTCAGGCCATTTTGCCCAAGGGCTCATTCGAAAGGTAACAATATTATGACGACGAAAATCACTGGTTTAGTAAAATGGTTTAACCCTGAAAAGGGCTTTGGTTTCATTACGCCTAAAGATGGCAGCAAAGATGTGTTTGTGCATTTTTCAGCCATTCAAAGTAATGAATTCCGCACTCTGAATGAAAATCAGGAAGTGGAGTTTTCAGTAGAGCAGGGACCAAAAGGTCCATCAGCGGTCAACGTTGTGGCGCTTTAAGGCAACTGATATTACTAATAAAATTCACTTCCGGTGTCCATGTTGCCATGGTTCACAATACAGAACATCGACATTCGATGTTACTGAGCAAAACCCGTTTGGCGCGAAATGTATTTTTTGTAAGTCAACCATGATCACTTTTGATAATGTTGGATTATACATTCGCTCAGGGCAGGTTCCGCCAGATTTTAGAAAATAATTCATATTAGCTCCGTACAGGAGCTTTTTTATGCCCGGATGATTATCATCTATAGACGCTGACATCCATCATCTATAGTGGCATTTTCCTTTCCCCAAAAGTGTTATTTCTCTTGCAGACAGCGCCTGAAAAAAGCGATGTTGTCTTCATCTATCCGATGAAACCAGGTCAACCTGTCTTTGCGCCGTTATCCGTTATTTAATTCTTACCCTATAATAACAAGCCCGCGCTAAGCACGGGCTTGAATAACATAAAGCGTCTTAGAACTGGTAGACCAGACCAACACCTACGATATCATCGGTTGCAATACCGTTGTTTGCGTAGAAGTCATCATCTTCGTCCAGCAGGTTGATTTTATAATCAACGTAGGTGGACATATTTTTGTTGAAGTAGTAAGTCATACCAACGTCAACATATTTAACCAGATCTTTGTCGGTGTAACGATAGTTACCACGGCTATCCATATCCTGGCCGCCTAAATCTTTGCCCTTAGACTGCAAGTAGGCGATGGACGGACGCAGACCGAAATCGAACTGATACTGTGCAACCACTTCAAAGTTCTGGGTTTTGTTAGCGATACCGCCATCACCGCCATCGCCGCCGCCATAATAGGTCATGTTGCGGGTTTCAGCGTACATGGCCGCCAGGTATACGTTATAGGCGTCATATTTGACACCTACGGTCCAGGCTTCGGCAGTTTCACCGCCGGCATAGCTATTGCCATAGTAATGATGGCCATCACCACGCCCACTAGCAACCTGATTGTCCGTACGGTCAGAGGAAGAGTAGGCCGCACCCAGGCTTAACCCGAAGTCAAAGTCGTAGGAGGTAGACATACCGAAACCGTCGCCGTTTTCACGGGCCAGTTTGCGAGTACCACTATCTGCATCGCTGCCGTTGGCTGTTCCTTCGCCTGCGCCAGGATCTTCATTATTACCCTGGTACTGCAACGCGAAGTTCAGGCCTTCCACCAGACCGAAGAAGTCGGTATTACGGTAGGTAGCAACGCCGTTGGTTCTGCCCAGCATATAGACATCGGTCTGGGTATAAGTGTCACCGCCGAATTCCGGCAGCGCATCGGTCCAGGCTTCAATGTCGTAGATAACACCATAGTTACGGCCATAATCGAAAGAGCCGTACTCGCCGAATTTCAGACCGGCAAAGCCCAGACGAGTCCAGGAGTTTGCACCTTCGCCTTCGGTGGTGTTTACCTTAATGTTGTATTCCCACTGACCATAGCCGGTCAGCATATCGTTAATCTGCGTTTCGCCTTTAAAGCCAAAACGGGCGTAGGACTGGTCGCCGTCGTCGCCTGCATTGTCAGAGAAGTAACGCAGACCATCAACTTTGCCGTACAGGTCGAGTTTGTTGCCATTTTTATTATAAACTTCAGCCGCATTTGCTGCGCCTGCCACTAATAACGCCGGGACAAGCAGTGCCAGAACTTTTCTGTTCATTATGTATTCCCTTATGATAATAATTTATATGAATATGTAGCCACTTCAACAAAACTACAAATTGATACTATTCTATGAAGTTCATGGAATTTAAAAAATAACATGTAACAAAGGTATTTAAAATATTTCAATTTGTTTCTGTTTGGTTTTTTATAATACAGACTATATAAGTAACTAAGAATATATATTCTATAATTATCATTTTTTATCAATGGGTTATGTTTTTTGATTTGATGGTTGTTGGTGTGAATATAATTTGTTTTTTATATGTATTTGATGCTTTGATTATGAAAAAACATAAAAAAAACCGGCATAAATGCCGGTAATGTGGGTAATGATAAAATAAATGATAAAAGGCTAATAACCGAATCATTCTGACACTTAATGCTGATAAAATAAAACGCTATCGCGGTGCGTAAAAATAAGTTGTTCTGGTTATAGGTTATTCTGCATCAGAGTGCGATTCAATCACCATTCCCTTATTTAACAGCAGGTTCAGCGCCAGACGTAACATTAACTGAGAATAAACTATTTGTGGAATGAATAGCCAGAACAGGTGGATGAGGTATTCCATAGTCGAAATGTGATTAATATCACATTATAATGTAATTAATGTCATATGACTTACATCACAAAAGCGGAGTAAAGTTTGAGTACCAGGGAGGACAACGCCACCCGTAGCATGGGCGGCAAATTAGCGTTATGGGTTTTTTATACCTTTTGCGGCTACTTCATCTGGGCGATGGCGCGTTGCGTGTGGCTGATGTCCGCCATACAAACCGAGCCGGTTCTCGGCCCAATCAGCACTCCTGGCAGCGCAACGGAAAAATGGCTTAACGCGCTTTCGCTGGGCGTCGTCTGGCTTATTCTGGGGAGTATTGCCTGGTATACCCGGCCTCGCAAAAACAGGGCTTATCCCGCCGACACTAAGCCAGAAACGCGCAAGTAAGCAGGGATGTAAAGTGGTGGCGGATATGTCAGGATAGCGAACCCTGTGCTCAGGCATGTAATAAAAATGGTCTGCTATAAAGAGAGGGCGTATGGACTCAGGATACTGGCAATCGCAGTTTGAAGACTGGCTACGTCACCACCATCAGGAACAGGATGCCGCCCATGACATCTTCCATTTTCGTCGTGTTTGGGCAACCGCGCAAACGCTGGGGGAAAACAGTCCTGTCGACTGGCTGGTGGTGCTATCGGCATGTTATTTCCATGACATCGTCAGCCTGGCGAAAAATCATCCGCAGCGGCATCGTTCTTCCATTCTG
Source organism: Salmonella sp. SA15303 (assembly GCF_029962125.1). Lineage (NCBI taxonomy): Bacteria > Pseudomonadati > Pseudomonadota > Gammaproteobacteria > Enterobacterales > Enterobacteriaceae > Salmonella > Salmonella sp. SA15303. Next base: position 1,970,399 of record NZ_CP123924.1, read on the forward strand.
GCGGCGGCAGAAACCCGGCGTATTTTTCTGCGGGATTTTCCTGACTTTCCGGCAGAAAAACTGGCGGGCATTTGTCATGCTATCGAAGCGCATAGCTTCAGCGCAAAAATTGCGCCTACCACGCCAGAGGCAAAAATCGTGCAGGATGCAGACAGGCTGGAGGCGTTGGGCGCCATTGGTCTGGCGCGGGTCTTCGCGGTCTCCGGCGCGCTGGGCGTCGCGTTATTTGATGCCGACGATCCCTTTGCCGACAGACGGCCTCTTAACGATAAGCAATTCGCGCTCGACCATTTTCAAACCAAACTGCTGAAACTGCCGCTGACGATGCAGACCGAACGGGGCAAGTACCTGGCGCAGCGTAATGCGGATTTTCTGGTGTCGTACATGGCGAAACTGAGCGCTGAGCTGAAAGGCGACTATGAAACACGGGATGATGCGGTCATCCAGATGTTTGCTACGCATCAGTAACCCCTGTCGCTGAAACGTAAACCGCGTCATTTTATGTTAGTCTGTCGGCAATTATTTTTGGCCGGTTAAATGTATGCAGGAAAATATTTCAGTAACACACGCCCGGAACCTCATCGCCGACGACGCCGGAAGCGAGCTCCAGGCGATGCTGAGTCAATTGCTGGAAATCTACGATGTTAAAACGCTGGTGGCGCACCTTAACGGCCTGGGCGAACAGCACTGGAGCCCGGCCATCTTCAAGCGCGTAATGATGAACGCGGCATGGCATCGCTTGAGCGACAATGAACTCACCTGTCTTAAAACAGAGTTGCCGACGCCGCCAGCGCATCATCCACATTACGCCTTTCGTTTTATCGATCTCTTCGCGGGCATCGGCGGTATTCGCCGCGGATTTGAAGCGATAGGCGGACAGTGCGTGTTTACCAGCGAATGGAATAAGCACGCGGTACGGACATATAAAGCGAACTATTTTTGCGATCCGCTGCAACATCGCTTTAATGAAGATATCCGCGATATCACATTGAGCCACCGGGAAGGGGTCAGCGATGATGAGGCGGCGGAACACATTCGCCAGCATATTCCGCAACATGATGTCCTGCTGGCGGGCTTTCCCTGTCAGCCATTTTCTCTGGCGGGCGTTTCCAAGAAAAATGCGCTGGGCCGCGCCCACGGCTTTGCCTGCGAGACTCAGGGGACGTTATTTTTTGATGTCGTAAGAATTATCGACGCCCGCCGCCCCGCGCTGTTTGTGCTGGAAAACGTGAAAAACCTTAAAAGTCACGACCAGGGCAACACCTTCCGCATTATTATGCAAACGCTTGATGAACTGGGATATGACGTGGCGGATGCCGCTGACAATGGCCCGGACGATCCGAAAATTATCGACGGGCAGCACTTTCTTCCTCAGCATCGGGAACGTATTGTGTTGGTGGGATTCCGTCGCGATTTAAACCTGAAAACCGATTTTACGTTACGCAATATCGCCCGTTGTTATCCACCGCGCCGTCCGACGCTGGCAGAACTGCTGGAGCCCGTCGTCGAAGCCAAATATATCCTGACGCCGGTGCTGTGGAAATATTTATATCGCTACGCGAAAAAGCACCAGGCGCGGGGAAACGGTTTTGGCTATGGCATGGTTTATCCTGACAATCCGGAAAGTGTGGCGCGCACGTTATCTGCTCGCTACTACAAAGATGGTGCCGAAATTCTGATCGATCGTGGTTGGGATATGGCGAAAGGCGAAGTGAATTTCGACGATGCTGGCAACCAACAACATCGTCCCCGCCGACTCACGCCGAGAGAGTGCGCGCGTTTAATGGGATTTGAGGCGCCGCAAACGTACCAGTTCAGGATACCTGTCTCGGATACGCAGGCCTATCGCCAGTTTGGCAACTCCGTGGTGGTGCCGGTATTTGCTGCGGTAGCAAAGCTGTTGGAACCCAAAATTCACCAGGCGGTGACGTTGCGTCAGAGAGAGACGGTAGATGGCGGACGTTCACGATAAAGCCACGCGCAGTAAAAATATGCGCGCGATAGCGACCCGCGATACGGCTATTGAAAAACGTCTTGCTGGCCTGTTAAGCGCACAGGGGATTACGTTTCATACTCAGGACGCGACATTACCGGGCAAGCCGGACTTTGTGGTGAATAATTATGATTGTGTGATTTTTACTCACGGCTGCTTTTGGCATCATCACCACTGTTATCTGTTCAAAGTGCCGGCCACGCGAACGGCTTTCTGGCTGGAAAAAATCGGTAAGAACGTTGAGCGCGATGAGCGCGATATTCAGCGTTTACAGGCGCTTGGCTGGCGGGTACTGATCGTCTGGGAGTGCGCCTTGCGCGGGCGAGCGAAATTGAGCGACGCGGCGTTGGCGGAGCGCCTGGAAGAGTGGATCTGCGGCGGCGGCGCCAGCGCGCAGATCGACACCCAGGGGATTCATCTACTGGCGTGAATCTTCCGTTTTACACGGCGTGACCACCGCCTTGACAGGAAACAGGTACTTACCCAGAGTCACCAGCACTACGGCAAACACAATCACACCCAGCGCGGCCCATTCAACGGGCGATAACCTCTCACCGCCCAGGCCAGTGCCAAGTAACACGGCGACAACCGGATTCACATAGGCGTAGCTGGTCGCCAGCGCCGGACTGACGTTGCGAATCAGGTACATATAGGCATTAATGGCGATAATAGAACCGAACAACGCCAGGTAGCCGACGGCCATAAACCCCGATAAACCAGGCAGCGTGGCGAGCTTCTCGCCGGAAAGAAACGCCGCGCAAAGCAATACCACGCCCGCCGCCAGCATTTCAATCGCACCCGCCATCATGCCCACAGGCAGGGCGATGCGCGAGCCGTAAACGGAACCAAATGCCCAGCTCATCGAACCTATCAGGATCAAAATCGCGCCCCACGGATTGCCGCTTAAGTTGCCGCCGCTGTTCAGCAGAATAATCCCGGCAAGTCCAATGGCAATCCCCACCCATTCTAATTTGCGCGTTTTAATACCAAAAAAGTAGCTAAAGCACAGCGTAAATAGCGGGACAGTGGCGACCACGACGGCAGCAATGCCCGATGGCACGTTTTGATGCTCCGCCACCGTCACCAGACCGTTACCCACCGCCAGCAGCAGTAGACCAATCAGCGCGGCGTTGATGGTCTGGCGCAGCGGCGGAAGTTTTTCGCCGCGCAACAGCAAAAACGCCATGAGCAACATCCCCGCCGAGAGAAAACGTACGCCTGCCATCATCAGCGGCGGCCAGCTTTCAACGCCTATGCGGATAACAAAATAGGTAGACCCCCAAATGATGTACAAGGCAAAAAGCGCGCCAAAAAGAGGTAATAACTGCCGGAAACGCATAATCACTCACGGTGAAATAAAAAGGGTGAATATAGTAAACGTCAAAATTATTATGCTGGCGAGCATTATAATTGTCCTTTTGGAATAAAAAGGCGTTGACCCGCGCCGCCGGTTTCGGCATTGCGCGTTTTGCTACATACTTAACGTCTTAGAAGAAAAGACCGAGGAAATCATTTTGGCAGGAAGTAGCTTACTGACATTACTCGACGATATCGCCACGCTGCTGGACGATATTTCGGTAATGGGCAAATTGGCCGCGAAAAAAACCGCGGGCGTACTGGGGGATGACCTGTCGCTCAATGCGCAGCAGGTGACCGGCGTTCGCGCTAATCGCGAGCTGCCGGTGGTATGGAGCGTGGCGAAAGGATCATTAATCAACAAGGTTATTCTGGTGCCGTTGGCGCTGTTGATAAGCGCATTTATCCCGTGGGCCATTACGCCTTTATTAATGTTAGGCGGCGCGTTTCTCTGCTTTGAAGGGGTAGAAAAAGTCCTGCATACCTTTGAGGCGCGAAAACACAAAGAAGACCCGGCGGAGCGGCAAAAACGTCTTGAGGCGCTGGCTGCGCAAAACCCTTTGGCCTTTGAAAAAGATAAAGTAAAAGGGGCGGTCCGTACCGATTTCATTCTGTCCGCTGAAATTGTGGCCATTACCCTGGGGATTGTCGCGCAGGCGCCGCTGCTTAATCAGGTGTTGGTACTGGCGGGGATTGCGTTGGTTGTGACCATTGGCGTGTATGGCCTGGTGGGTATTATTGTCAAACTGGATGATATGGGGTACTGGCTGGCGGAAAAGCGTAGCGTGCTGGCGCAGGGCGTCGGTAAAGGATTACTGATTATCGCGCCCTGGTTAATGAAAGCATTATCCATTGTCGGTACGCTGGCGATGTTTCTGGTTGGCGGCGGAATTGTCGTACACGGTATTGCGCCGCTACACCATGCCATTGAACATTTTGCGCAGCAGCAGGGGGCTTTCATGGCGCATACGATCCCTGCGGGGCTGAATCTGGTGCTCGGCTTTATTATCGGCGCCATTGTGGTGGCGCTGGTGAAAGGTGTGGCGAAAATTCGCGGTGTTTCGCACTGATTTTCTACAATGAATTATGCAAAATTGTCCATCCTCGTCTAAGGTGAAAGCGTTTCATCTGATACAGGAGGCAGGTATGGTCTTTTCTGTCAGTGAGGAAGTTACCGTGAAAGAGGGTGGGCCCCGGATGATCGTCACCGGTTATTCCAGCGGAATGGTAGAGTGTCGCTGGTATGATGGTTTTGGCGTAAAGCGGGAGGCATTCCATGAGAATGAGCTCGTGCCAGGCAAGGAAAGGCGCGTGCGGGACGAAGCCCGATGACAAAACGCCCGGTTAATGCCGGGCGTTTTGCTGTGGAGAAAAAGAGTCGTCGCGCTGCGACATGCTGCTACCTGGTTATGCCAGGATTGAGTGGTATCCCTTGATGAGGTCTGGCTACCGTAAGCCATCAGGGGGAGTTGTATCAATAACCAGGAGTTACCAGGGTGCCGCACGAAACACTGTTAGACAATCAAGGCTGGTTTAAAAAGCTGGCGCGGCGTTTTGGTCCCGGTCATGTCGTCAACACCTGTTTTCTGATCGTGATGCTGTTCTCGACGCTACTTACCTGGCGGGAAGTGATGATACTGAAAGACGCGTATGTCGCCAGTCAGCGCAATCATCTGGGGAGCGTCGCGAATGTCCTTGACCGCCAACTGCAATTCAACATGGACAGGTTGATCTTTTTACGCAACGGTATGCATGAAGCGCTGGTGGCGCCGCTGGCTTTTTCCGCATTGCAAAGCGCGGTGACGCAGTTTGAGCAACGACGCGTCAGACATTTCTGGCAATTGGAGTTGGATAAGCGGCGGACATTGCCGTTATATGGCGTTTCCGATCAATTTGTCGCCCGGACGACGCTTCTTTCGCGGGAGAGTCGTGACCTGGCAAATGAATTAACCGCCACGCTGGAGTTAGGGTATCTGGCGCGTCTGGCGCGCTCATCAGCCATGCTGGCGCTGGAGACGATGTATGTTTCTCGCTCAGGGTTTTACCTCTCAACTCTCCCTACGGCGTACGGTAGCGATATTGTCTCCCGTTACTATCAGTACGTGACTCAGCCATGGTTTATCGAGCAAAGCCAACGGCGTAACTCACAGCGCGGCGTGCGGTGGTTTACCTCCGCACAGCCCTATGTTACTGACGAGCAGAAAAAAGTGACAGCCAGTCTACCGCTGGATCACGATAATTACTGGTATGGCGTACTGGCAATGGATATTCCCGTCGCGTCATTACAGCGGTTCCTGCGCGATGCGGCCGAAAAGGATATTGAAGGGGAATATCAGCTATACGATAACCATCTCCGTTTGTTGACGGACTCCGCGCCGGAACAACAAACCGCGAATACGTTAAATGACCGTGAGCGCGCCTTACTGGCGCGTGAAATAGAAAAAGATACCCTGGGCGGGCTGCGTTTAGGAACGCATTATGTAAGCTGGGAGCGGCTGGATCATTTTGATGGCATCCTGCTGCGCGTGCATACATTACGTGAAGGCATACAAGGGAATTTTGGCAGCATTAGTATCGCGCTGACGCTGTTATGGGTGCTTTTTACGGCGATGCTGTTGATCTCCTGGGGCGTTATTCGACATATGGTCAAAAACATGTTTGTTCTGCAAAATTCGCTGCAATGGCAGGCATGGCACGATCCGCTGACCCGGCTATATAACCGTGGCGCGCTGTTTGAAAAAGCGTCCAGGCTGGCAAAGCGCTACCGGGAAGCCCGCCAGCCATTTTCTGTGATACAGCTGGATTTAGATTATTTTAAAAGCGTTAACGATCGCTTTGGTCATCAGGCAGGCGATCGCGTGTTGTCCCATGCCGCTGGGCTCATTGGCAGCACCATTCGAGCGCACGACATCGCCGGACGGGTAGGGGGCGAAGAGTTTTGTATCGTGCTGCCCGGCGCGACGAAAGCGCAGGCGCTGCAGATTGCCGAACGCATACGCCAGCGCATTAATGACAAAGAGATTCTGGTGACGAAAAGCACGACGCTTCGTATCAGCGCGTCAATGGGGATCAGTAGCGCGGAGGAATACGGCGACTATGATTTTGAGCAGTTGCAGTCGCTGGCCGACAAACGGCTTTATTACGCCAAACAGTCCGGACGTAACCGTATTTGCGCCAGCGACGCGACTCAGGAGCGGGAAAAGAAATAGTCCATTCCTTCGCGCCAGCCATCCGGCCCTTCGTTCTGGCTACGGTAGACGCGCTGAGGATCGTCGTTACGCAAATGTACGCCCTCCCGGTTTAGCCCTTTAACGACAACCGCATAATCCATCACATCCAGTAAGGGCGCATCATTGGGGCCGTCTCCTAGCCCCAACGTCAGAGGACGCGCGCGCCACTGCCGACGATATGCTTCAATCAGCCAATTGGCAGCCTGATCTTTACCGGCGGAGGCGTCCAGCACATGCCAGAAACGGGCGCCATGGACAAATTGCAGTCCCAGGTCATTTAAACGGGCGACAAACTGCGCCATGCGTTCATCGCTATCGCGCCAGATCAGCGACACCGACGCTTCATGCAGACGGGTTAGGGCAGACTGTGCCCGGTTTAGGCCCGTCCATTCGCTTATCACCTGATCGTCAACGTCATCAAACGTGGTGAACTTAAACTGTTCCTTTTCACGCAACTTATGCAGGACGAGGCGGATTTCGTTGTGAGAAATACCGGCTATCAGACGGGGATAGTTGGGATGGTCTTCCCAATGAACGTCCAGTTGGATCACTGCGCCGTTTTCCGCAATCAGCGGCAGTCCCTGTAGATTTAACGTCGTCTGGAGCTGGAGCATTTCAGCCGCGGTTTTACTGCTACAGAGGATCACGGGCACGCCGCTTTCATGCAGGCGTGTAAGCCAGGGGGCCGCGGGCTGCCACTCAAAAGTGTGGCTGTTCAGCAATGTGCCGTCCAGATCGGTAAAAATCAGCAAGGGGTCATGGATTGAGAGCATTTTTTCCTCATTTTCCGTTGCAACGGCGGGCTTATTTCCAGGAAAAGTCCTAAAGCACACCCGAAAGAAGTCGAACGCTAACTGGAACCGATCCCGTCGCTTCCAGGCAGCACATGCGTTGTCACACTTTTGCTACCGAACTATTAGCGTGCTTAATCATTCATGTAAAAAATATTTACTTGTCATGCAAAAAAATTGCAGATAAGGTAAATCTCACATCAGATTTCCTGGTGTAACGAATTTTCAAGTGCTTCTTGCATAAGCAAGTTTGATCCCGACCCGTAGGGCCGGGATTTTTTTCGGCCATTTTTAACGGTTTACTTCTGTTACACTAAAATCATGAATATCCAGCTCGAATGCTTCAGCTAATTCATGCCATGTATGATATTCCCGTCCGTCTACGCTCACCCGCTCAGGATCTTCCTGGCTACGGTGAACCTCGCTTTCGCTGATTTCATTGATGGCCGCCAGTAGCGCATCTACATCGACGCTCACTTCGCGCTTGGCCGTATCACTGTACTCTTTTGCCGTTTTCATCTTCACCACCTCACGGGTTCCTGACAGCCTAAGTATAGACCGTTGAGAAAACCAGCAAACACGCCGGCAAGGCGCTGTCAGACGCAGAAAATTGTTCTACACTGGCACAAAGCGACAGGAGGAAAATGATGAAGGTGAATGATCGGGTAACCGTTAAAACGGACGGCGGTCCCCGCCGACCGGGCGTGGTACTGGCAGTGGAAGAATTTAGTGAAGGCACAATGTACCTGGTTTCGCTGGAGGATTACCCGCTCGGCATCTGGTTCTTCAATGAGTCAGGTCACCAGGATGGTATTTTTGTCGAGAAGGCGGAGCAGGACTAATTGAGCCGGACTGGAGGTACATTGCCAGTCCGGATGTCTCAGCGCATGTTAACAAAAATGCCGTTAGTGACGTTATCTGTCAGCCGTACTACGTGATAGATCACTTGTTTATTATGCGTTTTTATCTTTCTTTTTATATTCCCCTTATGGGAGGATACTGTTTTTGCTTTAATATTCATTCTGTCAGAAATCTGAATGGTTCCCTGACCTTCCATCCACATTCGCAACATGCTGGATTCAGTTCGACTTAACGATAATGTTGGTAAATTTATGGTTCCTGAAATACCCGACTCTTTTTTCAGAATATCGCCAAGAAGGGTATCCAGCGAGTCAGGTTTAATCGATTTCGAGCTAATCAATAAGTTTTTTCTTACTAATAAATATTCATCAAAATGCACATTAGCAATTGCCATAAAAACAATAAATAACGTGTCAGGATGTTGATTAATGATTTGCTTTATTTGTTGACTGTCTGAAGGCGTATGAATGAAACAGTCCTCATTAATAAACACCACCGAAGGCTGATGCGCGCCACAAGCGATAGCGAGTTCGTCAACGGTTTCGATGTCGTTGATTTCCCTTTTTTTCACCCCTCTGCTGACCAGATACCCGCTTAACCCTAGCCGGGTGTAACTGCACAAATCCATAATAATCGTTGACATGGCATACCCTCACTCAATGCGTAACGATAATTCCCCTTACCTGAATAACTCACCATAATCAGACGGAACACGAATAGTCACCTTAGACAACGCTTACGCGGTTTTTCAGGCGAACTTACTATCCCGTAAAGTTACATATAATTTGCCAGGAATCATCTTAAAGTAAAGTGAATGTTGCGTTATGTGAGTGAAGTAAAAACAAATAAGGGGCAGTGGATATATCCTGGTGAATGTTTTTTAAAATTTATTTTCGGATAAACCTTAGTAAAACAGGATAAAAATTATGGGTTATTATTTATCGGCATCTCGCTAACAATATCAGCAAGCAAATTGAAAATTTCGCTGAATAAATGTTCGCAAAACGGCGCAATTAATGGCATTAGCGCGGCCATCAGCATAATGCCGACGGTGAGGGTAAGCGGGAAACCGATAACAAATATCGAGAGCTGCGGCGCCATGCGGTTTAATAGCCCCAGCGCCAGGTTGAGCGTAAGCAGGAGGGTAATGACCGGCAATGCCAGCATCAGTCCGTTTAAGAAAATGAGCCCTCCGGCCCTGGCGAGCGCCATAAATGCATTACTGTTCACCGGGTTACTACCGATGGGCAGGGTGTGGAAGGTATCGACCAGCAGCGAAATAAGCCACAAATGGCCATTAAAGGTGAGAAACAGTAGCATGGCGAGCATATCCATAATACGCGCCAGAACCGGCATATTCAGGTGGCTGCCCGGGTCGACGAAGGTGGCAAAGGAAAGCCCCATTTGCAGACCGATAAACTCACCTGCGGTACGCACCGCCGCAAAGGCGAATTGCATGGTAAATCCCAGCGCAATACCGATCAGAATTTGTTGCATCGCCAGCCATAAGGCGGCAATAGAAAAAAGCGGCGTATCGTTTGCCGGTAGCGACGGCGCGATAACAAGGGTAATCATTATTCCCAACCCCAGTTTTACCCGCTTGGGAATAGCGCGCTCGCTGAGAATGGGCGCCGTTGAAATCAGCGCCAGTACGCGCAGCAAAGGCCAGAAATAGAGATGCAGCCAGTATAGCCATTGCTCGCTTGTAACCTGGATCATCGTTCTGTTTATCCGATGATATAAGGTAAATTGCTGAACAGAGTGCGCACGTAATCCAGCAGCAGGTTGAGCATCCACGGGCCGGCAACGATAATTGCGATGAATACCGCGACGATTTTAGGGATAAACGACAGCGTCATTTCATTAATCTGAGTCGCGGCCTGCAAGATGCTGATAATGAGGCCGGTAATCAGCGCGACGAGTAACAGCGGCGCAGCCAGGGCGAGAGCGACTTTCATCGCCTCGGTGCCCATCATCATGACGGATTCAGGAGTCATTTTGCGCCTCTAACTGTAAAAGCTTTGGGCCAGCGACCCCATAAGCAATTGCCAACCATCGACCAGCACAAACAGCATCAGCTTAAACGGTAGGGCGATTGTCGCTGGCGGCACCATCATCATCCCCAACGCCATCAATACGCTGGCGATCACCAGGTCGATAATCAAAAAAGGGATGAAAATCGTAAAACCGATCTGAAACGCCGTCTTTAATTCGCTGGTGACATAAGCGGGCAGGAGGATACGCATCGGTACTGCTTCCGGTCCCTGTAACGGACCGCTATTGGCCAGACGGGCAAACAGCGCCAGATCGGCTTCGCGGGTTTGGCGCAGCATGAACGCGCGTAACGGTTGCGCGCCTTTATCCAGCGCTTCCTGCATAGAAATTTTCTGCTCGCTAAACGGCTGGTAAGCATCCACGTAAATCTTGTCAATGACGGGCGACATAATAAAAAAGGTCAAAAACAACGCCAGCCCGAGTAACACCTGATTTGGCGGTGCCGAGGGCGTGCCCAGCGCGTTACGCAACAGGCCAAAAACAATGATGATACGCGTGAAGCTCGTCATCATCAGTAAAATCGCCGGCAGAAACGTCAGCGAGGTGATGAAAACCAGCGTCTGGACGGATAATGACCAGCTTTGGCCTCCGCCCGCTAATGGTTGGCTGATAAGCCCCGGCAGTTGCGCAGCGGCGGCGGGACTAAAAAGCCACAGACCCGCCAGAGAAAGGAATAACAAACGGCGCATCAGGATCTCCCGGAACGCTTGAGTAAGCTCTTCATCATGTTCTGGAAATCCGCCGGTGGGGCAACGGGTGCTTCCGTGTCATTCTCCGCGGGCGGCAGGGTGTGCAGCAGGTTGATCTGCGAGGCGGTCACGCCCAGTACCAGGCGCGCATTTTCGACCTCGACAATCACCACGCGTTCGCGCGGGCCAAGCGAGGCGCTGGCTGACACCTTCAGTCCCCGGACGCTATTTCCTTTTGGCGCGAATCCCATACGCTTAATCACCCAGGCCGCCGCCAGAATGAGCGCAATAATGCCAATTAATGCGCCGCTCACCTGCATGAGCGGCGATCCGGCTGGCGCGGTGGGCTGAGAAACCGTGGCTTCTGTCTTCATCATTAACGACTCAAACGACGCATACGCTCGGATGGCGTAATAATATCAGTGATACGTACGCCGTATTTATCCGCCACGACGACCACTTCACCCTGGGCAATCAGGTAGCCATTAATCAGGATATCCAGCGGCTCGCCCGCCAGCCCGTCCAGCGCGACGACCGACCCCTGCGTCAGACGCAGCAGTTCTTTAATGGTCATTCGCGTGCGGCCCAGCTCTACGGTCAGTTTGACCGGGATATCCATAATCAGATCGATATCCTGCATAGCACCGCTGACATCGCCGCCGCCAAGCTGTTGGAAAACCGCGTCGGCGGCGCTTTTAGTGGTGGTCGCTTTTTGCTCGTTTAACGCGTCAGCCCACAGATCATCCAATGCGCCAGTATTCTCATCGGACGGATTATTCATGTCACTCATTTGGGCTGTTCCTCATTCAGCGAATTCAAAATTGGGTTGATCAAATGTTCTACGCGTAGCGCATACTGTCCGTTTACGGTGCCATATTGGCTGGTGAGTACCGGAACGCCGTCCACATGAGCAATAATGCGGTCGGGTTTTTCAATCGGCAGTACATCGCCGGGTTTCAGCTTCAAAATCTGGGAAAGACGTAACGGAATATCGGCAAAATTGGCCACCAGCTCCAGTTCAGAGTGCTGAACCTGGCGCACCAGGTTATCACGCCAGTTCTGATCTTCATGGCGCGAGTTTTCCAGCGGCGGATTCACCAGCAGCTCACGCAGCGGCTCGATCATGCTAAATGGCAGACAGATGTTAAATTCACCGGTCAGATTGCCGATCTCCACATGAAACGGCGTATTGACGACGATATCGTTCGGCGAGGTGGTGATATTGGTAAATTTCACCTGCATTTCGGAACGCACATACTCCACTTCCAGCGGATTAATGGCTTTCCATGCGTCGCTATAGCCTTCCAGCGCCAGTTTCAGCATACGGTTGATGACACGCTGTTCCGTATGGGTAAACTCGCGGCCCTCGACTTTGGTCGGAAAACGGCCGTCGCCGCCGAACAGGTTATCGACGGCAATAAACACCAGACTCGGCGAGAACACCACCAGCCCGGTGCCGCGTAGCGGCTTCAGGTGGATCAGGTTCAGGTTGGTCGGTACCGGCAGGTTACGCGCAAATTCGTGATACGGCTGAATACGTATGGCACCCACGGTAATATCCGGGCTGCGGCGCAGCAGGTTAAATAATCCCATCCGGAACTGGCGTGCGAAACGCTCGTTAATAATCTCCAGCGCCTGCAAGCGTTCACGCACGACGCGACGCTGGGTATTGGGATCGTAAGGGCGAATATCGCTATCGCTTGCGATACCGGGAGTGGGTTCGTCTTTGGTGTCGCTGTCGCCGTTCAACAGCGCATCGATTTCAGCCTGAGAAAGAATACTATCGCCCATATCGTTACCGCAGAATAAAAGCTGTATAAAGCACGTCAGTGACGACCTGTTTTGGTTGTCCGGCAACGAGCGGCGCGGCCAGTGTCTCTTTAATGGCGGCAATCAGTTTTTGTTTGCCAGCTTCTGTTGAGAGCTCGGCGGCATTCTGACGGGAAAACAACAACAGCAGACGGCTGCGCACTTCCGGCAGATATTCATTTAATCGCGCGCGCGTCGCTTCGTCTTTCAGACGCAGGGTCACGCCGATATACAACACGCGATCCGCATCGCCCAGATTGACGGTAAACGTATCCAGCGCAAAAAATACCGGCGCGGGCGGCGGAGCCGGTTCCGCTTTAGCGTTCGTGGTCGGTTGCTGCTGCATACGCCAGTAGCTATAACCGGCGGTCGCGCAGGCGGCGAGGGTAATCAACACCAGCAAAGGTATCCAAATCGAGCGTTTGCTCTTTTTGTTAATCGCGGAGTCAGTCATCTGATACGGGCTTCCTGTTTCGGTACTGCTTATTGGCTGATTATCCCGTGTCCTGTCCACGACAAAGCGTGGAAAAGACGCGGATAATCATGCTACCTCTGGCGTTAGGCGAAGATATCCACTGCGCCATTGCCGCGCGCGGCGGCCTGAAGCGAGGCCGGCGCCGCTAACGCTATGTCATCTTCAGCGCCAAACGCGTCCGTGTGTTGGGCGCGGGAAGACTGTTGTTGCGACGAAGACTGCTGCTGTCCGGCAAAGCTTTCGCTACTGATACTGCTTTGTCCCAACTGAATGCCGCTTTCCGCCAACTGGGTGCGCAACATGGGCAGGGCGGCTTCCAGCGCGGCGCGGACATGGCTGTGCGGCGATACCATCTGGAGCTGCGCCTGATTGTCATCCAGCTTGAGCGAAATATGCACCTGACCTAACTCTTCCGGATGCAATCGAAGCTGCGCGCTTTGCTGTCCCTGACGCGTAAATAACATGACCTGCTGACTGAACGTTTGCTGCCATTCATGGCTGCCTAACGGCGCGCTGAGTACCGGGGCTGAGGCGACAGGTAGCGGTTGCGCCGTGGCGCTGCTGAGCGTCGGCATTGCCGCGCCATGCGTTACTGGCGCGGGCGGGCTATCCACCTCCACTTTCGCGCTGGTCGCGGCGGCAGCGACTACCAGCGGCGTCAGTGCTGGCCCCGTGGCGCGATCGTCGCTGGCGCGCGCAAGCGACGCCTCGGTTTTCCCTTTTTCATGCTCGCTAAAAGAGAGCGTATGTGTCTCTTCCTGCGGCGCCGATGGCATGTCGCCGCGTAACAGTGACGGCAAGGCGATGTGATTTTCAGCCGGCGTTTCTCCGGCGACAGGCGTCGCGACAGGTTGTCCGGGCAGCATGGCGAATAAGGCGCTCAGACTGGCAAGATCCTCATCGCTCAGCGCGGGCGTTTTCTCATCATGCTGCGCCGTCTTACTCAGTGCGGCCAGAGCGCTGGTTTTCAACGATGGCGTTAGCGTAGACAGTAGATGCTGCGCTTGTGTCAGATCGGTAAGCGTTTCATCCGTCGCATTCGCTTTTTGCGCCAGCAGGTCGGCAAGCTTCACCGCCTGGCCCGGCTCGCCATGTTGGGTCAGTAGCTCTTTCGATAACTTGCCGCCTGCCGCCTGTAAATCGGCCAGCGTGATGCGGGCGTCTTTGCCCTGTGCGCCGTCTGCGCCTAACGCGCCCGCCAGGAGCGCCAGAAAGTCCTCGGCTGAACCGGTGGTTTTTCCTGACGTCAGACCCGCGGTCATGTCGGTATCGGTGGTGATCAGTTGGGGCAGGGTGATCATTCGGGTTTCCTCATTGCTGCACGCTGAGCAAATTCATCCATCTTTTTCTGATCCATGCGGTTTTCAGCTAACAGCGCTGCCGCGGTTTGTCGGTCCTGTAAGGTTTGCCAGGCCTGAAGTCGCTGCTTTTTCTCACGCCAGCTCTTCAGCGCCAGGTCGACTTTTTGCGTCCACTGCGTAAGCTGGAGGCGATGCTGCTCTATCGCCTTTTCCAGTGTCTGAATAAACTGCTGATAGTTGATCCAGCGATTACTGGCGATGCCGTTGCCCATATCGGTGTTCAAATTACTGCGATACTCATTCTGATAATCGATCAGCATTTTGAGCTGTTCTTCCGCCTGTTGGCAGCCGCGACGCATTTCGCCCAGTAAACGCGCCGCGTCATCTACCTCTTTTTCGGCCAGATCTTTGAGTGTTTCCAGAGCGCCATGTTGTGCCATGATCGTCGCCCTCCTGCTTTATCACACCGTCGGGAAAATTAAATCGAGCGCCTGCAGAGAGTCCTCCCAGTCGGCCCGTTCAAAAATGCCTTGCTGTAAAAACGCTTCCAGTTGCGGCCATAAGGTAATGGCTTTATCGAGCATCGGATCGCTGCCTTTGGCATAGGCGCCGACGCTGACCAGATCGCGGTTACGCTGGAAACTGGAAAGCAACTGTTTAAATAGCCGTACCCGCGCATAGTGCTGCTCGGTAATGAGCGCGGTCATCGCCCGGCTGATTGACGCCTCGATATCAATGGCCGGATAGTGCCCGGCCTCCGCCAGACGGCGGGACAAGACAATGTGCCCGTCGAGGATTGCGCGTGCCGAGTCGGCAATGGGATCTTGTTGGTCGTCCCCCTCGGTCAACACGGTATAAAACGCGGTGATAGAGCCACCGCCGTGGATGCCATTACCGGCACGCTCGACCAGCGCCGGCAGCTTTGCGAACACCGAGGGCGGATAACCTTTGGTGGCTGGCGGTTCGCCGATTGCCAGCGCAATCTCACGCTGCGCCATTGCATAGCGCGTCAGCGAATCCATAATCAGCAACACATGCTGTCCGCGATCGCGAAAGTCTTCGGCGATGCGGGTGGCATAGGCGGCGCCCTGCATTCGCAGCAGCGGCGAGACATCCGCCGGGGCGGCGATCACCACCGAACGCGCGCGACCGTCGGGGCCGAGAATATTTTCGATAAAATCTTTAACTTCGCGGCCACGTTCGCCGATAAGTCCCACGACAATCACGTCCGCCCGCGTGTAGCGCGCCATCATGCCAAGCAGAACCGATTTACCAACGCCGGAACCGGCAAAGAGTCCCATACGCTGACCGCGCCCTACGGTTAACAACGCGTTGATAGCGCGTACGCCGGTATCCAGCACATGTTCGATTGGCGTTCGCTGTAGCGGGTTAAACGGCGGCGTGATTAACGCGCCGGTTTCCAGCGTATCCGGCGCAGGCAGTCCGTCGAGCGGTTTACCGCCGCCATCCAGCACCCGACCAAGCAGGGCCGGGCCGAGCGGTAACTGTTTGCCGCTTTGCAGACCGTCGCCATGCCCGTTACGGGCGTAAACGCGGGCACCGGGCAGAATGCCTTCGACCTCTTCCAGCGGCATTAGAAACAGACGCTGGCCGTTAAAACCGACGACTTCTGATTCCACCTCTTTGGTTTCAGGGCCGTCCTGGCGCTCAATAATGCAGGTGGCGCCCAGCGGAAGCTGGAGACCGGTGGCCTCCAGTACCAGGCCAGTGGCGCGGGTTAAACGTCCATAACGACGCACCGCCGGCAATAACGCCATTTTGGCTTCAAAGTTGTCGAGCGCGGTAAGCCAGCGGGTCAGGCGCGTGGTCATCAGAGCACTCCCGGCGCCGCCAGGCGACACAACTCTTGCCAGCGAGTGGCGACGCTGGCGTCCAGATCGCCCTCATCGGCAGAGACTTTACACCCGCCGTGATGCAACGTTGGATCGCCGCGTAACCGCCATCCGTGAAGACTGAGCGTGGCGCCCAGCATCTCTTCCACCCGCTGTAAGTCGTCCGGATGCACGCGCAACTGCGGCTTGCCGCTAAAGAGCGGCTCTTGCTGCAACAGTTGTTGGATCTGTTTAATCAGCGCTGAGTTGTCCACCGCCGGCGTTTGGCCGATGACCTGACGTGCGGCCTCCAGGGCCATTTGCATCAGCCGTGAGGCGATAACGCTATCGAGCGCGTCAAGCGTGTTCTGAAACTCGCTCACTAACTGCTGCATACGGGCATGAATCGGCGCCTGCTGCGTCTGCGCCTGGGCTTGTCCTTGCTCCAGCCCCTGCGCTAACCCTTCCTGGTATCCCTGCGCGTGTCCTTTTTGCCGTCCCTCCGCCAGCCCGGCGTTATAACCTTGTTCATGGGCCTGTATTTTTAGCTGCGCCAGCTCCTGCTCCAGCTGCTGTTCGGCAGTGAGTTCGGGCTCCGGCGTATCTTCTGTCAAGGTCACGTTATCAGCCTCAACCGGCACAAAAGTTTCTGGCGGCGGGGCGAGATCGTCGGGGGTCCAGACTTGCCACGGCAATTCATTAGACATAGGTATCCTCGCCGCTGCCAATCACCATTTCGCCGGTTTCCGCCAGACGACGCACAATAAGCAGAATCGCTTTCTGCTCGTTTTCCACCTGAGACAGACGAACCGGGCCACGGTTGGCAAGGTCGTCGCGCAGGATATCGGCGGCGCGCTGGGACATATTGCGCAGGAACTTCTCGCGTAATGGCGGTTCGGCGCCTTTCAGAGCGATCAGCAGCGATTCGGAATCCACTTCCTGCAGCAGACGCTGGATACTGCGATCGTCCACATCCACCAGATTTTCGAACAGGAACATCTCGTCGATGATTTTCTGCGCCAGTTCGCCGTCGAATTCGCGCACAGCGGTAATAACCGCTTCTTCCTGCTGCGTTTTCATCAGGTTGATAATTTCCGCCGCGGTTCTTACGCCACCCATTTTGCTGCGTTTCAGGTTCTGACCATCGAGCAGGCCATTCAGCACTTCGGTCAACTCCGCCAGCGCCGCCGGCTGTACGCCGCCAAATGTCGCGATACGCAGCATCACATCATGACGCAGACGCTCGTCAAACAGCGCCAGAATATCGGCGGCCTGACTGCGTTTGAGGTGGACCAGAATGGTGGCGATAATCTGCGGGTGTTCGTCGCGAATCAGGTCGGCGGCACTCTGCGGTTCCATAAAGTTGAGCGTTTCGATACCGCTGGTGGTATCGCGCGTTTCCAGAATATCTTCCAGCAGGCTGGAGGCGCGTTCTTCGCCCAGCGCTTTAACCAGTACGGAGCGCAGGTATTCGTTGGCGTTGATATTCAGCGCGGCGAACTGCTCCGCTTCTTGCTCAAACTCTGATAGTACGTCCGTCAGTTGTTTGTTGGAGATCTGACGCACGTTAGCCATCGCCGTACTTAACGCCTGTACTTCGCGGGTGGAGAGGTGTTTAAACACCTCTGCCGCCCGGTCTTCGCCAATGGTCATCAACAAAATGACGCTTTTATCGGTACCGCTAAGATTACTCATGATCGTTACTCATCCACTGGCGAATGACCAGCGCCACCACGCGCGGATCGTTGTCTGACATTTCGCGAATACGCTGGCTCATCACCTCAGCGCCCAGACGCTGGTTAGCCCGGCGTTGCTGGAGCTGCTCGTCTTTGCTAAGGCGTACTTCCACGGCTTCTTCGGTTTCCTGGCGAACCTGCGCCTGTTCCTGCGCCGCTTTCGCTTCTTCAACGCGGCGCGTCAACTGCGGACGTACCGCTTTGCGCCACAGAATCCAGGCCACCACCAGCACCAGCAACCAGCGACCTGCCGCGAGCAACTGATCGATAAAGGACTGCTGTTGCCAGAAGGGCAGTTCGCCGCCGGTGTTATCCACTGCGCTAAACGGTGAATTCACCACATTTAGCGTATCGCCGCGTTTATCAGAAAAACCCATCGCTTCACGGGTTAAATCCTCGATCTGTTTCATCTGATCGGCGGTCAATGGCAGCGGTTTGCCATCCGCCAGCGTTTTGTAATTCACCACGACGGCCACGGAGAGACGCTCAATATCGCCCACATTCATTTTGGTGTGACGAATGGTGCGGTCCACTTCGTAGTTACTGGTTTCATTACGCTGTGTACTACGCGGGCCAGCACTGTTACTGTTGGTACTGGTGCTGGTTTGTGGCGTATTCTGCGCGTTTTGTTGATTGGTCGGCGGCGTGGCGATCGGCGCCTCGTTAGGCGGCGCTGGTTGGTTCGACAGCGCGCCAGGCACGCCGCCGGGATAGCCCGCGCCTACCTGTTCGCTAATATTCAACTGACGTGAACGCAGAGTGGCCTTCGACGCATCGCCGTTCGGGCTGTAGTGCTCTTCCGTCTGCTCTTTATTGGCAAAATCCAACTGGGCGGTTACCTGAGCGTGAACATTACCGTTCCCGACGATAGGCGACAGAATGGCTTCGATACGGCGTTGGATACGGCTTTCCACATCATTAGCAAATTTTAATTGCGCGTCATTAAGGTCGCGACCGCTGGTATTGGATTGCGTGAGCAGATGACCGGATTGATCGACCAGAGTGACGTTTCCTGGCGGCAAACCGGCGACAGCGCTGGAAACCAGATGTACCACGGCGCTAATTTGTCCTTCATCCAGCGCCCGTCCCGGTTCCAGTGTGACGGTGACGGAGGCGGAAGGGGATTTTTGTTCCCGCACAAATAGCGACGGCTTTGGCATCGCCAGGTGAACGCGGGCGCTTTTTACCGGCCCCAGCGTCTCGATCGTCCGGGCCAGTTCACCTTCCAGCGCGCGCTGATAATTCACCTGCTCGCTGAACTGGCTGATACCGAATTTTTCCTGATCAAGCAGTTCAAAGCCTACCGCGCCGCCTTTAGGCAGCCCCTGCTGCGCCAGACGCAGACGCAGTTCATGCACTTTGTCGGCGGGCACTTCAATCGCGCCGCTGCCATTGGCAAAGCGATAGGGGATATTCATCTGGGTCAACTGCGCGACGATCGCGCCGCCGTCCTGATCGGAAAGGTTGCTAAATAGCGTGCGGTAATCGGGCGTTTTGGCCCACAGCACCATCGCAACGACGATCGCCACGGCAGCGGAACCCGCCACAATTAACGGAATTCGGGGATTCGCGCGTAGGCGATTAAGCCACTCGAGAGGTTTAGGTTGGGTTGCAGTCGATGCAGTCGCACTCATCTCGCACCTCGTGACTGATCGTGGACGGCGTTTTTTGCAAAGTGGAACAAGACTCACTCCCGGGTCAGCAAACTCGAAAAATTGACGGTCTCATTATTTGTGGTTTCGAATTTTTCTATGCGCTAAAAACCGAGGTTTTTTATCGTTATTTAACGCCTTTATCTTATTGACAAACTGGTAATCTCTGCTGCGTAAAAAATCATCCAGGGGAATAGCATGGCAGCAATACAGGGGATTGAAGGGGTTATTAGCCAGTTACAGGCGACGGCGATGGCCGCGCGCGGGCAAGACACGCACTCGCAGTCGACGGTGAGTTTTGCCGGCCAGCTACATGCTGCGCTGGATCGTATTAGCGACAGACAAGCGGCGGCGCGCGTTCAGGCGGAAAAATTCACTCTGGGTGAGCCGGGCATTGCGCTTAATGACGTGATGGCCGATATGCAAAAAGCGTCCGTCTCTATGCAAATGGGGATTCAGGTGCGCAACAAGCTGGTCGCCGCGTATCAGGAAGTCATGTCCATGCAGGTTTAAGCCAGGGCTGACAACACATCCGCAGCGAACTCCCGGGCGCTTACCTACGTCAGCGGCGGGGGACGCGACGCCCATGCAACCAGTGCGTGATTATGTGGGCTTATTTTTGCGAGGCGCGCTCATTTTATTGATAAGCGGGTTGCACATTGTTGCAGGGATTTATTAAAAATAGGGTACGCCTGTTTACTAACGCCATTCATTCCTACTATTCGTTCTGATGCTATTGTCATTGAGTTTGCAATCCAGAATGTTCCTGCAATATATGCGCCGTTGCGATAATACACGGTAAATTCTTTATTAATGCCTGGAATATCTGTTTCATGGAGATCCAGTATATACCCATACGGGGACAGATTATCAGCGAGACAGCGGGCAATGGCGCTCGGATGTGCATTGACCACTGTGACGGGTGAATAACGGGCAGCGGCAAGACAGACGACTCCAATAATGGAGATGAAAATAATTTTTATCATTTTTTTGGCTTCTGCTGTGCATAAATAAATCATCACCTGATGATGTCAGTGAGTAAAAATATAAATACCTGATAGTCTTTTATGGCGTAGACGGAAAATAATAATTGTTTTATGTTTTGATTAAAATAACCCTGGATTTTTCATCGGCTCAGACAAAATTAAAACGGTATACGTTATATAATAGATTTATGCCACGGCGCACAAGACGACCTTGTCTGATTTCTTTTATGCGTTGTAGATTTTTGCCGGTTATGCCGTAAAAGGTCTCCCGCCGTAACGTACAGCGGGAGTATGCGCTTATTTTTGAATCAGATAACGAATTGTCGGGCCATCCTGTTGGATATCCAGCACCGTATAGCCGTGATTGCGCGCATCCAGTGGAATATTATTAATGGATTGCGGACAGTCGCTCACCACTTCCAGGATCTCACCTTTTTTTAGCTGCGGCATCGCTTCCAGAGTGGCGACCGCCGGGTACGGGCAAGGTTCGCCAACCATATCCAGACGGTAATCAGGGACGATATTTTTCATACAGATTCCTTAGCAGGCGTCAGCCCCGCACGGCGGAAAAAACGTTTTTCCCAGCCGATGATTAACATCAGCGCGGTAAATAACAACAGATAGGTGACCAGCAGACCGCCCAGCGGACCAAAGGTATTCAGCAGGTTAACTTTATCCCAACTGGTCGCCAGCGCGGGCGCGAAATCATCCCAGTAGTAAGCCAGGATGGTCGAACCGATGACATTGCCGAGGCCTACCCACCAGTAATGCACCTGGCCTTCTACGGCGCGGTACATCCAGCCGGTTTCGCAGCCGCCCGCCAGCACGATGCCAAAACCGAACAGCAGTCCGCCAATGACCGCATTCGGGCCAGCCCACATAATTTTAGGTGCAACGCCCAACTGCACGTAGCTGAAAATACCAATGGCGCTGACCGCCATGCCGAAAATAATCGCTTTCGCCATATGGGCGCGTCCGGAGATCCACAGATCGCGAAAGGCCGAGGTAAAGCAGATTTGCGCGCGTTCGATCAGCAGCCCAAACCCGACGCCGAACAGCATCGCCAGCCCCAGTTTCGGCTGATGCATTGCCGTTAATAACGCCCAGCCAATCATGCCGATAAAGACCAGCATACCGAGCCTGAAACGCCGTCTTGCCTGATCCGGTTTCTGCGTCAGTGGCGAAGCCGCGGAGACCTTCTGCATTTTCACCGGTATGCGAAATATCGGCAGCAACGTAAAGCGGGCGCCGAACCAGGAGCCGATAGCGGTCGCCAGCGCAAAGAACCACGCGTGTAGGGAGAACTGCGGGATCCCGGTAAAAAAGGCGGCCAGGTTACACCCCATCGCCAGACGCGCGCCGAAGCCAGCGATAATGCCTCCGGCCACCGCCTGTACGATACGGATTCGGCTGCGCGGCATACGCAGTTTTACGTTGTTGGCCCACAGCGCCGCGGCGAAACAGCCGCCGAACATGCCGAGGATCATCATGCCGTCGATACGCGTCAGCGGCGTACCTTCCAGATGAATCAGCTTGTAGTAGCCCCACTGTTCGGCATGAACGCCAAAAAGCTGCAAAATTTGCCCGCCCCAGCGGGTAAATTCGCCCGTCACGGCCCAAAACGTGCCGGTGATGCCAAAATAGTAGGTAGAGAGAATACCGGCTGCGATCACCGCAGGGGCCGGCGCCCAGAATTTAATTAACCAGGTTTGCTTGAAGTGTTGCCATGACATGTGTTTAGCCTCTGAACTCAGAAGGTGTGAAACAAGAAGTGCGCATACTACACCGATCACAGAATTTGCCTACACCTAATAAGCGGTAATACCGACTGGATCAAATTGCGGCCAGCGCCTGGAAAGGCTGGCGGCGTCAGGGCTTTAATGCCACAATTCTTCTTTCTTCTGATGCAGGATGAATGATGAAAAAAGTAGCGATCGTTGGCGCATTGCTGGTTCTGGCCGGATGCGCCGAGGTGGAAAACTATAATGATGTGGTGAAAACGCCCGCGCCGGCCGGTCTGGAAGGGTACTGGCAGTCAAAAGGCCCGCAACGTAAGCTGGTGAGCCCTGAAGCTATCGCCAGCCTGGTGGTGACTAAAGAAGGCGATACGCTGGACTGCCGCCAGTGGCAGCGCGTTATTGCTCTGCCGGGCAAGCTGACCATGCTCTCCGATGACTTAACCAATGTTACGGTTAAGCGTGAGCTCTATGAGATTGAGCGCGACGGGAATACCCTGGAATATGATGGCATGACGCTGCAACGGGTCGCTCGTCCGACGCCGGAGTGCGCCGCCGCGTTAGAAAAAACGCCGCTGCCGACGCCGCTGCCGTAATTTCGCTTCCCGGCAGCGCTCTGCCGCCGGGAACGCTCATCACACGTCCTCAATGACCCACACGCTGACGCTGCCTGCGTTGCAGAAGAACGTCGCTTCGCCTTGATCATTAGTTACAACATACTCATCCCGGTTTCCCAGAAAATCACGCCAGGTCTTGTTAGCGTAATTGTCGCCGAGCAGGAGGGTTTTTTCACCGTCGTCGCCATTGGAAAGTACGACCACACAGCCTGGATTCTCTTCAGTACCGCTGCGACTAAAGGCGATACAGTTAGGATGATCGAAAAAGAGTGTTTGTATACCGTGCGCAAAACGCTGACGAGCGAGGATCAGCCGATCCAGTTGGTTAATCACCGGCATGTCGACCCGACAGGTCTCGCCATTTTCGCCGCTATCCTCATAGCTGGCGCCGTATAAATCGGGATAAAACACTGACGGCACGCCGTTTTCACGAAGCAGGATCAGCGCATAGGCCAATGGTTTGAACCAGGGTTCTACCGGCGCTTCCAGCGCCTGTAACGGTTGTGTATCGTGGTTAGCGACCAGCGTCACCGCATGAAAAGGGTCGGCTTCTACCAGCGTGCCGGTGAAAATGTGGCGCATGTCATACTCCGCGCCCTGGCGCGAGGCCTCGTGAAATTTCATCTGCAACGGCGCGTCGAACAGCATGGTTTTCCCGTCGACCTGATCGATGTACGTTTGCAGTTTATCCACTTCATGCGACCAGTATTCTGCGACAATAAACAGCGGTTTTGGCGCAACCGCCTGTACATGCTCAATCCATTCTTTATAAAACCAGGCGGGTATATGTTTTACCGCGTCCAGGCGAAAGCCGTCACAGTGGGTTTGTTCCATGACCCAACGAGCCCAATATTTAATCTCTTCCGTAACCGCATGATTGCGAAAATCGATATTTTCACCCATCAGATAGTCGAAATTACCCATCTCATCATCAACCTGATCGTTCCAGCCATCGCCGGTATAGTCATTGACGATCTTAAAAATGCCGTCTTCGTCGGGATTCTCGATGTGATCAATGCCGCTGAAACAGTGATAGTCCCAAATAAAGTTGGAATACTGGCCCGCGCGGGCAGGGAAGGTGTAGCGCGTCCAGCCTTCGCATTCAATGATGTTGTCATCGATTTGCGTGCGGTCATCCTGATTCACGCGCTGAACGCGAATACGTTCTTTTTCGTCTGCGCCCATTTTGTGGTTCACGACGACGTCGAGCAGCACCGCAATATTATTTTTTTTGAGCGCGTCTATCGCCGTCAGTAACTGGCGTTTATCGCCGTACTTTGTCGCGATAGTTCCTTTTTGGTCAAATTCGCCGAGGTCAAACAGGTCGTAGGTATCATAGCCTACGGAATAGCCGCCGGAGGCGCCTTTACAGGCGGGCGGTAGCCAGACCATATTGATACCGATATCATTCAGCCCATCAGCACGTTCCGCCAGCTCAGACCAGAGTTTACCGCCGTCGGGATAATACCAGTGGAAGTACTGCAATAACGTGGGGTTTTTCATCTTCCGTGCTCCAGAAGTCGTTTAGCCGACCTCTGGAGTATGGAAGAATTTTCATACGAGACGGGAAAATATTATGAGGCGCCAGGCGCATCTGGCACGAGTAACATACCGGAAAGACGGCCATACGCGTTGTTGAGTGATTTTTGGCGGGTGGATTGTCCGATCAAACTACTCAGTTCATCCAGTCGCTGTTGCAGCAGCCCTTTCAGGAGCTGCTCATTGTCCAGCGTTTGTTTGATGTATCCGGCGACCATATCCTGAATACTTCGCGTAATGCCCGGTGGAGTTTGCTTTTCCATCACCGTTTCAATACTTTGCAGATAGGAGACCTCTTGTTGCAGTAAGAGATCCCATTCACCTCGCTGCGCAAGTTCAAGCAGCGATTGACTGAGCAGCGCAATACGCTGCCAACGGTTGATAAACTCCACGGTTGAGGTCATTAACGAGACTCCTGGAAAGATGCTTTCGGTGAAATCTGCTTCCAGGCTTCTGCAATATTGCTGAGTAACCCTTCCACTTCTTCGATGGCCTGAGCGTCGTTACGCAAATTAGCCTGCAGTAAACGGCGAATCATATAGTCGTATAGCTCGGAAAGATTCGTCGCAATCTCACCGCCTTTTTCCTGATCGAGGCCGGCTTTCAGCCCGTTATCGATAATATTGATGGCTTTGCTTAACGCTTCACCTTTCGCGACAACATCGCCTTGTTCTAAAAACAGGCGAGCGCGCACCAGAGCGCTATTCGCGCCATCAAACAACATTTCAATCAACTGATGCGGGCTGGCGCTCATCACGGCGCTTTCCACGCTGACTTGCGCATAAGCTTTGATACCGCTCGCGGTGTACATGGTGACCTCTGTTATCAGGACTTGTTCATAGCTGTAAATTGCTGGGTCAAATAACTACTGGTGTTATTCAGCTTACTCATCATGGTATCCAGTTGGGTAAACTGGGCCTTGTAACGGGCAACGGTTTCATCGATGCTGTTGCTAACGGACAGGTACTGTTTTGTCAGGCTTTTCAGCGTGGCGTTAACGTTGTCCTGCGCATTATCAATAATGCCGTCATCCGCCAGATAACTTTTCACTTCGGTGGCAATTTTGGTGGTGATACCCGTTTCTTTACCATCGCCTACCAGCAGCTCACGCGCTGCGGCTGTGTTATCTTTCAGTACTTTGGTCAGCTTATCATCATCAATCTTCAGTTTGCCGGAAGTCCCATCCTGGGTGATGCCAATTTCCGCCATTGTTTTGAACGCAGAATTACTGCCGCTATTGGCAAATTGTGCCCGAATCCCGGTCTGGATAGTACGAACCACACTATCGCCTAACAGCGCGCCGTTTTTATCGCTGGCTTCTTCGCCCGGCTCAACGGCGGTATATTTGGTTAACGAGCTAAAGGTATCCACCAGCGAGTTATAGGCATCCACCCAGGATTTAATCGCCTCTTTCGCCTTGGTATCATCTTTCGTTACCGTCACGGTCGCGTCGGTCACTTTCTTGGTCAGGGTGAGCGTAATTCCCTGAGGGGCGTCGGTTACGGTATTGCTCTGACGCTCAATGTCGATGCCGTTTACGTTCAGCTTCGCGTTTTCTGCTTTCACCAGCTCTTGCATATTGCCGGTATTGGTGGTGCTGTCATAAGCGAGTAGATCGTTAAGTTTTGTATCGCCTTCCACCGTGATCTTCATCGTATTGTCGGTACCGCTATTGGCGGTAAGCACCAACTGGAATTCGTTCTCTTTGACCTTAACGATACTGGCGGCGATACCGCTGTCGGCGTCATTGATGGCGTCACGGATCGCCTCCATGGAGGTGTCGCCTTTATCCAGCTTAATTTCCAGCGGCTCTTTACGTCCCGGCTGTTCAATTTTAATTGTCCGGGACGTGACCGACGTATCGCCCAACTGCTCTTTGGTGGTCGCGAAGGTGGTTTTTGTCGCCAGCGACTGTGCGGCGGCAAGCTGGGTTACGTTAATCTTATAAGTCCCTGCGGCAGCGCCAGCGGTAGTACTGACTTTGAGATCTTCAGTGGTGCTGGACGCCACGGTAGACTTAAATAAATCCGCTTTATTTAACGCGGTATTTGCCGTCTGGAATTTTTCTAATGCGCTTTTCAATGTGCCATAGGCGGTTAGCTTTGCCGAATTCGCGCTCTGCTGTTTGGTAATTGGCGTTAAGCGTCCTTTTTCGTTCTTTGTCAGGTCTGTCAACAACTGGTCTAACGGTAAGTTTGATCCCACACCTAATGATGAAATTGAAGCCATGCCTTCTTCCTTTTTGATTGCAAACAGTAGTTAAGCGCGTTATCGGCAATCTGGAGGCAAAGTTTAATGATAATTTTGCAAAAATAATGCGCGGAATAATGATGCATAAAGCGGCTATTTCGCCGCCTAAGAAAAAGATCGGGGGAAGTGAAAAATTTTCTAAAGTTCGAAATTCAGGTGCCGATACAAGGGTTACGGTGAGAAACCGTGGGCAACAGCCCAATAACATCAAGTTGTAATTGATAAGGAAAAGATCATGGCACAAGTCATTAATACAAACAGCCTGTCGCTGTTGACCCAGAATAACCTGAACAAATCCCAGTCCGCTCTGGGCACCGCTATCGAGCGTCTGTCTTCCGGTCTGCGTATCAACAGCGCGAAAGACGATGCGGCAGGTCAGGCGATTGCTAACCGTTTTACCGCGAACATCAAAGGTCTGACTCAGGCTTCCCGTAACGCTAACGACGGTATCTCCATTGCGCAGACCACTGAAGGCGCGCTGAACGAAATCAACAACAACCTGCAGCGTGTGCGTGAACTGGCGGTTCAGTCTGCTAACAGCACCAACTCCCAGTCTGACCTCGACTCCATCCAGGCTGAAATCACCCAGCGCCTGAACGAAATCGACCGTGTATCCGGCCAGACTCAGTTCAACGGCGTGAAAGTCCTGGCGCAGGACAACACCCTGACCATCCAGGTTGGTGCCAACGACGGTGAAACTATCGATATCGATCTGAAGCAGATCAACTCTCAGACCCTGGGTCTGGATACGCTGAATGTGCAACAAAAATATAAGGTCAGCGATACGGCTGCAACTGTTACAGGATATGCCGATACTACGATTGCTTTAGACAATAGTACTTTTAAAGCCTCGGCTACTGGTCTTGGTGGTACTGACCAGAAAATTGATGGCGATTTAAAATTTGATGATACGACTGGAAAATATTACGCCAAAGTTACCGTTACGGGGGGAACTGGTAAAGATGGCTATTATGAAGTTTCCGTTGATAAGACGAACGGTGAGGTGACTCTTGCTGGCGGTGCGACTTCCCCGCTTACAGGTGGACTACCTGCGACAGCAACTGAGGATGTGAAAAATGTACAAGTTGCAAATGCTGATTTGACAGAGGCTAAAGCCGCATTGACAGCAGCAGGTGTTACCGGCACAGCATCTGTTGTTAAGATGTCTTATACTGATAATAACGGTAAAACTATTGATGGTGGTTTAGCAGTTAAGGTAGGCGATGATTACTATTCTGCAACTCAAAATAAAGATGGTTCCATAAGTATTAATACTACGAAATACACTGCAGATGACGGTACATCCAAAACTGCACTAAACAAACTGGGTGGCGCAGACGGCAAAACCGAAGTTGTTTCTATTGGTGGTAAAACTTACGCTGCAAGTAAAGCCGAAGGTCACAACTTTAAAGCACAGCCTGATCTGGCGGAAGCGGCTGCTACAACCACCGAAAACCCGCTGCAGAAAATTGATGCTGCTTTGGCACAGGTTGACACGTTACGTTCTGACCTGGGTGCGGTACAGAACCGTTTCAACTCCGCTATTACCAACCTGGGCAACACCGTAAACAACCTGACTTCTGCCCGTAGCCGTATCGAAGATTCCGACTACGCGACCGAAGTTTCCAACATGTCTCGCGCGCAGATTCTGCAGCAGGCCGGTACCTCCGTTCTGGCGCAGGCGAACCAGGTTCCGCAAAACGTCCTCTCTTTACTGCGTTAATCCGGCGATTGATTCACCGACACGTGGTACACAATCAAGGCAGCGAAAGCTGCCTTTTTTAATTCCGGAGCCTGTGTAATGAAAGAAATCACCGTCACTGAACCTGCCTTTGTCACCCGCTTTTCCTGTTCTGGCTCGGCCTGTCGCGACCACTGTTGTAAGGGCTGGAAAATCACGCTGGATAAGACGACGGTTAAAAAATATCTCGCCAGTAAAGACACGACGATTCGTACCATCGCGCAAGACCATATTATCCTGCTGAAAAAGAACAACAGCCACTGGGGCGAAATTAAGCTGCCTTCGGCGCTGGGGAATTGCCCTTATCTGGATGAGGACCGTCTGTGCCGGGTACAAAAAACGTTAGGCGCAAAGGCATTAAGTCATACCTGTTCCTCTTTCCCGCGGGCGCATCATACCTATAAAAATGAGGTGCGTAACTCTCTGAGTCTTGCCTGCCCGGAGGTGACGTCCCGCATTTTAAACGATCCTGACGCAATGGCACTCAGCGAAAAAACAATCATTCAGCAGACATTCAATACTGCGCCGTTATTCCCAGCGCAGCAAAAGTTACTCAATCTGTTTTGCCTGAGTCTGATCAACCATGCCAACAGCAGTACGGAAGCCGCGCTCTATGCGTTGATTAAATTCGTCATGTATGCACAGAAATTTGCCAAAATTGATGATGCCGCGCTGGGCGAACTGGAACAGGTGTATGCCGCGTTACTTGAACAGTTGCAGACCGGCGTGCTGGCGCAGGAGTTAATGAATATCGCGCCGGATAGCAAGGTAAAAACCTCGCTGGTATTGCAGATGCAGGACTATTTCCGCTCGCTCCCGCTTAATCGTGGCAGTGTTATCCTCGATCACTACATCCAGTGTCTTCTGCGGGTGCTGACGGCGGAAGAGGGCGTTTCAATGGAGCAGAAGGTTAGCGATATTGAGTCCTCATTAGCGCGCTGTTTACAGGCGAATGAGCAGCAGAAGAACTGGGCCTTCAGAAATTTAATTCTCTATAAAATTTGGGAAAATAATTTCCCCAACCAGCCGAATGTCGACCCGTTACGCGCGCTGTATATTATCGTGGCGGAATATGCCTTTATTAAGCTATTAACGGCAGCCAGCGTGCATGAGCGCGGGCGTATAGAGTGGGATGACGTTACCAATATTGTGTATAGTTTTCACTCCCGCAGCCAGCATAACAGCGAGGTGGCGAAGAATTTTCATCGCCATATAGAAACGGTGCGTACTGGCGACGATCTGTCGATGATTCATCTTCTGACATAGTTTTGTTCGGGGTGGGCTTTTGCGCATCCCGTTTATTCTATCTGGCTGATTTTATTCTGCTCTTTTAGCCGCTAAAAAGGCGCTACAGGTTACATAAGTGAAATAACCCTTCTTTTATAGCCTTATTCCTTCGATAGAACCCTCTGTAGAAACGGATAATCATGCCGATAACTCATTTAACGCAGGGCTGTTTATCGTGAATTCACTGTATACCGCTGAAGGTGTAATGGATAAACACTCGCTGTGGCAGCGTTATGTACCGCTGGTGCGTCACGAAGCATTGCGCCTGCAGGTGCGATTGCCGGCGAGCGTGGAACTGGACGATCTGCTACAAGCGGGCGGCATCGGGTTATTAAATGCGGTCGACCGATATGACGCTTTGCAAGGAACGGCATTTACCACTTACGCAGTGCAGCGTATTCGTGGGGCGATGCTGGATGAATTACGCAGCCGCGATTGGGTGCCGCGTAGCGTCCGGCGTAATGCCCGCGAAGTGGCGCAGGCGATGGGACAACTGGAGCAGGAACTGGGGCGTAATGCGACGGAAACCGAAGTGGCGGAACGTCTTGGCATCCCTGTTGCGGAGTATCGTCAGATGTTGCTCGATACCAACAACAGCCAACTTTTCTCTTACGATGAGTGGCGGGAAGAGCATGGCGATAGCATCGAACTGGTGACTGAAGAACATCAACAGGAAAACCCGTTACATCAACTGCTGGAGGGCGACCTGCGACAGCGGGTAATGGATGCGATTGAATCGCTGCCGGAACGCGAGCAACTGGTGTTAACGCTGTATTACCAGGAAGAGCTCAATCTCAAAGAGATTGGCGCGGTACTGGAAGTCGGCGAATCGCGGGTCAGCCAGTTGCATAGTCAGGCCATCAAACGATTACGCACCAAACTGGGTAAGTTATAGGTCGCGCATGATCGCACCCGAAAAGTGCCGCACAACGTATAGACTACCAGGAGTTCTCATGACGGTGCAGCAACCTAAAAGGCGGCCTTTGAGCCGCTATCTTAAAGACTTTAAACACAGCCAGACGCATTGCGCGCATTGTCACAAACTGCTCGACCGCATTACGCTGGTTCGCCGTGGCAAGATCGTTAATAAAATCGCTATTTCACAGCTGGATATGCTACTTGACGACGCTGACTGGCAGCGGGAGCAGAAGGAGTGGGTGGCGCTGTGTCGCTTTTGCGGCGATTTGCACTGCAAAAAGCAGAGTGATTTTTTCGATATTATCGGTTTCAAGCAGTATTTGTTTGAACAAACCGAGATGAGCCATGGCACGGTGCGGGAATATGTCGTGCGTTTACGACGCCTTGGCAATTACCTCAGCGAGCAAAACATTTCCCACGATCTGCTGCAGGACGGTTTTCTCGATGAAAGCCTGGCGCCATGGTTGCCGGAAACCAGCACCAATAATTACCGTATCGCACTGCGTAAATACCAGCAATATAAAGCGCATCAGCAGATTGCGCCCAGACAGAAATCCCCCTTTACCGCCAGTTCTGATATATATTAAAAAAGCATAAGATGTAGCAGAGTCGTGTTGGTGAAACGTGGCAAACCTTCTACATTAGGCTGAGTCCCCCAAAGGTTCGCGAGACGTGACGATGCGCCATGGCGGGACACAGTCTATGGTCATTAACGGCAATATTCGGGGTTACTATGAAATTAGCACTGCTGGGACGTCAGGCACTGATGGGAGTAATGGCTGTAGCGCTGGTGGCGGGAATGAGCGCGAAGAGCTTTGCCGATGAGGGTTTGCTGAACAAAGTTAAAGAACGCGGCACGCTGCTGGTAGGGCTGGAAGGTACCTATCCGCCGTTTAGCTTTCAGGGCGAAGACGGCAAATTAACCGGTTTTGAAGTCGATTTCGCCGAGGCGTTGGCAAAACATCTGGGCGTTAAAGCGTCGTTGAAGCCGACCAAATGGGACGGAATGCTGGCGTCGCTGGACGCTAAACGTATTGATGTGGTGATAAACCAGGTCACGATTTCAGACGTCCGCAAGAAAAAATATGATTTCTCTACGCCTTATACTGTCTCCGGCATTCAGGCGCTGGTGAAAAAAGGCAATGAAGGCACGATCAAAACGGCTGCCGATCTGCAGGGCAAAAAAGTCGGCGTTGGGCTGGGGACTAACTATGAAGAGTGGCTACGTCAACATGTGCAGGGCGTGGATATCCGTACCTATGACGATGATCCTACAAAATACCAGGATCTGCGCGTAGGCCGTATTGACGCGATTTTAGTCGATCGTCTGGCGGCGCTGGATCTGGTGAAAAAAACCAAAGGTACGCTGGCCGTCACCGGTGATGCGTTTTCGCGTCAGGAGTCCGGCGTTGCGTTACGTAAAGGCAACGAAGACTTGCTGAAGGCGGTAGATAACGCCATTGCGGAAATGCAAAAAGATGGCACCTTAAAAGCGCTCTCTGAAAAATGGTTTGGCGCTGACGTGACCCAATAATGTTCTACGTTGCCCGGCAGGCAGTGCGCCACCGGGCAATATCAACCTCATACTATGTCAGCAAACGGAGGCGCGTGAATCGGCGCCTTTTTTATTTCCGTTAGATCAACGTGCATAATAAAAAGAACACACCACAACGTTACCGGAGGCTCAATGCCACTACATCACTTAACGCGCTTCCCTCGCCTGGAGTTTATCGGCGCGCCGACCCCGCTCGAATACCTGCCGCGATTGTCTGATTATCTTGGCCGTGAGATTTACATTAAGCGCGATGACGTTACGCCCATTGCAATGGGCGGCAATAAACTGCGCAAGCTGGAGTTTTTGGTGGCCGACGCGCTGCGAGAAGGGGCGGATACGCTGATAACCGCAGGGGCGATTCAGTCGAACCATGTCCGTCAGACGGCGGCAGTCGCGGCCAAATTGGGACTGCATTGCGTCGCCTTGCTAGAAAATCCAATCGGTACCACCGCGGAAAATTACCTGACGAATGGTAATCGCCTGTTACTGGATTTATTTAATACGCAAATTGAGATGTGCGATGCGCTAACCGATCCGGATGCGCAGCTGCAAACGCTGGCGACGCGCATTGAAGCGCAAGGGTTCAGGCCCTATGTGATTCCGGTCGGCGGTTCCAGCGCGCTGGGGGCAATGGGATACGTAGAGAGCGCCCTGGAAATCGCCCAGCAGTGTGAAGAGGTCGTCGGGCTCTCTTCGGTGGTGGTGGCCTCCGGCAGCGCCGGAACGCACGCCGGGTTAGCTGTCGGGCTGGAACATCTGATGCCGGATGTCGAACTGATTGGCGTGACCGTTTCACGTTCTGTCGCCGAGCAGAAACCCAAAGTGATTGCCTTGCAGCAGGCTATTGCCGGTCAGCTGGCGCTGACGGCGACGGCGGATATCCATTTATGGGATGACTATTTTGCCCCGGGTTACGGCGTGCCAAATGACGCGGGGATGGAGGCGGTGAAACTGCTGGCGAGCCTGGAGGGGGTGCTGCTGGATCCGGTATATACCGGTAAAGCGATGGCGGGTCTGATAGACGGCATCAGCCAGAAACGCTTTAACGATGACGGGCCGATTCTCTTTATTCACACCGGTGGGGCGCCTGCGCTGTTTGCCTACCATCCTCATGTATAACCTCCAGGTAATCAACGCGAATGCAAGAAAGTATCCAACTGGTTATTGAATCGCTGCCGTATTTGCTTAAAGGCGCCGTCTTTACCCTGCAACTGAGTATTGGCGGTATGTTTTTTGGTCTGCTGCTGGGATTTGTGCTGGCGCTGATGCGGATGTCTCCGCTATGGCCGGTTCGCTGGCTGGCGCGCTTTTATATCTCGATTTTTCGCGGTACGCCGCTTATCGCCCAGTTATTTATGATCTATTACGGCCTGCCGCAATTTGGTATTGAGCTGGACCCTATCCCGGCGGCGATGATTGGTTTATCGCTCAATACCGCGGCTTACACGTCCGAGACGCTGCGCGCGGCGATCTCGGCTATCGACAAGGGACAATGGGAAGCGGCGGCGAGCATTGGCATGACGCCGTGGCAAACGCTACGTCGCGCTATTTTGCCGCAGGCCGCTCGCGTCGCGCTTCCGCCGTTGAGCAACAGCTTTATCAGCCTGGTGAAAGATACGTCGCTCGCCGCGACGATTCAGGTGCCGGAGTTGTTCCGCCAGGCGCAGTTAATTACCTCGCGAACGCTGGAGGTGTTTACCATGTATCTGGCCGCGTCGTTAATCTACTGGGTAATGGCGACCGTCTTATCGGCACTGCAAAACTATTTTGAAAACCAGCTTAACCGCCAGGAGAGAGAGCCAAAATGAGTGCGATCGAAGTTACCAACCTGGTCAAAAAATTTCATGGTCAAACGGTGCTGCACGGTATTGACCTTGAGGTGAAGCCCGGAGAAGTCGTCGCCATTATCGGCCCGAGCGGCTCAGGGAAGACAACGTTATTACGCTGTATTAACCTGCTGGAACAACCGGAAGCGGGCACCATTAAAGTGGGCGATATTATCATCGATACCGCCCGCCCATTCAGCCAGCAAAAAGGGTTGATTCGCCAGCTACGCCAGCATGTCGGCTTTGTCTTTCAGAGTTTTAACCTGTTCCCGCATCGTACCGTGCTGGAAAATATCATTGAAGGTCCGGTGATTGTAAAGGGAGAGCCGAAAGCCGAGGCGACGGCGCTGGCGCGGGAACTGTTAGCCAAAGTCGGGTTGGCCGGTAAAGAGTCCCGTTATCCGCGCCGCCTGTCGGGCGGGCAACAGCAGCGCGTGGCGATTGCGCGCGCGCTGGCGATGCGCCCGGAAGTGATTCTGTTTGATGAGCCGACGTCGGCGCTTGATCCTGAATTAGTCGGCGAGGTGCTTAATACGATTCGCCAGCTGGCGCAGGAAAAGCGCACAATGGTGATCGTTACTCACGAAATGAGCTTTGCGCGTGACGTGGCTGATCGGGCAATATTTATGGATCAGGGGCAAATCGTCGAGCAGGGGCCGGCGAAAACCTTGTTCGCCGATCCTCAGCATCCGCGTACCCGCCAGTTCCTTGAGAAATTTTTAGTGAAATAATGCCTTTTCAACGCTCGCCCGAATTAGCCGCGCCTTGGGCGAGTGCAATGAATAATTATGAAGTCATTCTGCCAGATTATTAACCTCGCTCTCAGGCGGAAGCCAAAAAGTGTAATGCCGCTCAAGTATTCTACGTTTCGTCCGATATTTCTTATATATAAACACTATTTATGTGTTAATTTAAGTCATTCATAATAATGATTATCAATATCAAAGGCGTGACCATAAAATATGCAGGAAAATGATTTCTTCACCTGGCGACGCGCAATGTTGTTACGCTTTCAGGAGATGGCGGCAGCAGAGGATGTTTATACTGAATTGCAATATCAGACACAGCGGCTGGAATTTGATTATTATGCCCTGTGTGTTCGTCATCCCGTCCCCTTTACCCGGCCTAAAATATCGCTTCGTACCACTTATCCTCCGGCGTGGGTAACGCATTACCAGTCCGAAAACTATTTCGCGATCGATCCGGTATTAAAGCCGGAAAATTTCAGGCAGGGTCATTTACATTGGGATGACGTGCTATTTCATGAAGCGAAGGCGATGTGGGATGCCGCCCAGCGTTTCGGATTACGCAGAGGCGTAACCCAGTGTGTGATGTTGCCGAACCGGGCGCTGGGCTTTTTATCTTTCTCCCGTAGCAGTTTACGCTGCTCCTCGTTTACCTACGACGAAGTGGAGCTGAGGTTGCAACTGCTGGCGCGGGAGAGTCTTTCGGCGCTGACAAGATTTGAAGACGACATGGTGATGGCGCCTGAAATGCGTTTCAGTAAACGTGAGAAAGAGATTCTGAAGTGGACGGCGGAAGGGAAGACCTCATCGGAGATCGCCATTATTCTGTCGATTTCTGAAAATACCGTTAACTTCCATCAGAAAAATATGCAGAAGAAATTCAATGCGCCAAATAAAACACAGATTGCCTGCTACGCTGCGGCGACAGGTCTGATATGACGTGCTGACGATGCTTCGCGCCAGACGCGAAACCGGCTGAAAGCGATGCTAACAGCCGGTTTTTTACTACTGGCGGTAAGCCTGTTTAATTTGCTTAACCGTACTGGAAAATACCGCCGCTTGTGCTTCATCATCCATCTGCGCGATCTGTTTTTCCATTTTAAGAATCACGCGCCCTGCATCGGCCTGGCCCATCGCCTGCAGCATCAGCGTTAACATGGCTTTCAGGCAGTTGACTTCAGTAGCCAGTTCTTGATTATTCTCAGCGGTGGAAAAATCAGGCGTACTCATTTATTTTCCTCGTTATGTTTCAGTGAAAATGTGCGATAGCAGATGTTAAGGCGGCGGAGTATACCATAAGCTACGCTAAAAATAGCAGTGGTTGTTTTTTGATCAAAAAGCGGAGGGGTTACCCACAAAATAAACGTTGCCGCGTGATGCATATATTTTCTTCATTCTTTGTTTATTACGCGTATTTCACTCGTTAATTATTGTTACAAAGTTGATTCTCTAATTAGTGTTTAGACAGCGGAACGTGAAATTTTTGTCACCATTATGAAATATCAGCCCGGGACAGCGCCGCCAGAAGGGGCTACAACGTTGGCAGTTGCCACATGACGTACAACATAATTTCCAAAAACGAGAGCAAAATCGAATACCCGGTGTTTTTTTACGTTTCAAAGTTGAGATAAAACCAGCTAATATAAGGACGATTAACTATCAGTAGCGTTATCCCTATTCTGGAGATATTCCTTTGATCAACGTTCTTCTTGTTGATGACCACGAACTGGTGCGCGCAGGGATACGACGCATTCTTGAAGATATAAAGGGCATTAAAGTTGTCGGTGAAGCGTGCTGCGGAGAGGATGCGGTAAAATGGTGCCGTACTAACGCCGTTGACGTCGTGCTGATGGATATGAACATGCCCGGTATTGGCGGCCTTGAGGCGACGCGTAAAATTGCCCGCTCGACAGCGGATATCAAAGTGATCATGCTGACCGTCCATACGGAGAACCCGTTGCCCGCCAAAGTGATGCAGGCTGGCGCAGCTGGCTATCTCAGCAAAGGCGCTGCGCCTCAGGAGGTGGTGAGCGCTATTCGTTCGGTGTATTCCGGACAACGTTATATCGCCTCCGATATCGCTCAGCAGATGGCGCTCAGTCAGATTGAGCCTGCAAAAACGGAAACGCCGTTCGCCAGTTTGTCTGAACGCGAGTTGCAGATTATGCTGATGATCACCAAGGGTCAGAAGGTCAATGAGATTTCAGAACAGCTGAATCTCAGTCCTAAAACGGTGAACAGCTATCGCTATCGTATGTTCAGTAAATTAAACATTCATGGTGATGTTGAGCTGACTCACCTGGCAATCCGCCATGGCCTGTGTAATGCGGAGACGTTAACAAGCCAGTGAGTGAAATATTTGACGCAAAGGCGTTTTTGAAAACCGTTACCAGCCAACCCGGTGTCTATCGTATGTATGACGCCGGCGGTACGGTTATTTATGTCGGTAAAGCAAAAGACCTGAAAAAGCGTCTTTCCAGCTACTTTCGCAGCAACCTGGCTTCGCGTAAAACCGAAGCGCTAGTTGCGCAAATTCAACACATTGATGTCACGGTAACGCATACCGAAACGGAAGCGCTGCTGCTTGAGCATAATTACATCAAGTTGTATCAACCGCGTTACAACGTGTTGTTGCGTGATGATAAATCCTATCCTTTTATTTTTCTGAGCGGCGATACCCATCCGCGTCTGGCGATGCACCGTGGCGCCAAACATGCGAAAGGCGAGTACTTCGGCCCATTTCCTAATGGCTATGCCGTGCGGGAAACGCTGGCGCTGTTACAGAAAATTTTCCCTATCCGCCAGTGCGAAAACAGCGTATATCGCAACCGCTCGCGTCCTTGCCTGCAATATCAGATTGGCCGCTGTTTAGGCCCCTGCGTTGCAGGACTGGTCAGCGAGGAGGAGTATGCGCAACAGGTGGAGTATGTCCGGTTGTTTTTGTCCGGTAAGGACGACCAGGTCTTAACACAGCTGATTGCCCGGATGGAAAAGGCCAGCCAGGATCTGGCATTTGAAGAGGCGGCGCGTATTCGCGATCAGATCCAGGCGGTACGCCGGGTCACGGAAAAACAGTTTGTCTCCAATGCGGGCGACGATCTCGACGTTATCGGCGTGGCTTTTGATGCGGGTATGGCCTGTGTGCATGTGCTGTTTATTCGCCAGGGTAAGGTGCTGGGCAGCCGCAGCTATTTTCCAAAAGTACCTGGTGGTACGGAACTGGGCGAAGTGGTGGAAACCTTTGTCGGGCAGTTTTACCTGCAGGGTAGCCAGATGCGCACGCTACCGGGCGAGATACTGCTCGATTTTAATCTGAGTGATAAAACGCTGCTGGCCGATTCGTTGTCGGAACTTGCCGGACGGCGTATTCATGTCCAGACAAAACCGCGCGGCGATCGCGCCCGTTATCTCAAGCTGGCGCGGACCAACGCGGCAACGGCCTTAATCACTAAACTCTCGCAGCAGTCCACCATCACGCAGCGTTTGACCGCGCTGGCGGCGGTATTAAAACTTCCTGCGATCAAGCGGATGGAATGTTTTGACATCAGCCATACCATGGGGGAGCAAACGGTCGCATCCTGTGTGGTATTTGACGCTAACGGGCCGTTACGCGCCGAGTATCGTCGTTATAATATCGCGGGCATCACGCCGGGTGATGACTACGCGGCGATGAATCAGGTGTTACGTCGGCGTTATGGCAAGGCCATAGAAGAAAGTAAGATTCCGGATGTTATTCTGATCGACGGCGGAAAAGGGCAGCTCGCCCAGGCGAAAGCCGTTTTCGCTGAGCTGGATGTCCCCTGGGATAAGCATCGTCCTTTGCTGCTTGGCGTCGCCAAAGGCGCGGACAGAAAGGCCGGTCTGGAAACACTCTTTTTTGAACCGGAAGGCGAGGGGTTTAGCCTGCCGCCGGACTCGCCGGCGCTGCATGTTATTCAGCATATTCGCGATGAGTCGCACGATCACGCGATCGGCGGGCACCGTAAAAAACGCGCGAAGGTTAAAAATACCAGTACGCTGGAAACTATTGAAGGCGTTGGGCCTAAACGTCGCCAGATGCTGCTGAAATATATGGGCGGTTTGCAAGGACTACGTAACGCCAGCGTAGAAGAAATTGCAAAAGTGCCGGGTATTTCGCAAGGTCTGGCAGAAAAGATCTTCTGGTCGTTGAAACATTGAGGCCACTGTAGCAACATAGGGGTAATTTCACTGACAACAGATAGTTACCCGTCACTATGCAATTTAATATCCCTACGTTGCTCACGCTGTTTCGCGTCATCCTGATTCCATTCTTTGTCGTGGTGTTTTATTTGCCGTTCGCTTGGGCGCCGATGGTCAGCGCGCTGATTTTCTGTATTGCCGCTATTACCGACTGGTTTGACGGCTTTCTGGCGCGACGCTGGAACCAGAGTACGCGTTTCGGCGCTTTCCTCGACCCCGTCGCCGACAAGGTGCTGGTGGCGATCGCCATGGTGCTGGTCACCGAGCATTATCATAGCTGGTGGGTGACGTTACCTGCGGCGACGATGATAGCCCGCGAAATTATTATCTCTGCTCTGCGTGAATGGATGGCGGAGCTGGGCAAACGCAGTAGTGTAGCGGTCTCCTGGATCGGTAAAGTCAAAACTACCGCGCAGATGGTGGCGCTGGCGTGGCTCTTGTGGCGTCCGAATATCTGGGTAGAGTATGCCGGGATCGCGCTTTTCTTTGTCGCAGCGGTGCTAACATTGTGGTCCATGTTGCAATATTTGAGCGCTGCACGCGGAGATTTGCTTGATCAGTGATCGTTTCGCCGCAAATTTCAGCAAACGATCGTGAGTGACGAAAAATATCGTTGACTCAGTGCGTCAGGTAAGTAGAATGCAACGCATCGAACGGCAGCACTGATTGCCAGACGATAACAAAATCAAGTGATTAACAAAGTTGCTTGATACTGCGGGAATAGCTCAGTTGGTAGAGCACGACCTTGCCAAGGTCGGGGTCGCGAGTTCGAGTCTCGTTTCCCGCTCCAGTTTAAAAGCATTGGCGTAAAGCGGATGCTGGCTGAAAAGCCAAAAAAATTTGGCGCGTTAACAAAGCGGTTATGTAGCGGATTGCAAATCCGTCTAGTCCGGTTCGACTCCGGAACGCGCCTCCAATTTTTCCCGAGCCCGGATGGTGGAATCGGTAGACACAAGGGATTTAAAATCCCTCGGCGTTCGCGCTGTGCGGGTTCAAGTCCCGCTCCGGGTACCATGGGAAAGACAAGAATAATCAAAGCAATAAGCAGTGTCGTGAAACCACCTACGGGTGGTTTTTTTGTGCCTTCAATTTGTATGCCGACCGCGAGCGTGAACTTTCCAGCGCGATACACAGTAAAAAACATCGGTAGCGGCATTTCTGCCAGTACAACAGTTATGTGCTACCGACCCGCAAGAACTTATGCCTGGTAATTACTAAACGTCGGGTAAATCAGCCGATAAAATCCATTAATCTCTATAAAAAATGCTGATATGTTTTATGCCTGCTTTATTAAAGAGAGTAGGTCTGCCAGTGAAATATACCGATAATGCAAAATTATTTATTAGCTTCATTAATATTGGGATTGTAGGTTGCGCTTTGCTACTTTTTTTTATTTTGTATGAGCCTGAGAGTGCAATCGTAACCTACTCTTTTCCAGGAGAGCTTTCCTCTTCGACATGTGATGCGCGTAATTTTATTGGCTACGTCGATGAAAACGACTTTGCAGAGTATATAAAAAAAGTAGAACTGACGCGCTACAGTATGTATTGTCTGAAAAAAACAGGGGCGGGTCAGTGGAGTATTTATGCAAATTAAACGAGTATATAACTGTTCAGGGTGTTTTCTGCACAGTTTAATTAAAGGTAGATAGCGAACTAATATTCATCATAAGGTAATGTGATCCGCATCATGCTTTAATCACGTTTTGCAATATTGTCTTAATAACAGGTCAACTACAGATAATTTCAGGTTTTCGTGAATGGCGGTTTTGGTCAGTCTCTATATTATGCTTTCCCCGCTTTACGGAGATGATGATGCAAAAGAAAACCTGGGCCGTTTTATTGATACCATTGTGCCTCACCGCTTGCCACCAGACGACCTACCGATCAACAGCCAAAGATGAAATTTTCACAGGGAGCTATATTGACCCGACAAAAACACGCTTTCCGTTAGCGGATTATTCACAGTCGGTTGATAAATGGATACCTCCGGACTCGGCTGATTACACTATTCCGGTTATTGATAATGCTACCCAACAACGCTACTTTAACGCACTAAAATCTCATTATTTCGGAATGGACAGTGAAGCGCACTCGCCGTGGAATGGTTTTTATATTACCGCATTGCTGAAAAAAAACGCAGCACAGGCGCGGGATGCCAGTATTAAGCAGTTTCTTAGCGACGGCAGTGCTTATTGGGGGGAAAACTTCAGACTTTATACCTCTCGCTGGAAAGAGGAGGTTAGAGGGAATACGGATACGCAGATTGACAATATCTATCATGCCTCCCGGCGAGGTATTATGGTCAGAGAAAGTTTAGTCAGAGCGCTGCCAACGGACGACCCGCTCTTTAACGATCCCCGTCAGGCGGGCGAGGGGTACCCGTTTGATAATTTACAAATGTCTTCGCTGCGTCCCGGTACGCCGGTCTATACGCTGACGAAGAGCAAAGACCAACGCTGGCAATATGTCGTTTCACCAGCGGTAACTGGCTGGGTTCATAGTGAAGATATTGCCAGTACGGATCAGAAATTTATAACACAGTGGGTTTTGCTTGCTCATAAGCAACTGGGGGCATTTATCAACGCGCCGGTTTCTGTCCATGTCGCAGGCGTCTATTATTTCACCGGGCGACCGGGCACTATTTTACCGTTCCGACATCAACGGGCGGGCCAGTTCCTGATTGCGGCGCCAGTTCGCGGCAGCAACGGTCGCGCGTTTATCCATTGGGTCTGGCTAAGCGGTAACGAGTTTACGGCTATGCCGTGGAAAATGACGCCGGAAAATATCGCCGTGCTAATGAAAGCAATGTACGGCGCCCCCTACGGTTGGGGAAATTTTAACTTTTATAATGATTGTTCAGCCGAAATCCGCAGCCTGTTAATGCCGTTTGGCATATTCCTGCCCAGACATTCATCCGCGCAGGTAGAGGCTGCTGGACGGGTGGTCGATCTTAGTCATAAAAGTCCCCAAATGCGGATCGATTATCTCACCAGATACGGAAAACCGTTTACTACGCTGGTCTATATTCCAGGGCATATTATGCTGTATATCGGTAACACAACCATGAATGGGCAGGTCGTGCCGATGACTTATCAGAATATCTGGGGATTGCGCCCAAACCATGCTAATAGCCGGAGCATTATCGGTGAGGCGGTATTTTTGCCGTTACTGCGTTTTTATCCTGAAAGTCCTGAGCTGATATCACTGGCTGGTAAGGTTCTGTTTAAGCTTGGTTATATAGAATAGGTTGACAAACTGTGTTATCGCGGAAGACATGATTAAGGCAACCGTGCGCGTGGATATAAAGAGAGTATCCCTGTAAACTGTGTCTGAAAAAAGTATGCGCTATAGTGCGGGCTGTTTATTTGAAATACTATCTGGAGCTGATTCTGGATGTGATTATGTGCCTCACACATTGAAGTGAGAGTTATTGTTGGCGGTATCTGGCTGGAGGCTGGGTGGTAAAAAGACGTAATTTATTGCATTTTAATAACGGTGCCCGGTCAGAGCGCGATCTTGGGGATCTGGTCACTAAAGTTTTTGAGAAAGCGGCGAAAAAAGAACCGCAACCGCTATACACATTTAGCCTGCCGTTGCTGAGTGTGCAGGATGAGATCCGTGTTTACTGTAAGAAAAAAAATATCAAAATAGGGTACGATACGCTGTTTATGGAAATAACCTTTTCTGCTGACAGAGAAGCGGTAGACGAACTCATTAAACACTTTTTTACTGAAAATAAGCTCTATTTGAGAGGGCGGTTTTATCTGTCCGCGGCGGTGGTATAAGTTAGCATGAGTATAATATAGCGAGAAACCCATCTCTCGCTTTTGTGTGGGGCGAGCGCTTCCTGGCGGAAAATCTGCGCCCTGATCCTCCTTTTGTGCGTTAACTTCCGGAATCCTCCTCATTTCGTGTTAATCTGGCCCCTGATGGTTGCCATCCAACTGCCTGCAAAAAAATTATTTTTATCCGCTGCAATGTAAGAGGCCTACAGGCGGAAGTCATCACTGAGGAAAAGCGTTATGAAAATGGAACCATTAAACGAGAACGAGCTGGAATGGCTGGATGATGTGCTGACGAAATACAATACCGATCAGGCCATTTTGGATGTCGCGGAGCTGGACGGTCTGATTACTGCGGTACTAAGTTCTCCGCGTCCCATCGACCCGGAACAGTGGCTGGTCGCGATATGGGGGGGACCCGCGTACGTACCGCGCTGGACATCTGAAAAAGAAATGACGCGATTTATGGATCTGGTGTTCCAGCACATGGCGGACACAGCCGCCCGGCTTGAAGACTATCCAGAACAGTTCGAGCCGCTGTTTGGCCTGCGAGAAGTTGATGGCCATGAATTAACGATTGTTGAAGAATGGTGCTTTGGTTACATGCGCGGAGTGTCGCTGTCCGACTGGTCTGACTTGCCGGATACGCTAAAACCGGCGCTGGAAGCGATTGCCTTACACGGCACGGAAGAAAACTTTGCGCTGTTGGATAAAATGAGCCCGGAAGCGTTCGATAAAAGCGTTGACGCTATCCGTATCGCGGCGCTTGAGCTGCATGCCTGGTGGATGGCGCATCCGCACACGACGCCGCTACAGATGCCGATAAAAGCAGAGGTGAAAGTGGGGCGTAACGATCCTTGTCCATGCGGGAGCGGCAAAAAATTTAAGCAGTGCTGCCTGCATTAATGGCTCGTAAACGGCCATAGCGTGATGATTATCGAGCCTGGACGGCGTCCGGGCCCGGTAATCTTTGCCTGGCGTTAACCTGGATCGGGCAGGAACCCCAGTGCGATCGAAAACTGGACGCCAATCACGACAATGCCGCAGATAAACACCAGCGCCAGCGCTGGCGTGCCGCCTGCCACACGATATCCCGCCTGAGGGCTCTGTTTACGGCATTGCCAGACCAGCATGGCAGGGATGAGTAGTGCCAGCACTGCCAGCGCTACGCCGGCATAGCCTAATGCCATCACAAATCCACGTGGGTAGAAAAGCGCAAACGCCAGCGGCGGCAGAAAGGTAATCAGCCCGGTTTGCAGGCGTCCGGACACCGTACTGCGGCGCTGGAATAGATCGGCCAGGTAATCAAATAATCCTAGCGCTACGCCCAGAAAAGAGGTCGC
Organism: Salmonella sp. SA15303; assembly: GCF_029962125.1. Taxonomy (NCBI): domain Bacteria; kingdom Pseudomonadati; phylum Pseudomonadota; class Gammaproteobacteria; order Enterobacterales; family Enterobacteriaceae; genus Salmonella; species Salmonella sp. SA15303. The sequence goes on from NZ_CP123924.1 coordinate 2,014,728, forward strand.
CAGCGCCAGATCGGCGAACAGGTGGACCGCCAGTTCGACATGTGGCGAAGCGACCACTTCTCTGAGCGCCTGCAGCAGGCCATTTAACCCGGCATGGCTGGCCAGTAGCCCTCTGAATGTCGGCGAGTCGATACTTCCCAGCGTGGCGAGCTGCCAAAAAATATAGGCCACTAGCGGAATGGCGCTACCCGTCATAAAGACCCAACGCAGCCGGCGAATGTTGCCGTTCATATAACTCACAATACTCGGTACGCTTCCGTGAAAACCAAACGAGGTGAAAATGACCGGTATGGCGGACAATGCCAGCCCCTGCTGTAAAGGAAGCGTAAGAAGATTTACTTTATGAATATGTGGCGTGAGCAACGCAAGCATGATGACCAGAAAAATGATCTTTGCGCTAAACAGGAAGCGGTTAAAAAGGTCGACCAGCGAGGTGCCCACACATACCACCCCACCGGCAACAAAGGTGAACAGCAGTACTCCGGCAGCGGGCGAGAGCGTGGCGCCAAGCCAGTTATTAATACTGGATGCCAGTAATTCTCCGGCTCCGGAAATGTAGGCGGCAGTGAGCGCATACATTAAGAACATCATACTGAATCCCGTAAGCCACTGTCCGTAACGCCCAAGATAGCGTTTTGCCAACGAGCCCAGCCCGGTATCCGCCGGAACGTGTTGATATACCTCCAGTAATAGTAGCGCGGTATAACACATCAGCGCCCACAGACCAATCAACAATCCCAGCGTGACGCTGAAACCAACGCCAGCCGCTGCCAGCGGCATTGCCAGCATCCCGGCGCCGATAGTGGTGCCTGCCACGATAAAAATACTGCCCAGAGTTCTGTTTTTCACGCTTTCTACTACCCCGGTAACAAAGAACGGTGATATCCGCGGCGCAGGGTAAGGCATTACGCTATTTTCGTCAAATGGTCGTTACAATGGGTGTACTGTAAAATTTACAGTTCCGGGCATAAAAGCGAATATGGAAGGAGACGCGGACAACCGCCGTAAACCTGCGCTAGCGCAAAGTCGCTTGTACACGGACACATTAGGCTACGAGTTTTATTCAGGAGGGGTTATGGATTCCATTCATGGTCACGAAGTGCTCAACATGATGATTGAGTCTGGCGAGCAGTACACGCATACCTCGCTGGAGGCGGCAATAAAAGCGCGCTTTGGCGAGCGGGCACGATTTCACACTTGTTCAGCATCAGATATGACGGCGGCGGAACTGGTCGCGTTTCTGGCGGCGAAAGGAAAGTTTATTGCGGTGGAGGACGGTTTTTCAACGCATGAGAGTAAAATCTGCCGCCATTAATACGCCACGGTGAGAGCGCGTCTCACCGTGTAAGGACGTGTTGGATTAATTTTGCGTATCCAGGGTGGAGAGTTCTTTATCAATGAAATAAAGCCCTTCGCCGCTTTTTCCCGCCAGCGTTAATTTATCAATAATAGATTTGAATAATTTTTCTTCTTCATGCTGTTCTGCCACATACCACTGCAAGAAATTAAATGTCGGATAATCCTGGCTGGTCATTGCGGCATGAGCCAGTTCATTAATTTTTTGCGTAATAAGCTGCTCATGCTCATAGGTCGCGCGGAACAGCTCATCCAGCGAGGCGTACTCAGCGAAGGGCGAAGAAACGGTATGAATGCGCGGCAGGCTTCCGGTATCGGTAAGGTAGTCAAACAGGCGCTGCATATGCGTCATCTCTTCTTGCGCATGGCGACGAAGAAATGCGGCCGCGCCTTCAAAACTGTGATAGCTACACCACGCGCTCATTTGTTGATAGAGCAGGGAGGAGTACAACTCCAGATTCATTTGCTCATTCAGTTTGTCGATCATTTCTGTTTTCAGCATGGTTCCGCTCCACAAATAGCAAAAGATATACGGTAATGTGGCGCCACTATAATTTGTTATTTTATTATTTGCAAAAGGTAAAATATTAAATTTAATTATTAAAAATACGAATGGGAATAAAACGCATTAACGCCAGTGTATAGCGTATAAAAATAAAGGAAAGCCAGCACCTTCATGCTGGCAATAGCGACCCTGCACTCTCCTCCATTGTAGATGGTGTCGACGTTAAGCCAGCCGCCTTAATAATAAAGCGGCATGATTTGCGGGACGGCAACGCCCCGGCACTGCCAGGAGAGGGTAAATCGGGTGTTCAGACACAACGAGCCCGCATAAATGCTACAGGTTCCTACCGGCTGACCAAACGAAACGGCATCGGCATAGCCCATCTGCTGGCATTCGCGTGTTGCGGTCCCGTGAGATACATAATCATCTGTCCGTGAAGTAAAAAATAGCGGCTGGTTATACGTCAGGCGCACGATGCCGCTTATCGGGCTGGCTTCGCTGACCTGCGCTTGTCGAGTAATGGTGCATCCCGTCAGGGCTAGCAGTGAAAGAGTAAAAATAAGAGGCTTCATAAAATCGCTCCGACAGTTCGGTATCAGACCATGCTACCTCGTGTCTTGCACTGTCAATGGCTGGAATAACTTACGGATTCGCCTTGATTAAAGGTAACGGCAGGGGATTTACAGCGGGAACAGAAAATGTGTGAGCGTCTTTTCATTTAATGAAACCTGGTTTTATTAAATTTGAATGTGTGTTCTCAAATGTGTAATGTGGGTAAAACGTCATGATTTACGCAGGCGCGACCGTCTGCATTCAGGAGAAACACGATGAAAATTGCACTGATGATGGAAAATAGCCAGGCCAGCAAAAATGCCATCATTTATAACGAACTTAGCGCCGTCGCCAATGAAAAGGGATTTCCCGTTTTTAACGTCGGCATGTGCGACGAAAATGACCATCACCTGACGTACATTCATTTAGGCATCATGGCGAGTATTCTGCTTAATGCAAACGCGGTTGATTTTGTGGTTACTGGCTGTGGCACTGGTCAGGGCGCGCTGATGTCGTTAAATATTCATCCAGGTGTCATTTGTGGCTATTGCATCGATCCGGCAGATGCTTTTCTGTTTGCGCAGATCAACAACGGCAATGCGTTGTCCCTGCCATTTGCGAAAGGCTTTGGCTGGGGCGCTGAGCTGAACGTGCGTTTCATCTTTGAAAAAGCGTTTACCGGGCGTAAAGGCGAGGGGTATCCGCCTGAGCGCAAAGCGCCGCAGGTACGCAATGCGGGCATTTTGAACCAGGTTAAGGCCGCGGTCGTCAAAGAGAATTATCTGGATACACTACGGGCTATCGATCCTGAACTGGTTAAAACGGCGGTTTCAGGGCCGCGTTTCCAGCAATGTTTGTTTGAAAACGGCCAGAATAAAGAAATAGAAGCGTTTGTACGTGAGATGCTGGGGTAATGCCCAGACAAGACAGAGGCGTTTCGCGCCTGTCGGCTGGCATGATGTGCCGATAATACGCCAGTAGCGACAGGCACCACCTCTGGCAAACAGATCAGAAACGGTGTAGGCCGGATAAGCTGCTTCGCGTTGCTATCCGGCTAATAACGTCTCAATATTGTCGCTCGGGGTGCCGCTATCAGTGATGCTGATAGGTCACGACGTTAAGGAGATGCTGATCGGTTTGCGCCAGGCATAGCCCTGCTCGTTTAGCGCTGCGAACTTCTTCGAGAATAGTTTGTAAAAGTACGCCATCCTGCTGCTGCTCTTTTTCCAGGGTATGGAGAAAATCAAGCGTTGAGGCATCATTCAGCGCTTTCGCTTCATCTGCCAGACGCGACAGCGTGCTGGCGCGTTGCTGATAATCCTCCAGGGTTTTCTGGAACAATTCTTCCAGAGAGCAGAGCTCTTCACCCGGAACGTCAATGGCTTTAACGATAGGGGGGGCGCCGGCGTTTTTCATAAAATTAAACATGCGCATCATTTGCGTCACGTTGCCTTGCGCCTGGGTACGAAGAAAGGTGGCGGTGCCTGTTAAACTGTGTTCAGAACACCATTCGCTTAGATGGAGGTAAAGATTTGATGCGTAAAACTCAAGGTTCATTGGCGTGTTGAGCTTTTGAACCATTCCTACAGCTGCCATAACAATATCCTTATTTCCAGAAAGTGTTGATGTGCATGACAGACGAGAATGCAACGGGCCGTTGTCACATTCTTACCTCTATGCACAATAAATACTCTTAGCAGAAGAACTCCGTTCCGCCAGTCCCTTATTCGATCTCATTTCCTGTTTATCGATCGGTAATGAGAATAGCGCGTCAATAAAAATAAGAAAATCCTTAAATGCAATTGTTTATCTTTTTTTACATTTTCAGCGGTGTGATTTTTTCAGGTGTAATGATTTTAGATGAGGAGCAGTTGCAACCCTTTGAAAGTTAAATGATATTATATAGATTTGTAATTTATGAAACATTGTTTCAGATCATGGGTTAAGCCTTTCAAGTATGTTAATTTCAATAAAATAAACATTAGTCAGTCTGGATATCACACGCATAAACGGTTGAGAGCAAATATGCCTGTTTTTATAAACTAGCCGATTTTGCGGTAGATCATTTTTAATATCATTAATCATACGAGCACGTTATTCGGTTGAGCGCAGTTTTGCTGGGTGACTCGTTAACAAGGAGCAGTCAATGAAAAAGGTCGCGGTGCTGTTGGCACCAGGATTTGAAGAAGCAGAGGCCATTGTTACTCTTGATATTCTGCGACGTTTGCATATCGACGTCGAAACGCTGGCGTGTGCTGAATCACGGGCGGTGGTGAGTTACCATGATATTCCTATGGTTGCGGACAGCACGCTGAGTGAACGCCAGCAGGCGCTTTTCGATGCGGTAGTGCTACCGGGCGGTCCGCAGGGGAGCGCTAATCTGGCGGCTAATCCGGCGGTGATCGCTTTCGTTGCGCGTCATGATGCGGCAGGCAAATTAATTTGTCCTATCTGTTCCGCGGCGGCAAGGGTGCTGGGTGCTCACGGATTGCTGAAGGGGCGTCGTTATGTCTGTTCCGGCGATCTGTGGAAAGCGGTTCCGGAAGGTGTCTATGTGGATGCGCCCGTGGTTGAAGATGGTAATTTAATTAGCGGCAAAGGGTTGGGTCATGTCTTTGATTTCGCGCTAACCCTTTCCGCCAGACTGCTGGGAGACGATGCGCCGGTTCGCGAACAGGCTGAACATATCTATTATCCCTGGTAATCGTTATTCACCCAGGGCCGTAAGGATTAGCTGGCTGATGTTATGGATTAATGTGCTGGCTTTCCTGCCTTTTGGCTGATGAATTCGCTCTGGGTTATGTCATTTTCCGCTAAAACTATTCCTGCCATCAGCATTTATCTAATGAATGAAAGACAGTGCACCGTTTTACGTCTTCTCTAACAAGAATCGTTTGATTTTACCCTACATAAAAAACGCTAAAGCAGGTCAATGACTTCCCTGGGTTATGAGTTAATCGTTATTTCTGCGTGTGTCTTAGGGGGGGATTCCTGAAAGGCGGCCTCGGAAAAGTCTCATATGTGGTGGCGAGCGTACTGATATCAGGAGCGGTGGAGAGCGCGATGAACCTGCTCAACATTTCACCTTTTGCACAGTGTATGGTTCGCGGCTGAATCCTTCTGACAACAGTTATCTTCGACCATTATAAGCAAAAAGCGAAGCGTACGATTTGATGAATTAACACTCAACTAAACAGTATAGCTTCACGTCATCGCCAGCCGCTACCCCGGCTGGCGATGGTCTTTCTAAATGGCGAGCAGCGTCACACTGTCTATACTTACATGACTAATGAGACCGTTTGTGAGTCTCAATATGATGATAAGGAGGAGACCAGGGTGGCAGAACCGTTAACCGTATCCCCCGAACTCACTGCGAACTATGCGTATTTTTTTGACCTTGATGGCACATTGGCAGAGATAAAGCCTCATCCCGATCAGGTAGTGGTACCGCATAAAATCCTTCAGTTGTTAGACCGTCTCGCGGCGCACAACGCAGGGGCACTGGCATTGATTTCAGGGCGTTCAATGACTGAGCTGGATGCTTTGGCGAAGCCTTTTCGCTTTCCACTCGCTGGCGTTCACGGGGCAGAGCGTCGTGACATCAATGGTAAAACCCATATCGTGCGCCTTCCTGAAGCGGTAGTCCGTGAGGTAGAGGCGTTATTACGTTCGACGCTTGTAGCGCTGCCCGGAACGGAGCTGGAGTCGAAGGGGATGGCATTTGCGCTGCACTACCGTCAGGCTCCGGAACATGAAGCGGCGCTGTTGGCGCTTGCGCAACACGTTACGCAGCACTGGCCGCAACTGGCGTTGCAGCCTGGTAAATGTGTTGTGGAAATCAAACCTAAGGGAACCAATAAAGGCGAAGCCATTGCCGCCTTTATGCAGGAGGCGCCCTTTGCGGGACGGATTCCCGTTTTTGTGGGCGACGATTTGACCGATGAGGCTGGCTTTGGCGTGGTGAATCACGCTGGCGGAATTTCCGTAAAAGTGGGCGTCGGGGCAACCCAGGCGGCATGGCGGCTGGAAAGCGTACCCGATGTCTGGCGCTGGCTGGAACAAATCAATTATCCACAACAAGAACAACAAGTAATGAATAACAGGAGAGATGGCTATGAGTCGTTTAGTCGTAGTATCTAATCGAATTGCCCCCCCGGATAATAAAGGCGGCGCCGGCGGCCTCGCCGTTGGCGTGCTTGGCGCGCTAAAAGCGGCTGGCGGGTTGTGGTTCGGCTGGAGTGGCGAGACAGGTAACGAGGATGAGCCATTAAAAAAGGTGACAAAAGGTAATATTACCTGGGCATCGTTTAACCTGAGCGAACAAGATTACGAAGATTATTACTGTCAATTTTCCAATGCGGTTCTCTGGCCTGCGTTCCACTATCGTCTGGACCTGGTACAGTTTCAGCGTCCTGCATGGGAAGGCTATATGCGGGTGAATGCGTTATTAGCGGATAAGTTATTGCCCCTCATTAAAGAGAACGACATCATTTGGGTGCATGACTACCACCTGTTACCGTTCGCCAGCGAGCTGCGTAAACGCGGCGTGAACAACCGAATTGGTTTTTTCCTGCATATTCCATTCCCGACCCCGGAGATTTTTAACGCCTTACCGCCGCATGATGAACTGCTGGAGCAGTTGTGTGACTTTGATCTGCTAGGGTTCCAGACCGAAAATGATCGCCTGGCTTTTCTGGATAGCCTTTCGAGTCAAACGCGAGTCACGACTCGCAGCGGCAAGCAGCATATCGCGTGGGGTAAAGACTTCCAGACAGAAGTGTATCCTATCGGTATTGAGCCCGATGAGATTGCTCTGCAGGCTGCCGGGCCGTTGCCGCCTAAACTGGCGCAGCTCAAGGCGGAACTGAAAAATGTGAAGAATATTTTTTCCGTTGAGCGGCTGGATTATTCGAAAGGGCTGCCGGAACGTTTTCTGGCGTATGAAGCGCTACTGGAAAACTATCCGCAGCATCGGGGAAAAATTCGTTATACCCAAATTGCGCCTACGTCACGCGGCGAAGTACAGGCATATCAGGATATTCGCCACCAGCTTGAGACGGAAGCAGGCCGGATTAATGGGAAATATGGACAATTGGGCTGGACGCCGCTCTATTATCTGAATCAACATTTCGACCGTAAACTGTTAATGAAGATATTCCGTTATTCAGACGTCGGGCTCGTCACCCCGTTGCGTGACGGGATGAACCTGGTGGCGAAAGAGTTTGTCGCCGCGCAGGACCCCGCTAACCCTGGCGTACTGGTACTGTCACAGTTTGCCGGCGCGGCGAATGAACTGACGTCGGCGTTAATCGTCAATCCTTACGATCGGGATGACGTGGCGGCGGCGCTCAATCGTGCGCTAACGATGCCCCTTGCCGAGCGTATTTCGCGTCATGCGGAGATGCTGGACGTGATCGTTAAAAATGACATTAACCGCTGGCAGGAGCGTTTTATTCATGACCTAAAGGAGGTCACGCCGCGTAGCCCTGAGCGTCAGCAGCAGAACAACGTGGCGACGTTCCCTAAGCTGGCCTGAAATATCGCGAGCGGCGACTAGTCGCCCGCTAAGGGCACCAGCAACACATCTACCTGGCTGGCGCTGACGACACTTTTTGCCGAGCAGGACGCGCGCGAAAAGAAACTGTGGTTATGGTTGCCGCAAATGACCAGATCAACATGGTGTTTGCGGCACACAGCCAAAATATGCTGGCTTAACTCACCTGATGCGATGAAAGTTTGTTCAATCGGATAATCCGCCTTTTCCCCCAGCATCTTAAGAAAATTCTCGGTCTCTTCATGCATAACCGCGCGTAAATCCTCCATCATGGGCGCGGCGAACTGGTTATACAGTTCAGGATCGGAAGCGAGAGTAATCAGGCTTACTTTCGCCTGAACAGGGCGGGCGATAGAGACCGCTTTAGCCAGTAGCTGGTGACTTTCCGGGGTGACGGCAACGGCGACAAGAATATGGGTGTAGCTCATAACTCGCTCCTTGATTGCAAGAATATGAGATTGTGCTTTAGCTTTACTCTGTTTATCGCATTTCTGCAATGCGCTAATGCCACATTAATGTGAAGGACATCATAATTAATCATTAATTATTCTTATGTAAAGAATCGTGGCATAAGACACTTTTTACACACCACCCGGATGCTTCATTTAAATGGGTGAACAAGGAAAGCTAAAAGTTAAATCAAATGAGCTTATTTTTAACAGCGGAGGGCGTATGCTGTGACGAGATTAATTAATAACGTTTAATATTTAAGCTACTGTTTACTAAAGGTAAAATAAAAGCGTTTCTAAAATAGAAATAATAGCCTGTTATCTATTATCCTGGCGTTATTTTAACAGAGAGAAACAAAAAAGAATTTGGTGTTGACGTACCCCTATTCAGCAGTGTGGAATAGAAAAAGTGAACATTAGGTTATTAATTAAACAAAGTAAAAGCCATGCTGATGGTTTTATCGTAAGTATTCCGTTAAAATATGTGATCTGCATCACATATTTTCTAAAATCGCCGTCCCGCTCCGTTGTATGTCACGAAGCTGACGAGTAGAGTTGCGTCGAATTAGGAAAAATCTTAGGCATTTGTAAAAATTGATGTAAACGTGTAAGGCGAATCTCAGTGGGAGGCTGCGTTATACGTCACAATGTCCATAATGTCTGAGCGCTGCTATGCATTTGACCTTTTTGCTTCTTTTACCGGGCCTTCCCGGCGACATCACGGGGTGCGGCTACGTCGCACAAAAATAAAGTTGGTTATTCTGGATGGGAACAATGCATACATCCGAGTTGCTAAAACACATTTATGACATCAATTTGTCATATTTACTCCTTGCACAGCGTTTGATCGTCCAGGACAAAGCATCTGCGATGTTCCGCCTCGGTATCAACGAAGAGATGGCAAACACACTGGGCGCGTTGACCCTGCCGCAGATGGTCAAACTGGCGGAGACGAACCAGTTAGTTTGTCATTTCCGGTTTGACGATCATCAGACGATCACCCGTTTGACTCAGGATTCGCGCGTCGATGACTTACAGCAGATTCACACAGGTATCATGCTTTCAACGCGTCTGCTCAATGAAGTGGACGATACGGCGCGTAAGAAAAGGGCATGATAATGAGTGAAAAAAGCATTGTTCAGGAAGCTCGCGATATCCAGTTGGCGATGGAGTTGATTAATCTTGGCGCTCGTCTACAAATGCTGGAAAGCGAAACACAGCTCAGCCGTGGTCGCCTCATCAGGCTGTACAAAGAATTACGCGGTAGCCCGCCGCCTAAAGGGATGCTGCCATTTTCGACAGACTGGTTTATGACCTGGGAGCAAAATATTCATGCCTCCATGTTCTGCAACGCCTGGCAATTTTTACTGAAGACCGGCTTATGCAGCGGTGTGGATGCGGTGATTAAAGCTTATCGGCTTTATCTTGAGCAGTGTCCGCAACCGCCTGAAGGGCCGTTGTTGGCGCTGACTCGCGCATGGACGCTGGTGCGTTTTGTTGAAAGTGGGTTGCTTGAATTGTCGAGCTGTAACTGCTGCGGTGGGAACTTTATTACCCATGCGCATCAGCCCGTAGGCAGCTTTGCGTGTAGTTTATGCCAGCCGCCATCCCGCGCAGTAAAAAGACGTAAACTTTCCCGAGATGCTGCCGATATTATTCCACAACTGCTGGATGAACAGATCGAACAGGCTGTTTAACCGAAACGGTGTGGACAAACACTCCAGCAGCGGTAAGTCATTACCGCTGCTTTTTTTTGCCTTGCCTTCGCGTTAATCGCCCGACTGCGCATCCTGTCATAGTCAACAGCGGAAGGATGATGTCGTGCTTATCTTATTAGGTTACCTGGTGGTTATCGGTACAGTTTTCGGCGGTTATGTCATGACCGGCGGACACCTTGGGGCACTCTATCAACCTGCTGAACTGGTCATCATTGGCGGCGCGGGGATAGGGGCGTTCATTGTCGGCAACAACGGGAAGGCCATCAAAGGCACGATGAAAGCTATCCCGTTGTTATTTCGTCGTTCGAAATACACAAAATCTATGTACATGGATTTGCTGGCGTTGCTCTATCGCCTGATGGCCAAATCACGCCAGCAGGGGATGTTCTCCCTTGAACGCGATATTGAAAATCCAAAAGAGAGTGAAATCTTCGCCAGTTATCCGCGTATTCTGGCCGATGCGGTAATGCTTGATTTTATTGTCGATTATCTGCGCCTGATCATCAGCGGCAACATGAATACGTTCGAAATTGAAGCGTTGATGGATGAAGAGATTGAAACCCATGAAAGCGAGGCGGAAGTCCCGGCCAACAGTCTGGCGATGGTGGGGGATTCGCTGCCTGCCTTTGGTATCGTCGCGGCGGTAATGGGGGTGGTTCACGCTCTGGCTTCAGCCGATCGTCCGGCAGCGGAGTTGGGGGCGCTGATTGCCCATGCCATGGTAGGTACGTTCCTCGGTATTTTACTGGCTTATGGATTCATTTCACCGTTAGCGACCGTTTTGCGCCAGAAGAGCGCCGAAACCACCAAGATGATGCAGTGCGTAAAAATCACACTGCTGTCTAATCTGAACGGCTATGCGCCGCCGATTGCCGTGGAATTTGGTCGTAAAACGCTTTATTCCAGTGAGCGTCCATCGTTTATTGAGTTGGAAGAACACGTTCGCGCAGTGAGAAACCCAAACCAGCAGCAGACGACTGAGGAAGCATGAAAAATCAGGCTCATCCCATTGTCGTCGTAAAACGCCGCAGGCACAAACCGCACGGCGGCGGGGCGCACGGTTCCTGGAAAATTGCCTACGCCGATTTTATGACGGCGATGATGGCTTTTTTTCTGGTGATGTGGCTGATTTCCATCTCCAGCCCTAAAGAATTAATTCAGATTGCCGAATATTTTCGTACGCCGTTGGCCACCGCGGTAACGGGGGGGAATCGGATTGCCAATAGCGAGAGCCCGATACCAGGCGGCGGCGATGATTACACCCAACAGCAGGGTGAAGTGGAAAAGCAGCCGAATATCGACGAGCTGAAAAAACGGATGGAGCAGAGTCGCTTAAACAAACTGCGCGGCGATCTGGATCAACTGATCGAATCCGATCCCAAACTGCGCGCGTTACGTCCGCATCTGAAAATTGATTTAGTTCAGGAGGGGTTGCGCATCCAGATTATCGACAGCCAGAACCGCCCGATGTTTAAAACCGGCAGCGCCGAAGTTGAGCCGTATATGCGCGATATCCTGCGTGCGATTGCGCCAGTGTTAAACGGTATACCTAATCGCATTAGCCTGGCCGGCCATACCGATGACTTTCCCTACGCGAACGGCGAAAAAGGCTATAGCAACTGGGAGTTATCCGCCGATCGCGCCAATGCCTCTCGTCGCGAACTGGTCGCTGGCGGGCTGGATAACGGAAAAGTATTACGGGTGGTTGGCATGGCCGCCACGATGCGGCTGAGCGATCGCGGTCCTGATGACGCCATCAACCGCCGTATAAGCCTGCTGGTGTTAAACAAACAGGCGGAACAGGCCATTTTGCATGAAAACGCTGAAAGCCAGAATGAGCCGGTAAGTGTATTACAACAGCCTGCGGCAGCCCCGCCGGCAAGCGTACCCACATCGCCAAAAGCGGAACCGAGGTGATAGCGTGAGCATGGATATTAGCGATTTTTATCAGACATTTTTTGATGAAGCTGACGAGCTGTTGGCTGATATGGAGCAGCATCTGCTGGATTTGGTGCCGGAGTCCCCGGACGCTGAACAACTGAACGCCATTTTTCGCGCGGCGCACTCCATTAAAGGCGGCGCGGGCACATTCGGCTTCACTATTCTGCAGGAAACCACGCATTTAATGGAAAACCTGCTGGATGAAGCCCGACGCGGTGAAATGCAGCTCAATACCGACATTATCAACCTGTTTTTGGAAACGAAAGATATTATGCAGGAACAGCTCGACGCCTATAAAAACTCCGAAGAGCCGGATGCCGCAAGCTTCGAATATATCTGCAATGCGCTACGCCAGTTGGCGCTGGAGGCGAAAGGCGAAACCACGCCGGCGGTCGTAGAAACCGCGGCACTAAGCGCGGCGATCCAGGAAGAGAGCGTAGCCGAAACCGAATCGCCTCGTGACGAGAGTAAACTGCGCATTGTACTTTCACGGTTGAAAGCCAATGAGGTCGATCTGCTTGAAGAAGAGTTGGGCAATCTGGCTACTCTGACGGATGTCGTTAAGGGGGCGGATTCACTGTCGGCAACTCTGGATGGCAGCGTCGCGGAAGATGACATTGTCGCGGTGCTCTGTTTTGTCATCGAGGCCGATCAGATCGCTTTTGAAAAAGTGGTCGCCGCGCCGGTTGAAAAAGCGCAAGAGAAAACCGAGGTAGCGCCGGTAGCGCCTCCGGCAGTCGTTGCGCCAGCCGCCAAAAGCGCGGCCCATGAACATCATGCGGGGCGTGAAAAACCTGCGCGTGAACGCGAGTCCACCAGCATTCGCGTGGCGGTAGAGAAAGTGGATCAGCTCATAAACCTGGTCGGCGAGTTAGTGATTACCCAGTCAATGTTGGCCCAGCGTTCTAACGAGCTGGACCCGGTAAACCACGGCGATCTCATTACCAGTATGGGTCAGTTACAACGTAACGCCCGCGACTTACAAGAGTCGGTGATGTCGATTCGTATGATGCCTATGGAGTACGTCTTCAGCCGTTTCCCGCGTCTGGTACGCGATTTAGCGGGCAAACTGGGCAAGCAGGTAGAGCTGACGCTGGTGGGGAGCTCCACTGAACTTGATAAAAGCCTGATCGAACGCATTATCGACCCGCTGACGCACCTGGTGCGCAACAGTCTCGACCACGGGATTGAAATGCCGGAAAAACGCCTTGAGGCGGGGAAAAATGTTGTCGGCAATCTGATTCTTTCCGCAGAACATCAGGGCGGGAATATTTGTATTGAAGTGACCGATGACGGCGCGGGGCTTAACCGTGAGCGTATCCTGGCGAAGGCCATGTCGCAGGGGATGGCGGTGAATGAAAACATGACCGACGATGAAGTAGGCATGTTGATCTTCGCGCCGGGATTCTCAACTGCGGAACAGGTCACGGATGTCTCCGGTCGCGGCGTTGGCATGGATGTGGTGAAACGTAACATTCAGGAGATGGGCGGTCACGTTGAGATCCAGTCAAAACAAGGCTCCGGCACCACGATTCGTATTCTGCTGCCGCTGACGCTGGCCATCCTCGATGGGATGTCGGTTCGCGTGGCGGGGGAAGTTTTTATCCTGCCGTTGAATGCGGTGATGGAGTCGCTGCAACCGCGTGAAGAGGATCTTCATCCGCTGGCGGGCGGCGAACGGGTTCTGGAAGTTCGCGGCGAGTATTTGCCGCTGGTCGAATTGTGGAAAGTGTTTGACGTGGACGGGGCGAAAACCGAAGCCACGCAGGGCATTGTTGTGATCCTGCAAAGCGCGGGACGCCGTTACGCGCTGCTGGTCGATCAGCTCATCGGTCAGCACCAGGTGGTGGTCAAAAATCTGGAAAGCAATTATCGCAAGGTACCGGGGATTTCCGCCGCGACGATCCTGGGCGACGGCAGCGTCGCGCTGATTGTTGATGTTTCCGCATTGCAGGGTTTAAACCGCGAACAACGTATGGCGATCACAGCCGCCTGATTGAGTGAGAAGGGAATAATATGACCGGTATGAGTAATGTAAGCAAACTGGCCGGCGAGCCGTCAGGTCAGGAATTCCTGGTGTTTACACTGGGAAATGAAGAGTACGGCATCGATATCCTGAAAGTGCAGGAGATCCGTGGCTATGACCAGGTGACGCGCATCGCCAATACACCGGCCTTTATAAAAGGGGTGACTAACCTGCGCGGCGTGATTGTCCCCATTGTCGATCTGCGCGTGAAATTCTGCGAAGGCGACGTTGAGTACGATGACAATACGGTAGTGATCGTACTGAATCTGGGGCAACGCGTCGTCGGGATAGTGGTAGACGGCGTGTCTGACGTACTGTCGTTAACGGCGGAACAGATCCGTCCGGCGCCAGAATTTGCCGTGACCTTGTCAACAGAATATTTGACGGGATTGGGCGCGCTCGGCGAGCGTATGCTGATTCTGGTGAATATCGAAAAACTGCTTAACAGCGAAGAGATGGCGCTGCTGGATATCGCAGCATCACACGTCGCGTAATAACGTTGCCGGATGGCGTCGCGCCATCCGGCAATATTCACCGTTATGCTTCCGCCAGCGGTGAGAGTGCCTCTTCATCGCCCGCGCCCAGCCCCTGCATTTTGCGCCGGCATCGCCGCTGCGACACTGTCATTGGCAATGTCGTCTTCCGGAACAGCGTATTTCCTTTTTGCAAAAGTAAAGTTATCACCGCAGGTGCCGATAACGTTGATAACTCGTTATCAGGAAGGTGCCTTATGTTTAACCGTATCCGCGTTGTCACAATGCTGATGATGGTGCTGGGGGTTTTCGCACTGCTACAGCTTGTTTCCGGTGGTTTGCTGTTTTCTTCATTACAGCATAACCAGCAAGGTTTTGTTATTTCTAACGAATTACGTCAGCAACAAAGCGAACTCACGTCGACATGGGACTTAATGCTGCAAACGCGCATTAACCTGAGCCGCTCCGCCGCACGCATGATGATGGACGCTTCTAACCAGCAGAGCAGCGCCAAAACGGATTTACTCCAGAATGCAAAAACGACTCTCGCACAGGCGGCGGCGCACTACGCCAATTTCAAAAATATGACGCCATTGCCAGCGATGGCGGAGGCCAGCGCGAACGTCGATGAAAAATATCAGCGCTATCAGGCCGCATTAGCCGAACTTATTCAGTTTCTGGACAATGGCAATATGGATGCCTACTTCGCCCAGCCAACCCAGGGAATGCAAAACGCGTTGGGCGAGGCGCTGGGCAATTACGCCCGGGTGAGCGAAAACCTGTACCGCCAGACATTTGATCAAAGTGCTCATGACTACCGTTTTGCGCAATGGCAACTGGGGGTTCTTGCGGTCGTGCTGGTGCTGATTTTGATGGTGGTTTGGTTCGGCATTCGTCATGCCCTGCTTAACCCATTAGCGCGAGTGATTACTCATATCCGTGAAATTGCCAGCGGCGATCTGACGAAAACGCTCACCGTCTCAGGACGTAATGAAATTGGCGAACTGGCGGGAACGGTTGAACATATGCAACGCTCGCTGATTGACACCGTAACGCAGGTTCGTGAAGGTTCGGATGCGATTTATTCCGGCACCAGTGAAATTGCCGCCGGTAATACCGACCTCTCTTCCCGTACCGAACAGCAGGCCTCCGCTCTGGAGGAGACGGCTGCCAGCATGGAACAACTGACGGCCACCGTGAAGCAAAACGCCGATAACGCCCGCCAGGCTTCGCAACTGGCGCAAAGCGCCTCCGAGACCGCGCGTCATGGCGGCAAAGTGGTCGACGGCGTAGTAAACACTATGCACGAAATTGCCGACAGTTCGAAAAAAATCGCTGACATTATCAGCGTTATCGACGGTATTGCCTTCCAGACTAACATTCTGGCGCTGAACGCGGCGGTAGAAGCGGCGCGCGCGGGAGAGCAGGGGCGCGGTTTTGCGGTCGTGGCAGGCGAGGTGCGTAATCTGGCCAGCCGCAGCGCCCAGGCGGCGAAAGAAATAAAAGCGTTGATTGAAGATTCCGTCTCGCGTGTCGATACCGGTTCTGTGCTGGTGGAAAGCGCCGGGGAAACCATGACTGACATCGTCAATGCCGTTACGCGCGTCACGGATATCATGGGCGAAATCGCCTCCGCCTCGGATGAGCAAAGCCGGGGTATCGATCAGGTCGCTTTGGCCGTTTCCGAAATGGATCGCGTAACGCAACAGAACGCCTCGCTGGTTCAGGAATCCGCAGCGGCCGCCGCCGCGCTGGAAGAGCAGGCCAGCCGTCTGACCCAGGCGGTATCGGCTTTCCGCCTGGCATCGCGACCGCTGGCGGTAAATAAACCTGAGATGCGTTTGTCAGTGAACGCTCAGTCCGGCAATACGCCGCAGTCATTAGCCGCCAGGGATGATGCGAACTGGGAAACCTTCTGATCGACGTGCGCTGTCGGTTATCGATTAATTTGCGAACCCGCCGATACCTTTCGTCTGGTTCGCATAGATAAAAGCAAAAAATGTGTAATACGGGAAGCATGGCGCTGCCGCAGGGCGCGCCCGTTGTACTTTGAATGTGATTAAGAAGGCGCTATGACATCATCTCTGCCCTCCGGGCAAACGTCAGTATTGTTACAGATGACACAGCGCCTCGCGCTGTCCGACGCGCATTTTCGTCGGATATGTCAATTAATCTACCAGCGCGCAGGGATCGTGCTGGCCGACCATAAGCGGGATATGGTTTATAACCGCCTGGTCCGTCGGCTGCGTGCCCTGGGACTGGATGATTTTGGCCGTTATCTCAGTATGCTGGAGGCTAATCAAAACAGCGCTGAGTGGCAGGCTTTTATCAACGCTCTGACTACCAACCTGACCGCTTTTTTTCGCGAGGCGCACCATTTTCCCATCCTTGCGGAACATGCGCGTCGCCGCCACGGCGAGTACCGCGTCTGGAGTGCGGCGGCATCGACAGGAGAAGAACCTTACAGTATCGCCATTACGCTGGCGGATGCGTTAGGGATGGCCCCCGGTCGCTGGAAAGTATTCGCCAGCGATATTGATACTGAAGTGCTGGAAAAAGCGAGAAGCGGTATTTATCGCCTCAGCGAACTGAAAACGTTATCGCCGCAGCAGCTACAACGTTACTTCATGCGCGGTACGGGGCCGCATGAAGGACTGGTGCGCGTGCGTCAGGAACTGGCCAATTATGTTGAATTTTCCTCCGTTAATTTATTGGAAAAGCAGTACAACGTACCCGGTCCCTTTGACGCGATTTTTTGCCGTAACGTCATGATCTATTTTGATAAAACGACTCAGGAGGACATTCTGCGCCGTTTTGTTCCACTCCTTAAACCTGACGGACTGTTGTTTGCCGGTCACTCAGAAAACTTTAGCAACCTCGTGCGCGAGTTTAGCCTGCGCGGACAGACGGTGTATGCGCTAAGTAAGGATAAAGCATGAGTAAAATCAGGGTATTGTCAGTTGATGATTCCGCGCTAATGCGCCAAATCATGACTGAAATTATTAATAGCCATAGCGATATGGAGATGGTGGCGACTGCGCCGGACCCGTTGGTCGCCAGGGATCTCATCAAAAAATTTAATCCGGACGTATTGACCCTGGACGTTGAGATGCCGCGTATGGACGGCCTCGATTTTCTGGAAAAACTGATGCGCCTGCGACCGATGCCGGTGGTGATGGTCTCTTCGCTGACCGGGAAAGGTTCCGAAGTGACGCTACGGGCGCTGGAGTTGGGGGCCATCGATTTTGTCACCAAACCGCAGCTTGGCATTCGTGAAGGTATGCTGGCGTATAGCGAGATGATCGCCGAAAAAGTGCGTACCGCCGCGCGGGCCCGCATCGCCGCACATAAACCGATGGCGGCCCCGACAACCTTAAAAGCGGGTCCGCTGCTCAGTTCGGAAAAACTGATTGCTATCGGCGCTTCAACGGGCGGTACTGAAGCTATCCGACATGTGCTGCAACCGCTGCCGCTTTCCAGTCCGGCAGTGATTATTACGCAGCATATGCCGCCTGGCTTTACCCGCTCGTTTGCCGAGCGTCTGAATAAACTCTGTCAAATCAGCGTGAAGGAGGCCGAGGACGGCGAACGCGTATTGCCAGGTCATGCCTACATTGCGCCCGGCGACAAGCATATGGAGCTGGCGCGTAGCGGGGCGAATTATCAAATCAAAATTCATGATGGCCCGCCGGTAAACCGGCATCGGCCTTCCGTGGATGTGCTGTTTCATTCGGTGGCGAAACACGCGGGGCGCAACGCCGTAGGCGTCATTCTTACGGGGATGGGCAACGATGGCGCCGCTGGAATGTTAGCGATGTACCAGGCTGGCGCCTGGACCATTGCGCAAAACGAAGCAAGTTGTGTGGTGTTCGGCATGCCGCGCGAGGCCATCAATATGGGTGGCGTAAGCGAAGTGGTCGATCTTAGCCAGGTAAGCCAGCAGATGTTGGCGAAAATCAGTGCCGGACAGGCGATACGTATTTGAACCAGGAGTAGTATTTTATGGCGGATAAAGAGCTTAAATTTTTGGTTGTGGATGACTTTTCGACCATGCGTCGTATCGTGCGCAACCTCTTAAAAGAGCTTGGATTTAACAATGTGGAAGAGGCCGAAGACGGCGTCGATGCGCTGAACAAGCTCCAGGCGGGCGGCTTTGGTTTTATTATCTCCGACTGGAACATGCCGAACATGGATGGCCTGGAGCTGCTGAAAACCATTCGCGCCGATAGCGCCATGTCGGCGTTACCCGTGTTGATGGTCACGGCGGAAGCCAAAAAAGAGAATATTATCGCCGCCGCACAGGCTGGCGCCAGCGGTTATGTCGTAAAACCGTTCACCGCAGCGACTCTGGAAGAGAAGCTCAACAAAATCTTTGAGAAACTGGGCATGTGAGGATGCGATGATGATGCAACCATCTATCAAGCCTGCTGATGAAGGCTCAGCAGGAGACATCATTGCGCGCATCGGTAGTCTGACCCGAATGCTGCGCGACAGCCTGCGTGAACTGGGGCTGGACCAGGCGATTGCCGAAGCGGCGGAGGCGATCCCTGATGCGCGCGACCGTCTGGATTATGTCGTCCAGATGACGGCGCAGGCGGCGGAACGCGCGCTAAACAGTGTCGAAGCCTCGCAGCCGCATCAGGATGCGATGGAAAAAGAGGCGAAAGCGCTAACCCAACGTTGGGACGAGTGGTTTGACAATCCGATCGAGCTTTCCGACGCCCGTGAACTGGTGACGGATACGCGCCAGTTTCTCAGGGATGTCCCGGGCCATACCAGCTTTACTAACGCGCAACTGCTGGACATCATGATGGCGCAGGATTTCCAGGATCTGACGGGTCAGGTGATCAAACGCATGATGGACGTGATTCAGGAGATTGAACGCCAGTTGTTAATGGTGCTGCTGGAAAACATCCCGGAACAGAGCGCGCGACCAAAACGCGAGAACGAAAGCTTGCTCAACGGCCCGCAGGTGGATACCTCGAAAGCTGGCGTCGTTGCCAGTCAGGATCAGGTGGACGACCTGCTGGACAGTCTTGGCTTTTAAGCTTTTTTGACCTGATGGCGCTGCGCTTATCGGGTTCGAATCCGTCAACCCGGCCGGATACGAGACTTTCTTATCGTATCCGGCTATCTCTATTAACGCCATAAACCCCGCCTTTTTTACCGCTTACTCTGCCCATTGGCGTAAAGCGGTTCTGGCATCATTCTCTCTTATCAATCTATCCAGGGTTTGCTGCGTGGCAGAAGAGAGCGACGACGACAAAACAGAAGCCCCCACACCCCACCGACTTGAAAAAGCGCGGGAAGAAGGGCAGATCCCCCGTTCCAGAGAACTGACCTCACTGCTGATATTGCTGGTGGGCGTTTGTATTATTTGGTTCGGCGGCGAGTCGTTAGCGCGGCAGCTGGCGGGAATGCTCTCAGCAGGCCTGCACTTCGATCACCGTATGGTGAACGATCCTAACCTGATCCTGGGGCAGATAATTTTGCTGATTAAAGCGGCGATGATGGCACTGCTACCGCTCATCGCGGGCGTGGTGCTGGTGGCGCTTATCTCGCCGGTTATGCTTGGCGGCCTGATTTTTAGCGGTAAGTCGCTACAGCCAAAATTTTCTAAATTAAACCCGCTGCCGGGAATTAAGCGCATGTTTTCGGCGCAGACCGGCGCGGAATTGCTAAAAGCGGTGTTGAAATCCACGCTGGTCGGCTGCGTTACCGGCTTTTATCTCTGGCATCACTGGCCGCAAATGATGCGCCTGATGGCGGAGTCGCCGATCGTCGCAATGGGGAATGCGCTGGATCTGGTTGGACTCTGCGCGTTACTGGTGGTACTGGGCGTGATTCCGATGGTGGGATTTGACGTGTTTTTCCAGATCTTTAGCCACCTGAAAAAATTACGCATGTCGCGGCAGGACATTCGCGACGAATTTAAAGAGAGCGAAGGCGATCCGCATGTTAAGGGCAAAATTCGCCAGATGCAACGCGCCGCCGCGCAGCGCCGCATGATGGAAGATGTGCCGAAAGCGGACGTCATTGTCACTAACCCGACGCACTATTCCGTGGCGCTGCAGTATGACGAAAACAAAATGAGCGCGCCGAAAGTGGTCGCGAAGGGGGCTGGATTAATAGCGCTGCGCATTCGCGAGATCGGCGCTGAACATCGGGTTCCCACTTTAGAAGCGCCGCCGCTGGCGCGGGCATTATATCGCCACGCCGAAATCGGTCAGCAAATTCCCGGGCAGTTATATGCTGCCGTTGCGGAAGTGTTGGCCTGGGTCTGGCAGCTTAAACGCTGGCGGCTTGCGGGCGGGCAACGTCCTCCACAACCTGAGAACCTTCCGGTGCCAGAAGCGCTGGATTTTATGAACGAGAAGAATACTGATGGCTAATCTGGTCGCGATGCTGCGCCTGCCCAGCAACCTGAAATCGACGCAATGGCAAATTCTTGCCGGGCCGATCCTCATTCTGCTGATTTTGTCGATGATGGTGCTGCCGCTACCTGCTTTTATCCTCGACTTATTGTTTACCTTTAATATTGCGCTATCAATTATGGTGCTGCTGGTGGCGATGTTTACCCAGCGTACTCTGGATTTTGCCGCGTTTCCGACCATCCTGCTGTTTACCACGCTACTGCGTCTGGCGCTTAACGTTGCCTCAACGCGCATTATTTTGATGGAAGGGCATACCGGCGCGGCGGCGGCGGGAAAGGTAGTGGAGGCGTTCGGTCATTTCCTGGTCGGCGGTAACTTCGCGATCGGGATTGTGGTTTTTATCATCCTCGTCATTATCAACTTCATGGTCATCACCAAAGGCGCCGGACGTATTGCCGAAGTCGGCGCGCGCTTTGTGCTGGATGGTATGCCCGGTAAGCAAATGGCGATTGACGCCGATCTTAATGCCGGTCTGATTGGTGAAGACGAGGCCAAAAAACGGCGTTCGGAAGTCACTCAGGAAGCCGACTTCTACGGCTCGATGGACGGGGCAAGTAAATTTGTACGCGGCGACGCCATCGCCGGTATTCTCATCATGGTCATTAACGTGGTCGGCGGGCTGCTGGTCGGCGTATTGCAGCACGGAATGAGCATAGGCAGCGCGGCGGAAAGCTACACCCTGCTGACCATTGGCGACGGCCTGGTCGCCCAGATCCCGGCGCTGGTTATCTCCACGGCGGCGGGCGTCATTGTGACCCGCGTTAGTACCGATCAGGATGTTGGCGAGCAGATGGTTGGCCAACTGTTCAGTAATCCAAGGGTGATGCTGCTGGCGGCGGCGGTGCTGGGGCTGCTTGGCATGGTGCCAGGAATGCCTAACCTGGTATTTTTACTTTTTACCGCCGCTTTGCTCGGCCTGGCATGGTGGCTGCGCGGGCGTGAAGAAAAAGCGCCGGAGGAGCCGCAGTCGGTAAAAATGCCGGAAAATAACTCGGTGGTCGAAGCCACCTGGAATGACGTACAGCTTGAGGATTCACTGGGAATGGAAGTGGGCTACCGCCTGATCCCGATGGTGGATTTTCAACAGGATGGCGAATTGCTCGGACGTATTCGCAGTATTCGTAAAAAATTCGCGCAGGATATGGGGTTCCTGCCGCCGGTGGTCCACATTCGCGACAATATGGATTTACAGCCTGCGCGCTACCGTATTTTGATGAAAGGGGTAGAGATTGGCAGCGGGGACGCCTATCCGGGACGCTGGCTGGCTATTAACCCCGGCACGGCGGCGGGAACGCTACCGGGCGAGAAAACCGTCGATCCAGCTTTTGGCCTTGATGCCATCTGGATTGAAAGCGCCCTGAAAGAGCAGGCGCAAATTCAGGGCTTTACCGTCGTGGAAGCCAGTACCGTTGTGGCGACGCACCTTAACCACTTGATTGGCCAATTCTCCGCCGAACTGTTTGGCCGCCAGGAAGCGCAGCAACTGTTGGATCGTGTCTCTCAGGAGATGCCTAAACTCACGGAAGATCTGGTCCCCGGCGTCGTGACCCTCACGACTTTACACAAAGTCCTGCAAAACTTACTGGCGGAAAAAGTCCCGATTCGCGATATGCGCACCATTTTGGAAACGCTGGCGGAACATGCGCCGTTACAAAGCGATCCGCATGAATTAACCGCCGTGGTACGCGTGGCATTAGGACGAGCGATTACGCAACAGTGGTTCCCCGGTAATGAAGAAGTGCAGGTGATTGGCCTGGATACCGCGCTGGAGCGTTTGCTGCTTCAGGCATTGCAGGGCGGCGGTGGACTTGAGCCTGGGTTGGCGGATCGCCTGCTGGCGCAGACCCAAGAAGCGCTTTCTCGCCAGGAAATGCTTGGCGCGCCGCCGGTATTACTGGTTAACCATGCGCTACGTCCATTATTGTCCCGCTTTTTGCGGCGCAGTTTACCGCAGCTGGTGGTGTTGTCGAACCTTGAGCTTTCCGATAACCGTCATATCCGCATGACGGCGACCATTGGAGGAAAATAATGCGTAAATGGCTGGCGTTGTTGCTCTTTCCCCTGACGGTTCAGGCCGCAGGCGAAGGCGCGTGGCAGGATAGCGGTATGGGTGTAACCTTAAATTACCGGGGTGTTTCCGCATCGTCTTCGCCATTGTCGGCGCGCCAGCCGGTTTCCGGTGTGATGACGCTGGTCGCCTGGCGTTATGAACTGAATGGCCCGACTCCCGCGGGCTTACGGGTACGTTTATGTTCCCAGTCCCGTTGCGTAGAACTTGATGGTCAGAGTGGCACGACCCACGGTTTTGCTCATGTTCCCGCAGTCGAGCCGCTCCGCTTTGTCTGGGAAGTCCCCGGCGGCGGCCGACTTATCCCGGCGTTAAAAGTGCGGAGCAATCAGGTGATTGTGAACTACCGCTAACCGCCCCTTTCTTTGCCAGGTAGCAGACCTGACTCTCTTTTTGAATAAATAGAAACGCTGTTTTATAAAATGGTGAGGTAGGTTGCCGGACTCTTTGCGTTTTTGCCATTTACGCTCTGGCAATGGCAGAAACAAAAAGGTTTCCGCCCAGCTTAGCTTTTACTGTAGCGAATCGACTGCGTCGGCGGTAAAACTGCACGCAGCACTGAATTCGACATTACACAGAGGTTAAGCAAATGATGGTTTATTCAGTCAAACACAGTCCGCTATTGCGTCAGCCTGAGCATTTTATCGCCAGAGATGAACTAAAAGCCCTGGTGCAAAAGGTGACGCATAACCTGGTCAATATTAAAGATGAGACAGGCGAATTTTTATTGCGACTGGACGACGGACGCGTGATCGATACTAAAGGCTGGGCCGGATGGGAGTGGACGCACGGCGTGGGCCTGTACGGAATGTATCACTATTACCAACAGACCGGCGACCAGACGATGCGTAAGATCATTGATGACTGGTTTGCCGATCGTTTTGCGGAAGGCGCGACGACGAAAAACGTTAATACGATGGCGCCGTTTTTAACGCTGGCGTATCGCTATGAAGAGACGCGTAATCCAGCGTATTTACCGTGGCTGGAAACGTGGGCCGAATGGGCGATGAATGAAATGCCCCGTACCGATCACGGCGGAATGCAGCACATCACGCTGGCGGAGGAAAATCATCAGCAGATGTGGGACGACACGCTAATGATGACGGTGCTGCCGCTGGCGAAAATCGGTAAACTGTTGAACCGGCCGGAATACGTGGAAGAGGCAACCTATCAGTTCCTGCTGCACGTGCAGAATTTGATGGATAAAGAGACGGGGCTGTGGTTCCACGGCTGGAGCTATGACGGTCATCATAACTTCGCTAACGCTCGCTGGGCGCGCGGCAACAGCTGGCTGACCATTGTGATCCCGGATTTTCTTGAACTGCTGGACTTGCCGGAAAATAATGCCGTGCGCCGTTATCTGGTCCAGGTACTGAATGCGCAGATCGCCGCGCTGGCGAAATGTCAGGATGAAAGCGGTTTGTGGCATACGCTGCTTGACGATCCGCACTCTTATCTTGAGGCGTCGGCGACGGCGGGTTTTGCCTACGGTATTCTTAAAGCGGTGCGCAAACGCTATGTCGAACGGCACTATGCGCAGGTGGCGGAAAAAGCTATTCGGGGGATAGTGAAACATATCTCGCCGGAAGGTGAACTGCTGCAAACGTCATTTGGCACTGGCATGGGCCACGATCTCGATTTTTACCGTCATATTCCGTTGACCTCTATGCCTTACGGGCAGGCGATGGCAATGCTGTGTTTGACGGAATATCTGCGTAACTATTTCTGATGTATGCAGATATTCCGGCCGTATCCTTGTCTGATGGCGCTTTGCTTATTTGACTATGGCGCCTGATCCGGCTGTGTGGTATCAGCCTGTGGATCAAACAGGTGGTCAAGGATTTTTCGCATGATGGGTGCGGCGGTAACGCCGTCGCTTCCGCCGTTTTCCAGAATCAAGGCAATAGCGACCTTAGGGTTTTTATACGGTGCAAAAGCGGTATAAAACACATGATCGCGCAGGCGAATGGGGATCATTTTCGCGTTGTAGGTCTGATTTTCTTTCAGGCTAAATACCTGCGACGTGCCGCTTTTGGCCGCAATGCCGTAGGGCGCGGTGTGAAAGAACTTATAGCCCGTTCCGTTGGGTGCATTCGCCATGCCATACATCGCCTGACGCACCAGTCCCCAGTATGGCGACGCCGGATCGGCTATCTGTGCCGGTGTTCCTGAAGGACGATACGGAACCACCGTTTTGCCGCTCTCTTCATTGAGTAACAGGTGAGGGGCAATCACCTTACCGTTGTTGATGAGCGCCACCATCGCTTTTACCATCTGGATGGGGGTGGCAATCCAGTAACCCTGGCCGATGCCGACAGAAATGGTATCGCCCTGATACCAGGCTTTTTTATGGACCCGCTGTTTCCATGCGCGGCTGGGAAGCAGCCCGTCATATTCTTCATTAAGGTCGATGCCCGTCGGTTTGCCATAGCCGAACTGAGACAACATCGTGTCGATACGGTCAATACCCATCATATAAGCGACCTGATAGAAAAAGGTATCCGCAGATTCCTCAATCGCTTTAGTGACATCCAGCATACCGTGTCCGGTTTTTTTCCAGTCCCGGTAATGCCGCTGCGTGCCGGGAAGCGTCCAGGTTGGCGCGCCAAAGAAGGTGGTTTGCGGCGTAATAATCCCGCATAACAGCGCGGACATTGCCATATAGGGTTTAACCGTTGACGCCGGAGGATAAAGCCCTTGCGTCACGCGGTTGATCAGCGGCAGATTTTTATCGTGCAGCAGTTTGCCGTAATCCTGATAGCTAATGCCTTTTACAAAGGGGTTCGGGTCGTAGCTGGGCATAGATACCATCGCCAGCACTGAACCATCGTGCGGATCTTCAACCAGTACGGCAGCACGCTGCCCGGCCAGCAAACTTTCAATGTACTCTTGTAAATGGAGATCCAGCGTCAGGTGAATGTTCTTACCCGCGATGGGAGGAACGTCTTTCAGCAGGCGGACAATACGCCCGTGATTATCCACCTCGACCTCCTGATAACCGGTTTTACCATGAAGATCGTTTTCGTAGTAACGCTCAATCCCCTGTTTACCGATGTTATGGTCCGCCGCGTAATTCTCTGCCAGCCCTTTTTTATCCAGCGCTTTAAGGTCGTTATCGTTTATCTTTGACACGTAACCGAGAACATGCGCCAGCTCCGCGCCGTAAGGATACTGCCGATCCTGATAGCTATTGATCGTGACGCCGTTGAAATGAAACTGATTGACCGCAAAGCGTGCGATTTCAACATCCGTTAGCGCGTTTTTGAGCACCACCGGACGATAGCGGCTACTGGATTTTAGCGCACGGCGAAAGTCGGAGATATCGTCGGGGGAGAGATCAACAATAGGGGTGAGCTGTTTTAGCAGCGCATCCATATCGGCAATTTTATAGGGCGTAACCGCGATATCATACCAGGTTACGTTACGCACCAGCGGAATGCCGTTGCGATCGTAAATGATGCCGCGCGTGGGCGCGACGGGTAGCATCTTGATATCGTTCTCATTCGAACGGGTGGTGTAGTAGTGGTGCTGGCGGATTTGCAAGTTATAGAGGTTGAAGATCAGGATACCAAAGCAGACAACCACTACACCAAACGCCACAATCACACGTCTCAGGAAGAGTTTCTCTTCCGCATCAAAGTCTTTAAAAGTCATTACCTGTACCTGAACAATCCGCCGCCTAATGATACGGGGCGGTCAGCGCCAGCACAGGTAAAAGATGTTCCATCTCTCTATAGAAATGTGTCATTCCTTGTGATTTGTTACAGATATACCGCTGTGGCAATAAAAAGGCCTGAGTCCGTTATCCGGAGTCAGGCCTGATGATGTTAACGACGGCGCGTTTACATGCGTTCTACGGTTTCGATACCCAACGTATCCAGACCCAGTTTCAGCGTCTTCGCCGTCAGTTGCGCCAGTTTTAGGCGGCTATTGCGAACCGCGTCATTCTCGGCGCTGAGAATAGGGCAGTGCTCGTAGAAGCCGGAGAACAGCCCGGCGACGTCATACAGATATGCGCACATGACGTGCGGCGTACCTTCACGCGCGACCACCGTCAGGGTTTCTTCAAACTGCAGCAGACGGGCAGCAAGCTGCGCTTCGCGATCTTCGCTAATGATAACCGGCGCGCTCGCCAGCGCCTGCTCGTCGATGTTCGCTTTACGGAAAACAGACAGCACACGCGTATAGGCATACTGCATATAAGGTGCGGTATTGCCTTCGAAAGCCAACATATTATCCCAGTCGAAGATATAGTCAGTGGTGCGGTTTTTTGACAGATCGGCGTATTTCACCGCGCCAATACCGACGGCGTTAGCCAGTTTTTCCAGCTCGTCAGCCGGCATATCCGGGTTCTTCTCCGCCACCAGACGACGCGCGCGCTCCAGCGCCTCATCCAGCAGGTCCGCCAGTTTCACCGTACCGCCCGCGCGAGTTTTAAACGGTTTACCGTCTTTACCCAACATCATGCCGAACATGTGGTGTTCCAGCGGAACGGAATCCGGCACATAACCGGCTTTACGCACAATGGTCCAGGCCTGCATCAGGTGCTGGTGCTGACGGGAGTCAATGTAGTAGAGCACGCGGTCGGCGTGCAGCGTTTCGTAACGGTATTTGGCGCAGGCGATATCGGTAGTGGTATACAGATAACCGCCATCTTTCTTCTGAATAATGACGCCCATCGGGTCGCCTTCCTTGTTTTTAAACTCATCAAGGAAAACCACCGTTGCGCCTTCGCTTTCAACCGCCAGTCCTTTGGCTTTCAGATCGGCGACGATGCCCGGCAGCATCGGATTATACAGACTTTCGCCCATCACATCGTCACGCGTCAGAGTGACGTTCAGACGATCATAGGTGATCTGGTTTTGCGTCATCGTGATATCAACCAGCTTACGCCACATCTCACGGAAATAGGTATCACCGCTCTGCAATTTGACGACGTAGTTACGCGCGCGCTCGGCAAACGCTTCATCTTCGTCATAATGCTTTTTCGCATCGCGGTAGAATCCTTCGAGATCCGCCAGCGCCATGTCGCCCGCGTTTTCCTGCTGCTGTTTTTCCAGCCAGGCGATAAGCATACCGAACTGGGTGCCCCAGTCGCCGACGTGGTTAGCGCGAATAACATGATGGCCCAGAAACTCCAGCGTGCGCACTGCCGCATCGCCGATAATCGTGGAGCGTAGATGACCAACGTGCATCTCTTTCGCGACGTTGGGCGCGGAGTAGTCGACGACAATCGTCTGACGAGTCGGCTGAGAAACGCCCAGACGATCGGAGGCCAGCGCCTGTTGCACCTGTTCAGCGAGAAAAGCCGGTTCGAGGAAAATATTGATAAAGCCAGGGCCGGCGATTTCAACCTTGCTGGCGATGCCGCTGAGATCCAGATGAGTCAGCACCTGCTCTGCAAGTTGTCGGGGGGCCATACCCAGTTTTTTCGCAACTGCCATCATGCCGTTGGCCTGATAGTCGCCGAACTGAACTTTGGCTGACTGACGAACCTGGGGCTCGCAATCTGCAGGCGCGCCTGCAGCAATCATGGCCTGACTAACTTTTTCTGAGAGAAGAGCCTGAATATTCACCGGAATACCTTACGTTTATGAAGCGGGCTGTATTGCCCGCGCCAGTTTAAGAATTAGGGCGGGAGTATACTGCAAATGCCCGTTGGCGTCAGCATTGCGCGCGCGGCGCGTCGCCTGAAATATACGCAACAATAATCTGCATAAGCATTCAATAAACGCCCAATCAAATCAAAGGTTGGTTGCCGGGGCGCAACAGCGTAAATTAGCGGTTTTCACAGCAAGAAGAGCGTCCTGATATGGCGAACTGGCAACACATTGATGAACTGCATGATATTTCCGCAGATTTACCGCGATTCACTCTGGCGTTCAGAGAACTTTCCACTCGCCTTGGTCTGCAGATTAGCGCCCTTGAGGCCGATCACATTTCATTGCGCTGTCACCAGAATACGACGGCGGAGCGTTGGCGTCGCGGTTTTGAACAATGCGGCGAGCTACTGTCGGAAAATATCATCAACGGCAGGCCGATTTGTCTGTTTAAACTGCATGAACCGGTATGTGTGGAACACTGGCGGTTTTCTGTTATTGAATTACCGTGGCCGGGAGAAAAACGCTATCCACACGAGGGGTGGGAGCATATTGAAATCGTGCTGCCCGGCGAGCCGGAGACCTTGAACGCGAGGGCCCTGGCGTTGTTGTCGGATGAGGGGCTTAGTCAGCCGGGGATAGTGGTTAAAACCAGTTCGCCACAGGGCGAGCATGAACGTTTGCCAAACCCTACGCTGGCCGTGACCGATGGTCGCATCACGGTAAAATTTCATCCATGGTCGATTGAAGCGATTGTCGCCAGCGAACAGGCGGCCCATTAACCTGCCGAGCGGAGTGAATATGGCGTTACTTGAGATCTGTTGTTACAGCATGGAATGCGCGCTCACCGCGCAGCGAAACGGCGCGGATCGTATCGAACTGTGCGCCGCGCCGAAAGAAGGGGGGCTTACGCCTTCTTTCGGCGTCTTACGCAGCGTACGCGAGCATATTACGATTCCCGTACATCCGATTATTCGTCCTCGCGGCGGGGATTTTTACTACACTGACGGCGAATTTGCCGCCATGCTGGAAGATATCCGCCTCGTCAGAGAGTTGGGTTTTCCCGGGCTGGTTACTGGCGTGTTGACCGTTGATGGGGATGTCGATATGTCGCGAATGGAAAAAATAATGGCGGCGGCCGGGCCGCTGGCGGTGACATTCCACCGCGCCTTCGATATGTGCGCTAATCCCTTCAATGCGCTAAAGAATCTGGCTGACGCAGGCGTAGCAAGAGTACTGACTTCCGGACAAAAAGCCGATGCGGCGCAAGGTTTATCAATAATTATGGAACTTATTGCCCAGGGGGATGCTCCAACCATTATGGCTGGTGCGGGGGTTCGTGCAAATAACCTGCAGAATTTCCTCGATGCCGGAGTACGGGAAGTACACAGTTCCGCCGGAGTCTTACTGCCTTCGCCGATGCGCTATCGCAATCAGGGGTTATCGATGTCTGCCGATATACAGGCGGACGAGTATTCTCGCTATAGAGTAGAGGGTGCGGCGGTCGCTGAAATGAAAGGAATCATTGTTCGCCATCAGGCCAAATGATTTTTACCGTTGCATCATGTCGCCCAATATGATGCTTGCTCGTACCAGGCCCCTGCCAATTCAACAGGGGCCTTTTTTTGTCTATGGAAAACCCCCAGCTAGGCTGGGGGTTCCGGAAAGCTTTCAGCTTTAAGCCAGTTATTAAAACCCCTTTTGATTTGTTAAAACATCTTGCGGTCTGGCAACTGCAAAAGTTCAACAAGAAATCAAAAGGGGGTCCCAATGGGGGACGAAAAGAGCTTAGCGCACACCCGATGGAACTGTAAATATCACATAGTTTTCGCGCCCAAATACCGAAGACAAGCGTTCTATGGAGAGAAGCGTAGGGCAGTAGGCAGCATATTAAGAAAATTGTGTGAATGGAAAAACGTACGAATTCTGGAAGCAGAATGTTGTGCAGATCATATTCACATGCTTCTGGAGATCCCGCCGAAGATGAGTGTGTCGAGTTTCATGGGATATCTGAAGGGTAAAAGTAGTCTGATGCTTTACGAGCAGTTTGGGGATCTAAAATTCAAATACAGGAACAGGGAGTTCTGGTGCAGAGGGTACTATGTCGATACGGTGGGTAAGAACACGGCGAAGATACAGGACTACATAAAGCACCAGCTTGAAGAGGATAAAATGGGTGAGCAATTATCGATCCCGTATCCGGGCAGCCCGTTTACGGGCCGTAAGTAACGAAGTTTGATGCAAATGTCAGATCGTATGCGCCTGTTAGGGCGCGGCTGGTAAGAGAGCCTTATAGGCGCATCTGAAAAACCTCCGGCTATGCCGGAGGATATTTATTCTCCTTCATATTTCAAGCCGCAGCAGCGTTGGCCGCCTCGCGCACCCCGGCCACGTAGCTACCTACGTTCCCGGGGATTTGCTGCGTTGCCGCCTTGCTGCAACTTGAACTATTTTGGAGAAACGGTGCTATACGTAACGGTCATTCGGCAATCCATCACGGTTTACGCGCAATCAGCACCGCGCGCTGCGGGGCGGGATAGCCTTCCACCGTCTTGCTGCGATCGTTCGGGTCAAGAAAATCGGCCAGCGACTCGGTAACCATCCATTCGGTACGGCGCTGCTCTTCGGTGGTAGTGACGCAAACGTCAGCGATACGCACATCAATAAAGCCGCATTTTTCCAGCCATTTTTTTAATGCCGGCGCGGAAGGAATAAAATAGACGTTACGCATCTGCGCGTAGCGGTCACCCGGCACCAGTACGGTATTTTCGTCGCCGTCGATGACCAGCGTTTCCAGTACCAGCTCACCCTCGTTGACCAACTGATCTTTTAACTGCCACAGATGCTCCAGCGGCGAGCGACGGTGATAAAGCACCCCCATCGAGAAGACGGTATCAAATGCTTTCAGCGCCGGGAGTTGTTCAATGCCCAACGGCAGCAGATGCGCGCGCTGATCGTTACCCAACAGTTTACGCACCGCCTCAAACTGGCAGAGGAAAAGCTGCGTAGGATCGATGCCGACCGCCAGATGTGCGCCCGCGCCAATCATCCGCCACAGGTGATAGCCGCTGCCGCAGCCGACATCAAGGATCGTCCGGCCAGTTAAATCTGACAGATGCGGCAGTACGCGATCCCACTTCCAGTCGGAGCGCCATTCGGTGTCAATATCTACGCCATAAAGCGAGAACGGGCCTTTACGCCACGGCATCAGATTACGCAGCAATGTATCAATACGCTTTAGCTGACCTTCGCTGAGCGGCGTTTCGCTTTCCGCCGTGACGCTGTGCAGTAAATCCAGCCGCCAGGGCGTCATTTCCGGTAAAAATTCTACCGCGTTCGACCACTGTTTAAACAAGCCATGCTGCTGCTCGCGTTGCCAGGAGGCAATCTGCGCGGGCAATGTTTCCAGCCAGTGGGAGAGATGATTTTTAGCAATGAGCTGATAAAAGTTACCAAACTCGATCATGCGGCAACTCCGGCTTTTAACGCGACAAGCGACCCGAAATTAAAGCACTGGAACCACAGTTCACTGTGTTCGAAACCCGCCTGACGCAGGCGCGCTTTATGTGTTTCCACCGAGTCGGTGAGCATCACGTTTTCCAGCATACTGCGCTTCTGGCTGATCTCCAGTTCGCTGTACCCATTAGCGCGTTTAAAATCGTGGTGCATGTTGAATAACAGCTCGCCCACTTTCGCGTCTTCAAAGCTAAATTTTTCCGACAGTACCAGCGCGCCGCCGGGATTCAACCCCAGGTAAATCTTATCCAGCAATGCCTGGCGTTCGGCAGGTTCAAGGAATTGCAGGGTAAAATTCAGCACCACCATCGAGGCGTTTTCAATAGTGATATCGCGGATATCGCCTTCAACGACTTCAACCGGCGTAGGCGCTTTATACGCATCAATATGACGGCGGCAGCGTTCAATCATGGCCGGGGAGTTATCGACGGCGATAATGCGACAATGCTCATGGCGGATATTACGCCGAACAGACAGCGTCGCGGCGCCCAGCGAGCAGCCCAGATCGTAGACCTGCGTGTTCGGCTGCACAAAGCGTTCAGCTAACATGCCGATCATGGAGATGATGTTGGAGTAGCCTGGTACCGAACGCTGAATCATGTCGGGGAAAACTTCGGCTACTCGTTCATCAAAAGTCCAGTCGCCGAGACGGGCGATAGGCGCAGAAAAAAGCGTGTCGCGGTGAGACATAACGTATACATCCGGGAAAAATAAAGGCGCATATTGTGCGCTAATACAGGGAGAAAACCAACTCCCAGGGCATATACCACAGGTTTGCCAGCACCATCAGCAACAATGCGCACCAGGTCGCGCTCATCCCCGCCCGCCGCCAGCGGAACAGGCGGTGGTGAAAACCGTAATAATGCATCAGCCGACCGGCGATTAAAATGATGCCGCAGATATGCACCATCCACGTTTCGGCGCCGTTCATTTCCATAAACAGCAGCAGCACCAGCGCGACAGGAATATATTCCACCGCGTTGCCATGAATACGGATGGCGCTTTGCAATTCGCTAAAACCGCCGTCGCCATAGGCGACACGGTACTGCATTCGCAAGCGAACGACATTAAAAGAGAACTTCATTAATAATAACGCACCCAAAACGGCATACAGCGCGCTTACCATACAAACTCCCTTTTAAAATGGCTGATGGCACTGTCTATGATAGGGGGCATTTTCAGAAAAGAGAAGATTGCTGTGGAATGGACGGAGCAGTGCCGATTTCCGGTAAGACGCTGCGTAAATCATGCCAAAGCGTATTCACCAGTTCCGGCGCCTGCGCGATATCCGGAGTATGTAAAAACAGAAAAGGCGTGGTGGTCTGCCGCCACTGCGGGAGTTTCTGCAACCAGGCGGCGAAAAATTCACGGTTTTGCGCCATATTATCGCTACCGATAAAACGCACCATTGGATGGCTGGCCGTCACGACAGCATGTACCGGAACTTTGGGTTTTTTTCGCTGCGCGTCGCGGACGGCCTCGCTGTGGGGATGGGCGGCATGTACCGGACGACTATCCAGGATCACGCGGTTTACGCCGCGCGCGTGTAACCCGCGATTGAGCCGCTGTTCATCCTCACCTTTGTCAAAAAAACACGGATGACGAACTTCTACGCCATAGGTAAACGTGGCGGGGAGCGCATCAAGAAACTGCCATAAGGCGGGGAGATCGCGCGGTCCAAAGGCGGCGGGCAACTGCAGCCAGTATTGGCCAATACGCGTTTCCAGCGGCGCCAGGCGGGTAAAAAACGCCTGTACCAGATCGTCGCAATGGCGCAGCGCGGCCTGGTGAGAAATGGTGGCGGGAAATTTAAAGCAAAAACGGAAATCGTCCGTAGTTTGCGCATACCAGCGATCGACAATTTCCGCTTTCGGCAGCGCGTAAAGCGTGGTGTTGCCCTCCACGCAGTTAAAGTGGCGGGCATACTCTTCCAGACTGGTGATGCCGAGCCGCGCCCATTTCGGGTGCGACCATTGCGGCAAGCCAATGTAGATCATAAGGCGTTTAAAATATCCTCTACGCTGCGTACCCGGCCAATGCGCGGGAAAATATGTGTCATACTGCTCTGATGCTGCTCACTGCTGGCGGCGCTACAGGCATCTTCGGCAATAATAAGGTTAAACCCCAACTCCCAGGCGTTACGCGCTGTGGATTCGACGCCGATATTGGTTGAGATCCCGCACAATATGATGGTGTCGATACCCCGGCGGCGAAGCTGTAATTCCAGATCGGTGCCGTAAAACGCGCCCCACTGGCGTTTAGTCACTTCCAGATCGCTGTCCTTTTTACCCAATGCCGTAGGCCAGGTCCACCAGTTTTCCGGCAACGCGTGCGCAGGCGTTGCGGCATCCACGGGTTGTTTTAACGCTTCGGCATAATCATCAGACCATCCGACGCGTACCATAACCACGGGCGAGCCGTTGGCACGACACTTTTCCGCCAGCCGCGCGGCGCGGGCGACCACCTCATTTGCCGTATACGGGCCGCCGGCAAACGGAAGAATTCCTTCCTGTAAATCAATAACCACCAGGGCGGTTGTGGTCGCGTTGAGTTTCAGCATGATAATCACTCTCCTAAAAATAGCGGATTTCACTACACCTTAAGCGCGATTAAAGAGGAAAGCGGCGACAAATATTGTTAATTTTTGTGAGCATACGCAATACCCGCGTGAAAAACCCGGGTACAGTCAGTATGAACCAAGTGTCGATACCGCATGAAACGGGCAAGTTATCGCTCCCATGCTGGATTGACTCTTATCGTGCGGCAGAATTTCCAGTATAATAGCCGCCTTTTTTCATCCAGTTGTGACATACAGCTAAAGCTGCGACTTCGTCGCCTGCATGGCAGGCAACAATCCGCCTGCGGCTAAGTTAAGGGATATCTCATGCGTACAGAATATTGCGGACAGCTACGTCTGTCCCACGTGGGGCAGCAGGTGACTCTGTGTGGTTGGGTCAACCGTCGTCGTGATCTTGGCAGCCTGATCTTTATCGATATGCGCGACCGCGAAGGTATTGTGCAGGTGTTCTTCGATCCGGATCGTGCGGACGCGTTAAAGCTGGCCTCTGAACTGCGTAATGAGTTCTGCATTCAGGTTACGGGCACCGTGCGTGCGCGTGACGCGAAAAACGTCAATGCGGATATGGCGACCGGCGAAATTGAAGTGCTGGCGTCCTCTCTCACTATCATCAACCGCGCAGACTCACTGCCGCTTGACGCTAACCACGTTAATACCGAAGAGGCGCGTCTCAAGTACCGCTATCTGGATTTACGTCGTCCGGAAATGGCGCAGCGCCTGAAAACCCGCGCCAAAATTACCAGCCTGGTGCGTCGTTTTATGGACGATCACGGTTTCCTTGATATTGAAACGCCGATGCTGACCAAAGCCACGCCGGAAGGCGCGCGCGACTATCTGGTGCCTTCGCGCGTGCACAAAGGTAAATTCTACGCGCTGCCGCAGTCGCCGCAGCTGTTCAAACAGCTCCTGATGATGTCCGGTTTCGACCGTTACTATCAGATAGTCAAATGCTTCCGTGATGAAGACTTACGTGCTGACCGTCAGCCGGAGTTTACTCAGATCGACGTCGAGACCTCCTTCATGACCGCGCCACAGGTGCGCGAAGTGATGGAAGCGCTGGTGCGCCATTTATGGCTGGAAGTGAAAGGCGTGGATCTGGGGGATTTCCCGGTCATGACGTTTGCCGAAGCGGAACGTCGTTACGGTTCCGACAAACCAGACCTGCGTAACCCGATGGAACTGGTAGATGTCGCTGACCTGCTGAAATCGGTAGAGTTCGCGGTCTTCGCGGGCCCGGCTAACGATCCGAAAGGCCGCGTGGCAGCGCTGCGTGTGCCTGGCGGCGCACAGCTTAGCCGTAAGCAGATCGACGATTACGGTAACTTTGTTAAGATCTACGGCGCGAAAGGACTGGCGTATATCAAAGTTAACGAGCGCGCGAAAGGTCTGGACGGGATTAACAGTCCGGTGGCCAAGTTCCTGACCGCCGACATCGTCGAGGCTATCCTTGAACGTACCGGCGCGCAGGACGGCGACATGATCTTCTTCGGCGCAGATAACAACAAAGTGGTTGCCGATGCGCTGGGCGCGCTGCGTCTGAAACTGGGCAAAGACCTGAGCCTGACCGACGAAGACAAATGGGCGCCGCTGTGGGTGATTGACTTCCCGATGTTCGAAGACGACGGCGAAGGCGGTCTGACCGCGATGCACCATCCGTTCACCGCCCCGCGTGACATGACGGCGTCTGAACTGAAAACTGCGCCGGAAGGAGCCGTCGCTAACGCTTACGATATGGTGATTAACGGCTATGAAGTGGGCGGCGGTTCGGTGCGTATTCACAACGGTGAAATGCAGCAAACCGTATTTGGTATTCTCGGTATCAATGAGCAGGAGCAGCGCGAGAAGTTCGGCTTCCTGTTGGATGCGTTGAAATACGGTACGCCGCCGCACGCGGGCCTGGCGTTTGGTCTGGACCGTCTGACCATGCTGTTGACCGGCACCGACAATATTCGTGATGTTATCGCCTTCCCGAAAACGACCGCCGCCGCGTGTCTGATGACCGAAGCGCCGAGTTTCGCCAACCTGGCAGCGTTGACGGAGTTGGGTATTCAGGTTGTGAAGAAAGCCGAGAATAACTGATATGAACAATGTACACGACATCATTCGCGTGATATCGCGGCGGCCCGCAAGGGGGAGCCTCATCAATGCGCGGCGTCACCCAACAGCCAACAACGAGGTCGCGTGAAGGATAAAGTGTACAAGCGCCCCGTTTCGGTCCTGGTGGTTATTTTCGCGCAGGATACGAAACGGGTGCTAATGTTGCAGCGACGCGACGACCCGGATTTTTGGCAGTCAGTGACTGGCAGCATAGAAGAAGGGGAGACCGCGTTGCAGGCCGCCGTGCGTGAAGTCAAAGAGGAGGTCACGATTGATGTTGCGGCAGAGCAACTGACCTTAATCGACTGCCAACGTACGGTGGAGTTTGAAATTTTTTCACATTTACGTCATCGCTATGCGCCGGGCGTTATGCACAATACAGAATTCTGGTTCTGCCTTGCGTTACCGCATGAGCGGCAGGTGATATTCACTGAACATCTGACGTACCAGTGGCTTGATGCGCCTGACGCGGCGGCGCTTACCAAGTCCTGGAGTAACCGGCAAGCGATTGAAGAGTTTGTCATTAACGTCGCCTGAAAAGGCGCGCTTTTTTTGAGGAAATATTTATGGCAGGTCATAGTAAATGGGCCAACACCAGACATCGTAAAGCTGCGCAGGATGCCAAGCGCGGTAAAATCTTCACTAAAATTATTCGTGAACTGGTAACGGCAGCTAAATTGGGCGGCGGCGATCCGGATGCCAACCCGCGTCTGCGCGCGGCTGTAGATAAAGCGCTGGCCAATAACATGACCCGCGACACTCTGAACCGTGCCATCGCTCGCGGTGTGGGTGGTGATGAAGACTCGAACATGGAAACCATCATCTATGAAGGTTATGGTCCTGGCGGCACGGCCATTATGATTGAGTGTCTGAGTGACAACCGTAACCGTACCGTAGCGGAAGTGCGTCATGCTTTCAGCAAGTGCGGTGGTAATCTGGGTACCGATGGCTCAGTGGCGTACCTGTTCAGTAAGAAAGGGGTCATCTCCTTTGAGAAAGGCGATGAAGACACCATCATGGAAGCTGCTCTGGAAGCTGGCGCGGAAGATGTTGTGACCTATGATGATGGCGCGATTGATGTTTACACTGCCTGGGAAGAGATGGGCAAAGTGCGTGACGCGCTGGAAGCGGCGGGTCTGAAAGCGGACAGCGCCGAAGTGTCCATGATCCCGTCAACCAAAGCGGATATGGATGCGGAAACCGCGCCGAAACTGCTACGTCTGATCGATATGCTGGAAGACTGTGACGATGTCCAGGAAGTCTACCATAACGGTGAGATCTCTGATGAGGTGGCGGCGACCCTGTAATGGTGCTGTTAAACGCCGGCGGGCAGGGGGTATAGCGTGTCGATTATTCTCGGTATTGACCCCGGCTCGCGCATTACCGGTTATGGCGTTATCCGCCAGGTAGGCAGACAACTGACCTATCTGGGCAGCGGATGTATTCGCACCAAAGTCGATGATTTGCCGTCTCGTTTGAAGCTCATATACGCAGGCGTGACGGAAATCATCACGCAGTTCCAGCCGGACTATTTTGCTATCGAACAAGTGTTTATGGCGAAGAACGCCGATTCAGCCCTCAAGCTGGGACAGGCGCGCGGCGTCGCGATTGTCGCCGCGGTCAATCAGGAACTGCCCGTGTTTGAATACGCGGCGCGTCAGGTGAAGCAAACCGTCGTCGGTATTGGTAGCGCGGAAAAAAGCCAGGTACAGCATATGGTTCGTACGTTGCTAAAGCTCCCCGCTAACCCGCAGGCCGATGCCGCGGATGCGCTGGCTATCGCCATTACGCATTGCCATGTTAGCCAGAACGCGATGCAAATGAGCGAGAGCCGACTCAATCTGGCGCGGGGAAGGTTGCGCTAAATCATTCTCCCTCAGCCTCGCGTTGAGGGGTTTCAATTCCACAGGCGCTAATTAATTCTAAATTGGGATGATGCCACAGGCTGGCGGGCGTCACCGTCTTACGATCCCACGGGATTGAACCTAAAAACCAGAACTTCCAGAAGGCGAGTTTCGCATCAGGATTGCTGTGAAGCAATTCTTCGAATGTCTCAATATCGCCTACCGGAATACACAATGCTTCTTTATAGATATCAAACACAAATTTCGAGCAGAACTGGCGCGA
The DNA here is from genome assembly GCF_029962125.1 of Salmonella sp. SA15303. Lineage (NCBI taxonomy): Bacteria > Pseudomonadati > Pseudomonadota > Gammaproteobacteria > Enterobacterales > Enterobacteriaceae > Salmonella > Salmonella sp. SA15303. The sequence goes on from NZ_CP123924.1 coordinate 2,053,722, forward strand.
TGACTCATATTTAAACCCCGTGTGATAAAACTTATTCAGCCGGGCGGGAACCTGTTCCATGATGGCGAGTTTCTGTTCGACCGTCAGGCCGCCGCACAGGCGACGAACCGCGTAACGTTGTCCGGCTGAACGTTGTATAAACAGTGACAGCGTGGTGACGGTTGAGAGGGGGACGCGACTTTCCGCCACCAGATAGTCATCACCATTATGACCAATAATAATCCCAACATGGTTGCTCCAGCACTGTGAAGCGGTGGATATCTGGCCGAAAAGCGCGGCACCTATACAGGTAAAGACGATATCCCCGGTTTCATATTGGACAGAATAATGTTTTTTCATGTTCACGTTCCATTATTACCTAAAATAATATCCTTTATTTTACGCTATTGGATAATTAGCATTATACTCACATAATGACAAGATATTATTATCAATAAATATCCATCATGAATATTATAATTTACGGTGATAATGTTTTTATCTCTTTCCAGAGGTGAAAGTGAAAGGGAAGATAGACGAACGCAGGGAATAAGTGGACTGTCCTTTCAATATTATATAATTGTTTGTATCGCCATATATTTTTTTGAGTCTATGTTATTGTCTGGTTGTGTTTCTCTTCATGCTTATTGCTTTTGTTTTTAATAGGCATTTGAGGTGTGATCTGGCAAGAGTGGTTGGCGCAAATATTTGGCTGACTCTGCGTTATATTAAGCGCCAGGGGGAACAGGAGGCGAAAGTGCAAAAGGTTAGGTTGCAATGCAAAAAAATATCGAGTCTGTACTGTTCATCAATCGCTGATTATTATTCTTGTAAAGGGTAAGGAAGTGATTAACAACGGTACCGTTTATCTCGTTCATGGTCCAGAGGTTGAAGGACATTTCCCATTAAACCACCTCTGCATATAACGGCAGAGGCGGCTTAATTCAATTAATGCTGTGCATTAAACTGTGATGGTAATCTGGCAATTATTGGAAGGACTGCTGGCATTCCCGATAATTTAACCCTTGTGGCCAGGTATCCCGCTCCGTTTCCCCTTGAATCATTTTATCTGCTTTCACAAAGGAGTCTTTATCGCGGGCAATGCAGGAGCTTATCAGAATATTATTAAGCGTGCGGGTTGATGGGAACTGTTTGTAGCGATCTCTCCAACCTTGCAGCATATCGTCCCAGGAGACAATCTGACGTTTATTCAGTAAAGCCATTAATTCAGGTTGGTAATGGATTGCATTACTCCAGATATAAGCGTAGTAAGAAAGTCCCGATTGATCTTTGTTTTTTTCTGCGGCCATTCTGGCGATTTTTTCGACTTCTTCCGGAGAACCACCCCATTTAGGCAAACGAGCAACCATGGCCTCGATATAAATATTTTGATAGGCGGGATATTTTTTGCTGGCTTCTTCCAAAGTGCTATAGAGCAGCTCTTTATCCTCAAGATTGCGTGCGACCATTTCCATTTCCTGATACCAGGTCACATCTTTGTCGGCAATATCTTTGTTCTTTAACAGATACTCTTTTTCCTGAATCATCAGCTTTTTATATTTCGGCCATATATCAGAGTCCACCGTGCTGGCCGCACCTTCACCGCGTAAATTCACGGCTTTAGCATCAAAAACCATTGCTTGCAGCAGCCTTGCACCCGTGGATTTGGGGTTTGCTTTAAGCCACTCTTTTGCCACGCCAGAAATACCATTGTCGGAAACATCTACTGAAAAAAGATTATAGATCCCTCCCCATGCGATAACCAGTTTATGAGTTCCGCCGCTGGTTGTCGGGAATCCGGTATTGTATTCCTGAAACATAGCGTCCAGCTTGTCCCACTTTTGGCTGACAGTATAGGCGATAGCTTGTTGCTCAATGGCCATTCTTTCCCGTGTTTCCGTGAGGCTATTAGCTGACGCCAGCGCAGGAATAGCCATTAATGCACCTATGACAATATTTTTCAATAACATTGAATTTCTGTCCTGAATGATTAAATAACAAGATGATTAAAAATGTTTATAAAGGATGTGCTTTCACCGGAGGAAATTCAAGCTATAGTGATAATGCGTATCTGGACTTTTTATTTATTATTCTTACAGAAAATGTTATTGAATTATATTTATTATAGACACTTATTATATCTCCACATCATGGGGCGCGGCGGCACCCGGTGGTGTTGCGCGACCGATTCGAAGGGAAGGCCATTGAGATAGGCGAATAACGTGTTTTTCATCTGGATAAACATCCAGTCTTTTTTTATGATAGTGCATTATCTTTTCAGCCCTTTACGCAGGAGCGTCATGTGATAGGCAGACTCAGAGGCATTATTCTCGAAAAACAACCCCCGATCGTGCTGCTGGAGACAGGGGGCGTAGGCTATGAAGTACATATGCCTATGACCTGCTTTTACGAGCTGCCGGAGGCCGGGCAGGAGGCAATCGTCTTCACCCACTTCGTGGTGCGTGAAGATGCGCAGTTGCTGTACGGATTTAACAATAAGCAAGAGCGCACGCTATTTAAAGAGCTAATTAAAACGAATGGCGTCGGGCCTAAGCTGGCGCTGGCGATCCTCTCCGGCATGTCGGCGCAACAGTTCGTCAATGCGGTTGAGCGCGAAGAGCTTGGTGCGCTGGTGAAGCTGCCGGGTATCGGCAAGAAAACTGCCGAACGATTGATTGTCGAAATGAAAGACCGCTTTAAAGGGCTACATGGCGATCTCTTTACGCCAGCGGTCGATCTGGTATTGACGTCGCCGGCCAGCCCAACCTCGGAAGATGCAGAACAAGAAGCAGTTGCTGCGCTGGTGGCGCTGGGTTATAAACCGCAAGAAGCCAGTCGGATGGTAAGCAAGATCGCCCGTCCGGATGCAAGCAGTGAAACACTGATTCGCGACGCGTTACGCGCCGCGTTATGAGGTAAAGGATGATAGAAGCAGATCGCCTGATTTCAGCAGGCGCCACGATCGCAGAAGACGTCGCCGATCGCGCCATTCGCCCGAAGTTATTGGCGGAATATGTCGGCCAACCGCAGGTGCGCTCCCAGATGGAGATCTTTATTCAGGCGGCAAAACGGCGTGGCGACGCACTAGATCACTTGCTGATTTTCGGCCCGCCAGGGTTAGGTAAAACGACTCTGGCGAATATCGTTGCCAATGAAATGGGCGTCAATCTCCGAACCACGTCCGGCCCGGTGCTGGAAAAAGCAGGCGATCTGGCGGCTATGCTCACCAATCTTGAACCGCATGATGTGCTGTTTATTGATGAGATTCACCGGCTTTCACCGGTGGTGGAAGAGGTACTCTATCCGGCGATGGAAGATTACCAGTTGGATATTATGATTGGCGAAGGGCCTGCCGCACGTTCAATTAAGATCGATCTGCCGCCGTTTACGCTCATTGGCGCGACGACGCGCGCCGGGTCGTTAACGTCCCCGCTACGTGACCGTTTTGGTATTGTGCAGCGCCTGGAGTTCTACCAGGTGCCCGATCTGCAGCACATCGTTGGGCGCAGCGCAAGGCACATGGGGCTTGAGATGAGCGATGACGGCGCGCTGGAAGTGGCGCGTCGGGCGCGCGGTACGCCGCGTATAGCCAACCGTCTGCTCAGACGTGTGCGTGATTTTGCTGAGGTGAAGCATGACGGGGCTATTTCAGCGGAAATTGCCGCGCAGGCGCTGGATATGCTGAACGTCGATGCGGAAGGGTTTGACTATATGGATCGCAAGCTGCTGCTGGCGGTTATTGATAAATTCTTCGGTGGTCCGGTGGGACTGGATAACCTGGCGGCGGCGATTGGCGAAGAGCGTGAAACCATTGAGGATGTGCTGGAGCCGTATCTGATTCAGCAAGGCTTTTTGCAGCGTACGCCGCGTGGGCGTATGGCAACGGTGCGCGCCTGGAACCATTTCGGGATCACGCCGCCAGAGATGCCTTAGCGCCTGAAGTCGCTGCGCTCATCAGACCTGGGCGATTTTGTAGGCCCGGTAAGCGCAGCGCCACCGGGCAACACACGCTTAGCTTGCCTGCTTTTTCATCATACTGAAGATAAACAGCAGCGCGGCACACAGCACTACGGATGGCCCTGCCGGGGTATCATAAAAGGCTGAGAAGGTCAGTCCACCTGTAACCGCTATCATACCTACACCAACGGCGACGCCCGCCATCTGCTCCGGCGTACGGGCAAAGCGACGCGCGGTTGCGGCGGGGATAATCAGCAGCGACGTAATGATCAGCGCTCCGACAAACTTCATCGCCACGCCAATAGTTAACGCCGTTACCAGCATCAATAGCAGCTTCACGCGCTGTAACTTCACGCCATCGACAAAGGCAAGATCCGGACTGATAGTCATTGACAGCAAGTTGCGCCACTGCCAGAAGAGAATGGCCAGCACAATAACGACCCCAATAGCGATCGAGATAAGATCTTCCGGCGTGACGGCCAGCAAATCGCCAAACAGATAAGCCATTAAATCAACGCGGACGTTGGACATCAGGCTGACCACGACCAGTCCTAAAGATAAGGCGCTGTGCGCCATAATGCCCAGTAAGGTATCAATCGCGAGGTGAGGGCGTTTCTCCAGCCATACCAGACCGGCGGCCAGCAGCAGCGTAACGGCGATTACCGCATAAAAGGGGTTAACGTCCAGCAACAGGCCAAACGCCACGCCCAGAAGCGACGCGTGAGCCAGCGTATCGCCAAAATAGGACATCCGACGCCAGACCACAAATGAGCCCAAAGGACCAGCGGCGCAGGCCAGCATCATCCCGGCCAGCCAGCCGGGCAGTAATAATTCAATCATGAGTGACCATTTCCCCGGCGCAGTACAATACGACCCTGTAAATCGTGGCGATGATTATGATGATGGCGATAAATCCCTAATTGCTCCGCGCCTCGCGGGCCAAACATAGAGATAAATTCCGGATGCATAGACACCACTTCCGGCGCGCCGGAACAGCAAATATGATGGTTCAGGCATAACACTTCATCCGTCTTTGCCATGACCAGATGTAGGTCATGTGACACCATCAGCACGGCGCAATCGAGTTCGCGACGCAGCTGATCGATAAGGTCGTATAACGCGACCTGGCCGTTGACATCCACGCCTTGCGTCGGCTCATCAAGTACCAGCAACTGAGGCCTGTTAAGCAGAGCACGCGCCAGCAGTACGCGCTGTGTCTCACCGCCGGAGAGTTTTTGCATGGGCGCGTCAATCAAATGTCCGGCCTGAACGCGTTTAAGCGCCGGGAGAATATCCGTTTTTTGCGTGCCGGGACGTAAACGTAAAAATCGGTTTACCGTCAGCGGAAGCGTGGTATCGAGATAGAGCTTTTGCGGGACATAGCCGATACGGAGTTGCCCGTTGTGCTTGATCACCCCTTCATCAGGGGCTACCAGTCCTAAAACCACGCGTACAAGCGTTGACTTCCCCGCGCCGTTAGGGCCGAGAAGCGTTAAAATTTTTCCGGGGCTCAATTCAAGCGACACGTCAGAGAGGACGCGGCGTTGACCAAATGAGACCGAGACGTTTTCCAGTGAAACTAAACTTGTCATGTTAATTTTAGGCTTGCAGAAGTGATAGAATGTTATAATATCACATTTCACACATTCATTACGATGATTAGTCGCATTATGTTACAGAAAAATACGCTTCTTTTCGCAGCATTATCCGCCGCGCTTTGGGGGAGTGCAACCCAGGCTGCCGACGCCGCCGTTGTCGCTTCGCTTAAACCGCTTGGGTTCATCGCTTCCGCCATTGCTGATGGCGTTACGGATACGCAAGTATTACTTCCGGATGGGGCTTCCGAGCATGATTATTCATTGCGTCCATCAGACGTAAAACGCTTACAGGGCGCGGACTTAGTCGTCTGGGTTGGCCCGGAAATGGAAGCCTTTATGGAGAAGTCGGTCAGGAATATCCCTGATAATAAGCAGGTTACCATTGCGCAACTTGCCGATGTAAAACCGTTACTCATGAAGGGCGCGGATGATGATGAGGATGAACATGCGCATACGGGCGCCGATGAGGAAAAAGGTGACGTACATCACCATCACGGCGAATATAACATGCATCTTTGGCTCTCCCCAGAGATAGCGCGGGCTACAGCGGTTGCAATCCATGAAAAATTAGTGGAACTTATGCCGCAAAGTCGAGCCAAACTCGACGCCAACCTGAAGGATTTTGAGGCACAATTAGCCGCAACCGATAAACAGGTCGGTAACGAGCTCGCGCCGCTCAAGGGGAAAGGGTATTTCGTTTTTCATGACGCCTACGGTTACTACGAAAAACACTACGGACTCACCCCGCTCGGTCACTTTACCGTGAACCCTGAGATACAACCTGGCGCGCAGCGTTTACATGAAATAAGAACACAGTTGGTTGAGCAAAAAGCAACCTGCGTTTTTGCTGAGCCACAATTCAGGCCAGCGGTCGTGGAAGCCGTGGCGAGAGGGACATCCGTTCGAATGGGAACACTGGACCCCCTCGGGACGAACATTAAACTGGGTAAAACAAGCTATTCAGCGTTTTTAAGCCAATTAGCCAACCAGTATGCGAGCTGCCTGAAAGGAGATTAACGAGGAAGTGAATACGTGCAACAGATAGCCCGCTCTGTCGCCCTGGCATTTAATAATCTGCCCCGACCCCACCGCGTTATGCTGGGGTCACTTACCGTTCTGACACTGGCCGTCGCCGTATGGCGGCCCTATGTTTACCACCCAGAATCCGCGCCAATCGTTAAAACTATTGAACTGGAGAAAAGCGAGATTCGTTCCCTCTTACCGGAGGCCAGCGAACCCATCGATCAGGCCGCGCAGGAAGATGAAGCTATTCCTCAGGATGAGCTGGACGATAAAACCGCAGGCGAAGTCGGCGTCCATGAATACGTCGTCTCCACAGGCGATACGTTAAGCAGCATTCTGAATCAGTACGGCATCGATATGAGCGATATTAGCCGACTTGCCGCTTCTGATAAGGAGCTGCGCAATCTGAAAATTGGCCAACAGCTTTCCTGGACACTGACCGCTGATGGCGATTTACAGCGTCTGACATGGGAAGTCTCCCGCCGTGAAACGCGTACCTACGATCGCACTGCCAACGGTTTTAAAATGAGCAGTGAAATGCAGCAGGGGGACTGGGTCAACAGTCTGCTGAAAGGTACGGTAGGGGGTAGCTTTGTCGCCAGCGCGAAAGAGGCCGGTTTAACCAGCAGCGAAATCAGCGCAGTGATAAAAGCCATGCAGTGGCAGATGGATTTTCGCAAGCTGAAAAAGGGCGATGAATTTTCGGTTCTGATGTCGCGCGAGATGCTGGATGGCAAGCGTGAACAGAGTCAGTTGTTGGGCGTGCGGATGCGTTCCGATGGTAAAGATTACTACGCCATTCGCGCCGCTGACGGTAAATTCTATGACCGTAATGGGGTTGGTCTGGCGAAAGGCTTTTTACGCTTCCCGACCGCTAAACAGTTCCGCATCTCCTCCAACTTCAATCCGCGTCGTCTGAACCCGGTTACCGGACGCGTTGCGCCGCATCGTGGCGTTGACTTTGCGATGCCGCAGGGTACGCCGGTGCTGTCGGTGGGGGATGGCGAGGTCGTGGTCGCTAAACGTAGCGGCGCTGCCGGTTACTACATTGCGATTCGTCATGGACGCACCTACACCACACGTTACATGCACTTGCGTAAGCTGCTGGTGAAACCGGGGCAAAAAGTGAAACGTGGCGATCGTATTGCGCTTTCTGGTAACACCGGGCGTTCCACAGGGCCGCATCTGCATTATGAGGTATGGATCAACCAGCAAGCCGTTAACCCTCTGACAGCAAAATTGCCGCGCACGGAAGGTCTGACGGGGTCAGATCGTCGTGAATACCTGGCACAGGTGAAAGAGGTTCTGCCGCAACTGCGCTTCGATTAACAAATGCGCTGACAGAGCCGGTACGCGATGTGTGCCGGCTTTTTTGTTTTGTGTGAGACGCAGACGTCGCTACACTATTCACAATTCCTTTTCGCGTCAGCAGACCCTGGAAAAGCATGGAAACCAAAAAAAATAATAGTGAGTATATCCCTGAATTCGAAAAATCCTTTCGCTATCCACAGTATTGGGGCGCCTGGTTGGGCGCGGCGGCAATGGCGGGGATCGCATTAACACCGGCATCATTCCGCGACCCTTTGCTGGCGACGCTGGGGCGTTTTGCCGGACGGCTGGGGAAGAGTTCTCGTCGCCGGGCGCTAATTAATCTGTCGTTGTGCTTTCCGCAGCGTAGCGAAGCTGAGCGCGAAGCGATTGTCGATGAGATGTTCGCCACCGCGCCACAGGCAATGGCGATGATGGCTGAGTTGGCGATGCGCGGTCCGAAAAAAATTCAACAGCGTGTTGACTGGGAAGGTCTGGAGATTATCGAGGAGATGCGTCGTAACGACGAAAAAGTCATTTTTCTCGTACCGCATGGCTGGGGCGTCGACATTCCAGCCATGCTGATGGCCTCTCAGGGGCAAAAAATGGCGGCGATGTTTCATAATCAGGGTAATCCGGTTTTTGACTATATCTGGAACACAGTGCGTCGGCGTTTCGGCGGACGTTTGCATGCGCGTAATGACGGGATTAAACCCTTTATTCAGTCTGTTCGTCAGGGCTACTGGGGTTACTACCTGCCGGACCAGGATCACGGCCCGGAGCATAGTGAATTCGTTGATTTCTTTGCGACATACAAAGCGACGCTGCCTGCAATTGGTCGGCTGATGAAAGTGTGCCGCGCACGCGTGATACCGCTTTTCCCGGTGTATAATGGTAAAACGCATCGCCTGACTATCCAGATTCGCCCGCCAATGGACGATCTGCTCACGGCTGACGACCACACTATCGCCAGACGGATGAACGAAGAGGTCGAAATTTTTGTCGGCCCGCATCCGGAACAGTACACCTGGATCCTGAAGCTGCTCAAAACCCGCAAGCCAGGCGAGATTCAGCCGTATAAGCGTAAAGATCTTTATCCCATCAAATAAATAAAGCCTCTCGTAAGAGAGGCTTTATGCTGACAAACCCTGTACTACCTGATGAACAGGCGTGGGGGAGTTTTACTCAACGGTCAAAATACGCGTGGTATTGGTTGAACCGACGGTGCTCATGACATCGCCCTGGGTCACGATAACCAGGTCGCCGGAAACCAGATACCCTTTATCGCGCAGCAGATTAACAGCTTCATGTGCCGCGACAACGCCATCAGCCGCGCTATCAAAATGCACCGGCGTTACTCCGCGATAGAGCGCGGTCAGGTTCAGCGTGCGTTCATGGCGCGACATGGCGAAAATCGGCAGGCCGGAGCTGATACGGGAAGTCATTAGCGCGGTACGACCGGATTCCGTCATGGTGATGATCGCGGTAACGCCTTTCAGATGGTTTGCCGCATACATCGCAGACATGGCAATGGCTTCTTCAACGTTGTCGAACTGCACGTCGAGACGGTGTTTAGACACATTGATGCTGGGGATTTTTTCTGCGCCCAGGCAGACGCGCGCCATTGCGGCAACGGTTTCAGAAGGATACTGACCGGCTGCGGTTTCGGCAGACAGCATAACCGCATCCGTGCCATCCAGGACGGCGTTCGCCACGTCCATCACTTCCGCACGGGTCGGCATCGGGTTGGTGATCATCGACTCCATCATTTGCGTTGCGGTGATGACTGCGCGGTTTAGCTGACGCGCACGGCGAATCAGCGCTTTCTGGATACCAACCAGCTCCGGATCGCCGATTTCAACGCCCAGATCGCCACGTGCGACCATCACAACGTCAGAGGCCAGAATGATATCGTCCATGGCGTTTTGGTCGCATACCGCTTCGGCGCGTTCGACCTTAGCCACAATTTTCGCGTCGCAGCCGGCGTCGCGCGCCAGGCGGCGTGCATAGTTCAGATCTTCGCCGCAGCGCGGGAAGGAGACGGCCAGATAGTCAACACCTATCAGCGCAGCGGTTTGAATATCGGCTTTGTCTTTTTCGGTCAGCGCTTCAGCAGAAAGCCCGCCGCCGAGCTTGTTAATGCCTTTATTGTTAGACAGCGGGCCGCCGACGGTGACCTCGGTAAAGACTTTCATGCCCTGGATTTCAAGCACTTTCAACTGCACTCGACCATCGTCAAGCAGCAGGATATCGCCAGGAACGACGTCTGCCGGCAACCCTTTGTAATCAATGCCGACTTTTTCTTTGTCGCCTTCGCCTTTACCCAGGTTAGCGTCTAACAGAAATTTGTCCCCGATGTTGAGGAACACTTTGCCTTCTTTAAAAGTGGAAACGCGAATTTTTGGCCCTTGCAGGTCGCCTAAAATAGCCACATGACGCCCCAGTTTGGCGGCAATCTCACGGACTTTATCAGCACGCATTTTATGATCTTCCGGCGAGCCGTGAGAGAAGTTCATACGTACTACGTTTGCGCCCGCGGCGATAACCTTCTCAAGGTTGTTATCGCGGTCAGTTGCCGGGCCTAACGTGGTAACGATTTTGGTTCTGCGAAGCCTTCTGGACATGTAATACTCCGTTGACTAAAACAACTTGGTGTTGCGTGAACATTGATCCGGTCGTTCTGAAACCTTAACGGTATAAAATGAACGTCCCCGGATGACGAAAAGGGTAGAACATTGTTATTGCTTTTAGCGGTCATCACTCTTGATGAGTAATTCTTTATCAAAACGCGATTCCTTGAGCGCTTCCTTGACACGCTTCAAGTTATCTCTGAATTTTGCCCCGCGACGCAAAGTAAATCCCGTTGCCAGCACATCTATCACGGTCAGCTGAGCAAGTCGAGAGACCATGGGCATATAAATGTCTGTATCTTCCGGTACGTCGAGGGTAATGGCCAGCGTGGCTTCGCGCGCCAGCGGCGTTCCAGCGGAGGTCAGGGCGATCACCATCGCATCGTTTTCCCGCGCCAACTGCGCCAGTTCCACCAGGCTCTTGGTTCTGCCAGTATGCGAAATGAGCACGACGACGTCATCATCGCTACAATTCATACAGCTCATCCGTTGCAGCACGATATCGTCGGAGTAAATCACCGGTACATTGAAGCGAAAAAACTTATTCATGGCGTCATGCGCGACCGCGGCGGAGGAACCAAGACCAAAAAAGGCGATTTTTTTTGCCTGGGTCAGTAAATCGACGGCGCGGTTGACGGCCGATTTATCCAGCGACTGGCGAACATGGTCGAGACTGGCCATAGCGGACTCGAAGATTTTCCCTGTATAGGCCTCGACGCTGTCATCTTCATCCACATTGCGATTAACATAGGGGGTGCCATTTGCCAGACTTTGCGCCAGATGCAGTTTAAAATCAGGAAAGCCGCGGGTATTCATGCTGCGACAGAAACGGTTCACCGTTGGCTCGCTAACGTTAGCTTCCTGGGCCAGCATGGCAATGCTTAAGTGAATCGATCTGCCTGGGGCGGCCAGAATAACATCGGCGACTTTTCGTTCAGATTTGCTTAAATGTTCCAGTTGAGACTGGACTTTTTCCAGCATATTCATGATTAGCAAGGCTCATGGGTATTAGCGATTTCAATGATGCGCGAAACCGAGCGCGTTTTGTTAGATATTACTCCTGGCGACTGCCGAAGGGGGCAAAATGGCTAAAAAAGGTGTCGTTTTTTTTCATTACATGACCGACGTCGGATTTTAAGTTCCAGCTTGTGTGGAAAAGCGACAATTTTATTAGGCGTTTTGCCGATTATATTGCCAATCAAACGCCGGTTCATCCATGAAAAGGCGTTTACGGTTTCCGTAATCTCGTAAAAGCAGTACAGTGCTGTGTAATAAAATTACAACGATATCCTGGCTAAAGTACCAGGAGATTAACTAAGGAGAATGACATGGCGGTAACGCAAACAGCCCAGGCATGTGACCTGGTCATTTTCGGCGCGAAAGGCGACCTGGCGCGCCGGAAATTGCTGCCTTCCCTGTATCAGCTTGAGAAAGCCGGCCAGATCCATCCGGATACCCGTATCATTGGGGTGGGGCGCGCGGACTGGGATAAAGAAGCCTATACCCACGTTGTGCGTGAAGCGCTGGAAACCTTCATGAAGGAAAAAATTGATGAAGGCTTGTGGGATACGCTGAGCGGCCGTCTGGATTTTTGTAATCTTGACGTTAACGATACGCCTGCGTTTAGTCGCCTGGGCGATATGCTGGATCAAAAAAACCGCACCACCATTAACTATTTTGCGATGCCGCCCAGCACCTTTGGCGCTATTTGCAAAGGGTTAGGAGAGGCTAAACTCAACGCCAAACCGGCGCGCGTCGTGATGGAAAAACCGTTGGGTACTTCGCTGGCGACCTCGCGTGAGATTAACGATCGGGTCGGCGAATACTTTGAAGAGTGCCAGGTATATCGTATCGACCACTATCTGGGTAAAGAAACGGTTCTCAACCTGCTGGCGCTGCGTTTTGCCAACTCGTTATTCGTTAATAACTGGGATAACCGCACTATCGATCACGTTGAGATTACCGTAGCGGAAGAGGTGGGGATTGAAGGGCGCTGGGGATACTTTGACCAGGCCGGTCAGATGCGCGATATGATCCAGAACCACTTGCTGCAAATTCTCTGCATGATTGCCATGTCACCGCCGTCTGACCTGAGCGCCGACAGTATTCGCGATGAAAAAGTCAAAGTGTTGAAATCGCTGCGCCGGATTGATCGCTCCAACGTGCGTGAAAAAACGGTTCGTGGTCAATACACCGCGGGCTTTGCGCAGGGGCAAAAGGTGCCGGGCTATCTGGAAGAAGAGGGCGCGAATAAAAGCAGCAACACCGAAACATTCGTCGCGATCCGCGTCGACATCGATAACTGGCGTTGGGCGGGCGTGCCATTCTATCTGCGCACCGGCAAGCGTCTGCCAACCAAGTGCTCTGAAGTCGTGGTTTATTTCAAGACGCCTGAACTGAACCTCTTTAAAGAGTCCTGGCAAGACCTGCCGCAGAACAAATTGACGATTCGCCTGCAGCCGGATGAAGGCGTAGATATTCAGGTGCTTAACAAAGTACCGGGGCTGGATCATAAGCATAATCTGCAGATCACGAAGCTTGATCTGAGCTACTCCGAGACCTTTAATCAGACGCACCTGGCGGATGCCTATGAACGCCTGCTGCTGGAAACGATGCGTGGCATTCAGGCGCTGTTTGTCCGCCGTGACGAAGTGGAAGAAGCCTGGAAGTGGGTGGACTCCATTACCGAAGCATGGGCGATGGACAACGACGCGCCGAAGCCGTATCAGGCGGGCACCTGGGGACCGGTAGCGTCCGTGGCGATGATTACCCGTGACGGTCGTTCGTGGAATGAGTTTGAGTAAATTTGCCACTCACTCTTAGGTGGTATTTTACCGGTAACATGATCTAACACAGATTGTAGAATCATTTTTGCACTTTTAAGCCTCGTGTGGATTCACCTGCGAGGCTTTTTTTATTACACTGCCTGAAACGATTTTGCCCCATTATCACCGGACATCATGTATTTCACTGTCTTTCCACATTGATGAAACGCATGGTAAACCCGGTAGCCGGACAGATAAATTTCAGGAGCCTCTATGAATCCTAATTTGTTACGCGTAACACAGCGTATTGTCGAACGCTCGCAGCAGACCCGAGAAGCCTATCTTGCCCGCATTGAGCAGGCGAAAACCGCCACGGTCCACCGATCTCAACTGGCCTGCGGCAACCTGGCGCATGGCTTCGCTGCCTGTCAGCCAGAGGACAAAGCCTCGCTGAAAAGTATGTTGCGCAATAATATCGCCATTATTACCTCCTACAATGACATGCTCTCTGCGCATCAACCGTATGAACATTATCCGCAGATTATTCGTCAGGCCCTGCATTCCGTGAATGCGGTAGGTCAGGTCGCAGGCGGCGTACCGGCAATGTGCGATGGCGTTACGCAAGGGCAGGATGGCATGGAGTTGTCATTACTCAGCCGCGAAGTGATAGCGATGTCGGCAGCAGTAGGCCTCTCTCACAATATGTTTGACGGCGCGTTATTCCTCGGCGTATGCGACAAAATCGTTCCGGGGCTGGCGATGGCCGCGCTCTCTTTTGGTCATTTACCCGCGATTTTTGTTCCGTCAGGCCCGATGGCGAGCGGCCTGCCGAATAAAGAAAAAGTCCGTATTCGTCAGCTATATGCGGAAGGAAAAGTAGACAGAATGGCGCTGCTGGAGTCGGAAGCCGCCTCTTACCATGCGCCGGGCACCTGTACATTTTACGGCACCGCCAACACCAACCAGATGGTGGTGGAGTTTATGGGAATGCAGTTGCCGGGTTCTTCGTTTGTGCATCCGGATGCGCCGCTGCGCGAGGCATTGACTGCCGCTGCCGCACGTCAGGTAACACGTCTTACCGGCAACGGCAATACGTGGATGCCGCTCGGTAAAATGATCGACGAAAAAGTCGTGGTGAACGGCATTGTCGCGCTGCTGGCTACCGGCGGCTCCACCAACCACACCATGCATCTGGTTGCAATGGCGCGCGCGGCGGGCATTCTGATCAACTGGGATGACTTCTCGGATTTGTCGGAAGTGGTTCCGTTGATGGCGCGTCTGTATCCGAACGGTCCGGCGGACATTAACCACTTCCAGGCGGCGGGCGGCGTACCGGTATTGATGCGTGAGCTGCTCAATGCCGGATTGCTGCACGAAGACGTTAATACTGTCGCAGGCTTCGGCCTGAAACGCTATACGCTGGAGCCCTGGCTCAACAACGGCGAGCTGGACTGGCGTGAAGGCGCGGAAAGGTCACTGGATAACGATGTCATTGCCTCTTTTGATAAGCCGTTCTCTCCTCACGGCGGTACTAAGGTGCTAAGCGGTAATCTGGGGCGCGCAGTAATGAAGACGTCTGCGGTACCGGTTGAAAACCAGATCATTGAAGCGCCTGCCATGGTATTTGAAAGTCAGCATGATGTGCTGCCTGCGTTTGACGCGGGCCTGCTTGACCGGGATTGTGTCGTTGTCGTGCGTCATCAGGGACCAAAAGCGAATGGAATGCCAGAATTACATAAACTCATGCCGCCACTTGGTGTATTATTGGACCGCCGTTTCAAAATCGCGTTAGTTACTGATGGACGACTTTCAGGCGCTTCGGGTAAAGTGCCTTCAGCTATCCACGTAACGCCGGAAGCCTACGATGGCGGCTTACTGGCAAAAGTGCGCGATGGCGACATCATTCGCGTGAATGGGCAGACAGGTGAGTTAACTCTGCTGGTCGACGAGGCGGAACTTGCCGCTCGTCAGCCTCATATTCCGGACCTGAGCGCGTCGCGCGTCGGAACGGGGCGTGAGTTGTTTGGCGCGCTGCGCGAAAAGCTGTCGGGTGCGGAGCAGGGCGCAACCTGTATCACTTTTTAAGATGACACACTAGTAATCAGGCGAGAGAAGAATTCCGATGAAAAACTGGAAAACAAGTGCAGAAGCAATCCTGACCACCGGCCCGGTTGTCCCGGTCATTGTAGTCAATAAACTGGAGCACGCGGTGCCGATGGCTAAAGCGCTGGTGGCCGGGGGCGTTCGCGTTCTGGAAGTGACTTTACGTACGGCCTGCGCGATGGATGCTATTCGCGCTATCGCTAAAGAAGTGCCGGAAGCGATTGTCGGCGCCGGAACCGTTCTCAATCCGCAGCAGTTGGCGGAGGTGACGGAAGCGGGCGCGCAATTTGCGATTAGCCCGGGACTGACTGAGCCACTGCTGAAAGCCGCGACGGCAGGCACTATCCCATTGATTCCCGGTATTAGCACCGTTTCTGAACTGATGTTGGGCATGGACTATGGTCTGAAAGAGTTCAAATTCTTCCCGGCGGAAGCGAATGGCGGCACTAAAGCGTTGCAGGCGATTGCCGGTCCGTTCTCTCAGGTACGTTTCTGCCCAACTGGCGGCATCTCTCCGGCAAACTATCGTGACTATCTGGCGCTGAAAAGCGTGTTGTGCATCGGCGGTTCCTGGCTGGTGCCGGCCGACGCGCTGGAAGCGGGTGATTACGATCGCATCACCAAACTGGCGCGCGAAGCGGTAGAAGGCGCGAAGCAGTAAGCCGTTAAATGCCCGATGGCGCTTGCTTATCGGGCTTACGAGTGGCGATCAGGCAGGTCTGATAAAAATGCGCTAACGTCGCCATCAGGCGATGGCGCATTAGCCTTTTACCGTCACGCGGCTGACGGCCTTTTTCGCTCTTATCACCGCTTCTTCAACGTTTTCACCTGTCGCTAACGCTACACCAAGACGACGGGTGCCGTCGATCTCAGGCTTACCAAACAGCCGTACCTGCACTCCGGCTCCTACCGCCGCGTGTACATTATCAAACGTCACATTTTGACTGGTAAGCTGCGGCAGAATCACGGCCGAGGCAGCGGGACCATACTGGCGAATAGCGCCTACGGGCATTCCCAGAAAGGCGCGCACATGCAGCGCAAACTCAGAGAGATCCTGAGAAATCAACGTGACCATTCCGGTATCGTGCGGGCGAGGGGAGACTTCGCTGAAAATGACTTCATCGCCACAGACGAAGAGTTCAACGCCGAACAGGCCATGACCGCCTAACGCCAGTACCACATGACGAGCAATCTCTTGCGCCCGCTTCAGCGCCAGTTCGCTCATCTGCTGTGGCTGCCAGGATTCGCGATAGTCACCATCTTGCTGACGATGACCGACCGGCGCGCAGAAATGCACGCCATCGACGGCGCTAACGGTGAGCAGCGTAATTTCAAAATCAAATTTAACCACGCCTTCCACAATCACGCGACCCGCGCCAGCGCGTCCGCCCTGTTGAGCATACTCCCATGCCTGCGCGAGCTGTTCGGCCGAGCGGATAAAGCTCTGGCCTTTGCCGGAAGAGCTCATGACCGGTTTGACGATGCAAGGAAAACCCACTGCGGCTACCGCATCATGAAAACTGGCCTCACTGTCGGCAAAGCGATACGTCGATGTCGGCAGTCCTAATTCTTCTGCGGCCAGGCGACGGATCCCTTCGCGGTTCATCGTGAGCTGCGTTGCACGGGCGCAAGGCACGACATTCAGCCCTTCGCCCTCCAGCTCGCGCAGCGTATCGGTGGCGATCGCTTCTATTTCCGGCACGATATAATGCGGTTTTTCCTCTGTAATCACATGACGTAGCGCCTCGCCGTCCAGCATATTAATGACGTGTGAACGGTGAGCCACATGCATGGCGGGAGCATCAGGATAGCGATCGACGGCGATAACCTCGATCCCCAGGCGTTGGCATTCAATCGCCACCTCTTTTCCTAATTCTCCTGCCCCTAATAACATCACTCGCGTTGCTGCCGGACGCAGCGCAGTGCCTAATAGCGTCATATTTCTGTCCCCTTATTTACCTGCGCGCAGTATATACGAAAACGTTTGCGTATGTCTTTTCGAATAAATTGCTTTTCTTGCTGCCTTGCAATATACTGTATATAAACACAGGTAAATAAGGGGCTGCAAAATGGCGGTTGAAGTTAAATACGTAGTCATTCGCGAGGGTGAGGAGAAGATGTCATTTACCAGTAAAAAGGAAGCCGACGCCTGGGACAAAATGCTCGATACTGCCGATCTTCTTGATACCTGGCTTGAGCAGTCGCCAGTCGTGCTGGAAGATGGGCAGCGCGAAGCGTTGTCGCTGTGGCTGGCGGAACATAAAGAGGTGTTAAGCACTATCCTCAAAACCGGTAAGTTGCCTTCTCCGCAGGCGGTTGAAAAGGACGCCGCGAGTAAAACGAAAAAGCAAGCCGCCTGAACCCACACTTGCGCTCCCGGCGTTTTGTACCATGCTTTTCCTGAATCATTGTGCTAAGGAGAAAAGTATGAATAAAAGAGGAGCGTTGTTGAGCCTGCTGTTTTTATCCGCCAGCGTATCGGCATTTGCGGCATCCACCGAGAGTAAATCGGTTAAGTTTCCGCAGTGCGAAGGGCTGGATGCCGCCGGGATTGCGGCAAGCGTGAAGCGCGACTACCAGCAAAATCGTATCGTGCGGTGGGCCGACGACCAAAAAAAGGTCGGGCAGGCTGACCCGGTCGCGTGGGTTAATGTGCAGGACGTTGTGGGTCAAAATGATAAATGGACAGTTCCGCTAACTGTTCGCGGTAAAAGCGCCGATATTCATTATCAGGTCATCGTTGATTGCAAAGCCGGCAAGGCGGAATATAAGCCCCGCTAGCAGCGTAATTTGCGCTTCTTTTGCCGGAACAGACAATTCCTGACATCCCCTCAGGTACGCTTGACCATTATTGGTCTGTATTTGAGGGGTACTATGGCTAACTGGTTGAACCAATTACAATCACTTCTTGGGCAAAAAGGCGCTTCCGCATCGCCTTCCGGTGAACAGGGGTTAAATAAACTGCTGGTTCCCGGCGCGCTGGGCGGTCTGGCTGGACTGTTGGTCGCCAATAAGTCTTCGCGCAAATTATTAACCAAATACGGTACTGGCGCTTTGCTGGTGGGCGGCGGCGCGGTGGCGGGTTCCGTATTGTGGAATAAGTACAAAGATAAAGTACGCGCCGCGCATCAGGGGGAGCCGCAATTCGGCAGCCAAAGTACGCCGCTGGATGTTCGCACTGAGCGACTGATCCTGGCGCTGGTTTTTGCTGCAAAAAGCGATGGGCATATTGATGCCAAAGAACGCGCGGCGATTGAGCACCAACTGCGAGAATCAGGTGTTGAAGAGCAAGGGCGTGTGTTTATCGAAAAAGCTATTGAGCAGCCGCTTGATCCACAACGTCTGGCACAGGGCATTCGCAATGAAGAAGAAGCCCTGGAAATCTACTTCCTGAGCTGCGCCGCCATTGATATTGACCACTTTATGGAACGTAGCTATCTGAATGCGTTAGGAGACGCGCTAAAAATTCCTCAGGAGGTTCGGGACGGTATCGAGCAGGACTTGCAGCAGCAAAAACAGGCGCTACCAGGCTGATAACCTGCCATTAAGTAACATGTTTCGCTTGCATCATGCGTGTCTTTTGCCACCCTTATAGGATGGATAGTTTACGTCATTCATGTTGCAAGATAGCGGCGAAGCAGTGACATCTCAGGCGCTTACCGAGGTGAGCGACCGGGACTACCATGCTACGCCGCTGTGTTTGCCGCGTGATATATAACAAATATTAACGCAAAAGAAAAAACGACATGTTGCCAAAAGCCAATCGAATTCCCTATGCCATGACCGTACATGGCGATACGCGCATTGATAATTATTACTGGCTGCGAGATGACACTCGCTCGCAGCCGGAAGTCCTTGATTACCTGCATCAGGAAAATGAGTATGGCCGGAAGGTCATGACCTCTCAGCAGGCGTTACAGGACCGCATTCTAAAAGAAATTATCGATCGCATCCCGCCCAGAGAAGTTTCCGCTCCGTATGTGAAAAATGGCTATCGCTACCGTTATATCTATGAACCCGGCTGCGAATATGCCATCTATCAACGACAATCGGCGTTAAGCGAAGAGTGGGATGTGTGGGAAACCTTGCTCGATGCGAACCAGCGGGCCGCGCACAGCGAATTTTATACGCTCGGTGGACTTGCCATTACGCCGGATAATACCATCATGGCGCTGGCAGAAGATTATTTATCCCGTCGTCAGTATGGGTTGCGTTTTCGTAACCTCGAAAGCGGTAACTGGTATCCGGAACTGCTGGATAACGTTGCGCCTGAATTTGTCTGGGCCAATGATTCCCTGACCCTTTACTATGTGCGTAAGCATAAGAAGACGCTGCTGCCCTATCAGGTTTGGCGGCACACGATTGGCACTCCGTCATCGCAAGATGAACTGGTATATGAGGAGAAAGACGATACCTTTTATGTCAGCCTGCATAAAACCACTTCGCAGCATTATGTGGTGATTCACCTTGCCAGCGCCACCACTAGCGAAGTGCTATTACTTGACGCGGAACTGGCCGATGCCGAGCCGTTTTCATTTTTACCGCGCCGCAAAGACCATGAATATAGTCTCGATCACTATCAACATAAGTTTTACCTGCGTTCTAACCGGAACGGTAAAAACTTTGGGTTGTACCGTACCCGCGTGCGCAATGAAAACGCCTGGGAAGAGCTGATCCCTCCGCGCGAGCATATTATGCTGGAAGGGTTTACCCTGTTTACCGACTGGTTAGTGGTCGAAGAGCGTCAACGGGGGCTTACCAGCCTGCGGCAAATTAACCGTAAAACCCGTGAAGTGATAGGCATCGCCTTTGACGATCCGGCTTACGTGACGTGGCTTGCCTATAATCCCGAACCTGAGACCTCCCGGCTGCGTTACGGCTATTCTTCAATGACGACGCCAGATACCTTGTTTGAACTGGATATGGATACCGGAGAACGACGGGTACTTAAACAGACGGAAGTGCCTGGGTTTGATTCTGGCTGTTATCAGAGCGAACACCTGTGGATCACCGCACGCGACGGCGTCGAAGTGCCGGTATCGCTGGTTTATCATCAGAAGTATTTTCGTAAAGGGCAAAATCCGCTTCTGGTTTACGGTTACGGATCTTACGGTTCCAGTATTGACGCCGACTTCAGCAGCAGCCGACTGAGCTTGCTGGATCGTGGCTTTGTTTACGCAATCGTACACGTTCGCGGCGGCGGTGAGCTGGGGCAGCAGTGGTATGAAGATGGCAAGTTCCTCAAAAAGCGGAATACTTTTAATGACTATCTTGATGCCTGCGATGCCTTATTAAAACTGGGTTACGGTTCGCCGTCGCTGTGTTATGGGATGGGCGGGAGCGCGGGCGGAATGCTAATGGGCGTCGCTATCAACGAACGCCCCGAGCTTTTCCACGGCGTTATTGCCCAGGTACCCTTTGTTGATGTATTAACCACGATGCTGGATGAGTCGATCCCACTAACGACAGGAGAGTTTGAAGAGTGGGGGAACCCGCAGGATATTGAGTATTATGACTATATGAAAAGCTATAGTCCTTATGACAATGTCAAAGCGCAGGACTATCCGCACCTGCTGGTGACGACAGGATTGCACGACTCCCAGGTGCAATACTGGGAACCGGCGAAGTGGGTGGCAAAATTACGCGAGCTAAAAACGGACCAACGTCTGCTGCTGTTATGTACGGATATGGACTCCGGGCACGGTGGTAAGTCGGGGCGGTTTAAATCCTACGAAGGCGTCGCGCTGGAGTTCGCCTTTTTAATCGGCCTGGCGCAGGGAACCTTACATAGCGCATAGACGCGCGCCCGCAACGGCTTGTGAGCGTCGCGGGTTATTGTGGTGTTCCATTGCTGCGTTGCTCGCCAGCCTGAACATCTTCCAGGTAGTGTTTAAGCGTCAGGCGAAGCTCCGGGCTCATATTATCAAGGTTATTAAAAAGCCAGCGTAAATAGCCCGGATCGCGTTTTGCGACTTCAGATACCGCCTTACCGCGGTATTTACCGAACGGGAAAGTGGTTAACAGCGCAGGACGGCCCGTAATATTGACCATCTCTTCCGCGGTCCAGCCGGTGGTTCGCATAATATCAATCAGCAAGGCGGCGGTGATATAGCAATCATAAAGCGCCCGGTGATGGTGCAGCCCCGGCGGCGTTTGTACGCTTAGTTTGCGCGATTTATAGAGCGCCATATTGCTGTATTTTATTCCCGGCCACAGGCGTCGCGACAACTTCATGGTACAGATCCACTCACCCGGCAATTCAGGTAATACGCGTCTGTCGAAACTGGCATTGTGAGCGACATACCACTCACTACCGTAATAAAGCGGTATGACATCTTCAATCCACGGCTTATCGGCGACCATGGCTTCGGTAATACGGTGTATCGCCATCGCCTGCGGCGTAATAGGGCGATCGGGGCGTATCAGGTGACTCATGGGATTGACAATGTTGCCATCAATGACATCAACAGAGGCTATCTCTACGATCCCGCCCTGCAGCCCGCAGGTTTCCGTGTCTATAATCCGCAACATGATTCATTCCTCACCGAAAGACCTTAGCGTAATGGAATGATATCGCCTTGCCAACCCTCCGTTGTGCGCAGGCCCGTCAGTAATAGCGAACCGCAATCGGCACGAACAATAAGTTGCCCGCTTTCATTCCACAGAGCGCTACTTCCACAGGCATTGGCCATCAGTACGGCCAGCGCATATTTATGCGAAAAACGTTGTAAGCGTGAGGTAGAAGCATGGAGTTCAGGTTCGTTAAGACATTGACTGGTTGTGAATAACGTAAATGAGGGATCTATATCACCACCTTCTGGCTGCTCATCCACCACGTTGATAGCGCTTCGCTGCCTGGCAATACAGGCGCCATGACTTTTGTGAAACATGAGCGGCGACGTTAGCCATGGGGCAAAAATAGCGATGCCTTTTACGAAGCGGCAGTTATGCTCAACAGGCATACCCACAATGATAGTCATATGGTGGGTATCGGCCGCATGAGTGAGCGGCTGTAAAAGCGCCTCGTCAGGCGGGGCGGGCAACGATTTATTCCTTTCGTCGCAGCCTAATAGCGACAGTGACGGAAAGACCAGCAGTTCGCACTGTTGACGAGCCGCAAGCTCAATATATTCCAGATGATGGGCGACATGCTCCGCCGGCGAGGCGTTCAGGGGCGCATACTGCGCAGCAGCAATTTTCCAGGAGGACATAATGACTTCCTTTTCATAGTCTCTACAGCCATTCTAAAAAGCATAGGTTAAGAATCGCCTTATAATGTAGTCGTCTGCATGTAAGGAAGTGTAACGTTATATAATTTTTATTTAACTTTGGGTTCGTAAGGGAGTCGGGATAGTGATACGGAAGCCAGACGATGGGCAATCAGCCGCTCGCGAAACCAGGCGCGTAGATGCTCTGGCTGCTCACGTTCGACCGCCTCCGCGACAACTGGCATATTGTAGCGCTCTTTAAATGCCACCCCGGCTGCCGCCAGGTCCACATTGACTTTATCCATTTCCGCTTGTTCAAGCTGAGCCAGATTTGTTTTCATACGTGTCTCCTTTTTTGTTGCCGCCAGAAGGTACTAAGAGTCCGCGGTAATGGCAAGATGGAAATGATGATCCTCGACTCATTGATTGTTGAAGGTTATTCTTTGTAACGTAGGTATAACAAAAAGGAATAGTGAATATGGCTTCTTCTGCACCATCGCGACGTTTAGCTTTACTGCTGCTGGCATCGACATTTGCGACGCCAGCGGCCTGGGCACATGCGCACCTGACGCATCAGTATCCAGCGGCGAATGCTGCCGTTACGGCCTCGCCACAGGCGCTGACCCTGAACTTTTCTGAAGGGATTGAGCCAGGGTTCAGCGGCGCAACCATTACTGGCCCTCAGCAAGAGCTCATCAAAACGCGCCCGGCAAAGCGAAATGAACAGGATAAAACGCAGTTGATTATCCCGCTTGAGCAGCCGTTAAAATCTGGCGCTTACACGGTAGACTGGCACGTTGTGTCGGTGGATGGACATAAAACAAAAGGGAAATACACCTTCAGCGTGAAATAAATGATGCTGACATTCGTCTGGATAACTCTCCGATTTATTCATTTTGCTAGTGTGATGCTGGTCTACGGCTGCGCGCTTTACGGTGCCTGGCTGGCACCCGCATCAATTCGTCGTTTAATGACGCGTCGATTTTTACATCTGCAACAACATGCCGCCGCCTGGAGCGTTATCAGCGCGGCTTTCATGCTGGCGGTTCAGGGCGGACTGATGGGCGGCGGCTGGCCCGATGTTTTTTTCGTCTCGGTGTGGGGCGCGGTACTGCAAACCCGCTTTGGCGCGGTCTGGATATGGCAAATTATCCTCGCGCTGGTCACGCTGGCGGTGGTAGTCATTGCGCCGGTAAAAATGCAACGACGGCTTCTTATTCTAACCGTTGCTCAGTTTATCCTGCTGGCAGGCGTTGGACATGCGACGATGCGCGACGGTGTAGCGGGAACATTACAGCAGATTAACCATGCTCTGCATTTACTCTGTGCCGCAGCCTGGTTTGGCGGGCTGTTGCCAGTGGTTTATTGTATGCGCATGGCTCAGGGACGCTGGCGTCAACATGCTATTAGCGCCATGATGCGTTTTTCTCGTTATGGTCACTTTTTTGTGGCGGGCGTATTGCTCACAGGCATTGGCAACACGCTATTTATCACGGGATTTACCGCTATCTGGCAGACCACCTATGGACAGTTGCTTTTGTTAAAATGTGCGCTGGTCGTGCTTATGGTAGCAATTGCGCTGACGAATCGGTATGTTCTCGTACCACGTATGCGACAGGAAAATCCCCGGACTGACCTATGGTTTGTCAGGATGACGCAAATTGAATGGGGAGTTGGAGGCATAGTTCTGGCGATCGTCAGCCTGTTTGCAACCCTCGAACCTTTTTGATGGACTGGCATAACGAATGAAAAAAATACTCCTTCCGGCGCTTCTGCTGGCCACTTCGGGCGTAGCGTTGGCGGCGCCGCAGGTGATTACCGTAAGTCGTTTTGAAGTAGGAAAAGACAAGTGGGCGTTTAATCGGGAAGAGGTCATGTTGACCTGTCGGCCTGGCCAGGCGCTCTATGTGATCAACCCCAGTACGCTGGTGCAGTATCCCTTGAATGCCATTGCCGAACAGCAAGTAGCGGAGGGTAAAACGCGCGCTCAGCCTATTGCCGTCATTCAAATCGATAACCCGGCGAAGCCCGGTGAGAAAATGAGTCTGGCGCCGTTTATCGAACGTGCGCAAAAGCTTTGTGATCCATCCAATAGCTGACTGATTTTTAATAAAAAACCGTAAACCTTCACGAAAAGGCTTACGGTTTTTTTATCTCTGATAACAGACAAAACGCCAGGTTTTTTCAATCACCTTCGTCGCAAACTGGAAAACCTGGCGTCGTCATCTATTCTTAAAGGGCAAGGCGATTTAGCCTGCATTAATGCCAACTTTTAGCGCACGGCTCTCTCCCAAGAGCCATTTCCCTGGACCGAATACAGGAATCGTATTCGGTCTCTTTTTATTTAGATTATAAATCAATGGGTTATGTGTTTCCCCTCGAAATTCCTCGAAATTTCCTCGAATTTCTGTATTCCGGTCTTTTTGGTTATATCACATCCAAATCCAGTTTAACATTTCTTTTACAACAAAATCAGAGCATCACGTAAGCTTTATTATCGCGTTCATCGAGATAGAGTTTCGTGGTGTTCTCTGATGTGTGGCCCAGGAGTTTTTGGGCGAACACCTCGCCGTGCTCGTTTTTGTACAGCCGCCCGGCCAGACTTCGGATCTCGTGAAATGTCGGTGGATTATTGCTGAAGTTAACACCGGAGGCTTTTCTTGCTTTTACAAATGTCTTTGTCAATCCATCCGGATGAATATTCCCGGTCGGGCTATTTTTCCTGATTCCGGCACTGATCATGAAATCAGTGCGGCTTACAAGTCGGCAGCGATCGATTACCGTTCCCAGACGTAACCCCGTCGCCCGAAGTGTCAGGGAGAGGGGAATGGCTATTTTCATTCCGGTTTTAATCTGAGTGACGTATAAGCGGTTGTCAAAAACATCACTAAATTTCATATTTACGATATCCTCCCTACGTTGACCAGTAACGAGCGCTAAATCCATCGCGAGAGGGAACCATGCAGGCATATGCTCTGCTGCCGCTCGTGTGGCGTTATACGTTTCCAGTTGCAGGCGTTCCCTGGCCACCTTAATCTCTGGTATCCGGGTTGCTTCCACCGGGTTTTTCACAATATGCCCTTCGACAATAGCCTCTCTGAACATGTCAGATAGAACTGATCTCATTGCTCCCGCCATAGTGTTTTTTCCCTCGGTTATCCACGACTCAAGAAACTTGGCAATGTGCCGGGTTGTTACTTCTGCCAGTATTATTTCTCCCATTTTTTCGCGTACGGTCGCTAATTGATTACTGCGAATCTTGTAGGTATTAACCGACAGATTCCGGCGCTGTAATAAAACCTCATAGCGATCAATCCATGCGGACACAGTGAATGAGTCCGTTCCTTTTAGTTTTTCAATAAGCGCCACTGGCGTGTGGTTTTGCGCTATGAAGTTGTACCTGATCCACCGTCCGTTGTAATTTCCTGTCCTGTATCGCCAGCCGTTTCCTGCTGGTTGCTCTCTTTCGGCGTTTCTCCATCTCTTTCTGTTCTGGCTTCCGTTTTTTCGGTCTGGTTTGAGGGGGGCAGGAATAGCGCTGATACATCGAAAGTCCCGTCCGCGTTTCTGGTGACAGCCTCCGGCTCTGCTGCTGGTTGTTTTCCCTCCGGCACCACTTCTTCTTTTTCACCCTGATTTGAGGCGCTGTAATTGTTATGAACCCACCTCGGATCGTTCGGGTCGCTGATGTCTTCGACATATTCACCGCGCGCGGCTGCCAGTTGTTTACCAACATCAACCGGGTTTTTGGGTGGAATGTTTTTACGTGCTTCGTGCAGTTCTGCCCGTATTTTCTGGTAGCCTGCTTCTGTCTGGCTTACAGGTGGTTCATTCTCCAGCGGCTGTGGGTCCGGATGATGTTCAGTTGTGTCCTGTTCCACTGCTTCAGGCGTTGCTGGTTCATCTGCCAGTTCGCCTGTCGGTTGCTGTTTTTCTTCATCACACTGAAATCTCCCTGCCTCAATATCCCGCAGACATTTGCCCGCCTGACTAAGCCTTGCTGCATTTTCTTCATGGGTTGTTGGGGTGTTATCAGGCACATATTCGTACCAGTCCGGATCGCGAACGCCATGAACGGCAAGAAAGCTTTCGCACCACGTTCGGCGAAGATCAGGATTACCGGGCTGGAGAATTACACCAGATGTGGCGTTGCACTGAAACTGGATCTAGTGGCGAATCCAGGACAGCTTGAGCTAGAACGTCATGCCGCCCGATCCGCAGCGTGGCTTTTTGTGACTAAAGGGTGTCTGAAATATTCCGGCGACCTGGTACGTGTTACGCAGATCATCAACGGAGGGTAGAACGGCATCGGTGATCGGCGGGAGCGCTTTGAGAAAGCAAAATCGGTGCTGGTATGAATCTGTTATCTGCTCTTCTGAAAAGATACTGGTTGCAGCTGGTGTTTATTTTGCTGATGGCTGGTGCGTTTATCGCCGGTAATGTCTGGAGTGACAGGGGCTGGCAAAAAAAATGGGCAGATCGCGACAGCGCTGAATCCTCTCAGGAAGTCAACGCCCAGACCGCCGCCCGTATTATTGAACAGGGCCGCGTTATTGCCCGTGATGAGGCTGTGAAAGATGCACAAGCGCAAGCCGCTAAATCTGCTGCCACTGCTGCTGGCCTGTCTGCCACTGTTAGCCAGCTGCGTACCGAAGCAAAAAAACTTGCCACCCGCCTGGACGCCGCAAAGCACACCGCAAATCTTGCCGCTGCCGTCAGAAGCAAAACAACCAACGCCGACGCCAGAATGCTTGCCAACATGCTCGGAGATATTGCAGAAGCAGCTAAACATTATGCTGGAATCGCTGACGAGCGCTACCGGGCAGGAATGACGTGTGAACGAGTATATGATTCGGTGAGAGAGTCAAATAATTACAGGAGGCATTGAAACTCCCCCTGTAATATTGCTGTAAAAAAGTGACTACATATCATCAGATGGAACCAGATGAATAAGAGCAGGTTTTTCACCAGATGAAACTGATAAGTACTCACTCAGTTTTGATATAGCTGAAATCTGTCTGAATAACCTGTCGGGGTGCTGGAATAACAACTTTCCGGAAATTCTTCTGCAATGGATTTTACTTTTAGTGACCATTCGCCTCCTTATCTGTAGAGGTGGGTAACGAATTTAAAAAGCATTCTGCTTACTTAGGGGGAACATCCTGATGACTGCCTGCAATATTGCAAATTCCATTTTCATTGTATGAACCACCTGAATCAAGGCACTCATCTTCCATCAGGAATTTCTGCGACCACATACCTGCATAAAAAACGATAATAATGGCTACGATAATAGTGATGATATTTTTCATTTATGTTCTCTGTGTGTTGTTATTGAAAATGATAATCAATATCGCAAAATGAAATAAATAATCATTAAGTGGTAGTTGTTGATAATTGTTCGCATTTTAAAAAGGTACTCCCGGCGGGGCGGCCTGCCACGGGGCGGCAGCGGCGCGGGATTTGGCGCATTTTTGATTTTTCATGCATCATCATCATGTTGTAACTCTCTGTTTTAATGTAATTTATTTTTAAAAGATGATGGTTTGTATGTTTTTTGTTCATTATATTTTGTTTTTCCGGGGGAGGGCGCGCTAAGAAACAGCCCCAGAGGTAAAAATGGACGGCGAACTGAAGAACCTCAAATGCAATATCAGTCAGCTTGCCGCTATTACAGGGTTACATCGACAGACGGTTGTCAGTCGCCTCTCGGGCGTTCCCCTGGCACTGGGAAGCAATGAAAAAAACAAGCTGTATCTCCTGACGGATGTGATCCGCGTACTGATGGAAACGCCCGTTTCCCAGGCTGCTGAACATCAGGACCCGAATAAAATGACTCCAAAAGAGCGTAAGAACTGGTTTGACTCCGAAAAGGGGCGTTAATACCACGGGCAATCATACTAACCAGTTCGGCGGTTATATCAATTCATACTGGGGAGATTCCAATCACACTTCATTTCAGCTAGGAGGTGGTGCGTGGACACAGGCCGCTGGCGACCATGCGCATACAGTTTATATCGGAGGACACGAGCACACCATGTATATCGGTCCACACGGACACGTCGTTATTGTGGACGCAGACGGTAATGCGGAAACCTTTGGTCTTATGGACGGCGGTGTGGATGCTGCTATTACGGCATATTTCGGGTCGCAATTACAGGAACGGGTACAGCAAAATATCATCCGTGAATACCTGGGGGAACAGCCCGTCGGCACCGCCTTTGTTATTGAAACGGGTAACAGTAAACATCCGTGGCTGGTTCCCGCCCCGACGATGCGCGTTCCGCTGATTATTGACGGCACCGACGCGGTTTATAATGCAACACGGGCTGCGTTACTGGCAATTTTTCAGCACAATAAAAGCGCCGGAGAAGACCGGAAAATTACATCTGTTGCATTACCTGCAATGGGGGCCGGATGTGGTCAGGTCCCCCCCGGACAGCGTCGCCCGGCAAATTGTACTGATATAGCCCCTCCTGATATTCCCTCCAGTCATATTGCTGTTTTTGACGCTGAAACCCAAACGTGGAGTCTGCAGGAGGATCACCGCGGCGAGACGGTTTACGACACAACAACCGGCAATCAGGTTTATATCTCCGATCTTGGTCCGCTACCTGAAAACGTCACATCAGTTTCACCAGGTGGTGGATACAAAAAATGGGATAGTAAGGCTCAGGTCTGGATGAATGATGAAGCTGCGGAGGCCGCAGCCAGACTTCGTGAAGCTGAAGGAACGAAAAACAGACTCCTGCAAATAGCGTCTGAAAAAATCGCGCCGTTACAGGATGCAGTGGATCTGGACGAAGCAACCAATAAAGAAAAAGCTTCTCTTCTGGCATGGAGAAAGTACCGGGTACAGGTAAACCGTGTTGATACTTTAAAGCCTGTCTGGCCGGAGAAACCAGCCAGTAGTTTATAATTTGTCAGGAAAGCTCAGGCCTTATTTATAGCAAATATGAAGAAGGCCTGTCTGTCATAACTGATATGGTTACTGGCTAGTATATTAAATTTATACTCAATAACCTCTACACATTTTAAACCAATCTTCAGGGAAGGGTATGCCAGCAGGCCAAAGATTACACCACTTTTGAGGCATTGGCTTAATTGTTTCTTCTTTTTTATGATCTTGAGAGTCTGCCGCTATTGTAAGAGCAGGATATAGTGAAGATGGTAATATTAAAACCATTGCTAAAAATACGCTCTTGACGTGTTTCATAATATGTTACCTGTTAAATTGTGGCACACTATCCTTACGGTTACAGCATCCTTTACTATAGATATTAAACGTTATTCATTACCATCAGGTGAGTAAATAAAAACCATTTATAAAATATTTAACTTAAATAAAAATGATAAGCACTATTATATTTTATTTCCAATGTAAATTAATTCATGTGAAAGTGATTTCATGTGCTTTTCAAATCATGGCTGGCTCGCACCCCCGGAGGAACAGGCCAGTTAACATTATCAGGAGTGTTTGTTATATCAATCAACTTCACTTCATTCTTGTAAGCCAGCCACACTAACAGTTTTGATCCTGTCCGCGTATTGTGGACACAGCCTTAAGCGAGGTTCTGGTTTTCAAATTGTTCCGGACTGAGATCGCCGCAGACCCTGATGGCACAGGCTGGACGCTATCGTTTTTACATTGTACCTCAGGCCCCAGGTTCACTTCCTCAGCAAGCCGGGGCGCACCGTAGCGCTGTTTTGCCTGGCTGAAGGCCTCTCTTACGACATTGTCGCACTCTTGGCGGAACTGCTGGTGGGTATTAACGACTGTGCGCCTTGTTTGCCAATGCCGATTCCGAACTCATTCTGACGCCGATCATCATTGCCGTGTTGCTCGCGCCTGGTTTCAGCAAAAGCACCACGCTGGCTATACTGCATTTCTTTTTCCGCAGGGAGAAGTGAGTAAATGAGTATGGAAATGGAGCTTTCCCTATAATGGCGGCTGAAGCTAATCATGTGTCATGTATTGCAAATGTCAAAGTGATAAATAAAGTTTCAACAGTCTGTGTTTTTTGTGAAAACGACTCGCTATGGTGCTAACCCTATATGAGGGACTGATTGAACATCAGATATATCCCGGCTTATTTAATACTGCTTACTATGAGGGTAATAATATGTTTTCTCTTATTAAATCACGTAAAGTTTTATTCATAACAACTCTTCTGCTGTTGTCGTCTGCTGCCCAGCCAGCGTTCGCCCTGGGGTGCATAGGGGACGGTGGTAGCACTGCAGACTGTGCAAAGGTTTGTTCCCTGGCGGCAGGTTTAGGCCCCCTTGGTTTTCTCATTTGCTTTTAATGTCTGAGAAGTGGTTATCCTGAGCCTTTCCTGTTCATGTAGTGAAGGCCCATTCAGAACATCATATTTAAACTATCGTAATGGAACAAAGAGTTACTTTAAAGAGCTCTTTGTTCCTTTAACCTTGATGAAGATGGTCAACGTCTGGTTTTACAATTCCGATACAGACAGGATAGCTGCTATGTTTGTTATCCATCTGGAAGGTTATCTGGCTGATAGCATCAAGCGCCAGTTGTGGCCATTGCTTCAGTACCCAGTGTGCCACTACAGTGCCACTACATTGGTGGCCGTAGGCCAAAACTGACGCCGGAGCAATGGGCGCAGGCAGGGTGCCTTATTAGGGCAGGAGTACCGCGACAGCAGGTAGCGATTATTTATGATGCGGGGCTGTCGACGCTGTACAGAAAATTCCCTGTGTTAGGGTAATGCAGTATTTCCACGGTGCGTGCCACCCAAATATGTGCTGTGGATGCTTTATAGGGTGTGCCATTTTTGTGTCAAACATGGTGAAGCATCATTCTATTTCTAACATCATGTGCCATTGAGTTGAGCAATGTGAATGCGGAAATGTGTATTTGAAACAGTTAGTTAAATGTGATTCTACTAATTTGTAATGCGAAGGTTGTAAGTTTGATTCCTGTTATTGCAACATTTCAATGTTACTGTAACTTCCGTGTTAGCCCATAACCATTCCAATTTCTACAAGACAGGTGCTTGCTATATATTTACCAATCAGTCATTTTAAAAGTGCGTCATAACCGGAGAACTGTCCTCGTCAGGAGGCCTGTTTTCAGAAAGGCAATATCCTGTTTCGACAGTAGCTTATATGTGACCGGGTTAGCAGCACATTCCCCTCCGCCACATTCCAGTACAGTTGAAATAAGGTTGGCAGTAATCAGTAACAGAAATACCCAACCGACAATACTGAACAGGTCCGGATTAATATTCAATGAACGAAATGCAACATTCATGCTACTGATTGCCAGAATTACCGCAACAGCAATAATAATCAGAATTGACGTAATCAGAGTCCAGGTATAAAAGTGTAATCCAAAAAATGCAGAACCATATCCTGTGTCACCGGGCATGATATGCAAACATATTTGCCGGGATGCCATAACTCCGGTCAGGATACTGCCAATAATTACCATCCCGTAATGTATACCTCGTAGACCAAAGCAGAGGTTAAATAAAAAGCCAAAACCGGCGATGATGAGGCCAGCCCGCTGTAATAAGCAAATTGGACAAGGCAGCTCATGCCTGACGAGTTGATAATAAAAGGCTACAACCAGAGCAACGCATATCCCAAGGAGTCCCACCTGATTAATCAGATGAACAAATGTTGTTGGATGATGATGCGTTTTCATACACACTCCTTAAAATGACAAAGTCAGCGAATTGGTCATATGATGAATGAATGATAAAATAGTGACGATGAGTAAAACGGCCCACAGAATGTAGCTGACTTTATCCTTTCTGTTTATGGCCCCCATTGCCACGCTCAGTGCAAGCAAGAATGGCAGAAACATGAACATAAAAAACTCCTTTATTACATTGCTTGTTAATATAATCGCTGTGTATTACCGGGTCTGTATTCCAGCTTATCCACCCCGCATTAGCCGGAGCTCAGTAAGGCATCAGGAATTATTTGCGTTATTATAAATCGATTATTTCTGTGATGAGTTATCCCGGCATCTGCTGGTTACAGGGAGATTTCTGGCGACAAGAGTAAGAAATATCCCGATAACTAATGGTATAATAAGCAGCATTGAGTGTGTTGAAATAGCATATCCATAAATATAGTCTTCCAGACTTACCGCAATCAGCGGAAAGATAAGAAATACAAGCGAAGCCTGGAAGGCATTAGCCTTTTGCTGAAGCGCAAAGTAGCACAGGATACCAAAAACTCCGGCAAAAGCCCCGAGATACAGGGTAGCTAATATTGAGTGTACTGAGAAGGTTGATACTTGTGGTCTTTCAAAAAACCATCCTGTCGCAGAAAGTATCAACCCAGCTAAAAGGCACGGGAGCGCATTAAATGTGATAACAGAGACAGTACAACTTCTTTTCTTACATTGTGTATATATTATGGCATGGATTAACACAGCAGAAATAAGCGCAGTGATACCCTGCCAGTGACTCTCTGTACTTGTATTCGTTTCTTCAAGAAGTATCCCCGTCAATGCAGTGATTGCGATAGTTAAGCCCGCGATCTGCATTAGTTTCGCTTTTTCATTTAGAAACAAAACCGATGCTATCAAAACGGCCACAGGCATATTCGCAAAGATAATGGCGGCAAGCCCAGAGTTGACATAGGTTTCACCATAAATCATTAGTGAGAAAGGAATGCAAAAATAAAAGATGCATATCACAAACTGGAATAATCGTTGTCCGGGAGGAAACAACAGTGTTTTTTTTCTTAACCATGCAATGATGATTAAAAAAGGTGCTGCAAACATAAACCTCATTCCGGTTGCAAACACTGGAGGGATAGTTTCAACGGCAATTCGCATGGCCAACCATGTAGTCCCCCAAGTCAGTGAAACTAGCATGAATAATATAGATATCGACACCTTGCGCATAAGATCCTCTCCGTAAAAAAATTAATTTAGCTTTTTAGCTAGAAAAAAGTAGCGTTTTCTTCACTGTGTTTTTTATATGTTTAGATAAAAATTTCTCTATCAGAAGACGCAGTTATGCTGAATGAGAAAAATAATAAATGACTCAGGCTGTTACCACACGATTGTCCACTGCGCCTGTAAGACCTGGCAGCAGTTGTCGATTTAATGTCTATTCTTGCTGGAAGGCATAAAACGCCTTGAAGATGAAGAGCTCATCATTAGTCGGGTCCCTTGTTGAGCCAGGACAAGTTTAACTTATCGCTTTCAACCCTTACGATGATAAATGATCTTATCCACCCATAATGGACATACGGCTAAATGAGTAAATTCTCAAGTAAGAGGCAGGATCTGTATCAACCAGTAAGAAGCCCCAGAAACAGCACCGGCTGAATTCCGTCAGGAAGCTCTGAAACTCGCTGAATGTACGTTGCCCGCGAACGATTGTTAATCAGCGCCATAGCAAGAATAATTGTTTGTTTCACAAGGAGATAGAAAAAACTATAGCTTTGCGCCGGGGCGGAGGCAGGAGGAGATAACTCGTTGTAATAGAATGTTTTTATATGGCGACCTTAAGAGAAATGCTTTCGCCTCGGTATACCACCCGCTATGAAGACCTGCTTCAGGTTAAGTGGCAGGTTTATCCCGATTTTCACATTCCTGATGTGATGGAACCGCAGCCACATCGTATGCAAGAACGGGCTGCGGCAAGCTGGCGATCGTTCGATAGTGCGAGTATTGAATGGTTGCCAGTTGCGGCGGATTTTACTTGTTCAAGATGACTAACCAATGTGTTTAATCTGAAACTAGCCACCTGTTCAACTTTTCGCGATCGCTTTTGTTGGCATCACTATTAAGCCTTCGTCTACATGGGTATTTGGCATCGGGAGTCCCCCAATGGAAGAGGGGAGTGATGTATTGGGCAGTTAATTTGTTTGGTCGGGGGATTTATACGCAAAATGGCCCGAAATATGTCCGAATTAAAACGTAAAAAGTGATAACTAATTGAATCTATTAGAATCAAAAATAACATATTCCAATCGTTAAAATCACTTAATTAATATGTAACATTATGAATTTAAAGAGAAATATCAATGGTTGCCGTAAGCGGGAATCGTATTCGGTCTCTTTTTTTCTTATAAATCAGTTGCTTATGATCAATAATCCGAAATTTCCGAAATTTCCGAAATTTTCCAGAATTTCTGTATTCCGGGCTTTTTCGTTATATCAGATCCAAATCCAGTTTAACATTTCTTTTACAGCAAAATCAGAGCATCACGTAAGCTTTATTATCGCGTTCATCGAGATAGAGTTTCGTGGTGTTCTCTGAAGTATGTCCCAGGAGTTTCTGAGCAAACCCTTCGCCGTAAGCGTCTTTATACAGTCGTCCGGATAAGCTGCGGATCTCGTGAAACGGCGGTGGGTTTTCACTGAAATTTATTCCGGTCAATTTTCGTGCCGCAACAAATTTTTTAGTCAGGCTATTAGGATGAATACTCCCGTTCGGGCTGTTTTTGCGTATGCCAGCGCTGATAAGGTATTCGCTACGGCTTACCAGGCGGCAACGCTCAATCACCGTACTGAGGCGTAAACCCATGGAAGGAAGGTTGAGCGAAAGTGGCAGAGCGATTTTCATCCCGGTCTTGATTTGCTTAACGTACAGTCGCTCATCAATAATGTGACTGAACTGAGACTGTAAGTAAAATTGTGTAATTGCCTGTCTTTGATATGTTCACTCCAGTAACGGAGACAGGCAATTATGGACGAAAAGAAACTCAAAGCCCTTGCGGTTGAACTGGCTAAAGGCCTTAAAACCGAAGCCGACCTCAATTCGTTTTCCCGTATGCTGGCGAAATTAACCGTCGAAACGGTGCTCAATGCGGAGCTGGCTGACCACCCCGGGTATGAGAAAAATGCGCCCAAAACAGGCTCAAACACCCGTAATGGCTACTCGTCCAAAACGGTGTTGTGCGATGACGGCGAGATAGAACTCAACACACCGCGTGACCGTGAAAACACCTTCGAACCACAGCTGCTTAAGAAGCACCAGACGCGCATTACGCAGATGGACAGCCAAATTTTATCCCTCTACGCCAAAGGCATGACTACCCGCGAAATCGTCGCCACCTTCAAAGAGATGTACGACGCCAATGTGTCACCCTCGCTGATATCTAAAGTCACCGACGCCGTAAAAGAGCAGGTCACTGAGAGGCAAAACCGGCAACCGGATGCGCTGTACCCCATTGTTTATATGGACTGCATTGTCGTCAAAGTCCGTCAGAATGGCAGCGTAATCAACAAAGCCGTCTTCCTGGCACTGGGTATCAACACCGAAGGCCAGAAAGAGTTACTGGGTATGTGGCTGGCCGAAAATGAAGGCGAAAAGTTCTGGCTAAGCGTGCTGACGGAGCTGAAAACCCGGGGCGTTCAGGACATCCTGATTGCCTGTGTGGATGGTCTGAAGGGTTTCCCGGATGCGATAAACAGCGTCTTCCCGCAGCCCCATATCCAGCTGTGCATTATCCATATGGTGCGTAACAGTCTGAAATACGTAGCCTGGAAAGGCTACAAAGTCGCCACCAGCGGCCTCAGGCTCCGACCGAAGAGGCGGCACTGATGGCGATGGATGCGTTCGCGAAAGCCCGGGACGATAAATATCCGCAAATCAGCAAAAGCTGGCGTGCGCACTGGGAAAACCTCAATACGCTCTTCAGTTATCCGCCGGATATCCGCAAGGCCATCTACACCACAAACGCAATCTAATCCCTGAACTGCGTGATCCGTGCCGCGATTAAGAAACGCAAGGTGTTCCCGACGGATGACTCAGTACGAAAAGTTATTTATCTGGCGATCAAGGATGCGTCAAAAAATGGAGTATGCCGATCCAGAACTGGCGGCTGGCGATGAGCCGTTTTATTATCGAGTTCGGTGACCGCCTGAGCGATCACCTTTAATAACTGGGCAGTTACACAGAATTACTGACAGGCTCATTCTTTTGTGTTGCGCCTCTCTGTTTCTATTGTTTTAGATAGCCATGAGAGCTCCGTTGCTGAGAATTTTAGTCGTGGGGTTCTTTCTTCTGCACCGGGTGGGCGCATTTCATAACTGCAGGACCATCTGCTGAATACTGTATAGCTCTGTATATTGCATGTTGTTGAGGTCAGTGTGCAATTCCTCGGTACTGGCTTGTCCTGTATAGGGCTGGAGATTTCTGGGCAATGTCCTTTTGGACCTGAACATATGTTTTTGATTGAAAATGGCATCGTGTTTTATCCTTTACACTGTGAAATGTTGTTTTGTGCTCTTCTGTTGTGATTGGTGATGTGACGGGATCGTCCATGCACCCTTCCTTTTATTGACGGCGTATCAGTCCATTGATGCCATGCTTGCTTAATTTGTCCAGCATCAGCAAGCCGTCGTTTTCTTTCTGCTGCAATTCAAGCAACTTAAACCGTATTTCGTTAAGTAAAGGTTTAATAACTCCGCGCTTGCGAACCACCTTTTTGATAACGTCTTTTTCGAAGTATAAACGGCAGAAATGATTTTCATAATTCGCCTATACTCTTCACCCAGCGCTGGCAAATCTTCAACGCTGAAAGGCTGGGGAGAAGGGCGTCCAGTTGCTGAACGGAGAGCGAACCATACGCCCTGATTCCACGTGTTATCAAACTTCATACCGTGGTTATCATCCAGACAAGGCGCTTGAGGTTGCTCATGTCTTTTGGGGAAAGAGGTTCGGTGGTGGGTACTGGATATCCTGGATCGGGAAGTGGGTTCCACTGGTGCCAAATACAGGGGGCTGGTAAACCGGGTGGATACCTCAAATCCTGACAGGCCAGAGCACCAGCCTGATAAAATCGTATTACTGATTTCTAACCAGTGGCACATTAATTGTACCAGCTCAGACTCCAACTGACAGTTTGCTTTAAGCGAGTAGCGGACGTGACCTGCCCCCAGGAGTAAAAACAAACTTTCTATTGATACATTTAATTAACTTATTTATAACGTTATATTCCAAATACAAACTTGTTCAATTGGGCATGTATGGACATTCAAATCACACATCAAGTTACTGAATTTGATAAAGAAGAACTATTAACCGGATTAAGAAGCTACAATGCTCAGTTCGTCGATTTTAGTAAAAATGGGCAGCTTGGGGTCTACTGCAGAAACGAAAGCGGCGAAATGGTAGGCGGATTAATTGCTGACAGAAAAGGTCCGTGGCTCTGCATCGACTATCTTTGGGTAAGGGAATCTGCAAGGAACTGCGGTCTGGGGAGCAAACTTATGGCGATGGCCGAAAAAGAAGGTTTGCGGAAAGGCTGTGTTCATGGACTTGTAGATACCTTTAGCTTCCAGGCTCTCCCTTTTTATGAAAAACAGGGGTATATACTTCAAATGTCGCTACCGGACTTTCCTAAAGTAGGTTCGCAAAGGCATTATTTAATTAAGCCCGGTTTATAGCTTTGCTGCATTTGAATACCCATAGCTTTATGAAAGCTGTAATCAGGTAGCTTTAAAATATATCGTATTGTTGGCCTGTACACACCATGATCAGCGTCCGCTTCTGGCACAGGGCGGACAGTCAGATTAGGTTTGGCGCTGTGCCATAGATATGTCAGCTCACATTTGAGCTAATACCCCCTGGCACGGCTAGAGGTACTCAGACAGCCGCTTGTAGGCGGCATGGTACGGATACAAAAACATATAGCGCTGTTATATAAACTGTAAACTGGGCTGTGCGTATAATACGAATCTTTCACTCAGAGAAACCTGCTGACAGCGTTAGTACTCCATTAATTAATTTTATACTAAATCTCTGTGGTATGGCGCAGGCGTTTAGAAGACAGTTCAATTGCGATCTGCTAGCTGGGATTTCGTCGCGCCGCTCAAAAATGCACAGAGTTTTTCACCCGCCGTCAATGGCTCAATGGGCGTTTTTCCGAGGGCGGTCTCAGTCATGACGATGGCAGGACCAATAAGCATGGACCATACTTCACTCGCGTCTTGCTCAAGCGATGTGAAGGCAAGGAACAGTGTTTTATCTGAAGGAAAGCGGTGCTGAGTATTAAAAAGTTTCAGCCAGGCGCGGGACTGCCGGTCGGCCTGTGCTGATCGCGTGCCGAAGCGGAGTACTCTTTTTAGTATGGCGATACCCACAATGCCTGGCCCCAGAATAAAGGGACTCCCGACGTTTATGGTGACGCCGACCCCGAGAAAAACGAGGGCGAATGACAGCACGTTATCTACTCTTCTGGCAAGAGTACTGTATAGCTTTTCCAGAGAGTACCGGTAAAGAATTTGATAACTGATTTCATCCTTGCTCATACATCTCCAGATGTTTTTTCGATTACGCTCCGGTATGCTCCCGGAATCCTGACAGATTCTGCAATTATGCCACACTTCCTGGAGGGTATTAATTAGATAGAATATAAATAGAAGGCAAATATTTTGAGCTTTTAGTCGATATCGCTTTGAATATCATTTCTCCTGCACCAGGAGATGCTGTTGTCGAGAATCGTGTCAAACGTTGCTGCGTCGGTCGGACTGCACAGGGTAACTCTCGCAGTCAGACTCTCATTATGGTCTCTAAATTGGATAACCCGCAGTCGTAACACGCCGGATGTCACGACTGACGCTATTATTACCCTGGCTTGTTAAAGCGGCATGACCACATTTTCTATATATAATAATTGGTTGTCTTTCGACCAGTATTGTCGAGTTTTTTGGTTTAATTCAACAATCCATTTAAAAACGCCTGCCGTTGCCAGATCAGTACAGTATTTTTCATAGGAATGCTCCCCCGAAAAGTGTTTAGCTGAAATCAATTTTATTAATTGCGTATTCGGTGTTGAATTGACTTTAATCAGCTTTCTATTGCTTTTAATAGAAATGAAGTGGCCTGCATGAGTGATAATTTTCACATTGCCGGTAGCAACAAAATAGATGTAATAAGCGATATTATTATATTCCAGATCGATTAGAAATGCGTTGAAATTTGCATCCTTTCTGACGCGCTCGAAAAAGTGGTTAAGCATAAGCTGTAATTCCATTTGTTAACCTATTGTAAGTTATAATGTTATATGTTGTGTTAGAGTATTGTTGCTTAAAAGCAGCCATACAGATATGTTACCTAAAAGCAATAATAATCACCTGGTATCATATAGTTTACGTTATGATTGGAATAGTGTTGCAATTGTTACTGATTATTTCTCGTAGCGCGTTTTTTTGACCACTAATAGATGCGTCAATCCATTTCATTTGTAGTTTTTCTGAACGTCATGAAAAGTCATAATATATAAAAATCAGTTAATTAATTGATGTTTAGATAAGGATTACAGTGACGGAGAGGTTTGGCGTGGCGACTTTATAGGTTTTGAAAAAGCGGCTAACTCGCTGGCAGGATAATTGGTAGCCAGCCTGCGAATGGGGGCAAAATCGTAACAACATCAGCATAAATAATAATATTCATGAATGTTTTATGTGACGCAGTAGTTGAATTGAAGTGATGTTTTACCTGTTCAGGATTGTCCCGATAAAAATGTTCCTCGATAAAAGTCGATCACCTTGCGCCGAAAAAAAACAGGCTAAGTGACAGAAGAACAAAATCCATCAGGAAAATAAAATTTATAAATATCAATGAGTAAAAATGGTTGTGGAGAAGGTGGCTATTTTTTGAAAGCAAGAAATATAAACAAAGTGTAGCTATGCATAGTTATCTAAAAGGAGAACTACCGTGACTAACATAACACTATCCACCCAGCACTACAGAATCCATAGAAGTGACGTTGAACCAGTAAAAGAAAAAACAACGGAGAAGGACATTTTTGCAAAAAGTATTACTGCCGTTAGAAATAGCTTTATCAGCCTGTCGACGAGTCTGTCAGATCGTTTTAGCCTGCATCAACAAACAGACATACCGACTACCCATTTTCATCGTGGGAACGCTTCTGAGGGTAGGGCGGTATTAACCAGTAAAACTGTTAAAGATTTTATGCTGCAAAAGCTCAATAGTCTGGATATCAAAGGTAATGCGAGTAAAGATCCGGCCTATGCTCGTCAGACATGCGAAGCCATATTATCAGCCGTGTACAGTAATAATAAAGATCAATGTTGTAAATTACTCATCAGTAAAGGGGTCAGTATTACCCCCTTTTTGAAAGAGATAGGAGAGGCTGCGCAGAATGCGGGGCTACCTGGGGAGATAAAAAATGGCGTATTTACTCCAGGTGGGGCAGGGGCGAATCCTTTTGTCGTCCCCCTCATTGCTTCCGCGAGTATTAAATATCCGCATATGTTTATAAATCATAATCAGCAGGTATCTTTTAAAGCGTATGCTGAGAAAATCGTTATGAAAGAGGTTACGCCGCTGTTTAATAAGGGGACGATGCCAACGCCACAACAATTTCAGTTAACTATAGAAAATATTGCGAATAAGTATCTTCAGAATGCCTCCTGATGGTAGTAAATACAATACTGCTATTAACCATATGAATTAATAGCAGATTTTCTGAAACTATATATTCGTTTTTATGGCGACGCTTTTAACAAAACGTCGTCATCTTTATTTTAATATAAAAATCAAATGGATAACCTTAAAACTTAAAATAATTGTTATTACTCTAAATACCTGCACAACCAGACAGCTTTTTTTGTAACGCTGCGTGTTGTTAAGTCTATGATACCCGCGCACGGATGATGTCTCGATAAGGATTAATGGTCTGTTAACTGTCAGGAGAGGTTATGCCGCCTTTAAAAAAAATTGTGCTGCGCCTGTTTGTGGGGGCGATGGTCGCCAC
The DNA here is from genome assembly GCF_029962125.1 of Salmonella sp. SA15303. Taxonomy (NCBI): domain Bacteria; kingdom Pseudomonadati; phylum Pseudomonadota; class Gammaproteobacteria; order Enterobacterales; family Enterobacteriaceae; genus Salmonella; species Salmonella sp. SA15303. The sequence goes on from NZ_CP123924.1 coordinate 2,095,016, forward strand.
GGTAACGACACCTGCATTGGCGCTGGTTTGCCTTGAGGATCACTCCGCTAAAGAGTGTGCTATATCGTGTGCTGAGGCGATGTGGTTTATGTTTCCGATATGTTTTTAAGGAGGAAGAGTATTGAAGGTGAACAGGCGATAGTGAGTAGCTCGCTGCGCCAGGGGATAACCCTCCCCTGGCGCAGCCAGTTATATTTTATTGCGATGATAACAAAGCATTTACTCGCTAATGGTGAAATTCGCTATTTACAACAGCGCACGCTTACTAAGCAAAAAAATCTGCACACGCTATCTTTTTATATCTGTCCTGGATAATGAACGACAGGAAAAACATGATGCGGCCTGAAGAGATTTATCAGCGAATAGAGGCAAAGAATTGGCGGCATGTCTGGGTGGTTGGCGATATTCACGGCTGTTTTTCAATGTTAATGAAAAGGTTACGTGAGTGTCGATTTGATCCGCAACAAGACTTGTTAGTTTCTGTGGGCGATCTCATTGATAGAGGCCCGGACAGCCTGGGCTGCCTGGCTTTACTGCGTGAGTCCTGGATGACGGCGGTTCGCGGCAATCATGAACAAATGGCGCTGGATGCGCGGGCCTCATCGCAGTCGACGCTGTGGTTGATGAATGGTGGCGACTGGTTTACCCGCCTGACGGCTGAACACGCTGCGCAAGCTGAAGCGCTTTTTATTCTTTGTCAGCGGCTGCCCTGGATACTGGAAGTTCGTTGCCGCCATAGCACGCATGTGATCGCTCATGCAGATTATCCCGCGTTAACCTATCAATGGCAAAAAAAGGTCGACTTACATCAGGTTCTCTGGAGCCGCGAACGGCTCATAAATAAGCGCGGCGGGATTAGCGGAGCCGATCATTTTTGGTTTGGCCATACGCCGTTGCGTCGGCGCATGGATTTTGCCAACGTACACTATATTGATACGGGCGCGGTATTTGGCGGGCAATTGACGTTAGCGCGGATACAATAGCGGTATCAGCGACCAGGGTTAAAAATCGCTATATTGCTGCGCAGGTCGCCAGAAGCCGTCGATAAAATCCTCTACCGGAAAACAGCCGCCATGGCGAATCCGTTGATCGTCCATCGAATAAAGACAATGCTGCTCGGTATCGTAGATGTCCACGACAATATCCTCGCATCCTCCATCCAGGTAACATACAAAAAGTACCAGCGCGAACATTACATCCTCAATGTTAACTACTTTACACGATAGTGTAGGAGAGGTTAGCGCAGGGGGGAAATGAGAAAAGGAAGAATAAATAACCCGCCTGGCGACGGGTTCTTTTTGAGTCAGGCAAGACGCATGACCCAGGCATCAGATTTAGGATCGTAATGAGTACGGAACAAAACGGAATGTTCCCCGTTGAGAATGGCGGGAACGCTGGTTTCGGCATCCCAGGCGTCCAGTTGCATACATAAATCCGGATCGGATTTACAGGGGATTGTTAACGTTCGCTCCCCCGGCGATTCGCCATGTAATTCGGCATCGTCGATTTCAAAAGCGCCAATGCGCACACTGGTTTTCATCATCGTGCTCTCCGTTAATACGCTAATTGTGGTACGACCAGTTTAGCCGTCCATTTTTCAGCGTAGTCAACGTAGGCAAAAGCGCCAGTCAAAAAGTGCGGTTTTTTTGTGCGCCTTTTAACTATTACCAGTAAAGAGTTTGCCATCACGTACCAGTTCACGCGGGTAACTGTTCTTTATTCTGGCGCCGATACGTTTTGCCAGACCAAGTGGCTGATGCTGGAACGTCACCAGGACATCATCAGCGGCAGGGGGTGTTTGCGGATAAATATCCCGACCGCGATACCACTCCTCCGCCTCTTGCACAGAAAGTTCGAACGCGTGAGCATGAGTCGGGCAGGCAAGGGCTATCGTCGCCTCATGTTGCCAGCGATAGCCTTTATTATGACTTTCGGCCAGCTTAATGCCGAGCCGGGAAAAACGGACTTTTCCGATCAGTGATTCAATCTCTGCCGGGAACAGCCAGACCTCTTTTTCACGCTGCCAAAGATGGAGATTTTCATCCCATAACAGTCCGACGGCGTTGGCCGCCTGGGTAACGTGTAATGCTTCGCGGCCTTTGAGGGGGGTAAAAGGAAACGCCCCCACTTTATACCCCGGCGCGGGCATGGCTGGAAGGGATGACATTTTACGCAGACGTGCGACGAAGAATCCTTCGCAGTCGTAAATTTGCGGGAAGACGTGCAGGAAGCCTTCCGGGGTGAGGGCGCGGTCAGCGTCAGGAAACAGATCACCCAGCGGCAAAAATTCAACGGCGTCGGCGTAGGTCTCTTTCAGCCAGAGGCAGACCGCTTCGTTTTCCTGGCGATTTAACGTGCAGGTGGAGTAGACCAGCGTGCCGCCGGGTCGTAAAGCATGAAAAGCGCTGTCGAGCAGTTCCCGCTGTGTCGCCGCGATATCCAGATTGCTTTCTGGCGACCAGTTTTTTAGCGCATCAGGATCTTTACGTACTACGCCTTCGCCAGAGCAGGGCGCATCCAGCAGGATAGCGTCAAACATCTCCGGTAACGCAGCGCCAAATACGCGGCCATCGAAATGCGTCAGTGCGGTATTGGCGATTCCACATCGGCTGATATTAGCGTGCAGAACTTTGACGCGGCTGGCCGAAAATTCGTTGGCCAGAATGGCGCCGCGGTTCCCCATGCGGGCAGCGATCTGCGTGGTTTTGGAGCCAGGCGCCGCTGCCATATCCATGACCCGCTGCGGATGATTATCATCGGCGAACAGGGCCGCGACCGGCAGCATCGAACTGGCCTCCTGAATGTAAAACAGGCCGCTTAAATGCTCAGCGGTACTGCCAAGCGGCAATGCCTCTTCATCATCGCGCTCGATCCAGAATCCTTCATGACACCACGGAATTGGCGTGAGCGACCAGCCGTAGGGCGCGATTAGGGCAAGGAAATCAGCCACGGATATTTTAAGCGTATTGATGCGTATACTGCGGCGCAACGGGCGTTGGCAGGCCGAAATAAATTCATCAAAAGAGAGCGTGGAAGGCATTGCTTCACGCATTTGCGTCAGAAAAGCGTCAGGAAAATAGACAGCGTGTTGAGCCACAGGTGTATCGCCGGCAAAAAAACAGGCGCGCAGTGTAGCATAAAACGCTCCGGCGCGAGTACGCCGGAGCCTGGTGTTTAACGTGGCAGAGCGGTGCCCCATTCACGCCACTCTTTCGGTTCGCTCTCTTGTAACAGGAAATGCTTACCGGCTTGCGCTTTTGGCGCCAGCGGCGTACCTGGTGGAGTAGCGAAGGCGATACCGCCACGGATGAACTGATTAAATGTCCCCGTTTTCACCACGCCGCCTGTCAGACCAAAGTCGAGACTATAGCCGGAGGCAAGCCAGAATACGGAGTTATTCCGCACCAGATATTGGTAACGCTTACTGATACGCAAGGTGATCATCACCCGATCGGAGAGCGACCCCAGGGACATTCCGGTGACGGTTCCCACTTCGATACCGCGGAACAGGACGGGTGTACCAATATTAAGCGAGCCTGCTTCTGGCGCCTCCACGACGATGCTTAACCCATCCAGATAGCGTGAGTCGGTAATCGTGGCTTCCTGCAGTTCAAAGTCGCGCCGTGCCGCGCCGCGTCCTGGCTCAACGTTAATATAGGGCTGGAGAATCGTATCCAGATGCTCGACGCCCGCCGCGGAAATTTGTGGCGTGATAACGGAAAAACGTGTCCCGGCGCGGGCAAATGTCTGTACATACTCCGGATAAAGTACGGCTTTTGCCTGCACTTCATTACGTGCGGTGATCAATTCCAGCGTCTGGATCTGGCCGATATCAATACCGAGGTAACGAATGGGCATCCCTTCCGCCAATTTTCCGGCGTCGAACGCGTGCAGCGTAATTTGTCCGCCTACCGCGCGGGCGGAGGTTTCTGAAGCATAAAGAATGCGTTTATCGCCTTTGCGCCGGCTGGCGCTGGCGCCGCTCAGGTTATCAAAACTAATGGCCCCTTTCAGCGCGCGGGAGAGTGGCGAGGCCTGTACCGTTAGGCCGCTGCCGTTAAGTTGCACTTTCGCGCCGCCTTCCGCCCAGAACACGCTATTGCTGGTTAACAGGTGGCGATACTCCGGCTTAATATGCAGGTCGATGTCAAAGGTATTGGCGCGTGGGCGAACGGTGATGACTTCGCCTACTTCAAATTTTCGATACAGCACGACGGAACCTGCCTGGACATCCGGCAACGTTTCGGCCGTCAGCGTTAAGGTGGTAGTCGGTAAGTCACTGAGGCTATTTTCCAGCGCTTTTTCCAGGTTAGCATAGAGCGGGTAGGTGGATTTCATCTTCCCGCTCGTACCGGGTAAAATACGAATTCCGCCGTCAATCCACTCGCTGGCGCTGGCGCCGAGGAACTCTACGCCGTCAAGGCCAACTTTGACATCCACCCGGCTGTTAACCACGAATTTACTGTCGCCCTGTACCAAATCCCGGTGCTGCGGTTCAATCGCGACGATGAATGACACGCCTTTACTGGATAAGTTGCGCTCAATGACCTGGCCAATTTTTACGCCATGTAAAATTAACGGCTGGCCCGGTTCGATGCCGTAACTTTCCGGGGCCGTCAGCGTCAGGGTTAAGGCATTCGCCTCATGCAGCAGGGCTTTTTCACCCGGCACCACCACAAATTCACTGCGCGGTTCGCCGTCGCCCGGCACCAGCTCGAAGGTTTTTCCGGTTAACAACGAACTGATATTCGCGTCACTTAGCGACAGTTTGGGATTGCGTAACTCAATACGCGTATTTTCCCGCATCAGCGGAACAACGCTGGGATCGACGGTCATCTCTCCGGTGACTTTACCGCCAGGGTTGAGCGTCAGTTTAGAAAGCTCACCCACCTCCAGTCCCTGGTACATTAGCGGCGTAGATTCCGCTTTCAGACCGTCTCCGCTGGGCAGCTCAAGTTTAACGATTACCCCTCGTTGGCTGTGGGCTAAATCTTTATATAAGCCGAACGTGTCATCCTGGGCGGCGGGTTTGGAATTGTCCGGTGAGTCAAACGCAATCGCGCCATTGACCAGGGCCGCGAGGCTCTCCAGTTTCACCTTCGCGCCGCTCAGGCTTAGATCGGCGTCAATGCCGGAGACATTCCAAAAACGGCTGCCTTTTTTCACCAGATCGGTAAACCGTCGCTCAATCAGAACGTCAATCGTCACGCCCTGTTTGTTAGGGTTAATCGAATAGTCATACACCCGTCCGACAGGGATTTTACGGAAATAGACCAGTGAACCGCTATTAAGCGAACCGAGATCCGGCGCATGGAGATGAATCATCAGATCGCCGTTGCTAAGCCGGTATTTAGGCTGTGTATCCAGGGCGACGAAATGATCTCTGGGCTTGCCTTTACCTGGCATCATACCGATGTAATTCCCGCCGACCAACGCATCCAGGCCGGAAACGCCCGCCAGCGAGGCTTTGGGCGTCACCAGCCAGAATTGCGTCTCTTCGCGCAACGCATCTTCCATATCTGATTTGATACTGACGCGAACTTCAATTTTGCGCAGATCTTTGCTCAGACTGACATCTTCCACGGTGCCGACTTCTACTCCCTGATAACGCACGGGAGTACGGCCCGGTACGATACCGTCCGCCGACATAAAATCGATAGTCACGCTATTGCCGCGATCCTGGTAGCTATCCCATACCAGCCACCCCGCGATCATTAGCGCGATAAGCGGTAGCAGCCAGAAAGGTGAAATACGGCGTTTGGTTTTAATTTGCGCTTCAGTCTTCGAAGCGGGCGTTTCCTGACTCATGTGCATCCCAAAGTAAGCGGCTATCCAGCCATTCCACTGCAAGAATAGTCAAAATTACCGCTGCGCCGAAATAAAACGCAGCCGGTCCCATAGTAAAAGCCAGAATCTGATCGCGATTAATCAGAGACATGGTTAACGAGATAACGAAAAGATCAAGCATCGACCAGCGGCCTATCCATGTCACCAGACGCAGCAACAGAATTCGCGTCCGCAGTCCCTGTTGGCATTTAAAATGGATACTCAACAGTAGCGTAAACATCACGATGACTTTGGTAAACGGCACCAAAATACTGGCGATAAAAACGACGGCGGCGACGGCGATATTGCTGCTGGCAAGCGACATAATGCCCGACAGGATAGTATCTTCCTGACGCCCGCCATTAATGTAGATTACCGAGATAGGCAGCAGGTTTGCCGGCAGCAAAAAGACAATAGACGCCAGCAAGGCCGCCCAACACTTCTGTATGCTCTGTTTTCTGCGTAACCGTAGCGGAATATGACAACGCGGGCAGCGTCCTTTCGCATCCGGATAGCCGCTAAAGTGGCAGCCAAGACAGACGCGCAATCTTTCGTCCGCACGTTGAGCAGGGCGCTGCGGATAAAATCGTTCCCATAGTTGCTCCACATTCAGATGAATCATAGTCAGAATGCTAAGAACCACCAACGAGACGAACGCTAAAAGCCCGATGCCCGGCTGCAGAAAGGCATAGTCCTGCACTTTGATAGAGGCAACGCCAATACCGACCAGATAGATGTCCAGCATCACCCACTCTTTCAGTTTTTCCAGCATCAGCAGGACTGGACGCAGATTCATGCCGAGAAGGCTGCCAAACCACAGGTAAGCAATTGAAAAAACCAGAATAAGCGGCGCGCCCACCACGCAAAAGAGCACCATTGCGGCGGTTAACGGATCGCCCTGCTGCGTCATTTGCCAGATGCCGTGCATCACATTGGCATCAATGCGTACGCCCAACAGGTAGATATGGAGTAACGGTTCGCTCCAGGCAAACGGCATCAATAGCAGCATGGTTACCGCCATCGCGGTCAGCCGCGTCAGCGACCAGTCGCGCCCATCGCGAATTTTGGCCTGGCAACGAGGACAATAAGCGCTTTGATGAGCGCTCATCTCCGGCAAGCTGAACAGCATGTCGCATTCAGGGCAGCGCTGGTAGTGGCTGCGCGGCAGCGCTTCGCTAATTGACCTGATCGTTAGCTTTTTTGTTGGCGTGACGTGTGAGGTGTTCAGAGCCATGTATCGTGAATCAAAGTGTTAGAATAATGTAATCTTAACTCATGACAGGAATAATCTTGAGCAAGAACGCATTTAATGCTTATTTTAATAGCCTGTGTTTAGGAGTAAGACCACGAAGTGATTATATAATGAGCAAAACAGAACTATACGCGGCGTTAAACCGCGATTTTCAGTCGTTAATGGCAGGTGAAACCAGCTTTCTGGCCACGCTGGCGAATACCAGCGCGCTACTGTTCGAACGCCTTACCGAGGTGAACTGGGCGGGATTTTATCTCCTCGAAGGCGATACGCTGGTGTTGGGGCCGTTTCAGGGGCGAATCGCCTGTGTGCGGATTCCGGTTGGTCGCGGCGTGTGTGGCGCAGCGGTAGCGCAGAATAAGGTTCAACGTATTGATGATGTTCATGCGTTTGACGGCCATATTGCCTGTGATGCCGCCAGCAACGCCGAAATTGTGCTGCCTGTCACGGTTGGCGAACGGATTATCGGCGTGCTGGATATAGATAGCACGGCGTTTGGCCGTTTTACCGAAGAAGATGAACACGGCCTGCGTACGCTGGTCGCACAGCTTGAAACCGTGCTTGCAACGACGGATTACAAAAAATTCTTTGCGAGCGTCGCAGGATAATCAACGGATAACGTAGCAATTACTGATGGCGTCATTATAATGACGCCTGTTCATGCCTGCTGCTTGTTGGCTACGTCCGTTGTAATCAGGAAATTTCATGGAAAATCAACCTAAGTTGAATAGCAGTAAAGAAGTTATCGCGTTTCTGGCCGAGCGTTTTCCTCACTGTTTTAGTGCGGAAGGCGAAGCTCGCCCGCTGAAAATTGGTATTTTTCAGGATCTGGTAGAGCGAGTTGGGGGCGAAATGAACCTCAGCAAAACGCAACTTCGTTCCGCTTTACGTCTTTATACTTCAAGCTGGCGTTACCTGTACGGCGTTAAGCCGGGCGCAACGCGCGTCGACCTTGATGGCAATCCGTGCGGCGAGCTGGAAGAACAGCATGTCGAACATGCGCGTAAGCAGCTTGAAGAAGCCAAAGCCCGTGTTCAGGCGCAGCGCGCAGAGCAGCAAGCGAAAAAACGCGAAGCTGCCGCGGCGGCTGGCGAAAAAGAAGACGCGCCGCGACGCGAGCGTAAACCTCGCCCGGTAGCGCGTCGTAAAGAAGGCGCTGAACGTAAACCTCGCGCTGATAAACCGACGACGAAAGCGCCGCGTGCGCCTCGCGAAGAGAAGCACACGCCGGTTTCTGATATTTCAGTATTGACCGTAGGGCAGTCCCTCAAGGTGAAAGCGGGTAATAATGCGATGGATGCCACCGTATTAGAAATCACCAAAGATGGTGTCCGTGTACAGCTGAATTCGGGTATGTCTTTGATTGTACGCGCAGAACACCTGGTGTTCTGAAACGGAGGCCAGGCCTGGCATGAACACTTTTTTTAGGCTTACCGCGTTAGCTGGCCTGCTTGCATTAGCAGGCCAGTCCTTCGCCGTGGAAGATATTACGCGTGCCGATCAAATTCCCGTACTAAAGGAAGAGACGCAACATGCGACGGTGAGCGAGCGCGTAACGTCGCGTTTTACCCGCTCCCATTATCGCCAGTTCGATCTGGATGAGGCATTTTCGGCAAAGATTTTTGATCGCTATCTGAATCTTCTCGACTATAGCCACAACGTTTTGTTGGCGAGCGATGTCGAGCAGTTTGCGAAAAAGAAAACCGTGTTGGGCGATGAGCTGCGCACGGGTAAGCTGGATGTTTTTTACGATCTTTATAACCTGGCGCAAAAGCGCCGGTTTGAACGTTACCAGTACGCGCTAAAAGTGCTGGAACGGCCAATGGATTTCACCGGAAACGATACGTTTAACCTGGACCGCAGTAAAGCGCCCTGGCCGAAAGATGAGGCTGAGCTAAATGCGCTGTGGGATGGTAAAGTGAAATTCGATGAGCTCAGCCTGAAACTCACCGGCAAGAGCGACAAAGAAATTCGCGAAACGCTGACGCGTCGCTACAAATTCGCTATTCGTCGCCTGGCGCAGACCAACAGTGAAGATGTGTTCTCGCTGGCGATGACCGCTTTTGCGCGTGAAATCGACCCGCATACGAATTATCTTTCTCCCCGCAATACCGAGCAGTTTAATACCGAAATGAGCCTGTCTCTGGAAGGTATCGGCGCGGTGCTGCAAATGGATGACGATTATACTGTCATTAACTCATTGGTTGCCGGCGGCCCGGCAGCGAAGAGCAAGTCGATTAGCGTCGGCGATCGTATCGTCGGCGTAGGGCAGGCCGGAAAACCGATGGTCGACGTTATTGGCTGGCGTCTTGACGATGTGGTGGCGCTGATCAAAGGGCCGAAAGGCAGCAAGGTTCGACTGGAAATACTGCCGGCTGGCAAAGGGACGAAAACGCGTATTATCACGCTGACGCGTGAACGGATTCGTCTTGAAGATCGCGCGGTTAAAATGTCGGTGAAAACCGTCGGCAAGGAAAAAGTTGGTGTACTGGATATTCCAGGCTTCTATGTTGGCTTGACCGATGATGTCAAAGTTCAGCTTCAGAAGCTGGAAAAACAGAACGTTAACAGCATCGTTATCGATCTGCGTTCAAACGGCGGTGGGGCGCTGACGGAAGCCGTTTCGCTTTCCGGTCTGTTTATCCCTTCTGGTCCGATAGTTCAGGTGCGCGACAATAACGGTAAAGTGCGTGAGGATAGCGACACCGACGGCGTGGTCTACTACAAAGGCCCGCTGGTGGTGCTGGTCGATCGTTTCAGTGCCTCGGCATCGGAAATCTTCGCTGCCGCGATGCAGGATTATGGCCGCGCGCTGATTGTCGGTGAGCCGACCTTCGGTAAAGGTACGGTACAGCAATATCGTTCGCTAAACCGAATTTACGATCAGATGCTTCGCCCGGAATGGCCTGCGCTGGGTTCGGTGCAGTACACCATTCAGAAGTTTTACCGTGTCAACGGCGGTAGTACGCAGCGTAAAGGGGTCACGCCGGATATCATCATGCCGACTGGCAATGAAGAGACGGAAACCGGAGAAAAATTTGAAGATAACGCCTTGCCGTGGGATAGCATTGATGCGGCGAAATACGTGAAATCGGACGATTTGGCCCCGTTTGGCCCGGAATTATTGAAAGAACACAACGCGCGTATCGCCAAAGATCCTGAGTTCCAGTACATCATGAAGGATATCGCACGTTTCAATGCCATGAAGGATAAGCGCAACATCGTCTCTCTGAATTATGCGCAGCGTGAGAAAGAGAACAATGAAGAAGACGCTCTGCGTCTGGCGCGTATTAACGATCGGTTTAAACGCGAGGGTAAACCGTTGCTGAAGAAACTGGACGATCTGCCAAAGGATTACCAGGAGCCGGACCCATACCTTGATGAAACGGTGAAGATTGCTCTGGACCTGGCGCATCTTGAAAAAGAAAAACCAGCGGAGCAGGCGGCAGCCAATAAGTAACGCTAAACAGGCACAAAAAATTGTGCCTGTTTTTTTTTAACAAGCGCAGAAGTCGTCAGGATAATGCTACAAAATGTAAAGTTGTGTTTTTCTCGTGACTTACCGCCTGGTGATGCTTGAAAATAGCCATAAGACCCATACGATGTGGGTAATCGCATAGTGCGCTTTGTTAAATTGAGGTTAAAAGAAAATTATGATGCGAATCGCGCTCTTCCTGCTGACGAACCTGGCCGTGATGGTCGTTTTCGGGCTGGTTCTGAGCCTGACGGGGATACAGTCGAGCAGCGTGCAAGGCTTGCTGATCATGGCGCTGCTGTTTGGTTTTGGCGGTTCTTTTATTTCATTGCTGATGTCCAAATGGATGGCGTTAAAATCCGTAGGAGGGGAAGTTATTGAACAGCCTCGCAATGAAAGAGAACGCTGGTTGATGAACACCGTAGCAACGCAAGCGCGCCAGGCCGGTATCGCCATGCCGCAGGTTGCTATCTACCATGCGCCGGACATTAACGCGTTTGCGACGGGCGCCCGCCGTGACGCCTCATTGGTCGCTGTGAGCACCGGTCTGTTGCAAAATATGAGCCCTGACGAGGCGGAAGCCGTCATTGCGCATGAAATCAGCCATATTGCCAATGGCGATATGGTGACGATGACGTTGATTCAGGGGGTGGTTAACACCTTCGTTATCTTTATTTCGCGCATTATCGCGCAAATTGCTGCAGGTTTTCTGGGCGGCAACCGTGATGAAGGCGAAGGAAGTAACGGTAATCCGCTAATCTATTTCGCCGTTGCGACGGTGCTGGAACTGGTCTTCGGTATTCTGGCAAGCATTATCACCATGTGGTTCTCCCGTTACCGTGAGTTTCATGCCGATGCGGGATCGGCGAAGCTGGTTGGTCGTGAAAAAATGATTGCCGCGTTGCAGCGCCTGAAAACCAGCTACGAGCCGCAAGAAGCGACCAGCATGATGGCGTTTTGTATTAACGGTAAATCGAAATCGTTAAGCGAGCTGTTTATGACGCACCCACCGCTGGATAAACGCATTGAAGCGCTGCGTAGCGGCGAGTACCTGAAATAATAAGCCCACTGGCAAGTATGAAAAGCGCGTCGAATGACGCGCTTTTTTTACGCCTGAACGCGTGGTTGCGTAATACGTAAACCGCTCACTACCGCCGCGAGAGTCGCCAGGATCGCCGCTGCGAGCAGCGAAAGATGCGTACCGCTATCGCCAAACTGGTTCAACATCAGCGCTACCAGCGCGGCGCCAGTACTTTGGCCTAACAGTCGCGCCGTGCCCAGCATCCCGCTGGCGCCACCGCTGCGCTCACGCGGCGCGGAAGTGATAATGGTGTGATTATTCGGCGACTGGAACAGGCCAAACCCTGCGCCACAAAGGATCATTGGCCAGATAATATTCAGATCGGAGGGGGAGGCAGGCAACATGACCAGCGCAAACAACCCGGCTGCCATTATCACCATTCCCAGCGCCCCCAGCAAACCGGCATGAAGACGTTCTATCAGGTATCCCGCCAGCGGCGCCATCACCATCGTTGCCAGCGGCCAGGGCGTCAATAACAGGCCGGTTTCTACTTCGCTACGGCCCAGCACGGTTTGCAGATAAAAAGGTAGCGAGACCATGGCTAACATTTGCGCGCAGAACGAGCAAATTGACGTGCCGATCGAGAGTGAAAAAAGCGGAATGCGTAACAAGTCGATGGGTAACAAAGGGACGGGCAAAGAAAGCTGGCGGCGCACGAAGAAAAACCCGACCACGACCAGAACGAGCAGCTCTGCGCCAATCAACGTTAGCGACTGTCCCTGGGCAAATCCGCTCAATGCGGTAATCAGCAGGCCAAATGTGAGCGCATTCATTACCGCGCTCGGTAAGTCAAAGCGCGGCTTAGTGTCATGGGCGATGTTTGCTGGTAAAAAGCGGATGGCCAGAATTAACGCGATGATACCTAACGGGACATTAATCAGAAACAGCCATTTCCATGATGAGATGGATAAAATCGCCGCGGCGATCGTCGGACCCGCGGCGGAAGAGACGGCGACGATAAAAGAGTTAATTCCCATGCCTCGTCCCAGATGACGCTGGGGGTAGATAAGACGAATCAGCGCCGTGTTTACGCTCATTAGCGCCGCGCCGCCAAATCCCTGCGCGATGCGCGCCAGCGTCAGCATCTGCAGCGAGTCTGAAAGCGCGCAAAACAATGATGAAAGCAGAAATACCACTAAACCACATTTATAGATCCGGTGATAACCAAACATGTCGCCTAAAAAAGACAGGGAAAGCAGTGAGACGACAATGGCGATTTGGTACGCATTGACAATCCAGATAGAGCTGGCAGGGGAGGCATGTAAATCAGTCGCAATGGTTGGCAGCGCGACATTAGCGATTGCGCCATCCAGAACCGCCATCGAAATACCGATAATAATCGTCAGGATAGCGCCGTATCTCTGCGGGAGGGGCAGGCCATCGGCCCGTGTTTTTTCCATAAGTATTTTGTAATAAGGGGAATTATGAGCTGAATAATAATGTTAGCATTAATACTGAGTTGTTATGTCGCAGATTTGTAACGAAGTAAGCAAAGATGGATTGCGGGCGACCTGGCGTGAAATTATAATAAAAACTCGTTCTGAATTTTATAAAACGCTCGTAATGAGGTGATAAATGGCAAACGCAGATCTGGATAAGCAGCCTGATTCTGTATCTTCTGTGCTGAAAGTTTTCGGCATTCTGCAGGCGCTGGGTGAAGAGCGTGAAATAGGGATTACCGAGCTATCGCAGCGCGTCATGATGTCGAAAAGCACCGTTTATCGCTTTTTGCAAACCATGAAAACGCTGGGCTACGTGGCTCAGGAGGGGGAGTCTGAAAAATACTCTCTGACGCTAAAGCTGTTTGAGCTGGGCGCGCGAGCTTTGCAAAATGTTGATCTCATCCGCAGTGCGGACATTCAGATGCGCGAACTGTCTCGTCTGACAAAAGAAACTATCCATCTTGGCGCGCTGGATGAAGACAGCATTGTCTATATCCATAAAATTGACTCTATGTACAATCTGCGGATGTACTCACGTATTGGGCGTCGTAATCCGCTGTACAGTACGGCCATCGGTAAAGTGCTTCTGGCCTGGCGCGACCGTGATGAGGTTAAGCAGATTCTCGACGGCGTAGAGTATAAGCAAAGCACGGGACGCACGATTACCAGCACTGAAGCGTTGCTGCCGCTGTTGGATGAAGTGCGTGCGCAAGGATACGGTGAAGATAACGAAGAACAGGAAGAAGGATTACGTTGTATCGGCGTACCGGTATTTGACCGTTTTGGCGTAGTCATCGCAGGGTTAAGCATTTCGTTCCCGACGCTGCGTTTTTCAGAAGAACGCCTACAGGAATATGTGGCTATGTTACACGCCGCCGCGCGTAAAATTTCTGAACAAATGGGTTACAACGATTATCCCTTCTAAGCAACGTTATTAGCATGACGTTAAAAAAAAGCAGCTACGAAAAATGTAGCTGCTTTTTTTATAACATCGGGTGGGATGAAATCGTAAAAGTAGATAATATCTGTCGGCTTATTTAACGGTTATTAAAATATTATTTAACAGTACTTATGAACAACAGCCAATATAGGGGAATTATTGGTGATAGTTTCACTGTGAAATTATTTATTGCCGCTTAGCCATTATCCACCACGGTGGCGATTTTTCTGAAAATGGGACAGTCGGAAAAGCCAATAATGCCGCTGTTGGTATGGAGATATTGCGCCGTGCTGGTGCCGCGTGCGGTCAGGTAATGGCACTGTAAACCCAGCCCCGCAGCGTTCACTTTACTTCCCACCAGGATGCCATAGCCGCTCATCAGCAGGCCTATCCACACCAGGGCAAACAATACAATTGCGCGAATGATCAAACGCATTACTACCTCTTTTCTTTTTTAGTTAGAATAAGAGTAGCGTGTACATTGATTGAAACAAGTGAATCATTCCTAAAAACATATAATGCCGCTACAGTTACTCCTGGTTTAAGTAACTCATGATAATTTAGCGACATAAGATGTAAGATCGGAGAGTGGAGTGAAAAAATTTCGATGGGTCGTTCTCGGCATCGTGGTGGTAGTATGCCTGTTGCTGTGGGCGCAGGTGTTTAATATCATGTGCGATCAGGATGTACAATTTTTCAGCGGTATTTGCGCCATCAATAAATTTATTCCCTGGTAAACGTTTTACACCAGAGATTTCCTTCCCGTGTAGCAGTGGTAGAATGACGTCTCTACATTGAGGTGGTGAAATGAACGACGTTTTAAACTCTGGTGCGTTTTCTCTTGCATCTTTAATAGTATCAATGGTGGTTCTGGTGGTGGGGCTGGCGCTCTGGTTCTTTGTCAACCGGGCAAGCTCCCGTGCCAACGAGCAGATAGAATTGCTCGAAGCGTTATTGGATCAACAGAAGCGGCAAAACGCGTTGTTACGTCGCCTTTGCGAAGCAAACGAACCAGAAAAAGAAGCGGAACCCGCAACAGCGGCAAGCGAACCAAAAGAGGATGAGGACATCATTCGTCTGGTTGCAGAACGATAATGCTTACCGGGGCGCAAATGGCGCCAGTGCCATACGCCCCATTTCCCCGTCGGATCTCTCCGCGTTGCCGTTTGCAACTGATACTACAGCATCAACACCTTACATAATATATGGCTTTATATGCAACATAGTTTTATATGTATAACAAATGGACATATGGCATTTTTGTGATACCGCTCATTCTCTATTAAAAGCGAAACGTTTCTCTCTCTTTATGGATTGTCATTGTTTGTTCATTATTTTAAGGCATTCTGTAAAGACGCAGAACATCACAAAAAGCGGTGCCGAAAATCGCTTTTCTTTTCTATTATTTTGATTAAAAGGTGTTTTTTATCATTGTGACAATTTATGCATAACTCAGCATAAAAAGTGATATGAAAAATACAGCTTTTAAATGTGATTTGATGCACTGGAAGAAGCGAAGTTATTGAGCTATGGTAGAAAAATGGCTTTTCAGCAGTGACGTTGTCAGGAGTCCGTCAGCGCGTGAGGATATATCTTTCGCAATTTTGTTGCATAAACGTGCTGTCAATTTGTGAAGGTTCTCGTAATTTGTGCGACGGATCGAGACACGTTTAAAAATGGCTTGCCATAATTAACGTTGTATGTGATAACAGGCTTTGGGTTAAACGAGGTACAGTTCTGTTTATGTGTGGCATTTTCAGTAAAGAAGTCCTGAGTAAACACGTTGACGTTGAATACCGCTTCTCTGCCGAACCTTATATTAGTGCCTCAAGCAGTAATGTCTCAGTTTTATCTATGTTATGCCTACGGGCAAAGAAAACACTCTAAGGAATTTTGCAAATGGCAAAGATTAAAGGTCAAGTTAAGTGGTTCAACGAATCCAAAGGTTTTGGCTTCATTACTCCGGCTGACGGCAGCAAAGATGTGTTCGTACACTTCTCCGCTATCCAGGGCAATGGTTTCAAAACTCTGGCTGAAGGCCAGAACGTTGAGTTCGAAATTCAGGACGGCCAGAAAGGTCCGGCTGCTGTTAACGTAACAGCTATCTGATCGACACCACTGATTTGATGCGTTTGTCGCGTCAGCCTCAGATATAAAGCCTCGCTAAAAGCGGGGCTTTTTAATTCAATATCCTTCAAAATGTGTCTGGATGCGCTCTCGTTAGCGATTTGTTGCAAAGGCGCGATGTTATTAGCATTGTTTTTTCTGGTTTTTCCGGCCGTTTCCCGTTAAATCAATCACCTGAAAAATGATTCGGCTGGAGATCAGGTGAAAAAGAAAAGCGACGGCGATACCCGTAATTTTACGCCCATACGTTTTGCACTACTTTGCACTGCCATTCTGCTCAGTATGGCATTGTTGTTAGGGCGGGTGGCATGGCTGCAAATTGTTACGCCGTCGAAACTGGTGAAACAAGAAGATATGCGCTCGCTTCGTGAAGTGACCACGGCCTCTCCACGCGGCATGATCACCGACAGAGAAGGGCGACCCTTAGCGGTGAGCGTTCCGGTTAATGCTGTCTGGGCCGATCCGAAGACTATCATAAGCAAAGGCGGCGTTGGCTACAATGAGCGCTGGCAGGCGCTGGCCAGCGCCCTGCATCTGTCTCTCAGTACGCTTGCGGAACGGGTAAACAGTAACCCGGCAGGCCGTTTTATCTACCTTGCGCGCCAGGTTTCACCCCAGCAAGCCGAATGGATAGATAAACTGAATCTACCGGGTATTAACCTGCGGGAAGAGTCGCGCCGTTTTTACCCTGCCGGACACGTAGCGGCCAATTTGATCGGCTTTACCAATATCGACGGGCAGGGAATAGAAGGTATTGAAAAGAGCTTTAACGCGCAACTGACGGGAAAACCGGGCTCCCGATTGGTGCGTAAAGATAAATTTGGTCACGTTATTGAGAACATTACGGAAGTGAATCCGGTTCCTGCTCATGAACTTCAGCTTAGCATTGATGAACGTCTGCAAACGGTTACCGAAGATGCGCTGGATAACGCCGTCATCTGGAACAAAGCGGAATCCGGCGCTGCCGTATTGATTAACATCCCAACGGGTGAAATTCTCTCGATGGCGAGCTACCCGGATTTCAACCCGAACAACCGTGAAGGCGCGCAGTTGGACGATTTTCGTAACCGCGCGATTAGCGACACCTTCGAACCCGGTTCTACTGTGAAGCCATTGGTCATTATGACTGCGTTACAGCAGGGCATCGTGCAGCCGGACAGCGTTATCGATACCCATCCTTTTACTCTCGATGGACACCGTATCCGCGACGTCGGTTACTATCCGGAACTGACATTAACCGGCATTTTGCAAAAATCCAGCGATACCGGCGTTTCTCACCTTTCTCTGGCGATGCCGGTGCAGAAATTAATGGATACTTATAAAAGCTTTGGTTTCGGCGTGCCTACCGGACTGGGTCTCACCGGAGAGAGCAGCGGGTTATTACCGAAACGCCGTTACTGGAGTGATTTAGATCGCGCTACCTTTGCTTTTGGCTATGGATTAATGGTGACGCCGCTGCAACTGGCGCATGTTTATGCCACGATTGGCAGCTTTGGTATCTACCGTCCGTTATCGATCACCAAAGTTGATCCGCCCGTGATCGGCACGCGGGTAATGCCGGAAGAACTGGTGCACGAGGTGGAACATATGATGGAGAGCGTCGCGTTGCCTGGCGGCGGCGGAACAAAAGCCGCAGTAAGAGACTACCGTATTGCGGTCAAAACCGGGACGGCGAAAAAAATTGGCGATGATGGTAAATACGTCGATAAGTATGTGGCATATACCGCAGGCGTCGCGCCGGCAAGTAACCCCAGATTTGCGCTGGTGGTGGTGATTAATAATCCGCAAAATGGGGCTTATTATGGCGGTGCGGTATCTGCGCCCGTATTCAGCCAGATCATGGGCGATGTGCTGCGGCTGGAAAATGTTGAGCCAGACGGTATGCCAGCCGATTCAGATCACCTTCTGGTGATGCATGGCAGCCACGTTGCGGTTCCGGGTTCGTAAAGGATTTTCCCGGGGCGCAATTCGCGTTACACTTGCGCCCTTTAGCGCCCCAGTCCGGAGTTGTCATGTCGTTTACCTGTCCGCTTTGCCATCAGCCGCTTACGCAGATTAATAACAGCGTTATATGTCCACAGCGCCATCAGTTTGATGTGGCGAAAGAGGGTTACATCAATCTGCTGCCGGTACAGCATAAACGTTCGCGCGATCCGGGCGACAGCGCCGAAATGATGCAGGCGAGGAGAGCGTTTCTTGATGCAGGCCATTATCAGCCGCTGCGCGATGCCGTGATTAACCTGTTGCGCGAGCGGCTGGATCAGTCGGCCACGGCGATTCTGGATATCGGCTGCGGCGAGGGGTATTACACTCATGCTTTTGCCGAGGCGTTGCCGGGAGTCACCACGTTTGGACTGGACGTTGCTAAAACGGCGATCAAAGCGGCGGCGAAACGCTATTCGCAGGTGAAGTTTTGTGTGGCGTCAAGCCATCGACTGCCCTTTGCCGATGCGTCAATGGATGCGGTGATCAGAATCTACGCCCCGTGTAAGGCGCAGGAATTGGCGCGTGTGGTGAAACCTGGTGGTTGGGTCGTTACCGCCACGCCAGGGCCGCATCATCTGATGGAACTAAAAGGGCTCATTTATGATGAGGTGCGTTTACATGCGCCGTATACCGAGCAGCTCGACGGATTCACATTGCAGCAGAGTACCCGCCTTGCTTATCACATGCAGCTCACCGCCGAAGCGGCTGTAGCACTGTTGCAAATGACGCCATTTGCCTGGCGCGCCAGGCCAGACGTGTGGGAACAACTGGCTGCCAGCGCCGGACTTAGCTGCCAGACGGATTTCAACCTTCATCTCTGGCAGCGTAACCGTTAACCGTGAAAATGCGTCCAGAGGATCTGGACGCCAATTCCTATCAGTACGACCCCGCCGAGAATTTCAGCACGCTTACCCAGCATTGGGCCGATAAAGCGACCGATCATCATCCCTAGGGTGGACATGATAAGCGTGGCGCAACCGATAGCTAATGCGGTAGCGATGATGTTTACCTGCAAAAACGCCAGACCGACGCCAACCGCCATCGCATCGAGGCTGGTCGCGATAGCCGTCGTGACTAATAGCCAAAAGCTGTGACGACGTAACGGTGTTTCATCTTCATCACTACCGCCGCGGATACCTTCGATGATCATGCGTCCGCCCAGAAAGATCAGCAGAACAAAGGCTATCCAGTGGTTCCATTCCAGAACGAATTTAATCGCCAATATCCCCAGCCCCCAGCCGATCAACGGGGTTAGCGTTTCAACCGCGCCAAAGATAAGACCGGTACGCAACGCTTCTGAGAATTTGGGTTTATGTAGGGTGGCGCCTTTGCCAATTGATGCCGCGAAAGCATCCATCGACATGCCGAAAGCGAGAAGAACAGTAGCAGTAAAGTGCATGACAACGTCCTGACCGGGGTATCCATTAAACACATCACTGCCCCCAGCAAACATGCATGTCGCCATTCTGTGACGAAATACACAGCAGTTGATGCGCCTATGGTCTCGCCTGACCAGCGGCGGCTGGTCCGTACGCGCCACGTTTTGCAACGAGTATGTTGACACGTACATTTCCGGAGTCTGGAAATCGGCTACTCCCCAATTGACGGCGCAACATTAACATATTTTTAGAATATAAAACAACAGCGATAAAATATTATTTGTCTTTCAATTGAAAACGATTTTCATTTAGATTTATTCATCAATAAAACGTTAAATTAAATAACAATTGGTCAATAGAAAATATAGCCTTAGCTATATTATGATTCGAAATAAAATTCGAAAAACATAGTTGAGGCTATATCTTAAGCTATTGATTTTCAATAAGAAGTTTATATATTTTTTCCAGATCGTCGATATTGCGTACACGGATAAGCAAGCGTCGTTGTTCTAATTGCATCACCAGTACGCCGTCTTCCGATAAATTCATCTCTTTAATACGGTTATATTCTATCCAGACATTGGCGAAGAAAAAGCCACGTTGTTTAAAGATGATCCGTGGCGTGCGGATCCAGAATATATAAAACCCCATTAACGCCAGCGCGCTTAATAACCATGTGGTCATCTGCGCTCCGTGGCTGGTTACGTTGTTATAAATAAGGATGGCGACCAGCCCAACGAAGATAACGCTGTCTACGCGACCGCGGCGGAGCAGGGCTATAGAAAGCAGAGTGGGGCCATTGCGACGGGGCATGATGAACTGATCGTAGAGAGCGTAAGCCAATAATGCGGCAATAAAGAGAATCAGCACCAGGTCCGTGATAGTCATTTATCCTCCAGAGAAATAAAAAACGGGGCCGTTTGGCCCCGGTAGTGTACAACAGCCTTACTGGCCCAGCAGTCCTACGGAGTAGCCGGCGATACCAATGACGAAGAAGCCCACGATAATCCACAGCGGGTTAACTTTCTTACGCAGCAGCCACATACAGGCAAAGGTCAACAGTAGCGGAACCAGACCCGGCATCAGCTGGTCGAGAATGGTTTGCACGGTGGTAACGCGTGTCTGACCATCCTGACCGGTGATGGTGGAAACCACCAGCGGGATATTCACATGCGTCCACTTGTTAACCAATGCCCCCATGACAAACAGGCCGAGGATTGACGCCCCCTCAGTCAGTTTTTGCAGGAAGCCGCCGCCCATATCTTTAACGATATCGACGCCTTTGCGGTAGCCATAAGCCACGCCATAATAACGGGTCGCCAGACGCACCAGGTTAAACAGGATGAAAAACAGCAGCGGACCAAGCAGGCTGCCGCTCATTGCAATACCTGCGCCCAGCGCCGCGAATACGGGACGGACGGTACCCCAGAAGATAGGGTCGCCGACGCCTGCCAGCGGTCCCATCAGACCGACTTTGATACCGTTGATAGCGCCATCGTCAATCTCTGCACCGTTCGCACGCTTTTCTTCCATTGCCAGGGTCACGCCCAGTACCGGCGCCGCAACGTAAGGATGAGTGTTAAAGAACTCCAGGTGACGTTTAATCGCCTGTTTACGCGCGTCATTATTCTCCGGATACAGGCGACGAATCGCCGGCACCATAGAGAAGCAGAAGCCCAGCGCTTGCATACGTTCGAAGTTCCATGACCCCTGGAACAGGTTAGAACGAAGAAATACGCCGCGAATATCGCTCGGAGTGAGTTTTTTCTCGGTGGTAGTTTTAGTCATATCAACCATTTCGCTCACCTGTTAGTCCAGTTCGTTATCGAGATCGTTATTGCCAGCAGCCGCTGCAGGCGCGCCCGCTACACGGTTGTATTTCGGGCTCAGCTGGATGTAAAGAATAGCCATCACTGCGCCGATGACACCCAGTGCGACCAGGTTGAAGTTTGTGAAAGCCGCGGTGACGAAACCGAGGTAGAAGAACGGCATCAGGTAGCCTGCGCGCATCATATTGATAACCATCGCATAACCAACCACGACGATCATGCCGCCGGCGATGTTCAGACCGCCTGTGACGACTTCAGGAATCGCATTCAGCATTCCCTGTACTTCGCTGGTGCCTACGGAGATGGCAACGATAACCGCCGGGATAGCGATACGCATTGCCTGCAGGAACAGAGAAGAAACGTGCAGCCAGGAGAGCGCCGTCAGGTTGCCGTTTTCAGCCGCCTTGTCCGCCGCGTGCTGGAATGCCACGGTGATGGTACGAACGATAATGGTCAGTACCTGGCCTGCCGCCGCCAGCGGAATCGCCAGCGCGATACCGGCGCCAATGCTTTGATGCCCGGCGATGACCAGAACGGTAGAGATGATGGACGCCAGTGCGGCATCAGGCGCAACGGCAGCACCGATGTTCATCCAGCCCAGAGCGATCATTTCCAGAGTACCGCCGATGATAATACCGGTTTTCATGTCCCCCAGAACGGCGCCGATTAAGGTACAGGCGATCAGCGGACGGTGGAACTGAAATTCATCAAGTACCGACTCCATACCCGCGATACATGCGACGATGAACACCAGCACAATCTGAAGAGTGGTAATCTCCATTGTACTTCTCCTATTGCTATCTTAAGTGTGAAAGCTAATTAAATGCCGGCGGTTATTTCGCCACTTTGGCAATTAAATCCATCATTTTCAGTTTCGGATCGGTGGAAACTTTACGCACCTCAAGCTCGATGCCGCGCTCGTTGAGCTTTTTAAAGGCTTCGATATCCTTTTCATCGACGGAAACGGCGTTGTTCACCTGCGTTTTACCTTGACGATAGGCCATACCGCCAATGTTCACGGAAGTGACTTTCACGCCGCCCTCAACGATGCGCTCGACGTCGGTAGGATTGGTAAACAGAAGCATCACGCGTTCGCCGGCGTATTTCGGGTTATTGTAGACGCGAATCATCTTCGCGACGTCAACCACATGCGCCGTAACGCCCGGCGGCGCAACTTGCGTCAGCAGCGTTTTACGAACGGTATCCGCCGCCACTTCATCGCTCACAACAATAATACGGCTGACATTGGTCTCTTTGGTCCAGCGGGTAGCGACCTGACCGTGAATGAGGCGGTCATCAATACGGGCAAGCCCGATAACCATATAATCATTCGGGCCCATCGGTTTTGCCGGTGCGGCCGCTTTTGGCGCGGCGGCGACTGGCGCTGGCGCGGCTTTTTCTACCGGTTTCGCTTTCAGCGCTTTTACGCCTTCACGACCGGTTTCTACCGCCAGTGCGACCAGCTCGTCAAAGCTCGGATCGTCGTCACGAGCCATAAACGTTTCGACCAGCATCGGGATGTTGACGCCGGCAATAACTTCATAGCGCTCTTTATCGACGACAATGCGGCTGGCAGCATTAAACGGACTGCCTCCCCATGTATCAACGAGAAATAGCACGCCTTTACTGGTATCGAGTTTAGCCAACTGAGCGTTGTACTTTTCGATCAGCGTTTCGGCATTTTCGCCTGGAACGAAATCGATCCAGCCGACGTTTTCCTGCTCGCCTAACAGCATTTCGGCTGTTTTAAGTAACTGCTCTGCAGCCCAACCATGTGTGCCTATAACAATAGCAATGGTCACTTGCTACCTCCTTTATTATTGTCAACACATCAACTTGACAGATGTATTTTTTGAATCGCCGTCCGCAAGCGAATCGATTCAGATGAGGGTTACAACGAAAAACGCATGATTTTCGTGAATTATTTTAGATATCGAAAAAAATATTTTGTGTGATGGAGATCCGTAATTTTGTTTTCGATAATGAGAAATTTCGAAGTGTAAAATATCCTGGTTACATCTCTTTGCAAAGGAAGGTAAATCTTTGCCAAAAACCAGTTGTCTCTGTTATGTTTAGCTTCCGTTTAATTAGAATGGGGTATAGGGCAGCAGCCCGTTGTATGGATCGTCACCGACGTCATTTCACTCTTTGGCCGTTTTGCGCCTGTCAATCTGGCATATCTTGCCATAGCCTTACTTTGTTTATTGCGTTACCGCCTGCATCCTTTGAGATGTTGTGGGCGCCGTTTAGTCATTCCTTAAGCAGGAGCTTGTCATGGAATTATTAATGGATCCCTCAATTTGGGTGGGTTTACTCACGCTCGTCGTCCTGGAAATTGTTCTGGGTATCGATAACCTGGTCTTTATCGCGATCCTCGCCGATAAATTGCCGCCAAAGCAGCGTGACAAAGCGCGTCTTATCGGGCTCTCGCTGGCGCTGATTATGCGTCTGGCGCTGCTGTCCATTATTTCGTGGCTGGTGACCTTAACAAAGCCGCTCTTTACCGTCTGGGATTTTACCTTCTCCGGCCGCGATTTAATTATGCTGCTGGGCGGTATATTCCTGCTGTTTAAAGCGACCACCGAGCTGCATGAACGTCTGGAAAACCGCGAGCATGACACCGGACACGGTAAAGGCTATGCGAGCTTCTGGGTGGTAGTCACGCAGATTGTCATCCTGGATGCGGTCTTCTCGCTGGACGCCGTGATTACGGCGGTAGGTATGGTAAACCATCTGCCGGTTATGATGGCGGCGGTGGTGATTGCGATGGCGGTGATGCTACTGGCGTCAAAACCGCTGACCCGTTTTGTCAACCAGCATCCGACGGTGGTGGTGCTCTGTCTGAGTTTCCTGCTGATGATCGGCTTGAGCCTGGTGGCGGAAGGGTTTGGTTTCCATATTCCGAAAGGCTACCTGTACGCGGCAATTGGTTTCTCGATCGTTATCGAGGTGTTTAACCAGATTGCGCGCCGCAACTTTATTCGTCATCAGTCCACGTTGCCGCTGCGCGCGCGTACTGCGGACGCTATCCTGCGTCTGATGGGCGGTAAACGCCAGGCGAGTACGCAACATGAAACGGATAGCCCGGCCGCGATATCGGTGTCGGAAGGCGCCTTCGCCGAAGAAGAACGCTACATGATTAACGGCGTACTGACTCTGGCGTCGCGCTCCCTGCGCGGCATTATGACGCCGCGAGGCGAAATTAGTTGGGTGGATGCGAATCTCAGCGTAGCTGAAATCCGTCAGCAGTTACTCTCTTCTCCGCATAGCCTGTTCCCGGTATGTCGGGGCGAGCTGGATGAAATTATCGGTATCGTTCGCGCGAAAGAGTTGCTGGTGGCGCTGGAAGAGGGCGCGGATGTTGCGGCTATCGCCGCGTCTTCCCCGGCGATAGTGGTGCCGGAAACGCTTGATCCTATCAATCTGTTAGGCGTTTTGCGCCGCGCGCGCGGCAGTTTCGTTATCGTCACTAACGAGTTCGGCGTGGTGCAGGGGCTGGTTACGCCGCTGGATGTGCTGGAAGCGATTGCCGGTGAGTTCCCGGATGCCGATGAAACGCCGGAAATCGTTGCCGATGCCGAGGGCTGGATAGTGAAGGGTGGCACCGATCTCCATGCGCTACAGCAGGCGCTGGAAGTTGACCATCTGGTGAACGAAGAGGGCGATATTGCGACGGTCGCGGGGTTAGTGATCGCCGCTAATGGCCATATTCCTCGTGTAGGCGATGTCATTGATGTTCCGCCCCTGCGGATCACCATTGTCGAGGCCAACGACTATCGTGTCGATCTGGTTCGAATTGTTAAAGAACAGCCTGCCCACGACGAAGAGGAATAACGTCACACGCAGGAATCAAGTCTATAGATGCGGCATCGCGGACATAATCTGTCCGTTATGCCGGGCGGGCGGCGGCGCGCTGCCCGCCAGCCACTGTGGAAATTCGCTAATGGGCATCGGCTTCGCATAGAGATAGCCCTGTAACATTTGCACGCCATGCTGGCGCAAATGCTGTGCCTGCGTCTGGTTTTCGACCCCTTCCGCCACCAGTTCAATATTCAGTCTTTGCCCCAGCGCGATAATAATATCGGTCACCGTTGAATTGACCGCATCGGTACCGATGGCGGCGGTGAAGGATTTATCGATTTTCAAAATATCCGGCCGCAGTTTTTCCAGCCAGGAGAGCGAGCTGTTTCCTGTGCCAAAATCATCGATGGCTAACTTCACGCCTTTACGATGCAGCTCGCGCATCAGGCGGTAATCAACGTCAAGCAACGCGTCGCGTTCCGTGAGCTCCAGCACCAGTTGCTGAACAGGTTCCGCACTAAACCAGTACTGATTAAGATCTTTGAGAAGCACGCCGTGTCGGAAATGGCTTGCCGCTACATTGATGCCGATATGAAACTGATGGTTGATGGGGAAGTAGTGCCGCTGCCGAATGGTTTCCGCAATCACATAGCGGGTCAGCGGCGCTATCAGGTTATGTTCCTCGGCGATAGGAATAAAAACATCCGGTGAGATCCAGCCCTGGCGCGGGTTGTTCCAGCGTAACAGGATCTCAACGCCGGTACACTGCTGCGTGCGGGCATTAAGCAACGGCTGACAAAATAGCTCAAACTCCCGTTCGGCAAGGGCCAGATTAATTTCCCAGGAAAAGCTCATTCTGCTGGCCGTTGCCAGCCAGGCGATATAACCGATCAACAGGCTAAGCAATACGGCCAGCGGTAACTGCGTCGGGAGATGTTTGAACGCCAGTACGCCTGCCGACGGCCCGCTGACGCTGATAGTAAAAGGGAAATGTCGCGATGAAAGCTGGTAACGCTCTTCATCTTTTTTTAATTCCGGAAGAGTATCGACCACGCCCCGACCATATAACAGGTGTCGTTTGCCGACCGTCAGGCTGGCGCTGGTAATTTGCGGCTGCTGCGGCTCAAGTAGCATAGTCGTCAGCAAGTCAATATTCACAATTTCCATCACGCCATCCTGGCCATCGGCAGAGGCGGGATACCACTGAATGAGGATCGGGCTTCCCTTGAGTAACGATTGGTCTGTGGAAAGTAGCAGCAGATCGCCGACTGCGGGAAGATCGGGCTGAAGCTGGCGTATGGGAGTATTACGGGCGCCAAAAATGCTTGAGCAATAGAGAATTCCCTCTTTTACCAGCCCGATAGAACGAATGGTTTGTAGGCGGGCGGCTTGCTTACGCAACGGCAAATGCGCGGTCGCGCACGGAAGCTCAAGCAAGGGGAGCAGTATGTTTCGTCCGACCAGGAGAGGATGCAGCACATTATCCAGCGCATCAACGGCATGATTCGCGAATGCAACCGTGCGATGGTGATTTAAGTTCCGCTCCGAAATAAATCGGATGCTCAGCGTAAGAATGAGCGTGACCAGTGCACAAATCGTGCAAACAATGAAACGATTACGGCGATAATGATTGATGATCCGTTGTGCTGTTTGCATGCGGGCCGCCCAATAAGCGTTGGCGACAAAAGCCAACCGCGACACAGCAAGTGTAGTGGGGAAACGTGGAGTCGACGAGGAAGAGATAAAAATTTCGCCCATCCGTAGCAGATGGGCGAAGGGAGGGGAAACGGCGTTTAATCACACTGGACTTTAATAGCCAACCCGCCGCGCGACGTTTCGCGGTATTTTGCGTTCATGTCTTTTCCGGTCTCGTACATCGTTTCGATGACTTTATCCAACGAGACGCGCGGCGCGCTGGTTCGACGCATGGCCATACGCGCAGCGTTGATCGCTTTAACCGAAGCAATGGCGTTACGCTCGATACACGGCACCTGCACCTGACCGGCAACCGGGTCGCAGGTCAGCCCCAGGTTATGCTCCATGCCGATTTCAGCGGCAACGCAAACCTGCTCCGGGCTGGCGCCCAACAGTTCAGCAAGGCCTGCCGCCGCCATCGAACAGGCGACCCCGACTTCGCCCTGACAGCCGACTTCCGCGCCGGAAATAGACGCGTTCATCTTATACAGCGCGCCAATAGCGCCTGCCGCCAGGAAGTAGCGGGTGTAAATATCCGGGCTGACTGATTCAATAAAATGGTCGTAGTAAGCCAGTACCGCAGGAACGATACCGCACGCGCCGTTGGTTGGCGCCGTCACGACGCGGCCGCCTGCGGCGTTCTCTTCGTTCACCGCCAGAGCAAACATGTTCACCCAGTCAATGACGTTCATCGGATCGCTGGAAAGCTTATCGCTGGAAACCAGCATACGACGCAGCGCAGAGGCGCGACGCGGTACGCGCAGCGGCCCCGGCAGCACGCCTTCGGTATTCATACCACGATCAATACAGGCCTGCATGGTCTGCCAGACGTGACCGAAATACTCTTCAATCTCTTTCTTGCTATGCAGCGCCAGTTCGTTTTGCATCACCATGCCGGAGAGTGAAAGGCCGGTACTGTTGCAATACTCCAGCATTTCTTTCGCCGATTTAAACGGATAAGGTACAGTAACCTCATTCGTCGCTTCCTGGCCGAAATGCTCTTCATCAACGATAAAGCCGCCGCCGATGGAATAGTACGTCTTGCTATAAATGACCGTGTCGTCATGCCAGGCGTGGATCTGCATCCCGTTTTCATGCAGCGGCAAATTGCCGTTGTGAAAACGCATTCCGTCATCTTTCGGGAAGTCGACTTCGTGACGTCCCTGGGCCAGTAACAGACGCTCGCGCGTTTCGACGTCGCGAATAAAACCGGGGATACTATCAATATCCACGGTAGCGGGTTCATTACCCGCCAGACCCATAATAATGGCGATATCGGTATGGTGACCTTTCCCCGTCAGCGACAGCGAGCCGTAGACATCGACAGCGACGCGGGTAACGTTATCCAGTAATCCTTTTTCGACCAGGTCATCGACGAACTGTTTACCGGCCTTCATCGGGCCAACAGTGTGGGAAGAGGAGGGACCAATCCCTACCTTAAACATGTCGAATAGGCTAATCACGATAATACTCCTGA
This sequence comes from Salmonella sp. SA15303, assembly GCF_029962125.1. Taxonomy (NCBI): domain Bacteria; kingdom Pseudomonadati; phylum Pseudomonadota; class Gammaproteobacteria; order Enterobacterales; family Enterobacteriaceae; genus Salmonella; species Salmonella sp. SA15303. The sequence goes on from NZ_CP123924.1 coordinate 2,123,326, forward strand.
CAGGGCAACCGGGGCTTCCGGTTACGATGTTATAACTGCGCATAGTGTAAGAGGGAACGCTGGCATCAGCTTAACTATTCACATGAATTAAACTAATGAATAACCGCGTTTTTACTAATATTGCGACAGTAATCTCAAGTCGTGTCTTACGCGCGTAAAGTTAAGTATATACACGTTGCCCTTCAGGCTGCCTCTTTGGGGGAGGCGATTGTTACCGCCTTGAGGCAACGTGAATGGCGTTGTGTACAGTCAGGGCTTTACGCCAATTTGCAGCGCCAGCTCACGAAGAATGTTTGCGGTCATGCCCCAGACGAAATAATGCTCATACCAGGAGAGCCATACGCGGTGCGAATTGCCGCGACGGTAAACATCAAGCGGATGATATCGCCCCAGTTGCAACGCTTGCGCCAGCGGCATTTCAAACACCGCAGACACTTCGTCTTCACTGGCGCGCCAGGGGAGATTTGGCGGAATAATGCCGACCACCGGGGTGACCTGAAAACCGGTCACGCTGTCTACCGGCGGTAAAACGCCAATCACTTCCACGGCTTGCGGCGGGATGGCGACTTCCTCCTGCGCTTCGCGAAGCGCTGCGGCGATAAGCGAAGCATCGGTACTGTCCACGGCCCCGCCGGGAAAGGCGACCTGTCCGGCGTGTTTGCGCAAATGAATAGCCCGCTGGGTCAACAGCAGCCCCGGCTGGGGGCGGCGAACCACAGGGATCAGTACGGCGGCCTGACGTTGATTTAACGTTTCATGAGTCATCTGCGGGCGCAAAAGCTGAAAGCGCGATAAGAAATGATCGAGCGTCAGACGGCTGGTATCCACGTATTAGTTCTCCAGTGGGTGCAGGATACGATTAACTTTATCAAAAGTTTCCTGATATTCCGCTTCTTCGTTGCTATCGGCCACGATACCGCCGCCGGCTGAGCAATAGAGTTGGCCCTGCGTTGCCGTGACGGTGCGGATAGTAATACTGGTATCCATCTTGCCGCAGAAACTCAGATAACCGATGCTACCGCACCAGGCGTTGCGTCGCTGCGGCTCCAGTTCGTCGATAATTTCCATTGCCCGCACTTTAGGCGCGCCGGTAATGGAGCCGCCGGGGAAAGCCGCGCGCAGCAGGTCGGTAGCATGAAGCGAGTCCGGTAAACGGGCGGTAATGGTGCTAACCAGATGGTGAACGGCAGGAAATGGTTCGACGACGAACAGTTCCGGCACTTTCACCGAACCTGGTACGGCGACCCGGCCAATATCGTTACGCATCAAATCGACAATCATCAAATTTTCAGCGCGATCTTTCATTGAATTAGCCAGTTTCTGCGCCTGCTGACGATCCGCCTGCGGATCGTTAAGCCGTGGAAGCGTACCTTTGATCGGGCGCGTCTGGATATGACCATTCTCCAGTTGGATAAAACGCTCGGGAGAAAGGCTCAATATGGCGCCGTCATGTAAACGAAGAAAGGCGCTGAACGGGGCGCGATTGGCGCGGTTAAGGCGTTCGAAAGCCTGCCATTCATCACCCTCGTAGCTCGCCTGAAAACGCTGGGAAAGATTGACCTGATAGCAGTCCCCGCTGTGCAGCCAGGCCTGCACCTGACGAAACTTCTCGCCATACTCGCAACGCGTCATATTGGATTGCCAGGCTGAGGTAAGCCTGAAGGGCGTGCGGGTCGGCGCGCGCTGGCTGGTGAGCCAGCGATATCGGGCGTCTGCATCGTGATAGCTTATCAGCGACACCACCTGTTTTTGGTGATCGACAATCAGCGCCCAGTCGTAAAGGCCAATCGCCATATCGGGTAAAGCGATATCGCGCGCGGCAGTATCGGGCAAAATTTCGAAACGCCGCCCTAAATCATAACCAAACAGACCCAGCGCGCCGCCCTGAAAGGGTAAGTCAGGGTCAGGCTGAGGATGAAAAGGCAGCGCCTCCAGTTGAGTCTGCAAAACGTGTAACGGATCGTCGAGAGTGACGGTAGTCGTGCGCGCAGTACATACCGTGGTTTCCTGCGCGCGCGTGGTCAGTGTGGTGACAGGATCGGCGACCAGAATATCAAAACGGTTATAGGGATGAATAGCATCACCTGAATGCAGCAGCATCGCCCAGGGCAAATGGTTTACGGGCGCAAAATAGTGTTCAGCGGCGTCCGGACGCCAGGGTAAGGTGATAACAGTGGGAGATAACGTCTTCATCATTCCTGACTCGTTACAACACTACTGGCTTACCGCCGGGTAGCGTGAAATAATTAGCGCTAACAATTTAGCAGGAGTTAATCATGTTTGCAGGTTTACCTTCACTCAGTCATGAACAACAGCAAAAAGCCGTAGAACGTATCCAGGAATTGATGTCGCAAGGTATGAGTAGCGGAGAAGCGATTGCCCAGGTGGCGGGCGAACTTCGCGCCAACCATACCGGCGAACGGATAGTGGCGCGTTTTGAGGATGAAGACGAATAACCGGCTTATACCGCCGCGACAATCTTAATCTCAACTTTATATTTCGGGTTCATCAACCCGGCCTGTACGGTACAGCGTACCGGCGCATGGCCTGCGACGACCCACGCATCCCACGCCTTATTCATGGCGGCAAAATCCGCTTTATCGCTCAGAAAAATAGTGGCATCCAGAATACGTGACTTACTGGAGCCCTGTTTTTCCAGCACCGCATCAATTTGCGCCAGAGTATTCGCCGTTTGCTCAAAAGCATCGGCGTCCAGGTTTTCCGGCACGCCGGTATACCACAGCGTATTATTGTAGATCACCACGTCTGACCAACGATCTTCGGCATCAATACGCACGATAGACATTACTTATTCCTCATTTGCTTTTCATTTGAATGGTTCAAGACTGCCACAATGTGGCGCCGCCGTCACCTCTGTAACTGGCGTAAGCCTTTCTACCCTGACATAATCCCTGTGCAAATTAACAGGGGGCAGTGTGACGGACGATTTTGCAGCAGATGGCCAACTGGCCAAAGCGATAACCGGCTTTAAACCGCGCGAACCACAGCGACAAATGGCGGTTGCCGTAACACAAGCGATTGAAAATGCGCAGCCTCTGGTTGTTGAAGCCGGCACCGGAACCGGGAAGACCTATGCTTACCTCGCTCCGGCGTTGCGCGCCGGGAAAAAAGTCATTATTTCGACCGGGTCGAAAGCGTTGCAGGATCAACTCTACAGCCGCGATCTGCCGACGGTAGCAAAAGCGTTGGCGTTTACCGGTAAGACGGCCCTGTTGAAAGGACGTTCAAACTACCTCTGCCTGGAGCGGCTGGAACAACAAGCGCTGGCGGGCGGCGATTTACCGGTACAAACGTTAAGCGACGTGATATTGCTGCGCTCCTGGTCAAATCAGACGCGGGATGGCGATATCAGCACCTGCGTCAGCGTGGCGGAGGATTCCCAGGCCTGGCCGTTGGTCACCAGTACCAACGACAACTGCCTTGGCAGCGATTGCCCGCTCTACAAAGAGTGCTTTGTGGTGAAAGCGCGTAAAAAGGCGATGGACGCGGATGTGGTGATTGTAAACCACCACCTATTTCTTGCGGATATGGTGGTTAAAGAGAGCGGGTTTGGCGAACTTATCCCTCAGGCTGAAGTAATGATCTTCGATGAAGCCCACCAACTGCCTGACATCGCCAGCCAGTATTTCGGACAATCGCTCTCCAGCCGTCAGTTGCTGGATTTAGCAAAAGACATCACCATCGCCTACCGGACGGAACTGAAAGACACTCAACAGTTGCAAAAATGCGCCGATCGCCTTGCCCAGAGCGCCCAGGATTTTCGTCTGCAACTGGGGGAGCCCGGCTACCGGGGAAATTTGCGTGAACTGTTAGCCGACTCACGTATCCAACGGGCATTTTTACTGCTGGATGATACGCTGGAGCTTTGTTACGACGTGGCGAAGCTGTCGCTGGGCCGTTCGGCGCTGCTGGATGCGGCTTTTGAACGCGCCACGCTATACCGTTCACGGCTGAAACGCTTAAAAGAGATCAATCAGCCGGGATACAGCTACTGGTATGAGTGCACCTCGCGCCATTTCACCCTGGCGCTGACGCCGCTCACCGTGGCGGACAAATTCAAAGAGGTGATGGAACAGAAGCCCGGTAGCTGGATTTTTACCTCAGCCACGTTGTCGGTAAATGATGATCTTCACCACTTTACCGCCCGTCTTGGAATTGAACAGGCAGAATCCATGCTACTGCCCAGCCCATTCGACTATACGCGCCAGGCGTTACTCTGCGTACCGCGTAACCTACCGCAAACCAACCAGCCCGGCGCGGCGCGACAGTTGGCGGCTATGCTCAGGCCGATTATCGAAGCCAATAACGGGCGATGTTTTATGCTGTGCACCTCACACGCCATGATGCGCGATTTGGCGGAGCAGTTTCGCGCCACCATGACGCTGCCGGTATTGTTGCAAGGGGAAACCAGTAAAGGCCAACTGTTACAGCAATTTGTTAGCGCCGGCAACGCGCTGCTCGTCGCCACCAGCAGCTTCTGGGAAGGGGTGGACGTGCGCGGCGATACGTTATCGTTGGTGATTATCGACAAATTGCCGTTTACCTCCCCGGACGACCCGCTGTTAAAAGCGCGAATGGAAGACTGTCGTTTGCGCGGTGGCGATCCGTTTGATGAGGTTCAACTGCCCGACGCGGTGATTACGCTGAAGCAGGGGGTGGGGCGGCTGATTCGCGATGCGGACGATCGCGGGGTGTTAGTGATTTGTGATAACCGGCTGGTGATGCGGCCCTATGGCGCCACGTTTCTCGCCAGCCTGCCTCCTGCGCCGCGCACGCGTGATATCGCCCGTGCCGTTCGCTTTCTTGCGATTCCATCCGCCGAGTAATTTGTTACGGAGTATGGTAAGATGCGCGCTATTTTATTGATCTAAGCACGAAACCTCATGCGAATTCTGGCTATCGATACCGCCACAGAGGCCTGTTCTGTCGCCCTGTGGAACAACGGTACTATCAATGCTCACTTTGAGCTTTGTCCACGAGAACACACTCAACGTATCCTGCCCATGGTGCAGGAGATTCTGGCCGCCAGCGGCGCCTCGCTCAATGAGATAGATGCGCTGGCGTTTGGGCGCGGTCCGGGCAGCTTTACCGGCGTGCGTATCGGCATTGGTATTGCGCAAGGGCTGGCGTTAGGGGCAAATCTGCCGATGATCGGTGTTTCAACGCTTGCCACGATGGCGCAGGGTGCATGGCGTAAAACCGGCGCGACCCGCGTACTCGCCGCGATTGATGCGCGGATGGGCGAAGTGTACTGGGCGGAATACCAGCGTGATGCGCAGGGCGTCTGGCAGGGCGAAGAGACGGAAGCGGTGCTGAAACCGGAACGGGTCGGCGAGCGGTTGAAACAGCTTTCCGGCGAGTGGGCGACCGTAGGAACGGGTTGGTCCGCGTGGCCCGATCTGGCGAAGGAATGCGGCCTGACGCTTCATGATGGGGAGGTGTCGCTCCCGGCAGCGGAAGATATGTTGCCCATCGCCAGTCAAAAGCTGGCGGCAGGAGAGACCGTTGCCGTGGAACATGCCGAGCCGGTTTATTTGCGTAACGAAGTGGCGTGGAAGAAACTTCCCGGCAAAGAATGACTCTCACTACTATTACCCCCCATACTTTATGCTGTGGGGTGGAATAGAGGTCGAGAAAAAGGAGTCGCATCATGGCGGTTCAAAAACGGTTAATAAAAGGGGCGCTGGCGTGCGCTTTTGCGCTTATGCTGAGCGGTTGCGTGACTATCCCGGATGCCATTAAAGGTTCGAGTCCGACGCCGCAGCAGGATTTGGTGCGGGTGATGAATGCGCCGCAGCTCTATATCGGGCAAGAGGCGCGTTTTGGCGGCAAAGTTGTGGCGGTGCAAAATCAGCAGGGAAAAACCCGGCTTGAAATCGCGACCGTACCGCTTGATAGCGGCGCGCGTCCTGTTCTGGGCGAAGCCTCGCGCGGCAGAATTTTTGCCGATGTGAACGGTTTTCTGGACCCGGTGGACTTCCGTGGCCAGTTAGTTACCGTTGTCGGCCCGATAACCGGCACGGTTGACGGTAAAATCGGCAATACGCCGTATAAATTTATGCTGATGCAGGCTACCGGCTATAAACGCTGGCATCTTGTTCAGCAGGTCGTCATGCCTCCACAGCCGATCGATCCGTGGTTTTACGGCGGACGCGCCTGGCCTTATGGCTATGGCGGTTGGGGATGGTATAACCCTGGACCCGCGGAGGTTCAGACGATAGTAACAGAGTAACTCTTTGTTTTATCAATAAAAGAAACAGCGGCTGGTCCGCTGTTTCTGCATTCATAGAGACATAATAAAAATAAATAGTGACGCGCTTCGCAACCTTTCAGTTGCGTAATTAATAAACTGGTACGCTGAGTTAATATAATGTTAACGACTTGTTTATTAACTGGGGTTGTGATGACGACGAACACTCATTTTAGAGGTGATGCATTGAAGAAGGTTTGGCTTAACCGTTATCCTGCTGATGTTCCGGCGGAGATCAACCCTGACCGTTATCAATCCCTGGTTGAACTGTTTGAACATGCGGCGACGCGCTATGCCGATCAGCCTGCGTTCGTCAATATGGGGGAGGTAATGACCTTCCGTAAATTAGAAGAACGTAGTCGGGCATTTGCGGCTTATTTACAACAAGGGCTGGGACTCAAAAAAGGCGACCGTGTGGCGCTGATGATGCCAAACCTGTTGCAGTATCCTGTCGCGCTATTTGGTATTTTACGCGCTGGCATGATTGTGGTGAACGTTAACCCGCTGTACACGCCGCGCGAACTTGAGCATCAGCTTAACGATAGCGGCGCGGCGGCAATCATTATTGTTTCTAACTTTGCCCATACGCTGGAAAAAGTAGTCGAGAAAACGTCGGTACAGCACGTTATTCTGACGCGGATGGGCGACCAGCTTTCTACCGCCAAAGGTACGGTTGTTAACTTTGTCGTGAAATACATCAAGCGTCTGGTGCCAAAATACCACTTGCCAGATGCGATCTCGTTTCGCAGCGCGCTACAGCATGGCTACCGTATGCAGTATGTCAAACCCGAGGTTGTCGCTGAAGATCTGGCTTTCCTGCAATATACCGGCGGTACGACGGGCGTGGCGAAAGGCGCGATGTTGACCCACCGCAATATGCTGGCGAATCTGGAGCAGGTGAAAGCGACCTATGGGCCGCTGCTGCACCCGGGGAAAGAGCTGGTAGTGACCGCGCTGCCGCTGTATCACATTTTTGCCTTAACCATGAACTGTCTGCTTTTTATCGAGCTGGGTGGGCAAAACCTGCTGATTACCAATCCGCGTGATATCCCCGGTCTGGTCAAGGAGCTGGCGAAATATCCATTTACGGCGATGACTGGCGTTAATACGTTATTCAACGCCCTGCTCAATAATAAAGAGTTTCAACAGCTGGATTTTTCTTCGCTGCATCTGTCAGCCGGCGGCGGGATGCCGGTGCAAAACGTCGTTGCGGAACGTTGGGTAAAGCTGACCGGGCAATACCTGCTGGAAGGCTACGGGCTGACCGAGTGCGCCCCGCTGGTGAGCGTCAACCCGCATGATATTGATTATCACAGCGGCAGTATCGGCCTGCCAGTACCGTCAACAGAAGCCAAACTGGTGGATGACGATGACAACGAAGTCGCGCCGGGTGAGGCCGGAGAGCTTTGCGTGAAAGGCCCGCAGGTTATGCTGGGATACTGGCAGCGTCCTGACGCGACGGATGAAATCATTAAAGATGGCTGGCTGCATACGGGCGATATTGCGGTTATGGATGAAGACGGCTTTCTGCGGATTGTCGATCGTAAGAAAGATATGATTCTGGTTTCTGGTTTCAACGTTTATCCAAACGAAATTGAAGATGTGGTGATGCAGCATTCTGGCGTGCAGGAAGTCGCGGCGGTTGGCGTGCCTTCCGGTAGTAGCGGCGAAGCGGTGAAGCTTTTTGTGGTTAAGAAAGATCCGGCATTGACTGACGATGCGTTGATCACCTTCTGCCGTCGCCATCTGACCGGATATAAGGTGCCCAAACAGGTCGAGTTTCGCGAGGAATTACCAAAATCTAACGTTGGGAAAATTTTACGACGAGAACTGCGTGACGAAGCCCGTGGCAAAGTAGACAATAAAGCCTGAGCGTTAAGTCAGCTAACGAGAGACGCCGGTTAAGCCGGCGTTTTTTTTGGCGCGAACCAAAGAGAACACGATTTGAATTACCAAATGATTGAAACGGACGATGCGCTGGCGAGCCTGTGTGAGGCTGTCCGCGCATGTCCGGCTATTGCTTTAGATACGGAATTTGTCCGTACCCGCACCTATTACCCGCAGTTAGGATTGATCCAGTTATTTGACGGGGCAAATGTCGCCCTGATCGATCCGCTCGGCATCAGCGACTGGTCGCCGTTAAAAGCGGTGTTGCGCGATACGGGAATCACCAAATTTCTGCACGCGGGTAGCGAAGATCTGGAAGTATTTCTGAATGCGTTTGGCGAACTGCCGGAACCCCTGATTGATACGCAAATTCTGGCGGCGTTTTGCGGGCGTCCGCTGTCGTGGGGTTTTGCGTCGATGGTAGAAGAGTATACGGGCGTGGCGCTGGACAAAAGCGAGTCTCGTACCGACTGGTTAGCCCGGCCTTTAAGCGAACGTCAGTGTGAATACGCGGCGGCGGATGTCTGGTATCTGTTACCGATCGCCAAAAAGCTGATGATTGAAACTGAAGCCGCAGGATGGCTGCCTGCCGCGCTTGATGAGTGTCGGTTGATGCAGCAGCGCCGTCAGGAGATTCAGGCGCCGGAAGAAGCATGGCGGGATATCACCAATGCCTGGCAACTGCGTACTCGCCAGTTAGCCTGTCTGCAACTTTTAGCTGACTGGCGGCTACGTAAGGCGCGTGAGCGCGATATGGCGGTGAACTTTGTTGTGCGTGAAGAAAATCTGTGGGCGGTCGCGCGTTATATGCCGGGCAGTCTCGGTGAGCTGGATAGCCTGGGGCTTTCCGGCAGCGAGATTCGTTTTCATGGCAAGACGTTGATATCGCTGGTGGCGAAAGCACAGGCGCTACCGGAAGAGGCATTGCCGGAACCCCTGTTGAATCTGATGGACATGCCGGGCTATCGCAAAGCGTTTAAAGCCATCAAAGCGCTGGTGGCGGAGGTGAGCGCGTCGCATCACGTCAGCGGCGAGCTACTGGCATCGCGTCGGCAGATTAATCAGTTGCTTAACTGGCACTGGAAATTAAAACCGCAAAATGGGCAACCGGAATTGATTTCCGGCTGGCGCGCCGAACTGATGGAGGAGAAGTTAACTCTTCTGTTGCAGGAGTATCCGCTTTAACGACGGTAATTGCCGGGAAAACGGCCAGTGAAATAAATGTCCGTATTCGGAATAATGTAAAAAAATAAAAAAGGCAGATTCTTCTGCCTTTTTTAATCCAGGAATTTTCCCATAAAAGAGCTTATTTTGACTCTTCGGCTTCCGGCAGCGTTACGTTAAGTTCAAGGATGGAGATATCACCATCTTTTTGCTCAAGCTGGACGGTAACCATTTCCGGATCGATTTGTACGTATTTACAAATGACCTCAAGAATATCTTTACGTAACTGCGGTAAATAATGCGGTTCGGCATCGCTACGGCGACGTTCCGCGACAATGATTTGCAACCGCTCTTTTGCAATATTAGCGGTACTCTTTTTCCGCGAGAGAAAAAAATCCAGTAATGCCATAATTTATCCTCCGAACAGGCGTTTGAGGAAACCTTTCTTCTCTTCTTCAATGAAGCGGAAAGGACGTTCTTCTCCCAACAGACGATCTACGGTATCTGCATAGGCTTTACCCGCATCCGCAGTGGCGTCAAGAATCACCGGTTCGCCCTGGTTCGATGCGCGCAGTACGGATTGATCTTCCGGGATCACACCGACGAGTTTAATACGCAGAATCTCCAGTACATCTTCCATGCTGAGCATGTCGCCTTTATTGACGCGGCCTGGATTGTAGCGCGTCAACAGGAGATGTTCTTTAATCGGTTCTTCGCCATTTTCTGCGCGACGAGATTTCGATGCCAGAATACCCAGAATACGGTCCGAGTCACGGACAGAAGAGACTTCCGGGTTGGTCGTGATGATCGCTTCATCGGCAAAATAGAGCGCCATCAGCGCCCCGGTTTCGATACCCGCCGGCGAGTCGCAAACGATGAACTCAAAGTCCATCGCTTTCAGTGAGTCCAGTACCTTAGCGACGCCTTCGCGCGTTAGCGCGTCTTTATCCCGGGTCTGCGACGCCGGAAGAATGAAGAGATTTTCAGTACGCTTATCTTTGATCAGCGCCTGATTCAGTGTCGCATCGCCCTGAATGACGTTTACAAAATCGTAAACGACACGACGTTCGCACCCCATAATCAGATCGAGGTTACGCAGTCCGATATCAAAATCAATGACGACAGTTTTCTTTCCCTTCTGGGCCAAACCTGTAGCGATGGCCGCGCTGGAGGTGGTCTTGCCAACGCCCCCTTTACCCGAAGTAACAACAATAATGCGTGCCATAAAAATTCCTTGTTAAAAAGGGATCAATTCAACGGTTGAACTGTCAAAGCGTTGTCTGCTAAACGCAGGCGCGCCGCTTTGCCATAAAATTCTGCCGGGATTTTATCACTCAGCCAGTAAACACCTGCGATAGAGACCAGTTCTGCCGTCAGATGGGTACAAAAAATTTGCGCTTCCCGATCGCCGCTCGCTCCTGCCAGCGCGCGACCTCTCATCATGCCATAGACATGGATATTGCCGTCAGCGATAAGCTCTGCGCCAGCGCTGACGTGACTTGTAACAATCAGATCACATTGTGGAGCATAAATGCGCTGACCGGAACGAACCGGAACATCAATTAATCGCGTTTTTGTGATGGGATTAGCGTTTTGCGGCGGTTCGCTGGGCGTTGCCGGCTCAACGGGCGCAGGCCGAACCGCTTTCTCTTTACCTTCAGTCAGTAAAGGAAGACCCATCCGATCGATTTCTACTTTCAGGCTGGCGTCTTTACAGCCGCTCACGCCGATAATGCGTAAGCCGGTTGAGGTCACGATCTTATGCAGTTCCGGCCAGTTTACCGGGCTTTCAAGACCGCTAACGTTAATAACGACAGGGGCGTGTTTTAAAAACGCAGGAGCCTGCGCTATTTTGTCTTCTAACGCCTGACGAATAACCTCTGGTTCCGCTTCATGCAAATGAACCACTGATAAGGTGAAGCTACTGCCTTTAAGCTCGATTGGCGTGTTTGACATCCTGGCCTTACTCAATTTGCTATTTATCATCTCCGATACGGAGTGATATTCCGAAGTCCAGAAGGCATGTTATAGTCAGTATTATATTGAGGCAAGTCACCATCCCGTTAATTCAGAGTAAAAGTATGTTTTGTGTGATCTATAGAAGTAGCAAGCGCGATCAAACCTATTTGTATGTCGAAAAAAAAGACGATTTTTCGCGGGTGCCTGAAGCGTTGATGAAAGGATTCGGTCAGCCGCAGTTAGCGATGATGCTGCCGCTTGATGGACGTAAAAAATTAGTCAATGCCGAGCTCGAAAAAGTAAAACAGGCGTTAAGCGAGCAGGGCTATTATTTACAATTGCCGCCGCCGCCGGAAGATTTGCTGAAACAACATCTTTCTTCGGTAGGACAAAATACGTCGCCCGCTGACCGTTAAACGGTATTCGGCGCCGCGCCTGAATTCCATCATGATCTTAGGGGAAAATATGTATCAACATCGTAACTGGCAAGGCGCCTTGCTTGATTACCCGGTAAGTAAAGTGGTCTGCGTGGGCAGTAATTACGCAAATCACATCAAGGAGATGGGCAGCGCGACGCCGGAAGAACCCGTGCTTTTTATCAAGCCGGAAACCGCATTGTGTGATATTCGCCAGCCGCTGGCGATTCCGGCGGATATGGGGGCTGTTCATCATGAAGTTGAGCTTGCTGTGCTGATTGGCGCAACGCTCCGCCAGGCGACCGAAGATCATGTACGTAAAGCGATAGCCGGTTATGGCGTGGCGCTTGATTTAACCCTGCGCGATATTCAAGGGAAAATGAAAAAGGCCGGACAGCCCTGGGAAAAAGCCAAAGGTTTTGATAACGCATGTCCGATTTCAGGCTTCATCCCTGTCGCGGCCTTCTGCGGCGATCCGCAAAATACGGTTATCGGACTTAACGTTAATGGCGAGGTTCGCCAGCAAGGGTCGACCGCGGATATGATTCATCCTATTGTGCCCCTTATCGCCTATATGAGCCGCTATTTTACGCTCAAAGCCGGGGACGTGGTGCTAACCGGCACGCCGGCAGGCGTGGGGCCATTATTAAGCGGCGATGAGCTGGACATTCGTTTTAATGGCGAAACGTTGTCTACCCGCGTTCTGTAAAATCTGCTTGCCGCCTTCAGCGGCGGTAAAACTTGCATCTGCAGGCCAGACTGGTTATAAGGTGCAGCTTTAGTGCAATGGCGGATACTTTAATGAGCGATACACCTTTCTGGCAACGTAAAACCCTGGATGAAATGACCGATGCCGAGTGGGAGTCGCTGTGCGATGGCTGCGGTCAATGCTGCCTGCATAAGCTGATGGATGAAGATACAGATGAAATCTACTTCACCAACGTGGCGTGCAGGCAATTAAATATCAAAACGTGCCAGTGCCGTCATTATGAGCGCCGTTTTGAATTTGAACCCGACTGTATCAAACTCACTCGCGAAAACTTGCCAGACTTTGAATGGTTGCCGATGACCTGCGCCTACCGTTTGTTGGCGGAAGGTAAGCCCTTGCCGACGTGGCATCCGCTGCTGACTGGATCGAAAGCTGCTATGCATGGCGAGCGAATTTCTGTCCGTCATATCGCGGTTAAAGAATCTGAAGTACGGGACTGGCAGGATCATATTTTAAATAAACCGTCGTGGGCAGAATAAGTCTTCGGCAAAACGGCTGATTGTTTACAATTCTTTAATTTACGCTGGGCGGCCCCTGAAGCCAGGAATTGCGTGCAAATTCCGTCACCTGGCGTTATCACTGCCTTCTCTTCTTCCCTGACGCGCCTTGTCGCTGCGCTCGCGCACGTATGGCGGCGACTCTATACTTTCAAAGCAGTATATCGCTGCCTATCCTGAGGAGTTACCCCATGAATAACCAACCGTTGCGCGTTTCAAAGGATCAGCCCAGGAAGCCTGATAAGACACCCGAAGACGAAGGAAAAAATCCAAAGAAAAACCAAAAGTAGTGCTGTAGGGTATCTTTAATAACTATGGTTCGTTGGAGGCTTTATGTCTGAACGTCCTGATTTAGTCGATCCATTACCAGAGGATGAGCCGCTTCCTGGTGAAAATATTCCGGATACACCAGAGGGAGACGATCCTCTCGACCCGGATACCCAGAATGAGGTTGAAGATCCTCGTAGATAGCGTCTTGTGCTATTAACCAACCGCCTGATGCACCGTCTGTGCCAGGCGGTTTTTTACATCTTCTAAAGCGAAACATCCTGATAATCCTCAGAAAGATAGCCTATAATTTTTTGTACGTTAAAATAGTAGCGCGTCCATGACGACACTGTCTTATTGCGCTTAGCCGTTTGCGAGTTCAAAGGAGGAAATCAATGAACAGCGAAGAGTTGACACATAAAGCAGAAGAGGAAATCGCGGCACTCATTAGCAAAAAGGTTGCCGAACTACGGAAGAAAACCGGGCAAGAGGTTTCCGAAATAGAGTTCGCGCCGCGAGAAACGATGAAAGGGCTTGAGGGATACCACGTTAAAATTAAACTACTCTAGCGTTTAATTAGCGCCATTAATCACCTGGCTACTGGGCGGGACGCCGCCCAGTGGTGACTGGTTTACCGATGTCAGGCTTTTTTCTGTTGATACATTTCCTCGCCCTGATGGTCTTCCTCTACCCAAAAATGAATGTTGAACCGCGCATCATCGCTCAGCTCTACCCGATGCCAGTATTGCGGCGGACTGGTGGCGAATTGCCCGGCATTAATCACCACTTTCACTTCGGGTTCTGTCGCGGTTTCATTCGCAAAGCCATAGTAGGTCACGGTGCCTTCCATCACGCAGAGTTGTCCGAAAACGCCTGCCGCTGTGTTGTGATGAGAGAGCAGTGCCGCCGGAACATTCTCTTTGGTGAAAAAGGGGGTAGAGCGTTTAACTTTCCAGTTTGCCGGGATGCGTAAGTGGGACATAAGACATCTCCCTGATGTGGTGATTAAAAGATGTATTTAATATACACCTTTTAATCACTGGCAAACAACGCTTCGGGCAAAAAAAACGCTCCCGAAGGAGCGTGTGTATCAACGACCGAACAGGTCGCGTTTTTTAGGCTTAAATGCCTGGGCTATGACGACGGCTATCGCCACCACAAGGTAAGCGGCAAAGATCCCCAACAGCCATTGCGGCATCTCCAGCGTTAAAAACGACCACTGGCGTTCGGCGCAATCACCGGATGCCACAAACACCTGTGGCAGCCATTTACCCAACGGCAACCAGTCTGGAAAGCGCGCCATAAAGTCACAGGTCATGAACGGCGAGGGATGCAACTGAATCATCGTATGTTCATACGCCAGTTGTAGACCCCGCCAGGCGCTGTAAATCCAGATAACCATTGCCACGTATCGCAGCGGCGTTTTCGGCGCTATTGCGCCGACCAGACCCGCGCCCATCACGCCAAACAGGGCGCAACGTTCATAAATACATAGCACGCAAGGTTTAAGTAACATGACGTGCTGGAACCACAGCGCCACCATTTCCAGCGCCAGGGCGGTAAACGCCATCAGTAACCATGCGCCCCGACCCCGTGAGCACTGGTTTAAAAATCGCAACATAATAATTTCCCTGCAACATGCGTAGAGACCGCAGTGTAAACCAATTCAATTCGTGCGCCACTAGCGGGAAATGAAATAATGTGTAATTGGATAATTATCAGGCAAAAATCGGAGCCGGGCGGTGTATTGCCCGGCCAAACGTTACGAAAGCGTTGCTAACCATCCTGCCTGAGTCATCCATTCGGTGGCCGGCGCAAGAGTGAATTCGACGCACAGTAGCCCTATCAGGGTCAGTACGATAGTGTACGGTAACGCCATCCAGACCATACGGCCATAGGAGAGACGGATTAACGGCGCCAGCGCGGAGGTCAGCAGGAATAAGAATGCCGCCTGACCATTTGGCGTCGCTACCGATGGCAGGTTAGTACCGGTATTGATGGCCACGGCTAAAAGCTCAAACTGTTTTAAGCTGATAGCGCCGTTTTCCATTGCCGCCTTCGCTTCGTTGATATAAATGGTGCCGACAAAGACGTTATCTGAGATGGAAGACAACAGGCCGTTAAAGAGATAGAACAGCGTTAGCTGCGCGTGTTCAGAGGCTTGCAAGACGAACTGAATAATCGGCGCGAAAAGATGTTGATCGATAATAACCGCCACAATGGAGAAGAAAACGGTTAACAGCGCAGTAAACGGCAGCGACTCGGTAAACGCTTTGCCGATGGCGTGTTCATCGGTTACACCCGTTAACGCGGTGGCCAGAATAATGACCGACAGACCAATCAGTCCCACCTCCGCGAGATGGAGGGCGAGGGCGGTAACCAGCCAGACGCCAATAATCGCCTGGACTATGAGTTTAATTTTATCCTGGCGGGTGCGCTTCTTACGGCTTTGATCGTCGAATTGCTGTAAAACGTCGCGGACTTTTTCGGGCAACGTTTCGCCATAGCCAAACCAGCGCATTTTCTCGACCAGCATACAGGTTAACAGTCCACATACCAGTACCGGGACGGTGACAGGCGACATCCGCAAAAAGAAGTCGCCGAAATGCCAGCCAGCCGCTTTAGCGATGATCAGGTTTTGCGGCTCCCCGACCATGGTCATGACGCCGCCCAGCGCCGTCCCCACGCCTGCATGCATCATCAGGCTACGCAAGAATCCGCGGAATTGCTCCAGCACCGTTTTGTAATGCGGATCGATATGGCTGTCGTCCAGCATATCGTTCTCTTCGCCGCGCGATGAGGCCACACGATGGTAAATCCCGTAAAAACCGACGGCGACGCTGATCACCACCGCAACGACGGTAAGCGCGTCAAGGAAAGCCGACAAGAATGCGGCGGCGACGCAAAAGGCCAGCGACAGAACCATCTTCGAGCGGATACTGAGTAACAGACGGGTAAAAATAAACAGCAATAACTGCTTCATAAAGTAGATGCCTGCCACCATAAACATCAGCAGCAGCAAGACTTCCAGGTTGGCGGCAACCTCTTCACGTACATGGGCGGCGCTGGTCATACCGATGATAACGGCTTCAATGGCCAGTAACCCGCCGGGCAGCAGGGGGTAACACTTTAACGCCATCGCCAGAGTGAAGATAAACTCTGCCACCAGCAGCCAACCGGCAATAAAGGGATTAGCTAAGAAAATGAATGGGTTAACAATTAAAAAGACAAGTAGTGCCAGTTTGTACCAGTCGGGCGACTGGCCTAAAAAGTTGCGCCACATGGCGCGACCCCATGAGATCTCCATGAAATTTTTCCTTACCTAGAAAAATGAAATAGCGTTTTTATGTTTAAACACAGAGAGTAGCGAGCGCGACGAATGCAAGCAAGTCCTTAACGATATTGGCAGGCGATATCAGAAATGGTGCCTTGATCCCCTTTTTCTTCATTGCGTCCGCTATCAGGTGTTACGCCCGTCTGGTATGATGAGTGCAACTATGTTTTGCTGTGTAATGGAAATCTCACTATGGTCATTAAGGCGCAGAGCCCGGCGGGTTTCGCGGAAGAGTATATTATTGAAAGTATCTGGAATAACCGCTTTCCTCCTGGCACGATCTTACCGGCAGAACGAGAACTCTCCGAACTGATCGGCGTGACGCGCACGACATTACGCGAGGTGTTACAGCGGCTGGCGCGAGATGGCTGGCTGACCATTCAGCATGGCAAACCGACAAAGGTTAATAATTTTTGGGAAACGTCAGGGCTGAATATCCTTGAAACGCTGGCCCGCCTTGATCATGAAAGCGTTCCGCAACTGATCGACAATTTGTTGTCGGTGCGTACCAATATTTCTACTATCTTTATTCGTACCGCGTTGCGTCAACACCCGGATAAGGCGCAGGAAGTACTGGCCACTGCCCACGAAGTGGCCGACCATGCCGATGCATTCGCCGATCTGGACTATAACATCTTTCGTGGTCTGGCATTCGCCTCCGGCAATCCTATTTACGGCTTGATCCTGAACGGCATGAAAGGGTTATACACCCGCATTGGTCGCCACTATTTCGCCAATCCGGAAGCGCGCAGTCTGGCACTGGGTTTCTATCATAAATTATCGTCGTTATGCGAGCAGGGCGCGCACGACCAGGTGTATGAAACGGTGCGACGTTACGGGCATGACAGCGGCGAGATTTGGCATCGGATGCAGAAAAATCTGCCCGGCGATTTAGCGATTCAGGGACGATAATCCCGCGATGCCCGGTAAGCGCAAACACTACCGGGCAGCATCTCGATTACAGCATGTTCATGCGCGGCGGACAACGCTCCAGCAGTTCTACGCTGCCATCCTCATTTTGTTGCTCCAGCATCACATCAAAGCCCCATAACCGATGCACATGTTTCAGCACCTCTTTGCGGCCTTTATCCAGCGGTGCGCGGTTATGCGGGATATAACGCAACGTCAGCGATCTGTCGCCGCGTAAATCCACATTCCAGACCTGAATATTCGGCTCCAGATTGCTCAGGTTATACTGTGACGACAGTTTTGATCGAATCTCCCGATAACCTTCTTCGTTATGAATGGCGGAGATCTCCAGATAATTATGCCTGTCATCATCAAGTACCGTGAAGAAACGGAAATCACGCATCACTTTTGGCGACAGGAACTGGCTGATAAAGCTTTCATCTTTAAAATCGCGCATGGCGAAGTGCAGCGTTTCCAGCCAGTCGGAACCGGCAATATCCGGAAACCAGTATTTATCTTCATCCGTGGGGGACTGACAAATACGTTTGATATCCTGGAACATGGCAAAGCCGAGCGCATAGGGGTTAATTCCGCTATACCAGGGGCTATTATAGGGCGGCTGAAATACGACATTGGTATGGCTGTGTAAAAACTCCAGCATAAAGCGTTCCGTCACTTTGCCTTCATCATACAGATGGTTCAGGATGGTGTAGTGCCAGAAGGTCGCCCAGCCCTCGTTCATGACCTGCGTCTGTTTCTGCGGATAAAAATACTGGCTGACTTTACGCACGATGCGCAGAATTTCGCGCTGCCACGGCTCGAGCAACGGGGCGTTTTTCTCCATAAAATAGAGCAGGTTTTCCTGCGGTTCAGCGGGAAAGCGGCGTGCTTCGGCGACCGTTTTTTCTTCTTCGCGTTTTGGCAGCGTGCGCCACAGCATATTCACCTGGCTTTGTAGATACTCTTCCCGGCTTTTTTGTCGCGCTTTCTCTTCCTGCAACGAGATTTTCTGCGGGCGCTTATAGCGATCGACGCCGTAATTCATCAGCGCGTGGCAGGAGTCGAGCAGTTTTTCTACTTCATCCACTCCGTAGCGTTCTTCACAGCGGGTAATGTAATTTCGGGCGAAAATCAGGTAATCGACGATAGAGCTGGCATCCGTCCAGCTCCGGAAGAGATAATTATTTTTAAAAAAGGAGTTGTGGCCGTAACAGGCGTGCGCCATGACCAGCGCTTGCATGGTGATGGTGTTCTCTTCCATCAGGTAGGCAATGCAGGGATTAGAGTTGATCACAATTTCATAAGCCAGTCCTTGTTGACCATGCTTATACAGACGTTCCGTCTCAATGAACTTTTTGCCAAACGACCAGTGCGGATAGTTGATCGGCATCCCGACGCTGGAGTAGGCGTCCATCATCTGTTCGGAAGTGATGACTTCAATTTGGTGCGGGTAAGTATCCAGTTGGTAGAGCTTCGCCACGCGGTCTATCTCTGCCAGATAGACATCCAGCAGCTCAAATGTCCAGTCGGGTCCATCGCTCAAACGTGTGGTGTCCTTGTTCATGGAATCAATCATTGCCATTCGCGCACCCTCATTGTTGGCGACGCTCTCTGTATGGAGCGCCTCCTTTCAAGCATAGAACACCATGTTAAAAAACGACTTGATCGTGAAAACTTTTCTTTGCGGTTTCCTCCACATTGAACGGCAAAAAATCGGGTATTGGCATCATTTTATGCTGTATAGCCATGCCGCGTAGCAGGAGATCCCAAACCAGTGGGATCGCTTGTCTTTAGGGTATATGTGAAGCACGTCACCATAAAAAAGTCATATGTTGAATAATATTTTCATCTGGGTTATCAAGATGTAATCAGAAGATTGTTCTTTTACTATTAACGGAGTGGCTATGCGAGTTGTCATCCTGGGGAGTGGCGTAGTTGGCGTGACCAGCGCCTGGTACTTGAGTCAGGCGGGGCATGATGTCACCGTCATCGATCGCGAATCCGGCCCGGCGCAAGAAACCAGCGCGGCGAATGCCGGACAAATTTCACCGGGATATGCGGCGCCCTGGGCGGCCCCTGGCGTACCGCTGAAGGCGATAAAATGGATGTTCCAGCGCCATGCGCCGCTGGCGGTGCGTCTGGATGGCACTCCATTTCAACTGAAGTGGATGTGGCAAATGCTGCGTAACTGCGATACCCGGCATTATATGGAAAATAAAGGCCGCATGGTGCGCCTGGCGGAATATAGTCGCGACTGTCTGAAAACGCTACGCGCCGCGACCGGTATCGAATATGAAGGCCGCCAGGGGGGAACGCTACAACTCTTCCGCACCGCGCAACAGTATGAGAACGCCACCCGTGATATCGCCGTGCTGGAAGATGCCGGGGTGCCGTATCAGCTCCTGGAATCCAGCCGACTGGCGGAAGTTGAACCCGCTCTGGCTGAGGTTGCGCATAAATTAACCGGCGGACTGCGCTTACCGAATGATGAAACCGGGGACTGTCAGCTCTTTACCCAGCGTCTGGCGCGCATGGCGGAGCAGGCGGGCGTAACCTTTCGCTTTAATACTCCCGTGGAAAAATTACTGTACGAAAATGATCAGATTTACGGCGTGAAATGCGCCGATGAGATCATTAAAGCAGATGCGTATGTTATGGCGTTTGGATCGTATTCGACGGCGATGCTTAAAGGCATTGTTGATATCCCGGTGTATCCGCTGAAAGGCTATTCATTAACCATCCCAATCGTCGAGCCAGACGGCGCGCCAGTATCGACGATTCTTGATGAAACCTACAAAATCGCTATTACGCGTTTTGATAAGCGTATTCGCGTGGGGGGAATGGCGGAAATCGTGGGCTTTAATACCGACTTACTGCAACCGCGCCGCGAGACGCTGGAGATGGTTGTGCGCGATCTCTTTCCGCGCGGCGGTCATATTGAGCAGGCCACATTCTGGACCGGCCTGCGCCCCATGACGCCGGACGGCACGCCGGTAGTAGGACGCACCCGTTATAAAAATCTGTGGCTTAATACTGGACACGGCACCTTAGGCTGGACGATGGCCTGCGGTTCAGGCCAGTTGTTAAGCGATATCTTGTCGGGTCGCACGCCAGCGATACCCTACGACGATCTGAGCGTGGCGCGATACCGTTCCGATTTTACGCCCACCCCCCCGCAACGTTTGCATAGCGCGCATAACTGATAAAGGAAGTGAAATGACCCGCCCTATACAGGCCAGCCTTGATTTACAGGTAATGAAACAAAATTTGGCTATTGTGCGCCGGGCGGCCCCAGAGGCGCGCGTCTGGTCGGTAGTGAAAGCCAACGCCTACGGCCACGGTATTGAACGCGTCTGGAGCGCGCTGGGCGCCACAGATGGTTTCGCTATGCTCAACCTTGAAGAGGCGATTACCCTGCGTGAGCGCGGGTGGAAAGGGCCGATATTGATGCTGGAGGGGTTTTTCCATGCGCAAGACCTGGAGGCGTATGACACTTATCGGCTGACCACCTGCATCCACAGTAACTGGCAGTTGAAAGCGCTGCAAAATGCGCGGCTTAACGCGCCGCTGGATATCTATGTCAAAGTCAACAGCGGCATGAACCGACTCGGTTTTCAGCCTGAGCGGGCGCAGACCGTCTGGCAGCAATTGCGGGCAATGCGCAATGTCGGTGAAATGACCCTGATGTCACATTTTGCTCAGGCCGATCATCCGGAAGGTATCGGGGAGGCGATGAGGCGTATTGCGCTGGCGACGGAAGGTCTTCAGTGTGCATACTCGTTATCAAATTCGGCAGCGACGCTGTGGCATCCCCAGGCGCATTATGACTGGGTCAGGCCGGGCATTATTTTGTACGGCGCGTCGCCGTCAGGACAGTGGCGGGATATTGCCGATACCGGACTAAAACCTGTGATGACGCTGAGTAGCGAAATTATTGGCGTGCAGACGCTGAGCGCGGGTGAAAGGGTAGGCTATGGCGGAGGGTATTCTGTGACTCAGGAACAACGCATTGGCATCGTCGCGGCGGGTTATGCCGATGGCTATCCACGCCATGCGCCGACCGGGACGCCTGTGCTGGTGGACGGTATCCGTACCAGAACAGTAGGCACCGTTTCAATGGATATGCTGGCGGTGGATTTGACGCCGTGTCCGCAGGCGGGAATCGGCACGCCGGTTGAATTATGGGGCAAAGAAATTAAGGTCGATGATGTCGCTTCTGCGGCAGGCACGCTGGGCTATGAGCTACTGTGCGCCGTAGCGCCGCGTGTGCCGTTTGTGACAACGTAACCTAATTCAGGCTAAGGCGTCGACCGGTCCACTTGGGGGCGGGTCGACGTTGCCAGGCGACCTTATTCTGCTTCGTCTTCGGCGACGCGTACCCCAATCTTGCGTACCACGTTATCTTCTTTTTCAGCTACCGTCCAAATCATGCCGCCAAACTCCACCTGATCGCCGACGACCGGCGCAGCGCCCAGCAGCTGCTGTATGATTTCACCCAGAGTTTGTTGTTTATCCCGGTATTCCGTTCCTTCTTCCAGACCGTAGATAAGCGCCACGTCGGCGAATTTCGCATTCGCTTCGAGGATAAAATCGCCAAAGAAACGCTGATCTAACGAAACCGGCGGCGACTGGCTAAACAATTTGCCCAGCGCTGGCAGATCGCGCTCCCGGCCAATCACGCAGAGTACGTCGCCTTCCTGCAGGCGAGTGCTACCCGTGGGGTGAAACAGTTCATTATTGCGAAATAGCGCGGCAATGCGGGTTTCGTTCGGCATATGCAGGTCGCGCAACGCCGCGCCGACGCACCATTTGTCGGCGCTCAACTGATAAATGAATTGCTCCCACGGATTATCAGGATGGATGTCAAGCCCCACGCGCGATACTGGCCAGCCAACCGGAGGCACGACCACTTTGGCTCTCTTCGCCGCCCATGACAGCGATGTTCCCTGCAGGAGCAGCGACACCAGTACCACAAAGAAAGCGACATTAAAGAACAGGCGAGCGTTTTCAAGCCCGGCCATCATCGGGAAAACGGCGAGAATAATCGGCACCGCACCGCGCAGTCCGACCCAACTGATGAAAATGCGCTCCCGAAGATTGAAGCCGCGAAATGGCAGCAGGCCGGTAAACACCGACAGTGGGCGGGCGAAGAAAATCATCCAGATGGAGAGAATAAGCGCAGGGACGGCAATCGGCCACAGATCGGAAGGCGTCACCAGCAGCCCCAGAACCAGGAACATCGCGATCTGCGCCAGCCAGGCTAGTCCGTCAAAGTTTTGCAGGATGCCGTAACGGTTGCGAATCGGGCGGTTTCCTAACAGGAATCCGCACAGATAGACCGCGAGAATGCCGCTGCCTTCAAGCGCGGTCGTCAAAGCAAAAATCAGAATACCGCCGCTGAGCGCCAGCATCGGATACAGGCCGCTGGGCAGAGAAATACGGTTGATCATCTGCTGTAGCAGGTAACCGCCGCCCAGGCCAAAAACAATACCGAGACCGAACTGTTGGATAATATGGACGGCAAACATCCAGTCCAGGCCGGTTTCATGCTTCTGGATCATCTCAATTAATGTAATGGTCAGAAAAACGGCCATCGGGTCGTTACTTCCCGATTCGATCTCCAGCGTGGAGCCTACACGTTCGTTTAGCCCTTTGCCGCCAAGCAGAGAAAAGACCGCTGCGGCGTCAGTGGAACCGACTATCGCGCCGATAAGCAGACCTTCGATAAGATCCAGATGAAACAGCCAGGCGGCCATCATACCTGTTAACCCCGACGTGATCAGTACGCCGAGCGTCGCCAGCGACAGCGCGGGGCCCAGCGCTACCCGGAAAGAGCTGGCCTGGGTGCGCATTCCGCCATCGAGTAAAATAATCGCCAGCGCCAGGTTACTGACCATATAAGCGAAAGGATAATTATCGAAAGGAATACCGCCAATGCCATCCACACCCGCTAACATCCCGATGGCGAGGAAAATGACCAGAATCGGGATACCCAGTCGCGATGAGAATGAACTTAACAGGATACTGCTGGTTACAAGGATGGAACCTAAAATAAATAGACTAATAATTGTTGCAGCATCCAACGTTTTATATCTCCTGACTCACACGACTTCGTATTATTTAACATTAACATAATAACGGCCAGGGCAGCGTTTTACTTAGCCTGTCGGGGACTTTTTTTACAATTGCAGCGTAGGATGGCCAGATAAAGTGAGTTGAGTCCCCTGGCGCGTATTTTTAAGCATCGCGTTTGCCCCGATAGGGAGCGTTACCGTACGTTGTTCATGCCCGAAGTCGAGACCGGTAATCAGCGGAACGGACAGACGGGAACGTAAAAACGCGTAGACGCTCTCCAGAGAATAACCGGCGTCATACTCGTTGGGCGCCGCGCCGCTAAAGCTGCCGAGAACGATGGCGCTCTGGCGGTTTAAAATTCCGGCGTACTCCAGTTGCAAAAGCATACGCTCCACCCGGAAAGGATGCTCATTGACATCTTCCAGCACTAAAATTCCTTTATCGATAGTCGGCATCCAGGGCGTACCGATAAGGGAAATCAACATCGCCAGATTTCCGCCCCATAAGGTGCCCTGTGCGTCGCACTGAGGGCCGTCGCCTTGCCACTCTACGGTAAATTGCGCCTTGCGTAGCGCCAGCCAGAAATGTTGCTCGGTGAACGTATTCAGCGTTTCGGCGCCAAAATTTGCCGCCAGCATAGGACCGCTAAAGGTGATGACATTGGCCTGCGCCAGGAGTCCAGCCTGAATCGCCGTAAAATCGCTATGACCGCAAATCAGTAAGGGATCGCGCTGTTGCCGGGAGGCGAGCGCCTGCCAGTCGATACGATCCAACAAGCGGCTGGCGCCATAGCCGCCGCGAACCGGCATGACGATTGTATCCGGCGACGTTAGCGAGGCCAGCGAATTAACATCGGCCAGCCGTTCCGCGTCCGTACCGGCAAAACGCTGAAAGCGGCGACGAATCACCTCGTCATTCTCCACCTGATGACCCGCGTCAGTCAGGCGCTGAACGCCGCGTAACGCGGCCTGTTGGTTAATACAGTAGCCCGACGGGGCGATTAAATGAAACAGAGACATGGTAATTCCTTGCTGACAATAGAATGCAAATGTATATCATGCCGCATATATTAGGCGATGTCCCTCGTTGTGCGACGTTTCTGGATGCGCACCAGGGAGGCAACCTAAGTGCCTGGCCGGGGCGGTATGACCTCTTCGGCAGATAAGTTACGGCTATAAGGATAGATGACGTGAAATTAAGATGGTTTGCTTTTTTGGTAGTAATACTGGCTGGCTGTAGCTCAAAACAGGATTACAGGAATCCGCCGTGGAATGCCGAAGTGCCTGTAAAGCGTGCGATGCAGTGGATGCCCATCAGTGAAAAAGCCGGGGCGGCATGGGGGGTTGATCCGCATTTAATCACCGCGATTATCGCCATTGAATCCGGCGGCAACCCTAACGCGGTCAGTAAATCTAATGCGATTGGCCTGATGCAGTTAAAGGCGTCGACCTCCGGGCGCGACGTTTACCGTCGTATGGGCTGGCGTGGCGAACCGACCACCAGCGAGCTGAAAAACCCTGAGCGTAACATCTCAATGGGCGCGGCGTATCTGAGCATTCTGGAAAATGGGCCGCTGGCCGGCATCAAAGATCCGCAGGTGATGCAATATGCGCTGGTCGTCTCTTATGCTAACGGCGCAGGCGCGTTATTGCGTACTTTTTCATCCGACAGGAAGAAGGCGATAGAAAAAATTAACGATCTGGATGCGGACGAGTTTTTTGAACATGTTGTTGATAATCATCCCGCGCCGCAGGCGCCGCGCTATATCTGGAAGCTTCAGCAGGCGCTGGACGCCATGTAGTTTAGCGTGAAGATTATTCTCGCACTTTATTCGCTCTTTCTCGGGCCTCGCGCTCAAGCGAAAAAATAATCCGCTGCAACTCCCGCTCCACCGCCGGGCTAACGTTAAGGAAACGAAAGCTCAGGCGGGGAGTGGTGATCGTTTCATTTTTCCCATCAATCACCTTACGCTCGCTGATGGAGATAAGCTGGGCGTCAACGTGAAAAATCCCCCATTGCCCCATGTTCAGTTCAACCTGCGAAAAGCGTGCGCCTTCGATTAGTCCGTCGGGGATGGCGGATTCCAGTAGCGCGCCCATGCCGCCCAGGGAAAGATCAAACAGGCGAAAACGTAACGTACGGGTGTCCGGTAGCGTGGTGACGCCGTAATAAGGCGGATACAGCGGCGCGCCAATGCGAAAATACTCCCGGCGCTGGACAAACCACAGTGACGACGGCAGGGGCGTGATAAAGGCCGGCAGCCGCTGATATTCGCCTGTAACGAGTTGCGGCAACGTGAACTCGACTTTTGCGCCCTGCGTTTCTGCGATAATGGCTACCTGCCCGGCACGTAATACGGCGCTATTTTCGTATTCCTGGCTGCCGTAATCCACGATGAGTTTTTCCGGGTCTACCGCCAAAATTTTACTGATGAATTGACCATGCGCCCATGAAATACGCAGTGGAACCTGATTTTTATTTAAATCCCGTAGCACGCCTAATATCGCTAATGGATTTTTTTTCAGGAACTGCTCATTGTAACCACTCACACGAAATAACCCCTGATACGCAGACTATCGTTGGGTTATCGGCATCGGTAGAAAGAACTTAATAGCGATAAATAAATTTTTATGTCCGCGAGATAAATCAGTGTTCAGAAATGCGACGCTCGACTTTGCCTATACTTAAAACGTTTTTACTGGAAAGAGGGTTCGCAAATGGGAATTATCGCCTGGATTGTTTTTGGTTTGATTGCCGGCGTTATCGCCAAATTGCTTATGCCGGGGCGCGATGGCGGGGGATTTATCCTGACCTGTATTCTCGGTATCGTCGGGGCGGTCGTTGGCGGATGGCTGGCGACGATGTTTGGTATTGGCGGCAGTATCAGCGGCTTTAATCTGCACAGTTTCCTGGTCGCCGTGGTGGGCGCGATCGTGGTGCTGGTGATTTTCCGCCTTCTGCGACGCGGCTAACCGCTGCAGAACGTGTAAGCGTTGACCCGGTCAGCACCGGGTCAACCTACTATAAACACGCGTTACTGCGTCGCTGCAGACGGCGTTTTTGTCGGCGTTGCGCTTAACGATGCCGGACGAGTAGACGGTACGCTATCGCACGGTTTTTCCTGCGGACAAATCAGATCGAGCATTTTCAGCGTCACGCCGTTGGTCCAGCCAAAGCCGTCCTGAAGTGGATATTCGCCGCCGCCACCGCCGGTTCCGGTGCTGCTGACATCATATTTTTCGACCAGTTTTTTCTCGCGATCGTAGGTGTGCTGCACATTGGTTAAAAAGCGCCAGGTGACTTCCATTGCCACGTCATCCTGCCCATAATTTTGCAATCCTTCGGCAGCGACCCATTGTAACGGCGCCCAGCCGTTTGGCGCATCCCATTGCTGTCCGCTTTTAACCGAGGTGGTAGCCAGCCCGCCAGGCTGTAGCAGATGCGCCTGGGCCGCCGCCGCCACTTTCGCGGCGCGATCTTTCGCGGCGGCGTTTACATAGAGCGGGAACAGCGCGGCAGCGGTGAGTTGGTCACGGATTTTATTGTTCTTCAGATCGTAGTCGGCATACCAACCCTCTTTGTTATTCCACAGATGCATTTCAATGGCTTTTTGCCGCGCGTTGGCCAGCGCGTCATAGTGCGAGGCTTTGGCCCGATCGCCCGCCGCAGCGCTGGCGCGGGCGAGGGTTTTCTCCAGTTGATACAGCAGAGCGTTAAGATCGACAGGGGCAATAGTGGTGGTACGAATGGTACTGAGCTGCTGCGGATTATCCATCCAGCGGGAGCTGAAATCCCAGCCGGAGGCGGCAGCAGAACGGAGGTCTCGATAGATCTCCGTTGCCGGGCGGTTGGGGTTGCTTTTGGCGGTAGCGATATCTTCAACCCAGGATTCAGGGCGGGGCGTATCCCGATCGTCCCAGTAGCGGTTGAGAACGCTGCCGTCTTCCAGTTTGACGACGCGTTGGTTTTGTTGCCCTGGCTGCAATGTCTCAACGCCCTCCATCCAGTAGGCGTACTCTTTTTGCAGTTGCGGCAGGTATTCTTTCAGCGCATCGTCACCTTCATGTTGCGCCAGTAACTCAACCATAAACGCAAAGAAAGGCGGCTGCGAACGACTCAGGTAGTAGGTACGGTTGCCGTTAGGAATATGCCCCCAGGCGTCAATTTCGTAACCAAAGTTCGCCACCATATCCGCCACCTTATCCCAGTGCCCGCTTTCCGCCAGCCCCAGCATCGTAAAGTAGCTGTCCCAGTAGTAAATCTCTCTGAATCGACCACCCGGCACGACATAGGATTCAGGCAACGGCAAGAGCGAGTCCCACTTTTCGACGTTTTTAGTTGAACGTGTCAGCACCGGCCACAGGCCATCAATATGTTCACGCAATGACTGCCCGGCAGGCGGGACATATTTTTCACCCGCTTTCGGCAGGGTGAAGTTAACATCAACAAAATGACGTAAATCGAAGCCGGACTGGTTCCGCTGCATACGATAATCCGCAAGAATCATGAGCGGATCGCTATTAGGTATGGCGTCAGCAAAGGTTTTCTGATCGGGGAAGAGTTTTGCATTCTGGACATCATTAAAGAGCGGGCCAAGCAAAATATCCGGCGGCTGCGGAGTTTCAGTGTCGGAAGACGGGTCTGCGGCAGTCGCCGAAAACGATGCAAACGTCAGCAGCGTCCCTGCCAGCGCCAGTTTTATGGCTTTCTGCAGTAGAACAGAACGGCGAATCTCTGGGGGTATCATCAAGTTATCTCCTTAGCGGTGAGCCAAAGCCAACGGCATTTACCATGACAAAACCTTAGTCTACGATGACCAGATACGCGTGATTGAACCGCTATTTTGCGAACAAACAGACATTTTATTGAGACAGAATTTATCGGCGCGCGCGTGGAAAACGGGGTATACAGACAAAAAATCCACGCCGGGACGTGGATTTTAGCGCAATGATTTGTCGCCTTAACCTGGATAGATACCGCGATCTTTACGGGCCAGCAGAATGCGCTCACAGGCGACAATATAGGCTGCGGTGCGCAGAGAGCAGGATTTCTCAGCCGCTTTCTCCCAGACATGGACAATCGCGTCGGTCATGATTTTGTCCATGCGCGCATTGATCTCTTCTTCGCTCCAGAAGAAGCTGGCCATATCTTGTACCCATTCGAAGTAGCTGACGGTTACGCCGCCTGCGTTACAGACCACGTCAGGCACCACAAGGATACCACGGCTGGCCAGAACATCATCAGCATCCGGATAGGTTGGGCCGTTAGCCCCTTCCAGCACCAGCTTACACGTCAGGGCTTCCGCGCGCTGACGAGTTATCTGACCTTCAAGCGCCGCCGGGATCAGAATATCCATCTCCAGACGCCAGAACGCATCGCTGGCGATAGTTTCCGCGCCCGGGAAACCGGCTATCTGTTTGTGTTCTGTCTGCCATGCCGTGAGCGCCTTCATGTCAATACCGGTGGCGTTAAACAGGGTCGCGGTATGATCCTGAATCGCCACGACACGGGCGCCAGCGCCTGCAAACAGACGCGCGGCTTCGCTGCCGACGTTACCGAAACCCTGAACCGCAACGCGAGCGCCTTCAACAGCAATATTCGCCCGACGTGCGGCTTCCAGCCCGCTGACGAAAACGCCGCGCCCCGTCGCTTTTTCACGGCCCAGCGAACCGCCAAGATGGATAGGCTTACCGGTGACGACGCCAGTGACCGTCGTGCCATGATTCATGGAATACGTATCCATCATCCAGGCCATCACTTTACCGTTGGTGCCGACATCCGGCGCAGGAATATCTTTCTGCGGCCCGATGATAATGCCGATCTCGCTGGTATAGCGGCGGGTCAAACGCTCCAGTTCACCTTCCGACAGCGAGAACGGATCGACGCGGATACCGCCTTTAGCGCCGCCGTATGGCAGGTTCAGCGCGGCACATTTGATGGTCATCCATGCTGACAGGGCCATCACTTCATTGAGATCAACGTCAGGATGGTAGCGAACACCGCCTTTACCCGGACCTCGGGAGAGGTTGTGCTGCACGCGATATCCTTCGAAATGACGAATAGTGCCATCATCCATTTGTACCGGAATATCGACGATCAGAGCGCGTTTTGGGTGGCGCAGAGTATCCACCCAGGGGGATAACTCGCCCAGATAAGGGGCCACACGCTCGATTTGTTGCAGGTAGGTATTCCAGGCAGATGTGCTGCTATCTGAAGCGTAAGATAACTTATCCATGATAAACCTTAGTGATAAAAGTAATATGTTCTTTAATTGACCGTGGTACATAGTAGATCACACCATGCAGCGATAAATTTAACACTTTTTTAAACAATTAACTCAGATCAAAAATGGCAGGCAGTTGGATTTTCGTTATGATTTTGGATGGGAAGTGGTTAACTATCCGCTATAAGAGGTGATATATTGCTAATTATGCAATTAATTGCTTAAATATGCGAAATATGTGCAAGGTGGCTATTTGTCATAATTATGACGCACCTCTAAAAGTAAACGTTATGATAACGACATGTATCAATGTTATGTCGTCCTGTCGGCGGGGAAACGTCTTCACCAGGCGCGTAAAAAGATAAAAATAACCGGAGTCAGACGGCGCTGACCCCGGTTTACCTCTTTATTGTTGACGCGACTCAAGCCATACCAGCGCCAGTGTCGACAGTGAGCACATCAGCAGAATGCCGACAAACCACAGTAAATACCACATCGCTCCCGCTCCCTAATAAAGTTCATGATCGTTGCGGCGGAGGGTCCCCAGGTTGATACGCCCCAACATTTTGTAATAGCTCCATAGCGTATAGAGCAGTACGATCGGCAGAAAAATCAGCACAATCACCAGCATGATTTCGAGCGTCATCTGGCTGGAGGTGCTGTCCCACACCGTCAGGCTGGAGAGAGGACTAACACTCGACGGCATCACAAAAGGAAATAGCGTTATGCCGGCGGTAAAGATGACGCAGGCCTGGGTCAGGGAAGCGAACAGAAATCCACGAATAGTCTGACCGCGAAGGCAGGCATAGAAAGCCAGAATCGGCAGGATCATACCGAGCAACGGGATGATGAGCAGTAGCGGCGAGCGTATAAAGTGGTTCATCCATGCGCCAGGGAGTATCGCCACGCCTTTTAAGAGCGGATTGGAAGGGCCGTTGGCATCCTGCGTGAGCAAGACAAAGCCATCAACGCCGGCCCACAGCCAGTAACCGGCCAGCAGGAAGCAGATCACGATCAGCAGCGCGCTGTAGCGGGTGGCCGACAGAGCCCGTTGACGAATAACGCCCTCCGTTTTCAACTGTAACCAGACGCCTCCTTGCATAATCACCAACGACAGACTCAATAATCCACACAGTAGGGCAAAGGGCGAGAGTAACTGCCAGAAGGTGCCAAAATAGTCAACATGAAGCTGCGGCGTGAAGGCAAACGGCACGCCTAAAAACAGGTTGCCGAACGCGATGCCGAATACGACTGGGGGAACCAGGCTGCCGATAACCAGACCGGTATCCCACAGCGCGCGCCAGCGGGCATTGGCGATTTTTCCCCGATAATCAAAGGCCAGCGGGCGAAAGAAGAGGGCACACAGCACCAGGATCATCGCCACATAAAAACCGGAAAACGCGGCGGCATAGACCCGTGGCCAGGCGGCGAATAATGCCCCGCCCGCGAGAATCAACCATACCTGGTTTCCTTCCCAGTGGGCGCCCACGCTATTGATCAATACCCGGCGTTCGTCATCGTTGCGCGCTATCAGCGGGAGCAGGCAACCGACACCCATATCAAACCCGTCAGTTACCATAAATGCCACCAGGATGACGCCGATCAGCAGCCACCAAATGAACCGCAACGTTTCATAATCCAACATGATTGTCTCCTTTATCCCTGTTGTTGCGCTTGTTGTTGATGTTGCATGGCGCTCGGCCCAAGACGCGCGTACTTCTGCATCAGATAGACTTCCGCGATTAAAAACAGGGTGTAAAGTCCGAGGATAAGTCCCATTGAGAAGGCCAGCTGGCCCGGCGTCAGCGCGGAGTGAGCGTACCAGGTCGGCAGAATGTCCTGAATCGCCCAGGGCTGACGGCCAAACTCCGTCATAAACCAACCGGCTTCAATGGCAATCCACGGTAACGGCAGGCTCCACAGCGTCATACGCAATACCCAGCGATGCTGGTCGATACGCATTCGCAGCGTCTGTATCAACGCAATCAACATCACCACTAACAGCAGCGAACCGCAGCCGACCATAATACGGAAACTCCAGAACACCGGCGCCACCTGAGGAATAGCGCCACGCTGGGCCGCACGATACTGCTCCGGCGTCACATGGTTCATATCCGGGGCATATTTCGCCAGCAGAATGCCGTACCCCAGATCGCCCTCAACGGCGTGAAACGCATTCAGTACCTGCGGCGAGCGATTGCCTTGCGCTATCTCCTTCATGAGTAACCAGGCCTCCCGGCCACGCTTCAGGCGCGGCAGAGCGTCGTCCATCAGGTTTTTTAACCCCGGAACCGGTGTATCCAGCGAATGGGTGGCCAGAATACCCAGCAGAGCAGGGATCTTCACGGCAAATGCATTACGCTCCTGTTCCTGCTGCGGCCAGGCAATCAGATGAAACGGCGCGGGCGCGGGTTCGGTTTGCCATTCGCCTTCCATCGCCGCCAGTTTCACCGGCTGAATTTGGGCGACTTCGTAGGCCGAACTGTCCCCCAGTTGCAGGGTTCCCAGAATGGCCAGGGTGCCGAATACTGAGCCGATAGCAAACGAGCGCAAGGCCACCTCACGCTCGCGGCCACGTAGCAGATACCAGGCGCTGATGGACATAATAAACATGGCGCCGGTGACATAACCGGACATGACGGTATGGACGAATTTCACCTGGCTCACCGGGTTAAAGACCAGATCGCTGAAGCTGCTCATTTCCATCCGTAACGTATCGATGTTGAAATGAGCGCCGGTAGGATACTGCATCCAGCCATTGGCATTCAGAATCCATAATGCTGAAATATTGGAGCCGAAGGCCACCAGCCAGGTGACCAGCAGGTGTTGGTATTTATTCAGCCGCTGCCAGCCGAAAAAGAACAGACCGACAAAAGTGGATTCGAGAAAAAAGGCCAGTAACGCTTCCATCGCCAGCGGCGCGCCGAAGATATCGCCCACATAGTTGGAATAGAGCGACCAGTTAGTCCCGAACTGAAACTCCATGGTCAGGCCGGTAGCCACACCGAGAGCAAAATTGATCCCGAAGAGCTTGCCCCAGAAACGCGTCATATCGCGGTAGACGGTTTTCCCCGTCACCACATAGATCGTCTCCATGACGGCCAGCAAAAAAATCAGCCCAAGCGTAAGAGGAACAAATAAAAAGTGATACAGCGCGGTCAGCGCAAACTGCCAGCGCGATAAGTCAATGACATCCCACATGCTAACTCCTGTAGGCAGAAAGAGAGTAAAAAGCTAATCAGTACCGGACTCCGGTGACGTTCCTGTTGAGAGCGCTAGCGCGTCTCCAGCCATCGGCAGACTTCATCCAGGCGCTGGCGCGAATCGGCCAGATCTTCCGGGGCCGCCAGTACCAGCTCCGGCAAAGGACAAATCTCATAGCTATCGAGCAACGGCCCTTTAAGGGCGTCCAGACAGCGCACATGCCAGAGATGGCGCAATGCTGTGGCGTTGATTTGGCTTTCGCCATACCCGGAGATGCGAATCTGGATGTTCCCGTGTCCGCATAAACGCGCCAGAAAAAGACGATCGGCCTCGCTGAGCGGCAGTTGGGTCAAATTGATGCTGTGTGGTTGCAACGCCGGATCGCGTACGTGCGCCAATAATTCATGGGCCAGCGGCAGTCCATTCATCAGGCCAGCGACAGGCGGAGGCAGCAGAGAGTCGTCAGGCAGCGTATCGGCAGTCGCCGCTTGCCATAATGTCAGGGGCGCGCTACCCGCTTCCAGACGATCCGTCAGCAGACGTCGGTTATGCAGATGGCGTACCCGCCACAGGCCGCAGAAGATGGTCTCCTGGATCTCGCTTTCACTCCCGTCCGGATGCTGAATGCGTACCGAGACTTCGCCTTCGCCCAATAGCGTATTGAGGAATGAGAGATCATCGGCATTCAGGGGAGATAACTCCCATCCCAGCACGTCGCCGACTTCCGGGATGCGCCGGGCAAGCTGACCTCGCAGATCGGTCAACAATGCCATCACCGCCGGGCTGTGAGCGCAGCGCTCCAGCGCCGCCATACTTGGGTCGCCATTGACCTGACAGGTGAGCGGTAAGGGATTCATCGAGAAACTGGCGTCATCAGGCTGCGTACCTGGCCCCAGCAGATGAAAAAAGGCGTTGCTCATTGTACTGTCTCCTGCGCTGCGGGAGTGTCAACTATCGAACGCATCAGCGTGAGCAGTTCAGCCCAGGGATGAATGCCGCTGAGCGCGCCGCGTAGCTTGCCGTCTGTAAAAACCAACGTCGCCGGAAACCGACGTACATTAAAGCGATCGCCGATAGCTTCGCTTTGTTCAAGGTCGGCCACCGCCACCTGCCAGTCAAACTGCGGGAACTCACGCAGGAGTTCGGCAATCATCACCGGGTTATCGCTGACTTCCGGCGTACGCCGCGGATCGCTACTTAACAGGATGACGCCATCTCCAACCCGTTTGATCCAGTCGTCTACCGTAGAAGCCTCTACCGGTTGCCATCCACGGGTTAACAGGCGTTGCCATAGCGCAGAGAACGGGGTGTCATTCGCCACTTCTTTTGCCCTCCAGACGTGTCTGATACTGACGTATGCGCACTCCCTCATAATTTTCCATCGACAGGCATTTATAGTTCAGGCAGCGTGCGACCTCATTTGCCTGCGGCACGATCCCCCAGGCGGCCAGTTGCGCCAGGGCGGCCTGTTCTGCCGCCGGTAGCTGGCTGCGAGCTATTTCGCTCAGGCTACCGCCGTAGTCGTCCAGTAGCGCCGGTTGCAGGCCGACCAGCGCAATGTGACAGGGCAGATGCCCGCGGATGTCGGCCAGCGCCAGAACTTCGGAAAAACTGTTTTGATGCAGGCTCATTTTTTTGGCGCTGAGATACGCGGGGATTTTCTCGCCGGCATAGGTTCGCAGGCTGCCCGGCGCCAGGCCGTAATCGATCGCGTCAAGGAGCAGGAGATGGCTGGCTTGCTCAACATAACCTAACAGGTTTAGCCCTTGCGTACCGCCGTCCACAATTTCTACCTCTTCAGGCCAGTGATATCGGGCATACAAACGCTCCGCGACCCGGATACCGAATCCTTCATCGGCCCACAGCAGGTTTCCTAACCCCATCACCACTACGCGTTGCGCATTCATGAGGGCTCCTTGTCGTGCGGTTTGGGGAATTTATGGCTGCGATAGCCATTGATCATGGTGGAGATCACCGTATCGTCGGACATAATGTCTTCCCGGATAGCGAGGTAAACGTGCCCGACGATGAAGGCGGCGATCAGCCACATGCCCAGTCGGTGCCAACTGTGAATATCGATGGAGTTGCCGCCGGTCCAGTAGAAAAATTCAACCACATAGCGGAACGGCGCAAAGATGGCGTACTGGCTATGCTCGCCAAACAGAGCGAAACCGGTGAGGATCATAAATACCGACAACAGGAAATAGCCGAACATCGCGGCCTGCGCGACAGGGTTATGTCCGATGTCGCTCCCCGGTTTTTTCTCCAGAAACAGATACCAGCGGACCACGGTGAAAGCGCCTTGCCACCAACTACGACGCCAGACCGGGACAATAAACAGCTCTCGTGAATAGCGGTTGCCGACACAGGCCCAATAAATTCGCCCCAGCAGTAACACGGTAAAGATCATCGCGGCGGCAAAGTGGATCAGCCGGATATAGCCCATGTAAAACAGATAGGTCGCCTCGCCACTCACCGACGGCAAGGGCCGGCCAATGAAGTAGCCTGTTACCATCAGTACCAACATGCAGGCCACCGTTAGCCAGTGCCACAGGCGTACCGGCGCTTCAAACACATAGTGGCTGACGGCAGTATCACGCGCCTCCCCGACGCGTGGAGATAGCTTTCCAGTCATCGTTCTTTTCCTTAACGCTTAGCGTACCTGGACGGCAATCAGTTCGCTGCCGTCGTCGCCGAGCACGTGGGTTGAACAGGCGAGGCAGGGGTCGAAGCTGTGCAGCGTCCTCAGGATTTCTAACGGTTGGTCGGGAATCGCCATTTGCGTTCCCATCAATGCCGCTTCATAGGCGCCGATCTGTTTTTTAGGATCGCGCGGGCTGGCGTTCCAGGTGGTGGGGACCACGCACTGATAGAGTTCAATCTTCTGATCGCGGATTGACGCCCAGTGTCCCAACGCTCCACGAGGCGCTTCGGTAAAACCGATGCCGCGGCAGTGCTGCGGCCAACTGGCCGGTTCCCATTTCTCGGTATTGGCGGTGGCCAGGTCGCCGTTTTTCAGGTTGGTCATAAGCCTGTCGAAAAAATACTGCAGCTTACCGACGGCCCATTGCGCTTCGTGCGCGCGGCATAAAATACGGCCAAGCGTAGACTGGATACCGGAGAGCGGCAGTTTAAGGGCAGACATCATGCGATCTACCGACTCTATGGTGGCGGCATCCCCTTTGTGATACGCGATAAGCGTTCGGGCAAGCGGGCCGACTTCCATGGCATGACCCCGCCAGCGCGGCGCTTTAATCCAGGAGTAGCGTTCCTGCTCGTTGAGCTGCTGGATATGCGTATCGCTGCCTTTGACATCACCCGGGTTGTACCAGGGATCGGTAATGCCGTCAAAAGGATGACGGCCCAGCCGATCGTCCGGATAGCGGTACCAGGCGTGATCCACAAACTCCTGTATCTGCTGCGGATCGGCCAAATC
The DNA here is from genome assembly GCF_029962125.1 of Salmonella sp. SA15303. Classification (NCBI taxonomy): domain Bacteria; kingdom Pseudomonadati; phylum Pseudomonadota; class Gammaproteobacteria; order Enterobacterales; family Enterobacteriaceae; genus Salmonella; species Salmonella sp. SA15303. Next base: position 2,159,737 of record NZ_CP123924.1, read on the forward strand.
TACCGGCATAACATTTTTAAAATCGCCATTGATCACCGCGCCGCCCGGCATTAACAGGCTTTGCTGGCTGAAGTCGTTGGCAATGTCCGGAAATGCGCCGTAGCTCAGCACGCATTTATCCGACAGACCGGTGCCAATTTGACTCCATGCTTTATTGAACTGGCCGATAGCCAGCGCGTCCGGAACCATCACGTTGTTAATAAAGTCGGCGGTGCGGGTGATGATCGACTGCACCAGGTTGAGGCGCTCCATATTGATAGCCCCGACCGCGCCGCTTTGATCGAGATTGATCGCGCACGGCATCCCGCCAACGATCCAGTTAGGATGGGGGTTCTTACCGCCAAATATGGTATGGATTTTGACGATCTCGCGCTGGAAGTCGAGGGCTTCAAGATAGTGGGCAAAGCCCATCAGATTAGCCTCTGGCGACAATTTGTACTGTGGATGTCCCCAATAGCCGTTACGGAATATCCCAAGCTGACCGCCATCGACAAATTTCTTTAATCGATTTTGTACGTCAAAGAAGTAGCCCGGCGATGACATCGGCCAGGCGGAAAGGCTTTGCGCCAACTGCGAGGTGGCGCGCGGATCGGCTTTCAGCGCATTCAGAACATCAATCCAGTCCATACCGGCTAACTGATAAAAATGGACCAGATGATCGTGACACCACAACGTAGCCAGCATGATGTTACGTATAATATTGGCGTTATCCGGCACCTGGATACCAATCGCATCTTCGATAGCGTACACCGATGCCAGAGCATGTACCCCGGTACATACACCACAAATACGTTCAACAAACGCCCAGGCGTCACGCGGGTCACGGCCTTGCAGAATGATCTCCAGCCCGCGGAACATTGTGCCGCAGGAAACGGCATTGGTAATGACGTTTTGCTCATCAATGTTCACTTCGCAGCGCATATGCCCTTCGATGCGGGTAATCGGGTCCACGATCAGACGACGGCCGGCGTCGTTAACGGTATAACCCTGGGTTTGATACTGGTTACTCATGCCTGTTTATCCTCATTGTCCGGCTGTTGTTCGGCTTGCGCTAACTGTTGTTTGTGGCGTTTACGTTGGTTGAGCGCGCTGGCGACAGCGTGACCGCCAACGCCCGCCGCGACCACGCCCAGCGCGGTCAGCCCCACCGTATCGGCGGTTGAATGGGTACCCATCTGGGGAATATCCACCACGCGGCTATAAAACGAGCCGCGATCCCAGAAACCATTTTCTGAGCATCCCAGACATCCGTGACCGGACTGGATAGGAAAGGAGACGCCGTCATTCCAGCGTGTGGAGGAGCAGGCGTTATAGGTGGTTGGCCCTTTACAGCCCATCTTGTACAGGCAGTATCCCTTGCGGGCGGCGTCATCATCCCAGCTCTCGACAAATTCACCGGCGTCAAAATGGGCGCGGCGGTAGCATTTATCGTGGATACGCTGACCATAGAACATCAGTGGACGGCCCATGCGATCGAGTTCCGGCAGACGATCAAACGTCACCATATAGGTGATAATGGCGCTCATGACATCCGGGATTGGCGGACATCCAGGGACTTTCACGATCGGCTTGTCGGTGATCACTTTATCGATAGGCGTTGCCTGGGTCGGATTGGGGCGGGCGGCCTGGACGCAACCCCAGGAGGCGCAGTTTCCCCAGGCGATAATAGCGCTGGCGCCCGCGGCGGCTTTCTTCAGTTTTTCAATAAACGGGCGGCCGCCGCTGATACAGAACATTCCTTGCTCTCCTAACGGCGGATTGCCTTCCACCGCCAGAATGTATTTCCCGGCGTAGCGAGTGGTAATATCGTCAAAGACTTCTTCGGCCTGTGCGCCGGCGGCGGCCATCAGGGTGTCGTCATAATCAAGGGAAATCAGCGAGAGGATCACATCTTTGGCTAGCGGGTGCGAGGAACGGATAAAGGATTCGGTACAGCAGGTGCATTCCAGTCCATGAATCCAGACCACCGGAATTCGCGGTTTATTCTCCAGCGCCCAGGCGATCTTTGGCGTCATTCCGGCGCCCAGTCCCAGCGATGTGGCGGCAAGGCTACAGAATTTGAGAAAGCTGCGTCGGGTCACTCCCTTACGACGCATGGCTTGATAAAAGGTCTCCTCGTTATTCATAACGCGTATTTTTTCTCCTTTTTGCACCACGCTCCGCCAGGGGCATAAGGCGCTTTTGCGGGTCCGTTGACGTTCCGCCAGCAAGGTAAATCATTGTGTTACGCGCGAGCGCGGAAACGAGCCCGATTCACTTTGCACCGGCGTATACCGCCAGAAATAATGTGAAAAAAGCGTATCGGATTAACGATAAGAAACAATGTGAAGTGTGTGGGTATAGCTTATAGCGGTATATTTATACCCATTATCGGTTTTTCGGCGAAAGGGCCGTAGCGGGGAAGGGCGGTTGAGCTTGTTCCAGGATGAGGTTTTTAGCGAGTGACCTCGGGTAGATTTAGCCTGTTCTCGCCATTTCAGGGATGCGTAAGTTGATGCAAAAGGGGGGAGGATTTGAGGTCATCGTTAAAAGAAGCATACTTCGTGATGATTTTTATATAAAATAGTGATGCTGGTTTTAAAGGAATGCAAAAAAGAGACTGTTTGAAAGAGGGCGTCCCATGAAAAATAACATCAGATTTGACTTATCCGATTATTTGATTCATTTTTTTCGGGACGTTAATTTAGAGACCGGTAGCCATATTTATTTGCCTGAGCACTGTGGTTTTAATAATCAGCACCACGCATGTTTCATTGATGCTAAATATTTACTTCGATTATCTTTACGCAGTCATAAAATTTTCTCGTCCTGGTCATACCGAAATGGGCAACGAACCGTATATGGTGACTCCCCGGTGGTATGCTTTACAGATATGCCGATTGCAGCTTATTTAGAGACTGGTGTTCGCCGATTAGAACGAAATGAAAAAATCGGTTTATATGCAATCGTTTTACCTAAAGAGCAAATGTTTAATTATGGGGCAAGGCCAGTCATATATGGGTTGGATCAGCATAACAATGCTCGATGCTCGCAAGGCAGAAACGGGGAACGTATTCTTGATGAAACGGCTCTTCCTTTGATTGAACAATATAGATATGTTACTTATGTTCCAGGTAAGATTGACTGGACACATGAACGTGAATGGCGATGGCCATATCGTGGCGATATTAATAATTTCCTTAATCATATTAAAGAGTATGGTATTCCGGAAAACATTGAAAGTACCCCAGGATTTGATTTTAGATCAAGCGAAATAAGTGGTGCGGGGATAATCGTCCCGTTTGCAGAAGATATCCCTACCGTAGCTCACGATATTTTAACTTTAATTGACCGGGGTGTCATTGGAAGAAATACTTTCAAATTCATTATAGCTGTAGAGAGTTTACAATCATGGACCCAGCTCTCGGAACCGGGTGCGTTACTGTCCTGTATTAATGACAATACTTTCGAATTTGAATCTTTTTTTGATTTATCTGCATCTAAAGTAAAAAATTATGCTGACTCTATCAATGATTATGTAAGTGAATTATATTCAAAAAAAGATTTTTTAAATGATAGTTATGCAATGGAATTTGGAAATGCCTGGGTCTGGATTCATGATAACCAATCCCAGGTGGTACGGGCGTTACTGCAGGCTGGAATGATCAAGGTTAATAAAGAAGGGCGGTACTTATTAGATGTTAATTTGGCTTCTGTCGATTGGCCATTAAGAAGAAAAGAGGCTTTCGCAAGTCATGTTGCGGGATGGCTCAAACATCGTTTTGATATCGAAGCGGGAAGGTATTCCGTTCGGGGAAAAGATGATTATGATGCGATCCCAAGTTATGAGACGCCGCTAAAGGATCAGCATCCTTTTTATAACCATACAGTGAATGTCGACTGGTAATTAAGAAAAGAACTTACCCTGTTAGCTCTGCGTTAATTGAGCCTGTCAGTATGAGTTGAGATATTATGAAATAAAAAATCCACGCGGCTGCGTGGATTTTATGACTTTCTTTGCCTCTTATGAGATTCAGCAAAACCTCACGAGACAACAAATTTTATTTAGACGTTGAACAGGAAGTTCATTATATCGCCATCTTTAACGATATAATCTTTGCCTTCCGCTCGCATCTTACCGGCTTCTTTCGCGCCTTGTTCACCTTTATAGGTAATAAAGTCGTCAAAAGCGATAGTTTGGGCGCGGATAAAGCCTTTTTCGAAGTCGGTATGGATTTTACCTGCTGCCTGCGGCGCGGTTGCGCCAACCGGAATAGTCCATGCGCGAACCTCTTTCACCCCGGCGGTGAAGTAGGTCTGGAGGTTCAGCAGGCGATAACCAGCGCGAATAACGCGGTTCAGCCCCGGCTCTTCCAGACCCAGTTCAGCCATAAATTCGTCGCGCTCGTCATCATCCAGCTCAGCAATATCAGCTTCGACGGCGGCACACACCGGAACCACGACCGAACCTTCTTTGGCGGCGATTTCGCGAACCTGGTCCAGATACGGGTTATTTTCAAAACCGTCTTCATTGACGTTAGCGATATACATTGTCGGCTTCAGCGTCAGGAAGCTTAAATAACGGATAGCCGCTTTATCTTCGTCCGTCAGGTCCAGCGAACGCAGCATCCCCGCTTCGGCCAGGTGCGGCAGGCATTTTTCCAGCGCGGCCAGTTCCGCTTTGGCGTCTTTATCGCCGCCTTTGGCTTTCTTCTGTACGCGATGGATAGCGCGCTCGCAGGTATCGAGGTCAGCCAGCGCCAGTTCGGTATTGATAACATCAATATCTTCTGCCGGGTTTACTTTACCCGCCACATGGATGATATTGTCGTTCTCAAAGCAGCGAACCACGTGACCGATAGCTTCAGTTTCACGGATATTGGTCAGGAACTGGTTACCCAACCCTTCGCCTTTGGACGCGCCTTTTACCAGACCGGCGATATCCACGAACTCCATCGTGGTTGGTAGAATGCGTTGCGGTTTAACAATCTCAGCCAACTGGTCCAGACGCGGATCGGGCATCGGCACGACACCGGTATTCGGTTCGATAGTGCAGAACGGAAAGTTTGCCGCTTCAATACCGGCTTTTGTCAGCGCGTTGAACAGGGTGGATTTCCCGACGTTGGGCAGACCGACGATACCGCATTTGAATCCCATGATTTAACTCACCTTAATATCTTAATAATCAACCTGTTATAGAAAACAGATTGCAGAAATGGAAATAACTTCGCCTATTATACACGGCGTGCGGCAAAAATGCCGCACATCACTGGTTATTGCGCCTTAAAGGTATGCAAACGGCTTGTTGCTTTGGCCAGACCCTCTTTGAACCACAATTCCGTACAGCGTGCCGCTTCGTCAATGGCCTCATCAATTAATTTTTGTTCAGAAACAGGGGGTTTACCCAGCACGAAACCAACAACTTTATTTTTATCGCCTGGATGACCAATTCCAACGCGTAATCGGTGAAAGTTGGGATTATTGCCCAGCTTGCTGATGATGTCTTTCAGACCATTGTGGCCGCCGTGGCCGCCGCCAAGTTTAAATTTCGCGACGCCCGGAGGGAGATCCAGCTCGTCGTGAGCGACCAAAATTTCGTCCGGCTGAATACGGTAAAAACTGGCCATTGCGCCAACTGCTTTACCACTGAGGTTCATGAACGTGGTGGGTACCAGCAGGCGAACATCTTCCCCTTCCAGCGTGATGCGTGAGGTATAGCCAAAGAATTTAGGCTCTTCACGCAACGGCGCGCGCAGGCGCTCCGCCAGTAAATCGACGTACCATGCGCCTGCATTGTGTCGCGTCGCGGCATATTCCGCACCGGGATTCGCCAGACCAACAATCAATTTAATTGCCACGTTTTTTGTCCTGAGTAGATCCATAACTGGCGCGTAGTTTACTGTCTGTCTGCCCGCTTGACAAAACACAGCGACACTCTGAAGTAAATTAAATAATTGCCAGCATTGATTATTAAAAATGTAAACTGTTCAGTGTGTTATTTGTAAAGTTTTGTTAAATGAAACTTTACATTTGTGATCGCACCCGCACTTACAAACGAAAGTGTTGTCTATACTTTACACATAAAGTTTAGGGGGATTTCCTAAAAACAACCCAAAAGTTCCGGAGGTGACATATGAAACGCAAAAACGCTTCGTTATTCGGTAACGTGCTGATGGGGTTGGGGCTGGTCGTGATGGTTGTCGGCGTGGGTTACTCTATTTTAAACCAACTGCCGCAGTTTAATTTGCCGCAATTTTTTGCGCATGGCGCAATACTGAGCATTTTTGTCGGTGCAGTTCTTTGGCTGGCGGGGGCTCGTGTAGGGGGGCATGAGCAGGTGAGCGACAAATATTGGTGGGTACGTCACTATGACAAACGTTGCCGCCGTAACGACAATCGTCGTCATAGCTAACCGGTTCAGGCCCGGTAAGCGTTATCGCCACCGGGCATTGTCCATTAACTGAGTAAATCCGCTAACGCCTCCGTCCTGTTCGGGAAGAAGGTCAGACGCCCAGGAATAGGTTTGATACCGGCACGCGCCATTGTGCGCAGCGGTTGGAACTCCAGGTTACTGATACGCAATTCGCAACCTTCCGGCAGACGCTTCACAAAACGCTGAAAAGCATCAAGCCCGCCTGCATCCAGCACTGGTACTGCGTCCCATTTCAGAACGACGATACGTTTGCCCTTAATACGTGACTCAAGGTCGGTAAACAGCCCTTCCGCCGCGGCGAAAAAGAGCGGACCGATAACACGCAGCACCAGCACATCATCAGGCACATCGACATTGACCGGCGCAAGTCTAGTCATACGCGCAATACGGCGCATAAACAGCAGGGAAGCAAGGACAATCCCCACGCTGATGGCGATGACCATATCAAACAGAACCGTTAATGACATGCACAGCAGCATAACGATAATGTCGTCTTTCGGCGCATGGCGTAACAGATCCACCACTTTATGGGCTTCACTCATATTCCATGCCACCATCAGCAGTAGCGCCGCCATCGCGGAAAGCGGCAGCCAGGAGAGTAGCGGGGCCAAGACCAGTAGCGCCAGAATGACCAGGATAGCGTGAATTACCGCCGAGATGGGAGAGGTCGCGCCAGCGCGGACGTTGGCGGCAGAGCGGGCAATCGCGGCGGTGGCGGTGATGCCGCCAAAGAACGGCGCGACCATATTCCCCAGCCCCTGGCCGATAAGTTCGCTGTTAGCTTTATGTTTGGTGCCGGTCATGCCGTCCAGCACGACGGCGCAGAGCAATGATTCGATTGCCCCCAGCATTGCCATCGAGAAGGCCGCTGGCAGCAGCGCGCGCAGTGAATCCCAGCTTAGCGTGAAATCGGAGCCAGGAAGACTCCACGGCAGCATCAGTTGCGGCAGGAGCTGCGGGATGCCGTTGCCCTGAGTGCCGTCAGCCAGAACATAATGGAACTGTGAGCCGATAGTCGCCACATTGCCGCCCAGCAGATTAACGATCCCCATCACGGCGCAACCAGCCAGCAGCGCGGGAAGATGTCCTGGCAGACGAATACCGAGACGCGGCCAGAAAATCAACGTTCCCAGCGTTACCACGCCAATGGCGGCATCGCCAATATTGACGGTGGGCAACGCCATAAACAGCGCGCCGACTTTCTGCAAATAGTGCTCTGGCACATGGGCCATCTGCAGACCAAGAAAATCTTTAATCTGCATGGTACCGATGGTAATACCAATCCCTGAGGTAAAACCCAACGTGACCGACACCGGGATATATTCAATCAATCGCCCCAGTCTCGCCAGGCCGAAAAGGATCAGGAAGAAGCCCGACATCAGCGTGGCGACCAGTAGGCCCGCCAGACCAAACTGTTGCGATACCGGATACAAAATCACCACAAACGCGGCGGTAGGGCCGGAAACGCTAAAGCGCGAGCCGCCGGTTAGCGCGATCACGATCCCGGCGACAGCGGAGGTATAGAGGCCATACTGCGGCGCAACGCCACTGCCAATTGCCAGCGCCATCGCCAGCGGGATAGCAATAATCCCGACGGTGATCCCGGCTATCACATCACGGGTGAACCGGGAGGCGGTATATTTTTCTTTCCAGCAAGCATCGATGAGAGCGCGGAAAGGCATCACATGTGAGGAAAATAATTTGTTCACAATAATGTTTCATCCATGAGCGCATCATCTGTCAACTAAATGGCAGGTGAAGGAGGCATAAGTCATACAAAAGGGTGTTACAGACAAAAAAACCCGCCGCAGCGGGTTTCAGATCCGGGTTCGATCAATGCTCGAACATGGCGGAAATCGATTCTTCGTTGCTGATACGGCGAATCGCTTCGGCCAGCATACCTGACAGGGTCAAGGTACGCACGTTCGGCAGCGCTTTGATTTCGTCGGTCAGCGGAATGGTGTCGCAGACAACGACTTCATCAATGACGGAGTTGCGCAGGTTGTTTGCCGCATTGCCTGAGAAGATCGGGTGCGTCGCGTAGGCAAACACGCGTTTAGCGCCACGTTCTTTCAATGCTTCTGCTGCTTTGCACAGAGTACCGCCGGTATCGATCATATCATCAACCAGCACGCAGTCACGGCCAGCGACGTCGCCGATGATGTGCATCACCTGAGAAACGTTCGCGCGCGGACGACGTTTATCAATGATAGCCATATCGGTATCGTTCAGCAGCTTAGCGATAGCGCGGGCACGAACCACGCCGCCAATATCCGGGGAAACCACGATCGGGTTATCCAGATTCAGTTGCAGCATATCTTCGAGCAGGATTGGGCTACCGAACACGTTATCAACCGGAACGTCAAAGAAGCCCTGGATCTGTTCAGCATGCAGATCTACGGTGAGAACGCGGTCAACGCCGACGCTGGACAGGAAGTCAGCGACAACTTTTGCGGTAATCGGCACACGGGCGGAACGTACGCGACGGTCCTGACGTGCATAGCCAAAGTAGGGGATAACGGCGGTGATACGACCTGCGGAAGCACGACGCAGGGCATCAACCATAACGACCAATTCCATCAGGTTGTCGTTGGTTGGGGCACAAGTGGACTGGATGATGAAAATATCACCACCGCGTACATTTTCGTTGATTTGTACGCTGACTTCGCCGTCGCTAAAGCGACCTACGGCGGCGTCGCCGAGAGAAGTGTACAGGCGGTTGGCAATACGTTGTGCTAGTTCCGGGGTAGCGTTACCAGCAAAAAGCTTCATATCAGGCACGAGAAGAACCTCAGGCATGCGTCCATTGGTGGAAAGAATCTGCCGAAAACTGTGCGGGCCAGGCAAAATCCTATCCAGGCGGTGTATTAAAGAGCGCGATGCAACGTCTGGAACAAGGTGACGTTGTCACCGAAGCTCAGCTTGCCCGGCTTACTCGTCTTCATTCACGTTTCATGTGCGCTGGTATCGATGCCTCACACCGGTCAAATACGGCATATATGACCGGCGACTCGTCATTTCGCCATCTTCCTGAAACCCGAATGCGTTAGAGTAACTCTCGATGCAATGGGGAGAGGTTGACACCCTTCGCCACAAAAGCATTGAGCCATTCCGGGGCTTGCTCAAGCACCTGGCGAGCACAAGACTCTGTATCGAATTCAGCAAAGACACAGGCCCCTGTCCCAGTCAGGCGCGACGGCGCGTATTCTAACAGCCAGGAAAGCGCCGCATCAACCTCGCGAAAACGTTTTCTTGCGATAACCTCGCAATCATTGCTGAATTCACATTTTAGTAACGTATCTATTGACCTTTTTGGCGTATTACGCGGCAATTGAGGATCTTTAAAGATAACCGGTGTGGGAATGCTTACGCCAGGGTGCGCGACCAGATACCATTTTTCCGGCGGATTCACCGGCGTTAATATTTCGCCTACGCCTTCGGCAAACGCGGCGTGGCCACGAACAAAGACCGGGACGTCGGCGCCGAGCGTCAGGCCGAGCGTCGCCAGTTCATCAATGGAAAGCCCGCATTGCCAAAGATGATTGAGCGCCACCAGAACGGTCGCGGCGTTAGATGAGCCGCCGCCCAGACCGCCGCCCATGGGAAGGCGCTTCTCAATGCTGATATCCGCACCGCTTCCGGCGGGCAGGCGCCCACTCTCCGAGGCGACTTTCATCAACAGCCGCGCGGCACGGACGATCAGATTGTCTTCATTTTCAACGCCGTTAACCGGCGTTAATAAATGGATTTCGCCATCGTGACGCGGTTCGATGTGGAGTGTGTCGCCATAATCCAGAAACTGAAACAGCGTCTGCAGCGTGTGGTAGCCGTCTGCTCGCTGTCCGGTGATATATAAAAACAGATTTAATTTTGCCGGAGAAGGCCAATGGGTCATCATTTCACAATCCAGTTATCCATTTTCAGCTTAATGCGCTGACTGCCGTCTGAAAGCTCCATATTGGCAGGCATGGCAGGCTGCGTTTTGCTGTCATAGCCACCGTAAACCACTTTCCAGTTTTTACCATCCTGGCGATAGTTCACTTCGCTCAGGCGATACTGGTCGTCCAGTTTGTAGTCGGTGGCATCGCCAGGCAGACCGAGGATCCACTGCCGCAGGCTGTTTAACGGAATCGGCATCCCGGTGAGTTTGCCGATCATCTCTTCGGCGTCATCGGCGGTATAACGCTGGCCTTTGTTATCCACCAACTGAACGTTGCCCGGCTGGGCGTTAAGCTCCAGCTCGGTGCTGCCCAGCGGATTGGTGAGCAGCAGGCGATAGCGATCCTGTCCGGTCTGTTGCCAGAAGAAACGCGCATAGACTTTCTGATCATCTGAGATGTAAGCAAAGGCGCCGCGCGTCTGGTATTGATTCAGATGACGCACCTCTTGCTGATGCTGGCGCCACTGAGGGGAATCCGGGCTCTTGCCCGGGCCTTTATGCCCAGGAAGCGTACAGGCGGTGAGAACCAGGCTTGCTAACGGCAGTAGACGAATCAGGCGAAAATCGGGCAGGGTCATAGTGATGACGAATCCTTGTGATACGGTGCAATAATTGCCTGATGGCGTTACGCTTATCAGGCCTGAAAACTGAACCTGCAGGCTGTAAAAACGTTCGCGCCGCGATTCGGCAAATTTTTGCTATCGGTTACAGTTATAGCCTTTAATGCTAGCGCCGCCTGGTGACATCGTCTACTTTCAAGTTGTCTTAAATCATCAAATTAGCGAGCGCTGCCAATTACTCCAAAAGGGGGCTCTCTCTTTTATTGACCACGCGCATCCTGTATGATGCAAGCAGACTAACCATATCAACGCTGGTACTACTCCCGCAGACATGACCCTTTTAGCGCTCGGTATTAACCATAAAACGGCACCTGTATCGCTGCGAGAACGCGTAACGTTTTCGCCGGACACGCTTGATCAGGCGCTGGACAGCCTGCTTGCGCAGCCAATGGTGCAGGGCGGGGTCGTGCTGTCAACCTGTAACCGTACAGAGCTGTATCTGAGCGTGGAAGAGCAGGATAACCTGCAAGAAGCGCTGATCCGCTGGTTATGCGATTACCATAACCTGAACGAGGACGATCTGCGCAACAGTCTGTACTGGCATCAGGACAATGACGCCGTCAGCCACCTGATGCGCGTCGCCAGCGGTCTGGATTCACTGGTGCTGGGCGAACCGCAAATCCTCGGTCAGGTGAAAAAAGCGTTTGCGGATTCGCAAAAAGGCCACCTTAACGCCAGCGCGCTGGAGCGAATGTTTCAGAAGTCTTTTTCCGTCGCTAAGCGAGTGCGGACTGAAACCGATATCGGCGCTAGCGCCGTCTCCGTCGCGTTTGCCGCCTGTACGCTCGCCCGCCAAATCTTTGAATCGCTCTCGACGGTCACCGTACTGTTAGTTGGCGCGGGCGAAACCATTGAACTGGTGGCGCGTCACCTGCGCGAGCATAAAGTACAAAAGATGATTATCGCCAACCGAACCCGCGAGCGCGCGCAAGCCCTGGCGGATGAGGTAGGCGCTGAGGTTATCTCGCTCAGCGATATCGACGCCCGTTTGCAGGATGCCGATATTATTATCAGTTCGACCGCCAGCCCGCTGCCGATTATCGGTAAAGGCATGGTGGAGCGCGCATTAAAAAGCCGTCGCAACCAGCCGATGCTGCTGGTGGATATTGCCGTACCGCGCGACGTTGAACCGGAAGTCGGCAAACTGGCGAACGCTTATCTTTATAGCGTCGATGATTTACAGAGCATCATTTCGCATAATCTGGCGCAGCGTCAGGCTGCGGCAGTAGAAGCGGAAACGATTGTTGAGCAGGAAGCCAGCGAGTTTATGGCCTGGCTACGCGCCCAGGGGGCCAGCGAGACCATTCGGGAATACCGTAGTCAGTCGGAGCAGATTCGTGACGAACTGACTACCAAAGCGCTGTCGGCCCTTCAACAGGGCGGTGATGCGCAAGCCATCTTGCAGGATCTGGCATGGAAACTGACCAACCGCCTGATTCATGCGCCAACGAAATCACTTCAACAGGCTGCCCGTGACGGGGATGACGAACGCCTGAATATTCTGCGCGACAGCCTCGGGCTGGAGTAGCAGCACACACCACACTTTTTTACAGGGTGAATTTACGCCTATGAAGCCTTCTATCGTTGCCAAACTGGAAGCCCTGCACGAACGCCATGAGGAAGTTCAGGCGTTGCTGGGCGATGCGGGAATTATCGCCGACCAGGACCGCTTTCGCGCATTGTCGCGCGAATATGCGCAATTAAGCGACGTTTCTCGCTGTTTTACGGACTGGCAACAGGTTCAGGACGATATCGAGACGGCTCAGATGATGCTCGACGATCCTGAAATGCGAGAAATGGCGCAGGAAGAACTGCGCGAAGCGAAAGAAAAAAGCGAACAACTGGAGCAACAGTTACAGGTACTGCTGCTGCCGAAAGATCCGGACGATGAACGAAACGCGTTCCTTGAGGTTCGCGCCGGTACCGGCGGCGACGAAGCCGCGCTGTTTGCCGGCGATCTGTTCCGCATGTACAGTCGTTATGCCGAAGCGCGCCGCTGGCGCGTGGAGATCATGAGCATGAGCGAAGGCGAGCATGGCGGTTATAAAGAGATCATCGCCAAAATCAGCGGCGACGGCGTGTATGGCCGACTGAAATTTGAGTCCGGCGGACACCGCGTACAGCGTGTTCCGGCGACCGAGTCGCAGGGGCGTATCCATACCTCCGCCTGTACCGTCGCCGTGATGCCGGAGCTGCCGGAAGCCGAGCTGCCGGATATTAACCCGGCGGATCTGCGCATTGATACGTTTCGTTCTTCCGGCGCGGGCGGTCAGCACGTTAACACCACCGACTCCGCTATCCGTATTACCCACTTGCCGACCGGCATCGTGGTGGAATGCCAGGACGAGCGTTCGCAGCATAAAAACAAAGCGAAAGCGCTCTCGGTGCTCGGGGCGCGCATTCACGCCGCCGAAACGGCAAAACGCCAGCAGGCCGAGGCGTCAACGCGACGCAATCTGCTTGGCAGCGGCGATCGCAGCGATCGTAACCGGACCTATAATTTCCCGCAGGGGCGCGTGACCGATCATCGTATTAATCTGACGTTATATCGCCTTGATGAAACGATGGAAGGTAAGCTGGATATGCTGATTGAGCCGATTGTTCAGGAACACCAGGCTGACCTGTTAGCCGCCTTATCCGAGCAGGAATAATGGATTTTCAGCACTGGCTGCATGAGGCGGTAAACCAGCTCCGGGACAGCGACAGCCCCCGGCGCGACGCCGAGATCCTGCTAGAGTACGTTACGGGCAAGGGGCGGACGTATATCATGGCCTTTGGCGAAACGCCGCTTACCGACGTCCAGCAACAACAGCTCGCGGACCTGCTGCAGCGGCGTAAACAGGGCGAACCTATTGCGTACCTGACGGGCTTACGCGAATTCTGGTCGCTGCCGCTCTTCGTTTCTCCCGCCACGCTAATCCCGCGCCCGGATACCGAATGTCTGGTGGAACAGGCGTTGGCGCGATTGCCGGTAAAAACCTGTCGTATTCTGGATTTAGGCACCGGAACCGGCGCGATTGCGCTGGCGCTGGCCTGCGAGCGACCGGATTGCGAGGTGACTGCGGTCGATCGTATGCCTGATGCGGTTGCGCTGGCGATACGCAACGCGGAACATTTGGCTATCCGGAATGTGCGTATACTGCAAAGTTGTTGGTTCAGCGCGCTATCGGGGCAGCAGTTCGACATGATTGTCAGCAATCCGCCCTACATTGACGCGCAGGACCCGCACCTTAGCGAAGGCGATGTACGCTTTGAACCGCGCTCAGCGTTGGTGGCGGACGAAAACGGTATGGCGGATCTTACGCATATTATCGATAACGCCCGCCAGATGTTAACGCCCGGCGGCTTCCTGCTGCTGGAACACGGTTGGCAGCAGGGCGAAGCGGTAAGAGCGGTTTTCAGGCGGTCTGGTTACTCGGATGTAGAAACGTGTCGTGATTATGGTGGTAATGAACGCGTGACCTGCGGACGTTTTACGCCATGACAATTGCAATGTTGCTCACGCTTCATCTTATCTGTGTTGCGCTCTCCGTCAGTTTGTTTGTCGCTCGTTACTGGTGGCGCTATTGCGGCCATGCGTTGGCCGCCGCGCGCTGGACACGAATCGTGCCTCCCGTCATAGATACCCTGTTACTGCTTAGCGGTATTGGGTTAATCGTTAAAACGCACATCCTGCCATTCACGGAGTCGGGCTCATGGCTGACTGAAAAACTGTTTGGCGTTATCATCTACATCGTTTTGGGTTTTATTGCGCTTGATTATCGTCAGGCGCGCAGCCAGCAGGCGCGTTTTATCGCTTTCCCGCTGGCGCTGGTGGTGCTGTACATCATCATTAAACTCGCCACCACAAAAATACCGTTACTGGGGTAAGTCATGAGGTCGTTAGCTGATTTCGAATTTAACAATGCGCCGCTGTGTGATGGCATGATCCTGGCATCAGAGATGATTCGCCTGGATTTTCCCACGCAGTTTGTCTACGACGAACTGGAACGTCTGGTCAGTCTGGCGCAGGAAGAAATTAGCCAGCTCCTGTCTCAGGATGAGCAACTGGAAAAATTGCTGGCACTTTTTTACGGCGAGTGGGGGTTCACGGATTCCCGCGGCGTCTACCGTCTTTCTGATGCTTTATGGCTCGATAAAGTCCTGAAAAAACGCCAGGGGAGCGCGGTATCGTTGGGCGCTATTTTATTATGGATAGCAAACCGTCTTGATTTGCCGTTGGTGCCCGTTATCTTCCCAACGCAGTTGATTTTGCGTATTGAATCGCTGGAAGGGGAAATGTGGCTGATTAACCCGTTCAACGGTGAAACGCTTGATGAACATACTCTGGAAGTCTGGTTAAAAGGCAATATTAGTCCGGTCGCCGAGTTGTTTAATGAAGATTTGGACGAAGCGGATAACGCCGAAGTGATTCGTAAGCTACTGGATACGCTGAAATCCTCGCTGATGGAGGAACGGCAAATGGAGCTGGCGCTGCGCGTTAGCGAAGCATTGTTGCAATTTAACCCGGAAGATCCTTACGAAATCCGTGACCGCGGGTTGATCTACGCGCAGCTTGAGTGTGAACACGTTGCGCTGACTGATTTAAGCTACTTCGTTGAACAGTGTCCGGAAGACCCGATCAGCGAAATGATTCGTGCGCAGATCAACACCATTGCGCACAAGCAAATTGTTCTACATTAATTAACCGACATTTTACCTATAAGTGTAAGGCGATCCTATGAAACAAAAAGTGGTTAACATTGGCGACATTAAGGTGGCAAATGACCTGCCGTTTGTGCTGTTTGGCGGTATGAACGTGCTGGAGTCACGCGATCTGGCAATGCGCATTTGTGAGCACTACGTAACCGTTACCCAGAAGCTGGGTATTCCTTACGTGTTCAAGGCCTCTTTTGATAAAGCCAACCGTTCCTCTATTCACTCTTACCGTGGGCCGGGTCTGGAAGAAGGGATGAAAATCTTCCAGGAACTCAAGCAGACATTTGGCGTAAAAGTGATCACTGACGTCCATGAAGCCAGCCAGGCGCAGCCTGTTGCTGATGTGGTTGACGTGATTCAGCTCCCGGCGTTTCTGGCGCGCCAGACCGACCTGGTGGAAGCGATGGCGAAAACCGGCGCTGTGATTAACGTGAAAAAGCCGCAGTTCGTAAGCCCGGGTCAGATGGGCAATATTGTGGATAAGTTCCATGAGGGCGGTAACGATAAGGTGATTCTGTGCGACCGCGGCGCGAACTTCGGCTATGACAACCTGGTGGTGGATATGCTGGGCTTTAGCGTGATGAAAAAGGTCTCCGGCAACTCGCCAGTGATTTTCGACGTCACCCACGCGCTGCAATGCCGCGACCCATTTGGCGCCGCCTCTGGCGGTCGTCGTGGTCAGGTGACCGAGCTGGCGCGCGCCGGTATGGCTGTCGGTCTGGCGGGCCTGTTCCTGGAGTCGCATCCGGACCCGGCTAACGCGAAGTGCGACGGTCCTTCCGCGCTGCCGCTGGCGAAACTGGAGCAGTTCCTGACCCAGATAAAAGCGATTGATGATTTGGTGAAAAGCTTCGACGAGCTGGATACCGAGAACTGATTGCGGTTTTTAGCTTGTGTAGGCCGGATAAGATACTATCCGGCTTTTTTATATCAGGCAAAAATCGTCATCAGATAGGCGGCAAATAAAGCCAGATGCGCCGCGCCGTTTAGCACGTTGGTGCGTCCGGTAGAGAACGAAATATGGCACAGCACTAACGAGGCCACCATCACTACCATTTCCGGCGCGCCTAAACCAAACACCAGATCATTACCTGTCGCCCAGGCGATGAGCGTGACGACCGGCACGGTTAATGAAATCGTCGCCAACACCGATCCGAAGAACAGATTCATTGCCCGCTGAACCTGATTATTCAGTACCGCCTTCAGCGCGCCCAGTCCTTCCGGCGAGAGAATTAACAGCGCGACCAGGAAACCGGTAAAGGCGACCGGGGCGTTCATGCTGGTCAGCAACGCCTCCAGCGGGCTGGCATTCATTTTGGTAACGGCAATGACCGCAATTAAATGAATGAGTAACCAGACCGTATGCCAGCCGCTACTGTGCGCGGAGGGTTTACCGTGGTGTGGATTGTCATCATCGCCTTCATCTTCATGTTCATAGATAAATAAGCTCTGGTGCGTTTTGGTTTGAATCAACAAAAATACGCCGTACATCGCGGCGGAAATTAACGCGACCAATAATGCCTGACCGGTAGAGAAATTGGCTTGCGGCAATGCCATTGGAAAAACCAGCACAATAATCGCTAGCGGAAACAGCGCGATAAGATACTGCTTAATCCCAAATAAATTCATATATTGCGTTGCGAATTTACGCCCGCCCAACAACAACGAGAAACCGACCAGTCCCCCGGTGACAATCATAATAATAGAGTAGAGCGTATCGCGCATAAGCGTTGGCGCAGCATCGCCGGTAGCCATCAGCGCGGAAATTAAACTCACCTCAAGAATAACGACGGACAGGCTTAAAATAAGCGATCCATAGGGTTCGCCGAGTCGATGCGCTAATACATCGGCATGACGGACCACGCTAAATGCGCTGCTTAAAATACCAATAAGTGCAAGGATATTGATGCCAATAACCACTGGTAGTGACTGGCTGCTTCCCCAAAGGAACAGCACTACCAGCGCAAGAACCGGGAAAATAAGCGAAGTCTCCTTATGGCGGGTTTTCACCGCCTCACAGGCATGTGTCATGAGGGTCTCCCTTGTGCAGGTGTTAATATTTTGGAAAGAGTAAAGAAGGTAAAAATAGCAGAAATTTGTATTTTTTTAGTGGTTTTTTACGTAGTTTTACGGCGTAGACGATTTTTTTCTTTCAAGGTCAGTAAAACAAGCATCTTGTTTTAACAGTGTTTAAATAACAAAAAGTTAATTTCCGTAAAAAGCAAAAATCCTCCTCGACTGGCGTAATAACGCATTGTTTACCACACTTAATGTTTTCCCTGAAGACGGAGGCGCTGATGCCGTATAAAGCCAAAAGTGATTTACCCGATAATGTGCGGAATGTTCTTCCAGCCCATGCCCAGGACATTTACAAAGAAGCGTTTAATAGCGCCTGGGAGCAATATAAAGATAAAGCCGATCGTCGTGATGACGCCAGCCGCGAGGAAACCGCACACAAAGTCGCCTGGGCGGCGGTTAAAAACGATTATGAAAAAGGCGAGGATGATAAATGGCATAAGAAAAAATAAACGCGGTATTACTCGCGTGTTAGCCTGATTTTCTTGCCGGAAGTCTATCCTGACGCGGGAGCTTTTCCCGCGTACAGATTCAAAATGTCAGCACTTTGTCCGCTGCCAGCGTCCATTGCGCCAGCTCGACCAGCGTTCCGATTTCCACACCGTCAATCAGCGGCAGGGGAGTGATACCACGTCCGTCCGCACAGGTTTTGCATAATTTTACCGGTACGTTTTGCGCGGTCAGAATTTCCAGCATTTGCTGAATATTGTAGCCTTCGGCTGGTTTTTGACCGCGTAACCCTGCGGTTACGGCATCTGACATCAAAAACAGGCGTAAATCGAGATGGCTTTCCTGCTCGCGCAGCGCAATGGCCAGACGCAGGCTATTAAATAATGATTCGCTGCCGTAGGCGGCGCCGTTAGCGATAATGACGATATTTTGCATGGATAACCCTTCTCCTTGAGAAATTTTGTCGGCAATGGCGTTATGTTACCTCGGGAACCGGGTACCGCCAAATGCGTGGATAAAATCCCGGGACGCTCTGCGGAAAAAATAAGGATATTCCTGGAAGCACGAGAAAAGGCTGCAAAACCTGTCCGGACACGTTATGGTTTACTCTGATGTCATTCCTCTTATCTTTTGTTGTAGAAGTTGCCGACACGTTGAGCCGTATTGTTTTTCGTTCATTCTCACTCTCGCTTCTCTTGCTGGCTGCCAGCGGTACGATCCGTGCGCAGGCGCAAGATCCTTTCACGCAAAACCGTCTGCCGGATTTAGGCATGATGCCGGAATCCCACGAAGGGGAAAAGCATTTTGCCGAGATGGCCAAAGCGTTTGGCGAAGCCAGCATGAAAAATAACGATCTGGATACTGGTGAACAGGCGCGGCAATTCGCTTTCGGACAGGTACGCGATGTGGTCAGCGAGCAGGTTAACCAGCAGCTTGAAAGCTGGCTATCAGCCTGGGGCAGCGCCAGCGTGGATATTAACGTCGATAACGAAGGTCATTTTAACGGCAGTCGCGGAAGCTGGTTTATCCCTTTACAGGATAAACAGCGCTATCTGACCTGGAGCCAGCTTGGTCTTACGCAACAGACTGACGGACTGGTAAGCAACATTGGCGTAGGACAGCGCTGGGCGCAGGATGGCTGGCTTCTTGGCTATAATACCTTTTACGATAATCTGCTGGATGAAAATCTACAGCGCGCCGGCTTTGGCGCGGAGGCGTGGGGAGAATATTTGCGTTTATCCGCCAACTATTATCAGCCTTTTGCCGACTGGCAGACGCATACGGCGACCTTAGAACAGCGAATGGCGCGCGGATATGATATCAACGCGCAAATGCGCCTGCCGTTTTACCAGCATATCAATACCAGCGTTAGTCTGGAGCAGTACTTTGGCGATAGCGTGGATCTGTTTGACTCCGGAACGGGGTATCACAATCCTGTCGCGTTAAAACTGGGTCTCAACTATACGCCAGTACCTTTGCTTACCATGACCGCCCAGCACAAACAGGGCGAGAGCGGGGTCAGTCAAAATAACCTGGGGCTGACGCTTAACTACCGCTTCGGCGTGCCGCTCAAAAAGCAGCTTGCCGCCAGTGAAGTGGCGCAAAGCCAGTCATTACGCGGTAGCCGCTATGATACGCCGCAACGTAACTCGCTGCCGACAATGGAGTATCGGCAGCGTAAAACGTTAACGGTTTTTCTGGCGACGCCGCCCTGGGATCTTACGCCTGGTGAGACGGTTGCGTTAAAATTGCAGGTGCGCAGCGTGCACGGTATTCGTCATTTGAGCTGGCAGGGCGATACACAGGCATTAAGTTTGACGGCAGGAACGGACACCCGCAGTACCGAGGGCTGGACAATCATTATGCCGGCCTGGGATCACCGCGAAGGCGCGGCAAATCGCTGGCGTTTATCGGTGGTGGTTGAGGATGAAAAAGGTCAGCGTGTCTCTTCCAATGAGATCACGCTCGCGCTGACTGAACCGTTTATCACGATGCCGGACGATAATCCGCATTGGCAACCGTTCCAGGAGCAATAATTAAAAGATGCGTTCCTGATGTACCCAGACGGCGGCCTCCACGCGCGATTTCAGCTTCATTTTCTTGAGCATATGTTTCACGTGCACTTTGACCGTACTTTCGGTGATATCCAGACGCCGGGCAATCATCTTATTCGGCAATCCCTGCGCGATGAGCTTCAGAATATCGCGCTCACGCGGGGTGAGTTGCGTTACATCGCGATCGGTGGTGGCGCGGTTGGCCCGCAGGCTGGCCGCCAGTACCGGCGTTAACGCTTCACTTAATACCATTTCGCCGGCGGCGGCCTGTTGTAACGCTTTGAGCAAGTCCTCCGGCTCCATGTCTTTCAACAGATAACCGTCCGCGCCGCGCTTTAGCGCCGTGACGACATCTTCTTCATGGTTGGATACGCTGAAAACGACAATACGTCCTGACAGCGCTTTTTCGCGTAATTTATCCAGCGTTTCGAGACCATTCATTCCCGGCATATTCAAATCAAGGAGGATCAGATCGGGATCGAGCGATTCCGCCAGGTCAATACCCTGCTCACCGTTGCTGGCTTCTCCGACCACGCTGATATCGGGCGCCATACTCACAAGCTGCTTTACACCCGTGCGTAGCATCGGATGGTCATCGATTAACAGGATGGTTGCCGGTTCCTGATTATTCATGGGTATCTCCCTGGGTTTCTGTGAAGTTTGTTTCTGGAATAAAAGTAACAGTGACCTCTGTTCCGCCAGTCTCGCGTCGGCGTACCTGGCAATCGCCGCGCAAACTTTGCGCCCGATCGCGCATGATGATCATGCCGTAGTGATTACTGCGTTCGGCGTTTTCCGGGACGCCGCAGCCATTATCCTGCACTTTTAGTTTGACCTGTTTGCCACATTGCGTCACTGTCACCACCACATCGTCGGCATGAGAGTGTTTAAGGGCGTTGCTGAGGGCTTCCCTGGCAATTTGCAACAGGTGTATCGCCTGGTGTGAAGGCACCAGGCGGGGGGGAAGCTGATAATCCAGTTTTACCGTAAAGCCAAACCGGGCGCTGAACTCCTGGCAGCTTGCCTCCAGCGCCGGACGTAGCCCGGGTTCCGTCAACTGTAACCGGAAAGTGGTTAACAGTTCGCGCAGTTGCGCCCAGGAGCAGTTTAGCTCATTGCGAATTTGGCTGAGTAACTCACGGCTGCTTTCCGGTAACACGTCGCCCTGCATTTGCAGGCAGCTCACCTGCATCTTCATACAAGAGAGCGACTGGGCAATAGAATCATGCAGTTCGCGGGCAATGGTGGCACGCTCTTCCATGACAATCAACTGCTGCTGGCGCTCCTGATGCCTGTCGAGCGCCAGAGTCGCGGTAAGCTGTTCAACCAGCGTGTCCACCAACTGTTGTTGATCGTGGCTGAGATGGCGTCCATAGGGCAGCGTCGCCAGCAAAATACCGTATTGGGTGTGAGAGTCGGTGAGCCGCCATTTTAAGGTGGTGCCGCCGTTAATCATCGGCAGGGCGCTACGTGGGCAAAGGTGGCAGCCTTTATCATCGCAACTGATGTCCGACTGACAGGTAAATTCCTGGTGATTATCTTCATCTTCCAGGTCATAGACCCGCAGCTCAATATCATGCAACTGGGTTAAATTTTGCAGGCCATTCAGTACCGGTGAAAGACGCTCACATAGCGGAGCCTGTGAATGCAGTCGGCGGTTGGCTTGCCACAAAAACGAGAGAATCTGGTTTTTATGTTCCAGACCGGCTGTTTTTTCCTGTACGCGCTGTTCCAGTACCGCATAACTTTCGGCCAGTTCTTCAGACATATTATTGAGCGCAGAACCCAACGCGGCCATCTCATTGCGTCCACTGATATTGGCACGTTGGGTAAAGTCGCGCTGACTGACGGCGCGCGCCATTGATAACAACTGTTTCCAGGGCTGCAAAAGGCGAACACGTAGCCAGATAATCGTAAATACCAGCAATAGCGCCATAAAGATCGCCATTACCCGGTGAACTAATACCACGCGTTCGATACGCAATTCAGTCGTATGGTCGAACGACGTCACCAGGCGATCCAGGCCCGCCACAAAGCGCGTGACATCTTCTGCGACCGCGTGCGCGTTTTGCGCGTGCTGTAGCCCTGGCGAGAGTTCGTTATGCCAGTAATCCTGCAACGCTTTAAGCTGCTTCTGCTGCCCGTCTCGCTCAGCGGCGCGGGTCAGTTCAGGGCTGAATGCCGTTTGCTCCATCTCATCCAGCAGCTTTTGATCTTTAGCATCCAGCGGGACAGCTGCCAGTAGTCGATAGCTTTGCATACGCAATGAGCCCGCTTTATTAATCGCATGAGCGCTACCCTGCACACCCTGAACCAGCCAGCCGGAAACCGCCATCCCCGCCACGCCGATAGCGGTAGAGAGCATGACAATCAGCGCCAGTTGGTTAACCAGCGTAAGAGGAGAGAAACACCGTTTAAACATGTTACCTTCTTTCTTCGGGGTAATGTCGCCGAAAAAACGTAGCAAAAAAGAGGGGCGTCAATCGGCTGTGCCGCTATTCTCAACGATACAGCGGAGTATACCCATACCTATAACGAGTTACTCCTTAATTGCCGCTGTAGAGAGGTATCTGCGACGGGAAGGAGTAGACAGACACAGCATGGTGAAAAACCACAGCTTTTTTACCAAAATAGCCTACTCATTAAGGGTAATAACTATTTTTAGTCGCCGGTGATGACGACTTTTCCTTTGATTTATATCAACTTACCTTCGGCAGTAAACCCTAATGTGGCAGACATCAAATCAAGAATCAGAGGTGTCTATGAGTCACTTATCCGCCCCGGAAAGGGCAACTGGCGCTGTTATCACGGAATGGCGTCCGGAAGATCCGGCATTCTGGCAGCAGCGCGGCCATCGTGTCGCCAGCCGTAATTTGTGGATTTCTGTGCCGTGTTTACTGCTGGCGTTTTGCGTCTGGATGCTATTCAGCGCAGTGGCGGTGAACCTGCCGAAAGTGGGATTTAATTTTACGACCGATCAGCTCTTTATGTTGACTGCGCTGCCATCTGTTTCCGGCGCGCTGCTACGGGTGCCTTACTCCTTTATGGTGCCGCTATTTGGCGGACGTCGCTGGACAGCGTTCAGTACCGGTATCCTCATCGTGCCCTGCGTATGGTTAGGCTTTGCCGTTCAGGATACCAGTACGCCATTTAGCACCTTCATTATTATTTCCTTGCTGTGTGGTTTTGCCGGCGCGAACTTTGCCTCCAGTATGGCGAACATCAGCTTTTTCTTTCCTAAACAAAAGCAGGGCGGCGCGCTGGGTCTGAACGGTGGTCTGGGCAATATGGGCGTGAGCGTGATGCAACTGGTTGCGCCGCTGGTGGTTTCGCTCTCTATCTTTGCCGCCTTTGGCAGCCACGGTGTAGAGCAGCCGGACGGTTCTCAGCTCTATCTGGCGAACGCGGCCTGGATTTGGGTGCCTTTCCTGGCCATTTTTACGCTGGCGGCGTGGTTCGGCATGAACGAACTGGCGACGTCTAAGGCCTCGCTAAAAGAGCAACTGCCGGTGCTCAAACGTGGTCATCTGTGGATCATGAGTCTGCTGTATCTGGCGACCTTCGGATCGTTTATCGGTTTCTCCGCGGGGTTCGCGATGCTGTCTAAAACGCAATTCCCGGATGTGCAGATCCTGCATTATGCGTTTTTCGGTCCGTTGATCGGCGCGCTGGCGCGTTCGGCAGGCGGCGCAATTTCTGACCGTCTGGGGGGGACTCGCGTCACGCTTATCAACTTTGTCCTGATGGCGATTTTCAGCGGTCTGCTGTTCCTGACATTACCTACTGGCGGCGTTGGCGGTAGCTTTATCGCGTTCTACGGGGTATTTCTGGCGCTGTTCCTGACGGCTGGGTTGGGGAGTGGTTCTACCTTCCAGATGATCTCCGTTATCTTCCGTAAACTGACAATGGACCGGGTAAAAGCGGAAGGCGGGTCGGAAGAAAGAGCCATGCGTGAAGCGGCAACTGATACGGCGGCGGCGCTGGGCTTTATTTCCGCGATTGGCGCGATTGGCGGCTTTTTTATTCCGAAAGCGTTTGGTTCATCTTTAGCATTAACCGGTTCTCCAGTCGGCGCGATGAAAGTCTTTCTTATTTTCTATATCGCCTGCGTCGTTATTACCTGGGCGGTATATGGACGTCATTCTAAAAATAAAAAGTAACTTTTGATTATCCTTTGCGCGGCGTTAGACCGCGCTTTTTTTTATCTGTATTTAGTTACAACATACTTATAATCAAGAAGAGAGACGCGGCAGGGCTAACCACGCACATCTTTATCGGTCATCCAGGGGGATACCCCTTAATACCCACTTGTTGAAAATTTAACATTCATGTCGTGCGTAAATTTAATTTTATGTAATTAAATCAGTAATATATATAAATAAAACTCCTCCTCCCAAAGGAGTATGCAGGAGGTTTGCGCGCCATTTGCATCCCTGTCCGCCTTGATCGTTATCAATTCTCACGCCCATTCAGCGCGTTACCTTCGCCCTTAGTTAAGCAATGTCGATTTATCAGAGAGCCGTAAGGTTCCACACAGGAGAAACCCGATGAGTAAATTCCTGGACCGGTTTCGCTACTTCAAGCAGAAGGGCGAAACCTTTGCCGATGGGCACGGCCAGCTTCTCGAAACAAACCGGGACTGGGAGGACGGATACCGCCAACGTTGGCAGCATGACAAAATTGTGCGCTCAACCCATGGGGTGAACTGCACCGGTTCTTGTAGCTGGAAAATTTATGTCAAAAATGGTCTGGTGACCTGGGAAACACAGCAAACCGATTACCCGCGCACCCGTCCTGACATGCCAAACCATGAACCTCGCGGCTGCCCGCGCGGGGCAAGCTACTCCTGGTATCTCTACAGCGCTAACCGACTGAAATATCCGCTAATGCGCAAACGTCTGATGAAGATGTGGCGCGAGGCGAAAAAACTGCATCGCGATCCGGTAGAGGCATGGGCCTCCATCATTGAAGATGCCGATAAAGCCAAAAGCTTCAAACAGGCGCGTGGTCGTGGCGGCTTTGTTCGCTCCTCATGGCAGGAAGTGAACGAGCTGATCGCCGCCTCCAACGTGTACACCGTGAAAACCTATGGCCCTGACCGCGTCGCGGGCTTCTCACCCATCCCGGCGATGTCGATGGTTTCCTACGCTTCCGGCGCACGTTATCTTTCGCTGATTGGCGGTACCTGCCTGAGCTTCTACGACTGGTACTGCGACCTGCCGCCAGCCTCCCCGCAAACCTGGGGCGAGCAGACCGACGTGCCGGAATCCGCTGACTGGTACAACTCCAGCTATATTATCGCCTGGGGCTCTAACGTGCCGCAAACCCGTACGCCGGACGCCCACTTCTTTACCGAAGTACGTTACAAAGGCACTAAAACCGTCGCGGTGACGCCGGACTATGCTGAAATCGCCAAACTGTGCGATCTGTGGCTGGCGCCGAAGCAGGGGACCGATGCGGCGATGGCGCTGGCGATGGGCCACGTCATGCTGCGCGAGTTCCACCTCGACAACCCGCGCCAGTACTTCACCGATTATGTCCGTCGCTATACCGACATGCCAATGCTGGTGATGCTTGAAGAGCGTGATGGTTATTATGCCGCAGGTCGTATGCTGCGCGCTGCCGATCTCGTTGATTCGCTGGGGCAGGAAAATAACCCGGAATGGAAAACCGTCGCTATCAACAGCAACGGTGAAATGGTAGCGCCAAACGGTTCAATTGGTTTCCGCTGGGGCGAAAAAGGCAAATGGAACCTCGAACAGCGCGACGGGACTACCGGTGCAGAAACTGAATTGCAGCTCAGCTTGCTGGGCAGCCAGGATGAGATTGCTGACGTGGGCTTCCCGTATTTCGGCGGCGAGGGTTCAGAGTACTTTAATCATGTGGCGCTGGATAACGTCCTGCTGCATAAACTGCCGGCAAAACGTCTGCAACTGGCCGATGGTTCTTCAGCGTTAGTCACCACCGTGTATGACCTGACCATGGCGAACTATGGTCTGGAACGCGGCCTGAACGATGAAAATTGTGCCGCCAGTTATGATGATACCAAAGCGTATACGCCAGCATGGGCCGAGCAGATCACCGGCGTGCCGCGGGCGCAGATCATCCGTATCGCACGGGAGTTCGCCGATAACGCGGACAAAACGCACGGGCGTTCAATGATTATCGTTGGCGCCGGTCTGAACCACTGGTATCACCTCGATATGAACTATCGCGGGCTGATCAATATGTTGGTGTTCTGTGGTTGCGTTGGTCAGAGCGGCGGCGGCTGGGCGCACTACGTCGGCCAGGAAAAACTGCGTCCGCAGACCGGCTGGCAGCCGCTGGCGTTTGCCCTTGACTGGCAGCGTCCGGCGCGTCACATGAATAGCACCTCTTACTTCTATAACCACTCCAGCCAGTGGCGCTACGAGACGGTGACCGCCGAGGAATTACTGTCGCCGATGGCGGACAAATCCCGCTATAGCGGCCATCTGATTGACTTCAATGTGCGCGCCGAACGTATGGGCTGGTTGCCGTCGGCGCCGCAGTTAGGCACTAACCCGCTGTATATTGCGCGTGAAGCGGAAAAAGCCGGTATGACGCCGGTAGACTATACCGTCAAATCCCTGAAAGAGGGTTCGATTCGCTTTGCCGCCGAGCAGCCGGAAAACGGTAAAAACCACCCGCGTAACCTGTTCATCTGGCGTTCTAACCTGCTTGGGTCTTCCGGTAAAGGCCATGAGTACATGCTGAAGTATCTGCTGGGTACTGAGCATGGTATTCAGGGGCTGGATCTGGGTAAACAGGGCGGTGTGAAGCCGGAAGAAGTGGAGTGGCGTGACAATGGTCTGGACGGCAAACTGGATCTGGTGGTGACGCTGGACTTCCGCCTGTCGAGCACCTGCCTGTACTCCGATATCGTACTGCCGACCGCCACCTGGTATGAAAAAGACGATATGAATACCTCGGATATGCATCCGTTTATTCATCCGCTGTCTGCCGCCGTAGATCCGGCCTGGGAATCGAAAAGCGACTGGGAAATCTACAAAGGCATTGCGAAGAAATTCTCCGAAGTCTGTGTAGGCCACCTGGGTAAAGAGACTGACGTCGTGACGCTGCCGATCCAGCACGATTCTGCCGCTGAACTGGCGCAGCCGCTGGACGTGAAAGACTGGAAAAAAGGCGAATGCGATCTGATTCCAGGGAAAACCGCGCCGCACATCATGACCGTTGAGCGCGATTACCCGGCGACTTACGAACGCTTTACCTCTATCGGCCCGCTGATGGAGAAAATCGGCAACGGCGGGAAAGGGATTGCCTGGAACACGCAGAGCGAAATGGACTTGCTGCGTAAGCTTAATTACACCAAAGCGGACGGTCCGGCGAAAGGCCAGCCGATGCTCAACACGGCGATTGACGCGGCAGAGATGATCCTGACGTTAGCGCCGGAAACCAACGGTCAGGTGGCGGTGAAAGCCTGGGCGGCGCTGAGCGAGTTTACCGGTCGCGACCATACGCATCTGGCAACCAATAAAGAAGAAGAGAAAATCCGCTTCCGCGATATTCAGGCCCAGCCGCGCAAAATTATCTCCAGCCCGACCTGGTCTGGTCTGGAAGATGAGCACGTTTCTTATAACGCCGGTTATACCAACGTTCACGAGCTGATCCCATGGCGTACGCTGTCTGGTCGCCAACAGTTGTATCAGGATCACCAGTGGATGCGCGACTTCGGCGAAAGTTTGCTGGTGTATCGCCCACCGATCGACACCCGCTCGGTGAAAGCGGTGATGGGGCGTAAATCCAACGGTAATCCGGAGAAGGCGCTCAACTTCCTGACGCCGCACCAGAAATGGGGTATCCACTCGACCTACAGCGATAATCTGTTGATGCTGACCTTGTCGCGTGGCGGCCCGATTGTATGGATGAGCGAAACCGACGCCAAAGATCTGGGCATTGAAGATAACGACTGGATCGAAGTCTTCAACAGCAACGGCGCATTGACCGCACGCGCAGTGGTCAGCCAGCGTGTACCGGCGGGCATGACCATGATGTACCACGCGCAGGAACGTATCGTAAACCTGCCGGGGTCGGAAATTACCCAGCAGCGCGGCGGTATTCATAACTCGGTGACGCGCATTACGCCGAAACCGACCCATATGATCGGCGGCTATGCGCAGTTAGCCTACGGCTTTAACTACTACGGTACCGTCGGCTCCAACCGCGATGAGTTTGTGGTGGTACGTAAGATGAAGAACATTAACTGGTTGGATGGCGAAGGCAATGACCAGGTACAGGAGAGCGTAAAATGAAAATTCGTTCACAAGTCGGCATGGTGCTGAATCTCGATAAGTGCATCGGCTGTCATACCTGTTCAGTCACCTGTAAAAACGTCTGGACCAGTCGCGAAGGTATGGAATACGCCTGGTTCAACAACGTAGAAAGTAAGCCTGGCGTTGGTTTTCCGAATGACTGGGAAAATCAGGAAAAATGGAAAGGCGGCTGGATCCGCAAAATTAACGGCAAGCTACAGCCGCGCATGGGCAACCGGGCGCTGCTGCTGGGTAAAATCTTCGCTAACCCGCATCTGCCGGGCATCGACGACTACTACGAGCCGTTTGATTACGACTACCAGAACCTGCATACCGCGCCGGAAAGCAAACATCAGCCGATCGCGCGTCCGCGCTCGCTGATTACCGGCCAGCGGATGGACAAAATTACCAGCGGGCCAAACTGGGAAGAGATTCTGGGCGGCGAGTTCGAAAAACGCGCTAAAGACCAGAACTTTGAAAACATGCAGAAGGCGATGTACGGCCAGTTCGAAAACACCTTCATGATGTACCTGCCGCGCCTGTGCGAGCACTGTCTCAACCCGGCGTGCGTGGCGACCTGCCCGAGCGGTGCTATCTACAAGCGTGAAGAAGATGGCATCGTGCTGATCGACCAGGACAAGTGCCGCGGCTGGCGGATGTGCATCACCGGCTGCCCGTACAAGAAGATTTACTTCAACTGGAAGAGCGGCAAGTCCGAGAAGTGCATCTTCTGCTACCCGCGTATCGAAGCTGGTCAGCCGACTGTTTGCTCGGAAACCTGCGTGGGTCGTATCCGTTATCTTGGCGTACTGCTGTATGACGCCGATGCCATTGAAAGCGCCGCCAGTACGGAAAACGAAAAAGATCTGTACCAGCGTCAACTGGACGTGTTCCTCGATCCAAACGATCCGGCTGTCATTGAGCAGGCGCTGAAGGACGGCGTGCCGCAGAGCGTGATCGATGCGGCGCAGCAATCGCCAGTGTACAAAATGGCGATTGACTGGAAGCTGGCGCTGCCGCTGCATCCGGAATACCGCACGCTACCGATGGTCTGGTACGTACCGCCTTTGTCACCGATTCAGTCTGCCGCCGATGCGGGCGAACTTGGCAGCAACGGTATTCTGCCGGATGTAGACAGTCTGCGTATCCCGGTGCAGTACCTGGCGAACCTGTTGACTGCTGGCGACACCCAGCCGGTACTGTTGGCGCTGAAACGGATGCTGGCGATGCGTCACTACAAACGTGCGGAAACCGTAGACGGTAAAGTGGATACCCGCGCGCTGGAAGAGGTGGGTTTAAGCGAAGCCCAGGCGCAGGAAATGTATCGTTACCTGGCAATTGCTAATTATGAAGATCGCTTTGTGGTGCCGAGCAGCCATCGTGAACTGGCGCGTGACGCATTCCCGGAGAAAAGCGGTTGTGGCTTTACCTTCGGCGATGGTTGCCACGGGTCTGATACCAAATTCAATCTGTTCAACAGCCGCCGCATCGACGCTGTTGATGTGACCAGCAAAACGGAGCCGCACGCATGATTGAACTCGTCATTGTTTCGCGTCTGCTCGAGTACCCGGATGCTGCCCTGTGGCAGCATCAGCAGGAGTTGTTCGATGCGCTCGCGTCATCTGAGAACCTGGATAAAGAGGATGCCCAGACTCTGGGCGTTTTCCTGCGCGATTTAACCGCGCAGGACCTGCTGGATGTACAGGCCGCTTATAGCGAACTGTTTGACCGTGGTCGCGCCACATCGCTGCTGCTGTTTGAACATGTACACGGGGAATCCCGCGATCGCGGTCAGGCGATGGTTGACCTGATGGCACAGTATGAGCAGCACGGTTTGCAGCTCGACAGTCGCGAACTTCCCGATCATCTGCCGCTGTATCTGGAATACCTTGCGCAATTGCCGAAAAGCGAAGCGTTAGGGGGTTTACAGGATATCGCGCCGATTCTGGCGCTGCTCAGCGCACGTTTGCAACAGCGTGACAGCCGTTATGCGGTGCTGTTCGATCTGCTGTTAAAACTGGCGAATACCGTTATCGACAGCGATAAAGTGGCTGAAAAAATTGCGAATGAAGCACGTGATGATACCCCGCAGGCGTTGGATGCGGTCTGGGAAGAAGAGCAGGTGAAATTCTTCGCCGATCAAGGGTGTGGCGAGTCGGAAATCTCCGCTCACCAGCGTCGTTTTGCCGGGGCCGTGGCGCCGCAATATCTGAATATCACCACCGGAGGACAGCACTAATGCACTTCCTGAATATGTTCTTCTTTGATATCTACCCGTACATTGCCGGATCGGTATTTCTGATCGGTAGTTGGTTACGTTACGACTACGGCCAGTACACCTGGCGGGCGGCTTCCAGTCAGATGCTGGATCGCAAAGGAATGAACCTGGCGTCAAACCTGTTCCACATTGGGATTCTGGGTATTTTCGCCGGTCACTTCCTGGGCATGTTAACGCCGCACTGGATGTATGAAGCTTTTCTGCCGGTCGACGTGAAGCAGAAGATGGCGATGATTGCCGGCGGCGCCTGCGGCGTGCTGACGCTGGTTGGCGGTATTTTACTGCTCAAGCGTCGTCTGTTTAGCCCACGTGTCCGCGCCACCACTACCGGCGCAGATATTTTGATTCTCTCGCTGCTGGTGATTCAGTGCGCGCTGGGCCTGCTGACCATTCCGTTCTCCGCCCAGCATATGGACGGGAGTGAAATGATGAAGCTGGTCGGGTGGGCGCAGTCAGTTGTGACCTTCCACGGTGGCGCATCCGCACATCTGGATGGTGTAGCCTTTATCTTCCGTATGCACCTGGTACTGGGGATGACGCTGTTCCTGTTGTTCCCATTCTCGCGCCTGGTGCATATCTGGAGCGTGCCGGTCGAGTATCTGACCCGCAAATACCAGATTGTTCGTGCACGTCACTGATTTTCTCTCGATGCCCTAAACTCCGCTTCGGCGGAGTTTTTTTATGGCTGTTTGCCGGAGTGCGGCATAAATGCCTTATCGACCGCCGCCTTGTTTCGTTTACAGCGGGTCTGCCATGTCTGGCATCTGAATCCGTACTCTTTGTTTTTGGGTTTATTCAGCATCTGTGCGAGTTTTTTGTAAGCAGAAAAATGATGATGCAGCATATAATCACGCCATAAACGACAATAAGGATAGTTGTATGCGTTTTTCATCAATTTTCAAAATAATAATATTAAATATATTTATTTCAAAAATGGCTCACGCTGCTGTCTGCGAGGAGCGCTATCCCGCCGACTCAGAAGAATGCCAGTACGTTCAGGAATTAGAGCAAAAAGCGGAACAAGGAGATGAAAGCGCGCAGTTCTCGCTTGGAAGCTGGTATGCGGAGGGGCGATACGTTAAGCCTGATTATAAACTAGCCATAAAATGGCTGGAGAAAGCGGGTAAACAAGGTTCTGATTTTTCCTATTTCATCCTTGGCTATCATTACAACTATGGTGAAAATTTTCCACTTAGTCGACAAAAAGCGCTGGAGTGGTATCGCAAGGCGGCAGAGCTAGGGGATAGTAGTACGCAAGAAATCCTCGGTGACGCCTATATGTATGGCGATGGGTTTCCCCAAAATACCCAGCTAGCGCTGGAGTGGTATCGAAAAGCCGCCTCTCCAACCAATGATGCGGGCGTTGTCCGCGGACAGGGTTCAGCTTCGTCAGCACAATTTAAGCTTGGAGTAATGTACGCCCACGGTCAGGGCGTTCCTCAGGATTATCAGCAAACGGCGATCTTGATGCGTAAAGCGGCGGAAAATATGTACTACCCCGCGCAACTTTATCTCGGCGTTGCCTATTTTTATGGTGAAGGCGTGCCTCAGGATTATCGTCAGGCAGTTTACTGGCTTAATGAAGGTATACCAGGCAGCTATACGCCAGGCCACATTCCGCTGAATGCGCTCTATGATAAAGCGCATCCCGCTGACCGGGTTCACTCTCAGACGTGGTATCGAAAAACAGCGCAACGCGTGATGGCAAAGGTACAGTACAATTTTGGCGTATGGTATTACAACGGTTATCACTTATTGAAAGATCACAACCTGGCGCTGGAGTGGTATCGCAGAGCCGCAGCGCAAGGATTGGCCGAGGCGCAGGATGCGATCGGCGTGATGTTTATGCAGGGTGAGGGCGTTTCTCAGGACTACCAACAGGCGCTGGCGTGGTATCGCAAAGCCGCTCGCCAGGGGCTGCCTGCTGCGCAAACGCATCTGGGCATCATGTCTGCATTTGGTCGCGGCGTCGCGCAAAGCGACAGACAGGCTATCGCATGGTATCGAAAAGCAGCAAAACAGGATTTTGCGAAAGCGCAATATCAGCTTGGCGTAGCATATAGCACGGGAAGAGGCGTGCCTGAAAATAGCCGGAATGCGCTGAAGTGGTACCTCAAAGCGGCAGAGCAGGGGTTTACTCCGGCACAATCAGCGCTTGGGGAAATTTATGCTCATGGGCGCCAGGGTGTGCCTAAAGATAATAAGCAGGCCTATATTTGGTATTACATGGCAAGTATGTATACGGAAAAATCTAAGGATGATTGTTCAGCGCTCATTGCCGAAAGAAACCGACTCAAGGGAACGCTCACCCCAGATCAACTTAGCGAGACATATGCCGCCTTTAATCTCATCTGGCGAAAAATTGATCAGTCAAAGGAGGCGAAAAAGATTGCCAGGAAGAAGTATTGATAAGATAACCAATAAGCCATGGCGCCATGGAGTGAAGTCTGCCTGTGGGGGCGATGAAGATTGATTGAGGCGCTGCCGGGAGATTATGGTGGTGGGGGAAGGATGACTCAGCGCTGCGCGCTTCGCCCTTCGGGTCGTTGCCTGCGGCAACGCTTTCTCGCTGCGCTCGAATCGAACCTTGGTCGAAGCTTCTCATCCTTCCCGTACAGAGAGATATGAGACACTGTGCTTAACGGGGATAAGATACGCGACGGGAGTGATGGTGGTGGGGGAAGGATGACTCAGCGCTGCGCGCTTCGCCCTTCGGGTCGTTGCCTGCGGCAACGCTTTCTCGCTGACGCTCGAATCGAACCTTAGTCGAAGCTTCTCATCCTTCCCGTACAGAGAGATATAAGGCACTGTGCTTAGCGGGGATAAGATACGCGACGGGAGTGATGGTGGTGGGGGAAGGATGACTCAGCGCTGCGCGCTTCGCCCTTCGGGTCGTTGCCTGCGGCAACGCGTTCTCGCTGCGCTCGAATCGAACCTTAGTCGAAGCTTCTCATCCTTCCCGTACGGAGAGATATGAGACAGTGTGCTTAACGGGGATAAGATACGCGACGGGAGTGATGGTGGTGGGGGAAGGATGACTCAGCGCTGCGCGCTTCGCCCTTCGGGTCGTTGCCTGCGGCAACGCTTTCTCGCTGCGCTCGAATCGAACCCTGGTAGAAGCTTCTCATCCTTCCCGTACAGAGAGATATGAGACACTATGCTTAACGGGGATAAGATACGCGACGGAAGCGATGGTGGTGGGGGAAGGATTCGAACCTTCGAAGTCGATGACGGCAGATTTACAGTCTGCTCCCTTTGGCCGCTCGGGAACCCCACCAGGGGTAATTCAAATTGTAGGTAAAGCTTGAAGATGGTGGTGGAGGAAGGATTATTCGTCGCTTCACTCCTCACCCTACGGGCCGTTACCGTTGGCAACGTTCTTTCGCTCGAGTCGAACCTTAATCGAAGGTTCTCACCCTTCCCCGACAAGTGCAAACTTCTGCATTGCTCATCGAGTTAACTACATCGCTGTAGTGAATAATGGTGGTGGGGGAAGGATTCGAACCTTCGAAGTCGATGACGGCAGATTTACAGTCTGCTCCCTTTGGCCGCTCGGGAACCCCACCACGGGGTAATGCTTAATACTGGCCCGCTTCCTTTTGGGAAGCGGGGCGCATCATATCAAATGACACGCCGCTGTAAAGCATTCCTTTGCCTGAAATGAACTGTTTGCGTACTTTTCATCCGTAACGGATTAAAGCTAATCAATTCATATTACTGACGATTAAAGAATAATCGTCCGATTGCCGTAAACAAAGACTCGCTGTGCCAGAACCTGATACAGCGCGCGGCTTAATACGTTTTTCTCAACGTCGCGCCCGGCACGCATCATATCTTCTGCGGTGTAAGTGTGATCGACATGAATCACGTCCTGCATAATGATTGGGCCTTCATCCAGATTATCATTCACATAGTGCGCGGTAGCGCCGATGATTTTCACGCCGCGCTCATAGGCCTGATGATAAGGACGCGCGCCGATAAACGCCGGCAGGAATGAGTGGTGGATATTGATAATTTTGTTCGGGAAGCGCGCCACAAAACCTGGCGTCAAAACACGCATATACTTGGCCAGCACCACATAGTCCGGTTGATGGGCATCAATGGCGTCCGCCATCTTCGTGTCATGCTCTTCACGCGTTAATCCCTCATGGCTGACCAGTTCGAAAGGGATCTCAAAACGTTCAACCAGCGAGCGTAACGTTTCATGGTTGCCAATGACCGCGGCGATTTCAACATCCAGCCCGCCATAGTTGGCTTTCATCAGCAGGTCGCCCAGACAATGCGCCTCTTTGGTAACCAGAATCACTACCCGACGGCGTCCGGCGGGATTGAGTTCACGAACAGAGCCTTCCGGTAAGGCGCTGTCCAGATCGGCCAGAAGAGTGGAATCATTGAAGATGCCTTCCAGCTCGGTCCGCATAAAAAAGCGTCCGGTGCGATGGTCAACAAATTCATTGTTTTGCACAATATTAAGCTCATGCTTATAGCAAATGTTGGTAATCCGCGCGATAAGGCCTTTTTGATCGGGACAAATAGTACGCAGAACTTTACGTTGTAGTGATTGCATTGCCGGAAAAATCCTGTTGAGAGTGTTTGCTGTATCGATACTGTCAGGCGTCACTGGCCGCAGCACTTTTTAAATTTTTTGCCTGAACCGCACGGGCAGGGATCATTTCGACCCAACTGCGGGCGGGTACCGTCAATATAATACCACTGACCGTTTTCTTTGATAAAACGAGAACGTTCGATAATCGCCCCGTTTTTCCCTTGTTCGGAAAAACGCGCGATAAAACTAACATACCCTGTATTTTCTGCTTCTGACCAGGTATGTTCAAAAATAGTCAGGCCGAGCCACCTGGTATTGGCAAATCCGGCGATGATATCATCACGAAACGCGGCCGCATTGCAGGTTGGATGCCAGCTCTTAATTAAGTAATCTGCGTCTTTCATCACAAAAGCGCAGTAACGAGAGCGCATGAGATGTGACGGATCGGGTGCTACTCGTTCTCCGGACACAATACGACCACAACATAGGCTATACTCGTCAGCGCTACCACAGGGACAAGGCTGAGACACAATAATCTCCCTGAATATAAAAAACGGCGTTGAACGCCAGGGTGGCATTATGTTAACTGAGCAGTGGCGATGTTGCTACGTCTTGAAGCCAGGGGAAGTCGTTAAGTACGATGAGAAAAATGAAAATAGGGCTGGCGCTGGGATCTGGCGCAGCGAGAGGATGGTCTCATATTGGGGTCATCAAAGCCCTCAAGCAAGCAGGCATTGATATTGATATCGTTGCAGGATGCTCAATAGGTTCACTGGTCGGCGCCGCGTATGCCTGTAATAAATTATCGGCGCTTGAACAGTGGGTATGTTCATTCCGCTACTGGGATGTTTTACGCCTGATGGATGTATCCTGGGGCAGAGGAGGGTTGCTTCGCGGCGAACGCGTATTTAATCACTATCGGGATATTATGCCCGTCACGGATTTTGACCACTGTTCAAGACGTTTTGGCGCGGTCGCGACGAATCTTAGCACGGGACGAGAGCTATGGTTTACTGAAGGCGATCTACACCTTGCTGTACGCGCGTCGTGCAGTATGCCAGGGCTGATGTCTCCGGTTGAACATAACGGTTACTGGCTGGTAGATGGCGCAGTCGTTAATCCGGTACCTGTTTCGTTAACCAGGGCGCTGGGGGCTGATATCGTTATTGCGGTAGACCTGCAACATGATGCCCACCTCATGCAGCAAGATTTGCTCTCTGTAAATGTCGGGAATATCAATGAAGAGAGCGATGATGCGCTGCCCTGGCATAAGCGTTTAAAAGAACGTTTCAGTAGCCTGACTTCACGCCGTGGCGTGAGTTCGCCTGGGGCAATGGAAATCATGACAACCTCCATCCAGGTGTTGGAAAATCGTCTTAAACGTAACCGTATGGCTGGCGATCCGCCTGATATTCTCATTCAACCATTCTGTCCGCAAATCTCTACGCTGGATTTTCATCGCGCCCATGCCGCTATTGCGGCGGGTCAGTTAGCCGTAGAGAAAAAGATGGACGAACTTATACCCTTGGTGCGTACCGACGTTTAATGTACCTTTTACGATCACTTAAGCAAATTCTGACAGGCGCAAGCGGCAATACCATGCCACTATTGATTAAAGCCAGTCAGGGGAGAGAACATGACGCAGCCATTGGTCGGAAAACAGATTCTTATTGTTGAAGACGAGCCTGTATTTCGCTCGCTTCTGGATTCGTGGTTTTCCTCTTTGGGAGCGACAACGGCATTGGCAGGCGACGGGGTGGATGCCCTGGAGTTGATGGGGCGTTTTACCCCTGATCTCATGATATGTGATATCGCTATGCCGAGAATGAACGGTCTCAAACTGGTAGAAAACTTACGTAATCGCGGAGACCAGACGCCTATTCTGGTTATTTCCGCAACAGAAAATATGGCGGATATCGCCAAAGCGTTGCGCCTTGGGGTTGAAGATGTCTTGCTGAAGCCGGTAAAAGATCTCAACCGCTTGCGGGAAACCGTATTCGCTTGCTTATACCCTAATATGTTTAACTCGCGGGTTGAAGAAGAAGAACGCCTGTTTCGTGACTGGGATGCAATGGTGAGTAATCCGACCGCCGCAGCGCAATTGTTGCAGGAATTGCAGCCCCCGGTACAGCAGGTGATTTCTCATTGCCGCATTAATTACCGGCAGCTCGTCTCCGCCGATCAGCCTGGACTGGTGCTGGATATTGCGCCGCTATCTGATAACGAACTGGCATTTTATTGCCTGGATGTCACCCGGGCGGGCGATAACGGCGTGTTAGCCGCATTGTTGCTGCGGGCGCTATTTAACGGCTTATTGCAGGATCAGCTAGGCCAACAAAAGCACCGTTTACCGGAGTTAGGCGCGCTATTAAAACAGGTAAATCATCTGCTCAGACAAGCCAATTTACCTGGGCAATTCCCGCTATTTGTCGGCTACTATCACAGTGAGCTCAAAAATTTGATTCTCGTCTCCGCCGGATTGAACGCCACCTTAAATACGGGCGCTCATCAGGTTCAAATTAGCAGCGGCGTGCCGCTAGGAACATTGGGTAACGCCTACCTTAACCAATTAAGCCAGCGTTGCGACTCGTGGCAGTGTCAAATATGGGGCGCAGGAGGGCGTCTGCGATTGATGTTGTCTGCGGAATGACCAAACGGAAGAGTGAGCGGAAATTGCTTTACCGGCCTTTCCCGACGAGTGTTACTATCTGCGGCAGATTTATAAGTATTTGTCTTAATTATACCAATATAAGTCCTTTTTGGACCTGAGGCTTGTTCTGGTACTGATATACTGGAACACGATACAGATTAATGAACACGTTCAATACATGAACAGTCCAGGAGAATTTTAAATGGCTGCCCTTAATTCGAAAGTCAAAAAAGCCGTTATCCCGGTCGCGGGATTGGGAACCAGGATGCTGCCAGCGACCAAAGCTATCCCGAAAGAGATGCTGCCGCTGGTTGATAAGCCATTAATTCAGTACGTCGTGAACGAATGTATCGCTGCTGGCATTACTGAAATCGTGCTTGTTACGCACTCGTCTAAAAACTCTATTGAAAACCACTTTGATACCAGTTTTGAGCTGGAAGCGATGCTGGAAAAACGCGTTAAGCGTCAGCTTCTGGAGGAGGTTCAGTCTATTTGCCCTCCGCATGTCACTATTATGCAGGTACGTCAAGGGCTGGCAAAAGGCCTGGGCCATGCCGTATTGTGCGCGCATCCCGTTGTCGGAAACGAACCTGTCGCTGTTATTCTGCCAGACGTTATTCTTGACGAATATGAGTCCGACCTGTCTCAGGATAACCTGGCTGAAATGATCCGCCGTTTTGACGAAACCGGCAATAGCCAGATTATGGTTGAGCCGGTAGAAGATGTGACTGCATACGGCGTGGTCGATTGTAAAGGCGTTGAGCTGGCGCCGGGCGAAAGTGTGCCGATGGTTGGCGTGGTTGAAAAACCAAAAGCGGATGTCGCGCCGTCTAACCTTGCGATTGTCGGGCGTTATGTGTTGAGCGCGGATATCTGGGCGTTGCTGGCGAAAACCCCTCCGGGCGCCGGGGATGAAATTCAGTTGACCGATGCTATCGATATGCTGATCGAAAAAGAAACGGTTGAAGCCTACCACATGAAGGGTAAAAGCCATGACTGTGGTAATAAGTTAGGATATATGCAGGCATTCGTTGAATATGGCATCCGTCATAATTCGCTGGGTGCTGAATTTAAAGCCTGGCTTGAAGAAGAAATGGGTATTAAGAAGTAACGATACGTTATAAATTTTTTAACAGAAGCGCTGGTAAATCCGGCGCTTTTTTTATGCCTGGGGTCGTCAGCGGAGAACTCAGGCAAAAAAAATCCCGCCAGCGGCGGGATTTTAAGCATCCAGGAAGTAAATTATTCCTTGATCAGGAAATCTTCCAGTTGCTTACCTTGTTCTTCCATTGCTTTTTTGATTACAGCCGGTGTACGACCCTGGCCAGTCCAGGTTTTAGTTTCACCGTTTTCGTCAACATAGCTATATTTAGCCGGACGAGCTGCGCGTTTAGCTTTGGTACCGGATTTAGCGGCAGCCATGCTATTCAGCAGTTCATTCGGGTCAATGCCGTCGGCAATTAACATTTCACGATACTGTTGCAGTTTACGAGTGCGTTCTTCCACTTCAGCAGCAGCAGCGCTTTCTTCTTCACGACGCTCATTAACGACAACTTCTAATTTTTCCAGCATTTCTTCAAGCGTTTCCAGAGTACATTCTCTTGCCTGCGCACGAAGAGTACGGATGTTGTTCAGAATTTTAAGTGCTTCGCTCATTGTAGTAATCTCAAACTTATATTGGGGTGGTTTGTTGAGCTAATAATAGAGCGATAAATTCAGTTGTGCAATAGCCAGGAATGTAAGGAATTCAAAATTACGCTTTATTAAGCACACGTTTTAATTATCTCAACTTAAATTTTCCTTGAGGCACCGCACAAAAAAGAGCTTATTGGCAGGGGGGATACTCACCGTCTGTCGCTAAAAATTTAGGAGTCAGGTCACATTTTATCATGATGAAATACGATCTCATTGCAGAGATATCAATCTCTTGTATTAGCTTTCCTTACAAGAAAACCCTATTACTTTGCACCGGGTATGAGTAACGGTAACAATAAGTACAAGGTTTTCATATTGGCGGGTGATGATAAGCATTGTTGATGAATTTTAACGGCATAATTTGTGAAGGAATGTGTATATACCCTTCATACTTCAAGTTGCTTATGTGTTGGCTACGCTCGCTCACCCCAGTCACATAGTTATCTATGCTCCTGGGGACTCACTCCCTTGCCGCCTTTAAGCAACGCGAATTATTTTGGGTATAGTGAGCGATGTTTGTACAATTCTTAATACTCACCGGAGCGCGAGCCGCGCCGTCGCGTCGGTAAATTATGGTACAATCCCGCCAATCTTTATTTCACTCAGGTGAGGTCCTGCGACCAATGGCACAGCTATATTTCTACTATTCGGCAATGAATGCGGGTAAGTCGACTGCACTGCTGCAATCTTCATACAATTATCAGGAACGCGGGATGCGTACCGTCGTATATACGGCGGAAATCGACGATCGTTTCGGCGCAGGCAAAGTCAGCTCTCGTATCGGTTTGTCGTCGCCGGCAAAATTGTTTAACCAAAATACATCCTTGTTTGAAGAGATTCGTGCCGAGAGCGCGCGGCAGACAATACATTGCGTGTTAGTCGACGAAAGCCAGTTTTTGACTCGCCAGCAGGTTTATCAATTATCCGAGGTTGTCGACAAATTAGATATTCCAGTACTTTGCTATGGGCTACGAACAGACTTTCGTGGGGAGCTCTTTGTCGGCAGCCAATACTTGCTGGCATGGTCAGATAAGCTGGTGGAATTAAAAACTATCTGTTTCTGCGGTCGTAAAGCCAGTATGGTTCTGCGCCTTGATCAGGACGGCAGGCCTTATAACGAAGGCGAACAGGTGGTTATTGGCGGGAATGAACGCTACGTTTCAGTTTGCCGTAAGCATTATAAGGACGCGCTGGAGGAGGGCTCACTGACGGCGATTCAGGAGCGTCATCGGCACATATGATACCTGAGGTAAAGAGCGGCTTATAAAACGCCCTGTAGCGCTTTGGAGGTCATTATTCAGGCCTCCTGACGAAGGGCGTGCCGTGAGCACGTAGGCCAGATGATCAGCATAGCGCCTTCAGGCATCAGATAAACAGGTAAAACAAAAAAACGGCCTCAATTGAGGCCGTTATTGTCATGCTAAAACAGATAACGAATTAAGCGGATTTTTTCGCTTTTTTCTCTGCTTTCGGTGCGGCAACGACGTCTTTCTTCGCTGCAACTTCACCTTCGGTGAAATCACGACCGTAGTAGGTATCCAGCAGAATCTGTTTCAGTTCGGAGATCAGTGGATAACGCGGGTTAGCGCCGGTGCACTGGTCATCGAAGGCATCTTCAGACAGTTTGTCAACGTGTGCCAGGAAGTCAGCTTCCTGTACGCCTGCTTCACGGATAGACTTAGGAATACCCAGCTCAGCTTTAATGCTTTCCAGCCATGCCAGCAGTTTTTCAATCTTAGCAGCGGTACGGTCGCCCGGCGCGCTCAGGCCCAGGTGGTCAGCAATTTCAGCGTAACGACGGCGTGCCTGCGGACGATCGTACTGGCTGAAAGCGGTCTGCTTGGTCGGGTTGTCATTCGCGTTGTAGCGGATAACGTTACAAATCAGCAGGGCGTTCGCCAGACCGTGCGGAATGTGGAACTGAGAGCCCAGTTTGTGCGCCATGGAGTGACATACACCGAGGAAGGCGTTGGCAAACGCGATACCGGCGATAGTCGCGGCGCTGTGAACACGTTCACGCGCAACCGGGTTCTTGGAACCTTCGTGGTAAGACGCCGGCAGGTTTTCTTTCAGCAGTTTCAGAGCCTGCAGAGCCTGACCGTCAGAGAACTCAGAAGCCAGTACGGAAACATAAGCTTCCAGAGCGTGAGTTACCGCATCCAGACCACCGAACGCACACAGGGACTTCGGCATATCCATCACCAGGTTGGCGTCGACAATCGCCATATCCGGGGTCAGGGCGTAGTCAGCCAGCGGATATTTCTGACCGGTTGCATCGTCGGTCACAACCGCAAACGGTGTGACTTCAGAACCGGTACCGGAAGTGGTGGTGACGGCGATCATTTTCGCTTTCACGCCCATTTTCGGGAACTTGTAGATACGTTTACGGATGTCCATAAAGCGCAGCGCCAGTTCTTCGAAGTGAGTTTCCGGATGTTCGTACATGACCCACATGATTTTCGCGGCGTCCATCGGGGAACCGCCGCCCAGCGCGATGATCACGTCCGGTTTGAAGGAGTTAGCCAGCTCAGCGCCTTTGCGAACAACGGAAAGCGTCGGGTCTGCTTCAACTTCGAAGAAGACTTCGGTTTCAACGCCAGCCGCTTTCAGCACAGAGGTGATCTGGTCTGCATAGCCGTTGTTGAACAGGAAGCGGTCAGTCACGATGAGCGCACGTTTGTGGCCATCAGTAATCACTTCATCCAGCGCGATGGGCAGAGAGCCACGGCGGAAGTAGATAGATTTCGGAAGTTTGTGCCACAACATGTTTTCAGCTCGCTTAGCAACGGTTTTCTTGTTGATCAGGTGTTTCGGACCAACGTTTTCAGAGATGGAGTTACCACCCCAGGAACCACAACCCAACGTCAGGGAAGGTGCGAGTTTGAAGTTGTACAGGTCACCGATACCACCCTGAGAGGCCGGGGTGTTGATCAGGATACGCGCGGTTTTCATCATCTGACCGAAGTAAGCAACGCGTTCTGGCTGGTTATCCTGGTCAGTGTACAGGCAGGAGGTGTGA
The DNA here is from genome assembly GCF_029962125.1 of Salmonella sp. SA15303. Lineage (NCBI taxonomy): Bacteria > Pseudomonadati > Pseudomonadota > Gammaproteobacteria > Enterobacterales > Enterobacteriaceae > Salmonella > Salmonella sp. SA15303. Next base: position 2,202,466 of record NZ_CP123924.1, read on the forward strand.
CCGATACCGCCCATAGCGACCAGTTTTTCTGCTTTTTCTACCGCTTCTTCGAAATCTTTCGCACGATACATCGCCAGAGTCGGAGACAGTTTTTCGTGTGCGAACGGTTCGCTTTCGTCAACGACCGTAACTTCACCGATCAGAATCTTGGTGGTTTCTGGTACGGAGAAGCCTGCCAGTTCAGCGATTTTGTAGGCTGGCTGGCCGACGATAGCGGCGTTCAGAGCGCCATTTTTCAGGATAACGTTTTGAACCGCTTTCAGGTCCTGGCCCTGCAGCATGTAGCCGCCATGGCTGGCGAAACGTTCGCGAACGGCATCATAGACGGAATCAACAACGACAACAGACTGTTCAGAAGCACAGATTACGCCGTTATCGAAGGTTTTAGACATCAGAACAGACGCCACAGCGCGTTTGATATCAGCGGTTTCATCAATGACAACCGGAGTGTTGCCTGCGCCTACGCCGATAGCCGGTTTACCGGAGCTGTATGCAGCTTTAACCATGCCTGGACCGCCAGTGGCGAGGATCAGGTTAATATCCGGGTGGTGCATCAACGCGTTAGACAGTTCTACGGAAGGTTGATCGATCCAGCCAATCAGATCTTTCGGCGCGCCGGCAGCGATAGCCGCTTGCAGAACGATGTCTGCCGCTTTGTTGGTTGCTTCTTTAGCGCGCGGATGCGGAGAAAAGATGATGGCGTTACGGGTCTTCAGGCTAATCAGCGATTTGAAGATCGCGGTAGAGGTTGGGTTAGTGGTTGGAACGATACCGCAAATAATGCCGATAGGTTCAGCAATGGTGATGGTCCCGAAGGTGTCGTCTTCAGACAGCACGCCGCAGGTTTTTTCATCTTTATAGGCGTTGTAAATATATTCAGAAGCGAAGTGGTTTTTAATCACTTTGTCTTCCACGATACCCATACCGGATTCGGCGACGGCCATTTTGGCCAGCGGAATGCGGGCATCAGCGGCAGCCAGAGCGGCGGCGCGGAAGATTTTGTCGACCTGTTCTTGAGTGAAACTGGCATATTCACGCTGGGCTTTTTTTACACGCTCTACGAGTGCGTTAAGTTCAGCGACATTAGTAACAGCCATAATGCTCTCCTGATAATGTTAAACTTTTTTAGTAAATCATCTGCGCGATACGTGAGTATAGACAGATCGACGATACTTTGTATAAATGCCTGAAATTCAGGTGGTTACTTAACGTCCGTTTCGCTCTGATTTACTAAAAGAGCTTCTGCGTTAGTATCATTTAACTCTAACGCGTTACGTCCAGGTGGCGTAAGCAAGATTACTCACTTCTGAGTAGCGATTGTGTGATCTAAATCAAGATTACGCAAAGCTGACACCTTTCAGCAGGCCATTTTAGCCTTTTATGTAAATTGTTAAGAAATCGTTATCATGAAGAGTGAGTGGATTAGCATAACGAGTACATATAAATAACAGCGATGAATGGATGAAATTAGGCGTAGATAAGAGGTGAACTATGCGAATAAAAGGCGTATCTTCTGCGCGTTTTGATCATTAACGAACATTGACTTCATCCGGCTAACGCTTCGGAGCTAACCGTGATTCAACCGCTTTTTGATTTTCCTGTTTACTTTAAGTTCTTTATCGGGCTCTTTGCGCTGGTTAACCCGGTGGGGATTATCCCCGTTTTCATCAGCATGACCAGCTACCAGACGGCCACGGCGCGTAATAAAACTAACCTCACCGCGAATCTGTCGGTTGCGATTATCTTGTGGAGTTCCTTATTCCTCGGCGATGGCATCCTGCAACTCTTTGGTATTTCTATTGATTCGTTCAGAATTGCGGGCGGTATCCTGGTTGTCACCATTGCAATGTCGATGATCAGCGGGAAGCTGGGGGAAGATAAACAAAACAAGCAAGAAAAGTCAGAGACGGCCATACGCGAGAGCATTGGCGTTGTGCCGTTAGCGCTGCCGTTAATGGCGGGGCCAGGGGCGATCAGCTCCACTATCGTCTGGGGGACGCGTTATCACAGCATCGCGCATTTGCTTGGCTTTTCAGTTGCCATTGCGCTTTTTGCGCTTTGCTGCTGGGGCGTGTTCCGTATGGCGCCGTGGCTGGTTCGTTTGCTGGGGCAAACTGGTATCAACGTTATTACCCGAATCATGGGGTTGTTGTTAATGGCGCTCGGCATCGAATTTATTGTCACAGGAATAAAAGGCATTTTCCCCGGCTTGCTCAACTAAACTCCCACCTGCTGATTTACAGGCGGCGCCCTAAGGGGCCGCCTTGTGACATTCCCACGTAACACTTCTTACTTTGATAAGCATTCAGCGTTTAAATGATAAAAAATACTAATATAATCTAACGCTATTTATTTTTATTAATCAAACTATTATCAACATTACTGAGACCGTGAGAGGCGGTAGGTCTGTTATTTTATTCACACCATACTCTGGGGCTTGATGAAGGATTATTGAAATGTTATTAGTTGTTTCAGCTCCATCGTAGATGAATGTGCTAAATAATGAGCATTTGTTAAATTTGTGTGTGTTTTCTGGCGCAGGCATAACCTACGATGCGACAGAGAGATATTTTTCTTTCAACTTATTGATTATAAAGAATAAATCAAAGATTTTTAACATTGTTTAACTGTTTTTTTGGGCAGGGATTTTTCCATAAAAGAGAATTGGTTAACAAAATTGTAAAATGAATTGGCGGTTCAGAAACGCATTTGATACTTTTCGGCCAAACATTTTTGTAGAAGATTTCACATTGTTGATAAGTATTTTCATTTAGATGGTTGTCAGAAATAACGTGCGACGTGGGCAGGTACGTCGTATACCGAATCGACGAAAGGCGATCGAACGAATCGTCAGAATAAATAAAGTCGGTGATAGCAAAAGCAGTGACAGACCTGGCAGTACACCACCAGTGCTGCACAGGAACCCTGACGGGATTAAACAGGCTGGTAAAAACCAGTAATTATAATGAGTGGAGTACAAACACAATGTCTAACATCACGAAAAAAAGTTTGATTGCAGCGGGAATACTCACTGCGCTCATCGCCGCCAGCGCCGCGACTGCGGCAGACGTGCCCGCCGGCGTTCAGTTAGCCGACAAGCAAACGTTGGTACGTAATAACGGATCAGAAGTGCAGTCTCTCGACCCGCATAAAATTGAAGGCGTGCCGGAATCGAACGTCAGCCGTGACCTCTTCGAAGGCTTATTAATTAGTGATGTCGAGGGGCATCCTTCACCGGGCGTCGCGGAAAAATGGGAAAATAAAGATTTTAAAGTCTGGACATTCCATCTACGTGAAAATGCGAAATGGTCAGATGGTACGCCCGTCACCGCCCATGATTTCGTTTATAGCTGGCAACGCCTGGCCGATCCTAATACGGCATCGCCGTACGCCAGCTATCTGCAATACGGTCATATCGCTAATATCGATGACATTATCGCCGGTAAAAAACCCGCCACCGATCTGGGGGTAAAAGCGCTTGATGATCACACCTTTGAAGTGACCTTAAGTGAGCCGGTGCCTTATTTCTACAAATTGTTGGTCCACCCTTCAGTGTCTCCTGTACCGAAATCAGCGGTCGAAAAATTTGGCGATAAATGGACGCAACCGGCCAATATTGTCACTAACGGCGCTTATAAGTTAAAAAACTGGGTGGTGAACGAACGTATCGTGCTGGAGCGTAACCCGCAATACTGGGATAACGCCAAAACCGTCATCAATCAGGTAACTTATTTGCCTATCTCTTCGGAGGTGACGGATGTCAACCGCTACCGCAGCGGCGAGATCGATATGACTTATAACAATATGCCGATCGAATTATTCCAGAAACTGAAGAAAGAGATCCCGAATGAAGTCCGCGTAGACCCTTATTTGTGTACCTATTATTACGAAATTAATAATCAAAAAGCGCCGTTTAACGATGTCCGCGTGCGTACCGCGCTGAAACTGGCGTTAGATCGCGACATTATTGTTAATAAGGTTAAAAATCAGGGCGATTTACCCGCTTATAGCTACACGCCGCCGTATACCGATGGCGCAAAACTGGTAGAGCCTGAGTGGTTCAAATGGTCCCAGCAAAAGCGTAATGAAGAAGCGAAGAAATTGTTGGCTGAAGCCGGCTTTACGGCGGATAAGCCCTTAACATTCGACCTGCTGTATAACACCTCCGATCTGCATAAAAAACTGGCCATTGCCGTGGCGTCTATCTGGAAGAAAAATCTGGGCGTCAATGTGAATCTGGAGAATCAGGAATGGAAAACCTTCCTGGATACCCGTCATCAGGGCACCTTTGATGTTGCCAGAGCCGGGTGGTGCGCAGATTATAATGAACCGACCTCGTTCCTGAATACCATGTTGTCCGACAGTTCAAATAACACCGCGCATTATAAGAGCCCGGCGTTTGATAAGCTGATTGCCGACACGCTGAAAGTGGCGGACGATACGCAGCGCAGCGAACTCTACGCTAAAGCGGAGCAGCAGTTAGATAAAGACTCGGCTATTGTGCCGGTGTATTACTACGTTAACGCGCGCCTGGTGAAACCCTGGGTGGGCGGGTATACCGGTAAAGACCCGCTGGATAATATTTATGTGAAAAACTTATATATTATCAAACATTAATGGCAAGACATGGGACAACTGCGGTTGTCCCATGGTGTCTTTTTTCATCGCACTATAACTTTCCCTGGCGGATCTTTTGTCACGTCCGGGAAGTAAAGGCACAGGCCAGAAGGTACGGGCAATGTTGAAATTTATTTTACGCCGCTGTCTGGAAGCGATTCCGACGCTGTTTATTCTTATTACCATCTCTTTCTTTATGATGCGCCTCGCGCCGGGGAGTCCTTTTACCGGCGAGCGCGCATTGCCGCCGGAAGTGCTGGCCAATATTGAAGCAAAATATCATCTGAACGATCCCATCATGACGCAGTACTTCAGCTACCTGAAGCAGCTGGCGCATGGCGATTTTGGACCATCGTTTAAATATAAAGATTACACGGTCAACGATCTGGTTGCCGCCAGCTTCCCCGTTTCGGCGAAACTTGGCGCCGCCGCTTTTTTGCTGGCGGTCATTATTGGTGTCAGCGCTGGCGTGATTGCCGCGCTAAAGCAAAATACGCGATGGGATTATACGGTGATGGGATTTGCCATGACCGGCGTCGTTATCCCCAGTTTTGTGGTGGCGCCGCTACTGGTGATGGTCTTTGCGATAACCTTGCAATGGCTGCCTGGCGGCGGCTGGAACGGCGGGGCGTTAAAATTTATGATCCTGCCGATGGTTGCGCTTTCACTGGCCTATATTGCCAGCATCGCTCGTATTACGCGCGGCTCAATGATTGAAGTTCTGCATTCGAACTTTATTCGTACCGCGCGGGCAAAAGGATTACCGATGCGCAGAATTATCTTCCGCCATGCGTTAAAACCTGCGCTGCTGCCGGTTTTATCCTATATGGGGCCAGCCTTTGTCGGCATTATTACCGGCTCAATGGTGATTGAAACTATTTATGGCTTACCGGGCATTGGGCAGCTTTTCGTTAATGGCGCGCTCAACCGCGATTACTCGCTGGTGTTAAGTTTGACCATTCTAGTCGGGGCGCTGACCATATTATTTAACGCCATTGTCGATGTGCTCTATGCCGTTATCGACCCGAAAATTCGCTATTGATACTGGAGCTCGCGATGATGTTAAGTAAGAAAAACAGCGAGACGCTGGAAAATTTCAGTGAAAAGCTGGAGGTGGAAGGTCGCAGCCTTTGGCAAGATGCCCGTCGGCGCTTTATGCATAACCGTGCGGCGGTGGCCAGTCTTATTGTCCTGTTTCTGATAGCCCTGTTCGTGACAGTGGCGCCTATGCTGTCGCAATTTACCTATTTCGATACCGACTGGGGCATGATGTCCAGTGCGCCGGATATGGCGTCCGGTCACTATTTCGGCACTGACTCTTCCGGGCGCGATCTGTTGGTGCGCGTTGCCATCGGCGGGCGTATCTCATTAATGGTCGGGATTGCCGCCGCGCTGGTGGCGGTCATTGTCGGAACGCTGTATGGCTCGCTGTCCGGCTATCTGGGCGGCAAAATTGATTCTGTGATGATGCGTTTGTTGGAGATCCTCAACTCGTTCCCGTTTATGTTCTTTGTGATTTTGCTGGTGACGTTTTTTGGGCAGAACATTCTGTTGATTTTCGTCGCCATCGGCATGGTCTCCTGGCTTGATATGGCGCGTATCGTGCGTGGCCAAACCCTAAGTCTTAAACGTAAAGAATTCATCGAAGCCGCGCAGGTGGGTGGTGTGTCGACTGCCAGCATTGTGATCCGCCATATTGTGCCTAACGTCCTGGGCGTAGTGGTAGTGTATGCATCGTTGCTGGTGCCCAGCATGATTCTGTTTGAGTCTTTCCTCAGTTTCCTAGGGCTTGGGACGCAGGAACCGTTAAGCAGTTGGGGAGCGTTATTGAGCGATGGCGCAAATTCAATGGAAGTCTCACCGTGGCTGCTGCTGTTTCCGGCTGGCTTTCTCGTGGTGACGTTATTCTGTTTTAACTTTATTGGCGATGGCCTGCGTGATGCCCTCGACCCGAAAGATCGTTAAGGAGTACAGCCATGAGCTTATCAGAAACCGCAACTCAGGCGCCGCAACCGGCGAATGTACTGCTGGAGGTAAACGATCTTCGTGTTACGTTCGCTACGCCTGATGGCGATGTGACGGCGGTCAACGATCTGAACTTTACGCTTCGCGCTGGAGAAACGTTAGGTATTGTTGGCGAGTCTGGATCGGGGAAATCGCAAACGGCGTTCGCATTAATGGGACTGCTGGCGACGAATGGTCGAATCGGCGGTTCCGCGACCTTCAACGGACGTGAAATTCTTAATCTACCTGAGCGCGAACTGAATACGCTGCGCGCAGAACAGATTTCGATGATTTTTCAGGACCCGATGACCTCGCTAAATCCTTATATGCGCGTTGGGGAGCAGTTAATGGAAGTCCTGATGCTGCATAAAGGGATGAGCAAAGCGGAAGCTTTTGAAGAGTCCGTCAGAATGCTGGATGCCGTAAAAATGCCGGAAGCGCGCAAACGGATGAAAATGTACCCGCACGAATTTTCCGGCGGAATGCGTCAACGTGTGATGATTGCGATGGCGCTGTTGTGCAGGCCGAAACTGCTTATTGCCGATGAGCCTACCACCGCGCTTGATGTTACCGTGCAGGCGCAGATTATGACCTTGCTTAATGAGCTAAAGCGCGAATTTAATACCGCCATTATCATGATTACCCACGATCTGGGCGTGGTCGCGGGTATTTGCGATAAGGTCCTGGTAATGTATGCCGGGCGTACCATGGAATACGGTAAGGCGCGCGATGTCTTTTATCAGCCCGTTCATCCGTATTCGATAGGCCTGCTTAATGCGGTGCCGCGTCTGGATAGCGAGGGGGCGGAAATGCTGACGATTCCGGGCAATCCTCCCAATTTATTGCGTTTGCCTAAAGGTTGTCCGTTCCAGCCGCGTTGTCCTCATGCGATGGAGATCTGCAATAATGCGCCGCCACTTGAAGCGTTTAGTCCTGGTCGCTTGCGCGCCTGTTTTAAACCGGTGGAGGAACTGCTATGAATGCTGTGATTGAACAACGTAAAGTTCTCCTCGAAATCGCCGATCTGAAAGTACATTTTGATATCAAAGAAGGGAAGCAGTGGTTCTGGCAACCGCCGAAAACCCTGAAAGCGGTGGACGGCGTTACGCTACGCCTGTATGAAGGCGAAACGCTGGGCGTGGTGGGCGAATCCGGCTGCGGCAAGTCGACGTTTGCGCGCGCGATTATTGGTCTGGTGAAGGCGACAGATGGTAAAGTCGCCTGGCTGGGAAAAGATCTGCTGGGCATGAAAGCGGATGAGTGGCGCGAGGTGCGCAGCGATATCCAGATGATTTTCCAGGACCCGCTGGCGTCACTCAACCCGCGAATGACGATTGGCGAAATTATCGCTGAACCGCTGCGCACTTATCATCCTAAACTTTCGCGCCAGGACGTGCGTGACCGCGTGAAAGCCATGATGCTGAAAGTGGGGCTGTTGCCGAACCTCATCAACCGTTATCCCCATGAATTTTCCGGGGGGCAGTGCCAGCGCATCGGTATCGCCCGGGCATTGATCCTGGAACCTAAGCTCATTATTTGCGATGAGCCGGTGTCGGCGCTGGACGTTTCTATTCAGGCGCAGGTGGTGAATTTGCTCCAGCAGTTACAGCGAGAGATGGGGCTGTCGTTGATTTTTATTGCGCACGATCTGGCGGTCGTAAAGCACATATCCGATCGTGTCCTGGTGATGTATCTCGGTCATGCAGTAGAATTGGGCACCTATGATGAGGTGTACCATAATCCACTGCATCCTTATACCAAAGCGCTGATGTCGGCGGTACCGATTCCCGATCCCGATCTGGAGCGAAATAAGAAGATACAATTGCTGGAGGGCGAATTACCTTCGCCCATTAACCCGCCTTCCGGCTGCGTGTTCCGTACACGCTGTCCGATAGCCGGGCCAGAATGCGCGCAAACGCGACCGGTGCTGGAAGGGAGTTTTCGCCATGCCGTTTCCTGCCTTAAAGTAGACCCGTTATAATCGCAAGGGCTGACAATTCGTCAGCCCTTCTTTTAGGTGAGGTTACCGTGTCACTTTCTTTGTCGTCGGTTCGCCGTCGTCTTTATCATAATCTGTTCGATTTGACTACGCGCTCAGGTCGCCGTTTTGAAGGGTTATGCGCGCTGTTTGCGCTGCTTAGCGTACTGGTCATTTTTGTTGAATCAGGCGTAGGAACGGAATATCACCTGACATTTGATGAATGGCATATTTTTGTCTGGCTGGAGCTCTGCGTTACCCTGATATTTACCGGTGAATACTTGCTCAGACTGTTTAGCTGGCCCGAACCGGCAAAATACGTTTTTAGTTTCTGGGGATTTATTGATCTGGTGACGATTTTGCCGCTGTACGTCATGTGGCTGTGGCCGGAAATTAGCCTGAACTATATGTTTGCCTGGCGCGCTATGCGAGCGATTCGCGTGCTGCGTATTCTTAAACTGCTACGCTTTATGCCATCGCTGCGGGTATTCTGGAGCGCCATTATTAGCGCGCGTCATCAGCTTATTCTGTTCTATTCATTTATTGCGATCGTGATGATTATTTTCGGTGCCCTGATGTATCTTATTGAAGGACCGAAATATGGCTTCACGACGCTTAATGCCTCGGTGTATTGGGCGATAGTGACAGTCACAACCGTGGGGTACGGTGATATTACGCCGCATACGCCGCTGGGACGTATTGTCGCGTCGGTGCTTATTTTGATTGGCTATTCGGTGATTGCGATTCCTACAGGACTGATTACCACGCACATGAGCAGCGCGTTTCAAAAACGTCACTGGCAGCGAAAATGTCCGCAGTGCCAGCAAAGCCAGCATGAACATAGCGCGCAATATTGTAACCGATGCGGCAGTAAGCTACCGGATTAAACAGGCTTGCCGGAGGGCGCAATCAGACGCCATCCGGCCTGAACCGCTTATTCGCGCCAGAGAATATGGCACAGCTTGTGGTCCTTTTCCCGGCACAGCAGAACGCGGGCAAAAATGTCGTTAATTTCGCCGTCTTCGGTATCCGCCAGGCCAATTACCACCTCGGCAAAAAAGTCTGGATTCAGGTCAAAATCGATGTGCTCTTGCCAGTCTTCAGCGGGATCAAACAACTCCGCGCCGCCGCGCTCCTCGAATTGCAAATTGAACAGAATGATATCAGCCGGATCAAGATTATCCGCCGCCAGCTCAAGAAAAATATCGTAAGCCTGCTCAAGCGTTTCGTCTTCAGTCAGGCGATTGTTCAGATCCATTTCCATAGTGACTACCTGTTTACTCATGTTGGTCACGTTTTACAGCAATGGACTAAAGAAGTAAAACAATCGCTCGGTAATACGCTGCCATAACGGACGTTTTACCCACAAACGTGCATCTAACAGGCGGGAGCGCGAAATATAATCGTCCTGTACCGCAGCCAGATCGGCGCCGAAACCCGTATCATCAATGACCAGCGTAATCTCGAAATTAAGCCACAGGCTACGCATGTCGAGATTCACGGTACCGACCAGGCTCAGTTCGCCATCGACCAGCACGCTTTTGGTATGTAACAGCCCGCCTTCGAACTGATAGATTTTCACGCCCGCCGCCAGTAACTCGCTAAAAAAGGCGCGACTGGCCCAGCCGACGAGCAGTGAATCATTTTTACGGGGCAGGATAATACTGACATCCACGCCGCGCTGCGCAGCGGTACAAATAGCGTGCAGCAGATCGTCGCTGGGGACGAAATATGGCGTGGTCATAATTAAATATTCGCGCGCAGCATAGGTGGCGGTTAATAGTGCCTGGTGAATGAGATCTTCCGGAAATCCAGGACCGGAAGCAATGGTATGAATGGTATGCCCGCTGGCCTGCTCAAACGGCATAATATTCACATCCGGCGGGGGAGGCAGAATGCGTTTACCCGTCTCGATTTCCCAATCGCAGGAGTAAACAATCCCCATTGCTGTCGCCACGGGCCCCTCCATCCGCGCCATCAAATCGACCCATTGTCCAACGCCGGCATCCTGTTTGAAAAAACGCGGGTCCACCATATTCATACTGCCGGTATAGGCGATGTAATTGTCAATCATCACCATTTTACGGTGCTGGCGAAGATCCATACGGCGTAAAAAGACGCGCATCAGATTCACCTTCAGCGCCTCTACGACTTCAATGCCAGCGTTACGCATCATGGCCGCCCAGGGGCTGCGGAAGAAAGCGACGCTACCCGCGGAGTCCAGCATAAGCCGGCAATGGATGCCGCGGCGGGCGGCGGCCATTAGCGATTCAGCGACCTGATCCGCCATGCCGCCTGGCTGCCAGATGTAAAACACCATTTCGATATTATGCCGCGCCAGTTGGATATCGCGAATAAGCGCCTGCATGACATCATCGGAGTCGGTAAGCAATTGCAACTGGTTGCCTTTGACGCCCGCAATCCCCTGACGTCGTTCGCACAGCTTAAACAAGGACGATGCGACGCTACTGTTTTCTTGCGCGAAAATGTGTTTGCAGGCTTTGAGGTCATTCAACCATTTGGCGGTAGACGGCCACATGGCGCGGGCACGCTCGGCGCGACGTTTGCCTAAATGCAATTCGCCCACGGACAAATAGGCGATGATCCCGACCAGCGGAAGGATATAGATGATTAACAACCAGGCCATTGCGGAGGGAACTGCGCGCCGTTTCATTAGAATACGTAATGTGACGCCGGCAATGAGAACCCAGTATCCCAAAATGACCAGCCAACTCACCACGGTGTAGAAGGTTGTCATAACTTTAAAAATCCTTTAGAAAGCGTGTTGTTAAGAGTTTACGCGTCAGGATTCACATGGCAAATAAAAACACGGGAAAAGCGCTGGTCTGCATCCGGCGAGGGGGTATAATGGCGCTTCTGTTACAGTGAGAGTCGTAAACATGAAGCGTAGTAGAACGGAAGTGGGGCGCTGGCGAATGCTACGTCAGGCGAGCCGCCGTAAAGCGCGTTGGCTTGAAGGGCAATCACGCCGTAATATGCGTATCCATACCATCAGGAAATGCATCTTTAATCGTCAGCGTAATTCATTACTCTTTGCGATTCACGGTGTGTGAGCCAGAAAGGGCACCGTATGCGGTGCCCAACAGGCCATCCTTTTCAAAAGATCTTCTTATACGGTTTGACCGAAACCTGCGCATAGACGCCCGCGGCGACGTAGGGGTCCGCATCAGCCCAGGATTGCGCTGCTTCTAAAGATTCAAATTCAGCAATCACCGTTGACCCGGTAAATCCGGCTACCCCAGGATCGTTACTGTCCACTGCGGGCATCGGCCCGGCAGTTAATAATCGCCCTTCATCATGCAGAAGTTGCAGGCGCGCCAGATGCGCGGGCCGTACCGAGAGGCGTTTTTCAAGCGAGTTGGCATTGTCCTGAGCGTAAATAACATACAGCACGGGTAGAGCTCCTTAATCGGTAAAAGTTGCTGATTACGTTATTGGAAAGGGCATTTAACTGCAATGTAAAGATACCGACTTTGTTAAACATGCACATTTTGTGTGGTGTTTTTGTGCGATATCATCTTTTAAATGCCGCTATCGGCAATGCCTTATTGAATATGATTGCTATTTGCATTTAAAATTCAGCTCTGGTTTTTCAACTGAAACGATTATGACTTCAATGACCCTTGATTTACCTCGTCGCTTTCCCTGGCCGACACTCCTTTCCGTAGGCATTCATGGTGCTGTAGTGGCAGGTTTGCTCTATACCTCGGTACATCAGGTTATTGAATTGCCTGCGCCAGCGCAGCCTATCACGGTGACAATGGTTTCACCCGCTGACCTGGAGCCGCCCCAGGCGGTTCAGCCGCCGCCGGAGCCGGTGGTTGAACCCGAACCCGAACCGGAGCCAGAGCCGATCCCTGAACCGCCTAAAGAAGCGCCCGTGGTGATTGAGAAACCCAAACCTAAGCCAAAACCCAAGCCAAAACCGAAACCGGTGAAAAAGGTTGAAGAGCAGCCGAAGCGCGAAGTCAAACCAGCCGCGCCGCGTCCTGCCTCACCGTTTGAAAATAGCGCCCCGGTGCGGCCAACAAGCAGCACCGCATCGGCGACCAGCAAGCCCGCGGTGAGCGTGCCCACTGGACCTCGCGCTCTGAGCCGTAACCAGCCGCAGTATCCGGCGCGAGCACAGGCGTTACGTATTGAAGGCCGCGTAAAGGTGAAGTTTGACGTGACCTCTGCTGGGCGAGTGGAAAATGTACAGATTCTATCCGCGCAGCCAGCCAATATGTTTGAGCGTGAAGTTAAGAATGCGATGCGAAAATGGCGCTATGAAGCAGGCAAGCCGGGTTCCGGGCTGGTGGTCAATATTATCTTCCGTCTGAACGGTACGGCGCAGATTGAGTAATCTCTGGCGCCGCCAGCCAGGAATATACCATCACCTGCTGGCGGCGTAAGCGGGTATACTTAACCCTGAACCGGGAGCGGGCGAGGTTTACCGTCCGGATCGACGGCAACATAAATAAACAGCGCCTCGGTGGCCTTGTAGCGCTGCCCAATCGGTTCTGACGCGACTTTTTTCACCCAGACTTCAATATTTATGCTAATAGACGTCGTACCGCGTTTAACGCAGCGCGCGTAGCAGCATACGACATCGCCAACCGCGACGGGGCGCAGAAATGTCATTCCTTCCACGCGTACGGTTACAACCCGACCGTGCGCGATCTCTTTGGCCAGTATCGCGCCGCCAATATCCATTTGCGACATCAGCCAGCCGCCAAAAATATCGCCGTTCGCATTGGTATCGGCAGGCATGGCCAATGTACGTAAAACCAGCTCGCCCTGAGGAGTATTATCCATTGTTGTCATTGTAAAACCGACTATCAGAAAAAATTACAGCCGCGATGCTACTATGAATTTTGTGTGGAGAATAGTGGGAATAAAGGTACTGACGGGAAAGCGCAGGGCGTAAAGGCGGAGAAAATATCGCCAGGCGTTCGCAGTCTGGCGATGATAAGTCACGGGAGGGTTATGATTTATCTTCCTGTGGCAGATGCCGGTAGATATAGACGCCGCTCAGCAGGGTAAAAATGAGCGTCAGCGCCGTGAGTCCAAAGACCTTAAAGTTGACCCAGATATTTTGCGGCAACCAGAAGGCGATATAAATGTTAGCCAGACCGCACGCAATAAAAAACAGCGCCCACGCCAGGTTCAGCTTTGACCAGACCTGCTGCGGCAACGCCAGTTCTTTACCTAACATACGTTGAATTAACGGTTTTTTCATCACCCACTGGCTTATTAACAGCGCGCCGGCGAACAGCGCATAAATAACCGTCACCTTCCATTTAATAAATTCATCGTTATGGAAGAAGAGCGTCAGACCGCCGAAGACGGCAACCAGAACAAAGGTAATCAGCGCCATCTTCTCTATTTTCCGATAGCGCACCCAGCTATAAATCAGCACGATTGCCGTCGCGACAATCAGTGCGGAGGTCGCCGCATAGATGTCATAAAGTTTATAAAACGCAAAAAAGACAACCAGCGGTAAAAAATCCAGAAACTGCTTCATTCTTCGATTCCATCATCAACGAGCGTCGAATGCGCCGCGTAACGGCGCATTGCGGATTATTGGCGAATCAACATATACAGGCGGAATAAGTAGATAAGCAATACTGCGGAAATCAGATTGCTCAACGTATTCGCCAGTACAGCGCCTACATTTGGGGTCAGTACAGCGAAGCTGGGCGCGAACAGCAATAGCAATGTTTTAGCCAGTAACCAGCCTATCACCGCGGGCGCGACCAGTCTCATGTTAGCCCAGGCTAAACGCATACTGCTGCGCATTGCGGCAAACACGCCCATTTTCTCTTCAACCAACATCACTGGCGCAAGCGCCAGCACAATGGCCATAATAATCCCCGGAACGACAATCAGCATTATACCGATTTGCACTAACAGGGTAGTCAGAAAAATAAGAATAAACAGTTTAGGCAATGCAGGGGCGCTGGCGCCGATAGCGCGCAGCGCGCTAACCCGATGTCCCGCTGAAACTAACTGAATCATCAGGATGATACCGCCGGCCAGAATAGCGTTGCCGATAAGCCCGGAAAACGTCGAGGCGGCAGAGGCGCGCAACAGGATCTGTTGCTGCTCCGGCGTCATATTTTGTACCAGCTCAAACAGGCCAGCGCTGCCTGCCAGATGTTCTCCTTCACTGAGTTGCGCGATTTGCGCATCGCTGGGTGAAAAGGCATGACCTAAGACCACCGTGATAAATGCGCACAGCAACGAAACCAGCAAGATAGTAATAAATTGATTTCGGAAAAAATTTCCGGCGTCACGGTAAACGGACTTCGCCGTGATAGACATGCACTCTCCTTGAGTTTTGCAGGTGTTAATTTGCGGGCAATTGTACCCTGGATAACTCTACAGTGGCAGCATCAGCAGTTGTATGGAAAAGCATATCTTTGTAAAGCGGCGGTAATCCGTATCGCGCGCGGGCGCGATTACACGCCTCATTCACTTCGCCTCCTTCGCCCGATATCGAAAATTCGCGACAGGTTGAAGGGCGGTTTTCATAAATAGCGCAACTGACGTTTTCACCCGGCGTGCCAATTAGCGCTTTACAGTGCGGCTGTTTTTGGTTGGTACCGGCCATACAACGTAAAAAAGGGGTAACAGGCTCGGTTAATGACGCCGGAACGCGTCCGCTGGCATCGTCGCCTTCAGCCCAATAAAAGGAGACACGAAAATAGGCACAACAGGCACCGCATGTCATGCATGGGTTAAGAACGCTCATGATTCACCTGCAAAAAACTAACGTATCAATAGATTACAACGGAAATTAATCTGTCCCGCAGTGTTCGCGAATCTTAACGCCACGCGCCATTGCGGGACATTGATTACCTTAGCCAGCCTTTATCGCCAGGGCAACAGGAGCAGACAAATATTTGCATAGCGTGAATATGTCAAAATTGATCTGAATTCCTATAACCAGGATTTTCAATACAAGTTCTAAATTAATCTGGATCAATAAATGTTAAATTATAAGAACAAATGTGATCTGTATTAGATCACTTATTACTTCATTGTGGGTATATTCATCACGCTTTTATAACCATAACGATGGAGCGGGTATGAAAAAATTTACAGTGGCGGCACTGGCGTTAACAACTCTTCTCTCAGGCAGCGCGTTCGCGCACGAAGCCGGAGAATTCTTTATGCGTGCAGGTCCGGCAACCGTCAGACCTACAGAAGGGGCGGGTGGTACGCTGGGGCATTTAAACGGGTTTGATGTGAGTAATAACACGCAACTCGGCCTGACATTCACTTACATGGCGACGGACAATATCGGGGTTGAATTGCTGGCGGCTACGCCGTTCCGCCATAAGGTGGGTACGGGCGCGACGGGCGATATCGCCACGGTCCACCTGTTACCGCCAACGTTAATGGCGCAGTGGTACTTCGGCGATTCCAGCAGCAAAGTGCGTCCTTATGTCGGCGTGGGGGTGAACTACACCACCTTCTTCGATAACGACTTTAACGATAATGGTAAAAATGCCGGGCTGTCCGATCTGAGCTTTAAGGATTCCTGGGGCGCGGCAGGGCAAGTTGGGGTAGATTACCTGATTAACCGCGACTGGTTAATTGGCGCCTCTGTCTGGTACATGGATATTGATACTACCGCCAATTATAAAATGGGCGGCGTTCAGCATCATGACAGCGTGCGTCTGGACCCATGGGTATTTATGTTCTCGGCAGGCTATCGTTTCTAATCGCGTGATGTTGTGACGAAAAAAGACCCCGCCAGGCGGGGTCAAAAAAGGACATGACACACGGATTTTACTTGTCGGAACTCACTTGTCTTCTTTCGGTTCGCCGCAGCCTAGTTCTGCGCCAGTGAGAGGATCAACGGTGGGGTCCGATTTCGTTCTTTCTGCCATCGCTTTGAGCAGCGCCATCTGCTCGCGCGGCAATTTCACTGTCGCCAGGCCATCGCCGCCATCAACAGCAGGCATCGGTTCTGCGACATAGTTGAAGTTCTCATCGCTATTCCAGCTACCTCGCGGATCGTCGCCTTGCGACATGTTGTAGTACACGTCGGTATACTGTTCTACCGGCGGTAATTTACCCGGCGGGAAGTTGTTACGAATCGAATACAGCGCCTTTTCAAAAGAGAGCTGGTGCGCGACTTCACGGGTCATTAAGAAACTGAGTGTGTCTTTTACGCCAGGATCGTCGGTCAGATTAATCAGGCGTTCATAAATGATCTTCGCTCGCGCCTCTGCCGCGATGTTTGAGCGTAGATCGGCTGTGACTTCGCCGATAGTATCAATATAAGCCGCGGTCCACGGTACGCCGCCGGAGTTTGTCAACGCCGGGCCGCCGCCATACAGCAGAGAGGTGATATGGCTATCATTACCATTCTGCGTCAGCGAGCGATAAAGTTCCGCTTCGTTTTCGGTACCTTCCGCCAGCTCGCCTTTAGCGCCTTTATTAAGCATTCCTACCAGTGAGCCGATAATTTCCAGATGACTCAGCTCCTCGGTGGCGATGTCCATTAACATTTCTCTACGACCGGCATCATCATCGCTTAAACCTTGCGTGAAGTAGCGGCAGGCGGCCGCCAGTTCGCCCTGCGGGCCGCCAAACTGTTCCAGCAGCAGGTTCGCTAATCCAGGATTAGGTTCGCTCACTCGCACAGTATATTGAAGTTGTTTTACGTGTCGAAACATATTGCCTCCTGCTTATTATTTATTTTTTGGCTTCAACGCCATCTGCTTCAGATCGCAGTAAAAATTGTTCCGTTGTCTGCGGAATATGTTTGATAAGCCAGTCAGCCATTTGCATTTCTTCTTTCAGAATGGCTTCAATCGTCGGAATTGAGGCAGTGTCGCCAGCTTTTTTTGCCGCCGCCAGCAGGGAGGTATAACAAGCAATTTCGAACTGCTCGAAAACATAACCGCTAATTGAACCTTTGACAATTTCATCGGAAGGGAACATGCCACCGATAGATTGCCCCATTGCTGCCATTTTACTCATGGAGTCTTTCAACACCGAACGGGAAATGCCATTACGGTCCAACACTTCTTCGAGCATGGTAATTTGATGTTTGGTTTCACTAATATGTTGTTCAATTCTGGCTTTTATATCAGGATAATTTTCAATACGGCTGGCCATAGATTCAAGCATCGATTCTGCCTGTTTTTCCATGGCATGGGCGTCACGAAGCCAGTCATGATAATGTTCAGTATAATTCATTTTACATTCCTCAATGCGTGATAATCTGCTCCGATAATAAAATCGGAATCATGCAAGCTGATAATTAAAAATATTATTTCGATTTGCGTTCAGCACTTTTATTAACATTGCTGACTGCTAAATCGGTAAGTTTTAAATCAGTTTGTTTTTCCTCGTCGAGGGTTTCTTTGAGCAGTTTTAATGCTTTGCTATAGCCGAGCTGCTCGGCCAGGGTGGCTAGCGTGCCGTAGCTGGCGATTTCGTAATGCTCGACTTTTTGCGCCGCGGCGATAAGCGCTGCATCGCGTACTTCGTTTTTCTCCGTACTTTCGATGACTTCATTGGCTTCTTCAATCAGCCCTTCCATAGCGACGCATTTCATTCTTTTCAGTTTAATGCCAGATTCAGATTCGACGATCTGATCAATACGTTCAATCTGACCCTGGGTTTCTTCAAGATGAGATTGAAAGGCCTGGCTTAATTTTTCATTGGACGTGGCTCTGGCAAGTTTAGGAAGAGCCTTGGTTAATTGTTTTTCTGCACTATAGGTATCTGAAAGTAGATGGATAAAAAGGTCTTCAACGGTTTTGATATTCATAAATCTAATTCTCCTGGGCAAAATACTGCGAGCCAGAAGACTCGCAGATTGCTTGATAAAAGCATGTGTTATATTTACATTACAGTAAATCAGGAATTATCGGATTTACGTCCGCCGTGACTATTCTGACCACCTTTTTTACCGGCTTCAGAAGCTCGTTGCGGATCGTTTTTGAAATTCCCGCCGCTATGCTGACCGCCTTTGCGGCCCGCTTCAGATGCTTTTTCACGATTCTCGGCGAAATTTCCTGAACCACCACGATGTTCGGCCATATTATTTCTCCTGTCTCGTTGCTTGCTGAAAAAATCGGTTTTAACCGTGTCGACACCCTATTAAAATTAGTTGGTTAAACCGATTAGTCAAATTGACGGAAATAGTTGTGATTTACCGCGTAAATAACGCACAAAAAATGGTTTAGAGATAATATATTCTATATTTTCTTTTAGAATAAGCGATTTAACAGGAAATGCTTTGCATTGTTATTAATAACAATCGTCACTATCTGCGGCCCTGGAAACGTTAATGCATTGTTTGTTGACATTTCTTTACATAAAGGCGGGGGAAATTGACGTGAAAACGCTAAATTTTTCGGCGTGATTAGGAGTTTTCTTAGCAAAAATTGACTTCAGACTTTTTGAAAGCTGGACGGGGAATAACACCAAAAAGATTGATGATGTACGTCTGAATCGTGATTCTGGTTCGGCGCCAGCCACTCATTAAGCCGCCAGCGTTATGCTGACGGCTTAACCCGTTATGCGCGGCTGGCGGCTTTCATGGCTGAGACAAAGGACCTGAGCTCCGCCAACATCTGTTTGGGAGACGCGAGGTTTTTCTCGATAATCTTGACAATGGCTGAGCCGGAGATAGCGCCAGCCGCCCCGGCACGCACGGCCGCAGACACCTGTTCCGGCGAGGAGATACCGAAGCCCTGTAACGCAGGCGCGGCATGGTACTCTTTAAGCTTCTCAATGAGATGATGCAACGGCAATGCGCCACGGTTTTCCGCGCCGGTGACACCCGAACGCGAAAGCAGGTAGGTGTAACCGCGGCCGTAAGATGCGACCTGGCGCAGAAGATCGTCATCCGCATTTGGCGGGCAGATGAAGATCGGCGCGATATTATGCCGTAACGCTGCCTGGCGGAAGGGGGCCGATTCTTCAACCGGGACATCTGCGACCAGCACGGAATCTACGCCAACCTGTTCACAACGGGCATAGAACGCATCTATGCCGTTATTGAACACCAGATTCGCGTACATTAGCAGGCCAATCGGAATGGTCGGGTGTTTTTCACGAATCAGCGCCAGCATTTCAAAACACTGAGCCGGCGTGACGCCAGCGGCGAAGGCGCGTAAGTTCGCATTCTGGATGGTAGGGCCATCGGCCAGCGGATCGGAGAAGGGAACCCCCAGTTCCAGAGCGTCGGCGCCAGCGTCAATCAGTGTGTCAATAATTTTCAGTGACTGTTCAATGCCAGGGTCGCCCAGGGTCACGAAGGGGACAAAAGCGCCTTCCCGGCGATCGTTGAGTTGGGCAAATAAATTTTCGTAGCGTTCCATCAGATTTCCCCTCGCGCTTTCAGGATATCGTGTACGGTAAAGATGTCTTTATCTCCGCGGCCAGAGAGATTGACCACCAGCAGTTGCTCTTTTTCCGGCTGCTCGCGCATCATTTTCAGAGCGTGCGCCAACGCGTGGGAGGACTCCAGCGCCGGGATAATTCCCTCATGGCGGCACAACGTTTTGAAGGCTTCCAGCGCCTCATCATCGGTAATGGAGACATAATCCGCGCGTCCGATGCTGTTCAGGTACGCATGTTGCGGCCCAACGGACGGGAAATCGAGCCCGGCGGAAATGGAATAGGACTCTTCAATTTGCCCGTCTGCTGTTTGCATCATCGGCGCTTTCATCCCGAAATAGATGCCAACGCGACCATGTTTAAGCGGCGCGCCATGCTCGCCGGTTTCAATACCATGACCACCAGGTTCAACGCCTATTAGCCCGACGCTGGTATCATTAATAAAATCGGCAAACATCCCGATAGCGTTTGAGCCGCCACCGACGCAAGCGATAACGGCATCTGGCAGACGGCCCTCTTTGTCGAGGATTTGCGCTTTCGTCTCTTCGCCAATCATGCGCTGGAACTCGCGAACGATGGTGGGATAGGGATGCGGTCCTGCCGCCGTGCCGAGCATATAGTGCGCGGTTTCGTAACTACCGGACCAGTCGCGCAGCGCCTCGTTACAGGCATCTTTTAGCGTAGCGGAGCCGCTATGAACCGGGATGACCTCAGCGCCCATCAGACGCATACGGAAGACGTTCGGCGACTGGCGCTCAACGTCTTTGGCGCCCATATAGATACGGCATTTCAGACCCAGCAGGGCGCTGGCGAGCGCAGAGGCGACGCCGTGCTGACCGGCGCCGGTTTCAGCGATAATCTCGCTTTTACCCATCCGTTTGGCCAGCAGCGCCTGACCCAGTACCTGATTGGTTTTGTGCGCGCCGCCGTGCAGTAAATCTTCGCGCTTTAAATACAACGTGGTACGCGTACCGGCGGTAATGTTCTGGCATTTCGTCAGCGCGGTGGGGCGTCCCGCGTAGTTTTTTAGCAGATCGGCGAATTGCGCCTGAAATTCAGGATCTTTTTGCGCGCTGACGAAGGCCTCTTCAAGCTGGTTCAGCGCAGGCATCAGGATCTGCGGCACATACATGCCGCCGAATTCACCAAAGTAGGGGTTGAGAAGTGTTGTCATGTTTTTTCCTTAATATGCGCGCAGTGTCTGAAAAACTGAGGCCAGAAGACGAGCATCTTTGATGCCCGGCTGTGACTCCACACCTGAATTAAAATCGAGACCGGCACAGCCGACTTGCGCCGCCTGGACGCAGTTATCGGCCGCCAGCCCGCCCGCCAGTAACACATTATCCAGCGGTTGCCCCTGTAGCAGTGACCAGTCGAAGCGCTGCCCGCTGCCGCCTTGCCCATTGTCGAAAATGTATTTATCGACATGGTGATAATCGCGTGCGGGAAGGGCATCGCTAACGCTCAGCGCCTTCCAGATTTGCACCTGTTTCGGCAACGCCTCGCGCAGCGCGTTGACATACGCCTGGTCTTCGCTGCCATGTAGCTGTACGGCAGAAAGCGACAGGACGGCGGCTTTCTGGCAAACATCGGCGATATCAGCGTTCTTGAAAACGCCGACATACTGCAATGGCGCGCCGCTTATCACTTCTCGCGCCTGCTCAACGCTAACCGCGCGCGGAGATGAGGGCACAAAAATCAACCCGCCATATATTGCGCCAGCGTCACAGGCCGCTTTAGCGTCCTGGGCGCGGGTCAGGCCGCAGACTTTATTTTCGCCAAGCAGCACGCGACGGACGGCGGCGTTAAGATCGTCATGCGCCATTAACGCGGAGCCAATTAAAAAACCGTTGGCGAAGTGGCTCAGTTCGCGTACCTGACCATAGGTGTTAATCCCGGACTCGCTGATGACAGTCACGCCGTGGCCCAGTTTTGGCGCCAGCTGGCGGGTGCGATTCAAATCAATCGACAGATCGCGCAGATCGCGATTGTTGATACCTACCACTTTTGCGCCTAACGCTATCGCGCGCTCCCGTTCTTCGTCATTACTGACCTCCGTGAGCACGCCCATTTTCAGACTGTGCGCGACGGCGGAGAGTTGGCGATACTGTTCGTCATCCAGAACCGAGAGCATCAGTAAACAGGCATCGGCCTGATAGTAACGGGCAAGGTAGATCTGATAGGGATCGATAATAAAATCCTTACACAGAATCGGCTGCGGCGCGCTTTGGCTAACGACCGGCAGAAAATCGAAGCTCCCCTGAAAATATTTTTCGTCGGTGAGCACCGAGATCGCCGAGGCGTAATGTTGATAAATACTGGCAATACGCGCCGGATCGAAATCGTCGCGAATCACGCCTTTTGATGGCGATGCTTTCTTACACTCCAGAATAAAGGCGGTACGCGCGCCCTGGAGCGCATCATAAAAATGGCGTGTACTTGGCTGGATCTCATTTTGAAAACTGGCCAGCGGCTGTTGCTGTTTGCGGGCTTCTACCCAAATCGCCTTGTCTGCGACGATTTTCGCTAAAACGGTTTGCATTATTTACCCTCTTGCCGCCAGTGCGGTGACTCTGTCATATGCGGTGCCGTTGCGCAGAACATCAAGCACGGTTTGCGCGTTGGCCTTGAGATCTTCCTGACCATGCAGACGCATCAGCATCGCCACGTTGGCGGCGACGGCGGCCTCATGCGCGGCATCGCCTTTACCTTGTAATAACCGCGTCAGAATGTCACGGTTTTCTTCCGGCGTGCCGCCAGCCAACTGATCCTGATGGTAAGGCGTCAGGCCAAAATCCTCCGCCGTAAGTTGATAGCTTTTAATTTCGCCATCATGCAGCTCCGCGACAATCGTCGGCGCATGGAGCGAAACCTCATCCATGCCGCCGCTATGTACCACCGCCGCGCGCTGATAGCCCAGTACCCGTAAGGTTTCCGCAATCGGCAGCACCAGTTCCGGGCTATAGACGCCAATCAACGCCAGCGGCGGATGCGCCGGGTTGATCAGCGGGCCGAGTACGTTGAACAGGGTTCGCGTTTTTAACTGTTGGCGAACCGGCATCGCGTGACGGAATCCGGTGTGATATTTCGGCGCAAACAGGAAACAGACGCCCAGTTCATCTAACGCCTGACGTGATTTATCGGCGTTCATATCCAGATTAATACCGAACGCCGCCAGCAGATCGGATGACCCCGATTTGCTGGACACGCTACGGTTGCCGTGTTTCGCCACTTTCAGTCCACAGGCCGCCGCGACAAAGGCGCTGGCGGTAGAGATATTGATACTGTTACTGCCATCGCCGCCGGTACCAACGATATCCGCAAACAGATACTCCGGGCGCGGGAACGGGGCGGCATTTTCCAGTAACGCAGTGGCGGCGCCGGCAATTTCATTGGGATGCTCGCCGCGAATTTTCATGCTCACCAGCGCGGCGGCGAGCTGTTCAGGCTTAAGTTCGCCGCGGACGACCGCCGAAAACAACTGATGGCTCTCTTGTTGCGTCAGTGTTTGCGCCTGATAGAGTTTCTCCAGAATCGGCTGTAGGGTGTTGGTCGGTTCCAGCTTTTGCTGCGCCCAGGCTAATGTTTGCTCCAGTAGACGCGCGCCCTGTGTCGTCAGGATGGACTCAGGATGAAATTGAAAACCGCAAACGCGATCCGCATCATGACGTACCGCCATCACCATGCCGTTGAAATGGGCGTTAATGGTCAGCCCGGCAGGAACATTACTGCCGACCAGCGAATGATAACGCGCGACCGGTAGCGGATTCGCCAGCCCGGCGAACATCGCCTGACCGTCATGCTCAATGCTGGAGGCTTTGCCATGCAGGATTTCTCCCGCCTGACCGACATAACCGCCGTAAGCTTCGACAATCGCCTGATGCCCCAGACAAATGCCGATGATCGGTAACTTGCCGCGTAGTCGGGTCAGCAGCTCCGGCATACAGCCTGCCTCGCTGGGAACGCCCGGACCGGGGGAGAGCATTAGCACCGGATTTTTCATTGTCGCCAGGCGATCGATAAGCGTCTGCGCCGGAATATGGTTACGGTAAATCACCACGTTATGACCGTTGGTCCGTA
Source organism: Salmonella sp. SA15303 (assembly GCF_029962125.1). Lineage (NCBI taxonomy): Bacteria > Pseudomonadati > Pseudomonadota > Gammaproteobacteria > Enterobacterales > Enterobacteriaceae > Salmonella > Salmonella sp. SA15303. The sequence goes on from NZ_CP123924.1 coordinate 2,226,518, forward strand.
GCTGATCTGCCAGGTTCCAGGTAAACGAGTCGATGTTATCGAGCAGCAGAATATCAGCCATCAGAAGGTCTCCTGTGCATGATGCGCGGTGGCGATAGCACGCAATACGGCGCGCGCTTTATTACGGGTTTCATCGGCTTCAGACTGCGGAACAGAGTCCAGCACAATTCCGGCGCCCGCCTGTACGGTGGCGATACCGTTCTCCACCAGCGCGGAGCGGATAACAATACAGGTGTCCAGATCGCCGTGGGCGGTGAAGTAACCGACCGCGCCGCCATAGCTGCCGCGGCGCTGTCCTTCCGCATCGGCAATCAACTGCATGGCGCGTACTTTCGGCGCGCCGCTCAGGGTGCCCATGTTCATGCAGGCGCGATAGGCGTGCAGCGCGTCGAGATCGTGACGCAGTTCGCCCACCACCCGGGAAACCAGATGCATCACGTATGAATAGCGGTCAACTTTTGTCAGATCGGCAACGTAGCGACTGCCCGGCGTACAGATGCGCGCCAGGTCATTGCGCGCCAGATCGACCAGCATCAGATGTTCGGAAAGCTCTTTATGGTCGGTACGCATGTCCAGCTCAATACGGCTGTCGAGATCTCTGTCCAGCGTACCATCGGCGCGGCGACCGCGTGGACGGGTACCCGCGATGGGATAAATCTCAATCTGACGGCTGGCTGCGTCATATTTCAGCGAGCTTTCCGGCGACGCGCCGAAAAGCGTGAAATCATTATCCTGCATAAAGAACATATACGGGCTGGGGTTGCTCTTTTTCAGCACGTAGTAGGCAGCCAACGGCGACGGGCAGGGCAGTGAAAAGCGGCGCGACGGCACCACCTGAAATATCTCGCCCGCGCGGATGGCTTTTTGCAACTGGCGTACCACCGCGCCGAACGCGTCATCGCTCTGATTGCATTCACAGCGCATGTCCGGCACCGGCGTCACCGGCAACGGCGGCGCAGGCTGGGTTAACTGTTGGCTAAGGTACGCCAGGCGGGCGTTGAGGCGCTGTTTTTCCCGGTCGCTGGCGGTGAACAGACTGGCCTGAATACGGGTGCTTTTTTTCTGATGATCTATAACCATCAGCGTTTCCGCTAAATAAAAGCAGTAGTCCGGGCAGTTATTGCCAGCCTCAAGGTGTGGCAGCGCTTCAAAGCCAGCGACCAGGTCGTAGGCAAACAGACCGCCGAAAAACATAGCCTCCCGCTCTTGCGTCGGTATGTTCACCACTCCCTGTAACAGACGGAACGCATCAAATACCGACAGAGAGCATAAACGGGCGTCTTCATCTAATAATGGGCTGACGGGCGGGAAGCGTAGAACGCGACCGGCAGGCAGGACATCGTTCTCCACGCCAGCGGGCAGGGCGGTATCCAGTAGCGGCAATAACGAGGCGCCATTATCAGATAACGCCTGAATGGTGACAGTGTCACCTAAAGCGGTAATGCGCAGCGCGCTATCTACCAGCAGCAGGCTTTTTAAATCATCTTTACTGTCGATATCCGCGGATTCCAGCAGCAGCGTTGCCGGGCGATCGCCGCAGACCTGGTGAAAAAGCGCCGTTGGGTTTTCCCGATAGGCGGCATCGCAGGTCAACAGTTCGAGCGTGGGTTTTGGTGTTTGCATGGTTATTCTCATTATTTTGTTCAAAAAAAAGCCCGCTTAACAGGCGGGCCGGGTATCGTTTGGCTGATTACAGCTGTTCATACACCGCCCGCTATCAGGAAGTGCGCCACCAACCGTGTAATGCAAATGTCGCTGCCATTTTAGATACCCTCTTCATGTGAACTTTCGTACTAGTTAACTAGTTCGATGGAATAATGTCAACACCTATTTCAGTATATTTGCCGGAACCGTTATGATGTACATGACATAACTTTATCTCTATGGGAGCCGCCTTGAGCGACACGAATTACGCAGTGATTTACGATCTGCACAGTCATACCACGGCGTCCGATGGACTGTTGACGCCAGAAACATTAGTACACCGTGCGGTAGAGATGCGAGTCGGCACGCTGGCGATTACCGATCATGACACCACAGCCGCGATTCCTGCGGCAAGAGAAGAAATTTCACGTTCCGGACTGGCCCTGAATCTTATTCCCGGCGTGGAGATTTCAACGGTCTGGGAGAATCATGAGATTCACATTGTGGGTCTGAATATTGATATTGCGCATCCGGCAATGCGCGATTTTCTGGCGCAGCAGACAGAGCGGCGTCAGGCACGCGGTCGGCTCATTGCGGAGCGTCTGGAAAAAGCCCATATTCCCGGCGCGTGGGAAGGGGCATTGAGACTGGCCAATGGCGGCGCGGTGACGCGCGGCCACTTCGCCCGCTTTCTGGTGGAGTGCGGCAAAGCCGCGACCATGGCGGATGTTTTTAAAAAATATCTCGCGCGTGGGAAAACCGGTTACGTTCCGCCGCAGTGGTGTACAATAGAACAAGCTATTGATGTCATTCATCATTCTGGCGGTAAGGCGGTGTTGGCCCATCCGGGACGCTACGACCTTAGCGCTAAGTGGCTGAAAAGATTAGTGGCGCATTTTGCCGACCATCACGGCGACGCGATGGAAGTGGCGCAGTGCCAACAATCGCCCAATGAACGCACCCAACTGGCGACGCTTGCGCGTCAGCATCATTTATGGGCATCGCTTGGATCTGATTTCCATCAGCCCTGCCCGTGGATTGAGTTGGGGCGTAAACTCTGGCTGCCCGCTGGCGTTGAAGGCGTATGGCAGACATGGGAACAGCCGCAAATATCACAGTGAGGGAAGTATGAGCCAGTTTTTTTATATCCATCCGGATAACCCACAGCAACGGCTGATTAATCAGGCCGTCGACATTGTGCGTAAAGGCGGTGTTATTGTTTATCCAACCGATTCCGGCTATGCCCTTGGTTGTAAAATTGAAGACAAAGGCGCAATGGAGCGCATTTGCCGCATCCGTCATCTGCCGGACGGCCACAACTTCACGCTGATGTGCCGCGATTTGTCCGAGTTGTCGACCTACTCCTACGTCGACAACGTGGCATTTCGTCTGATGAAAAACAATACGCCGGGTAATTACACCTTTATCCTGAAGGGGACAAAAGAGGTGCCGCGCCGTCTGTTGCAGGAAAAGCGTAAAACTATCGGCCTGCGCGTACCGTCAAACCCGATTGCGTTGGCGTTATTGGATACGCTGGGCGAACCGATGCTCTCGACGTCGTTGATGCTGCCTGGCAGCGATTTTACCGAGTCGGACCCGGAGGAGATTAAAGATCGGCTGGAGAAGCAGGTGGATCTGATCATCCACGGTGGTTACCTCGGTCAACAGCCTACCACGGTAATCGATTTGACCAATGACTCCCCGGTGGTGCTGCGCGAAGGCGTCGGCGACGTTACACCTTTCTTATAAGGGCGTAAGCCTGTATACTACGCGGCCTTAAAATGGCGCGGCAACGCGCCGTTCATTCTCCTGTTCGACGCCTGTGAAGGCGACACCTGAAGGAAGCTCTATGAGCGAAAAGTTACAAAAAGTGCTGGCGCGCGCTGGCCACGGCTCTCGCCGTGAAATCGAATCCATTATTGAAGCGGGACGTGTCAGCGTTGACGGTAAAATCGCCACGCTTGGCGATCGTGTTGAAGTCACTCCCGGTTTGAAAATCCGTATCGACGGTCACCTGATTTCGGTGAAAGAGTCGGCGGAACAAATTTGCCGCGTTCTGGCCTATTACAAACCAGAAGGTGAACTGTGTACCCGCAATGACCCTGAAGGGCGGCCAACCGTTTTTGATCGCTTACCGAAACTGCGCGGCGCGCGGTGGATTGCGGTAGGACGTCTGGATGTCAACACCTGCGGGCTATTGTTGTTTACCACCGACGGTGAACTGGCGAACCGCCTGATGCATCCTAGTCGCGAAGTTGAACGTGAATATGCCGTGCGCGTGTTCGGTCAGGTGGATGAATCGAAACTGCGTGATTTAAGCCGTGGCGTACAGTTGGAAGATGGCCCGGCGGCATTTAAGACCATTAAATTCAGCGGCGGCGAAGGCATTAACCAGTGGTATAACGTGACGCTGACGGAAGGGCGCAACCGCGAAGTTCGCCGACTGTGGGAAGCGGTAGGCGTTCAGGTCAGCCGTCTGATCCGCGTTCGTTACGGCGATATCCCGCTGCCGAAAGGCCTGCCGCGCGGCGGCTGGACTGAGCTCGACCTCGCGCAAACGAACTATCTGCGTGGTCTGGTAGAGCTCCCGCCGGAAACCTCGTCGAAGGTTGCCGTCGAAAAAGACCGTCGTCGTATGAAAGCGAACCAGATCCGTCGGGCGGTAAAACGCCACAGCCAGATAGCTGGCGGACGCCGCTCCGGTGGGCGTAATAACAACGGGTAATCTCTACCGCGGTCTATAGGCCGAGGATCATCAGACAAGAGGGTTTGTGCCGGATGGCGGCGCAAACGCCTTAATCCGGCCTACGGTTAATAATCAATTCCCATCTGGGCTTTTACGCCCGCGTCAAAAGCATGTTTAACCGGACGCAGTTCGCTGACGGTATCCGCAAGATCAAGAATATCCCGGTGACAGCCGCGACCTGTAATAATCACCGTCTGGTGACCAGGGCGCGCGTTTAGCGCGCTTATGACCTCTTCCAGCGGTAAATAGTCATACGCCACCATATAGGTCAGCTCATCCAGTACTACCATATCAAGCAGCGGATCGGCCAGCATCCGTTTCCCATGCTGCCAAACGGCCATACATGCTGCGGTGTCTGCCTCGCGATTTTGCGTCTCCCAGGTAAATCCCGTTGCCATCACCTGAAATTCGACGCCATGCGGTTCCAGCAGATTACGCTCGCCGTTGGGCCAGGTGCCCTTAATAAATTGCACCACGCCTACGTTTTTACCGTGTCCTACGGCGCGGGCGGCAGTTCCGAAAGCCGCCGTGGTTTTGCCCTTACCATTGCCAGTAAACACGATAATAATACCGCGCTCTTCCTGTGCCTGGGCGACACGGGCGTCAACCCGATCTTTTACCTTCTGCTGGCGCTGCTGATAACGTTCATCACTCATTGGGCGATTCCTGGTTTACGGCCCGGTTGGGCGTCAAAGGTCATACCGGTTTTACGGCGACTGTCGTCGCCCATAAGCCACAGGTAAAGCGGCATAATATCGGCAGGCGTTTTTAATTTCTGTGGATCTTCCGTCGGAAAGGCGCTGGCGCGCATACTGGTGCGCGTGCCGCCCGGGTTAATGCAGTTAACACGCAGAGAACGGTTCTGGTATTCGTCCGCCAGCACCTGCATCATTCCTTCAGTAGCAAACTTCGAGGTGGCATAGGCGCCCCAGTTGGCGCGTCCCTGACGGCCAACGCTTGATGACGTAAAGACCAGCGAGCCGGCATCGGACTTCAATAATAACGGTAACAGCGCCTGGGTGAGCATAAAGGTGGCGTTAACGTTTACCTGCATGACATCCTGCCAGATCTGCGGATCTTGTTCGCTCATTGGGCCGATTTCCCCCAGTAACCCGGCATTGTGCAGGACGCCATCCAGGCGGGGATAGTGCGCGGCGATGCGGTCGGCCACTTGCCGGCACTCTTCAGCGGTGCAGGTCAGCAGATCGAGCGTAAACCACTGTGGTTGAACATGTTGCTCGTCAGCAATGTGCTGCGCGACCCGACGCAGTTTCTCTTCGTTGCGTCCCAGCAGAATCACCGTTGCGCCGTAACGCGCATACGTGAGCGCGGCTTCCCGCCCAATGCCATCGCTGGCGCCAGTGACCAGAATAATGCGGTTTTGCAATAGATCTTGTTTCGGTTGGTAATGCATGGCTACTCCTCAACGGTGTGGTGCACCGTCCTGCCAGGTTGTCTTATCTTCGCGTTAACTTTTCGGGTTTATGCCTGAAAGCGCCTTTTTTTTCAATCAGACAGGGGCGATAACGCCGTAAAATGAACGTCTTGTCATACTTTTTCTTCCTCAACAGGCATACGGATGAAGAGAGACTGACTTCGATGCCTGTTGTACACTGAGCGCAAGTCGCGTTATTTAATCAAGGTGGGAGTCGTGGAATTGTTGTCTGAATATGGCTTATTTTTGGCAAAAATCGTCACCGTTGTGGTGGCCATTGCCGTCATTGTGCTGCTGATCGTGAATGCTACGCAACGCAAACGTCAGCGCGGCGAGCTGCGCGTGACCAATTTGAGTGAGCAGTATCAGGAGATGAAGGATGACCTTGCTGCGGCGTTGATGGATGGCCATCAGCAAAAACTGTGGCATAAAGCGCAGAAAAAAAAGCATAAGCAGGAGGCGAAAGCCGCCAAAGCGAAAGCGAAGCTGGGGGACATTGCGACATCGGACAAACCGCGCGTATGGGTGATAGATTTCAAAGGCAGTATGGACGCTCACGAAGTTAATGCGTTACGCGAAGAGGTCACGGCGGTGCTGGCAGTGGCGAAACCCGGCGATCGGGCGGTTGTGCGTCTGGAAAGCCCCGGTGGCGTTGTGCACGGCTATGGCCTGGCGGCATCGCAATTGCAGCGCCTGCGCGATAAAAATATTCCGCTGACCGTGACGGTGGATAAAGTCGCGGCAAGCGGAGGCTATATGATGGCCTGCGTGGCGGAAAAAATTATCGCGGCGCCGTTTGCTATTGTGGGGTCAATTGGTGTTGTCGCGCAAATCCCGAACTTTAACCGCTTTCTCAAAAGTAAAGACATTGATATTGAACTGCATACCGCAGGGCAGTACAAACGTACCCTGACTTTGTTAGGCGAGAATACGGAAGAAGGGCGGCAGAAGTTTCGTGAAGATCTCAACGAAACGCACCATCTGTTCAAAGAGTTTGTGCAGCGGATGCGTCCGGCTCTGGACATTGAACAGGTCGCCACAGGCGAACACTGGTACGGTCAGCAGGCGCTGGAGAAGGGACTGGTTGATGAGATTAACACCAGCGATGAGGTTATCCTCGGCCTGATGGAAGGGCGCGAGGTGCTGAATGTGCGCTATATGCAGCGTAAAAAACTGATCGATCGTGTTACCGGCAGCGCGGCGGAAAGCGCGGATCGGCTGCTGCTGCGCTGGTGGCAGCGTGGACAAAAGCCGTTGATGTAAACCGCTATTGCCGGATGGCATTCAGCGCCATCCGGCATGGATTAATCAACCAGGTGATACTTCTCAGACAGCACATGCGCCAGGTGTTTAAACATGTTAAACACCGCGGTGCTTTTAGGGGTCGGTAACCCTTGCTCGTCTAAAAAGTAATCGCCGCTGAAAACCAGCACGCCATTTCTCTGCGTTACGCCGGTGGCGACAATACCTGCCATCGTGTCTTCATGTTCCCGAATAATTTTGTTGGCTTCAAGCAACAGTGTTTCGCGATCGATAGGTTGCGTCTCTTTATGCATTTTTTACTCCTTAAACAAGGAGATTAGTCTACGCTGAGCACTTCTGATGGGCAAATATTCTCACAGGAAATTGATGGATTTGTCATGTTGCGTTCACTGGCAAGATTTGTTTTTGCATGCTAATAAAGTTGCGTATCGAATTTTATCAGGTACAGTGTGACGCTTTCGTCAATCTGGCAACAGAATTGCTTGACATTCGACCAAAATTCCGTCGTGCTATAGCGCGTGTGTGCAAAAAAGCCTGTTAACTCAGTCACCTGAGGGTTACATTTCGTACACAAAGCCAGTACAAGGGGTTGATATCCGCAGACGCAGAGACCATATATCGTTGTCTCGTCGCCAGTGGAAGGTGAATCAACGTGCGACGCATTCCTGGAAGAATCAACTTAGGTAAAGGTGAATATGGGTAAAGCTCTTGTCATCGTTGAGTCCCCGGCAAAAGCCAAAACGATCAACAAGTATCTGGGTAATGACTACGTGGTGAAATCCAGCGTGGGTCATATCCGTGATTTGCCGACCAGTGGCTCAGCAGCTAAAAAGAGCGCCGACTCTACCTCCACCAAAACGGCTAAAAAGCCCAAAAAGGATGAACGTGGCGCTCTCGTCAACCGTATGGGGGTTGACCCGTGGCACAACTGGGATGCGCACTATGAAGTGCTGCCCGGTAAAGAGAAGGTCGTCTCTGAACTGAAACAGTTGGCGGAAAAAGCCGACCACATCTATCTCGCAACCGACCTTGACCGCGAAGGGGAAGCCATTGCATGGCACCTGCGGGAAGTGATCGGCGGCGATGACGCGCGCTACAGTCGCGTAGTCTTTAACGAAATAACCAAAAATGCCATTCGCCAGGCGTTTGAACAGCCGGGCGAGCTGAACATTAACAGGGTCAACGCCCAGCAAGCGCGCCGCTTTATGGATCGCGTGGTAGGCTATATGGTCTCGCCGCTGCTGTGGAAAAAGATCGCCCGTGGTTTGTCGGCAGGTCGCGTTCAGTCTGTCGCGGTCCGTCTGGTCGTTGAACGCGAGCGCGAGATTAAAGCGTTTGTTCCGGAAGAGTTCTGGGAAATTGACGCTAATACGACGACGCCGTCTGGCGAGGCACTACCGCTACAGGTGACGCATCAGAACGACAAGCCATTCCGGCCGGTAAATCGCGAGCAGACGCTTGCCGCCGTCAGCTTGCTGGAAAAAGCGCGCTATAGCGTACTGGAGCGTGAAGACAAACCGACCAGCAGCAAACCTGGCGCGCCGTTTATCACCTCCACGCTACAACAGGCGGCCAGCACCCGGCTGGGCTTTGGCGTGAAGAAAACCATGATGATGGCGCAGCGTCTGTATGAGGCGGGCTACATCACCTATATGCGTACCGACTCCACCAACCTGAGTCAGGATGCGGTCAACATGGTGCGCGGTTATATTGGCGATAATTTCGGCAAGAAATACCTGCCGGATAACCCGAACCAGTACGCCAGCAAAGAAAACTCTCAGGAAGCGCACGAAGCGATCCGTCCTTCCGACGTTGCTGTCATGGCGGAGTCTCTGAAAGACATGGAGGCTGACGCGCAGAAGTTGTATCAGCTAATTTGGCGTCAGTTTGTCGCCTGTCAGATGACGCCAGCACAATATGACTCCACTACGCTTACCGTTGGCGCAGGCGAATTCCGTCTGAAAGCGCGTGGGCGTATTTTGCGCTTTGACGGCTGGACAAAAGTGATGCCGGCGCTGCGTAAAGGCGATGAAGATCGCACATTGCCTGCCGTGAATAAGGGCGATGCGCTGACGCTACTTGAATTGACGCCTGCTCAGCACTTTACTAAACCGCCAGCCCGTTTCAGCGAGGCTTCTCTGGTTAAAGAACTTGAGAAGCGTGGTATTGGTCGTCCGTCTACCTATGCGTCGATTATCTCGACCATTCAGGATCGCGGCTATGTTCGCGTTGAAAACCGTCGCTTCTATGCGGAAAAAATGGGTGAAATCGTCACCGACCGGCTGGAAGAAAACTTCCGCGAATTGATGAACTACGATTTTACCGCGCAGATGGAAGATAGTCTGGATCAGGTTGCGAATCACCAGGCCGAGTGGAAAGCGGTACTGGATAACTTCTTCAGCGATTTTACTCAGCAGCTCGATAAAGCCGAGAAAGATCCGGAAGAAGGGGGGATGCGTCCTAACCAGATGGTGCTGACCAGCATCGACTGTCCAACCTGTGGCCGTAAAATGGGAATTCGTACTGCCAGTACGGGGGTTTTCCTTGGTTGTTCAGGTTATGCGCTTTCGCCGAAAGAGCGTTGTAAAACGACCATTAACCTGGTGCCGGAAAATGAAGTTCTGAACGTGCTGGAAGGCGACGACGCCGAAACCAACGCCCTGCGCGCCAAGCGGCGCTGTCAGAAGTGCGGTACGGCGATGGACAGCTATCTGATCGATCCGAAGCGTAAATTGCATGTGTGTGGTAATAACCCGACCTGTGACGGCTACGAGATTGAAGAAGGCGAGTTTCGCATCAAAGGGTATGACGGTCCGATCGTTGAGTGTGAGAAATGTGGTTCCGAAATGCACCTGAAAATGGGGCGTTTTGGTAAGTACATGGCCTGTACTAACGACGAATGTAAAAATACCCGTAAGATCTTGCGTAACGGCGAAGTTGCGCCGCCGAAGGAAGATCCTGTTCCATTACCGGAACTGCCGTGTGAAAAATCGGACGCGTACTTTGTGCTGCGCGATGGCGCCGCAGGGATATTCCTGGCGGCCAATACGTTCCCGAAATCACGCGAAACTCGCGCGCCATTAGTCGAGGAGCTGTACCGGTTCCGCGATCGCCTGCCGGAAAAACTGCGTTATCTGGCGGATGCGCCGCAGCAGGACCCGGAAGGTAATAAAACCGTTGTTCGCTTTAGCCGCAAAACAAAACAGCAGTACGTTGCGGCGGAAAAAGACGGGAAGGCGACGGGATGGTCAGCGTTCTTCGTCGACGGCAAGTGGGTTGAAGGCAAGAAATAACCCCTGCCTGTCGTCACTATAGTCAAGCGGGCCGCGTAAGCGGCCCTTTTTTATATCCCCTTCATATTTAAAGTGGCTTATGTGTTGGCTACGGATTACTCGGCCCATCCATGGGCTCGCCCTGACGGGCCGTCGCACGCGACGTTCAAATCTGCTCCCGGCAGATTTGTCGCTCACCCCAGTCACATCGTTATCTATGCTTCTGGGAACTCACTCCCTTGCCGCCTTTAAGCAACTCGAATTATTTTGGGTATAGCGGGCTTATTATTTTATCGCGCTGGCTATACAGTTCAGATATAAATGATATAGTGGTTATAGTTAACACCTTTTTTATTATTAAATCGTATTAGCAGCCCGATTAAGTCTGCAGATAAACGATGGCCTGATGGCGCTAATCTGGATGATGTATTATGAAATTGCAGCAGCTTCGTTACATTGTTGAAGTGGTTAATCATAACCTTAACGTCTCCTCTACCGCTGAGGGGTTGTATACTTCCCAGCCGGGGATCAGCAAGCAGGTTCGGATGCTGGAAGATGAGCTTGGCATCCAGATTTTCGCCCGCAGTGGTAAGCATCTGACTCAGGTGACGCCCGCAGGTCAGGAGATTATTCGTATTGCGCGTGAGGTGCTTTCCAAAGTCGATGCCATTAAGTCGGTCGCCGGCGAGCACACCTGGCCGGATAAAGGCTCGCTCTATATTGCCACTACCCATACTCAGGCGCGTTATGCATTGCCAGGCGTGATTAAAGGCTTCATCGAGCGTTACCCGCGCGTTTCGCTGCATATGCACCAGGGGTCGCCAACGCAGATTGCGGAAGCGGTATCGAAAGGGAACGCCGATTTCGCGATTGCCACGGAAGCGCTGCATTTATATGACGATCTGGTGATGTTGCCATGCTATCACTGGAACCGTTCGATAGTGGTGACGCCGGATCATCCATTGGCGGCAACGTCTTCCGTAACGATCGAAGCGCTGGCGCAGTATCCGCTGGTGACGTATACCTTCGGCTTTACCGGGCGTTCCGAACTGGATACCGCTTTTAATCGCGCAGGATTAACGCCGCGGATCGTCTTTACTGCAACCGATGCGGATGTGATTAAAACGTATGTCAGGTTGGGACTGGGCGTTGGCGTCATTGCCAGCATGGCGGTCGATCCGCTTGCCGATCCTGATTTAGTGCGGATTGACGCGCACGATATTTTTAGCCACAGCACCACAAAAATTGGTTTTCGCCGTAGTACTTTTTTACGCAGCTATATGTATGATTTTATCCAGCGTTTTGCGCCACATCTGACGCGTGATGTGGTGGATACGGCGGTGGCGTTGCGTTCTAATGAAGAAATTGAAGCGATGTTTCAGGATATAAAGCTGCCTGAAAAGTAATATCACCGTCGGTTTGTGTCGTAGTGGCATGGCAGACAAAGCCGCCTTTTGCAATATCCCTCGAAGTATTACGGGTAATGATCAGCAAAATAGTGTTGAATTACCCGTCCCGCCAGTTTCTTTTTCCAAATAGTTATCTTGAGTCAAAAGATTGATTTATTCACTGGCAACGATTCGTAAATTGACTGGATTTTTGACTAAAGTTTATTTAGGATTTGTCTCATCTGATGATTAATTGTACCGATTGTTTGGTGCTGAAATGATAAGTGATACCGATAGCATGAGGTTAGTAATGCCTTCTGAAAACCAGGAACCGCGCCGCGACCCTGAGCTCAAACGTAAAGCATGGCTGGCGGTTTTTGTGGGTTCTGCGTTGTTCTGGGTAGTGGTAGCGCTTGTTATCTGGCATTGGTGGGGCTAAGTGAGCATTACGTCGGAACGCGAGCGCGTGGTCGCGCCCCCGATTCAATCTGGTGACGATGATAACACCCCGGATACGACCGTTTTTCGGTCTGTTCCGCAACACTGGACGCCCACACCGCAGCAGCGGGCATTTATTGATGCTTTTGCTGACGAGGTGTCACAAAAATAATATTCGTCTTTTTATTGGCGTTACTGTTTTATTAACGCTGTCTTATTACACCGCAGCAACCGTGTGCTGAGCGCCTCTCAGTATTGATTAAACACAGTTGGTGTCGCCTATGTTAACGTCAAATATAAAGTATTGGTCATGGACTGGCGCGTTTATATTATCGCTACTGTTCTGGGCCGAGTTAATCTGGATTGCCGTCTAATCTCGTCAAAGCCCGATAATGCGTTATTTATCGGGCTTTTTCATCTTCGCTTCTCGCCTGTTAGGTTTCTCCTCTTTTAGCAATTTGGGTTGTTATCAAAACGTTACATTTTGTTTGTGTTATCTTTAATACAACCCTGTGGAGAATCAGGGTAACGCAACCCTGTCATTTAAGGAGGAGCTATGTCGTCAACCCTACGAGAAGCCAGTAAGGATACATTGCAGGCCAAAGATAAAACGTATCATTACTACAGTCTGCCGCTGGCTGCCAAATCCCTGGGCGATATCGCCCGTTTGCCCAAATCACTTAAAGTGTTACTGGAAAACCTGTTGCGCTGGCAGGACGGCGAATCTGTGACTGATGAAGATATTCAGGCGCTGGCCGGTTGGCTTAAAAATGCCCATGCCGATCGTGAAATTGCCTGGCGGCCCGCCCGTGTCCTGATGCAGGACTTTACCGGCGTGCCTGCCGTTGTCGACCTGGCAGCGATGCGTGAAGCCGTTAAACGCCTCGGCGGCGATACGTCGAAAGTGAACCCGTTATCGCCGGTTGATCTGGTTATTGACCACTCTGTGACGGTCGATCATTTCGGCGATGATGATGCGTTTGAAGAAAACGTGCGGCTGGAAATGGAACGTAACCATGAGCGTTATATGTTCCTGAAATGGGGAAAGCAGGCATTCAGCCGTTTCAGCGTGGTGCCGCCCGGCACCGGCATTTGCCATCAGGTTAACCTGGAATACCTGGGTAAAGCCGTCTGGAGCGAATTACAGGACGGGGAGTGGATTGCTTACCCGGACTCGCTGGTGGGGACTGACTCCCATACGACCATGATTAATGGTCTGGGCGTATTGGGGTGGGGTGTGGGTGGTATTGAAGCGGAAGCGGCGATGCTTGGTCAGCCCGTGTCGATGCTTATCCCGGATGTCGTCGGCTTTAAGTTAACCGGTAAGCTTCGGGAGGGGATCACCGCCACTGACCTGGTGCTCACCGTCACGCAAATGCTGCGTAAGCATGGCGTCGTGGGTAAATTTGTTGAATTTTATGGTGACGGTCTGGATTCGCTGCCGTTGGCGGATCGCGCGACTATCGCTAATATGTCGCCGGAATATGGCGCCACCTGTGGTTTCTTCCCCATTGACGCCATCACCCTGGAATATATGCGATTAAGCGGACGTAGCGACGATCTGGTCGAGCTGGTTGAAACCTACGCGAAGGCGCAGGGAATGTGGCGTAATCCCGGTGACGAACCGGTATTTACCAGTACGCTGGAACTGGATATGGGCGATGTCGAGGCCAGCCTGGCCGGGCCGAAACGCCCGCAGGATCGCGTGGCGTTAGGCGATGTGCCGAAAGCCTTTGCCGCCAGCGCCGAGCTGGAGCTGAATACCGCGCAAAGAGATCGCCAGCCGGTTGACTATACGATGAACGGACAGCCATATCAGCTTCCGGATGGCGCTGTCGTCATTGCCGCCATCACCTCCTGTACGAATACCTCGAACCCCAGCGTGCTGATGGCGGCGGGATTACTGGCGAAAAAGGCAGTAACGCTGGGGTTGAAGCGTCAACCGTGGGTCAAGGCTTCTCTGGCGCCGGGGTCAAAAGTGGTATCTGACTATCTGGCGCAGGCCAAACTTACGCCTTATCTGGATGAGCTCGGTTTTAACCTGGTCGGTTATGGCTGTACGACCTGTATCGGGAACTCCGGTCCGTTGCCGGAGCCTATTGAGACCGCGATTAAAAAAGGCGATCTGACGGTAGGGGCCGTGCTTTCCGGTAACCGAAATTTTGAAGGGCGTATCCATCCGCTGGTGAAAACGAACTGGCTGGCGTCGCCGCCGCTGGTGGTCGCGTATGCGCTGGCCGGAAACATGAATATTAACCTCGCGACAGACCCGCTGGGGTACGATCGTAAAGGCGATCCGGTATACCTGAAGGATATCTGGCCTTCGGCGCAGGAAATTGCCCGCGCCGTTGAACTGGTATCATCAGATATGTTCCGTAAAGAGTATGCGGAAGTGTTTGAGGGCACGGAAGAATGGAAATCGATTCAGGTTGAATCGTCCGATACCTACGGCTGGCAGTCGGATTCAACCTATATTCGCCTGTCGCCTTTCTTTGATGAAATGCAGGCCCAGCCTGCGCCAGTCAAAGATATCCACGGCGCGCGTATCCTGGCGATGCTGGGCGATTCGGTGACGACCGACCATATTTCCCCGGCCGGCAGTATCAAGCCGGACAGTCCCGCCGGACGCTATCTGCAAAACCACGGCGTTGAGCGGAAGGATTTTAACTCCTATGGATCACGGCGCGGCAACCATGAAGTGATGATGCGCGGTACGTTCGCCAATATTCGTATTCGCAACGAAATGCTGCCCGGCGTCGAAGGTGGCATGACGCGGCATTTACCGGGTACGGAAGCGATGTCGATTTATGATGCTGCGATGCTCTACCAGCAGGAAAAAACGCCGCTGGCGGTAATTGCCGGGAAAGAGTATGGGTCGGGATCGAGCCGTGACTGGGCGGCAAAAGGTCCGCGGCTGTTAGGTATCCGCGTGGTGATCGCCGAGTCGTTCGAACGTATCCACCGCTCAAACCTGATTGGGATGGGGATCCTGCCGCTGGAGTTTCCACAGGGCGTAACGCGTAAAACGCTTGGACTGACCGGGGAAGAGGTGATTGATATCGCGGATCTGCAAAACCTGCGCCCTGGCGCGACCATTCCGGTGACGTTAACGAGATCGGACGGCAGCAAAGAAACGGTGCCTTGCCGCTGTCGCATTGATACCGCCACCGAGCTGACTTACTACCAGAATGACGGCATCTTGCACTATGTCATTAGAAATATGCTGAACTAAAGCCGTTTATCGGGCCTGCCGTAAACAGGCAGGCCCGCGCTTTAATACCGGTGGCTTACTTACTTAGTAGGTGGCCCATTTTGGCCGCTTTAGTATCGAGATAATGCTCATTATTTGGATTACGACCCACAATGAGCGGAACGCGTTCCACGATATTAATTCCCGCCTCGGTCAGTATTTCGACTTTCTTCGGATTATTGGTCAGCAGGCGAACTTCATCCACGCCGAGTAATTTGAACATATCCGCGCAAAGGGTGAAATCACGCTCATCGGCGGCAAAGCCGAGCTGATGATTGGCCTCCACCGTGTCATAGCCTTGATCCTGTAACGCATAAGCGCGAATTTTATTAAGCAGGCCGATATTGCGGCCTTCCTGACGGTGGTAAATCAGAATACCGCGTCCTTCTTCCGCAATATGCGTCAGCGCGGCTTCCAGTTGAAAACCACAATCACAGCGCAGACTAAAAAGCGCGTCCCCGGTAAGACATTCGGAATGAACGCGAGCCAGTACCGGCGTTTTACCTGAAATATCGCCAAAAACCAGCGCGGCATGGTCGTGTCCGGTTGCCAGTTCTTCAAATCCCACCATCAGAAAGTCACCCAATGGGGTTGGCAGTTTGGCTTCTGCCACACGTTTAAGCTGCATGTATTTCTCCAGATTATGCTGACGCCTGCGGTGTCGTCGCCTGTTGGCTTGTATCCCGCTATTTTGCCATAAGGCGGCGGACATCACCTAATCACTACCACGTAATTGCTCAGGAATGGCACAAATTTGTCAATTTTCCAGTCCGGCGAGAATTTTCAGTTATGATTGTGATACTTACTTATAAAAGGAGCATCCATGCTTTCAATTGCGAGGCGCACCGCGGCAGGCGCCGCCCTGTTGCTTATCATGCCGCTTGCCGTATGGGTATCAGGCTGGCAGTGGCAGCCAGGACATCAGGTCTGGTGGCTAAA
Source organism: Salmonella sp. SA15303 (assembly GCF_029962125.1). Lineage (NCBI taxonomy): Bacteria > Pseudomonadati > Pseudomonadota > Gammaproteobacteria > Enterobacterales > Enterobacteriaceae > Salmonella > Salmonella sp. SA15303. The sequence continues at coordinate 2,242,893 of NZ_CP123924.1, forward strand.
AACGCTATTCTGGATAACGGAAACCGTGACCAAACCCTGGGGCGTTATCACGCATGTGATTCTTTGTGGATGGTTCTTATGGTGCCTGCGATTTCGCCTGCGCGCCGCCATTATGCTGTTTGCGATTCTCGGTGGGGCGATTATCGTCGGGCAGGGCGTGAAGTCATGGGTAAAGGAGCGCGTACAGGAGCCGCGGCCATTTGTGGTCTGGCTTGAAAAAACGCACCATATTCCCGTCGATGAGTTCTACACTTTAAAGCGTACAGAACGCGGACATTTAGTGAAAGAGCAGTTGGCCGGGCAACAGAACATCCCCGTTTTCCTGCGTCAGCACTGGCAAAAAGAGACGGGCTTTGCGTTTCCCTCCGGACACACCATGTTTGCAGCGAGCTGGGCGCTTTTGGCCGTGGGTCTGTTATGGCCGCGCAGACGGACTTTCACCATCGCGTTTTTGTTAGTCTGGGCGACCGGCGTAATGGGCAGCCGTTTGCTTCTGGGAATGCACTGGCCGCGAGATTTAGTGGTCGCCACGCTCATCTCCTGGCTATTAGTTACCCTGGCGACCTGGCTGGCGCAGCGAATTTGCGGGCCGCTTATGCCGCCTCGTGAAGAAGCGCAAGAAATTGCTGAACGCGAGCAGGAAAGCTGACAACGGTTGATTTTCTGACTATTGCCCTTAAATCATCTGATGGCGGGCGCATTTCCATTTCGCGCGAGGCGGGAAAATGGTAATTTAGAAGGCTGGATGCGGTAAGTTGGACACGATTTATTCGCGCAAACCACATAACGGGAAGTAATGTGAAATATTTACTCATTTTCTTACTGGTATTGGCGATTTTTGTTATTTCGGTGACGCTGGGCGCGCAGAATGATCAACAGGTGACGTTTAACTACCTGCTGGCGCAAGGGGAGTATCGTATCTCCACGTTGCTTGCTGTATTGTTCGCCGTCGGTTTTGCGATTGGCTGGCTGATTTGCGGCCTGTTCTGGCTGCGGGTCCGCGTTTCCCTTGCCCGCGCTGAACGTAAAATTAAACGACTGGAAAACAAGCTCTCGCCAGCAACCGACGTTGCGGTCCCTGCCGATTCGTCGGTTGTAAAGGAATAATCATTTATGTTGGAGTTGTTATTTCTGCTGTTGCCTGTAGCCGCTGCCTATGGGTGGTATATGGGTCGCAGAAGTGCGCAACAAACAAAACAGGATGAAGCTAACCGCCTGTCGCGCGATTATGTCGCAGGGGTTAACTTCCTGCTGAGTAACCAACAAGATAAAGCGGTGGATCTGTTCCTCGATATGCTTAAAGAGGATACGGGCACCGTTGAGGCTCATCTCACTCTCGGTAATCTGTTTCGCTCACGCGGCGAAGTCGATCGCGCCATTCGTATTCATCAAACGCTCATGGAAAGCGCTTCATTGACCTATGAACAGCGTTTACTGGCTGTTCAGCAACTGGGGCGCGACTATATGGCCGCCGGTTTATATGACCGCGCGGAAGATATGTTTAACCAACTTACCGACGAAACGGAATTTCGCGTAGGCGCGTTACAGCAGCTCTTGCAAATCTATCAGCTAACCAGCGACTGGCAAAAGGCGATCGAAGTAGCAGAACGGCTGGTGAAACTGGGCAAAGATAAACAGCGTATCGAAATCGCCCATTTTTACTGTGAGTTAGCTTTACAGCAGATGGGCAACGACGACATGGATCGCGCGATGGCGTTGCTGAAAAAAGGTGCCGCCGCAGATAAAAATAGCGCCCGGGTGTCTATCATGATGGGGCGCGTTTATATGGCGAGAGGGGATTACGCCAAAGCGGTCGAAAGCCTGCAACGTGTGATCGTTCAGGATAAAGAGCTGGTCAGCGAAACGCTGGAGATGCTGCAAACCTGTTATCAACAGCTCGGTAAAAATGCCGAGTGGGCGGAGTTTTTACGTCGCGCCGTTGAGGAGAATACCGGTGCTGGCGCTGAGTTAATGCTTGCCGATATTCTGGAAGCACGTGAAGGTAGTGACGCAGCTCAAGTCTATATCACGCGTCAGCTACAGCGACATCCTACCATGCGGGTGTTCCATAAGCTGATGGATTACCATCTCAACGAGGCGGAAGAAGGGCGAGCGAAAGAAAGCCTGATGGTACTGCGTGATATGGTTGGCGAGCAGGTGCGCAGTAAACCGCGGTATCGTTGTCAGAAATGCGGTTTTACCGCCTATACCTTGTACTGGCACTGTCCGTCCTGCCGGGCATGGTCGACCATTAAACCTATTCGCGGACTTGATGGGCAGTAGTATATAAAAAAAGCTTCAATTTAGTTACAACATACTTGATGACGTAAAGCTAGAAACGACGCTGGCATCGGCGGCCAGGGCTTATCAGGTTGTCAATCGAACCTGTTAATTTCCCTGCGCCGCAGGTAGAATGCACGCCGTTTATCCAATTTGCGCCACTTCCGGTGCCCATCATCAAGAAGGTCTGGTCATGACGTTTACTGCTTCATCTTCTTCCTGCGCTATTACTGAATCGCCTGTCGTTGTGGCGTTGGATTACCATGAACGCGATAAAGCCCTGGCGTTTGTCGACAAAATCGATCCTCGCGATTGTCGCTTAAAAGTGGGCAAAGAGATGTTCACGCTGTTTGGTCCACAACTCGTTCGGGATCTCCAGCAACGTGGGTTTGATGTCTTTCTTGATCTAAAATTTCATGATATTCCCAACACCACGGCCCGGGCAGTCGCCGCAGCGGCAGACCTGGGCGTCTGGATGGTAAACGTTCACGCGTCTGGTGGGGCGAGAATGATGGCCGCAGCGCGCGACGCGCTGGCGCCATTCGGTAAAGATGCGCCGTTGCTCATTGCCGTGACCGTGTTGACCAGTATGGAAACCAGCGATCTACACGATCTGGGCGTGACGTTGTCACCGGCGGAACATGCGGAGCGGCTGGCGCGCCTGACGCAGCAATGCGGGCTGGATGGCGTGGTCTGTTCCGCTCAGGAAGCTGTCAGATTTAAACAGGCCTTTGGCGCTGCATTTAAGCTGGTGACGCCGGGCATTCGGCCCGCAGGCAGCGAGGCAGGCGACCAGCGACGCATTATGACGCCCGAACAGGCATTATCCGCTGGCGTCGACTATATGGTGATTGGCCGCCCGGTTACGCAATCGGTAGATCCGGCGCAAACGCTGAAGGATATTAACGCGTCACTGAAACGGGAGGCATAATGAGCGATTCCAATAGTCGTCTGGTTTATTCAACACAGACGGGGCGCATTGAAGAACCTAAAACGGCGCCGGTTCGTCCCAAAGGGGATGGTATCGTTCGCATTCAGCGTCAAACCAGTGGCCGTAAGGGTAAAGGCGTATGTTTGATTACCGGTATCGAGATGAATGATGCGGAATTAACCAAACTGGCGGCTGAACTGAAGAAAAAATGCGGCTGTGGCGGGGCAGTAAAAGAAGGGATTATTGAAATTCAGGGTGATAAACGCGACTTGATAAAATCATTGCTGGAAGCTAAAGGAATGAAAGTAAAATTAGCTGGCGGCTAATGAAAACGCCACGGTTGTAAATTACCGTGGCGTAAAAGTCAACTTTGTCTATTTTTGTAATCCAGACCTGAAAAGAATAAACGTATTATTTTGAGCCGTTCAATATTTAAACGTCTGGATTATTTTCCAACCTGGTGACCAATCACGCCGCCGACCGCCGCGCCGCCCAGGGTGCCTAATGTACTGCCGTCCGTTAACACTGCGCCGCCTAACGCCCCCGCACCTGCGCCAATAGCCGTGTTGCGATCGCGCTTGGACCAGTTTGAGCAGGCGCTTAGAGACATTGCTACGGTGATTGCCAGCGCAGCAGCGGCCATTTTTTTGCTCGTCATAAACATAATACTCTCTCCTGAATTAACGATTCACGGAATTAAGCTCACTATAACTATAGTTAAAATAAAACCTGTTAAGAGATTTTCCGTAAAACCTGATTGCGCAGGGGTATATCACGCAGGTGATAGTCACTTCCTGTTATTTCGCTAATATTAATTTTACGACGTTACGCTCGTTACAACAGGTAAATAGTCTTAATTGGGATGTCAGAAAAGTCTTAGAGAGAGGATGATTTGCCATAGGGCAAACCATCGGGAAATATTTTAAACGGATGAGCCAATAACATTGACTAGCAGCCCTGCATGCTCTAACTGCATTTGATCGCTGGCGGAAATTCTGGAATCCGTAATGACACGATGGAAGCGAGAGAGCGGGCCCAGGGGATAGGGATGCACACAGCCAAATTTGGAGCTGTCGGTGAGGACAATCGCTTCTGAGCCTTTTTCCAGAACAGCGTTAACCACATCCGATCGCATCATATCGCGTCCGGTAAAGCCGGTATCAGCCTGCCAGCCATCAATACCGATAAATGCTTTGCTGAAATGCACTTGATGGATAAACTGTCGCGTCAACGGCCCTACCATGCTTTCACTTTTTTTCTGATAGATTCCACCGAGGAGAATGACTTCGCAAGGGGTTTCTTTCAGCAGATGCGCGATATAACTGCTCACGGTGATGATCGTGACATCTTTTTGTTCCGCCAGCGTCCGGGCCAATAGCGCATTGCTGCTGCCATTTTCAATAAAAACGGATTCCCCTGGACTGACCAGCGAGGCGGCGAACTCCGCCAGTCGGCGTTTTAGCGTGTAGTTCGTCATCATGCGAGTCTCTACGTCATCGCTCTCAAGCGAAACGGCGAAACCGTGCGCACGGCGTAAATAGCTCTGTTTTTCCAGGGTATTCAGATCCTGACGAATCGTGACTTCAGATACGCCGGTAATTTTCGCCAGTTCAGCAACGCTCATCTGGCCTTTATCAACCACCATTTGCAAAATTGATTGTTGTCGGGAGTTCATAGTATTAATTTTATTCGTTAAGAGGAGTCAACAGACAGTCAGAGAGCCGGGAAGGGCTAACGGCCATCCCGGACAAATAATCGCTATCAGATTTCCCAGGGCGACCCGGGAGCCTGGGATGGCGAGATACCGTCTTTAACCTGATCTAACAGCTCTGCTCTCAATATTTCAAGGTTATTGATGGCCGAGTGGTAATCGCCAGCAACAAGGATATCCAGCACGGTATCAATGCGTGCGGCAATTCGTTGTGCTTCGATATCAGACATGTTTGTCATCCTTAATGTCAGAAAAGGTTTCAATTCATGATGCAGAAATTAATCTGAAAAGAGAAGGGAAAAATAGGGCTATGCCTGTCTGCATAGGCTGTTCTCCCTATTATCGTCGCCATTAACGCATTTTTTTCGTCTGATAACGTTTGTACCAGCGTTCAAAAGAAACGGCGGGCATAGGTTTGGCGAATAAAAAGCCCTGTCGTTCATTGACGCCGTTTTTTGTCAGGAAGGCATCTTCTTTAGCATTTTCTACACCTTCGGCAATCACTTGTAAATTTAGCGCCTGAGCCACCGCGACAATCGCCCTAACCAGAGATTGCGACAGCGGTTGCTTATGGATATCTCTGACGAAAGCCTGATCCAGTTTAACGGCATCAATAGGGAACCGGGCGAGTTGAGAAAGCGAAGAATACCCTGTGCCAAAATCATCCAGATGAATCTGGGCGCCGAGCTGACTAAATTGCTGGATAACCGATAGCGCCAGCGTGTCGTTTTCGATCAGGCAGCTTTCCGTTAGCTCGACATCGATTGGGCAATACTCAAAATTCAGATCGTACAAAGCCTGTTTAAGCGCAGTAAAAAGCGTCTGGTCGGCCAGTTGTCGCGCCGAAAAGTTAACGGCTACGCGCAAGTTAATCCCCTTATCGCGCCATTTCGCAATCTGGCGAACTACATCCAGAATCACCCAGCGGCCCAGCGGGACGATGAGTCCTGACTCTTCGGCGTATGAGATGAACTCCAGCGGCGGAATTAATCCGCGTTCCGGCGATTGCCAGCGTACCAGCGCTTCCAGGCTACGTACTTCGCCGCGCCAGGTAATTTTGGGCTGATAGTGAATAAGTAACTGGTCGTTTTCCAGCGCTTTTCGCAGGTTTGTATCCAGCCAGTGATAGTCAAATACGCGCTGATTCATTTCCGGCGAAAAAACGCAGAACTGACCGCGGCCGCCTTCTTTGGCGTTATACATTGCGGTGTCGGCAGTGCGAATGAGACTTTCGCTGTCCTGTCCGTGCCGGGGGGCCAACGAAATGCCAATGGCGCATCCCGTGTAAACTTCAATGAGTCCAATGCGAAACGGTTGCCGCAGACGGGTAAGGATTCGTGAGGCTACTGCTTCCAGCGCGGCCTGAGACGTATGGGCAGCGAGGACAATGAATTCATCTCCCCCCAGTCTGGCCAGCAATTGATCTTCCTCCAGACAACTCAACAGCGCCAGCGAAACGGCCTGTAAGAGCTGATCGCCAAACATATGCCCATAGGCGTCATTAATTTTCTTGAAGTTATCCAGATCGAGATAAACGATACCCACTTGCGACTCGCCAGCCGAGGCAATAGCATGATTAATAAATTCATGGATAGCATTGCGATTGGGCAGGCCGGTGACGGTGTCTGTATTCGCCAGTATGCGTAAACGCTCCTGAGCCCGCCTTTCTTCGGTGATATCCGTGCCTGCGCAGATCAGGAAAATTTCGTTTTTTCCGCTACCGTTATGGACAAATTTATTACGAAATAAGAACAGGCGTTGGCCTTTACGGGTCTTTATCCAGCGTTCGATTTCATAGGCATTGCCATTGCGAAAAAAATTCTCAATGTAGTGCCGGGAGGCAACCGCCTCCCGGCGACTCATAAATAATTTAAAGACGCTTTGACCAATTACATCTCGCTCTTTTAAGCCCGTGTACTCTTCGCATAACCGATTAAATCGACAGATTTTTCCCCGACTATCCAGTATCGCAATGACTGAGTTGGCTTCTGATACGATTTGCTCGGCAAAAGAGAGCTCCTGCGCCTGCGTTGGCGCGACGGCAGGCGTATCAGGCCAGGTTGCCAGGCTGCCAGCCCATTCACGGTTATTAATCTTACGGCCTACCAGGTGCACAGCGGTAACCTGTTTTTCTATCAACAACGTTATCAGCAGACTGGACGTAATCGCCGTTATTTCCCGGATACGCCCGGCTTGTTCCGGCGATAGCTCAACCGTTTTTTCTGCATCCGTTTCACCTGTCGGGGAGAGATACAGCACGTTGCGGTCATCAGCCAGACGCCAGTGAGAGTGAAGGGGATTTAGCGCCGTTTGTTCCTGAATCTGTTTCATCATGCGTACCATCCCATTTAAGCGCCAGGTGCCCGAAAATAAAGGTTAGCCATGTTATAAATAAGGGTAATTATGGCTGAACGTATTGTTTTATCTATGTATTCATATGTAATCCAGATTCTGGAAAAAGCATAGTCGCCAGCTAAAAATAACAAGAAATGGGGCGCTTGAATAAGATTAAACTTAGAGCATGACGGAAGGGAGAAGAAGAAAAGAAACGGCCTTTGCCTTCTCAGCAAAGGCCGTTGAGTGAGCTAAGCGTGGTTACGCTGCCGGTCGGGCAATAATGCTGCGGGTTTCCATGCGAACTTCCGCAATAGTGACATCAATGACATCCGTCACTTTATAAACCGTCTCACCTTTAATCTGTACCGTACCGTTTTCCTGGCTGCATACCAGTTCATCGCGAACGGCGTGCAGGAACGGAGCTGGGATAAAGGCGATAGCGCCGTTATCGACCAGTCGCACACGCATACCTCCGCGGCTGACGTCAATAATTTCTGCCGCGAAACGGGTATTTGTCCCCGCCTTATCGTTAAGGAAGCGTGCATATAACCAGTCGCCGACATCGCGCTCCGCCATGCGGTTCAGGCGACGGCGTTCCGCCATTTGCTGGGTGATATCTTCCTGCGGACGCGCAATAGCTTCCCCCTTGATGACCGCTTTCAGCAGGCGATGGTTAATCATATCGCCATACTTACGGATGGGAGAAGTCCAGGTGGCGTAAGCCTCAAGGCCAAGACCGAAATGCGGCCCCGGCTCGGTGCTGATTTCCGCAAAAGACTGGAAGCGACGAATGCGGCTGTCAAGGAAACCGGAGGGCTGCGCATCCAGTTCGCGACGCAGTTTACAGAAGCCTTCCAGCGTCAGCACCTCTTCGGCATCGACATGCAGACCATGCGTTTTCAGCAGCGCGGCCAGCGCGTCGGCATTCGCGGGATCGAAGCCCGTATGTACGTTGTAAATACCGAAACCGAGCTTATCGCGCAGTACGCGCGCGGCGCAAAGGTTAGCGGCGATCATCGACTCTTCTACGATACGGTTAGCGATACGGCGCGGTTCCGCCACAATATCCAGTACTTCGCCTTTTTCGCCAAGCACAAAGCGGTAATCCGGGCGGTCTTTAAAGACTAACGCATGATGATGACGCCACTCACTGCGGCTTAGACAAATACGGTGCAACAGACGAATCTGCTGGGCAATGCCTTCGTTATCCGGCTGCCAGGTGCCGTTATTTTCCAGCCAGTCGGAGACATTGTCGTACGCCAGCTTGGCCTTCGATTCGATGGTGGCCGCAAAAAAGGCGATATCATCGTCAATGGTGCCGTCTGCGGCGATGATCATGCGACAGGCGAGCGCCGGACGCACTTCGTTGGCGCGCAGTGAGCACAGATCGTCAGACAGCTCACGTGGCAGCATAGGAATATTGAAGCCCGGCAGGTAGTTGGTGAAGGCGCGAATTTTCGCTGTGTTATCCAGCTTACTGCCTTCGGCAATCCAGGCGGTAGGATCGGCGATAGCCACCGTAAGCTGGAGTCTGCCGTCCGCTAATTCCTCAGCATAAAGCGCGTCATCCATATCTTCAGTGCTGGCGCTATCGATAGTGACGAAATTCAGCGCGGTAAGATCCTGGCGCTCCAGCCCTTCGTCCAGCATCTCCGTCGCTACGCCGTTCGGCGCTTCTTTTTCCAGGTTATGGCGGGCAAGCGTAACCCACCAGGGAACAAAGTGATCGTCGGCAAAGGTGATGTACTGCGTTAAATCGGCGTAAAACGAACGGTCGCCTTTAAGCGGATGGCGGCGCATTTCGGCAACCGCCCAGTCACCTTCTTTGAACTCATGCTGAACGCCGCGCGCGGCGCGGCAGGGAATCGCGTCTTTCAGCAACGGATGATCCGGCACGATGGACAGGCGGTCATTTTTACCCTGAACTTTTCCCACAAAACGCGTCAGGAACGGTTCGATCAGTTCTTCCGGCTCGGCAGACTCACGTTCTTTTTCCGTGTGGATGACCGCGACGATACGATCGCCATGCATCACTTTTTTCATCTGCGGCGGAGGAATGAAGTAGCTTTTTTGCGCGTCAACTTCAAGGAAGCCAAAGCCTTTTTCCGTGGCTTTTACGACCCCTTCAGCGCGCGGCGTCTGGGAATGCAGTTGCTGTTTAAGCTGCGCTAGCAGCGGGTTGTCCTGAAACATATTCGTCTATTTTCGTAGCCAAAAGAGCGGCTGACAGTTTTACGCGATTCTGCCTGGCGCAGCAAGCGCTCTTTCAGTAATGGATGAGTTAATAGGTTTCGCCCAACGCGATTTTTAAACGATTTAACCATCCGCACACGCCACACCAGCCTAACATATTAATGGCCTGCTCCGATGAAACTCCCCTGGTGAGTAGCGGGAAAAAATGCGCGGCGCTAAAGCGATCGGGCGCTCTGGTGAGCCATTGTATCGCCTGTGTCAGCGCAGGCTCAAGTTCCCAACGAGCGATGTCGTCGTCTTCCTGGCGTAACGTGATGACAGCGCGGCGCCACGCGCCAGGTTGGGTTGCCTGTTCGTTAAAGCAGGCGGCGCTGCCGTTGATACGTGATGTGAGGAGCGTGATAAGTGGAAGTAAAGAAGGGAGCGACGCAGTGTGTAATGTGCTGGTCAGTATGCGTTCGAGTAACGCGAATGAAGACGGATCGCGCATGAGTACCGGCGCCATTATTTGGCATTGTGAAGACGAATATTGCCGCCGAACTTTGGTATGGGCGGGAGAATATTCTACCAGACTGGCGGCGGGCCGCCATGTTGTCTGGGGGTTTTGAAACCGCGCGGCCCTGGCAAAGCGCTGCATCTCCTGGCCGGGCAGCTCGCGCACGGGCAGACGGCAAAACGCCTGAAATATCGCCGCTACTCGCGCCTGAAAACCGATAAACCCAATGATCTGATTGATGAGTACGGTATCCCGGGCGGTTAATCCCACCTCTGCAAGCTGTTCGCGGGCTCGCGTATTGATAACGGAGGGGGAGCCGGCAAGCTGACGAGCGTATTGCGTAATTTGCGCCAGCCGTTGATTGCTCTCTCTTGAGGCGTCAGGGCCAGGTAGCGGCGCCAGACGCGCGGCATAATAGCGACACAAACGCTGAACCCCAAATACCTGAGCGGCGGTAAGGGCGGTGCTCATACGTTCATAGGCGCTAAACGTATGAAGCCGGTCGTTGAGAACCGTGCGAGGAAATAAGACATCCGCCAACTGGCGAGCGGGCTTTAACCATGATTCAAAAGGCGTCAACGCGGTTTCTGATACCGTTAAATCCAGTAAAAAACGATCGTTAACATACGCGGCTTCCGGCATCAGCGAAAGCGGGGGTTGTGACGACATAGTGGATTGTGTTTCATGATACCAGTGGCTTTTACCCGCTTTTCGGCATTGTTCCATAGGGTTTCCCGAGGATGAAATGGCGATCGATAATGATTCGGCGTCGGATCGTTTATGCTGGATTATCCTGGCGTATGCGGGAAAGGGATGAAAGATTGTTAGGTGATAACAAATATCAGAACGCTATATAACGAGATGAGCGGTGAGTGAGGGGAATGGGGCAGCACAGCCGTGCCGCCCGCTAATAAACTTAATGCGCTTACTTCAGTTCCAGTTCATTCATTGCCGCAATGCTGAACCCGCCGTCAACATGGACGACTTCGCCAGAAATGCCTGCCGAGAGATCGGAACACAGAAACGCCGCTGAGTTACCCACATCTTCAATGGTCACGGTGCGACGAATTGGCGTAACGGCTTCACAATGCGCCAGCATTTTACGGAAGTCTTTAATACCGGACGCCGCCAGCGTGCGGATTGGACCCGCAGAGATGGCGTTGACGCGAACGCCTTCCGGCCCCATTGCATTTGCCATATAACGCACGTTGGCTTCCAGAGAGGCTTTCGCCAGACCCATGACATTGTAGTTCGGGATGGCGCGCTCCGCTCCCAGATAAGACAAGGTCAACAGCGCAGAACCCGGATTCAGCATGGTGCGGCAGGCTTTCGCCATGGCAACAAAGCTGTAAGAGCTAATATCGTGAGCGATTTTAAAGCCTTCGCGGGTAACCGCATTAACATAATCGCCGTCCAGCTGATCGCCAGGCGCGAAACCGATCGAGTGTACAAAACCGTCAAATTTCGGCCAAACGTTACCCAGCTCCGCAAACATAGCGTCAATGCTGGCATCTTCAGCGACATCACACGGTAAAACGATGCTGGAACCCAGCTGGGCAGCAAATTCTTCTACGCGGCCTTTCAGTTTGTCGTTCTGGTAGGTGAACGCCAGTTCAGCTCCTTCGCGGTGCATCGCCTGTGCGATACCGTAGGCGATGGACAGTTTACTGGCCACGCCAGTGACCAGAATGCGCTTACCGGAAAGAAAACCCATAGCTTTAATCCTTATAGTCATTGCTTATTTTTTGCTTTTACGAACAATGGTTAACAGCAACTTTTCAACATTATTCGAAATTAGTCTGAAATTATATCCCACTCCTGGCCCCGTGTGTCACGCTATTTTTCCGCCGCTATCTCCGGCAGGTGACGTTCTAAAACCACACGGTAACGAAGTCCCTGAGGATTTTGAGCACTCCCCAGGGCCAAACTGGCAAATCAAAGAGTCTAATGGGACAGGCCCTACGGTGCAGTATACCAGCTGGTGTAAGGTTCGCCTCATCCAACCAGAGACACCGGGACGGATAGCAAGTACGATAGCGATGCGCTTTCCACCAGACAAATAAAGGTTCTGTAGGAAGCCTGAATATTCATCCAAATGGTTTACCTCACCTATTAGCGATGTTATGGACATGTAACTTTAACCAGCAAATGCTTAACAAAAATAATTTCTTTTTTAGGTGCTGAAGGTTTTCTCTATTTATTGATGCAGAGTAATACTGAATATGAAAAATTTTGGAAATCAGGTGATTACAGTAGTTACAAATCAGGTTTTTATATGTTTGCATGTGTATTATAATAAATTTTCAGAGGATGAGACATATGCCGTTTACATTTCAGATCGGAAATCATAATTGCCAGATATCAGAAAGGTATTTAAGAGATATCATCGATAATAAAAGAGAACATGTTTTTTCAACGTGTGAGAAATTTATAGATTTTTTCAGGAATATATTTACCAGGCGAAGTTTAATTTCTGATTATAGAGAAATCTATAATCTACTGTGCCAAAAAAAAGAGCATCCCGATATTAAAGGGCCTTTCTCTCCAGGACCATTTTCGAAGCGAGATGAAGACTGTACACGATGGCGCCCCCTTCTTGGATATATTAAACTTATTGATGCCTCCAGACCTGAAACAATAGATAAATACACTGTAGAGGTATTAGCACATCAAGAAAATATGTTACTACTACAGATGTTTTACGATGGAGTATTAGTGACCGAGACGGAGTGTTCTGAACGTTGCGTCGATTTTTTAAAAGAAACGATGTTTAATTATAATAACGGGGAAATTACGCTTGCCGCTTTGGGTAATGATAATCTACCGCCGAGCGAGGCAGGTAGTAATGGAATCTATGAGGCTTTTGAGCAACGTTTGATAGACTTCCTGACCACGCCCGCCACGGCGTCTGGTTATGAGAGCGACGCTATTGATCAGACGGATGCATCACAACCAGCGGCAATAGAGGCGTTTATTAACTCGCCGGAGTTTCAGAAAAATATTCGCATGCGTGATATTGAAAAAAATAAAATAGGTAGCGGAAGTTATGGGACAGTCTATCGGTTACATGATGACTTTGTTGTTAAGATTCCAGTTAATGAGCGGGGAATAAAAGTGGATGTTAACTCTCCGGAGCATCGTAATTGTCATCCTGATCGTGTCAGTAAGTATTTGAATATGGCCAATGACGACAAGAATTTTTCTCGTTCGGCCATCATGAATATTAATGGTAAAGACGTTACGGTTTTAGTTTCAAAATATATTCAAGGTCAGGAGTTCGATGTTGAAGATGAAGATAACTATCGAATGGCGGAGGCGCTTCTTAAATCCCGGGGGGTTTATATGCATGATATAAATATCTTAGGTAATATTCTGGTTAAAGAGGGGGTTCTTTTCTTTGTGGATGGCGATCAAATCGTGTTATCACAAGAATCACGGCAACAGCGAAGCGTTTCTCTTGCAACAAGGCAACTGGAAGAGCAAATTAAGGCCCATCACATGATAAAATTAAAGCGGGCCGAGACCGAAGGAAATACTGAAGATGTTGAATATTATAAGTCACTTATTACGGATCTTGATGCGTTAATCGGAGAGGAAGAACAGACACCTGCGCCAGGAAGACGTTTTAAACTAGCCGCGCCGGAGGAAGGGACTCTTGTGGCTAAGGTATTAAAGGATGAATTAAAAAAATAGCATTTAGTTCCGTTCTTTTCTGCGAATCGCCGGGGGCACATTCGCTACAGATTTACCGATCAATTATTGAGAGTTGCTATTCGCTTAAAGGTCGTTCGGGGGATCTGGACAGCCTGTAGCGGAGATGCAACTCGCCACTAGGGTTGGCGATGCCGCGCTGCCATAGTGGGTGAAATGCCTCGCAATGGTGTAACAACATTAACTCGCCTTGATTTTTCCCCTCTGCCTGACAAGAAAAACCTGGCTTTACGGATGGTCTCATGCCGTCGTATTAGCGTTGTTCGGCGTAGTATGTAAATTTCCTTATAGCAATAGAAGAACATTCTCAAAACATAAAATTAGCAAGTTATCATGAAGTTAACATATATTGTTTTTTTCGATCATTTTTTATATATTGATCGTTTTTATTGATTGATTTGCGTTAAAAGCGCATTATCAGGGAGTTAAGATCAAGTGGAGTGGTCACATGCGCTATTTTTTTATGGCAGAGCCGATAAGGGCAATGGAGGGGGATTTACTGGGTGTCGAAATCACTACCCATTTTGCATCGTCGCCCGCTCGTCCGCTACATCCTGAGTTTGTTATCTCGTCATGGGACAATTCGCAGAAGCGCCGTTTTCTGCTTGATCTGTTGCGGACAATCGCGGCCAAACATGGCTGGTTTCTACGCCACGGCCTATTCTGTATCGTAAATATTGATCGGGGTATGGCGCAGCTTGTCCTTCAGGATAAAGATATTCGCGCATTACTACACGCCATGCTATTTGTGGAGCTGCAGGTCGCTGAACATTTTTCATGTCAAGATAACGCCTTAATCGATCCTTTAATACACGCGCTTCATAAGCAACCTAATCCATTATGGCTGGGCGACCTGGGCGTAGGGAATGCAACTGCTGCGCCATTAGTTTGCGGGTGTTTTAGCGGCGTAAAACTTGATCGCAGCTTTTTTGTCTCACAAATTGAAAAAATGACGTTTCCGCTGCTTGTCAAACATATCCGGCGTTATTGTGACAAGATCGTGGTGGGGAGCCAGGAAAACACACGCTATTTGCCGGTGTTAAAAACGGCAGGCATTTGGGCAACCCAGGGCACGTTATTTCCTTCCGTTGCGTTAGAAGAGGTTGAAACATTGCTGTTGGGCAGTCGCATGAACACCCTCAGAGAATCGAACTGAGGGTATTTGTTTCGCTTAGCGATCCTTTCGCCATGCGTCAGCGGTCAGCGCCTCGCCAAAATGGCCTGCGATTAAACGGCGGGTAAGCTCATGTAGCGGAGAGGCGAGCACATCGGCGGTGCTGCCGCGTTCAACCACTTCCCCCTGATGCATCACTAATACCTGATCGCTAATATGCTTCATCATGCCGATATGCTGCGTGACATAGATATAGGAGATGCCTTGCTTTTCCTGCAATTCAAGCATCAGATTGATGAGCTGCGAGCGCATGGACATATCAAGCGAAGCCAGCGCTTCGTCCGCGATAATGACTTTAGGGCGTAAAATCAGCGCGCGGGCCAGGCCCAGACGCTGTTTCTGCCCCGGCGCCAGCATATGCGGGTAGTAGCTTACGTGATCGGGCAATAGCCCCACCATACGCATCGTCTCGACAATCTGTTTGCGCCGCTGTTCCGGCTCCAGATCGGTATTAAGGCGCAGGGGGAAGTCAAGGATCTGCGAAATACGTTGACGTGGATTCAGTGACGTTGAGGGGTCCTGAAAAATCATTCGAATACGTTGGCTTCGAAACGAATAGTCGCCGTAATGCAGGGGATGATCGTCAATAAGAAGCTCGCCGCTGGTGGGTTCAATCATGCCGGCCAGCATCTTCGCCAGCGTGGATTTGCCGGAACCGTTTTCGCCGATAATGGCCAGGGTCTGACGCTCACGAAGCGTAAAGCTTAATGGTTTCACGGCGTCGACGGTCTGGCGACGAAACCATCCTGTCCGGTAGCGAAAGGTTTTACTCAGGTTGCGCACTTCAAGCAGAGTTTCCACCATATCACTCTCTCTCCATATTCAGCGGAAAATGACAGGCATAGAGATGATTTTTCGCGCCGGTTAAGCGTGGCGTGATAATGCATTCTCGTTGCGCGTAAGGGCAGCGTGGCCCCAGACGACAACCTATCGGTAACTGCTCCAGTAGCGGGATCGCGCCTGGCAGCGTATTCAGACGGCTTTTATGCGGCATCGCGCTGCCAAAATCCGGAATCGCGCGGATAAGCGCCTGCGTATAAGGATGATGTGGCATCGTCACCAGATCTTTACTTGGCGCGGTTTCTACCGTCTGGCCGCAGTATAAAACGTTGATTTTATCAGCCCACTGACTCAGCATTTGCAGGTCGTGGCTAATCAACAGAATGGTGGTATTACTGTTTTGATTCAGTCGGGTCAGCAGGCGAAAAATTTGCGCCTGCGTCGTTGGTTCCATTGAGTTGGTGGGTTCATCAGCGATCAGGAGTCGCGGTTGATTCGCCAGCGCGATAGCGATCATAACTTTCTGACACTCACCATCGGTCAGTTCATAGGGAAAACTGCGCATCGCGTCTTTATGATCTTTAATTCCCACCCGGTGCAGTAATTCAATTGCACGCCGTTTACGCCAGCCTAAACGCTGCCACCAGCGGCCTTTATAGGTCCAGGCGGGAATATTTTGCATTAACTGGCGGCCGACGCGTTCGGAAGGATCAAGGCACGACTGCGGCTCCTGGAAGATCATCGACACATTATGTCCGACCAGCTTACGCCGTTCACGTGAGGAGAGGCGCAGCAGATCGATATCATCAAAACGCATACGGTCGGCAGTGACTCGCCAGTTGTCTTTCGCGACGCCGCAAATAGCTTTAGCAATCAAGCTCTTTCCGGAACCCGATTCACCTACCAGGCCGCGAATTTCACCTTCGCTTAATGTCATACTGACGCGATCGACCGCTTTTACCCAACCTTCGCTGGTTTTAAATTCAATGGTGAGATTGCGGATATCCAGTAACGGCATTATTCCACCCCCGCAATAATCGCACGACGAATCCCATCTCCGAGCAGGTTTACCAGTAAAACACTGAGCGTTATCGCCGCGCCGGGTAGCATAACGGTCCACGGCGCGACATAGATTAGCTCCAGCGCATCCCCCAACATGGCGCCCCATTCAGGAGAGGGAAGCTGCGCGCCGAGATCTAAAAATCCCAGCGCGGCGATGTCCAGAATCGCCATCGACAGCGCCCGGGTAATTTCGGTGACCAGACCGGCGGTAATATTCGGTAAAATGGCGAACCACAGAATATTCAGCGTTGTCGCGCCATCCAGACGGGCGGCAATGACGTACTCTTTTTCCAGTTCATCATGCACCATGCTGTAGACGGAACGTACCATTCGCGGCAACAGGGCCAGCCAGACGGCAAACATCGCGTGTGACAGATGTGGGCCGGCAAATGCCACGACGATAATCGCCAGCAAGAGCGAAGGGATGGAAAGCAGCGTGTCCAGAATATGGTTCAGCACGGCAGAGCGTAAACCGTGCGTCGCGCCTGCCACTACGCCGAGGACTAATCCACATAGCGTAGCCGCCAGCGTTACGATAAACGCGCCGCCGACCGTGGGCGCCGCGCCGCTTAACAGGCGGCTCAGCACATCGCGCCCCAGATCGTCAGTCCCCAGAAAAAAGGAGACTTCGCCATAGCGTGACCAGGAGGGTGGCAGTAGCTGATAGCCCAGAAATTGCTGATCGATACCATAGGGCGCGATCCAGCCGCCAAAAATACACAGCAACGCCAGACCGGCGCATCCATACAGACCCACCATCGCAGGCGCGTCGCTATAAAATTTACGCCAGGCAGTGCGCAGGGTGCCTGGCGGGCGCTTTTCGCTGTATACGCTATCGTAAGGCATACCATTCCTTATGTTTCAGAGGGTTAGCCATAGCACCCAAAATATCGGAAATCACATTGACCACAATAACCAGCGACCCAATGACCATCACGCCAGCGGAAATAGCGGCATAGTCCTGCTGACGAATGGCGTGAATTAACCATCGTCCCAGCCCAGGCCAGCTGAAAACCATTTCGGTAATCATCGCCAGCGTTAACATGGTTGAAAACTGCAGACCAAGACGGGGAATGACCGGCGGCAGCGCATTATGCAACACGTGACGGCGTAAAATCGTAAAGCGCGATAAGCCGCGCGTGGCCGCCGCTTTAACGTAGTTCTGATCGTAGACCTCAATAGTGCTGATTCGCATCAGGCGGATCACTTCTGTGGTCGGCGCGACGGAGAGCGTGAGCACCGGTAAAACCATATGCCGTATGGCGCTCATCACCATTTCATCACGCCATGGCGAATCTGAAATCCAGGCGTCAATGATGGCGAAACCGGTAACCGGTTTAACTTCATAAAGCAGGTCAAATCGCCCGGATACCGGCAGCCACCCCAGCGTGAGCGAAAAGAACAGTGTGAGCAGAAGCGCCAGCCAGAAAACCGGAATTGAGAAACCTAATAGTGCCAGCGCGCTGATAAAACGATCCGGCCATTTGCTACGCGTCACGCCCGCCAGCATCCCGACCGGGATGCCGACCATCAGCGCAAAACCAAAGGCGAGAATGCACAGCTCCATCGTGGCGGGAAACACCTCTTTAAGCTGTTCGGAGATCAGCTGGCCGTTAATGCTGGACACGCCAAAGTCCCAGTGCAGCAGACCGTTGAACCAGAAAACCCAGGCATTCCATAATGATGCGCCTTGTAGCGGCGCATGCGGCGTAAAATAGCTCAGGCTAAAGCCGATAAAGGTCAGGAAGAAGAGCGTCACCAGCAACAGCAATAACCGACGCAGGGTGAAGATAATCATGGTTTTTTCACCTCTTCGTGTTTTTCGCGGGAGACGCCGGCAAAAGACGCATTGCCGAACGGGCTTAACACCAGCCCTTTAATATCGTAGCGGTAAGCCTGCAGGCGTAGTGATGATGCCAGCGGCAGTATCGGCAGCTCTTTCTCCAGGATATTCTGCGCTTCCTCATACGCTTCTATGCGCGAAGCCAACTGCTGCGACGACAGTGCCTTACGCAGCACGCTGTCAAATTCAGGGTTACACCAGTGGGCGAAATTGGTTTGCGAATTGATGGCCGCACAGCTTAACAGCGGTCTGAAAAAGCTATCCGGATCGTTGCTGTCCGTGGCCCAGCCGGATAAGGTCAGATCGTGATTCATATCCATCAGGCGCGCCTCCTGAAAACGACCTTCAACCGGCACAATGACCACTTTTACGCCAACCTGCGCCATATCCGCCTGAATAAGCTCCGCCGTTTTTAGCGGACTTGGGTTCCAGGCCTGAGAACTGGTCGGCACCCAGAGATGCAGCGTAAGATTCTCAATGCCCAGCGCTTTTAGCTGTTCGCGCGATTTTTGCGGATTGTACTCCGTAATTTTGGCATCGTTATCGTAAGCCCATGAGGCTCTCGGTAAAATGGAGGCTGCGGTTTCCGCCGTGCCGTAATAAATCGACTGCATCAGGCGCTGGTTGTTGATCGATAAGGCCAGCGCATGGCGCACTGCGGGATTATTCAACGGCGGCTTATCGGTGTTAAAGGCCAGATAGGCGATATTCATCCCCGGGCGCAACGTCAGACGTAAACGCGGATCGTCGCGTAAAATAGTTAGCTGGCTGGCGGCGGGCCAGGCCAGAACATCGCATTCACCGGTCAGTAATTTCGATAAACGCCCGGTACCGCCGGAGCCTAAATCCACCACCACTTGCGGCATCAGCGGTTTGCCGCGCCAAAACCCATCGTGGCGCTGGAGACGAATAAACTGCCCGGCACGGTACTCCGAAAGCTGGAAAGGCCCGGTACCGACCGGTTGGCGGTCTAGCAGTTCCTGACGATCTTTTCGGCTAAGCTGCGCGGCGTACTCAGCGGACATGACGGAAGCGTAGTGTGTAGCCAGATGCCATAAAAAGGAGGCGTCTGGCTGCGTCAGGCGAAACTCAACGGTGTTATTGTCCAGCTTACGCACGCTTTTTACATTGTCGGCGAACTGTAGGCTATCAAAGTAGGGGAAGCTACTGCCGTTGATGTTATGCCACGGATGTCGACGATCGAAAATCCGCTGAAAGGTAAAGACGACATCATCAGCATTGAGTTTTCGGGTCGGCGTAAACCAGGCGGTTTTTTGAAAGGAAACGTCGCGGCGCAGGTGAAAACGGTACGTTGCCCCGTTATCCAGCACTTCCCAGCTTTCTGCCAGCTCTGGGACTAAACGATAAGTATAGGGATCGACATCCAACAGGCGATCATATAACTGGGCGGCCAGGGTATCGACGATGAGGCCGCTGCTCGCTTTTTGCGGATTAAAGGTGTTGACCTGCCCGCTGACACAATACACAAAGCCGCTATCGCGAATATCTGCACTCGCAGTTTGTTCGGGCGCAGTCGCAGCCGTAGCCTGACTACTTAGTAGACCCGCTATCACGATCAGAGACGATAAAACCAGGCGCATAATAGTTAAGTTTTTGAAGTTCAATTTGCAAAGTGTATCGCACTTCGGCCCGCCACGTAAAAATGTCGGTGGATAACTGGCGTAAATGTCGTCAATTAGCCGGAGAAATAGCTAAAGCTGATGCTTTTTAAGCAAGGCGCGAAACTGGTGGTAGGTGAGCGCCAGCAAATCGGCGGCTCGTTTCTGGTTAAACTTCGCCTGCTGTAAGCTACGTTGCAGCAGCGCTTTTTCCTGTTGCAGTTGAAACTCACGTAATTTGAGCGGCAGGTCAGGCGTGACGGATGCCGCTGGCAGGGCGGGCGCGGGCGGTTCAGCGGGATGGCGTTGAAAAGGATCGATAACAATTTCATCCAAAGGTTGTTCACTACTGCCGTGGCGATACACTGAACGTTCGACTACGTTTTTCAGCTCGCGGACATTACCTGGCCAGGCGTAATGCAACAACGTTTCTTTTGCCCGATCGGTAAAACCGGGAAATAAGGGCAGACGTAGCTCACGACACATCTGAATAGCAAAGTGCTCGGCCATCAGCATGATATCGCTCTGGCGTTCGCGCAGCGGCGGCAGTTGTACAACATCAAAAGCCAGCCTGTCGAGCAGATCGGCACGAAATGTCCCTTCCTTCACCATGGCGGGTAAATCGGCATTAGTGGCGCATACTAATCGCACATTAACCTGTAACGGCTGGCTGCCGCCGACGCGCTCTAGCTCGCCATATTCAATCACCCGCAGCAGCTTTTCCTGTACCAGCATCGGCGCTGTCGCCAGTTCATCCAAAAACAGCGTGCCGCCATCGGCGCGTTCAAAGCGACCGGGATGACGTTTTTGCGCCCCGGTAAAAGCGCCCGCTTCATGGCCAAACAGTTCGGAGTCCAGCAGATTTTCGTTAAGCGCCGCGCAGTTAAGCGAGATAAGCGGCCCCTGCCAGCGTGAAGAGAGATAATGCAGTCGATTGGCGATAAGTTCTTTACCCGTCCCGCGTTCGCCAATAATCAGCACTGGCTTATCCAGCGGCGCGAGCCGGGAGACTTGTTCCAGTACTTCAAGAAAACGGTTTGCCTCGCCGAGCAGGTTATCTTTAAATTCAGCCATGATGAAAATCGCCACTTGTTAGTGTTTTTCACCACTTTATCCTTTTTTGCTGGCGAGGTAAAACGAAACAATTTCTTTATTATCAGTGGTATGAAAAGTTGGCACGCAAATTGTATTAATCACATAGCAGGGCATCGCCCGTTATCAGAACATTATGTGAGGATTGAATTATGGGTATTTTTTCTCGTTTTGCCGACATCGTGAACGCCAATATCAATGCGTTGTTGGAAAAAGCGGAAGATCCGCAGAAGCTGGTGCGCCTGATGATTCAGGAGATGGAAGATACGCTGGTGGAGGTTCGCTCGAACTCCGCGCGAGCTTTAGCGGAAAAGAAACAGTTATCCCGTCGTATTGAACAGGCTACGGCTCAGCAGATCGAGTGGCAGGAAAAAGCGGAACTGGCCCTGCGCAAAGATAAAGACGATCTGGCGCGCGCCGCATTGATTGAAAAACAAAAGCTGACCGATTTAATTGCTACGCTTGAACAGGAAGTCACGCTGGTGGATGACACGCTGGCGCGCATGAAGAAAGAGATTGGCGAGCTGGAAAACAAACTCAGCGAAACACGCGCTCGCCAGCAGGCGCTGATGCTGCGTCATCAGGCGGCGAGTTCTTCCCGCGATGTCCGTCGTCAGCTTGACAGCGGCAAACTGGATGAAGCCATGGCGCGGTTTGAATCCTTTGAACGTCGTATCGATCAAATGGAAGCGGAAGCGGAAAGCCATCGTTTTGGTAAGCAGCAATCGCTGGACCAACAGTTTGCCAACCTGAAAGCCGATGATGAAATCAGCGAGCAGCTGGCGCAGTTGAAAGCCAAAATGAAGCAAGATAATCAATAATGACAATGGCGGCGCCGATACGCGCCGTCGCTCATCAGCTTTAGGTGTAAGGAGAACGCATGAGCGCGCTATTTCTGGCCATCCCGTTAACCATTTTTGTGTTGTTTGTGTTACCGATTTGGCTGTGGCTGCATTACAGCAACCGCGCCGGTCGGGGAGAACTGTCGCAAAGCGAGCAGCAACGCTTACTGCAACTCACAGACGATGCGCAACGTATGCGCGAGCGCATTCAGGCGCTGGAAGACATTCTTGATGCAGAGCATCCGAACTGGAGAGAGCGCTAATGGGTGGAATCAATCTGAATAAAAAACTATGGCGTATGCCGCAAAAGGGCATGGTGCGTGGCGTTTGCGCCGGGATCGCCGACTACCTTGATGTACCGGTAAAACTGGTGCGTATTCTGGTCGTGCTGTCGATTTTCTTTGGGCTGGCGTTTTTTACCGTAGTGGCCTATATCGTTCTGTCTTTTGTACTGGACCCTATGCCGGATAATCTGGCCGCAGGCAAACCGCAGCCGACCAGCGGCGAACTGCTGGATACCGTAGACAGAGAGCTTGCCGCAGGCGAAAAGCGTTTGCGAGAAATGGAACGCTACGTCACGTCAGATACGTTCACACTGCGTAGTCGTTTCCGTCAACTGTAAGTGATATATCGGGAAGGTGAAGATGAATACTCGCTGGCAACGCGCCGGGCAGAAGGTGAAGCCCGGCTTCAAAATAGCAGGTAAGCTGGTTCTGTTGACCGCGTTACGCTACGGGCCTGCCGGCGTGGCGGGATGGGCGGTAAAATCCGTCGCCCGTCGTCCGCTAAAAATGTTGCTGGCGTTTGCGCTGGAGCCAGTACTTCGTAAGGCGGCGAATAAAATTTCGCAGCGTTACAAATAGCGAGTCTGGTCATAATATTTCGTTAAGCTCTGGCGTATAGTGTGTGCGAAATACATTACGTGTCAGGACGGAAGTATGTTGAAAAAAGGAATATTTGCGTTAGCGTTATTCATAGCCATGCCGCTTTATGCCGCAGAATACTGGATAGATGTCCGCATTCCGGAACAATATCAGCGAGAGCATATTCAGGGCGCGATTAATATCCCATTGAAGGAGATTAAATCTCATATCGAAACGGTAGTTCCAGACAGGAACGATACGGTAAAGTTATATTGCAACTCCGGGCGACAGTCGGGCATGGCAAAACAAATGTTGCTTGATATGGGGTATACGCACGCGATGAATATGGGCGGTATCAGTCGTCTTGATATGCCGAAAGTAAAAAAATAGATAATCTATTGCTCAATACTCATACTAACCGCGGCGCTTAATGCGCCGTTGTTGATCTCTCCGGGTAGTTGATAATAACGTTTTTGCACATATCTATAACGCAGGCTCATTATTATTTTTTCTTCTCTTCAGGCTCAACAGGATGTCAATGAAGCGACTTAAAACTGAATTCAACGCGCTGGTCAATCGTGGGGTAGACAGGCATTTGCGTCTTGCCGTAACCGGGTTGAGCCGCAGCGGTAAAACGGCGTTTATTACGGCGATGGTTAACCAGTTGCTTAATGTCCACGCGGGCGCGCGCTTACCGTTGCTCAGCGCGGTACGCGAAGAACGCCTGCTTGGCGTAAAGCGTGTGCCTCAACGTGATTTTGGTATTCCCCGTTTTACCTACGACGAGGGGATACTTCAGCTTTATGGCAATCCTCCCGCCTGGCCCACACCGACGCGCGGCGTCAGTGAGATTCGGCTGGCGTTGCGCTATCGCTCCAACGACTCGCTGCTGCGCCATTTTAAAGATACCTCGACATTGTATCTGGAGATTGTGGACTACCCAGGGGAATGGTTACTCGATCTGCCCATGCTGGCTCAGGATTATTTAAGCTGGTCCCGTCAGATGAACGGCTTGTTACAAGGACAACGCGCTGAGTGGGCCGCAAAATGGCGGCAACTTTGCGACGGGCTCGATCCGCTGGCGCCCGCCGATGAAAACCGGCTGGCGGAGATTGCCGCCGCCTGGACGGATTATTTGCATCAGTGTAAATCGCAGGGATTGCATTTTATTCAGCCTGGACGGTTTGTTTTGCCGGGCGATATGGCGGGCGCGCCAGCATTGCAGTTTTTCCCGTGGCCGGATGTGGACGCCTTCGGCGAGTCAAAACTGGCGCAGGCGGATAAACAGACCAACGCTGGAATGCTGCGCGAACGCTTTAACTACTATTGCGAAAAAGTGGTCAAAGGGTTCTACAAAAATCATTTTCTACGCTTTGATCGCCAGATTGTGCTGGTCGACTGTCTGCAACCGCTTAATAGCGGGCCGCAGGCGTTTAATGATATGCGTCTCGCCTTAACGCAGCTGATGCAAAGTTTTCACTATGGCCAGCGGACTCTGTTTCGTCGTTTGTTTTCGCCGGTGATTGATAAATTGCTGTTCGCCGCGACGAAAGCCGACCATGTCACCCTCGACCAACATGCCAATATGGTGGCCTTGCTCCAGCAGCTTATTCAGGATGCCTGGCAAAATGCCGCGTTTGAAGGCATTAGTATGGATTGCCTGGGGCTGGCGTCGGTACAGGCGACCACCAGCGGTGTGATTGAGGTCAACGGCGAAAAAATCCCGGCTTTACGTGGAAACCGTTTGAGTGACGGCGCGCCGTTAACCGTGTACCCCGGCGAAGTGCCTTCGCGTTTGCCGGGGCAAGCGTTTTGGGATAGTCAGGGTTTTCAGTTCGAAGCCTTTCGTCCGCAGGTGATGGATGTTGATAAACCGTTACCGCATATTCGTCTGGACGCTGCGCTGGAGTTTTTAATAGGAGATAAGCTGCGATGAGCGAACCGTTAAAACCGCGTATTGATTTTGCAGAACCGCTAAAGGAGGAACCTACGTCGGCCTTCAAAGCGCAGCAAACTTTCAGCGAAGCGGAGTCGCGTACATTTGCGCCTGCAGCTATCGATGAGCGCCCGGAAGACGAAGGCGCGGCAGAAGCGGCGGTCGATGCCGCGCTGCGCCCCAAACGCAGCCTGTGGCGTAAAATGGTGATGGGAGGACTGGCGCTGTTTGGCGCGAGCGTGGTCGGGCAAGGCGTACAGTGGACAATGAATGCCTGGCAAACTCAGGACTGGGTCGCTTTAGGCGGCTGTGCCGCAGGCGCGCTGATCGTTGGCGCTGGCGTGGGATCGGTGGTCACGGAGTGGCGGCGATTATGGCGCTTGCGCCAGCGGGCGCATGAACGCGATGAAGCGCGTGAACTGTTACATAGCCATAGCGTCGGGAAAGGTCGCGCATTTTGCGAAAAACTGGCGCAGCAGGCGGGGATTGATCAATCACATCCGGCATTACAACGTTGGTATGCCGCTATTCACGAAACGCAAAACGACAGGGAAATCGTCGGTTTGTATGCGAATCTGGTACAGCCGGTACTTGACGCGCAGGCGCGACGTGAGATTAGCCGTTTCGCCGCGGAATCGACTCTGATGATCGCCGTCAGCCCGTTAGCGTTGGTGGATATGGCGTTTATTGCCTGGCGTAATTTACGCCTGATTAACCGCATCGCAACGCTGTATGGCATTGAACTTGGTTATTACAGCCGCCTTCGTCTGTTCCGTCTGGTGTTGCTGAATATCGCGTTTGCGGGAGCCAGTGAGCTGGTGCGTGAAGTCGGTATGGACTGGATGTCTCAGGATCTGGCCGCACGCTTGTCCACGCGTGCGGCGCAGGGGATTGGCGCAGGTCTCCTTACCGCTCGACTGGGAATAAAAGCGATGGAGCTATGTCGACCATTGCCGTGGATCGATAACGATAAACCACGTCTCGGTGATTTTCGTCGTCAGCTTATCGGTCAGCTAAAAGAGACGCTGCAAAAGAGTAAGTCGTCGCCTGAGAAATGACCTTTCACATGGCGCTGACGGCCTGGCTTTACGCCGCAGCGCCCGTTTTTCCGCCATGCTGTCAATATTTGTTGACAGAATCCTTCCTGCCAGCCGAATAGTGGCTTATCATCTATTTAATGGTTCATTATTCAGGTGAAGGTTCCCATGCGTCTGGAAGTCTTTTGTGAAGACCGACTTGGTCTGACCCGCGAATTACTTGATTTACTGGTGTTACGTAGCATTGATTTACGCGGAATCGAGATTGATCCCATTGGGCGAATTTATCTTAATTTTGCTGAGCTGGAATTCACCGACTTCAGCAGCCTGATGGCCGAAATCCGCCGTATTTCCGGCGTAACGGATGTCCGTACCGTTCCCTGGATGCCGTCCGAACGTGAACATCTGGCCCTGAGCGCGCTGCTTGAGGCGTTGCCGGAGCCGGTGCTCTCATTGGATATGAAGAGTAAAGTGGAGATGGCGAACCCGGCGAGTTGTCAACTTTTTGCCCAGAGCCAGGAGCGAATGCGGCACCATACCGCCGCACAATTAATCAACGGCTTCAATTTTCAGCGCTGGCTGGACGGTAACCCGCAAAGCTCCCATAACGAACATGTCGTGATCAACGGGCAAAACTTCCTGATGGAGATTACGCCGGTACATTTACAAAACGAAAATGACGAATACGTGTTGACCGGGGCGGTCGTGATGTTGCGTTCCACGATTCGTATGGGGCAGCAGCTACAGAATTTGTCCACGCAGGATCTGAGCGCGTTTAGTCAGATTATTGCCGTGAGCGCAAAGATGAAGCACGTCGTTGAGCAGGCGCGCAAACTGGCGATGCTCAGCGCGCCGCTGCTGATTACCGGCGATACGGGAACCGGCAAAGATCTTTTCGCCTATGCCTGTCACCAGGCAAGCCCTCGTTCAGCGAAACCGTATCTGGCGCTCAACTGCGCTTCGATCCCGGAAGATGCGGTAGAAAGCGAACTATTTGGCCATGCGCCGGAAGGTAAAAAAGGTTTCTTTGAACAGGCGAATGGCGGTTCGGTGCTGCTGGATGAAATTGGCGAAATGTCGCCGCGTATGCAGGCGAAGCTGCTGCGTTTTCTCAACGATGGTACGTTCCGTCGCGTCGGCGAAGATCACGAAATTCATGTTGATGTCCGTGTTATCTGCGCCACGCAGAAAAATCTGGTGGAGCTGGTGCAAAAAGGACTGTTCCGCGAAGATCTCTATTATCGACTTAACGTTCTGACGCTTAATTTGCCGCCGTTGCGCGATTGTCCGCAGGATATTATGCCGTTGACCGAACTGTTCGTGGCGCGTTTTGCCGACGAACAGGGCGTTCCGCGACCGAAACTGTCTGCCGATCTGAGTACGGTCCTCACTCGTTACGGCTGGCCGGGTAACGTTCGCCAGCTTAAAAATGCGATTTACCGGGCGCTGACGCAACTGGAAGGGTATGAGCTGCGTCCGCAGGATATCCTGCTGCCTGACTACGATGCCGCGACGGTGGCAGTCGGCGAGGATGCGATGGAAGGCTCGCTGGATGACATTACCAGTCGTTTTGAACGTTCTGTCCTGACCCAGCTTTATCGTAGCTATCCGAGTACGCGTAAACTGGCGAAACGGTTGGGGGTATCGCATACCGCGATTGCCAATAAGCTGCGTGAATATGGTCTGAGCCAGAAGAAGGGTGAAGAGTAGAAAACAAGAAGGCCTCCGGATAGAGGCCTTCTTGTGACAAAAGAGCACCGCCTGTAGCACTGACAAACGTAGCGCCAGCAGGCGCTGGCTTATGCCTTCAGGACATTAAGCGCGGCGTCGTAATCCGGCTCGTGGGTGATTTCATCCACCAACTGGCTGAAAATAACGTTGTCGTTTTCGTCAAGCACGATGACTGCGCGCGCCGCCAAACCTTTCAGCGGGCCGTCAACGATTTCGACGCCGTAGTTTTTCAGAAACTCGTTATTACGCAGAGTGGAAAGCGTAATAACGTTGCTCAGGCCTTCCGCGCCGCAAAAACGCGACTGTGCAAAAGGCAGGTCAGCAGAAACGCACAATACGACGGTATTCTCCACTTCTGTGGCCAGTTGATTAAACTTACGAACTGATGCGGCGCATACGCCAGTATCAATGCTTGGGAAAATATTCAGCACTTTGCGTTTGCCTGCATATTGGCTGAGGGAAACGTCAGACAAATCTTTTGCGACAAGAGTAAAAGCCTGTGCTTTGCTACCAGCCTGCGGAATAACGTTGGCAACGGTGACCGGGTTACCCTGGAAATGTACAGTCTGTGACATAATTATGTTCCTATTTACTTATAGTTAACGTCGAAATCCAGTTTAAGTCATTATTCATTAACACGGCAAATACTATTTGTAGCAAGCCGCGTCCGGCGCTATCAGAGGGGAAGAGATGAGATCTGTTAAGGTATATGAGGAAACCTGGCCGTTACATACGCCTTTTGTTATTGCGCGTGGTAGCCGAAGCGAAGCGCATGTTGTCGTTGTCGAACTGGAAGAAGAGGACGTGAAAGGCATCGGGGAATGTACGCCATATCCACGTTATGGTGAAAGTGATGCCTCGGTCATGGCGCAAATCATGAGTATTGTGCCTCAGTTGGAAAACGGGCTGACTCGCGAAGCATTGCAGAAACTGTTGCCGGCAGGCGCGGCGCGCAACGCGGTGGATAGCGCCTTATGGGATTTGCAAGCCCGCCAGCGGCAGCAAAGCCTTGCCGGGCTGCTCGGCGTGACGCTGGCCCCGGTTTTTACTACCGCGCAAACGGTAGTGATAGGCACGCCGGAACAGATGGCAGCCAGTGCGGCGGCACTATGGGAAAAAGGGGCGACGTTGCTGAAAATTAAACTCGATGCTCGTTTGATTAGCGAACGTATGGTGGCGATCCGCTCGGCGGTGCCGGAGGCGACGCTCATTGTGGACGCCAATGAATCGTGGCGTCCGGAGGGGCTGGCGGCGCGTTGCCAGTTACTGGCGGATCTGAATGTCGCGATGCTGGAGCAACCGCTGCCCGCGCAGGATGACGCCGCCCTGGAAAATTTTATTCATCCGTTGCCCATCTGTGCAGATGAGAGCTGCCATACTCGCAGTAGTCTGAAAGCCCTGACGGGGCGCTACGATATGATCAACATTAAGCTGGATAAAACCGGCGGTCTGACCGAGGCGCTGGCGCTGGCAACGGAGGCGCGGGAGCAAGGATTCGGCCTGATGCTGGGCTGTATGCTCTGTACATCAAGAGCGATTAGCGCCGCGCTGCCGCTTATGCCGCAGGTGAGCTTCGCCGATCTTGATGGCCCAACATGGCTGGCGGTTGATGTTGAGCCCGCGCTACGCTTTACGACGGGTCAACTCCATCTTTAGGATGCCAGCGGAGCAGATTCGACATCGCCAGCAAGTATTTTTCGCTGGCTTCATCGGCGGAAACAGGGGGAAACTCGGCGGTAATGCAGTGCAGGTTGAGGTCGGCGCACCAGCTGCCAAACGAACCGGGCGTTTCGTAACCTACGCTGGTCACCAGCGGCAACGCAAACGCATCGGCCAGCCACTCGCCTAGCTCGCTGCGACGTGGATCTTCAATGCAGGCTAGCGGATCGTGAAAAGAGACGACCCAGGCGGGTTGGAGTCGATGAATTAACTGGCAAAGCGCCTGGGTTTCCGGTTCTGAGCCGGGATGGTCGCCGGTTAGCAGCACGACATCACGCTCTTGCGCGCGGCTATTCCAGCGATAAACTGTCTCACCCGCTTTCCAGTTGGCGGCGGGAAAGTTACGGTTTAGATCAATGCCATTCGCATTTGCCCTTAACCCCAGTTGACAGCCATCAGGATTAACGGCAAGTACGACATGATGACGGCGAAGGGTTGGATTTAAGGTGCGTAACGCACAGGAGAGCGTCACCACGGATGAGGTTTCATCCCCGTGGGTGCCAGCCAGTATCAGGCCGCTTTCGCGATTGACGGCAGGCGCCGGAAACCAGATTAGCGGCGCGCCTAGTAGCGAACGTCCATAATGTTCAGTGCCTGGCGGAAATGCGCCGCGCTCGGCACGGGGGCGGGTGACAGTCATACGCGTTTCCCGAAGCTGAGACCAGTAGGGTAATCATCGTAGTGTTGTGTAAAACCCGCCGATTATCAAATGGTTTCTATTTACCCTCTTGTATGGCGCGATATCAACTTTCTGGCGGAAGATAATTGCATTTCTTTCTGCTGAAACAAATAATTACGTTGTCATTTAACTCATCTTTGAGGAACTTCTATGAGGCATTCTGTTTCAGTAACCTGTTGTGCGCTGTTGGTTAGCAGCTTTTCCCTGGCATATGCTGCGGATGTTCCCGGCGGAACGGTACTGGCAGAAAAACAAGAACTGGTGCGTCATATCAAAGATGAGCCCGCTTCGTTAGATCCAGCGAAAGCCGTTGGGCTGCCTGAAATTCAGGTGATCCGCGATCTGTTTGAAGGGCTGGTTAACCAGAACGAAAAGGGTGAAATTATCCCTGGCGTCGCCAGCCAGTGGAAGAGCAATGATAATCGTATCTGGACGTTTACGTTGCGGGATGATGCGCAATGGGCCGATGGAACGCCGGTGACCGCCCAGGATTTTGTCTATAGCTGGCAACGCCTCGTTGATCCCAAAACGCTTTCCCCCTTCGCCTGGTTTGCCGCTCTGGCTGGCATCACTAATGCACAAGCCATTATCGACGGTAAAGTCACGCCGGATCAGCTTGGCGTCAGTGCCGTGGACGCGCACACTTTGCGTGTTCAGCTTGACAAGCCGTTGCCCTGGTTTGCCAGTCTGACCGCCAGTTTTGCCTTTTATCCGGTCCAAAAAGCGAATGTTGAAAGCGGCAAAGACTGGATGAAGCCGGGAAAACTGATTGGCAATGGCGCGTATGTTCTTAAAGAGCGCGTGGTAAATGAAAAACTGGTGGTCGTGCCTAATACGCATTACTGGGATAACGCGAAAACGGTACTGCAAAAAGTAACATTTTTACCCATTAACCAGGAATCGGCTGCGACGAAACGTTACCTTGCCGGTGATATTGATATCACCGAATCTTTCCCTAAAAATATGTACCAGAAATTATTGAAGGATATTCCAGGGCAAGTTTATACACCGCCGCAATTAGGGACTTATTATTATGCGTTTAATACGCAGAAAGGGCCGACGGCGGATTCCCGCGTTCGTCTGGCGCTAAGTATGACCATTGATCGCCGTTTGATGGCGGAAAAAGTCTTAGGTACCGGTGAAAAACCGGCCTGGCATTTTACACCGGATGTCACGGCAGGATTTACGCCCGATCCTTCACCGTTTGAACAAATGAGCCAGGAAGAACTTAATGCCCAGGCGAAAACATTGCTGCGTGCAGCAGGCTACGGATCGCAGAAGCCGCTTAAATTAACCCTGCTTTACAATACCTCAGAAAACCATCAGAAAATCGCGATTGCGGTGGCGTCAATGTGGAAGAAAAATCTGGGGGTGGATGTGAAATTGCAAAACCAGGAGTGGAAAACGTATATCGACAGCCGGAATACCGGTAATTTTGATGTTATTCGCGCCTCCTGGGTGGGTGATTACAACGAACCGTCGACTTTCTTATCCTTATTAACGTCCACGCATACGGGGAATATTTCACGCTTTACTAATCCGACTTATGACAAAATCCTGACGCAAGCGACGATGGAAAATACTGCCGAAGCGCGTAACGCGGATTACAATGCAGCGGAGAAAATTTTAACGGAACAAGCGCCTATAGCGCCTATTTATCAGTATACCAATGGCCGGTTAATTAAACCGTGGGTAAAGGGATACCCCATTACTAACCCGGAAGATGTGGCCTATAGCCGTACAATGTATATCGTGAAGCACTGATGCGTACTGGTTTCTTGTTAACGCAAGGTAGCCACGCCCGCCGCCTGATGCTGGCAGAAGGCATGGGGATTAAGCGAGCGCCTGATGCCGCCGTTCTCATTGCTGTGTTTTCAGCCAGGCGGCAATATCCTGTGTCGGCAGATGATGTTGTGCATTCCAGGTGTCACTCATCGGCCACCACATACCGTCACCACGCGCGAAGGCGACGCGATAGCGCAGCATTGGGTCATGCGGATGTAAACGGAGTTGCTCCTGTAAGTCAGGTAGCGTCAATACGCCTCGGGTAAAAGTTTGCTGCGTCACGCGTTCGACCGTTTCCGCCAGTTTTGCATAAGAGGTCGTTTCCCCCGCGACAAAGACGACTTCGTTAGTGATACGCGGCTGATGCAGATAAATTTCAGTGGTCAGGCGACCAATATCCGCAGGCGACGTGACGGTGACCTGCATTTCCCATCCGCCGAGGGCATTGATGGTTTTTTTGGCTAAGTTGACCACACCAAAGGCTGGTTCGAAGAGAAAAGAGGTAAATATACCAGTTGAAACAATCACCCACTCTGTGACGTTTTGCTCGCGCAAAAGCGTCCTGACGTCATACTGTTCGTCCCACACCGGCTGGCCACTGCCTTTGCCGACCACATCGTAATTCACGCCAAACTGCCAGGGGAAATAGCGCTTAACGCCCGCCTCCAGTACCGCGCGGGTGATTTTTATCTGGGTACCCGCACCGGCGACAAACCCCATACAATTGATGATCGTATCAAAACCGTGGAATTGATCTTTTAACGCTGCAACCGAACTGCCTGCGATGTCGACCGGGATAAACCGCGCACCGGCATCTGCCAGTTGTTGATGAATGCTGGAACGTCGTTTGCTCTGTTTATCCCTGGATCGCCCTGACACAATAACGCTAACGGAACCATTACGCTGTGTGACCGCCGGAACCAACGACGCCAGCACTGACGCCCCCAGTTGTCCCGCGCCCAGCACCAATACTTTTTCACCCACCTGATTATTGGATTGTTTCATTTGCGCCTCTCTGTGTTGATTCACCTGTAGATAGAGATTACGTCAGGGATCTGCGTTCGATAAGACGCCGAAGACGGGTTAGACTGTTCTGATAAATGGGATAATTGGCGGGGGGAAAATGGACAAGCTGGAAGCGATGCAGGTCTATGTTTGCGTAGTGGATACCCATAGTTTTATCAGAGCCGCCGAAGTGCTGGGCGTGCCGCGCTCAACGGTATCGCGAGTGGTTAAAGAACTGGAATCCTGGCTTAAGATTCAACTTTTGCAACGTACAACTCGCAAACTTAGTGTGACCGCAGAGGGGCGGCGTTACTACGAAGAGTGCAAAAGAGTGCTGGCAGATATCGCGGCCATGGAGTCGTCATTTCCCGGCCGGGCGGCACAACCCAAAGGGCGTTTTAAAGTGGGGATGCCGCAATCTCTCGCCCGACATTGCATTATTCCCACGCTCCCGGCCTTTTTGCGCCAGTATCCGGAGCTGGAGCTGATACTTTGTTCCAGCGATAGCGTGGAGGATATTATCCTTCAAGGGTATGACTGCGTGATTCGGGCCGGCAGGATCGATGATTCCACCACGCTGGTTGCCCGTCCACTTGCCAGCTTTAACTGGGTGATAGCAGCATCGCCCACTTACATTGAGCGTTACGGTAGCCCTGAAAATTTAGATGATCTGCAAAAGCACCATGCGGTCGGCTACCTGAACCACCGCACCGGGCGTACCATCGACTGGTTTTTTACGCGTGAAGGGAAGGATTACGCGATACGGGTGCAGGAGACGCTGGTTGTCGATGATACGGACGCTTATATTCAGGCCGGAATACAGGGACTGGGGTTAATTCGCGTCGCCAGCTATCTGGTTGCGCCGTATCTGCACAGCGGGGCGCTGGTGACCTGCATGGACAACCATTCTTATGATTTGCCGCTTGCGCTGGTCTATCCGCAAAACAGGTTTCTGCCGCCTGCGGTACGCGCTTTTTATGACTGGTGCAAAACGGCGCTGAGCCAGCCGGCGCCTCTTCGCTAAAAATATTATTCCGGATATCGCATTGCCTGTTCAGAAAACTTTTTCACAGACGGTCAAAATGACGGTACTGGTTTTGACGCATAAGAAAAGTCATTATCAAACAGGTGCTACACGGCGAGGATATAGCAAGCACTGAACGTTTAGATGCAATAAAAAATCTGTACAACTGTTATTAATGAACTTTTTGTATAAATATAATCGTATTTAACAATACTCATTGTACCTGTATTTTGCTCTTATCATGGCGTCTTTACGACGAAAGGGTGCTTTAGCGTGGAATATTCAATATTAAGTAACAACCTTAAAATGCCTATGGTTGGTTTTGGCGTTTTTAAGGTAACCGACAAAGAAGAATGTCAGCAGTCAGTGTTAAGCGCTATTCGCAGCGGTTATCGTCTTATCGATACCGCTGCGGTATACGGCAATGAAGATGCCGTTGGTGACGCTGTTCGTGAAGCCATCGCGACAGGTCTGTGTACCCGTGAGGAGTTATTTATTACTTCTAAACTGTGGGTGCAAGATATGGCTAACTACGATCTGGCCAAAGCAGGTATTGAAGCGTCGCTGAAAAAATCCGGGTTAGATTATTTTGATCTCTATTTATTGCATCAGGCAATGGGTGATTATTTTAGCGCGTGGCGCGCGCTGGAGGACGCTTATGAAGCCGGTAAACTAAAAGCCATTGGCGTGTCCAACTTCTATGCGCATGTGTTAGCCAACTTCTGTGAAACCGTCAGAATTACGCCAATGGTAAACCAGGTCGAATTGCATCCATACTTTGCACAACCCGCCGCGCTGGAAACCATGAAGCATTATAACGTTCAGCCTGAAGCGTGGGCGCCGTTAGGCGGCGGGAGACATAAACCGTATGAAAATGTCATGCTTCAAGGGATTGCCGATGCCCATCAAAAAACCATCGCGCAGGTTGTCCTGCGTTGGAACGTGCAGCGTGGCGTCACGGTTATTCCTAAATCCACTCGACAGGAACGTATTGAAGAGAACTTTGCTATCTGGGATTTCTCACTAACGGATAACGAAATGGCTCAAATCAACGCCCTTGATTTAGGCTACGTTGGCGAAGCGGTGAAGCATTTTAATCCTGAATTTGTTCGCGGTTGTCTTGGCGTTAAAATCCACGATTGATCCCGGCGCTTGCGGATGTTTTCTCGCATGAACAGCTTCTAACACGGTTGCCGGAGCGTAGACGGCAACCGTGTGATATTCGCCTGGCCGTCAGGCGCCGAAGGCACCATCGATGGTGTGCATCGCGCCGGTGACGAAAGAGGCTTCCGGACCGGCAAGCCATGCCACCATTCCAGCCACTTCTTCAGGTCTTCCGTGTCGTTTGATCGCCATGAAACTGTGCATCAGCTCTTTCATGGGGCCATCTTCCGGATTGATGTCGGTATCAATCGGGCCTGGCTGCACCACATTTATCGTAATCCCGCGGGGGCCAAAATCACGGGCCAGGCCGCGCGCCAGCCCTTGCAGGGCTGATTTACTGGCGGCGTACGCGGCCATTCCCGGTACGGGCATCCGATCGCCATTCACGGAACCGATAATAATAATGCGTCCACCTTCCGGCATGTTGCGGGCTGCTTCGACTGACGCATGGTAAGGCGCATGGATATTAATACGGAACAAACGATCTATCGCATCGCTATCTTGTTCCAGCGCATCGCCGAAGAGAGCGACGCCCGCATTGACGACCAGAATATCCAGCGGTCCGTACTCACGCACGAGGCTGATGACGGCATCACGATCGGCGCTATCCGTCTGGATGGCGATGCTTCCGGTTTCCGTTGCCAGTTTTTCGGCGGCTTCACGCGATCCGGCGTAGCTGAAAACGACCGATGCGCCGTCAGCGCTAAAGCGTCGTACAATAGCCGCGCCGATACCACGACTTCCCCCTAAAACCAGTACAGATTTGTTGCGAAATAGCGTCATCAGGATGTCCTTTATGATATTGTAGTAGCCACTACAATATGCGTAATGAAATCATGCCGTCAAGGAGTTATGTAGTAATGACTACAAAACATAGCCGAACGCCGGGTCGCCCTCGCCAGTTCGATCCGGAGCAAGCCATTGAAACCGCTCAACATTTATTTCATTCGCGCGGCTACGACGCGGTGAGCGTAGCGGATCTGACAAAAGCGTTCGGGATCAATCCTCCCAGTTTCTATGCGGCGTTTGGTAGCAAGTTGGGGCTGTATACTCGCGTATTAAAGCGTTACAGGATGACCGACGCGATTCCGCTCGGGGCGCTTCTGCGTCACGATCGCCCGACCGCGAAGTGCCTTATCGATGTGCTGATGGAAGCGGCAAGACGTTACGCTGCCGATCCTGATGCCACTGGGTGTCTGGTTCTGGAGGGCGCTCATTGTAACGATAAACCGGCACGAGAGGCCGCCTGCGAGTTTTACATCGCTGCTGAAAACCTGATTCGCACTTATGTCGCCATGCGGTATCCGCAAGAGGCTGACCGGACGACGGACTTTATGGGGACGCTAATGGCGGGGCTTTCCGCCAAGGCGCGAGCGGGGTATGGCCTGGAGCGTCTTCAGGAGAGCGTGCTTCTGGCTGGGGATGTGCTGGAGCGATTACTGCCGGATTAACGCAGCGCATCAAAAAACCTGAGCCAGTCAGATACGGACAAACAGGGAGCAATAGCCCTAATCATCCATCTTGCCGTTGCGGTATTCGGTAAAGTACATCAAAAATAGAGGTGCCAGGGAAACGAGAAATGCAAAAATGTAGTCTTATTACGGTACTTAGCTTATCAGTGTTGATGCTAGCCGGATGTACAACGACCTATACCATGACGACCCGGACGGGAGAGATTATTGAAACGCAGGGTAAGCCGGAGGTTGACACCGCAACCGGAATGACGAAATACGCTGATGTTTATGGTTATCATCGCGTTATGAAAACCAGTGAAATAGTGCAGACGACAGAAGGCGCATCGAAGCTGGACTGGTAATGCGCTAAAGCAGTTGGGAGGCCGTGTCCAGTATGGGTACCGGACTGTTTCTGGGCCTGAATTGAATAGAGCGCCTGTATAGCCGAATTCCGGGTCTCGGCTTGATTTGTGTTGTCAGTTATTTGGTTGTTCCCTGTATAGTGAAGATAAACAGTACTCATGGCTAACGGTCTGTTTTGGATTGCTAACTATCCCGGATTCTGCGCGTTTTATTTAGTCACAACCGTGGTTAAGAATATTTTGGGTCAGACTTACACGCCGGGTATTAAGATAATCCGTCGCATAGAGAGCTTGATCGGCATC
The DNA here is from genome assembly GCF_029962125.1 of Salmonella sp. SA15303. NCBI lineage: Bacteria > Pseudomonadati > Pseudomonadota > Gammaproteobacteria > Enterobacterales > Enterobacteriaceae > Salmonella > Salmonella sp. SA15303. The sequence goes on from NZ_CP123924.1 coordinate 2,280,026, forward strand.
ATTCGGTTCAAGAAGAAACGGCGTAACTTTAGGTATGAGATCAGCAAACAGGTTATATTGATCCACAGAGGCAAAATGCCGGGTAGCGCTGGCCCAGGGCATTCGCATCAGCTCTGCGTAAGAAGGGGATAGTTGAACTGGCAAATCAAATTCTTTCAGATTAGCAAGCATCTCCTTACTCATATAAAATGTGACCCTGTTTCGCGAAAAGGTGTTAAGCACTGCCTTCAGTCGTTTAACTTTTGCTTCTTTACTCACGCTATTATCAAAAAAACGTGGTGAAAGCATAATAGCAATCGATGCATTTGATGAAATAACATTATGTAGTGGTTTCAGGGCTACAACAATCTGATCGTTTGTGAAGATACGCTGCGTACCAGAGGAAGTAGTATAGTTTCCACCCAGCCAGATCACATAATCTGTTGTTTTGAGGGGAAGCGCTTTTTCCGGTATATTACCCCTGTCAGGTGCCACTGTTTCAATTGCTAGTGAGTCTTGTCCCCAGACATTATTTACTTTAGAACTCAAAAAATTATATTCTGAAATATTCCTTAGTTTTAGTAGAGTTATCTGCGAGCGGGTAAAAAAGAGATTGAATCTCACTTTGTTCTGCAATTGCCGAAGTAATCTGAGCGTGTTCTGATCGATCAGATGACTATACAGACCAACCGTTTTTCCGGAAAGTATTGCTGAGGCATTGTTCGCAAGAAGCATCTCTTTTATAGCTCCTTGCCCAATAATCAGTATGCAACTGTATTTTTCTGGTCTGATTTTATCTATGGGGATATCGGTAAGATTGACCAGGTCAGGAGTGCCATGCCGCCAATTATCATGAATGACTGTGGCTCCGGAGGCGTCTCCTCCGGCTCCCCTGGTGATAATAAGAGGAGGGTGGGTACTGGCATGTGCGATATACGAAAAACAAGCTACCATTGCTAGCGCTGTGTTTCTGATGGTTGTATACATATCGTCTGCCCTGATTTCGAAAATATGAATAATGTCTCCTCTTATAATGTACATCAAAAAGAGAGCATTTTAATTAAACGTTATCTCAACGAGATAAAAGGTTAGCACAGTAAAGTATAGAGAGAATGTAATCATACCAACATTGTAAATGTGGGAGCATGAAGGCCCCGCAAGCCGCCCGGCCAGCATACTCCCATTAATAGTTAAAGTATGGACTTTGCTTTTACCGTAAACTGTAGCCAATATTACCTGATCACTACACCGTACAGTACTGTCAGTAATCTGTCTCCGGTGTCGCGTGCACGCAATTTATTTTTTTCAATTCTTTCAAAACGTTAACTATATTAATAGTCACTTATTTTACCAGAATCAATACTGAGAGTTTTATTACCGTTCTGAAAAGAGAAGACTTTTCAGATGAAATGCGTGGATGGTACGAAGTCATTACAGTACAGGGATGTAATAATAAAGATCGACAATGGATTCATTATTCTGTTGCTTTTGGACGGATGCCAAATGGAAGTATTCAATATCTTCTCCTTCTCTCCTGATAAGATTCAGTTTTGGTAATATACACATATATATTGTATTGGAAAATTGTTGATATTGTTCCTTATGACCAACAAAATGGAATTTTGCATATTTACCACATTTTATTACCCTCGACATGGGTATTTTTCCTCCATCGACGGAATTATGTTCCATACCAAAAAAACTGCTTACGGCGATGACCTGGTCTTTGGTATTATCCGGCTTAAAAGACGAGAGACAATACACATTTTCGCCCCACGTTCTGAGCGTCTCATGAATGATTTTCCATTTTATAGGCGACGCTTTTTTAGGAAGGTCATTTGTTGCGATCTGATGAGACGTTTGAAATCCGAAAATTTCTTTTGACGTAAGCTGACAAATTTCGAACTGATAATGCTCATCACAGTCAAGCCAGTAGGGAGGCCGTAGGTTTCTGAGATCCCAGAAATCAGCCTTGCGATAGTTATTGGGATTGACGCCAAATGTTTTTTTGAACTCTCGACTATAGGACTGCACTGAATCAAACCCCATTCTGAACGCGATATCTGTGACCGACTGAGAGGTCAGCTTTAGCAGAGTGGCGCTTCTGCTCAACTTGCGTTGTCTGATATATTTTCCGATAGAGACGCCACACTTTTCTTTAAAAAAATCCTGCAAACTCCTTCGCGAATAACCTGTTATAACAACCAGCTTTTCAATATCAATCCTCTCTTCAAGATTTTTTTCTATTTGCTCTAATACTGAGATTATTATGGCTTTTTTCATCATCATTCCTCTTTATTGAAGCCGAAAATATAAACATTTAAGGTGTTTGATATACTGTGTTATTAAACCAGTGGGGGGTTGTTAGCTTTTCTGGCAAAACAAGAAAGATTTAAATTGCTTGACGTTTCTGAATAAACTTTACACTTGGAGATCGGATTTTGCCAGTAAAGCTAAGTAATTAGCATGGCGAAGGGCATAATTTCACAGGCGGTTAAAATGATTGAATAACCCTGAATTTTTAGCCCGTGAGATTATAAATCTCGTAATTATTTCTAATGATTTAATAAAAGGGAATTGTTTTGTACTTCAAAAGATCTTTATTAACGTTAGCAATTTGTGCATCCGTGGTCTCAGTAGAGGCGGTGGCGAATACCAGAGCCAATGATATGGCTTCTTCTGCTACACCTGCTTCTGTTGGTCACCGTCCTGTGGCAACTACTAATGCAAAAAAAATAGAAGTGTCTGGGGAACTGACGACCGGTTCAACCCTCCAGATAGCGGATGTTTTTATTAGGGATGAGGATGGGGATCCCTTATCGCTGGATAAAATGAATAATGCCGACGATATTAAATGGTATCTGGTGGATAATGAGGCCGCCGATCCTTCTGGAACCCCGGCGGCAACCGGGACGGCTTTTACCATTCCTGCTGATGCAGGCGGTAAAAAAATTAAAATCGTTTACCGGATTAAGACGGCAACGGGGACGCCGGATAGTGCATTCTTGCCTGCCACTGTCTTATTAACTTCTGCATCTTCTGGGGTGAGCGGCGACTCCGCCGCAGACGGTACAATTTCTAATAAGCTACGTTCTGTCACTATCAATGTGGTGAATGAAAGTGGTAAACCGACTGATGAACTCAACGGTACCAATGACGCCAACACTCCAGTGGTAGGCGGCACCCTTGAAGCGGTACTGGAATGTGCCGCCACAGCGGCGGCTGAGTGTGAGGTCAGTAATTATAACTTTACCTGGCAGATGGCGGATGCCGGGACACCAGATAAGTTCACCGATCTGAATAATACCAACGCTGAAAAGCATAAATATATTATTAAGGGAACTGAGCAGAATAAACTGTTCCGTGTCCACGTTACGCCTAAAACGACGAAAGCCACGCCGGAGAATAAACGCGCTATCCGTCGCTGATGGTTATCGCCAAATAAACATCTTATTTAAATACTCCCTCTGCCAGGCAGGGGGATATAGCAGGAGACAATACAGTGGTTTTTTCTAAAAAACCCATTACTAAATATATAACCTGGGCCATTGTTACCAGTCAGATTCCACTGCCGGTCATTGCTGATAGCGATAATGAAATTCAGTCGTGGATTGCGGGGACGGCATCGTCTATTTCTCCGCATCTGCAGGAGGGGACGCTGGAGGATTATGCCAAAGGAAAAATAAAGGCGTTACCAGGGCAGGCCGCTAATCATCTGGTGAACGAGGGGATAAAGAGCGCTTTTCCGGAGATTATTTTCCGTGGTAGCGTCAATCTTGAAGATGGCGCGAAATATCGCTCATCAGAGTTCGATATGTTTATTCCCGTCCAGGAAACAACATCGTCTTTACTCTTTGGTCAGCTTGGCTTTCGCGACCACGACAACAGCAGTTTCGATGGCCGCACCTATGTTAACGTTGGTATGGGTTACCGCCAGGAGGTCAATGGATGGCTGCTCGGCGTCAATACGTTTCTGGATGCCGACATCCGTTATTCCCACTTGCGTGGCGGCATTGGCGGGGAAGTCTATAAAGACAGTCTGGCCTTTTCCGGCAACTATTATTTCCCTCTCACCGGCTGGAAAATGTCAGCAGCGCATGAATTACATGATGAGCGTCCGGCATATGGCTTTGATCTGCGAACAAAAGGCACGCTCCCCGATTTTCCCTGGTTCAGTGGAGAGCTGACATATGAACAGTATTACGGGGATAAAGTTGATCTATTGGGTAACGGTACATTAAGCCGGAATCCCCGCGCCGCAGGTGCGGCTCTGGTCTGGAATCCTGTCCCCTTGCTTGAGGTCAGAGCAGGATATCGGGACGCCGGTAACGGCGGCTCGCAGGCAGAGGGCGGTCTGAGAGTCAATTATTCCTTCGGTACGCCGTTACATGAACAGCTTGATTACCGCAACGTTGGGGCGCCGTCGAATACGACTAACCGGCGTGCCTTTGTTGATCGTAATTACGATATCGTCATGGCGTATCGGGAGCAGGCCAGCAAAATCCGCATTACGGCAATGCCGGTGTCAGGCCTGTCCGGGACGCTGGTGACATTAATGGCGACGGTAGATAGCCGTTACCCGGTTGAGAAGGTTGAGTGGTCGGGTGATGCGGAGCTTCTCGCCGGACTCCAGCTTCAGGGGAGTCTGGGCAGCGGCCTTATCCTTCCACAACTTCCGCTGACGGCGACCGACGGTCAGGAGTATAGCCTTTATTTAACGGTGACTGACAGCCGGGGTACTCGCGTGACCTCCGAGCGTATCCCGGTAAGGGTGACACAGGATGAGACCAGTTTCCGTTCCTGGATAAATGTTATCAATGACGATGTTCAGGTTGAGGACGGCAACTTTGTCATCAATACGCCGCTTCCTGCCGGAGAAGAGGGGAAGGTTATTGAGTGGCACTACGTGCGCGAGCGTTCTGAAGAGGAGTGGGCGTCGCTCAAACCACGTCATATTAAGTATCAATCAGATACGCCGGGTCTGGCATTTAAAGCGCTCGGTGGTACAGAGCGTGACGGCCATTGGGTTGAACGGGTTCTGGTGACCCATATCGGCGATGATGCCCGCTCGCTCAAATTACATATTGAAGCAAGCGGACCAGACGATAAACATCCGGTGAAGGGTACCGTACTACTACAAGCGCAGTCAGACAGTATTGCGCAGAAGGTCACTTCTGTGGAGGTGCTTTTTACGCCGGGTACTGAAGAGGCCAACGGAAGCGTTACTGCGCCAGTCGTCGGAACAGAAATGCGAGCCAGAACGCTTTGTGTAAATAACACGGACTGTACTGATGCGTTTAATTATCAGTGGGAAATCTCGGATGAAATGAAATCCTGGCAATCCGTACCGGGTGCGACAAAGGCCACCTGGCTTCTTCCTTATAGTCTTAATGGGGAATCGCTTCAGAATAAATATATCCGCGTCAGAATTATTTCTGATAAGGGAAATGCTAAGGGTAATACCGCAACCTCTGATGCGAATTAATGTTTTAAAAAGGATCAACAGTGCGTATGTCGAAACATAATCTTATTATCTATAGCCTGCTTCTGGCGGCTGCGCCGATAAGCGTCTTGGCGGATTCGTCGACAACGTCCGCGGCAACCGTCGGGATGTTTTCTCCTCCTACGGCGCCGAGCGTTGGGCACAGGCCTGGAACACCTCGCGATGGCTACGAATTGCAGTTTAATGGACTTGGCTTTTTTATTGAAAAGTATACACCTTTTCCGGGAATGACTATTGCGAGGAATGCCAGAAATGTAGGCATCAGAGATCCGGATAATAACTATCAGTCTGCGGAAACTTTTACTACAGTATGTACGTATTATCAGATCAATAAAGATAACTCTCAGCATATACTTAAACGAGAAAAGCCATGTGAGCATAAATTTAATATCCAAAAGGAACATCGGGGTTCAAAGATTAAACTAGAAATTTATAATGAAACGGATATGGCTTCAGCGTCAGGGTACACGCCTGTGCCATCGGTATCTGAGTTCCAGTATATTGAAACAGAAACTATATCTAATACGCCAAGCCCAGATTTAACAGTTATGAGTATAGATAAGTCTGTATTATCGCCGGGTGAAAGTGCCACCATCACAACTATTGTTAAGGATATCGACGGGAATCCTGTAAATGAAGTTCACATTAATAAGACTGTAGCGCGTGAAAATTTAAAAGGCTTATGGGATTATGGCCCTCTTAAGAAAGAAAATGTTCCAGGTAAATATACACAAGTTATAACCTATCGTGGGCATAGTAATGAACGTATTGACATATCTTTTAAATATGCAATGAGTTTCACGAAAGAAATTTCCATCAGAGGAAGACTATAAAACTATATTAATTATTATGTCTAATATAATTCTTTTTATCACCATCATCTTATTATGGATGTTCACCTGGTTTTTTAGCGGATTGCTAAATAATTATTATGGCTAAAATAATACAAACGTTAAAAGGAGAAGTTTTTATGACGCCAACAACAACACAGGATTATATCTCATTGGGTCAGGAACACGCTGTCACCTTTGGCAAAACGCAACTGACCCTCAAACCCGGTATACTGGCTGAAGGCGAACCATTACCCTGCACAAAGGGGCTGGTGAGCCATAATTTATTACCGGGTTACTGTATCCCGGGGATAAAAAAGCAGATTATTGTCGTTCCGTCACTGGATACGCCAGTTTGTGAATGGCAGGTAAAAGACTATAGTGACCGCCTTAAATCAGCGGGTAGCCACTCAACCCGGGCGGTATATGTGCTGAGTATGGATACGCCATTTGCTCAGGCCCGTTTTATTCGGGAACATGATATTCATCCCGGCATAATTTTTGTTTCTGACTACGCTTGCCGCCAGTTTTTGGATAATTCCGGGCTGAAAATTAATGAGCTCAGTATTTTTGCCAGAGCGTTGATAGAGTGCGATGAAAACAATGTGGTTACGCGTGTTAGTGTACCACGAGATATCACTCATCTTCCTGTTTACTAATCACTTATATCAGCACCGCCCCTGCACAGAGAACCGAATAACCGGCAATGCAGGGGCGCAGGCATTCTCTTGTGTGCCCTCACATTTAATATATATACTATTGCATTACGCATAAGGAACTGAAAATGATGCCAGCGGATGGGGCAGGTTAACGTTATGGCACCCCTGAATTTCTGCAATAATCGTCTGGTAACCGGAAAGCCACTTATGACTTTGTGATTTGGCCTGCTGGTGCTGTAAATTATTTATCAATAGCTCCATTGATTCGCGGGTCTGCCAGTAATAATTGTTAACTATTCTTCCGCTGGCGGCATCGGTATAGCTTTCCATCCCAATATAGCCATCAACAGACTGCGTATAGCGCTCAATTCAGCCATCCAGTTGATAAAACTCTTCGTCGGTGATGCTGCCAACTTACTGATTTAGTGTATGATGGTGTTTTTGAGGTGCTCCAGTGGCTTCTGTTTCTATCAGCTGTCCCTCCTGTTCAGCTACTGACGGGGTGGTGCGTAACGGCAAAAGCACTGCCGGACATCAGCGCTATCTCTGCTCTCACTGCCGTAAAACATGGCAACTGCAGTTCACTTACACCGCTTCTCAACCCGGTACGCACCAGAAAATCATTGATATGGCCATGAATGGCGTTGGATGCCGGGCAACCGCCCGCATTATGGGCGTTGGCCTCAACACGATTTTCCGCCATTTAAAAAACTCAGGCCGCAGTCGGTAACCTCGCGCATACAGCCGGGCAGTGACGTCATCGTCTGCGCGGAAATGGACGAACAGTGGGGATACGTCGGGGCTAAATCGCGCCAGCGCTGGCTGTTTTACGCGTATGACAGGCTCCGGAAGACGGTTGTTGCGCACGTATTCGGTGAACGCACGATGGCGACGCTGGGGCGTCTTATGAGCCTGCTGTCACCCTTTGACGTGGTGATATGGATGACGGATGGCTGGCCGCTGTATGAATCCCGCCTGAAGGGAAAGCTGCACGTAATCAGCAAGCGATATACGCAGCGAATTGAGCGGCATAACCTGAATCTGAGGCAGCACCTGGCACGGCTGGGACGGAAGTCGCTGTCGTTCTCAAAATCGGTGGAGCTGCATGACAAAGTCATCGGGCATTATCTGAACATAAAACACTATCAATAAGTTGGAGTCATTACCCCGCGTTGGTACGTGAAATCAGATCCTCTTCGCAAACGGCAATGACCCTTTCCGAACAACTGGCGGCGCGCAGTCTGTCGCTATCCGTAAAGACGGAACAGCAGTCGGCCTCGTTAATTCAAACTGCCGCCAGTATAGATGAAATGGCGGCGAGTACCAAAAACAATGCGGATAATACCCGAATGGCGAGCATACAGGCGGATTGTGCAACCCAATGCGCCCGTAAAGGCGGTGAATTAATGGTGCGGGTTACAGAAAATATGCGTTCTATTACCGACTGTGCCTCGCAGATGACGGAGATTATTTCATTGATTGACGGTATCGCATTCCAGACTAATATTCTGGCGCTTAACGCGGCGGTAGAGGCTGCACGGGCGGGCGATCATGGAAAAGGTTTCTCCGTGGTGGCCGGGGAAGTGCGTAATCTGGCGCATCGTAGCGCCGAGGCGGCAAAAAGTATCAAGGCGCTGATCGACGTTACGCATGACAATGTGCGGCAGGGGGCCGCCATAGTGCAGGAGGCTGAAAAAAATATGCAGGAGATTGTTGGCGGCTCCGGGCAATTAAACGTGCTGATGAGTGAAATTTCCACCACCACGCGGGAGCAGGAAAAAGGCATTAACCAGATAACCCTGGCGTTGAGCGATCTGGAAAGCGCAACCCATAGCAATGTCTTAATGGTTGAAGCGCTATCTGCTTCTTCGGATGTTTTAAAGGCGCAGGTGATCGAGTTACAGACTAAAACCGACAAATTTCGTTTAAGCCAGCCGGGTTACAGTGAACATGCGCTGTCGCACTCTCATGTATCATCTCTTTCGACCATCACCAGGCGCGGCCAGGCCTGATAATACATGTTTGGTAAGCGCCTGTTGCTAAGGCGCTTTTTTCGCACGTTCCCGTCATTCTTTTTGCGCAATGAGAAAATGAGAGATTGCTTAACCTTTCCCGAAAGCTAGACTAACGGCATGAGAGTTGTAACGTGGAGGCGCTGTGGAAGCCATTAAGGGATCGGATGTGAACGTGCCGGATGCCGTTTTCGCATGGCTACTGGATGGTCGTGGTGGAGTAAAACCGCTCGAAGATAATGATGTGATCGATAGTCAGCATCCCTGTTGGCTACATCTTAATTATACCCACCCGGACAGCGCCCGCTGGTTGGCTTCAACGCCTTTACTCCCCAATAACGTGCGTGATGCGCTGGCTGGTGAAAGCTCGCGCCCGCGCGTAAGTCGTATGGGGGAAGGGACGCTCATTACGCTGCGCTGTATTAATGGCAGTACTGACGAACGCCCGGATCAATTAGTGGCAATGCGTTTATATATGGACGAGCGATTCATTGTGTCTACCCGTCAGCGAAAGGTTCTGGCGCTGGACGATGTGGTCAGTGATTTGCAGGAGGGCACCGGGCCCGTAGATTGCGGCGGCTGGTTAGTGGATGTGTGCGATGCGTTAACCGATCACGCCAGTGAATTTATTGAAGAGCTACACGATAAAATTATCGATCTGGAAGATAATCTTCTCGACCAGCAAATCCCACCGCGCGGTTTCCTCGCATTGCTACGTAAACAGCTAATTGTTATGCGCCGCTATATGGCGCCGCAGCGCGACGTCTATGCCCGGCTTGCGAGTGAACGGCTGCCGTGGATGAGCGACGATCACCGGCGCAGAATGCAGGATATCGCCGACAGGCTGGGAAGGGGGTTGGATGAAATTGACGCTTGTATCGCGCGTACTGGCATCATGGCGGATGAAATTGCCCAGGTGATGCAGGAGTCTCTGGCGCGCAGAACTTATACCATGTCGCTTATGGCGATGGTTTTTCTGCCCAGCACCTTCTTAACGGGGTTATTTGGCGTTAACCTGGGCGGTATTCCCGGCGGCGGATGGCGGTTCGGCTTTTCTCTGTTTTGTATTCTGTTAGTTGTCCTGATCGGTGGTGTTACTTTATGGTTGCATCGCAGTAAATGGTTGTAACAAAAGCGCTTTTCAGACCATTTCGGGTGAAAAAACGCCGAGAAATTTGAGCGAAGTCAATAAACCATCTACCTATTCGGGGCAATATCTCTCTCGCAGGTGAATGCAACGTCAAGCGATGGGCGTTGCGCTCCATATTGTCTTACTTCCTTTTTTGAATTACTGCATAGCACAATTGATTCGTACGACGCCGACTTAGATTAGTCGGCTTTTTTTTGCCTGTAGACTATCTGCGTCTACCCTTTAAGAGTCTGAATGACATTCTGGAGGGTAATATGAGCTGTCTTTTGACCTTATTATATCTACACTCGTCCTTGTCGGACCCGATTCCCACTGACCCTGTTCCCATTCCTGAGCCGCTTCCCCGTCCTCAGCCGATGCCCGACCCGCCGCCGGACGAAGAACCGATTAAAATGTCGCATCAAACGCCCGGATCTGCGAGGATACGCGCCTGCTGACTATGAGTCGTTACCGCGAGAGTAAATTGTGACCACTTTTTCAACCCTGAATGTTTTGCCCGCCGCCCAGCTCAATAACCTTACTGAGCTGGGCTATCTTGAGATGACGCCTGTTCAGGCCGCAGCATTACCCGTCATTCTGGCGGGTAATGATGTGCGTGTGCAGGCCAGGACCGGTAGCGGCAAAACGGCGGCGTTTGGTCTTGGGTTCTTGCATCGAATTGACGTCACTCTGTTCCAGACACAGGCATTAGTGCTGTGCCCGACGCGGGAGCTGGCGGATCAGGTTGCCGGAGAGTTACGTCGCCTGGCCCGTTTTCTGCCAAATACCAAAATTCTGACCTTGTGTGGCGGGCAACCCTTTGGCGCACAGCGCGACTCGCTTCAGCACGCTCCGCATATCATTGTCGCGACGCCGGGGCGCCTGCTGGATCATTTACAAAAAGAAACCGTATCGCTGGATGCGCTGCATATTCTGGTAATGGATGAAGCAGACCGAATGCTGGACATGGGATTCAGTGACGCCATTGATGAGGTGATCCGCTTTGCGCCTGCGACGCGCCAGACGTTATTGTTTTCAGCAACCTGGCCTGAGGCCATCGCGGCGATTAGCGGTCGTGTACAGCAGCAGCCAATACGTATTGAAATCGATACGGTAGATGCGCTACCGGCTATCGAACAACAGTTCTTCGAAACGTCTGCGCATGAAAAAATTTCGCTGCTACAAACGTTGCTTAGCCAGCATCAGCCAGCGTCCTGCGTGGTATTTTGCAATACCAAAAAAGATTGTCAGGCCGTTTGTGATGCGCTTAATGCGGTAGGACAAAGCGCGTTGGCGCTCCACGGCGATCTGGAACAACGCGACCGCGACCAGACGTTGGTGCGTTTTGCAAATGGCAGCGCGCGCATTCTGGTTGCCACCGACGTTGCCGCGCGAGGGTTAGACATTAAATCGCTCGAACTGGTGGTTAACTATGAACTGGCCTGGGACCCGGAGGTGCATGTCCATCGTATTGGCCGTACGGCGCGCGCGGGAAGCAGCGGCCTGGCGATCAGTTTCTGCGCGCCGGAAGAGGCGCAGCGGGCGAATATTCTTTCAGAAATGCTGCAACTCAAGCTGAACTGGCTGAATGCGCCCGCCCGGCAGCCGTTACTCCCTCTGGCCGCAGAGATGGCTACCCTATGCATTGACGGCGGCAAAAAAGCGAAAATGCGTCCGGGAGATATTTTGGGCGCGCTGACCGGCGATATTGGATTAGACGGGGCGGATATTGGCAAAATTAACGTGCATCCAATGCACGTTTACGTCGCCGTACGTCAAGCAGTAGCGCAAAAAGCCTGGAAGCAGTTGCAAAACGGGAAGATCAAAGGCAAGTCATGCCGGGTACGGCTATTAAAATGATCGATAGCATGGCGTCTCAGCGGAGTGCTGAGACGCCTGCAGATTATTTCACTTCGATAACATCAAGCCGCAACGCCTCTAAGGCGGTGTCATCTTCTTCCGGCTGCCAGCCAGCGGGCTGCAAGGGAATCTCTTCACGATCGAACGCTAAATCGCCGCCGTCGACGACCTCGGAACCGTGAGTGATTCCTTTGAAATCGAACAGGTTAGTGTCACAAAGGTGAGACGGCACGACATTCTGCATGGCGCTAAACATCGTCTCGATCCGTCCAGGATAGCGCTTATCCCAGTCGCGTAGCATGTCGGCAATCACCTGGCGTTGCAGGTTTGGTTGCGAACCGCACAGATTACAAGGAATGATAGGGAAGGCTTTGGCCTCAGCAAAACGGATAATATCTTTCTCGCGGCAGTAAGCCAGCGGGCGGATCACGATATGTTTGCCGTCATCGCTCATCAGCTTCGGCGGCATCCCTTTCATTTTTCCGCCATAGAACATATTCAGAAACAGGGTTTGCAGAATATCGTCGCGGTGGTGGCCCAGGGCGATTTTGGTCGCGCCCAGTTCAGTCGCCGTACGATACAGGATACCCCGACGCAAACGCGAGCACAGCGAGCAGGTGGTTTTTCCTTCCGGAATCTTCTCTTTCACAATGCCGTAGGTGTTTTCTTCGACGATTTTATATTCTACGCCCAGCTGCTCAAGGTAGGCTGGCAGGATATGTTCCGGGAAACCTGGCTGCTTTTGATCGAGGTTGACGGCGACCAGTGAAAAATTGATCGGGGCGCTTTGCTGCAAATTACGTAAAATTTCCAGCATCGTATAGCTATCTTTGCCGCCAGAAAGGCAAACCATAATGCGATCGCCTTCTTCAATCATATTAAAATCGGCAATCGCTTCGCCAACGTTACGGCGCAGGCGCTTTTGCAACTTGTTGAGGTTGTATTGCTCTTTCTTTGTATTCTTTTGAATTTCTTGCATTATTTCAGTTCTCTGGTACTAAATGGGGCAAATTGGGGGCAAACTTTGCAATTACGATAACCGCGCATTCAACATCGCTACTTGTTCGTCGTTCATGTCATCAATCCACATACCGTAAATTTCATACACCATCTGCGCAGTTTCATGCCCCATTTGGCTGGCGATAAATGCCGGGTTCGCTCCTGCCGTCAACAGCCAGCAGGCAAAAGTATGTCGCGTATGGTACGGATTACGGCGACGAATGCCAGCACGTTTTTATGGCAAGATATGCAATGGTTCAAAAGCGTCTTTATTCTGTCATCCGTATTACTTAAGATATCATCACGACCCGAAAAATATTGGAACGAAGAGATGTATGACTAAAGAAGCTGTAATCTTTCTATTTATCGCCATCGTGGTAGAAGTTATCGCCACGATCTCATTAAAATTATCAGATAGTTTTACGCGTCTGGTACCGAGCCTCGTTACTATCATCGGATATTGTATTGCGTTCTGGTGTCTTACCATCCCAATGCGAACCATCCCTGCGGGTATCATTTATGCCATTTGGTCTGGGGTAGGGATTGTTCTTATTGGATTGATAGGATGGTTGTTTCTTGGCCAAAAACTGGATGTGCCGGCTATTATTGGCATGTTGCTTATCATCTGCGGCGTAATCGTAATCAATCTGTTTTCAAAAAGTGTCAGTCACTAGGCGATGATGATTGATTTGAGCCCGCACTCTCTTATGCGGGCTCGGGTATTTAGCGTACCACCAGTACGGAGCATTCCGCATGACGCACAACGGCTGCGGCGTTGGAACCCAACAGATAGGTAGTAATATCCGGGCGATGCGAGGCGATAATCACCATATCGGCCGGTAATTTTTTTGCCATTTCCAGAATCTTATCTTTAGGAGAGCCTTCTGCAACGTGCGCCTGCACGCGGTCCGCGGGAAGGTTGAATTTCTTGATAATCGCTTCCAGTTGAGATTTGGCTTCGGCTTTCAAATCGTCCATTGCGGGAAGCTCTGCTGAATAAGCCAGTCCCAGTGAAGCGTAATAGGGCAAAGACGGGATTACAGTCAAAAAGTGCACTTTAGCGTCGTCAATCTTTGCTTCAGCTTCAACATGCGAAATCACGCGTTGAGTTAATTCTGAATCTGAAATATCGATGGGTACAAGAATCGTTCTGTTCATAAAACCTCCTGTTTAAGTATCCACTGAAATTCTACTCCCTAAAGGCACTTTATGTACAATGACATACGTCACATTTTAGGTGCTGCTCCACGATACTCTGCGGGGACTACCTACAGGGGAGGGCGACGTAATATTACGCGTATTCCACGTAAATAATCAGCGAGTTGACGTTAAAACGTTATTTCTGCCTTGTCAGGAAAGACCTAAAAAGAGATGTTACCGTTTAATTCAATAATTAATGAAATAATTCGCAGTGAAATAGATATAATTTATACGAATGCTTTTGGGGGTATTATACAAAATAAAAATTATACAATATCATTCGGTTACGATATTCTACGCCTGTTATATGCCTTTATTGTCACATATTCATTTTGTCGCTGGGCCATTGCGTTAACCTTTGCTTTCCAGCGTATAAATTGACAAGCCCGAACGGATGTTCGGGCTTTTTTTGTTTCCAGGTTAATCCTTAGAATATTTTTTAATCTGCGCCGGGTTTTTCCGCTTTTCCTGCCAGCAAGGCAAGAAAGTCATAGCGTTTTTGCAAATCCAATGCGGCATCTCGCCATAATTGTTCAGCTACTTCAGGCTGTTGCGCATTCAGGCGACGGAAACGCTGTTCATTAAGCAACGTTTCCGCCAGGGCATCAGACGGTGGCCGAGAGTCCAGAGCCAGCGGCGGCTTGCCTTCATCCGCACGGCGGGGATCAAAGCGGTATAACGGCCAGAAACCGGTCGCCGTTAACTGGCGCATCTGGTCATGGCTTAGCGCCAGATCGTAGCCATGTTCTTCACAGGGGCTATAGGCAATGATCAGCGACGGTCCTGGCCAGGCTTCGGCCTCCTGGATGGCTTTCACCGTCTGGTTTAACTGCGCGCCCAGCGAGATTTGCGCGACATAAACATGACCATACATCATCATGCTGACACCAAGATCTTTACGGGCTTTACGCTTGCCATGTTCGCCAAACTTAGTGACGGCGCCAAGCGGCGTCGCCTTCGACGCCTGGCCGCCAGTATTGGAGTAACACTGCGTATCCAGAACCAGAATATTGACATTCTCCGTCAGGCTTAACACATGGTCTAAACCGCCAAAGCCGATGTCGTATGCCCAACCATCGCCGCCAATCAGCCAGATTGATTTTTCTACCAGCGCATCAGCATCCTTTAACAGTTCCTCTGCGCCCGCAACCGATTTCAGATGTTGGCGTAATGCGGCGACCTGCTCACGCCGAACGTCAGGCGTTGCTTCGGCATGCAGCGCATCGTTTAATTCCGCCGGGATGCGATCGGCGAATTGCGCCAGTAAACGCATGACGCGCGCCCGGTGCTGATCCACGCTCAGACGGAAACCGAGACCAAATTCCGCGTTATCTTCAAATAACGAATTCGCCCATGCCGGGCCGCGTCCGTTGGCATCGGTGGTATAAGGCGTTGAGGGTAAGTTACCGCCGTAAATAGAGGAACACCCCGTGGCGTTAGCGATTAACATTCTGTCGCCATATAACTGAGTCAGCAGTTTAATATACGGCGTTTCGCCGCAGCCGGAACAGGCGCCGGAATATTCAAACAGCGGCGTAATGAGCTGCGATGTGCGGATATCAATTCGTTCCAGTTTGCTGCGTTCGATTTCCGGTAAGTCGAGGAAGAAGTCATAATTCACTTTCTCTTCTTCCACATGCTCAAGGCGTGACATCATGTTAATCGCCTTAATCTGTGGATCTTGCCGATCTTTAGCCGGGCAGACCTCTACGCATAAATTACAGCCAGTACAGTCTTCCGGCGCGACCTGCAGCACATATTTCTGGCCGCGCATATCGCGGGACTTCACGTCCAGCGAATGCAGACTGGCTGGCGCGTTCTCCATCGCCTGCGGGGAAACGACTTTCGCACGAATTGCCGAGTGAGGGCAGGCAGCGACGCAGTGATTACATTGTGTACACAGTTCCTCTTTCCAGACAGGAATCTCTTCGGCGATATTGCGTTTTTCCCAGCGGGTGGTGCCCATTGGCCATGTTCCGTCCGGCGGCAGGGCGGAAACAGGCAGTGCGTCGCCGAGGCCCGCCAACATGGCGGCGGTAACGGTTTTCACGAAATCCGGCGCGGCGTCGGAGACGACCGGCGGGCGATGCGCGCTATGCGGATTAACCGCCTGCAACGGCACTTCCGCCAGCGATTCCTGCGCCAGAGCCAATGCCTGCCAGTTACGCTCAACCAGATCCTGTCCTTTGCTGCTATAGCTTTTGGCAATCGCGCCCTGCAGCTCAACCAGGGCGCTATCGCCCGGAAGAATATGCGTCAGGTGGAAGAAAGCCATTTGCATGACGGTATTGATGCGGGCGCCAAGTCCACATTCGCGGGCGATTTTCGCCGCGTTAACCACGTAAAAACGCGCCTTTTTCTGATTCAACACCGCCTGAACTTCTTGCGGCAGACGCGACCAGACCTCGTCGGCGCTGTACGGCGTATTAAGCAGAAAGATACCGCCGGGCTTTAGACGCTCCGCCATCTGATATTTATCGATAAACTGTAATTGGTGGCAGCCGACAAAATCCGCCTGAGCAATTAAGTAAGCGGAACGAATGGGTTTCTCGCTGACGCGCAGGTGCGATACCGTGAGCCCGCCAGCTTTTTTAGAGTCATAAACGAAATAACCTTGCGCATACCACGGTGTAGAATTACCGATAATTTTAATATTATTTTTCGTGGCGGATACGCTGCCGTCGCTTCCCAGACCGTAAAATAACGCTTCAAGTTTAGCGCTGCCGGGCAGGGTATTTTCCGGTAATGGCAGCGAGAGGTTAGTAACGTCATCATAAATGCCCACCGTAAACCGTGGCTTGGGTTTCGCACGGCTGAGTTCATTAAAGACCGCCAGTACGCACGCCGGGCCGAACTCTTTGGATGATAGCCCATAACGGCCGCCAATGGTGCGCGGCAACGTTTCGCGCTCGCCATTATTAAAGGCCTCCGCCAGTGCGGTCATCACGTCCAGATAAAGCGGCTCGGCCTGGGCGCCAGGCTCTTTGGTGCGATCCAGCACGGCGATAGCGCGAACGGTTTCCGGTAATGCCTGTAACAAATGTTTGGCGGAGAAGGGGCGGAACAGACGGACTTTCAGAACGCCGACCTTTTCTCCGCGTATCAGTAGCTCGTCCACGACCTCTTCGCAGGTGCCGAGGGCGGAGCCCATCATTATGATGACGCGTTCAGCCTGGGGATGGCCATAATATTCAAATGGCTGGTACTGACGGCCCGTAGCGTCGCCAAATGCCTTCATCGCCTCTTCAACATGATCATAAACGGCGTTGTACCACGGGTTGGTCGCTTCGCGAGACTGGAAGTAGGTGTCCGGATTCGCTGAAGTTCCACGAATCACCGGATGTTCCGGATTCAGCGCGCGGGCGCGGTGAGCGTCGATCTCCGCCTGCGGCATCAGGTTCAGAATGGTTTCATTCGTTAGCGGTATAATTTTGTTGATTTCATGCGATGTACGGAAGCCATCAAAAAAATGAATAAACGGAACGCGGCTTTTCAGCGTAGCCCTGTGTGCGATCAGCGCAAAATCCTGCGCTTCCTGAACGCTGGCGGCGCATAACATCGCGCAGCCTGTCTGGCGGACCGCCATCACATCGGAATGGTCGCCAAAAATAGAAAGCGCGTGTGTGGCGACAGTGCGCGCGGCAACGTGCAGTACAAACGGCGTGAGCTGCCCCGCCAGTTTATACAGCGTTGGAATCATCAGCAGCAGCCCCTGCGATGATGTAAATGACGTAGAAAGCGAACCGGTTTGTAACGCACCGTGAACGGCGGCGATCGCGCCGCCTTCCGACTGTATCTCTACCACACGCGGCGTATCGCCCCAGACATTTTTAAGCCCATTGCCGGCCCAGGCATCCGCTTGTTCAGCCATTGTTGAACTGGGCGTAATCGGGTAAATGGCGATAACCTCGCTGGTACGGAACGCCACCGACGCTACTGCGCCATTACCGTCAATTGTTTGCATATGACACCCTTACATTGCGCAAAAAAGAGGGACACGCATAATCGTGAGCGCATCCTGTAGTTATCCTTTTATTTTAGCAAAGCCCTTCAAGCCCCATTTTCGCTTTTGTGTCCCTGGCGGGAGGAGAATGGCGATTTCTTGCCGAAAAGACGTAAAAAATTGCCAATAAATGTTAATGAAGCGCATAAATGCGCGCTTTGCCTCTCGACGCGTCAGTTTCTGCTGCCTATTATTTAGGGCGGTGTCGTTTGGATGAATAAACAGAGGGGAGAGAAATGCGCGCAGCGTTTTGGGTGGGATGTGCCGCGTTATTATTGTCGGCTTGCAGTAGCGAACCTGTTCAGCAGGCAACCGCGGCACATGTTTCGCCAGGGATGAAAGCGGCGATGTCCAGCGCCGGCGAAGCGAATTGCGCTATGATTGGCGGTTCGCTTTCAGCGGCCCGGCAGCTTGATGGTTCAGTAATTGGTATGTGCGCGCTACCCAACGGCAAACGTTGTAGCGAACAGTCGCTTGCCGCCGGAAGCTGCGGGAGTTATTAAGCGCGGCGTTTCGCCTGACGCGTATAACTTTTCACTTAATGGCTTAGTGCGCTAAATCCGCCAGTTTATACATTAGCGTTGTTTCTGCCGTCGCCAGCGTTAATTGGTTCGCGGTTAAATCGACCTGCGCGCCCTTGCTGAAGAGCTCGCTGAGGGTGCCGTCCAGCGCGTTAAGCTGTGGATCTGCGCACATCATTCGGGTCATCGCTAAATTTTTCACTTTTAATTCGCCGTCCGACAGTTTTCCTTCGCCGGTGAATTGATTGCACATTTTGCCGGATACCGTCATGTCCTCGCCAAAGCTGAGCTCCGGGCCGGTGACCGTTTTACCGTTTACGCTTTCCAGAACAAAGCGGTGGTGCTCCAGTTGCTCGCGTTTGACGGACACTTTTCCACTGCTCACACACCCTGTCATTATGATGCTCAGGGCGACCAGCGTGACGATTTTCTTCATTGATATTCTCTGTAATCTGATAGTTAACACTGACTATAGTAATGATATGACCGGATAGATCTTCAGGGGTTATCCGAAAATGCTCCCCTGAGCGCAGGGGAGCGACAGGATTAGAACAGCGCGTTCGGGCAGGCTTCGCCCTTCTCAAGCTGGCTTAAGTTTTGTAACGTGGTTTCAGAGATGCTGATCAGCGCTTCTGCGGTCAGGAATGCCTGGTGCCCCGTAAACAGTACGTTATGGCAGGCCGACAGACGGCGGAAAACATCATCCTGGATAACATCGTTTGACTTATCTTCAAAGAACAGGTCGCGTTCGTTTTCATACACATCCATCCCCAGCGAGCCGATTTTCTGATTCTTCAGAGCTTCGATAGCCGCCTGGGAATCAATCAGCGCGCCACGACTGGTATTAATGACCATAACGCCATTTTTCATTTGATCGAATGCCGCATGGTTCAGCAAATGGTAGTTTTCCGGCGTGAGCGGGCAGTGCAGGGAAATGACATCCGATTCGGCAAACAACGTTTGCAGATCCACATACTCGACGCCGAGGTCAAGCGCGGCGGTGCTGGGATAGGGATCAAACGCCAGTAAACGCATTCCAAAGCCTTTCAGGATACGCAGCGCGGCGACGCCGATTTTACCGGTACCGATGACGCCAGCGGTCTTTCCGTGCATGGTAAAGCCGGTCAGCCCCTCAAGGGAAAAGTTAGCGTCGCGGGTGCGTTGATAAGCGCGGTGAATACGGCGGTTCAATGTCATCATCATGCCAATCGCATGTTCAGCGACGGCTTCCGGAGAATAAGCCGGCACGCGGACCACCTGCAAACCGAGCTCTTTAGCGGCATCCAGGTCGACATTATTAAATCCGGCGCAACGCAGCGCGATGTATTTCACGCCGTGTTTTTTCAGCTCTTCCAGTACCGGTCGGCTCCCGTCGTCATTCACGAAGATACAAACTGCTTCACATCCATTGGCGGTTTTCGCCGTTTTCTCGGTTAGCAGAAAATCAAAAAACTCCAGTTCAAAACCGAACGCTTCGTTCACTTGCTGTAGATATTTCTTGTCATACTGTTTGGTACTATAGACGGCGAGTTTCATATGACCTTCTCCAGTGATGTTTGAATCACACAAATATGCTTAAAATTATCTTACAAAAAATCAAAAATAATTGATAGTCATACATATAATGAATAATTTTAGGTTATCATTCTCCACAACGCCTCAAATAGCCGGAGGGCGCCCCTGCAACATGAACTATTAGGCTATGTACGGGCAATCATGCCAAAATAAAGAGATAGCCGACTGAATTTTTCGTTAAATCAGGAAATTAATGGCCCATGAAGGGTAAATATAAAGCCGCCCTTGCGCTACTGTTACTGCTGATTCTTATCCCTCTGACGCTACTGATGACCCTCGGGCTGTGGGTTCCCACTCTGGCGGGAATTTGGCTACCCGTCGGTACCCGTATCGCTCTGGAACAAAGTCCACGCCTGACACGTCATGGGTTAGTGATTCCCGATCTTCGCTATCTGGTCAATGATTGTTCGTTAGCGCATATTACCCAGGCGGAACTGACGCATCCCAGCCGTTGGTTGCTGAATATTAAAAGCCTTAAACTGGATGCCGCGTGCCTGGCGAAACTGCCCGCTACGGAAGCTTCTCCCGCCGCGCCGCGTACGCTGGCGCAGTGGCAGTCAATGCTGCCCAATACCTGGATTAACATCGATAATGTCATTCTCGCGCCCTGGCCGGAATGGCAGGGCAAGCTGGCGATCTCCATGACGCCGGTCATTCAGCAGATACGTTATCAGGGCGAAAAAGTAAAATTTCAAGGGCAGCTACGCGGTCAGGCATTGACGGTGAGCCAACTGGAGATCGCCGCGCTGGCCAACCAGCCTCCCGTTAGCCTGGCGGGGGAATTTGTGTTGCCGCTGGTACCGGATGGCCTGCCGGTCAGCGGTCATGCGGCAGCGACCTTGCGTCTGCCGCAGGAACCGTCGCTGGTGGATGCGGAACTGGAGTGGCGTGATAACGCCGGACAGCTCATCGTGATGGCGCGAGGTAATCCTGACCCGATTCTCGATCTCCCCTGGGCGGTAACGCGTCAGCGGCTTACCATCAGCGATGGCCGCTGGAACTGGCCATATCAGGGATTCCCCTTGAGCGGACGTCTGGCTTTTAATATCGATAACTGGCAAGCCGGGCCGGATAATGCGCAAGTCAGTGGACGCCTGAATATTCTGACCCAGGGCGATGCCGGTAAAGCGAACGCTGTACTGACTATCGGCCCGGGAAAACTCAGCATGGATAGCAGTGAGATGCCTCTACAGCTTACCGGCGAGGCTAAACAGAAGGATTTAATCTTTTATGCCGTATTGCCCGCTATGTTCCGCGGCAGTCTGGCCGATCCGCAGCTCACCTTTGCACCTGGCGCATTGCTACGCTCGCGCGGGCGGGTGATTGATGCGTTAGATATTGATGAAATTCGTTGGCCGCTGGCGGGCGTTAAGGTGACGCCGCGCGGCGTTGATGGCCGATTACAGGCTATTTTACGGGCGCACGAAAATGAGATGGGCGATTTCGTTCTTCATCTTGATGGCCTGGCCAATGATTTTCTCCCTGATGCTGGTCGCTGGCGGTGGCGCTATTGGGGGCAAGGAAGCTTTACGCCAATGCGCGCCCACTGGGATATTGCCGGACAGGGCGAATGGCATGATAACACCATCAGGTTGACCAGTTTGTCCACCGGTTTTGATCAGTTGCACTATGGCGCAATGACCGTCACATCGCCAAGACTGGCGCTGAATAAACCTATTGTCTGGGTTCGCGACGCCACAACGCCGTCGCTACAGGGCGCGCTGTCTCTGGTGGCGGGGAAAACCGTATTTACCAGTGGGAGCGTGCTGCCGCCTTCTACCCTTAATTTTAGCGTTGAAGGGCGAGAGCCAACCCTGTTCCAGTTTAAAGGCGACCTTCGGGCGGGGGCGATAGGGCCGGTACGGCTGAATGGGCGCTGGGATGGCGAACGCCTTCGTGGACAGGCCTGGTGGCCGAAGCAGTCGCTTATCGTTTTCCAGCCGTTGCTTCCACCGGACTGGAAAATGACGCTGCGCGAAGGCTCACTGTATGCGCAGGTGGCTTTTTCCGCTGCGCAGGGGCAGGGATTTGAAGCAGGTGGACACGGCGTGTTAAAAGGCGGCAGCGCCTGGATGCCTGATAACAAAATCAACGGCGTCGATTTCATTCTGCCATTTCGCTTCCACAACGGCGCGTGGCAATTGGGGACGCGCGGGCCCATCTCGCTGCGTATCGCCGGGATAGTTAACCAGGTCACGGCGAAAAATATCACCGCTGATTTACAGGGCGGTTATCCCTGGAGCGAGTCGAATCCATTACTGCTAAGCGATGTCAGCGTAGACGTGCTGGGCGGTCAAATCATTATGAAACAGTTGCGAATGCCGCAGCACGACCCGGCGCTTTTGCGGGTGCAAAATATTTCATCCAGCGAATTGATTAGCGCCATAAATCCAAAGCAATTCGCCATGTCTGGTCCGGTCAGCGGCGCGCTGCCGCTGTGGCTGAACAATGAAAAATGGATAATCAAAGATGGCTGGCTTACGAATCCTGGGCCAATGACGTTGCGTATCGATAAAGATACTGCGGATGCGGTGGTGAAGGATAATGTCACGGCAGGCTCGGCGATCAACTGGCTACGTTATATGGAGATTACGCATTCGTGGACGAAAATTAACGTTGATAACCTGGGCGTACTAACGATGCAGGCGGCTATTACCGGCAAAAGCCGGGTAGATGGTAAAACCGCGATCGTTAACTTGAACTATACCCATGAAGAAAATGTGTTTACGCTGTGGCGCAGTTTGCGTTTTGGCGACAATTTACAGGCATGGCTTGAACAAAATACAGCGTTGCCGCAACCTCCTTGCCGGAAAGACAAGGACTGTGAGGATAAATAATGAAAATGAGTATTGCCATGCTGTCAGCGCTTGCGTCATTTATCGTGGTGGGGTGCACGCCACGTATTGAAGTCGCCGCGCCGGAACAGCCGATTACCATCAACATGAATGTAAAGATCGAGCATGAAATACATATCAAAGTCGATAAAGACGTTGAAGAACTCCTGAAATCACGCAGCGATCTATTCTGAGGCCATAATGAAAAAGTATTTAATACTATGGGTGCTGACGCTGAGCTTGCTCACACCTTCTGTGTGGGCCTTAACCCTGGACGAAGCGCGCAC
Organism: Salmonella sp. SA15303; assembly: GCF_029962125.1. Taxonomy (NCBI): domain Bacteria; kingdom Pseudomonadati; phylum Pseudomonadota; class Gammaproteobacteria; order Enterobacterales; family Enterobacteriaceae; genus Salmonella; species Salmonella sp. SA15303. Next base: position 2,303,417 of record NZ_CP123924.1, read on the forward strand.
GCAGGGCCGGGTCGGGGAAACGCTGAATGGCTATCTGGTGGCCTTAAAGAATGATGCCGAAACCCAGAAACTGGTGCTTGATATTAATCATGCCCGCCGCGCCAGTTATCAGCAGTTAGCGGATAGCAATCATCTTCCCGTGGACGAGGTGGCGAAGATGGCAGGGCAAAAACTGGTTGAGCGCGCCAGGCCGGGAGAATATGTCCAGGGAATTAATGGCAAATGGATGCGTAAATAACCGCTTCCCGACAATTTTTTTACCGCAAAATGCATTTTTATATGGGTAATTTCTGAATACGAAGGTCGTATTTACATTAGGCGAACCGGAAGGCTATTTCTATACTGTTGGCTGGTATCACTATTCGCGAGAGTAACCAGGTATGACGTCTGAAAAATTATCTGCTGCCTGCCATTGTGGCAGCGTCGTGTTTACCGTTCAACTTAGCGATGGCTTTCATACCGCCAGGCGCTGCAACTGTTCCTTTTGCAGGATGCGCGGAGCGGTGGCAGTGTCTGCGCCGCTGTCGGGTATTAAAGTGCTAAAAGGGCAGGATAAGCTTACCGAATATCGCTTCAATACGGGCAAGGCGGTGCATTTTTTCTGTTCGGTATGCGGGATATATACTTTTCATCAGCGTCGATCCAATCCCGATCAATATGGGGTCAATGTGGCGTGCATCGAAAATATGTCGCCTTTTGATTTCGCCTGCGTTGAAGTCAATGATGGGGTAACGCATCCCAGCGATGGCGGCAGTAGCGGCGTGGTAGGATATTTGCGCTACAAACCTAAGAAGTCACCTCCCGTCGAAACGGGAGGCAAAAATATTTAAGCGGCCACGACGCTGTCAATCGCGGCTTTTGCATCGGCCTGGGCTTTAGCTGCCACTTCCGGCCCGTAGGCGATGCCTTCGGCAAAGACAAAATTCACGTCGGTGATACCGATAAAACCAAGGAACACTTTCAGGTAAGGCGCAATCAAATCCGTCGGGGTGTCTTTATGGATACCGCCGCGGCTGGAGAGAACCACCGCGCGTTTACCGGTTACCAGACCTTCCGGGCCTTTTTCGGTATAGCGGAAAGTGATACCGGCGCGGGCAATCAGATCAAAGTAGTTTTTCAGCTGCGTCGGGATATTGAAATTGTACATCGGCGCCGCAATAACGATGACGTCGTGGGCTTTCAGTTCAGCAATGAGTTCATCAGACAGCGCCAGAGCGTCCTGCTGACGTGGCGTTAAAGGCGCATCGCCCGGACGCATCGCGCCCACCAGCTCGCCATCCAGCACCGGAACAGGGTTGGCCGCCAGATCGCGGACAGTAATTTCATCTGCGACGTGTTTTTCGCGCCATTGTTCAATAAAATAGTCAGTCAACTGACCAGACTGAGAGTACCCTGCCAGAATACTGGATTTAAGAACTAATACCTTGCTCATGGGTGTTTCCTTTTATGTGTTTGAAGGGGCGTGCCCCGTTGCTTGTTGACACTTTATTCACAAATATGTCGCAGGGATAGCGCAATATATCGAACCCTTTGTTCGAAATTATTGAACAACGCAAAAAAAGCCCCAATGTGGTACTCTATACCTATCATTTAAAACGATTTTAAACAGGCAGAATCCTGCCCAAGAGCTTTATGACTGAACAATCTACGTTGACGCTTCAGGTGTTACAGCAGCGGCTGGATGCACTGATGCTGCGCGACAAACAGCGCTTTGCGCGCCGCCTGCATGGCGTAAAGAAAGTAAAAAATCCTGATGCGCAACAGGCCATTTTCCAGACGATGGCGAAAGAAATTGAACAGGCTGCGGCGCAGGTCGCCCTCCGCGAAGCGGCGCGCCCCTCAATCACTTATCCGCAAAATTTGCCTGTTAGCCAGAAGAAACAGGACATTCTGGAAGCGATCCGCGATCATCAGGTGGTGATCGTGGCAGGGGAAACCGGTTCCGGTAAAACCACCCAGTTGCCGAAAATTTGTATGGAACTGGGACGCGGAATTAAAGGACTTATTGGACATACTCAACCGCGTCGTCTGGCGGCGCGCACCGTCGCTAACCGCATTGCCGAAGAGTTGCAAACGGAGCCTGGCGGCTGCATCGGCTATAAAGTTCGTTTCAGCGATCATGTCAGTAGCAACACCATGGTCAAACTGATGACGGACGGTATCCTGCTGGCGGAAATCCAGCAGGACAGGCTATTGATGCAGTATGACACCCTCATTATTGATGAAGCGCATGAACGCAGCCTGAATATTGACTTCTTGCTCGGCTATCTGAAAGAACTTCTGCCGCGTCGCCCCGATCTGAAAGTGATTATTACCTCTGCGACCATCGACCCGGAACGCTTCTCGCGCCACTTTAATAACGCGCCGATTATCGAAGTCTCTGGCCGAACGTATCCCGTAGAAGTTCGTTATCGCCCCATTGTGGAAGAGGCTGACGACACTGAACGCGATCAGCTACAGGCAATTTTCGATGCTGTCGATGAACTGGGGCGTGAAAGTCCCGGCGATATTCTGATTTTTATGAGCGGAGAGCGGGAAATCCGCGATACCGCCGACGCCCTGAACAAGCTGAACTTACGGCATACCGAAGTGTTGCCGCTGTATGCACGCTTGTCGAACAGCGAACAGAACCGCGTTTTCCAGTCGCACAGCGGACGCCGTATCGTGCTGGCGACTAACGTGGCGGAAACCTCGCTGACGGTGCCGGGTATCAAGTATGTGATCGATCCTGGCACTGCGCGCATCAGCCGCTACAGCTACCGCACTAAAGTGCAGCGCCTGCCGATTGAACCGATCTCACAGGCTTCCGCCAACCAGCGTAAAGGGCGTTGCGGGCGCGTATCGGAAGGGATTTGCATTCGTCTGTATTCGGAAGATGACTTTTTGTCACGTCCGGAATTTACCGACCCGGAAATTCTACGTACCAACCTGGCGTCGGTTATTTTGCAGATGACCGCCCTGGGGCTGGGTGACATTGCCGCCTTCCCGTTTGTCGAAGCGCCGGATAAGCGCAATATTCAGGATGGCGTGCGTTTGTTGGAAGAGCTGGGGGCGATTACCGCCGACGAACAGCAAACGGCATATAAGCTGACGCCACTGGGCCGACAATTATCCCAGTTGCCGGTCGACCCGCGCCTGGCGCGTATGGTTCTGGAAGCGCAAAAACATGGCTGTGTGCGCGAAGCGATGATCATTACTTCCGCACTCTCTATTCAGGATCCGCGCGAGCGCCCAGTGGATAAGCAGCAGGCTTCCGATGAGAAACACCGGCGTTTCCATGATAAGGAATCCGATTTTCTGGCGTTTGTTAACCTGTGGAATTACCTCGGCGAGCAACAAAAGGCCCTGTCGTCGAATCAATTCCGCCGTCTGTGTCGCACCGACTATCTGAACTATTTACGCGTGCGTGAGTGGCAGGATATCTATACCCAACTGCGTCAGGTGGTAAAAGAACTGGGGATTCCGGTAAACAGCGAACCCGCAGAGTACCGGGAAATTCACGTTGCGTTGTTAACGGGACTGTTGTCGCATATCGGGATGAAAGATGCCGATAAACAAGAGTACACCGGCGCGCGTAACGCCCGATTCTCTATTTTCCCCGGTTCCGGTTTATTCAAAAAACCGCCGAAATGGACAATGGTCGCAGAACTGGTGGAGACCAGCCGCCTGTGGGGGCGCATCGCTGCCCGCATTGAGCCAGAATGGGTGGAACCGGTAGCCCAGCACCTGATTAAACGTTCATATAGCGAACCGCACTGGGAGCGGGCGCAAGGCGCGGTGATGGCGACGGAAAAGGTTACTGTCTACGGTCTGCCGATTGTCGCCGCGCGCAAAGTGAATTACAGCCAGATTGACCCGGCGTTGTGTCGCGAGTTGTTTATCCGCCATGCGCTGGTGGAGGGGGACTGGCAAACCCGTCACGCCTTCTTCCGTGAGAATCTAAAATTGCGTGCGGAAGTCGAGGAACTTGAGCACAAATCTCGCCGCCGCGATATCCTGGTGGATGACGATACCCTGTTTGAGTTTTATGACCAGCGTATTAGCCATGACGTTATTTCCGCCCGCCACTTTGATAGTTGGTGGAAAAAAATCAGCCGCGAGACGCCGGATCTGCTCAACTTTGAAAAAAGTATGCTGATTAAAGAAGGCGCGGAAAAAATCAGCAAACTGGATTACCCGAACTTCTGGCACCAGGGCAATCTTAAGCTGCGTTTGAGCTATCAGTTTGAACCGGGCGCGGATGCTGACGGCGTGACCGTCCATATTCCGTTGCCGCTACTTAACCAGGTTGACGAGAGCGGTTTTGAATGGCAGATCCCAGGGCTGCGCCGTGAATTAGTTATTGCGCTGATTAAATCGTTGCCAAAACCGGTACGTCGCAACTTTGTTCCGGCGCCAAACTATGCTGAAGCGTTTTTAGGTCGCGTAACGCCGCTGGAGCTGCCGCTGCTGGACGCTCTGGAGCGTGAACTGCGCCGGATGACCGGCGTCACGGTCGATCGGGAAGACTGGCATTGGGATCAGGTGCCCGAGCATCTGAAAATCACGTTTCGCGTGGTGAATGACAAAAACAAGAAACTGCAGGAAGGGCGTTCGCTCGCCGAGCTTAAAAATGCGCTGAAAGGCAAAGTGCAGGAGACGCTCTCGGCGGTGGCGGATGACGGCATCGAGCAGAGCGGGCTGCATATCTGGAGTTTCGGCGGGCTGCCGGAAAGCTACGAACAGAAACGCGGTAATTATAAAGTGAAGGCGTGGCCGGCGTTAGTGGATGAGCGTGACAGCGTCGCTATCAAATTGTTTGATAATCCGCTGGAACAACAACAGGCGATGTGGTGCGGTTTACGCCGTCTGTTGTTGCTCAATATTCCTTCACCGATTAAGTATCTGCATGAGAAATTGCCGAATAAAGCCAAGCTGGGACTGTACTTTAACCCGTACGGCAAAGTACTGGAGTTGATTGATGACTGTATCGCCTGCGGGGTAGATAAGCTGATAGATGCCAACGGCGGACCGGTGTGGAGCGAAGCAGGTTTCACCGCGCTGCACGAAAAGGTACGCGCCGAGCTGAATGATACTGTGGTGGATATCGCGAAGCAGGTCGAGCGGATCCTGACGACCGTATTCAATATCAATAAGCGTCTGAAAGGGCGGGTGGATATGAGCATGGCGTTGGGGCTTTCCGATATCAAGGCGCAGATGAGCGGTCTGGTATACCGTGGTTTTGTGACTGGCAACGGCTTTAAACGTCTCGGCGATACGCTGCGTTATCTGCAGGCAATTGAAAAGCGGCTGGAGAAACTGGCTGTCGATCCGCACCGCGATCGGGCGCAAATGCTGAAAGTCGAAAGCGTCCAGCAGGCGTGGCAACAATGGATAAATAAATTGCCTCCAGCGCGTCGCGAAGATGATGATGTTAAAGAGATCCGTTGGATGATTGAAGAACTGCGTGTCAGTTATTTCGCCCAACAGCTCGGTACGCCTTATCCTATTTCCGATAAGCGTATTTTACAGGCCATGGATCAGATTACGGCCTAAAAAGCCAGGCGACGACGTCTTTCAAAGCGATCCGGTACAAGTTCGGAACAAAAAGGAGGAATTATGAATACAACGCCATTTCCGGCGCTCTCTGCGGAAACATTGCTGGCGGTGAATACCGTCGGACAGTGGCTGGCGCAAAATGATTTTTCCGGCGAACAACCTTATTCGTCGGATTGCGTCGTCCTGGCGGGCAATGCGGTGATCCCCACTATCGACGCGGCCTGTCGCATCGCCAAAGCGCAAGGCGTTCCTTTACTGATTAGCGGCGGTATAGGTCATTCGACGCCGTTTTTGTACGCCGTGATTGCCCGGCATCCGCGCTACCACACTATTCGCACAAGCGGACGCGCTGAAGCCGCGATCCTTGCGGATATCGCGAACCAGTTCTGGCATATTCCGGCTGAGAAAATTTGGCTGGAAGATCGGTCAACTAATTGCGGCGAAAATGCCCGTTTCTCCTGCGCACTGATCCGTCAGGCGAAAGAAAACATTAACACGGCTATCGTTGTGCAAGACCCCACCATGCAGCGGCGCACTATCGCGGCATTCCGGCGCGTGACAAACGACGACACCGATGCGCCGCGCTGGCTGAGTTTTCCTGGTTTTGTTCCGGTACTGCGCCACCTTAATGACGGTACACGTTTTGCCAATGTTGAAGAGGGCATCTGGACGGTGGAGCGTTATCTGTCTCTGATTGCCGGCGAGCTGCCCCGTTTGCGTGACGATGAAACAGGGTATGGACCGCGTGGTAAAGATTTTATCATTCACGTTGATATCCCACGCGATATTGAAAACGCATGGCAGGTATTGCAGGCAGATACTACGCTGCGCAGTGCGTTAGGACAGAGAGCTTTACGCTAAAAATCGCCCGTTTGCGAGGGTGAACGGGCAAGTGCGACCACCATTTCATAAATTTGATGAATTATTTATAAAAGCTGGTTATGTTGTCGCTTTACGGCTTTCATTCAGGACGCGCTATGGGCAATAAGTATTCCGGCCTGCAAATTGGTATTCACTGGTTAGTCTTTTTTCTGGTTATTGTGGCTTACGCCGCGATGGAGCTGCGCGGTTTTGCGCCGCGTAGTTATCGGCCCTGGTTTAATATGACGCACGTTTCATGTGGTATCACTATTTTGCTTTTAATGGTGGCACGCTTGTTTATTCGGCTGAAATATCCCACGCCGCCCATTGTTCCTCGTCCAAAACCGATGATGACCGGAATGGCGCATTTAGGACATCTGGTGATTTACCTGTTATTTATCGCGCTGCCTGTTATTGGTCTGGTCATGATGTATAACCGCGGTAATCCCTGGGTCGCATTTGGCATTACTATGCCCCATGCCGCCGAAGCTAACTTTGAACGCGTAGATATGCTGAAATCCTGGCACGTCACGCTGGCGAATCTGGGCTATTTTGTTATTGGACTTCATGCCATCGCTGCTTTGATGCATCACTATTTCTGGAAAGACAATACGCTGTTACGGATGATGCCGCGTAAGCGTGACTGACCGTCCTGTATGACGTTTGCTTCAGGCGGGGTTAACTGCTTAAGGCAAACAAGGCATCTATCAGAGGGGATGGCGTATTCCATACAGAAAACGCCTGCGTCTAACCAGGACCCGTGACGCAGGCGAAGGAGGACGGGTCTACATCGGAAGCGGGTATTATACTTATTTGTATGACAAATAAAATAAGCAATTACTATTCCGTAATCCAATGTTTAATCAACGGGTTAAACCCACATGATCGCGCTGCCGACCGCTCGGAAGTGCCTGTACTTACGATGAGCGTGGCGTAGTGGCGGAAAATAGCGCAACGGCGCCATGTTGCTCCAAAGTCACCTTAGCGAAATGTTCGTCCAACACGCTGCGTAACGTATCGGCTGAATCATTGGTATTACTGAATATTCCTTTCTTGTTATAAACAGCCATTAATTTCTTACCAAAAGCATTGTGAGGAACCTCTTTGCCCAGAATCGTGGCGCCAAAAAGTGTGCCGCCGGGTTTAAGCGCCATACCGGCATTTTTAATTGCCTTCGCTTTTGTTGTCATCTCACCAGGTAAGCAGTGCAGAAGATAGTACATCGAAACGGAATCGAAGCGCCCGTGCCAGTCCGCCGGGAACGTGTCGAAAACATCGTGTTGTAGTGTGGCGCGGATTTTCGTATTACCCACTCGGCTGGCGGCTATTTTCAGGCTATCCGGATTTAAATCCATCAGCGAAATGGCATGAGTCGCAGGTGCATGTTTCAGGTAATAACCTGTACCTACGCCAATATCCAGGTGAGTCTCGCCCATGTGATGCAGGAAGAAAGGAAGTAGTCGCGTATCAGTAGGACACTTCCAGGCATATTTGTTTGAGATATTGAGTACCCACCAGTCATATAAGCTAAGCGTGAATGGGTTATAGACTTTTGCGCCTGATTGTTGTGTATGCTTCATTGTTCTCTCACTAAATAATTTCGCGCTGGAATTAAAACAACGAAGCAATCGTTAGGCAAGCATTAATCAGGTGAGTGAGTAATTTAATGCGACGAATAAAGGCGATATTATGAATTAAGCGGTTATCTTAAAGAATATAGAGGATAATAATAGCTGATAAATGAATTGAACAGTCATATTATTATAAGCTGATAATTAATAATCGTTGATGTACGCGTATTAAGCCCTTTGATAATAACAATGCAATTAAATGCAGGAAGAACAATATTTATTCAAACACATAAAGCGATTATTGCACATTAATTGATATTTTAAATGTTACGCTGAGATAGCCATCTTTATTTAATATCACCTACCTGGAGGCGATATGATTGAGGTTTTTGAAGCGTTTGGCTGGACCTTACTTTTAGGCGGTCTGGCAGTGGCAGTACTGTTTATCACTGCACTGGATAGAAAACGGTAATCATTGCATTTGACGCGCCTGTTGAGTTGGTATTACAAATAATTGTACCTGAAATCTACCACTTCTGAATTTTGCGATATTTTGCCATTCTGACGGCAAGGGGTAATCCTGACTAAAGTTACCGCCGCTTACCAACCAGACACGATGGTAACTTTTTGAAAGCGTTGTCAGAGTATCAATATATGTCTGATCGGCTTGCGCATAAAACAGTGAACCAAAGCCATAGGCATTCGGTCTGCCTGATGTTCCGTGTGCGTTAGGCGGTGTATAAAGAAACGTACGATAATCTCGCTTATTATAATACACATAACTTAAATAATCGAACATTTTACTGACTACCACGGCATCATTAGGCTGGTGACGGGTATTAATATAGTTTACCAGTGGTTTAAACTCGTCTATGTGCTCAGGGTTATTATGATATGAACCATAGCCGAATAATAAGGTGAATAAGATAAACCAGAAGCCACAAACCGCTTTTTTTGCGCGGGTAAGTAATACCGCGAGCAGGGGAGGAATGCTCAGCGATGAGAAGAAGAAATAACGATCGATAAATAACGGCATCCACCAGGAAATGATGAAGACCAGCATTACAGGGATGACCAGATTACAAAATAATATCAGCTGATATCTTTCATATTCTCCGTTGCATAAAGATATTCGCCCCACAGTACCGATAAAACCTCCTACAGCCAGCCACAGAATGAACGACGGAAAACCCTGTCCGTTGTTTCCGGTAAAAAAATGCCAGTACATCGCAGGCAGGTCACGCCATGTTACGGGGGGAATCCAACCGATATCATTACCGGCTCTCAACTGCGCCAGATGAGTCAGTAAATTAAACAATACGGGCAACCAGGGGAGATAAGCGACAGCAATCGCCAGGTTAGCAAACCACCAGCCAGGAAGTTTAAGGTAGCAGGCCGTTTTATGGCTTTGGCAGGATAATATTGTTACTGCGATCCAGTGGGCAATAAGTGTAAATAGGGTGAAATAATGGGTGTAAAAGCTGAACGTCATAAGTAAAGCATACGCGACAAGATAGCGATTATGGGTGGGTGTTTTTATCCACATCATCAATGCTAACGCGGCAGCGAGCGTTAGCATTCCCATTAACGCGTACATGCGCGTTTCTTGACTGTAATGGACTGCCATCGGCATCAGGGCGGCGAACCATCCCGCCAATAAGGCTGTACGTTCATTTGCCAGCCATCGCGTAAGCGCGATAACCAGCACAACTGTCAGGATCCCAAAGAGTAGACTGAGAGAGCGTACCGCTGCAATGCTATCACCCCATAATATCATCCAGTCATGCAGTAACAGATAATAAAGCGGAGGATGCACGTCAAAAGCGGCATGGAAGAGCAGATTATCTACGCTATGTCGACTAATCAGCACGCTGGACGCTTCGTCACACCAAAGGTAGCGGTCAGTTAAAAACAGCAACCGTATAAGGACGGAGAATATGACAATGAGACAAACATGATATTTATACTTTATTTTTCTTAACCCATCGCCGGGCTGCCATATTGATAGTTGTGGTAGCGCCATAATATCCTCAATGGAGTAAGACTTAGACCAGAATGGACATCTAACGCAATAATGAAGGTTAAAATCTTAATCAACGCTAAATAAAAATAACTTTGATAATGTCAGTGGTGAATTAATCAGAATAGTGCAGTACAACTCAGTAACCCTGACCGTAATGGCGAAGCAGTCTATGCTCTAAAAACCGGGTCAAACCGACGATAAAGGTAACGCCAATAAGATACACTATGGCGGCAAAAAGGTAAGCATGGAAGAATTTAAAGCTGGTTGCAGCAACCTCCTGAATTCGCGCGAAAAACTCAGTATATTGGATAAGAAAAACGATGGTGCTGTCTTTAAGGTTATTAATCACCTGATTCGTTAAGGCTGGAATGGAAGACAGCAATACCTGAGGCAGTATAATCCACAAAAAGACCTGCCGTTTGTTCAACCCCTGAACGACTGCTGCCTCCGTTTCATACTTATTCAATGCGTTATAGGCCGTTGTCATGTACGCGGCATTATATGCGCCGACATTCAAGGTAAAACCTGTAACCGCCACGGTAAAAGAGGACAGGTGAATGCCAGATTGAGGTAAACCATAATAGATAACAAATAGAATAAGAATGAGTGGCGTACCGATAAAGAAATCCATGTACAGTCGAGTTATGGCTTTTACCACGGGGCGATGGCTCAGGCTCAGAAAGAAAATAATAATTCCCCACAAAAAACCGGTGATGGAAACAATCAGCGCAAGTTTACAGGTTTCTTTAATACCGTCCACAACAAGTGGCAGTTGTTCAGTCAGGTCATTAAAGAAGAGAGACCAGCCAGCGATCATCGTTGTGCCTCGCTAAAAAAACAGTGGATATCTGGATCCGTTTCTCGTAAGGCAAGATCGGTAAAAGCGCCTTCTGCACGAATTTTGCCATGATTAAGAAACGTTACGTTATCGCTTAGTAATCTGGCGAGGCGAATATCATGAGTGACGCATAATATAGTGACGCCATTGTCGTGAAGTTGCTTGATCAACATTCCGACTTCACGAGTCATGAGCGGATCAAGCGCAGACGTCGGCTCATCAAAAATAATGAGTTCTGGGTCGGTGACCATTGTTCGGGCCAGGGCGACGCGCTGTTGCTGGCCGCCCGATAATTGCGAAGGGTATTTCGCGCTATGCGAGGCCATATCAAGTTTTTGTAGCTCATGTAAGGCTTTCTCCCGGGCTAGTTGTCCCGGCATGCCAAACACTTTACATAGGGCAAGGGTAATATTATCCATGACGTTAAGATGGCGATACAAAGCGTAATTCTGGAAGACACAACCAACTTTTTTTCTGAACTCAAGAATAGTAAATTCTTTGTCGTAAATATTTTTCCCGTGAAAATAAATATTGCCATAATCAGGTTCTTCTAATCGAAGCAGACAGCGTAAAAGCGTCGTTTTTCCACAACCTGATGGCCCCATGACTACTTTCATGTCTCCCGATTGAATTTTCAGACTAACCGTATCAAGAACCTTTTTTCCTGAATATTCCTTACTTATCTCTTTTAGTTTCAGTAAAGCCATGAGTATCACCTCTATTTTTATGGTTCAACTGATGCGATATTTTTTCTCAAACACTCCGGCCAGAAGAGTAAATACTTTATAAATAATGAAATATAATACCCCGGCAAGAGTATAAATCTGTAACCCGTTCAGCGTGATGGCTGTCAGTGACATTGCCTGCTTCGTTATTTCAGCGATGCCTACAGTATAAGCAAAGGGCGTCGCTTTTAATACAGAAGAAAACTCATTGATAATACCGGGCACAGAAAATCGCAACATCTGTGGCAGTTCAATATTTATTATAACCTGTAATTGACGCATTCCTGCCACTTTCGCTACCGTTATTTCGAATGGCTCAACTAATTTAAGCGCCCCTCTGAACACCTCGGCAAGATAACTCCCGCTGATTAAGCCGACGCTGAGGTTCATGGCCACCAGTGGTGAAACATATATGCCAATCGATGGCAATCCAAAATAAACAAGAAAAACAGCAATAAGTATTGGAATTCCCCGAAGAATAAAGACCAGTACGTCGAGTATCTTCTGTAGTGGAAGAGGGGATAGTCGCCGTAATACGGCGACTGTAAGCCCGGTCAAAAACGCTGAGAGAAAACAGGTAAATGTTACAAGCAGCGTATTACCAATCCCTTCCAATAGGAAATAAAAGATAGCCAGCATATTACCTGATGACATAGCTTACTATTTCATCCAGCTATCGACAATGCCAGATATTTTTTGTGGCCCTTGCTCTTTAAGCCATAAGTTGAAATCATCGCGCACGGGAGAGCCTTTCTTAAAGGCAATGCCAAGCTGATCAACATTCTTGAAAACATAACGGCTTTCTATCGGCATCTTTTTCTTATTTTTGAAGGTAAAATAAACCGGCTCTTCTATAAAAGCCAGATCAAGATTGCCATTTTTTAGATCAGCCATCGTCTCATTATAGGTTGGATACAATTTTACTTTACTTAACGAGTAGTATCCTTTGGGCTCCAGATCGTTTTTGATAAGGTCGGAGTAAGCCATTCCTCGAGGGTATCCAATAGAATATTTATTTAATTCATTGAGGTTATTGAGCGTTATTTTATGATTGGCCATACTGACCAGATAAAAAGAGTTGATGTAATAAGGTTCAGAGAAATCAATAACTTTCTTACGTTTATCTGTGATTGAAATTCCCGAAAATGCTACATCTGCCTGACCACTCGCCACTGCGCCAAGCATTCCATCCCAGGCATATTCGGTGATGTTTAGCTTACAATGCCGTGACTGACAGTAAGACGAAAAAAGCTCCAGATCTATCCCCTGCAATTTGCCATCAGCACTTTTAAATAACATAGGGGGAGAGGCTGGTGATACTGCGACATTGAGTGTTCTCCCTTCAACGATGCTATCAGCAAACGCTGAAGACGACATTATTCCCAACACTATCATCGATAAGCCAAATTTTTTGGATAACATGCTATCTATTTCCTGTAGTAAGGTAATGCGTATTATAAATTAAGCATTAGGGCGTGAGCCTGACATTTGCAGGCGTAAAGTACTTAACGTTATGTATTCCATCGCTGTTAACTAATTTAATCAGGAGGTTTGACAGGAATCATCAAAGGGAATGGATTGAATATACCATAAGATATCAACTGGATATGAGTGCAGCGACACCATGAAAGGTGAAAATGTAAAGATACCATAGACATTAGTATACTGGACATAGTTTATGCTCCATTTACGCATACATATTTACATGATAAGCAGATAAATGCTTCAGTGACGGTGCCTTTCATGTCTCTAATTATCATCTTACCACTCTATCCAGGGCCAATATAAAGACTTATCTTTTCTTGTCAAATACATTTTTTGAGCTAAGTTGATTTGCGTGCTATCTATATTTGCAAGCATATAAATTATTTGTCTCATGAACAAACGACAACAAATCATGATTTCTGACGATGTTGTTATGTTTATCAAAACGTTAACTTGTTTTAATCGATGATAATCTTAATTCAGAAATATCTGAATATATACGGTTGTTGAGATAAAATTCTCAAATTAACATCGTACATCTTATGTAATAAATATAAATACGATTAATAAATCCAAAACTGAGACTGCCAACCGGATAACAAACAGCAATAAAGAGGGTTCTTCATTAAGTTATCCTGGCAACGGTTAAGGTGGTAACATTTTCGGTGGCTTTACCCATTTTAATCGTGTTCACAGCCGTTAATTACCTTATGATTACCATGGTAATTAAAAATGAATCCTTAATGACTCGTTGGCTGAGTGAAAAAAATTCTACATCACATAGGCGCATGTATCGCGTATAATGGGCTCCGATGCCCCTAATTATTGCTATGACATAATGATATGTATCTTAACCGCTTTTGTTATTTACTCCTGATCTTCGCTGCGGTCGGAAGCATTTTTACATCGCATCCCGTCGCGATGTGGTTCCTGCTCGCCAATGTGCTAACGCTGGCGATCTACGGTATAGACAAAACGGCGGCACGTAAAACCTGGCGCAGAGTGCCGGAATCCACTTTGTTGGTGTTTGGGGTTGTCGGTGGGTGGCCTGGGGCGATTGTTGGTCAACAACTCTTCCGTCATAAAACGCAAAAGCAGCCATTCAAAACATACTTTATTGTCAGTGTGATAGTGAGTATTTTAGTTACGGTGGCGATTTATCGACTCTATCCATTTTTGTCTTACTGAACATAGACTATGTATCACTTATTGACCAATCGGCAGCAAAGATAGCATCATATTTTCATGCCACCGGCACTATGATATTGAGCTGTGTTTTGCTCAAGGCGTACCGCAGCCGATGGAACTTTATTCAGTGGAATAATGATGAGCTATAAAACTTTCTAACATTATGGCAAAACAATGATGGACTTCCTGGGTTGGATGGACAAGGTCGTTGAAGACGTATTGCGGACATATATCTAGCTGAGGGTCTTTAGCCCCGGGAACATGTACATAGCCGTGGTGAGTATAAGGGTTTTCCGTATCATAACCAATATTACTGGCCGCCTCCATTATCACCTTAAATGCATCGGCAGTCTCGTAATAGCATATTTTATGCTGGGGGTATTTTTCTTTTAATTCTTCAACATTAGTTTTTAACAGGGCATTGTGAGCGATGCTTTCATCCTTAAGCTTTCTTTTTTCATCAGAATGTTTGCCATAAGGTGTTAAAGACAAATCGGGAATCCCCATGACCAGAACATTATTAACTCCACCGGAAATTATTTTTTCAATATCATCAATTTGTTGCTCAACGACCATTATTACATTATCTTTGTGTAGTGTCATATAGTCATTAGCCCCCAATAAAAATATCGCCAGGTCCTGGTGAGAAGGGGTGTAAGATGCGACTTGTCTGTCCGTATTTGATACAAAGTCACCGATGCAATTAAAGCAGGAATAGCTTGCCGATGTACTTCCCCCTTCAGCAAAATTAAGCATCTCTTTACCTAAGAAGTGTGGAGATGATAAAAACTCAGTCCAGGTAAATCCATTAGTAAACCTTCCGCCAAAGTATTGACCATAGGAGGGTAAGATATGATGTGTTTTTTCAAACATACGCCCTAAGGAGTCAGACAAGCTGTCGCCAAAAAATACCAGTCTGGTAATATCACCCAAAGAAATATTTTTGGGCTTGGGATGTGATTTATTGATTTCTTTTGCAAGACCAAAAGCTTCCGGATGACATTCAACCTCAATAGACAAAATATTTTCACCATTATCATCTTTAATAATCAACTTATCGGCGTGTTCCTGTGATTCTATAATAAACTGTTCTTTACATCCCTGAGACGCTAAGGCTCGAAGTTTGATGTAGGCTCCGCGAACCTGTACCGGTGTTAGATTCAGTTCCTGATGGTGGTAAAGATTAAAGATACATTCGAGCGCCTCTGCATGGTGGGTGGTAAAGAAATATGCTTTGATTTTCTCCCATAAACTTAATTCCGGAAGGCGTGCGCTTTCTTTTATCGCATTAAATTTTTCAGAACTGATAGATGATGTGAAATAACCCTGTCCAACACTCAATGGCATAGTGTCCTCCTTACTTTATTAAACACGCTTTAGCAAATAATTAATTAGCAAATATTAGCAAGAAAAGTAATCAGGTAAATGGTGTATATGGAATTACGCTTCTTTAACAGTTTTTCGTCGCCAATAAAATACATACAATGTTTATTGTTTTTCAACGAAGTAAATATATCATCAACAACGTGAGGTTAATGCCTGGTACATATTATCTGACTGCTATCATTATTGAGTGTGCGCCTGGCTAAGGCAAAGATCTAAAAAAGAAGCCACTCCTGATTTTAGTGTGCTGGCGTGAGTATGAGCTGGCTTGATACTCAGGAAAAACAGACAAACTTATCATCCGACTATTATTGCTAAAGTGCTAGTGTTTTATGTGACATTTTGATTTCTATTTTCATATTAAATATTTCTTAAGTGAGTTAACTATAATGAATGATGATTCAATTATTAAAAACTCTTCGATGCTTTTGGCCTATTTAGGTGGTTTGGGATGGGGAAGCGCCTATTTTTATGGCTGGGGCGTCTCCGCGTACTATGGTTTCCCGTGGTGGTATGTAGGCGTCGGCCCTGACAACATTGCCCGAAGTCTATTCCATGCGATTAGCCTGATGGCTATATTCATAATAGCGTGGGGAGTGGGTATTCTATTATTTTTTCTAGTAAAGCAAAAAGCACGTATCCACGACATTAGCTTTTTACGTCTTTTTTTGGCAGCGGTTTTGTTCTTTATTCCAATTGTTATCGAGTTTTCTCTCTTAACAGAATCGTTTTTGTGGGAGCTTTTTTTTATCATTTTACTGGTAGCTTTATGCTTATCGGTGGGGATGCGTTTTTATAGTAAATTGATGCCAGTGATTTGTTTTACGCAACTCAGTTGGGTGCGAAGGCATTGTTTCACTATAGTTATGCTTGGTTTTATTATATATTTTTTTATATTTTCTTTTTTTGTTGGGATCTATAAACCACAATTAAAGAAAGAATACGAAATGATATTGTATGATGGAGGCTGGTACTACGTCCTGGCCAGATATCATGATAGTTTTATTTTGTCGAAATCCTTTACTAAAAATAACAATAGATTTATTATTTTTAGACCAGAAGATGGGCACTCTTATGAAATTACTCTGGTAAAAGTCAGGCTTTAATAAAATGCTGGTTGGCAAGAGCGTGAAATGACGGCAGAACTTCCCATAGCAACGATTGAGGAAAGAACTGAGCGCCCATATCTGTAGGCTGTGGAATAGCAATGCCGGGAAGGACATGGCATGACACTTTATCTGACATTACCATTTGAGTGACAGGTTAGCAGATGTTTCAGGCCAAACCCAAGTTGAACTGGAGCGCTCAGAAGCCGATTACCTACATAACAAATATTGGCCGCAAGCTTATGCTGTGGGCGGAATATACGACCGCTATTATCCAGACTGGCTGTTAACTTATTTATTTTCCCATAGTAACCTATAACAGGCCTCCCTGAGGCATTGGCTAGCATCTGTGCATTGGAAAAACAGGCTCCATTTGCACTATAGCAACTTATAAATTTTATTTCCTCATGAGAGTTGCTAATATGGCGGATTGATTTTGAAAGTGATGATGACTGACTTGCACCGGAACCGTACCGATTTTCATGTTGAACAACAAAAGGAGCACCATGTTTACAAATCGAAATAGGCATGGATTATTACCTGAGATTGATTTCAAATTAACAATAATGATGACGCTTTTGGGTATTAAAAATCTTTCAAATAACGCTCATTTGATTTTTTGTCCACATTGACTAAGCCTGGAAAGACACAGGGTTGAGATATTTTCGCTACCCGTCGGCGGTGTATCGCAGTTGTGATGTTACGTTCTTACAAGACTGACATCTGCATATCATAACCTTTATTCATTACCACCTGGTGAGTAAATAAAAACTATTAAGCAAATATTTACTTCTGGGTAATGGGACTGGATTTACCGGCATTACCTCTGTGCCCCAGTCGGGCAGAACATTGCAGCTTAGAAAGAAAGCTTTGGTGTTTATTGTCTGTGGCCTGAAAAAGTTCCCATGAGCTGAATATGCTGAATGTGAACTGATTCTTGATGGTCTATGCCGGAAATCTATAAGCTATTGATTTTTATATTGTGCGTAATTTTACAATTACATAAACATAAAATTCTGATAGTATACCCCCCTATAGTATATGGAGGTCGAATGCCGCATTCACCTGAAGATAAAAAACGTATCCTTACCCGTGTTCGTCGCATACGCGGGCAGGTCGAAGCGCTGGAGCGGGCGCTTGAGTCTGGCGAACCTTGTCTGGCGATTCTGCAACAGATTGCCGCCGTGCGCGGCGCGTCTAATGGCCTGATGAGTGAAATGGTTGAAATCCATCTGAAAGATGAGCTGGTCAGCGGGGAGACTACGCCAGATCAGCGCGCGGTTCGGATGGCGGAAATCGGCCATCTTCTTCGCGCTTATCTAAAATAACAATTTCCCTCACCGTAACAGGAAGAGATATATGAAATCACGTGCAGCAGTTGCTTTTGGTCCCGGTCAGCCGTTAAAAATTGTCGAGATTGACGTTGCGCCGCCGAAAAAAGGCGAAGTTCTGGTCAAAATCACTCATACCGGCGTTTGCCATACCGATGCTTTTACCCTTTCCGGCGATGATCCGGAAGGCGTATTCCCGGCAGTCCTGGGTCACGAAGGCGGCGGCGTGGTAGTCGAGGTCGGCGAGGGGGTCACCAGCCTGAAACCCGGCGATCATGTTATTCCACTGTATACGGCGGAATGCGGCGAGTGTAAGTTCTGTAAGTCCGGTAAAACTAACCTTTGTCAGGCCGTACGCGCCACTCAGGGAAAAGGGCTGATGCCGGATGGCACTACCCGCTTTTCTTATAACGGCGAACCCGTTTATCACTATATGGGAACCAGCACGTTCAGCGAATATACCGTTTGCGCGGAAATTTCTCTGGCGAAAGTGAACCCGCAGGCGCCGCTGGATAAAGTGTGTCTGTTGGGCTGTGGCGTGACGACTGGTATTGGCGCCGTCCATAACACCGCTAAAGTGAAAGCGGGCGACACCGTTGCCGTTTTTGGTTTAGGCGGTATTGGGCTGGCGGTTATTCAGGGCGCGGTTCAGGCTAAAGCCGGGCGTATTTTAGCTGTCGACACGAATCCGGAAAAATTTACGCTGGCGGGCGAAATGGGGGCCACGGACTTTATTAATCCGAATGATTACGACAAACCGATCCAGGACGTTATTGTTGAGCTTACTGATGGCGGCGTAGATTTCAGTTTTGAATGTATCGGCAACGTTAACGTGATGCGAGCAGCGCTGGAATGTTGTCATAAAGGCTGGGGCGAAAGCATTATTATTGGCGTAGCGGGGGCAGGGCAGGAAATCAAAACCCGTCCCTTCCAGCTAGTGACCGGTCGCGTCTGGCGTGGCTCCGCCTTTGGCGGCGTGAAAGGGCGCACGCAGCTGCCAGGGATGGTCGAAGATGCGATGAACGGTAAAATCCGTTTAGATCCTTTTATTACTCACCGCCTGCCGCTGGAGCAGATTAACGATGCCTTTGAACTGATGCATCAGGGTAAATCCATCCGTACTGTTATCCACTTTGGCGATAACTGATTCATCCGCCAGCGGATTTTCCGCTGGCGCTTTTCTGAATTTTCTGGAATGAATGTTGTGAAAATGTGACGAAGGCGATGCTTTTCGCGATAAGCAAACGTCACGAAGTGCCGATGACTATCTAACGGGCGTGTTTTACGCATAAAACCTACAAGAGAGTCGACGGTCATGGGCAACACATTCTCGATGCAAGCCTCGCATAAACTGGGCTTCCTGCATCATATTCGGCTGGTTCCGCTGTTTTCCTCCATTCTCGGTGGCATCCTTCTTCTTTTTGCTTTGAGCGCCGGGCTGGCAGGCTATTTTCTGTTACAGGCCGATCGCGATCAGCGTGATGTCACGGACGAGATTCAGGTACGGATGGGATTATCCAACAGCGCTAACCACTTACGTACCGCACGTATCAATATGATCCACGCTGGCGCGGCGAGCCGGATTGCTGAAATGGATGAAATGAAAGCCAATATTGCCGCTGCGGAAACGCGGATCAAGCAGTCTCAGGACGGCTTTAACGCTTATATGTCCAGAGCGGTGAAAACACCCGCCGATGACGCGTTAGATAACGAGTTAAACGCCCGCTACACCGCCTATATCAACGGCCTGCAACCGATGCTGAAATTTGCCAAAAATGGCATGTTCGAAGCGATCATTAATCATGAAAACGAGCAGGCAAAACAACTGGATGCCGCATATAACCATGTCCTGTTGAAAGCGATTGAACTGCGCACCGAGCGGGCGAGACTACTTAGCGAGCAGGCTTACCAACGTACCCGGCTCGGTATGATGTTTATGATTGGCGCATTTACGTTGGCGCTGGTATTGACGTTAATGACCTTCATGGTGCTGCGTCGCACGGTGATACAACCCTTGCAGCAGTCTGCGTCACGTATCGAACGCATTGCGGCCGGCGATCTGACCATGGCTGACGAGCCCACAGGACGCAGTGAAATTGGTCGCCTGAGCCATCATCTTCAGCAGATGCAGCATGCGTTGCAACAAACGGTAGGGGCGGTGCGTCAGGGGGCGGAGGAAATTTATCGAGGCACCAGCGAAATTACCGCTGGTAATACGGATTTATCTTCTCGTACTGAACAGCAGGCTGCCGCCATTGAACAGACCGCGGCCAGTATGGAACAGTTGACGGCAACCGTTAAGCAGAATGCGGATAATGCGCATCACGCCAGCAAACTGGCGGAAGATGCTTCCGGTAAAGCCAGCCGCGGAGGCCAGATGGTTTCCGGGGTCGTACAAACGATGGGGAATATTTCCACCAGCTCGAAAAAAATCTCGGAAATTACCGCCGTCATTAACAGTATCGCTTTCCAGACCAACATCCTGGCGCTGAACGCGGCGGTCGAGGCGGCACGCGCCGGGGAACAAGGACGCGGTTTTGCGGTGGTCGCCAGTGAGGTTCGTACCCTCGCCAGTCGCAGCGCGCAGGCGGCAAAAGAGATTGAAGGCTTGATCGGCGCATCGGTCAGCCTGATTGAACAAGGATCTGAAGAGGTTATCGCTGCGGGGAGCACCATGAATGAGATTGTGGATGCCGTCAAACGCGTCACCGATATTATGCTCGACATCGCGGCAGCCTCTGATGAGCAAAGTCGCGGTATTGTTCAGGTCAGTCAGGCTATTTCTGAGATGGACAGGGTTACGCAACAAAACGCGTCGCTGGTCGAAGAGGCGTCCGCGGCGGCAGCTTCGCTTGAAGAACAGGCTGCCCGCTTGACGCAAGCCGTTGATGCGTTTCGTTTACATGATACTGGCGCGACGATGCGATCATCCTTCCTTTAGTAAGCGTCGCGCCAGCGGGCTATTTTAGCCGCGGGCGCGTTTATTCTCCGACAGCCGCTATCACAGCGGCATCGATTTACGGATCGCCGCAATCAGCATTTGCGCCCCGGTTGAGAGCGGGATATCAACTCGCGTAAGAATACCTATCGGCTCGCCCGCGCTCTGGGTCGGCACGGGTAATGAGACCAGCGTCGCCTGGCGAAGATCTTCTTTAACCGCGCCAGAGGGGACGAACCAGACGTAATCGTAATCTACGGTCAGTTGTCGTGATAACGATGCGGATAGCGTTTCGATACATCCGGCAGGCATTTTACACCCCTGGCTTTGCAACAGGGCTTCCGCATTCTGGCGCGGTACCGTGCCTTTTGGCGAGACGACTACCGGCCATTCCATAACCCGGCTGAGCGTGATCGTCTCCTGTAACAGGGGATGACCGGGGCGTACCACTAATTTAAGCGATTCTAAAAACAGCAGTTCGTAATTTAAACCGCCCATTAATTCCGGGTCTGACATGCGGCCAATACCCAGATCGATCTCGCCTGATTTAAGACCCGCAAGCAACATCGTATTGTTCATGGTCGCGACCTGTAACGAGGTCGATTTTTGCTGTTGATGGAACCGCCCAATAGCCGCCGGGAGTATACCCAGCGCAGCGGTGGGGAGCGCGCCAACACGCACCACATCGGCGCTAGCGTCCTCTTTGCGATTCAGCGCCTGCCCGGCGGTATTCAATGCATCTAATACTTTTACCGCATGAGTCAAAAATTGTTCGCCAGGAACCGTTAATTGCGCGCCCAGTCGCCCGCGTTCAAACAGACGGGTTCCGGTGAGTTGTTCCAGTTCGTTCAGCGTTTTAGAAAGCGCTGGCTGGCTCAGGTTAAGAGTTTCAGCCGCGCGCCCCAGAGTTCCCTGTTGCGCAACGGCGACAAATGTATGAAGGTGGCGCAACCGAATGCGCTGACTAAACAGACCATTTTTTTCCATAAGCGATGTTAAAAACAGAGCCGTGCGGGTGACAAGTAAAGTTGTTTGTTTTTGATAACCTGATAGCAAAATATTATTAACATTTTACCATTTCAAGTTACAACTGTTTTATTTTACTGATGATTCAACTGCCGTTAAGCGTGTTAAGCCGCGATCTGGTCGGGGATATGCCAGCTCATGTCAATCCGTTCTGCATAATGAATTCAGGTCGGATCACACTTTATAAATTCTTCTCCCCGGAATGGATGAGGTTTTCTACACTCCAGGTAACATTCACTGGAGGCATGACATTATGGCGAACACCATCACGGCAGATGAGATTCGGGAACACTTTTCGCAGGCAATGTCGGCAATGTACCAGCAGGAAGTTCCGCAGTACGGTACGTTACTGGAACTTGTGGCTGACGTGAATCTGGCGGTGCTGGAAAATAATCCCAAACTGCATGAGCAGTTGGCTAATGCCGATGAACTGGCGCGATTGAACGTGGAACGACATGGCGCCATTCGTGTTGGCACCGCAGAAGAACTTTCTACCTTGCGTCGGATATTCGCCATCATGGGGATGTACCCAGTAAGTTATTACGATCTCTCTCAGGCGGGCGTGCCTGTGCACTCCACGGCATTTCGTCCCATTGACGAGGCTTCGCTCTCGCGTAATCCCTTTCGCATGTTCACTTCGCTATTACGCCTGGAGCTCATTGAAAACGCGGCATTACGCCAGCGGGCGGCGGAAATCTTATCGCAGCGTGATATTTTTACATCGCGCTGCCGACAATTGCTGGATGAGTACGACGAGCAGGGCGGTTTTAGCGCTGCTCAGGCCGAAGAGTTCGTCCGTGAAACGCTGGAGACTTTTCGCTGGCATCGTCAGGCTACCGTTGATGA
The DNA here is from genome assembly GCF_029962125.1 of Salmonella sp. SA15303. Classification (NCBI taxonomy): domain Bacteria; kingdom Pseudomonadati; phylum Pseudomonadota; class Gammaproteobacteria; order Enterobacterales; family Enterobacteriaceae; genus Salmonella; species Salmonella sp. SA15303. The sequence continues at coordinate 2,326,276 of NZ_CP123924.1, forward strand.
AGAAACGTACCGCAGCCTGCATCGTGAGCATCGTTTAATTGCCGACGTGGTCTGTTTTCCGGGATGCCACATTAACCATCTGACGCCGCGTACTCTGGATATCGACCGGGTACAGGCCATGATGCCGGAGTGCGGCATTACGCCTAAAATTCTTATCGAAGGTCCGCCTCGCCGCGAAGTGCCTATTCTGTTGCGGCAAACCAGTTTCAAAGCTCTGGAAGAGCAGGTGCTCTTCGTTGATGAAAAGCAGGGTACGCACACGGCGCGCTTCGGCGAAATTGAGCAACGTGGCGTCGCGCTGACGCCAAAAGGTCGTCGATTATATGACGAACTGTTGCACAAGGCGGGAACGGGTAAGGATAACTTCACGCATCAACTCCATTTGCGGGAGGTCTTTAACGCCTTTCCGGATAGCGAATTTCTGCTTCGCCAGCAGGGGCTTGCCTGGTTCCGCTATCGCTTAACGCCTTCCGGCGAGGCGCATCGTCAGGCGATCCATCCTGGCGACGATCCGCAGCCGCTTATTGAGCGCGGTTGGGTAATCGCGCAGCCGATTACCTATGAAGATTTTCTTCCGGTCAGCGCAGCCGGCATTTTTCAGTCGAATTTGGGAGATGAAACGCTGGCCAGAAGCCACGGCAATGCCAGCCGCGACGCCTTTGAACAGGCGCTGGGATGTGCAGTACGGGATGAATTTTCGTTATATCAGGAAGCGGAAGAACGCAGTAAACGCCGTTGCGGTCTGCTTTAAAAGCGGTAAGCTTCACAGGCTGTGAGGATACTGTAAAAGGAAGGCGTTATGTTGAATCCCTCCATCCCGTTGGTGGAGACGCGTCACGGTAAAATCGTGGGCGTCGTACAGGAAGAAATCCATATCTGGCGCGGTATACCTTATGCCGCGCCGCCAACAGGGGAGCTACGCTGGCGTGCGCCGCAGCCTGTTACGCCCTGGCACGACGTGCGCCAGGCGGATTGTTTCTCCTGCGCCAGTTGGCAGGATATTACCTGGTGTCGCGAACTCGGCGGCGGCGATCCGGGAAATTTTTCCGAAGACTGTCTCTATCTGAACGTCTGGGCTCCCGCCGTGCGTCATGAACCGTTGCCGGTCATGGTCTGGCTACACGGCGGCGGTTATACCATTGGCGCGGGGAGTTTGCCGCCCTATGACGGTCAAGCGCTGGCGAAGCGCGGCGCGATCGTGGTGACGGTCAATTATCGGCTTGGCCATCTGGGCTTTTTCGCGCATCCGGCGCTGGAAGGCGAAGAGGCGGAGTGTATTCATAATTTTGCTTTACTCGATCAAATCGCTGCGCTGCGCTGGGTGCAGGACAATATTGCCGCGTTTGGCGGCGATACGCAGAATGTGACGTTATTTGGCGAATCCGCCGGCGCCCGCAGCGTGCTGTCGTTGATGGCTTCGCCGTTGGCGAAGGGGCTTTTTCATAAAGCGATTATTCAGAGTGGTTATACGCTGCCGGATACGCCCCGCGAGGTGGCGCTAAAAAAAGGCGTTGCGCTGGCGGAACATCTTGGTTTAGCCCATGCCACTGCCGAACAGCTACGCGCTTTACCGGCAGAGACGTTTTGGCCGCTGGACGCGCCTTTTAAAATTGCGCCGACGCCGATTTCCGGCGACGTCGTGCTGCCGCATCCGATGCTGGAAACCTTCTTTGCGGCGAAACAGCATCCGATACCGGTGATGATCGGCTCGAATAGCGATGAAGCCAGCGTATTGGCCGTTTTTGGCGTCGATATTGCCGGTCAAATTCAAAAAATGCGCCGTGAGCGGCGTGTTGGCCTGGGGTTAATCCGGCTGCTTTATCCTGGAGTGAAAGGCGACGAAGCGCTAGGGCGGCAGGTCTGTCGGGATATGGTATTTACCACGTTGGGTTATGTCGTCATGCAAGCGCAGCAGCGGATCGGCGAACCGTGCTGGCGTTACTGGTTTGATTATGTCGCCGAAGCGGAGCATAACACCTACGCGAATGGTGCCTGTCATGGCAATGAAATACCGTATGTATTCGATACGTTAACGCGGGCTGAGCCCACATGCCATTATGTGAATGAGAATGACCTGGCCTTTGCCTCGCAGGTGGCGGATTACTGGGTGAATTTCGCTCGTCATGCCAGCCGCACGCGCGACGTGCTGCACGGCCCGGTTCGCTGGCCCGCCAGCATTCGGGGGCGAGATCGTCTGTTGCGGATTGGGCTGAACAAACTTGCCGGTTTTAAAGTGGAAAACCGCTTTATGCGTGCGCGTCTGGCGCTGTTTAAACGAGTCATGAAACATCACGTTAGTCTGGAATAAACTTTTCATAACCTGAAGAATGCTGCGTGAGGTTTACATCCGATTCGGTCGGTTCTTATCGACATAAAATATTTACGCTTTTGCACAGTTTCCAGGCGACCAACAATTGGATTATTAATGAATTTTGTCTAGAGTGAGCGGTCAGAAACGGGCACATTCTTGCTGCTGAAAAAACCAGCGCGGGACCATTCACAAGACCAGAAGGACTCATTTTCAGGTATGAATCGTAGACGATTTATTAAAGGTTCAATGGCAATGGCCGCCGTGTGCGGTTCCAGCGGTATTGCTTCCCTCTTTTCTCAGGCGGCGTTTGCCGCGGAATCCGATATTGCGGATGGTAAAATTGTCCGTTTTGATTTTGCTGGTCTGCAATCAATGGCCCAGGCGTTAGCGAAAAAGCCCTGGGGTGGCGCGCCGGGACCCTTGCCGGATACGCTCGCCAATCTGACGCCGCAGGCCTATAACAGCATTCAGTATGACGCGGCGCATTCACTCTGGAACGGTGTTGCCAACCGGCAGCTCGATATTCAGTTTTTCCACGTAGGGATGGGCTTTCGTCGTCGCGTACGCATGTTTTCCGTTGATACGACGACGCATCTTGCTCGCGAGATTCATTTTCGCCCGGAACTGTTTAAATACAACGATGCCGGCGTCGATACGACGCAACTGGAAGGGCAGAGCGATCTCGGTTTCGCCGGTTTCCGTGTCTTTAAAGCGCCGGAACTGGCGCGGCGCGATGTCGTCTCCTTCCTGGGCGCCAGTTATTTCCGGGCGGTAGATGATACTTATCAGTATGGCCTGTCGGCTCGCGGGCTGGCGATAGATACCTATACTGACGGTCAGGAAGAGTTCCCTGACTTCACCGCATTCTGGTTTGACACCGCGAAGCCGGGCGATACTACGTTTACCGTTTACGCTCTGCTGGACAGCGCCAGCGTGACGGGCGCGTATAAATTTGTGATTCATTGCGAAAAATCGCAGGTGATCATGGATGTAGAAAACCATCTCTACGCCCGTAAAGATATTAAGCAACTTGGCATTGCGCCGATGACCAGTATGTTTAGCTGTGGGAATAATGAACGCCGGGTATGCGACACCATTCATCCACAAATTCACGATTCCGATCGGCTGGCGATGTGGCGGGGTAACGGCGAGTGGATTTGCCGCCCGCTGAATAATCCGCAGAAATTGCAGTTCAATGCATATATGGACGATAACCCGAAAGGGTTCGGCCTGCTGCAACTCGATCGCGATTTCTCGCATTATCAGGATGTGATGGGGTGGTACAACAAACGTCCGAGCCTGTGGGTGGAGCCGCGCAATAAGTGGGGGAAAGGCGCGGTTAGCCTGATGGAGATCCCAACCACTGGCGAAACTCTGGATAATGTGGTCTGTTTCTGGCAGCCGGAAAAAGCGATCAAAGCCGGGGATACGCTGGCGTTCAATTATCGTTTGTACTGGAGCGCGCAGCCGCCGGTACAATCGCCGCTTGCGCGGGTCATGGCGACCCGTACAGGGATGGGCGGCTTTCCCGAAGGTTGGGCGCCGGGCGAACATTACCCGGATAAATGGGCGCGCCGTTTTGCTATTGATTTTGTCGGCGGCGATCTGAAAGCGGCCGCGCCAAAAGGCATTGAGCCGGTAATTACGCTCTCCAGCGGTGAGGCGAAGCAGATTGAGATCCTCTACGTTGAGCCTTTCGACGGTTATCGTATCCAGTTTGACTGGTATCCGACCTCGGATTCTACGGCACCGGTGGATATGCGTATGTTCCTGCGCTGCCAGGGGGAGGCTATCAGCGAAACCTGGCTGTATCAGTATTTCCCGCCCGCGCCGGATAAGCGCCGTTATGTCGACGATCGTATCATGCGTTAGTCAGTTTGCCTTCTGTACCGCCACAAAGGCGGTACAGGTTGCGGAAATAGCCCTGACATAAACTCATTCGTGAGCTGCTGTTTTTGTGACACGGCCTTTTCATCGTTCTATTTTTGCAACAGTCCTTCCTGTTTATCCCTCTCGATCCTGCGTACAGGGGACATTAAGATAGCTTCACCTTATTTAAGATATAAAGTGAATATAATGAAAAAGAGTTTTCTTGGTGCTCTCCTGTCTCTGGGTTTATTAAGTGCTGCTCATGCAGATGTATATAAATTTGATAATACGCATACCAATGCGGTATTTAATATCGATCATTTCCAGACCTCAACCAATCATGGCGGGTTTTATGCTATTAGCGGCGAACTGAAATATCAGCCGGAAAAGCAAGTCGCAGAGATGCGTGTGACGATTCCCGTAAGCGCCTTAAATACCGGGGTGGATGCGTTTGATAACCATATCCGCAGTAGCGATATTCTGGATGCGGAAAAATATCCAGAAATGGTATTTAAATCAACAAAATGGCATTTTGAAGATAATAAACCGGTTTCTATTGACGGTTTGCTAACAATGAAGGGAGTAACGAAGCCCGTCACCTTAACCACCACCAAGTTTGGCTGTTATATGAGCCCGATATTCAAGGCGCAGGTTTGCGGTGGTGATTTTGTCACGCAAATAGATCGCACCCAGTGGGGGATAGATTATCTGGTCGATATGGGGATGACGAAAGTTGTCGATATAAAAATCCAGGCAGAAGCGGTTAAGCAATAAAGGGAATAATGATGAAAACTCATCACCTCATTCGGGTAGTGGCCTCGCTGGCAATGTTGGCAACATCAGGCCTGGCTTATGCTGAAGAGTACAAAGCCAGTACGGACGAAAAAGCAATAAAAATGACGAACGTAGCCTCCCTGGAAGCGCGCGTTCAGGCCAAAATGGAGAAAGGGGCATTTGGTTATATTCGCGGTGGAGCCGAAGATGAGAATAACCTTCGCAGCAACACCGAAAGCTTTGACAAAAAATATATTATGCCGCGCGTATTACAGGGCATTGAGTTAAAAGAGATCGATTTATCAACGTAGCTACTGGGTATTCCGCTTAAAACGCCTATAATCCAGGCACCGATGGCGGCGCAGGGCCTGGCCCACGCCTCCGGAGAGTTGGCGACGGCGAAAGGCATGGCGCAGGTCGGTTCGATTTTCTCGTTGAGCACCTATGGCAACAAGACCATCGAAGAGGTGGCTAACGTTTCCGGGAAAAATCCGTTCTTCTTCCAGCTTTATATGAGTAAGAATAATCAATTTAACGAATTTATTCTTGCACAAGCGGTAAAGCATGGCGCTAAAGCGATTATTCTGACCGTAGATTCGCCTGTCGGTGGTTATCGGGAAGAAGATATTAAAAATAACTTCCAGTTCCCGTTGGGCTTTGCAAACCTGGAAATGTTCGCCAGAAAAAATGACGATGGTTCAAAAACTGGCAAAGGAGCAGGGATAAGTGAAATTTACGCGCAGGCTAAACAAGCCTTTACGCCGGAGGATATTGCCTATGTACATCGTATTTCCGGTCTGCCGGTTATCGTAAAAGGCATTCAGTCGCCGGAGGATGCTGAAATTGCTATCCAGGCCGGGGCCGCAGGAATATGGGTTTCTAACCATGGTGGCCGTCAATTAGACAGCGGGCCGTCCTCATTCGATATGCTTCCTGCGATTGCAAAAGTCGTCAACAAGCGAGTGCCTGTTATTTTTGACAGTGGAGTACGCCGTGGTTCGCACATATTCAAAGCGTTAGCCAGCGGGGCGGATATTGTGGCGGTTGGCCGGCCTGTATTATACGGTCTTAATCTTGGCGGCGCTCAGGGTGTGGCATCAGTGATTGAACAGCTAAACAAAGAGCTGACAATTAACATGATGTTGGGTGGCGCCAGAAATATTGAACAAGTGAAAACGACACGCTTGTTAACTGAAAAAGATCTGCCCCAGTAATATAAAGGTCGGGTACTATACCCGACCTTTTCCTGTATGATTTCCCTCAACAACGCTTTCGGTAGAAAATGACGCGCTCTGTTTCCTCAAATCCTAACGCCTGATGAACTTTCTGGGAAATTGTATTTTCCGGCGAGGTATCGGAGGCCATTTCCCGACACCCTTTATTCGTTCCCCATCGTTGCACCGCTGCAATCAATTGTTTCGCTACGCCGCGTTGACGGAATGAGGGGAGAACAAAAATACCTTCAAGGAAAACCACGGGCGAACTGTCACAGCCATTGACATAATCGTGGCGGATTGAGGCATCCGCAAAGCCAATCGCCACCCCGTCTGCCATCGCAATAAATGATGCCAGATGATCGGCTTGCAGAATTTCTTCGCCGTCCGCCAGATGGGCGTCATCCGGGTGACCAGGCCAGAGCTGTTTTCGCAATCCGCGCCAGTGATCCAGATGGGTTCTGTTCATTTGCCTGATGTCCATTAACGCGCTCCTGATGAGGGGTCTGACATGATGAGACGGCATCCCGCCTGCTGATAACGTCGGGCGATAGCAGACGGGAGCGCACTGTCGCTAAGAATGGTAGTAATACAGGACAGCGTCGCCACCGCATGGGGTTCTACAGTATCAAACTTTGAGTGATCGGCCATCAATATGACCTCGCGTGAGCGCTGAATAATGCGCGTTTTAACGCCCACTTCAAACATGGTAGCGTTGGTGATGCCCGTTTCAATCGACAGCGCATCGCAGGAGATAAAGGCGCGTTCAACGGCAAAGGCGTTAATCATCTCCAGCGCCAGACTCTCGCCCACCGAAAAGTAACCGGGGCGAATCAGTCCGCCGATAATGTAACTCTCTACGTGTGGGAAGCCACCCAGTTCATTAGCGATTTTGATGTCATTGCAAATGACTTTTACTTTGGCGTCGACCAGACATTTTGCCAGTTCCAGACAGGTGGAGCCGGAGTCGAGAAAAAAGCAGTCTCCATCCTTGATGAACGTGCGGGCGAGGGCGGCGATTTCGCGTTTCGCCTCGCTTTGTAACGTTCGCTTAACGTCGAAAACATATTCTTTATCTTCCGTACTGTCGTCGAAGTCAATACAACCATGGCCGCGAACCATACCGGGATAACGGCTGGCAATATAGTGAAAATCCCGGCGCACGGTTGCCTCTGCATAGCCAAAAAGCTCAATAGCTTGCTGTGTTGAGAGGTGCCTGTGTTGCCAAAGGTAATGCAACATCTGTTTGATACGGTCGGGGCGCTGTTGGCTCATCAGCATATGACTCCTTTATAGCGCGGTGAATTGTGACAACGTCACATCATAGTTCGCCGTCGTGAATAACGCCCGGCCAATCACCAGATGCTGTGCGCCTGCGGCGGCAAGCAGCCGTGCGGCGCGAAGTGTAATACCGCCGTCCGCCCAGCATTCCGCAGCAGGGAAATGCTCTCTGCCCTGGCTCACTTTTTCACACATCGCGGCGATAAATTGCTGTCCGCGTCCGTCGGGTTCGCTGGTCATGATCATCAGCGCATCCAGTTGCAATGCCAGATAACGATAAGGCAATAGCGGCGTTGCCGGGTTAAGCGCCAGTCCTGCTTTCGCCCCGATAGCGCGAATATCCGCCAGAATCTCCGGGGGGTTTTGCACGCTTTCGGCATGAATGAAAATCCAGCCGGGGCGGATAGCTGCAAGCCAGGGTAACCAGCGTTGCGGCGATGAGACCATCAGGTGAAATGAGAGCGGATGGCGAGTGTATTGTGCGACCGCCTGAATGGTTTTCATACCGAAGGTAATATTATTGATGAAACTGGTATCTTCGATATCCAGATGCAGCGAGCCGAGAGGCGCATCGTGTAAAGCGGTCAACGCCTCGGCATAGCGCAGCGGATCGGCGGAGGCCAGTGAAGGGTGCAGGATCATCGGAACCTCCATCAGCGCAATGCGGTTAATTGCGCGAAAAGCGCGGCATCATTTGGCGCATCTTGCAACATCGCGACGCTTTCCGGCGAGTCGAGCCACTGGCTGATGCGTTGAATGGTGCGAATATGTGCTTCGGCATCCGTGGCGCTGGCGCAAAGCAACAGCCAGATGGGATCGCAATCCGCATTGCCGAAAGCGACCGGCGTTGATAGCGTAGTGACGCTGATTTGATTATGGTTGGCGCCTTGCTCTGGTCTGGCATGGGGCAGCGCAATCCCCGGCGCGATAAGATAATATGGCCCCCATTTAAGGGTGTTCTCAATAATACCGTCCAGGTAGCAGGGGGCCGCCGCGCCGAACGTAATCAGCGGACGAACGGCGATATCCAGCGCGTGTCGCCAGTCGCTGGCATGGCGTTGCGCCTGAACCCACTTAACATCATTAATCATCGATCGTTGACTCCTTGCCGGTTCGGGTTACTCTGGAACCGATCCCCGGCGTGTCTTTTGGCGAAGGCGACGGAGATCGGCAGAAGAGTTATCGCTCTCTGCAGGGGATAAGCGTTTTGCTTATCCCCATTTTATTGTCGGATATGGCGTACTTTCTCCATAAACTTCGCCACGCGCGCCTGGTCGACAAAGTTGGCGAAGACGCCGTCTTTTTTAAACGTGGTTGCCGTTACGCATCCGTCGGCAATGCAGAGCTGCTCCTCGACGTTTTCCAGACACACCCCGGTATTCGCCAGCACGACCGTGTCGGGGACGGTCTCTTTTACTCGCTTCAGTATGGCGCTATCCGTGCGAGCGCCCGCCGTCAGCCCCGAGACGCACAGGGCATCGGGGTTATTGTTAAATACGGTCGATTTCGCAATTGAACAGACATCGCGGTTTCCCAGATACACCGCCGCTTCCGGAACGATGTTAAACAACGTTTTCACGTGGCCTGCGCCGATGCGATGCTGATGGCGAATGGTTTCGCCGACATTCGTATCCCAGACGCCAAAATCGCTGGCGTAAGCGCCGGTGAAAATTTCGCGGATAAATTTTGCGTCGGTCGCCATCGCCAAATCAAACGAGGCCACAGGGTCCCACAACACGTTTACCCCAAACGGTACGCGGATTTCACTCATTAACTGACCGATGATTCTTGCCATCGCGGCGGTCGTTTCCGGTCTGACTTTCGTTAAATAAGGCAGACTAAATTCGTTGGAGAACATCACCGCATCCACGCCGCCATTTTGTAGCGCCATTAAATCGTCATGGGCGCGGTCAATTACCCAGTTCATGCCTTTCCTGGTATCGAACCCGGGATCGCCCGGCAACGCCCGTAAATGGCACATGGCGATAACGGCTTTTTCTGTTCCTATTACCTCTTTTAGCCAACTCATTCTGGGTTGCTCCTTATTCCGGTAGTTCACGTTTACGTAAGACAAGTATGATGCTGGCGACAATGCCGACCACAATAACCACGCCAATCATGCCCAGCGACATCAATTCAGATATTGACCAGCCAAACATATTTCCCACCGACAGCGCGGTAATTTGCGCGTTTTCAGCGGCGAAGCTAAAGCCGCCTTTGAGCGCCATATCGGTAAAGTACGGTGCGAACTGGGTGGCGATCAGCAGAACGGTAATCATGACAATGATGCCGCTGAGCAGAGTACGAATCAGATCGCCGCGATGAATAACCGTGGCCATGCAGATAAAAAACGGCGCAACCGGTAAATCAGCCAGCGGCAGGACTTTATTGCCCGGCAGTATGCTCGCCAGAATTAACATGATGGGAATTAACAGCAGTCCAACCGCGATGGTGGTCGGGTGGCCTAACGTCACTGCGGTATCCAGACCGATAAAGACTTCGCGCCCTTTAAAGTGTTTCTGGAAGAACTTACGCGCGCCGTCGGAAATGGGCATTAATCCCTCAACGATAAGGCGAATCATGCGCGGAAACAGCACCATAATCGCCGCCACGGTAATCATTAAGGTTGCGCACCCTTTAAAGCCTTCGCCTGCGGCAAGTCCGAAGATCAGCCCGAGAACAACGCCAATGATCACCGGGTCGCCAACCATCCCATACCGTTTTTGGATCTCCTGAGCATCAATATTGCGTCCTTTCATAAACGGTATTTTTTCGTATATCGCATCCAGCAATACGAACAACGGCACGGAACTGGAGCCATACCCTTGCGGAATAGAAATCCCTTCCAGACCCACAATGTTCTGTACCCGTTTCGCCGTCCAGTCGGCCATTTTCAACGACAAGGCGGCGTGGCAAATCGCGCCCAGTACGCCATAAATCAGACTGCCGGTCATCAACTGGACGACCGTTCCGGTAATGGCGTAGTGCCAGTAGTTATAAATATCAACGTTCATGGTTTTGGTCAGACGAGTCACCAGCATACCGACGTTGAGCAGAAAGATAACGGGAATGATCATCGCGCCGATGGCCGTCGCATAGCCGACGCCGGATGCGGGCCCGGCGCCGACGTCAAACACATGCAGCGTCAGGCCAAAACGCTCAATCATCACTTTAATCGGCGGACTGAGACTGTCGATCGCCATGACGATCACCAACCCCATGCCGACAAAACCGATGCCGACCGTCACCCCGGCTTTCACTGCCTGCAGCCAGGGAATACGAAAGATTAAGCCGATGATAATCATAATGATGGGCACAAAAACGGTGCCGCCGAGAGACAGGATGTAATCAAACATAATGCCCCCTTTATTGTGTTAACAGCGCCTTGATTTCTTGTTTTAATGCGTCGTCGTTGATGCCTGTCAGCAGGGCGGCGCCGTTGAGCGTCGGGATGCCATAGTCACTGTGCGTACGCATGGACGTTACGATGAGATCCATACCGTTACAGTTCAACGGGATCTCATTCAGACAACATTGCGCCGTGGTTGCCGCAATGCCTTGCTCCGCAAGAAAGTCCTGCAGTTTTTGTGCAATCATGGTTGATGTCGACATGCCGGTACCACATGCCACAAGGATCTTTTTCATCATGGTCGTGCCTCTTGTGTAGCGCCTGTTTCAGGCTCAATGGGAAACTGTTCTGGCGACATGTTGGCCAGCGCAGTCAGTAAACGGATACAATCAGCCAGGTCGCGCAGGCTGGCGACTTCGGCTGGCGAGTGGGTATAGCGGCAGGGAATAGAAAGACTGGCGCAGGGAATACCGTCCAGTTCAACCTGAATGTAGCCGGTTTCGGTGATGACGCCTGGCGCGACTTCACGCTGTACGGGAATATTATTTTCGTGCGCGGTGGTCTCCAGCATCCGCAGCAAACGCGGCGGCGTAATCAGTCCCGCCAACGTACCGCGTCCGTGATAGTTCAGACAGGTGATGCCGACGCCGTGGTTGACCCGCACATCTGAGTAATCCTGCAGGTCAGGCGTGTCGCAGGAGGGGGTGATATCAATACCAATCGCCAGGTCGGGGCGCACGCGTCGTAAAACGGGAATAATGCCGCGAATATTGAACTCTTCCTGTACCGACGCGACCAGGAATACCGCGATATCAAGCGGTGTGGAGGCGAGGGCCTCGGCGACGCCCAGTAGCGCCGTACACCCCAGCCTGTCATCCAGCGCCTTACTGCATACCAGGTCGTTGCCCAGACAGTGCGGCGGGTTGTAAAGGGTTACTGGCGTCCCCACCTGAATACCCATTCGTTCGGCATCCGCTTTATCTTTTGCGCCGATATCAATCCAGAGTTTATCGAGCGCGGGTGGCTGGGTGCGCTCGTCACCCTTCGCGAAGTGATATGCTTTAATACCGATACAGCCCATGATATCGCCTGAACGTCCGGCAAGCGTCACAATCGAACCGGGCATAGTAATTTGCGCCGGGCCGCCTACGCGTTCAAAACGTAAAAAACCGGAGGGTTCGATCTTGCGTACCATAAAACCCACTTCATCCATATGCGCAAAAATCATCAGGCGAAGCGCGTCGGGTTTATCGCTGCCATAACGGGCGACGACATTGCCTAAGCGATCCCGCCAGACGTCTTTGGCCTGCTGTTCAAACGCGTGCTGCATAACGTTTGCAATACTGTTTTCATGTCCTGAAATCCCGTTTAGCCGCAGTAAAGAAAAAAGCGTTTCCTGCACAGAAAAGGTCATTGGCGTCTCCGTGGTGATAAAACAATCAGTCGTTGAGCGTTTTATAGGCGGAGAATGGTTGGATAAGTGTGAAATGTGTCACGCGGAAATACGCTAAATATGGCCAATAAAAAATAATGTGATGGCGATACAATAAAAACGCTCATATCACCTGCGGGTTATCGGTAAACCAGGCTATTTATGTGATCACGACCAACAACGAAGAAGGGCAACGCGATGGTGGAAATTATTCCTGTTAGCACGACGCTGGAACTGCGAGCGGCAGATGAAAGTCATGTTCCGGCGCTGCACCAACTGGTACTCAAAAACAAAGCGTGGCTACAACAGTCGCTCGACTGGCCGCAATATGTCACGTCGCAGGAGGAAACGCGTAAGCATGTGCAGGGTAATATACTGTTGCACCAGCGTGGTTACGCCAAAATGTACCTGATTTTCTGCCAGAATGAGATGGCAGGCGTACTCTCATTTAATGCCATCGAACCGATAAACAAAGCCGCCTATATCGGTTACTGGCTGGATGAGTCCTTCCAGGGACAAGGGATAATGTCGCAATCATTACAGGCGCTGATGACACATTATGCCCGGCGCGGCGATATTCGGCGCTTCGTCATTAAATGCCGCGTTGATAATCAGGCCAGTAACGCAGTCGCACGGCGCAACCATTTTACGCTGGAGGGCTGTATGAAGCAGGCGGAGTATCTTAACGGCGACTATCACGACGTTAATATGTATGCCCGCATTATTGATGCGGATTAAAGGGAACCGACTAAGGGGGTACGCGTAATACGATCCTCGCCATTGATCACTTTTGGGCCGCGCAGGTGAATAGTATTGCCGTCAAAGGCTATAACCGTCGCCCGTCCGCTAATCTCGACCTGGTGCTCAATCAGAATTTCGCCCTGTATACAGGCCTGGCCTTCAATCAGCACGCGGTCGTCCAGTAAAATCGGGCCTCCGCGTATCTCAGCATGTCCGCCTACCAGCACATGATGTTTTAACACACAGTTGCCTTCGATTAACGCATGTTCCGCTACCTGCGAGCTGTAGCGAAGGGTAGGGATAGCATCTTCCTCTGTGCCGGCGATAACCCGCGCATGGCCATAGACTTTGGCGCAGTCACAGATCCAGACATTATTGTCTTTGTTGCCTTCGATGAGCGCGAAATCAAAGACCTCCGCCCGGTGCTCAATAAAAGCGAGAGTGATAGTGGCGTCGCCATAAAGCTGTACCTGATGGACAATCCGCGAATGGTTCACGGTGGCGCGATCGTAAATTTGTAAAATCTGCGCATGTTCATGCGTTAGTCCCTGAACGGCGAGAATTTCTGACTGGTTTAACACGCGGGCATCGCCATAAATCGCACACTCTCCGCGCACGGAAGAGGACTGAATGGTGACGTTGTCACTTATCCGCGCGCCATCGCTGATATCAGAGCGATCAATCCAGACGTTATCGCCTATTCGCACGTTATTGTAGAGCGAGCACGGCTGCGTGATACGCGCGTTACCCGTAATTTCCGTGCCCGCAAAGGCCATCGCGTTTTCATCATAAATCCAGCAATCCCCCTGTTGTGACAGCACATTACCGGCATCAACCCAGCCGCCGGAGGTTCCGGCTTTAACATCGTTAAAATCCGTTACGGCAATAACTTGTCGTAATAAGACGCTTTTCTTCTCACCGTCTACCTGATAAGTAAAAGCACGAGGTTCTTCACTCAGTCGATATTTGGTCATAGGGAAATTCCGTGTGAACGATTAAGATAACCGTAGCAAAGGTACTGGCGAAACAACCAGAAATTCCATAAAATGCATTTCAAATATACTTTATAAATTAAACAAAATGCGTAATCACAAGCAGAGCGATCGCGTGCTCAATCTGCCTGCGGGCTATTTTGGCATCGTCCTTGGCACTATCGGTATGGGATTCGCCTGGCGTTATGCCAGCCAGATATGGGGAATAAGCCACTGGCCCGGCGACATCATGGTGATCCTGGCGATGATTATTTGGGCACTCTTGACCCTGGCGTTCCTTAGCCGTCTGGTGCGCTTTCCCCATAGCGTGATGGCTGAAGTGCGACATCCGGTAATGAGCAGTTTTGTCAGCCTGTTTCCCGCCACCACGATGCTGGTCGCGATCGGTTTCGTTCCCTGGTATCGCCCGTTGGCCGTTGCGCTATTCAGCGTGGGGGTCGTCATACAACTGGCGTATGCCGCCTGGCAGACGGCGGGACTTTGGCGCGGAGCGCATCCGGAAGAAGCGACAACCCCAGGACTTTATCTGCCCACGGTAGCGAATAATTTTATCAGCGCTATGGCCTGTGGAGCGCTCGGTTACAATGATGCCGGACTGGTGTTTTTAGGCGCAGGCGTCTTTTCGTGGTTAAGTCTGGAGCCGGTTATTTTGCAGCGACTGCGTAGCTGCGGCGAATTACCGGCGGTGCTGCGTACGTCGCTGGGTATCCAACTGGCGCCCGCGCTGGTCGCCTGTAGCGCCTGGCTGAGCGTCAATGGCGGGGAGGGCGACACGCTGGCGAAAATGCTATTCGGCTACGGTCTGTTACAGCTTTTATTTATGCTGCGATTAATGCCCTGGTATTTATCACAACCGTTTAATGCTTCCTTCTGGAGTTTTTCGTTCGGCGTTTCCGCGCTGGCGACCACGGGGTTACATCTTGGTCACGGTAGTGAATCAGGGCTTTTCCATATTCTGGCCGTCCCGCTGTTTATTTTCACTAACGCTATTATCGCTTTATTGCTGGTTCGTACATTTCTATTGCTGGTGCAGGGGACGTTGCTTATTCGCACTGAGCGCGCTGCACTGTTGAAAACGGAGGAAAAAAATGACCGTTCGTGACGAAAATTACTTTACTGAGAAATACGGTTTAACCCGCACGCATTCGGATGTGCTGGCGGCGGCAAAGGTTGTCGCGCCAGGCCGAACGCTGGATTTAGGATGTGGCAATGGCCGTAATAGTCTGTATCTGGCCGCGAACGGTTATGACGTTACCGCGTGGGATAAAAATCCGGCCAGTATGGCTAACCTTGAGCGTATTAAAGCGGCAGAAGGGCTGGATAATCTGCAAACCGACCTTGTCGATCTGAATACATTGACCTTTGACGGCGAATACGATTTTATTCTCTCGACGGTGGTTATGATGTTTCTTGAGGCGCAAACCATTCCCGGTTTAATTGCCAATATGCAACGCTGCACAAAACCCGGCGGGTATAATTTGATTGTTGCGGCAATGGATACGCCGGACTTTCCCTGTACGGTGGGATTCCCGTTCGCTTTTAAAGAAGGCGAATTACGCCGCTATTACGAAGGATGGGACATGCTGAAATACAACGAAGATGTCGGCGAGCTTCACCGCACGGACGAAAATGGCAACCGTATCAAACTGCGCTTTGCTACGATGCTGGCGAGAAAAACGGCCTGAGCGATGCAAGTTCTGTAAGTCTCGCTGCGTTCGGCATTTTTTTGTCGGGCGCCGCGTTCAAATTGTGCTGTCGTTACCATTTTTAGTGCATCCAGAATGATTTCGTTTTGCTATTATTTCCTTTGCATCATTGCGAAGACTAAAGGGATCGTTTCATGCGTACTCATACTTTATTTAAAGTTGCAGTGCTTACTGGCTTGCTGGCGTTATCCGGCTGTGCGTCTAAAGTCACACAGCCGGATAAGTATTCTGGATTCTTAAAAAATTATTCGGACCTGCAGGAAACTACCTCCGCCACGGGGAAACCGGTGTTGCGCTGGGTAGATCCACATTTCAATGACTCTAACTATGACAGTATTGTTTACAATCCGATAACATACTATCCCGTCCCCAAACCAACGACCCAGGTCGGGCAGCAAGTTCTTGATAAACTGCTGGCTTATACGAACACTAAAGTAAAATCAGCAATTGAACAGCGCAAACCGCTGGTCACGACGCCAGGGCCGCGCAGTTTGATTTTCCGCGGGGCGATTACGGGCGTGGATACCAGCAAAGAAGGGCTGCAATTCTATGAGGTGATCCCTGTAGCGCTGATTGTGGCGGGCACGCAAATGGCGACGGGCCACCGGACCATGGATACCCACCTCTATTTTGAAGGTGAGCTGATAGATGCCGCGACCAACAAGCCGGTCGTCAAGGTAGTACGCCAGGGTGAAGGTAAAGACCTGAGCAATTCCAGTACGCCAATGGCGTTTGAGACGTTGAAACAGGTCGTGGATGATATGGCGACGGATACCTCTATGTTTGACGTTAATAAAAAATAATTCTGCGGCGCCATCGCAAGATGGCGCAAACCCCGGCAGATTAGCGGCCACCATCAGCCAGACAACGATGGGCGGCGCGTTCTCGTTAATACTGCGTAGCCTATTCCGCCAGCGATCAACCCCCAGAATGCCGATCCGATGCCCATCAGCGTTAGCCCGCTGGCGGTGACGAGAAATGCGATAACTGCCGCGTCACGCTCACTTTCGTGAGTAAGCGCCTGATACAGGCTACCGCTAATCGTACTTAACAGTGCCAGACCAGCCAGCATTTGCACCCAGCTAACCGGCAGGGCGACCATCAGCGCGGTTATCGAACCGCCAAACCACCCGGCAAGTAAATAAAAAACGCCTGCGGCGGCGGCCGCTAACCAGCGACGCGTTGGATCGGGGTGCGCGTCCGGGCTTTGACAAATGGCGGCTGTAATGGCGGCAATGCAGATAGAATAAACGCCAAATGGCGAAAGCAGCAGCGCCAGCAACCCGGTAAAAATCATTAACGGAGAGACAGGAAGCTGATAGCCAGACGCCTTCATTGTGGCGACGCCGGGGGCGTTTTGCGATGCCATCGTCACCAGGAAGAGCGGTACCGCGACGCTCAGGCTTTGAGCGAATGAAAAGTGGGGGGGAACGAAGGTGGGCCACACCGGCGCGAAATGAATACCGCTCATCGCCACCTTACCCTGGATGAGCGCCACCGTTATTCCCATTACCATGGCAGCAATAACGGCATAGCGGGGCGCGAATACTTTAAAGAGTAGCCACGCCAATAGCATACCGCCGCACATGACAAACTCTCCGTTGAGCGTCCCGAACGCCTGCAGGCCGAAGCGTAGCAGTATTCCCGCCAGCATTGCGGCGGCAAGAGAATGGGGGATTATCCGCATCAAACGCGCAAACAATCCCGTGACGCCGCACAGCACAATCAGGGCATTGGCGACAATGAATATGCCCACGGCGTCTGGCAACGATAATCCCTGAAGCCCTGTTACCAACAGAGCGGCGCCAGGCGTTGACCAGGCGGTTAAAACCGGCGCACGATACCACAAGGTTAACGTTAGTGTGCTTATGCCCATGGCTATACCGAGGGCGGTCATCCAGCCGGCGATCTCTGCGGGTGTTGCGCCAGCGGCAAGCGCCGCCTGCCAGATAATGGCGGCGGAACTCGCATAGCCGACCAGAACGGCGACCAGACCAGATAATACAGTAGGTAACGGCAGTGATAACAGACGCATGATCGCCTCTTGTGCGTTATAACGGTCAGTCAATGTAGCATTGTGCGTTATAGCGTACAAGTGATACGCTATGGCCTTACAGGGGGGAAAATGGATAACCTGACACACTATCTGGCGACCACGTTAAGAACGTTACGCCATCAGCGAGGCTGGAGTTTATCGCGTCTGGCGGAGATCTCCGGCGTCTCAAAAGCCATGTTGGGGCAGATAGAGCGTAATGAATCCAGTCCGACAGTCGCAACGCTGTGGAAAATTGCGACGGGCCTGAACGTTCCATTCTCAGTGTTTATTTCGCCGCCGCAGGCCGAATTTCCTCCGACCTTCGATCCCCAGCAGCAAGCGATGGTAATCACACCGTTGTTTCCATGGGATCCTGAACTCTGTTTTGACTATTTTTCCCTATTGCTGGCGCCTGGCACGGTCAGCGAATCAACGCCGCATAAAGCCGGCGTTATCGAACATGTGGTGGTGATTCAGGGTCGGCTGGACATGTGTACTGGTGGGGTATGGCAAACCATAGACGCCGGTAAAGGTTTGCGTTTTGCCGGCGATACGGCGCATACCTATCGCAACAGCAGTGACCAGACGGTTCATTTTCACTCGCTGATCCATTACCCACGTGATTAAGCGGGAAAACTATTTCGTTAGTTTGCGCTTCTGACTACAATAGCCGCCATTTCGCTTCTATTGGATAAGAACGACTGTATGCGCCAGCAACCTCACTATCTCGAATTGTTAAGTCCGGCCCGTGACGCCGCAATTGCTCGCGAAGCGATTTTGCATGGCGCAGATGCCGTCTACATCGGCGGACCCGGTTTTGGCGCACGTCATAACGCCAGTAACAGTCTGCGCGATATCGCCGATCTGGTTCCGTTTGCTCACCGTTACGGCGCCAGGATTTTTGTCACGCTGAATACTATTCTGCATGATGATGAGCTGGAGCCCGCGCAGCGGTTAATCACCGATTTGTACAACACCGGGGTGGATGCGCTGATTGTGCAGGATATGGGCATTCTGGAACTGGATATCCCGCCGATTGAGCTTCACGCCAGTACACAGTGTGATATTCGCAGCGTGGAAAAAGCGAAGTTTCTTGCCGATGTCGGTTTTTCACAGATTGTACTGGCGCGCGAGCTTAATTTGAGTCAGATAGCGGCTATTCATCAGGCTACTGACGCCACGATTGAGTTCTTCATTCATGGCGCGCTGTGTGTCGCTTATTCTGGGCAGTGTTATATCTCTCATGCGCAAACCGGGCGCAGCGCCAATCGGGGCGACTGTTCGCAAGCCTGTCGCTTACCGTATACGTTAAAAGACGATCAGGGGCGGGTGGTCTCTTACGAAAAACATTTGCTATCGATGAAAGATAACGACCAAACGGCTAACCTCGGCGCGTTGATCGATGCAGGCGTACGTTCCTTCAAGATTGAAGGGCGCTATAAAGACATGAGCTATGTCAAAAACATCACCGCGCATTATCGTCAGATGCTGGACGCGATTATCGAGCAACGTGGCGATCTGGCGCGTGCGTCGGTTGGTCGGACCGAACACTTTTTTGTTCCCTCCACGGAGAAAACCTTCCATCGCGGCAGCACCGACTATTTTGTTAACGCGCGTAAAGGCGATATTGGCGCATTTGATTCACCAAAATTTATTGGCTTGCCGGTAGGCGAGGTGCTGAATGTGGCGAAGGATTATCTCGACGTAGAAGCGACGGAGCCGTTGGCGAATGGCGATGGTCTGAACGTGTTGATTAAGCGTGAGGTGGTGGGTTTTCGCGCCAATACGGTGGAGAAAACCGGTCATAACCGCTACCGCGTTTGGCCAAATGATATGCCTGCCGACCTGCATAAAGTCCGTCCGCATCATCCGTTGAATCGTAATCTGGATCATAACTGGCAGCAAGCGCTGACAAAAACCTCCAGTGAGCGCCGTGTGGCGGTTGATATCATGTTGGGCAGCTGGCAGGAACAGCTTATTCTGACGCTGACCAGTGAAGACGGTGTCTGCATCACGCATACGCTTGACGGGGTATTTGAGGAAGCCAACAACTCTGAAAAAGCGTTGAATAACCTAAAAGCCGGACTGGCGAAGCTGGGACAGACGCCTTACTACGTGCGTGATATGCAGGTGACATTACCGGCGGCGTTGTTCGTGCCAAATAGCCTGCTCAATCAGTTCCGTCGGGAGGCGATTGATATGCTTGACGCGGCGCGGCTGGCCCATTATCAACGAGGTCGTCGGAAACCCGTGGCGCAGCCTGCGCCGGTCTACCCGCAAACGCATCTCAGCTTTCTCGCTAATGTCTACAACCACAAAGCGCGGGAATTTTATCACCGTTACGGCGTACAATTGATTGATGCGGCCTATGAGGCGCATCAGGAGAAGGGCGAGGTACCGGTCATGATCACCAAACACTGCCTGCGTTTTGCGTTCAACCTTTGTCCAAAGCAGGCGAAAGGAAATATTAAGAGCTGGAAAGCCACGCCGATGCAGTTGGTGCATGGCGATGAGGTACTGACGCTAAAATTCGACTGCCGCCCTTGCGAAATGCATGTCATTGGCAAAATTAAAAACCACATCTTAAAAATGCCCCAGCCCGGCAGCGTTGTCGCTTCAGTGAGCCCTGAAGCGCTGATGAAAACGCTGCCGAAGCGCAGGGGCGTTTAATTAACGAAAATAGCTTTCTGGTTTGCGCGATTTCTGCCAGTTGTGGTGCTCGCGCAAGCCTTCCGCGGATTCTTCCGCTGCCGCCCGTAATTCATCGCTGTCGGCTTCGTGTCTAAGCTGGTGCCCTCCCGTCGCAAACCATACGAATGCGTGGTCTTGCTGTTTCGCCAGTAACTGGCCTGAAAACAGCGCACAGGTCAGTAAAACTACTGATAACGTTTTTGTAAGCATCATGCCACCTTCCAGTTACGTCGTGAGGCTATGATGCCAATAATTTCTTTGAGTTATTATTCCACACTTCAAATTAGCGAAAACGGTTTGTCAATAAGTGCGATAAGTTGTATGAGAAAATATACTTATACTCAGTATGTCAATTATAAAAATAACGAGCCAATTCGTTCCATAGTAAATCCATTATTCCCTGGGAGTATATATTTAAAGTTATTGTATTAGATGGTTTTGGTATTGCCAGGGGATTGTAAATCCATACTATTTATGGTGTGATCAACTCTGGTGATGAGCCTCATTTTTTGTTGTTTCAACGAGTGAAGATAAATCTTCAGAAAAAAGGCTGTTATGAACTTGTAGCGCTACATATTCAGTAAGCTCGTTTAAACATAGCAGGCCATGAGAGGAACTTTCTTCCAGCATATTCATTAGTATCTCATTCTTAAACAAACATGAATAAACAATTTGAGTAACTGAGCTTTGTGCATAATTTGGTTCAAACGCTGCATTCTTTAAGTTAGTATTCTCAATAACCTTTGCGGCTATTTTGTTTTTGATAGCGTCGTCAATAGCTGTTACACCTGCCTGGGCGATGCCCAGATTAATCCTGGAGGAGATGGCGGCTTTTCTTTCCTGTTCCTTCCAGTCACATAAATTACCCTTTTCTGCCATGGCGATAAGCGTCTCTTCTATATTTTTTAGGTCAACGGAAAATGTTATACCGCCGGATAGCGAGAGTTGTAACCGCTCAGGGAACAAGCAACATAGCGGTTCACAAACATAAGTGCTAGCTTTTATATTAATATCAGAATATCTTTTCAGGTGGGCAGACTGAGTATCAACACAGAGCACTGTTCTATTCATTATCTCATAATAGTAGTGATCCTGACGTATCATAATACATAACGGAATATCTTCGCCATCTTTAATACAGAGATTTGTATACTGACACTCAGCATCTTTATAGTGCTGAAAATGGAAATTTCCTCTGCATGACGGTGATGATAATTCATATAACTTGCAAAATAAATCAAATAAACGTTGCGCGTCAGGCGGAGAGGCAACATCACATAATTCCTTTATATATTGATCGGCAGTGGATCTTTGCGTGTCACAAAAAAAATCTTTAATCTTTTCCCATAGTAACGTAAAGAAAGAGCGTTGAGAGATAGCACTTTGAGAAAACATCTCACTCTTTAAAAATCCTCTCCCGATAGTAATTGGCATAATGTAGACCACAAGTGATTATATGATACTTCATTACTGGAATAGGTGGTATTCGAAATATTATCCCATGTTGCCCATCGGTTTGCCTATCGGTGAAACACCTGATTTTTGCTTTGTCCTGAACCGTCAACATTATTGTTCAATTGTTCAAATCGACCCGTAGCTTTAGTCATGCCCACGCCTCCTGGCCATGAAATATGTCAGATAAAACGAATGAAAGTAAAACGGTTTTCTTAATTCTCACATCATCATGTACTATGAGTAATGATTAATTACGCACTATATTATTTTTAGAGAAAGTAAATAGTTGCTCAACCGTGTAGAAATTGTCTTATAAGAAGTTAAACTAAAAGTATTATTAGGCTAACAACAATGAGATGTTTAGCGGTAGGGCAGAAGGCCAATACTGATAGTGCTTATGATATAAATATCTTACTCTTTAGTTTTTGTCTTAATTATATTTGTTGTAACGATTAGCTGACGGCTTTGTTTCCAGTTGGGCGATAAAATTATAAAAACCTGCGAGGAGGCTCAAAATGAAGAAATCAGATGGTGAAATTCACGAAAAGACAGCATCCTGGGGCATTTTGCAGTCAGAATGGCTAAGGAAATGTGGACGGCTATTATTGCTGTTACTTTACCGTTTCGTTATCGGATGGGCTTTTTTTCAGTTACTTGCCATGATCGTGGTAGGGATATTTTTGTTAGGCATCTTATTATTTCATCCCATAATATTTGTACAGACTATCGCAATTACTGAGAAGTTAAATCATGCTTCGCTTGATTTATGGCATATCCTTAAGTTATGCCTATGGCATTACGGTATCATCGCAGGGTTTATTTTTATGGCGGAGTGTACGTTAAGTAAAAGTATACGGCAGGTTCAGCGCTTGTCCAAAAAATTTGGGGCACAGGATGTTTCTTCACGCCCGTGATCCGCCGCTGCAACCTGCGGTCTTACTGAATAATGGCTATGACCAGCAGACCGAATTATCTCGGTTCGAGGGGGATTCTATGTGTTTGCACAACTGCAGTGAATCGTAATTTCAGTGCATTATCGCCGACAATCGACGTGTTCCTCACTAATTGCCTTCCTGACTATATAGTGGTCTTATCTTTGGCGAAACAATGTTATTTAGTTATGGAAGGCGACAACAACTGTACTACTGATTATCAAATGACCTTTCTGGTCAGGTAGACTCGCCTTTGTGAAAACACATCGTTATCTGTGCTCCTGAGACTCACTCCCTTGCCGCCTTTACGCAACTCGAATTATTTTGGGTATAGAACAGGAGGCGCAGTGGTCGTATAAGCAAAATATAAACTCTCCGTTTGTGATAAGGCACAGATTACAGGGGGAAAGATGTTTATTTTAACCATCTGTTTAAGCGGTGTCCGCTAATCTTTACCTGCTCAAATACATAATCACCCCTGTGACTCTCGCGAGGTGTAACATATGGTAAAATGCGTATCTTCTTTCCTCCTGTTCAGCCTGTTGTCCGTTCAGGCAATGTCAGCTGAAAACCATATTGATCTCCACCAGCCAAAAGACTTTGTCGATATTACTACGGTCGCCCCCGACGTACAGGTAGACATGCGATACTTCAGTTCCCATAACTTTATTGGTCGCCCCATTAAAGGCTATAACGCGCCTGTTTGCCTGTTAACACGACCAGCCGCGAACGCAGTGAAGCAGGTCGCCGATCGTTTACGCCCCTTCGGACTTACCTTAAAAATATATGATTGCTACCGTCCGCAAAGCGCAGTGAACGACTTTATCGCGTGGGCCAAAGATCCTTCTCAAAACCAAATGAAAAACGAATTTTATCCGCAGGTAGAGAAAAATCGTCTGTTTGAGGAAGGTTATCTTGCCGCCAGATCCGGCCACAGTCGGGGAAGTACGCTTGATCTAACGATTGTTCCACTTGACAGTAAAATACCAATATACGATCCCGGACGACCACTGGTGAATTGTACTGCGTCCGCGGCGCAGCGCTCGCCAGATAATAGTCTGGATTTTGGTACCGGCTTTGACTGTTTTAGTCCGTTATCCCATCCCGATAATGTCATACTTACCGCTCAGCAACGCGCAAATAGGTTGTTATTACAAACATTGATGCGTGATGCGGGTTTTACGCCACTGGATACTGAATGGTGGCACTTCTCTCTTACTCATGAACCATACCCGAACACTTGGTTTGACTTTCCCGTTAAGCAGAGACCCTGAAACGGCGTTTTGTTGCGAAATCTAATCATTACGCCTGTTGGAAAGCACCATAACAGTTAGCAAATCATTGTTAATTTTAACAACTGATATACACTGCGGTTGCCACCTGCAAGCAGCGCTCAATGAGATCGAATAATGAAAAAATATCAACGTCTGGCGGAGCAAATTAGAGAACAAATCGCCTCTGGCGTTTGGCAACCCGGCGATCGATTACCCTCGCTGAGGGAGCAGGTCGCCAGTAGCGGCATGAGTTTTATGACTGTCGGTCATGCGTACCAGTTGCTGGAAAGTCAGGGACGGATTATCGCCCGTCCGCAATCTGGTTATTATGTCGCGCCGCATCCGGTTTGTCGGTCAGTCGCGACGGCAGCGCACGTTATTCGGGATGAAGCCGTAGATATCAATACCTATATTTTTGAGATGCTGCAGGCGAGCCGTGATACCTCTGTGGTGCCCTTTGCCTCAGCGTTTCCCGATCCGCGTCTGTTTCCCTTGCCGCAATTGAACCGCTCTCTGGCGCAGGTCAGCAAAACCGCGACGGCAATGAGCGTCATCGAAAACTTGCCGCCAGGTAATGCAGAATTGCGCTATGCGATAGCACGCCGTTACGCGCAGCAGGGGATTACCGTTTCTCCTGACGAGATTGTCATTACCGCCGGCGCGCTGGAAGCGTTGAATCTTAGTTTACAGGCGGTGACGGCGCCGGGAGACTGGGTGGTGGTGGAGAACCCCTGTTTCTACGGTGCGCTACAGGCCCTGGAGCGATTGCGCCTGAAAGCGTTGTCGATACCTACCGATGTTAAAGAAGGTATCGATCTTATGGCGCTGGAACAGGCGTTACAGGAATATCCGGTGAAAGCGTGCTGGTTAATGACCAACAGCCAGAATCCGTTAGGGTTCACGCTGAGTGCTGAGAAAAAAGCGCGGCTGGTTGCGTTACTCACGCACCATAACGTGACGCTAATTGAAGACGATGTTTATAGCGAACTCTACTTTGGCCGCGAGAAACCTCTGCCTGCCAAAGCATGGGATCGCGACGATACCGTGTTGCATTGTTCGTCTTTTTCCAAATGTCTGGTTCCCGGTTTTCGCATTGGCTGGGTTGCGGGAGGAAGCCATGCCAGACAAATTCAGCGTTTGCAGTTAATGAGCACATTATCCACCAGTTCCCCCATGCAATTGGCGTTAGTGGATTATCTCTCGACACGTCGATATGACGCGCATCTGCGACGATTGCGAAGGCAGCTTGCCGAACGTAAACAGCAAGCCTGGCAAACCCTTTTGCGCCATCTCCCGGCGGAAGTAAAAATTCACCATAACGATAGCGGTTATTTTCTTTGGCTGGAGCTACCTGAGCAGCTTGATGCCGGTGAACTTAGCGCCAAAGCGCTTGAACACCTTATCAGTATCGCGCCGGGGAAAATGTTTTCAACGTCCGGCGCCTGGACGCGTTTCTTTCGTTTTAACACCGCATGGCATTGGGGAGAACGGGAAGAACAGGCCGTAAAACAGCTTGGCAGCCTGATTCGCGAGATGCTGAGCGCTAAAAGCCTTGTGTGAGGTGGAATGCGTGTCAGCTCACAACCTGACTAAATTTCCCGAGTGTGCCGGGTGAGCATCTGGCGCGCCGTCTATTTTTAGGAAAGCGGCGGCCCGTTCGCCGGAAATCGATTAATGACGATATGGGAAAATGCTATGCAATATCAATTACTGATTAATGGCGTGCTGGTGGACGGCGAGGGAGAAAGGCAGTCTGTTTATAACCCGGCGACAGGCGAGGTCATACTTGAGATTGCGGAAGCGTCGCCCGCGCAGGTTGACGCCGCAGTGCAGGCCGCCGATAACGCGTTTGCCGAATGGGGGCAGACCACACCCAAAGCACGGGCGGAATGTCTGTTAAAACTGGCGGACAGCATCGAGCAAAACGCCCTTGAGTTCGCCCGGCTTGAATCGCAAAACTGCGGTAAGCCTTTGCACTGCGTAATTAATGATGAAATTCCGGCAATCGTGGATGTCTTTCGCTTTTTTGCCGGCGCGGCCCGTTGTTTGAGTGGGCTGGCGGCGGGCGAATATCTGGAAGGACATACGTCGATGATCCGCCGGGATCCGATTGGCGTGGTTGCCTCTATCGCGCCGTGGAATTATCCGCTCATGATGGCGGCCTGGAAGCTGGCGCCAGCGCTGGCGGCAGGTAACTGCGTGGTGATTAAGCCTTCTGAAATCACGCCGCTGACGGCGCTTAAACTTGCCGTGCTGGCGAAGGATATCTTTCCGCCGGGGGTGCTCAATGTCCTGTTCGGACGAGGGCAAACTGTTGGCGATGTATTGACCGGCCATGAAAAAGTACGCATGGTCTCTTTAACCGGTTCTATCGCGACCGGGGAGCATATTCTGCGCCATACTGCGCCAGCGATAAAACGTACGCATATGGAACTCGGTGGTAAAGCCCCGGTGATTGTTTTTGATGACGCCGATCTGGATGCGGTGGCGCAGGGCGTCCGGACTTTTGGTTTCTATAATGCCGGACAGGATTGTACTGCGGCGTGCCGTATATACGCGCAGCGCGGTATCTATGATGCGCTGGTCGAAAAGCTAGGGAACGCAGTGAGCAGCCTGAAAATGGGCGCGCCGGAGGATGAGTCGACAGAGCTGGGGCCGTTAAGTTCGCTGGCGCACCTGAAGCGCGTCACAGCGGCTGTAGAGGAGGCGAAGGCCCTCAGCCATATCCGTGTGATTACTGGCGGAAGTCAAACGGAAGGTAAAGGTTACTATTTCGCTCCGACGTTGCTGGCAGACGCAAAACAGGAAGATGCCATCGTGCAACGCGAGGTCTTCGGCCCGGTGGTCAGTATAACCGTCTTTGATGATGAAGATCAGGTTCTGAGGTGGGCCAACGATTCTCGCTATGGTCTGGCATCCTCCGTCTGGACTCAGGACGTCGGGCGGGCGCACCGGCTTAGCGCCAGATTGCAGTATGGCTGTACCTGGATTAATACCCATTTCATGTTGGTTAGCGAAATGCCGCATGGAGGGCAAAAACAGTCGGGATACGGCAAAGATATGTCATTGTATGGTCTGGAAGACTACACCCTTGTCCGCCACATCATGGTTAAGCATTAAGGATCATTTACTGTTCAGAAAAATCGTGAAAAAATAGGCGGGTGTCGGCGGAGAGGGGGACCTCCCCGCCAACATGCGCAGCAAGTACTCAAAGGTTGAACACCTCAAGCAAACCAGCCGAATCTCAACGAGATCAGACCCAAAAGTCCTGCAGCAGCAAAGACATTAATCAGCACGACGGTTTTACTGGAAACATTCATTTTCGCCACCTTTCATCATAACCCCTATGGGTATAGTACGGGTTGGCGAGATCCGCAATAATACCTAAACAGGATATTCTGTGAGCGGAGCCGTGCATTGAGAACGTTTTGCTGTTAAGGCTGATAAACCTTGATGTGCGTCAAATAAAAAGAGCATATTGCGCGCGTTTTTTCCTCTGGTTGGCGTGGATGCCTGATATGACCCTCTTTCAAAAGATATTAATTTTTTACGCCGTCATGGCGGTGATATCATCCCTGATCACCTGGTTTTTGACTCATGACAAAAAACGAATTCGTTTCCTGAGCGCCTTTTTGGTTGGCGCGACATGGCCGATAAGTTTCCCCGTCGCATTGCTGTTTTCGCTTTTCTGACCTCAAGCCCGATACAGGTTACCGGGCATGGTTTTTCCGCCAGGTCAGGCTATCAGGGCAATTAATTGCGCTCTGTCTACGTCGGTAACGTCCTGCGGATGCCGATATCCTGCGTTCTCATTGGCCAGGGTATACAGCGCAACAAGCCAGTCATAGACATAGCGGCTGGCGGCGTGAACGGGCTGTTCGTCAAGCTTTGTTAGACGCAACATTGTCGAACGCGGTGTTGCGGCGAAAATGGCTGCGCCTTTCTGAACGCGGCTGGCCGGGCGTTGGGCCTCCTCGATATTGGCGTAGCCGAGCCAGGCGATGAAGTTACCAATGATGGCATGAAGCTGCGCGCCGCTCACCTCCTCGCGCTGCATGGTTTTCTGTAACTGCTGAGGTAAACCGAGGCGATAGCTGGCGGTAATTAAAATCTCCGCCACGGCGTTGAGCATCTGCGGTTCCAGTCCCAGACGCTGCGCATTATCCCGGCAGTGGGCCCACTGGCGCAGATGATTGATCCACATTTTGTGCGCCTGGTAGCCTGTTTCGTGACCTTCTGACGCTGAAGCGCGCGTTGGTTCGTCGGCAAAGAGATCGATCGCGTCATTAAATAAACCGCAGACCTGTTCTTCTCGTGACTGTCGGGTGCTCAGCAACGCTTCGAAGTTCTGTACCGGCGGTAACAGCCCGGCCAGCAGGTCGCCATGTCTGGCGGCCTGGGCCTGAAGACGCCGGATCACGGTTTCAACCGGTAGCCGCGCGTCATCAAACATCGGTAACAGATCGCGCACGCGGCCTCGCAGTTGTTCGCGTAACGCCTGTAAGCGCGCCTGTCGCTGTGGTGCCGATGTCGCCTGCGATAACCATTCCACCAAACGCTGCATACTGTGTTTATCCAGCGCCTGCAACGTTCCCCAATGCACGCCAGGTTTACCCATCAACTGCTGGACGGCTTCATCCAGATTTTGCTGGGTGGCAAAACGGGCATCCTGTGGAGTAATAGCCCAGACGACGCCGGGTAACGCTGATTCATGCTGCGGCTGCGTGGCGTTAACCCACTCCAGTAAGTGATGGGCGGCAGTGGACGTTTGCGAGCGAGATGCCAGAGCATTGCAAATCACCAGAACATCGGGCTGTACCTGTTGGCGGTAATGGGCCAGCATCCAACCTAATTTCGCCCGCCATAACGGATGAGGATGACTGTCTGGCGCGACCGGAATATCCAGTAAATCTACGTTATCCAGTACGTTGTTTTCAACGCTTAGCACCAGTTCGCGGGTAAGCAGCGCCAGAGAATCAAGCGAAAGGCTGACCGCATTGAGCAGTCGGCCTTCCTTAACCGGATGCACCACCACATCGCTTTGCGTATCGTTGGCGGTTAGCGCCATTTGCGTCAGGAAGTTTTCCGCCGGTAAGCCAAAATGATCGACCAGCAGGCTGAGCGGCGCCGCCAGTTCCCCGGCATGGCCGGTTTGTTGCAACATATGCGTCAGCGCCAGCCATTGCTGGGTGATCTCCGGTTGCTCTCCCCACAGTAATGCCCAGGCGTGCGCCCGTGTCGTGAGATCCAGCGCAGGCAAGAGCGAGGCAAAGTGTTGCCATGTCGCATCATCAATATGTTGTCTGGCGGACGGCAGGCAAGAGCGCCAGAAACTCGCGATGGTCGCTACCTCTTCAGCGGTAACGCCGGGGACGGGCTGCGGTTGGCGAAGCGATTGCCATTTCTCCAGGCGTGATGTGATAATGGATTTTTCGACCTGGCGACAAACGGGGGACGAGCTGGTCCAGGCAATAAAGATCTGCACCAGTTCGGCTTCACTGATCAAGCGCAGGCGCAACGGCCAGCCGCTCTCGTTTGAAAAAATGTCGCGCGTAAAGCGAATAGCCATATTCGCTGGCGCATGACCCGGATTGATGTGGCTGAAATAATCATAGTCACGGTCCGGCGTGATAATTTCCAGCTTGCCATTCTCGTTACCGCATAGCGTCGTTAACAGATGCGCTTTTGCGGATTGCGCATACCCGTACAGACCAACGCAGCCATGTGATGCGCAGGCGGCGTTGAGCGCTGACTCATCCGCCGCGGCAAGCGTAAGTTGCGCCAGCAGAGCGTCGGCTTCGTCATCCAGTCGCGTTGCGTAACGGCGCGTGTTGTTAACCCACTCGATAACAGCCTGGGTGGTGTTTAACGGTTTTGTCATTTCAGGTATACACTCCCACTATCTATCCAGTAGTGGCTGCCGCTGTGGCGACGGTCAGCCAGCGTATTCAATTTTAATGTCAGCGCATCGGCGGCGACCGGCGTCCCGTCCTGGAGCCAGGCATCACTTAATATGAACGATTCCGGGGCGCTATCTTTGCTACTGCCGCGTAATTTCAGTCGCACATTCAGTACGCCGTCGCCAGCGATGGTTTTCGCCAGTTCGGCGGAATTAATGCTCAGGCAATAAAGTGGTGTTGCTGGCCAGCGACTGTTCGCCAGTTGACGAAAGCCCAACGTCACGTTACCGCGTAGCGGAAAATGCAAGCGAGCGTCCAGCGTTGCGCCGGGTTTATCCAAATCGATTTCGTGATACCAGATGTTTTCATCGCGAAGGGTATTAACGGTATTATCCAGTACGCCGAGATAACGTACAGTCGAATACGCGCCGATATCAGCCGCTTTAAAATTGAAACGCGGCAGACGTAAGTCCAGCGCCAGGCTGCATAACATCGCGCCCACCGCGGCAGTGGATTTTGGATTACCGATACGCCCTTGTTGACTGAAGGGATACCATTCATGTACCTGATACTTATCCATCCACACAATGCGATTAACCGGCACCGGTTGTAAGTGCCGGATGAGCGCCTGTACGCCGGGTAAACAGGTCGGTCTCCCCGTCACCAGCAAGATATCGCAGTGATAGTGGGATATCGCTTCGCAGACCGCATGAAGCGGCGTTGTCAGCGTAAACTGACCGGCCAGCAGAGACTCCTGAAGCTGGCTAAACTGGATTTGCAACGGCACATTGAATATATCAAATGTCGGCGAACCAGACGGTAAGGCATGATCGATCGCCTGCTGGATATAGTTCATCACGTTGCTCGTTGGGCGGCGGATCAGCAGATCGCCAAATGTCGCATGTAAACCGGCAAACGGATCGTTAATGTCGCTTTGCTCCCAGGCGGAAAGTACCGCATGGCCCAGCGGCATAAATAATTGCAGCGCCGTTTGCTGGCGCAAAATGGCCTGAGTATCAATTCGTCCCGAATCGCCAAATAAGGTCGCCAGCAGGGCGGCGGCATCCGTAACGCCTGCCCGTTGCAACGCCGTTTGCAGGGAAGGGAGTACGCAACGCTGAATGATATCTAATAGCAGATCGTCCCCGGCGACTTTAAAACCTTCGCGAAACAGGAGATGAGGCGTAATTTTTACATTGGCCCCCACGCCGTCATCTAACTGATAGTGAACGATCGCCATATCCGTCGTGCCGCCGCCGATATCAATCGATGCCACGCGCAACGCGCGCCCGGGGACGACGCCGGGTTCAGGCTGGCGATCCGGTCTGGCCAGCGCATTAAAAAAGGATTCGGTACGCCCGGCGTAATGCGAAATGGCTTCGTTATAAAGCCATACCAGTTGGCCGCAACTTGCTTCGTCCCATTCCATCTGTATTTCTGGTACCGGCACCACGCTTTTTTCACGCTGCTTAGGCGTGGTGAAATCCTCATCCTGCGGATGCCAGCCCATGGCTTTCCAGACCAGCGCCAGCGCTTCAAACATTCGCTGGCGGAAAATTTCTCGCTCCTGTTTCGGCATGGCGGAAGGCAGCGTTAAAATCAGGGTGCGTAGCTGGCGCGGCGAGGCGGGAAAGCCGAGCCGCAGCCGGGTGGCGACGCTGTTAATTTGCCCCAGCGCCTGAGCCAGAATTTCGCACAACATATGCGTCATCAAGGTGCTACGGCTGTATTGCGGCGAAAAAACCGGTAGCCTTTCTTCATACGGCAGGCGGAATAACGGCTGTCCGTCATCGTTCATCAGATTCATCAGCGGAAACGCGGTGGCAAGCGGTTCGCGCTGCGTTTTACCGTGGATCTGGCTAAAACGCCAGTCCTGCAAGGCGGGGGTTTCATCCCACAGGTAGCGACGTGGGCTGGAGATACCGCTGCTGCCTTCGGTGCCCACACGCTGCATAGCAAGGGCGCGAGCCTCGTCGCCCACACGCACAATGGAAGGCCAGACAAAGGCGTCGTCTCGTCCGCTTTCGACAGAAAAGTGTTGCTTGCCAAAGCGTGCTTCCGAGAATTCTACCCGGCTGGTAAATAAAGGATCGTTCAGATACTGCGGCTCGCTTAAAGAACGCACCTGAAGCTCTGCCGTCTGGCGTAACCCGTCATTCGCATCGCCATGATCCTCGATCAAGACGCCGCAGGTATGCGTATTGCCGACATCCAGAATCAGATCGACCGGGATTGCGGGCGTGCTTAACGTATGTGTCACAAACTTCACTTCCGGCACCGTAAGCTGTTCGCCTAACAGCGTCAGTAAATTCAACCAGTGCGCCTGATACTCAAAACTACGCAGCGCTTGCTGAATGGCCTGTTCCGAACGGTTTTCCACCTGTGAGGCATACTGAAGAAACGACTCGCGCAGCCAGCCGTCAATCCATGTCTGGTCAAGAAAATCGGCAACTTCTTCATCGCGCCAGGCGAGCGCAAAACGTGTGCCATTGAGCAGATCGTTTTCGCAAGGCGCCAACGCCGCAGGCATATTTTTTGCCAGCTGACTGTCGAAGGCGAGGGTGATGCGGTGTGTGTTTCCGGCGCTATCTGGCTCGCTGAGTTTACGTACCTGAATGCGCGCCCAGTTATCCGGCCCGTCAATAAAGGTACGCGGCGGATTAAAACGCAGGAACGGCAGGGGGAGCCAGATTCCGTCGAGTACATCCAGAGAATAGTGCAGCGTCTGAGTGCTTTCCGGTTTCACGACTTCGGGTTGGCCGCCAGCACGTCCTGGCAACGTGTAGCGCCCGCTGGTCAGATCAAAATCGAGGCGCAGTAGCGGGCCGTTTGCCGTTTTGCGCACAAAACGTCCGTAGTGGGCCGACTCTTGCGGCGTTAAGCCAAAATCAAGAAACTGGACGCCGCTGTTTGCAATGAGCGTGACGCTCTGTTTGTAATCACACAGATTGACCAACATAAAATCAGGCACCTATCTTTTTAAACGTCAACGGAATTGCCGCGTGGTCGCCATAACGGGCGGTACAGGTTGCGACGTCATTGACGCCTGCTTTACAGGTAATTTCCGGCATCGGATAACGTGAACCGTCGGTGCAGCGCGCATTGCCGCGACTTTTAATCATCAGCTCGCCCGTTTGATGCAGACCAGAGAAAATTTCCGCCCGACAAACCACGTTATCGCCATGTACTACGCGCGCGATGCCTTTGTTATTTTGGATCTGATAACGCAGAGAGGGCGGCTTGCCGGTAATCGGATCTTTGACATCCACACTGATGCGCCAGCTACCGTTTAAAAAGCGCGTGGTTCCAAGCTTCATCTGCGTATTGTCCATCACCAGCGCGTCTTTGGGGATAGCGGCAATGATAACAGGCGCTTCCGGCAACGGCGCCGCTTTGGGGGCGGGCGTCACCTCAGCGCGATGCAGCGGCAAATGCGCGGTGAGTTCAGGCAAGGGGGTAACGTCAGTTTTCGCGGTAGCGACAGGCGCGGCGCGAACAGGAGAGGCCCCGTCAACGGATGAAGATGGCCAGAAAAAAGGCGTGGCGACGGCGGCGATAACCACGGCAGCGACAGGTAAGCTCCACAGCGGTAGACGACGAGCTCTTTTCGCCTCAGCAACCGGGATAGGTGCGGCAGGCTTCGGCTCGCTAACGATAACGGGCGGCGCAGCAGGTTCCTCCGGCATTTTCGGCGGCTCAATGACAGACGTTAACAAAGGTTCATCCGCCTGACTAAATGCCGCCTCTACCAGCGGCTTTTCTTCGGGCTCCGGCTCGACCAGAGGGATGTCGGGGATTGCCTCGGTTACCCGCAGGCAGTCCAGCACATCATCGCGTGTATTTTCGTTGAGATTAACGAATCCCCAGAAGGTGATAACCGGTTTGCCGTTAACCAGGAAAACATGATTTTCACCGGGAAATTGCGTCGCTTTCTCAAGTAGCGAACCAAATAGCTGGAGCGCTGTTTTACCGGATTGCAGACTTTTGCGACTGAGTGCAGCCGCGCTTTCAAAAGTGCTGGCTAAATAACGTAAAGCCCGAGAACGTGTCTCTTCGTCAGCCGCTTTCCACGCTATCGCCTGACCTTCAATCGGCGAATACCAGTCAACCCGATCGCCATTATCGTTAAGTTGCGGAATCGCCAGACAGTCAACCATCGCCTGCTGTTTACGCAGACGAAGCGTTTCGCGAATTTGCAATGCTGATTCAAATACGGCCTGACCGCCGCCGCCCACGGCCTGATAATCATCCAGATTGCCGCTGCGCAAGAGAGATTTTGCCACGTTGTTATCCCTTAGACTTCTTCACGCGTCTACTTTACGGGGTCTATACGCAAGCAAACGGCGGAAGAAAGGCAAAAAGGCGCGAATTCTCGGTCTATTAAGCCCCGTGTTTCCACTTGACGTAAGTTAAATCAGGGTGGCGGCGGCGAATTACCGCATCGGGCGACAATAACGCGTATAATAGGCGAATCATGCTGTTACAGAATAAAGAGTAGGAGAGCTTATGTCGCACCTGGAGGAAGTGAGCGCCCGCGTGGATGCCGCCATCGCGGAGAGCGTAATTGCCCATATGAATGAATTGCTGATTGCCTTGAGCGATGACGCTGAATTACGTCGCGAAGATCGTTATGTGCAGCAGCAGCGTTTACGCACGGCTATCGCGCATCACGGCAGGCAATATCAAGAAGATCGGGACGCGCGCCGCGAGCAGCTCACCAAAGGCGGCACGATCCTGTAACCCATTAAAACTGGCGCTTCGCAATCAGCCATGCGCCAATGACCAGCAACAGCGCGCCAAACGCCGGCCCGACCATTGCGCGTAACGTGACGCCGTGGCTACGCGCGATATCCAGCGCCAGTCCGCCGATTAACTGGCTGGCGACCAGTACCGCGATAGTCGTCGCGGCGCCAACGTTCTGATACCCGCTAATGCTGGCAAATACAAAAAATGACCCCAGCAGACCGGGGATCAATGTCCACCAGCGAACGCTGGCGACCAGCTCGCCGAAGCCCGTAGCGCCTTGCTTAAACCACAATATCGTCACAAATAAAACGATCCCTACCAGCGAGTTCAACAGCATAGCGATCAGAATCGTCGATGATGTCTGCGTAATACGCACCATAATACTGTTTTGTACCACCAGCCCGACACCGGCGGCGATCAAAAAGATGAGCGTCAGCGACTGGTTCATCAGCAGGCGTCCGGCGCGGCGTGTTCATCAAGCTGGAGCTGCATAAACGTAAGATCTAACCAACGGCC
Source organism: Salmonella sp. SA15303 (assembly GCF_029962125.1). Lineage (NCBI taxonomy): Bacteria > Pseudomonadati > Pseudomonadota > Gammaproteobacteria > Enterobacterales > Enterobacteriaceae > Salmonella > Salmonella sp. SA15303. The sequence goes on from NZ_CP123924.1 coordinate 2,361,494, forward strand.
AAATTTTACGCCGACCTGCGGCATTTGCGCGGTGACGGTAAATCCCAGCGAATGATGTAGGCGTATCGAGGCGGCATTCTGTGACTCAATACCGGCCACCATCACATGCTTGCCGCAGCGTCGGGCTTCGTCGATCAGTCTGCTGAGCAGCTTTCGCCCCAGTCCTTTCCCCTGGTGCGCCGGATGAACATAAACCGAGTGCTCGACGGTATAGCGAAAACCGTCGAAACTGCGCCAATCGCCAAATGATGCATAGCCAGTCACCACGCCATTTTCTTCGCTTACCAGCACCGGATAGCCCAGTAATTGACGGGCCTCATACCAGGCAAGGCGATTATCCGTATCGACCGTCCGATCATTCCAGATGGCCGCAGTATGTAATACCGCATGGTTATAGATTTCGGTAATCGCGGCGCAGTCTGCTTTATCGGCAAAGCGAATCGTCATAGGGAACCCCAGGGAATGTTTACGATAGTGTTAGAAATACTATTGAAGGCGGCATAAATCAACGAATTAGCGCAAGAATTCATATTTAGCGAGAAGGGGGAGAAAGTCGTTCATAAAAGCGCACAGCCTGATATCTGAGAGTGTTTAACTCCCTCAGAAAGCTAATGTTCGACTATTATTGATGGATTATGCCAGGCATGAGGAGAATAGAATGAAGCAACAGACCAACCGAAATCGTCGTTGGGTTTTGGCCTCGCGTCCCCACGGCGCGCCGCAGATGGATAACTTCCGCCTCGAAGAAGATGACGTCGCGACGCCCGGTGAAGGGCAGGTGCTATTGCGTACCGTTTTTTTATCACTCGACCCTTATATGCGTGGCCGCATGAGCGATGAACCCTCTTATGCGCCGCCTGTTGAACCTGGCTGCGTTATGGTTGGCGGTACGGTCAGTCGCGTTGTCGCGTCGAATCATCCTGATTACCGACCAGACGAATGGGTGTTGAGTTACAATGGTTGGCAGGATTATGACATTTCAGATGGCGAAGGGTTGGTAAAGCTGGGTGATAATCCGCAACATCCTTCCTGGTCATTGGGTATTTTAGGAATGCCGGGGTTTACCGCCTATATGGGGTTACTGGATATCGGCCAGCCGAAAGAGGGCGAAACGCTGGTTGTCGCCGCCGCCACCGGCCCCGTAGGCGCAACGGTTGGGCAAATTGGCAAGCTGAAGGGCTGCCGGGTCGTGGGTATTGCTGGCGGCGCGGAAAAATGCCGTCATGCGACAGACGTTTTGGGATTTGATCTGTGCCTTGATCATCACGCTGATAATTTCCCACAACAGCTTGCGCAGGCCTGCCCGCAGGGTATCGATATCTATTATGAGAATGTCGGTGGTAAAGTCTTTGACGCCGTCTTACCGCTACTGAATACGTCGGCGCGGATTCCGCTCTGCGGTCTGGTCAGCGGCTACAATGCGACAGCGTTGCCGGACGGTCCAGACAGACTGCCTCTGCTGATGGCGACATTACTTAAAAAGCGTATTCGTCTGCAAGGTTTTATCATCAACCAGGACTATGGTCACCGGATACATGAGTTTCAGCAAGAAATGGGGCGTTGGATCAAAGAAGGGAAAATACATTATCGGGAACAGATTACTGATGGGCTGGAAAATGCGCCAGAAGCGTTTATGGGGCTGCTGGCGGGGAAGAACTTTGGCAAAGTCGTGATACGTTTAGCGGACGATGCGTAAAGAAAAAATGGCGGCATTATGTCGCCATAAAAATGTGCAAATTTTAAAATTGCGGCTTTACTTATATTCATCATTCAGATCGCGGTGGGGCAGCTTATCTCCCTCAGCGGCCTGAACCGGTCAAAAATCTCGATACATGAAGGAATGACGGAGATAAAACGGTTGCCATAAAGAAACCTGTATTGTTGTAAAAGATGAGAATATCACGCAAGTAAATTATCACTTTTATTTATTTGGCCGTTCAGGCCTGGATTATCTTTTTTACAATTAAGTTCCGAAACTTCTTCGGGACTCGATTGCGATGTTGTTCTGCCAAGAGGTGAAGGAAGGAAAATGCCGGGTACGGAAAAAACACAACATATAAGCCTGACCACACAGGTTGAAAATCGGTTAAAGCATCAATTGTCTATTGGCGCATTAAAACCAGGCGCAAGGCTTATCACTAAAAATATCGCTCAAGAGTTAGGCGTCAGTATTACGCCGGTGCGTGAGGCCCTGTTAAGGCTGGTCTCTTCCAGTGCTTTGGCGGTGGCGCCAGCACAGGCGTTTATGGTGCCGGAGATCTCGCTGGAAAGTTTGCTGGAAATTAATACGATTCGTACTGCCCTGGAGGAGATGGCGGTGGTCGCCGCTGCGGGTAAGATTACCCCGGATCGCGAGCAGACGCTGAATGCGCTATTAGATGAATTTCAACAGGCGCTGGAAAGTGGCGTTATGGAGAAAATTCTTTTGGCCAACCGCGCATTCCGCTTTGAGATCTACCACTACGCGGATATGCCAACGCTGTATGCCATGATCGAGCAATTATGGGTACGCCTGGGGCCAAGTCTGCATTTTTTATATGATAATTTTAAACTTGATGATTATCAAAACGGCGTTAATCTGTACAGAAAATTGCTTAATGCGTTAGTGACTGGTGATAAAGAAGCCAGTCGCCACTGCCTACAGAACGTTTTGCAACAAAACGTAGCGACGATTAAAAATCAGTACTTCATGTAACTTTCATGAAACTATGACTTATCAATAGCGGGGATTCCCCGCTATTGCCGGATATTTGCCGGATATTTATTCAAATTGCCATGCCAGATTAATCCCCACGCCATAGTTACGCCCTGGCGCTGGCTCATAATATCGGCCATTAGATTCATTAACGATCACCGAACCTATATATTCTTTATCAAATAGATTATCTACCCGCCCAAAAATATCGACGGTAAGCTGACTGTAATTAAATTTATACCCTGTATTTAGTCCAACAACGGTATACGAAGGCGCTTTGGCGGTATTTTCATCATTGGCCATGATATCGCCCATATACCGAACGTCTGTTCCGGCGTACCACCCCTCATCCGGGATAAAACCTAATGAGGCGAATCCCATATTACGGGCGATGCCGGGCATCCGGTTTCCATCACAGTTTTGCCCCTGACAAACGTTACTGCGATAGGTCGCATCCAGCCAGGTCCATGATGCTTTCACCCGCCAGTCGCCGGCGAAGCGCTGGTCCAACGCAAGTTCTGCGCCCTGGCGGCGCGTTTTGCCCGCGTTTTTGTAGGTAGTGCGTCCTCCCATACTGCTGGCGACGACAATTTCATCATCGGTATCGGTTTGAAATAACGCGGCGGTCAACAAGCCGTTGCCAATCCGCGTTTTACTGCCGACTTCCACCGTATCATTGGTCGACGGTTTGAGGTCAAAGTTGAACCCGCTTTGGCCGTCAGCGCGATAAGAAAGCTCATTGATAGTGGGAGTTTCAAATCCGCGACCGGCAGCAAGATAGAGATTCCAGGCGTCAGTTAACGCATATTTTAGCGATCCGGCGGGTAGCCAGTGGTGATAGCTGGCGTCGCCGCTGTCATCGCCATTGCCGGGCGCGATATAGTGATCGTTAGAATCGAACCACACGGAACTGTAGCGCACGCCAGCATCCAGCGAGAGTTTTTGCGTAAGCTGCCACTGGGTTTGCAGATAAGGATCGACATTCCACATCAGGTTACGCTCATCCCGCCGTAAATCGCCTTTATGCCCGAACTCAGGGGTGCCGTTGTTGAGACGGAAATTATTGTAACCCTTGCGGTTTTCGCTCATATTTTCATAATTTACTCCGCCAGTGAAGGTGACCGGCACACCTAATTCTCCCCGGTGAGTCCAGCGGGAATCAATGCCCTGATAGTGGCGTTGCAGTGTAATTACGCCGCCAGCCTGGGCTGGTTTTAGCTGTGCCACCAGGGGAATAGACTGGTATTGCGTGGTTTCCCGCTCTCCGGCGTAGGCCATCACGCTGATATCATCCTGCGCGCTGAGCTGACGTTCATAACGCAATCCTGCCTGAGTTTGTTTGATGGTTTTACGCGTATTGTACTGTTCAGCGCGCGGCGCCTGTTGCGGATCGGCTTTCCATTCAGATTCGGTAAGTCCGCCGGGATCGTCCGCCTTAATGTCCACACTATTAAAAATCAGCGAGAGTTTACTGACATCGTCAAGGCGCACGCCCAGTTTGGCATTAGCCAGATTTTTTCGCGCGCCGCTGTGATCGCGGTAGCCGTGGGTGGTGAAACGGGTAGTCGATACCGTGTAATACACGTCGCCTGGCTGTGTGCCGTCACCCATCGCGCCCGTGGCTTTTAGTCCATAGCGCCAGCTTCCATAACTGCCGTAGTAGCTGCTGGCCTCAAGGGTGGGCGGTTGTCTCCCGGTTTCGGTGGTGACATTTATTACGCCGCCGGAAGCATTGCCGTATAGCGCTGAGAAGGGGCCGCGTAACACTTCAACGTCTTGTATGCTGTTAATATCAATATTCGAAATCTGGCCTTGTCCATCCGGCATGGTGGCGGGAATGCCATCAACATACAGACGAATGCCGCGCACGCCAAAGGCGGAACGCGAGCCAAATCCACGGATAGAGATTTGCAGATCCTGCGCGTAGTTCTGCCGGTTCTGCACCTGCAATCCCGGGACGCTGGTTAAAGACTCAGATAAATTAACGCGAGGCGTCGCCAGACGCATGTCTTCTCCCTCAATGACGCTAACGGCGGCAGGTGTATCCAGCTCGGATACGGTTTGCGGCGTTGCGGTGACTATCATGGTTTGTTCATTGGGCGCGCTGGCGGCCTGAAGGACCGGGGAGAAGGTCAGAGGCAATAAGAGGGCGGGATAAAGTCGCTGTCTAACGGAAATAATTTTCATGAAAATGCCGGATAAATGTAAGCGTATCAACGGAAAACGTGACATTAAGGGTAGTCAATATGTAAAGTTTTGAAATTTTAATCGCACATTAAGTTAAGAAAATGTGCGGTATTTAAGAGCCATGACATTCGCAGGCGAGGAAAAGCTCCACTTTCTGATAAATAATGATTATTATTCTCAACTTATAATAAGTGCGGAACGAAGATCCCGCGCAGCGAAGTAGTGTGAAGCAGCTATACACGTTTTTATCAAAGGGAGTCGTCATGCACTTACGTCATCTTTTTTCGCCGCGCCTGCGTGGTTCTTTATTGTTAGGTTCGCTCCTCGTCGCATCCTCATTTAGCACGCTGGCGGCGGAAGACATGCTGCGTAAAGCGGTAGGCAAAGGCGCTTATGAGATGGCCTGGAGTCAGCAAGAAAACGCGCTCTGGCTGGCTACATCGCAAAGCCGTAAACTGGATAAAGGCGGCGTAGTTTATCGTCTCGACCCGGTGACGCTGGAAATCACGCAAGCGATTCATAACGATCTCAAGCCGTTCGGCGCCACCATCAATGCCGCGACCCAAACGCTGTGGTTTGGCAATACCATTAACAGCGCAGTTACCGCGATTGATGCCAAAACGGGTGATGTAAAAGGTCGTCTGGTACTTGATGCGCGCAAACGTACTGAAGAGGTTCGTCCGTTACAGCCCCGTGAGCTGGTTGCCGATGCGGCGACCAACACGATCTACATTAGCGGTGTTGGTAAAGAGAGTGCTATTTGGGTAGTGGATGGCGAAACCATCAAACTGAAAACGACGATCGAAAATACCGGCAAAATGAGTACGGGTCTGGCGCTCGACAGTAAAGCGCAACGCCTGTACACCACCAATGCGGATGGCGAATTTATCACTATCGATACCGCCAGCAATAAAATTCTCAGTCGTAAGAAGTTGCTGGATGACGGTAAAGAACACTTCTTTATTAACCTGAGTCTCGATACCGCAGGTCATCGCGCGTTTATCACCGACTCGAAGGCGACTGAGGTTCTGGTTGTCGATACCCGTAATGGCAATATTCTTGCCAAAATCGCGGCGCCTGCTTCTTTGGCCGTCCTGTTTAACCCGACACGTAACGAGGCGTATGTGACACATCGTCAGGCAGGTCAGGTCAGCGTGATCGATGCGAAGACCTATAACGTTGTTAAAACGTTCGATACGCCGACGTACCCGAATAGCCTGGCGCTATCGGCAGACGGTAAAACGCTCTACGTCAGCGTGAAGCAGAAATCGACACGTGAACAGGAAGCGACGCAGCCGGATGATGTTATTCGCATTGCTCTGTAAATAGGGTATGGAGGGGGAAACCCCTCCAGTCATCTCTTTAAACGCACCGATACGCCTCGTTACACCCCGCCGATAGCCTGATGATTCTGTGAGAATTACACTGCCTTTTTGCTGTAGTTAACTCATTATATTCACGAGGAAAATATGAAAAAGTTATTTATATGCTCAGGTTTGGGCATGATGTTTTTTATGCTTGCGGGTTGTACAACCAACTATGTGATGACGACGAAGAATGGGCAAACGATCGTAACTCAGGGTAAGCCGCAGTTAGATAAAGAGACGGGGATGACCAGTTATACCGATCAGGAAGGCAACCAGCGGGAAATTAACAGCAATGATGTGGCGCAGTTGATTAAGGCTGACTAAGCATTGGGCGCGATGCGGTGTTGGCGGCAACGCGCATTAAACCCGGCAGGCCTGGGGCTGCCGGGGAAGGGGAATGTTATGTCGCTGCTTCTTCTTTCAATACGACACTCTCTGTCGAATCCGCCGTCACTGGCGCAGTGCGATGGATCTCCGCCACGCGACGTCGCACGCCAAACCAGCCGGCGACCAGCAGAATAGCGATCAGCGGCAACGAGGCGATAGTATAAGTTCCATTCGGGTAGTCAAACGCCATGAGTACCAGCACGCTTAGTAAAAACAGCAGTGTTAGCCAGGAGGTAAAAGGCGCGCCGGGCAGTTTAAAACTGACGTCTGCGGCTTTGCCTTCTTTTATCGCCTGGCGTAAACGCATCTGGCACACCATGATAAACGCCCACGACGCGATAATGCCGAGCGAGGCAAAATTAAGAACGATCTCGAACACGCGGGAGGGGACCAGGTAATTCAGGAACACGCCGACCACGTAAACCACCAGAGTCGCCAGAATACCCGCATAGGGCACATGCTGACGGCTCATTTTCGCCATGAATTTCGGCGCGGAACCCCCCATCGACATTGAACGTAAAATTCTCCCCGTACAGTAAAGCCCGGAGTTCAGGCTGGAAAGCGCGGCGGTTAACACCACGATATTCATAATACTGCCGATATAAGGCACGCCAAGTTTAGAAAAGAAGGTGACAAACGGACTTTGCCCCGCCTGGTAGGCGTTCCACGGCAGCAGCAAAACCAGCAATACGACCGATCCTACATAGAAAAGACCAATACGCCAGATCACGCTATTGATGGCTTTTGGCACCATCTTCTGTGGATCTTTGCACTCCCCAGCGGCGGTACCGACCAGTTCAATCGAAGCAAAAGCGAACACCACGCCCTGAATCAGTACCAGCGCGGGCAACAGGCCGTGCGGGAAAAAGCCGCCATTATCTGTAATCAGGTGAAAACCGGTGGCATTACCCTCAAGCGGTTGACCGGTACCGAGAAAAATCGTGCCTACCACCAGGAAGATAACAATGGCGAGTACTTTTATCAGCGCGAACCAGAACTCCATTTCGGCAAACCATTTTACGCCGATCATGTTCATGGTACCGACAATGGTTAACGCGCCGAGCGCGAACACCCATTGCGGAACGTCGCCAAATGCGCCCCAGTAGTGCATGTATAACGCCACTGCGGTGATATCGACGATCCCGGTCATCGCCCAGTTAATAAAGTACATCCAGCCTGCGACGTAGGCCGCTTTTTCACCCAAAAATTCACGGGCGTAGGAGACGAAGCTCCCGCTGGAAGGGCGATGCAATACCAGTTCGCCCAGCGCGCGTAAAATGAAAAAAGAAAAAATGCCGCATATCAGATAGACCAGCGCCAGTGCCGGTCCGGCCATTTGCAATCGGGCGCCTGCACCTAAAAATAAACCGGTGCCAATCGCGCCGCCGATAGCAATCATCTGAACCTGACGATTCCCCATCGCTTTGTGATACCCCTCTTCATGGGCGTTCAGCCAGCGTCGTTTCGCCGCATGTTGTTCTGCGGCGTGCGTAGTCTGTGTTTTCATTACGTTACCTGTTATAGCCTGTCCTGACAGAAAAATTCCTTATGCCGCGACGGGCGCTCACCAATCGATTGCCTGCAATGGCGAATGCCGCTTTTCCCTGATTCTGTGACAGGGATAAAACCGCCGGCGGAGCATCCTACCTGCAATTGTTAAATGACGCAAAACATACGGAAAGAACAAAATGAGGATGTCGAGTTTATTTGTGTGGTCAGATGTGGTGCGGTGTGGTCACGATTCAGCCAGATAAGACGCCAGCACAAATCGGCAGTGATTGCGTTGCGCAATAATTAATCAGGGTTAATCCCTGCAGGGATTTATGGTCATAGATATGACCTCGAACGATAAACCACCTGACGATATTGAAGCAGCATAAGATCAGGCCGTTGCGCCTGTTATTCTCATTTTCTCCTGAAAATGTATGCCTTTGAGCAATTTTGTTGATTGACATATCGTCATAATGAGAGAGGAGTAGGACATATAAAGCTATTGAGCAAAATTTGAAGGAGTAGGATATGCCATATACATCAGTTTCTACCTATGCCAGAGCTTTATCAGGAAATAAGCTACCTCATGTTGCTGCAGGAGATTATGAAAATAAATTATCAACAAAAATCATGAAAGGCATCTTGTATGTGCTTACCGCAGGACTGGCCTACGGATTTACGCGAGTAATTGAACATTATTGTAATGTTACGCCTAAAGTTGCGGAGTTCTGTGCCAATGCAGGGAATATCCATAATCACCTTGCTGATGCTGTACGTGATGGACTGTTTACTATAGATGTCGAGCTTTCTGATGGTCGGATGTTAACATTCGAACAACTCTCGCTGATAGCTGAAGGTAAGCCAATCGTCAGGATATCGGATGGGGAACATACCGTTGAGGTTGAGGGGACCTTTGAAGAGATTTGTATGAGACTGGAAGAGGGCTTTTTTGAAGCGCCAGCGTACTATGATTATGATATTGATGAAAAATATAAAACCGTCAGAGAGCGAATGGCAGCATATAATGCCTTACCTCAGGCATTAGGCGCCATTCCGTGTTTAGAATATTATATCGCTCGGGCCAGCAACATGCAGGAGGCGAAAGCGCAATGGGCGGCCGACATAAAAGCTCGCTACCATAACTATTTGGACAATTATTAAAAAGCGTTTATGTTTAGCCAGTTTTGTTAGAAATCAGACTCGCTGAGCCGGCGTTAAAAATTTTAACACGCCGCTATTTTGGCGGCGTGTCGCAAAGAGATTCTCAGAACCCGATTTCCGTTTGTACGCCAAAATTCCACGTACCTCCGGCGCGACAGCCGGCCTGTCTTATTTTTTTCAAAAGTATCCAACGCTATTCCACGGATAGGGTATCCTGTTGCGCAGCGATATCCGCCTCAGCCTGTGTGCCGAACGCAAGCATTAATGTTAATGGAAGCCTCAGATGACCTCTTTTTTACATGCTTATTTTACGCGATTACATTGTCAGCCGTTGGGGGTTCCTACGGTTGAAGCGCTCAGAACGCTTCACTTAGCGCACAACTGCGCGATTCCTTTTGAAAATCTGGATGTGCTACTGCCTCGTGAAATACAGCTCGATGAGACGGCATTAGAGGAGAAACTGCTTTATGCCCGACGCGGTGGATACTGTTTTGAACTGAATGGCCTGTTTGAACGCGCGTTACGCGACATCGGTTTTAACGTCCGAAGCTTATTGGGGCGGGTCATTCTGTCTCATCCCGCCAGTTTACCGCCGCGCACGCACCGTTTGCTGCTGGTTGATGTTGAGGATGAGCAGTGGATCGCGGACGTGGGGTTTGGCGGCCAAACGCTAACCGCACCGCTTCGTCTGCAGGCTGAAATTGCCCAGCAAACGCCGCATGGCGAATACCGCCTGATGCAGGAGGGAAGCACATGGATTTTACAATTCCGCCACCATGAGCACTGGCAGTCGATGTACTGTTTTGATCTGGGGGTGCAGCAGCAGAGCGATCATGTGATGGGCAATTTCTGGTCGGCTCACTGGCCGCAATCCCATTTTCGTCATCATTTGTTGATGTGCCGCCATTTGCCTGATGGCGGCAAGCTGACATTAACGAATTTCCACTTCACGCGTTACCACCAGGGACATGCCGTTGAACAGGTCAATGTACCGGATGTACCGTCGTTGTATCAGTTACTTCAGCAGCAGTTTGGTCTCGGCGTAAATGATGTAAAGCACGGTTTTACCGAGGCGGAGCTGGCCGCGGTAATGGCTGCATTTGATACCCATCCAGAGGCGGGAAAATAATTTTTTGCCGCGAGGATTTGCGGGCCTGACAAAGATTAAAAAGTAATGGCCCATTCGGCATGAAACAGAATGACCGCCTGGCCGGAGATGGTGACGTTTTCCGGCTGGTTATCGCGAATGGTGACGGTAACATCAACAGTACCCTCTTTGCCTAAAGCGCGCCCCTGATGGCCTTGAATCTGCAGCGTTTTACCGTCATGCGCCATCAGGCCATGATGGACGAGCCATGCCCCCATCGGGCCATTGGCGTTTCCCGTTACCGGATCTTCCACAATTCCTATCGCCGGGGAAAACATTCGCCCATCGGTTTCGTTTTTTCCCGGACGAATCTGGAAAGGAAAAAAGCCGTTACAGCCAATTTGCTGGCTGATTGCCGTCAGGGCTGCCAGATTAGGAGAAAGGGCATCAATATCAACGTCTGGTTTGAGCAGGATCATCACTTTTGCATGTCCTGTTGAAGCCACCTGAATTGGCGCTCCCGGCACGATATCATCTTCAGTCAGGTTCAGTGCGGTGATGATGGCAGCCCGAATCTCTCCGACTAGCGGTGGTTCAAAAGAGGGCTGACCTTGTTCCAGCGTGATGCGATAGTCGTTGTGTTCGGCATGAATTTCAACGCGATGACGGCCCGCTAACGAGGTTTGCCAGACGGTGGTGTTTCCCAACCCCAGTACCGTTGCCCGAACATAATGCGCGGCCACGGTGGCATGACCACAGATGGGGACTTCTACTGTCGGTGTAAAGTAGCGTATGCGCACATCACTCTCTTCGCTTTTTAGCAAAAAGGCGGTTTCCGAGTGACGAAGTTCACGGGCAATCAGCTGCATCTGCGCGTCGCTTAGCGTATCCGCATGTAAGACAACGCCAGCAGAGTTGCCGCGAAAGGGGTCGCCGGTGAAGGCGTCAACATGGTAAATCTGCGGTTTCATTGATGTTCTCCTTTGACTGAAGAATCATCATAGCCTGTGCGTTGCCGAATGACGACGCCCAGGCGTTTTTCTTTGCCCGGTAAGCGTATCCCCGGGCAAAGAGAATTAGCGGCGGGTACGAACAATCTGGTAGCGACGGGTGAAATACTCAAACGGCGCGCTCCAGACATGAACCAGACGGGTGAACGGGAAGAGCAGGAAAATAGTCATTCCCAGCACCAGATGAACGCGGAAAACAAACGCCACACCGCTCAGCATTTCCGAAGACCCGCCGCGGAAGGTGACAATACTTTGCGCCCAGCCCACCAACTTCATCATTTCGCTGCCATCCGGATATTGCGCCGAAAACGGAATGGTGCTCAGGCCAAGCAGGCACTGAATCAGCAAAATGCTCATGATGATAATATCAGGTGTAGTGGATGTCGCCCGCACACGCTGATTGGTCAGACGACGCCACAGTAATCCCGCGCCGCCGATCAACGTTAATACGCCGCACACGCCGCCGAGGATCATCGCCATCTGCTGCTTTACCGCAATCGGCAGGAACCAGGCATACATCCAGTGTGGCGTTAGCATCCCAAACAGATGGCCAAAGAAGATCCCCAGAATGCCAATATGGAACAGATTCGACCATATCACCATCCCACGCTTGTCCAGCATCTGGCTGGACGACGCGCGCCAGGTATATTGTCCGTAGTCATAGCGCAGCCAACTGCCGAGGAAGAATACCGTGGCGCAAATATAGGGGTAGATGTCGTAAAAAAAGACGTTCAGGTACTGTATCATTTCGGGCCTCCCGCGCTGACGTCGACGTACTGCGGCGCCGCGTCCTGGCTAAAGCGTCGTTGATAATGGTGTAACGGTGAACTGTCACAGGTCGTGGCGTTATCTTCGATAAACTTCACCTGTTCTTCTTCCCAGACGGCATCCAGTGCCTGACGGGTATCATCCCGCGATTCCTGAATAATCTGTTTGGTGACACTGTCACTTGTAAGCGTGCTGCCCGCCAGCGTCAGCAGGGCGTCAAACAGTTGATACCACGGCGCTCCTCGCTGTTTCAGGCGACCGCCCAGTAGCGCCAGAATAGGGGCAATATTCTGTAATCCCTCGCGCGCTTCCGCTTCCGGCAACACGCTTAAGTACTCCAGATAGAGCGGCAGGTGATCCGGCAGTTCGCGGCAGTTGAGGTGCAGGCCCACGGTTTCATATTGGCTTAACAAATCGACCATCGCCTGGCCGCGATCGCGGGACTCCGCATGAACATGCTCGAATAACAGCAATGAAGTGGCGCGCCCGCGGTCAAACACTTCACACCATTCTGCTTGTTTATCCAGTAACGGCGCATAAAGCAGCTCGCGAGTGAAGTCGGCCAGCATTGGCGCATCGTGTTGGATAAGGGTGAGCGCTTCATCCCGACATTCCCACAACTCGTCGTCCGGATACTCCATCAACAGGCCAATCGCTTTGAGGATTTGCATTATTCCCCCTCCGCTTTATCACGTACTTCGGTGATATTGATGGCATCAATACGGCTACTGTTGAACAGGTTGAATTTGGTATCCGACCCGTGGCAACCGTCGCCAAAAGTAAAGCCGCAGCCGTTGCGCTCCGGAAAGGCATCGCGCGCCATTTCCCGGTGGCTGGTGGGAATGACAAAACGATCTTCATAATTGGCAATCGCCAGGTAGCGATACATCTCTTCAACCTGTTGTATGCTCAGACCGACTTCCTCAATGGCGCGGGTATCCGTCACGCCTTCAACCGTCTGCGAGCGCATGTAGTGGCGCATCGCCATCATCCGCTTTAGCGCCCGAATGACCGGGCCGGTATCGCCCGCGCTGAGCATATTGGCCAGGTACTGGACTGGAATACGCAGCGTTTCCACCGCCGGCAGAATATTGCCATTGTGCGGCAACCCGCCCGCGTCAGCGTATGACTGGATGGGCGATAGCGGCGGTACGTACCAGACCATCGGCAGGGTACGGTATTCCGGGTGCAGCGGAAGCGCCAGCTTCCAGTCCATCGCCATTTTGTACACCGGCGACCGTTGGGCGGCGTCGATGACGTTTTGCGGGATGCCTTGTTTAAGCGCCTCTTCGATGACCGCCGGATCGTGCGGATTGAGAAACACATCGCACTGACGTTCATACAAATCCGTCTCGTGTTCGGTACTGGCCGCTTCTTCAATCCTGTCGGCGTCGTAGAGCAGAACGCCAAGATAACGAATGCGCCCGACGCAGGTTTCCGAGCAAACGGTCGGCTGGCCGGATTCAATACGCGGATAGCAGAATATGCACTTCTCAGACTTGCCGCTCTTCCAGTTAAAGTAGATTTTTTTGTACGGGCAGCCGCTGATACACAAACGCCAGCCTCGGCATTTATCCTGGTCGATTAGCACGATGCCGTCTTCTTCACGCTTATAAATAGCGCCACTTGGGCAGGTGGCGACACAACTGGGGTTCAGGCAGTGTTCGCACAGGCGCGGCAGGTACATCATGAAGGTGTTTTCGAACTGACCGTACATCTCTTTTTGTATGTTGTCGAAGTTGCGGTCGCGGGCGCGTTTTTCAAACTCGCCGCCGAGCAGCTCTTCCCAGTTTGGCCCCCAGATCACCTTGTCCATCCGTTTTCCGTCGATCAGTGAACGAGGGCGGGCAGTGGGCTGATGCTTACTCTCCGGCGCATTATGTAAATGCTGATAATCGAAGGTAAAGGGTTCATAGTAATCATCGATTTGCGGAATCACCGGGTTGGCGAAAATTTTGCTAATTACCCCCATTTTGCCGCCCAGACGGGGCCTTATCTTGCCATTAACATCACGAACCCAACCGCCTTGCCACTCCTGCTGGTCCTCCCAGTTTTTGGGATAGCCGATGCCTGGTTTAGTTTCGACGTTATTGAACCATGCGTATTCCATCCCTTCACGTCCGGTCCAGACGTTTTTACAGGTGACGGAGCAGGTGTGACAGCCAATACATTTATCGAGATTCAGTACCATCCCAACCTGTGAGCGTATTTTCATTTTTTCGCCTCCTGTACCTGATCCCGGCCCTCATCATCCAGCCAGTTAATGTTTTTCATCTTCCTGATCATGATGAATTCATCGCGATTCGAACCCACGGTTCCGTAATAGTTGAAGCCGTAAGCCAGTTGCGCATAGCCGCCGATCATATGCGTCGGTTTTGGACAGACCCGGGTCACGGAGTTATGGATCCCGCCGCGCATCCCGGTCACTTCCGAACCCGGAATGTTCATAATCCGCTCCTGGGCGTGGTACATCATGGTCATACCCGGCGGGACGCGCTGGCTGACCACCGCACGAGCGGTAAGGGCGCCATTAGCGTTGAAGGCTTCAATCCAGTCGTTATCTTCAATACCCAATTCACGGGCATCGGCTTCGCTGATCCAGACAATCGGCCCGCCGCGCGACAAGGTCAGCATCAGCAGGTTTTCGCTGTAGGTGGAGTGAATTCCCCATTTCTGGTGCGGCGTCAGGAAGTTAAGCGCTTTTTCCGGGAAACCGTTGGGCGGAATTTCTCGCATTTCGCTGACGCTGCGGGTATCAATCGGCGGACGATATGCCACCAGGCTTTCGCCAAAAGCGCGCATCCACGCATGATCCTGATAGAGTTGTTGCCGCCCCGACAACGTGCGCCACGGGATCAGTTCATGTACGTTGGTATATCCGGCGTTATAAGAGACATGCTCGCTTTCCAGTCCTGACCAGGTCGGGCTGGAGATAATTTTGCGCGGTTGCGCCTGGATATCACGAAAGCGAATTTTCTCATCTTCTTTATTGATGGCCAGATGGGTGTGCTCGCGCCCGGTCATCTCGCCCAATGCCTGCCAGGCTTTCACCGCCACCTGGCCGTTAGTTTCCGGCGCTAAGGCAAGAATCACTTCCGAAGCATCCAGCGCGGTGTCTATTCGCGGACGTCCTTTCGCCGGGCCATCGTGTTTGGTGTAATTGAGCTTACCGAGGAAATCGACTTCATCTTGCGTATTCCAGGCAATCCCCTTACCGCCGTTGCCTAATTTATCCAGCAGGGGACCCAGCGAGGTAAAACGTTCATAGGTGGCCGGATAATCGCGTTCAACCACGACGATATTGGGGGCGGTTTTGCCCGGAATAAGTTCGCACTCGCCTTTACGCCAGTCGAGAATATCAAATGGCTGCGCCAGTTCCGCCGGGGAATCATGCTGGAGCGGGTGTAGCACCACATCGGTTTCCTGTCCGAGGTGTCCGACACACACTTCAGAAAAGACGCTGGCGATACCTTTGTAGATCTCCCAGTCGCTTTTGGATTCCCAGGCAGGATCGACCGCAGCGGAAAGGGGGTGGATAAACGGATGCATATCCGAGGTATTCATATCGTCTTTTTCATACCAGGTGGCGGTCGGCAAAACGATATCGGAAAACAGACAGGTACTGGACATACGGAAATCAAGCGTGACCAACAGATCGAGCTTGCCCTCAATCGCGGTGGACTGCCATTCCACCTCTTCAGGCTTAATTCCTTCGCTGGAACCCAGCGCTTCGCCCTGGATACCGCTGTCTGTGCCCAGCAGATATTTGAGCATGTACTCATGACCTTTCCCGGAGGAGCCGAGCAGGTTAGAGCGCCAGACAAATAAATTTCGCGGGTGATTATGACCACTGTCAGGCTGTTCGCAGGCAAAACGGATAGCGCCTGATTTCAACGCCTGCACGGTATAATCCGCCGCAGACAGCCCGGCTTTATCGGCGCTCGCTTTCACGCTGAGCGGGTTAAGATTAAGCTGCGGCGCCGAGGGTAGCCAGCCCATACGTTCCGCGCGCACGTTGAAATCGATCAGGTGTCCGGAAAATTTAGCCGGATCGGCCAGCGGCGACAGCAACTCTTGCGCAGTCAGTTTTTCATAGCGCCACTGGCTGGCATGGTTGTAGAAAAACGAGGTACTGTTCATCTGACGCGGCGGGCGATTCCAGTCCAGCGCGAAGGCCAGCGGCAGCCAGCCGGTTTGCGGCCGCAGCTTCTCCTGGCCGACATAGTGCGCCCAGCCGCCGCCGGTTTGTCCAACACAGCCGCAGAACACCAGCATGTTAATCATCCCACGGTAATTCATATCCATGTGATACCAGTGATTCACTCCCGCGCCGAGGATGATCATCGAACGACCGTGAGTTTTATGGGCGGTCTCGGCAAATTCACGCGCAATAGTTTCGATATGTCGACGCGGCACGCCGGTAATCTGTTCGCCCCAGGCCGGCGTGTAGGCTTTTACGTCGTTATAATTATTGGCGCTATGGCCGTCATCCAGACCACGATCCAGCCCATAATTCGCCAGCACCAGATCGTAAACACTGACGACCATCCGCTCGCTACCGTCCGCCAGAGCCAGGCGTTTCACCGGTAACTGACGTACCAGCACCGGTTCCTGCCGCACGCTGCGAAAATGTGGGTTTTCGTTGCCGCCAAAATAGGGGAAAGCGACACCCGCCACGTCATCATGCTGACCGAGTAAAGAGAGCGACAGTTCAGTTTCGACGCCCGCCGCCACCGGTTCCAGGTTCCATTTTCCCTTTTCGCCCCAGCGAAAACCGATAGAACCGTTGGGCGCGACCAGTTCGCCCGTACTGTTGAGCGCGACGGTTTTCCATTCCGGATTATTGGCTTCTCCCAGTCCATCCACCAGATCCGACGCGCGCATCATACGCCCCGGTACATAACTGCCGTCTGCGCGCTCATCCAACAGGACCAGCATTGGCATGTCGGTATAACGGCGGCAATAGTTAAGAAAATAGTCGCTGGGATTATCGAGATGAAACTCTTTTAAAATAACGTGACCCATGGCCATCGCCAGCGCGCTGTCGGTACCTTGCTTTGGCGCCAGCCACTGATCGCACAGTTTAGCGACTTCGGAATAGTCCGGGGTGATGGCGATCGTCTTGGTGCCTTTGTAGCGCACTTCGGTAAAGAAGTGGGCGTCCGGGGTACGCGTCTGCGGCACGTTAGAGCCCCAGGCAATAATGTAGGCTGAGTTATACCAGTCGGCGGACTCCGGCACGTCAGTCTGCTCGCCCCAGGTCATTGGCGACGCGGGCGGAAGATCGCAATACCAGTCATAGAAGCTCAGACAAGTACCGCCAAGCAATGACAGATAACGTGTTCCGGCGGCGTAAGAAACCATCGACATTGCTGGAATAGGTGAAAACCCCGCCACACGATCCGGACCATAGGTTTTGATTGTCCAGACGTTAGCGGCGGCAATGAGCTGATTCAGCTCTTTCCAGTTCGAACGAATAAAGCCGCCATGTCCGCGCACCTGTTTGTAACTTTGGCATTTTTGCGGGTCGTTCATTATAGATTCCCATGCCAGCACCGGATCGCTGTGCCGGGAAAGAGCCTCGCGCCACAGTTCTATCAGCCGCTTACGCACCAGAGGGTATTTCAGACGATTGGCGCTATAGAGATACCAGGAGTAGCTGGCGCCGCGCGGGCAGCCGCGCGGTTCATGGTTCGGTAAATCGGGACGCGTGCGCGGGTAGTCGGTTTGCTGGGTTTCCCACGTCACCAGACCGTTTTTGACATAAATTTTCCAGCTACAGGAGCCCGTGCAGTTGACGCCGTGGGTTGAGCGCACGATCTTATCAAACTGCCAGCGCTGGCGATAACTGTCTTCCCAGTCGCGGTTGGTATGCATCACCTGACCATGGCCGTCGGCAAAGGTATCGCCTTTTTGTTTAAAGTAACGAAAGCGATCCAACAGTTTACTCATGACATTTCTCCTGCTTCGATAAATTTTCCGCCATCCTGTCGATTTGGCGTTAAACCATTACCGGATGGCCGTCCTACAGGTGCGTATGTTGTTATTGTTGTTTAGGCTTACGACGCCCGTAGACCAGCCAGGTCAGCAGGACGCAAGCGAGGTAAAACAGCAAAAAGATTTTCATGGCGCCCACCGGCGAGCCGGTCAAGGCCAAAGAGGTGCCAAACGCTTTTGGAATAAAGAAGCCGCCCACAGCGCCAATAGCGGAGATAAAACCGAGCGCGGCGGCGGTATCCGTCACCGCTTCGCGCTGCGCCTGCTCATCGCTCCCGCCGCGCAGTTTGACGTTGTAGAGCGTGATCTGCCGGAAGATCACCGCAATCATCTGGAAGGTAGAACCGCTGCCGAGACCCGCTGTCAAAAACAGGCCCATAAAAACAAGATAGAACGCGCTAAAGCTGCCTGCGCCGGAGCCTGGCAGCGTGAGGAATAGCAAGGCGGTAAACAGCGCCATAAAGATAAAATTAATGAGCGTTACGCGAACGCCGCCGAATTTATCGGAGATCACGCCGCCTGCCGATCGCGCCAGCGCGCCGATAAAGGGGCCAAAGAACGCCAGTTGCAGAATGTTTACGTCGGGAAATTGCGTTTTGGCGAGCATGGCGAAACCTGCGGAAAAGCCGATGAATGACCCGAATGTCGCCAGGTACAGCAGGCTAAGCAGCCACAGGTGCAGACGTTTTAGCACCGGCAATTGCGAGGCGACAGACGCTTTTGAACTGCCGATATCGTTCATACCAAACCAGGCGGCAAGCGTCGCGACAGCCAGTAACGGCACCCAGATCCAGGCGGCGTTAGTGAGGGCGAGCAGGGAGCCATCAGGTTGCGGCACGCCCTGGACGCCTAAAAAAGTAAATATCGGCAGAAAAATAACCAGCGGCGCAATCAACTGCATCACACTGACGCCAAGATTTCCCAGTCCGCCGTTAATACCCAACGCGCTACCTTGTCTGGCTTTTGGAAAGAAAAAACTGATGTTGCCCATACTGGACGCGAAGTTTGCCCCCGCAAAACCGCACAACAGAGCGATGAGCATAAATACCCCGAAAGGGGTGGCGGGATTTTGTACGGCGAATCCCAGCCAGGCGCAGGGAATAATCAATATTACGGTGCTTAATACGGTCCATTTACGACCACCAAACAGTGGCACCATAAAGGAGTAGGGAACGCGTAATATTGCGCCGGAAAGAGAAGGTAATGCGGTTAATAAAAAGAGTTGGTCGGTGGTAAAATTAAATCCAATTTTATTGAGGTTGACGGCAACAGCGCTAAACAACATCCAGACGCAAAATGCCAGGAGCAAACAACTTACTGAAATCCATAAGTTTCTTCTGGCGATGCCTTTCCCTTTATTCTCCCAGAAGGCTGGATTTTCGGGTCGCCAGTCACTCAAGAGATAACGGTTATAATTCTCGTTTTGTCGTGTCATTTTACCCCTCACATGCGCATATCATTTGAAGAAAAACACAAAAAAGAGACAGAGCGTCACGCGCTCTTTTGAGAACTTATTGAAGTTTTTTTAGAATATTGAGTGAAAGAATAGATAAAAAACCAGGCCAGCGCGGCGCGATGAGGAGATATGATGTTTCTTAATTGTTACTATTTGTAAATTAAAAGCGATTTTTATTAAATTATTTGTAACTTTACGCAAAGAGTTCAAGCGTAATCATACGATCCAGATGGAATTTAAACGCGGGATCGGCCATTTCCGGAATCCCCAGTACATACATACCGTCCAGCCCGCACACCAGTGCGATAAGCCGCCAGGCGATATCCGTGGCGTTAGCAGTAAACGTAAATTCTCCTGCCTGTTTGCCCTGCTCGATAATTGTGACCGTTTCCTCATGCCACATCTGCATCGTGAGGAGATAAGCATCTCTGATGTGCGGATCCCGGTCGGCCAGAATTTGCGCCTCTCGCCACAATTTTATGTAAGGCTCAAAGCCGCCGTCTTCGCTACCCAACATAGCGTGAAGCCGTGCACGCCAGGTGGCGGGCGGCGGAACTTGCCCGGCATCAAGCAGGGTGCGGATCAAATGGACAAAGGCCAGCGCTTTGAGCTCGCCCGCCGAGCTGAAGTGGTGATGCACCTGGCCGGCGGCGACATCGGCTTCTGATGCGATTCGTCGCACCGTCATGGCGGCAAACCCCTCTGCCAGCGCCACGCGCATCGCCGCTTGCAGGATCACTTCGCGGCGTTCATCCCGGTTAAGGTAACTCATATTTTCCCCACATTAGCCAATGCGCGCAGTGTAACAAAAAGCTGGACATTCGTTCAACTTACCGTAGGATCCTGAAGCTGGACAAGCGTCCAAATTTGAGTTTTTGAAGGGAGAGTTATGTTTCGTCAGTGGTTAACGTTAGTCATTATTGTGCTGGTCTATATTCCTGTCGCCATTGATGCCACGGTCTTGCATGTCGCCGCGCCGACACTGAGTATGACACTGGGGGCCAGCGGCAACGAGCTGCTGTGGATCATTGATATTTATTCTTTGGTCATGGCTGGCATGGTGTTGCCGATGGGCGCACTTGGCGATCGTATCGGTTTTAAACGCCTGCTGATGCTGGGCGGGACGCTCTTTGGCCTGGCGTCATTGGCGGCAGCGTTTTCGCATACCGCCAGTTGGCTTATCGCCACCAGGGTATTACTGGCTATTGGCGCGGCGATGATTGTACCGGCGACGCTGGCCGGAATACGCGCTACCTTTTGTGAAGAGAAGCATCGCAACATGGCGCTGGGCGTCTGGGCAGCGGTAGGTTCGGGCGGAGCGGCGTTTGGGCCGCTCATCGGCGGCATATTATTAGAGCATTTTTACTGGGGATCGGTTTTCCTGATCAACGTGCCGATTGTGCTGGTCGTCATGGGCTTAACCGCCCGCTATGTTCCTCGCCAGGCGGGCCGTCGCGATCAACCGCTCAATCTTGGCCATGCGGTGATGCTGATTATTGCCATTTTGCTGTTGGTCTATAGCGCTAAAACCGCGCTGAAAGGGCATCTGTCGCTGTGGGTTATC
Organism: Salmonella sp. SA15303; assembly: GCF_029962125.1. Lineage (NCBI taxonomy): Bacteria > Pseudomonadati > Pseudomonadota > Gammaproteobacteria > Enterobacterales > Enterobacteriaceae > Salmonella > Salmonella sp. SA15303. The sequence continues at coordinate 2,382,664 of NZ_CP123924.1, forward strand.
TCGTTTACCCTGCTTACCGGCGCGCTGCTCCTGGGACTCTTTATCCGCACACAGCTTGCGACATCGCGTCCGATGATTGATATGCGACTATTTACCCATCGCATTATCCTGAGCGGCGTCGTGATGGCGATGACCGCGATGATCACTCTGGTGGGTTTTGAGCTGCTGATGGCGCAAGAGCTGCAGTTTGTTCACGGGCTATCGCCTTATGAGGCCGGGGTATTTATGCTGCCGGTAATGGTCGCCAGTGGATTCAGCGGGCCGATTGCGGGCGTGCTGGTCTCGCGTCTGGGACTACGGCTGGTCGCGACGGGCGGCATGGCGTTAAGCGCGCTGAGTTTTTATGGCCTGGCGATGACGGATTTCAGCACCCAACAATGGCAGGCCTGGGGGCTGATGGCGCTGCTGGGATTTAGCGCCGCCAGCGCATTGCTGGCTTCCACGTCGGCAATTATGGCCGCTGCGCCGGCAGAAAAAGCGGCGGCGGCCGGCGCGATAGAAACGATGGCTTATGAACTGGGCGCGGGACTGGGCATTGCCATTTTCGGTCTGTTGTTAAGCCGTAGCTTCTCCGCGTCTATCCGTCTGCCTGCCGGGCTTGAGGCGCAAGAGATTGCCAGAGCGTCATCTTCAATGGGAGAAGCCGTGCAGTTGGCGAATAGCCTACCGCCCACGCAGGGGCAGGCAATACTGGACGCCGCCAGACATGCCTTTATCTGGTCGCATAGCGTGGCGTTAAGCAGCGCCGGGAGTATGCTTCTTTTGCTGGCGGTAGGGATGTGGTTCAGCCTGGCAAAAGCCCAACGCCGATAACATAACGCCTGGTGAGATAAGCGCTTAATGCGCTAGCTGGCAGGGGGAGTCCATTTCCTCAACCTCTTTACCGCTGAGGCGTGCGTATTGCCCCGTCAGTCGCCAGAAGGCAGGTTGGGTCTCGGTATAAATTTCCGCAGCCAGAATCAGCCGACGGCGATCAACTTCGTTCAGTTCCAGTAAGGTCCAGGGAATAAAATAGCGATCGGTATCGGTAAGCCGAAACCACAGCGGACACCCGCAGCCGGAACAGAAGTAGCGTTCGCCGCGCGAAGAGGATGAAAAGTATGGCGGTTCCGGGGAAAGGGGGGCTAGCTGTGGTTGCCCGCAGGCTTCCAGATACATGGCTATTCCACCCGACCATTTTTGACACAGCGTACAATGGCAGGCATAGACATCCAGCATTTCGACGTCAACGGTAAAATGGCTCTGTCCGCAAAGACAACGACCAGTGAACGTCTGCACGGCATACTCCTTATGACCGAGTCTACATCAAGAGAAAAAGCCAGCCCTGAAAGGACTGGCTTTGTATTCAGACTACAACAAAATTAGAACTGGTAGTTCAGACCAACAGCAACGATGTTGTCGGTAGACACTTTAGCCGCTTTGGTGAAGTCGCTGTCGTCCAGCAGGTTGATTTTGTAATCAACGAAGGTGGACATGTTTTTGTTGAAGTAGTAGGTTGCGCCAACATCGATGTACTCAACCAGATCCTGGTCGCCGTAAGTACCCAGGTTTTTACCTTTGGATTTCAGGTAAGCGATGGACGGACGCAGACCGAAGTCGAACTGATACTGAGCAACCGCTTCGAAGTTCTGGGTTTTATTCGCGATAAACGCATCACCCGCTGCATCTTCACCGAAGGTGGTCATGTTCAGCGTTTCGGAGTAGGTGGTCGCCAGGTAGATGTTGTTCGCATCATATTTCAGACCAGCAGCCCAGACTTCAGCGTTTTTACCCGCAGCATTCAGGTTGCTCGCTGCTTTCACCTGGTTGTTAGTACGGTCAGACTTCGCATAGGCCGCACCTACGCCAAAACCTTCGTACTCATACGTTGCGGACAGACCGAAACCGTCGCCGTTAGACTCGTACGCGCCGTCACGGTCGTTTTTGCCCTGGTACTGCGCGGCAAAGTTCAGACCTTCAACCAGGCCAAAGAAGTCAGTGTTACGGTAGGTGGCAACACCAGTAGTACGGCCAGTCATGAAGACGTCAGTCTGAGTCCAGGTATCGCCACCAAACTCTGGCAGAACGTCGGTCCATGCGCCGATGTCGTAAGCAACGCCGTAGTTACGACCGTAGTCGAAAGAACCGTAGTCAGCGAATTTCAGACCAGCAAACGCCAGACGGGTTTTGTCTTTGTCAGCGCCCTGGCTTTCAGTACGGTTGCCTTTGAATTCATATTCCCACTGGCCAAAACCGGTTAACTGATCGTTGATCTGCGTTTCGCCTTTAAAGCCCAGACGCGCGTAAGTTTTGTCACCATCACTTCCGTTATCATCAGAGAAATAATGCTGAGCGTGAACTTTACCGTACAGATCCAGTTTATTGCCGTCTTTGTTATATACCTCGGCTGCATTTACAACGCCTGCTGCCAACAGGGAAGTCACTGCCACTGCCACTAACTTAAGTTTCATTTTAATAATCCTTATAATTTTCTTAGCGTGTTTCCTCAACCATTGTTAAACGAGGCGTTTGTCAATGGCAGACTATTTTTAAATGACGGAGTGGCATAAGTTCAATAATAAGTTTCATAAGATTACAAATTATTTTAATTTGTGTGATCGAGATCTCCTTAATACATTTGAGAGTATTAATTCAAATAGGGACTGTCTAATAAGATATATTTTCGGAGGGGACTATTGGGCTGTTTATGGTTTTATTTTTGGTAGTAACCACTGATTATTATATGCACTAATAACAGTTGCAAGCTAACGTTAATTATATATTTGTTAATATAATTACATCATTACATTAACATATTTAACGATTTTATAAAATTCATTTTTACCAGCGCAATCCTGGTATGGCGCAGGAGGAGCACGTGAAAATGGAAAATCGTTAAATACGCACAGGCAATAGATAAAAGCGTAGTTGTGTTATGAAGAGTGTCAAGGTACAGCGGGTCGATTTAATATCAATATCGGCCCGCCCGTCGCTATTAGCGCCGCCGCGTTGCCAGCCAACAAAGTAGCGAACCTACGCAAACCATGACTGCGCCTTGCCAGAAGGAGAATGACAGTGGTGAGCTGAGTAACAGCGCTGCCAGAGCAGAGGACATGACGGGGGTAAAATAAGACCCTACGGCCATGATAGTCACATTGCCATGAAGTATGCCCACATTCCATGCTGCGTAGGCAAACCCCAGCGTTAATGCCGCGGTAAAAAGTTTAGCAATCACCGGTAGGCTAAATATCATGGCAGGTTGCGGCGTAAGAAAATAGTGTAACCACAGCGCCACGGCGGTGAGTAACACAAAGACGGTGATACCGTTAAAACCACGCGCATATTTATTGGTGACCGTGCAGTACGTCGCCCATATAAACGCCCCAAGAAATGCCAGTAAATAACTTAGCGGACTGGTGGCGACATTGCTGATAATTTCTCCGGGATTAAGACCATTCTCGCCCCCCAGAACCCAGCAAACGCCAGTAAGTGCAATAAGCAATCCAGGAACAATAAGCCAGTTAGTTTTTTGCCCATTAAAAAGAATGGCAAACAGAATGGTCAGGCTGGGCCATAAATAGTTAACCATGCCGACTTCGATAGCCTGATGGCGAGTGGCGGCATAACCGAGAGAAAGCGCCAGGCATATTTCATAACTGACAAACAGTACGCTGCCTGCGATGAGGTATCGCCCCGGGAAACGGCGGATATCAGGTAATCCGACGGTAAAAATCAGCAGCAGACCGCTTAATGAATAGATCATGGCTGCGCCGCCTACCGGTCCGAGACCTTCGCTGACGCCGCGAATTAACCCAACCATCGTGCTCCACAGAACGATGGCAACAAGCCCTATTAGCGTTGCTTTTTGTGATGTCATGCTTTGTGACTGTCCTGAATACCGCGCAAAATAAACTGCCACTTATAGCACTTTTTCCGAGGGCGATGCCATGCAGTGTCATTTTTTAGTACCTCCCTGGAGTTATTGCAGTTTAAAAATAGGGCTATTTAATAGCGGAACCGTTTCAATATTGATTTGACGCAAAAAAGTTATCGATTTTGCTGTTAGTTTCCTCGCGAAGTTATACACGCATCCTGGGCTGAGGTTTTGCTGCAGTTCGAAGGAGGCGTGCATCCGTGGAAAAAAGAGGAAAGCAATGGACGTCAGCCGCAGACAATTTTTTAAAATCTGCGCGGGCGGTATGGCGGGAACAACGGTGGCCGCACTGGGTTTTACCCCTAAAATGGCCCTGGCTCAGGCGCGAAACTATAAGCTGTTGCGCGCAAAAGAGATCCGTAACTCCTGCACATACTGTTCCGTAGGTTGCGGGCTATTAATGTATAGCCTGGGAGATGGGGCAAAAAACGCGAAAGAAGCGATTTACCATATTGAAGGCGACCCGGATCATCCGGTAAGCCGTGGCGCGCTGTGCCCGAAAGGGGCCGGTTTGCTGGACTATGTTCACAGTGAAGATCGCCTACGCTATCCGGAATACCGCGCGCCGGGTTCCGACAAGTGGCAGCGCATTAGCTGGGATGACGCTTTCACTCGTATTGCTAAATTAATGAAAGCCGACCGCGACGCCAACTTTATTGAAAAGAATGAGCAGGGCGTCACGGTTAACCGCTGGCTCTCTACCGGAATGCTGTGCGCCTCGGCGGCCAGCAATGAAACGGGTATGCTGACGCAGAAGTTTGCGCGTTCTCTCGGTATGCTGGCGGTAGATAACCAGGCGCGCGTTTGACACGGACCAACGGTAGCAAGTCTTGCTCCAACATTTGGTCGCGGTGCGATGACCAACCACTGGGTGGATATTAAAAACGCCAACGTCGTGATGGTGATGGGCGGCAATGCCGCAGAAGCGCATCCGGTGGGTTTCCGCTGGGCGATGGAAGCGAAAAACAATAACGATGCGACGCTGATTGTCGTTGATCCACGCTTTACGCGTACGGCGTCGGTGGCGGATATCTATGCGCCAATACGTTCCGGTACAGACATTACCTTTCTGTCCGGCGTTTTGCTGTACCTGATCGAAAATAACAAAATCAACGCTGAATACGTTAAGCATTACACCAACGCCAGCCTGCTGGTGCGGGATGATTTTGCCTTTGATGACGGTCTTTTCAGCGGCTATGACGCCCAAAAGCGTCAGTACGATAAATCCTCCTGGAACTACCAGTTTGATGAAAACGGCTATGCCAAACGTGATGAAACGTTGACGCACCCACGCTGTGTGTGGAATCTGCTGAAGCAGCACGTTTCGCGCTACACGCCGGACGTCGTGGAAAACATCTGCGGTACGCCGAAAGCGGATTTCCTGAAGGTGTGTGAGGTGTTGGCCTCTACCAGCGTTCCGGATCGCACTACCACCTTCCTGTATGCGCTGGGCTGGACGCAACATACCGTCGGGGCGCAGAACATCCGTACTATGGCGATGATCCAGTTGCTGCTCGGCAATATGGGGATGGCTGGCGGCGGTGTGAACGCCTTGCGCGGCCACTCTAATATTCAGGGCTTAACGGATTTAGGACTGCTCTCCACCAGCCTGCCGGGTTATCTGACGCTGCCATCGGAAAAACAGGCCGATCTGCAAACTTATCTGGCAGCGAATACCCCCAAAGCGACGCTGGCCGATCAGGTCAACTACTGGGGTAATTATCCTAAGTTCTTCGTCAGCCTGATGAAATCTTTCTATGGCGATGCGGCGCAGCAAGAGAATGACTGGGGCTTTGCCTGGCTGCCTAAGTGGGATCAGTCCTATGACGTGATCAAATATTTCAACATGATGGATAGCGGGAAAGTCACCGGCTATTTCTGTCAGGGCTTTAACCCGGTGGCGTCCTTCCCGGACAAAAACAAAGTGGTGCAAAGCTTAAGCAAACTGAAGTATCTGGTCGTTATCGATCCGCTGGTGACTGAAACGTCAACGTTCTGGCAGAACCACGGCGAATCTAATGATGTCGATCCGACAACGATTCAGACCGAAGTCTTCCGTCTGCCGTCTACCTGTTTTGCGGAAGAGGATGGCTCTATCGCTAACTCCGGTCGCTGGTTACAGTGGCACTGGAAAGGTCAGGACGCGCCGGGCGAAGCGCGTAACGACGGCGAGATTCTGGCCGGTATTTACCATCGTCTGCGTGAAATGTATCGCGCAGAAGGCGGTAAAGGCGCCGAACCACTATTGAAGATGAGCTGGAACTACAAGCAGCCGGATGAACCGCATTCGGAAGAAGTGGCGAAAGAGAACAACGGCTATGCGCTGGAAGATCTCTATGACGCCAACGGTACACTGCTTGCCAGGAAAGGCCAGTTGTTGAGCAGTTTTGCATTACTGCGCGATGACGGTACGACATCCTCCTCCTGCTGGATTTATACCGGTAGCTGGACGGAGCAGGGCAACCAGATGTCCAGACGTGATAACGCCGACCCGTCAGGGCTTGGCAATACTCTGGGTTGGGCGTGGGCATGGCCGCTAAACCGTCGCGTATTGTATAACCGCGCTTCGGCGGATCCGCAGGGTAAACCGTGGGATCCAAAACGGATGCTGATCCAGTGGAACGGCGCGAAGTGGACAGGGAACGATATTCCGGACTTTAACAACGCGGCGCCGGGGAGCGGGACCAATCCATTTATCATGCAGCCGGAAGGGCTGGGACGTCTGTTTGCTATTGATAAAATGGCGGAAGGGCCGTTCCCTGAACACTACGAGCCGATGGAAACGCCGCTGGGCACTAACCCGCTGCACCCGAATGTGGTCTCGAACCCGGCGGCGCGTCTGTATGAAGAAGATGCGCTGCGCATGGGTAAGAAGGAGCAGTTTCCGTACGTGGGCACGACTTACCGCCTCACAGAGCATTTCCATACCTGGACCAAACATGCGCTACTTAACGCTATCGCTCAGCCGGAACAGTTTGTGGAGATCAGTGAGACGCTGGCGGCAGCGAAAGGTATCGCTAACGGCGACTATGTGAAGGTGAGCAGTAAACGCGGGTTTATTCGCGCGGTCGCGGTGGTAACTCGTCGTCTTCGCACCCTGCATGTCAACGGTCAGCAGGTTGAAACGGTGGGGATCCCGATTCACTGGGGCTTTGAGGGTGTCGCGCGCAAAGGCTATATCGCCAATACTCTGACGCCAAATGTCGGTGATGCCAACTCGCAAACGCCGGAATACAAAGCGTTTTTAGTTAACATCGAGAAGGCGTAAGGGAGGCGAACATATGTCTATGGAAACGCAGGACATTATTAAACGGTCCGCAACAAACGCCATCACGCCGCCTCCGCAGGCGCGTGATTACAAAGCCGAAGTCGCGAAACTGATCGACGTCTCCTCCTGTGTCGGCTGTAAAGCCTGCCAGGTAGCCTGTTCTGAATGGAACGATATTCGCGATAACGTTGGTCATTGTGTCGGGGTGTACGATAACCCTGCCGATCTCAGCGCCAAGTCCTGGACGGTGATGCGCTTTACCGAAACCGAGCAGAACGGCAAGCTGGAGTGGCTGATTCGTAAAGATGGTTGTATGCACTGTGAAGATCCAGGCTGTCTTAAAGCCTGTCCATCTGCCGGGGCTATCATCCAGTACGCGAACGGGATTGTTGATTTTCAATCTGAACACTGTATCGGCTGTGGTTACTGTATCGCCGGGTGTCCGTTTAATATTCCGCGCCTCAACAAAGAGGACAACCGCGTTTATAAATGTACGCTCTGCGTCGATCGCGTCAGCGTGGGCCAGGAACCGGCCTGCGTCAAAACTTGTCCGACCGGGGCTATTCACTTCGGCACCAAAAAAGAGATGCTGGAACTGGGTGAGCAACGCGTGGAGAAGTTAAAAGCGCGCGGCTTTGAACATGCCGGTATCTACAACCCGCAGGGCGTCGGCGGTACGCACGTCATGTATGTGCTGCACCATGCCAATCAGCCGGAGTTGTACCACGGCTTGCCGAAAGATCCGCAGATCGATACCTCAATCAATCTGTGGAAAGGGGCGCTAAAACCGCTGGCCGCAGCGGGCTTTATCGCCACTTTCGCCGGTCTGATTTACCACTACATCGGTATTGGCCCGAATAAAGAAACGGACGACGATGAGGAGGATCATCATGAGTAAGTCGAAAATGATTGTGCGCACGAAATTTGTCGACCGCGCCTGTCACTGGACGGTGGTGATCTGCTTCTTCCTGGTAGCGCTGTCGGGGATTTCGTTTTTCTTCCCGACGCTACAATGGTTGACGCAAACTTTCGGCACGCCGCAGATGGGACGTATTTTGCACCCGTTCTTCGGTATTGCCATCTTCATCGCGCTGATGTTTATGTTCGTGCGTTTCGTCCACCACAACATCCCGGATAAAAAAGATATTCCGTGGCTGAAAAATATTGTCGAAGTATTGAAAGGCAATGAGCATAAGGTGGCGGATGTCGGTAAATACAATGCCGGACAGAAGATGATGTTCTGGTCCATTATGAGCATGATTTTTGTGCTGCTGGTGACTGGCGTGATTATCTGGCGTCCGTATTTCGCGCAGTATTTCCCCATGCAGGTGGTGCGTTATAGCCTGTTGATTCATGCGGCGGCGGGCATTATTTTAATGCACGCGATCCTCATCCATATGTATATGGCATTTTGGGTGAAAGGCTCGATTAAAGGCATGATCGAAGGGAAGGTCAGCCGTCGCTGGGCGAAGAAACATCATCCACGCTGGTATCGTGAAATCGAGAAGGCGGAAGCAAAAAAAGAGAGCGAAGAAGGTATTCAGTAATTCTTTCGCAATCTGATAAACAAGGCGCTATCCTGGTAGCGCCTTGTTTTCATCTGCTGTCTGTATACTCAGACGACCACAGCAAATCGTTTAACGACGGAAATCGATGACCATACGGCCACGAATTTGTCCCTGTTCCATCTCTTTAAAAATAACGTTGATATCTTCAAGCGGACGTAAAGCGACTTTTGGCACGACTTTTCCTTCCGCCGCAAACTGGAAGGCTTCGGTCAGATCCTGGCGTGTCCCCACCAACGAACCGACAACCTGAATGCCATCCAGCACCAGGCGAGGGATATCAAGGTTCATGGCTTCTGGCGGCAACCCGACTGCCACCACGCGGCCTCCGGCGCGAACGGCATCTACTGCGGAATTAAACGCCGCCTTAGCGACCGCGGTAACCACCGCTGCGTGCGCGCCACCGGTTTTTTCCTGCACAATTTTAGCCGCATCTTCCGTACGTGAATTAATGGTCAGATCTGCGCCCATTTCCTCGGCCAGTTTCAGTTGTCCATCATTGACATCAATGGCGATCACTTTCGCATTGAAAACGTTTTTCGCGTACTGCAAGGCCAGATTACCCAGACCGCCCAGACCGTAGATGGCAATCCACTGGCCAGGTTTAATATGAGAAATCTTCACCGCTTTATAGGTGGTAACGCCCGCGCAGGTAATACTACTTGCCGCTGCAGAGTCCAGACCTTCCGGTACTTTCACCGCATAATCCGCGACGACAATACACTCTTCGGCCATACCGCCATCTACCGTGTAACCGGCATTTTTCACGTTGCGGCATAAGGTTTCATTGCCCGTATTGCAATACTCACAGTGTCCGCATCCTTCATAAAACCACGCGACACTCGCGCGATCGCCGGGTTTCAGCGAGGTGACACCAGGACCGACTTCCGCCACGACGCCAATGCCTTCGTGTCCCAGAATAACGCCGGTTTTGTCACCGAAATCGCCGTTTTTCACGTGTAGATCGGTATGGCATACGCCGCAGCACTCCATTTTTAGCAAAGCTTCACCGTGGCGAAGGGGACGCAGCGTTTTCTCAGTAACATCAACCTGATGATCTTGTGTGACAACAGCAGCTTTCATAACCTTCTCCTTTTATTAATAGTGAACTGCATAGCAGGTAAGTAATAGCAGGTAAGGCGCTATTACCTCTTTAGGATTAATATTTCTGATGAGTTATGCAAGGCGGCAGAAATACAATGTAATAGTTTAGCCAGGATTATCCTGATAAATCCCCGTTCAATACATAAAGGTGGCTAATATTAGTAGCTTGACAAATAAGCAGGGAAAGGAATTCAGGTGTGTCGACAGACTCACCAAAACTAAAGAAGAAAGTGATATCCGGCGGCATTCACCGCCGGGTACGTATTAAATGGAAGTCCGACGGTAGTCGCGGTATTCCGGTTTCCAGAAGTTATCGTCAATCGCCTGTTGCAGCGCTTCCGCAGAGGTTTTCACCGCTACGCCTTGTTGCTGCGCCATTTTACCTACGGCAAAAGCGATAGCGCGCGACACGACCTGGATGTCTTTAAGCGCTGGCAACACTAATCCTTCGCCGTTATTCACCAGCGGAGAATGTTTCGCCAGCGTCTCACTGGCTGACATCAGCATTTCATCAGTAATGCGCGATGCGCCGGAAGCGATAACCCCAAGTCCGATGCCGGGGAAAATATAGGCGTTATTACATTGTGCGATCGGATAAACCTTATCTTTCCAGATGACCGGCGAGAATGGGCTGCCGGTTGCCACCAGCGCGTTGCCTTCCGTCCAGGCGATAATGTCCTGTGGCGTGGCCTCCACGCGAGAGGTGGGATTAGAGAGCGGCATGACGATCGGGCGAGGGCAATGCTTATGCATCTCGCGGATGATCTCTTCAGTAAAGAGCCCGGTCTGGCCGGAAACCCCGATCAGAATATCCGGCTTCACGTTACGCACCACATCCAGCAGCGACAACACGTCATTTTCGGTATCCCAGTGCTGGAGATTGTCGCATTTCTGCACCAGTTTTGCCTGGAACGGCAATAAATTAGGCATCCGGTCCGTCAACAGGCCGAAGCGATCAACCATAAAAACGTTCTGTCGAGCGGCATCTTCGCTTAAACCTTCACGCTGAGTCTGCGCGATGATCTGTTCAGCAATCCCACATCCGGCGGAACCCGCGCCGAGGAAAACGATTTTCTGCTCGCTAAGCTGACTGCCGGCAGCGCGGCTGGCGGCGATCAACGTACCGACGGTCACGGCTGCGGTGCCCTGAATATCATCGTTAAAGGAGCAAATCTCATCACGATAGCGCGTCAACAGCGGCATTGCGTTTTTCTGCGCGAAATCTTCGAACTGTAGCAGGATATCTGGCCAGCGCTGCTTAACGGCCTGAATAAACTCATCGACAAACGCATAATACTCATCGTCGGTAATGCGCGGATGACGCCAGCCCATGTAAAGCGGATCGTTGAGTAACTGTTGATTGTTGGTGCCGACATCCAGCACAACGGGAAGGGTATAGGCCGGACTAATGCCGCCGCAGGCGGTGTATAATGACAGCTTACCGATAGGTATCCCCATTCCGCCGATGCCCTGATCGCCAAGCCCCAGAATCCGCTCGCCATCCGTCACCACAATAACTTTAATGTTGTGGTTAGGCACATTCTGCAAAATGTCGTCCATATTGTGACGGTTCGGATAAGAGATAAATACGCCGCGCGCCCGGCGATAAATCTCAGAGAAGCGCTCACAGGCCGCGCCCACGGTCGGGGTATAGATAACCGGCATCATCTCTTCAAGATGGTTTTGCACCAGTCGATAAAAGAGCGTTTCGTTGGTATCCTGGATGTTACGCAGGTAAATATGCTTATCGATTTCTGTTTTAAACCCCTGATACTGGAGCCAGGCGCGTTCGGCCTGTTCTTCAATCGACTCGACGACCTCTGGCAGCAGCCCTGACAAATTGAAGTTGCGGCGCTCTTCTACGCTAAAAGCGCTGCCTTTGTTTAACAGGGGGAATTCCAGCAATACAGGGCCAGCGTAAGGGATATAAAGGGAACGTGCTTTCTTGGTTGTAGTTTCCATGTTACTCACTCTTTTTCGAATAACTGTCCCTGGCACCGTCGTTTATCATCATATATTGCCTTCCACCAGGGAACCGACCCTGAGTATAAAGCATTGTGAGACGTTAAGGTCATTCCTATAAACAAAAACACCATTGCAGATGCAATGGTGTTTAACGTCATTTCAGGACTGTACGATTACTTTTGGCTGTCGGCGCGGCGCTTTCTGCCGGTTGGGTTATTCACCACGCTGCTGGTGTCGCCTTCAGTAACAACCTTACGCTGGTTGGAAATTCTGTAATCCAGTCCAAGTATATGACGAGCCTGACGGTTCGATTTCATGTTAACTCCTCAATCCTGTTGCTAGTTTTAAGGACAAATTCGCTTACGCGAAAGAAACGTAACCCCTAAGGTTGCCGATACAGCATAGCAGGTTTTACAGAGTCGGGTGCTGCCCGCTTACCACATAGTTGATGGTCTGCTGGTAGATGTCACTGAGGATGTCATTGTCGGAAGCCTCAACCCATTTGGTCAGCTCCATTAAAATATCATCTTCAGTGACAACGCCTAACTCCGCGCGTAATCCTTGTTCAATCGCGTTGACCAGGGCCGGTTGTGCTGCTGAGGTATTTGCTGAGTGATAAGTAAACATATAATGCCTCCGTGAACATGTATTTATTTAGTACGGCTCGCAGAAAATTAATTCGTATTCAGCATGGCAAATATTTTTGCGGCTGTGGTTAAGATTAGTCCTGGAGTTATTTTAACGCAAGGCGGAACTCTAATTGTTTACCCCTGAAGAAAATATATTACGTTTGCCAATTACATATCCTCATACAAATAGTGGTCAATTAATATACATTTAAAAGGCTACTTATTGTGATTTTTATCCTTTATTACAATGGGATAGGATAAATCTCAATATACATATAAAATATACATAATGGAATACGCCTCCAGAAGAAAAAGTAAGGACAAAAGGAGGGATATATTCTTTAAAGAAAGGGAGCCCTGTTGGTTTAATATTCATCACTGAAAAAACATACAACTATTTTCTATATCTGAAGTGCGGGTAATCGACAACATGCTACCTCCATCGGCATGGACAACGCAGATTAGCAGCATGGTCTATACTTTATTTTTTGAGCCAACAGGAGAGCAAAAATGACAATCCATAAGAAAGGTCAGGCACACTGGGAAGGCGACATCAAACGGGGTAAAGGTACTGTATCAACAGAAAGCGGCGTGCTTAATCAACAACCGTATGGATTCAATACCCGGTTCGAAGGCGCGCAGGGAACCAACCCGGAAGAGTTAATTGGCGCCGCACATGCGGCCTGTTTCTCCATGGCGCTATCACTCATGCTGGGAGAGGCTGGATTTACGCCGACATCCATTGACACCACCGCTGACGTATCGCTTGATAAGGTGGAGGCGGGCTTCGCCATTACCAAAATTGCGCTACAAAGCAAAGTCGCGGTAGCAGATATTGATGCTTCAACTTTCGATCAAATCATCCAGAAAGCAAAAGCCGGGTGCCCGGTATCGCAGGTTCTGAATGCGGAAATCACCCTCGACTACCAGCTTAACGCCTGATAACCTCTCCAGCCCGGTAACGATGGGTTGATCGGGCTGATGAATATACTTTCAGACGGAGGACTCGCTCCCGGTCTATCTGAGATCCTGCCGTATTTCTATCACCTCAACGCGCCGTAGACCACGTCTGCGGCTATTGTCGTGGCCTACTTTTTCGCCTTAAAATCTGCTCGCCATGTTGCTTTATTCATCAAACATCAAAATCAGTCAACGTAAATATCAATAATAGCCATATCACGGAGGGTGATCTTTATTCCTGAGAGAGGAGGGGTATTATTTTCTGTGTTCTACATTAACGGGTTAACGCGCAGATGTAGAGGTTATTTATATAATTATTGGAGCAACAACAATGAATAAATTCTCCCTTGCTACAGCAGGTATTATCGTGGCAGCGCTGGTAACCAGTGTTAGCGTGAATGCGGCAACAGATACTACTAAAACAAACGTTACGCCTAAAGGTATGAGCTGCCAGGAGTTTGTTGACCTCAATCCGCAGACGATGGCGCCAGTCGCTTTCTGGGTGCTGAATGAAGATGAAGATTTTAAAGGCGGGGACTACGTAGATTTCCAGGAAACTGAGACGACAGCAGTGCCGCTAGCCGTTGAGCTTTGTAAGAAAAACCCGCAGAGTGAATTAAGCAAAATAAAAGACGAAATCAAGAAAGAACTCTCAAAATAAGAGTAAACTGATATCAAAACCCGGCCTGTGTGTCGGGTTTTACTATTTGTGACACCGTCACAAATAACATCTTCCATTTCTTCTACCAATCACGTGGTATTGCACTATTTTCATTAGAGCCCTTTCACTATATGGAGACCTAATGAAAATTTTACCGCTGGCACTCTTTATCATTCCTTTTCTGGCCGGATGCGGCGCCAATAATACGCCGCCGCAAACACCTATTCCCGGGGAAAAAACCTCTGCCAAATTACGTACCCTGGAAACAGGCGCGGCGGCTATTCAATCCAGACCACCTGTCGATGCCATCAGTACCTACCTTGACGGGTTCCATTTTTATAGCGGTGATAAAAACGGACAGATGGAAGCGCACCATTACGTTACCGTCCTGAACGAAGATGTCATGCAGGCGGTGATTTACGACGGCAATACGAAAAACGCGCGCCTGATGGGGGTGGAGTACATTATCAGCGAACGTTTATTTAAAACGCTTCCTCCCGAGGAGAAAAAACTGTGGCACAGCCACCAGTACGAGGTGAAATCCGGTAGCCTGGTGGCGCCTGGCTTACCGCAGGTCGCTGATAAAGCGTTGATGAGTAAGATTGTTAATACTTATGGCAAGACCTGGCACACCTGGCATACCGACCGGGATAAAACCCTGCCAATGGGTATCCCTGCGCTGATGATGGGCTTTACTGGCGACGGGCAGCTTGACCCCGCGCTGCTGGCCGATCGGGATCGCCGTCTGGGAATTGATACCCAAGCCATTAAACGCGAGCGGCAGGATCTGCCTGAACATCCCGTTGTTAAGGGGGCTAACGCCTGGGAGCAGGGAGAGGTTATCCAGCTACAGCGTGTTCAGGGCTCTGGCGAACACGGGCGAGGCGATACCGCGCACTTCGGTACATCTGAGCAATCCCGACAATAATTCCACGGTTTTACACGCAGATACGAAAAAGAATGCCTGTTAAGTGACAGCGTCACGTAAAGATTAGCCCCATAGTCTATGCTTGTTCTTCGGATGTTGTAGAGGTTATGGGTTAAACGGAGCGACAAATGAGTTCAAAAATTTTTTGCAAAAGCTGGGGGGCTGAATATATCGCCGCTGATGTTGTCCGCTTTCGTCTTTGGGCCACCGGTCAGCAAAAGGTTATGCTCAGGCTTGCGGGTAAAGATCAGGAAATGCAGGCGAACGGTGACGGCTGGTTTACGCTGGACGTCGCCGGGGTGACGCCAGGTACGGAGTATAACTTTGTACTCAGCGATGGCATGGTGGTCCCCGATCCGGCTTCCCGCGCCCAAAAAACTGACGTCAACGGTCCGTCATATGTGGTTGATCCAGGCAGCTACACGTGGCGCAACACCGGGTGGAAAGGTAGCCGTTGGGAGCAGGCCGTGGTGTATGAGATGCATACAGGCACGTTCACTCCGGAAGGCACCTTCCGCGCCGCAATAGCGAAGCTGCCTTATCTCGCTGAACTCGGCGTTACCGTTATTGAAGTGATGCCCGTTGCGCAATTTGGCGGCGAGCGTGGCTGGGGCTATGACGGCGTACTGCTTTACGCGCCGCATTCTGCCTATGGGACGCCGGATGATTTCAAGGCGTTTATTGACGCCGCGCATGGGTATGGTCTTTCCGTCGTCCTGGATATTGTGCTGAACCATTTCGGCCCGGAAGGAAATTATTTACCGCTATTGGCGCCGGCGTTTTTCCACAAAGAGCGCATGACGCCGTGGGGAAATGGTATCGCCTATGATGTCGACGCCGTGCGGCGCTATATCATCGAGGCGCCGTTATACTGGCTGACAGAATACCATCTCGACGGCTTACGCTTTGACGCTATCGATCAGATTGAGGACAGTAGCGCCAGGCATGTGCTGGTTGAAATCGCACAACGTATTCGGGAAGACATTACCGACAGGCCCATTCATCTGACCACCGAAGATAGCCGCAATATTATTTCTCTGCATCCCCGAGATCAGGATGGCAATGCGCCGCTGTTTACCGCCGAATGGAATGACGATTTTCATAATGCCGTCCACGTTTTTGCGACCGGAGAGACCCAGGCCTACTACAACGATTTTGCTGATGCCCCGGAAAAACACCTCGCAAGAGCGCTGGCCGAAGGATTCGCTTATCAGGGAGAAATTTCACCGCAAACCGGCGAACCTCGCGGCGTAAAAAGTACCGGACAACCCCCGGTCGCTTTTGTGGATTTTATTCAGAATCACGATCAGGTCGGTAACCGCGCCCAGGGCGACAGACTGATAACCCTGGCGGGTGCTGAACGAACAAAAGTATTGCTCGCCACGTTGCTGCTTTCACCGCATATTCCGCTGCTTTTTATGGGCGAAGAGTATGGCGAAAGCCGTCCTTTTCTTTTTTTTACCGATTTCCATGGGGATTTAGCCCGCGCCGTTCGTGAAGGTCGCGCAAAAGAGTTTGCCGATCATGCAGGGGAAAATGTTCCGGACCCGAATGCGCCAGAGACCTTTCAACGCTCAAAACTTAACTGGAAGCAACAGCACAGTGAAGAGGGTAAAGCGTGGCTGGCGTTTACCCGCGAACTACTGCTTTTGCGCCAGAAGCATATCGTGCCGCTGTTGTCCGCTGCCCGTGAGAGCTCAGGAACGGTATTGCAAACCGCGCCCGGGTTTATTGCCGTTAGCTGGCGTTTTCCGGGAGGAACGCTGTCACTGGCGCTGAATATTAGCGCCACGACGGTATTGCTGCCCGATTTACCGGGTAAGACTCTCTTCGCCTGGCCGAATGAATCCACCGGGTCGCTTTCCCAACATTCTCTTATTGTCCGCTTAGCCCAGGGAGAGTCTGCATCATGATCCCAACTGCAACGTATCGCCTTCAGTTTCGCAATGGCATGACCTTCGATCGCGCTGCGGCGCTGGTGCCTTACCTTAAAAATCTGGGTATCAGCCATCTTTATGCCTCACCCATCTTTACCGCCACCAAAGCGTCAACGCATGGTTATGATGTCACCGATGCGAATGAGATTGAGCCTTCTATTGGCGGGCGCGAAGGATTTGAAAGACTGGTGGCTGAACTTAAAGCGCAAGGTCTGGGATTGATCATCGATATTGTGCCTAATCACATGGCCAGCTCGCTGGAAAACGCCTGGTGGCGCGACGTGCTTGAATATGGCAAGGAGAGCCGTTACGCGCGCCATTTCGATATTGACTGGTCGCGCCGACTGACGCTGCCTTTTTTAGGCGACACGTTTGACGCCGTGCTGGAAAACGGAGAAATTGCGATCAAGCCCGATCCCGCTACGGGTAAACCCGCGTTCGCCTATTATGATAACTATTATCCGCTTGCGCCGGCGACGTGGCAGGGGCGCGAGGCTGAAATACTGGCGCTTACCGATAAAGCCGCTATTGCTGATTTGCATGAGCGCCAGCCGTGGAAATTAATGTCCTGGCGCGATGCCGCTCGCTCGCTTTCATATCGGCGTTTCTTTGAGGTCACAGGGCTGGTAGGAATGCGGGTGGAAGATAAAACCGTCTTCGACGATACACATCGGCTGATTCTGGAGCTGGTCAGAACGGGGGCGGTTGACGGTTTACGTATCGATCATATCGACGGCCTTGCCGATCCGAAAGCCTATCTTGCGCGTTTACGTCAGGAAGTGGGGCCGGCGTGCTATATCACCGTGGAAAAAATTCTCGCTAAAGGCGAGCAACTTCCTGATGACTGGCCGGTTTCCGGCACCACAGGCTATGAATTTATCGCCTCGCTGGCGGAGGTGCTGGTTGACGATGAGCAGATAGACAATCTGCGCCAGGCTTACGAGACCGTAAAAGGCGCGCCAGTGGATATGCGGGCGGAATTACGGGCGGCTAAATTGCTGATGGTCGATCGCAATTTCGAGGGGGAATTTACCCGGCTGCTCGCGCTTGCGCTGTCGATTGCCAGCGAGCTACAGATCGCACAGGAAGAGAGCGTCGTTCGGCAGGCGTTACGCGAGTTATTAATTGCCTTTCCCGTATATCGCACTTACGGCACGGCAGAAGGGCTACCACCGACCGATATTTGCCTGTTACACCGTATTGTGGAACGGGTAAAGACGCTTGAAACCCCTCCGCAGCCAGAAGCGCTTACATTTCTGAGCCGTCTTCTTACCGGCGATGTTCCCGCCTCCAGCCAGGAGGAGGCGACACAGTTTCGCGTTCGGTTCCAGCAACTCACCGGTCCGCTGATGGCGAAATCGGTAGAGGATACGCTTTTCTTTCGTCAAAACATGGGACTGGCGTTAAATGAAGTCGGCGCCGAGCCCGTCACGCATCACTTCTCCATCGAACGCTTTCACCATGAGATGAAAACCCGACAGGCGCGACAGCCTGATGCGTTATCCGGTACGTCGACCCACGATACCAAGCGAGGCGAGGATGCGCGAGCACGCCTGTATACGCTTACCGAAGCGCCGGAGCAGTGGAGCGAATGCCTTGCCCGCTGGCGGCAGATGAACCAGACCCATGTCAAATTTTTGAATGATGGCACTGCGCCAAAATCGGCGGATACGTGGATGTTATATCAGGCGCTGACCGGCGTCTGGCCCCCGGTGCTACAACCACAGGATGAAACAGGCCTAAACGCGCTGAAAACACGCTTTGAAGCCTTTGTGGAGAAAGCGCTACGCGAAGCGAAGCTGCGTACCGATTGGGTGGACAGTAATGAGGCTTACGAAACGGCAATGCTTGATTACGCCCGTTATTTACTGGCGCCGGATAATCAGACATTTTTGCAGGATTTTTATCGTTCCTTGCAACCCTTCATCCGCGCAGGACTGGTTAACAGCCTGACGCAGACCGTTATCAAATTAACCGCGCCGGGAGTACCTGATATCTATCAGGGAAGCGAGGCGTTGAATTTTAGTCTTGTCGATCCCGACAACCGCCGCGAACCGGATTTCGCCACGCTGGCGCAGCAGTTAGACCAACTGACGCCGGGAGTTTTCTCGCGCGAAGAGAGTTGGCTGAACGGGCAGGTGAATCAGTATGTCACCGCCGCATTACTGCGTCTGCGTCAGCAGAATCATGAGCTCTTCCGTTTTGGCGACTATATACCGCTGCGGGCTGTTGGTCAGCGTGCCGACAAGGTCATCGCTTACGCCAGAGTCAATCATGATGATGCGCTGATTGTTGTTGCGCCCCGACTGGTGTTCGCCGAATGTGACGGCTTATTGTCACAATCGCATAGCGGTTTCTGGTCAGGAACCGACATTATTATACCCGGACAGCTTAATCAGCATCGTTATCGCAATGTGCTTACCCAGGAGAGGTTAATGCCTGGTGAACGCCTGTCGTTGGCCTCACACCAGGGCGGCGTACTGGTTTTAATGAGCGACTGAGTTTATGTGTTGATGTGCCGTGACAGGACAACGTTTACCGTGGGTGGAGAAAGAGAATGACAACAAACAGGGCTTTTGAAATCAGATCAGGATACAGCCATACGCTTGGCGCAAATTATGACGGCGAAGGCGTGAATTTCGCTATTTTTTCCGCCCATGCGGAACGCGTCGAGCTTTGCCTTTACGATCCGAGCGGGGAGCATGAAATCGCTCGTCTGGAGTTACCGGAATATACTGACGAAATATGGCACGGCTATGTCCCGAAGTTGCAGCCCGGCGCGCTGTATGGGTACCGCGTTTACGGTCCTTATGACCCGGAAAATGGTCATCGTTTTAACCCCAACAAGCTGCTTATTGACCCTTATGCCCGTGAGCTGGTGGGCGATATTCAGTGGAACGATGCGCATTTCGCGTATCAATTACTTCATGACGATAAAGATTTGACCTTTGATGACCAGGATAGCGCGCCATTTACGCCTAAATGCCGGGTGATTGATCCGGATGAGGCTAACTGGGAGGATAGACAACGGCCTTCCATACCGTGGTCGAACGCCATTATTTATGAAACGCATGTAAAAGGCTTTACCCAGCTTAATTCCGCGATCCCTGAGCCTCTACGCGGTACGTTTGAAGGCATGGGGCATAAAGCCAGCGTGGATTACATTAAAAGTCTGGGGATTACCTCCGTCGAGCTTTTACCCGTTCACTGGTTCCCGGACGATCAGCATCTGCTCGATAAAGGACTGAAAAATTTCTGGGGATACAACTCGCTGGGCTTTTTTGCGCCGGCGACGCGCTACTATGGTCCAAAAGGTATTCAGGGATTCCGCGATATGGTGCGCGCTTTCCATGATGCCGGCATCGAAGTGATACTGGATGTGGTCTATAACCATACGGCAGAAGGGAATGAACTTGGCCCCACGCTGTCATTTAAAGGTATCGATAACTTCTCTTACTATCGCACGATGCCCGATCAGCATCGCTATTACATTAACGATACAGGGACAGGTAATACCGTCAATACCTCTCATCCACGGGTACTGCAAATGGTGATGGATTCCCTTCGCTATTGGGCGGAGTCAATGCATGTCGACGGCTTTCGTTTTGATTTGGGCACCATTCTTGGTCGTGAGCCGGAAGGCTTTGATCAGAGAGGCGGTTTTTTTGATGCGGTAACGCAAGACCCGGTGCTGGCAAAACTGAAACTGATTGGCGAACCCTGGGATATCGGACCGGGCGGCTATCAGGTTGGCGGCTTTCCACCAGGGTGGGGCGAATGGAATGATAAATACCGCGATACGGTACGCGAATACTGGAAAGGTGACAACGTCACAAATGATTTCGCCGCACGCCTGCTGGGTTCCGGCGATCTCTATGATTTGCGCGGCCGTCGCCCCTGGTCAAGCGTTAACTTTATTACTGCCCATGACGGCTTCACGCTGAACGATCTGGTGTCTTATAACGACAAACATAATGAAGCCAATGGCGAAGATAATAATGACGGGCATAATGATAACCGCTCCTGTAACTATGGCGCAGAAGGGCCAACCGACGACGAGGGCATCAATGCGATACGCGAGCGACAGAAACGTAATTTCCTGACCACCTTGCTTTTCTCGCACGGCACGCCGATGTTATTAGCGGGCGATGAGTTTGGCCGCAGTCAGATGGGCAATAACAATGGCTACTGTCAGGACAGTGAAATATCGTGGGTCCACTGGGATAATTTGCCGGAAACCGCCAATGCGCTACGGGAGTTTACCCGTCATCTGATTCAACTGCGCGCCACGCAACCGTTGCTGCGCCGGGAGAGCTGGCGTGACGGTCTGGAGATCCGCTGGTTTAACGCCGGCGGAGGGGCGCAGCAATCCGAACAATGGGATGAGGGATCGACCATAGGCGTATGTATTAGTCGTCCCGATCTTCAGCCGGAAGCGGGGATCTGGCATGACGCCTTACTGCTTTTCAATCCGTTTGAAGGCAGCGTACCGTTCCGTATTCCGATGTGGGGAGAAGGCGGCTGGGTACTTGAACTGACGACTGCCGATAACGCGCAGCAGGGAATGCGGATTACCGAAGAAATGGATTTCGATCTGGCCGGGCGCAGTATCGTGTTATTCAGACGCCCCTGATAGTAAAACCGCGCTCCGGACCCAACCGGCCTTGATGGCCGGTTTTTTACTGGCGCTCAGGCGATATCATGCCGCAGAAATAACACCGTTGTCAGTTTACCGCCCGAAAAATTCATCCGCCTGTTGGTATTCCTTTGATTGTCTTCACCGATATTCGCTTCAGGCCGTCTATTGCCATTTCAAGGTAGGTACGTGGACATCCCAGATTTAAACGGATAAATCCGCTGCCCGCCGGGCCAAAGCCGCTGCCCATTGAAGGAGCAATACCCGCGACATCCGCCATTACCCATTTTAGCTGTTCGTCATCCAGTCCCAGTTTTTTACAATCCATCCATAATAAATAGGTTCCCTGCGCCGGGACAATTCTTGCCCAGGGAAGGTGCTCTGTCGCATGTTCAACAAACCAGCGGCGGTTTTCCGCCAGGTAATCCAGTAGCGAATCCAGCCACTGTCTGCTTTCATTCCATGCGGTAGTCGCCGCCTGAACGGAGAGGGCGTTAAAGACATCCAGCCCATGAGCGTCCAGACGAGACAGGAAACGCTGGCGAAGCGTAGGATCGGGAATGAGAAAATTAGAAATTCGCAACGACGATAAGCCAAACGTTTTGCTGGCCGCAGTGGCGGAGATGACCCGTTTATGCCAGCGCACCCCTAAATGCAGTACCGAGGTAAAGGTTTCGCCGGGCAGCAATAGATCGGCCCATATTTCATCCGAGATGAGAGTGACATCATAAGCTTCACATAATAAAAGCAGTTGCTCCAGCTCGTTGGCCGACCAGCAACGCCCGGTTGGATTATGTGGATTACACAAAATCATCAGCGGAGGGCGCTCATGGCGAAACAGCCTTTCCAGTTGGCAAAAATCCATCTGGTAGCCATCGTCCGGCGACTCGCTAAGGGGATTCTCCAGCAGTTTTCTACCATTAAGCGTGATTATTTTGGCGAAGGAGCCATAGTATGGCCCCTGTACCACTACGCCGTCGCCTGGATGCGTCAACATTTGCACTAAGAGCGCCAACCCTGGTACGACGCCTTCCACGCTGCATACCCATTCTTGTTTTAACGTGAGCTGGTGGCGTGATGAAAACCAGTGAAGCAGGGCGTTAAAATAGGCCTCATCGCGTTCGCTATAGCCAAATACGCCGTGCTCGATTCGCTGATGCAATGCCGCCTGAACCTCAGGCGGGCAGGCAAAATCGAAATCAGAAACCCACATCGGCAGCAGTTTCCCTGCGCCATCGCCAAAGTGACGCTCAATAAAATCCCACTTTACCGAACCAGTATTGTTGCGATTGATAATCTGGTTAAAATCCATCTTGTTTCCTTATTATTCCGTCACTGACGATTGCGGCGACTTTTCTGAGGCGGAGGCAGTTCTGGCAATACCAATTCCGCTAAAACCATAAATTAATGCGAAGAAGATTGCCGCATAGCATTGGATAGCCCAGGGCAGAAGATCAAGCGTGCTAACGCCCAGCGTGGTTGCCATGTAGACGCCAGCCGAGGTCCACGGCAGGAGAGGTTCGATAACGGTACCGGCATCTTCTATCGTCCGTGAAAGGTTTTTAGTATCCAGCCCCATACGACGATAGGCATCTTTAAACAGTTCGGCGGGAACTAACAATGCCAGTTTACCGTCGCTGGTCGCTCCTGTGACCAAAATTGTGGTGCCGATAGTGGCGGCAATGAGTTGACCAACGCTATGAATAATGGTCAGCAGTCGGTTAATGATGATTGTTAACGCGCCGGTTAACGTTAGCGCTCCGGCAAATGAAAAAGCGCAGAAAACTAACAGTATTGTTCCCATCATCGAGAACATTCCGCCCCGGTTTAGCAGGCGCGGAACATCGGCCACGACACCTTCTGCGCCTTGTGGGAACATGGCGATATCAAATCCATCAATGAAAGCGTCCAGTCCCTGTTTGATGCTCAGTCCCTGCATGATGACGCCGAGGAACAAGGCAAGTACGCAGGCGCTTAACATTAATGGGATGACAGGCTTTTTGCGAATTGCGCCCCACAGTACGATCACCGGCGGCAAAATAAGAACAATATTAAAATGGTATAGCGACTCCAGCGAGTGGATGATGTCCGTAACGCGCTGCGGCGTAGCCACCTCGCCCAGCATATTACTGTGTCCGGCGATAAGATAAACCACGGCGGCAAGCAGGAAACTTGGCAGGGTCGTCCAAAGTAAATGCTGAATATGCTCAAACAGAGTAGTGTCTGCGACAATCGCGGCAAAGTTAGTCGAGTCGGACAACGGTGAGATTTTGTCGCCGAAATAAGCGCCAGAAACAACGGCGCCAGCTGCTGCTGCAAGAGACACGTCCAGCCCGGCGGCAACCCCCATTAACGCAACGCCAACCGTCCCGGCGGATCCCCACGATGTACCGGTACAGACGGAGACCACGCTGGTTAAAAAGAAGGCTGCAATCAAAATATATTCCGGGCTTATGAGTTTTAGCCCCCAGTACACCATGTAGGGAATGGTGCCACTAAACATCCAGGAGCCAATCAAACCGCCCACGCAGATCAGGATCATGATAACCGGCATTGCTTTAGCCAGCTTATCCACCACTGAGTTGATGATGTCTTCCCAACAGTATCCTTGCCACCATGCAATGCCTGCCGCTACCGCCGCAGAGCACAGAAGGAGCGGTTCGATACGTAGCCCCATAATGCCGTAACCGATAATCAACAATAACAACATGGAGATGACTGGGATTAGCGCTAAACCCAATGACAGCGTTTTCTTCTTGTTTTGTGATGCACTCATAATGGAGCTCCGGTCAGTAAGGTAGCTCAAGGGTAGGGGGATACGCTTCCCACTACTGTGATCCATTACTTTCGTCCATGTAACCGATTACATGAGAAGGGTTAATTTGATAGCCATCACAGTTTTTACTGTTGACGACGCATTCACCGTGAAAAATAGGGCGCGACAGAATCGCGGATCACCAGTTCGGCATTGAAATGATTGCTGCTGGGCGGCGGCGTAATGCCCTGGTATAACTGTATCGCCAGTTGCGCGGCACAACGCGCCATTTGTTCGACCGGATAATGCATTGTTGTTAACGCCGGATAAAGATACCGGGCCAGCACCACATCATCAAAGCCGACAATAGAGAGCTGTTGCGGAAGCTGAACGCCGCGTTGATGAAGAATACGCATAATGCCAGCGGCCATCACATCGTTAAACGTGACCGCTGCCGTAAGGGGAAGCCCGCTATTAATAAGTTGATGCGCGGCCCGCTCGCCGCCTTCTTCGTTAAACGGAACGCTAATCACCCAGCGAGGGTCTGGAGAAATACCATATTCTTCCAGCGCCTCACGGTAACCATCAAGGCGTTCCTGACGATCAATAATTGGCAAGTCAGATGTCACACAGGCAATGCGCCGATGCCCGTTCGCCAGGAGATATCGGGTCGCTTCCCTGGCGGCGCTGCGATTTTCCAGCCAGATACACCGGTTGGCCATACCGGCTATATAACGATTCACAACAACCAGCGCTGGAAAGTGGGCTGCGTAGCGCAGCAGCTCTTTATCCGGTAATCGGCTGGCGTGTACAACAATAGCCTCACAACCTTGATTAACCAGAAAATCCAGTCCCGCTTTTTCCATTTCTTCGTCGTGGCCGCCGCTACATACCATCAAGCGATACTGCTGCTTACGAGAAACATCTTCTACGCCGCGAGCAAGGCGGGCAAAAAAAGGATCAGCCAGATTGCCGGTTAACAATCCGAGCATATCGCCGCTGCGTTTCGCCAGCGCGATAGCGGCGGCATTCCGGCGATAATTGAGATCGCGCATGGCTTTCTCTACACGTTCGCGCGTGACGGGTTCAACCCACGCGGTCTGGTTAATGACGCGTGATACAGTCGCGGTTGATACACCGGCCATGGATGCAACATCCTTTATTGTCGCCATGTTAAGCTCATATTTGTTCGTTTAAAGGGTATCAAAGCCATTGATTATCATGTTACGTGGAAATCAGTGCAATCACTGCGGCGCAGCCTGAATTTATAAACATTTTTAAAATCATCCTAAATCCTGGTAACTGCAAATTTTAGTAGCTACCTCAATGAGTTATTGACCACTGAATTTTCTACGATAACATGACTAACAATATACACATGATAAGAACCACTACACTGGGAAATCGTTGCGTGGTGGTTCCGGAGATAGATGATGAGTAGTATTACAAAAAGCATACAGAATGAATATGTTTTATTGATGGAAAACGCTTTTTCTGAAAAATATAAATATGCATTCAGAAATTTAGAACTAAAAGAATTACGTAGATTCATCCTGAAAGAGCTAATTAGCTCTCCCGAGTTAGATAATCAACTTACAAACCTAATCGTGTTGCTAAATAAATTTTGGGATACTCACGCCGCGGCGCTTATAACAGAAGTGCGGGCGTCTAAAAGTTATCGATTATTACTTCCGATTCAACGCTTTGGTTATAACATATCTAATCACCTTAGATCTCTGGGGATTTATTTTGATAGCATCATAATGGTTGATCCATTACATTTTCCTTCTCTTAGCTCTCTGCATTCATTTTTGTCATTGCCACCAGATAATAGTTATGTCCGCATGCGCAGGTTGGTATTACTTGAACATGTTTCTAATCTATTTCGCGCCATCCCGTTTATGACTATTGATGATGATTATCCAATTTTTCTAATCGTTCCTGAATTACTGGATTTTGATAAAGAACGCAATCATGAACAATCTGCCGCTTTTCTAAGCCAGCTCTTTTTTAAAGATAGAAAAATGGATTACGCTACTTATTTAGCGTTTCTTGAGCACTTTGGGAGAAACGAAGAAACATTCCAGAAGATCCTAACAAATAAAGAATTATTAAAAACATTGCTTAATAATTTCAATAACATCGAAAAAGAAGTCTGGGTTTACGATACAGATTTAAAGAGTTTTACAACAAGAGAGGTAGATCTTCTGGATTACGATCTGCCGTCAGCTATAGCAACCTTACTGGGTAAGGTTGAAGGTGCAATTTATGCACAACGATCAACTCAATTATCGGCAACACTATTAGGCATTGATCCGGTTATTTATAGTAACCATATGTTTTTACATGAATGGACTACGGAGCAGTTGGTCAAGGATTATGGTAAATTAAATCCTCTTTCTTCTGAAGAGCAAGCGATTACAATGGGCCTTTCAGCCGCGGAAGTAAAATTCCTTACTGCGCTTTCCGATCTGGAATTAAAAAAGATTAGAGAAAGAGGTCAACTGGAATCCTTAAGGCATGAACTAAGAATCTCAAGGCATGACTTGCAAGGAAAAACACCAGATCAAATGCAAGATGCGGCAAATAATTTTT
This sequence comes from Salmonella sp. SA15303, assembly GCF_029962125.1. NCBI lineage: Bacteria > Pseudomonadati > Pseudomonadota > Gammaproteobacteria > Enterobacterales > Enterobacteriaceae > Salmonella > Salmonella sp. SA15303. The sequence continues at coordinate 2,409,580 of NZ_CP123924.1, forward strand.
CAAAACATTTAATCAATGTGGTCGAAGAGTATGGAAAGTCGCATGAATCAGCCATTAAGAATTCAAAGAAAAAAAAGATCTCATCTGGATTAATTTTTGCAGGAACAGCCACGTTAGGTATAGCTTCACTTGCCATGCCGCAATTGACATTACTTTCAGCAGCAGCAACGGGAATTGGCCTGGCCTTTGGAGGTAAAAGTCTGGCAGATATTTTTAGTGAACATAAAGCACATAAAAATGAAATCCAGATATTAGAAAAAACACCCGTATCGCTTTTGTATGGGGCATATAAAAAGAAATAGTAATACTGTGTATACCGTCTGGTAGCGGAAGTCTGGCATTTGATAGTTTTTGAAGCAATTGTCGTAAAGTTACTCAAACAATCACATTGTTCAGGAAAGCCTATGAGGAGATGGTTGAGAATAGGGGGTCTTCCGCTGATTCCCCGAACTATCCACCAGTTCATGCAAACGCTGTGCTAACTGGCCACTGTTTTTCCCCGGTTGCTGCTTTGACCGTCAGATTTTCCAGTGTATTGTCAGTATCATAACGACCTGGACGCCGGCGAATTATGGCGGGTGAAATGGAAGTGGCCAAAGGGATGCTGCGCACGCTGATTAAAGTCACGTTCGGTTATCCTGCGATTTTTGACGAGGTTCGGCAGGAATGCCAAATCAACAATGCGCATGTTGTCGCCGGATGTGGATCCGGGTATCAAAGCGTTTATAGCCGTTGTCAGAGCTGCAGAACATCAGTCAGAAAAAGCAGCGGACCAGGGTAAAACCCACTGAGCCAAAAACCTGCGCGACGAACCGGTCACAGTGGCCGGTTTTTTTATGCCTGCGTGGCGTGTGCTGCGTGAAATCGTGTGCAGGATAAGCGGGTGCAAATCAACAGAATTCGCGCAGCGTCACGGCAGGGAAGGGATCAAACTTATGGGCCAGAAGTTTTTTGACATACACGAATCCAGCCGCTTTAACATGTCTTTTAAATGTTCTGGTGAATTTAACATAATATACATTATGCGCACCAATCTTGTAGAGGCTCAATGCTAATGTCTATTTGTGGCTCATATTGTCCAGACTATAGTTCTCAGACATGACGCCGGGATGTTCACCGTGAAAGGAATCAACCGCCTCAAAATCCTTCAGGATGCCATCGACCGCAATTTACATCCCGGTCAGGCTGCTGAGATGCTCGGCATTACGCCACGCCATTGCAGACGGCTGCTGAAACGTTATCGCCAACTCGGACCACTTGGCATGAACAACCATAGTCGTGGCCGCGTTGGTAACCATCTGTTGCCAACTTCACTGATAGATCAGGCACTCTGTATAATCCGGGAGCACTACCGTGATTTTGGCCCCACGCTGGCGCTGGAAAATCTGGAGGAAGTTCACGGTCTGGTTCTTGGCAAGGAAACTATCCGACGCCTCATGATAAAAGCCGGAATCTGGATCCCTCGCAGATAACGCGCGCCGAAAATTCATCAGCCTCGTTACAGGCGGCCTTGTACTGGCGAGCTGATACAAATTGATGGCTGCGACCACCACTGGTTTGAAAGCTGGGGTCGACCCTGTACTGCTTTGGTCTATGTTGACTATGCCACCAGTCGCCTGATGCACCTACTGTTTGTGAAATCTGAATCCACAGATTGAGGACAGCGAGCACAGTCGCCGGGCCATCGGTAAATATATCGAAGTCTGGCATTATCCTGACGGGCATAAGGAACTGCGGCTGAATGGCGTTCTGCTCCCCTATTCCACCTTCGACCGGTTGTCGGAGGTGGACCCCGTCGCAATTGTTGATAATAAAAGACTGGGTCATGTGCTTGGAGTTGCGCGCCAGGCCCAGAGAAAACTGGACAATAATCGCTCACTTAAATAAAGAGATGTCGTAAAAATGCCAGCTCAGGCCTGCGCTGCGCCAAAAAATCAACTAACGGATTGAACCACTCTGGACGCTGCCACTGCGAAAAGTCAGGACAATTCGCTGTCGTCATCGGGCTATTCATCAATGGATGTTCAATCATTGGTGTACTTAACCCTTGACGTGCTCGCCAGTTTTTTACCGCCTGATATTCAAATGGCCAGAGTAATAGATCCTGACGCTGAATTTCATAGCCAGTCAAGCAACAATGCTTATCGCTATTATGAAAATCGGTCCACTCAAGATGCTTATCACATAGCGTAATTAATCCGGTGCGGACTAGTTCATCATCTGATGACAATAAAATGTTTTGGCAAAAGTCCAGATAGACAGGATCAACACGCACTTGCATTGCTTCCCAGTTGATTGTATCCCCCCGTTCACGCGCCATTATCTCCATCGCCAGGATACCCAATTTCTGTTCACGATAAAACGGAACAATTTCTTTCAATACGCCGCTTTGAAACCCGCGCTGAATGGCCGGATAGCAATAAGGAACTAAAGAGAATTGATTGCAGGCGAATAGTGTTAACCAACTCTCTCCCTGCTCGCTAAACTTCGTGGTATGTCCCCGCTCTTCCCGAATATCAAAATGATCACAAGCTAGCTCGATACTCCATAGAGCAAGATTAGTACAAAGCAATGAGTTATCTGCTTTCCCTGTTTTATAGCAACCATCAAAATAGAGCGTGCCATTAGCCTGCAAGAAACAAAATAATTGAGTACTGATAAGCACCATTAGATCATCTTCAGCTTGATAAATTTTATCCAAACGCTTCTGAACCAGTTCAGGATTGAGCCGATAATAGCGTTCAAAATACTCATCTTTCCACAATACATGTTTCTTAACATGGTTCACAACTTGTTTATAAGTGGGCATGGTGTCACCTAATAGTCCATTATTTTAGCGTTCAATATATATCTTTATAGAGCCTATAACTTGTTAGGGCATATAGCCTTGACAATAATGACGGAGGGCGGAAAGCAGCCCCCAGCGTGAATCAGTCATACAACCAGCAACCAGCCCTGGCAGACGCAATGAGCATACCTATCGTGAAATCCGGCACCTGAGGAATATCGTTTTTGCGAAACGGATTAAGCAAATGTTTTAGCGGTGGTTCTGGCGGATAGTATGTTGTGATCGAGAAATTCCCTTTATCTACATTGAATGTCGTAAAAAAATCATCCATCAATGCCAGTACTTCATCATCTTCCAGCTGTAGATCTGAATCCAAATCTGTTGACGGTGTCAGTTCTTTTTTCTTAAAAAGGTAAATTCCATCATGGCTTCTTACCAGTTCATAAATCCGCTGTTCAAGAGTATCACTTACCATATTTTATCGCTTCCTCTGGCAATACGGTTGTAATCCCTGACTGTACGATCTGCAATCTGCGACACGTCAGAGGCCAGAATAATCCATCCGACTGTTCAGCAAGGCCACCAAGTAAAATAATATCACCATCTGCAAGGCTGACTTCGGTTGTTACATCACGCTTGATAAGGGTTGGCGAGTTATTGACGCCGGTTTCAGTGGTCATAAGTTAGGTTCTGGACATCTGAAATTAGCCTTGAAAAAACCGTCAGCTGCCCGCATCACTGACCGGGCTGGAGCTGAATCCCCTTCGTGAAGGATGCTTTTATTAGTACTATTAAAGGTGCTATATTTAGTCATCAACCAGGAGGTAAATTATGGCATTTCAAATTTTAACGACTACTGCAGCAAGCATTACAGAACTGAAACGTGATCCAATGGGAACTTTCAATGCCGGAGATGGCGCTCCAGTTGCCATTCTTAACCGCAATGAACCGGCTTTCTACTGTGTGCCTCCGGCACTTTATGCTCATCTTATGGATATTCTTGAGGATGAAGAACTCGGTCGTATTATCGATGAGCGTGCGAATGAACGCGTCATTGAGGTCAACATTGATGACTTATAAGCTGGCATTTAACGAATCAGCACTAAAAGAGTGGAAAAAACTGGGTCATACCATACAGGAACAGTTTAAAAAAAAGCTAAGGGAACGGCTTGAAAACCCTCGGGTTCCGGCTTCTCAATTACATGGAAGAAAGGATCAGTACAAAATTAAGCTGCGTGGTGCAGGATACAGGCTGGTGTACAGCGTCGAAGATGAAATTATCACGGTAACTGTCATTGGTGTTGGAAAGCGTGAAAATGATGCCGTCTACAAAATGACACGACACAGAAGCTAATCACTCAGAAAATGCTCTCTTTCCCGTCAAACGATACGACAAACAGGCTCAGTTCTTTTATGTGACGGCACCTTGACATATGCCACGTATATGAAACTATGGCCTACGTTGTGTATGTGACATTCATTTTATTCCCGCCCGAAGTGTTTACGCTATCTGAGGATAACATTATGACGCAACGTATCGCGGTTTTTCCTGCTGACCGCCATTCTCTGTATGAGGAACATGGGTATTCCGCAGCCATCCGTTCTGGTGATTTACTGTTTGTTTCAGGCCAGGTAGGCAGTCACACAGACGGAACGCCGGAGCCTGATTTTCAAAAACAAGTGAGGCTTGCTTTTGAAAACCTGAAAGCAACACTGACTGCAGCAGGATGCACATTCGATGACATAGTGGATGTCACCACCTTCCATACCGATCCAGAGCAACAACTTAACGACGTGATGGCGGTGAAACAGGAGATATTTGCCCATCCCCCTTATCCTAACTGGACCGCTGTTGGCGTTACCTGGCTGGCCGGCTTTGATTTCGAAATAAAGGTTATTGCCCGAATCCCCTGATGCTTATTCTCGGTAAAACCGGTAGCATTATATGTACCGGTTTTATTTTATTCATCCCTGCCCTTCATCTTGTATGATTAACATGCAATCACCAAACATATCGAACTGACATGACTGGATATGTTCTGAGGTATAGGCCTTAATGAGTAGATCAACCCCAGCAAACTGACCAGTTAACACCATATGCGTCGTTTTTGGCTGATGTAAGTTCGTTAGCAGGCAGTCAACCACTTTCAGTTGATAGCCTGGATGTATATAAAGCGCAGTCCAGCCAGAACTTGCTTTGAGGCAATTGTGTTCCCTCGAATACGCAGATTCCAGACATCGTGTAACGGTAGTTCCTACGGCAAAAATACGTCCGCCATTTTGCTTCGCAGTATTAATGATATCCGCTGTAGCTTGTGGAACCTCGTAGTATTCTTCGTTGATAGTCACTTCCTCTACACATTTTGTTTGTATTTTTCTGTTGGACAACATTTCTGTTGATGCAACATGTAAAGTGATGAAGGATATTAACCCACCTTTATCTTTGATTCTTTGGATAAGATCCCAGGTAAAATGAATGCCGGCAGAAGGTATTTCCAAAGAACCATATTTTTTAGAAAAAACGGAACGGTAAGCATCTGGATATTTATAAAACAAGCTGGAGTCCACATACTCATCAAGACGCTCACCATGACTGGCTAAATAGCAAATTAAGGCCTCATGATTTTCCACGACGGCCCGGTACTGGCTCTCCTCGCTAAACCTTTGCTCTATCTTAATGGAAATTTCAGGGTTATCAACCAAATAGAAAACATCATTCGCGTTAAGCCTTTCTTTTAAAAGTCCGGAAATAATTACTCTATTATTTGGTAAAAATCCCTCTAAAACAATTTTAATTAACCTATTCTGTCTTGTTTTACAGATAAACATATGGTTTATTATAGTACTGTCGTTAAAACAGATTACATCACCTTCTTTGATATAATCTGTTAATTTACTAAAGTCTACCTTATGAATTTCCCCTTTACTCCGGTTGAGGACAAGCATTTTACACTTTTCCCTGTATGAATCATTGGCTATCCAATGAGGTCTGAGTGGGATAGTCATCTGATCGGTAATGCGAAAATCATATTTTTCGGTAAGCATATATTTACCCTTTGAAAAACCATTGATACGGCGATTGTTATATAGCCGTATTCTGCAGTATACGTTGGCCTTTCAAAGGGTGAAAATTAACTCGATAAATGTTGTTGTTATATTTACTTTGCTGGCTATTTAATCAATGTCAGATACCGATATTAGCCTGGACGATCGGATTTGACCGCCCTTTTCTTTTGCTTATTCCGGCATTGAAGCATCGCTATCCATTGCATCGGCAAACTTTTGCATTAGCCGAACAAAGACATCAAGTTCATCCTGAGGCCAGTCTTTAAAAACAACGTTGCCCATTTGCTCTCGCGCAGCGTCTATACGCTCCGTCATCGCCTTTCCTGTACGGGAGATAACGGCCTCGCGTATACGACGATCGATGGCATTATGCTGCCGTATTATCAACCCCAGCTTCTCCAGTTTGGCGACCTGTCGGCTTACCGTCGTATAATCACGACCGGCACGTTCGGCTAACTCAACAACGCCAATCGGCCCTAAACGTTCGATACTAATAAGGATCGAAAATAGCGCACGATCGAGTTGTATCCCCGCCTCTGCAATTAATTTCTCATCATTACGAGGCCGGTTAAGCGCGCTCACCACGCGAATCAACGCACCGTGAAGCGCCTTCATTTGCTCGGAAATATGTGTATCTTGCACATTTTTATTTTCTGACATAGCATGTCTCCTCTTATGTGCATAATACACATATCGGAGAGACGATGACAAGATACACCACTACAGATGTACTGATCTGCGGCGCTGGCGTTACCGGGCTTACTTTAGCCATCGAACTGGCGCGTCACGGGGTCTCATTTCGCCTGATTGAGAAAAGAACGACGCCTTTTATCGGCTCCCGCGGTAAAGGTATTCAGCCGCGAACGCAAGAAATCTTCGAGGATCTTGGAATACTCAATAAAGTGGTCGCCGCCGGCGGGCTCTATCCCCGACTACGAACCTACCGTCACGACGGAAGCTATGTAGATTCAGATATTGCGCATCATACAAAACCGACCCACGCCGAACCCTACCATCTGCCATTGATGGTTCCACAGAACGTGACAGAAACGATTATGCGAGAGCAATTAAAAGCATGGGGACATCGGGTGGAGTTCGGCTGCGAGTTACGACATTTTGCGCAAACCCCACGCACAGTCACCGCGTATGTTGCCGGGCCGGCTGGAGAAGAGGTCATCATCGCGCATTATTTGATAGGTGCGGATGGCGGCGGAAGCTTTGTCAGAAAAAAATTAGGCGTCAGCTTCCCCGGTCGTACGTTGGGAATCCATGCGCTTGTGGCTGACGCTTCACTTTCCGGTCTGAACCGGGATGTATGGCACCATTTTAACGATGGCGATATGGCGCGGATGATAACGATTTGCCCTCTCGCCGGCACGCAGCTCTTTCAAATCCAGGCGTTGTTGGCCCCGGACGACTCGCAGAATTTCTCAGCCGACGTGCTCACGGCTTTTCTTACTGAACGAATCGGGCGGACGGATGTTCGCATCCATTCGATTCCCTGGGTATCGAAGTACCAGATGAATGCGCGCATAGCGGAACATTACCGTGTGGGTAAGGTATTTTTAACCGGTGATGCCGCTCATGTGCATCCGCCGACGGGTGGGCAAGGGTTAAATACCAGCATCCAGGATGCCTATAACCTGGGATGGAAAATGGCAGCCTCGCTGCGGGGCGCAGGAGAAGAACTTCTCGATAGCTATGAACAGGAACGCCGCCCGATAGCCGAATCACTGCTCCACCTTTCTACCCGATTACTTGACTCTCAAAAACAGAGAGGCATCAAACGAGAACGCGATGTTCAACAACTTGACATCCAGTATACCAACTCCCCCTTAGCCCACACGTTACCCGAACGTCAGCATGGGTTACAAGCGGGAGAAAGAGCTCCGGATGCTCCTCTTTTGGGCGCCGGCGGCCAATCATTACGATTATTTCAGTTACTACAAGGTCCGGACTGGAATCTGTTGGCCTACGAAACCCATGGTAAGGTCATCGATGCGCGGCGAGGACTGCGTATTCATCACATTGGCGAGCAGGACGAGCTCATCGATACCCTGGGGCACTTCCGGGAATCCTATCATCTGGCGCCGGGTCAATGCGTGCTGATCCGACCCGATGGCTATGTCGGCGCATTCTTTCACGGCAAACAGAGCAACGATATTGAAAATTATCTCTCTCGTTTTGCCATAGGGATTAAAGATGAATACTAATGTCTATGAGAACACCGACAGCGAAACTATCACCCCGCTCAACAAGCGGCGTATTTTGCCTGTTTTCCTGCTTGTCGGCCTTTACGCCGCCAGTACCGCGGCTGTAATGTCGGTACTGCCTTTTTATATCCGCGAGATGGGCGGTTCGCCGCTTATCATTGGAATCATCATCGCCACTGAAGCTTTTAGCCAATTTTGTGCGGCGCCCCTGATTGGCCACCTTTCCGATCGCGTTGGCCGCAAGCGAATACTGATTGTCACGCTGGCTATTGCGGCGATAAGTTTACTATTACTCGCCAACGCGCAATGTATCCTGTTTATCCTGCTCGCCCGCACGCTTTTTGGCATTAGCGCCGGGAATTTGTCAGCCGCCGCAGCCTATATTGCCGATTGTACGCACGTCAGAAATCGGCGTCAGGCAATCGGTATCCTCACAGGCTGCATTGGTTTAGGCGGTATTGTCGGGGCAGGCGTTTCCGGGTGGTTATCGCGTATCAGTCTGAGCGCGCCGATCTACGCCGCCTTTATACTTGTCCTTGGGTCTGCCCTGGTCGCGATTTGGGGGTTAAAAGACCCTTCCACAACATCACGTACCACAGATAAAATAGCGGCGTTCTCTGCCCGCGCTATTTTAAAGATGCCTGTCCTTCGCGTCTTAATCATCGTAATGCTTTGTCATTTCTTCGCCTATGGCATGTACTCTTCACAATTACCTGTTTTTCTTTCTGACACCTTCATCTGGAATGGGCTTCCCTTTGGGCCAAAAGCGTTAAGCTATCTGTTAATGGCGGATGGGGTTATTAATATTTTCGTTCAGCTATTTCTGTTAGGTTGGGTGAGCCAATATTTTTCGGAGCGAAAGCTAATTATCCTCATCTTCGCCCTTCTTTGTACTGGATTTCTCACTGCGGGTATCGCCACGACCATACCTGTGCTTGTTTTTGCTATCGTTTGTATTAGCATCGCTGATGCGCTAGCCAAACCCACTTATCTTGCCGCCTTGTCCGTCCATGTATCGCCTGCCCGACAAGGTATCGTCATCGGAACGGCGCAGGCATTAATCGCAATCGCTGATTTTATATCCCCCGTATTGGGCGGATTTGTCCTGGGTTATGCTCTGTATGGCGTCTGGATCGGTATAGCTATCTCTGTCGCCATTATTGGTCTGGTGACGGCAATGATTTACCTTTCAAAAAGTTCAGTGCTAATAGTGAAACCAGAAACAGAATAATGTGACAACGTCACAAACATTATTGTTCCCTTCTTCCGTTATTTATCAAAAGTATTGTACTTATATTGAATGTTTAAGAGGTATTTATGGAAATTATGCTGGCTGGCATTTGCCCTTGTAAAGCGCGGGGAAAGCATGAAAAAAATATATCTCGTTGTTATCGTACTGTTTTTCATTTCTACAAAAGTTTATACACTACTTCATAACAACATCTTCTTTTGTCGAAACAGCCCGGAGTGTGATTTGTCTCATGTTCTCCCCGACTACCGGGAGCAGATTTCAGGCACACCGCTAAAATATACCTTGATTAATACAGCTCCATTAGCACAGGTGGTAGTCAGACACTATGAATTATTATCGCAACACTGGTCGCCAGATGACATGGTAACCCCTGCGCAATGGCGACATAACGTTGATATTTATATCCCTGAAACGGCAAAAGAGCACCATGCTTTGGTGGTTGTAAACAACGGAATTAATTATGATAAAGGCGTACAAATCACTGGTAAACCCGGTGATTTCCCCCAGGAAACACTGGCAAGCATCTCCCGTGATACGAATACCATCGTAATATCAGTGAGTGATATACCTAACCAATATTTAACCTTTCAGGATGATAAAAAACCACTGAAAGAGGACGAAAGCGTTTCCCGAAGCTGGGCATTATTTATGGAAGCGCCGGAGCAACGTAAGTTAATGCCTTTAAATATTCCTATGGTCACTGCCATATCGCAAGCGATGAGATTAGCAAAAAAGGAGTTAACGCAATGGAATATAAATTCCTTTATCATTACAGGTATTTCAAAGCGTGGGTGGACCACCTGGTTGTCAGCTATTGCCGATCCTGATGTTGAAGCAATTGTTCCCTTCGCCATTGATCTACTTGATATTGATGCTTCACTTGAGCATATTTATCAATCATACGGTGGAAATTGGCCCATTACATTCTACCCCTACTACCAGCAAGGCATAGATGAGAAAATAAAATCCCCCGCATTTACCCAGCTAAGGCAAATAATAGATCCGTTAAGATATCTCAACACTATTTACCAACCCCGCCTTGCAATACCTAAATATATTATTAATGCAAGTGGCGATGATTTTTTCGTACCAGACAACACTCGCTTTTATTATAGCAAACTTCCTGGCGTAAAATCATTACGTATAGTGCCTAATATGAACCACTACTCAATTAACCAGTTCGCTGAAGGAAGCCTCGTTCCATTTATTAACCGGTTTCAAAGTAAAAAAACATTACCACAGTTGATCGACCTTATTCACCACCACCTTCTTACGGTCTATTTCTCAGAAGCGCCGGTAAAAGTCGTTCGCTGGACAGCCAACAATCCAAATGCGCGTGATTTTCGTTATGCCTGTGGTATCCGCTATCAGCCGCTTACAATAGATAGTCCCGTCAACAATAAGATCAGTATTACGCTAAATGAACCGAAGACAGGTTGGGAAGCTACCTATATCGAAGCAACTTTTAATGATGGCTATGTCGCCACGAGTCAGGTTTATATTACGCCCGATGAAAAATACCCACAGACAGCGCCACCTTCCGTTAACGCCGCATGTCAAACTTTACCGGGGCGTGGATTAGGGGAAAACGATAGCTCCGATTGAATTTTCAATTAATCAACTGATTTTAAAGAATTTAATCCATCACACTTGCGATGGATAAAAATCCCCTGTGATAAATTTTTGTTATATTGATCACGTTCTAACCACAAGAGAGGTGATTTGAAAATAACCTTAAAATATTGTGGTCAGGCCGCTAGACCACAATAAGAGGATTAATCATGAAAAGAAAAACAATGGGATGGCTTATCGTTTTTCTTCTATTTATAGTTTACATGCTCAACTATATGGATCGTTCAGCATTGTCGATAACTGCCCCCTTGATCGAAAAGGAGTTAGGATTTAACGCCGCGGAGATGGGGATGATCTTCAGCGCGTTTTTTATCGGATACGCCCTGTTTAATTTTATTGGTGGCTGGGCCAGCGATAAAGTTGGGCCAAAAACGGTTTTTCTCATCGCAGCGTTACTATGGTCTGTATTTTGTGGCTTAACTGGTTTAGTCACCGGATTGTGGACAATGCTTATCGTGCGCGTTCTTTTCGGTATGGCTGAAGGGCCGGTCAGCGCTGCCGGAAATAAAATCATCAATAACTGGATTTCCCGAAAGGAGTCTGCCACGGCGATCGGAATTTTTAGCGCCGGTTCCCCGCTCGGCGGCGCGGTGTCCGGGCCGATTGTGGGCCTGTTGGCGTTATCCTTAGGCTGGCGCCCCGCATTTGGCATTATTTTCTTATTTGGCCTGGTCTGGGTACTACTGTGGTACTTTATCGTTAGCGATAAGCCAACAATGAGTAAACGCCTGGCGCCGGAAGAACGCATTGATTTTGAAAATCATGAGGACGTTATTTTATCTGATGATGGCCGGGCTACGCCTTCACTCGGCTATTACATGAAACAACCAATGGTATGGGCGACAACTCTGGCTTTTTTCAGCTACAACTATATTCTTTTTTTCTTCCTGACCTGGTTCCCAAGTTACCTGAACCATTCGTTACATCTCGATATTAAAGAAATTAGTATCGCCACGGTAATTCCCTGGGTCATCGGCGCCATTGGTATGGTACTCGGCGGCGTCTGTTCCGATGTAATTTATCGGATTACCGGTAATGCTCTGCTCTCACGTCGACTTATTCTGGGCGTATGTCTGGCAGGCGCAGCGGTATGTGTTGCCGTTTCCGGTACTGTTAGCACTATTGGTAGCGCAATTACGCTCATGTCAGTTTCACTCTTCCTGCTCTATTTAACGGGCCCAATTTATTGGGCGGTTATTCAGGATGTTGTTCATAAAGATAAGGTAGGGAGCGTCGGCGGAGCCATGCATGGCCTGGCTAATATATCCGGCATTATCGGTCCGCTTGTCACCGGTTTTATCGTTCAATTTAGCGGTAAATATGACTATGCGTTCTATCTGGCTGGTGCTATCGCTATCGTTTCAAGCCTGTTGGTCTTCGTGTTTGTAAAAAGTAAAGGATTCAAAGCCAATGAAAGTCAAAGCTGTGTTCATTAATAAGCCTGGTGAAGTTGAAACCCGCTGGGTGGATTATCCCCATAAGAAAGAAAATGAAGTATTAATTAAGGTTGATGCTGCAGGCATTTGCGGATCGGATATCGGGGCTTTTCGTGGAACGAACCCACTGGTTACTTACCCAAGAATTATTGGGCATGAAGTGACCGGAATTGTTCTTCAGGAAGGCGCCGGAATGCCGGACAATATTAAAGAAGGTGACCGCGTAATTGTTGACCCCTATATTTATTGTGGTCACTGCTACCCTTGCTCTGTCGGCAGAACTAATTGTTGTGAAAATTTAAACGTCATTGGCGTGCATGTCGATGGCGCAATGCAGGAGGTGGTTACTCATCCCGCACATTTAATTCATAAAATACCAGATAATGTGCCTTCTGAAATGGCGCCGCTGGCAGAACCGCTGACCATCGCTCTGCACGCGTTGCATCGGGCAAACGTTAAGGCCGGGGAATATGTTGCCATCATCGGCGCGGGGGCCATTGGTCTTATGGCGGCATTAAGCGCGCGTCATTACAAGGCAACGCCTATTCTGATCGATATTGTGGAAGAAAGGCTACGCTATGCGCAAAAGCTTGGCGTTCCTTATGTGCTGAACGCCGCTGACGATCAGGTTATCGACGCTATTAAAAATATCACCCACGGCACCATGGCGCAGGTCGTGATAGAAGCTTCCGGCGCAAATAGCGCTATTCGAAATACGCTTGATTTAGCATCGTTTGCTGGTCGTATTTCGTTTACCGGATGGCCAAAACAGGAAACGTCGCTGCCGACGAACCTGATCACCTATAAAGAACTGGATTTACGCGGTTCCCGCACCAGTGCCGGTGAATTTGATGAGGCATTACGTATGCTGTCTACGCTGGAGATTAATCCGCAAGATGTCGTCAGTAAGGTCGTCAATCTTGATGAGATCCCTGATGCAGTTAAAGAACTTGATCGCTATCCGGAGCGCTACTTAAAGATTAATGCTGTTTTCCATTGATTTACGGCAAGCTCCACCGCATGGCATGACCGCCATGCGGTGTTATTCATCGACAAAATTAGCCGCCGACAATCTTTCTCACATAGCGTAAATGTTCCAGCGATCCCTCATAGGCGCTGTCAGCATCAGACTGTCGCATCGCATCCACTATCGCTTTATGTTGTTTGTTGAGATTAAGTAAAACATTTCTGTCTCCAGACTGCTCGTCGAGCCCAGCATAAGGGATATTAATCCGTTGTTCCCATAACATACGGGACATATCGAACAACACCCGGTTACGGCTGGCCTCAGAGATCGCAAGGTGAAACTCTTTATCCAGCGAGTAAAAGCCGTGGACGTTATTATCGTTAATGGCTTGATCCATACGATGATAAATCGCCTCTATTTGGTTGATGACGTCAACGTTATCGTTTTGTGCGGCTAAGCGCGCACAATGGCTATCGACCAGCTCGCGAGTAGAGAGAATTTCTTCGATGGTATAGTCGCTGGCAAGGTGTTTTTTATCTGAAACGATAACCCCATTACCGGACTGAATCACGATCCATCCCGAGATCTCCAGTACAATAAGGGCTTCTCGCAAGGAGGCGCGGCTCACGCCAAGCTGTTTTGCCAGTTCGCGTTCTGGCGGTAAAAAAGTTCCCGGTGGAAAAATATTATCATTGATCAGCTTAATGATGAGGTTGGCTATCTTCTGATAGAGCCTCTCCTGCCTGACCTCAGGTATAACCATGCGCCCTCCAATCCATATCCAGGGGATTTTGAATGGATTTAGCATACCATCCTGGCGCTGGTGATCGTGATAATTAATTACCGTGCATGATAAAGAGAAGCAACCGCCGGTAGTCTCCATTACCTTCGCCGAGACTACCGGGGAAACTAAACCGAGATGAGCTATTTATCCTTTGACGTTGATTTTCTCGAACACGGGCGCTGTCGCGTTCTTAAACTGAGAAAGAGACCAGGTTTTATAGTTGATATCATTGTAGCCGCGCACCATCATCTCACCGTGCATTAAGTCAGACAGCGTTGTCCAGACCGTATATTCTGAGACCGGTTTGCGGGTGGCGTTGCCTTCCCCTTCACTCCCCATATAATCAACCGTAATATTTTTCGGACGATCGAAACGGCTCATAATATGCGCAAGCGTATTCATTGCATCGTGGGCGGATGTCGCTTGCGGCGCATATGTGGTGTAATAAACGCCGCGTATAAAACGGGAAACCGACGTATCGGACGATGGCAAGTCTGCAATAGCAATCCCGCTATCAGGCTGCATCACTTTTATCCCGCCCAGTGTGCCTGAAGAGCGGTCCACATTGGTTAATTGCGTATAATTATTCAGATTTGTCAGATGCCAGGGGAATGCGGGACCATTTGTCATCACGCGAGTGGGATTGTCATAGACATGGAATTTACCATTTTCCACTTCAACGACAATGCTTCCTCCTTTCTTGTCGTAAAACGCGTAATGAAATGGCGATTTCAGATCGCCAAACCGATGCAGTTCTGGTGACCAGAATTTGCCCTCTTTTATTGCCTGTTTTACCTCGCCGACAGTAGCAAAACGGGCCAGCGCCCATTCTCCCAACGAGGTGACAGGAATTGCCTGTTTATATTCACTCGCGGGCAATGGCGGCAACTGCGCATTCATGATCATGTTTTCACTAAATGACAATCCCGCGCTATTCATGCCTTCAAGTATGTCTCTGCTATCGCCATCAGTAATGGTGGAAGTAATGGCCAGTATCGGATACTTCGCCTGATAGCTTATCCCCTGGCTGCCATCCGGCGTTTTTTTATCAAACTGTGTTCCCGCCGGGTAATACGTTAACCATGAGGGTAAATCCTGCATATATTCCAGCGTACGCCCATGAAAAATATCGCCTTGTTTATCCTGAATAGCAAGGGTCGTGCAGGCCTGTGCCGCCAGGGCGTATGAAAACAGCGCCGGAGCGATAAATAACATTGCTTTACTTTTTTTCATCATGCTCTCCTTGTTTGTAAAATGGATTGGATGAATATATTAAATTAAACCTATCAATGGTTATGCAGCACGTAATTAATTGTGATCTTATTTTACAAGCTAATAAATTTAACTGACGGGTTTAAAGGAGAGTTAAACAGAGCGAGCTAACATGAAAACGCGTTATCCGTGTGACCATTTAAAAAAATCCCATCATGTTATAAATAAAAAACACGGTTTCTTATCAACATTAAGAGATGCCATCACAACGCTATATTTACTCAACATCACCAATAACATTAAATTAATTTATGTTTTTGAGTAATGTGAGTAGCACACATGTAATCAGTTGTTACGAATTAGAAACATAATTGCTACTAAAACACGTTGAGAAAGACAAGAAATGCAACATATGATGCCCACACTAACTATAGTGGTTTGGGATAAACGTTATGCAAACACAAGATACATTTTATCAAGTTATGCGTAGACACGGCGTGACAAGGCGTAGCTTCCTCAAGTTTTGCAGCCTTACCGCAACGTCTTTAGGCCTGAGCAGTTCGATGATTCCTCAAATAGCTTATGCCCTGGAGAATAAACCGCGTACGCCAGTGATATGGCTGCATGGTCTTGAATGTACCTGCTGTACCGAATCTTTCATTCGCTCTGCGCACCCGTTGGCAAAAGATGCCATTTTGTCGCTCATTTCCCTGGATTATGACGACACCATTATGGCCGCCGCAGGGCAACAAGCTGAGCAGGCGTTGGCGGATGTGATGCGTGAGTACAAAGGAAATTATATCGTTGCTGTGGAAGGTAACGCGCCGCTGAATGAAGATGGGATGTTTTGCATACTGGCTGGCGAGCCGTTCCTGGAGAAGTTAAAACGCGTCAGCGCGGATGCTAAAGCGATTATCGCCTGGGGGTCCTGCGCATCATGGGGCTGCGTGCAGGCAGCCCGTCCCAACCCAACTAAAGCCACGCCGGTTCACAAGTTAATTACCGATAAACCCATTATTAAAGTGCCAGGCTGCCCGCCTATACCTGAAGTGATGTCCGCCGTTATCACCTATATGCTGGCATTTGATCGCATCCCTCCCCTTGATCGTCTTGGACGACCAAAAATGTTTTATGGCCAGCGAATTCATGACAAATGTTACCGACGCGCGCATTTCGATGCCGGTCAGTTTGTGGAAGCGTGGGATGACGAAGGCGCCAGAAAAGGGTATTGCCTGTACAAGATGGGCTGTAAAGGCCCGACCACCTATAACGCCTGTTCAACCGTTCGCTGGAATGATGGCGTGTCTTTTCCTATCCAGTCGGGTCATGGATGCCTCGGATGTTCGGAAGATGGATTCTGGGATTACGGTTCTTTTTACAGCCGGGCAACGGGCATTCCGCAAACCGGCATTGAGGCTACCGCCGATAAAATCGGACTGGGCGTTGCTGGCGTCGCGGGCGCTGCCGCCATCGCTCACGCCACGGTGAGCGCCATAAAACATGCCCGCAATAAAAACAACACGTCATCAGAAAACGCTCCGGAAGAGAAAAAATAATTATGGCATATCCTTATCAGACTCAGGGTTTTACGCTGGACAATAGCGGACGGCGAATTGTGGTCGATCCGGTTACTCGCATCGAAGGGCATATGCGCTGCGAAGTGAATATCGACAGTAATAATGTCATTACTAACGCCGTGTCGACCGGCACCATGTGGCGCGGCCTGGAGGTTATCCTGAAAGGTCGCGATCCGCGAGACGCCTGGGCATTCGTTGAACGCATTTGCGGCGTCTGCACCGGTACACACGCTCTGACCTCAATCCGTGCCGTAGAAAATGCGCTGGGAATCGCGATTCCGGACAACGCAAACTGTATCCGTAATATGATGCAGGCTACGCTACACGTTCACGATCACCTGGTGCATTTTTATCATCTGCACGCGCTGGACTGGGTTGATGTGGTTGCCGCCCTGAAAGCCGACCCGCATCAGACCTCCGCCATCGCGCAAAGCCTTTCCGCATGGCCGCTATCCTCGCCGGGATATTTCCGCGATTTGCAAAATCGACTGAAGCGGTTTATCGAGTCCGGTCAACTTGGCCCTTTCCGTAATGGCTACTGGGGACATCCGGCGATGAAACTTCCGCCGGAAGCCAATTTGCTGGCGGTCGCCCACTATCTTGAAGCGCTCGATTTTCAAAAAGAGATCGTAAAAATTCACACCGTTTTCGGTGGTAAAAACCCGCATCCTAACTGGCTGGTGGGCGGCGTTCCTTGCGCCATCAACCTTGACGAAACGGGCGCGGTCGGCGCAGTGAATATGGAACGCCTGAACCTTGTCAGTTCCATCATCCAAAAAGCTCGCCAGTTCTGCGAACAGGTTTATCTTCCGGACGTCTTGCTGATTGCCAGTTATTACAAAGACTGGGCAAAAATCGGCGGCGGGTTATCGAGCATGAACCTGCTGGCTTATGGCGAGTTTCCGGATAACCCTAACGATTATTCCGCCAGTAATCTTCTGCTTCCGCGTGGGGCTATCATTAACGGTCGTTTCGACGAAATTCATCCTGTCGATTTAACCGCCCCCGATGAGATTCAGGAGTTTGTCACTCACTCCTGGTATACCTATGGTAACGGCAATAACGATAAGGGCCTGCATCCGTGGGATGGTCTGACCGAACCGCAACTGGTCATGGGCGAACACTATAAAGGCACAAAAACCTTTATCGAACAGGTGGATGAGTCCGCTAAATATTCATGGATTAAATCGCCGCGCTGGAAGGGACATGCGATGGAGGTAGGTCCGCTGGCGCGTTATCTGATTGGATATCATCAAAATAAACCGGAATTTAAAGAACCCGTGGATCAACTGCTGAGTGTATTAAAGCTGCCTAAAGAAGCGCTCTTTTCTACATTAGGACGTACTGCCGCGCGTGCGCTGGAATCCGTATGGGCAGGCAATACGCTGCAATATTTCTTCGATCGTCTGATGCGTAACCTCAAGTCCGGCGATACGGCGACGGCAAACGTCACGCTCTGGGAACCCGATACCTGGCCTACATCGGCAAAAGGCGTTGGTTTCAGCGAGGCGCCGCGCGGCGCGCTGGGGCACTGGATAAAAATTGCAAATCAGAAAATCGACAGCTATCAGTGTGTGGTACCGACAACCTGGAATGCCGGGCCACGTGACGATAAAGGTCAAATTGGCGCGTACGAAGCGGCGTTAATGGGGACTAAACTCGCCGTTCCCGATCAACCATTGGAGATTTTACGTACTCTGCACAGCTTCGATCCCTGCCTGGCCTGCTCCACCCATGTTATTGATAATCATGGAGGGGAGCTGGTCAGGGTTCAGGTACGATGACGACGATTCGGAGGTCTCAATGCATCTCAAAGAAATAACCAGCCAGGGGTACTATATCTATGAAGCGCCGGTCCGTTTATGGCACTGGATCACGGCGTTATCCATTGTCGTCCTGGCTGTTACAGGATATTTCATTGGCCGCCCCCTGCCATCGATTCAAGGTGAAGCGACCTTTATGTTTTGGATGGGCTGGATACGACTGATCCATTTTACCACGGCGTATATTTTTACTGTCGCGCTGCTGTTTCGTATTTACTGGGCATGTGTCGGCAATGAGTACGCCAGGGAGATGTTTCTGGTTCCGTTCTGGCGCCGCGCCTGGCGCAAAGGCGTTATCAGCGAAATCCGCTGGTATTTTTTCCTCGAAAAAGAGGCCCATCGTTACTATGGACATAATCCGGTAGCGGGACTGGCGGTAATGTTCTATTTCTGGATGTCCGTACTGATGGTGTGTAGCGGCTTTGCGCTCTATGGCGAAGGACTTGGAACAGACAGTTGGGCGTATCAATGGTTTGGCTGGATGATTCGCCTGACTGGCAACGATAGCCTCGCGCTGCATTTCTGGCACCGGCTGGGCATGTGGTTCATTATCGCCTTCGTCATTGCGCATGTTTATACCGCTATCCGCGAAGACATTATGAGCCGACAAAGCGTGATTTCCGTCATGATAAGCGGCTGGCGCTGGTTCAGGTGATAACAATGGCAGAAGTAACAATCTTAGGGCTTGGCAACCTGCTTTGGGCAGATGAAGGGTTCGGCGTCAGAGCGGCGGAAAAGCTGTTTGAACAGTATGCCGATAACGAGAAAGTTGACGTTGTTGATGGCGGTACGCAGGGGCTGGCGCTGCTGCCCTGGCTGCAACAGACCGAAAAACTGTTAATCATGGATGCTATCGATTTTGGTATGGCGCCAGGTTCGCTGGCGATGTTTCGTGATGAACAGGTTCCCGCCTATCTGACGGCGAAAAAACTCAGTTTACATCAGACCAGTTTTTCTGAAGTGCTGGCATTGCTGCAATTAACCGGCGGCCAGTTATCGGAGATTGTGCTGATTGGCGTGCAGCCGGAATGTCTGGATGACTATGGCGGGAGTCTTACGCCGCAGGTAAAGGCGCAACTGATGCCTGCGGTCTATCTCGCGCAGGAAGTGCTGGCGCAATGGGGTATCACCGCCTCTTCAGCGGCCTTGCCCACTGAAAGACTCAATCATTACAGCCTGTGTATGGAACGCTACGAAGATGAACGCCCAGATGCGCAAAGCGCTTGCCGGGTCGGCGATATTCGGGTGCTACAGAGAGAGAAATCATAATGTGTATTGGCGTTCCTGTGCAGGTTATTTCACCCGGTCAGTGGTTCGCCAAATGCCGCGACCGACACGGCGAGCTTATCGACGTTGATATTCGGCTTGTGGCTCCCCCCTTAGCAGGCGCATGGCTGCTGACATTTGGCGGCGCAGCACGACGAGAAATGGACGAAGCGGAAGCCGCTGAGGTACTGGCGGCGCTGGACTCACTGGAACAGGCCATGCTCACGCAAAGCGATCCGCTGACCGGTTTTGCCGATTTATTGTCTCGCACGCCTGAATTACCGGAGCATTTAAAAAAATGACTATCTCACCCCAAAATCCTGTTTGTCCACTGGCGGATAAAGGCTTTCTGGTTACCGATGCGCAAACGCTCCCGTCGTTGATTAATGCGCATCCGACTCTGCTGGTTTTGCTGCAAAGCGACCCCAACAAACATCCGGAAGTCGCCGACAGTTGGGTCATCATCCCGGAGATCCTCAAGCAATTTCCGGCGACGTCTTATACCGCGGCATTTGCGGATAGCGAACAGAGTGAACTGATCGCCCGGGAGTATCGCATTCTGAAATATCCGGCGCTGCTTTTCTTTCGCCAGCACCGTTTTGTCGGCAGTCTGGCGGGATTATATAGCTGGCAAGAATACTCTCAGCGGGTGGCCGCATTGCTGACCACACCGGGCTATCGTCAGGATATTCCCGTTATCACGCAATAGAATGAAAGGTAACACACGTGAATCATTCCAGAACTATTCCAGTCGTTAATATTGCCGGACCAGGATCGCAGCCAGAAGAGGAAGACTTTAACTTTCTTCCCATCCCCGCCGGCATTAATCTCCCGCTGACGCCGGTTTTACCGGAACAGGCGCTGCCCGCTGAGCTCCGTGTTGCCAGACACATCCTGACTACGCTTATTCGCGATATGGATAACCCGGTGGCAACGCTCCCCTTTCCCCTGAGCTATAAGCTGAATGCCACTGAGCAACAGAATAGCGGTTTATTGGATCAACTGCTCGGCGAAGGTGAAATCTCCGCCCGGGTACTATTATCCGATGGAAAAGAACAGCGTATTCAGGAGACGGTTTTTACGGGCGTCTGGCGTGTGCGTGAATATAACGCTGACCAGCAACGGGTTGCCGATGAAATTATCATTGGCCCGATCCCAGAGAGCATCTGGCAGACGCATCCGCAGCCGCCGATTACGCCAGAATTGCCGCCACAACCGGCGGGATTGATGAATGGCGCCTTTATCGCGCATGAAATAGCCGAGCGCGTAAAACAGCCGGTAAAAGAGCCACATATCATTAACTTAACGCTGTTGCCAGTAAACGATGCCGATCGCGAGTATCTGGATCATTTTTTAGGCGAAGGCTGTAGCGCTATTTTTTCACGCGGATATGGTAAATGCCGGATTGTAAGCACGCATTTTCCCGGCGTATGGCGGGTCAACTATTTCAATGATATGAATACATTACTGCAAGATATGATTGAGATAGCGGACATTCCTGATATCGCCGTTGCAGGCATCGACGATATTGAAGATGCCTACGCGGGGCTAAAAAATACGTTGGAATGGTTGAAAGAATACCCGGTCACAGAAAATGAGCCAGTGGTGCGCATGGAGTGCAAAGTATGTTGGTGGGTTTACGACCCTGCGCTGGGCGATGATGTATGGCAAATTCCACCCGGCGTGCCCTTCAACCAGTTACCTGATTACTGGTGCTGTCCGGTTTGCGAAACCAGTAAGTCCGGGTTTATGGTGATCGATGAAGGTAATAGTTCGTGCAAAGATTGACCGTCTATTCTCACCCGCTACGGATTATCTGGCAGGAGGCGCCGATCGGTCGTTTGTTACAGGGCGCAACGCCGGTATACGCAAAAACGCTTATTTCACGTTTGTTTACGTTGTGCGCTCAGGCGCACAGCGCGGCGGCGGCTTTACTGTTGTTTCCTGAAAAGAAGCCAGATATGCAGGCCGCACAACAAGAGCTGGCGCGAGAAACGCTCCGTCGCGCGTTGACAGACTGGCTCCCCCTGTTTAGCCACCGACAGGCAACCGCTGAAGAATGGGCGTTGTTACGTCGCGGAGAGTTATCCCCGCTGGCAAGCACAATCTTTTTTGACGATGATCCTCAGACCTGGCTTGCCGCTGGCGTAAAGGGCTGGGAAGCCTGGTTTTTGCAAGAGCGTTCTGAAACCGCCCGCTGGCTGGCGGCAGTACAGAATATCATTACACCTACACTACCGATGGCATCGTCCCCGGACCATACGTTAATAACCCATGGTCCCCTGGATGTCTCGCCTCTGGCTATCGAATATCCGCTGCTGTCAGCCTGTTGTCTTAGCGGTAAAACGACTGCGCTACGTCTGCTGGCCCGCTGCATTACGCTCGCCCGAAGTTTGAGCGCCCTTCCCACCCTGCGCTGGAATCGTTTTGATGATGGCGAATGGAAAATAGCGGTAGTGGAAACCGCGCGAGGATGGTTAGTTCATCAGGCCAGACTGACGACGTCAGGCAATATTCTTGATTACCGTATTATCTCGCCTACCACACGTCACGCCCAACCTGACGGCGTCATTGCTCGCGAACTGGCCACTATTCCACTCTCATTGTGGTCGCAACAGTTACAGGTAATTGATCCTTGTGTCGCCGTAAATATTGTTGAATGAAGGAGCTGGCCCATGCATGAATTAGCCCTGGCGCAAAATATTATCGAATTGCTGGAGGAACAGGCAGTAAATCACCAGTTCAGCAAGGTAAAGCAAGTCTGGCTGGAGATTGGCGTTATGGCCTGTGTTGAGGTGCCGGCGCTGCATTTTGGCCTGGACGTCGCCGCTCGTCATACCCTTGCTGACAATGCGCGTTTCCACATTACTATCGCACCGGCGCAAGGTTGGTGTCTGTCCTGTAATCAACCCTTCACCTCTCAAACATCCACACTCTGTTGTCCCCTTTGTCATTCAGGCAAAGTGCAGATAGATGACAGTAGCAGAATGCGCATTCGCGAGATCGAAGTCGAATAGTCAACGAATAGTCAATAAAAAAGGACGCCAGAAGCGTCCTGAAATAATAAAAGAATAAATTAACAATAATAAAGGTTAAGCAGTGACACAGTTTTGGGAAAAGGAGGGTATCCCTAAACTGTCTTAATCAGCAAGTTTTATCAAAACTCGTAGACTAAGCCGAGCGCCACGGTGTTGTCTGTATTAGGATTCGATGGGTTGCCATCTTTTAGCAGATTGATTTTGTAGTCAACATACGCGGACATATTTTTATTGAAGTAGTAGTAGGAACCCACATCAATATATTTCACAAGGTCGAACGAACCCAGTCCATCAACATCATTGGCTCTGGATTGCAGGAACGCCAGTGACGGGCGTAAGCCATTATCAAATTGATATTGCCCTACCATTTCCCAGTTATCGGTTTTATGTGCAAAGCCGCCCAATGTATCGCCCATATAGGTCATATCATAAGTACGGGTATAGTTTGCCGCCAGGTAAATATTATTGGCATCATACTTCACGCCGCCAGTCCAGGCTTCAGCGCGGTCGCCATTGTCGTATTTATCTTGCGTCATCTGATCAAGCGTGCGTTTGGAACTGGTATAGGCTGCCCCCAGGCTCACCCCCATGCCCAAATCATATGTCGCTGATGCCCCGAAACCATCGCCATTCTGGTACGCGATACTTTTTCTGGCATTATTACTTAAAGGATCGCCTTCTTTCGACAGGCCGTCATTTTTACCCTGATACTGCAACGCAATATTCAAACCATCAACCAGACCAAAGAAATCATTATTGCGATAAGTCAGAACGCCATTCGCGCGTCCGGTCATAAAATTATCGGAAGCTTCATACGAATCATTACCAAATTCAGGCAGTACGTCAGTCCATGAACCAATGTCGTATAACACGCCATAGTTACGACCATAATCAACAGACCCCATATCGGCAAATGCCAAACCAGCAAAACCGAGACGCGTCCAGCTTTGCGGGGAACCGCTGGAGTCACCATCTTCCGGACGATTGGCGTTGACCTGATACTCCCACTGTCCAAAACCGGTTAGTTGATCGGTAATTTGAGTCTCGCCTTTAATACCCATACGGATATAAGATTGATCGCCATCCGTACTATGATTACTGGAAAAATAATGCAGGCCGTCGACCTTGCCATACAAATCCAGTTTATTGCCATCCTTGTTATAGATTTCTGCTGCGTTGGCGGCTCCAGCCATCATTACGGCTGCGGCTACCGCAGATAACACCACTACTTTTTTCATTTTATATGCCTTATTTGTCTTATTTTTGGACTTTCCGCAAAGCCTGCTCGCGGAACTGTCCAGGACAATATCACTAACAATTACCGCGCGTTAAGTTTCAAAGTGTAATATTAGCTTGCTATGTATTAGTGATGTTAAAATGCAAGTTAAGCATGACTACATCAATGATATGCCCTGTTTTCTGCTGTAATAACAAGGGGGTTACCAGTAGAGAACAGGCTTACGGTCGGGGATGCCAGGGCGAGAATGGCACTGAACATTCGGCTGACATTCGGTAAGACGGAATCATAATCCAGTCAGTTGAGGCCACAGCCCTTCTTATTTTTGTGTATAATTTGTTACGTTTACATTTATTTTTAAATTAGCGTTATGAAAATATCAGTACTACTGAAATAGCACTTCTTCGCTTCGTGTATTTTTACTATGGTTAATTATCACATAGCGCAAACGGTCATTTGTGTATCACTATTCATAAGATTAACTATTTACCAGTGGTAATAAAAATAAAAGTAAGTCAATGGACAACAACAATACTGAAACTCTAAATGTTGATATTTTGAGTCATGCCGTTACAAACAAATACGATATTCTTAATTGCACTACTCCCTTTTCGGGGTAGTTTTATAGAAGGATGTTTTTTATTGTTCGTGAGCCATGCTCCTTTAGTATAAAGGTGAACGTAACAGGAAAGATAAAGCGTCTCAAAAACAGACCATATGGGTATAACTATTATGCAAAAAACGTCACTATTGTTTTCGGCCGCCGCGATAACGTTAACTCTGATGGCGTCATCGGCATCAGCGGCAACGCCAACCGCCGCACAAAATGAAGCTACGTCGACCGTTAAACAAGAAATTACAGAAGGCATTAACCGTTACCTTTATTCAATAGATAAGGCAGACCCAACGTTAGGCAAGCAGCTCTTTTATGTTTCACCGGAAACCAGTTTTATTCATCCACGCGGTCACGAACGCGGATGGTCGCAGATCGCTGAAAATTTTTATGGCACCACTATGGGTAAAACCTTCAGCAAACGCACATTAAAACTGGACGCTCCCCCTGCTATTCATGTGTATGGCAATGCCGCCGTTGCAGAGTTCGACTGGCATTTTACCGCGGTACGCCGTGATAATGGGCAGACTCAACACACGACAGGCCGCGAAAGCCAGGTGTGGGCGAAGATACCAAACACAGGATGGCGAATCGTTCATGTCCACTACTCCGGTCCAGCCAAAACCGGCGTTGGAGAAGGCTATTAAACTTTGCTATTCAGGTTATGGCGCAGATGAACATTCTGCGCCAGTTAAGTCGAGCTCAGGTCAGTTGATAGCGTTTATCCGGTATCCGTTTTGCCGGAATATCCCTTTCATCATTCATTTGCAGTAAATCGATTTCTATCGCATTGCATATCGCATCCAGCGGTAAATCATTATTTTCAGTACCGAACGGATCTTCCAACTCTTCTGCTAACGCATCCAGCGCGATAAACGTATAAGAAATCAGCACCGAAATAAACGGCGTCATATAGTGCAGATCAACCACCAGTGCAAATGGCAACATAATGCAGAAAAGATAAACCGTACGATGCAAAATTAACGTATAGGCAAAAGGCACCGGCGTGTTGGCGATGCGCTCACAGCCGGCCAATACTGACGACATATCATTTAAGCGGTTGTTGAGGCTATGAAATAAAATATCGGAAAGCTTTCCGCTGCGGCGGCGAATCGCCAGCCACTCTCCCATCAGCAATAAGATACGGTTAGCGGGGGAATGGGAAGCGACAACTTTCTGTAACGCCTCCTGGTCAAGATAGTTTCCCAGAACTTGCGTTTGAGGCTGTCGACGCAATGTCATACGCAAACAGTGGGCAAAAGCGATTTGTAACCGAACAAAATCCTCGATACCGCGTTCATCAGGCAAGGTTGTTTTCACCTCTCGCAGTATTGAGCGTGAAGCGATCATCAACTGCCCCCACAAATGTCGGGCTTCGACGTAACGCGCATAACAGGCATTATTGCGAAACCCAAGAAAAATGGCGATAGCGACGCCCAGTATGCTAAACGGCGCAAGGGTAAACTTAATACCCAGCATTGTGTACCAGGGCAGCATGATAATAACGGCGATAGAAAGAAGAAAGTTAAGGAGTAGTCGTGAAAAGATTTTAGATAACACGGAACCATGCCAGACAAATATCAGGCGAATCCAGTGCTGTTGTGGTCTAACGATCATGATTATCTTCAGCTGGTGAAAAAGCACTGTCATTAAACGTGATCCAGATCAAGGTTGCAAGCTTCTGGTGATACACGGGTTCCCTGCCCTGTAGAACATTTTTTTGCACAGTGCTGACAGGCGTTGAAAAAAAACAACTAACTGTATGTTGTAACTAAATATGCGCTTCAGCGCATGAGATATATGACGGTCAACGGCTGCTATCAGTGGTATGAGGGTAATTTATCAGGGAAAGCGTCAGCAACGACGCGCTGCTCTACCGCTGATTCATTTGTATGACCAGCCAGTAATGGATAACGCTGACAATATACTGTTGCTGCGCTTCGCTCAGCGGTTCTCCCTGAGGTATCTGGTGCCACTTCGCCAGGCACCCGCGACAGCAGGTTGCCGTCGCATGTTGCGCGATAAATACCGGATGGCCCCGCATCGGCGTTTGCTTACCATCATTCGCCGGGTGAGCTGGCGCCAGTCGCTGGGCGATAAAATCGGCGGCGTGTTTATCAATCACCTCCGCGCCTTTATCCCAGCAATATTGTCTTTCTTTTATCCCGAGACGAAAACGCGAACGAAATGTCGATCGCGCCAGGCGGGCAAAGAGCGGTTCAAGCGCATTCATCAGTATACCGAACGTCCTAACGTTTGTGTTAATTGCTCAAGCGCGGCGATACCTGCCAGAGAGTTTCCCGCAGGATCCAGCTCCGGACTCCAGACGGCAATCGCCATTTCATGCGGCACTATGGCGACAATACCGCCGCCCACGCCGGATTTAGCGGGCAATCCCACCCGCCAGGCAAACTCGCCGGCATTCTGATACATCCCGCTGGTCGCCATTAGCGCATTAATCTGCCGGGCCTGCATGGGGGTCACTACCGGCTCGTCGAGATGAAACGCCTCGCCCTGATTCGCCAGAAAGACAAACGTCCTCGCCAGTTCCATGCAGCTCATTTTCAACGCACAGTAGTGAAAGTAATTTTGCAACACGGTAGGCACATCATGATGAAAATTACCGAATGATTTCATCAGCCAGGCAATAGCGGCGTTACGGGCGGAATGCTCAAATTCAGAGCGCGCGACCGTAGCGTCATACGTAATATCCGATACGCCGCAAAGCGCGCGCACAACTTCCAGCATCCGCTGACGCGGCGCGCTAAGCCGGCCTTGCAACATGTCGCATACCACCAGCGCGCCCGCATTAATAAATGGATTACGCGGGATGCCTTGTTCCATCTCTAACTGAACCAACGAATTGAACGGCGAGCCGGAAGGATCTTTTCCGACGCGCTGCCAGATCTCCTCTTCCGGATAATGACGCATCGCCACCACCAGACTGAGCACTTTCGAAATAGACTGAATAGAGAAGCGTTCGTGCGCATCGCCCGCCTGATAATGCTGCCCGTCCACGGTACAAATCGCTATCCCCAGCTTTGAACCTTCGACGGACGCTAATGCCGGAATATAGTCAGCGACTTTGCCCTGGCCAATGAGGGGGCGAACGCGCTGTAAAATCGTCTCTAAAATTGCATTATCCATGGCCCTGGCCACAACATGCTCCTTGCTCGCAGGTCTGAAAAGGCCTGCGAGTATAGCAGAGGGCGCCACGCGACGTCAGGGCGATTAGACGCGGTTCTTCCAGACGGTCTGCACATTACAAAATTCGTGTAAACCAAAGTGCGAAAGCTCGCGACCGAAGCCGCTTTTCTTCACCCCGCCGAATGCCACACGCGCATCGCTGGCGCTGTAACCATTAATGAATACCCCACCGCACTCAAGACGCGCCGCCATCTCCGCGGCCAGCGTATCGTCGGCGGTAAAGATCGTCGCCGACAGGCCAAACTCACTGTCATTCGCCAGCGCGAGGGCGTGCGCCGCATCTTTTGCGACGGTAATGGCGGCAACAGGCCCAAAAAGTTCCTGACGAAATGCCGTCATGTCAGGTGTAACATCCGCCAGAACGGTCGCGGCATAATAGTTGCCCTCCCCGGCGATTTTCTCCCCGCCCAACAGTAGCCGTGCGCCTTCGGCGACGGAAGCCTGCACCTGTTGATGGAGTTCATCACGCAAATCAAAGCGCGCCATCGGCCCCAGGTCATTCTCTTCAACCAGAGGATCACCCATCTTTAATGCTGCGGCAGCCGCCACAAAACGATCGGTAAACGCCTGCGCAATGCCCTCTTCGACAATAAAACGTTTGGCGGCGGCGCAGACTTGTCCGGTGTTTTGATAGCGTCCGGCAACCGCAGCTTTTACCGCCAACTCGAGATCGGCATCATTGAGTACAATAAACGGATCCGAGCCACCCAGTTCCAGTACGCACTTTTTCAGCGCCGCCCCAGCCTGAGCGCCAATCGCCGCGCCGGCGCGCACGCTACCGGTCACCGTCACCGCCGCGATTCGCGGATCGTTAATCATCTGACTCACGCCCTCATTATTAGCGTTCACCCATCCATAGACGCCAGCGGGAGTACCGGCTTCCGCCAAGATTCGGGCTATCATCTGCGCGCAACCCGTGACATTGGGCGCATGTTTTAACAAGTAGCTATTCCCCGCCAGCAGTATCGGCACTGCCCCGCGTAACACCTGCCATAAAGGAAAATTCCACGGCATTATCGCCAGAATGACGCCCAGCGGACGGTATTCAATCACCGCCTGCTGATTTTCTACCAACGTAGGCTCAGGATTCAGCATTGCCGGGCCATGTTCCGCATACCAGTCGCATAACGCGGCGGATTTCGTCACTTCCGCACGCGCCTGCTTTATGGGTTTACCCATTTCACGCGTAATACATTGCGCCATCTCTTCTGCATGAGCGCGAAGCGCCTGACCAATATCGCGTAATGTTTGCGCCCGTTGCGCTACCGATGTCATTTTCCACTTTTTGAAACCGCTCGCCGCCAGACTCAGCGCATGTTCAATCTCTTGCGCGTTAGCCCAGGGCATTGCCGCCAGCGTCTGGCCGGTCGCAGGATTCACGGATAACGCCTGTGTTGCAGTCATCATGGTCATGTTCTTTCTCTCGTTATCAGGGGAGTTGTACCATCATGACGCCCTTTACCCTTTCTGAAAAATGAATAATATTAACCAGACTATTCACGAATTGAGAAAACCATGGACCTGACGCAACTGGAAATGTTTAACGCTGTCGCTCTGACGGGCAGCATTACGCAGGCGGCGGCAAAAGTGCACCGCGTTCCGTCCAACCTGACCACGCGTATCCGTCAGCTTGAAGCCGACCTGGGCGTCTCTCTGTTTATTCGCGAAAACCAGCGACTCAGGCTGTCACCAGCCGGGCATAACTTTTTACGTTACAGCCAGCAGATCCTGGCGCTGGTCGATGAAGCCCGCATGGTGGTTGCCGGAGAGGAACCGCAAGGACTGTTTTCACTCGGCGCGTTAGAAAGTACTGCCGCCGTACGTATCCCCGCGCTGCTGGCGGGTTATAACCAGCGTTACCCTAAAATTCAGTTCGCGTTAACGACCGGTCCTTCCGGCGCCATGCTGGATGGCGTGCTCGAGGGAAAGCTGAACGCCGCCTTTATTGATGGCCCGCTAATGCATCCGGGGCTGGAAGGTATACCGGCTTACCAGGAAGAGATGATGATCGTCGCGCCACACGGCCATTCCGTCGTTTCGCGGGCCAGCGAGGTGAATGGTTATAACATCTATGCTTTTCGCGCCAACTGTTCTTACCGACGGCATTTCGAAAGCTGGTTTCATGCCGATGGCGCGACCCCCGGTACGATTCACGAAATGGAGTCATATCATGGAATGTTGGCGTGCGTAATTGCCGGCGCAGGTATTGCGCTGATGCCAGCAAGTATGCTCAACAGTATGCCAGGACATCATCAGGTGGAAGCCTGGCCGTTGGCGGAGAAGTGGCGCTGGCTTAACACATGGCTAATGTGGCGGCGCGGGGCGATGACGCGTCAGCTTGAGGCCTTTATCGAGTTACTTAACGCCCAACTGGCGAGCACCGACTGAAGACGAAACGGCCTGCGAAGTAAATGAGAAGCAGGTCACAAAATGATTGTCTTTTCGCCAGTAAACGTTTTAAGATCGCGGTCTCACCTTCTCGCAACTAACCCGAAATATTTTTATGACAATCAATCCAGTTTCCCGCAAGGTCGCGTGGCTACGGGTAGTTACGCTTGCTATTGCCGCTTTTATTTTCAATACCACAGAATTTGTGCCAGTTGGTTTGCTATCAGACATTGCTGAAAGCTTTCATATGCAAACCGCGCAGGTCGGCATCATGCTAACCATTTACGCCTGGGTAGTTGCCGTCATGTCGCTGCCTTTTATGCTTCTTACCAGTCAAATGGAGCGCCGTAAGCTACTCATTTATCTGTTTGTTTTGTTTATTGCCAGCCATGTGCTCTCCTTTCTGGCATGGAACTTTACCGTGCTGGTCATTAGCCGTATTGGTATCGCTTTCGCCCACGCTATTTTCTGGTCGATAACCGCCTCGCTGGCGATCCGCCTGGCCCCTGCCGGGAAACGCGCGCAGGCATTAAGTCTGATAGCGACCGGCACCGCGTTGGCCATGGTGCTTGGGCTGCCCATAGGTCGCGTTGTTGGTCAGTATTTTGGCTGGCGCACCACCTTTTTTGCCATCGGCATGGGCGCATTAATTACGCTGCTATGTCTGATTAAGCTTCTACCGAAATTGCCGAGCGAGCATTCCGGCTCACTAAAAAGTTTACCTTTGCTATTCCGACGCCCGGCGCTGATGAGCCTCTATGTACTGACCGTCGTTGTGGTGACTGCGCATTACACAGCTTATAGCTATATTGAACCGTTCGTTCAGAATGTCGCCGGGCTCAGTGCGAATTTTGCTACCGTCCTGTTACTGATCCTCGGCGGCGCCGGGATCATCGGCAGCCTCGTGTTTGGTAAACTGGGTAATCGCCATGCCTCGTCGCTCGTCAGTATCGCTATTGCCCTGCTGGTTGTCTGTCTGCTGCTGCTGCTGCCCGCGGCGGAGAGCGAAGCGCATCTGGCCATACTGAGCATTTTCTGGGGCATCGCGATTATGGTGATAGGGCTCGGTATGCAGGTGAAAGTACTGGCGCTGGCCCCGGACGCGACCGATGTCGCAATGGCGCTATTTTCAGGCATCTTTAATATTGGTATTGGCGCTGGCGCGCTGGTAGGTAATCAGGTGAGTTTGCACTGGTCAATGTCGGCCATCGGCTATATTGGCGCCATACCCGCCTGTGCCGCGCTGGTATGGGCTGTGCTCATATTCCGCAAATGGCCAGTGACGCTGGAAGAACAACCGCATTAAGACATTCGTCTGCCGGGAACAGGTTTCCGGCAGACGAAAATGCGCCTTAGTGGTACGTTTTAATAATTTCCAACACGCCGTTGATAATAAATTGCACGCCCATACACACCAGCAGGAATCCCATTAAGCGGGAGATCGCTTCAATCCCCCCTTTACCCACCAGCCGCATAATAGCGCCAGAACTGCGTAAGCATCCCCACAGGATCACCGCCACGGCAAGAAAAATAATCGGCGGCGCGACCATAATGACCCAGTCGGGAAACTCGCCGCCATGACGCACCGTGGAAGCGGAACTGATGATCATTGCGATGGTCCCCGGTCCTGCGGTGCTTGGCATAGCCAGTGGAACAAACGCAATATTGGCCGTCGGTTCGTCTGCCAGCTCCTCCGATTTGCTTTTCGCTTCCGGCGACTCATGCGCCTTCTGCTGCGGGAAAAGCATTCTGAAGCCGATAAACGCCACGATTAACCCCCCGGCGATCCGTAGCCCTGGAATCGAAATACCGAAGGTGTTCATGAC
Organism: Salmonella sp. SA15303; assembly: GCF_029962125.1. Lineage (NCBI taxonomy): Bacteria > Pseudomonadati > Pseudomonadota > Gammaproteobacteria > Enterobacterales > Enterobacteriaceae > Salmonella > Salmonella sp. SA15303. The sequence continues at coordinate 2,441,905 of NZ_CP123924.1, forward strand.
TAACTGCCCGGCGTAGTACGCCACCATCATAATAGCGAAGACATAAACCGAAGCCATATAGGACTGCCGGTTGCGTTCCGCACTATTCATATTGCCCGCAAGGCCAAGAAACAGCGCCACGGTGGTTAGCGGATTGGCTAACGGGAGCAGTACGACCAGCCCCAATCCAATCGCTTTAAACAAATCCATCATAATACTATCTCTTACCCATCAGCGTTTCATGAACCGGAAGTATAAAGTGAAATTGCCCAGGCGCGCCATTTCGCCAGTGTGCAAGTTAATATCCTCTACAACCTATAACCTGTAATTATCAATTAGTTACAAGTTATCACAGCACAATACCCCGGACGCCTTTTAGCAAATCGTGGCATCGGCCAATTCATTTAGTTGACTTATACTTGCCTGGGCAATAGTATCTGACGAAATTAATTACTTGCCGGGGCAACCATTTTGAAAAGCACCAGTGATCTGTTCAATGAAATCATTCCGCTGGGTCGCTTGATCTACATGGTAAATCAGAAAAAAGATCGCCTGTTAAATAACTATTTATCCCCGCTGGATATCACCGCAACACAGTTTAAAGTGCTTTGCTCGATACGCTGCGCGGGATGTATTACCCCGGTTGAACTTAAAAAAGTGCTGTCTGTCGATCTCGGCGCATTGACGCGGATGCTCGACCGCCTGCTGTGCAAAGGCTGGATCGAAAGACTGCCGAATCCTAATGACAAACGCGGCGTACTGGTGAAGCTAACGCCGGACGGCGCGGCAATTTGTGAGCAATGTCATCAACGACCAGGGCAAGACCTGCATCAGGAATTAACAAAAAACTTAACGGCGGACGAAGTGGCAACGCTTGAGTATTTGCTCAAGAAAATTCTGCCGTAGACAAAAAAGAGGTATGACGATGTCCAGACGCAACACTGACGCTATTACTATTCATAGCATTTTGGACTGGATCGAGGATAACCTGGAGTCGCCGCTCTCACTGGAAAAAGTGTCTGAGCGTTCAGGATATTCCAAATGGCACCTGCAACGGATGTTTAAAAAAGAGACCGGTCATTCATTAGGCCAATACATCCGCAGCCGTAAAATGACGGAAATCGCGCAAAAATTAAAAGAGAGCAACGAGCCCATTCTCTATCTGGCGGAACGCTATGGCTTTGAGTCACAGCAAACATTGACCCGGACGTTCAAAAACTATTTTGATGTGCCGCCACACAAATACCGGATCACCAATATGCATGGCGAATCACGGTATATGCTGCCGCTGAACCATGGCAACTACTAGTTTGTTTATGCGCCACGCGAAGAGCACCATGAAAATGCTGTTTCCCGCCCTGCCGGGTCTGTTACTTATCGCCTCCGGATATGGCATTGCAGAACAAACTTTGTTACCTGTGGCGCAAAATAGCCGCGATGTGATGCTGCTGCCCTGTGTAGGCGATCCGCCAAATGACCTTCACCCCGTGAGCGTGAACAGCGATAAGTCAGATGAATTAGGCGTGCCCTATTATAACGACCAACACCTTTAACCTCTTTGCCCCGTTTTGCGGGGCATTTTTTTAGTACCGTCTGGCTATGACAAGTCCGCCGCTATTACCCCGCGGCATGGTCTGAAATTAGCGTTTGTCTTCTTAGTAACATAATGCCTCATCCGCTGACACGCGCAGTACGGCGCACACGAAATCCAAACACATTGATATAGAGTCCAGCCATAATCAGTACTGCGCCCGCAAGCTGCATCCCGGTCAACGTTTCCCCGAGTAACACCGCGGCGCTCGCCAGCCCGACTACCGGCACCAGCAATGATAACGGCGCCACGCGCCAGGTCTCATAGCGCCCCAGTAACGCGCCCCAGATGCCGTAGCCAAGTATAGTGGCGACAAAAGCCAGATAAAGCAGCGACAATATCGTCGTCATATCGATGGTAATAAGGCTTTGCGTAATGTGATCCGCCCCCTCCAGTAGCAGCGATGACAGCAGGAACGGCAGGATCGGGATCAGCGCGCTCCAGACCACCAGCGACATCACCGCCGGGCGCGGACTATGTTGCATAATTTTTTTATTAAAGATATTGCCGCAGGCCCAGCTAAATGCCGCCGCCAGAGTCAGCATAAATCCCGACATCGCTATATGCTGTCCGTTGAGACTGGCTTCAATCAATACCAGTACACCTATAATCGCCAGGGCGATCCCCGCCAACTGCTTACGTTGTAACCGCTCGCTAAAAACAAACGCCCCCAATGCCATGGTAAAAAAGGCCTGCGCCTGTAATACCAACGACGCCAGTCCTGCGGGCATACCAAACTTTATCGCGCAAAAGAGAAAGGCGAACTGCCCAAAGCTTATCGTCAGCCCATAGCCCAGCAACAGCGTAAGCGGGACTTTAGGCCGGGCGACAAAGAAAATTGCCGGAAACGCCACCAGTAAAAATCGTAATCCTGCCAGCAATAATGGCGGCATATGGTGCAGGCCTACTTTGATGACAACAAAATTGAGCCCCCATACGACAACCACCAGTAACGCCAAAAAACCGTCTTTACGCGACATCATCGGCCCCTGTCATTATTAAAATTTTGTAAAAAGGTAAGTTATCGGAAATCAGTGCGCCATAACAGGACTTTTCTTTTTACCGTGAGCATGGCATTGAACAACACACGATGGGCAAAATCCTGCGTTATGGTATGTTAAGACTACGCTATAGCGTATAGACATCATGCTTTTGCGGGCACGGTAGATTAAAACGTCCCGATACGTAACCTCCATTTCAGGCAGGAAAAATGAATCCAGGATTGAGACGTTCGACGTTGGCTCTACTCGCCTCATCGCTGTTATTGACAATTGGACGCGGCGCCACGCTCCCCTTTATGACCATCTATCTTAACCGTCAGTACGGTTTAGGCGTGGATCTGATTGGCTACGCGCTGACCAGCGCGTTAACGATCGGCGTCATCTTTAGTCTTGGCTTTGGGATTCTGGCGGACAAGTTTGATAAAAAGCGCTACATGTTACTCGCGATTATCGCCTTCGCCTGCGGATTTATCGCCATCCCAATGGTGCATAATGTCGTACTGGTTGTCCTGCTTTTTGCGCTTATTAACTGCGCCTATTCGGTTTTTTCTACCGTCCTGAAGGCCTGGTTCGCCGATAATCTCACCGCGACAACAAAAACACGGATTTTTTCGCTCAACTATACCGTACTCAATATCGGCTGGACGGTTGGCCCGCCGCTCGGCACGCTGCTGGTGATGCAAAGCATCAATTTACCCTTCTGGCTTGCCGCCATCTGCTCCGCATTCCCGCTGGTCTTTATTCAGGTATGGGTGACACGATCGGTTGCCGCCAGCGAGGGGAAAAATGCCGCTATCTGGTCTCCCTCCGTTCTGCTGCGCGACAAAGCATTATTGTGGTTTACGCTTTCGGCATTTCTGGCCTCCTTTGTGGGGGGCGCCTTTGCGTCCTGTATTTCACAGTACGTTATGGTCGTTGCCGATAGCGGCTTCGCGGAAAAAGTGGTAGCCGTCGTCCTGCCGGTTAATGCGGTTATTGTGGTCAGTTTGCAATACGCCGTGGGCCGTCGACTTACCGCCGTCAATATTCGACCAATGATGACGACCGGCACCGTCTTTTTTATCGCCGGGCTCATCGGATTTATTTTTTCAGGCGACAATCTGTTTTTTTGGGGGCTTTCAGCGGCAGTATTCACGATTGGCGAAATTATTTATGCCCCCGGCGAATATATGTTAATTGACAACATTGCGCCTGCCGGGATGAAAGCCAGCTATTTTTCAGCGCAATCGCTGGGCTGGCTGGGTGCGGCGGTAAACCCGCTGGCCAGCGGCGTCATCCTGACGACGCTTCCAGCCTGGTCGCTTTTCGTTGTCCTGATAATCGCCATTGTGTTCGCCTGGGCACTGATGTTAAAAGGAATGCGGATTACCCCTACGCAACAGGCTATTACCTGTTAATTATCTGCAGCCAGTGATGTGCGCAGTTTCTGGCGCACCGGGTTAACCCTATATATTGCAGGCTAATTATCTGCTGTCACTGCGGTAATTCAGGAATATTCCTGGGCGCTGACGAAAATATTCTAATGCTTTACCCTTCCAGTAAAATAAATACGCAATTCAGACTTTGCTTAAGTATAAATTAGTACTATAGTCTGTACGAGGTTTTTTAAAAAAGAGGATGCACACTAAAATAAGGAGAAACGAGATGTTAGGCAGTATTAACCTTTTTATCGTTGTATTAGGAATTATTTTATTTTCCGGATTTCTGGCCGCCTGGTTCAGTCACAAATGGGATGATTAATGAACGGAGATAATCCCTCGCAGAGCCGGCCCCTTGCTGCATCGTTGCGCAAGGGGCCGCTTTTGTCTGGATGGCAGGCAAAAAAAAACCGCCGGTTCACCAGCGGTAAATGCTTGCATGGATAGATTTGTGTTTTGCTTATACGCTACCGGGCAAATTCTTGCGAGGATAACGGATCGCTAACGACTGTAGCACCGTCAATATCAATGAAGCTTAAACGATACGCAACCAGACCTGAATAAGACATTATGGGACCTTTTGTCCCCCAGGCGCTTTTACAAGACCCATGGTATCAGGCCAGCCGCGTGCCCCGTATGGCTGACCTGGAGATTGCCGGTTAGCGCGCGTTATTTTTGCAGTCGGTTCACGCGAACAAGCGGTTCCTTCGCTTTCTTGTCCAGGCTACCGTTAATGTTGATCATTTGATCCGGCTGAACTTCCCGCCCATCAAATACGGCGGAAGGAATTATCACGTTAATCTCGCCGGATTTATCACGAAATACATAGCGATCGTCGCCTTTATGATCAATAAGGTTGCCGCGCAGCGAAACGGTCGCGCCATCATGCAGGGTTTTTGCCTGTTCGATGGTCATTTTTTCTGCATCATCCGTACCGCGATAACCATCCTCAATAGCATGAGGCGGCGGCGGTGCCACGTCTTTTTTTAATCCCCCTTGATCATCCGCTAGCGCGTAAGGCATTATCAGAAAACTTAAAAATGCAGCCACCTGTAGTTTCATGCTCTCTCCTTAATAACGTCTATTTGACGTATTAAGTCTGGCCGCTATTTTTAGTTTTTACAAACATGAATTTACCCGCAGAATATTAAGCAATAAAATCAACCCATCCGGATTAATATGCAACCGATATCAGCGCCAGTGAGCGCGAAAGCGTAACGGCGTAATAGTTAACTTGCCACATAGCTGAAGTCATATGCATCAACGTCTGGATAGCAATTCAGAATAATCGGCTTTATTTTTTGAGGATAATGGCCTTCCACATAATCAATGACAGTCATCGCCGTAAGAAAGTAAGCAAGTTATGCAACAGCGGGTTTGTTGGTAACTGGATAAAATAATCATTCACTGACAATGTCATAAAATAAATATGCCATACTTGAGAAGAACGAACAGATTTCATTTGTCTCTGTAACGGAAAAATAAACGATGAGATTAGAACAGCACGATATTGTCACCCTTGATGAAGCCGAATCCGTCGATAGCCTGACAAAAAAACTTGGTGATTTACTGGTTAACCAGAAACTCCGTCTGACCACTGCAGAATCCTGCACTGGCGGGAAACTGGCTTCAGCATTGTGCGCAGCAGAAGATACGCCCTCATTTTACGGTGTGGGGTATGTCACCTTTACTGATGAAGCCAAAGCAAAAATCTTACGCGTACAACGCCACAGTCTTGCCGAACATACCGCCGTCAGCGAAGCGGTTGTTACTGAAATGGCACAGGGCGCTAAGGATCAGGCTGAGGTCAATATCAGCATAGCGATCAGCGGCTATGGCGGTCCGGAAGGCGGCGAAGATGGCACGCCGGCGGGCACAGTTTGGTTTGCCTGGAATATTAACAATACAACTTTTACAAGCCGACAACATTTCAACGGAGATTGTCAGGAAGTATTGGAAAAATGCGTACGCTTCGCCCTCGCTGAATTGCTTTTTCTGTTAACGAAGAAAGCATAAACAATAATTTCATCTGACCGGTCAGAATAACTCCCGGTCAGAATAAAAAAATGCGAGCCTATGGCCCGCATCGTATGTGCAATATTTCAGAATATATTTATGAAATATCAGCAGTAAAATTAATTGCCGGATTTCCGTCCACCACTGTGGCTATTTTGGCCACCTTTTTTACCCGCTTCAGATGCACGTTGTGGGTCGTTTTTAAAGTTCCCACCGCTATGCTGGCCGCCTTTACGACCTGCTTCTGAGGCTTTCTCTTTATCTTCTGCAAAATTACCGGAACCGCCGCGATGTTCTGCCATAATATAATCCTCATGATGATGTTGCGTTTTAAATATGATATGTCTTCTCATATCATGTGATACAGTTCTAAATCTAGTCGCCCTGTGCGCAGTGTCAAATTCATTTCTGCATTATTTACATAATACCATCACATGGCGGAAGATATATTTTTTGAAAACATCAACAGCGAAGCGGTAATAAATCTTTGGCAATCAAGCCACCACGGAAAAATAAGTAGAAAAATCCGAATGCACGCCCTCTTTATATTCAGACAACTTAACCCCATAAATTTAACTGGCTGTCATCAGAAGTTCAGGATTCATTTTCAGGCGGTTGTTCGACAGTGCCGAACAACCGTATCAGCTTAGCGATCGAGCCCACGATATTGCAACATGGGGTCAATATGCGGTTCATGTCCACGCCAGGCTGAATAAAGCGTTTCTAAATCAGTACTATTCCCCCGGGCAAGGATAGCATCACGAAAACGCTGCCCGTTTTCACGCGTCAGGCCGCCCTGCTCTACAAACCATTGATAACCGTCATCCGCTAACATTTGCGTCCACAGATAGGCGTAGTATCCCGCTGCATAGCCGCCGCCGAAGATATGGGCAAAATAACTGCTGCGATAGCGGGGCGGCACTGCCGGTAAATCAAGATGCTCGGCGGCCAGCGCCTGCTGCTCGAACTCAGCGACAGACTGCTCTGCTACGCTCTCCTCCAGCATATGCCAGCGCATATCCAGCAATGCGGCGCCGAGCAATTCAGTCATATCGTAACCTTTATTAAATAAACTCGCCTTGCGCATTCTTTCCTGTAAATCAGCAGGCATTTTTTCACCGCTGTCGACATGACGCGCGTAGCGTTCGAACACACGTGGATGGCTCGCCCAATGCTCATTAATCTGGGAGGGAAACTCGACAAAGTCGCGGGGCGTATTGGTACCTGAAAGCGTGGCATAACGCTGGACGGCAAACAAACCATGCAACGTATGACCAAACTCATGGAAGAGTGTAATAACGTCGTCCCAAAGCAGTAATGCAGGCTGCCCATCAACAGGTTTCTGATAGTTACATACGTTGTATATAACGGGCCGGGTTTCATTGAGTGTGGATTGCTCGACAAAATTCCCCATCCACGCGCCGCCGCTTTTCGAGTCCCGCGCGAAGAAGTCGCCATAAAATAACGCCATGCCGACACCATCGGAATCGAAAATCTCCCACACCCGAACATCAGGGTGATACACCGGAATGTCAAAACGCTCGACGAAGGTGATGCCGAATAGCTGGTTGGCGGTCCAGAAAACCCCCTCTTGCAACACCGTATTTAAGGCAAAATAGGGCTTCAGTTGCGCTTCATCTAACGCATATTTTTCCCGCCGTACCTGTTCGGCATAGAACATCCAGTCCCAGGCCTGAACGGTGTAGCCGCCCTGCTCACCATCAATGACGTTCTGAATTTCCGCCTGTTCATTGAGTACCCGCTGACGCGCTGGCGGCACAATGCCACGCATAAAGCTCAGTGCGGCTTGCGGCGTTTTCGCCATCTGATCGGCCATTTTCCATGCGGCATAATTGGGGAAACCCAGTAGTTTTGCCTGACAGCGACGAATCTCTACCAGACGCTGAACGATAGCGCGGGTATCGTGGGCATCTCCTTTTTCCGCCCGAGTCCATGACGCTGCGAATAAATTTTCGCGGGTCTGGCGATCGCGCAGCGTAGCAAGCGCAGGCTGTTGCGTCGTATTAAGGAGCGGAATGAACCAGCGCTCCTCCAGGCCTTTTTCACGCGCCGCTTCAGCAGCGACGGTCATTTCTTCCGGGCTTAATCCTGCCAGGCAATGCGCGTCATCTACCGCCAGCCCGCCCGCTTTACTTGCCGCCAGCAGACGCTGATTAAACTGACTCATTAAGGTCGCGGATTCAGTATTCAATACCTTCAGTCGCGCTTTATCCTCTTCGGCAAGCTGCGCGCCTGCCAACACAAAACGCTGATGGATCACATCGACCAACCGTAGCGACTCATCATCCAGCCCCAGTGAGTGACGCTGTTGCCAGACGGCATCCACGCGAGCGAATAACGCGCTATTCAGATAAATATCGTTGGAGAGCGCCGCCAGCTCGGCAGAAAAGGCCTCATCCAACCGCTGGAGTTCATCGTTAGTGTGCGCGGCCGTCATCGCGAAAAAAACGCTGGTGACGCGTGACAGAAGCGCCCCACTTTGCTCCAGCGCCAGAAGCGTATTCGTAAAGTCAGGGGCCGCCGGATGATTGACGATGGCCTCGATTTCCACGCGTTTTTGCCGCACGCCCTCATCAAAAGCAGGACGATAATGGCAATCTTTGATCCGATCAAAACGCGGTGCCTGATAAGGCAACATACTCTGGTCTAACAAAGGATTCGTCGACATTTTTCACTCCTGAAAATAGGTTGATCATAAGAGTAAGCTTCCCCCTATGCTGACCGCAACCGTGTTAACCAGGATTACCCTTTCATAAACGCCGCGTGCTATGGTAATACAACACAAAAAGCGTTGAGGAACTGTGTGATGATCGTTTTAGTAACTGGAGCAACCGCAGGGTTTGGCGAGTGCATTGCACGCCGTTTTGTTGAGAATGGACATAAAGTCATTGCCACGGGACGTCGTCATGAACGCCTGCAAGCGTTAAAAGATGAGCTTGGCGAGAACGTATTGACCGCCCAACTGGACGTGCGCAACCGCGCGGCCATCGAAGAGATGATGGCCTCTCTGCCTGCGCAGTGGCGCGATATTGATGTGCTGGTCAATAACGCCGGTCTGGCGCTGGGTCTTGAACCGGCGCATAAAGCCAGCGTAGAAGACTGGGAAACTATGATCGATACTAATAATAAAGGCTTAATTTATATGACCCGCGCCGTGCTGCCAGGAATGGTCGAACGTAATCGCGGTCATATCATTAACATCGGTTCAACCGCCGGCAGTTGGCCTTATGCTGGTGGCAACGTCTATGGCGCGACGAAAGCCTTTGTGCGCCAGTTTAGCCTGAATTTGCGCACGGATTTACACGGCACGGCGGTTCGCGTGACCGACATTGAACCGGGTCTGGTTGGCGGTACCGAGTTTTCCAGCGTCCGTTTCAAAGGCGACGATGAGAAAGCGGGTAAAACTTACGAAAATACCACCGCGCTCACGCCAGAAGACATTACCGAAGCGGTATGGTGGGTGGCCACGCTCCCCGCGCATGTGAATATTAATACCGTTGAAATGATGCCTGTTACCCAATCCTTCGCAGGGCTCAGCGTCCACCGTAGCTAAGGGGTTATACCCGGTCTGCGGGCCGGGTAATCCCTGGCAAACGTATCTGCAACCAGAAACATGATCGGTATAGACCACCACGGAAAAGTGGTAGAGTATCCGGGTCAACCGCCTAAAAAGTAAGAATGAATGACCGTCGAAACGCAGCTTAACCCTACACAGCCTGTCAACCAGCAAATTTACCGTATTCTTCGGCGTGATATCGTGCATTGTCTTATCCCGCCTGGCACGCCGCTATCAGAAAAAGAGGTCTCAACCCGTTTTAACGTTTCGCGTCAACCGGTGCGCGAGGCTTTTATAAAGCTGGCGGAAAATGGGTTGATTCAGATCCGCCCTCAGCGCGGTAGTTATGTGAATAAGATTTCGCTTTCTCAGGTACAGAATGGCTGCTTTGTTCGGCAGGCGATCGAATGCGCGGTGGTCCGCCGTGCGGCGGCGATGATCACCGACAACCAGTGCTATCAACTGGCGCAAAACCTGCACCTGCAACATATTGCTATCGAGCGCAAACAGATTGATGATTTTTTCCAGCTTGATGACGATTTCCACCAAAAGCTGGCGCAGATCGCCGATTGCCAGTTAGCGTGGGATACCATTGAAAATATCAAAGCGACAATCGACCGGGTTCGCTATATGAGTCTGGATCATGTTTCTCCGCCGGAGATGTTGTTGCGCCAGCACCATGATATTTTCTCCGCGCTGGAAAATCGTGACGGCAATGCGGTTGAGAGCGCAATGACCCAGCATTTGCAGGAAATTAGCGAATCCGTTCAGCTTATCCGTCAGGAAAACAGCGGCTGGTTTAGCGAAGAGTAACCCCCTTTAACGTCGGGGTGAGACGCCTTCTCCGCTTTCTCACCCTGCACATTCCCGCCTAAAAAGCCGTGAGCTTGATCAAAAACAAAAAAAATTCGCAACGATAAGCGTATTTATATGTCGCCCGTCATGCGGGGAAACCTGCGGGCTTTGGCTGTAAGTTTGAAAGGAGAAAACACCATGATGACATACGATCGTAACCGTAACGCAATCACTACCGGTAGCCGGGTCATGATAAGCGGCACGGGTCATACCGGGATTATCAAAGCCATTGAGAGCGAAGGTCTGGATGCAGGTCAAATTCGCCGCGGCAAAACGGTGATTGTCGAAGGTTGTGAAGGTAAATTCGCGCCGGTCGAACTGATTCGTCTTGGCATGAACTGATACCACTGGCCGCTAAGAACCGCTCCGGCCTTCCCGGTAGCATAATGCTACCGGGTCTCTGTTACGCTATTTCAACCGCTCGGCATATTTCGCCACACTCGCTTTCGCGCCATATGTCAGTAAACTGTCATAGGCTTCTTGCACTTTTTGCGTAAACCGCGCCGCCTGCGGCAAATCGTTGCCGAAAATTTCAGCCATTCCCAGCAGCGCCTTAACACGACTGGCGCCTTCTTCACTGTTTGCCACGGCGCGCTGAATAACCGGCAATAGCGGATCGCTGACGTCGATCGCCTTACCCTGCTCATCCACGCCGCCAACGTAACGCATCCACCCCGCCACGCCCAGCGCCAGCAAATCAAAATCGCTATGATTAGCAAGATGCCAGCGAACGGAGTCCAGCATACGCTGCGGAAGTTTCTGGCTGCCATCCATCGCAATCTGCCAGGTACGATGACGCAGCGCCGGATTACGGTAACGCGCAATCAACTGATCGGCATAACGCTGTAAATCTACCCCCTGGACTTTCAGCGTGGGCGCCTGCTCGCGTAACATTAACGCCTGCGCGGTCAGACGATAGTTGTCGTCAGCCATGCAGTCATTAATATGCTGATAGCCGGCAAGATACCCCAGATAAGCCAGGAATGAATGACTGCCGTTAAGCATTCGCAGTTTCATCTCTTCAAACGGAACCACGTCGGCGACCAACGTCGCGCCCGCGTTTTCCCACAGCGGACGACCCGCCACAAACGTATCCTCTATCACCCACTGACGAAACGGTTCACAGGCAACGCCCGCCGGATCGCGCACGCCGGTCAGTTGTTCGATTTTATCCAGCGTCTCCGGCGTGACCGCAGGGACAATCCGATCAACCATCGTTGACGGAAATGTCACGTTTTGCTCGATCCATATCGCCAGTTCCGCATCCACCTCCCGGGCGTAAGCCGTCACAACCTGACGCGTCACATGCCCATTTTCCGGCATGTTATCGCAGGACATCACGGTAAATGCCGGTAAGCCTGCGGCTTTACGACGCGCTAACGCTTCGACAATAATACCCGGTGCCGTTAGCGGTTGATGCGGATTTTGCAGGTCGGCGGCAATCATGGGATGTTCCAGCAGAAGTTGGCCCGTGGCTGGCGAATGACAATACCCTTTCTCGGTAATGGTCAGAGACACAATCGCTATTTGCGGTTCGCACATCGCCGCCAGCACACGTTCCAGACCATCAACCTGGACATGCAACGCCGCTTTGACGACGCCCACCACACGCGCCGTCCAGGCTTCCGCCGACATCTCCGCCACGGTATAGAGGTTATCCTGCTGCTTTAGATCGGCAATCTGCTGTTCGCCGCCAATAAGATTAACCTCATAATAGCCCCAGTCGCTATGCTGCTCCGCAGCCAGAATATCTGTGTAAACCCCCTGATGCGCGCGATGAAACGCGCCAAAACCGAGATGGACCATCCGCGCCGCCAGCGCCGCGCGATCGTAATCAGGAAGCGTCGCCTTTGCCGATAAAAGCCTGTTTTGCATTTTATAACCTCTATATTCTGAAAGCGGAACAGTCGCAGAGTAACGCCTGCCCTGGTGCATTTGGATTTACGCTAATTAAACAAAAGTGACCGGACAGCATGGCCGAAACCGCATTAGCGTTCCGGCCATACCGTCGACACGATTTAACTCGTCTGGGTTGCGGAGTGGCGTAACTTCTCTGCCGCTGTCGCTTCCGCCGCATCCTCAGGCAGACTCAGGTCGCGATCTCTGACCTCCGGCATCAACAGCGCAGAAATCAGACCAATACACGAGTAGAGCACCAGCATAATTAAGATGGGCAGCCAGGAATCGGTCATGTTACAAAAGATCCCTGCGAGGACGGGGCCAAAACCGACCGCCACCAGCCCCCCTGCCTCTTTTGAAATCGCCATCCGGGTGAAGCGATTACGCGATCCGAAAATTTCCGCCATGGTGATGTTTTCCAGCGCAAATAATCCCAGCACGGCAAAGTTATGAATAACAATGAGCGCCGCCATAATTACGCCAGGGCTATACGTTTTATCTACCACAATAGACAGCATCGGTCAGGCGAGAATAATCGCGGAGATATTCAATATTATATACGGCAGCCGACGACCGTATTTATCGGACAACCACCCCAAGAGTGGGATAGTGATAAAACCAATTACGGAACTTATCATTAACGCATCGGTTGGGATAGATTTGTTAAATAATAACGTCTGAACCAAATATCCGGCAAGGAAGGTTTGAATAAGCCCTGAATTCCCCGCTTGTCCAAAACGTAAACCGGTGGCCAGCCAGAAAGATTTGCTGGTAAACATCGCGCCCAATGTATTTTCTGACGCAGGCGTTAACGCTGGCGATTTTTCACCTTCGCTTACTTTTTCGAATACCGGACTTTCTTTCAGATTCATTCGCAGCCAGATCGCGAATATCATAACAACGACGCTCGCCAGGAAAGGAATACGCCATCCCCAGGCGATCAGTTGTTCGCGTTCAAGCGCAAAGAACATCACCGCCCAGATCGCCGTCGCGCTCAACGTACCGCAATTGGTGCCCATCGCGACCAGCGAGGAAATGATGCCACGCTTTCCTTTCGGCGCATACTCGGCCAGCATGGTACCCGCGCCGGAAATTTCCGCCCCGGCGCCCAGCCCCTGTATAATTCGCAATGTTACCAGTAATACTGGCGCAAAAATGCCGATTTGCGCATACGTCGGCAGTACGCCAATCAGCGTGGTGCAGATCCCCATCATGGTGATAGTAATAAACAATACTTTTTTTCGTCCGATGCGGTCGCCCATTTTACCAAAAACAAAGGCGCCGATAATTCTGGCTATATAACCTGCACCATAGGTGCCCATTGCCAGAATAAGCGCCATCGCGGCAGACTGTTCCGGGAAAAATATCTCATGGAAGACCAGAGCCGCGCCTAGTGAATATAACTGAAAATCCATAAATTCAAGCGCGGTGCCTAACCAGCCAGATACGGCAGCGCGCACTAAATCCTGAGTCGATCGTTCATGCTTTATTTGTGTCATATAGGCAATCTCTAAGAGGTAAGATGCGTACCACTTACTCGCAATTATTTATATTATTTCGCAAACGTGAGTAAGACTTTGCAGCATTGACGCTGGTCTTTCTCGAAAAGCTCAATCGCGTCGGTGACATGTTGATAATCAAATGTATGCGTTATCAGCTTATCCGGATCAATAAGCCCTTTATTCAGCCAGTCAATCACGACCGGGAATTTATTGGCATTAAGACGCGATGAATAAATAGCCAGCTCTTTTCCGGTAATACCCTGCTGTACAATCTCACACGGGTCGCTGGAAAATCCCATCAGGATAATGCGTGCCGCAGGCGATGCAAGGGTAATCGCCTCTTGCAGGATAGCGGGATGACAGGCGGCATCGACAATCAAGGTCGGTTTTAGCGCCTTCTGCTGTAGAAATTCCGCCAGTGAATGTTGACCATTATTGAGGGTCCAGTCAGCGCCGCTCTGCTTCGCCATCGCTAAACGCTCTTCAATGCGATCAACGACTATGACCGTTTTAACCTGATAAACCCCCTTCAGCGCCTGTACGGTCGTCAGTCCCATCGGGCCTGCGCCATAGATAAGCGCCACGTCCTGCTCGGTCGGATTCACCTGCCCCGTCACATTTGCCGCAATGGTAAACGGCTCAACCATGACGGCATGATGATCTGCGATGCTGTCCGGTATGCGATGAGCATTACGGGCCGGCGCCACCGCATACTCGCTGAAACCGCCGTCACGATGCACGCCCAGCACCACCAGCGAGGTACACACATTGGGTTTACCGACTGAACAAGGGTAACAATGCCCGCAACTGATCACCGGATCGACGGATACCCGTTCTCCTATCCGGTCGTGATTGACGTTGTCGCCTACCGCGTCGATGACACCGAAAAATTCATGGCCTATGACACGGGGATATTTTGCAAAGGGATTATGTCCCCGATAAATATGACTGTCGGAACCGCAGATACCCGCCAGTTTCACTTTAATACGAACTTCACCCGGCGCAGGCTGCGGAAGCGCGCGCGTTTCGATAGTTAATGTATTCGGTTTTTCGATTACGATGCTTTTCATTTTTCGCTCCTTACCAGTTCCACAGTGTGCCGTCTTCCAGGCGGGCCACCGGCAAATAGGCTGGATCGTACGGATATTTCGCCGCCAGTTTTTCATCGAACTCAATGCCCAGTCCTGGCTTGTCGCCCGGATGCATATAGCCGCCCTCGAACGTCCAGTTATGCGGGAAAACCTCCAGCATCTGTTCGGAGTAGCCCATAAACTCCTGCACACCAAAGTTAGGCACCCACAGGTCGAAATGTAATGCAGCGGCCATACAAACCGGCGACAGATCGGACGGCCCATGCGAACCGGTACGCACCTGGTAGAGCGAGGCAAAATCAGCAATGCGGCGCATCCCGGTAATACCACCGGCATGGGTAAGCGTGGTGCGGATATAGTCAATCAATTGCTCTTCAATGAGCTGTTTGCAATCCCAGATACTGTTAAAGACTTCGCCTACGGCAATCGGCGTGACCGTATGCTGGCGGATGAGGCGGAAGCACGCCTGATTTTCAGCCGGCGTCGGGTCTTCCATCCAGAACAAACGATAGTCTTCAATACTTTTGCCAAAGCGGGCAGCCTCAATAGGCGTCAGTCGGTGATGCATATCGTGCAGAAGATGTTCATTAAACCCGAACGTATTACGCACGGCGTCAAACAGCTTTGGCGTAAAATCGAGATACTTTTCCGTTGACCACAATTGTTCTTCCGGCCACTGGCCTTTTGTCGCGGGCTCATAGGCCAGCCCCTTGCCTTTCGCCATGCCGTAGGTGGTTTTCATCCCCGGAACGCCGCACTGCACGCGGATTGCTTTGAACCCTTGCTCTTTATGACGCGCGTAGTCTTCCAGCACATCGTCGATGGTGTGGCCTGTGGTATGGCAATACACCATGACGCCTTCACGCGAAGCGCCGCCGAGTAACTGATACAACGGCATATTGGCGGCTTTGGCTTTAATATCCCATAGCGCCATATCAACCGCGGAAATGGCGGACATGGTGACAGGGCCACGGCGCCAGTACGCGCCTTTGTAGAAGAACTGCCAAATATCTTCGATGCGGCGAGCATCCCGCCCGATGAGCTGTGGGCACAGGTGATCGGTAAGGTACGAGGCCACCGGGAGCTCGCGTCCGTTCAGGGTGGCATCCCCCAGACCGGTGATCCCGTCTTCCGTGGTTATCTTTAAGGTGACGAAGTTACGCCCTGGACACGTAACAAAAACTTCAGCCCCTACAATCTTCATGTTTATTCCTTACATCGCATTATGGGATGCAGGAAATTTACCCAACTGAGCTACTACCATACAAGTATATTGATGTAAAAAGCGCTGCCAGATCACAAAATGTTCTGGTCGCGCGGCAATGTTACGTACGTCCCCATCCGACGACGATAATCAGCATTCCACACAGCGCGATCAGCGCGCCGCACCAGTCATAAACCGTGAGCCGGACGCCATCGACAACACGTAACCACAGGAGCGCAGTACAGACATATACCCCACCGTAAGCCGCATAAACCCGCCCACTCGCCGCCGGATGCAAGGTCAAAAGCCAGACGAATAACGCGAGTGACGCGGCGGCGGGCAGAAGCCACCACACGCTGGCGCCGCGCTTAAGCCATAGCCAGGGAAGAAAACATCCAATGATTTCACAGAGGGCGGTGACAAAGAAAAGCAGAGTCGTCTTTAGCATGAGATTCATTTGGTTACGAAATGATAAGTGATAATACAACAGAATATCGTTACGGTTATCCGGCCATTCTTGTGTATATGCCAGGCATAAGGATTGGTGTAGAATTTACAGGTGGTTTACCGCTTTTCCCCTCTAATGAAAGGATGTTGTGATGAACAATACGCTGAGCAAACGCCTGTGCCTGACGGCAATGCTTACGTTGGCGGCCGTTGTATATACTACTTCCGCATTCGCTGAAACCAGTAAACTGGTGATTGAATCGGGAGATAGCGCACAAAGTCGTCAGGAAGCGGCGATGGAAAAGGAACAATGGAACGACACTCGCAGTCTGCGCCAGAAAGTGAATACCCGCGCAGAAAAAGAGTGGGACAAAGCCGATGCCGCCTTTGATAACCGCGATAAATGCGAGCAAAGCGCCAACATCAACGCCTATTGGGAGCCCAATACGCTGCGGTGTCTGGATCGTCGTACAGGTCGCGTTATTACGCCCTGATGCAGGATAACTAAAAGGAAGTGTAAGGATACAGTATGACAAGTGACTACAAGGTCAGACTGCGCCCGCTTGAGCGTGAAGATTTACGATTTGTCCACCAGCTTGATAATAATGCCAGCGTTATGCGTTACTGGTTTGAGGAGCCGTATGAGGCTTTTGTCGAACTGTCGGATCTCTACGACAAACACATCCACGACCAAAGCGAACGGCGCTTTGTCGTCGAATGCGATGGTGAAAACGCCGGGCTGGTAGAACTGGTGGAAATTAACCATGTGCATCGGCGGGCGGAATTTCAGATTATTATCTCGCCGGAGTACCAGGGAAAAGGCCTGGCGTCACGCGCGGCCAAACTGGCGATGGATTACGGATTTACCGTACTCAACCTCTATAAATTGTATTTGATCGTCGATAAAGAGAATGAAAAAGCGATTCACATCTACCGTAAACTCGGGTTTAGAGTAGAAGGCGAGCTGATTCATGAGTTCTTCATTAACGGCGAATACCGTAACACCATCCGCATGTGTATCTTCCAGCAGCAGTATCTGGATGAACATAAAACGTCCGGTTCTACGCTCCTGAAACCCACCGCGCAGTAAACGCGGCGCGGCAGTCACGGAGAGTCGCACCGCGCCCGGTTTAGTAGTAATCGATACGATTTTTAATGGTGTAATGGTGGGACACTGCCGGCTTAACGCTCTCATCGACGATAACAAGCCGGCAGTCAACAGGGTTCGCGTACGCATCATATTCGCAGTTCTGTGTGACGTTGCCGACCTGTCGATCATCCACCCGGCTGACTGCCGTGTAATCCAGCTTTTTACGCGGGTCTGCGGAGGGTTTTGCCGTCACAGAGAGCGTATTCTGCGAGTTTATGGTTGTCTTACCTAACGGATAGCCTTCGCTATCATAGCGGTACTCGACCTTCATCTCTTTGCCCGTCGCCGATACCACAAAACCGTTGTCGTCCGTTTCCCAGGTCACGCCCGCCGAAGGCAACGCCGCCAGCTGGCACTTCCCCTGTAACTGCACCTTTTTTTCCAGCGTCTGAGCATCCCGGTAATAATTGGCATCCAGCACGAGCGCCAGCCCCGTATTATTCTCCAGATCGTGTAACTCAAGCGTATCAAAACAGCCTTCCTGTGAAAGCGTACCGGTGACCTGCTTCGCCACTTCGCCATTCTCACTCATCAATGTCTGGCTGAAATCCTTTACCGGACCACGTAATGGATCAAAATCAAATTCGTTCGAAAAACTGGCCATTTCCGGCGTAAAAGACTCAAGGGATTTCGGGTTATCACAACCTGCCAGTATCATGCACAATAACGTCAGTAAAAGGGGTTTCTTCACACGTATCACCAGGATGAAAAGATATTTATCATCATATTAGCAAATACAGTTATTTACACGAAAAATGCTAAGCTTAGAACATCGTCATTAATCACAGGAGTTCATGATGAAAATCGCAACTGCAATAGCCGCTCTGGCGTTAGTTAGCGCCCCCTCGCTGGTGATGGCGGCACCGGGATCGTGCGAGAGAGTAAAAAGCGATATCGAACAACGTATCATCAATAACGGCGTGCCGGCGGATAATTTTACGCTCACTATCGTTCCTAACGACCAGGCCGATCAGCCGGACTCACAGGTGGTGGGCCATTGCGCGAACGACACGCATAAAATTCTTTATACCCGCACCAACAGCGGCAATGCGCCAGCCAATACCTCTCCCGCTCAGGACGGTTCATCCGCCGAACCGCAATAACCTCCTCCTGCCCTCCGGGTCCGGAGGGTAACGCTCTTTGACATGGATTAATAATCCTTACTCCCAAAGGGGTAAACTCATTACATCATTAGCATGTTAATAATTTCGTTATAGTTATCAATATATAGCGAAATAATAACGACAATGGAGTGAGTGATGCCCGGAGAAAAGCAACAAACAGGCGTTAGCCGCAGGACGTTAGTGAAATCAGCGGCGCTTGGCTCACTGGCGCTGGCTGCCGGAGGCGTATCTTTACCGTTTGGGATGCGTACCGCGGCCGCGGCGGTGCAGCAGGCCATGCGCAACGAAGAAGATAAAATTGTCTGGGGCGCCTGTTCGGTCAACTGCGGCAGTCGCTGCGCCCTGCGTCTGCATGTAAAAGATAATGAAGTCTGGTGGGTTGAAACTGATAACACTGGCGACGATGTCTACGGCAATCATCAGGTTCGCGCCTGTCTGCGGGGCCGTTCAATCCGTCGGCGCATTAATCATCCGGATCGCCTTAACTATCCCATGAAACGCGTTGGCCGCCGCGGCGAAGGCAAATTTGAACGCATTAGCTGGCAGGAAGCACTGGACACCATTAGCGCCAGCCTGAAAAAGACCGTAGAGACCTACGGCAATGAAGCCGTTTATATCCACTATTCATCCGGCATCGTAGGCGGCAACATAACCCGCTCGTCGCCTGCCGCCTCGCCGGTGAAGCGTTTGATGAACTGCTACGGCGGTTCGTTGAATCAATACGGCTCATACAGTACCGCGCAAATTTCTTGCGCCATGCCCTACACCTATGGTTCCAACGACGGCAACAGCACATCCGATATCGAAAACAGTAAACTGGTGGTCATGTTCGGCAATAATCCGGCTGAAACACGCATGAGCGGCGGCGGCATTACCTGGTTTCTGGAGCAAGCGCGTGAACGCTCAAATGCGCGCATGATCGTGATAGATCCGCGCTATACCGATACCGCTGCCGGACGTGAAGACGAGTGGATACCTATTCGCCCCGGCACCGACGCCGCGCTGGTAGCGGGAATTGCCTGGGTATTGATTAACGAAAATCTCGTTGACCAGCCTTTTCTCGATAACTATTGCATCGGCTACGATGAAAAGACCCTTCCGGCTGACGCGCCCCCCAATGGCCATTATAAGGCTTATATTTTGGGCCAGGGCGAGGACGGTATCGCCAAAACGCCGCAGTGGGCATCGCATATTACCGGCATCCCCGCCGATCGGATTATCAAACTGGCGCGCGAGATAGGCAGCGTCAAGCCGGCCTACATCTGTCAGGGTTGGGGCCCGCAGCGTCAGGCGAACGGCGAACAAACCGCTCGCGCCATCGCCATGTTACCGATTCTGACCGGCAACGTCGGCATTCATGGCGGTAATAGCGGCGCACGCGAATCCACTTACACCATTACCATTGAACGTCTGCCGGTCCTGGAGAATCCCGTTAAAACCGCCATCTCCTGCTTTAGCTGGACGGACGCCATTGCGCGCGGCCCGGAAATGACCGCCCTGCGCGACGGCGTACGCGGCAAAGATAAGCTGGATGTCCCGATCAAATTTCTATGGAACTACGCTGGCAACACCCTGATTAATCAGCATTCGGATATTAATAAAACCCATGAAATTCTTCAGGATGAAGCGAAATGCGAAATGATTGTGGTCATCGACAACTTTATGACCTCTTCCGCGAAGTACGCTGATATTTTACTGCCGGATCTCATGACCGTCGAACAGGAGGATATCATCCCCAATGATTACGCCGGCAATATGGGATATCTGATTTTTATCCAACCGGCGACGACGCCTAAGTTCGAGCGCAAGCCCATCTACTGGGTACTCAGCGAAATCGCCAGACGCCTCGGCGACGATGTGTATCAGCGGTTTACCGAAGGCCGTACCCAGGCGCAATGGCTGCAATATCTGTACGCCAAAATGCAGGCAAGAGATCCGGCATTGCCCGCGTATGACGATCTGAAAAAAATGGGCATCTATAAACGCAAAGATCCCAACGGCCACTTTGTCGCCTATAAAAAATTTCGTGAAGATCCGCAGGCCAATCCGTTAAAAACGCCGTCCGGTAAAATCGAAATCTACTCAAGCAAACTCGCTCACATCGCCAGTACCTGGGAGCTGGCGGAAGGCGACGTGATAAGCCCACTGCCGATTTATACCCCTACTTTTGAAGGATGGGACGATCCGAAGCGGAGCACCTTCCCGCTACAGCTGTTTGGCTTTCACTATAAATCCCGTACCCATTCAAGCTACGGCAATATTGATGTTCTGCAGGCCGCCTGTCGCCAGGAGGTGTGGATAAATCCGCTCGATGCGCAAAAACGCGGTATCGCGAATGGCGATAAGGTTCGCGTCTTTAACGATCGTGGAGAGGTGCGTCTACCCGCCAAAGTCACGCCGCGTATTCTGCCGGGCGTCAGCGCGATGGGTCAGGGCGCATGGCATAATGCGGATATGGCTGGCGATAAAATTGACCACGGCGCCTGCATCAATACGCTCACGACGCTGCGTCCTTCCCCCCTGGCAAAAGGGAATCCTCAACATACAAATCTGGTGGAAATCGAAAAAATCTAAGCCGCCTGCTCCGGGACGTTTTTACGCGCCCGGAGCTCCCCGTTTTGCGAACACAACGACATTTAAAACTCTTTTTTGGATGAGCATAGTGAGCTGTTATGAAAATCACCAACCCTGAGGCATTAATGGCGGCCAGTATCAGCCGACGAAGCCTGGTGAAAACCTCCGCTATCGGTAGCCTTGCGCTTGCCAGTAGCGCTTTCACCCTTCCGTTCTCCCGCATCGCCCACGCCGCAGCAGACCTCGCATCCGGCAATGTGGCAGAAAAAGCGGTCTGGAGTTCATGTACCGTTAACTGCGGCAGTCGCTGCCTGCTGCGCCTGCACGTAAAAGATGACACCGTATATTGGGTTGAATCAGATACCACGGGCAACGATGAATATGGCAACCATCAGGTACGCGCCTGCCTGCGCGGCCGTTCTATTCGTCGTCGGATGAATCATCCCGATCGCCTGAAATATCCGATGAAACGCGTTGGTAAACGAGGAGAAGGCAAATTCGAACGTATCAGTTGGGATGAAGCGTTGGATACCATCGGCGATAACCTGAAACGTATCCTCAAGGACTACGGCAACGAAGCGGTACATGTCCTTTACGGTACCGGCGTGGACGGCGGCAATATTACCAATTCTAACGTACCGTATCGCCTGATGAACGCCTGCGGCGGCTATCTCAGCCGTTACGGTAGCTACAGCACCGCCCAAATCAGCGCGGCCATGAGCTATATGTTCGGCGGCAACGACGGCAACAGTCCGGATGATATCGCCAATACAAAACTGGTGGTGATGTTTGGCAATAACCCCGCGGAAACACGTATGAGCGGCGGCGGCGTGACATACTATGTCGAACAAGCGCGCGAGCGCTCCAACGCCCGGATGATCGTGATTGACCCGCGTTATAACGACACTGCCGCCGGCCGTGAAGACGAGTGGCTGCCGATTCGCCCTGGTACCGATGGCGCGCTGGCGGCGGCAATCGCCTGGGTGCTGATTACCGAAGATCTTATTGATAAACCGTTTCTGGATAAATACTGCATCGGCTACGACGAAACCACTCTGCCCGCCTCGGCCCCGCGTAACGCGCACTATAAAGCCTATATTTTGGGTCAGGGCGACGACGGTATTGCTAAAACGCCGCAATGGGCCGCGCAGATTACCAGTATTCCGGCGGAAAAAATCATTCAACTGGCGCGGGAAATCGGCTCGGCGAAACCGGCTTACATTTGCCAGGGCTGGGGACCGCAACGCCACTCTAACGGGGAGCAGACCGCACGCGCAATCGCCATGCTGTCTGTACTCACCGGTAACGTCGGCATAAATGGCGGTAATTCCGGCGTGCGCGAAGGCACCTGGGATCTGGGCGTCGAATGGTTTTCTATGCTGGAGAACCCGGTAAAAACCCAGATTTCGGTCTTTACCTGGACCGACGCTATCGATCATGGCGCGGAAATGACCGCCACACGCGACGGCGTGCGGGGAAAAGACAAGCTCGACGTGCCGATCAAATTTTTGTGGTGCTACGCCAGTAATACGCTGATCAATCAGCATGGCGATATCGCCCACACCCACGAGGTGCTTCAGGACGACAGTAAATGTGAAATGATCGTCGGTATCGAGCACTTTATGACCGCGTCGGCAAAATATTGCGACATTCTGCTGCCTGATTTAATGCCGACCGAGCAGGAAGATCTGATTTCCCACGAATCCGCAGGCAATATGGGCTATGTCATTCTTGGTCAGCCCGCCACCTCGCCGAAATTTGAAAGAAAGCCCATTTACTGGACGCTCAGTGAAGTGGCTAAACGGCTTGGTCCGGACGTATACCAGACCTTCACAGAAGGCCGCACGCAGCATGAGTGGGTCAAATACCTGCACGCAAAAACCAAAGCGCGTAACCCGGAAATGCCGGATTACGAAGAGATGAAACAGACAGGGATTTTCAAGAAAAAATGCCCGGAGGAGCACTACGTCGCTTTCCGCGCCTTCCGCGAAGACCCTGCCGCCAACCCACTGAAAACGCCGTCCGGTAAAATCGAAATCTATTCCGAGCGTCTGGCAACCCTCGCCAACACGTGGGAGCTGAAGAAAGATGAGATTATCCATCCTTTACCCGCCTATACGCCAGGCTTTGACGGTTGGGACGATCCGCTTCGTCAGCGCTACCCGCTACAGCTAACCGGCTTCCACTATAAAGCGCGTACCCACTCCAGCTACGGCAATATCGACGTCCTGCAACAGGCGTGTCCGCAGGAGATCTGGATCAACCCGATTGATGCGCAAGCGCGCGGCATTCAGCACGGCGACACCGTGCGGGTCTTTAACCAGAATGGAGAGATGCTCATTCCGGCAAAAGTCACGCCGCGCATATTGCCCGGCGTCACCGCTATCGGCCAGGGCGCCTGGTTAAATGCCGACATGTTTGGCGACAAAGTCGATCGCGGCGGCTCCATTAACATTCTGACGTCGCACCGGCCTTCCCCACTGGCGAAAGGTAATCCGTCACACAGTAATCTTGTTCAGGTTGAAAAGGCGTAAGGAGTAACCGATGACAACCCAGTATGGATTTTTTATTGATTCCAGTCGTTGCACCGGTTGCAAAACCTGCGAACTGGCCTGCAAGGACTACAAAGATCTCACTCCCGACGTCAGCTTCCGCCGCATTTATGAGTATGCGGGCGGTGACTGGCAGGAAGATAACGGCGTCTGGCACCAGAACGTCTTTGCCTATTATCTCTCCATTTCATGCAACCACTGCGAAGACCCGGCCTGTACCAAAGTCTGCCCGAGCGGCGCGATGCACAAGCGCGATGACGGTTTTGTGGTGGTGAACGAAGAGGTCTGTATCGGCTGCCGCTACTGCCACATGGCCTGCCCGTACGGCGCGCCGCAGTACAACGCGGCCAAAGGTCATATGACCAAGTGCGACGGCTGTTATGACCGTGTCGCTGACGGCAAGAAACCGATCTGCGTGGAATCCTGCCCGCTGCGGGCGCTGGACTTTGGCCCGATAGACGAACTGCGTAAAAAACACGGTGAGCTGGCTGCCGTCGCGCCGTTGCCGCGCGCGCATTTCACGAAGCCGAATATTGTGATTAAACCCAACGCCAACAGCCGCCCGACCGGGGACACTACCGGTTATCTGGCCAATCCGAAGGAGGTATAAGATGGGAAGTGGATGGCATGAATGGCCGTTGATGATCTTCACGGTCTTTGGTCAGTGCGTGGTCGGCGCGTTAATCGTTAGCGGACTGGGCTGGCTGACGGCAAAAGACGATACCATCGCCCGTCAGCGCATCGTGCGCAGCATGTTTTTTCTGTGGCTGGTGATGGGACTGGGATTCCTCGCGTCGATTATGCATCTCGGCTCGCCGATGCGCGCGTTTAACTCGCTTAACCGCGTAGGCGCTTCCGCACTGAGTAATGAAATCGCCGCAGGATCGGTGTTCTTTGCCGTAGGCGGCATCTGGTGGCTGGTGGCGGTACTCGGTAAAATGCCCCCGGCGCTGGGTAAAGTGTGGCTGCTGGTCAGTATGGCGCTCGGCGTTGCATTCATCTGGGCAATGACGCTCGTTTATCAGATAGATACCGTGCCAACCTGGTATAATGGCTACACCACGCTGGCCTTTTTCCTCACGGCATTCCTGTGCGGCCCGGTGTTTGCGGCGTTACTGCTACGCATCGCGCGCGTCCCATTTTGCAGCGTGACGTTTGCCAGTATTAGCGGCCTGGCGTTGGTGGTGTGCGTGGCGGTCATCGTACTACAGGGACTGTCCCTCTCAGCTATTCACAGTTCCGTGCAACAGGCCAGCCATCTCGCACCGGATTACGGTATGCTACAGGTCTGGCGCATTGTCTTGCTTGCTGCCGGATTAGGTTGCTGGCTATGTCCACTAATCCGTCGCCGCGAACCGCATACCGTTGGTTTGCTGCTCGGTGTCGTGCTGGTGCTGGCGGGCGAAATTATTGGCCGCGGACTTTTTTATGGCCTGCATATGACCGTAGGTATGGCCGTCGCAGGTTAATTTATGCGTGCGGGGCGACCCGCACCTTTCGGGATTGTTTGAATGACCACTTTTTTACAACGTGATGATTTTGCAGTAACGGCGCGTGTTCTTGGCGCGTTGTTTTATTATTCGCCGGAAAGCCACGAAACCGCTCCTCTGGTTCAGGCGCTATTAACCGACGACTGGCGGGCGCAGTGGCCGCTTGATGCCGAGGCGCTTGCGCCTGTGGCGGCTATGTTTAAGACCCACAGCGAAGAGTCGTTGCCACAGGCCTGGCAGCGTCTGTTTATCGGCCCTTACGCTCTGCCGTCTCCGCCGTGGGGTTCCGTCTGGCTGGATCGTGAGAGCGTATTATTTGGCGATTCTACGCTGGCGCTACGTCAGTGGATGCGCGAAAACGGGATTCAGTTTGAAATGCAACAAAACGAGCCAGAAGATCATTTTGGGTCGCTGTTGCTGCTGGCGGCCTGGCTTGCCGAGAATGATCGTCATCATGAATGCGAACAACTCCTGGCCTGGCATCTGTTTCCGTGGTCGTCCCGCTTTCTGGACGTATTTATCGATCATGCCGGGCATCCGTTTTATCAGGCGTTGGGGCAACTGGCGCGTCTGACTCTGGCGCAATGGCAAGCTCAACTTATTATTCCCGTCGCTGTAAAACCGTTATTCCGTTAATCCCCACAAAAGGCAGGATTTTACCTGCCTTTTCTCCCATTGCGGCCTATTTTTATCTACAAAAAGTGACAACGTCACACTACGTTTCTGTTTTTAAGATAATTCTTTATCGTGAATGTTTACGCTAAGCCGCATAAGGGCAAAGCATAATTGTTAATAGATGTTTAATAGTATTAAACATCACGCTTCGCTGGAATCCTTCCCAACCTGTTGCTATAGCTCAAAGTACCCTGCCGGAACATGGCATAACAACACGCGACTCTTAACGTCGCCATAACACATGCAAACAGGGAGACACACCGCAATGCACACCCACACCCTAAAACGCGTACTTGGGTTCACTATCGTCATTCTGCTGTTACTGGCGCTGTTTATCTGGGGAATCGGTCTGGAGACGCTGAAAGCGCGTCAGGTCGATCTGCTGTATCTCGGACAACGGCATTTGATGCTGGTATTTACGTCCATGTTTTTTGCTTTACTGGTCGGTATCCCGAGTGGGATTTTACTCAGCCGTCCTGCGGCAAAGGGATTTGCTGAATATGTCATGCAAATCTTTAATGTTGGTAATACCTTGCCGCCGCTGGCCGTCCTGGCCTTAGCGATGGTGATTATCGGGATCGGCGATACGCCCGCCATTGTCGCGCTATTTCTGGCCTCCCTTCTGCCTATCGTCCGCAATACCTATGCGGGCCTCTGTTCCGTTCCCGCCTCACTGATTGAAGCGGCGAACGGGATTGGGATGACAAAATGGCAGCGGCTTCGCCAGGTAGAGCTACCTAATGCGTGGCCAGTGATGCTGTCCGGTATTCGCATCGCGACCGCCATCAATGTCGGCACCGCGCCGCTGGCCTTTCTGATCGGCGCCAGCAGCTACGGCGAGCTGATTTTCCCGGGAATTTATCTCAACGATTTTCCGATGTTGATCCTCGGCGCAACGGCCACGGCGTTATTCGCACTGATTCTTGACACTCTGCTTGCCTGGTTTGGGCGACGCCTTAGCCCTCATACCGTCTGAACGCATAAATAACAATAAGGAGCGTTAAATGAGATTCAAAAAACACCTGTTAGGATGGCTTGCCGCAACGCTGTTGTTCAGTAGCCAGACGCAGGCCGCGCCGCTGGTTCTCGCCACCAAAAGCTTTACCGAGCAGCATATTCTTTCCGCTATGACCGTTCAGTATTTGCAGAAGAAAGGCTTTCAGGTTCAGCCGCAAACCAATATCGCCGCGGTGATTTCACGTAATGCGATGGTGAATAAACAAATTGATATTACCTGGGAATACACCGGTACATCGCTGATTATTTTCAACCGTATCGATAAGCGCATGAGTCCACAGGAAACCTACGACACGGTAAAACGCCTGGATGCGAAGCTGGGCCTGGTATGGCTCAAACCGGCTGACATGAACAATACTTACGCGTTCGCGATGCAGCGCAAACGCGCCGAGTCGGAAAATATCACCACCATCTCGCAAATGGTGGCAAAAATCGAACAGGTCCGGCAGAACGATCCTGACCACAACTGGATGCTCGGCCTCGATCTGGAATTTGCCGGGCGCAGCGACGGGATGAAGCCCCTTCAGCAAGCCTACCAGATGCAGCTCGATCGCCCGCAAATACGACAGATGGACCCAGGGCTGGTCTATAACGCCGTTCGGGATGGGCTGGTTGACGCCGGGCTGGTCTATACCACCGACGGACGGGTGAAAGGGTTTGATCTGAAAGTGCTGGAAGATGATAAAGGCTTCTTCCCAAGTTACGCTGTCACGCCGGTGGTGCGTAAAGAAGTGCTGGAAGCCAATCCTGGCCTTGATGACGCCTTAAACACCCTTTCCGGCCTGCTCAATAACGATGTGATATCGACCCTAAACGCCCAGGTCGATATCGAGCATCGCACGCCGCAACAGGTAGCCCATCAATTTTTACAGGACAAAGGTCTGCTGTAAGGAGCGCCTATGGATACGATACATTATATGCTGGATAATGCAGGCTATCTCGCCAGCCTTACCTTTCAGCATCTCTGGCTGGTCGCGCTGGCCGTCGGTCTGGCGATTATCATCGGCGTACCGTTAGGCGTTTTGATTGTACGCCACAAATGGCTGGCAACGCCGGTATTGGGCGCCGCCACGCTACTTCTTACCATTCCGTCTATCGCGCTGTTTGGATTAATGATCCCGCTTTTTTCGCTGATCGGACATGGTATTGGCGTTCTGCCCGCCGTGACGGCCGTTTTTCTCTACTCTTTACTGCCGATTGTCCGTAATACCCATACTGCGCTTGATAGTTTGCCGCCCGGTCTGCGTGAAGCGGGACGCGGCATCGGTATGACTTTCTGGCAACGGCTGCGCTGGGTCGAAATCCCAATGGCCCTACCGGTTATTTTCGGGGGTATCCGCACCGCGGTAGTGATGAATATCGGCGTGATGGCGATTGCCGCGGTGATCGGCGCCGGCGGTCTGGGACTGCTACTGTTAAACGGCATTAGCGGCAGCGATATTCGCATGTTAATTGCCGGCGCACTGATGATCTGTCTACTGGCAATTGTACTTGACTGGCTGTTGCATCGTCTGCAAGTCGTACTGACACCTAAGGGGATACGATAATGATAAAACTGGAAAATCTCACCAAACAATTTGTACAGAAAAAGGGTCAGCCGCTAAAAGCCGTCGACAACGTCAACCTGAACGTGCCGGAAGGCGAAATGTGCGTCTTACTCGGTCCCTCCGGCTGCGGCAAAACCACCACGTTAAAGATGATCAACCGGCTGATCGCGCCCAGCAGCGGTAATATTCTTATCAACGGCGAGAATACCAACGATATGGATACGGTAACGCTACGCCGCAATATTGGGTATGTTATCCAACAAATCGGCCTGTTTCCTAATATGACGATTGAAGAAAATATTACCGTTGTGCCGCGCATGTTGGGTTGGGACAAAGCGCGCTGCAAGCAACGCGCCGAAGAGTTGATGGACATGGTGGCGCTGGATGCCAGAAAATTTCTGCATCGCTATCCAAAGGAGATGTCCGGGGGACAGCAGCAGCGCATTGGCGTGATCCGCGCTCTGGCCGCCGATCCGCCGGTACTGCTGATGGATGAGCCCTTCGGCGCGGTGGACCCCATTAACCGCGAAGTGATCCAGAACCAGTTTCTGGATATGCAGCGTAAGCTAAAAAAGACCGTGATGCTGGTCAGCCATGATATCGACGAAGCGCTAAAACTCGGCGACCGTATCGCCGTGTTCCGTCAGGGGCGAATTGTACAGTGCGCCAGTCCTGATGAACTGCTGGCCAAACCGGCTAACGAGTTTGTCGGGTCGTTTGTCGGTCAGGACAGAACATTAAAGCGTTTGCTACTGGTCTCCGCAGGCGATGTTACCGACCAACAGCCAACCATTACCGCGCGGCCTTCCACGCCGTTAAGCGAGGCGTTCGGCATTATGGATGATCACGATATTCGCGCCATTACCGTCATTGACAACGACGGTAAGCCACTGGGATTTGTGAAGCGCCGGGAGGCGCGGAACGCCAGCGGAATCTGCGCCGATATCACCCATCCTTTCCGTATTACGGGCAAAGCGGAAGATAATCTGCGTATTGTGCTGTCCAGATTGTACGAAAGTAATACCAGCTGGATGCCGATCGTTGATGAAGACGGGCGCTATAATGGTGAAATCTCTCAGGATTACATCGCCGACTATCTCAGCTCAGGCCGCACGCGTCGGGCGCTAAATATTCACGAAAGCAGCTAACGCTACCGCCGGATGGCCTCTCGCTATCCGGCAGTATCATTATTGTACGCAATATTATATCGCACATAGTGCTTTTGCGTCTGACGCCATTTCCCCGCAGAATAGGCTATCCTGAAACTCCCTGTTTACCCGCTCATGCATCGTTTACACGCTTACCCGGATCTGCGCGCGATGTTTCGTCGCCTGCTGATCGCTACGCTCATCGGTATTCTCGCGGCGCTGGCTGTCGCCGCCTTCCGTCATGCGATGCAATTGCTGGAGTGGATTTTCCTGAGTAATGACACCGGCAGTCTGGTGAATGCGGCTGAGGGGCTTTCGCCCTGGCGACGGCTGATTACGCCAGCGCTTGGCGGCCTGGCCGCTGGTCTGTTGCTGTGGGGGTGGCAAAAAATGAACCAACAGCGTCCCCATGCGCCCACTGACTATATGGAAGCATTGCAAACCGACGGGCAATTTGACGTTGGCGCCAGTCTGGTGAAATCGCTGGCCTCGCTGCTGGTCGTGGTCAGCGGCAGCGCAATTGGTCGCGAAGGCGCAATGATCCTCCTCGCCGCGCTGGCGGCATCCAGCTTTGCCCGACGCTTCACGCCGCGTGAGGAATGGAAATTATGGATCGCCAGCGGCGCCGCTGCGGGCATGGCGGGCGCTTACCATGCGCCGCTGGCGGGCAGCCTGTTTATCGCGGAGATCCTGTTCGGTACCTTAATGCTGGCTTCCCTCGGCCCGGTTGTCGTTTCCGCCGTCGTCGCCCTGCTAACCACCCATGTATTAAACGGTAGCGATTCACTACTCTATACCGTACATCTGACCGTTGATCTCCACGCGCGGGAGTACGTCATGATAGTCAGTACCGGCCTGGTCGCCGGTCTGTGCGGCCCGTTGCTGATGTGGCTGATGACAGCCAGCCATAATAGTTTCTTACGTTTAAAACTGTCGCCGCCCTGGCAACTGGCGTTGGGCGGGCTTATTGTCGGATTACTGTCGTTACTCACGCCCACGGTATGGGGAAACGGCTATAGCGTCGTACAATCATTTCTGCTCTCCCCACCGCTATTCTCGCTGATTGGCGGAATTTTTGCGTGCAAAATCCTGGCGGTGCTCGCCAGCAGCGGGTCTGGCGCGCCGGGCGGCGTCTTTACGCCAACATTATTTGTCGGATTATCCATTGGAATGTTTCTGGGTCGGATATGGGGATTCTGGCTGCCAGGCTCGGATGAAATAGCGATTTTATTGGGGCTGGCGGGTATGGCGACGCTACTGGCGGCGACAACCCATGCGCCGATAATGTCCACCCTGATGATTTGTGAAATGACCGGCGAGTATCAGTTACTCCCCGGTCTGCTGATTGCCTGTGTAGTCGCGTCAGTGCTCTCGCGAACGTTACGCCATGATTCTATCTACCGCCAGCACGCTGCCGAGCATTGACAAACGAATATACTGCCCCAGCTCACGCTGCTCGGCGCGCGGCAGGTACGGTAACTCGCCAATCAGCGGCGCTGGCAGTTTTTTCCCAAGCACATCAATAATTTCAGCATAATGCGCCAGGCCAGGATTGATACGATTCGCCACCCAGCCAATTAATGGCAGTCCATCGTTAGCGACAGCTTGCGCAGTCAGTAGCGCATGATTAATGCACCCCTCCTGAATCCCTACCACCATCAATACCGGTAACTGTTCCTGTACCACCCATTCGGACAATGGACGTAAATCATTCATCAAACTACGCCAGCCGCCAGTGCCCTCCACAACCACGTGGTCCACTTTATCGCTCAGGCTCGCCAGACCGTTGGACAGCAAGGTGTAATTTATAGGACAGCTATGCGCGACGCTGCTTTCTTCTTCGCTTAACGCGATCGGATTAATCGCCTCATACGGCAACTCCAGCGAAGAGACGCTTTGCAATACCAGCGCATCTTTGTTGCGCATCCCTTCTGCAGTCTCTTTGCTCCCTTTAGCGACAGGTTTATACCCTGCAACGCTCTTACCACTCGACGCTAACGCTTGTAGTAATGCGCGGGAAACCACCGTCTTCCCAACAGAAGTGTCTGTACCTGTAATAAAGAAACGCTTCAGCATCACTAACTCCACCGTTATGCTTCGAAAATATAAGCCAGGAAAATAATACAGTGGAGAAAGTCTAAGATATGGCAAGGGCAATCAGCTTGAGTTAGCGCAAATTTTTGTACAACAGTTAAAAAATGTTAACCCTGTAATAGACGAATCAACAAAGAGCCGTTATACATCGCGTCTTTTACCAACGCCGCCCCGGCCATCGTACCCTGGTTGGTAAACTGCGTGCTTTCCACAACCGTATTCCTGCTGTAGGCGGGCAGCGCCTGTTGACGGATACTGTCAGCAATGGCTGGAAAAAGGATATCAGCCGCTTTACTTAGCGGCGAACCAATAAGAATTTTTTGCGGATTAAATAAATTCACCATGATAGCCAGAATGCGTCCGACATGCGCGCCAACGCCGCTAATAATATCTTTTGCTAATAGATCTCCCTGCATCGCCGCCTGACACAGTGAATCTACCGTTAACGGCTGGCCGTGCAACATTGAACTCATCGACTGATTAAGCCGAAGCTGCGTAAGTTCCAGCACGCTATCGACGCTGGCGATGGTCTCCAGACAGCCATGATTACCGCAATAACAGCGCTTACCATAAGGATCGACCTGGGTATGCCCAATCTCTACCAGACTGCTACTACCCGCATGAAGCAAATGACCGTCGGTGATAACGCCCGCCCCCACATTATGATCAATCACCACCTGGATAACGTCGCGCGCGCCGCGTGAGGCGCCAAAAAGCGCCTCTGCCATCGTCCAGGCGCTAATATCATGCTGAATGTAAACCGGTACGCCGGTGTGCCGCTCCAGCGCATCTCCCAAAGGCATCTCTTTGACATCTTCGTAATACGGCATCCGGTGCACAACGCCGTTTTCGGTATCGATAATGCCCGGTAACGTAATGGCAATGGAGGTCAGACGCTCCAGTTTCTGCTGATGGCGGGTAAAAAACCGATCAACGTGCGTAATAATTCGCTCAAGCAACGGCGTGGCTTCGGTTAACGGCAGCGCCAGACACTCTTCTACCACCAGTTTGCTGCTAAGATCGCGCAGTGCAAGGAAAATTTCGCCACGGCTAATACGAATAGATAAATAGTGCCAGGCTTCCGTTTCCACCATCAGCCCGACGGCGGGACGTCCGCGACTGCCCGCCTCTTTAATTTCAAGTTCCTGAACCAAATGCGCTTCCAGCATTTCGCGAACAATTTTCGTAATACTGGCAGGCGCCAACTGCGCCAGACGAGACAGGTCAATTCGCGATACCGGTCCGAGCTGATCAATCAGGCGATACACTGCGCCAGCATTGGTCTGCTTAATTTGATCGATATGCCCAGGCTGACTATCAGCAACCACCGCTCACTCCCTTTATTTTCGCGCTCCGAAATAATCTGTGTGCTATGGTGAAACACTTCAATACTCGCCGTCAACTTTTTGCTTAGCCGTGTGATTAACTGCACATTTTCACCCTTTTTAAGCGTAATTAATCCCGTCGGGCAGCCAGTAATAGCAGTTGGCAAAACCGCTGTACGGCATGACTCTGTTCATGATGCTTTGGCCATACCAGCCACATTTCAGATACGGCGTCCTCTTCCGCCAGGGGGACCCAGCGCATCTCGCTCATCTGTACACGCTTAAAGGATGCCGGCAGAATCGAGACGCCCAGTCCCGCCGCCACCAGACCGATAATAGTCATTGCCTCGCCAACCTCCTGCGTGATGGTCGGCGACAGGTTATAGCGCCGCATCAGGCCGAGAATATCGTCGTAGAGGCCCGTCCCGACATGCGGATCGAAAAAGACGAAAGGTTCTTCCGCCAGTTCTGTCAGACTGACGACCGGCTTTTGCGCCAGCCGATGTTCGCGCGGGATCATGGCCATAAGCGGCTCATGCAAAATCACCTCGCGATTAAGTGTGTCGGGCAGCGGCGTATTCCGCAGCAAGCCAATATCCAGTACGCCTTCGTTGAGCGGCGCGATTTGCTCACGCGTATTCATTTCACGCGTTTGCATATGCACTCCCGGATAGGACTGGCGGAACAGCGAAAAGGTATGCGATACCGCCCGAATAAAAGGCGCTGAAGACGTAAAGCCAATACGGATTTCACCCGCTTCGCCCTGATGCAACCGCTCGGCGCGAGCGGCGGCGTCGTTTACCAGACTCAGGATGTGTCGGCTATCCACCAGAAACTGTCGCCCGGCGGCGGTTAACGCTACGCTGCGGTTGGTCCGCGCCAGTAATCGCGCGCCGACCTGCTGCTCCAGAATTTGTATCTGCTGACTGAGCGGCGGCTGCGAGATATTGAGGCGCGCGGCGGCACGACCAAAATGCAGCTCTTCTGCTACCGCCACAAAGTAACGTAAATGACGTAATTCGATATTCATATTTTTAACGTCTTATTTGAGACAATTAATATATTAGACAGAATATTTTGCTTTTTCTATGCTTTACATGTCGGTTATACCCGTCTCCTGTTGACGGAGATGTAAAGCAAGGATTTAACGTGAGTCGTACAACTATTCTCGATGACGCCACGGCGAGCGATATCGATGAACAACGCCATTCTCAGCCGGTTCAATTTATTAAACGCGGTACAGCGCCTTTCATGCGCGTCACGCTGGCTCTTTTTTCCGCGGGCCTGGCGACTTTCGCGCTCCTTTATTGCGTCCAGCCTATACTACCGGTACTTTCCCAGGAGTTTGGCGTCTCCCCCGCCAGCAGCAGCGTTTCACTTTCTATTTCTACCGCCATGCTGGCTATCGGCTTACTTTTTACCGGCCCGCTTTCTGATGCGATAGGCCGTAAACCGGTGATGGTCACCGCCTTGTTATTAGCCTCCTGCTGCACATTGTTATCAACCATGATGACCAGCTGGCATGGTATTCTGATTATGCGTGCGCTGATCGGTCTGTCGTTAAGCGGCGTCGCCGCGGTGGGAATGACCTACCTGAGTGAAGAAATCCATCCCAGCTTTGTCGCTTTCTCTATGGGACTCTATATTAGCGGTAATTCCATCGGCGGGATGAGCGGGCGTTTATTAAGCGGCGTCATGACCGACTTTTTTAACTGGCGCATCGCGCTGGCGGCCATCGGATGCTTTGCGCTGGCGTCCGCGCTGATGTTCTGGAAGATTTTACCCGCCTCGCAACATTTCCGTCCCACGTCGCTACGGCCTAAAACGCTATTTATTAATTTCCGTCTCCACTGGCGCGATCGGGGGCTACCTCTGCTGTTTGCGGAAGGTTTTTTACTGATGGGCGCGTTCGTCACCCTGTTTAACTACATTGGCTATCGCCTGATGCTCTCCCCCTGGGAATTAAGCCAGGCCGTGGTCGGACTGTTATCCGTAGCCTATCTCACCGGCACATGGAGCTCGCCGAAAGCTGGCGCAATGACCTCACGCTATGGCCGGGGGCCGGTGATGCTGTTCTCTACCGCAGTAATGCTGGGCGGGCTTTTACTGACGCTTTTTACCTCGCTTTGGCTGATTTTTGCCGGGATGCTGCTTTTTTCCGCCGGCTTTTTCGCCGCGCACTCCGTGGCCAGTAGTTGGATTGGCCCGCGTGCACGCCGGGCGAAGGGACAGGCCTCGTCACTTTATCTTTTCAGCTATTATCTGGGGTCCAGTATCGCCGGGACGCTAGGCGGCGTATTCTGGCATAGTTACGGCTGGAACGGCGTAGGTGGTTTTATCG
Source organism: Salmonella sp. SA15303 (assembly GCF_029962125.1). Classification (NCBI taxonomy): domain Bacteria; kingdom Pseudomonadati; phylum Pseudomonadota; class Gammaproteobacteria; order Enterobacterales; family Enterobacteriaceae; genus Salmonella; species Salmonella sp. SA15303. The sequence goes on from NZ_CP123924.1 coordinate 2,477,522, forward strand.
CGCTAATGCTGGTGCTGGCCATCCTGGTCGGGACGCGGTTACATCATCGTCTTCACGCCTGAAAAGAAATAATCCGGCGATAGCAACGTGCGCTATCGCCGGGCTGGTTTCACGCCACGACTCACTGTTCACCATAGACCTGTCAGGCTTGATACGCCCATAACTTCTCTGATTGCATCCAGCGCCAGAAGCGTAAATACCACCCAGATTATCGGATTCATATACGGTGTGCTTGTTATTCTGGAGGGCGGATATTACCGACTCTGCGGCCAAAAATAACGGCCGGTAACGTAAAGCTACCTATTATGGTGGGAGCTTACATCGCGTTACCGGGGGATTGTACATAACGTTACATGCCGAAACCAATCACTCACGGAAGCCTTTTGATAACAGCGATATAGTCATTTCACCGGCCCCGCAGTGGGGTTGAATGAAAACCAAATCGAGGGTATCAAAATGAAAAAAGTATTAGCTCTGGTTGTTGCCGCTGCAATGGGTCTCTCTTCCGCAGCATTCGCGGCTGAGACTGCAACGCCTGCGAAAACCGCAGCGCCTGCCAAAACAACCCAGAACACCCAGCACCACAAAAAACAGCATAAAAAAACCGTTGAGCAAAAAGCGCAGGCGGCTAAAAAACACCAGAAAAAAGATGGCAAAAAAGCCCCAGCCAAATCTACGTCAAAAACAACTTCGCAGCCGGCTGCGTAAGTCGTAACATGCTGCGGCGCGCCCCCGCGCCCGTTTTTACGGCGCTAAATTGTTCTGGTTTAGCGCCGCCTTCCGGGAGGGCAAAAAAGTGTCTCGCTACCGCTTTGAGCTCATTCTTATCGTGCTTATTTTATGCGCCGCTATTGCCACGCATTTCTATCTTTCCTGAGTGTAGTTATCTGATTTTACTCCCACTTTCTTACCGTCACGTCTATAGTAGTACTGAGGGTTTGTTGTTAATAATCATAATTACCCACCAGAGTGTGATATGCATAAAACCATTGCTGTATTACTGGGCATAGTGTGTTTTTTACCGGTTATGGCGAAAGCCAGGGGGGCTGAAACAGACGCCACGGATGCCAGCGACGTCAAAACGCTTTTTTTTAACCATGATGATCGGGTGCCCGTCGCCGATCCTACCCAATCGCCGTGGGATGCCATCGGGCAACTAGAGACCGCCAGCGGTAATTTGTGTACGGCAACGCTTATCTCCCCGCATATCGCCCTGACAGCAGGTCACTGCCTGCTAACGCCACCGAAAGGAAAACCAGACAAGGCGGTTGCGCTGCGTTTTGTGGCGCGAAAAGGAGTATGGCGCTATGAAATCCACGGCATTGAAGGCCGCGTTGAACCGTCGCTGGGCCGACGCCTGAAAGCGGATGGCGATGGCTGGATTGTGCCGCCTGCCGCGGCAAGCTGGGATTTTGGTCTGGTAATATTGCGCTACCCACCTTCCGGTATCACGCCAGTGCCTTTATTTACCGGCGATAAAGCGGCGCTCACTGCGGCGTTGAAAGCCGCAGACCGAAAAGTCACGCAGTCCGGTTATCCGGAAGATCATCTGAATGCGCTCTATTCCCATCAGGATTGCGTCGTGACCGGCTGGGCGCAGAATGCCGTACTCTCACACCAGTGCGACACGTTACCTGGCGACAGCGGCTCGCCGCTCTTATTGCACACGGATAGCGGATGGCAGCTCATTGGCGTACAAAGCTCCGCCCCTGCGGCTAAAGATCGCTGGCGCGCCGATAACCGCGCTATATCCGTCACCGGCTTTCGCGATAAGCTGAAAGCTCTGGCGCAGGATTAATGCGGGAATCGCTGCCTGAACCGACAGGCAGCGATCGTCTCAGGCAAATTTGATCATGACCATTCCGGCGAGCAGCAATATCACGCCAACCCAGCCTTTGGGGTTTAAGCGCTGGCCGAAGAGCACCCAGCCCGCCGCCAGCGTGGCGGCAATACCAAAACCGCCCCATAACGCATACGCCACCGACAGGTCTATCCCTTTTACCGCCTGGGAAAGCGCGCTGAAGGCGGCCAGAACAGCGGCAAGCGATAAGATGCCATAGCATTTACGGCGAAAGCCGTCCGAAAATTTCAACAGTACGTTAGCCGCGATTTCCAGCATTATTGCCAGCCCAAGCCAGGCGCCGTGTATCCATTCAAATTGTTGCACGAGTCGCCTCCTTCACCGGTTTGCCGGGTTTACGCGTCCCTGATTTGATCAATACTATGCCGGCGACCAGCGTCAGCAAGCCGGCAATCTTCATGGTTGATAATGCTTCATCAAATAGCAGCACGCTAAAAATGGTAATAAATAAAATGCCGATCCCTTCCCATAAGGCATACGCTACACCCAGGGCAATCTTTTTTACCGCAAAAGAAAGAAATATATATGACAGCGTGATCATCACCAGCATTAAAATAAAACCCGCATTGCCATTACCCACGCTAGCCCATTTCATTGAGAGCGTGCCGGTAATTTCAGTCGCGATAGCCAGAGCTAATAAAATCCAGTAAAACATGACACTTCTCCTGCATGAGAATATACTCTTTCGAGTCTGCTGCACGCAGCAAACTAAAAAATAAAATCAGTTAGCACAGCGCATTGCGCCAGCTCAGGCAGAAGTGAGAGACTAAAGTGCGTTACGCCAGTGCTGCTCGCCGATAAGCAGGAAAAAGGAGGTAGAGTGAAGATGCGTTTGCGTGGAGAAAAAAGCGCTGAACATATTGTCCATAATATTACAATTATCCGCAGTGTTGCTTCTCGTCATCGCGGATGATAATTGTCCTCGGTAGTTGAACACGCCTGATTTGTATCATAAGCCAGGAATTAACTCAAAATATTTTCACTTCTTTACCTGAAGTATTTGATTTTAACCAGAACAGGTCGACCGACATCACATTATTATTCGTGTCGGCATCAGAAAACAGGGACTGATATGGCAAAACCGATCATCACGCTCAATGGTCTAAAAATCGTCATTATGCTGGGAATGCTGGTGGTTATTCTGAGCGGTATCCGCTTCGCCGCAGATATCATTGTTCCCTTTATTTTGGCGTTATTTATTGCGGTCGTTCTCAATCCCGTTGTGCAACGGATGACCCGATGTCGAATTCCGCGCGTTATCGCCGTGTCATTGCTCATTGTGATTATTGTCATGCTAATGGTACTGCTACTGGCCTATTTGGGGACATCATTAAATGAACTGGCCCGTACCCTACCGCAGTATCGCTCCTCATTGGTGATACCGTTGCAACGTATCGAACCGTGGTTGCAGCGAGCAGGCATTGGCGTGTCGGTTGATGAGCTGGCGAAATATATCGATCCAAACGCCGCAATGACTCTGGTAACGAACCTGCTCACCCAGCTGTCCAATGCCATGTCGTCCATCTTTTTATTGTTATTGACCGTGGTATTTATGCTGCTGGAGGTTCCACAATTGCCTGAAAAACTGCAGCAGATGATGAGCCGTCCGGTGGAGGGCATGGCGGCAATTCAACGCGCGCTTGATAGCGTTTCCCATTATCTGGTGCTAAAAACAGCGATCAGTATCGTGACGGGACTGGTCGCATGGGGAATGCTGGCCGCGCTGGATGTCCGCTTCGCCTTTGTCTGGGGACTACTGGCCTTCGCGCTGAACTATATTCCTAATATTGGATCGGTGCTCGCTGCCCTGCCGCCCATTATTCAGGTGCTGGTATTTAACGGGTTTTATGATGCGCTGCTGGTGCTGGCAGGCTATCTGCTGATTAATCTGGTCTTCGGCAATATCCTTGAGCCACGAATCATGGGACGTGGTTTAGGCCTTTCAACCTTAGTGGTATTTTTGTCGTTAATTTTCTGGGGCTGGCTATTAGGTCCGGTGGGCATGCTGCTCTCCGTTCCGTTAACCATCATTGTCAAAATCGCCCTCGAACAGACCACCGGCGGGCAGAGTATCGCCGTTCTGCTTAGCGATTTAAACAAAAGATAAAATGCAATACATACACAAAATCATTCAAGATGCCTCGCGGCGGCAAGGGAAGAAATCCCCGGGAGCATAGATAACGATGTGACCGGGGTTTCTGAGCGCAGCCAACAAAGAGGCAGCGTAAAGGATGAAGTGTATAAAAACGGCCTCCGAAGAGGCCGCCGCACGTTTAAAAGATTAAAGCGCTTTCAGAATTGCATCCACGCTGGCTTTGGCATCGCCAAACAGCATTTGCGTATTCTCTTTAAAGAACAGCGGGTTCTGCACACCAGCATAACCAGTATTCATTGAACGCTTAAAGACCACGACATTCTGTGCTTTCCACACTTCGAGAACCGGCATACCGGCGATCGGGCTGCGGGGATCGTCTTGCGCCGCCGGGTTCACCGTATCGTTCGCGCCAATCACCAGCACGGTATCGGTATCGGCGAAATCATCATTGATTTCGTCCATTTCCAGCACGATGTCATAAGGCACTTTCGCCTCTGCCAACAGCACGTTCATATGCCCCGGCAGGCGACCCGCCACCGGATGAATGCCGAAACGCACGTTGATACCGCGCGCACGCAGTTTTTCGGTGATTTCCGCCACCGGATACTGCGCCTGCGCCACCGCCATCCCGTACCCCGGCGTAATAATGACGGAGTGGGAGTTTTTCAGCATCTCAGCGGTCTCTTCCGCCGTGATTTCGCGATGTTCGCCAGCTTCCTGATCGTCGCCCGTTGAGGAGCCGTCAGTACCGAACCCACCAGCAATAACGCTGATGAAAGAGCGGTTCATCGCTTTACACATAATGTAAGACAGGATCGCGCCTGACGAACCGACCAGCGCGCCGGTCACAATCAGCAAATCGTTGCTCAACATGAAGCCAGCCGCCGCGGCAGCCCAACCGGAATAGGAGTTCAGCATTGAAACAACCACCGGCATGTCCGCCCCGCCGATAGAGGCGACCAGATGCCAACCAAACGCCAGCGCGATAATGGTCATCAGCAGCAGCGCCAGAACCTGTAGACCCACGCTTTCGGTGCGGACAAAAACCAGCAGCAACAGGAAAGAAACAACCAGCGCCGCCAGGTTCATTTTGTGACGGTTAGGCAACATCAACGGCTTAGAAGAGATTTTGCCGCGCAGTTTACCAAACGCTACGATCGATCCAGTGAAAGTGACTGCGCCAATAAAGATACCGAGGAAGACTTCGGTCAGATGAATATTCACCAGCACCGGCGCCAGACTGGCGTCATGGTACAGATAGCTGTTAAAGCCAACCAGTACCGCCGCCAGGCCCACGAAACTGTGCAGAATCGCGACCAGCTCCGGCATCTCGGTCATCTCAACTTTTTTCGCCATGCGGATGCCAATCGCGCCGCCAATAATCATGGCGACCAGAATCCATGCTACGTTGCCGGTATCCGGCCCGAAAATGGTCGCCAGCAACGCGATCGCCATCCCGGCAATACCGAAGTTATTCCCCTGGCGGGACGTTTCATGCTTTGAAAGCCCGGCAAGACTGAAAATAAACAGGATCGCGGCAACAATGTATGCAGCTGTAACTAATCCTCCAGACATATGTTACCCCTTAGTTTTTCCGGAACATTTTCAGCATACGCTGAGTCACGGTGAAGCCACCGAAAATATTAATGCTGGCGATAAGCACCGCGATAAAGCTCAGGAAGCTGACCCAGCCGCCCTGACCAATTTGCAATAATGCCCCGACAACAATAATCCCTGAAATTGCGTTGGTCACCGACATTAATGGCGTATGAAGCGCATGAGACACGTTCCACACCACGTAATAACCAACCACGCAGGCGAGCGCAAACACGGTAAAATGGCCGAGGAACTCTTTTGGCGCGACATCGGCCAGCCAACCAAAAAGAATGATCGCCAGCGCCATTAACGCATACTTCCGCCAGGGTGAAGCGGGCTTTTCCGGCTCTTTTGGCGCAGGTGCTGCTTTAGGCGCGGCTTGTGGCTGCGCGGAAACCTGGATTGGCGGCGCAGGCCAGGTAATGTCGCCGTCGCGAATCACCGTCACGCCACGGATCACGACATCGTCAAAATCCACGTCAATATTGCCGTCTTTCTCTTTGCACAGCAGCTTCAGCAGGTTAACCAGGTTGGTGCCATAAAGCTGGGATGACTGCGTCGGCAAACGCCCCGGTAGATCGGTGTAGCCAATCACTTTCACGCCATTGTCCGTCGTCACAACCTGATTAGCGACGGTATATTCGCAGTTACCGCCGTTCTGCGCGGCCAGGTCGACAATCACGCTGCCAGCCTTCATAGAATCGACCATATCGCGGGTAATCAGCTTCGGCGCAGGTTTGCCCGGAATCAACGCGGTGGTAACAATGATATCGACTTCTTTGGCCTGGGCGGCAAAGAGCGCCATTTCCGCTTTGATAAACGCCTCGGACATCACTTTGGCGTAACCATCGCCGCTACCGGCTTCCTCTTTAAAATCCAGTTCGAGGAACTCAGCCCCCATACTCTGGACCTGCTCTTTGACTTCAGGACGAGTGTCAAACGCGCGGACAATCGCCCCCAGGCTGTTTGCCGCGCCGATAGCCGCAAGACCGGCAACGCCCGCGCCAATCACCATCACCTTCGCCGGCGGCACTTTCCCGGCGGCAGTGATTTGGCCGGTAAAGAAGCGCCCAAATTCATGCGCGGCCTCTACAATGGCGCGATAACCCGCGATATTCGCCATTGAGCTTAACGCGTCGAGCGACTGCGCGCGGGAAATACGCGGCACGGAGTCCATCGCCATCACCGTAACCTTACGTTCGGCAAGTTTCTCCATTAACCCAGGATTTTGCGCAGGCCAGATAAAACTGACCAGCGTAGTCCCGGGGTTCAGTAAAGCGATTTCCTCTTCTTCAGGCGCATTAACCTTGAGAATAATTTCCGACTGCCAGATAGCATTGCCGTCTACAATATCCGCGCCAGCCTGCGCAAACGCTTTGTCGTCAAAACTTGCCAGTTGACCCGCCCCGCTTTCGATAGCGACGCTAAACCCCAGCTTCAGTAGCTGCTCTACCGTTTTCGGCGTCGCAGCGACACGGGTTTCATTGGGTAACCGCTCTTTTGGTATGCCAATTCGCATAAATGTTCCCTTCCATCGATATTTTTGATGATGGTTTGTCAGTAAGCGCGAGAAGCGTACGCCTGCCCGCGTTTGAGGTAAATGTTACCCCAGCAGAATAAAACCGTTACAAACTCTCTATAACCTACTGAAAATAACGCCTGTGATCTAGCGCCAAAAAACAGAATTTTTTATCAAATTTGCAAAACATGAACGATTCAGCCGCTAAGCAGCCATAATGCCTTGAAAATGGCCTGCGAGGGCTGATAATTCGCTCAAATTTGACAGCAAAACATCATTAAACCCCTGGCGCGATCAAGAAATTAACATTAAATTAACTTATTAAATTTATGCGCTTCATTAGCTTAGCCGCCCGGACGCCGTTTTTTTCGACATATCGGCAAATGTTATCATCAAAGATAGGATACATGACACGATGCGTGAAAAATCCCGCAGACATCCATATGGTTTAAATGCAATAATCAGCCACGTTTCTAGTCAATAACAATACCAGTACCTGGTTTGCGCAAGGCGAAGGATTATTTTTATGAAGCTTAAGAACACTCTCCTGGCGTCGGCTCTGCTTTCTGCGGCTGCTTTTTCTGTCCATGCAGCAACAGAACTGACGCCGGAGCAAGCGGCTGCACTAAAACCTTATGACCGCATCGTTATTACCGGTCGTTTTAATGCTATTGGCGATGCGGTCTCCGCCGTGTCCCGCCGCGCAGATAAAGAAGGCGCAGCCTCCTTCTATGTTGTCGACACCTCGGAGTTCGGCAACAGTGGTAACTGGCGTGTTGTGGCGGACGTGTATAAAGCCGACGCGCCGAAAGCCGACGCGCCCAAAAATCGTGTCATTAATGGCATCGTGGAATTACCGAAAGACCAGGCCGTACAATTAGAACCGTATGATACCGTCACCGTTCAGGGCTTCTACCGTAGCCAGCCGGAAGTTAACGATGCCATTACGAAAGCGGCGAAACAAAAAGGCGCATACGCTTTCTATATTGTTCGTCAGATAGATGCGAATCAGGGCGGAAACCAGCGCATCACTGCATTTATCTATAAACAAGATGCGAAAAAACGCATCGTCCAGAGCCCGGACGCTATTCCGGCAGACTCTGAAGCTGGCCGCGCCGCGCTGGCTCAGGGCGGCGAAGCTGCGAAGAAAGTCGAAATTCCAGGCGTCGCCACGTCAGCCTCGCCGAGCGCCGAAGTAGGCCGTTTCTTCGAAACGCAATCCTCCAAAGGCGGACGTTACACTGTCACACTTCCGGATGGCACAAAAGTTGAGGAGCTGAATAAAGCGACGGCTGCGATGATGGTGCCTTTCGACAGCGTTAAGTTCACCGGCAACTACGGCAATATGACAGAAATCTCCTATCAGGTCGCCAAACGCGCGGCGAAGAAAGGCGCTAAGTATTATCATATTACGCGTCAGTGGCAGGAGCGCGGCAATAACATCACCATCAGCGCCGACCTCTATAAATAAGGCGCGCGTCGCCATCAGGCTTTCTCGCCGGATGGCGGCATACCTGCCTTATCAGGCCTACACGATCGTTCAACGGCAGGCCTGATAAGCCACCATCCGGCACTTTCTCGCGGGATGCCAGTTCCGTCAAATATCGCGATGAATCTCACTTTTCGCTTTTTTGGCGATAAATCTTATCCAGGCCGTTGCATGCGGTCCCTTCTCTCCGTAAAATCCCGCGCCTTAGTGGCTTTCACCATTTTTATGCGTTTTGCCATAATAATTATTCTTCCAATTTCATTTTTATAGCTGGATACCAATGGAAAAAAAACTGGGACTGAGCGCGCTGACCGCGCTGGTTTTAAGCTCAATGCTTGGCGCAGGTGTTTTCAGTCTGCCCCAGAATATGGCCGCCGTTGCCAGTCCGGCTGCGTTGTTAATTGGCTGGGCCATTACCGGCGTGGGGATACTCTTACTGGCATTCGCCATGTTAATCCTTACGCGCATTCGCTCCGAGCTTGACGGCGGCATCTTTACTTACGCCCGCGAAGGCTTCGGCGAACTGATTGGCTTTTGTTCTGCCTGGGGCTATTGGCTGTGCGCGGTCATCGCCAACGTATCCTATTTGGTTATCGTTTTTTCAGCGCTGAGTTTCTTTACCGATACGCCTGCGCTGCGTCTGTTTGGCGACGGTAATACCTGGCAGGCTATTGTCGGCGCTTCAGTCCTGCTCTGGATTGTCCATTTCCTCATCCTGCGCGGCGTACAAACGGCAGCCAGCATCAATCTGGTCGCGACTCTGGCGAAACTGTTGCCGCTCGGCGCGTTTATTGTGCTGGCTATCATGATGTTCAAACTGGATACCTTCACACTGGACTTCACCGGTGTTGAACTCGGTATTCCCGTATGGGAACAGGTCAAGAACACCATGCTTATTACGCTGTGGGTATTTATTGGCGTTGAAGGCGCCGTCGTCGTCTCGGCCCGAGCGAAAAATAAACGCGATGTAGGCCGCGCCACGCTACTGGCGGTTCTCGCGGCGCTGGGAATATATCTCCTGGTCACGCTGCTTTCTCTTGGCGTTCTTGCGCGTCCGGAACTGGCGGAGATGCGTAACCCGTCGATGGCCGGACTGATGGTAAAAATGATGGGGCCGTGGGGAGAAATTATTATTGCAGCGGGACTGATTGTGTCTGTCTGCGGGGCTTATCTAAGCTGGACTATCATGGCGGCAGAGGTGCCGTTTCTGGCGGCAGCCTATAAATCCTTCCCGGGCATCTTCGCGCGACAAAATGCGCAAGGCGCGCCTTCTGCATCGTTATGGCTCACCAATATCTGTGTGCAAATCTGTCTGGTGCTGATCTGGCTGACCGGTTCGGACTACAACACGCTATTGACGATTGCGTCAGAAATGATTCTGGTGCCCTACTTTCTGGTCGGCGCATTTCTGCTGAAGATTGCAACACGTCCCCTCCATCGGGCGGTCGGTATCGGAGCCTGTATTTATGGCTTATGGTTGTTATACGCGTCGGGTCCCATGCACCTGCTGCTGTCCGTCGTACTGTACGCGCCTGGATTACTGGTTTTCCTGTATGCGCGTCGGACGCACAAGCATGACAACGTGTTAAATCGTCAGGAAGTCGTGCTGATTGGTTTATTGCTGGTCGCGGCGGTTCCGGCTACGTGGATGCTGGTGGGTTGACAACCTCCCCATCGTAATATCCGTCTGTATTACGATGGGGAAACCACGGTCTTTGCCAATATTAATGCCATTTAATCCAGCAAAAAATCAGCAGCCACGCGCTTAGCCCCCAGCAGACCACCGCACCGCCAAGCGCGACGGGCAGGCGCATCACGCCGCTGAAATACCATAGCGTTGCAAGATAAATGAAATAAGGAATGATCGACCACATGCTAAAGACGATGGTGGTACGCATCGCGTCGATGCCCCGCTCGCTGGCCACGATATAGTGCGCGATAAGCGCAAACGTTGGAAACAGAGGAATTAATCCGGCGATATAATAATTTTTCGTTTTTGACAGCAGACCAATCAATACGACGACCAGCGCCCCCAGGGCAGCTTTAATCACGAGTCCCATTACCTTGCCTTAACACGCTAATAACAACAGCGTGTAGCATAACGGAACCGCTCTCGTTTAGAAAAGATTTATGGAAGGGAAAACAGAGGCGGTGTATGTTGGCGTTTTCTATTCTCCATTTATAATATGAACCGCATTGTATTTGTTGAAGACGACGCTGAAGTGGGTTCTCTCATTGCCGCTTATCTGGCGAAACATGATATTGATGTCATTGTTGAGCCGCGTGGTGACCGGGCGGAGGATCTTATCCTCACCACTCAGCCCGATCTGGTTTTACTGGATATTATGCTTCCAGGTAAAGATGGCATGACGATATGTCGCGATTTACGCCACCGCTGGCAAGGCCCGATTGTCCTGCTCACCTCGCTGGACAGTGATATGAATCATATTCTGGCGCTGGAGATGGGCGCCTGCGACTACATCCTCAAAACCACGCCTCCGGCCGTTTTGCTGGCGCGTCTGCGCTTACACCTGCGGCAAAGCGAACAAACGCAACAGGCAAAAAGTCTTCAGGAGAGCGCGCTTACGCCGCATAAAGCGCTGCGTTTTGGCGCGTTAACCATCGATCCCCTTAACCGGGCGGTCCAGCTCAATGGCGATTTCATATCGCTCTCCACCGCCGATTTTGAATTGCTCTGGGAACTGGCGACACACGCCGGACAAATTATGGATCGCGACGCGTTGCTAAAAACGCTGCGCGGCGTCAATTATGATGGTCTGGATCGCAGCGTGGATGTGGCGATTTCCCGCCTGCGTAAGAAACTGCTGGATAGCGCTGCTGAGCCCTATCGTATAAAGACCATTCGCAATAAAGGCTATCTTTTTGCCCCTCATGCCTGGGACGAAACGACGGGATAAGTTAGCCGACAGATTTTACCTGCCTTTATTAAGTCATAGTGGCGATGCTCATCACCGCCACTGTTCAAAAAACAGACATTGTATACATGAATGCTATTTTTATTAGTCGGAACAGCCCCTTTATTACCGTTTTCTCTGCGTTTCGGTTCATCATTACGTCTTTTTCGCTCAAGAAAATTAAATTAAAAAAACTCGAAGCCAGTTCACAAAATTGATAACAGAATGTCTGCCCGCCGCTATATTGCCATCTTTTTTCGCAAATTGTGAAATAAAACAAATCACAACCATGAATATATAATAACAAATATATTCACCATAAATATATGCGTTTCCGATAGTAACTTTTGTATTAATTAATAACATATAAGAAAAGTTAGCATTTGCTGAAATAATATTATTCAGATTAGGATGCCTTTGATTCAACGAATCTGTAGAAGTTCAATCTTTTGCAAATAAGTTAAGTTTTTAAGGATAAAAAAATGAAAAGAAAAGTATTGGCACTTGTCATCCCGGCTCTGCTGGCTGCTGGCGCAGCACACGCCGCTGAAATTTATAACAAAGACGGCAACAAACTGGACCTTTACGGGAAAGTAGACGGCCTGCACTATTTCTCTGATGACTCTTCTAAAGATGGCGATCAGACCTATATGCGTGTCGGCTTTAAAGGCGAAACGCAGATTAACGACCAACTGACCGGTTACGGCCAGTGGGAATATAACGTTCAGGCTAACACTACCGAAGGCGAAGGTGCTAATTCCTGGACTCGTCTGGCATTCGCCGGCCTGAAATTCGGCGACTACGGCTCATTCGACTATGGTCGTAACTACGGCGTCCTGTACGACGTAGAAGGCTGGACCGATATGCTGCCTGAGTTTGGCGGCGACTCCTATACTTACGCTGACAACTACATGACCGGTCGTGCTAACGGCGTGGCCACCTACCGTAACACTGATTTCTTCGGTCTGGTAGAAGGTCTGAACTTCGCGTTGCAATATCAGGGTAAAAATGAAAGCCAAAGCGCTGACGATGTAAATATCGGTACCAATAACCGTAATAATGGCGACGATATTCGTTACGATAACGGTGATGGCTTCGGTATTTCTACTACCTATGATATTGGCATGGGCTTCAGCGCAGGCGCTGCGTATACCACTTCCGATCGTACTAATGAGCAAGTCAATGCTGGCGGCACGATTGCTGGCGGCGACAAAGCGGATGCATGGACAGCTGGCTTGAAATATGATGCCAACAACATCTATTTAGCGACTATGTATTCTGAAACCCGTAATATGACGCCTTATGGTAAAACGGATGCGGGTTATGCTGGCGGCGTAGCAAACAAAACGCAAAACTTCGAAGTTACAGCCCAATATCAATTTGATTTCGGTCTGCGCCCGGCGGTTTCTTTCCTGATGTCTAAAGGTAAAGATCTGACCTATAACAACGTTAATGGCGATGATAAAGACCTGGTTAAATATGCTGATGTAGGTGCTACCTACTATTTCAACAAAAACTTCTCCACCTATGTTGATTATAAAATCAACCTGCTGGATGATGACGACCAGTTCTATAAAGATGCCGGTATCAGCACTGATGATATCGTCGCGCTGGGTATGGTTTACCAGTTCTAATTATTCATTAATTCTTCTCAAGCCCGCCGTTTCGGCGGGCTTTTCTTTTTTCATCACCACCGTTCTAAAAACAGAACGCACTGTTCCCTGGGCACAGATTGAACAATTCTTGTTCGCTCTCTATGGTTTGCTTATCGCCCGACAAAAGGAACATGCTAATGATCAGTCTCGTCCCGCCTCTGCTTTCCAGAACCGCGCTTCTCTTTCTGCTCACGGCCACAGGCGCAGCCACCGCCGCCCGCCCGGCAGCGGATATTATTTTACATAACGGTAATATCATCACTCTGAATGATGCCCAGCCGCAGGCCAGCGCGCTGGCGATTTCCGGCTCGCGGATTGTGGCGATTGGCGATGATACGGCGACAAATGAATGGCGCGGCGACCATACCCGTACCATCGATTTACAGGGTAAAACCGTGATACCCGGCCTGACCGATACCCACATCCACGCCATTCGCGGCGGACAAACCTGGACATTCGAAACCTACTGGTACGACAGCCCTTCGCTTAAAGACGCGCTGGATAAATTACGCGCCGACGCGAACCGTCGTCCCCACGATCAATGGGTAGCCGTAGTGGGATCGTGGATACCGGCGCAATTTGCAGAAAACCGGGCGCCGACGGTAGCCGAACTGAGCCACGCCCTTCCCGATCATCCAGCTTATATTCAGTATCTTTACGACTATGCGTTAGTGAATCAGCGCGGTATAGACGTACTTGGCCTTAACGACACCCCTCCTCCTGATTTAGCGGGAATCCGCGTAGAGCGCGACGCAAAAGGTAGCGCCACGGGGAAATTATTTGGTGACATCGCCGCGTTTAACCAGCTTTTTGCCAGCATAAGTAGTAACGCCGATCGTGAGGGTGGTCTGCGGCAATTTTTCGCTGATATGAACGCTCGCGGCGTGACCGGCATCATTGACCCCTCTGCCGGGCCTGCCGCCGCTTATGAGCCTTTATTTGCAATGCGAAACCAGGGGGATTTACCGCTGCGCGTGGGGTATCGCATTCCGGTACAGCCAGAAGCGAAAGGTCATGAAGCGCAGTGGTTCAGCAACCTGATGGCCTTTCGCCCGGCGCGTGCCGATGACGGGCAACTGGCTTTTCTTGGCCTGGGGGAAAGCCTGGTGGCCGGAATGAATGACGGCGTGCGGATGACCCCAGGGTTTTCTTCCTCAGAGCAGGACAAAACCGCGCTTCGCCAGGTCGCGACATTTGCGGCAAAACGGGGAATACCTCTTGAGATCCACGCCTATACCGATGATAGCGCCGACACGATATTGACGATTTTTGAGCAGGTAGCGCAGCAGTACGTTCTGCGCCCTCTCCGTTGGTCTATTGCGCATCTGAATACCGGTTCGCCACAGACGCTTGAGCGAATGCGTAAGCTGGGTCTGGCATACACTGTGCAAATGGGGCCTTACTTTGAGGGGCTTGCCATCCGTGACGCCAATCCACCCGGCGCGACGGACAATTCGCCGCCGGTTCGACTGGCGCTGGATAAAGGGCTTGTCGTGGCTGGCGGTACCGATTCGACGCGTATTGGCATTGCCGGTATCTGGCACGCTATCGAATATCATATCACCGGTATAGCGTCAGGCGGTTCCGTGCGTAAACCCGCCAGCGAGAGGCTCACGCGTCTGGAAGCGCTAGCGTTATATACACGTCATGCCGCCTGGCTCGCCTTTGCCGAACAACACCGGGGCCAGCTTAGCGTCGGAAAACAGGCCGATCTGGCGGTACTCAATCAGCCATTTATGACGATGCCGGAAGACAGAATTGATACCATTCGCGCTGTTTTGACGCTTGTCGATGGACGCATTGTTCACGAAAGTCCGGACCTTAACGCCGGACAATGAGGTTGTCAGTTGACGCAAAGCCTGCTTTTATAACCCACCAGCGGCGCTGACGGGAAATCTTTTTCGTCAGCGCGCGATAGAGCTAATGTATTGAGATCCGGTGGGCGTTGATGAAAAAGCTGTTTGTGCAGTTTTACCTTTTGCTGTTCGTCTGTTTTCTGGTCATGACCTTATTGGTCGGACTGGTGTACAAATTCACCGCCGAACGCGCGGGCAGGCAATCGCTCGACGATCTGATGAAAAGTTCGCTCTATCTGATGCGCAGCGAACTGCGGGAAATTCCGCCGCGTGAATGGGGGAAAACGTTAAAAGAGATGGACCTGAACCTCTCTTTCGATTTACGCGTTGAACCGTTAAATCACTATAAGCTTGATGCCGCCACCACGCAGCGACTGCGTGAAGGCGATATTGTCGCGCTTGACGATCAATACACCTTTATTCAGCGTATCCCGCGCAGCCATTACGTCCTGGCGGTTGGCCCGGTTCCCTATCTCTATTTCCTGCATCAAATGCGACTGCTGGATATCGCCTTAATGGCGCTCATTGCCTTTTCTCTCGCCTTTCCTGTGTTTATCTGGATGCGCCCGCACTGGCAAGAAATGCTCAGGCTCGAATCCGCCGCGCAGCGCTTTGGCGAGGGTCATTTGACTGAACGCCTGCACTTCGATAATGGCTCCAGTTTCGAACGTCTGGGCGTCGCGTTCAACCAGATGGCGGATAACATTAATGCCCTGATCGCCAGTAAAAAACAGCTGATTGACGGTATCGCCCATGAGCTTCGCACGCCGCTGGTACGTTTACGCTATCGGCTTGAAATGAGTGAAAATCTGACACCGCCGGAATCACAGGCGCTCAATCGCGATATTGGTCAACTGGAAGCACTGATTGAAGAACTGCTCACCTATGCGCGCCTTGACCGACCGCAAAATGAACTGATGTTGACCGAACCCGACCTCCCCGCATGGTTGCTCGCGCATTTGCAGGATGTGCAGAGCGTGACCCCGGAACGTGCCGTAAACCTTCTCACATCTGTAATCGGCGATTATGGCGCGCTTGATATGCGGTTAATGTCGCGAGTGCTGGATAACCTGCTGAATAATGCGTTGCGCTACAGTCGTACCACCGTTCAGGTCAGCCTGTTACTCGACGGCAGTCAGGCAACATTGATAGTCGAAGATGATGGCCCCGGCATTGAAGCGGATGCGCGTGAGCGCATATTTGAACCTTTTGTCAGACTCGACCCCAGTAGAGACCGGGCGACAGGCGGCTGCGGGCTTGGACTCGCCATCGTACACTCTATCGCCCTGGCGATGGGCGGTAGCGTCGTCTGTGACGAGAGCGAACTGGGCGGCGCAAAATTTAGTTTTCGCTGGCCGGTCTGGCACGCGATGCCCGACATGACCGCTGCCTGACGCATTTTGCACGCTGGTTGAGCGGCGGGAACTGTGCTATATAGATAGTATGTTGTAACTAAAGTGAGTGATACCATGTCCCGCTACGATCTCGTTGAACGCCTGAATGGCACTTTTCGCCAGATAGAACAACACCTGGCGGCGCTGACGGGTAATCTACAGCAGCATTCGCTACTTATCGCCCGTGTCTTTTCACTGCCGCAGGTGACCAAAGGGGCGGAACATGCGCCGCTGGATACTATCGAGGTAACGCAACATCTGGGGAAAGAGGCCGAAACGCTGGCGCTACGTCACTATCGCCATTTGTTTATTCAACAGCAGTCCGAAAATCGCAGCAGTAAAGCCGCCGTCCGCCTGCCTGGCGTTTTATGCTATCAAGTGGATAATGCGACACAGCTAGATCTGGAAAATCAGGTACAGCGCATTAACCAGTTGAAAACCACCTTCGAGCAGATGGTTACGGTAGAGTCCGGTCTTCCCTCAGCGGCACGTTTTGAGTGGGTGCATCGGCATCTACCCGGCTTAATTACTCTGAACGCTTACCGCACGCTGACGCTTATCAATAACCCCGCCACCATACGTTTCGGCTGGGCAAATAAACATATTATTAAAAATTTAAGCCGGGATGAGGTTCTGAGCCAGTTGAAAAAAAGCCTCGCGTCGCCGCGCAGCGTCCCGCCGTGGACGCGCGAACAATGGCAATTCAAGCTGGAACGGGAATATCAGGATATCGCTGCCTTACCGCAGCAGGCCCGACTCAAGATTAAGCGTCCGGTTAAAGTACAGCCGATCGCCCGCATCTGGTATAAAGGCCAGCAGAAACAGGTGCAACACGCCTGCCCCACGCCGATTATCGCATTAATCAACACGGACAACGGCGCAGGCGTGCCGGATATTGGCGGGCTGGAAAACTATGACGCCGATAATATTCAGCACCGTTTTAAACCACAGGCGCAACCGCTGCGACTGATTATTCCGCGACTGCACCTGTATGTGGCGGATTAACGTCCCGGCGTCATACTGCCAACCATCAACTCCGGACGTACCCAGGCGTCGAACTCCTCGTCGCTAAGGTATCCTAATGCCACGGCTGAGGCTTTGAGCGTCAGCCCTTCTTTATGCGCCTTCTTCGCAATCTCCGCCGCTTTATCGTAACCGATGTGCGTATTGAGCGCAGTGACCAGCATCAGCGACTCATTCAGCAACTGCGTAATACGCTCGCGGTTTGGCTCGATTCCTGACGCACAGTGTTGATTGAAGCTCGCCATGCCATCGGCCAGCAGGCGCACCGTTTGCAGAAAATTATGGATAACCATCGGACGATAGACGTTGAGCTCAAAGTTGCCCGATGCGCCCCCCATATTGATGGCCACATCGTTACCCATCACCTGGCAACATAGCATCGTTACCGCTTCACACTGGGTCGGGTTCACTTTACCAGGCATAATGGAACTGCCTGGCTCATTCTCCGGGATAGCAATCTCGCCAATGCCGCAGCGCGGGCCGGACGCCAGCCAGCGAACATCGTTGGCGATTTTCATCAGCGAGGCCGCCAGTCCTTTTAATGCGCCATGCGCCTGTACCAACGCGTCACAGGTCGCCAGCGCTTCGAATTTATTCGGGGCGGTAACAAACGGCGCCGCGGTAATCGTCGCCAGTTCCTCGGCCACGCGCCGGGCATATTCCGGGTGGGTATTAAGCCCTGTCCCTACTGCGGTTCCGCCGAGCGCCAGTTCCGCAACGTGCGGTAAACTGTGCTCAATGTGTCTGAGGTTATGTTCCAGCATGGCTACCCAACCGGAAATCTCCTGGCCTAAGGTGAGCGGCGTCGCGTCCTGCAGGTGAGTACGGCCAATTTTGACAATATCGGCGAAAGCGTGGGATTTATCGCGAAGCGTATCCGTTAATGCAGATAATTGCGGGATGAGGTGTTCGCGTAACGCCAGTAACGCCGCCACGTGCATGGCGGTTGGGAACACATCGTTTGAGCTTTGACTCTTATTGACGTCATCATTGGGATGCACCTTGCGTTCCATACCGCGAACGCCGCCCAAAATTTCACTGGCGCGGTTCGCTAACACTTCATTCATATTCATGTTGCTTTGCGTACCGGACCCGGTCTGCCAAATCGCCAGCGGAAACTCATCAGCATGTTTTCCCGCCAGCACTTCATCAGCCGCCTGGATAATCGCGCTGGCTTTTTCCGCCGCCAACAACCCTAAGTCCTGGTTGACCTTCGCAGCAGCGCGCTTGGTCAACGCCAGAGCGTGAATGAGCGAGACGGGCATTTTCTCCGTGGAAATCCGAAAATGCTCCAGCGAACGTTGAGTCTGCGCCCCCCACAGTTTATCTGCCGGGACTTCAATCGCGCCCATTGAATCTTTCTCGCGGCGTACCGTTACCATTACCTGCTCCTTACTCAAGTTGATGAGATCATGTGTCGACATTGCTCACATGTTTGCGGTCTTATGAGTATTAACGATAACAACACAACGGTGTAGACCGGATAAGGCGCTTGCGCCGTTCTCCGGCAAAATAGCGAATCATGTTACCGCCCCGCAGGGCGGCGACATTACTTAACGCAGCGTGCGCACTGCGATGACTGAATCTGCTGGAAGAAATCGTTGCCTTTATCATCCACCAGAATAAAGGCCGGAAAATCCTCCACTTCAATTTTCCAGATAGCCTCCATACCCAGTTCAGGATATTCCACGCACTCCAGGCGCTTGATACTGCCCTGCGCCAGAACGGCTGCCGGGCCGCCGATACTGCCCAGGTAGAAGCCGCCATGTTTCTTACAGGCATCGGTCACCTGCTGGCTGCGGTTGCCTTTCGCCAACATGATCATACTGCCGCCCTGCGACTGGAGCTGATCAACATAAGAGTCCATCCGTCCTGCGGTAGTCGGCCCAAGCGACCCGGAGGCATACCCTTCCGGCGTTTTTGCCGGCCCCGCATAATAGATAGGATGATCTTTGATGTACTGCGGCAAACCTTCGCCTCTGTCCATCCGTTCTTTCAGTTTAGCGTGCGCGATGTCGCGGCCCACAATAATCGTGCCGTTCAGCGACAGGCGCGTTGATACCGGATACTGCGACAGTTGTTGCAGTATCTCGCTCATGGGACGGTTAAGATCAACGCGCACCGCCTCGCCCTCTCCCGCCTGGCGCAGCGCCTCTGGAATATATTTACCGGGATTGCGCTCCAGCTTCTCGATCCAGATCCCGTCCCGGTTGATCTTCGCTTTAATGTTTCGATCCGCGGAGCAGGACACGCCCATACCTACCGGACACGATGCCCCGTGGCGCGGCAATCGGATGACACGAATATCGTGAGCGAAATACTTGCCGCCGAACTGCGCGCCTAAGCCAAGATTTTGCGCCTCAAGCAACAATTCTTTTTCCAGCTCAATATCGCGGAAGGCCTGCCCGTGTTCATTGCCTTCGGTCGGTAGCGCATCATAGTATTTTGCCGAGGCCAGCTTAACGGTCTTCAGGTTCGCTTCCGCCGAGGTGCCGCCAATGACAAACGCAATGTGATACGGCGGACAGGCGGCGGTGCCCAGCGTACGCATCTTATCGACGAGATAATTTTTAAGCTTACCCAGCGTCAGAAGCGCTTTTGTCTCCTGATAGAGATAGGTTTTATTCGCCGATCCGCCGCCTTTAGCGATACAGAGGAATTTATATTCATCGCCATCGACGCTGTAGAGATCGATCTGCGCCGGCAGGTTAGTACCGGTATTGACCTCTTTGTACATATCCAGCGCCGCGTTCTGTGAATAGCGCAGGTTATCTTCGATATAGGTATTATATACGCCGCGAGCCAGCGCCGCTTCATCACCTTCGCCAGTCCAGACCCGTTGGCCTTTTTTGCCGACAATAATGGCCGTACCGGTATCCTGGCAGGTGGGCAACACGCCCTTGGCCGCGATATCGGAGTTTCGCAGGAATTGCAGCGCGACATATTTGTCGTTTTCACTGGCCTGCGGATCGCGCAGAATATCCGCCACCTGCTGCTGATGCGCGGGACGTAGCATAAAAGACGCATCGTGGAAGGCCTGACGCGCCAACAGCGTTAGCGCTTCCGGCGCGACTTTCAGGATCTCTTGTCCTTCAAATTCGGCGACGGAAACATGTTCGCTGGTCAACAAGTAGTACTCGGTATCGTCCTTTTTGAGGGGAAAAGGGTCTTGATAAAAGAAGGGTTTGTTTGACATTGTGCTCTCACTTACCGCTCGGTATGGTTATTCTCTGGGCAGGTGTTCCATTGCCCGACTCAAAGCGAGTAACACTATCCTACACAATTTTTTAACAAAAACTGAGACAAGTACGACTTTTTACGCCCGGAGGTTACTTCATGCGGGTTTCTTGGTTTAATACCTCCCATTGATCTCCACATTGAAACAGGGCTTGATAATGCAAAAACTCATTAACTCAGTGCAAAACTATGCCTGGGGAAGTAAAACTGCGTTAACGGAACTTTATGGCATCGCCAATCCGCAGCAGCAGCCAATGGCTGAACTCTGGATGGGCGCGCATCCCAAAAGCAGCTCGCGAATCACCACCGCCAACGGCGAAACCGTCTCCCTGCGTGACGCCATCGAAAAGAATAAAACCGCCATGCTGGGCGAAGCGGTAGCCAACCGTTTCGGCGAACTGCCGTTTCTGTTTAAAGTACTGTGCGCCGCGCAGCCGCTCTCTATTCAAGTGCACCCGAATAAGCGCAATTCCGAAATCGGTTTCGCGAAAGAAAATGCGGCGGGTATCCCCATGGATGCCGCAGAGCGGAACTATAAAGATCCTAACCATAAACCAGAGCTGGTTTTTGCCCTGACGCCTTTCCTGGCGATGAACGCGTTCCGCGAATTTTCTGACATTGTCTCTTTACTGCAACCTGTCGCCGGCGCGCATTCCGCTATCGCCCACTTTTTGCAGGCGCCGAATGCTGAACGTCTGAGCCAGCTTTTCGCCAGCCTGTTGAATATGCAAGGCGAAGAAAAATCCCGCGCGTTAGCCGTACTCAAAGCGGCGCTTAACAGCCAGCAAGGCGAACCGTGGCAAACGATCCGCGTGATTTCAGAGTATTATCCTGACGACAGCGGGCTTTTCTCTCCTTTGTTGCTGAATGTGGTCAAACTGAATCCCGGCGAGGCGATGTTCCTGTTTGCCGAAACGCCTCATGCTTATCTGCAGGGCGTTGCGCTGGAAGTCATGGCGAACTCCGATAACGTTCTGCGCGCTGGCCTTACGCCAAAATATATCGACATCCCTGAGCTGGTCGCGAACGTGAAGTTCGAACCTAAACCTGCCGGCGAGTTGCTGACTGCCCCGGTGAAAAGCGGCGCGGAGCTGGACTTCCCAATTCCGGTTGACGATTTTGCTTTTTCACTGCACGACCTGGCGCTTCAGGAGACGAGCATCGGCCAACACAGCGCCGCGATTCTGTTCTGCGTTGAGGGTGAGGCGGTGTTACGTAAAGATGAACAGCGTCTGGTACTGAAGCCGGGTGAATCGGCCTTTATCGGCGCGGATGAGTCTCCGGTTAACGCCAGCGGCACAGGCCGTTTAGCGCGTGTTTATAACAAGCTGTAGCAACGTACTGAATTTTTTAACAACTCTTGCTAAGCTTATAACAGACGTAAAACTCCTCCAGGCGGTTTAATCCGCCTGGTTTCATTTTTATGGACAATTGATATGAAAAAAACACTGGTAGCTGCAGGTGTAGTGATTGCACTTGGCATCGTCTGGACAGGCGGCGCCTGGTATACGGGGAAAAAGCTGGAGAACCATCTTTCAGAAATGGTGACTCAGGCCAATGAACAGCTCAAGCGTACTGCGCCGGAGGCCGGTGTCGAATTAAGTTATCAAAACTACCAGCGTGGCGTGTTCAGTAGCCATCTGCAACTGGTTGTCAAACCGGTTGCCGGCGCAGACACTACCTGGTTGAAGCCCGGGCAAAGCATTGTGCTGGACGAGTCCGTTTCACATGGCCCCTTCCCGCTCGCCCAGCTCAAAACGCTCAATCTGATCCCTTCTATGGCGTCGGTAAAAACCACGCTGGTGAATAACGATGCGGCAAAACCCCTCTTTGATATCGCGAAAGGCAACACGCCCTTTGTTATCAATACCCGCATTGGTTATGGCGGCGATACCCGCTCCGATATCTCTCTCAAGCCGTTAAACTACGAGAATGCCGGTGAAAAGGTCGCCTTTAGCGGCGGCGAGTTCCAGCTTAACGCCGATAAAGACGGTAATGTGGTTTCGCTGTCGGGCGAAGCGCAGAGCGGCCTGGTCGATGCCGTTAACGAATATAACCAGAAGGTCCAACTCACCTTTAATAATTTGAAAACCGACGGTACCAGTAAACTGGCAAGCTTTGGCGAACGTGTGGGCGACCAAAAGTTAACGCTGGATAAACTGTCCATCGCCATTGAGGGTAAAGAGATGGCGGTGCTGGAAGGGATGGAAATTGCCGGCAAGTCCGATCTCGTCAACGACGGAAAAACCATTAACAGCCAGTTGGATTACTCGCTTAACAGCCTGAAAGTGCAGAATCAGGATTTGGGCAGCGGTAAATTAACGCTGAAAGTCGGTCAAATCGACGGCGAAGCCTGGCACCAGTTTAGTCAGCAATATCATGCACAAACGCAGGCGCTGCTGAATCAGCCGGACGTGGCGCAGAATCCTGAGCTTTATCAGCAAAAAGTCACTGAAGCGTTCTTTAGCGCTCTCCCCGTGCTGTTAAAAGGCGATCCGGTACTGACCCTGGCGCCGCTTAGCTGGAAAAACGCCAAAGGGGAAACCACGCTGAATCTGTCGCTGTTCCTCAAAGATCCGGCAACCACAACGGCACAACCGCAAACGCTGGCGCAGGAAGTCGACCGCTCCGTGAAATCGCTGGATGCGAAACTGGCAATTCCGATGGACATGGCGGTCGAGTTTATGACGCAGATAGCAAAGCTGGAAGGCTATCAGCAGGATGATGCGGAAAAACTGGCAAAACAGCAGGTGCAGGGGCTGTCCGCAATGGGTCAGATGTTCCGACTGACAACGCTGAAGGATAATACTATCGCCTCCAGTTTGCAGTACGCCAATGGCCAGATCACGCTCAACGGACAAAAAATGCCGTTGGAAGACTTTGTCGGCCTGTTTGGGATGCCGGCGCTTTCCGTACCGGACGTTCCGGCGCTGCCTCAACAATAATCGCCTTGCCGGGTGTCGCGACGCTGCACCCGGTCTGCGCCGAACGACGCGCAGCCTCTACTTTTGCGTTACCAGGCGAGCGGCTATCGTTTGACTCCGCACATGGTGCTCGTCGTGAGCATTAGGCGGCACGGAAAACATCGTGAGTCTGGACAACTGCATCCCCCCCTACGCCTGTCAGTGAAAGATATGTCGTTTGTCGATGTCCAGGCATTGAAGGACAATCACGCGACAGGCATCGTATAGCTCAATCAGCATAATTTGCAGGTAATTATCGGCCCGCAGGTTCAGTCGGTAAAAGATGAAATGGTTGGCCTGATGAATACCGTTCAGGCATAAAGAAGGGATATGTTCGATTTTTCACAGGAAGTTGACCGACGCGGGACATGGTGTACGTAGTGGGATTATGTCGCCGATCGTTTTGGCGAAGCCGATCTGCTCCCCTTTACGATCTCGGATATGGATTTTGCCACCGCACCGTTCGCTGATACCGTCTACAAGCGGGGGGTTGACCCTTTATCCTGAGAGGCGATAACAGAGACGCCCCCCGTGAGCTGACTGGGGGCGCGTTAAAGAGAATGATACAAAATTTCTCCCGCGCTCTCGCGAAGTTGCAACGTAATGACTCCGTTTTTGCAAAATTTCCAGAGCATTATCAATCTGTAGTATAATGGTGCGCACTTTTATTAAAAATTGAGTGCGCCCATGATTGATATTACGCTTCCTTTGACTGACATCCACCGCCACCTTGATGGCAACATTCGCGCCCAAACAATTCTGGATCTTGGTCGGCAGTTCAACATCGCCCTTCCCGCCCAAACGCTGGAAACGCTGATTCCGCATGTCCAGGTCACCTCAACCGAACCCGATTTAGTAAGCTTTCTCACTAAGCTCGATTGGGGGGTAAAAGTCCTGGCATCGCTTGACGCCTGCCGCCGTGTGGCCTTTGAAAATATTGAAGATGCCGCACGTAACGGCCTGCATTACGTCGAGCTTCGCTTTTCGCCCGGCTATATGGCGATGGCGCATCAGTTACCGATCGCAGGCGTGGTTGAAGCCGTTATCGACGGTGTACGCGACGGCTGTAACACGTTTGGCGTCGAGGCACGACTCATTGGCATTATGAGCCGTACCTTCGGCGAGGCGGCATGTTTACAGGAGCTTGATGCGCTGCTGGCGCACAGAGAGAACATCACCGCGCTGGATTTAGCCGGTGATGAGCTGGGCTTTCCCGGCAGTCTGTTTTTGTCGCACTTTAATCGGGCGCGCGATGCGGGCTGGCATATCACCGTTCACGCTGGCGAAGCCGCAGGGCCGGAAAGTATCTGGCAGGCGATTCGCGAACTGGGGGCCGAACGTATCGGACATGGCGTAAAAGCTGTCGAAGATCGCGCGTTAATGGATTTTCTTGCACAGCAGCGTATCGGTATTGAATCCTGTCTGACCTCGAATATTCAGACCAGTACCGTCGCATCGCTGGCGGATCATCCACTCAAAACCTTCCTTGAGCATGGCGTTCTCGCCAGTCTTAATACGGACGATCCGGCTGTTCAGGGCGTAGATATTATCCATGAATATCACGTCGCCGCGCCAGCGGCAGGATTGAGCCGCGAACAGATTCGCCAGGCGCAGATTAACGGTCTGGAAATCGCCTTTCTGAGCGATAGCGAAAAACGTGCGCTGCGCGAAAAAGTGGCCGAGGCGTAAGATTGCTTTATTGATGCTAACGCCCTCTCTCCGCCTGCGGTTTAATGCTATCCCAGGCGGAGAAATGCGACATCTCAGGCAAGACACAGCGTCGCGCGATGTTTTGCCGATTCCATGCCCAGTTCAATCAACTCCATAATTTGAATCGCCTGGCTTGCTGGCACGGGATTTTCACCGTTACCGTTTAACGCATCGCGGATGGCGGCATAATATGCCGGATAGTTACCCGGCAACGTAAGCCAGTTTTCTTCTTTGCGCGTCTCTCCCTCAACCAGGGTCAATACGCCGTCACGCATGTCGTATCCCCAGTCTTCCTGCGGTAAACGCTCGCCGTTTTTTAACCGTTCTTCCTGGGGATCGAGGCCATATTTTACATAGCTACCGCGCGAACCATGAACGATGTATCGCGCGGATTCCGCCGCGGCCAGCATCGTACCGTGCAAAATCACGCGGCGCTGGGGGTAGGATAAAATCGCGTGGAAATAATCTGTAGATTGCGCGCCCGGACGCAGTTGCGCTAAATCCACCGTCATGCTGACCGGCAGGCCAAAAAGTTGAATGGCCTGATCCAACAAGTGCGGCGCCAGATCGTACCAGATACCACTTCCCGGCCCGCCTTGCTCGCGCCAGCGGTCGCGCACCTGGGGACGGAAGCGATCAAAGTGGGATTCAAACAAGGACACCTCGCCGAGCACGCCATCCGCCAGCAAGGCCTTCAGCGTCAAAAAATCGCTGTCCCAGCGTCGGTTGTGGAAGACGGAAAGTACCCGACCAGTGCTCCGCGCAAGCGCATCCAATTCTCGCGCCTGTGACAGTGTCACGGTAAAGGGTTTATCAACCACCACATGCTTACCGGCTTCCAGCGCAGCTTTCGCCAGCGGGAAATGGGTATCGTTGGGCGTCGGGATCACGATAAGGTCGATATGCGGATCGTTAAATAAATGTCGGGGCTCAGAGACCACGGAAACCGCCGGCCAATCTGCTTTCACTTTTGTTTCATCGCTGCTGGATACCGCCGCAAGCTCTAGCCCTGGCGTTCCCATAATTAAGGGCGCATGAAAGGTTTTACTGGCGTAGCCATAACCGATTAACCCAACGCGGATTTTATCATTCATCTCACTGCCTCCGGTTTTAGATATCGCTATTCCACACCATCGTGCGATTAGCCGCAATAGCGTCCTGACCATCAACGTAGCATCAAATGATTAACTTGTTACAGAACAGAGGCTGAAAACGTTTCCCTCCCTCTTGCCGACCGTTCGCCAGGAAAGTAACATTTACCCCCTGTGTTTATGGATAAATCAAAGCAAATGTCGTCAATAATGAATCGTCTTATTGAATTAACTGGGTGGATAGTTCTCGTTATCTCAGTCATTCTTTTAGGTATTGCCAACCATATTGACAATTACCAACCACCAGAGCCCACGGCTTCCGTCCAGAAGAAGTAAGCGTCAGATAATGTAAAGGCATTTTCGCGTGGTACGGTAAGCGGCGCCCCGGGGGGTGCAAAGAAAAGTCAAAAACCGGCAAAAAAAACGAAATATGTCCTATCTGGTCTGACGTTTATTGCCTGTTGTAGGAAAGCGCGTTAACCTTTCGCCCCAGGCGCCATGTGGCGCCTGACTCTTTACCGGTAAGAATATTCCCTTTTTACCTGCACCCCTGACCTCTCACTGGTGCGGTTTTGTTTATTTTTTATCAGTGACTACTCCGTTGGCATTATATTTAATATGGATCAACTTTATATGACTGTTCAGGATTATCTATTAAAATTCCGCAAAATTAGTTCGCTCGAAAGTCTGGAAAAACTGTTCGACCACCTTAACTATACCCTTACTGATGACATGGACATTGTTAATATGTATCGCGCTGCAGATCACCGCCGTGCCGAACTGGTTTCCGGAGGACGCCTGTTTGATGTAGGTCAGGTTCCGCAATCCGTCTGGCGCTATGTGCAATAAAGAAAGTAGCGTTTAACATCAAAAACCTTATAATATTTGCCCCAAAATGAGCGGCATGACCGTTAATGCGCGTAACCCCGGAGAAGATATGACTACAACACCGCCACAACGAATTGGAGGCTGGCTTCTTGGCCCGTTAGCCTGGCTGTTAGTCGCGTTGTTGAGCGCCTCGCTGGCGTTATTACTCTACGTTATGGCGCTTGCCACACCGCAAACGTTCAAGACGCTTAGCGGACAGGAAACCGGTAATTTACTGCTATGGGGCATTTCATTTATTACCGCTATCGCCATGTGGTACTATACCCTGTGGTTGACGATCGCATTCTTCAAGCGCAGACGCTGCGTGCCGAAGCATTACATTATCTGGCTGCTGGTGTCGGTGTTACTGGCGGTTAAAGCATTTGCCTTTTCGCCCGTCTCAGATGCCTTTGCCGTGCGTCAGTTACTCTTCCCACTGTTGGCAACGGCGCTCATTGTGCCTTATCTCAAACGTTCAGCGCGCGTTAAAACAACGTTTGTTAATCCGTAATAACCCTACAGTTAACCTGTTGTCGCCTGTGGTAGTTTGACAGATAATAGGCGGCTTTTTTATTTCAGGCCGAAACATGACTGATTACCTGCTGCTCTTTGTCGGAACTGTACTGGTCAATAACTTTGTACTGGTCAAATTCCTGGGCCTTTGTCCC
The DNA here is from genome assembly GCF_029962125.1 of Salmonella sp. SA15303. NCBI lineage: Bacteria > Pseudomonadati > Pseudomonadota > Gammaproteobacteria > Enterobacterales > Enterobacteriaceae > Salmonella > Salmonella sp. SA15303. Next base: position 2,505,461 of record NZ_CP123924.1, read on the forward strand.
TTTATGGGCGTATCCAAAAAACTGGAAACCGCCATGGGGATGGGCCTCGCGACGACCTTTGTCATGACGCTGGCGTCGATATGCGCCTGGCTTATCGACACCTGGATACTTATTCCGCTGGATCTGATTTATCTGCGGACGCTAGCCTTTATCCTCGTCATTGCTGTGGTCGTGCAATTTACCGAAATGGTTGTGCGGAAAACCAGCCCGGCGTTATACCGCTTGTTAGGCATCTTCTTACCACTGATTACCACTAACTGTGCGGTTCTGGGCGTAGCGTTACTGAATATTAATCTCGGTCATCACTTTCTTCAGTCGGCGCTGTACGGATTTTCCGCCGCCGTCGGTTTTTCATTAGTGATGGTTCTGTTTGCCGCTATCCGCGAACGCCTTGCCGTGGCGGATGTGCCCGCCCCTTTTCGTGGTAACGCGATAGCATTGATTACCGCAGGATTAATGTCTTTGGCCTTTATGGGTTTTAGTGGTTTGGTGAAGTTGTAATGAATACTATCTGGATTGCCGTTGGCGCCCTGACCCTTCTGGGTCTGGTGTTCGGCGCCATTCTGGGTTATGCCTCCCGCCGATTCGCGGTTGAAGATGATCCGGTTGTTGAAAAAATCGATGCGATTTTGCCGCAGAGCCAGTGTGGTCAGTGCGGCTATCCCGGCTGCCGCCCCTACGCCGAAGCCGTGGGTCTCCAGGGCGAGAAAATCAATCGTTGCGCGCCCGGCGGCGAAGCCGTCATGCTGAAAATTGCAGAGTTGCTAAACGTAGAGCCGCAACCATGCGATGGTGAAGAACAGCAGGCTGCGCCAGTACGTATGCTGGCAGTTATTGATGAAAATAACTGCATTGGCTGCACAAAATGCATTCAGGCCTGCCCGGTTGACGCCATTGTTGGCGCAACGCGCGCCATGCACACGGTCATGAGCGATCTCTGTACTGGCTGTAATCTGTGCGTCGATCCGTGTCCGACGCACTGCATCGAATTACGTCCGGTGAATGAGACGCCCGACAGTTGGAAATGGGATTTGAACACCATTCCCGTTCGCATCATTCCCGTGGAACAACATGCTTAAACTATTTTCCGCTTTCAGAAAAGATAAAATCTGGGATTTCGACGGTGGTATTCATCCGCCCGAAATGAAGACCCAGTCAAACGGCACGCCGCTGCGCCAGGTGCCTTTAGCGCCGCGCTTTGTTATCCCTTTAAAACAGCACATTGGCGCTGAGGGCGAGCTGTGCGTTAGCGTCGGCGATCGCGTGCTACGCGGCCAGGCGCTTACCCGTGGACGTGGGAGAATGCTGCCGGTACACGCGCCCACCTCCGGGACGGTTATCGCTATTGCCCCCCACTCGACGGCGCATCCTTCGGCGCTGGCGGAGTTAAGCGTAATCATTGATGCCGACGGCGAGGACCGCTGGATTGAACGCGAGGGCTGGTCTGATTACCGCGCCCACAGCCGTGAAGCGCTCATTGAACGCATTCATCAGTATGGCGTTGCCGGGCTTGGCGGCGCGGGGTTTCCCACCGGCGTTAAATTGCAGGGCGGCGGCGATAAAATCACCACGCTTATTATCAATGCCGCAGAGTGCGAACCTTACATTACGGCGGACGATCGTTTGATGCAGGACTGCGCCGCGCAGATTGTGGAAGGTATTCGCATCCTGGCGCATATTCTGCAACCGCGTGAGGTATTAATCGGCATTGAAGATAACAAACCGCAGGCTATTTCCATGCTGCGCGCCGTACTGGCTGACGCCCACGATATTTCGTTACGTGTGATCCCAACCAAATACCCTTCCGGCGGCGCAAAACAGCTCACCCGAATACTGACGGGAAAACAGGTTCCCCACGGCGGGCGCTCCTCTGATATTGGCGTGCTGATGCAAAACGTCGGTACGGCGTATGCCGTTAAACGCGCCGTGATTGACGGCGAACCGATCACAGAACGCGTCGTCACCTTAACGGGTGAAGCGGTAAGCCGCCCGGGTAACGTCTGGGCGCGGCTCGGCACTCCCGTTCGTCATTTGCTTAACGATGCCGGGTTCTGCCCTTCTGCTGACCAGATGGTCATCATGGGCGGCCCGTTGATGGGATTCACCCTTCCCTGGCTTGACGTACCGGTCGTAAAAATCACCAACTGCCTGCTGGCGCCATCCGTGACTGAAATGGGAGCGCCTCAGGAAGAGAAAAGCTGTATTCGTTGCAGCGCTTGCGCTGACGCTTGCCCTGCCGACCTTTTACCGCAGCAGCTTTATTGGTTCAGCAAAGGGCAGCAGCATGACAAGGCTACCGCTCACCATATTGCTGATTGTATAGAATGCGGCGCCTGCGCCTGGGTCTGCCCGAGTAATATTCCGCTCGTCCAATATTTCCGTCAGGAAAAAGCGGAGATTAATGCGATCAGGCTTGAAGAAAAACGCGCCGCCGAAGCCAAAGCGCGTTTTGAGGCTCGTCAGGCAAGACTGGAGCGCGAAAAAGCCGCCCGCCTTGCACGTCACAAGAGCGCAGCGGTACAACCAGCGGCAAAAGATCAGGATGCCATTGCCGCTGCGCTGGCGCGGGTAAAAGAGAAACAGGCGCAGGCCACGCAACCGGTGGTTATTCAGGCGGGTAGTCAGCCAGACAATAGCGCCGTCATCGCGGCCCGTGAAGCGCGTAAAGCGCAAGCGCGCGCTAAACAAGCCGCTCATCCGATGGCTGACAGCGCGATACCCGGCGACGACCCGAGTAAAGCTGCAGTGGAGGCAGCCATCGCCCGCGCCAAAGCCCGTAAGCAGGAGCAGCAGGCCGGAAGCGAACCTGCCGAACCGGTCGATCCGCGTAAAGCCGCGGTGGAGGCAGCCATCGCCCGCGCCAAAGCCCGTAAGCAGGAGCAGCAGGCCGGAAGCGAACCGGTCGAAGCGGTCGATCCGCGTAAAGCCGCGGTGGAAGCGGCTATCGCCCGCGCCAAAGCCCGTAAGCAGGAGCAGCAGACCGGAAGCGAACCTGCCGAAGCGGTCGATCCGCGCAAAGCCGCGGTGGAAGCGGCTATCGCCCGCGCCAAAGCCCGCAAGCAGGAGCAGCAGACCGGAAGCGAACCTGCCGAACCGATCGATCCGCGCAAAGCCGCAGTGGAAGCGGCCATCGCTCGCGCCAAAGCCCGTAAGCAGGAGCAGCAGGCCGGAAGCGAACCTGCCGAACCGGCCGACCCGCGTAAAGCCGCGGTTGCTGCGGCTATCGCCCGCGTTCAGGCAAAAAAAGCAGCACAGCAGCAGGTTGTTAACGAGGATTAAATGGTATTCAGAATCGCAAGCTCGCCTTATACCCATAACCAGCGCCAGACATCGCGAATCATGTTGCTGGTATTAATCGCCGCTCTGCCGGGGATTGCCGCGCAGACGTGGTTTTTTGGTTGGGGAACGCTTTTCCAGATCGTTCTGGCTGCTATCACGGCGCTAGTCGCAGAAGCCATTGTCCTCAGGCTGCGCAAACAATCGGTCGCCAGTCACCTGCAGGATTATTCCGCGTTATTGACGGGGCTTTTGCTGGCGGTCAGCATCCCTCCGCTTGCGCCCTGGTGGATGGTCGTGCTGGGAACCGGATTCGCCATTATTATCGCTAAACAGTTATATGGCGGGCTGGGACAAAACCCCTTTAATCCGGCCATGATCGGTTACGTGGTGCTATTAATTTCCTTTCCGGTGCAAATGACAAGCTGGTTGCCGCCTTATGAAATAGCCGCAACAACGCCCGATATGCTGGACACGTTGCGGATGATTTTTACCGGGCATACCGCCAGCGGCGGCGATATGACGCTGCTACGTATCGGTATTGACGGTATCAGCCAGGCGACGCCGCTGGATACGTTTAAAACGTCCTTGCGCGCCGGGCACTCCGTTGAGCAAATCATGCAGTACCCGATATACAGCGGCGCGCTGGCTGGCGTGGGCTGGCAGTGGGTTAACCTCGCCTGGCTTGTCGGCGGCGTATTCCTGCTGTGGCAAAAAGCCATCCGCTGGCATATCCCGGTCAGTTTTCTGCTGACGCTGGCGCTATGCGCCGCGTTAGGCTGGCTTTTCTCGCCCGCTACGCTGGCCTCGCCGCAGCTTCATCTGCTGTCAGGCGCCACCATGCTGGGTGCATTTTTTATCTTAACGGATCCGGTTACCGCCTCCACGACCAACCGTGGACGTTTAATTTTCGGCGCGCTGGCTGGGGTATTAGTGTGGCTGATTCGTAGCTTCGGCGGCTATCCGGACGGCGTTGCTTTTGCTGTCCTGTTGGCGAATATCACGGTTCCTCTGATCGACTACTACACGCGCCCCCGCGTCTATGGACATCGCAAAGGATAAACCATGCTGAAAACGATTCGTAAACACGGTATTACGCTGGCGCTTTTTGCCGCAGGCTCTACGGGATTGACCGCGGTGATTAATCAGATGACAAAATCAACCATCCACGAACAAGCGCTGCAACAACAACATGCCCTGTTCGATCAGGTATTGCCGCCAGATCGTTACAATAATAATCTGCAAGAGAGTTGTTATCTGGTCGATGCGCCCGCCCTCGGCAAAGGCACACACCGTGTTTTTATCGCTCGCAAGGATGATAAACCCGTAGCGGCCATCATTGAGGCTACCGCGCCAGATGGCTATTCCGGCGCTATCCAGCTTATTGTTGGCGCAGATTTCAACGGTACCGTCCTGGGGACGCGTGTGACGGAACATCATGAGACGCCAGGGTTAGGTGATAAAATTGAGCGCCGTTTGTCTGACTGGATTACCCACTTTAGCGGTAAAACCATCAGTGGTGAAAATGATACGCACTGGGCGGTGAAAAAAGATGGCGGTGATTTTGATCAATTTACCGGGGCGACAATAACGCCGCGCGCCGTAGTGAATGCGGTTAAACGCGCCGGGCTGTACGCCGAATCACTGCCCGCTCAGCTCCCCCATTTAACCGCCTGTGGAGAATAGCCATGAGCGAAATAAAAGACATTGTTGTTCAGGGGTTATGGAAAAATAACTCTGCTCTGGTGCAGCTACTTGGCCTGTGCCCTCTACTGGCGGTGACGTCTACGGCAACCAACGCTCTGGGGCTGGGTCTGGCCACAACGCTGGTATTAACGCTGACCAACCTTACGGTGTCCGCACTACGTCGCTGGACGCCGGCAGAAATCCGTATCCCGATTTACGTCATGATCATTGCCTCGGTGGTAAGCGCAGTACAGATGCTGATCAATGCGTATGCGTTCGGTTTGTATCAGTCTTTAGGGATTTTTATTCCTCTGATTGTAACGAACTGCATTGTTGTTGGTCGCGCCGAAGCGTTTGCCGCGAAAAAAGGACCGTGGCTTTCCGCGTTGGACGGTTTTTCCATCGGCATGGGCGCGACAGGCGCGATGTTCGTGCTGGGTTCGCTGCGCGAGATCCTCGGGAATGGTACGCTTTTCGATGGCGCGGATAGCCTGCTGGGAGGCTGGGCAAAAGTATTACGGGTCGAGATATTTCACACCGACTCGCCTTTCCTGCTGGCGATGCTGCCGCCAGGCGCGTTTATCGGCCTGGGGCTCATGCTGGCGGTAAAATATCTTATTGATGAAAAAATGAAGAAACGCCGCGCCGAAACCGCGCCTTCCGCTGTTCCGGCAGGTGAAACAGGGAAAGTCTGATGAACAAAGCAAAAAGGCTGGAAATTCTGACGCGCCTGCGCGACAACAATCCGCACCCCACAACGGAACTCAATTTCACGTCGCCGTTTGAGTTGCTGATTGCCGTGTTGCTTTCCGCGCAGGCAACCGACGTCAGCGTGAACAAGGCTACCGCCAAACTTTACCCGGTCGCCAATACGCCAGCCGCGATGCTGGAGCTGGGCGTAGAGGGCGTGAAATCCTATATCAAAACTATCGGCTTATTTAACAGTAAAGCGGAAAACGTGATTAAGACCTGCCGTATTTTACTGGACAAGCATAATGGCGAAGTGCCGGAGGATCGGGCGGCGCTGGAAGCGCTTCCCGGCGTGGGGCGTAAAACCGCTAACGTGGTGCTAAATACCGCCTTCGGCTGGCCGACCATCGCCGTTGATACGCATATATTTCGTGTATGCAACCGAACGCAGTTCGCGCCGGGTAAAAATGTCGAGCAGGTAGAAGAGAAGTTGCTGAAAGTGGTGCCGAATGAGTTCAAAGTGGACTGCCATCACTGGTTAATTTTGCATGGCCGCTATACCTGTATCGCCCGAAAACCCCGCTGCGGCTCCTGCCTCATTGAAGATCTTTGCGAATACAAAGAAAAAGTCGATATTTGATATGGTCGGAGTGCGTCCGTCACGCCAGCGCGCTCCCACCTTCGGCCTGGATCTATTTTAGCCATCAATCATTCCAGTCTCTGTCCTTTTTCTGATGTAATGTGCTTTCGTTTTCACTCCACGTCAGGTTAATCATTTTTTTAATCGCAAAAAATTCTATCTATCCGTGATCAGGATCACTTTGATAACTTCATGTGAAATTTAATGACATCTAAGGTTACATTTACAACCGGATAGACTGACGCCCCGTTTTCACTACAAAACATTACTCTGCCATTTTTTCAGATAATGGCCTATATCACTGCTTTTCACCTTAAATAGCAGAAGATATCGCCTTTCACCCAAACTAATGGCCTTTTTGCAGTGTAAAAATCTGCCATTCTTCAAATGAAGAAATTTAACGCTGGATAACATTTCTGACATCGGACGATTCAACCAGAAGAGTTATATGTAACAGATTATTACAAAGCTCTTGTCTGGAGAGGAAAGATAGTGAACATTACCTGCCGTTTCCCCTCCAATATAACAATCGGACGGATGAGTCTGACTCATCACGCGCCAGACAATCCCTGTTAATACGGGGCGTAAAAAAGAGGTAAAAGTGTCTACTGCAAACAAAAAACCAACTGAAAGCGTCAGTTTGAACGCTTTCAAACAACCGAAGGCGTTCTATCTCATCTTCTCGATAGAGTTATGGGAGCGTTTTGGTTATTACGGCCTGCAAGGCATTATGGCCGTCTACCTGGTAAAACAACTGGGTATGTCAGAAGCGGATTCCATCACCCTTTTCTCTTCCTTCAGTGCACTGGTGTACGGCCTGGTCGCCATTGGCGGTTGGTTAGGTGATAAAATTCTGGGCACCAAACGCGTTATTATGCTGGGTGCCGTGGTGCTGGCTATCGGTTATGCGCTGGTCGCATGGTCTGGTCATGACGCTGGCATCGTCTATATGGGCATGGCGGCTATCGCTGTGGGTAACGGTCTGTTTAAAGCTAACCCGTCTTCCCTGCTGTCTACCTGTTACGCGAAGGACGATCCGCGTCTCGACGGCGCATTTACGATGTATTATATGTCCGTCAACATCGGCTCCTTCTTCTCTATGCTGGCGACGCCGTGGCTGGCGGCGCGTTATGGCTGGAGCACCGCGTTTGCGCTTAGCGTCGTCGGTATGCTGATAACCGTCGTTAACTTTGCTTTCTGCCAGCGCTGGGTGAAAAGCTACGGTTCCAAACCCGACTTTGAACCGATCAACTTCCGTAATCTGCTGCTGACCATCGTGGGTATTGTCGTTCTGATTGCGGTCGCCACCTGGCTGCTGCACAACCAGGATATCGCACGTATGGTGCTGGGCGTAATCGCTCTTGGCATCGTCATTATCTTCGGTAAAGAAGCGTTTTCCATGCACGGCGCGGCTCGCCGTAAAATGATCGTCGCCTTTATTTTGATGCTGCAGGCGATTATCTTCTTCGTACTGTACAGCCAGATGCCGACGTCGCTGAACTTCTTTGCCATTCGTAACGTCGAGCACTCTATTCTCGGTATCGCGTTCGAACCGGAACAGTATCAGGCGCTGAACCCATTCTGGATCATTATCGGCAGCCCGATTCTGGCCGCTATCTATAACAGGATGGGCGATACGCTGCCGATGCCGATGAAATTCGCCATTGGTATGGTGCTGTGTTCCGGCGCGTTCCTGATTCTGCCGCTGGGTGCCAAATTTGCGAACGATGCCGGCATCGTATCCGTAAACTGGCTGATCGCAAGCTACGGCCTGCAAAGTATCGGTGAGCTGATGATCTCCGGTCTGGGACTGGCAATGGTCGCACAGTTGGTTCCGCAGCGTCTGATGGGTTTCATCATGGGTAGCTGGTTCCTGACAACGGCAGGCGCTAACATCATCGGCGGTTATGTCGCCAACCTGATGGCTGTGCCGAGCGACGTGACTGACCCACTGATGTCCCTGGAAGTCTATGGTCGCGTATTTATGCAGATTGGCATAGCAACCGCCGTTATCGCCGTCCTGATGCTGCTGACAGCGCCTAAGCTGAACCGTATGACCCAGGACGATGATACCGCTGAAAAAGGCTCTAAAGCCGCTACAGTTTAATTTTCCGGGAAACAACATTCAGGCCGCTAACTGTGCGTTAGCGGCTTTTTTTTTGCTCGTCCCCGCACTACCATACTTTAAACCTCAGCAAAAAGGAGTTACCGATGAAACTGTTCTACAAACCGGGTGCCTGCTCTCTTGCTTCCCATATTACCCTGCGCGAAATTGGCAAAGACTTTACGCTTGATGGCGTCGATCTCGCAAAAAAACGCCTGGAAAACGGTGATGATTACCTGGCAGTCAACCCTAAAGGACAGGTTCCGGCTCTGCTGCTGGATGACGGCACACTGTTGACTGAAGGCGTCGCCATTATGCAGTACCTCGCCGACAGCGTTCCCGACCGCCAGCTTCTGGCGCCGGTAAGTAGTCTTGCTCGCTATCATACGCTGGAATGGCTCAACTATATTGCAACGGAACTGCATAAAGGCTTTACCCCGCTGTTCCGCCCTGACACGCCGGAAACACTCAAACCCGCCGTTCGCGCCGGTCTGGAAAAGAAATTGCAGTATGTGGATGAGTCGCTTTCAGACGACCAGTGGATTTGCGGCCAGCGTTTTACCATTGCAGACGCTTATCTGTTTACCGTATTGCGTTGGGCCTATGGCGTAAAACTGAATATGGACGGGTTAACGCATATTGAAAGTTATATGCAGCGTGTCGCAAAAAGACCGACCGTTGCGGCAGCGCTTAAAGCGGAAGGACTGAATTAATGTCATGTTGCCGGATAGCTCGCTGTACCGCCATCCGGCCTCTTTTTAGCAGCAATAATTACAGCCGCGTTGCGCTGAAGTAATGTTCAGGGTTAGCGATCCTGTCCTGGGCCGCCACGACCTGCAGTTCGTACTCCTGCATCGTTTTGGTGGCGATCATAATCTCATAGACTGCCGCCGTAACGTGCTCCAGCGCCTGCTGCAACGTCGCGCCCTGCAAAAGTTTGACCAGCAATAAACCACTGGTGACATCGCCAACGCCAACCGGCTGACGTGAACCGAAATCCACCAGCGGACGGCTAATATGCCAGGCTTCCTGCGCTGTCACCAGCAGCATTTCAAAGCGTTCTGAACTGTAACCGGCGCGGGCGAGATGTTTTACCAGTACAATTTCTGGCCCCTGAGCAATCAGTTCACGCGCCGCCTGCACGGCGTCATCCACATTATTCACGCTATGTTTGCTGAGAATTTCCAGTTCAATCAGGTTAGGCGCGATAATATCGCTGGCGGGTAGCGCATAACGCACATGGAACTCTGCGACGCCAGGCGCCACGATACAACCCTTTTCCGGATGCCCCATCACGGGATCGCAGAAATATTTTGCCTGCGGATTTGCTGCTTTAACCTGGCGCACAATACCGAGAATGTGTTCTCCCTGCTCGGCAGATCCCAGGTAACCGCTAAGTACGGCGTCGCAGTGCGCTAACTGGCCAATGTCCGCAATCCCCTGGACAATCTCAGTCAGATGGCTGGGCGGCATGACACAGCCGGTCCATTTACCATATTGCGTGTGGTTAGAAAACTGAACGGTATTCAGCGGCCAAACATTCGCGCCAAGACGGCGCATGGGAAATTCGGCGGCGCTGTTGCCCGCATGTCCGAAAACAACATGGGACTGGATAGCGAGGATATTCTTCATTTTTTTACCTGAACATCAAAAATAAGGGAGTGATTTCTCACTCCCTGTTACTTAATGCCTTATTTCCAGCAAATCAGACAATAGTTCTTTTTGCCGCGACGTAATAAGGTATAGCGGCCAAACAGACGGTCCTCATCGTTAAAGATGTATTCAGGATCGGATTGTTTTTCACCATTGATAGTGACAGCGTTGGAGGCGATAGTCTTACGCGCCTGACCACGTGACGGCTGGAGTTCGGCGTCTACCAGCGCCTGCATCAGGTCGGCGCCTTTTTCCATTTCAACCATCGGTACGCCGTCCTGCGCCAACTGCTCAAAGTCAGCTTCGCTCAGCGCGCTCAGTGAACCGCTGAACAGGCATTCGGTGATCCGTTTCGCCGCGACCAGTCCCTCTTCACCATGAACGAGGCGCGTCACCTGCTCGGCCAGCACATACTGCGCGCGCGGCGCTTTACCGCTGTTTTTATCTTCTTCTTCCAGGGCATTGATCTCTTCAATGTCCATAAAAGTGAAGAATTTCAGGAAGCGATAAACATCGGCATCTGCGGTGTTAATCCAGAACTGGTAGAATTTGTACGGACTGGTTTTCTTCGGATCCAGCCAGACAGCGCCGCCTTCGGTTTTACCGAATTTCGTGCCGTCAGCTTTGGTGATGAGTGGAACGGTCAAACCAAATACCTGATTCTGGTGCAGACGACGGGTCAGGTCGATACCGGAAGTGATGTTCCCCCACTGGTCAGAACCGCCAATCTGTAAGGCAACGCCGTGCAGTTTATTCAGGCAAGCGAAGTCGTACCCCTGTAGCAGGTTATAAGAGAACTCCGTGAAAGAGATACCCTGATCGTCACGGTTCAGACGCTGCTTCACCGCTTCTTTGTTGATCATCTGATTAACGGAAAAATGTTTACCGATATCGCGCAGGAAAGTCAGCACATTCATGCTGCCGAACCAGTCATAGTTATTGGCCGCGATGGCGGAGTTTTCGCCGCAATCAAAGTCCAGGAATGGGGCAACCTGTTTACGAATTTTCGCCACCCACTCCTGAACGGTCTCTTCAGTGTTCAGTTTACGCTCGGCGGCTTTGAAGCTCGGGTCGCCAATCAGACCGGTCGCGCCGCCTACCAGCGCAACAGGTTTGTGCCCTGCCTGCTGGAAGCGTTTCAGGCATAACAATGGAACCAGATGCCCCAAATGCAAGCTGTCAGCGGTAGGATCGAAGCCGCAATAGAGCGCGATCGGGCCTTGCGCCAGTCGCTCTGCCAACGCGTCTTCGTCCGTCACCTGGGCTACCAGCCCCCGCTCTTGCAATTGTTTAATCAAGTTACTGCTTGCCATCAAAATCTCCATGTATAAAACGACTGCACCTTTGCCGGTACACGACTTTTCGCCAGACGCGAAAGAGACATAGCATAAAACGGCGGATTCATCCGCACCAGTGCTTAAAACAAGATTTTTGCATCTTTAGGGCGCAAGACGGTCGATTTTCCACGCGCCGTCGTCGCGTTGGTATAAAAAGCGATCGTGCAGACGATGTTCGCCGCCCTGCCAGAACTCCATCTGTTCGATACTCACGCGAAAACCACCCCAAAAGCTGGGTAACGGCACTTCGCCCTGTTGAAACTTCTGCTTGAGCTCCAGGAATTTGCTTTCGAGGATACCGCGCGCGGAAATGCGGCTGGATTGTTTAGAGACCCATGCGCCGATCTGGCTGTCGCGCGGACGGCTGTGGAAATACCTCACCACCTCAAGAGTGGAGAGACGCTCGGCTTTGCCTGTCACCATCACCTGGCGTTCAAGCATATGCCAGGGAAATAACAGGCTGATACGCGGATTGTGCTCAATCTGATGCGCCTTGCGGCTTCCCAGGTTGGTATAAAAGACCAGGCCTTTTTCATCATAATGCTTGAGCAACACAATACGCTGGTACGGTTGACCCTTGTCATCTACGGTCGCCACGACCATTGCCGTTGGATCGGCCAGTCTGGCGTCGCACGCTTGCCCAAGCCAGCGCTCAAATAAGGTTAACGGTTCAGCGGGTAAATCGCGGCGACGCAAGCCGCCTTTCGTGTATTCACGGCGCAGATGCGCGATCTGCTGCAATTGGTCGTTATCAGACATGGCGTTGATCAGAAATAATCAGTGGGTGGCGCTATTGTGCGCCCCCATACTGAAAATCTCAACGCTTCGGATTTTGTAACTGACAGTTATTAAGCACAATTCTGTCTCGTTTATAGACCGTGGCGCTCTCGCCTTGCGACCAGAAAACATAAATCCCGTCGGTATAACGCGCGCCCGAGGCCGAGATTCCTTGCTTCAGGGTCAGCAGCTTATTGTCATAAACAAAACTGACCTCTTCACGCGGGTTATTGACTTTAACGGTAAGCGGCTTCTCATCACACTGGTATTCCAGCGTATCCGTTTGCATACGTTCAACAAATTGTTGATAAACGCTACAGCCGGTCAGCAGCACAGGTAAACACATTATTGCGATCTTTTTCATAGGCATATCCCGAAAGCTCTCCTGCTTCTGGAAGGGCAAACGCCCCTTCCTGACCTTGCTAGTTTACCGATATAGGGTCCGGGAAAAATTCAGTTAACTCTGAGTTATTGGGTTAGCCGGGTAAATAGCGCCTAAAACACTGGCTTCTGTAGCCCCCGTCACGGAAGGTAAATTTCCCGGCAGGCCCGCGAGCGTTCGCCAGGCAAGCCAGGCAAAGGCCAGCGCTTCCATATCATCGCCGCTGATCCCCGCCTTATCGGTGGTCGAAACCTCGATACCTGGCAACAGCGCCGCCAGACGGGCCATCACTAACGGATTCCGGCCACCGCCGCCACAGACCATCAGCCGCTCGCAGCCGCCGTTGAGCAGCACCTGTTGGGCGATGGAGACCGCCGTCAGCTCCGCCAGCGTGGCCTGTACATCGCGCGCGTCTGCGCCAGGGAAAGCCGCAAGATGGCGCTCTAACCAGCCATAGTTGAAATATTCGCGTCCTGTACTTTTGGGCGCCGACGCAGCAAAGTACGGATCGCGCAACATCTTTTGCAGCAATGGAAGAATAACCTGACCTTCTTTCGCCCATGCCGCGTCTTTGTCGTAGGGCTGCGCGCATTGTCGCCAAATCCACGCATCCATCAACATATTACCCGGCCCCGTGTCGTACCCGCGCACCGCCTGTCCGGGGAAAAGCAGAGATAAATTGGCGATGCCGCCGATATTCAGGACCATACGTTTTTCCGTCGGATGTCCCAACAGCGCGTGATGGAAAGCAGGCACCAACGGCGCGCCTTGTCCGCCCAGCGCAATATCCCGCCGCCGAAAATCGCCGACCACTGTAATCCCCGTATGGGCGACGATGTGATTATTATCGCCAATTTGCAGCGTATGCGGGGCCTCGCCGGTCGGTTCATGCCAGACCGTTTGCCCATGACAACCAATGGCGACGATATCCCGCGGCTGCAAACGTTGTTGCGCTAACAGCGCATTAACCGCCTGTGCAAAAAGCCGGCCTAACTGGGTATCAAGCTGGCCGAGTTGCGAGAGCGTAAGCGGCTGTCCCTGGCAAATATCGAGAATGCCTTTTTTCAGATGAACGGGAATGGGCCAGGTGAGACTTGCCTGTTGCGCAACCATGGTTTCATCAATTGCCGCCAGTACAACATCCACGCCATCAAGGCTGGTTCCGGACATAACGCCAATAAAACGGCCCGATTTCATACCTCTTCCTTTTAAGCTGGGTTAAGCCTTAACACTCGGCATAACGTATTTTGTAATGCTATGCCCACGTCACATTTTTTGCCGTGTCGTCCACGGATATCAATGACCTATCTTTTCTTGCTTCCGACTTCGTTTAAGATTGGTTAATTAACTTCTGATTATGATTTTCACATTCTTTCGGCAGAAGATATGACCTTAACTGCATAAATGCCATATAATTTAGCTATAGGGATGCTGAAATAGCGTTTCGTGAAGAACAGGAGATGGGTAAATGATTAAACGTGTACTGGCCGTTTCACTGATGGGGTTATCCCTAGCGGGGTGTGTTAACAATGATAGCCTTTCGGGTGATGTTTATACCGCATCCGAGGCTAAACAAGTTCAGAATGTAACGTACGGTACTATCGTTAACGTTCGTCCGGTTCAAATTCAGGGCGGTGATGATTCTAACGTGATTGGCGCTATCGGCGGCGCGGTGTTGGGCGGATTCCTCGGCAACACTATCGGCGGCGGTACGGGTCGTTCACTGGCGACCGCGGCAGGCGCGGTGGCTGGCGGCGTAGCGGGCCAGGGCGTCCAGAGCGCAATGAATAAAACCCAGGGTGTGGAACTGGAAATTCGTAAAGACGATGGCAACACCATTATGGTTGTGCAGAAACAAGGAAATACGCGTTTCTCGGCAGGTCAGCGTGTCGTGCTGGCCAGCAACGGCAGCCAGGTTACCGTCTCTCCACGCTAAACCAGGCTTTACGTGTGGTCACATGGCCACACGTATGCCCCTGCACCTCAATCGTGAGAGTGCAATTCCATAATATTGTGTTCAAGTTTGGCGATAAGTTTAATCAGAAGCTCAATCTCCTCTGAAGAAATCCCAGCCAAAATTTCACCGCGCGTTTTATGAATGACCTCTTCCATCTCAGCGATCAGCGGCTCCGCTTTTTCGGTCAGTTTAATCCGCTTAGCGCGACGATCGCTGGCGCAGGTTTGCCGCGAAATTAGCCCCTTATCTTCAAGTTGATCCAACGTGCGTACCAGCGATGGCTGCTCAATGCCTATCGCTTTAGCCAATTGAATCTGCGACTGGTCAGGCGGCAATTGATGAATATTGTGCAACGTGACCCAATGTGTCTGCGTCAATTCCAGAGGCTTGAGGCGATGGTCAATCAGAGCACGCCAAATGCGCACCAACCGTGCCAGATCAGAACCTAGTGGCGATTCCAATTTCATCTCCTTATAATTAGCTTGCTAAGTTATTATGCTGATTTTAGAATAGTGTGCAGTATTTGTATTCTCAAAACAAATGTATTGCTAAATTTGCTTACCAATAGACATTTTTTCAGACATAGTGCGCACTTGGCACCTGTAGCTTCAGTTTTGGCTAAAACTAAAGCATCGATGTCTGACGCAAAGGAACATTGCTTGTGAAGTGTATACTCAACGCCACAGGATTGCCCTTACAAGATCTCATGTTGGGAGCATCTGTTTACTTTCCGCCATTCTTTAAAGCCTTTGCGCTTGGGTTCGTTATCTGGTTGTTTATTCACCGACTCCTGCGTGACCGGATATACTCTGATGAAATCTGGCATCCCCTGTTAATGGATCTCTCCCTCTTTACGCTTTGCGTATGTCTGGGCCTCGTTTTACTGATCGCGTGGTAAATATGTCGTTAAAAACAATAAAATATTTTTCTACTCTCATTGTCGCCGTCGTCGCCGTTCTGGCCGCGTGGTGGTTATGGAATTACTATATGCAGTCACCGTGGACGCGCGATGGTAAAATCCGCGCGGAACAGGTCAGCGTAACGCCACAGGTTTCTGGCAGCATTACCCAACTCAATATCAAAGATAATCAGTTCGTCAACGCCGGGGACGTTCTCTTTGTCATTGATAAAACGCCCTTCCATATTGCAGAACTTAACGCGCAGGCGCAGTTGGCCAAAGCGCAGTCCGATCTGGCAAAAGCGAATAATGAAGCCGATCGACGTCGACATTTATCGCGTAACTACATCTCTGCTGAAGATCTGGATAGCGCCAATCTGAATGTTAAAGCGATGCAGGCCAACGTAGATGTCGCACTGGCAACGTTAAAACAGGCGCAGTGGCAGCTTAGCCAGACGGAAGTAAAAGCGCCGGTATCCGGCTGGGTGACCAACCTTTCCACGCGTACCGGTGATTATGCCAGCACCGGTAAGCCACTTTTCGCCCTGGTAGATAGCCATTCATTTTATGTAATGGGATATTTCGAAGAAACCAAACTACGCCATATCCGCGAAGGTGAGCCTGCATTAATAACACTGTATAGTGGCAATGTTAAGTTACAGGGTCACGTTGGCAGTATCGGGCGCGCTATTTACGACCAAAGCGTGGAAAGTGACTCCGGTTTAGTGCCCGATATCAAACCCAACGTACCGTGGGTACGTCTGGCGCAACGCGTACCGGTACGTATCGAATTTGACGCTTTACCGCAGGATATCACGCTCGTCTCCGGCACTACCTGCAGCGTAGCCATTGGACAGCGGTAATGAAACTCTCCCTGCCGGCCCTGCGAAATACGCCCTGGTTTAAAGCGACCTCCGGCCAGTGGCGTTACGCGTTGCGCAATACCATTGCCATGTGTCTCGCGCTGACATTCGCTTATTATCTCAATCTGGATGAGCCCTACTGGGCAATGACTTCGGCCGCAGTGGTGAGCTTTCCGACCGTAGGCGGCGTAATCAGTAAAAGTCTGGGGCGTATTGCCGGGAGTTTACTCGGCGCGACCGCCGCGTTAATTATTGCTGGCCATACGCTGAATGAACCCTGGTTGTTCTTATTTAGCATGGCCGCCTGGATCGGTTTTTGTACCTGGGCCTGCGCGCATTTTACCAATAATGCCGCTTATGCTTTCCAGTTGTCCGGCTACACGGCGGCGATCATCGCGTTCCCGATGGTTAATATTGTAGAAATCACGCAGTTGTGGGATATCGCCCAGGCACGTGTATGTGAAGTTATCGTCGGCATCCTCTGTGGCGGCATGATGATGATGATCCTACCCAGCACATCGGATGGTACCGCCCTGCTCACCGCGTTTAAAAACATGCATGCGCGCTTGCTGGAACATGCCAGTCTACTGTGGCAGCCGGAGACTACTGACGCTATCCGCTCCGCGCATGAGGGGGTCATTGGGCAAATCCTGACCATGAACCTGCTGCGTATTCAGGCCTTCTGGAGTCACTACCGTTTTCGCCGCCAGAATGCATTGCTAAATGCATTGTTACACCAGCAATTACGGTTAACCAGCGTGATCTCCAGTCTGCGTAGAATGCTTTTAAACTGGCCGACGCCGCCGGAAAACAGCCGCGAAGTCATTGAGCAACTCTTAGCTGAGTTGGCAAAACCGCGCGCGGACAGCTACACCGTGGCGCAGATTATTGCGCCGCTACGCCCGCAGGATGAACAGGATTATCGTCACCTCGCGTTCTGGCAGCGATTACGCTATTTTTGCCAGCTATATCTGCGCAGCAGCCGTCAGTTATATCTGATCGAAAGCGGCGCGCCGGTGGATCAAATCCATATCCGCCGCACTCCCGGCCTTGCGCGGCATACGGATAACGCAGAGGCCATCTGGAGCGGCGTGCGTACCTTTTGCACGCTCACGGTGATTGGCGCCTGGAGTATTGGCGCGCAATGGGAATCCGGGCCCGGCGCATTAACCCTGGCGGCGATCAGTTGCGTCCTCTACTCCATCGTCGCCACGCCGTTTAAGTCGCTTTCCTTATTGATGCGTACTTTAGTGCTGCTGTCCTTATTCAGCTTCGTGGTGAAATTTGGCCTGATGGTGCAAATCACCGATCTGTGGCAATTCTTGCTTTTCCTTTTTCCGCTGTTCGTCACGATGCAACTGCTTAAACTGCAGATGCCTAAGCTGGCGGGACTGTGGGGGCAGCTTATCGTTTTTATGGGCTCATTCATCGCCGTGACCAATCCACCGGTGTACGACTTCGCCGACTTCCTTAACGATAATACCGCCAAGATCGTCGGCGTCGCGATTTCCTGGCTGGCGTTTGCGATTTTGCGCCCCGGTTCCGATGCCGTAAAAAGCCGCCGCCATATCCGCGCGCTACGCCGGGATTTCGTCGATCAGCTTAGCCGTCACCCTTCCCATAACGAAAGCGAGTTTGAATCGCTGACCTATCATCACGTCAGTCAGCTCAGCAATAGTCAGGATGCGCTGGCGCGCCGGTGGTTATTACGTTGGGGAGTGGTGCTGCTGAACTGCTCGCATGTGGTGTGGCAGCTGCGCGCCTGGGAGTCGCGTTCCGATCCGCTTTCCCGGGTGCGGGATATTTGTATATCCCTGCTGCGCGATGTGATGAGCGAGCGCGGCGTGCAGCAACGCCCGCTTGCCGTCACGCTACAGGAACTACAGCGTATCTGCGACACGCTCGCACATCATCATCAACCCGCCGCGCATGAGCTGGCGGCGATTATCTGGCGTTTACACTGTTCGCTGTCGCAGCTGGAACAGGCTCCAGCGCAGGGAACACTGGCTCCGGGTTATTTAATGACGCCGCAGGCGTAACGCATTCCGCCGCCGCCGAGCGGTTTCGGCTGATCGGACATGTTATCGCCGCCCACATGGATCATGAGCGCTTTATCTTTCACTTCATCAAGAGACTTCAGACGCGGCGCAGTAACCGGTTCGCTGGCGATACCATCATTATTAACGACTAACACCGGGAGGTCGCCCAGATGCCCCTGGCCTTCCGGTCCTTCATGCTTGCCGGTATTTTGTGGGTCCAGATGACCACCAGCGGCTTCTGCGGCAACCGCTTTGCCGTCTTTAATCGCGGGCTGGCAGCTACCGTTGGCATGAATGTGAAAACCATGCTCGCCCGGCGGCAACGCTTTAAGGTGTGGGGTAAATTTTAAGCCGCCTTCGGTTTCATCGATGACGACGGTGCCGATAGACTGTCCTACGCCTTGCGCCGTCACCAGATTCATCTCTACTTTCTCGCTGGCGGCCTGCGCACCCGCACAGGCCAGCAGCGTCACCATCGCTAAACTTAATCGCTTCATAAAACCTCCGTTACATGTGGTCGCCTGTTAAGTGTAAACCACTGGCGAAAACATGTACGGAAAGTCAACGAGTTGGCGATTACGGCACGTCATAACCCAGTGCCGCCTTGCGGATTCGGAACCACTGTTGACGCGTCAATGACAGCGTTTCCGCTTCTAGTGCGGCGCGTACGCGTTCGATTTTACCCGAGCCAATAATCGGCAGCGGCTGCGACGGCAAACGTAAAATCCAGGCATAGACCACCTGTTCAATAGAACTGGCGTTGAGTTCTTGCGCGATAACGGAAAGTTCCTGGCGCAACGGCTGATAAGCCTCATCATTAAACAGCCGACCGCCGCCAAGACATGACCAGGCCATCGGACGAATACGCAGTTGCTGTAATTGATCTAATGTGCCGTCCAGCAACAAAGGCTGGTGAACCGGCGAGATCTCCACCTGGTTGGTCGCCAGGGTGAAAGGCAGGCGCGATTGCAGCAACGTAAATTGCGCTGGCGTAAAATTAGAAACGCCAAAATGGCGCACTTTGCCGCTTTGGTGCAGATGTTGAAACGCCTCGGCGACGTCATCCGCATCCATTAACGGATCGGGACGGTGAATTAACAACATATCCAGATAATCTGTCGCCAGATTTTTTAATGACTGTTCGGCGCTCAGAATAATATGGCGGCGATCGGTAATATAATGACCGAGCTTATTTTCCGCTCTGGCAGTGGTCGCAATACCGCATTTGGTAACGATTTGCAGTTTTTCCCGCAAATGCGGCGCCAGCGTTAGCGCCTCGCCAAACGCCGCTTCGCACTGATAACCGCCATAAATGTCCGCATGGTCAACGGTAGTGACGCCCAAATCCAGATGTTCTTCGATAAAACTCACTAACTGACGCGCGGACATATTCCAGTCCATCAAACGCCAGTAACCCATGACAAAACGCGAAAACTCCGGGCCTTGTGGAGCGATGGTGACACGCTGAACCATAACAGATTCCTCATAGAGAATAATGAGGTTGAGTATACGCAATTCCGCGTTTAAAAGAGTGAAGGTTGTTGAGGATCTTCCGATGGGAGAGGCTTATTTGCGCGTATTTTACGCAAGAAACGCTGGCGACAAAGCCGCAGTACATTTTGTTTCTCGACATCGCTCATTTTTTGCCAGTTAAACCGTTCGTCGCGGCTGCGCATACAGCCCCGACAAAAGCCACGCTCATCAGACTGGCAGATACCGCGACATGGGCTTGCTACAGGAAAAAACTCCAACTGCTCGGCCACATCCCCTCCTCAACGTTTGACGCTTATGACTATTGAAGACGCTAACTGACATTATGGCAACTCTGCTTGTAGTAGACCGACTGGTCTACTATACTGCCTGCTATGAATAAGCAAACCGAACACGATACCCGCGAACATCTGCTGGCCACCGGCGAGCAGCTTTGTATGCAACGGGGTTTTACCGGCATGGGGCTTAGCGAGTTGCTCAAAACCGCCCAAGTGCCTAAAGGGTCGTTTTATCACTACTTTCGCTCGAAAGAAGCCTTCGGCGTCGCCATGCTTGAGCGACATTACGCCTGCTATCATCAGCGTCTTACGGCGCACTTCACCTCCGGTCCCGGTAATCATCGCGATCGTCTTCTCGCCTGGTATCAGGAAACGTTAAAGCAGTTTTGCCAGCAAGGCGCCATCAGCGGTTGCCTGACGGTGAAACTGTCAGCGGAAGTCTGCGATCTGTCGGAGGATATGCGCTCTACGATGGATAAAGGGGCGCAGGAGATCATGGCACTGCTTGCACGCGCGCTGGAAGATGGCCGTAATAGCCACTGTTTACATTTCACCGGCCAGCCGTTGCCACAGGCGCAGGTACTTTATGCCCTGTGGCTGGGCGCCAATTTGCAGGCCAAAATATCCCGTAGCGCCGCGCCGCTGGAAAATGCGTTGGCGCATGTTAAGACCATCATTGCAACGCCTGAGCAGTAACAGGCGTTTTTATTTCCTTTATTACAAGACGACCGGTCTACTTATATCAGGAGCCACTATGTCATCAGCAAAACTGTTTACCCCCCTCAAGGTGGGTGCCATCACGGCGACAAATCGCGTATTTATGGCGCCTTTGACGCGTTTGCGGAGTATTGAACCGGGCGACATTCCTACGCCGTTAATGGCGGAATATTACCGTCAACGCGCCAGCGCTGGATTGATCATCAGCGAAGCCACACAAATCTCCGCACAGGCGAAAGGCTATGCCGGCGCACCGGGATTACACAGCGATGAGCAGATCGCCGCCTGGAAAAAAATCACTCAGGGAGTCCATGCCCAGGGCGGCCATATGGCGGTGCAACTGTGGCATACGGGCCGTATTTCACACGCCAGCCTGCAACCAGGCGGACAAGCGCCCGTCGCGCCATCCGCTATCAATGCGGGAACCCGCACCTCTTTGCGTGACGAAAACGGCCAGGCCATCCGCGTAGAGACTTCCACGCCGCGCGCGCTGGATACTCACGAGATCCCCGGGATCGTCAACGATTTCCGCCAGGCTATCGCCAATGCCCGAGAGGCGGGCTTCGATCTGGTGGAGCTGCATTCCGCGCACGGTTATCTGCTGCACCAGTTCCTCTCACCGTCTTCTAATCACCGTACCGATCGGTACGGCGGCGGCGTAGAGAATCGCGCCCGTCTGGTACTGGAGGTGGTTGATGCCGGCATTAAGGAATGGGGCGCGGACCGTATCGGCATCCGCCTTTCTCCTGTCGGCACTTTCCAGAATGTCGATAACGGCCCGAATGAAGAAGCTGACGCCCTTTATCTGATTGAAGCGTTAGGCAAACGCGGCATCGCTTATCTGCATATGTCTGAACCAGACTGGGCGGGCGGCGAACCGTACAGCGACGCGTTCCGTGAAAAAGTGCGCGCGCGTTTCCACGGTCCCATCATCGGCGCTGGCGCCTATACGCCAGAAAAAGCGGAAGATCTGATCGAAAAAGGGCTGATTGACGCCGTGGCGTTTGGTCGTGATTACATCGCTAACCCGGATCTGGTAGCGCGTCTGCAACGTAAAGCGGAACTTAATCCACAGCGTCCCGAAAGTTTTTATGGCGGCGGCGCGGAAGGCTACACTGACTACCCTACTCTGTAATTTCATTGATAGCGGCCTCACATCGCCGCTATACTTTGAATATCTTGACTATTTTAAGGACAACGAAAATGCGTTTATTGCATACTATGCTGCGCGTCGGCGATTTGCAGCGTTCCATCGCTTTTTACACTAACGTTCTGGGCATGAAATTGCTGCGTACCAGTGAGAATCCGGAATACAAATACTCGCTGGCCTTTGTGGGATATGGTCCGGAAACGGAAGAAGCGGTCATCGAACTAACCTATAACTGGGGCGTTGAGAGCTACGACATGGGCAATGCGTACGGGCATATCGCGCTGAGCGTTGACAATGCTGCTGAAGCCTGTGAACGCATTCGTCAGAACGGCGGCAACGTGACCCGTGAAGCGGGGCCGGTAAAAGGCGGTTCGACCATCATCGCCTTCGTTGAAGATCCGGATGGCTATAAAATCGAATTGATTGAAGCTAAAGACGCAGGCCGCGGTCTGGGTAACTGATCCCCCGCCGGGCGCAGGTCACTGCGCCCGTTGTTTTACTGCATCCCGGCGTAAAATTTGCCATAATACGCGCTGCATTTTTTCGTATTAAGAGACTCAGATGTCCGATAACGCTCAACTTTCCGGTCTGTGCGACCGTTTTCGTGGTTTTTATCCTGTCGTCATCGACGTTGAAACTGCAGGATTTAACGCTAAAACCGATGCGCTGCTCGAAATCGCCGCCATCACGCTGAAAATGGATGAACAAGGCTGGCTGATGCCGGACATGACGCTGCATTTCCATGTGGAGCCGTTCGCTGGAGCCAACTTACAGCCGGAAGCGCTTGCGTTTAACGGTATCGATCCCTCTAACCCGCTACGCGGCGCGGTGAGTGAATATGAGGCGCTACACGCTATTTTCAAAATGGTGCGTAAAGGTATCAAAGACAGCGGTTGTAGCCGCGCCATTATGGTCGCGCATAACGCCACTTTTGATCACAGTTTTATGATGGCCGCCGCAGAGCGCGCCTCGCTGAAACGTAACCCGTTTCATCCGTTCGTCACCTTTGATACTGCGGCATTGAGCGGACTGGCGCTGGGACAAACGGTGTTATCAAAAGCGTGCCTGGCGGCAGGTATGGAGTTTGACGGTGAAAAGGCCCACTCCGCTTTGTATGATACCGAGCGGACAGCGGTGCTGTTTTGTGAAATTGTCAATCGCTGGAAGCGCCTGGGCGGCTGGCCGTTACCTTTGCCGACGGACAAATAACGAGGCTAACAACGCCGCTCTTGCTCACGATGGCGGTAAAAAAGCGACCTTTACAGGTCGCTTTCTCCTTGCACAGATTACTCTGCGTCCGGCTCCTGAGTTTTATATTTTGCCGCAGTTTCTTTAATAAGCTGCTGCAACTCACCACGCTGATACATTTCAATCACAATATCACACCCGCCGACCAGCTCGCCGTCCACCCACAGTTGTGGGAATGTCGGCCAGTTGGCGTATTTCGGTAATTCAGCGCGAATATCCGGGTTTTGCAGGATATCAACATAGGCAAAACGTTCCCCGCAGGCTGAAAGCGCCTGAACGGCCTGCGCAGAGAAACCACAGCTTGGCAGTTTCGGTGAACCTTTCATATACAGGAGAATCGGGTTTTCAGCGATCTGGCGCTGAATTTTTTCGATAGTGGTGCTCATTGTCTCGCTTCCTTAAACTACTTTTACGACTGAAGCCTGTCATTGTAACGGGTCAGGCTGGCAACGGAAAATAACATTTTCATCATGCCTTATTATTTTACCGTCTGCGGGAATAAGTTGTATACAAAATATCTTTTAAGCGGGTTGCCGCGCAGTGATTTGTAGATAACGCGTTCGTGTTTAGCATTAATTGCTATTTTTTTACATCTGTTAACGAAACACAGCTTCAGAAACCAAAAGCAATTACCAATCTGTGCTTTTGTAGATTAGAATTATCAGGTTTTGTAAATCATACGCAGGCATGAATCGCCTGCCTTTAACAGAGGATTGCTCAGTGGCGCGGATAAACAAAATCTCGATCACGCTCTGTGCTTTACTTTTTACTACTCTCCCCTTTACGCCAATGGCCCATGCTTCCAGGCAAGCCAAAGCGACGCCTGCTGTTTCTCATGTCACGAAAACGGCAGATAAAAAGAAAAGCACAACGAAAAAGATCAGTAAAACCAGCAAAAAAAACGTAAAAAAAACCTCAAAAACCAGCCGTTCTTCTTCCGCTTCTACGCCAAAACGTACCACCGCCTCCACGAAATCTCGTCATACGACGCATCGTCGTAACAGAACCGCGCCCACGTCAATCGCCGCCCTCGACGTAACGGAAAAATGCACGACGCGTAAAGGCCGTAAGCCGCACTGCGTGAAGGGGAAAGGAACATTGCCGGTCTCTATTGCCGATGCGCATCGTGCAAAAGTACAAAAAGCGACGAAAACCGCGATGTCCAAACTCATGAATCAGATTGGTAAACCGTATCACTGGGGAGGCGCGTCGCCGCGCACCGGTTTTGATTGCAGCGGTCTGGTTTATTATGCCTATAAAGATTTAGTGAAGATCCGTATCCCCCGAACGGCGAATGAGATGTATCACCTGCGTGACGCGGCGCCCATTGAGCGTAGCGAGTTGAAAAACGGCGATCTGGTGTTCTTCCGTACGCAGGGGCGCGGCACCGCCGATCACGTTGGCGTCTATGTCGGCAACGGTAAGTTTATCCAGTCTCCGCGCAGCGGTCAGGAAATTAAGATCACCTCACTGAACGAAGAATACTGGCAACGTCATTATGTCGGCGCCCGCCGGGTGATGACGCCTAAAACAATTCGCTAATATTTTATCCTGTCGTTTAACGACAGGATAACTTCTTCTTTTGCGCCACCGCTCAATTTGCTACCCTATCCTTACGCGCACCAGGGGTATTGTGCGTGCGCAATATTAATAATAAGGAGAGAAGCAATGTCGTTCGAATTACCTGCATTACCGTATGCCAAAGATGCTCTGGCGCCGCATATTTCTGCTGAGACGCTGGAATATCACTATGGCAAACATCATCAGACTTACGTGACCAATCTTAACAATTTGATCAAAGGCACGGCGTTTGAAGGCAAATCGCTGGAAGAGATCGTGCGCACTTCCGAAGGCGGCATCTTTAATAACGCCGCTCAGGTGTGGAACCACACCTTCTACTGGAACTGCCTGGCGCCAAACGCTGGCGGCGAACCGACCGGGAAACTGGCTGATGCTATCGCGGCATCTTTTGGCAGCTTCGCGGAATTTAAAGCGCAATTCACCGATGCCGCTATCAAAAACTTTGGTTCCGGATGGACATGGCTGGTAAAAAGCGCTGATGGCAAACTGGCTATCGTTTCTACCTCAAATGCCGGTACGCCGCTGACTACGGATGCAACGCCGTTGCTGACGGTTGATGTGTGGGAACACGCGTATTACATCGACTACCGCAACGCCCGTCCAAACTATCTGGAGCATTTCTGGGCGCTGGTTAACTGGGAATTTGTTGCGAAAAATCTCGCCGCATAAGTCTGAGTACGCAGAAGGTACGCCTTCTGCGTTTTAGAGAGGGATAGAATAGAGGAGACGCCCACCCTCAGAAGAGAGGAAATCAGTGCAGAGCGGCCGTTAATCCACCTGCGACAATCACGCCCAGAACAATCAGCGTAGTAATCAACGAAAATTTCAGGTCGGTACTCATCAAGTTTTCTCCTTTTTATTCCCACACAAAAAGTGATATAGCGCATTTTTGCACATTCCCGCACAAAAATCTCTCATGTTTTATATTGATAACTGTTTTTAACGCTTCCCCTTTTCCTCAAGATCAGACAAAATTCCAGGCTTACTGAATTAGCGTAACGGCCATTGACCCCTTCCTGACGTTCCGTGTCGTTTTTCCGGCGTGCCGCAACCCTGATGTTGCGATTAGGGTGTGTGTAGGCAAACGTTTACCTGGCGTTTCTCAGGAGCTTAGCGAGGGTCTGGAGTGAAATGTAATGGCAACAATTAAAGATGTAGCGAAACGGGCAAACGTTTCCACTACAACTGTATCACACGTAATCAACAAAACGCGTTTTGTCGCTGAAGAAACGCGTAACGCGGTCTGGGCGGCAATTAAAGAGCTGCACTACTCTCCCAGCGCCGTCGCGCGTAGCCTGAAGGTTAACCATACCAAGTCGATAGGCTTACTGGCGACCAGCAGCGAAGCGGCCTATTTTGCCGAAATTATCGAGGCAGTTGAAAAAAACTGTTTCCAGAAAGGCTATACGCTGATTTTAGGCAACGCCTGGAATAACCTGGAAAAACAGCGCGCCTACCTGTCCATGATGGCGCAAAAGCGCGTGGATGGCCTGCTGGTGATGTGTTCTGAGTATCCAGAACCTCTGCTTTCCATGCTGGAAGAGTATCGCCATATTCCGATGGTGGTGATGGACTGGGGTGAAGCGAAGGCCGATTTTACCGACACGGTGATTGATAACGCCTTTGCAGGCGGCTATATGGCGGGTCGTTATCTGGTTGAGCGCGGCCACCGGGATATCGGCGTTATTCCCGGCCCGCTGGAGCGCAACACCGGCGCGGGGCGGCTGGCAGGCTTTATGAAAGCCATGGAGGAGGCGCTGATCAACGTGCCGGACAACTGGATTGTTCAGGGCGACTTCGAGCCGGAGTCCGGTTACCACGCGATGCAGCAAATCTTATCGCAGTCACATCGCCCTACCGCCGTTTTCTGCGGCGGCGATATTATGGCGATGGGCGCGCTTTGCGCGGCTGACGAAATGGGGCTTCGCGTACCGCAGGACGTTTCGGTGATCGGTTATGACAATGTGCGTAACGCCCGTTACTTTACCCCGGCGCTGACGACGATTCACCAGCCCAAAGACTCTTTAGGCGAAACCGCATTTAATATGCTACTGGATCGCATCGTCAATAAGCGTGAAGAGTCACAGTCTATTGAAGTTCATCCACGCCTGGTTGAGCGTCGCTCGGTCGCTGACGGCCCGTTCCGCGACTATCGGCGTTAATCCCCGCTGTCGGGAGCCTCTTCTGGCTCCCGCAGCCACTCCCGATTCAACGTTTCGCTATCGCCCAAATAGTCCAGCAGCCATGTCAGCGCGGGCGAGGCCTCGTTTTGCTGCCACGTCACGCAACAGGCCGCATCGGGAAACGGATTCTCTAACGTCAGCGCCACCCATTTTCCGCTGTCTATCCACTGTCGGGCAAAATGCGTCGGCACCATTCCCACGCATAGTCCTGCCGACAGGCAGGTTGCCGATGACTCCCAGTCCGGTACGACGACCCTTTTTTGGTTATCCAGCAGCCAGGTAATCCGTTTCGGTAAGGTTCGCGAAGTGTCTTCCCTGACCAGCGACGGCCAGTTGCGCAGGGTATCATCGCTTAACGGCCCAGGCATCGACGCCAGCGGGTGATCGCTTGCCACTACGCAGCTCCAGCTCAGGGTCCCCATATCCCGAAAAGCGTAACGCCCCCCTACCGGAATCGCCTGCGTCGCCCCAATCGCCAGTTCGACACGCCCGTCGGAGAGCGCGTCCCAGACGCCGTTAAACACCTCCTGAAAAACCAGCAGTTCCACATCGTCAAAATGGCGATAGAAATCGACGATCATCTGCCGGGTACGTTCTGGTCTGACGATATTGTCCACCGCAATAGCTAACTGCCCGCGCCAGCCATTAGCAATTTGCTGACACTGCTGGCGAGTGATCTGCATTTTTTTGATAACAGAACGCCCTTCTTTTAAAAACCAGACGCCAGCAGGCGTCAGTTCAACATCACGGTGACGTCGTACAAAAAGCGGTACGGCCAGCCACTCCTCTAACTGACGAACGGTGTAACTGACTGCTGAAGGCACACGGTGCAGTTCCTGCGCCGCCGCGCTAAAACTGCCATTGCGCGCCACGGCGTCAACCACTTCAAGCGAGTATTCCGACCACATAATTTGCCTACAAAAATTTTGAATTCACTGGACAAATATTAACGTTTCACAACCGTAATTTCACTCCCTACACTCTGCGACAATGTCTGTCTGATAAGAAAGAGAAACAAATATGCAACCTGGAAAAGGTTTTTTAGTCTGGTTAGCCGGCCTTAGCGTGCTGGGATTTCTGGCTACGGACATGTACCTGCCCGCGTTTGCCGCCATACAGGCGGATTTACAAACGCCTGCCGCCGCGGTCAGCGCCAGCCTCAGCCTGTTTTTAGCTGGCTTTGCCGTCGCGCAACTACTTTGGGGACCGCTATCGGATCGTTATGGCCGTAAACCGATTTTACTGCTGGGGTTATCTATCTTTGCGCTCGGAAGTCTGGGGATGCTGTGGGTAGAAAGCGCGGCAGCACTGCTGACGCTGCGCTTCGTGCAGGCCGTCGGCGTTTGCGCGGCAACGGTAATCTGGCAAGCGCTGGTGACCGATTATTATCCTTCGCAAAAAATTAACCGTATCTTCGCCACTATCATGCCACTGGTGGGCTTATCCCCGGCGCTTGCGCCCTTACTGGGAAGCTGGATACTGACGCATTTCTCATGGCAGGCGATTTTCGCCACCCTGTTCGTGATTACGTTGTTGCTGATGTTGCCGGCGCTGCGCTTAAAACCATCGGTAAAAGCGCGTACCGAAGGACAGGATAAACTCACTTTCGCGACACTGTTACGCTCTAAAACCTATCGCGGTAATGTGCTGATTTATGCCGCCTGTTCCGCCAGCTTTTTTGCGTGGCTAACAGGGTCGCCGTTTATTCTCAGCGCGATGGGTTACAGCCCGGCAGTGATTGGCCTGAGCTATGTTCCGCAAACCATCGCTTTTCTGATTGGCGGATATGGTTGCCGCGCGGCGCTACAAAAATGGCAGGGCTACCAATTGCTTCCGTGGCTGTTAGGGCTGTACGCGCTGAGCGTTATCGCCACCTGGGGAGCGGGCCTTCTGAATAATGCCTCACTGGTGGAGATCCTGATTCCTTTCTGCGTAATGGCGATTGCTAATGGCGCAATCTACCCTATCGTCGTCGCGCAAGCGTTACGCCCTTTCCCTCAAGCCACGGGACGCGCTGCGGCGCTACAAAATACGCTGCAACTGGGGTTATGTTTCCTGGCAAGCCTGGTGGTTTCATGGCTCATCAGCACGCCGCTGCTGACCACCACCAGCGTAATGCTCTCTACCGTTGTTCTGGCGGCGTTAGGTTACAAAATGCAGTCTCATGCAGATTGCGCTGAGACCGGATTTCCCCATGCCAATGTCGCCCACGACAAGTCTCACTAAAGACTTGTTAACCGCTGGTAATTAGCACGCTAACAATTTTCGGTTGAATCATCAAAAATTGCGGCCTATACTGATTCCCGGTTGTTTATATTACGATAATTATTAGGCATTAACGGGAACCGGAGCGTTCCCGATTCACCATGGATGGCCTTTTCGGCAAGGGCTCCTCCCTTCCTCTGTTCTACGTCGGATAACTGGCTCACGGAATTGTCCGTGGGATTTCTCACAAAGCCAAAAAAGCGTCTACGCTGTTTTAAGGTTCTGATCACCGTCCAGTGATGGAGAAACTATGAGTTCATCGTGTATAGAAGAAGTCAGCGTACCGGATGATAACTGGTACCGAATCGCCAACGAATTGTTAAGTCGCGCGGATATTACAATTAATGGTTCCGCCCCGTCTGACATTCGTGTTAAGAATCCCGATTTTTTTAAACGCGTCCTTCAGGAAGGATCGTTGGGGTTAGGTGAGAGTTACATGGATGGCTGGTGGGAATGCGAGCGTCTGGATATTTTCTTCAGCAAAGTCTTACGTGCCGGTCTTGAAAATCAACTCCCCCACCATGTTAAAGATACGCTCCGTATCCTCGGCGCGCGTCTGATTAATCTACAAAGTAAAAAACGCGCCTGGATTGTCGGCAAGGAACATTACGATCTTGGTAATGACCTTTTTTCCCGTATGCTCGATCCCTATATGCAATATTCTTGCGCCTACTGGAAAGATGCCGATACGCTGGAAGCGGCACAGCAAGCCAAGCTGAAATTAATTTGCGAAAAGCTACAGCTACAACCGGGGATGCGTGTGCTGGATATCGGCTGCGGCTGGGGCGGCCTGTCGCAATATATGGCGACCCATTATGGCGTTAGCGTGGTGGGCGTAACGATCTCCGCTGAACAACAAAAAATGGCGCAGACGCGTTGCGAAGGTCTGGATGTCTCCATTCTCCTGGAAGATTATCGCGACCTTAACGATCAGTTTGACCGAATCGTCTCCGTCGGCATGTTCGAACATGTCGGGCCAAAAAACTACAACACCTATTTTGAAGTTGTTGACAGGAATTTAAAACCGGATGGTCTTTTCCTGCTCCATACTATTGGTTCTAAAAAAACCGATCATAATGTCGATCCGTGGATCAATAAGTATATTTTCCCCAACGGTTGCTTGCCGTCTGTTCGTCAAATCGCCGAGGCCAGCGAATCACACTTTGTAATGGAAGACTGGCATAACTTTGGCGCCGACTATGACACGACTCTGATGGCGTGGCACGAGCGCTTTATCAATGCCTGGCCAGAGATTGCGGGCAATTATAACGAGCGCTTTAAACGTATGTTCAGCTATTATCTCAACGCCTGCGCGGGTGCGTTTCGCGCGCGTGATATTCAGCTTTGGCAGGTGGTATTTACGCGCGGCGTTGAAAACGGACTGCGCGTTCCTCGCTAATCATCTCCCCCGCATTTCATGCGGGGGAATCTTATTTTCCGTTAGCCAATGTCGGCCTGATTTCTGACCGCATTTTCTCGCGCAGCCAGTACGCGTTCTACGGTATCGACAACCGCCTGCGTTTGCGGATCGATCTCGATATTCACACGCTCACCCAGCTTTTTTCTGCCAAGCGTAGTACGTTCCAGCGTTTCCGGAATGAGATGCACGCAGAAGCGCGTTGGCGTTACCTCGCCGACGGTCAAACTGATGCCGTCGACGCCGATAAAGCCTTTGTACAGGATATACTTCATCAGGGACGCATCCTGCACTTTAAACCACACCTGATGGTTATTTTCGGAGGTCATGATTTTCGCGATCTCCGCCGTCGTAATAATATGCCCCGACATCAGATGTCCACCGATTTCATCGCTGAATTTGGCGGCGCGCTCTACGTTGACCTCATCACCTACCCTCAACGCGCCCAGATTGGTGATGCGCAACGTTTCTTTCATCAGATCAAAGCTTATCTGGTTACCGTTTATTTCAGTCACCGTCAAACAGCATCCGTTATGCGCTACCGACGCCCCCGTCTCCAGCCCCTCCAGCATGTAGTCCGGTAACATCACCACATGGGTACGAAAGTTGGGTTTTTCATCAATCGATACCAGTTTCGCGGTACCCTGTACGATCCCCGTAAACATATCTTCAACTCCTGAAATAAATAAAAGCAGAACTGTTCAGCACAATAGCAGGTGGAAAAACAGCTTGCCAGCAATGCGCCGTTAACAACTGTTTTTTCGCTGGAGAAATAGTAATACCCCGCTACAATAGACTGAAATTTCCCCTGCTATTTCTTTTGGCTGCCACTACGGCGGCTTTTTAGTCTTTCATATAACAACAAAATAAAAGGTGAATACGTGCAGAAGTATACCAGTGAAGCGCGTCAGTTATTAGCGTTAGCGATACCGGTGATCCTTGCGCAAGTGGCACAGACCGCAATGGGATTTGTCGATACCGTCATGGCAGGAGGCTATAGCGCTACGGACATGGCTGCCGTCGCTATCGGCACCTCTATCTGGCTTCCCGCCATTTTGTTTGGTCACGGCTTACTGCTGGCCTTGACGCCGGTGATTGCGCAACTCAATGGCTCCGGCCGTCGTGAGCGTATCGCGCATCAGGTTCGACAAGGGTTCTGGCTGGCGGGCTTTGTCTCCGTGCTGGTGATGATCGTCCTGTGGAATGCCGGATACATTATCCGCTCCATGCATAATATTGATCCGGCGCTGGCTGATAAAGCCGTGGGTTATCTTCGCGCGCTACTGTGGGGCGCGCCAGGATACCTTTTCTTTCAGGTAGCGCGAAACCAGTGCGAAGGTCTGGCCAAAACCAAACCGGGTATGGTGATGGGATTTTTGGGCCTGCTGGTGAATATTCCGGTGAACTATATTTTTATCTATGGCCATTTTGGTATGCCGGAACTCGGCGGTATCGGCTGCGGCGTTGCGACTGCGGCGGTCTATTGGGTGATGTTTATCGCCATGCTTTCTTACATTAAACACGCGCGTTCAATGCGTGATATTCGTAATGAAAAAGGCTTTGGCAAACCTGATAGCGTCGTCATGAAGCGCCTGATTCAACTGGGGTTGCCGATTGCGCTGGCGCTGTTCTTTGAAGTGACGTTATTTGCGGTCGTTGCGCTGCTGGTTTCGCCATTAGGTATTGTGGATGTCGCCGGTCATCAGATTGCGCTTAACTTTAGCTCGCTGATGTTCGTACTGCCGATGTCGCTGGCTGCGGCGGTAACGATTCGAGTGGGTTATCGTCTGGGCCAGGGCTCAACGCTGGATGCGCAAACCGCAGCGCGTACCGGTTTAGGCGTCGGCATTTGTATGGCTGTGGTTACCGCTATTTTTACCGTTACTCTGCGTAAGCATATTGCTTTGCTCTACAATGACAACCCTGAGGTCGTGGCGCTTGCCGCGCAATTAATGCTGCTCGCTGCGGTTTACCAGATTTCCGACTCTATACAGGTTATCGGCAGCGGTATTCTGCGCGGTTATAAAGATACGCGTTCCATCTTTTTTATCACCTTTACCGCCTACTGGGTGTTAGGTTTACCCAGCGGTTATATCCTGGCGTTAACGGATTTGGTGGTGGATCGTATGGGACCGGCAGGCTTCTGGATGGGGTTCATCATCGGCCTGACCTCGGCGGCGGTGTTAATGATGCTACGGATGCGCTATCTACAACGTCAGCCGTCCGCCATCATTTTGCAGCGCGCTGCGCGATAATACGACGATAGCCGTCGCATGGCGGCTATTTTCTCGACATGTTGCATATTTCCACCGCAATCAGGTGATTTCAGGAAGAAAATTGCGATTTCCCTCTTGCCTCATTGCGGTTGTGACGCTAATATTCGTCCCCGTTGTCACCTACAACGTTGCGTTCATAGCTCAGTTGGTTAGAGCACCACCTTGACATGGTGGGGGTCGTTGGTTCGAGTCCAATTGAACGCACCATCATTTTAATGCGTCTGTAGCTCAGTTGGTTAGAGCACCACCTTGACATGGTGGGGGTCGATGGTTCGAGTCCATTCAGACGCACCAATCCATTATCTTGTTTAATTTTATAATACGCTATCTGGTGCTTGTGCCAGGCTAAAAGCGATTATTTTCAGTCTCTCACCTTTATCGTCAAGCACTGCTCTATACGCTATTACCCTCTTAACCTTCGCAGTGGCCTGAAGAAGCATACCAAAAGCATTTATGGTGTTTCGGTAGAATGCGCATAATCTATCTTCATCACCATACGTAACAAGGCTGCAACGGGTTCAAATAACGTTTCAGGAATTTTATCTCCGCGTTCCACTTCAAAAAATAATGAGCGGGCCAGCTCAACATTTTCAACAACGGGGATGCAGTTGCGTTCAGCGATGTTAACAATATAGTTAGCTTGAGCATCACTGCCTTTTTCCAGGACGCGTGGTATTGGCATATCGGTGGGATGATAGCCAAGACAAACCGCAATATGCGTTGGATTACGCACTACCGCAACAGATTGTTTAACAGATTGAGCTAAACTCCCACTTTGTATTTCACTCTGCATTTCCCGACGCCGCGTCTTCATTTGAGGGTCGCCCTCCAGATCTTTATGCTCCTGTTTTACGTCATCTTTACTCATTTTTAGATCTTTTCTAATCTTATAATATTGAAAAGAATAGTCCAGTATGCCAACGACGATATAAAAAACCATCACCCCTACCCATAACCATTTTATTAAAGAA
This sequence comes from Salmonella sp. SA15303, assembly GCF_029962125.1. Classification (NCBI taxonomy): domain Bacteria; kingdom Pseudomonadati; phylum Pseudomonadota; class Gammaproteobacteria; order Enterobacterales; family Enterobacteriaceae; genus Salmonella; species Salmonella sp. SA15303. Next base: position 2,539,340 of record NZ_CP123924.1, read on the forward strand.
GAAACCACAAGCACGCCACAGGCTAACCCACAGTACGGTAGCGCCCGAAAAGTACTGGCATAATAATAAAAGAAAAAGGCAAAGATAAGAGATAGCATGATAACTTTTAGGCTGGATTTACATAATTCTACTACGCTATGTAAAGAGAATATCTGCTTAAAATTACTTACCGGATTTATATGCTCGCTTTTAAAACCAATGGCCTTGCTGGCAATAACCACCCCCACCTGAAGAAACACGCTACCCACAGTAGCAACTATTACCCCAGCGCCCAGAAACAGCAGTGCAGAAGTCAGTGACTCTATTAAAGCATGACTCAATTGCGTTAATGCATAAGAAAATGGTTTATTTACTAATTGTAATGTGAAAGTTATTGACTCAATCAGTATCAAAATCATCTTTTCAGTAAAGAAATGAAAATACAAATAAAGCGCAATCAGCTGAAATAATGATGTTATTTCAATACTTTTGACAACCTGCCCTTCCTTACGGCCATCACGTAATTTCTTTTCTGTAGGCTGTTCTGTTTTCTCGCTCATACAGATGGAAACCAGTCTTTTAGATAAATATAAAATTTATCGCTTTCAACCAAATAGTGATGAAGAGCATAAGGGAATGAGATCAGGAGCGTCAGTAGAACCAATATACTTTTGAGCGGCATTGAGAAGAAAAACACATTCAATTGTTGTGCCGACCGATTTAAAAGACCTAAAGCCAGATCGGCTAATACCATACATATTATGGCAGGAAGAGAGAAGCTGATACATAATTGATAAAGCGTTCTCCACTCTGCCTGGATATATTTTAAAAACTGCTGGTCAAATAATAAAGTACGCCCTGGTGGTAAATATTGATATGACTCATACAGAATGTTTAATATAAACTCCATGCCGCCGCTTATAAAGAAAATAACACACAAGAACTGGCTGAAAAGCAAGCCAAAAAGTGAGGTTTCAGCTTCTATTGTAGAATTGAATATCGTACCCATTGTCGCGCCACGTAAAGTATCAAGCAGAAACCCCGCCATATCAACGGCCCAAAAGGGAACCGCCGCACAAAACCCAATTAAAAAACCAATAATCACCTCTCCGGTGACTAACCCTAACCAGCTGTAATCTTTACCAATATGCATCATAATCTTCTGCTGGTAAATGATTGGTAATATGGGAAAGGTAAGTGACATAAGCACGCCATTACGTAAAATCGCGGACCCTAAACTGCCACTTTTTAATAGGGGAAGTAATAAAGAGAGGCTCAATGGTCGAATAAAAGCCACAGCCAATGCAATAAGCCACTCATTTACCTGTTGTGCCATTCAACCATGCTCTCCAATTCGTAACATTATCTGCCGGGTATAATTCAACAGGATACCGCTAAGCCATGGGTAGCTGACCATTAAGGTTATTGCAATTGCCAATAATTTAATCATGAACTGTAGCGTTTGGTCCTGTATTTGAGTCAAGGCCTGAACAAGGCTTACGATGACACCAACTACCGATGCCACCAACACCACCGGCATAGACGTAAAAAGGACGATCCATAAAAGTTGCGTTACAAATTGCGTCAATTCAGAATCATTCATGAAAAGCTCTGTACCAATTGCGCCAGTGTCAGATCCCAACCGCCTGCCAGTAAAAATATTAGCAGCTTAAACGGTAATGAAATGGTCATTGGCGACACCATCATCATTCCCATAGCCAGCAGTATATTTGAAATAAGCAGGTCAATAGCCAGAAAGGGAAGATAAATAAGTAATCCAATCCGAAATGCCTGCGTTAACTGACTCACCGTAAATGCCGGAATTAATATGAGCAAAGAATCAGGTTTTATCTTTCTTTTTATGTCTTCAGGCCAGGTTCGTTTTATCAAATTCCGAAAATAATTGGCTTCCTTCTCTTCAGAGTTTTTTTGCAAAAACTGTCGATAAGGCGCTAATGCTTTACTGTCCCACTCAGACGTCCAGAAAGGAGCGCCAGCGACCTGAACCGGATGCCAGCGCTCTTTTACAGCTAATAGCGTCGGCCCCATAATGAATAAGGAAAGTACAAGCGCGAGGCCATACAGTGCGATATTGGGGGGAACTTGTTGAATACCCAGAGCATTTCGTAAAATCGAAAATACCACCGCCAGTTTAAGGAAAGAGGTTCCCATGACGATAATGAGAGGCAGTATTGAAAGCAGAAACAATATACCAATCAGTTGCAAAGGCGAATCGGGTAAAGACATACTGTATCTCTCATGACACGACCTGGAACGCTATTATATTGTTCGCATATTATTTTTCTTATCAGGTTTACGCTGTATTTTTGCAAAGATACCAACGTGTAATACGCACCATAAATTCATTGCCACAGGCAATCAACTCACCTTGCCCAATAATACGGTCATTTACTCTTATCGTCACCTCTGGCGCAAAACATCCACCTACAGGCAAAACGTCCCCCGTTTTAAGCTGTCGTAATTGTCCAATTTCCAGACTCGCACGTCCGATCTCAAAGAGCACCTGTTGTGGTATCTGCTCAAGTTCTACTGAAGATGTTCCGTCACTCTTTGACATTGGACTCCCTGACGCAAGTAGCGTTTCGATATCCTGGACTAATTCATCAAATTTCATTGTGTTATCCTCTGTCAGCAACACCCTCGCGTAGATCCCCCCAGGTAGTTGAATAGCAAAAAAACCGAGTCTGATGTCGCCAAAGCAATGAATCCGAACGCCCATGCCGATTTCGATAGACTCAAGTTCAATTAACGTAAGCTGGCACCAGCCTAAATATACAGGGACTACTACAGGAGGGGCAGGATAAATCTGTTGTCGCTCAGCAGAAAGCTCTCCGACTATATTGCGCAAAAAACCCGTTGGCCATGTAAAAATAATGCTATGGAACTCATGTTCTTCAACTGTCCATTTAATATGCAACGCTAGCTGATGTGGTAGATTACTGCAGGATGTTGGCGGCTCGTTCTGACAGAGGGTTGCATCACTGGCTTGCAATAACGGCGCCAGCCCCCATTCAGCTATTCCATATAGCAATTCAGGATCGATAGCCGATCGATTAGCGGTGCCAATTAGCCCTTCACACCAGCGCTGCCAGCATTGTTCTGCAATCCACACCCTACCCAGCTCATTATGATAATTTATGGTAAATAATGTCCCTTGCTGTACTGGATATTGTTGCATACTCAATGTCAGCTCACCAATGGTAGCGCCTTGCGTTGGAAGTATCTCCACCCACGGACGCTCTTCATTCGCTATTCTTAACATAGAATATCTCCAGGGAAATTATATACCCCATATGCAGCAACTGAGACTCCAGCCACTGCTTTAGCGCTTTCATCGAACGGTAAATTTCATGATGAGGGACATTGATTCTTAACTGGATTAGCCCCCCTGATTCACATACTTCACACTCTACACCGTCAAGATAACCGCCACTAACACGATAACGTTGCGTGAAAACCACGTTCTTATTCAATGCTGCAGGAGGATTATTCTCACCAATGGGTAATGCCTGATGCATGAGTTGTTCAAAGTCCATACGTTCCGCCTCCGCCTCGTTATCATCCTGATAAGACTGGCATGGCAACCCAAGACTTCCCTCAACTTTGGTAATACGCATCGCTTAATACCATAGTAATTTTTTCTTTCTTTTTCATAAGCGCATTAAAATTCTTCTGTAATTCGCTTCGCCGGGAGACAAGCTGCTGATACTGATTCTCTAACTGCTGCCGTTGCGTCAAAAAGCTCTGCGCCTGAGTGAATAACCCGGCCATTTGTTGTTTCTTATCCAACAATAAATGACAAGATAACGTACCTTGCCAGCCCATTAATTCTTTCAGTCTGGTAGACACTGCTAAAGCGCGCGTTTGGCAAATCTGCTGTTCCGTAATAATCGCCTGTTGCTGCTGATCAAGTACGGTAAGCTTGCCGCGTAATTGCTTTTCACGCCGAGCGATTATCTCCAGCAAAGTTTCCATGATCACTCGGTGAGTATTTGGTGTAATTTTTCTATAAGTAGCTCGGGTCCGCATACTTCATCCTTACTTTGTCGCAAAAATGTGCAAATATCCGGATAGGTATCAATGGCTTTGTCAGTATCAGTATCAACTCCTCGCTGGTATTCCCCAATGCGTATTAACAGTTCAACCTCCTGGTAAAGCGCCAGGCACCGTCGCAATATCGCCGCCAGTTGACGATGCTCATGGCTGGTAACGACTGGAAAAACGCGGCTGAGCGTTGCCAACACGTCAATGGCAGGATAATGCCCCCTCTCTGCAAGCCGTCGGGATAGTACAATATGTCCATCAAGCAGTGAACGGACTTCATCCGCCAACGGCTCATTCATATCATCGCCTTCCACCAGTACCGTATAAAATGCGGTAATACTGCCTTTTTCTCCCATTCCCGTACGTTCTAAAAGTCGTGGCAATGCACTAAATACGCCTGGCGGATATTCTCCAGAAACCGCGGTCTCTCCGGCGGCCAGAGCGATTTCCCGTGCGGCCCTGGCATAACGCGTCAGTGAGTCGGCAAGCAAGACGACTCGCTTTCCATTATCGCGAAAAAATTCTGCTATCGTGGTGGCCACAAACAGCGCCCTCACGCGCTCTAAGGCGGGTCTGTCAGAGGTTGCGACAACAATGACACAACGTTTTCGGGTCTCTTCAGACAGTGTAAAATCGATGAATTCGCGGACTTCTCGTCCACGTTCACCAATTAACACCAGAACATTGCTGTCTGCGTCTGGCGCATTACACAGCATCGCCAGAAGCGTGCTTTTCCCCACGCCAGGAGCAGAAAAAATCCCCACTCGTTGCCCTTCGCCACAGGTCGCAACGCTATCAATAGCGCGAATCCCCGTCATTAATGGTTGAGTGATAGGCTGTCGAACCATTGCGGGAGGAGGCATTGCATCATAGTCTTTCCAGCAGACGTCGGGCAGTTCGCGGCCATCAAGGGGACGACCAAAGCCATCAATAACTCGCCCTAATAACGCTTCGCCCACGGGAACCTGATGGCGTCGCCTTAAGGCCATCACTTGCTGCCCGCAGTGAAGCCCGATTGTACTCGTAAAAGGAGATAGCAAAGCTTTGCTGCCATTAATCCCCACGACTTCAGCAAGTTCTTCTCCAGGCTTTATACAGCACAACTCGCCCATAAATACCCCAGGCAACCACGCATTTAACAACGTTGCGCTGACATCCTGAATTCGGCCCCATCGACAATAACCATCGGGGGGCGGATATTTCAGCCTCAGACGTTGCATCAATTCATTCTTCATTGTCCGCCAACTCCTCTTCGCTAAGGTCAATACTTTCTACCACTTGTATAAGGCTCTCCTCTCCTAATTCCTGCCATGACAAAATCGGTACGTCGAACAAGGTGGCTTCTGTAATTTTTCGCAAGAAACGTCGGGTATCGACAGAAGTGACAATGAATAATTTGGCTGACTGCTTCAGCGCCTGCTCGATAAGTTGCAGGATCTGCGTCTTATGACGAGACGACAGCGCAGTATAGGTCCCCATTGCCGTCTGGCGAATGGATTCACGCACGAGGTTTTCAATACCTTCGCCGATCCGCAAAATCGGCAGCGGTTTTCCTTCCGGATTAAGACGACGCAGAATATGACGGCGAAGCGCGATACGGACATATTCTGTCAACATCAGGACATCTTTTTCACGTGGCGCCCAGTCAATTAAGGTGCCGAAAATAAGACGTAAATCTCTAATAGAAACCCGTTCTGATACAAGCCGTTGCAAAGTTTCAGCGATTTTATTAATGGGTAACTGGCGTTGAAGCTCTTTCACCAGCTCAGAGTAGTTTTTTTCCATCGCATTCATTAGATAACGCGTTTCCTGAACACCAATAAACTCTCCCATATGCCGAAGCAGGACACATTTTAATAAGGCAGAGATACGTTGGCTGCCCGCGAAAACGTCCAGTCCAAAACCTTGCGCCTTATGGGCCATGTCTTTTGTAAGCCAACAGATCTGCCCCATCCCGTTCGGTAACGTCTGGCTGTCACCCACCACACTAGCGTCCGCGCCTATCAATAAATAATCCGCCTGAGCGGGAATAGATAAACTAAATACGGGTTCCTGATATAGCAGTACCGTCAATTTTTCGGTGGGTTCAGGCAAAACCTCAATATTCACCTCAGGGAGAGGGACGCCGGTATCCTCAAATAAAAACCATCTCATGGCGTCAATATCACGAATCAGGTCGGCAGAATGTAACGTCGGGCTAAGACGTAAGATTAGAGGACATGCGCCGGGAACCATACTATCTTTTTCCGGTGCTTCGACGCCATTTGCGGAAACCACAGACTTTTTGCGGCGAATGAGGATAATTGGCAATGCTAACAACGCTGAAAAGAAAGCGAGAGTGATAAAAGGAAAGCCAGGAATTAAAGCGAGGAGCATTAAAACCACAGCGGTTAATATGAGCGACTGAGGTTGTCTGGCAATTTGAGAACTCAACTCTGTCGCCAGGTTCTGGCGTTTCTCACCCGGGACACGGGTGACAATAATTCCCGCGCTAAGGGAAATCAGCAGCGATGGAATTTGCCCACATAAACCATCTCCGATTGACAGTACGCTATAAGTGTGAACAGCCTCACTCATCGACATATCATATTGTACGATAGCGATAATGATACCGCCGATAATGTTCACCAGAACAACAATAATACCGGCAATCGTATCGCCTTTAACAAATTTCATCGCACCGTCCATCGCACCGAGAAAGCGGCTTTCCTGCTGGACATGCTGTCTTAATGTACGGGCATGGTCTGCATCGATAACTCCGGCACGCAAATCGCCATCGATACTCATTTGTTTGCCTGGCATCCCATCAAGCGAGAAACGTGCGCTAACTTCCGCCACCCTCTCGATACCTTTTGTAATGACAATAAATTGCACGATAGTAATGATGGTAAATACGACCAACCCAACGGTGAGATTTCCTCCTACGACAAACTTACCGAAAGCATCCACAATATTACCGGCATTATGTTGTAACAGTACCAGCCGTGATGTGCTGATTGTGAGTGACAAACGATATAATGTAGTAATAAGTAATAAAGACGGAAATACCGATAAATCGAGAGGGTCACTAAGATAAATAGCAATTAAGAGCAGGATCACTGAAAACATAAGGTTGATAGTAATCAGGATATCAACCATCCAGGTCGGCAAAGGTAACAGCATCATCACAATAGCGATTAATAACACCGTCGCCAGAACCATATCCTGCCGACCCGCGCATACACTGAGCCACTGTTGCGCCCTGACTCCCTCACCTAACCATGAACGCATTGCGACTCCAGAAATTTTATTTGTCGATGATGTAATCGTAACCAGAGCTCGGCGGAGCTGGAAAGAGGTGGAGAACAACTCATTGCAAGCCCATCGCGCAACAAAAATAATCGTTGAGGAATACCCTGGAACGCTGCGGGTTTCCAGTTAGCCAACGCTTTAAAAAGCAGTTCTTCGTCTAAGAAGGTTTGCTTGAGTATCTGACATAAGTGAATACGACCGTTATGATAGTTTAGATAGGTTTCATATTGTCCTTGCCGCCAGAACATATTGGTTGCTAAAGGCCGTTCAGCTAATCCTGCTAATTGAATAAAAAGCTGAATATTACGTTCAGTAATGAGATCCCAATCCATCCTGACGCCTCATGATGAGCCAGAAAGCCAATTTACCTAAATATTGAAAGCCAGGTATCAGAATAAAACCTGATTTATCTTTACTTCACGAAGCGTTTCGAGAATTTGTTCACGTTGATCTTCGTCGTTAAAACAGTTATCGGGTATCAGCATAAACTGCGCATCAAGTTGTTGGAGTAACCGATTGAACATCTTCGATGAAGAAACTATAGCGGTAAGTCTATCAAGCAACCAATCACTGAAAAGCCAGCGCTCACAAATGATATCGAGTAGTAGCGGCAGTAATGTATTAGGCGGCAACTGGCAAATCCACTCCTCACGCTGGCACTCTTTTTCAAGGCCAAGGAATAACAGCAAACGACGCAAACGTACTAATGCTGCGGCCAAACGACTTTGCTCCGAAGGTTCGATGCATATGCTAAGTTCAAAGGCTATGGCTCTTAGCAAAATACGGACCCGTTCACAGCGATCCGGCCAGTCTGCCACGCGTCTGAACCACTGCGATAAGGGCATTTCATCGTTGTCTATCGCCTGTTGCATAAAACGTTTCAGAGAGGACAGCGTAGCGGTATCCACTTCGCCAAGTTCCAGTAAACTAAAAACGGCAAGTTCCCATCCCTCCTCCGCTGTAAGCGTATCCAGTTGCGATTGCAAATCGCGTTTTTTCTTTTTTGACAACCCGCCGGCAGTAAGCGCCATTGCAAGAGCGATAATTTGATACGCATTCTGTAAATCAGGATCACTATTCTCTTCGGTAAGCGGACGCAACGTTGCCCCATTATCCTCCTGTATTTGTTTTATCAAACGCAGCAAAGCCTGCTGTCTGCGCTCCAGTTTCTCAGCATCAATGAATTTATTACTTTCGCGCAGTTTACCACTCAGCGCCATTCCTATTTCTTCCATCGTCTCATAGAGCGCTGCCCCCGTCGTTTCCTGTAACTCCTGGAGAGCTAACATTGAAGGCGAAATAACCTCTTGTTCCTCTATAACCTGGCCAGGGGTAAATGCTGTAGGGGGCGTCATTTTTATCTCATTAATTTTAATATTCATCGCGACCTCTTTTATCTTCACCATTACGTAACCATTTCAGTAACGCGTTGAAATGACGAGAAAGTGAAAACTCAACGGCATATCGTGTTGAGGAAAGTTCAGCCTGATCGGGAGAGAAACCAGGCTCGATAATCAACGTAAACCGCTTGCCAAAAGTTTCACGCATCAATGCCTCTTTTTCAGGATGAATACGCAAATAAAGCGCTCCCTCTTCCGCCATAGCCGTGGCCTGGCGTGCCAGACGATGGCACATAACACTGTCTACCGACTGTTGGTCGAACCAGGCCAACAGAACCTGTTCTATACTATTTTTAATATGATGCGCTGCGTGATCGACCAATGAACGAAATTGATTTTCATCGTCTTGTAAATGTTTTACATGCTGTTCCAGCCATTCCACTTCCATTTTTTCCAGCGTATTTTTACGCAAGCACGCTAGTTCTTGTTGCTGCTCAACTTTCTGTTCACGCTGATAACGATAGGCGTCTCGGATGATTTTTTCAGCCTTACGGTAAGCGGAGCTCACAATAGCATGTGAAACGCTCTTAGCTTGTTGCTCTTGCGCAAATAAAGTTAATTGTAATGTTATCCACTGTGACTCAATAATATTTCGAGCGGGTAGCTTATGGTTAATTTCCGTCAGAGGAAGTGAAGTAAAACTCATAGCAAATGCTCCATGAAGATAATCTCGGTAAGAGAAGTCTTCGGCCAAAGTATACGCTGCGGAGGGGGTAATAATACTAATAGCGCATGTAAAACCGCATCGTCATGCGCTTCCCGATTAAGAATGGCGGTACCGATCTGCAATGCAGTTTGTTGCATCACTTGCGGAGGAAGTAATTTGCCATCTCTTTGCCCCAACCAACCATATAGCTGCCAGATCTCATCCTCGCTAAACCACTGTAGAAGCAATTGCCGATACTCTGGTAGCATAAAATAGTCACTACACCTGAGTTTGAATAATCCCAGCCCAAAGGCAAATGCCGATATACGCGGCGCAAGACGAACCTGCCGTTTTTGCCTGTCATTTAAACAGGCTGGAATAACAGAGCTTCCTCTTAGTCTATTTAACGCTCTGTCAAGAAGATGATCCAACTCGGGCCGATCGCCATAACGCCAGCAGTTTGAAGGATGAAAACCCAGCTTATCCAGCCATTCCGGTACAGCGTAACGAGCAGGTTGCCAGAAATAACGATAAAGTTGCAACACCTCGGGATCAGGTCGGCTCAAAAACGGCGTCTCAGGCAAAAATAGCCGATCAGGATGCCCACTCCTAATAACAGTCCTGTCAACGATAACATCAACTGATAAGGGTATTTCATCAACCACTTCTCCACCTTCCCTTTATTGGCGTTGATCACGTCCATAATCCAGAATGTTTGTCTCGCGGGTACATCAGGTACCATTCTGAATTCAGCAGGCTGCATCAAGATACTAATCTTACTGTATTGCAACCCAGGGATTGACATCTCTATTAAATCTTTAATTTTTACCCGAAAGGCCTCCATATTGACCTGAGGTGAATATTTTATAAATACGGCAACTGAGCTCGGAGAAGCGTTACTTCCCTCATCATAAGTCGGTAGCGCAATGGTCACTTTTGCATTAATCACGCCCTCCATCTGACTCAGCATTCCTTCAATTCTTTGTTCTTTTAAAAAATTAATCTTCTGCTGTTCTTCCTGGGGTGATACCACTAACTGATTAGCCGGAAACATCTTATCCGCCGTTGTAAACTGCCTATGCGGATAACCGTTAAGTCTAAGTAGCTCAACCGCATTAATAAACTGCGACTGCTCGACACGTAAGGTTACACCATCCTCTTCCTGTTTTTTTTCCGCATCAATATGATGCTGCATAAGTAATGCCAGCATTTGATTCGCTTCATCTTCTGGCAATGAGCGATAAAGATCCACATCACATGCCGTAAGAAAGAACGTAAGGACAGTAAGAAATACTATACGATGAACCTTCATGCCATGTTATCCAGCTTATTAAGCGCTTGCGATGCTGCGCCTGATATTCTGGCAAGATAATCGACGCCTACCGTTAACTGCATATAATCCATTTGTCTGGTCAACATAACCTGCGGTAATAAAGCACTGGCGTTACTGGTGGATGCTTCATCTTTCAGCAATTGTTCAAAAAAATTAATTTGCTCCTGGCTCGGTTCTGCAGAGGACTTTACATAAGATTGAGTGCTTACAGGCACTACGCTCATATCAGAAATATTCAATTTTCAAACCCCTCATTTGGTGCAGGAAATAACAGACGCAGCGCCATAGCCTCTGGCAAATCTATATCCGATAAAATTTTCGCGGCTTTTAGCGGCTCATTTAAACCCGCCAACAATAATGCCAGACATACCAACTGTAATTTTTTATCCGGAACAATAACCGTTAGCGCTGGTAACATCGCATGTACCTGGGAAATCAGGCTATGGTTAACGCCCGCAAACATGATTTCCAGCAGCAACCGTCGAACATCGTCGCTAATAACTTCAGATTTTAGCAATGATTCCACTAAGCATATCCTTGATCATTTTGATCAGTGAACTTTCGTAATTAATAAATGTAGAATACTGCTGTAAGGCAAATTGCGCTTTAATCATCGATTCTGGGTTGAGCAAATCATTACCATTCATTTTGTCATTAATGGCCTGGCCTGCCTGGTGCGCCATGTGGGAGAGCATATCCACTAATTGTGCAATATCCATAATGCTTTTCCTTAAAATAAATACATCGTAAGGATACTGGCAACATAGCAAAATTTAGAAAGCAATGAACATCCGGTATATACCTGAAAACGATTACTCCGGCGCACGTTGTTCTGGCGTTACCTGAGCCAGCAAACGATATAATGGGCTGCTGACCTGCATACCGGTCATTGCCATCCCATCCATACCGAAGCGAGTAAAACTCATTAGTCCATAGGTAATATCATTAAGACGCTCTAATAAATGAGGCTGTAGTCCCAAACTACCACTCCAGTATGAATGAGTCATTACCGTCGCGGTTAAGGCTAATCTACCGCCCAGGGAGACGGCTTTAGCAATCGCCATACTTTTGCGTTGATTGGCGAAACAATTAGCAATATAAAAAACGGCATTGCCTATACTGTCGTGAGCCATAGGCAAATGATGTTTATGATGGTAGATAAGACAGGCGACATCCGCGATGGCAATAGCAAGGCCAATCCCTGCCAGGGCTACGAGCGGCGCGCCTCCACCACTTAGCACTGTTAATGCTATTCCAGCGGAACAGCATAAAATCTGTCCGCCCAAAATAACCGTTTGCCAACTAAAAATTTCTTTTGGAAAACACTCTATCACTCGTTTCGCAAGTCCGGCCAATACCCGCTCTTTTCCTTGTTGAGGTCCTATTCTACCACTCTCCATATTGGTTTCCGGATGTGGCAATGAAGGACATGGAGGTGATTCCTCAGGCGCGTTAACAGGACGTTGCCCTCCTACCTGAGCATTTGGGCTAACAGGTTTCATGGTTCTCCCCGAGATGTATGATCAGAACTGTCCATTAATGCAGGTGTAGTAGCAGATTGACAGAGCGCTGCCATTTGTTCCGCCAATAACACACTGGGATCGGCATGAAGTTCATCAACAGAATTTTCCTGATCGTCGCCAGAGGGGCGGGCAAGGCAATAATCCAGTACCGCACCTATCGCCGTCAGGCTAACGGAGGTAATTACACTCCCCATGTCCAAAGAGGCCGCAATATTTTCAGCCGCGGGCAGTGGAAACTGTAGGGGTAAAACCAACATAGAAATAGCGATTCCTGAACGTATTAATAAAGAAAGACAATTAGCAAGGGTGTTAGCGCAGTTAAGACTTGCCCCACATTTTAAGGCCAGCGCACTGACCACAAGAGCAACGCTATCACTGGCGGTTTGTAATGGCTCCTTTTGCTGACATATCGATTGATAATTATGATACGCACAGCAAGCATCCCCAATAGCAATCACGAGCGCCGCCCCCGCAAGAATAGCAATGGGTAATCCTGCCCCGCCAGAAATTACCGCTGCAGCAACCGATAACCCAAACACGACTGTCGCACCCAGCGCACGAATAGTGTATTGCATAAAATGTATCGCATAATCCCTCTGCTGCCTTATTTGTTCAGGCGTAAGCAGCACAGGGGCTGCGGGGGTGCCAGGCGCTGGAATTTCAGGGGGAGGAAACGATACCTCCTTCGCTTGTATATCGGAAGGAGGACTATTACCATCGACTATATTACTTGCCGCTGACGGAATATGAATTTTCATATTTCGTTCTGTTATTTAAGCAATAAGAGTATCAACCATTATTTGCGCATTCTGGCGAATCTCACTCCATGAGGCATCCGCATAACTCATCTTGATTGCGGTTTGAAAAGCCTCTCTCGCCAACCCGGGTTCCCCCATCATTTTGAGACAGACGCCCGTTTGGTAAACCGGTTCTGGATGGCTGGCATCCAGCATCAAGGCATGTCCATAGAAATTAATGGCCGTCGTGTATTCTTTAAGCATCATCCAGGTGCCAGCCAATGCAATATGGGCACGCCAACTCCATGGCTGGGCCATCACCAGCCAACTAAAATCGATTACGGCGCGCGAATAATCCCCCTCCTGCCATGAGGCGTAACCACTGGCATAAACGGTTTCCGGATCAACGGATAATAGCTGTTTCAGAATGTCTTCGGGTATTTTATTTTTCTGATCTTCTTTCATCATCATACCTATTGATTGTTATTTTCACGTGATAATGATTTACGTCAGGAAGGTCATTTAAAAACGTCGCTGGATAAGATGCTCGGCGGATAAAACTGTCCAGTTATCGCCATCAAGCGGTGTAAAGGTCGCTCCCATTACTGTCAGGATGCGCAATAATTTCCTGCGTAGCATGGCTTTTTTTTCATCCAGAACGTCGGTGATTATCAACATCTTTAAACATGTTAACTGCGGGTGATGCACAAATATCCCGCGTAAAAGTCCCAGTAAGTGAAACAATTGCTGTGGTCGAGGTTGCCCGGGCGTCAGGCGCCTGAACTCACAAATAATCATTTCTTTTGCCTCAATACGATAGATCACCAGGTAAGGCGATAATATAAACTGCTGCCCAAGTAATATGGCGGTCTCCCCTAAATATGCAGGCTCAGTAAACACCTGATGCCGACGCAACCATTGCTCTATTTCTTGCACCATGTTTACCTCGTTAATGCCCGGAGTATTTCAGCAAGAACCGTGACCAGTGACGACCCCACGCCGATGATTTGCTGCATAATTTCAGTTGCTTTCTCCATAATTTCCGTCAGGGATTTATTATAAGATTGGGCCCCATTTTGTTGCAGGTCGGCAATCGCTTTATCTTGATCACTTTGACGTTGCGCTACACCAGCCCCCAGGCCCATGACGCCCCCAGCTGTGTGGCCTACGGCTTGACCCGCTATAAGACCGGTTTCCCCGCCTACGGCCCCTAATCCTATCGTCAGTACACCCGACAACATTGCGCCACCCGCAGTAATCATTGATGCTCTAAACGCTTCATCAATTGTTTTCATTTGCGTCTGTAAAACATTGACTTGCAGTTCCCAGGCCAGCCGTTGTTTTTCTACGTTATAGCTGCGCATGATATCGCGCAGCTTTTTGGCAAGCTCCATTAGCTTCATCCAGATATCATCAAATAACAGAAGCATTGATTCAGTACCCATTCCCTCCCCGGAGGGAGATGGAGTGGAAGAAGGTGTTAACAAGGAAGGCGCTGGTAATACCAGTGCTACGTTACTCGCTTCCATATTTTTATCCTCAGATTAAGCGCGATAGCCAGCTATTCTCGCCTGAACGCTACTATAGTGATCAATGGTATCTAATACATCTCTAAGCGCGGCACCGCTCCCCTTATAAAGCTCCTCTAAGCGTTTTTGTTCTATCTTTTTCTGGTTTTCTGTTTGTTGCATTATGAAATCCAGAAACCGTTGCTGAGTTATTAATTGCTCTATTTTCTTTTCGATCTTCGCTTTTTCTGTGTTAACCATGCCAGTATTCATCTGACTGGCGCCCTCGGTTGCACATCTGATAGCCTGTAAGCCTTTAAATGAACAATCCCTCAGTAAGGCATACAGGATTTTTTTGAACATATTGAAGAGAACTTTATTACGGAATTTTTTTAACAGGAACTTTCCACCTTCTTGCACACATTTTTCCAGGGCTTCTTTTGCCGCTTCTTTTGCCATGGCTTTCACCCCCTCTTTCGTAAAGCTTTTTCCCGCGCTTCGCGTCATATTATTTTCTACGTTACGAGAAAACTCGGCAGCCTCCTCTGCCATCTCATTCGCCATAGACATTTCACGTTCAAGCGGCTCAAATTGTTTGGAAAAACTTTCGCTCACTTCTTCGCCAAACTTTTCAGCCAACTCCTCTATTTCTGCTTCCCCTGCACCTACCATACGCTCAACCACTTCCTCGCCAAAACCGGAGTCAAGCACTTTTGCAGCTGCGCCAGATAAACCTCTCGTCGCCATAAAAGCACGGCCAATCTGGAAAACATCCAGTGCCAGCGCGACGGCTTCACAACCAAATTGAATCTTACTTGTCACGTCAATAATTGCCTGACAGGTATCGTGGTCAGCACCGCACATCATTGCCGTTTCGGCTCCGGCTTTAACCATTCCTGCACAACCTGCGGCTATATAAGCTACGCCGCTAGCCATTTCTGCGGGATTACCGGACAGAAAACCCTCCACAACTTTTAAGGCGCCAATCACAGTTTCAAATATGCCGGTAATCCAGTCAAAAATAGCGCCAAAAATGCCCGCTTTACGCGCTTTATCCTCCTGCTCTATCGCTTTCTGGATCTGATCCTGATACTCCTTTACCTGCTTATCACGTAATGCATTTTGCACCTCAGTTGCCCGCTCAAGCTGTTGGCATAACGATTGAGCGTTATTACCAAAAACGCTGAGTATTAATGTCGTCATCAACATTGATAAAACCGCGGGATTGGTCTGCAAAAAGTCAGGCAATGATGGACGCTTATGATTTCCGGGTACGGCATCAAGCAGTTGCTTCAACGCATTGCTTGCCTCCTGAAGACTAATTTTCCCTGATAACAGGCACGCGGCGTTGCCTTCGCCAAAAGTAGAATTCACACGATGCTGGCGCTTTCCCAGCGAACCCGAGGAAACGCAACTGACATTGCTTAAGTGATGATGTGTTAAGGCGGTTACTCCTGCGGCGCTGTCGCTATTACTGTGAATTCGATTCATTTTTAGCTCCTGTCAGAAAGTTGCTGTAATATCTTTTCTGCACGCTGTCGGAGAATTTGATGTTCACTGACCTCGCCGCAAATACGCACCACGGCCTTTAACGCTTTGATTGCATAACAGACGTTATCACACGCGAGATAGCATTCCGCTGCGGCCCATGGCGCCTGCGGCGCATCAATCTTAATTTGTGCCGCGCGTCCATAAGCGTATATCGCTTCCCCCCAATGTTTTTGAGCCTGGCAGCATTCCCCTAACCTAAACCAGTAGTCAAATGACCAGGCATCATATATCGTCAACAATTGAAAAAGTCGCGCTGCGCCGGCGAACTCTTTTACCTCCATAAGCTGCATGGCATAGCGATACAGAGTATTAAGCGGCTGTGTAACATCGTCATCCAACAACATACGCAGCGAGCCGCCACGCCGGAAAAACCGCATCGTGTCATGTGCCTGTTGTAGGGTCGGGTCTTTTTTCATGAGTACGTTTTCTGCGCTATCATACTGGAAATTTCCCCCCACTTACTGATAAGCCCTGTCAGTTGGGTAAGGACAGCGTTAAGCTCCTGAGACATTTTTTGAATTGTTATCTGCCCCTGACTCATAAGATCGGTATTCCGGTTGGCGTCATTATCCAAAGCCGCTTTGATCGCCTGTAGGCCACCTTTATCCAGCTTCCCATGATCGCCATATTTAGCCATATAATCATCAATGGTCATACCATCGATGAGAATACCATTATCACGCATGTATTTAATTACATCCTCAGGCACCTCCTCTTTGGTTTTAGCATCCCCTTTGGCTGCTTTAGCAATCACCTCATCCATCTCATTTGACTTTTCCTGGGTATTTCTGGCACGTTCAGCGTTCTTCTGGACTTCAATAAATTTATTATTTGCGATAGCCTGAATAACCATAAGGAGAATAAGCAAAACACCATACCCTTCGGCAAACGGATTTTGCTGGGATAAGTCATCCTGGCTCCCGGTATCAGCGTTGCTGACGCCGAAGCTATTTTTAAACACAATAGGGTTTTGACTTCCCCATAAGATGTTTCCTGAAGACATTATGCTTTACCTTTTTGTTTTTCCTGACGGTATCTCCACCGGGGCTTGAGCATTAAGTTGTTTCAGTCGTACTTCAAGTTGTTTAAACAAACTTACTATTTTCTTTAAATCCTTCTCGGCCTCCTGGTTAACCCCGGCAACGCCTTGTGGAAATAGGTTATGAAGAATACTCTCTGTCTCTCTGCTCTTTTTGGGGCTCTCTGCCCTTTCAGCAAGCTGTTGACTCACCTTAGCCCGGATTTGGTGAAATTTTTTAAGACAGTGATTTAGCTGCATGTAACTTTGCTCTAAATCACGATATTCACTAAACGCAGCCTTTTTCTTTATCATCATTCCCCTCCATATACACGATAGATAATTAACGTGCTAACTAAGAGCCTATCCCATTAGGGCTATTTTACTTGCCATTTTGAACCTGGGCAGTGCTCGCCAAAACGCGTTAGCGTTTTGAACGCCGCTAGCGGCGGCCCGAAGGGCGAGCGTAGCGAGTCAAACCTCACGTACTACGTGTACGCTGCGGTTTTTGCGCGCTATCCGTGTCCAAACTGGCTGCGCCAATTAACGCCTGGTGGGATAGGCTCTAAGATATTTTTACTTTACTCTTGCTCACTCACTACAAGTGCGCTGTTATGGTAACGATAATAAATAATGTTGATGATATTTTCGGCCTGCTCGATCGCTTCAAGCAATAAGGTGTTTTGCTGATATTGCTGCGGATCCTGTAACTTGCCGTTGTTCTCTTCTAACTGTTTCCGGGCAGCCCTTAATTGTAAAATTATGCCTTTGGCCTCTTCACGCGAATGAAGCAGCAAATCTTCTAACCGGGTCAAAGTTGTCATTTTCCACTCACTTAAAATCTAATGGATAGTTAATCAAAGTATCATAATGTTTAATCGTTACCACATCGGCACTCAGATGGACAATTTCTCCCCCATTGGGTAACAATGCCCCTACACGTAAACGCTCTTTATTCGTCAGTAATAAGTAATTACCATGGCGACTCTGTACAAAGCCAGCCACTGGCGCAGGCAGATACTTGCTTTCATCATGGGAAGGCGCAATATCCTGATAAATTAAAGAAAGAGCGGGATCCTTTTTCTTTAATGCTGCTAACGTTTCTTGCAAAATGCGTTGATGAGATTCATCCAGTACACCACTGATAACAAAAGAGCGCCGCATTGGCGTAACATTGACAAGCCCCACTAAACCGTTCTCTATTATCGCAGAAATAATATCATCCCCCTGAGACTGATGAGAGTGACTAATCTGCCAGTGCAATAACCCGGGAATATCTGCAAGTAATGGTTGAACCTTGCGCCATTGCTGATCCATTTGTATATCATCATGAATTAACACGCTCCCCGGCCCTTCGCTGGATACTTCAGCATGCGGGTAACCCATTTTTATCAAAACATCCTGCACTTCTCGTACCAATAAGTCATCACAGATTACACCATCCCGATACATGACCCCCCATGATTCGAGAGTCGCTCTCACCTTTTGCATCTGTTCGCTTGACGAGCAATAACCGGACAACTGCAGGCTGCCATCTTCTTTCCATTGCGCCCGCACATAATGAATATTGCTTTTGTCTAATAAAAACTTAACCCGCAAAGGTAAGTCATTTACCGTTTCAGGCTGACCACTAATACTTAACAGGACACCCATTCCACCGATGAAAATCAAGAATACGCCAGCCAACCACCAGTACCCTGATCTGGAAACGGGTATTTGATAATCAGCAAGTTCACAATCCTGTTTACCAAACGCGATAGCCACTCCCGCAACCTGCAAAACCCCACTGGATGGTAGCGGCTTATTTGGATTAAATCTGCGGCCATTAACTCTAACTCTGGCTTTCCCGGCATCAACAAATAAACTATCTGCCTGTTCTCTCAGAATAATTTTTTCATTTATAGCCAGCGGAATACAAATATCGCATCCCTTCTCCCCCAGTGACAGGTTACCTTCATTCAGCCATACTTCCCGGCCTTGTAAAACGTGACCTAAAAAACGTATTTTCCAGGAACTCTTTGGATTAACCATGAGATATGCCATTATTTACTACTGAGGCTTTAATCAAAAAAAGCCTGATTACACTATGTACTTGAGTCGTATCATTGCGAAACAAATGACCTACAACAGGAATATCGCCCAATAAAGGGATTTTGTTTTGCGAGTGGATTTGTTTACCTTGTTTAAACCCTCCCAGCAATAGACTTTGCCCGGCCAATAATGTGGCTTGCGAAGCAATTTCAGAATTTTGCACTTCGGGCAGCGGGTCTGTTTCGCTTTGCGTATCACTTTGTTGTCCATCCTGAATATTAAGATTAAGCATTATTTTTTGCGTGCCATTGTCATTTAACAAGCGAGGTGTAACGCGTAACAAAGAACCCGTAGTGATGGATTCAAGTTTAGCCACTTTTTCTCCCTGCAGTTTGGTATAGAAAGTAATATTTTTATCCAGCACAGCCTGGATATTATTTAAAGTCACCACAGATGGCTGGGAAAGTACATAAGCCTGAGAGCTTTTTTCCAGGGCATTCAGACGCACCATAAAGTTTGAGGTATCGCTGATTACCGTTGAAAAACCACTAGCACCACCGTCATTCAAACCTGTATTGAACGCAATTTTCTTGCCACCCAGCGACACTGCCGTTCCCCAGTCGATGCCTAACTGGTTAATATCTCCAGCATTAACATCGATAATTTTCACCGAAATCTCTATCATCTGCTGGCGTTGATCTAATTCTGTGATGAGTTTCCGATACCCGGCCATATTGGCCGCATAATCACGAACGATCACTGCATTCTGGCGTGGGTCGGCAGCAAACATGGGCAATGCCTGTGTAGCGGGTGAACCATTGTTCGTCGATGACGTCGGGACGCTGGTTTTACTCATCTCACGCAATACACTAACGACCCCTGGAACCACGACGGACTGATCGCGATATTGGTACTGGGTATCCATCGCAGTGGCATACTTAAGCGTGTATATACTTACACTCACCGCACTGTCTTTTCGTTTGATTAACGCATTATCCAGCACTGAAGCTAATTGACTAATACGAGTCAGGCAGCTGGGAACACCGCTCACCTCCACAGCTTTGGTACCGGTAATTTCTTTAACCTCGCATCCCGGTGATGAAAGGATATTCTGGCTGCGTAAGTAATGAATGAACCGTCCAGTAGATAAAATATTGAAAGTGATAACCTGATGTTTTAATAACGATGCAGGATATACATATAACATGCTGCCATCAAACCAGGTAAGCAAATCATATTGTGCTGCCAGGTTATTCAAAATATCGACCGGTGGTCCAGGCGGAATTTTTCCACTAAATGTAGCTGTTATCAATGGGCTAATAGTAATAGCCGTATCATAGTTCTCTGAGAGCAGATGTAAAACCTCTGCTAATGGCATTTGTCTGGCATAAAGGGTGAAGTCATTACCTTTCCATGATAACTCATCACTCTTTGCTGTATTGAGTATAAATAGTAAAATTAAGATTAAACGTTTATTTACTACCATTTTATACCCCACCCGAATAAAGTTTATGGTGATTGCGTATTACATTTTTTAAAATGCAAGTTAAAGCCAGGTGTTTTTCTATCTCAATAGCAATAAGCTCAGAGCTACTACTTGTGGTATAATAACCGTTTAACCATCCCCCATCCGCTGTGAGCTGTATAGCATAATCATGGACGTCCGGGTGTGCTGCAAGCAGTAGTGTCACATAGGCAAGACAAGGCTTAGGTAAGCTTTCCAGGTCATTTAAGAACAAAGAAATAGAAAATGCTTCTGAGAAAATTTCTCCTCTGGCAGGATGCCCATCAATAGTCATTATCCAGGATCGGCTATTACCTTCGGCCCTGATATCCTGAATTAATGGAATGCCTTTTAAAACTGCCAGCATGAATCCCTCCTCAGACATAAATGGGAGTTTCTATCAAATTCGCTCACAACCACATCCGTAAAAAGCCTGATTCACATTTATTTCGACTATACTCTTCTTGTACAATATCAGGATGCTGTCTACATATACCTTGTCACAGGCGATTCTATCATTCGGATTTTCCGATAAATTCACAATTACATTTTCAGCATTGACATAAAAACTTACAATTTGAAAAATTATTTATTAAATAAACTGTTACGATGTTTTTACATCGCCATCTTATTAAAAAGTAATTGTAGTCATCGACTGGGTTATATATGAAGAAATTTATCTTCCTAATGATAACACCATCGATTAATCTTCTGATGAAACTATATGTACTGCGATAGTGATCAAGTGCCAAAGATTTTGCAACAGGCAACTGGAGGGAAGCATTATGAATTTGCTCAATCTCAAGAATACGCTGCAAACATCTTTAGTAATCAGGCTAACTTTTTTATTTTTATTAACAACAATAATTATTTGGCTGCTATCTGTGCTTACCGCAGCTTATATATCAATGGTTCAGAAACGGCAGCATATAATAGAGGATTTATCCGTTCTATCCGAGATGAATATTGTACTAAGCAATCAACGGTTTGAAGAAGCTGAACGTGACGCTAAAAATTTAATGTATCAATGCTCATTAGCGACTGAGATTCATCATAACGATATTTTCCCTGAGGTGAGCCGGCATCTATCTGTCGGTCCTTCAAATTGCACGCCGACGCTAAACGGAGAGAAGCACCGTCTCTTTCTGCAGTCCTCTGATATCGATGAAAATAGCTTTCGTCGCGATAGTTTTATTCTTAATCATAAAAATGAGATTTCGTTATTATCTACTGATAACCCTTCAGATTATTCAACTCTACAGCCTTTAACGCGAAAAAGCTTTCCTTTATACCCAACCCATGCCGGGTTTTACTGGAGTGAACCAGAATACATAAACGGCAAAGGATGGCACGCTTCCGTTGCGGTTGCCGATCAGCAAGGCGTATTTTTTGAGGTGACGGTTAAACTTCCCGATCTCATTACTAAGAGCCACCTGCCATTAGATGATAGTATTCGAGTATGGCTGGATCAAAACAACCACTTATTGCCGTTTTCATACATCCCGCAAAAAATACGTACACAGTTAGAAAATGTAACGCTGCATGATGGATGGCAGCAAATTCCCGGATTTCTGATATTACGCACAACCTTGCATGGCCCCGGATGGAGTCTGGTTACGCTGTACCCATACGGTAATCTACATAATCGCATCTTAAAAATTATCCTTCAACAAATCCCCTTTACATTAACAGCATTGGTGTTGATGACGTCGGCTTTTTGCTGGTTACTACATCGCTCACTGGCCAAACCGTTATGGCGTTTTGTCGATGTCATTAATAAAACCGCAACTGCACCGCTGAGCACACGTTTACCAGCACAACGACTGGATGAATTAGATAGTATTGCCGGTGCTTTTAACCAACTGCTTGATACTCTACAAGTCCAATACGACAATCTGGAAAACAAAGTCGCAGAGCGCACCCAGGCGCTAAATGAAGCAAAAAAACGCGCTGAGCGAGCTAACAAACGTAAAAGCATTCATCTTACGGTAATAAGTCATGAGTTACGTACTCCGATGAATGGCGTACTCGGTGCAATTGAATTATTACAAACCACCCCTTTAAACATAGAGCAACAAGGATTAGCTGATACCGCCAGAAATTGTACACTGTCTTTGTTAGCTATTATTAATAATCTGCTGGATTTTTCACGCATCGAGTCTGGTCATTTCACATTACATATGGAAGAAACAGCGTTACTGCCGTTACTGGACCAGGCAATGCAAACCATCCAGGGGCCAGCGCAAAGCAAAAAACTGTCATTACGTACTTTTGTCGGTCAACATGTCCCTCTCTATTTTCATACCGACAGTATCCGTTTACGGCAAATTTTGGTTAATTTACTCGGGAACGCGGTAAAATTTACCGAAACCGGAGGGATACGTCTGACGGTCAAGCGTCATGAGGAACAATTAATATTTCTGGTTAGCGATAGCGGTAAAGGGATTGAAATACAGCAGCAGTCTCAAATCTTTACTGCTTTTTATCAAGCTGACACAAATTCGCAAGGTACAGGAATTGGACTGACTATTGCGTCAAGCCTGGCTAAAATGATGGGCGGTAATCTGACACTAAAAAGTGTCCCCGGGGTTGGAACCTGTGTCTCGCTAGTATTACCCTTACAAGAATACCAGCCGCCTCAACCAATTAAAGGGACGCTGTCAGCGCCGTTCTGCCTGCATCGGCAACTGGCTTGCTGGGGAATACGCGGTGAACCACCCCACCAGCAAAATGCGCTTCTCAACGCAGAGCTTTTGTATTTCTCCGGAAAACTCTACGACCTGGCGCAACAGTTAATATTGTGTACACCAAATATGCCAGTAATAAATAATTTGTTACCACCCTGGCAGTTGCAGATTCTTTTGGTTGATGATGCCGATATTAATCGGGATATCATCGGCAAAATGCTTGTCAGCCTGGGCCAACACGTCACTATTGCCGCCAGTAGTAACGAGGCTCTGACTTTATCACAACAGCAGCGATTCGATTTAGTACTGATTGACATTAGAATGCCAGAAATAGATGGTATTGAATGTGTACGATTATGGCATGATGAGCCGAATAATTTAGATCCTGACTGCATGTTTGTGGCACTATCCGCTAGCGTAGCGACAGAAGATATTCATCGTTGTAAAAAAAATGGGATTCATCATTACATTACAAAACCAGTGACATTGGCTACCTTAGCTCGCTACATCAGTATTGCCGCAGAATACCAACTTTTACGAAATATAGAGCTACAGGAGCAGGATCCGAGTCGCTGCTCAGCGCTACTGGCGACAGATGATATGGTCATTAATAGCAAGATTTTCCAATCACTGGACCTCTTGCTGGCTGATATTGAAAATGCCGTATCGGCTGGAGAAAAAATCGATCAGTTAATTCACACATTAAAAGGCTGTTTAGGTCAAATAGGGCAGACTGAATTAGTATGCTATGTCATAGACATTGAGAATCGCGTAAAAATGGGGAAAATCATCGCGCTGGAGGAACTAACCGACTTACGCCAGAAAATACGTATGATCTTCAAAAACTACACCATTACTTAATATTATCTTAATTTTCGCGAGGGCAGCAAAATGAAAGAATATAAGATCTTATTAGTAGACGATCATGAAATCATCATTAACGGCATTATGAATGCCTTATTACCCTGGCCTCATTTTAAAATTGTAGAGCATGTTAAAAATGGTCTTGAGGTTTATAATGCCTGTTGTGCATACGAGCCTGACATACTTATCCTTGATCTTAGTCTACCTGGCATCAATGGCCTGGATATCATTCCTCAATTACATCAGCGTTGGCCAGCAATGAATATTCTGGTTTACACAGCATACCAACAAGAGTATATGACCATTAAAACTTTAGCCGCAGGTGCTAATGGCTATGTTTTAAAAAGCAGTAGTCAGCAAGTTCTGTTAGCGGCATTGCAAACAGTAGCAGTAAACAAGCGTTACATTGACCCAACGTTGAATCGGGAAGCTATCCTGGCTGAATTAAACGCTGACACGACCAATCATCAACTGCTTACTTTGCGCGAGCGTCAGGTTCTTAAACTTATTGACGAGGGGTATACCAATCATGGGATCAGCGAAAAGCTACATATCAGTATAAAAACCGTCGAAACACACCGGATGAATATGATGAGAAAGCTACAGGTTCATAAAGTGACAGAGTTACTTAACTGTGCCCGAAGAATGAGGTTAATAGAGTATTAACCAGGGGCGTCCGATGGTATTAAGCATTGGTCATATTTTGATGAGCCTTACGCCACGCAGTATTGCTCATCATCGACAAAATCCATACGGATGCCCTGGTATGCCGCACCATTTATCACTACCTTAGTCTTCATTTGATCATGATATAGTAGAATCCCCTTATTTAACGGGCTTTACCATGTCGTATTCTATCGGCGAATTTGCCAGACTATGCGGTATCAATGCCGCCACGCTAAGGGCATGGCAGCGACGCTATGGTTTATTGAAACCGCAGCGTACTGATGGCGGACATCGCTTATACAGCGATGACGATATTCGACAAGCGCTTAGCATTCTCGACTGGGTGAGAAAAGGCGTACCGATAAGCCAGGTCAAACCCTTACTGTCGCGTCCGGTTATTCGCCTGGGCGATAACTGGATAACGATCCAGGAGACGATGCTTCAACATCTCCACGAAGGGCGAATTGACGCGCTGCGGCAGTTGATTTATGACTGTGGCCGGGAATATCCCCGCGCAGAACTGGTGACCCATTTATTGCGTCCGTTGCGCAGCAAAGTGTCCGCGCATCTTCCCGCCGTGATGACGCTGCGCGAAATACTGGATGGCATCATTATTGCCTACACCTCTTTTTGCCTTGAAGGCGACAGAAAAGCGCCTGGCAACAATGCCTTTATTAGCGGATGGAATCTCTCGGATCACTGTGAAATCTGGCTGGAAGCGTTGACTCGTACCGGACAAGAGCTGCGGCTCAATGTGCTTCCCTCGCCCCCAGTTGTGCTGGCGCCCGAGCTGTTCGCCCAGAGAAAATGGTTCCTGGTGACCACCGGAAAGCTCACTGCCGGGCAGAAAAAACAGCTTGCCCAGTGGCGCAACGTGGTCGCTTCGCTGGAGGTTATCACACTATAGGCGCTGAAATAGATTTCTTCCCCTCATTCTATCTTATTGATATTTAATTACGTCAAAAAAAATCTCCGCGAAAACTTAGACAAAAAAACAAAGTTGTGTAAGTTTTAAATCAGCGTGAGATAACATTTTGCGCCATTGGCGTCAGTCGTCGTACTTTCAATAAGGGGGAATCATGAATAACAAACCCGTAGTCGGCATTAGCGGATGTCTGACTGGCGCCACGGTACGCTTTGATGGCGGACATAAGCGTATGGATTTTGTCATGAACTCTCTGGCGCCGTGGGTGGCCTACAAACCGATCTGCCCGGAGGTGGCGATCGGCCTGCCCGTGCCCCGCCCTGCGCTGCGTCTTATCCAGACGACCTGTGGCGACATTCGGATGCGCTATAGCCATGCCCCGCACGATGACGTCACCGAGCGAATGAATGCCTTTGCTGATCGGTTTCTGCCAACAATAGGCGAACTGGCGGGGTTTATTGTGTGTGCAAAATCGCCCAGTTGCGGAATGGAGCGCGTTCGCCTGTATGATGAAAAGGGTAACAGGGGCCGCAAAGCTGGCACGGGGCTGTTTACCGCCGCGATGATGGACAAATATCCCTGGCTGCCGATAGAGGAAGATGGTCGCCTGCACGATCCGGTACTACGCGAGAATTTCATCGCACGTATCTTCGCGCTACATGAATTAAATGCGCTACGCGCGCAGGGCTTGAGTCGTCACAGTTTGCTCGCGTTTCATAGCCGATACAAACTTCAGCTTCTCGCCCACCACCAGGCCGGCTACCGCGAAATTGGCCCTTTCGTCGCGCGTCTGCATGAGTGGGACGATCTGGATGCCTTCTTTGTCCGATACAGAGAAAAACTGATGGCTATCCTGCGCCACCCCGCTTCACGTAAAAATCACACCAATGTGCTGATGCATATCCAGGGCTATTTTCACCGCGCGTTGAACAGCAGGCAACGCGCGGAATTACGCGAGGTGATTCTCGGCTACCGGGCGGGCCGACTACCTATCCTGGCACCGTTAACGCTGCTGAAGCACTATCTGGCGGAACATCCGGATGACTATCTACGCAGCCAGAATTATTTTGAGCCGTACCCTGATACATTAGGGCTGCGCTTAGCCATCACCTGATAACCCTGCGCATCGCTAACGGCGGGTAACCCGCCCGCCATGGTGACAATCGCGACAATTCAAAGGCGATGTCGTTATTGCCACCCTGATAGCGGCTATGACCGCGCCAGAGCGTTAATCACGGTTTCCATAGCCTGTTTTTCTAACGCGCTACGTTGGATGCGTTGATTCGCCAGCGCGGTTCTTAACACGCCCGCAATAACAATATATTTAGGCTCCTGCCCCAGATCGCGCATTTCCAGCACGACCTTGCCCACCACCCGGCACATCTCGCGGTACAGTTCGTCATCTTTTGTCGGTTTTGTCATACGTTTTACTCGTCGCCAGATCAAACCAACAGAATATAACAGTCTTCTCTATTAAACAAAATTTGATGCAAATCAAAGAAATAGCGCGGTTTATTATTCATGGCTCATACGTTGTTCGTATTCTGGTCTCTGGCGAGGCCATTTTTTCGAAACGCCTAATCAGTTCCGCCAGGCTACCGGCCTGCATTTTTTCCATGACTCTGGCGCGGTGCACCTCTACGGTACGCACCGCGATATTCATCGCTTCCGCAATTTCACGGTTCATAAATCCTTTTGCCACCAGGCTGGCCAGCTCACGCTCTTTCGGCGTCAACTGCTGGTAACACAGTATAATCTCACGACGCGCCACCGCTGCCGATGAAACCGTCAGCGCACGCTCCAGCGCCGCCTGTAGCGGTTTTACCGATACCGGTTTTTGCAGAAAATCGACGGCGCCGCGTTTCATCTGCTCCACGGCCATCGGTACATCGCCATGCCCGGTAAGAAAAACAACCGCCAGGGTACTTCCGCACTGGCGCAACGCATCATGAACGCCCTGCCCATCCAGTACCGGCATTCGCATATCCAGTAATACGACCCCGGCCTGATACAGACTGGCCTGCGCCAAAAAATCCGCCCCCTGCGTCCAGCATTTTACGTCATATCCCAGACTTTCCAGTAAAAACGCGCACGCGTTAGTGACCGCCGTATCATCATCCAGTAGATGAATTGTCGCCATCCCTGCCCCCATTTTCATGTAAGAAATGTATCGTAACCACCGTTCCCGACAGACCGTCCGGCGCGGTCTGGTTCCTGATGCTGATATCGCCCCGCCCATACCGCACCAGCCGCTGGCAAATCGCCAGCCCTAAGCCCATCCCCTCTTTACGGGTGGTCATAAACGGCTGAAACGCCTGACGTAATAGCGCCTCATCGATTCCCCCGGCGTTATCCTGTAAAACAATACTGATGCCGTTTTCAGTGCGTTCAGCAACGATCCATAAATGGGTGGCGCCCGCCTGAGCCGCATTAAGAATGATATTCGCCAGCACCTGTTCCAGCAGCACTGACGGCAGCGTTACGCGCAGCGCAGCGCTAACCTCGGTATGCAGAGTCACTGTCGGAAACTGTTGCGCCATACGCAACAATTGCCAGACATGATCAATCGCCTCGCGAATGGCTATGGCCTTCCACGCTTCGGTTAGCACCGGGTTGCCCTGCGCCTGGCTGACCCAGTGACGCAGGTTACGCAGAGTATCCGCACCGCGTTGCGCCTGCTGGTCAATCTGCTCCAGCGCCGGCAGCAAGGGATGCTGTTCATCTGCAGCGCGCAGTCGAATCAGGCACCCCTGGGCATAATGTCGAATCGCGGAAAGCGGCTGATTAAGCTCATGGGCAAACCCGGAGGTCATTTCACCCAACACGCTCATTTGCCGGGCGGTTTCCAGCGCCCGCTCATGCTGATGAAGAACTACGCTATTACGTTCCAGTTGCTTTCCACGTCGACGCACCAGCAGCATGACCCAAATATAATTGAGCGTGAGCAACAAGAACGCCAGAATCACGCCGCCGACCATTAGCTGGTGCTGGATTAACCAACTTTTGACATCCAGCCACAGTCGACGCTGCTGAGGGTGCTGACGAACATCACGCAGCAAGGCTTCCACCTGACTGGTGGACGCAGGCGCGCCCCAGTGAAATGACGCGGCGGCGGGCGCGTTGAATAGCGCTCGCGTTACGCGATCCGCCAGCGCATCGCTTACCGCAGGTAGCGCCGCGAACGACCAGTCAGGATATAACGGCGTACTGGTTAAGCAAGGCAGGGGCGTCGGTCGGGAAAGCAGCGCGATAAAGTCCTTTTTATTAATCAATCCTTCCTGATCCATATTTTCTAACAGGCACACTGGCACAATTGCCGCCTGCACCGCTTTTTCGCGCAGCATATAGACTAAGGCATCGCCAGGAAATCCGGTAAAACGGAGATGAAAATCGCGCTCCGGGCGTAAGCCCGCGTCGCTGAGCGCTTTATAGCCTAATAAATAGCCGCCAAACGCCTGAGCATCAATCGCGCCGACGGTCTTACCGATGAGATCATGCGCCGTGGTGATGCCGCTATCGCGCCGGGTCAAAATCACGCTGCCAATAACATTACTCACCGCTTTCCCATCGCGCGTGGAGCGCAGGGAAGCTAACCAGCGCAGCGGCGCATGGCTGTTCAGTTGGACAAATTGCGCCGGGTTGGTTATCACAAACTGCACGGTTCCCTGGTTAACGGCCTCCTGCATTTGATGCAGATCCAGCGGCTGGATGTGAAAGGTTTCGCCTGGAAGCTGTTGGCTTAATGTCTTTGCCAACGGTTGCCAGTGGCTACGCGTAGACGCCTCGCCGCGCATGGCCAAAATACCGATATTCCACGTCCCTGCCCACGCGCCATGACAAAGTAGCCCTACTGCCGCCAACACCGCCAGGCGCCTTACGGTTTTACCTCTCACCCCAATATCCCTGTCAATTATGTTGTTTTAGATCAACAACAAGCCGGGTATGTGGTTAACCACAATAGAGCGCACCCCGCCTCGATTTTTACACTGTAAATCATCGACATTTTTTATTCATTACACATGAACCAACATCGTGACAAATGTTTCATTGTTGGCAATGTGGACGGGAGTCAATATGGACAGCAGTAAACGGCAATTTCTCCAGCAGCTTGGCGTCCTGACCGCTGGCGCCTCGCTGGTTCCGCTGGCTGAAGCGAAATTTCCTTTTTCGCCGGAGCGGCATGAAGGCTCTCCCCGACACCGTTACGCCATGCTTATCGATCTGCGGCGTTGTATCGGCTGTCAGTCCTGTACCGTAAGTTGCACTATTGAAAACCAAACGCCGCAAGGCGCGTTTCGTACGACGGTGAACCAATACCAGGTCCAGCGTGAAGGTAGTCAGGAAGTCACGAATGTGCTGTTGCCGCGTCTGTGCAACCATTGCGATAACCCCCCCTGTGTGCCGGTCTGCCCGGTACAAGCCACCTTTCAGCGGGAAGATGGCATTGTGGTGGTGGATAACAAACGCTGCGTCGGCTGCGCCTATTGTGTCCAGGCGTGTCCTTACGACGCCCGATTTATCAATCATGAAACGCAAACTGCCGATAAATGCACGTTTTGCGTCCATCGTCTGGAAGCCGGACTGTTACCCGCTTGCGTAGAGTCCTGCGTCGGCGGCGCGCGTATTATTGGCGATATCAAAGATCCCCATAGCCGCATCGCCACCATGCTTCATCAGCATCGCGACGCTATCAAGGTATTAAAGCCGGAAAACGGCACGTCGCCCCATGTTTTCTACCTGGGTCTGGACGACGCCTTTGTCACCCCATTAATGGGCCGTGCGCAGCCCGCGCTTTGGCAGGAGGTCTGAATGACGCATTCACTCATCATTGAAGAAGTGCTGGCTCACCCGCAGGACATTAGCTGGCTGCCGTGGGCGGTACAATATTTCTTTTTTATTGGCATTGCCGCCTGCGCCGCACTGTTTGCCTGTTATCTTCACTGGCGGAAAAAAGACGCCGCAACAGAAGAAAATCGGGCATTACTGATTGCCATTACCTGTGCGATTACCGCACCGCTGGCGCTGACGGCGGATCTGCACCAGACCGCCCGCGTCTGGCATTTCTATGCCTGGCCGACGCCCTGGTCGTGGATGCCCTGGGGAGCGTTATTCCTGCCGCTGTTTACCGGATTTCTCGCTCTGTGGTTCCTGGCGCAGCAGATTAAACGATTATTCAATAAAAGTTACAACGTCACTAAATGGTTGGCGTTAGCCAGCGCGCTTTGCGCGGTGGGCCTGTTGATTTATACCGGCCGCGAAGTCTCCGTTGTGCTGGCGCGCCCAATCTGGTTTAGCTACGCCTTCCCCGTGGCGATGTTTCTTAGCGCCTTACAGGCGTTCTTCGCGCTGATGATTGTCGCCGCCCGACGCGACTCGGTAAGGCTGCCAAAAATATTGTGGGGACAAATCTGGACGCTGGCGGCGCTGGGGCTGGTTGTGGCCATGTGGGTTAGCGGCGATACGCTTTCCGGCACGGCAATCCGTCAGTGGATTACCGTCGCCCTGTCAGCCAAATATTACGCTGTCGGCTGGGTAGCGCTGTGGGTATGCACACTGCTGTTCTGTAGCCTGGCGCTACGCCATCCGTTATCACAGCTAAGACGCGTCCTGCTGGTTCTCAGCGCGCTGGCGCTATGTTGGCTGATGCGCTGGACATTGTTGATTCAGGTACAAACCGTCCCCAAGTTCAACGCGCAATTTAACCCTTACTCGTTACCAGGCGGAACGGATGGCTGGCTGGCTATTCTCGGCACCTTCGGCCTGTGGATAGCGCTACTGATTATTATTCGTGAAACGCTGAACGGACTCACCAGGAGATTACAACATGGCTAATTTAACCCGTCGTCAGTGGCTAAAAGTCGGTCTCGCCGTCGGTGGGATGGTCACTTTTGGTCTGAGCTACCGTGATGTGGCGAAACGCGCAATTGATGGCCTGTTAAACGGGACGTCCGGCAAGGTAACGCGCGACCGCATCTTTGGCAATGCGTTAATTCCGGAGGCGCAGGCGCAAACACACTGGCAGCAAAATCCACAACAAACCATCGCCATGACGCAATGCTTCGGCTGTTGGACACAGTGCGGTATCCGCGCCCGGGTTAATGCCGATGGCAAAGTGATACGCATCGCCGGCAATCCCTATCACCCCTTGTCGCAGGAACACCCGATTGACTCGTCCGTCCCTTTTAGCGAAGCCATGGAGCAACTGGCGGGAGAAAGCGGTCTTGACGCCCGCTCAACCGCCTGCGCGCGCGGCGCCACGCTGCTGGAAAGCCTGTACAGTCCGCTACGACTGCTTGAACCGATGAAACGCGTGGGTAAACGCGGCGAAGGGAAATGGCAGCGCATCAGCTTTGAGCAACTTATTGAAGAAGTCGTGGAAGGCGGCGATCTGTTTGGCGAAGGTCATGTGGACGGACTGCGCGCTATTCATGCGCCGGATACGCCAATTGACGCAAAGCACCCCAGTTTCGGGCCCAAAACCAATCAGTTACTGGTCACGAATACCAGCGACGAAGGCCGCGATGCGTTTCTGCGTCGTTTTGCGCTAAATAGCTTCGGCAGCAAGAATTTCGGCGCGCATGGCGCCTACTGTGGACTGGCTTACCGGGCCGGCTCCGGGGCATTGATGGGCGATCTGGATAAAAACCCGCATGTCAAACCCGACTGGGAAAACGTGGAGTTTGCGCTCTTTATGGGCACCTCCCCGGCACAGTCCGGCAATCCGTTTAAACGCCAGGCACGTCAGTTGGCGAGCGCCCGACTGCGTGAGAATTTTCAATACGTCGTGGTCGCCCCCGCCCTCCCCTTATCAACGGTGCTCGCCGATCCTCGCGGTCGCTGGCAACCGGTCATGCCCGGCAGTGATTCGGCGCTGGCAATGGGGATGATCCGCTGGATCATGGATAATCAACGTTATAATGCTGATTATCTGGCGATTCCCGGCGTACAGGCGATGCAGCAGGCCGGCGAGCAAAGTTGGACCAACGCCACGCACCTGGTCATTGCGGATGAGCTGCCGACGCTTGCCGGACAACACCTGACGCTGCGCCATCTTACGCCCGATGGCGAAGAGACCCCTGTCGTACTGAATACCGACGGCGAGTTGGTCGATGCGTCCACTTGCCGACAGGCACGGCTTTTCGTGACGCAGTACGTTACGCTCGCCGACGGCCAACGGGTCACGGTGAAGAGCGGGTTGCAACGCCTGAAAGAGGCGGCAGAAAAGCTCTCGTTGGCGCAATACAGCGAACAGTGCGGCGTGCCGGAAGCGCAAATTATCGCGCTGGCGGAAACCTTTACCAGTCACGGACGTAAAGCTGCGGTCATCAGTCACGGCGGCATGATGGCCGGCAATGGGTTTTATAACGCCTGGTCGGTCATGATGCTTAACGCGCTGATCGGCAACCTCAGCTTGTCCGGCGGCGTCTTTGTCGGCGGCGGCAAATTCAACGGCGTTAGCGACGGCCCCCGCTACAACATGAACAGTTTTGCCGGAAAAGTGAAACCGTCCGGGTTAAGTATTGCCCGTAGCAAAACCGCTTATGAAGCATCGGAAGAATACCGCGACAAAATTGCCGGTGGGCAATCCCCTTATCCAGCCAAAGCGCCGTGGTATCCCTTTGTGGCAGGCCAGCTTACCGAACTGTTGACCTCCGCGCTCGAAGGCTATCCTTATCCGCTTAAAGCCTGGATTTCCAATATGAGCAACCCGTTTTACGGTGTTCCCGGTCTACGCGCCGTGGCGGAAGAAAAACTAAAAGACCCTCGCCGACTGCCGCTCTTTATCGCGATTGACGCCTTTATGAATGAAACGACGGCGCTGGCGGATTACATTGTGCCGGATACGCACAATTTTGAGAGCTGGGGCTTTACGGCGCCCTGGGGCGGCGTAGCCAGTAAAGCCACTACCGCCCGCTGGCCGGTTGTCGCCCCCGCCACTCACCGCACGGCGGACGGGCAACCTGTCTCAATGGAAGCATTTTGTATTGCGGTAGCAAAACGGCTCCATCTGCCCGGCTTCGGCGACCGGGCGATAACCGATCCGCAGGGCAATACTTTTCCACTGAACCGGGCGGAAGACTTCTATCTGCGCGTAGCCGCTAATATCGCCTTTATGGGCAAGACGCCGGTCGCGCTGGCAAATCAGGAAGATATTTCGCTTACCGGCGTCAGCCGCATTCTGCCAGCAATTCAGCACACGCTTAAAGCTGATGAGGTCGGTCGCGTGGCGTTTATCTACTCGCGTGGCGGCCGGTTTGCGCCCGAGGATAGCGGCTATACGGAGCAACGGTTAGGTAACGCGTGGAAAAAACCCTTACAGATCTGGAATGCAGATGTCGCCGCCCACCGTCACGCCATCACCGGGGAGCGCTTCAGCGGTTGCCCGGTCTGGTATCCGGCGCGTTTGTCAGATGGTCGTGCGATTGACGACCAGTTTCCCATTGGGCAATGGCCGCTGAAACTGATTTCATTTAAATCAAATACCATGTCCAGCTCAACAGCCGTCATCCCGCGCTTACACCATGTGAAGCCAGCAAACCTGGTGGCGCTGAATCCGCAAGACGGCGAGCGTTATGGACTGCAACATGGCGATCGGGTACGGATCATTACGCCGGGCGGTCAGGTCGTGGCGCAAATCAGTTTGTTAAATGGCGTGATGCCAGGCGTCATCGCCATCGAACACGGATATGGCCACCGCGAGATGGGCGCAACGCAGCACTCTCTGGATGGCGTGCCTATGCCGTATGATCCACAAATCAGGGCAGGCATAAATCTTAACGATCTGGGCTTTGCCGATCCGACAAGAACCATTACCAACACCTGGCTCGACTGGGTTTCTGGCGCGGCAGTACGTCAGGGGCTGCCGGCAAAAATCGAGCGTATATAACCCCCGGGCCGGAGAGCGATATCGTCTTATTTCGTCGAGGGTAGAGACTGATAAGCGAACGCTGTCCGGCTGCATATACTCACTGAATCGTGCAAGCCCAACTATTTTACGTTCACCCCGTCATATTACATAGAAAATATATGACAACACTCACAAAACTATTTTCCCCTTCTGTAAGCAATTAATATTTAACACATTGGCTGCGCTTCTGATTATTGACATTCATTTGGGGTTACTTCCGGTTGACCGCATAATCTGTGATTGAATTCACCGCATGACAACATTGCCATAAATACAATTCAACTCACTACCCGGAGGCAATATGTTTAAAGAAGAAAGACGTCATGCCATCATTAATTTACTGATAAAGGATAATAGTGTTAGCGTCAGTAAACTTTCAGACCTTTATAAGGTTAGCCAGGAGACTATTCGTTCCGATCTACGCTATTTCCAGAAATCAGGTATGCTTCAGCGTTGCTATGGCGGAGGGATTTTAAACCGTGACGCGCTGAGTAAGCTTATCACTGAAAATAAGATTGATATCTCCAGCACTATCGCCACGCCAATCCATCAGGATGCAAAACTGCGCCGGGAAAACCCAAAAAAAGCAGGCAAGGTGTGTGTTTTAGGCTCATTCAATATTGATGTTTCAGCAACCGTGCCGTGGTTTCCACAAAGCGGAGAATCCATTCTGGCCAGTCAATTTGGATTCTATCCTGGAGGTAAAGGAGCCAACCAGGCTTTAGCGGCAAACAACGCTGGCGCTGCGGCACATTTTATTTTTAAAGTGGGCAAAGATCAGTTCAGCGCATTTGCTATGAATCATATTATTCAATCAGGCATCACCTCATACAGCGCGTATCAAACAGATAAAGCACCCACCGGTAGCGCATTGATCTATGTCTCCGCCGTGGATGGCGATAATATTATCGCCATCTACCCTGGCGCCAATATGATGCTCACCACGCAAGAGATTAATGAGCAACACCGTTATATCGCCGAGTCTGACGTTATGTTAATGCAGCTCGAAACGAACATTGAAGCGTTGACTGAATTTATTCGTCTGGGCAAACAAGAAAATAAAATGATCATGCTGAACCCTGCCCCCTATACGAAACAGGTGACGCATTTATTATCTGATATTGACATCATCACGCCGAATGAAACTGAAGCCTCTTTTTTATCCGGTGTAACCATTACTGATATTAATGATGCAAAAAAAGCCGGAAATATTATTCTGCAATCCGGGGTGAAAAAAGTCATCATTACCCTTGGCGCCCGTGGCTCTCTGATCTGTGAGCACGCCCGCACGTTGTATATTCCTGCGTGGAGCGCCGTGGTAAAAGATGCCGCTGGGGCCGGTGACGCTTTTAATGGCGCCTTAGCCGCCGCGCTGGCGCGACAAGCAGACATGGTCGCAGCCATTCAATATGCCTCCGCTTTCGCTTCTCTGGCGGTGGAACAAGTCGGTGCGTCGAGTATGCCTCAGCACTTGCAGGTTTTACATCGAATGCGTACCCAATCTAATAAAGTCATTCACATTAATTAACAGGTGACATAATGAAAATTTTATTTATTGGCGAATCCTGGCACATTCATATGATTCACTCTAAAGGTTTTGATAGCTTTACATCGAGCAAATATGAAGAAGGTGCAGACTATTTATTATCCTGCTTACGCCAGGGTAATATCGATGTGGACTACATGCCTGCCCATATTGTGCAAACTCGTTTTCCACAAACCGCCGAAGCATTAGCCTGCTATGATGCGATCGTCATCAGTGATATCGGTAGCAATACGTTCCTGCTACAAAACAGAACGTTTTATAATATGGACATTATTCCTGATGCATTACAACTTATCGCCGATTATGTTGCTGAGGGCGGCGGTCTGTTAATGATCGGCGGGTATTTATCCTTTACGGGAATAGAAGCAAAAGCCAATTATAAAAATACGGTTCTGGCGGAAGTATTGCCGGTTGATATGCTGGATGTAGATGACCGCGTAGAACTACCGCAAGGATGTAAAGCAGTAAATACTGCGGTAGAGCATGTTATTACCCAGCCATTTAGCGAATGGCCGCCGCTGTTGGGCTATAACAAGCTTATCGCCAAAGAAAATAGTCAGGTCCTTGCTGAAATTAATGGCGATCCACTGTTAGTTATGGGTACTTACCATAAAGGGAAAGTATGTTGTTTTGCCAGTGATTGTTCGCCGCACTGGGGAAGTCCGCAGTTTCTGCAATGGGAACATTACGCCACCTTCTGGTGTAATGTTTTACACACAATAAAAAAATAATATTATCCAGGCGAATATAAATTTCGCCTGCCCTGCCACACACTGAGTCATTAAGAATATGAATGATACTTATCTCTATGGCGAAATGTTTTCTGAAAACATATTGACAAGCTATCGGATTTATGGAGACAGAAAATCATTACTCACGCCGCTCATTATCCTTCATGGCGGCCCTTCTGGCGGCTTTGATTATTTATTAAATTATCGCCGTCTGGCTGATGACGGGCGCATGGTAATATTTTACGATCAATATGGCTGCGGTCGTTCAACGCATTTTCCTCATGCTGACGCGTCTTTCTGGACTATTGCGCGTTATCTCCGTCAATTAACCCAATTAATTCATCACCTGGGTATTGGACACGGGTATTCGATACTGGGACATTCCTGGGGCGGAATGCTTGCCGCAGAGCACGCCTGCTTACAGCCTGCCGGGCTTCGCGGGACGATACTGGCCAGTTCGCCGGCCAGTATCGCCCTGTGGCAACAGGAAGCCATACGGCTCTTTAACGCTCTGACGCCAATGTCCGATGACGATATCAAAAACGTCATTATGCCCGCCGTCATTTATCAAAACCCACCGGAACAGCTGGTCGCTTATTATGCCAGACACGTTTATACCCTCGCGGAAGAAGCCGTTCATGTTCAGCGCTCTAATGCGCAGTTCGCCGCCGACCCTACGGTTTATCACATTTTATGGGGAACCAATGAACTGGCGGCAAATGGCAAACTTGCCGACTGGGATATTACGCCCCATTTGTGCCAGATACGCTGTCCTGTTCTGGTACTACGCGGCGAAAACGATCAGGCAACCGAGCGCGTCGTCTCTCCGCTTCTCTCTCACATTTCAGACTGCCGCGCGGTCACTATTCCCGGCAGCAGCCATAACCCGCATGAAGAAAATATCGCGCCCTGCCTCGCAGCGGTAAGCGCGTTTTTACGCGATCTGGCATAAAAAGCCATTAAGGTATTTATCATGAAAAAAGTCAAAAAATTGTCTCTTACCGATTTAGTGCTTTATGGTCTGGTGTTTATGGTGCCTATCGCGCCAGTCTCTCTTTATGGCGTCGTTTATAATCTTTCGCACGGTATGGTTGCGCTGGTTTATATTATTGGCGCGATCGCGATGTTTTTTACCGCGTACAGCTACTCTACCTTATCGCAGCATATCTCCTCGTCGGGTTCGGCCTATGCGTATGCTGGCGTATGCATTAATCCCGCCGTAGGGTTTCTGACCGGATGGATATTACTGCTGGATTATCTTTTGTTCCCTACGCTCGTGGCAGTGCTGGGCGGCGTCGCGGTCCACGCTATTTTACCGCAAATCCCGGTCTGGGTCTGGCCGTTGATTTATGTGGCTATTGGCACCGGAGTCAACTATCTCGGGATACAGCAAACGGCGAAATTCGATAAGTTACTGGTCTTTATTCAACTCGGTATTCTGGCGATTTTCGTGCTACTCATTGTCCGTCTGATGCTGCTGGACAGTAGTCAGATAACGCTTTCCTTCCGGCCTTTTTTCGATTCACAGTGGTTCACCCCAGGGCTCATCGCGACGGCGATTTCGGTGGCTGCGCTGAACTTTCTCGGCTTTGACGCTATCAGTACAT
Source organism: Salmonella sp. SA15303 (assembly GCF_029962125.1). Lineage (NCBI taxonomy): Bacteria > Pseudomonadati > Pseudomonadota > Gammaproteobacteria > Enterobacterales > Enterobacteriaceae > Salmonella > Salmonella sp. SA15303. The sequence continues at coordinate 2,577,860 of NZ_CP123924.1, forward strand.
TAAGTGAAGAAAGCGAAGGCGGGGGGCGCGCCGTCAGTAAAGCAACGCTGTTGGCGTTAGTTTTGGCGACAGTACTGTTTATTATCGTTGTGGCGTTTGCGGCGTTCGCCACCGGTAACGTCGACCGCTTCGCGGAAGGTAATGCGACGAATGAAGCATTTTTCACCATTGCCGGCAACGTTGGCGGTATCTGGCTCAAAGTGGCATTTTCCATCATTGTGGCGTTTGTGTGCGCCGTCGGCAACATTATTACCGCGCAAACGGCGGTGTCCAGAGTGCTATTTTCAATGGGGCGTGACCGAATGTTGCCCGCCTTCCTCGCTCACGTCCATACCACGCGTAAAACGCCGGATTATGCCATTCTGTTTACCGGCGGCGTCACCCTGCTGCTCAGCTACCTGTTTTCCGGCAAGATTGAATCTATCTCCACGCTGGTGAACTTTGGCGCGCTTTTCGCTTTTTTTGTCGTGAACCTGTGTGTGTTTATCCTGTTCAATTTCCGGATGAAAGCCCAGCGGCGCATTTTCGCCCATGTCATTTCGCCGATCATGGGGATGATCGTCATCGGCTACGTCTGTTTAAACATGAACATTCACGCTCTGATACTCGGAATTAGCTGGGCGGCGATCGGGATAGCGATTCTGTGCTATCGAAAAGCACACAACCAAAACATCGCCATCGACCTGGAAGGCAAAAAGTTGCTCGATTGACATTATGCGCAACAACACCCACTGTTGCGCAACGCCGCCCCTGTTCGGGCGGCGTTATCGCCAGCGACATCGTAAACAGCGTAATAACAAACCGTTGTGGATCTGCACAGATGTCTTTTGAAACAGGGTTTTCATTTTCCTTTTTTGTAAATTTCAGCGTATAATGCGCGCCAATTGTCTCTTGAATGGTTTCAGCGCATTGGACTGTAAAACTCAACGACTAAAATTATCCCCTTCCCGTTGGGCTGAAACGCGAGCACACATTCCTCTGCACGCTCTTTCGATGTCACCTATCCTTAGAGCGAGGCATCATCACTTTAGCAACACAGGCTTAGCTTCCGGGCCGTGCGCGCCCGAAGCCAGATTTCCATATCCTCCTCAACTTAAAGACTAAGACTGTCATGAAAAAGACGAAAATTGTTTGTACTATCGGTCCGAAAACCGAATCCGAAGAGATGTTAAGCAAAATGCTGGACGCGGGCATGAACGTGATGCGTCTGAACTTCTCTCATGGCGATTATGCAGAACACGGTCAGCGTATCCAGAACTTGCGCAACGTGATGAGCAAAACCGGGAAAAAAGCCGCTATTCTGCTTGATACTAAAGGACCAGAAATCCGCACCATTAAACTGGAAGGCGGTAACGACGTTTCGCTGAAAGCGGGCCAAACCTTTACTTTTACCACCGACAAATCCGTGGTCGGTAATAATGAAATCGTTGCCGTCACCTATGAAGGCTTTACCAGCGACCTGAGCGTTGGCAACACCGTCCTGGTTGACGATGGTCTGATCGGTATGGAAGTGACCGCCATCGAAGGCAATAAAGTCATTTGTAAGGTGCTGAACAACGGCGATCTGGGCGAGAACAAAGGCGTTAACCTGCCGGGCGTTTCTATTGCTCTGCCGGCGCTGGCTGAAAAAGACAAACAGGACCTGATCTTCGGTTGCGAACAGGGCGTTGACTTTGTTGCGGCGTCCTTTATCCGTAAACGTTCTGACGTTGTCGAAATTCGCGAGCATCTGAAAGCTCACGGCGGCGAAAATATCCAGATTATCTCTAAGATCGAAAACCAGGAAGGCCTGAACAACTTCGATGAAATTCTCGAAGCTTCCGACGGCATCATGGTTGCGCGTGGCGACCTGGGCGTAGAAATCCCGGTTGAAGAAGTGATTTTTGCGCAGAAAATGATGATCGAAAAATGTATCCGCGCACGTAAAGTCGTGATCACCGCGACTCAGATGCTGGATTCTATGATCAAAAACCCGCGTCCGACCCGCGCAGAAGCAGGCGACGTTGCGAACGCCATCCTCGACGGTACGGATGCGGTTATGCTGTCCGGCGAATCCGCAAAAGGGAAATACCCGCTGGAAGCCGTTTCTATCATGGCGACCATCTGCGAACGTACCGACCGCGTCATGAACAGCCGTCTGGACTACAACAACGACAGCCGTAAACTGCGCATTACGGAAGCAGTATGCCGCGGCGCGGTAGAAACCGCCGAAAAACTGGAAGCGCCGCTGATCGTGGTAGCGACCCAGGGCGGTAAATCCGCTCGCGCCGTGCGTAAATACTTCCCGGACGCCACCATCCTGGCATTGACCACCAATGAAGTGACCGCCCGTCAGTTAGTACTGAGCAAAGGCGTGGTATCGCAGCTGGTGAAAGAAATCAATTCTACTGATGATTTCTACCGTCTGGGCAAAGATGTCGCCCTGCAAAGCGGCCTCGCCCAGAAAGGCGACGTCGTAGTGATGGTCTCCGGCGCGCTGGTTCCAAGCGGCACCACTAACACCGCCTCTGTTCACGTACTGTAATAATTGTTGTGTGAATTAATTTGTTTAAAAAAGCGCCCTTCCGGCGCTTTTTTTATTTAATCGATAGCCACTATTAATAAAAAAATCAAATCGGATTTTACTATCTAATTGCGGATTATCTAAGAAGAATCCGATGGAAGCCCCCTGTTTTCTTTCGGTTTTTTAGGGACTTTCATGCATTTCGATGCTTCTTTGAGCGAACGATCAAAAATAAGTGCATTCCCATCAAAAAAATATTCTCAACATAAAAAAGTTTGTGTAATACTTGTAACGCTACATGGAGATTAACTCAATCTAGAGGGTATTAATAATGAATCGTACTAAACTGGTACTGGGCGCGGTAATCCTGGGTTCTACTCTGCTGGCTGGTTGCTCCAGCAACGCTAAAATCGATCAGCTGTCTTCTGACGTTCAGACTCTGAACGCTAAAGTTGACCAGCTGAGCAACGACGTGAACGCAATGCGTTCCGACGTTCAGGCTGCTAAAGACGACGCAGCTCGCGCTAACCAGCGTCTGGACAACCAGGCTACTAAATACCGTAAGTAATAGTACCTGCGTAATAAAAATGGCGCACATCGTGCGCCATTTTTTTTACCCACATAACCACACAAAGTATAATGTTATTGTTATGAACCGTACTAACCAGCTGATCTTAGGTGCAGTAGTTCTGGGTTCCACGTTACTGGCAGGTTGTTCAAGCAACGCTAAAATCGATCAGTTGTCTTCCGATGTACAGACGCTGAGCGCTAAAGTTGAGCAACTGAGTAATGACGTAAATGCAATGCGTTCCGACGTTCAGGCTGCTAAAGACGATGCTGCTCGCGCGAACCAACGTCTGGACAACAAAGTATTCCGCATCTGTAAATAATTTGACGCACAATATAAAATGGCGCACATCGTGCGCCATTTTTTTGTCCGTCGTTTGCTGCAAAGGCTACTGCGTCGCGCGCGTTTGCCCCTCTTCCCCGACAAAACCGTTCTGAGCGGATTCGACTGCGGTCGTATTTACCGCCGGCGTCTGCCCGGCGCTCACGCTGACAGGATACCCGGCTCGCCGGTATAGCGCCTTATCGACCAAACGACTATCCACCCCTTGCGCGTTTCTGAACGCGGTAAATTCCGCAGGCAACACATAGGGCATTGTCTGCACGTTTTGCTCTTCTTCCGGCGATAGCGGCCTGTGTACCTCTACATAACGAATGCCATTCGGCTCGACAGAGAATTTCACTGGCTGGTTAATCACTTTTACCGGCGTCCCCGTTCTGACCTGCGCAAATAACGCCTTGATGTCCGGCGCGTTCATGCGAATGCAACCGGAACTCACACGCAGACCTACGCTATCCGGCGCGCTGGTGCCATGAATGAGATATTCCCCATTACCGTGCGCCAGACGCAGCGCATAGCGTCCCAGCGGGTTATTTGGCCCGGCAGGGATCACCGGCGGCAGCGTGATCCCCCGCTCAAGCGAACGTTGGCGTATGCCTGCCGTCGGCGTCCACGTCGGGTTGGGGATCTTTTGCCCTATCCGGGTGTCCATGACGGGAGTTTCCAGTCCCTGCAAACCGATGCCGATGGGATACACCTGTACGCGGTTTTCTCCCGGCGGGTAATAATACAGCCGTAGCTCCGCGAGATTGACGATAACGCCTTCCCTGGGCGCATCCGGCAATAGCATCTGCGAGGGAATGGTAATTAGCGTACCGGGCTTAGGCACCGGCGCAATCGTATTGTTCGCTTCAAGAATGAGCATCGCCGCCGTATCAAAACGCCGGGCTATAGCCTGCAGGTTTTTATCACCTTCCTGTACGGTATAGGTTTGATTCTGACCAATAAGACGGCTGCCTTCGGGCGGTAATGGATAATCAACCGCCCAGGCTGCCTGTAACGCGCTATACGCGCCGATAATAGTTAGCGTAATGAAAGACGCACGTTTCATACCAAACCTCCTGTATTCCTGGTGATGCCCTCTGCGACGACTGGTAGCGCTTCGCTTATCAGAATAACAAAATACACGCTCTATCCACTCTGGATAAAGCGACGTCGCCGTCCGACAAAGGATTTGACATCAGGTAGAACGCTGTCTGTACAGTTTAGCTAAGAGTGGCGGCCTTAGCGCGAATTGCGCGAATCATTGCTTCCAGCCCCTGAGAACGAGAAGGTGTGAGGTGCTGCGCAAGCGCCATTTTTTCGAACCATGGCCGGACATCAAAATGCACAATATCCTGCGCCGTCATTTGGTGGTACAAAATAAATACCACCGCCATAAGGCCCTTAACGATCGCCGCGTCGCTGTCGCCCTGCAATTCGATAATGCCGTTGGCGTTTCGCCGCATCACGATCCACACCTGGCTCTGACAGCCATGAATCGTATTTTGCGGATTACGATCCTGCGGATTTAACTCCGCCAGGCGCTGCCCCAACTCAATAATATATAAATATTTCTCTTCCCAATTAGCGCAACGCGTAAAGTTACGCAGCAGTTTTTCTTTATCCGGTAGCGCAGCCATAAAACCTCACTGTTATCCCAATAAGCGGTGGATACGCGTTAATCCTGCCACCAGTCGGTCCACTTCTTCATGGGTGTTATACATCGCCAGCGAAGCCCGGCACATTGCCGGCACGCCATACCAGGCCATGAGCGGCATTGCGCAGTGATGCCCTGTTCGTACCGCGATACCGTAATTATCAAGAAAGCTGCCGACGTCGTAAGCGTGGTGTTTACCCAGATTAAACGCGATGACGCCCAACCGCTGCGCCGGGCCATATAGCGTGATATCAGGCACCTGCGCCAGTTGCTCCAGCGCATAGCGCATCAGCATCTGCTCATAATCGCCAATCTTATCCAGTCCCAGCGACGTCACATAATCAATCGCCGCGCCGAGACCGATGATGCCGCCAGTATTCGGCGTTCCCGCCTCAAAACGCCAGGGCGCTTTCGCCCATGTCGTTCCCTGCGTCAGGCTGACGGTCGAGATCATCGACCCGCCCCCTTCCCACGGCGGCATTTCTTGCAGCAACGCCTCTTTAACATACAGAATGCCGATGCCGGTCGGCCCGTAAAGTTTATGGCCGGAGAAAACGTAAAAATCGCAGTCCAGCGCCTGGACGTCAACAGCATGGTGCATCACGGCCTGGGCGCCATCCACCAGCACTTTCGCCCCATGCTGGCGCGCCAGCGCAATCATGTCCGGCAGTGGGTTTTCCGTCCCCAGCACATTGGAAACGTGGGTAATGGCCAGTAGTCGGGTCCGGTCATCGAACAGCGCAGCTAAGGTCTCCAGCCGCAGCGTACCGTCAGGATGCAATGGGATCACGCGCAGTTCAGCGCCTTTGCGCTCGCACAGCATCTGCCAGGGAACGATGTTGGCGTGATGCTCCATCTCGCTGATGATAATGTTATCCCCGGCGCGAATATTTTCCGTTCCCCAACTGTTGGCGACAAGGTTAATGCCCTCCGTCGTACCGCGCACGAACACCAGTTCTTCTGCGGAGCGGGCGTTAATAAACCGCGACGCCTGCTTACGCACATTCTCCATGCTTTCGGTCGCCTGCGCGCTTAACGTATGGATACCCCGATGTACCGCAGCATAGCCGTGACGGTAGAAGGCAGATTCAGCATCAATCACCTGATTAGGTTTTTGAGCGCTGGCTGCGCTGTCCAGGTAAGCCAGCGGCAGGCCGTTAACTTCACGCTGCAGTATGGGAAAATCCGCCCGTACTTTTTCTACAGGAAATGTCATACCAGGCCTCCGGGCAGTCGCTGGCCGATTCGCGCCAGCACCTGCTGTTTAAGGGCGCTATCATGGATAGCTTCCGTTAACTCTGCGGCAAACGCGTAAAGAATCATGTGCCGCGCCTCCTGCTGCCTGATGCCGCGTGATTGCAGATAAAACATCTGCTCATCGTCAATACGCCCGATCGTCGCGCCGTGGCTGCACTTCACGTCATCGGCATAGATCTCTAATTGCGGTTTGGTATCGACTTCGGCCAGTTTCCCCAACAACAGGTTATTATTGGTCATCTGACCGTCGGTTTTAATGGCGTGTTGCGCCACGTTAATCAGGCCATTAAAGACCGCGCGTCCTTTGTCGCTGACGATGGTCTTGTGCAACTGGCGGCTGTTACAGTAGCCTTTGTTATGTTCCAGCCATGTCCGCGTATCGCAGACTTCATTTTTCACCGGCATCGCCAGACTATTCAGTCGAAGCGTCGCGTTTTCACCATTCAGTTGTGAGCTGCTGTGGTGACGTAGTACTGCGGCGCCCAGCAGAAAACTGTGGCTAAACGCCGAGGCGTCTGTCGCCAGCAGAAGATCGTTATGCGCAAAGTGATAGCTGGACGCATTTTCAAACGCCAGTTTGAAATGGCGCAGTTGCGCATTGTCTGCAACGTTCATCGTCAGACGCGCGCCGGTAAAATGTTTTGCCGCTGTAAGGCTGACATAATGCTCAATAACCGTCGCTTCCGCGCCTTCCGCCAGCGCCAGATGGTGGCGATAATGCGCGGTATTCAGCTCGTCGCCATCCACACCCTGCGTGATATGCATTAACAGTAGCGGCCTCGTTGGACGCTGATTTCGCCGTACCTGTATATACGTGACACATTGCGCCAGGCTTTCCGTCAGATGCAGAAAAACCTCAGGCTGCACCGGCGCGGCAAGCGCCTGGCGCTCATCCCTGACGCTAACGTCAAATCCGCTGTTTTGCGTGCTATCACTGAGCTCTGGCATAAACCGACCATCGACAAACACCAGTCGCACGGCATCGATTTGCAGCGCCAACGCATCACGCTGTGCGGCGCTGATAGTCGCACACTGCTGGATAAACTGGCTATGGGTTAAGCCCTCCAGCGGCGTGTATTTCCAGTCTTCATGTTTACGCGTCGGCAATCCCAGACGTAACATCTGTTGTAAATGTTGTCTTGCCTGCTCAGTTCGACTTTCTCCTTTTTCTTCAAAGAGATGTTGCCATTGCTGTAGCGCTTTACTGCTGTTCGGTAAGCCAGCCATAACCCTGCTCCTCCAGTTGTTTGACCAGAGTAAAATCGCCGGAACGGACAATTCGCCCCTGATAGAGGACGTGGACGTAATCGGGCTTGATGTAGTCCAGTATGCGCTGATAGTGGGTCACGATAATAAAAGCGCGTTTATCGTCGCGTAACGCGTTGACGCCTTCCGCCACAATTTTCAACGCATCGATATCCAGTCCGGAGTCCGACTCATCAAGGATGCACAGTTCCGGCTCCAGCACCGCCATTTGCAAAATATCATTGCGCTTTTTCTCCCCGCCGGAAAAACCGACGTTTACCGAACGGGTCAGTAAATCTTCCGGCATTTTCAGCAATGCGATCTTTTCTTCCATCAGATCCTGAAAATCAAAGCGATCCAACGACGCCTGCCCGCGGTAGGCGCGCACGGCATTCAGCGCGGTTTGCAGGAAAAACTGGTTACTGACGCCGGGGATTTCTACCGGGTACTGGAAGGCCATAAAAATCCCTTCACCCGCCCGTTCCTCCGGCGACAGTTCAAGCAGATCTTTACCTTTGAACGTAACCGAGCCGCCGGTGACCTCATAATCTTCACGTCCCGCCAGGGTGGCGGAGAGCGTGCTTTTCCCGGAACCGTTCGGCCCCATAATGGCATGAACTTCGCCGGGGCGAATCTCCAGATTCAGGCCACGCAAAATCGCTTTTTCTTCCACACTGACCTGTAAATCTTTAATGCTTAACATGGTTTTTCCTTCATCATTAACCGACGCTGTGCTCAAGGCTAATCGCCAGCAGTTTTTGCGCTTCAACGGCAAACTCCAGCGGCAGTTCCGAGAAAACGTCTTTGCAGAAACCGTTGACGATCATCGAAATAGCGTCTTCTTCGCTGATGCCGCGTTGCAGACAATAGAAAAGCTGATCTTCACCGATGCGTGATGTTGTCGCCTCGTGCTCCAGCTGCGCGCTGTTATTGCGGCATTCAACATACGGGAACGTATGCGCGCCGCAGTCCGCGCCAATCAACATGGAGTCGCATTGGGTGAAATTTCGGGCGTTGGTTGCCGTCGGCATAATTTTTACCAGCCCACGGTAGCTGTTCTGGCTGTGGCCGGCGGAAATGCCTTTTGAGATAATGGTTGAGCGCGTGTTTTTACCGATATGGATCATTTTGGTGCCGGTGTCAGCCTGCTGATGTCCACTGGTCAGCGCAACGGAATAGAACTCGCCGATAGAATTATCACCGCGCAGAATGCAGCTCGGGTATTTCCAGGTAATCGCCGAACCGGTTTCCGACTGGGTCCACGACATCTTGCTGTTTTCCCCTTCGCACAACGCCCGCTTGGTCACAAAGTTCAGAATGCCGCCCGTGTTGTTGTCGCCCGGGAACCAGTTTTGTACGGTGGAATATTTTACTTCAGCATCTTTATGGATGATGACTTCCACTACCGCGGCGTGGAGCTGATAACTGTCGCGTACGGGCGCGGAGCAGCCTTCGATATAACTCACATAGCTGCCTTCATCCGCCACCAGAATCGTGCGCTCAAACTGACCGGTTTTCTCGGCGTTAATGCGAAAATAGGTGGATAACTCCATCGGGCAACGCACGCCTTTGGGAACATAGATAAATGTCCCATCGGAAGCGACTGCCGCATTCAGCGCGGCAAAAAAGTTATCGTTCCCCGGCACGACGGTGCCAAGATATTTCCTGACCAGGTCAGGGTGATCGTGTATCGCTTCGCCAAAAGAACAGAAAATAATGCCCTGTTCCGCCAGTTTTTCACGGTATGTGGTCGCTACGGAGACCGAGTCAAAAATCGCATCGACGGCGACCTCTTTCCCTTCGCGAACCGGAACGCCAAGCTGCTCGAAGGCGTCTTCAACCTCTTTACTCAAAAAGGTATTCGCGCCCGTTTGCTGTACGGCTCCCGGCTGGGAAACGCAGCTATCGTCGCAGTTTCCGCATGATGGCGCAGAGTAATAGCTGTAGTCCTGATAGTTCAATTTATCGTAGTGCGCTTTCAGCCAGTGCGGTTCATCCATGTCCAGCCAGGCTCTATAGGCATTGAGACGAAATTCCAGCATCCACTCAGGTTCGTTACGCTTTGCGGAAATCGCGCGCACCACCTCTTCGCTGATGCCTTTTGCCAGTTCATCAGTGGGTAGTTGCGTGAAAAATCCTTCTTTGTAATTAAGGCGTCCGCCTGTCCAGATGCCGACCTCTTCCGTTGCTTCAGTGTTACGAGACATAGTACCGCCTATACCCCAAAACTTTCGCCGCAGCCGCATTCATTCTGGGCTTTGGGGTTATGAAATTTAAATAACTGGTTCAGCCCTTCCTGTACGTAATCCACTTCTGTTCCGTCAATAAAAGGCATCGCCTGTAACGGTGCGAAAAGCTTTGCGCCTTCGGCTTCAAAAACCAGATCGTCTTTATCCGGCTCCCGAACGGTATCCAGAACATAGCCAAATCCGGCACATCCCGTCTGTTTTACGCTTAACCGCACGCCCAACATGCCCGGCTGCTTTTCTGCCAGTTCACGTATGTGCGCTGCCGCCGCTGGCGTTAGCGTCAGCCCTTGCCAGGGGAAGTCCTCCGGGTTAAACGTGTCTGAATGCAATTCCATAGAGTTACCTCGCGTTCTAAATCACCAGGATATAACAGCATGTTAGTGATAATGATTATCACTTCAACCCCTTAACCGCAGGGGCTTTCCAACAAATGGTCATATTGAGCGCCTTTTATTAAGCATAGACCCTGTCCGCCAGGTCATACGACAGACAAAAAACAACTTAACTTTTTGATAAGTAATGATTTATAAGATATTAACCGTTCTGACAGGTCAAAAACGAAAAGATGTATAGAAAATGACTATTTAATTAATAGGCTGTCGACATTGCCGGGCGGCGAGGTCAGAACCCCATTTTTTGTATGGATACCTGGCGTTGCGCTCTTTATAATCCGCTGCGGTTCTATAACTCAGTTTGAGCTATAGGTTTATGTAAACTCTTTCCGGCATTTCAGGTGCTGAATGAGGCAAGAGGCTTAAAATATGGTTGTTACGCTCGCGTATATCGCACTTTTTTTGGTTTTCTCGTGGGTCATCTTGAGAATTAATCAAAAAAGCGATTCCCTGTCGAAAAGCGTTTTTATCGCTATCTTTTTAGGGGCTGTTATTGGTTTATCCCTGCATTTTATTTCAGCAAATCACACTAAAACTATTATCGAATGGTACAGCATCGTCGGCAATGGTTACGTCCACCTGCTAAAACTGGTCGCTATACCGCTAATTTTTATTTCTATTCTTTCCGCCATCAATAAACTGGAAAATAGTGCCGGCATCGGAAAAATGTCGCTGACGATCGTCGGATGCATGTTATGCCTGGTGATGGTTGCCGGTTTTATCGGATTACTGACCGCTCATGTGCTGGGGCTTGACGCCAGCGCTTTTGTGCACATGCCGTCAATGTTAACTACGGAAGAAGTCAATAAGACTGCCGCGGTGTCGATTCCCCAGTTAGTGACATCGCTGATTCCGACTAATATTTTTCTTGATCTTACGGGAGCCAGAAGTGTTTCCGTTATCGGCATCGTTATCTTCACGCTAATAGCGGGGATCGCTCTGTTAAAGGTCAAAAAAGAGGCGCCGGAAGAAGGTCAGAAATTAAGCGCAGGCATTAACGCTATTCAGATATGGGTCATGAAGATGGTACGTATCGTTATTGCATTAACGCCCTATGGCGTCATGGCATTAATGACCACCGTATTTTCATCATACCGCCTTGAACAATTCGCCAGCTTACTTGGTTTTATCGGTGCCTGTTACATCGCGATTTTTATGATGTTTATCGTGCATGCCATCTTGCTGATCCTCAGCGCTAATAATCCAGCGCGTTATTTCAGAATGGTCTGGCCCGTCTTAACCTTTGCGTTTGTTTCCCGCAGCAGCGCAGCCTCTATCCCGCTGGCCATTTCCGCCCAGGAAAAATTTGGCGTACAAAGCACCATTGCCAATATTTCCGCCTCGTTTGGCTCCAGTATGGGGCAAAATGGCTGCGCCGGGATTTATCCGGCTATTATGGTAGCGATGATTGCGCCCACCATCGGCATCGATCCGCTCTCGCTGCATTTTCTGGCCGCGATGTTGCCTGCCATTGCGCTAGGGTCTATTGGCGTAGCCGGCGTCGGCGGCGGTGGTACGTTCGCGGCGCTGATTGTCCTGTCGACGTTGAATTTTCCCGTTGCGCTGGTCGGTATTTTTATTGCCATCGAACCTATCGTTGATATGGCCCGCACGGCACTGAACGTTAACGGATCGATGATGTCAGGGGTGCTGGCTAACCGTATTTTGAATAATCATACGGCTGACGACATGCCGGCGGTTATTGACAGACCTTAGTTTTTTACGCGCCCGGAAAAGAAAAACCCTTAAGTCTGTTCAATACAGGCTTAAGGGTTCCGGCCCCATCCGGCGCTTATCTCCGGCACTCTTAATGGCTTAGCTCTTGAAGGGGCATAAGAATAATCTCATAAAGAGAGCGCGCCTTTTTAGCACAAATGGCGATCTGTATTTTTTTTAAACAAAATCAAGGGGGTTATCTATTACCTGGGGACAAGGTCTGGTGAGATTGCCTGGTAACATAGCCGGATGGCGGCTAACGCCTTATCCGGCCTACACAGACTTTATTAATGCACGCCCAACCGCCAGGCGAAATAGATCTCTTCTTTCAGTTCGGTTGCTGAGAGGGTGAGGAGATCGGCAAACTCTAACTCCAGCTGTTTTAAACGCTTCAAATACTGCGCGGGAGAAAGTTCGGTTTTATCACGGCGTAAAAATTCAATCGCCAGTTGGGTTGGGTCCAAATCAGTAGACATATCATCCTCGCTTATGTGTAAACGTGCACAGTATATCACCTTTTTCTGCGCACATTTTGACCAAAAGCAATATGCATCACACTTTTATGGTGACAACGTCACACAATCGCTGTAGTAAGACGCGAAGAACAGCACAGACGTCCCTGTTCATCAAAGATCTCTATCTGCCAGACCTGATGGCGAGCCCCGGTATGCAACGCTTTACAGACGCCTCGTACGCGCCCCTGACGCGCCGACCGTACATGGTTGGCATTCACCTCCAGCCCCACCACCTTTTGCTCCCCCTGCGTACACAGATAACCTGCGACCGAGCCGATACTTTCCGCCAGCACCACAGACGCTCCGCCATGCAGCAAGCCGAACGGCTGTTTGGTGCGATGATCGACGGGCATTGTCGCTTCCAGCGTATCGTCCCCAATACGCTCAAAGCGGATATCAAGCAGGCCAACCATATTCCCTTCCCCCATCGCATTAAGCGCATCGAGGGTCACTTCACGTTTCCAGATCAACCTATAATCTCCAGTAATGCCTGCAACGGGTGACGCACGCCCGTACCTTCAATGCGTTTAACCTGGCTTCGGCAGGAATAACCGGTTGCCAGGCAACGGTTTCGCGGTAAACGTTGCATCGCCTGATGCCAGGATAGCTCATAAATTCCCAGCGAATTTTTATGATTGGTGAGTTCATGTCCATAAGTGCCCGCCATACCGCAGCAGCCTACGCTGACATTTTCCAGCTTCGCGCCAAAATGGGCAAAGATGGCGGCCCACTGCGCAGGCGCGCCGGGTAAAGCCGTGACTTCCGTACAATGACCAAAAAAGTACCACGGTTCGCCGCTCACCTCGACGGACAGTCTTGCATTTATTTCCTGCGCCAGCCATTCATGCACCAGCAACACATGAAAATCGCCGCGCTGTTCGCCCAGCGCCAGTTTGTATTCGTCGCGATAACACAGCACCAGTGCCGGATCGACACCCACCATCGGCATCCCCAACGCGGCGATCCGATTAAGGAACTCAGAGGTTTTTTTCGCCGTTTTCGCAAAGCGATTAAGAAAACCTTTAATATGCTGCGCCTTACCATTCGGCGAGAACGGTAACAATACCGGCCTCCTGCCCAGTTTTTCCGCCAGGCGGATAAAGTCCGCCACGACCCGGGCGTCGTAGTAGCTGGTAAACGGATCCTGAACCACCAGTACCGTTTTCGCTTTTTGCTCGGCGCTCATGCGTTCCAGTTGCTCAAGCGTCATATTGGCAGACGGATGGCCCACCAGTTGCTGTTGCAATGAAGGGGCAGAAAGCAGAGGTAAATCCACCATACCGATATGTTTTTTCGCCAGATTACGAACCACCGGTTGGTTAATAAAAAAGTTAAAGGTCTTTGGCGCACGCGCCATCAGCGGCGCGTAGGTCTCGACCGTCGCCACCAGATGATCGCGTACCGGGCGCAGATAACGCGTATGGTAAAGCTGTAAGAAACGTGAACGAAACTCCGGAACATCGATTTTAATCGGACACTGGGTCGTACAGGCTTTACACGCCAGACAGCCGGACATGGCCTCTTTAACTTCATGGGAAAAGTCATACTCGCCTTTGCGTTTGTGCCAACTATTCCGGGTGCGGGCAATCAGCGTGCGTAAGCTGGCGCGTTTTTCTGGCAACTCCTTTTCCAGCTTCAACGGATCGACGCCGCGATCGGCCAATAGACGGAGCCATTCCCGCACCAGCGTCGCCCGCCCTTTCGGCGAGTGGATCCGGTTAAGGCTAATTTTCATCGACGGGCACATTGGGCTTTTCGCATCGAAATTAAAGCACAGGCCGTTACCATTACACTCCATAGCGCCGCGCCAGGTCTGCCGCACTGCCAGCGGGATTTGCCGATCCCAGGTGCCGCGTTTTACCGCATCCACCTTCATCATCGGCGCCTCTATCCCTTGCGGCGGACAGATTTTACCCGGGTTAAGTCGATTATGCGGATCAAAAGCCGCTTTTATTTTGCGCAGCTCGCCATACAGAACTTCGCCGAAAAAGGCCGGGCTGTATTCCGCACGAAAACCTTTTCCATGCTCGCCCCACAACAGCCCACCGTATCTGGCGGTCAGCGCGACGACCTCATCGGAGATCTGTTTCATCAACAGTTCCTGCTGCGGATCGCACATATCCAGCGCCGGACGCACATGCAGCACCCCGGCATCCACGTGGCCGAACATGCCGTAACTTAAGCCATGACCATCCAGCAGAGCGCGAAATTCGGCGATGTAATCGGCCAGATGTTCAGGCGGCACGCAGGTATCTTCCGCGAAAGGAATCGGTTTGGCAGCGCCTTTCGCATTACCCAGCAGCCCTACCGCTTTTTTACGCATCGCGTAAATACGCTCAATACCCGTCAAATCGGTACAAAGTTGCCAGCCGATCACGCCCGCTTCCGCTCGCGCCATCAGGCCATCCAGCCGGTGGCACAGCGCCTCGACCTGTCCGTCAATAAGCGCTTCATCGTCACCCGCGAATTCCACGATATTCAGGCCAAGCATCTCTTTATCCGGCACATCGGTAATCAATTCGCTAACGGAGTGCCAGACAATATCTTCCCGCGCGAGGTTAAGGACTTTGGAATCGACCGTCTCGACGGATAAGGCGCGCGCATCAACCATAAAAGGGGCGTTACGCAGCGCGGAATCAAAGGAGTCGTATTTTACATTCACCAGACGGCGGACTTTGGGTATCGGGGTAATATCCAGCCGGGCTTCAGTAATAAACGCCAGCGTCCCTTCCGACCCCGTTAAGATGCGGGTGAGATCGAAGCGGGTCATGTCATCGTTAAAGACGTGGCGTAAATCGTAGCCTGTCAGGAAGCGATTGAGCTTTGGAAAGCTATCGAGGATAAGTTGGCGGTTTTCCAGGCAGGACTGATAGACGGTCTGATAGATGCGGCCTGGCGTCGTCGTGTTTTCACCCAGCGTCCGGGCAAGCTCTACGGGCATCGATTGCGTGTCAAGGATATCGCCCCCCAACAATACGGCCCGTATGCCTAAGACGTGATCTGACGTTTTTCCATAGACCAGCGAACCCTGACCGGAGGCATCGGTATTAATCATACCGCCAAGCGTGGCGCGATTACTGGTGGAAAGTTCCGGCGCAAAAAAATAGCCATACGGCTTTAACGCTTGATTAAGCTGATCTTTTATCACTCCCGCCTCTACCCGCACCCATCCCTCTTCAGGATTAATTTCAATAATGCGGTTCATATAGCGGGACATATCAACAATAATGCCCTGGTTTAGCGCCTGGCCATTCGTGCCAGTACCGCCGCCTCGAGGGGTAAATATCAGCGACGTAAAGCGCGGCTCCGCCGCCAGACGGGCAAGAAGCGCGACATCTGCCGTAGAACGGGGAAACACAACAGCATCGGGAAGAAGCTGGTAGATACTGTTATCGGTCGACATTGTCAGACGGTCGGCATAGCTGGTTGCCGTATCGCCCGTAAACCCTTGCTGCTCCAGCGCCTGCAAAAAATTGAGCACCAGCTGAACGACGCCGGGTGCCTGAGAAATTTGTGGAATCATTATATTGACCTTTTCCTGCGGTCTATGTTGTGAACGGTGGCGCCCAACCCGGCGAGCGCGAGCGGTCTACGCACAGGAAGG
Organism: Salmonella sp. SA15303; assembly: GCF_029962125.1. Classification (NCBI taxonomy): domain Bacteria; kingdom Pseudomonadati; phylum Pseudomonadota; class Gammaproteobacteria; order Enterobacterales; family Enterobacteriaceae; genus Salmonella; species Salmonella sp. SA15303. The sequence continues at coordinate 2,593,887 of NZ_CP123924.1, forward strand.
GATGCTTAATCGTTTGCGTGTTGCGTTATTTGTTGTATCACATTTTTTTCCTGTGCGCCCAACAGAATTACATGCAGAATCGGCCTGTTAAAAACCGCTGAAATTGCTCATCATTATAGGGTGTGGTTTGCATGTTCACGTCGCGCCAACGTTCTGGCGCAAAGACAAAGGTGAAAAGTATTTATGGTAAATGTTCGTCAGCCCAGGGATATTGCGCAAGTGCTGCTATCGGTGCTGTTTTTAGCCATCATGATTGTGGCCTGTTTGTGGATAGTACAGCCTTTTATTTTGGGGTTTGCATGGGCAGGTACGATTGTTATCGCGACCTGGCCCGTTTTGCTGAAATTACAAAAAATATTGTGGGGCCGCCGCTCGCTTGCCGTACTGGTCATGACGCTGCTGTTAGTGCTGCTCTTCGTTATTCCCGTCGCCTTGCTGGTGAACAGCATTGTCGATGGTAGCGGCCCGCTCATCCATGCAGTGACCGGCGGCGATATGACGCTACCCGATCTGGCATGGTTAAATAATATTCCGTTGGTTGGCGCCAAACTGTATGCCGGATGGCATAGCCTGCTGGATATGGGCGGTAGCGCTATTATGGCGAAAGTGCGGCCTTATATCGGCACAACCACGACCTGGTTTGTCGGTCAGGCGGCGCATATCGGACGCTTTATGATGCACTGCGCCCTGATGCTGTTGTTTAGCGCCCTGCTTTACTGGCGCGGCGAACAAGTGGCGATGGGTATACGCCATTTTGCCTGTCGTCTCGCGGCTAAACGCGGCGATGCGGCGGTTCTGCTGGCTGCCCAGGCGATCCGCGCCGTGGCGCTTGGCGTGGTGGTCACCGCGCTGGTACAGGCGGTACTTGGCGGCGTCGGGCTGGCGATTTCCGGCGTGCCTTACGCTACTCTGTTGACGGTAGTGATGATCCTTTCGTGTCTGGTTCAGTTGGGGCCGTTGCCGGTATTGATTCCAGCCATTATCTGGCTTTACTGGACAGGCGACACCACCTGGGGCACCGTGCTGCTGGTTTGGAGCGCCGTCGTCGGCACTCTGGATAACGTGATTCGCCCGGTACTCATCCGCATGGGCGCCGATTTACCGCTGCTTCTGATCCTTTCCGGGGTAATCGGCGGCCTGATTGCATTCGGTATGATTGGTCTGTTTATTGGACCGGTGCTTCTGGCCGTGACCTGGCGTTTGTTCTCCGCATGGGTACATGAAGTTCCGGCGCCGACGAATGAACCAGAGGAGATCCTTGAAGAGCTGGATGATATCGAGGAAGCCAACAAGCAGTCATAATCCCGTCGGGCGGCATTGCCGCCCGATGCTTTAGCGACGTTTATCAATTCAACGCACACTCCATTTTGATTCGCCCGTCTGTTCCCCGCCGCATCTCATTTCTGTCGCAAATCCGTTACAGTTTTTAAACTATTGAGACGAATCTGATCGACGCAAAAAGTGCTCATGCCTACTATTAGCACACGGTTATAAATCAACACATTGATTTATAAGCATGGAAATCCCCTGAGTGAAACAACGAATTGCTGTGTGTAGTCTTTGCCCGTCTCCTACGATGGGCTTTTTTTTTAACTTTTTTCGCCGCATTGTTACATAAGCCAGCTCCCGTTTTCCTTCAACACCGCGATATCTGCAACGAACAAATAATATTGCACAAAATAGTGTGATTCTGTTCAAGTCGAAACGGTGTCGGTGGTGCTATTTATAGCATCACTTTTTTCATATAAAAGCCTAAAAAATGATGAACGCGTTAGAACTACAAGCACTACGGCGTATTTTTGATATGACGATTGAAGAATGCACAATCTATATCACCCAGGATAATAATTCGGCAACCTGGCAACGATGGGAAGCTGGCGACATACCCATCTCTCCAGAAATCATTGCCAGGCTAAAGGAAATGAAAGCCAGGAGACAGCGACGAATTAACGCCATTGTTGACAAAATAAATAACCGCATCGGCAATAATACAATGCGTTACTTCCCTGATTTATCTTCTTTTCAGTCCATTTATACAGAGGGGGATTTTATCGAGTGGAAAATTTATCAATCTGTTGCTGCCGAACTTTTCGCACATGATCTGGAGCGGCTGTGTTAGACGTAAACTTTATCGCCGCATCGTATTGATACCGGATAGAAAGCCACACAATCACGACATTGACTTGTCACCCTATCCAATATGCTTCCTGCCTGTGTATACCACTGTAACGTTCAGGCGGCATCTCTGAGTCAGATAATATGAAAAATCGTTATTTCCCTACCGCTGTAGGGTTGTATTTTAATTACTTTGTACATGGCATGGGGGTTATCCTGATGAGCCTGAACATGTCATCGCTTGAACAGCAATGGCATACCAGTGCCGCAGGCGTATCTATTGTGATCTCTTCGCTTGGTATTGGCCGGCTAAGCGTTTTGTTAATCGCCGGTATGCTTTCCGATCGCTTTGGTCGCCGTCCTTTTATCATTCTGGGGACCACCTGTTACCTGATTTTTTTCATTGGCATTCTTTATGCTCAGACGATTTTTGTCGCTTATGCCTGTGGCTTTTTAGCGGGTATGGCCAACAGTTTTTTAGATGCAGGTACCTATCCCAGTTTGATGGAAGCCTTCCCTCGCTCCCCCAGTACGGCAAATATTCTGATCAAAGCATTTGTCTCTGGCGGGCAATTCTTGTTGCCCATTATTATCAGTTTATTAGTCTGGGCTAATATGTGGTTTGGCTGGTCCTTCCTGCTTGCCGGGGCGATCATGCTTATTAATGCTCTGTTTTTATTACGCTGCCCTTTTCCACCCTATCCTGGTCGGATATTGAAGCCCAAAATCTCGCAAGCGCCAGTCACAGGCGTACATCATTGCTCCCTCATCGATCTTATCAGCTACACCCTTTATGGCTATATCTCGATGGCAACCTTTTATCTTATCAGCCAGTGGCTGGCGCAGTATGGACAGTTCGTCGCAGGAATGTCGTATACCCAATCCATCAAACTGTTAAGTATTTATACCTGCGGATCGCTACTCTGCGTTTTTATTACCGCCCCGCTGGTCAGAAAAACAATTCGCTCTACCACATTATTGATGTTTTATACCTTTATCTCTTTTATTGCGCTTCTGACGGTCTGCCTGCATCCTCAGACCTATATTGTTATGATCTTCGCATTCGTCATTGGATTCTCTTCCGCCGGTGGCGTAGTACAAATCGGCCTGACGCTGATGGCGTCCCGTTTTCCACAGGAGAAAGGTAAAGCGACCGGTATTTATTACAGCGCCGGCAGTATCGCGACGTTCACTATTCCGTTGATCACAGCGCGGATTTCAGAAATGAGCATTGCACATATTATGTGGTTTGATACCGGTATCGCCGCAGTGGGATTTCTCCTCGCACTGTTCATCGGTTACCGAAGTCGGGCTGAATCACAACATCACGCTGAAGCAGCGTCAACCGCGCAATAAATGTTAGCGTGCCAGTTGCAATATTATTGCCTTGCTATGCAAAATAAAACGTTAGCCATTATCACCGGGAAACAAAAAATGTAATTTTCGTGTTAATTATTATTCATTATCTTCACACTTATCAGAAAAATTGCGATGAGCATCACGAGTTATATGTATTAAACAACAAATTCGCAGCAATTTTTATATTTCCTGGCTAACAAATGAAATGCTATCAATGCAATAAACCTGGCATTTTAAACGCCATGTTATGTACATATAACGACAGTACCGACTTATAGTGTTACTGAACAATCGCTGCATGTAGTAAAGCAGTAATAAGCAGGACATTGAATCAAACCATCAGCAAGGAGCTGTGAACAAATGTCTCAGAACAAGGCTCGCAACATGCCATATTTGCTGGCTGTTATCTGCATTTATTTTAGTTACTTTCTCCACGGCATGAGTGTTATTACACTAGCCCAGAACATGACCTCCCTTGCACAGAAATTCTCCACGGATAGTGCCGGTATTGCCTATTTAATCTCTGGCATTGGTCTTGGTCGTCTGGTCAGTATTTTATTCTTTGGCGTACTGTCCGATAAATTTGGCCGTCGGGCAATAATACTGCTTGGCGCCGTACTATATATGCTGTTTTTCTTCGGTATTCCCGCCAGTCCTAACCTGATGATCGCTTTCATATTAGCGGTGTGTGTCGGCGTGGCGAACTCCGCGCTGGATACCGGCGGATACCCTGCATTAATGGAGTGTTTTCCCAAAGCATCGGGCTCGGCAGTTATTCTGGTTAAAGCGATGGTCTCTTTTGGGCAAATGATTTATCCCCTTATCGTCAGCGCCTTGCTAGTCAACCATATCTGGTACGGCTACGCGGTGGTAATCCCCGGTATCCTTTTCGTCCTCATCACGTTGATGCTGTTGAAAAGCCGTTTTCCCAGCCAACTTGTCGATGCCAGTATTGCGAAAGAATTACCCCAGATGAACAGTACTCCCCTCGTCTGGCTGGAAGGCGTAGCTTCCGTTTTATTTGGCGTCGCCGCGTTCTCAACCTTCTATGTGATTGTGGTCTGGATGCCTAAATATGCGATGGCCTTCGCCGGAATGGCGGAATCCGACGCGCTGAAAACCATCTCTTATTACAGTATGGGATCGTTGGTTTGCGTGTTTATTTTTGCCGCATTGCTGAAAAAAATGGTTCGCCCCATCTGGGCCAATGTTTTCAATGCCGGGCTGGCGACAATCACCGCTGCGGCAATTTACCTGTATCCCTCTCCACTGATCTGTAATGCTGGCGCCTTCGTGATTGGTTTTTCCGCTGCTGGAGGTATTTTACAATTAGGCGTATCGGTAATGTCGGAATTTTTCCCTAAGAGTAAAGCTAAAGTCACCAGTATATATATGATGATGGGGGGCGTAGCTAACTTTCTTATCCCACTGATTACCGGTTATCTCTCTACTATTGGCCTGCAATATATCATTTTGTTAGATTTTGCCTTTGCACTACTGACATTTATCACCGCCATTATTGTATTTATTCGCTATTATCGCGTATTTAAGATCCCGCAAAACGATGTCCGATTTGGCGAGCATTATTTCCAGTAAAAATGTTAACGATGCGCAACAGGCATGCGCCCTGCTCTGCACTGTCCACTTATTAAGGAGTATAAAATGGATGTTACCGCAAAATATGAATTAATTGGTCTTATGGCGTATCCTATCCGTCATAGCTTATCGCCCGAAATGCAAAACAAAGCGTTAGAAAAAGCGGGGCTACCGTATACCTATATGGCTTTCGAAGTGGATAACACGACGTTTGCCAGCGCCATTGAAGGACTGAAAGCATTAAAAATGCGCGGTACGGGCGTCTCCATGCCAAACAAACAGCTCGCGTGTGAGTATGTCGATGAATTAACGCCAGCAGCAAAACTGGTTGGCGCTATCAACACCATTGTTAACGATGACGGCTATCTACGCGGCTACAACACGGATGGTACGGGCCATATTCGGGCAATTAAAGAAAGCGGTTTCGATATGCGGGGAAAAACCATGGTGCTGCTCGGCGCGGGAGGCGCGGCTACCGCCATTGGCGCCCAGGCAGCTATTGAAGGCATTAAGGAAATTAAACTGTTTAACCGTAAAGATGACTTTTTCGAAAAAGCGGTTGCCTTTGCGAAGCGGGTGAATGAAAACACTGATTGTGTCGTTACCGTCACCGATCTTGCCGATCAGCACGCTTTTACTGAAGCGCTTGCCAGCGCAGATATTCTGACGAACGGCACCAAAGTTGGCATGAAACCATTGGAGAACGAATCCCTGATCGGCGATGTTTCCCTGCTCCGCCCTGAATTGCTGGTCACCGAATGTGTTTATAATCCGCATATGACAAAGTTATTGCAGCAGGCGCAACAAGCTGGTTGCAAAACAATTGATGGTTACGGCATGTTGTTATGGCAAGGAGCCGAACAGTTTGAACTGTGGACAGGAAAAGCGTTTCCATTGGACTATGTAAAGCAGGTGATGGGATTCACAGCCTGACCGGTAAAATTATAATTGCGACGAATGACAATGAAGGGTACCAAATGAAAACCGTAACTGTAAGAGATCTCGTGGTTGGCGAAGGCGCGCCAAAGATCATTGTGTCGCTAATGGGAAAAACCATTACCGATGTGAAATCGGAAGCACTCGCCTACCGTGAAGCGGATTTCGATATTCTGGAGTGGCGCGTTGACCATTTTGCCAACGTGACAACGGCGGAAAGCGTACTTGAGGCCGCCGGCGCCATCCGGGAGATTATTACCGATAAACCCTTGCTATTTACCTTCCGCAGCGCGAAAGAAGGCGGCGAACAGGCGCTAACCACCGGACAGTATATCGATCTGAATCGTGCAGCGGTTGACAGCGGTCTGGTCGATATGATCGATCTTGAGCTTTTTACCGGCGACGATGAGGTGAAAGCCACCGTCGGCTATGCTCATCAACACAATGTTGCGGTGATCATGTCTAACCATGATTTTCATAAAACGCCCGCAGCGGAAGAGATTGTTCAGCGTCTGCGTAAAATGCAGGAACTGGGCGCTGATATTCCGAAGATCGCCGTCATGCCACAGACTAAAGCCGATGTCCTGACCTTACTTACCGCCACTGTAGAAATGCAGGAGCGCTATGCGGATCGTCCGATTATTACCATGTCGATGTCGAAAACCGGGGTAATATCTCGTCTTGCCGGCGAAGTGTTCGGTTCTGCGGCAACGTTTGGCGCGGTGAAAAAAGCATCTGCGCCGGGACAAATATCGGTAGCCGATCTGCGTACCGTATTAACTATATTGCACCAGGCGTAATACTTTATCGTGTGGCGGAATATTCTCTTTCTGCCACAATAAAATAAATAGTTATCTGACATGAATATGTTCCATATTCATTGAAAGCCGCTGTCTTTATTACCTTAACACGGTTATATCGATATTGTTTTCAGGGATAATAGTGGAGTAAATATGAAAATCAATAAGCCATCACGCATTAATGGCCGCGTTCCCGTGCTCTCTGCACAAGAAGCAGTAAATTATATTCCAGATGAGGCCACTTTATGTATTCTGGGCGCAGGCGGCGGTATTCTCGAAGCGACAACATTAATTACCGCACTGGCAGATAAATATCAAACAACCCAGTCACCACGAGATTTATCTATTATTAGCCCTACCGGATTAGGTGACCGCGCCGATCGCGGCATCAGCCCGCTGGCGCAGGAGGGACTGGTAAAATGGGCGCTATGCGGACATTGGGGGCAATCTCCCCGTATTTCTGAACTGGCTGAACAAAATAAAATCGCCGCCTATAACTACCCACAAGGCGTATTAACCCAGACGCTGCGCGCCAGCGCCGCACACCAGCCGGGTATTCTGAGCGATATCGGTATTGGTACCTTTGTCGACCCTCGCCAACAGGGCGGAAAATTAAACGACGTGACTAAAGAAGATCTCATTAAGCTGGTAGAGATCGATAATAAAGAATATCTCTATTATAAAGCGATAGCGCCTAATGTGGCTTTTATCCGCGCCACCACCTGCGACAGCGAAGGCTATGCATCATTTGAAGATGAGGTGATGTATCTTGATGCGCTGGTGATCGCCCAGGCCGTTCACAATAATGGCGGTATTGTAATGATGCAGGTGCAGAAAATGGTAAAAAAAGCCACGCTGCATCCAAAATCCGTGCGTATTCCCGGCTATCTGGTGGATATTGTGGTTGTCGACGCCGACCAGACGCAACTCTATGGCGGCGCGCCGGTGAACCGATTTATCTCCGGGGATTTCACTCTTGATGATAGTACGCAGCTTACCCTACCCCTTAATCAGCGCAAGCTGGTAGCCCGACGCGCGCTGTTTGAAATGCGTAAAGGCGCGGTAGGCAATGTGGGCGTAGGCATTGCCGACGGTATTGGTCTGGTCGCTCGCGAGGAAGGCTGCGCCGATGACTTCGTGCTGACCGTAGAAACTGGCCCGGTGGGCGGTATTACCTCTCAGGGCGTGGCCTTCGGCGCTAATGTCAACACCCGCGCGATCCTTGATATGACCTCACAATTTGATTTTTATCACGGCGGTGGGCTCGATGTCTGCTATTTAAGTTTTGCCGAAGTGGATCAACACGGTAATGTCGGTGTACATAAATTCAACGGCAAAATTATGGGCACCGGCGGGTTTATCGATATTAGCGCAACGTCGCAAAAAATTATTTTCTGCGGAACTCTGACGGCCGGAAGTTTAAAAACTGAAATTACCGATGGCAAATTAAATATTCTGCAGGAAGGTCGCGTGAAAAAATTCGTCAGCGAACTGCCGGAAATTACGTTCAGTGGAAAAATTGCGCTTGAGCGCGGGTTAGACGTGCGTTACATCACTGAACGTGCGGTTTTCACTCTCAAACAAGATGGCCTGCATTTAATTGAAATTGCGCCTGGCGTCGATCTGCAACGGGATATTCTTGACAAGATGGATTTTTCACCGGTTATCTCACCAGATTTAAAACTGATGGACACAAGATTATTTACCGATAGCACTATGGGATTCACGCTTCCTGACGCAACACATTAAAAGGAGTACAAATATGGATTTTTCATTAACTGAAGAACAAGAACTATTACTGGCCAGTATTCGCGAGTTAATCACCAGCAATTTTCCGGAAGAGTATTTCCGTACCTGCGATCAAACGGGCACCTATCCCAAAGAATTTATGCAGGCGCTGGCGGAAAACGGTATTTCGATGCTGGGCGTCCCGGAAGAATTCGGCGGCATTCCGGCTGACTATGTAACGCAAATGCTGGCGCTGATGGAAATCTCAAAATGCGGCGCTCCGGCCTTTTTGATTACCAACGGCCAATGCATTCACAGTATGCGCCGTTTTGGTTCCGCAGAACAACTGCGTAAAACAGCAGAAAGTACTCTGGCCACCGGCGATCCAGCATATGCGCTAGCCTTAACAGAACCTGGCGCGGGCTCTGATAATAATAGCGCCACAACAACCTGGACGCGTAAAAACGGCAAGGTTTATCTTAACGGCCAAAAAACATTTATCACCGGTGCAAAAGAATATCCTTACATGCTGGTTCTGGCGCGCGATACGGAGCCAAAAGATCCTAAAAAAGCGTTCACGCTTTGGTGGGTGGACTCAAATAAACCGGGCATAAAGATTAATCCGCTGCACAAAATTGGCTGGCACATGTTGAGTACATGCGAAGTTTATCTCGATAATGTCGAGGTGGACGAAAGCGACCGGGTCGGTGAAGAAGGCATGGGTTTCCTCAATGTCATGTACAATTTTGAGATGGAGCGTTTGATTAATGCGGCGCGCAGTACAGGTTTCGCCGAATGCGCATTTGAAGATGCCGCCCGTTACGCCAACCAGCGTATCGCCTTTGGTAAACCCATCGGCCATAACCAGATGATCCAGGAAAAGCTGGCGTTAATGGCCATCAAAATCGAAAACATGCGCAATATGGTGTTGAAAGTCGCCTGGCAGGCCGATCGGGAAGAGTCACTGCGTACCAGCGCCGCGCTGGCTAAGCTGTACTGCGCACGCACAGCGATGGAAGTGATTGACGATGCGATTCAGATTATGGGTGGGCTTGGTTATACTGACGAAGCCCGTGTCTCCCGCTTCTGGCGCGATGTTCGCTGCGAACGTATCGGTGGCGGCACGGATGAAATTATGATCTATGTGGCAGGACGCCAGATTCTGAAAGACTATCAGAACAAGTAAGGATCGTACCGGAACGTCTTATTCGGCCTGACTGCTTTACGGCATCAGGCCGAATAAATCAGATATATTTCGCCGTCAGGTATTTGGCAGCAAATACGCCTGCTCAACCAGACTATTTTTAAATTGCTTACGATAATCGTTGGGAGAACATCCTACATGCCGCATAAACAATTTGGCAAAATGGTCCACATTTTCATATCCTACCCGCCATGAAATTTCTGCCAGTGGCGACTCAGTGTTTGTCAGCGCAAACTTGGCCTCGGTCATACGTCGTTGAATAACATAGTTGATAGGGGATATATGATATTCTTTGGCAAATTCATGGCATATATAACTGACGCTGGCGCGAAATTTTTTCGATAGCTGGTCAAGCGTGATTTTCTCACGATAATTATTATTGAGATAAACAAGTACATCCTTAATTAATACATCTTTTTTAATGTAACCTTGTTCAGAACGATAGGCGTTTTTAAAATTTTCATAGTAAAGTGCGGTCAGAGTGTAAGCAAATGGGTGATGCTGCCAACTTACTGATTTAGTGTATGATGGTGTTTTTGAGGTGCTCCAGTGGCTTCTGTTTCTATCAGCTGTCCCTCCTGTTCAGCTACTGACGGGGTGGTGCGTAACGGCAAAAGCACTGCCGGACATCAGCGCTATCTCTGCTCTCACTGCCGTAAAACATGGCAACTGCAGTTCACTTACACCGCTTCTCAACCCGGTACGCACCAGAAAATCATTGATATGGCCATGAATGGCGTTGGATGCCGGGCAACCGCCCGCATTATGGGCGTTGGCCTCAACACGATTTTCCGCCATTTAAAAAACTCAGGCCGCAGTCGGTAACCTCGCGCATACAGCCGGGCAGTGACGTCATCGTCTGCGCGGAAATGGACGAACAGTGGGGATACGTCGGGGCTAAATCGCGCCAGCGCTGGCTGTTTTACGCGTATGACAGGCTCCGGAAGACGGTTGTTGCGCACGTATTCGGTGAACGCACGATGGCGACGCTGGGGCGTCTTATGAGCCTGCTGTCACCCTTTGACGTGGTGATATGGATGACGGATGGCTGGCCGCTGTATGAATCCCGCCTGAAGGGAAAGCTGCACGTAATCAGCAAGCGATATACGCAGCGAATTGAGCGGCATAACCTGAATCTGAGGCAGCACCTGGCACGGCTGGGACGGAAGTCGCTGTCGTTCTCAAAATCGGTGGAGCTGCATGACAAAGTCATCGGGCATTATCTGAACATAAAACACTATCAATAAGTTGGAGTCATTACCTGCAGACAGCTCAGATTACCTGTCGATAGCGTATTATCAGACAAAAATACATAGCCGACATATCTTTGATGTTTTCTTTTAACCTCACAGAAACAACATCGCACGTTTCATGTTAAAAAATGATGATATGCTTCGCACTTATTATTCTCACTACCGTATTTATATTTTTATGACGCCCTTTTCAGATGGTTGCTAACGATTCTCTGTTCGCAGATTTTTTGTGCAAGATTGTTGGCAAGGAAAACAGATTGACCCATCGTAAACCTCTTCAGACTGCCGCAGACTATTTTCAGTCAGATTTACGTTACTTATCCGCACGCGACTCACTGGAGATGCAATGAAAATAATAACCTGCTTTAAGTTGGTGCCTGAAGAACAGGACATTACCGTGACCCCGGAGCATTCGCTCAATTTTGATCGTGCCGAGGCCAAAATCAGCCAGTTTGATTTAAATGCAATTGAGGCCGCCGCGCAGTTAGCTGGCGGTGGCGACGAGATCGCCGCGCTCACCGTCGGCGGCTCTCTGTTACAAAATTCAAAAGTCCGCAAAGATGTGTTATCCCGCGGGCCAGATGCGCTTTTCATGGTTCAGGATGCGCAAATGGAGCACGCCCTGCCCAAAGAAACCGCGCTGGCGCTAGCATCCGCGGCGGAGAAAATCGGCTTTGACCTGTTGCTCTTTGGAGAGGGCTCCGGCGATATTTATGCCCAACAGGTGGGCCTGCTGACTGGCGAACTCCTGAAACTCCCCGTCATCAACGCAGTAAGCCATATTCAACGCGACGGCGACAAAATCATCGTTGAACGCACACTGGAAGAAGACGTTGAAATTATCGAGCTCACGCTGCCCGCGGTGCTTTGCGTGACCTCAGATATTAACGTTCCACGCATCCCGTCAATGAAAGCCATTCTCGGCGCCGGGAAAAAAGCCGTTACGTCGTGGCTGGCGAGCGATATCCACTGGACCCCAACCACGCCAATGGCGGAACTGGTCGCCATCTCGGTACCGCCGCAGACAGAACGCAAGCATATCATTCTCGATAACGATTCGCCGGAAGCCATTACCGCACTGGCCGACCATTTGAAAAAATCCCTGAACTAAGCCCAACGGAGAAAAATTATCATGAATCATTTAGCTAACGTATGGGTATTTAGCGATAACGTAGAGCGTTATGCCGAATTAATGACCGGCGCGCGGCAGTGGGGAGAAAAAGTTTACGCCATCGTGCAAGGAAACACGGATATCGACTACGTGAAAGCGCTTGGCGCTGATGAGATAGTCATTCTTGAATCGCATACGGATTTGCAGCGCGTGGAAAACTATGCCGAAACGCTGGCCTCGTTATTAGGCGACCAAAATGGGCTGCTGCTCATGGCGGCGACCAAGCGCTGTAAAGCGCTGGGCGCCCGGCTGAGCATCCAGCTTGACGCCGTGATGGTGAACGACGCGACGTCTATTGACCTCCTCGACGGGACGCTACACGCAGAGCATCGCATGTACGGCGGACTTGCTTTCGGCAAAGAGAAATTAAACAGTCCGCAGGCGATTATTACGCTGGCACCCGGCGTACTGGAACCCGCCGCCCCTCTCCCCGGTCATACTTGCCCGCAGACCACGCTGGCATATATTGCCCCACGCCACGAGGTATTGTGCCAGCAGCGGCGCGCGAAATCGTTAAGCAGCGTCGATTTGAGCAAAGCCAAACGGGTCATCGGCGTAGGACGAGGTCTGGCGGCGCAAAGCGATCTGGATATGGTGCATAAACTGGCGACCGTCCTCGGCGCAGAAGTGGGCTGTTCCCGCCCCATTGCGGAAGGTGAAAACTGGATGGAACGTGAGCGTTATATTGGCGTATCCGGCGTTCTGTTGAAATCCGATCTCTATCTGACGCTGGGCATTTCCGGCCAAATTCAACATATGGTGGGTGGAAACGGCGCAAAAATTATTGTCGCAATTAACAAAGATAAAAACGCGCCCATTTTCAATTATGCCGATTATGGCCTGGTGGGCGATATCTATAAGGTTGTTCCTGCCCTCATCGACCAGTTAAGCCGCTAATTCCTTTTTCAACGCACATCTCCCGTCGTCGATACGGCGGGAAAGGAGCATAAAGCATGTCGGATGATAAATTTGACGCTATTGTGGTGGGCGCAGGCGTAGCAGGAACGGTCGCCGCGTATGTGATGGCAAAAGCGGGACTGGATGTACTGGTTATTGAACGCGGAAACAGCGCGGGCAGCAAAAATATGACCGGTGGCCGGCTCTACGCTCACAGTATCGAAAGTATTATGCCGGGATTCGCAACGTCCGCCCCCATCGAACGCGTCGTTACCCGTGAAAAAATCTCCTTTTTAACCGAAGAAAGCGCCGTCACACTTGATTTTCACCGCGCGCCCCCTACTCCGCCCCTTACGTCATATACCGTACTGCGCAACAAACTGGACTCGTGGTTAATGGCGCAGGCGGAACAGGCTGGCGCGCAGTTTATCCCAGGTGTACGAGTCGACGCTCTGGTACGTGAAGGCAATCGCGTCACTGGCGTTCAGGCCGGGGATGATATTCTGGATGCGAATATTGTGATTCTCGCGGACGGCGTGAATTCCATGCTGGGCCGTTCGCTGGACATGGTGCCTGTCTCTTCTGCGCATCACTATGCAGTCGGCGTAAAAGAGTTGATTGGGCTCTCTCCGGCACTTATTGAAGAGCGCTTTAATCTGGCGTCCCATGAAGGCGCCGCCTGGTTATTCGCTGGCGCGCCCTCCAACGGGCTCATGGGCGGCGGGTTTCTTTATACCAACCGCGATTCGGTTTCTCTGGGGCTGGTATGTGGCCTGGGCGACATTGCTCACGCGACCAAAAGCGTACCGCAAATGCTGGAAGATTTTAAACAGCATCCGGCAATACGCCCTTTGATTCAGGGGGGAACACTGCTTGAATACTCCGCTCATATGGTGCCCGAAGGCGGCATAGCAATGATGCCGGAGCTGGCAAATGACGGCGTGATGATTGTCGGCGACGCCGCCGGTCTTTGTCTGAATCTCGGCTATACCGTCCGCGGCATGGATTTAGCCATCGCGTCCGCGCAAGCGGCCGCTCAAACCGCCATTGACGCTAAAGCGCGGCAAGATTTTTCCGCCGCGAGTCTTGCCGGTTACAAACGCGCGCTGGAGAAAAACGGCGTGTTACGCGATATGCGGCATTTCCGCAAACTCCCCGGATTAATGGAAAACCCACGGCTTTTTACCGAGTACCCGCGTATGGCGGCAAACATTGTGGGCGATCTGTTCACCGTTGATGGCGGTCCAGTCCCACCGTTGCGTAAAACTATCCTGTCACATGCGAAAAAAATTGGACTGGTGAATCTATTAAAAGACGGCATAAAAGGGGCTACGGCATTATGAGTTCGGACAATAAGGTGAATGTTGACGTCAAATTGGGCGTAAATAAATTTTACGTAGATGAAGGACACCCACATATCATTTTGCGCTCCTCGCCTGACATGCAGGAGTTTAATAAATTAATAAAAGCCTGCCCTGCCGGACTCTATAAGCTGGACGATGCGGGAAATATTCATTTTGACTCCGCGGGCTGCCTGGAATGCGGGACCTGCAGGGTTCTCTGCGGCAATACTCTTCTCGAAAAATGGGAATACCCGGCGGGAACGTTCGGCGTTGAGTTTCGCTACGGCTGACGCTCTGAAACACCGGATAACGACGCTACGGCGTCTTATTCGGCTTGCCCCCGGAGATTACGTCATTTGTATTAATAGAGAACAAGTCAATGAGTGTTACATTAACGTTTGACGCCGCAAGGCGGAAAACCTATCGCGAGTCCGGCTACTGGGGCGATGCTTCACTGGGCGACTACTGGCGGCAAACCGCACGCGCCGTACCCGATAAAATCGCCGTGGTCGATAATCATGGCGCGTCCTGGACCTACGCCGCGCTCGACTACGCGGCAAGCCGCCTGGCAAACTGGTTACTGTCTCAGGGGATTCAACCGGGCGATCGCGTGGCCTTTCAGCTTCCGGGCTGGTGTGAGTTTACCCTCATTTATCTGGCCTGCCTGAAAACGGGCGCGGTATCTGTCCCGCTACTTC
The DNA here is from genome assembly GCF_029962125.1 of Salmonella sp. SA15303. Taxonomy (NCBI): domain Bacteria; kingdom Pseudomonadati; phylum Pseudomonadota; class Gammaproteobacteria; order Enterobacterales; family Enterobacteriaceae; genus Salmonella; species Salmonella sp. SA15303. The sequence goes on from NZ_CP123924.1 coordinate 2,608,987, forward strand.
CCGCCTGGCGAGAAGCAGAGCTGGTTTGGGTGCTGAACAAATGTCAGGCTAAAATATTCTTCGCCCCCACCGTGTTCAAACAGAATCGTCCGGTCGATCTTATCCTTCCGCTACAAAATCAACTGCGCCATCTGACGCATATTGTCGGCGTGGATAAACTGGCGCCTGCCACCACAGCGCTTGCGCTTAGTCAAATCATCGACCGCAGCGAACCGTTGCAGTCAGACATTAACATTCACGGTGATGAACTGGCGGCAGTGCTGTTTACCTCCGGCACAGAAGGAATGCCGAAAGGGGTGATGTTGACCCACAATAATATTCTTGCCAGCGAACGGGCGTATTGCGCGCGGTTGAATTTAACCTGGCAAGATGTGTTCCTGATGCCTGCGCCACTGGGCCACGCCACCGGATTTTTACACGGCGTCACCGCGCCCTTTTTAATCGGTGATCTTGACCCGCCATTTCCGGACAGCTTTTGTATCTTAAGTTAACGATGCCCGCTGCCGCCGGTATTCTCTCGGAGAGTGATATCCCAGCGCACTATGCGGGTGATTTTCATTGTAATGCGTGAACGCCGCTGCAAGGTTTCGCAGGGCTGTTCTCACATCCGGTTTCGGCATGAACGCGATATAGTCTTCCTTCATCGTCTTCACGAACCGTTCGGCCATGCCATTGCTCTGCGGGCTGCTCACCGCTGTTGTACATGGCTCCAGATTCAGCTCTTTGGCGAACCTCCGCGTTTCATGCGCGGTATATGCTGAACCGTTGTCCGTCAGCCACTGCACCGCTGTGTCGGGCAGCCTGTCGCCGAAGCGCTTTTCCACCGACCTCAGCATCACATCCTGCACGGTCGAACTGTCATAGCCTCCCGTGCTTGCTGCCCAGTCTATGGCCTCACGGTCGCAGCAGTCCAGCGCGAACGTTACCCGCAGTTTTTCGCCGTTGTCGCAGCCGAACTCGAAGCCATCTGAACACCAGCGCATATCGCTTTCTGCCACCGCTATCTTGCCCTTATGTTCACGCTTCGGTCGCTCTGGTTTGTGATGCAACAACAACAGGTTATGCTCGCTCATTATCCTGTAAAGCCGTTTGGCATTCACAGGTGGCTGTCCCTCTGTGCGACGTTGCTTGCGCAGGATGCCCCACACGCGTCGATAACCATAACTCGGCATATCGCTGATAATGTTGAGGATAGCCGACAGTATTTCTGCGTCTGCTTCTTCATTACGCCGGTTACAGCGCCTGTCCTGCCAGTCGGCAGAACGGTTAATCCGCAGTGACAGTTGCGCACGCGACACGCCCATGGTCCGGCTGACCATGGCTATTCCCCGTCCTTTGGCAACAAGGGCGCGTGCGCTATCCATTTTCGCGACTGACCGTACTCCACGGCTTCTTTCAGGATCTCAACTTCCATCGTCTTCTTGCCCAGAAGGCGCTGAAGCTCCCGGACCTGCTTCAGAGCAGCAGTAAGCTCAGAAGCAGGAACGACTTCCTCTCCAGCCGCAACGGCGGTGAGGCTGCCTTCCTGATATTGCTTCTTCCACTTAAACAGCAGGCTGGGCTGGATACCATGCAGGCGGGCGACATGGGAGACATTCATACCCGGCTCCATCGTCTGCTGGATAATGGCGATCTTCTCCTGAGGAGTTTTACGTTTACGGACTTCTTGCCCTAACAGGATCCCGGTCATCTCAAAATTGGTGTTAGTGTTAGACATATATTCAAGCCTATCTCTTATCTGGAGATACAGCTACTGTCTGGTGTTTCAGGGGGCTACATCAGCCCTTTTTAATCGGGGCGCGTAGCGTATTGCTGGACATCTTTACCCCAGAAGCCTGCCTTACCTTATTAGCGCAGCAACGCTGTACCTGTATGTCAGGCGCGACGCCGTTTATTTACGATCTGCTTTGTGCCATTGAGCAACAGCCTGCCGACCTCTCCTCACTACGATTCTTCTTATGCGGCGGCACGACTATTCCCAAAAAGGTTGCCCGCGACTGCCAGCAGCGCGGTATCAAATTATTGAGTATTTACGGTTCTACAGAAAGTTCTCCACACTCGATGGTTAATCTGGGTGATTCGACTTCACGCATGATGAACACCGATGGTTATGCCGCCACCGGTGTAGAAATTAAAATCGTGGATGAAGATCGCAATACGCTTCCAGCAGGCCACGAAGGCGAAGAAGCCTCGCGCGGGCCGAACGTTTTTATGGGATACCTGGACGAGCCGGAACTTACCGCCCGCGCACTGGATAATGAGGGCTGGTATTACAGCGGCGACCTCTGCCGCATGGATGAAGACGGTTATATCAAAATTACCGGGCGCAAAAAGGATATTATTATACGTGGAGGTGAAAATATCAGCAGTCGCGAGGTGGAGGATATTTTATTGCAACACCCCCGCATACACGATGCTTGCGTCGTTGCTATGCCTGATGAACGCTTAGGCGAACGTTCATGCGCGTATGTAGTCTTAAAACCGCCACACCTTTCGCTGACGCTGGAAGAGGTGATCGCTTTTTTCAGTCGAAAACGGGTAGCGAAGTATAAATATCCGGAACGGATCGTCATCGTAGAAAAACTGCCCAGAACCGCCTCTGGCAAAGTGCAGAAGTTTCTGTTGCGGCAGGATATTATTGAGCGGCTGCGCCAGGAGCACACTGCGGTATAAATTGCCGGATGGCGACGTTAACGCCGCCATCCGGTATTACACTACTTCTTCAGTTCCGCCAGACTCAGCCAGGTCTGAACCACGGTGTCCGGGTTCAGCGACAGGCTGTCGATCCCCTCTTCCATCAGCCAGGCGGCAAAGTCTTCATGGTCGGACGGACCCTGACCACAAATTCCAACATATTTGCCCTGTTTTTTCGCCGCGCGGATCGCCATCGACAGCAGCGCTTTCACCGCGTCGTTACGCTCGTCAAACAGTTCAGACACCACGCCGGAATCGCGATCCAGCCCCAGCGCCAGCTGCGTCATGTCGTTAGAACCAATCGAGAAGCCATCAAAATACTCGAGGAACTGTTCAGCCAGCAAGGCATTGGACGGGATCTCGCACATCATGATGATCTTCAGCCCGTTCTCGCCGCGTTTAAGCCCCTGGCGCGCCAGCTCTTCGATGACCGCTTTCGCCTGGTCGACCGTTCGCACGAACGGGATCATGATTTCGACGTTGGTAAGGCCCATATCGTTGCGCACGCGTTTCACCGCTTCGCATTCCAGCGCAAAACAATCGCGGAAACTTTCTGCGACATAACGACCCGCGCCGCGGAAGCCCAGCATCGGGTTTTCTTCATGCGGCTCATAGCGTTCGCCGCCGACCAGGTTGGCGTATTCGTTGGACTTAAAGTCAGACAGGCGAACGATGACGCGTTTCGGGTAGAAGGCGGCGCCTAACGTCGCGATCCCTTCCGTCAGTCGACCAACGTAAAATTCACGCGGCGAGTCGAACCCTTTCATCATCTCACGAATGTCGTTTTGCAGCGCGGCATCCTGGTCGTCAAACTCCAGCAGCGCACGCGGGTGAACGCCAATCATACGGTTAATGATGAATTCCAGTCGCGCCAGACCTACGCCTTCATTCGGCAGGCAGGCAAAGTCAAATGCCCTGTCCGGGTTGCCGACGTTCATCATGACCTTCAGCGGTAGCTCTGGCATGGTATCTACGCTGGAGCTTTTTACGCTGAAATCCAGCATGTCGGCATACACATAACCGGTATCACCTTCTGCGCAGGAGACGGTTACTTTTTCGCCATCTTTCATGCGTTCGGTGGCGTCGCCGCAGCCGACTACCGCCGGAATGCCCAATTCGCGGGCGATAATCGCCGCGTGACAGGTGCGCCCGCCACGGTTAGTGACAATCGCCGCCGCTTTTTTCATGATCGGTTCCCAGTCCGGGTCGGTCATATCGGTGACAAGCACATCGCCAGGCTCAATACGGTTCATTTCGCCGATATCGTGAATAACTTTTACCGTACCTGCGCCGATACGATGACCAATGGCACGACCTTCGGCAATGATTTTCCCCTGCGCATGTAGCGTATAACGCTCCATCACCTGGCCACGAGAGCGCACGGTTTCCGGACGTGCCTGCACAATAAAGAGCTTACCGGTATGACCGTCTTTCGCCCATTCGATATCCATCGGACGACCATAGTGCTGCTCAATCTGCACCGCTTGTTTCGCCAGTTCCTGCACTTCTTCGTTGGTGAGCGAGAAAATGTCGCGCTGTTCCTGCGGCACATCTTCAATCTTCACTTGCTTACCGTGCTCCTGGGTGGCGGCGTAAACCATGCGGATTTTTTTCGACCCCATGGTGCGGCGTACGATGGCCGGACGGCCTGCCGCCAGGGTTGGTTTATGGACATAAAATTCATCCGGGTTAACCGCGCCCTGCACCACCATTTCACCCAGTCCCCATGCCGAGGTGATAAAGACCACCTGGTCAAAGCCGGATTCGGTATCGATAGAGAACATCACCCCTGACGAGGCGAGATCGGAGCGAACCATCCGCTGCACGCCAGCGGAAAGCGCTACGCCGCGATGATCATATCCCTGGTGAACGCGATAAGAGATGGCGCGATCGTTAAACAGAGAAGCAAATACGTGTTTCACTGCCACCAGCACCGCGTCGAAGCCCTGAACGTTAAGAAACGTTTCCTGTTGACCCGCAAACGAAGCATCTGGCATATCTTCCGCCGTGGCGGAGGAACGCACGGCAAAAGAGGCATTTTCATCATCCGACGAAAGCTGCGCATAGGCATCGCGGATGGCGTTTTCCAGCTCCGGCTGGAAAGGAGTGTCGATAATCCACTGGCGGATCTGCGCGCCCGCTTTCGCCAGCTGGGAGACATCATCAATATCTGTCTTATCCAGCAGCTCATAAATGCGCTGGTTTACGCCGCTTTGATCCAAAAACTGGTTAAACGCATCGGCAGTGGTTGCAAAACCATTCGGAACGGATACGCCCATGCCGGAAAGGTTAGTAATCATTTCACCCAGGGAGGCATTTTTGCCCCCAACTCTGTCTACATCATTCATGCCGAGTTGGTTATACCAAAGCACCAGCGGTGACGAGCCATTGTTGGACATCGAACAATCCTTTTGTGATAAATGAACGAGTTTAAGAAACACATAGTTGCGTATTTATCCTGGCATACTTAAACCCGCGAAAAAAACGGTGAATCGTTCAAGCAAATTTATTTTTTCATTTTTTCAGATTGTTTACGTAGTTGCGCAAACCCGCGCATAGCACGGCATTCCCTGAATAACCCCCGGTATAAACTGCGTTTCCAGGAAATGAAACACACTTTTCATTAATTATAAAAAGTCCCTGTCATTTTATAAAATAAGCGACAAGTTATACGTTTCCCGTTACTTTTAATTTATGCTTTCAGATAATTATGTTTACTCTTCAGGATGAACAGAATGGATAATGTTGTTGATCGCCATGTTTTCTATATTTCTGATGGTACCGCCATCACCGCCGAGGTCCTGGGTCACGCGGTTATGTCGCAGTTTCCGGTGACGATCAGCAGCATCACGCTGCCATTCGTGGAAAACGAAAGTCGCGCCCGCGCCGTCAAAGACCAAATTGACGCCATTTATCAGCAAACCGGCGTTCGCCCGCTGGTGTTTTACTCGATTGTTTTACCTGAAATTCGCGCCATCATCTTACAGAGCGAAGGTTTCTGCCAGGATATCGTCCAGGCGCTGGTGGCGCCGCTTCAGCAGGAGATGAAACTGGATCCGACGCCGATCGCTCATCGTACTCATGGGCTTAATCCGGGTAACCTGAACAAGTATGACGCCCGTATTGCCGCTATCGATTATACCCTGGCGCATGATGATGGCATTTCATTGCGCAACCTCGATCAGGCTCAGGTCATTTTACTTGGCGTTTCGCGCTGTGGAAAAACGCCCACCAGCCTCTATCTGGCGATGCAATTCGGTATTCGTGCGGCTAACTACCCTTTCATCGCCGATGATATGGATAATTTGACGCTGCCCACATCGTTAAAACCGCTACAACATAAACTGTTCGGCCTGACAATTGACCCTGAACGCCTGGCGGCAATTCGCGAAGAACGCCGTGAAAACAGTCGCTATGCCTCGTTGCGTCAGTGCCGCATGGAAGTGGCGGAGGTCGAAGCGCTGTATCGTAAGAATCAGATCCCCTGCCTGAACAGCACTAATTATTCCGTTGAAGAGATAGCCACCAAGATTCTCGATATTATGGGGCTTAACCGCAGGATGTACTAGCAAACTAGTTTAATGGGTTGGTTTTTGTTATCATGCCGTTCTGCCTGCGAGGTGTGACACGCCTCGCACTTGAAATCAGCAGGGATTGGTTTATCGTGATGCCCATCACTTCCCGGTAGTCCTGCCGTTGAAGCAACAAATTTCTGAGACTTGTAATGAACAGAACCGACGAACTCCGTACTGCGCGTATCGACAGCCTGGTAACACCGACCGAACTCGCGCAGCGGTATCCTGTATCGTCCTCCGTCGCCAGTCACGTTACCGACTCCCGACGCCGGATAGAAAAGATTTTAAATGGTGAAGATCCACGGCTACTGGTCGTCATTGGCCCCTGTTCGATTCACGATCTGAATGCTGCCATGGAATACGCGACGCAGCTCCAGGCACAACGCCAAAAGCATCAGGCGCGTCTGGAGATCGTCATGCGCACCTATTTTGAAAAACCGCGCACCGTCGTGGGATGGAAAGGCCTGATTTCCGATCCCGACTTGAATGGCAGTTACCGCGTCAATTATGGGCTTGAACTGGCGCGTCGCTTGCTATTGCAGGTGAACGAACTGGGAGTACCGACCGCCACAGAGTTTCTTGATATGGTCACCGGCCAGTTTATTGCCGATCTGATCAGTTGGGGAGCGATTGGCGCGCGTACCACCGAAAGCCAAATCCATCGGGAAATGGCTTCTGCGCTCTCTTGTCCGGTCGGCTTTAAAAATGGTACGGATGGCAATACCCGCATTGCCGTTGATGCTATTCGCGCCTCCCGCGCCAGTCATATGTTTCTCTCGCCGGATAAAGACGGACAGATGACTATCTACCAGACGAGTGGCAACCCGTATGGGCACATCATCATGCGCGGCGGTAAAAAACCGAACTACCACGCTGAAGATATTGCCGCCGCCTGCGATACGTTGCATGAATTTGATCTGCCGGAACATCTGGTCGTCGACTTCAGCCACGGCAACTGTCAAAAACAGCATCGCCGCCAGTTAGAGGTATGTGATGATATTTGCCAGCAGATTCGTAATGGCTCCACGGCAATTGCCGGGATTATGGCAGAGAGTTTTTTACGGGAAGGCACGCAAAAAATTATCAGCGGTCAACCATTAATCTATGGTCAGTCCATTACCGATCCTTGCCTGAACTGGGAAGATACGGAAGTTTTGTTGGAAAAACTTGCCGCGGCGGTAGACAGCCGCTTTTAATAGCTCGCCCATCCTGCCGGGATGGGCGTTTCTTCGATGCGTTACCCGCCCTTTTCTCTCCGCGCGCGTATATCACTCCGCAGAATTAGCACTTGCTGTTATCGCATTAATTATTGATAATAATAATCATTGTGAGTTTGATTATTAATAAATAGCATGTCGCGTATGGATAACACCGAGCTGCCTCACCCTAAGGAAATAGACAATGAAACGCTTCTCCCTGCCGCTGAACGGCGCGTCAACAGTCAGGCGCTATTAGGTCCGGACGGCAAAGTCATTATCGATCACAACGGTCAGGAGTATCTGTTGCGCAAAACTCAGGCCGGGAAGCTACTGTTAACCAAATAGCGCTCCGCCAGCAGACGATGCTGCTGGCATCAGGCTAACTTGAACAACTGACCTCCAGCCGCTTTCCCCACTCCGGTGGTCGGCGGGCATAGTCATCATCTCGATCGGTAAAAGGTTGACGTAAAACTTCATGCAACCGATGCAGTTCCGCCATGTCTCCCTGTTCAGCCGCATCTATCGCGCGTTGCGCCAGCCAGTTGCGCAACACAATCGCAGGATTCACGCGTTGCATCTGCTGCTGGCGCAGCGCGTCATCCACCGCCTCTGTGCGCAATCGCGCCCGGTAGCGATCGAACCAGGCATCAAACGCCGCGCGATCGATAAACGTATCCCGCAACGGCGAGGAGGCGCTCTGTTGCTCCGTATGGCTTAACATCCGAAATGTACGGGTATAATCACTCCCTTCGCGCGCCATCAGACTAAACAATTCATTCAGTAAAACGTTATCGTCTTTTTGCTCGGTAAAGAAGCCCAGCTTCTGGCGCATTCGCTGCCCATAGTGCGTTAACAACGCGTCCTGGTAACGATCCAGCGCTCTGTTTAACGCGTCGATCTCAATAAAAGGGGTTAACGTCTGCGCCAGACGTTGTAAATTCCACAGCGCCACCGACGGTTGATTATCGAAGCGGTAACGTCCCTGATGATCGGAATGGTTACCAATGAAGCCGGGATCGTAGTCATCGAGAAAACCAAAGGGACCATAGTCGATGGTCAGCCCCAGAATCGACATGTTATCCGTATTCATAACGCCGTGCGCAAAACCGACGGTTTGCCACTCGGCGATGAGTCTTCCGGTACGCGCCGCCACCTCTTCAAACCACAAAGCATATTTTTCCGGGACATCCTGCCATTGCGGCCAGTAATGACGAATAGCGAAATCAGCCAGTTGCTGAACTTTTTCCGGCTCACGGCGGTAGTAGAAATGTTCGAAATGACCAAAACGCATATGACTTTGCGCCAGACGCATTAACATCGCGCCCGTTTCCTGCGTCTCTCGCTGAACCGGCGTATCGCTGGTTACGATAGATAACGCGCGCGTAGTGGGAATACCCAGATAATGCATGGCTTCGCTGGCAAGGCTTTCTCGTATGGTTGAACGCAGGACGGCGCGTCCATCCCCCATTCGCGAATAGGGTGTTAATCCGGCGCCTTTCAGATGCCAGTCGAGCGTCGAGCCATCCGCCAGGAGCTGTTCGCCCAGCAAAATACCGCGTCCGTCGCCGAGTTGTCCCGCCCAGACGCCGAACTGATGCCCGCTATATACCTGCGCGACAGGCGACATACCGGGTAATAAGGTTTCGCCGCCCCAAACGCCAGCGCCATTGGTAGCATCAAATAACGAAGCGGGAATGGCTAACTGCTGCGCCAGTTCGTCGTTATACCAAATCAGTCGCGCATTTTTTAACGGTGTGGGTAAAAGCGCGGTATACGTTGCTGGCAATTCATCGCGCCAACGGGCAGTAAAAGACAGGGTCATAGGGCCTCCTGTCTTCAGTGTAGACGGTTAATCACCGGTTAAACACCGGCAAACAGAAAGGTTATCGCTGAACGAGTTTAATGAGCTGGCTTACCGGCACCGGAGGCCATAGTCCGCCCTGGAATGCGCTAAACCCCAATGGCGCTGCGCGCGCAAACATCGCCTCAGTATCAATACCGGCAATCATCAGCGACTCGCAGCTGGAGGAGATCTGGGCAACAATAGCGTGCATGAATGGTTCGAATGAGATCATTTCAGCTCGCTGCTGAATAAAATTTTTATCCAACATGACTCGTTTGAAAAGCCCATCGAAAATAGCTTTAGTCGACGCCTCGCCTGCCCCAAAATTTGCCAGCATTAATGGGAAATGCATTGCCAGATTAGCTAACGTTTCATTGTTTTTGCCCTGGTTTAACCCAGGATAATTCTCATTTATAGCTAATTCAAGAAACGGAAAGCGCGCTGCCCGGGAAAAAAGTTCGCTATCTAATAATAATAAGTCACTAATTGCAGGCGGTAAATTAAGCCATGCAATAAGTTTATGCTGAATAAAAAAGTGCTGACAGGTTTCTAACAACGCCAGTTTTTCAACAAACAGACAGTATTGTTCCTCCACCGAAAGGCGAGGCGCTACCAACTCAGTCGGCATCCGCACGGCGCCGTCTTCAGCGGCAAACGTTGCAATAATCTCTAAACCAACAAGCCGAGCGTTTTCATCCATGACGGGAAGGAAAAAGAGTTCGGAATGGTAAAGCTCATCAAGTGAAGCAATCATTACGCCAGTCCCATGGTTAGGGCGCTATTCGCCATCCAGTCACTACGGACGGAAACAGACGTAACTTCAGATACTAATTGAAGCGTCATCATTTTTCTTGTTTACCGGTGAACCGGTTCCTTTTTTTAACTTACTCTGATTATAAACCAATATTCAATCTTGTACTTTTCACAGGGCGTGAACACGCCCGTTTTTAATAAAAGTACGTTTGTAAATGCTACGGTTATATCATTATATATGATGACAACAGATGTCATAAGTTCAACCGGCGATATGTTAAAAATAGACTATAAAATTTATATCGTCTGCGAGGTTAAATTCGCCGTGCCTGCCAGAAGTTTTTTCGCCAGTACACATTATCCAGCGATGAACGCATCACGCCACGACTGGTAGAGGCATGAATAAACTCATTATTTGTATCGTAAATACCAACATGTAAACCACTTTCGCCCGAACCGGTTTTAAAGAAAACCAAATCTCCGGGCAGCAATTCATCTTTATCGATTCTGGTGCCGATTTTTGATTGTTCACGCGTATCACGAGGCAACTGCAAATCAAACTTGTCGCGCATAGTGACTACCACAAAGCCGGAACAGTCCACGCCTCTGCGACTCATGCCGCCGTAACGGTATGGCGTACCGCGCCAGGACTGCAACTGATCGTTCAGACCCGCAATGACGGTAATGGAGTCTGATAATCTGGCATTTGGCGCCGGTGCCCGATGAGTACTGCATCCTGCCAGGAACAATGCTGTGATAACAAGAAGCCAAAAACGCATGCCGCAACAATCCTCTGTTTTTATTTTGGTATTAATTTAGCGTCGAAATTACCTGCTTTTCAAGAAACGATTTTACTTAAGTGGCCGAAATGAGCATTGGATGCCCCTCGACGTCGAGTCGTCGAAAGCGCAAACCGTAGGCTTGCGCCAGATAAGAGGGGGTGAGCACCTCTTCCCGGCGGCCGCAGGCAATGAGTTTACCGCGCTTTAGTAACCAGGCTTTATGCGCATGGCGCAGCGTGTGGTTCAGATCGTGGCTACTCATCACAATCGCAATTCCTGCCTGACATAAATGATGTAATACCCGATCCAGAGCGTTTTGTTGCGCAACATCGAGACTGTTCATCGGCTCATCAAGCAGCAATAATTGACCGACCGGATTAGCGTCGGGATGAATTTGTAGTACAACGGCAGCAAGGCGAACACGCTGCCACTCGCCACCGGAAAGCTGATTCACGCTTCGCCCCAGTTTGTCGCCCAATCCAAGCATATCGGCCACCTCGTTAAGCTGCCCGGTTCGCGTTTTATCAGGTTGATGCAATGTCAGGTAATGCCAGACCGGCATGGCGAACGGCGGATTTTGCTGTTGCGCAAGATAAGCGCGGTGTTGGGCAAGCGTTGCCGTCGCCCATGCCTCCAGCGGCGCTCCGCCAAACCTGATGCTCCCCTCGCCGGAGGTTAACCCCGCCATACGCGCCAGTAGCGTGCTTTTCCCGGCACCGTTCGGCCCGACAAGATGAAGGATCTCTCCTGCGCTTACTTCGCCGGAAAGCGGCCCCAGGCGGGTGCTCTCGGCGACATCCTTTAATTGCATCAATTGAGACATTATTTTGCCAACGCGATTTTTATGCTTTCCATCACAATAGGATCTTCAGGCGTCATATCCGGCGAAAAACGCTGTACCACCTGACCATCCCGGCCTACCAAAAATTTTTCAAAATTCCACAGAATATCATCCGGATAGAGTGGCGTACGCCCTTTGCTTACCATCCGTTCGTAAAAGCCGCTCTTCTCCGGCGCGACTGCCGTTGGCGCAGCGGCTATCAGTTTTTGATACAGCGGATGGCGCGCGTCGCCATTCACATCAATTTTACTGAACATCGGGAACGTGACGCCCCAGGTGCTGGCACAATAGGTTTTAATCTCCTCTTCGCTGCCTGGCTCCTGCCCCATAAACTGGTTGCAGGGAAAACCCAACACGACAAACCCCTGATCTGCCCACGCCTTTTGGATATTTTCCAACTGTTCATATTGCGGCGTCAGGCCACATCTGGAGGCGACGTTTACAATGAGCAGCGCTTTTCCGGCGTATTTTTCAAGTGTAGTGACCTCTCCATCAATCGTCGTAACGTGAGTATTAAGAAGCGAGTTTTGCATGGTGTCTCCCTGATGTCGGTAGAATAGCGGGTTTCATCGTTAGCCTTTAATCATAGACTGCGAATGATGAAAGCAGTTGTTTACCGATGCGCTAACGCGCGGATTTGAGTAGCAGCCAGATAAACACTGGCGCCCCCAATGTGGCGGTGACCACCCCGATAGGCAGTTCAGCCGACGCCAGTGCCAGTCGGGCGACCACATCAGCCAATAGCAGGGCGATAGCCCCGGCCAGCGCGCAGCCGGGAAGTAAAACCCGGTGATCGGTTAAACCACATAAGCGCAGGATGTGCGGAATAACCAGACCGATAAAACCAATCGCCCCCGCCATCGCCACGCTGACGCCCACCATCCAGCCGGTGGCGACGACCAACAAATTGCGCCAGAACCACAGCGGCAGGCCAAGCTGCCGCGCCGAGGTTTCCCCTAGCGCCAGCATATTCAGCGGTTGCGACTGGCAACATATCCAGATCAGTACCGGGATGAGCGCAATCATTAGCCAGCTCTGCTGCCAGTCAACGCCGCCAAATCCTCCCATCATCCAGTACATTAATTGCCGCAGATCGAAAGAGGTGGAAAAATAGATAGCCCACGTCATCAGCGCGCTACAGATAATGCCCAGCGCGACGCCCGCCAACAACAAGCGGCTGGTAGAGAGATGGCGGCGCGCAAAACGCAGCAGAATTAACGTAATAATGAGCGCGCCGGCTATAGCGCACAGTCCCAGCGCCCATCCTGGCAGTTGCCCCTGCCCCAGTAAGACGGCGGCAATAAGCCCAACACCGGCCCCATTCGAAACGCCGAGCAGACCCGGTTCAGCAAGTGGGTTTTCAAACAGCGCCTGCATCACAGCGCCAGATAGCGCCAGCGCAGCGCCAACCAGCAATACCGCAAGCGTGCGGGGAAGGCGAATTTGCCAGACAAACAGTTCCCCCCGGGCGCTTAACCAGTCACCGGGGGCAATCCACTGTTCGCCTGCGCATAAGCTCAGAAGTGTAGCCAGTAGCACCAGCAGTGACAGGCTCAGAAGCCAGCGAACGTTTCGTCGCTGTTGTTGGCGGGCAAAAGTCAGCATGTTATCCATTCAGCTGAAAAGAGGTAGCGTGATTTTACGGTGGGTATCCTTTACTTGAAAGAAAAAAGGCCGCAATGCGGCCTTTTTAGTTATACGGGTCATCTTTCAGGCTGACAAATACGCTGTCATCCCGCTGATCTACTTTCGGGATGGCAGCGTATCTGCCGCAATACACCCTGATGGATGTTATGCCTGGATCTGATTACTCTTCTTTGGGCGAAGCGTTTTCGACCCGGCTCTTTAACTTCTGCCCGGGTCTGAAGGTCACCACGCGCCGTGCTGTAATAGGAATATCTTCACCCGTTTTCGGGTTACGCCCCGGACGTTGATTTTTATCACGCAGATCGAAGTTACCAAAACCAGAGAGTTTCACCTGCTCACCGTTTTCCAGAGCACGACGGATCTCTTCGAAAAACAGTTCAACCAGTTCTTTGGCATCCCGCTTGCTAAGCCCAAGCTTATCAAACAGATATTCTGACATTTCAGCTTTTGTAAGCGCCATAGGTTCAATCCCTCAATGATGCCTGGAATCGCTCTTTTAATGCCTCTACACATTTGGCGACGGTAGCGGCAATCTCCTCTTCTTCGAGTGTACGGTTGGTATCCTGAAGGATCAGGCTGATAGCGAGGCTCTTATAACCCTCCGCAACACCCTTACCGCGGTACACGTCAAATAAGTTTACGCCAACTACCTGATTTACGCCAACTTTCTTACATTCGGATAAAATATCCGCTGCGGGAACGTTTTCTGCAACAACAACCGCAATATCGCGACGGTTGGCCGGGAAGCGTGAAATCTCCCGCGCCTGCGGCACGATACGGTCTGCGAGCTTATTCCATTCCAGTTCAAACACCAGCGTACGACCATTCAGATCCAGTTTACGTTCCAGTTCAGGGTGAACAACCCCAATAAAACCAATACGTTCATCTTTCAGATAAATCGCCGCAGACTGTCCCGGATGCAGAGCCGGATTCATCTCCGCCTTAAACTGGATATCACCCAGTTTGCCGGTTAAATCCAGTACTGCTTCCAGATCGCCTTTCAAATCATAGAAATCAACGGTCTCTTTTGCCAGGTTCCAGTGCTCATCATAGCGGTTACCGCAAATCACGCCAGCCAGCATCAGATCCTGTCGAATACCCAGATTGGCTTGTGTATCCGGAACGAAACGTAAACCGGTTTCAAAAATACGCACGCGATTCTGCTGACGGTTTTGGTTATAGACCACCGTCGCCAACAATCCGCTCCACAGAGACAGACGCATCGCCGACATCTCAACGGAGATAGGGTTTGGCAGCAGCAGCGCTTCTGCGCCTGGATGGATGAGCTGTTGTACTTTAGGATCGACAAAGCTATAGGTAATCACTTCCTGATAGCCTTTGTCGTTCAGCATGGTTTTAACCCGCTTCAACGACAGATCGGCTTCACGGTGCGTCCCCATGATTAAACCGGCCTGAATTGGCTCGTCCGGAATATTGTTATAGCCGTAAACGCGGGCCACCTCTTCCACCAGATCTTCTTCAATCTCCATATCGAAACGCCAGGTCGGCGCTACGGCTTTCCACTCGTCCTGCCCTTCGGTCACTTCACAGCCCAGACGACGCAGAATATCACTGACCTGCTCATCCGCAATATGATGCCCGATCAGGCGATCCAGTTTACTGCGACGCAGCGTAATGGTGGCGCGTTTCGGCAACGTTGCTTCGTTGCTCACATCAATTATCGGACCCGCATCACCGCCACAGATATCAAGAAGCAGACGAGTAGCGCGCTCTATCGCTTTATATTGCAGCGCCGGGTCCACCCCGCGCTCGTAGCGGTGAGACGCATCGGTATGCAGACCGTGGCGGCGAGCGCGACCGGTGATAGACAGCGGATTAAAGTACGCACATTCCAGCAGCACATTTTGCGTTTCGCCGTTCACGCCGGAATGTTCGCCGCCAAAAATACCGGCTATCCCCAGCGCCTTATGGTGATCGGCGATCACCAGCGTGTCCGCATTTAACGTCGCTTCGCTACCGTCCAGCAGGACGACGGTTTCACCCTCTTTTGCCATCCGCACGACAATACCGCCATCAATGCGATCTTTATCGAAAGCATGCATTGGCTGACCCAGTTCGAGCAGCACATAGTTCGTGACGTCAACCACCGCATCGATGGAGCGAATACCGCAGCGACGCAGTTTCTCTTTCATCCACAGCGGCGTCGGCGCGTTAACATTAATGCCTTTTACCACCCGGCCCAGATAGCGAGGACACGCATCAGCGGCCTCTACCGTAATCGGCAGCGTATCGCTGATGGTTGCCGTAACCGGCGCCATTTCAGGCTCCTGGAGCGGCGCTTTGTTCAGTACCGCCACATCGCGCGCAACGCCGATGATACCTAAGCAATCCGCACGGTTCGGCGTGACGCTAATTTCGATGGTATTGTCGTCAAGCTTCAGGTATTCACGGATATCGGTACCCAGCGGCGCATCCGCCGGCAGTTCGATAATGCCGCTGTGATCGTCGGAAATCCCCAGTTCGGAGAAGGAGCACAGCATCCCTTCAGACGGTTCGCCACGCAGTTTTGCCGCTTTAATTTTGAAATCGCCCGGCAGAATAGCGCCAATGGTGGCCACCGCTACTTTCAGCCCCTGACGACAGTTTGGCGCGCCGCAGACGATATCCAACAGGCGTTCTCCGCCGACGTTGACTTTCGTTACACGCAATTTGTCAGCGTTCGGATGCTGGGCGCACTCAACCACTTCCCCAACCACAACGCCATTGAAGCTTCCCGCGACCGGCTCAACGCCGTCTACTTCCAGGCCAGCCATCGTAATCTGGTTAGCCAACGCATCGCTATCAATTGCCGGGTTAACCCACTCGCGTAACCACAGTTCGCTGAATTTCATTGTTTTATCCTGCCTTTATTTAAACTGTTTAAGGAAACGCAGATCGTTTTCGAAGAATGAACGCAGGTCGGTGACGCCGTAACGCAACATGGTCAGACGTTCCATCCCCATACCAAAAGCGAAGCCAGAATAGATTTCCGGATCGATACCGACATTACGCAGCACATTCGGATGCACCATCCCGCAGCCCAGCACTTCCAGCCATTTGCCGTTTTTACCCATCACATCCACTTCCGCAGAAGGTTCGGTGAACGGAAAATAAGAAGGACGGAAGCGAATCTGCAGATCCTCCTCAAAGAAATTACGCAGGAAGTCGTGCAGCGTACCTTTGAGGTTGGTGAAGCTGATGTTGGTATCAACAATCAGACCTTCCATCTGATGGAACATCGGAGTATGCGTCTGGTCGTAGTCATTACGGTATACACGGCCCGGCGCAATAATACGGATCGGCGGTTGCTGCGCTTTCATCGTCCGGATCTGGACGCCAGACGTCTGGGTACGCAGCAGACGGGTCGCGTCAAACCAGAAGGTATCATGATCGGCGCGGGCCGGGTGATGACCCGGAATGTTTAACGCATCGAAGTTATGGTAGTCATCTTCAATTTCCGGGCCAGTCGCCACGGTAAAACCAAGCTCGCCGAAGAAACTTTCAATACGGTCAATGGTACGCGTGACCGGATGCAGACCACCGTTCTCAATACGGCGCCCCGGCAGGGAGATATCGATGGTCTCAGCGGCCAGACGGGCGTTAAGCGCTGCGCTTTCCAGCTCGGCTTTACGCGCGTTAAGCGCCTGTTGTACCTGCTCTTTCGCGGCGTTAATGACTGCCCCGGCTGCCGGACGCTCTTCCGGCGGCAGATCGCGTAGGGTCGTCATCTGAAGGGTTAAATGCCCTTTCTTGCCCAAATATTCGACGCGTACATTGTCTAACGCGGCAACATCTGACGCCTGGTTAATGGCGGCCGCTGCATTGGCAACCAGCTCTGCGAGATGTGACATGGTTTTCCTCATTGTGTCGGTGAAGACACCGGTTCATTGGACGTAATCTCTCGATTTCAGATACAAAAAAAGCCTCCATCAGGAGGCTTTTTTGCGCTGTTTTTCGTTTCGTTTTTCACGCGCTAGCCTCCTGGGATCAGGTGCTAAAGTAAAAAAAGAAACGGAAAATAGCAGCGTTCATGCTTGCGTTACCTTATGTGGTAAAACCGAATATCCTTTATTGAAAAGGGTTACAGGTCAATTGTCAACTCACTGAACAGTAAATAAAAGAGAGGGAGCCAGGCTCCCTCTTTTCACTGGCTTATGCCAGAGCTGCTTTCGCTTTTTCAACCAGCGCGGTGAACGCGACTTTGTCGAATACGGCGATATCAGCCAGGATCTTACGGTCGATTTCAACAGAGGCTTTTTTCAGGCCGTTGATGAATTTGCTGTAAGAAATACCGTTCTGACGTGCTGCTGCGTTGATACGCGCAATCCACAGTTGACGGAACTGACGCTTACGTTGACGACGGTCACGGTAAGCATACTGACCAGCTTTGATAACTGCCTGGAAGGCAACGCGGTATACGCGAGAACGCGCACCGTAGTAGCCTTTGGCTTGTTTCAAAATTTTCTTGTGACGTGCGCGTGCAATTACACCACGTTTTACGCGAGCCATATGTGCTCTCCTGTATCTATTCTAATTAAAAAGTTAAAAACGTTAACGGCTTATGCGTACGGCAGGCACGCGATAACCAGGCCCAGATCGCCTTTAGAAACCATGGCTTTCGGACGCAGGTGACGTTTACGTTTAGTCGCTTTTTTGGTCAGAATGTGACGCAGGTTAGCGTGCTTGTGCTTAAAACCACCTTTACCGGTTTTTTTGAAGCGCTTAGCAGCACCGCGTACGGTCTTAATTTTTGGCATTTTAATAACTTCCACTTCGCATTGTTAATAAACGAAACATAGGCGAACAAAGCCTGTGAAGCCCGAAGGCTTCACAGAATTGTTACTTGAAGGCCTTACTGTTTCTTCTTAGGAGCAAGCACCATGATCATCTGACGGCCTTCGATCTTCGTTGGGAAGGATTCGACCACTGCCAGTTCTTGCAAATCGTCTTTCACGCGATTAAGCACTTCCATACCGATTTGCTGGTGGGCCATTTCACGACCGCGGAAACGCAGCGTGATTTTGGCCTTATCGCCCTCTTCGAGAAAGCGAATCAGGCTGCGGAGTTTTACCTGATAGTCGCCTTCATCTGTCCCAGGACGGAATTTAATTTCCTTCACCTGGATAACTTTTTGCTTTTTCTTCTGTTCCTTAGAAGACTTACTCTTTTCATAGAGGAATTTGCCGTAATCCATTATACGACAAACCGGCGGCTCGGCGTTAGGGCTGATTTCGACTAAGTCTACTCCGGCTTCTTCAGCTTTTTCCAGAGCTTCTCTCAGACTCACAATACCAAGCTGCTCGCCTTCCAGACCTGTTAAGCGAACTTCTTGCGCGCGAATTTCGCTATTAATACGATTCGGACGCGCCGTTTGAACTCGTTTTCCGCCTTTAATACTTTATTCCTCCAGTTGTTGAAGACTGCGGCTGCGAATCTCTTGTTGCAGCTTCTCAATCACGTCATTTACGTCCAGACTGCCCAGGTCTTTACCGCGGCGGGTGCGAACGGCAACTTTGCCTGCTTCCACCTCTTTATCACCACAGACCAACATATAAGGGACACGACGTAAAGTGTGCTCGCGGATTTTAAAGCCAATCTTCTCATTTCTCAAGTCTGCTTTTACACGAATGCCCGCATTTTGTAGTTTCTGCGTCAATTCGTTAACGTATTCAGACTGCGAATCGGTAATATTCATCACGACTACCTGAACAGGCGCGAGCCATGTCGGGAAGAAACCAGCGAACTCTTCGGTCAGGATACCGATGAAGCGTTCCATCGACCCAAGAATCGCACGGTGAATCATTACCGGCACCTTACGCTCGTTGTCTTCGCCTACATAGGAGGCGCTCAGACGAGACGGTAAGGAGAAGTCCAGCTGTACTGTACCGCACTGCCATGCACGATCGAGGCAGTCATATAAGGTAAATTCAATTTTCGGACCGTAGAATGCGCCTTCACCCAGTTGATACTCAAACGGGATATTATTTTCTTCCAGCGCAACCGCCAGATCCGCCTCAGCACGATCCCACATCTCATCGCTGCCGATACGCTTATCAGGACGAGTGGAAAGCTTGACGACGATCTTCTCGAAGCCAAAGGTGCTGTACATATCGTAGACCATACGAATACAAGCGTTAACTTCATCGCGGATCTGCTCTTCGGTGCAGAAGATATGCGCATCATCCTGCGTAAAGCCGCGTACGCGCATCAGACCATGCAGCGCGCCTGATGGCTCGTTACGGTGGCAGCTACCGAATTCCGCCATACGCAGCGGCAAATCACGATAGGATTTCAGACCCTGGTTAAAGATCTGAACGTGGCCCGGGCAGTTCATCGGCTTGATGCAATATTCGCGGTTTTCTGAGGATGTGGTGAACATCGCATCTTTATAGTTGTCCCAGTGCCCGGTTTTTTCCCACAGCACACGGTCCATCATGAACGGGCCTTTAACTTCTTGATACTGGTATTCTTTGAGTTTAGAACGAACAAAGACCTCCAGCTCGCGGAAGATAGTCCAGCCGTCGTTATGCCAGAACACCATGCCCGGCGCTTCTTCCTGCATATGATACAGGTCGAGCTGCTTACCAATTTTACGATGGTCGCGTTTTGCGGCCTCTTCCAGGCGCTGCAGATAAGCGTTCAGGGCTTTTTTATCTGCCCATGCCGTACCGTAAATACGCTGCAACATCTTATTATTGCTGTCACCGCGCCAGTATGCGCCGGCAGTTTTCATCAGTTTAAAGTGATGGCAGAAACGCATATTCGGCACGTGCGGACCACGACACATGTCGACATATTCTTCATGATGGTACAAGCCTGGCTTATCATCATGGGCGATATTTTCATCAAGAATAGCGACTTTGTAAGTCTCGCCGCGCTTCACGAAGGTTTCGCGCGCGTCATGCCAGCTCACCTTTTTCTTGATAACGTCGTAATTTTTCTCGGCGAGCTCATGCATCCGCTTTTCGAGCGCTTCGACATCTTCCTGAGTTAGCGTGCGGTCAAGATCAACGTCATAGTAAAAACCGTTGTCGACAACCGGGCCGATCGCCATTTTCGTGTGCGGCCAAAGTTGCTTGATAGCGTGACCTAACAGATGCGCACAAGAGTGACGAATGATCTCCAGACCCTCTTCATCTTTTGCGGTGATGATGGAAAGCGTCGCATCATTTTCAATCAGATCGGAAGCATCAACCAGCTCGCCATTCACACGGCCCGCAATGGTGGCTTTCGCCAGGCCAGGACCAATGTCCAGAGCAACATCCATCGGGCTTACAGGGTGGTCATAATGGCGTTGGCTGCCATCAGGAAGAGTAATAACAGGCATGTTATATCCTTATTTGCAGTGGTGACCCATACGCAAGATCACATACAAAGAGAAAATGAATTTATTGACAGTGAGTTGTGTATCCATCTAGCCAACCATTGCTAAATTGGCGCACAACCTTCGACACAGACGAAAATCGCTATTTTCGTCCGGCATGATGATGGTAACACTAAAAAAAGGGAGATTGCATCTTTCTGTTCTACAGAACCTGAATCCCAACACACTACCCGGCACGCGTATCGTTAATGATGTACATGGTCACTCTGAGTCTCGGCTTACTGCCACCGTATGAGGCATTCACATCAGATAGCTTTTCACGACGACCGCTATCTATATTCTCCAGATGGGGACCTGGCAGCATGCGATAACGCACAATACGAAACCCACTTTCCAAAGCACATACCAGCAAAGAGCCATTACATGCTGCTATGAAGCTTCTATAACTAGCAACGTCTCACTTATGATGCCGTACTTGTAATTCGTCTGTGTTGCTTGAAGTATGTCGCGGCACGATGTGAGATGAATTACTCGTCGAGTGATAGCTCTTTCTCTGTATAGTCTTTTACAGGACTCGGGAACCTCATGATGAATCTTCGAATGCCACTGTATATAAACACAGTAACAATCATGTGTAATTATCAAAAGCATTTACATTGTTTGATGTTTGTGCTGCAAATGCTTGATAGCTTCATGCTATCGGAGGCGCAGTAGATAGGAGTGTTAATGAGTGTTAATATGTCAATAACACGGTTTTGATATCGGGAAGATAGTGATGAGTAATGATTATAGACTACCAGATTCAGAATATCTTGCCAGAAGATTTTCCGTACCACACCTTATTTGCCTGATGGTAATATTTTTAATACTAAGCATTTTTTCTAAAGGCTCTATATGCTTATAATTTCATACATTGCATTATGCTTATTATTTATAGTTTATCTCTATACTCTTTCCGTAAGAATTGAGGGGAAAATAATAAATGTAATGGTCCCATACCTGATAATAACAGTCCCTACACTGTACGTGTTTGAAGGTATATTTGTATACCTCTCAGAGGTGCAGAATTATACAGTGGAATATTTGTTTTTCTATACTTGCTATATAACATACATAGCATCATTTGTTATTTCTTATCTTTACACACAAAGAAAACCCATATACAACAAATCAAACACGAAAAATAAACCAAGGTATGTGTTTACTTCATTGTTATTCACCTTCCTTGCTTTTATCATTTACCTTCCAGTGTTGATGGAGTTCAGAGAGTATATACTTAGCCCAAGAAGAATATACGAATTAACCAGAACAGGGTATGGTATATACTTCTATCCTTCATTAATGTTTTCTCTTGTCGCTTCTATTTGCGCGTTCTTTACATACAAAAAATCAAAGTTATTTTGTATTTCCATAGTTTTATTTAACTGTATACTTATTTTCTTGCATGGTAACAAAGGACCAATATTTAGTATATTTATAGCATTCATCCTTTACCTTTCATATATTGAAAATAAAAAAATTAAATTTATGTTCCTGGTAAAATCGTTTGCTGTTATAGCAGTCATTGTAACGGCATTCTTTGCATATACGTTTACTGATGGGAATCCGATAGAAAATATGGCGAATTACTCGGATTATACCCGTAATGCTGTTCTTGTTGCTTCCTCAAACTTTGACTTTATGTACGGAAAATTACTAATGGAAAGCGAGGTTTACTCGAGGATTCCGAGGGCTATTTGGCCTGATAAGCCTGAAGATTTTGGCGCATTGTATCTGGCAAAAGTATTTTTCCCTGATGCATTCTACAGAAATCAGGGCGCTCCTGCTTTCGGGTATGGTGAACTATACGCAGATTTCGGGCTTTTTACACCAGTTTGGTTAGTTATATCTGGAGTATTTAAAGGCGTCCTAGCTAAGTATTTCTCCAATAAAACTCAGGAAACAAAGTCAGCGCATTATTTCATAATGTTCCTATTTTGCATTGGAATAAGTGTGATTCCTGTTAGCATGGGATGGTTGTTCCCTGAGCATTTGATGATTGCTTTTATGGTATACATTGCATCTTCCTTTGTTTTTTCAGAGCATATAAGATTCGTTTTACTAAGAAACAATAAATAAGTTATACGGCGGCAATGCCGCCGTTTTATTTGGCTCTGAAGCGTAAAAATTGTTCCTGTAAAGCTTGTTGGGTTTGCTGAGCCATCATTACCAACGTAAATTACTTATGATATATTCATGATAGTGCTTGCGTTTCTAGATGATGATTTATGAATAGCCCCTCAATTATGTATTTCTCGCCGCCGGTTATTATTAGTCCTGCCGCTACTCCGCCCTAATCCACATCTACTCATATGCGGATCATCCCGAGATTGTCACCGTAATATAATCTACCATTGATACCAATAAACTCTGTGTTATGAATGACAGTTCCCTGCTTAAGTTAGATTAGGTACGTACATCTTACGGCGCGAAAGGGATCAATGTAAAACGGTATGAAACATATATATCCGCTATTACCAGTAATGACGCGGAACTGGTGAAACAGGTTTAAACGAACGAGAATGGATGTGAATGAAGGATTGTACTTATTACGCAAGATCACATACAAAGAGAAAATGAATTTATTGACAGTGAGTTGTGTATCCATCTAGCCAACCATTGCTAAATTGGCGCACAACCTTCGACACAGACGAAAATCGCTATCTTCGTCCGGCATGATGATGGTAACACTAAAAAAAGGGAGATTGCATCACTCTATAGCAAATCAAGACCCTTGACAGGGTTTCTCCGTTATCTTTCTACGCGCCGTATAGCGCTTCTCATCGACAACCTAACTTCTGCGCCAGACTCCCCTTTGTCGTTTTCACCTCGCTGGCTACCGCTTCAGGCAAAGCAGACCACAGCGTCAGCACTGGCTTCGCTTTATGTTCGATAGCCTCCACGGTAACCTGATAGTCGCAAAAATTCGCCGAACGGGGCGTATTCTGATCCATAATAAATGCAGCGTAATTTCCTTCACTTTTTGACGGCGCCATTCCGGTGAATAAAACCTTCCAGTACCCGCTGGGAATTTCTACCGTCGCATCTTCTGGCAATGTGGCGATATGCCGCTCAAAAAGGGGGCCGGTCACTACGTGCACTACAGATACATCAGCCTGTTTGGCAAGTTCGCGCACCCGGTTTTCCAGTGCAGCCCATGCTCCCTGATTCAGGGCGGATTTCTGCGGCGTAATATTCGATAAATAATTTAACGACGGCCAGTCCGATACGCCGCCCAATCCTGCCAACGGCGCCTGGTGCCCCCTGTCGACTTTTAATAGCGTATGGGCATTTTTATAGGCGGAAGGGGCCAACGTATCCGAGGGCGGTAAATCGGGGTCCTGCGCCCAGTTCCGCGGGCGACCGCTTGCCTGGCTGGTTTTTGTCACGCTATAGGCAACCCAGTTGGCAAATTTCGTGACGCTATTATTATTGAGCGTATAGACATGGCGATAGATTGTTTGTTGGCTTCCTCCTTGAGGACAGCCAACGCTACAGTTATCAGGTTGCTGAACGAGTACGTTACGATGGGGTAACTCGGGTGCCGATGTTGTATCCTGGGGAGGATACGATGTAGTACATGCGCTTAATAATACTACGGGCAGTAATTTTAGCAAATTAATGGTCTTGTTCACTTTTTCTTCCTTAATAATAACTGCCCTAATAATTCAGATAGCAATAATTTGGTTATATTACCCTGACAGCCGTTAGATATTCTCATCATTAAAGACAACACTATCACGGTAAAAATTAATAACAGATAAACATCGAAGCCATCATAGAAAATGAGCTCAAAAGAATACAACGTGATATTCATATTGATACCAAAAAACATCGTATTATATGCATAATCGTGAAGCCAATAATTTCTCGCACTCAGATAGCGAATGAAAAATGGATATTCAATAATATCTGACGCATGTTTTTCAACACCATTTTTCAACATTAAGGCAACGTATCCTCTCAATGACTCGCTGCTGGCAGGAGTTTAGTTATATTTAAAGGTTTAATAGGCACTGCGCATCATGCTGCTGTGCTTATTACTTTGTAAAAATAAGAGTATTCACTTTCATATTCAGGGGTAAAAAGTGAACAAATACAGCTATTGCGCAACGATGATTGCCGCCATACTCAGTACGACCACAATGGCCAATGCCAGTAGCCTTGCTATTTCAGTGGCGAATGATGATGCAGGTATATTTCAACCATCCTTAAATGCCCTTTATGGGCACCCGGCTGCAGACCGGGGTGATTATACTGCCGGGCTCTTTTTAGGCTACAGCCACGATCTCACTGACGCCAGTCAACTCTCTTTTCATATCGCGCAAGATATTTATTCTCCATCAGGCGCCAATAAGAGAAAGCCTGAAGCCGTCAAAGGCGACCGCGCGTTCAGCGCCTTTCTTCATACCGGACTGGAGTGGAATTCATTAGCCACCAATTGGTTACGTTATCGTTTAGGTACCGATATTGGCGTTATTGGTCCTGACGCAGGCGGTCAGGAGGTTCAGAATCGGGCGCATCGAATAATAGGCGCAGAAAAATACCCTGCCTGGCAGGATCAAATTGAAAACCGTTATGGTTACACGGCAAAAGGAATGGTGTCCCTTACGCCAGCTATTGATATTCTGGGCGTCAATGTGGGCTTCTATCCAGAAGTATCTGCTGTCGGCGGCAATCTCTTCCAGTATTTGGGGTACGGCGCAACCGTTGCGCTGGGAAATGATAAGACCTTCAACTCTGATAATGGGTTTGGGTTACTGTCCCGCCGAGGGTTAATACACACTCAAAAAGAGGGATTGATCTATAAAGTATTTGCTGGCGTTGAGCGCAGGGAAGTTGATAAAAACTACACGTTACAGGGGAAAACGCTGCAAACAAAAATGGAAACGGTGGATATTAATAAAACCGTGGATGAATATCGCGTCGGTGCCACCATCGGCTATTCTCCCGTCGCATTTTCTCTTTCTTTAAACAAAGTCACGTCGGAATTTCGCACCGGAGACGACTATTCTTATATCAACGGAGACATCACCTTCTTCTTCTGAGGCGTCACCACGGAATAACCGGGTTACGTAACGTAACCCGGTACAATATTACATCTTATAGCCCAGCGTTACCGTAGTGCGACGATCGGTATGTTCAGGCGCAGATTCAGGCGGCTGCGAGTTCCACGTTAAATTATACCCCACCTTTAGACCAAAATGTTCGTTAATGGCGACATTGAGGGCTGTTTCCGAATTTAGTGTGGTGTCTTCTGCGCCAAATACTGACACCCCCTGTGTAAACTTAGCATTGTCAGTTAACTGCCAGGCATAGCTGCCGGAAGCATAACCCAACGGCTGCGTTTCAGTGGTATCGTCCGTATGTTCGTCATAGCGAACCCCAGGACCGAATTCAAAACGGAAGCTGTGCACTGGACCATTAAGGAACTGCCGCCCGTAACCGGCGGTCAGTACGTCGCGCTGACGATAACCGTTGAAACGGTCTGTCAGCCAACTGGCCTGGCCAAAGGTATAATCATAATCCGTCATATTAAAACGGTTACGTGCGCCTACCGCATATTTTTCTGAAGAGCGTTCATCATTAGAGGAGGTATTGCTGGCATTGCCCCATAATGACCAGGCGGTACGTTGTCCATACCAGGTCATCGCCGTGTCAGCCGTTAAGGAAGAGCTTTTAGTATTGCCTGACTGAGCAAGGTAGCCCGCATTCAGATTACCTTCAAAAGGTTTTTTCGCGGTGGAGGGATCATCCATGACAGTAAAAACGGAATCATCGGCGGCGGCATACAGAGACGCGAACACGCCACCCGCCAGCATAACTACAGCGGGTACTGCCTTCAAAAGCTTCATTTATATAGAGTCCGTACAACTAAAAAAGAGACCACGACGGTCCCGGAAACTTTCATAGGGATCAATGACAAACGCCCCTGGAAAGGTAGCGAATTATAAGAAGCCCCGAATAACATAGCAATCAATTACTATTTCATTTTTTGAATAAGAACCCTCCCGAAGCATTCATTTATTTATATAACTTTACATCGCACTTCTTTAAATAAAGATCCGGAAAATCATATTGTTAATTCCTTCACTTTCCGGGGATTAAGTGCCAGACTGAAATCAGCCTAACAGGAGGTAACGATGGTACGTATCTATACGTTGACGCTTGCGCCCTCTCTCGATAGCGCAACAATCACGCCGCAAATTTATCCCGAAGGTAAACTGCGGTGCTCCGCGCCGGTATTCGAACCCGGCGGCGGGGGTATTAATGTCGCTCGCGCCATTGCGCATCTTGGCGGCACCGCGACCGCCATTTTCCCGGCTGGCGGCGCTACCGGCGAACATCTTGTCGCACTACTGGCTGACGAAAATGTCCCCGTGTCTACCGTCGATGCGAAGGACTGGACGCGTCAGAACCTGCACGTCCACGTCGAGTCCAGCGGCGAACAGTATCGTTTTGTTATGCCCGGCGCCACGCTGGACGATGACGAATTTCGCCAGCTTGAAGAACAGGTACTGGAAATTGAATCCGGGGCAATTCTGGTTATCAGCGGCAGCCTTCCGCCCGGCGTTAAGGTCGAGAAACTCACGCAACTGATTTCCGCCGCGCAGAAGCAAGGCATTCGCTGCATTATTGATAGCTCTGGCGACGCGCTCACCGCCGCGCTGGCGCTTGGCGATATCGAACTGGTGAAACCGAACCTGAAAGAATTGAGCGCGTTGGTTAATCGTGATCTGACGCAGCCTGATGATGTGCGTAAAGCGGCCCAGGAATTAGTGCAAAGCGGCAAGGCTCGCCGGGTAGTGGTCTCTCTGGGGCCGCAAGGGGCGCTGGGCATAGACAGTGAGAATTGCATCCAGGTTGTTCCTCCCCCGGTGAAAAGTCAAAGTACTGTTGGCGCAGGCGACAGTATGGTAGGCGCGATGACGTTAAAACTGGCGCAAGACGCGTCGCTGGAAGAGATGGTGCGCTTCGGTGTGGCGGCAGGCAGCGCTGCTACGCTCAATCAAGGTACGCGTCTGTGTTCTCGTGACGATACCCAAAAAATATACGCCTATCTTTCCGCGCAATAAATATCCTCCGGCATAGCCGGAGGTTTTTCAGATGCGCCTATAAGGCTCTCTTACCAGCCGCGCCCTAACAGGCGCATACGATCTGACATTTGCATCAAACTTCGTTACTTACGGCCCGTAAACGGGCTGCCCGGATACGGGATCGATAATTGCTCACCCATTTTATCCTCTTCAAGCTGGTGCTTTATGTAGTCCTGTATCTTCGCCGTGTTCTTACCCACCGTATCGACATAGTACCCTCTGCACCAGAACTCCCTGTTCCTGTATTTGAATTTTAGATCCCCAAACTGCTCGTAAAGCATCAGACTACTTTTACCCTTCAGATATCCCATGAAACTCGACACACTCATCTTCGGCGGGATCTCCAGAAGCATGTGAATATGATCTGCACAACATTCTGCTTCCAGAATTCGTACGTTTTTCCATTCACACAATTTTCTTAATATGCTGCCTACTGCCCTACGCTTCTCTCCATAGAACGCTTGTCTTCGGTATTTGGGCGCGAAAACTATGTGATATTTACAGTTCCATCGGGTGTGCGCTAAGCTCTTTTCGTCCCCCATTGGGACCCCCTTTTGATTTCTTGTTGAACTTTTGCAGTTGCCAGACCGCAAGATGTTTTAACAAATCAAAAGGGGTTTTAATAACTGGCTTAAAGCTGAAAGCTTTCCGGAACCCCCAGCCTAGCTGGGGGTTTTCCATAGACAATAATCGTTTCCCCCTCGCCGAGGGGGATAACGGAAAATCGGTTAACGGGCGGCGCATCCGCCGCTGTTAAAAACACAGTTGCTCCCAACGAGGTGAACGATGGCCAGTGGCGATATTACCCGTTATGTTATTACCGTAACCTTCCATGAAGATTCCCTGACCGAGATTAACGAACTCAATAACCATCTGACGCGTAGCGGTTTTTTGCTGACATTAACGGACGATGAAGGGGATGTGCATGAGCTCGGCACCAATACGTTTGGCTTTGTTAGCGCTCAGAGCGCTGATGAAATCAAAGCGCTTGTCGCCGGACTTGCGAAAAGCGCGTTAGATAAGGATGTCGACATTACCGTGGCGACCTGGGAGGCGTGGAGTAAAAACGCACAATAAGTGCCATTCCCGCCGCGGCGCGTCCGCGATGTGCGTTAGTTCGTATTTTTCAACCGCATTTTTGCACTAACCTTATGATCTGGCAGACAACGTGGGGAGAGACATTATGTGGCAAGCTATCAGTCGTCTTTTAAGCGAGCAAGTCGGTGAAGGCGAAATCGAACTGCGTAATGAACTGCCAGGCGGAGAAGTTCATGCCGCATGGCATTTACGTTATGCAGGCCATGATTTTTTCGTGAAGTGCGATGAACGAGAAATGCTCCGCGGTTTTACCGCAGAAGCCGATCAGCTGGAGCTGCTCTCCCGCAGTAAAACCGTTGTTGTGCCTAAGGTATGGGCGGTAGGTTCGGATCGGGATTACAGCTTTTTAGTCATGGACTACCTCTCGCCCCGCCCGCTGGATGCCCATAATGCGTTTATTCTTGGGCAACAGCTGGCGCGCCTGCACCAATGGAGCGACCAACCTCAATTCGGCCTCGATTTTGATAACGCGCTCTCTACCACGCCGCAGCCGAATACCTGGCAACGCCGTTGGTCGACTTTTTTCGCCGAACAGCGCATTGGCTGGCAGCTTGAACTCGCTGCGGAAAAAGGCATTACTTTTGGTAATATTGACGCCATTGTTGAACATGTTCAGCAACGTCTGGCGTCGCATCAACCGCAGCCTTCTCTTTTGCATGGCGATCTATGGTCGGCGAACTGCGCGCTTGGCCCTGACGGCCCCTATATCTTCGATCCAGCCTGCTATTGGGGCGACAGAGAATGCGATCTGGCGATGCTGCCGCTGCATACCGATCAGCCACCGCAGATTTATGACGGCTATCAGTCCGTTTCGCCGCTACCGCTGGATTTTCTCGACAGGCAGCCGATTTACCAGCTCTACACCCTGCTTAATCGGGCAAGGCTGTTTGGCGGTCAGCACCTGGCTACTGCGCAAAAAGCGATGGATCGGCTGCTTGCGGTATAGGTACAGCCCATGCCGGATACGGGCTATCCGGCATTTTTCAGTTTACATGAAGCCTAACAAGGAAAAGAAAAAGTAGCCGAGCACGATAATAATGACCGGCAAAATATAGAGCGGGAAAAACTGTAAAAAGATGGTATGGTGCGGCACCACGATACGTGACTCTATCTGCTCACGCGTTAGCCCTTCCGCGCCTTTTGCTTTTTCCAGGATCAACTGATCTTCCACGCCTTCACGCAAAAAACGTGACTGGCGGCTCATTCTGGCGCCGGAATCCTGCATCGCCAGCCCGACAAAAATCAGAATAAAAATGAGCCAGAAACCGATATTCAGGCTTCCCTGAAAATTCGGCGTCGGCGAGTTGTACCAAAAAACATTCAGAAACGGCGTATTCACGCGCATCATGTCTATCATTACGTGGGTAAAATCCAGCATTACCGCATTTATCCCCTCCTGCTTTTCACTGTGCGCATACATAAATTTAAGGACTGAGATGAGCGTGGAAAGCAGTGCCGGAATAAAAATAACCCACCCAACAACTCTTTTTAGGATTGCAATGCGTCCAGCTTGTTGATACGTCATGAGTTCCCCTTGATAAAGACGCGTCGTTTTGGCCTAAGTCTACCTGTTGATTCCCGTTTTCGCCTGATCTTTAAGGGCGATATACTAAGAACATGGTCATAATGAACGCTTAATTCGTTATTTTTTAATCTCAACAGGAGAGGTTGTGATGTCAACCCCACGTCAAATTCTTGCTGCAATTTTCGATATGGATGGACTACTGATCGATTCCGAACCGCTCTGGGATCGCGCTGAACTGGACGTGATGGCAAGTTTAGGCGTAGATATTACTCGGCGCCATGAGCTGCCAGACACGCTTGGGCTACGCATTGATATGGTTGTCGATCTCTGGTTTGCGCAGCAACCGTGGAACGGCCCCGATCGCCAGGAAGTGACAAACCGTGTTATTGCCCGCGCGATTACGCTTATCGAAGAGACGCGCCCTCTTTTGCCGGGTGTGCGCGAAGCTGTGGCGCTGTGTAAAGCGCAGGGGCTATTAGTGGGGCTTGCCTCGGCATCGCCGCTGCATATGCTGGAAAAAGTGCTCACCATGTTTGAACTGCGCGACAGTTTTGACGCGCTGGCTTCTGCAGAAAAATTGCCCTACAGCAAACCGCACCCGCAGGTCTATCTGGATTGTGCGGCCAAATTAGGCGTTGATCCATTAACCTGCGTGGCGCTGGAGGATTCGGTGAATGGTTTAATCGCGGCAAAGGCGGCGCGAATGCGCGCCATTGTGGTGCCAGCAGAAGAAAACCAGCCTGATCCGCGCTTTGCGCTGGCGAATGTCAAACTTAACTCACTGACAGAGCTGACGGCGGCGCATCTACTCGGTTAAGATGTTTCCGAAACAAAGTCAACGGGCAATTAGCCGCTGAGCCAGACGGCAAGCGGCTTTGACAGAGACAAAGAGTTACAACGTCACCACTTCCGCCTACTGTATAAAAACCCTATACTGTATGAATTGACAGTTTAATGGGTTTTATCATGACGGCGGAAGGACATCTTCTTTTTTCTATAGCCAGCGCGGTTTTCGCCAAGAATGCCGAGTTAACGCCCGTCCTTGCGCACGGCGACTGGTGGCATATTATTCCTTCGGCTATTTTGACCTGTCTGCTGCCGGATATCGACCACCCCAAATCTTTTCTTGGTCAGCGCCTGAAATGGGTATCGAAACCGATCGCCCGCGCGTTCGGTCACCGGGGGTTTACCCATAGTCTGCTGGCGGTCTTTGCCCTACTGGCGACCTTTTATCTCAAGGTACCGGATACGTGGATTATCCCGGCGGATGCGCTGCAAGGCATGGTACTTGGCTATTTAAGCCATATCGTCGCGGATATGCTCACCCCCGCAGGCGTTCCCTTACTGTGGCCGTGCCGCTGGCGTTTCCGCCTGCCTATTCTGGCGCCGCGCAAAGGCAATCAACTGGAGCGATTTTTATGCATGGCGTTGTTTGCCTGGGCGGTGTGGATGCCACAGTCCATGCCGGAAAACAACGTCATACGCTGGTCTTCGCAGATGATTACTATCCTGCAAATGCAGTTCAATCGTTTTATAAATCACCAGATTGATTAGTAAATCAACGCCAAAATCATTTTTGGTATAAACCATTCCATTTGAATATAAGAGCCAGCTCACAGTTCTGCTAATCTTGCGCGAACAGAATCGCTAAAACACAGCGCTTCATAATAAAAAAATCAGGAGAACGGGGATGAATTTTCCATTAATTGCGAACATTGCGGTGTTCGTCATTCTGCTGTTTGTACTGGCGCAGGCCCGTCATAAACAGTGGAGTCTGGCTAAAAAAGTGCTTGTCGGCCTTGTGATGGGCGTGGTCTTTGGTCTGGCCCTGCACACCATTTATGGCGCTGACAGTCAGGTGTTAAAAGACTCCATTCAGTGGTTCAATATTGTCGGCAACGGCTATGTGCAATTGCTACAAATGATTGTGATGCCGCTGGTATTCGCCTCTATTTTAAGCGCCGTGGCACGACTGCATAACGCCTCTCAATTGGGGAAAATCAGTTTTCTGACTATCGGCACGCTGCTGTTTACTACCCTTATCGCAGCGCTGGTGGGCGTGCTGGTCACCAATCTGTTCGGACTGACGGCGGAAGGTCTGGTTCAGGGCGGCGCGGAAACCGCGCGTCTGAATGCCATTGAGACGAGCTATGTCGGCAAAGTGGCCGATCTCAGCGTGCCGCAACTGGTGCTGTCTTTTGTACCGAAAAATCCGTTTGCGGATCTGACTGGCGCAAATCCTACGTCTATTATCAGCGTGGTGATTTTCGCCGCATTCCTGGGCGTGGCCGCGCTTAAACTGCTGAAAGATGATGCGCCAAAAGGCGAGCGTGTGCTTGTTGCTATCGATACCCTGCAAAGCTGGGTGATGAAGCTGGTGCGTCTGGTGATGCAACTTACGCCTTACGGCGTACTGGCGCTGATGACGAAAGTGGTTGCCGGCTCCAATCTGCAGGACATTATTAAGCTTGGAAGCTTCGTGGTAGCGTCATATCTTGGTCTGGCGATAATGTTTGTGGTTCACGGCATACTATTGGGCGTGAACGGGATTAGCCCGCTGAAATATTTCCGCAAGGTGTGGCCGGTGCTGACATTTGCCTTTACCAGCCGCTCCAGCGCCGCCTCCATTCCACTTAATGTCGAAGCGCAAACCCGCCGCCTGGGCGTGCCGGAGTCCATCGCCAGCTTTGCTGCCTCTTTTGGCGCGACCATCGGCCAAAACGGTTGTGCCGGTCTTTATCCTGCGATGTTGGCGGTAATGGTTGCGCCGACGGTCGGCATCAACCCCTTAGACCCCGTATGGATAGCCACGCTGGTGGGTATCGTTACTGTAAGTTCGGCGGGTGTTGCCGGCGTTGGCGGCGGCGCGACCTTCGCCGCGCTGATTGTGCTGCCTGCCATGGGCTTACCGGTCACGCTGGTCGCGCTGTTAATCTCCGTCGAACCGTTGATTGATATGGGCCGTACCGCGCTGAACGTGAGTGGCTCAATGACCGCTGGTACGCTGACCAGCCAGTGGCTGAAGCAGACCGATAAAACCATTCTCGATAGCGAAGAAGACGCTGAACTGGCGCATCGATAATACATTATCGGGCGTTCACATCGTCTGAGACATGACGATCGGCAACTCAAAATGTCTGTCACTAAAAACGCCGGTCTCCAGTACCGGCGTTTTGTTTTTTCTTAGTCAGCGATTTCGTTTTCCTGGCGAACCTGATTCGCCCAACGTTGCGCCGATTCTGGCACGCTAAAGGCGGGCGACCGTTGAAATGACTCCCCCGTCAGAACAAAGGCAACATATTTACCGCGCAGTATCCAGACGTCGCGAAACGTATCCATTTTTATCGCATGTTCCGGCGGCGCGGGTTCAACACGCGGAATATAGCTAATAATCTGGCGATTTTGCTGGCGAAGAGGTTTCATCATTAATGCTTCACTAAAAGAGGCTAAGAGCCTATCCCATTAGGGCTATTTTACTTGCCATTTTGGTCCTGGGCAGTGCTCAAAATCCTCACGTACTACGTGTACGCTCCGGTTTTTGCGCGCTGTCCGTGTCCAAACTGGCTGCGCCAATAACGCCTACTGGGATAGGCTCTAAGGCTAAAAATCAGAAAAACACTATTTTAGCCGATCTTCGCCCCCGACGTCCTGTTCCGCGCGTGCGATTTCCCTGTTATACCCTGTCTGCCGTTCCGCTCTCCCCCAGCATAATTGCTGAAATGTTCTATAGTTAGAGTGATTTTGACTACTACCACGCCCATTTCAGTGATGAAAGCAGGAGACGAGTTCAATGTCGCATAATGAGAAATCCCCCCATCAGTCCCCCGTGCATGATACCCGTGAATCACAGCCCGGCCTGGACTCCCTGGCGCCGTCAGACGGTTCACATCGCCCCACGCCAGAAACGACGCCGCCGGGCGCGCAACCGACGGCCCCCGGCAGCTTAAAAGCGCCCGAGACCGCGAATGATAAGCTCACTGCCCTCGACGCCTTTCGTAAAGGCAGCGAAAATTATGCGCTGACCACCAATCAGGGCGTGCGCATCGCCGACGATCAAAATTCTCTTCGCGCCGGCAGCCGCGGCCCTACGCTGTTGGAAGATTTTATCCTGCGCGAGAAAATTACCCACTTTGACCATGAGCGCATCCCGGAGAGGATCGTTCACGCCCGCGGATCTGCAGCGCACGGCTATTTCCAGCCATATAAAGACCTGAGCGACATCACGAAAGCCGCGTTTCTGTGCGATCCACAGAAAATTACCCCGGTCTTTGTTCGCTTTTCGACAGTACAGGGCGGCGCGGGGTCTGCTGATACCGTACGTGATATCCGCGGTTTTGCGACCAAATTTTATACCGAAGAGGGAATTTTCGATCTCGTCGGTAATAACACGCCGATCTTTTTTATCCAGGATGCGCATAAGTTTCCGGATTTTGTGCACGCCGTTAAGCCCGAACCACATTGGGCTATTCCGCAAGGGCAGAGTGCGCACGACACCTTCTGGGACTATGTTTCCTTACAGCCTGAGACGCTGCACAACGTCATGTGGGCAATGTCGGATCGCGGTATTCCACGCAGTTATCGGACGATGGAAGGGTTCGGCATTCACACCTTCCGTCTGATCAATGCACAAGGGAAAGCGACCTTTGTCCGTTTCCACTGGAAACCGTTGGCAGGTAAAGCCTCGCTGGTATGGGATGAGTCACAAAAACTGACCGGTCGCGATCCGGATTTTCACCGCCGGGATCTGTGGGAGGCCATCGAAGCGGGCGATTTCCCGGAATACGAGCTGGGCCTACAACTCATTGCCGAAGAGGATGAATTTAAATTCGATTTTGATCTGCTCGATCCGACCAAACTGATTCCGGAAGAGTTGGTGCCAGTACAACGCGTCGGCAAAATGGTGTTAAACCGTAATCCGGATAACTTTTTCGCTGAAAACGAACAGGCGGCATTTCATCCAGGACATATTGTTCCCGGCATTGATTTTACCAACGATCCGCTGTTACAGGGGCGTCTGTTCTCTTATACCGACACGCAAATCAGTCGTCTGGGCGGGCCAAACTTCCACGAAATTCCGATTAACCGCCCTACCTGCCCCTACCATAACTTCCAGCGTGACGGTATGCACCGGATGGATATCGACACCAATCCGGCGAACTATGAACCAAACTCCATTAATGACAACTGGCCACGCGAAACGCCGCCAGCGCCAAAACGCGGCGGCTTCGAATCATACCAGGAACGCGTGGATGGCAATAAAATCCGCGAACGCAGCCCCTCTTTCGGTGAATATTACTCGCATCCTCGCCTGTTCTGGCTCAGTCAGACGCCGATAGAACAGCAGCATATTATTGACGCGTTCAGCTTTGAACTGGGTAAAGTCGCCCGCGCGTATATTCGGGAGCGGGTGGTCGATCAGTTAGCGCATATTGATGTCACGCTGGCTCAGGGCGTCGCGCATAATCTCGGTTTTGCACTCACCCATGAGCAAACGCAAATTGCCCCGCCTCCTGATGTCAACGGTCTGAAAAAAGATCCGGCGCTCAGCCTGTATGCGGTGCCGGACGGCGATGTTAAAGGCCGAGTGGTCGCTATTCTGCTGAACGACAAAGTTAACGCCGCCGAACTGTTGACCATTTTGCAGGCTTTAAAAGCCAAAGGCGTCCACGCAAAACTGCTCTATTCACGGATGGGTGAAGTAACGGCTGATGATGGTTCAACATTAACGATTGCGGCAACCTTTGCCGGCGCGCCGTCGCTAACGGTCGATGCGGTAATAGTACCGTGCGGCAATATTGCCGATATCGAGAGTTGCGGCGATGCCCGTTACTACCTTCTGGAAGCCTACAAACATCTGAAGCCCATCGCACTGGCAGGCGACGCCCGACGGTTTAAGGCGCTTTTAAACATTGATAGCCAGGGGGAAGAAGGACTTGTTGAGGCAGATAACGTTGACCACCACTTTATGGACACTCTGCTGACGCTGATGGCGGCACACCGTGTCTGGTCGCGTGCGGGGAAAATTAACGCGATTCCTGCATAAACAGCAAAAAATGCGGCGCATTCTTGCGCCGCAAACTCAGGAGCTAAATATCAAGAAAACTGCCAGGACGATATCCACGTTCCGCAATCGCTGCCTTGAGTGACGCAGACGTCAACACCTCCAGTTCAGTTAAGCGGGGGTAACAATAGGCGCTCTGGCGAATAATGTTGTCCACAAACGCCGGATGACACATCACCTCCAGCGAGGCCTCTCCTCGATGCGCCGAGGCATCCAGAATGCGTAAAAAGCACGCTTCGGTGATCTCCTCGCCGTAAAATTCACTACTAAATCCTTGAGTGCTGCGCAAATCCGACGGCAGATCGTCGGCGTTCAACACCGTCTGGCGGTCAATACGTAACGCAATCCCGCGCTGCGCCGCAAAGCGGGCGACGATGGGGAAAATTTGCGGGAACATATGCACATGATGGTGACTGTCGAGATGCGTTGGCTCGCTGCCAAATACGTCGATGAAACGCTGATACTGACACGCCAGTTCATGCGCAATTTCATCCAGCGGAAGCGTATCCTCCTCCGCCATTTGCCAGATCCATTTCCCCAACAGGCCGTCTCGCGTCAGGCCCGGCATCTCTGACACCGGTTTGCCTAACGTCAAAACAAAATGCATTCCCACCCCAAGCGCAGGCAGCTCGCGGCTAAGCTGCGCCGCATGGTCAATAGCCTCGCCATTGACCAGCGCCGTCGTGGAGGTCACAACGCCGTTGCGATATGCTTCAACAATGCCGTAATTTTGCCCTTTACTCAGGCCAAAATCATCGGCATTCACAATCAACACGCGTTCCATAGCCTACCTCTGTCAGTGGTGCTTACCTTTAAGCGCTTCGATGCAAGCGGCAAAATTAGGCAGCCATTTTTCATGCGCCAGAATGAGTTCACGCGCCAGGACTTCTGCGTCGCGGTCGGAATGCACCAGCGGACTCAGGTTAAGCGCCAGCAGAACATCATTAAAGTTTCCGCTCAGCGCCGCATTGCTGGCCGCGACCTCAAATCCTTTAATAGTGTGGATAAGCCCCAGCACTTTTTCGTCAAAACGGGTGATACGCGGGTGCGGCGTCGCGCCATTGCGTCCCAGAATGCAGGTCATTTCCACCGCCCAGTCCGCCGGGATATTCTCGACATGCCCATGATGTGGAATATTAACGTAATGCTCAGTCTGCTTGTCATTATAAATAGCGTTAATGACTTCACAAGCGGCATCGGAATAATAAGCGCCGCCGCGTTGCTCAAGCTCTTTCGGCTTCACGTTTAGCTCAGGATTTTTGTACAAGTCGAAGAGTTGTTTCTCCACTTTCTGTACGACCTGAGCGCGCGCGCCGCCTTTGTAATATTCGCCCATTTCAATCGCCAACATCTCTTTTTGCTTGAAGTAATACAACAAATAAGAGCACGGCAGCATGTTCAGCGAGCGAATCAATCCTTCACTAAACGGCAGATCAAAGATATTTTTTACGGTTGACGCTTTCAACTGACCGGACGCCACGCCATCCAGTAATTCTGCGAACCGTGAGGTGCCATTCACCAGCACATCTTTAATAAAGACCATATGGTTTAGACCAAACAGGTCAATGGAAAGATCGTCATTCTCATTCAGCGCCAGCACGTCATGAATAAACATTTTCATGCCGACAGGAATATTACATACGCCGATGAATTTTTTAAAGTTGGTATGACGATAAACCGCTTCCGTCACCATCCCCGCCGGGTTAGTAAAGTTAATGACCCACGCATTCGGACATAATTCTTCAACATCCTTAATGATGTCAAAAATAACCGGAATGGTACGCAACCCTTTAAATAAACCGCCAGCGCCGTTGGTTTCTTGCCCCAGATAGCCGTGGCTAAGCGGGATACGCTCGTCCAGCTCACGGGCTTTGAGTTGACCAACGCGTAGCTGGGTAGTGACAAAATTAGCGCCTTTCAGCGCTTCCCGGCGATCCAGCGTTTTATACAATTTTAGCGGAACGCCTGCTTTATCAATCATTCGCTGGCAGAGATCATAAATAATGCCCAGCTTCTCTTTCCCGTCTTCAACGTCAACCAGCCATAATTCGGTGACAGGTAATTCATGGTAGCGCTTAATAAAGCCTTCAAGTAATTCAGGGGTGTAGCTGCTCCCGCCACCAATAGTGACGACTTTTAATTTCTGGCTCATAATATCTCCCTTCAGTGTATAACACTGATATGTATTACGCTATGCCCGCTCGTAAGAAATAGCGTGACGTTCCCCGCGCTATTGGGGCAAGCGTGAAATGTAATTAATCGAGCAATGCAAACCGTTACTCATTAATTTCCGTCAATCGCTTCCGATAACTATTCGGCGTAAATGAGGTCATCTTCTTAAACGTTTTAATAAACAGACTTGGACTGCTATACCCGGCTTCATAAGCAATATCCGTAACCGAATAGTTGGTCATTTCCAACTGTTTCTTGGCAAAATTAATGCGAATCTCATTAATGATTTGCATCGGCGTTTTGCTGTAATAACGTCGGGTGGCGCGCGTCAGATACTCCTGGGATTTTGCCGACAGGCGCACCATATTTTCCAGCGCATGTTCGCCAAACTGCGTTTTATCATGCATTATCTCCACGGTTGCTTTCAGCCATTGTGGAATATCATCATAAACCTGCTCTTCGCGGTAATGACGTAAGCGGTTTATAATATAAAATGTCACCACTTCGATAAATTCGTCGAGCCCATTGCCGCGAAAATTCAACGACGCAATCACCGTTTCAATATAGGTAAGGAAAGTGCTATTCGCCCTGTATACCTGCGATGCCACAAAACAAAACGGCAGTAACGGAAGATAATGCTGTTCAAAAAAACGTTTACTAATTCCTACGTTCAGAATACGCGTTGCGCCAAACTCATAGAAACTTTGGTGATTCGACCCCACCGGGATAAAAACAAAATCTCCACGTTCCAGCAGCACACGCTTCCCGTTAATCTCCTGGTAATAACGTCCGGTTAATACCAGGGTAAATTCATAGTAGTCGTGCTGATGCAGCCCGGTGACGCTTTCC
The DNA here is from genome assembly GCF_029962125.1 of Salmonella sp. SA15303. Classification (NCBI taxonomy): domain Bacteria; kingdom Pseudomonadati; phylum Pseudomonadota; class Gammaproteobacteria; order Enterobacterales; family Enterobacteriaceae; genus Salmonella; species Salmonella sp. SA15303. The sequence goes on from NZ_CP123924.1 coordinate 2,648,486, forward strand.
GTCTTGTTATAGATAAACACATGGAAATTTTTGCCATTGAAGAGCTGCTGCTCATAAACCGTTTTGATTTCCGTTGCGTTAACCTGTAGCTGCATCATCCGCCCCCTGTTATTTCAGTTTCTCATGGAGCTCAATCAACTCGGCGATCAGTTCACGAGCCAGCATTGATGTCATCAAATGATCCTGAGCGTGAACCAGGACCAGACTGACTTTCATTTTGCCTTCGCCCTGATCGCCTTCGATGAGTTTTGTCTGCACAAGATGCGCTTCATTGAGCGCTATGCGCGACTGGTCCATCATCGCTTTCGCCGCCTCAAAATCGCCTTCTTTCGCTTTTCTGAGCGCGCCATATGCCAGGCTGCGCGCCTGACCAGAATTGATGATAAGCCCCATAACGACTTCTTCGAGTTCCTCAGCCGCGGTCTGGTTATCTACAACATTTTCAAGATCAAACATAGTCTTTCCTCTGATTCAGCCCGGCATGGCATCCCATGCCGGCGCGGAGTTTAGAATTTCAGTGCGTTAGCGATATCTTCTTCGCTTTCTTCCTGCTCGATGGCGTTCTGCGCTTTGTTAGCCACCACCACGAAGGGGAGATAAATCAGGGTAGCGACCGCCAGGTTAAATAGCGCAACCAGCAACGCGGCGACACTGCCGTTGGTGTTAAAGAACGCCCCCAACCCGGTTGGCATGGTCCACGGCGCAATATTGGTAATCGGCGGAATAATACCCAAATAGTAAGCCACCAGCGTAATCGCCGCCAGAATCGGCTGAACCAGAATGAAGGGGATAAACATCACCGGGTTCATAATAATCGGCAGGCCAAACAGGATGGGTTCGTTAATCTGGAAGATACCTGACGGCAGCGCCAGTTTTGCCACCTGGCGATAGTCCGCGCGACGGGATGCCAGGAAGATAGCGATGATCAGACCCAGCGTTGCGCCGCTACCACCGAGGAAGATATAAGAATCCAGCATCGGTTTCGCCCAGATATGGAACGTTTTACCGGCTTCCAGCGCCGCATCGACGGAGCCATACTGCTGGTAAATAGAGATGTTTTCCAGCGCCCAGGGCGTCATGATGCCGCTGTCCAGCGCGGTCAGCGCCAGCGAACCATGAATACCAAAGAACCACAGCAGCGGTACAAAAATGACATATGCCCACCCTACCACGCTACCCAGCGATGCCAGCGGCGTAGAGATAGTGTCCATAATAATCTGATGGAAGTTAGAACCGTAATTAGACAGCGCCCAGGAAATAATCCCCATAATAGAGAGAATAATAAAGCCGGGAATTAATGCTGAGAATGAACGAGACACCGAAGCCGGTACGCTGTCCGGTAGCTTAATCACCCAGTTGCGCCGGACAATAAATGTAAACATCTCCGCGACCACCAGGCCAATAATAATACCGGAGATAATATTTGCACCACCCAGCCAGTTAGCGCCTACGGCATAGGCCTCGCCGACACTATACGGCGTTACGGTCATAAATGCCGCCACGGAAAGCAATCCGGCGGCCAGCGCATCAACCTTGCGCTCTTCCGCCAGCGCCATGCCGATAAAAAATGGCGCCATGAGCGACATAATGCCCAATGTGCCGTTATAGACGTTCCCGCCGATGCCTTTCAATCCATTAAGTGTTTCAATGGTTGAGGCATCAAGCCGAATGCCCATGGAATAAAAAAACGACCCCTCCCCAAAGCTCAGGAAAACGTTATTAATTAATACAAACATCGCCCCCGCAAGGGTTAATGGCATTAAACGAATAAAGCCGTTCTTGATTGCATTAACGTGTGGCTGCTTTCCTATTTTTACAGCAAAAGGAAGGAGTACCTTTTCAAGTGAAGCAATAACGTTACTCATAGAAAAATACCCTTAAATACCGCAATAAAATATTGCGGTTAGTGTATGAAATAACTCTTTGACGGGAAAAATTAAAAAATAATTAATTCGCGGCGGCTTTTTTAATTGCCGCTACCGCAGCTTTAAGCACGCCTAAGCCATCTACCTTGCCGTACAACATTGAATCAATGACTTCTACCGGTTTACCAGGTAATAAACGCTGAATTTCGGGGAGCATATAAGCAATTTGCGGGCCTAATAACACGACGTCCGCTGCCGGGCCTTTTTCACCGGCCAGGGTTTCAGGGAATGCTTCAATAATCACCGGCACTTCATATTTTTCAGCCTGAGCGCGCATTTTTGATACCAGTAACGATGTTGACATGCCCGCAGAACAAAACAGATAAATGTGTTTCTTTTCCATAAAAACCTTCCTCATGTGCGATTATCTGTCAACCAGATACGCCGCAAGCCTCAACCTGCATCCATACTCTGGGCGACTTGCGTAACCGGATTTACTTTTTTAGGTGGCTGAAATGAGTATACGGGATCGGACCACCGGATGGTATTTCCTTGACCCACTAAATTGTCTCTCATTGACCTGGCGTTATGACCCCCCTCACATTTCGGGCAAATAATTCGCGATAATAAATAAGGTTATGGCAGGCACAAAAAAACCGGCTCGCAGGCCGGTTTCCTTGAATGTTCAGGCAATGTACAGTTGTTACTGCTTCGGCGCCTGTGGGTCAGTGTCGTACTCCGCACAGGTCTGGTAGCCGGAGTTAATCACGTGCCCGGTATCATCCAGCGCAACAAAGTAGGTTTCCGCTTTACCATCACGTTGACCCAGGATGTAGGTCTGACAGGTACCGCGCGCATGAATCATACTCACTTCAGATGACGGTTTGCCCGCAATCTGCGCAACTTGCGCCCTGCTCATTCCTTTTTTAACATCTTTAACGACAGGCTCAACAAATTGGTCTTTTGTACGATCATACGCCGTACAACCTGCCAGCATAGTCATTACCGCCGCTGCGCTTAAAATTCCTGCTACGTTCTTGTTCATTTTCCGTCCTCTTGTTTATCAGCGTGTTATGTAAGCCTGGAATACATCAGAACATTTTTCAAGCCGCGCCTCGCCACAAAAAGTCTTTCGGAAAATTCTCTAACGCAGCGACATGTTGTTTTAAACACCGCTTAGCCCGCCAAACCTTGTTGTTTCAGCGGCGAAGGGTTAGCTTTAACAGGGTAAAGATTCATTTTTTTAATGTCGAAGGGGGTTAAATGACTCTGCAGCAAGAGATAATCCAGGCGCTTGGCGCGAAACCGCATATCAACCCTGAAGAAGAAATTCGCCGCAGCGTGGATTTTCTTAAAGCGTACCTGAAAACCTATCCCTTTTTGAAATCGCTGGTGTTAGGCATCAGCGGCGGGCAGGATTCGACGCTGGCCGGGAAACTCAGCCAGATGGCTATCGCCGAATTGCGAGAAGAGACCGGTGATAATGCGCTGCAGTTTATCGCCGTTCGTCTGCCTTATGGCGTACAGGCTGATGAACAGGATTGCCAGGACGCCATTGCTTTTATTCAGCCGGACAGAGTACTCACCGTCAATATTAAAGGCGCCGTCCTCGCCAGCGAACAGGCGCTGCGCGAAGCGGGAATTGAGCTGAGCGATTTTGTTCGCGGCAATGAAAAAGCGCGTGAGCGAATGAAAGCGCAATATAGCATCGCCGGTATGACTCACGGCGTCGTGGTGGGCACCGACCATGCGGCGGAAGCGATAACCGGGTTCTTCACCAAATATGGCGACGGCGGTACCGATATTAACCCGCTTCATCGCCTTAACAAACGCCAGGGCAAACAGCTTCTCGCAGCGCTGGGCTGTCCTGAGCATCTGTATAAAAAAGTCCCCACCGCCGATTTGGAAGACGACCGCCCTTCACTGCCTGATGAAGCCGCGCTGGGCGTAACGTATGACAATATTGACGATTACCTGGAAGGCAAAACGCTGGACCCCGCCATCGCTAAAACTATCGAAGGCTGGTATGTAAAAACTGAACATAAGCGCTGTTTACCGATTACGGTATTCGACGACTTTTGGAAAAGGTAAGCGTACTTCTACTGTTGTGCCGGATATCGCTCGTCTATCCGGCCTCCTCTCTTCCCAGCCTCTTTTTTAATCACCCATCCGCTGTTATACTGGATGAATAACCAGTTAACGGAGATCACTGTGGTACGGCGTCAATCAGCCCCCCGCCTTGAGTTTGAAGCGGCGGCCATTTACGAATATCCAGAACATTTACGTCCTTTCCTCAGCGAAGCGCCAGCCTTACCGGGCGTCTATATATTTCATAGCGAAAGCGATACGCTGCCGCTTTATATCGGTAAAAGCGTGAATATTCGCAGCCGGGTGCTTTCACATCTGCGAACGCCTGACGAGGCCACTATGCTGCGACAGGCGCGGCGGATAAGCTGGATCTGCACCGCTGGGGAAATGGGCGCGTTGCTGCTGGAGGCGCGGCTGATCAAAGAACAACAGCCGCTGTTTAACAAGCGGTTACGGCGTAATCGCCAGCTTTGCTCTCTCCAGTTGAGCGAACAAAAGATTGAGGTCGTTTCCGCCCGCAGCGTCGATTTTTCCCATGAGCCAAACCTGTTTGGCCTCTTCGCCAACCGTCGGGCGGCGCTGCAAAGCTTACAGAACCTCGCCGATGAACAAAAATTGTGTTATGGCCTGCTGGGGCTTGAACCGGTAAGCCGTGGGCGCGCCTGTTTTCGTTTCGCTCTGAAGCGCTGCGCTGGCGCGTGTTGTGGGCAAGAAACCCCGCAGGCGCATTTTCTTCGTCTGCAGGCCTCGCTGGAACGGTTACGTGTGGTTTGCTGGCCCTGGAAAGGCGCTATCGCGTTAAAAGAGAGCCGCCCACAAATGACCCAGTTCCACATTATCAACAATTGGTTATGGCTGGGGGCGGTACCCTCGCTGGATGAGGCCGCCACCCTGGTGCGCACACCTGCGGGTTTTGATCAGGACGGCTATAAGATTCTCTGTAAACCGTTAATGTCAGGTCAATATGAGATCATTGAACTGCACACCGACTGTCGCCAGTCATAAAGAAAACCGCCGATCCTGTCCACCTCAACGATTGTGTTGTCGACAAGACCGGCGGTCTTAAATTATGCGGAAAGTTATTCTGCCGCAGCAGGCATTTTACCTTCTTGCGCCGGGCGTTCCGTCAGACGCTTCTCAAAATTAGCGTTATATTGCTTTTTCTGCTCCGGCGTCAGAACGTTATAAATTTTATTCTGGGTTTCCATATGCGCCAGCATATTGGCCTTGCGCTGCGCTTCCATTTTCGTAATTTGCGCTTCGGCTTTGGCTTTATCGAAGGTATCGCTGGCGATAATATCATGCATGGCGCGACGCTCTTCCAGCAGCGGACGTTTCATTTGCTCGCGCTGCGCTTTCATAATGTCGCGAATTTGTTGCTTCTGTGCGTCCGTCAGGTTCAGGTTTTTAAACATCATATCGTGATGTGGGCCAAATTTACCTTTATGCTGCATCATTGGCTTCGCATCCGCTGGCGCGGCGGTGGTAGTCTCAGCGGCATGAGCGAGATTCGCAGCACCCATCGCCAGGGTAGAGGCAACAAATAGAGCAGTCAGTTTACGCATATTTCTATCCTTCCTTTCAGTTATTTTTACGGCATATTTAAAACAGCGCCGTGTTGTCGTGATTAACTTTAACCGTCTTAGCGTCAATTAGTCATAACAACGGTAAAACAATGAAAGTATAAAAAACACTTTTTCGCCAATTGTGAAGAAAAAAAGAATAAATTGCGCAGAGTTGAAAGAGAAATATACAACAGCATGATATAGCAGAAATTATGCAGAACTATAACGCAGCAACGCTTATTAATAAAGCAATTCTCCAGGAATAATCCGTAATAGCATGAAACTGTGTCCCAAATCATCCCTGTAATCCTAACGTGAGCTTACAGGGACATTTATCAGGGCAGTCTTTCCAGCATTAATCCAGCCCGCAATCCGCAGGCGACAGAGGGATTAGGAAAGAGAACATATTCAACGTCATGCGTCACCGTCACGCGCTTATCCCCCTCCTCGGCCAGCAACGTTCCCTTCGCAAAGGCAGTAAAATTCAGCGTTTGCGCATCCATATAAAGCGCGAACTTGTCGCTGTGACGCGTGATTTGCGACACCACCCGATAGCGTAGCGGCGGCGAAAACGAGGTTGACGTTTCGACACCGCTCAGCAACGCCGACAACGCCTGCGAGGTTACGTTGAACTGCGTCAGATCGTTTTGCCTAAACGGCAACGCCTTTCCCAACTCCAGCGTACAGGAAAGCGCGCCGAAATGTTCAGAGCTAAAGTGCGTAAACGTACCGCCGGGCGCCTGATGAAATACCAACGCCTCTAGTCCTGCCGCGCCCAGCCACGCCAGAAAATCTGTCTCCCACGGGCGGTCGCGCTGCGGCAATACGCCAAAACGCAAATGATGCGAGCCACGAATGGCGGTATGCAGATCCAGATGCCAGCGTACCCGCGCCTGGCCAGATGAAAAGAAGGTCTCCAGACTTAGCTCCAGCTCACGCGCCCGCCGCGTTTCATCGCTTTCGGCAAAGGACTGCCAACGCCCGCCAAACATACGGTTCATATCGCTGTGACAATAGCGTATTCCCGCCGCCAGCGCCTGCGGATTGCCGAGTACCACCAGCACTCGCCACGTTAACGTCAAGCTGCCTGAATACAGCGCCGACAGCAGCTTATCCAGCATCTCGACCGGCGCGGTTTCATTACCGTGTATCCCCGCAGAAAGAATTAACGCGCGGTCGACCGGCGCATCGGGCGTGAGTTCAAGCAGACCATGGCCTAACCAGCGCCAGCGAAAACCCGCGCCCTTCCCCTGCGTCACCCGCGGTGTCGTGCCGCTTAGCGTCAACGCCAGAAAGTTATCCATCAGCCGCCCCCGTTTGCTGGAAAGGATAAACCGACCCCAAATCCAGCAGACGCGTTAACACATCCAGCGCCTCCCGGCCTTCTCGCAATAATAACGGATCGGCCAGATCGGCAGCGGTCAGGCGATCGCGATAATAACGATCCGCCCACGCGTTAAGGGCCGTAAACAGAGCGTCATTCATCATTACCGCTGGATTCACCGCCCTTCGTTCTTCTTCTGTTAACACCACGCGTAATCGCAGACAGGCCGGGCCGCCGCCGTTGGCCATACTTTCTCGCAAATCAAACACCTGCATCGCGCTGATGGGGTTATCCTCCGCCACCAGCTTATTCAGATAGCGCCAGACGCCGACATGGTCCTGACATTCCCGCGGCAACACTAACAGCATTGAGCCGTCGTTACGGCTTAGCAACTGACTATTAAACAGGTAGGTCGCCACAGCATCTGATACAGAAACCTCGCCGGCGGGCACCTCTATCGCCATAAAACCGTCAACGCGCGTACGCAACTGATTAATGAGCACTTTCTGCCGGGCAAACGCCGCTTCGTGACAAAACAATACCTGTCGATTCGAAACGGCGATGACATCATTATGGAATACGCCTTGATCGATGACCTCCGGGTTCTGCTGAGCGAAGATAACCTGTTGCGGATTCACCTGATTAAGACGCGCCACGGCCTCGCTGGCTTCGCGGCTCTGGCGCGCCGGATAACGAGCGGGTCGTATTTCATTCTCCTCTTCGCGCCCATAGACAAAAAGCTGCACGCCTGCCGAACCATACTCGCCGCCAAGACGGTTATGATTCGCCGCGCCTTCATCTCCCAATAATGCGACCTGCGGTAACGCGCTATGCACTGAAAACTGGCTTTCATCGCGAAATATGGCGCGTAGCAGCGCTTCGGTAACAGGCGCCTCAAGAGCGCGATGAAATTTATTGTTTAAATTCGCCACCGTCAGGTGAACTTTCCCGTCCAGCGCGTCTGCCGATGGGCAAACCGTCGCCGCATTCGCAACCCACATTGGCGACGCGGAACTCACGCTGGAAAGCCAGCGTGGCGCCTGACGCGCAACCTTATCCAGAATCTGCTCATCGCTACCCGTGAAGCCGAGCTGACGCAACGCCGGAATAAAAGGTCGCTCATGCGGCGGGATCACCGCCTGGGGAAAGCCGGCATCCGCCAGAGCTTTCATCTTTAGCAGCCCCTGTTTTACCGCCAGACGAGGATTCGACACCTGAAAACGGTGGCGGGTCGATGCCTCATTGCCGAAGGATAGCCCGGCATAATGGTGCGTAAGCCCCACCAGCCCGTCAAAATTAACTTCATGCGCCGTCATACCGCCTCCCTGCGAGAAAAGTCGAGGCCGGGGCTTAATGTCGCAGGCAACGTTAGTTCGGGAGATTCCAGACTGGCCATCGGCCAGGCGCAATAATCGGCGGCATACCAGGCGCTGGGCCGATGGTTACCAGACGCGCCGACACCACCAAACGGCGCAGTACTCGCTGCCCCGGTGAGCGGTTTATTCCAGTTAACGATCCCTGCCCGCGCCTCCAGCAAGAGCTGTTCGAACTGCGCGCGATCCGTCGACACCAGCCCACACGACAGACCAAAACGGGTATTATTCGCCAGACGAATCGCCTCATCGAAATGCGCATAACGCCAGACGTTCAGCAGCGGACCAAACACCTCTTCATCCGGCACATCCGCGACGCCCGTCAGCTCAATGATGCCAGGCGTCAGCAGAGAGGTTCCCTCTTTGACCTTCCGCGGCGCCAGTAGCGTGCGACCGCCTAATGCCTCTCGTTGACGCCAGGCCTCCATCACATGCTGTGCCGCCTGCGCTGAAATCAGTCCGCCGATAAACGGCTGCGGATCGTCGTCCCATCTGCCGGGCTGCAGACGTCCGGCGACGTCAACCAGCCGCGCCAGAAATGCATCTCCCTGCGCACCCTGTTTTACCAGAAGGCGTCGCGCGCAGGTACAGCGCTGTCCGGCGGTAATAAACGCCGATTGCAGCGTCAGATGTACCGCCGCATCTATATTTGCCGCATCCTCAATAATGAGCGGGTTGTTTCCGCCCATTTCAAGGGCCAGGATTTTTTCCGGCTGGCCGGATAGCTGGCGATGAAGCTGATATCCGGTACTGGCGCTGCCGGTAAACAGCAGTCCGTCGAGATCGTCGAGCGAACTCAGCGCTTGTCCGGTCTCCCGGCCGCCCTGCACCAGATTAAGAACGCCTGCCGGTAGCCCCGCCCGTTCCCAGAGTTTTATTACCGTTTCCCCGGTCCATGGCGTTAGCTCGCTAGGTTTGAAGATCAGCGTATTGCCTGCCAGCAACGCGGGCACAATATGGCCATTCGGTAAATGGCCGGGAAAGTTATAAGGGCCGAATACCGCCAGCACACCGTGAGGACGATGGCGCAACGTCGCGGCGCCATCGACAAGTTCGCTTTTTTGTGCGCCTGTTCTGGCGTGGTAAGCCTTAATCGAGATGGCAATCTTATTGATCATCGCCGTCACTTCCGTCGCCGCCTCCCAGCGCGGTTTACCGGTTTCACGTGCGATGACCTCCGTGAGCTCGGCTTTATGTGCCTCCAGCAGGGCGGCAAATTTCTCTACGATAGCCTGTCGTGCGGCAAAAGGCTGTCTGGCCCAGCGAGGAAACGCCGCGCGCGCCGCCTGACAGGCCTCGGCGACCTGTGCCGCATTAGCGTCATTCCCCTGCCAAAGTATCTCCGCGCTCACCGGGTTCGTTTTGCGGCGGCGTTCGCCCTGACCGGTTATCCAGTCGCCGTTTATCCATAGCGTCATACGGTTTTCTCCTCAGCACAAAGGCGTACCAGCCGAACGTGGTCGCCCGCGCGACATTTCAGTGCATCCAACTGCGCTGCGGTAAGTACAAGTCGTGAAGTCTGCGGATCGGCACGCACCAGCGCGGCCCGAAAGTGGTGATAGTTTTCATTGGCGACCAGACATGCCGGATAGTCGCCAGGCGCGGGTTGCCCTTCCGCGACTTCAACCAGTCGGCTTTTACGAATAGCCCGCACCCGGTCAATATCACACTCCAGCGTCGGCCCACCGTCGAAGATGTCGATATAGTGGCGATAGCGAAAGCCTTCCTTTTCCAGCACCGCGCGGGCTGGCGCCGTTTGCGGGTGGACTTCGCCAATCACGGCCTGTGCCTCTTCAGATAAGAAGTGGGTATAAATAGGATGTTTGGGCATCAGCTCGGCGATAAACGCTTTTTGCCCGGTACCGCATAAAAAATCCGCCCGGCTGAAATCCATAGAAAAAAAGCGTTTGCCGAGACTTTGCCAGAAGGGAGAATAACCGTGCTCGTCAATGACGCCGCGCATTTCCGCCACCACTTTCTCATTGAATTTATCGCGAAACGCGGCCATAAACATAAAGCGCGATTTTGACAACAGGTAGCCGTTACCCTCTTTACGCCATTCGGGATCGAGAAACAGCGTGCAAAGCTCACTGCTGCCAGTGTGATCATTACTCAGGAATAATGTTGGCAACGCGTTATATACATTCAGCTCTTTGGAGGCATGAACCAGCGTACCGACACGATAGTTATACCAGGGGTCATTAAGGCCGACCGCGACCTCAATGGCGCAGATCCCGCCGACCTCACCCGTTTCACTGTCCTCGAGAACGAATACATACCCTTGTTCGCCTTTTGGCAGCTCGCCGGACCAGGTTTTTAGCGCGCGTTCAATGCGGGCCGCCAGCGTCGCTTCATTTGCCGGTAGCGAGGTTAAGCCGCCGCCCGTTTTGCCTGCAAGCTGCATCAGCGCGGCGATATCCGCATGTTCGACAGGACGAATCACCCGCATGGTACGCCTCCCGTCTGAAGGCGTTCGCACGCCAGGGCAAAACGATCAAGCCCGGTGGCTATCTCCTCGTCGCTCACATTTAACGCTGGCGCAAAACGCACCACGTCGCCACCGGCAATGAGCACCATCACGCCTGCTTTTGCCGCTTCCTGGGCGATGAGTTTGGCTTTTCCGGCAAACTCCGTCTGTAGCACACAGCCAAGCAGTAGCCCCAGCCCGCGAATTTCACTGAACATGCCAAAACGCACATTAAGGGTATTTAGACGTTCAATAAACGCATCGTGGCGCTGTCTGACGCCGTTTTGCATCTCCGGCGTATTGATGATATCCAGTACTTTTCCGGCAACTGCCGTCGCCAGCGGATTACCGCCGTAGGTGGTGCCATGCGTGCCTGGCGTCATGACGCTGGCATAGTCTTGCGTGGTCAGCATCGCGCCGATCGGGAAGCCGCCGCCCAACGCTTTAGCGGTCGTCAGGATATCGGGCGTAACGCCATAATGCATATATGCATACAGTTCGCCGGTACGTCCGACGCCCGTCTGCACCTCATCAAAAATCAGTAACGCCTGATGCCGGTCGCACAATTCACGCAGCCCCTGCAAAAAAGCTTTCGTGGCGGGGATCACGCCGCCCTCGCCCTGCACCGGTTCTACGATCACGGCGCAGGTATTGTCATCAATGAGCGCGCTGGCGGAGTTCAGATCGTTATAGGCTGCATGACGAATATCCGGCGGCAGCGGCGCAAAGTCCTGTGAATAGGTGGGTTGACCGCCAGCGCTGACGGTAAAGAGCGTGCGGCCATGGAACGCGTTTTTAAAGGCCACAATGCCGCTTTTATGGTTGCCGACACGATCGTGGGCATATTTGCGCGCCAGTTTTAATGCAGCTTCATTTGCTTCAGCGCCTGAATTACAAAAGAAAACGCGTTCGGCGAAGGTCGCGTCGATCAGTTTTTTCGCCAGTCGCAGCGCCGGTTCATTGGTGTAACCGTTCCCGATATGCCAGAAGCGATTCGCCTGTTCATTTAACGCCTCGCGCAGCGCCGGATGCGCATGTCCCAAGGCGTTGACCGCGATCCCACCAGCAAAATCAATATACTCTTTCCCCTGCTGATCCCACAGGCGTGAGCCTTCTCCGCGTACAGGAATAAAAGGCGCGGGAACGTATACCGGCACCATCCATTCATCAAAGTTTTCGCGCGTAACTGACAGAGACATAGCGACCTCTTTTGGTAAAAATAAAGTTATTTATATGTTAATTAATATGAGTGTTTGCGCTGTAAATGTAGATTGCAGCATTCGTGCCAGCCAGCGTTAACATTGCATAAACAGAGGTGATAAACGGTAAATCAATGGGTTACAGCGTAGCGATATTCACTTTTACTGCATGAAAAGTGAATATTTCCGCATAATCGGTGGCTAAAAAGAGGAAAAAGCGAAATATTATTCAGTTGCCAAATATAATTCTGGAATTGTGATCTTATACGAAATTTACTGGAAATTACCGCCCCGTTCTGGCGCATCTGCACGCAAACCGTGCCATTTTCGCGCTATAGAAAACACCATACGCTTCCATTGGCCGAATCTGACGATGAGTGGCAGTCACCCGGTAAAATTTCTGTTACCATCCCAACACGATTCACCTTGCAAAGTGGCAGTGACTATGAAATTTGTCTCTTTTAATATCAACGGCCTGCGCGCCCGTCCCCATCAGCTTGAAGCGATTGTCGAAAAACACCAGCCCGATGTGATCGGTCTACAGGAGACAAAAGTCCACGACGAAATGTTCCCGCTCGAAGAGGTCGCGAAGCTGGGCTATAACGTTTTCTATCATGGACAAAAGGGCCATTACGGCGTCGCGCTGCTAACAAAAGCCACGCCCATTTCCGTCAGACGCGGTTTCCCGGATGATGGCGAAGAGGCGCAACGCCGCATTATCATGGCGGAAATCCCCTCGCCGCTGGGTAATATCATCGTCATTAACGGCTATTTCCCGCAGGGGGAAAGCCGGGATCATCCGTTGAAGTTCCCCGCGAAAGCGCAGTTTTATCAGAACTTGCAAAACTATCTTGAAACGGAACTCAAGTGCGATAATCCGGTATTAATTATGGGCGACATGAATATCAGCCCGACCGATCTGGATATTGGCATCGGCGAAGAAAACCGCAAACGCTGGCTGCGTACCGGTAAATGCTCCTTCCTGCCGGAGGAGCGTGAATGGATGTCACGGTTACTGAAGTGGGGATTAGTGGACACGTTCCGTCAGGCGAATCCGCAAACGATGGATAAATTTTCGTGGTTTGATTACCGCTCGAAAGGTTTCGTGGATAATCGCGGGCTGCGTATCGACCTCTTGCTGGCAAGCGCTCCGCTGGCGGAACGTTGCGCAGAAACCGGTATAGACTACGACATTCGCAGTATGGAAAAACCCTCCGACCATGCGCCGGTCTGGGCGACGTTTCGTGTTTGATTCCGCTTTCTGATTAACCGTAAGGCCGGGATAGCGCGACGCTTCCCGGCAGGAATAACGACCTTAACGACAATGATAAAAAAACTCGATGTTGTTGCCGCCATCATTGAATGCGACGGCAAAATTCTGCTGGCCCAGCGCCCAGCTCATGCGGATCAAGCCGGTTTATGGGAGTTTGCCGGCGGTAAAGTCGAACCCGGCGAAACCCAGCCGCAGGCGCTTATCCGCGAGCTACGCGAAGAGTTAGGGATTGACGCCACGCCCGGCGTCTATATCGCCAGCCATCAACGCGACGTGTCTGGCCGACGAATTCATTTGCACGCCTGGCATGTGCCTGCGTTTAACGGTCTGATACGTGCGCTGGAACATCAGGCATTAGCCTGGTGTACGCCGGAAGAGGCGCTGGAGTACCCCCTCGCCCCGGCGGATATTCCGCTATTGCAGGCGTTTATAGCTTTACGCGACGCCAGACTAACGGATTCGTGCTGATGGTTTTTTCGTCACGCTGGCACTGGAGCAAGACGCCTTCCACTTTTATTACCGCGCCTTCGGAGTAATTCTGATCCTGGTAAACGCAGCACTGAATGCAGGGCTGGGACGACTGACCGCGCGTGCTGAAAACTTCCGGCGGGACATTCACCTGAATATCAGGACGACTGTTCTGGTTTGCCAGCCCGACCATTGGCATTATCGCCATCACGGCGACCACGAGGCTTCGGCGCATAGGATTTCCTTATTTTTCTAAGTATATTCTCAGTATAACGGTAAGCCGCCGTGAAAACTTTAATCCTCTTTTGTCATCGCTTTTAGTTATGACCCTCGCCCCGTTATGAATTTACTTAGCAGCGTCATTTTTTTCTTGCTTACCGTCACATTGCTGATGGTATAGTCGAAAACTGCAAATACATATTCTGATAAAACGCAAATACAACCACATTAATATATAAGAGGTTTTTATATCTATGGATCAGACATGTTCTCTGGAATCGTTCCTCAACCATGTACAAAAGCGCGACCCGCATCAAACCGAGTTCGCGCAAGCCGTCCGTGAAGTCATGACCACCCTGTGGCCGTTTCTTGAACAAAACCCCCGTTACCGCCACATGTCTTTACTGGAACGTTTGGTTGAACCAGAGCGCGTAATCCAGTTTCGCGTAGTGTGGCTGGACGACAAAAACCAGGTGCAGGTAAATCGCGCCTGGCGCGTGCAGTTCAACTCTGCTATCGGCCCCTATAAAGGCGGTATGCGCTTCCATCCTTCGGTAAACCTTTCCATCCTTAAGTTCCTCGGCTTTGAGCAAACCTTTAAAAATGCCCTCACCACGTTGCCGATGGGCGGCGGTAAAGGCGGCAGCGATTTCGATCCGAAAGGGAAAAGCGAAGGCGAAGTGATGCGTTTCTGCCAGGCGCTGATGACTGAACTGTATCGCCATTTAGGGCCGGATACCGACGTGCCTGCCGGGGATATCGGCGTGGGCGGGCGCGAAGTGGGCTTTATGGCGGGAATGATGCGCAAGCTTTCCAATAACAGCTCCTGCGTCTTCACCGGCAAAGGGCTTTCCTTCGGCGGCAGCCTGATTCGCCCGGAGGCGACGGGCTATGGCCTGGTCTACTTTACCGAAGCGATGCTTAAACGTCATGGTCTCGGTTTCGAAGGGATGCGCGTCGCCGTGTCCGGCTCCGGCAACGTAGCGCAATACGCCATTGAGAAAGCGATGGCCTTTGGCGCGCGCGTGGTTACCGCGTCGGATTCGAGCGGGACGGTGGTCGATGAAAGTGGCTTCACGCCAGAGAAGCTGGCGCGTCTGTGTGAAATTAAAGCCAGCCGTGACGGTCGCGTCGCTGACTACGCCCGTGAGTTTGGCTTAACCTATCTGGAAGGCCAGCAGCCCTGGAGCGTACCGGTGGATATCGCCCTGCCATGCGCGACGCAGAACGAACTGGACGTTGACGCCGCGCGCGTACTGATTGCCAATGGCGTAAAAGCCGTGGCGGAAGGGGCAAATATGCCAACCACGATTGAAGCGACCGATCTCTTCCTTGAAGCGGGCGTACTGTTTGCGCCGGGTAAAGCCGCCAACGCGGGCGGCGTGGCGACATCGGGGCTGGAAATGGCGCAGAACGCCGCGCGGTTGAGCTGGAAAGCCGAGAAAGTGGACGCCCGTCTGCATCACATTATGCTGGATATCCACCACGCCTGTGTCGAATACGGCGGCGACAATAAGCATACCAACTACGTTCAGGGCGCCAACATCGCCGGTTTCGTGAAAGTCGCCGACGCCATGCTGGCGCAGGGCGTCATTTAATCCCGTCGTCAGGCCAGATAGCTTTACGCTTATTCGGTCTGACGGCCTGTCTCCGCAGCAGGCGGGCTTTTTTTGCCCGCTCGCTTACGCGGCGCGCTCTTTTTCTTGTCTCCACCGCCTGGCGCGACTATCCCTCTGAAGCGCTTCACCGGCGTGCGCTTAGCCTGCTCGATCAGCTGATATAACGTGCCGACCAGCGGTTGCATGAAATCCTGGTAACGGCACTGCTTTTCGCTGATTTGCGTCAAAACAGATTCCCAGTGCGCGGTCATATCTGGACGGGCCGCCATCTCCGGCAGCGAATGTATTAACGCTTTGCCAGCATCGGTAGAATGAATGTAGCGACCTTTTTTGGTCAGAAAGCTACGTTTGAACAGCAGCTCGATAATCCCGGCGCGCGTGGCTTCCGTCCCCAGCCCATCGGTCGCGCGCAGGATCTTTTTCAGATCTTTATCCTGCACGAAGCGGGCAATTCCGGTCATCGCGGAAAGCAATGTCGCATCAGTGAAATGACGCGGCGGCTGGGTTTGGCGTTCGACCACTTCCCCCTTTTCACACAGCAACTCATCACCTTTGGCGACAACCGGCAGCGGCGTACCGTCGTTTTCCTCGTCGCGCTCTTTACTGCCCAGTAACGTCCGCCAACCGGCTTCCGCCAGAAAACGCGCTTTGGCGACAAATTTCCCTTTGGCGATTTCCAGTTCAATAACGCATTTACGAAACACCGCGTCCGGGCAGAACTGCATCAGATACTGACGCGCAATCAGGGTGTACACTTTCGCTTCGTTTTCCGTCAAATGGACAGAAGAACTGCGCGCCGTCGGGATAATCGCGTGGTGCGCATCCACTTTTTTGTCATCCCAGCAGCGATTGCGCGTATCAGGATTAACCACAGGCTGCGGCAGTAAATCCGGGGCGTGGACGCTAATCGCGTTCATGACCGCCTGCCGTCCGGCAAAGTGTTCTTCCGGCAGATAACGGCAGTCGGAACGCGGATAGGTAATCAGTTTGTGGGTTTCATATAGCTTCTGACAAATATCAAGCACGTTTTGCGCGCTCAGGCCAAAGCGTTTGGCGGCTTCAATCTGTAGCGTCGAGAGCGAAAACGGCAGCGGCGCGGATTCTGATTCCCGTTTATCATTATAACTGGTTACCAGCGCGGGCTGACCGTTGATTCGGTTCACTACATGCTCCGCCAGCGGACGATGAAGCAAGCGCCCCTCTTCATCCTGATAAGGTTCGCACGCCTCGCTCGGCTGCCAGATAGCGGTAAAACGCTCGTCGGCAGGCGTAACGATGTGCGCCTTCACTTCAAAGAAGTCTTTGGCGACGAAGTTCTCAATCTCTTCGTCTCGCCGCACCACCAGCCCCAGTACCGGCGTCTGCACGCGTCCCACGGATAACACGCCCTGATAGCCGGCATTCCGGCCCAGGATCGTGTAAGCGCGGGTCATATTAATGCCATACAGCCAGTCCGCTCGCGCTCGCGCCAGCGCGGATACGCACAGCGGCACGAAGTCGCTGTTCGCCCGCAGCCTGTCAATAGCACGCTCGACCGCCTGCGGGTTAAGGTCGTTTATCAGACAACGCCGCACCTGCTGGCGCTTTTCGGCAGGAAGCTGGAGATAATCCAGCACTTCATCAACCAGAAGCTGCCCTTCGCGATCCGGGTCGCCGGCGTGAATAATTTCACCGGCTTGATGCAAAAAGCGCTTAATCACATTGAGCTGTTTGGTGACGGAAGGACGAGGCTGAAGCTGCCATTTTTCCGGCACGATAGGCAGGTCAGCCAGATTCCAGCGCGCATAACGGCTGTCATACGCATCCGGCTGCGCCTGTTCCAGCAAATGACCAATACACCAGGTGACGACCTGCCCGTTTCCGCACTCAATAAAACCATCGCCTTTACGGTGCGGTTTTGGCAGCACATCCGCAATGGCGCGCCCCAGACTCGGTTTTTCGGCAATAAACAACCGCATCAGGTTAACGAATCTCAACCATAGCGCGACCGCCGCGGGCCTCGACCAGTTCGCCAATCGCGGTCAGATCGATACCAAATTCCGCCGCGGTGGCTTTAACATCGTCTTCGGCGTCCGGCGTTACCGCCAACAGCAGACCGCCTGACGTTTGCGGATCGCACAGCAGGCTACGAACTTCACGCGACATGTCGCCCATCAGATGACCATAGCTGGCGAAGTTGCGCTCTGTGCCGCCCGGTACGGCGCCCAGAGCAATATACTCTTCCACGCCCGGCAGTTTAGGGATGTCCTGATAGCAAAGCAGCGCCTGCACGCCTGCGCCCTGGCACATCTCGCTCAGGTGCCCCAGCAGGCCAAAACCGGTAACGTCAGTCATAGCTTTTACGCCGTCGATATTGGCAAACGCCGCGCCAGCAACGTTCATCCGACACATGACTTCCGTCGCCAGCCCCTGATGTTCAGGTTTAAGCAGCGATTTTTTCTCGGCGGTGGTCAACACGCCAATCCCCAACGGTTTGGTCAGAAAGAGTTTGCATCCCGCCTGCGCGGTACTGTTTTTCTTCACCCGTTCGGTCGGCACTACGCCTGTGACCGCGAGACCAAAGATCGGCTCCGGGGCGTCAATAGAGTGTCCGCCCGCCAGCGCGATACCGGCCTGACGGCAGGCAAAACGCCCCCCCTCGGTCACTTCACGCGCAATATCGGGCGACAGGGTATTAATCGGCCAGCCAAGGATCGCGATCGCCATAATCGGTTTGCCGCCCATCGCAAAAATATCGCTGATGGCGTTTGTTGCCGCAATGCGGCCAAAATCAAACGGGTTGTCGACTATCGGCATAAAGAAGTCGGTGGTGCTGATAATACTGGTGCCATTACCCAGATCGTAAACCGCCGCATCATCGCGGGTTTCATTACCCACCAGCAGGTTCGGGTCGACGAACTTCGCCTGCTCGCTATGCAGGATAGTCTCCAGCACTTTAGGGGAAATTTTACAACCGCAACCAGCGCCGTGGCTGTATTGCGTTAAACGAATGGCTTGCTCGCTCATGGACATCTCCTGTCATTGCATTCGCGCTATGGTAGCGCTCATTCCCTGATGTGGTAAGTATCACTGTCTGAATTACCGCGCCTTTGCTCAGAATCCAGACAGTTTTATCCCTCAGCGTCAGAAATAACGCACAAACGGCGTGGGGTCGGGGGTACTGATCGTCGTTGACGCTTTGAGCTGCGGCGTGCCGAGATAGAGAAAACCAACAATTTTATCCTGCGGGCGGCACTCAAAGGCTTCCCGCACAATAGCGCTCTCCGTTAATGCGCCGCTACGCCAGATACCATTAAACCCTTGCGCAATCGCCGCCATTTGCATCGCCATCACCGCGCATCCGGCAGACATCTCCTGTTCCCACACCGGAACCTTATGGTTTTCTTCGCATTTCGCCACCACGGTAATAATCAGCGGTGCGCGAAACGGCGCATTACGCGCTTTTTCGATCGCTTTCTCATCCCCCCCGGCAGCGACAGCGCCTTGTTCAAGTACGGCGCTGAAGCGGTCGCGCCCCTCTCCTTCAATCACAAAAAAACGCCACGGCTGTAGAGATTTATGATCGGGAACACGCATTCCCGCCCGCAGAATGTTCTGTAATTGCTCTCCGACAGGCGCCGGTTCTGCGAGACGAGAGGCGCTACGACGGTTGACCAGCAGTTCTAGTGCATCCATTTGATTAACTCCAGCAATGATATTTATTCACAAAATTAACACGGGAGCGGATTTTGTTACAGCGCAGGCAGTGATTCCTGCTGACAACTGCCTGATGGGTCATTACGATAGCCACATCTTAATGCTTTATCCTCACCAAGGTACAAGCGTTGTTACTCAGATAGGGAGAATACATGCGAACCCTGTGGCGATTTATTGCCGGATTTTTTAAATGGACGTGGCGAGTGTTGAACTTCGTCCGTGAAATGGTACTCAACCTGTTCTTTATTTTTCTGGTCCTGGTGGGCGTTGGGATCTGGATGCAGATCGGTAACGGCAGCAACAGTGAGCAAACCGCGCGCGGCGCTCTGCTGCTGGATATTTCCGGCGTCATTGTGGATAAACCCTCCACCAATCATCGTCTGGGCGCGCTGGGTCGCCAGTTATTTGGCGCCAGCTCCGACCGTCTGCAGGAAAACTCCCTGTTTGACATCGTCAACGCTATTCGTCAGGCGAAAGATGACCGTAATATCACGGGTATCGTTCTGGATCTGAAAAACTTCACCGGCGCCGATCAGCCATCAATGCGCTATATCGGTAAAGCGCTGCGCGAATTCCGCGACAGCGGCAAACCGGTTTTCGCCGTGGGTGAAAACTACAGCCAGGGTCAGTATTATCTCGCCAGTTTCGCTAATAAAATTTGGCTTTCCCCACAGGGTCAGGTAGATCTTCACGGCTTCGCTACGAATGGCCTGTACTACAAAACGCTGCTGGATAAACTGAAAGTCTCTACCCACGTTTTCCGGGTCGGCACCTATAAATCCGCCGTCGAGCCGTTTATCCGCGACGATATGTCGCCCGCCGCCCGCGAGGCCGACAGCCGCTGGATAGGCGAACTGTGGCAGAACTACCTGCATACCGTTTCCGCCAATCGCCAGATTTCGCCGCAACAACTCTTCCCCGGCGCGCAGGCTATTATCGACGGGTTAACCAGCGTGGGCGGCGACACCGCCAAATATGCGCTCGACCATAAACTGGTGGACGCCCTCGCCTCCAGCGCAGATGTTGAAAAAGCGCTGACGAAGCAGTTTGGCTGGAGCAAAACCGAAAATAACTATCGCGCGATCAGCTATTACGATTATTCGCTGAAAACGCCTGCGGATACCGGCGGTACTATTGCGGTTATTTTCGCCAATGGCGCGATTATGGATGGCGAAGAAACGCCAGGGAATGTCGGCGGCGACACTACGGCATCGCAGATCCGCGACGCACGCCTTGATCCTAAAGTGAAAGCGATTGTGCTGCGCGTCAATAGCCCAGGCGGTAGCGTCAACGCCTCCGAAGTTATCCGCGCCGAACTGGCGGCGGCAAGAGCGGCTGGCAAACCGGTGGTGGTCTCAATGGGCGGTATGGCGGCCTCCGGCGGTTACTGGATCTCTACGCCGGCAAACTATATCGTGGCCAGCCCCAGCACGCTGACGGGTTCAATTGGCATCTTCGGCGTCATCAATACGGTAGAAAACAGCCTGTCGTCGATTGGCGTACACAGCGACGGCGTTTCCACCTCGCCGCTGGCGGATATTTCGATGACCAAAGCGCTGTCACCGGAAGTGCAGCAGATGATGCAACTCAGTATTGAGTACGGCTACAAACGCTTTATCACGCTGGTGGCAGACGCGCGTAAGCGTACGCCGGAGCAAATTGATAAAATCGCACAAGGCCATGTCTGGACCGGAGAAGACGCGAAAGCCAATGGTCTGGTGGACAGTCTCGGCGACTTTGACGACGCCGTCGCCAAAGCGGCGGAGCTGGCGAAACTGAAACAGTGGCATCTTGATTACTATCAGGACGAACCGACGGTCCTTGATATGGTCATGGACAGTATGACCGGATCAGTACGCGCCATGCTGCCGGAGACCATTCAGGCGATGCTCCCGGCGCCGCTCGTTTCCGCCGCCAACACGGTGAAGGCCGAGGGGGATAAACTGGCGGCATTTAACGATCCGCAAAACCGTTATGCGTTCTGTTTGACTTGCGCGAACGTTCGCTAATGCTTCATCAATAGCCATACCGGATGGCGGCGTCTGCTCATAGCCGCCATCCGATAATCATTAATACGTCCTTCGCGACACGACTGAACATTATCATGCAAAAGAAATCAATTTACGTTGCCTATACCGGCGGTACTATCGGTATGCAGCGCTCAGATAAAGGGTATATCCCGGTGTCCGGGCACCTTCAGCGCCAGCTGGCGCTGATGCCGGAATTCCACCGCCCGGAGATGCCGGATTTTACCATCCATGAATATGCCCCGCTGATGGATTCATCAGATATGACGCCGGAAGACTGGCAGCATATCGCTGCAGATATCAAAGCGCACTACGATGAGTATGACGGTTTTGTTATTCTGCACGGCACCGACACGATGGCGTTTACCGCATCGGCGCTCTCTTTCATGCTGGAAAATCTGGGTAAACCGGTCATTGTGACAGGGTCACAAATTCCGCTGGCTGAGCTGCGCTCCGACGGGCAAATTAATTTGCTGAATGCGCTTTATGTCGCCGCCAACTACCCTATTAATGAAGTAACGCTGTTTTTTAATAATCGTCTGTTCCGCGGTAATCGCACGACCAAAGCCCATGCGGATGGGTTTGACGCTTTTGCCTCTCCCAATCTGCCGCCCTTGCTGGAAGCAGGAATTCACATTCGCCGTTTAAATACGCCTCCCGCGCCCTACGGTTCTGGTGAATTAATCGTTCACCCTATTACGCCGCAGCCGATAGGCGTAGTGACGATTTATCCGGGGATTTCCGCCGAGGTAGTACGTAACTTTCTGCGTCAGCCGGTAAAAGCGCTGATTCTGCGCTCTTATGGCGTAGGCAACGCGCCGCAAAATAAAGCGTTTTTACAGGAGCTGAAAGAGGCCAGTTCGCGCGGCATCGTGGTGGTTAACCTGACGCAATGCATGTCAGGGCGAGTCAATATGGGCGGGTACGCTACCGGTAATGCGCTGGCGCACGCTGGCGTGATTGGCGGTGCCGATATGACCGTCGAAGCCACCTTAACCAAACTGCATTATTTGTTAAGCCAGGGTCTGGACACTCAGGCGATTCGTAGCGCGATGGCGCAAAACTTGCGTGGTGAATTGACGCCGGATGATTAAAAAATCCCGACGACAAGGAGAAGATAATGACAAACCGGGCCTTATTACTGGTCGACTTGCAAAATGATTTTTGCGCCGGCGGCGCGCTGGCTGTAGCGGAAGGCGACAGCACCATCGACATCGCCAACGCTCTTATTGACTGGTGCCAGCCCCGGCAGATTCCGGTGCTGGCCAGCCAGGACTGGCATCCCGCGCAGCATGGCAGCTTCGCCAGCCAGCATCAGGCGGAACCCTATAGTCAGGGAAAGCTGGACGGGCTGCCGCAAACGCTCTGGCCGGATCACTGCGTTCAACATACCGACGGCGCGGCGTTACATCCCCTGCTTAACCAACATGCGATTGACGCCTGCATCTATAAGGGTGAAAACCCGCTGATTGATAGCTACAGTGCGTTTTTTGACAACGAACATCGGCAGAAAACTACCCTTGATACCTGGCTTCGCGAGCATGACGTTACCGAGCTTATCGTGATGGGGTTGGCGACCGATTACTGCGTAAAATTTACGGTGCTGGATGCGCTAGAGTTGGGCTATGCCGTTAACGTTATCACCGATGGCTGTCGCGGCGTGAATATTCACCCGCAGGATAGCGCGCACGCGTTTATGGAGATGGCGTCGGCAGGCGCGACGCTGTATACGCTGGCAGACTGGGAAGAGACGCAGGGCCAGGCTGTCGCCAGGTAGCGGAGCAGGTATCGTATCCGGTCAATACATCACGCAACGGTGAGACCATTGCATAGATCTTTGGGCCGGATACGTCACGTCAGCGTCGCTACCAGGCAAAGCTCAACGCAGGCTGGAGAGCGCTTCTAACAAAACAGATTAAAAAGCGCGGGCTGGCTGGCGCAATGTTCTGGGAATAAGGCACCGATGACAATAATCAGTTAGCGAAACAGTTGGCGGACTCGCTGGACATTAAGCGTTAATGGGTAAAAATATGGCGGGCCTGTGCCTGACAGCAATGAGCAGGCCCGGTAAGCACAACGCATTGGCAATGAAACCGCCGGATGGCGGCTACCTCTTATCCGGCTGCCGTTACTGCATTTTCAATGTCGCAATCGGCTTTGACGTAATACCGAAATCCGCTTTGAGCTGCTGCTTGCTTTTCATCACCATCTGACCGTGAGTATCGATCGTCATATGTTGCGCTTCGGTATTGTGCCGCGCCTGCCATAGCATCACCAGTTGCAGGCTGTTTTCTTTCTGTTCCGGCGTCAACGCCACGCCATCCGGCCATTTACCCAGCTCAACGGCGGTGGATAAACGTTGATACACTTCCGGCGTCATGCTGTTAATGATCTCATCAAGATTCATGATGTGTCCGCTCCTGTGGAATAATTTGCTGAATCGTTTTTTCAGCCTTTCAGTTGATCGCCGTTTTTCTCGTCAGAAAAGGCCAGCGAGGCCGAGTTAACGCAATAGCGCTCACCGGTTGGCTGCGGCCCGTCCGGGAAAACGTGTCCGAGATGCGCATCGCAGTTACCGCAACGAATTTCGACACGCTGCATTCCATGAGAAAAATCGTCTATGTAACGAATCGCCTCTTCGCTGACAGGCTGGTAAAAGCTAGGCCAGCCGCAGCCTGAATCGTATTTGGTGTGGGAGTGAAAAAGCGGCGTATCACAGACCAGGCAGTGATAAACCCCATCGCGTTTATTATGTAGCAGGCGTCCGGTAAATGGCGGTTCTGTGCCACGATCCTGCGTCACGTAGAATTGCATTTCGGACAATTTTTTCTTGAGTTCTTCTGCTGAAGGTTGGTTAGCCATTTGCTCACATCTCACTTTAAACGTGCTCACATTGCCTGACCGATTCTAACAAAACATTAACACCTCAGTACCAACTTTTGTTCTAAACTTGATCATTGCGAAATGGCGGCTCACGAATCGTGACTGATGTCACATTATTATCTCGGTTGCCCTTTAAAATTCGGGGCGGCGCCCCCATGTGGTTTCAAGCCGAAAGGAAGAGTGAGGCGAATCAGCCGCGCAAAGGTTGTGCAGAGGATTGATTTGTCGCAATGATTGACACGATTCCGCTTGACGCTGCGTAAGGTTTTTGTAATTTTACAGGCAACCTTTTATTCACTAACAAATAGCTGGTGGAATATATGACTATCAAAGTAGGTATCAACGGTTTTGGCCGTATCGGTCGCATTGTTTTCCGTGCTGCTCAGAAACGTTCTGACATCGAGATCGTTGCAATCAACGACCTGTTAGACGCAGAGTACATGGCATACATGCTGAAATATGACTCCACTCACGGCCGTTTCGACGGTACTGTTGAAGTGAAAGACGGTCATCTGATCGTTAACGGTAAAAAAATCCGTGTTACCGCTGAACGCGATCCGGCTAACCTGAAATGGGACGAAGTTGGTGTTGACGTAGTGGCTGAAGCTACCGGTATCTTCCTGACTGACGAAACCGCGCGTAAACACATCACCGCTGGCGCGAAAAAAGTGGTTCTGACGGGTCCGTCTAAAGACAACACCCCAATGTTTGTTAAAGGCGCTAACTTTGACAAATACGAAGGCCAGGACATCGTTTCCAACGCTTCCTGCACCACCAACTGCCTGGCGCCGCTGGCTAAAGTTATCAACGACAACTTCGGCATCATCGAAGGTCTGATGACTACTGTTCACGCGACTACCGCAACCCAGAAAACCGTTGACGGCCCGTCTCACAAAGACTGGCGCGGCGGCCGCGGCGCATCTCAGAACATCATCCCGTCCTCTACTGGCGCTGCTAAAGCGGTAGGTAAAGTACTGCCGGAACTGAATGGCAAACTGACTGGTATGGCGTTCCGCGTTCCTACTCCGAACGTATCCGTTGTTGACCTGACCGTTCGTCTGGAAAAAGCGGCTACCTACGAGCAGATCAAAGCTGCTGTTAAAGCTGCTGCCGAAGGCGAAATGAAAGGCGTGCTGGGTTACACCGAAGACGACGTTGTATCTACCGATTTCAACGGTGAAGTATGCACTTCCGTGTTCGATGCTAAAGCAGGCATCGCGCTGAACGACAACTTCGTGAAACTGGTCTCCTGGTACGATAACGAAACCGGTTACTCCAACAAAGTACTGGACCTGATTGCTCACATCTCCAAATAAGTTGAGATGACACAGTCATTGGTAAGAGCGACTCAGGTCGCTCTTTTTTTTGCTTAAAGATATACCCGTCATACTTCAAGTTGCAGGTGTGTTGGCTATGCTTTCTCACCCGAATCACTGACGGAAGTCGAACTTATCGGGATGAATCAGGGATGTCCATGTCCCTGGCCGGAGATTACCTACGGTTGTTCAAATTCGTTCCCGATGAATTTGTCGTTCACTTGCCGCGTTACTCGGCCTGCGGCCTCGCCTCTACGGGCCAGCGCAAGCACTGGTCAAGGCACAAGCGCCTTGTCATGCAACTCGAATTATTTAGGGTTAAGAGGATTGCGTAATGATTAATAAAATTTTTGCCCTCCCGGTTATCGAACAGCTTACCCCTGTCCTTTCCCGTCGTCAGCTTGATGACCTGGATCTGATCGTCGTTGACCATCCGCAGGTTAAAGCCTCTTTTGCATTACAGGGCGCGCACCTTCTCTCCTGGAAACCCGTTGGCGAGGAAGAGGTATTGTGGCTCAGTAATAATACGCCTTTCAAAACCGGCGTGGCGCTACGCGGCGGTGTACCGATCTGCTGGCCCTGGTTTGGACCTGCGGCTCAACAGGGTCTGCCGTCACACGGCTTTGCGCGTAATCTTCCGTGGGCGCTAAAAGCGCATAATGAAGATGATAATGGCGTAATGCTGACATTTGAGCTGCAAAGCAGTGAGGCCACCCGGAAATACTGGCCGCACGATTTCACGCTGCTGGCACGTTTTAAAGTGGGTAAAACCTGTGAAATTGAACTGGAAGCGCATGGCGAATTTGCAACCACATCCGCGCTCCACAGCTATTTTAACGTTGGCGACATCGCCAACGTTAAGGTCAGCGGACTCGGCGATCGGTTTATTGATAAAGTTAACGACGCTAAAGAAGGTGTCCTGACCGACGGTATACAAACCTTTCCGGACCGTACCGATCGCGTTTACCTCAATCCTGAAGCATGTAGCGTGATCCACGATGCGACATTAAACCGCACGATTGATGTGGTCCACCACCATCACCTTAACGTCGTAGGCTGGAACCCTGGCCCGGCGTTGTCCGTCAGCATGGGCGACATGCCGGATGACGGCTATAAAACGTTTGTCTGCGTTGAAACGGTTTACGCTACTGCGCCGCAACAAGCCACAGAAGAAAAACCCTCTCGTCTGGCGCAGACTATCTGCGTCGCTAAACGCTAAAAGTGAATGGATAACGGCGTTACTATAGGATCTGAAAGGCGTCAGCCGCCATCAGGCATGACCTGCCGGATGGCGGCGCTTACACATTTTATCCGGCGTCACACCATATCCAACGCGGTTTTCCCTTTTGGCGCAGGCCAGGCGTTGTCCAGTAAGGCAAGTTCGTTTGCTGACAAGGCGATCTCAAGCGCCGCCGCATTTTGCTTCACGTGTTCTGTACTTCCGGCTTTCGGGATCGCCATCACGCCCGGATGCGCAATCACCCACGTCAGTAAGATTTGCGCCGCCGTAGCGTTATGCGCTTGCGCAATTTCATTCACCACCGGATGATTCAGTAAACCGCTACGTAACCGGCCAGCCTGCGCCAGCGGGCTATAGGCCATCACTGGCATTCGCTGTTGTTGACACCACGGCAATAAATCATACTCAATACCACGTGACGCCAGATGATAGAGCACCTGATTTGTCGCGCATTGCTGTCCCCCAGGGATGCGCCACAGCGCCTGCATATCGTCATAATCAAGATTAGAGACTCCCCAACGGCGAATTTTCCCCTGCGCGATTAGCCGCTCCATACCTTCAACGGTCTCTTCGAATGAAAAGCTTCCGGCCCAGTGCAATAGATAGAGATCGAGATAATCTGTTTTCAGACGACGCAGGCTTTCTTCACAGGCGGCAACTATCTTCTGGCCGCCAGCGTTCCACGGGTACACTTTTGACACCAGAAATGCCTCATCGCGTCGCCCTGCTAACGCCTCGCCCACGACCTTTTCCGCCCCGCCGTCGGCATACATTTCCGCTGTATCAATAAGGCGTAACCCCAAATCCAGCCCCGCGCGCAACGCCGAAACCTCGCGCTGACGTTGATCCGCGCGCTCGCCCATATACCATGTTCCCTGTCCGATGGCAGGAAGCGTCACCTGCCCGCAAAACGTTACGTTTTTCACTGATTTCATTTCCTTTTCAATGTCACTCGACGGTAAAACAATACAGGACTCTTAGACCCTACGGTAATGTCCGGCATCATACCGCGCAAGGGGGCGATTTTCTTGTCACTGACGAACGTCATCCGCAATCATGTCGACGATGCGGGTAATATGCGCGGCGGGTCGCTGATTCAGTAATAATTGACGCATCACATTCATATAGGGCGTCACATGTTGAAAGAACTCCAGATATCCTTTACAGAGATAATTTTGCCGTTCGCCGCCGTCCATACAAATTCGATGTTTCGGACAACCGCCGTGACAGGCAAAGCGCCACGTACAGTTCTGGCAGCGTGAGGAAAGGTTTGCTTTAGCCGCGCCAAACTGCTGCTGAAAAGGAGAGGCCGCCATTTCTTCTAAAGAGTGTTGCTGCAGATTGCCCAGTTTATAGGCGGGAAAAACAAAATGGTCGCAGCTAAACACGTCGCCATTCTGCTCCACCAGCAAACTTTGTCCGCAGGTCGACTGCATCGTACAAAGCGTGGCGGGCTCCCCCATCCAGACGCCAAGTAAGTTATCAAAAAGCTGTACGAATATGCGTCCGACATCGTGACGTATCCATTGATCAAAAACATCGCACATAAAGGCGCCCCACCCTTCAGGCGTGACGGAAAAGGGCATCAGCGAAGGCGAATCCTCATTGTCAGATAACGTCAAAGAACGCTGCGCTTTTTGCGCGAGCGGCTCAACAATGGGAATAAATTGCAGGTGTTTACTTTCCAGTTCCTGCGTCAAAAAATGATAAATAGCGTTGCCATGACAGCATGACGCATCATTCACGACAGTGAGCGTGTTGAACTCGACATCATTTGCCTGCAGAAGGCGGATAGCATTAACGACTCGGGAAAAAGACGCCCGCCCTGACGGCGTTTTCCGGTAATTATCATGAACGACTTGCGGCCCATCAATCGATATACCAATCAGGAACTGGTGCTGCGCAAAGAAAGCCGCCCACTCTTCATTGATTAATACGCCATTGGTTTGCAGACTGTTGTAGATAGTTTTGCCGTTGGCATAGCGTTGCTGCAAGCGCACCACTTTTTGGTAAAAAGAAAGACCGCATAGCGTCGGCTCTCCCCCCTGCCAGCAAAACGAGACCTCTGAGGATGGCGTATCATCAATTACCCGGCGGATATACGTCTCCAGCACATCGTCAGACATGACGCGCTGCCCCCGGGGTTTATCAAGATAGAAACAGTACTTGCAGGATAAGTTACACAGACTGCCGCTGGGCTTGGCTACGGTATTGAATACTATGCTCATTCGTCTTACTCGCTGTGAAGAATGGGTATAGCATAAGCGGGACGTGACAGGGCGATATCAGCCAGCATTGCAACAATTATTACGCTAATTGTTAGCGCAGTTGTAATCACCTGGATTTTTCATATAAAAGGCTAGTTTTTTAAATTGATGTAACAAAGTATAAATCACATAAGGCTGCGCCATACCCGGTCAACAGCGCATTTATGCAAGCCGTCATGTTCGCGTTTCAGACAGCACAAAGCCCGCATAACGCAGGCTTTGTCGTGGTTTTTCCGGCAAATTCAATCAATCAGAATCTATAGGTCACGCCAGTAGAAAGGATACCGGTCCAGGATTTATCCACCATCGGGCTGTCGGTAATTTCATCCGACAGGCGGGTGTAGCGCGCAGTACCATATACGCTCCAGTTACCGGCGAAATTATAGTTAGCGCTAAGTTCAAGATACGGGTTCCAGCTATCGTTCGGGTTATAGCCGCGCAGGCCGCTACGCGAAGATTCTTTACGTGATACGCCGTAATAGTAATCGTTCTGGTTCTCGCTATTCCATTCAACCCCGATACCTGGCGTTAAGGTCAGCCCGCCATTGGTATACCGATACAGCCAGGCCAGATCCCAGACAATACCGTTACTGTTATCCAACGTATCCCCTGCCAGTGAGGTACGCAGGAATCCATATTGGGTGTGATGCGCGTAAGAAACGCCCGCCATCATAGTACTTTTACGCCTGTCCAGACGACGCAACTGATGGTCATCGCTGTCGCCCGGTTTGAAGTACATCGGGGACCAGTATGCCATGATTGACAACTTATCGGCATTGTCATTCCACAAGTAGTACCCGCCGCCCAGACCACGGAACCAGAAGTTTTCGCTTTCATAAGCGATGACCGGTATCGGATAAACATCGCTATCGTAATCTTTATAAGGGTGTTCAACCACACCAACGCCTGCGCCCAACGTCAGGTTGCTTTCAGCGTGCGCGACGCTGGCGGATGTTGCAATAAACACGCCAAGAGCCAGAAGTTTAAGTTTGGTCACAATCCATAATTCCTTATTCAAATGTTCTGCGGCAAAAGTGTAACCGCCAATACCTGTAAGCCCAACTATTTTACACAATGTAACCGTTTAATATCACCACAACCGATTATTTTCAGATGATCGGCTGATGATCGTTATGTGACCGGGAACGCTTTTTCTGATATCCACCAGCCTTTTCTACCTGATGAGTTATTGATATGTCATCGAAATCCACTGACGCGTACAGGCAAGTTTTGCAAATGCCATCTACGCTTAATGTTAAGAAGGTGTATCACCGGACACGTTAATCTTCTGACCAATAAAATGGCATGAGAGTTGCTTTTTTTTTCCTTAGCAGAGACGGCGTTCAGTCTACCTCTTCCGGGAGCCTCTACTATTCATATGAACGGCTCTTAACATGTGCGAAAAAACGAAAGGATGGCATATCATGAATATATTCGATCACTATCGCCAGCGTTACGAAGCTGCCAAGGACGAAGAGTTCACACTGCAGGATTTTCTTACCATTTGTCGGCAAGATCGCAGTGCTTATGCCAACGCGGCAGAGCGGCTATTAATGGCTATCGGCGAGCCTAATATGGTCGACACTGCCCAGGAACCCCGACTTTCCCGACTCTTCTCCAACCGGGTTATTGCTCGCTATCCTGCGTTTGAAGAGTTTTACGGCATGGAAGACGCGATTGAACAGATTGTCTCTTATCTAAAACATGCGGCGCAAGGGCTGGAAGAGAAGAAGCAAATTCTCTATTTGCTGGGACCTGTGGGGGGGGGCAAATCATCGCTCGCTGAACGGCTGAAATCGCTAATGCAGCGCGTGCCAATTTATGTTTTAAGCGCCAACGGCGAGCGTAGTCCGGTCAACGATCATCCGTTATGCCTGTTTAATCCGCAGGAAGACGCGCAGATTCTGGAAAAAGAGTACGGTATTCCGCGCCGCTATCTCGGTACGATTATGTCCCCGTGGGCGGCCAAACGCCTGCATGAGTTTGGTGGCGATATTACTAAATTCCGCGTGGTGAAAGTCTGGCCCTCCATTCTGGAGCAGATTGCCATCGCCAAAACGGAACCCGGCGATGAAAACAACCAGGATATTTCGGCGCTGGTCGGCAAGGTGGATATTCGTAAACTCGAACATCACGCCCAGAACGATCCGGATGCGTATGGTTACTCTGGCGCGCTGTGCCGCGCTAACCAGGGGATCATGGAGTTCGTCGAGATGTTTAAAGCGCCTATTAAGGTGCTGCACCCCTTGCTGACCGCAACCCAGGAAGGTAACTACAATGGTACGGAAGGTATTTCCGCCCTGCCCTTTAATGGCATCATACTTGCCCACTCAAACGAATCTGAATGGGTGACTTTCCGTAACAATAAAAATAACGAAGCGTTCCTCGACCGTGTCTATATTGTGAAGGTGCCTTATTGCCTGCGAATCTCCGAAGAGATCAAAATCTACGAGAAACTGCTTAATCATAGCGAGCTGGCTCATGCGCCCTGCGCGCCGGGCACGTTGGAAACGCTTTCGCGTTTCTCGATTCTTTCCCGCCTGAAAGAGCCGGAAAATTCCAGTATTTACTCGAAAATGCGCGTTTATGACGGTGAAAGCCTGAAAGATACCGACCCTAAAGCCAAATCGTACCAGGAGTATCGCGACTATGCGGGCGTGGATGAAGGGATGAACGGTCTCTCCACCCGATTCGCCTTTAAGATCCTCTCCCGCGTATTCAACTTCGACCATGCGGAAGTGGCGGCAAACCCGGTACATCTGTTCTACGTTCTGGAACAACAAATCGAGCGCGAGCAGTTCCCGCAGGAGCAGGCTGAGCGTTATCTGGAGTTCCTGAAAGGCTACCTGATCCCGAAATACGCCGAATTTATCGGCAAGGAGATCCAGACGGCCTATCTCGAATCTTACTCTGAGTACGGGCAGAACATTTTTGATCGTTACGTGACTTATGCGGATTTCTGGATTCAGGATCAGGAGTATCGCGACCCGGATACCGGTCAACTGTTCGATCGCGAGTCGCTGAACGCCGAACTGGAAAAAATTGAAAAACCAGCGGGTATCAGTAACCCGAAAGATTTCCGTAATGAGATAGTAAACTTTGTCCTGCGCGCCAGAGCCAACAATAGCGGCCGTAATCCAAACTGGACCAGTTACGAGAAGCTGCGCACGGTGATTGAGAAAAAAATGTTCTCCAATACTGAAGAGCTGTTGCCGGTCATTTCTTTTAACGCCAAAACGTCGACTGACGAGCAGAAAAAGCATGACGACTTTGTCGATCGGATGATGGAAAAAGGGTATACCCGTAAACAGGTTCGTTTGCTGTGCGAGTGGTACCTGCGCGTGCGTAAATCGTCGTGATGTTAATGCCCGGTGGCGCTTGCGCTTACCGGGCCTACAAAGTAATGTTCTGTAGACTGGCTAAGCGTTAGCGCTATCCGGCACTGACAGAACAGGCGCTCAGTTGGCAGTACGGGGGGCATATGACCTGGTTCATAGACCGACGTCTTAACGGCAAAAATAAAAGCACGGTGAATCGCCAGCGCTTTTTGCGTCGTTATAAAGCACAAATTAAGCAGTCGATTTCCGAAGCGATTAATAAACGCTCTGTGACCGATGTCGACAGCGGAGAGTCCGTCTCTATTCCAACCGATGATATTAGCGAACCGATGTTTCATCAGGGGCGCGGCGGTCTGCGCCATCGCGTCCATCCGGGTAACGATCACTTTATCCAGAATGATCGCATTGAGCGTCCGCAAGGCGGTGGCGGCGGCGGTTCCGGCAGCGGTCAAGGTCAGGCCAGCCAGGACGGCGAAGGCCAGGATGAGTTTGTTTTTCAGATTTCAAAAGATGAGTATCTGGATCTGCTCTTTGAAGATTTAGCGCTGCCTAATCTGAAGAAAAACCAGCATCGCCAGCTTAACGAGTATAAAACTCACCGCGCCGGTTTCACCTCAAACGGCGTACCGGCCAATATCAGCGTGGTACGTTCGCTACAAAACTCTCTGGCGCGCCGTACAGCAATGACGGCAGGAAAACGCCGCGAACTGCACGCGCTGGAAACGGAACTGGAGACCATCAGCCACAGCGAACCAGCGCAACTGCTTGAAGAGGAGCGGTTACGTCGGGAGATTGCCGAACTACGGGCTAAAATCGAGCGAGTGCCGTTTATCGACACCTTTGATTTACGCTATAAAAATTATGAAAAACGGCCTGAGCCCTCCAGCCAGGCGGTGATGTTCTGTCTGATGGACGTCTCGGGTTCGATGGACCAGGCAACCAAAGATATGGCCAAGCGTTTTTACATTCTGCTCTATCTGTTTTTGAGCCGAACGTATAAGAACGTCGAAGTGGTTTATATCCGCCACCATACCCAGGCGAAGGAAGTGGACGAACATGAGTTCTTTTATTCGCAAGAGACCGGCGGGACGATTGTCTCCAGCGCGCTTAAACTCATGGACGAAGTGGTTAAAGAGCGCTACGACCCCGGTCAGTGGAACATCTATGCGGCGCAAGCGTCAGACGGTGATAACTGGGCCGACGATTCACCGCTGTGTCATGAGATTCTGGCGAAAAAGCTGCTGCCGGTAGTGCGCTATTACAGCTATATCGAGATTACCCGCCGCGCCCACCAGACCTTATGGCGCGAGTATGAACATCTGCAGGCGACGTTCGATAACTTCGCCATGCAGCATATTCGCGATCAGGAGGATATTTATCCGGTATTCCGCGAATTGTTTCAGAAACAGAGCGCCAATCAAAGTGCATAACCATAAATCAGCCCGTAATGAGTCACGGGCTGATTTATCACTAACAAGGCAATTATACATACTACCACTATAATAGCCGTAAACCTGTATATCTCCTGACTGGATTAACCTTACATGCGCCGACTTATCACTGAAATACTATGGATTTATTAATGCCAGCAATACTCACCAGGAGGTGGCGGTAATTGCAGAGAATCAGGGGGTTGTAGTTTGCAAAAAAGCCATGGACCCGAAAAATCAAAATCCCACGGACTATCACTACCCGACGCTGCCATAGCAGACGACGTGAACCCCGCAGCCAGCAATGCAAAAAGAAAAATTGTTGCCATTTCTTTAAATCGTTTCATAGTGCCTCCGAACGGAAGTACATTATTATCCTTACCACTTCACACTCCTTTCGCGTAATAATAAAGGCTATTTTATTTTCGTTAGTGTTAAATCGATGCCGTTAATTAACAATTTACTTTTTGCGACAATAGTCACGACTGAAAATATCAACACCATATATTATTGAATTTATTAAATCGAGAATGATTTTTATTCCATAACATCAACACGTTTTATTTTTAAACAGTCTATTAGAGGAATTCTCATCGCTATGGTAAACTAACGCATCCGACTTTCAGGGCTGTAGTTCATCATGAATTTGCATCATAAAGCGCTCAGGCACT
The DNA here is from genome assembly GCF_029962125.1 of Salmonella sp. SA15303. NCBI lineage: Bacteria > Pseudomonadati > Pseudomonadota > Gammaproteobacteria > Enterobacterales > Enterobacteriaceae > Salmonella > Salmonella sp. SA15303. The sequence goes on from NZ_CP123924.1 coordinate 2,682,814, forward strand.
TTATCTCGGCAAGCGTCATCGTTTTGACATCGTCCTTCCTGATTTACGAACTTATTGCCAGCGACAGGGCAATGAATGCCTATATGCGTTATATCATGGAGAGAGCCGATTCGTCGTTTTTGTACGATAAGTACCAGAATCAGAGCATCGCCGCACATTTGATGCGAACTTTTGAAGCGCCGGGAGACCCCGTCACCGCAGAAAAACACCGCGCGTTTTGCGACGCCTTTGAAGCTATTAACGGTACGCACGGTGTCAACCTGACCCGGCATAATTATCCGGCGCTACATGGTACTCTGCAAACCGCCGCTACACAGTGTACCGATAATCTTGATGACGCCCTTTTACTGCCTGCATTTGATCAGGCGGTAAGCATCAACCGTTCGCAGGACGACCATAGTCACGGGCTGGGCACACTGGAGCTTAAATTCCGTTATTACGTTGATTTAAATAAACATTATGTCTATTTCTATGATTTAATCAACTCACGGCGCTTCGCCATGCATCGTTGGACTTTTTTACAAAAAGGCACAATGGGTATTAACAGAAAAGATATAGATAAACTTTTTACCGGCCGTACGGTTATTTCAAGTATCTACATGGATGATATTACTCAGGAAAACGTCATGAGTTTTTTAACGCCAGTCTATCTGGCGGGATCGTTAAAAGGCATCGTGATGGTGGATGTTAACCAGGATAATTTAAAAAATATTTTTTATACCCAGGACCGTCCGCTGGTTTGGCGTTATCTTAACGTAACACTAAAGGATATGGACTCCGGAAAAGAAATTATTATTAATCAAAGCAAAAATAATCTGTTTCAATATGTGAATTATAGCCATGATATCCCTGGTGGGCTGCGCGTTTCGTTGTCCCTTGATTTAACCTATTTCCTTGTCTCGTCCTGGAAAGCGCTGGCCTTTTACTTACTGGCAACGGCGCTCCTGCTTAATATGGTACGGATGCACTTTCGGCTTTATCGCAACGTCACACGCGAAAATATTAGCGATGCCATGACCGGGCTTTACAACCGTAAAATATTAACACCGGTGCTGGAACAGCGACTGCAACGCCTGGTCAATACCGGGACGCCGGTGACATTTGTCGCTATTGATTGCGATAGGTTAAAACTGATCAACGATACCCAGGGGCACCAGGAAGGCGACCGAATTATAACCCTGTTGGCGAAAGCGATTAAAACATCGATTCGTAAAAGCGATTACGCCATTCGCCTCGGCGGCGATGAGTTCTGTATTATTCTTGTTGATTACGCGGCGGATTTGGCTATCCATCTGCCGGAGCGTATTATTCGTAACCTGCAAATTATCGCACCGGATAAGACAGTCCATTTTTCTGCCGGGATTTATAATATGCAGCCCAATGATACGATTAATGATGCCTACCAGGCTTCCGATGCGCAGCTCTATCTGAACAAACAACAAAAACAACATCGTTCATCATAGTGCTTCGCAGTAAATGTTCATATTGCACCAGGAGTGAGAAATGGCCGAAATGACTGAAGTCGCGAAGGGTGTCGCTACACACCAACGTTTAGTGGCTTTATTAACCCAGGAGAACGCGCGCTATCGTGTGGTGAACCATGAAGCGGTAGGGAAATGCGAAGCGGTATCTGAAATACGTGGTACTGCGCTGGGCCAGGGCGCAAAAGCGCTGGTCTGTAAAGTCAAAGGCAACGGCGTCAACCAGCACGTTCTTGCTATTCTGGCGGCCGATCAGCAAGCCGACCTCTCTCAGCTTGCTTCACATCTGGGCGGCTTACGCGCTTCCCTTGCCAGCCCGGCGGAAGTCGATATGCTGACCGGCTGCGTTTTTGGCGCGATCCCGCCTTTCAGTTTTCACCCCAATCTGAAACTGGTCGCCGATCCGCTCCTGTTTGAGCGTTTCGATGAAATTGCCTTTAATGCCGGCCTGCTGGAAAAATCAGTCATTATGAATACACAGGACTATCTGCGCATCGCCCGACCAGAACTGGCAGTCTTCCGCCGCTTTCAGTCATCGCCAACGGCTTAGTCCCCTCCCCCTTCAAGGAGCAATACCGACACAACGATAATGATAAAAATGGCGAAAAACGACGCCGTAATCATCAGCGCTTCAAGAAACGGTGGATCGTACATAATTGTATCCTCAGGAAGACAACAATGACGGTTCACCTGTTAGCAATACGCGGCGTTGATGGCAATTTAATGACAACGCCGTTTTTCACGTAGAGATTGTCTTTCAGGCAGTTGCCTGAAATCCGCATCAATCGTTAAAAAGGCCTGTGCGCTTTGCCGTTTGGGCGTAAAGTAGTCAGGCTTACTTTTTGGCAAGGAAACCATAATGTTTGATGTCACTCTGCTGATCCTGCTCGGACTGGCAGCTCTGGGATTTATCAGCCACAACACCACTGTCGCCGTCTCAATTCTGGTGCTGATTATTGTCCGCGTAACCCCGTTGAATACCTTTTTTCCCTGGATTGAAAAACAGGGACTCACCGTCGGGATTATCATTCTGACCATCGGCGTAATGGCTCCCATCGCCAGCGGAACCCTACCGCCCTCCACATTGATCCACTCTTTTGTGAACTGGAAATCGCTGGTCGCGATTGCCGTCGGCGTTTTCGTCTCCTGGCTGGGCGGTCGCGGCATTACGCTGATGGGAAACCAACCGCAGCTCGTCGCCGGGCTGCTGGTCGGTACGGTACTTGGCGTCGCGCTGTTTCGCGGCGTGCCGGTCGGCCCACTGATTGCGGCGGGGCTGGTCTCTTTAATTGTGGGGAAGCAGTAACTCGCCCGTCAGATACTGGCCTGGCGTCTGCCCCAGGCCTTTTTTAAACATGGTAATGAATGCCGTGGTGGAATCATAACCCAGCATTTGCGCCGTCTGCTGTACATTACGTCCCGCGATCAGCGCTTGTAGCGCCAGGATTAATTGCAACTGATGACGCCAGCGACGAAAGCTTAGTCCCGTCTCTTTGACGACCAGCCGGGCAAGGTTACGCTCGCTCATCGCGAATACGCTGGCCCACTGCCCTAATGTATTCCATCGCGCGGGCTCCTGCGCCATTGTCTCAACCATTTGGCGGATTTTCGGATGCCCCGATACCGGTAATTGCAATTGTTCCTGCGGCTGCTGCGGCAGTTCATCAAACAACACCTGAATAAGGCGCTGCGTTGGCATTTGCGCTCTTTCGGGATCGGTTCTGCGCGCCAGCGACAAAATCAACTCCCGGCATAACGGCGAAATTTTCAGCGTGCAGCAACGCTCCGGCATGACGACCGCCGCAGGTTCAATAAATAAAAAGCACAGCTCCGCCCCTGCGGTCACATGATTACTGTGCGGCAGCGAGCCGGGGAGCCAGACGGCATACTGGGGCGGAACCATCCACATCGCATTTTCCACCTCGCAGGTAATCGCGCCGTGCAGAGCGAGAATCAACTGTCCCTTGCGATGCTGATGGCGAGGGCTAAACAGTTCATCATCCCTGGCGCGAATACAAAAGGCCACAGCGGCATCGTGGTGAAGGTCGGGATCGTAACCGTCCAGTCTCAGACCAATCATTATATTGTCCGATTTTAGCGATAAATTGTCATTTTAGCTTGATTCATCCAAACAGTAAAAACTGTTAAGGTATCGCCTCGCCTGACGAGATGAGAAAACGATGACGACAGCCCTTTCACCACGCGGCAAACAGGGCGCTTTACTGATTGCCGGTATTTTGATGATAGCCACTACGCTGCGCGTAACATTTACCGGCGCTGCGCCGTTGCTGGAGACAATCCGTTCGGATTACGGTCTTTCCACCGCCCAGACGGGCCTGCTAACAACCTTGCCGCTTCTGGCGTTTGCACTGGTTTCGCCGCTGGCGGCCGGTATTGCCCGCCGGTTTGGGATGGAACGCAGTCTGTTTGCCGCAATGCTGCTGATTTGCGCGGGTATTGCTCTCCGCTCCCTGCCCTCCGCTGCATTGTTGTTTGCCGGAACTGCCATTATTGGGTGCGGGATAGCGCTGGGTAATGTGCTGCTACCAGGATTGATTAAGCGCGATTTTTCACAACATGTCGCCAGGCTGACGGGCGCGTATTCATTGACGATGGGCGCCGCCGCCGCGTTGGGGTCCGCGCTGGTGGTTCCGCTGGCGTTGCACGGTTTTGGCTGGCGCGGCGCGCTGTTAATGCTGATGCTGTTTCCGCTGTTGGCGTTTCTTATCTGGTTGCCGCAGTGGCGCACTACCCGCTCAGCTAACCTGAGTAGCTCCCGGGCATTACATGAACGCGGTATCTGGCGTTCGCCTTTAGCCTGGCAAGTTACGTTGTTTCTGGGACTTAACTCACTGATTTATTATGTGATTATCGGCTGGTTACCAACAATACTCATCAGCCACGGTTACAGCGAAGCACAGGCAGGATCGCTACATGGCCTGCTGCAACTGGCGACCGCGGCGCCTGGGTTAGCTATTCCGCTTATTTTGCATCGCTTTAACGATCAACGCTGGATTGCCGCGCTGGTCTCACTATTGTGCGCAGTGGGCGCGGCGGGGCTTTGGTTTGTGCCGGGCCAGGCGATCATCTGGACGCTACTGTTCGGCTTCGGTTCAGGCGCGACGATGATCCTCGGCCTGACGTTTATCGGCCTGCGCGCCAGTTCGGCGCATCAGGCGGCGGCGCTTTCCGGCATGGCGCAGTCGGTCGGGTATTTACTGGCGGCATGTGGGCCGCCCGTCATGGGAAAACTTCATGATGCCAGCGGTAGCTGGTATCTACCGCTGTCAGGCGTGACGGTTCTGGCTATCATCATGGCGATTTTCGGCCTCTACGCCGGACGCGATCGAGAGATAGCGTCATAAATAAACCTGATACCCACTTGAATGCCTGATGACGCTTCGTTTATCAGGCCTGATCCATTAAAATCATTACCGCTATCCGACAAAAGTACCGTAAGCGACACCATCACAGGAGGGAAAAATGCGAATCCAGTGTAAGCGCGTCTATTTCCCGGCGGAAAAAGACGATGGTTATCGGGTATTGGTTGACAGGCTATGGCCGCGAGGCATTAAAAAAGCAGCGCTGGTCTATGATGAATGGAATAAGGCCATTACGCCCTCCACCGAATTGCGCAAAGCCTTTCATAGCGAACTGATTGATTTTAACCACTTCGCGCAGCAATACCGGGCAGAACTTGCGCAACAGCATCAAGAAGGCAAACGTCTGGCGGATATTGCCCGACACCAGCCGCTAACGTTGCTATACGCCGCTAAAGATACTCGCCAGAACCATGCCATTGTGCTGGCAGAGTGGCTACGAGAGCTGTGATTGTCGTGCCGCCGCCTGGCCTGGTTGTCTGTCCGGGGACAACGGCATCAAATGTTCTGCCCGCACCCAGGCAAAACCGTGCTGGCCATCGGCGGAGGCTACGTCGCCCGTAACCAGCCACAGCGCCCGAGGCGCTTCTTTCGGCAGTAAGGTGACGTGTCCATTTACTGGATTAATGAATTCATCTCCGGGTTGGCACAGGCAAAATAGCTCAACCGATTTACCAATATTCTGCCGTCCGGCGGGTGTTTTAGCGCCAATAACTATTGCCAACGCGCCCGGCTTTAACTGAAACATATTTTCTTGCGCCGCATGAAACTCATTATCAGATTGTTCTTAATCATATCCCGTCGGACCGCAGGTTGTCACTTTTTCGTATCAGGGTGCTCTCTGCGCCATAATGTCCACTCATCAATGATTTCGCCATTGGGCAATTTGCAATCGGAACGCACGCCTTGTGGGGTCTGCACCGGCATCAGCGTACCGCCCTGTTGCTCACAGTAGACGGCTGCCGGATTAGGCATCCCAATACGCGGCGGCCTGGGGGCGTTGGGTTGCGACGATGAACAAGCGCTCAGCAGCAATACGCCTGGCAACGCAATCCACGTAAATTTCATAACGACTCCTTAAAGCGATATTTTGTCCAGGATAACCTGGCGGGTACGCTATTTCCATACTTTCTGTCAGCGCTTTAGTGGGTGTTTATCCCGGGTTAAGTCAGCAATAGCCACGCCCTGTCACAAAGCAACCAACCTTTTGTCGCTGAGAAAACCCTGCTATTCTGGCGCCCCCTGAACAGTGAAGGTAATAGCATGAGAGTGGGTATCCTCTTCCCTGTCGTCATTTTCATTACGGCAATATTATTTTTGGCATGGTTTTTTATTGGCGGTTACGCCGCGCCGGGAGCATAACCATGAGGAAAACAACGATGGTGTTGATGGGCATCGCGCTAATTGCGGTGGCGGGTACCGAACTGGGCTGGTGGTAAATTCATTTTGAATAATAAAGGCTACCTGTCGTAGCCTTTATTATCTCTGAAAGTTCTGCGTTTAGCTTTTGATTTTTCTGTAGATTAACAGCACGACAATCGCGCCGATCACCGCGACTGCAAAGCTGCCGAAGTTGAAACCATCCACTTTGCCAAAGCCAAAGAACGTACTGATCCATCCTCCGACTACCGCACCAACGATCCCCAGAATGATCGTCATAAAGAATCCGCCGCCATCTTTACCTGGCATGATCCACTTAGCCAAAATACCCGCAATAAGTCCAAAAATAATCCATGAAAGAATGCCCATTTTTTCCTCACTTATGTCTTAACGTTAGCGGTTTATTTGCCGTTAAAAAGAATAGCACATCGTCAGGAAAGTGAAGTTTGTGATGTCCATCACCTTTTAGCGTCGTGGATAAAAGCGCATAAATATCAGGGTTGCAATCATTAATGATAACGATTATCTTTATCAATACCGAGTGGTTGAGTTTATAACCCACCTGTTCGGTACGACATTGCTCACATTGCTTCCAGTATTATTTGCCCGCCTCACCGAGTGCGGGCTTTTTTTGCTAACCGCTATCTATCCCATGTCGAATTCATGGTCTTTTTTCAGCCGCGCTATTTTGCGTGATACGGGGTCATCTCCAGCGCCGTACATTCATCCTGCTTGTCCTGCTGCATAAACCCCACGGTCACCATAAACAAACCGATCATAAATGGCACTTCATAAAGCTCTTCAATCAAATCCGTGTAACGAGCGTTATGCAGGAATATCGGCGACAACCACCGATGATGCTCGACAGTGTCGGAAATCAGATATGAACATGTCGTCACGGCAAACAGCCACAATGGCAGAGGAACGTCCCGTAGGCGACGAACAATCTCCTTACGTAGCCCGGCAGAAAACAGGACTGGCAAGACTAACGCAGCAATTAATATCACTGAAATCGTTCTGAACAGCATACGCGGCTCGTCAGGGAAATAGTCACGCCCCCAACTGGTGCTTCTACCCAATAGCACCACCCACCAGACAACAGCCCATAGCCAAAACTGCTTTGCCCCTTCGGGACGGGAAAGTGGCCGTATATACCAGGCGGTAAATAGCGCCCCAAACAGTAACCATAACGCTTGTCCGTTTTCAATCCATCGGACCACCACGCCGTTAAGCAAAGGCAATTGCCAGTCCGCCGTAAACGGGATGACCACAGCGGCAAGCGCAAGAGTAAGTGCTGACGAAGTTAATCGGGTATCGAGTTTCATGATTATAAGACTCTTCTGGTTTTTAATACCCAATCATAAGTTTTATGAATACGCTCTCATTAGCAAACAATGCGATATTCTTAATGTTTTCTTAATGTTTCTTTTCAACCCATGTCTGATGTAAATAAACAGCGCTTTTCAATACGCAAAAACCGCATCACGCTGGCGACGCGCGATGCGGCTTCTGATTTAAAAAATCACTTTATATCAAATAGATACTACAAGATCCTTACCAACCGCAAACGTCGTGTTCGTTTTCGGTATCGTAGGAACGCACGGTATTGACCAAATCCTTCACAACTTCTGCTGCAACTTCAGGTACCAGCAACGTCATCGGTGCTTCCGTTTCATAGTCCACAGAGACGCCGTTGCTATTATTCGTGACCGTGACGGTATAAGTAGCTTTTCCCATTATTATTCTCTCCCGGCATGAATGACTTTTCGTGAGGTCGCCCCTTCCATCAGTACTTCCGGCGCGACAAAAAAGTCGATGTTAAAATAGGTATCATCCGTCATGACCTCAATATTGTGCCACTTTTCCGGAGGAAACACGCCAAACTCGCCGGCATTGATCACCATGATCTCTTCCGGCTCAGAGCAATGTTCATCAGCGTATCCGAGATATTTGACCGCCCCCTGCATCACCGAGAGACGAGGATAAACGCCGGGTCGCGTTCCCTTATCAAGGTGGCGTTCGAAAATTCCGGCAGGCGCCGTCTCTTTGTTCCAGAATGGCGTGGAACGTGTATGAATATGATTTTGTGGAATTTGCCGCATTTGCTTCCCTCTTCACGCAGGTTACTCAGCGATAATCTCATCGCTGTCGTAAAAAGGTTACGCTCCAAAAACAGTATTTTAAATACCATTTATTGGTTACTATTTTGCTGTTTTCCACGCAATAAAACCGAAAGGAGAGCAATGACCCGCCGTTGACGACGGGTCCAGGTGGTTAAGACTGGAGCGTTGCCAGCCGGGCGGCAAATCCGACGAAAAGAAGGCCAATCAAAGAATTGCCCACTTTTGCCAGTTTCTTTTTGGTACCAATATAGTGGGTTACAAAAGCGCCAGAAAGAATTAAAAAGCTCAGATAGCAAAAACTGACGATTTCAAGGGTGGTGGCCAAAATAAAAAATGACACCCCAGTATGCGGCGCAGTAACGTCAATAAATTGCACAAAAAAGGAAACATAAAAAAGTATGGCTTTAGGATTCGTCAGGCTAAGAATTAAAGCACGCTTAAAAATAGCGCCAAAAGGAACTACCGTTTCCGTCGCCGCACGCCCTTTTGAGGTCAGCGTGGCGTAAAGGATTTTTGCGCCAAGGTAGAGCAGATAAAACGCGCCGAGATAGCGAACAATGTTAAACAGAACCGGCGTTGTTTTGATCAGCGTCGCCACGCCCGCATACGCCAGAAACATTAATATCGCATCGCCGATAAACACGCCGCATGCGGCAAGATATCCTCCTTTAACCCCGCGTCCCACGCTGTTTTTAAGCACAAAAAGCGTATTCGGCCCCGGTACCAGAACGATAAAAATCGCCCCAACCAGGTACGTCCAATAATTCAGAACACCATACTCCGCGAACACATTAACCTCTTCCTGAAAACATTTACGCTTAGCTGCGAAACAGTATGCTAACGAATGCACCGGAAGATGGGAAGCGAAACCACGTCTCTCCAGCCGCTATTCCGCCACGCTTATATCCAAATCACCTAAAAGCGTTCTTTTATCGCTACCTCCGCAGGCAATCACCAGGTATTGGCCCACCTCTCCTCATGTGGAGTTAACGCGCGCGTCGCACCAAAGATAAGGCTGCCAACACATTACTGATATCGCTCTCATTCAGATTCGGCGCATTAAACTGCGCTCTCAGCCACACCATATCGTCGTGGCTGAAAGCGCCGACCATCAAGCGCTGGCTGATAATGATCAACATTTGATTATCAAGTTGTCGAATACGTTGCCGGGTGACCGACAAGGTTTGTATCGGAAAGGAGGGTTCTGAGCCGGTTCGCCACTGCGCTAAATAGCGGTACTGTATCGCTTTACTGGCATCCATTAGCGAACGAATAAAAGGGGTTATCGAATGCGGGTCCAGACCGTTATTTTTCGCTTCTTCTTCAGCCTCGGCAAAAACATTTTGTTCACGTGTGAAATCCTCTATCGGCAGATGGTGCTTCATTTTATAAGCAGCCACATCTTTCATTAATAACATGCGTTCATTGAGCGCGGTTAAGAGCGCGCCAAGCGATACCGACGTTACCGAATCGGCAAAAGTGGTGCTGCACATCAATAAAGAACAAAGAAAAATGGCGATATGACGAATCATTAATCAACCTCCTTTTACGGAGGCCTGACAGTAATTTACCTTTATTAAGATAACATTAAGTAATTATTACAGATGGGTATTAATGCTTATTCGTTTAAACTGGAGTGAGAAAAAAGAACAGGCCGTTGATTCTGCGGAATCTTCATTTAAAGTGTATAAAATATACAACAAATCACACAAATGTGATGCGCATCACGTTTTTATGATTTTTTATTACAGTTTTATGATATAGGTCTAACTTTAATAGGTCACTAATTTCTCTCCCCCGCTCAGGGAGATCGGCTTCAATTTACATCGAATATGGTGAAATATGACTACCATTACACTAGTCAACGAACAAAATAGTACTGGCAATCCTTTTTCTGCACATATGTTATGTGAACAGCGAGCTATTCAGGAAATTACTTACGAACTATTGCAATCGCAGCAGCATGTCTCAAATAAGGATATCATCGCCAAACTTATTGAAAAACTGGAAACAGAAAAAGACGTAGTGCAGCTTGATATTTACCGTAATGCCTTAGAAGCCGTTTTGTTTCAGACACCTGACGACATCTAATATATACCCAAAATAATTCGAGTTGCTTAAAGGCGGCAAGGGAGTGAGTCCCCAGAAGCATAGATAACTATATGACTGGGGTGAACGACAAATCTGCCGGGAGCAGATTTGAACGTCGCGTGCGACGGCCCGTCAGGGCGAGGCCCATGGATGGGCCGAGTAATCCGTAGCCAACACATAAGCAACTTGAAGTATGAAGAGTATAAACAAGGGAGGGGTTTACTCCTCCCCTGTTCGTTAATAATGCAGATGCCTCAACGTGCGGTGCCTGATTTTTCGTAGCCGTTTGCATGGATTTGCGGTGCAACATGCTGCATGCTTTCTGGCATCTCATGCTGCCGATATACGGCTGGCAGTAATGTTAAGCCTGAGCCATTTTTCACATGAAGACTAAATTTACCCGATTCTTTTAAAGCCTGAATAAGATTTTCCTGCGCGGGAGTTAATGTCTCATCATGCCACAGAACAATATGCTCGAAAGACGTTGATAAAAGATCGGGCATCGGCGCCTGCCAGGGGATGACTTCAACTCGCATACCTTCACTACAATATTTAATCGTTTCCAGCCATAGCTCAATGGGGTCGTTCAGCGAAAACGCAGCAATAAGCATTGTGCCTGCTGGCGCCTTTCGTACGCTACTTAGCTGGAACGTGGCGTATTCAATAATCGCAGTATCCAGTAATGCCTTTTCAAATCGGCGTGCATCATCATCGCCTGCGGACAACCACAGCCGTAAAGGACGCAGTATTGACTCAATGACGATACACGGCGGAATTTCCCGACCATAACGCCAGAGTAATTTTCGCAATTTGGCGGGTTCGAATTTTCTACACTGCGCTAAAATCTCTTCCTGGTAGAATAACCATCCCGAGCGGCAATGCGTTTCTTCACCATAGAGGGCAGGTTTAATCTCTTTTAATGAAAAGCCTTTGCTTAACGCGTCGATAATATGCTGTATTCTGATAGCATCTTCTATGCAATAAAAACGATTGCCAGCTTCATCTTTGGTAGGTTGAAGCAGGCCATAGCGTTCCCAGGACCTGATATTTGCTGTTGTGACACCACACTGCGCCGCCATTGCGCTAATACTAAAAGTAGCCATGCCTGTCTGGCCTCATGATGATGTAAGAAAGCATAGTGAACCTAAACGCCATCAGAAGCAAATCATTATTAAGCAATGACCTTACTATTTACACGGGAAATTACATTATCAACATTATTTATTGTAAGCCAGTGCGTAAAGGCTTTAGAAACGGACAGTATTTGATAATCCAGAACTGTTCTACAACCTAATTTAGTCAGAACATGGTAGCGTACTGAGTAAATAGTTTTTAAATGTACATTCAGCTCACAGCTTATTTGTCGGATATCCATTCCTTTAACAAGCATCGCCAAAACATTTCTTTCATTCGCCGTTAATCTGACTTTCTCTGACCTGGGAAAAAATTGACCAGCAGCGGCCAAAATCAGTAATTCGCGCCACTCAGCAATAGAGGCATCGACCTTTATTCGATATATGACATGATGTTCATCAATAAAGTTATATTCATTATGGGTAACAATTCCAATGAGTACCGTTTTAAATGTGGAAGTAATATACTGCTGTACGGTGTAGTAATCGTCGATATCAAAAATAATATAATTTACGTTGCCAGCTATTATTGCGACGTCCTTAAATAAGGACTCCAGACCATAATTAAGAAACAGGTTTTCGCTCAATAGTCTTGTATCTGTCTTTAAAACAGATGATGCGGAACCAGTCATATCCACCTCAACAAAACGAGAGCCATGTGGGAATATCCATTCGATGGCCCGCATAAGATCATCTGCTTACTTCAGCGATGAGAACCTATTAAGTAGTAGTTGAGGAACGCCGTTTGCGCAACCTGACAGACGTCCTGGGGCATCTTATGTGAACTGCGTGGGGATGTGCGCTTTGGCAAAATCCACAAAGCGTACGACCGCAGGCAGCAAAATATGCCAGTCCTGTTGCTCCAGACCTAAATATTCACGCTGCGCCGCACGCAACGTGGCAGCATAATCTTCTGGCAACTGAGGTAACAGCCAGTCAGCCGCCGCATCCTTAGAGGTAAATCTCCCGGTAGAAAGGGTATACCAGATACGCGCCAGGGTTAAAACGATATGATACTCATCTCCCTGCACATCTGCCGTGGATTGCCAAAGGTCGAGGGGATAACGCAAGGCCTTCAGCAACTGCGCCGCAGGGGCTGGCGTGAACAGCCGTTCCGCGCGTTCTCCCTTTAGCGGTATACTGGTTTCCAGAATTTGGGTTATCAGTAACACCATGTCCCAGTCCTGCTGCGCTGGTTCATAAATCCCCTGACAAATGTCCTCTCTTAGCCACTCGCCAAATTGCATTTCCCTGGAAGGTGGAAAACACCAGGGAACCAGCTGCGAATAAAGCACGACAGTGACCTCCAGAGCGCGTTTTTCTGCCGACGCCCCCGGCGGCGATGAAAGCGCCAGCAATTCCTGCATCAGCGTTGCGCGTTGGGCCTCCGTCAGCGGCTGGCATATTGTCACCAGCAGATCAATGTCGCTGTTTGGCTTCAGACCGCCCGCGACAGCGGAACCATATAAATGAATAGCACGCAACGTATCGCCTGTGACACGAGTAATCAGGCGACATGCCGCTTCCGTTTGGCATTGAATCGAGGGCGGTATGGACAGCGTCATCATCGCTCCGGGGGCGCAGGTATTTTTTATATTGATTGCCAGAAATATGGCATAACGGCAGAAAAAAAGCTCGCTATTCATAGCGAGCTTTTAACATTGCAATCAGACTTAATGATGTAGCATTTCGTCAACGACCTCATTCGCCTTTAACTGATAAGGATAATAGGTAGGCCAGTTTTCCATCTCTTGCAACAATGCCTGCTGCGAGGTATTTCCCATAAAGATATGGAAGTGCGCCGATTTGCGCGGGGCAATGATATGATCGCTAAACTGAACATATTTAGGCGCTTTGCTATTCGCATCTTTACATTCGAACAGGTAGCGCACCCCTTTTTTACCCGATGCGTAAGTCAGAATTTTATAGCCGGCATAATTGTATTTACAGGATGCAACGTTATTGTCGCGATGGAATTCTATAACGCCATTTTCAATGCCGATCGTCTCAACATTCGTCACGTATCCTTTGCGATAATACGCTTTAATATCCTCAAACGTTTTCTCCGGGTCTTTCTTCGCCTTTTGCCTGAAGACAGGGTCCAGCTCGCCGCTGACCAGATAAGGATAGACGGATTGCCACATACCATCCCAGTCGGTGAGCGCGCGATCGCGTACATTAGCGTCATCAAACACGCCCGCTGCCGCTTTTTGCTCAACCTCCGTCATCGGCGCGCCATGAGCATGATGACCATGCGCGAAGGCAGGACTATTTACCAACAGCATTCCCAGAAGCATTGTCAGTTTTTTTAAATGAATCACCAAAACGTTACCCTCATCTTTCTTAGAAAGATGATTGTTATATTATAACATTGCATTTATTTCAACAGAAACTCAGCGGCCACCGCGCAGGTGGCCTTTTTTGATATCAACTGGTCCGCCATCGAGGAATTGAACCCCGAACCTTAGAGGTAGAAGCTCTATGCTCTATCCGGTTGAGCTAATGGCGGAAGAAAAATTACGCGGCCATTTTAAGGCAGGCGTCTGCGCATTGGCTGCATGCCCGCGCGCAATTCTGGCAATGGTCGTGATCGTGCCTTGCACACTCTTCGGCACAGGCTTTGCAGATATCCGCGCACAGGCGGCATAATTTTTGTGAGTACTCGCTTTCCAACGCCATAAATTGCGCCGCCAGGCGACAAATGGCCGCACATTGCATATCTAACTGGATGCAGTGCTTCATCATTTCGACGTTATCTTCACGCAGACAAGAAGAGGCGCAGATATCACACGCCGCCGCGCATTCATAACACTGCTCAATACACTCACGATGTTCTTGTTGCATAAATGACTCCTTATTTTATTAAGAGGAGTAGATAAGTCTGCACAGAAACGCCGGGATAGCCAAACGGCTACCCCTCTTTTTCATACTTTTTGAACAAAAGTGCTGAATAAAACAGCAATAGTAAAGCCGGAAATCGGCCTCCGTGATGTGACGTCTATACTGTAATGTTCATCTGCTTTTCATCGGAGGTAAAATGGAGTATTTAGCACGACTAAATATCGTTGCGATGCTGATGTCAACGACGTTCTGGATCAATCTGGCGGTCGTTTTTTTCGTCACCCTCATTACTTACTGGCTCATCAACTGGCTACTTAATGTGGTCTATAAAGCGCTACAACGCCCGGATAAAAAGGATGATGCTCATGGGCGGCTGCGTCCTATTGTTTTCGAGATGCTGAAAAAGACCAGTAAGATGCTAATCTTTTTTGCCGCATTTCTCTTTAGCCTGCGCTTTGTCGCCCTGCCTGACCGGTTATTCTCTACCCTCTCTCACGCCTGGTTTTTAGTGGTTGCGATTCAAATGGCGATTTGGCTTGATCAGGGCGTACAGTCATGGATGCGTCATTTACTGTATGCCCCAGGCTCCAATAAAAACCCGGTGACGTTAGTCATTCTTGGTATGATTTTGCGCGTGCTCGTCTGGTCTATGATGCTGCTCTCCATCCTGGCGAACGTCGGCGTAGATATTACCGCACTGGTAGCAAGCCTCGGCGTGGGCGGTATTGCTATTGCCCTGGCGGTACAAACCGTTCTGAGCGATGTCTTCGCTTCGCTATCGATTGGTTTCGATAAGCCCTTCGAGATCGGCGATTTCGTCGTCTTTAATGATGTAGCCGGTACGATTGAACATATCGGTTTGAAAACCACTCGCATCCGTAGCCTCAGCGGCGAACAGATCGTTTGTGCGAACGCGCAGTTGTTGCAGCAAACCATACACAACTATAAGCGGATGCAAACGCGTCGTATCGTGTTTACTTTTGGCGTCGCCACTGCGACACCGCCGGAAAAGTTACGCCTCATCGGCGATATGGTGAAAAAGATTATTACCGATGTCGGCGAAACACAATTCGACCGCGCCCATCTACTGGCCTTTGGTCAGGATCGGCTGACCTATGAGGTGGTGCATATCGTCAATACCGCGGATTACAATAAATACATGGATATTCAGCAAGAGATAAATATCCGTATTATTGAAAAACTCATTGAGAATGATATCGAACTGGCGCTGCCTAGTCTGGTTGTCAGAGCCCCTGTACAGGTTGAAGAGACCAGGGACTACAGTAATACCGCTGATGCAAAAAACGCAGATAAACGCGTCATGCAGTAAAATCTCTGCCGACAATACCGGGAACCCATGGGTTCCCGGTGCGTTAACGGCGACACGGCAATGCGGAGAAACGACTTGCGGCTATTCCACCTGTAAATGGCGGGTACAGACTTGATCAAGTAGCGCAGACTGATGACTAATCACCAACATCCCTAATGAACGGCTGCGGCACACCTCAAGCACGTATACCCATATCGCTTTTTGAATAGACGGATCGAGTTGCGCCGTCATTTCGTCGGCAATCAGAAAACGCGTTCGTGGGTCAAGCGCGCGCAGTATCGCAATACGCGCCAACTCCCCGCCTGAGAGCTGCATTGGCCGACGCGTCAGCCACTCGGGCTGCACATGCAAACGCCTCATCGTTTCCGGGTCAGGCTGCCAGGCATCACGTACAGCGTCTCCGGCGCTTCGCCAGGGATTAAACGTCAGTTCAGGATGCTGGGGGACAAGCTGTACCGGACAATACTGATGCAGGGGTAACGGGCTGCCGTCCAGCAGAACGTCGCCCGCCGTCGGCTTTTGCCATCCGGCCAGGACGCGCCCCAACGTTGTTTTCCCCGTTCCGCTTGGCGCATGAATTCCTACCCGTTCACCGGCAGAAATCGTAAACGTCAGGTTCTGCCATAAGACTTTCCCGCCCTGACGAATAACGAGGTCGCGGCAGCTCAGCATTCTATTCCCTCTCCGGTCGGCATAAATAACGGGTTTAGTTCAGGCAATGCTTGCCATTGCCGTTTTAACGGTTCACTCATCTCTTCCGGCTGTAACTGCTCGCAGCGGATATTGTCCGTGATATAACCCTGATGCAGCGCCACAATGCGATCGGCATACCGCGCCGCCAGCAGCAGGTCATGAGTCACCCACAGCACGCCGCATCCCCGCTCGCAGAGGCCTCGCAAGTGCTCGAGCAACTGGTTTGCCAGTGCGGTATCAAGCCAGGCGGTGATCTCATCCGCGAGGATATAACGTGCCTGGCTAAGCGAGGCGTGGCACGCCAGAATTCGTTTAGCCATCCCACCGGAGAGCTGGCGGGGAAAGCGTTCCAGGACTGTCGGTTCAAGATCGCTTTGCTGTAATAGCTGTACCATTTGCGTCTCATCCCAGGCGCGTCCGGTCAGATGACATGCTCTGTTCAAATGTTTTCTGATATTCAGCATGGGATTAAGCGCCTGTACCCCCTGCGGCACGTAGCTAAACGTATTGCCCCTAAGCTGCCTGATGGTATGTCTGTCCAGCCGGTTGCCATCAAGCGTAATCTCCCCCCGAAAGCGTAAATTTTCCGGCAGCAGATCGAGCAGGCATTGCAGCAGCAGACTTTTGCCCTCCCCGCTGCCGCCAACCAATGCCACCATTTCGCCGGGCGCGATATCAAAAGAGACATTCTGTAATAACGGCGACCAGCGTCTCGCGCCATACCAGCGATAACGCGCGCTTTCCAGCGTAACCTGTTGTAAACTCAGCATACGTCACTCCTTAGCCACAGCCGCTGAATGGCGCGCGCAAACTGATCGAAGAGCATCACCAGCGTGAATAACATTAGGCCGGGAAATAGCACCAGCCACCAGTTTCCATGGCTAATAAACCGTAACGCATCCGCCAGCAACAGCCCCAGCGAAGGCTCATGCGGCGCCAGCCCAAACCCCAGAAAACTTAACGCCGCGCTGTGCAATACCGCATGAGGAAACATCAATAACGTTCCCGTCAACCATTGCGGCAATAGCGCCGGAAAATAGTGATATCGCCAGCAATAAAGGTGTCCATGCCCCAGACGATAGGTCAATGTCAGGTAGTCACTCTGCGCTACCCGCTCCGCGTCGGCGCGCAGAATCAGCGCCAGACGGGGCCAGTGCGTTAACGCCACGGCCGCAATGACGCCGCTTTTACCGCCGCCGAGCGTAAAACAGATAAGGATCAGCAAAAGTAAATGCGGCATGGCGAGCATAGCATCGGTTATCAGCCGCACCAGGAGGTCCAGCCGGGGATGAATGCGCGCCACTGCCGCCATCACTAACGCGATAACGCCGCTGCACAGCGCGGCGCCAACGCCAATTTGTAAACTGGTGAAGGCCCCCTGAAAGCAACGAAGCCATACATCACGCCCCAGATTATCGGTGCCAAACCAGTGCTGGATATCAGGCGACAGATGCCGGGCAAGCAGATTAACCTCTGGCGGCTGGCTCAACGTGGCATAACCGTATCCGGCAATAAACAGCAGACAGGTAACGGAGAGGAGCAGACGAAACAACGTCGGGGCAGGATTATAGAGCATCGGGACGCTCCAGCGATCGATTAAGCACCACCACAAGCCAGGCTGAAATCGTATTTCCGGCAAACACTAATAGTGTACAGAATAAAACGATCCCCATGAGTAGCGGGACATCGCCACGCAGGCCGGCATCGATAGTGGCCTGTCCCAGCCCCGGATACGCAAAGACTTTTTCTGCCAGTAACGCTCCCCCCATCAGTTCGCCCAGAGAAGCAAACTGTAAACAGAGTGCTGGGGTAATCGCATGACGTAACACCTGGTGACGTAACAGCGACCATCCTTTATCCCCCTGAGCGCGCGCAAAACGAATAAATTCGCTCTTCATTACACTGGCTATTTTTTCTCGCGTATGCAGCGCAATTTGCCCCATGCCCAACAGACTTAACGCACATACCGGCAACACAAGATGGCGTAAACGTTCCGATAAAAGAGCTGTTCCTGCATTATTTCCGGGGTCCCAGGCGCAACAAACAGGTAATACCGGCCAGCGGACGGCAAACAGCGCCAGCAACAACATGGCTATCCAGAAAGTGGGCAACGATGACAATAAGTAGCTGATACGGCAAATCATCTTATCCGGCCAACGGTGGAGAAAACGTCCGGCCAGAAAACCCAATGTCACGCCCAGCACACCAGACAATAGCCAGGCGCCTGCCAGCAGCGCGAATGACGTCGCAAAACGTTCCCGGATCACACTGGCGACAGGCATGTTGAACAGCATGGAATACCCCATGTCGCCCTGGAGCAGACGCCAAAACCAGTGACCGAAACGCTCCCACAGCGGCTGGTCAAGCCCCCAGCGCGCCGCAATCCGCGCATATTGTTCTGGCGGAACATGGAGCAGATCGTTGCCAATATAAGCACGGATAGGATCAACGGGCGAAAAGCTAAGCAAAATGAAGGTGCCGGCAGCCACCAGCACCAACAGAATAATCAGCCGCAAAAAATGACTGAAGAACAATTTCATCACCGACAGGTCCAGGTCCAGTCATCAAGATTGTTTAACACCGACCAGCTACCGTGGATTTCTGGCGCGCCTTTTCCCAGATCAATACAGGGGTTGGCCAGATAGGTATGCTGAATATTAAGCAGCCATGCCCATGCCGCATCGCCCTGGACGCCCGCGCCCTGCTTTCCATCCCACTCAACCTGCTGCCAGAAAGGAATCGCCTTTTGCCAGTCAGGCGCATCTATAGCCTGTTTCAGATGTGCTTCTACCGCAGGGTTGCTGTAATAGCCCGGGTTATAATATTCCACACCAGCGGCTTTCCCGCTGTAGTGATGGAAGAGTTCCATCGGGTCCAGACTTCCCCAGCCAAACAGCGTAGGGTTAGCGTGCATATGGCGCTCTACAGTTTCCCAGCTTCCCGATTGCAACGAGACGACAATGCCTAAAGGCTGCAACATGGCGCGCACCGCCTCGGCCAGATCCCGTCGGGTGCTGTCGCCACTGGCATACCATAAGGTCAGACGCGCTTCTTTACCTGCTTTTTCACGCACGCCCGCACTGTTTATTTTCCAGCCAGCCTCTTCCAGGATGGCGCGCGCTTTTGCAATATCGCCATCGCTGAATATCACTGAAGGATTTTGCCACGGTAATCCCTGCACCGCGCTATAGGCGGGTATCGCATGGCCTTCCATCACCTGTTCCGCCAGTTGCTTACGATTAATGGCATAGTTAATTGCGCGTCTGATAGCGACATCAGCGGTCACATCGTTGCCGACAGGATAATCGTTAGCATCCTTTTTACCGGCTGGCACCATCGGGAAGACAATGCCCCGGTTTTCAACGCTATCGCGTACCCAGAGTTTAAGATTATCCTGCTGCGGGGCCACCGCCATAGAAGGGGCAATGCGCACCAGTCCCAACTGTCCGCTGCGCGCGGCGGCATAAGCATTATCTTCATCCAGAAAGACAAAAACCAGCCGGTTAAAGTCATTCTTTTTACCCGCATACCAGGGATTAGCTTCAACGATCAGTTGCTGACCCGGCTGAAAGCTGACCAGTCGGTACGGACCGGCGCCTATCGGTTCGCGGGCGAACGTTTTTTCATCATAACGGCTGGCCGGAACAATCCCTAACGACCCGAGTACATTCACAAAGGTGCTCTGCGGATGGCTCAGCGTCATCTCAATTCGGCGTGCGTCCAGCGCTCGCGCATGGCTAAAATTGCCCATGTCAATTTTACCGCCGCTCTTCGCCGCTTTATTGTATGTAAAAACGACATCTTCGGCAGTTAATGGCGAGCCATCGGAGAATTTCAGCCCGGGCTTTAAGGTTAGCGTCCAGATTTTACCGTCGGGGCTGGTATCCACTTTTTCCGTCAGTAAATTACCCCAACTCATGTCGGCGTTTTGCTTAAGCAACGGCGCATGAAGCAATAAGTAGCTGCCGTGGCTCCAGCCCAGCATAGGATCAAAGCCTTCCGTTGGCTCAGGGCCAATGGCCAGCTTCAGGGTACGACCGTCTGCCGTGTCCGACGCGGCGAAAAGCGACGAAGTGAATACCAGAGTCAGCGCGCACGTCACGAGCGCCAGTTTGCCTTTAATCATCAATTTGTCCCAGATTATGCGTTGTTTTTGTTTCTCCCGGCGCAGCATAAACGTCGGGAGACCTCCTGAGGACGGCATTATGGCGAGCATTTGTAATGAAAAAATTGACGCAGAACAGAAAGTATGACGATCTTTTAAAAACATCATACGCACAAACGTCGGGAGCGCCAACGTGAGCTAAAGGCCGTTTTTGACGGGGATAAAACGCAAGGGAAATGACGCCAGGAATACCGGGTTAATTAACGCCATCTTATTCTCTTATTTCCCTTCTATTCTGTATTGCGTCTTCCCACCCGACGCTGTTCATTTTCTCAACATTATTAGTCAGTACTGAAACGTAAGAAGGTATCGTAATTAGCGCCTCCTGGCTTTAAACCTAAACCAATATTAAACGAACCGGGCGTTAATGAAACTTACCAGCAGAACGCCAGTCATATGGCAACCCGATGAAATGACATGCTATGGAGTCCAACCGAAAAATGTTAACGCCGCCAGGGCTCGTGATGATTTTTTTAGCCGTACTGTTCTCATTGCTGACAGGATGCACAAGTTATAAAAACACGGCATGGGGAATATATCCGGCTTCAACGGATATTTGTCCGTCAGGTACGACATCAACAGGAGGGTGCAAAGAGTAATATCGCATATTTAATATACACCACTTTTTAAATGACTGTCCGGACATTTTCGGACGGTAAGTTTTCTATTAATTTATAATGGACTAATCCCATGACAAATAAAAAACACATTTTTTCAATTATCTTTATTGGTTCTCTTTTAACGGGGTGTGCTACAGGACCATCACCGACAGGGATTGGCTTATATACGGATGTTAAAGGGCCAATTACTGCCACGAGTCTCCCGGCAACCAAAACCGGTAAAGCGTGTGCGCAAACGGTATTGGGTATTGTAAATACCGGCGACGCATCTATTGATTCAGCGAAAAAAGCGGGCGATATTTCTTTAGTGTCGAGTGTTGATTATGAAACTACAGGCTCATATCCGTTTTATGGTAAAACCTGTGTTGTCGTAAGAGGACAATAACAACAGTAAGCCGGCGATGCCGCCGGCTTTTTATCCCATTTTACGTGCCGCTATCTCTGTCTGTTCCTTGCGACTCAGCCCCCGCTTTAAGGTTCTGTTAAGATTTTACGCATACTCTACAAGCAGTTGTTAATAAAGGATAATAATAATGGCACATTTCTCAAGACTGCAAATAACGCTTCACTGGTTAACACTGCTCCTGACAGGCATCGCATATGCTGCTATTGAGTTACGGGGGTGGGCGCCAAAAGGCTCCAGCGTTTACCTGTTTATGAAAGACACGCACTATGATATGGGCGTTCTGGTCTGGGCGCTGATGTTTTTACGGTTATATCTTAAACACAAATACCCGGATCCGGTCATTACGCCTCCCCCTCCTCACTGGCAGCACGTAGCCGCTAAATTAATGCATATCGCGCTTTATCTCACTTTTCTCGCCTTACCGCTGCTGGGCGTCGCGATGATGGCGTCAGGCGGGAAAAGCTGGAGCTTTTTTGGTTTTACTGTACCGGTATTTTTGACGCCAGATAGCACCCTAAAATCGGATATAAAGCGTATTCATGAAATGCTGGCCAATATCGGCTATTTCCTGATTGCCATGCATGCAGCAGCGGCGTTGTTTCACCATTACATACAAAAAGACGATACATTTTCAAGGATGTTACCCGGTAAATCATGACTATTTCGGCCATCCCGGCGTGAGAGAGCACGCCGGGCAAGGCATTATTATTCCAGCGCTATCGGTTTCGACTGATAGCGCCTTATACCGTTTGTAATCGACAATATACGATATTTTTCCGGTTCCACGTGTAGGTGATATGTACGATGCCGCCCTCGCTAATAATAGCGGGATAAGAATACTCACCGTGGTCACTTTCCAGGTCCAGTAGCGGTAGCCATGATTCGCCATTATCCTGGGAAGCAATCAGTGAAAGCGGATAGCGCTTTCCCCAGTTGCCGTTGACCGGATTTAACGCAAGAATCAGCGTACCGTCCTGCATACTAACCAGATCGATACCACTATTATTATTCGGTAAAGATGTCGCGCGGGCAACAGACCAGGTAGCGCCATAGTCGATTGAATCACTGCGAAAAATTGCCCCGCGTGTGCTTCGTAACAACATATGGATATGCCCCGGAGAAGACTCCCACAGCGTAGGCTGAATAACGCCATCCCAGCGCAGGAGGTTTTCCAGACAACATTCCCACAACCTCCCCTTTTTTATACCATCCCACAACGCTACGTTTGTCCCGGAAATAGCGTTATCAGGCTCCAGCGGTACAAAAGAGATACTCCAGTGTTTTCCTTCGTCAGAGGATCGATCCACAAATGCCCTCCACCGTTCAGGACTTTCAATCGACCCTGGCGCAATCCAGGCGCCATTTGATGCCAGCAGGAGTTTATTTTTTACGGGACCGCGCGGCAAAATATCATCGTTAACCAACGGAGCTGGCGTACTCCAGGTAAATCCTCGATCGCTGGAGGTGATAAACCAGGTTTTCCACACGTGTACGTCGCTGCCTACTTTATAAAATAACCACAATTTATCCGACGGGTAAAATAACACCGGATTCCAGTGCGCTTCCCCCTCGCGTGCCGCCACTCGCTGCGGTGTTGTCCAGATATTATGTTCATAGCGAGATAGCCAGATGGCTGTATCTTCGCTTCCTTCGCGCAACCCCGCGAACCATGCGGCCACGAGCGTACCGCACGGTAAGCGAACAAGCGTAGAGGCATGGCACTGGAAGGACTCGGTTCCGCTTTCCGGTAAAATGACCTGCCGATTGACGAGCGCTAATTTCATACCTGCCTCGATTAAATAAGGTAAAAAGCATCAGCTTTTTTACGTATGAAAGTAGTGTTAGCAGAAATAGCATCAACGCGGTGAAAACGATGAACCGCTATACGAATTTATGTTCAGATATCGCGCCCATAACAGGCAGAATGTCGAGAGTGGACAAAAATTGGACTGACCTCGCGGATAATTCCAACTTACCGCCGTCCAATGGCGACGAGGTCAGTGGCACGGGATAATATAGAGGTCAGGGCTATAATATTTAGCGATCTGTGCCTACAAGCATGACGGGATACTTTTCGCTACAGACAATGAAGGCCCGTCTAAACGGGCCTCCATTAACGCGATTATGATTTGTGTTCAATCGCCTTTGGTTTGCTTTCTATGGCAATTTTTTTCGGTTTCTCGCTTTCAGGGATCTCCTGGTAAATCTCGACCAACAAGAGGCCCTGTTCCAGTTTCGCATTATTCACCTTAGCATGTTCAGGCAAAGAAAAACTCAACTGGAAATCCGCCTTACGAATACCACGATAAATCCAGTGCGTCTGATCCTCTACCGTCTCTTCAGTGTGTTTACCCGTAATATTCAGGTTGCCGCCAACCGTTTCAATTTCAAGCTCTTCCTCTTTCCAGCCAGGAACGCTCACGGTAAGCAGATAGTTATTCGCATCGCGCTTTTGCAGATCGTAAGCTGGCGTCGCAGCGACTGGCGTATCTCCTGTTAATTGACTGAAAAGTCTATCAATACGGTTGAAACGGTCAGAGAAAAGAGAATCAGCAAACACGGGAAGTGCTGACAAGGTTCTGAGTGCCATCATTAACCTCCTGAATCACTATTCAAAAGTTCAACATCAAGGCAAGCATTGCTTGTCCACTGACTACATAGGGACGGGAAAAACATTTTCAAGTCTATAAAAGCCTTTT
Organism: Salmonella sp. SA15303; assembly: GCF_029962125.1. NCBI lineage: Bacteria > Pseudomonadati > Pseudomonadota > Gammaproteobacteria > Enterobacterales > Enterobacteriaceae > Salmonella > Salmonella sp. SA15303. Next base: position 2,707,156 of record NZ_CP123924.1, read on the forward strand.
TTTAGTCACGAATTTAAGTGGTTAACGAAAGTCTCATCCCGTTCATTGCCATTTCCGCTGTCCCTTCATCTTTACAATTTTTCTCCACCAGCCAAATTGATAATGATTATCAATTGCATTAATGTATACAGGTTGGTTATGGCAGTGACCAACGCCCTTCTCCATTATCAAACCCAGCGCCGCCTTCGGGCGGCCTTTTGGGAGGAAATATGGTCGCCAAAAATAAAATTCACGGTCGTCGTATTCGTCAGTCTCTGCAACAGTTACATTATCGTTGTCTTTTTCAGCAACTGGCGGTAAGACCACCAGGAACAAAATATGTTTCAGTCACCGCTGAAACAAAAAACTGGCTTATTCATCTTGTGACTTCAGAGGGCCGTTAGCACGCGGTAGTGACTGTCCATGTTGTCGCTAAAATTTTAATGAAATGACTTTTATACACCTACAATTTGCGCCCGGCGGCTCCGGGCGCCATACCTGAAGATATGACACCCGTTGCCAACTGACTGGAATTTTAGCTATCGTCTCCGACGTAGAAAAATTCGATATCTTTATTAAACCATTTATCAATGTTGTGCCACATCAGACAACCGGTCAGAAAACTTGCGATCAATATCCCTCCTATAAGCCACTTTTTCACATATACTCCTGAATAACCCCTGTTGATGCCATTATCTGATCGATAATAAAAAGACCATCATTTGAAGAAATAGTTTCACTGACAGATACCGTATGAAACGAGACAGTGAACAGTACCGTTTTCTTCGGTTTTTATGCCATAGTATTGAGCAGTGGTGACAATCATTTTCTATCGCACCATAATGATTTGCAGCCTATAGTTTATGATTTTAAGATTTGTCTACTCATCACATATGTCAGTGATGGATAAATTATAATACGCTTTTCTGGCGCACTTTTCGTCAGTAAACAGGAATACTACAGCATTCATCGTATTGATGCCGCTTTATCTCCCGTTCTTCAGGGAATTAACGACAATTTTATGCACAAAGGATACTAATGATGAAACGTAAATTGATCCCATTTACCCTCTTTCTCGCTGCGCTTAGCGCCAGTACCACCTCTATAGCAGCTTCGCAGGAGATTTCTAAATCTATATACACCTGTAATGATAACCAGGTTATGGAGGTGATTTACGTCAACACCGAGGCTGGAAACGCCTATGCGATTATCAGTCAGGTAAACGAGATGATCCCGATGCGGTTAATGAAAATGGCCTCCGGAGCAAATTACGAAGCCATAGACAAAAATTATACTTATAAACTTTATACCAAAGGCAAAACGGCTGAACTGGTGGAAGGTGATGATAAACCTGTTCTCAGTAACTGTTCCTTAGCTAACTAACCTTAAGAAATGCCTGAAGACTCATCAGGCATTTCCACTTCAACCTTCCTGTAACGTAACGTTAAAGAATATGTGAATCACTACCGTAGTATAATGGCTAATTAGTAACCACTTTTAAGCATGGTTAATCCTATTTTTAAAGAAAAGTTCGAACTGTCTGAATTGTCGTTGTTGAGCGTTTAAATGTTTTGCTTTATTAAGTGACCCAGGTAGAATTCGCAGCGGCTGGTAACCATTCATATTCGCACTATTGAACGATCACCGGCCAACCGCGCCAGGGTCTTGCATACGCTCTGGCGCGGTTAAATCCCCAGGCCATAAACGAAATCACTGGTTTCTGCTATTGATCGTATCTTTCAAGTTAACCTGCATTATGCTTGCCCACCTGATGTAAAAAGACACCGCTCTGAACCATAGGGTGTGAATTTCATTTTATAAAAAATTGCGGTGCCGGGTGCCTCCCGGTGAACCATACCACAGTCAATATGGTTCGCGAGGAACATTAACTATTTGACTGGACGCCCCGCCGCAAAGGGGGATTCACCGCATAAGAAAAATCTACAACTCACAAGTAATAAAAGACAATAACATTTTTGTGCATTTTTTATAAATGACTATCTTGTCACGTAATAAATGAAATTATTCTGTAACAGGGTTGCGAGACAATACTTATTCAAAACTGAAGTGGTCAGTGGGAGTCGAACCCACATCATCAGCCTGACACTGAGGTAATAACATTATACGATAACCACATTGGACCGCCACCGAGGCCTCGAACCTCGCACCATCAACTTAGGAGGTTGATGCTCTATCCAGCTGAGCTAGTGGCGGCTGGGGACTTCTGCCAGGCGCAAAAAAGGTGCTCTCCTGGATAAAATACATACCTTGCTACTTTTCAGTAGTCGTTCAGCGGCAGGTACAATATGCGAAGGCGGTCACAAAATCTTGATGACATTGTGATTAATTCCAGGAAAATTTTTCAGAGTGAATCTTGTGAGATCTGGCGTTATTTACACCAGATTTTCCTTCCTGCTTATCACCTACCTGAGCAACCTTGATTGCTTACCACAATCCTTTATCTGTGCTTATGCTAGTGAGATGTTATGTACAGCGTCACTATGACGAAGAGAGTATGACGAAGAGAGAAAAGACAGGCAGGTACGTGTCACTGGTAAAGAAGCCCTGTTTTATTGACTGGCGGTGCGGAAGGCGAACCTTCCGCATAGCTTATGCTTTTCAGAAACGGTATCCAACCCCGACGTTGAAGCCGTTTATTTTTGTAGAGGAGATGTTGCTTCCTTCATACCCAACATCGACGACGATATTCTCCAGCGGATTCATCTGTACACCCGCGCCCCAGGCAAATCCCGTTTTCCTTGAGGAAATTTTGTTAGAAAAAGAATCGCCATCCTGAGTGGAATGTTCTTTAAATGTCGCCTTTACCGTGCCGACACCCGCCAGCGCGTATAACGAAAAATTGTCAGACAATCGATAGGCTGGCCCAACCATTAAAGAACCGTACTTCACCTCAAACTTGTCATGGTAATGAATACCTTCAGGCTCAACAGACCCGGAAGCCTGTCTGTCTCCATATAAGTAACTTAGCGAGGAAATAAAACTTACCGGAGAGTCATCCTCATAACGGTATTTCACATTTACCCCTCGGATATTTTTGAAATCCTGAACTTTACTTTGTGCATACCCCACGGAAAAGGCGTTAGTATCGGCCTGTGCAACATTTACAACCAAAACGCTTGTAGTAATAACTAAAGTGGATAAAATAATATTTTTCATAACAACTCCTTAATACTACTTATTATTTACGGTGTGTTTAAACACCTGCAGTACCGATCCGGCATTCAGTTATCGCCACTATGCCGAATCGACAAAACCACGAATAATTCACCGCTATCGCTCCTGATGTGTTTACTTCCTGAAAGATATTTTTACTACCGAAGCACTCTATCGCTCATTTAGGTAACCGGTTCTACAATGTCATCTAACTTTTATAGATTTGAATGCTAATTTTTCTCACGCATATATATTTAACAGAAACCATAAAGTGTTTAGCCACTATAGAACAACAAATCACCCATGCAACATTTTGATATTTAAAGAGAAAATCTCACAACCACATTAAGAAACTTGACACCGTTCGGCTAAAAACATGTCATTAAGCAAACTCGCCATATAATCAGAACATATCGCATTGTGCTTCACAGTCCTCACGTGACGCTCCATCCGCAATACGGTTATATGCCATCGCAGGCGCTGTAATCATATTCACGATGATGCTTAGCACGCTTTATTCCCGCTCCGATTTAATCTTTTAATATATCTATCAGTTACAACATTTCTTGTTATATTATAAGAATAGAATCAACACCACAATTCCAACATAAATATCACCTGTGTTTAGAGAGAATTTACATTCCAAAAAAATAATAACTAACGCAAATATTGAACACGCGATAAAAAAGTCTATTTCGCTATAAAACCCATTATTATTAAGAGTGGTTAACTCTTCGTTGAATAAAAAATGTCAATGACGTTCCATAATTCAGGAGATGAACTTCACAAGTCATTATATATAACAGGAGGTGCTATGAAACATCATGCTTTTATGCTTTGGTCATTACTTATTTTTTCATTCCATGTTTTGGCCAGTTCAGGCCATTGTTCTGGTTTACAACAGGCATCATGGGATATTTTTATCTACGATTTTGGTAGTAAAACCCCGCAACCACCTACAAATACTGATAAAAAGCAAGCCAGGCAGATTAGTTCACCGTCCTGCCCGACGACAAAACCCATGATGTCCGCACCAGTCAATGACGCCAGGAAAGGGAATACTTTCTCCAGAACATAATGTTATTTATCTACAATGGTGCCGAACGACTACTTTTAGCCACCCGGAAATCTTGATTGCCATCAAATATAGCTGGCATTATTTTTCCTGACGTGTATAGTGCGCCTCGTTATCCCCATTAAGGAATTTGTTTGTCTCGTAAAATGACAGGAATTGTCAAAACCTTTGATTGTAAGAGCGGTAAAGGTCTCATCACCCCCTCCGATGGACGCAAAGATGTTCAGGTCCACATTTCAGCATGTCGCCAACACGAAACAGAAGCGCTTATCCCCGGTATACGCGTTGAGTTTTGTCGTATTAATGGCCTCCGCGGACCTACCGCCGCCAACGTTTATCTTTCATAATTCGTCACCCGGCATTTTTTCAGAAAAATTTAGCGAGTACGTCTACCTCCGCAGCCTGCTATGAGGCTTTGCCTGAAAGGCTGCAGAATGTTTTCAGTGGCGAAAATCTAAAAGATTTATTTTGCTAATGACTCCTGTGACCTCTTTTATCATATATCGGGTGCCCCCCCTTCTCACTTTGTTTAACGTGAAGAAATGTACAGCCGTTTTTCACTGTGATAGCATCTAATATTGCAAAAGTATTTAACGCTATATACCCATCGTCACAGGAGTGGCTGGCTGCGCGCATTTAACCGAAGTATTTATGTGATTCTATCGGAATTATCTCTATTGCCGCTCAATGCTACGTCATATTCAGTGGGTATAAATCGCCAATATAGTTGTAACGCTATTTATTTTTAGGGTAATAATTGAATGACTTTGCTTTCAGGAAAAACCACACTGGTTCTCTGCCTCTCCTCTATTTTATGTGGATGTACGACGAACGGCTTACCCACACCTTATAGTATTAATTTGTCGTTCCCGGTCATTACACAAAACCAGATTAATTCCGGTGGTTATTACATAAATGACGCGGAACAAATTCGGACAACTGATGGTCTGTGCCTTGATGCAGGCCCAGATCAACAGAATCGTTTGACGCTGCGGGAGTGTAAGCATGTGCAATCTCAGCTTTTCTCATTTCACCGAGACAGAATCACGCAGGGTGAGAAATGTCTGGATGCCGCAGGACAAGGTACAAAAGAAGGCACACCAATCATTCTTTATTCATGCACGGGTAATGATAACCAGCGCTGGCTCACTGATGATAACAAAATTAAGGGGAAACAGAGCCGAAAATGCCTGGGCACAAATAGCATTATTGTCAGAAAAGGCGACCCTGTTGTGTTGGCCGATTGCGATTTTAGTCGCGCCCTGGAATTTACCATCAGGTAGCAGGACACCGCTGTGAAGAGAGTGCCGCTAACCTCTTGACACGACAACAGGTTAGCGACCTTTACTTCCACGTGCGATCAATTTACTTTACGTCCGCAACGTCAGGATGACAAAACGGCGGCTAAACCTTGACACCAGTTATATACCCAGCTTAAATACTGGTCATCCAACCAGTAAAAAGGAAATGGCGATGTTCGTCGAACTCGTTTATGACAAGCGAAATGTTGAAGGTTTGCCAGGCGCACGCGAAATCATCCTCAATGAACTCACAAAACGCGTACATCAACTTTTTCCCGATGCGCAAGTGAAAGTTAAGCCAATGCAGGCGAACGCATTAAACAGTGACTGTACAAAAACCGAGAAAGAACGGCTGCACCGTATGCTGGAAGAGATGTTTGAAGAGGCTGATATGTGGCTGGTCGCCGAATAACGTCCCCTCCTGCGAAAGCGACATGTCCGATCGAAAACAGCGCCCTGAGGCGCTGTCTGTGACGATATAACGCAAACGCTACCACTCAGAACATGTTGTTGTTGATACCTCAGACCGGTATGTGGAACCGACATTCATCGCTTCACTGGCCTGTCGGTATGAGTAGCCCTTATCAACAATCAGCTGTGCGCATTCCAGCCTGAAATCTGAAAGTACGTTTGGTTTTGTTGTTTATTAAGAGCCTATCCCATTAGACTCTTTTATTCGCCAAACTGGCTTTAACGATTACGCCTACTGGGATAGGTTCTAAACTTATCATCAATACGTAAAATACCTATTTACGAACAAAAAGTAACAGGTAAAAATCCGAAATAAAACCAGCATAACTAAAACTTACTGCAGATATGCACACGCATTATTACTATGTTTCCAGGATAGTCTCGACCAGTCAAGACTATCTATTTTATATAAAAAGGGAAATACTTCACATGAATAAAATACATGTTACATATAAAAATCTCTTACTTCCGATTACCTTCATCGCGGCAACTCTAATTAGCGCCTGTGATAACGATAAAGATGCCATGGCGGAAGCTGAAAAAAATCAAGAGAAATACATGCAAAAAATCCAGCAAAAAGAGCACCAGCAATCAATGTTCTTTTACGACAAAGCCGAAATGCAAAAAGCTATTGCCAATATCAACGCAAAAGGTGGAGCCAATCTTGCGATTATTGAAGTCCGTTTCTTCAAGGGCGGGTATTCATTCATTCGACAAAGCGTTAACACCCCTGCTAAAGTAGAGGTGTTTAAATTTAACAACGGCTACTGGGGGGGACCTTCGCCTGTCAATTTAACCATCTTTGGCACTATAACAGAGGAGCAAAAACAAGAAGCACTAAAAGAGGCTTTATTCAAATTCGACTCGATCAATTTCAGCATTATACCAGAGCGTATTCAGGAAACAATTAAACGCGCTAACGCCAGTGGCATCATTTCCGTTACGGAAGATAGCGATATCGTTGTACGAGCAGAGATAGCTCATAATGGCGAATTCGTCTATGACATTACCATCACTGCTAAAAATACAGCACGTGCGGTAATGACCTTAAATAAGGATGGTTCTATTGCCGGATATGAGATCAAAGAACCTTTCGCCCCAAAAAAAGAAGCCGAAAAAGCACAGCAACTTGTTGAACAATCGAGAAAAGACATTGAAAGTCAGCGTAAAAAAGCAGCTGGAAAGATGAACGAAATACAGCAGACATTTAAAAAATAGCAGGCGATACAAACATTGATAAAAATTATAGCGCGAAAGAGCGCGTGCCAGGTACTAAGGCACTGCTTGAAGACAGCGAATCGCTATTTCATTCTCTGACACTGTAATTTTTCGTACTCAAGATGTTTATTTATTGAGTCTTTTGTGGATAACCAGGTGAAGTTATGTGACGCCAGGAATCTATTCCAGCGGGCGTACTTGTTGGAGCCAGTGTGAAGCCGGGCAGCGCGCAGAAACCGGAGCGTATACGTTGTACGTAAGAATTTCGAGCACTGCCCGACCTAAAAATGATGAATAAAATAGATATTTTAAAGAGGTAATATGAAGAATTTTTTCAAAATAATTACTGATTTCATCGCGGATATTTCCCTTGATCTATTTGCTATATTTTTATGCATGTTATTCGTATACAAAACAGGACCATCAATTGGTGTGATATCATTTTTTATTGCATTAATTATTTATATCATTCTTCATTTTTTTTACTCATTTCTTGAAAAAATCATAAAAAAAATATTCAAATAAGTATTTAAAATTATTGTTTTGAGGTACAAATTCAGCGCAATAAAACAGAGCAACTAAAAAAAATTAGGCGTAGCGAAGTGGAAAAGGACTGTCATGTACTGGACCGTGAGCTGGTCGGGAGAGCAATGTACGGGAAAGAGCGAAATACTGTCATTGATATGAGCAGGAATATCGATAGCCAGTAAATCACTCCTGTGGTAATACAGGCCACTTGATGACTGTGAAGGTCGCTTCATCTGAAGCACCGGTGAAGTCCAGCATTTTAAGTGAAAAGCAGCCAGCAGGCGCTTCTGCTGGTCCATATTCCTCTATTTTGCCAGACCACACTAAAGTGCCACACAGGTATCTGCCAGAACGGTCCTGAGATAATAAATATAAAAGCAGTTACTGCCTACCTCAAGAAGTATGCGCTCATGATCATTTAAAGCTCTTTTAAAGAGACTGATAATAAGCTTGTCAATATAATATTATGCAGTCTCTATTAAGCGCCTGGTTTATTTGTTTTGCATAATCATATAGTTGACTTTTCGAGTAAGAGTTTTCTTGCAAAGACAAATAAACGTGTTTTATATCTCTGAATAAACATACATCACCATGAATATGAGCCTCTATATAATTCCCTTCATAGCCTTTACCATAATTAGAATGAGCTAAAAATTTTTCGTCCTTAGCCATTTTAACCAAACTCTTAAAGCAATTATAACCAAAAAAATCATTTTGACAGGATGCAATCAGGTTCTCCATATGCCAAAATGTAGATAATTTACTCGTATCCAGGCCAAATCTGTGGCCGTAGATATCAAAAGGTGAGAATGTACAGTTTGTTTTTACATTATCATTTAATTCAAAAAATGATTTCCCATAGGCGCTGGCACCTCCATTTTCACCGTTCAGAAAGTCCAGTGCAGCATAAATTGGTCTGCTTGTAGGGCTAAAAGTTCTACTGTTGGGAGTATATGCTACGGAAAAACCGCCTGTCTGACCATATGGGGCATAAGGTGAATCTGCAAGCTTCTCCAGTTCAAATGCTTTAGTTTCAACTGAATCACGCCCGACATTATAAGCAGGTAAATCTCCCGGTCTGCAACCTAATGCATAAGAGTTCAGATATTCTTTATTTTTTAAGAGAGAGACAAAGTCAATTTTTGCTGCATTAAAATTTATTGTCAGCCGGGCATTTTGTAAAATATCCACCATCTTATTTAGTAAGAGAGCGCAATCTATTTCGGCACCACACTCACGGCTTATCCGCCTGAGCGCTTTTTCTCTTATTATGTCAGCGTCGCGCTGACACCTGGAATGAATATGCGCAAGTACTTGTTTTCCAAAAAGGCGACCATACACCTTTTTACGCTCTTCATTGCTGAGACCGCAAAACACTTCGTCAAAAGAAAGCCTGTACGCTGCGCTTACAGAACCTCTCGCCGTTCTGCTTTCTGGAAATAGCGGAACATCTTCAACAACATTTCTAACTTGCTGAATGTCTGAAGACAGTGGAGTACGTCCGGCATTTTTTTCCTTATCTGTTTCCAGATATTCCGGAACCTTTATACTTCCACTATGGCAGATAGGTTTGAGCATATGTCTCCTGAATTTTTATGACTAATATAGCATTCACTTTCGCTGACGTATTCTTTATCAGGCTGATATTTCAACACTTCTTAGCAGCCTTGTAGAAGAGCAAATAAAGCATGCTAATAATTTTATAAAATACTTAACCTACCCACTATTGTAGTCAATAAACCATCACTTTTTATTAAAAAATTCTCCTGATAATAACAATAAATCTGGTAAGGCACTTTCAAAAAATAGCCAAATCACACATTATTAAGAAAACCACTACAATCAAAATCGGTAACTATCAGCTTTCAGGGGGGTCTCAGGTTATCATGACGATCGGGGTAAAGGATGAACTACTATTGCGGTCTGAATTGAGGGAGTTTTGATAAAGTTTTGATAACCGTTCGAATACTAATAATAAAAACGGGGACGTTAAGTCCCCGTTTTTGTTTTTAACAATTATCGTTATTACATATTCGCGATAATCGCGTCACCAAACTCACTACATTTCAGCAGCTTAGCGCCTTCCATCAGGCGTTCAAAGTCATAGGTCACGGTCTTCGCGGCAATCGCGCCTTCCATACCTTTAACAATCAGGTCTGCGGCTTCGAACCACTGCATGTGGCGCAGCATCATCTCCGCAGACAGAATAATGGAGCCTGGGTTGACTTTATCCTGGCCCGCATATTTCGGCGCAGTCCCGTGAGTCGCTTCAAACAACGCGCATTCGTCGCCGATATTCGCACCCGGTGCAATACCGATACCGCCAACCTGAGCCGCCAGGGCATCGGAAATATAGTCACCGTTCAGGTTCATACAGGCGATAACGTCGTATTCCGCCGGACGCAACAGGATTTGTTGCAGGAACGCATCGGCGATAACGTCTTTAACCACGATCTCTTTACCCGTGTTCGGGTTCTTAATTTTCAGCCACGGACCGCCGTCAATAAGCTCACCGCCGAACTCGTCGCGCGCCAACTGGTAGCCCCAGTCTTTAAACGCGCCTTCGGTGAACTTCATGATATTGCCTTTATGTACCAGCGTGACGGAATCGCGATCGTTGGTAATAGCGTATTCAATCGCCGCGCGAACCAGACGTTTAGTGCCTTCTTCAGAACACGGTTTGATACCGATACCGCAGTGCTCCGGGAAGCGAATTTTCTTCACGCCCATCTCTTCGCGCAGGAACTTGATCACTTTCTCAGCGTCTGCAGAGTCAGCTTTCCATTCAATTCCGGCGTAGATGTCTTCAGAGTTTTCACGGAAGATGACCATATCGGTCAGCTCCGGATGTTTCACCGGACTTGGCGTGCCCTGATAGTAACGAACGGGACGCAGACAAACGTACAGGTCAAGCTCCTGACGCAGGGCAACGTTCAGAGAGCGGATACCGCCGCCAACCGGCGTGGTCAATGGACCTTTAATCGCTACGCGGTAGTCACGAATTAAATCAAGGGTTTCAGCGGGAAGCCAGACATCCTGGCCGTAAACCTGTGTGGATTTTTCTCCGGTGTAAATTTCCATCCAGGAAATTTTACGCTCGCCTTTATAGGCTTTCTCGACGGCGGCATCGACTACTTTAAGCATGGCTGGAGTGACATCAACACCGATACCATCGCCTTCAATAAACGGGATAATCGGATTCTCAGGAACGTTGAGTTTGCCGTTTTGCAGGGTGATCTTCTTACCTTCCACCGGAACAACTACTTTGCTTTCCATTCACCTCTCCTTCGAGCGCTTCTGGTTTGCTCGTCTGTCATCGCGCTGCATGTGCAATGGCGTCCTGCTGCACGACTGCGTTAGAGCAATTTTTTGTTAATGTTTTGTAATGAGCATGTCAATACTACCCTATTGTTTGCCGCCATGAAAGACACTCATTATTGCGCTATAATGCGGCAATTAATAAGTTCTGAAAACACCATGCAAAAAACTTCTTTTAGAAATCACTACGTTAAGCGATTCAGCTCACGACAAGCATCTAAATCACGGAAAGAAAACCAGCCAAAACGCGTGGTTTTGTTCAATAAACCTTACGATGTGTTGCCGCAGTTCACGGATGAAGCAGGTCGCCGCACGTTAAAAGATTTTATTCCTGTGCAAGGCGTTTATGCCGCAGGCCGCCTGGACCGCGACAGCGAAGGGCTTTTGGTGCTGACTAATGACGGCGCGCTGCAGGCGCGCCTCACGCAACCGGGCAAACGCACCGGCAAGATTTACTATGTTCAGGTAGAAGGTATACCGGATAATGCAGCGCTGCAGGCGCTTCGTACTGGCGTCACGCTCAACGATGGCCCTACCCTGCCCGCCGGTATTGAGATTGTCGCGGAGCCTGACTGGCTGTGGCCGCGCACCCCGCCGATTCGCGAACGGAAGAATATTCCCACCAGTTGGCTAAAAGTCACCTTATATGAAGGCCGCAACCGCCAGGTAAGACGCATGACAGCGCATGTCGGTCATCCCACTCTACGATTAATTCGTTACAGCATGGGCGACTACACGCTCAACGGCCTCGATAATGGACAGTGGCGCGAGATCGCACAGGAGAAAGACAGATGAAACGGCTTCTCATTGCTTTTGCTTTATTAACACCGTTATCCGTTAATGCGGCCAGCTTCGACTGCCAGAAAGCGCAGGCTGCGGATGAAAAGGCTATCTGCGCGCACCTGACGCTGAATGATAAAGACGTGGAAATGCACACCAAATATCAGTTTCTGAAAGGGTTGTTCGCGATGGGCAGTCGCGGCGCCCTGCAGGACGCCCAGCAGAGCTGGCTTAAACAGCGTCAGCAGTGCAAGGCCGACGTCACCTGCCTGACAAAAGCTTATAACGAGCGTCTGAAACAGCTTGACGTGATCTATGACCACATTGATAAACCGCTTTAATAAGGATGCCTATGTTCAAGCCGCACGTGACCGTTGCCTGCATCGTACATGCCGAAGATAAATTTCTGGTGGTAGAAGAGACCATCAACGGTAAATCGTTATGGAATCAACCTGCCGGACACCTGGAGGCAGATGAAACGCTGGCGCAGGCCGCCGCGCGTGAACTGTGGGAAGAGACTGGCATCACGGCGCAACCACAGTATTTTATCCGTATGCATCAGTGGATTGCGCCGGATAAAACCCCGTTCCTGCGCTTTTTATTCGCTATCAAGCTTGATCATATTTGCGCGACCGACCCCCATGACAATGACATCGATTGCTGCCGTTGGGTGAGCGCCGACGAGATTCTGAACGCGCCGAATTTACGTTCTCCGCTGGTGGCTGAAAGCGTTCGCAGTTATCAAACGGGACAACGTTACCCCTTATCTATAGTGGGCGAATTTAACTGGCCGTTTACAGAGGGTGTCAAGTAAAGGGCTGCGTGATAGAATACGCCGCCTTGAAGTTCAATGTCGCGAGTATTCCAATGTCAGAAAGCCCAAAAAAAGTGATCGTCGGCATGTCCGGCGGTGTCGATTCCTCCGTTTCCGCCTGGCTGTTGCAACAACAGGGTTATCAGGTAGAAGGCCTGTTCATGAAGAACTGGGAAGAGGACGATGGTGAGGAATACTGTACCGCGGCAGCCGATCTGGCTGACGCGCAGGCCGTGTGCGACAAGCTTGGCATTGAACTGCATACCGTTAATTTTGCCGCAGAATATTGGGATAACGTCTTTGAACTGTTCCTTGAAGAGTACAAAGCGGGCCGTACGCCGAATCCGGATATTCTGTGCAATAAAGAGATCAAATTTAAAGCCTTCCTTGAATTTGCCGCAGAAGATTTAGGCGCCGACTATATCGCCACCGGTCACTACGTCCGTCGCGCGGATGTAAACGGCAAAAGCCGGTTGTTGCGCGGGCTCGACGGTAACAAAGATCAGAGCTACTTCCTCTATACGCTTGGCCATGAGCAGATTGCGCAAAGTCTGTTCCCGGTTGGCGAGCTGGAAAAACCGCAGGTGCGTAAAATCGCCGAAGATCTGGGGCTGGTAACCGCAAAGAAAAAAGATTCTACCGGTATCTGCTTTATCGGCGAGCGCAAATTCCGCGACTTTTTAGGGCGCTATCTGCCTGCGCAGCCGGGGAAAATCATTACCGTTGACGGCGATGAAATCGGCGAGCATCAGGGTCTGATGTATCATACGCTCGGTCAGCGTAAAGGGCTGGGAATCGGCGGCACCAAAGACGGTAGCGAAGACCCCTGGTATGTGGTGGATAAAGACGTTGAAAACAATGTGTTAATTGTCGCCCAGGGGCATGAGCACCCACGCCTGATGTCGGTAGGCCTCATCGCCCAGCAGCTACATTGGGTCGATCGCGAACCGTTCACCGGCACCCTGCGCTGTACGGTAAAAACCCGCTACCGCCAGACCGATATTCCGTGCACGATTAACGCGCTGAATGACGATCGTATCGAGGTCATTTTTGACGAGCCGGTTGCCGCCGTTACGCCGGGCCAGTCCGCTGTCTTTTACAGCGGCGAAGTCTGCCTGGGCGGCGGCATTATCGAGCAGCGACTGCCGCTGACGGTCTGATTATTCAATACACAACACCATTCAAGTCGCCTCAAAGCGGCTTAAAAGATGAAGTGTATTTTATTTGATACAAGGAAGCAGTGATTGTGGCAAAGAATTATTATGACATCACCCTCGCGCTGTCTGGCATTTGCCAGTCGGCACGCCTGGTGCAACAACTGGCGCACCAGGGACACTGTGATGCCGACGCGTTGCACGTTTCACTCAACAGTGTCATTGATATGAATCCCAGTTCTACTCTGGGCGTGTTCGGCGGCAGCGAAGCCAACCTGCGTCTTGGTCTGGAAACACTGCTCGGCGTGCTGAATGCCAGCAGCCGACAAGGACTTAACGCCGAACTGACGCGTTATACGCTTAGCCTGATGGTGCTGGAGCGCAAGCTGTCATCCGCCAAAGGCGCATTGAATACGTTAGGCGATCGCATTAACGGCCTGCAGCGCCAGCTTGATCATTTTGATTTACAGTCAGACACGTTAATGAGCGCCATGGCGGGCATCTACGTGGATGTGATTAGCCCATTGGGCCCGCGCATTCAGGTGACGGGCTCCCCGGCCGTTCTGCAAAGTCCGCAGGTGCAGGCCAAAGTCCGCGCCTCGCTACTGGCAGGCATCCGTGCAGCCGTGCTCTGGCATCAGGTAGGCGGTGGTCGCCTACAGCTTATGTTTTCTCGTCATCGCCTGACGACTCAGGCAAAACAAATTCTTGCTCATTTAACCCCGGAGTTATGATCTATGGAATTATCCTCACTGACCGCCGTTTCCCCTGTCGATGGACGCTACGGCGATAAAGTCAGCGCGCTGCGCGGAATTTTTAGCGAATACGGTTTGCTGAAATTTCGTGTACAAGTCGAAGTACGTTGGCTGCAGAAATTAGCCGCGCACGCAGCGATCAAGGAAGTTCCTGCTTTTGCTGCCGACGCAAACGGTTACCTGGATACGCTTGTGGCAAACTTCAATGAAGAAGATGCCGCGCGCATTAAAACCATTGAGCGTACGACTAACCATGATGTGAAGGCAGTTGAGTATTTCCTGAAAGAAAAAGTCGCCGCGATCCCGGCGCTACATGACGTTTCCGAATTTATCCACTTTGCCTGCACTTCTGAGGACATTAACAACCTGTCGCACGCGTTAATGCTCAAAACCGCGCGCGATGAAGTGATCCTGCCTTACTGGCGTCAGGTGATTAACGCGGTTAAAGATCTCGCCACGCAGTATCGCGATATTCCTCTACTCTCCCGCACCCACGGCCAGCCGGCAACACCTTCCACTCTGGGTAAAGAGATGGCGAACGTGGCGTATCGGATGGAGCGTCAGTTCCGCCAGCTCAACCAGGTGGAGATCCTCGGTAAAATCAACGGCGCCGTAGGCAACTATAACGCGCATATCGCCGCCTATCCGGAAGTTGACTGGCATCAGTTCAGCGAAGAGTTCGTCACCTCGCTGGGCATCCAGTGGAACCCTTACACCACCCAGATTGAACCACATGATTATATTGCGGAACTGTTTGACTGTATCGCGCGCTTTAACACCATCCTGATCGATTTCGATCGCGATGTCTGGGGCTATATTGCGTTGAACCATTTCAAACAGAAAACCATCGCCGGGGAGATCGGTTCTTCTACCATGCCGCATAAAGTTAACCCCATTGACTTTGAAAACTCAGAAGGCAACCTCGGTCTGTCTAACGCAGTGTTGCACCATCTGGCAAACAAACTGCCGGTTTCCCGCTGGCAGCGCGATCTGACCGACTCAACCGTCCTGCGTAACCTGGGTGTCGGCATCGGCTATGCGCTTATCGCTTATCAGTCCACCCTGAAGGGCGTCAGCAAGCTGGAAGTAAACCGCGATCATCTGCTTGACGAACTGGATCACAACTGGGAAGTATTAGCCGAACCGATCCAGACCGTCATGCGCCGCTATGGTATTGAAAAACCATATGAAAAACTGAAAGAGTTGACCCGTGGCAAGCGTGTTGATGCCGAAGGAATGAAACAGTTTATTGATAGTCTGGCCCTGCCGGAAGCAGAAAAAACGCGCCTTAAAGCCATGACGCCGGCAAATTATATCGGTCGCGCTGTGACTCTGGTCGACGAACTTAAATAATGCCTGCCTCACCCTCTTTTCTTCAGAAAGAGGGTGACTATTTGTCTGGTTTATTAACTGTTTATCCCCAAAGCACCATAATCAACGCTAGACTGTTCTTATTGTTAACACAAGGGAGAAGAGATGATGCGCGTACTGGTTGTAGAGGATAATGCATTATTACGCCACCACCTGAAGGTTCAGCTCCAGGATTCAGGTCACCAGGTCGATGCCGCAGAAGATGCCAGGGAAGCTGATTACTACCTTAATGAACACCTTCCGGATATCGCTATTGTCGATTTAGGTCTGCCGGATGAAGACGGCCTTTCCTTAATACGCCGCTGGCGCAGCAGTGATGTTTCACTGCCGGTTCTGGTGTTAACCGCGCGCGAAGGCTGGCAGGATAAAGTCGAGGTTCTCAGCTCCGGGGCCGATGACTACGTGACGAAGCCATTCCACATCGAAGAGGTAATGGCGCGTATGCAGGCGTTAATGCGCCGTAATAGCGGTCTGGCCTCCCAGGTGATCAACATCCCGCCGTTCCAGGTGGATCTCTCACGCCGGGAATTATCCGTCAATGAAGAGGTCATCAAACTCACGGCGTTCGAATACACCATTATGGAAACGCTTATCCGTAACAACGGTAAAGTGGTCAGCAAAGATTCGCTGATGCTTCAGCTGTATCCGGATGCGGAACTGCGGGAAAGTCATACCATTGATGTTCTCATGGGGCGTCTGCGGAAAAAAATACAGGCCCAGTATCCGCACGATGTCATTACCACCGTACGCGGACAAGGATATCTTTTTGAATTGCGCTAATGAATAAATTTGCTCGCCATTTTCTGCCGCTGTCGCTGCGGGTTCGTTTTTTGCTGGCGACAGCCGGCGTCGTGCTGGTGCTTTCTTTGGCATATGGCATAGTGGCGCTGGTCGGCTATAGCGTAAGTTTTGATAAAACCACCTTTCGTTTGCTGCGCGGCGAAAGCAACCTGTTTTATACCCTCGCCAAATGGGAAAATAATAAAATCAGCGTTGAGCTGCCTGAAAATCTGGACATGCAAAGCCCGACCATGACGCTGATTTACGATGAAACGGGCAAATTATTATGGACGCAGCGCAACATTCCCTGGCTGATTAAAAGCATTCAACCGGAATGGTTAAAAACGAACGGCTTCCATGAAATTGAAACCAACGTAGACGCCACCAGCACGCTGTTGAGCGAAGACCATTCCGCGCAGGAAAAACTCAAAGAAGTACGTGAAGATGACGATGATGCCGAGATGACCCACTCGGTAGCGGTAAATATTTATCCTGCCACGGCGCGGATGCCGCAGTTAACCATCGTGGTGGTCGATACCATTCCGATAGAACTAAAACGCTCCTATATGGTGTGGAGCTGGTTCGTATACGTGCTGGCCGCCAATTTACTGTTAGTCATTCCTTTACTGTGGATCGCCGCCTGGTGGAGCTTACGCCCTATCGAGGCGCTGGCGCGGGAAGTCCGCGAGCTTGAAGATCATCACCGCGAAATGCTCAATCCGGAGACGACGCGTGAGCTGACCAGCCTTGTGCGCAACCTTAATCAACTGCTCAAAAGCGAGCGTGAACGTTATAACAAATACCGCACGACCCTGACCGACCTGACGCACAGTTTAAAAACGCCGCTCGCGGTTTTGCAGAGTACGTTACGCTCTTTACGCAACGAAAAGATGAGCGTCAGCAAAGCTGAACCGGTGATGCTGGAACAGATCAGCCGGATTTCCCAGCAGATCGGCTATTATCTGCATCGCGCCAGTATGCGCGGTAGCGGCGTGTTGTTAAGCCGCGAACTGCATCCCGTCGCGCCGTTGTTAGATAACCTGATTTCTGCGCTAAATAAAGTTTATCAGCGTAAAGGGGTGAATATCAGTATGGATATTTCACCAGAAATCAGTTTTGTCGGCGAGCAAAACGACTTTGTCGAAGTGATGGGCAACGTACTGGACAACGCTTGTAAATATTGTCTGGAGTTTGTCGAGATTTCGGCTCGCCAGACCGACGATCATTTGCATATTTTCGTCGAAGATGACGGCCCAGGCATTCCCCACAGCAAACGTTCCCTGGTGTTTGATCGCGGTCAGCGCGCCGATACCCTACGACCAGGACAAGGCGTGGGGCTGGCTGTCGCGCGCGAGATTACGGAACAATACGCCGGGCAGATCATTGCCAGCGACAGTCTGCTCGGTGGCGCCCGTATGGAGGTCGTTTTTGGCCGACAGCATCCCACACAGAAAGAGGAATAAACATTTCTGTGCGTTCTTCCACGCATCTCGTTAAGCATCCGTTATAATCGGTGTCAGATACCAGCCTGCGGATACTTAACATGGAATACCAATTAACTCTTAACTGGCCCGACTTTCTTGAACGCCACTGGCAAAAACGCCCGGTGGTCTTAAAACGTGGGTTTAGCAACTTTATCGATCCGCTCTCGCCGGATGAGCTGGCGGGGCTGGCGATGGAAAGCGAAATCGACAGCCGACTCGTTAGCCATCAGGATGGCAAATGGCAGGTCAGCCATGGTCCTTTCGAAAGCTACGATCATCTGGGTGAGAGCAACTGGTCGCTGCTGGTACAGGCGGTAAACCACTGGCACGAACCCACCGCCGCGTTGATGCGCCCGTTCCGCGCTCTGCCGGACTGGCGTATCGACGATCTGATGATCTCCTTTTCCGTTCCCGGCGGCGGCGTTGGCCCGCATCTGGATCAGTATGATGTGTTTATTATCCAGGGAACCGGTCGCCGTCGCTGGCGCGTGGGCGAAAAGCTGCAAATGCGTCAGCACTGCCCACATCCCGACCTGTTACAAGTCGAACCGTTCGAGGCCATTATTGATGAAGAGCTGGAGCCGGGCGACATTCTGTATATTCCGCCAGGATTCCCGCATGAAGGCTATGCGCTGGAAAACGCCATGAACTATTCGGTCGGTTTTCGCGCGCCCAATAGCCGTGAGCTGATCAGCGGTTTTGCCGATTACGTCCTGCAACGGGAGTTGGGCAATACATACTACAGCGATCCGGATATGCCGTCCCGCAAGCATCCGGCGGATATCCTGCCGCAGGAGATGGATAAACTGCGTAATATGATGCTCGATTTGATCAATCAACCCGCGCATTTCCAACAGTGGCTTGGCGAGTTTCTCTCTCAGTCACGCCACGAACTGGATATTGCGCCGCCGGAGCCGCCGTATCAGCCTGATGAAATTTACGATGCCTTAAAGCAAGGCGAGGTATTAGTACGTCTCGGCGGGCTTCGCGTATTGCGTATCGGCGATGAGGTCTATGCGAATGGCGAAAAAATAGACTCTCCGCATCGCCCCGCTCTGGAGGCGCTCGCCAGTCATATTGCACTGACCGCTGAAAACTTCGGCGATGCGCTGGAAGACCCGTCCTTCCTCGCGATGCTGGCGGCGCTGGTGAATAGCGGGTACTGGTTCTTCGAAGGATAAGAACATCGCAATGCCCGGCGACCGCCGGGCTGACGCAAACTATCCACAACGATCGCCGCCAGGTTTGGCGACATCGTTATATTGCGGATCGCCCGGATAAATCGAGTGGGCCATTCGATGGCGAAATGACATTTGCCGATAGCGCCGCGCCAGTACGTTATCTCCAAGACCTTCGGCAATATTAGCCAGTTGCTGTAATCGTTCATACTGCATCTTTGCTGGATAAGCTACGGCATCAAGCGTAAAGGCGCGTTCCGCAAAGTCTTTTGCTTGTTCAAGTTCTTGATTACTCTGATAAAGCAGCGAAATACCATACAACACCATTGATACGTCGGACTGCCGACGTTTATATTCTGCCAGCAATGGGAGATAGAGGGAGGTACTGTCCAGGTCGATGTTTTCGGGCAAATAAAAGCGTAATCGTGATATTACCGTCGCCATTGGCGTTAAACGGCTCTGGTAATACGCGATAAGTTTAAGGTAGAGATCTTTCGCTTCCTTATAATGATGGCCCTGTGCATAAAAGCCAGCAAGATTATTGCTGTCAACCGTCATTTCGCCGAATTCGGCGCCATAAAGCGTTTGCTCAATTTTTAGCGCCTGACTTAGCGCATTAATCGCCTCGCTAATATGCCCTGCATTATAAGCAATATCCGCTTTCTGCTGCAAAAAAGAGGCGACGCGCTCACGATTATCCCAGGTTTTATCTCGTAAAATAACGCTCAGCCACTGCCGCTCCGTTGCGTCTATCTTCGCCAAATAATAGGCTTTACGCGCACTATCACATTCGACATCCCGCTCTTCCAGCGCATCAGAATAAGCGTCGCGCATCCTGTTTAAGGTATAAACCAATGCTTCCGTCGATGCCTTTTTGTCTTTAAGACGCCACGTTAATGCCTGCTCTTGCCAGGCTATCTGCTGACGGTAATCAACCTTGATCTCGTATCGCCACTGCTCTGTCGGTGAATACTCTATATAACGATCGTCACTGTAAACATTAAAGGCCGCCAGGTGTTCAAACATATCGGCCCGATCGCCCGGATAAGTGTCCGCCGGAAATGTTTTCATTATTGCCCGCGCTCGCAGCAGCATTTGCGGCGTTAACTCCGGTTTACCCAGCCATTGATAAATATCGCTTTGTAATAGCAGGCTACGAACAAGCTGTATTGAGCGTTTGCCATATTGCTGCGAGGCCAGCCTCACCGCATCATCAATAAACGTCATGCAGGTTTCATCGCCAGTCATAAAACATGCTGCAGATTGTTGCTGGCGCTGGGACCAGGAAGGCGTATATTCGGCGCTCCAGGCAGAAAAATTTATGGCGGAAAATATCCCGCCATAAATAATAAAACGCTTCACCACAATGCGTAACATTCGCTACTGCCCGCGCTTAGCCGTCAGCTCCGCGATACGCACAATCACCTGTACCGCTTTTTCCATCCCCTCCAGCGTCACAAACTCATGTTTACCATGATAGTTATATCCGCCGGTAAAGAGATTAGGACATGGCAGACCCATAAACGACAGTTGCGCCCCGTCTGTACCGCCGCGAATCGGTTTCATCTCCGGCGTAATATGACAGTCGCGCATGGCCTGCTGGGCGATATCGAGAATATGCGGATGTTCAACTACTTTTTCGCGCATATTGTAATAACTGTCTTCAATCACCAGTTCGATATAGCAGTCCGGATGCAGCCCCTTACCGACTTTTTTGGCAATCTCCATCATTTTGCGTTTACGCGCTTCAAACTGCTTACGGTCGAAATCGCGAATGATGTAGTGCATTTCGGCCCGGTCAACGGTGCCTTTCATGCTGGCCAGATGATAAAACCCTTCGTAACCTTCGGTGGTTTCAGGCGCTTCATCCGCCGGCACTTCCGCGTGAATCCTCGCCGCCAACGACAGCGCATTGACCATCACGCCTTTTGCCGTACCGGGATGCACGTTATTGCCGACGATTTTGATATTCACCGAGGCGGCATTGAAGTTTTCAAACTCCAGTTCTCCCACGCCGCCGCCGTCGACCGTATATGCCCACTGCGCGCCAAAGGCCTCAACATCGAAGTGCTTCGCGCCTTTCCCTACCTCTTCGTCAGGCGTAAACGCCACTTTAATGTCGCCGTGGGGAATAGGATTACCTTTCAGCACCGCCAGCGCGGTCATGATCTCCGCAACGCCGGCTTTATCGTCCGCGCCCAGCAATGTCTTACCATCGGTAGTAATCAGCGTCTGTCCCAGTAATTGATGCAGTACCGGGAACATCACGGGTGACAACACCTCATCGCCAATCCCTAATGCTATATCGCCGCCGCGATAATTCTCGACAATCTGCGGGTTAACGTTTTTACCGCTGAAATCCGGAGAGGTATCCACATGGGAGATAAAACCAATGGCGGGAATATCCCCCTCAACATTGGCCGGGAGCGTCGCCATCAACGTCCCTTTTTCACTTAATGTAATGTTAACCAGCCCCATCTCTTCGAGCTGCTGTTTGAGCAAACGTAGTAACTTCCACTGCCCCTCAGTGCTGGGAACCTGCCGAACACCCGACTTTGATTGGGTATCCAGCGATACGTAGTGTAAAAAACGCTCAAGTAGTTTATCCATGCAGTCACCCTCACTTTTCGTGACAACATTATTAATAAGCAAGAAAAGACAAATATTGCGTCAGGTCACTTTTATCCCTGCAAACAAGAATATTTCACTTTGACACGCTTTCTGACTATAAAGCTAAGTCAGTAATTCGCAACAAGGATTGGCGATCACAGTGGTTTGCCGTAGAATGACCGCCCTCATTAAGAGTGATTAAGGTGGTTAACCACAAACCCCGCAGCGGTCAGCCATCCGTTGCGTTTACATGGGACAGAGTAAGAAATTGAATAATCAACCGCGTTCGCTTTCACCGCTGGTGCTTTTGTCGGGAATTAGCAAAAGTTTCGATGGCAAAGAGGTCATTTCGCAACTGGATTTGACCATTAACAATGGCGAATTCCTCACGCTGCTTGGCCCTTCCGGCTGCGGTAAAACAACCGTTCTTCGCCTGATTGCCGGCCTGGAAACCGTTGATGCCGGGCATATCATGTTGGATAACCAGGATATCACCCACGTTCCCGCCGAAAATCGTTATGTAAATACCGTATTTCAAAGCTACGCTTTATTTCCGCATATGACGGTGTTTGAAAATGTCGCGTTTGGCTTACGGATGCAAAAAACGCCAGCCGCCGAGATAGCGCCTCGCGTGACCGATGCGCTGCGTATGGTGCAGCTTGAAGAGTTTGCACAACGTAAACCGCACCAGCTTTCCGGCGGACAGCAGCAGCGTGTGGCTATCGCTCGCGCGGTGGTGAATAAACCTCGCCTGTTATTACTGGATGAATCGCTTTCCGCGCTGGACTATAAATTGCGCAAACAAATGCAGAACGAGCTTAAAGCATTACAGCGTAAACTCGGTATCACGTTTGTTTTTGTCACTCACGATCAGGAAGAAGCGCTCACCATGTCCGATCGTATCGTGGTAATGCGTAATGGCGTGATTGAGCAAGACGGCACGCCGCGTGAAATCTATGAAGAGCCAAAAAACCTGTTTGTCGCCGGTTTTATCGGCGAAATTAACCGCTTTGACGCAACCGTCATTGAACGGCTTGATGAACAGCGCGTCCGCGCCAGCGTAGAAGGTCGGGAGTGCAATATATACGTCAATTTCGCTGTCGAACCAGGCCAAAAACTGAACGTCCTGCTGCGACCGGAAGATCTACGCGTCGAAGAGATCAACGATGATAACCACATCGAAGGGCTTATCGGCTACGTGCGCGAGCGCAATTATAAAGGTATGACGCTGGAGTCGGTGGTTGAACTGGAAAATGGCAAAATGGTGATGGTCAGCGAATTCTTCAACGAAGACGATCCTGACTTCGACCATTCACTTGACCAAAAAATGGCCATTAGTTGGGTAGAAAGCTGGGAGGTCGTACTGGCTGATGAAGAACACAAGTAAATTCCAGAATGTAGTGATTGTCACTATCGTCGGTTGGCTTGTGTTATTTGTTTTTCTGCCCAACCTGATGATCATTGGCACCAGCTTTCTGACCCGTGACGACGCCAGTTTCGTCAAGATGGTCTTTACGCTGGATAACTACGCGCGCCTGCTCGATCCGCTCTATTTTGAAGTGCTCCTGCACTCTCTGAATATGGCGCTGATCGCCACCCTCTCCTGCCTGGTGCTGGGCTATCCTTTTGCCTGGTTTCTGGCGAAGTTACCGGAAAAGATACGTCCGTTATTGCTGTTTTTGCTGATTGTTCCTTTCTGGACCAACTCACTGATCCGCATCTATGGGCTGAAAATATTCCTGAGCACTAAAGGTTATCTCAATGAATTCCTGCTGTGGCTGGGCGTGATTGATACACCGATTCGCATCATGTTCACCCCGAGCGCCGTTATTATCGGCCTGGTTTACATTTTGCTGCCATTTATGGTCATGCCGCTCTACTCCAGCATTGAGAAGCTCGACAAACCACTACTGGAGGCCGCACGCGATCTCGGCGCCAGTAAAATGCAAACGTTCATCCGCATCATTATTCCATTAACCATGCCGGGCATTGTCGCCGGTTGCCTGCTCGTGATGCTACCGGCAATGGGCCTGTTCTACGTCTCCGATTTAATGGGTGGCGCGAAAAACCTGCTGATTGGTAACGTCATTAAGGTACAGTTCCTGAATATTCGCGATTGGCCGTTTGGCGCGGCTACCAGCATTACGCTGACCATTGTGATGGGACTCATGCTGTTGATTTACTGGCGGGCTTCCCGCTTATTGAATAAGAAGGTGAGTGATATAAGCGATTAATTGCGCAACGCTAACAAATCCACACGCATCCAGGCATGAAGTTTATTCAAGGGTAAACTTCATGCCTTCGGCATAAAAAACGCATGAAAGAAGTTGCCGCCAGTATTGCAAATCTACAACATCATCCGCGGTAGTCCTTCTTTTATTTTTACCTGTAGCGACGCTATCACAGACAGTAATGCGTTTATACGCGAAGCTCTCAGGTTTTATACTGATTGCCAGTCTCTTTTAAAAATTATATTACATCCGATGCGCCCACAGTTGAGATAAAAAGGGTCGATTTAATCAATTATGTAGTCATTTTTACTCCAGTATAAGTGAGATTAATATGCCGATTACTATAGGGAATGGTTTTTTAAAAAGTGAAATCCTTACCAACTCCCCAAGGAATACGAAAGAAGCATGGTGGAAAGTTTTATGGGAAAAAATTAAAGACTTCTTTTTTTCTACTGGCAAAGCAAAAGCGGACCGTTGTCTACATGAGATGTTGTTTGCCGAACGCGCCCCCACACGAGAGCGGCTTACAGAGATTTTTTTTGAGTTGAAAGAGTTAGCCTGCGCATCGCAAAGAGATAGATTTCAGGTTCATAATCCTCATGAAAATGATGCCACCATTATTCTTCGCATC
Source organism: Salmonella sp. SA15303 (assembly GCF_029962125.1). Lineage (NCBI taxonomy): Bacteria > Pseudomonadati > Pseudomonadota > Gammaproteobacteria > Enterobacterales > Enterobacteriaceae > Salmonella > Salmonella sp. SA15303. The sequence continues at coordinate 2,732,008 of NZ_CP123924.1, forward strand.
ATGGATCAAAACGAAGAGAACGAATTGTTACGTATCACTCAAAATACCGATACCTTTAGCTGTGAAGTCATGGGGAATCTTTATTTTTTAATGAAAGATCGCCCGGATATTTTAAAATCGCATCCACAAATGACGGCCATGATTAAGAGAAGATATAGCGAAATCGTAGACTACCCCCTCCCTTCGACATTATGTCTCAATCCTGCTGGCGCGCCGATATTATCGGTTCCATTAGACAACATAGAGGGGTATTTATATACTGAATTGAGAAAAGGACATTTAGATGGGTGGAAAGCGCAAGAAAAGGCAACCTACCTGGCAGCGAAAATTCAGTCTGGGATTGAAAAGACAACGCGCATTTTACACCATGCGAATATATCCGAAAGTACTCAGCAAAACGCATTTTTAGAAACAATGGCGATGTGTGGATTAAAACAGCTTGAAATACCACCACCGCATACCCACATACCTATTGAAAAAATGGTAAAAGAGGTTTTACTAGCGGATAAGACGTTTCAGGCGTTCCTCGTAACGGATCCCAGCACCAGCCAAAGTATGTTAGCTGAGATAGTCGAAGCCATCTCTGATCATGTTTTTCACGCCATTTTTAGAATAGACCCCCAGGCTATACAAAAAATGGCGGAAGCACAGTTAACCACGCTACACGTTCGCTCAGAACAACAAAGCGGCTGTTTATGTTGTTTTTTATAAAATCAGACGACGCTTTCTCAGACGTCACGTTCAGGGTTTACTCACGTACTTCCTGTTTGCCTACTGAGTAACCTCTTGCCAGGCACAATAATGCCGCATATGACCGGATCGGATGAGAATAGTCATTTAAATGGCCTTTTTTTCCCGCTCGTCTGGCAATTTGTTGTAAAATTCGCGGCTTCAAGCGGCAGCTTGCTTCTTCCTGGCTGCTGATAACCGCGAGACGTTTTGGAGAGATTTTGGAGAAGAGAAAAAATTGATCATTTTCAATACTCTAAAAGCACCCCATCCTCTGAATAAGAAGGTGGAACTTGAATGATCGGTCGGCTGCTCCGTGGCGGTTTCATGACTGCCATCTATGCGTATCTGTATATTCCCATCATTATTCTGATCGTGAACTCCTTCAACAGTTCGCGGTTCGGCATTAACTGGCAGGGCTTTACCACTAAATGGTACGAACTCCTAGTCAATAACGACAGTCTGTTGCAGGCCGCTCAACATTCACTGACGATGGCGATTTTTTCAGCGACCTTCGCCACGTTGATTGGCTCGTTAACCGCGGTGGCGCTTTATCGCTACCGCTTTCGCGGGAAGCCATTCGTCAGCGGGATGCTGTTTGTAGTAATGATGTCGCCGGATATCGTGATGGCGATCTCCCTGCTGGTGCTGTTTATGTTACTCGGCATTCAACTGGGCTTTTGGTCGTTGCTGTTCTCGCACATCACCTTTAGCCTGCCGTTTGTGGTCGTCACGGTCTATTCGCGCCTGAAAGGCTTTGATGTCAGAATGCTGGAAGCCGCAAAAGACCTGGGGGCCAGTGAGGTAACGATTTTACGCAAAATCATTCTGCCGCTGGCGATGCCGGCGGTGGCGGCGGGCTGGTTGCTGAGCTTTACGTTGTCGATGGACGATGTAGTGGTCTCGTCGTTTGTCACCGGGCCGGGCTATGAAATTTTACCCTTAAAGATTTATTCCATGGTAAAAGTCGGCGTTTCACCAGAAGTGAACGCGCTGGCGACCGTTTTATTGGTGCTGTCTCTGGTAATGGTCATTGCCAGCCAGCTTATTGCTCGTGATAAAACCAAGGGCCGATAAGGCCCGTAATTCAGGGGACGTTAAATGAAAAAATGGTCACGCCACCTGCTCGCGGCGGGCGCCCTGGCGCTGGGTATGAGTGCCGCTCATGCCTCCGACAACGACACGCTCTATTTCTATAACTGGACTGAGTATGTGCCGCCGGGCCTGCTGGAACAGTTCACTAAAGAGACTGGCATTAAGGTGATTTATTCGACCTACGAGTCGAACGAAACCATGTATGCCAAACTCAAAACCTATAAAGATGGCGCGTATGACCTGGTTGTTCCTTCTACATACTATGTCGACAAAATGCGCAAAGAAGGCATGATCCAGAAGATCGATAAGTCGAAATTAACCAATTTCCACAACCTCGATCCGGAAATGCTCAACAAACCGTTTGACCCCAACAACGATTATTCTGTTCCGTATATCTGGGGCGCAACGGCGATTGGCGTGAACAGCGATGCTATCGATCCAAAAACCATTACCAGCTGGGCTGACTTGTGGAAACCGGAATATAAAAACAGCCTGCTTTTAACCGACGATGCGCGAGAAGTCTTCCAGATGGCGCTGCGCAAGCTAGGTTATTCCGGTAACACTACCGATCCGAAAGAGATCGAAGCGGCATATGAAGAGTTGAAAAAACTGATGCCGAACGTAGCGGCCTTCAACTCCGATAATCCGGCGAATCCGTATATGGAAGGGGAAGTCAATCTGGGGATGGTGTGGAACGGTTCGGCCTTCGTTGCTCGTCAGGCTGGCACGCCGCTGGAGGTCGTCTGGCCGAAAGAAGGCGGTATTTTCTGGATGGATAGCCTGGCTATTCCGGCAAACGCGAAAAATAAAGAGGGCGCGCTGAAGCTAATCAACTTCCTGCTGCGTCCTGACGTCGCGAAAGAGGTGGCAGAAACCATCGGCTACCCTACCCCCAACCTGGCGGCGCGTAAGCTGTTAAGCCCGGAGGTCGCCAATGATAAGTCGCTCTATCCGGATGCGCAAACCATCAGCAAAGGCGAGTGGCAAAACGATGTCGGCGACGCCAGCGCCATTTATGAAGAGTATTATCAGAAGCTAAAAGCAGGACGCTAATTCAGCCAAAGCGCCTGTCGGGCCTACAGATGAACGTAACGTGAAATGTAGGCCGGATAAGGCGTTACCGGGCAAACAGCACTACAGCCCTTTCAGGAATTTATCAACAAATTCCGGCACAACCTGGCTTGCCGGGCCGTAGTGCTTCTCTTCAAACTCGCTGCCGACTTGGCTTGGCTCAAGATTCAGTTCCACCGTATGTGCGCCGTGCAGTTTTGCTTCATGCACAAAACCCGCAGCCGGATAGACATGACCGGACGTGCCAATGGCGATAAAAATATCCGCCATCGACAGCGCCATATAAATTTCATCCATGCCAAGCGGCATCTCGCCAAACCACACCACGTGCGGACGTAGCGGCGCCGGGAACTGACAGCAGTGACATTTATCTTCCGGCATCACATCGCCGTTCCATTCCAGAATCTGGCCGCTTTGCGAACAGCGCACCTTCAACAGCTCGCCATGCATATGAATGATGTTGCGATTGCCCGCGCGTTCATGCAAATTGTCGATGTTTTGCGTCACCAGCAAAAAGCGATCGCCAAGCGCTTCTTCAAGCTTCGCTAACGCCAGATGCGCCGCATTGGGTTGTATTTCCGGCTGTTGAAGCTGCTGACGGCGGGCATTATAAAATGTCTGCACCAGCCCCGGATTACGGGCGAATCCTTCCGGCGTTGCCACGTCTTCAACCCGATGCTCTTCCCAAAGGCCATCCGCCGCGCGAAACGTACGAATACCAGACTCTGCAGAAATTCCTGCACCTGTAAGGACTAATACTCTTGGGTTTTCCATCATTTCCGGCACCACTCTGTCTCTGAAAAAGATCCGCTGGCGCAGACGTTCACGCAACAGACGTTTATTTTTACGAAAGCGGCTTAATCGATGAAACCGACGCGACTGCATAACAACCTCTTTTTTTGATTAGTCGGTAAGATGTAAAAAAGCAGCACCGCGCATCCCACCTGCATCCCCATGCCGCGCACGCTCAATGCGCGGCGCGCGGGCAACAGGGAGGAGATGGCGCGGCAGTCTTTCCGCCAGTTGCGTTGTTATTGCCGTAAAGTTCGATAGTCCGCCGCCGATCACCAATAAATCGGGATCGACAATCGTCAGTATATTCCCCAGACAAACCGCCAGTAAATCCAGATAGCGCTCAACATGCGCGTGCGCCTGCTCATCGCCCTGCTCCCACAACGCGATAATCTCCGGCGCCTGCAGCGATTGATCATAATAATGCTGATATAGCCACGCAAACCCGCGCCCGGACAGATAATTCTCAATGCAGCCCATCTGACCGCATCCACAACGGCGGAGAGGAAAATCAAACCCCATCAACGTTAGCGCGTCAACCGGCAAACGCATATGACCAAACTCGCCGGTGATATAGCTCTGACCGGTAATCGGCTTCCCGTTTAGCACCAGGCCACCGCCGACGCCGGTGCCGAGGATAAGCCCCATAACCAAAGGATATTGCGTGAATTCATCATCCCAGGCTTCGGACAAGGCAAAACAGTTAGCGTCATTGTCCAGACGCACATCGCGATCCAGTCGGGCGCTGAGATCGGCGCGCAACGGCTTACCGCTGGCTGCCGGGACATTCGCGGCGTACAGCGTGCCGTCTTCGGTTTCCGGCATACCGGGTATGCCAATCCCTACCGACCCTTTTACGCCAAATCGCTGGTCGGCTTCCTCGACCAGTTCGCATACGGCGTCTAAAAAGGCGCTATAGCTGGTATGGGGCGTGGGAACCCGTTTTTCCCACTGCAGCCGCCGCGTTGAGTCAAATACGCCTAACGCAATCTTTGTTCCGCCAATGTCAAACCCGTAATACATCACCGCTCCTTGTTTTTATATTCCGCGATTACTGGCCGCTCAATACTCGCGCAGGGTCAATGTTGCTCGCCCGCCGCGCCGGATACCAGCTCGCCAGTAAGCTTAACAACAACGCTGTGACCAGTACGTAAACAACGTCCAGCCAATGTAATTCGGATGGCAGGAAGTCGATAAAATAGATATCGCCGGACAAAAACTGATGCCCGATCGCCTTTTCAATCCCATTAATAATGGCGGTAAGCTGAAGCGAAACGACAACGCCGATCGCCACGCCAATCAAGCTGCCCAGCAAGCCCGCCAGTAGCCCGTACCAGACGAAAATGGCACGAATCAAACCATCTTTCGCCCCCAGCGTTCTTAATACCGCAATGTCGCCGCTTTTGTCTTTTACCGCCATCACTAAGGTGGAAACGATATTAAAACAGGCCACGCCGATCACCAGAATCATCGCCAGATACATAATGGCGCGAATCATCTGGATATCGCGATACATATAGCCGTAGGTGCCGATCCAGCTCTTAATGTAGACATAGCTGTTAGTCACTTCACCCGCGTCACGCACCAGTTTGTTCGCATTAAACACGTCGTGGACTTTAAGCGCGATACCGGAAACGCTGGACCCCATATCCAGATACTGCTGCGCATCCTCAAGCGGGATCATGGCGAAGCTGTGATCGAGCTGGCCGCTCAGTTGCAGAATCCCGATGACATGCAAACGCACGCGTTTGGGCTGGAGCAGCTTATGGTCGGCATTCGCATTGGGGATCATGATGGACACCCAGTCGCCCTGTTTCACGTTCAGCGCATCGGCGACGCCTTTACCGATAATGATCTGCTGCTCGCCCGCTTTGAAATGATCCCAGGCGTGATTTTGCACAAATGACGGTAACGCGCTAAGCTGCTGCTCTTGCTTAGGGTCGACGCCTTTAACCTGAATGGCGCGCAAATTGGCCCCGCTCTCTACCAGGCCGGTAAAATTGATATACGGCGCGGCGGCGGCAATGCCTGGCACCTTCTGCACTTTTGCCAGCGCTTCACGCCAGTTGGTCCACGGCTGATTGACCGCTTCAATCTCCCCGTGCGGAACCACCGCCAGAATACGGTTATTCAACTCGCGTTCGAAACCGTTCATCGCGCTTAAACCGACAATCAACACCGCCACGCCCAGCGCGATACCGATGGTAGAAATGACGGAAATGAGCGAAACCATACCGCCGCGCCGCCGTCCACGGCTGAAACGCAAGCCAATTAACAATGATAAAGGCGACGCCATTACTCAGCCCCCATCAGGCTCAGTTCCGCCGTCAGGCGGCCATCGCGCATCTCAAGCTGGCGGCTCATACGTTTCGCCAGTTGCAAATCGTGAGTCACCACCAGAAACGCGGTTCCCTGCAGACGATTTAACTCGCCCAGAAGCTCAAAAATACTGTCGGCATTACGCGCATCGAGATTACCGGTCGGCTCATCCGCCAGCACCAGACGCGGGTTATTCACCAACGCGCGCGCTATCGCGACACGCTGGCGCTCACCGCCGGAAAGTTCCGAAGGTCGATGGGTTGCGCGATGCTCCAGCCCTACGGCGTGCAGCATTTCTCGCGCCCGAGCGTCAATCTCCGCCGGTTTCTTTTTGCCAATCAATAATGGCATCGCCACGTTTTCCAGCGCCGTAAAATCCGGCAGGAGATGATGAAACTGATAGATAAACCCCAGTTTCTGGTTACGTAATTCCGCTTTTGCCGCAGAAGAGAGTTTGCTCATCGGCTGGCCGCTAAAAATCACATCGCCGGAGGTGGGCGTATCCAGCCCGCCTAACAGATGCAGCAACGTACTTTTACCCGAACCGGAACTGCCGACGATCGCCATCATTTCGCCTTCGCCGATACTGAAGCTGACATCGTGCAACACGTCGGTTTGTACGGTGCCTTCCTGATAGCGTTTGCACAGGTTGTCGCATTGCAACAGGATCTTATTCATAACGTAAAGCCTCAGCGGGTTGAGTGGCGGCAGCGCGCCAGGAAGGATAAAGCGTAGAAAGCAGCGCGATGGCCATTGCCACCAGCGCGATAACGATCACCTGTAACGGCTCTATCGCCACGGGCAACGCAGCGCCATCCAGAAACGCGCCGATGATCGGCATCAGGTTATTCAGTTGGCTGGCAAGCAATGCGCCCAGCGCGGCGCCCAACAGCGCGCCGATAATCCCGGCGCTGGCGCCCTGCACCATAAAGACCATCATAATTTGTCGCGGCGTCAGCCCTTGAGTTTGTAAAATCGCCACTTCACCCTGCTTCTCCATAACCATCAGGCCCAACGAAGTAATAATGTTAAAAGCCGCGACCGCCACGATGAGGCTCAGCAACAATCCCATCATGTTCTTTTCCATGCGCACAGCCTGGAACAACTCGCCTTTGCGTTCGCGCCAGTCCTGCCACTTCGTGCCTTGCGGCAGCGTCTGTTGGCTGAGGGTATCGACTTGCAGCGGTTCATCCAGCCACAGACGCCAGCCGGTAATATTGCCTGCCGGATAGCGCATTAAACGCGACGCGTCCTGAATATTGACCAGCATTTCATAGCCATCGACCTCGCTATTGGCGGCAAATGTGCCAATCACCGTAAACAGACGCTGGCTGGGCAGGCGTCCCATTGGCGTAAACTGGCTGGCAGATGGCACCATTAGCCGAATCTGATCGCCGCGGTTGACCCCTAACTGTCCGGCGAGCTGCTCGCCGAGGATGACATTATACTTACCCGGCTGTAATTCGCTTTGCTTCACATTGACCAGATACGGCGTTAATGGATCTTTTTGCGCCGGATCGATACCTAACATCACGCCAACCGCAACGCTACGCGCGCTTTGCAGTACGACATCGCCCGTCGTCAGCGGCGCAATACGGTTAACGCCTTGCAGATTCACCGCTTTTTCCGGCATCTGATTCGGGTTAAGAGAACCATGTTCAGCAGAGAGGATGGCCTGAGGCATCAAACCAAGAATGTTATTTTGCAGTTCGCGCTCAAAACCGTTCATCACCGACAATACCGTGACCAGCGCCATCACCCCCAGGGTAATGCCGATAGTGGAAAGCCAGGAAACGAAGCGACCGAAGCGATCTGCTGCACGCCCGCGCATGTAACGCAGGCCAATGAATAGAGCGACAGGTTGATACATGTAATCCGTCTGGTTGCTGTTAGCAAAGTCCCGAGTATATAAGCGAAAGCGGAATGCGTAAATGTCTGAACCGTAAGAGTTCGTCAGCGTTATTCTGAAAAAGGCCGACAAATCAAGTCACTTACATGTTCATACTTTACCTGTTCGGCGCGTTATGCGGCGGATTCAATTTGCTAATAAACAACGATCGCGGATAATAAAGAACATTGCTTATCAGTCATATGCCCCTGAATACCTGAGTCCTTCATGCTGTCCCGGCGTGCAGCCAACCATGAAGCAGCCTGAAGGGTGACGCGTAGAGTGCGGCGTAAAACAAAAAGAGATACTGACAACCGTTATGCCTGAAAAACAACGTTACACGCTGCCGACAAAAGCGGGCGATCAGCGCCAGTTGGGCGAACTTACCGGTGCCGCCTGCGCTACGCTGGTGGCGGAGATAGCCGAACGCCATGCCGGTCCGGTGGTACTCATAGCGCCTGACATGCAAAATGCTCTGCGATTGCATGATGAAATCCGCCAGTTTACCGATCAGATGGTGATGAACCTGGCGGACTGGGAAACGCTACCGTATGACAGCTTCTCCCCGCATCAGGAAATTATCTCTTCGCGCCTGTCCACGCTCTACCAGTTGCCGTCGATGCAGCGCGGCGTCTTGATTGTACCGGTAAACACCCTGATGCAGCGCGTTTGTCCGCATAGCTATCTGCATGGTCATGCGCTGGTGATGAAAAAAGGCCAGCGGCTGTCCCGCGACGCTCTGCGCGCGCAGCTTGACAGCGCCGGTTATCGGCATGTCGATCAGGTGATGGAGCATGGCGAATACGCGACGCGCGGCGCGCTGTTGGATCTCTTTCCGATGGGCAGCGAACAGCCTTATCGCCTCGACTTTTTTGATGATGAAATCGACAGCCTGCGTCTGTTTGACGCGGATACCCAGCGTACGCTGGAGGAGGTCGAGGCCATCAATTTGTTGCCCGCGCACGAATTTCCTACCGACAAAGCCGCTATTGAGCTTTTCCGTAGCCAGTGGCGCGATACCTTTGAGGTAAAACGCGACGCCGAGCACATCTATCAGCAGGTCAGCAAAGGCACTCTGCCCGCCGGGATCGAATACTGGCAGCCGCTCTTTTTCAGCGAACCGTTACCGCCATTATTTAGCTATTTCCCCGCCAATACTCTGGTGGTGAATACCGGCTCGCTGGAAACCAGCGCCGAACGCTTTCAGGCCGATACGCTGGCGCGTTTTGAAAATCGTGGCGTCGATCCTATGCGCCCGCTTTTGCCGCCGGAAGCCCTCTGGCTACGGGTGGATGAGCTCTTTTCCGAGCTTAAACGCTGGCCTCGCCTCCAGCTTAAAACCGACCATCTGCCGGAAAAAGCCGCCAATACCAATCTCGGTTTCCAGAAATTACCGGATTTGGCTATCCAGGCGCAGCAGAAAGCGCCGCTGGACGCGCTGCGTAAGTTCCTCGAATCTTTCAGCGGTCCGGTGATTTTTTCTGTGGAAAGCGAAGGACGCCGCGAAGCTCTGGGAGAGCTCCTGGCTCGCATAAAAATCGCGCCGAAGCGGATATTACGCCTGGACGAGGCGCAGGATGCGGGACGCTATCTGATGATTGGCGCCGCAGAACATGGCTTTATCGACACCCAACGCAATCTGGCGCTGATTTGTGAAAGCGATCTTTTGGGTGAGCGGGTGGCGCGTCGCCGCCTGGATTCCCGCCGCACGATCAACCCGGATACGTTGATTCGTAACCTGGCGGAGCTCCACGTCGGTCAGCCGGTAGTGCATCTGGAGCACGGCGTCGGACGCTATGCCGGCATGACCACTCTGGAGGCTGGCGGCATCAAGGGTGAGTATCTGATGCTCACCTACGCCAATGACGCCAAACTGTATGTGCCGGTCTCCTCATTGCATCTGATTAGCCGCTATGCCGGCGGCGCGGAAGAAAGTGCGCCTCTGCATAAACTGGGCGGCGACGCCTGGTCGCGCGCCCGGCAGAAAGCGGCGGAAAAAGTGCGCGATGTCGCAGCGGAACTGTTGGATATTTATGCGCAACGGGCGGCAAAAGAGGGTTTTGCCTTTAAGCATGATCGTGAGCAGTATCAGTTATTCTGCGACAGCTTCCCGTTTGAAACGACGCCCGATCAGGCACAGGCGATTAACGCCGTATTGAGCGATATGTGCCAACCGCTGGCGATGGACAGGCTGGTGTGCGGCGACGTCGGCTTCGGCAAAACCGAAGTGGCGATGCGCGCCGCGTTCCTGGCAGTGGAAAACCATAAACAAGTAGCGGTACTGGTGCCGACTACGCTGCTGGCGCAGCAACACTATGACAACTTCCGCGACCGTTTCGCCAACTGGCCGGTACGCATTGAGATGCTGTCCCGCTTTCGCAGCGCCAAAGAGCAGACACAAATCCTGGCGGAAGCCGCCGAGGGTAAGATCGATATTCTGATCGGTACGCATAAACTGCTACAAAGCGATGTGAAGCTGCGCGACCTCGGCCTGCTGATTGTCGATGAAGAGCATCGTTTCGGCGTGCGCCACAAAGAGCGAATTAAGGCGATGCGCGCCGATGTCGATATTCTGACGCTCACGGCGACGCCGATCCCGCGGACGCTGAATATGGCGATGAGCGGTATGCGCGATCTCTCCATTATCGCCACCCCCCCTGCCCGTCGTCTGGCGGTAAAAACCTTTGTCCGCGAGTATGATAGCCTGGTGGTAAGGGAAGCGATTCTGCGTGAAATCCTGCGCGGCGGTCAGGTTTACTATTTGTACAATGACGTCGAAAATATTCAGAAAGCCGCAGAGCGGCTGGCGGAACTGGTGCCGGAAGCGCGAATCGCTATAGGCCACGGGCAGATGCGCGAACGTGAGCTGGAACGGGTCATGAACGATTTCCACCATCAACGTTTTAACGTGCTGGTGTGTACTACCATTATCGAAACGGGGATCGACATTCCCACCGCTAACACGATCATCATTGAACGCGCGGATCATTTCGGCCTCGCGCAGTTGCACCAGCTGCGTGGCCGCGTTGGGCGCTCGCACCACCAGGCCTACGCCTGGCTGTTGACGCCACATCCTAAGGCCATGACCACCGATGCGCAAAAACGGCTGGAGGCGATTGCGTCGCTGGAGGATTTAGGCGCCGGGTTTGCGCTGGCGACCCACGATCTGGAGATCCGCGGCGCGGGCGAACTGCTTGGCGAAGAGCAAAGCGGCTCAATGGAAACCATCGGCTTCTCACTCTACATGGAATTGCTGGAAAACGCCGTTGATGCGCTGAAAGCAGGCCGCGAACCCTCGCTGGAAGATCTCACCAGTCAGCAAACGGAAGTCGAGCTGCGAATGCCGTCGTTACTGCCGGATGATTTTATTCCGGATGTTAATACCCGGCTGTCATTCTATAAACGCATTGCCAGCGCGAAGAACGAAAACGAGCTGGAGGAGATCAAAGTGGAATTGATCGACCGCTTCGGCCTGCTGCCCGATCCGGCGCGTAATCTGCTGGATATCGCCCGCCTGCGCCAACAGGCGCAAAAGCTCGGCATCCGAAAACTGGAGGGTAACGAGAAAGGCGGAACGATTGAGTTCGCCGAGAAAAACCACGTTGACCCCGCCTGGCTTATCGGGTTGCTGCAAAAACAGCCGCAGCATTTCCGTCTGGATGGCCCGACGCGCCTCAAGTTTATTCAGGATTTAAGCGAACGTAAAACGCGTATAGACTGGGTACGCCAGTTTATGCAGCAACTGGAAGAAAACGCTATTGCATAAGCGTCAGGCCGGGCGTCATTACTCTGCGTCCGGCCTAATCTTTACAAATTCTTTGCACTTCCCTGCAGTTCCAGACACAGCCAACCGCCATAATTCTTATTTCCTCTTTTATAAAAATAACCACATAATAATCATGGGTTTATTATAATGTTCAACAATACGCGACTCTCTCGCTGGTGGGCGTTGCTTGCGCTTACCGCGACCATCATGCTTGCCCTTCCCGCGCAGGCGAATACGTGGCCTCTTCCGCCCCCCGGCAGTCGACTGGTGGGAGAAAATAAATTCCATGTCGTTGAAGACGACGGCGGCTCGCTGGAGGCGATCGCCAAAAAATATAACGTGGGCTTTTTAGCCCTGTTACAGGCCAACCCCGGCATTGATCCTTATGTGCCACGCGCAGGCAGCGTGCTAACGATTCCGCTGCAAACGCTGCTACCGGACGCGCCACGTGAAGGTATCGTCATTAACCTCGCGGAATTACGGCTTTACTATTATCAACCGGGGAAAAATACGGTCACGGTCTACCCTATCGGGATTGGCCAACTGGGCGGCGATACCCTGACGCCAACGATGGTGACGACCATTTCGGATAAACGCGCCAATCCAACCTGGACGCCGACCGCCAATATTCGCGCCCGTTATAAAGCGCAAGGTATCGATCTCCCCGCCGTGGTGCCTGCCGGTCCCGATAACCCAATGGGACATCACGCGATTCGTTTAGCGGCCTACGGCGGCGTCTATCTGTTACATGGCACGAATGCCGATTTTGGCATTGGTATGCGCGTCAGTTCCGGCTGTATCCGTCTGCGCGACGGTGATATAGAGACATTGTTCCGTCAGGTCACGCCGGGAACCAAAGTGAATATTATCAATACGCCGATTAAAGCCTCGGTGGAGCCAGGCGGCGTGCGACTGGTGGAAGTTCATCAGCCGCTGTCTAAAAATATAGGCGACGATCCGCAGGTGTTGCCGATTGTGCTGAATGGCCCGATGCAGGCCTTTAAGGACGCGCCGCAGACCGATGCTGCGGTGATGGAACATGTTATGGAAGTGCGTTCCGGAATGCCGGTGGATGTAACCCGTCAAGCAGAGGCGAAACCGCAGTCGCTGTAAGCGTGAATAGCTGACCGACAAAAAAGCCTCGCGATGCATCGCGAGGCTTTTTCTTTTTATTGTGGCAATCGCAGCGGCATTAATGAGGGTTAATGCTTACTTATAGATTACCGCCGTACCGTGGAGGGTATTCGGGCCGGTAACAGAGGTAATACGGAAAGACTTCGCCCCCATCTCCTGCGCTTTTTGCGCCAGCTGATCTTCCAGCGAGCCCAGATTCGTGCCGCCATTCGCGGAAATGGTGCCGAACTTCTGTTGACCTTCTGGCGTTGCCTGAACTTCAACGGCGGCGAAGCTGGCGAATGAGAGCGAACTCAGTACGGCAGCAGCGATGAGGGTTTTTACGTTTTTCATAGTGATGACCTTTAGCAGATGAATGGGTGTCGTAAGCATTAACTTAACGATCGATAAGTTAATCATAGATGTGATCTACATCACACGTCAACCTCTTTTTATAATGATCGTTATATAATTTATAAAGATGTTATTTTCATGTGAATAGAATTGATTTATTTTTCTAATGAATACTCTGGAGCCAGAAGTGGTTTGTTTTTATAATAGAGAGACCGCTCTTTAAACAGGTACAACGGCATCATGACAACGGATACCACGAGTTGCGCGAAGAAAAGCCGTGGCCGACCAAAAGTGTTCGACAGGGAAGCCGCGCTTGATAAGGCCATGACTCTCTTCTGGCAGCACGGCTATGAAGCAACTTCGCTTGCCGATCTCGTAGAGGCTACCGGGGCGAAAGCGCCTACTCTCTATGCGGAATTCACTAACAAAGAAGGATTATTTCGCGCTGTCCTGGATCGCTACATCACTCGCTTTGCCTCAAAACACGAAGCCCAGCTCTTTTGTGAAGAGAAAAGCGTAGAATCGGCGCTGGAAGATTACTTCACAGAAATTGCCGCCTGCTTTACCAGTACAGACACGCCGGCTGGCTGCTTTATGATTAATACGTCCGCCACCCTGGCCGCCTCCTCGCGCGATATCGCCCGCACGGTAAAATCACGCCACGCCATGCAGGAACAGACGCTCATCCACTTTCTGCGCCAACGTCAGGAGCGCGGTGAAATTCCGGCGCACTGTAACCCGCAGGCGCTCGCAGAATATATAAACTGTATTTTACAGGGAATGTCGATCAGCGCCCGTGAAGGTGCCACCTTCGAACAACTGATGCAAATTACGCGTACGACTCTGCGCATCTGGCCTGAACTGATCAAGTCCTGAACGACGCGGCTTCGGATAAAAAAAAGCCCCTCAGCCTGAGCGAATGAGGGGCTAACTTGCAGAGTACAGCTTTTTTATGCTTTGTTATTCAGAACCAGTTGGCCATTGCCGTCGAGGGGAATTTGCGTTCCGGGGTCTTTATCCATGCGGATTTTGCCCTGCTGATCGCCAATTTTGTAGGTCACGTCGTAGCCAAGCATCTTTTCAGATTTGTCATACACCGTCTTACAGCGTTGCTGCGTGGTAGTGTAAGTATCACTTTCTTGCATTGATCCCTGGATTTGATTGCCAGCATAACCGCCGCCCAGCGCCCCGACGACCGTCGCCACATCTTTACCACGACCGCCGCCAAATTGATGTCCAATCACGCCGCCTGCTACTGCGCCAAGCACCGAGCCGGCAATACGGTTTTCGTCCTGAACCGGTCTGCGATGCGTGACCGTGACATTACGGCACTCCTGACGCGGCGTTTTTACCGTCTCTTTAATCGGTTTAGCCGATATCACCTGCGCATATTGCGGACCACGATCAAATACGTTGAGACTGGCCACTGCCGCCACACCCAGCGCAGCCGCTACGCCAATCCCTATACCCGCCAACATTGATTTATTCACGGGAGTTCCTCCTTCGTTGCTATTGGTAACAATTTTGCAACCAGTATGCGAACAAAGCCAATCGGAATGAGGATGAAAAATGCGGGATGAGGCGGTAAAGCTGAAGGATTCGGACAACTCCGAAGCGAGTGATGGAGAAGCGCTCACCGGCGCGAGCAGCCGGTGAGACGCAGAGAAATTAATGCAGTTTCAGGCGCGGACGAATGACGCGGTTAATACTGCCCACCAGCATCATCAGGCCGGTTTTAAAGTATCCATGCAGCGCTATCTGGTGCATACGGTATAGCGAGATATACACGAAGCGGGCGATACGTCCTTCAATCATCATTGAACCGCGGGTCAGGTTCCCCATCAGACTACCCACGGTAGAGAAGTTGGACAGAGAGACCAGCGATCCATGATCTTTATACTGGTAAGCTTTCAGCGGTTTGCCATTCATCTGCGCCAGAATGTTATTCATCGCGCAGGTAGCCATCTGATGCGCCGCCTGAGCGCGAGGCGGCACAAAACCTCCCTCCGGACGTGCGCAGGAAGCGCAGTCGCCAATCGCATAAATATCAGGATCGCGCGTGGTTTGCAGCGTCGGTTCCACCACCAGTTGGTTAATGCGGTTCGTTTCCAGACCACCAATCTCTTTCATAAAATCTGGCGCTTTGATACCCGCCGCCCACACCATCAGATCGGCCTGAATATATTCACCTTCTTTCGTATGCAGACCGCCTTCGTCGGCGCTGGTGACCATAGTTTGCGTCAGCACGCGAACGCCCAGTTTGGTCAGTTCATTATGCGCGGCGCTGGAGATACGCGGCGGCAACGCAGGCAGAATACGCTCGCCAGCCTCAACCAACGTCACGTTCAGCGCGTCGTTGGTCAGCCCCTTATAACCATAGCTATGCAGCTGTTTTACCGCATTATGCAGTTCAGCCGACAGCTCAACCCCCGTCGCACCGCCGCCAACGATGGCGATATTGACCTTACCGTTCGCGCCCAGATTAGCCGAATACTTGAGGAACAGGTTCAGCATCTCCTGGTGAAAACGGCGCGCCTGATGCGGGTTATCGAGGAAGATACAGTGCTCTTTCACGCCCGGCGTGTTGAAATCATTAGAGGTGCTGCCCAGCGCCATCACCAGCGTGTCATACGCGATTTTGCGCTCCGGCACCAGCAGTTCGCCCTTTTCATCACGCAACTCGGCAATGGTGATGGTTTTCGCTTCGCGATCGATATCCATCACCGACCCCAGCTGGAACTGGAAACCATGATTACGCGCATGAGCCAGATAGCTCAGCGCATCCACGCCTTCGTCCAGAGAGCCAGTCGCCACTTCGTGCAGCAATGGTTTCCACAGATGGCTGTGATTTCTGTCTACCAGCGTGATTTTCGCTTTTTTCTTGCGCCCCAGTTTATGGCCTAACTGCGTCGCCATTTCCAGCCCGCCAGCGCCGCCGCCGACAATCACGATCTTTTTTAATGGTGTAGTCAACGTGACCCCCTTAAATTTATTAACCAATTGTTAATTAAAAGTTATTAGCATAGCCTTTAATTAACAACAAGTTACGTTAATGAGAATAAGCTTCTGATATGAGAATAGCATGAACGGTGCATTGGTCATACCAAAATTGATGTGCATCAAGTTTTCATGCTGAAAAGATAGACAGTTTGCGAGAATTGAGCATAAAAAAACCAGCCGCAAGGCTGGTTATCCGGTCACTGATAACGCCATATTGCCGGATGGCGTTATCCCAGCGTTTTAAACGCTTTGATACGTTGCAAATGCGGCGAAATATTTTTGAATTTGTGAGTCTGTTCCTCATCCCACACAATTTCATAAAACGGGTGAAGCGCTTGCGCTGAGCGTTGGCTGTCCAGCGCTTCGTCATGACGCGAGAGGATCACCAGACAACGATCGCGATTTTTTTCGCGAAAGTTGGTCACGCACTTTGTAGCGATGTCCGCATATTCTTCCGGGCGATCGATTTTCCCCTCCATGTTTTCATAGGGGAACAGGTTCGGGTTAAAAACCACCTGACGGATATCGCACAAAAAGCCAATCCGCTCCGCCCAGTAACCGCCCAGCCCCACGCCACAGATTAAAGGGCGCTCGTCCACATTCAACTGCAACATTTTGTCCACTTCTTTCAGCAGATGCTGCATATCGTGCTTAGGATGCCGCGTACTGTAGCTTACCAGCCGAACATCCGGGTCGATAAACTGTAATTGCAACACTTTTTCATGGTTGCCCGGACTATTTGAATCAAAACCGTGTAAATAAATAATCATCTGGCACCCTCACGAAAACTCGAGTTAATGACCTGCTTTTTCTTCCTGCCAGCGTTCATGTAACTGGTTGAGCTGGGCGCTGGCTGTTTTCCAGCGTGCTGAGTCCATGAGCTCCCGGCGTGAAAATGAACCTTTATGATACAAACGTGTAACACGTTCTGCTTTGATCGGCGACAGATTATCCAGCACGCTGACTGCGCCTTTACGATTATTGCAGACCAGAATCATATCGCAACCCGCATCCAGCGACGCCTGAGCGCGCTCAGCATAGCTGCCCATAATCGCCGCGCCCTCCATCGACAGATCGTCGGAGAAAATGACGCCATCAAAGCCTAACTCCTGACGCAGCACCGTTTTCAGCCAGTACGGCGAACCGCTTGCCGGACGCGGATCGATAGCGCGGTAGATCACGTGGGCAGGCATAATCGCATCCAGTTTATTCTCGCTAATCAGCGTGCGGAACACCGACATATCTTTGCCACGGATGTCCGTTTCAGGACGTGGATCGCACGGCGTCTCTTTGTGGGAGTCCGCCGTGACCGCGCCGTGGCCGGGGAAATGCTTACCGGTCGTTTTCATCCCGGCGTCATGCATGCCGTCAATAAAGCGCGTTGCCATTGCCAACGCTTTTGCTGGATCGGCATGATAAGAACGCTCGCCAATTGCCGCGCTGATATGCCCGACATCCAGCACTGGCGCAAAACTGATATCAATATCCATCGCGATCATTTCGCTGGCCATCAGCCACCCTGCCTCCTGCGCCAGTCGCCCCCCCTCTTCCAGCCCATGCAGCGCAAAAAAAGATTGCGCCGCGGGCAGGCGGGTAAACCCTTCACGGAAACGCTGTACGCGCCCGCCTTCCTGATCGACGGCCACCACCAGATGGTTACGCGATGCCGCCCGAATCTGGCGCACTAATTCGCGCAACTGTTCCGGGTCATGGTAATTACGCGTGAACAGAATAAGCCCGCCAACCAGCGGATGCGCCAGTATCTCGCGCTCCTCCGCATCCAGCTCACATCCTTCGACATTCAACATTACTGGGCCCACACTGCTCTCCTTATCCTTTCATACGTAGCTGGCGCCAGGTTTCATCGGCCAGCCTGATAAATTGTTGCTCGCCGGTTTGTCGCCAGCGGTATTCGAACCACCCTGCTTTTAGCATAATGACCCAGGGGTGCCATAATCGTATCTGTCGCCATAGCTGCCGGGCGTCGATTCGCGCGCGCGCGGCATAAGCGTCTGCCAGTTGTCGGTGCTGGCGTTCATCCTCAACCCATACTGCCGCCAGCTCCAACGCAATATCGCCGTCGCCGGCATACTCCCAGTCAATCAGTCTCAACCCGGCGGACGTTAATACTATATTGTCGCCATGGACATCCATATGCAAAGGCGCGAGCCGAAGCGGGCGAGGTTCACCGTTTTTTTGCAACTGTTTGAGCCGCCGCAACCAAAACGGCGTACGCCTTGCCGGATCGCAACACGACCAGTACTGCGCCAATAGTGGCGATAGCGCGATACGCCAGCCAAAACGCGGCTGTTGATGCAAATGATACAGTAAGGCCGCCAGTTCGTCGGCATCTGGCAGAGCGGAATTTACCACACCATGCAGATATTCTACCGCCATCCAGCCTGGAGTATAAAAAAGCGCTCGCGGCGCAAGACTGGCCGGCAATTGGGATAAGGCGCGGTAATGACGTAAAAAATGGGCTGGTGGAGCGTCAGGGTCGTGATGACGGCGCAGCACGACACGGTGAGTATCGTGGGCAATAATACAGCTCCCGCCGCTTAGCCCCTGCGATGTGGCGACGGCGGGACGATACTGGGGAAAATAGCGCGACAGGATCTCGTCGCGCGTTAAGGGATTATTGTTGTTGGACCGCACCTTTACCTGACCAGATTATCTCGCCAGTTTGCACCAGCATTAACTGCATCTGTAATGCAGGCGCGTTAACGTTACCGGATGCGCTGGAGTAAAGTACATATTGCGCCCCGACATTGCGCGCAATGCCAATAGCTTTACTGCGCGTTCCCAGACTATCCTGCGGAGACAATCCTAACTGCTGTTTTGCCATCGAGAGTTGCTGTACGGACACCAGCGTAAATTTACCGTTGTTCGCCAGCGCATTACGTAACGTTTCCGTTGCCTCGTTCGCATTTAACGACCCATTCGTCCGGTTATTCACGCTGTCAACAAGCAATACGCTTCCGGCCGTCACGCCATCAGCCTGCAACATTTTGCTGACCAGCGGTTGCATCGCGCCGTTCCAGTCATAGTGGCGCACCTTAGGCGCTGGCTGGCCCGTTTGATCTTCATGTTCGATCGGCCCCGGTTGCTGTGGAATCGTTGGCACAGACGGCACAACAGGAGGCTGCGGCGGCTGCGCGGGTTGTTCTGGCGCTGGTTTTACCTCTTCAACTGGCGCAGGTTGACGTTGCGCCATACACCCGGAGAGAAATATCGCCAGCGCAGCAATGGCAGCGTAGCGATGCATTTTTGTCATCAAAATTCACTCCTCACAAATAAAGATAAAGCCTGACCTTATGCGCCCCCAGATAATTGGCGCTGCCAAATAGCGTTACCGACGAACGCGCGGGTATGGTTACGCTACGCGGCGCCTCCAGCGGATGCATCTCCAGCCCCCGCGCGTCATACCAGTAAAACCGATAATGAACGGTTATGGGCTCTTGCCTTTCGTTATAGACGCGGGAAGAGGCTGATGGCTGGATATCAGACGCCGTCAGTTCAGGCGGCTCTGCGGTGACGCCCGCCGCCAGAACCGTGGACTCCATCACCAGCGACTGCGCGTCGCTTACCGGAATTTCAGGGTGTGACCGGCAGCCGGTAAGCAGCAGCAAGCCCAGAGAAACCGCGATGCATCCTTTGATCATACTTACAAGCCTTTATGCGCCAGCATCGGGCCTAGCGGGCGGCCGCCCAGTAGGTGCATATGGATATGATAAACCTCCTGGCCCCCATGACGGTTGGTATTCATGATTAAACGATACCCATCTTCGGCAATGCCTTCCTGTTCGGCGATTTTCGCCGCCACGGTGATCATCCGACCTAACGCCTGTTCATGTTCCGCCGTCACGTCATTGACGGTTGGGATCAGGATATTGGGAATAATCAAGATATGCGTCGGCGCCTGCGGTGAAATATCACGAAAGGCGGTGACCAGCTCATCCTGATAAACGATATCCGAAGGGATTTCACGACGAATAATTTTGCTGAATATAGTTTCTTCTGCCACGACGTTTTCCTTTTTCATAATAGCCCTTGCAGCGCACATGCTACGCCGAGCCATACTGCGAGTATAGAGTATGAGCGAGTTACCGACGCTCTTTCAACTTTAACCCACGATTTATTAAGCGAAAAATGACTACATGCTGGACTTACCGCCATATCCCCCAGCCATGACGCCTTTGTACGCTTAAAAAATATTTCTAGTTTCCCTGGTTATACCGTTTTACACATTTAATACAAATGCGTATATTTCTCATTTGCATTTTTATGCGCATTAACTAGCAAAGAATGAAAAGGTTCAACGTCATACGTCCTGAACTTACCCCAATAACAAGCAAGGATTTTCAGATGTCTTTCATTCAATACCGCCGGGACAAACACCTTCCGTCCACCGCCGCACCGTCGCTGTTAGCTATGGGTATGGCGATGGCATTTATGCCTGCCGCCTTCGCGGCTGAGGATACCGTTATTGTCGAAGGCGAGACGACCGCTGACGCCGTAAACCGTGAAGAACAGGATTACAGCATGAAAACGACCGCAGCGGGCACCAAAATGCCGATGACTCAGCGCGATATCCCGCAGTCGGTCAGTATTGTCAGCCAGCAGCGTATGGAAGACCAGCAGTTGCAAACCCTGGGCGAGGTGATGACCAATACGCTGGGGATCAGCGGAAGTCAGGCTGACTCCGATCGCATCAGCTATTACTCGCGCGGGTTTGAAATTGACAACTATATGGTTGACGGTATTCCAACGTATTTTGAGTCCCGCTGGAATCTGGGCGATGCGCTAACGGATACCGCGCTGTATGAGCGCGTGGAGGTGGTTCGCGGCGCGAATGGGCTGATGACCGGGACCGGTAATCCTTCTGCCTCAATTAATATGATCCGTAAACACGCCACCAGTCGGGAGTTCAAAGGTAACGTCTCCACAGAATACGGTAGCTGGAATAAGCAGCGTTACGTCATGGATCTGCAAAGTCCGCTCACCGCAGACGGTAATGTCCGTGGGCGCATCGTGGCGGGTTATCAGAATAATGATTCCTGGCTGGACCGCTATAACAGTGAGAAAGCGTTCTTTTCCGGAATTGTCGATGCCGATCTGGGTACAACCACCAACCTTTCAGCCGGTTATGAATATCAAAAAATTGATGTCAACAGCCCAACCTGGGGCGGTCTGCCGCGCTGGAACACCGATGGCAGCAAAAATAGCTATGACCGCGCGCGTAGTACCGCCCCGGACTGGGCTTATAACAACAAAGAGATAAATAAATTCTTCGTCACGCTTAAACAGCGTTTTGCCGAAAGCTGGCAGGCGACCCTGAATGCGACCCATACTGAGGTCAAATTCGACAGTAAAATGATGTATATCGATGCGTTAGTCGATAAAGAGACAGGTACGCTGGTGAGTCCTTATGGCGCAAGCTACCCCGTGGTCGGCGGTACGGGCTGGAACAGCGGCAAGCGCAAAGTAGATGCCATAGATCTCTTTGCCGATGGCGCTTATGAGCTGTTTGGCCGTCAGCACAATATGATGTTTGGCGGCAGTTATAGTAAACAGAATAACCGCTATTTTAGCGCCTGGGCGAACGTCTTTCCGGACGACATTGGCAACTTCAGCGCCTTTAACGGTAATTTCCCCCAAACCCACTGGGCGCCACAAAATCTGGCGCAGGACGATACCACGCATATGAAATCGCTGTATGCCGCTACGCGCATTTCGCTGGCCGACCCGCTGCATCTGATTCTCGGCGCTCGTTATACCAACTGGCGTGTTGATACACTGACCTACAGCATGGAGAAAAACCATACCACGCCGTATGCCGGGCTGATTTATGATATCAACGACAACTGGTCCGCTTATGCCAGTTATACCTCTATCTTTCAGCCGCAGAATAAACGCGACAAAGCGGGTCAATATCTGGCTCCGATTACCGGTAATAACTATGAAGCGGGTCTGAAGTCCGACTGGATGAACAGTCGCCTCACCACCACGTTGTCCGTGTTCCGCATTGAGCAGAATAACGTCGCTCAGGCAACCACTATTCCCATCCCTGGCAGTAATGGGGAGTTTGCCTGGAAGTCTACTGACGGAACGGTGAGCAAAGGCGTCGAATTTGAAGTGAACGGCGCAATTACCGATAACTGGCAGATGACTTTCGGGGCTACCCGGTATGTTGCCGAGGACAATGAAGGTAACGCCGTGAACCCTAATCTTCCGCGCACCAGCGTGAAGTTATTCACCCGCTATCGTCTGCCGGCGATACCGGAGCTGACGGTCGGCGGCGGCGTGAACTGGCAGAATCGGGTTTACAAAGATACCACGACGCCGTACGGCACTTTCCGCGCCGAACAGGGCAGCTATGCGCTGGTCGATCTGTTTACCCGCTATCAGGTGACGAAAAATTTCTCCGTACAGGGAAACATCAACAACCTGTTTGATAAAACCTACGACACCAATATTGATGGTTCCATTGTTTACGGCGCACCGCGTAACGTCAGCCTCACCGCCAATTATCAGTTCTGACAGACTGTCGGAGAGCGGCATGTAAAGCGCCATTAAAAAAGGCAGCCGAATGGCTGCCTTAATTCTCCCCAACATCATTACTGCTTAGCTGTTACGGATGTACTCATCCATTTCCGTTTTCAGGTTATCGGATTTCGTACCGAAAATAGCCTGAACGCCGGAACCCGCGACGACAACGCCTGCCGCGCCCAGTTTCTTCAGGCCAGCCTGATCCACTTTCGCTACATCGGCTACGCTCACGCGCAGACGCGTGATACAGGCATCCAGGTTAGTGATGTTCTCTTTACCGCCAAACGCCGCAACCAAAGCCGGCGCCATTTCGCTGGTCGCCCCCGCTTTTGCGTCATCAGTAGTGTCTTCACGACCCGGCGTTTTCAGATCCAACGCTTTGATCAGCACGCGGAACACGGTGTAGTACACAATCGCATAACCGGCGCCAACAATCGGGAACAGCCACAATTTGCTGCTGTTACCGGACAGCACGATAAAGTCGATCAGACCGTGGGAGAACGACGTACCGTCACGCATCCCCAGCAGGATACAGATCGGGAATGCCAGACCTGCCAGAATCGCGTGAATAATGTACAGGATCGGCGCCACGAACATGAAGGAGAACTCGATAGGCTCGGTAATACCCGTCAAAAACGAGGTCAGCGCGGCGGAAATCATGATACCGCCCACTTTTGCGCGGTTTTCCGGTTTAGCAGAGTGCCAGATAGCAATGGCCGCAGCCGGCAGACCGTACATTTTGAACAGGAAGCCGCCAGACAACATACCTGCCGTCGGGTCGCCCGCCATATAGCGCGGAATGTCGCCGTGGAATACCTGACCCGCTGCGTTGGTATATTCGCCGATCTGCATCTGGAAAGGAACGTTCCAGATATGATGCAGACCAAACGGCACCAGGCAACGCTCGATAAAACCGTAAATACCAAACGCGACAACCGGGTTCTGATAAGCCGCCCACTGCGAGAACGCCTGGATAGCCGTACCGATTGGCGGCCATACGAAAGACAGCACCACACCGGTAAAAATAGCGGCCAGACCCGAAATGATCGGCACGAAGCGTTTGCCCGCAAAGAAGCCCAGATACTCAGGCAGTTTGATACGGTAGAAGCGGTTAAACATATACGCTGCGATTGCACCGGAGATAATCCCCCCGAGAACACCCGTATCAGCAAGGTGTTTAGCGGCGATCTCTTCAGCAGGTAAATGCAGAACCAGCGGCGCAACCACAGCCATGGTTTTCACCATGATGCCATACGCGACTACCGCCGCCAGAGCCGAAACGCCGTCGTTGTTGGTGAAGCCCAACGCCACGCCGATAGCGAAAATCAGCGGCATATTGGCAAAAACAGATCCGCCCGCTTCTGCCATAACGTGCGATACAACGGCTGGCAGCCAGCTGAAGTTAGCGGAACCGACACCCAG
Source organism: Salmonella sp. SA15303 (assembly GCF_029962125.1). NCBI lineage: Bacteria > Pseudomonadati > Pseudomonadota > Gammaproteobacteria > Enterobacterales > Enterobacteriaceae > Salmonella > Salmonella sp. SA15303. Next base: position 2,756,106 of record NZ_CP123924.1, read on the forward strand.
CAGGATACCTGCGATAGGGAGTACGGATACCGGCAGCATCAGCGATTTACCGACCTTTTGCAGGTTAGCAAATGCATTCTTAAACATAATTGAGAGTGCTCCTGAGTATTTGTGCTTTTCTACGTTCTCACGCATTGGCGAGGGGGGAGAACCCCGCCGTGGACAGGACATCTAAGTGCCCTTTTATTTATTACACAGAGTAAAATAAATACGTCTGATTTTGTTTGACGGCTATCACGTTTCAGCGCCAGATAGCCTAAAAAGTATCACATTCTGCCAAAATGAGTTTCCGAATGTTTCCATAAGCTCGCTCACCGCCCCTTTTGTGGCGGTGAACTTTACGCGTTTTGTTTATTAATTACGAGCTTTAAAAAAACTCGTTTAACGGATTGATGACAGGCGAGACGCGTCAATATGGAACAGGCGAGCAAAGTTATCGGTGGTGATCTGCGCCAGTTCTTCAACGGCAACCCCTTTCAATACCGCCATATATTCTGCGACGTCGCGTACCATCGCAGGCTGGTTCTCTTTACCGCGATGCGGCACCGGTGCCAGATAAGGAGAATCGGTCTCGACTAATAATCGATCCAGCGGCACATAGCGCGCCGCATCACGCAACTGTTCAGCGTTACGGAACGTTACGATGCCGGAAAAAGAGATATAAAACCCCAGATCCAACAATTTGCCGGCCGTTTCTCTGTCTTCTGTAAAACAGTGTAGTACGCCGCCGCAATCCGTCACTTTTTCTTCGCGCAGGATAGCCAGCGTATCGGCACGCGCGTCGCGAGTATGGACAATCACCGGTTTATGCAATTCGCGGCCAATCTGGATATGATGAATAAAAGACGCCTGCTGGCGGATTTTGGTCTCAGGCGTGTAAAAGTAATCAAGCCCGGTCTCGCCCATCGCCACCACATCGTCTTCTGCAGCAAGGAGGCGCAGTTCTTCTACGTCATATGCTTCATCCTGATTTAACGGATGCACGCCGCAGGAAAAGACCACATTATCGCGCTTGCCCACCAGCTTGCGCATATGGCGATACCCCGGCAGCGTCGTCGCCACCGCTAAACAGAACTTCACATCGCGCGCGGCGGCTTTCGCCAGCACATCGTCCACGTCCTTATGCAAAGATTGATAATCCAGACCATCAAGATGGCAGTGTGAGTCGACTAAAAACATAATGTCTCTCTCAAAGATGAGGAACAGGCAACAAGGTGCCTGGTTGCAGGTAATGCTCGATGCGGAGAATGAGATCGGTTAATACCAGTTCGCGGTTTAATCCGGTCACATGAAGTAATTGATCACGACAATGGCAAACATCGTTCAGGATTGCCTGAATACGCGCCGGGGATAGCGGCCCCGCCAGCGCGGCAACAACCGCGTCCGCATCAACGTTTGTCAGGTACGACGCGCCGTGCTGACGTTTCAGCGCGTCTACCAGCAGCGTCGCCAGCCAGTGCAGGCGCGCCGGGGCTTGCTCATGATTGAGCGCCGTTAATACCGCATACCAGTCGCCCGTATGCAAACTGTCCATTAACGCCTGACACAGCGCCTCACGCTGCGCCCAGCGTTCAGACTGCAACAGCGCCAGCGCGGCGCCGGGCGACCCCGCATTCAGACGTAGCGCCGTGAGCAATGCTTCTTGTGACGCCGTCACTTCTCGCGACAGCCATGACATCGCATACGATTCGGACGGCGGCGCCAGATGATGCAGCCGGCAGCGGCTGCGTAATGTCGCCAACAGACGAGCAGGCTCCGGGCTGGCAAGGAAAAACCAGGTTTGCTCCGGCGGCTCTTCCAGCGTTTTGAGCAACGCATTGGCGGCGGCGTCGGTTAATAGCGCCGCATCCGCAATCCACACCACCTTCGCGCCGCCCAGACGGGAGTGCTCGTACAATTTCTCGCTGACCTCGCGTACCGCATCTACGCCGAGGCTGCTTTTGCCTTTATCCGGCGTCAGCGTGTAATAGTCCGGATGCGTGCCAGCCTGCATAAGCTGACAGCCACGGCAATGCCCACAGCTTTTGTGGCCCTCAGGCTGCTGGCATAACAGATAACGGCTCAGCGCATAGCACAGCGCCTCGTCGCCCATGCCAGGTAAGGCCTGAATCAGTAGCGCATGGTGCCCACGTCCCGCCTGGTAACTTTCTACCAGTTTTTCATAGGCGGGCCGTAACCATGGATACCATTTCATGCCGCTTGCTCCTGCACCCACTTCGTCACCGTGGCGCGAATGTCGCGCATGACGGCATCCAGCGGCTGGGTCGCGTCAATGGTGCGGATACGCGAGTCTTGCGCCGCCAGTTCCAGATAGCGCGCGCGAGTCCGGTTAAAGAAATCAAAAGATTCCTGCTCAATGCGATCCAAATCGCCGCGCGCTCTGGCGCGTTTTAGCCCGACTTCCGGCGTGACATCCAGATACAGCGTCAGGTCAGGACGAAAATCGCCCAGCACGGCATCGCGTAGTGTCGCCAGCATGGTTTGATCAATGCCGCGCCCTCCCCCCTGATACGCCTGGGTCGAGAGATCGTGGCGATCGCCGATCACCCATACGCCTTGCGCCAGCGCGGGTTTGATTACCGTTTCGACGAGCTGTACGCGAGCGGCATAAAACATCAGCACTTCCGCTTTATCGGTAATCACTTCGTCGCCTACCGATCGAATATCCAGCACCAGACTTCTTAGTTTTTCGGCAAGCTGCGTACCGCCCGGCTCACGGGTAAAAATCATATTACGAATACCCAGTTGCTCAAGGGTCTCCACCACCACGTCGCGCGCAGTGGTTTTTCCGGCGCCTTCCAGGCCCTCGATGACGATATAATTACTGCCCATTTTTTTCCTTAAGCACTTTCAGGTACTCCTGCACTGACCGATTATGGCTGGCAAGATTGGTGTTAAATGTGTGACCGCCTTTACCGTCGGCCACAAAATAGAGATACGGCGTTTTCGCCGGATGCGCCGCCGCCTGCAATGACGCTTCGCTGGGCGATGCAATCGGTCCTGGCGGCAGCCCGGTTATGGTATACGTGTTATAAGCCGTCGGCTTTTCCAGATCCGCACGCGACAAGTTACCATTATAACTCGTCCCCATCCCGTAAATCACGGTGGGATCGGTCTGAAGGCGCATACCGATTCTCAGGCGATTAATAAAGACTGAGGCCACCTGATCGCGTTCGCTGGCGACAGCCGTCTCTTTTTCAATAATCGAGGCCATTGTCACCAGTTGGTTCTGATCTTTATAAGGCAGCCCCTCGGCCCGACCTTTCCAGACAGTATCGACAGCTTTCACCATCTTTTGATGCGCTCGCTTGAGAATAGCGACATCGCTGGTGTTGGCGGTATACATCCAGGTATCAGGCCAGAACCACCCTTCTACCCATTCCGGGTGCGCAAGCTTTAATGCCTGAGCGACAGTGGCGTAGTCATCATCCGGCAATGTATGGCGAATATACGGCGCCTCTCGTAGCTGTTTCAGGTAGTCGCTAAGGCGCATCCCTTCCACAAACCGCAACGGGAATTGCGCTTCTTTGCCGCTCTCCAGCAACTCAAGCATCTCCCGTACGGTCATCCCCGTCGTAAAACGGTAAGTTCCCGCTTTAAAGTGTGATAACTCAGGCTCCACGCGCAGCAGCCACTGAAATACCCGGGGGCGATTAATGATTTTTTCATCATAAAGCTGGTCACCAAGCGCCAGCCGCCCCGTTCCCGCCTTGAGCGTAAAGATAGTCTCGTCTTTAATAAGTAACGTGCTGTTCGCCAGATGGCGAACTTTCCACATCCCCACGCCCACGGCAATACCCAGCACAACCAACAGCAGAAGGAAAACGCCTGACAATTTTTTCATAACTAATTCGGATGCTCACAAAATGGGGCTAAAAATTGAAACAGTGTTCGCGAAGAATACGACGTCCCGTGATAGGCGCGTATGGGAATAATCGGCATTAGCGCGTTGCAGATGATAATCTCATCCGCCTGCCTGACTGCCTCCTCTCTCGCCTGTACTTCAAGAACCTGGAAAGGAGATTGCGCCAGTTGGCGTAAACAAAATTGTCGCATAATGCCGTTCACCCCGGCCTGATCCAGACGCGGCGTAAAAACAATGTCGCCTGTACGCCAGAACAAATTAGCCGCACAGCATTCCGTAACCCATCCCTCGCTGTCAAGAACCAGCGCCTCATCGGCGTCCGTCTGCTCAAGATGAGAGCGAATCAACACCTGTTCGAGGCGGTTCAGATGTTTTAATCCGGCAAGATAAGGATTGCGCCCAAGCGGTATGGGACTAAGGGTAAGAGTGATGCCTTGCTTACGCCACTGAGAATAATAAGCGGGATAAGCAGAAACGGAGAGGATTCGGGTAGCTGCCTGACAATTCATGGCGCTGTATCCCCGGCCGCCGCTACCACGGCTAATGATCACTTTCAACACGCCTGAATCATGCCCTGTGGCCAACATTGTCATCTCTTGCCGAAGGGTCGACCAATGGCTAAAAGCGATCCGTAATTTTTCACAGGCAACCTGCAAGCGCTGAAGATGCGCTTCCAGATGGCAAATGTTGCCATCAACAATACGTGCGGTCGTAAAACTGCCATCGCCGAACTGCGTCGCCCGGTCGCTTACAGCAAGTTGATCCTGCGCATGGCCATTAATTAAAAACATAGTGGCTCCTTATCCGTCGCCTGTTAGTGTGGCAGGATGAATAACGCAGAACAAGAGGTGATATGCCTGATAAAAAAGGCCCGACAAGCGGACCTTTTTATTAATGTCTGTCTCTGGCTTAACTTAGATCTTTTTAAAGATCAAGGAACCGTTAGTTCCGCCAAAACCAAAGGAGTTGCACAGAGCGTACTCCAGATCGCTGACCTGGCGCGCTTCATGCGGCACGAAGTCCAGATCGCAACCTTCATCCGGGTTATCCAGATTAATGGTTGGCGGAATGGCCTGATCGCGCAGCGCCAGAATAGAGAAAATAGACTCTACTGCGCCTGCGGCGCCCAACAGATGGCCGGTCATCGATTTGGTCGAGCTCACCATCACTCGGCTTGCAGCATCGCCAAAGACTGACTTAACCGCCTGCGTCTCAGCTTTGTCGCCGGCAGGCGTCGACGTGCCGTGCGCGTTGACGTAGCCAATCTGAGCAGGCTCAATCGCGGCATCACGCAACGCGTTAACCATCGCCAGCGCAGCGCCTGCGCCATTTTCCGGCGGCGACGTCATATGGTAAGCATCGCTGCTCATACCAAAGCCGACGATTTCGGCATAGATTTTCGCACCACGCGCTTTTGCATGTTCGTACTCTTCAAGCACCAACATACCGGCACCGTCGCCCAGTACAAAACCATCGCGTTCTTTATCCCACGGACGGCTCGCCGCCTGTGGGTTATCGTTGCGGGTCGACAGCGCGCGCGCTGCGCCAAAACCACCTACACCCAGCGGCGTACTGGCTTTTTCTGCGCCACCTGCCACCATCGCGTCCGCATCGCCATAGGCGATGATACGCGCGGCATGGCCGATGTTATGCACGCCTGAAGTACAGGCAGTCGCAATAGAGATGCTTGGCCCACGCAGGCCATACATGATAGTCAGATGGCCTGCTACCATGTTAACAATCGTCGACGGGACAAAGAACGGGCTAATCTTACGCGGTCCGCCTTTTACCAGCGAACTGTGGTTTTCTTCGATCAGACCGAGACCACCGATACCGGAGCCGATAGCGGCGCCAATACGGCTTGCGTTCTCTTCCGTCACTTCAAGGCCAGAATCCTGCATGGCCTGTACGCCAGCGACAATTCCATATTGAATGAAGGCATCCATCTTGCGCTGTTCTTTGCGCGAGATAATGTCATCACAGTTAAAATCCTTTACTAAGCCAGCAAATTTCGTTGCATAGGCGCTAGTATCGAAATGGTCGATCAGGCTGATGCCACTCTGACCGGCAAGGAGAGCTTTCCAGGTAGACTCTACGGTATTGCCGACAGGAGACAACATGCCCAGTCCGGTCACAACTACACGACGCTTAGACACGGTTGTCCTCCAGGGAGGGAAAATGATTCTAGTGGGACAAAAAGATAAAACTCAGGCGGTCGAACGACCGCCTGGAGATGTTCACTTACGCCTGGTGGCCGTTGATGTAATCAATGGCAGCCTGAACGGTGGTGATTTTCTCAGCTTCTTCGTCCGGAATCTCAGTATCAAACTCTTCTTCCAGAGCCATTACCAGCTCAACGGTGTCAAGAGAATCTGCGCCCAGGTCTTCAACGAAAGAAGCATTGTTGGTTACTTCTTCCTGCTTAACGCCCAGCTGTTCGCCGATAATTTTCTTAACGCGTTCTTCGATAGTGCTCATACTCTTAAATTTCCTATCAAAACTCGCTTTCGCGATGGTTTTCGTAGTGTATAAAATGTTGAAAAATTTGCAACTAAATCCCGGCAGGTCTTACCACGATTTTACGTTATTTTGCGGCCTTTCGCCCTAATAACGCAAATATTTTTCAATCGTGATTAAACCATGTACATTCCGCCGTTGACGTGCAGAGTCTCACCAGTGATGTAACTCGCTTCGTCAGAGGCTAAAAATGCAACCGCACTGGCGATTTCCTGAGCGCCGCCGAGGCGACCCGCAGGCACCTGCGCCAGGATACCCGCACGCTGATCGTCAGACAGCGCACGCGTCATGTCCGTTTCAATAAAACCCGGAGCCACAACATTGACAGTAATACCACGGGACGCAACTTCACGCGCCAGTGATTTACTGAAACCGATCAGGCCCGCTTTCGCCGCAGCGTAGTTTGCCTGACCTGCATTTCCCATGGTACCAACCACAGAACCAATAGTGATAATGCGACCACAACGCTTTTTCATCATAGCGCGCATTACCGCTTTTGACAGGCGGAAAACGGATGATAAGTTGGTTTCGATAATATCGTTCCACTCATCATCTTTCATTCGCATCAACAGATTATCACGAGTGATACCGGCATTATTAACCAGGATATCCACTTCACCAAATTCTGCGCGAATATTTTCCAGAACAGATTCAATAGATGCAGGATCGGTCACATTCAACATCAAACCTTTCCCGTTAGCACCTAAATAGTCGCTAATGTTCTTCGCACCATTTTCACTGGTCGCAGTCCCGATAACTTTCGCGCCGCGGGCAACGAGAGTCTCTGCAATTGCGCGGCCTATGCCACGGCTTGCACCAGTCACCAGCGCAATCTTTCCTTCAAAGCTCATGGTTTTCCTCTTTTATTGCGTAAGTGCCGCAGACAGCGCCGCCGGCTCGTTCAGCGCCGACGCTGTCAGGGTGTCGACAATACGTTTCGTCAGACCAGTGAGGACTTTACCTGGACCCACTTCATAAAGATGTTCAACGCCCTGCGCCGCGATAAATTCCACGCTCTTCGTCCACTGTACCGGATTGTACAACTGGCGAACCAGCGCATCGCGGATAGCGGCGGCATCGGTTTCACATTTCACGTCAACGTTGTTCACTACCGGCACCGTTGGCGCGCTAAAGGTAATTTTGGCTAATTCAACCGCCAGCTTATCTGCCGCTGGTTTCATCAGCGCGCAGTGCGACGGTACGCTCACCGGCAGCGGCAGCGCGCGTTTCGCGCCAGCGGCTTTACAGGCTGCGCCCGCACGTTCTACCGCCTCTTTATGCCCGGCGATAACCACCTGTCCCGGCGAGTTAAAGTTAACCGGCGAAACAACCTGCCCTTCGGCAGATTCTTCACAGGCTTTAGCAATAGAGGCATCATCCAGCCCGATGATCGCAGACATGCCGCCAGTGCCTTCCGGAACCGCTTCCTGCATGAATTTACCGCGCATTTCCACCAGACGAACGGCATCAGCAAAGTTGATGACGCCAGCGCAAACCAGCGCGGAATATTCGCCCAGGCTGTGACCTGCCATTAACGCAGGCATTTTACCGCCCTGCTGCTGCCAAACGCGCCAAAGCGCGACGGAAGCGGTTAATAACGCCGGCTGCGTCTGCCAGGTTTTATTCAGTTCTTCCGCTGGACCTTGCTGGGTGAGCGCCCACAGATCATATCCCAGAGCCGCAGAAGCTTCAGCAAACGTTTCTTCTACGATAGGGTAATTTGCCGCCATCTCGGCCAACATCCCAACGCTCTGAGAACCCTGACCGGGGAACACAAATGCAAATTGCGTCATGTTTAAATCCTTATACTAGAAACGAATCAGCGCGGAGCCCCAGGTGAATCCACCCCCGAAGGCTTCAAGCAATACCAGCTGACCGGCTTTAATTCGCCCGTCACGCACGGCTTCATCCAGCGCGCACGGCACAGAAGCCGCGGAGGTATTGCCGTGCCTGTCCAGCGTGACGACGACATTGTCCATCGACATGCCGAGTTTTTTCGCTGTCGCGCTAATGATACGCAGGTTAGCCTGATGCGGCACCAGCCAATCGAGTTCTGAGCGATCCAGGTTATTAGCCGCCAGCGTCTCATCGACAATATGCGCCAGTTCAGTGACCGCCACTTTAAAGACTTCATTGCCCGCCATTGTCAGGTAAATCGGGTTATCCGGATTTACGCGATCGGCATTCGGCAGGGTCAGTAATTCACCGTAACGGCCATCGGCATGAAGATGAGTGGAGATAATACCCGGTTCTTCAGAAGCGCTCAGTACGGCCGCGCCTGCGCCATCGCCGAAAATAATGATCGTACCGCGATCGCCAGGATCGCAAGTGCGGGCTAATACATCGGAACCGACCACCAGCGCGTGTTTAACCGCGCCGGATTTAACGTACTGGTCGGCGATGCTTAACGCGTAGGTGAAACCTGCGCACGCTGCCGCGACATCAAACGCCGGGCAACCTTTAATACCGAGCATACTTTGAATCTGACATGCCGCGCTTGGAAATGCATGCGTTGCTGATGTGGTAGCCACCACAATCAAGCCAATTTGGTCTTTATCGATCCCCGCCATCTCAATCGCGCGATTCGCAGCGGTAAAGCCCATCGTCGCGACAGTTTCATTCGGCGCGGCGATATGGCGTTTACGAATACCTGTACGAGTGACAATCCACTCGTCAGAGGTCTCAACCATTTTTTCCAGATCGGCGTTAGTCCGCACTTGTTCGGGCAGATAGCTGCCAGTACCAATAATCTTCGTATACATGTACGCTCAGTCACTTTTCGGTTATATACCGTTACCTGTAAACGTCTGGCACGCTGGCGGCGCCGGGGAGACAACGATATTATCTGTGCGCCCGCAGGTTTACGCCTTTGCCATCGTCCAGCGGTTCAAATCCGGCTGGGTATACAGATTCCAGGCGAGCGGCAATTCGCTGAGGAACTTGTCGCTGCACCGCCTGCACTGCCTGTTCAATCGCGACTGCAAATGCTCGCTGATTGGCCGCACCATGACTTTTTATCACCGTGCCGCGCAATCCTAACAGACAGGCGCCATTATACTGGTCGGGGTTGAGGTGACTGAATCGCCTCGTCAGGCTTTTTTGTAACCAACGTTTTAATAACAGCAGCCACCACGACCGTTTTTTCCCCTCGCCCTGTGATTTCAGCAGTGAAAGGAACATTCTGACAACCCCCTCCATCGTTTTAAGTGTGACATTGCCTGTAAAGCCGTCACACACCAGTACATCGGTTTTTCCCGTCAGTAACTCATTCGCCTCAAGGTAGCCGATGTAATTGATGGTTGGGACTGTTTTTAACATTAAAGAGGCTTCGCGAATACTGTCGAGGCCTTTGGTTTCTTCTTCCCCGATATTGAGTAGCGCCACGCGGGGATTTTTGATCCCGACGACCTCTTCCGCCAAAACGGCGCCCATCACGGCAAACTGCACCAGCATGGTACTGTCACAGTCGACGTTGGCACCCAAATCAAGCACTACCGTTTTGCCCTTTTGCTGGTGCGGTAATACCGTCACCAACGCCGGACGCTCAATCCCCTCAAGAGGCTTGAGCAATAATTTCGCCAGCCCCATCAGCGCCCCGGTATTACCGGCGCTAACGCAAGCTTCGGCTCGGCCTTCTTTCACAAGCTCCAGGGCCACACGCATGGATGTCCCACGACTGGCGCGGATCGCCTGCGAAGGCCGGGCATCACTGGCAATAACTGACTGTGCAGGGATAATCTGCAGACGCGAACGTTGTTCAAAGTCAGCTTTGGCAAGTAATGGCGTGATAATATCGGGATTCCCGACTAAAAGAAGAGTGAGCTGCGAATTAGCGTTCAGTGCCTGCAATGCTGCAGGCACCGTCACGGAAGGACCAAAATCGCCCCCCATGACATCTAACGCCAGGGTTAGACGTGTCAAGGTATCGTCGCTGCCTGGTTCGGTGTTCTCCGCTTACGCGGAGAAATCCTCACTAAGCTTTATCACGCTTGTACTCTTCGGCTTTTACACCACAGGCACGCCTGTGATGCAAAAGGCATCGAGTATCGCGCGATTACTTAGCGATGACCTTACGGCCGCGGTAGTAACCGTCGGCAGTGATGTGGTGACGCAGGTGTTTTTCACCAGAAGTTTTGTCTACAGACAGGCTGGTGACTGCGGTCAGAGCGTCATGGGAACGACGCATGCCACGTTTGGAACGGGTTGGTTTATTCTGTTGTACGGCCATGGACCTTACTCCTCAATTACGGTTTATCCCTGCGTCCGCGGGGAAGACCTATTACTTACGCTTTAAGCTGGCTAATACGGCAAATGGGTTTGGCTTTTGCGCTTCATCAGGCAGTTCGCCAAAGACCATGTCCGCCTCGGACACTTCACAGTGTTCAGAATCATGCACCGGAACTACCGGCAAGGCGAGGATGATTTCATCTTCAACCGTCGCCAGCAGATCGATTTCGCCGAATTCGTTTACCTCAATCGGCTCATACGCTTCCGGCAGTGCTTCAGCCTGCTCGTCGGAACGGACAGGGCTAAAACAATACGTTGTGTGAACCTGATGGGTAAACGGTTTCCCGCAACGCTGGCATTCGAGCGACACCGTAACGACCGCATCGCCGGTTAAAACGGCGAGACGCTGGTTATCGATAGCGAACGACATGGAGCATTCCACATCACTGTCCACACTGACTACAGATTCGGCAACGCGCTCAACCTGATCGGGGGTATAGATACCCTGGTAATCAAGGCGTTTTTGAGCGGTACGAACCGGATCAAGAGTCAGGGGTAATTTTACCTTTTGCATAGGGCGCGCATATTAACTTCGTAACGTCATATAGTCAAAGAAAAAGGCAGCCTGCGGTTGCCTTTTGCCAATAATTCGCACACATTGCGGGTTACAGACTTATTTTCGCTCAAGACGAGTCAGTATGACAGGCTTGAAGACCGAAGAGCATAGTTTAAGATGGCTCTCATCATTACGCTATATCTGAGGGAAAAAATATGCCCCGTCTCATCCTTGCGTCTACCTCTCCCTGGCGTCGCGCGCTGCTGGAAAAGCTGACGATTCCTTTCGAATGCGCCGCGCCGGATGTTGATGAAACCCCCATGCCGGGCGAAGCGCCGCGTCAGTTGGTGCTGCGGCTGGCGCAGGCGAAGGCGCAATCGCTCGCCGCGCGTTTCCCGAATCATTTGATTATTGGCTCCGACCAAATTTGTGTTCTGGACGGCGAAATCACCGGCAAACCGCTGACGGAAGAAAAAGCGCGTCAGCAATTAGCCAAAGCCAGCGGAAATATTGTGACGTTTTATACCGGACTGGCACTGTATAACTCCGACTCCGGGCACTTACAAACCGAAGTGGAGCCTTTTGACGTTCATTTTCGCCATTTAAGCGAAGCGGAAATAGACGACTATGTCCGTAAAGAGCATCCGCTGCACTGCGCGGGAAGTTTTAAAAGCGAAGGTTTAGGCATTGCATTATTTGAGCGCCTGGAGGGTCGTGATCCGAACACGCTGATCGGCTTGCCGCTTATTGCCCTGTGCCAGATGCTGCGACGGGAGGGCTTCAACCCGCTACAGCAATAAACGGCCTACTCTGTAGGCTTTTCAAATACCGCTAAAAGCCGTTTCTGCACGTGTTGGTAGTTATCTCCCGTTTATTGGGGAGCAGTTTCGACCGCTTCCAGTTCTAACCAACTGGAAAGCGCTTGTTGTGAACAATTTAGCGCCTGCCGATCTTCACTCTCTTCGTGCGGGCCCGTTTCCTGGTCAATCCATTCACCGACCAGAAAAAAAGCATTGGTATTACGAACCGATGTACGGTGCGTTTTATCCCATAGGGTATCAACAGCGGTGTACGTGCGCGTTAATGAATTCCCCATCTCAGTTCAGTTTTGTAAAAACACATGTTCTCAATACTCGCCTGACGCGCTCTACGGCGTCAAAAGCGGCTTACAAACTTATTCTCGCGAACAACTCTCAGGACGTTTACTGTCCTGAAACCTTCCCTTTGCGACTCGTTAAATTCCATCTCGCGATGAGTTTACGCCCTCCCCCGAACATTGCTTCACCTCACGACACATTCCTTTAATTAACGCCGCCAGCATCAGCCGCATCTTGTTGACTATTTATAAATTCAACCATCTGCTGAGTAAGATGGTTTATATCATTCTGCGTAATGAAAAAATTAAATTGTTGATCCTGAAAGTGTTCTTTTGCTGCCAGGTCGGCAAAAACCGCTTTTCCATTCGTTTCAAAGCGGACTTTATTTCCCTGTTTTTGCAGAAACTCGCCCATTGCGACCAGTTGGTCGAGCCGCTTTCCGCGCAGAAAATAATAGCGAGTCATCGTCTCATCCAGCGGTGTTACGGTTTTATTCCACGCAGCGTCAAAGACAGGCTTCACATCAGCGGGGAGCTTTAAAGCAGAATATTTTTTTCTGTTTTCACTACTCACATTTTTCAACCGAAGGATAAATCGATTGTTTACGTCACGAGCCACACGTAGCTCGTTCAGGAAAACCAGATTATCACGCTCAGACTGAATAACACCGGTGATCTTATCCTCCTGGCCGGTCTCATACACCACAGCAAAGATTTGCCCGTAGGCAGTTAATAGTACATCGTAGTCATCGGCGTAATGACCAAAAGCCTGACGTTGGGCTGGCGTCAACTCACAGACGCCCACCACGGGAGACGTAATGATTTGCGTATTCAAATACTCAACGAAAGCCCGTCGTGAACTATCGCCCTTCCCTTCGCAACCGGTCAGCATCGCGATCACGAGCGGCACGATAACGTATTTTCCCCAACGCTGAGTAAATGAGCGCATCCAGCTAGTATTGGCCATCTGTTCGTCCTTAAACGCGCCGAAATCCGGATCGCAAGAATAAACAGTGCACAACGGTAAAAATGCGTCGGATACAGCAAAACAAAAATATTATGAGAAAAGTGAGATTCGGGCAGATAACCTGCCCGAAAGAGGAACTATTTTGCGTTACGCAGCACCTGCAGACAGCGCTTCAGGGCGTTATCCATTGGCGCTTCAATGCGCATGACTTCGCCCGTTCCCGGATGCGTGAACTTCAGCGCCGCGGCGTGCAGAAAGAGACGTTTAAGACCGGTTCCCGCTTCGGTAAGCTGTTGATCAAACTCACGGTCGCCGTAGCGATCGTCGAACGCAATAGGGTGACCGGCATATTGGGTATGTACGCGAATCTGATGCGTACGGCCCGTGACCGGGCTACAGCGCACCAGCGTGGCGAAGGCATAGCGCTCTTCCACCTTGAAGCGCGTTTCTGACGGTTTGCCTTCCTGGCTCACGCGAACAATGCGTTCGCCACTTTGCAGAATGTTCTTTAATAATGGCGCCTGTACGGTTTTAACGTGCGATTGCCACTGGCCGCGCACCAGCGCCAGATAATCTTTCTGCATTCCCTTTTCGCGCAGTTGCTCATGCAGCGAACGCAGCGCGGAGCGTTTTTTCGCCACCAACAGCACGCCGGAGGTATCGCGGTCAAGACGATGCACCAGTTCCAGGAATCGCGCTTCCGGACGCAACGCCCGCAGCCCTTCGATGACGCCAAAACTTAACCCGCTCCCGCCGTGTACGGCGGTGCCGGAAGGCTTATTCAGCACCAGAATATGGTCGTCTTCATACAAAATGACGTCCGCCAACGCCGCCACTTTTTGCAAATGCGGCGACACGGCCTCTTCTTCGCGTTCAGCAACGCGAACCGGCGGAATGCGGACTTCATCGCCCGCTTCCAGTTTGTATTCCGGTTTAATGCGTTTTTTGTTCACCCGCACCTCGCCTTTACGCAAGATGCGATAAATCATACTTTTTGGTACCCCTTTCAGTTGGGTGCGCAAAAAGTTATCAATGCGTTGCCCCGCTTCGTCAGCGGCGATAGCAACAATTTTTACGGATGGCGTTTCTGTTTTCATGGGGGGCGATTCTAAATAGCCTGTGAGATTCGCGCCACACATTTTTCTATGCTTATAGAGACGTCTACGCCAGTGGATGAACATTTTTCACTGCGGTTTTGCTGGTTATTAAAGCGATTGGCTCACGCTGGTGAAAAAACTGTGAGTAAGCGGGTGATAAATGGTAAAAGTCATCTTGCTATAACAAGGTTAGCAGTGGAATAATGATGCGGTTTCCGCACCGAAACTTGTTAAAACAAAAAGTTTAGCGGAATAACCCATTTTGTCTGACCGATCATCAACGCAGCAATGGCGTAAGACGTATTGATTTTTCAGACAGTTAGCGGGCTGCGGGTTGCAGTCCTTACCGGTAGATAGGATCTTCTCTGGAGAGTAATGCCCAGGCTGCTTCCCTGATAATTGCGCTGTGTTTCCGTATGAAATACAGGCAACCGACACTCTGCGCCTCTTTGAGCTGACGATAACCGTGAGGTTGGCGACGCGAAATAGTCACGAGGCCATCGGTTCATGCCCGGTAAGGCGTCACCATGCCCGCAGCTTAGTCGTCAACGTAAGAATAATGAGTAAGTTACGATGAAAAGAATGTTAATCAACGCGACTCAGCAGGAAGAGTTGCGCGTCGCCCTTGTAGATGGGCAGCGTCTGTACGATCTGGATATAGAAAGCCCCGGACACGAGCAGAAAAAAGCGAACATCTATAAAGGCAAAATTACCCGTATTGAACCGAGCCTGGAAGCGGCTTTTGTTGATTACGGCGCAGAACGCCACGGTTTCCTCCCGTTAAAAGAAATTGCCCGCGAATATTTCCCCGCTAACTACAGCGCTCATGGTCGCCCGAACATTAAAGACGTGTTACGCGAAGGCCAGGAAGTCATTGTTCAAATCGATAAAGAAGAGCGCGGCAACAAAGGCGCGGCGTTAACCACCTTTATCAGTCTGGCGGGCAGCTACCTGGTACTGATGCCGAATAACCCGCGCGCGGGTGGTATTTCCCGTCGCATTGAAGGCGACGATCGTACCGAGTTAAAAGAAGCGTTGGCCAGCCTGGAACTTCCTGAAGGGATGGGGCTTATCGTGCGTACCGCGGGCGTGGGTAAATCCGCCGAAGCGTTGCAGTGGGATTTAAGCTTCCGCCTGAAACACTGGGAGGCCATTCAGAAAGCCGCTGAAAGCCGTCCCGCGCCGTTCCTGATCCATCAGGAAAGCAACGTCATCGTACGCGCGTTTCGCGACTATCTGCGTCAGGATATCGGTGAAATCCTGATCGACAATCCAAAAGTGATGGAAATGGCGCGTCAGCATATCGCCGCGTTGGGCCGCCCGGATTTTAGCAGCAAAATTAAGCTGTACACCGGTGAAATCCCGTTGTTCAGCCATTACCAGATCGAATCGCAGATCGAGTCAGCGTTCCAGCGTGAAGTGCGCCTGCCCTCCGGCGGCTCCATCGTCATTGACAGTACCGAAGCGTTAACCGCCATCGATATCAACTCCGCCCGCGCGACTCGCGGCGGCGATATCGAAGAAACGGCGTTTAATACCAACCTGGAAGCGGCCGATGAGATTGCCCGCCAGTTGCGTCTGCGCGACCTGGGCGGCCTGATCGTTATCGACTTTATCGATATGACGCCGGTACGTCACCAGCGCGCGGTAGAAAACCGTCTGCGTGAAGCGGTGCGTCAGGACCGGGCGCGTATTCAGATTAGCCATATTTCCCGCTTCGGCCTGCTCGAAATGTCGCGTCAGCGCCTGAGCCCGTCTCTGGGCGAATCCAGCCATCACGTGTGTCCGCGCTGTAGCGGTACCGGCACCGTGCGCGATAACGAATCTCTGTCGCTGTCCATTCTGCGCCTGATTGAAGAAGAAGCGCTGAAAGAGAATACGCAGGAAGTCCATGCCATTGTTCCGGTGCCGATCGCCTCTTATCTGCTTAACGAAAAACGGACGGCAGTGAACGCTATTGAGACGCGTCAGGATGGCGTCCGCTGTGTCATCGTCCCGAACGATCAGATGGAAACGCCGCACTATTCCGTGCTGCGCGTACGCAAAGGGGAAGAAACGCCGACCCTGAGCTACATGCTGCCGAAGCTGCACGAAGAAGCGATGGCGCTGCCTTCTGAAGAAGAGTACGCCGAGCGTAAACGCCCGGAGCAGCCTGCGCTGGCGACATTCGCTATGCCAGATGTGCCTCCGGCGCCGACGCCTGTCGAACCGGCGGTTAGCGTCGCCACGGCGAAAAAGGATAATGTTGCCGCCGCGCAGCCTGCCCAGCCGGGTCTGTTTAGCCGCTTCCTTAACGCGCTGAAACAACTGTTCAGCGGTGAAGAAACGAAAACCGTCGAAACAGCCGCGCCGAAAGCGGAAGAAAAAGCGGAGCGTCAGCAGGATCGTCGCAAGCCACGGCAGAACAACCGTCGCGATCGTAACGAACGCCGCGACACCCGTGATAACCGTGCCGGACGTGACGGCGGCGAGAGCCGCGACGATAATCGTCGTAACCGTCGCCAGACGCAGCAGCAAAATGCGGAAGCGCGCGATACCCGCCAGCAGGAAACGGCGGAAAAAGTGAAAACCGGCGATGAACAGCAACAGACGCCGCGTCGCGAACGCAGCCGCCGCCGCAATGATGACAAGCGCCAGGCGCAGCAGGAAGTAAAAGCGCTTAACCGCGAAGAACAACCTGTCCAGGAGACCGAGCAGGAAGAACGCGTTCAGCAGGTTCAGCCGCGCCGCAAGCAGCGCCAGCTTAATCAGAAAGTCCGCTTTACCAACAGCGCAGTGGTTGAAACGGTTGACACGCCGGTCGTCGTCGACGAACCGCGCCCGGTTGAAAACGTTGAACAGCCCGTTCCAGCGCCGCGTACCGAGCTGGCGAAAGTTGATTTACCTGTCGTCGCCGATATCGCGCCAGAGCAGGATGATAGCGTAGAACCTCGCGATAATACCGGTATGCCGCGTCGCTCCCGCCGTTCTCCGCGCCACCTGCGCGTAAGCGGTCAGCGTCGCCGTCGCTATCGTGACGAGCGCTACCCGACACAATCGCCAATGCCGTTAACCGTCGCCTGCGCGTCGCCAGAAATGGCGTCCGGTAAAGTCTGGATCCGCTACCCGATTGTCCGTCCTCAGGAAACGCAGGTTGTTGACGAGCAGCGTGAAGCAGATCTGGCGCTGCCACAACCGGTTGTCGCTGAACAGCAGGTTATCGCTGCGACCGCAGCGCTCGAACCACAAGCGTCGGTACAGGCAGTAGAAAACGTTGCCGTTGAGCCGCAGACCGTCGCCGAACCACAGGCGCCGGAAGTCGTCGAGGTCGAGACAACGCATCCGGAAGTGATTGCCGCGCCAGTTGATGAACAGCCGCAACTGATTGCCGAAAGCGATACGCCGGTGGCGCAAGAGGTTATTGCTGACGCCGAACCGGTAGCAGAAACCGCCGACGCGTCCATTACGGTGGCTGAAAACGTAGCTGATGTTGTCGTTGTCGAGCCAGAAGAAGAGACAAAAGCGGAAGCGGCTGTTGTGGAGCACACGGCAGAAGAAACCGTTATCGCACCGGCCCAGGTGGTGGAAAAGTCGCAGGACGTTGTCTGCGTTGACGATCATAATCACGCCAGCGCGCCGATGACGCGTGCGCCAGCGCCGGAATATGTGCCGGAAACCCCGCACCATAGCGACTGGCAGCGGCCTTCCTTCCACTTTGAAGGTAAAGGCGCGGCAGGCGGACACAGCGCCACACGTCACGCCAGCGCCCCGGCGACACGCCCACAGCCGGTAGAATGATGTAAATGCTGATACAAAGCCGACCGCCAGGTCGGCTTTTTTATGCCCCTTACAGGGCAATGCCTCACCCCATGGCGTCTTTTAGTCACTCCAGGCGTTTATGAGATCGGGCGGGATAATACGTACGGATGGCGTCGCTACGGGCGCGACAATATGACCACTAACTCAATGACGACTAAAAAAATGCCCGCGCCGGGGTGGATGGCGCGGGCAGACAAAACATATCCAGTTTCGTGATATGTTTCAAAAAGAGGTGTTACCGGTTCAACTGGAAAAGCGACATTCCCTGCATGTCGGTAAACGTTTTATAGGACGCCTGTAATGCCGCCTGTTGCATGACGTAGGAGGAGATGACCGAGTTCCAGTCCACATCTACCAGGTTGCTCATCTGTAGCTTCTGTCCCAGCGCACGGTCGCTTCCCAGTGAATCCAGCGTACTGAGTTCGCTCAGTTGCGTTCCCAGTTCCGCACGAACGGTCAGGACGTTATTAAGCGAATTTTTTAAGCCGCGATTGGTTTTATCAATGGCGGCAGCGGCTTTTTCTTTTTCCACGTTATTGCCTTCCACCGGGGTCTTG
Organism: Salmonella sp. SA15303; assembly: GCF_029962125.1. NCBI lineage: Bacteria > Pseudomonadati > Pseudomonadota > Gammaproteobacteria > Enterobacterales > Enterobacteriaceae > Salmonella > Salmonella sp. SA15303. The sequence goes on from NZ_CP123924.1 coordinate 2,774,786, forward strand.
AGTGCGGCAATTGCCGTATCGAGCATGACAAACAGATTCTTTTCGGAGTCCGAGCCATCCGGTTCCGGCACCGCATTGCTGGTGATGCTATTAAAAATTTGCGCACCCGTATGGCCAATTACCATCGTGCGAGCGGAATCCACCTGCTGGGTAACACTTTTCTCGCCGCCATGATAACCACCTGTCGCCTGGTCGAATGGCGCCGCTTCCGTTTTATACCCGGCAAAGATATAGCGACCATTGCCGTCAGTGCTGTTTGCCAGGTTCATCAGCTGATCGCGGATGCCCTGTAAATCCGTCGCCAGCGACGCGCGGTCATCGTCGCTTAACGTGCCGTTTCCGGCATAGACGATTTTTTCCTGCGCGGTTTGAATCGCCGTCGTCACCTGACTGAGTACGCTTTCTTCCAGCGACACTTTTTGGGTGGCAAACGTACGCGCCAGGGCGTACTGGCTATTCTGCGCCTGCGCCTGAGAGAGTACTACCGCCTGCGACGCGGCGATCGGATCGTCAGATGGGTTGGTAACGCGCTTACCGGTAGACATCTGCTCGCCCAGCTTCATCCATTCGGCCTGAGAATTAGTGATGCCGCTCATATTTTGTTCGTACATCATCTGGGTACTGATACGCATGTCATCCTTCTCCTTTAGCGAATATTCAATAACGCATCAAACAGCGCATTCGCGGTCTGCAATACTTGCGCATTCGCCAGATAATACTGCTGATAACGCTGCAAATTGCCGTACTCTTCGTCGAGGTTAACGCCGGAAACCGACTGTTGCTGTTTATAAAGCTGTTTAACCACATTCGCCTGCGTGGTGCTGCTGGTTTTCAGCGTTGACGTTTTGTTACCCACATCGCTGACCAACGTGGCGTAAGCATCGTTAAAAGTTTTGTTGCCGCCCACTACATTGCTGTTTTGTAAGTCCAGCAATGCCTGACCATTGCGGTTATCGCTGTCGCCGGTATCCACGTCAGGATCGAGTTTTGACTCAGACGCCATCGCAATCTCGGCTTCATTTGTCACTTTAACGTTCATGTCGACGATAGCATTGCTGACCGGCTTGAGAAGAAAACTGTCATTTTTCTGTGCGCCGGTCCCTACCGTCACTTTCAGACCGTCAATCTCCAGTTTTCCGTCAGCATCTTTTGTCGCCGTGAAGGTGGTGTTATCCGCAGTGCGAGTAACCTGCCAGTCTGTACCGTCAAAAACAATCTTATAATCCGTCGCCTGAACCTTCGTGCTGTCGACCACCTTAGCGGTTAGCGATACCGTTTTATCGGCATTATTACTGTTGCTATATACCACCGGCGAGCCAATGCTAAAGAAGTCTTTCCCTTTATTGCCGTCGGCGTCATAACCTTTGGTATGCTGCGCGTTAAACGCATCGGCAAACGCCAACGCCAACTGGCCCAGCGTATTACGAGTCTGATCCAGATCCTGAGAACGGAACGTCAGTAGCCCGCCGAGCGAACCGGTGTTCAGCAACTTTTCCGGAATTTCGATGTTACCGGCGGCCTCATCGACATAAGCGACAGTCGTTCGCGTCGGGTCGGCGCTGGAGGGAACCGCCGCCAACTGACGCGCCGTCGACCCCTGCACCAGCGTATAGCCATTGGCCATCGTCAGGTTATAGGTGCCGCCGTCCTGTACACTCACCTCGACGCCAACGATCTTGTTAAGCTCGCTGACCAACTGATCACGCTGATCGAGCAGGTCGTTCGGCGATGCGCCCGCGCCTACGCCCGTCATACGGGAGATTTGATCGTTCAGGTTAGCTATCTGCTTCGCGTAATTGTTGATTTGCGCCACGCTGGAGCCAATCGCGATATTGACCTGTTTATCCTGATCGCGCAGATACTGATCGGTGGTTTTGAACTGGTTTACCAGCCCTTCCGCTTTACCAATCAGCGCCTGACGCGCCGCAGGATCTTCCGCGTTACTGACTAACGTTTGCAGGCTGGTAAAAAAACTCTGCAACGAACCAGACAGTGAGCTGGATTTATCGGCCAGCAGGTTGTCGATTTTCGACATTTGTTCATAGCGCGTGGTTAAGCCGCTGCTCTGGTTTTGCGCGCCGCGTAGCTGATTAGTGATAAACGCATCATATTCGCGCTGTACGCCTGAAACGTAAACGCCATTACCTATCCAGCCGCCAGCCCCTAACGTACTGTTTGCCTGCGCCAGAATAGTTGTCTGCCGGGTATAACCCGCAACGTTATAATTGTTGATGTTATTACTGACCGTATTTAACGCGGCCTGCGCGGCGTTAAGTCCGCTCATGGCGTGATTAATCAAGCTGGACATGATGGTTCCTTTTAATCCTTCAATACTCGTTGTTATCGGCAGCGACTACGTGGACTTGAGCAATTTAAAAGAGATTGTCGAGATTCGCGCTGTAGGTTTTGCTGACCTTTTCACTCATCGCTTTCAACTGCTGAATCATGCTGGTCAATTTACGCGCGTAATTCGGGTCAGTGGCGTATCCGGCGTTTTGCAGAGCCACTGCGCCCTGCTCTGCCGTGGCGGCAGTGGTCACGGCAGCGTAGCGTGGGTTACGCGTTAACAGCGCGACATAATCCGATAATGCCTCCAGATACGAGCTATAGACGCGGAATTTCGCTTTCACTTTTTTCGCTTCGCCATTTTCGTATTCAGTGGTGGTGATCTCCGTCACCGGCCCTTTCCAACTGGCGGTCGCTTTCACGCCAAATACGTTATAGCTGGGTTCGCCATTCTCCCGCAGGATTTGCCGCTGCCCCCAGCCGGACTCCAGTGCCGCCTGCGCCAGAATCAGATGATGCGGCACCCCGCTTTGTTCGCTGGCCAGCCTCGCAGGGAGCGAAAGCCGGGCCAGAAAGTCTTTACTGTCGCCGGAGAGCGGCGCATCGCTGCTGTCCGGCGTTTTCGGTATGGCTTTGCGCACCAGTTGGGTCAGCGCCTGATTTTGATAGCTGTTTACCGTCTCCAGGGAGAATTTAAGCGGTACTTGCGGCGCGTCATCCGCAGGCATCGTCTGCCCGCTGGTCATCTGTTTAACCATCATATCCGCCAGCCCCAATCCCTTACCGGCGGTCATCTGCTGGGCGATCTGCTGGTCATACATGCTGGTATACAGACGCGTCTGATCGCTGCTGAATAAACCATCTTTGGGTAAAGCCTCGCGCATACTTTTCAGCATCATCTGCACAAACATCCCTTCCACCTGACGGGCCACAGGACGGATATTCGCCGCCGGGTCCTGGCCCGCTTTCGCTTTCAGTTCGTTCAGAGATTGCGCATCCCAGGCCGCGCTGGCCAGCAATTTACCGTCTCCGATCATCAGATGATTTCCAGTTTGGCGCGTAGACAGCCCGCGCTCTGCATGGACTGCAAAATCGACATCAGATCCATCGGCGTCGCGCCAAGCGCATTCAGCGCACGCACTACGCTGTTCAGATTGGCGCTGGAACGCACGCTCTGTAGCGATCCGCCGCTCTGACGCAAATCTATCTGAGTCTGTGGCGTCACCACGGTCTGCCCGCCGCCAAATGGCGTATTCGGCTGGTTGACGTTGAGCTGGCGATTGACTGTCACTGACAAATTGCCCTGCGCCACAGCGCAGCTATCCAGCGTGACTTCCCGATTCATGACCACCGAACCGGTACGCGAGTTGATCACGACTTTTGCATCCTGCGGCGTCACGTTGACTTCCATATTTTGAATGTCCGCCAGAAAACGCACCTGCGAGCTGTTGCCGCTGGGCACGCGTACCTGTACCGTTCGCGCATCAAGCGCAGTGGCGCTGCCGTAACCGCGCGCGCGGTTGATGGCGTCGGTAATTTGCTGCGCCATCGTAAAATCTTCGTCGTTCAATTGCAGATTAATGGTGTTGCCAGCGCCGAACTGAGTCGGCAACTCGCGTTCGATAATCGCGCCGTTAGTGATGCGCCCGCCATTAAGCTGGTTAACCTGCACGCTACTGCCGCCTGCGGAAGCGCCCGCGCCACCGACCAGAATATTGCCCTGCGCCAAAGCATACACCTGGCTGTCCACCCCTTTTAACGGCGTCATTAATAACGTCCCGCCACGCAGACTTTTAGCGTTCCCCATTGAGGAAACAACGACATCGATCGTTTGTCCCTGTCGCGCAAAAGGCGGATACGACGCCGTCACCATCACCGCCGCCACGTTTTTCAACTGCATATTGGTGCCGGTGGGGACCGTAATCCCCAGTTGTGACAGCATGTTATTCAGCGTCTGAGTGGTAAATGGCGTCTGGGTCGTCTGGTCGCCCGTACCGTCCAACCCGACCACCAGCCCGTAGCCGATCAGCGAGTTTTCCCGTACTCCCTGGACACTGGTCAGATCCCGGATACGCTCGGCGTGCGCCAGAGTGGCAACCAGTGCCAGAACGATTCCTGCAAGAGCTTTAAACACATACACCTCGCTTACATCGGCGACAAATTAAGGAAGAAACGTTGCAGCCAGCCCATATTTTGCGCTTCGTTAATATAGCCGTTCCCGACATATTCAATCCGCGCATCCGCCACCTGTGTCGAGGGAACAGAGTTGCTGCCGCTGATGGTGCGTGGATTTACCACGCCGGAGAAGCGGATGAATTCCGTTCCCTGATTAATCGCGATCTGTTTTTCCCCCACGACGTGTAAATTGCCATTGGCCAGAACCTGATCGACGGTCACGGTCAGCGTGCCGCTAAAGGTATTGCTGGCATTCGCGCCGCCTTTGCCGTTAAAAGAGTTGCCGCCGGAGGCCTCCATATCCGCGCGGGAATTACCGAATAATCCCTGCAGATAACGCGGTACCGTATCAAAACCAAAACTGGTTTTGCCGTCGCGGCTGGCATTTGCCGACGAGCTTTTACTGGCGCTGACGTTTTCCTGTAACACAATCGTGAGCGTATCGCCGATATTACGCGGTCGACGATCTTCAAAAAGCGGCTGATAGCCATAATTAATCGGCTGCGCAGACTGAAATATGGAGCCATTCGCCACCGGTACCGGGCCAGGTATCGGCTGCGCCGTGGTCGCCCCCTGCACAAGCGGTTTAGCGGGTATCCAGGCGCATCCTGTCAGCGTCGCGACCATCAGGGCCATAACTGGGTAAGCGTGAAGCGCGTATTTTTGCATTACCTTCATCTTCAAAATCAGGGAGCCGGTGGCGTATCCCCCACCGGCGGCCCCTTAGAGTTGCGTCAGTTTCTGCAGCATCTGATCGGTCGTCGATACTGCTTTACTGTTAATTTCATAGGCGCGTTGAACCTGAATCATGTTCACCAGCTCTTCCGCCACGTTAACGTTCGACGTTTCGACATACCCTTGATACAACAACCCCGCGCCGTTGAGCCCCGGCGTGCTTTCGTTCGGCGCGCCGGACGATTGCGTTTCGATATAGAGGTTCTCGCCAATGCTTTCCAGCCCGGTGTCGTTCATAAAGGTGGTCAGGTTAAGCTGCCCGACCTGAACCGGCGCGGCCTGCCCCTGCTGGGTAACGCTGACCACGCCGTCGCGGCCAATCGTGATGCTTAACGCGTTGGCCGGAATGGTGATTGCCGGCTGCACCTGAAAACCGCCCGCCGTCACCAGTTGACCATTCTGATCCACCTGGAAAGAGCCGTCGCGGGTATAAGCAGACGTACCGTCCGGCAGCATGACCTGGAAAAAGCCCTGCCCTTTAATCGCCACATCTTTACTGTTGTTGGTCTGCGACAGGTTCCCCTGACTGTGCAGACGCTCCGTGGCGACCGGACGCACGCCGGTACCGATTTGCAGCCCTGAAGGCAGCGTCGTCTGCTCGGACGACTGCGCGCCCGGCTGGCGGATGGTCTGATACAACAGATCTTCAAATACCGCGCGCTGACGCTTAAAACCATTGGTGCTGACGTTTGCCAGGTTATTGGCAATCACATCCATATTGGTTTGCTGCGCGTCCAGACCGGTTTTGGCGATCCATAATGAACTGATCATAAAATGTCCTGTATTAACTCATCGACAGCAGTTGGTTAGCTCGCCCTTCGTTCTCATCTACGCTGGTGATAACCTTCATCTGCATTTCAAAACGACGTGCGTTGGCGATCATGTCGGTCATGGCTTCAACCGGCTTGACGTTACTGCCCTCCAGCACGCCCGACATAATGCGAATTGACGGGTCGGCGGCCAGTACCGCCCCGCGTTCAGCCTGTGCCTCGGCGGTAAGGCGGAATAAACCGTCATCGCTCCGCTGCACCTCATTGCCTTCCGCTTTGACCAGCTTCAGTCGCCCAACGGGCGCCACCGTGTTTGGCGGGTCGCCGGGATTGAGCGCGGAGATCGTGCCGTCTGCCGCAATGGTGATTTCCGACCCTTCAGGAACGGTAATCGGGCCGCCTTCGCCGATAACCGGATGTCCCTGAATGGTTAACTGCCCGGTCGGACCCACCTGGATATTCCCGTTACGGGTATATCCTTCAGCGCCATCCGCCGCTTGCACTACCAGCCAGCCGTCCTGCTGTAACGCGACATCCAGCGGACGGGAGGTGTAGTCCAACTGACCCGGGGTCATATCCGCCCCCGGCGTCGACGCCGTAACCAGCGTGCGCGTTGCTAAAGAGAGGCCATCAACGGGCACCGCGCGTAGCGCGTTAAGCTGCGCGCGAAAGCCCGGCGTTGAGGCATTAGCCAGGTTGCTGGCCGTTACCGCCTGCTGGTTAAGCGTCTGGCTGGCCGCCCCCATGGCGGTATAAATTGCGTGATCCATTAAGCTATCCCGTCAGGCGCTTAGCGCAGGTTAACCAGCGTATTGAGGATCTGGTCCTGGGTTTTGATGGTCTGCGCATTCGACTGGTAGTTACGCTGCGCGACGATCATATTCACCAGCTCTTTACTCAAATCCACGTTAGAGGCTTCCAGCGCGCCGTTCGTCAGCTTACCGAAGTTGCCGGAACCGGCAGTCCCCAGCAGCGCAACCCCGGAAGCCTGCGTCGCCGCCCAGACGTTATCGCCCTGGGATGCCAGACCTTCGTTGTTGGCGAAGTTAGCCAGCACAATCTGCCCCAGCACCTGCTCCTGCTCGTTGGAGTAGTTGCCAACCACGGTGCCGTCGTTGTTAATCTGGTAGCTCACCAGGTCGCCCGGCTTATAGCCGTTTTGATTGGTGGCGACGATGTTATTAGCCCCGGTGTTCTGCTGCATGGAGTTAAGGAAGCTGAGGGAGAAGGTGGCCGCTGTCGCGCCATTAATCGTACCGGTGGTGATGTTCACCGTACCGCCAGACTCCAGAATCCCGTTTTCATTGAATTTCAGCGTAGTGGACGCCGTTGTTGGCGCAGTGGCTGCAGGATCGCTGCTGTCATGGGTGTACACGGCCCATTCATTATCTTTGGTTTTCACAAAATAGACGTTCATGTCATGGGCATTACCCTGGCTGTCATAAACGGTGACGGTGCCTTTTTTGTTATACGAATCCGCATCACTCACGCTAAAGGGCGTTTTAGACGGTACAGGGTCCGTTGAGTTCAGGTTGATCTGCATTGACGCGGTGGTGGTCGATTTCGCCGCCATCAGCGTGTTCGGAATGGTGATCGGCGCAGGATTCGCCCCCTGCTGAATGGTCGGCGGCGTACCGGTGGCCGGATAGCCGGTCAACTGCATCCCCTGCATATTGACCAGGTTACGGTTCTCGTCCAGTTTGAACTGGCCGTTGCGGCTATAGAACACGGAACCGTTGCTGTCTACCAGGCGGAAAAAACCGTTCTGGCTAATCGCGACATCCAGCCCGCGCCCGGTGTTCGTTGTCGTACCGTCGGTAAAATCCTGGGTAATCCCCGCCACTTTTACGCCCAGCCCCACTTTGGAACCGGCGAACATATCGGCAAATGATGCCGTACCGGACTTAAAGCCATAGGTGGCGGAGTTGGCGATGTTATTACCGATAACATCAAGGTTGGTGGCCGCAGCGTTCAGGCCGCTAACCGCTTGAGAAAAAGACATGACTGACTCCTGATAAGTGTAAGGGCTTAGATTATTTGCCGAACTTCGTCGAGTGTGGTGGTGCCGTAGGTACCCAGATCCAACAGGTTGCCGTTACTGCCCTTCGTCACGCCCTGTACCAGAGCGAATTGCAGCGGCTGCGCCACCAGTTGCGTCCCGCCATTGCTGGCGGTAATCGCAATGTTGTAAGAACCATTCGGTACCGTTGTTCCGTCCGTTTGCTTACCATCCCAGGTAAAGGTGTGTACCCCGGCTCGCAACTCACCGATCTCCAGCGTCCGTACCACCCGGCCATCTTTATCGGTAATGGTTGCCGTCACTTTGTCCGCAGGCTGTTGCAATTCCACGCCAAACGGCGTCGTGGACGTCACGGCCCCTTCTTCCGCGCCTTTACCCGCCAGAATTGTGGTGCCAGGCACCATAACGCCATGTCCAATCAGCGTGGTCGCCTGTAGGGACTGACTATTATCGATTTGCCCGGAAATAGCCCCCAGCGTCGTATTCAGTTTTTCAATGCCGCTCACGGTACTGATTTGCGCCAACTGTGTCGTTAACTCATTATTTTGTAATGGGTTAGTCGGGTCCTGGTTCTTCAATTGCGCGACCAGTAAGGTCAGGAAACTGCTTTGCAGATCGGCAGCGTTGCTTCCGGTCATCGATCCGCTGCCGGTCGTCGTTTTGACGCCCGTGTTGGTCGGGTCATTCATATTTACGGCAATAGACATACGCGCCTCCTTTACTGGCCTAATGTCAGCGTTTTAAGCATCATGCTTTTTACGGTATTCAGGACTTCGATATTTGCCTGATAGCTGCGCGAGGCTGACATCGTGTTGACCATTTCGCCGACCACATCGACGTTGGGCATTTTGACGTAACCATTAGCGTCCGCCAGCGGATTGCCTGGCTCATAAACCAGCTTTTCCGGTGCCTGACTTTCAATCACGCTGGCGACCTTTACCCCGCCAGTGGCTTGACCCGGCGCGGCGTCCACCTGAAAAACCACCTGTTTGGCGCGATAAGGCTGTCCGTCCGGGCCGGTGACGCTATCCGCATTCGCCAGGTTACTGGCCGCAACGTTCAACCGTTTGGACTGTGCGGCAAGCGCCGATCCGGCAATATCAAAAATGTTTAACAGCGCCACGAATTAGTTTCCTCCCTGTAGCACATTCATCATGCCTTTGAGTTGGCTACCCAGAACGGTAAGCCCCATCTGATATTTGAGACTGTTATCCGCAAACTGCGTACGTTCCCTGTCCATATCTACGGTATTACCATCCAAAGAAGGCTGATCGGGTACGCGATAAAGCAGATCCACTGCGGGAGAAGAGACCGCCTGGGCGGGAATATGGTGAGAGGAAGTCAACGTTAACGCGACGCCGCCGGTTTCTTCCCGTCCACGCACCATCACCTTTTTTAACTCACTGGCAAAATCAATATCGCGCGCCTGATACCCCGGCGTATCGGCATTGGCGATATTCGCCGCTAATATTTCCTGACGTTGCGCGCGCAGATTTAGCGCTTCCTGCTGAAATCGTAAGGCGGCATCGAGCCTGTCGAGCATATCTCCTCCGCAAATGGCAAAATTCAGCCGACAGCTTAAATGCCTTCACGCGCGCGTTATCGCCGGAATAAACGCAAAATGCGTCGCTATTTATTGCGTTGATGCTTGCTTCACACGGGTAGAATCCTGTCATGACATCAACCAGGGGGAAGTACCATGCAAACGTTAAAACGAGGATTCGCCGTGGCGGCTTTGCTGTTCAGCCCCCTGACAATGGCGCAGGACATCAACGCCCAGCTGACCACGTGGTTTTCCCAGCGTCTGGCTGGCTTCAGCGACGAGGTGGTTGTCACGCTCCGTTCATCGCCCAATCTGCTACCGAGCTGCGAACAGCCAGCCTTCAGCATGACGGGCAGCGCGAAGCTGTGGGGCAACGTCAATGTGGTGGCGCGCTGCGCCAATGAAAAACGTTATTTGCAGGTGAATGTGCAAGCGACCGGCAATTATGTCGCCGTTGCCGCGCCCATCGCGCGCGGCGGAAAATTGACGCCGGCCAACGTCACGCTAAAACGTGGCAGGCTGGATCAGTTACCGCCGCGGACGGTACTGGATATCCGTCAGATTCAGGATGCCGTCAGTTTGCGCGATCTCGCTCCCGGGCAGCCGGTACAGCTTACGATGATACGTCAGGCCTGGCGCGTCAAAGCGGGGCAACGAGTACAGGTCATCGCCAATGGCGAGGGGTTCAGCGTCAATGCGGAAGGTCAGGCGATGAATAATGCTGCCGTCGCGCAAAATGCGCGCGTGCGCATGACATCGGGTCAAATCGTGAGTGGAACCGTCGATTCTGATGGGAATATTCTTATTAACCTATAATTGTGTAAAGATTTTGTCGCGGCTGCCGATGAGATATTCAACCATGATGGTAGCTGGCCGCTACAACGTAACCCTCGATGAGGATAAATAAATGAGCATTGACCGTACCTCACCTTTGAAACCCGTTAGCACTGTCCAGACGCGCGAAACCAGCGACACGCCGGTACAAAAAACGCGTCAGGAAAAAACGTCCGCCGCGACGAGCGCCAGCGTAACGTTAAGCGACGCGCAAGCGAAGCTCATGCAGCCAGGCGTCAGCGACATTAATATGGAACGCGTCGAAGCATTAAAAACGGCTATCCGTAACGGTGAGTTAAAAATGGATACGGGAAAAATAGCAGACTCGCTCATTCGCGAGGCGCAGAGCTACTTACAGAGTAAATAAGCGTATGACTCGTTTGTCAGAAATACTTGACCAGATGACCACCGTCCTGAATGACCTGAAGACGGTGATGGACGCCGAGCAACAACAGCTTTCCGTAGGCCAGATTAACGGCAGCCAGCTACAGCGTATTACAGAAGAAAAAAGCTCGTTGCTGGCGACGCTGGATTATCTGGAACAACAGCGCCGTCTGGAGCAGAATGCGCAGCGTAGCGCAAACGATGACATTGCAGAGCGCTGGCAGGCGATTACCGAAAAAACGCAGCATCTTCGCGACCTCAACCAGCACAACGGCTGGCTGCTGGAAGGGCAAATCGAGCGTAATCAACAGGCGCTGGAGGTGCTGAAACCTCACCAGGAGCCGACCTTGTACGGGGCTGACGGTCAGACTTCCGTCTCTCACCGCGGCGGTAAAAAAATTTCTATCTAATCATTGCCGGATGGCGACGTTGCGCCTTTCCGGCCTGAATGCCTTGTAGGCCTGATAGCACAGCGCTATCAGGCACTGAATTTACGCCGTCCGGCGAACAAACTCTTTCACTTTAAAGCCCAGCACGGCAAGCGCGGCGAAATAGGCCGCGATACCCGCGATCACTACCGCCATCAAACGCAGCAAACGCCATAGCATCGACCCTTGCGACCACTCCGGCATAATATGCAACACGCCGAACAATACGGCGGCCATCACCAGTACGGAAATGATCAGACGCATCAGGAACCACATCCAGCCCGGTTGTGGCGTAAAGATATTCTGTTTGCGCAGTTGCCAGTACAGCAGCGACGCATTGAGACATGCCGCCAAACCAATAGAGAGCGACAGCCCGGCGTGTTTCAGCGGTCCAATAAACGCCAGGTTCATTAACTGCGTCATGATTAACGTCACTATGGCGATTTTCACCGGCGTTTTAATATCCTGGCGAGAATAGAAGCCCGGAGCCAGCACTTTTACGACGATCAAGCCAATCAGCCCCACCGAATAGGCGATTAACGCCCGCTGCGTCATCGCCGCATCAAAGGCGGTGAATTTACCGTACTGAAACAGCGAGACCGTCAGCGGCTTCGCCAGAATGCCTAACGCTACCGCGCTCGGCAACGCCAGTAAAAAGCACAAACGCAGCCCCCAGTCCATCAGGCGGCAGTACTCATCATGATTGCCGCTGGCAAAGCTTTTCGACAATGACGGCAACAAGATGGTCCCCAACGCCACGCCCAGCACGCCGGACGGGAACTCCATCAACCGATCGGCATAGTACATCCATGAGACCGAGCCGGAGGCCAGAAACGAGGCGAAAATGGTATTGATGATAAGGGAGATCTGACTGACGGAAACGCCCAAAATCGCCGGCCCCATCTGTTTGACCACCCGCATCGCCCCGGTGTCGCGAAAGTTAATGCGCGGCAGCACCAGCATACCGATCTTTTTCAAATACGGAAGTTGATACACCAGTTGCAGCACGCCGCCAACGGTGACTGCCCAGGCTAACGCCAGCACCGGCGGATTAAAGTATGGCGCGGCGAATAATGCAAAACCGATCATGCTGATATTAAGAAATGTCGGCGCAAAAGCGGGAATAGAGAAGCGATTCCAGGTGTTGAGAATGGCGCCAACCAGTGAAGCCAGCGAGATCAGCAGAATATAGGGAAATGTAATCCGCAGCAGTTGCGTCGTCAGCGCGAATTTATCCGCAGTATCGGCAAAACCCGGCGCGGTTACCATAATCACCCACGGGGCGGCCAGCATACCGGCCACCGTCACGACGGCCAATGCCAGCGTCAACAGGCCGGAAACGTAAGCGACAAAGATCCGCGTCGCTTCTTCACCCTGCTTGCTCTTATATTCCGCCAGGATAGGCACAAAGGCCTGAGAAAAAGCGCCTTCGGCAAAGATCCGGCGTAGTAAATTAGGGAGTTTAAACGCCACAAAAAAGGCGTCGGTCGCCATCCCTGCGCCAAAAATTCTGGCGACAATCGCATCACGGGCAAAGCCCAACACGCGTGAAAACATAGTCATCGAGCTGACGGCAGCCAGCGATTTCAATAAATTCATTTCTTTTGTATTCCAGACCCTGGCGTAAAACTCCTGCATGGCTGATCCATCGACCGGATAACGCAACTTCTGCCGTATCCGGCTGTATCACCGCGCCTGACGGCGACGTTAAAACGTCTTATCAGGCCTTACAGACTCCCCACGGTTTGCCATTATTCACTGTGAAAAGAGGTATTGTGTAGAGTGGGCATATATACCCGCCATACTTCGAGCTGCATGTGCGTTAGCTTTTCTGCAACTCGAATTATTGAGGGTATAGTACCTGGATTACGATGAATTACTACCGCCAGATGTTACAGAGGGTTATTCGCTGATGGCGTCCCGCCACAGCGCCTCCACGACGCGCTGGGCCAAAATCGCCTGCTCCCCCGCCGTTTCCGGAACCGTCTGATTTTGTACGCAGTCAATGAAATGCCGCGCGCATCCGACAAAACCACGCTGTTCAAGCGTCGTTTGCCAACTAGGAATGGGTTTGATGAGAATACCCTGCCCGCGCTCTTCGCGCCATTCACGCATATCCGTCACGTCATATAGCCCGCCGTCGGTGACGGCCTGGACCGATTCACGCTGACTTCCGGCGCGCCGGTGCATACTGGTGGTAATTTGTAGTTTGTCGGCGGAAAAATGATGTTCCGCATAGCACATTTCGCCGGACTCGCTGGTGAGCAACGTGCCGCTGGCAAGGCGCGCCTCGCCGCCCGCCAGCCACAGAGCGGTATCCACGACATGCAGATAGTCATCGAGCAAAGTAAAACGTAAGTCGTGCGGCCCGACGCTATCGGTACGATGTTTATCCATACGTAGTGACGCCGCAGTGCCGAGGCGCGTCTTCAGTTCGCGGTACAGCGGCGCGAAACGGCGATTAAAGCCAACCATCAGCGTCAATTTTTTTTGCGCCGCCAGCGCCACCAGCCGTTCGGCATCACGTAGATTTTCCGCCAGCGGTTTATCCACGCAGACATGGACGCCGGCATTGAGAAGTTCGCTGACCACGGCATAATGGCTTGCGGTACTGGAGTGGACAAAGACCGCATCGCAGCCGGACGCTAAATTCGCCAGCGAATCCACATACGGTATGCGCCAGCTTTCGCAAATACGTAAGGCTTTATCCCGCGAAGGAGACCAGGCGCCCTGTAACGTCCATCCGGCGGTGTTGGTTAATACCGGCAGCCAGGCCTTCTGCGCAATACCGCCTAACCCGACAATGCCAATCCGTAATGTTCTCACATTACTCTCCCAGGTGAGCTAACAAAGAATCCAGCCGCTGCTTTAACTCCGCCACTTCGCTTTCCAGCGCTTCGACGCGCGACTGAAGATCGCCCGACGCACTTTCCGGCGCAGACGTCTGGAGAGACAGTTCATCGACGTCGCCGCAAAAAAGGTGCATATAGCGGCTTTCGCGCTTACCCGGTTCACGCGCCAGACGGACGACATACGGGCCGTCCTCACGACTGGCAAGCCGTTCCAGCGTGGATTCAACTTCCGCCATATCGCTGAATTCATGCATCCGCGACGCCCGGCTACGCAACTCGCCGGGCGTTTGCGCGCCACGCAGCAGCAGCGTAGTGACGAGCGCCACTTCCGCCGCGCTAAGTTTCAGATCGCCAAATTCGGAATTACAGAAACGCTGTTCATATTTGGTGACGCGGTTGCCAAACCCGCTGACCGTACGCAAAAAGTGGCGTTTCACCAGGTTATCGAGCTGTTCTTGTACCTCTTGTTCCGTCAGGTTCATCACCGGTTCACGGTTGGTTTTCTGATTACAGGCTGTCACCACGCCGTTGACGGAAAGCGGATACTGTTCCGGCGTTGTCACCTGCTTTTCCAGCAGACAGCCAATCACTCGCGCTTCAGTGGCGGTTAATTCATATTTCATCGTTTTCTCCCTTTGCCTCTCATTCCGTAAGCCGCTCAACGCCCCGGCGTCCATAACGGCGTGGTTAACGCCGTCAGGACATGGTCGCGCCATTGTCCATCAATCAACAGGTAATCTTTCGCATAGCCTTCTTTTTCAAAGCCAAGCCGCGCCAGCAACGCGCCGCTACGTTTGTTGTGCGGCATATAGTTCGCCATGATACGGTGGATATGCTGAGTGCGCTGCATATAGCGAATCGCAGCGGTTAAGGCTTCAAACATCAGCCCTTGCCCCTGCCACTTCTGCGCAATGGAATAGCCCAGATAACAGGCATGAAAAGAACCGCGCACCACATTGGAAAAATTCGCCACGCCGATAATTTCTTTTTCTTCCGGATCAAGTAGCGCGAAATAGAAGGCGGAGCCCTGTTTGTGAAATTCACCGATCATTCCCAGACGCGCCTGCCATCCTGAAGGATAACAATGACTTTCATCACGGACCGGTTCCCAGGGTTTTAAAAAATGACGATTTTCCGCGTAATAATCGGCCAGACGCCAGGCATCACGCTCATGCACTAAACGTACCACCAGACGATCGGTGGTTAAGCGCACTTTTGGCACGTTACTACGATAGCCAAACATTCTATACCTACTCCTTCCTGTAACGTCTTCAGCACGCCAGTAACATTACTATACCTGCGCAACCAGGCTCTGTGAAAAGCGCAAATCGTCATTTTTTGAATTGCTGCCACATTTTGATGAAAACTCTCGATTAAAAAGGACTTTTGATAAAAAAATATTGTCCCGCTAACGGTAGGAAAAAACGAAACGCCGCCGCAGAATAGAAGACGCTCATCTTTTATTTCCCGGGAGGGGAAATGTCGCGCGTCTCGCAGGCGAGGAACCTGGGTAAATATTTTCTTCTCATCGATAACATGTTGGTGGTGCTGGGTTTTTTCGTCGTCTTCCCGCTCATCTCTATTCGCTTTGTCGATCAAATGGGGTGGGCTGCCGTAATGGTAGGGATCGCGCTCGGCCTGCGCCAGTTTATTCAACAAGGTCTGGGCATTTTTGGCGGCGCCATCGCCGATCGCTTTGGCGCGAAACCGATGATTGTCACCGGTATGCTGATGCGCGCCGCAGGCTTTGCCACCATGGGTATCGCGCATGAGCCCTGGCTCTTGTGGTTTTCCTGCTTTCTTTCCGGTCTCGGCGGTACGCTTTTCGACCCGCCGCGTTCAGCGCTGGTGGTCAAATTAATTCGTCCGGAGCAACGGGGCCGCTTCTTCTCTCTGTTGATGATGCAGGACAGCGCGGGTGCGGTGATTGGCGCGCTGCTGGGAAGCTGGTTGCTACAATACGATTTTCGCCTGGTCTGCGCGACGGGCGCTATTTTGTTCATATTATGCGCCCTTTTCAACGCATGGCTGCTTCCGGCCTGGAAGCTATCAACGGTCAGAACGCCGGTGCGTGAAGGAATGCGCCGCGTCATGAGCGATAAAAGGTTTGTAACCTACGTGCTGACGCTGGCGGGCTACTATATGCTGGCGGTACAGGTCATGTTAATGCTGCCGATTATGGTAAACGATATCGCCGGTTCGCCTGCTGCCGTGAAATGGATGTACGCTATTGAGGCGTGTCTCTCGCTGACGTTGCTCTACCCGATTGCCCGCTGGAGCGAAAAGCGTTTTCGGCTGGAGCATCGGCTGATGGCCGGTTTGCTCGTCATGTCGCTGAGCATGCTCCCCATCGGGATGGTGGGCAATTTACAGCAGCTTTTTACGCTTATTTGCGCTTTCTACATCGGCTCGGTTATCGCCGAACCGGCGCGCGAAACGCTCAGCGCGTCGCTCGCAGACGCGAGGGCGCGGGGAAGCTATATGGGCTTTAGCCGTCTGGGATTAGCCATTGGCGGCGCGATTGGTTATATCGGCGGCGGCTGGTTGTTTGATATGGGGAAAGCGCTTGCGCAGCCTGAACTACCGTGGATGATGCTCGGTATTATCGGCTTTATCACCTTTTTGGCTTTAGGCTGGCAATTTAGTCATAAACGCACGCCGCGCCGGATGCTGGAACCCGGCGCCTGATTTGATACCTGTCGCTATCTCCTCCATACTGGTCAGATACCGACAGTCAAATGGAGGAGAAACGTGAAGCTTTATATTTACGATCATTGCCCTTTCTGCGTTAAAGCCCGCATGATTTTCGGCCTGAAGAACATCCCCGTTGAACTTAACGTGTTACAAAATGACGACGAGGCGACGCCCACCCGGATGATTGGTCAAAAGATGGTGCCCATCCTGCAAAAAGATGATAGTCGCTACCTTCCTGAAAGTATGGATATTGTACATTATGTCGACAACCTCGACGGCAAACCGCTGTTAACCGGGAAACGCAATCCAGCCATTGAAGAGTGGTTGCGCAAAGTTAACGGTTACGTTAATCAGCTACTGCTGCCGCGATTTGCAAAATCCGCTTTCGATGAATTTTCTACCCCTGCGGCGCGTCAGTATTTTATCCGCAAAAAAGAAGCCTCATCTGGCAGTTTTGACAACCATCTTGCGCACTCTGCAGGACTGATTAAAAAGATCGGCGATGATTTACGTTTGCTGGATAAACTCATCGTACAGCCTAACGCCGTTAACGGCGAATTATCGGAAGATGATATTCATCTGTTTCCGCTTCTGCGTAATCTGACGCTGGTCGCCGGTATCCACTGGCCGACAAAAGTCGCGGACTATCGCGATAATATGGCAAAGCAGACGCAAATTAATTTACTCTCCTCAATGGCTATCTAACTCCCGCCAGGCGGCAACCCTTTCTTGCCGCCTTTTTCAGCTTTTTCTAGTGGCACCATGTCCGCTGGCGCGACATGCTGCTTTGTGTCAAGATTAGGGCACAGGCAACATGCTAAGGAACGCCATGAAAAAGTTTTTTTTTGCCGCTGCGCTGGTAGTTAGCGGCCTGTTAGTGGGTTGTAATCAACTTACGCAATACACCATTAGCGAACAAGAAATCAATCAAGCGCTTGAAAAACGGAATAATTTCTCAAAAGATATTGGTCTGCCCGGCATTGCCGACGCGCATATCGTATTGACTAACCTTGTCAGCCAGATTGGTCGGGAAGAACCTAATAAAGTCACCCTTACTGGCGATGCCAGGCTGGATATGAATTCCCTGTTTGGCAGTCAAAAAGCGACGATGAAACTCAAGCTAAAAGCCCTGCCGGTCTTTGATAAAGAAAAAGGCGCCATCTATCTTCAGGAGATGGAAGTAGTAGACGCCACCGTGACGCCGGAGAAAATGCAATCGGTGCTACAAACGCTCCTGCCTTATTTAAATCAGTCTTTACGTAGCTACTTTAACCAGCGGCCCGCTTACGTGTTGCGTGAGGACAGCAGTAAAGGCGAAGCGTTAGCAAAGAAACTCGCGAAAGGCATTGAAGTTAAACCTGGTGAAATCGTTATTCCTTTCACCAATTGATTTCGGAGGGCGCGCTCGCGCCCTTTTTTTTACGTGCAAACGAAAACGTTTCCGCTTATCCTTTGTTTCCGGCAAAAAGACTATTCCTCAGCCGGAGCTTATTAATGACTGCACCATCCCAGGTTTTAAAGATCCGCCGCCCGGACGACTGGCACGTTCACCTTCGCGATGGCGACATGTTAAAAACGGTCGTACCCTATACCAGCGAAATTTATGGTCGCGCTATCGTGATGCCGAACCTGGCGTCCCCCATCACGACCGTTGATGCAGCGATCGCCTACCGCCAGCGTATTCTCGATGCGGTGCCCGCCGGGCATGATTTCACGCCGTTAATGACCTGCTATTTAACGGATTCGCTCGATGCCGATGAACTGGAGCGTGGTTTCCATGAAGGCGTATTTACTGCGGCTAAGCTTTACCCGGCCAATGCCACCACTAACTCCAGTCATGGCGTAACGTCAGTCGACGCTATCATGCCGGTACTGGAGCGGATGGAAAAACTCGGAATACCATTGCTGGTCCACGGGGAGGTGACCCATGCGGATGTTGATATATTCGATCGTGAAGCGCGTTTTATCGACACCGTAATGGAACCGCTACGCCAGCGTCTGACCGCGCTTAAAGTGGTCTTTGAGCACATCACGACCAAAGATGCCGCGCAGTATGTACGTGACGGCAACGACTACCTGGCGGCTACCATTACGCCTCAACATTTAATGTTTAACCGTAATGATATGCTGGTCGGCGGCATTCGTCCTCACCTGTACTGTCTGCCGATTCTGAAACGCAATATTCACCAGCAGGCGTTACGCGAACTGGTTGCCAGTGGTTTTACGCGCGCCTTCCTGGGGACGGATTCAGCGCCGCATTCACGTCATCGTAAAGAGACCAGTTGCGGCTGCGCCGGTTGTTTCAACGCCCCCTCCGCCCTTGGCAGTTATGCCGCCGTGTTTGAGGAAATGAACGCGCTGGCGCACTTTGAAGCGTTCTGTTCACTGAATGGCCCGCAATTCTATGGCCTGCCGATGAATACGGGGTGGGTGGAACTGGTTCGCGATGAACAACAGATACCGGGAAATATCGCGCTGGCTGATGATTCTCTGGTGCCTTTTTTAGCGGGTGAAACAGTACGCTGGTCAGTAAAAAAATAAAAAATGCGCTTACCTGTTGCTATATACTGGATTTAACTGTATATATATCCAGTATATTCAACAGGGGGCCATTATGCGTATTGAAGTCACTATAGCCAAAACGTCACCTCTGCCTGCCGGTGCGATTGATGCGCTGGCGGGCGAACTCTCCCGCCGTATTAGCCATCATTTTCCGGAGAATTTGGGTAACGTCACCGTGCGTTACGCTACCGCCAACAACTTGTCCGTCATTGGCGCATCAAAAGAGGACAAAGAACGCATTAGCGAGATTCTCCAGGAGACCTGGGAGAGCGCTGATGACTGGTTCATCAATGAATAAAAAATGATATGCAGTGATGTATGTTTGCCGGGTCGCCCCGGCTTTTTTATTTGCGCAACTGATGAATATTTCACCTGACCCTCAAAATAATTGCACAACATCCTAAAAAAATATGAATGAACTGCCGCTTTATTGTTCATATAATTCTTAAAAAGAGAAATTTATCCTCCGGTCTCTTTAAAAACGCAGTGAATAGCCTTATTAATTGGTATACTGAAGTTGCTTCAGAAGAAAAACACGCATTGAACCTCGAGAACCGTTGTCTTATAACACGTACCAGGGGGGCATGATGGAAAAGAATAATGAAGTCATTCAGACCCATCCGCTTGTAGGATGGGACATCAGCACCGTCGATAGCTATGATGCGCTGATGCTGCGTTTACACTACCAGACCCCAAATCGTCCGGAACCGGAAGGGACTGAAGTTGGTCAAACGCTCTGGTTAACAACAGATGTAGCCAGGCAATTTATTTCAATATTAGAAGCCGGCATCGCCAAAATAGAATCAGGCGATTACCAGGAAAACGAGTATCGTCGCCATTAGCGTGACGCGCTCCCCCTCTCTCAGGCACCGTAAGGTGCCTCACTTATTTCTGGCTTGTATATCTCAGCGCAGTTATTTACCCTGAAATCATCGCGATAGCAGAGAGAAGCTGATGAAATACGACCTTATTATTATCGGCAGCGGTTCGGTTGGCGCCGCCGCTGGTTATTACGCCACCCGCGCCGGGCTAAAGGTCCTGATGACCGATGCGCATATGCCGCCTCATCAACAGGGCAGCCACCACGGCGATACCCGTCTTATCCGCCACGCTTATGGTGAAGGCGAAAAATATGTCCCGCTGGTGCTTCGCGCCCAGACGCTTTGGGATGAACTCTCCACACACAATGAAGAGCCTATTTTTGTCCGCTCCGGCGTCGTCAACCTCGGCCCGGCCGATTCCGCTTTCTTAGCCAACGTCGCACGAAGCGCGCAACAGTGGCAATTGAACGTCGAGCGCCTGGACGCGACGGCCCTCATGACGCGCTGGCCGGAAATTCGCGTGCCCGATAATTATATCGGGCTGTTTGAAGCTGACTCCGGTTTCCTGCGCAGCGAATTAGCCATTACCACATGGCTTCGTCTGGCCCGAGAGGCAGGCTGCGCACAGCTATTTAACAGCCCGGTAAGCCATATTCACCATGATGATAACGGTGTGACGATAGAGACGAGTGAAGGCTGCTACCACGCCAGCAAGGCGCTGATTAGCGCGGGCACCTGGGTCAAAGCGCTGGTACCGGAGCTGCCCGTTCAGCCCGTACGTAAAGTTTTTGCCTGGTTTAAGGCGGATGGGCGTTACAGCACTAAAAACCGCTTTCCGGCCTTTACCGGCGAAATGCCCAACGGCGATCAATATTACGGCTTCCCGGCGGAGAACGACGAGTTAAAAATCGGCAAACACAATGGCGGACAGCTAATACAAGCTCCGGAAGAGCGCAAGCCCTTTGCCGCCGTTGCCAGCGATGGCGCGGAAGCATTTCCTTTCCTGCGTAACGTACTGCCGGGTATCGGCGGTTGTTTACATGGGGCGGCATGTACCTATGATAATTCGCCGGACGAGGATTTTATTATCGATACGCTGCCTGGCCATGAGAACACGCTTGTCATCACTGGACTCAGCGGACATGGTTTTAAATTCGCCCCGGTGTTAGGAGAAATCGCTGCGGATTTTGCGTTGGGAAAAACGCCCTCCTTTGATCTGACGCCGTTCCGGCTTTCCCGTTTTAGCCAATAATTTGTCGGCCCCGTAAAGGGGCTGTTTATTAAGGTAAGCTATGCGTCGTCTCTTTCATTTTCTGATGAATAATATTCGCGAACATTTCATGCTTTACGTTATTCTTTGGTCGCTGCTGGCGGTGATGGATATTGTTTATCTCCTTTTCTTCTGATTGCTTTTCATTGACGTTAACTGACACTTCCTGAAAATTCCTCACTTTTTATTTCATAACGTTGAAGCACGGCAATAATGCCAGTTCTTGCCGTTGCGCGGTTATCAGGGGGAAATATCTCGAAACTTCTGAAGCTGAACCGCAAACAACATCAAAATTATTGAAATAAAAATAAATATCATTCAAATTCTTATTTATAAGTTGCATTCGGCGCTTTTCCACGCCATTTTCATTCTCTCGTGAAATATTCATTGGTGTGTTTATGCAATTTAAAAATACTCCACAGCGTTATGGCGTGGTTTCCGCCGCGCTCCACTGGCTGACCGCCCTGGTGGTCTATGGCATGTTTGCGTTGGGCTTATGGATGGTCACGCTCAGTTATTACGACGGCTGGTATCACCAGGCGCCGGAAATACATAAAAGTATTGGCATATTACTGATGATGGCGCTGATCGTGCGTATTATCTGGCGGCTTTATTCGCCGCCGCCCGTTGCGTTGACCAGCTATTCCCGTTTAACGCGCATTGGCGCCGCCGCAGGTCATCTCCTCCTTTATCTCCTGCTCTTTGCGATAATCATTAGCGGCTACCTGATTTCCACCGCCGACGGTAAACCGATTAGCGTCTTTGGCTGGTTTGAGATTCCGGCCACGCTTACGGACGCGGGCGCGCAGGCTGACATCGCCGGAACACTGCATCTGTGGTTTGCCTGGTCGCTGGTCATTATCTCGCTCTCGCATGGGGTTATGGCGCTAAAACACCATTTCATCGATAAAGACGACACTCTGAAACGTATGACAGGAATGTCGTCATCTGACTATGGAGCTCAAAAATGAAAAAAAACCTGCTGGGATTCACCCTCGCATCCTTGTTATTCACGACCGGTTCCGCCGTGGCGGCGGAGTATAAAATTGATAAAGAAGGCCAACATGCGTTCGTCAATTTCCGCATTCAGCATCTGGGCTACAGCTGGCTATACGGCACCTTTAAAGATTTCGACGGCACGTTCACTTTTGACGAAAAAAATCCGTCGGCAGACAAAGTGAACGTGACCATTAACACCAATAGCGTCGACACTAACCATGCCGAACGTGACAAACACCTGCGTAGCGCGGAATTTCTTAATGTTGCGAAATTCCCGCAGGCAACCTTCACCTCTACCAGCGTGAAAAAAGAGGGCGATGAACTGGATATTACCGGCAATCTGACGCTCAATGGCGTGACTAAACCGGTGACGCTGGAAGCGAAGCTGATGGGCCAGGGCGACGATCCGTGGGGCGGTAAGCGCGCGGGCTTTGAGGCCGAAGGAAAAATTAAGCTGAAGGATTTCAATATAACTACCGATCTCGGCCCGGCCTCACAAGAGGTTGAGCTTATCATCTCAGTAGAAGGCGTTCAGCAGAAGTAACGCCTGGCGAAATGCCGGATAGCGGCCTTTACGCCGCTATCCGGCAAAATATTACTCAGCCGGATCGGGAATGCTCAGTTTGCTATTAAGCCGACCACGCGATTTATTAAAAATTTTGTTGCCGTTCTCGCGACCCGCGCGACGTCGGCGCTGTTCTTCCTCCGGCAAGGCCAACTCTTCACAGCATTGTTCACTACAGCAGCCGTTAAATTTACTGGCGCACTGCGGACACTGGATAAACAGCAGATGGCAACCGTCATTTTTGCAGTTGGTATGGCTATCGCAGGACGCGCCGCACTGATGGCAATGCGCGATAACCTCATCCGAGATTCGTTCGCCCATTCGCTCATCAAATACAAAGTTTTTGCCGATAAAGCGAACGGGAAGCCCCTGCGCGCGCGCGCGACGGGCGTACTCAATGATGCCACCCTCAATATGCCAGACTTTATTGAAACCGTTGTGTTTCATCCAGGCGCTGGCTTTCTCACAACGAATACCGCCGGTACAGTACATCACTATCTTTTTATCTGCATGTTCCCGCAGCATTTCAACCGCTTTTGGCAACTGTTCACGAAACGTATCCGCCGGGATTTCCAGAGCATTTTCGAAATGGCCGACTTCATACTCATAGTGGTTGCGCATATCAATAAAGACCGCGTCAGGATCGTCCAGCATCGCATTCACATCTGCCGCCTTCAGATAATCGCCGACATTACTGGCGTCAAAAGTCGGATCGTCAATACCGTCAGCAACGATACGGTCGCGAACTTTCATACGCAGCACCCAAAATGACTTTCCGTCATCCTCCAGCGCGATATTTAAACGCACCCCGTCCAGCGCGGGGTCGAACGTATAAAGCTGTTGACGAAACGTCTCGAGCTTGCTTTGCGGCACGCTGATTTGCGCATTGATGCCTTCATGCGCCAGGTAAACGCGACCAAAAACGTCCAACGCCGTAAACACCTGATACAACGCGTCCCGCGTCTGTTGCGGAGAGGCGATAGTGAAATATTTATAAAAAGAAATTGTCGTACGCGGCTCGCTTTCCGCCAGCATTTTGGCTTTCAGCTCGTCATTAGAGATGCGGTTGTGTAACACTGGCATGGTGTACGTATCCTGCAATCAGCAAAAAATAAAGTGGGCAGGCATGATAAGGCAAGTCTCGCCAATTTACATCCACACATTTTGCGCTACATTTCCTGCTTTACACTAAATAATTAACAACAATTGTCGATTTAATCGCCACTCTCCTGCTACATATTTTTGCTCAACGCAAAAAGATGCGAGAATACGGGGAATTGTTCGTTGAAAGACAGGATAGAAATGACGAAGTTGCCTAAGTTCTCCGTGGCCTTACTGCACCCGCGCTATTGGTTAACCTGGTTGGGTATAGGCGCGCTTTGGTTGGTCGTGCAACTCCCCTACCCGGTCATCTATAAATTGGGTTGCGCATTGGGCCACCTGGCGCGACGCGTAATGAAACGCCGCGCAAAAATCGCCTATCGCAACCTTGAATTATGCTTTCCGGAAATGAGCGCGCAGGAACGCCACACCATGGTGGTCAAAAACTTTGAATCCGTCGGTATGGGCGTGATGGAAACCGGCATGGCCTGGTTCTGGCCCGATCGGCGAGTGAACCGCTGGATGGAAGCGAGCGGTCTGGAGCATATCCGTGAAGTTAAGGCGCAGGGACTGGGGTTCATTCTGGTAGGAATACATTTCCTTACCCTTGAGTTTGGCGCCCGCATGTTTGGTATGCATAACCCGGGTATCGGAGTTTATCGCCCGAATGATAATCCGTTGCTCGACTGGTTACAGACCTGGGGACGCTTACGCTCCAATAAATCAATGTTGGATCGCAAAGATCTGAAAGGCATGGTTAAGGCATTGAAAAGCGGCGAATTGATCTGGTATGCGCCGGATCACGATTATGGCCCGCGCGCCAGCGTTTTTGTACCATTATTCGCTGTCGACCAGGCTGCCACGACCTCCGGTACCTGGATGCTCGCGCGCATGTCTAAAGCCTGTATTATCCCCTTCGTGCCTCGCCGTAAACCCGATGGGAAAGGCTACGAACTGATCATTCTTCCTGCGGAATATTCGCCTCCGCTGGAGAGCGCAGAAGCGACTGCCGCATGGATGAATAAGATTGTTGAGCAGTGCATTATGATGGCGCCAGAGCAGTATATGTGGCTGCATCGCCGCTTTAAAACTCGCCCTGAAGGCGTACCGTCGCGCTATTGACAGGATTGCAGCCGTCAGGCTGCAATTTTTCCCCTCTTTTAGCTTTAAAAGCTCCCCACATTGCGAGGCTGGTAAGGTCGGCGCATAATTATAATTAGTACGCTCATAATTAAATTGATGATAGCGCAAACCGCGCATCATACTGTGGAACGCTATGTCACCCTCTGATGTCCCCATAAACTGGAAACGCAATCTAACCGTTACCTGGCTGGGCTGTTTTTTAACCGGCGCGGCATTCAGCCTGGTCATGCCTTTTCTCCCTCTCTACGTTGAGCAACTCGGCGTAACAGGCCATAGCGCGCTCAACATGTGGTCCGGGCTGGTCTTTAGTATTACGTTCCTCTTTTCAGCTATCGCGTCCCCTTTTTGGGGCGGTCTGGCGGATCGTAAAGGGCGTAAGATCATGCTGTTGCGTTCCGCTCTCGGCATGGCCATTGTGATGCTGTTAATGGGCATGGCGCAAAATATCTGGCAATTTCTGATCCTCCGCGCGTTATTAGGCCTGCTGGGCGGATTTATTCCCAACGCCAATGCGCTCATCGCCACTCAGGTGCCGCGCCACAAAAGCGGCTGGGCGTTAGGGACGCTCTCTACTGGCGGCGTCAGCGGCGCTCTGCTTGGCCCACTTGCGGGCGGTCTGCTCGCCGACCATTACGGCCTTCGTCCGGTCTTTTTTATTACCGCCAGCGTTTTGTTTATCTGTTTTCTGCTCACCTTCTTTTTCATTCGCGAGAATTTCCTGCCGGTGAGCAAAAAAGAGATGCTTCACGTTCGGGAAGTGGTCGCCTCGTTAAAAAATCCCCGCCTGGTATTAAGCCTGTTTGTCACCACGCTGATTATTCAGGTGGCGACGGGGTCTATTGCGCCCATCCTGACGCTCTATGTGCGCGAACTGGCGGGAGATGTCAGTAATATTGCGTTCATTAGCGGGATGATAGCGTCCGTTCCCGGCGTGGCGGCATTACTTAGCGCCCCCCGGCTCGGCAAGCTTGGCGACAGAATTGGCCCGGAAAAGATTCTTATCGTCGCGCTGATTATTTCCGTACTGCTGCTGATTCCAATGTCTTTTGTGCAAACGCCGTGGCAGCTCGCGCTATTGCGGTTTCTGCTTGGCGCGGCGGATGGCGCGCTGCTGCCAGCCGTTCAAACTCTGCTGGTTTACAACTCTACCAACCAGATAGCCGGGCGCATATTCAGTTACAACCAATCTTTCCGCGATATCGGCAACGTCACCGGCCCTCTCATGGGCGCCGCAATTTCCGCGAGCTATGGCTTCCGCGCCGTATTCTGCGTCACGGCAGGCGTGGTGTTGTTCAATGCTATCTATTCATGGAACAGCTTACGACGGCGCAGACTGGCAATAGAATAATTTTTGCGCTTTCATACTTGCAATATTACAGAATCAGCTATTCTTTCCCTAAATACCTCATCAAATCAAAGGGAGACACTGATGACCATGTATGCCACGCTGGAAGAAGCTATCGATGCAGCCCGGGAAGAATTTCTGGCTGACCATCCAGGCCTCGAACAAGACGAAGCGAATGTGCAGCAGTTCAACGTTCAGAAATATGTACTGCAGGATGGGGACATCATGTGGCAGGTCGAATTTTTCGCCGATGAAGGTGAAGATGGCGAATGTCTGCCGATGCTGAGTGGTGAAGCCGCGCAGAGCGTGTTTGACGGCGATTATGATGAGATAGAGATCCGCCAGGAGTGGCAGGAAGAGAATACTTTGCATGAATGGGATGAAGGGGAATTCCAGCTTGAACCCCCGCTTGATACCGAGGAAGGCCGTACTGCGGCAGACGAATGGGATGAGCGTTAATTACTCATAAGGCCCGTGGTGAATATCGAGCGGCAGTAGCAGTGTATCGAAGATCAGTGAGAAGGGCAGATCGAGGATAGTGATATAGCGCCATGCGGAATCACGCATATCCCACTGCACGCCAGGGTAATACTGGTTGCCGTGTCCTTGTCCGGGGATCGTTCTGCTGATAATACTGCCGCAGCCGCTCAGGGTAATCACCATTATGCTCACCGCGAATATACGCACCTGATACCTCATTTCACTATAAAAATACCGGCATCACGCCGGTATTTTTCACCTCACTCCAGACCTGAAGACCTTATCTCGCTGACGATGTTCGTCCCTGCAACGCCTGCGGATTCAGGACGAGAGACTGATAATGGTTTACCCAGGAAGAGTATCTCTCTGGCGCATTCCAGACCCGATAGTGTAAACGCGCCATCGTCACCGGATCGCTGAGCAAAACCAGACGCCGATCGCGGTTCAGTTTCTCCGGCGTTTCGTTTAGCGCCTGCTCCACATGACGATCGCGGGCTATTTCCAGTACCTTACTGGCGCGGTGACGCGCAGTGGCCATCGCGGTCGCCAGCGCATTAAGCGACGGGTTAAATACCGCATGCATAAAGCCATCGTCCAGAATACGGCGGCGATTCATCTCCAGATATTTATCGGTATCGACCAACACCTGAGGCGGCGAATACTCTTCCGGGATCAGGAACAGCTTCCAGCGTTTGGTGCGTAATCCTACCGTTGAACGACTGGAGATCACCGAAACAAATGGCGACAGAATCAGCGAAAAGACAATCGGCGCCAGCCAGAACAGAAAGCGTAAATCCAGCCACGCCATACCCACCGCCCAGACCAGCCCCAGCAGCAGTTGAGAGCCGTGACGCATAAAGGCTTCTCCCCACGGCGTAGAATCATCGTCGCGTTGCGGTGAGTTCCAGACCACTTCCCAGCCGAGAAACGCGCTGACCACAAACACGGTATGAAACAGCATACGCACCGGCGCCAGCAATACGGAGAACAGCACTTCCAGCAACAGCGACAGCGTAACGCGCCAGAAACCGCCATACTCTTTGGTGCCTTTACACCAGATCAGCATAATACTGAGCAGCTTCGGCAGGAACAGCAGCACCATCGTTGATGCAAACAGCGCGATTGCCAGTTCCGGACGCCACTGCGGCCAGACCGGAAAAAGCTGGCGCGGCTGAAGGAAATATTGCGGCTCTGTTAACGCATGAACGACCTGCAGCGCGGTAGAAAGCGCGAGGAACATAAACCATAACGGCGCGGACAGATATGACATTACCCCCGTCAGGAACACGGCGCGATGCACCGGGTGCATTCCTTTCACCAGGAACAGACGAAAGTTCATCAGGTTGCCGTGACACCAGCGGCGGTCGCGTTTAAGCTCATCCAGCAGGTTTGGCGGCAGCTCTTCATAGGAGCCGGGGAGATCGTAGGCAATCCAGACGCCCCACCCTGCCCGACGCATTAGCGCCGCCTCCACAAAGTCGTGGGAAAGAATCGATCCGGCGAACGAACCTTCTCCCGGCAGCGGCGCCAGAGCGCAGTGCTCGATAAACGGCTTCACGCGGATAATGGCATTGTGCCCCCAGTAGTGCGACTCCCCCAACTGCCAGAAGTGCAGCCCGGCGGTAAACAGCGGCCCATAGACGCGGGTCGCGAACTGTTGGCAGCGGGCATACAGAGTATCCATCCCCGACGCTTTCGGCGAAGACTGGATAATCCCGGCGTTTGGATTCGCTTCCATCAGGCGCACCAAGCCGCTCAGACACTCGCCGCTCATCACTGAGTCCGCGTCCAGCACCACCATATAGCTGTACTGATTGCCCCAGCGGCGGCAAAAATCGTCAATATTGCCGCTTTTGCGTTTCATACGGCGGCGGCGGCGACGGTAAAAAATTTGGCCTTCGCCCTGCACTTCCGCGATAAGCTCCATCCACGCCTTTTGCTCCGCCACGCAGATATCCGGGTTATAACTGTCGCTAAGGATATAGACGTCGAAATGCGCGGCGTTGCCTGTGGCTTTAACGGACTCCCAGGTCGCGCGCAGACCGGCGAAAACGCGACTAACGTCTTCATTACAGATAGGCATGATCAGCGCCGTCCGGTGTTCCGGATTGAGGGGCTCATCGCCAACCGTAGACGCGGAGATGCTGTACTTATCGCGCCCGATAAGCAGTTGCAGGAAGCCCATCAGCGCCGTCCAGAATCCGGCTGACACCCAGCAGAACAGCACGGCAAACAAAATCAGGATACCGGTTTGCAGCATGTAGGGCAGGAGCTGCATAAAGGAGACCCAAATATCCTGCCCCACCATATCCATAGGATTGATGAGCGCCCATCCCTGATAAGGCAGAATGGTCTTCATATACCAGGTCGCGACGACGGTTTGCGCCAGAGTCAAAATTAACAAAATATAGCGGCGTATAGTGCCGACGGTACGCCATTTTTGCTCGCTCGCCTGCTCTTCTTTTGTCAGACGAGAAACATAGCGCGGCGTTACATCCCGCCCACGCAGACGATCCCAGAAACGGCCAACCGGGTTGGTTCGCCAGGGATCGGGAAACATCGAAGAGCGCGTCGCTTTTGGCATAGCCTGCAACTGATCGCGCCCTTCATCATCTTTAATTAACTGCCCCTTCGCCAATGAATCCGGCCAGGCGTGTTCAAGGCGGGCTTTTACGGAACCCTGCGGTGAATCGTCTTCTCGCGAGTAAGTCCGATGCTCGGCATCCAGCGCCTGATGCACGGCGCGGATGTCAGTTTTCGGCAATGCCGCTTTCTCACGTTCAGAAAGCAGCAATGCGTCAATATACTCAGTTGTTTTATTCATTGGCAGGTAACTGGTAGCTCCAGGTTTCACTTAGCGTCTGATCGGCATTCACCAATGCGGCACGCATTTCCGTGGTTTTCTTCGCGTCTTTGACTTTCACGCGCAGCATTAAACGCCAGCCTTTAGTGACTGGGTTATAGCGTACATTACTGTCAACGATTTCACCGTTATCGCCAATGCTGGTTTGCGCAGCGACGGGCGTATCCGGCGGCAGTTTTTTCATGTCGGCGCCAACGAAATCCACCACAAAGGCAATAGTGCCGTCGGGCTGGCGAATCAGATTTGACTGTTTAACGTCGCCCGTTGAGCGGCGTGTTTGCAGCACCCAGGCATTATCCGGCGCATGAAGTTTATCTTCATCGCGGCTGAAGGTCAGAGTGTACTTGAAGTTCATCTCTTTACCCGGTTCCGGCAGTTGATCCGGAGTCCAGTAAGCGACGATGTTATCGTTGGTTTCATCATTGGTCGGAATTTCAACCAGTTCAACCTTACCTTTGCCCCAGTCGCCTTTCGGGGTAATCCAGGCGCTTGGACGCAGGTCGTAGCGATCGTCTAAATCTTCAAAGCGCGAGAACTCGCGACCACGCTGCAACAGGCCGAATCCCTGAGGGTTTTCCATTGCATAGCTGCTCACAGCGAGGTGTTTTGGATTGTTCAGCGGACGCCAAATCCACTCGCCATTACCCGCATGAATGGATAAGCCGTTCGAGTCATGCAGTTCCGGACGATAGTTGGTCGTCGGCGACGGCTGGTTTGGCCCAAACAGGAACATACTGGTTAATGGCGCAACGCCCAGCTTGCCCACTTTATCGCGCAGATAGACTTTTGACTGCACGTCCACCACGGTATCGCGGCCAGGAATGATCACAAAACGGTAAGCGCCGGTCGCGCGCGGAGAATCGAGTAATGCATAGACGGTCAAACGCTTATCGGTGGGTTTTGGACGCTCAATCCAGAACTCGCGAAAGCGGGGAAACTCTTCACCAGATGGTAAGGCGGTATCAATCGCCAGGCCGCGCGCAGATAAGCCATATACCTGGCCTGCGCCGATAACGCGGAAATAGCTGGCGCCAAGCATACTGACGATTTCGTCGTTCTTATCTTTACTGTTAATGGGGTACAGGACTTTGAACCCGGCGAAGCCTAAATCTTTTACCGTGTCTTTATCGTGCTGAACATTGCCAAAATTGAAGTAATCCGGGCTGTATTTGATTCTTTTGACCGTCGTCGCCGTCACTTCGTTAATCTTGACCGGCGTATCGAAGTACATCCCCTGATGGTAAAATTCGAGCTTAAAAGGGGTCTTTAAGTTGTTCCAGTAGGCTTTATCGCTGTTAAACTGGATCTGCTGATAATCCGCATATTTCATGTCGCGGAAAACGGAGGGCAAGTTGCTTTTAGGCGCCTCATAGCCTTTCCCGGCTAAAGATTGAGCTTGTTTTGCCACGTCATCAATGCTGAACGCCCAGCTCGATGATGCGTAGAGCGTTAACATAATAGCTGCGCCCAACCAACGCATTTTCATCATTTGTCGTTTATGTTTCATAATAAGTAAGCACTTCCCCCTTTGTGTGCTTATATCGATCCGATCCATTTTAATGGATAATCAGGCATTACGACAACTGAATCCAGGCTTTGTTCAGCGCGCTGGCTCATGGATTAAGCACCTCCCGCGCCTGTTTTCACTTTGCGTGCTTATCCTGGAGACAGGTTGTCGGAGTTGGTGTAGGGTTGCTACCGAATGTAACTATAATTCGCCTTATGGATAAGGTGAAAAATCTGAGAATACGTGACCTTATATGAGCTCTGTACCCGCGCCGCGTGAATATTTTCTTGACTCTATCCGCGCATGGCTGATGTTGTTAGGGATTCCCTTTCATATCTCGTTGATCTATTCCACTCACAGTTGGCATGTCAATAGCGCCGCGCCATCGTGGTGGCTAACCCTGTTTAACGATTTTATCCACGCTTTTCGTATGCAGGTGTTTTTTGTTATTTCTGGTTATTTTTCGTACATGTTATTTTTACGTTATCCATTAAAACACTGGTGGAAAGTACGGGTAGAACGTGTGGGTATTCCCATGCTTACCGCAATCCCTTTGCTTACCTTGCCGCAATTTATCCTGTTGCAATATGTCAAAGAGAAAACAGAGAACTGGCCTACACTCTCTGCCTATGAAAAATATAATACGTTAGCGTGGGAACTCATTTCACATCTGTGGTTTTTACTGGTGCTGGTGATATTAACCACCGTCAGCATCGGGATTTTTACCTGGTTCCAAAAAAGGCAGGAAACAAGCAAGCCTCGTCCCGCCGCTATTTCGCTGGCCAAACTTTCGCTTATTTTTTTCCTGCTGGGGGTGGCTTACGCTGCTATCAGGCGCATTATATTCATCGTATATCCGGCAATCCTCAGTGACGGCATGTTCAATTTTATTGTGATGCAAACGCTATTTTATGTGCCGTTTTTTATTCTCGGCGCGTTGGCCTTCATTCACCCCGATCTGAAAGCGCGCTTCACCACGCCCTCACGCGGATGCACTTTAGGCGCTGCCGTTGCTTTTATCGCGTATCTGCTGAATCAACGTTATGGGAGCGGCGACGCCTGGATGTACGAAACCGAATCCGTGATTACGATGGTAATGGGGCTATGGATGGTGAACGTGGTATTTTCACTGGGGCATCGCTTGTTAAACTTTCAGTCCGCGCGTGTCACCTATTTCGTGAATGCTTCGCTGTTTATCTATCTGGTGCATCATCCCTTAACGCTTTTCTTTGGCGCGTATATTACGCCGCATATCTCCTCCAACCTGATCGGGTTCTTGTGCGGGCTGATATTTGTTATGGGTATTGCGTTAATTCTGTATGAAATTCATTTACGCATCCCGCTCCTGAAATTTCTCTTTTCAGGTAAACCGCCGGTAAAACGAGAAAGTCGCGCCACGATCGGGTAGTTTTCCGCGCGTGGGTTCACAGCAACCATTCCACAGGTAAAATTGCCGCCAACCGTACCAGAACTCGTTGCCAGAAACGCGTAGCGGGTTCTTTCTTTAACACCTTTTCCTCTTCTTGCTGACGATCGATCCAGTTAATTCGTCCCCAGCGATCCAGCCGCAGTTGCCAGGCCGCATCGCGTTGGCTCTGTGTAAAACGCTTATGGATAAGCGTCGCCAGCGTTTCACTTTCAATGACAAAGCCCATTTCGGTATTTAAAAGCGTTGAACGGGGATCAAAATTAAGCGACCCGATAAACACCTTACTACCATCAATACTGAACGTTTTAGCATGTAAGCTGGAACCTGAGTTCCCGGTGAGTCCGCGATCATGTACGGCGGTTTCATGTTCGCGGGTCGGTTTCAGTTCGTAGAGCTCCACGCCATAGCGCAGTAATTTCTTGCGCCAGCGCGCGTACCCTGCGTGAACGACCGCCACATCGTTGGCCGCCAGAGAGTTAGTTAAGATGGCGATCTTCACGCCTTTCCTGACCAGATTAAGCAACTGCGCCACGCCTGCGCGCGTAGGGACAAAGTAAGCGGAAATAATGTCGATACGCTCCGTCGGCGACCCCATCACGTCAAATAATCGCTGCGGAAGAAGCGAATGGCGCTGCGCCTTCCCCTCGCCTTTAGAAGGGTCATCGCTAAGCAAGCGTGTTTTTGCCCAAATCAGCGGCAACGTTCCGCGATCGAGATCCGCCATAAACTGGCTGGTTTCCAGCTTATGCAGATAACGGCGGGTGATCTCATCGTTATACCAGGATTCGGGAAGTTCGATACGCTGCGTCAGTTCCTGCTCAGAAAGGGATAATACTTGCTGCAATGTCGACACTGAACTACAGCGCCAGTAACGTTCAAAATCATTGGCGACATCATTGACCACCGGGCCAATGGCCATCACGTCCAGATCGGAAAATAGCGGCTCCTCGCCAGCGCCGAAATAGGCATCGCCGATGTTGCGCCCACCGACCAGCGTCACTACGCCGTCGGCAGTGTAACTTTTATTGTGCATCCGCCGATTCAGCCGCGCAAAATCCGTCAAATATCCCAGCGCGCGTAGCGTACGAAAAGAGAAAGGATTAAACAGACGAACTTCGATATTAGGATGGCTATCCAGCAAGCGCAACGTATCATCCAGACCAGGCGTATTGTTATCATCCAGCAGCAGACGAACATGAACGCCGCGCTTCGCCGCCGACAGCAGTACCGAAAAGAGCAGCCGCCCGGACATATCGTCTTCCCAAATATAATACTGCACATCCAGCGTCCGCGCCGCCATTTCGGTCAGGCGGTAGCGGGCGGCAAAAGCGTCCAGACTGTTATCCAGCGCGAGAATGCCGCACTCTCCGGGATGGCGCGCGCATAGCGGTTCAACGGCACGCTCCAGGCGTGTTTTATCAGGCAGGGTCGTCGCCTTGCTGAGTAAGTAATCTTGCGTAAAGCCGGGCAGTTTCTTCATCATAACAGACAAAGTATACCTGTTCAGGCAGAGCGTAACGGGTAATAAAATCTGAAACCGTCCTGACGGCGACTTCAGCGGCCTGGGCGCGTGGATAGCCATAAACGCCGGTACTGATTGCCGGAAAAGCGATGGAACGAAAGTGATTCGCCTCGGCAAGCAGCAAACAATTCCGGTATGCCTCTTCGAGTAGCTCAGCTTCCTGGTGTTCGCCGCCTCGCCAGACGGGCCCCACTGTGTGAATAACCGCCTTTGCCGAAAGCTTGCCAGCAGGCGTGATAACCGCATGTCCCGTCTGACATTCGCCCTGTTGCTGACGGATGAGTTTACAGGCGTCCAGCAATGCCGGCCCCGCCGCGCGATGAATCGCGCCGTCTACGCCACCGCCGCCCATTAATGATGCGTTAGCGGCATTCACAATCGCATCGACGCTAAGTTGAGTGATATCACCCTGTATGACCTGAAGACGTGATGTCATAACCCCCCCCCCCTTTGTCTCACCTTATCTGCAAAGTGTACAGCAGGGCTTTCAACAGAGTCGCTCTTTTTATATCTATGACACCGCCGTTAACGGTACTCAATATTCATCACCGCCAGGCTTTTTTGCGCATCGAGATAATGCAGCCGTACCGTCGCAATGGACTGAATATCCTGCGGTAATCCAGATGCCTGCCGAAGGTCAATCCGGTGCATTTGCTTTTTACCTTCGCGTAGGCAGGTTAAATCAATATTTTCGGCGTGAGTAGAAATATCGCACAGTGGCTCAACAATCGCGCCGCGAAAATGGATAACGCCGCCCTGTACCGTTTGTTGCCCTACCGCAGAATGGATAAAAAAAGCGCAGATACACAGGCCTATGGCAGGGATATTTTTCTTGATTACGGACATGTTAACTCCTCAATGATTAGTCATCCTCGAGGGTTCGGCGTTACCTTATAGCGACATGCCGAGACGATGAGACGCTTTTATCGCCTCTTTATACCCAGGTCAGCCAATCCATTTCCGCCACCATCAAAAACTACTGTGCAGAAGGCGGCCATTGTTGTGATAAATGCAGTGATTGTCCGTCCGAAACAGTAACAATAATTTTAACCGAGTCCTCTGAAGATATATTTACACTAAGACGAGACAACTCAATCGGTTGATTAGCAGGTAAAGATAGCGTTTGTTTTTGCTGTGTATGGCTTTGTCCCCCGACGCCGTCGCGCACAGAGAGAATTTGCACCTGACAGACGCAGGGTTCGTTTAATGTGACCTGAGGGATCACCGTGTAAATATCGCCTTGCTGAGTCGTGGTAAACGTAATCTGATTTGAAAGTGCGGCAAGGAGCAATAAAGTATGCATAATTTCCTCCCGAAAAAAAACAGGGCTTATGCCCTGTTTTTTTATTAGCGCAGACGCTAAATTAATACTGGTTAGCCGTGGCGTTGTTGCCAAAACCAACCTGACGCACCATTACGCTGGAATCAGATGCGGTCTGATTAACCAGCGCGGCGTTATTACCGCCGTATTGACCGACAGTAATATCGGAGTTTTTAGCGTTCCACTGGTCGATGGTGGCATTGTTTCTGAAACCATTCTGAGTCAGTTCAATAGTACTGTTATCCGCACCCTGGCCTACATCGGCGCCGTTACCATAACCGCTCTGGGTAATGGTCGTTTCAGATTTACGGGCATCGCTTTGCAGAGCAAGCGCAGCGTTAGCGGAACCGTACTGATAAATGCTCAACGTGGAATCCGGGCCGGAACTATTGCCGCCGCCGTTATGATTACCGCCGCCGCCCCATTGTGGAACGACGCCAGCCAGAGCACTGCCAGAAACTACGATTGCTGCGAATGCTGCCACTTTTAAAAGTTTCATGGTAAAACCCCCATCGGATTGATTTAAAAGTCGTAACGGTATTAGCGTTGGGTGACGCGAATAGCCATATGCGACTGTTTCTGCACTACAACTGCTGTTTTCTGCGTACCGTACTGGGTAATATTGGCCTTATTTCCAGAACCTTTCTGGATAATAGCCGCACTATTACCGTAAGCGCTTTGCGATATACTGGCATCGTTGGCATTGCCCGTTTGCTCAATATACGCAAAGTTATAATTCCCTGCCTGGTCGACTTTCGCCCGATTATTTCCTCCTTCTTGTGAAATAACGGACAATAGTTTTGATCCTTCCTGGCGTACTCTGGCACTATTATCCGTGCCGACTTGACCAATAATGGCCGCCTGATTAAATGAAGACTTGCTTAATTCATTTACCGCAAAATTATACTCTGAACGAGCCAGATCATAATTTGTCGCGGTTGCAATCCCAGGCGCACCCAGTATTGTCAACATCATAAATAACAATTTGTTTTTCATGCTGTCACCCTGGACCTGGTCGTACATAGCGAAAATTATCTATTACCTTGTTAGCGACATGCGTTTTTTGTTAACGCGTCGTTACGATGAAGAGTATGTCCGTGGAAACATTTTTAATAACTCACCCACGCGTGGTATTTTGTTATTTAAGCTCATACCAAAGTGCTAATAAAACGATAGCCATGTGATTTTTTATAATTGATTTTTGGCCACAGAAGATAGTGTATCGCGCACCTAAAAAATGAAGTGTTGGTGTGTGTTATGCCGCCATGGGGATGTTCTTATGCTTCCCATGTGGGGCAATACGCACAAGACGTGACACACTTCGTTTTTTTTGTCTTTGTGCTGTCCAGGTTAATGCCACGTCTCAAATTTTAAGAAAAAATAAAATCAAAACATAACATATAATAATTAAAATGATTAAAAATCAATGAATTATTATAATTTGTATGATTTTTTAAATCTATGCAATAACAGCGAAATGTACAACTTTACTATCAAATCTAAACTTCAAAAAAACCCAAAAACAACATTTTAATATATATTTTTACATTTGGTTACAAGTTTAACACTTGCTTTAAGATTTGTAATGGCTAGATTGAAAACAGTTAAAAGTATTTTCGTAAATATTTTTCTCTTTCTGGATAATGGGCTATTTCAACCCACAGCAGTGCAACATCTGTCAGTACTTCTGGTGCCTTTATTTTATGGGGGCAGCTGTCAGATGTGCGATTAAAAAAAGTGGAGTTTCATCATGTTTAATGAAGTCCATAGTAGTCATGGTCACACACTATTGTTGATCACAAAGCCATCTCTGCAAGCTACGGCATTATTGCAACATTTAAAGCAATCGCTGGCCATAACCGGAAAACTGCATAATATTCAACGTTCTCTGGAAGATATCTCGGCCGGTTGCATTGTTTTAATGGATATGATGGAAGCGGATAAGAAGCTTATCCACTATTGGCAGGATAATTTAAGCCGCAAAAACAATAATATAAAAACATTATTGTTAAATACCCCTGACGATTATCCCTACCGTGAAATTGAAAACTGGCCTCATATTAACGGCGTGTTTTACGCTACTGAAGACCAGGAACACGTGGTCAGCGGATTACAGGGTATTCTGCGTGGCGAATGCTATTTTTCACAAAAATTAGCCAGTTACCTGATTACGCACTCAGGAAATTACCGCTACAACAGCACCGAGTCCGCATTACTCACTCATCGCGAAAAAGAGATCCTCAATAAGTTACGTATTGGTGCCTCTAATAATGAAATCGCGAGGTCGCTATTTATCAGCGAGAATACGGTTAAGACACATCTTTATAATCTTTTCAAAAAGATAGCTGTCAAAAATCGCACCCAGGCAGTTTCATGGGCAAACGATAATCTCAGGCGGTAAGGCCATGAAACGCTATCTGACCTGGATTGTAGCAGCAGAGTTACTGTTCGCTACCGGAAACCTGCATGCCAATGAAGTTGAAGTCGAGGTTCCCGGATTGTTAACCGACCATACCGTCTCTTCGATAGGACATGAATTCTATCGTGCATTCAGCGACAAATGGGAAAGCGAATACACCGGCAATCTGACCATTAATGAAAGACCCAGTGCGCGTTGGGGAAGCTGGATCACCATAACGGTAAATCAGGACGTTATTTTCCAGACCTTTTTATTTCCAATGAAAAGAGACTTCGAGAAAACCGTCGTCTTCGCATTAGCGCAAACAGAGGAAGCATTAAATCGCCGACAAATAGATCAAACGCTATTAAGTACGAGTGATTTAGCGCGTGATGAATTCTAAAACATGATTTTTATCCGGAGGCTGTCATGCGTGTTAAACATGCAGTAGTGCTGCTCATGCTTTTTTCGCCATTAACCTGGGCTGGAAATATGACGTTCCAGTTCCGTAATCCTAACTTTGGTGGAAACCCCAATAACGGTTCCTTTTTATTGAATAGCGCCCAGGCGCAAAATTCATATAAAGACCCCGCTTATGATAACGATTTTGGTATCGAAACCCCCTCAGCGTTGGATAACTTTACGCAGGCTATTCAATCGCAAATTCTGGGCGGCTTGTTGACCAATATTAATACCGGGAAACCAGGACGTATGGTGACCAACGATTTTATTATCGATATCGCTAATCGCGACGGACAGCTCCAGCTCAACGTCACGGACAGAAAAACGGGAAGAACCTCGACCATCGAAGTGTCAGGTTTACAAACTCAGTCAACCGATTTTTAAGCTACAGTCACTAAAGGATATAAATCATGCCGCGCTTACTTATTTTGGTTGCCGTTTTATTGTTGAGCGGATGCTTAACTGCCCCGCCGAAACAAGCTGCGAAACCGACATTAATGCCCCGCGCACAAAGTTACAAAGATTTGACGCACTTACCTGCTCCCACCGGTAAGATCTTTGTTTCGGTATATAACATTCAGGATGAAACGGGCCAATTTAAACCTTACCCGGCAAGTAACTTTTCTACGGCTGTGCCGCAGAGCGCCACCGCTATGTTGGTCACTGCGCTGAAAGATTCGCGCTGGTTTATCCCGCTGGAACGACAAGGCTTACAGAATCTTTTGAATGAACGGAAAATTATTCGCGCAGCCCAGGAAAACGGCACCGTGGCGATGAATAACCGTATCCCGCTTCAGTCGCTGACGGCGGCAAATATTATGGTGGAAGGTTCTATTATTGGTTATGAAAGTAACGTCAAATCCGGCGGGGTCGGCGCAAGATATTTCGGTATTGGCGCCGATACGCAGTATCAGCTGGATCAGATTGCTGTCAACCTGCGCGTGGTTAACGTCAGTACGGGCGAGATCCTTTCCTCGGTGAACACCAGTAAAACGATCCTTTCCTATGAAGTACAGGCAGGCGTGTTCCGTTTTATTGATTACCAGCGCTTACTGGAAGGCGAAATCGGCTATACCTCGAACGAACCGGTGATGCTGTGTCTGATGTCAGCCATTGAAACCGGCGTTATCTTCCTCATTAATGATGGTATCGATCGCGGACTGTGGGATTTGCAGAATAAAGCGGACAGGCAAAATGATATTCTGGTGAAATACCGTGAGCTGTCAGTACCGCCAGAATCCTGATGAATACGACAAAGCGTGGGGAAGAACCCCACGCTTTTTTATTTTGTGACCGCCGTATTCGCTGAATGTTGCTCGCGGCGTGATGCCAGCCATAGCCCACTATTTTTCATGGCATAGCCAAAGATTAGCCCCAGCGCCAGCGACGGTAATACCAACCGCCAGTCACCCTGCCCTGCAAATGTCGCGCAGGCGCCGATAAATGTTCCCGGAACAAAAGAAAGCAATAGCTGCTTTGCCTGGATACACATCAGGAATGCCACGATCCCCGTCAACACGTAACTGACAATTTCCAGATGCGGCGCCAACGCGCTACCGTGAATAATGACCAGCGCCCACACCATACCGCTTAACAGCGTACAGGCGGAAATCAACAATCCCTTAAAGCCGCCCTGCGGACAGGCGAAATAAGCCGTACAGCCTAAAAAACCGGCCCAGCTTAGTAACCCCAGGGAGACAGCCACCCATCCCCATATTCCAGAAAGGATGCCCGTCGTGATAGCAATAGAAAGAAGTATGTTCATGGCGCGCATCATAACAGAAAAGCGGCACATTAATGAGATCACGCACACATTTTATGCAATGATGTAAAACCCGTTGCAGTTAAGGGTGATTTACATCACATTATTCTTCATCTTCTTCCTGAAGTTCATCCCACATGGCCCCTATCGCATCACGCGTTAGCGGCGCCAGAGTGCGCCAGAATGGCGTAACGGCATGGGCTTCAACTTTACCGAGGAAGGTATTGCACCAGGGAAGCAGATAATCGGCAAATAAGGTTTCCAGCGCTTCACTTTCATCTTCGGCAGACTGATCTTCCAGCCAGGAGGCCGCGAGCAATAAAGTGCCAATGTGATCGGCAGGCGTATCGGCCAGCGGCATCCCTCGCGACGTTAAAAAAGCGCGCACCTCAGACTCTTCCGCGCCTTCGACCCACGCACTGCGGTATGGCGCTACCGCGCACTCTTCCCCAACAAATAACGCATTGTAATCAGTGGAAATCTGCGTGATATCGCAGCTTTTCTGTAAACGCGCCAGCATGTCATCCTGCTCCAGCGGCCAGTTTGCCGCCAGTTTACCTTCACGGATTAACGTAAACAGCGGAACCAGTAAAGGATCTTGCGGTTGGCGGTAAAACAACGATCCCAGCACACGGCACAGGATTGAAAACTCATTCATTGATATCTTCCCGTAAATAACGATTAAAGTTCGGCAAATTCCGGTACAGGCGCCATACCGCGTGATTCGAGAAAGGCCAGTAAGCGCTGCGGCGAGACGTTCAGGATTCGATCTTCCGGAAAATTCACCGCATCCAGAATTTTCCGGCATTCGGTGAAATCGCCAAGCGTAAAGGCCGTATGGGAATCAGAGCCTAATGCTACCCAGCCTCCCGCATCGCGTACGGCGGCAGCGACCGCGCGGCAATTATCTTCGCTTCCTTTACGCGAATGCAGAAAAGAAGAGTTGTTGATTTCCAGCGCTACATGGTGTTTCGCCGCCGCCTGCGCGATGGCTTTAACCTCCACTGGATACTTTGGATTTCCGGGGTGACTAATTATATGCACCTTGCCGCTGGCGATGGTCGCGATCATCGCCTGAGTATTGGTTTCTTTATCATGCGGCGCAAAAACGGGCTCATGAAAGCCTGCGATAATCAGATCCAGCGAGTCGAACATCTTTCCGGAACAATCAATTTCACCGTTAATATTCTTGATATTCGCCTCAATGCCACGCAGTATCCCCACGCCGTCAACCAGACGCGGCCAGATGCGCATGTTAATAAAATGCCAGTGATGCGGCGCATCTTCCATGTCCGGACCATGATCGGTAATCGCAAAAAGTTTAATGCCTTTGCGTTTGGCTTCCGCGATATAATCGCTCAGAGTACTGTAGGCATGAGTGCTGGCGACGGTATGCATATGCAGGTCAACGGGATACATTGCTCTCTCCTGTAGTCATTTCCGACAAGGATAGCAGGTATCGCCAGCGTTTTTTAGCGAAACCCGGCCCGCGCCGGGTTGATATCAATATCCTCTCGCCCGATCCACCTGCCCCGTCACCGGCTCTCCCTTCTCCAGCTGGGTAATGGTGCGGCTAATATAATCGATGGCTTCCGCCGGACGGGTGACTGCCGCAATGTGCGGCGTCATGGCGACTCGCGGATGGCGCCATAATGGACTTTCCTGCGGTAACGGTTCCTGGCTAAAGACATCCAACATCGCGCCTTTTAGCTTACCGCTATCAAGCGCAGCCAGCAGATCCGCCTCCTGAACATGAACGCCGCGCGCGAGATTCAGCACGTAAGCGCCATCCGGCAATTGATCCAACAATTCGCTATTAATAATTCCTACCGTTTGGGCCGTATTCGGCAGCAGATTAATCAGCACCCGCGTCTGGTTCAGGAAAGCGCGCAGCTCTTCACGCCCTACATAACTTTCCACGCCAGGCCAGGATTTGCGGCTACGACTCCAGCAACGTAACGGGAACCCCCACGCCTGTAGACTTTCTGCCACTTTTGCGCCCAGTACCCCTGCGCCCATGATACCGACGCTAAACTCTTCGCGGGTATATTCCGGCAACGGTTTCCATAGCGCCTGATTTTTCAGCGCCTGATAATCATCGAAACGACGGAACCAGTGTAATACCTGGCTGACGGCATACTCCTGCATTTGCAGGCCCATTCCGGTATCTTCCAGACGGAATAGAGGAATGGAGGCGTCCAGCATTTCCGGATGCGCATTTAATTTACTCAGAATT
Organism: Salmonella sp. SA15303; assembly: GCF_029962125.1. Lineage (NCBI taxonomy): Bacteria > Pseudomonadati > Pseudomonadota > Gammaproteobacteria > Enterobacterales > Enterobacteriaceae > Salmonella > Salmonella sp. SA15303. Next base: position 2,817,293 of record NZ_CP123924.1, read on the forward strand.
GCATCCACCCCCGCGCCCAGCACAAAGACGGCTTTTAAGCGTCTTCCGGCCAGCATTTCAACCGGGGGCTGCCATACAAGCGCATAGTCTGCGGGGTTGTTATCACCGACCTTCCATTCACGAACGCGCGCATGTGGGAGAGCCTTCTCCAGCGCATTTACCCACCAGGCGGCGTTAAATGTCGGGTGATAAAAAATTATCTCCATGTTATCTCCTGAGCAGTATTGTGCGGAATGTGATTGCGCCTGTTATCAGCGTTTTCAACGGGATGTGCAGCATAGCAAATTTCCCGGCGCGGGCAAAAAAAGCAGTTTTCGCTTATTAAAACCACAGATTGGTGGAAGTTTGTATAAACGCGCTTTTTTTTGAAAAAAGTTGATTGACGTAGAATGGATATTTCCCTACATTAGCGCCCGTTCCAGTAATGCTGGAGCGACAATTTGGTGAGGTGTCCGAGTGGCTGAAGGAGCACGCCTGGAAAGTGTGTATACGGCAACGTATCGGGGGTTCGAATCCCCCCCTCACCGCCATATTCAAGTTGAGAGCCTGTACAGAAGTACGGGCTTTTTGCTTATATGTATCCCCCAAACTAAGGGGGGATGAGAACCACCGACCGGGGTTCGACAACTGGCGCAGCCAGTTGGACAGACGACGAGCTTGCGAGGAGACTGCCCGAAGGGCGAGCGCAGCGAGTCAATCCCCCCCTCACCGCCATATTCAAGTTGAGAGCCTGTACAGAAGTAAGGGCTTTTTGCTTATATGTATCCCCCAAACCAAGGGGGGATGAGAACCACCGACCGGGGTTCGACAACTGGCGCAGCCAGTTGGACAGACGACGAGCTTGCGAGGAGACTGCCCGAAGGGCGAGCGCAGCGAGTCAATCCCCCCCTCACCGCCATATTTAAGTTGAGAGCCTGTACAGAAGTACGGGCTTTTTGCTTATATGTGCCCCGTCCATTGCCGGATGGCGGCACAGTTCACGGGCGCCTTATCCGGTCTACATAAGCGCAGCGCCACCGGCCAATAACACCACCATCCGGCTTTCAATTTTAGCCAAGAATTTCAGTGAGTTTTACTTTGCGCCCCTCGTTTGAGGAAAGCGTCGCAGCATCAGCGGTAGCAATGGAATTTGTCGCCGCTTCTCCCGTTAGCAATTTAGCAAACTCCTCGCCTGGCTCCAGACCGTTTATCACATCATGCAAGTACTGCATCTCCAGTTTCATAATTGATGAGAGCCACATCGGCGTACGTTTACCGGGTTTACCATAAGCGATTGCGCCATCCATCTCGCTGGATATGTTACCGTTGCGACGATCATCATCCTCCGCCTGGCTTTCATGCACAAGAAAGTGTGTTTTTTTGCCCGCTTTTATTAGATAACCAGCCGTGTTTTGCATATCAATGAGAATTGCACCTGTCGTGCCCTCAATTAATACATAGTGCTCAGGGTAGTGGAACGATGATCCCCACTGAAGTGTCGCGAAACGACCGCTTTCAAACTCAAGGGTGATTAGGACAACATCATCTTCATCACCAAATTTTTCACCTTTGTGCGCAACATTCCCCGCCGCCATTGAAACCAGGGATGGGGTTTCATCCATGATGAACAGTGTACAATCTAGCTCGTGAATGTGATGATACAGATGCCCACCTGACTTTGCGCGAATCTTCTTCCATGAGATCTCATCCTGCACGTCTTCAAAACCATTACGTTTAGTGTGAACTTGTGTAACTTCACCAATTTCACCAGCTTTGATGAGCGCTTTAGCGTGGCGAACCCCGTGAAAAAAGTTCATAACGTGACCCGCCATAAAGGTAACACCAGCTTCTTTGCAGGCATCAACCATATCCTTACAATCCTGGTAATTTAAGGCGATAGGTTTTTCACAAAACACGTGTTTACCCGCTTTAGCCGCCGCAATGACTGGCGCTTTATGTAAGTAATTTGGTGAAGCAATAATTACGCAATCCACATCAGGATGGGAACAAAGCGCCTCCATCGTTGCAGTGGCGACACAGTTCAACTCTTTCGCTATCGGAGCCGCATTTACCGGATCGTAAATCGCAGTGATTTTCGCCCCTTCAACCTTAGACATAAATCGCGCCAGTTCAGCGCCAAAATAACCTGTACCTACAACACCGTATTTCGTCATCATTTATCCTCTATTAAAATTCTTTTGTTGATTGAAAACTTTCACGACGTGCTTTTAGTCTATCCGGAATGGATAGGCCAATAATGAGTAGAATTGTTGCGGTCCAGAAAGCAACAATGAACGTTAGCGCAGCGCCTAGCCCCATTGTTATTCCAAGCCAGGTCGCCGCCATTGAATTGAATGTGCCTGATGTCGCAGCAAGATTATAAATCAGCCCGGTACCCAAACCACGAACCTCAAGAGGAAAGTAGTCGTAGAGAAATTTGGGAACCAACCCGCCAACACCTACGTTAGTCGCCATTAAACCGAATAAACATGCGCCCAGCAGTAAATAATTATCTTGCGGAATTCTGAATAACGGGAAAATGAATAAAAAGGACATGAGAAGACCAATGCTGAACGTTTTCTTCAAACCAATTCTATCTGCGCACAGACCCCAAACGATATTTCCCAATACAGTGCCGAATGCCGCCGCCGTCATTAAATTAGAGACCACGCCCGTATCAAAGCCCTCTCCCGTCAAATATGTAGGCAGTAGACCAAAGATCGGCCAGTTTGCGCCGAAAATAGAGAACAGGACAATAAATACACATAATGTCAGTGGAAATTGAGCTCGATTAAATAGCCCTTTCATTGACAAAGAGAAAACTGACCAGGCACTTTGTGAATGCTTTCCGGGACCACTGAGTTTAGCTTCTTCCCACTCTTTAGATTCAGGAGCCCTGGCCCGGATGTAGATTACTAAAAGAACGGGTAGCAAACCGACAAAAAAAGCAGCACGCCAACCATACGCTTCGGCAAATGACGGCATAAAATAGGCTGCTATGATGTTACCAATACCGAAACCTGAAACCAGAAATGCGCTCGCTTTAGATTTTAAATGCTTTGGCCAACTTTCCACGGCATAAGTAGAAGCGCAAGCATACTCCCCCGCCATCCCCATACCGACAATGAAGCGACTAAGCGTCAGCATAATTACACCGGAAGCCAGGCCACTTAACCCTGTACCTACAGAATAGGCAACTATCGACCACATCATCAACGGCTTACGGCCAAATTTGTCTGCCAGCAGACCAAATAGCGCCCCGCCAAATGGTCGCCCAATAAAGGCCGCTGTGGCAAGGAATGCGCCCTCCATATCTGTCAATCCTAAGTCAGCCTTGATCAGATACATAATGTAGAAAATCAGCATAAAGTCGAAGCCGTCAAAAACGTAACCCAGCCATGCTGAAAATAAAGCATTTTTTTGTGGACGAGTTATCTCGCTATACCACGGGAAGAATTTTGCTATCACAATAAAACCCTTATTTGCTGTTACCGTCTGAAATGCTTACGGAATTAATTTTTAAGTCATATCAATTGCCGAATAAGACACTATCAATCGGCACTTTCCGACAACCGCCTGAGATCGTAGCTATGTAAGGCGTATATTCATTGTTTATCATCCTTGTTCGTAGCTACGTTAAGGACGTGAATACTCAAGACAAAGTCTAACGTTCTGTAACGTAGCTACGGGCTATAAGATTATCGATATGAATACTAAGCAAAGATTAGTACAGTAACTCTTTAACCTTTCTCAAAAGTGGTATTGTAATCCAACGCGATAACGGGTCTGTCTCTCATCGGTATTATTTCTCACCGCTACATTTCCGACCTCAACGTATGGTGTAAATGACTTATTCAGTTTCCAGGCTAAAGCCACATTATGTTCATAGTTTGTTTTTTTGTTATCAAATTTAATTTGATCGCTATCCATCCAGGTAAAGTTATATTCTAATTTCAACTCATCAAAAACATAACCTATATAAGTATCAAATCTATTCGTTTTCTCATCATCACTATAGTTAGCTGTCTTCCTTGCATAGTCATAACGGTAACGACCAGCCATATAAACACCAGAATCAAAATTATATTGCCCCCTTAAATAAGGCTTATAAATTGAAGTGTCTGGACCGCTTTCAAATATAAATCCAGGCTGCAAAACAAAATTGTCCGTAACTTTATAATTATAACTTACGCCCAGTTCTATAGCGTTTGCGACGAGATCGCTTAAATGCTTATCCTGCTCACCATCTACTCCTCCCGATTTAACGCTGGCATCGACATAAAAACCAATGCCGTTAGGAAGCTTTTCAATTATAGCAATACGGTCTTTATTAATTCTGGTTCTATCAGCATATTCATGCCGATAATCAAGGGTTGCCGCTTGTAGATATGATGAAAATGCTATAAACGAAACCATACCCAGAAGATATTTGTTGATTTTCATAAAATACTCCGCTCATCAATTAACTTTATTTTTGTATTTAAAAAATTATTTTATTAATAAATTACCATCACGCATGGTAAAGGAGGTTACAGACGAAACAGGTTTCCCTTTAGCATTTTCACCACCAATAAGGAAAACTTCATCACCATAACTTACTGATACACCATAGCCGAGAGGTTGTTTCATTTTACCCATATATTGCCAATGACCATTAATCAAACCATAGACTTCATCTCGCCATTTTTTATTTATCCCTTCGTGGGAATAAAACTTTCCATTAGTATAATTTTGTTTTGCTCCCGGAAAATTCGCGCCACCACCGACAAGCAGGACACCGTGACTATAGCCCGAAAATGCTCCGGCCAACCCTTCCTGCTGTTGTTCTCCAGGCGATGGCGGTAACTGGCTGTTCTTCAACCATGTTAGCTTATCGTTATCCCACATGGCGCGGTAAATCACATCGGTACGTAAACCCGGTTTGAGCTCACCATTAATCAGCATCAGGAAATTATTTCCCATTACCGATGACGATCCTGCCGTCCCCGCGCCTGGCAGCTCACCGGCATTCTTCCATGTGTTCTCTTTAGCATTGTAGATAAATACGATTTTATTAAAAAAATAATCTTTGGCAGGTTTATTAAAATAATTATAGATGACTTTATTTTTTTCACTTTCATCCGCAGCCGCAGCCGCTATATCAATAAAATACTTATCAAAGATATGCTCATTAACCCCTCCGGTAATAAGTACCATCGTTTCATTTAATTTTACTCCCGTATGCCCTGTTAATCCAACTGGAGATATAGTGTCAACTTTTTGCCATGTATTTTTCACCGGTGAGTATTTGTACACATCGCTATAAACCTGCAACGGTGATTCACTGTTTTTTTTCCCTACGCCACCAAAAACATAAAGCTCATCATTTAAAAATACCGACACGGATTGCTCACGAGCTCCACCAGGAAACGACTTTATACGCTCCCAGTCTTTATGTTGCTTTTTAAGATCAATTTTATACCAGGATGTCCCTGCGGTACCTAAGCCGACATAAATCACGCCATTATTATCAATAGCGCCAGTACCATTTTTCAGTGGTTCTGGTATATCAGGAAGCGTCGTTGCATATCCTGATGTGGTGATAGCAACTGAGAAACATAGCGCCATTAGCGTCATCATTTTCTTAAAATTTTTCATCTGCATCCCCATGCGAAGAAATACAATTGGAGTAAAGCTTCATCATTAGTGATCTTATGGTGCACAATTTCAACAATGACAATGACAAAATGTGACCAAGCGCTAAAAATAATTACATGGAGTTATCATGTGCGAGGTAAAAGCACCCCATGGTGATGTTAGAAGTGATTATGGGTGATCTGTTATGGCCAAACTCATTAGTGATAGCATTCTGAATAAATACAACAAGAATTATGTGATGCATTTCATACTGGCTATCCCGTGGCGTATAAGCTCCTTCTGAGCATTTTATCTTTATGCCGGAAGCAGTTAATAAAATACAGCATGCTGCCGTCAGAATGAATTGTATTTGTCTTGTAGCTTCAGGTTATAGCCTCAAATCCGCTGGCGCAGTAATTGAATAACAAACATACCTTATGACTGTGTTCACATTTTTCTATCTTTTTGCTTGATGTAGCAACACTCCAAGACATAACATAAAACGGAGCAAAACTTCAAATATATAAGGCGGAACTGGATGTCACTATTAGCCAGGCTGGAACAAAGTGTACACGAAAACGGTGGGCTGATTGTCTCATGCCAACCGGTACCAGGCAGCCCTATGGATAAACCTGAAATTGTGGCTGCAATGGCACAGGCAGCGGCTTCGGCGGGTGCGGTCGCTGTGCGCATTGAAGGCATTGAGAATCTGCGGACTGTTCGTCCCCATCTTTCTGTTCCTATTATTGGGATAATTAAACGTGACCTTACAGGGTCGCCAGTCCGTATCACTCCATATTTACAGGATGTTGACGCCCTGGCGCAGGCAGGTGCCGATATTATCGCTTTTGATGCCTCATTCCGCTCTCGCCCGGTTGATATTGATAGTTTACTGACACGTATTCGCCTGCATGGATTACTGGCGATGGCAGACTGTTCAACCGTGAATGAAGGCATAAGTTGCCATCAGAAAGGAATCGAATTCATTGGTACAACACTGTCTGGCTATACCGGCCCCATCACGCCGGTTGAGCCAGATTTGGCAATGGTGACACAACTGAGCCATGCAGGTTGTCGTGTTATTGCCGAGGGGCGCTATAACACGCCTGCACTGGCGGCCAATGCTATTGAGCATGGTGCCTGGGCAGTTACCGTTGGTTCCGCTATCACCCGTATTGAGCATATCTGTCAGTGGTTCAGTCACGCAGTAAAACGCTGAACAGGAAAAGAAAATGAACACGCTTACTATTGATATTTATGCCTCAGAGAATAATCCGACGTTAATAATGCTATCGGCAAATACGAGACCCAGGCCTGAAGCCTGTTTGAACGCAATATCGGATATCTGCTATTTCAGGTATCCGGCAGGACATACGTCTGGGCATCACCATTGGTGGAGCATAAATGCTCTGCCTTTTACATCTCATGATTACCGTCATTGAGATTAACAAAAACTATTACTTGATCTGAATATCGTATCGTCTGAATGATGGGAAGATAAAAATACACAGACGATGACCGCAACTCTACTCAAAACCATAAGCAGGAAAGAACTATGATTACACATTCTTTCGGCATCGTTAATTATCTTGTATTATTTGGCTACCTCCTGGCCATGATGTTAGTCGGTGTCTATTTTTCCAGACGGCAAAAAACAGCAGACGATTATTTTCGCGGTGGTGGCCGGGTTCCTGGTTGGGCGGCTGGGGTCAGTGTATTTGCTACTACGTTAAGCTCAATTACATTTATGTCAATTCCTGCCAAAGCGTTTACTTCCGACTGGACGTTTATCATTGGTCAGTATCTGGCTATCGCAATTTTACCGCTGGTTTTTTATTTCTATATTCCGTTTTTTCGGAAATTGAAAGTCACATCAGCCTATGAATATCTCGAAGCACGGTTCGATGTGCGCTGCCGTCTGTTCGCCAGCATGTCATTTATGTTGTTTCATATTGGACGTATCGCCATTATCACTTTCCTCACCGTGCTGGCCTTGCGCCCCTTCATCGCTATAGACCCGGTGATTTTGGTACTGTTGATTAGCGTGATGTGTATCATTTATACCTGGATGGGTGGAATTGAAGGAGTAATATGGACTGATGTTATTCAAGGCCTCTTACTTTCTGGCAGCGCGATACTGATTTTTATAGTGATATGTCTCAAAGTCCAGGGCGGCATTGATGAAATTTTTACGGTGACGCAGCAGGCGGATAAATTCTTTCCGGCTACGCAGTTCCACTGGAGCTGGACGGAAAGCACAGTACCTGTATTGATGATTGGTTTTCTGTTTGCCAATATTCAGCAATTTACTGCCAGTCAGGATGTGGTCCAACGCTATATCGTGACTGACTCCATAGAGGAAACGAAGAAAACATTACTTACAAATGCCAAACTGGTTGCTGTGATCCCTGTTTTCTTTTTTGCTATCGGCTCGGCATTGTTTGTCTATTATCAGCAACATCCACAATTATTACCGGCGGGATTCAACACTGGCGGCATTTTGCCCTTATTCGTGGTCACCGAAATGCCAGTCGGCATTGCAGGGTTGATAATCGCCGCTATTTTCGCTGCTGCGCAGTCCAGTATCTCCAGCAGCTTAAACAGCATTTCCAGTTGTTTTAATTCCGATATCTATCAGCGTTTGAGTCATAAAAAAAGAACGCCAGAAAACCGTATGAAAATAGCTAAGTTAGTTATTCTGGTCGCGGGCTTGATAAGTAGCGCGGCCTCGGTATGGCTGGTCATGGCCGATGAATCAGAAATCTGGGATGCATTTAATAGTCTGATAGGTCTGATGGGAGGGCCAATGACCGGTCTGTTCATGCTGGGCATTTTCTTTAAACGAGCAAATGCCGGGAGTGCGGTTTTAGGAATTATTATCAGCGTCATTACCGTGCTGGGCGCACGCTATGCCACTGACCTTAACTTCTTCTTTTATGGGGTCATTGGCTCGCTAAGCGTGGTGATCAGCGGCGTTATTTTCGCCCCGTTATTTGCCCCGGCACCGCCATTGACGCTGGATGAAAAACCTGAACCAAAGGTGACATTATGATTTCATGATACCACGCTATACCGACACAGCATACGGTGACGCCAACGCGCGGGGCGACAATACCGGGCCAGGTATAAACCATCCGTCAAATGGCGCGCTATAAACACCGTAAGAGCAACAGATTACTCTCCAGTGATGTTCTGTCATAAGTTGGCAACGCGATGTAAATATTCCCCCTCCTTTACTTACATCGCGCTTTTTTTCATGCCGCAGACTTGATAGGCTCTGCTCTGTTCGATATTGCAGGCTTTGTGCCGCAATCAGCCCTCAAGAGCAGGAACTATATGGAGCCTCAACCCCCACGTCTTAAACCCGGAAAAATCCTTGATACTCTGGGTGCTATGCAAAAAAGCCTGACACGTGCCTCCCAGCGTATTGCGCAATATATTTTAGCCTTCCCCAGACAGGTGACACAGTCATCTATTGCCGATTTGTCGCGCGAAACACAGGCCGGAGAAGCCACGGTTATTCGCTTTTGTCGCACCCTGGGCTATAAAGGTTTTCAGGATTTTAAAATGGACCTGGCCATTGAACTTGCCACTACCGAGTCTGATGACAGTAGTCCTCTACTGGATGCCGAAGTTAGCGAATCCGACGATGCCCACGCCATTGGTTTAAAATTGCAGAACACCATTAGTAATGTATTATCTGAAACGCTAAATCTGCTTGATATGCAACAGGTTCTCGGTGTCGTGGATGCCCTACGTCACTGTCACTCAGTTTATATCTTTGGTGTGGGCTCATCGGGGATCACGGCGCTGGATATGAAACACAAGCTAATGCGTATTGGTTTACGGGGCGATGCGGTAAGCAATAACCATTTTATGTACATGCAGGCTACGCTATTAAAAGCAGGCGATGTCGCGATGGGTGTCAGTCACTCGGGCACATCGCCAGAAACAGTGCATTCACTCCGATTGGCCCGACAGGCTGGCGCCACCACAGTCGCCATTACCCATAATCTGGGTTCTCCATTATGTGAAGAGGCCGATTTTTGCCTGATCAATGGTAATCGGCAAGGAATGTTGCAGGGTGACTCGATCGGTACGAAAGCCGCGCAGCTTTTCGTCTTTGACCTGCTCTATACCCTTCTTGTACAGTCCTCGCCGGAACAGGCCCGAGAAAGCAAATTACGGACAATGAATGCCCTGGACATGACAAAATAATTCCCTTCACGTACAGGCGTCATTTTCCTTTTTTGTCCATGAGTCTGCTGGATGCTTTATAGATAACAAAGCCCGGTTTCCCGGGCTCTGAAAGTCAATGCTATATTAGCTGTATGCGTGAAGCGTTCGCTGACAAAGCGCCGAGCGCACGCAGTCGTCTTTGTTGAAATGCACAATCCCTACCATTTCATCTTCTTCAAAGCGTTCCAACGCATCGCTCAACCCGGAACGCACGCCGCGCGGCAGGTCGCATTGCGTAATATCGCCATTGACAATGACCGTGACATTTTCGCCTAATCGCGTCAAAAACATTTTCATTTGCGCCGCAGTCACATTTTGCGCCTCATCGAGGATCACGACCGCATTTTCAAAAGTACGCCCACGCATATAGGCGAACGGGGCAATTTCTACCTTACCGATTTCCGGGCGCAAACAATATTGCATAAAGGACGCGCCCAACCGTTTAAGCAGGACATCGTAGACGGGACGAAAATAAGGCGCGAATTTTTCAGCGATATCACCGGGCAAAAAACCAAGGTCTTCATCAGCTTGCAATACCGGACGCGTCACAATGATCCTCTCGACGTCCTTATGAATCAATGCTTCTGCCGCCTTTGCCGCACTGATCCATGTTTTCCCGCAGCCGGCTTCGCCGGTCGCAAAAATAAGCTGTTTACTGTCGATAGCGTTCAGATAATGCGCCTGTGCTTCATTTCGCGCCTTAACAGGAGAGGTATCGCGACTATCGCGCGCCATGCCAATGGCTTCTACTCCGCCCATCTGTACCAGTGACGTGACCGATTCTTCTTCACGTTGCTTATGACTACGCGAATCTCGTCTCAACACACGCTTTGCTTCACGACGAGCTTTGATCACTGCTTTTTGTCTTCCCATGGATAGCACCTTGAGTTGTAGGTATACATCACCCGCGTTCTCTTGAACGCGATTATGCGCACACACATCTGAGGGTTGGCTTCCTTGTAAGCCTTAGCTTGCTTTTTGAAACGACGCCACACACGGCTACGCGCACCACATATGACGTCATGGGTATGGTCAGTAAGGGAAATGATGAGAGCTTTTAAGATGACAAGACCACCACCGGAGAGAGAATGTCCGTACAGGGTGTTGTAACTACTGTAAACAATGTGTCCTGGTGCGGACATTACCATTCGCGATCTCCATAGTGAGTGACCATCACTGCCGGGGAACTACCGCTATTACTACTAAGTACAACACAAAACATCAATAATGCAACAATATATTCACCAAGCATTAACCAAACATTATTGCGTCATTGTCAGTCTCTTACAGAAAGATTACACGATTATTTCATCGGCAGGAGACTAAAAAAGATAATCATTAGCTACTGCGGGTATTAATGCTGAAAACATCCATAACCCATTGAATATTGAACATATATAAGGTTAAAATGGAATAATTAACGTGTCCTCTCTCCCATCGCTAAAACGGCATTATTTATGCAAAATTTTATGCGGCATACTTACGCCAGTAACGCTGACTTGTTTTAATTTTTGTCATTACTCTATTGCGTCAAGGCTATTGGTACCATTAACAGGCGATTTCATATATGGCTAGTTAGTGATTACTCGAGATGTATTACGCCCGCGTTAACGGCGCTCAAGGGCTAAAAATAGTTTGAGAGTGCGTCCTCATTTACCTGAACATCTTCAGTCAATCGGTCCGGGACTTATCAGAGGACCAGGCGGGCGTATAACGCCGCCTGGTAAAATATGTCCGATGGCAATAATGCTATCGGACATGTCGGTTATTCCGCCTGTAGCTTCGACGGCGGCGCGGAATGATAATGCGCGTCCGCTTTTGCAAAGCGTTCCTGCATCGCTGCTGTCGGCGCTTTGCCAAGCAGGCTAAAGATTACGATCCCCAGACTGCCGAAAATGAAGCCAGGGATAATCTCATACAGATCCAGCCAGCCATATTGTTTCCAGACGATAACCGTCACCGCGCCAATAATCATTCCCGCCAGCGCGCCGTTACGTGTCATACGCGACCACATCACAGAAAACAGGACAACAGGTCCAAATGCCGCGCCGAATCCAGCCCAGGCGTAGCTCACCAGCCCCAGCACACGGTTATCGGGATTCGCCGCCAGCGCAATGGCGATCAGCGCTACCACCAGCACCATCACTCGCCCTACCCATACCAGCTCTTGCTGGCTGGCGCTTTTACGCAGAAAAGCCTTATATAAATCTTCTGTAATCGCGCTGGAGCATACCAGCAACTGACAGCTCAACGTCGACATCACCGCCGCCAGGATAGCAGACAGCAGAACACCGGCAATCCACGGGTTAAACAGGATCTGCGCCAGTTCAATAAATACGCGTTCTGAGTTTTGGTTCACCGCCCCGGCCAGCGCGGGGTTATTGTTAAAGTACGCAATGCCAAAGAAGCCCACCGCCACCGCGCCCGCCAGACACAGAATCATCCAGGTCATACTGATACGACGCGCATGAACAATGCTGTGATGGGAGTCCGCCGCCATAAAGCGCGCCAGGATATGCGGCTGACCGAAGTAACCCAGTCCCCAGCCCATCAGGGAAATAATAGCGACAAAATTCAGCCCCTTGAGCATGTCGACATTCTCGATGCTCTTTTGCTTGATCACCTCCAGCGACTCGCTGAAACCGCCTACGCCAACAATAACCATCACCGGCGTCAGGATTAACGCAAAAATCATCAGGCTGGCCTGAACGGTATCCGTCCAGCTAACGGCAAGGAACCCGCCGATAAAGGTATAAATAATGGTTGCCGCGGCCCCCGCCCACAGTGCGGTTTCATAGCTCATACCGAAGGTGCTTTCGAACAGTCGTGCCCCAGCGACAATACCTGACGCGCAATAGATAGTGAAAAACAACAGAATGACCAGCGCGGAAATAATACGCAGGACTCGGCTCTTATCCTCAAACCGACCGGTAAAATAGTCCGGCAGCGTGAGCGCGTTATTGTTAAATTCGGTATGCACGCGCAGGCGCCCGGCCACCAGCTTCCAGTTAATCCATGCGCCTAACGTCAGGCCAATGGCGATCCAGCTTTCAGAGATCCCCGACAGAAAGATAGCGCCAGGCAGCCCCATTAACAGCCAGCCGCTCATATCCGACGCGCCGGCTGATAAAGCCGTAACAAACGGCCCCAGACTGCGACCGCCAAGAATATAGTCATCAAAGTTTTTGGTTGAGCGCCAGGCGATAAACCCAATCAATATCATGCCAAAAATATAGACACAGAATGTCACCAACATCGGTGTGCTAATAGCCATCAAGGTTCTCCAAATTTATTTATTGGCACTACCGTAGCGTGCCGTTTTGTACCCTGCCGGAACGTGGCAAGGGTGTTATGTTTACCAGGGCGACCGTATCCTGCCGGAAGCGGTGGTTATTCACAATCGATTTAACACACCATTTACATCAAATTTGATTGCAGAGGGATACTATTTTTCTCCAGGTTGCACTCTCTCACATTTTTTGCGGTTGCACCTTTTAAAAGTGTTAACTACCGCAGAGAAAATAAATCCAGATGGTTTTCTCGTCAGACACTCCCTTATCTTTTTTTAACAATTCATTCATTTTTAAGCTTGCAACGCAGGTCACATTTAACGCGGTTGCACAAAGTTGCAACATGGTGGATATTTTCCGCTAACTATTGGTTAGCAGATAGAGCGAATAACAGGAGTAGAGGGTATGGGAACCACCACGATGGGGGTTAAGCTGGACGACGCCACGCGCGAACGGATCAAAATGGCCGCGTCGCGTATCGATCGCACGCCGCACTGGTTAATAAAACAGGCAATCTTTAGCTATCTGGACAAGCTGGAAAATAGCGATACGCTACCGGAGCTACCTGCGCTGTTTGTCGGCGCGGCAAATGAAAGCGAGGAGCCGGTCGCGCCGCAGGATGAGCCGCATCAGCCCTTTCTGGAGTTTGCCGAACAAATTCTTCCCCAATCCGTCTCTCGCGCCGCCATCACCGCCGCCTGGCGCCGCCCGGAAACCGATGCGGTGTCAATGCTAATGGAACAGGCGCGCCTGTCGCCGCCTGTCGCTGAGCAGGCGCATAAACTGGCGTATCAACTGGCGGAGAAATTGCGCAATCAAAAATCCGCCAGCGGTCGCGCGGGTATGGTGCAAGGCCTGTTGCAGGAGTTTTCCCTCTCTTCGCAAGAAGGCGTAGCGCTGATGTGTCTGGCGGAAGCGCTGCTGCGTATTCCCGACAAAGCTACGCGCGATGCGTTAATTCGCGACAAAATCAGTAATGGCAACTGGCAGTCGCATATTGGCCGTAGCCCGTCGCTGTTTGTAAACGCCGCCACCTGGGGGCTGCTCTTTACCGGCCGACTGGTCTCAACGCATAACGAAGCCAATCTATCGCGCTCGCTGAACCGCATTATCGGCAAGAGCGGCGAGCCGTTAATCCGCAAAGGCGTCGACATGGCGATGCGTTTAATGGGCGAGCAGTTCGTGACTGGCGAAACCATTGCTCAGGCGCTGGCGAATGCCCGAAAACTGGAAGAGAAAGGGTTCCGCTATTCTTACGATATGCTGGGCGAAGCCGCGTTAACCGCCGCCGATGCGCAGGCCTATATGGTTTCTTACCAGCAAGCGATTCATGCCATCGGCAAAGCGTCTAACGGTCGCGGTATTTACGAAGGGCCAGGCATCTCGATTAAGCTGTCCGCCCTGCATCCACGCTATAGTCGCGCGCAATACGATCGGGTAATGGAGGAGCTTTATCCGCGCCTGAAATCCCTGACGCTGCTGGCGCGCCAGTACGACATTGGTCTCAATATCGACGCCGAAGAGGCGGATCGTCTGGAGATCTCGCTCGATCTGCTGGAAAAACTCTGCTTCGAACCCGAACTGGCGGGCTGGAACGGCATTGGCTTTGTGATTCAGGCTTACCAGAAACGCTGCCCGCTGGTCATTGATTATTTAGTCGATCTGGCCTCCCGTAGCCGCCGTCGGCTGATGATTCGTCTGGTGAAAGGCGCCTACTGGGATAGCGAGATCAAACGCGCGCAAATGGAAGGGCTGGAGGGCTATCCGGTTTATACCCGCAAAGTGTATACCGATGTCTCTTATCTGGCCTGCGCGAAAAAACTGCTCGCCGTCCCTAATCTGATCTACCCGCAGTTCGCGACCCATAACGCTCACACACTGGCGGCGATTTATCATCTGGCCGGGCAAAATTACTATCCGGGTCAGTACGAATTCCAGTGCCTGCACGGCATGGGCGAACCGCTGTATGAACAGGTCACCGGTAAAGTGGCGGACGGAAAACTTAACCGTCCCTGCCGTATTTACGCGCCGGTGGGAACACACGAAACCCTGCTGGCCTATCTGGTACGACGCCTGCTGGAAAACGGCGCCAACACCTCTTTTGTCAACCGTATCGCCGATGCCACCCTACCGCTCGATGAACTGGTGGCGGACCCGGTCGAGGCCGTGGAAAAACTGGCGCAGCAGGAAGGTCAGGCTGGCATACCGCATCCGAAAATTCCGCTGCCGCGCGATCTGTACGGCGAAGGTCGGATAAACTCCGCCGGACTTGATTTAGCGAATGAACATCGCCTCGCCTCGCTTTCTTCTGCCCTGTTAAGCAACGCCATGCAGAAATGGCAGGCCAAACCTGTGCTGGAACAACCGGTGGCCGACGGTGAGATGACGCCGGTTATCAACCCGGCGGAACCGAAAGATATTGTTGGCTGGGGACGCGAAGCGACAGAAAGCGAGGTTGAACAGGCATTGCAAAACGCGGTCAATCAGGCGCCGGTTTGGTTTGCGACGCCGCCGCAAGAACGCGCCGCTATTTTGCAGCGGGCGGCGGTATTAATGGAAGACCAAATGCAGCAGTTGATTGGCCTGTTGGTGCGTGAAGCGGGGAAAACGTTCAGCAACGCCATTGCCGAAGTGCGCGAAGCGGTAGACTTCCTCCATTATTATGCCGGTCAAGTGCGTGACGATTTCGATAACGAAACGCATCGCCCGTTAGGGCCGGTAGTCTGCATCAGTCCGTGGAACTTCCCGCTGGCCATTTTCACCGGCCAAATCGCCGCCGCGCTGGCGGCAGGTAACAGCGTTCTGGCGAAACCGGCAGAGCAGACATCGCTGATTGCCGCCCAGGGCATTGCCATTTTGCTGGAAGCGGGCGTACCGCCGGGCGTCGTGCAACTGTTGCCGGGACGGGGAGAAACCGTCGGCGCCCAGCTTACCGCCGATGCGCGTGTACGCGGCGTGATGTTTACCGGCTCCACGGAGGTCGCGACGTTGTTGCAGCGCAACATCGCCACGCGTCTTGACGCCCAGGGCCGCCCTATTCCGTTGATTGCGGAAACCGGCGGTATGAACGCTATGATTGTCGACTCTTCCGCGCTCACCGAGCAGGTGGTCGTGGATGTGCTGGCTTCCGCTTTCGACAGCGCCGGACAACGCTGTTCCGCGCTCCGCGTGCTGTGTTTGCAGGACGATATCGCCGAACATACGCTGAAAATGTTACGCGGCGCGATGGCGGAGTGTCGGATGGGGAATCCAGGCCGTCTGACGACCGATATCGGGCCGGTGATCGATAGCGAGGCCAAAGCCAACATTGAACGTCACATCCAGACGATGCGCGCCAAAGGCCGCCCGGTTTTCCAGGCCGCACGTGAAAACAGCGATGATGCGCAGGAATGGCAGACCGGTACGTTTGTTATGCCCACGCTTATTGAGCTGGAAAACTTCGCAGAACTGGAAAAAGAGGTCTTCGGGCCCGTGCTGCACGTCGTGCGTTATAACCGTAACCAACTGGCGGAGCTTATCGAACAGATTAACGCTTCCGGCTACGGGCTAACGCTGGGCGTACATACCCGTATTGATGAAACCATTGCGCAAGTCACCGGTTCCGCCCATGTCGGCAACCTGTACGTTAACCGTAATATGGTGGGCGCGGTCGTCGGCGTCCAGCCGTTTGGCGGCGAAGGCCTGTCCGGCACCGGGCCAAAAGCGGGAGGACCGCTCTATCTCTACCGCCTGCTGGCACACCGCCCGCCCAATGCGCTCAATACGACGCTGACTCGTCAGGATGCGCGTTACCCGGTGGATGCGCAGCTTAAAACCACGCTACTCGCGCCGTTGACCGCCCTGACACAATGGGCGGCGGATCGCCCGGCGCTACAGACGCTCTGCCGACAATTCGCCGATCTGGCCCAGGCCGGCACGCAGCGCCTGCTACCGGGGCCGACCGGCGAGCGCAATACCTGGACGTTGTTGCCGCGTGAACGGGTATTATGCCTGGCTGATGATGAACAGGACGCGTTGACGCAGCTTGCCGCCGTTCTCGCCGTCGGCAGTCAGGCGCTATGGTCAGACGACGCCTTCCACCGCGATCTGGCGAAACGTCTCCCCGCCGCCGTCGCGGCGCGTGTCCAGTTTGCGAAAGCGGAAACGCTGATGGCGCAGCCGTTTGACGCGGTGATTTTCCACGGCGACTCCGACAAGCTGCGAACCGTGTGCGAAGCCGTCGCCGCCCGCGAAGGCGCGATAGTGTCGGTACAGGGGTTCGCCCGCGGCGAAAGCAATATACTGCTGGAACGGCTCTATATTGAACGTTCGCTGAGCGTAAACACTGCCGCCGCTGGCGGTAATGCCAGCCTGATGACAATTGGCTAATACTGTGGTTAATTAAGGCTCCGTCAATGGAGCCTTTTTACTCGCGTCAGAGGACCGTATGAAACGAATTTTCCTTACCTGCGCGGCGTTGTTGATCAGCAGTCAGGCGTTGGCCGATGAGTGTGCCAGCGCCAGTACGCAGCTGGAAATGAATCGCTGCGCCGCCGCGCAATACCAGGCGGCAGATAAAAAGCTGAACGAAACCTATCAAAGCGCGCTTAAGCGTGCGCAACCGCCGCAGCGCGAGCTGTTACAAAAAGCACAGGTGGCATGGATTGCCCTGCGCGACGCCGATTGCGCGCTGATTCGCTCAGGTACGGAGGGCGGCAGCGTGCAACCCATGATCGCCAGCCAGTGCCTGACCGATAAAACGAACGAACGCGAAGCGTTTTTAGCCTCGCTGCTGCAATGTGAAGAGGGGGATTTGAGCTGCCCACTGCCGCCAGCCGGTTAACGCACGCGAATCCCTTCAATAATAATGCGCTGAACGCTTTCGACCGTTTGGTTAAAAAAGGCTTCATCGCGAAGCGTCGCGCCGGTTACCGCCTCAACCTGAGGGGCAAAATCGGCGTAATGTTGCGTGGCGGCCCAAATCATGAAGATCAAATGGTGCGGAGAAATGGGCGCCAGTTTCCCGCTGTGCACCCATCCGGCAATCAGCGCGGATTTTTCATCTATCAACGCTTTTAGATCGCCGGTCAGTTCCTCCATTAAGAGCGGCGCGCCCGCCAGCATCTCCATGCAGAAGAGCCGCGACGCCTGCGGATAATCACGCGAAACTTCCAGCTTGAGACGGATATACTCTTTGATGGCCTCCAGAGGGGAAAATTCTGCGCGAAACGCCTTGAGCGGCGCCAGCCAGACATCCAGAATCTGTCGCATTACCGCGACATACAGCGCCTCTTTCGAGGGATAATAATAAAGCAGATTGGTTTTGGAGACGCCTGCCCGCTCGGCGACCTGCTCAAGACGCGCGCCATGAATGCCATACTGGGAAAAAACAGCAAGCGCGGCGGTTAAGATAAGCTGCCGTTTTGCACCGGTGGCCTGCGAGCGTTTCCCGATTTTTTTCTCTGTGCGTTGCGACATGCGCCCTCTCCTTTTTGTCAGGACGCAAGCATACCAAATCCGGCTTATAAACAAAAAAACCGCCGGAAATCCGGCGGCGGTGGCGCATGACACTTTTTAGCGCGAAACGCTCAGCGTCTTGCTGTTGTGACGCAGGCTAGCTATTACGGTTACTGCTTTTGCCCCCTTTTTTGCCTGCTTCGGATGCACGCTGCGGGTCATTCTTAAAATTGCCCCCGCTGTGCTGACCACCTTTACGACCTGCTTCTGATGCTCTTTCGCGGTCTTCCGCAAAATTACCGGAACCGCCACGATGGTTTGCCATTACTGACCTCCGTCATAGATTAGACATCATATTGCATAGGTAATGAGGAGTATCTCCTCGCGCAGCGTATGAACGATATCATCAGTAACGCCGCGTAACATTAAGCATAGTGAAAAACGTCGTGGTAGGCCGCTTACCGAAATATTCTGCAACATTGGAAGCCGAATACGCAGAATAATAACCATAAGAAATAAATAAGTTATTCTTATATTTGTGAAAATCAAAGCGCTTAAAAATGTATCATTTTGCAACAAAGGTCGCCAAATTAATTATTGTTATAAATCAAAGAAATGGCGCTGAAATTTGCACTCTTCACAGGAGAGCATATCTTTAAATAGACGTAGCGAATCGCTACACACCTGATTAATCTGAGGAGTAGTACAAATGGCAAAGATTCTGGTGCTCTATTATTCCATGTACGGACACATTGAAACCATGGCGCACGCGGTGGCGGAAGGGGCAAAGAAAGTCGACGGCGCAGAGGTCATTATAAAGCGTGTGCCAGAAACAATGCCGCCTGAAATCTTCGCAAAAGCTGGCGGTAAAACGCAAAACGCACCGGTTGCCACCCCACAGGAGCTGGCGGATTACGATGCCATTATTTTTGGTACGCCAACCCGGTTTGGCAATATGTCAGGCCAGATGCGTACCTTCCTGGATCAAACCGGTGGACTGTGGGCATCCGGCTCGCTATACGGCAAGCTCGGCAGCGTGTTCAGTTCTACCGGAACGGGCGGCGGCCAGGAGCAGACCATCACCTCGACCTGGACTACGCTTGCCCATCATGGGATGGTGATCGTCCCGATAGGCTATGCCGCACAGGAACTCTTTGACGTCTCCCAGGTTCGCGGCGGCACGCCTTACGGCGCAACGACTATCGCTGGAGGCGACGGTTCACGTCAACCAAGCCAGGAGGAACTCTCTATCGCTCGCTATCAGGGGGAATACGTCGCCGGTCTGGCAGTCAAACTCAACGGCTAATCTTCAACAGGAGGATTCGAATGCCAACTCAAGAAGCAAAAGCGCACCGCGTCGGCGAATGGGCAAGCCTGCGTAATACGTCGCCGGAAATTGCCGAAGCCATTTTTGAAGTCGCTCACTATGACGAGAAACTGGCAGAAAAAATATGGGAAGAAGGTAGCGATGAGGTGCTGATCAAAGCCTTTGAGAAAACGGACAAAGACTCGCTCTTCTGGGGCGAACAAATCATCGAACGTAAAAACGTATAACACAAACGCCCCCGCCTGCGCGGGGGCATATGGCTATTTTGCAGCAGTGTTCATGACGTTATCGAACTTATCCAGCGGACAGAAGCCGTTCGCATCCACCGGACATCCTTTCAGTTCCAGGGTTACCCTTTGCGCGGGCGATTTGAGCGTTAACGCTTCCGCATTGCGTAACTGCCGGGCGCTCTGGTAGACATACTCGATTTTCATCAAATCCCGGTTAGCGTTGCCGTCATGCCAGCGTTGGAAGACAAGCTGACCGCCAATCGGCGTTCTCTCATACTGGTCATGGAGCTGATAGGGTTTAAAATCCAGCGCCGTCAGCAGCGACGCGATATTGGAATCATGCCCCACCAGCACGGTAACCTTCGGCGCGCTAACGCGATCGGCAACCAGCACCTTATCGATATATTTCACCAGCGGCGCAGCGACATTGCGCGCCACCGTGGGTGAGGTAAACAGGCTGTCCTGATAGCCGTTTTTCAGTTTTGACAGCACCTTCCACTGCCGATCGGTGTGGATCCCGCCCCAGGCGACCTGATCCATCGGAAACCCTTCGTAATATTGCAGGGTAAACGCATCCACCAGCGAGTTCCCTACTTTAAGCGGCCCCTGCACGCCAGGCTCTTGCTGATAGTTCGCGCTGAAGGTATCTTTCGCGTCGATTAGCGAACACTGATGCTTCTCTTTGCAGGACGGCGAGTCCTGATAATGCGTTATCTGCTCAAGCAGTTTATAACTCTCATCAAGATGTAGCTGACTACGCGCCTTTTCCATCGCCTGTACGGCTTGTTGCCGGAACGCGGCAGAATCATCGGTAATTACCGGATTGAAGGTAGGGTCCATAGTGCCCATTTTTTCCTGATGATGAACAGGAATATCACAGCCGGGGAAAGCGCCGGTAATGAAAAATTGCGCGGTGGCGACGGTGCGCTGCAAACTATTCGCATAGGCATATACCGTGTCGGGCGCCGGACATTCTCCCGACGGTATCAGCCCCTGCGCGACCAGCCATTCACGTGTGTAGTGTCCCATATAGACTTCCAGCACGCCGCCTTTCGTCGTCAGTTGCCCGCCGGGAACGTCCCACGCCGGCCAGGCGTTCGGCGTCGACTGCGCCAGTACGCTGCCATTATTCGCCAGCGGCGCCCGCAGATTATGGCGGCTCATCATCAGCACCTGTTGTAATTGATAACCCTCCGGCGTTGTCTGCGCCTGTACGGCGGATGACAACAAAACAGCCCCTGCCACAGCAACAGCGAGTAATGATTTTTTCATCCCTATGACCTCTTGTTGTTATCAAATCGTTCTGAGTGTGACAGAAATGGATCATTTTTCCGGGAACGATTTCGCAAAACGGGGGTTTTTCTTACAGTAAACGCGTTAGCGCCGGGAAACCCCGGCGCATATTCAGAACGTTTTTGCCCACCATAGCCGAAGCTTCATGCCCCAGTAGCTGGTCCAGCCGCTGGTGGTGAACACAACCCGACCTTGTGAAACCACCACCAGCGTTGGCGTCACGCTGATTTCCCAGCCAGCGGATAAGGCGCCGTTAGCATCATTGACGACCGGGAAGTCAACGCCCTTGCGCGCCAGCCAGCGGGCAACCTCAGCGTCATCGCCGGAGCGGAGCGCAACGGTCATGACGTTTTCCCCTTCCGCCGCCAGGCGAGCGACCGCAGGCGTAGTAAAGCGGCATACCCCGCACCAGCTGGCCCAAAAATAGAGCAGTACGGGGCGTTCTTCGCTCAATGTCGCCAGAGTTGTCGACTCTCCCGTCAGCGTACGTAATGGTGTCGTGGCAAACGCCGGAGGCGCCTGCGGCGCGCGCCAGACGTCCATGACCACCATTATCGCGATGAGGAGCGCCAGAAAAACCGCGGCTTCACGCAGCCAACGCCGCAGTTTACCCGCCATTGGCAGACGCCAGTTTTTCTTTCACCACCGCTTCCAGCGTATCCCAGGGCACTGCGCCCGGAATCAGCTCGTCGCCAATGATCGTCGCTGGCGTTCCTTGCACGCCGACCAGCCTTGCCAACTGCAAATTAGTGCGTATCGTTTCCATGCTTTTTTCATCCAGCGTCACTGGCGTAGCCCCTGCTTTCTGCTGGGCCTGTTTAATACTGTCATCCGTATGGTAACCGCGCTTTTGCATGAGTTTTTCATGTAGCGCGAGGAACTGTTGCGGATGCTCGCGCCAGGTGGTCAGCGCAATACGCGCCGCCAGAACGGAACTCTCTCCTTTAAATGGCAGCGGTTTAATAATGACCGCAACGTCAGGATATTTCTGCACAATCTTTTCCAGCATCGGATCGAGCTGTTTGCAGTACGGGCAGTTGTAATCCGTAAAGTTCACCAGCGTCAGCTTAGGGTGTTTAGCGCCTATCCGCGGGCTGGCAGGATCGTTAAACAACGCCGCATGGATCAGATTTTCAATCTGCTTTTCCTGATCCGGCGTAAAAGGAGCGGTTTCTTGCGCGATGCTCAGCGTCGAAAACAGCGCCAGCAGTAAAACAATCATGTATTTCATTGGGTTATTCCTTTCGCTTTTTTCAACGTTTGTAATACCGCATCGCGGGTCAGCAAAGTGGGCAGTGCCTCCCCTTCCGGCAAGCCGGGGCCATATACCTGATTAAACGGCACGGCGACCTGGCCGCGCGTTTTCAGAAAATCTGTAATGGCATCGGACGGCAGCGTCCAGTCTCCCCGCAGCGCCACAACATCCGGCTGTTGCAAGGCGGCCTGCACATCCTCTTTTTGCAGGACGTTGTATTTATTCACTTTACAGGTAATACACCAGTCCGCAGTGACATCGACAAATACCCGCTTATGCTGCGCCAGCGCCGACTGGATTGCCTGTTCACTCAACGGTTGCCACTGAACCGTGTCTTGCGCGCTCTTTGACGCAGTGAAGCCGAAATGCGGCAGGAGTAACGTCGCCAGCCAGATAGCCGACCCCAGCATCATCAGACCGAGGATCCTGCGCAGGACATTCATCCAACGCCCGGGGCGCGGTAAACGTAGCGCAAGCCCTGGTCGTATCGCGACCAGTAGCCACGGCGCGCTCATCCCCAGGCCAAGCGCAAGGAACAGCCCCCACAGCGTCGGCAGCGACGCCGTGAGCGCCACGGCGACCGCCGTGCCCAGAAACGGCGCGCTACAAGGCGTCGCCAGCAGCGTGGCGAATGCCCCCTGCCAGAAATGTCCCGACATACCGTTACCGCCGTAAGTGGCCAGTTTCGTGGTCATAGATGAGGGAAGCCTGAACTCAAAAAGCCCGAACAGGCTGGCGCTAAACAACAACATCACCAGCGCCATAAAACCAATAAACCATACATTCTGGAACTGGACTCCCCAGGCCAGCGCATGGTTTGACAGGCGAAGGAGGGTCATAAACGCCGCCAGCGCCATAAATGACGCAATGATACCGGCGACCGAAGCCAAAAATTGTCGCCTGATGTGAGAGCGGCTTTTTTCCTCTACCAATAAAATAGAGCCAAGCTTCATGCCCAGAACCGGCAGTACGCAGGGCATTAAATTAAGAATCAGTCCGCCGATCAGCGCCATCATTACAACTTGCCAGAAAGGTAGCGCCGCATTGTCCGGCGTTTGCGCTGGCGCAGTGCCAATGGTTTGCGTGCTCTCCTGGGCGATAGCGCCATCGGCTAACACGAGGGTCAGCGATTTGTTGCGCAAATCGGGCGCCTTTTCGCCCCAACTGTCCGTCACCGGCACCGTCGCCTGTAACCTGTCGCCCTCTACGCGCAGACGAGGCTTCGCAAAATCGACGTCATCTACGGTGTCAAGATAGAGCCCGGGCGATGACCAGCCCGCCGCTCGCGTAGCAGTGACCACCAGTTCTCCCGGGCGATAGCCGACGTCAAGCGAGTCCGTTAGTCCACTGCGGAGCGGAATTTTACCCATCGCCCGCGCATAGTCATGGGCAAAATCGGCATTCTGCACAGTAGGCGTCACGGAAAAGGGGTAATCGGTCAACAGACAAACATTGCTGCAGGTTGATAACGTCAACACACCGCGCAAGGTCGCCGGCAGCGTACCGCGCACGATCATCGGAAAGGTCACCTCGTCGTGATATCCCTGGGTGGTGATATTCGCCACATCAAAGCGCGAGGGGGTTGGCCAGAACCAGCTTACCTCAGGCATGTCGCCTTTCCAGGCGATAGAGGGTGCCACGCCCCCTTCCCCCGGCGCGCGCCAGTAGGTTTTCCAGCCGTTTTCCAGTTTGACATCCAGCAACAGCCGGGTCTCACCGTTAGCGGACGTATCGGCACGTAGCCGTATGCTGGCATGGTCGTTATCGGGCGAACGCAGCCAGCCGCTTTCCGCCGCCCAGGAGACGGGCAGCCAAAGCCATAACAGGCAGAACAGTATCCGCCTGAACAAAATCATCATATTTTTTCTCCGTGAATGAGTAATTAACCGTTAGCAATAACCGGTCTGTCATTCACGGAAGACACAAAATCGTAGATGTACCCGTAATGTGGGCGGCGAAATAGCCCGTGGAGGCGAAAACGGCAGGCGCATGACCCGGACAGGCGCCAGTAAGGAAAGCAGTAGACAAAGCGCAAGGATAGCGCCTTCAAAGAGTACCGGAGGCGCCGCCAGCAGCGACTTGGCGCTTAATTCGCAGGGGGTGACCGGCGAGCCGTCATCTGTCGAGGAGGGAGCGCTGACCACCGCAGCAGAGGCCGTCGCCTGCATCTGCAAGGCGTGCAGGCCCGCCATGCGTTGCGCGGTACAAACCATTACCACGACACATGCAAGGCAAAGAAACCACCAGCCCATCCGTTGTTGTTTCGCCATTGCGCCCTCACTGTTTAACGCGAGTTATCTTAGCCAC
Source organism: Salmonella sp. SA15303 (assembly GCF_029962125.1). Lineage (NCBI taxonomy): Bacteria > Pseudomonadati > Pseudomonadota > Gammaproteobacteria > Enterobacterales > Enterobacteriaceae > Salmonella > Salmonella sp. SA15303. The sequence goes on from NZ_CP123924.1 coordinate 2,842,265, forward strand.
TGGCGCGGTTTTGGCAACCTTTCCCCTGTAAAGTTATGTCGGCGCGCTGCGCAACCTTCTGATAGTCGAACAACGTAATTTATTCTTACTAATGATATAACTGGTGTTTTCATACGCACTTTTCAGGTTTACCCTACACTTAGTGGAGAAACCTTTTGGGGTCCCTTCTGTATGTATTGATTTAGCGAGATGATGCTATGGAACTTAAGGATTATTACGCCATTATGGGCGTGAAACCGACGGACGATCTCAAGACGATTAAGACCGCCTATCGCCGACTGGCCCGCAAGTACCATCCAGATGTCAGCAAAGAACCCGATGCCGAAGCCCGTTTCAAAGAGGTTGCTGAAGCATGGGAAGTGCTGAGTGATGAGCAACGGCGCGCCGAGTATGACCAGTTATGGCAACACCGTAACGATCCACAATTTAATCGCCAGTTCCAGCAACACGAAGGCCAGCCGTATAACGCTGAAGATTTTGATGATATTTTCTCGTCTATTTTTGGTCAGCACGGTCGCCATTCGCATCACCGCCACGCCGCACGCGGTCATGATATCGAAATTGAAGTGGCGGTATTCCTGGAAGAAACGCTGGAAGAGCACCAGCGTACGATTAGCTATTCCGTCCCCGTTTATAACGCGTTCGGCCTGGTGGAGCGGGAAATTCCCAAGACATTGAATGTGAAAATTCCGGCTGGCGTCAGCAACGGGCAACGAATCAGACTGAAAGGCCAGGGCACGCCGGGGGAAAACGGCGGACCTAATGGCGATTTATGGCTCGTTATCCATATTGCCCCGCATCCGCTCTTTGATATCGTCAATCAGGATCTGGAAGTCGTCCTTCCGCTTGCCCCATGGGAGGCGGCGCTCGGCGCTAAGGTGTCTGTGCCAACGCTTAAAGAGCGTATTTTGCTGACCATTCCCCCCGGCAGCCAGGCAGGTCAGCGGCTGCGTATCAAAGGAAAAGGATTAGCCAGTAAAAAGCACACTGGCGATCTCTATGCCATCATCAAAATCGTTATGCCGCCGAAACCTGACGAGAAAACAGCTGCCCTGTGGCAACAACTGGCGGACGCGCAGTCGTCCTTTGACCCACGCCAGCAATGGGGGAAAGCATAATGGCTAACATCACTGTCACCTTTACCATCACCGAATTTTGTTTGCACACCGGCGTGACGGAAGAGGAGCTAAACGAAATCGTCGGACTTGGCGTAATTGAGCCTTACGAAGACGATAACGCCGACTGGCAATTCGACGATCGCGCAGCGAGCGTGGTACAACGCGCGCTACGCTTACGCGAGGAGCTGGCGCTCGACTGGCCTGGGATCGCGGTCGCGTTAACGCTGCTGGAAGAGAATTCACGGCTGCGCGAAGAAAACCGGTTACTGCTGCAACGCCTTTCTCGCTTTATCTCGCATCCCTAATCCACGATAAAGGCAATAAACCGAGGGTGGGCTTTCTGCCCACCCCGGATTTACATGCACCCGGTATAATACCAGAATGCCTCTGACATACTTCCCTCAACGGAAGAAATATAGCCTTTCACCGCGCACAACCCGATCAACGAACCGCCAATGTCAGCCATTAATGCGCCATTGCGAAGATCATCGTTTAAATAAAGACCAGCCACACGTTCACATTTTTTAGATACGTCGGTTATTTTTACACGTTAGCGATCATTTATTGCCTGAAGAATATATTCTTTCACTGTTTTGTACTCTCTGGTTGATACGTACCTTCTCCCTGTCAATGCCGGGTAAAATGTACCGCTGCGCTTACAGGTTGCGATATTTATAAATAAGAAATACAACAGTCACTTACAGTTTAATAATTGAGCGTTATAACATCCACTACCGCCCAATATTTACACCACGCCTAAAATACAAAAATGTAATAGAATGTAAACAAAATAAGAGCATAAAATAAATAACTTATTAAAAAATCAATATAAATAGAGTGGTCAATAAAAAACGATCGTTTTCAACGAGTTATGTTTCTCAGATTTTCATCTATCCTGAATAGGCTTGCGGAAAATGTAATTTACACCATTGACTATTTCACTTAAAAGGTTTCTGTAATGGAATGGAAGGTCGTTGATACAGTTATAAGTCCCTCTACCGGAGTGTCGTTCTCATGCATACATAGCCTAAAAAATCTTAGATTGACCTTATGGTATCAGGCAGATGTTTACATGCCTCCAGGTAGCATTATCATCCCCTTTAATAAGGGGGTCTTAATAAACGATAAACTTTATCCCGTTACTGTTTACAACGTTACCAGGTTTAATCCTGTTCTATGGAAATCGCTTAAAGAAAATAGCCATTGTCCTGGTAACTGCAATCCTAAACCAGAAGCCTGCAGTTATCCTTTCGAGTGTCTGGTATCCGTTTGTCCATTTGGTTTAACCAGAAATATTCAAATAGATAATAAGAAAGTTTAGGAAATAAAGTATGCATTAGCCATACTACTGATTAAGTGTATTCGCGCACGTTTGCAGTATTTTGCAGTTAAATATGTTTGATATAAAAATTGTACAGTTCGGATATTTTTTGATTCGTTTAATCTAACCTTCACTTTGGCAACGAGGAGCCGGTACAGAGGATATTACTGATGGCCGGCAGACAAAGAAACGCATTGCTTTTAACACTGTATAAATTCCATCCGTGACATTCTTATTTAGTGATATTTCACCAGAGCAATCATCTTACCTTTATTGTGCATAAAAATCAGCAAGTAGTGTTTAGAAAAAATAATGTTTTAGACAAAAGCTCTGCGCGTCATGCTGATCGCCAAAAGCATAACGGGCTGACATCATGTCAGCCCGTGGGTTTATCCCTGCTCTGATACCTACGGTACGCTTATCGTCATATTGTCATGACCGACAATGACAGGGCCCGGGTAATTTTTCATGGCTTCCTGTTGCCAGACGTCATCCGCAACCGTCGCAGGCACCAGATGACTTAACACCAGTTTTTTCACGTGGGACTCGCGAGCAATCTTACCGACATCTTCAATCGTGGTGTGATGCGACGCAATCGCTTCAGCCAGCGTTTTTCCGTTGCCAATACTATTAGCCAGTTTTGCTACCGAGGGGACATGTACCGCCTCATGTACCAGGATATCCGCCCCCTGGGCAAACGTTGCAAGCGGCGGAAACCAGGACGTATCGCCAGAGAAGACGATTCGCTTACCCTGGGTATCAAAACGGTAAGCAAACGCTTCACCGTCCGGGAAAGGGGAATGAGGCACTTTCAGCGCGCTTATTGTGACCAGTTCATCTTTATAGATGACGCCCTGGCCAATATCGGTCGCCTTAACCAGGTTGCGCGGATCGGGTTTCCCCTCTTCTTCCATGCGTAGCGTGATATCCCTGTCAAAGACCTTCCAGCTAGCCTTCGTCATCGCCTGGGTTCCCGGCGGGCCATAAACCTGTATGGTATGGTCTTTCAGACCACTCGCCCAGGCATTCATCAGCAAGGAAGGATAATCCAGTATGTGGTCGCTGTGCAGATGGGTGAGCAAAATAGTATTGATGTTGCGCAGTGGAATGCCATTTTTCACCAGTTGCAGACTGGCGCCGTAGCCGGCATCTATCAGCCATATTTTATCGCCGATAGTAAGCGCCGTCGCTTGCGGTAGTCTGGCTGTATTGAGCAAAGAAGGCCCGCCTTTGGTGCCCAGTAAAACAATGTTGATCTCTTGAGGCGCAGGAGTACCGGCAGCAATGGCAAGGTGGCTTTGCGCCAGCATACACACCGCCAGCATAGCGACGCTTTTTTTCATCATGTTTTTACTCTTCTTAGTTGAGAAAAGAGGGAACTTCACGTTGGCGAAACTGCGAAGGAGAACAGCCAGCAAGGCGATTAAAGAAACGGGCAAAATAAGCCGGATCTTTAAAACCTAATTGCCAGGCGATCTCGTTGACAGCATTGTCGGAAAAAAGCAGCAGTCGTTTCGCCTCGCGTAATTGCCGATCAAAAATCAGGCGTTTAGGCGGGCGATTAGCAAAACGTCGGCAAATATCGGTCAAACGAGATTCGGTAATATGCAGCTCGCAGGCATAATCGGGCACCGTCCAGTGCTGATGGAAGTGGTTGTCAATTAACAGGGTAAAGCGCTGAAAAAGTTTCAGTTCACCGCGCATCCCGGTTGCGGCGTGATCGTCCAGCTTCGCATTACGCAACAGCAAGGTAAATACCGCCTGCGCCAGTAGCACCAGGGTATGTTCGCAGCCAGCCAGTTGTTCCGTGGACTCCCGCTCAATTAGCTGCCAGTAATGTTTGAGCGCCGCCAGCTCGTTGGGTTTATCCGCCAGCGACAGGCAGATTCCCGGCAGGCCAAAGGCCTCTCTGGTGCCGGGATAAAGCACTTCCAGCAGCGGCCAAACCAGCTCTTCGCGTACCGTCAGAACATGGCCATCGCTATCCGATTCGGTAATAAAAGCATGCGGCACCGAGGGCGGCGTAAGCACAAATAGCGGCGCCTGCACCGAATAGCGATGATCGTCGAGCTGTAGCTCAATCTGCCCGGTATCAAGAAAGTGCATTTGAAAAAACTGGTCGTGGCGATGCGCCTGCATATCACGACCAAAGAAATCCGCCATACGAGCAAACGACTGATAATGCACATCGTTACTGCCCATGCTTTCGTCATACTCTTTGCTGATATCAATATTGGCGATCGCACGTTGGCACATAGTTTCTCCTCAAGGGGTGGCGCGCGGACGCGATGCTTTCATGGGAATAAGCCAGATAATGGCGGCGCCGACGACTAACAGAGAAGCGACAAACCAGAGTCCGCTATTGAAGCTACCGGTGATATCTTTTAGCCAGCCAATCATAAACGGGCTGAGCGCGGAGCCAATATTGCCGGTGGCATTGATGACCGCAATGCCTATCGCCCTGGCGCGTAAACTGATCGACTGATCCGGCGTGGTCCAGAAGATCGCCATCGCGCTAAAGGAACCCGTGGATGCCATCACGATCCCCAGGAGCTGGATCAGGTTATGGTCGGTCGCCGACGCCAGCAGCCAGCCCGCGGCGGCAAACAGGAACGGCAACGCCGTGTGATGTTTACGCTCCTGATGTTTGTCCGAATGGCGGCTCCAGTAAATCATGCCCAGAATAGTACAAATCTGCGGGATCGCCGCCAGCAGGCCGATGGTGATATTGCTGCTGCCTTCATTAAAACTTTTCAGGATTTGCGGCGTCCAGATACTAATGGCGCTAAGCGTATTGGTAAGGCAAAAATAGGCCAGCGTATACATCAGTACAATTGGCGTGAATACTTCGCGCCACAGACTACGCTGCTGCATGGCGTTATGGCTGATGGCCCCCTCCGGCTGAACCAGCGTCAGGCGGTCACTATCCATCATCTCCTGCAAACATTTTTTATCCTCTGCCGTCAGCCATTTGGCTTTTGCCGGGGTATCATCCAGGTAAAACCAGACCATAATGCCTAACAAAACTGACGGAAATCCTTCCAACAGGAATAACCACTGCCATCCATGCAGATTGAATATGCCGTCCAGCGATAAAATATAGCCGGAGACAATCGACCCCAACGCGGTAGTGGCCGGCATGGCAATCATAAATAATGCGTTGGCGCGGGCGCGGAAAAATGCCGGGAACCAGTAGGTTAAATAGAGCAATATTCCTGGCAAAAAGCCCGCTTCGGTAATGCCCACCAGCATTCGCAGCACATACAGGCTTTTCGGTCCCACCGCGAACATCGTGGCGGTAGATGCAATGCCCCATAGCACCATAATGGTCGCAATCCAGTGGCGGGCGCCGACGATGCTCAACATCACGTTGCTGGGAATGCCGAAAATGACGTAGGTAGCGTAAAACAGCGTCGTGGCAAGACCAAACATGGTGGCGCTTAACCCCAGATCCTGCCCCATCGTCAACCCGGCAAAACCGATGTTGATACGGTCTAAAAACGAGAAGATAAACAACACGAATAAAAATACGATCAGTCGGCGGAACAGTTTATTTATGACGGTTTGTTGACCCGTGCTGAGCGCGTTGTGCGAACTGACAGACTCGGGGCTTTCCGGAAGTGCAGATGATGTGTCGCTCATTTTTTTTCCTCTGATGGGAATTTTGTAGGGTACTACGGTTGCCCGGTAGCGCTGCGCTTACGGGGCCAGGCTTAATAGACGCCGGACGCACCGGACAGTTTTTTTTCTACGCCAAAGCGCGCCGCCAGCGCCTCCGCTCCGCGCGCCAGCAGCGTAGTGTCAACGCCGACGGCGACAAATAGCGCCCCCAGTTCCAGATAACGTTTCGCCAGTGCTTCATTGGCCATCAGAATCCCCGGCGCTTTCCCCGCCGCGCGTATCTGCACGATGGCGTTCTCAATCGCCGCCTGCACTTCCGGGTGCTGCGGATTGCCGGCAAAGCCCATATCGGCGCTGAGGTCCGCCGGACCAATAAACACGCCGTCAATGCCATCCACGTCGAGAATTGACGCCAGATTGCTCATCGCCTCACGCGTTTCAATCTGCACCAGTACGCACATGGCGTCGTTGGCCAGGTGGAGATACTCCGGAATGCGGTTCCAGCGCGATGCCCGCGCCAGCGCGCTGCCCACGCCGCGAATACCGGCAGGCGGATAACGCGTAGCCGCCACGGCGTTTCGCGCTTCATCGGCATTCTGCACCATCGGTATCAGCAGCGTTTGCGCGCCGACGTCGAGCAGTTGCTTAATCTGTACCGGATCGTTCCATGACGGACGCACCACCGGCTGGCTGGGATAAGGCGCAATCGCCTGCAACTGGGTCAACACCGTCTGCACGTTGTTTGGCGCGTGTTCACCGTCGATCAGTAGCCAGTCGAAGCCGGCGCCCGCTAACAGTTCAGCGCTGTAACTGTTGGCAAGCCCCAGCCACAAACCGATTTGCGGACGCCCCGCTTTTAACGCGTCTTTGAAAGCATTTTTCATCGTTTTTTCCTTACACAAACCGGCAACTGATCGCGCCCATGTTGCCGTAATCGACATGGAAGGTGTCGCCCTTGCGCGCCGGCACCGGGCGGGTGAACGAGCCGCCGAGGATGATCTGCCCGGCTTCAAGCTGGACATCGTAGGGGGCAAGCTTGTTCGCCAGCCACGCCACGCCGTTGGCCGGATGATTCAGCACGCCTGCGGCGACGCCGGTTTCTTCGATCACGCCGTTGCGATAGAGCAGCGCGGAGATCCAGCGCAGATCCAGCTCGTCTGGTTTGATGGGACGACCACCGAGGATCACCCCGGCGTTGGCGGCGTTGTCGGAAATGGTGTCGAACACTTTGCGCGGACGCTGGGTTTCCGGGTCGATGTTGTGGCTGCGGGCGTCAATCAGTTCCAGCGCCGGAATCACATAATCCGTGGCGTTGTAGACGTCGAACAGCGTGCAGTGAGGGCCGCGCAGCGGTTTCGCCAGCACGAACGCCAGCTCCACTTCAATACGCGGGACGATAAAACGGTCGGTGGGGATATCGCCGCCGTCATGGAAGAACATATCGTCAAGCAGCGCGCCGTAATCCGGTTCGCTGATTTGCGAGCTGGCCTGCATCGCTTTTGAGGTCAGGCCGATTTTGTGGCCTTTGAGCGTGCGCCCTTCGGCAATCTTGATATTGACCCATTCACGCTGTACGGCATAGGCATCTTCAATAGTGATGTTGGGATAATCCAGCGACACTGCGCGAATCTGTTCGCGCTGTTTTTCAGCCTGATTAAGTCGCTGGGCGATCAGGGTATGGGTCTGTTTATCGAGCATAGTGTTTCCTGTTACGTCATTCGGTGCTGCTGTGCCGGGTGGCGACGCGGGTGCGTCTTACCCGGCCTACGGTTCGGTATTGCTTCGTGCATCGTTTTTTTGTAGGCCCGGTAAGCGCAGCGCCACCGGGCGAAAGAGTGTGCTATTTAAATAACGCGTGTACGTTGTTTTGTTTGTAATTGAGCGTCGGATGTAGCTCGGCAATCTCAAACGACAGCGCCAGATAGCGGTTCTCCATCAGGTCGGCGAAGTGGGCTTTAATCAGCCCAAACAGCATTTCGCCAACTTCCTGACGGCTCTCCAGGCTGCGCCCGGCGCCGATTTTCAGCGTCATATGCACAAACGCGTAATCATGCTTACCGTCAGCCATCTGCCAGGTATCCAGCCAGTGGGCGCGACTGCGGATACCGCCGATGGGGAAAATCCCGCTGGCGGCCAGCGCCTCGTTTACCTTGCTGAACAGGCCGGGTAAATCAGCCTGCTCGCGAATATTTTCAGTACATTCAGCAATAAAGTGCGGCATAAACACCCCTTACGCAGGCAGCGGGAAAACAGCGTTTACCTGGCCGGTACCGGAGCTGGCGAACAGGTCGGTGATGAACTCCACCTTGCCGTCGTATTTGTCCCACCCCAGCATTCCCAGTAGCATGACCGTGTCGTGCATGTTGCCTTCGCCGTAGCAGTAGTCGGCGTACTCCGGCAACATGGTGCAAAACTCCTTGAATTTGCCTTCGCGCCACAGCTTGACCACGCGCTCATCCATTTGATGATCGAACTCGCGGGTGTAGCTGTTCATCCCTTCTTCCGCCCGTTGGTCGTCAATAAAACGGTGCGACAGAGAACCACTGGCGAATACCGCTACGGTACCGTCATATTTCTCAATCGCCTTGAGAATGGCTTCGCCCAGTCTGCGGCTGTCGGCAAAATCATGCACAGTGCAGAACGCCGAGATGGAGACCACTTTGAAGTGCTTGTCGCTGTTCATGTAGCGCATCGGTACCAGCGTGCCATACTCCAGCTTCAGGCTCGGGATGTTATGCGCTTTAGCGCGCACGCCCAGTTTGACTGCCTCGTCGGCAATCAGGTGGCCGAGCTCCGGATTGCCGTCATAGTCATAGGTCATGTCGCGAATAAAGTGTGGCAATTCGTTGCTGGTATAGACGCCCTGGAAATGGTCGGCACAATTAATGTGGTAAGCGCTATTCACCAGCCAGTGGGTGTCGAATACGATAATGGTGTCAACGCCCATTTCGCGGCAACGCTTGCCAATTTCAATATGCCCATCAATGGCTGCCTGACGACAACCGTGATTTTTTCCCGGCAGTTCAGAAAGATACATCGACGGCACGTGGGTAATTTTTGCTGCTAACGCTAACTTGCCCATATCAAACTCCCCATTTTGGGATAGGATGGTCGCCCATTGAGATGCAGACGTTTTTCATTTCCGCAAACACTTCGAAGCTATATTCGCCGCCTTCGCGCCCGGTACCGGAGGCTTTCACGCCGCCGAACGGCTGGCGCAGGTCGCGGACGTTCTGGGTGTTGACGAAGACCATGCCGGCTTCAATCCCACGCGCCAGGCGCAACACTTTGCTCACGTCCTGGGTCCAGATATAAGAGGCCAGACCGTATTCCACGTCGTTCGCCAAACGTAACCCTTCCGCTTCGTCTTTGAATGGCAGCAGACAGGCGACTGGCCCAAAGATCTCTTCCTGCGCGACGCGCATACGGTTGTCGACATCGGCCAGCACGGTTGGGCGCAGGAAGTTACCGCCTTTCAGATGCGCAGGCAGGTCAGTGGGTTTTTCCGCACCGCCCGCCAGCAGCGTTGCGCCCTCTTCAATGCCGAGGCGAATATAACCGGAGACTTTTTCCCAGTGCTGTTGGCTAATCAGCGCGCCGACCTGGGTGTTCGGGTCGGTCGGATCGCCGACACGCAGGCGATTCGCGCGTTCGGCAAAGCGCTTCACGAACTCAGGGTAAATGCTCTGCTGGATAAAGATGCGCGACCCGGCGGTGCAGCGTTCGCCGTTGATCGAGAAGATGGTGAACAGCGCGGCGTCCAGCGCGCGCTCAATGTCGGCATCTTCAAAAATCAGCACCGGCGATTTGCCGCCCAGCTCCATCGAGTATTTTTTCAGCCCGGCATTTTTCATGATATTGCGACCGGTGGCGGTACCGCCGGTAAACGACACCGCACGCACGTCATGGTGGCGTACCAGCGCATCGCCCGCCGTCGCGCCATAGCCCTGCACCACGTTCAGCACGCCTGCCGGAATTCCTGCCTCCAGCGCCAGCTCGCCCAGCCTGTCGGCAGTCAGCGGCGACAGCTCGGACATTTTGAGCACCGCGGTGTTGCCCAGCGCCAGGCACGGCGCGACTTTCCAGGTCGCGGTCATAAACGGCACGTTCCACGGCGACACCAGCGCGCAGACGCCGACGGGCTGCACCAGCGTATAATTGAGCATTTTATCGTCAACAGGATAGGTCTTGCCGTTCATCTGCTGGCACACTTCGGCGAAGAATTCGAAGTTATGCGAGGCGCGCGGGATCAGCACGTTTTTAGTCTGGTGAATAGGCAGGCCGGTGTCGGCGGTTTCCATCGCCGCGATTTCCGGCACATGCTGGTCAATCAGGTCGCCAAGGCGGCGCATCAGGCGCGCGCGCTCTTTCATCGGCAGGTTGGCCCATTTCGGGAACGCCTCTTTTGCCGCCGCGACAGCTTGGTTCACCTCTGCTTCACCGCCGGAGGCCACTTCCGCCAGCACGTCACCGGTCGCCGGGTTAGTGGTCTGGAAGTAGTCGTTACCTGCAACATTTTTGCCGTTAATCCAATGATTTATTTTCTTCATTTTGCGCTCTCCTCACTGACGATTCGGTTAACCAGGCGGCCCACGCCTTCTACTTCCACGACAACTTCATCCCCCGGCACCACATCGGACAGCCCTTTCGGCGTACCGGTGGCAATCATGTCGCCCGGTTGCAACGTCATAAATTCGCTCAGATAAGAAATCAGGAACGGGATGCTGAAGATCAGATCGGCGGTCGTCCCTTCCTGCCGCAGCTCACCGTTGACAAAGGTGCGTAACGTCAGGTTGTGCGGATCAGAAACCGCCTCTTTATCCACAATCCACGGGCCTATCGGCGTCAGGCCGTCGCGGCTTTTTACCCGCAGATTCGGACGGTAGTAGTTTTCCAGATAGTCGCGGATCGCGTAGTCGTTACAGACGGTGTAACCGGCCACATACTCCATGGCTTCGGCTTCGCTCACCTTACGCGCCGTTTTGCCAATCACTACGACCAGCTCGGCTTCGTAGTGCATATATTCGACGTTGTTCGGGCGCACCGACGTTTGGTGATGTTCGGTAAAGGTGTTTGGCGCTTTGATAAATACCAGCGGCTCTTTCGGCGGCGTAAATGCCAGCTCGCTGGCGTGATCGGCGTAGTTCAACCCCAACGCAAATAACGTACCCGTCGCTGACAGCGGCCACGTAAAAGTCTGGTGGCGGGCGAATTCATCTTCTGCGACAACCGGATTTTCCAGAGCGGGTAAACCTTTCGCCAGAATACGCACCCGATCGCCGGGACGCAGCGCAACGCGATTCTGCGGCGTACCGAGTAAGATCGCATCGCCAGGGTTAAGCGTAGCGAACTCACTTAACGCGCTAAGCAGTTGTGCGGCGCTACGCTGTAAATCGGCAGTATTCCAGTGGTCCGCTTCTCGTCCGTTGATTTCCGTGATAATGGTGAGGTTATCCACATCACTCAGCGGCGCCATTTCACCCAGCGGGCAAAAGCCATCGCGACATTTCGCTTTAATCGCCGGGCGATAAAAGCTCTCTTCCGGCAGGCTGACCTCGTTAGCCAGCGCATACCCGGCGATATAGTCCGCCGCCGCTTCAGGGCGTATCCGGCTGGCGGTTTTCCCCACAATGAGCGCCACTGTCGCGCCGCTCAGTACCTTTTCTCCCTGCGGATAAGGAATGGGTTCGCCGTGACGAATCACCGTATTACGCGGCTTGATGAACCACACTGCGGTTTTAGGCGGCGCATTATAGGGAGGCTGAGAGAAAGCCTCTCGCCAGGCATCAAGCTGGCTGCGATGGTTTAACGCAACGGCGAAAACAGTACCCTTCATACATAAACTCCTCAGGCCGATTTAACGGGCTGTGATTTCATTAATATATTAATGATTAGATTTATGCTTTCGCTGTACATTTAGCAAGCTGAAGTAAAGTATTTGTGATGTGATTAACAATATTTTCACAAATTTATTATTAAACACATACATATCAAATAGTTAAATAAAGCCCCTTGTTTCTGTTAAACTTTGGACATAAAACAGATGTCATAGCTCACATCGGTAAACACGATTATTCAGGTATTAATAATTCTGCAAAAGAGAAACGCTTATGCATGATTCATTAACCATCGCATTGCTTCAGGCGCGCGAAGCGGCAATGACCTATTTCCGCCCCATCGTTAAAAGCCACAATCTGACCGACCAGCAATGGCGCATTGTGCGAATCCTGGCCGATAGCCCCTCTATGGATTTTCACGAGCTGGCCTTTCGTACCTGCATTTTGCGTCCAAGTCTGACCGGAATATTGACGCGCATGGAGCGAGACGGACTGGTGTTGCGACTCAAGCCGGTTAACGATCAGCGTAAGTTATATGTCATGTTGACGGAGCAGGGACAAACGTTGTACGCCCGTGCCCGAAGCCAGGTAGAAGAGGCTTATCGAAAAATTGAGGCCGATTTCACGCCCGAAAAAACACAGCAATTGATGCTGCTGCTGGACGATCTTATTGCTCTGGGACGCCAGCATCCTGATAGCGAAGCGGAAGCATAGTATTCTTACCTTCCCACGCCGCCGACACGGGAATCCCCTCCCGCTTACAACGTTGACGGCGATCGCATTTTACTCTTCTTCTTCGACGTTCATCTGAAAAGTACCCGCCGTTGTCCTGAAAGTCTCTTCACAGTTTACGCTTCTGCCTATTCAATTGAACAACAAATAAGAAACATATTATTAACAAAACATTCCGATTAACGAGGAAGAGGCCGCAATGAAACCTGAAGATTTTCGTACTGATAACAAGCGTCCGTTAACGGGCGAAGAGTATTTAAAAAGCCTGCAGGACGGGCGGGAAATTTATATTTACGGCGAACGCGTTAAAGATGTTACGACACATCCGGCATTCCGCAATGCCGCAGCCTCTGTCGCACAACTGTATGACGCATTACATAAACCGTCGATGCAAGATACCCTATGCTGGAATACCGATACCGGCAGCGGCGGTTATACGCATAAATTTTTCCGCGTGGCGAAAAGCGCAGACGATCTGCGCCAACAGCGTGATGCTATCGCCGAGTGGTCACGCCTGAGTTACGGCTGGATGGGACGCACACCGGATTACAAAGCCGCCTTTGGCTGCGCTCTGGGCGCTAACCCAGCCTTCTACGGCCAGTTTGAGCAGAACGCCCGTAACTGGTACACCCGTATTCAGGAGACCGGCCTGTACTTTAACCATGCTATCGTCAACCCGCCCATTGATCGCCACAAACCTGCCGACGAAGTGAAAGACGTCTATATCAAGCTGGAGAAAGAGACGGACGCCGGGATTATTGTCAGCGGGGCGAAAGTCGTCGCCACTAACTCCGCCCTGACTCACTACAACATGATTGGTTTCGGCTCAGCCCAGGTGATGGGCGAAAACCCGGATTTTGCTCTGATGTTTGTCGCGCCAATGGATGCCGAAGGCGTAAAACTTATTTCGCGCGCCTCGTATGAAATGGTCGCGGGCGCGACGGGCTCGCCGTTTGATTATCCACTCTCCAGCCGCTTTGATGAAAACGATGCCATTCTGGTGATGGACAAGGTGCTGATCCCGTGGGAAAACGTATTAATTTACCGTGATTTCGATCGTTGCCGTCGCTGGACGATGGAAGGCGGCTTTGCCCGTATGTATCCACTGCAAGCCTGTGTTCGTCTGGCGGTTAAACTTGATTTCATTACCGCGCTGCTGAAAAAATCGCTCGAATGTACGGGTACCGTAGAGTTCCGGGGCGTGCAGGCCGATCTCGGCGAAGTCGTGGCCTGGCGCAATATGTTCTGGGCATTGAGCGATTCTATGTGTTCCGAAGCAACCCCGTGGGTAAACGGCGCCTGGCTACCGGACCACGCCGCGCTGCAAACCTATCGTGTGATGGCCCCAATGGCCTACGCGAAAATTAAAAATATTATTGAACGTAACGTTACCAGCGGCCTGATTTACCTGCCTTCCAGCGCCCGCGATCTGAATAATCCGCAAATCGACCAGTACCTGGCGAAATACGTACGCGGCTCTAACGGAATGGACCATGTTGAACGTATCAAAATTCTTAAATTGATGTGGGATGCCATCGGCAGCGAGTTTGGCGGTCGCCATGAGCTGTACGAGATTAACTACTCGGGCAGCCAGGATGAAATTCGTCTGCAGTGCCTGCGTCAGGCCCAGAGCTCCGGCAATATGGATAAGATGATGGCAATGGTTGATCGCTGCCTCTCCGAATACGATCAGAATGGCTGGACGGTTTCGCATTTGCACAATAACGACGACATCAATCAACTGGATAAGCTGCTGAAATAACGCGGCAGGAGGTTCTCATGCAAGTAGATGAACAACGTCTGCGTTTTCGCGATGCGATGGCAAGTCTGGCGGCAGCGGTCAACATCGTAACCACGGCGGGTCACGCCGGACGCTGCGGTATCACCGCAACAGCGGTCTGTTCCGTCACCGATACGCCGCCCTCCGTAATGGTATGTATTAATGCCAATAGCGCCATGAACCCCGTTTTTCAGGGTAACGGCAGGCTGTGCATTAATGTACTTAACCATGAGCAGGAGCTGATGGCGCGCCACTTTGCCGGTATGACGGGGATGGCGATGGAAGAGCGTTTTCACCAGCCATGTTGGCAAAACGGGCCGCTGGGCCAGCCGGTACTTAACGGCGCGCTGGCCGGTCTTGAAGGCGAGATCAGCGAGGTACAAACCATTGGCACGCATCTGGTGTATCTGGTGGCGATCAAAAATATTATTCTTAGCCAGGATGGGCATGGCCTGATTTATTTCAAACGCCGTTTTCATCCGGTCAGACTTGAGATGGAAGCGCCTGTTTAACCGTCACTCATGCCCACAAGCGGGATAACCACCGCTTGTGGGAGAAGAGTCGATACGCTGAAGATTTTTATTCCCGCCGCGATGTTTGCTCGCCATAAATCGCGGCGATTAATACAATCTAAGAGCCTATCCCACCAGGCGTTATTGGCGCAGCCAGTTTGGACACGGACAGCGCGCAAAAACCGGAGCGTACACGTAGTACGTGAGGTTTGACTCGCTACGCTCGCCCTTCGGGCCGCCGCAAGCGGCGTTCAAAACGCTAACGCGTTTTGGCGAGCACTGCCCAGGACCAAAATGGCAAGTAAAATAACCCTAATGGGATAGGCTCTAAATTAGCTCCCGCGATAGGTTGAATAACCATACTGACTTAATAACAGCGGCACATGATAGTGTTCATTCGTTTTGCTGATATGAAACTCGACGGGAATCTCCGGGAAAAACGTATCCAGTTTTTTACTTTCAAAATACTGGCCGGTTTTAAAAATAACGCGATAATCCCCCGGCGCGGCAGCTTTTTCGGGCCACAGTGCTTTAATACGTCCATCCTGGTCGGTATGCCCGGTGTTTAATTGCGTCCATCCGTTATCCTTTTTCTGCTCCAGTACCACCTCCACGCCGGGCGCCGGTTTACCTGTTTGCTGATCGAGAATATGTACGCTGAGAATATTGTTGCCAGCGGCCAGCGCCATTGCCGGGGCTGCAACAAGAGATGCTATCACGGTAGCCAGTATATATCGTTTCATGCTTCACTCCTTTACGGTATTGATGCAGGAAAATATATCTGGCGCGTCCAGGATTAACCTTACACGGACATGACAATTATGTCATCTTGTTGGAGATTTACGGATTCGCTAACAAGCCTATGGCATACTGCGTTGATGAAGATTTTATTGATTGAAGATAACCAGAAAACCATTGAGTGGGTACGTCAGGGACTCACGGAAGCAGGCTATGTGGTTGATTATGCCTGTGATGGACGAGACGGATTACACCTGGCCCTTCAGGAACATTATTCATTGATTATTCTTGATATTATGCTGCCGGGGCTTGATGGATGGCAGGTTTTACGCGCGTTACGCACTGCGCATCAGTCCCCTGTTATTTGCCTGACGGCGCGCGACTCGGTTGAGGATCGCGTCAAAGGTCTTGAGGCGGGCGCTAATGATTACCTTGTTAAGCCTTTTTCCTTCGCCGAACTGCTGGCCCGGGTGAGAGCTCAACTCAGACAGCATGTCCCTGCCTTTACTCGACTGACGATCAATGGTCTGGACATGGATGCCACAAAGCAATCAGTGTCACGAAATGGCAAACCGATTTCCCTGACCCGCAAAGAATTCCTGCTCCTCTGGTTACTGGCGTCCCGGGCAGGAGAAATCGTGCCCCGAACCGCGATCGCCAGCGAAGTTTGGGGAATTAACTTTGATAGTGAAACCAACACCGTTGATGTCGCGATTCGTCGGCTGCGCGCCAAAGTAGACGATCCATTTGAAAAGAAGCTCATTATGACCGTCCGGGGGATGGGTTATCGATTACAGGCGGAAACGTCGCAGAATGGTTAAGTTATCAATGACGCTGCGCCTGACAATTTCTTTTATCGCCATCCTTATCCTCGCCTGTACCGGCATTAGCTGGACGCTCTATAACGCGCTGAGCAAAGAATTAACGTATCGGGATGATATGACGCTAATAAATCGGGCGGCGCAAATGCAGCAACTGTTACTGGATGGCGCCAGGCCGGAAAATCTGCCGCTCTATTTCAATCGGATGGTGGATACGAAGCAGGACATCTTATTGATCCATTCAGCAACAGGCCACAATGTTGCGATTAATCATAGCGGCATCCCCGACCAACGCTTTAACGAGATTCCGCTGACTAAAAACATCACCCGCGAAACCTTATTTCGCCAGGCGGTACAAGGCACGGAACTGACCGCGGTACGCGTAAGCGCCAGAAGCGGCGATGACCCGCTGACCCTTACTATTGCCAGGCTGGCGACGGAAAGGCGGCAAATGCTGGCGCAATATCGCCGCAACAGTTTGCTGATGAGCCTTATCGCGATCCTCGTCTGTTCGGCGCTCAGTCCATTAGTCATCAGAAACGGGCTGCGGGCCATTACGTCGCTCAGCCGACTCACCGCGGCGACAGATAGCGGCACACTTCGCCAGCCGTTGGCGGAACAGGCGTTACCCGTTGAGCTCAGGCCGCTTGGACAAGCGCTAAATACCATGCGCCAGAAGCTTTCCGACGATTTTGAACGCCTGAACCAATTTGCCGACGATCTGGCGCATGAGCTGCGCACGCCGGTTAATATTTTACTGGGGAAGAATCAGGTGATGCTGAGTCAGGAACGCAGCGCCGAAGAGTATCAACAAGCCCTTGTCGATAATATTGAAGAGCTGGAGGGACTGTCGCGACTGACAGAAAATATTCTCTTTCTGGCACGCGCGGAGCACCAGAATATAGCGGTAAAAAAACAGCCTGTTTCGCTCAATGCGCTGGTCGAAAATATGCTGGATTATCTTAGCCCCCTTGCCGAGGAGAAGCGCATCTGTTTTATAAATCAATGTCAGGGAACGGTATGGGCTGACGAAATATTATTACAAAGAGTGCTCTCAAACCTGCTGACGAATGCCATCCGTTATTCTGATGAAAACGCCGTGATACGTATTGAAAGCGCTTATGATGATAACGTTGCAGAAATTCGGGTCGCTAATCCAGGCAGCCACCCCGCCGATGCGGATAAGCTTTTCCGGCGTTTTTGGCGAGGAGATAATGCCCGCCACACTGCCGGTTTCGGCCTGGGGTTATCGTTAGTTAACGCGATTGCTCTATTACACGGTGGCTCGGCATCTTACCGCTATGCCGATGAACATAATATCTTTTCGGTTCGTCTGCCTGATAGTGGTGATAGCTAAGGTCAGGACAGGTTCTGTTCCCCTTCCCTGCCACAGGGCTGTGGTTATCAATACAACCTCAATAAAGAGAAAATAAAGGATGCCGGCAAAGAATATTGCTGGCTCGATCACTTTCTCGGTTTCCAATCCAGGGTCAATTCATCCCATAATGCGTTATTCAGTGGGAACCTTTATGAAAAAGTATCTTGCATTCGCCGTTACGCTGCTGGGTATGGGTAAAGTCATCGCCTGTACTACCCTTTTGGTAGGCAATCAGGCTTCGGCTGACGGCTCCTTCATTATCGCGCGCAACGAAGATGGCTCGGCAAATAACGCCAAGCATAAGGTTATTCATCCCATCGCGTTTCATCAACAAGGCGAGTATAAAGCACATCGGAACAATTTTAGCTGGCCGCTTCCGGAGACAGCGATGCGCTATACGGCGATTCATGACTTTGATACTAACGATAACGCCATGGGTGAAGCCGGTTTCAATTCGGCGGGCGTCGGAATGAGCGCAACGGAAACCATTTATAACGGCAGAGCGGCGCTGGCTGCCGATCCTTACGTGACAAAAACGGGAATCACGGAAGACGCCATTGAGTCCGTGATCCTGCCAGTGGCGCAATCGGCGCGTCAGGGCGCCAAATTACTGGGAGATATTATTGAACAAAAAGGCGCGGGCGAAGGTTTCGGCGTCGCGTTTATTGATAGCAAAGAGATATGGTATCTGGAGACGGGAAGCGGTCATCAATGGCTGGCAGTACGACTTCCGGCAGATAGCTATTTCGTTTCCGCCAATCAGGGACGTTTACGCCATTACGATCCGAATGATAACGCGAATTATATGGCGTCACCAACGTTAGTAAGCTTTGCGAAAAAGCAGGGATTATATGATCCGGCCCGCGGCGAATTCGACTTTCATCAAGCCTATTCGCAGGATAACAAAAACGATACCACCTATAATTATCCGCGCGTCTGGACGCTACAACACCAGTTTAATCCGCATCTGGATACGGTCGTTAGCGAAGGGGAAACATTTCCTGTTTTTTTAACGCCAATAACGAAGATCAGCGTGGCGGCAGTAAAAAACGCGCTACGCAATCACTATCAGGGAACGTCGCACGACCCTTATGCCAGTCATAATCCACAAGAACCATGGCGACCTATATCCGTTTTTCGTACCCAGGAGTCACATATTTTACAGGTCAGACCGAAATTACCGCAGGCTATCGGCAACGTAGAATACATCGCCTATGGAATGCCATCTCTTAGCGTCTATCTCCCCTATTATCAGGGGATGCGTCATTATCAACCCGGAGATGATAAAGGAACCGATCGGGCGAGCAACGACTCTACCTACTGGACATTCCGCACGCTGCAAACGCTGGTTATGCAGGACTACAATGCGTTTGCGCCAGATGTGCAACACGCCTGGAAAACATTTGAACAGCAAACAGCTAAGCAGCAGTATAAGATGGAGCAGAGCTATCTGAGATTATATGCGTCGCATCCGAAAGAAGCGCAACGCTTACTGCAAAATTTTGAAGATAAAACGATGCAAAATGCGCAGACGCTCGCCCGTCGCCTGACCAATAATATTATTACGACAATGACTTACCGTACAGATATGAAATATCACTTTTCAAGTACGCAGCCATAAATTTAATGACAATCTATTAGCCACTCATACACAATAAGATAAAGCGGTACCAGAATTAGCCAGATATAAAAGACAATAATTATTATGGATTCATAGAGAGGATAGTTTATGACACTCCAGGCAAATATCAGCAGAGAGACAAAAGCGGCAAAAACCCAGGAGGTATATAAGCACGTTGTTCTTTTCAAAATGGCCGCCCCCTCTTACATAAGACGATAACTACAGCTTATGTCCCGTGTTACATAACTTTTCCCGACAGGCCTCTTTTACCCATGCTGAAAAATTCCGCGTCTTTTCAGATTTCAACGCGAATTCTATCTGTTCAAGCATGGAATAGGAAAAACGAATATTCTTCGTCACGGTCTTACTTGTCCGGGGCTTTGCTGGCATACACACACCTGTATAACATTTGATGTAACGCCGTTACTTTACGCAGGAGTAAATCGGTGAATTTGATCTGAGTCAAGAAGGTGGGTTTTCAATAAAAGTTGTGCCATAAATTGTGAAGTTTGTAGATTTTATGAACATTTGATGTACCGATCTCCCCCATGATCGCCACTACGTATGGACGTCAGGATGCCTCCCCGCCTGATCAGAAGCGTTTCCTCATTAAAAAGGACATTTTTTTAAAGTTCCTGGTGCATAAAAGTCACATCCTTTTAAAGGGTTGTTAACCCTGTTGAATGTTCCCACTCCCCTATTCAGGAATATTAAAAACGCTATGCAAATACAGAGCTTCTATCACTCAGCTTCACTAAAAACCCAGGAGGCTTTTAAAAGCCTACAAAAAACCTTATACAACGGAATGCAGATTCTCTCAGGCCAGGGCAAAGCGCCGGCTAAAGCGCCCGACGCTCGCCCGGAAATTATTGTCCTGCGAGAACCCGGCGCGACATGGGGGAATTATCTACAGCATCAGAAGGCGTCTAACCACTCGCTGCATAACCTCTATAACTTACAGCGCGATCTTCTTACCGTCGCGGCAACCGTTCTGGGTAAACAAGACCCGGTTCTAACGTCAATGGCAAACCAAATGGAGTTAGCCAAAGTTAAAGCGGACCGGCCAGCAACAAAACAAGAAGAAGCCGCGGCAAAAGCATTGAAGAAAAATCTTATCGAACTTATTGCAGCACGCACTCAGCAGCAGGATGGCTTACCTGCAAAAGAAGCTCATCGCTTTGCGGCAGTAGCGTTTAGAGATGCTCAGGTCAAGCAGCTTAATAACCAGCCCTGGCAAACCATAAAAAATACACTCACGCATAACGGGCATCACTATACCAACACGCAGCTCCCTGCAGCAGAGATGAAAATCGGCGCAAAAGATATCTTTCCCAGTGCTTATGAGGGAAAGGGCGTATGCAGTTGGGATACCAAGAATATTCATCACGCCAATAATTTGTGGATGTCCACGGTGAGTGTGCATGAGGACGGTAAAGATAAAACGCTTTTTTGCGGGATACGTCATGGCGTGCTTTCCCCCTATCATGAAAAAGATCCGCTTCTGCGTCACGTCGGCGCTGAAAACAAAGCCAAAGAAGTATTAACTGCGGCACTTTTTAGTAAACCTGAGTTGCTTAACAAAGCCTTAGCGGGCGAGGCGGTAAGCCTGAAACTGGTATCCGTCGGGTTACTCACCGCGTCGAATATTTTCGGCAAAGAGGGAACGATGGTCGAGGACCAAATGCGCGCATGGCAATCGTTGACCCAGCCGGGAAAAATGATTCATTTAAAAATCCGCAATAAAGATGGCGATCTACAGACGGTAAAAATAAAACCGGACGTCGCCGCATTTAATGTGGGTGTTAATGAGCTGGCGCTCAAGCTCGGCTTTGGCCTTAAGGCATCGGATAGCTATAATGCCGAGGCGCTACATCAGTTATTAGGCAATGATTTACGCCCTGAAGCCAGACCAGGTGGCTGGGTTGGCGAATGGCTGGCGCAATACCCGGATAATTATGAGGTCGTCAATACATTAGCGCGCCAGATTAAGGATATATGGAAAAATAACCAACATCATAAAGATGGCGGCGAACCCTATAAACTCGCACAACGCCTTGCCATGTTAGCCCATGAAATTGACGCGGTACCCGCCTGGAATTGTAAAAGCGGCAAAGATCGTACAGGGATGATGGATTCAGAAATCAAGCGAGAGATCATTTCCTTACATCAGACCCATATGTTAAGTGCGCCTGGTAGTCTTCCGGATAGCGGTGGACAGAAAATTTTCCAAAAAGTATTACTGAATAGCGGTAACCTGGAGATTCAGAAACAAAATACGGGCGGGGCGGGAAACAAAGTAATGAAAAATTTATCGCCAGAGGTGCTCAATCTTTCCTATCAAAAACGAGTTGGGGATGAAAATATTTGGCAGTCAGTAAAAGGCATTTCTTCATTAATCACATCTTGAGTCTTGAGGTAACTATATGGAAAGTCTATTAAATCGTTTATATGACGCGTTAGGCCTGGATGCGCCAGAAGATGAGCCACTGCTTATCATTGATGATGGGATACAGGTTTATTTTAATGAATCCGATCATACACTGGAAATGTGCTGTCCCTTTATGCCATTGCCTGACGACATCCTGACTTTGCAGCATTTTTTACGTCTGAACTACACCAGCGCCGTCACTATCGGCGCTGACGCAGACAATACTGCTTTAGTGGCGCTTTATCGCTTGCCGCAAACCAGTACCGAAGAAGAGGCGCTCACTGGTTTTGAATTATTCATTTCAAACGTGAAGCAATTGAAAGAGCATTATGCATAATTTAATACGTCAACATACTTTCTTAATGAGATAAAACGCGATACGTATGCCCTTTACAAGAGACAAGACCAGAATCTTTGGTGGAAATGTAAGGGGCAAACGTTCATCTCTCTCATTTTGCTCTGTTTGCGGGAGCATTTTTAGTGTGTAAGTATTCCTGCTCATCAGGTTTTTACGCCATCTACGCGCATTTATTCTGGTATAAGTTGAAATACTGCAAAAAATATTGGTGCTTATTATTTTTTCTTTAAGTAAATTTTCGCTCAACAAACTTAATTGTTTATTCAATGATGATGAAGCGTAAGCTATGCTGGAAATGAAGGAAGTCAATAGCAAGGATAATCTTATTATTCACGGGTGATATTACTTCTGCTTCACCGTTATGGCAGATATCATCGCCTCTTGTCAGATGCCAGACACCTACTCATACTCAACCAAAGCTCTAAATACAAAAATCACCTTATATCTTTTTTTATTATTCCTTGTATAAATGTGACTTGACTCACACCTATAAGGAGTCGGCTCACTTCCATAAGAAGGAATCAAAATGCCAATAACTAACGCGTCCCCAGAAAATATATTAAGATATTTGCATGCGGCCGGTACCGGTACGAAAGAAGCAATGAAAAGTGCAACTTCACCACGCGGTATACTGGAATGGTTTGTCAATTTTTTTACCTGTGGTGGAGTAAGAAGAAGCAATGAAAGATGGTTTCGGGAGGTAATTGGAAAACTGACCACATCATTATTATATGTAAATAAAAATGCTTTCTTCGATGGTAATAAAATATTTCTGGAGGATGTCAACGGGTGTACTATATGTCTGTCATGTGGAGCAGCATCCGAAAATACGGATCCCATGGTCATTATTGAAGTGAACAAAAATGGAAAAACTGTAACGGATAAAGTTGATAGTGAGAGATTTTGGAATGTATGTCGAATGTTAAAACTGATGAGTAAACATAATATACAACAGCCTGATTCACTTATAACCGAGGATGGTTTTCTGAACCTGCGCGGAGTAAACCTGGCTCATAAAGATTTCCAGGGGGAAGATTTGTCAAAAATAGATGCTTCTAATGCAGATTTCCGTGAAACAACTCTATCTAATGTAAATTTAGTCGGTGCAAATTTGTGTTGTGCAAATCTACACGCTGTAAATCTAATGGGTTCAAACATGACTAAAGCAAACCTGACTCACGCAGACCTGACTTGCGCTAACATGTCCGGTGTAAACTTAACCGCTGCAATTCTATTCGGCTCAGACTTAACTGACACCAAACTAAATGGTGCGAAATTAGATAAGATAGCTCTAACTTTAGCGAAAGCATTAACAGGAGCCGATCTGACAGGTAGTCAACATACCCCTACTCCACTCCCGGATTACAATGATAGAACTCTTTTCCCCCATCCGATATTTTAGTCGAGATAAAGGGATTTTATAAACAAGAAGTATTCAAACAGAGGCCCCCTTGTTTTATTAAATAAACCCCGCCCCTAAGTTTCATTATAAATAACATTTTCAGCGTATTACTTGTTGGCTTTGTCTGAATCATAGCGTTACCTGTATGTGGCACATTAACTAAAAACACTATTATTGTTTAATTTAAATAATTCATAATTGTAGTCAGGAAATAAGAAGTTATGCTTCCGGTCACCTACAGATTAATACCTCAAAGCGGAGTATCCACATATAGATTAAATACCGCAGATACACCTGTTTTCCCCGATATTCCCGAACATGCACCAAACCCCTCACGGCTACGCCTTGCTCATGACAGCCTTGCCATAAACAGTGAATTCCGTCTGGAGCCAGAGTGTGTGGTGGAGTACCTTATCTCAGGCGCGGGTGGAATAGACCCTGATACAGAAATTGATGACGACACTTATGACGAATGCTACGATGAACTATCCTCCGTACTTCAAAATGCGTATACCCAAAGCGAAACATTCCGCAGACTGATGAATTACGCATATGAAAAAGAACTACATGATGTGGAGCAGCGCTGGCTACTGGGGGCAGGCGAAGCCTTTGAAACTACCGTGGCTCAGGAACACTTCAAACTTTCAGAAGGCAGGAAAGTTATTTGTCTCAATCTGGACGATTCTGATGATTCATATACCGAACATTATGAAAGTAACGAAGGAAGACAACTTTTTGACACAAAACGTTCATTTATTCATGAAGTTGTACATGCCCTGACCCATCTTCAGGATAAAGAAGAAAATCATCCAAGAGGCCCTGTTGTCGAATATACCAACATTATTCTGAAAGAGATGGGGCATCCTTCACCTCCCAGAATGGTCTACATCTTCAATAAATAGACACATCGGGAAACGAAAAGAAACTAAAGACTCGCGTAGTCCGTTTTTTCGGGAAATATTCTAACAGTATTTTCTAACTATATTCTATAGCGCCTAAAAAAACAAAGGGGCTACCTTTCGGTAACCCCTTGTTTAATCTGGCGGAAGCGCAGAGATTCGAACTCTGGAACCCTTTCGGGTCGCCGGTTTTCAAGACCGGTGCCTTCAACCGCTCGGCCACACTTCCGGAATGAGGCGCACTATAAACATCCCGGTGCGCCATGTAAAGACCGAATGTGTTCGTTTGCGTGAAAAACAGGCAAAATTTCGTTAATTGCCTGAAATAGCGGCACATTGACCATTTCTTCAACACAAAACTGGCTGAATACGTATTGATCGCCTCCACTGTTTCACCGCTGTGATTAGCGATTTTTTTATCGGTAACGCGTGGTTGGCGCTGCCGCCTGTTTTATGGCGTAGCGCCAGGCATGAGCAGACCGTTTTAACGACGGTAATCACCTGAAATCTCTTAAGGAAACTAAACGTAAACGAATGCGTAAAGATGGGTAAAACCACTGGGTGACAGTGACTGTTTTTATTATTCTCCTTTATTAATTACATCTGTCATAAGAGAGTGACTAATGGATCGTATCATTACATCATCGCGTGATCGTAGCTCGCTACTGAGTACGCACAAAGTACTGCGCAACACCTATTTTCTGTTGAGCCTGACGCTGGCTTTATCCGCAATTACCGCGACAGCCAGTACGGTACTGATGCTGCCCTCCCCCGGCCTGATTCTGACGCTGGTCGGTATGTATGGGCTGATGTTCCTGACCTATAAAACCGCCAATAAGCCGGTCGGTATCCTGTCTGCTTTTGCGTTTACCGGCTTCCTCGGCTATATCCTGGGCCCGATTCTTAACGCCTATCTGTCAGCAGGCATGGGCGATGTCATTGGCCTGGCGCTGGGTGGAACCGCGTTAGTATTTTTCTGCTGCTCCGCTTACGTTCTGACCACCCGTAAGGATATGTCTTTCCTGGGCGGTATGTTAATGGCCGGGATCGTCGTCGTGCTGATTGGTATGGTGGCGAATATTTTCCTGCAACTGCCTGCATTGCACCTGGCGATTAGCGCGGTGTTTATCCTGATTTCCTCGGGCGCTATCCTGTATGAAACCAGTAACATCATTCACGGCGGTGAAACCAACTATATTCGTGCGACCGTCAGTCTGTACGTTTCGCTGTACAACATCTTTGTCAGCCTGCTCAGCATTCTGGGCTTCGCCAGCCGCGACTAATCGACATTCCCCTCTTCCAGCCCTGCTTATGCAGGGCTTTATTTTTTGCTACACTGCCGTCCGTGTTGATTACGCAGTGAAACGTTATGTTGATCTTTGAAGGTAAAGAAATCAGTACTGATAGCGAAGGCTATCTGAAAGAGACGACGCAGTGGAGTGAAGCGCTGGCAGTCGCTATCGCCGCCAATGAAGGCATTGAGCTCTCTGCGGAACACTGGGAAGTCGTGCGCTTCGTGCGCGAATTTTACCTGGAGTTTAATACCTCTCCCGCCATCCGAATGCTGGTAAAAGCGATGGCGAATAAGTTCGGCGAAGAAAAAGGCAATAGCCGCTATCTGTATCGTCTGTTCCCGAAAGGCCCGGCAAAGCAAGCGACCAAAATCGCCGGTCTGCCCAAGCCGGTAAAATGTATTTAATACCGAATACTAAAGCCTGTTAACGTCTCGCGAGGGCTGTGCGGTTCAGTGAGGATTTTGTCCACACGAGCAGAGCGCGGCCCGCCCTCTTTCAGCCACTTGATGAGTTTTTCCACCTGCGCCGCGTCGCCACAGGCCACCACTTCTACGCTTCCGTCATCCATATTCTTCGCATAGCCGGTTAACCCCAGCCGCTGCGCCTCATGCTGCGTGGTATAGCGAAACCCGACTCCCTGAACGCGACCATAAACCCAGGCGATAATGCAGACGTTCGACATGATGGTTCTCCTTTCATAATCAACGGTGGAGGCTCATACAGGACATACTTAACGTACCTGACTGGGCAGACACCCATAATGCTGGCGGAATCTGGCCGTAAATCGCGACCCCGACAGGTAGCCGCACCGTAGCGCTATTTCGCCGATTGGCAGCGTCGTCGATTGCAGTTGAGAAAGTGCGCAGGACATGCGCACCTCTTCAACAATTTGTCGATAACTCTGCGATTCACGCTGCAAACGCCGACGCAACGTCGATGTTCCCATAGCAAGACGGCGGGCTATCTCCTGGGCTGTCCATAGCTTAGCAGGCGAGAGCATAATCAGTTGCCGCACCTGCTCCGTGAGGGTGTAACGCCGTTCAATAAGCAGTGGTCCCGCCGCGCCATCATGTAAAAGCGCTAACAGTAACCCCATCGCCTGATGTTCCTGTAGCCCAACGGGCAACCCCTGGCGCACAGCATCCAACACGTTCTCCCACATAAATGTCAGGCTACGGCTCATCGGGGTACACAGCGATGTCAGGTTTGCCGGTGGATAATCCTGAACGTACATCGTTTTAAAGCGAGCAATAATCTCCGGTGAAAGTAATAACAGGTCGGAGCGAAAACCGTTCTGCGCAGGCTGATTAATAATCTCCAGCGGCGTGTTCGCCGGGATAATAATCAACTCGCCAGGCCCGGCGACAAGGCGGCTATCATCCTGAATGATGACTTTACTGCCCTGCGTAATATGGCAGATAGCGGCGGAAAAAAGCGTAACACGATGCAAACGGTGCAGATGACTGGAACGCACCTCTGCCGTCGTAAGATCCTGATGTCGAATATGCATCTCCTGCACCGTGCCGTCCTCTGTTTTATCTTCCGTATGTGGCCGTGAATTTTGCTTTCGCAATCACATGCGCGTTCAGCATAAACCCTACCAACGCGCCACTTGACTCACTGTCGAGCGGCAGTGTTGCCGTATTCAGCGCCCACACAGTAAACTGATAGCGATGAGGCTTATCGCTCGGCGGCGGACAGGCGCCGCCAAAGCCAGCATAACCGAAATCATTACGTCCCTGCACCACTCCGGCGGGTAACGTTTTTTTATCAGCCCCCGTCGGCAGGTCGTGAATCTGCGCAGGAATATTCACCATCGTCCAGTGCCACCAGCCGCTTCCGGTGGGCGCATCAGGATCGAAGACGGTAATAGCGTAGCTTTTGGTTCCGGCAGGCGGATTGCGCCAGCTCAGCTGCGGCGAAATATTTTCTCCGCTACAACCAAATCCTTTAAAGACGTGCTGTTGCGTTAAACGAAAATCCGCCGGAATATCCGCGCTACTGAGGCTAAACGCCGACGCGGCAGATACGCCGCCACTCAATGCCATCATTGCGGCTGCGGTCAAAGAGAAGACTGTTTTCATTGTATTTCCTTCTTCGTGTAAAGAAATAACACTATAAAAAGCGTCCGCTGAAGAAACTGTGCCTTTACGATTCTATTTTGTGCAGAAACGCTCACCGCCATACGCTGGTGATTGCCCCTCTCATCTGTGCTACCCTACGCGCCATTTCGTTTTCACGGTCCCAGGCTGGAACTATCATCCGGCTCGCGTCACTGTTTGTGAGAGGTTACTCCGCATGACTGAATCTACATTTCCGCAATATCCCCGTTTAGTCCTCAGCAAAGGGCGAGAAAAATCTTTACTCCGCCGCCACCCATGGGTCTTTTCCGGCGCCGTATCCCGTCTGGAAGGCAAAGCCAACCTCGGTGAAACTATCGATATCGTCGACCATCAGGGAAAGTGGTTAGCACGCGGCGCCTGGTCACCAGCCTCCCAGATCCGCGCGCGCGTCTGGACATTTGATAAAGCAGAATCCATTGATATTGCGTTTTTCACCCGCCGCCTGCGCCAGGCGCAGCAGTGGCGCGACTGGCTGGCGAAAAAAGACGGCCTGGATAGCTATCGTCTGATCGCCGGTGAGTCCGATGGCCTGCCTGGCGTCACTATCGATCGTTTTGGTCATTTTTTGGTGCTGCAACTGCTCAGCGCCGGGGCCGAATATCAACGCGCCGCATTAATTAGCGCGCTGCAAACATGCTATCCGGATTGCGCTATTTACGATCGCAGCGACGTCGCCGTGCGGAAAAAAGAAGGGATGGCGCTGACGCAAGGTCCGGTCACTGGCGAACTGCCGCCTGCGCTTTTGCCAATTGAAGAACACGGTATGAAATTGCTGGTCGATATCCAGGGCGGCCACAAAACCGGTTATTATCTTGATCAGCGCGACAGTCGTCTGGCGACGCGCCGCTACGTGGAAAATCAGCGGGTACTGAACTGCTTCTCTTATACCGGCGGTTTTGCCGTGTCGGCGTTAATGGGCGGTTGTCGCCAGGTTGTCAGCGTGGATACCTCACAGGATGCGCTGGATATCGCCAGGCAAAACGTTGAACTGAACCAACTGGACTTGAGCAAAGCCGAATTCGTGCGCGACGACGTGTTTAAGTTGCTGCGCGCTTACCGTGAACACGGCGAAAAATTCGACGTCATCATCATGGACCCGCCCAAATTCGTTGAAAATAAAAGCCAGTTAATGGGCGCCTGCCGGGGCTATAAAGACATTAACATGTTAGCGATTCAACTGCTCAATCCGGGCGGCATACTGCTGACATTCTCTTGCTCCGGACTGATGACCAGCGATTTATTTCAGAAAATCATTGCCGATGCCGCAATAGATGCCGGTCGTGATGTACAATTTATAGAGCAGTTCCGTCAGGCCGCCGATCACCCGGTGATCGCCACCTACCCGGAAGGGCTGTATCTGAAAGGGTTTGCCTGTCGCGTCATGTAACTTGAAAAGTGGAATAGTATCCTCATATAAAGGGTATCTATTTCCCGGGAGGTGACTATGATAGCCAGCAAATTCGGTATCGGCCAACAGGTCCGCCATTCCCTGTTAGGTTACCTCGGAGTGGTCGTCGATATCGACCCGGAATATTCGCTTGATGAGCCGTCGCCTGATGAACTGGCGGTTAACGACGAACTTCGCGCCGCTCCGTGGTACCACGTGGTAATGGAAGATGATGATGGTCAGCCAGTGCATACTTATCTGGCCGAGGCCCAGTTGCGAAGCGAAATGCGGGACGAGCATCCAGAACAGCCATCGATGGATGAACTGGCGCGTACCATTCGCAAGCAGCTTCAGGCGCCGCGACTACGTAACTGATTGTATTTAAAAGGCCGGAAAGCGATATCCGGCCATTTAAACTTTTATTTCGCCAGCCCCAGGCGAGGGATCTCAATCGCCGGGCAGCGATCCATCACCACGGTCATGCCTGCATCCCGCGCCAGCACCGCCGCCTGTTCGTTGATCACGCCAAGCTGTAGCCATAGCGTTTTTGCGCCGATGGCGATAGCTTCCTGCGCGACGCCCCATGCAGCTTCAGAGTTGCGAAAAACATCCACCATATCGACTTTTTCGGGAATGTCCGCCAGCGTGGCATACCCCTGTTGCCCCAGCAATGTCTTACCCGCGACTTTTGGCGCAACCGGAATCACATGGTAGCCCTGTTCAAGCAGGTATTTCATTACCCGATAACTTGGACGATCGGGTTTATCGCTCGCACCTACCAGCGCGATAGTGCGAGTGGACGTCAAAACATCAGCAATATCGGTCTCTTTCATCATCTTTCTCCTGGCTGTTTTGCAAAGTGTACGACAAACCTGACATAGCAACCATTCATCCCATACCGATGTATGAGAGCAAAACGCCAAAATATGTCTATATGTTAGTAAACATGATCTAAGAAAAATTTCGATACATTATTAGCCAGACGGCCTTTGGACAGGAGAACCTTATGAAAACCGGCGCGCTAGCCACCTTCCTTGCTCTCTGTTTGCCGGTGACTGTTTTTGCCACAACGCTCCGTTTGTCTAATGAGGTTGATCTGCTGGTGCTGGACGGCAAAAAGGTGTCCAGCTCTTTATTACGCGGCGCAGAGAGCATTGAACTGGAAAACGGGCCGCATCAACTCGTTTTCCGGGTGGAAAAAACCATCCGCCTGCCCGGTAATGAAGAGCGGCTTTATATTTCTCCGCCGCTGGTGATAAGTTTCGATACCCAACTGATAAGTCAGGTCAATTTCCAGCTCCCGCGGCTGGAAAACGAGCGCGAAGCCTCGCATTTTAACGCGGCGCCGCGTCTGGCGCTTTTGGACGGCGACGCCATGCCCATTCCGGTAAAACTCGATATTCTGGCCATTACTTCTACGGCTAAAGTGGTCGATTATGAAATAGAGACCGAGCGTTATAATAAATCGGCGAAACGCGCCTCGCTTCCTCAGTTCGCCACGATGATGGCAGACGACAGCACATTACTTTCCGACGTCTCAGAGCTTGATACCGTACCGCCGCAATCACAAACTCTGACAGAACAGCGGCTGAAATATTGGTTCCGACTGGCCGACCCGCAGACACGCCATCATTTTCTGCAATGGGCGGAAAAACAGCCGCCCTCTTGATATGAGTTGTCCCAGCGCGCAATTTTTTTCTCTTTCTCTTGCAGCATCAAGCGCTTCCAGTAATCTGTAGACAGGTTAACTACGGAATCGAATTATGGAACTGACGACTCGCACCTTGCCGACGCGCAAACATATCGCGTTGGTTGCTCACGACCACTGCAAACAGATGTTAATGAACTGGGTGGAACGCCATCAGCCGTTGCTGGAAAAACACGTTCTTTATGCAACCGGCACCACGGGGAATCTGATCCAGCGCGCAACCGGTATGGACGTTAATGCGATGCTGAGCGGCCCGATGGGCGGCGACCAGCAGGTTGGCGCACTCATTTCAGAAGGGAAAATCGACGTGTTGATTTTCTTCTGGGACCCGCTTAACGCGGTACCGCACGACCCCGATGTCAAAGCGCTACTGCGTCTGGCCACCGTATGGAATATCCCTGTCGCCACTAACGTCTCAACGGCGGACTTTATCATCCAGTCCCCGCATTTTAATGACGCTGTAGATATTCTTATTCCGGATTATGCGCGTTATCTGGCCGAGCGCCTGAAATAAACGCTACGCGGGCGGGATGCTGTACCGCCCGCGCTTTAGGGCTTCCTCGCCACCGGCACATCCAGCTGTTTAAGCGCCTCCACAAAGCGCGAGGGATTATCTTTATTAAAAAGCAGCCAGACCCGCGCACGCGCGCGCGTCAACGCCACATATAACAAACGCCGCTCTTCAGCGTCCGGAAAATCCTCAACCTGAGGAAGAAGCGCACTTTCCATAATGGATTCTCGCGCCGGGGCGGGGAAACCGTCGTTACCCTCCTGCAATCCGACAAGAATCACGTAATCGGCCTGTTGGCCTTTGCTGGCATGGATAGTCATGAAGTCTATCTGTAACTTCGGCCAGCGAGTCGCCGCTTTTTGTAGACTCGCGGGTTTCAGATGGTGATAGCGCGCCAGCACCAGGATACGTTCATCTTCCTTCGCATAGCCGGATAATTTATCCAGTAACGCGTCCAACTGGCTTTCATCCAATAACGTCACCGCTTTTTTATCGCCTGGGGTCAGACTATTTAACGGTTTTTTAAGCTGGTGCGGATTCTGCTGTACAAAGCGATTGGCAATATCGCCAATCCGACTGTTAAAGCGGTACGTGGTGTCCAGGTGGCAATGCTCGCCCTCGCCGAACGTCTGATGAAACGCCGTCGTTAAGGAGAGCTGCGCCCCGCTAAAACGGTAAATCGCCTGCCAGTCATCGCCAACGGCAAACAGCGTAGTCTGGCTATTCTGCTTGCGCAGCGCCTCTAACAGCGCCGCCCGCTGCGGGGAAATATCCTGAAATTCATCGACCAGAATATGCTTCCACGGGCTGATAAAACGCCCTTTTTCGAGGATCACCATTGCCTGATGGATCAGCCCGGAGAAATCAACGGCATTTTCCGCTTTCAACGCGCTTTTCCAGGCCTTTAGCAGCGGCGCCATCAGCTTAATGCGTTTGCCAAACAGCTCGCGGCACTCCTCTGGCGCGCCAGCGATCATTTCTGCCTGCGCGCCGCCGTGCATACGCATCAAACTGACCCAACGATCCAGGCGAGGGGCCAGACGCCGCTGCAATGTCTCATCGTCCCAGAAATTACCTTCCGGCACTACCCACTGCATCTCCTCTTCCAGCCACTGACGCCAGCCTTTGGCCTGCGCTTTTTTCTCGCTACACTGCTGACGCCAGGTGCGCAGAAATAGCTGATGCCGCGCGGTGGCGTCACTTTCCAGCTTACTGACAACCGGCGCTTTTTTACTGCCTTGCTGAATAATATACAGCGCCAGCGAATGGAACGTACGGGCAGTAATCTCTTCCGTATGTAAGCGCTCGCGGATACGCTCATCCATCTCTTCTGCCGCCTTGCGACCAAACGCCAGTAAAAGAATTTGCCCCGCATCGGCTTGTCCGCGCGCCAACAGCCAACCCGCGCGCGCCACCAGCACCGAGGTCTTACCGCTTCCCGCGCCCGCCAGTACCAGTAACGATGATTCGCCGTTAACCACCGCCCTGGCCTGGGAAGGATTAAGCGGAGAGGATTCTATCTGCGTAAAAAAGTCGGCATGCGCTTCCAGCATGGCATCAGCATACGCCTGATTATGCTGCTGCCGACTACCCTCGCTATCCTGTAACCATGCCAGACACTTACGCCATATCTCGCGACAGTGAGCAAACTCCTCCAGACGTGAGACCGGCAGCGGCAAGGCGGCAAACGTCTGGCGAATTTCGTGTTCCAGCCCCCGAACGCGTTCACGGGTAAGCCATTGGTTTCCGCCCGTTCGCTCACTAATACGCGCCCATTGCTCCTGTAATGCCTGCGCGGCGACATCACTCATCTCCTGGCTCCAGCGACGCCAGTGCGCGTCCAGATAGCGATGGAATTGCTGGGTTTCCGACCACTCGGTACCGTGCAAACGCACGACTTTATCCTCCGGCAGGACAAACTCCAGCTCGCCCCATACCAGCCCACGCTTACAGTGAATCGCCAATAACTGATTGAATGGAATAAGATATTCATGCCTGTCGCCAGACACTTTCACCCCAGCGTTGAGGATCTCGGCACGATCATACGGGTGTTGCGCCAGACGTTTTCCAAGAGAAGTTGCTTTCAGTTCCATGACTCAGCGAATCCAGACGTAAAGATGTGCTTATCAGTGTAACCGCCAGAGAAAACGTGCTCCAGTCTAAAAAAACGTTACAATTGCCCGCAGTGATAGAAAACCGGAATGAACTGAGGGTTTATGCGTACCGTTCTGAATATTTTAAACTTTGTACTGGGCGGCTTTGCCACTACGCTGGCCTGGCTGCTGGCGACGCTGGTCAGTATTGTGCTTATTTTTACCCTGCCGTTGACCCGCTCCTGCTGGGAGATAACCAAACTGTCCCTGTTCCCTTACGGTAATGAAGCCATTCACGTTGACGAACTTAATCCGGCGGCAAAAAGCGTATTAATGAATACTGGCGGTACCTTGCTGAATATTTTCTGGTTACTTTTTTTCGGCTGGTGGCTATGCCTGATGCACATTGCCTCCGGTATCGCGCAGTGTGTCACTATCATCGGGATACCTGTCGGTATTGCGAACTTTAAAATTGCCGCGATTGCGCTTTGGCCTGTCGGTCGCCGCGTCGTCTCTGTAGAAACCGCTCGCGCCGCGCGAGAAGCTAACGCGCGCCGCCGTTTTGAATGATCGGGACAAATAGCCTTTATGTTAAGTCCGTTGATTCGCCGTTATACCTGGAACAGTACCTGGCTGTATTACATCCGCATTTTTATCGCTCTGTGCGGCACCACCGCCCTGCCCTGGTGGCTGGGCGACGTCAAACTTACCATCCCGCTCACGCTCGGTATGGTTGCCGCGGCGCTAACCGATCTCGACGATCGCCTTGCCGGACGCTTGCGTAATTTAATCATTACCTTAATTTGCTTTTTTATCGCGTCGGCTTCTGTGGAGCTGCTCTTTCCCTGGCCGTGGCTATTTGCGTTGGGCTTAACGTTATCCACCAGCGGGTTTATTCTGTTGGGAGGACTGGGGCAACGCTATGCCACCATCGCGTTCGGCGCGTTACTCATTGCCATCTATACGATGCTGGGTACCTCTTTATACGATCACTGGTATCAGCAACCACTGCTCCTGCTGGCAGGCGCAGTATGGTATAACCTACTGACGCTAACCGGGCATCTGCTATTTCCGATCCGTCCGTTGCAGGATAATCTGGCACGCAGTTACGAACAGTTAGCGCACTATCTGGAACTGAAATCACGTCTGTTTGATCCTGATATTGAAGATGAAAGCCAGGCGCCGCTCTATGATTTAGCGTTAGCGAACGGGCAGTTAATGGCGACGCTGAACCAAACGAAAGTGTCGTTGTTGACTCGCCTGCGCGGCGATCGCGGTCAACGCGGTACGCGCCGCACCCTCCATTACTATTTTGTGGCGCAGGATATTCATGAACGCGCCAGTTCTTCGCATATTCAATACCAGACGCTGCGCGATTATTTTCGCCATAGCGACGTCATGTTCCGCTTTCAGCGTCTGATGTCGATGCAGGCGCAGGCCTGTACGCAGCTGGCGCGCTGTATCTTACTGCGTACGCCGTACCAGCATGATCCGCGCTTTGAACGCGTCTTTACCCACATTGACGCCGCGCTTGAACGTATGCGCGCCAGCGGCGCTTCTTTAGAGCTGCTGAATACGCTTGGATTCTTATTAACCAACCTACGCGCTATTGATGCGCAACTAGCGACGATCGAGTCGGAGCAGGCCCAGGCAATGCCGCGCAATGAGTCAGAAAACCAGTTGGCTGATGATAGCCTGCACGGGTTTAGCGACATCTGGCTGCGTCTGAGCCGTAATTTTACCCCGGAGTCCGCTCTCTTTCGCCATGCGGTACGCATGTCGCTGGTATTGTGCATCGGTTATGCTCTCATCCAAATTACCGGGATGCGCCACGGGTACTGGATATTGCTCACCAGCCTGTTCGTTTGCCAGCCTAACTATAACGCGACCCGCCATCGCCTTGCGCTCAGGATTATCGGCACGTTGGTAGGCGTTGCTATCGGCCTGCCGATTTTATGGTTTGTTCCTTCGCTTGAAGGACAGTTAGTTCTGCTGGTGATTACCGGCGTGCTTTTCTTCGCATTCCGTAATGTGCAGTATGCCCATGCGACGATGTTCATCACCCTGCTGGTATTACTCTGCTTTAACCTCCTGGGCGAAGGCTTCGAGGTAGCGTTACCGCGCGTCGTCGACACGTTAATTGGCTGCGCTATCGCCTGGGCTGCGGTCAGCTTTATTTGGCCGGACTGGCGCTTTCGCAACCTTCCCCGGGTACTCCAGCGCGCCACCGATGCTAATTGCCGCTACCTTGATGCGATCCTTGAGCAATATCACCAGGGACGGGATAACCGCCTGGCCTATCGCATTGCCAGACGCGACGCGCACAACCGCGATGCAGAACTGGCATCCGTGGTTTCTAATATGTCGAGCGAACCCGACGTCACGGCTGAAACCCGGGAGGCGGCGTTCAGGCTGCTTTGCCTCAATCACACTTTTACCAGCTATATCTCCGCCCTCGGCGCGCACCGCGAAAAGCTCAGTAATCCGGACGTGTTGGGGCTTCTGGATGACGCGGTCTGCTACGTTGATGATGCGCTTCATCATCAACCTGAAGACGAACAGCGCGTACACCAGGCGCTGGAGGGTTTAAAGCAGCGAGTTCAGTCACTGGAAACACGTCCGGACAGCAAAGAACCTCTGGTTGTTCAACAAATTGGTTTGCTCATTGCCTTACTGCCCGAGATTGGACGCTTGCAACGGCAAATTTCACCGCCGATTTCTACATTAATTACCCAGCCGTAAGCGAATGAGCCCAGTCGGCAAGCTCCTGGCGACGACTCGCCGGGAGCGCCGCTTCATGTACGCCGACAATTGCGCCTTCCAGGGCATACAAAACTTTCACCGTCAGCAAGGGATTGCTTTGTCGCAACCTTAGCCAGCACATTTTCGCGCCCAGTATGCGTAACATATTTTCGTCCTTTATCCCTGACTCATTGAGCAATGTTTCCAGATGGAAGGTCATATTGGGGAGATCTTTGAGTCTGTGCTGTAAAATACGGCTGTGTTTTTCCTTCATTGCCGCGTCAAGAGAATACTTCGATAAACGCACCAGCTGC
This sequence comes from Salmonella sp. SA15303, assembly GCF_029962125.1. NCBI lineage: Bacteria > Pseudomonadati > Pseudomonadota > Gammaproteobacteria > Enterobacterales > Enterobacteriaceae > Salmonella > Salmonella sp. SA15303. Next base: position 2,879,004 of record NZ_CP123924.1, read on the forward strand.
TGCTGATCGCGCCACAGGCTTTCATCCACCCGGTAATAGTTGAGCATAACGGGACGTCCACATTTCATAAACATGAGCCAGGCGGGAGGATGCTTCACACAGTAGGGTACGCTTTCTTCACAGGCGCGGAGATAAAGCTCGCCATTAGCCACCATCGCAAAGACGGTATCCTCCACGGTCAGACTATAGCTACCGAATAAAGATCGATACTGGATCGTCCCCAAAGAGGCCAAATATTCTTGCGATTTATAGATCCTGTCATAAGAGAGTGCTCTCATAAAATTCCTTTTAAATCATAAAGTAAAAGAATAATTTGCAGTAACGGATCCGTTAATGACGAAAATAGGCAACTTATACTCCGCGAGCAAGATGATTTTTATTTTTGACGCCACTAAGAATAAAAATTGCGAGACAGTTTCCGAAAATAGAGTTGATCTTTCATCGCCACAGGGGTACTGTATGAATATACAGTAACTCACAGGGCTGGATTGATTATGTACACTTCAGGTTATGCAAATCGTTCTTCGTCATTTCCTACCACTACCCACAACGCTGCGCGCACCGCTACGGAAAATGCCGCGGCAGGACTGGTCAGTGAAGTTGTCTACCACGAAGACCAGCCCATGATGGCGCAACTCCTGCTTTTGCCTTTACTCCGTCAGTTAGGCCAACAATCACGATGGCAGCTCTGGCTCACGCCGCAGCAAAAGCTCAGCCGTGAATGGGTACAGTCTTCAGGTTTGCCATTAACGAAAGTGATGCAAATTAGCCAGCTTGCGCCTCGTCATACGCTGGAGTCGATGATCCGCGCTTTGCGTACAGGAAATTACAGCGTGGTAATTGGTTGGATGACTGAAGAACTGACAGAAGAAGAACATGCCAGCCTGGTTGAAGCAGCGAAGGTAGGTAATGCGGTAGGGTTTATCATGCGCCCTGTACGTGCGCACGCTTTACCCAGGAGACAGCATTCCGGGCTAAAAATTCACTCTAATTTGTATCATTAAGTAAAATTAGGATTTATCCTGGACTTTTTTTTACGCGAACGTATCTCCTTTGAGTGCTAACGTTTTTTTTGCGAGAACGCTTGTCAGAAGCGGTTTCCGCAATTTTTGCTGTACGATTTATCATCTGAAACTGTTAAATGATGTGTATATCCGTCATGTTTTTTTCACATGTCTGACGGAGTTCACACTTGTAAGTTTCCAACTACGTTGTAGACTTTACATCGCCAGGGGTGCTCAGCATAAGCCGTAGATATCGGTAGAGTAACTATTGAGCAGATCCCCCGGTGAAGGATTTAACCGTGTTATCTCGTTGGAGATATTCATGGCGTATTTTGGATGATAACGAGGCGCAAAAAATGAAAAAGACAGCTATCGCGATTGCAGTGGCACTGGCTGGTTTCGCTACCGTAGCGCAGGCCGCTCCGAAAGATAACACCTGGTACGCTGGTGCTAAACTGGGCTGGTCTCAGTACCATGACACCGGCTTCATTCACAATGATGGCCCGACTCATGAAAACCAACTGGGCGCAGGTGCTTTTGGTGGTTACCAGGTTAACCCGTATGTTGGCTTTGAAATGGGCTACGACTGGTTAGGCCGTATGCCGTACAAAGGCGACAACATCAATGGCGCTTATAAAGCTCAGGGCGTTCAGTTGACCGCTAAACTGGGTTATCCAATCACTGACGATCTGGACGTTTATACCCGTCTGGGTGGTATGGTATGGCGTGCAGACACCAAGTCTAACGTCCCTGGCGGCCCGTCTACTAAAGACCACGACACCGGCGTTTCCCCGGTATTCGCGGGCGGTATCGAGTATGCTATCACCCCTGAAATCGCAACCCGTCTGGAATACCAGTGGACTAACAACATCGGTGATGCCAACACCATCGGCACCCGTCCGGACAACGGCCTGCTGAGCGTAGGTGTTTCCTACCGTTTCGGCCAGCAAGAAGCTGCTCCGGTAGTAGCTCCGGCACCAGCTCCGGCTCCGGAAGTACAGACCAAGCACTTCACTCTGAAGTCTGACGTACTGTTCAACTTCAACAAATCTACCCTGAAGCCGGAAGGCCAGCAGGCTCTGGATCAGCTGTACAGCCAGCTGAGCAACCTGGATCCGAAAGACGGTTCCGTTGTCGTTCTGGGCTTCACTGACCGTATCGGTTCTGACGCTTACAACCAGGGTCTGTCCGAGAAACGTGCTCAGTCTGTTGTTGATTACCTGATCTCCAAAGGTATTCCGTCTGACAAAATCTCCGCACGTGGTATGGGCGAATCTAACCCGGTTACCGGCAACACCTGTGACAACGTGAAACCTCGCGCTGCCCTGATCGATTGCCTGGCTCCGGATCGTCGCGTAGAGATCGAAGTTAAAGGCGTTAAAGACGTGGTAACTCAGCCGCAGGCTTAAGTTTCCGTCTGATAAAAAACCCCGCGTCGCGGGGTTTTTTGCTCTGGTCTGGATGACAACGCCTTTCAGCGTTACTTCTTGCCTAATAACGCCTGTAAATCCTGCTTTAACGTGGTCATTTGCGTGGCATATTTCTCTTTATGCTCCGCGTCTTCTATCAGTTGCACAATCGTTTCGGATAATGTTTTACCGCGTCGCTGCGCAAGGCCCGCCAGACGCTGCCAGACCATAAACTCTAAATCGATAGATTTTTTGCGCGTATGCTGATGTTCCGCATTGAAGTGTCGTTTGCGTCTTGCCCGAATGGTTTGTTTCATCCGATTAAGCAAGGCAGGATTCATATGCCTGTCTATCCAGACATTTACCCGCACCGGTTCATTTTCGAGGGCCAACAACAAATTGACGGCTTCCTGGGCAGCACTGGCTTCCACGTAGCGGGTGATCAGCTCCCCTTCGCGGTGCTTTTTCACCAGATATTTCCATTTCCAACCGCTTTCAAGATTTTCAAGTTGTTGATATTTCATTGTGATCCCAATGTTACCGTGTAACTGTTATCAGAATATCAGTTTTTTAGCCATCTGAAGAAAAGAATCTCGAACCTGTGAATGGTTACACGTCTTCATATTACTTTGCATTCGCTTTCCGCGTGTGCAGCGTGACGGGTTAGGCTATAATCCCCCCTTTTACAACAGACTAAAAAACCTCAACTTTGACCATTACGAAACTTGCATGGCGTGATCTGGTTCCGGATAGCGAAAGCTATCAGGAGATATTTGCACAGCCACACGCGACTGACGAAAACGACACCTTACTCAGTGATACTCAGCCACGACTGCAATTTGCGCTTGAGCAACTTATACAGCCGTGGGCATCATCCTCTTTTATGCTGACTAAAGCGCCTGAAGAGCAAGAGTATCTCACTTTACTTTCAGATGCCGTCCGCGCTCTGCAAACCGATGCCGGACAATTAACCGGCGGACATTATGACGTTTCCGGGCATACTGTTCATTACCGCGCCGCGCAGAATGCGCAAGACAACTTTGCCACCGTCACACAAGTCGTCAGCGCGGACTGGGTCGAAGCCGAACAGCTCTTTGGTTGCCTGCGGCAGTATAACGGCGACATTACCCTGCAGCCGGGACTGGTTCATCAGGCAAACGGCGGCGTGCTGATTATTTCCTTACGAACCCTTCTGGCGCAGCCGTTACTATGGATGCGTCTGAAAGCCATCGTTAGCCGCGAGCGTTTTGACTGGGTGGCCTTTGACGAGTCGCGTCCATTACCGGTCTCCGTGCCATCAATGCCGCTCAAACTGAAGGTGATTCTGGTTGGCGAACGTGAATCACTGGCTGATTTTCAGGAGATGGAACCGGAGCTCGCGGAACAGGCTATCTACAGTGAATTTGAAGACAATTTACAGATAGCGGACGCAGAAGCTATGACCCTGTGGTGTCAATGGGTGACGCGTATCGCTTTACGCGATAATTTGCCGCCCCCGGCACCGGATGCCTGGCCCGTTCTGATACGCGAGGCTGTGCGCTATACCGGCGAACAGGATACGCTGCCTCTTTGCCCACTGTGGATAGCCCGCCAGTTTAAGGAGGCATCGCCTTTATGCGAAGGCGATACCTGCGGCGCAGAAGCGCTCAGTCTGATGCTTGCCCGACGCGAATGGCGAGAAGGCTTTCTGGCGGAACGGATGCAGGATGAGATTCTGCAAGAGCAGATCCTGATTGAAACCGAAGGCGAACGCGTTGGACAAATCAATGCGCTTTCCGTCATTGAGTTTCCCGGGCATCCTCGCGCCTTTGGCGAACCGTCGCGAATTAGCTGTGTTGTGCATATCGGCGATGGCGAATTTAATGATATTGAGCGCAAGGCCGAACTTGGCGGAAATATCCACGCTAAGGGAATGATGATTATGCAGGCCTTCCTGATGTCGGAGTTGCAGCTGGAGCAACAAATTCCCTTCTCTGCCTCGTTAACCTTTGAGCAGTCCTACAGCGAAGTGGATGGCGATAGCGCCTCAATGGCGGAATTATGTGCGCTCATCAGCGCACTGGCCAATGTGCCAGTGAATCAAAATATTGCGATTACCGGCTCGGTCGATCAGTTTGGTCGCGCGCAACCGGTGGGCGGGCTAAACGAAAAAATTGAAGGTTTCTTCGCCATCTGCGAGCAGCGGGAATTAAACGGTAAACAGGGCGTGATTATCCCTGCCGCCAATGTCCGCCATCTCAGTCTTAAATCTGAACTGCTGCAAGCGGTTAAAGAAGAGAAGTTCACTATCTGGGCGGTAGACGACGTGACCGACGCCTTACCGCTACTGTTAAATCTGGTGTGGGATGGCGAAGGTCAAACGACGTTGATGCAGACTATCCAGGAGCGTATCGCGCAGGCGACGCAACAGGAAGGCCGTCATCGTTTCCCGTGGCCATTACGTTGGCTGAACGCTTTTATTCCGAACTGATCGGACTTGTTCAGCGTACACGTGTTAGCTATCCTGCGTGCTTCAATAAAATAAGGTTTACATAAAACATGGTAGATAAACGCGAATCCTATACAAAAGAAGACCTTCTTGCCTCTGGTCGTGGTGAACTGTTTGGCGCTAAAGGGCCGCAACTCCCTGCACCGAACATGCTGATGATGGACCGCGTCGTTAAGATGACCGAAACGGGCGGCAATTTCGACAAAGGCTATGTCGAAGCCGAGCTGGATATCAATCCGGATCTATGGTTCTTCGGATGCCACTTTATCGGCGATCCGGTGATGCCCGGTTGTCTGGGTCTGGATGCTATGTGGCAATTGGTGGGATTCTACCTGGGCTGGTTGGGCGGCGAAGGCAAAGGCCGCGCTCTGGGCGTGGGCGAAGTGAAATTTACCGGCCAGGTTCTGCCGACAGCCAGGAAAGTCACCTATCGTATTCATTTCAAACGTATCGTAAACCGTCGCCTGATCATGGGCCTGGCGGACGGTGAGGTTCTGGTGGATGGTCGTCTGATCTATACCGCACACGATTTGAAAGTCGGTTTGTTCCAGGATACTTCCGCGTTCTAAGTGTTGAATTGATATTCCGCGCTATCGGTATCATGCTTGCAAAGCCCATAAAGGCGAAACCTCCGCACTGCGGAGGTTTCTTTTTCTAAAGAGACAGAATCAGGCCATTACCGCCCTGTCCTCCATGGCTTGTCGCCAACCTCCCAACCAGTATGACCGTTGATTCAGCGTCTGATAGGGACACATTTCTTTTGATCGTCCGGCGATGCCGGCCTGATATCCACGTTGATGTGCCCGTTCCAGGCGATCTCGTTTTTGTCTCTTCATGCCTCGTTTCCCTCATATTTGTATCTGGTGGAAAAGAAAACAGTGATTACAAAATGTGCAATCACACTACACGAATACCTCTAAATGGATCGCCCGTCAATGCGCAAAATTCACACCAATGTCATATTTGTGAGCTATACGGTAAATCATTTGTACAAAAAATGTGAGCCATAACAACTATTTTTCCGGCGTCAAAAATAAAAAAACCGCCTCAGGCGCACGACCTGAAGCGGTTAAATTTACATTACTTTTATCTCAGGGAAGGCGCTTTATCTCATCTGCGATAGCGGCTGCTTCCTGACTCCATGCGCTTGCCAGTACTTTGACCATCTCATCATAGCCATCTTTCTGCTGACTGGCTTCGATATGGAAAGGCCGCTTAATCAGCTGTCCATTGTGGTTTAATAACCACTCCCCGCTGACGATAACCTTACCATCGTAGCGTCCATGGAATCCGGTTACGGTAACGTTTAACGTATCCTGGGTGGTTCCCAACGGCTGGGAAGCGACGACCCAGCCAGGAAGCCGGGCGCTAAGATTCGCCACCAGCGTGTTACGTAATTGCTGGTCCAGCGGGCTGGCCCACAGATTGTTATTGGCAATCACATACTGAACATCACTGGTTTGATACACCACGCCGTTACCTGCCAGATAGTCAGGTACGGAAACCTGCTCTACCCATAAGAGACGGTTGCCCTGGCTTGCGGTGCTTTGCACACCGCTTTGCGCTATCGGGAGCTGATAATAGCTTTTATTCTCTCCGCCGGAGCTACATGACGCCAGCCAGAACGCCATTATCACGACTAGCCATTTTTTCATTGTTTCGCCCTCTTAGGCTCAGGATCTTTTTTATCCTTCGCTTCAAATACCAGCGCGTTGCTCTTCTCGTTCAGAGTTTTCAACACCGGTTGTAACTCACGAAGCACCTGATCGAGACGCTGCATATCCGCCACCATTTTGTTATACGCCGCCGATCCAGGCTGGAAGCCTTGCATACTGCGGTTAAGTTCGCGTAACGTCGTTTGCATATCCGCCGGAAGCTGCTGCATCGACTGACTGGAGGTAATCTTGTTCATATTATCCAGCGTGGTTTGCAGCCGACGCATAGTACGCTGGCTTTCAGACAGCGTATTGGTCGCTTGTTCAATCATCGGATTCAACGGCAGGTTGTTGATCTTATCCAACGTTTCCACCAGTCGCTGTTGAATTTGCGCCAGACCGCTGCTGACGGTGGGAATAATTTCATAACCATCAAATTCGCGTAGCCCCGTAATCGGCGGCTCCTTAGGATAAAAGTCCAGATCGACATACAGCGCCCCGGTCACCAGGTTACCGGTTTTAAGCGAAGCGCGTAAACCGCGCTTAAGCAGTTCCGTCAAATGCGCGCCAACATCCGCATTTTCTCCCAATTGCGCTTTCAGACGCTCCGGTTCAATGCGCACCAGCACAGGAATACGGTAATCGTCGTTAAATACCTGGCGCATTTTAGACGCAAAGAAAGGCACTTTGCTTACCGTCCCCAGACGAATACCGCGGAACTCCAGCGGCGCGCCGGGTTGTAATCCGCGCACCGAATCTTTAAAGAACATCAGGTAATCGATATGATCGGTGTACAGCGAATCCTGAATACTTTTTTGATCGTCGTAGAGATTAAACGCCGTTTTTTCGGCGACGGGTTGCCCCTGCTCAAGTCCTTCCGGCACATCAAAACTCACGCCGCCGCCAAACAACGTCGTCAACGATCCCATTTCCACGCGCATTCCCGCCGATGTCAGATCCACAGCGATACCGCTATCTTTCCAGAATCGGACATTACTGGTGACCAATCGATCGTTTGGCGCCTTAATGAACAACTGATAACTCATTGTCCGTTTTTGCGGATCGAAAGAGCTGGTTTCAACGGATCCTACCCGATAACCCCGGAACAGAACGGGATCGCCAGGACTGAGCTGACCGGCCTTTTTGCTGTCCAGAATCACACGAATACCTTTGGCATCGGGCGGCGCCAACGGCGGTGAGTCAAGAAGCTGATAGCTTTCCGGCTGACTGCCCTTACTTCCTGGTTGTAGTTCAATATACGCGCCTGATAGCAGCGTCCCAAGCCCGCTGATGCCTTCACGCCCCACCTGCGGTTTTACCACCCAAAATACCGAGTCTTTATGCAGCAACTTTTCCATACCGGAATGGAGCCGCGCTTTGATTTGTACGTGGGTCAGATCGTCAGTCAGCGTCGCGCTTTCAACCACGCCGACATCCACGCTGCGACTTTTGATCGTCGTTTTTCCGCCTTCAATGCCTTCCGCATTGGTGGTGATTAAGGTAACTTCCGGTCCCTGGTGGCTGTAGTGATAAAACAGAATCCAGGCTCCGATAAGCGCAGTAACAATCGGGAATATCCAGACAGGCGACCAATTTTTCACCTTTTGTACTTTGGCTTCCCCTTTTTTAGGTTCCATGCTATCAGGACTCCTCATGGCCTGGTTCGTACTCACGATCCCACGACAGACGCGGATCAAAGGTCATCGCAGAAAACATTGTCATTATGACGACTAAAGCAAACATCAACGCACCCATCGCAGGATAAATATTCATTAACCCTCCCATACGCACCAGCGCAGAGAGTACGGCAATGACAAAGACATCAATCATTGACCAGCGCCCCACAAACTCCACTACTTCATAAATAAAATGCATCCGTTCACTGTCGCGCTTACCGTGGCCTTTCGCATCCCAACAAAGCCAGGCAATGGCGATCATTTTTAGCGTCGGCACCATAATACTGGCGAGAAAGATAACCGCCGCCACCGGATAAGACCCCTCGCTCCACAGCAAAATCACGCCAGCCAGAATGGTCGACGGCATTTTCGAGCCCAGTAAGTCGGTAATCATAATCGGCAAAATATTGGCGGGCAGATAAAGCATGATCGAGGTAAATAATAACGCCAGCGTCCACTGCAAACTGTTTTTACGCCGGACATAGCCTTTCGTATGGCAACGCGGACAGACGAGACTCTCCGCAGGCAGGATCGCCGTACAGCAGGCGCAAGAACGCAAAGACTGCCGGATACCGGTAATCCCCGGCGTTAACGGCTGCGCCAGTGCAGGCTGCGGGGCGATATCATCCCACAACCAGCGGCGATCGACACACTGGAACGCCCGCAGTTGAACGAGACAAAATAAGCACCAGGGAATAAAGCTGCTGCCGATGCCGATATCGCCGTAAGCCATCAGCTTAACAAAACTGACCAACACCCCGGCGAGAAATATTTCTGCCATTCCCCACGATTTGAGGAGGAAAAAGATCCTTGCCAGCGTTTTTTTTACCGACAACGGCAGACTGGCGCGGTTGACAAGTAATAGAATGGTCACCAGGCAAAATGCCGGCACCAGTTGGACAAATAATAAAAAGAACGTGCCGAGGCTGGCGTAATCTTCAGAAAACATGACGCCGGGGATTTCCAGAAGCGTGACTTCGCTGGTGACGCCCGCGACATTCATATTCACGAAGGGAAAAAGGTTAGAAAGCAGCAACATAAATAGTGCCGCTAACGCATAGGCGGTAGGACGCTGCCGGGGCGCGTCCCACTCGGTCGTTAACGTTGCGCCGCATCGTGGACATGCTGCTTTTTGCCCATGCGAGAGGCGGGGTAAAGCCACCAGCATGTCACATTGCGGGCACAATATGTGCTTCGCAGCATGGTGATGTTCACACATAGGCGCTCCTTTCGTTATGCCCCGTTTTTCAGGCCTTCAAGATACTCCCAACGTTCGAAGGCTTGCTCAAGTTCTTGCTCCGCCTGACTTAAATCGGCCAGAACTTTTTGCGTTTGCTCATGGGGTTGGCTAAAAAAGGCCGCATCCGCAACCTGCGCCTGTAGCGCTTCCAGCTTCGCTTCCAGGTCTTCAAGCTGACCGGGTAACTGCTCCAGCTCGCGCTGCAGTTTATAGCTTAGTTTGCTACTGCCACGTTTTACAATTTCTGCTTTAGGGGCAATAACTTCCTCATTTTTTTTCGCCATCGGCTGTTTCGTCGCCAGATGCTGCTCTTGCTGCGCACGCGCATCATGGTAGCCGCCGATATAACGTCCGATTTTGCCGCCGCCCTCGAAAATCCAGCATTCCGTCACGGTATTATCGACAAATTGCCGATCGTGGCTGACCAGTAGTACCGTGCCCTGATAGCCATCAATTAATTCTTCTAATAGTTCCAGCGTTTCGACGTCAAGATCGTTCGTTGGTTCATCGAGAATTAAAAGATTGCTCGGCTTGAGGAACAGTCGTGCCAGCAGCAGACGGTTACGTTCGCCGCCGGAAAGCGCACGGACGGGTGTCATCGCCCGTTTGGGGTGAAACAGGAAGTCCTGCAAATAGCCCAGTACATGGCGCGGCTTACCGTTTACCATCACCTCTTGCTTGCCTTCCGCAAGGTTATCCATCACGGTTTTTTCCGGATCCAGTTCGGCGCGATGCTGATCGAAGTAGGCGACTTCCAGCTTCGTTCCTACGTGGATGCGCCCGCTGTCAGCCTGAAGCTGTCCCAGCATCAGTTTCAGTAGCGTGGTTTTACCGCAGCCGTTCGGGCCAATTAACGCAATCTTGTCGCCGCGCTGTACCTGAGCGGAGAAATCTTTTACCAGTTGTTTTCCTTCTACCTGGTAATCGACGTTTTCCATCTCAAAAACGATTTTACCGGAGCGCGTCGCCTCTTCGACCTGCATCTTCGCCGTGCCCATCACTTCCCGGCGCTCGCTGCGTTCACGACGCATCGCTTTTAACGCCCGCACGCGCCCTTCATTACGGGTGCGGCGCGCCTTGATACCCTGGCGAATCCAGACTTCTTCCTGCGCCAGTTTGCGATCAAATTCCGCGTTTTGTAATTCTTCTACGCGCAGCGCTTCTTCTTTCTCCAGCAGGTATTGATCGTAATTTCCCGGATAGGTGACCAGTTTGCCACGATCGAGATCGACAATGCGGGTTGCCATATTGCGAATAAACGAACGATCGTGAGAGATAAAAATAATCGTTCCGTTAAAGGTTTTCAGAAACCCTTCCAGCCAGTCGATAGTTTCGATATCCAGATGGTTAGTCGGTTCATCCAGTAACAATACGCGCGGATTGCTGACCAGCGCCCGACCCAGCGCGGCTTTACGCAGCCAGCCGCCGGAGAGCGACGACAGCGCGGCGTTAGGATCGAGTCCAAGCTGCGCCAGCACTTCATTAATACGGTTTTCCAGCTGCCACAGATTATGATGATCGAGCTGTTCCTGTACGCGCGCCATTTCATTGAGGTTTTTCTCGCTGGGATCGGTCATCACCAGACGGGAAATCTCATGATAGCGCTTGAGGTATTCCGCTTGTTCTTCGATACCTTCGGCGACAAAGTCATAGACGCTGCCCGCAATATTACGGGGCGGGTCCTGTTGCAGACGCGCGACGATCAGATCCTGCTCATAAATAATACGCCCATCGTCCAGACCCTGTTCGCGGTTGAGGATCTTCATCAAGGTGGATTTCCCGGCGCCGTTACGCCCCACCAGACAGACGCGTTCGTTATCTTCGATATGCAACTCTGCGTTATCGAGAAGCGGCGCGTCGCTGAACGACAGCCATGCGCCATGCATACTGATTAATGACATTTACTTTTCCTTTCAGGCGGCGCGGATCAGCCAGCAGTTATGAATCTGACGGTTACGGGCAAAATCCGGGGAGAGCGTTTTTTGCGTAATTTCTTGTGCGGTAAGCCCCAGTTCCGCCAGCCCTTCCAGATCCATACGGAATCCGCGCTTATTATTTGAGAACATGATGGTGCCGCCTTTACGCAGCAGGCGTTTTAAATCTTTCATTAACGCGACATGATCGCGCTGAACATCAAACGACTCTTCCATACGTTTTGAGTTAGAGAACGTCGGCGGATCGATAAAGATCAAATCGAACTGTTCATTCGCCTCGCGCAGCCAGCCCAGGCAGTCGGCCTGAATCAGGCGATGCGCGCGGCCGCTCAGTCCGTTCAGACGCAAATTACGTTCGGCCCACTCCAGATAGGTGCGGGACATATCCACCGTTGTGGTGCTGCGCGCGCCGCCCAGACCCGCATGTACGCTGGCGCTGCCGGTATAAGAAAAGAGATTCAGGAAATCTTTGCCTTTGCTCATTTCTCCCAGCATTCTGCGGGCAATACGGTGATCGAGGAACAGACCGGTGTCGAGATAATCCGTCAGATTTACCCATAAGCGCGCATTATATTCGCTGACCTCAAGGAACTCGCCCTTCTCGCTCATTTTCTGATACTGGTTTTTTCCTTTTTGCCGTTCACGGGTTTTTAACACCAGTTTATTCGGCGGAATACCGAGCACTGACAAGGTTGCCGCAATAATATCGAACAGACGTTGCCGCGCTTTTTGCGCATCCACCGTTTTCGGCGGCGCATATTCCTGAATCACCGCCCAGTCGCCGTAACGGTCTACCGCCACGTTATATTCCGGCAGGTCGGCATCATACAAGCGATAGCATTCAATCCCTTCCTGGCGCGCCCATTTCTCCAGCTTTTTAAGATTTTTACGCAGGCGATTAGCGTAATCTTCCGCCACCGTCGCCGGTTTACTGTCCGCCGTGGTTTCCGCAATATGATAGTTTTTCTGCACGCAGTCCAGCGGGCCATTCTTGGCTTTAAACTGTTTGTCGGCACGTAATTGCAGGCTGCCCAGCAGATCGGGCGAAGCGCTGAACAGCGACAGGTTCCAGCCGCCAAACTGATTTTTCATGGTACGGCCCAGCAGGCTGTGCAACGCAATCAGCGCCGGTTCGCTGTCCAGACGTTCGCCGTAAGGCGGGTTACTGATCACCGTACCATACGGGCCTTTCGGCAATGGATTACTCAGTTGCGCCACATCTTTCACTTCAAAGGTGATAAGCTCGCCGATACCGGCGCGACGGGCGTTGCTGCGCGCCCGCTCAATGACGCGCGCATCGCTGTCGGAACCGTAGAAATGAGAGGAATACTCCGCCAGCCCCTTACGCGCCCGGGTCTGCGCTTCGGCTTTCACTTCCTGCCAGATAGTTTCGTCATGCTGTGCCCAGCCGCTAAATCCCCAGTGACCACGGTGCAGGCCCGGCGCGCGATCGGTCGCCCACATCGCGGCCTCAATCAACAGTGTCCCCGAACCACACATAGGGTCGAGCAGCGGCGTACCTGGTTGCCAGCCGGAACGCATAACAATCGCTGCCGCCAGCGTCTCTTTAATTGGCGCCAGCCCGGTGCGATCGCGATAACCGCGCAGGTGCAGGCCATCACCACTGAGATCCAGCGCAATGCTGGCAGTTTCTTTATTCAGCCAGACGTTAATACGGAGGTCCGGCGATTCGCGGTCCACATTTGGACGCGGAAGATTTTTCCGCGTAAACGCATCGACAATCGCGTCTTTAACTTTCATCGCGCCATACTGACTATTACGGATGGTGTCGTTCAGGCCGCTGAAATGCACCGCAAACGTCGCGCCAGGATTAAAAATCTCTGTCCAGTTTATCGCCTGAACGCCGAGGTAAAGATCGAGATCGCTGTAGACCTTGCACTCACCCATCGGCAGGATAATACGCGAGGCCAGGCGGCTCCACATCAGGCTCTGGTAAATAAGCCGCGTGTCGCCCTGAAAATGGACCCCACCCTGAACAACCTGACACCCTACGGCGCCCAGTTTTTCCAGTTCAGTTTTTAACAGCTCTTCCAGCCCGCGGGCCGTACTGGCAAACAGAGAATTCATATTGTCACTTTTACGCTAAGAAAATTGTTGCGCATTATAGCTAATCTCACGCCCATGTCATAAAGTTGAAGGCTTATTTTCATTTGAGGGACTGTACGGTGGCGACGTTATCACGGCTCTTTATTCATCCGGTCAAATCCATGCGCGGCATTGGCCTGACTCATGCGCTGGCAGATATCAGCGGCCTGGCTTTTGATCGCATCTTCATGGTGACCGAGCCTGACGGCACATTTATTACCGCCCGCCAGTTTCCACAAATGGTACGTTTTACCCCCTCTCCCTTACACGACGGCCTTCATTTGACCGCGCCAGACGGCAGTAGCGCGCTGGTTCGCTTTACGGATTTCACCCCGCAGGATGCGCCGACCGAGGTCTGGGGAAACCATTTTACCGCTCGCGTCGCCCCGACGGCGATTAATCAATGGTTGAGCGGCTTTTTCTCCCGCGATGTCCAGTTGCGCTGGGTTGGGCCGCAGTTGACACGCCGGGTCAAACGACATAACGCGGTGCCGCTGGGATTTGCCGATGGCTACCCGTATTTATTGACCAACGAAGCCTCGCTGCGCGATCTGCAACAGCGTTGTCCGGCAGGCGTACAAATGGAACAATTTCGCCCAAACTTAGTGGTTTCCGGCGTAGCGGCCTGGGAGGAAGATAGCTGGAAAGTGCTTCGCATTGGCGATGTGATTTTTGACGTCGTGAAGCCCTGTAGCCGCTGTATTTTTACGACCGTCAGCCCTGAAAAGGGGCAAAAACATCCTTCCGGAGAACCGCTGGCGACACTGCAAGCTTTTCGTACCGCCCTGGACAATGGCGATGTGGATTTCGGTCAGAATCTGATTGCCCGCAATAGCGGCGTCATTCGCGTCGGCGATGAGGTGGAGATTCTGGCGACAGCCCCGGCAAAAGCTTATGGCGCCACAACGGTCGACAACAGCGTTACGCCAGAGAAACACCCGGACGCGAGTGTAACCATCGACTGGCAGGGGCAAACCTTCTGCGGGAATAATCAACAGGTACTACTGGAACAGTTGGAGAATCAGGGGATTCGTATTCCGTATTCTTGCCGGGCTGGTATCTGTGGTTGCTGCCGGATACGTTTGCTGGAAGGCGAAGTAAGTCCGCTGAAAAAATCGGCTATGGGTGACGATGGTACGATTCTGAGCTGTAGCTGCGTGCCTAAGACCGCGTTACGACTGGAAAATTAAACCGCTTGTTCAAGGCTGAAACTGTGACAGTGAACCTGCGGTTTCAGCCTGTCGTTCATAATTTTAATCGCATCGCCAAGCTGCATGGTTCGGCCTGCTATCACCACGCCCGGCTGTGCCAGCAGACACAACGCGGCATTTTCTCCCGGCTCAACGACCAGCAAATTAACCTGTTCCGCCGTATCGCTTAACCAGACGCTTGCGGCATCGCCCGTTCCCGGGGTCCACATTTCGCCATGCGCTACAAAATGCCAGCTTTTCGGCATCTGCGGTTTGAGATAGCGAATCGCCACCAGCGCATTCAATACCAGCTCCGCGCGTTGCTCTTTGGTTAATTCGAAATCCCGGCATTTTTCTTCAAAGGAAAAATAGAGCGCGGCATCATCCACACAAAAACCGGTCGGGCAAAACGCGTCCGGCGTAAGCATTTTACGAGAGAAGCGCGAGCGAAAAAGCATACCATTGGCGAGATCGAGCATCATACGATCGTGCTCTTCATCATAATACCAGCGCCAGTTATCGTCAGGTTTAATTCGCATTACCTCTCTCCCGCTTTTAAGCAACTCGTAACAGCATTGTCCTTTTGCCGCTTCGTTTATTACCCCAATAATAAAAGCCTAAAATGTCTAAATAAGCAACAGTGGAGAAATATAAAACAACCAGCGCCGGAAATAAAGCCCTGGTTGTCTGATAAAGGGTAAAGTTTAGATGTGCGTTACGATTTCTTTAATCAATGGCGGGCCTTTAAAAATAAAGCCGGAATAAATTTGTACCAGCGTAGCTCCTGCCGCTATCTTCTCGCGCGCGGCGATAACTGAGTCAATGCCGCCGACGCCGATAATAGGCAATTGTCCCTTTAACTCCTGGGATAAACGGCGAATAATTTCTGTGCTTTTTAATTGTAATGGCCGGCCACTTAATCCCCCCGTTTGCTGGCAATTTTTCATTCCTTGTACCAGAGAACGATCGAGGGTGGTATTTGTCGCAATCACCCCATCAATATTATGACGAAGCAGGCTATCGGCAACCTGGATCAATTCTTCTTCACAAAGATCCGGCGCGATCTTTACTGCCACCGGCACATATTTATGGTGGATCGCCTGAAGATCGTTTTGCTTATTTTTAATGGCAGTTAACAGATCGTCCAGCGCATCGCCATACTGGAGCGTACGTAGCCCTGGCGTATTCGGCGAAGAAATATTAATGGCGATATAACCCGCATAAGCATAGACTTTTTCCATACAAATCAGGTAGTCATCTTTGCCATTTTCGACAGGCGTATCTTTATTTTTACCGATGTTAATTCCCAGAATACCATCAAAATGGGCTTTTTTAACATTCTCGACCAGGTTATCGACGCCCAGATTATTAAAGCCCATCCGATTGATCAGACCTTCAGCATCCACCAGACGAAAAAGACGCGGCTTATCGTTACCCGGCTGTGGGCGCGGCGTCACGGTGCCGATTTCCAGGGAGCCAAACCCCATCGCGCCTAACGCGTCGATGCACTCCCCGTCTTTATCCAGACCGGCAGCCAGCCCCAGTGGATTTTTAAAGGTAAGTCCCATGCAGGTAACCGGCTTTGTCGGTACTTTCTGGCGCACCAGCGCTTCCAGCGGCGTACCTGTAATGCGGCGTAATTGTTGAAATGTAAATTCATGAGCGCGCTCTGGATCGAGCTGGAAAAGGGCTTTACGAACGAAGGGATAGTACATGAACTCTCCTGGATTCCCGGTGTGCAAACCGGGGGCGTATTATGGGCGATAACAAGGCAAAAGGGAATTGACCTACGGCAATAAATAGCAATCGTTTTCCTTCATTCTCACTTCACGTTTCGCCAGGAAGCGTCATCGTCCGGCAAAAAAATGCCCGGCAGCGCTAACGCTTACCGGGCATGTCTTACCTCTTTATAACGGATACTGTCAGGCTAACGCTTTAGTTATCTTCTCGTACAGATCGCCGGAAAGATTCTCCAGTCCTTTTAACTGCTCCAGCGCCGCACGCATTTTCTCCTGACGCTTATCATCATAACGTTTCAGACGAATCAGCGGTTCAATGAGGCGAGATGCTACCTGCGGGTTACGGCTATTCAGATCGGTCAGCATCTCGACCAGGAACTGGTATCCGCTACCGTCTTGCGCATGGAACGCCGCCGGGTTGCTGCCAGCAAACGCGCCAATTAATGAACGGATGCGGTTCGGGTTGCTCATACTGAAAGAACGGTGTTTGAGCAGGCCGCGTACGGTTTCCAGTACATTTTCCGCCGGGCTTGTGGATTGCAGGATAAACCATTTATCCATCACCAGGCCGTCCTGATGCCACTTATCGTCATACTCCTGCATCAGCGTATCGCGGCACGGCAACTGCGCCGCCACAGCAGCAGACAGGGCCGCCAGCGCATCGGTCATATTATTGGCGTCGCGATACTGTTTGCTGACCAGCGTATTAGCCAGCTCCGTCTCGCCAAACGCCAGGAAGCGCAGGCAAGCATTGCGCAGCGTGCGCTTACCGATATCGCCGTGATCAACACGATACTCATCCAGATGATTGGCGTTATAGATAGCCAGGAACTCATCCGCCAGTTCTGCCGCCAGCGTACGCGTTAGCGCTTCACGAACTTGCGCAATGGCGATCGGGTCAATGACCTCAAACAGCTCCGCAATTTCATTGGCCGAAGGCAGCGTTAAAATTTCTGCGGCCAACGCCGGATCGATTTTCTCATCCAACAGTACTGCGCGGAACGCATCAGCGACATGCACCGGAAGCGATAGCGGTTGCCCCTGCTGATGACGCGCCACATTCAGTTTAATGTATGTGGCCAGCAGGCTTTGCGCCGCATCCCAACGGGAGAAATCATTGCGCGCATGGCGCATCAGGAACGTCAACTGCTGATCGCTCCATTTATATTCCAGCTTCACCGGCGCTGAAAACTCGCACAGCAAGGCCGGAACAGGCTGGAAGTAAACATTATCGAAGGTAAATGTCTGCTCCGCCTGCGTGACGTTCAGCACGGCGTTGACCGGGTGACCGCCTTTTTGCAACGGAATGACGTTGCCTTCGTTATCGTACAGTTCGATGGCGAATGGAATATGCAGCGGCTGCTTCTCCGCCTGATCCGCCGTCGCCGGAGTGCGCTGGCTGATGGTCAACGTGTACTGCTCGGTTTCCGGATTATAATCATCTTTTACCGTTACAATCGGCGTGCCGGACTGACTGTACCAGCGGCGGAAATGGGACAAATCGACATTAGAAGCATCTTCCATCGCCTGTACGAAGTCATCACACGTCGCGGCGCTGCCGTCATGGCGCTCAAAATAAAGCTGCATCCCCTTCTGGAAATTTTCCTCACCCAGCAACGTGTGGATCATGCGAATGACTTCCGCGCCCTTTTCATAAACGGTGAGGGTGTAGAAGTTATTCATTTCGATTACTTTATCCGGGCGGATAGGATGCGCCATCGGGCTGGCGTCTTCCGCGAATTGTAAACCGCGCATGGTACGCACGTTACTGATGCGGTTCACCGCGCGTGACCCCAAATCAGAGCTAAACTCCTGATCGCGGAACACGGTTAGCCCCTCTTTCAGGCTCAACTGGAACCAGTCGCGGCAGGTGACGCGGTTGCCGGTCCAGTTGTGGAAATACTCATGGCCTATCACGCGCTCAATATCGAGATAATCTTTATCCGTCGCGGTATCGGTTCGCGCCAGCACGTATTTGGAGTTAAAGATATTGAGACCTTTATTCTCCATCGCGCCCATATTAAAGAAATCCACCGCGACAATCATATAGATGTCGAGGTCATATTCGAGCCCAAAACGCGCTTCATCCCATTTCATGGAATTTTTCAGCGAGGTCATTGCCCACGGCGCACGATCCAGATTGCCACGGTCAACGTACAGTTCTAATGCGACTTCACGCCCGGAGCGGGTGGTAAAGGTATCGCGCAGCACGTCAAAATCACCGGCCACCAGCGCAAACAGATAACACGGTTTCGGGAACGGATCTTGCCACTGAACCCAGTGACGGCCATTCTCCAGCTCGCCCTGTGCAACACGGTTGCCATTGGAGAGCAGGAACGGATATTTGCTTTTATCGGCAATAATTTTGGTGGTAAATCGCGCCAGTACGTCCGGGCGGTCAAGATACCAGGTAATATGGCGGAAGCCCTCCGCTTCACACTGGGTACAGAGCGCATCGCCTGACTGGTACAATCCTTCCAGCGCCGTATTCGCCGCCGGACTTATCTCGTTGACAATGCGTAACGTAAAACGCTCTGGCAGGTCGCTGATGACAAGCGCGCCCTCTTCTTCTTTATATGCTGTCCACGGCGCATCGTTGACGTGGATAGATACCAGCGTTAAATCTTCCCCATCAAGGCGAAGAGGCGCATCAGGCGCGCCATGACGAACAGCCTGGCTTATTGCGGTGACCACGGTTTTTTCGGCATCGAGGTCAAAGGTCAAGTCAATATCAGTAATCTGGTAATCCGGCGCGCGATAGTCATGGCGGTATTTGGCTTGTGGCTGTTGTGTCATAAAAAACCTTTCGCATCTTTGTGTAGAGTGTCGACTCCAGTCTATTCCTGTTGCGCAAATCGCGCTACGCAGAATGTTCATCTTTTCAGGCACAAACGGCCTATTTGCTACATTTTTATAATATGTACTCATAGTTTTTAAAATCGATAAAGATCGTCCAGGAGCGCTTTAAACAAGGGATGAGCGAGATCGAGATGAAGCTTGATTAACGAACTTTAACGAACTTCACAGACCACTTTTGCCCCATCCATGCCCCACACATAATTTTAGTCAACGCCAGACCCCATCAGCCCTGCAGGGAAAATCGATAACAAACACGCCCGCAGTATGTTCCCCAAAATTTAAAAACAAGTGGTTCATGCCTTGACAGACAAAACCGCCAAAGCAAAAATGTCGCGGTAGGGATACCCGTTACCGGGTACCCCCCGCACAGATCCCGGCGTGCGCTATTCACGCACCGGGCTCCTGCCTTGGGTGTCTGGCGGTGAACCGCTCCACAGGCCATGGATGCAGAACCCGAACCTTCGGCAGCCATACGGCTGCCAGTCTGTTTGCTTTCGTCCATGTCGTATCATCCTGCTGGCTCCTGCGCCTCAGCGCCCGTCGCCAGAGGTCTGTTACGTATATCCTGAACTTCCGCATCATGGGATAGTTGCCCGGGACTGAGTGGTAGTTCAGGTATCCCTGAACCACTCTCCTGAGCCATTTTCCCTGTTCGGGGATTGAGTAATGCCAGCGCTTTCGTAGTCCGTCCTTGATCGCTTTCAGTGTCGCCGTCATCCTGTCCCGGCGTGTCTTTCGTATCAGCATGAACCTGCCACTACGGTCTTTCCCACTGATATGCGTGAACCCGAGGAAGTTGAACGTTTCTGGTTTACCTTTTCCCCTGCTGGCGCGGTTTTCGGCTGCGAAGCGGCCGAACTCCATCAGTCGGGTTTTCTTCGGATGTACCGTGAGTCCGAACTCCTTCAGTCTGCGCTGCATGGCTATACGAAAGCATTGAGCGTCGATTCGCTTGTCGAACCCGATGACTATGTCATCTGCGTATCTGACCATGACCACATTGCCTGTGGCATGGCGGCGTCGCCACTGATGCGCCCACAGATCGAAGACATAGTGGAGGTAGATGTTTGCCAGCAGCGGCGAGATAACCGCACCCTGTGGGGTGCCTTCCTCCGATGCCCGCCATTCTCCTTCCTCTGAGGTCCCGGCTGTGAGCCACTTTCGTATGAGCCTGATTACCCTCTGGTCGCCGATTCTGTGTTCTATGAACCTGATTAGCCATTCATGGCTTACCTTGTCGAAGAACTGACTAATATCGGCATCCAGTACCCAGTTTACATTGGTCCGAACCAGCCCTGTGGCCAGTGCGTCCAGCGCATTGTGCTGGCTTCGCCCGGGTCTGAACCCGTATGAAAACCCCATAAAGTCATTTTCGTAGACTGCATTCAGGATCTTAACCAGCGCATACTGGACGATTTTGTCCTCCAGTGAGGCGATGCCGAGCGGGCGCTGTTTTCCATCCGCTTTCGGGATGTAGTGCCGCCTGCCGGGCTGAGCCCTGTAACTACCCTGATGAAGCCTCCGGTGCAGATCTGCTATGTTGACCTTCAGGTTTTCGGCGTAGTCCTTCCACCTGACACCATCAACTCCGGCAGCCGCTTTCCTGCTCAGGGAGAGGAATGCGTTCTCCAGTGCCTCTGCTGTCAGGAGGTGGAACAATGCGGTAAACCGTTCTTTCTTCCGCTGCTTCGCAGCTTCCCGCACGCGTGACAGCCTCTGTGACATACTTTCCCGGCTCTGCGTCCGGCGCATGTGTGGCTGTTCCGCGTTTCCCTTGGCCCCGCTCCTTCGCTCCACTGACTCCGCTCCTTGCGGATTGTTCGCCAGATTCGCAGCTACTATGAGCGAGTCCGACTTCTCCTCTCCGTACATCACCGGCTTCGGCTCCTCGCCTTCCCGGTGCGGGCCATCTCCGGCACTGGCAGATGGTCAGAGGGGAGATCTCCCGGTTCCCGCGTAAAGATCGTATTGACATGCCAGGGTCTCAGACCCCGCCGGGTCCATATGGCACTCGCAGTAACGCACCCTATGATGTTGCCTTCCGTAAACAGTACAACGTCGGCACCCGGGAATTTAATATACATTTCGTGGCTCAATGGCTGGCCTGTCAACACCCCTGTCAACGCTTCGCCCCATACCTCACGGTATACAACGCATGACTCGGGGACCCTGTGGATTGCTGGTCCTTCAATGGTCGGGGACTTTCACCCCTTGATCTTTACCGGTCTCCCGGCGCACACTGTATATACAAACAGTTATTAGCGAAACACGTATGTTCGTAGAACTGGTTTATGACAAGCGTAATGTTGAAGGACTCGAAGGGGCCAGCGAGATCATTCTGGCCGAACTGACGAAGCAGGTGCACCAGATTTTCCCTGATGCCGAAGTGAGGGTGAAGCCGATGCAGGCAAACTGCTTGAATAGTGATACCAACAAAAGCGATCGCGAAAATTTGAACAGATAGCTTATTAAAAATAGATTTATCTTAAACCACGTCATTTACATTTAGCCACCTCCCCAAAATCCGGATTCAGCTTAAGAAAAATGCGACAATACAATAAAAACATATCATATAAGCCCCCTCAACAAATGTAATTTTAAGGCCAACAAACACCTCTAACTTATTCACTTTCAATTAATTTCATAAATAATAATTAACAACAAAAGAATTGTATTAATATCCACACTGTAGTATATAATTACATTAACAAAATTACTATTCGGCGAGTATATTATGTTAAGACACATTCAAAATAGTTTAGGCAGCGTTTACAGAAGTAATACAGCAACTCCTCAGGGTCAGATTATTCACCATCGTAACTTTCAAAGCCAGTTTGATACCACAGGCAACACCCTCTACAATAATTGCTGGGTTTGCTCATTAAATGTTATCAAATCCAGAGATGGCAATAATTATAGTGCATTAGATGACATCACTTCTGATAATCAAGCGTTTAATAATATATTAGAGGGTATTGATATAATAGAATGTGAGAATTTATTAAAAGAAATGAATGTGCAAAAAATACCTGAATCCTCTCTTTTTACAAACATTAAAGAAGCTTTACAGGCAGAAGTTTTCAATAGTACTGTAGAAGATGACTTTGAGAGTTTTATTTCTTACGAATTACAAAACCATGGACCACTGATGTTGATCAGGCCTTCACTTGGCTCGGAATGTCTACATGCAGAGTGCATTGTAGGCTATGATAGTGAAGTGAAAAAAGTATTAATTTATGATTCAATGAATACCTCACCTGAATGGCAATCAAATATTGATGTCTATGACAAGCTTACCTTAGCATTCAATGATAAATATAAAAATGAAGATTGCAGTATTTGTGGTCTTTACTATGACGGTGTTTATGAGCCAAAACCTTTACACTCCTCCTCCTGGAAAGACTGGTGTACCATTTTATGATAGTTAACCTTTACCAAGATAATTATTCAGGCTACCGCCAACATGGGGTGTCGGGGGTCGGAGGTTCAAATCCTCTCGTGCCGACCAAAATTCCCCTTAAAAACCAGCCTGTCAGGGCTGTTTTTTTTATGGCTCAATTTCCTACGGGGAAGCTATGGGGTGAAACTGGGGAATAAAGCCGTCGAGATTCGACGCAATTTGCGATTGATTCATCAGTTTGCTCACTGCTCAGTTTCGGAATTCATCAATACACAAATTTTCATTTCGAATTACTGTATAAATTCCCTGTAAATCATTACCGGAGCGCGCCACATTTTCCCCCTGCCCTATACTTTCAGCCTGACGACTGGAGGTTTCATATGTGTGGACGCTTTGCACAAGCACAGACCCGTGAAGAATATCTGGCATATCTGGCCGACGAAGCCGATCGTAATATTGCTTATGACCCTCAGCCTATAGGCCGGTATAACGTGGCGCCCGGGACTAAAGTCCTGCTATTGAGCGAACGCGACGAGCAATTACATCTCGACCCGGTGATTTGGGGTTACGCTCCCGGATGGTGGGATAAAGCTCCACTTATTAACGCCCGTGTCGCGACAGCGGCCTCCAGCAGAATGTTTAAGCCACTATGGCAGCATGGCCGGGCTATCTGTTTTGCCGATAGATGGTTCGAGTGGAAGAAGGAAGGCGACAAAAAACAGCCGTATTTCATTCACAGAAAGGACGGGAAGCCGATATTCATGGCTGCCATTGGCAGTACGCCGTTTGAGCGCGGTGATGAAGCAGAGGGATTTCTGATTGTTACCTCCGCAGCTGATAAAGGTCTGGTAGACATTCACGATCGTCGCCCGCTGGCACTGACACCGGAAACTGCTCGGGTATGGATGCGCCAGTTCCTGGAACCACATTCTAAGTCAATAACATACCGCGTCATACCTGCGCTCACACGTCCCATGATGCGAAAAGATACCAATCCATGCCAATAGTTAAAAACGGATGACTGTCCCGAATCCGTCCCACCTGCCCTATCCCACAAACCGGCGTTCAGATGCTCATCAAGAAAACCACCTCACCCTCATAACTCAGTAAGCGTCCCGTTTCGGACGTAGCGTAAGGATTATTTTACGGTTTCGAGGTTCCAGGGCAGCAGTTCGTGCACCCGGTTCGATGACCAGTCGCTGATTTTCCACAGCACGTCGCGTAACCATGCCTCGGACTCCACGTCGTTTAGTTTGCACGTACCCAGCAGGCTATAGATGATCGCCGCTGCCTCGCCGCTCCTGTCTGAGCCGAAGAACAGATAGTTACGTCGGCCCAGCGCCACGCACCGTAAGGCGTTTTCACAGATGTTGTTGTCGATCTCCACCCGACCGTCGCTGCAGAGGACACGCTCAACGCATCACACTGCTTCAGCATGTAACCGAACTCCTTCGCCATCTCCGCATGCACCGACAACGTTTTCAACTGCGCCTGTATCCAGTCGTACAGCGACTGGCTTTTCTCTTTCCTGACCGACAGCCGTGTTTGCGCCGGGCTGTGGACTCTGTCATCTGTGATAGTGTCCATCAAAATTTAAGTGGACACTATCATCGCCGGATTGACAGGGTTCTGACAGACGTCCTCCACGGTGCGCTTACATTTTACCTATTAAGGAATATTTTTGCTTTTTAAAGGTATTAAACCATCTCGGTGATGTAACAAAAACTTTCCCTGCCATAGATTCTGATTCTAATTCTCGTGGTAATGCTTCATAGGCATTAGCTGCTATACTTGAATTACTAAAATCAGTATAATAAATAAGTTTCCTTCTTGTTGCCATTCTATATTTACACACCCATTCATCTGCTGAAAGAATTAATGGGCCATTCAGATTACTCATACCTCTATTTTCAAACTGATGGGCTGAAACATCAAACACATAGTCTTTTCCTTCTTTATTTCCAACCACTGCAAAATGATTTGTTGGTATTTCATCTGTTGGTTTATCCCAGATAAATATACCTCGATAACGAATATTATCGAACCCTTTTTCATTCATAAAATTGCTTACAGGAGTCATTAATGACTCACACTGCCCTACCGGATTCATTATTTTATTGTTTATAATTGGATTCTGTTTCAATTCCTCCAGATAGGCCGCAGCATCAATATCACTGGTTAGGTTGTAAGTTATATCTGTGCGTTCCACTCCCGGTTCTGTTGCCATGGTTAAGTGATGTGTTTCACTGTACCCCTGGCAATTTACGGTATAGTTCCCGGCATCATCAAGGGTGACTGACAATATCTCCTGACTGTCTTCATCCAGAATACAGAAGTAATTTTCCCCGTGCTGGCCGGAATGAATGCTTTCCTCCCATCCGGCATACGCGAGCGTCCTGAGCAGTTCAAATCTGCTGACCACATCCTCCCGCGTCGTTCCGGCCGGCGGGTGACAAATCGTCCAGATGCACTCCAGCGCTTCAGTCTGGTGCGTTGAGCAAAAAAATTCCTTCATTTTTTCCCAGGAACTCATTTCAGGGGGGGTATCAGACCAGGCAATACGATAAATGCGGCGATTACTGATGGTGGCGGGAAGACATCCGCTTCCAATATGAAAGGGCATAACAAAAAACCTTTATAAATTTACATATAGTATCTGTCCGGCAGACATCATCTCTTCCTGGTCTTAATTTCACAATAAGGTTATCGGCGGATTCATGGCCGTCCTGACATGGCGGGCTTCAGAAGGTGCAGAAGAAAAATCCGTTATGATGACCGGATGGCGGGACTGTCATTTTACAGCTAAAGTGTCGATTTTTTCAGGGGCGCTTTCTACGATTACCAGATCATCTGGCATCAGCGCCCGGGCGTTCAATTTTGGCGGGCAGAAGTCACCCGGCAGAAATTACTTAACGATGCAGATAATGCCATTAAGGACTGGCGCACAGAATTAACGTTGGGAATTATCAGTGATGAAAATAAAGCAGCTTTGATTCTGTGGATAAATTATATCAATGTTCTTAAATCGCTGGACTTAGCAGGTATTTCAGACGAGGACACCTTCACAGCAATCAGGTGGCCTTCATTACCACAGGAGTGATTTACTGGCTATCGATATTCCTGCTCATCATTTTTTAGGTCATCTGCACGCATTCATTCTGGTATGAGTCGAAATATTGCAAAAAATATTAAGGATTATTATTTTCTCTTTAAGTAAATTTACGCTCAATAAACTTAATTGTTTATTCAATGATGATGAAGTGTGAGCTATGCTGGAAATGAAGGAAGTCAATAGTAAGGATAATCTGATTATTCACGGGTGATATTATGAGACATCGTATATTTTTCCCATTACTTCTGGTGTTGTCGGCTACAGCCTTTTCGGCATCGGCGATGGCTGCCAGTGATTCAAAACCACCACCAGATAATACAAAACACTCTTCCAGTGGCTGGCCGCCAATACCTGCCCCATTTATTCGCCCGCCATGGTGTGACAAGTGGCCACCAGATATTCTGAAGCCACCGGATTGGTGCCAGATTTGTGGTTGTTAATTTTTTACATAAAACTATAACAACCATATCAGGACTGATGGTATATCTGGCCATTAAGTTTCATCAGTTCCTACTGAACTGAATATTACTTCAGGCTGGCGAGTTTCATTAACGTCAGCCTGATTTTTCACAACATAATATTACTGGCTTACAGGCCCATGCCTCCTGAGAAACCAGCCAGCCAGTAGTTATTACTGTGGTAATGCAGGCCACCTGATTGCTGTGAAGGTGGCCTCATCTTTCACATCGCTCAAATCCAGCATTTTCAGCGCCCTGATATAGACCATCCATTTAGTCAGGCTTGCCCTATCATCGTCGCTGATATCCCCCAACGCCAGTTCGGTTCGCCAGTCGACAATGGTGCTGTTAGCATCGGTAAGTAGCTTCTGACGTGTGGTTTCGGCTTTTGCATGATAATCAACGGGAACAGCGACAACAGCGCCGTTCGAATATTTCCAGTCGCCATAGATATTAAATCCTGCAGGTAACTTGTTAACCTCAACAACTGAAAAACCAGCCGGATAAAGACGAGAGACATCTTCTGATACGGAACGGATTATATTTTCGGAGTCAATACACAACTTATATTTTTTCGTGAATTTACTCAGCGACTCATAAAAATCCTGACCATCTTCACTACGAAAATACAGAAAGTTGTTATCATAATCCGGGTCATCAGGAGTGTATCTGGTTACGTTTTTTAATTCCATTATAGTTTCCTTAATCATCCATTAATTGTACGCCAGCCATTACCCACCCACATTTGCAACGGTCGATACGCAAATGTCACACCGTATGCTGTTGTTGGGTCATGTCTGGCTTGTGTTAAAAAGCAACCAGCAGGCGCTTCTGCAGGTCCATATTCATCTACTTTGCCCGGCCATACTGGGGCGCCACGCTGGATATTCTGGACATAACGATTATCTGATTCGCCTTTTGTATATACGTTTACTGATGTTAAATAACGGGCGTCGAAATTTCCGTAATTATCCGGAATAACTTGTCCATTAACAACAAACTGAATACTGCCATCGGTATTACGCTGGCTGTATAAATGCCATCCCTGGTCGTCATCCAGCTCAATAACTGTTGGTCGATTTCCGTCACCCCACAAATTAAATTGAGCATTCAGCACGGAGTTATTTGAGCTAGTCATGGTCATTCGTTTGGCATTGCCTGCGCGAATGGCCCCCAGAACCTGCATTTCACCGGGAGCGACACGAACGGTGTGCTGGCTATTCGCAAACGTATCCAGTATCCCGTCGCCATTCTGTTTAAACCCGGTATCGTTATCGCCAAATACAATTGAGCTTCCACCTAGCACATTATCAGTACCAATGCCTAACGCACCGTTTAGCCGTCCTCCATTAACTGACAGTGCCTCAACGTCACCGGCTGTGGGTTTCATCATGCTGTTATACAGCGTATATGTCTGACCGTTCGTAGCGTTGGCAGGTTTTGTTTCTGAATATTCAGGAGCGTTATATAGTGTGACATTTGCATTACCGGTATAATCGTACTGTGCAATTAACCAATACGCATACTGGTTGATCCTGACATAAATGTCGTAATTGTCGCCTGATGTGTTAATCCAGGCGCACTCAAGAACACCGTTAGGTGAGCGTTTCCATAATGTGGCAGTAATTCCGACAGGCGAACCATTACCGGCGCGCAGCACCAGTTCACTGATAGTTGATTGCTCAAATGAACCAACGTTAAACCCCGACCCGCCATACAATTTAATCACCGCAGTAGATGTGGACTGCGGCATGAAAACAGTGGCAATTTTGAACCATCCCGATTCACCAAGTGTAATGGTAGTCGACGTTACCGCGCTGATAGTTCTCGCAAATTGTTTTTTGTCCGGAATATCGCCGCCGTTCTGTGATTTTTGTAACGCATCGGCGGCGTGATTTATCGTTTCCCGTAAACCAACGTATTCGATAAGACCTTCAATGCTTTTTCCTGACAGCGCCGTCAGTGTATCGTCCAGCGGCTGCTTGCCCGCCAGTTTATTCAGTACAGTGGTGGCAAAGTTCGGATCGTTACCCAGCGCGTCCGCCAGTTCCTGCAGCGTATCCAGCGACTCAGGTACGGAACCGACCAGTGCAGCAATCAGTTTACGAACAAACTCAGCGTTTGCAGTCTGAAGTCCCTTAGCGTCATCTGGCGGCGTCGGTGTGGTCGGCGTTCCAGTGAATACCGGACTGTCCAGCGGCGCTTTGGTCTGTACCTCGTCCATGACAGCATGGACCGCCTTTGGCGTGGCTGCCAGCGCTTCGCTGTCACTGTCCGTGGCGCTGCTTAACTTAACGATACCTTTTTTCGTCAGGCTGGCATCTTCCAGGGAAATCACGTCCGCGATATCTTCTGCCCGTTTTGCGGCATCTTCTGCTCTGGTGGCTGCTGCTCCGGCAGCAGTACTGCTTTGCGCCGCCAGTGATGCGCTGGTATCAGATGCGGCGGCGTGAGTGGATGCCTCCGATGCTGATGACGAGGCGGCTGTTGTGCTGGCCGCTGCTGTACTTGCTGACGTTGCTGCATTTGTCTCAGATGTTTTCGCTGCGGCTGCCGATGCGGCTGCCGCCTTTTCCGACGCTGCCGCCGCAGTGGCTGACGCACCTGCATCACCGGCACTGGAAGCCGCCTGCGTTTCTGACGTCTTCGCGGCGGTTTCGGATGCTCCGGCGCGCTCTGCTGATGTCTGCGCCGCCGTCGCGCTGGCGGCTGCGGCAGCAGCTGAATCTCCGGCGGCAGTACGGGAGGCATCTGCATTCGCTTCAGATGTTTTCGCTGCGGCTGCCGATGCGGCTGCTGCCGTTCTGGCTGTGTCAGCCGACGCCGCGCTGGCTGATGCCTCCCCGGCTTTTGTGGTCGCCGTACCTGCGCTGCTCTCCGCAGATGCTGCGGATGAGGCTGCCTGTGTGGCTGATGCTTCTGCCGCTCCGGCTGCATTCACTGCTGCCGTGGCGCTTTCCGATGCCTGACCTGCTGATGTCTGCGCCTGTTCAGATGCCTGCCCTGCGGCGGTGGCATTCCGCGATGCCTCCGATGCCTGGCGGGCAACTTCTTCCACCATCGCCTCAAAACGCCGCAGCGCCTCCGGGCGGACGTCGTCTTCCGTCATGGCCCCCAGAAAATCATTCAGGGTGCCCGGCTTTGAATCATCGTAAACCGTAATAACTCCGGCATGTGACGGGGGATACCCTTCCACCAGGAGCGTGACAGTGTACTGCCCCTGCTCCACATCCATGCTGTAGCGCCCGGCGTCATCCGGATTTTCCGATGCCACCGTATTCACGACCACCGTCGTACTGGTCCGGCAGGCCTTCAGCTGAATGGTGCAGTTCTGTACCGGCGTTCCCGTACCATCTTTCAGTACGCCGGAAATAAGTACTGGCATATTACCTCCATAAAAAAGCCCGCCCGCAGGCAGGCTTCAGATTCATTCACATCTCAGCACTGATTATCCGGGTCACGTAAATATGCCGGCAGAGAACACTGGACGCTCCGCGTGATTTTTTTTCCCTTTGCCTCGCGGTGCTGTTTCTGCCCACGGTCGGTGCCGGTATAAATCCGGGTCTGGTTTTCAATATTGCTGTTGCCGCTTCCTCTTCCGTTATCGGCAACGGCAGCAGTGGAGAATAAAACGGACAGGGAAACCCCTGCCGCCAGCGAAATTAAGCGCGACATAGTCATATCTGTTCCTTGTTAAACGAAAGGGACCGGAAATCCGGTCAGTTTGTGAAGTTGTTCCCCGACCGGGAAACCATCACCAGCGGCCAGACGGAAGCAGACGTGGTGTACTGCCCACGAACCCTCAGAGAGACGCTGATATCCACGACAGGTGAAGTGGTGTAGACCGAAAAGACGACGGTCTGATACATGGCCGGAATACCTGCGGTATACGGCATAACCTCCGCCGTTTTCACCTGGCCGTTAATATTTATCGTGACGGTGATGGCACCGGAGCCACCATTACGCTCACAGTTAGCCATCACCGTGATGGTTTTCCCAATCTGATAGGTGGCGCTGTCGGTATACCGTGTTGAGGTGCTGCGTTCGTCGTTCGTCGCCCTGATGCTCACGCCCTGCATGACTTTTGAGCCGCAGATATCACCGACAAACTCTCTTGCTTCTATCACGCCAGAAAACTTACCGGAGGTGGCATTGATTTCTCCCGTAAACGAGCCAGATACAGCGTTGATATGGCCGCTGATATCCGCATTTTTCGCAGTCAGCTTTCCATCCGGCGTCAGGGAAAATGCCGGAGGATTCCCGCCACTGGTAATGGTCGGCGCGCTCAGGTATTTCAGGAATACCTCGTTCATGATTATCTGGTCGCCCTGCATAACGAATCCGGGCGTCTCGTTTCCGTTTGCCGGGTTAATATAAGCAATGCGATCCGCCGCCACCAGGAACTGGCTTATCTTCCCGTCAGGCGTGTCTTCCATGCTCAGACCAAGTCCGGCCACATAATATTTGCCGTCTTTGGTCTGCTCTATTTTGACGCCCCACATGGCGTTCCATTTATCGTTAGCGTCCTTCCACTCCTTCGAAAACTGCTGCAGTTTGCTGGCGTTATCCTCCGTCAGGTCAATTTTTTTCAGCAACTCCGTACCAAGATACGTCTCCGTAATCAGTCCCTTAAAAAAATCCAGATACCCTTTCGCGTCATCCCCCGGACGTCCGGATGCCTCCGCAAATACTGATTTTCCAGCCAGATTTACACTGCGCACGTAAAACCAGGCATCATGCAGTGGTTTCAGTCCATCCTTTATCCAGAATGACCCGACGCCCAGATACTGTGCTTTTGACTGAATATCGGCGGCAGTCGCCAGTTGCGTGGCGGAGTACCAGAACTCATACTGCACACTGGCATCGTAGACAGTCTGGTGCGGCGTCACCGTTATCTGAAAATAACCCGGCGTCATCTCAATCGTGGATGGCGCTCCCGGTGCCTGAATACTGAATGCCACGGACGCCGGTTCACCCTGCTGCCCGTAACCGTTTATTGCCCTGACTGTCAGCGTGTAGTCACCCAGTGGCAGTTCGTGGAAGGCGTACTCCGTTTCGCTGGTCGTCGCCGTTGTCACCAGACGAACCGGATCGCCCTCGTTCCCACTGCCTGTGGTCAGCCTCACCACAAAACGCACATCTTTTACCACCCGCGGCGTGCCCCACTTCGCTTTGGCCTGATACAGGGTACTGTCGTTATCCGTGCTGACTGTCAGATGCTGCACAGCGGGCGGAATAATGCTGTTGGTGGTCCCCGGTAACGGGTCAAAGTGCGCCCCGTTGTCCACGATGGACTCTTTTTCCGGAACGTGCTGCAAGGCAGTGATGGCGTATGTGCCGTCGTCATTCTCCTTAATACGCACGCAACGGAAAAGGCGGCGCTTCAGGGAGGGCAGTTTCAGCCCCCAAATACTGTATGGCTGCACGGTTTCCGGCAGGACTTTCGTTACCACCCGATCCGGTGCGGGCTGCGACTGAATCTCCGTACTGAACGGCTTACCGTCAGGCCCGACAATATTCAGCGTGGTGGCGCCGCTTTCCGGTAGTGTTATTTCCCGGTCAAGCGTCAGCGTGCGGGTGGAAATATCCAGGTCAGTGATACGCCCACCGACCGACGCCCCGGCGTAATCGTTGTCGCAGACCTCAATAATATCGCCCGGTGTATGACGCAGACCTTCCGCACCGACAGAAAAATCCACGGTCTGCGTTTCCAGCAGCTCCGTCATCATCACCCACAACCCCGTCCGGTGCGCCTGTCCACGTGAGGTACAGCCGAACGCGTCCATTTTCAGCAGATTGCGTCCATAACGGGCCTGTGAGGCATGGTCTTCCACCAGCTCCGTGGAGGTTTGCCAGCCATTCAGCGGATCGGTGTATCTCACTTCTATCGCGTTATGGCGGTCTTTCAGGGCACTGAAGCTGTATTTAAAGCGCCCGCCCACCACGTTACCGTTGGTGTAGGTCCATGCTTTATCGGAGGGGCGGTCCTGGATGAAGGTCATTTTGCGGCCATTCCATACCGGCATACAACGCATCACCGAGCAGAAATCCGCCAGAACGTCATACGCCTTACGCTGGGTGGTAATATACGCATTAAGCGTCATGCGGGGTTCCGTGCCGCCAAATCCGTCCGGCACCGGTTGATCGCAGTACTGCGCGATGGCGTACAGCGCCCATTTATCCACATCCGCCCCCCCGATACGCCTGCCCAGCCCGTAACGGGGGTGGGTCAGTTTATCCATCGTGCACCACGCCGGGTTATTCGTGTACGCCGGTTTAAACGCCCCGTCCCACAGGCCGGTATATGTGCGGGTATCCGGGTCATAGTTTGAGGGGACCTGAAAAATACGTCCGCGCAGGTGGTAGTTACGCGTGACCTGCTGGCTGCCGAACTGTTCCGCATCCACCAGCAGACCGGCAACCGCTGTGCCAGGATAACCCTGCCGGATATCGATGATTTCCGTATACGACGACCACAGCGTTTTGTTCTGAAGCCTGTCGGTGGTGCTGTCCGGTGTCACCCTGACCATGCGGACACTGAACGGGCGCGGCGGTAAATTATCAGCCACTACCGATGCCAGATATTGTGTTGTGATCTTGCCGTTAATAGTGATATCAAATTCTGTGTTCCAGATCCCGCTACGCTGAAACTGTATCAGCAGATTCACGGAGGACGGGTTACGGTCCCCCTTGTCCGTGGTCTCCTGCAGCATCTGTACACCAAAGGTGAAGCGTAGCCGGTCGACATTCTCTGAGACAACAGTACGGGTAACGGGATTATCGTGTTTCACTTCCACACCCAGCACCGTTTCCGCGCCGGAAGCCTCAAAACCTTCCAGCGGTGCCTGTGGTGTCTCCCCCACCTGATATACCACGGTCACGCCGTGAATATTACTGTTACCGTCCGCGTCCACCACCGGCGTGTTATTAATCAGCACGCTCTGCAGACCGTTCACCGGGCCGACTATCGGTCCCTCACTGAGGGCATCAATCACGCTCAGTTGTTGTGTAGACTTCAGATCGTCCTTCGCCTCACGTGGTGTATGCCCCTTCCCTCCACCTTTGCTCATTCTCCTGGCTCCATAAATAACAAAACCGCCGTAATGGCGGTCATGTGTATCAGCTCATGTTGTCATGATTATCACTGCCGGATGACGACAGACGGTCTGGTAATCCCGCCGTCCTGCCGCGACGTGGTGTTTGCCTGTAACGGGGAGCCGATCACCACAACTTTTCCCGACGTGCTCTCATCCCGTGTACTCATCATCTGCGATATCACCCGTGACCCGATTTTCATTTCACCGTACAACACCGGCACCGGGTTCCCCTGGGCCACCATATTTTCCTGGGAAGAAAAGTACGTGTTCTGTTTCCCGTTATCTGTCTGACCCACCGTTGGTGTTTTGGGTACAGGTGTCAGCATCTGCGCCACACCACCCAGCGCCATACTGGTTCCTGCGGAAAACAATACTGCCGCCGCTACAGCATTCAGACCGGGAATAAATGACGCGCCAATCAGCGCTGCCCCGGCTACCACCTGCCAGATACCGTTTTTCGCTCCCGCCATACGCGGTACAATATGAACCACTGCCCCCGGCGGTAACGATTCGTTCAGTCTGGCAGTAAGGGTATCCGGCGCCATATCGCTCCCGGCAATCCGGACCTGATACCAGCCCTCATTCATTCGCTGCCGGAATCCGGGGAGTTGTATCGCCAGCGCATGTATGCCTTCCGCCGCTGTCTTTATGCTGAGGCTGATGCGCTTTCCAAATCGTTGTAAATCCCCGTAAAGGCAGATTCGCACCATTGCCGGTGCCGCCATATTGAGTGTGTCCGTCGTTGCCATTTGTCGTTATACCCCTCTCGTTTACTCAACTGCTCCGGAATATGGTGCAACAGTTCACCGTTGCCGCAGTAAATCGCCGCATGATTGGGCGTCGGTGAACCAAAACAGCAAATCAGCACGTCGCCGGGCTGCGCATCCTCCGGATTCACCCGGTAAAATCCCGCCGCCTCCAGGTGATCCAGATAGAGGCTTTTACCCTGACTCCACCAGTCATCTTCCCTATCGAAATCCGGCATATCAATCCCGGCCAGATGGTAGGCATCACGAAACAGCGTGTAGCAGTCCGTCACGCCATGCTCAAACTGCCGCCCGGTCAGGTGTGGCACGCAGCGGAATTTATGTATCCTGTTATCACGGACCAGCCACCAGTCCAGCCCGCTTTGTATCTGGAGGGTACGATCCGCACTGCTGAGACAGGGCTTACCGTCAGGATGGCTGTGTACCAGCGCCACGATGTCGCCGCGGTTCCGGGCATTCAGGTAATCCTCCGGGGATATACGAAAATACATCGTGGGTTCAGCAGACAGATTTTCACACGGAAAATACCGCTCTCCCTGTGCCGTTCTGACCACATAACCGCACGATTCCGCAGGCGCACACTGTCGGGCATGTGCCAGAATGTCATCGTTAATCATGGGAACCTGTTAAGACAGTTTGTTGATGGAAGCGAAAAATCCGGCATTCACCAGATTGTTACGCATTTCACAGCCTTTCATGCAGTGGCTGCATTTATCCTTTTTCGGGTCTGAGGTGGGCTTATCGAACTCATCGGCCACGGGCGGGCCGTCGTATCCGCAGTTTTCATCCCGGTAATCCCACGGACAGGAGTCCGCTAGCATGGTACGCCCCGGCACCACAGAACCGTCGGTTTCTGCCGGTGATGCCAGAATAATGGTAGCAGTTGATGAATCCAGTTCTGACAACTGCTCCACGTTATAGCGCGCTACCGCCTCCTGCTCCGGGTCAGCGCCCGGATTGCCGTTACTGAAATTCACCGCATCAAGAAACTTGCTGTAAACCTGATGCCTTACCACTGACGCGCCGACGAGACTTTGCAAATCCTCCGCCATCCCCGTGACCAGACCAAAGAGATTGGCAACAACGAGGTTCGGGCGGGGAGATGCGCCTTTCCCGTTCATCTCAAAATCCTGTACCTGTATCGGGTACGGTTCGTACTGCCTCCCCTGCCAGGTTAACGGCTCGCCTTTTTCGTTCGGTTCGTTACAGAAGAAAAAGCGCTCACCGCCAATCGCGGTTAAATCAAATTCCCACAAATCCACCTTCGCGGACTGCTCCGCTTTGGTGGTCTCGCTCAGGGTTTCCTGTGGTATATCCTGCATATATGAGAGATCCTTTATTATTTATCTTGCAAAAATATTCCTTCTTTTATTAATGGTATTTACGATACAACCAAAAAACGAGGTAACTAATGAAATACACAATATTGTCGCTGGTAGCTGGTGCGCTCATCAGTTGTTCAGCAATGGCAGAGAATACCCTGACTGTAAAGATGAACGATGCCCTGTCCAGCGGAACAGGAGAAAACATAGGTGAAATCACAGTTTCAGAGACACCTTACGGTCTGCTTTTCACTCCTCACCTAAATGGTCTTACGCCAGGAATTCACGGCTTCCATGTCCACACAAACCCAAGTTGTATGCCGGGAATGAAAGACGGTAAAGAGGTTCCGGCGCTCATGGCCGGAGGACATCTTGACCCCGAAAAAACCGGGAAACATCTTGGCCCATATAATGACAAAGGGCATTTGGGGGATCTGCCTGGACTGGTTGTCAATGCAGATGGTACAGCCACGTATCCGTTACTGGCACCACGCCTTAAATCACTGTCAGAACTGAAAGGTCACTCATTGATGATCCATAAAGGCGGTGACAATTACTCCGATAAACCTGCTCCACTGGGTGGTGGCGGTGCACGTTTTGCCTGTGGTGTCATTGAGAAATAACAGCAACATAGCCATATCGTCATAATTTCGTTTTACCCATAAAAAAGCCCTCTCACTGGAGGGCATTAAATCTGTATCGATGTTAAAGGTCAGAAGCTGTAACCTACGCCAAGCACCCAGGTTCCAGCTTTGACGTCACTGTCAGCATCAGTGGAAAAACTTGTATGCTCATAAGACGCATTAACGGCAATATTTTCAACCGGGTTAAGCTGAATACCTGCCCCATAAGCAAAGGCGGTTTTATTGTCAGAATTTCCCCAGTTATCCTTAATATGTCCGTTTGCTGCACCAATCATCACGTAAGCATTCAGATAGTCGTTAAAACGGTATGAAGGACCAACAAGAAGGGAGGTATAATCAGCATCACCTACCTTATACCCATAGTTATTAACATCAGCCGAGGTGTATGTAACTGAACCCATCGCCCCGAATCCACTGTCCAGATCTTCCCAGTTATATTTGATGTTGGCACCGTTCGCATTACCGGAAAGCCAGCCGCTTAAATCTGTGTAGGCATATCCAATTGAAACGGTATTTTTATACCCTGCTGCGTTAGCCACGCCGATGCTACCTAACGCCAGACCAACTAAAACCGCCACGGCAATCTTTTCCATAACATTTCCTTTTTTTGATTATTGACTGTGCGGGCTCAGTGAAACAGCAGCAGGTTAGAAAGTTCAATCATATTTATCGATCGTTTCGATCAAAAATACTAAGAAATAACCTGCTCAAATGTCGCGGTGAATGTTGTTTTCAGCAATCCCGCTTTCACACTCCATTTCCGGCAGACAACCTTAATCTGCCGGTATCCGTAAGGCGGAGTCCACAAAAACGCCTTCACACCGTTATGCTGTGACAAAAAGCCCTCCAGTGCCGGACCATCCTCCCGGTCAACGCGGATAGTCACACTGTATTTTTTCAGGTCATTATTGATCCCGGATGCACGCCGCTGCTCGTAGCCATCACCGAACCTCACCACCGACACCTGTGGTTCCGAATCCACCCCCATGTCCGGGTCAACTTTCCAGTGAAAGGTTTTCATCATCGATATGCCCCGCTCAGCCTGCCGCCGTCACGCCCCTGCTGCTGCACGAAATCAGCCGCCGCCTTTTTACCCAGATCATAAACCGCCTTCAGCGCCTGCGGCGTCAGTTCCGGCCCCGTGTTGCTGATTGCAATATGATACTGCGGTGCAAACATCGCCATCCCTCCGGAACCTGCTGCCACAACCCCCAGCTTACCGTCAGTACCGCGACGAAGCGGCAGTATAGCCTCCGGACCGGCCTCTCCCATTACTGCCGCCCCTCTGGCAAATGCAAAGAACGTCGGTCTGTTAACAATACTGCCGCTGTACTGACTGAGTCCTGCTGAGCGGTACACGCCGCCGTCCGCATTTGGAATGACCGACAGCGCCGCTGAACTGTATGCCCCGGATGGTGTACTTCCGCCTGCTGATGCGCCAAAGCCGAACATACCCAGTACTGAACCCAACAGTTTAGAAGCCGCAATACGTGCCTCCATTTTTGCCAGGTCAGCCAGGATGGAGACCGTCAGGCTCCGGAAACTGCCCTTTCCGGTCACGGAAAAATTCGCGATACTGTCCGCCATGCCGTTAAATGCGTTTGTGAAAACGTTCTCCGTCATGCCTGCCACGTTGCCCCCCTGCGCCAGAAAGTTATCCAGCGCCCGCGACGCGCCCTGCGTCCAGTCTCCCTGCGCAGCATCCACTTTCGCGTTATAATCCGCCCACTCAGCCAGTCGGCGATCGAGACTGGCCTGAAGTTCCTGCTCCGCCTGACGGTATTCGTCAGAACCGTATGTCCCTTTTGCCTTGCTGTCGCGCTTAAGCTGCTCCAGTTGTTCCTGGTAGTGCTGTTGAAT
Organism: Salmonella sp. SA15303; assembly: GCF_029962125.1. Taxonomy (NCBI): domain Bacteria; kingdom Pseudomonadati; phylum Pseudomonadota; class Gammaproteobacteria; order Enterobacterales; family Enterobacteriaceae; genus Salmonella; species Salmonella sp. SA15303. The sequence goes on from NZ_CP123924.1 coordinate 2,916,964, forward strand.
TTTCAGATGCTCTTCGTACCGGCCACGTTGCTGATCGCCCATACCCATTGTGGCCAGCGCCAGTGCGTGCTGCTGCCTGACGCGGGATTCTTCGTCAGCGAGCTGGCTGGTTAATGTGAGCGTCTTTTTCTTCAGTTCATTAAAGGCATTCTGGTGTTGCAAATCCTGTTGTGAGATATCCAGCTTCTGTAGCGCAAGCGCTATTTCATCCTTATGTGCCAGTACGCTTTGTTCATCCGCCGTCAGTTTTTTACCGGACAAATCAGCGATGCGCTGCTGAAATGACAAAAGCTGCTTATGCGCTTCCGTCATTTTTTCGGTCGTGGAAAGCTTCGCGGCGGCAATCAGCCCTTCAGTCTGCGCCTGTTGCTGGCTGTACTGCAAAAGCAGTCGCCCGGCCTCGTCGTTGTGGTAAGCCTTTGGCTTTTCCTTCTGCCGTGCCATTGCTTTTTTATGGCGTTCGTTTTCACGCTCCAGCGCAGCATTGCGTACCGCAGCATCGGCATACTGCATGGCGGTAATGCGCGCCACCTCCCGTTGATGCCGCAGGGATTCAGTTTCATTATCCCGGTTCAGCGCGGCGTTCTGCTCGTTCCGACGTTTCTGCGTTTCCTGATAATTACGCTCTGCCTGCGCCTTCGCATCCAGCAGGTCCTTCTGGCGTTTCTGTTCCTGAAGTTCGTTCAGCTGCTGCTGATCGTATTCAGTCTGGGAGGAAGACACCGTCCAGGGCGTTTTTCTGCCGCGCGCGATTTTTTCCTGCAGTGTCGCGATCTTTTCATCGAGCGTGTCTTCCCGCCCGATATCCAGCATCCGATCCCATGCCCACTTCGCCGCATCACCGACAGCATTCCATGCTCTTTCAATCCAGCCCAGATTGTCGTGTACGTCCCCCATCCGCTTATTCATTTCTTCCGAATACGCAGACATGGCAATTTTCGCGGCATCAGCCACTCTTCCCTGCTCGCCCAGTACCCTGATTTGTTCAAGCTGGGTGGCTGTCAGAAAATGCAGTGTCCTGTCCAGTTCTTTCGCCGCATTCACCGGATCATCCCGCAGGCGTTTAAACTGGCGGATGGTTTCATCCACTGATTGTCCCACGTTTTCCTGCATTCTGGTCGCGGTACGGGATACCATTGCCACTGCCTGCCCGGTAAACGCTCCGCTACCGACCACCTGTGCCAGCACGCCTGCAGCATCGTGCTGCGTGACGCCATTTCCGGCGAGCGACTTCGCCATCGCATTAAGCTGGCCTGTGGTTTTTCCGGCATAACTCCCGGTCAGAATAAGCTGTTTATTGAACTCCTCACTTTCTTTCGCCCCCTCATAGTACGCCTTACCCAGTCCGTAAACCGCCGCAGCCACACCGCCAACCAGCCCGCCGAGCATCATGCCCTTCGGCGACATCAGTTGCTCAATCCACCCGGCCCGGTTGGCCAGCGTGATACCGGAACCGCGAAGGGCGCCAAAATTTCCCCGTGCCAGTTCACCAATCAGTACGCCTATCTCGCGGCGCGCCATTGCTGATTTCAGTCCCAGTGCATGAGTGGATTTTGTTGCGGTATCCAGTTTGCGGATATAGACATCGGCGGCACTGCTAACCCCCAGTTCAGCCGCCTTCACCCGCAGCAACTCAGTACGGGAGAGGCCCTGTACCGCCGTCTGCTCTTTCAGTCGACGTATAAACTGTGCTTTTTTCTGCGTGGCCAGCGCCTCCGCATCGGTAAGTTCGCGTGTCTTTGCAGCAGCTTCAGACACCAGCGCCAGATAATCGCCCTGTGAAATATCTCCGCGTCCTTTCGCCTGTCGTACCTGCGCCTGGATACGCTGTAACTCCTGCAGACCACCGCTTAACTGTTTTACACTGTCAATCTGACGGTAAAATGCCGCTGCGGCTGCATCCTGAGCCTGTGCAACCGCCGCTGCCTGCGCAGCTTCCGCCCTTAACTTCTGATTCAGGTCGACAGCCCTTTCTCTGGCCTCGTTCGCCTCACGCGCCAGTTGTGCCATAGCGTCACTCTGTGTGCGTGTGGCAACCTGTGATTGCGCCATAGCGGCACTGATACTTTTTGCCGATGCCGCCACACTTCTGGCGCTGGACTCCATACATCGCTTGATGCGTTTTTCAACGAGATCACTGCTGTCCACCAGCTTCCCCAGCCCGTTACTGGCAGTCTGAAGACCGGCGGCAACTTTAGCTGTATCAACATCCATGTTGATGACGATATCACCGACTTTCTGGCTCAAATCTCACTCCTCCCGGAATACCGACTGCCACTTCAAGCAGATCCTGCTCCGTCATGCTCTGTACCGCTCCGGGTAATGTCAGCAAACTGAAGTCCGCTGCATCGATTTCTTTCCCCGTCACCAGCATGAACACCTGCGCTTTCAGCGTGGAAAACTCCGCATCCAGCAGGGCATCACTGAAACTGTTTTCCCGAAAGAAATCAGCCCACTCACTAAGTTCAGTTGAACTCATTTCGTCCAGCATCCGGCGCCAGTCAGGCCGCCGGAACTCCCGGGCCAGTTGCCGGACAAAATGAAGCTCATTATTCAGGACTTTTCCGGCGTCATGTCCTCTGATTCATTACCTGAATCACTGGCGTTATCTTTCTTATCCGCAGACAGCCCGCTGAGCATCAGAACACTTTCTGCGCCTGCGTCCAGCGCCTCATACGACCACTTCGCCTGTACTGACTGATAAAGCGTGTCTGCATCCTGAGAAGAATCACCATTCAGAAGCGAGCGGGATACCAGCCAGGCATTAATTTCCAGTGCCATTTGCATATAAGCCACGCGCTTATCCGCTTCCGTCGCACCATCCATATCCGTGTCATATTTCGCAGTACGTTTCTGGATGAACTCCAGGTACTCAATACGTTGCAGGCCGGATAACTCGAACAATGCCACCGACGCATCCCCCCGGGTAAACGTCTCTTTCTTTAAAAACATGATTTATTCCTGAAAAAAATGCCCCAAAACAGGACGAGAGGTGGGTTATGCCTGAACAGTAATATCCGCAATAGCGGTAAAATTACCGTCTGTTGTCATGCCAATAATTTTCACTGTACCTGCCTTAACACCTTTTACAGTGGCAATATTTTCCGCCTGCGTGACGGTGGCTGTAGTCGGATCTGACGTTGCGATACGCAGTGATTTATCTGTCACGTTATCCGGTTTCACCGTGAACGTAACCGCTGTTGTGGCGCCGACCTTCACGGTGGCATTTGTCGGTTCCACTGTCAGTCCGGTAACACTAACCACTTCCGGTGCATCCTCTTCAGCCATGTACGGACGGCCCACACTGGTAATTTTTACTGTACGGGCGATCTCATCCTTACTCTGCACCGTTTTCCCCAGCGAGCTCACCCAGCCTCTGAACACATCAACAGTGCCGTTCGGATACTTGATCCGGAATCCGCGCTTCTGCCCGGTCGTGAACAGTTGAATAAGCTTTTTCTGTACGTCCTCACCTGGCTTCCACGCCAGCGTCACAGAAGTATCCCCGGCAGACTTCTGTCCCTGTGTGGTACTTTTCCAGTCAGCGTTCTCGTCATCAAGATAGTTATTATCTTCTGCATCTGCCGTCAGTTCTCCCGGCTGCAGGTCTTTTACGTTTGCCAGCCTCAGCCAGTTATTATCACTTAGCGGGCTGGCGAACGGATCACCCTCGCTGTTGTACATCCAGAATGTGGTATTTGCGCCTTTTACCGGCGCAAGTGGATTAGGAATTGTCGTGTCTGTCATTCTCTTTTCCTCTACATGGAATAGGTGATGTCGTAACTCAGATCGGCTGACCCCCACATCGCCATTTCATCGTCTCGCTGATAGTTATACCCCTGCGCCGACATTGTCCGGATGATGTCACCCAGTCCCGCCACGCTCCCCAGTGCCGGATACACCCTGTTCTCCATCTGTTCATCCAGGGCGCTGTCCGGTGCAGTGGCTTTCAGAAATACTTCCACATGTAGCACCGCGCTCCAGATATCACCGTCCACCTCAGTACCGGTATACTGAGCATCACTCAGGTACACCGCCACCGCAGGTAACTCATCCTCCTCCACCACGACCGGACGACCGTCAAAAAACGTGGTGGAGCCATCATCGGTCTTTTTTAATGCGGCAATAATGGCCTGCCGTACTGCACTGTGTCGGGTCATTTTTTAGTGAATCTCCTCAGTTCATAACTGATTTCATGCTTCAGCTCTTTGGGCATCTCCGTTTTCATCTGTAAAACAACCTGCGTGTTGAACGCATGGCGCAATGCATCAGCAACCGGGATTTTCACCACATTAAGTGGGTATCTTCCGGCACCGGAACGCTCAAATACCTGCCACCATCCGTTCGGAGCCTGCGCAATAAACCCCCGGTCAAAACGGTATTTTCCTATACGTAGCGGCTTACCTTTTCTCCCCCTCATCGGGGTTGATGGTGGCGAACTCAGTAACCTGATGGCAGTCAGCGGATCACAGTTCACATAAATGTTGGCAAAAGGCTTGTCCGCTCTGGCCAGCCTGACTCTGGCGCGACGTCTTACCGTTCTGACGGGAATACCCTGCCGTCGGTTGTCTCCGGCCACCACCAAAGCAGCAGCACTGCGAACTGACACGCTGACCACCCGTTTTGCCACCCGGTTAATGGCCCGAATTTTTGCCCGGGTCACATATCCACGATCAATTTCTTTAAGTACTGAAATGGCCTCTTTAAGCCCCTTTACCTCCATTGTTCTCCTCCAGAGTCAGTTGTGGCTTACCGTTAAAACGCCGGATACGGGTCACGGTAAACTCACTGCCCCGCAGTACCACCCTGTCTCCCCGGCGCGGGATAACGTTGCCTGAAAACACCACTACGTTTTTTCCGTTTCCTTCAACAGGCCCCAGTTCAGCCAGAAAATCAGACTCCACCACTATGCAGTCAGTCCCGTTGATGTTGACCTTCATGCCGAAGCGTTCTGCGATAAGTGCATCCATGCGCCTTTTCATCCCGTCAAAAAGGTCAGCCATTAATTTTTACCGGAACGGTTTCATCACCGTTTGCCGCTGGCGCCCATACCACCCCGACATACGGCAGGCTGCCGGTTGCATCCGTCTGAACCACGTTATCCTTCAGATACACTTTTTTCCCGACGGCAATATCCTCTGTTGTCAGTTTTGGTATGCTGAATACCCCTTCTGCGATGCCGGTTCCGGCGCTCCCGGCGGCAATATCGGTAACAGCCACAGCGAACATATCGCCGACCTGTACCAGATCTCCGCTCTTTAGTGACGTGGTCGCCACAATTTCAATCGTTTTGCCGTCTTCCACGTAATTCTTAGCCACGGTTATTCTCCTTTCCGGCACGCCGTGCCGGATTTCAGGTATAAAAAAAGCCCGTCAGGGCCGTATCGCTTAATGTCTGCTTTTAGTGGGTTATACGGTGCATTTCACCATACCGCGATAATCCACCGGCGCAACGCCCGCATCAATACGAACTTTCGTGGTTACGCCATCCACCGTGAATCCTTCCTGCTGGTCGATATACGGCTCATCCACGCCGTTAAGGTAAGCCACCTCAACGGTATCGCTGCCTTTTACTGCAGTAAGATAGAAAGTGGACTGACTGGCGTCATCAAGACGAGGCTCCGCGATCACCGTGGCGAAATCTTTCACCGGGTTAATGATCCCGGCGTTAATATCCGCCCCCTTGACACTGACAGATTTAATCACCTGATTTGACACAGACTCCAGCGCCGTCGGCACCAGTACAAATGCCGGACGGATATTGAGGTGGCGATCGCCCTCTTTCTGCATCCGCATTAGCTGGCGCGCTTTATCCAGGGACGCCACATCCATAACGGCTTTTTCAAGGACGTTTGCGTGTTTCGTCTTGTCAAACAGCGCCACATTATCACTGGACAGTTTCTGGTTACTGATGAGAACGTCATAAACCAGATCGGCAATGGTGGCTTTTGCCGCACGTCCCAGCTTCATCGGGACATCCGTCAGCATATTCATATCATCATTGATGATGGCCTGGCGGGTAATGCTGAACAGCTCCCCATAGGTGGCGAGCGCAATGGTCGCCTGTTTATCCCCTGTGGTGACGTATTTGTATTCCGCTCCTTCACGAACCTGACGCAGTGAACTGAATCCCCCCATACCCACACGGTGCGCAATCCTGAAATCAGACAACTGTCCTTTTTTGGTCCAGGCATCGAAGGTTTCCGGCGCTTCCTGCCAGCCCTGCAGAATGGACTTGTTTGCAACATCCAGCAGAATGTTACCGAAATCGGAGGTGCTGTGCGTAAATGCCATGCCGATCATCTGCATGGGATTCATGCTGGACACGCCTGTACCCCTCGCCACCAGCGAAATTCGCGCCAGTTCACGCAGGGTCATACAGTTGTACGGGTTATCCTTCTGCGCTTCTTCATAGCCTGCGCGGGCCATCACGGCAACGCGAACGGCGTCGCCGGTAATATTACCGTTTCCGGTATACATCCCGGCATGAAACTCTGCGCGATTCTGCGGACCATTCAGCTGGTTAGTCGGCGTAATACCTTTCGCCATCTCGGCCAACAGTCTGTCCTTCGCCATTTCCAGAGAGCAATCCACATCAGCAATGCACTCTGCCATCAGCGAGGCATAACGATCGCCGGAAAGTGAAAACACATTCTGAATGCCGGTGATACGGTTACGCTGTTCTTCCTGCAGGCGTGCGCGAATGGCATTTTCATCTACAGCCGGCGACTGAGCCTGCGACTGAATCTGTGACTCAGGGGCTTTTGCCTGTGGCTGCGGTTGCGCGCCTGCATTGCCCTGCGGGGCGATAATCATACCTTTAATGCTCTGTGGCATATGCTCAAACTCCTCAACACGTTTTGAATGAATACAGGCCATTGCTTTTACAGGCTGTATCAGTTTGTCGGCAAACCCTTCACTGACGCACTCCGCGCCGCTCATCCAGGTCTCCTTTGCCAGCATGGCAGCAATATCTTCAGGCGTTTTTCCAGTTTTTTCGGTATAGATGGGGATAATGACGCTTTCGATCTTGTCAAGCAGGTCAGCATATTCCCGGATATCCTCCGCCTCACCCCCCGCCACTCCGCGCGGCTTATGAATCATCATCATGGCGTTTTCCGGCATAATGATGGGATTACCTACCATCGCAATAGCGGATGCCATTGAGCAGGCCATTCCATCGATATACACCGTTTTTTGCGCCGGATGATTTTTCAGCAGGTTATAAATGGCTATTCCGTCCAGTACTGCTCCGCCAGGTGAATGAATATGCAGATTTATCCGGTTAATCTGTCCCAGTGCAGCCAGTTCTTCTGCAAACCAGCGAGCCGAAATTCCCCATCCACCAATCTCGTCATAAATGCGGACCTCCGCCGTGTTATTGACTGCAGCCCTGATGGAATACCAGCTATTACTGCTTCCCTCCCCGCGTTCGTTCCCTGTGGTCATCACCGGCGGCATTTTTATCGCCGCCACTGTTGTCTTCACTTCCGGCATTATCCTGTTCCCCCGGGTCATGTGCCGGGTCAGTATCAAATACCAGTCCCAGCTTACGGTTTTCGTCAATTTCCGCCTTACGGCGGCGTTTCACTTCAGCAGGTGCGCCGCCACGGGCACGCACCCAGTCACTCTCTGTTGCCGCCCCGCCGCGTATCAGCACCCGCCAGGCATTCGCCTCTTTCAGCGGATCTATCCACGGCATAACCGGACCGGAATACACGGCATTAAACAGGGTCCCCATGTCCGTGTCCGTCGGCACATCTATCACACCCGCCGTAATCGCCGTCGCCAGCCATCGCCGGTAAACCGGGCGACTGACGGCAGCAATAAAATTATCCTGTAGAATGGCGTATCCCTCCTGAGCCTCCACCAGCTCCTGACGCTGGGCGCTGTAGGTGCCGTCGTAGTTTCTGGCAATAGAAGAAAAACTTCCGCGTACACCTGCGGCAACCGCTCGCAGTTGCCCCATACGGAAAGACTCCAGGTTGGCATTTGGCCTGTCAGATTTGATGGTGCCGATATCCTCTCCCGGCAACAGGTCTTTCAGAATGGTGCCGGGTTCAATATCCAGATCGCGGTCTTTATCCGCATAATCTGGCGCGTCACCATCCTGTACCATTGCGTCACTGCGCCGGATAAACATGGCAAAAGCCGCCGAAATACGCGCGGCCAGCCTTTCACTGTCCTCATACTCCTTCAGATCCAGCAGCCGGATAATAACCGGCGCCAGCAGCGTGACGCCCCGCGCCTGATTCAGGCGACGGGTGAATTTAAGATGCAGCATATTTTCTGCATCGATAAGCTTGGTGGCCACCATAGCGGTGGCAAATCCCGGCCAGGATTTACAGACGATGTAACTTTTTGGCCTTTGCCAGTCGTTAAAATAGATCCCCTGAATCAGATTATTTGTACTGTCCGTCTGTTCCATCGGGACATAATCCGGTTCCATCGCCTCAAGCCAGAACGGTACGCCCGCCACCGGCTCAAGCCCCGGCATTTTTCCCGCCACCATCTGGGAGAACACCTCCCCGTCCCGCAACCATGTGCGTAACAAAAGGCGCTCCAGTACCGGGCGCGTATATTGTCCGGTCACGTCCGGCGACACGGACCACTCTGCCCATCTGGCGTGGATTTGTTCCGCCAGCGCGTTATTCAGCGTTCCGGCCACCGTCAGTGGTTGTGGCTCAACGATGATCCCCTTAGCCCCGATAACGCGCTCTTCCATCTTATCGAGCGCCCCCACCACCAGATCGTGATTGTTATCGAACCAGCGGGCCTGCTCCCGCAGGGACTTTCCGGCAATCTGGTTTAGTTGATTGGCGTTGCGGTTTTCACGCTTAATTTTATGTGTCCGGGTGGGTATTGCAGCCTCGTAAGCTTTTATTACTGCCCGCGATCGGAGTCTTGATACAGCCCATCCCGGCGACATCATGCTGATAGCTTTATCGATAAAATTCATGACAACCTCGCCCGGGTGAAAAGCCGTCGCGGATTATTTAACCGCTGTAACCTGTCTTCAATCTCGCGGCGCCCCTTCCTGATTTCCTCCAGGCTTTCCATTGTCATTGACTGACCGTTAAGCATGATGGACTTGCCTTTCAGTACAGCAAGCTCGGCCTCCAGATAGGCGTTGTACAACTCCTGTAGCCCTGCCCTGGTCATAACCACCCTCCTCCGGAACCACCGCCCCAGGCGGGTAAAATTTTTTTCTTCCTGGCTTTCACGGCTTTCTCTCCTCCTTCGTGTTGCTCCTGCTGGCGAACCTCAACAGGCTGCGTGGTTTTTGCGGCGTCTTTTTCCGGTAAGCGAGCCCATCCTGGTGGTTTTTCCCAGTTGATTCGCTCATAGCCACGGAGAATAGCCAGCGCGTGGGCGTAACACATCAGATCGAGCGCCTCGTTATTACCGCGTCCCGGTTTTTTCCACTTTCCGTCTGCGCTGCGCTCTTCATAGGTCAGTTCCTCGTAGAACCACGGCCCCAGCCAGTCAGGAAAATGAATGTAATTCGCCCCCGGCTCCTCACGCTCCAGTGCGGCAGCTACCCTGTCTTTCAGGGCATTGGTCTGTAACAGATACAACGGCACATCCCCCCTGGCTTTTGCCCGACGTTCTGAGCGTTCGGTGTTATCGGGATAGGTTTTGGTGATCAGCTTCTCGCGTCGGGTACTGTCTCCCTTGAACAGATAAACGCGCCCGGCAACGCCTTTTCGCTTACACCTTCGCCAGAACGCGTAGGCATTATCGGTAACACCGTCTTCACCACCTGAGTCCACCGCCATTGCCAGTACCGGCATAAACTGTTCAGGATCTGCCGCCAGCGGATACGTCTTTTCCAGCACATCCGTTCTCAGCAAATCCCAGTCTTCCGGTCTTGCAGCCGGATTGACAGGCTGGCTTTCGCCATCCTCATTCACTCTCAGGGAATAACGGATGTTGTAGCGGTCAATGATCCAGCGTTCACCATATGCGCCATAGCCCACTACCTGGACCACAAAGCGCCGCTTTTTACCGCCCTGTACGTCAACGGTTGCCACAATAAAACGCACCCCGTCAGGAACGGTACGTTTTGATACGTCCTCAGCGCGTGCCATCAGCGCGTCACCGCTGCGTGCCTCCAGCGAGCGACGGGACTGATAGGGTAATCCCCAGTCCGTATTGATGACGGCTTTCAGGGTTTCCTCGCTGCCGGTTCGTTCGTATTCCTCTTCGGCGGTCAGCAGCTTGTAAACCAGTTGCGCCCAGGTCTGATAAGCCGCCGCCGGTCCCTCCATCCAGAAACTGGCGATACGTGAGCGGCGGGCTTCGCCGGTAATATTGCCGTCGCGGTCAATGTGCTGACCTTCCCGCAACCAGACGCCACGATTATTCAGCTCACGCTTCTGCTGTGGTTCAGTCAACTTATGGCAGTGTGGGCACTGAATCCGCGCTGCTTCACTGGCCTCCATAGGGTCGGCAATATGGCGATAGCCGGTCATATTCGCCATTGATGGCTGACAATATTCGCCACAATGCGGACACGGCCAGTACCAGCGACGACGATCGCCACGGTTGTACAGGGAAAGTATTCCTGTGGTCGGCGGTGCTTCGTGCGGTGATGACGGTTTCCATCTGGTATCGGTAATTTCCCGCCCCGGCGAGCTCTCCACCAGTGTCATACCCAGCGACATAAACGTTGTGGTACGCTTCGACGCCAGCGAGAATGCATCCCCCTCACCATCAACATCTTCGGGGAACCGATCGTAGTCAGTCAGCGCCACACATTTAAAATCCGAAGACGAAAAAACATTGATTGATGGCCAGCCAATTTTCAGAAACGAGCCATCACGAAACGTTTTATCATGCACATTATTATCGTTACGGTGAGGGCTGAGTCTTCTTGCTATCGCCGGACTGTGGCGAAACATCTTTGCCAGACGCCGCTTTGAGTGCTCCTGCGCCTTGTCCTGAGTCATCTGAACCACCAGCATGTCAGACGGATCGCAGACAATATTGTAGGAAATCCAGCCGTCAATCAGCCCCAGCGTCTTACCGGTTCTTGCCGGGGCGACAAATACCACGGCATCGTAGCTGCGTGATGACAGGCAGTTCATGGCTTCCACCACATAGGGGGTCAGGGTGGATTCCCATGCCACAGAATTTCCCGCATCGCGTGGTACGCGCATATATTTTCTGACCGCATCCGATATTTTCATCCTGCGCGGCGGCCTGAACATCGATGAGATATCACATCCGGCAACAACGGCAGAGGCTAAACTATTCCTGCTCTTCCTCTTGCCCTTCGTCACCGTTGTCATCATCATCTCCGTTTATAGCATCCGCGCAGGCCTGGTATGTCATGCTGGCCAGATCTTCCCTGAGTTGATCAATAATTTTTTGCGTCATTTCCAGCGCATCAGGCGGCAATGCCGCATCCCTTTCCAGTAAGTCCGGCAGTATCTCCAGTGTCTTGACGACCGTTTTTGCCATGACAGCATAAACGCTCAGCACCTCGCTGGCCGGGATCAGAGTTCTCATCTCCTTTTCCAGCTCAATACGCGTCATTTCCGACTGAAACCATGCCCGTCGATCTGAGGGTTTCATCTTATTGGGGTCATTCTCCCCGGTAACAGCCGGCATCGTCATCATGGCGGTCAGAATATCCACCAGCCGGTAGATTTTCAGGTTACTACCGTTCCCACCTGAGGTTTTTACGCCCTTCAGCCTGCTGGCGATGGTCTGTCGGTGTGCACCAGTGATGGCCGAAAGCTGTGTGATGTTTAATTCGAGGCTTTTAATTTCCTGATCCACAGTCGTGCTCTTTTCCTGTATACGGTGAAAATGGCGTTCAGTGTCGAACAAAAAACGTACCACTTCGACACTGAAAACAGTAAATGTATTGATTTTTAAGGTTATTTTTCAGTGCTGACAGAGACTAAAAAATCAAAAATCAGCCGATTCCCGCGAGCCCGAAGCCACCCGTGGCGCCCCCTGCCCGGGAGTACCTTTTTAATACAGTCACCATTGGTTACTAGTTTTTCCTGCATTACCGTGGCATTGGGTGCGAATGTACGCCTGCGCCCCTTCCAGTTGCTTTTGCATCGTCTTCACTCGCTCTTTGAGGGCGAAATAATCCCGTTGAGCGGAGTCTGCCAGTCTGGGGCTGGCTGCATTATCCATGCGGGCGGTGGAGGTGGATTTACCTGTCGGCACTGCGGGGCATGTTGCGTTGACGTACAGGCGACGGCGGCCAGCGGCAACATCATCGCGCAAAGCATCATTCTCAGCTTTCGCATCGGCTAATTCCTTCGTGTATTTTTCATCGAGGGCGGCAACGTCACGCTGGCGCTTAGTCATGTCGGTAATTGTCGCGTTCGCCAGCGTCAGCCTATGAGTAACGGTATCGCGCTGCTCTTTGTAGGTGATGGCGTTATTTCGGTAGTGATTTGCCAGCCGACCGGCAACAATTAGCGAGACAAGCAACAGGCCAACAAACATCGTTTTCCAGTTGAACATCATGACAGGAACAGAGCACGCTCCGCCTCACGCCGACGGGTAAGCCCGTTCAGTACTTTGCCACCAGCCTTATTCCAGCGCAGGAACTCATCAGCGGCGCCAGCGTAATCACCAGAGTTTAGCTTCCGCAGCAGAGTTGATGAGGATAATGTCCGGGCGCCGAGGTTGTACGCGAACGACACCAGCGCATCAAACTGGCCTTGCGTCAACTTGACCTTAACCAGTCTGGACACATCATTTTCATAACCGACTAAACCAGTGTTAAGCAAGCGCTCGGCAGTAGCCTCGTCAATCATCATTCCGGGCTTAACTGGCTTACCGTCAACAGAGTGGGTCCAGCCATAACCAATCGTCCAGGGATCTCCCCCCGTTCCCGGGTCCGGATAAGCTGTCAGGCTACAACCTTCAAACTCTTTGATTAGGGTAATGCCTTTTTCACTGATTCTCATCATTAACCCCTGCACGTTTTTTGAGTGCGCTAATTGCGATTTCGCGCAGCTTGTCCACACCGACAAAGCCAATAATTCCGCCAACGAAAGGCGAAATGGAAACCGGCAGGCCTACCACATCAAGCGCACTGGTGACACATAAGGAAAGAGCGCCACACAGGACGCCCTCAAGCCATTTATTTTTACGGGTGGCGCCGTCGTATATCAGTCGGCCGTAGGCAATGAGTCCGGCCATTAACGCCCCAAGTATCTGGGGCCACGCATTTTTGAGTCCGGTCAAAACCGCAGCCCAGAATTCAGGAGTCTTGTCATTCATTTTCATAAGCCTCACCTCCGATGATTTCGGATGGTAACTAGAGTGAGTGAAATGGTTGGGTTGCAGGGTTTAATATCTTGTAAAACAGGATTGCCTGTGGTTGCAGAATCTGAAAGTAAAATCACGCAGAGTACAATTTTAATGGAGGTGAGGCACAAATACTGCAAATTTAGCTTTTAGTTTAATTGATTGCGTGCTGAGTGAATTCTGTTTGACAAAAACATGCTATTTATAGAATGTTAATTCCATGTAATAAAAAGGATGTGTAACTCATCATGCCAACGGGAATTAAACCAATATTTATCAATAATATGATGTCAACATATGGATTATCCCATCCTCATGACAGCAAGGTATTTCCAGACCTTCCAGAACACCAAGATAATCCTTCGCAATTACGCCTCCAACATGATGGTCTTGCTACCGATGATAAAGCCAGGCTGGAACCAATGTGTCTTGCTGAATACCTTATCTCTGGACCAGGAGGAATGGATCCTGATATCGAAATTGATGATGATACCTATGATGAATGCCGTGAGGTGCTATCACGCATACTTGAAGATGCATACACTCAAAGCGGGACATTCCGCAGACTGATGAATTATGCCTACGACCAGGAATTGCATGATGTAGAACAACGCTGGTTGCTGGGAGCCGGAGAAAACTTTGGTACTACCGTAACTGATGAGGACCTGGAGAGTTCAGAAGGCAGAAAAGTGATTGCCCTCAACCTGGATGATACAGACGATGATTCAATACCAGAGTACTATGAAAGTAATGATGGCCCACAACAATTTGATACAACACGCTCATTTATTCATGAAGTTGTACACGCGTTGACTCACCTTCAGGACAAAGAAGACAGTAATCCAAGAGGCCCGGTAGTCGAGTATACCAATATCATTTTAAAAGAGATGGGTCACACATCACCACCAAGAATCGCCTACGAATTTAGTAATTGACACTCATCAAAAAATGCAAAATCCCACGATGCTACAACACAGTAACCAGTTCAGGTCTGAGCTAATACAGGTCAGCAGTCCATAGACACTGGCTCCTGTCAGGATGCCACCTGCTAACCCAGTACCAGAAATCGATTCGGACATTCATCCCCCTCTGGTTGTGTGGGGCCTCTCAGTTATGAGAGGAAATAATAAATATCCTCCGGCATAGCCGGAGGATATTTATTCATAAAGAACACAATTAAGAATAATACCGATTTAATTAAAATAACTTGATCTCACAGTTGAAGAATGAATAATAGCGAGCCCTGCCAAGGCAGGGCATAGAAATAACCAACGAGAAGAAATAGGTAGGAACTAATGAAAAACACCGCTCTGGGTAAGTTCATTTTTATCGTCGGCACCGCGTTACTGCTCGGTGGCTGTAGTGGCATGGTCATGCCTCCCTATGCCACCCACGGTACATCGGTCGGAATCATTGCGCCGGCGGGAGGCTATAGCGAGTGGCACACGGATAGCCGCAACCACACCACAGGAGACAGTCACAGCCAGTCACAGGGAAACTGCACCCAAAGTGAAGATAGCCAGCTCAACGAAAATGGTCTCACACGGACACACCAAAGCAACTGTAACACCCGTAGTCAAACCCACAGCAGTAGCACCAGCAAAACCCGCTCCAGCAGCGTCGGTTTCAGCGTCGGGGGGCCTGTTGGTGCTAGCATAGGGTTGATTAAGCAGATGGAGTCGATGAACCGTGCGCCAGCCAACGATATGAGTAGTAATGAGATGTTCAAGAATTTCGGTTTCTAGCACATAACGCCACCTGGTACCGTTGTGGTGTCTGGCCCGGCGGCTATCTGTAACGACTCACAATCGAAAAAAGTCAGACTCGCAATCAGCGCAAATTTTGGCTCACAATAACTGCAACTGAAATCGGACGTGGACTCACGCTAAGTGAGAGCGAAATCCGACGCTCAGAGCCAAATGAGAAGTTTTTTCCATTGGCAGTAATTGTGAGCCAGCAAAAATAGATTGTGAGTCCATTGAATGGGGATCGTTGTGCATTTTCATAAGCCTCACCTCCGATAGCTCGGATGGCGCAGTGTGTGATGAAAGGGGCAGGCTTCACGGGCTGGATTTATCAACCAAGCACGTAGCGGATGATGCCCGGTGCCTGAAAAAGAAAAAGGCCGCCGAAGCGACCTAATGAAATTGGTAATGTGGATACTGCCAAGTTAAATCCGTTAAAGCCTATTAAGAGATTCAGCCTGTACTTCTTGAAGTACCGCTGCCGGCGAATCAGCCTGCACGATTCCCGAGAAGACACAATCTGGATCATTAATCATGTGCCTGGACTTCGCTCTCTTTGCCTCATTCCGGTCCGAAAACTCCTCGGAAACATTTAAATGCTTACCCGACGACATCCCTTTCGGCTTGTATTGAAAAACGTAATAGAACCCCATATCGCCCCCCCTGTGATTTGACACCAAGGGAATATACCACCAAAAAAAACAAAAACCCCGCCGAGGCGAGGTTCTTAATTCTTGTAACGTCACAGGCATAATAACCCATCGTTGGAATCAGATTAGCCATTTTCCGTTAATTTTGCAATAGCTAAATTATTTTGGTCATCGAGTCACGTTTCCCAGAACCTTTTCTGCATACGATTCCTCAATATGGCAATGCTCCACCAGCCGATCGAAAAACAGTTTATAGTTGTACCGCCATACCATTTCCGTTACTCCTAGTGCTTTAAAAATCTCGGTATCTTTGAGACGTGGGTAGCCTCTTCCCTTGCATCTTGGGCATTTTTTATAAACCGGCACGCCCTGCAACTCAGATTTTTTCTTATCGAGAATTTCTCCGCGTCCCCGGCAACGACATTCATTTTTCACATGGCCTTTGCCATCACACGCCTTACACACTACGCGCACCTGCTCACGAACTGATTTCCACACCTCCCAGTCGGACGGAGAAATACCTTTCGTATCTTTTACCCATTTTGGTGGCTTACCATCCGGGTAAGTAACCTTGTTCGTGAAAACCTCAGCATCAATTAATTTAGCACCATGACAGCTACTGCACGTCACCAAGCTGGCCGCACTGAGGGAATAATCGCGAAATACATAACGCGCCATAGTGTCGAGAAATTTTGAGCGCTTACCCTTTTCCATTTTCCGTAATGCCCCATGCCGTTCTGCACGCTGCTCTGCTAATTGCCTGATGTAGGCGATGATATTTTCAGAAGATAAAACCCCGGCTTTTGCCAGATACAATTCAATACCCACTGCGGCTTTTGCAGTAAGTAGCCCGAGAGATGCCATTACGTCAGTAATAGTCAGCGTATCAGACATTATTCCGCATGGTACTGCGCCGGGCATCATGGATTTAGGTGAAAAATATTTCGGTAAGGACTCAAGATTCATTTCGATGCTCCCGTTTTGCTTCAATGCGGACGTAATTACGAAGAATGCGATATGCCACAGGAAAAGATCCCCGGTATCGATAAATTCGGAGACGCAACCAGCGCATGCGGAGTATCTCGATCAGTTCTGGTTTCATGCGGCCTCCAGCTTTTTTAGCGCACGCAGATCCGCCAGTGCCGCGAGCCTGATTTCCTTCAGCTCCTCGACCGTCCAGCGGTGCGGGGTGTTATTGTTCTCGAGTGCCAGCACCGCCGCCTCCCCGTAACGCTCAACCAGCGCGGCACGATATGCTTCGATGTTCCCTGATTTGTAGACGTTGTAGACATCACACTGAAGATGGATGTTGAAGCGAGTGAAGCGCAGATGCCCGGCGGCGGCCGTACTCCTGTAATGGCCTGCATGCCATGCGAATGCCGTCTTCGTTCCACAGGAGATGCAACCGAGTCCTTCTGCCAGTTCGGTTTCGCGGCAAATGTCATTTACGGCGCGCTGCGTCAAGTCAATCCAGTGTTTCAGCGGCTTAACCGCGGCTTTCCGCTGGCGCCAGGCGGCGCGTTCTTTTTTCTCAGCGGCGCGCTGAAGGGATTGCGCCTTACGTTGCGCGGCTTCGCGAGCTTTTCTGGTCTGTTCTTTGCCGACGGCGCTGGCGCACTGGTACGAGCAAACGATCTGCCCCTCGCGTATCGGGTGAAACCACTGGCGGCATTCTTTGTTTGCGCACTTACGGCGCGGTAATTTAGCCATGTTCACCCCCAGACCTTTTGGCGTAAGGATTTTGGCGTCCGCACCCGGTGTGCATATTCAGGTAATTTCGCGCTGACAGTCCAGGTAATGAAGTCAGGGTTCAGGCTCTTTTCTGTCCTTACGCCCCGCTTCTGATAATCCGATATCAGCGTGTCGGCCTGCTCGGTTGTGCAGTCGTGATGATGGAACCAGGAGTATTTCATCGCCATCACCCCGCAAAGCTCATTAGCTGGGCGGCGGCGTTCTCCGCCTCGCGCTGAGTACGAAATGTACGTGATAAAATCCACCGCCAGAGCACATCAAGCGCGGATTTATACAACTGCTGAAATTCGACCTCATCCATGCTGGAAAAAGCGATGCTGCGGGGATGTTTGCGAAGGGTGCCGTCCGGTAACTGGATGGCGTCATAGTGGCCAGCCTCAACCGTCACCCATGCGCGGTATGCATCGAAAGATTTACAGAGGCTAATTCCGTTTGTTACCCGGCGGTTTGCAATCTGTTCCAGATACTGTTCAGCCGCATCCAGTAATGCGCTCTCATTCCCGCCATATGCAGCGAGAAACTTTGCATAACCGTTTACCAGTTTGCGTTCATTGGCAGAAATGGTGCCGCCGGTGGGTTCCCAGTATTCAAACCCAAGATTAAGCAACGCGAAAAAGCGGCGATGGAATGCAGGATTCCTAACCTGACGGAACTCAGCCACCAGCACGGCACCGAGTTTAATTTTTGACTGCAGAATTTCGCTGGTCTCCGGCGTAGCGGGGATCAGAATTCCAGATGACTGCTTGATGAGTTGTAATTCGTGCGCCATGGTATTCTCCGTGGCGCATAATTGTCAGGTTACTGGTTGTTCAGGCCAGTGCGATAATTATGATTGCGTGCTTATTGTTAAGTCAATTATTAGAGCCCATCTCTCTGACAACTTCCATAATGGTATCCTTAGACCAGTACAAATCATCTCTTGATAGCTTTCGGTTTGTTACAGAACCGTTTTGGGTTGATAGGATATAGCGATCACCTGATGCAAGTCTAAAAGACAAAAGTTCTATTCCCTTAGCATCAGTTATAGTCACCCGCAAATTATCAGCAAGATCTGATAGGACTCCCTCTGCCACGTAACCCCCCTGAGCGACACACGGACGCGGTTAAAAATTGTCGGCAGCAGCATCAAAGGGATACGCAAATTGCGATATTCTGAAAAATGCGCGCCAGCATTAAGCGCAATGTTAATAAAACCAGTCGTCAGCGCTTTCCCACGTTTCCTGCAGAATGCTCTGTATACGTTTTTTATCGCCATCAGCAGCACCGACGATACTCAGACCATCCTGACTGCCTCGACGGATGGTTAAGTTGCAGTTTTCATACTGATTCTGGAGACGGGTAATTAATTCTTTTTCAAGCGCAGGAACGGCACCTTCCGGAAGCTGTTTTGCCCGGCTGATAACAAGTTCAATTCTCATAATTCCCTCTACATTCAATAACTGTATATAAACACAGTATACCTGTTAGAAAGAATATTCAAGGGGTGAATAGCACTTTTTGCAAAGGCTAGTGTGTTGTTTCATATCACATTTTAGGCAAAAAACCCGCCGCAGCGGGTTCAGATAAAAGAAAACCCGTACTCGGCGGGTTCACATTCATTCAAATTACGCTTACTTCTTGGTGTTCTGCTCCGACATTTCCATATATCGCCATGCTAACTTTGTCTCGATCTTCCTGTGATTTTGCTGCAATGTTGAAAACAGATTTATCTAATCGCTTATAGTCTTAGACATTTCGAATTTTTCACCGATTGGCTTTAGCTCATCAATAGCCTTATAGATTTCGTCATTTGATGGTTTTTTACCAGAATAAGCATAGTTGTAAGCATAAAAAACATCTCCTCTGGTATCCTTGAACTCCATAACAGGAACCTTTTGAACTTTTCCATTGTTATTACTTATTGGGATAAACTTGGAGTCATGTTGGCTTGAATACAACCTTGGCTCTTTTCCTTCTTCAAAAATCATTCGCTGATACATGAGCTTATCCTCGTAATTCATCAAATAATTAACAACAAAAAGTTAGTGTGATTGTACCTAATAATGCTTTTGCTTTCTGCTGTGGATTTAACCAGCTATCATTCCTCCTGCTGAGGTGCTGCCGCAACTCGCAAAGCATCTTCAAGATTTGTGACGTATTCAGAGATGGCCACCTCATCCTCTCCAAACTCATAGAGCACGTCAAGCAGCGCCAGCACGGTGGCGGGGTTAGCGGCGGCAATAAATTCCGCGTCACGTTTCTCAACAGTATGGGCCAACGTCACTTCTTCACCGCAAAGAGAAAATGGCGTTACCGTGATGCCATTGAACAGTGATGAGGTGCGGCGCCAATTCCCCGGCGTAGCCCTCTCAGCCACTTCACGAAGCGCCCGTTTGTCGATGTTGCTCATTGGGCTCCCCCCTTGTTGATGCTCATTTTGGATGCTCCATAAACCTGCATTACCGGGCTTTTCTCCAGCACCGGCAGCGCTGAAAATCCCGTTACCTGACTACTGCTGTATCGCCTGAGGTCATAATCAATCACCGCACGCTGGTCTCGGAAAATGCCGCAGCGGCCATGACGAATGAAGCCGCCTCGCTCCAGCGCGATACGCAGATATTTCTCCGCCGTGGTTCGGTGCACGCCAAAAATCGCAACGACGTCGTTCGTCGTGATGCGCCCCTGCTCTTTCACCAGACCGATAATCCGCTCAAGAATAATCATCCGTTCGCTTTGTGTTTTAGGTCGGGCCATTTTTAACCCCTTATTTCACAATCCGGAGGTGGCTAACGTTTTTCCGGTAGCTTTCCCAGTCAAAATTCACCCACATCCCTCCGTCCATCTGGAGGCGATCGATAACCCTCGCGCCCAGTGAATCCAACAGCCCCTCGTGGTTAAGATTCGTCAGAACGCCAACAGGTCGCATCGATGAGAGACGGCGATCGATAACCTGATTGAGAATGACCTTCTCACCACTGCTTCCGCGCTGAATACCGACTTCATCCAGTACCAGCAGGTCAACTTTACAAAGGTCATCAAGCAGGGACGCTTCTGATTGCCCACCGTCGTAGCACTCACGAACCCTGAGCATCAGGTCAGGAATAGTTACCACCAGAACGCTATGACCGCCGGCCAGCAGATGATTTCCGATTGCCGCCGCAAGATGGTTTTTCCCGGTTCCCGGACCACCGCTGAACACAAAGCTCGCAAATCCACTACCGAAGTTCTGGGCATAACTTTTTGCCATCGTGTACGCTTTTCGCTGCCCCTCCCCGCTTACTTCGTAGTTAGCAAACGTACAGCTACGATGGAGATCCTGAATGCCAGATCGCCCGAAAATCTTCTCGGTGCGGGATTTCTGATTCATCCTGTCAAGCTCTTCACTGCGTTTACGCCCTTCGGCTTCCTGCCATGCCCGCCACTCATCAGCAGTCGAGAATTTCGGCTGCACACTGGCTGGGATAATTCTTTTCAGGCGATCAAGCGCACTGCCAGTACCGATTACGTTTTTCATCGTTACCCCCTGAATCCGGTAGGAATGGTTTTGTCTGGCGCAGAAATGTGGTTCACATCTCTGCCAGCTCTTCGGTCGTTGAGAGCGAACTTCGGTTTGAATAGTCCCTGGTAGCCGTTGGCAATGCTTGTGTTGATGACGTTTACCGGATCGTGGCCTTCATCCAGGCACTCCTTCAGAAGCCTGAAAGCTTTTGTTACCGTCAGTTCGGTTTTTATGGGCTTTCCGGATTGCTGGCGGTATGTGACCCATTCGTTCCACGACGCAGCATTCAGCCATTCGGGAACAGGAATACTCAACGGATCAAACTTCACTTTTCCCTTAGGGGGATTAAAGGGGGTTAGATCTTTTATATTTGTCTTTGGAATAATGTCTTTGGTGTTCCCTGTTTTCGGGGATGCCCTTCCCTCTTTTCGGGGATAACTATCCCCGTTTTCAGGGATGGCTGAATGGGGTAAAACGCTATCCCTGTTTTCAGGGATAACTATCCCCGTTTTCGGGGATGCCCTTCCCCCTTTTCGGGGATAACTATCCCTGGTTTCAGGTACAGAAATAATCCATGTGGCAATTTCATCATCAGGAAAAGACACCGGACATTTTGAGCAATGTGGCTTGGAATAAGCCCATTTATCCAGGTTTGTATTAATCCCTATGTATCTTGTTTGACCAATACGGCGCAGGATAATGATGTTACGATAGGCAAGACTCAGCACCGCTTCGGATACATGCTTTACCTTCAGTGTTGTCTTATCTGCAATGAGGCTGTTGGCAATACGATCTGATTTTTTCGACCAGCCATAAGTCAGCCGGATAATCGCATTCAAAACACGGAACTCACGCCCCGATAGTTCAACGATACACAAGGCGTCCTGGATCTGATTAGCTAAACGTAAATAGCCATTTTCCAGATCAGCCATACGGCACTCCTGTTGCGTCGGTATCGGCGCAGGGAATTTGTATATTTCAGCGGTATTTGACATACTCATCTCCGCAATTACCTACCGTTTTTGCACCAGAAAGCCGTTGGTGCCCCCTCACCGCGGCTTTCGCCTTTTTAGTTGCTGCCATTTTCAGTCCCACCCCAGCGCATCCGGCCTGGCTCGTTCAGCCTTTAGCCCGGCATCAGCGAGAATCTCTACTGCTGTGAGATAGTTTCTGGATACCAGTACCGCTTCCGGTGGCGCGGCCTGAATCCCAAGAAAAGCCAGCTCTTTCGCCATGTTGCAGAAATATCCCTCAGCTTTACGCCTGCTGACTGTCGACTCGCTGATGCCCATATGCTCGGCGTATGATTTCTGCCCTACTGATGCAAGCCGGTTGAGCAGGACGCTCTCTATCTCAATCGGGTTGATTTCTGGTGGGTCTAACTTTCGTGCAATTGCGTTCTCCATGGGTAAATATCCTCTATGGTTATTTGGCTGATGCCTCTTGGCTTGGTAAGCCATCGGTTGGGTTTGGGTATGCTGCTGGGTCAATCTCGTGAGGAGTGACTTTCCATTCAAGAATTTCACATAACGGCAGGATGCGACGGGGAGGAATTACTCCTTTTCTCAGCCACTTGCCTACAGCTTGAGACGAGATACCAAAATGTTCGCCGATGCTCATTTGAGTCATGTGGTTACTGATTTTGATTTTTAATTGGTTGTCCATTTGGCTCTCCAGTTCTACGAGTTGGTAGCTGGAGATTATCACGTAAAACTTTAGGTTCCAACAAAAATCAATCTAATAGTTCCAATGAATAAAGAAACTGAAGGTTGTAAAATGTGAATATGAACAAAAATCTTCATCCCATTTTCGCCAAGCGTATCCAGCAAGTTCTGGATGAGAACGGCTGGTCTATGGCTGACCTCTCACGGCGCGTAATGCTTTCTCACACATCTGTGAGAAAGTGGGCCTCTGGCACGTCTGTAGCCAGCGGAGAGCGCTTGAAAAGGTTATCGGCGGTGACCGGAAGGCCTGAATATTGGTTCTTCATGGAGCCAGGGGATGAAAGTGAAGGCGAAAGGGCTGAACCTAAACCCAGAGTCCTTGATGAAAAAGAAGAAACATTGCTTTCTCTTTTCAATCAACTCCCGGAAGCAGAGAAACTGCGTGTTATCCTCCATACAAAAGCAGTCCTCCAAGAGATGGATCTGCTGAAGAACAACGTTTTTGATCTAATTAACGACCTCAAAAAATAGAACCAAAGAACTCATCCATACAGGTAGCACCTCTTTAGGTGCTATTTTTATGCTCCAAAATAGAACTTTTAGTTGCACTTTTTGCTTTACAAATCGAACCTTTGGTTTTATCGTTAGTTTCATCGACAACAAGCGCATCGTTGTCAGGTGTAAAACGTTCCGCTGGCCGGCGATAAGGCAAACGAGGGTGAGAATGATTGATTTCGCACGTAGACCAGCTCGACAGCAGGCTGTCCCGCTCAACCGGATTGAGGTTTTAATCCGCCGCCTCTGCTACCTGCTGGCGCAGAAAGGAGATCCGGATGCTTAAACAATGCGGTTACTGCCGCAAATCCATTGATGAAGGCAAAGAAGTAAAAAACACACTTCTCTATCGCAACGGCTCGCAACTGGCGAGCAAAGAAAAGGAATATTGTTCCAGGCAGTGTGCTGAATACGACCAGATGGCGCACGAAAGTTAAATAGTAGATCCGAAATATGAAATGAAAAATTCGCCATTAATTTGGCGTGGCTTCATACACCCTGAATTTAAGACTGGAGAAATTATGGAAATCGTAAAAATCGAAATGAACCTGAAAGCAGTTAATAAGAGCATTGCTTTATTCAATTGCGAAAATCTCGACGGTGGATATGTACTCGGAAAGTTCGACAGTCCTCATTGTGCTGTAAAAGCCATTTCGCTGCTCACAGTCAAGGTAAGTGATGGAGAACAAGCAGGGTTTGGTAATTACCGAAGTTACAAGCTTGATTACTCAGAAAAATTTTATCAGACCATCCATTAAGAAAACGCCCACCGAAGCGGGCGTGCCCTGTCCGGTCCAACCGACCAAAGCGAACCGGACCTAACAACCAGATATATCGGGGTGCTGTTAAGGCACCTCCATTCTACACGAATTGAGGACAAAACAATGAGTGGAACTAATCCTGTATTTTTAGTCCGCAAAGCAAAGAAATCATCAGGCCAGAAAGACGCTGTACTCTGGTGCAGTGATGATTTTGAAGCGGCAAATGCAACACTGGATTATCTTCTGATTAAATCCGGTGCGAAGCTGAAAGATTATTTCAAAGCTGTCGCTACTAATTTCCCTGTCGTTAACGAGCTGCCGCCGGAAGGCGAACTGAGCCTCACTTTCTGCGATTACTATCAACTCGCTAAAGACAATATGACCTGGACGCAAATCCCCGGCGTCACCCTGCCATCATCTGAAGCCGCCGCCGCGGCGCGCCAGCATATCGTCGATGGTGTTGATACCGAAACAGGCGAAGTGCTGGAAGACCACACCGAAAATTTTGGTAACGAAAGCAACAGCCCTGCCCAGGCAACAGCCCCAGCCCCCGAGCTGACTGTTGTCGCAACTATGCCTCTCCGTCACCGCGTTCTTGCTCAGTACATAGGTGAAGGTGAGTATCTTTATCACGTCGACGCCTCCCAGAAAAAAGAAATTCTGCGTCTCGAAATGGACACCGATAATTCATATGTCCAGAACCTGCTGCTTGCCGCCGAGAATGTTGAAGCGTTCAAGAAAGCCATTGAACATGACATTCACAAAATAGTGAATGCCGTTAAAAAAGTATTCCCTGTCGATGGAAAAACTCCTGAACTGGCGACTGTTATCCAGTTCCTTAAAACATGGTTCGAGACGGAGCATATCGATCGCGGTTTGCTCGTTAAGGAGTGGGCGAAAGGCAACCGTGTATCGGCTATTCAACGCACTGAAAGCGGCGCCAACGCTGGCGGTGGCAATAAGACTGACCGTAACCCTGATTACGAACACACTCTCGATACTCTGGACGTAGAGATTGCAATGGCCACTTTGCCTATGGACTTTAATATCTATGAGCTACCTGGCAGCGTTTACCGTCGCGCAAAAGAAATCGTAAAGAAAAAGGAAAGTCCGTTCAAAGAATGGTCCGCAGCACTTCGCGCAACGCCCGGTATCCTGGATTATTCCCGCGCCGCTATTTTCGCGCTGATCCGAAGCGCACACCCTGAGTTTTATCACTACCCCGGACGCCTTCAGGGGTATATCAACGCCAACTTAACGGAGACTGATCACGAGAACCCCACCGAGGAAGCTCTCACGGCTGCCCGACACACTCCGGAAAAAGACGCGGTAGAAGAAGCCAACCGACAGCTTGCCGCCGCGCGCGGTGAATATGTGGAAGGCATCAGCGACCCGAACGACCCAAAATGGGTGAAAACCGGGACAAGCCAGCCGACCACCGAACCTGAACTGGTTAAAAATGTTGGCAACGGTATTTTCGACGTGTCCGCTTTAATGCAGAACTCATCAACTCATGGCACAGAAACGAATCCGGAGACCACCAGCAATGTGCAGGTTCAAAAAGCTGACAGTGATGAAAAACAGGCTGGTGATGCGGTGCAGGCAGGCGAAGACGATCTGGGTACTGGTAAAGAAGCAGTTACCGTAGAGAACCAGAATCAGGCTGAGGCGCAACAAAACGTACCGGAATCGCAACAAGAAGAGCCAGAAGCAGCCTGGCCGGAATACTTCGAGCCGGGCCGCTATGAAGGTGTACCAAACGAAGTTTACCACGCCGCCAATGGGATCAGCTCAACTCAGGTGAAAGATGCTCGCGTGTCGCTGATGTACTTTAACGCGCGTCACGTAGAGAAAACTATCGTCAAAGAGCGCTCTCCAGTGCTTGATATGGGCAACCTGGTACATGCTCTGGCTCTACAGCCGGAAAACCTCGAAGCGGAGTTCAGCGTAGAGCCGGAGATCCCTGAGGGTGCTTTCACCACCACCGCCACCCTGCGCGAGTTCATCGACGCGCACAACGCCAGCCTGCCAGCGCTGCTGAGTGCTGACGATATCAAAGCGCTGCTGGAAGAGTACAACGCCACCCTGCCGTCGCAGATGCCGCTTGGAGCTTCGGTAGATGAAACCTATGCATCGTATGAGCAGCTTCCCGAAGAATTCCAGCGCATTGAAAACGGCACCAAACATACAGCCACGGCGATGAAAGCCTGCATCAAAGAGTACAACGTCACCCTGCCCGCGCCGGTTAAAACCAGCGGCAGCCGTGACGCGCTGCTGGAGCAACTGGCAATAATCAACCCTGACCTGGTCGCTCAGGAAGCGCAAAAATCGTCGCCGTTGAAAGTCTCTGGCACGAAGGCCGATCTGATTCAGGCCGTGAAATCAGTCAACCCGGCAGTGGTATTCGCCGACGAATTGCTGGATGCGTGGCGGGAGAACACCGAAGGGAAAGTGCTGGTCACCCGCCAACAGCTCAGCACCGCGCTGAACATTCAGAAAGCCCTGCTGGAGCACCCGACCGCCGGCAAATTGCTGACTCACCCAAGCCGCGCTGTCGAGGTTAGCTATTTTGGGATTGATGAGGAAACCGGGTTGGAAGTTCGGGTACGCCCTGACCTTGAGCTCGATATGGGCGGCCTGCGCATTGGCGCCGACCTGAAAACTATCAGCATGTGGAACATCAAGCAGGAAGGCCTGCGTGCGAAGTTGCACCGGGAAATCATCGATCGGGACTATCACCTGAGCGCGGCCATGTACTGCGAAACTGCGGCGCTGGACCAGTTTTTCTGGATTTTCGTCAACAAAGACGAGAACTACCACTGGGTCGCCATCATTGAGGCGTCTACCGAGTTGCTGGAACTTGGCATGCTGGAATACCGCAAAACAATGCGAGAGATAGCAAACGGCTTCGACACTGGTGAATGGTCAGCGCCTATCACAGAAGACTACACCGACGAACTGAACGATTTTGATGTGCGCCGCCTTGAAGCGTTGCGCGTACAGGCATAAGGGGAAAATCATGGAAAACACAAATATTGTTACCACTGAGCAGCAGGCACCAAACACCATTTCTGCCAGTAACGCAATTTTTAACGTTCAGGCACTGGGTCAGTTAACAGCTTTCGCTAACCTGATGGCAGACTCACAGGTGACGGTACCGGCACACCTTGCAGGGAAACCAGCCGACTGTATGGCTATCGTCATGCAGGCTATGCAATGGGGCATGAACCCTTACGCTGTGGCTCAGAAAACACACCTGGTTAACGGTGTTCTTGGTTACGAGGCACAACTGGTCAACGCAGTAATCGCAAGCTCCAGTGCCATTCATGGCCGTTTTCATTACCGCTATGGGGGTGACTGGGAGCGCTGCACCAGGACACAGGAAATCACACGCGATAAAAACGGTAAAAATGGGAAGTACACCGTCACTGAGCGCGTTCGTGGCTGGACAGATGAGGACGAGATCGGCCTGTTCGTTCAGGTTGGTGCCATTCTGCGAGGTGAATCTGAAATCACCTGGGGAGAACCTCTTTACCTCTCCGGCGTTGTTACCCGCAATTCTCCGCTATGGGTTTCAAACCCTAAACAGCAAATTGCCTATCTGGGCGTTAAATATTGGGCTCGCCTGTACTGCCCGGAAGTGATCCTCGGCGTGTACAGCCCTGATGAGGTTGAGCAACGAGAAGAACGCGAGATTAACCCTGCTCCAGTCCAGCGCATGAGCGTACAGGAAATCACCAGCGAGGTTAGCACCAGGACCAGCGCGCAGGAGTCGGCAGCTAACGTTGATGCTGTTGCCGACGATCTTCGCGAACGCATTGATACAGCAAGTTCCGTTGATCAGGCAAAAGCAATCCGTGCGGATATCGAATCACAGAAAGCGTTGCTGGGTACTGCGCTGTTCACCGAATTAAAAAACAAAGCAGTGAAGCGCTATTACCAGGTCGATGCACAGAACAAAGTCGAGGCAGTGATCAACTCAATTCCAAACCCTGGCGAACCGGAAGCCGCAGAGATGTTTGCTAAAGCTGAAAGCACGCTTGGCGCTGCTAAACGCCATCTTGGCGACGAACTGCACGATAAGTACCGCGTCACCCTGGACGATATGAAACCGGAATACATCGGCTAATTGCATCGGGAGGGGTTACGCCCTCCCGCCTGAGGAGGTTTTATGCGCCTTATAAATCGCAGTAAGCAATCGCCATTGGGCCGTCGCGCATGTGATGTTGCACTGGCGGCGCATCATGAAAAGTTCGGCGATTACGGCAGACAAAAGCACGTTACCAATTACACCGTTGTAGTGGATGGCGTAAAGGTGCCTGTTGAAGTAGTTAACCGGGCCACCAGCTACGTAGCCACCGCAATGATCGGCGTCCGGAAACTTAGAAATCTGCCAGCACAGGCAAACTGAATATTAGCGATGGCCCGCTGCGGGGCCACTGGAGAAAACGATGAGCAACATTATCCAACTGACGCCAAACAAGTGGGTTAGCGAAAAAGTTCTGATTGCGGTTACCGGGCTTAAGCCCGGAACCATTACCCGCGCCAGAAAAGAATCCTGGATGCTGGGCCGCGAGTACCTGCACATTTCACCAGACGGAAATCCGAAGCCTTCGAGCGAATGCATATACAACAGAGAAGCCGTTGATCAGTGGATCGAGGCGCAGAAAAAAAATCAACCAGGTGCGAAGACAACATGAAAAGCTGTACACTCGTCAATGCTCCTGGACGTCAGGAGGGATTAATGGCTAATGCATCATACCCGACAGGCGTCGAAAACCACGGCGGTTCGCTCCGCATCTGGTTTCTGTATAAAGGTAAACGTGTCAGGGAAAACCTTGGTATCCCTGACACTGCAAAAAATCGCAAGATAGCTGGCGAACTGCGTTCTTCGGTTTGTTTTGCGATAAGGATGGGGAATTTTAACTATGTGGAAAAATTCCCAAACTCACCGAACCTTGCCCGGTTCGGTCAGGATAGAAAGGAAATTACTGTGCTGGAGCTTACCGAAAGATGGTCCGAGCTGAAGAGAATGGAGATCAGCTCTAATACCATGAGTAGGTACGAATCTATCATAAAAAACATGCTTCCACTCATCGGCGAAAACAAAATGGTTTCTGCGGTGACTACTGAGGATTTGCTGTATGTCAGGAAGGAGTTGCTGACGGGCTTTCAGGTAATGAAGAAGGATCACCGGACTCAGGTTAAAGGCCGGAAATCGTCCACAGTGAATAATTACATGATGCTGATGGCCGAGATCTTCCAGTTTGGAACAGATAACGGCTATGCAAAGGAAAACCCGTTTAGCGGAATTAACCGTCTCAAGAAAGCGAAAGGGGAACCAGATCCACTCACGACAGACGAGTTCATCAGGTTTATCCAGGCATGCGGACACCAGCAGATGAGAAATCTCTGGTCACTGGCAGTCTATACCGGAATGAGGCATGGGGAGTTGTGCGGTCTGGCCTGGGAAGATATCGATCTGCATGCCGGGACGATCATTGTGAAGCGCAACCTTACCCAGACGGATGAGTTCACCCTGCCAAAAACCGACGCAGGTACTGACAGGGTGATATATCTCATTCAACCAGCTATTGATGCCCTGAGGAATCAGGCCCAGTTGACACGCCTTGGCCGGCAGTTTGAGGTTGAAGTGAAGTTGCGGGAATATGGACAATCTGTCATTCAGCCCTGCACGTTCGTATTCAGCCCTCAATGCGTCAAACGTGGACCTCGCACAGGATATCACTACGCGGTTAATTCCATTAATAAAATTTGGGCCCCGATAATCAAGCGTGCCGGCATTCGTTACCGTAACGCGTATCAGTCACGACATACCTATGCATGCTGGTCATTATCAGCTGGTGCTAACCCAAACTTTATAGCAACGCAGATGGGGCATACCGATGCACAGATGGTTTACAAGGTGTATGGAAAGTGGATGTCAGAGAAGAGCGCAGAACAGGTTTCTCTGCTCAACCAGGCACTTTTCCGCTATGCCCCATCACTGCCCCAAAGCATGGTAGCAGCGCAGTAGAAATCCTTAAATTCAAGGGGTTAGCAGTCGCATCGCTACATTTTTATAACATGGGGCACGAAATGCGCTCGACCCTAAAGACAGCTTATGGTGTGATCGGGGTTCAATAAATCGCTAAACAAGGTATACTCCAGCGGTTTTCTTAGTTGTTTATTGTACTAAACGCTCCCGTGAGAGGACGCAACAGCGCACCTATGACACAATTCGCTTCTCCTGTTCTGCACTCGTTGCTGGATACAGATGCTTATAAGTTGCATATGCAGCAAGCCGTTTTTCACCACTACTATGATGTGCAGGTAGCGGCTGAGTTTCGTTGCCGTGGCGACGACCTGCTGGGTATTTATGCCGATGCTATTCGCGAGCAGGTGGACGCGATGCAGCACCTGCGCCTCCTGGAGGACGAGTTCCAGTGGCTCTCCGGCCTGCCCTTTTTTAAACCGGATTATCTGAACTGGTTACGCGAGTTTCGCTATAACCCAGCTCAAGTCTGTGTCACCAACGATAACGGCAAGCTGAATATTCGCTTAACCGGCCCGTGGCGTGAAGTCATTATGTGGGAAGTGCCGCTGCTGGCCGTGATCAGTGAGCTGGTTCATCACTACCGCTCGCCAAACGCGGGTGTTGATCAGGCGCTCGACGCGCTGGAAAGTAAGCTGGTTGATTTCACTGCGTTAACCGCCAATCTCGATATGTCCCGCTTCCACCTGATGGACTTCGGCACCCGCCGCCGTTTCTCTCGTGAAGTGCAGCAGGCGATAGTTAAACGTCTCCAGCAGGAGTCATGGTTCGTCGGCACCAGCAACTATGATCTCGCGCGTCGCCTGGCGCTGACGCCGATGGGCACTCAGGCGCACGAATGGTTCCAGGCGCATCAACAAATCAGTCCGGACCTGGCGACCAGCCAGCGTGCCGCGTTGGCCGCCTGGCTTAACGAATATCCGGACCAGCTTGGTATCGCCTTGACAGATTGCATTACAATGGATGCGTTTTTACGCGATTTCGGCATTGAATTCGCCAGCCGTTATCAGGGGTTACGCCACGACTCAGGAGACCCTGTCGCATGGGGCGAAAAGGCGATTGCCCATTATGAAAAGCTGGGGATTGATCCGCTGACAAAAACGCTGGTCTTTTCAGATAACCTTGATCTGCCAAAGGCGGTCGAGCTCTATCGCCATTTCGCCTCTCGCGTGCAGTTAAGCTTCGGCATCGGTACCCGCCTGACCTGCGATATCCCTCAGGTAAAACCGCTCAATATCGTGATTAAGCTCGTGGAATGTAACGGAAAGCCGGTGGCTAAACTTTCCGACAGCCCCGGTAAAACGATCTGTCATGATAAAGCGTTTGTGCGCGCGCTGCGTAAAGCGTTCGATCTCCCGCAGGTGCGTAAAGCAAGTTAACCATGCCTGTGCGAAGCGCCCGGAAAGTGGGCGCTTTGTTACTCTTCTGACCATCTTACCTGTTCTGGCCGCGATGGTTACTCCTCTTTCCCTTCACTCTTCGACATATTTACGTGCGTAATTTGCGTTGTTTTTTCAGAATTAGTGTCCCGCTGTGTACGCGTTCTGAATAAATTGAATTCGCTAATAAATTCTTTACGCAGCAAGAACAGAGCAATTACGTTGGGGATAACCAGAAAACCGACAGCAATATCAGCCATTAACCAGATTACCGGGATTTCCATATTAACGGCAATCAGTGGCGGCAAAAAATATAGCCATTTAATGATGCGTTCTAGCTTATCGCCAAAGATATAGTTTATCGAAGTGCGAAATTTAATATATGAACCAAGATAAGAAGTAAACAGAATCAACGCCACACCGAGACAGAGAACCTGAACAATAATCGGATGCCATGTTTCTTTTAAGGCGGCAAAGATAATCTGAATACCTTGATAACTGGCGTCTGTCCACATACCAGAAGCAAGTACAGCAAATGCGGTAAAGTTACAGGTAATCATTGAGACAAAAAATACTTCCACTGCCCCCCACATTCCCTGACGGAAAGCATAATCCACGTTGGCAGTAGCATGTACTGTGGCCGAGGTACCCATGCCGGCTTCGTTAGTGAATATTCCGCGACTGGCTCCTTTACTGATGGCCATCATGATGGTTGACCCGACAAAGCCACCGGCTGCTGGCGCAGGGGCAAAGGCATAATAGAAAATACTTTTTATAACCTGTGGGATAGCCTCGATATTCAATACCACTACACCAGCGGCACCAATGAAATAGGCAATGGTGATCGGTGGAAGTGCAATCGTACAGAATTTACCAAGACTGGAGAGTCCTTTTAAAATAACCAACGCGCCTACGATGACAATAAATCCTCCGATGACGCTTGTTGGGATGTCAAACGTATAGTGAATGACCGCCGCCATCGTATTAGTTTGCACAAAACAGGCATCCGTAATAACCAGAATCATTAATGCAAACGCATATAATCCTGCCAGGGGATGCCATTTTTTATTGAGCCCTTTCTTAATATAATGCATTGGGCCGCCATAATATTCGCCATTCTCACCTTTACTTCGGTATTTCACCGCCAGCGTCACTTCAACCATTTTGGTCATCATACCCACGACCGCAATGATCCACATCCAGAAAATTGCTCCAGGCCCGCCAACCGCAATAGCCGCAGCAACACCTGCGATCGTTCCCGCGCCTAATGAGCCGGATAGCACAGTGGCAGCCACCTCTATTGATTTTAAGGATTTTTTAGACGCTACCTCGCCAGTAGTGTTTTGTTTATTTTTTCCGGCAAGTGTACCAATTGTATTACGGTAAATGTCTTTTAAATTAATAATCTGGAAAAAATTGAGGCGTACTGTAAAATAAAAACCAATGCCGATGACACACAAAAATAATGGGCCACCCCATAGAAATTCAAAGAGTTGTGAAAGTTGCTCTAACATAATGACCTCGGATTTAAATTAATTCGTTCAGTCTCAGAAATAATCTTTCCAGTTCAGCGTAATCCTGAATTTTGCCAACAACACTAAACTGGAAAGTCAGCGGGTAGGAGCATCCCTTACTCACTAAATGCCGTTTTAATGGTATATTGTTATAAAGTCTTGCTTCCTGCATTAGGTTTATTATGCGTATAAAAAACGCATTTTTACATGCTACCTTTATTATCTAATTTTTTAGTCGTAATGTTTAAGCACTGCGTCCGTTCCAGACTATATCTTCATAAATATCTGGGGACGTATCGCCTTCGGTGCTAATAAGCAGAACATGAGCACTGGCATCAAGCTGTAAGCGATTAGCAAGATCCTGATAATGCATATTGTTCATCAACTCATAAAGTAACCCTACGCCAATAGCTCCGGACTCGCCGGAAATAAAAGGCGTATCCGTACCTGGACGCGGCGCGGCAGAAATACGCATACCCTTAGCCGCCAGACAGTCATCAGCGGAAATAAAACAACTGGTGTTGTCCCGAATAATAGGCCAACTGATAATATTCGGCTCCCCACACGCAAGCCCGGCCATTATCGTCGCCATATCGCCAGTGACGCAGTGAGGTTGACCATCATCCATAACTGCGGATTGATAAAGACAGTTGGCCTGATGCGGCTCAACCACAATAATATTAGGGATATTTTCCTGCATTTTTTCAACAAAATAACCCATAACACTGCCAGCAAACGATCCCACCCCCGCTTGTAAAATAAGATGGGTTGGCAACGGACTGTTTGTTTCTGCGAGCTGCTCATAAGCTTCAACCGCTAGTGTCATATAGCCTTGCATAATCCATGTTGGGATCTCTTCATACCCTGTCCAGGCTGTATCCTGCAAAAGCACCCAGCCTTTTGTTTGCGCCATTCTATGGGCCAGTCGCACTGCATCATCGTAGTTCAGATCGGTGATGGTGCATTCAGCTCCATGATGGCGAATATTCTCTGCCCGGATTAACGATGATCCTTTAGGCATATAAACGACGGCTTTTAGACCTAATTGCTCTGCCGCCCACGCCACACCACGGCCATGATTGCCATCCGTCGCGGTAACAAAAACACAATCTTTAATTTTTTCTTTAATCTCAGGAGTATTAAGGGCAGCAAAACTTAACGAGTTAATATCACATTGCAATTTATCAGCGAGATATTTTCCTACAGCATAAGAGCCGCCCAGACCTTTAAAAGCATTCAGGCCAAAACGCCAGGACTCATCTTTAATATGGATGGACCCTAGTCCAAGCCGCTGGCTTAGATGCGCCAGATTATGTAACGGCGTGACGGCATAATTGGGTAATTTTTTATGAAATGCTAACACCTCATGCCCAACATTTCCGTTAAGCAAACTTAAGGCCGCTCCTGTACCATATTTTTTCCGACGTGTATTAAACTGATATTTAATAAGCTCATGCATAATGATACCTTTTGTTAAAGTTTATTTATTGAAATAATATATTTTTGTCAATTATTGAGTAGAAACAAGCAAAGAACTCGCGTTTTGTGGCTGTAGTAGTGGTTATCCTCACTTTAATAAACGTACTGATAAAAGAGTCGCACAATATCTATTACGTCCTTTTCTTTATTCCGCTGATTATGATAGTACTATGCTTATTGCTGTTAAATGGCGCGAAAATGCCCATCGTCGTGCAATTTTCACCTTTTTTTAACGGCCTGGACGCGGCAAAATTGCGCACAGTGATAGTCATCACATTAAAGAGGTTATTTGCGATATGAAGCTTGACGCCTGGGATAAAAACATTCTGACATTATTGCAGCGCGATAATCGTCTTTCTCAGCGGGAAATCGCCGAACAGGTCAATCTTTCACCTTCGGCAGTGAATCGTCGTATCGCGGCACTGGAGGAGGCGGGCATAATTAAAGGCAATGTCAGCCTTATTGATGCTGGCAAAGTGGGACGCCCGGTCACGATTGTGGTGCAGGTGGTGATCGAAAACGAGCGATTCAATTTACTGGAAGAGGCTCGTCAACGGTTTGTCAGTTGCCCGCAGGTGCAGCAGGTCTACTACGTAACGGGCGATTTCGACTTTTTACTGGTGCTCAATGTTCGTGACATGGCGGAATATGAAGCGCTTACCCGTGAGCTTTTCTTTTCCTCAGGCAATATAAAGTCTTTTAAAACGATTGTCGTGATGCAAAACGCCAAGCAAGAGATGCGCGTCCTGATCGAGTAACGTGCGCAAAGCTTGCAAAACCAGCCTAAATTCTCAATGGTTCGCGAGCAGGTGCGAACTTTTTACAGGTTTCTTTCTGAAAACCTGCTTCCAGATGCGATTTCTGCTTGTCTGATTGCAGATGCCAGGTAACATAGGAATACCCCCATTTCGGGTGGACAAGTGTTTATTTTTTCCGACTATTAACTAGAGAGAATATTATGAGCGTTGTGCCTGTAGCCGACGTACTCCAGGGCCGCGTAGCCGTTGACCAAGAAGTCACCGTGCGCGGATGGGTGCGTACCCGCCGAGATTCAAAAGCTGGCATCTCCTTCCTCGCCGTTTATGACGGCTCCTGCTTTGATCCTGTACAGGCTGTCATTAATAATTCTCTGCCCAATTATAATGAAGAAGTATTACACCTGACGACAGGCTGCTCCGTGGTAGTAACAGGTAAGGTTGTCGCGTCGCCGGGACAGGGGCAAAGTTTCGAAATCCAGGCCACGAAAGTAGAAGTCGCAGGCTGGGTGGAAGATCCGGATACCTACCCGATGGCGGCAAAACGCCATAGCATTGAGTATCTGCGTGAAGTCGCGCATCTGCGCCCGCGCACCAACCTGATTGGCGCGGTAGCGCGCGTCCGCCATACTCTGGCGCAGGCGCTGCATCGCTTCTTCGATGAGCAGGGTTTCTTTTGGGTCTCTACCCCGCTGATTACCGCTTCCGATACCGAAGGCGCTGGCGAAATGTTCCGCGTCTCAACGTTGGATCTGGAAAACCTGCCGCGTAACGACCAGGGCAGAGTAGATTTTGACAAAGACTTTTTTGGCAAAGAATCATTCCTGACCGTCTCCGGCCAGCTCAACGGTGAAACCTATGCCTGCGCGCTGTCCAAAATCTATACTTTTGGGCCGACCTTCCGCGCGGAAAATTCCAACACCAGCCGCCACCTGGCGGAGTTCTGGATGCTGGAGCCGGAAGTGGCATTCGCCGATCTGGAAGACAACGCCCGTCTGGCGGAAGCCATGCTGAAATATGTCTTCAACGCGGTTCTGGAAGAGCGTGCGGATGACATGAAGTTCTTTGCCGAACGCGTGGATAAAGACGCTATCGCTCGTCTGGAGCGTTTTGTCTCTACCGACTTCGCTCAGGTGGATTACACCGATGCGGTCGCCATTCTGGAACGCTGTGGTAAGACATTTGAAAACCCGGTGTTCTGGGGCGTCGACCTCTCTTCCGAACACGAACGTTATCTGGCGGAAGAGCATTTCAAAGCGCCGGTAGTGGTGAAAAACTATCCGAAAGAAATTAAAGCGTTTTACATGCGCCTTAACGAAGATGGCAAAACCGTGGCGGCCATGGATGTGCTGGCGCCGGGAATCGGCGAAATCATCGGTGGTTCCCAGCGTGAAGAGCGTCTGGATGTGCTGGATGCCCGTATGGCCGAAATGGGGCTGAATAAAGAGGATTACTGGTGGTATCGCGACTTGCGTCGCTACGGTACTGTACCGCATTCCGGCTTTGGCCTGGGCTTTGAACGCCTTATCGCTTACGTCACTGGTGTGCAAAACGTGCGCGATGTTATTCCGTTCCCACGGACCCCACGCAACGCCAGCTTCTGATTTTTACGTCACACTCAAGGCCAGCTATGCTGGCCTTTTTTTTCGCCTGAATGTCAGTTTTATTATCAATAAGTAAATAAAATTAATTACAACCCTCTGAATTACCACATCTTGTTACTGTATATTTCACGAAAATATTTACACATAAAAATTAATCCTTAATTTTATTGCGGATTAGATTTTTCTGCTCTAATAGCACAATTTTTCACCACAATTTCAGACATCCAGACTTCTAAATGGCTATTTTTATGAAATAGCTCGTCAGCTGCTTTTTCAGGCACAACGGTGTCGCGAACAAATAAATTCAATAAAATCATGGATATAAAAGAAAAACGATCAAATCAAAACGATAACTCAGGGGAAGTTTGACGTTGTTCACAAAGTTCCGTAAAAATAACATTTGTTTACATATTATTTCCTTTTGAAACCAAATCTTTATCTTTGTAGCACTTTCACGGTAGCGAAACGTTAGTTTGAATGGAAAGATGCCTGTCAGACACATAAAGACACCAAACTCTCATCAATATTTCTGTAAAGTTTTATTGACGGAATTTATTGACGGCAGTGGCAGGTGTCATATAAAAAAACCAATGAGGGTAATAAATAATGATGAAGCGCAAAATCCTGGCAGCGGTGATCCCTGCCCTGCTGGCTGCTGCAACCGCAAACGCAGCAGAAATTTATAATAAAGATGGTAATAAGCTGGATCTGTACGGTAAAGCCGTGGGTCGTCACGTATGGACAACGACCGGCGATAGTAAAAATGCCGACCAGACTTATGCCCAGATTGGTTTTAAAGGGGAAACGCAGATTAACACCGATCTGACCGGTTTCGGTCAGTGGGAATACCGTACTAAAGCAGACCGCGCTGAAGGCGAACAGCAGAACTCGAATCTGGTCCGTCTGGCTTTCGCGGGTTTGAAATACGCGGAAGTGGGTTCAATCGATTATGGTCGTAACTACGGTATCGTTTATGATGTTGAATCCTATACCGATATGGCCCCCTACTTCTCCGGCGAAACCTGGGGCGGCGCCTATACTGATAACTACATGACCAGCCGTGCTGGCGGTTTGTTGACCTACCGTAACTCTGACTTCTTTGGTCTGGTGGACGGTCTCTCTTTCGGTATCCAGTATCAGGGTAAAAATCAGGACAACCACAGCATTAACTCTCAGAATGGCGATGGCGTAGGTTACACCATGGCATATGAGTTCGACGGCTTTGGCGTCACCGCAGCGTACAGCAACAGCAAGCGTACTAACGATCAGCAGGATCGCGATGGTAATGGCGATCGCGCAGAATCGTGGGCCGTTGGCGCGAAATATGATGCAAACAACGTCTACCTGGCTGCCGTATATGCTGAAACCCGCAATATGAGCAT
Organism: Salmonella sp. SA15303; assembly: GCF_029962125.1. NCBI lineage: Bacteria > Pseudomonadati > Pseudomonadota > Gammaproteobacteria > Enterobacterales > Enterobacteriaceae > Salmonella > Salmonella sp. SA15303. The sequence continues at coordinate 2,955,021 of NZ_CP123924.1, forward strand.
TGTTGAAAATACGGTTACCGATACCGTGGAAATGGCAAACAAAACGCAGAACCTGGAAGTGGTCGCTCAGTACCAGTTTGACTTCGGCCTGCGTCCGGCAATCTCGTATGTGCAGAGTAAAGGTAAGCAGTTGAACGGCGCCGGCGGCTCGGCCGATCTGGCGAAATATATTCAGGCGGGCGCGACTTACTACTTCAACAAAAACATGAACGTATGGGTTGACTACCGTTTCAACCTGCTGGACGAAAACGACTACAGCTCCAGCTACGTTGGCACCGACGATCAGGCGGCTGTCGGTATTACTTACCAGTTCTGATCAGCAGACCCCTTTGTTTTATGCCTCAAAAACAGGACTTCGGTCCTGTTTTTTTATCTCTCTTAGAGAAAATGTGCGTCTTTCAAAAACAGGCGGGCTTTTTAGCGCTAACGGTTGGCATTTTGTAAATCTGCCGTTAACCTGATAGCGGATTTCCCTTCTGTAACTATAATGGAACCTCGTCATGTTTGAGAACATAACCGCCGCTCCTGCCGACCCGATTTTGGGCCTGGCCGATCTGTTTCGCGCCGATGACCGTCCAGGGAAAATTAACCTTGGCATTGGCGTATATAAAGATGAAACCGGCAAAACACCGGTGCTCACCAGCGTTAAAAAAGCCGAGCAGTATTTACTGGAAAATGAAACGACGAAAAACTATCTCGGCATTGACGGGATTCCGGAATTTGCTCGCTGCACTCAGGAACTGCTGTTCGGCAAAGGCAGCGCGCTGATTAACGATAAGCGCGCACGCACGGCGCAAACGCCGGGCGGTACCGGCGCGTTACGCATTGCCGCCGACTTTTTGGCAAAAAATACTCCGGTAAAACGGGTGTGGGTGAGCAACCCCAGCTGGCCGAACCACAAAAGCGTGTTTAACGCTGCCGGCCTGGAAGTTCGGGAGTACGCTTACTACGATGCGGAAAATCACACGCTGGATTTTGAAGCGCTACAAGCCAGCCTGAGCGAAGCACAGGCCGGCGATGTGGTTCTGTTCCACGGTTGCTGTCATAACCCAACCGGCATTGACCCTACTCTGGAACAGTGGCAGGTTCTGGCTGAGCTTTCCGTTGAAAAAGGGTGGCTGCCGCTATTCGATTTCGCTTACCAGGGCTTTGCCCGCGGCCTGGAAGAAGATGCGGAAGGTCTGCGCGCCTTTGCCGCGCTGCATAAAGAGCTTATTGTCGCCAGCTCCTACTCCAAAAACTTCGGCTTATATAATGAGCGCGTCGGCGCCTGCACCCTCGTTGCCGCCGATGCGGAAACCGTGGATCGCGCTTTTAGCCAGATGAAATCCGCCATTCGCGCTAACTACTCCAACCCGCCAGCGCACGGCGCGTCCATCGTCGCGACTATCCTGAGTAATGACGCCCTGCGCGCTATCTGGGAACAGGAACTGACGGACATGCGCCAGCGTATTCAGCGTATGCGTCAACTGTTCGTGAATACCTTGCAGGAAAAAGGCGCGAACCGTGACTTCAGCTTTATTATCAAGCAGAACGGGATGTTCTCATTCAGCGGTCTGACCAAAGATCAGGTGCTGCGTCTGCGTGAAGAGTTCGGCGTTTATGCCGTGGCTTCTGGTCGCGTGAACGTGGCGGGCATGACCCCGGATAATATGGCGCCGCTGTGCGAAGCCATTGTCGCGGTACTGTAAAAAGCTGCCGACTGGCGTGACCGATAAAAAAGCCTGCAATGTGCAGGCTTTTTCATTCTGCTTACCAGACCGGCATCTCATCTTGCAAGAAGGGATTATGCAGACGCTCGTACCCGAGCGTAGAGAGCGGGCCGTGGCCAGGAATAAAGGTCACATCATCGCCAAGCGGCAATAATTTACGCTTAATGGCGTCAATCAACTGGGTGTGATCGCCGCGAGGAAAATCGCTGCGCCCGACGCCACCTTTGAAAATCACATCGCCGGAGATCAGCAGTTGCGACTGTTCATCAAAGAAAACCACGTGTCCCGGCGTGTGTCCCGGACAATGTAACACCTGTAACGTCACATTCCCTACGCTGACGCGATCGCCGTCGTTCAGCCAGCGATCAGGCGTCAGCGGCTGACACTCATCCAGACCAAACATGCGACTTTGCGCCGGCAGTCCTTGCAGCCAGAACTCATCTTCTTTTTCCGGACCGATAACAGGAACGCCGTAATGCTGCGCCAGTTCACTCGCCGCGCCGACATGATCGAGATGCCCATGCGTGAGTAAAATTTGCATCAACGTCACGCCGCTGGCGTCCACTTCCTGTTTAATTTTTTCCGCGTCGCCGCCCGGATCGACCAGCGCCGCCAGCCGGGTTTGTTCGCACCAGATTAATGAACAGTTCTGGGAGAACGCGGTGACCGGAATAATACGATAGTTCATACTGCTCCTTTGATTAAGCCTCGCTGATTACCAGTGCCGCGCCGGCCCGGTATCAATATGCACAAAGTTACTACGTGGGTAATATCCTACACCACCTGCGCGCATAGATAACGCCGCTTTGCGAATATTGCTCAGCGCCACGCCTTCAATATGAAAATCCATCGCCTGCCCTTTTGTATGGTAGCTTTTTTTCGCTACGCCGCTGCTACGGGCGCGTAATTCATTATTGGTATCAAGAGAACGGTAGCCTGAGATGAGCTGCACAGGTTTACGCGTCCCTAACAGCCCCTGAAGTCGGTAAAGTTGGTCAAACAGGCGGGGATCGATTGATCGGACTTTATTCGCGCGATAGTCACGGAAAAAATGGTTTAACTTTGCTAATTCATCCTGAATGTAGGCTCTTCCATCGAAAAACTCCGCCTTGATTGACTCTCCGGTATGGAGATTGTTTAACGTCAAAATGCGCGGGCGTGGGGTCGAGAGTGTGGCAAACGCTGGCGCGGGCAGGATGGCGGCGCCGAGAGCGACACCACCAAGCGCCAGCAGCTTGCGGCGATTAGCGTCAAATTTGTCCATGATAATCAGGTCTACAGGTCAATGTTATCGTTAATACACTTCTACCTTTAAGCAGACATGATACCGGCTGGCACAGACTTCTGAACGGCCCGGTCGACTTAAAGGTTGTTGTATATGCACTTCTGGCGCACGAAAGGCACCTTAACTTCCGATAAAGCCCGCGTCAAGATGGCCCTCCCCCAGCCACAACGGGGGTCTACAGCGAAACGCCCCGTTGAAGCCAAACATTAGGACAACATATTTACCAGAACTTCTTCATTTACCTGATTAATTGTTCAACCTTTGGCACAATTTGTGCGCTGGATCGCGCTGTGAGATCGTAATTGTAAATATCTGTACGATATTGCATACGTCCATCTGCGCCGACAAACGCGGTCAGATAGTAAAGATTTACTGGAATGTTCTGCCGGATATTGACATACCGCGTGTCGCCTTGCTTCAGGGCGCCTGAGATCCGCGCATCGTTCCAGCCAGCATCCTGCAAGAGCATATTCGCCAGTTCAGAGGCCTTATTGACCCGCACGCAGCCGGAACTTAACGCCCTGGCGTCACGCTGAAAGAGAGTATGGTTAGGCGTATCGTGCAGATAGATCGCATCTGAGCTCGGCATATTAAATTTATAACGCCCCAGCGAATTGTGCGCGCCTGGCGCCTGCTGGAAACGGAACGGAAGATTCGATGGCGTAATGGTGGCCCAGTCAACCTGCCACGGATCGATCGCTTCTTTGCTGTTCCAGCCGCGCATCACGGTGTAGCCATGGCGCTCCAGATAGCCTGGGTCATTCCACACCTTCGGTAAAATGTCTTTACGCGCAAGCGTGGGCGGAACGTTCCACGGCGGGTTCACCACCACATTATTCAGCGCGCTGCTCATCATCGGCGTTTTACGATCGGGACGCCCGACGATCACCCTCGAAGCCAGCACCTGGTTGCCATTCTGATAGTAGACCAGCGAATAAGCGGGAATGTTTACCATAATACCGGTAGAGAGTTCCGCTGGCAGCAGGCGTAAACGTTGGATATTCAGTGCCAGTACGCCTGCGCGTTGCGCGGGGGTCATATTAAGCCAGTTACGCGTCGCCGGGCCAATAACGCCATCCGCCCCCAGCCCTTGCCATGCCTGAAAACGCTTTACCGCCTCGACCAGTTCATTATCGTAGGCGGCGCGTACCGCCGGAGCCGGCTTACTACGGCGGGCCGTTGGTTCGTCGTGCGCCACCGATGTTTCGTCGACCACGGCGGAGGGGCTGACGACGGCGCTATCAGCAGTGTTATCGCCGGGTAAGGCTATCTTTGGACCGCCATCCAGCATCCCCGTACGCTGTAATATTTCGCGCAGCGCAGGCACATCGTTACTCCATTGTCCCGGGCGCAGCGTCGCGGTATTGGTCAACTGCGGCCACGGGCGAGAGTCCGCCACCAGCTTCAGCAGCGCATCATGCATGGGCGCATACTGTGGGTGCTGCGGCGCCAGGCTGGCGACAAACATCGGCAACTGGCCCTCTTCCAGCGCGATTTGCCACTGGTTAATCACCGAGACTGGCGGCGTCGTCAATGCGTAAGGTTTGTTGCTATATAACCAGCGCTGGCCTTTGACGGGGATATTCGCAATGAAATGGAGATAGCCCATCATGGCGTCTGACAACACAACATCGCGCGCCATACCGTTTACGGCGGGATCGGTCAACAATGCCACCCAGGCGGTAAACTGCGGCTGGAATCCGGCAATCGCCACCTCCGCCAACTGTTGCTGGAAGACTTTCACCGCATCGCGATTATCCCACATGGGCTTCATGTCGCGCGCGGCATACAGCAATGTCAGCTGGCTCATATAGACCGGCGTATAGCCGGAAGGAAGCTGCGACTGTAAATCAGCCCGGACTTTCTCGGCTGAAACGCCCTCCGGCAGCGGCTGAATCCCGGCCATAATCGCCGTCGCGGCTGATTGCTTCTGCGGCCCAGCCAGATCCGGCGCGGCAACGGCGCTATCGCCAGGTATCATTTCAGGCTCATCGGCCTGCGCATTGAACAGTGGAGCGAATGTTACGGCCAGGCATAAACTGATTGCCGACAGACAACGACCACACATCTTGTTAAGCAACATCCCTTGCCCCCTGTTTTCGTTATCATACTCCGCATGACTGTGCTGCCCGCAGCGCGGGTCAACCGCAACCAATGCTTTTGTTTAGTATGACGAGTCAGCCTGCTCACTCGTCAGGCTTAACTCCAGTATATAAAGTTCGTTACGTTTTTGCCTAACCTAATGTAAAGAAGTTTAAAGAAAATGCACTACCCGGAGAGATTTTTCAGATAAAGAAAAAGGCGGCTTTCGCCGCCCCAGGCTAATGATAAAGCAGAACTTGTTGTGCCGGATGGCGGCGTAACCGACTTATCCGGCCTTGCCTGATAAACGAGGCGCCATCAGGCACGTCATCGTTTCTGCCGTATTTAACTCGCTTCTGAAGGCGTATCTTCCGTTTGCGTACCGGGAAGCGTTTCCGGAAGCTGCGGCGCAAAGCCACGCAGCCCGACAACATGAACATGCTCAGTATTCTGAAACACTTTACGCACCAGTTTATAGGTCGTGCCCTTCTCCGGACTGATGTTTTCCGGCGCGGCGATGATGAGCTGCATCTGCAAACGTTCGCATAGTTCAAACAGCGTGGCGATAGAGCGCGCATCCAGACGCGCCGCTTCATCGAGGAACAGCAGGCGACATGGCGAAATATCTTTCCCGCGCAGTCTGCGCGCTTCGTCTTCCCAGCTTTGCACCACCATCACCAGAATTGACATCCCGGTCCCGATAGCTTCCCCCGTTGATAGCGCGCCGGATTCCGCACGCAGCCAGCCGTCGGACCCACGGTTAACTTCAACTTCCATTTCCAGATAGTTACGGTAGTCCAGCAGCTCCTCGCCGATGGTCTGCGGCGTGCGTTGCCCCATATCGATCTGCGGATTCAGGCGCTGGTACAGTTTCGCCAGCGCTTCGGAGAAGGTCAGACGATTGCTGTTAAACAGATCCTGATGCTGCTCCTGCTGTTCTGAAAGCACATCCAGCAAGGTGGCATGCGTTTCACGCACGTTGACGTTTAACCGCACGCTATTCACCTGGCCAAACGAGACGCTTTGCAAACCCTGGTTCAGCATACGGATACGGTTCTGCTCACGCTGGATTGTCTTGCGGATAATGTTTGCCACGCTGCGGGAACTGATCGCCAGCTTTTGCTCACGCGATGTCAGCTCTTCCGTCAGACGGCTCAGCTCAATCTCCATTTGTTCAATGGCTTCAACCGGATCGTCGGTACGAATAATATCCTGACGAATACGTTCGCGCAGATGCTGGTAAACGGCCACAAAGAACTGGATTTTACGTTCCGGGCGTTTCGGATCTTCCGACAGACGCAATACGTCGCGCAGATGTTCGTTATCCGCAACGGCGAGGCGCAGCGCGCCCAACGCCTTATCCGACATGGAGCGCAGTTCATCCGCCGACAGATAAGCCAACTCACGACGGTGCAGACGGCGCTCCACGCCATTGTCTTTCACCATCCGCATGACTGCGCACCAGCCGGCTTTCGCGGTCACGACCTGCTCGCGCATTTCATGATAATCGCGCTCCAGCTTGCGCAGCTTACGGGTCAGGTTCTCCATCTCCGCTTCGCAGAAGGTGAGCGCTTTCTCAAGCTGATTGCGACGCGAACGGTTATTGCTCAACTGAGCGTGCAGTTCATCGCGACGCTGGCGGGCGCGCTCTTCCGCCCCGCTGTCGGCGCGAACGCCAATATCCTGTAATTCGCGCTGCAAATCGTTAAGCAGCTCTTTTTTCGTGTCGTAAGAGCTTTTTAGCGAGGCCAGGACCTGGCTGTACTGACTTAACTGCGCGGCATGGCTGCGCAGCGCTTCGCGGGCGCGGGTACGCTCGGCTTCCGCCTGCTCCAGCCGCTGGCGCAGCTTTTCATTGAGATCGCTGTTGCCGCTCAGCATTTCCGCCGAGTCGGAATAGCTGAAATGCGCCCGACGTTCGACGACTTCAGCCAGCGCAAAAGCCTGCTGGCGCGCGTCACGCTGCATTTGCTGCGACCAGGCATAGTCTTCTTTTAACTGCTCAAACTGTTCCGGATCGCTTTGCAGAACGGAAACCACCGGCTCCAGTTTGGCTAACTGGTTGCCATATTGCTGCACAAATCGCGCCGCTTCCTGCGCCTCATCCAACCGTTCCTGAATTTCATCGACCCGATCGGCCAGCGTTTCATCGGCCAATAAATTCAGCCGCGGCAGCAAACGGTTAAGCGCGGAAACGCCCTCTTTCGCCTGCTCAAACTGAAGGCGCTGCTGCTGGTTGTCGCTTTCATGCGTCGCCAACGCGCGTTCCAGCTCGACGCGACGCCCGTTCAGTCGGCGAATTTCCGCTTCCGGATCATCCTCAAAGGCAACGGAAAGGTGGCTGCCGATAAAACGGCTGAACGCCTGGTGCAAACGCTGGGTTTTCTGCACGTCAAACGAGAGCGTGGCAAAGCGCTCGGAAAGCACTTCCCGTTCCGCATGGAGACTCTCAATACGGTTCTCACGCGCCGCGCGGCCAAAAATAGGCAGCGACGGGAAACGCGAATAACGCCACTGACGGTCGGCAATTTTCACGACCACCGCCTTTTCCAGCTCGTCAACGCTGAATACGCTGTCATCAAAAGACTGCGGATCGCCTTCGATCAAGTACAGATCTTCCGGGCAGTCGGTCAGACCTTCAAGCTGTTCGGCTATTTGCGATAAATCCGGTACGACGATCGCATGGCGCGACGGGCCATACAGTGCGGAAAAGTACGGCGCATCTTCAAGACTGACATCATCGTAGATTTCCGACAGCAGTACCCCGCCAAAACGCTCCGCCAGCGCATTCAAACGCTGATCTTCCGCGCCGCCCGGCTGGCTTAAACGTTCGATCTCTTCATCAACCGCATTTTTACGCGCGCCCACTTCGTCGCGTTCGACAATGGCTTCGCGCTCACGCTCCAGCAGCTGTTGCAGGTATTCGGTCACTTCCTGGCTGGACGTAAACTCCTCGCCGCACTGTTCGCTAAGCTGGTTCAGGCTATTCTGCGCCGCCAGCCAGACGGGCGCACGCCGCATCAGATGTTGAATACGCGACTGAAGCTGTTCCTGTTCCTGACGCAAGGCCATACGCTGTTCGCTGGCTGACGACACGCTATCAGACAAGGACGCGATGCGGGCTTCCAGCTCCTGATGCAGCGCTTCCAGTTCGTCAATATCAAAATTTTTGCCCTGTCGCTTACAGAACTCCGCCAGCAGACGTTCCGCCTCTTGCTGCTCGCGCAGCCGCTGTTCCAGTTCGCTCAGGCGCATCCGCAGCGGCTGTACCTGTTCCGCCAGATGACGCTGGTTCACGCCGTCCCGTAACAGCTCGCGCGCCACGTCCCAGGCTTCGCTACGCGCCAGCGGGCCGTTGATCGCCGCTACCAGCTGATAAGCCTGCTCAAACTGACTGTGCGCGGTTTGCGCCACGCTCATTTTTTGTTCCAACGACAGCAGTTTTTCCGTAGCTTCCTGTTCTTTTGCCTGGAAAGTATCCAGCCATTCGGCGGCGCTTTCCGGCGTTAGATCCGGTAGATGGCAAAGTTCTTTAGCGCGGGAAAGCGCTGATATCGCCTGGTTATACTGAATCGCGCGCGTTTGCTGTACATCCAGCGCCTGCTGGTAATCCGCAAGCTGGCTTTTGAGTTCATCGACTTCCAGCTCGGCGGCTTCGGCACGCGCTTCATTTTCGTCCTGCATTTCGGCGGCTTCCGCCACCACTTCGTTTTGCTCTTCGAGTCGAATCTGCAGCTCTTCAAGATCCGCTTCATAGCGTTCAATTTTTTCCTGCTGACGCAGCGCGGTTTGCACCAGATTCAGGTGATCGCTCGCCGCCTGGTAATCCGCCTCAAGAGAACCTTCGGCACCGTTATGTTCGCCCAACTCACGGGCCATATCGACGTGCTTGTACTGCTCCGCCGCCAGCTGCTTGCGCGATGTGTACAGTTCGCGTCGAAACGCCAACGCCTGATCAAGGTGAACCCGACGCTCATTGGCGTGGCGCATATAATCTGCCGCCACATAATCGGTGGCTTCGCTGATCAAATGCTTAAACAGATCGCGATCGGATTGGGTAACACGAATCGCTTCCAGCGTGAGTCGGTTCTCGCGCAGCGCCGCTTCCATATCCTGGAATGCCTTGCGCACGCCGCTGTTTTCCGGCAATAAATAATCGCGTAGCGATCGGGTAATGGCGCTGGAGATCCCGCCGTACAGCGAGGCCTCTATCAAACGATAGAATTTACTACGATCGGAAGCGGAGCGCAGACGACGGGCGATAATCCCTAAGTCAAACATCAGCGAATGATAATCGGTGATGGAGTTAAACTGCTTAAACTGCACGCCTTCCATCTCGTCAAGCTTGTCTTTCAGCTCAGCAAGCGACAGTACGCGCGCCTGACGTTCGTTTAATGTCTCCGTCACCAGTTGTGTCGGCTGTACCGACATCGGCAGCCCCTGAATAGCGAACGGTTTGATGTCCACTTTGCGATCGCGCCCAGCGACCTGCTGCAGACGCACGCCGACCACCACCCGCTGATGACGGGAATTAATGGTGTCGAGCATGGAGTAACAGACACCCGCCTTCAGCTTACCGTGCAGACCTTTATCGCGCGAACCGCTGGTGGCGCCGGCTTCCGTGGTGTTACGAAAGTGCAGTAATGTGAGATCCGGGATCAGCGCCGTGACGAACGCCGCCATCGTCGTGGATTTCCCGGCGCCGTTGCCCCCGGATAACGTCGTGACCAGTTCATCCAGGTCAAAAGTGCGGGCAAAAAAACCGTTCCAGTTAATCAGCGTTAGCGAGCGAAATTTACCGCGTTCAATCATTATTCTTCCTCTCCACTGTCCGGCTGACTCTCTTCGGTCTCATCATTAAGTTGCAGATGGTTTTCAATGGGCATCGCTTCCCCGTCGCGGATGAGACGACGCTGCGCCTCGCGAGGATCGTCGCCGGCACGGACATCCGCGCCAAAGCGGAAGACCGATTCGGTAATGCGGAATTTGCTGCTGTCGTGGCCCATAAACCATACCATGCCCAAACGACGCAGGCGGTTTAAAGAAGAACGCACCTTTTCCTGCAGTTTCTGACGATCAACGTCAGATCCCGTCGAGCGGTTATTCACCAGCTTTAGCAGTTTGGCTTCGTCCGCAAGGGTAAGCAGCTCGTCGTACAACTCCTGCTGAGTAAAGATCCCTTCGTTGGCCAGACGCTCCGGGCTAAGATAGAGGTAGCAGAGAATTTTACCGACCATCATATCCAGTTCGGATAACACCGAGCGCGGAATAAGCGTGGTAGAACGCGGACGCAGGTAGAAGAACCCCTCCGGCGCGCGAATCAACTCCACGTTATAACGCGCGTAAAACTCTTCCAGGTATTCCTGAAAATCCATCAGAAAGGCATGATTATCCAGTTCGTCCAGCCCGATGTGGCGGCCCGAACGTAATGCGCTATCCAGCGCCGGAAATAACGGATTCGCCAGCGCCTGCGCCAGCTTAACCGGCATCACTTGTTCAATATTTGTCAATGACATGCGCCTGTACCTTGGCTCCGTAATCATTAATCGGCTGCCATTTGGCTGGCAGTCCGGTGAAATCTGCTTGCGCTACGCCAAGACGTACCGCTTGATCGATAACAATACGCGCCACGTCGAAATGACGCGCGCGCGGGTATTGCGCCAGATACTCGCGCACCACCAGCCCAAGATCCAGTGGCGTTTGTCTGGTTTTGTAGATAGCCAGCTGTTCTTCAATGATGGCCGCTAACTGCTCGCGGATCTCGTTAAACTCTTCATATTCCAGATCCGGCGGCAACTCCCCGGTGACTTCATCGTCACGCAACGCCATCTCTTCATCGCGCATATCCAGCAGACGATCGGCATTCGCGTAGGTTAGCGCCCAGGGATCGTCAAAATAAGTCTGCACGGACTGGCGCAACCGCTGGGCGAAGACACGGTTTTTATCCATATCGATCGCGGTACGGATAAATTTATGCACGTGACGATCGTAGCCGATCCATAAATCAATAGACTGCTGACCCCAACTGATAATGCGGTCGAGTTTACTTTGTAAGTCAAACACCAGCCTGTCGACAAAATGCAGATCGTCGTGCGTCATCGTGGCATCCTGAATGCGCAGCAGGTTAGCCTGCAGCTTATCGCCCGCCGCCTCCAGCGTATCCTGCAACTCGCGCAGCGTACCGGACGTTTCGGAAAGCAGCAGTTCACAGCTGGAAATCGCCGCCCGCCAGTCTTTATTCAGCAGTTGTGCGATATCGTCTTTCACCTGCTGCTGCTGTTCATCCATGATGCGCTGGGTGAGATCGATACTGTCGAAAATCTCCGCCACCGAATATTTCAATGGCGCGTAAACATTGCGATGCCAGTGGAACTCATCGCCACCCTCCGCTGCCGCATCCGCCGCGCGCTTCAATTCGCCGGCCACAATCGACAACTGCATAGAAAGACGCAGCGTAGAGAATTCGCGTTGACGAATGTAGTAATCGGTGATGCCAATCCCGAGCGGGGTTAATCGGTAAATCGCATTGCCTTCCGCCTGCTCGCTGGTAAAGCGGTTCAGCAGACGTTGACGCACCATATCGTTAATCGCGTTGTTCGCGCGCACGCCGATGGTTTCGCTGGTTTGCTCAAACGCATCACTCACATGGCGGAATGCATCCACCAGCTCGCCTTCACTCATCTCGCCGTCAAGGCGTTCGCCGTTCAACGTGGCGACCGCCAGCAGAAAGGAAAGTCTGTCTACCGGCAGCGAGATGGAAAAGTCGTTTTTTCTGGCCCAGGCAACCAGTTCGGGGACTGTCTGGGAAAATTCACTCATAGGTTATCCTTGCATCTGCGGCTAGCGCCGGGCTTTTAATCGCGGTGACATGAATGTAGCGCCCAAGGCTAATATACGGCTCCTGGCGGCAATAACGCGTTTCCAGTTCGACCAGGGTCTCATAACAGTCACGCTGCTGGTGTTTTTCACGCAGATAATCATGAAACACACGCACGCCGGTTTTACCGGTAATCTGCCAGCCAATCGCCTCCAGCCACTGGTACACCTGCGCGGGGTCGCGCGGGTAGTCAGGCGACAGCGTGCGCTTCTTGCGTTTAGGCATCCCCGCCTGCACGTAGTCAAAATTACCCGCCACCATATTGTGCATCAGCAAACCGTTAGCGTTATAGAACATCAACGACAGCGCGCCGCCAGGGCGCAATACTGACCAGAGCGTTTCTAATACGCCGACAGGATCGGCTACCCACTCCAGCACAGCATGAAACAATATCAGATCAACCGGGCTTTCCAAATGCGAAGCGACGTCCTGAGCCGGGCATTGTATAAAATGCATGTCTTTGCTCACACCTTTTGCCTCGGCCGCCTGCCGCGCGCGGGCGATCATTTCGCCAGACAGATCGCATAACGTCACCTGATGGCCGCGTTCCGCCATCTTAATCGCCGTTTGCCCTTCGCCGCCGCCGGCATCCAGCACCCGCAGTTTCCGCCCGCCAATCTCCTCCAGCACGCGATCCAGGTCTTGCCACAGAATGGCTTGCCGCAGTTGTCCTTTGGTCGTGCCGTAAATGTTACGGGAAAACTTTTCAGCAATGTCATCAAAATTGCGATCCTGCATCGGACTCTCCACAGGCTGGCTCAGGCGTTATCTGATAAAACCGCTATTTTGTCACAGCCGCGGCCAGAATGAACCTGTCTGGTGTAATATCACCGTTAATCCTCCGCTATATGGTTAAAAAAGGAACCAAAAAGGATGCTTTTTACGCTAAAGAAAGTGATTGGCGGTATGTTATTGCCGCTTCCGCTGATGTTGCTAATCATTGGCGTCGGCCTGGCGCTGCTCTGGTTTAGCCGCTTTCAGAAGACCGGAAAAGTATTTATCAGCGTAGGTTGGCTGGCGCTATTGCTATTAAGCCTGCAACCCGTCTCTGACCATCTGCTGCGTCCGATAGAAAACCGCTACCCTACCTGGCAGGGTCCGCAAAAGGTGGAATATATTGTGGTTCTCGGCGGCGGCTATACCTGGAACCCGCAGTGGGCGCCGAGCTCTAATTTAATTAACAACAGCTTGCCGCGGCTGGCGGAAGGCATTCGGCTGTGGCGCGCGAATCCGGGAGCCAGGCTGATTTTTACCGGCGGCGTAGCAAAAACCAATACGGTAAGCACGGCGGAGGTCGGTGCGCGGGTGGCGCAGTCGCTGGGCGTACCGCGTAGCGATATTATTACGCTGGATAAACCAAAAGATACGGAAGAAGAAGCCGCCGCCGTTAAGCAGGCCATCGGCGACGCCCCTTTCCTGTTGGTAACCTCCGCCTCGCATTTGCCGCGTGCGATGATTTTCTTTCAGCATGCCGGGCTGAATCCGCTTCCCGCGCCGGCGAATCAGTTGGCGATCGATTCGCCGCTCAATCCCTGGGAGCGGGCAATTCCGTCCCCGGTCTGGCTGATGCACAGCGATCGCGCTGGGTATGAAACATTAGGGCGACTTTGGCAATGGCTGAAAGGCATATCAGGCAAGCCAGGGGAGTAATGATTTCGCCGCCAGATCAAAATTGGTACGGTTAAAACGTCCGGTATTGACCAATTGCGCAACCTCGTCCCACAGCACATAGAGCCAACGCCGCCAGATGAAGGACTCCGCCACTGGCGCGCGTTGCAGATAATGCCAAAGCAATCCCTCCGCCAATGGATTATCCATCAGGCGAAACAGTTCGAACTCTCTCGGCGCCCACAGCATCAGCCCGGGGCCGACCATCGCCAGAAGCTGATCGCTACGGGCGTCTTTAAGCATACTGCGCAGGCAGAAGTTGCCATGCACCAGTACGCAGTTATCGTTAAACCCTTCAAATAACGAAGGAAGACATTCTCTGGTACGAAACAGAATGCGTCTGTCCTGCATCGTCAGGCCGGTATTGCTGAACTGATTTAGCGTCGTCCACAGCACCTCCACCCGCTGACGATACCAGGAAGGCCAGATATTCTCCTGAGTATGGTCTACGGCGCCAACGCAACCGCGGCTATCCTGCCGATGCCAGGCTAACAATCCTTCGACAATCTGATCTTTTAGCTGTTCCCAGCGTTCCGGAGTGCGCGCCGGCGCCTCGACCGGCACACCGCGCAGCCGTTCCAGCAACAGCACATCCGGACCAGGATGCTCTTCATGCGTCAATACGCCATAGATTACCGGCATCCTCACCGTACCGCTACGCGCCAGCATTGAGGTTTTCCATGCCAGTTGCTGCGCAACGCCGGGAGTGGTAAAACTTCGTGCCATCAGCGGCATCGGAATTCCCTGGCTGTCATATAATGACCACAATGCGGAATCCGCTTTCTCATTCACGCACTCTATACGGCTAAGTTTTTCACCCAACAAATGACTGAGTTCGGCCCGCAACTGTTCCATTCCAGATTACCCCCATTAGTGCTACTGCTTTAATAATGAGCGTCGTATGGACAGATGTCACCCGTATCAGATCAAGGGAAGAAAAGAAAAATGAGGAAAATCGTAACGGTACGAGAAAGCCGCCACTGATGAGCAGACGTGAGTATTCATCTTTGCGCTACCATACCGCGCTGTTCATGACCGTCTAAGACGATCATGAACAGGATCATGTTAACGCATTTCAGCGCGTACGCGCTCCAGGTCGTCGGCGGTGTCTACGCCCGTACCGGGCACCGCTTTGGCGACGGCGACATGAATTTTTTCGCCGTACCACAGCACACGGAGTTGCTCCAGCATTTCAATATGTTCCAGCGGGCTGGGTTGCCAGCTCACGTAACGGCGGATAAAACCCGCGCGATAGCCATAAATGCCCAGGTGACGCAGGCAAGTATCCCCTACCGTTTCCAGACTTTTTGCAAAGCGGTCGCGATCCCAGGGAATCGTCGCTCGGGAAAAGTAGAGCGCATAGCCTTCAGCATCCAGCACGACTTTTACCGCATTCGGGTTAAACGCTTCTTCGGCGCTGTGAATCGGCACCGCCAGCGTCGCCATGCCAACCTGGCGCTGTGCCAGATTTTCCGCGACCTGGCGAATAATAACCGCCGGGATCATCGGCTCATCGCCCTGAACGTTCACAATAACGGTATCGTCGCTGAATCCGCACTTCTCTACCACTTCCGCCAACCGTTCGGTGCCGGACTGGTGATCGGCGCGCGTCATGCACACTTCGCCGCCAGCCGCTTCTACCGCACGAGCCACGTCTTCATGATCGGTCGCGACAATAATGCGTTCCGCGCCAGATTCGCGCGCCCGCTCCAGGACATGAACAATCATGGGCTTACCATTAATATCCACTAATGGTTTGCCTGGCAGTCGGGTAGATGAAAAACGGGCCGGAATGATGACGACGAAACTCATGATTTACTCTCATCAGATGTCAGGGCGCGAGCTTCATTTTCCAGCAATACAGGAATGCCGTCGCGTAACGGGAAAGCGAGATTGTCCAGTTTGCAAATTAATTCTTGCTGTTCCTGGTTATACCAGAGTTTGCCGTTACATACCGGGCAGGCGATGATTTCAAGCAGACGATGATCCATAGTTCCTCCAGATGGACCGGATTGTGAATCCTTCAATATTAACATAATCGGTTAGGGTGCAGGGTCTATTTCCCAGCCATGACGCATGGTGCTAAACAGGCCTGGCGGACATTGTCCCAGCGTCACGCGCGATGCCCGTTGCCAGGCAGCAAACGCGCTAATCGCCTGCCAGATTCCTTTTTGCAGACTAACGCCAGGGCGAATATCGTCCTCCAGATACAGCGAGATAACCTCAAGCACCCCCGTTTTACGGTGCATTTTGGCATCCATTCGCCCGACTAAACGGCCCAGGTATAATAGCGGCAGCACAAAATAACCGTACTGGCGCTTCGCCGCAGGCGTATAACATTCCAGCCGATAGTTAAATCCGAAAAGCTGCGTTGCCCGCTTGCGATCCCATACCACAGGATCGAAAGGCGACAGTACTGCGCTATGGGTCGCCTTTAAGGCGTTATTCAGCGCCGGTTCCAGCTGCGAAAGAAGATCGGCATGAAGCCACATCCGCCCCAACGTTTCCACCTCGACCGGAATAATCTGCTGCTGTTCCGCCCGGCTCTCCCGCCATCCCTTCAGGTCAGGACGTTTCAGGCGGTAGTAATCCGCCAGCCACTGTTCACGGAAAATCCCCAGACTGCGCGCGCTATTATCCAGCATCAGGTTTTCCGCCTGCGACTGTGACAGTCCATCGCGTTCATCATCCCAGTGCGGCATCACACGGGGCGTTAAATCATATACACGTTGAAAATTACGCCGCTCAACAACCATGACTTTTCCGGCGGTAAATAAACCCTCAAGGTGGCGTTTATGTGGTTTCCATTCCCACCAGCCGCTGGCACCTTTCTGCGCATGTTCAAAATCGGCAGAACGCACCGGACCGTGCTCCTGAATATGCCGCACCAGCTGTTCTATTTCTTCCGCGTGCTCATGCATCCATGCCGCGTGATATTTCCAGCCCATCTTTTCCGGCGACAGCATACGATGGCGGATAAGTTTAAAGTCACGGCGTGGTAAGAAACAGGCCTCATGCGCCCAGTATTCCATTAACTCGCCGCGTCGCAGCGCCTCATCCAGCCAGGCCTGCGGGTACGAGCCGAGACGGCTAAACAGCACCAGATAGGGGCTACGTGCGACAACATTGATGGTATCAATTTGCAGCAACGCCATGCGTGAGATGGCGGCAAGAACATCGCCAGGCAGCGCGTTACGGCGCGGCTTTTTCAATAGCCCCTGCGCAGCAAGGTGAAGACAACGGGCCTGGGAAAGAGAAAGGTACGGCAATGACATTCATGACTCCATAAATTCATCACTGCCGCTGCATTGGGGGACGCTAGCGAACCAGCGAGGTGATATGTTGAAGCAACTTATCAGGCTGCTCACCGGACAAACGCGCATCAACCGGTAAGAACCACCAGTTATCTTCGGCAAAAGCACGGCATTTCACCGCGTCTTTTTCCGTCATTACCAGGGTCTGCCCTTCACCGACCAACGCCTGAACGTCAGCAGGGGCGAGCGTTTGATGATCGGCCAGCGGGACGCACTTTTGCGGATGCGCGCCACAGGCTTCCAGCGTGGCGAAAAAGCGCGGCGGATGACCGATGCCCGCCATCGCCACAATATTGCTCAGTTGCGCCACATCGCAACGCGCTCCCGTACGTAAGTTCACCGCCAGTCCAGGCGCTAGCTGCATGGGGATTTCGCCCGCCCGGGCGACGCCGCCATTCACGATAGCGGCGTCTACGGTTTTCAGGCGACTGGCGCGTTCGCGCATAGGACCGGCAGGAAGCCACCAGCCGTTGCCAAAACGGCGCACGCCGTCAATCACCACAATTTCAATATCTCGCGCGAGTCGGTAATGCTGCAACCCATCGTCGGTGATAATAATCTGCACATTATGCGCTGCCAGAATCGCTTTCACCGCCGCGGCGCGTTCAGGCGCTACCGCGACAGGCGCGCCGGTCCGTTGATAAATCAATACCGGTTCATCTCCCGCTTCTGCGGTTGTCGTCTCCGGCGTCAGGAGCAGCGGATAAGCGGCAGCTTTCCCGCCGTAGCCGCGGGAAACGACCCCCACGCGCACGCCACGCTGTTGCAGCTTTTCCACCAGCCAAATGACTACGGGGGTTTTACCGTTACCGCCAGCCGTAAGATTCCCTACCACAACCACCGGTACCGGCGCTCGCCAGGCGCGTTTAAAACCAAGCTTATAGCTCAGACGAATCGCCCCGCTCACCAGGCCATACAGCCAGGAGAGCGGCAGCAGTAACCGCCATAGCGGGGATTCACCCGACCAGATACGCGCAATCATTGGCCAAATTGCATCTTATGTAGCTGGGCGTAAACGCCGTGTTGCGCCAGCAGCTCGCTATGAGTGCCGCGCTCAACGATAATACCGTCTTCGACTACAACGATCTCATCCGCCTGTTCGATGGTGGAGAGACGGTGCGCAATCACCAGAGAGGTACGGTTTTTCTGCAGCTCATCCAACGCTGCCTGAATCGCACGTTCAGATTCGGTATCCAGCGCGGACGTAGCTTCATCAAGGATCAGAATCGGGCTGTCGCGCAGTAAGGCGCGGGCGATCGCGATACGCTGGCGCTGACCGCCGGAAAGCAGTACGCCGTTTTCGCCGATGATGGTATCCAGGCCATTATCCATCTTATTGATAAAGTCCATGGCATAGGCCATGCGCGCCGCCTCTTCAATCTGCTCGCGGCTGTATTCTTCCGTCCGGGCATAAGCAATGTTATTGGCGACCGTGTCGTTAAACAGATGCACGTTTTGCGAAACCAGCGCCACCTGATTACGTAGAGAGGCCAGAGTGTATTCGCGTAGATCGTGACCATCCATCAGGATGTGCCCTTCATCAATATCGTAGAAACGGGTGATCAGACTGGCGATAGTTGATTTACCCGATCCGGAACGCCCCACCAGCGCCACGGTTTTCCCGGCAGGAATTTTCAAATTGATGTTACGCAATGCCGGCACTTCACGGCCCGGGTAAGTAAACGTCACATTGCGGAATTCGAGATCGCCGGTCGCGCGGTCAATGACACGTTTACCTTCATCTTTCTCCTGTTCGCTATCCAGAATCGCAAACAACGTTTGACAAGCCGCCATCCCACGCTGGAACTGCGCGTTAACGTTTGTCAGCGATTTTAATGGACGCATCAGCGCGATCATGGAGGAGAACACCACGGTGATGGTCCCTGCCGTCAGGCTATCCATTACGCTTGGGAAGCTCGCAGCATAGAGGACAAACGCCAGCGCCAGCGAGGCAATGAGCTGAATGATAGGATCGGAAATTGACGAGGCAGAGACCATTTTCATGCCTTGCAGTCGCATCTTATTGCTGACTTTATCAAAGCGTTTAGTTTCGACTTCCTGACCGCCAAAAATCAGTACCTCTTTGTGTCCTTTCAGCATTTGTTCAGCGCTGGTAGTCACTTGTCCCATCGTGTTCTGCATATTTTTACTGATGCTGCGGAACCGCTTTGAGACAACGCGAATCGCAATCGACACAATCGGCGCTAAAACAACCAGGATGATCGACAACTGCCAGCTGTAATAGAACATCATGATAAACAATCCGATGATCGATGCCCCTTCACGCACCACGGTAATCAGCGCGCCAGATGAAGAAGAGGCAACCTGTTCTGAATCGTATGTAATACGCGACAGCAGCGTACCGGTAGACTGTTTATCAAAGAAGGCGACGGGCATTCCCATCATATGGCCAAACAGGCGACGGCGCATGGTCATTACCACCTTGCCTGACACCCATGAAATACAGTAGCTGGAGATATAGCTAGTGATGCCTCGTAATATCATCAGCCCAATAACCACCAGCGGCATCCACAGCAACACTGAGCGATCCGTTTTACCGAAACCATCATCCAGTAATGGCTTGAGGAGCGATAGCATGAAGGTATCGCTGGCTGCGTTGAGAATTAACGCTATGCCCGCCACGATCAGACCTGCTTTAAAAGGCGCTATGGTTGGCCACAGTCGGCGGAAGGTCTGCCACGTAGAGAGATCTTTATCGTTATGCATTCAAAAAACCAGCATTTGTTGAAATAGCCGCATATTCTACCCGTTATCCTCGGACACGCCAAACCACTGATGATACCAGCGAGGTAAAATTTGATCCCGTAAGCCTTGTATGCGCCAGCCCTGCGGAGAAAACCGCAGCGAAATTTGCCCCTGGTGGGGTGTATCAAACCACTGATACGCCTGCTGTCGGTAGCGCTGTTTTACCTTGCGGGACGGCAGCCGCCATGCGTTATAGCGCGATGCGGACGCCAGCGCCGCTTCACCATGTACGCGCTGAATAAATGGTAGCGACGACGACGTATTACTACCATGATGCGGCACCTGGATAAACGTCGCCGCAAGATGTCGCCAGTAACGACTTAGCATTTTTTGTTCAGCGCCCGCTTCGATATCGCCCGTGAGCAGGATGCTATGTACACCGTCATCCACTTTGACCACACAAGAACGGTTATTTCCTCGATCGGCACTTTCGCGTAACGGCCAGTGCGCCTGAAACGTTAGCCCCTGCCATTGCCACTGCTCGCCACGAAAACAGGGCAAATGTCCCTGCCAGCCTAACGGGCTGCGAATCCACATTGACGGCCAGACCTGCTGTAGCGAACGCAGCCCGCCCCGATGATCCAGATGCTCATGACTCAAAATAACGCCCTCCGGCGTCAGATTATGCCAGCGCAACCAGGGAATAATAACCTGTTGCCCGCTGTCGCCCTCCGGCCATGCCCGACCGGTATCGTAGAGTATTACTTTATCGCCCCTGACGATCGCTATCGCCAGCCCCTGACCGACATCCAGCATATGCACCTGCCATCCGCTGGCGTTTATCGGCCGCCAGAGTGGCCAGCTCATCAACAATAACCCGCATAAACAAACCGCCGGCCAGGTACGCCAGACGTTTAATCGCCACGCGATAAGCGTTAACCAGGGTAAAAGCGTCAGCCACTGCCAACGGTTATCAATATTGACCCAGCCCTGCGGTAAAGCATTCAACAGGTAAAATAGCGCGGCTAACGCGCGATCGGTCAGGTACCATACCCACTCTTCAAGAAAAAACGGCCCGATTAAATGCAGAATCATTCCCGCCAGGATGAGTGGAACCGTCACAAATGTGACCCAGGGTACGGCAAAAAGATTCGCCAGCATTGCGGTAACGCTTATGCCATGAAAAAGCGCCACCTGGAGAGGCAAAAGCAGAAGTGTAATGCCTGCCTGTAGGTGAAGCAGGTTAAGCAACCAGCGTAAGCCTCGTGGAAAATTTCCGTTTGGCGCAGGAAACCACTGATACCAGAATAACAGGCCGGCAACCGCAAATGCTGACAGCCAAAGACTTTGTGATATAACCGCCACAGGATCGGCGAAAATAATCGCGGCCAGACAGCAGCACCAGACTTGCCAGCCGCTCCACTGTCGTCCGCTTAATTTTAATCCTCCCCAGACGCTCAGCGCCGCCACCGTGCGCAGCGCAGGCGGTTGTAAGCCGGTAAGCCAGGCATAACATATCGCGCAAAGAATGCCGCCCAGCAATGGCGTCTGCCAACGAATCCATCTGACCGGCAAAAAGAATTGTCCGCCACGGATTAATCCGGCAGCCAATAACGCAGCAAAAGCGATATGCAGGCCGGAAATCGCCATCAAATGGGCAGTCCCCGTATCGCGCATAACGGCCTTCACCTCCTGCGACACCGCTCCCCGCTCCCCCATTCCCAACGCCAGAATAACCTGCTGCCACGGATAAGGCGCAAGCGTAGCGCGAAGCGAAGCAAGATAGCGCCCACGCAAGCTACACTCAGGGTTAATCGCTTTAGCCTGTAGGAAACGCCCGGTCAACGGTTGGTGCTGCGCTAGCGCGTAACGCTGGCTATCAAAACCGCCTTCGTTAAGCTGTCCGTGTACCGCTCTGACCTTCAGCGTCATCGCCCACTGTTGCCCGGCACACACTTCCGTGGGTAAGTACTGGCCATGCAGGACAATCCCTACAGCAGGAAAGAGCGGCTTTCCGCGCAAATGGGTGATTCGCCCATAATGAGTGGTCATATGATCGGTGGCAGTAATGACGACTGTCGCCTCCTGCGTCGCGGCGGGCAGGACGTTTCCCGCCCAGATGGCCTGCCTGGCGGCAAATATCCCCCACATGAAAAAGAGCAAAGTTAATGCCGCGTAGCGCGCATAGTGATGGGGTATGAGGCAAAGCAAACATGCCAGACAAAACAGCACCGCGAGAATCCACGTATCAGGTAATACTGGCAATATCATGAGTGGAAGTATGCCGCATACTACGCATACGCTGACCGTCGTTATCTTCATAGACACCTCCCTGTGCGGGAAAGTGTGCAGGTTCAGGACGCCATTGTCTGGAGGGGATTTTGTGCTATACGGCGCGGATTCCAGGTTTTTTACCTGATAAATGTAAGACGCAGCAAAAAATGCGAAACGTTTTCCAGTTTTCGGTCGAATAGCGTTTGCGCCTGACGGCGTATAAATGAAAAAAGCACCCTGACGGTGCTTTTTTCGGGTTCAAGTTTTGCGTTAAAACTTAACCGTAAATATTGGCGCGATCGCGCAGTTCTTTACCCGGTTTAAAGTGAGGAACGTATTTTCCTTCCAGTTCCACTTTATCGCCGGTCTTGGGGTTACGTCCGGTACGAGGCGCGCGGTAATGCAAAGAAAAACTGCCGAAACCGCGGATTTCAATACGCTCGCCCTGCGCAAGAGTCGAGGCCATATGCTCCAGCATCTCTTTTACCGCGTCTTCAACCGCCTTAGCGGGAATGTGAGATTGCTGGGTTGCAAGTCTTTCAATCAATTCTGACTTGGTCATGATTCCTCCGGTTCCTTAAAGGCAAATTGGCTGCAGCCGTGAGATTGATTAAGGGCGGCCGTAGCCGCCCTTAGTGCTTGATTACAGGCCGAAACCTGCAATCTGTCAAGTAATCTCGTTATACTTCGGACTAAAAGACCCGAAGTTTCAGAGGATTACTCGCCTTTAGCTGCTTTGAATGCTTCAGCCATTGCGTTGTTAGAGAAGTTTGCATCTTCCTGTTTGTTAACAGTTGCGATGGCATCTTTCTCGTCAGCTTCGTCTTTCGCACGAACAGACAGGCTGATTGCGCGGTTTTTACGATCAACGCCGGTGAATTTAGCTTCAACGTCGTCGCCAACGCTCAGAACCAGAGTCGCATCTTCAACGCGGTCACGGGATGCTTCAGAAGCACGCAGGTAACCTTCAACGCCGTCGGCCAGTTCTACGGTTGCGCCTTTAGCGTCAACTGCAGTGACTTTACCGGTTACGATAGCGCCTTTCTTGTTCAGAGCAACCCAGTTGTTGAACGGATCTTCTGCGAGCTGTTTAACGCCCAGGGAGATACGTTCACGTTCTGCGTCAACCTGCAGAACAACTGCAGCGATTTCGTCGCCTTTTTTGTATTCACGAACTGCTTCTTCGCCTGCAACGTTCCAGGAGATGTCAGACAGGTGAACCAGGCCGTCGATGCCGCCGTCCAGGCCGATGAAGATACCGAAGTCAGTGATAGACTTGATTTTACCTTCAACGCGGTCGCCCTTGTTGTGGGTTTCTGCGAACTGCTGCCACGGGTTAGATTTGCACTGCTTCAGACCCAGGGAGATACGACGACGTTCTTCGTCGATATCCAGAACCATCACTTCCACTACGTCGCCAACGTTAACCACTTTGGACGGGTGGATGTTTTTGTTGGTCCAGTCCATTTCGGAAACGTGAACCAGGCCTTCAACGCCTTCTTCGATTTCAACGAAGCAGCCGTAATCGGTCAGGTTGGTCACGCGACCGGTCAGTTTGGTACCTTCCGGATAACGTTTAGCGATAGCAACCCACGGATCTTCGCCCAGCTGTTTCAGGCCCAGGGATACACGGGTACGCTCGCGGTCGAATTTCAGCACTTTCACATTGATTTCGTCGCCAACGTTCACGATTTCGCTCGGATGCTTAACGCGTTTCCAGGCCATATCAGTGATGTGCAGCAGGCCGTCAACGCCGCCCAGATCAACGAATGCACCGTAGTCAGTGAGGTTCTTAACGATACCTTTAACTTCCATGCCTTCCTGCAGGTTTTCCAGCAGCTGATCGCGTTCTGCGCTGTTTTCGGATTCGATAACGGCACGACGAGAAACCACAACGTTGTTACGTTTCTGGTCCAGCTTGATTACTTTGAATTCAAGCTCTTTGCCTTCCAGGTGCAGAGTATCACGCACCGGACGAACGTCTACCAGAGAACCTGGCAGGAACGCGCGAATACCGTTCAGCTCAACAGTGAAGCCACCCTTAACTTTGCCGTTGATAACACCGGTAACAGTTTCAGCATCTTCGTAAGCTTTTTCCAGCGTGATCCATGCTTCGTGACGTTTAGCTTTCTCACGAGAGAGCAGAGTTTCACCGAAGCCGTCTTCTACTGCATCCAGAGCAACGTCAACTTCGTCACCAACCTGGATTTCCAGTTCGCCCTGGGCGTTTTTGAACTGCTCAGCCGGAATGGCAGACTCAGATTTCAGACCGGCGTCAACCAGTACTACGTCTTTGTCGATAGCAACAACAACACCACGAACGATGGAACCCGGGCGGGTTTCGATTTCTTTTAAGGATTCTTCAAAGAGTTGAGCAAAAGATTCAGTCATGTTTAATCTTCAGGTTTCATATTTAACGTCCACCTGGCTCCGTGCCGGATGGGGTTGTTTAACATACCCGCTGTCAATCCTTTGCAACGGGGGTACTACAAATTCGGTCGCATTTAAGCGAGAGCCAATTTTTGGCGCGCATATTGTAACGCTTTTTCAATCACTTGCTCAATGCTTAATCGGGTAGAATCCAAAACTAATGCATCAGCAGCAGGAACTAACGGCGCAACGGCACGATGACGATCGCGATCGTCGCGTTCCTTGATCTCGGCCAAAAGGCGTTCAAAGTTAACACTAAAGCCATTCTCCTGCAACTGTAGCATACGTCGATGCGCACGTTCCTCCGAGGAGGCGTCAAGGAAAATTTTTACCGGCGCATCCGGGAAGACCACGGTCCCCATATCGCGTCCATCGGCGATTAAACCAGGCGCTTCGCGGAATGCGCGTTGGCGGCGAAGAAGCGCTTCACGCACGCGTGGGAATGCCGCCACCTGGGATGCCGCGTTCGCGACTTCCTGCGTACGGATTTCGCCGCTAACGTCCTCGCCTTCCAGGATAACTTCCAGGTTGCCGTCCGTTGAGACGAAACGCACGTCCAGATGGGACGCCAGCGGCACCAGCGCATCTTCAGAGGCGAGATCGACATGGTGATGCAATGCCGCCAGCGCCAGTACGCGGTATATCGCGCCGGAATCCAGCAGATGCCATTGCAATGCTTCCGCCATTGCTTTGCACAAGGTGCCTTTACCTGCACCGCTTGGGCCATCAATGGTTATTACCGGGGCAATTGCCGTCATCTTTATCTCCTTAAACAGGCGTACCGTTAACGTAAACGCCGCGCATTATACGCGCCAACGCTCGCGACCGTTAACGTTGCGTGCAAAAACCAGTTTTGTCTGTAATCAGATGCGGAATAATTGCGCAATTATAGCGGGCCGGCGAGAAACCAGCCCGAAAGATGACAATGATTTACTTTTTATCTTCGGCAATTCTGTCGCGCATATGCTGCGCGCGATCGGCTGAAGCCGGGTGGGAGTCCATCAATGATTTTGCATGACCTGCGTCCATTGTGGCGAATTTATCGAATGCCGTGACTAAGCCCTGGGTGTTAATCCCGCGTTTTTTCAGCAGATCGTAAGAGAAGTCATCCGCATCCGACTCCTGACTGCGAGAAAACGCCGAATTGATGACGCCTTCCGCCAGATCGCCCAATTGAGACTGGGAAAGCTGCGCTGCGACGCCGCTGGTGGCGGAAATCGCATCGCGAGCCGCCAGCGTGGCATAAGCGGTCTGCATTGCCTTGCGAGAGTGCCCTAAAGAGACATGGCCCAGTTCATGGCCCAGTACGCCTTCAATTTCATTATCGGTCATCAGATCCATCAGGCCGGAGTATACGCGAACGCAACCGTTCGCCATCGCCCATGCGTTGATATCGCTGGTCATATAGACTTTATAGCTAACCGGCGTACCGTCAATGTTGTTACCCAGCGCTTTGGCGATTTTGCTCAGACGTTTGGTGTATTTGCTTTTCGAACCTGCCAGTTGATTCTCGCTGTCCATTTGTTTACAGGCATTATTAGATAATGCCTTAACATCCGCATCGGACAGTGTGGCGGCTTTGTAGGTTGACATGCCTGAACTGGCGATTAAATTGCCATTCACGCCATTTTTACATCCTGCCAGTAGCGTGGCGGAAATCGCCACCGCCAGTAGTAATGATTTATTTTTCATACTAATCTTCCGTTGATAACTATTATAAAAAACACATAAATCAATGTGTTAAATCATCAACAAATTAGCATTAGTCATAATTATAAAAATAGTGCGAATACGGACTCGGCGCGCCAGCCCGTCGACTGGCGCAACAGAAGACTTAGGCAGGCGTACTCATTCGCGCCAGTTGTTCGAAATAATCAGGGAACGTTTTTGCGGTACATTTAGGGTCCAGGATCGTAACTGGCGTATCGGACAGTGCGACCAGTGAGAAGCACATCGCCATACGGTGGTCGTTGTACGTGCCAATATCCGCGTGTTGGAGCTTCGCCGGCGGCGTGATACGAATATAGTCGTGCCCTTCTTCGACTTCAGCGCCCACTTTACGTAGCTCGGTCGCCATCGCGAACAGGCGATCGGTTTCTTTCACTCGCCAGTTATAAATATTGCGCAACGTCGTGGTTCCTTTCGCAAACAGCGCCGTGGTGGCAATCGTCATCGCCGCATCCGGAATATGGTTCATATCCATATCTATGGCGTGCAATTCACCGCGCGTGCAGGCAATAAAATCATCGCCCCAGGTAATGGTCGCGCCCATTTTCTCCAGCACATCGGCAAAACGAATATCGCCCTGCATACTTTTGCGGCCAATTCCGGTCACTTTTACCGTGCCGCCTTTTATCGCCCCAGCGGCGAGAAAATAGGACGCTGACGAGGCATCGCCCTCGACCAGATAGCGACCTGGAGAGTGATACTGTTGACCTCCCTTCACGACAAATTGTTGGTAGTGGTGGTTCGCTATCTCCACGCCAAAGGTTTTCATTAAATTTAGCGTGATATCGATGTAAGGTTTTGATACCAGTTCGCCTTTAACGCGAATAATTGTGTCTTTAGGGGCCAGCGGCGCCGTCATCAGCAGAGCGGTCAGGAACTGGCTGGAAACGCTACCATCAACCTCAATGTCGCCGCCGGTAAAACCGCCGCGCAGACGCAGGGGCGGATAGTTTTCCTGCTCCAGGTAATCAATATTCGCCCCGCCCTGACGCAGCGAATCGACCAGATGGCCTATCGGACGCTCTTTCATACGCGGTTCGCCGGTTAACACTATCTCATTTTGCCCCAGACATAGCGCTGCCGCTAACGGACGCATCGCGGTTCCGGCATTACCGAGAAACAGTTCCAGAGCGCCTGGCGCACGTAATGCGCCGCCATTACCCGTGATATCACAGCGGGTGCGATCGGCAGAAAGGGTGTAATTGATCCCCAACGCGCTCAGGGCATTGAGCATATGGCGGACGTCATCGCTATCCAGCAGATTCGTCAGAGCGGTTTTACCACAAGCTAAAGCCGCCAGGAGCAAAGCACGGTTTGAAACACTTTTGGAGCCAGGTAAATTAATGGCGCCATCGACCCGCGCGATGGGTTGTAACGTCAGGGATTCCATGAAACTCAACTCTCAAAAAACAGAAATAAAAACCCCACAGACTGGCCGTGGGGATGAAAAAAGAAACGTATTAGCCGTGGCGACGCTCAAAATCGATCATGAAATCGGTCAGCGCTTTTACCCCTTCAATCGGCATGGCGTTATAGATAGAGGCGCGCATACCGCCAACAACACGGTGCCCTTTTAAGGCGTGCAGACCGGCGGCGAAAGACTCTTCCAGAAAGACCTTGTCCAGCGTATTGTCCGCTAACTGGAACGGAACATTCATCCGCGAACGGTTGGCCTGTGCGACATCGTTACGGTAGAAATCGCTGTTATCAATCACACCGTACAGCAACTCCGCTTTTTGCTGATTGATTTTGTGCATCGCCGCCACGCCGCCCTGCGCTTTCAACCATTTGAACACCAGACCGGAAAGATACCAGGCGAAAGTCGGCGGCGTATTAAACATCGAGTCGTTATCATTCAGGACGGTGTAGTCGAGGATGGACGGGCAGCTCTCATGCGCCTTGCCTAACAGATCCTCCCGGACGATAACCAGCGTCAGTCCTGCCGGACCGATATTCTTCTGCGCGCCAGCATAAATTACGCCATAGCGAGAGACGTCCAGCGGCGCAGACAGGATGGTAGAAGAAAAGTCCGCCGTGACGACCACCTCCGGGCCAAAATCCGGCGTTTCATCGATGGCGATGCCGTCAATGGTCTCATTCGGGCAATAGTGCAAATAAGCGGCATTATCGGAAAGCTGCCACTCGCGCATCGGTTTTACGGCACGTTTGCCGTCCACGGTGATTTTGGCGTCGATAATCTGCGGCGCACAGTATTTTTTGGCTTCTTTGATGGCGCTCGCCGCCCAGTAACCGGCATCGACATAATCCGCCGTGGTTTTATCGCCCAGCAGATTGAGCGGCACGCCAGCAAACTGCCCGCGACCGCCGCCGTGACAAAATAAAACTTTATAGTTGGAGGGGATATTAAGGAGATCGCGAAAATCCTGCTCCGCCTCTTCAGCGACCTGGATAAACTCTTTGCCTCGATGGCTAATTTCCATTACCGACGTACCAAGACCGTGCCAGTCACACAGTTCCTGTTGCGCCAGTTTAAGTACTTCCGCCGGTAGCATCGCCGGACCTGAACTAAAATTAAAGACCTGAGCCATTTCCCCTCACCACGCTGCATTGTTTCCTGCCTGACAGACATCAGGCAAACGTTATTCATGTGAATATCGGTTTTATCATTCAGTGACACGCGCCGCAATGGGTAAAACAATGCGAGGAGAAAATGCGGCATGCGTCACACAACAGAATCTTC
The DNA here is from genome assembly GCF_029962125.1 of Salmonella sp. SA15303. Classification (NCBI taxonomy): domain Bacteria; kingdom Pseudomonadati; phylum Pseudomonadota; class Gammaproteobacteria; order Enterobacterales; family Enterobacteriaceae; genus Salmonella; species Salmonella sp. SA15303. The sequence continues at coordinate 2,983,798 of NZ_CP123924.1, forward strand.
CGGATTAACCGTATAAATCCGATATTTTCGCTGTTAAACAACGCGTTTAGCCCGGCTTGCCTTCGTCCATTCTGGATTTGCGCAGCGCGGACATAATTGCTTTTCCCCGGCGTTCATGCGTATCACTTCACTGCAACGTACGCAGGCATAGTCGCCAGCCTCCGGCGCCACGATAAAGCGTGGCGTACAGTGCTCAGGAAGAATGCTTAACCCCGGCTTAACGTCTTTATTTTCAAAGAAATAGACGCTGATTTGTCCGTTTGTCTCCAGGATGGCCAGTCTGACCTGCCCCAGTTGCTCAACGCCATTCAAGCGAAGCTCCATAAAAAACTCAAACTCCGTCATGTTCGAGCGCTGCAGTTTTTCCCACGCCAGTTCGCCGTCTTCAACAATGACCACCGACTTGCCTTCCAGCAGATCTTCCAACTTTTCACTATGCGCCATCAGCCACATAACCAGGCGATAGAGCAGCGCCAGGGTGATGAATACCACCAGAACAGGGAGCATCGGAACGTCATCATAAAACGCGACGTCGCCTGCCGCCGACCCCAATGTCAAAATGATCAGCACTTCAAAAAGCGACATTTGCCGTACGCCGCGTCGTCCTGTCACCTTTAAGAAAAGAAACACCAGAACAAAGGTGTAAAAGCTACGCAGCGCCACTTCCCCCAAAAACGCTACCGGCACGTTATCCAGCGCCATTCGTTGCAAATCAAATGCTTTCATTTTTTATGCTCTTCCTGTGAATGCCAGTGTAAAAGCATAGCCAATACTTTTATTTCCGCCGATGTCCCGGCGAGATAGCGCCCGTCACATAAAACCCGTATCATTGCGCGCTTTCCGTACGACAAAAGTGATTTTCATGACGCAAACATTTATTCCCGGCAAAGACGCCGCGCTGGAAGACTCCATCGCCCGCTTCCAGCAAAAGTTACTCGACCTCGGCTTTCACATCGAAGAGGCCTCCTGGCTGAACCCGGTGCCAAACGTCTGGTCAGTGCATATTCGCGATAAAGAGTGCGCGTTATGCTTTACCAACGGAAAAGGCGCGACCAAAAAAGCGGCGCTGGCCTCGGCGCTGGGCGAATACTTCGAGCGTCTGTCAACCAACTACTTCTTTGCTGATTTCTGGCTTGGCGAAACGGTCGCCAATGGGCCATTCGTGCATTACCCGAACGAAAAGTGGTTCCCGCTGACTGAAAATGACGACGTACCGGAAGGCTTGCTTGATGCCCGTCTGCGCGCGTTTTACGATCCGGAAAATGAACTCACCGGAAGCCAGTTAATTGATCTTCAGTCCGGCAATGAAGCTCGCGGCGTCTGCGGCCTGCCATTTACCCGTCAGTCCGATAACCAGACCGTGTATATTCCGATGAATATCATCGGCAACCTGTACGTCTCTAACGGAATGTCCGCCGGCAATACGCGTAATGAAGCCCGCGTTCAGGGACTGTCGGAAGTCTTCGAGCGTTATGTGAAAAATCGCATCATTGCGGAAAGTATCAGTCTGCCGGAGATTCCCGCAGAGGTGATGGCGCGTTATCCGGCGGTAATGGAGTCAATCGCCACGCTGGAAGCCGAGGGTTTCCCGATTTTCGCCTATGACGGCTCGCTGGGCGGTAAGTATCCGGTTATCTGCGTCGTGCTGTTCAACCCGGCTAACGGTACCTGCTTTGCTTCTTTTGGCGCCCATCCTGACTTTGGCGTTGCGCTGGAGCGTACAGTGACCGAGCTACTCCAGGGACGCGGTCTGAAAGATCTTGATGTCTTCACGCCACCAACGTTCGATGATGAAGAAGTCGCGGAGCACACTAATCTGGAGACCCACTTCATCGACTCTAGCGGCCTGATTTCCTGGGATCTGTTCAAACAGGACGCCGATTATCCGTTCACGGACTGGAGTTTTTCCGGCACTACCGAAGAAGAATTCGCCACGCTGATGGCCATCTTTGCTGCTGAAGATAAAGAAGTTTACATTGCCGATTACGAGCATCTCGGCGTATACGCCTGTCGTATTATCGTACCGGGAATGTCTGATATTTATCCTGCCGAAGATCTGTGGCTGGCCAACAACAATATGGGTAGCCATCTTCGTGAGACTCTGCTTTCGCTGCCCGGTAGCGCCTGGAATAAAGAAGATTATCTCAATCTGATTGAACAATTGGATGAAGAAGGTTTTGACGATTTCACCCGCGTGCGTGAACTGTTGGGTCTGGCGACCGGAGCGGACAATGGTTGGTATACACTGCGCGTCGGCGAATTAAAAGCAATGTTAGCGTTAGCGGGCGGCGATTTGGAGCAGGCGCTAATCTGGACAGAATGGACGATGGAGTTCAATTCGTCGGTCTTTAGTCCGACACGCGCAAACTATTACCGTTGCCTGCAAACTCTGCTGCTCCTGTCGCAAGAAGATGCGCGTCAGCCACTGCAATATCTCAATGCTTTTATAAAAATGTATGGCGCAGAGGCTGTAGAGGCCGCCAGCGCCGCGCTTAGCGGTGAAGCGGCTTTTTATGGACTACCGGCTGTCGACCACGATCTACAAGCGTTCCCGGCGCATCAGTCCTTGTTAAAAGCGTATGATAAATTACAGCGCGCGAAAGCGGCATACTGGTCAAAATAAGGCCATATGAGTGACTTAGGGTAGGTTTACCCTCTCGGCTGCGTTATATTACGGGGCGCCTTTGCGGCCCCGTTTTATTTATTTTCGCTAAACGGCGAAAAATGTAATAACAAGGTTAAATATTGGTTGTTGATATTAAATTAATTGACATAGTGATGTTACTTTATTTGTTGATTACTCCATATTAATTAACCGTGCAGCAGGAGGAGTCAGGAAAAAATTCAACTCTATTTATAATTTTTAAAATTTATTTTTATTAGGATAATCAAAAAGTTACACCGTAATTGCATAAAAGCCATGCGACTTACGGGCCTATAAGCCAGGCGAGATATGATCTATATCAAATTCTCATCTATAATGCTTTGTTAGTATCTCGTCGCCGACTTAATAAAGAGAGAGTTAGTGTGAAAGCTGACAACCCTTTTGACCTTTTACTCCCTGCAGCAATGGCCAAAGTGGCTGAAGAAGCAGGCGTCTATAAAGCAACGAAACATCCGCTTAAGACTTTCTATCTGGCGATTACCGCCGGCGTATTCATTTCAATTGCCTTTGTTTTTTATATTACTGCGACAACCGGTACTGGCGCGATGCCTTATGGCATGGCGAAACTTATCGGGGGTATCTGTTTCTCTTTGGGACTGATTCTCTGTGTTATTTGCGGCGCTGATCTCTTCACCTCTACTGTTCTGATCGTTGTAGCTAAAGCTAGCGGTCGCATCACCTGGGGGCAACTGGCTAAAAACTGGTTAAACGTCTATTTTGGTAACCTGATTGGCGCTCTGCTTTTCGTGTTACTGATGTGGCTTTCCGGCGAGTATATGACTGCCAACGGTCAATGGGGACTTAACGTCCTGCAAACCGCCGACCACAAAATGCACCACACTTTTATTGAAGCTGTCTGCCTCGGTATTCTGGCGAACCTGATGGTTTGTCTGGCCGTGTGGATGAGCTACTCAGGTCGTAGCCTGATGGACAAAGCGTTCATCATGGTACTGCCCGTCGCCATGTTTGTCGCCAGCGGTTTTGAGCACAGTATCGCAAACATGTTTATGATTCCTATGGGTATTGTAATACGCGATTTTGCTACACCGGAGTTTTGGACCGCGGTTGGTTCGTCTCCGGAAAGTTTTTCTCACCTGACCGTGATGAGCTTCATCACTGATAACCTGATTCCGGTCACGATCGGTAATATTATCGGCGGCGGTTTGTTGGTCGGGTTGACATACTGGGTCATTTACCTGCGTGGTAACGAGCATCATTAATCTGTTGATGCCCATTACACGCAGTAAATAAAAAATCCACTTAAGAAGGTAGGTGTTACATGTCCGAGCTTAATGAAAAGTTAGCCACAGCCTGGGAAGGTTTTACCAAAGGTGACTGGCAGAATGAAGTAAACGTCCGTGACTTCATTCAGAAAAACTACACTCCGTATGAGGGTGACGAGTCCTTCCTGGCTGGCGCTACTGACGCGACCACCAAGCTGTGGGACAGCGTAATGGAAGGCGTTAAACAGGAAAACCGCACTCACGCGCCTGTTGACTTTGACACCTCCGTTGCTTCCACCATCACTTCTCACGACGCTGGCTACATCAACAAAGCGCTTGAGAAAATTGTTGGTCTGCAGACTGAAGCTCCGCTGAAGCGTGCGATTATCCCGTTCGGCGGCATCAAAATGGTTGAAGGTTCCTGCAAAGCGTACAATCGCGAGCTGGACCCAATGATCAAAAAAATCTTCACCGAATACCGTAAGACTCACAACCAGGGCGTGTTCGACGTTTATACTCCGGACATCCTGCGTTGCCGTAAATCCGGCGTTCTGACCGGTCTGCCGGATGCGTATGGCCGTGGCCGTATCATCGGTGACTACCGTCGCGTAGCGCTGTACGGTATCGACTACCTGATGAAAGACAAATTCGCACAGTTTACGTCTCTGCAATCCGATCTGGAAAACGGCGTAAATCTGGAAGCGACTATCCGTCTGCGTGAAGAAATCGCTGAACAGCACCGCGCTCTGGGTCAGATCAAAGAAATGGCAGCTAAATACGGCTGCGATATCTCTGGTCCGGCGACTAACGCTCAGGAAGCAATCCAGTGGACTTACTTCGGTTACCTGGCTGCGGTTAAATCTCAGAACGGCGCAGCAATGTCCTTCGGTCGTGTATCCACCTTCCTGGATGCGTACATCGAACGTGACCTGAAAGCAGGCAAAATCACCGAGCAAGACGCACAGGAAATGATTGACCACCTGGTCATGAAACTGCGTATGGTTCGCTTCCTGCGTACTCCTGAATATGATGAACTGTTCTCCGGCGACCCGATTTGGGCAACCGAATCTATCGGCGGTATGGGCGTTGATGGCCGTACTCTGGTCACCAAAAACAGCTTCCGTTTCCTGAACACCCTGTACACCATGGGGCCGTCTCCGGAGCCGAACATCACCGTTCTGTGGTCTGAAAAACTGCCGCTGAACTTCAAGAAATTCGCCGCTAAAGTCTCCATCGACACTTCTTCTCTGCAGTACGAGAACGATGACCTGATGCGTCCGGACTTCAACAACGATGACTACGCTATCGCATGCTGCGTAAGCCCGATGATCGTTGGTAAACAAATGCAGTTCTTCGGCGCGCGTGCAAACCTGGCGAAAACCATGCTGTACGCTATCAACGGCGGCGTTGATGAAAAACTGAAAATGCAGGTTGGTCCGAAATCCGAACCGATCAAAGGCGATGTTCTGAACTTCGACGAAGTGATGGACCGCATGGATCACTTCATGGACTGGCTGGCTAAACAGTATGTCACCGCGCTGAACGTTATCCACTACATGCACGACAAGTACAGCTACGAAGCCTCTCTGATGGCGCTGCACGACCGTGACGTTATCCGCACCATGGCGTGTGGTATCGCAGGTCTGTCCGTTGCTGCTGACTCCCTGTCTGCCATCAAATATGCGAAAGTTAAACCGATTCGTGACGAAGATGGTCTGGCTATCGACTTCGAAATCGAAGGCGAATACCCGCAGTTTGGTAACAACGACGCTCGTGTAGATGACATGGCGGTTGACCTGGTAGAACGTTTCATGAAGAAAATTCAGAAACTGACCACCTACCGTGGCGCTATCCCGACACAGTCTGTTCTGACCATTACTTCTAACGTTGTGTATGGTAAGAAAACCGGTAACACCCCGGATGGTCGTCGCGCTGGCGCGCCGTTCGGACCAGGTGCTAACCCGATGCACGGTCGTGACCAGAAAGGCGCTGTCGCTTCTCTGACCTCCGTTGCTAAACTGCCATTTGCTTACGCGAAAGATGGTATTTCTTATACCTTCTCTATCGTTCCGAACGCACTGGGTAAAGACGACGAAGTTCGTAAGACTAACCTGGCAGGTCTGATGGATGGTTACTTCCACCACGAAGCGTCCATCGAAGGCGGTCAGCACCTGAACGTCAACGTCATGAACCGTGAAATGCTGCTGGACGCGATGGAACATCCGGAAAAATATCCGCAGCTGACCATCCGTGTATCTGGTTACGCAGTACGTTTTAACTCCCTGACGAAAGAACAGCAGCAGGACGTTATTACTCGTACCTTCACGCAGACCATGTAATGGGTTTGACTGAAATTACGCCATAAAAAGCGTACAAAAAAGGCTCCATATCAGTGGGGCCTTTTTAATGACTTTTTATATAAGCATATTGCGACAACTCGACTTTTCACTTATAAATAAAGTGTTATTATGTGATCTATATATTCTTCTTAGAATAGCATCAATTTCTCTTTTATTATTTTGATAATCATCATAATCCTTATTTAATACATCAGAAAACAGCATGGTGTTAGTTTCTATTAAATCAGATGACAATGACGGTTTATATGCTTGTAGCAGATAGCTAAGTGTTGGATGAACCATATCAAACAGGACTTCCCCCTCTAATTCCCAGTAACCTATTTTAAAAAATTGGGTAGTAATATTAAAAGACCCCATTTGAAGACAGCGTAGTTTATTCTTCTCCTCTTCAGTAAGAGTACCATTCCATTCAACACATTCCATTTTTCGATCTTCTCCAGATCGCATAAGCTTATAAACTTCATCCTTAACGTCATCATCCTCATTAACTGCATCTTTAAGTTTATTAGCAAATCCTTCTAATAATTCTGGATAGCGAGAAATTTTTTCTCCATACTTAATACATATTTTAAGAAACAACTCTTCTTCATCTTCTTCCATCACTTTAAAAATACAGTTTTCTGAAACATTGAGGAGACGATGCAAATTACATTTATCAATAACCTTGCCATCAATCTCAAATAAAACTTGTGTCTGATTCATATCAAAACGCATAACAAAGCGGTCTTGTTGAGATGGATTAGCATATTCTTTTAATTGTGTAAAGGCATGTATCTTCTCCATGCCGGTTATATCAACATTAAGTTCAGCTTGATTTTCACGTTCACATCCATGGATGAGTGTATATAATACCTCCAGCACCTCTTGTTTTTTGTGTGTTCTGAAGCAGTCCTTAAATCTATCCCATACCCCCATGTATAGCGCTTCTTCTTTATCAGGACTCATCAAACGGGCTAGCCGTGAATGATTAATTTCATAGTTATGACGATTACCAAAACTTAACGTAACTGGCATAATAACTCCCTTGATTATTTACCGCGAAAGCAAGATCCAATCCGTTGCTCTCATTTTTTGATTAAAACCACACTCTATTTAAGAGATTGAATCAGCCTGGGTTTAGAAATGACATCAGATTTACACCTGATTGCGCGTTGAATGCGACGCCAGGCGCTGGACAGCGCATAACGTTCTTTGGACACATCTGAATTATGTTGAGAATTATTTTCGTTCTGACCACAACAAAACGGCGCCAACCATTCGAAAAAAGAGGCGGATCATAAACAGTAAAACCAGGGCGCTATGGATGATACACTTGCAGTATGTATTGCGGTTGAGGCGTTACGAGCTGATGAATGAGCCAGAATTTCTGGCGGTGCGAGTTATGCAGCATAGATTTGCCGTATATTTTATACTGAATAGAGGTAAAATAGCTCCATTGCAGCACATTCTGGAACAGCCACACATTCTGTAGTCCAAAATTTACGCTCGCAGTACCGCTTTTTTACAGGATGCAACCCCCTTACCAGGGTGCTCAACATGCCCGGAATGTGTCCATAAACCCCATGTTATTTAGAGCTAGCCGAAGCGATATGAGTAACTTAACCAATTGTATTACAAATGAAAGTGTTGCAGTAACTGCTGATAAAAAGCCGGTTATTGGTCGCATTCACTCCTTTGAGTCCTGTGGCACCGTTGATGGCCCAGGCATCCGCTTTATTACCTTTTTTCAAGGCTGCCTGATGCGCTGCCTGTATTGCCATAACCGCGACACATGGGATACGCATGGCGGTAAAGAAATCACCGTTGAAGACTTAATGAAAGAGGTGGTGACCTATCGGCATTTTATGAATGCTTCTGGCGGCGGCGTGACGGCATCCGGCGGCGAGGCCATTTTGCAGGCAGAATTTGTACGCGACTGGTTTCGCGCCTGTAAAAAAGAAGGTATCCACACCTGTCTCGACACCAACGGCTTTGTGCGCCGTTATGACCCGGTGATTGATGAACTGTTGGACGTTACCGATCTGGTGATGCTCGATCTCAAGCAGATGAATGATGAGATCCACCAGAATCTGGTCGGTGTCTCTAATCACCGGACGCTGGAATTCGCGCAGTATTTATCAAAGAAAAATGTGAAGGTCTGGATCCGTTACGTTGTCGTTCCCGGCTGGTCTGACGACGATGATTCCGCGCATCGCCTGGGCGAGTTTACCCGCGATATGGGTAATGTCGAAAAAATCGAACTGTTGCCCTATCATGAGCTGGGCAAACATAAATGGGTGGCAATGGGCGAAGAATATAAACTGGATGGCGTGAAGCCGCCTAAAAAAGAGACCATGGAGCGTGTAAAGGGTATTCTTGAGCAGTATGGTCATAAAGTGATGTATTAATCGCCTGCTATCTTACCCGCTTTTAAACGGCTACCCATGACGGTAGCCGTTTTGCTGTCTGGATAACGCTCTTACCGCTAAAATACCCGACCCCGCCATCAGACAGGCATGGTTAACAATATTGCGCTAACCAGGTATTAAATACAGAGTCGCTTATCTGCTGCTGGGTTGAAGGTCTGACAACTATTGCTGCCCCCGGCGCCTGTTAATACCGTGGTCTCCGCCTGGAACCCAGGCACCTGTAACCTTAAAAGGCGCTCGCCTGACAGGAGCGCCGTGGAAAAGAGCGTCGTTATGTGTTTCTACGCGCCAGCAGTGGGAAAATTAATCCCAACCCGACCAGGACAAAAGGCGTCACGATGTTCAACGTCAGCTGGAATGTCCACTCCGGCGTGAACGCCTCCATTTTGGGGAAAATACCGGTAAGGCAGGCAAACGCGGTGAAGGCAAAACACCATATTCCCACAGTTAACGCCAACGCCCGGTTGCGAATAAACACATATTCGGGTTTGTACTTTTGCGCCAGTCGAATGACGGCAATAAAGGCGACAAATACCCACAGATAGCGCAGCGGCATAACGACTGAATTGAGATTAAGCAGCCATTTGTACAGGTTGTTCATATCGCCGATGCCAAGCGTTGGCAACATAATCAAGATAGCGACCAACACTAATGTCAGCAAATAACCGTTAACAGGCGTACCTGAAGCGTTAGTACGACATAAGCGCTGCGGGATATATTTAGTGTCTGCATCACCCAGTAAAACTTTCAGTGGCGCATCAATAGAAAACACCAGCGCGGCGATTTGCCCCAGAGTATTGGCAATGGCATAAATAACCATTAATGAATTACCCATATGGTAATACTCACCCAATTTCTGGAATGCATAATATTGCCCATTGGTCATTAAATCGTCAGGTATATGCCGGGAATCAAACATCATTCCCATCGCCAACGAACCGAGGATAGCGCAGACCGCAACCATGACGGCTAAAAAGAGCATCCCCTTCGGAAATTCTTTTCCTGGATTCCGCGTCTGGTTGACATAAGGCGAGATCTTCTCTGCCCCACCAACCGCAAAGACCAACATAGAGATGGTGGTGATATAGGTAAAATCGATATGAGGAATAAATGACTGCCAGGTGATGTTAGTGGTCGCAATTTCAACGTTTGTAATTGCTGGCGCGGTCACTGCCATCACAACATATAAAATTGACATGATAAACATGGCAATTCCGGCCACAGACCCAACAACCTTTAGCGATTTCATCCCCCGGGAAGCAACCCACATAAAGAAAACAAACAATGCCAGCGTCAGCCCCTGCAAGGCAACGACGGTATATTCTTTTATCAACGAGCCGTCGCCTTTTAAAGCCCATCCCAATGCAATGAGTATCGCCTGCGGCTTTTGCGCCAGGTAGGGAATATGCACGACCCAATAAGTCCATGCCGCAAGGTAAGCCAACCCCGGCCCCATCGTATGCTTAATCCAGGTACTGACGCCCCCTTTTCCCTCTTTGAAGGTTGAGCCCAGTTGCCCCACGATTAAGGCATAAGGAATAAAATAGAGCGCAAAAATAAACACCCAGGAGAAGACAACCACTAACCCCTGGTTAGCATAGTTATTGACAACATTGCCGAATCCCCAAACGGTAATAAACGACATCAAGGCGATGTTGTACCATCGCAACTGTTTTTCCTGCACATTCGGCATAACGCGATCCTTCGTGAACACAATGCTATTACTATAAATGAAGCGGGGAATTATGCGCGGTAAAGACGAAGAGAGAAAATAGAGGAGCGCAAAATTATAACCTTCGGCACATTTTATTTTTCAGTAAAGCAAGAAAATTATGCAGGTCAATTATTTCACGTAAAACATAAACAAAGAGTATGCAAGACTCACGTCCTGCATACGATTCAGAGAACAGTCAGATGTGGGCGACAGGATTAGGCGTCTGGCCGGCGTTACGTAACAGCATCAGCAGATAAATAAACGATACGCTGGCGATCATAATAAACAGCAGATTATCTGAATAATTCTGCATTAACATCGCAGCAAAAGACGGCCCCAACAGGCTCCCTACCGTATAACTTAACAACAGCGCCTGGTTCATTGCCACAAGCTGGTGGTGTTCGACTTTTTCACAGGCCCAGGCCATTGCAACGGGATAAAGCGTAAAACCCGCCGCCCCCAGAATAAACAGAGCTGGCGCCATCGCCGCCTGGGTTAACATGGCAATACTGCCGAGTATGACAACGAATACCTGTACGCGTAACACCAGCAAGCGACCAAATTTGTCCGCCAGACGTCCCATTGGCCATTGCCCCAAAATACCGGCACTCACCAGCACCGCCATCCAGAAACCGATGCTGGCGTTAGCCATCCCCTGATGCTTCAGATATAACGGCATCAGGCCATATAATGAACCAAGAACAATGCCGGAAATAATACAACCATTCACGCCAAGACGCGCCTGGCGTAGCTTCAGCATGGCGCTAATAGAAGAGGAATGACGTGCCTGCGTTTGCTGATTTACAATTCGGGTAAAGAGTAGCGGCAGAATTCCCGCCAGAATCATTCCGGTCACCCAGGGAAGAACGTGCAGCAATTCACCAGATACTTTACTGACCAATAATTGTCCAAGGAAGGTCCCCATATAATAGACCATCATATAGGCAGCCAGCAGGCGCCCGCGATTATGCGAGGTTCCGCTGCACATCAACGCGCTCTCGACAACCACCCAAATCATGGCGCAGCCGATACCGGCAATAAAACGCCAGCTCATCCAGCTCCAGAACCCCACCATCACCCCCAATCCGACACAACCCGCGGCGAAGATCAGCGAGGCAAGATAATAGCTACGGTTAAACCCAATGCGTTTAATTAAATACCCGGTAAATAACGTCCCGACCAGATTGCCGGTAAAATAAGACGAGCTGACCATCCCCACCTGCCAGGTCGGAAGGTTTGCCTGAGCAAGCCACAGCGGCACAAGCGTATTCAGTACCGCAATGGCCAGAGTCAACAAAAGTAGCCCGCACAGCAAAAGCATGACGGGACGGGTATAGGTGGACATGAATAAAAACCGTGAGGAAGTTCAAATTTCATGCGCATCATGCCATCGCCAAAAACATTGTCAATCGGCTCCGCATGGGCGATCCGCAAGTTTTGAGACTATCGATTTGATTTACTTATTCTGCGCGTGAATATATTGAAAGGCTAAAAATTCATCCTCTTGTTTTTATTAATCTAACCCGCAAAATCGGCGTTTTGTTCAGTCGAAAAATTTCATGGTTCCTTTAGCTTCGTTTTCTTCTCTATGGATTTATATGCGCCTTCTCCGCCCCGGTTATATTCCTTAGATTGATGGCGGCTAAAGGCGAATTCGGCCTGCACGTTCTGCAGGCCGAATGCGCGTCAACGCGTTAACTGGCTACCGCCATGCCCACGGTCATATGCAGCCCATAGAATACGCCGCGGCCAATCAATTCCCCCGCCAGCATCAGAATGAAGGCGACAGAGAGCAACGGTACCGCAGGTTGATACCCTTTTAACTGTGGCACAATCCAGCAGCACAACGCCGCCGCAAGCAGCACCATACGCCAGGCCATCAGCGAACCATAATCCGGCACCAGAGCAGACGCCTGCTGAATGGAACTGTGAATCGTCGCCAGTTCCGCGCCCTGCATGGCCACCATAATGGCAATAACCACCAGCGCCAGCACCGAAACCGCAGGCAACAAACGCATCGCCCAACCGTTCACGCCCGCGATGCGCAGCAGCAGATAACCCAGTAGCGGGCCACCCATAAAGAGCGTCAGGAAGAAGCCCAGCGGCGTCCAGACGCTATACCAGGTCGGTACTGTATCGATGCTGTTATAGACGCGTACCATCATCCAGACGAAGACGACGCCCAGTACCATCGTGATAATCAGCCAGAGTGTGCGCAGTGCCGGCGGCAGCTTTTTCAGTACCGCCAGCAGCCAGCCGATCCCGCCGACCGCAAAAAACACCGAGCCGCTGGCAATTTCATTGCTCAGTGCGGAAGCACCCACGCGGTTAAGCGAGTTAAACGCGCGCATCGGCGAGCCCAGATGCAGCATCGAGGCGATAAAGCCAATCCCCATCAGCACCCACAGACCAAACATACAGGCGATCACCCGCTGCTGCGTTTCCGCGCGCAGGTCGCCCTTCATCAGCGCCAGAGCCAGAACAATAAAACCACCGGCCACGCACTGACCAAAGACCGTGAAGATCATCAACGGCCATTCATGCCATCCACTTCCCATCTTATACCTCCTTCGGATTGGCCAGATAACCGGTGGTGTCCCCGGTCGGGCGGCTGTTGGCGTTGGGTTTAATCACAATATTCGGCTTCGTGAAATGCGCGCGCGGCAACGGCGCGACGGCAGCCAGCTCACCGTGTTTTTTGCGCAGTTCATCGATAGGACCAAAGTCCAGCGCCCGCAGCGGGCAGGATTCGACGCAAATCGGTTTCTTACCTTCCGCCACCCGGTCATAACAGCCATCGCACTTGGTCATATGACCTTTGGCCGCGTTGTACTGCGGCGCGCCGTACGGGCAGGCCATGTGGCAGTAGCGGCAACCGATACAGACCTCTTCGTTCACCACCACAAAACCGTCATCGCGCTTGTGCATCGCGCCGCTCGGGCAGACTTTGGTGCAGGCCGGGTCTTCGCAGTGGTTACAGGAGATGGAGAGATAGTAGGCAAAGACGTTCTGGTGCCAGACGCCGTTATCTTCCTGCCAGTCGCCGCCCGCATACTCATAAATGCGGCGGAAGCTGACATCCGGGGTCAAATCTTTGTAGTCCTTGCAGGCCAGTTCGCAGGTTTTGCAACCGGTGCAACGGCTGGAATCAATAAAAAATCCATACTGGGTTGTCATCGGTTACTCCTTACGCCTTTTCAACCTGAACGAGGTTCGTATGTGACGGGTTCCCCTTCGCCAGCGGAGAAGGACGTTGGGTCGTCAGTACGTTAATACATCCGCCCTGATCCACGCGTTTTGCATCCGGGTCATACCATGCGCCTTCTCCCAGGGCGACCACGCCCGGCATCATGCGCGGCGTCACTTTAGCCTCGATATGTACTTCGCCGCGATCGTTGAAGATGCGGACTTTGTCGCCATTGTTGATACCGCGTTTCTGCGCATCCATTGGGTTAATCCACATTTCCTGGCGACAGGCGGCTTTCAGTACGTCTACGTTGCCATAAGTGGAATGCACACGCGCTTTATAGTGGAAACCCGTCAACTGCAGCGGGAATTTATCCGTTAGCGGATCGTTATAGTTTTCAAAACCTGGCGTGTAGATCGGTAATGGATCGATCACGTCGCCTTCCGGCAGCTCCCAGGTGGCGGCGATATCCGCCAACGCCTGTGAATAGATTTCAATCTTGCCCGATGGCGTTGTAAGTGGATTCGCTTGCGGATCTTCGCGGAAGTCTTTATAGGCGACATGGTGGCCTTCGGGGTCACGCTGTTTGAAGATGCCTTGCTTACGGAACTCCTCAAAGGTGGGCAGATTCGGAATGGATTTACGCGACTGTTCGTACAGATGACGCATCCACTCTTCTTGCGTCCGTCCTTCGGTAAACTGTTGTTCCACGCCAAGACGTTTCGCCAGTTCGCTGGTCATCTCATAAATCGTCTTACACTCGAAGCGCGGTTTAATCGCCTGGTCAGTGAAGATAACGTAAGACATGTTCCCGCAGGAGGCATCCAGCGCAAAGTCCATCTGCTCAGAAGCAGTGCAATCAGGCAACAGAATATCGGCGTATTTTGCCGACGAGGTCATATGACAGTCGATAACGACGATCATTTCGCATTTCTTGTCATCCTGCAGGATTTCGTGGGTGCGGTTAATCTCAGAGTGCTGGTTAATCAAACAGTTGCCAGCATAGTTCCAGATCATTTTGATCGGCACGTCCAGCTTATCTTTCCCCCGCACGCCATCACGCAGCGCCGTCATTTCCGGGCCGCGTTCAATGGCATCGGTCCACATAAACATGGAGATGCTGGTTTCAACCGGGTTTTCTAACGTGGGCATACGTTCAAATGGCAGGGCATAAGACCCTTCGCGCGCGCCGCTATTACCTCCGTTAATCCCAACATTACCCGTCAGGATCGCCAGCATCGAGATGGCGCGCGTGGCGATTTCTCCATTAGCATGACGTTGTGGTCCCCATCCCTGGCAAATATAGGCGGGTTTAGCGCTGCCGATTTCTCGCGCCAGCTTAATAATGCGATCCGCCGGGATACCGGTAATTTGCGCCGCCCACTCCGGCGTCTTCGCGATACCGTCTTTACCCTGGCCCAGAATATAGGCTTTGTAGTGACCGTTTTTCGGCGCGCTGGCAGGCAAGGTTTTTTCGTCATAACCAACGCAATATTTATCCAGGAACGGCTGATCGACCATGTTCTCGGTGATTAAGACATATGCCAGACCATTGACCAGCGCCGCATCGGTACCTGGACGAATCGGAATCCACTCATCTTCGCGACCAGCGCCAGTGTCGGTGTAACGAGGGTCGATAATGATCATCCGCGCGTTTGATTTCTGCCGCGCCTGTTCAAGATAATACGTTACACCGCCCCCGCTCATGCGGGTTTCGCCAGGGTTATTGCCAAACAATACCACCAGCTTACTGTTTTCAATGTCGGACGGACTATTGCCATCCGCCCAGCCGCCATAGGTGTAGTTCAGACCCGCTGCGATTTGCGCGGAAGAGTAATCACCGTAGTGATTAAGATAACCGCCGCAGCAGTTCATCAGACGAGCGACCAGCGTTTTTCCTGGCGGCCATGAACGTGTCAAAGTGCCGCCCAGCGTTCCCGTGCCATAGTTCAGATAAATGGACTCGTTGCCATACTCTTTGATAAGACGCTGCATATTGGTGGCAATGATATCGTAGGCTTCGTCCCAGCTAATACGCTCAAATTTACCTTCGCCGCGCGCGCCGACGCGCTTCATCGGATACTTGAGCCGATCCGGGTTATAGACGCGACGGCGCATAGAACGACCGCGCAGGCAGGCGCGAACCTGGTGCAGGCCATCGTAATCATCGTTTCCGGTATTATCCGTTTCTACATATTTGATTTCGCCATCCACAACATGCATACGTAGCGGACAACGGCTGCCACAGTTTACCGTACAGGCGCTCCAGACGACTTTCTCGCCGGTTTTCGCCGGGCTTATTGCCTCTGCGGCGTTAGCGATGCGGGTAAATGGCAGGGTAAATGCGCTACTGGCCATCGCCAGGCCGCCTATCGCGGTGGTTTTGACTAAACCACGACGGCTCACCTCGGCTGCCAGCACGGCATCAGGGATCTTAGTTTTCATAAGGGCTCACTCTGCTGCTCACAATAAAAAAACAATAAAACGATGTATAGAATTTTATATAGCGATAGCATCGCTATAAAGTCTGATATATATCGAAAAAGTAGAAAAATAGTGTTAAAAACTGACCTTCATTCGAAATCAGTATTACCCCTAATAGGGTAGGGATTATTGTCCGGTATCAAACTGGCATAAAAAAAGCGCCCGAAGGCGCTTTTTAGAAGAGGAGAAAGCGAGGATTAGCCGATATATTCCAGTCCGTTCATGTACGGACGTAATACTTCCGGCACTTCAATGCGGCCATCAGCCTGCTGATAGTTTTCCATCACAGCCACCAGGGTACGACCTACCGCCAGACCAGAACCATTCAGGGTATGGACCAGACGGGTCTTTTTGTCGGACTTGCTGCGACAACGTGCCTGCATACGACGCGCCTGGAAGTCCCAGACGTTAGAGCAGGAAGAGATCTCGCGGTAGGTATTCTGCGCCGGAACCCAGACTTCGAGGTCATAGGTTTTGCAGGCGCCGAAGCCCATATCGCCAGTGCACAGAATGATTTTACGGTACGGCAGTCCCAGTAGCTGGAGCACTTTTTCCGCGTGGCCGGTCATCTCTTCCAACGCAGCCATAGAATCTTCCGGGCGAACGATCTGCACCATCTCAACTTTGTCAAACTGATGCATACGAATCAGGCCACGGGTATCACGACCATAAGAACCTGCTTCAGAACGGAAACAAGGCGTATGCGCCGTCATTTTAATCGGCAGCTGATCTTCGTCGATGATTTCATCGCGTACCAGATTGGTCAGCGGAACCTCCGCCGTCGGGATCAAAGCATAGTTGCTGCTGTCTGCTTCTTCTTCCAGCGGACGGGTATGGAACAAGTCGCCTGCGAATTTCGGCAATTGACCGGTGCCATACAGCGTGTCGTGGTTAACCAGATACGGCACGTAGTTTTCGCTATAGCCGTGCTGTTCCGTATGCAGATCCAACATGAACTGCGACAATGCGCGATGCATACGCGCAATCTGTCCTTTCATCACCACAAAACGGGAGCCGGTCAGCTTAACCGCGGCGGCAAAGTCGAGGCCGGAGTGCATTTCCCCTAAGGTGACGTGATCGCGGATTTCAAAATCAAACTCACGCGGGGTACCCCAGCGGCTGACTTCAACGTTGTCGTTTTCATCTTTACCTACCGGCACTTCATCCGCAGGCAGGTTTGGGATGGTCAGTGCGATATCGCGGATCTCCGCCAGCAAGGTATCCAGCTCGGCTTTCGCCGCATCCAGCTCTTCGCCCAGTTTATTCACTTCCAGGCGTAAAGGCTCGATATCTTCCCCGCGCGCTTTCGCCTGGCCGATGGATTTCGATCGAGAATTACGCTCCGCCTGCAGGTTTTCCGTGTTGACCTGCAAAACTTTACGACGCTCTTCAAGAGCGCGCAGCTTATCTACATCCAGCTTAAAGCCCCGGCGTGCCAGTTTTTCAGCGACTGCGTCTGGCTCATTACGCAGCAGATTGGGATCGAGCATGCTTATCCTGTGCTTATCGAATAATAAAAGGAAACGCGATCAATTGATGATCGCCTCTGATTGTATTGATGAACGTAAACCGCGTTTACGTAATAGCGACGTTTTCGCCTTACCAGACCGACGACAGCAACAACGCATCCATTGCGCTATACCCGCGGACCTCATAAGCAACGTGCTATCAGGCATAACGAGATTCATCATCAACGCCATGATACCTGGAGCATCATATTTAGAGATAACCTTACCGCAACGTTTACACTAGCGGTAGCGTTTTGTGGGGCTATTTTGATCCTGTTCAGCCAGCCAGGCGAGCTTTTCGCCAATCTTGCCTTCCAGACCACGATTTGTCGGATGATAATAGCGCGTTTGCGCGATTTCCGGCGGGAAGTACACTTCACCCGCAGCATAGGCATTGGGCTCATCGTGGGCATAGCGGTACTCCTGGCCATAGCCCATCTCTTTCATCAGTTTGGTTGGCGCATTACGCAGATGGACAGGAACGTCATAATCAGGACGTTCGCGCGCGTCGGCCAGCGCAGCCTTAAAGGCGGTATAGACGGCGTTGCTCTTCGGTGCGCAGGCGAGATAAACGATAGCCTGCGCGATCGCCCTTTCGCCTTCAGCCGGGCCAACGCGGGTGAAACAATCCCACGCGGCAATGGCGACCTGCATCGCGCGCGGATCGGCATTACCCACATCTTCCGAGGCAATCGCCAGGCAGCGACGCGCCACGTACAGCGGATCGCCTCCCGCAGTAATGATACGGGCATACCAATAGAGGGCGGCATCCGGCGCGCTGCCGCGCACTGATTTATGTAAGGCGGAAATAAGATCGTAGAAGCGATCGCCTTTGTTATCAAAACGCGCGCTGCGCTCGCCGGCGATCTCGGTCAACAAGGCGGGCAATAAAACGCGTTTGCCGCTGTCATCCGCCTCCGCCATATCAGCCATCATTTCCAGCGTATTTAAGGCGCGCCGCGCGTCGCCATTGACCAGCTCAGCAATCGCTCGCCGTGTCTCATCCGGTAACACGATATCCTGATCGCCGTAACCACGCGTTTTGTCCTGCATCGCCTGGTCCAGTACTTGCTCAATATCGTCAGTGGTCAACGATTTCAGCAGATAGACCCGCGCTCGCGACAAGAGCGCTGAGTTCAGCTCAAAAGAGGGATTTTCCGTGGTCGCGCCGATAAAGGTGATAGTGCCATCTTCGATATGCGGTAAAAAGGCGTCCTGCTGGCTTTTGTTAAAGCGATGCACTTCATCGACAAACAGGATGGTACGGCGACCGGCATTACGATTCTGGCGGGCGCGCTCGATAGCTTCGCGAATCTCTTTTACCCCAGAAGTGACGGCGGAAATACGCTCGACATCGGCGCTGGCGTAGCGGGCGATCACTTCAGCGAGCGTGGTTTTCCCCGTCCCTGGCGGCCCCCATAAAATCATGGAGTGCAGATGCCCGGCCTCAATAGCGCGAGGCAACGGCTTACCTGCGGCCAGCAAATGCTGCTGGCCGATATACTGCGCTAAATTTTCCGGCCGCATTCGCGCGGCCAGCGGTTGAAACGTATTATCAGAAAAATCGAGCGACAGATTGCTCACTCATCGCCTCTACTTACGTTGGTCGTCTATCGTTACCCCTTGCGGCGGAGTAAACGTAAATTTTGACGGATCAACCGCGCCGTTTTGCTGGGATTTTAGCTGATAGGCGCTACGCTGATCGTCTTGTTCTACGGCGCTAAACTGGTGGATAGTCCCGTCGCGTCCCACATTGATGGTGAACTGTTTCAGATTGCCGTTGCTGGCTTTCGGCGTCAGCACAAAATTATCGCCGTCCTGCTTAATATTATACTGCTGCCAGTCGCTGGCCTGGTTGCGGGCAATCAGCATAAACGGTGTATTTCCAGTGGCATCTTTCAACCACGTGGCGGTAGCCTGTTCTACAAACGGGTTATAGAACCATAACGTTTTGCCGTCAGAAACCAGAATACTCTCGTCAGGTTGCGTCATATGCCAGTTGAATAGATTTGGCCGCTTAACCCATAAATCACCCTGTCCCTCCTGCACCGCGGCACCGCTGCCATCGGTGACTTTTTGAGTAAAGGTGGCATGAAAGCTGCTCACTTTATCCAGACGGCTTTTCAGAGAGCTGGCGGCGTCAGCCCATACGCTGCTGGCTACAACGCTTGAAAGTAATGCACAGGCGATTGCCATTTTTTTCATCATTATTCCTCAGGTTTCGACACTCCCGACCAGGAGCTCCTTTTGCTTTCTATTCCAGGCCAAAAATCAGCATGAGGAAAGAAGAAAATACTGAATTTTGTTGCCGGATGGCAGCCTGCACAGCGCCATCCGGCTTACAGGTTTACTCAAAAGGCGGCGGAGCCAGCACTTCACGATTACCGTTATGCCCCTGAGCGCTGACAATACCCTGCGCTTCCATCTGTTCGATAATACGCGCCGCACGGTTATAGCCGATGCGGAACTGACGCTGAACGCCGGAAATGGACGCTTTTCGCTTCTGAGTGACGAAATTAACGGCCTGATCGAATAGCGCATCTAATTCTTCGCCGCCGTCAAAACCGCCACCGCCACCTTCGCTTTCGCTGTCGGAGGTAATGCCATCCACATATTGCGGACGACCGCGCGCTTTCCAGTCCTGAACCACCGCATGGACTTCCTGGTCACGCACAAACGCCCCATGGACACGTACCGGCATGGTGGAGTTTGGTCCGGAGTAGAGCATGTCCCCCATACCTAGCAGCGACTCAGCGCCACCCTGATCAAGAATGGTGCGGGAGTCGATCTTGCTGGATACGGTAAAAGCGATACGGGTTGGAATGTTGGCTTTAATTAAACCAGTAATCACATCGACCGACGGACGCTGCGTCGCCAGTACCAGGTGAATCCCCGCGGCGCGCGCTTTCTGCGCCAGACGCGCGATCAGCTCTTCAACTTTTTTACCAACGGTCATCATCAGGTCGGCAAATTCATCAACCAGTACCACGATATACGGCAGTTTTTCCAGAACCGGATGCTGAACATCCATACTGTCGCCCGGCTTCCAGTACGGGTCCGGAATCGGACGTCCCATGCGGGCCGCTTCGGCGATTTTCTCGTTATAACCAGCCAGATTACGCACGCCGAGCGCGGACATCAGCTTATAGCGACGCTCCATCTCATTGACGCTCCAGCGTAACGCGTTAGCCGCGTCTTTCATGTCGGTAACAACTTCCGTCAGCAGATGCGGTATACCTTCATAGACCGAGAGTTCTAACATTTTCGGGTCGATCATGATAAAGCGAACGTCTTCCGGCTGCGCTTTATACAGCATACTGAGGATCATGGCGTTAACCCCGACCGACTTACCGGAACCGGTCGTACCGGCCACCAGCAGGTGAGGCATTTTCGCCAGATCCGCCACTACCGGATCGCCCGCGATATCCTTACCTAACACCACGGTAAGCGGCGACGGATTCTCGCGGAATTTGGCGTTATCCAACACTTCGCGCAGATAAACGGTTTGCCGTTTCTTGTTCGGCAATTCCAACCCTACGTAAGGTTTGCCTGGAATGACTTCCACAACGCGTACGGCTACCGTTGACAATGAGCGCGCCAGATCCCGGGAAAGGTTGGAGATACGCGCTGCTTTAACGCCCGGGGCCAGATTCAGTTCAAAACGAGTAATGACCGGGCCTGGCGAATAGTTCACCACATCAGCTTTAATGCGGAAATCCGCCAGACGCGCTTCAACCAGACGCGCCATTTGTTCCAGCGCAAAGGTATCTACCGGTTCAACTTCGCTCGGCGGCGGTGTCAGAAGATCTAACGAAGGCAGCGGCGTCGTCGGACGCTGTAATGGACGGCTGTCGCCGTTACGCATCAACAGCGGGTGGATCAAGCTGTCTTGCGGCGCTGTCGGCTGTTGCGGCTGCTGATACTGTGGCTGCGGCGCTACCGGCTGCTGCGGCTGCTGATACTGTGGCTGCGGCGCTACCGGCTGCTGCGGCTGCTGATACTGCGGCTGCGGCGCTACCGGCTGTTGCGGCTGCTGATACTGCGGCTGCGGCGCTACCGGCTGTTGCGGCTGCTGATACTGCGGCTGAGGCGCTACCGGCTGTTGCGGCTGCTGATACTGCGGCTGCGGCGCTACCGGCTGCTGCGGCTGCTGATACTGCGGTTGCGGCGCTACCGGCTGTTGCGGCTGCTGGTACTGTGGCTGAGGCTGCGGCGCTACCGGTTGCTGAACAGGCGTTGACTCGGGCATGACACCCGGCGTGAACAGCGGTTCGTGCGGACCTTCATCAACCAATACTTTCATTGGCGAGAAATCCAGATCGTCCAGTGAGAACGGCTGCGCGCCAGCGGGTTGCTCGCCGGAATAGCGCTGCTGTTGCGAAGCGGCAAACTGGCGGGCTAATTCAGCTTCCGCAGCGGTATCGTCATCTTCTGCCTGTTGCGTATCATGCTGATACGTCTCACCATAACGATGCTGCTGCGACTGCGCAAACTGACGGGCTAACTCGTCCTGATGCATTGCATCTATTTCTTCATCGGTTAGCTGCGCGCCCGTCTCGTACTGATTGCGCTCCGCCTCGCGGGCTTTTTCTTCTGCAATCCTCTGTGACGGCAGCTTAATACCGTACGATGCCAGTTCCCGTCGGGTCGGCACGCGAACGCGGTTCGGACGCGGCAGTTGCGGACCAATCCCCTCTTTCACCTGCGGACGCGGCGCGCCGCCGGTAGCCAGACTAAATGCAGGCGCAGCGGCCGCGGCGCCTGCTGCCAGGGCGCCACTCTTAATACCTGCGTCAAGCGACGCGGCGGCGGCTACCGCTTCCACTGGCGGTATGGACGGCGCGACAGATACCGTAGGTTTGACCGGCACGTTCTCTTTTACCGGCTCCGGAATCGGTTGATACCATGCCGCCAGTTGTTCGCGCTCACGGGCGCGTTTCTCTTCCACCTCTTCAAAATAGTAAAGCGGAGGACGGGCAGGTCTGGTCTCTTCTGTGTCAGGTTCAGGCTCGGTGGCAACCGGCTGTTCGATAACCGGCGGCGGCATGTGAGAAGGTTCAGCCGCTATCGGCTCCGGCTGATAAACCGGCGTCGGCTGATGGGTCGGCTCCGGCTGCCATTGCGGCTGTGTTTCCTGCGGCGCAAGAGAGTCATATTCTGCTGCGGTCGCTGGCGTCGCGGCGTATTGCGGCGCGGAAGCGACAGGCACAGGTTGCTGCCACGGCGCACTTTGCGCCTCCTGCGGTTGAGCATATTGCGGATGCGGCTGATACCCCTCCGGCGCAGGCGCGATAACCGGTTCGCCGGTTTGCGGCCCCGGTACGGGCTGCCACTCCACGGTCGGTTGCGCGACAACCGGCTCAGCCCCAGGCATGGGCGGCGTTTGCATTATGGGATCGGCGGACGCTGCCCACGTCTGGGTGACGGCAGTTGCAGCCGCAGCGGCGGCGACCGGTTCGGTGACAGAATGGCCGTTTAACAGCGGATCATATTCATCATATTCCGGCTGCGTCGCACGGTTGCCCGAAAACAGAACGTCGTCGGGATCGGCAGCGACGCCGCGCGCGCTATACTGAATGTCCTCGTCATCATCCATCCGTTTGCCGGAAAAGAGCGCGGCATCGGTCTGACGGCCCCGTGGATTGCTGAATTTTTCAGCCAGTCGCTTACGACGCGCCAACGCGCCGCGCAAAATACGCGCCCGGCGAGATTCACGCTGCACGCCGTCGGTTTCTTCATCGTATTCGTCATCATACTCTTCGTCGTCAACCCACGTATCATCACGCCGGGTACGGTTGCTGGCGAAGGTCAGTATATTAAGCAGCCAGCCGCCTAATTTTTCGGCGATACTGACCCAGGACCAGCCGGTAAAGAGCGTCAGCCCGGCAGCCCAAATACAGAGAAGCATTATCGTTCCGCCGCTACTATGCAACAACGGCTGCAGCGTGGTGCTTAACAGGCTGCCAATTACGCCGCCGGAGGCGAAATACCAGATATCGTCGGCATTAATGGCCGCCAGACCGCAGGAAGTGAGAATCAGCGCCAGCACGCCGATAAGGCGTAGCGACACAGCAAAATAGTCGATGTAATCATCCGTAGACTGATGACGCCACGCAAACCAACACCCGCCGACAATAATGACAGGGATGGTGTAGGCCATTACGCCAAAAATAAAGAACAGTGTATCGGCCAGCCACGCGCCCGGCGCGCCGCCTAAATTATGGATGGGTTCATGCCAGGCGGTTTGCGACCAACTGGGGTCCGAAGGGTTAAAGCTCAACAAGGCCGCCATCAACCAGACGGCAAAAAGGGCAATAAGTATCAACAACGCTTCCAAAAGTCGGCGCCCGCTGCTTAACTTCGTCAATGTGACGTCTTTGTCTTCAGTATATTCCTGGCTCAAAAAAGGCTCTCCAGGTTCCAGGCTTTTCCCGCCCGATGCTAAAACGGACAACAGCACCGGGTTGCCCCGGCACTGTTGCTGTATGGATTAACAGGAGTGTAATCAAACTACAGCGATTTTGCACCTGTTCCGTGTTAGCGTGTCTTAATAACCAGACGATTACTCTGTTTTACCTCTTCCATCACTACGTAAGTTCGGGTGTCGTTCACACCTGGCAAGCGCAGCAACGTCTCTCCCAATAGTTTTCGATACGCTGACATATCCGGTACACGGGTTTTCAACAGGTAGTCGAAATCGCCGGAAACCAAATGACACTCCTGAATCTCTTCAAGCTTTTGCACGGCGGCATTAAACTGTTCAAACACATCCGGCGCGCCGCGATTTAAGGTAATCTCAACGAATACCAGAAGTGACGCATCCAGATAATGCGGGTTCAACAGCGCCGTATAGCCCTGGATAAACCCCTGTCGCTCCAGCCGACGCACACGCTCAAGGCAAGGTGTCGGCGAAAGTCCTACTCGTTTAGAAAGCTCGACGTTGGAAATACGCCCATCCTTTTGCAGTTCATTAAGAATGTTACGATCGATACGGTCGAGATCTTTGCCAGGGCGCTTCTTGCTATCTACCATTATTATTGTCTCTCTGTATTCCTTCCCTACTCCTGCCTGACTCTACTCACATCACTGTTCAGAGTCGCTGCCCATCACGATAGACCGAAACCCAGAGGGATTAACGGCGCGCAATGCCTGGTCTATGGTGAGAAGACCGTTGCCTCGCGGCAGCTATCGACATCACGAATGGCGTCTGTCCACGCCATGCGTAGATTTCACTAGCCCGGTAAACATGGTATTTACATGCATGATTATGCAGCACATACATAACACAGTTTTTTCTTCCTCGAATGTTTTCGCAAAACAGCAGGTGATTGTCAAAGCAAAACATCGATTTTTAGTACAACATGCCAGTTATTCATTAGAGAGGGCGGTAAACTGTCATTTCGTCACCTTATAAGTTACCGATTTTAATTAAAGTTTGTGATGATAACGTCGCTGTCGCGGCCGTTCATCGGTTCATGCTATTACACATATTGTTAACAAAATCGTTATGCTCTTTTTTTACGTCTGTAAATTCCCTACAATTCTGCTCATTGTCTGCCAACAACTATGGGGATCTCATGGGCACGACCAAACACAGTAAGCTGCTTATTCTGGGCTCAGGACCGGCGGGATATACCGCGGCGGTGTATGCCGCGCGCGCAAATTTACAGCCGGTACTTATTACCGGTATGGAAAAAGGCGGTCAACTGACTACCACGACGGAAGTGGAAAACTGGCCCGGCGATCCAAACGATTTGACCGGCCCGCTGCTGATGGAACGCATGCATGAACATGCGGCAAAATTTGAAACCGAGATAATTTTTGATCACATCAACAACGTGGATCTGCAAAATCGTCCGTTCCGTCTGACAGGTGACAGCGCAGAGTACACTTGTGATGCGTTGATCATTGCGACCGGCGCTTCCGCGCGCTATCTGGGGCTGCCATCGGAAGAAGCCTTTAAAGGGCGCGGCGTTTCCGCCTGCGCAACCTGCGACGGTTTCTTCTACCGCAATCAGAAAGTAGCGGTGATCGGCGGCGGCAACACCGCGGTTGAAGAAGCGCTTTATCTGTCCAACATCGCTTCGGAAGTGCACCTTATCCATCGCCGTGACGGTTTCCGCGCTGAAAAAATCCTCATTAAGCGCCTGATGGATAAAGTCGAAAATGGCAATATCATTCTGCACACCAACCGGACGCTGGAAGAAGTGACCGGCGATCAGATGGGCGTCACCGGTCTGCGTCTTCGCGACACGCAGCAGAGCGATAATATCGAGACGCTGGACATCGCCGGACTTTTCGTAGCCATCGGTCATAGCCCAAACACGGCGCTCTTCGAAGGCCAGCTTGAGCTGGAAAATGGTTATATCAAAGTTCAGTCCGGCACCCATGGCAACGCCACACAAACCAGCATCCCTGGCGTATTCGCGGCGGGTGACGTCATGGATCATATTTACCGTCAGGCGATCACCTCTGCAGGTACGGGCTGTATGGCGGCGCTGGATGCTGAACGCTATCTCGATGGTCTGGCCGACGCGAGCAAATAGTTTTTACAAATCAGTAACAAAAGTAAAAAAGGCGACTATAAGTCGCCTTTATTTTTGCGTCGTTGTAACATTGCCCTGCCTGAAATTCCAATAACTCACCTGCTAAGCGTGCAATGAATAAAACCCGTCAAAAAGAGCTGACCCGCTGGTTAAAACAGCAAAGCGTAATCTCCCAACGGTGGTTGAATATTTCCCGCCTGTTGGGGTTCATGAGTGGCGTATTAATTGTCGCTCAGGCCTGGATCATGGCGCGTATCCTGCAACATATGATCATGGAGAACATTCCACGGGAAGCGCTGTTGCTCCCTTTTATCCTGCTGATACTGGTCTTTGTCCTCCGCGCCTGGGTGGTGTGGTTGCGCGAGCGCGTCGGTTTTCATGCCGGACAACATATTCGCTTTGAGATCCGCCGTCAGGTGTTGGATCGTCTGCAGCAAGCCGGCCCAGCCTGGATTCAGGGCAAGCCCGCCGGTAGCTGGGCGACGCTGGTATTGGAACAGATTGACGATATGCATGACTATTATGCGCGCTATCTGCCGCAAATGGCGCTTGCCGTTTGCGTACCGCTCTTAATCGTGGCGGCGATTTTCCCGTCAAATTGGGCGGCGGCGCTGATTCTGCTGGGCACCGCCCCGCTCATTCCCCTATTTATGGCAATGGTGGGGATGGGCGCGGCTGACGCCAACCGCCGCAATTTCCTGGCGCTTGCCCGGCTAAGCGGCCATTTTCTTGACCGTCTGCGCGGGATGGAAACGCTGCGAATTTTCGGTCGTGGAGAAGCGGAAACCGAAAGCATTCGCGCAGCATCGCAGGATTTTCGTCAGCGCACGATGGAAGTACTGCGCCTCGCCTTTTTATCTTCCGGCGTGCTGGAATTTTTCACCTCGCTTTCTATTGCGCTGGTCGCCGTTTATTTTGGCTTCTCTTACCTGGGCGAACTGAACTTTGGTCATTACGGTACCGGCGTGACGCTCGCCGCCGGGTTCCTCGCCTTGATCCTCGCGCCGGAGTTTTTCCAGCCGTTACGCGACCTCGGCACGTTTTACCATGCTAAGGCGCAGGCGGTTGGCGCGGCGGATAGTCTGAAGACGTTTCTGGAAACACCCCTTGCCCACCCGGCGCGCGGCGAAGTTGAGCTGGCGGAAAACGAACCTGTAACCATTGACGCAGTCAATCTTATTATCACCTCGCCAGAAGGCAAAACGCTTGCCGGGCCGCTGAATTTCTCATTAGCGGCAGGAGAACGCGCCGTCCTGGTAGGACGCAGCGGTTCCGGTAAAAGCTCTCTGTTGAATGTATTATCCGGTTTTCTCTCCTATCAGGGATCTTTGCGTATTAACGGTGTCGAGCTTCGCGATCTCTCGCCGGAATCCTGGCGCCAGCATCTCTCCTGGGTTGGGCAAAACCCGCAATTACCTGCAGCGACGCTACGCGAAAATGTATTACTGGCGCGCCCGGACGCCAGCGAGCAGGAACTTTATGCCGCGCTTGACGCCGCATGGGTAAGCGAGTTTTTACCGCTGCTGCCGCAGGGAGTAGACACCCCGCTCGGCAATCATGCCAGCAGACTTTCCGTCGGCCAGGCACAGCGTGTAGCGGTCGCCCGTGCGCTACTTAATCCCTGTCAACTGCTACTGCTGGATGAACCGGCGGCAAGCCTGGACGCTCACAGCGAGCAACGCGTCATGCAGGCGTTAAAAGCGGCGTCAAAACGCCAGACCACATTAATGGTGACGCATCAGTTGGAAGATCTCGCCGACTGGGACGCTATCTGGGTTATGCAAGATGGCGCGATTGTCGAACAAGGCAGTTATGCTGAACTCAGCGCCGCCAACGGCGCTTTTGCGACGTTATTGGCTCACCGTCAGGAGGATATTTAAATGCGCGCGCTACTCCCTTATCTGACGCTTTATAAACGCCATAAATGGATGCTAACGCTGGGAATTGCGCTGGCAATCCTGACACTGCTTGCCAGTATCGGGCTGCTGACGCTTTCCGGCTGGTTCCTGTCCGCGTCCGCTATCGCAGGCTTCGCGGGAATTTACAGTTTTAACTATATGCTCCCGGCAGCCGGCGTGCGCGGCGCGGCCATTACCCGTACCGCTGGTCGTTATTTTGAACGTCTGGTAAGTCATGACGCCACGTTCCGCGTACTGCAACATCTGCGTATTTATACCTTTAGCAAACTTCTACCACTCTCCCCCGCGAGTCTGGCGCGTTATCAGCAAGGTGAACTGCTGAACCGCATCGTTGCCGACGTCGACACGCTGGACCATCTCTATTTGCGCGTCATCTCCCCGCTGGTCGGCGCTTTTGTAGTGATTATGATTGTCACCCTGGGGCTTAGCGTTCTCGACGTGACGCTGGCGATCACGCTGGGCGGCATTATGCTGTTGACGCTGTTTATTATGCCGCCGGTGTTTTATCGCGCCGGCAAAAATACCGGCCAAAATCTGACGCATCTACGCGGTCAGTATCGCCAGCAGCTCACGTCATGGTTACAGGGCCAGGCGGAACTCACCATTTTTGGCGCCAGCAAACGCTATCGGGCGCAAATGGAAGCCACCGAATTACAATGGCATGAGGCCCAACGCCGACAGTCTGAACTCACCGCCTTATCGCAGGCGTTAATGCTGCTGATTGGTGCGCTGGCGGTGATGTTAATGTTGTGGATGGCCTCCGGCGGCGTTGGCGGCAATACGCAGCCCGGCGCGCTCATCGCGCTGTTTGTCTTCTGCGCGCTGGCGGCTTTCGAGGCGCTTGCGCCCGTTACCGGCGCATTCCAGCATCTGGGGCAGGTTATCGCCTCTGCGCTTCGTATCACTGAATTAACGGAGCAAAAACCGGAGGTGACCTTTCCGCAAGCAGAAACTCCCGCGCCGGAAAAGGTCACACTCACCCTGCGGGACGTTTCGTTTCGTTATCCCGACCAGCCGATTAATGCGCTCAATGCCCTCTCATTACAGGCTAATCCTGGCGAGCATGTCGCTATTCTGGGGCGTACCGGCTGCGGAAAATCAACGCTGTTGCAGCTACTCACCCGCGCCTGGGACCCGCAACAAGGCGAAATTCTGCTCAACGATCTTCCGCTATCCTCGCTGAGCGAATCCGCCTTACGCCGGACTATCAGCGTGGTGCCGCAGCGTGTCCACCTGTTCAGCGCCACGCTGCGTGATAATTTATTACTGGCGGCGCCCAATGCCAGCGACGAAGCCCTTTCCGACATGCTGCGTCGCGTCGGCCTCGAAAATCTGCTCGAAGATAGTGGGCTTAATAGCTGGCTCGGCGAAGGCGGTCGTCTGCTATCCGGCGGCGAACTTCGTCGTCTGGCCATCGCCCGCGCGCTGTTGCACGATGCCCCGTTGATGCTGTTGGATGAGCCTACTGAGGGGCTGGATGCGACCACCGAGAGCGAAATGCTGGAATTACTTGCCGATGTGATGCGCGAGAAAACCGTCCTGATGGTGACTCACCGTTTGCGCGGCCTGGCCCGTTTTGATCAAATCATCGTAATGGACGACGGGCACATCATTGAGCGAGGCACTCATGCAGAATTGTTAGCCGGACAAGGGCGCTATTATCAGTTTAAACAACGTCTGTAAGCTATTATTGAACGATCCGACTTGCGTACTGGAGTTTCGCCGTCATGCGTCTGGTTCAGCTTTCCCGACATTCTATCGCCTTCCCTTCGCCGGAAGGCGCTTTACGCGAGCCTAACGGTTTACTGGCGCTGGGCGGCGATCTCAGCCCTGCCCGGTTGTTAATGGCCTACCAGCACGGGATTTTTCCGTGGTTTTCGCCGGGCGACCCGATTCTGTGGTGGTCGCCCGATCCTCGCGCCGTGCTGTGGCCTGAAAAGTTTCACCTCAGTCGCAGTATGAAGCGCTTTCACAACGCATCCCCTTACCGCGTGACGCTCAATTACGCTTTCGATCGGGTCATTGATGGATGCGCCAATCACCGTGACGAAGGCACCTGGATAACGCGTGGTATTGAGGAAGCCTATCGCCGATTACATGAATTGGGCCACGCGCACTCCATTGAAGTGTGGCGCGATCGGGAACTGGTCGGCGGGATGTATGGCGTCTCGCAGGGGGCGCTGTTTTGCGGCGAATCGATGTTTAGCCGCCAGGAGAATGCCTCTAAAACCGCACTGCTGGTTTTTTGCGCTGAATTTACCCGTCACGGCGGTAAACTTATTGATTGTCAGGTACTTAATAGTCATACCGCCTCGCTCGGCGCCATTGAAATTCCACGTCGTGACTACCTCGATCACCTCGCGGCCTTACGCCAACAGCCGCTGGCCTCCCGTTTTTGGGTGCCGCGGACATTATTTTTGCCCCGGAAGTGAATGTTTTCGGCACATTTTTTATTGGGGTGTTATAATTGCTGCCGCAGAATTGGTTTAGCTCATTATCCCGCAGCCCGTTGTCAGGTAACGCCCATCGTTTATTTCACCGTTCCCTTATATGTTGCGCTTATGTCGATACATCAGGCGGTAGTATCAGGGAAAAGGTGTATAACGCGGCGTTGTCGTGTGTCGCGGAATCATGTGCTAAACCTGGTTTGCTGTGTTTTAAACGCACAAATCTTTACTTATCAAAAGAAGTTCGGCATTATCTTGCCGGTTCAAATTATGGTAGTGATACCCCAGAGGATTAGATGGCCAAAGAAGACAATATTGAAATGCAAGGTACCGTTCTCGAAACGTTACCTAATACCATGTTCCGCGTAGAGTTAGAAAACGGTCACGTGGTTACTGCACACATCTCCGGTAAAATGCGTAAGAACTACATCCGCATCCTGACGGGCGACAAAGTGACCGTTGAGCTGACCCCGTACGACCTGAGCAAAGGCCGCATTGTCTTCCGTAGTCGCTAATTGTCTCCTCACGCCCTGAAGGGCGGCTGGATAAAAGGTCGGTTTAACCGGCCTTTTTTGCGTCCATTAAGTTGATGAATGACGAGCAGGTTACTCTTCCACCATTCGCGCATACTCTTCCGTCAAAAAATCGACCAACGCACGTACGGAAGGTAATAATCCTCGCCGGGATGGGAACACAGCATGAATAACCTCCCGCCGGGGCTCCCACTCTTCCAGCACCGCGACCAGTTCACCGGCGGCCAGTTGTTCTTTCACCATTAAGACAGGTAGCTGCACAAGCCCCACGCCCGCCATCGCCGCCTCGCGTAGCGCCAACATGTCGGTGGTAATCATACGCGGGGTAAAATGGACTTCCGCACGCGCGCCCTGCGGGCCGTAAAGTTCCCAGCGGTGGATATGCTTGCCGGATGCAAGACTTAGCCCAGGCCAATGGCTCAACTCCGCCGGCGCGGAAGGGATTCCCATCCGTGCGATAAGATCCGGGCTGGCAAACAAGCGATGCCCTCTGTCAGCCAGGACGCGCATCACCAGGTCGCTATCCTCAAACGGGCGTGGCCTGACGCGAATCGCCACATCCACCCCCTCCCCTACGACGTCCACCCGACGATTGGTTGCTTCAAGCTGTAGCGAAACATCAGGATAACGCGCCATAAATTTCGCCAGCATTGGGCCGATGTGTACATGCAGCAGCGTCACCGGGCAGGTCAGCTTCACGATACCGCGAGGCTCTACCTGCAATGCGGCAATGGCATCCTGCGCCGCCTGAGCTTCCACCAGCATCGCTTTACAGTGCTCATAGAATGTTTGCCCCACTTCGGTAACGTTAAACTGCCGGGTGGTTCGCTGAATCAATCGCACGCCCAGCCGTTCCTCCAGTTGCGCAATACGCCGGCTCAGTTTTGATTTTGGTTCATCAAGCGCACGCCCCGCCGCGGCAAACCCACCCTCTTCGACCACATGCACAAACCACGCAAAATCATTGAGATCCGTTTTTATCATTACATTGTCCTATTAATGGAACGGTATGAGCCATTTTAGCCACTACCGAACCTTTTGTCATGAATATAAGCTTATTCACATCAAGACAACGCCACTGAGGAGAACACCATGAAACAGATTACAGGCGTCTATACCGCACCTCGCCCGCACTGGGTTGGCGATGGATTTCCGGTTCGTTCACTCTTTTCTTATCAGTCACATGCGCAGCAGTTGAGTCCCTTCCTGCTGCTGGATTATGCCGGGCCGCACACCTTTACGCCGGGTAATGAAAAACGCGGCGTTGGGGAGCATCCACACCGCGGTTTCGAGACCGTGACGATTGTTTATAGTGGCGAAGTCGAGCATCGGGACTCTACCGGTCGCGGCGGCGTTATCGGCCCGGGCGACGTTCAGTGGATGACCGCAGGCGCAGGCATTTTGCATGAAGAGTTCCATTCCGACGCGTTTACCCGTCGGGGCGGCGAACTGGAAATGGTGCAGTTGTGGGTTAACCTTCCCATGAAGGACAAAATGACCACCCCGGGTTATCAAAGCATTACCCACGATGTTATCCCGACCGTTACGTTGCCGGATAACGCCGGAGTCGTGCGGGTCATCGCAGGGCGTTATGAAGAGACAAAAGGCCCGGCGCACACTTTCTCGCCGCTCAATGTCTGGGATATGCGCCTGCAACGCAATCGCCAGCTTACATTGGCACAGCCGGAAGGATGGAGCACCGCGCTGGTGGTACTGAAAGGCAATATCACGGTGAACGGCACGACGCCGGTCAACGAAGCGCAACTGGTGGTGTTGAGCCAGCAAGGGAAAACGCTGCACCTTGAGGCCAGCAGCGACGCCAGCGTATTGCTGTTATCAGGCGAGCCACTGAATGAACCGATTGTGGGTTACGGCCCATTTGTTATGAACACGAAACAAGAGATCGCAGAAGCAGTTCGCGATTTCAACTCCGGCCGTTTTGGCCAAATCTGAAAACATGAAGGAGAATACGATGTCAAGTCCTGCTAATTTTAATGGTTTGCGCCCGGTAATTGATGTTAACGATTCCGTGATGCTTTTAATCGATCATCAAAGCGGTCTTTTCCAGACCGTAGGCGATATGCCAATGCCGGAATTACGCGCTCGCGCCGCGGCGTTGGCGAAGATGGCGACGTTAGCGAAAATGCCGGTCATTACCACGGCATCCGTACCGCAAGGTCCGAACGGCCCTCTGATCCCGGAGATCCACGCTAATGCGCCACATGCGCAGTACATTGCGCGCAAAGGTGAAATTAACGCCTGGGATAACGAAGATTTCGTTAAGGCGGTAAAAGCGACGGGTCGTAAGACGCTGATCATTGCCGGGACGATTACCAGCGTGTGCATGGCATTCCCGGCCATTAGCGCGGTAGCGGAAGGTTATAAGGTATTTGCCGTGATCGACGCATCCGGTACCTACAGTAAGATGGCGCAGGAGATCACCCTGGCGCGTATCGTACAGGCTGGCGTCGTACCGATGGATACTGCCGCAGTCGCCTCTGAGCTGCAAGGCACCTGGAACCGTGAAGACGCCGCCGCGTGGGCCGACGTTTATACTCAGGTATTCCCGGCCTATCAACTGCTGATAGAAAGCTACAGCAAAGCGCAGGATGTGGTGAAAAACAACGAAATGTTGGATTCACAGCGTTAATTTGCCTCCCCGCGCCAGTTTGGGCGGGGATTATGTCTATTGCATGAGCAAACGACAGTGAATATGTAAATTCTGCTTGACCGTTTTAGCGCAACTCCCTATAGTAGCGCCCCGTTGCCCCCCAAGTGGTCAGGCAGCAATACAATATGGTGAGGTGTCCGAGTGGCTGAAGGAGCACGCCTGGAAAGTGTGTATACGGCAACGTATCGGGGGTTCGAATCCCCCCCTCACCGCCATATTCAAGAAAGAGCTCGTACGAAAGTACGGGCTTTTTTTTCACATATGACCCGTCCTGAATAGCGTTGACACGTTCCAGACTTAAATCCGGAGAACGTGATGATGACTGAGTTCAAACGCACCCAACGCGATTATCCTCTATCCTTTAAAATAGCCGTCGTTGAGCAGGTCGAAAAAGGCGAGATGACCTATAAACAGGCCCAGCAGCGATATGGCATTCAGGGGCGCTCCACCGTACTTGTCTGGCTGCGTAAATATGGCCGGCTTGACTGGAGACCCGGACTTCCTGACCTGGTGAAGAGGAAACTGCCTGTGGCTCAGACAACTATCCCGCTGACACCCGAGCAAAGAATCAGGGAACTTGAAGAACAGCTTGAGCTGGCAAACCAGAAAGCTGAGTTTTTTGAGTCCGTTATCAACGTCCTGAAAAATGATTACGGGGTAAGTGTTGTAAAAAAGCGGCCCGGCAAGTCCTCACGCAAAGTCAGGCCCCCAAAATAACAGTTACGCGTGCATGTCAGTTCCTGGGGCACAGCAGACAGGCGTGGTACCAGTACAATACAAGATGTAATAAACGGCAGGAGCATCATGCTCAGGTTCTTGATTTTGTTGCCCGTACCCGGTGCCGCCAGCCGCGAATCGGTACGCGTAAACTGCACTATCTGCTGAACATGCAGGCCGATAAAACGCTGAATATCGGACGGGACCGTCTGTTTAATCTGCTGGGTGAATACCGGCTCCTGGTACCCGTGAAACGGGCATATCACAAAACCACCAACAGCCATCATCGCTTTTACCGGCATCCTAATCTGCTGAAACCCGGCCCTGAACAGGTTACCGCCCTTGAGCCAGAGCAGGTCTGGGTCGCCGATATTACTTACCTTCCACTACGCAGCGGCACGGCCTGTCTGAGTCTGGTCACCGATGCCTGCTCCAGAAAAATCGTGGGTTACCATGTCGGGGAAAACCTGCAGACAGAAAATGTGGTAAAGGCGTTCAGGCAGGCTCTGAGGCGGAGAAAAACGACAGGTCCGCTGGTACATCACTCTGACAGAGGACTGCAATACTGTTCGGTACTTTATCAGTCAGTTCATGAGCGAAACGGAATAACCTGTTCAATGACCGATGGTTACGACTGCTACCAGAATGCGCTGGCTGAGAGAATAAACGGGATACTGAAAAATGAGTTTTTACTCTCGCGTCCTGCAGACCTGGAGCAAGCGCGGGAAATAGTAAAAGAGTCCGTGGCAATTTATAACCATGAACGGCCACACCTGGCCCTGAAATACAAAACGCCCGATGATGTTCATCAGGCGTTTTACAGACAAAAAACTGTCAACCTATATCAGGACTAGTCAATAAAGCCACCCTACAGGGGGGATGAGAACACCCGACCGGGGTTCGACACAAAAACGCCGGGAGCGTTTTTGAACAGAGCTTGCTCTGGCCCCGAAGGGGCGAGGCCCAGGGATGGGCTGAGTAGCGGCGCAGCCAGTTGGACAAACGACGAGCCTGCGAGGAGACTGCCCGAAGGGCGAGCGCAGCGAGTCAATCCCCCCTCACCGCCATATTCAAGAAAGAGTTCGTACGAAAGTACGGACTTTTTTTCGCATTTGACCCGTCGATTACCGGATGATGACGCAATTTACAAGCGCCTTATCCGCCTACCGCGAGCACAACGCTATCAGGCTAACTATTATCCGGCGTAAAAAAACCGGGCGCTAAGGCCCGGTTTGTACGACAGTGAAACGAAGATTAGTGCGCGGCTTCCGGCTTGTGCTTTTGCGCACTCTGGAAGTCATACGTCAACGCATTTTTCTCTTTATCCAGCGCGACGGTGACCTGTCCGCCGTCAACCAGCGATCCAAACAACAACTCATTGGCCAGCGGTTTTTTCAGGTTATCCTGAATCACACGCGCCATTGGTCGTGCGCCCATCGCCCGGTCATAGCCCTTTTCCGCCAGCCAGTCGCGCGCTTCCTGACTGACTTCCAGAGAGACGCCTTTCTGATCCAACTGAGCCTGCAACTCGACGATAAACTTATCGACAACCTGATGAATCACCTCGCCAGACAGATGATCGAACCAAATAATGTTGTCGAGACGGTTACGGAACTCCGGCGTAAACACTTTCTTGATCTCGCCCATCGCATCGGTACTGTTGTCCTGATGAATAAGACCAATAGATTTACGTTCGGTTTCTCGCACGCCAGCGTTGGTGGTCATCACCAGCACCACGTTGCGGAAATCCGCCTTGCGGCCGTTGTTATCGGTCAGCGTACCGTTATCCATCACCTGCAGCAGCAGGTTAAAGACATCCGGGTGCGCTTTTTCGATCTCATCCAGCAACAGCACCGCATGAGGATGCTTAATCACCGCATCCGTCAGCAGCCCGCCCTGGTCGAAACCGACGTATCCCGGAGGTGCGCCGATCAAACGGCTCACCGTATGACGCTCCATATATTCAGACATATCGAAGCGCAACAGCTCAATACCCAGCGCTTTTGAAAGCTGTACCGTAACTTCAGTTTTCCCTACGCCAGTTGGCCCGGCGAACAAGAATGAGCCGACAGGTTTATGCTCATGGCCCAGACCCGCACGACTCATCTTAATAGCTTCGGTCAGCGCCTCAATCGCGTTATCCTGGCCGAAGACCAGCATTTTCAGACGATCGCCCAGGTTCTTCAGCGTATCGCGATCGCTCTGCGAGACGCTCTTTTCAGGAATTCGCGCAATTCGCGCCACTACGGACTCAATATCCGCCACGTTGACCGTTTTCTTACGTTTGCTCACCGGCATCAGACGCGCCCGAGCGCCCGCTTCGTCAATCACGTCAATGGCTTTATCCGGCAGATGGCGGTCATTGATATATTTTACCGCCAGCTCGACCGCCGCACGCACCGCTTTCGCGGTATAACGCACGTCGTGGTGCGCTTCGTACTTAGGTTTC
The DNA here is from genome assembly GCF_029962125.1 of Salmonella sp. SA15303. Taxonomy (NCBI): domain Bacteria; kingdom Pseudomonadati; phylum Pseudomonadota; class Gammaproteobacteria; order Enterobacterales; family Enterobacteriaceae; genus Salmonella; species Salmonella sp. SA15303. The sequence continues at coordinate 3,020,629 of NZ_CP123924.1, forward strand.
AAGCCGTTGATAATTTGCACCGTCTCTTCCACCGAAGGCTCGGTAATATCAATTTTCTGGAAACGGCGCGCTAATGCCCGGTCTTTCTCAAAAATATTGCTGAATTCCTGATAGGTCGTTGAGCCGATCACCCGGATCTTACCGCTGGAAAGCAGCGGTTTAATCAGATTTGCCGCATCCACCTGTCCGCCCGACGCCGCGCCAGCGCCGATAATGGTATGGATTTCATCGATAAACAGGATGCTGTTGGTATCCTGCTCAAGCTGTTTCAGCAACGCCTTAAACCGTTTTTCAAAATCGCCGCGGTATTTGGTGCCCGCCAGCAGCGAACCGATATCCAGCGAGTAAATGGTGCAATCGGCCATCACTTCCGGCACATCGCCCTGCACGATACGCCAGGCCAGCCCTTCGGCAATCGCCGTTTTGCCGACGCCGGATTCCCCTACCAGCAACGGGTTATTTTTACGGCGACGACACAAGACCTGGATCGCGCGTTCCAGTTCTTTTTCACGACCAATCAGCGGATCGATGCCGCCCACGCGAGCAAGTTGGTTAAGATTCGTCGTGAAGTTTTCCATACGTTCCTCCCCGCCAGCTTGTTCGTCGCCAGTTGGCTGATTGCCGAGATCGGAAGATTGGCTCGGTTCGTCTTTTCGCGTCCCGTGAGAAATAAAGTTCACGATATCCAGACGGCTCACTTCATGCTTGCGCAGCAGATAAGCCGCCTGTGATTCCTGTTCGCTAAAGATAGCCACCAGCACATTCGCGCCAGTCACTTCACTACGCCCGGAAGACTGAACGTGGAAGACGGCACGTTGCAGGACACGCTGGAAACTTAACGTCGGCTGCGTATCACGCTCTTCTTCACTGGCAGGCAGTACGGGTGTGGTTTGTTCAATGAAGGCTTCGAGTTCCTGACGGAGCGCCACCAGATCCACGGAGCATGCTTCCAGCGCTTCGCGAGCCGATGGGTTGCTGAGCAGCGCCAGCAACAGATGCTCGACGGTCATAAACTCATGACGGTGCTCGCGCGCTCTGGCGAAAGCCATGTTTAAACTGAGTTCCAGTTCTTGATTGAGCATAGGCACCTCCCCCAATTTTTATACCTGCATTCAGGCTTTTTCCAGCGTACACAGCAACGGATGCTCGTTCTCCCTTGCATACTTGTTCACCATCGCCACTTTGGTTTCCGCCACCTCGGCGGTAAACACGCCGCAGATGGCTTTGCCTTGATAGTGAACTGCAAGCATCAATTGCGTTGCACGTTCTACATCATAAGAAAAGAATTTTTGTAACACGTCAATAACAAACTCCATCGGAGTGTAGTCATCATTGACTAATATCACTTTATACATAGATGGCGGTTTTAGCGCGTCGCGCACGCTATCTTCCACCAACTGGTCAAAATCCAGCCAATCGTTCGTCTTACCCATTGTCAGTCGTCATTATCGGTTACAGTTGTCGGCAGGAAAATCTGCCGCTGACCAGAGTCTATGCACACAATCAATCTACCTCAATTGATAGATAACTAACATCTATCAGTACCATCCGCGACATCTGTCACATTCCCGGCAATAGCGTTAACTGCTTCAAATTTTTGATTCATTTTTACCCGATCCCCCCTGCCTGATGCTTGACGCCTCGCCTGATTTCTCTAAATTGTAATGTCGAGAGTTGGTGAGGTTTTGAACAGCCCCCACTCCGTCACCGGTTCATTCCATCTTACTTATATAAGATTTACGAAGGATGTCGAAGCATGGAAACGGGTACTGTAAAGTGGTTCAACAATGCCAAAGGGTTTGGTTTCATCTGCCCTGAAGGCGGCGGCGAGGATATTTTCGCCCATTATTCCACCATTCAAATGGATGGTTACAGAACGCTTAAAGCCGGACAGTCTGTCCGGTTTGATGTCCACCAGGGGCCAAAAGGCAATCACGCCAGCGTCATCGTGCCCATCGAAGCAGAGGCCGTTGCATAGCTCCTCTGTCTCATTGTGTACATCCAGGAGGCAAAATGCCAGCCCGATCGGCTGGCATTTTTATTTAACGCCAGTGCCTGGTGGCGACACTGTTGCATCTTATCAGGCCGACAAATGACGTCAGCAAGATTACTCCCTTGCCAGCGCATCCACCGGGTCCAGTCGCGCCGCGTTTCTCGCCGGTAGCCAGCCAAACAGTATCCCGGTAAACGTCGAACATAAAAACGCGCTCGCCAGCGCAGTCAGTGAAAAACCGATCTCCCAGCCGGGCAGGAAAAGCTGTAGCATAAATGCGATGAACATCGACAAGCTAATCCCCAGCGCTCCACCAACCAGGCAAACCAGCACCGCTTCAATAAGAAACTGCTGTAGCACATCGCTGGCGCGCGCGCCTACCGCCATACGGATGCCGATTTCACGCGTTCGCTCGGTGACGGAAACCAGCATAATATTCATAACGCCGATGCCGCCGACAACCAGCGAAATGACAGCCACCAGCGTCAGAAATAACTGAAGAGTATAGGTGGTTTTTTCAGCCGTTTTCAGGACGCTGTCCATATTCCAGGTGAAGAAGTCTTTTTTACCGTGGCGTAAGGTGAGCAGGCGAGTAAGCTGCTGTTCAGCCTGATCGCTATCAACGCCATCTTTCACACGAACGGTGATCGAGTTAAGCCATGACTGACCCATTATGCGATCTGACATCGTGCTATAGGGCAACCAAACTTGCAACAGATTGCTATTGCCGTACATGGACGGTTTCTCTTCCGCCACGCCAATAACAATAACCGGCATATTACCCGCCAGCACCACTTCCCCTACGACATTCGCTTTATTTGGAAATAGCTGGCGTCGCGTGTTGGCATCCAGCACCACCACCTGCGCGCGATCCTGTTGCTGTACAGCATTGAAGGTGTTCCCCTCCCTAAAGGACATGCCGTAAACGTTAAAATAATCGCCACTGACGCCATTAGCATTTACGGCAATATCAATATTGCCATAGCGAAGACGTAAGCTCTTTGAAACGCTGGGCGTCGCAGAGTTAACCCACGGCTGTTTCTGAATAGCCACCAGATCGTCATATTTCAGCGCCTGTCGATACTGCGGGTTGTCGTCGCCAAAATCTTTGCCTGGATGAATATCAATCGTGTTAGTGCCCATAGCGCGGATATCCGCCAGTACCATCTGTTTTGCGGCGTCGCCGACCACCACAATCGACACCACCGACGCAATACCGATAATAATTCCCAGCATGGTCAGTAAAGTACGCATTTTGTTAGCGGCCATCGCTAACCACGCCATTGACAGCGCTTCGCGAAAGCTGCTGGCAAATTGCCGCCAGCCGGGAGCCGTATTAACTACGGCAGCGTCAACGCCCTGTTCGCGTTTCTTTTCCTGCGCGGGCGGATTATGGACAATCTTGCCATCGTGAATTTCAATAATCCGCTCCGCCTGGGCGGCAATCAGCGGATCGTGCGTCACAATGATCACCGTATGTCCGCGATCGCGCAGTTGGCGCAAAATCGCCATCACCTCTTCGCCGGAATGGCTATCCAGCGCGCCGGTCGGCTCATCTGCCAGAATCACCTGTCCGCCGTTCATCAGAGCGCGGGCAATACTGACACGCTGCTGCTGTCCGCCAGAAAGCTGTGAAGGCGGGTAATCGACGCGATCGCTTAATCCCAGCCGCAAAAGCAACTCTCTGGCGCGCGCCTGGCGTTTTTTGCGTTCAATGCCGGCGTAGACGGCGGGGATTTCAACATTTTGCGCTGCCGTTAAATGCGACAACAGATGGTAGCGCTGAAAGATAAAGCCAAAATGCTCACGCCGCAGCTGCGCCAGCGCGTCCGGGTCCAGCGTCGAGACGTCCCGCCCCGCCACCCGATAAGTGCCGCTGGTCGGTTTATCCAGGCACCCGAGGATATTCATCAGCGTTGATTTTCCAGAACCGGAAACGCCGACGATCGCCACCATCTCCCCGGCGTGGATTTGCAGGGAGATATCTTTCAACACCGCCACCTGCTCTTCTCCGGAGGGGTAGCTACGACTCACATTGCACAGTTCAAGCAATGCCGTCATGGCGTCGCTCCTGGCCTGCTTTCGCCGATGATCACCTCATCGCCCGCTTCCAGACCTTTAACCACTTCCACGTCTGTATCGTTACGCTCGCCAATGACCACTTCGCGCTCACGTTTTTCGCCGTTACGCAACAGCGCCACTTTATAACGATTGCCGCCCACCGGTTCGCCAAGCGCGGCGAGAGGAATAATCAGCACATTTTTGACATCCATGAGTTGAATATAAACCTGTGCGGTCATATCAAGACGCAAGATTCTTTTGGGATTCGGCACTTCAAACCGGGCGTAATAAAAAATAGCGTCGTTGATCTTTTCCGGCGTCGGCAGAATATCTTTTAAAACGCCTTCATAGCGCGTTTGCGGATCGCCTGCAATGGTGAACCATGCTTTCTGCCCCGCCCGAAGATGGATCACGTCCGCTTCCGAGACCTGCGCTTTTACCAGCATGGTGCTCATATCCGCCAGCGTCAGAATATTGGGCGCCTGCTGAGCTGCAATCACCGTTTGTCCTTGCAGGGTAGTGATTTGCGTCACTTCCCCCGCCATGGGGGCGACAATACGGGTATATTCCAGGTTGGTTTTCGCGGTGTCCAACGAGGCCCGATTACGTTTGATCTGGGCATCTATGGTGCCAATACGCGCCTGTTTAACCGCCATCTCCGTCGCCGCGGTATCCAGATCCTGTTGCGATACCGCCTGAGTCTTAGCTAACTGCTGCTGGCGCGCCAGCGTAACCCGCGCCAGCTTTAACTCAGCGGCTGCCTGCTGACGCTCCGCGTTCAGCTCCATCAGGGTGGCCTCGACCTCTTTTATCTGGTTCTCCGCCTGATCTGGGTCAATCACGCCGAGTAGCTGATCTTTTTTAACGTTATCGCCAATGGAGACCAGCAGCGTTTTCAACTGGCCGCTCACCTGCGCGCCGACATCCACTTTACGCAACGCGTCCAGTTTTCCAGTCGCCAGTACACTCTGTTCAAGATCGCCTGGCCGCACGATTAATGTCTGATAAGTTGGCAGCGGGGCATTTATCATTCGCCAGCCAGCCATCCCCCCCACTAAAAGAATTAAAATAATGACCAGATAACGCTTTTTAAATTTCTTTCCCTTAGCACGCATAGAAACCCTGACGGCAAAATTTTAACCAGAAAGTAAACCGTATCTAAACAAACCTGACGCAATAAAGATAGCGCCGGCTGTATTGACGATTGGTTAATGTTTCCTGTGGTTCAATCTCGACAATCTTATGTCGCGGATTACGATCATGACACAGCTTACAGATAATACCTGGTACACTTCAGATTACATCTCTCCTTTACAATTATTTATTCGTCTGACGCGCGGGCAATTACAGCCAGGAAAATTCTGGCGTAAAGCCAGCTTTCGTCGCAAGTTTTTAATCCGCTCATTAGTCATGCCGCGTGCGACCAGCCAATTACTGACCAATCTCACCCAATGGCCGGAGTTAAATACGTTACTTGCTCGTCAGCCGCGTTTGCCTATTCGGCTACATCGTCCTTATATGGCTGTAAATATTAAACGCGATTTCGCCTTAGATGCGCTGTGTTTTCATTATCAACAGATGCGCCAACTTTTATCGCGGGAACAACAAGTTAGCTATTTAAGTCAGTATGGCCTGAATCTTGCTAAATTTGAAACTAAAACCGGCGAGTTGTTTCAACTTGATTTAGTCAGTCTGGTCTCACTGGATAAAGAAGGTGAAAGCACTATTGTTGTTCGCGACGCACAGTTACGTATTCTGGCAGAGATCACATTTACCCTGTGTCGCTTTAACCAACAACGCACACTATTTATCGGCGGATTACAGGGCGCGGCAAACGACGTCCCTCACGAAATTATCCAGCAGGCGACCAAAGCCTGCCATGGTCTTTTTCCCAAACGCATCGTGATGGAGGCTCTCTGTCAGTTTGCGCAAGTCTTTCAGGCAGAAAAGATTATAGCCGTGAGTAACGATGCGCACGTTTATCGTAGCTGGCGATACATGGATAAAAAGACGCAAATGCATGCCGACTATGACGCGTTTTGGGAATCGTTAGGCGGTGAAAGAATTAAAGGGAATTACTATACGCTGCCGCTGGCGATCGCCCGAAAAAGCGAAGCGGAGATCGCCAGTAAAAAACGGGCCGAGTATCGCCGCCGCTATGCATTACTCGATAGCGTCGTCGAACAGGTTCCGGCCACATTCAAACGCTAATCCGCCCGGCCCCGCGCCAGCCAAACCACGCGCGAGAACATCTTTCTGAACAGCGGCGGCACGGCGTCAATTCCGCGCCGCCCGGCTTCCATCGCGACTTCAATCGCCAAATCCGGCTTTGACGAGCGGTGGATAGCTTTAGTGATAATTTTCCGGGTATTCATCGGCACATTAGGCGGAAGTTGCGCAACCCGGTGAAAAACATCGGCAAAGCCCTGACGATACATAAAATGTTCCATATCCAGCGCAGGCAACGCCGTGAGATGTTCGCGTTCTTCTTCCCGATCGTTATTAAGCAGACTGCGGACCGTCGCGGCATATTTTTTCCCCGCTTCGTCGCCATCCACCAGGACATGCCACTCGATTCCCATACGGCGGGCGAACTTCACCAGCGGTTTCAGGCCAGACTGAGCAAACTCAATGACTTTAATGCCCTCCGCATCAAAATGATGTCCACACTGACGCGCCAGCTCATTAATAACCCAGGTTTCCGTCTCGCCTTCCACCAGTAGCCAGCAACGCGCAAACAGCGACGACGCGCGATTAAAGCGGATATGAAAGGCGATGCGCCGTCCATCTTCCGCGCTTAACCCGCCCGGGCCCAGACGCCAGGCGGCGACGCGGGAAGATTCGCGCACCAGCCGTACGACATGTTCCACCGGCGTTAGCGAAAGCAGTTCGCCTGAGTTGGTTGTCGCTATCCGCTGTAGCGGTAACAGATTGAGCAATTGCCAGGCGACTGAAAGCATAATGGGATGTAAACGGGTTTCCGGATCTTCCACCAGCAGTAATGGTCGTGCGTCTTTATGTAACCGCAGCGTCCCTTTCGCCTGTAACAGCGTGGAGAAAAGCCCCAGCAGGATCACCCGATGCGACCGGCTGCCCGGTTTGTCGATCATCCGATTAATAATATCCAGATAGCGCCAGCTACGCTGCTCATTTTGCGAACGCCGGCGCATGAGTCGGTGACGCGCCTGTCCTGCGCCCTGCTCTGAGAAATAGTGTTCAAGCAGTTGCACCATCGCGGACAGTCCCTGACGAATCTGCCCGTCGGTTAAATTTTGCGGCCGGGTCGCCAGCTCACGCGCCAGAAAATCCAGCTGTCGGGCCGTGACTTCAACATCCGGCACATTGGGCACCGTACCGTTGCGAATACGTCGCATAAAGCGCGCATCGCGCAAACGTAGCACTGGCATCAGACGAACCAGGTGGCGCACCTGATCGTTAATATTTTCCACCAGTAATGGCTGCCCATCGCTATTGAGAAAACTGCGCAGCGTCATCACGCTGCCATCGGCGCCGCATTCGCCCTCTAGCCGATAAAAAATACGGTGAAAATCATCCTCGCAAAGCGACCAGCATGCTTCCAGCGCTCTATAACGACGTACCCGATGCCGCCCTGGCTGCGTTTCGCGAAAAGTCAGAATAATATGCAGGTGATGCTCGCGTCCTTTTATGTCGCCAGGCGGAAACCAGAAATCCTCACGGACAAAATGGTAGAGATCGAGTTCTGGCGACAATAACAGAGTCAGCGCATCCAGCAGGCTGGATTTGCCCCAGGCGTTTTCCCCAATCAGCACGTTGTTTTGCTCCAGCATCAACGACAGTCGGTTGATACCGCGAAATCCTACTATTTCAACGCGTTCGAGAATCATGCTTCCTCCAGAAAAACGTCATCACTCCATAAAATTCACCGCAGTATAACGGCAAATGCGTCCGCCTGGCGTGATATTCCCCCCCTTTGCCTGGGGCAAATGTCTGATAAATGTACGGCTGACGGTGTCGCTTTACTGATAGTCTGGAATTCGGTAGTGTCATGTACGCTATTCAAACAATAAAAAAGGGCCCGGCTGTTCATGTTTTCAGGACTTTTAATCATTCTGGTTCCACTGATTGTGGGCTATCTCATTCCACTGCGACATAAAGCCGCATTACAACTTATTAACCGGCTACTGAGCTGGATCGTGTACCTTATTCTCTTTTTTATGGGAATAAGCCTGGCGTTTTTGGATAACCTCGCCAGTAATCTGGTGGCGATTTTTCATTATTCCGCCGTCAGTATTACGATTATTTTATTGTGTAATATCGCCGCCTTATTGTGGCTGGAACGTATCCTCCCGTGGCGTCACCATCATCAGCAGGAAAAACTGCCTTCACGTATTGCCATGGCGCTGGAGTCGCTGCAACTGTGCGGCGTAGTGGTATTGGGGTTTGTCATCGGCCTGAGCGGACTCTCTGTTTTACAGCACGCCACCGAAGCCAGTGAATATACGCTGATCTTTTTATTGTTCCTGGTGGGGATTCAGCTACGAAATAGCGGCATGACCTTAAAGCAAATTGTGCTTAACCGCCGGGGAATGATGGTCGCGGTCGTTGTCGTGGCAAGCTCATTACTGGGCGGCGTGATTAATGCGTTTATCCTGGACTTACCGCTAAAAACCGCCCTGGCGATGGCGTCAGGTTTCGGCTGGTACTCTCTTTCCGGTATTTTGCTGACGGAGTCGTTTGGACCGGTTATCGGCAGCGCGGCATTTTTTAACGATCTGGCCCGCGAGCTCTTAGCCATTATGCTTATTCCCGGTCTGGTTCGCCGCAGCCGTTCAACGGCGTTGGGCCTGTGCGGAGCGACTTCAATGGACTTTACGTTGCCGGTATTACAGCGCTCCGGCGGCGTAGAGATTGTTCCGGCGGCTATCGTACATGGCTTTATCCTCAGCCTGCTGGTCCCCCTCTTAATGGCGTTCTTCTCGGCCTGATACCTCTTTGGCGGTAGGCATCTGCCGCCAAAATTGCGCTAAATCAATCTCCCTGCACATTATGGCAGAAATCCCTTTTATCCCTTTGTTCACAGGCATAACCTTAAACATGTATATTAAATATAACTTTAAAAGGTGTGACCATGTTTTGTGTGCAATGTGAACAAACCATCCGTACACCAGCCGGAAACGGCTGCTCCTACGCGCAGGGAATGTGCGGTAAAACAGCTGAAACGTCCGATCTGCAGGATCTGCTGATTGCGGCTTTGCAAGGTTTGTCTGCCTGGGCGGTGAAGGCCCGTGAATATGGCATCATTAATCACGACGTTGATAACTTTGCGCCGCGCGCGTTTTTCTCCACGCTGACCAACGTTAACTTCGACTCTCCGCGTATCGTCGGCTACGCCCGTGAAGCGATTGCCTTGCGTGAAGCGTTGAAAGCGCAGTGCCTGAGCGTGGATGCCAATGCGCATTGCGACAATCCGATGGCCGATCTGCAACTGGTCAGCGACGATCTGGGCGACCTGCAACGTCAGGCGGCGGAATTTACCCCGAATAAAGACAAAGCCGCCATTGGCGAGAACATCCTCGGCCTGCGTCTGCTGTGCCTGTACGGTCTGAAAGGCGCGGCGGCGTATATGGAGCACGCGCACGTTCTCGGTCAATACGACAACGACATTTACGCGCAGTACCACAAAATCATGGCCTGGCTGGGCACCTGGCCTGCTGACATGAACGCGCTGCTGGAGTGCGCAATGGAAATCGGCCAGATGAACTTCAAAGTGATGAGCATTCTGGACGCCGGTGAAACCACCAAATACGGTCACCCTACGCCGACTCAGGTCAACGTCAAAGCGACTGAAGGCAAGTGCATTCTGATCTCCGGTCACGATCTGAAAGATCTCTACAACCTGCTGGAGCAGACCGAAGGCACCGGCGTTAACGTCTACACTCACGGTGAAATGCTGCCCGCACACGGCTATCCGGAACTGCGTAAATTCAAGCATCTGGTCGGTAACTACGGCAGCGGCTGGCAGAATCAGCAGGTCGAATTCGCCCGCTTCCCTGGCCCAATCGTGATGACTTCTAACTGCATTATCGACCCGACCGTGGGCAGCTATGACGACCGTATCTGGACCCGTAGCATCGTCGGCTGGCCGGGCGTTAGCCATCTTGAAGGCGATGACTTCGGGCCGGTCATTGCCCAGGCGCAGCAAATGGCGGGCTTCCCGTATAGCGAAATTCCGCATCTCATCACCGTCGGTTTTGGCCGTCAGACCCTGCTCGGCGCTGCCGATACGCTCATCGATCTGGTCAGCCGTGAAAAACTGCGTCACATCTTCCTAGTCGGCGGCTGTGACGGCGCGCGCGGCGAGCGTAACTACTTTACCGATTTCGCCACCAGCGTGCCGGATGACTGCCTGATCCTGACCCTGGCGTGCGGTAAATACCGTTTCAACAAACTGGAGTTCGGCGACATCGAAGGGCTGCCGCGTCTGGTCGATGCCGGTCAGTGTAACGATGCTTACTCCGCAATTATCCTGGCGGTGACGCTGGCGGAAAAACTGGGCTGCGGCGTCAACGATCTGCCGCTATCGCTGGTGCTCTCCTGGTTTGAGCAGAAAGCGATCGTGATTCTGCTGACGCTGCTGTCATTAGGCGTGAAAAATATTGTCACCGGGCCGACCGCGCCGGGCTTCTTCACGCCGGATCTGCTGGCTATCCTCAACGAGAAGTTCGGTCTGCGTTCCGTGACCACCGTTGAAGAAGACATGAAGCAATTGCTGAGCGCGTAAGGAGGTCAATGATGACGATGCCAACCTCACAGTGTCCCTGGCGAATGCAGGTGCATCACATCCGTCAGGAGACGCCGGATGTATGGACAATTGCGCTATTATGCCATGACTACTACCCTTACCGCGCCGGGCAGTATGCGCTGGTGAGCGTGCGCAATTCAGCGGAAACGCTGCGCGCCTACACCCTTTCGTCTACGCCGGGCGTCAGTGAATATATTACGCTGACCGTTCGTCGGATTGACGATGGCACGGGTTCGCAGTGGTTGACCCATGACATCAAGCGCGGCGATTACATCTGGCTGTCTGATGCAATGGGCGATTTTACCTGTGACGATAAAACAGAAGATAAGTTTCTGCTGCTCGCCGCCGGTTGTGGCGTAACGCCAATCATGTCGATGCGTCGCTGGCTGGCGAAATACCGCCCGCAGGCCGACGTGCAGGTCATCTTTAACGTCCGTTCGCCGGATGATGTGATTTTTGCCGACGAGTGGCGACAGTATCCGGTCACGCTAGTGGCGGAAAATCATGCCACGGAAGGTTTTATCGCGGGCCGTCTGACCACGGAATTGTTACAGAGCGTACCGGATTTGGCATCGCGCACCGTGATGACCTGCGGCCCGGCGCCCTATATGGATTTCGTCGAACAGGGAGTGAAAGCGCTTGGCGTAACGCGCTTCTTTAAAGAGAAGTTCTTCACGCCGGTGGCGGAAACGGCAACCAGCGGCCTGAAATTCACCAAGCTACAGCCAGCGCAGGAATTTTATGCCCCGATCGGTACGACGCTGTTGGAGGCGCTGGAGAGTAATAAAGTACCGGTTGCCGCTGCCTGTCGGGCAGGTGTTTGCGGCTGCTGTAAAACCAAAGTCGTTTCCGGCGACTATACGGTGAGTAGCACCATGACGCTGAGCGAGGCGGAGATTGCCGAAGGTTACGTACTGGCCTGCTCCTGCCATCCGCAGGGCGATCTTGTTCTCGCATAATCGGTAAACGTTCCATCGTAGGCCCGGTAAGCGTCAGCGCCACCGGGCGATTTACCACTCGCTTCATCCTTTCGCCCCTCTCTCCGCCAAAGAAAAACGTCATCGTCATCTTCAACTAAACTTGTAACCGTTATCACATTTAAGGAGATGGAGAACCATGAAACAAACCGTTGCTGCTTTTATCGCCAAAACGCTGGAACAGGCTGGCGTAAAACAAATCTGGGGCGTCACTGGCGACTCCCTGAACGGCCTGAGCGATAGTCTTAATCGTATGGGAACCATTGAATGGATGCCAACCCGCCACGAAGAGGTCGCCGCTTTCGCCGCCGGCGCACAAGCGCAGCTTACCGGCGAGCTGGCAGTGTGCGCCGGTTCATGTGGACCGGGCAACCTGCACCTGATCAATGGCCTGTTTGATTGCCACCGTAACCACGTCCCTGTTCTGGCGATCGCCGCCCATATTCCGTCCAGTGAAATCGGCAGCGGTTATTTCCAGGAGACCCACCCGCAGGAGTTGTTCCGTGAATGCAGCCACTATTGCGAGTTGGTTTCCAGCCCGGAGCAGATCCCGCAGGTACTCGCCATCGCTATGCGCAAAGCGGTGTTAAATCGCGGCGTCTCCGTGGTCGTACTGCCGGGTGACGTGGCGCTGAAACCCGCGCCTGAAAACGCCGTCACCCATTGGTACCATGCCCCGCTCCCCGTCGTCACGCCGGCGGAGGAAGAGCTGAAAAAACTGGCGCAACTGCTGCGCTACTCCAGCAATATCGCATTGATGTGCGGTAGCGGCTGCGCGGGCGCGCATGAGGAGTTGGTCGCGTTGGCGGCAAAACTAAAAGCGCCAATCGTTCATGCCCTGCGCGGCAAAGAGCACGTTGAGTACGATAACCCTTATGATGTGGGAATGACCGGCCTGATTGGCTTCTCTTCTGGCTTCCACACCATGATGAACGCCGATACGCTGATCCTGCTCGGCACCCAGTTCCCCTATCGCGCCTTTTATCCGAGCGATGCCAAAATCATTCAGATTGACATCAACCCGGGCAGTATTGGCGCGCACAGCAAAGTCGACATGGCGCTGGTGGGCGATATTAAAGCCACGCTTCGCGCCCTGCTGCCGCTGGTGGAAGAAAAAAGCAATCGTAAATTCCTCGATAAAGCTCTGGAGCACTATCGGGACGCCCGTAAGGGACTTGATGACTTAGCCAAACTCAGCGATAAAGCCATCCACCCACAATATCTGGCGCAACAAATTAGTCATTTCGCCGCTGACGACGCTATTTTTACCTGCGATGTCGGCACGCCGACCGTCTGGGCGGCCCGCTATCTAAAAATGAACGGCAAGCGCCGCCTGCTGGGCTCGTTTAACCACGGGTCAATGGCCAACGCTATGCCGCAGGCGCTCGGCGCTCAGGCTACCGCGCCGGGTCGTCAGGTTATCGCGATGTGCGGTGATGGCGGCTTCAGTATGCTGATGGGCGATTTTCTCTCGGTGGTACAGATGAAGCTGCCGATAAAAATCGTCGTCTTTAATAACAGCGTGCTGGGCTTTGTGGCGATGGAAATGAAAGCCGGCGGCTACCTTACCGACGGTACCGAACTGCACGACACCAATTTCGCGCGTATCGCCGAAGCCTGCGGCATTACCGGTATTCGCGTGGAAAAAGCCGCAGACGTGGACGGTGCGCTACAGCGCGCGTTTTCCATTGACGGCCCGGTACTGGTTGACGTGGTCGTGGCAAAAGAAGAGCTGGCGATCCCGCCGCAGATCAAACTGGAACAAGCGAAAGGCTTTAGCCTGTACATGCTACGCGCCATTATTAGCGGCCGCGGCGATGAAGTGATCGAACTGGCGAAAACGAACTGGCTAAGGTAAAACAGTGCACATCACCTTTTAAAATCCAGGGATGTGCCATGATTGATTTACGCAGTGATACCGTTACCCGACCGGGCCGCGCCATGCTCGAGGCGATGATGACCGCCCCGGTCGGGGACGACGTATACGGCGATGACCCTACTGTTAACGCCCTTCAGCGCTACGCCGCCGACCTTTCCGGTAAAGAAGCGGCGCTTTTTTTACCCACCGGCACCCAGGCCAATCTGGTCGCGCTGCTTAGCCATTGTGAACGCGGCGAAGAGTATATCGTCGGTCAGGGCGCGCATAATTATCTCTATGAAGCTGGCGGCGCGGCGGTGCTCGGCAGCATTCAGCCGCAGCCCATCGACGCCGCCGCGGACGGTACGCTGCCGCTGGAGAACGTGGCGGCGAAGATTAAAGCGGATGACATCCACTTCGCGCGCACGCGCTTGCTCAGTCTGGAAAATACGCATAACGGGAAAGTGCTGCCGCGCGCGTATCTGAAAGACGCCTGGACATTTACCCGCGAACGTGGACTGGCGCTGCACGTTGACGGCGCCCGAATTTTTAACGCGGTGGTTGCCTACGGCTGTGAGTTAAAAGAGATTACGCAGTATTGCGACTCTTTTACCATCTGCCTGTCAAAAGGTCTCGGAACGCCGGTCGGTTCACTGCTGGTCGGCAACCGCGATTACATTAAACGCGCGACGCGCTGGCGTAAAATGGTCGGCGGCGGAATGCGTCAGGCCGGGATTCTGGCAGCGGCCGGACTGTATGCGCTGAAGCATAACGTGGCGCGTCTGCAAGAGGATCATGATAACGCCGCCTGGCTGGCGCAGCAGCTTCGGGAAGCGGGCGCGGAGGTCATACGCCACGAAACGAATATGCTGTTTGTTCGCGTTGGCGAAGCACAGGCCGCCGCGCTTGGCGACTATTTGCGGGAACGGAATATCCTGATTAACGCCGCGCCGATTGTGCGTCTGGTGACGCATCTGGATGTCTCTCGCGAACAGCTTACCGACGTCGTCGCCCACTGGCGCGCCTTTTTAGCCCGCTAAGGAGAGCAACGTGGCGCAACGCATTCTGGTTCTCGGCGCCAGCGGCTATATCGGCCAGCACCTGGTCTTTGCGCTAAGTCAGCAAGGGCATCAGGTGCGAGCGGCGGCGCGACGCATCGAACGTCTGGAAAAACAGCGCCTCGCCAACGTCAGTTGTCATAAGGTCGATCTGCACTGGCCGGAAAATTTACCCGCGCTGCTTCGCGACATTGATACCGTTTACTATCTGGTACACGGCATGGGCGAAGGCGGCGATTTTATCGCCCATGAGCGTCAGGCGGCGCTCAACGTGCGCGACGCGCTGCGCCAGACGCCGGTTAAACAACTTATTTTCCTCAGTTCACTGCAGGCACCGGCGCATGAGCAATCCGATCACCTGCGCGCCCGCCAGCTTACGGCTGACACGCTGCGCGACGCAGGCGTACCGGTGACGGAATTACGCGCCGGGATCATCGTCGGCGCAGGCTCCGCCGCCTTCGAAGTCATGCGCGACATGGTTTACAACCTGCCAATACTCACGCCGCCGCGCTGGGTGCGTTCGCGCACCACGCCCATCGCTCTGGAAAATTTACTCTACTACCTGGTCGGCTTACTGGACCACCCTGCTCGCGAGCATCGTATTCTGGAAGCCGCCGGGCCGCAGGTATTAAGTTATCAGCAGCAGTTTGAACGTTTTATGGCCGTCAGCGGTAAACGGCGTCCGCTGATCCCGGTGCCTTTTCCGACCCGCTGGATTTCGGTCTGGTTTTTAAACGTCATTACCTCCGTGCCGCCAACTACCGCAAAAGCGTTAATCCAGGGATTAAGGCACGATTTGCTGGCCGATGACGCCGCGTTAAAAAAGTTGATCCCCCAAACGCTTATCACCTTTGATGACGCCGTTCGCCGCACGCTGAAAGAAGAAGAAAAACTGGTGAACTCCAGCGACTGGGGCTACGACGCGCTGGCCTTCGCCCGCTGGCGTCCCGAATACGGCTATTTTCCAAAGCAGGCGGGCTTTACCGCGCAGACCCCGGCCAGCCTATCGGCGCTATGGCAGGTCGTAAATCGGCTGGGTGGCAAAGAGGGCTATTTTTTCGGCAATATTTTGTGGCAGACGCGCGCCGCGATGGACCGTCTGGTGGGGCATAAACTGGCGAAAGGCCGCCCGTCGCATACCTTGCTCAAGCCTGGCGATACGGTAGATAGCTGGAAAGTGATCATTGTCGAACCAGAAAAACAGCTCACGCTCTTGTTTGGCATGAAAGCGCCGGGTCTGGGGCGGCTTAGCTTCACGCTGCACGATAAAGGCCGCTACCGCGAAATTGACGTGCGCGCCTGGTGGCATCCACACGGAATGCCGGGCCTGATTTACTGGCTACTGATGATCCCGGCGCACCTGTTTATTTTCCGGGGAATGGCAAGGCGTATTGCCCGACTTGCAGAACAAATCACAGAAAAATGAGAAAAAGTTGCTGTATTCTTTCGTGTTTCCCATTGCATACCGACGTAATTCACGGAAGAATGCGCACGACGGTTTATTAAACACAGTGGATTGATATGAAGGTACTGGTTACCGGCGCCACCAGCGGCTTAGGTCGAAACGCGGTTGAATTTTTGCGCAATAAAGGCATCAGCGTCAGAGCGACGGGTCGCAATGAAGCGATGGGCAAGCTGCTTGAAAAAATGGGCGCGGAATTCGTCCATGCGGATTTAACCGAACTGGTCTCCTCGCAGGCTAAAGTGATGCTTGCCGGGATCGACACGTTGTGGCACTGCTCCAGCTTTACCTCGCCCTGGGGAACCCAACAGGCTTTCGATCTAGCGAATGTTCGCGCCACCCGCCGTCTGGGAGAATGGGCGGTCGCCTGGGGCGTGCGCAATTTTATTCATATCTCCTCTCCCTCGCTCTATTTTGATTACCACCATCACCGTGATATCAAAGAAGATTTCCGCCCGCATCGGTTTGCCAATGAGTTCGCCCGCAGTAAAGCCGCCGGCGAAGAGGTGATTAATCTGTTGGCGCAGGCCAATCCGCAAACACGTTTTACGGTGTTACGTCCGCAAAGCCTGTTTGGCCCGCACGATAAAGTATTTATCCCACGTCTGGCGCATATGATGCACCATTACGGTAGCGTCTTATTACCGCACGGGGGCAGCGCGCTGGTCGATATGACCTACTATGAAAATGCGATCCACGCCATGTGGCTGGCCAGCCAGCCGGGCTGCGATCATCTGCCTTCTGGCCGCGCTTATAACATCACTAACGGCGAAAACCGTACCTTACGCAGCATCGTACAAAAGTTAATTGATGAACTGACTATCGACTGCCGCATTCGCTCTGTGCCTTACCCGATGCTGGATATGATCGCCCGCAGTATGGAGCGCTTCGGCAAAAAATCCGCCAAAGAGCCCCCGCTAACGCATTACGGCGTGTCAAAACTGAATTTTGATTTTACGCTCGATACGACTCGCGCGCAGGACGAGCTGGGCTACCAGCCCATCGTCACGCTGGACGAAGGCATTGAGCGCACCGCCGCCTGGCTGCGCGATCACGGAAATTTACCGCGTTAATCCTGGCCGTACTTCTCCAGTAATGCTTCGGCAATCGCCTGCGTTTCGGCATCTGCGATACCGTTCCATTGCGCCGGACGGAAGTGCATCTGGAACGCCATAATCACCCGCTGCTGCTCGCGTGCCGTCATATCGGCTTTGACTTCATAGCCATAGCGCGAGAGTAACGCAAGCACCGTTGCGGTATCGACTGGCGTATACGGCGCGCGTCCAGCCAGATAAAACGCCACACGCTGGGCGTCAGGCCAGGCGCCAATCCCCTGCGCCGCCAGCTCGCGCCACGGGAAGCGCGGGCCGGGATCGTCTTTACGCTGCGGCGCGATATCCGCATGGGCCACCACATTCTGCGGTTTGATGTTATAGCGCGCGATAATATCCTTCGCTAACGGAATCAATGCCTGAATTTGCGCGGATTCAAACGGCGCGAAAGATTTCACCCCGCCGGACATTCGCCAACCACGATTTTCCAGCTCAATGCCAATAGACGTATCATTGAGACGCGTGGCGCCTCGCCAGAAACTGACGCCCGCATGCCAGGCCTGATCCTGTTCCGGCACCAGTTGCCAGATGCGCGGTTTACCGCCATATAATGGCGGGGTTGCGGGAATCAGGTAATGCGAACTGACGTTGCGACCCGTTAACGTCGCCAGCGAAACGTCAAAGTTTTCCGCCGTATAGTGAATCACCAGGACTTTAATGCGCGGATAGGCCGCCTGCGCCCGATGTCGGGTATCAAGCTGATATCCCTCTTTATCGATAATTCCTTTTTCGCTCGCGCAGCCTGTTAACAGCAACGCGAGACCCACCAGCCACAGTAGCGCTTTCATCGGCGCGTTTTCACCGCCGTTCCGCTGACGCTGACCATTAGCATACTGCCATCCTTGCCGACAGTTTCGTAATCAATATCGATGCCTACCACCGCATCGGCACCCAACGCTTTAGCCTGCTCGCCAAGTTCCTGAAAAGCGATTTCACGCGCTTTACGCAGCTCTTTCTCATACGCGCCGGAACGTCCGCCGACGATATCCCGAATGCCGGCGAAAAAATCGCGGAAAATATTGGCGCCTAAAATGGCTTCGCCCGTTACCACACCGCAATACTCCACGATGCTTTGTCCTTCCAGCGTTGGGGTTGTTGAAAACTGCATAGTGAATCTCCCGGGTTAGCTAAGCACACGATCTCAAACGCATTATCAAGCTGATACGCTATCATTGAAAGGATATAATTGATTATCGTAGATCGGTTTTTGCTCGATCGCCTATAAGGAAATCATCATGCGCTATTCTAAACTCTCTTTGCTCATCCCGTGCGCGCTTCTGCTTAGCGCCTGTACGACCGTCACTCCCGCCTACAAAGATAATGGCCCGCGTATCGGCGCGTGTGTGGAAGGCGGCCCGGACAGCGTGGCTCAACAATTTTACGACTACCGTATTCAACACCACAGCAATGATATCGCCGCGCTTCGCCCCTACTTGAGTGATAACCTGGCGAAATTGTTAACCGACGCCAGCCGCGATACGGAGCACCGCCAGTTGATGAGCGGCGATCTGTTCTCCAGCCGCGCTACGCTGCCGGATAGCGCCAACGTCGCCAGCGCATCAACCATTCCGAACCGAGATGCGCGCAACATTCCTCTGCGGGTAGCGTTAAAACAGGGCGATCAAAGCTGGCAGGATGAAGTGCTTATGATTCACGAAGGCTCATGCTGGGTGATTGACGACGTTCGCTATCTGGGCGGAGATGTCCATGCCCCTGCCGGTACGCTGCGCCAGTCGATAGAAAACCGTTAACAGACAGTATTCCCCCGCTTTTGCACCCATAACCCCGTAAATTGTCTGGCATTCTGCCCGGGATGCCGACAATTCTTCTTACCTACTATTCCTCCTGCTATTTTGTGCTATGTTTAGGAAAGAATGTGGGATATATTTAACTTTTAACGCATAAATATTGCATAACTATTCTGCGAAAGGTACTATCTGCGGCTTCAATAGCTATCAGACTGCCTGTATACGAGTGTCAATGAGTATTCAATTAAACGGCATTAATTGCTTTTACGGCGCGCATCAGGCGCTGTTCGATATCACGCTGGATTGCCCCGAAGGCGAAACGCTGGTGTTGCTTGGCCCAAGCGGGGCGGGTAAAAGTTCGCTGCTGCGTGTACTCAATCTGCTTGAGATGCCGCGCTCCGGCACTCTGACTATCGCCGGGAACCATTTTGACTTTACGAAAACGCCGTCCGATAAGGCGATTCGTGAGCTACGTCAAAATGTCGGAATGGTCTTTCAGCAATATAATCTTTGGCCGCATCTCACCGTTGTGCAGAATCTGATTGAAGCGCCCTGCCGCGTACTGGGTCTGACAAAAGATCAGGCGCTGGCGCGCGCAGAAAAGCTGCTGGAGCGTTTACGTCTGAAGCCCTATAGCGATCGTTATCCGTTGCATCTTTCCGGCGGTCAGCAGCAGCGCGTCGCGATTGCCCGCGCGCTGATGATGGAGCCGCAGGTGCTGCTGTTTGATGAACCGACCGCCGCGCTGGACCCGGAAATTACCGCTCAAATCGTCAGCATTATTCATGAGCTGGCGGAAACGAACATTACTCAGGTGATCGTTACGCATGAAGTCGAAGTGGCGCGTAAGACCGCCAGTCGTGTGATTTATATGGAAAATGGTCACATCGTCGAGCACGGTGATGCGGGTTGCTTTGCCCACCCTCAGACCGAAGCGTTCAAAAACTATCTCTCTCACTAAGATTCGGGACAATGACAATGAAAAAAGTTCTGATTGCCGCGCTAATTGCAGGCTTTAGCCTTTCCGCTACAGCAGCCCAGACCATTCGTTTTGCGACCGAAGCGTCCTATCCGCCGTTCGAATCGATGGATGCTAATAACAAGATTGTCGGCTTTGACGTCGACCTGGCCAACGCGCTATGTAAAGAGATCGACGCCTCCTGTACCTTTACCAATCAGGCGTTCGACAGCCTGATCCCCAGCCTGAAATTCCGCCGCTTCGACGCTGTAATGGCGGGAATGGATATCACGCCGGAACGTGAAAAGCAGGTGCTGTTTACCACGCCATATTACGACAACTCCGCGCTGTTCGTGGGTCAGCAGGGCAAATACACCAGCGTTGATCAACTGAAAGGCAAGAAAGTCGGCGTACAGAACGGTACGACGCACCAGAAATTCATCATGGATAAGCATCCGGAAATCACCACCGTACCGTATGACAGCTATCAGAACGCGAAGCTGGATCTACAAAATGGCCGTATCGACGCTGTTTTCGGCGACACGGCGGTCGTGACCGAATGGCTGAAAGCCAATCCTAAGCTGGCGCCGGTCGGCGATAAAGTCACCGATAAAGATTATTTCGGCACCGGCCTGGGTATCGCGGTACGCCAGGGCAACACCGAGCTGCAGCAGAAATTCAATACTGCGCTGGAAAAAGTGAAGAAAGATGGGACTTACGAGACCATCTATAACAAATGGTTCCAGAAGTAATCTTTGATGAACGAATTTTTTCCTTTAGCAAGCGCCGCCGGGATGACCGTCGGCCTTGCCGTCTGTGCGCTGATCATTGGCCTCGCGTTAGCCATGTTCTTTGCCGTCTGGGAGTCCGTAAAATGGCGCCCGATTGCCTGGATAGGCTCCGCGCTGGTCACTATTTTGCGCGGCCTGCCGGAAATTCTGGTGGTGCTGTTTATCTATTTCGGCTCCTCGCAACTCCTGCTTATGCTGTCTGACGGGTTTACCCTCCATCTCGGCTTTACGCAGATCCCGGTGCAAATGGAGATTGAGAACTTTGACGTCAGTCCGTTCCTGTGCGGCGTGATTGCGTTGTCCCTGCTGTATGCGGCCTATGCGTCGCAGACGCTACGTGGCGCGCTGAAAGCCGTTCCGTCTGGTCAGTGGGAGTCGGGTCAGGCACTGGGATTATCAAAGACGGCGATTTTTTTCCGTCTGGTGATGCCGCAGATGTGGCGTCACGCCCTGCCAGGGCTGGGTAATCAGTGGCTGGTGTTGCTAAAAGATACGGCTCTGGTCAGCCTTATCAGCGTTAACGATCTGATGTTGCAGACCAAAAGTATTGCCACACGCACCCAGGAACCGTTTAACTGGTACATTATTGCGGCGGCTATTTACCTGGTCATTACGCTGATCAGTCAGTACATTCTCAAACGCATAGACCTGCGCGCGACACGTTTTGAGCGGAGGCCGGACTAATGCTTGAGTATTTACCTGAACTGCTAAAAGGGCTACACACCAGCCTGACGCTGACCGTGGCTTCTATTGCCGTCGCTTTGGTGCTGGCGTTAGTTTTTACCATCATCCTGACGCTAAAAACACCGTTCGTGGTGTGGCTGGTGCGCGGCTATATCACGCTGTTTACCGGTACGCCGTTGTTGGTGCAAATTTTCCTGATCTACTACGGACCCGGTCAATTCCCGACGCTGCAAGAGTATCCACTACTCTGGCATCTACTGTCTGAACCGTGGCTGTGCGCACTGATCGCGTTGTCGCTAAACAGCGCCGCTTACACCACGCAGCTATTTTATGGCGCGATTCGCGCGATTCCGGAAGGTCAGTGGCAGTCCTGTAGCGCGCTGGGGATGAGTAAGAAAGATACGCTGGCGATTTTGTTGCCCTATGCGTTTAAACGCGCCCTCTCCTCCTATTCTAATGAGGTGGTACTGGTCTTCAAAAGTACCTCGCTGGCCTATACCATCACCTTGATGGAAGTCATGGGGTACAGTCAGTTGCTCTATGGTCGTACCTACGATGTGGTGGTATTTGGCGCGGCAGGCGTAATTTACCTGGTCGTCAACGGTCTATTGACGCTGATGATGCGTTTGATTGAGCGTAAAGCTCTGGCGTTTGAGCGGCGCAATTAACCAGGCAGGATAAGGCATTCTCGCCGCCGTTCGACAATGGTCAGATGGCGCTGCGCTTATCAAACCTACGATGCATAATATTGAATAAATCCGACGGACAAGTGGTTAACCTGTCCGTCTTTTTTTATCCATTTTAAAATATTTAATCATTTTTATTGCATACAAATTCAATTGATGGCATTGTAAATCTATGCCGCAGACACGGCGCATAATCATAAGATTACGGGAGTGACATCATGAAAAAGTTAGTTCTGGCTGCATTACTCGCCTCTTTCGCCACTGGCAGCATCGCCGCTGAAAAAATCAATTTCGGGGTTTCCGCCACCTATCCCCCGTTTGAATCCCTGGATGCGAGTAATAAAATTGTGGGCTTCGATATCGATCTGGCAACCGCATTATGCAAGCAAATGCAGGCAGAATGTACTTTTACCAATCATGCTTTCGATAGTCTTATCCCGGCGCTGAAATTCAGAAAATATGATGCCGTCATTTCCGGAATGGACATTACCCCGGAGCGCAGTAAGCAGGTCGCCTTTAGCAATCCCTATTATGCGAACTCCGCGCTGGTGATTGCCAAAAAAGACACCTATAAAACCTTTACCGATCTAAAAGGTAAGCGTATCGGTATGGAAAATGGCACCACGCATCAAAAATATCTCCAGGATAAACATCCGGAGGTCAAAACCGTGGCCTACGACAGCTACCAGAATGCGATTATCGACCTGAAAAATGGCCGTATTGACGGTGTCTTTGGCGATACCGCAGTGGTCAATGAGTGGCTGAAAACGAATCCGCAACTGGGTCCGGCAACAGAGAAAGTGACCGATCCGCAATACTTCGGTACCGGACTTGGCATCGCGGTGCGCCCGGACAATAAGGCGTTGCTGGAAAAACTGAATAATGCGCTGGCCGCCATTAAAGCGGACGGCACTTATCAGAAAATCAGCGATCAGTGGTTCCCGCAGTAAGACGTATGTGATTAGCCCACCGTGTTGCGAAATGGCAGTATAAATACCTTATTCAGCCCACGGGCCGCCATCGGAAACTATCCTGGCCTGATAAGCGCAGCGCCATTGAGCATTCTACAGTTTGTCATCAGTCTCAAACGCCTGCATCAACAGGCGATTCGGACTAATACTTGCCGGGTGACGCTAACGCGCACCCGGCTTACAACATTGTTACGTTTTTAGACAACATCCAGACCCAGACGGCGATACTGCTCCGCCGGAGCATCATTTTCTTTCATCAAACGGATAAGTAAGTTGATCATCCTTGCTTCGATGGCCTCATCATGAATAGGATGTTGCTGCTGCGGATCGTCTCTGAGATCAAACAAGAGATGACCAAAGCTATTCACACCTTTATATTTTTCCCTGGCCGGAATACGTAATACCTGAAGCCCTTTAGTAAAGTTAAACGGAGGCGCCAGAGATAATTTTCCCAGTTCATCCACGTCATAACGCGCATTCATCTTGATCGGCATTAACGTGTAGTTCGCAATGTCATGCTCACGCCCCGGCTGCGCGGCCCGCATATAAACATAGCGTCCGTCGGTAACATTAACATGTCCGCTAAACACGCCAAACAGCGCGCCTTCCCTGACGGGTTCATCACTGGCAATGATTTTCGCCAGCGGTTGGCCCTGCATATCTGCGGGAATAGGTTGCTGAAAATAATCCAGTAGCGTTGGCGCCCAGTCAATCATCTGCACCAGCGACTGCCGTCGCGCTCCGCATACCGCGCTGCGCGGGTCCCAGATAAACAGCGGGTTATTCGCCACCTCGTTATAATAGGGCATTTGATTTTTAGCCCACCAACCGTGCTCCCCCAGCAAGAAGCCGTGATCGGTACCGACAATCAGCATCGTATCGCGCCAGAGATCGTGTTCATCCATCAGATCAAGGATACGTCCCAGATTGCGGTCGCACATGGAAACCAGGGCCCGATAACGACAGCGAATATGCGCTATCGCCTCCTCGCTTTCACTGACTTTGCCGCGCGGCCAGTCATAATGCGGGCCTTGCCACTCATCGTCATAGAGCGATAAATATTCCTCGGTGGTATAAAACGGCTCATGCGGATCGAACGTCTCAACCTGCAATAACCAGTTATCTTCGGCATGATTTTTATGGATAAAATCGCACCCGGCGTCAAAAACTTTCGTCTGGGGAAAATCGGCTTCCTGCTGGATGTATTCGCGGTTCGCCCAGTCATGACGCCATAGCCCGGAAACGCCGCCTCCGGTTTGTTTTTGTGGAACGCGCAGTACTTCCGGAATGGGCGGCTCGCCAACGCTCGCCTTCCAGTGATCGCCCTCCTGACCGCGTACTACGTCCCAGGAGCTATAGCGGTTATGGTAGTTACCGCCGCCGTCTTCCCAGTAATGCAGATGATCGCTGATAAGATGGGTGTAGATCCCCGCTTTTTTCAATAATTCCGGCATGGAATCATCAAAGGGTTCCAGCGGGCCCCACTCACGATGCAGGAAATTATAGCGCCCGGTGTGCAGTTCCCGACGGGCTGGCATACAGGGCATACTGCCGACATAACTATTGTCAAAGGTGGCGGCATGTGCCGCCAGGCGTTGAAAGTTAGGCGCTTTCGTTAGCAAATCACCATAGGGCGGCAAATAGTTTTTATTCAGACTGTCAAACAGCAGAATAATCGCTTTCATGACTCACCCTCATTTGTTGAGCAGGTGCGGAAAATTTTTCTCTACCACATCGTAAATCTGTTTACCTATTGATTCGCCATCCATGATATTTTCAATGGGAATGAGATATTGTCCGTGTTTAGGATCGAGGCTAACAACATCAAGCAATTTTTTCGAAATCGCATAAATATCTGCCCAGTCGGTAAATCCACCGACCTCTCCCGCTGCCGTATGCTCCATATCAAAAGAGAAGTCATATTTTGCTAACGCTTTTTTAACAACAGTCTGTAACATTACGCTACTGCCTACACCATAACCGCATACGAATAAAATATTTACAGAATCTTTCATAATAAAATCCTTTATATAAACCGAATCAATTAAATGGAATAAGGACCAAGATGGAACGTTGAAGCAATAAATTTCAGTAATTCACAAATTGCAGGCCACAGAGTCGCCCAGTCAAATATTCCCGTCCAGCCCACACCTTCTTTTGCCAGCCCGGTTAAAGGAATGGCCCATACCGTACCGAAAGTCTGAATAATCCCTAACAGGAAAGTACAAATAATAACGGAACGATATCCCCCCATTCGGTTGGCTAATACGCCGATGGGACCGCCGGAAAAGAAGAGCGGAACAAAACCAGGCAATACCATAATAGGGCTATGGATGAGCAGCAGGATGCCCATGGAAAAAATCGTGCCGAAAGTACAAAAGACGAATCCCAGCGTGGCCGCGTTAGGCGAAAAAGGTAATAAAGCAGCAACATCCACAGCCGGTATAGCGTTAGGAATAAAGCGATCCTGCCATCCTTTAAACGAACCGTTAATTTCACCAACCATCATCCGCACGCCCTGCAGCAAGATGACCATATACATAGAGAATTGCAGGCCCAGATTGATGATATAGATATACCAGGGTTTGCCTTTCGCCATTAACTGTACGTTATCGATCCCTGTCGCCAATAGAAAACCGCCAACGAAGAGTGTCATCACAATGGCGATTGCCGTCACGTTGTGGTTAAAAATGGCTAACCAACCGGGAAGTTTCAGGTTTTCGGCGTCATGCTTTTCCGGATCGCCGAATTTATGCGCGAATTTCGAGAAAAACCACAGTCCCAGCATCTGGTTATGCGCAATGGTAAAACCGGCGTTATTGGTCACTTTGGCGATGGGTTTAACAATAAGCGTAGTTGAAAACGCCCAAAAGACCCCGGTCAATACCCCGGCAATTACAATGGATTGTACCCAACCGAACCCCAGCCAGAAGACGATTAACCACAGTACTGCCTGTGAATGAGAGACCCCGGTATTACCGGTAAGAAATATACCTTTTGCGCCGGTATAACGGCCAAATAAAACTAATAACAGGTTAGTAAAAAACGCCAGTACAAAAACGTATCCTACATAGCCGAAATTATCGCCCAGCGCTATTTGCGTCGCGGCTTTCATGGCGTATGAATCCATTAAGTATCCATGCACGCCATAAGCTTTGCTGACTGCCTCTGCAACCGGTTTAAAAGTGGCTGAAAATTGAAAGCCGCCAAATAACACCATCATCAAACCGACCATCGCGCTGATCATACCGGTGATAATTTTTATAGGCGTCTTTTTATCCAGCGCATAGCCAACACCGACTAATATCCCAATTAATATTGCCGGTTCAGTTAAAAACGTTTGAATAACATCTATAAATTTGGCAAACATCGTCTGAACGCCCTCCATAAGCGTGCCTATTCGTTGTCATGATTGACCCCTTTACTGACGTTACGTATTGCTTCGCTGATGCTATTGAAAGTTACCCGATAAACCACCTTGTCTAATTTTGCCTTACACGCACTGTAATAATCAAAAGTAGTCATTAAAAGATTTAAAGTGATTATTTGTGATTTGATTTGCAAAAATAGGGTAATATATAAATACAACCAATTGAATTAAATAATCAATTGATTGTATTTATTATTTTTATGAAATAGTTAAGGGATAAAAATAAATATTGTGAATAGATTATATTGACCTGCGCAGTAACGCTAAAACCTCATAATGCGCGGTATGCGGGAACATATCGAAAAGCTGAACACGTTGAATACGGTAGTTCGGCAGATGACGAATATCCTGCGCCATCGTCTGCGCGTTACAGCTCGAATAAATGATAAAACGCGGCGCCATTTGTGCAAGGTAATCGCACAACGGCTTGCCAATGCCGCGGCGGGGAGGATTTACCAACACCAGATCGGGCGTTTCGCCTTGTGCGGTGGCGAATTGGGTGGAATCCAACGCCTGGAAATGAAGGCGGGTCAATCCCAGCTCGGCAGCGGATTGCTTCGCGCAGGCAATCGCCTCCGGCGCGATCTCAATACCGGTTAATTGCATCTGCGGCGTCGCGCAGTGCAGGCCGAATCCGCCCACTCCGCAAAAAAGATCCCACATATGGCGTACCGGCAGTTGCCCTACCCAATCGCGCGCCGTTGCATATAATCGGCTGGCGACCGTAGGGTTGGTCTGAAAGAAACTTTGCGGACGAATCCACAGCGGCACATCGTTAAAACGTTCCGCCAGCGCCTGCTGATCCGTCAGGTAGATTTCCGTCTCCCCTTCCATAATCGCCATATGTACCGGCTGGATATTTGCGGTGATCACTCTGAGCTGCGGCAGTTGCGCACGCAGCCACGGTAACGCCGCGCGCAGTTGCGTAAGTTTGGTTTCTGAACGCAACACGAAGCGTAGCATCATGCCGCCATCGAACTGACTTTCCGTCAGCAACAGGTATTTCAGTTCGCCACGTTTTCGCGCCACGTTATAAGGCGTGAGTCCGGCCCGGGCAATAAAAGGTTTTAGCGCGCTGAATACGGGGTCAAAGGAGGCGGGATACAGCGGGCAGCCGCAAAGATCGACCGGCGTACCGTCGCGATGCAGCATCCCGAAGAGCGGTTTTTCTACACTACCGCTCACGACCATTTTCGCTTTGTTGCGGAAATGCTGTTCCGGGCCGCCAATCGGCGCGCACCACTGTTCAACAGGCAGCCCGGCGAGCAAACGATGTAAATCGGCTGTTTTTGCGGAAAGTTGTTCGTTAACCGACTGCGTAATCCATTGACAGGAACGGCAGCGACCCGCGTCATAGAGTGCGCACTGCATACCAAAAAACCTTCATATTATCCGGGGCGACGATTATACACATTATTGCAGCCGGAAGAACCGACGGCTGGGAGCGGGAATAAACAGCAGAAACAGAATTAAAAGATCGGGGAGTTTTTGCATGACCAGGGAATGCAGGATATCACGCTTCGATTCTCCCGCGATGCTAAACAACTCAGGATACCCGTAGCCTAACGACGCCGCCCACAGATATCCGCTCACAATAATTTGTGTCGCCAGGTACACCCAGCGCGCCCAGCTACGGCCTTTCACCAGCGAAAACGCACAATAAATTTCAACAAAGACCAGCACTAAGCTGGCCAGAAAGACCAGGGTTAAGCTCCACGTCTGCACGCTGCGATGAATAAACTCGCCCATCCCGCGTATGCCGAGGGTATTCATAATCATCAGCACATCGAGACCGCGAATCAAAATAATCGCCATAGCCGCAACCTGCACCAGCGTAGGCACATTTAAACGGGCATGTGATGAGGTTGATTGCTTTATAAATCCCAATGAATGTCTTCCCTGAAAATGATGCCGCGACCCGCGCGGCAACGCATTACCATAGTGGAAGATTTTAGTGGCTTCAGCCGCGTCTTGCACGCTGGATATCGCGAATCCGCTGTTTTTCCGCTCGCGCCATCAGGTACCAGGCAATAAATCCGACGATTCCTACCACGCCGAGGATTAACGTCGCCAGCGCGTTGATTTCCGGGTTCACGCCCATGCGCACGCTGGAGAAAACCAGCATCGGTAGCGTGGTGGCGCCGGGACCGGAAACGAAGCTGGCAATCACCAGATCGTCAAGGGAAAGCGTAAAGGCCAACAGCCAGCCCGAGATCACCGCTGGCATGATCATCGGTAACGTAATGACAAAAAAGACCTTTAACGGCGCCGCGCCAAGATCCATCGCCGCCTCTTCAATCGAACGATCCAGTTCGCGTAATCGCGAAGCGATCACCACTGCCACGTAGGCAGTACAGAAAGTGACGTGCGCCAACCAGATGGTCAGCATCCCGCGATCGGAGGGCCAGCCGATAGCATGACCGAGCGCGACAAACAGCAGCAGCAGCGACAGCCCGGTAATCACATCCGGCATCACCAGCGGCGCGGTGATCATAAACGCAAAGCCGTTTGCGCCGCGAAACCGTCCAAATCGCACCATCACCACCGCAGCAATGGTACCGAGCACCACCGCCATCGTCGCCGCACAGGCGGCAATTGTCAGGCTTAGTCCCACTGCGCTCATCATGGCGGTATCCCGAAAGAGCTCGCCATACCAGCGCGTCGACCATCCCGCCCACACCGTCACCAGCTTCGAACTGTTAAACGAGTAAATCACCAACATTAACATCGGCGCATAGAGAAAAGTAAACCCCAGCACCAGAATCAGAATGCGCCAGGGCGAGCGAACGA
Source organism: Salmonella sp. SA15303 (assembly GCF_029962125.1). Taxonomy (NCBI): domain Bacteria; kingdom Pseudomonadati; phylum Pseudomonadota; class Gammaproteobacteria; order Enterobacterales; family Enterobacteriaceae; genus Salmonella; species Salmonella sp. SA15303. The sequence continues at coordinate 3,049,992 of NZ_CP123924.1, forward strand.
CCGGTAAGTTATTCATCCGTGCTCCCCCACACTTTTTTGCTGATGTTTATGGAACCACATGATCGGTACTATCAGCAGCAGCAACATAATAATGGCGACCGCAGAAGCAACCGGCCAGTCGCGGTTATTGAAAAACTCCTGCCACAGGACGCGACCAATCATGATACTGTCCGGCCCGCCAAGCAGTTCCGGGATCACGAACTCACCCACCGCCGGGATAAAAACCAGCATCGAGCCGGCGATGATTCCGCCTTTGGTGAGCGGGACAATGATGCTAAAAAATGTTTTCAGCGGTCGGGCGCCGAGATCCAGCGACGCTTCCACCAGCGAATAATCAATGCGCGTCAATGCGGTATAAATGGGCAGTACCATAAACGGCAGATAAGCATAAACAATGCCGATATAGACGGCCAGGTTAGTGTGCAGGATCGTCAGCGGCTGATCGATAACCCCTAGCCACAGCAACACATTGTTCAGCGCACCGTTGTTTTTCAAAATGCCCATCCAGGCATAGACGCGTATTAAAAAAGACGTCCACGAGGGCAGAATCACCAACAGCAGCAGGATATTGCGCGTGGAGGGCTTGCTGTGCGCCACCGCCCACGCCAGCGGGTAGCCCAGCAGCAGGCAGCAGATTGTGGAAATACCGGCAATTTGTAACGATTGCAGATAGGCTTCGAAATAAAGCGGATCGTCGGTCAGTTGCAAAAAATTACCGAGATTGAGCGTAATCGACAACTGACCGTCAGCCCATTCCAGCAGATCGGTATACGGCGGGATCGCCCGCGCCATTTCCGCCAGGCTTATCTTAAAGACGATAAGAAACGGCAATAAAAACAGCAGAATGAGCCAGATATAAGGCAAAGCAATAACCAGCTTACGCCCATGTTTCATTTGCATTCGCGCCAACCATAGCGCCGCGCCGCCAGGTTTACTGATGCGTGCCGGAGGTTCAAGTGTGCTCATGTTTCCCCCTTATACCGTCAGGACCACGCAGCTATCCGCTTCCCAGCACAAACGCACTTCATCGCCCCAGGTCGGTAACCCTTTCCGGTAACGGTGCGCATTCTGCAGTTGAGCGCTGATCATCTGCCCGCTTTTTAGCCGCACATGATAAATAGACAGATCGCCGAGATACGCAATATGCGCCACTTCGCCGACGGCGAAATTATAGCCATCGGCAGGCGGCGACTCACACAGCATGATTTTTTCCGGACGTAGCGCCACATATACCGGCACATTATCAACGACAGAGGCATCTGCATCGACTTTTAACGGATGAACCAAACCGGGCGCGTCAATGACCAGACCGTCCTCCTCACGCGCTTTCAGTAAGCCCTCAAAAACATTTACCGATCCGATAAATTCGGCGCTGTAGCGGGTCGTCGGATGCTCGTAAATCTCCTCCGGTTCGCCAATTTGCACAAATTTTCCACGGTTCATGATGGCAATGCGCCCCGCCATCGTCATGGCTTCTTCCTGATCGTGCGTCACCATGACGCAGGTCACGCCGACGCGCTCAAGGATATCCACCACTTCCAGCTGCATCCGGTCGCGTAATTTTTTATCCAGCGCGCCCATCGGTTCATCCAACAAGAGCAGCTTAGGACGTTTCGCCAGGCTGCGCGCCAGGGCCACGCGCTGACGCTGACCGCCGGAAAGCTGATGCGGCTTACGTTTCGCAAACTCCTGCATGTGCACCAGACCCAGCATCTCATTGACGCGGCTGGTAATCTCCGCCTTCGGCAGTTTGTCCTGCTTCAGACCAAAAGCGATGTTCTGCTCTACCGTCATATGCGGAAACAACGCATAGGACTGAAACATCATATTAATCGGACGCTGATACGGCGGAACATGCGCCAGATCGACGCCGTCGAGCATAATTTGCCCGCTGCTCGGCGGTTCAAAACCTGCCAGCATCCGTAGCAGAGTCGATTTTCCACAACCTGACGCGCCCAGCAGGGCAAAAATCTCGCCTTTATAGATAGTCAGACTGACATCATCGACAGCATGTTGCCCGTCGAATGACTTCGTCAGGTTGCGAATTTCCAGAAGCGGCGTCAGCGCTTTACGGGTTTTCACCTGCGGGCGGTGGGGGACATCATTCACAAGGCGCTCTCCGGCATAACACAATCAAACGATACAAACGGTGGAATGCCCGATAGCGCACGCTTATCAGGCCATACCGTTAATAAATTACTTACCGCTTTTCACCTTCGTCCATGCGCGGGTGCGGACGCGATCAATCTTCGGCTCCTGCACTTTCAGGGTAAACAACTTGGCCCGCACATCCGCCGGCGGATAAATTCCCGGGTTATCGCGCACCTGCTGGCTGACCAGCGCCGTCGCCTCTTTATTCGCATTGGCGTAGAAAACGTGATCGGAAATATGGGCAATCACATCAGGGCGCAGCAGATAATTAAGGAACTGGTAGGCCTCGTCTTTATTTTTGGCGTCAGCCGGCATGGCAAACACATCAAAAAACGCCATTGCCCCCTCTTTGGGGATCGAGAAAGAGATATTGACGCCATTTTTCGCCTCTTTCGCTCGGTTAGCGGCCTGCCAGACATCGCCCGCCCAGCCGATGGCCACACAGGTATCGCCATTAGCCAGATCGTTAATGTATTGCGAGGAGTGGAAATAGCGAATGTTTGGCCGTAGCTTCAACAACAGATCGGTTGCCGGGCCGGTGTAGTCATCCGCTTTGCTGCTATTCGGATCTTTACCCAGATAGTTCAGCACAGTGGCAAAAATTTCTTCAGGCGCATCAAGGAAAGAGACGCCGCAGCTTTTTAGCTTCTCCAGATTTTCCGGCTTGAGGACTAAATCCCAGCTATTCACTGGCGCATCATCCCCCAGCACCGCTTTCACTTTATCAACGTTATAGCCAATGCCCGTCGTGGCCCACATATAGGGCATGGCGTATTTGTTGTCAGGATCGTGCTTCGCTACCAGTTTCAGCAGTTCAGGATCGAGGTTTTTCCAGCCGGGAAGTTTGCTTTTATCCAGCGGCTGAAAAACGCCCGCGGTGAGCTGGCGCTCAAGAAAACTGGCCGATGGCACCACCAGATCGAACCCGGTGCTGCCTGCCATTAACTTGCCTTCCAGCACTTCGTTAGAGTCAAAGACATCATAGATAACGTTAATCCCGGTCTCTTTTTCAAAGTTCGCCACCGTGTCCGGCGCGATATAATCTGACCAGTTATAAATGTGCAGCGTTTTTTGTTCGGCAGCGAGCGTGCCGACAGAGACGACCATCAGAGCACCCGCAACCAGACCCGATAGCCATTTTTTCTTTAAGGCGGTCATCATCGCTTTCCTTCTGAAATCCGTTAACAAATGAACCCATTAGGCGTGGTTTAAAACATGCCTGAAATGTGCATACCTTTTCATTTGATACAAATGAAGAAGAGAGGTCGCCCTCCCTGCCATCAAGCTCGCTATAGAAGCTTCGCAAGAATAACTTTAGCTAAGGTTTGAGGCTATAGCCCAGATTAAAAAACGCCTTTTATCAATTTTTTATGCAGGTTTTGTCTATGTGATAAAGCGAAATGGTCAGAAAGGAGGTGAATAATTCTTTAAATAAAGGTTAATAGCAGCATAAAAAAGTGTAAACAGCAGCCGCGCTGGCAGCGACTGCCTGATTATCGGAAGGGATTAGTGAAGAAAATGGTCAACTGCGCTGGTTTTTTGCGCGTCTTCTTCCGCGTTAAACAGAAGCTGATGCGCCCCGGCCTCAAGGATCACCATAGAAATCTGCTCTTCACTTTGGCGAACAAACCATTCGAACTGTTCGTAGGTGACGCCTTGCATAACGGATAAAGACTGGCACACAACCAGTTTTGGCAGATTATCATCCTGCATATCGAGAAAGGCTTTTACCGTCAACGAACTGGCGTTAATAGCAGAGAGATCGGCCGCCAGCGGCAGCAACGCGGAAGGCCTGACCTCCGCCATCGCGGAAAAAAGAACGGTGTTGTCCACCAAATCGATTTTAGCATCGTAGACGCCGTCAAAATTCTGCATATGCGGCAAATGCAGCGCCTGGCAGGTATCACATTCGAAGAAATTCATGCCCAGGTCGTCGAGCCATTGACGCAACGTATCCAGAGTGGGAACGACCAGTGATATCATAATAAAGTGCTACCTCTTACGATGACGATGAAAAAATTACCGGCACAGCTTACGCAAAAAGCGTGCTTCGTACTACGGCGGAATCCACGATTGCGATTAGCCGCCGATTTTAAGGCAAAATTCAGGCGTAGCGTGACGTTCTATCCACTGAATCATTCGCCCCGCGATATCCACGCCCGTAGTCTTTTCGATACCTTCCAGTCCCGGCGAGGCATTCACCTCCATCACCAGCGGCCCGCGCGCGGCGCGTAAAATATCGACACCCGCCACATCCAGCCCCAGCGTCTGTGCGGCTTTGATGGCGATATCCCGTTCACGGGGCGTGATCGTCGCGATGCTGGCCACCCCGCCACGATGAAGATTGGAGCGAAAATCACCGGCTTTCGCGCACCGCTCAATCGCCGCCACAACCTCATTGCCGACGACCAGACAACGAATATCGCATCCTTTAGCTTCGGCAATGTATTCCTGAACCAGGATATGGGCATTGAGCCCCCGAAACGCATCAATAACGCTTTCAGCAGCCTGACGCGTCTCCGCCAATACCACGCCGATCCCTTGCGTGCCTTCTACCAGCTTCACGACCAGCGGCGCCCCGCCAACCATCTTAATAAGATCGCTGGTATCATCCGGCGAATGGGCGATCCCGGTAATGGGAAGATCGATCCCCTGGCGCGCCAGAAGTTGTAGCGATCGCAGCTTATCGCGCGCGCGGGTAATGGCGACGGATTCATTCAGCGGATAGCTACCCAATAGCTCAAACTGACGTAGCGCAGCGGTACCATAAAAGGTAATGGCCGAACCAATACGGGGAATAACGGCGTCAAAATGGGGCAGACGACGCCCCTTGTAATGGATCGACGACGCTGCCGGATTAATATTCATATAGCAGGAAAGAGGATCGAGTATCTCGACCAGATGGCCGCGCCGCATCGCCGCTTCGCGCAGACGTTTGCAAGAATAGAGCGTTCCATCCCTGGACAATATGGCAATTTTCACCCTGCACCTCGCTGAAAACCCTGAAAAGCCCGCGTATCATACACTGGCCCGCAGGTTTTAGCGCGTCGCCCAGCCCTGTTTATGCAAATATTCAAGGATAAATGGGCGATTTTCTTTAATCAGGGTGCGACGGATATGATCGCTCCAGGTATCGCGTCGCGTATTACTGCCGCGGGTCAGATAATACTCAGCCAACTGCTCGTCATAGCGCGCCAGCAGCTTTTCATCAAGCGGTTGATACTGGTTCTCATGAACCACAAGCTCGGCAGGCAGGCGCGGTTTCAGATCCGGATTATCCGCAGGCCATCCCAAACACAGGCCAAAGAGCGGCAATACATGCTTCGGCAATTTTAATAGTTCGGTAACAGACTCAATATTGTTACGGATGCCGCCGATATACACGCCGCCTAACCCCAGTGATTCCGCCGCCGTCAGCGCGTTTTGCCCCATCATCGCCGTATCGACGACACCGAGCAACAGTTGTTCGGCAAGCCCCAGCTGCGCGTCAGGACAGATCTGCAAATGACGATTAAAATCGGCGCAAAATACCCAGAACTCAGCGGCCTGCGCCACATGCTTTTGCCCGCCCGTCAGGGGCACTAACGCCTCACGCAGCGCCCGATCGGTAATACGGATAATAGAGCTGCACTGTAAAAAACTGGAACTGGACGTGCTGCGCGCGGCGGCAATAATGGCCTCTCGCTGCGCGTCAGTCACGGGTTCATCGGTGAAATGGCGAATAGAACGATGGCCACAAAGAAGTTCAATGGTCGGACTCATTATGCTTTTCTCTATCTGAACGGGAAGAAATGTCGGGTGGACGTTTCATCAACTGCGGCGCCAGTAACTGCGCAATACGCCACATCATCGCCACCGCGGCGGGGAGGATCAACACGACGCCGAGGAAAACCATCAATACGCCAGCCAGCGGCGTATTGAACGGCGCGGGCAGCGTAAGGTAATGATTAAGCGATAGCAGAGCAAGCGCCAGCAAAATCATACCGAGGTATTCCAGTATCAGTACGCTTTTGGGTAACACGCCAATCGTGCGCATATCAAGCCTCCCGGTTAACTGACGCACAGTGTAGAACGTTCTGGTCCGGCGTGCTTAACAGATATAGCCCTGGGTTATCAAAGGAACAGGCGTAACCTGCTTTTCATCTGCCGTAAATCGCGGCATGATAACACCTGTTCGCCGTCTGGCTTTATGTTCGAGGAGAGATATGTTTACTGTTATTTTTGGCCGTCCAGGGTGCCCTTATTGCGTGCGTGCAAAAGAGTTGGCGGAAAAACTGAGCAAAGAACGCGACGATTTCAACTACCGCTATATTGATATCCATGCTGAAGGCATTACTAAAGCGGATTTGGAAAAAACCGTAGGTAAACCTGTAGAAACCGTACCGCAGATTTTTGTCGATCAAAAACATATCGGCGGCTGTACGGATTTTGAAGCATGGGCAAAAGAAAATCTGAATCTTTTCGCCTGATTGCTCTGGCAACGCCCTCTGACGGAGGGCGCTATCGGCGTTTTTTTCGCCGGTGGCTAAACAGGCTGCTAATAAACAAATAACAGAGCGCGCCTAACGCACACCAGAATACGGCGCTAAATAACCACGCGAGTTCTTGCCAAAACGATCGGGTAGGCATAAATACCACGCGCATTAACACCAGGCAAAACGGCGCCGCCAGCATCGCCCCGATCAGCGGTCGGATCACCTCGCGCCGGTGAGAACAAAAGCTGGCCACCGCACCAGGCAACGTAAAAAATAACAGTCCAATCTCAGGATGCCCTGCCGCGCGAAAAGCGCCTTGTACATGCATAGTTAATGAAAGACACACCACAATAAAGAGTACAAAGCAGCAGACAACGCTTGCCCACCCGTGTTTATGTTTCAATCGTTCCTCCTGACACTCTCTATCGAACACGCTTTCCGCCGTGAGGCATCCAGTCAGATAAAGTCATGTGGCATTCCATGCCAAAAACACACCTGCACGATTCTTATAGCCGTTAGTACGCAATAAGATTAAACTAGCAGGATATATTGTTGTGTTGTTTTTATTTGGATGCTGTATGCAATACGATTGCACCCTTAATTCATGATAAAAACAGTAGCGTAAATTACCATTTCTTTCAACAGCTTACTCGTAAACAAGAAGTTAGTCTCCGTGAATATAAACGTCGCAGATTTGTTAAATGGGAATTACATCCTGTTATTATTTGTGGTCCTGGCTCTTGGCCTGTGTCTTGGCAAGTTACGTCTGGGTTCAGTCCAACTTGGTAATTCCATTGGCGTTTTAGTGGTCTCTCTATTATTAGGGCAGCAACACTTCAGTATTAACACCGACGCGCTAAATCTGGGATTTATGCTGTTTATTTTTTGTGTCGGCGTCGAGGCTGGCCCCAACTTTTTTTCGATTTTTTTTCGCGACGGTAAAAATTATCTGATGCTTGCCCTGGTCATGGTCGGTAGCGCTCTGCTAATCGCCTTAGGCCTTGGTAAGCTATTCGGCTGGGATATCGGCCTGACGGCCGGTATGCTGGCCGGCTCAATGACCTCCACGCCCGTGCTGGTTGGCGCAGGCGATACCCTGCGACATTCCGGCATCGCCAGCACCCAACTCTCCTCCGCTCTTGATAATCTGAGCCTGGGCTATGCCCTGACCTATCTGATTGGGTTGGTCAGTCTGATCGTGGGCGCGCGCTACTTGCCTAAACTACAGCATCAGGATTTGCAAACCAGCGCCCAGCAAATTGCTCGCGAGCGCGGTCTGGATACCGATGCTAATCGCAAGGTTTATTTGCCGGTTATCCGCGCCTATCGGGTTGGCCCGGAACTGGTGGCCTGGACTGACGGTAAAAACCTGCGCGAGCTGGGTATTTACCGCCAGACAGGCTGCTATATCGAACGTATTCGCCGTAACGGTATTCTGGCGAACCCGGATGGCGATGCGGTGCTGCAAATGGGCGATGAGATTGCGCTGGTCGGCTATCCGGACTCGCACGCCAGGCTCGATCCCAGCTTCCGTAATGGTAAGGAAGTATTTGATCGCGATCTGCTTGATATGCGCATCGTGACGGAAGAAATTGTGGTGAAAAACCACAATGCGGTCGGTCGCCGCCTCGCTCAGCTCAAGCTGACCGATCATGGCTGCTTCCTTAACCGCGTCATCCGCAGCCAGATCGAAATGCCTATCGACGATAACGTCGTGCTGAATAAAGGCGACGTGTTACAGGTGAGCGGCGACGCCAGACGCGTAAAAACCATCGCCGATCGCATTGGTTTTATTTCGATTCATAGTCAGGTGACGGACCTGCTTGCCTTCTGCGCTTTTTTTATCATCGGGTTAATGATCGGGATGATTACCTTCCAGTTCAGCAATTTTAGTTTCGGTATCGGCAACGCGGCCGGATTGCTGTTCGCCGGGATCATGCTCGGTTTCCTGCGCGCTAACCATCCTACCTTTGGTTATATTCCGCAGGGCGCGCTTAATATGGTGAAAGAATTCGGCTTGATGGTGTTTATGGCAGGCGTTGGTTTAAGCGCCGGCAGCGGTATCAGCAACGGTCTGGGCGCGGTCGGCGGACAAATGCTGATCGCCGGGCTTGTCGTCAGCCTGGTACCGGTGGTGATCTGCTTCTTGTTTGGCGCTTATGTGCTGCGCATGAACCGGGCGCTGCTGTTCGGTGCCATGATGGGCGCGCGTACCTGCGCCCCGGCGATGGAAATCATTAGCGATACGGCGCGCAGTAATATTCCAGCGCTGGGTTATGCGGGGACTTACGCCATCGCCAACGTTCTGCTAACGCTGGCGGGGACGCTTATTGTCATCATCTGGCCGGGGTTAGGATAAAACTGAAGTTTGCCTTTAAGTGAAAAAATTTTGCCAATAGGTCGAACTTTTCGTTAAAGCATCAGTCATACCTATTGCCACTGCTTTTCTTTGATGTCCCCATTTTGTGGAGCCCATCAACCCCGCCATTTCGGTTCAAGGTTGGTGGGTTTTTTGTTGCCCAACGCAGAGTGACACGACATTGACACTCCGGCGATTCGCTTTACCATCTGTAAAATCGCTTCACGCGCCAGCGGCGTTCGATCCGTTACAAAATGCAGCGTCATCCCCTCGATAAACGCATCCAGCGCTCGGGCGGTCTGTGCGTCAAACCACTGCGCCAGCGTATTCTGGCTACGCTGCATCCAGTTTTGCATGACTATTTTTAACGCCGGCTTATCGCTGGCATAGGCATATAACTGATACATTAACGCCATATTATCCGGCGTCGTAACCTGCGAGCCGTAAATCATTTCCGTTATCGCCTGGCACGCCCCCTCCGCATCCGTCACCTGCGCAAAAAAGTCCTGGTATTGACGCGACATGTTCTCGGTGAAAAGTGTAAAAGCTTCACTCAATAACGCATCCATACCGGCAAAATAGTAGGTCATCGAGCCAAGCGGCACCTGAGCGATAGCGGCGATTTTCCGGTGCGTCACGGCATGAACGCCATAGGTCTTTACCGCTTCCAGTGTGGCCTGAATTATTTTTTCCCGTCGCTTAGGATCATTGGCGCGTCTTACGGCATTTTCTTTCATGATGAGTTCCACATCTCATTCAGGATGCAGGCGATAGTAGCCTGCCGCTTACGCTGAAAAAACAGACAGTAAAAACTGTCTGCACAATGAAGTATGACGATGATATGTACAAATGTACACAAGCTTGCTAATGTTTACCTCTCGCTTCTATTTTCTGGCCTGACGCTATGACCGTCCTCTCCTCACGTAACGCCTTAAAACGCCGTACCTGGGCGCTGTTTATGTTCTTCTTTTTACCCGGACTGCTGATGGCCTCCTGGGCAACCCGAACGCCTGCTATTCGGGATATTCTTTCCGTCTCTACCGCGGAAATGGGGGCGGTCTTATTCGGGCTTTCTATCGGTTCAATGAGCGGTATTCTTTGTTCCGCCTGGCTGGTGAAACGATTTGGCACCCGGAAGGTTATTCGCACGACGATGACCTGTGCAGTAACCGGGATGGTTATTCTTAGCGTCGCGCTGTGGTGCGCCTCGCCGCTGATTTTTGCCCTTGGATTAGCCGTTTTCGGCGCCAGTTTTGGCGCCGCCGAAGTGGCGATTAATGTCGAAGGCGCGGCGGTCGAACGCGAGCTGAATAAAACCGTTCTGCCGATGATGCATGGTTTCTACAGTTTCGGCACGCTGGCGGGCGCTGGTGTCGGCATGGCGTTAACCGCATTAAGCGTCCCGGCTAACATCCATATCATCCTCGCGGCTGCCGTGGCGATCGCGCCCATTTTCATCGCCATTCGGGCGATCCCTGACGGTACGGGTAAAAACGCATCGGAAGATTCTCACCTTCAGGCAAAAGGATTACCTTTTTATCGGGACATCCAGCTTTTGCTTATTGGCGTGGTGGTGCTGGCAATGGCATTCGCCGAAGGATCTGCGAATGACTGGCTACCGCTACTGATGGTAGACGGACACGGTTTTAGCCCAACCTCCGGCTCTCTGATCTACGCCGGTTTCACGCTTGGTATGACCGTTGGCCGCTTTACCGGCGGCTGGTTTATTGACCGCTATAGCCGGGTGACGGTTGTTCGCGCCAGCGCGTTGATGGGAGCGCTGGGCATTGGCCTGATTATTTTTGTCGATAGCGACTGGGTCGCCGGCGTCTCGGTCATTCTTTGGGGCTTAGGCGCTTCGCTCGGCTTCCCGCTGACCATTTCCGCCGCCAGCGATACCGGTCCCGACGCGCCGACGCGCGTGAGCGTTGTCGCCACGACCGGCTATCTGGCGTTTTTGGTCGGGCCGCCGCTGTTGGGCTATCTGGGAGAGCATTATGGATTACGCAGCGCCATGATGGTTGTGCTGGCGCTGGTTATTCTGGCGGCGCTGGTGGCGAAGGCCGTCGCCAAACCTGTATCGACTCCGCAACCGGTGATGGAGCATAACGCATGAGTATCAAATTAATCGCCGTCGACATGGACGGCACTTTTCTGAGCGATCAAAAAACCTATAACCGTGACCGGTTTATGGCGCAGTACCAACAAATGAAGCGGCAAGGCATTCGCTTTGTCGTGGCCAGCGGCAACCAGTATTACCAGTTAATCTCGTTCTTTCCGGAAATTGCGCACGAAATCGCTTTTGTCGCGGAAAACGGCGGCTGGGTGGTCAGCGAAGGCGAGGATATTTTTAACGGCGAGCTGACAAAAGCCGACTTCCAGGCGGTTGTCGAACACCTGCTCACACGCGCCGATGTGGAGATCATCGCCTGTGGAAAAAACAGCGCCTACACGCTGAAACGCTACGACGATGCGTTAAAAGCCGTTGCGGCAATGTATTATCATCGTCTGGAGTTTGTGGATAATTTTAATAATATCAACGATGTCTTTTTCAAATTCGGCCTTAATATTACCGATGAACGGATACCGGAAGTACAGGCGGCGCTGCACGACGCCATTGGCGATATCATGGTTCCCGTTCATACCGGCTATGGCAGTATTGATTTAATTATTCCCGGCGTGCATAAAGCCAACGGCCTGCGTCTGTTACAGCAGCGCTGGGGCATTCATGATAGTGAAGTGGTGGTATTCGGCGACGGCGGCAACGATATTGAGATGCTGCGTCAGGCCGGGTTTAGTTTTGCCATGTCGCACGCCAGCGAAGCAGTCGCGGCGGCGGCGAAATACCGCGCCGGATCGAACAACCAGGAAGGCGTGCTGGATATTATCGACAGCGTATTAAACAACGAGCCGCCGTTCAACGTCTAGCGGATGCCTCTCTATGCCTGATAACAGAAAGCTTATCAGGCGTAGCCGCTCTCTCAGACTGTTTGCAAATTCCCCGTCCGCTTATCTTTTAAGAAGACCAGCATCAGCAGTAGCCAAAGAATACCGTTTGCCAGATTAAACAGGCTAAATAGCCCATTGCCGCCGCTTAACCAGGCGTGTTTACTGACTTCAATGCCAACGGTAAAAATCAGCATTTGTAGCATTCCCATCGCCGCCGAGACCGTTCCTTTACTCATATCGCTGGAAAAGAGCGTCAGACGCACCAGTCCGGCATTCGCCAGCCCAATGCCAAAAGCGTATACGCTTAATCCCGCCGTCATCCATAAATAAGCATGGGATGAAACCACCGTCGCCGCCGCGGCGATGATCAGCCCCGCGACGATAGGCCAGCCGCCCATCACGATCAGCGAGCGAACCGTACGTCGGGAGGTTAAACGCGCCAACACCAGATTACCGGCAATGAGCGCGCCAAAAACGGGCACCTGCAGCAGACCATATTCATAGCTGCTGAGCTGTTCGCCGCTAATGATGATAATCGGCGACTGCGCAATCCAGGCCAACAGCGGCAGGCTGACAAATCCCAGCGCTAACGCCCCTGCGACGAACCGCCGGTTTTTTATCACCAGTCGATAATCCCGGCCCAGCGCCTTAAATGACAGCGTTTCGCCCCGCCGCGTGGCGGTCTCCGGCATTGCGCGCTGTAGCCCGAAAAAGGCGATAGCGGCCAGTGCGGCAAATAAAATAAACATCCCCTCCCACGGCAGAACATGCACCCATGCCGCCCCAACCAGTGGTCCCAGTAGCGGCGCGATTAACGCCACGTTCGCCATCAGCGCGGTAATTTTTATACACACCGCTTCCTCAAAGGATTCCTGAATCGCGGCATACCCTACAGCGCCGATAAAACACAGGCTAATCCCTTGCAAAAAACGCAGGAAGGTAAATTGTTCGATGTTTTTCGCCAGTAACGTCGCCAGGCAGGTGACAATAAACCACACGACGCCCGCCAGCATCACGGGACGACGGCCAATCCGGTCAGACAACGGGCCAAGCAGCCACTGTAAGAACATACCGCCCGCCAGATAAGCGGTCATGGACGTCGGAACCCAGTCCAGGCCCGCCTGATACTGCTCAACCACCGCCAGCATACCCGGCTGGATCATGTCGTTGCCAATATAAGTAGAAAACTCGTACAGCACCAGACAGAGAGGAAAAAGCAGCGCCTGACGTCCCAGCCTGCCGCCTGATTGTAAACGATTCTGCATACCATCTCTTCGCCAATAAAAACCGCGCAGAGTGTAATGAAAGTCGGGGAACTGAGATAGCGAATTATGAGGCTGCAAGGGAAATAGCGCACATTTTTACAGAAAGCCGCTTAGCGCTTGCGTACTTTAAGGTTAATTTAAGTTTGCGCCGTTATCATCAACGTTATTTTATGCCATTGTCTTAAATCTCTTCATGTTGCCGCCAAATAAGACAATACTGCTTTTCCTCCCTGTTACGCTGCATTTATGCTCAGTTTGCACGGGGATGAGCTGGCTATCCCTTTTGATTTCATTGCTCCGAGCCTGGATGTTATGCTGGAAAACCTTAACAACTCGCTGTTTTATTTTATTAACGCCACGCCTGATTCCGCGCAGTGGATAATTTCGCTCGCTATCTTTATCGCCAAAGATGTCATCAACATCGTCCCGCTCTTAGCCGTTGTACTCTGGCTGTGGGGACCCCGCGATCGGGTCTGCGCCCAGCGCCAGCTGATCGTTAAAATCGGCATCGCGCTGATTATCAGTCTGGCGGTCTCCTGGACAATGGGACACCTTTTCCCGCACGACCGTCCGTTTGTCGATCATATCGGCTATAACTTCCTGCATCATGCCGCCGATGACTCGTTCCCCAGCGATCACGGTACGGTGATTTTTACCTTTGCGCTGGCGTTTTTGTTCTGGCACCGCCTCTGGTCAGGCATCGTGATGATGGCGATAGCCATGACCATCGCCTGGTCGCGCGTCTATCTCGGCGTACACTGGCCGTTAGATATGATTGGCGCGCTGCTGGTAGCGATGCTTGGCTGCCTGAGCGCACAGCTGATCTGGCAATGGTACGGCGCGCCGCTCTACCAGGCGCTGCAACGTTGTTACCGTTTCTGTTTCGCATTGCCCATTCGAAAAGGCTGGGTACGTGACTAACCAGCGAAAAAAAGAGTAATATTAAGCGCTCTGTATGGTGCGGAGCGCTTATTTAACTCTCCAGGGGAACTATGGAAACGCGACGCGACGAGCGTATTGGTCAATTGCTGCAGGCCTTAAAACGCAGCGATAAACTTCATCTAAAAGAAGCCGCGACCCTGTTGGGCGTCTCTGAAATGACCATTCGTCGCGACCTGAACCATAAAAGCGCGCCTGTCGTGTTGCTGGGCGGCTATATCGTACTGGAGCCCCGCAGCGCCAGTCATTATCTGTTAAGCGATCAAAAATCTCGTCTGGTGGAAGAAAAACGCCGAGCCGCTCAGTTGGCTGCGGGCCTGGTACAAGCGCATCAGACGGTATTTATTGACTGCGGCACCACCACGCCGTGGATCATTGAAGCCATTGATAATGACCTTCCCTTTACGGCGGTGTGCTATTCACTTAATACCTTTCTGGCGCTGCAGGACAAACCCCATTGCCGCGCTATCCTCAGCGGCGGGGAGTTTCACGCCAGCAACGCCATTTTCAAACCGCTTGATTTCCATGAAACGTTAAACAATATTTGTCCGGATATCGCGTTTTATTCCGCCGCCGGCGTTCATACCAGTAAAGGCGCTACCTGCTTTAATCTGGAAGAGCTGCCGGTAAAACATTGGGCCATGACAATGGCACAGAGCCATGTACTGGTGGTGGATCACAGTAAATTCGGCAAGGTACGTCCGGCGCGGATGGGGGAATTATCACGCTTTGATACGATTATCAGCGACCGCCGTCCCGATGAGGCCTTTGTGGCCTACGCTAAAGCGCAACAAATTACTCTGATGTATTAACCGCAGGTTTGCCGGATGCGACGCGCACCCGGCAACGGAGTTATTTTACGAGAACCAACTGCCAAACCACTGATGGAGTTTCATCAGCACAAAATCCCACATCCGGCTGAAAAATCCCCCCTCCTCGACGTTTTCCATCACCATTAACGGGCGTTGCTCAATGGATTTTCCGTTAAGCTGGAAATCGATGGTGCCGACAACCTGCCCTTTCTTCAACGGCGCCGTGAGCTGTGGTTCGTTCAACGTAAAGCTGGCCTTCAGGTTTTTAAGCTGCCCACGCGGAATCGTCACAGACCCCGCATCGCCCGCCCCCAAATTGACCTCACGCTTATCGCCAAACCAGACCCGCTGCGTCACGAATGTCGCGTCAGGTTTAATCGGCGTGACCGTTTCAAAGAAGCGGAAACCCCAGGTCAGCAGTTTTTCTGACTCATTAAAACGAATACGGTCCGTTTTCGCCCCCAGCACGACAGAGATCAGGCGCATATCGCCCTGAGTGGCGGAGGCGACAAGGTTATACCCAGCGCCAGCCGTTGTCCCCGTTTTCATGCCGTCGACATGCAGATTGGTACTCCACAACAGGCGGTTGCGGTTTGGCTGACGAATATTATTAAAAGTAAATTCTTTCTCTTTATGAATGGCGTATTCGTCAGGCACATCGTGAATCAGGGCCTTGCCGAGCAGCGCCATATCGCGAGCGGTACTGAACTGCCCTGGCGCATCAAGACCGTGTACCGTCTGGAAGGTTGTATTGGTTAACCCCAGTCGTTTCGCATAGGCGTTCATCAGGCCGATAAAGGACTCCTGGCTTCCGGCGACGTAGTCGGCAAGCGCGATACAGGCATCATTACCTGACTGAATGATGATGCCTTTATTAAGATCCGCAACCGACACCTGATCGCCTGGCTTCAGAAACATCACCGACGACCCACGTAGCGCCGGGTTCCCCGTCGCCCAGGCATCTTTGCCCACCGTTACCATATCGGTTAGCTTGATTTTCCCTGCCTTCAGCGCCTGGCCCACCACGTAGCTGGTCATAATTTTTGTCAAACTGGCAGGGTCGAGTTTCTCATCGGCGTTGCCTTCCGCCAGTACTTTACCGCTGGCGTAATCCATTAAGATCCAGGCTCGCGCATCAACGCCCGGCGGCGCGATCGTTTGTTCCTCTGCCTTTACAGGCGAAGCGAAAAGGAATAAGAGAACCGAACCTGCCGCGAGGCTACGAAGGGAAGAAGCGTATTGCGTCATAGTACCACCCGAGTATCCATTCCAAAAACACACGTCACACCACCGTGTAAGAAGTGCGGTGAGTAATAACGCACTCACGACGTTAAAGAAACCGTAACTTGGTAAAGTTTTTAAAGTTTATGCAATAACATCCCGTTACGCTTCCTTCATAACGATTTTTTTACAGACCATTGTGTAAATGTTAGGTTTATCTCACGGTAGGCCGATTACTGTCATCATCCTGATAAAACGGAAGGGGTTAATATGATTACGCTGTGGGGCCGGAACAACTCGACTAATGTTAAAAAAGTGTTGTGGACGCTTGAAGAGCTGGAACTGCCATACGATCAAATTCTGGCAGGCGGAAAATTCGGCGTTAACCAGGATGCCGACTATCTGGCGATGAATCCTAATGGGCTGGTGCCGCTGCTTAAAGATGATGAAACCGACCTGTTATTGTGGGAATCCAATGCCATTGTCCGCTATCTGGCGGCGCAATACGGCCAGAACCGGATATGGGTTGATAATCCGGCGCGGCGTGCGGAGGGCGAAAAATGGATGGACTGGGCGAATCAAACGTTAAGCCCGGCGCACCGTGTGATCCTGATGGGACTGGTCAGAACCCCGCCGGAAAAACGCGACCAGGCGGCAATTGAAGCCGGTATCGAAAAGTGTGATAGCCTGTTTGCGCTTCTTGATGACGCTCTGGCCCACCAGCCGTGGTTCTCAGGGGATAACTTTGGCACCGGCGATATCGCTATTGCGCCTTTCGTCTATAACCTGCTGAACGTGGGTCTGAAATGGACGCCGCGCCCGAATCTGGAGCGCTGGTATCAGCAGCTTACCGAGCGCCCAGCTTTTCGCAAAGTGGTGATGATCCCAGTCACCTAACGCGTAGCCGCGGCCTCAAGTGAAGGACTTACCTTGAGTAACTGCCCGTCGGACTCATCGGTTAACACATATAAGTAGCCGTCAGGTCCGACACGCACATCGTAGATACGTTGCTTTCTGTCACTAAAAATACAGTCTTCTTCCGTCACCGTATTGCCATTGACGCGCATCACAATAACCTCTTTATCTTTTAGCGCGCCGATAAACAGTTTATGCCGTCACGGCACAAAAACGTCGCTGATATAAAGGCCATCCCGCTAATTGCCGGAGAATCCTTCCAGTAGTAAACCGACTGCTCCGTTCCTTCGACAATTTCACCTTTGGTTTCCGGCACTTTCAGACCACTATAGTTGACGCCCCATGTGGCCAGCGGCCAGCCATAATTTTTGCCTTTTTTCGGTATGTTAATTTCATCGCCACCGCGCAGACCGTGTTCATGCAGCCATAGCGCGCCGCTCCAGGGATTGACTGCCAGTCCCTGCGGATTACGAATACCGGCATTGTACATGGCAAGATCAACAACCTGCTCTTTCATGCCGGGCTGACAGGCGCGGTATTCATAGTCGACCTGAAAGCTGCGGCAACATGCCTGACAGCGGTAATGCTGGTGCCCTGCACTCCCCGGACCATACTTTTTAACGGATGCCGTTTGCGCGCAAAACGGGCATTTCACATCGACTTTAGCCATCATAAATCCTGCGATAAAAGTCGGTATTCGAAACGATAATCACCGATTGAATACATGATCGTTTTCTGGGGATTTCACTGCATGTCATGATGGTTTACTCCTGCGATGAATAAGAGAACGGCGTTTAACCGTAAAATCAACATGCAGCGGGTCGAGAATAAAGATTATTAACGGAGTGATACCGACTTGAATCCGCCAAGTACTTTTTAGAGTATGTTCCATTCTTCGCGCCGGAATCCCTGAGTAATAGCCTGTCTGATCTAAAATGGAGATCAGAAAAATATGACACAAGCTGTTGCATAACATGGATAAAATGGGTAGTCATGCAAGCGAGATAAGACAATGAATGTATTCATTACTGATGCTGGTCGCTTATCGTGGTTACAGTGTGATCCTTTTTGCTCCGCTGGTAGCACTTGGCGCAGTTCTGTTCACCCGTCCAGTGACGGTCGCCCCGGTTTTCAGTGATATATTTATGGATAAGTTGATCGGTTTTGTAAAACTTTATTTTCCTGTCTTTCTGCTGGGTGCAGTATTTGGCAAGCTGATTGAATTTGCTGGTTTTTACTACTCAATTGTCAGTGCTGTGACCTGTATGGTGGGCCAGAACAAAGCCATGCCGATGATTATTCTTGTATGCGCTTTATTGACCTATGGAGGCGTATCATTGTTTGTGGTGGCGTTTGCCAATCTGTTCTTTACTTGGCTGATTCCACATATTTACGGTGATCAGTTTATGATAAATCTGCCGGGGCTGAAAAAACCGCTGTAAACGGGTTAACCTGATGACCACGGGGAGCAGGTATTAGCATCTACGTTACAACGGTTCCGACAATATGTCTGACCTGACCCCCTGTCAGCGGTCACCAGCGTCCTACCAGATCCGCCCCGGATCATGGTAGGGCGGTGACACCGTCAGCCTACATTTTGTAGTTATCTCGACGTGACAGGAATTCGGATAGGCCGAAATACTCAGTCTGACTGAGTCTATAAAAAAGCAGCACACTGTATTATACGTTAATTATGAGCCACAACGATGCACTTTGATATAAAAGATTTAAAATTATTCCTTGCTATCAGTGAAGAAGGGAGCTTAACACGTGGAGCGGAAAAAACTTACATGTCTGCCGCATCTGGTAGCGTGCGTATACGTAATCTTGAACAGAGTATCAATCTGAGATTGCTGTATCGTAGTAGCAAGGGGATAACGTTATCCTCTGCTGGTGAAACATTTAAACACCACGCCAGCCTTATTGTGAATCAGATGGAAATGTTACGTAGCGATATGCAGGAGCATGTTAAAGGCATCAAAGGACATGTCAGAATATTTTCCAGTATAACTGCTATTGCAGAGTATCTCCCCCCATTGTTGAGCCATTTCCTTACACTATATAACGATGTGAATATTGATCTCAGGGAGTATCCAAGTCCGGAAATTGTACGTTCTGTTATTGAGGGGAAAACTGATCTCGGAATTGTTGCTGGTAATATTACAACAGATAATCTTGAAATACTGCCGTTCCGTACTGATAGGCTAGTGCTTATCACCGCGACAGACCATCCCTTTGCTGACAGAAAAAGCGTGACCTTTCATGAATTAATTCAATATGAACAAATCAGCCTGCCTGAAGGGACAGGAATGTTTGAATTTATCCGAAAAAAGGCAGAACTAGTACCATCTAAACTGAAAATTAGAATACAGGTCGGCAACTTTGAAACATTTTGCCGTATGGTTGAAGCAAAAGTGGGCATTGGTATAATGCCTCACTCTGCTGCATCCCGTTTGCGTCAGTTGCATGAATTTTCGATTATTGATCTTGATGAATTTTGGTCATTAAGAAAATTACAAATCTGCGCCAGAAGCTTTGACAAATTACCCGGTTTCACACAAAAACTGGTTACTATGCTCACAGCTCAGACTGAGTGATAGCGTTACATCCCTGTATAATTTGGTCCGTTGCCACCTTCAGGCGTAGTCCAGGTTATATTTTGTTTAGGATCTTTAATGTCACAAACTTTACAGTGAATACAGTTCTGTGAATTTATTTGCAGACGCATGTTTTGTGTTTCACTATCCTGTAAAAATTCATATACTCCGGCAGGGCAATATCGTTCTTCGGGGCCACCATAAATATCCAGATTAATGGATATAGGGATATTCTGATCACTGATTTTCAAATGTACTGGCTGGTCGTCATCATGCCAGGTGTTACTGAGATAGACGGATGACAAAATATCAAACGTCAGTTTACCGTCAGGTTTGTCGTACAGTTTTTTCTGGCTTTTGTTGGCCGGTTGCAGAGTGATATTGTCCGGTCGGTTATTTTTTACACGCCAGGGGATTTTTTTTATACCCATTCGGGGAAGCAGCCAATGCTCAATGCCAGTCATGATAAAACCTATCACACGCCCTTTTTTAAACCAGGGTTTGAAATTACTACCATTTTCCAGTTCCTGCCAAAGCCAGCTCTGTCGCAGTAATGTTTGATATTCTGTCAGTATGTCGTTTTTCCTGTTGTCCAGCAAAGCATTAAATATAGCGTCAGCCGCTATCATACCACTTTTGATAGCTGTATGGATGCCCTTGATTCTACTTGCATTGAGCGTACCGGCATTACAACCAATCAGCAGACCACCAGGTAAACAGGGATCAGGCATAGACGCAATCCCGCCGTTGTTGATTGCTCTTGCGCCATAACCAATACGCTTACCCCGGTCAATGTATTTGCGTATAGAAGGGTGTGTTTTCAGGCGCTGCATTTCCTGAAAAGGGCTTAACCAGGGATTTGAATAATCAAGTCCCACAACCAAACCTAGTGCAATTTTATTATCATTAAGATGATAGAGAAACCCACCCCCGAACGACTCTTTATCCAGAGGCCAACCTGTGGTGTGAATTACAAGCCCCGGATGGGACTGGTCTGATGGAACCTCCCACAACTCTTTTATGCCTATGCTAAAACTCTGGGGTGCTTTGCCTGTATCAAGATGAAATTTTTTGATCAGTTCTTTAGCCAGACTACCGCGGGCCCCTTCGGCAAAAATTGTATATTTTGCCAGAATTTCTATTCCACTCTGGAACCCCTCTTTCTTGCTGCCATCCCGATGACGTCCCATATCACCAGTTACTACACCGATAATGTTAGTATCCTGATCATACAGTATCTCAGTTGCCGAAAAGCCTGCATAAATATCCACGCCTGACGTTTCTGCCTGACCGGCGAGCCATTTAATGAGATTACCGAGGCTTACGATAAAGTTTCCATGGTTGCGAAAATTATCAGGAATCAATGCATCCGGCAAATTAATACATTTTTCATTCGTCAGTAACAGTAATTTATCCTGAGTAACAGGCTGTTTAATGGGTGCGCCTCTTTCCTGCCAATCAGGAATTAGTTCATTCAGCGCTCGGGGATCCATGACTGCCCCACTGAGAATATGAGAACCAGGCTCAGCTCCTTTATCAAGGACGATAATGGACAGTTCTTTTCCTGCGTCATTTGCCTGTAATTTAAGTTTAAGAGCTGCAGATAATCCGGCGGGTCCTGCTCCCACAATAAGAACATCACATTCTATTGTCTCACGTGATTGCTGGGTATTAGAAAGTGTATCGTTCATTATTAACTCCTTAATTTTTCAGCACCGTAGGAACAGCTATATTATGTAAATAAAATTGCATTCATATTGTAACCAATGAAATAAATATCATAGTGATAAAACAGATGAAATGGTATAGGAATGTTCAACCTTAGAAAAAGGTGCCTATAAGACTATATAGCCAGTTATCAACTATTAAAAAAATGTCGATGATGATGAAGCATTCCATAACATTTATATTTAGCTTTCTCCCTCAGATGAAAAAGAATATACACAAATCATTTTTAAGCCGTTCATCATAATTGCAGGAAAAGTCCCTGTTTTCTTGGCATTCTATTATAGTTACCCGCGAGAAATAATCAGCCAACTGTCGGGTACAGAAGGGAGTGGCAATGACATGTTCAATCGAGACTATAATGACTCCGGACAGAGGTAACTGTTTCATAATATTTTTCCAATTGATTTGACATCAGAATGAACGTGGCATCTCCAGCACATGCTCAGCGATATAGCTCAGGATCAGGTTGGTAGATATGGGAGCAACCTGATATAAACGTGTTTCTCTAAACTTTCGTTCGATATCATACTCACAGGCAAAACCATATCCACCATGAAATTGCAGGCAGGCATTGGCTGCTTCCCAGCTGGCTTTCGCAGCAAGGTATTTCGCCATATTAGCCTGTGCTCCACAATCAAGATGCTGATCAAAAAGCTCGCACGCTTTAAAACGCATCAGATTAGCCGCTTCCACTGCAATAAATGCTTCTGCAATAGGAAACTGCACCCCCTGGTTCTGACCAATGGGACGACCAAAAACCTCACGCTCGCAGGTATAGCGGGTAACACGATCCATAAACCAATATCCATCGCCTATACATTCTGCCGCAATCAAGGTACGCTCTGCATTTAAACCATCAAGTATGTAATGAAAACCCATACCCTCTTCACCAATAAGATTTTCTTCGGGAATTTCCAGGTTGTCAAAAAAGAGCTCGTTGGTTTCATGATTGACCATATTGGGAATAGGTCGTACTGTCATTCCATTTTTCATAGCTTCTTTAATATCAACCATGAAAATAGACATCCCTTCGGATTTACGTTTTACATTTGCAAGCGGAGTAGTTCGAACCAGAAGAATCATCCAGTCTGAATGTTGAACACGTGAAATCCAGACTTTTTGTCCGTTTATCACATACCGGTCTTCTCTTTTTACAGCTGTAGTTTTAATTCTGGTGGTATCTGTACCTGCTGTGGGTTCTGTGACGCCCATCGACTGCAGGCGCCATTCACCAGTAGCTATCCGTGGCAGCCAGAATTCTTTCTGTTTATCGGATCCATGACGTAACAACGTATTCATGTTATACATCTGACCATGGCAGGCTCCAGAGTTTCCACCCGATCTATTGATCTCTTCCATGATAATAGATGCTTCAGTTAAACCAAGCCCTGACCCTCCAAATTCCTCCGGGATGAGCGCAGCCAGCCAACCAGCTTTGGTTAGTTTATTAACAAACTCTTCAGGATAGGCTTTTGCTTCATCTATCTTACGGTGATATTTATCATCAAATTCACTACATAATGAACGAACCGCATCACGAATATCCTGATATTTATCCTTTTCAATACTTTTCATAATTTTTTCCTCAATAAACCAGCGCCAACAGGGGGTAGAAAATGACCTTTTATCGGATGACCATCAGCAGATAGATCTGACTGGCGGTCGACAGGAAGAAAATAGAGCCAGTGCCATAATTCTGGCAGAACGCCCCCCCTCTTTAAAGATTTTGATGTCTTTATCCAGAGTGGCGGCCAGCAGCTTAGCGGGACCGGGGTTAAGATAATCGGTGTTGCGCAGAATGCCAGGCTGCCAAATTTGAATATCAGTATATTGCATAAAAGTTACCTTTAAGGAGGAAAAAATATGATTTATAATTTATCGATAAGTTCAGGTACAGCTTTGAAAATATCAGCTACCAAACCATAATCCGCAATAGAAAAGATAGGAGCGTCAGGATCCTTATTAATAGCGACAATGACGCCTGACTCTTTCATCCCGGCAAGATGTTGTATGGCGCCAGAAATTCCCAGAGCAATATAAAGTTGAGGCGCAACGATTTTTCCGGTCTGGCCAATCTGATAATCATTTGGTGCATAACCAGCATCTACAGCAGCCCGGCTTGCCCCCACGGCAGCGCCTAATTTATCTGCCAGGTTATCAACAAGTTCTTTGAATGCCTGTGCACTTCCTACTCCTCGTCCACCTGATACTACAACTCTGGCGGATTGTAAGTCTGGACGGTTACTTTTATTAACATGTTGGCTAATAAATTTTACCTGATCTGAACCAAGAACAACCTCTGTAAATTCAATGGGGGCTTTTCCCTCATCTTCCGCAACCGCAGCCGCAAATGAGGTAGGACGAACAGTTATCACTTTATATTCATCATCACTGTGTACTGTGGCAATAGCGTTACCCGCATAGATTGGACGTTCAAAGGTATGTTGATCAATGACACGCGTAATATCACTAATCTGAGATACATCAAGTTTTGCTGCTAAGCGTGGCGCACAGTTTTTTCCAAAAGAGCTTGCAGGAAAAAGAATGGACTGATAATGATTTTTCCCACTATTCAAAAAATAGCTGATCTGTTTTTCCACATTCTCTGCCAGAAGGTGTTCGAATAGTGGGCTGTCAGCAACAAATACAGTGGATATCCCCTGAATATGACTGGCTTTAACTGCAATACTTTCTATACCATATCCTAACATAAGTATATCTATATCACTATTAATGGCTTTTGCCGCAGTGATAGTACTGAGTGTTGAAGGTAAAAGAGTATTGCCGTTATGTTCAGCAATAACTAAAGAAGCCATATTTTCCTCCTTAAATTACTTTTTCTTCGTTTTTTAATTTATCTAGCAGCGTGTTAATATCTGGAACGATTATGCCTGCTTTCCTTCTTGCTGGCTCATCAACTTTAATAATAGTCAATCTGGATGACGGGTTAATACCAAGTGAATCGAAATCTATCTCCTTAACAGGTTTCTTTTTGGCTTTAATAACATTCGGCAAGCTGATATTCCTCGGTGTATTCAGACGTAGATCTGTAGTGAGTACTGCAGGCAGGGATAAATTTAACGTTTCTAATCCTCCATCAACCTCACGAACAGCAGTTAATGAATTATCAGAAATAGTAATTTCACTAACATTAGTGGCTTGGGGAAGATCGAGTAATGCTGCCAGCATTTGGCCTACCTGATTACAATCATCGTCAATAGCTTGCTTGCCTAATAATATAATATCGGGTTTTTCATTCCGGGTAATAGCGGTGATAGTTTTGGCCACAATTAGTGGTGTAAGAGAGTTTTTTGTTAATATGTGTATTGCCCTGTCTGCCCCTGCTGCCAGTGCTGTACGCAATACATCCCCTACACCTGTGTTTCCTATAGACACTACAACAACCTCACTGATTAATCCCCGTTCTTTTAAACGTACTGCTTCTTCAACTGCAATTTCATCAAATGGATTGATACTGAGTTTTGAATCAGAAATATCAACATCAGAATGATCTCGCTTTATTCTAATTCTAACGTTATGATCGACAACTTGTTTTACACAAACTAAAGCTTTCATTGGTGACTCCTTCATATATTTACTAAATGCTATGAGCCAAAATCCTTTTTGCTTTTTCCAGTAACGGTTTATCCACCATTTGCCCTTCATGACTGAACGCTCCATGGGGATATTGAGCCAGTCGCATAATCTGGGGAACCCACTCGATTTCTTGTTTTAAATAGCTGAATGCTCTGTTTACATGTGAAATTTGTGGAGGGTGAATACATACCTTGCCACTGAACCCCATTTTACAGGAGTGAATAGCATTTTGTATTGTCAACTCGTTTTTCATAAATTCAGTTGTGATACCGTCAACAGAAGGATATGATCCAGCCAGGCGTGAAGTTATTACAATTTTTGCACGTACAGCAATCAGTACTTTTTCATCATTACTCATGAAATTCAGAGCATTTTCTCTGGCAATTATTTTTTTCTCAGATGACACCGCATTTTCTAAATCAAGGATTACGCTATCAGCACAACTGCTATTTGCTTTTTCAAATCGTTCAGGTTGGTCCCCCGTAACGAAAAGAAAAAACCGTTCTAACGTTTGCATTCTCGTCTCTCATTTGAATGGAGCATCTGATAATTCAATATATCTTAAAAAAATAATTTTCTGAATTAGCTTTTATCTAACCCCCCATTAAAATTGGTTCAGGTTCGCTGATAACAGAAAGAAACATGTAATTTATTGTTACAATAACAAAGATAAAAATAAAATTTAATTATTTGATATAAATAACGTTTCAGAATAGTAAACGGCCGACATTCCGTACCTGTTTCAGGAGTGAATTCGACTATACCGTTCCCTAAGAACATCAACGATTGTCTGGTGAACCGAATTTAGTCACCTTTGGCGGAAAACAGGCTGGCATATAGGAGAGCATGACAACCCGGGTCATTCCCTCCGTGATTTTTTAGTAACACGCTGAAAAAGTATCTGAAACTTCATTCTGCAAGTGAGACTTTCCCCGAAGTCGATCGATACGTTTTATCTTGTGCCTGACCGATGCTACTCCTGACAAATCACGCCCAATACTGAATAAGTGTAAGAGATGCACCGTTAATCACTACACTGGTAGCCTCAATCAGAGATTGACGGCGGTAAAGGTGCAAAGGCTCCAGTATATTTTTAAAGGATTTTTGGCATAATGAACGAGCAGGCATAGTGATGATTTCCTTGAAAGTGTTAGCGCAATCAATTAGATCACATAACACTATGCCTGTCTTGGTTTGCTGGGGATTCCTCAGGAGTCGCCTCCCCTTGTTCAGACCTGTGTAAGCGGTGAATGTGCTTTCAGACTCTGAATACTCAGCGTCAAAGTTGTCAGACAGTTTTCAAGTTTATCTGCGTTGACGGCAATAAAGGTCGGACAATCATGGTGTCCGCTCATTAAACAAACGGCGGCGGCTGCAAGCGCGCCTTCGGCACGGCGCAGCGCGTTCCACTCTTCCTGATCGAGATGCAGTCCCTGCCGTAAAGCGTGATCGTGGAGCTCGCGATTCAGTTCAAAAAAATTGTCACGCAGAGTGTCACTTTCGCTGACTGACATATACCCCTTCGCTTTTCGCAATTGCAGATAAGCGGCAAGATCGATACGCGCGTTTATCAGCTTGTTGAGAAGATCGGTTCTCAGTCTGTCAACGACCATACCTTTT
The DNA here is from genome assembly GCF_029962125.1 of Salmonella sp. SA15303. NCBI lineage: Bacteria > Pseudomonadati > Pseudomonadota > Gammaproteobacteria > Enterobacterales > Enterobacteriaceae > Salmonella > Salmonella sp. SA15303. Next base: position 3,076,620 of record NZ_CP123924.1, read on the forward strand.
TTCCTCCTCTTTTCTACCAGGGTTCAACTTAATAGTATGGTCGTTTTTTAGACAAAGGGGTGTCAGAGATCAAGAATTTTCTTAGAATTGCCCTTTTTCACCTTTTGCTGATAACCACAACGGTTGATGCCGCCGCTCCTGATGAGATTGCGATACAATTTTTGTTCGGATATCTGTAGAATCCCTGCCCTGACCATTCCAATAAATGAACACTTTTTAAGCTATGAGTAATGTAACCCACCAGCCAAAGATCGGCTTCGTTTCCCTGGGCTGTCCGAAAAACCTCGTTGATTCGGAACGCATCCTGACTGAGCTGCGTACCGAAGGCTATGACGTTGTGCCACGCTATGACGATGCGGATATGGTTATCGTTAATACCTGTGGCTTTATTGACAGCGCGGTACAAGAGTCACTGGAAGCCATTGGCGAAGCGCTGAACGAAAACGGTAAGGTAATCGTCACCGGCTGCCTGGGCGCAAAAGAAGATCAGATCCGCGAAGTGCATCCGAAAGTACTGGAAATCACCGGGCCGCATAGCTATGAGCAAGTTCTGCAGCACGTACATCATTACGTACCGAAGCCGAAGCACAATCCATTTTTAAGCCTCGTACCGGAACAGGGTGTAAAACTGACGCCGCGCCATTATGCGTATCTGAAAATTTCTGAAGGCTGTAATCACCGCTGCACGTTCTGCATCATCCCGTCGATGCGCGGGGATCTGGTCAGCCGCCCGATTGGCGACGTATTAAGCGAAGCGAAACGTCTGGTTGATGCCGGGGTCAAAGAGATTCTGGTGATTTCGCAAGATACCTCCGCCTACGGCGTAGATGTGAAGCACCGCACCGGATTCCATAATGGCGAACCGGTGAAAACCAGTATGGTGAGCCTGTGCGAACAGTTATCAAAACTGGGCGTCTGGACACGTCTGCACTACGTCTACCCCTACCCACACGTTGATGATGTGATTCCGCTAATGGCGGAAGGCAAAATCCTGCCTTATCTGGACATTCCGCTGCAACATGCCAGCCCGCGGATTCTTAAACTGATGAAACGTCCCGGTTCCGTTGACCGCCAGCTGGCGCGCATTAAGCAGTGGCGCGAAATCTGCCCGGAACTGACCCTACGCTCCACCTTTATTGTCGGCTTCCCCGGCGAAACGGAAGAAGACTTCCAGATGCTGCTCGACTTCCTGAAAGAGGCGCGCCTCGATCGTGTAGGCTGCTTCAAGTACAGCCCGGTGGAAGGCGCAGGCGCGAATGAGCTGCCGGATCAGGTGCCGGAAGAGGTGAAAGAAGAGCGCTGGAACCGCTTTATGCAACTGCAACAGCAAATCTCCGCTGAGCGCTTGCAGGAAAAAGTGGGCCGCGAAATTCTGGTGATCGTTGATGAGGTTGACGAAGAAGGCGCTATCGGGCGTAGCATGGCGGATGCGCCGGAAATTGACGGCGCGGTCTATTTGAACGGCGAAACCAACGTCAAGCCGGGCGATATCGTGCGCGTGAAAGTGGAAAACGCCGACGAATATGATTTGTGGGGCAGTCGGGTTTAACGCCACCTCCCCCGGCGCGGGTGCCGGATGTGTTATCCCGCCTGACGAGCCCGTTCCAGGCCCGCCAGGCGTCAACGCCACCGGGCTGGCTTACCCCTTAATCTTCGGGTCCAGCGCATCGCGCAACCCGTCGCCTAACAGGTTAAACGCCAGCACAGTCAGGAAAATCGCCACCGCCGGGAAGAGCGCTACGTGCGGCGCGATGACCATATCCGCCCGCGCTTCATTGAGCATCGCTCCCCACTCCGGCGTTGGCGGCTGCGCGCCTAATCCGAGAAATGACAGGCTTGCCGCGGAAATAATTGACGTACCGATACGCATCGTAAAGAAAACCACAATTGACGAGACCGTTCCCGGCAATATATGGCTAAACAAAATCGTCGTGTCGCTGGCGCCGATACTGCGGGCAGACTCAATAAACGTCTGCTGTTTTAAGACCAGGGTATTTCCGCGCACCAGACGAGCAAACGCCGGAATAGAGAAAATCGCCACCGCAACGATCACATTAGCAATACCGCTGCCTAACACCGCCACAACGGCAATCGCCAGCAAAATGCCGGGGAAGGCGAACAGCACATCGCAAATGCGCATAATAAAACGATCCCACCAGCCTTCATAATATCCCGCCAGCAATCCCAACACCGTACCGATTATCGCGCCGATAAATACCGCGAACACGCCCGCCGCCAGTGAGATCTGCGCCCCAACGAGAACCCGGCTAAAGATGTCTCTTCCCAGCGAGTCAACGCCAAACCAGTGCTGCAAAGAGGGGCCATTGTTCAGGCTATCGTAGTCAAAATAGTTTTCCGCATCGTAGGGCGTCAGCCAACGGGCAAAAATCGCCACCAGAATTAACGCCAGTACGAATCCCCCGGCGACCAACGCGACATGCTGGCGGCGAAAACGACGCCAGAACTCCCGCCACGGCGTGCGTATCTGGTCGGGTTTTACCACCGGCATAGCATGTAAAATCGCCTGACGGCGCCAGTTAAATAATCGCATCCTTACTTATACCTGATAGCCGGATTAATGGCGGCATAGAGAACATCCACCACTAAGTTGATAAGAATAAATTCCAGAGAAAACAGCAGCACTTCTGCCTGAATCACGGGGTAGTCGCGCATGTCGACGGAGTCGACCAGTAATCGCCCAAGCCCCGGCCAGTTAAACACTTTTTCAACGACGATCGAGCCGCCAAGCAAAAAGCCAAATTGCAGTCCCATCATGGTGACGACCGGGATCATTGCATTGCGCAGGCCATGTTTTAACACCACCCACGTTTCACTGACGCCTTTCGCCCGCGCGGTCCTCATGTAATCCTCGCTCAGGACATCGACAAACGAGGAGCGCGTAAAACGCGCCATGACGGATGCCACCGCCGCGCCAAGCGTCAGGGAGGGTAAAATATAATGTTGCCAGCTATCCGCCCCCACGGTCGGTAGCCAGCCCAGATCCACGGAAAAAATCTGCATTAACAACATTCCCAGCGCAAAAGCCGGAAAAGAAATGCCGGTCACGGCAAGCGTCATTCCTAACCGGTCAGGCCAGCGATTACGCCACACGGCGGCGGCGATGCCGATCGCCATGCCAAACAGCACCGCCCATATCATACTGGTTATCGTCAGCCACAGCGTCGGCAAAAAGCGGCTGGCGATCTCCTCAGAAACCGGGCGGCGGGAAACCATTGACGTCCCGAAATCGCCTTGTAAAACATGGGTGATGTAATGCCAAAACTGGACATGAAGCGGCTGATCAAGCCCCAGCTGCTGACGAACCAGCGCGATCACCTGCGCGTCGGCTTCCGGTCCGGCTATCAGCCGCGCCGGGTCGCCGGGCAACAAATGAACAAATAAAAACACCAGCACTGCCACAATCAACAGCGTAGGAATTAATCCCAGCAGGCGCTTGAGAACATAGTTAAGCATCACACGAACCTTTTACCGGATGGCGGACAACGCGCGCGCCATCCAGCCCCATCGCATTACTTACTTCAAATCCGCATCGTCAAAGCTGAAACCGGTATCCGGCATAATCCAGAAACCGGTCAAATTTTTACTGTGCGCAGAAACCAATTTCTCCACCACCAACGGTATCCAGGGCGACTCTTTCCAGATAATATCCTGCGCCTCTTTGTACAATCGTGTTTTCTCCTGCGGATCGTTGGTCTTTAAGGCCGCCGCCAAATCGCTGTCGACCTGCTTGTTGCTGTAAAAAGCGGTATTAAACTGCGTCGGCGGCCAGTTTTGTGATGCGAAGAGCGGCGATAACGCCCAGTCAGCTTCGCCCGTCGACGCCGACCAGCCTGTATAGAACATTCGCACGCCGCTCTCTTTTTGCCCTTTGCCCTCGACTTCCGCGGCGCGCTGGCCGGCGTCCATCGCGGTTATCCGGGCTTTAACGCCAATCTGCGCCAGTTGCTGTTGGGTAAACTGCAACACTTTTTGCGCGGTGCTATGGTTGTGCGATGACCACAGCGTGGTACTGAAACCGTCTGGATACCCCGCCTCTTTCAACAGTTCGCGCGCTTTAGCCGGATCATAGGGCCACGGCTGATAGCTTTGCGCATAGGCTATCGACGGCGGCACCACGCCCGTCGCCGGCGTGGCGTATCCGGCAAACGCCACTTTAACCAGCGCCTGACGATTGATAGCGTAATTCAACGCCTCACGCACCTTAGGATTATCAAACGGCTTCTGCGTCACATTCATACTGATATAACGCTGCATAATGGACGGGCTGGCGACCAGTTCGAGGTTTTTATTTTTCGCCAGTAACGCGGCCTGCTCATAAGGGATAGGAAAAGCAAATTGCGCTTCGCCGGTTTGCAGCATCGCCGCGCGGGTATTGTTGTCAGTAACCGGACGCCAGGTAATAGAATCCAGCTTGGGTAAGCCCTGCTGCCAGTAACCGGCGAACTTTTTCACTTTGACAAAGTCGGTCTGATTCCAGGTTTCAAGCTGGTATGGACCGGTACCGACCGGATGAAAACCAATATCCTTGCCATATTTTTCCAGCGCTTGCGGCGAGATCATCGCCGTCGCCGGGTGCGCCAGAATATTAATGAAAGCGGAGAACGGCTGTTTCAGGGTAATTTTTACCGTTGCCGGATCGACAACCTCCGTTTTTGCGATATTTTTATACAGGTTATAACGCTTGAGGTGGTTATCCGGATTGCTGGCGCGATCGAGATTCGCTTTTACCGCCGCCGCATTAAAATCCGCGCCGTCCTGAAATTTCACCCCCTGCCGTAGGGTAATGGTGTAGGTCAGACCGTCATCAGAAACGGTATAGCCTTCCGCCAGGACGTTTTTTACCTTCATGTCTTTATCCAGGCCAAACAGCCCCTGATAAAATGACTTCGCCACCGCCTGCGAGAGTGTATCGTTGGCGTCATACGGATCGAGCGTGGTGAAATTAGACCCTACCGCCACCACCACATCTTTGGCCGCCAGGGCCGGAAAAGCCGCAATGGATGAGGCCAGTCCCAGCGCCGCCAGCCATTTATGCGTAATAAATTGCGTCATGTTGTTCTCCTGAAACCCTGCCTGTCTGAATGTTATAAGCGCGAGAGCGCATTATCCTGCAGCGGCCGCGCAACATAATGTCCCGGCCCGACCAACTGTAATGAAACGGCGGGCGTCTCTTCGCCACGTTTATGAATATTGCTGGGTATATCATCTGATAGCAGAACGCGCCGCGGCCGGTGTCTGGAGGGATCGGCAACCGGCACCGCCGCCATCAATTTACGCGTATAAGGATGCTGCGGATTTTCAAAAACGGCGCGCCGCGGCCCCATCTCAACAATTTGACCAAGATACATCACCGCCACGCGATGGCTAATTCGCTCCACGACCGCCATATCATGCGAAATAAACAGGTAGGCGATCCCCATTTCCCGTTGTAAATCGAGCAGTAAATTAATGATCTGCCCGCGAACGGAAACATCCAGCGCGGAGACCGCCTCATCGGCAATAATCACTTTAGGATTCAATGCCAGCGCGCGAGCTATGCAGATGCGCTGACGTTGACCGCCGGAAAACTCGTGCGGATAACGCCAGGCATGTTCAGGACGTAATCCGACACGCTCAAGCAACCAGGCCACGCGCTTTGCCGCAGCGTCCCCCTGCCCCAGGCCATGAATCCGTAAAGGTTCCATAATGGAATACCCCACGGTCTGGCGCGGGTCGAGCGAGGCGTAAGGGTCCTGGAAAATACACTGAATATCGCGGCGCAACGGCTGGAGTTTACCCGCAGACAGCGTGTCAATGCGCTGGCCGTTAAAGATAATCTCCCCCTGCCGGGATTCAACCAACCGCAGCAGCGCGCGTCCGGTCGTCGATTTTCCGCTACCGGACTCGCCCACCAGCGATAACGTTTCGCCGGGCCAGAGATCGAAACTGATATTCTCAACGGCATGAACTTCACGCGTAACGCGGTTAAAGAGACCGCTACGCAGCGGGAATCGCGTCACCAGCCCCCGAACCTGGAGAATAGGTTCGCCTTCCACCACCGTGTCTTGCTCAATCTGCGATTCATAAAGGGCCGGTTCGTCAGCGGAAATCAACGGGAAACGGCGTGGCAGCGAGTGGCCTCGCATCGCGCCAAGCTGAGGGACGGCGGCCAGTAACGTTTGGGTATAAGGATGCGTCGGCGCATGGAAAATCTGCTCTACGCTGCCGGTTTCCACGGCCTCGCCCTGATACATCACCAGCACGCGATCGGCGATATCCGCCACGACGCCCATGTCGTGGGTGATAAAAATCACGCCCATCGACATCTCTTGCTGCAACACTTTGATAAGTTGCAGAATTTGCGCCTGGATAGTGACATCCAGCGCCGTGGTGGGTTCATCGGCAATCAATACCGCCGGACGGCAGGATAGCGCCATCGCGATCATGACTCGCTGGCGCATCCCGCCGGAAAGCTGATGCGGATAACGCGATAAAATCGCCTGCGACTCCGGGATCCGTACCTGATCGAGCATACGTTTCGCTTCCGCCAGCGCCTCTTCGTGGCTGGCCCCCTGATGCAAACGAATAGATTCGGCAATTTGCTCGCCAACGGTAAATACCGGGTTGAGCGAGGTCATTGGCTCCTGGAAAATCATGGCGATATCCGCGCCGCGCACACGCCGCATCTGCGCGTCACTCTGCTCAGACAGCTCAATCACCTGACGATTACGCCGACGCAACAGCATTTCGCCGCAGCGCACGTTCGCGCCCGACTGCTCAATCAGCCGCATTAACGCCAGCGCCGTCACCGATTTTCCCGATCCCGACTCGCCGACAATCGCCAGAGTCTCTCCACGCTTCAGGCGTAATGACACATTACGCACGGCGTCTACCTGTTGCCCTTCGTGGTGAAACGCGATATTCAGGCCACTGACGGACAGAACATCGCGGCTATCCAGTTCATCGCTGTGCGGCACCTGCGGCTCCTTATTCCCGGTAAATTCCTGTGGTCGGCGTATCCCCGGCATATCCCCAGGCGCGATACATCCCTTCGCTGTTAAACGGCAACGCGACATTACCTTCGTGATCAACGGCGATTAATCCACCGCTGCCGCCCAGCGCCGGTAATTTTTCCATCACCACGCGCTCACAGGCGTCGGCAAGGCTGAGTCCGCCATATTCCATCAATGCGGCGATATCGTAAGCCGCGAGCGTGCGAATAAAGACCTCTCCCGTTCCGGTACAGGAAACGGCGACGCTGGCGTTGTTGGCATAACACCCGGCGCCGACCAGCGGGCTGTCGCCGACGCGCCCGGGCAATTTATTGGTCATCCCGCCGGTAGACGTTGCCGCCGCCAGATTGCCGAATTTATCCCGCGCCACCGCGCCGACTGTACCCATTTTTTTCGTTTCGTCCAGCGGCGCGCCGCTGTGATCGAGCGCCATTTCACCCGCCGCACGCGCCGCCAGCAATTGCTCGTAACGCGCCGGGGTGGAAAAGATATCCGGCGAAACGCGCGCCATCCCCTGTGAAAAGGCAAAGTTTTCCGCCCCTTCCCCCACCATGAGTACATGCGGGCTGCGCTCCATCACCAGCCTGGCAGCGAGCACAGGATGGCGAACATGACTCACGCCCGCGACGGCTCCGGCTTTCAGGGTATTGCCGTCCATCACGCAGGCATCCAGTTCATGAGTCCCGTCTCGGGTATAGACCGCGCCGATACCCGCATTGAAGAGCGGACACGCTTCCAGCAGGCGCACCGCTTCCGTCACTACATCAAGCGCGCTGTCACCCGCTTCCAGCATCTTTTGCCCGCTTTCAACAATCTCTGACAACGCCTGGATATAGCGTAGCTCCTGCTCATGGCTCATTTGCGCGCGAGCAATCGCGCCTGCGCCGCCGTGAATCGCAATCACTGCTTTATTCATTTTTAGGGTCCATTACGGTGGCACACAACTTTTACTATAACTATCAGAATTGTTGTGAGTTATTCATTCGATTTTTGAATATAGAAAGATGCGTAAGGTATGTAAAGGCGCAAGGCCGTCTCTAAGACCGAGGTAGCATACTGCCCGCCACTGTTTTCTGACATAATAGCCGGATTCGATTTTGCCTCGCAGGAGTATGTTCATGGAATTTTCCGCCGGATTGATGCCGCTTGAAACGGCGCTGACCCAGATGCTTTCACGTATTACCCCTCTCACCGCCGTAGAAACGTTGCCGCTGGTGAACTGCTTTGGCCGCATCCTGGCGACCGATATCGTATCTCCCCTTGATGTCCCCGGCTTTGATAATTCAGCTATGGATGGTTATGCGGTACGTGTGGCGGATTTGTCCGCCGATAAGCCGCTGCCCGTCGCCGGCAAAGCATTTGCCGGTCAGCCCTACCAGGGAGAGTGGCCTGCGGGAACCTGCATTCGCATTATGACCGGCGCCCCGGTACCGGCAGGTTGCGAGGCGGTAGTCATGCAAGAGCAGACGGAACAAACCGATGACGGCGTGCGTTTTACCGCCGATGTTCGTTGCGGACAAAACATCCGCCGCCGCGGCGAGGATATTCGCCAGGATGCGGTGGTCTTTCCGGCCGGTACGCGCCTGACTACTGCCGAACTGCCAGTGCTGGCGTCGCTGGGAATTGCCGATGCGCAGGTTGTACGTAAAGTGCGCGTAGCGCTGTTCTCGACCGGCGACGAGCTCCAGCTTCCGGGCCAGCCGCTGGAGGCGGGACAAATTTATGACACTAACCGTCTAACTATACATTTGATGCTGCAACAGCTTGGCTGCGAAGTGATCAATTTAGGCATTATTCCTGACGATCCCGGTAAGCTTCGCGCCGCGTTTATCGACGCCGACAGCCAGGCCGATGTAGTGATAAGCTCCGGCGGCGTCTCGGTTGGTGAAGCGGACTATACCAAAACCATCCTTGAGGAGCTGGGCGAAATCGCCTTCTGGAAGCTGGCTATCAAGCCAGGCAAACCGTTTGCCTTCGGCAAGCTCAGTAATAGCTGGTTCTGTGGCCTGCCGGGGAATCCAGTCTCTGCGGCGCTCACGTTTTATCAACTGGTTCAGCCCTTACTGGCGAAGCTTGGCGGCAACACGGCAAGCGCAGTGCCGCCGCGCCAGCGTGTACGCACAGCATCTCGCCTGAAGAAAACGCCGGGGCGTCTCGATTTCCAGCGCGGCATTCTGCAACGTAGCGCCAACGGCGAACTGGAGGTCACGACCACCGGACACCAGGGTTCACATATTTTCAGCTCGTTTAGTCTGGGCAACTGCTTTATTGTGCTGGAGCGTGAACGCGGCAATGTTGAGCCGGGAGAATGGGTGGAAGTCGAGCCGTTTAATGCTCTGTTCGGAGGCCTGTAATGGCGGAACTTAGCGACCAGGAGATGCTGCGCTATAACCGACAAATTATTCTGCGCGGCTTCGATTTTGAAGGGCAGGAAGCGTTAAAAGATGCGCGGGTATTAGTGGTCGGGCTGGGCGGGCTCGGCTGCGCGGCAACGCAGTATCTGGCTGGCGCTGGCGTCGGGCAACTGACGCTACTCGATTTTGATACCGTTTCCGTTTCCAATCTCCAGCGTCAAACCTTGCACAGCGACGCCACGGTCGGGCAGCCGAAGGTAGAGTCCGCCCGCGACGCGCTGGCGCGTATCAACCCACATATTACCATTACGCCCGTTAACGCGCGGCTGGACGACGACGCTATGACCAGCCTGATTGCCGGGCATTCGCTGGTGCTGGACTGTACCGATAACGTTAGCGTACGTAATCAACTTAACGCCGGGTGCTATACCGCGAAAGTGCCGCTAATCTCCGGCGCGGCCATTCGTATGGAAGGACAAGTTACCGTCTTTACGTATCGGGAAAACGAACCCTGTTACCGCTGCCTGAGCCGTCTGTTTGGCGAAAACGCTCTGACCTGCGTAGAGGCAGGGGTGATGGCGCCGCTGATTGGCGTGATCGGTTCGCTACAGGCAATGGAGGCCATTAAGCTGCTGGCGCATTACGGTCAGCCCGCTAGCGGAAAAATCGTCATGTACGATGCGATGACCTGTCAGTTCCGCGAAATGAAGTTAATGCGCAACCCCGGCTGTGAAGTCTGCGGACAGTAGCCACTTTACGGATAAACATACCAAAGCACGGTTTATGGCCGTGCTGTATCAACAGATAATTACTGCCATCAGACGAAAAGCCAGCTTACCCAAGCTCCGACTGACGATCGGCTCAAGCAGCGCGGCATCATCTTAAACGCCATATCACAGCCTCAAACCGTGATGTTGTACCTCATTTAACGCCTCTTTGTCAGAACCTCTCCATTCGTTGACGCACATCAAGATAACTTTCATTCGAAAGTAATTTAATCTTTATATGAAATAAGAGAGGCCGTTTATGATCTTCAATATTCAGCGCTATTCTACCCACGATGGCCCCGGTATCCGTACCGTAGTATTTCTCAAAGGCTGTTCGTTGGGCTGTCGCTGGTGCCAGAACCCGGAAAGCCGCGCCCGCGCTCAGGATCTGTTATACGACGCGCGGCTGTGTCTCGAAGGATGCGACCTGTGCGCGCAAGCCGCGCCGGACGTCATTGAGCGCGCGCTAAACGGCCTGCTCATCCATCGCGAGAAACTGACCGACGCCCATTTTTCCATCCTGGCGCATTGCTGCCCCACACAGGCGTTAACCGTGTGCGGCGAAATAAAAAGCGTGGATGAGATCATGGCGACGGTACTGCGCGATAAACCTTTTTACGATCGCAGCGGCGGCGGTCTTACACTTTCCGGCGGCGAACCGTTTATGCAGCCGGAGCTGGCGGCAGAGCTGTTTAAAGCCAGCCATGACGCCGGTATTCATACAGCGGTTGAGACCTGTCTGCATGTTCCATGGAAATACATTGCGCCCTCACTGCCTTATATCGATCTGTTTCTGGCTGATTTGAAGCATGTCGCCGACGGGCCGTTTAAGCGGTGGACCGATGGCAGCGCCTCGCGGGTGTTGGAAAATCTCAGGAAACTCGCCGCCGCGGGCAAAAAAATGGTGATTCGCGTCCCGCTGATTCAGGGATTTAATGCCGATGAGGAGGCCATTAAAGCCATTACCGACTTTGCCGCCGACGAACTGCACGTCGGGGAAATTCATTTTCTGCCCTACCACACGCTGGGCATTAATAAATACCACTTACTCAGTCAGCCCTATCATGCCCCGGATAAACCACTGGATGCGCCGGCGTTACTTGATTTTGCCCAGAAGTACGCCTGCCAAAAAGGTTTAACCGCGACCCTACGAGGATAATTATCATGACCCAACTGAAACTGGACACGCTCAGTGACCGCATTAAGGCGCACAAAACCGCGCTGGTACATATCGTGAAACCGCCGGTCTGTACCGAACGCGCGCAGCATTATACCGAAATGTATCAGCAGCATCTGGATAAACCGATTCCGGTACGCCGCGCGCTGGCGCTGGCCCATCACCTGGCGGAACGCACTATCTGGATAAAACACGATGAACTGATCGTCGGCAACCAGGCAAGTGAAGTCCGCGCCGCGCCGATTTTCCCGGAATATACCGTCTCGTGGATTGAAAAAGAGATCGACGACCTGGCAGACCGGCCCGGCGCAGGTTTTTCCGTAAGTGAAGAAAACAAACGTATTCTGCACGACGTCTGTCCATGGTGGCGCGGTCAAACCGTCCAGGATCGCTGCTACGGCATGTTTACCGATGAACAAAAAGGGCTTCTGGCGACTGGCATTATCAAAGCCGAAGGCAATATGACTTCCGGCGATGCGCACCTGGCGGTGAACTTCCCGCTGCTGCTGGAAAAAGGGCTTGATGGCCTGCGCGATAAAGTCGCCGAGCGCCGCTCACGCATCAACCTGACCGTGCTGGAAGATCTGCATGGCGAGCAGTTCCTGAAGGCGATTGATATTGTGCTGGACGCGGTAAGCCAGCACATCACGCGCTTTGCCGCGCTGGCGCGCCAGATGGCGGGCGAAGAGTCCCGTGAAAGCCGTCGTAAAGAGCTACTTACCATCGCCGAAAACTGCGAGGTGATCGCCCACCAACCGCCGCAGACCTTCTGGCAAGCACTGCAATTGTGCTACTTCATCCAACTGATTCTACAAATTGAGTCTAACGGTCACTCGGTGTCATTTGGTCGTATGGACCAGTATCTTTACCCCTATTATCGTCGCGATGTCGAACTAAACCAGACGCTGGATCTTGAGCACGCCATTGAACTGCTGCACAGCTGCTGGCTGAAACTGCTGGAAGTAAACAAGATCCGCTCCGGTTCGCACTCTAAAGCTTCCGCGGGCAGCCCGCTGTATCAAAACGTCACCATTGGCGGTCAGAATCTCATCAACGGTCAGCCAGTGGACGCAGTGAATCCGCTGTCTTACGCCATTCTGGAGTCCTGCGGACGTTTGCGTTCTACCCAGCCCAACCTCAGTGTGCGTTATCACGCCGGAATGAGTAACGATTTCCTTGACGCCTGCGTCCAGGTCATCCGCTGCGGCTTTGGGATGCCGGCGTTTAACAATGATGAAATCGTCATCCCGGAATTTATCAAGTTGGGGATCGAACCACAGGACGCTTACGATTACGCGGCGATCGGCTGTATCGAAACCGCCGTCGGCGGGAAATGGGGTTATCGCTGCACCGGCATGAGCTTTATTAACTTCGCCCGCGTCATGCTGGCGGCGCTGGAAGGCGGTCGCGACGCCACCAGCGGCAAGGTATTTCTGCCGCAGGAAAAGGCGCTCTCCGCAGGCAACTTTAACAATTTTGACGAAGTGATGGCCGCCTGGGATACCCAAATTCGCTACTACACGCGCAAATCGATCGAAATTGAGTATGTGGTCGACACCATGTTGGAAGAGAACGTCCACGATATTCTGTGCTCAGCGCTGGTAGACGACTGTATTGAACGCGCGAAGAGTATCAAGCAAGGCGGCGCTAAATATGACTGGGTATCCGGTCTTCAGGTCGGTATCGCCAACCTGGGCAACAGCCTCGCCGCCGTGAAAAAACTGGTCTTCGAACAGGGCGTTATCGGTCAACAGCAGCTTGCCGCCGCGCTGGCCGATGACTTTGACGGGCTGACCCATGAGCAGCTGCGCCAGCGTCTGATTAACGGCGCGCCGAAGTACGGTAACGACGATGACAGTGTCGATACCCTGCTGGCGCGCGCTTATCAGACCTATATTGATGAGCTGAAGCAATATCATAACCCGCGCTACGGTCGTGGCCCTGTCGGCGGCAACTATTACGCCGGTACGTCCTCTATCTCAGCAAACGTGCCGTTTGGCGCCGCGACTATGGCTACCCCGGATGGTCGCAAAGCGCATACACCGCTGGCGGAAGGCGCAAGCCCTGCATCGGGTACGGATCATCTCGGCCCGACGGCGGTGATTGGTTCCGTAGGCAAATTACCTACCGGTTCCATTCTCGGCGGCGTGCTGCTCAACCAGAAACTGAACCCAACGACGCTGGAAAACGAATCCGACAAACAGAAACTGATGGTTCTGCTACGGACGTTCTTTGAGGTGCATAAAGGCTGGCATATCCAGTACAACATCGTGTCACGCGAAACGCTGCTGGATGCGAAAAAACATCCGGACCAGTACCGCGATCTGGTCGTGCGTGTGGCAGGCTACTCCGCCTTCTTCACCGCGCTGTCGCCGGATGCGCAGGACGATATCATCGCCCGTACCGAACATATGCTGTAATTTGCCCAGGCGCCATCGGCAATATGTCCGAACTGCCTGATGGCGCTACGTTTAACAGGCCTGCGCAGGCCTGTTAATCAGAAGGGATCGGTGCCGTCAAGCACGGCCTGAATGACGTTGAGCGCGCCTTGATGGTTATTATCATCAGTGTGATAACGTGAAAGCGCTTTGATATTGTCTGCGGCATTGCCCATGGCAAAAGAGTAATGCGCCATTTTCAACATTTCCGCATCATTACCGCTGTCGCCAATGGCGACGACATTCTGTGGCGACCTGTTCCAGCGCTTTAACAGACGACTGATGCCATTCGCTTTATGCAGTCCCGGGATAATCAGGTCGATAAAACCGAAGCCACTGGTGACGGGCTTCATGATGCCATCCAAAGATACGTGCAGTTTGTCGATAACCAGCGGAATTTGTTCATCGGGCAAATTCAGGGAGAACTTAAACAGGATATCGTCAATGTCGTGATAATCGTTTACCGGCTGCAGGCGGTGATAATGTTTGGCCATCAGCGCCACGAAAGTCTCGGGAGCGTTTTTGCTGACATAAGCGCTTTTCAGACCGCAGGCGACGAAGTTAAGCTGCTTATCCTTCAGCAGTTCGCCAATCACAATCCGCGATTCATGCCGGGTTAGCTCCCCGTGAAACAACTGCTTGCCATGTTCATACACCAGCGCGCCATTTTCTGCGACAAAGGAAATTTCGTCTTTCAGCTCGGGGAAGAAGGAGATCAACTGGTAGTACTGATTACCGCTGGCGACCACAAATTCGATATTACGTTTTTTCAGTTCCTGGTATTGCGCCATGAAGCGTACACGATCGTACTGCTTGGCATCGTCGAGAAAAGTGCCGTCCATATCTGTAACGACAACGTTAACGGTCATACTTAAGCTCCTGGCTGTAACTGCGACCAGAAACATTTTAATAACAATGTGAGCAGAACCACAAATTTATTTCGAATGAAAAGTGGCTGAACGAAAGGAATAGCCGCATAAGACATTAAGGCGTCCTGGCCACCTTACGTTTTCCTCTCGCTTCCCTCTTTGTGCGCTCCTGCAATATTTTAAACTTGCATTAACCTTATTTTAACTTAAAGTATCAGATGTAACTAATTTTACTTTCGAACGAAAGATGGTGAGGTTGATATGACAACTCCTTTTACCCACGAAACGCTACCCGCCGACCCAAAAGCGGCCATTCGTCAGATGAAGCAGGCGCTACGCGCGCAAATCGGCGACGTACAGGCGGTGTTCGACCGTTTGAGCGCCACCATAGCAGCCCGGGTGGCGGAAATTAACGATCTGAAGGCGCAGGGACAACCGGTATGGCCAATTATCCCTTTTAGCGAACTGGCGATGGGCAACATTAGCGATGCCACCCGCGCCGAGGTTAAGCGCCGCGGGTGCGCGGTGATTAAAGGTCATTTTCCACGCGAACAGGCGCTGGCATGGGACCAGTCGATGCTCGACTATCTGGACAAGAACCATTTTGACGAGGTGTATAAAGGACCGGGGGATAATTTTTTCGGTACGCTGAGCGCCTCCCGACCTGAAATCTATCCTGTCTACTGGTCGCAGGCGCAAATGCAGGCCCGCCAAAGTGAAGAGATGGCGCTGGCGCAGTCGTTCCTCAACCGTCTATGGCAGGTAGAGCGCGACGGCAAGCGATGGTTTAATCCGGATATCAGCATCATTTACCCGGATCGCATCCGTCGCCGCCCGCCGGGCACCACATCCAAAGGACTGGGAGCGCATACCGACTCCGGCGCGCTGGAGCGCTGGCTGCTACCAGCCTATCAGCAGGTATTCGCCAGCGTGTTTAACGGCAACGTCGAGCAGTACGATCCGTGGAATGCGGCGCACCGTACCGAAGTTGAAGAGTATACGGTGGATAATACCACCAAATGCTCGGTATTTCGCACCTTCCAGGGCTGGACCGCGCTCTCCGATATGCTGCCCGGCCAGGGGTTGCTTCATGTCGTCCCTATCCCGGAGGCGATGGCGTATATTCTGCTGCGCCCGCTGCTGGATGATGTCCCGGAAGATGAATTATGCGGCGTCGCGCCGGGCAGGGTGCTGCCGGTTTCTGAACAGTGGCATCCTTTACTGATGGCGGCGTTAACCAGCATTCCGCCGCTGGAAGCCGGGGATTCCGTGTGGTGGCATTGCGATGTCATCCACTCCGTCGCCCCCGTCGAAAATCAGCAGGGCTGGGGCAATGTGATGTACATTCCTGCCGCGCCAATGTGTGAGAAGAATCTGGCCTATGCGCGTAAGGTGAAAGCGGCGCTGGAGACAGGCGCATCACCGGGCGATTTCCCGCGCGAGGACTATGAAACCACCTGGGAAGGGCGTTTCACGCTGCGCGATCTGAATATTCACGGCAAGCGGGCATTAGGTATGGACGTTTGACGGTCGTACCGCCCTTCCCGCTCACCTGCGGTGTGCCCTTTGCCTGGGCGCACCCGTCTTACCGAACCTACGCGCCAGGATACGTAGGCCCGGTAAGCACAGCGCCACCGGGCGTCAGTGTTTAGCTTTCAATCCCTTTACTACGCAAATAATCGTCGTAGTTGCCGCTGAAGTCCACCACGCGCTCCGGCGTAATTTCAGGAACTGAAAAAGCGCGGCATTGAGTTCGTTGTCGCCAGCGGTAATCAGTATTACCAGCTTATTTCGTTCTTTCCTGAGCTAAAGGATGAGATCTCTTTTGTCGCGGAAAACGGCGCACTGGTTTACGAACATGGCAAGCAACTGTTCCACGGCGAACTGACCCGGCATGAATCGCGTATTGTGATTGGCGAGTTGCTGAAAGATAAGCAACTTAATTTTGTCGCCTGCGGTCTGCAAAGTGCATATGTCAGCGAAAATGCGCCAGAAGCATTCGTTACCCTGATGGCAAAACACTACCATCGCCTGAAACCTGTAAAAGATTATCAGGAGATTGATGACGTACAGTTCAAGTTTTCACTCAACCTACCGGATGAACAAATCCCGTTAGTGATCGACAAACTACACGTTACGCTCGATGGCATTATGAAGCCCGCCACAAGTGGTTTTGACTTTATCGATCTGATTATTCCCGGCCTGCATAAAGCAAACGGTATTTCGCGGTTACTGAAACGCTGGGATCTGTCGCCACAGAATGTCGTCGCCATTGGCGACAGCGGCAATGACGCAGAGATGCTTAAAATGGCGCGTTATTCCTTTGCGATGGACAATGCCGCAGAAAACATTAAATAAATCGCCCGTTACGCTACCGATAATAATAATCATGAAGGCGCACTGAATGTGATTCAGGCTGTGCTGGAAAATAAAGTGCCGTTTACACTTTAACGAGAGTCGGGGCAATTGCCCCGATTTCTCAATGAGCATTACACTCATCTTCTTCAATCAGTTCAACCACTAATGTGGTTCCAGGCCCCTGTAAGTAATATTCATCGTCAAGGGGATCGCGCAGTTTCATAAATGTCGTTTTACCGACTTGCATGGTATGCCCGGCAGCCATTTCTGCTCCACTTTCAAGCAGGTAACGCAGAACATTATTGAAAATATCAGAATATTTTTGCCCTTCGTGATGACCTTGTGCGTGTGCTGCGAAATCTGGTAGCCCAAAGCAATCAGCACCATAGGTACGCATCCATACGCCTTCGATATCCTCAACTTCATATTTCACAAATCCACAAAATAGAGAGGTCAGCGGGAAACCTTCACGCAATATTTCCAGACTATGCTTACCCAACTCCTGAGACTTAAATACCCCCGCAGGTAATGAAGTGTGAGCCGATTCATTTAATACAGCGACAGCCCCCATGCTACTTAATGCACCTGCAACCACAGCCAACGCAACATATTGCTCTAAAGGTGAAGTATCATACCCCTTATAATATAAAATAATATTTGCACTGGTTGCCCGTACTTGCTCTTTTACTTCCTGGGGATAATGAGCTGGCGCGACGCATTGTTCGATTGATTCCTGAGGGTAAGGCGTTTTAAATCCAACCATCGATATTACATGCTTACCCCATCCTGCTAAACCAAAAAAATCCAGTTCAGGGACAAGTTCACACGTTGCCTGTTTCATACTGGAATGATAATTACGCAACAAGCGGGTGAGTTCTTTTGAATTATTTTCCGGGAGAGTATCAAATACAACAACTAAACTTAGTGGGTTATCAATTTCAGCATTCGCTACTAAAACACCTTGTATATTAGATGAGTTTTTTTCTTTACGGCCAAAAAAGCGTTCCAAAATGCTCATATTTATTCCTTTTGTTGAACAATAAAGGAATATAAAATAGCACTTGAATTCTTATAAAGAAAATAACATTACAATATGTTTACCACAAAATATATTCGCAATTTTTATGATAGATCCTCTTCTTTCATTTAATTTTAAAATAGAATATTAAGAGCCTATCCCACCAGGCGTTATTGGCGCAGCCAGTTTGGACACGGACAGCGCGCAAAAACCGGAGCGTACACGTAGTACGTGAGGTTTGACTCGCTACGCTCGCCCTTCGGGCCGCCGCTAGCGGCGTTCAAAACGCTAACGCGTTTTGGCGAGCACTGCCCAGGTCCAAAATGGCAAGTAAAATAGCCCTAATGGGATAGGCTCTAAGAGTATATATAATTTTCACATTGCATTCGGAAAAAATAAAAATTACCTTGTTAACATTCTGTAACCCCGACGCTATCGGGGTTACAGACAATAACTTACTCGATCCCTTTACTACGCAAATAATCGTCGTAGTTGCCGCTGAAGTCCACCACGCGCTCCGGCGTAATTTCAATGACGCGGGTTGCCAGCGAGCTGACGAACTCACGGTCGTGCGAAACAAAGATCAGCGTGCCCTGATACAGCTCCAGCGCCATATTCAGCGATTCGATCGACTCCATATCCAGGTGGTTAGTCGGTTCGTCCATGATCAGGATATTCGGCTTTTGCATCATCAGTTTGCCGAACAGCATACGGCCCTTCTCGCCACCGGAGAGGACTTTCGCAGGCTTTTTGATATCATCCTGGCTAAATAACAGGCGGCCCAGAATACTGCGCACTGCCTGCTCGTCGTCGCCTTCCTGCTTCCACTGACTCATCCATTCAAACACCGTCAGGTCATTTTCGAATTCATATTCGTGGTCCTGCGCGTAGTAACCAATACGCGCGTTTTCCGACCATTTAACGGTGCCGTGATCGGCGTCCAGATCGCCAACCAGCGTCTTCAGCAGCGTAGATTTACCCACGCCATTGGTGCCGAGTACCGCCAGCTTCTCCCCGACTTCGAGCAGCAAATTGACATTTTTAAACAGCGGACCGTTATCAAAACCTTTCGTCAGCGCCTCCACTTCCAGAGCGTTACGGAACAGTTTTTTATCCTGCTCAAAACGGATGAACGGGTTCTGACGGCTGGAGGCTTTCACCTCTTCCAGCTTGATTTTATCAATCTGCCGCGCGCGCGACGTTGCCTGACGCGATTTAGAGGCATTGGCGCTAAAACGGCTAACAAAAGATTGCAGCTCGGCAATTTGCGCTTTTTTCTTCGCATTATCGGCCAACAGACGTTCACGCGCCTGGGTCGCCGCCGTCATATACTCATCATAGTTACCCGGATAGACGCGCAAGTCGCCGTAATCCAGATCCGCCATATGCGTACAAACCATGTTCAGGAAGTGACGGTCGTGCGAAATGATGATCATCGTGCTGTCGCGCTCGTTCAGCACCTGCTCCAGCCAACGGATAGTATCAATATCCAGGTTGTTGGTCGGTTCGTCGAGCAACAGAATGTCCGGATTAGAGAATAACGCCTGCGCCAGCAGCACACGTAATTTCCAGCCTGGCGCGACTTCACTCATCAGACCGTAATGCTGCTCCAGCGGGATGCCCACCCCCAACAGCAGTTCGCCCGCGCGCGCCTCAGCGGAATAACCGTCCATCTCGCCGTATTTTACTTCCAGATCGGCGACTTTATAGCCGTCTTCTTCGCTCATTTCCGGCAAGGCGTAGATACGGTCGCGCTCCTGCTTGACCTCCCACAGTTCGCCATGCCCCATAATGACAGTATCAAGTACGGTGAATGTTTCAAAAGCGAACTGGTCCTGACGCAGCTTACCGATGCGCTCATTCGGATCGAGGGAAACATTGCCCAGCGTCGGCTCCAGGTCGCCGCCGAGGATTTTCATAAAAGTGGACTTTCCGCTACCGTTGGCGCCGATCAGGCCGTAACGGTTGCCGCCGCCAAATTTGACGGAAATGTTTTCGAACAGCGGCTTACTGCCGAACTGCATGGTAACGTTGCTGGAAACTAACACAGGCTTATCCTGAAAAAAGATGTGACAAACCGCTTATTATGCCACAAGTCTGAAATAAGATCGCGCCCTGTACAAAGGGCTACACTGAACCGTAAGGGAAAAAAACGTGATTTCGTACACATCTGAATTCCCTGTTTACTGGAATGCACCTATAATGCGCTCCCAACATGACAGAATTCTCAACCTACTAGCCTGCTTGGCACAGAATCTCGCATAACATGAATATGAAATTAACAACGCTTTTCGCGGCGGCTTTCGCTGTAGTTGGTTTTTGTAAAACAGCCTCAGCAGTCACTTACCCGCTGCCTACCGATGGTAGCCGTTTAATTGGGCAAAATCAGGTCATCACCGTTCCTGAGGGCAATACCCAGCCGCTGGAGTATTTTGCCGCGGAGTATCAGATGGGGCTGTCCAACATGCTGGAAGCCAACCCGGGCGTGGATACCTTCCTGCCGAAGGGCGGTACCGTGCTGAATATTCCGCAGCAGCTGATCCTGCCGGATACCGTACACGAAGGCATTATCATCAATAGCGCGGAAATGCGCCTCTATTACTACCCGAAAGGCACAAACACCGTTATCGTCCTGCCGATTGGGATCGGTCAGTTAGGTAAAGACACGCCTATCAACTGGACGACCAAAGTTGAACGTAAAAAAGCCGGTCCGACCTGGACGCCTACGGCAAAAATGCACGCTGAATATCGCGCCGCCGGCGAGCCGCTGCCTGCGGTCGTGCCTGCGGGCCCGGATAACCCGATGGGCCTGTACGCGCTGTACATCGGTCGCCTGTATGCTATTCACGGCACCAACGCCAACTTCGGCATCGGGCTTCGCGTGAGCCACGGCTGCGTACGTCTGCGCAACGACGATATCAAATTCCTGTTTGAAAATGTGCCGGTCGGTACCCGCGTGCAGTTTATCGATGAACCGGTAAAAGCCACCACCGAGCCGGACGGTAGCCGTTACATTGAGGTGCATAACCCGCTGTCAACGACGGAAGCGCAGTTTGAAGGTAAGGAAGCGGTGCCGATCACGCTTAATAAGAGTATCCTGGCCGTCACCAACGAGCCTGACGTTGATCAGACCGTCGTACAACAGGCAGTTCAGGATCGTTCCGGGATGCCGGTTCGTCTGAACTGACAGACTCTGCCTGCGAAGCCCGATAGACACTATCGGGCTTCTCTTACGGCATCAGTTGCAATAATCCATATCCCACCAGCGCCGCCCATGCCAGCATCGGCAGCGAATAGAAATGAAATCGCCACCAGATTCGGCGATCGTTCGCCATCCGTAAAGCAATAAGATTTGCCAGCGACCCCGGCAGCAGACCAAACCCGCCGATATTCACCGCCCACGCCAGCAACGTCGAGGCTGGTACATAGTTCAGCAGGAGAATGGTACTGGGCACATTACTGATAACCTGCGACAGGCCGATAGCGGTTAGCCAAAGCCTCAGGTGAGACAGTGCGCCAACCTGGTTGAAAACGCCCTGCAACGCCGGCAATTGCGTTAGCAGATGGACATCAATAAACATCGCCATAAATACCAGCAGCAGCGTCCAGTCCACGCTGACTATCACCCTGCGCGCCAGCACAATAAACCCAGCCGCCACCAACACCAGTCCCCATAACTCTTGCCTGAGCTCCAGCGCGGTAAGAAAAACGACATATAATGCCAGGCAACTCCACACCAGACGGGGCTGCCACTGCGGCGAACGCGTACCGGTATGATACTGTAACGCCCTACCCGGAAAACAAAACCAGCACAGGAGCAGTAACGTCAGCATCATCATGACGGCAAGCGGCGCCATTTGCCCGCTAAATTCAGCAAAGGTTAAGCCGGAGCGTCCCCACAACAGAATATTTTGCGGATTACCGATAGGCGTCAGCAGCGAACCGGCGTTCACCGCCAACGCTTCAAAAATAATCAATCGGTTGACCGGAATCGCGCACAGTTTTTTTAACGTTATCGTCAGCGGCACAACGATAAACAGCGCGACATCGTTTGTCAGAAAGGTCGACAGCGCCGCCGCAGCCAGCACCAGGAACATCGCCAGTTGCCGCTCGGTATGAAATCGGCGCGTCATCTTGCGTCCCAGCACATCAAAATAGCCGCTCAGCTCAACGCCTTTAGTGAGCAACATTAACCCACTGAGGGTAATAATGGTGTGCCAGTCAATCGCGCCAGGCCAGGCGCGGGGCGCAAAAGGAACAAACAGGCTTAACGCCATCCCCACAATGATCAACAACTGAAAAAAACGGTCACGCCGCAGCGCCCGTAAAAAGGCCAGACTCATTCTGCAGATGTTCCATGCTGTTGCGTGAAGGCCAAAAAGGCATCCAATGTCTCCTGGCTGACATGGTGTTCCATCCCTTCCGCATCACGACGCGCGATCTCCGGACTTACGCCTAACACCAGTAAAAAATTTTCGACAATTTGGTGCCGCTCGCGGCTTTCCTGCGCCAGCTTCTCCCCTTCCGGCGTCAGAAAAACGCCGCGCCAGGGGATCATTTGAATAAATCCTAACGATGCCAGGCGCTTAAGCATTTTGGCCACAGTCGGCTGGGAGACGCCGAGCCGCGCCGCCATATCCACCTGACGCGCTTCCCCTACCTCAATAATTAAATCGGAAATCAGCTCAACGTAGTCGTCTATCAACTCACGGCGATGCGCCTCTCTGACCTGACGAAATCCTTCAACGTGTTCTTCTACGTTCACCAATTGCGTCACTTTTTTTGTTGTTGGCGTACCTGCGCGACGACCCATTTTGCTTCCTCGTTTCTGTGACGCGTTAACGCGTCAGCTGACAGAGCGCTCATTGTAAACCAGAGTTGTCCGGGCACAAAAAATTAACGTTTTAGCAATAGCTATAAAACATAGCCTGTGCTATATCTGTATGTAATGCAGACATCCCTCACGGATCGATGGGATAGAAACATCAGGAGGTTTATATGAACGAATTTAAGAGGTGTATACGCGTGTTCAGTCACTCTCCCTTTAAAGTCCGGTTAATGCTGCTCTCTATGTTGTGCGATATGATCAACGGCAAACCGGAGCAGGATAACCCTTCCACGAAATAACGCGGCGGTGCGGTACGCCGCTTTATTTTGCATCCTCAACGGAAATGGCGCCCATTTCCCCTGTTTTTTTGTGGTTTTGCTATTCTCTTCGCAAAACATTTTCTTTCCGGCGGTTGACCTTCTTACCCGCACGCTCTATCTTCTGGCAGCCCTGAATATTTTGCGACTCGCCGTTGCGAACCCAATACCTTTTTTACGCATAATCAGGCAGGTAATGACCCTTCGCGCCAGGGTTAGCACATGGCGTTTTTGCAATAGTGGCATATGAATTCAACCCTTATCGATTCACTTCTCGCCCGTCGTCGGGCTGTAAGCCCGTGGGCGGGCCTCTACTTTTTACAGTCGCTGCTGATTAACCTCGCGCTCGGCTACCCCTTTAGCCTGCTTTATACCGCGGCGTTTACCTGCCTGTTGCTGTTGCTCTGGCGCTACCTGCCCCGCGGACAAAAAGCGCTGCTCGGCATCTGTTCGCTGGTAGCCGCTTGCTATTTTCCCTTTGGCCAGGCTTACGGCGCGCCGAACTTTAATACGCTGCTGGCGCTGCACTCCACCAATATGGAAGAGTCGAGCGAAATCCTGACCATCTTCCCGTGGTATAGCTACCTGACCGGACTTTTTATTTTTGCGCTGGGTATTATTGCGCTTCGCCGCCGAAAAGAAGAGGTCAGGCCGCGCTGGAATAGCCTCGACAGCCTGTGCCTGCTGATCAGCGTCGCGGCATTTTTCGTCGCGCCGGTACAAAATCTGGCCTGGGGCGGCGTTTTTAAGGTTATTGATACCGGCTATCCGGTTTTTCGCTTCGCCAAAGACGTTATCGTCAATAACAACGAAGTCATTGAAGAGCAGCACCGTATGGCGCAGCTATCCGGCATAAAAGATAGCTGGACGGTTACTGCGGTGAAACCCAGATATCACATCTATGTCGTGGTGATTGGTGAAAGCGCGCGACGGGATGCCATGGGCGCTTTCGGCGGCCACTGGGATAATACCCCCTTCGCCAGCCATGTGAATGGCGACTTCTTTATGGATTACATCGCCGCCAGCGGCTCAACGCAAAAATCGCTCGGTTTAACGCTCAATCGCGTGGTGGATAACAAACCGCAGTATCAGGATAATTTCGTCACGCTGGCTAACCGCGCCGGTTTTCAGACATGGTGGTTTTCCAATCAGGGGCAAATCGGCGAATACGACACGGCCATCGCCAGTATCGCCAAACGCGCCGATGAAGCGCATTTCCTGAAAAACGGCGATTTTGAAGCGGATAAAAATACTCGCGACGAAGCGCTGTTAACCATGACGGCGCAGGTATTGGCGACAGAACGCACGCAACCGCAGTTGATTGTGTTGCATTTAATGGGGTCGCATCCCCAGGCCTGCGACCGTACTCAGGGAAAATACGCGACGTTTGTCCAGTCGAAAGAGACGTCTTGTTATTTATACACCATGACGCAAACCGACGATTTGCTCCGTCAGCTCTATACTCAGCTTCGTCATAGCGGCGACAGTTTTTCGCTCGTCTATTTCTCCGATCACGGGCTGGCGTTTAAAGAACGCGGCAAAGCGGTACAGTACCTGGCGCATGACGACAAATTCCAGCAAAACTTCCAGGTGCCGTTTATGGTGCTATCCAGCGACAGTAAAGCGCATCGGATCATTAAAGCTCGCCGTTCCGCGAACGATTTCCTGAGTTTTTTCTCGCAATGGACAGGAATTAGCGCTAAAGAGATCAAAAATCGCTATCGATTTATTTCGGAACAGAAAGCCGGGCCCGTTTATATCACCAATTTCAAATTACAGAAAGTGGACTATAACCATCTGGGCAGCGATATTTTTTCACTAAAATAATGCACGTTTCAGGCAAAAAAAATCCGCCCCGAAAGGCGGATTTTTCATTTTCACCGACGTGATTAGAAGCGGTAACCTACGCCAGCAATCCAGGTGCCAACGTCAACGCTACGAATACGGCTCTGCTCGTAAGAGAAGTCCAGAGCAACATTTTCCATCGGGTTGAATTGCAGACCAGCGCCATAGGAGAAGCCATAATCGCTGGTGTCATGTTTGTAGGTTGGGTAATCGGTCGTCTGGAATTTACCGTAACCCACACCGACTACACCGTAGATGCTCGCCCAATCGTTCAGACGGTAAGCCGGGCCGGCAGTGATGCCGTAGTACTGACCTTTGTTGTAATCGCCCGCACCGTTAGTACGATCTTTTTCGGTGTAGGTGAAGGAACCGATTACGCCCAGCGGGTTGTCGTCCTGCTCGTAACGATACTTCAGGTTGAAACCGCTCATTTTATTCGCTACGCCCTGCGCGTCGCTCTGAGCGTAACCACCGGTAACGGTAGAAGTAGCAGCTACTGCAGTACCTGCGGAAAAAGCCAGAACAGCGGCCAGTGCTGAAAGACATGCAATTTTTTTCATAACCACCTCAAATGTGCTTCAAGTAAGTCCTAAGTTTTAAATATATCAAAAATTAATGGGAAACTCTTTGCGATTCACGGTGTCTAAGGGCGCCTTTCATGTAACAGAACGTTTCCATATCGCGCTATCTTATTCAATTAACATCACTTTTCCGGCTGATTGCACCAATAATGCGCGTGCGGCGCGATACATTCATCCAGATTATTCCTAAACTAACAGTCTATTTATCCATCAATTTAAGTTCATTTTATGGAATCCTGGAAATTTTTTTTCAACGAATCCTCAACCGCCGCGGGGAATTTCCATTACACTGCCACCTTTACTCGTACTGACATTTTTTGACAGGAGAAAGGATGCCGGGGTCAACACGTAAACTACCAGTCTGGTTGCCCATTTTGGTTTTGCTCATTGCCATGTCCTCTATTCAGAGTGGCGCTTCACTGGCGAAATCGTTATTTCCTCTTGTCGGCGCGCCGGGCGTAACGGCGCTTCGTCTGGCGTTGGGAACGCTTATCCTTATCGCCTTTTTCAAACCCTGGCGTTTGCGTTTTGCCAAAGAGCAGCGGCTGCCTTTATTGTTTTATGGTCTGTCGCTGGGCGGGATGAACTATCTATTCTATCTGTCGATTCAGACGGTGCCGTTGGGTATTGCGGTCGCGCTGGAATTTACTGGTCCTCTGGCGGTCGCGCTGTTTTCATCCCGGCGGCCGGTAGATTTTATTTGGGTCGTACTGGCTGTGCTTGGGCTCTGGTTCCTGCTGCCATTAGGACAAGATATGTCTCACGTCGATCTTACCGGGGCCGCGTTGGCGCTCGGCGCTGGCGCCTGTTGGGCTGTCTATATTCTTACCGGCCAGCGAGCAGGCGCGGAACATGGTCCGGCCACGGTGGCGGTAGGCTCGCTGATTGCCGCCATCATTTTCGTGCCGATTGGCGCAGTTCAGGCTGGCGACGCGCTATGGCACTGGTCGATTCTTCCCTTAGGGTTAGCGGTCGCTGTGCTTTCTACGGCGCTGCCTTATTCACTGGAAATGATTGCGCTGACGCGCCTGCCAACCCGCACCTTCGGTACGCTGATGAGCATGGAACCCGCGCTGGCCGCCGTTTCCGGGATGATTTTTCTGGGCGAAACGCTTACGGGCATACAAATCCTGGCCCTGTGCGCCATCATTGCCGCCTCAATGGGTTCTACCCTAACGATTCGACGCGAACCGCAAATTAAACAAGTTGACG
This sequence comes from Salmonella sp. SA15303, assembly GCF_029962125.1. Classification (NCBI taxonomy): domain Bacteria; kingdom Pseudomonadati; phylum Pseudomonadota; class Gammaproteobacteria; order Enterobacterales; family Enterobacteriaceae; genus Salmonella; species Salmonella sp. SA15303. Next base: position 3,103,397 of record NZ_CP123924.1, read on the forward strand.
TAAAATAGTTTCTTATTCTGCATGATGTGCATAATCATGCAGAATATCACCTCGTTATTCACCTTTTATTATTGCGCTATTACTTCGTCATTTTTTGTCATATTTTTCTCATTTTTTACATTAAAATGAGAATTATTACCCACCAAACAGCAAACTCGTATAACCAATTGATTTTTAATCAAAATAAATATTAAATCTTGTCTGTACTATTAAAGTGATAGGTAAATTCAAAAAAGCAAAGTTAAAAACCGGTGCTATACTTATTTTCGTTAATTACCTGGGACACAAACATCAAGAGGATATGAGATTATGAGTACCGCTAAACTGGTAAAAACAAAAGCGTCTAATCTGCTTTATACCCGTAACGATGTATCAGAGAGCGATAAAAAAGCGACGGTTGAGTTGCTTAATCGTCAGGTGATCCAGTTCATTGACCTGTCGCTGATCACGAAACAGGCCCACTGGAACATGCGCGGTGCTAACTTTATTGCCGTTCATGAGATGCTGGATGGCTTCCGTACCGCACTGACCGATCATCTGGATACTATGGCCGAGCGTGCCGTACAGCTTGGCGGTGTGGCGTTAGGCACCACGCAAGTTATCAACAGCAAAACTCCACTGAAAAGCTATCCGCTCGACATCCATAACGTGCAGGATCACTTAAAAGAACTGGCCGATCGCTACGCTGTTGTCGCTAATGATGTTCGCAAAGCTATTGGTGAAGCCAAAGATGAAGACACTGCCGATATCTTTACCGCCGCATCACGCGACCTCGATAAATTCCTGTGGTTTATCGAATCCAACATCGAATAAATCTATCTCTACCCTGAATACTTCGAGTTGCAGGAAGGTACAAACGCAGCGAATCCGCAGGAGCCTGACTTCCGTCGGTCACTGAAGCGAACGCACCTGCAACTTGATGTACACAGGTATATAAGTCATCCCTATACCCCTGCCTGGCACAGGGGTTTTGCACTTAAATAGTGCACACGTCTTGTACTCCCCTCCGATAAAAGTGAATTATTTGTAATAATTACATCACACAATCGTTAATTAAAGATTGTTTTAACAACAATTTTTACGCTAAATAGACCCTGTATCTCTACTTTGTTATTCATGCACTAAATCAGTGCCCCAAAACGGTGCGGCATACTGGTTTTGCCCGACTTATTGTGCACAGGAATGATTGACGCTTCTGTTAAAACAATGAGTTACATAATTGGCATGATTTTTTCATTACGCTACATGTTCTCGCAGGGGATCGCCCCGTGGATAGAAAAGGAAATGCTATGAAGTCTCTATTAAAAGTTTCACTGGCTGCACTTACCCTGGCTTTTGCGGTGTCTTCGCACGCTGCGGATAAGAAACTCGTGGTGGCAACCGATACGGCGTTCGTTCCGTTTGAATTTAAACAGGGCGACAAATACGTCGGTTTTGATGTTGATCTGTGGGACGCTATCGCGAAAGAACTGAAGCTGGACTACACCCTGAAACCGATGGATTTCAGCGGCATTATTCCGGCATTACAAACCAAAAATATCGATCTGGCGCTGGCGGGTATTACGATTACGGACGAGCGTAAAAAAGCGATCGACTTTTCCGATGGCTATTACAAAAGCGGTCTGCTCGTGATGGTGAAAGCCAACAATAACGATATTAAAAGCGTTAAAGACCTCGATGGCAAAGTCGTTGCCGTGAAGAGCGGAACCGGGTCGGTGGATTACGCGAAAGCGAATATCAAAACCAAAGACCTGCGTCAGTTCCCGAACATTGATAACGCGTACATGGAATTAGGCACCAACCGCGCAGACGCCGTTCTGCACGATACGCCGAACATCCTGTACTTTATCAAAACCGCAGGCAACGGCCAGTTCAAGGCGGTAGGTGAATCGCTGGAAGCACAGCAATACGGAGTTGCCTTCCCGAAAGGCAGCGATGAACTGCGCGAGAAAGTCAACGGCGCGCTGAAAACGCTGCGTGAGAATGGCACCTATAACGAAATCTACAAAAAATGGTTCGGTACAGAACCTAAATAAAACGACCTGATGTTGGCTTGTGGCCCGGTAGTGAGGACGCTCACCGGGCCTACAGCTCTTTCCGTGACGGATAAGACACTTTCCGCCATTTCCGCGCCGGATAGAGCATTTGACTATTTACACCACGGTAACAGGAACGACATATGCAGTTTGACTGGAGCGCCATCTGGCCCGCCATTCCGCTTTTGCTTGAGGGCGCTAAAATGACCCTGTGGATCTCGGTCCTCGGTCTGGCTGGCGGCCTGGTTATTGGACTGGCGGCAGGTTTTGCCCGTACGTTTGGCGGCTGGTTCGCTAACCACATCGCCCTGGTTTTCATTGAAATTATTCGCGGCACGCCCATCGTTGTCCAGGTCATGTTTATCTACTTTGCCCTGCCGATGGCATTTAATGATTTGCGTATTGATCCGTTCAGCGCAGCGGTCGTGACAATTATGATTAACTCCGGCGCTTATATCGCGGAAATTACTCGCGGCGCAGTACTATCCATTCACAAAGGTTTTCGCGAAGCGGGTCTGGCGCTGGGCCTTTCTCGCCGGGAAACCATCCGCCATGTTATTTTACCGCTTGCTCTGCGCCGTATGCTGCCGCCGCTGGGCAACCAGTGGATCATTAGCATCAAAGACACCTCGTTGTTTATTGTTATCGGCGTAGCCGAGCTGACCCGTCAGGGCCAGGAAATTATTGCCGGTAACTTTCGCGCCCTGGAAATCTGGAGCGCCGTGGCCGTCTTCTATTTGATCATTACGCTGGTGCTGAGCTTTATTTTGCGTCGTCTTGAAAGAAGGATGAAAATCCTGTGATTGAATTTAAAAACGTCTCCAAGCACTTTGGCCCCACCCAAGTGCTACATAACATTGATTTAAACATCCGTCAGGGCGAAGTGGTTGTGATTATCGGCCCTTCCGGTTCGGGTAAATCCACGTTATTACGCTGTATCAATAAACTGGAAGAGATCACCTCCGGCGATCTGATTGTCGATGGTCTGAAAGTCAACGATCCTAAAGTAGACGAACGGCTGATTCGCCAGGAAGCCGGCATGGTGTTTCAACAGTTTTATCTGTTCCCGCATCTGACCGCGCTCGAAAACGTGATGTTCGGTCCTCTGCGCGTGCGCGGCGTAAAGAAAGAAGAAGCGGAAAAACAGGCGAAAGCACTATTAGCGAAAGTTGGACTGGCGGAACGGGCGCACCACTACCCCTCCGAGCTTTCCGGCGGTCAACAACAGCGCGTCGCCATTGCCCGAGCGCTGGCAGTGAAGCCGAAAATGATGCTCTTTGACGAGCCAACCTCCGCTCTGGACCCTGAACTGCGCCATGAAGTGCTGAAAGTCATGCAGGATCTGGCGGAAGAAGGCATGACCATGGTCATTGTCACTCACGAAATCGGCTTTGCCGAAAAAGTCGCCTCACGGCTGATTTTTATCGATAAAGGCCGTATTGCCGAAGATGGCAGTCCGCAGGCGTTGATCGAAAACCCGCCAAGCCCACGTTTACAGGAATTTTTACAGCACGTCTCCTGAGATATCGCCCTTCCTGCCCTGCGGCAGGGAGGGCATCATGGAATAGTCCCATTTCATTTTCCCTCCCCTGCGCCATCTATACTTAGTGTTTTGCGTCTCTTTTCTCACTGGAGGAGTCATGCGGTGGACCCTGTTCATCCTTTTTTGTCTACTGGGCGCGCCTGCCCATGCGGTCGCCATACCCGGCGTGACCACGGGGACATCAACCAGCCAGCAAGCAGCGCCAGAGCCCAGTCCTGAACAAAAAAAAGCGGCCTATGCGGCCCTGGCTGACGTACTGGAGAACGAGGCTTCACGTAACGAATTGATAGCGCAACTCCGCGAAGCCTCAACCACGCCGCCGACCGAGCCGGCGCCAGCGCTTGCGCCTCCTGCGGCCAAAGATGAGAAAACGGTACTGGAGAACGTCACCACCGTTACCCGTCAGTACGGCGATGCTTTCGCTACCCGTTTCGCCCAGCTTTATCGCAACATCACCGATGCGCCGCACAAACCGTTTAACTCGCAAACCTTCACCAACGCGTTAACCCACTTTTTATTTCTGGCCGCCGCGGTATTTGGTTTTTATAGCGTGATACGGCTTTGCGCCCTGCCGTTATATCGAAAAATGGGCCTGTGGGCGCGCAAGAAAAACCGTGAACGCAGCAACTGGTTACAGCTCCCGGCGATGATCGCCGGCGCGTTTATTATCGACCTGCTGCTACTGGCGCTCACCTTATTTATCGGTCAGATGCTCAGTGATAATTTCCATGCGGGAAGTCGAACTATCGCTTTTCAGCAAAGCCTGTTCCTGAATGCCTTCGCGCTGATAGAGTTCTTTAAAGCGATTCTGCGGCTTATTTTTTGCCCTAATGTACCGGAATTACGCCCATTCGCGATTCAGGATGCGACAGCGCGTTACTGGAATCGCCGTATGAGTTCCCTTAGCAGTTTGATTGGCTACGGGCTAATTGTTGCCGTTCCGATTATTTCCAACCAGGTGAATGTTCAGGTTGGCGCGATGGCTAATGTGGCGATCATGCTCTGCATCACCACCTGGGCGCTGTACCTGATCTTTAAAAACAAAGCGGAGATTACGCAACATTTATTAAGTCTGGCGGAACGATCATTAGCCTTTTTTAGCCTGTTTATCCGCGCCTTTGCGCTGGTGTGGCACTGGCTGGCCAGCGCCTACTTTATCGTGCTGTTTTTCTTCTCGTTATTCGACCCAGGCAATAGTCTGAAGTTTATGATGGGCGCGACCGTGCGCAGTCTGGCGATTATTGGCATCGCGGCGTTTATCTCCGGCATGTTTACCCGCTGGATAGCGAAAACCATCACCCTGTCGCCCCATACGCAGCGCAATTACCCGGAATTACAAAAGCGGCTTAACGGCTGGCTCTCCTCGGCGCTAAAAGTCGCACGCTTTTTGACCGTCTGCGTCGCCGTTATGCTGTTGCTCAACGCCTGGGGATTATTCGATTTCTGGCACTGGCTACATTATGGCGCGGGCGAAAAGATGGTCGATATCCTCATCCGTATCGCGTTAATCTTATTCTTCTCCGCCGTGGGATGGACGATTCTCGCCAGTCTGATTGAGAATCGCCTGGCCTCCGATATTCATGGTCGCCCGCTACCCAGCGCCCGCACGCGCACGCTGCTGACGCTGTTCCGCAATGCGCTGGCAGTGATTATCAGTACCATAACCATCATGATCGTGTTATCGGAAATCGGCGTCAATATCGCGCCGTTGCTGGCTGGCGCGGGGGCGTTAGGTCTGGCTATCTCTTTCGGTTCGCAAACCCTGGTGAAAGATATTATTACCGGCGTCTTTATTCAGTTTGAAAACGGGATGAATACCGGCGACTTAGTCACCATAGGCCCGCTGACGGGGACGGTCGAAAGAATGTCGATTCGTTCCGTCGGCGTGCGGCAGGATACCGGGGCATACCATATTATCCCGTGGTCCTCGATCACCACTTTCGCCAACTTTGTGCGCGGTATCGGCTCAGTTGTCGCCAACTATGACGTGGATCGCCATGAAGATGCGGATAAAGCGAATCAGGCGCTGAAAGACGCGGTAACGGCGCTGATGGAGACGGAGGATATTCGCGGGCTGATTATCGGCGAACCCACGTTCGCCGGTATTGTCGGTTTAACGAACACGGCGTTTACTTTACGCGTGTCGTTCACCACGCTACCGCTCAAGCAGTGGACGGTGCGTTTTGCCCTTGATAGCCAGGTGAAAAAGCATTTTGATCTGGCTAATGTGCGCGCGCCGGTGCAAACGTATCAGGTTCTGCCCGCCCCCGTCGGCGGCCCGTCGCCTGATTCGCTGCCGCCGCGCGAACCGACGATTTAGCGTTTACGGGTGATAAAACGGCGACGCTGGTCGTCATCCATAAAGGTCCAGGCAATAAAGCGGCTTTGCTTTTGCCCCTGGGCCATCTCTTTTTTCACCACTTTCACCGCGCCAGCCTCCGTCAACGCCCGGTAAAGCGGCGGTAAATTCTCGCCGCGCGACACCAACGTCGTAAACCACAACACCTGACGGCGGAAGGATTGGCTTTCAGCAATCATTTTTTTAATAAAGGCGACTTCGCCGCCTTCGCACCATAGCTCCTGCTGTTGACCGCCAAAGTTCAGCGCATCATCTTTATTCTGCCCCAAATTGCGGCGCTTACGCTCGCTGCCCGCGCGGGCTGCGGCGGCGGAGTCGTGAAAAGGCGGGTTACAAAGCGTTGCGTCATAAAATTCATTTTTATGAATAATACCGGTAAAAATGGCCGCCGGATCTTTTTGCCGACGCAGACGAATGGCGCGGCTTAACCCCGTATTAGCCTGAATGATAGCCTGCGCGCTGGACATCGCTGCGTCGCTGACTTCACTACCGGTAAATCGCCAGCCATATTCATGGACGCCGATAAGCGGATAAATACAATTGGCGCCCACGCCCACGTCCAGAATAGTTGCCTGCGCCGGAATACTCCCTGTCGTTTCGCCAAGCAGATCCGCCAGATGATGGATATAATCCGCACGACCAGGCACTGGCGGACATAAAAACCCTGGCGGAATGTCCCAGTGTGTGACGGCATAAAAATGCGCCAGCAATGCCTTATTGAGCGCTTTTACCGCTTGCGGATTAGCAAAATCAACGCTCTGTTCACCGGCGGGCGTGCGGATAAGAAAGGACGTCAATTCCGGCGTGGTCTGACACAGTGCGGCGAGATCATAACGGTGTTGATGGCGGTTGCGCGGGTGTAACCCCGGTTTCTGGGCGGACATGGCATTCTCCTTTTAGCAGCGGCGTAAGATACCCGTATAACGCCACGGGGTAAATATACCACCGCGAATTCCCTGCCTCGCTCGTTTGATCGGATATCTGAATGACATTGGCTCTGCTCATGGTCTGAAAAGATCGCGCGATGCGATTTTTTCACCTGACGGCGCTACACTTAACCTCAGGTACCCTAAAATCAGGAGAGCGTGATGGCATCCGGCTGGGCAAATGACGACGCAGTGAATGAACAAATCAACAATACCATTGAAGATGCCGTTGCCCGCGCTCGCGGCGAACTTCCCCACGGCGAAAGTCGCGATGAATGCGAATCTTGCGGCGATCCTATCCCTGAAGCGCGGCGTAAAGCCGTGCCGGGCGTTCGGTTATGCATAGCCTGCCAACAGGAGAAAGATTTACATAACGCAACATTTTCAGGATATAATCGTAGAGGTTCAAAAGACAGCCAGTTACGCTGACTTTTCTTTACCGAAACCGCCAGTATTATCCATTCCTTTACGCTCATGCTTTTTAGCGTTCTGCGTCGCAGAATGTGCCGTTAACCTCGACTCTGTAAAGCCAGATGACAAGAAAGGTAAATTCAACCGTTGAATTAATTAATAATCAATAGGTTATTTGTCATTCAAAAATTTTGAGCAAGGCAGTCAATTCTATTCGATTTTATCTTTCGCAAAAAACCGTGATACTCATCACATCGACGGAACATCGTCCCATAAACAGAATAACCTGCGAGAGATTAATCATGAAAACCATTAAATATGCTGTTGCAGCCATCGCGCTTTCCACCCTTTCTTTTGGCGCTTTTGCCGCAGAACCGGTTAGCGCGTCTCAGACGCAAAACCTGCATAAAATCGGCGTAGTGTCTGCCGATGGCGCCACCACGCTGGATGGCCTGGAAGCTAAACTGGCTGAAAAAGCCGCCGCTGCTGGCGCAAGCGCTTATAACATCACCTCCGCCGTAGGTAACGACAAAATGAGCGGCACTGCGGTGATTTATAAATAATTTACCTGCCCGCCAGATTTCAGGCTGTAACATCGCTGTTGTTTGAATTCTGACGGGTATTACCCTCGTCTGTTTGCCAACAGACCCACTGCTCCAACCCTCATTAACCCTGTTTGTTACCCTTATTTGCCCGTCCGTCACTGGACGGGCTTTTTTTATTCGCTAAAAGCCTGTTCGACGCGCGCAATTCCGTCTTCTAACGTCGCCGCCTCTCCCGTCGCAACCAGACAACAGGCCATTTGCGTTTTTAATGATTGCGGCACCGGCTCGTGGCCGGCAAGGCAGCGCTCAATCCAGCGCGCGGTGATTTCAGGATCTTTAGTCGCAGGCAGTGAAAGCGGCTCGTCGTGCGTGTCGCTCTGACGCTCATGCAGTACCTGCACGCCGCGGCTATCAATCAGGCTGATTTGCGGACAGCGTTGCGGGTTGGCATAGACTTCGCCTTCGGTACCATGCATCAGCAAAGCCCGCCCGCCAATGCGGCTAAAAAAGATCGCCACACGCGGAACATATTCAGGATGAGAAACGCTTGATAAACGCAGCGCGGCATCCTCAGCAAATGGCGTCGCCAGCTTGGCCAGTGAATGCGCGCTGTTACGCACGCCCATCCGCCAGCGCATCGCCAGCTGTTTTTCCAGCGGCGGGCAGAGCGCGCTCACCGGGATAAACACCGGCTGGCGCCCGTCCAGTTTGGCCTGCGCTTGTCCACCGTGTAGGGTGGGGATAATCCCCATCAGCTCAAATATAGTTTCCGTCAGTACGCGGGTCGGATCTTCACTGACGCCGTGTACTACGACTGGGAAGCCCAATTTATGCAGCAGGATAGCCAGCAGCGGCGTTAAATTCGCCTGTTTACGCGCGCCGTTATAGCTGGGAATAACGACCGGCAACGGCCTATCTGCGGGCGGTGTCAGTTTGATGGTATGATTCTGCATGGCCTCATAAAAGCCCAGCATTTCGGCTTCGCCTTCGCCTTTAATACGCAGCGCCATCAATATACTGCCCATTTCCAGGTCGGGGATGTCGCCATTCAGCATTCGGGTATACAAACCGCGCGCGGTATCCAGATCCAGATCGCGGGCGTGATTTTTACCTCGCCCGATCTCTTTGATGATCTTGCGATAATCCATTGAAAGCTCCTTGAAGTGTGCTCACAGCATTAACGCCGTCGGCGGCGTGCAGGTTTTGCTTTTGGTTTTACTATAACGTCTGGCACGGCAGGCTGCTCTATCGGAAAAACAGGTAAGGCATTCAGTAAACGCTGTCCGTAGTTTTTGGTCAACAACCGCTTATCATAAATGACCACTTCTCCCCGACAGGCATGGCTACGGATCAATCGCCCTACCTGCTGAATTAAATTAAAAGACGCGCTTGGTAAACTTTGTACCTCAAACGGATAACGATTCAGACTTTTTAGCCATTCGCCTTCGGTGATCACGACCGGGCTGTCGATCGGCGGGAAGGCAATTTTATGGATATGGACCTGCGTCAGCAGCTCGCCTTTAAGATCCAGCCCTTCGGCAAAAGACTGAAGCCCAACCAGCACGCTGCGTTCGCCGCTCTCCACCCGTTTACGGTGCAGCTCTACCAGCCGGTAACGCGGCTGGTCACCCTGGACCAAGAGGAGTAAGCGCACATCAGCGACATGCTCCAGAAAACGCTGCATCGCCCGCCCGCTGGCGAACAGTACCAGCATACCATGATGTTTTTTGCTCTCCAGTTGCTCACGAAAATAGGCCGCCATTTCGGCAATATGCTGCTCTTCGTTATCAATGGTGGGTTCGTAGCGCATTTGAGGAATCACCAGTTTCCCCTGTTCCACATGATTAAACGGCGAATCCAGCGCCACAAAGCGATCGCCGGCTTTTTCTTTTAAGCCGCTCATTTCCTGCAGGCGCGAAAAGCTATTGAGCGAGCGCAGTGTCGCCGAGGTGACAATAATGTGCGGTACGCTGCGCCATAACAATCTTTCCAGCTGATCGCTGACGCGGATACCGACACAATGGAACCAGACGTGGAGTTGCCCTTCGCGTATTTCACGCGTCGCCCATTTGGACACCGGCGCGCCTGAAGACTGCGCCATCGAAGCCAGCCGCCATAATTTACTTTGCGCCTCGAACATTCCCAGCGCCCGGTTCATCTGTAAAATCACCCGATGCAAACGCACAATATCGTGCGACCCGGTTTTTTCGCTGAGATCGTTGAGAAAGGATTCCGCCAGCCCACGCAGCGTCTCGGTCAGCTTCGCCAGTCGCTGGCAGATTTCCATGACCTCATCAGGCAACTCGCCCATTGCAAAACGGTGCTCCGCCTCCTGCGCTGCGGGCATATACAGATTAAGAATGGCATTGAGCGAGGCGATCAGTTCGTATACCTCCTCGCAATGGGCGTTAAGTCGCTCAGGATTCGCTAACGGCGGCGTGGTCTTAGGGCGAAATTGCTCCATGCAGGTCGCCACCAGTTTGCTGAACAGATCCAGTTGCAAGCGATACCAGGAGGCGGTAATTTCCGCGCTCATCTCCAGCGCATCGCGAGCGACATCGGGCAGATGATGACCTTCATCCAGTACCAACAGCAGATGCTTTGGTTCCGGCAGTACGGCTTCACTTTCCATCGCCGCCATTACCAGCGCGTGATTCGCCACCACGACTTCCGCTTCTTGTATTTCACGTCGGGCGACAAAGAATGGACACTCGCGGTAATAGTGACAGTTGCGGTTCAGACAACTGGCTTTATCGGTACTTAATCGCCGCCACAGATCGTCGTCAATAGCAATGTCGGTATGATCCCGCAGACCATCCCATTTGTAACCGTCAAGATCCCCTTTCAGCCTGGCGCAGCGCTTTTGCTCTTCCTGGTTGTTAGGCGTCAGTTCGTCATCAAGAAAGGCGAGCAGATCCTGCTGCGTAGGCTCGCTACTGGCGAGCGCCGCCAGGTTTCGCGGACACACGTAACGCCCGCGGCCAAAGGCGGCGGTAAAGCGCAGATCGGGGATGATTTTTCGTAGCAGCGGCAAATCCTTGCTAAAGATCTGATCCTGTAACGCCACGTTAGCGGTACTGACCACCAGTGTTTTTTGCTCTTCCCGGGCAATGGCGATACCGGGAATAAGATAGGAGAGGGTTTTCCCGACGCCGGTCGGCGCTTCAATAGCCAGATGTCTCCCTTCTTCCCCGGCCAGCGTTCTGGCGACGTCAGCAATCATCTGCCGCTGCGGCGCACGGGGAATAAAGTCGGGAATCTGGTCCTGAAGCGCCTTATACCAGGCGGCGATTTGCGCTTTCAGCGCAGCGGTCAATGCCATGAGAAAACCTGAAGTACTGTATAAACAGCCACTATTGTGGCACATTTCAGGGGCGGGAAGTACCTTTTTTGCCGGTTCTGGAAGGCGGCTCGCAACGCGATGTGTATTTTGCCGGATGACGGTGCAAGCACCTTACCGGGCCTACGTATTTGCATAGTCCGTAGGCCCGGTAAGCGTCGCGCTACCGGGCATGTTGCCGGATAAAATTTACTGGGCAGGCGTGATTCTGCGCGGGCGACGCGGCGGACGTGCTTTGTCGCCAGCGGGTTTCCCCTCGCCTGTGCGCGGTTTTGGTTTCGCCTTCGCCGCCCCGCTATCCTGACGTCGCGGCTGCTGACTGCGCCCCGCTCCCCCCTGATTTTGTCCGCGTCCACGACCGCCGCCGCCGCGCTGCTGACGACCGTTCTGAATCGGCTCCGCTTTAATCGACGGGTCCGGCTCATAGCCCGGCGTCGTAATGCGTGGGATCTCTTTTTTCAGCAATTTTTCGATATCACGCAACAGTTTATGCTCGTCAACACAGACCAGCGACAGCGCCTCGCCAGTTGCCGCCGCGCGACCGGTACGGCCAATACGGTGTACATAATCTTCCGGCACGTTCGGCAGTTCATAGTTGACCACGTGCGGCAGCTCTTCAATATCCAGACCACGCGCCGCAATATCCGTCGCCACCAGCACGCGAATATCGCCGGATTTAAAATCGGCCAGCGCGCGGGTACGTGCGCCCTGCGATTTATTACCGTGGATCGCCGCGCTGCGAATACCGTCTTTATTAAGCTGTTCCGCCAGATGGTTCGCGCCATGCTTGGTGCGGGTGAAGACCAACACCTGCTGCCAGTTGCCCTGGCCAATCATCTGCGACAACAGTTCACGTTTGCGTTTTTTATCGACAAAGTGCACGTGCTGCGTCACCTGCTCTGAGGCCGTGTTGCGGCGCGCCACTTCGATTTCCAGCGGGTTGCGCAACAGCTTTTCGGCGAGCGCTTTGATGTCGTCGGAGAACGTGGCGGAGAACAGCAGATTCTGACGCTTCGCCGGCAGTTTCGCCAGCACGCGACGAATGTCGTGAATGAAGCCCATATCCAGCATACGGTCGGCTTCATCCAGTACCAGAATCTCAATCTGATCCAGCTTTACGGCATTTTGATGTTCCAGGTCGAGCAGACGTCCCGGCGTCGCCACCAGCACATCCACGCCGCCGCGCAGTTTCATCATCTGCGGATTGATGCTTACGCCGCCAAACACCACCAGCGAGCGAATATTGAGGTATTTACTGTAATCTCTAACGTTTTCGCCAATTTGCGCCGCCAGTTCGCGGGTTGGCGTGAGGATCAACGCACGCACCGGGCGACGACCTTTAGCATGCGGCTGATGGGTAATCAGGTGCTGCAATAATGGCAGGGTAAAACCCGCCGTTTTACCGGTTCCGGTCTGGGCGCTGGCCATCAGATCGCGGCCTTCCAGCACGGCGGGAATCGCCTGTTGCTGAATAGGGGTAGGTTCACGGTAACCCTGCTCGGCAATGGCGCGCAGGATATCAGGGTTTAATCCCAGGGAATCAAAAGACATAACTACTCCGGACCGCCCCGACCGTTGCCGGTGTAGTTTTCAGGGAGATGCTCAAATTTGGAATGACAAAAACCACAATGTCATGAAGGGGCGGAGTGTAGCAGTTTTTGTGATGCGGCGCATAAATTATCCCGGAAGGTAGCAAAGACAAATTAATCGACCACACTGGACAAGTGCCATTATGAGTCATAGTCTTAATCAATCGATTGATTAAAAATTAGGGCGTGTGATGAATATTCCCACCACGACCACCAAGGGCGAGCAGGCGAAAAGTCAGCTCATTGCCGCCGCGCTGGCGCAGTTTGGCGAGTATGGCCTCCATGCCACCACGCGCGATATCGCCGCGCTGGCGGGGCAAAATATTGCCGCCATTACTTACTATTTCGGCTCAAAAGAGGATTTATACCTCGCCTGCGCCCAGTGGATTGCCGATTTTCTTGGCGAAAAATTTCGCCCGCATGCTGAAAAAGCGGAGCGTCTGTTTAGCCAGCCTGCCCCTGACCGGGACGCCATACGCGAACTCATTCTGCTCGCCTGCAAGAACATGATTATGCTGCTGACGCAGGAAGACACCGTTAACCTGAGCAAATTTATTTCACGCGAGCAGCTCTCTCCCACGTCGGCCTATCAATTGGTCCATGAACAGGTTATCGATCCGTTGCACACCCATCTGACAAGATTGGTTGCCGCTTATACCGGCTGCGACGCCAATGATACGCGCATGATTTTGCATACCCATGCCTTACTGGGCGAAGTGCTGGCGTTCCGTCTCGGCAAAGAAACTATTCTGTTACGTACCGGCTGGCCGCAGTTTGATGAAGAAAAAGCGGAGCTGATTTACCAGACGGTAACCTGCCACATCGATCTTATTCTGCACGGTTTAACGCAAAGGAGTCTGGACTGATGAAAAAACCTGTCGTTATCGGACTGGCAATCGCAGCGATCGTCGCTGTGATTGCCGGTGGAACCTGGTGGTATCAAAGTCGGCAGGACGATGGGCTGACGCTATACGGTAATGTCGATATCCGTACCGTCAATATCAGCTTTCGCGTCGGCGGCAGGCTGGCGTCGCTGAATGTTGATGAAGGCGATGCCATCAAAGCCGGACAGGTGCTCGGCGAACTGGATCACGCGCCATACGAAAACGCGCTGATGCAGGCGAAAGCTGGCGTGTCGGTCGCGCAGGCGCAATATGATTTGATGCTGGCAGGCTATCGCGATGAAGAGATAGCCCAGGCCGCCGCCGCCGTCAGACAGGCGCAAGCCGCCTATGACTACGCGCAAAACTTTTATAACCGTCAGCAAGGATTGTGGAAAAGCCGCACCATTTCCGCTAACGATCTGGAAAACGCCCGCTCATCGCGCGATCAGGCGCAGGCGACGCTGAAGTCCGCGCAGGATAAACTGAGCCAGTACCGTACCGGTAATCGTGAACAGGATATCGCCCAGGCGAAAGCCAGCCTGGAACAGGCAAGGGCCCAACTGGCGCAGGCGCAGCTTGATTTGCAGGACACCACGCTTATCGCGCCTGCCAACGGAACCTTGCTCACCCGCGCGGTCGAGCCTGGCAGTATGCTGAACGCCGGCAGCACGGTATTAACGCTCTCGCTGACCCGCCCCGTCTGGGTGCGCGCCTATGTCGATGAACGCAACCTCAGTCAGACGCAACCGGGGCGCGACATTCTGTTGTATACCGACGGTCGTCCTGACAAACCTTACCACGGCAAGATTGGTTTCGTTTCGCCCACCGCGGAATTTACGCCGAAAACCGTCGAAACGCCGGATCTGCGTACCGATCTCGTCTATCGCCTGCGCATTATCGTCACCGATGCGGACGATGCGTTACGCCAGGGGATGCCAGTCACGGTGAAATTTAATGACGAGGCACGGCATGAGTGAGGCCGTTATTACGCTGCACGGTCTGACGAAGCGCTTTGCGGGAATGGATAAACCCGCCGTCGCGCCGCTCGACTGTACCATTCATTCCGGTTATGTCACCGGGCTGGTAGGGCCGGACGGCGCAGGAAAAACCACGCTAATGCGTATGCTGGCAGGCCTGCTCAAAGCCGATGGCGGCAGCGCGTCCGTATTGGGCTTCGACCCGATACAAAACGACAGCGAGCTGCACGCGGTTCTGGGCTATATGCCGCAGAAATTTGGTCTGTATGAAGATCTTACCGTCATGGAGAACCTTAATCTCTATGCCGATTTACGCAGCGTTACCGGCGAGATACGGGAAAAGACCTTTGCCCGTTTGTTGGAATTTACCGCCCTCGGCCCTTTCACTGGCCGTCTGGCGGGGAAATTGTCCGGCGGGATGAAGCAAAAACTGGGGCTGGCCTGTACGCTGGTCGGCGAACCGAAAGTGCTGCTGTTGGATGAACCGGGCGTTGGCGTTGACCCGATTTCACGGCGCGAGTTGTGGCAAATGGTCCACGAACTGGCGGGCGACGGGATGCTGATTTTATGGAGCACCTCCTATCTGGATGAAGCCGAACAGTGCCGCGATGTGCTGCTGATGAATGAAGGCGAGCTGCTCTATCAGGGCGAACCTAAAGCGCTGACGCAAACGATGGCCGGTCGTAGCTTTCTGATGAGCAGTCCACAGGAAAACAACCGTAAGTTACTACAGAGAGCGCTCAGACTGCCGCAGGTGAGCGACGGCATGATTCAGGGGCGTTCGGTACGCCTGATCCTGAAAAAAGAGGCGACCGCAGCAGATATTCGTCAGGCCGAAGGAATGCCGGAAATCACCCTCAATGAGACCGCGCCGCGCTTCGAAGATGCGTTTATCGATCTGCTTGGCGGAGCGGGAACCTCGGAGTCTCCGCTGGGTTCAATCCTGCATACGGTTGAAGGCACTGCCGGCGAAACGGTGATTGAAGCGCAGGAACTGACGAAAAAATTTGGCGATTTCGCGGCCACGGACCATGTTAATTTCGTCGTACAACGCGGCGAGATTTTTGGCCTGCTCGGCCCGAACGGCGCGGGTAAATCAACCACCTTTAAAATGATGTGCGGCCTGCTGGTGCCGACGTCCGGCAAGGCGCTGGTGCTGGATATGGATCTGAAAGTCAGCTCCGGCAAAGCCCGTCAGCATCTGGGCTATATGGCGCAAAAATTTTCGCTTTACGGCAACCTGACGGTTGAGCAGAACCTGCGTTTTTTCTCCGGCGTCTACGGTTTGCGGGGCCGCGCGCAAAATGAAAAAATTCAGCGCATGAGTGAAGCGTTTGGTCTGAAAAGCATCGCGTCGCATCCCACCGATGCGCTGCCGCTGGGCTTTAAACAGCGACTGGCGCTGGCCTGCTCGCTGATGCACGAACCGGATATTTTATTCCTTGATGAACCAACGTCCGGGGTTGATCCCCTCACCCGCCGTGAATTTTGGCTGCACATTAATAGTATGGTGGAAAAAGGGGTCACGGTAATGGTGACGACCCACTTTATGGATGAGGCGGAATATTGCGATCGCATCGGACTGGTTTATCGCGGAAAGCTTATCGCCAGCGGTACGCCGGACGATCTCAAAGCGCAGGCCGCCGATGAGCAACAAGCCGATCCGACGATGGAGCAGGCCTTTATCACTCTCATCAATGACTGGGATAAGGAGCATACGCATGAGTAAGTCTCTCTCCTGGCGCCGCGTGCGTGCGTTGTGCGTCAAAGAGACGCGCCAGATCGTGCGCGATCCCAGTAGCTGGCTGATTGCGGTGGTGATCCCGCTGCTGTTGCTGTTTATTTTTGGTTACGGCATTAACCTCGACTCCAGTAAGCTGCGGGTGGGGATTCTGCTTGAACAGCAAAGCCAGGAGGCGCTGGATTTCACTCATGCGATGACCGGTTCACCCTATATCGACGCGACCATTAGCGATAATCGCCATGAATTAATTGAAAAAATGCAGGCCGGACGCATTCGCGGACTGGTGGTGATTCCGGTGGATTTTGCGCAGCAAATGGCGCGCGACGGTGACAGCGCGCCGATTCAGGTGATTACCGACGGCAGCGAGCCAAATACCGCCAACTTCGTTCAGGGCTATGTTGAAGGCATCTGGCAAATCTGGCAACAGCAGAGGGCGGAAGATCGCGGCGACACCTTTGAACCGCTCATCGACGTCCAGACGCGCTACTGGTTTAACCCGGCGGCGATCAGTCAGCATTTTATCATTCCCGGAGCGGTGACCATTATCATGACGGTAATTGGCGCCATCCTCACCTCGCTGGTCGTTGCCCGCGAATGGGAACGCGGCACGATGGAGGCGCTGCTCTCAACCGAAGTGACGCGTGTTGAACTGCTGCTGTGTAAGCTTATTCCCTATTACTTTCTCGGTATGCTGGCGATGCTGCTCTGTATGCTGGTATCGGTGTTTATTCTCGGCGTGCCGTATCGCGGTTCGCTGGTGATTCTGTTTATCATCACCAGTCTGTTTTTACTGAGTACGCTGGGGATGGGGCTGTTGATTTCCACCATCACTCGCAACCAGTTTAACGCCGCGCAGGTGGCGCTGAACGCCGCCTTTTTACCCTCGATTATGCTGTCCGGGTTTATCTTCCAGATAGACAGTATGCCTGCGGTGATCCGCGCGGTGACCTATATTATTCCGGCGCGCTATTTTGTTAGCACCCTGCAAAGTCTGTTTCTGGCCGGCAATATTCCGGTCGTGTTAGGCGTTAACGTACTGTTTTTAATCGCCTCGGCGGTGATGTTTATTGGCCTGACGTGGCTAAAAACCAAACGACGGCTGGATTAACTATGTGTATGGATAATTGTCGTCGTAGGCCGGATAAGGCGTTCACGCCGCCATCCGGTATTATGCCTGATACGCTTTGCTTATCAGGCCTGCAAACTGGACTGAGAGGACGGGCATGTTTCATCGTTTATGGACGTTAATTCGCAAAGAACTGCAATCGCTTTTACGCGAACCGCAAACGCGCGCGATCCTGATTCTGCCGGTGCTGATTCAGGTCATCCTGTTTCCGTTCGCCGCGACGCTTGAAGTCACTAACGCGACTATCGCCATCTATAACGAAGATAACGGCAAACATTCGGTAGAACTTACCCAGCGCTTTGCCCGCGCGAAAGCGTTTACCCATGTGCTATTGCTGAACAGTCCGCAGGAGATCCAGCCGACTATCGATACGCAAAAAGCGCTGCTGCTGGTACGCTTCCCGGCGGATTTCTCGCGGAATCTGGATACCTTCCAGCCTGCGCCGATGCAACTCATTCTTGATGGACGTAACTCCAACAGCGCGCAAATTGCCGCCAATTATCTGCAACAGATCGTCAAGGAGTATCAGCAGACACTGATGGACGGCAAGCCAAAGCCCAACAATAGCGAACTGGTGGTACGCAACTGGTATAACCCGAATCTGGACTACAAGTGGTTTGTAGTGCCCTCGCTGATCGCCATGATCACCACTATTGGCGTGATGATCGTCACTTCGCTGTCCGTCGCCCGCGAGCGTGAACAAGGCACTCTGGATCAGCTGCTGGTCTCTCCGCTCACCACCTGGCAGATTTTCGTTGGTAAAGCGGTGCCGGCGCTGATTGTCGCGACCTTCCAGGCCACGATCGTGCTGGCTATCGGCATTTGGGCATACCAAATTCCCTTCGCCGGTTCGTTAGCGCTGTTTTATTTCACGATGGTGATTTACGGGCTGTCGCTGGTAGGCTTTGGCTTGCTGATATCATCGCTTTGCGCCACGCAACAGCAGGCGTTTATCGGCGTCTTTGTCTTTATGATGCCGGCGATTCTGCTCTCGGGTTATGTCTCGCCGGTGGAAAACATGCCGGTCTGGCTGCAAAACCTGACGTGGATAAACCCTATCCGCCACTTTACTGATATTACCAAGCAAATTTATCTTAAGGACGCGAGTCTGGGGATTGTCTGGGGAAGTTTGTGGCCGCTATTGGTGATAGCGGCCACCACGGGTTCAGCGGCGTATGCGATGTTTAGACGCAAAGTGATGTAGCTTTTTATCTTTCGCCAGTAGCGAGACCACGGCGGGCCCGGCCAGGATAGCCAGCCCCGCCAGCGCCAGTAAGACATTGTTTTGCAATACGCGGGATAGCAGCCAGAGGACAATCAGCGCGGTGCCGAAGTACCAGGTGGTAGTCAGCTCTTCCAGCACATCCGCCACATCGCGCCAGCGTTGCTCATGATGGCGCTGCAACGCCAGCATCAGCAGTACCGTCACGCCATAAAGCACGCATAATCCCAGGCCGACGCGCACTAATGTGCCGCTCATCCAGCCTATTACCAGCATCGCCACTACCAGTAAATGCAACATAATCTGCCAACAACCGAGGCCGGTTGCGACACGAACGCGTTGTTGCCACTTCATGGCTTTTCTCCTGAAGCATTTTTCTCTCATTATTCAGAGTACCGAACTTTACGGAAAATTCCGTAAGACCGCATCTTTTTGTGACGACGACTACACTATTTCAATCAGGATAGTGACGCGGACAGGAAGAAAATGACTCAACACACGCGAAATTTTTCATTCAAAGTGCTCACAATTAATACGCACAAAGGTTTTACCGCCTTTAATAAACGCTTCATCCTGCCGGAGCTGCGCGACGCCGTCAGAACGGTCGGCGCCGATATCGTCTGTCTGCAAGAAGTGATGGGCGCGCATGAAGTACATCCGCTGCATATCGAAAACTGGCCGGACACTACCCACTATGAATTTTTGGCCGACACCATGTGGAGCGATTTCGCCTATGGCCGCAATGCGGTCTATCCGGAAGGCCACCACGGTAACGCGGTTCTTTCTCGCTATCCCATTGAACATTATGAAAATCGCGACGTCTCGGTCGGCGGTAGCGAAAAACGCGGCGTGCTCTATTGCCGCATTACGCCGCCCATGCTCAACCGCCCTATCCACGTCATGTGCGTACATCTCGGCCTGCGGGAGAGTCACCGCCAGGCACAGCTAACCATGCTGGCGGGATGGGTGAATGCCTTGCCGGAATCAGAACCGGTGCTGGTGGCCGGAGACTTTAATGACTGGCGGCAAAAGGCCGGCCCGCCGTTAAACGCGGCCGGGTTGGAGGAGATATTCACCCGTGCCCATGGCCGACCGGCGCGCACATTCCCGGTGAGTATGCCGCTGCTGCGACTCGATCGTATTTACGTCAAGAATGCGAACGCCAGTTCTCCTGGGGCGCTACCGCTGCGGAACTGGCGACATTTATCAGACCATGCCCCCCTTAGCGCGGAGATCCATCTATGAAATGCGGCTGGCGTGAAGGTAATCAAATTCAGCTACTGGAAAACGGCGACCAGTTCTATCCTGCCGTGTTTGAGGCTATCGCTCAGGCACAGCAAAAAATCATTCTGGAAACCTTTATCTTGTTTGAAGATGAGGTGGGTAAAAAACTCCATGCCGCTCTGCTAAAAGCCGCACAGCGCGGCGTAAAAGCCGAAGTATTACTCGACGGATACGGCTCTCCCGATCTCAGCGACGCGTTTGTCGGCGAATTAACCTCGGCGGGCGTGATTTTTCGCTATTACGACCCCCGCCCGCGTCTACTGGGGTTGCGAACCAATATCTTCCGCCGAATGCACCGCAAAATTGTGGTGATTGATGATCGTATTGCCTTTGTCGGCGGCATTAACTACTCCGCCGAACATATGTCGGATTACGGCCCGCAGGCGAAACAAGACTACGCGGTACGGGTCGAAGGGCCTGTTGTGGCCGATATCCTGCAATTCGAAGTCGAGAATCTGCCGGGGCAAAGCCCCGCGCGCCGCTGGTGGAAGCACCATCACCAGGCAGAAGAAAACCGTCACCCCGGCGAAGCGCAGGCGCTGTTTGTCTGGCGAGATAACGAAGAGCACCGCGACGATATCGAACGTCATTATCTGAAAATGCTGACCCAGGCAAAGCGTGAGGTGATTATCGCTAACGCCTATTTTTTCCCCGGCTATCGCTTGCTCCACGCAATGCGTAAAGCCGCCCGCCGTGGCGTGAGCGTAAAACTGATTGTCCAGGGGGAACCAGACATGCCGATAGTCAAAGTCGGCGCGCGGTTGCTCTATAACTATCTGGTGAAGGGCGGTGTGCAGGTTTATGAATACCGACGACGTCCGCTGCATGGCAAAGTGGCGCTGATGGACGATCACTGGGCCACGGTAGGGTCGAGTAATCTCGATCCGCTCAGCCTGTCGCTTAACCTTGAAGCTAACCTGATCATTCACGATCGTACTTTTAACCAGACCCTGCGCGATAACTTACAAGGCATCATCGTGAACGATTGTAAGCAGGTCGATGAGTCTATGCTGCCGAAACGCACCTGGTGGAACCTGACCAAAAGCGTGCTGGCGTTCCACTTTTTACGCCATTTCCCGGCGCTGGTCGGCTGGCTACCGGCGCATACCCCGCATCTGGCGCAGGTTCCCCCGCCTGCCCAGCCAGAAATGGAAACCCAGGATCGCGTTGATCCAGAAAATACAGGAGTGAAGCCCTAATGGCTAAATCGCATCCGCGCTGGCGGCTGGCTAAAAAAGTGCTGACCTGGCTGTTTTTTATTGCGGTCGTCGTTCTGCTGGTGGTTTATGCTAAAAAGGTCGACTGGGGCGATGTCTGGACCGTCATCCGTGACTATAACCGCACGGCGCTTTTAAGCGCTGTAGGACTGGTGATCGTTAGCTATCTTCTGTACGGCTGCTACGACCTGCTTGGACGGCTTTATTGCGGCCATAAGCTGGCGAAGCGACAGGTGATGTTGGTATCGTTCGTCTGCTATGCCTTTAACCTGACGCTCAGCACCTGGGTCGGCGGGATCGGGATGCGTTACCGACTGTACTCTCGCCTCGGGTTGCCCGGCAGTACTATCACGCGTATTTTCTCACTCAGCATTACCACTAACTGGCTGGGCTATATTCTGCTTGGCGGCATCATTTTTACCTTCGGCATTGTCCAGCTTCCCGACCACTGGTATATCGATGAAGGCACGCTACGTATTCTCGGTATCGTTTTATTGTTGATTATCGCGGTCTATCTGTGGTTTTGCGCCTTTGCGAAGCGGCGGCATATGACGATTAAAGGACAGAAACTGGTGCTGCCGTCATGGAAATTCGCGCTGGCGCAGATGGCGATCTCCAGCGCGAACTGGATGGCGATGGGCGCCATCATCTGGCTGCTGATGGGTCAGGATGTGAACTATTTCTTTGTGCTGGGCGTACTGCTGGTGAGCAGTATCGCGGGCGTCATCGTGCATATTCCGGCAGGCATCGGCGTGCTGGAGGCCGTATTCCTTGCGTTGCTGGCGGGCGAACATACGTCGCAAGGCACGATTATCGCCGCCCTGCTCGCATACCGCGTGCTTTACTATTTTATTCCCCTGTTGCTGGCGCTGGTGTGCTATCTGATCCTGGAGAGCCGGGCGAAGAAGCTGCGGGCGAAAAACGAGCGGGCGATGGCGAAATAAATTTAAGCAGACGCGTTTTCGCTTTCCAGCACAACGCGTTTTATCCGGTAAAAATAAACATATGCTGAGAAAAAAGACGTATTCATCTGTAAGCGGGAAAAAAGCAGCAATGACCAGCTAAACAGCAGCAGGAGCACTTCGTGAAACTCGCCCATGAATACTGATGACAGGGTACAGAACGTTGCCAACGTAACGGAAATAATGGCCAGCAATAACGCATAGCGGTAAATAATGACCCCGCTCATTCTTCCTTTAAGCAGGAGCTGATTTGACGGGGTAAGAAAAGCGATATAGCCCACGGCCAGGAAGAAGACCAGCTCCAGATGCTTTTTATTGTGCAGCTCAAACTGCGCAATAACCATGTTTATACTGACGATCCATGTCATCGTCATCATGATCGCCGTAAGCCCAATAACACCTCCGTGAGGAATACCTTGTTCATACCAGTTTTTTTTGTAGTGGCTGGCCGGATACACAGGTAACTTAATTTCTGGCGGGATCAACTGCCCTTTTTTCACCAGCTCCGCCAGTGTTTTTCCTGTTAGCCACGTCATCAGGTTCATGGGCTTATCATTTCCTTGTCTGTGAGGTGAGATATTTTTGTAATGCGACTCGCACTAATCGACGCCCCAGGCAGAAACGAATCATCATCGTAAACGTTTCGCCATTCATCACCCAGCGGCAAAGCACAACCATAATAATCGCGATAACAAGATCACTCTTTAGTTCGCTATTTTGATGGCACAACACGTCAAATAATCCAGTACCGCAGAGCATAATATTTAATAAAAACAGTAAAACGCAGAGGCGCAACCCCAGGATAAAACCCTTGGCAATAAGCCATACCTCAGCCATAACACATAGCATCATACCTATAGCACTGCCAAAATAAATGATTATATTTAGCGGCCAATACAGGATAAACTTATCGAAAGCAAAATGCGCACTACACACACCTCCCACAAGAAGCATAAAACTAAACGCGCAAACAGGCGCAGGATTGGGTAATGAATGTTCCCATGACAATCCGGTAATGAAATGAGAAATCAGCGCTGGCGGGCATTTCTTATTAAAATCCTCGCCGCCATTTTTAATGGCGCGAGTGACGTCTTTAGCTTCACAAAACGCTAACCAAAATTGTTTGCCACATAATTTACTCATTATACCCATCATCACCAACCTGAATAAAAAACCTGCAACGCCTACGGCCTGAAAGATAATAGTATTTCCAGAATCATCAAAATGATATAACGACACAGCGTAACCACAGCATTAATAATGCCAAGGTAAAGCGTCAGCGCGCCAAATAAAGCGCAACGAGGCAGGGATGAAAACTCGCTGTGGTATAATATGCGGGCATAACCATGAAGTGTCGATTTTTCTAGTGCTGTAATCAATGTCCATACCAATACCGTCAGCACACTGACTATCCAGACCAGAGTGCTACTGGCCACCAGGCTATTGACAACTATCGCAGCGATGATCCCGCTTACCGCCATAAAAATTAACGGCCTGAATAGACCAGAACTGATATTCAGGTAGAAAATAAATAAGGCATTAAGACTAAACATGATTCCAACAATCACGAAAATAGTCGCGCCACCTGAGAAAAGGTAAGCTAATGACACGCCGGTAAGCGTAATGATGGCAATATATATCAACGTTACGGCAACAGTGCCAAAGCGGGAAAGACGGGTAACGGCCCCATACCCCAGGCCAAGCAAAAGTGCTGATACCCACAAAACAACAACAGGATGAACGTGGGTTATAAAAAAATGAGTATACAACGTTAGCCATATAATGCCGGCGGTACACCATAGTCCCAGCGCAGTATACCAATAGGTAAGGGATAACATTGTCGCGGGAATAAATGCTATTTGCCGTATACGTATTGCAGCCAGAGGTCCCACTTGTCATTTATCACTCTTCTCATGATCACGGTGATAAGAATGGCAAGCGCAGGAAAATATTTCTAAGATGTTTATGCTGTTTCGCCCTAAATAAAGTCCTAAAAAAAATCCTGGCGCAGGGCCAGGATTTTAAGAGATCGCTATAATTAGCGGCGATTACCAAAAATACGCAGTAACATCAGGAACAGGTTGATAAAGTCCAGGTACAGCGTTAACGCGCCGAGAATCGAATATTTACGCAGATTAGCGCTATCGCGGGTATCTATTTGCTCGCCGATATTTTTCAGTTTCTGCGTGTCATAGGCGGTCAGACCGACAAACACCACCACCCCGATATAGGTTACCGCCCACATCAGCGCTTCACTCTTCAGCCAGAAATTGACCAGCGACGCCAGAACGATACCAATAAGCGCCATAAACAGCATATTGCCGAAACCGCTAAGATCGCGTTTAGTGGTGTACCCGTACAGGCTCATGGCGCCAAACATTCCCCCCGTCACCACAAACGTGCTGGCGATAGAGGAGTAGGTGTAAACGATAAAAATACTGGATAACGTCAATCCGGTTAGCGCCGAATAGAGCATAAACAGCGTCGTCGCCATTCCGGCGCTAAGTTTATGCACCAGTCCCGACAGAACAAACACCAGCGCAAGCTGGGCAATAATTAAGCCAAAGAAGGTGATCTTACTGGAAAAGACAAACATCATGACGGCTGGCGTATTAGCCGCATACCACGCGATAAACGCGGTCAGTAACAGTCCGACCGTCATCCAGCCATACACTTGCGCCATATAGGTCTGCAGGCCGGACCGCGCCTGCACTATTGAATCAGATCGTGGAAATCTGTCCATGATGAACTCCTGTGTGGAAATGATATCCTAAAGCGTATCACATTCTGCTACCAACGTTTCGCCAACTGCTGGTCGCTGTCGCGCGCTTCGACCCAGCGATCGCCTTCCGGCGTGGCTTCACGCTTCCAGAACGGCGCACGGGTTTTCAGATAATCCATAATGAACTGGCCGGCGTCGAACGCGCTACTGCGGTGCGCGCTGGTGACGCCGACAAACACAATCTCATCGCCCGGCCATAATTCGCCAACGCGATGAATCACCGTGACCCGCCCCAGCGGCCAGCGGGAACGCGCCTTCGCGACGATCTCCGCCAGAGCTTTCTCAGTCATGCCGGGATAATGCTCCAGCGTCAGCGCTTTAACGCTATCGCCCAGGTTATGATTGCGCACTTTTCCGGTAAAGGTGACGACCGCGCCGTCTTCGTCGCGCGCCGCCAGCCAGGAATATTCCTCCCCGACGCTAAACGGCGCAGGGCCGACTACAATTCGCGTTTCACGCATGTTAGCCCCCCGTGACTGGCGGGAAAAACGCCACTTCATCGCCCGCCGTCAGCGGATGGTCAAAACTTACCAGCGTCTGGTTGACCGCCGCCAACAGCTTACCGTCTTCCAGCGCCAGCGCCCAACGATCGCTCTTTGTCGCCAGATGCTGTCGCAGCGACTCAACGGTGGAAAAATCTGCTGGAAGATCCAGCGCATCAGTTCCTGTAAGCTCGCGAACCTGGGCGAAGAAAAGCACCTTAATCATGCGCATCCACCTTAAAATCCCCCGATTTGCCGCCGCTTTTCGCCAGCAGGCGCACCGGACCAATTACCATATCTTTTTGTACCGCTTTGCACATGTCGTAGATGGTTAACGCCGCGACGGACGCCGCGGTTAACGCTTCCATTTCGACGCCGGTTTTACCGGTCAGACGGCACAGAGACTCAATACGCACGCGGTTATACTCCGGCTCGGCCTGAAGCTGAATCTCCACTTTACTTAGCAGTAGCGGGTGGCACAGCGGGATCAGCTCCCAGGTGCGTTTGGCGGCCTGAATACCGGCAATTCGGGCGGTGGCGAAAACATCGCCCTTGTGGTGTTTGCCATCAACAATCATCGCCAGCGTTTCACTACGCATGGTAACGAATGCTTCCGCCCGCGCTTCACGAACGGTTTCCGCTTTAGCGGAAACGTCCACCATGTGCGCTTCGCCTGCGGCGTTTATATGGGTTAATTGCGACATCGTTATTTCTTTAAATGAGGGTGAAAATTACATGGGCGTGTACGGGCATCCAGCTGCGGCGCAATGATATTCTCCCATGCGGTTCTGCACGCTTTTGTGGAGCCCGGCATGGCGAAAATCAAGGTGTTATTCGCCACGCCAGCTACCGCGCGCGACTGCAGAGTTGCGGTGCCGATCTCTTCAAACGAGAGCATGCGAAACACTTCGCCAAATCCTTCCACTTCACGATCGAACAGCGGCAACAGCGCTTCCGGCGCCTGATCGCCTTCGGTCAAACCGGTCCCACCAGTTATCAATACGACCTGCACCTCATCACTGGCGATCCAGGCGGAAACCTGGGCGCGAATCGCGTAACGGTTCTCTTTAACGATGGCTTTCGCCACCACTTCATGCCCGGCCTCCTGCGCCGAATCACGCAGATAATGACCGGAGGTGTCGTCTTCTTCGCCGCGTCGGCTGGAAACAGTAAGAATAGCGATGCGGGTCGGGATAAATTCAGCGCTGACCTGACTCATCTGAAATCTCCTTATTAAGGATTAACCGCCAATGTAAGATAAATTTTGCGTAATACCAGTATTGCTCTGGTGAAGGAAATGGGTCTGCTTTTTCTCCCGCAACGCGTCGGAAATACGTTCCTCAAGCGCGTATTGCTGCGCGTCATCCTGTAACAGGTCGCGTAAACTCACGCCGCCGTCGCCAAACAGACATAAATGCAGCTTACCGACGGACGAAACACGCAGGCGGTTACAGGTGGCGCAGAAATCTTTTTCATACGGCATAATGAGGCCGATCTCACCGGCGTAATCGGGATGACAAAAAACCTGCGCCGGGCCATCGCTGCGCTGGCGGAGCTGGTGGATCCAACCGCGCTTAATCAGCTCGTCGCGTAATACCTGACCCGAAATATGATGTTTGCGGAAGAGATCGCTCCCCTCGCCCGTCTCCATAAGTTCAATGAAGCGTAGCTGAATGGGGCGAGGCTGAATCCAGGCAAGGAAGGTATCCAACTGATGGTGATTCACGTCGCGCATCAGCACGGTGTTGACTTTCACCTTTTCGAAACCGGCGTCAAAGGCGGCATCGATGCCCGCCATCACCTGGCGGAATTTGTCCTGACCGGTAATCGCATGGAACTGACGCGCATCCAGGCTATCCACGCTAACATTGACGCCCGTCAGCCCCGCTTCGCGCCAGTTCGCGGCATCGCGCGCCAGTCGATAACCGTTAGTGGTCACCGCAATCTGGCGAATAGCATCATTTTCACCCACGGCGGCAATGATGTCGGTAAAATCGCGGCGTAATGAAGGCTCGCCGCCGGTAAGACGCACCTTCTCCGTGCCAAGACTGGCAAAAGCGCGCGTAACGCGACGAATTTCATCGACGGTAAGGAAACCGTTGTTAGTGACGCCGCCAGGTTTGTAGCCATCCGGCAGGCAGTAGGTGCAACGAAAGTTACACACATCGGTAATCGACAAACGCAAGTAGTAAAACTTACGCGCGAAAGCATCGGTAAGTTGTGAAGCCATGTACACCTTTCCAAATACGGGAGGCGGAGTCATTTCTTCCTGCGCCCTGGTGGCAAACGTTAAACGTTGTCACGGCCAAAGCACCGTATCAAAAATGACCCAGGTGCAGAGGCTAGAGTGTTTACTGTGGTTACGCCGATACTAGCGTGTAAATGACAATTTCGCCATCACGCTTTCGCTATATAAACATATACATAGCGATATGATCGTGCTATTTAGCGACAGAATACGTGAAAATCACACTTTTACATTGATATATATCATTTAGCCGTGGTAACGCCCTCGCTATAAAGGGGTAGTCGGGAATAATTAATTGTCTTTTAGCCGGTCGGCTAATTGCTGAAAACCCGCGACTTGCGCTACTGTAGCGCTGCTTATTTGACTTCAGGAATTTTTATGCGCAATCGTACGCTGGCTGACCTTGATCGTGTCGTTGCCCTCGGCGGAGGGCATGGATTAGGACGCGTCCTCTCCTCGCTTTCTTCATTAGGTTCGCGCCTGACCGGCATTGTGACTACCACAGATAACGGGGGGTCAACTGGCCGTATTCGCCGCTCGGAAGGCGGGATCGCCTGGGGCGATATGCGCAACTGTCTGAATCAGTTAATTACCGAACCTAGCGTCGCGTCCGCTATGTTTGAGTATCGTTTTGGCGGTAATGGCGAACTTTCTGGTCATAACCTCGGAAATTTGATGTTAAAGGCGTTAGATCACCTGAGCGTGCGGCCTCTGGAAGCGATTAATTTAATTCGTAATCTGCTTAAAGTGGACGCGCAGCTGATCCCGATGTCGGAGCTACCGGTAGATCTGATGGCGATTGACGAACAGGGGCATGAGATTTATGGCGAGGTGAATATCGATCAGTTAGCGACGCCGCCGCAGGAGATCATGTTAACGCCAAACGTTCCGGCGACGCGGGAAGCGGTACAGGCCATTAATGACGCGGATCTGATTCTGATTGGCCCTGGCAGTTTTTATACCAGCCTGATGCCTTGCCTGTTGCTGGATGAACTGGCGCAGGCGCTGCGGCGCACCCCAGCGCCAATGGTGTATATCGGCAATCTGGGTCGCGAACTGAGTCTGCCCGCCGCCAGTTTAACGCTGGTCGATAAGCTGGCAATGATGGAGCAATATATTGGCAAAAAGGTTATTGACGCGGTGGTGGTTGGACCGCAAGTTGACGTCAGTGCGGTGAACGATCGGCTGGTGATTCAGGAAGTGCTGGAGGCCAGCGATATCCCCTATCGCCACGATCGTCAGTTATTACATAATGCGCTGGAAAAAGCGCTACAGGCGTTGGGTTAAGCCCGTTTACCGACGACGCTGCGCTTATCAGAAGCCTGTTTACACCGAAGGGTAAACAGGCTCTCTCCCTCTTCTGATAAACTGCGTTCAGCTATCGCCAGTAGGCGCTCATGAGCGAGCTCACCTCTTTTTTCAGCAATATATTCTCCATGATCTCAGTAAAGAGGGTCTGATTGATCTCTTCCATTATCCGCATTCCAGCCATGCGCTCTGCGTCAGGATCACCTGCTATTCCTAACGCTTCCAGTTCAGCATTGACCCGGCTCTGATACTCATCCGTTTCAATACACTCAGCCCTTTTGGCCATCATTTCACGCCACTCTTCTGGCGCTATACGCTCCAGCACTTTATGCCACGGCCCCCACAGCGCAAACCATTTGTGAAAATCCCTATTTTCAGCAATTTTTATCCTTATTTCCGCCTCGTCCAGGTCAGACTCAGTGATACCAGAAACGTTATAAAATCGCATATCCTGGGTCATTGTTGTCAGCGACAGCGACTCTCGTAACTGATTCTGAAAACCCAGATATACTTCGATTTCGTCAATAAAAAACAGCCGTTTTACCTTTTCTCTGGCGAGCGATTCTATTTGCTCCAGCCGAAAGATTTCACGCCCCGCCATAATCAGTTCCGCTAAGTGGCTATCAAAGGCGCCTCTTTCAGCATCATGAACCAACGTCGCTTCCTGCATTTGGTGGTATGTCAGTGTGACCCGATCTTCACAGCTTATCGTTGCATCCATCGCTATAATAAATGCGGTTTCTCTTAGTGCGCTATCATCAGCCAGGCGCATTAGCCAGGCGGAGACTTGTTCCTTAAAATCCGGGTGTCGGGTATTCTGCGTATCACCAAGATAGTCCAGGAATCCGCTGAAAGCCGCCGCGTTTGCCTCTGCCTCAAACGCCCGCCATTGGTTGACGTCTTCCTCCTCGAGATTGGTTAGCCACCCCTGGACAGCTTGATGCAGTGGTCGAGTTACCCGAACAATTGAAAAGTCGCCCATGGCAAACAATACCCGGGGTCCCTGATAATCTACAGAGGACATTAGCCGCTGCATATTCTGTATTGTTCGTTCTGAAAAAGGATTATATTCTACGATTATTCTTGTAGGTTGAGGTCCTTCACCACGAAAATGGGGTAACGACTCCGGGAGACGGACCAGGTTATTGCGAGAGGCCTGCATTATTTGTAATGCCGCCGGGAAGTTTTCCGGTAGATTAGTCAATGCGTTACGGGAAACATCCAGCGTTGTTATCGTGGGAGGTAGTGTTTCAGGCAGAACCGTAATCTGATTTTTACTTACATCCAGGACCTGTAATTCTGGTGGTAACGATGCGGGCAGACTGGTTAAGGCATTTTCGCCGGCCTCCAGAGTCTTCAGGCCCGGCGGCAATGTTTCAGGCAAAGCGGTTAACGAATTACTCTGCACATTCAAATGGGTAATCCCTGACGGAAGATGTGCTGGCAGTGTCCTTATGCTGTTATCATAAACGCTCAGGTACCGAAGTTCCTCAGGTAGATTTTCAGGTAAGCAACTAATTTTATTATGGAAAAGATCCAGCGATTGAAGCGCTGAAGGCAAACGTTCCGGCAATTCAGTAATACGGTTAATGCTCAGCTCCATTTCCTGTATGGTATCCGGTAACGTGGCAGGGATACTGGTTAGCTGATTACTGTTGGCATACAGGGTCTTTATATTTCCCTGTAAATTTTCCGGCAAACTTTTCAGTTCATTGTTATCGAGTATCAGAGTAGTTATCTGCTCAGGAATATAGGCAGGTATAGTGGTAAGTCCTAATATTTTCAGACGAAGTTCCGTCTTATTATTTTTCAGGCAGTCACGCATCCGTTGTACGGCTTCTTCACGATTTGCTGCCTCTTTCGCTGGCGCCTCTTTTACCCACTCAGACCAGATTAACTCATAATTCACAGCATCTTTGGAGCCGGAAGCGCTACTCGCCTGCTCGCTTTCTGTCACACGGGTATAGGTGACTGACTTTCCCCCTCCCTCAACGGTATAGCCCTCTGTATTAAAAACTATAGACAGAATTTCCTGACTATTTTCACTCAAAATACAGTATTGGTCTGCCCCTCCTCTACTATACTGAATATTATCCGCATACGCCGGGAAAGCTAACATCCTTAAACATTCAAACTTGCTTTTGATCTCTTCTGGCGAGGCGGTTTCAGGTGGATGACAAAGATAAGCGATGCAGTTTTGTGCTTCAACCTGATGTTCTGAAGAGAAAAAGGCACTTATTTTATTCCATATCTCTTCTTTTAAAGGCACCTCTGTTGAGGCCTCATTGCTAATACTTTGATGCCTTGCCGTAGATTGTATATTAGTAATATTAAACATATTTTCCCTACCTGATCTGAACGTAACCTAAAGTAACAGATAAGGATATTCTCAACTTTAAATAAGAGGTCACAGTCGTCATTATTTCGGACAAATCATTCAGTATTTGCAGCGCTTGACTTATAGATGCTCGCGCTTCCATCACCTCTTTTTTAAGTAGAATGATGTAATCTGTTGCCATGACACGCTTTCAACGAACTCATATAAGATTAAAATGACGATCATAAGGATAGCTATACCGATAATACGGGGCGTTTTTTTTCATAGCCGAGGAGAGAGGGAAAATTAGCGTTGGGTTCAGCCTCAACGCTAATTTTCTTCAGTTGTGATTAAACTAGCTACCCCATTGATGTTTTGAGTTTTTCGACAATCCCGTTAGTCAAAGCCTGTCACTGTTTTTCATTCCTGACTGACTTAGCCCTTACTATTGCACTGAAATTCTCAAAAGCGAGCCATGGTAACGATGACTCGCTGGCGATCGACACATTGTCAGGACGCCGCGATAAACAACTCGCGTAACTGGTGCAACTGGTCGCGAATTTGCGCGGCTTCTTCAAACTCCAGATTTTGCGCGTGCTGCATCATTTGCCCTTCCAGTTCATGAATTTTCTGCTGCAACGCTTTCGGCGTCATATCCAGTTCGACAATTCCGGCTTTTGCCGTAGAACGGCCCTTGCCTTTCCCCTTCGCTTTGGTTTTCGCAATGTTCTGCCCCAGCGCCAGGATGTCGACCACTTTTTTGTTCAGCCCCTGCGGAGTGATACCGTGCTCTTCGTTGTACTTCTGCTGCTTCTCGCGACGTCGCTCGGTTTCGCCAATCGCCTTCGCCATCGACGGCGTGATTTTATCGCCATACAGAATCGCTTTACCGTTAACGTTACGCGCCGCGCGCCCTATGGTCTGAATCAGGGAGCGCTCGGAGCGCAGGAAGCCCTCTTTATCGGCGTCCAGAATCGCCACCAGCGAGACTTCCGGCATATCCAGCCCTTCGCGCAGCAGGTTAATCCCCACCAGAACGTCAAACTCGCCCAGACGCAAATCGCGGATGATTTCCATGCGCTCCACGGTATCAATATCTGAGTGCAGGTAACGCACGCGCTCGCCGTGCTCTTCCAGATATTCGGTCAAATCTTCCGCCATCCGTTTGGTAAGCGTAGTGACAAGGACACGCTCATTAATGGCCGCACGCTGACGAATTTCGGACAGCAGATCGTCCACCTGGGTCGCCACCGGACGCACTTCAATAATCGGGTCCAGCAGCCCGGTCGGTCGCACGACCTGATCCACCACCTCATCACCAGATTTTTCCAGCTCATAGTTGCCGGGCGTGGCGGAAACATAGATAGTTTGCGGCGCTAAGGCTTCAAACTCCTCAAACTTCAGCGGACGGTTATCCAGCGCCGAAGGCAGACGGAAGCCATACTCGACCAGCGTCTCTTTGCGCGCCCGGTCGCCGCGGTACATGCCACCTATCTGCGGGATGGTGACATGAGACTCATCAACCACCAGCAGTCCGTCGGCGGGCAGATAATCGAACAAGGTTGGCGGCGGTTCGCCCGGCCCGCGGCCCGACAGAAAGCGGGAATAGTTTTCAATGCCTGAGCAGTAGCCCAGCTCGTTCATCATCTCTAAATCGAACTGCGTGCGCTGGCTTAATCGCTGCTCTTCGAGCAGCTTATTATTCGCCAGCAAGACCTTACGCCTGTCCGCCAGCTCATCTTTTATCTCTTCCATCGCCTGCAGAATACGCTCGCGCGGCGTTACGTAGTGCGTTTTGGGATAGATAGTATAACGTGGCACCGTTGACTCTACCTGCCCGGTTAACGGGTCGAACAGCGACAGGCGTTCCACTTCTTCATCAAACAGCTCAACGCGTAGCGCGATGTCGTCAGATTCAGCCGGGAAGATGTCGATCACTTCGCCGCGCACGCGAAAGGTACCACGCTGAAAAGCTTGATCGTTACGGGTGTATTGCAATTCCGCCAGCCGACGCAAAATCGCGCGCTGGTCAATCAGCATTCCCACCGTCAGATGCAGCATCATTTTCAGGTAGAGATCCGGATCGCCCAGACCGTAAATCGCGGACACGGAAGCCACCACCACGACATCGCGTCGCTCAAGCAACGCTTTCGTTGCCGACAACCGCATTTGCTCAATATGTTCGTTTACCGAAGCGTCTTTTTCGATAAACGTATCCGAGCTTGGCACATACGCTTCCGGCTGATAGTAGTCATAGTAGGAGACGAAATACTCGACCGCGTTTTCCGGGAAAAACTCTTTCATTTCGCCGTAGAGCTGCGCCGCCAGGGTTTTATTGGGCGCAAGCACCATCGTTGGCCGCTGCAAGTCCGCAATGACGTTGGCAATGGTGAATGTCTTCCCGGAGCCGGTCACGCCCAATAACGTCTGATGCGCCAGCCCGTCCTCCAGCCCCTCTTCCAGACGACGTATAGCGTCCGGCTGATCGCCAGAAGGTTTAAAAGCGGAATTCAGTTTGAACGGTTTACTCATGAGCGGCTACCTGAAGGAGTGAGCGGGCAGGGGTGTAATTTTACTCTCGACGGTGAATATTGCCAATAAAAAATACTGGATGAAAAAACAGTAACACTCCAGTGTATAATGGCTATCGGCAGATACCCCACGCTATTTAGAGGTAAAACATAGACAGTCGCGGGGTAAAATTCCAGCAGTGTGCTGGTTATCCCCAGACCAGAGTCTTTTTTAACATTTGTCAAGTCGGATGATGAAAGTTTTATGTCAACGTATCCCCCTTCCTTTACAACCATTGATTTTATATAACTTGCTGTCTGAAAAGGGATATTTTCTCAAGCCGTCTTTCGCGCCAATTTAGTCGCAGGCCGCGTCGCCTCTCGCTTACGTTGTGTTTTCTAACTCTAATACACAAGGTTATCCACAGGAATAGTGGATAACTGCTTCCAGCCCGTATCCCCTGCCGCCTGGCAAAATCAGCTCCTGACGTTTTCGCCGGGCGATAAAAAAAAATTATCGCTATTTTTGGCAGATTATTGGCTAACGAGAAGGGAAAAATTGAGGCGTAGACGCTCACATTTTGCACATTTTTAGCATGGCGACGTCAGGAAGGTCTGGCGAAAAAACAGCAGGATCGTCTGATCCTGCAAGAAGGCAGTTTTTAAGCGCAGTCAGGCGCGTTCCAGGGGGCTAAGGTCCAGATACTGTCCTGTCGCCGCCTGCGATGGAGAAACGCCCAGCCACGGGATTTCCCCTAATAGCGGGGCCGGTATGACGCGGCGAAGCGTCGCGAGATATTCACCATGACGCGCGCCTGGCGGCTGTATGTCGTTGGCTATCCATCCGACAAGCGGTAATCCGGCCTGTTCTACCGCCAGCGCCGTCAGCATGGCGTGATTAATACAGCCCAGCTTGACGCCAACAACCAGAATCACCGGCAGCTGCTCCGTCTGTACCCAGTCGGCAAACGTCAGCGTGGCAGAGAGCGGTGTAAACCAGCCGCCCGCCCCTTCTGTCAACACCCAGTCTGCCTGCGCCTCCAGCGTTCGCAATCCGCGTGATAACACCGCCGCGTCTATCGCCCGGCCTTCGTCGGCGCTAACGATGTGGGGAGAGGTAGGCTCGGCAAAAGTATAAGGATTGATAGCGGAATAAGGTTGCGGCAGGCTGCTGTTACGCTGCAAGGCCAGGGCATCGCTATTGCGTAGCCCGTCGGTTGTCATTTCGCTGCCGGAAGCGACGGGCTTATAGCCTACGGTTTGATAACCTAACTGCGTTGCGGCCTGCAATAAGGCGCAACTGGCGACCGTTTTACCGACTTCAGTATCAGTACCGGTCACAAAATAGCGTTTAGTCACGTTCAATCACTCCCATAAAAAGATGGTACGTCAGCGGATATTTCCCCTGCCGCTGCGGCCATGCCAGTTGAATCTGTCTAAGCCGGGCGCGGGTTAATACATCCGACTCCCGCCCTTCATGAAGATGGGTGGCGCCAATGCCTTTAAGCGAGCGCATTGCGCTCAGGGCATCCTCAAACCACAATGTCATCGCCTGAGTATGACGAAACGCCCGCCAGCCGCGCAGCGCGTGGTCAATGGCCTCTTCCGGCAAAAAGCTATTCGCGTGAGCGCGATTATCGACGGCCTGCCATGCCTGACGCAGCTCCGGCAACGACCCCTGGCACAAGGTGGTAAACGCCACCACGCCGCCGGGCCGTACAACCCGATACAACTCGCTCAACGCATCGCGTAAATCGCCACACCACTGGACCGCCAGGTTGCTCCAGGCCAGGTCAAAAACTTCGGCGTCATGGGGAATCGCTTCGATATCCGCCAGCAAATAGTGATGCGCCGCCTGACGATCGCGAGCCTGTTGCAGCATCGGCAGAGAAAGATCCAGGGCGGTCACTTCGCTCCCCCGCTCTCGCCAGTAACGACTCATACGTCCGGGGCCGCAGCCTGCGTCCAACACACTGGCAAACTGGCGGCCTGTCAACAGCGTCAGCAGCGCATCCGCGCTGTGTTGCTGCAAAGAGGCGTGCTGTTCATATTGCGATGCGGCCCGGCCAAACGCCGCCGCAATAGCCTGCTTATTCACCTGCGCCATGCAGCACCTCCAGCAGACGGTCGATATCACACGCTTCATGCGCCTGCGTTAACGTTAAGCGCAGGCGCGCCGTGCCGACAGGCACCGTCGGCGGGCGAATCGCCGTCGCCCAGCATCCTTGTTGACGCAGCGCCTCCGCCAGGCGCAATGCACGGCTGTTATCGCCCACGATTAACGGCTGGATGGCGCTATGGGCATTCAGTAGCGTAAATCGGGACGCGTTAACGCCGGCCCGAAAGCGCTGAACCAGAGCGGCGAGTTTTTCGCGCCGTTCACCACCTTCATCGCTACGGATCACCGCCAGCGAGGCGCTTAACGCCTGCGCCTGGGCGGGCGGCATACTGGTGCTGTAAACCAGATGACGGGCAAATTGCAGCAGATAATCCGCGACGCTTTCCGAGCAGAGCACCGCTGCGCCGCTGACGCCAAACCCCTTACCGAAAGTCACCACCAGCAACTCAGGCTTCACCCCCCGCAGCCAGCAGGTGCCCCGCCCCTCATCGCCAGTCACGCCGATGCCGTGCGCATCATCAACCAACAGCCAGGCATGATGCCTGCGGGCAATGTGCTGGATTTCCGCCAGCGGCGCGCTGTCGCCGTCCATGCTGTATACACCTTCTGTCACCACCAGTTGCTGACCCACGCAGGGCGATTGCAGTAAACGCGACAGATGCTGCGTATCGTTATGGATAAAGCGGCGAAGCTGCGCCGGACTCAGATTAGCGGCCTCCAGCAGGGAAGCATGACTCAACCTGTCGGCCACAATCCGGTCATTTTTTTTCATTAAGGCGGTAATGACCGCCTGATTCGCCGCAAAGCCAGAGATAAACAGCAGCGCGCGTGGATATCCTAACCATTGCGCCAGTTCCTCCTCTAACGCCTGGTGCGCCACGGAATAACCGCTGATATGACCCGACCCGCCGCTGCCGACGCCAAAACGCGTCGCTGCCTGTTGCCAGGCGCGAATAATCTGCGGATGTTGACTTAAGCCGAGGTAATCATTGCTGGAAAAGTTAAGATACTGTCGCCCGTTCGCTACCAGCCAGCGTCCGGCACCCTGCGATACCACATAGCGGCGGCGCAACGTATCCGTCACCCGACGCGCCGTCAGCGCATCGTCGACGCGTTGTTGCCAACTCATAAGGCTGCCGCGTTGTAATAATCATCGGTGTCAGGCGTCATCAGCGTCTGCTCCAGACGTTGCTGCTGCTCGTTATCGCCCGCCAGCACCCTGGTCTGCTGCGGATTCAGCCCCAGCTTACGGAATAACTGCAGATCCTTGTCCTCTGCCGGATTTGGCGTAGTTAACAATTTGCAGCCATAGAAAATCGAGTTCGCCCCGGCCATAAAGCACATCGCCTGGGTCTGCTCGTTCATCTGTTCACGCCCTGCGGAAAGACGCACGTATGAGGTCGGCATCATGATGCGCGCCACGGCGATAGTACGAATAAAATCAAACGCATCCACGTCATCGTTATCCGCAAGCGGCGTGCCTTTTACCTTCACCAGCATGTTGATTGGCACGCTTTCCGGCGGTGTCGGCAGGTTCGCCAACTGCAACAACAGTCCGGCGCGATCGGTAACCGTTTCGCCCAGACCCACAATGCCGCCGGAGCACACTTTAATCCCTGCTTCACGGACTTTTTCCAGCGTGTCGAGGCGCTCCTGATAGGTACGGGTAGTGATGATATTGCCGTAAAACTCCGGCGAGGTATCGAGGTTGTGGTTGTAGTAATCCAGCCCGGCGTTAGCCAGACGCTGCGCCTGGCTCTCGTTCAACATGCCGAGCGTCATACAGGTTTCCAGCCCCATCGCTTTGACGCCCTGTACAATCTTCTCCAGATAAGGCATATCGCGTTCATGCGGATTCCTCCAGGCCGCCCCCATACAGAAGCGGGTCGAACCAGCGTTTTTCGCTTTACGGGCGGAGTCCAGTACCTGCTCTACTTCCATTAAACGCTCGGCTTCCAGCCCGGTTTTATAGCGCGAGCTCTGCGGGCAGTATTTACAATCCTCCGGGCAGGCGCCGGTTTTGATCGACAACAGCGTACTAACCTGTACCTGCTGCGGATCGAAATGCTGGCGATGAATTTGCTGCGCTTCAAACAGCAATTCCAGCAGTGGTTTTTCAAATAATTCGGTTACTTGCGACAGTGTCCAGCGTGGGTGGCGAGCCATCGGGCTTCTCCAAAATATGTTGTTTGTTTTTGATATGGTGTAGACTCGTAAACCTAAATCTTTTTAATTTGGTTTACAAGTCGATTATGACAACGGACGATCTGGCCTTCGATAAACGCCATATTTGGCATCCTTACACTTCCATGACCTCGCCGCTGCCGGTATATCCCGTTGAGCGGGCCGAAGGCTGCGAGCTGGTTCTCGCCTCGGGCAAACGCCTGATTGAGGGGATGTCCTCCTGGTGGGCGGCCATTCATGGTTATAACCACCCGCAATTGAACGCGGCGATGAAAGCGCAAATTGACGCCATGTCGCATGTCATGTTCGGCGGCATAACCCATCAACCTGCGGTGAATCTGTGCCGTAAGCTGGTCGCGATAACGCCTGAGCCGCTGGAGTGTGTCTTTCTGGCCGACTCCGGGTCGGTGTCGGTGGAAGTGGCCATGAAGATGGCGCTGCAATACTGGCAGGCGCGCGGCGAATCGCGTCAGCGTTTTCTGACGTTTCGCCACGGTTATCATGGCGACACGTTCGGCGCGATGTCGGTGTGCGATCCGGATAACTCCATGCACAGCTTGTGGAAAGGCTATCTGCCGGAAAATCTGTTCGCGCCGGCGCCGCAAAGCCGGATGGATGGCGAATGGGATGAAAGCGACATCGCGCCATTTGCCCGCCTGATGGCCGCGCATCGCCATGAAATAGCCGCCGTGATTCTGGAACCTATCGTTCAGGGCGCGGGCGGGATGCGCATATATCATCCACAATGGCTCAGGCGTATTCGTAACATGTGCGATCGCGAAGGCATTCTGCTGATTGCCGATGAAATAGCCACCGGGTTTGGCCGTACCGGCAAACTGTTCGCCTGCGAGCACGCCGGGATCGCGCCGGATATTCTGTGTCTCGGCAAAGCCTTAACCGGCGGCACCATGACCCTCTCGGCAACGCTCACGACACGCCAGGTTGCAGAGACTATTAGCAACGGCGAGGCGGGGTGTTTTATGCATGGCCCGACGTTTATGGGGAATCCGCTGGCCTGCGCCGTCGCCTGCGCCAACCTGACGCTGCTGGAAAGCGGCGAATGGCGTCAGCAGGTGGCGTCTATCGAGTCTCAGTTACGCGCTGAGTTAGCCCCCGCGCAAAGTTCGCCCTGGGTGGCGGATGTGCGGGTATTGGGCGCGATTGGGGTGGTTGAAACCACGCATCCGGTCAATATGGCGGCGCTTCAACGCTTCTTCGTCGGGCAAGGCGTCTGGATCAGGCCGTTCGGCAAGCTAATCTACCTGATGCCGCCCTACATTATTCGTCCGGATCAACTGCGCCGTTTGACCCAGGCGGTCAATGACGCGGTACACAATGAAACATTTTTTAGCCATTAATCAGCGGTAAGCGATGCTGCTTCTGGCTACACTTCTGGTGAGTCAAAAGGAGAGCGCATGAAACTTATCAGCAACGATTTGCGCGATGGAGATAAACTTCCTCATCGCCACGTTTTTAACGGTATGGGCTATGATGGCGATAATATTTCGCCGCATCTGGCCTGGGACAACGTGCCGATGGGCACCAAAAGTTTTGTCGTGACCTGTTACGATCCCGACGCGCCGACCGGCTCCGGCTGGTGGCACTGGGTGGTGGTGAACCTCCCGGCGGATACGCGCGTACTGACCCAGGGGTTCGGCTCAGGCCTGGTGGCCGTACCAGACGGCGTCATTCAGACGCGTACCGATTTCGGTAAAGCGGGCTACGGCGGCGCGGCGCCGCCTAAAGGGGAAACGCACCGCTATATCTTTACGGTTCACGCGCTGGACGTCGAGCGTCTTGACGTTGATGAAGACGCCAGCGGCGCGATGGTCGGCTTTAACGTGCATTTCCATTCGCTCGCCAGCGCCTCGATCACGGCGATGTTCAGTTAAACGCTGTGCCGGATGGCGGCGTAAACGTCTTACCCTGCCAACGGGTTGGGTAAGCCGAATAAGCGCCGCTCCATCCGGCAGCATTCACATAAAGTCCGGCACCAGACGCTGTAACGCGCCTTGCGCCAGCAGCGCCGTCGCACACTCAATATCGGGCGCGAAAAAACGATCCTGCGTATAGTGCGCCACCTGCTCGCGCAGTGTCTGCCGCGCCTGTTCCAGTAACGGGCTGGAGGTTAACCCTTCCCGTAAATCTATCCCCTGACAGGCAGCCAGCCACTCCACGGCAATGATGCCGCGGGTATTCGCCGCCATTTCCCAGAGTCGCCGTCCTGCCGCCGGGGCCATTGAGACATGATCTTCCTGATTCGCCGAGGTCGGCAGGCTATCCACGCTGTGCGGGTGCGCCAGCGCTTTATTCTCGCTGGCGAGCGCCGCGGCGGTGACCTGGGCAATCATAAAACCGGAATTAACGCCGCCATTTTTCACCAGGAACGGCGGTAACTGCGACATATGTTTATCCATCATCAGCGCGATGCGCCGCTCCGATAGCGCGCCGATTTCCGCTATCGCCAGCGCCAGATTATCCGCCGCCATGGCAACCGGTTCAGCATGGAAGTTACCGCCGGAGATCACCTCCCCCGCATCGGCAAAGACCAGCG
Source organism: Salmonella sp. SA15303 (assembly GCF_029962125.1). NCBI lineage: Bacteria > Pseudomonadati > Pseudomonadota > Gammaproteobacteria > Enterobacterales > Enterobacteriaceae > Salmonella > Salmonella sp. SA15303. Next base: position 3,144,066 of record NZ_CP123924.1, read on the forward strand.
GATTATCGGACACCGCGTTGGCCTCAGCCAGCAGTACCTCTTTCGTCTGACGTAACTGGGTCAGACAAGCGCCCATTACCTGCGGCTGGCAGCGAAGGGAATACGGGTCCTGAACTTTATGACAGTGGTGATGTGATTCAGCAATAGCACTGGTATCGGTCAGCAGATGCCGGAACAACCGCGCGACGTCAATTTGCCCCTGTTGTCCGCGCGCGGCATGAATGCGCGCATCAAAAGGACGGCGCGATCCCAGTACGGCTTCGGTGGTCAGCGCGCCGCAGACAACGGCGGAGGCAAATAACTCCTGTGCCTCAAACAAACCGCGCAGCACGAAGGCCGTTGACGCCTGGGTGCCGTTAAGCAGCGCCAGCCCCTCTTTGGCCGCCAACGCGACAGGCTCCAGTCCGGCCTTTTTTAGCGCCGTCTGCGCCGGAAGCCATTCGCCCTGCCAGCGCGCTTTTCCTTCGCCAAGCAGCGTCAGCGACAGATGCGCCAGCGGCGCTAAGTCGCCCGACGCGCCAACCGAGCCTTTTGCCGGAATCAGCGGATACACGCCGGCATTCACCAGAGCGATGAGCGCTTCTATCACGCTCAACCGAATCCCGGAAAACCCGCGCGCCAGGCTATTGATTTTCAATACCATGATCAGACGCACCATCGCGTCATCCAGTGGGTCGCCTACGCCCGCGGCGTGAGACAGCACCAACGATCGCTGTAGATTTTGCAAGTCTTCATCAGCGATGCGCGTCTGCGCCAGCAGGCCGAAACCGGTGTTGATGCCGTAGGCGGTACGCCCTTCGGCAACGATATCATTGACGCACGCGACGCTGGCGTTAATGCCGTCAATGGCGCTGGCGTCCAGCCGAAGCTGTACCGGATGACGCCAGATATCGTACAGTTGAGAGAGACTTAACTGCCCCGGAGTGAGTGTCATGGTGTTCATATCAGCCTTTCCCCTGCGTCGCCGCAACCATCGGTAAATTCAGACCTTGCTCAACAGCGCATTCCACCGCGAGATCATATCCGGCATCGGCATGGCGCATGACGCCCGTCGCCGGATCGTTGTGTAACACGCGGCGAATACGCGCGGCGGCCTCGTCAGTGCCATCACAGACAATCACCATACCGGCGTGTTGCGAAAAACCCATCCCCACCCCGCCGCCATGATGGAGCGATACCCATGTCGCCCCGCTGGCGGTATTCAGCAACGCATTTAACAGCGGCCAGTCGGAAACCGCGTCGGAACCGTCGCGCATCGCTTCGGTTTCACGGTTAGGGCTGGCGACAGAACCGGAATCCAGGTGATCGCGGCCAATCACAATGGGCGCGGATACCTCGCCGCAACGCACCATTTCGTTGAACGCCAGCCCCAGTTTTTGCCGCCACTCCAGGCCTACCCAGCAGATACGCGCCGGTAGCCCCTGAAAATGAATGCGCTCACGCGCCATATCCAGCCAGTGATGCAGATGTTTATCCTCAGCCACTATCTCTTTGACTTTGGCATCGGTTTTATAGATATCCTGCGGATCGCCGGACAGCGCCACCCAGCGAAACGGCCCGATGCCACGACAGAACAGCGGACGAATATAGGCTGGCACAAATCCCGGAAAATCAAAGGCGTTTTCCACCCCCATCTCTTTCGCCATCTGACGAATATTGTTGCCATAGTCAAAGGTCGGCACGCCCATTTTACTGAACGCCAGCATCGCCCGAACATGCGCCGCCATGGAACGTTTCGCTGCCTGCATCGTCCCGTGGGGATCGGATTGCGCGTTTTTCTGATACTCCTCCCAGCGCCAGCCGGAGGGTAAATAGCCATGTAGCGGATCGTGGGCGCTGGTCTGATCGGTCACCAGGTCCGGGCGCACGCCGCGATTAACCAGTTCCGGCAGGATATCCGCCGCGTTCGCGCACAGGGCGACGGACACGGCTTTCCCCTCGCGGGTGTAGCGCGTAATGCGGGCCAGCGCGTCATCCAGCGTGGCGGCCTGCTCATCCACGTAACGAGTACGCAGACGAAAATCGATACGGCTTTGCTGGCATTCAATCGTCAGCGAACACGCTCCGGCCAGCGTCGCGGCTAGCGGTTGCGCGCCGCCCATGCCGCCCAGCCCGGCAGTCAGCACCCAGCGTCCCGCCAGCGTGCCGTTATAGTGCTGACGCCCCGCCTCGACAAAGGTTTCGTATGTTCCCTGCACGATTCCCTGGCTGCCGATATAGATCCAGCTTCCGGCCGTCATCTGACCGTACATCGCCAGCCCTTTCGCATCCAGTTCGTTAAAATGTTCCCATGTCGCCCAGTGGGGAACCAGGTTGGAGTTGGCGATTAATACCCGCGGCGCGTTGTCGTGCGTTTTAAATACGCCGACCGGTTTGCCAGACTGAATAAGCAACGTTTCGTCCGCCTCCAGCCGGGTGAGCGCATCAACAATAGCGTCATAGCATTCCCAGTTGCGCGCGGCGCGACCAATCCCGCCGTAGACCACCAGCTCATGCGGATTTTCCGCCACGTCAGGATCGAGATTATTCATTAACATCCGCAGCGGGGCTTCTGTCAGCCAGCTTTTCGCCGTTAATACCGTGCCTCTGGGCGCGCGGATAGTCTGCTGACGATACTTGCTTTCAGGCATAGCAATGACTCCTCATTATTATCGGTCTGCCATCGCCAAATAACGCAAAAACGCTACTATCAGGCACCGCCGCAGACCCACAGATAAGAATCAGACATATACTTGTCTATACAAGTAAGCACAAGAATAGAATTAACAAAAATGATACAATTTTGTTATATTGTGTCAGCAATCACGTTTTCCGGCAGCGGCCCGCTCAGGAGATAAATCGTCCCTGTAGCCGGTAGCGCGACCCGGGGAAAAGTAAGCGGGCGTGAGAAACAATCCGCGACGCGGACCAGGTCGTACGCCGAATGAGCAGACAGGGCTCATGCTCTTTGATAGTTAACCACGCGCACTCTTGCGCCGTGGCGCGCACCGCCTCCACAATATGTTCCCCTTCCGTTAGCGGCGCGATCCGCGACAAATAAGCGTGCGGCGTGGTCTGACGGTAATCCTGCGTCAGGTAATCCACGGCAATATCCGCATTCACGCAGCGATCTTCAATTTGTACCGGCAGATCGTTTTCATAATGCACCATGATGGAATGGAAAATGACATCGCTCTCATTGACGTTGAGAGCGCTGGCCTGGATGGCGTTTGCCCGCACGCGCTCCAGCGTGAGCACCTCACAACGATGCTGATGACGGCGGGCGGCAATCTCCTCGGCGATACTGCGGACTTCAAACAGCGCGGACTGGCCTTTCGGTTCGGCGACAAACGTCCCCACGCCCTGTAAACGCACCAGCCACCCTTCATCCGTCAACTCACGCAGCGCCCGGTTGATGGTCATTCGGCTAAAGCCATACTGGGCGACCAGTTCTGCTTCCGACGGAATGCGATCGTGCGGCTGCCAGACGCCGTCGGCTATTTTTTTACAGATGTCCTGTTTCACCGTTTCGTAAAAAGGCGCAGGCGCAGAACGGGAGCGGGATGAATACATGCGTGAAGCCTTCCTTATGCGGAGAGTGTTTTCTGGATGACAGATTAACGCCACCAGTGCGCGATTTGCCAGCCAAGCCGCGCCGCCACGCGCGCCGCTGCGCCATCTTCATCAAAGCGTGGATTAAATTCAACCAGATCCGCCGCCTGTAATTTTCCGCTGCGGCAAACCGGCTCAATTAAACGCAGAACCTGTATCAGCGGCACGCCCAGCGCTGCGGGAGCGGAGACGGCCGGCATTTCCCAGACAGGCAATACGTCGAGATCGATAGTCAGATAAATTTTATCCACCTTGTTGATAAACTGCGTCATCTGTGCCAGCGCGTCATGGCAGTCCAGATCCTCCACCACGGTAACATTCCGCCACTGCGCTTCCCGCCACAATGCCTGCGTATTCGCCGCACGGCTCACGCCGAAACAGGCATAATGAAACGCGCGGCTCTGCGCGTCGCATAGCTGCGCCAGTTGACGAAACGGCGTCCCGGATGTTGCCCGGTCGGTCTGACGGAGATCCAGATGCGCATCAAGATTAATGATCCCTACGCTTTCCTGCGCAAACGCGTCCAGCACCCCCGCGCCGTGTCCAAACGCGGTTTCATGCCCGCCGCCCAGTACCAGCGTGCGCATCCCGGCCCGCAGACAGCGGCTTACCGCATCGCGCAAGGCCTGCTGCGCGCCTTCCAGATCGGGCGTCGGCGCAACCCAATTGCCTAAATCCACCAGCCGTTCATGTCCCTGGTGGCTGGCCATATTCGCCAGCGCTTTACGCAACGCATCCGGGGCGCCTGCCGCGCCGGGACGGCCTGAATTGCGTTTTACCCCCTCGTCGCAGGCAAATCCCATTAACGCGATCTTTTGCTGCCAGTTTTCGGGGAAAAAGGTCTCGCTGCGCGTGACGGTCTGAAACAGACGCCGCGCATCCGGCGCTTCTATACTGTCATCGCGCCCCTGCCAGAGCGCCGGAGAAGCCGGATACCATTGCGTCATGAGATTTGTCCTCTGTATACCCGCTGATATAAAGGGTTACGCCCCGGCTCATACACAATCTCTACCGGCTGTTCAGCATCCCACACCACAAAATCTGCCCGGTAGCCGGCCCTGAGCTGCCCATGCGTCGCCTGTCTTCCCAGCGCGCGTGCGGCATGGCGCGTAACGCCCGCCCATGCCTCTTCCGGCGTCAGACCAAACTGTACGCAGGCCATATTCATCGCCAGATGCAAACTGCAAAACGGGCTGGTGCCGGGATTGAAATCGCTGGCGACGGCGACAGGCACCTGATAGCGGCGCAGCAGTTCAACCGGCGGGCGCTGCGTCTCGCGCAGAAAATAAAACGCGCCGGGCAACAACACGCCGACAGTACCGCCGTCACGCATCGCCGCGACGCCCGCTTCATCAAGATATTCGATATGATCCGCCGATAAACCCTGATAACGACTCACCAGCTGCGCGCCGCCCAACAGCGAAAGCTGCTCAACATGGCCTTTAACGGGAATACCTAACGCCTTCGCCGTCTGCAACACGCGCTCACTCTGGGCCACATTAAAGCCGACGCTCTCGCAAAAGAGGTCTACCGCATCAAATAACCCTTTTTGCCAGAGCTGCGGAATCATCGTCTCGCAGACCAGAGTGGTGTAGCCGTCCGGGTCGTCACGATACTCCGCTGGCGTAGCATGAGCGGCCAATAGCGTGGGGCTAATGTCGATAGCGTTTTCGGCGGCAAGTTTTGCAGCAACGCGCAACAGCTTTTCTTCTGTCGCCAGCTCCAGGCCATAGCCGGATTTAATCTCCAGCAGCGTAACGCCTTCGCTGGCAAGGCGCATCATGCGTTCGCGCGCCAGCAGGTAGAGCGTCTCCTCCGCACAGGCGCGGGTTGCTGATACCGTCGCGTTAATGCCGCCGCCCTGAGCGCTAATATGCTGGTATGACGCGCCGTTAAGCCGCTGCTCCCACTCTGCGGCGCGGTTACCGGCAAACACCAGATGCGTGTGGCAATCGATAAGTCCCGGGGTTACCAGTCGTCCCTGCATATCATGGATATTGTCCCCACTGACAGGAAGCTGCGTCTCTGGCACGATATCGCAAATATGCCCTTCGCGTACAATCAGCGCCTGGTTATCCACCAGCCCGTACGGGGCTTGCCGCTGCGGGTCCATTGTCGCCAGCCTGATGTTTCGCCAGACAGTATCGCCCGGTAAAAGTTGCCGCATTCCTGTCGCTCTCTTGCCTGTCATGAGTTGTATAGACATTTATTTTCTTTCTGCTCCGGATTGTCAACTCAAAGCGCGAAAGTTGTTGCTTAATTGTGATAAAACTATCTGATGCTACAGGTGTTTCCGGCCTGAAAAGGAACTTTTTACCTTTTCGCCTTCCCGTTTCGTTCAACTTAGTATAAAAAAGCAGGCTTCAATGGATGTCATTTAACTTTTTCAAGCCCGGAGCAACCTGTGAATACATTATCGGTTTCCCGTCTGGCGCTGGCACTGGCTTTTGGCGTGACGCTGAGCGCCTGTAGCTCTACGCCACCCGATCAGATCCCTTCCGATCAAACCGCGCCTGGCACCGCCTCGCGCCCAATTCTGTCGGCAAATGAAGCGAAAAACTTCGTTGCGGCGCGCTATTTTGCCTCCCTGACGCCGAATACCGCCCCGTGGTCGCCGTCGCCGATTACCCTGCCCGCACAGCCTGACTTTGTGGTGGGGCCGGCAGGTACGCCAGGCGTTACGCACACCTCGATTCAGGCCGCGGTCGATGCGGCAATGGTTAAACGCACGAACAAACGCCAGTACATTGCTATTATGCCGGGCGACTATCAGGGGACCGTGTATGTTCCCGCCGCGCCGGGAAGTCTGACCCTGTACGGGACCGGTGAAAAACCGATCGATGTGAAAATTGGGATGGCGATTGATGGTGAAATGAGCGTCGCTGACTGGCGCCGCGCGGTGAATCCCGGCGGGAAATATATGCCTGGTAAACCCGCCTGGTATATGTTCGATAACTGCCAAAGCAAACACGCCGCGACGATCGGTGTGATGTGTTCTGCCGCGTTCTGGTCGCAGAATAACGGTCTGCAGCTACAAAATCTGACCATCGAGAACACGCTGGGCGACAGCGTCGATGCCGGAAACCATCCGGCGGTGGCGCTGCGTACCGATGGCGACAAAGTCCAGATTAACAAGGTCAATATCCTTGGCCGCCAGAACACCTTCTTTGTGACCAACAGCGGCGTGCAGAACCGTCTGCAAACCGATCGCCAGCCACGTACGCTGGTGACGAACAGCTATATTGAAGGCGATGTGGATATGGTTTCCGGACGAGGCGCCGTGGTGTTCGATAACACCAACTTCCAGGTCGTCAACTCCCGCACACAGCAGGAAGCCTACGTCTTCGCCCCGGCGACGCTGTCCAATATTTACTATGGCTTTTTGGCGATCAACAGCCGCTTTAACGCCTCCGGCGATGGCGTTGCGCAGCTTGGCCGCTCGCTGGATGTCGACGCCAACACCAACGGTCAGGTCGTGATCCGCGACAGCGTGATTAACGAGGGCTTCAACGTTGCCAAACCGTGGGCCGACGCGGTCATCTCGAAACGTCCGTTTGCCGGAAATACGGGAACCGTGGATGACAAAGACGAGGTGCAGCGTAATCTGAACGACACGAACTACAACCGCATGTGGGAATACAACAACCGCGGTGTAGGCAGTAAAGTGGTGGCGGAACCTAAGCAGTAATCGCCGTTCCGGTTCAGGCTTATAAACGGGCCGCCGCAGCAGATGTGGCGGCCCGTGGTTTTACTGCAAGCGATGTTTATTGAAATTAATCAGGCATCCCGCCTTGATGAGCTCCAGCCCGCCGCCCTCCGGCACACAGCGCTTTAGTACGCGTTCACTACAACCCACATTGGCCCCTGGCCGACGGCATAACGGCCTTTTTCCGTCAGCAACCCCTGAGTGCCCGTAATTTCATAGACCGCGATATGATGTGATTTTTGACCCGCTGCAATCAGGTATTTTCCGCTATTGTCGATATTAAAGCCGCGCGGTTGGGCTTCCGTCGGCTGGAAGCCTTCAACGCTCAGTACGCTGCCATCTTCGGAGACACTAAAGACGGTAATCAGACTGGCGGTGCGGTCACAGGCATACAGATGCCGTCCATCCGGCGTAATATGAATATCCGCCGCCCAGCGGGTATCGGAAAAATCGGCGGGCATCATATCCAGCGTTTGCACGCACTCTATCTCGCCATGCGGATTTTTAAGCTGCCAGACATCCACCGAACTGTTCAGTTCATTGACGCAATACGCATATTGTCGATTCGGGTGGAAGACCATATGACGCGGGCCTGCCCCTTCAACTGTATTTACTTCCGCCGGCTCCTGGGCCACCAGATGGCCGTCATCGCTTAGCGTAAACAGACAAATGCGATCCTGTTTTAGCGCAGGCACCCACAGGGTACGGTTATCAGGCGTAATATTTGCCGAGTGGCAGCCGTCCAGCCCTTCCACCACATCCACCAGCTCAACCGGCAGACCATCCTGTAAGCGCGTCACGCTGACATTACCGGCGTTATACGATCCGACAAAGACAAAACGACCATGATGATCGGTAGAAATATGGGTCGGGCTACCCGGCAGGGCGGATTCGGCGGCAAACGTCAGCGCGCCATCATCCGGCGCAATACGATACGCCAGGACACGAAACTCCGGGCGCACGCCGACATAGAGGTAGCGTTTATCCGGACTGACCACCATCGGCTGAACCTGACCGGGCACATCCACGACCTGCACCAGCGTCAGCGTCCCTTCGTGGTTCAGGCTCCAGACGTGAATTTGCTGACTCTCAGGGCTGGCGGTATAGACTGTTTGTTTCATGAATACTCCTTTGCATATGGCATGTAGCTGCAATAACAGGACACAGCTTAACGTAGTCGCTTTTGACGGCGAATGCTGAATTCAGACGCAGAATTTTGTCTGCTTACCGTCCCGGTGTACCATGCCGACAGACGGAATTATTACTCTTAATCTGGAAAAAATTATGACTGCACGCGTGATTGCCCTCGATTTAGACGGAACGTTATTAACCCCGCATAAAACCTTACTCCCCTCCTCGCTTGACGCGCTATCACGCGCCAAAGAGGCGGGCTTTCAACTTATCATTGTCACTGGTCGCCATCACGTTGCTATTCATCCTTTTTATCAGGCGCTGGCGCTGGAAACACCTGCTATTTGCTGCAACGGCACCTATTTGTATGATTATCAAGCTAAAACTGTCATGGATGCCGATCCTATGCCCGTGGATAAGGCGTTGCAGTTGATTGATTTACTGGATGAGCATCAGATTCACGGCCTGATGTATGTTGATGACGCTATGCTTTACGAACACCCAACCGGCCACGTCGTGCGTACCTCCCGGTGGGCGCAGACCTTGCCGCCGGAACAACGTCCGACCTTTACACAGGTCTCTTCGTTAGCGCAGGCGGCGCGCGACGTGAATGCCGTGTGGAAGTTTGCGCTTACCGATGAAGATATTCCCAGACTACAGCGGTTCGGTCAGCATGTTGAACAGGCGCTTGGCCTGGAGTGCGAATGGTCATGGCACGATCAGGTGGATATCGCGCGCAAAGGCAACAGTAAAGGCAAGCGCCTTACCCAGTGGATAGAAGCGCAGGGAGGGTCAATGAAAAATGTGATCGCTTTCGGCGATAACTACAACGACATCAGTATGCTGGAGGCGGCAGGCACCGGCGTTGCGATGGGCAACGCCGATGAGGCGGTGAAAGCGCGCGCTGACGTTGTGATCGGCGATAACACTACCGATAGCATCGCCAAATTTATTTACACCCACCTGCTATAGTCAGGCGGTGATAGAAACGCTTTTCACCTGCGCGTAAAGCCACAGGCCAGGCTTGATATTCAGCTCATCCCTGGCCCACGGGCTTATTCGCGCCCACAGCGTTCTGCCGCCTATCTCAAGCTGGACTTCCACCTGCCCGTTATCGTCATAGCAATTCGCCACTTTTGCCCGCAATACGTTGCGGATACTGGTCTGCTGCGGCGGCTGTAGTACCAGCGAGACATCCGACGCCTGTATACGAATACGCAGTGTGGATTGCAGCGGCTGATTGAGTTTATTTACCCACAGGTGCTGGTCGCCAAGCGCCAAAGCGGTCATGGCATAATGTGGGTGATGCTCCAGCACGCTAACTTTCAGAATACTGCTCTGTTGCTCTTTCGGCAGCCACGGGTGCATAACGCTGCTTCCCCAGACCTCCTCCAGCGGGCCAAACGCTTTAACCTGTCCATCCTCCAGCACCATGACTTTATCCGCCAGGTGGAGAATTTCATCGAGAGAATGGCTGACATACAGCATGGGAATATTGATTTCCCGCGCCAGCCGTTGCAGGTACGGCAGTAATTCGCGTTTTCGCGGGATATCCAGCGAGGCCAACGGTTCGTCCAACAGCAGCAACTCCGGGGCGGTGAGCAATGCCCGGCCTATCGCTACGCGCTGTTTTTCTCCGCCGGACAGGCTCCCCGGCAGGCGATCAAGCAACGCTTCAATTCCCAGCAGCGACACCAGCTTATCAAACTGGCCGGTCATGCTTTTCGCCATGCCGTAGCGCAAATTGCCGCGTACTTTGTAATGGGGGAACAGGCGCGCATCCTGGAAAACATAACCGATGCGGCGCTTTTCCGGCGTTAAACAGATACCGTTTTCCGCGTCATGCAACACCCGGCCATTCAGCGCGATGCGTCCTTTTTGCGGGCGAGTCAAACCGCTGATGGCATTAATCAGCGAGGTTTTTCCCGCGCCGGAGACGCCAAAGATAGCCGTGATCCCACTGGCTGGCAGCGTTTCGTTGAGGGTTAAACAGTGCGTTCCCAGCGTCTGGGAAAAATTAAGCTCCAGCATGGTTAGCGCCCCGTCCGTTCACGGCTAATCCGCGCCAGCCATTCAGAAATCAACAGCGAAATCAGCGCTAATACAATCGAAATCACGCACAGCCTCGCCGCCGCGCTCTCCCCGCCAGGCGTCTGAATCAAAGTATACATGGCGGAAGGTATGGTGCGGGTTTCGCCCGGAATATTAGAAACAAAGGTAATGGTCGCGCCAAATTCGCCAAGCGAACGGGCAAACGCCAGCACCGTACCGACAATAATGCCCGGCAGGGTAAGCGGTAAGGTGATAGTCAGAAAAACGCGCCAGCGCCCGGCGCCCAGCGTTCTGGCGGCCTGTTCAAGCTTGATATCCACCCCCTCCAGCGCCAGCCGAATGGCCCGCACCATCAGCGGGAAGGACATCACCGCCGCCGCCAGCACGGCGCCGCGCCAGCTAAAGGCAAACGTGAAACCGAACCAGTCATACAGCCACTGGCCAATAAACCCGCGTCGCCCCATCGACACCAGCAGCAGATAGCCGACCACCACCGGCGGCAGCACCAGCGGCAGATGCAGGACGCTATCAAGTAAGGCTTTGCCCGGAAACCGGCATCGTACCAGTAACCAGGCAAAAAAGATCCCAAACGGCAGGCTAAACAGCACGGCCAGGGAAGACACTTTCAGGCTAAGAAGGACAGCCTGCCATTCTGGATCGGTCAGTATCATTACTTCGTCGTAAATCCATAACGTTTAAAGATTGCCGAGGCCTGCGGTCCTTTCAGGTAATCATAGAACGCGCTGACGGTCGCATTTTTATGCCCCTCCACGATAGCGATGGGGTATTCCACTTTTTTATGTGAATCTTCCGGGAACGTCGCCACCACGTTGACCCCCTTGCTGGCAACCGCATCAGAACCGTATACAATGCCCAAAGGCGCTTCGTTACGTTCGACCAGCGCCAACGCGCCGCGCACATCCTCGCCCGGCGCCAGTTTCGGTTCAAGCGTTTGCCATGCGCCCAACTTTTGCAGCGCTTCTTTGGCATAAATTCCCGCCGGTACGTGTTGCGGATCGCCCACTGCCAGACGTCCGCCGTTCAGCAGACGAATCCAGTCCGTTTTGTTGTCGATGGTAAACGGTTTCTGCTCGCTGGCTTTCGGCGCTACCACCACCAGGCTATTGCCAAGCAATGTTTCGCGCGTCGTGGTATCCACCGCTTTTTTATCGGCTGCGTAATCCATCCATTTCTGGTCAGCAGAGATGAACAGATCCGCCGGCGCGCCCGCTTCTATCTGGCGCGCCAGCGTTGAAGAGGAGGCGAATGAGGAGACCACATCCACATTTTTCTCTTTTTTATATTCTGCCGCAATGTCTTGCATCGCGTTCGTTAGCGACGCGGCGGCAAATACGGTGATCTTGCCTTCATCCGCCAGCGCATGACCGGCGATGACGAAAGATAATGTTGCCCCTGCGACCAGGCGTAACCAGGAATGCGCCATCTGTAACTCCTTGTGCGTTTCGTTATGTAAACGACAATATAACGATAATCTCAGGGGTTTCCCAGCGGTTATTCATACCCATTAACGATTAAACACAGAAAATATCGGCAGGAAAAGCAGGATCTTGAGTAAACAAAAACGCCCGACTGAGCGGGCGTTTGGGGAAATCAGCGGTTCTGTCTGGACTGGTCTTTCTGACCGATACCGGAAAAAATGTTGAACACCTCACCCAGACCGTAAATCAGACCGAGGATGATGGCCATCACTACCGGTACCATGATGACGGCGAATACCAGACTTTTTAATAACTCTAACATGGGCAACTCCAGATATAGTCCTTTTTGTATTTTAACCGCATCACACAGAAAAGCACTCCCCTTTTGTGCGGTCGGCTTTGCGCTGACGCGCTTTTCAGTCACAATAGTCTTTTTACCAGGAGCTGGTTATGCAGGCCGAAATCCTTCTTACCCTGAAACTTCAGCAAAAGCTTTTTGCCGATCCCCGACGTATCTCTCTGCTGAAACACATTGCGCTTTCCGGCTCGATTAGTCAGGGCGCGAAAGACGCGGGAATCAGCTATAAGAGCGCCTGGGATGCGATAAACGACATGAACCAGCTTAGCGAACATATGCTGGTTGAGCGCGCAACGGGCGGCAAAGGCGGCGGCGGCGCGGTATTAACCCGCTATGGTCAGCGTCTGATCCAGCTTTACGATTTGCTGGGCCAAATTCAGCAAAAAGCGTTCGATGTGTTAAGCGACGATGACGCCCTGCCGCTTGACAGTCTGCTGGCCGCTATTTCCCGCTTTTCACTGCAAACCAGCGCCCGAAATCAGTGGTTCGGCACCATTACCGCCCGCGATCGCGATCAGGTGCAACAGCATGTCGATGTGCTGCTGGCCGACGGCAAAACGCGGCTTAAAGTCGCGCTGACGGCACAAAGCGGCGAGCGTCTCGGCCTGGAGGAAGGTAAAGAAGTGCTGATCCTGCTAAAAGCGCCGTGGGTTGGCATTACCCGGGATGCAGCCGTTGCGCGCGCCGCTGACAATCAGTTGTCGGGAACGATCAGCCATATCGAGCGCGGCGCGGAACAGTGTGAAGTGTTGATGGCGCTACCGGACGGTCAGACGCTGTGCGCCACGATACCGACTTCAGATGCCGCCACGTTAAAGGAAGGCGATGACGTGATTGCCTGGTTTAATGCGGACAGAGTGATTATTGCAACGTTGTGCTAAGCACATTGACATCCGTTGCCGAAAGACGTATCCCTGTCAATCATCGCTGCAAAAAATGGGATGCAAAATGTCATCGTTGCAAATTTCGCAAGGCACGTTTCGTCTGAGCGATACAAAAACACTTCATCTGGATTCGCTGACGCTCAATGCGGGCGATAGCTGGGCATTCGTTGGGGCTAACGGGAGCGGGAAGTCGGCGCTCGCCCGCGCGCTGGCGGGTGAACTGCCGTTATTAACAGGCGAGCGCCAGTGTCAGTTTACCCGCATTACTCGTCTGTCCTTTGAACAATTGCAAAAGCTGGTCAGCGATGAGTGGCAACGTAATAACACCGATATGCTCAGTCCTGGCGAAGACGATACCGGGCGCACTACCGCGGAAATTATTCAGGATGAAGTTCACCATCCTGCCCGCTGTGCGATGCTGGCGCAGCAGTTCGGCATTTCCGCTTTACTCGACAGGCGTTTTAAATACCTTTCTACCGGCGAGACGCGAAAAGCGCTGCTGTGTCAGGCGCTGATGTCTGAGCCGGAGTTATTGATCCTTGATGAACCGTTCGACGGGCTTGACGTGACCGCCCGTCAACAACTGGCGCAACGCCTGACGGCGTTGAACCAGGCGGGTATGACCCTGGCGCTGGTACTCAACCGTTTTGATGAAATCCCGGACTTCGTGCAGTTTGCCGGCGTGCTTGCCGACTGTACGCTGGCGGAGACCGGAACGACGACAGAGTTACTGCAACGGGCGTTGGTCGCTCAACTCGCGCACAGCGAGCGTCTGACCGACGTACAATTACCCGAACCGGACGAACCTTCCGCCCGCCATGCGTTACCCGATGGCGAACCACGGATCGTACTTAACGATGGCATAGTCTCGTATAACGATCGCCCTATCCTCCACCACCTAAGCTGGCGAGTCAATCCGGGCGAACACTGGCAGATCGTCGGTCCTAACGGAGCGGGTAAGTCTACGTTGCTTAGCCTTATTACTGGCGATCATCCGCAAGGCTACAGCAACGATCTTACGCTGTTCGGGCGGCGGCGAGGAAGCGGCGAAACAATCTGGGATATCAAAAAACATATCGGCTACGTCAGCAGCAGTTTACATCTGGATTACCGCGTCAGTACCACGGTGCGCAATGTCATTCTCTCCGGCTATTTCGATTCTATCGGCATTTACCAGGCCGTTTCAGACAGGCAACGAAAACTGGCGCAACAGTGGCTGGATATTCTGGGAATCGATAAGCGTACGGCGGATGCCCCTTTCCACAGTCTCTCCTGGGGACAGCAGCGGCTGGCGCTGATCGTGCGCGCGCTGGTTAAGCATCCGACAGTGTTGATTCTGGATGAGCCGCTGCAAGGGTTGGACCCGCTGAACCGCCAACTGGTACGCCGTTTTGTAGATGTATTAATTCGCCAGGGAGAGACCCAACTGCTGTTCGTTTCCCATCATGCAGAGGATGCGCCTGCCTGTATTACCCACCGGCTGGAATTTGTACCAGAGGGCGAACGTTATAAGTACGTTTCCGGACGATGCAATAATTAAATGTATTATCAGAATGGCGCCGCGCGCCATTCTGGAACCACTCTCCTTTTATTAAGAATAATAATAATGGTCGATAAGCTTACTATCTCTTGAATCGCTGACCGCCTCATTGTCATAATAATCCTGAAATTTTCGACAATGATGTCGTATGTGAATATAAGGGATTCATTATGGCTTTTCGTTTTCCACAAATAATACTATTTTTACTGGCAGCCATGTTATTTTGCCCCGGCAGTTATGCTGAGCAAAAGCCTACCGCTGCGCAGGAGGCGCGTAAAACCGCCGTTGAGGTCGCTGTTGAAGGCATGAGTCGCGCCGCCGTTGCGGGTCCGACAAAAATTAGTTTAGGTGATAAAGCCACGCTTAATCTGCCGGAAGGTTTTACCTGGATACCCGCAAAAGAAGCGGCGGTATTTATGCGTGAAATTGGTAACTATGTTGACGATGAATATTTTTACGGTCTCGTATTTAAAAAGGAAATGAATGGATTTATTTCTATCGAATATGATGATTCTGGTTATGTAAAAGATGACGATGCAAAAAACTGGGATGCCGATGAATTAATGGATAACCTGCGCAAAGGCACAAAAGAAGCGAATAAAGATCGTATTGCAAAAGGCATTGAGCCGATAGAAATTATTGGCTGGATCGAGAAGCCTACCTACGATGCAACCAATCATCGTCTGATCTGGTCCGCCGCCATCCAGGATATCGGCACCAACGAACCACTGAATGAACAAGGCGTGAACTACAACACCTATCTGCTGGGACGTGAAGGTTATTTTTCTTTAAATCTGGTGACTGACAGAGGTTCTGTTGACCATGAAATCCCACTGGCGAAAAGAATTCTCAGTGCCGTCAAGTTCAACTCTGGACAACGCTACGCTGACTTCAACGAATCAACGGACAAAATAGCGGAGTATGGGATCGCCGCGCTGATTGGCGGTATCGCGGCCAAGAAAGTAGGACTGCTTGCTATGCTCGGTATCGCGTTACTTAAATTCTGGAAAGTGACCGCTATCGGCGTCGTCGCTGTCGGGGCGCTCGCCAGGAAGCTACTCTCGCGTAAAAAAGACTGACAGCTCCTGCCCCGTCCGTTTTATTCCCAGGCGCGTAACGCGCCTTTTTTTCGGATAAAAAGCAGAAGCATTCTCAAGCCAGATGATTTGTAATCATTTAATCGATACAAATGCGTAAAATCACCAGTGTGTAAACGATTCCACTAATTTATTACATGTCACACTTTTCGCATCTTTGTTATGCTATGGTTATTCCATACCATAGGCTTAACGGAGCGAATTATGAGAGTATTGGTTACAGGTGGTAGCGGTTACATTGGAAGTCATACCTGCGTACAATTGCTGCAAAATGGTCATGACGTCGTCATCCTCGATAACCTCTGCAACAGCAAGCGCAGCGTGCTGCCCGTTATTGAACGTCTGGGCGGTAAGCACCCGACCTTTGTCGAAGGCGATATTCGCAACGAAGCGCTTATAACCGAAATTCTGCACGATCACGCGATTGATACCGTGATTCACTTTGCCGGCCTGAAAGCCGTCGGCGAATCGGTCGCCAGGCCGCTGGAGTACTATGACAACAACGTCAACGGTACGCTACGGTTGGTCAGCGCCATGCGTGCGGCCAACGTTAAAAACCTTATTTTTAGCTCCTCTGCCACCGTTTATGGCGATCAGCCCAAAATTCCTTACGTCGAAAGTTTTCCTACCGGCACGCCGCAAAGCCCCTACGGCAAAAGTAAATTGATGGTAGAACAGATCCTCACCGATCTGCAAAAAGCCCAGCCGGAGTGGAGTATTGCGCTGCTGCGTTATTTCAACCCGGTCGGCGCGCACCCGTCGGGCGACATGGGAGAAGATCCGCAAGGTATTCCGAATAACCTGATGCCCTATATCGCCCAGGTCGCCGTGGGTCGTCGCGAATCGCTCGCCGTTTTCGGCAACGATTACCCGACCGAGGATGGCACCGGCGTACGCGATTACATTCACGTTATGGACTTAGCCGACGGGCACGTCGTGGCGATGGAAAAACTGGCGGACAAATCCGGCGTACATATTTATAACCTCGGCGCGGGTGTCGGCAGTAGCGTCCTGGATGTGGTCAACGCCTTTAGTAAAGCCTGCGGTAAACCCATTAATTACCACTTCGCGCCGCGCCGCGACGGCGATCTCCCGGCGTATTGGGCGGATGCCAGCAAAGCCGATCGCGAGCTGAACTGGCGCGTCACCCGCACGCTTGACGAAATGGCGCAGGACACCTGGCACTGGCAGTCACGCCATCCGCAGGGATACCCAGATTAAGGACGTTGTTATGACCCCATTTAATCCCATCGATCATCCGCATCGCCGTTATAACCCGCTTACCGGCCAGTGGGTTCTGGTTTCGCCGCATCGCGCAAAACGCCCCTGGCAGGGGGCGCAGGAAACGCCGTCTCAGCAAATGCTGCCGGCCCACGATCCGGACTGCTTCTTGTGTGCGGGCAATACGCGTGTCACCGGCGATAAAAATCCCGATTACAAAGGGACTTACGTCTTTACTAACGATTTCGCGGCGCTGATGGCCGATACGCCGGATGCGCCGGACAGCCACGATCCGCTGATGCGCTGTCAGAGCGCGCGCGGCACCAGCCGCGTGATCTGCTTTTCTCCCGATCACAGTAAAACGCTGCCGGAGTTGAGCCTGCCCGCGCTGACGGAAATCGTCAGAACCTGGCAGACGCAGACCGCCGAGTTAGGCAAAACCTATCCGTGGGTGCAGGTCTTTGAAAATAAAGGCGCGGCGATGGGCTGTTCGAACCCGCATCCGCATGGACAGGTCTGGGCCAACAGCTTCCTGCCGAATGAGGCCGAACGCGAAGATCGTTTACAAAAAGCCTACTTCGCCGAGCAGCGCTCGCCAATGCTGGTGGATTATGTCCAGCGAGAACTGGCGGACGGCAGCCGCACCGTGGTCGAAACCGAACACTGGCTGGCGGTGGTGCCTTACTGGGCGGCGTGGCCGTTCGAAACGCTCCTGTTACCCAAAACGCATGTCCTGCGCATTACCGATTTAAACGACGAGCAGCGCGACTCTCTGGCGCTGGCGTTGAAAAAGCTGACCAGTCGTTATGACAACCTGTTCCAGTGTTCCTTCCCCTACTCAATGGGCTGGCACGGCGCGCCGTTTAACGGTGAAGAAAACGCACACTGGCAGTTGCACGCGCACTTTTATCCGCCGCTGCTGCGCTCTGCGACCGTCCGTAAATTTATGGTCGGCTATGAAATGCTGGCGGAAACCCAGCGTGATTTAACCGCAGAACAAGCGGCTGAACGCCTGCGCGCGGTCAGCGACATCCATTTTCGCGAATCCGGAGTATAAAAATGAATCTGAAAGAGAAAACGCGCGCGCTGTTTGCTGAAATTTTCGGCTACCCTGCCACCCACACGATTCAGGCGCCAGGCCGCGTCAATCTGATCGGCGAGCACACTGATTACAATGATGGTTTTGTTCTGCCCTGCGCTATTGATTACCAGACCGTAATTAGCTGTGCGCCGCGCGACGATCGTACCGTACGGGTGATTGCCGCCGATTACGACAATCAGGCGGACGAATTTTCACTGGATGCGCCGATCGTGACCCACGATAGCCAGCAGTGGTCAAACTATGTGCGCGGCGTAGTGAAACACCTGCAGCAGCGTAACAACGCGTTTGGCGGCGTGGATATGGTCATCAGCGGCAATGTGCCGCAGGGCGCCGGGTTAAGCTCCTCCGCCTCGCTGGAAGTGGCGGTGGGCACCGTCTTCCAGCAGCTTTATCACCTGCCGCTGGACGGCGCGCAAATTGCGCTCAACGGACAAGAGGCCGAGAACCAGTTTGTTGGCTGTAACTGCGGCATTATGGATCAGCTCATCTCTGCGCTCGGCAAAAAAGATCATGCGTTGCTGATTGATTGCCGTACGCTCGGCGCCAAAGCGGTTTCCATGCCGAAAGGTGTCGCCGTGGTGATCATCAATAGTAACTTTAAGCGCACGCTGGTGGGCAGCGAGTATAATACCCGCCGTGAACAGTGCGAAACCGGCGCCCGTTTCTTCCAGCAGCCGGCCCTGCGCGATGTCAGCCTTGAGGCGTTCAATGCCGTTGCCAGCGAACTGGACCCGGTAGTCGCAAAACGCGTTCGCCATGTATTGAGCGAAAATGCGCGCACCGTTGAAGCGGCAAGCGCGCTGGAGAAAGGTGATTTGCAACGTATGGGCCAACTGATGGCGGAGTCCCATGCCTCAATGCGCGATGATTTCGAAATTACCGTCCCGCAGATAGACACGCTGGTAGACATTGTCAAAGCGACCATCGGCGATCGAGGCGGCGTGCGCATGACCGGCGGCGGCTTTGGCGGGTGTGTTGTCGCACTGATCCCGGAAGATCTGGTTCCCGCTGTTCGGCAGGCCGTTGCGCAACAGTACGAAGCGAAAACCGGAATCAAAGAAACCTTTTATGTATGCAAACCGTCACAAGGAGCAGGACAGTGCTAAATGAAACGCCCGCACTGGCCCCCGATGGTCAACCGTACCGCCTGCTAACCCTGCGCAACAGCGCAGGGATGGTGGTAACGCTGATGGACTGGGGAGCCACTCTTCTTTCCGCCCGTATTCCGCTGTCTGACGGCAGCGTTCGGGAAGCATTGCTGGGCTGCGCCAGCCCGGAACACTACCCTGAACAGACGTCATTCCTCGGCGCCTCTATTGGCCGTTACGCGAACCGTATCGCCAATAGCCGCTATACGTTTGCCGGCGAAACCGTACAGTTAAGCCCAAGCCAGGGCGAGAACCAGCTACACGGCGGACCGGAAGGCTTTGACAAGCGCCGCTGGCAAATTGTGAACCAAAACGATCGCCAGGTATTATTCGCGCTCACCTCTGATGACGGCGACCAGGGCTTTCCTGGCCATCTTTGCGCCACGGCGCAATATCGTCTGACCGATGACAATAGAATCTCCATCACCTACCGGGCGACGGTCGATAAACCCTGTCCGGTGAATTTGACCAACCACGTCTATTTTAATCTGGACGGCGATCGGACCGACGTGCGCCAACATAAGCTGCAAATTCTGGCGGATGAGTATCTGCCGGTAGATGAATCCGGTATTCCACGCCAGGGGCTAAAATCGGTAGCCAATACCTCGTTTGACTTCCGGATGCCAAAAGTCATTGCCAGCGAGTTTCTCGCCGATGACGATCAGCGCAAGGTTAAAGGCTACGATCATGCTTTCCTGCTACAGACGCAGGGTGATGGCAAAAAGCCGGCGGCCCGTCTGTGGTCACAGGATGGAAAGCTACAAATGATGGTTTACACCACCGCCCCGGCGCTACAGTTTTATTCCGGCAATTATCTGGCGGGTACACCTTCCCGCGGACCGGAACCTTATGCCGACTGGCAAGGGCTGGCGCTGGAAAGCGAACTGCTGCCGGACAGCCCGAATCATCCTGAATGGCCGCAGCCTGACTGTATCCTTCGCCCTGGCGAGGAGTACGCCAGCCTGACCGAGTATCAGTTTATTCCGTTCTAACGATATGCCGCTACATGCCCGATGACGCAAGCTTATCGGGCCTACGCGCCATTGCCCTGCTCAAACCTCCACCACTTAAAGACAAAATCGCAACTCTGAGTTCACAAGAACCTTACACTGCGCCACTATTTTCGCTATGGTTATGCGTAAGCATTGCCGCCAACATCTCGCGGCAATATAATGAGAATTATTATCATTACATATGATTTATAGGAGTGAGAGTATGGCTGTAACTAAGCTGGTTCTGGTACGTCACGGTGAAAGTCAATGGAACAAAGAGAACCGTTTCACCGGCTGGTATGATGTTGACCTGTCTGAAAAAGGCGTAAGCGAAGCAAAAGCAGCGGGTAAACTGCTAAAAGAAGAAGGTTTCAGCTTTGATTTTGCCTACACTTCCGTACTGAAACGCGCTATCCATACGCTGTGGAACGTACTGGATGAACTGGATCAGGCGTGGCTGCCGGTGGAAAAATCCTGGAAACTCAATGAACGTCACTATGGCGCGTTGCAGGGGCTGAATAAAGCGGAAACGGCAGAAAAATATGGTGACGAGCAGGTTAAGCAGTGGCGCCGCGGTTTTGCCGTGACGCCGCCGGAACTGACCAAAGATGATGAGCGTTATCCGGGTCACGATCCACGTTATGCCAAACTGAGCGAGAAAGAGCTGCCGTTGACCGAAAGTCTGGCGCTGACCATCGACCGCGTTATTCCTTACTGGAACGACACCATCCTGCCGCGTATGAAGAGCGGTGAGCGCGTGATCATCGCCGCTCACGGTAACTCATTGCGTGCGCTGGTGAAATACCTGGATAACATGAGTGAAGATGAGATCCTTGAGTTAAACATCCCGACCGGCGTGCCGCTGGTGTATGAGTTCGACGAAAACTTCAAGCCGATCAAACATTACTATCTGGGCAACGCTGACGAAATCGCCGCGAAAGCGGCTGCCGTGGCGAATCAGGGTAAAGCGAAGTAATCACCTTTGCCGGATGGCGGTATAACTGCCTTATCCGGCCTACGAGCAATGGGTAGGCCGGATAAGCGCAGCGCCATCAGGCAATATGTCTTAAACAGCGATCACGCCGTCCAGCACCACCTGCAATTTCCCCTGCGAACAGCGCTCCACGCGTCCTCGTACCCGGTACACTTCAGCCAGACGCTCCGCAGTAATCACCGTCTCCGGCGCGCCGCTGGCGACCAGCCTGCCGTCTTTTAGCATCAGGACATGGTCACCATGACGCAGGGCAATATTAATGTCATGCGCCACGACTATCGTTACCCTATTTTGCGCCAGGGTATCCCGACGCACGAGATCCATTACGTGAAACTGATAGTTTAAATCCAGCGCGCTGAGCGGCTCATCCAGCAACAGAAGTTCAGGGCGACGAATCAGTGATTGCGCCAGACCCACTAACTGCCGCTGACCGCCGGAAAGCTGGTCGAGATACTGCAACGCCAGATGCGTTATGCCCAATTGCTCAAGGATAGCCAGTATCTGCGCTCTGCCCTGCGCATTGTCTCTGCCGCCTGATGCCCGCAGTACCACGATAATCGACTCCAGTACATGCAGATGTACGCCCTGCGGTAATGACTGCGGCAAAAACACAACTTTCTGCGCCCGCTCGGCAAACGATAACGACATGAGATCTTCGCCATCAAGCAGCGCCTCGCCGTCGGCGTTATTCAGCCCGGCCAGCGAACGTAGTAACGTCGATTTACCACAGCCGTTCGGCCCCAGCAAAATGGTAATTTTCCCGCGCGGCAGTAAGGGAACGTTGAGATCTGCAATAACCGGCTGAGTGGAATAGCCGGCGCTAAATGAGCGGAGCATTAACCCGCGCATCAGAGACTCCCCCGATGTCGCAATACAATGCTTAAAAAGAACGGAACCCCGACCAGCGAGGTGACAATCCCCACCGGCACCATGACGCCCGGAATACTATTTTTCGCCGCAATAGAGGCCAGCGATAACACCAGCCCGCCTATCAGCACGCTGCCCGGAAGGTAGAAACGGTGATCTTCCCCCAACAGTATTCGCGCAATGTGCGGCGCAACGAGACCAATAAAACCAATCGGCCCGACGAAAGCTACCGCCAGCGCTGATAACAAGCTGATACGCAACAATGACAGCAGGCGTAAACGGCGGACATGAATCCCAAAGCTCATCGCCCTCTCTTCGCCCAGACGTAATGCCGTGAGTTGCCAGGCGCTTCGTAACGCGCAAAAAAGCACAGCAATAAACACCACGGCCAGTACGCCCAATTTTTCCCACGACGCGCGGACCAGGCTCCCCATCGTCCAGAATACCAGCCCCTGCAGCGTATCTTCATCAGCCACAAACTGCATAATGGCGACCAACGCGTTAAAGGTGAATACCAGCGCAATACCGAACAACACCACTCCGGATGCGGCGACGCCTGTCCAACGGGTAATACCGTCCAGGAGTAACGCGGATAAAAGCGCAAAGATGAACGCATTGGCCGGGATAAACCAGGCGGCAGGAATACCGGGAATACCGATCCCCAACACAATCGCCAGCGCAGCGCCAAAAGCCGCTGCGGACGATACGCCAAGGGTAAACGGCGTCGCCAGCGGATTATTTAAAATGGTTTGCATTTCGGCGCCCGCTAACCCTAACGCCATGCCCACCAGTAGGGCCATCAGGGCATAGGGTAAACGAATATCCCAGACAATAACGTGTATGCCCGCATTCACCTTTTCCGGCTGGAAAAGCGCCTGCCACAGCGCACTGAGCGGTAAACCCGAAGACCCACAGGTTACATCCACCATCAGTGAAGCCATCATCGCCAGCGCAATAGCTAACATGAGCACAGCCCGTTTGCGTATGATCTGGCGATAGCGCGGAATGACGGGCGTGGAAGCGAGAGCGGGGGCTAAAAGTGATTTGTCCTGACAGGTCATGGCTCGGGCTACGTTATTAATCAGAGGAGAATTATAGCGCCGAATTATTTCGTTATATATTTATTTATATTTCGATTGATGACACGGTGGCCTATCTCATCGGTTTCCAATAAATATCCTCCGGCATAGCTCTGTCTCTTGATCAGATCT
This sequence comes from Salmonella sp. SA15303, assembly GCF_029962125.1. Classification (NCBI taxonomy): domain Bacteria; kingdom Pseudomonadati; phylum Pseudomonadota; class Gammaproteobacteria; order Enterobacterales; family Enterobacteriaceae; genus Salmonella; species Salmonella sp. SA15303. Next base: position 3,167,399 of record NZ_CP123924.1, read on the forward strand.
CCTGATCAAGAGACAGAGCCTGGCTGGGGGTTTTCCATAGACAAAAAAAGCGTGGAGCCATCCACGCTTGAGGCTGCTGACAACGTGTAACCAGGTGGCAATGTTCCAACCACGGACCTACAAAAAGTACGTAATCTGTTGATATTCTCATTTCGTAAGTCAGGCAAAGCGCTAGCTGCCTCTCGCAGAAATGCCAACACAACAGATAATTGTCAGCAGTCCTCATTTTTCAGTCAGCAAATATCGGCCCGGCAGGGAATTTCGCCAGAAACCCGGTGACGGCCAGCAGCGACCACAACCCGGGCCACTCAATCTGGCGCTCCCGCAGTTCATCATCCAGCGTCATAAGCGCAAACTCACCTTTATCGCCCAGCACGCCGCCCTGCCAGAGCAGCCGCTGCGCCTGCTGCCGCGCCCAGGGAGAATCGCTCTTCCAGGCCAGCAGGTGCAGCAGAGCCTGCTGCAGGCAGACACCGTGAGAATGTTGATCCCGCAACAGCCGCCGGTAAACCGGCAGCGATATGCTGCGCACGGTATAAAAACCGCTGCGGGTTTCGCTGTCAACATCTGCCATGCCAGCACAGAACTGACTGGCCAGGTCACATAAACGATTGTGCGTCAGCGGCTGGCGCAGGGCATCCAGACGACCTGCTGCGGCACACAGCAGCCCGCTCCTTTGCCGTTCTTGTGGCAGCGAATCAGGCAAAACCGCTACCGTTTCAGCCGCCCCGGCCTGCGCATGCTGTACGCCCGCGTCATAACAACGGACAAAGAAATCATGGCTGCCACGGACAATTGACGGGTGCGCCAGCAGATTCAGCGCCGGGTGCAGTTGTTCAAGCTCGTCCAGTGATGCCAGCGTATAATTGACAACCACATCTTTTATCGATGCCCGGCCTTCCGGACGAAATGCTATGGTTTCATTCATCAAAGTCTCCTTATGGGACATTCCCGGAGACGATGCTGCGCATCTGTCCGGGCTACAGATCCATGCAATCCGGTAGCCCGGACAGGCGCAACGCGCCGCCTCCGGGAAAGGAACAGATTTACATCGCCAACACGTACTTCAGCATCACCCCGGCGGCTATCGCCGAGCCAATCACCCCGGCCACGTTCGGCCCCATCGCGTGCATCAGCAGGAAGTTCTGCGCGTCTGATTCCAGGCCCACCTTGTTCGATACGCGGGCCGCCATCGGCACCGCCGACACGCCGGCGGAGCCAATCAGCGGGTTGATTTTGTTCTTACTGCACAGGTTCATCAGCTTCGCCATCAGCACCCCGGCCGCCGTCCCAATCCCGAACGCAATCACACCCAGCAGCAGAATGCCCAGCGTCTGCGGCTGCAGGAACTTATCCGCGACCAGCTTCGCGCCCACCGACAGCCCGAGGAAAATGGTCACGATATTAATCAGCCCGTTCTGTACCGTGTCGCTCAGACGCTCCACCACGCCGCTTTCGCGCATCAGATTGCCAAAGCAGAACATCCCCAGCAGCGGCGCGGCGTCCGGCAGCAGCAGCGCCACCAGTAGTAACAGCACCACCGGGAAGAGGATTTTTTCCCGCTTACTCACCGTGCGCAGCTGCACCATGCGGATTTTCCGCTCTTTCTCGCTGGTCAGCGCGCGCATAATCGGCGGCTGGATTAACGGCACCAGCGCCATATACGAGTACGCCGCCACCGCGATGGCCCCCAGCAGCTCCGGCGCCAGCTTGCCCGACAGGTAAATCGCCGTCGGGCCGTCCGCGCCGCCGATAATGCCGATGGCCGCCGCCTGCGGCAGGGTGAAGCTGATAAGGCCGAAGTAGTTCAGCGTCAGCGCCCCGAGCACCGTGGCGAAGATACCGAACTGCGCCGCCGCCCCCAGCAGCAGGGTGCGCGGGTTGGCCAGCAGCGGGCCGAAGTCGGTCATCGCGCCGACGCCCATGAAGATGACCAGCGGCGCGACACCGGAACCAATCGCCACTTTGTAGAACAGCGCCAGTACGCCAGGCGTGTAGCCCATGTCCACCGCCAGGTTCTCCATCTGGCCCTGCACCGACGGTAGCGCCAGCGCTAACGCCTCTTTAATGGCATGCACGTCCGGCGCGCAGTTCAGCTTCGCGGCAATCACCGCCAGTTGCCCGGCGTCGTGGTGCGCCAGCAGGCTTTCCAGCGCGGTCAGCGCCATACCCGCTTCCGGGATGTTGGAGAGCAGCCCGCCGAAGCCAATTGGCAGCAGCAGTAACGGCTCGAACTTCTTCGCAATCGCCAGCCACAGCAGCAGCAGGCTCACCAGCAGCATGATGGCCTGGCCTGCGCCAAGGTGCATCAGCCCCATGCCCTGAAGCAGGGCGTTCAGACTTTCCATTTCAGTTCTCCGTTACGCCAGCGTCATCAGGGTGTCGCCGACGGAGACCGCGTCCCCGGACTTCACCGCGATACCGCGTACCGTCCCGGCCTGCGCGGCGCGGATTTCGGTTTCCATCTTCATGGCTTCCAGAATCAGCAGCACGTCGCCTTCGGCCACCGTCTGGCCCTCGGTGGCAATCACCTTCCAGATATTCCCCGCCAGCGGCGCGGTGACCGGGGTGCCGGCGCCTGCCGGGGCGGCAGCCTGAACCGGTGCGGAAGAGGCCGCCGGAACAGCCGCAGTGAGCTGGCTGATATCGCCGCCGTCGCTGACCTTCACCACAAAGGCTTTGCCTTCCACTTCCACGGTGTAGATACCGGAGGCGGCAGGCTTCTCTGCTTTTGCCACCGGCTGCGCGGCTTCCGCCTGCGGCAGTGGCTCAAACGCCGCCGGATTATGGCGGTTCTCAAGGAATTTGAGGCCGATTTGCGGGAACAGCGCCACGGTGAGCACGTCGTCGATAGCGTTTCCCGCCAGAGTAATGCCCTTCTCCTGCGCCTGGCGCCTGACGTCCGCTTCCAGTTCAGCCAGTTCCGGTTTGAGTAAATCCGCCGGACGGCAGGTCACCGGAGCGCCCCCTTCCAGCACGCGGGCCTGTAACCCGGCGTTGACCGGCACCGGCGTGTGGCCGTATTCGCCCTTCAGTATCCCGGCGGTTTCTTTGGCGATGGTTTTGTAGCGCTCGCCGGTCAGGACGTTGAGCACCGCCTGGGTGCCGACAATCTGCGAGGTCGGGGTCACCAGCGGGATAAAGCCGAGGTCCTCGCGCACGCGGGGGATTTCCGCCAGCACCTGGTCCAGCTTGTCCGCCGCGTTCTGCTGCTTCAGCTGGCCTTCGAGGTTAGTGAGCATTCCGCCCGGCACCTGGGCCACCAGAATACGGCTGTCACAGCCTTTCAGCTGGCCTTCAAAGGCATGGTATTTTTTGCGCACCTCGCGGAAGTAGGCGGCGATGTTTTCCAGCTTCAGGATATCCAGCCCGGTGTCGTGCTCAGTACCTGCCAACGTCGCCACCAGCGCCTCGGTGGCCGGGTGGCCGTAGGTGGCGCTCATGGAGGAAATCGCCGTGTCCACGCCGTCAACACCCGCCTCGATAGCCTTCAGCAGGGCCATCTCCGCCATCCCGGTGGTGGCGTGACAGTGCAGGTGCAGGCGCACCTCAAAACGTTTTTTGATTTCGCTGACCAGCTCATACGCCGCCATCGGTGTAAGAATGCCGGACATATCCTTGATGGCAATCGAGTCAACGCCGGTTTCCAGCAGTTGCTCTGTTAAATCCAGCCAGGTCTGCAACGTGTGCGCCGGACTGGTGGTGTAGGAGAGTGTGCCCTGGGCGTGCGCGCCGTGGCTGCGCACCGCCTGCAGGGCGGCCTTCATATTGCGCGGGTCGTTCATGGCATCGAAGACGCGGAACACGTCCATGCCGTTTTTCACCGCGCGTTCGACGAAGCGCTCCACCACGTCATCGGCGTAGTGGCGGTAGCCGAGCAGGTTCTGGCCGCGCAGCAGCATCTGCAGCGGGGTTTTGGGCATGGCTTTTTTGAGTTCGCGCAGGCGCAGCCACGGGTCCTCGCCGAGGAAACGGATGCAGGCGTCAAAGGTGGCGCCGCCCCAGCATTCGAGGGAGCCGTAGCCCACGTCGTCGAGCTGGGCGGCAATCGGCAGCATATCGTCAAGACGCAGGCGGGTGGCGAACAGGGACTGGTGGGCGTCACGCAGGACGACGTCGGTAATGGCAATAGTCATGGATCCCTCCGGGAATTAAGCGTTAAGGCGGTGATGGTGAATGGCGGCGGCAATCACCGGCTTTAAGCGGGCGAAGTCGTCCGCGGGCGCGGCGGCGGGTGCCGCCTTCGGTACCGGGACCGGTTCAGGGAAGAAGCGGTTGACGGCGGCGGACATGCCGCGGATGGCGAAAATCAGCAGGAACAGAAACGCCAGCACGAACCCCATGCCGAGGAACATCAGGGTGAAGCCTTCACCTAATAGCACCGAACTATTCATAATAAAGTCTCAAATTTAATAATCTAAAATAGAAAAGTAATATCAGGCATTAATAGAAGGGATAAAATATCGGTAGTAAAATCATACTAACGATAAAACAAACCAAACTAATCGCCAATCCGGGTTTTAAGAAATCTTTAAATTTAACATTCCCCGGGCCAATAATCATTGAGTTTGCTGGAATAGCCATTGGGGTACAAACAGCAACACTACTCGCAATAAAAACAGCAATAACAACTGCACGAGGGTCTGCGCCAATAGATTGTGCGATAGTCCATCCTACCGGGCATAACAACGTACATGCTGCAGTGTTACTCATTACTTGAGTCAAAGCCCATGTAAGTATCCACAATGACGCCATAATAATCATAACGCCAGAATCTCCGGTTACTGAAATAACGGCATTGGCAATCATTTCTCCAGCACCAGTAGAATTAAGCGCGGCACCTAAAGGCATCATAAACGCAAGCATGAAAACAGTTAGCGTTTCAAAAGAATTAAAAGTTTCCTTTTGTGTTAAAACGCCAGCGAATACAAGAACAATAGCCGCACAACATGCAATAATATGCATTGGAGGCAGAAACTTAATATAATCAGTTGCCACCATTCCAGCGATAGACAGAATAAAAACGGCTAAAGTTAAATTTCTATGCCAGGCCGGAATTTGGCTATAATCCATTTGAGAATCAGATTGTGTATTTCCATCACGATCTGCGATGAGTTTTGAACCGAAGAAATAGAGAAATATAGAGCATGCAATCAGCAAAGGAATACCAATTTTAGCGTATTCGAAAAATGGCACCGACAGACTTCCCTTACTAAAAGTTTCAATAGTATTTTTAGCAATCAGATTTCCTGGCGAACCGATAATAGAAATGTCAGCACCGATTGTTGCCCCAAAAACCAGAGGCATAAGAAGTTTAATAGGCTTAATCTGACTACTGGCGGCAATACCTAAAACAATAGGAATTAGCACAGCAACTGTTCCGCTATTAGAAACAAAGGCAGACATAACTCCACCAATAAGAAAAATCAATACACTAAGGCTTCTTTCTGTTTTAGCATATTTTAGTAAAATTTTACTTGATTGCCATGCCAAACCTGTTTTAAAAAATGCCGCACCGAGTACACACATGGCGACGATAAGAATAACATTCGCATTTACGATTGAAGCAAAAATATCCTTAGCATCGATAACACCGGTAAAATAAAGTGCCATTGGGACCATAAATGCAACTAATCCCATAGGAAGACGATCGCTAACAAAGATAATTATTGCAACCACTAAAACCAACAAAGTAATAATCGCTGGTGACATGTATACGTCCTTATATTATTAGGGTACAAAAACAACTCATTACAGTCATGAATACAACTGCAACAAGCATAAATCACATGTTATACTAAAATTACATCTAATTAATTTCTATTGAGAAAGAATACACTCACATAAATAACAACACTTACCCGACAAAGGCATAACATATTCTTACTGCTTTTGTTTCTGTTTAATCAAATAATTTCCTCTTAAAATCTGTCTGTGTATAATGCTACTTATATAAATGAAACTCATCCAATGCTAATAAGGTTGCAGCTTATGCAATATCGGCATCACCTCGAACTAACATGGCTCGAAGACTGTCTGGCTCTAAAAGAAACGTTGAATTTCTCAAAAGCGTCTGCCTCAAGATATGTGACTCAACCCGCATTTAGTCGTCGGATACAATCTCTCGAAGAATGGGTGGGTACGCCCCTTTTTGAAAGAAGTAAACGGGGAGTCACCCTTACCAAGGCCGGAGAAGTATTTACAGACCAGCTTCCCGAACTGATCCACTCCTTGTACACATTGAAAAGTGATACCCTTGAGGCTGCAGGTAATAAACAACCTAGTCTTGTTTTTTCAGCAACGCATGCTTTGTCTTTCTCTTTTGTACCGCACTTGTTAAAGCAAAGTGATAAAATTGCAAAATTTGGTTCATTTCGTCTTTTATCTGACTCATTGAATGCGTGCGAAAAAATGATGCGGCAGGGAGATTCACAATTTTTGCTGTGTCACCATCACCCACATATGCATCTAAATTTAAATAAAAATAACTTTATGAGCATTCGTCTTGGGTTTGATACATTAATTCCATTCAGTAAACCAGACTCAGAAACGTTAAAACCGTTGTGGAATATAAATAATAAGATTCAATTCCCTTACCTTTCTTTTTCATCACAATCAGGTCTGGGAAGAATAATAGCAAATACAGCGTCTATTAACAAAATTACCCATAATATAAATGTTGCCTTTGTGGCCGATCTGGCAGCAACACTATTGGCAATGGTCAGATCTGGCGATGGTGTTGCCTGGATACCTCAAAGCCTTGCCAGGCAAGATATAGAGGCTAAAACTATTGTTACTGCAGCGGAAAAAGAAAGCAATTTATGGGTACCCATAGAAATAAGACTTTATAGACCAGCCAAAAGAATGCCTCCAGATGCCGAAGAGCTATGGGAAATTTTTGTTGAAGAACAAATATAATTATTTAATTGTAAAATGTTCTTTAATATAATCCTCAATGAATTTAATTAACGCTCTGGTTGCATATGATAAATATTTATCTTTCTTCCAGGCCAAACCAATCGTAACATAAGTCGGCTCAGTCATGGCCTTGGTTATTACTTTTTCGGCTTTAAGATCGACAGCGTCCAAAATGAAAGAAATTCCTTCATTTTTAGCAACCAGATCTATGTTGGTTTGAATCCTGTTTGATGATAGAAAAATATGTGTATGAATTCCTCGCTTTGTACATTCTTCAATAATCGTTTTTCTATGCCAGGAATCTTTTTTCATTAGTATCAATGGCTCATATTGTAGATCTTCCCAATCGATACTATCCTTTTTTGCCAGGGGATGTTTATCTGACATACATACCACGTGCTGCTGAGTCATTAATGGTACCGTAACTAATTCTTTTGGACAGTCATTAATAATAACAATAGCAAGATCCAGCTCTCCAGCAGAAAGTTTATCATGTAAACCAAAAGTCCCCTCTTCAACAAGAGAGAGTTCCATCTCTGGATAAATCTCCCGGAAATGCTTGAAGAGCGGTGAAAAAAGAAACAAACTTATCATCGGTGGGATCCCCAAAGTTACTATGCCACCATTTTCATTACGATAATCTTTCATTTCCGCTACGCTATTTTTTAACGCAATAAGGATAGGTTCAATTTTTTGTAAGAAAAACATGCCCTCCTCAGTAAGGACAAGTTTATTTTTCTTTCTATCAAATAATGTCACCCCTAATTCAGTCTCTAACTTCTTAATAGCAATGGTGATATTAGGTTGAGAAACAAAATGCCGCTCAGCAACTCTGGTTAAGTTACCTAACAAAGAAGCGCTTACAAAATATTCTAATTGTCTAATTTCCATCTATTTTCCACTACTATAAATAAAATTTATCATTTAATAAAAATAACATATTTCCTTCCTACAATGAATACGAATATCATGAAAATGTGATCAATGGATAAAACAATGCAACATAGCACTGGAGGGAGTATGAGTCGTATATTAAATACAGAAATTATCATTCCGGTTATCGAAAAACTTGTAAAAAAAGCTTGTTATGAACTGGATGATAATCTCATGTGTTCTTTTCGTAAAGCATATGATAAAGAAGAGTCAAAGATCGGCAAGGAAACCATTAAGATATTAATTGATAATGGAGAGTATGCAAAAAAAGAACAACTTGCATGCTGCCATGATACCGGCACTTGTATCGTTATAATGGAAATTGGACAACATGTATGCTGGGAAGGTAAGCCGCTTAAAGATCAGGTGAACCAGGGTGTTCGCCAGGGCTATGAAAATGGATACTTAAGAAAATCCATGGTTGCAGATCCATTAGAACGTATTAATACTAATGATAATACTCCTGCAATTTTACATACTGAAATTGTTGATGGTGACCGAGTGACAATTACCGTTATGCCAAAGGGCGGCGGTAGCGAAAATATGGGAACTTTTAAAACATTGCTTCCCGGCGATGGTATTGATGGTATAAAAGATTTTGTTCTGGAAACTGTCCGTCGTGTAGGAGGCAATCCATGCCCTCCTTATATTATTGGTATCGGCATTGGCGGTACGATGGATCACTGTTCGTGGATGGCGAAGAAAGCATTATTACGCCCTCTTGGTGAGTTCAATGCTAAACCACTTTATGCCCAGCTCGAAGCTGAATTATTAGAGGCCGTGAATAATACAGGGATCGGCCCTTTAGGTATGGGCGGGCGTATTACGGCGTTAGGCGTGCATGTCGATTACTATCCTTGCCATATCACTGCACTGCCAGTCGCAATCAATTTCCAATGTAATGCAAGCCGCCACGCTAGTGAAATCATTTAATACCTGGAGAAGCTATGATGGAATTAACATTACCATTGACTAAAGAGAAAGCGAAAACTCTTAAGGTCGGCGATATATTATTTCTCACTGGATTTGCTTACACCTGCCGTGACGCCGCGCATAAAAAAATCGAAGTAGCGCTTAGTAACGGAGAAAAATCACCGGTCGATTTTCAAAACCAAACGATTTACTATGCTGGCCCCTGCCCTGCCAGACCTGGTTTACCTATTGGCTCCAACGGTCCTACAACGGCCGCGCGTATGGACCCATTTGTAGAAATGATGTTTCAACAAGGGGCAACTGCGTTTCTTGGCAAAGGCGATCGTGCTGATTATGTCGCTGAGCTTTGTAAAAAATACGGTGGGGTTTCGCTACTCGGGATTGGAGGAGCGTCTGCAATTAATACAAAACATGTTAAATCAGTAGAAATTGTTGCCTACGAAGAATTAGGAACAGAATCCATTAAGAAGTTATATTTTGACCGCTATAGAGTCATTGTAGGAATTGATTCGGAAGGAAATACCCTCCAGAAGCAGGAAGTACCTAAGTACGCCAAATAATAATACATTAATATTGGCAATACCGGTCCGGTAGGCTGTTACCGGACCGATATGTTTTCTATCCTGCACTTCACTACAGGATAGAAACTAAACTTAGCCGCGACGGGCTTTTACCGCTGCCGACAACTGACGAAGCAGCGCATCGGTATCTTCCCAGCCAATACAGGCGTCAGTAATGCTTTTACCGTAGGTCAGCGGCTGACCGCTTTCCAGACTCTGGTTTCCTTCTACCAGATGACTCTCTACCATCACGCCAATAATCGCTTTTTCACCGCCCGCTATCTGCTGACAGACATCGGCGCAAACCTCCATCTGCTTTTGAAATTGCTTACAGGAGTTGGCATGGCTGAAATCGATCATGACCTGCGGCGTCAGTCCCGCTTTGGTGAGGCCTTCTTTCACCTCAGCAACATGCTGCGCGCTATAGTTTGGCGCTTTACCGCCGCGCAGAATGATATGGCAGTCGCCGTTGCCGCTGGTATTCACAATCGCCGAATGACCCCATTTAGTGACGGAGAGGAAGCAATGCGGCGCGCCGGCGGCGTTGATGGCGTCAATGGCGACTTTAATCGTGCCATCAGTACCATTTTTAAAACCGACCGGACAAGAGAGGCCAGACGCCAGTTCGCGATGAACCTGGGATTCAGTAGTCCGCGCGCCAATGGCGCCCCAGCTCATCAGATCGGCCAGATATTGCGGCGTGATCATATCGAGGAATTCGCCGGCGGCAGGCAGACCGCTGTCGTTAATATCCAGCAGCAGTTTGCGCGCAATACGCAGACCGTCGTTAATCTGGAAGCTGTTATCCATGTGCGGATCGTTAATCAGCCCTTTCCAGCCGACGGTGGTACGCGGTTTCTCAAAATAGACGCGCATGACAATTTCAAGCTCGCCTTGAAGCTCATCGCGTAGCGCCAGCAAACGGGCGGCATACTCTTTCGCCGCTGCCGGATCATGAATTGAACAAGGACCGATCACCACCAGCAGACGATCGTCATTGCCTTTGAGAATTTTATGGATGGCTTTGCGCGCGTGAGCAACGGTATTTGCTGCATTTTCCGTGGCGGGAAACTTTTCCAGCAGCGCGACCGGAGGTAATAACTCGTTGATTTCTTTAATGCGTAAATCGTCGTTCTGATAATTCATGTTTATTCCAGTGTTGCCGTACTTATCCCAATGAATGCAATCCCTCCAATCTATCTCTTCAATTAAATAGTGTAAACGGGCTTTTACACTTTGAACGGAATAATCCTGGAATTCAGGAAAAAAACGCACAAATGTAGCGAAAAATGGGATCTAACCTACACTTTTTAACTGTAACCACTCTGTTTATGAATTATTGCAAGATTCTCTGCTGCGTTAACCCGCGGCGGCGAACGTTTTTTATCCCTTATTTGAGGATTTGACTGACACGTGCACTGTTGGAAGAGGTTATCCGACATATCCACCATAACAGGAGCATCTTATGAAAATGACAAAACTGACTACGCTTTTACTCACCGCTACCCTCGGCCTTGCCAGCGGCGCAGCGTTAGCTGCTGAATCTAACGCGCAATCCAGTAATGGCCAGGCGAACTCGGCGGCAAATGCCGGTCAGGTTGCCCCGGGCGCCCGCCAGAATGTGGCGCCGAATGATGTGAATAACAACGACATCAATACCAACGGCAACACTAACAGCACGATGCAGCATCCAGACGGTTCAACCATGAATCATGACGGAATGACCAAGGATGAAGAGCATAAAAATACCATGTGTAAAGACGGTCGCTGCCCGGATATTAATAAAAAAGTGGAAACCGGTAATGGCGTCAATAATGACGTGAATACCAAAACCGACGGTACCACACAGTAATGCAGAAAAAAGTCTGATAACGGGAGAGCTTTCGCTCTCCTTTTTATTTTGTCAGCGAAAAATCAGTATGATGTCTACAGTATTGATGAGAATAACAAAGGAATGACGTTATGGCGCACTCACACTCTCATGCCGATTCACACCTGCCGAAAGATAATAATGCTCGTCGCCTGCTTTTCGCCTTTATCGTCACTGCCGGATTTATGCTCCTTGAGGTGGTGGGCGGGATATTCTCCGGCTCTCTGGCGTTGTTGGCGGATGCGGGACATATGCTCACCGACGCGGCGGCCCTTCTCTTTGCGCTGCTGGCGGTTCAATTTTCCCGTCGTCCCCCGACTGTTCGCCACACTTTTGGCTGGCTAAGACTCACCACACTGGCGGCTTTTGTGAATGCCATTGCGTTGGTGGTCATTACCCTTCTCATTGTCTGGGAAGCGATAGAGCGCTTTTACACGCCACGTCCGGTGGCGGGCAATCTGATGATGGTGATTGCGGTTGCGGGTCTGTTGGCGAACCTGTTTGCGTTCTGGATTCTCCATCGGGGAAGCGATGAAAAAAACCTGAACGTGCGCGCTGCCGCGCTACATGTGATGGGCGATTTGCTGGGTTCCGTCGGCGCAATAGTCGCCGCGCTGATCATTATCTGGACGGGCTGGACGCCAGCGGACCCGATTCTCTCTATTCTGGTTTCGGTACTGGTGTTACGCAGCGCCTGGCGTTTGTTAAAAGATAGCGTCAACGAATTGCTGGAAGGCGCGCCGGTTTCGCTGGATATTAATGCCTTACAGCGCCATTTAAGCCGGGAAATCCCCGAAGTCCGTAACGTACACCATGTGCATGTCTGGATGGTCGGCGAAAAACCGGTCATGACATTGCACGCTCAGGTCATTCCGCCACACGACCATGATGCGCTGCTGGAACGTATCCAGGATTTCCTGATGCACGAATACCATATTGCGCACGCTACGATTCAGATGGAATATCAAGTGTGTCACGGCCCGGACTGTCATCTGAATCAGACGCCATCCGGGCATGTTCATCACCATTAACGGGAAAGCGCGCGCGATCCTCGCTCCCGCGCGCTGTTTATCCACAGGCGACTACCGTTCACGGCGATCAATGTCAGGATCAGATATTCCAGCGACATCGCATAGACGCCCTGCAAAGCAAAAATCACCACACTGATTACGTTGATTATCACCCACAGGAGCCAGTTTTCGACATATTTGCGTGTCATCAAAATCATCGCCACGATAGACAGCACCATCATGCAAGAGTCCCAGAACGGGAAAGCGTCCGGTTGCAGTACAGGCATTGTCACCTGTAACCCCAGCATCTGCATAATGGCGACGGCCACGCGCGTCAGGACGGCGAATACGGGATCGATATATCGCGTCATCAAACCGATAGCTATCACACATATCGCCAGCCATGCCATTGCTTTTGGCAACGGCAGCCAGCGGATTTTAAGCTCGGCTTGATTATCCTTTGTTTGCCGCGACCACGCATACCAGCCATAAATATTGGCGGCAAAGAAAAAGAGTTGCAGCAACAGGCTGGCATAAAGCTGGATCTGAAAGAAAATAATCGCAAACAGGGTAACGTTAACCAGTCCAAAAAAGTAGTTGCTGATCTTCTCCAGACTGGCAAGCCAAATACAGAGCAGGCCGGCGATGGTTCCTACCGCTTCGATCCACGAGAGATCGTACCCGCCAGCGCCAATCGGAATATGAATCAGTATGTTGTGCGTACTAAAAAAATCCATTCTCTCCCCCAAAGATTTCCGTCTTTACGCCCGAAGTGTAGCCGCAAAATCCAGCATCCGGTTTAGCGGCAGTAATGCGCCCTCGCGTAGCGCCGCATCAACCTGTATTTCATGCGCCGCGCCTCCCTGCTCCAGCCCTTCAGCAATGGCTTTCAGGCCATTCATCGCCATCCACGGACAGTGCGCGCAGCTACGGCAGGTCGCCCCCTCGCCAGCCGTGGGCGCTTCAAGCAGTTCTTTTTCAGGCACCGCCTGCTGCATTTTGTAGAAGATGCCGCGATCGGTCGCCACGATAAGCTGTCTGTGCGGCAGCGTTTTTGCCGCCTTAATAAGCTGACTGGTGGAGCCCACCGCATCGGCCATCTCGACAATGGACTGCGGCGATTCAGGGTGAACCAGAAGAGCGGCATCGGGATAGATTTTTTTTAAACGGGTCAACGCCTGAGTTTTAAACTCGTCATGCACGATACACGCTCCTTGCCAGCACAGTACATCGGCCCCGGTCTGTTTTTGCACGTAATTCCCCAGGTGTCTGTCCGGCGCCCAGATAATTTTTTCCCCCAAACTATCCAGATGCTCAATCAGTTCTACGGCGATACTGGAGGTCACAACCCAGTCCGCACGCGCTTTAACAGCAGCCGAGGTGTTAGCATAGACCACTACGGTTCTGTCAGGGTGCGCATCACAAAAAGCGCTAAATTCGTCTATTGGGCAGCCTAAATCCAGCGAACATTCCGCCGCCAGGGTAGGCATAAGAATGGTCTTTTCCGGGCTGAGGATTTTGGCGGTTTCCCCCATAAACCGTACGCCCGCTACCAGCAGCGTGGATGCGGCGTGCTTCGTGCCGAAACGGGCCATTTCCAGTGAGTCGGAAATACAGCCGCCGGTTTCTTCTGCTAACTGTTGAATTTCCGGATCGGTGTAGTAGTGCGCCACCATGACGGCATTGCGCTCTTTGAGCAACCGCTTGATTTTCTCACGATAAAATTGCTTTTCGTCGTCGTTCAACGGCGTTGGTTTCGGCGGGAACGGGTAGATTGCGGCTTGTGGGTCAAACATTACGCTCATCGTGGCTTCTCGTTTTACTGACTTAACGAAACAACCGAATGAAAGCGTAATAAACGCCACAATCGGTTAATTTGTTTTATATGCTAAACAAGATAGCTGATTCAATAAGGAAAGTCACAATAATTACGTAGCCCCGTATCTGATGGCGGCGTAACGTCTTATCTGGCCTACGTGAGCGGTGCCGTCTGTAGGCCTGATAAGCGCAGCGCATCAGGCAAGACCCGAACCTGCGACAGGTTCGAATCTTCCATATTGCAGATAGCAAAAAGGCGCCGCCAGCGCCCTCTTTTACATTGGTGGGTCGTGCAGGATGACTCGCTTCGCTCGCCCTTCGGGCCGTCGCCGTAAACGGCTCCGTTGTCTCACTGCATGAGACCCGAACCTGCGGCAGGTTCGAATCTTCATATTGCAGATAGCAAAAAAGCGCCTTTAGGGCGCTTTTTTACATTGGTGGGTCGTGCAGGATGACTCGCTTTGCTCGCCCTTCGGGCCGTCGCCGCAAGCGGCTCCGTTGTCTCACTACGTGAGACCCGAACCTGCGGCAGGTTCGAATCTTCCATATCGCAGATAGCAAAAAAGCGCCTTTAGGGCGCTTTTTTACATTGGTGGGTCGTGCAGGATTCGAACCTGCGACCAATTGATTAAAAGTCAACTGCTCTACCAACTGAGCTAACGACCCCTTGGATAAGGGTTACTGCTTCAATCATTCAGGATGGTGGGTCGTGCAGGATGACTCGGCTTCGCCTCGCCCTTCGGGCCGTTGCTAAAGCAACGTTAACCTTCACGTTCTCTACCAGTTACCACCTTGTATATTGGTGGGTCGTGCAGGATTCGAACCTGCGACCAATTGATTAAAAGTCAACTGCTCTACCAACTGAGCTAACGACCCATACGGTGGGACTACCTGAAATATTTTTACTCGGCACCAATTAGAAAATTGGTGGGTCGTGCAGGATTCGAACCTGCGACCAATTGATTAAAAGTCAACTGCTCTACCAACTGAGCTAACGACCCGAGTGGTGGGTGATGACGGGATCGAACCGCCGACCCCCTCCTTGTAAGGGAGGTGCTCTCCCAGCTGAGCTAATCACCCGATACTACGCTGGATATTACTGACTAACCGAAGTTAGTGGTGTGCAGGATGACTCGGCTTCGCCTCGCCCTACAGGCCGTTGCTGACGCAACGTCATCCTTCACGTTTTATTCTCGTTTCCACCGAACGATTGGTGGGTCGTGCAGGATTCGAACCTGCGACCAATTGATTAAAAGTCAACTGCTCTACCAACTGAGCTAACGACCCACTTTTGCGTTGCTTTCGAGTTGTTTAATATCCCGTGGCAACGGCGGCATATATTACTGATTTCAGATTTGAGCGCAACAAAAATTTCGACGCAGAGGGCTCAACTGCTTAGGAATCGCACGACGCGACCAGAAAAAAGGCGTTTTCTGGTCGCATGGTACGCATTACATCGCGTTAAGACGCTTCTGCGCCTGTTTCGCGCCATCAGTGCCTGGATATTTGTTAATCACCTGCTGATAAACTGCTTTCGCTTTTGCCGTATCACCTTTGTCCTGCATGATAACGCCAACTTTGTACATCGCGTCCGCAGCCTTCGGCGACTTAGGATAGTTTTTTACTACCGAGGCGAAATAATAGGCGGCGTCATCTTTTTTACCCTTGTTGTAATTCAACTGGCCCAGCCAATAATTGGCGTTCGGCTGATAAGTAGAATCAGGGTATTTCTTGATGAAGTTCTGAAACGCCACAATCGCATCATCCTGGCGAGACTTATCCTGCACCAGCGCAATTGCCGCATTGTAATCGGTATTCGCATCGCCACTTTGTACCGGCGCCCCTGAGGTTGCCGTACCGGCATCCGGGGCGGGGGTCGCAGTGGTTGCCGCCCCGCTCTGGTCACCAGCTGCTGGCTGCGCTGCGCCGCCATTATTTAAGCTCCCCAGCTGCAGCATAATTTGCTTCTGGCGCTCCATCACCTGATTCAGTTGATACTGATTTTCCTGGATTTGGCCGCGCAAAGAATCGATATCGGACTGATTATCGGAGAGCTGCTGCTGAAGTTGGGTTAAAAGCTGGCTGTGAGCGTTAGAGATACGCTCAAGTTGAGTGACGCGGTCTTCGACCGAGCCTGAGCCGACACTACTGATTGGCGCCTGAGCAAAAGCGGCCCAGGGGGCCGCTATGCCAACCAGTAACGACAGACTCAACAGGTGATGTCTGAAGTTACTGCTCATGCAATTCTCTTAGTAAACCAGTACAGCGCGACGGTTCTTAGCGTAAGCCGCTTCGTCGTGGCCCAGTACGGCAGGTTTTTCTTTACCGTAAGAAACGATGGAGATCTGGTCAGCGGAAACGCCTTTACCCTGCAGGTACATTTTAACGGCGTTAGCACGACGTTCGCCCAGGGAGATGTTGTACTCAGGCGTACCACGTTCGTCCGCGTGACCTTCTACGGTGACTTTGTAAGACGGGTTGCTACGCAGGAAGTTAGCGTGCGCATCCAGCATTGCCGCGAAGTCAGAACGGATATCGTACTTGTCGAGATCGAAGTAAACGATGTTGTTCTGCTGCAGCTGCTGCAT
Organism: Salmonella sp. SA15303; assembly: GCF_029962125.1. NCBI lineage: Bacteria > Pseudomonadati > Pseudomonadota > Gammaproteobacteria > Enterobacterales > Enterobacteriaceae > Salmonella > Salmonella sp. SA15303. The sequence goes on from NZ_CP123924.1 coordinate 3,184,029, forward strand.
CTGCAGACGCGCTTGCTCTTCAGATGACATGTTGCCGTTGCCGTTAGCGTCCATACCAGTGCCGGCGCCGTTCAGCATGCCGCCTTCGCTACCGTCATTGCTGGCGTTCTTGTTGGAAGAACATGCCGCGATTGCCATAACAGGCAGGGCAATCATCAGGCCCTTCAGCACTTTGTTCAGTTGCATTTCTTTAATTCCTTTAGTAATCAATTAATTATTATCACAGATACGGCGACCAGGCAGGCGATTTCACCTGACCATCAGTTGCCGGAAGACGCGCTTTGAAACGCCCATCTGTAGAAACCAAATTCAGCACAGATCCCATCCCCTGAGAAGAGCTGTAGATTACCATCGTGCCGTTAGGTGCCAGACTTGGCGTTTCATCCAGGAACGTTGACGACAGAACCTGTACGCCACCCGTCACCAGATCTTGTTTGGCAATGTGCTGCTGCCCGTTATTTGAGCTTACCATTACCATAAATTTACCGTCGCTGCTGACATCCGCATCCTGGTTTTGCGAACCTTCCCAGGTAATACGCTGCGCCGCACCGCCGTTAATGTTCATTTTATACACTTGCGGACGTCCAGCCTGGTCAGAAGTAAAGGCCAGAGTCTGGCTGTCCGGGAACCAGGTCGGCTCCGTATTGTTGCTACGGCCGTCCGTTATCTGACGAATCTGACCGGAGGCGAGATCCATAACGTACAGGTTCAGACTTCCGGTTTTCGATAACGCGAACGCCAGTTTCGTCCCATCCGGCGAGAAGGCCGGCGCGCCGTTGTGACGCGGGAAGGACGCAACCTGACGCACTGCGCCGTTTGCCAGCGTCTGGATAACCAGCGCGGAGCGACCGCTTTCAAATGTCACGTAAGCCAGTTTTGAGCCGTCCGGAGACCACGCCGGAGACATCAACGGCTGCGGAGAACGGTGCACCACAAACTGATTGTAACCATCGTAATCCGACACACGCAGTTCATACGGGAACTGACCGCCGTTAGTCTGTACCACATAGGCGATACGAGTACGGAACGCGCCCTTAATGCCCGTCAGTTTTTCAAAGACTTCGTCACTGGCGGTATGGCCTGCATAACGCAGCCACTGCTTGTTCACTTTATAAGAGTTTTGCGCCAGTACAGTTCCCGGCGCGCCGCCAGTGTCAACCAGCTGATAAGCAACATTGTAGGAACCGTCCGGATTCGGCGTTACCTGCCCAACGACGACGGCATCAATACCCAGCGCAGACCATGCGGTAGGCTGAACTTCCTGAGCGGTGGCTGGCTGCTGCGGCAGTCGGGACCGGTCTAACGGATTAAATTTACCGCTGTTGCGTAAATCTGCCGCCACGATGCCGCCGATATCTTCAGGCGCAGCGCCCGGCCCGGCCCATTTAAAAGGCACAACGCCAATCGGTCGCGCCGAGTCCACCCCCTGGGTGATCTCGATACGGACTTCTGCGTGCAGCACCGCCGCCCACAGCATCAGAAAACCAAATGCTACTCGTAATGCCTGCTTCATCATATCTCCCATACCTGGGCCTGCGACCCACGATAATTTAGCAGAATGTTAACAAACTCAAATACACAAAACCACCAGGACCAGTAACAACTCAACTGCTCCAACTTCCATAAAGAAAAGTATCTACAGTTTAAAGTCTAGTTTGGCATCCTTTATTTTCTCATAAACAGCCTGGCTTGGCGGTTTAGGAATTTTCGCGGTTTTTGCCGCCATTAACGCCGCCTGACAAAGCGCCGGATCGCCGCCCTCAGACGTAATGCTTTTTAATGAGCCATCCGGCGCCAGGCTAATATGCAAGACACATTGTTTGCCCTGATACAGGCTCGCATCATACAGACGGCTCTGAATGGCGACCTGAATCTGTTTCGCGTAGGCGCTGATATCAGCGCCTGTCGCCCCACCGTTAGCGCCCGATGTACCGCTATCTTTCGATGGCTGGCCATTCCCTTTCGCGCCGCCGCCGGTTTTCGGCGCATTCTTACCCGAGCTGAGATCGCCAAGCAGATCATCGACGCCTTCTGCGGCGGCCGCTTTTTCGGCAGCCGCTTTCTTCTTAGCGTCCGCCGCTGCTTTCGCCGCCGCGGCATCCGCTTTCTTCTTCGCCTCCGCCGCCGCTTTCGCCGCCTCGGCATCCGCTTTCTTCTTCGCCTCCGCCGCTGCTTTCGCCGCTTCGGCCTCCGCTTTCTTCTTCGCCTCCGCCGCTGCTTTCGCCGCTTCGGCCTCTGCTTTCTTCTTCGCGTCCGCCGCTGCTTTCGCCGCTTCGGCTTCCGCTTTCTTCTTCGCGTCCGCTGCCGCTTTTACCGCCTCGGCCTCTGCTTTCTTCTTCGCGTCCGCCGCCGCTTTCGCCGCCTCGGCCTCCGCTTTTTTCTTCGCGTCCGCCGCCGCTTTCGCCGCTTCTTCGGCCTGTTGCTGCTGCTGTTGCGCCAGTTTTGCTGCTTCTTCAGCCTGCTTTTGCTGCTCCTGAGCCGCTAAACGTTCTTTCTCAAGTTGTTTCAACCGCTCCTGTTCGGCAGCCTGCTTCTGCTGCAGCTCCTCTGCTTGCTGCTGTTGCAGCTTTTTACGCTCTTCTTCCGCGCGTCTGGCGCTGGCCTGTTGATCCTGCTGACGGTTGTACTGCTGCACAACGGCGCCAGGATCGACCATCACCGCGTCGATAGCGGAACCACCGCCGCCGCCGGCAGAAGCCTCTATATGCTCATCAAACGAACTCCAGATCAGCACTGCAAATAAGATGATATGCAGCACGGCTGAAATAATTATCGCCCGTTTGAGCTTGTCGTTTTGTTCGGTTGCCTTTGACACTCTCGGTTCCCAAAAAACTGTTCGCCTGTTACTCGCCGTCTTTCAAGCCAACGGGACGCAGACTTCAGATTGGCTGCGTCATTAAGCCAACCGATTTTACGCCCGCGCTGTGTAACAAGTTCAGCGCTTTAATTATTTCATCGTACGGCACCTCTTTCGCGCCGCCGATTAAAAAGACTGTTTTCGGATTAGCCTGCAGATGACGCTTTACTTCTGCGATCACCTGTTCAGACGGCAGTTGATCCATTCGATCTTTATCAACCACTACGCTGTATTGCCCTACTCCGGAAACCTCAATAATGACCGGTGGATCGTCGTTACTACTGACCGCCTGCGACTGATTCGCCTCCGGTAAGTCGACTTCCACGCTCTGGGTAATGATCGGCGCGGTTGCCATAAAGATCAGCAGCAGCACCAACAGTACGTCGAGTAGCGGTACGATATTGATTTCGGACTTAAGTTCGCGACGACCTCGTCCACGCGTTCTGGCCATGGCTTACCCCTTGTTGCTTTCGCTTACGGTAAACGCCTGGCGGTGCAGAATCGCGGTGAACTCTTCCATAAAGTTGTCGTAATTCAGTTCCAGCTTGTTCACGCGCTGATTCAGTCGGTTGTAAGCCATAACCGCAGGGATAGCGGCAAACAGACCAATCGCCGTGGCAATCAATGCTTCGGCAATACCCGGTGCAACCATTTGCAGAGTCGCCTGTTTCACCGCGCCCAGGGCGATAAACGCATGCATAATCCCCCATACGGTGCCAAACAGACCGATATAAGGACTGATAGAGCCTACCGTGCCAAGAAACGGGATATGCGTTTCCAGCGTTTCCAGCTCTCGGTTCATGGAGATGCGCATCGCACGCGACGCCCCCTCTACCACTGCCTCCGGCGCATGGCTGTTGGCGCGATGGAGCCGGACAAACTCTTTGAACCCGCTATAAAAGATTTGTTCCGAGCCCGACAGACTATCGCGTCTCCCCTGGCTTTCCTGGTACAGACGCGATAGTTCGATTCCGGACCAGAATTTATCTTCAAACGCTTCCGCCTCACGCGCAGCGGCGTTCAGGATACGCGTTCGCTGGATAATGATGGCCCAGGATGCTATTGAAAAACCAATCAAAATCAACATGATAAGTTTAACCAGAAGGCTTGCCTTCAGGAACAAATCAAGGATATTCATGTCAGTCACTGCTTAAACTCCGCGACAATAGACTTAGGAAGCGCACGAGGCTTCATTTTGAGTGGATCAACGCAAACAATCAGAACCTCTGCTTCATTTAGCAGCGTGTTCTCTGCGTTGACAATGCGTTGCGTGAAAACCAAAGCGGTGCCACGCATTGACGTAATTTCTGTTTGAACTTCAAGCATATCGTCGAGCCGCGCAGGCGCATAGTATTCCAGCGTCATCTTGCGCACCACAAAGGCGACCCGCTCCGCCAGCAGCACCTGTTGGCTGAAGTGATGGTGACGCAGCATCTCCGTGCGCGCTCTTTCATAAAAAGCGACATAGCTGGCGTGATAAACCACACCGCCGGCGTCCGTGTCTTCGTAATAAACTCGAATTGGCCATCGAAACATATACTTATTCATCCCTGCAGCCTCTTTGTTGGCGTCATCCGCTTGCCGCCGTAATGCCTCAAGAATGCCGTTGTATATCGCCTTGTATTCACTTTACATCCCGGTAATGCAACAAAAGTAGAGCTTTTAAACGTTGCTACTATACGCGTGGGAATGAGGCTTGGGAATGGGGGGAAGTTAAGGGAGAGTAAAAATATATGGGCTTATGCAAGCCCCTATATTTTTAAGGAGGTTTCTTATTCACAAGAAGAAGAAAATCAGGCCGACGATAAGGACGATATCCGCAAGGAGCGGACAAAAAATCCCTTGCCAGTGTACGGATTCAGGGCGAAAACCCACGCCGTGGATTATGCCTGCGCAAACCGCCCACATCAGCAATAATCCGTGCCAGATTTCAAGCGTGCTGGTCCTGGCGGCAAACCGTGACGGGTCCCAGAACATACATCCTGCCAGCACTATCGCCATCACGAAGGAAAGCGCCCTTAACGGGCGCTTGTCCATTACCGCATACAGTTTTGCGATAATATGGGTCATTAGCTTTCTTCTTGACCGGTTTTACCCGCTTCAACGTGCTCAAGCGCCAGGGCGGTAATGATCCCGAATGCACAGGCAAGAAGCGTTCCCAGAATCCATGCGAAATACCACATTTTAAGCTCCTTACTTAGTACAGAGAGTGGGTGTTGCTTTCAATATGTTCTTTAGTGATACGACCGAACATTTTCCAGTAACACCAGCTGGTGTAGATCAGAATGATCGGTACGAACACCGCCGCAACCCAGGTCATCAGGTTCAGCGTCATCTGGCTGGATGTTGCATCCCACATGGTCAGACTGGCATTCATCATCGTGCTGGACGGCATCACAAATGGGAACATAGCGATACCCGCCGTCAGAATAATGCAGGCCAGGGTCAGCGAAGAGAACAGGAATGCCCACGCGCCTTTCTCCATACGGGAAGTCAGGATAGTCAGCAGCGGCAGAACCACGCCCAGAGCCGGAACCAACCACAGGATCGGAGCATTATTAAAGTTCACCAGCCAGGCGCCGGCTTCGCGCGCCACTTCTTTAGTCAGCGGGTTAGAGGCGGCATGATGATCAATCGCGGATGTCACGACATAACCATCAATACCATACATTACCCAAACGCCCGCCAGCGCAAAGCACACTAATGTCACCAGCGCCGCAATCTGCGAGGTGGCGCGCGCGCGCAGGTGCAGTTCGCCAACGGTACGCATTTGCAGGTAAGTCGCCCCCTGCGTGATGATCATCCCTACGCTTACGATGCCCGCCAGCAGACCAAACGGGTTCAGCAACTGGAAGAAGTTACCGGTGTAGTACAGACGCAGATACTCATCCACGTGGAACGGTACGCCCTGCAACAGGTTGCCAAAGGCCACGCCAATCACCAGCGGCGGCACAAAGCTACCGATGAACACGCCCCAGTCCCACATGTTGCGCCAGCGCGGGTCTTCAATCTTGGAACGGTAATCAAAACCGACCGGACGGAAGAACAAAGACGCCAGCACCAGGATCATCGCCACATAGAAACCGGAGAACGCCGCAGCGTAAACCATCGGCCAGGCAGCAAACAACGCGCCGCCCGCGGTGATCAACCACACCTGGTTACCGTCCCAGTGCGGGGCGATAGAGTTAATCATAATTCGACGTTCGGTGTCGTTACGACCGAGGAAACGGGTGAGCATCCCCACCCCCATGTCGAACCCATCGGTGACAGCGAAACCAATTAGCAAAATGCCAACCAGCAGCCACCAGATAAAACGTAGTACTTCATAATCGATCATTTGACGACTCCTGTCTTAGCGTGCCGGCTGAGAAGTCACGGTGGACTGCTCAAAGTGATAGCGACCGGTTTTCAGGCTGCTTGGGCCAAGGCGTGCAAATTTGAACATCAGGAACAATTCTGCCACCAGGAACAGGGTATACAGGCCGCAAATCAGGAACATGGAGAACAGCAGATCGCCCACGGTCAGCGATGAGTTCGCCACGGCTGTCGGCAACACTTCGCCGATCGCCCACGGCTGACGACCATATTCGGCGACGAACCAACCTGCTTCAACCGCAATCCACGGCAGTGGAATACCGTACAGCGCCGCGCGCAGCAGCCATTTTTTCTCACCGATGCGGTTACGAATCACGCTCCAGAAGGAAAGTGCGATGATCGCCAGCAGCAGGAAGCCGCACGCCACCATGATACGGAAAGCGAAGTACAGCGGCGCAACGCGAGGAATGGAATCTTTCGTCGCTTGCTGGATCTGCGCTTCGGTCGCGTCAGTCACATTAGGCGTATAGCGTTTCAGCAGCAGGCCGTAACCGAGATCTTTCTTCATGCTGTTAAACTGGTCGCGAACGGCCTGGTCGGTAGAACCGGCGCGCAGTTGTTCCAGCAGTTCATAGGCTTTCATCCCGTTACGGATACGCTCTTCATGCTGCACCATGAGATCTTTCAGGCCAATAACCGGCGTGTCCACGGAACGCGTAGCGATAATGCCGAGCGCATAAGGGATCTGAATCGCCAGATGGTTTTCCTGTTTGTCCTGGTCAGGAATGCCGAACAGGGTAAAGGAGGCCGGAGCAGGTTGCGTTTCCCATTCAGCTTCAATCGCAGCGAGCTTGGTTTTCTGCACGTCGCCCATTTCGTAACCGGATTCGTCACCGAGTACGATAACGGACAGTACGGCAGCCATACCGAAGCTGGCAGCAATCGCGAAGGAGCGTTTTGCGAATGCAAAGTCACGGCCTTTCAGCATGTAATAAGCACTGATGCCAAGAATGAACATCGCGCCAGTGACATACCCCGATGCCACCGTGTGAACAAATTTCACCTGGGCAACCGGGTTGAGCACCAGTTCGGAGAAGCTCAGCATCTCCATACGCATGGTTTCGAAGTTGAAATCCGCGGCGATTGGGTTTTGCATCCAGCCGTTCGCAACCAGAATCCACAGTGCGGACAGGTTAGAACCCAGTGCCACCAGCCAGGTGACGCACATATGCTGGACTTTACCCAAACGATCCCAACCGAAGAAGAACAGACCTACAAAGGTGGATTCGAGGAAGAAGGCCATCAAACCTTCGATAGCCAGCGGCGCACCGAAAATATCCCCTACATAGTGGGAATAGTAAGACCAGTTAGTCCCGAACTGGAACTCCATGGTCAGACCGGTAGCCACACCCAGAGCGAAGTTGATACCAAACAACTTGCCCCAGAACTTGGTCATATCTTTATAAATCTGTTTGCCGGAAAGGACGTAGACCGTTTCCATAATGGCCAGCAGGAACGCCATACCGAGCGTTAGCGGCACAAACAGGAAGTGGTACATCGCGGTCAAGGCAAACTGTAAGCGCGACAGTTCGACTATATCTAACATCATGACTCCTTGCTCATCGCATGAAGACTCCGAGAGTGAACCCCGTTAGAAAGGGTCACACGCATGCCCCAATACAAATTTATTTGCGGCCTTCCATCGTACTATCCCCTCGGGAAGGAAACAGTAATGATGAAAAGTTACAAACATGTTAATAAAAAACCCAAATTGATCCCGCAAATATATTACGCCGTAAAACCCTTACAATAAACAGGTTTTTAGTGGGTCAGATTTGCTTTTTTCGACAGCGATCAATTTATGGCTAATCTATCGCTTTTCAGGGAATTTGATCACGGACAATTTAACCAGTTTTGATGCTCTTTTCCAACATTTAAATATTGATTAAAATCAATTTTTGAAGTTAATGTTAATAATGTTTATTCATTGAATGCATGGTGAATTTTTTGTTAACTTTTTGTTTTTGCAAAGAGTAATTTCAAACCCCCTGTAAAAAGAGGCTTATTCGATAAGGCTAAACATTTTGTGCGTTTTTTACTGCCCCGCATCCAGTAAAAAACATTCCACATTGATGTTCAATTATTGCTAAATAGCTCACAGATTTTTTCTGCAGGTTATCAACACTTATTATTTTATACATTTAGTCTATTTTTATTTTACTTATAATTAACACCGCAAAGAAACTATCTCATTGCACACGCGCCATCATCCCACCGGGATTACCCTGTCCCAACTTCCCTTTCCCGACGACTAATGGCCAGGATCATCTTGCCAGGTTATCGTCTTAATTATCGCTAATAAGCTTTCCAGATAGCCAGAAACAAACATTTTATTCGCTACTTTTTCTTTATTTCAATAACACCGTATTTGCCTCTCTATAATTATTATAGTGAAGATTCTGTTATCACCTTCACAGATTTACCCTCAATTTCTACGTCACTCATAGTGATAATTCTGTTTATTCGCAGCTATAAATACCCTTTAAACATGATTAATCACGAACGCATAGTGTCAATAAGTTCTTAATAATTTTTCAAGTTGACCTCTTTTAACCAGCAAAAGTTCACATAATTTATTAAACGATATCTTTAATACTTCAGGAAAATAATGCCGGTACCCTTATGATTAAAATAGCTGTTTTATTCTGCCATTAAACAAGCAGTCTGTGTAAGCGCGATACATCTGAGGAGACGTGTAGTTCGCGCTCAGGCAAACATGCGCGGCCACAGAGTCAAGCGTCAATTTACTATAGAAGTTAGCATCAACATAGTGTAATGCTGCAATGCGTTTTTTTCATGGCGGAAAGCGCATAATCCGTCTCCGATGAGGTCGGCAGGTATTTCACTAAGACAGCATCTGTATTTGCTGCAAAAGAGTTAACCAGCAAACTGAGTAAATTTACTGCCGCTGCCAGACGGTTATTATCAATTATTTTTAGACTCCACCATGTTTTTTTAATGAGGCATTATTTTCCTATAGTTCAGTATTTACAAAGCCAATAATTTTATATCCCGGATGCTTCACCCGTACTTTGCCACAAACAATAAAGCCATAAAAAAGGCCACCGTAAAGGTGGCCAACCATGTCGAAAACGGACATTTATCTGTTCCCGCAGGAACAGCGAGTTTTATTTTATAATTGCTTTCAGCGCTTCGCCGATATCGGCCAGGCTGCGAACGGTTTTCACGCCCGCGGCTTCCAGCGCTGCGAATTTTTCATCCGCAGTGCCTTTACCACCGGCAATGATGGCGCCCGCGTGGCCCATACGCTTGCCTTTCGGCGCGGTAACACCCGCGATATAGCCAACAACCGGCTTGGTCACGTGGTCTTTAATGTAAGCCGCCGCTTCTTCTTCTGCACTACCGCCGATCTCACCGATCATCACGATCGCTTCAGTCTGCGGATCTTCCTGGAACAGTTTCAGGATATCGATAAAGTTAGAGCCCGGAATCGGGTCGCCGCCGATACCCACGCAGGTGGACTGGCCGAAACCGTAGTCGGTGGTCTGCTTAACCGCTTCGTAGGTCAGCGTGCCGGAACGGGAAACGATACCCACTTTACCCGGCTTATGAATGTGACCCGGCATGATGCCGATTTTGCATTCGCCCGGGGTGATCACACCTGGGCAGTTCGGGCCGATCATGCGCACGCCTGCTTCGTCCAGCTTCACTTTCACGGTCAGCATATCCAGCGTCGGAATACCTTCGGTGATGGTGATAATCAGTTTGATGCCTGCGTCAATCGCTTCCAGGATGGAGTCTTTGCAGAACGGCGCCGGGACGTAGATAACGGATGCGGTCGCACCGGTAGCTTCTACCGCTTCGCGCACGGTGTTGAACACCGGCAGCCCCAGATGCGTGGTGCCGCCTTTGCCCGGCGTTACGCCGCCCACCATCTGCGTACCGTAAGCAATCGCCTGTTCGGAGTGGAAAGTCCCCTGGCTACCGGTGAAGCCCTGGCAGATAACCTTGGTATCTTTATTAATTAAAACGGACATTATTTCCCCTCCACTGCGGCAACAACCTGCTGAGCTGCATCCGTCAGACTTTTCGCTGCAATAATATTCAGGCCACTGTCAGCCAGTTTCTTCGCGCCGAGTTCGGCGTTGTTGCCTTCCAGACGCACCACCACCGGAACGTTCACGCCCACTTCTTCCACCGCGCCGATGATACCGTCGGCAATCAGGTCACAACGGACGATACCGCCGAAGATGTTAACCAGAACCGCTTTCACGTTGTCATCCGAGAGGATAATTTTAAACGCTTCGGTGACGCGCTCTTTGGTTGCGCCGCCGCCCACGTCAAGGAAGTTAGCCGGTTCGCCGCCATGCAGCTTAACGATGTCCATGGTGCCCATCGCCAGACCCGCGCCGTTCACCATGCAACCGATGTTGCCGTCCAGCGCGACGTAGTTCAGTTCCCACTGCGCTGCCTGCGCTTCACGCGGGTCTTCCTGAGACTGGTCACGCATTTCACGCAGATCCGGCTGGCGGAACAGCGCGTTGCCGTCAGCGCCCAGCTTGCCGTCGAGGCAAATCAGATCGCCCTGCTTAGTAATCACCAGCGGGTTGATTTCGATCAGCGCCAGGTCGCGCTCAAGGAAAATGGTTGCCAGACCCATAAAGATTTTGGTGAACTGCTGCACCAGTTTACCTTCCAGACCCAATTTGAACGCCAGTTCCCGTCCCTGATACGGCATCGGGCCGGTCAGCGGATCGAGCGCGACTTTATGGATCAGATGCGGGGTTTCCTCCGCGACTTTTTCGATCTCTACGCCACCTTCGGTAGACGCCATAAAGACCACGCGACGAGAACTACGGTCAACTACCGCGCCGAGGTACAGTTCTTTGCCGATGTCGGTCGCCGCTTCAACCAGAATCTGGTTTACCGGTTGGCCATTAGCGTCTGTTTGATAGGTCACCAGACGTTTGCCCAGCCAGTTTTCCGCGAAGGCGCGAATCTCTTCTTTGCTTTTTACTACCTTCACACCGCCCGCTTTGCCGCGGCCGCCAGCGTGAACCTGACATTTCACTACCCACGGGCCAGCGCCGATTTTAGACGCGGCTTCTTCGGCTTCACGCGGAGTAGTACAGGCATAACCCACCGGCGCCGGTAAGCCATAGCGGGCAAAAAGTTGTTTTGCCTGATATTCATGTAAGTTCATGTGTTCTGTCCATCCTTCAGGTAATCGTTATCTTTAGACCTGTAGGCCTGAAAGCTGCGCGCCATCAGGCATTACACCATCGCCGGATGGCGGCGTGAACGCCTTATCCGGCCTACAGGTAGCAGGTGATGCTCTTGCTGACTACACGTCCAACAGCAGACGGGTCGGATCTTCCAGCAACTCTTTGATGGTGACCAGGAAGCCCACGGATTCGCGACCATCGATCAGGCGATGATCGTAAGAGAGCGCCAGGTACATCATCGGCAGGATTTCCACCTTGCCATCCACCGCCATCGGCCTGTCTTTAATAGCATGCATTCCCAGAATCGCGCTCTGCGGCGGGTTGATGATCGGGGTAGACATCAGCGAACCGAATACGCCGCCGTTGGTAATGGTAAAGTTACCACCGGTCAGGTCTTCTACGGTCAGCTTGCCGTCGCGGCCTTTGACAGCCAGTTCTTTAATTTTTTTCTCGATGTCAGCCATGCCCAGCGTATCCACGTCACGCAGGACCGGCGTGACCAGGCCGCGCGGCGTAGACACCGCCATGCTCACATCAAAGTAGTTGTGATACACCACGTCATCGCCGTCGATAGAGGCGTTCACTTCCGGATAACGCTTCAGCGCTTCCACTACCGCTTTCACGTAGAAGGACATAAAGCCCAGGCGGATACCATGACGTTTTTCAAACACTTCGCCATACTGCTTACGCAAATCCATAATCGGCTTCATGTTGACTTCATTGAAGGTCGTCAGCATGGCGGTGGAATTTTTCGCTTCCAGTAGACGCTCGGCCACGCGCTTGCGCAGGCGGGTCATTGGCACGCGTTTTTCGCCGCGCGCGCCCAGAGCGGGTTGTGCTGCAGGTTCAACAGCGGGTGCTTTAGACTCGCCTTTCGCCAGATGTTTTTCCACATCTTCACGGGTCAGACGCCCACCCACACCAGTGCCTTTAATGGCGCTGGCTTCCAGATTGTGTTCAGCCAGCAGGCGACGGATCGCCGGGCTGAGCGCATCGTTGTTTTGTTCTTCCAGCGACGCCTGCTGGCGCTGTGCCGGCGTAGACGCTTTCTCTTCAGATTTCGCGCTGGTCTCTTTACCCGCGCTGTTTCCTTCACGCAGGCGACCCAGGATCTGGCGAGAGGTGACAGTCGTCCCCTCCTCTTCCAGAACCGCATCCAGAATGCCGTCCGCTGATGCCGGTACTTCCAGTACCACTTTGTCAGTTTCGATTTCTACCAGCACTTCGTCACGAACAACCGCATCGCCCGGTTTTTTATGCCAGGTGGCGACGGTCGCGTCCGCTACGGACTCAGGCAGGTCGGGAACAAGAATATCTACGCTACTCATTATTTATCCTTTATTTAATCGACGTTCAGCGCGTCATTAACCAGATCTTGTTGCTGTTTCTGGTGAACGGACATATACCCTACCGCCGGAGAGGCGGAGGCCGGGCGACCTGCATAACGCAGAGCGGCCCCAAACGGAGTCACTTCACGGAAATGATGCTGACTGCAGTACCATGCGCCCTGGTTGAGCGGCTCTTCCTGGCACCAGACAAAATCATGGACGTGAGCGTATGGTTGCAGCGCTTCCTGCACCGCTTTATGCGGGAACGGATAGAGCTGTTCGATGCGCACGATAGCGACATCTTTCTGGTCGTTTTTGCGACGTTGTTCCAGCAGGTCGTAATAAACCTTACCAGAACACATTACCACGCGTTTTACGGCTTTAGGGTCCAGCTCGTCAATTTCGCCAATGGCCGGCTGGAAGGAACCGTTCGCCAGTTCATCAAGCGTGGAAACCGCCAGCGGGTGACGCAGCAGCGATTTCGGCGACATCACCACCAGCGGACGACGCATCCCGCGCAGCGCCTGACGGCGCAGCATATGGTAGACCTGCGCCGGGGTGGACGGCACGCAAACCTGCATATTCTGCTCGGCGCAAAGTTGCAGATAACGTTCCAGACGCGCGGAAGAGTGCTCCGGGCCCTGCCCTTCATAGCCGTGCGGCAACAGCATCACCAGACCGCACATCCGGCCCCATTTCTGCTCGCCGGAGGAGATGAACTGGTCAATCACTACCTGCGCGCCGTTGGCAAAATCGCCAAACTGCGCTTCCCAGATAGTCAGGGTACGTGGTTCCGCCGTGGCATAACCGTATTCAAAAGCCAGTACCGCTTCTTCAGACAGCACGGAGTCCCAGACTTTAAACTGTCCCTGACCGCTGTGAATATGCTGCAACGGCGTATACGTTGAGCCGTTCGTCTGGTTGTGGATCACCGCATGACGATGGAAGAAGGTGCCGCGACCGGAGTCTTCCCCGGACAGGCGCACCGGAATGCCTTCATCGACCAGCGTGGCGTAAGCCAGATTTTCCGCGCCGCCCCAGTCAAACAATTTCTCGCCTGCCGCCATTGCCTGACGGTCGCCATAAATTTTCGCCACGCGAGACTGCATTTCAATGGCTTCCGGCACGGTGCTGATACGTTTTGCCAGCTCCTGCAGACGCTTCATTTCTACCTTGTTCGGGTATGCTTCATCCCATTCGTGGTTTAGATACGGCGACCAGGTGAACGAGTGCATATTCATCGGACGCCACTCTTTCACCACGCATTCGCCTGCATCCAGCGCATCGCGATAGAGGTTAACCATTTCGGTGGCATCTTCCAGCGTCGCGACTTTGTCCGCTTCCAGCTTGTCGGCGTAGATTTTACGCGGCGTCGGATGCTTTTTGATTTTCTGGTACATCAGCGGCTGGGTTGCGCTTGGCTCGTCGGCTTCGTTGTGGCCGTGACGGCGGTAGCACACCAGATCGATGAACACATCACGTTTAAAGGTGTTACGGAAGTCCAGCGCCAGACGGGTCACAAAAGCGACGGCTTCCGGATCGTCCGCATTGACGTGGAAAATCGGCGCCTGGACCATTTTACCGATATCGGTGCAGTAAGGCGTTGAACGCGCATCCAGTGGGTTAGAGGTGGTGAAACCCACCTGGTTGTTGATAACGATACGTACCGTACCGCCCACTTCGTAACCGCGCGCTTTCGACATGTTCAGGGTTTCCTGAACCACGCCCTGGCCGGTCACCGCGGCGTCGCCGTGAATAGTGATCGGCAACACTTTGTTGCTGCTCGGTTCGTCCAGTCGGTCCAGACGGGCACGCACGGAGCCCATCACCACCGGGCTCACAATTTCCAGGTGCGATGGGTTAAACGCCAGCGCCAGGTGAACCAGACCGCCTTCGGTTTCGATATCTGACGAGAAGCCCATGTGATACTTCACGTCGCCGGTACCCAGATGTTCTTTATGCTTACCGGCAAATTCGTCGAACAGATCCTGCGGTTTTTTACCCAGTACGTTGATCAGCACGTTCAGGCGACCGCGGTGCGCCATCCCCAGCACCACTTCGCGAGTGCCGCTGTTACCCGCATGGCGAACCATCTCTTTCAGCATGGGTATCAGCGCATCTCCCCCCTCAAGCGAGAAACGTTTCGCACCCGGGAATTTGGCGCCCAGATAACGTTCCAGCCCTTCAGCGGCGGTCAGTTCGTTCAGGAAGCGTTTTTTCTCGTCAGCGCTAAAGGCCGCACGACCGGATTCGATGCGCTGTTGGATCCAGCGTTTCTCTTCGGTGCTGGTGATGTGCATATACTCAGCGCCAATCGGGCCGCAGTAGGTCTGTTTGAGCGCGTCGAGCAGCTCGCCCAGCTTCATCGTCTCTTTGCCGCTGGCAAAGGAGCCGACATTGAAGGTTTCCTGGAAATCGGCCTCGGTCAAATCATGGAAAGAAGGGTCCAGATCCGCCACGCGTTCTTGTTTCCAAAGACCCAGCGGATCGAGGTTTGCATGCTGATGGCCACGGAAACGATAAGCGTTAATAAGCTGCAGGACTTTAACCTGCTTCACATTGGTGTCAGGGTCGGAAATCGTAGAAGAGTGACGTGAGCCAGCCAACGCCTGCCGCCGGAAATATTCACGTGTTTTTGAATGGAGTTGATCCGGTTTGACTCCGGTACCAGGTAACTGCTGGAACGTCAAACGCCAGTTAGCGTCTACCGAGTCAGGATCGGTTAAGAAGTCTTCATAGAGCTGTTCTATCCAGCTCTGATTCGAACCAGAGAGGTAAGAAGAGTCCAACCAGGCTTTCAAAGCGCTGTTCTGCATCGTGATCCCTTAAGCATCTTTTCTGCTTATTTAATACTCTAAATAGGTCACGTTTCAGGAAGGCGGCAAGCTTGCGAATCCCAGGGAGCTTACATCCAGTAAGTGACCGGGGTGAGCAAGTGCAGCCAACGCACATGCAACGTGAACTATGACGAGTATTTCGCCGTGGATACTAACCACGCATACGCTGTATGCGTGCCGGGGTTCACTTGTTGCGGACTGTCGTGTCATCTGCGTCCGCTAAGGAACCTTTAAAAACTGTCTAATAATCTTCGCTGTTCAGGCTACGACTGCTTTGCGGCCTTCGCTCACTCCGGTCACATAGTTAACTATGCTCCCGAAGATTCGTTCAGACCGCGCCTTGTCTCGCTCTGAACATCTCGATTATTACTAATCATATGGCAGTTTTTAGAGGTTTCCTGCACTTCTATTGCCCGATGGCGCCTGGCTTATCAGGCCTACAGAATACGTAACCCGTAGGCCGGATAAGACGGTACGTCGCCATCCGGCAACCACTACAACTACTTACGCGCTACGCTGCAACAGCATCGACTTAATATGGCCGATAGCGCGCGTCGGGTTCAGTCCCTTAGGACATACACTGACGCAGTTCATAATGCTGTGACAGCGGAATACGCTGAATGCATCGCTCATCCCTTCCAGACGACTGTCAGTCTCGGTATCACGACTATCGATCAGGAATCGATACGCCGCGAGCAGCCCCGCCGGACCGATAAACTTATCCGGGTTCCACCAGAATGACGGGCAGGATGTTGAGCAACAGGCGCAAAGAATACATTCATACAGCCCATCGAGTTTTTCACGCTGCTCCGGCATCTGTAAATGCTCACGTGCCGGTGGATTTTGCCCATTATTCAATAAGTAAGGCTTAATCTTCTCATATTGTGCGTAGAATTGCCCCATGTCTACCACCAAATCGCGGATCACCGGCAAACCGGGCAGCGGGCGAATCACAATCTTCTTACCCGGCTGAGTCAGCGCCGAAATAGGGGTAATACAGGCCAGACCATTCTTACCGTTCATATTCAAACCATCAGAACCACACACACCTTCGCGGCAGGAACGGCGGAAAGAAAGGCTGGGATCTTTTTCTTTAAGCTGGATTAACGCATCCAGCAGCATCATGTCGCGCCCTTCTTCGCCTTCCAGGGTGTAATCCTGCATACGCGGAGCGTTATCGACATCCGGGTTATAACGATAAATCGAAAATTCGAGTTTCATCATCCTGTCTCCGCAATTAATAAGTACGAATCTTCGGCGGGAACGCCGGACGCAGTTTCGGTTCCATATTGACGCTTCGGCGCGTCATGGATTCCGTTTGCGGCTGATACAGGGTATGACACAACCAGTTGGCATCATCACGCTCCGGGAAATCGAAGCGGCTATGCGCGCCGCGGCTTTCCGTCCGGAAGTTGGCTGATACGGCAGTGGCGTAGGCAGTTTCCATCAGGTTATCCAGCTCCAGACACTCCACACGCTGGGTATTAAACTCGCTGGACGTGTCATCCAGACGGGCGTTTTTCAGACGCTCGCGGATCACTTTCAACTGCTCAAGCCCTTTCGCCATCGCGTCGCCTTCACGGAATACGGAGAAGTTATGCTGCATACACTCCTGCAACGCTTTGCGGATAGCCACCGGATCTTCGCCATTGCGGTTATTGTTCCAGCGATTCAGGCGCTCCAGAGAACCTTCAACGTCAGACTCGCTGGCGTCGCGCAGCACGCCCTGCTCGGCGATGGATTCCTGTAAATGCAGCCCCGCCGCGCGGCCAAAGACCACCAGATCCAGCAGTGAGTTACCGCCCAGACGGTTGGCGCCGTGAACCGATACACAGGCGATTTCGCCTACCGCAAACAGCCCCGGAATGACCACGTCTTCGCCCTGCTCGTTCACGGTCAGCGCCTGACCGGTCACTTTAGTCGGAATACCGCCCATCATGTAGTGGCAGGTCGGGATAACCGGAATCGGCTCTTTCACCGGGTCAACGTGGGCGAAAGTACGGGACAGTTCCAGGATACCCGGCAGGCGAGATTCCAGCACCTCTTTACCCAGGTGATCCAGTTTCAGTTTAGCGTGCGGCCCCCACGGACCGTCGCAGCCGCGGCCTTCACGGATTTCGATCATGATGGAACGCGCCACCACGTCACGACCCGCAAGGTCTTTGGCGTTCGGCGCATAACGCTCCATAAAGCGCTCGCCGTGTTTGTTCAGCAGGTAACCGCCTTCGCCGCGGCAGCCTTCTGTCACCAGCACGCCCGCCCCGGCGATGCCGGTCGGGTGGAACTGCCACATTTCCATGTCCTGCACCGGGACACCGGCACGCAGCGCCATACCGACACCGTCACCGGTGTTGATGTGAGCGTTGGTGGTGGACTGGTAGATACGGCCTGCGCCGCCGGTCGCCAGCACCGTCGCGCGGGCTTTGAAGTACACCACTTCACCGGTTTCGATGCACAGTGCGGTACATCCCACCACCGCGCCATCCTGGTTTTTCACCAGATCCAGCGCATACCATTCGGAGAAAATCGTGGTGTGGTTTTTCAAATTCTGTTGATACAGCGTATGTAGCAAGGCGTGACCGGTACGGTCAGCCGCCGCCGCGGTACGTGCCGCCTGCTCGCCGCCAAAGTTTTTCGACTGGCCGCCGAACGGGCGCTGATAGATACGTCCATCATCAAGACGGGAGAACGGTAGCCCCATGTGCTCCAGTTCCAGAATCGCTTCCGGTCCGGTCTTACACATATATTCGATGGCATCCTGGTCACCAATGTAGTCCGACCCTTTTACGGTGTCGTACATGTGCCATTCCCAGTTATCTTCATGGGTATTGCCGAGCGCCACGGTGATACCGCCCTGCGCGGAAACGGTATGGGAACGGGTCGGGAAGACTTTCGAGAGCAGCGCACAGGTTTGGCCGCTCTGGGAAATTTGCAGCGCCGCGCGCATACCTGCGCCACCGGCACCAATCACAACAGCATCAAATTCTCTGACTGGCAGTTTCATTACACACCCCACACCACAACAAATCCATAGATGACGTAAACCACCAGCGCAACAACGATAACGAGTTGCAGTATCAGACGCACTGCCAGTGGTTTAACGTAGTCGGTTAACACCTGCCACATGCCGATCCAGGCATGAATCAAGATGGAAAAAAGCGCCAGCAGGGTGAAGACTTTGGTGAAGGCCGATGAGAAGAAACCGGTCCAGGCTTCAAAGGTCAGTTCGCCGCTCGTGGCGAAAAAACCCACCATGTAGATGATGTATAACGTCAGAACGATAGCGGTAGCACGGACCAGGATGAAGTCATGTACGCCATTGCGTCCTAATGCGGAGGCGTTGCTTACCATACGAGGACTCCTGCGAGAAGTGAAAGCACGACAGTGATAACAAAAGAGATTTTGGCAGAGCGTTGACCCGCTTCGAATGTTTCTTCCAGATAGCCAAAATCCATTAACATGTGACGAATTCCCACGATGACGTGATACGCCAGCGCGGTAAGGATGCCCCACATGATAAATTTAACGATGAAGCCGTCCATGATGTCGGCGGCCTGCTGGAATCCTTCCGGAGAAGAGAGGCTGGTGCCCAGTAGCCACAGTAGTATGCCGACGGCGATGAAAGTAATCACACCGGATACGCGATGGAGAATGGACGCTATCGCTGTGATGGGGAACCGAATCGTTTGTAGATCCAGATTGACAGGTCTTTGTTTTTTCACATTTCTTATCATGAATAACGCCCACATGCTGTTCTTATTATTCCCTTAAGACTTCGGTTACAGAGGTGAATCTACCTGTAGCCAGAAAGACGACGGGATTTCCTTCCTCCGGTCTGCGTGCGGGTCAGACAGCGTCCTTTCTATAACTGCGCGTCATGTAAAACACTGCTTCCAGTAGCTAAAACGACACGTTACAACGCTGGGTGGCTCGGGATTGCAGGGTATTCCGGAGACCTGGCGGCAGTATAGGACGTTCACAAAATCATTACAATTAACCTACATATAGTTTGTCGGGTTTTATCCTGAACAGTGACACAGGTCACGATAACAACATTTTTTTAATTTTCAATCATCTGATTTGACAAACATTAAACAAAATTGTTACAAACGACACCAGAAAAAGCATATAATGCGTAAAAGTTATGGGGTCACTCTTTCACCTGTTAATAAGTTATGCAACAGTACAATGATATTGACCCATTCTTTCAGGACAGTTATTAGTGATAGACAGGTTACATTACTCGGATTGCTACGTTCCTGATTTGCTGCTAATTCGAAATTAATCAAGTCGTTACCTGCAAGCGCCCATTGCTCTGTACCCAGGTCATCCCCTCTTTCACAGAGCGGCGAGCCAAATAACAAACTGGTAACGGTTGATTGATGCATACACAGAATCTTCCCTGCACTAACGACGAGGAAGATGACGTGGAGAAGGCAAGTCTGAGTTCCGGCAGTCTTAAGCAATAAGGCGCTAAGGAGACCGTAAATGGCTGATACAAAGGCAAAAATCACCCTTACTGGTGACACTGCTATTGAACTGGATGTGCTAAAAGGTACACTCGGTCAAGATGTTATTGATATTCGTAGTCTCGGTTCAAAAGGAGTTTTTACTTTTGACCCTGGTTTCACCTCTACCGCATCCTGCGAATCTAAAATCACCTTCATCGACGGCGACGAAGGCATTTTGTTGCATCGCGGTTTCCCGATTGACCAGCTTGCTACCGATTCCAACTATCTGGAAGTCTGTTACATCCTGCTGTACGGCGAAAAACCGACGCAGGAAGAGTATGACGAGTTCAGAACGACAGTCACCCGCCATACGATGATCCATGAGCAAATCACTCGCCTGTTCCATGCTTTCCGTCGCGACTCACATCCGATGGCGGTAATGTGCGGGATCACTGGCGCGCTGGCAGCGTTCTACCACGACTCGCTGGATGTGAACAATCCGCGCCACCGTGAAATCGCGGCGTTCCGCCTGCTGTCCAAAATGCCGACCATGGCGGCGATGTGTTACAAATATTCAATCGGTCAGCCGTTTGTTTATCCGCGCAACGACCTTTCCTACGCCGGTAACTTCCTGAACATGATGTTCTCCACGCCGTGTGAAACCTATGAAGTGAATCCGGTACTAGAGCGCGCGATGGACCGTATTCTGATCCTGCACGCTGACCATGAGCAGAACGCCTCAACGTCAACGGTACGTACCGCAGGTTCAAGCGGCGCCAACCCATTCGCCTGCATTGCCGCCGGGATCGCCTCCCTGTGGGGACCCGCGCACGGCGGCGCCAACGAAGCCGCGCTGAAAATGCTGGAAGAAATCAGCTCTGTTAAACACATTCCGGAATTTGTTCGCCGTGCGAAAGACAAGAATGATTCTTTCCGCCTGATGGGCTTCGGTCACCGTGTTTACAAAAACTACGATCCGCGCGCCACCGTGATGCGTGAAACCTGCCACGAAGTGCTGAAAGAGCTGGGCACCAAAGACGATCTGCTGGAAGTGGCGATGGAGCTTGAGCACATTGCGCTCAACGACCCGTACTTCATCGAGAAGAAACTGTACCCGAACGTAGACTTCTACTCCGGCATCATTCTGAAAGCGATGGGCATTCCGTCCTCCATGTTCACCGTGATCTTCGCCATGGCGCGTACCGTTGGCTGGATTGCACACTGGAATGAAATGCACACTGACGGCATGAAAATCGCCCGTCCTCGTCAGCTGTATACCGGCTACGATAAACGCGATTTTAAATCGGCGCTGAAGCGTTAATTGACAACCGGATGGCGACGCAACCCTCGCCATCCGGTACATTTTCCCTTTTTTCTTATCCTCATTATTTTATTCTTACCCCGTTACTCTCTATGATTAATTAAGGTTTCGCTAAATATCATTCAGGGAGCATGGAATGCCGATTCTGCAGTGGTTTTTGTTGTTCCTGTTATCGCTGCTCATTTCCCTTATTTTTCTCTATCTGCACCTTCCGGCGGCAATGCTGCTCGGTCCAATGATTGCGGGTATCGTGTTGAGTTTGCGAGGTAGTACGCTACAACTTCCGCGCGGTATTTTTCTCGCCGCGCAGGCAATTCTCGGCTGTATGATCGCCCAAAATCTAACCGGTTCGATATTGACCACCCTCGCCCTCTACTGGCCGGTCGTGCTTTTAGTGTTGCTGGTGACGCTGCTTTCCAGCGCGGTAGTCGGCTGGCTGCTGGTACGTTACAGCTCACTGCCCGGCAACACCGGCGCATGGGGGTCTTCGCCGGGCGGCGCGGCGGCAATGGTAGCGATGGCGCAAGATTACGGGGCGGATATCCGCCTGGTGGCGTTTATGCAGTATCTACGGGTACTGTTTGTGGCTGGCGCGGCGGTGCTGGTGACACGCCTGATACTCGGCGACAGCGCGGCAGCGGTCAGCCAACAGGTGATCTGGTTTCCGCCGCTTAGCGGTAATGTATTGACGACGCTGTTATTAGCGATCGTGGCGGGCATTGCCGGTCGCCTGATGCGTATCCCTTCCGGCACGATGCTGCTCCCCATGTTGGCAGGCGCGCTTCTCCATTCGCAAGGCATCATTGAGATTGAATTACCCGAATGGCTGCTGGCCGTGGCGTATATGGCGATAGGCTGGCGTATTGGGCTGGGTTTTGACAGACAGGTGTTTTTTATGGCGCTGCGGCCATTGCCGCAAATCTTATTGTCAATTTTCGCGCTGATGGCGATTTGCGCCGCGATGGCGTGGGGAATGGCTTACTACATGCAGATTGATTTTATGACGGCTTATCTTGCCACCAGTCCCGGTGGTCTGGATACGGTTGCCGCGATCGCGGCAGGAAGCAGTGCCGATATGGCGCTCATCATGGCAATGCAAACCCTACGGCTGTTCAGCATTCTGTTAACTGGGCCAGCAGTGGCCCGTTTTATATCAACCTATGCGCCCAAACAACCTTTGTAGGGCTGATAAGCGTCGCGCCATCAGGCAATAGCCGCTCGCCGATGTCGGTTCCGGCTATTTCTGGCAATGCGGGCACCAGTAAAACGGGCGTGAGGACAGTGTTGTCTTTTCAATAATGCCGCCGCACCGCTCACACGCTTCGCCGTCACGGTGGAAAAGCTTAAAGCGAAACAGTGCGCCATGATGCTTGTTCTCATCCGCCTGACCGCGAGTAGTGTAGGAAAGGCGCGGAATATCCAACAGCGCGTGAGAAAGCGCATTCAGTTGCGCCTCGTTGAGATCTTTCGCTTTATGCTGTCCGGTTAATCCTACCTGCCAGAGGATTTCAACGCGCAGATAATTCCCCAGTCCCGCCAGAAAGGACTGATCCAGCAACAGCCCGGAAAATTGTCGGTTGCGAAAACGCGGCGACAGCAATCGAGCTTTAACCTCTTCCGGAGTGAGACGCGCGTCCAGCACATCCGGACCGACTCGCTGTAAAAAGGGGTGCGTCGTGAGCTGCTCTGCTGTCAGCATTTCGATATCAGACGCGCTATAAAGCAGAATAGTTTTATCCGCCGTTTGTAGCCTGACGCGCAATATACGCGTGGTCTGCGGTATTTCACCAGTATCGATCACCCGCCATACGCCATAGAGTTGGTTGTGGCTGTAGAGCGTCAGGCCATTTGAAAAGTGGGTCAATAACGCTTTTCCCCGCGTCTCTATCCGGGTAACAAGTTGACCGGTAAGCTGCGATTCATACGGTTTTAACTGTGCAAAGGCAAACCAGACATCGGTTAAGGGTTTGCCTTTGATTGCCGCCTCCAGATTATCCGCCGCACGACGAATTTCCGGGCCTTCAGGCATGATAATATCCTTTGTTAACAGTTGATTAATGGACTACACCGCCTCTGACTATCTGGAATGCACATCGAACACCATAATGAACATCCACAGCGGATGGACAAACAGGCGGTGGTATCCAGTGATAATAACATTATCGCAGCACGAGACCACT
The DNA here is from genome assembly GCF_029962125.1 of Salmonella sp. SA15303. NCBI lineage: Bacteria > Pseudomonadati > Pseudomonadota > Gammaproteobacteria > Enterobacterales > Enterobacteriaceae > Salmonella > Salmonella sp. SA15303. Next base: position 3,207,564 of record NZ_CP123924.1, read on the forward strand.
TCCCCGTCAGGGTTAACATGATCGCGCCAGGGCATAATCGACTCAGCCCTTGTCGGGCGAGCGCCCAATAATGATTGTCTGCCTACCGGAATTAAATGACGCTTAGTTATATTTTGCCCAAAATTTTTTTCTGTTGATCCTTTTAAAGCCTTCTTTCCAATAACTGGCATTCAACTCTTTGATATAATTTTCTCCGGGAAAAAGTTTATCCTTTAAAGGCAGTTTCTTGGCTAGCACGATTCTTTCTGCGTTAGATCCCGCGGACTCTGAATGTGTGAGGGAAGATAAGGCGTCCAGTTGAGCGCTTGAGGGTCTGGCTATCAATTCAAAAAAAGGTTCTGACAATACAACACTACTAAGTGCTGCATAATTTCCTTTTTGTATGAGCGGTTTGACGTACTCAAAAAAAGAAATAATCCCTGATTGCAATCTTGCTGCTTTTTTTAAATACTCAATTTCAGAACCACTGCTATCTTCACGTACAGGAATTATTCCATTATCCGTTTTTTTATAGCCAATTGTTGACCCAGTATTGTCAGCCATAGCGAACTCCATTATTTCCACCCCTCCTGATAAGAAAAGATCACACTTATCGTTGGGATGGCCATAGTTGGTTAGCCAACCAAACATCTTATTATAAATAGATCGGTTATCATTGGCGCCAGCAAAAGTTGCCAAATAAAACCCATGTATTTGTTTTTCTGCCCATTGCGCACCTAAAGAACGAGCAAATACTGATTGAATATTACCCATCCATCCTACATCGATAAGTGCTATATTTTTATAACCTTCACAGGCCGTTTTAAAGTAATCAGCGTAAACTTCCCTGTGCTGAGTATTTTTTAATAAAATATATGGAAATAATTTATTTATAAGCCAGTGAACCTTATGTTCCTCTCCTGAAACAGGAATATACTCCTCGTCAGGAAAACCAACATGATGTATATCTGAAATATGCTCACTCGCATCTAACCCCGCGATAGCAAGTATCTTTTTAATACTTTTCTTATTCTTACCACCAAAAAGATGCCAAATCCTGTGCATCGGCCAATCAGTCATCCCCACCATATAAGCTGATGCGCGGGATATATATAAATATTCACATTTTACATGTTCTTCTGAAAAGTATTCATTATAAATTTTATAGATTAAGTGAGCATCGCGTGCTAAAAAAAGCGCTTTATCAATTTTATGAATCTTTAACTGATTCGCTAACCAGGATACATAACCTAATAATAATGGACCAAATACTTTAAATCCTATCTCGTTTAAAGGATCATTTTGATGGAAAGCAGAAACTTGTTTAAGTAATAAAGTCTTACAAATAGATTCACCAATAATATCTTTAGCTTTCCAATGATTAGATATCCCATGATTATACTCTGACCAATCAGCATGGAGAGTATTTATGCCGAGTTTTTTAGCATTCAGAATATCAGCATGAACATTGTCGCCAACATGCATCCACGATGCAATATCTACATTTTCATTTTTCTTGACTATTGAAAATAATTTACCACTATTTTTAGAGTACCGCTCTTCGCCAGATGAATAAACTGGAATGTTACTGATATCATAGCCACATGATGTTAACAACTCCTTTAATATTGCTGATGGAAGGTACATGTCACTAATTAAAATGACTTTGCAACCATCACTAATAGCCTTTTCAAACAAACAGCTTCCACGCGCATTTTTATATAAAACAATCTTCTCCATTTGTATTTCCAGATCGATTATCTTTTTTACTGTCGCTGGTGAAAGCTGCGGATGCTTTTTTAAAATTTCATCGTATATTTCAGATATAAGTATTTCCGGCTCGCCGCCAAAACGCCTGACCCTATTCTCTCTGGCACTTACTTCCGCCTGAACTCTTATCTCTGGGAAATTATCAATAATACCAATCTCGTACGCTGATATAAAAAATTTCTCAGTTGCTAAAGTTGATTGCATTAATGAAAACAAATCTCTGGGACGGTAAATCCTCCGGCTAACCAATGTATCAAAGATATCAAAGCTTACGGTCTTGTATTTTTTAAAGTTCATATCCATATTTTATTTAATCTTATTTTCAATATAAGAAATTTTATGAAAAAGACTATTGTTAGCAATATTTGAAAGTAACACATTGAGCAATGATGAGTCATCAATACTTCTCATCATTTTATTTTCTGCAATTTTGCATTCTATATCAAATAACTCATTGTTAATTACGGTATAATTGCCAAATTCAAAGTCATCATTTTCTCTGAAATGATAAAATGCCAGTGCTTCAGGTAAGATCCAAACATCATTTTCTGCAAGGTAATGAATAAAAAAAGGCCAGAAAAATGCAGGAGAGGATAATTTATGACTTTCAATCATATCGATAACAGAATTTTTATCGAATAAACACGAGGAAAGTGGAATAGAATTCCTGTAATAAATAACATCAAAACTAACAGGGCCAGCATTTAAATAGTGGTTCCATGGTTGCGTTGAATTTATAATTATTCTATTATTTTCCGCAATCTCAGCAACTTTATTTGTATGGCATGCTATTGCATTTACAGATGAATACGTTGACTGTATATTCGCCAAAACACTGAGTAGCCTTGACACATATTCAGGGGCCCAAGAATCGTCATCATCCATAAAGCATAAATAATTAGATTCAGACATCTTAATAGCATTAAAGATACAGCTTTCGTCGTAGATAACACTATATATATTTGACAGTTCTTTCAGATAAAAATCATCCACATTGTGACATTTCAATTCTTCCTCCATGCAGAAAATGATGATATTTATTTTTTTGAACGTCTGGTCATTAATGGATTGCAAGGCCCGCATTAATAGACGAGTACGCCCAGGTTTATGTCGGACAATAACTAAAAGACTCTTTTCCATATTCTGATTTCGCGTTTTACGGTATATATAAAAATTAACACCCTATGAATAAATGCTGACATTGGGTAAGGATTATAATATTTTATTAGACTGACACCAGATAAGGTGTAGCAACAGAACCATACCTAAGATTATCATAGTCATATAATTAAAAAATCGGTATAATTCTCATCAACACCACTTACATCATGTTTAATATTTATCTTCAGATTTTTTATTGAATTTTTTATACCAAAAGAGCTTTGAGGTAAGATAGGGCAAACTATTTTTCATCTCTTTTTTTGCAGATTTAAACCGATAAAAATTTTTGACTGCCGTAAACAAACCATTAATAATAACTTTAAAAAACTCCATTTTTGAGTGGGTAAGTTTTAATAATTTGCCATTTTCTATATTTAAATGATAGATAGTAATTCTCCGGAATGAAAACTTAGTAGGGTGATAATGACGATAATCAACCACGATTGGTTTTTTAATTAAAAAGAAAGCTGGAATTAAGTGTCCATTAAGGGTTATGCATCTAAAAAATTTGTAGATGGCTTTTTCTTTACCAGAACATGGGTAATCAACACAACCATTAACAATATCAATACCTTCTACATTGAATTTTTCATTATGAGTTATTGCATTAATTCTTTTTCTTATCTCCAGAAGATCTACATTATCTTCCCAAAACTCCCGTCCAGAAAGACAATCGTTATATGACATAATCATTGCTCTGGCAAGTTCATAGCGGCATGAAAAACTCGCAAGAAAGACTTCCCGCACAAAGAAAACACTTAACAGTAGTGCAGCAAACTTTCTTTTACTAATTAATGCAGGTACAGCAACAGTCCTGAAGTTCAAATAGCTATTTAGAACCGATATTTTTCTTTCAAAATCCATTTGCCACGAAGCCACACCATTAAGTGTGACAATATTATGTTTTTTATGCATATATCCAAATAGCAGGTCATCACCACGAACAAAGAAAGGAAATGAGTAATATTCAATAGCGTTAATATTAAAGGCAAAAAACCACCATCCACCGTAGCCTATTTTTCTTTCATTATCAAAAGTATCTAAAGAATCTATTTCCCGAGCATCCAGATAATGTTTATCCGGGTAATGTAAAAAATCTCTATGCCATATGGCACCAGATTCATGTATGATTGCCGGGTTATCTTCAAAAAGCATACAGCCAGTAACAACTGTATTTTTGTCTTTAGCCATCAGTAAAAAAGCATGAGTTCGACAAATCGATTCAATTTCACATGAGCCGTCGTCATCCATAAATATGACATGTTTGATATCGTTGATTTTCCCTGCCTCTATCAAACCTCTCATAAACCCGCCTGACCCACCGAGGTTTTCATTATTGATAACCATAATGCCGTTTCCTGACGGGTGATTAATCGCCTCGCCATTATTAACGACAATCAATTTAAAACGATCTTTAAATTCGCTCTGGGTTAAGAGTGTTTTATTAATTCTATTGATTGTTTTAGTAACAGCTTCTTTTCTATTATAAGTTGTTATAACTAAAGCCATAGATGATTTACTAACATGATCTTTAGTCAGAAATTCAAATCCATTTAAAACAGAGTCTTCGTCTGATTGCCACTCCACATAGATATATCCAAAATTTATTTTTGATATATCAATTTCAATCTCATCACTAATATTACATGACGAGTTAAAATCAATTTGCTTTAATACTCTAATGACACCATTCTCTTTATGCCTTACAGTTATAGTTCCGCGACCAATTATATTAACCCGCAAAAAAAGTGATGTTAAGGTTGTATATTTTTTCCATTTCTTAATTGAGAATGCATTAAAAAAAGTATCAAAATATGCAACCTTATGACGCGGAACAAGTAAGTTACGTGAGGTATAGTTATACTTCCCGCCCTGAGTTCTGAAATAAAGCTGCTCTTCCGTGCATAGATCAATGTTTGGTAAAATTACTTTTTGAAGTAAAAAATACATAACGAACCTATAAATTTATATTATCTGGGGTAACGCTATTATAAAATAGTAAATTACTCACCGCGTAGTGATATAAATACTGCAATAAGAATATTAAAATCCGCCTTTGCTAACTATCTCACCGTGCTCAAGCCTGATGAACTTATTACATACAGATTTAGCCAGTTCATCATCGTGAGTGGCCATTACCATAATGCCCGCTTTAGAGATAAAGCTATTTAATCTCATCTCTGCTTTTCTTTTAAAATCACTATCACCCACGCTCATCCATTCATCCATCAGTAAAATTTCAGGATTAATTGCAGTAGAAATAGAAAAACCAAGCCTCAGAACCATACCACTAGAATACGTTCTAACGGGGATTTTAATAAAATCACCTAACTCGCTGAACTCGATGACATCTTCTGTAATATTTTTTATTTCATTTTTTGACAGACCGAGAAATAGTCCCCTCAGTTTTATATTTTCCAGGCCTGTAAGCTCACCATCCATTCCCATCATGGGATCAATGAGGCTGGTGACTCGACCGATACATTCATACTTCCCTGAAGTTGGTTTATAGGCCCCTGCAAGTACTCTCAGAAGAGTGGTTTTGCCCGAACCATTGTGTCCGATAAGCGCAAGACGGTTACCTTCGGTAAGCGTAAAATCAATTTTTTTTAATGCCTCTACTTCAATAATCCCGGTATTCGATGAGCCAATTCGTCCACCTGAAGCAGCCTGTAGAAAAGTTTTTTTAAATGAACGGTGGCTGGAGTTAAATATAGGGAGTATTACGCCAACGTTTTTGCAAGAGATTTTCATTAATTATAACCAGTATACGATTCTTGAGCGATATTTAGTCAACACTAAGGTTGAGACCATCAACATAATAATAGAGGTTATTATTGTGTAAAACCATATAGTTACATCTGGTACAGTTCCCATTAATGGTTTCCTGAGCATCTCCATAAAGTAATAAAAAATATTATAATCAACAAATTCCTTTCTTCCCTTTGGTAATTGTTCCGATGTCCAAATGATGGGAGTTATAAAAAAACACAACGTTACCACACTTTGAACAACCGGTCCCATATCACGATATCTTGTGCAAAAAATGGCGAGAATCATACCTGTAGAAATTAATGAGATGGATGTTATTACAATTGCAGGTATAAAAAGGAGAATATCAAGATTTACCGATGTATTGGTAAAAAAAATCACGAAAGGTATAATGATAAAATTATGCAACATAATCATAAACTGCCGATAGAAAACACGTAATATATATAAATATAGCGGAAGGTCAGACTGTTTAATAATTGATGCGGACTCATTAAATATTCCACATGATTCATTAATAGTTGCTGATAGAAAGGCCCAAAAGATCATACCTAAAGTAAGATGCATGATAAAATTTTCGGAACCAGAACTGAACAGCGAACCGTAAAGAGGTCCCATTGCTGATATGGTGACCCCCATCGAAATCGTTATCCAAAAAGGCCCTAACACCGATCGCCGGTATCGTCCCAGGACATCATTCCAACCTAGCGAAATCCAAAGTTGGTGCCTGGCCAGAGCTTCTTTCAAATCATTCATTGTTTCCGTGTCACCTTTACCTGAAGAACTTATTCTTTAACGATATGAAAATATAACTTATTTATTTTCTATAATATTTACATACTATTTATCTAAACACTGACCTACTTCATAAGCACTTTATGGTGTTAGCAACCAATAGTGTCTTTATAAATTTGCAATGTCTTATTAATGACTAATATGCTGGAAAACAATTCCTTTACACGTTTTCTTCCATTCGCCCCCATCTCTAAGCGAATCTGTGGATTTTTTAACAAATACTCTAATTCTACCGCTAACTCCTGAGCTGAATTACTTTTCACGATCAACCCATTATAGTTATGAATAATTAAGCTATCACATCCGCCGGTATCATAAGCAATACATGCACGTCCTACAGATGATGCCTCTAATAAAAGCCGTGGTACTCCTTCCGGATAAATAGATGGTAATGCAACGATATTCGATTTCTGAATAAGCTCATATACATTCGAAGAGCGTCCCAGCCAGTTAATTAGTCCTTCATTATGCCAGTGATGAATGAGCTCCAAAGGGATAGCATCTTTATCGTCCTCGGCCAATATACCTGCAACATTTAAAACAAAATGAATATTTTTTTGTCTGAGGATCTTTTTTGCTTCAATGAGATCGCCAAGACCTTTACTCCATAACATTCGGCTTGCAAAAAGGACTATCGGTATCTCATGTTTTTTCTCTATAGAGAATTTATAAATATCCGGGTTAATTCCAGCACCTTCGATAACGATAGTTTTATGATAATCAATACCTACTAAATGCGATATTTTTCGTCGATCTTTATCATGTTCAAAAATAAAAACACCACGCTTATTACCGGCAATATATTTGTAAACCAAAACGGTTAACGCACGCAATATTCTCATTGGCACGGTATTATATAAAAAGATTCGACCAAGTCCGACAAAGCTGATAACAACTGGACTATTACTTCTTCTGGCGCTAACTCCACCAATCAGGCAAGGTTTGAGCGTAATACAATGCAATAAGTCAGGATTAATCTCCTTAATAATTTTCCGAGCGTTAAGGAATGCTCTAAAAAAAACAAACATATTAAATGACTGAGCAACAAGAGACACATTGTGACAAATAAAACCAAGCGTTTTGAATTTTTTTATAATCTCTTCACCAATAAAATGACTTATGATATGAATTTCATAACCCGCATCCCTTGCCGCTATCGCACGTTCTGTCCAGTGTAAATCAAAGTACCAGTCTGAATTCACAAAATAACATAACCTTTTCATCTCTTCGTCCTGCTAATGATATTTCCCACTAATACCTTTAAGTCCATGAAGTATTCCCTGCCAGATAAAATATAGATAACGAAATTTCTTACGCTGCCATGGTAATATGGCGAGATATTTAGAGAGGCGTAATACTATAGAAAGAACACTGAATATCCTGGGAACGGGTAAAAGTTTTCTCAGCAGCAACAAATTTCTACAAAGATAATATACTTTCCATTCGGGGCAGATACACCTTCCATGAATAGAGATATCATGAATAAATTTAATTTCTGGGGAGTAACGAATTTTCTGCCCGGACAATACTAGCTTATAACCAAAGAAAAAATCATCATAATAAAGGAAAAGTTCATCATGGATATCGTTAAGATGGTTATTCAATACCTTTCGATCAATAATCATACCAACGAATGACACAGTTTGAACATCAGTAACCTGAGTTCTTACTGGAGAAAACCTCTCTGGGCGCATCGCATAATAAATAGTCTCAAACACCGTAGATGGGACCCTAATGAAAGGCAAATTCATCCGACAAGACCGCCCATAGGTGTCCTGAACTCGCGACGCAAATATACGGTAACTTGATGTATCTAATAACGAGAAATGCTTTAAAATATTAATTTCCGGGTAAGCATCATCATCATAGAAAAATACCCAATCGGCATTACTATATGAGCATATATATTGACTACCTACTTTAAATCCGCCAGCACCACCAAGATTATCTTTAAGATTAAGTATCGTGATGCCAGGTTCACTTAATGAAGAAAGCCATTCCCTGGTACCGTCGCTTGAGCCATTATTAACGATAACAATAGAGGAAAAACCCGCCTTAACAGTCTCTCGCACACTTTTTTTTAATTTTTCAAGACGATTAAAAGTTACGATTAGCGCTGTACACTTCATCAAACGGTAACTGTAAAAGCTGGCATTTCTTTTTGTTCATATAGCGACGTTAAGTATACGTCCGCCGTCTGTAATGCTTCAGCTATCGTGATGTCCATATCGAGATAACGATAAGTGCCAAGACGACCAATGAAAGTAATATTTTTTTCTTTTTTAGCCCGCGACAGATATTTATTCAGTAAATCCATTTTATCTGCCCTGCGAACAGGATAGTAGGGTATATCACCAGCTTCACATTCCCGACTATATTCTTGATAACATATTGAAGCTTCATGTCTCTCCCACGGAGAAAAATATTTGTGCTCAGTAATCCGAGTATAAGGAGTATCTATTGAACAATAATTCATTACTGCGCATCCTTGATAATCACTCTGGCAAATTATTTTTTTAAAGTCTAATGTACGATATTCCAGTCGGCCATATTGACAGGAGTAAAAGGCATCCAGCGCGCCACTGAAAAAAACATGATCATAATTTGTCCGCATTTCCTGAGTGAAGGAGCGACATAGTTCAACAGCGATATTTTCGTGTTCGACAATGGACTTGACCATTTGTGTATAACCAAATTTTGGTATTCCCTGAAACTTATGATTGAAATAGTTATCATCATAATTAAAACGAACAGGGATACGTTTCAATACAGAAGCGGGTAACGCGGAAGGATGAAGCCCCCATTGTTTAATGGTATAACCTTTAAAAAAGGCTTCATATAACTCTTTACCAATGAAACGCAAGGCCTGTTGCTCAAAATTTTGTGGTTCCAGAATGGTGCTATCACATTTTTGAAGCAGTAATTTCCTGGCGTCATCAGGTGAGCAGGCGACACCAAAAAATTGATTGATGGTATGAAGATTGATAGGTAGAGAAAATACCTGACCATTTACTGTGGCCTTAACCTTATTGATATAAGGCATCATCTCAGCGTATTTATTTACATAATTCCATACAGTTTCATTATCAGTATGAAAAATATGAGGACCATAAACGTGCACCATAATACCCGTGTGCTCATCTCGGGCATCATAAGCGTTACCACCGATATGCGAACGTTGATCAATAATATTGACTACATGTCCCTGCTCGGCTAACTGGCGTGCTATTACTGCGCCTGAAAGGCCCGCACCTACAATTAGTATCTTTTTACGTTGCATTATTTTTGTCACTCTGTTCGCAGACACAGATAATATTAGATAGTTTATCCAGAACCATTTTCATTTATATCAGAAGGGTAAAGTGAAATTTACTCAACGCATCCAGATAATTCCACGCTACCGCCACAGCGCGTAAACCCTCGCACTGATTACAGATTCATTAATGTCACACGTTATGCGGTATTTCCGGACAACGATGATTGCCATATTTATTTTGTGAAGATAACTCATTCAGAACGCAACATTATGGGTCTGAATACCGCGCGGCATGATGTAAATATGCTGTCAGCATAAATCCGGTGCGTTACCGGCCCCAGTTTTTACCAACCCACTCTGTTGACTGATGTCCGGACCGACGTCCGGTATCCTTATTCTTACCGCATCAGATAGCGGTACTCCTGTCGGGATATCCCAGCGTTGTTTCAGCGTCTGCTCCGCGAGCCAGACCTGCCTCACGCCGGTTCCCAGCATACGGGCCGTCATTTCCGGGCTACAGCCTGACAACAGTAATCCCAGCACCCGCCGTCCCTGTTTTGGCAGACGCTCTGACAGTAACCTGACCAGCGTGCGGCTGTTTATCTCCATCACCAGCTCCGGCACGCTCAACGCGCTTTTCATCTCCTCCTCGTAAGGCGATGTCTGTAGTGATGACCATATGGCAAGCTCAGCCATTCTGGCCAGAACCCTTACCGACATGGCGCGTTTAATCAGCCTCAGATGGCGGAAGTAACCTTCCACGCTGACGTCAACCGGTAAAAACGCGTTACTGCTGCAAAAAACCACTGTCCGCGGATAACGCTGAAAAACCTGTTGCCACAGCAGAAGCTGGGTTGATGGCCGTCCGGCGGATATCACCATCGCGCCGGGCCACCGACGCAACCGATCCAGCAGCCCTTCTGGTGTCCTGAGACGAACGCAGTCCTCCACGCAAAGGCCACCGGTATCCGGAAACTGCGCAGGATTTTCGCCTGACTGACAAAACATAATCAGCCGGAGAGGCGGCAGTACTCTGGTTAACGTCTGCATATCAGTACGTCAGAACCTGATACAGGCTGAACAACGCTGCGACGGTGGAGACCGCCAGCAGGAGCAAAAATATTTTCGCCCCCATACTGTACCGGCACTTACTGGTGCCCCCCCTTCCGGTGGATATTTCCGCATATTCTTGCGTCATCAGATTGTTCTCCTCTGGCCATTGCCGACCCGGCACTGCGCCAGCAACGGCAGCTTCGTGTTGTGGAAACAACATGTCCGCACCCTTTCGTGGACCGGGAGCCATTCCATGTCTGTATGAAAAATGACGTCTGGCCCTATCTAAACACAGCACTCTGACACCCTGTCCGGTTCTGCTTTTCGGCTGCACAGGCCGTCAGTCCCCCTGGTAGTAAATGCTCCTGCCGCAGGGTAATTCTGCCCTGTGCGGAGTACAAAATGACAAATAGAAAACACAGTAATCTATTGATTTATATGTTGATTATGTAAATCAGCTTTCCCTGAACAGATTTCTCTGTGATTTAACAATATGATTCAAAAAGTAAAATAAAGGATTTAATTCTTTGATATGATAATTAATCAGCATTAAATATTATTTAATACGTTTTTTTAATACTTAAAATTAACATTTTGTGCAGGCAGGACAAAAATGGATACAGCATAGTGCTGGTTGGACCAGGTGAATTTTCCCTTAGTTTTTTTATTGTTATATGGATAACTCCTTAATAAGCAAGAGATTACGATTGCATGACTCTTGTGTGGAAGGGGTAAATCTGAGAGGATGATGAAAGCGCGAAGCGGACTTAACTTTTTGAATCAGAACGTACGGTTATACTCGACGTTTTTTTCGCCATATTCCATGAAAACGCCCGGCGTTACTTGCGGTGTATCTTACGGTGTGCTGGATATTCCTGTGCCCCAGATAGTCCTGTATGAGTCGTGTATCAATCCCTTTATCAGCAAGGGCGTAGCCGCAGGCATGTCGCAGCATATGAGGATGTGGCGCTATCGTTAATTCGGCCAACCGCCCTGCCTCACGAAGTATGTAAAAAAATTGTTGCCTGCTGAGCGGATGCCGTCGTAGCGACAGGAACAGCCAGTCTCCGTCAGCCCCTTTCTCAAGATACTTCCTGGCCCTGAGCCAGCTTTTCAGTACGTTATACTCATCGGGAAGGAGGGGGTGACACGTTGAAAAGCCATTTTTGAGGCGCCGGATATAAAGCTGTCTTCCTGCAAGATCAATATCCGACAAGCGCAGCCCCAGCAGCTCACTGGCCCGGAAGCCGTGAATAAACGCCATCAGGATTAAGCAGCGGTTTCTTTCCGGGAAGGGCATTCTGTCGGTCGCTGACAGCAGTTTTTCAATCTCTTCTTGCGTAAGATATTTTCTTTTCACAAAACAAATCCATCATAACAAAATGAGTAATATACTAAAAAATCACTGATCAGATGAGTTTAATTTTCGCTAAAAAAGTTGCTATGCGTAAACAGCTTAAAATCCATATAGCTGGCAATCTGGCACGCTATCCATGACGTGATAGTGAAACAGCGAATCAATCTGGCTTCAATCTCCTGATAAGTCGTCATGATGAGGAATATAAATGCTAAAAATGAGGCTATCGTGAGGTAAATCAATCAGAAAGGGGTAATAAAGAGTCAGGTAGTTTACCCGCCCCGGAGGTTTGATTAGATGGCGATAGCTAACAATATCATAATGATTTTCAAAAACTCTGCTGCTAACAGCAATAAGCTCATCATACTGGCTATTACAGCATCACTTGGTTATTTTTAAAATAATATATTATAAGGGGATTTATATAGTATTGAATAAATCCCTCTTCCTGACATTAAGAGAACAGAACACGATAATTTTTAGCAGCCGTAATATAATAGCTTCAATCGTCGGGCTCTCAGGCAATAACGTGTATATTACGCGCATTGAACGCGGCGCGTAGCCTGCGAGCGAATGCAAGCGCATACTCGCCGTCGCCATGAATGCACACCGTTTGCGCCGTGACAGTCGTCCACACGCCAGTAACGCTTTTCACTCTCCCGGCTTGTACCATATCCAGCGTTTGCGCCAGCGCCTGCTCTTCATCGTGAATCAGCGCGCCAGGTTGCATGCGCGGCACCAGGCTACCGTCGGCCTGATAGCCGCGATCGGCAAACACCTCCTGCCGCGTCACCAGGCGATGGCGCTCACCGGCCCGGATCAGCTCACTTCCCGCCAGTCCAACCAGTATCAGTGACGGATCATAGTCGTGTACCGCTTTCGCAATCGCCTGTGCCAGATGAGGATCTTTCGCCGCCTGGTTATAGAGCATACCGTGCGGTTTGACATGGCGCATCACGCCGCCTTGCGCCTGGACAATCGCCCCCAGCGCGCCGATTTGGTACAGCGTCTGGGCGTATACCGTTTCCGGCGGCAAAACCATCGCCGTCCGCCCAAAATTATCCCGATCCGGAAAGCTGGGATGCGCGCCGATCGCCACGCCGTTTTTCAGCGCCTCGCGCACACAGGTCAGCATGGTTTGCGCATCACCGGCGTGAAAACCACAGGCGATATTGGCGGAGGAGACCAGCGTTAATAATTCGCTGTCGCTGGCGCAACCTTCGCCCACATCCGCATTTAAATCAATGTTCATGCTGAAGTCGCCAGGTAAGCTGTTCCAGATAGCGCTGACGCTCGCGGCGCGCGTTGAGCGCCTCTTCCAGCGAACATTGCACAAAATGGATCGGTTGTCCTAGCGGGATCTGCGCCAGATGGTACATATCTGCCTCGATGATGCAGGCAATGCGCGGATAGCCGCCAGTTGTCTGGGCATCATTCATTAACACAATAGGTTGGCCGTTGTAAGGCACCTGCACGACACCGGGCAGCAAACCGTGCGACAGCAGTTCGCGATCCGTTGTCCGCGTTAACGATTGTCCCTGCAAACGATAGCCCATGCGATTACTTTGCGGACTGAGCTGCCACGGCGAACGCCAGAACGCTTCTTGCGAGGCGCGATCGAACTCACGGTATTCCGGCCCCGGTAGCGCACGGATGCGATTCCCCCACAGTAACTGCTTCACGCCCTGCGGCCCGCTAAACTGTCGCGATGGTTTACCCGTCGCCAGCCGATCGCCATCTTTTAGCAGCCGTCCTTCCAGCCCACCGATGCCGGACTTCAGATCGGTACTACACGATCCCATCACCTCCGGCACAGCAATACCGCCCGCCACCGCCAGATAGCTACGCATCCCGTGAAGCGGTCGATGCAGCGTAAGACGCTGACCCGCTTTTACCGGCAATCGCCAGCCGGTCCAGACCGGTTGATCATCCAACTGCGCCTCGCAGCCTGCGCCGGTAAGAGCGAACCAGGTCTCATTTTCAAATTCGACAACCAGTTGACCGAGAGTGATTTCCAGCGCCGGGGCATTCGCATCGTTCCCGACCAGGAGATTAGCGGTCTGAAAGGCGGGTTTATCCAGCGCACCGCAGTGACTCAGCCCCGACTGACGAAAGCCGTGACGCCCGCTATCCTGCACGGAGGTATAAATCCCCGCGCGAATAATATTCAGCATATTCCCTCCTTTTGCGGCACAAAGCGTACGCTATCGCCAGGGCGTAGCAGAACCGGGGGCTCCCGCATCGGATCGAATAACTTCAACGGCGTGAGGCCGATCAGCTGCCAGCCGCCCGGCGTGGATAATGGATAAATACCCGTCTGCGCGCCGCCGATGCCGACAGAACCGGCCGGAACCTGCAGGCGCGGCTCCGCGCGTCTGGGCATATGGAGCGGTTCTGGTAAATTCCCAAGATAGGGAAAGCCAGGCTGAAAGCCTAAAAACCAGACGACATACTCAACGGAGGCATGTAGCTCCACGACCTGCTTTTCACTCAAACCGCTGTGCCGTGCCACCGCCGCCAGATCCGGCCCGCCTGCGCCGCCATAGATCACCGGGATCTCAACCGAACGCGAGTCCGGCTCCAGCGCCTCGCTCTCTTCCCACCAGCGCTGCAGACGCTCAATCGCATCCAGCGCCAGGGTTTGCGGTTCCCGCAAGATCACGGTGATATTGTTCATCCCGGGAATGGCTTCCACCACGTTCGGCATATCGACCAGACGCTGCGTCAGACGCCAGATGCGTTTCTGGCTCGCCAGCGTAATCGGCGGTTCAAGTTCCAGGACGACTGCCGTTTCGCCTAACAGATAACAACGCGCTCGCTGCACTTTATTACCTCTCAGTTATGCCGGGTTAGGGATATCAATAAACGTCACATCCAACGCCGTGTTTTCGTTCAACCATTCGCTCAGGGCGCGAATACCGCCGCGTTCAGTGGCATGGTGCCCGGCGGCATAAAAATGCAGCCCCTGTTCGCGTGCGGAATGAATGGTCTGTTCAGACACCTCGCCGGTAATAAAAGCATCCACGCCGAAGCGGGCGGCGCTATCAATAAAACTTTGTCCGCCGCCGGTACACCAGGCGACACGCTGCACATTCTCTGGCCCGGTATCGCCGCACCATAGCGGTTTACGCCCCAGACGCGCTTCAATCCATGAGGCCAGTTCCAGCCCCGGCACCGGCATTGAGAGCTCTCCCCACGGCACCAGCGGCTCAATTTCTCCTTTCACGGTAATGCCCAATAGCGCCGCCAACTGCGCATTGTTGCCCAGCTCAGGGTGCGCATCCAGCGGCAGATGCCAACCGTAAAGGTTAATATCATTTGCCAGTAACGTTTTTAAGCGACGGCGTTTCATGCCGCGAATAACCGGAGACTCGCCTTTCCAGAAGTAACCATGATGAACAATGACCGCATCGGCCTGCAAACGCACCGCCTCATCGAGCAGCGCCTGACTTGCGGTCACGCCGGTAACGATTTTCTGTACCGTCTCTTTTCCTTCGACCTGTAAACCATTCGGCGCATAATCGCTTATTGCCGCACTGTTCAGCTTGTCGTTAATCAGTTGTTCCAGCTCGGTGTTTTTCATCATCGCTCCCTTTAACCCACGTTCTACTTTCCCGTTACGGGTTCAGCCTCCGTTAACATAGCCTCCCGTTAGCCGTTCGTCGATAAACATTTGTTTGACACATCAAGAAACAATCACCCCCGGGTTTGGCGCAAATTACTTAGCAAAACACGATCGATTTCATGTATATTTATGCAATCAGAACGCATATTGCAGAAAAAATCAGTTCTGTATCATGTTGGTAACTTTAAGGAAACACGGCGATGCGGCAGGCTTAATAAGCCCACAAAGAAAGGCATTATCTGAGATGCCCGCTTTCTTGCCGCAGTGCCTCTATCCCGGAAATACGATGAATAAACAAGCATCTCAACCCCGCGCTATTTACTACGTTGTCGCCCTGCAAATTTGGGAGTACTTCAGCTTTTATGGTATGCGCGCCCTACTGATTCTTTATCTCACCAATCAGCTAAAATACGACGATAACCACGCCTATGAGTTATTCAGCGCTTATTGTTCGCTGGTCTACGTAACGCCGATTCTTGGCGGCTATCTGGCGGATAAGGTGCTTGGCAACCGAATGGCAGTCATGCTGGGCGCATTTTTAATGGCTATAGGTCATTTAGTGCTGGGCGCCAGTGAGATCGCGCCGACATTCCTTTATCTGTCGCTGGCGATCATTGTCTGCGGCTACGGCCTGTTTAAATCGAATATTAGCTGCCTGCTGGGCGAACTGTACCAGCCGGAAGATCCGCGCCGCGACGGCGGGTTCTCGCTGCTTTACGCAGCGGGCAATATTGGTTCGATCGTGGCGCCTATCGCCTGCGGCTATGTGCAAGAGGAGTACAGTTGGGCGATGGGCTTTGCGCTCGCCGCCATTGGTATGCTTGCGGGGTTAGTGATCTTCCTGTGTGGAAATCGTCATTTCACCCACACCACCGGCGTGAATAAAGCCGTGTTGTGCGCCAGAAACTACCTGCTGCCGAACTGGGGCTGGCTGTTAATTTTGCTGGTAGCGGCGCCGTTGCTGATTACCGTTCTGTTCTGGAAAGAATGGTCTGTCTATGCCTTAATCGTGGCGACCGCGATCGGCCTGGTCGTGCTGGCAAAAATTTATCACCAGGCGCAAACGGCCAAACAGCGCAAAGAACTGGGGCTGATTGTCACCCTGACCCTGTTCAGTATGCTGTTCTGGGCGTTTGCCCAGCAGGGCGGCAGTTCTATCAGTCTGTATATCGACCGCTTTGTGAACCGCGATATTCTGGGCTATTCCGTTCCTACCGCCATGTTCCAGTCGGTGAACGCCTTTGCCGTGATGCTGTGTGGGGTCGTCCTGGCCTGGCTGGTTAAAGAGAGCGTAAGCGGTAATCGCACCGTGCGTATCTGGGGCAAATTCGCGCTGGGTCTCGGTCTGATGAGCGCCGGATTCTGTATTCTGACCCTGAGCGCACGCTGGTCCGCCGCTTACGGACACTCTTCAATGCCGCTAATGGTGCTGGGACTGGCGGTGATGGGCTTTGCCGAGCTGTTTATCGACCCGGTCGCCATGTCGCAAATTACGCGCATTGACATCCCCGGCGTCACCGGCGTATTAACCGGAATTTATATGCTGCTGTCCGGCGCGATAGCTAACTATCTGGCAGGCGTCATCGCTGACCAGACCTCGCAAAGCGCCTTCGACGCCAGCGGCGCGGTTAATTACGCCATCAACGCCTATGTGGATGTTTTTGAACAGATCACCTGGGGCGCGTTAGCCTGCGTAGGGGTTGTCCTGCTGATTTGGCTGTATCAGTCCTTCAAATTCAAAAGCCGCGCGCTGGCCGTCGAATCCTGATAGCAGAATGCCCGGTAGTTTGCGCTACCGGGCCTGTATCACGCCCCTTTTCTCGCCGCCTCATAGGCGGAAAGCGTTGCGATTCTCGCCTGTTTGTGCTCCACAATAGGCCGAGGATAATCAAGCACGACTCCCGCTTTTTCCGCCCACCGCCACGGCTCGTGAATCGCTTTTCCAGGGATATCGCGTAATGCCGGTAGCCACTGGCGGATAAATTCGCCGTCGCGATCGAACCTCTCTCCCTGAGTCGTGGGATTAAAAATACGAAAATAAGGCGCGGCGTCAGTACCGGTTGAGGCGGCCCACTGCCAGCCGCCATTATTGGCGGCAAGATCGCCGTCAATAAGCTGCGACATGAAATAGCGCTCCCCCAACCGCCAGTCAATCAACAGATCTTTTACCAGAAAGCTGGCGGTAATCATGCGTAAACGGTTATGCATCCAGCCCGTCGCGTTAAGCTGGCGCATCGCCGCATCGACAATGGGATAACCGGTTTCGCCTTTCTGCCATGCCTGAAAATAGTGCGGGTTTTCCTGCCACGCGACGCGTTTTGTCCAGCGGATAAACGGCTGGTGTTTGCATAATGCCGGATACCAGGTCATTAAATGACGGTAAAATTCCCGCCAGATGAGCTCATTCAACCAGACGCTTCCCGGCCCGCCGTCCAGCGCCTGCGGCTGCTCCGCCAGTAATCGGTGCAGGCACTGTCGCGGCGACAGGCCGCCCGTCGCCAGGCTGGCGGAAAGCCGACTGGTGCCGTCGACCGCAGGGAAATCCCGCCGTGACTCATACCCGTCTGCGCCCTGCGCGCAAAACTGACGTAGCTGCGCGATGACCGCGTTTTCTTCCACCGGGAAAAGCGCGGCGTCAAACGCCTGTTGCGGGTAGTTAAGCGAGACTGGCGTTAAGGGTGTAGAAAGCGCGCCGCTCACCCGGATCTTCGGGGCCGGAACGCACGGCGGGATATCTTCTTTTAGCCGTTTCAACCAGGCATTTTTAAACGGCGTAAAAACTTTATACATTTCATGATTGCCGGTCATCACCGCGCCGGGCGCCAGAATCACGCTATCGTCAAAGCCTTCGCAGATGACAGAGGGCAGCGTTTTTTCCACCGCCGCATCACGCTGACGCTCGTTAAACTCATACTGATAGTTATAAAACAGATGGCTGACGTCATGCTGTCGGCAAACGTTTTTGACCGTTTCAATACTGGCGTTAAAATCCGCCACTTCATGAAACAGCAGCGGAATGCCTTTCTCTGCAAGGGCCGCCTGTAGCGCATTGAGCTGCGCGCTGATGAATGCCGCCTGCCGCGGCGCCATATCATGGGCCTGCCACTGCGCGGGGGTGGAAATATAAAGCGCCAGCACCCGCGCGGATGCATCGCGGCAGGCGGCGGCCAGCGCAAGGTTATCCTGTAAACGCAGATCGCGCCTGAACCAGACTAAATGGGTGGGCATACAACTCCTGAAAGATAAAACGTCACGGCGAATAGCGTTAAACAGTGTAGACCCTGGCGCATAAAAAAACCGCCAGCGTGGCGGCTGACGGTTTTTTCAGGCTGGTCGCGATTAATAAAAGTCGCAGGTGGCTTTTTCAGCCTGCGCCATCCATACCGGTTTATCACTGGTTTTCGACCAGACACGGTGCAGATAACTATAAAAACGCGCGCGGTCTTTCCAGAAGAGCATCACCGGCAACGCCAGCACGCCTGCGGTCACCGCGAAAGCACGACGGGCAAAAATGACATGCGCCGGATAGTCTTTATAGTGTTCCATACGTTTCCCCCCTTTATACCGACGCTATCCGCCCCGGTATAGATTGAATCGGTGAATAGCACCGAAAAATTGAACCTCGTTACCTGATTAAAATAGTACCGCTTTCGGTGTAATTTTACTACTCATCCGACCACTTATTTTCACGCTTTTCCAGCAGATTTACATTCAAAGCGTAAATTAGTTACAAAAAGGTTAAATTAATACTAATCATTAGTTAAATAATGGTCTTTGCCATTTTTATACTTTTTTTACACTCCGCCCGCCAATTTTTGCGAAATCTTTGCAGCCAAAAAATTACCTTTCTCAGGAGTAAAACAATGCCACTGGAGGTGCTCTGTGAGTGCAGGCGTGATAACCGGCATCGTGCTGGTTTTCTTACTTTTAGGTTATCTGGTCTATGCCCTGATTAATGCGGAGGCGTTCTGATGGCCGCGCAAGGATTTTTACTGATCGCCAGTTTTTTACTGATTTTATTGGTACTGGCGAAACCGTTGGGTTCGGGCCTGGCAAGGCTCATCGCCGCCGTTCCGTTGCCGGGCGTGGCTGGCGTTGAGCGTATCCTCTGGCGGACTCTTGGCATTACCGACCACGAAATGAACTGGCGTCAGTATTTACTGGCGCTACTGACGCTCAATCTGCTGGGACTGGGCATCCTGTTTTGCCTGTTGTTCTGGCAGGAGTGGCTGCCCTTAAATCCGCAGCGGCTACCGGGGCTGTCCTGGGATCTGGCGCTGAATACCGCCGTCAGCTTTGTCACCAATACCAACTGGCAAGCCTACAGCGGCGAAAGCACGCTGAGCTACTTTAGCCAGATGGCCGGGCTGACGGTGCAAAATTTCCTGTCGGCGGCGACCGGGATTGCGGTGGTTTTTGCGCTTATCCGCGCCTTTACGCGCCAGAATGTGCACACGCTGGGTAATGCCTGGCAGGATCTGGTACGCATTACGCTATGGATATTATTTCCTGTCGCGTTAATTATCGCGCTGTTTTTTATCCAACAAGGCGTACCGCAAAACCTGTCGGCTTATCAGCCCATCACCACCCTTGAAGGCGCTAAACAACTCTTGCCGATGGGGCCGGTTGCTTCGCAGGAGGCGATCAAAATGCTTGGCACCAACGGCGGCGGTTTCTTTAACGCCAACTCTTCGCATCCGTTCGAAAACCCCACCGCGCTCACTAATCTGGCGCAGATGCTGGCGATATTTTTGATTCCAGCCGCGCTCTGTTTTGCCTTTGGCGAAGCGGCGGGCGATCGCCGTCAGGGACGCGCGCTACTGTGGGCAATGTCATTCATTTTTGTGGTCTGCGTAGCGGTAGTGATGTGGGCGGAAGTTCAGGGAAATCCACATCTGTTGGCGGCAGGCGCGGACAGTAGCGTCAACATGGAGGGTAAAGAAACACGCTTTGGCGTGCTGGCCAGCAGCCTGTTTGCCGTCGTCACGACCGCGGCGTCCTGCGGGGCGGTAAATGCCATGCACGACTCGTTTACCGCTCTGGGCGGTATGGTGCCGATGTGGCTGATGCAAATTGGCGAAGTGGTCTTTGGCGGCGTCGGTTCAGGCCTGTACGGCATGTTGCTGTTTGTCCTGCTGGCGGTGTTTATCGCGGGGCTGATGATCGGTCGCACGCCGGAGTATCTGGGGAAAAAAATCGACGTGCGCGAAATGAAAATGACCGCGCTGGCGATTCTGGTCACGCCGATGCTGGTCTTGTTGGGTTCGGCGCTGGCGATGATGACGGATGCCGGACGCAGCGCAATGCTGAACCCTGGCCCGCACGGTTTTAGCGAAGTGCTATATGCCGTCTCCTCTGCCGCCAACAACAACGGTAGCGCCTTTGCGGGTCTGAGCGCTAACTCGCCTTTCTGGAACTGTTTGCTGGCGTTCTGCATGTTCGTCGGACGTTTCGGCGTGATTATTCCTGTCATGGCCATCGCCGGATCGCTGGTCAGTAAAAAAGTACAGCCGGCCAGTCAGGGAACGCTGGCGACCCACGGCGCGCTATTTATTGGACTGCTCATCGGCACGGTACTGCTGGTCGGCGCGCTGACGTTTATTCCTGCCCTGGCGCTTGGCCCGGTAGCGGAACATTTCTCTTTACCTTGAGCGATGCGGAGTACATTGATATGAGTCGCAAGCAACTGGCGCTGTTTGAACCTGTTTTACTCGTACAGGCGCTAACGGATGCCGTAAAAAAATTAAGCCCACGCGCCCAGTGGCGTAACCCGGTGATGTTTGTGGTCTGGGCCGGCAGCGTGCTAACCACTCTGTTAACGCTCGCTATGGTAACAGGACAAATAGCGGGAAGCGCCTTGTTTACAGGGATTATCAGCCTGTGGTTATGGTTCACCGTACTGTTCGCCAATTTTGCCGAAGCGCTGGCGGAAGGCCGCAGCAAAGCCCAGGCAAACAGTCTGAAAGGGGTGAAAAAGACCGCGTTCGCTCGCCGCCTGCGCGCCCCGCGCCATGATGCGCAGGCCGATAACGTGCCCGCCGCTGAACTGCGGAAAGGCGACATTGTCCTGGTCAAAGCGGGCGATATTATTCCCTGCGACGGCGAGGTCATCGAAGGCGGCGCCTCGGTGGATGAAAGTGCGATTACCGGCGAATCCGCGCCCGTGATCCGCGAGTCCGGCGGCGATTTCGCCTCTGTCACCGGCGGCACGCGAATTCTTTCCGACTGGCTGGTGATTGCCTGTAGCGTCAATCCTGGTGAAACCTTTCTTGACCGGATGATCGCGATGGTGGAAGGCGCGCAGCGGCGGAAAACGCCTAACGAGATTGCCCTGACGATTTTGCTCATCGCCCTGACCATTGTCTTTTTACTGGCGACCGCCACCCTGTGGCCCTTCTCCGCCTGGGGCGGTAACGCGGTCAGCGTCACCGTGTTGGTGGCGTTGCTGGTGTGCCTGATCCCCACTACCATCGGCGGGCTACTCTCCGCCATTGGCGTAGCCGGAATGAGCCGAATGTTGGGCGCGAACGTCATCGCCACCAGCGGCCGCGCCGTAGAAGCCGCGGGCGATGTCGACGTGTTACTACTGGATAAAACCGGCACTATCACGCTCGGCAACCGCCAGGCGTCCGATTTTATTCCCGCCCGAGGGGTGGACGAACGCACGCTGGCTGACGCCGCGCAGCTCGCTTCGCTGGCCGACGAAACGCCGGAAGGCCGCAGCATTGTGATCCTCGCCAAACAGCGCTTTAACCTGCGTGAACGCGATGTGCAGTCGCTTCATGCCACCTTTGTTCCGTTTACCGCGCAAAGCCGCATGAGCGGGATTAATATCGATAACCGGATGATCCGTAAAGGCTCAGTGGACGCGATTCGGCGTCATGTCGAGAGCAATGGCGGCCATTTTCCCGCCGATGTCGAGCAAAACGTCGAGAACGTGGCGCGTCTGGGCGCGACGCCGCTGGTGGTAGTGGAAGGCGCGCGCGTACTGGGTGTTATCGCCCTCAAGGATATCGTTAAAGGCGGCATTAAAGAACGTTTCGCCCAGCTACGAAAGATGGGCATTAAAACGGTGATGATCACTGGCGATAACCGCCTGACGGCGGCAGCGATTGCCGCCGAGGCCGGTGTGGACGATTTTCTTGCCGAAGCCACGCCGGAAGCCAAGCTGGCGCTGATCCGCCAATATCAGGCGGAAGGACGGCTGGTCGCCATGACCGGCGACGGCACTAACGATGCCCCGGCGCTGGCGCAGGCTGACGTCGCGGTGGCGATGAACTCCGGCACCCAGGCGGCGAAAGAAGCCGGTAATATGGTGGATCTGGACTCTAACCCGACCAAGTTGATTGAAGTGGTGCATATCGGTAAGCAGATGCTGATGACGCGCGGCTCGCTCACCACCTTCAGTATCGCGAATGATGTAGCGAAATATTTCGCCATTATTCCCGCCGCGTTTGCCGCTACCTATCCGCAGCTAAACGCGCTCAACGTGATGGGGCTGCATTCGCCGAACTCCGCCATTCTGAGCGCGGTGATCTTTAACGCCCTGATTATTATTTTTCTGATCCCGCTGGCATTAAAAGGCGTGAGTTATAAGCCGCTTTCCGCATCGGCCATGCTGCGCCGTAATTTATGGATCTATGGTCTGGGTGGTCTGGTGGTGCCGTTTATTGGCATCAAAGTGATTGATGTGCTGCTGACCCTGCTGGGTCTGGCGTGAGGTGTATGATGATCGGTTTACGTCCTGCTTTTTCGACAATGTTATTTCTGCTGTTATTGACCGGCGGCGTGTATCCGCTTCTGACCACGGCGCTGGGGCAGTGGTGGTTTCCCTGGCAGGCTAATGGCTCGCTGATTCATAAAGACAATGTGATACGCGGCTCAGCGCTTATCGGACAATCGTTTACCGCCGCGGGCTATTTTCATGGCCGGCCCTCCGCCACCGCCGATACGCCTTATAATCCACTGGCGTCGGGCGGAAGCAACCTGGCCGCCAGCAATCCCGAACTGGATGCGCAAATACAGTCCCGCGTCGCCGCGCTACGCGCCGCTAACCCCCAGGCGAGTTCCGCGGTTCCGGTTGAGCTGGCGACGGCCTCGGCAAGCGGGCTGGATAATAATCTGACGCCCGGCGCCGCGGCATGGCAAATCCCCCGCGTGGCGGCGGCTCGCCAGCTTCCCGTTGAACAGGTCGCGCAACTGGTTGCAGAATATACGCACAGGCCGCTGGCGCGCTTTCTTGGGCAACCGGTGGTGAATATTGTTGAGCTTAATCTGGCGCTGGATGCGCTACAGGGACACAGAGCGAAATGAACGACGAACCCTTGCGTCCTGATCCGGATCGCTTGTTGGAACAAACGCCCCCGCCCCACCGGGGGAAGTTGAAAATTTTCTTCGGCGCCTGCGCAGGCGTCGGAAAAACCTGGGCGATGCTGGCGCAAGCGCAGCGGCTGCGAGCGCAGGGGTTGGATGTGGTGATCGGCGTGGTAGAGACGCACGGCCGTGAAGAGACCGCCGCGCTACTTGACGGGCTGACCATTCTGCCGCCAAAACGTCACTCGCACCGGGGGCGGCAAATTCGCGAATTTGACCTGGATGCCGCCCTCGCCCGGCGTCCGGCGCTGATTTTAATGGATGAGCTGGCGCACAGTAACGCGCCTGGCTCACGCCATCCTAAGCGCTGGCAGGATATTGAAGAGCTGCTGGAAGCGGGAATCGACGTTTTCACCACCGTGAACGTACAACATCTGGAAAGTCTGAACGATGTGGTGAGCGGCGTCACGGGGATTCAGGTGCGCGAAACCGTCCCCGATCCCTTTTTTGATGCCGCTGATGAAGTCGTACTGGTCGATCTGCCGCCCGACGATCTGCGCCAACGGCTCAACGAAGGTAAAGTGTATATAGCCGGCCAGGCGGAACGCGCTATTGAACATTTTTTCCGCAAGGGCAATCTGATCGCCCTCCGCGAGCTGGCGCTACGCCGGACAGCCGATCGCGTGGACGATCAGATGCGCGCCTGGCGCGCGCATCCGGGCGAAGAAAAAGTATGGCATACCCGCGATGCGATTTTACTGTGTATCGGGCATAACACCGGCAGCGAAAAACTGGTGCGTACCGCGGCGCGTCTGGCCTCCCGGCTCGGCAGCGTCTGGCACGCCGTCTATGTCGAAACGCCAACGTTACACCGCTTACCGGAAAAGCAACGACGGGCCATTTTAAGCGCGCTGCGCCTGGCGCAGGAGCTTGGCGCGGAAACCGCCACCCTGTCCGATCCCGCCGAAGAGAAAGCGGTCGTGCGCTATGCCCGCGAACATAATCTGGGGAAAATCGTCATGGGCCGCCCGGCGTCGCGACGCTGGTGGCGACGTGACGCTTTCGCCGACCGTCTTGCCAGGCGCGCGCCGGATCTCGATCAGGTGATCGTCGCGCTGGAAGAGCCGCCTGCCCGCGCGTTGGCGCAAACGCCTGATAACCGACCTTTTAAAGAGAAATGGCGTGGGCAGATTCAGGGCTGTCTGGTCGCCGTAGCGCTTTGCGCCATCACCACGCTTATCGCTATGCAGTGGCTTGTCACCTTCGACGCCGCCAATCTGGTGATGCTCTATTTGCTGGGCGTAGTGGTGATTGCGCTGCTTTACGGACGCTGGCCGTCGGTGGTGGCGACGGTGATTAACGTGGCGAGTTTCGATCTCTTTTTTATCGCGCCACGCGGTACGCTCGCCGTTTCGGACGTGCAGTATTTGCTGACCTTTGCCGTGATGCTGACGGTTGGTCTGGTGATTGGCAATCTTACTGCCGGGGTGCGCTATCAGGCGCGCGTCGCCCGTTATCGGGAACAGCGTACCCGCCATTTATATGAAATGTCTAAAGCGCTGGCCGTCGGGCGTAGCGAACATGATATCGCCGCGACCAGCGAGCGGTTTATCGCCTCGACGTTTCAGGCGCGCAGCCAAATTTTATTACCTGATACTAACGGTAAGTTGCTGCCTCTCACCCACCAGCAAGGCATGACGCCGTGGGACGACGCAATTGCGCGCTGGAGTTTTGATAAAGGCCAGCCTGCCGGCGCAGGCACCGATACCCTCCCTGGCGTGCCTTATCAAATCCTGCCGCTGAAAAGCGCCGATAAAACGTACGGTCTGGCTATCGTCGAACCGGGTAATTTGCGTCAGTTAATGGTGCCGGAGCAGCAACGCCTGCTGGAAACATTTACTCTGCTTGTCGCCAACGCGCTGGAACGACTGACGCTGACCGCCAGCGAAGAACAGGCGCGTCTCGCCAGCGAGCGCGAAAGTATTCGCAACGCTCTGCTGGCGGCGCTGTCGCATGATTTACGCACGCCACTGACGGTATTGTTCGGCCAGGCGGAAATTTTGACGCTGGATCTAGCCAGCGCAGGATCGCCCCACGCGCGTCAGGCCAGTGAAATCCGCCAGCATATTCTCAACACCACCCGGCTGGTGAATAATTTGCTGGATATGGCGCGTATTCAGTCCGGCGGGTTTAATCTTAAAAAAGAGTGGCTGACGCTGGAAGAGGTCGTCGGTAGCGCGTTACAGATGTTAGAGCCGGGTTTATTGCATCCGATTACATTGTCGCTGCCGCAACAGTTAACGCTTATCCATGTCGATGGCCCTTTATTTGAGCGCGTCCTGATCAACTTGCTGGAAAACGCCGTTAAGTACGCCGGGCCGCAGGCCAGTATCGGCATTGATGCTGCGGTTAAGGACGATCGTTTACAACTGGATGTCTGGGATAACGGGCCGGGTATTCCTGCGGGGCAAGAACAGAAGATTTTCGATAAATTCGCTCGCGGCAACAAAGAGTCCGCCGTCCCCGGCGTGGGGCTGGGGCTGGCGATTTGCCATGCTATCGTAGAGGTACACGGCGGCACGCTTACCGCCTATAATCGACCGCAGGGCGGCGCCTGTTTCCGTGTGACGCTGCCGCAAGGAAAGCCACCTGAACTTGATGATTTTCATGAGGATATGTGACAAACGTTCTGATTGTTGAAGATGAACAGGCCATCCGCCGCTTTCTGCGCGCCGCGCTGGAAGGCGACGGCCTGCGCGTGTATGAAGCTGAAACATTACAACGTGGTTTACTGGAAGCCGCCACGCGAAAGCCCGATCTGATTATTCTCGATCTCGGCCTGCCGGACGGCGACGGAATCGATTTCATTCGCGACCTGCGTCAGTGGAGCGCAATACCGGTGATTGTCCTTTCCGCCCGCAGCGAAGAAAGCGATAAGATTGCCGCGCTTGACGCCGGAGCTGATGATTACCTGAGCAAGCCATTCGGCATTGGCGAGTTGCAGGCGCGTTTGCGTGTCGCGCTGCGACGGCACGCTGCCAGCTCTAGCGCCGATCCGATCGTCCGCTTTTCCGGCGTGACGGTCGATCTCGCCGCACGGTTGATCCACCGTGGCGACGAAGAAATCCATCTGACGCCGATTGAGTTCCGCCTGCTGGCGGTATTACTCAATAATGCCGGCAAGGTATTAACCCAACGGCAGTTATTAAACCAGGTCTGGGGCCCTAACGCCGTGGAGCATAGCCACTATTTGCGCATCTATATGGGACATTTACGCCAGAAACTGGAACAAGATCCCACCCGCCCACGCCATTTTATTACCGAAACCGGAATTGGCTATCGCTTTATGCCGTGAATAGCTATTCATTATTTTTAAATAACTTTTAATTTTTATGTCATTTATTTTCGGCGTCGCGAATAATTATTTTCGCGGCGATATTATATTTTATGGAGGATATAAAAAACATATAATTAACATTTAAGAAACAATCCGTTATTTCACAGCACGATATGCATAATCGCCGACTAATTATTTTTCAAATGATCGTTTTTTGTTGATCTGGTTCACAGATTGCTGGCGCTTCCTGGATAAAATATCCATGCTTTCAATAAATCAATGAAAGGACCTCAAAATGGAAAATAATAATCGTTTTATGCCCCATATAAGGCGGACAACGCATATTATGATGTTTGCCCACCGTAATAGTTTCGACTTTCATTTCTTTAATGCCCGGTAGTTTTTCTGCTACGGGTACTTCAGCATACAGGTCTTTCCGACCCTTATGTCATTCAGGTCTATTGCCTAAATAACTCGAATTGTTAAAAGCGACAGTACGGTAATTCCTTTACGCCCAGCCAGCTAACCATGTGGTTTGACAGAAGAAATTCCGACTCGGCGCAATTTTAGTTATCGCGGTTTCTGCCTGTATATCGTAGTACTCAACTCCTTAAATCCTGAATTTCCTGCAACCGGACGGGTTGGGATTTATTACATCTAAAATAAAGCTAATTTACTGATTTTTTTATCAGCGGGATAGCTTTGATTTTTTCCGGAAGAATCAGTTTCTCATGCGAGAAATTGAGGGCCTGCTATTACCTGAAATAAAGAGATGAAAAATGTCAGAATTAAAAATTGCCGTTAGCCGTCATTGCCCGGATTGTTTTTCTACACACCGTAATATTGTAAATGTTGATGAGAGTCGTTTCATCGACGTGGCTGCCATCGTGTTATCCATCGACGACATTGAACACGGAAAACTCGATGAAATCGACGCAACGGGTTACGGTATTCCCGTGTTTGTCGCGACTCATGACGAAGGGCGCGTACCGCCTGAGTATTTGCCGCGTATCTCTGGTGTATTCGAATATAATGAATCCCGTACTGCCTTCTATGGTCGCCAGTTGGAAACCGCAGCAAGCCACTACGAAACGCAGTTACGTCCGCCGTTTTTCCGCGCGCTGGTGGATTATGTCAACCAGGGCAACAGCGCATTTGACTGCCCGGGGCATCAGGGCGGCGAATTCTTCCGCCGTCATCCTGCCGGTAATCAGTTCGTGGAATACTTTGGCGAAACGCTCTTCCGCTCCGACCTATGCAACGCGGACGTGGCGATGGGCGATCTGCTGATTCACGAAGGCGCGCCTTGCATTGCGCAGCAACATGCGGCGAAAGTCTTTAACGCCGATAAGACCTACTTTGTGCTGAACGGGACCTCCTCCTCTAACAAAGTCGTACTCAACGCGCTGTTAACGCCGGGCGATCTGGTACTGTTTGACCGTAACAACCACAAATCTAACCACCACGGCGCATTATTGCAGGCGGGCGCAACGCCAGTTTATCTGGAAACCGCGCGTAACCCGTATGGTTTTATCGGCGGGATCGACGCTCACTGCTTCGAAGAAGATTACCTGCGCGAGCTGATTAGCGAAGTCGCGCCGCAGCGTGCCCGCGAAGCACGTCCATTCCGTCTGGCCGTCATCCAGTTAGGCACCTACGACGGTACCATTTATAACGCCCGTCAGGTCGTCGATAAAATTGGTCATCTGTGCGACTACATCCTGTTTGACTCCGCCTGGGTCGGCTATGAACAATTTATTCCGATGATGGCCGATTGTTCGCCGCTGCTGCTGGAACTGAACGAAAACGATCCGGGTATTCTGGTGACGCAGTCCGTTCATAAACAACAAGCCGGTTTCTCCCAGACCTCACAGATCCATAAAAAAGATAGCCATATCAAAGGGCAATCGCGCTACGTTCCGCATAAGCGCATGAACAACGCCTTTATGATGCACGCCTCCACCAGCCCGTTCTATCCGCTGTTCGCCGCGCTGGACGTTAACGCCAAAATGCACGAAGGCGTCAGCGGTCGCAATATGTGGATGGATTGCGTGGTTAACGGCATCGATGCCCGTAAATTGATCCTCGAAAACTGTCATCACATCCGTCCGTTCGTACCGGAACTGATTGATGGTAAGCCGTGGCAGTCATACCCGACGTCAGAGATCGCCAGCGATCTGCGCTTCTTCCACTTCGTTCCGGGAGAACACTGGCATGCGTTTGAAGGCTATGCCGAACATCAGTACTTTGTCGACCCTTGCAAACTGCTGCTCACCACACCGGGCATTAATGCAGCGAGCGGCGAATATGAAGACTTTGGCGTTCCTGCCACGATCCTCGCCAACTTCCTGCGCGAGAACGGCGTTGTGCCGGAAAAATGCGACCTCAACTCCATTCTGTTCCTGCTGACGCCGGCAGAAGACATGGCGAAGTTACAACAGCTTGTCGCCCTGCTGGCTCGTTTCGAAAAACTGCTGGAAGCTGATGCGCCGTTAGCGGAAGTATTACCGTCCATCTACAAACAGCATGAAGCGCGTTATGCCGGCTATACCCTGCGTCAGCTTTGCCAGGAGATGCACGATCTCTATGCGCGGCACAACGTGAAACAGCTGCAAAAAGAGATGTTCCGTAAATCGCATTTCCCGAAAGTCAGTATGAATCCGCAAGAGGCCAACTATGCCTATCTGCGCGGCGAGGTCGAACTGGTTCGCCTGCCGGAAGCGGAAGGTCGTATCGCGGCTGAAGGCGCTCTGCCTTACCCGCCGGGAGTGCTGTGTGTAGTTCCGGGTGAAATCTGGGGCGGTTCTGTCCTGCGTTACTTCAGCGCCCTGGAAGAAGGGATCAACCTGCTGCCGGGCTTTGCGCCTGAACTGCAGGGCGTTTATATCGAAGAACACGACGGCCGTAAGCAGGTCTGGTGCTACGTCATTAAACCTCGTGACGCGCAGCGCTCCCTGCTGAAGGAGGAAAAATTATGAGTAAACCTAAATCCAATAAAATGGGTGTCGTGCAGCTCACAATTCTGACTATGGTCAACATGATGGGCTCCGGGATCATCATGCTACCGACCAAACTGTCTGAAGTCGGCACGATATCCATTATCTCCTGGCTGGTCACCGCCGTCGGCTCGATGGCACTGGCCTGGGCGTTTGCGAAATGCGGTATGTTTAGCCGTAAATCCGGCGGCATGGGCGGTTACGCCGAATATGCCTTCGGTAAATCCGGCAACTTTATGGCGAACTATACCTACGGCGTCTCGCTGCTGATCGCCAACGTGGCTATCGCCATCTCCGCTGTCGGCTATGGTACCGAACTGTTCGGCGCCGCGCTGACGCCGCTCCAGATCGGTCTGGCGACTATCGCCGTATTGTGGGTTTGTACCATCGCAAACTTTGGCGGCGCGCGTATTACTGGGCAGATCAGTAGCGTTACCGTTTGGGGCGTCATCATTCCGGTTGTCGGCCTGTGCATCATTGGCTGGTTCTGGTTTAGCCCCAGCATGTACGTAGCGTCATGGAACCCGCACCATGTTCCGTTCTTTAGCGCGGTCGGTTCTTCCATCGCCATGACGTTGTGGGCATTTCTTGGACTGGAATCCGCCTGCGCCAACGCAGACGTGGTCGAGAATCCGGAAAAGAACGTCCCCATTGCGGTACTGGGCGGTACGCTGGGCGCGGCGGTCATCTATATCGTTTCGACTAACGTGATTGCCGGGATTGTGCCGAACATGGATCTGGCGAACTCCACGGCGCCGTTTGGTCTGGCATTTGCACAGATGTTCACGCCTGCGGTAGGTAAAGTGATCATGGCGCTGATGGTAATGTCCTGCTGCGGCTCGCTGCTGGGCTGGCAGTTCACTATCGCTCAGGTCTTTAAATCCTCCGCTGACGAAGGCTATTTCCCGAAAGTCTTCTCTCGTGTAACGAAAGTCGACGCGCCGGTACAGGGGATGTTGATTATTGTGATTATTCAGACTGGCCTGTCGCTGATGACCATTAGCCCGTCGCTGAATAGTCAGTTTAACGTCC
This sequence comes from Salmonella sp. SA15303, assembly GCF_029962125.1. Classification (NCBI taxonomy): domain Bacteria; kingdom Pseudomonadati; phylum Pseudomonadota; class Gammaproteobacteria; order Enterobacterales; family Enterobacteriaceae; genus Salmonella; species Salmonella sp. SA15303. Next base: position 3,239,010 of record NZ_CP123924.1, read on the forward strand.
TGGTTAACCTGGCGGTGGTGACGAACATTATTCCGTATATTCTGTCGATGGCCGCGCTGGTTATCATTCAGAAAATGGCGAATGTGCCGTCATCAAAAGCGAAAGTCGCTAACTTCGTGGCCTTCGTTGGCGCCATGTATAGCTTCTACGCGCTATATTCCTCCGGTGAAGAAGCCATGCTGTACGGCTCAATTGTGACCTTCCTCGGCTGGACGTTATACGGCCTGGTCTCACCGCGTTTTGAATTGAAAAATAAACACGGCTGATGGCGCGCCCGGGCTGCGGTAACGGTAGTCCGGGCATTTTCACACTTTGAATAAGATAATAGAAATGAGTAATCCAGAACGGGAAGTCACTGATATAGCAGAAATACTGGCTATTCTCAGTAAACACGAAGTGTGTCGGATAGGGTTTAACGACAATCTCTGTCCGTATGTTGTCCCCGTAAATTTTGGCTACGAGTATCAGAACGGACGCTGGATATTTTATTTTCACGGCGCACGCACCGGGAAAAAGATGCGTCTGTTACGTAAGAACCCGGCAGTATGCATTGAAATGGACGGCGACCATGCATTACTACGTGCCGATGACCCCTGTGATTATAGCTACGCCTACACCAGCGTTTTCGCCACCGGACTGGCATCGATATTGCAAACACGCGAGGAGATGCGCTACGGCCTGGACGTCATTATGCGCCAGACCGATCCGGGAAAAACCTTCAGTTATCGGGAAGATATGATGAAAGCGGTTTGCGTGGTGCGTATTGAATGCGACGCCCTCACCTGCCGCCGACATCTGGCGACTCAGAGCGAATAAGTCAGATATCACAAGCGCCTTATCCGGCCTGGAGGCGGTTTACAGGCCTGATAAGCGCAGCGCCGTTAATACAAAAAAGGAGCCTTACGGCTCCTTTTTCTTTCCATATCGCCCATCAGGCGTTTTTCAATACTTCACTAACGATTTCAACGGCTTCTTTCTCAATCTGCTTACGATGTTCTTCCCCCAGGAAGCTTTCGCAATAGATCTTGTAAGCGTCTTCCGTACCGGATGGACGCGCGGCGAACCAGCCGTTGTCGGTCATTACCTTCAGGCCGCCAATCGATGCGCCATTACCCGGCGCTGCGGTAAGACGCGCGGTGATCGGGTCGCCTGCCAGAGTGCTGGCGCTGACCATTTCCGGAGACAGTTTAGACAATGCCGCTTTCTGGGCCGAGGTCGCTGCCGCCTGCAGACGGTTATAGCTCGGCGCGCCAAAACGCGCTGCCAGTTCATTGTAATGCTCTTGCGGGTTTTTCCCGGTAACGGCGGTGATTTCCGCCGCCAGCAGGCACATGATGATACCGTCTTTATCGGTAGACCACGGCGTACCGTCGAAACGCAGGAACGAAGCGCCCGCGCTCTCTTCCCCGCCGAAACCAAAGCTGCCGTCGAACAAACCGTCAACAAACCATTTGAAGCCAACCGGCACTTCTACCAGCTTGCGTCCCAAATCATTCACCACGCGGTCAATCATCGCGGAAGAGACCAGCGTTTTACCGACAGCCACGTCTTTGCCCCACAGCGGACGATGCTGGAACAGATAGTTAATGGCGACCGCCAGATAATGGTTCGGGTTCATCAGCCCTGCAGGCGTCACGATGCCATGACGGTCGTAGTCCGGGTCGTTGGCGAAGGCCAGGTCAAACTTGTCACGCAGCGCCAGCAAACCCGCCATCGCACATTCGGAGGAGCAATCCATACGGATCGCGCCATCTTTATCAAGGTGCATAAAGCGGAAGGTTTGATCAACCTGATCGTTAACTAACGTCAGGTTAAGCTTGTAATGCTCAGCGATACGTTTCCAGTATTCAATACCGGAGCCGCCCAGCGGATCAACGCCCAGCGTCAGACCGGCTTTCTGAATCGCCGCCATATCAACGATATCCGCCAGCCCTTCGACAAATGGCTGTACCAGATCTACCGCTTTAACGTGGCCCGAGGCCATTGCCGCATCCAGAGAGATGCGCTTAACGCCTTGCAGGCCATCCGCCAGCAGCGCATTGGCGCGATCTTCTACCACTTTAGTGACGTTGGTGTCCGCCGGGCCGCCATTGGGCGGATTATATTTAATACCGCCATCTTCCGGCGGGTTGTGCGACGGCGTAATGACAATACCATCAGCCAGCGGGCCGCCTTTTTTGTTATGGACCAGGATAGCATTTGACACGGCAGGCGTTGGCGTAAAGCCATTATTTTCCTGCACGATAACGTCTACGCCGTTTGCCGCCAGCACTTCCAGCACGGAAATGAAGGCCGGTTCCGAGAGCGCATGGGTATCTTTCCCCACATAGCAGGGGCCGGTAATGCCGTTTTTCGCCCGCTCTTCAGCAATCGCCTGGGCGATCGCCAGAATATGCGGTTCGTTGAAACTGTGACGACCTGCGCTGCCGCGATGGCCGGAAGTGCCAAATTTCACGGCATGTTCTGCATTCCCTGCCTCCGGTTTCAGTACATAATACTGCGCCGTCAGTTGGGCGACGTTAATCAAATCACTCTGTTGCGCGGGTTGTCCTGCGCGGTTGTGGATTGCCATTGCCTGGTCCTTCTAATGCAAGGATTAAATTGTTCCGCAAACCTTTTCAATCAATTCCGCCGGGAATTGCATTGACTGCATGATGTGTTCGATCATGCTGCATTTACGGCCGGTGTTGGTGTTGGTGATCACCCAGTACGGCGTGCCGGGAACGTGCTTAGGTTTAGTTTGATTCCCATTTTTCAGCAGCGTTTGTTCATCCGCCGCAAAATAGACGCGCGTGCGGCCATGCAACGACTCCGTCGCCTCCGCAAACGCGTGGTGATCCAGTGAATAGAGTGTAGTCAGAATCAGCATAAAGCGGTTGACCGCTTTTTTCTGCTCGGCATATTCGTCAGACAACAGCAGCTCACGCATCGCGCGAACTTTGTCTTTTACCGGGTTAACCGGTTTCGCTTCGGCAACGGGTTGCGCCGCAGGCGTCCCCTTCACCGCTGAAGCCGTTGGCTGTGTCGTGGCGGAAAACTTCAACATACGCCGTAAAATGTCGGATGCGCTCTCGCCGATATGCTTGGTGTGGCTGGCAATATAGCTATAGAGTTCATCATCAACTTCAATCGTTTTCATCTTAATCCAGTGCGATGTCTTTGCTGAATACAAGTCATTGGGATTATAGGAACAAATCCCAACAGCGGATAGCGTTAAGCCCGGCTGACAAAAAAACTCGGAGTAAACCTTAGAGGTTGCAGCCCAGTGGCAGAATGGTCAACATAATACCCTAACCCGACAGAGCGAAAAAAAGAACTTTGCCATGAAATTAAACATCCGAGCGCAATCTGCACAAAACCTGCACAATAATTCCCCCATCGTTCTCGTTCATGGTCTGTTTGGCAGCCTGGACAACCTCGGCGTACTGGCGCGCGATCTGGTGACCGATCACGACATTATTCAGGTCGATATGCGCAATCATGGTTTATCGCCGCGCGATCCGGTCATGGATTATCCGGCAATGGCCCAGGATCTTCTGGATACGCTTGACGCGCAGCAGATTGAAAAAGCGACGTTTATTGGTCATTCCATGGGCGGAAAAGCGGTAATGGCGCTGACGGCGCTGGCGCCCGATCGCATCGATCGTCTGGTCGCGATTGATATCGCCCCCGTGGATTATCACGTTCGCCGCCACGATCGCATTTTCGCGGCCATTAATGCCGTCAGCGAATCCGACGCGACATCCCGCCAACAGGCGGCAGGGATTATGCGCCAACACCTCAACGAAGAAGGCGTGATCCAGTTTCTGTTAAAATCCTGGGCTGAAGGCGAATGGCGTTTTAATGTTCCGGTATTATGGGAGCAGTATCCGCATATCGTCGGCTGGGAAACCATTCCGCCCTGGGAACATCCGGCACTGTTTATTCCAGGCGGTAACTCGCCGTACGTGACCGAAGCGTACCGCGACGCGCTGCTGGCGCAATTCCCTTTGGCGCGCGCGCATGTGATCGCTGGCGCGGGCCACTGGGTACATGCCGAAAAACCTGAGGCGGTTCTGCGCGCCATCCGCCGTTATCTGCACGATAAACGCTAACTGATTAAAAACTCATCGCCTGTGCGCGATTACGCGCGCGGGCGTTGGCGTCGCTTCCTCGCTGATGTATGATGGCGCGCTATCCATCCGGGCATAAGCCTGGCTGATTGTTTCCCCCGAAGTCACCAAAATCATGGCCAAAGAACAAACGGACCGTACGACATTAGATCTGTTCGCGCACGAGCGTCGCCCGGGACGACCTAAAACGAATCCGCTTTCGCGCGATGAACAGTTACGCATCAACAAGCGCAACCAGTTAAAACGCGACAAAGTTCGTGGCCTCAAGCGTGTCGAATTAAAACTCAACGCACAAGCGGTTGACGCGCTGAATGAGCTGGCCGAAGCGCGCAACATTAGCCGCAGCGAGCTCATTGAAGAAATATTAATGAAGCAGCTTATGGCGCTGCGCGGCCAGGGTTTAGTCTGAAAATAAGTTTTGTTTCATATTTCGTGTAGCAGAGCGTGCAGTCCCGCGTGATTGCTGTTTCCGCATATCTGCCTGTTCTGCTATGATTGCCCTTATCCGTGGGCAATTCGCCACCACCATTTCAATAAGTTTCAAGAGGTTATTTTACTCATGGCAATCACTGGCATCTTTTTCGGCAGCGACACCGGTAATACCGAAAATATCGCAAAAATGATTCAAAAACAGCTTGGTAAAGACGTTGCCGATGTGCATGACATTGCAAAAAGCAGTAAAGAAGACCTGGAAGGGTATGACATTCTGCTGCTGGGCATCCCAACCTGGTACTATGGCGAAGCGCAATGTGACTGGGATGACTTCTTCCCGACTCTCGAAGAGATTGACTTTAACGGTAAGCTGGTGGCGCTATTTGGCTGTGGCGATCAGGAAGACTACGCGGAATACTTCTGTGATGCGCTGGGCACGATTCGCGACATTATTGAGCCGCGCGGCGCCACGATTGTGGGTCACTGGCCAACCGCAGGCTATCATTTTGAAGCCTCTAAAGGTCTGGCTGACGACGATCATTTTGTCGGCCTGGCGATTGACGAAGACCGTCAGCCTGAACTGACCGCCGAGCGTGTTGAAAAATGGGTTAAGCAAGTTTCGGCTGAATTGCACCTCGACGACATCCTCAACGCCTAATCTTATGCGGCGCAGCGTTATATCTGCGCCGCATCAATAGACAAGACCAATCAAAATAATTGCTACAAATTTGTAACTTTCGCACCCATCCCTGTACAATGTCCGGGTGTAATCAGGTGGCGCCAGAATTTGCAGGCAAAACCACAGTTTTATTAACATCTGCGAGAGACTTGCGGTTTTCATTTCGGCATGGCAGTCCTATAATGATACGCATTATCTTGAGTGCAATTTCTGTCACTTCTCTAATGAAGTGAATCGTTTAGCAACAGGACAGATTCCGCATGACTGACAACAATACCGCATTAAAGAAGGCTGGCCTGAAAGTAACGCTTCCTCGTTTAAAAATTCTGGAAGTTCTTCAGGAACCAGATAACCATCACGTCAGTGCGGAAGATTTATACAAACGCCTGATCGACATGGGTGAAGAAATCGGTCTGGCAACCGTATACCGTGTGCTGAACCAGTTTGACGATGCCGGTATCGTGACCCGCCATAATTTTGAAGGCGGTAAATCCGTTTTTGAACTGACGCAACAGCATCATCACGACCATCTTATCTGCCTTGACTGCGGAAAAGTGATTGAATTTAGTGATGACTCTATTGAAGCGCGCCAGCGTGAAATTGCGGCGAAACACGGTATTCGTTTAACTAATCACAGCCTCTATCTTTACGGCCACTGCGCTGAAGGCGACTGCCGCGAAGACGAGCACGCGCACGATGACGCGACTAAATAAGTGTAAATCTTTCGAAGAGCCAACCGCCCGGTTGGCTTTTTTATATCCTCCTCTTTCCTGCCGCTTGATGTTGATTTAATGTAAAAAACGCTATCGCATCTCAGGAGAGCAGGAATGGAGCTTCGCCAGTTACGCTATTTCGTGCGTATTATTGAAACCGGCAGTATGGGCAGCGCCGCACAGGATCTTGATATTGGCGTTTCAGCATTAAGTCAACAGATGTCCCGTCTGGAAAACGAGCTCGCCATCCGTCTGCTGCAGCGCACTTCGCGCGGCGTAACGCCAACCAACGCCGGGCTGGCCTTTTATTCACAGGCGCAACTCGCCCTGCGTCATGCCGACGACGCGATTCTCGCCGCCAGAGAAGCGCGCCTTTCCGGTCATGTGAGCGTAGGAATGGCTCCCAGTACCGCCTCCATACTGGGTATACCGTTTATCCATGCCATGCAGGAAAACTATGCCGATGTCCGACTGCATGTGGTGGAAAGCTTGTCCGGTAATCTGGAAAGAATGATCAATACCCGCCAGATTGATTTAGCCGTTGTCTTTCAAAAAGATAAAATCCTGCGCTGGAGCGCCAGACCGATCCTTGAAGAACAGCTTTTTCTGATTGGCTCCCATGCCCTGCTGACGGCGCTTCCTGATAACCCGATCACACCTGAACAACTGGCAGGCATTCCGCTCATTATGCCAAGCCAGGGACACGGGCTGCGCGGCAGGCTGGACGCTGTCTGCCAGGAACATGCGCTTAACGTTGAAATCGTCGCGGAAATTGACGGCCTGGCGTTGTTGATGCGCGCCGTGCGCGACGGTCTTGGCGCCACGTTGCAGCCCGGAGCGGCGATTTCTCATCTGGATAACGACGCGCTACGCGTGATCGGCGTCCATAATCCGGTACTCAGCCGCCCCAATTTTTTAGTCAGCCTGTCGGATGATGAACTGACGCCCGCCGGCCTTGCCGCCAGAGTAGTCCTTACCAAAGTTATGCGTCAGTTAGTCGACGCCGGTGAATGGCCAGGCGCAACCCTTTACGCTTACTAAACCCCTGTTTAGCGCTACCTGATAGCGCGCCGCTTATTTATCCGTATACATTTCAATTACAAATTTAACAAATAGTTAAATGGTACGGGAGTATAAGATGGTTGATGTACTGGTGATAGGCGGAGGCAATGCCGCATTATGCGCCGCCCTGACCGCACGGGAAGCGGGCGCATCGGTTCTGCTGCTGGAGGCTGCCCCGCGAGAATGGCGCGGCGGAAATTCTCAGCACACACGAAACCTGCGCTGTATGCATGATGCGCCGCAGGATGTGCTGGTAGAAAGCTATCCTGAAGAGGAATTCTGGCAGGATCTGTGGCGAGTCACCGACGGCAACACCAACGAGGCGCTGGCGCGGCTGGTCATTCGCACCTCTTCGCAATGCCGCGACTGGATGCGCAAACATGGCGTTAACTTTCAACCGCCATTATCTGGTGCGCTCCACGTTGCGCGCACCAATGCGTTTTTTATGGGCGGCGGGAAAGCGCTCGTCAATGCCTATTACCGTAGCGCCGAACGGCTGGGCGTACAGATTCGCTATAACACGCCGGTTCACGCGCTTGAACTTCATGACGGCGAATTCGTGGCAGCGCTGGCGGGTAGCGAACGTATTACCGCCAAAGCCTGCGTATTAGCGGCTGGCGGTTTCGAATCAAACCGTGAATGGCTGCGGGAAGCCTGGGGAGAAAACGCCCGCGGCGAATGGCCCGCGGATAATTTTCTGATTCGCGGCACGCGTTTTAACCAGGGCGTATTACTCAAATTTATGATGGATGCCGGCGCGGATATCATTGGCGATCCGTCCCAGTCGCACTGCGTAGCGATTGATGCCAGGGCGCCGCTGTACGACGGCGGTATTTGTACTCGCGTGGATTGCGTATCGCTGGGTATTGTCGTGAATCGCGACGCCGAACGTTTTTATGATGAAGGCGAAGATTTCTGGCCGAAGCGTTACGCCATTTGGGGGCGGCTGGTTGCTCAACAGCCAGGACAAATTGGCTATTCGATTATTGACAGCAAAGCCATCGGCCACTTTATGCCGCCGGTTTTTCCTGGCGCGCAGGCCAATACGCTGGCTGAGCTGGCCTGCCAGTTGGGGCTGGACGCGGAAAAATTTACCCATACCGTCACGCAGTATAACCAGGCCTGCCAGCCCGGTCATTTTGATCATACCTTGCTTGATGACTGCGCTACTAAAAACCTGACGCCGGCGAAAACCCACTGGGCGCGCCCGCTTGATGCGCCGCCCTACTACGGTTATGCGCTGCGACCCGGCATCACGTTTACCTACCTGGGTCTGAAAGTTAACGAACGTGCCGCGGTGCATTTTGCCGGTCATCCAAGCCGCAACCTGTTTGTTGCCGGCGAGATGATGGCAGGAAATGTTCTGGGCAAGGGGTATACCGCAGGCGTAGGCATGTCTATCGGCACAACCTTTGGCCGCATTGCGGGGATAGAAGCCGCCCGCGCGGCACACAAGGAGGCGCAGCATGAAACAGCTTGAAAAATTAATCATTGAGGCCACCGTGCTTACCGAACCGGAAGCCGAGGTCGAACGCGTCATGCAAGTGTGTAACGCGTGTCGCTACTGCGAAGGTTTTTGCGCAGTATTTCCGGCGATGACCCAGCGGCTCGAATTCGGTAAAGCCGATATTCATTATCTGGCGAATTTATGTCATAACTGCGGCGCCTGCCTGCACGCGTGCCAGTACGCGCCGCCCCATGAATTTGCCATTAACGTGCCGAAAGCGATGGCGCAAGCCCGCCTGGAGACGTATCAACAGTATGCCCAGCCCGCCGCTTTTGGCGCGTTATACCGCCGGGCGGGGATCACCGTCGCGCTGGCGCTGATAGTCGGTCTGACGCTCTTTTTATTACTGGCGATGGCGCTGAAAGGGTCGCTGATTCATCCGCCGCTGGCCGGTGACTTCTATCAAATTTTTCCGCATAGCCTGCTGGCATGGATGTTTGGCTCAGTTTTTGTGCTGGCAATCGGTTTGCTTATGGCGGGCGTAATCCGCTTCTGGCGTGAGATCTCGCCGGGCGTACCGCGTTCGGTGGAGATTGCCGAAGCGTCGCACAATGCGTTAACGCTGAAATATCTCGACGGCGGTCACGGCAAAGGCTGTAACGAAGCGGACGATGCATTCACGCTGCTGCGCCGTCGCTTTCATCACTTTACCTTCTACGGTTTTATGCTCTGTTTTGCCGCCACGATCGTGGCGACGGGCTATCACTACGTCGCCGGTTGGGAAGCGCCCTACCCGTTCTTTAGCCTGCCGGTCATGCTCGGCACGCTGGGCGGTATCGGTCTGCTTATCGGCCCGGCCGGGCTACTGTGGCTCAATCTGCGGCGGTCGCCGTTACATGGCGATGCGCGCCAGAACCCCATGGATCGCGGCTTTATTCTGCTGCTGTTCTTAACCAGCCTTACCGGGCTGGCGCTGCTGGCAGGCAGAGACACCAGCGGAATGGGCATACTGCTGGCGCTCCATTTAGGCGTGGTGATGGCGCTCTTTCTCACCCTTCCCTACGGAAAATTCGCCCACGGATTTTTCCGCTGCGCGGCCTTACTCAAATGGGCAGTTGAGAAGCGACGCGGAAAACATGCGGGGGATACAGGCAACTGACCCGCAACATCTTACCCATAAAACAATAAAGACAGTGGAGAGCAAACCCTATGGCACAACACACACCTGCAACATCGCGCGCCGGCACGTTCGGCGCAATACTGCGCGTGACAAGCGGCAATTTTCTTGAACAGTTTGATTTTTTCTTGTTCGGATTTTACGCCACCTATATCGCCAGAACGTTTTTTCCGGCGGAAAGCGAATTTGCCTCATTAATGTTGACCTTTGCCGTCTTTGGCTCCGGTTTTTTAATGCGCCCCGTCGGCGCGATTGTGCTTGGCGCCTATATTGACAGAATCGGACGTCGTAAAGGGCTGATGGTGACGCTGGCGATTATGGGCTGCGGTACGTTGCTCATCGCCCTCGTCCCCGGCTACCAAACGATCGGCCTGGCAGCGCCTGCGTTGGTGCTGCTGGGCCGGTTATTACAAGGATTTTCTGCGGGCGTTGAGTTAGGCGGCGTCTCGGTCTATCTGTCCGAAATCGCAACGCCAGGCAATAAAGGGTTTTATACCAGCTGGCAATCCGCCAGTCAGCAGGTCGCGATCGTTGTCGCCGCGTTGATTGGTTATAGCCTGAATATCACGCTGGGACACGACGCGATATCGGAGTGGGGCTGGCGAATTCCGTTCTTTATCGGCTGTATGATCATTCCGCTGATTTTTGTTTTACGTCGTTCATTACAAGAAACAGAAGCGTTTTTACAACGCAAGCATCGCCCCGACACCAGGGAAATTTTTGCAACTATTGCCAAAAACTGGCGCATTATTACAGCCGGAACGCTGCTGGTGGCGATGACCACCACAACGTTTTATTTTATCACCGTTTATACGCCGACCTATGGCAGAACCGTGCTTAATCTCAGCGCGCGGGACAGTTTGATCGTCACCATGTTAGTGGGGGTGTCCAATTTTATCTGGTTACCCATTGGCGGCGCGATTTCCGACCGGATTGGCCGTCGCGCTGTGTTAATGGGCATTACGTTGCTGGCGCTGATCACCACCTGGCCCGTCATGCAGTGGCTGACCGCCGCGCCCGACTTTACCCGCATGACGCTGGTACTGCTGTGGTTCTCTTTCTTTTTTGGCATGTATAACGGCGCAATGGTCGCGGCGTTAACCGAAGTGATGCCAGTCTATGTGCGTACCGTTGGTTTCTCGCTGGCCTTTAGCCTGGCGACGGCGATTTTTGGCGGCCTGACGCCGGCCATCTCTACCGCGCTGGTAAAGTTAACCGGCGATAAAAGCTCGCCCGGCTGGTGGCTGATGTGCGCGGCGTTATGTGGACTTGCCGCGACGGCGATGCTGTTTGTACGTCTGAGTCGCGGCTATATCGCGGCAGAAAATAAAGCCTGAAAAAACCACGGGCGGAAAACATTCGCCCGTGGGTGGCAAGGCAGGGTTTTATTGCACGTTATTATGACTGCGAATTTCCTGCCAGACCTTATCGCAGTCAGCCTTGACCGCCTGATCGTTACCCGTGCGCGTCGCCTGAATGCACTGCTGATAGTCCAGTACCCGCACGCTTTCTTCGTTAGCAAATTGCTGATGTTTGCGCTCTTTTTTAAGGACATTCAGCACGCTTTGGCAGGCCTCTGTCTTCTCAGGCGAGCCCTGTGCGGTATTGATACAGGCGCTGTACGCCTCTTTCAGCCGGCTATCTTCTTCCGGCGCGGGTGATGACGCGCAGGCCGTCAAACCGGCGGTCATGCTGGCGATGAGTAAAATTTTTTTCATAGGTCGTTCCTCAACAGCGCGGCAGGCCGGCAGCCTGCCGCATCTGACATCAGAAAATAGTGAATGGCGCAATAACGATAAATTTCACGTCACGTTCATCCTGGAAGATGTTGCCGTAACCACCGCCCCAGCTTGGAATATTGGAGTGGTTGTCATATTCGGTAAAGTGCAGTTTGAACATGGTGCCTTTGGCACGCCCCTCCTGCAGGGTATAAACCGCATCCAGACTGTATGAGGACTCTTCGATAGTGCGGTTTTTGTCGTAGTAAGCATCCGGGTTACTTTGCCAGGTTGCCGGTTTAGCATCCCAGGCGTAAACGTAAGACGCGCCCACAGCCCAGCCCGGCAGATTCCAGTTTTTCAGGTCATACATCGCGCCGAAGAAAACCGCCTTTTCACCGTTAGCGTTAAAGTCGGAGCGGTTATCCCACCAGATATCCAGACGACCGTTTGAAGAGGCGTAGGTTGGCGTCATACGTTGCAGAAAATAGCCCTGCTGACCGTCCGCTTTCACCCAGGTGCCTTCCAGACGCAGGTCAACCACTTCCGCGACTTTGTAGCCGAAGGTCAACGCCTGCAGCCAGGCCGTACCGTCGTAAATATCATTCACGCTGCGATCGTCTACTTTGTCGCGCGCGCCGTAGAACTGGTAACTGGTGGTGAACGGATTGCCGCCTAAATCAAATTTATAGCTGGCCTTCGCGAAATATTGATCGACATAGCCTTCGGACTGACCAAACGCCGCTTCCAGCACCAGATCATTTTTGAAGTCGTACTTCGCGCCGATGGAGTGGAGATAATCTACATTGGTTTTTTTATCCGCCTGATAAAACTTATCCATTTCGGTATGCCACGGCGCTTTATATTCGTTAGTCCACATGTAGGAAAAACTTAACGCGCCCGCATCGCCATAGTCAAAACTGGCGCCGGCTTCCGCACCCTGATAAGTACCCGGCATAAAACTCCAGTGCGGCGCTAACAGCGTCTGACCGGTAGGCTGAATATAACCGGCGCGCGCCCAGACCGGGCCATATTTAAATTTCGCTGCGGCTTTATAAAGACTGATACCGCTCTTATCGCCGGAATAGTCTTCGTCGTAGCCTTTATTCTTTTTCGAGAAGGCAATTTCGTTTGGATGACCGCTGTCGCCGTTTTCTGCCATTTCAATCGCGGTAAACGCCGCGATATCCAGACCGAACATATCCGCAGCGTAACCAGACTGAAAATCCAGGTTAGCGTTCCAGGTCGCATGAGAAAGGTTAGTTTTATATTTGTCGCCGTCGGTCACATCTTTGCGATCGCGTTCACGCTGCCAATAATAGATGCCGCCCGTTAACGTGGAGTCGTCGAAAAAGCCGGAGGCTTGCGCCTGCGGAACAACGATCCACCCCGACATTGCTGTGATACCGGCGATAGCCAGAGCCAGCGTACTACGTTTGCCACTAAACGTACGCATAAGTTAATCCTCTTTGACGTATAAATTGCTGCCGACAAAAGCGAACAGCGAAAAAATAAAAATAAAAAGTAGCGCTGAGAAACCTCATTTACTACGTTAAATAGACTATTTTTCGCGATGCGAATTATCAATCTCTTTCTGTAACCAGTATGTAATAATATGAGCAACCGCACATATTTAATTGCTTTCTGTTACATTCAACTGCTGGTGAGGGAAGCAGACCGCCAGAAAGAAAATTGACTTGTTTTCCATAGGCATGAAAATAATTGTCTCCTGTTGACCTGACGCTTATAACATTTAGATTAATAATCATTTATCAGATCAATAATTTTCAGAGAATAATTAATTCGCCTCGCAAAAAAGAGAATCGACTTAGAGCCTATCCCACCAGGCGTTATTGGCGCAGCCAGTTTGAACACGGACAGCGCGCAAAAACCGGAGCGTACACGTAGTACGTGAGGTTTGACTCGCTACGCTCGCCCTTCGGGCCGCCGCTAGCGGCGTTCAAAACGCTAACGCGTTTTGGCGAGCACTGCCCAGGTCCAAAATGGCAAGTAAAATAGCCCTAATGGGATAGGCTTTTAGAAATGCAGAGAAAAAACGCCGCAGAACGCGGCGTTGACAAGGTATTTTTACAGCATTCGCCTGTTGGCGCAGTGCTTATTCGCCCGCTTTCGCCCAGGTATCACGCAGGCCCACGGTACGGTTAAAGACCAGCTTATCGGCCGTTGCATAGCGGCTGTCGAGGCAGAAGTAGCCTTCACGTTCAAACTGGAAAGCTTTCCCTGCTACCGCCGCTTTCAGCGACGGCTCGCCATACCCCTGCTTAATCACTAATGATTCGGGGTTGATAACAGACAGGAAGTCCTCCGCGGCGCCCGGGTTCGGCACGCTGAACAGACGGTCGTAGAGACGAATTTCAATCGGCAGCGCATGTGCTGCGCTAACCCAGTGGATTACGCCTTTCACTTTACGCCCGTCAGCCGGATCTTTACTCAGCGTATCAGCATCATAGGTACAGAAGATGGTGGTGATATTCCCTTCGGCATCCTTCTCTACGCGCTCCGCTTTAATGACGTAGGCATTACGCAGACGCACTTCTTTGCCCATCACCAGACGCTTGTACTGCTTGTTCGCTTCTTCGCGGAAATCTGCGCGATCGATCCAGATCTCACCGCTAAACGGCACTTCACGGCTGCCCATCTCCGGTTTATTCGGATGGTTAGGCATGGTAACCATTTCGCTCTCACCCTGCGGGTAGTTTTCGATAACCAGTTTTACCGGATCGATTACCGCCATTGCGCGCGGCGCGTTTTCGTTCAGATCTTCGCGAATGCAGGATTCCAGCGACGCCATCTCAATGGTGTTGTCCTGCTTGGTGACGCCGATGCGTTTGCAGAACTCCCGAATGGAGGCCGCGGTATAGCCGCGACGGCGCAGACCGGAAATAGTCGGCATACGTGGATCGTCCCAGCCTTCGACGTGTTTGTCGGTCACCAGCAGGTTCAGCTTACGCTTGGACATCACGGTGTATTCCAGATTCAGCCGCGAGAATTCGTACTGGCGCGGGTGAACCGGAATGGTGATGTTGTCCAGCACCCAGTCGTACAGACGACGGTTATCCTGGAACTCCAGCGTACACAGAGAATGAGTAATGCCTTCCAGCGCATCGCTGATGCAGTGAGTAAAGTCGTACATCGGATAGATGCACCACTTGTTGCCGGTCTGATGATGCTCGGCGAATTTAATGCGATACAGCACCGGATCGCGCATCACGATAAACGGCGACGCCATGTCGATTTTAGCGCGCAGACAGGCTTTACCCTCTTCAAAACCGCCGGTACGCATTTTTTCAAATAGCGCGAGGTTCTCTTCGACGCTGCGATCGCGGAACGGGCTGTTTTTACCCGGCGCGGTCAGCGTACCGCGGTATTCACGGATCTGCTCCGGCGTCAGCTCATCAACGTAGGCCAGGCCTTTATTGATTAGCTCGACCGCATAGGCGTGCAGTTGGTCAAAGTAATCGGAGGAGTAGCGAATATCGCCAGACCAGTGAAAGCCTAACCACTCGACGTCGTTTTTGATCGAATCAACGTACTCGATATCTTCTTTTACCGGGTTGGTGTCATCGAAACGCAGGTTGCACTGGCCCTGATAATCTTGCGCGATGCCAAAGTTCAGGCAGATAGATTTCGCGTGGCCGATATGTAGATAGCCATTCGGCTCCGGCGGAAAACGGGTATGGACAGTGGTATGTTTACCACTCGCCAGATCTTCATCAATAATCTGACGAATAAAGTTAGTCGGGCGGGCTTCAGCCTCACTCATCGTGGATTCCTCAAAGCGTAAACAACGTATAACGGCATATGATCTTATAAGCCGGACAGACTGACAACCTTTAGTTACTTAAAAAGTGGCTTTGCAGAAAATATTGGGGCTAATTGCGGTAAAAAAAAGCGGCGAAGGTTTCCCTCTGCCGCTTATGTTTCCTGTGATATCGCCGGATGGCGTCTTACGCCTTATCCGGCCAGGAAGCGATTATTTGCTCTTGATCTCGTACAGTGGCGTTTTACCCGCTACCACGTGACCATCCGCTTTGATGACCAGAGCGCTGAAGTCATCGCTGTTGCTGCAAACAACCGGGCTTATCATGGAACGCGCGTTGGCATTCAGGAAGTCCAGATCCAGTTCCAGCACCGGCTGACCCGCCGTGACTTCCGCACCCTCTTCGACCAGACGCTTGAAGCCCTGACCGTTCAGCGCGACGGTATCGATACCCATATGGACAACGATCTCCGCGCCTTTTTCGGTTTCCAGACAGAACGCGTGGTTAGTGTTGAAGATTTTCACGATAGTACCCGCCGCCGGAGAAACCACGGTTTTATCGGTGGGTTTCACCGCCACGCCGTCGCCGACCGCTTTGCTGGCAAACGCTTCATCCGGTACCTGATCCAGCGCCACTACCTCACCGGTAATCGGAGAGACCAGTTCAGCGATAGTCACCGCATTCGGCACCGCCTGGGGTTTGGCCGCCGGAGCAGGTGTCGCAACGTGAGCCGCATCAGCAGACGCTGCCGCGACCGGCCCCCGCGCCACCACTTTCTTCATTTCATCGCCAATCGATTCCGCTTTCGCGCCGACAATAACCTGAATGGTCTGTTTGTTCAGTTTCACCACGCCGGAAGCGCCGAGGCGTTTGCAGGCCGCATCGTTGACGCGAGCAGAGTCGTTCACGGTCAGGCGCAGACGGGTAATACACGCATCGATCGCTTTCAGGTTGTCCGTACCGCCAACCGCAGCAATATAGCTGGTCGCCAGTTGCGTTAACCCTTCTTCGGTGTTGCTGTTGGCTTCTTCCGTTACCATCTCATCAACTTTATCTTCGCGGCCCGGCGTTTTCAGGTTAAACATACGAATAACCGCGCTGAACAGCAGGAAGTAGATGATAAAGAATACAACGCCCATCACCAGCAACATCCAGACGTTATTGCTGGCCGCTGGCAGGTTATACATCAGAACATAGTCGATCGCGCCTGCCGAGAAAGAGAAGCCCGCATGGATACCCAGCAACGTCGCGACGAACAGGCTGATACCGGTCAAAATGGCGTGCAGGAGGTACAGCAGCGGCGCCAGGAACATAAACAGGAATTCCAGCGGCTCGGTTACGCCGGTCAGAAACGCGGTGATCGCGACAGACAGCAGCATACCGCCCACCATCGGACGACGTTCTTTCGGCGCGGCGAAATACATCGCCAGAGCGGCGCCCGGCAGGCCAAACATCATGATCGGGAAGAAGCCGGACATAAACATCCCCGCCGTGCCGTCGCCAGCATAGAAGCGGTTGATGTCGCCGTGGAATACAGTGCCTGCGGCATTGGTGAATTCGCCAATCTGGAACCAGGCGATGGTGTTCAGTACCTGATGCAGACCGGTGGGGATCAGCAGACGGTTGATGAAGCCAAAGATACCGGAACCCAGCGCGCCTGCGGAAACGATCCATTCACCGCCCGCATGGATGCCATGCTGTACCGGCGGCCAGACGTAACCGAAAATAGCGGCCAGCACCAGACAGAAAAAGCCCGTTGCGATCGGCACAAAACGTTTTCCACCGAAGAAACTGAGAAAATCAGGCAGTTTGATACCAGACCAGCGATTATAAACCGCGCCGCCGACCAGACCGGTAATAATCCCCGCCAGCACGCCCATGTTGATTTCCGGGTTAATCGTCACCATCGCTTTGGTCATGACGAAGTAGCCCACGGCTCCCGCCAGCGCTGCCGCGCCCGCGCTATCTTTAGACCAACTGGATGCCACGCCGATAGCGAAAACCAGCGCCAGGTTATCGAAAATAGACCCGCCCGCTTGCGCGATAAACGGCATATTCAGCAAATCTGGTTGGCCGAATCGCAGCAACAACGCTGCCACCGGCAACACGGCGATAGGGAGCTGCAACGCCCTACCCAGCCGCTGGAAAAAACCTAAAATATTCATCTTATTCCCCCTACGAGACGCCGATATGGCTTCTTTGAAGCCGTTTTTTATTGTGCTGCAAACGTTAAAAACGTGATGTTCTGTAATCGAACGGTGAGATCATCTTCTGCAGAGTGTGTGGAAAATTAATTCGCCTCGCAAATTAAACAGGTGTTTTTTGTGATTATAATCACTAAATATCGTAATTACCCCCACCATCCACTGGCTAACACGGAAAACTTATTTTATGATTCAAAAAATCAGGACGGATTGAACACGAACCCTGGATATCCAGGTTACGCTTAATACGATCCGCCAAATTTTGACATTGATTATTGAGGTGAAGAATGAGACTGATCCCCCTGAGTACCGCAGAACAGGTTGGCAAATGGGCCGCTCGCCATATCGTTAACCGTATTAATGCGTTCAAACCGACCGCCGATCGTCCGTTTGTCCTTGGACTGCCTACCGGCGGCACGCCGCTAACGGCGTACAAAGCGCTGGTTGAGATGCACAAAGCGGGCGAGGTCAGCTTTAAGCATGTGGTCACCTTTAATATGGACGAATATGTTGGCCTGCCGAAAGAGCACCCGGAAAGCTACCACAGCTTTATGCATCGTAACTTTTTCGATCACGTTGATATTCCAGCAGAAAACATCAATCTTCTCAACGGTAACGCACCGGATATCGATGCAGAATGCCGTCAATATGAAGAAAAAATTCGTTCTTACGGTAAAATCCATCTGTTTATGGGCGGCGTCGGCAACGACGGTCACATCGCCTTTAACGAACCGGCGTCTTCCCTGGCTTCCCGTACCCGTATCAAAACGTTAACCCATGATACTCGCGTAGCGAACTCCCGCTTCTTTGACGGCGACGTAAACCAGGTGCCGAAATACGCGCTGACGGTAGGCGTGGGTACGCTGCTGGATGCGGAAGAAGTGATGATTCTGGTGCTGGGCCATCAGAAAGCCCAGGCGCTGCAGGCGGCGGTTGAAGGCAACGTCAACCACATGTGGACCATTAGCTGCCTGCAACTCCATCCGAAAGCGGTTGTGGTATGCGATGAGCCGTCCACAATGGAACTTAAAGTTAAAACATTGAAATATTTCAATGAATTAGAAGCAGAAAATATTAAAGGTCTGTAATGTTGTCTCCGCCCCGCCAGTCAATGTGGGGCGGTAAATTTTTGATATCGGGGGTCAGAATGTATGCTTTAACCCAGGGCCGGATCTTTACCGGTCACGAAATTCTTGATGACCATGCGCTTGTTGTCGCTAATGGCCTGATTGACCGCGTTTGTCCGATGGCCGAACTGCCGCCGGGAATAGAACAACGCTCATTGAATGGGGCCATTCTCTCCCCCGGTTTTATTGATGTGCAGTTAAACGGCTGCGGCGGCGTGCAGTTTAACGATACCGCAGAAGCCGTCAGCGTTGAAACGCTGGAAATTATGCAGAAAGCCAATGAAAAATCGGGCTGTACTAACTTTCTGCCAACGCTTATCACTACCAGCGACGAATTGATGAAACAGGGCATTCGCGTCATGCGCGAATACCTGGAAAAACATCCACACCAGGCGCTGGGTCTCCACCTGGAAGGCCCCTGGCTTAATCTGGTAAAAAAAGGCACCCATAATCCTGATTTCGTGCGTAAACCAGACGCTGCGCTGGTCGATTTCTTGTGCGATAATGCCGACGTCATCACCAAAGTTACACTCGCGCCGGAAATGGTGCCTGCCGACGTAATCGCTAAACTGGCGAATGCGGGCATTGTGGTTTCCGCAGGTCACTCCAACGCGACGTTAAAAGAGGCAAAAGCGGGCTTCCGCGCCGGGATTACCTTTGCGACTCACCTGTTTAATGCGATGCCGTACATTACAGGGCGTGAGCCGGGCCTTGCTGGCGCTGTTCTGGACGAAGCGGATATTTATTGCGGCGTTATCGCCGATGGTCTGCATGTCGACTACGCCAACATTCGCAATGCCAAACGCCTTAAAGGCGACAAACTTTGTCTGGTGACAGACGCCACCGCACCGGCGGGGGCCAATATTGAGCAGTTCATTTTCGCAGGTAAAACAATATACTACCGCAATGGACTGTGTGTGGATGAAAACGGTACGTTGAGCGGTTCGTCCTTAACCATGATTGAAGGCGTACGCAACCTGGTCGCGCATTGCGGCATCGCGCTGGATGAAGTGCTGCGCATGGCAACGCTCTATCCGGCTCGCGCTATCGGCGTTGATAAACATCTCGGTAGCATTGCGCCGGGTAAAGTCGCCAACCTGACCGCGTTCACCCACGATTTTAAAATTATCAAGACCATCGTTAATGGTGACGAGGTCGTTGACTTGAGTAAGTGAGAATATGACACCAGGCGGACAAGCTCAGATAGGTAACGTTGATCTCGTAAAACAGCTTAACAGCGCGGCCGTTTACCGCCTGATTGACCAGCATGGTCCTATCTCGCGCATACAAATTGCCGAGCAAAGCCAGCTTGCTCCCGCCAGCGTAACGAAAATTACGCGTCAACTCATTGAACGCGGGCTGATCAAAGAAGTCGATCAGCAGGCCTCTACCGGAGGCCGCCGCGCTATCTCTATCGTCACGGAAACCCGTAACTTCCACGCCATTGGCGTTCGCCTGGGCCGTCATGACACCACTTTAACGCTCTACGATCTGAGCAGTAAAGTGGTCGCTGAGGAGCATTATCCGCTACCGGAGCGCACCCAGGAGACGCTGGAACATGCGCTGCTCAACACCATCGCCGTCTTTATTGATAGCTGTCAGCGTAAAATTCGTGAATTGATCGCTATCTCGGTGATCCTGCCAGGGCTTGTCGATCCGGAAAGCGGCGTGATTCGTTACATGCCGCACATTCAGGTTGAAAACTGGGGACTGGTCGAAGCGCTGGAAAAACGGTTTCACGTTACCTGTTTCGTGGGACACGATATCCGTAGCCTGGCGCTGGCGGAACACTACTTCGGCGCCAGTCAGGATTGCGAGGACTCGATTCTGGTGCGCGTTCATCGTGGTACAGGCGCCGGGATTATCTCCAACGGACGCATCTTCATTGGCCGTAACGGCAACGTCGGTGAAATTGGGCATATTCAGGTGGAGCCGCTGGGCGAGCGCTGCCACTGCGGTAATTTCGGCTGTCTGGAAACCATTGCCGCCAATGCGGCGATTGAACAACGGGTGCTGAATTTGCTTAAACAAGGGTATCAAAGCCGTGTTCCGCTTGACGACTGCACGATTAAAACCATCTGTAAGGCGGCAAACCGGGGCGACAGCCTGGCCTCGGAAGTCATTGAGCATGTTGGCCGCCATTTGGGCAAAACGATCGCCATTGCTATCAACCTGTTTAATCCGCAAAAAATCGTCATTGCCGGCGAGATCATTGAAGCCGATAAAGTCCTGTTGCCCGCTATCGAAAGCTGTATCAATACGCAGGCGTTAAAGGCATTTCGCAAAAATTTGCCGGTGGTACGCTCCACGCTGGATCACCGTTCTGCTATCGGCGCATTTGCCTTAGTTAAACGCGCCATGCTCAACGGAACATTGCTGCAACGTTTGCTGGAAAGCTGATGCGCTCTTATAGTATCGGATTATTCACAAATTCCCTGGGTAGTTCATGACCATCAAGAATGTAATCTGCGATATCGACGGCGTGCTGATGCACGACAACGTAGCCGTACCCGGTGCGGCGGAATTTCTGACGGGGATTCTGGAAAAAGGTCTGCCGCTGGTGCTGCTGACCAATTACCCGTCGCAAACCGGCCAGGATCTGGCGAACCGTTTTGCTACCGCTGGCGTTAACGTGCCGGACAGCGTGTTTTATACTTCAGCAATGGCGACAGCCGATTTTCTGCGCCGTCAGGAAGGTAAGAAAGCGTATGTCGTGGGCGAAGGCGCGCTTATTCACGAGCTCTATAAAGCGGGTTTTACCATTACCGATGTGAACCCTGATTTTGTCATCGTTGGAGAAACCCGCTCCTACAACTGGGACATGATGCATAAAGCAGCATTTTTCGTCGCCAATGGCGCGCGCTTTATCGCTACCAACCCGGATACTCACGGTCGCGGCTTTTATCCGGCCTGCGGCGCGCTGTGCGCAGGCATTGAAAAAATTTCCGGCCGGAAGCCATTTTATGTCGGCAAACCCAGCCCGTGGATCATCCGCGCGGCGTTAAACAAAATGCAGGCGCACTCGGAAGAGACCGTTATTGTCGGCGATAACCTGCGCACCGACATTCTGGCGGGGTTCCAGGCCGGTCTGGAGACCATTCTGGTGCTTTCAGGCGTATCAACGATCAATGATATTGATAGTATGCCATTCCGCCCAAGCTGGATTTACCCTTCCGTCGCCGAGATAGACGTTATCTAAACCTGTCCCCTGCCCGATGACGCGCCGCTTTCAGGCCTACGGTTCGAACAACATTGTAGGCCTGATAAGCGAAACGTCATCAGGAAAAACATAATTCAATTAAACCACGATAAAACTGAAGATCCATCAATAAATCCGCGCAATACGTAATCATTTTTCACTAATCAACAATGACGATTGCATTTTTCATTTTTCAGACCGTAATCCCCTTGCGCCTTCCACGCCTTTGCGGCATTTTTTAGTCAAGCAAAAACACAAAAAGTACGACGCAACAGATTAACGGAGAAGGCTATGTGTTCTATTTTCGGCGTATTCGATATCAAAACAGATGCAGCGGAACTGCGTAAAAAAGCCCTTGAACTGTCACGCCTGATGCGCCATCGCGGCCCGGACTGGTCCGGCATCTACGCTTGCGATAACGCGATTCTCGCACATGAACGTTTGTCGATTGTTGATGTTAACGCCGGCGCCCAGCCCCTGTATAACGCCAGAAAAACCCACGTGCTGGCGGTGAACGGTGAAATTTATAACCATCAAACGTTACGCGCGGAGTATGGCGATCGTTACGCGTTCCAGACAGGCTCCGACTGCGAAGTTATTCTCGCGCTATATCAGGAAAAAGGGCCGGATTTCCTTGACGATTTACAGGGGATGTTCGCCTTCGCCCTGTATGACAGCGAAAAAGACGCTTATCTGATTGGTCGTGACCATATCGGTATTATTCCGCTCTACATGGGCTATGACGAATTCGGCAACTTCTACGTAGCGTCAGAAATGAAAGCGCTGACCCCGGTCTGCCGCACCATTAAAGAGTTCCCGGCGGGCAGCTACCTGTGGAGCAAAGACGGCGAAATTCGTCAGTACTATCAGCGCGACTGGTTCGATTACGATGCGGTAAAAGACAACGTCACCGACAAAAACGCGCTGCGCCAGGCGCTGGAAGAATCCGTGAAAAGCCACCTGATGTCCGACGTGCCCTATGGCGTGCTGCTCTCCGGCGGTCTGGACTCGTCGGTTATTTCGGCAATCACCAAAAAATTCGCCGCCCGTCGCGTCGAAGATCAGGAGCGCTCCGAAGCCTGGTGGCCACAGTTGCACTCTTTTGCGGTCGGTCTGGAAGGTTCGCCTGACCTGAAGGCGGCCCAGGAAGTGGCTAACCACCTCGGCACCGTGCACCATGAAATTCACTTCACCGTGCAGGAAGGCCTTGATGCCATTCGTGATGTTATCTATCACATTGAAACCTATGACGTGACCACTATCCGCGCCTCAACGCCAATGTATCTGATGTCGCGTAAGATCAAAGCGATGGGCATCAAAATGGTGCTCTCCGGCGAAGGTTCCGATGAGGTGTTTGGCGGCTACCTGTACTTCCATAAAGCGCCGAACGCCAAAGAGTTACATGAAGAGACGGTCCGTAAGCTACAGGCGCTGCATATGTATGACTGCGCCCGCGCCAACAAAGCGATGTCCGCCTGGGGCGTGGAAGCGCGCGTACCGTTCCTGGATAAAAAATTCCTCGATGTGGCGATGCGTATCAACCCACAGGATAAGATGTGCGGTAACGGCAAGATGGAAAAACACGTGCTGCGCGAGTGTTTCGAGTCTTATCTGCCAGCAAGCGTCGCGTGGCGTCAGAAAGAGCAGTTCTCTGACGGCGTAGGCTACAGCTGGATCGATACGCTGAAAGAAGTGGCGGCGAAACAGATTTCCGATCAACAACTGGAAACCGCCCGCTTCCGCTTTCCATACAACACGCCGTCGTCTAAAGAGGCGTACTTGTACCGGGAAATTTTTGAAGAATTGTTCCCGGTGCCGAGCGCGGCGGAATGCGTACCCGGCGGCCCGTCCGTGGCCTGTTCTTCCGCCAAAGCCATTGAGTGGGATGAAGCATTCAAAACGATGGATGACCCGTCAGGCCGCGCGGTCGGCGTGCATCAGTCGGCGTACCAGTAAATTAACGATGACGAAAGAGCCCTTAGTGGCTCTTTTTTTATAGCAAACCACTTTCGGAAAAACGATTAATAACCAATAATTGCCGAATATTGCGCCACGCTGTTCGCAACCTAACCAAACAGACACTTTCCGACGTTTTTCGATGAAAAAGAGGTTGACGCTTCAAGGCTCAATACGCATAATGCGCCCCGCAACGCCGATAAGGTAACGCGAAAAAAGATGGCTACGTAGCTCAGTTGGTTAGAGCACATCACTCATAATGATGGGGTCACAGGTTCGAATCCCGTCGTAGCCACCATCTTTTTTGCGGGAGTGGCGAAATTGGTAGACGCACCAGATTTAGGTTCTGGCGCCGCAAGGTGTGCGAGTTCAAGTCTCGCCTCCCGCACCATTCACCGATAAGCGTTGTACGGATGGGGTATCGCCAAGCGGTAAGGCACCGGTTTTTGATACCGGCATTCCCTGGTTCGAATCCAGGTACCCCAGCCATATTTCTTCGAGTTTGCGGTTCACCGCGACGGTATTGGGGTATCGCCAAGCGGTAAGGCACCGGTTTTTGATACCGGCATTCCCTGGTTCGAATCCAGGTACCCCAGCCATCGAAGAAATCATCTGGCTACGTAGCTCAGTTGGTTAGAGCACATCACTCATAATGATGGGGTCACAGGTTCGAATCCCGTCGTAGCCACCATATTCAGAACGCGTCGAAGTATTCGACCGGTTCGAAAATAATTTGTTGGGGTATCGCCAAGCGGTAAGGCACCGGATTCTGATTCCGGCATTCCGAGGTTCGAATCCTCGTACCCCAGCCAGTTTTAAAGACGCTCTGCTAATGAGCGCAAGAAGTACGACAATTGGGGTATCGCCAAGCGGTAAGGCACCGGATTCTGATTCCGGCATTCCGAGGTTCGAATCCTCGTACCCCAGCCACCTTTAAAAAGCTCGCTTCGGCGAGCTTTTTGCTTTTCTGCGTTTATAAATTCCGAAAGAGGTTTCCCCCTTAATGCCCTGCTATCAGTAAAACGCTATGATAAAGCCTTACAGGGAGCGTTCGGTAACCTCACAATGAATTACCAGTTTTGTTGGTATCTCTTTTTGCGGCCATTAACATTTTTTATGGTCGTCTTGCTCTGCGCTTTCACCTTCATTGATATCACGGCCAGCGCCGCCTGGTTGATTATTTTGGGTCTGGTTTACCCCGTGGCAGTGTCAATGAGGCTACATATACTGCACCAGAAAAAGGCCGTCATGTTGCGCCAGAATAGTGCGGAATGGATAGTGTATCTGCCAGGGATCCCTGTGCAAGAAAAACAAAGCGCGCTGATTAATGTCGCGTTTTCCTCGAAAACGGCGCTGCGTGGATTCTATATTCGCGCCCTGTCCAGCAAAGTCATTCTTCACATCATCACTTTTTATATTCTGTGGTTTGATGTCCAACATGCAACACTGACGTGGTATCGGATTCTCGCCGCATTAATCACTCTGGCGATTCTTGTAAAATCAATGGGTTCCACATTACTGATGCTACATAAAGTAGTACGTTGCCAATACAACGTATGCACAATTGAAATGGCATCACCTTGGTATGAAATTGATTTCAAAGGGAAATTAGGTTTATGTGCTTTATTTGCAGTAAAGTAAGATGTCAATACGCTTACCCGACCTGCAATTGAGCGTTTTTACAAACCGGGTAAGGCATTCAGCGGGTTACAATCCCAACGCATACTTCAGCGCCTGACGTTTTAGCACGCCTGCGCGCTGCGCCGCCATCAGCCCCATATTGCGTAAAATACGCAGCGGCGGCAGTTCATTGCTGAACCCGGCATAGAACAGATCCATTCCACTTTGCATCATAAAATTATCTGCCATGCGCCGCGTCTGATAGCGTTTCAACACCGAATGGCTGGCCCAGGACTCGCCATAGCTACGGGCACTCGCCAGCACATCAATCAACGCATCAACATCCCGATACCCCAGGTTGACGCCCTGCCCGGCCAGCGGATGAATGGTATGCGCCGCGTCGCCTACCAGCGCCAGCCCCGGTTGTACATACTGCAACGCGTGACGACGGGTTAGCGGAAACGCGCCCGCCGCGACAGGCATCACCGCCCCCAGACGCGCCGGAAAGTGCTGGTTAATTTCCACCTGCAATTGCGTCATCGATAAACTCTGTAGCTGGCGAATACGTGCCGGAGCGTCATACCACACCAGCGACGCCCAATCGTCGAACAGCGGCAAAAAGGCGCGCGGCCCCGTTGGCGTAAACTGCTGCCAGGTGCTGTCGCCTGGCGCATTTTCACACTTAACGGTGATAAGCATACACGACTGCGCATATTGCCAGGCATGAATGCCAATTCCCGCCATTTGCCGAACCTGCGAATTCGCGCCGTCGGCGCCAATCACTAACTTCGGCGTTACCCATTCGCCGTCGGCCAGTTCCAGCGCATAACCATCGTGGCGGCGGTGCAATGCCGCCAGTGAAGCCGGAACGCGCAGCGTCACGCCGGGGTGCGCTTCCAGCGCCTGCCACAGCGCCTGTTGCAGGACGTTGTTCTCTACCATATAGCCTAACAGCGGCAGCTTGAGTTCAGCGGCGTCGAACACCACATGGGCGTTTTCCCACTCCCAGGTCTCCAGTCGCCGATAAGGATGGCTACGCATCCCCTGCACCGCCTCCCAAACGCCCAGTCCCTTGAGCAGCGCCACGGATGCCGCGCTAATGGCCGAAATCCGCACGTCAGGCTGGCTGTCAGCCACAAACGGCGCAGGCGCGGCATGTTCTATTACCATCACCGTAAACCCTTGCTGCGCCAGACCCAGCGCCAGCGCGCCGCCGACCATTCCCCCGCCGACAATGGCAATTTCCGTTGGTTGATTTGTCATGGTCATTCATCCTGTTACGTTTTAGACAAGTTTACAGGATTTTTTACCCATTAGGGCTGACGTCAGTCATACTGGTCACAACCGCGCCAAAGCATTACACTATGCGCCCTGCTTTTCAGCCACTATTTCGCAAGAGCAAGTCGATGACTAAAAAACTCCATATTAAAACCTGGGGCTGTCAGATGAACGAGTACGATTCATCGAAGATGGCCGATCTGCTGGACGCCACCCACGGCTATCAACTGACCGACGTGGCGGAAGAGGCGGATGTGCTGCTGTTGAATACCTGCTCAATCCGCGAGAAGGCTCAGGAAAAAGTCTTCCATCAATTAGGTCGCTGGAGACTGTTAAAAGAGAAAAATCCCGATTTGATTATCGGCGTCGGCGGCTGCGTGGCTTCCCAGGAAGGCGAGCACATTCGTCAACGCGCCCATTACGTCGACATTATTTTTGGCCCGCAAACCTTACACCGCCTACCGGAGATGATTAACTCCGTGCGTGGCGACCGCAGCCCGGTGGTCGATATCAGCTTCCCGGAAATCGAGAAGTTCGATCGTTTGCCGGAACCGCGCGCCGAAGGCCCGACCGCTTTCGTTTCAATCATGGAAGGCTGCAATAAATATTGTACTTACTGCGTGGTGCCGTATACCCGCGGTGAAGAAGTCAGCCGTCCCTCAGACGATATCCTGTTCGAAATCGCCCAGTTAGCGGCGCAGGGCGTGCGTGAGGTCAACCTGCTGGGCCAGAACGTTAACGCCTGGCGCGGAGAAAACTACGACGGCACCACCGGCACCTTTGCCGATCTGCTGCGTCTGGTTGCCGCCATCGACGGCATTGACCGTATTCGCTTTACCACCAGCCATCCGATTGAGTTCACCGACGATATTATCGAGGTGTACCGCGATACGCCGGAGCTGGTCAGTTTCCTGCATCTGCCGGTACAGAGCGGTTCCGATCGCGTGTTGAATCTGATGGGGCGCACCCACACTGCGCTGGAATATAAAGCAATCATCCGTAAACTGCGCGCGGCGCGGCCGGACATTCAGATAAGCTCTGACTTTATCGTCGGTTTCCCAGGCGAAACTACCGATGATTTCGAAAAAACCATGAAGCTTATCGCCGACGTCAACTTTGATATGAGCTACAGCTTTATCTTCTCTGCGCGTCCGGGAACGCCGGCTGCCGATATGGTTGATGACGTACCGGAAGAAGAGAAAAAGCAGCGTCTGTATATTCTGCAAGAGCGTATCAATCAGCAGGCGATGGCATGGAGCCGCCGTATGCTCGGCACGACACAGCGCATTCTGGTGGAAGGCACGTCACGTAAAAACATTATGGAACTGTCTGGCCGTACCGAAAACAATCGGGTGGTGAACTTTGAAGGCACGCCGGAGATGATTGGTAAGTTTGTCGATGTGGAAATTACTGACGTCTATCCGAACTCCCTGCGCGGAAAAGTGGTGCGTACCGAAGATGAAATGGGTCTGCGCGTCGCCGAAACGCCGGAGTCCGTCATTGCCCGTACCCGTAAAGAAAATGAGCTGGGCGTAGGATTCTACCAGCCTTAATCCTGCAGGAAAGGCAATAATGCCCGATGGCGCTACGCCTGTCGGGCTTCCTGGTCATGGCCTGTCGCCCGACGGGCCTTGCAATTTTCCCTCTTCATCCCCATCTTCATTGCAATGCTTGCGCCTTTTCCCTATGGCGTGAATAATTTCCTTAGATGCCGGTAAATGTTCAGCGTCCGGCGATACAGACACAAGAGGAACAGTTTGAATATAGACACTCGCGAAATTACCCTTGAGCCCGCAGACAACGCCCGTCTGTTGAGCCTTTGCGGGCCGTTTGATGACAATATTAAACAGCTCGAACGTCGTCTCGGTATTGAAATCAACCGCCGTGACAATCACTTTAAACTGACCGGTCGTCCGATTTGCGTGACCGCGGCGACAGATATTTTGCGAAGTCTGTATGTCGATACCGCACCGATGCGCGGCCAGACTCAGGATATCGAACCGGAACAAATTCATCTGGCGATCAAAGAAGCGCGGGTGCTGGAACAGAGCGCGGAAAGCGTGCCTGACTATGGCAAAGCGATTAATATCAAAACCAAGCGCGGCGTGATTAAACCGCGTACCCCGAACCAGGCGCAGTACATCGCCAATATTCTCGATCATGATATTACCTTTGGCGTCGGCCCGGCGGGTACCGGTAAAACGTATCTTGCGGTCGCCGCTGCGGTAGACGCCCTGGAGCGCCAGGAGATTCGCCGTATTCTACTGACCCGTCCGGCGGTGGAAGCGGGCGAAAAACTCGGCTTTCTGCCAGGCGATTTAAGTCAGAAGGTGGACCCGTACCTGCGTCCGCTGTATGACGCGCTGTTCGAAATGCTCGGCTTTGAAAAAGTCGAGAAGCTGATTGAACGCAATGTGATTGAAGTCGCGCCGCTGGCCTATATGCGCGGACGCACATTAAACGACGCCTTTATCATTCTGGATGAAAGCCAGAACACCACTATCGAACAGATGAAGATGTTCCTGACGCGTATCGGCTTTAACTCGAAAGCGGTGATCACCGGCGACGTGACGCAGATTGACCTGCCACGCAACACCAAATCCGGCTTGCGTCATGCCATTGAAGTGCTGGCGGAAGTTGATGAAATCAGCTTTAACTTCTTCCACAGCGAAGACGTGGTTCGCCATCCGGTCGTTGCCCGCATTGTGAACGCCTATGAAGCCTGGGAAGAGGCCGAACAAAAACGCAAAGCGGCGTTGGCGGCAGAGCGTAAGCGTGAAGCCCAGGAGCAGGAACAGAAATGAACCAGGTGATCCTCGATTTACAGTTGGCCTGTGAAAACCACGCGGGCCTGCCGGATGAAGCTCAGTTTCAACGCTGGCTGGACGGCGTTATTCCGCAGTTTCAGGAAGAGGCGGAAGTCACAATCCGTCTGGTGGATGAGGCCGAAAGCCACGACCTTAATTTGACGTACCGCGGGAAAGATAAACCCACTAATGTTCTCTCCTTCCCGTTTGAAGCGCCCCCCGGCATTGAAATGCCGCTACTGGGCGATCTGATTATTTGCCGTCAGGTCGTGGAGCAGGAAGCGCAAGAACAGAGCAAGCCACTGGAGGCGCACTGGGCGCACATGGTCGTACACGGTAGCCTGCATTTGCTGGGTTACGATCATATCGACGATGACGAAGCGGAAGAGATGGAGTCTCTCGAAACGGAGATTATGCTTGCTATGGGCTATGAGGATCCGTACATTGCCGAGAAGATTGCAGAATAGTAGCTTGCCGGATGGCGGCGCTTGCGCCTTATCCGGCCTACATTCATGCCTTTTGTAGGCCTGATAAGCGTAGCGTCATCAGGCAAAACATGCCGTCACAGCTGAGTATACGCATGACGAGCTTTGTATTAACTAACATGAGAACCCATACGACGCCATGAGCGACGACAATTCACACAGTAGTGACACAGTAAACAGTAAAAAGGGATTTTTTTCCCTGCTACTCAGCCAGCTTTTCCACGGTGAACCTAAAAACCGTGATGAGTTGCTGGCGCTGATCCGTGATTCCGGGCAGAACGAGCTTATCGATGAAGATACGCGCGATATGCTCGAAGGCGTAATGGACATCGCCGACCAGCGCGTTCGCGATATTATGATCCCGCGCTCCCAGATGATTACCCTGAAACGCAACCAGACGCTGGACGAATGTCTCGATGTTATCATCGAGTCCGCCCACTCGCGTTTTCCGGTGATCAGCGAAGATAAAGATCACATTGAAGGGATTCTGATGGCCAAAGATTTGCTGCCGTTTATGCGCAGCGATGCCGAAGCCTTCAGCATGGACAAAGTGTTACGCACCGCGGTTGTCGTACCGGAAAGCAAACGGGTTGACCGTATGCTCAAGGAATTCCGCTCCCAGCGCTACCATATGGCCATCGTTATCGATGAGTTTGGCGGCGTTTCCGGCCTTGTGACTATCGAAGACATCCTCGAACTGATTGTCGGTGAAATTGAAGATGAGTATGACGAAGAAGACGATATCGACTTCCGTCAGCTTAGCCGCCATACCTGGACGATTCGCGCGCTGGCGTCGATTGAAGACTTCAATGACGCTTTCGGCACCCACTTCAGCGATGAAGAAGTCGATACCATCGGCGGGCTGGTGATGCAGGCGTTCGGCCATTTACCGGCCCGCGGCGAAACCATTGACATTGATGGTTACCAGTTCAAAGTGGCGATGGCCGATAGTCGTCGTATTATTCAGGTGCATGTCAGGATCCCGGATGACTCGCCCCAGCCAAAACTGGACGAATAACAGCAATAGTGGACTAAAAATGGCATTTGCCTCGTTAATTGAACGCCAGCGTATTCGCCTGCTGCTGGCGTTATTATTCGGCGCCTGCGGAACACTGGCTTTCTCTCCGTATGACGTCTGGCCCGCAGCGATAGTGTCGCTTATCGGGCTGCAGGCCTTAACGTTTAATCGCCGCCCGCTCCAGTCTGCCGCCATCGGCTATTGCTGGGGACTCGGACTTTTCGGCAGCGGGATTAACTGGGTTTATGTCAGTATCGCGCAGTTTGGCGGCATGCCGGGCCCGGTTAACGTTTTTCTGGTGGTGCTGCTTGCAGCTTATCTCTCGCTGTATACCGGACTGTTTGCCGGGATTTTGTCGCGCCTGTGGCCAAAAACCAACTGGCTGCGCGTCGCTATCGCCGCGCCTGCAATATGGCAAATCACCGAATTTTTACGCGGCTGGGTGCTGACCGGCTTCCCCTGGCTGCAATTTGGCTATAGTCAGGTCGACGGCCCGCTAAAAGGCCTGGCGCCGGTAATGGGCGTCGAAGCGATCAACTTCCTGCTGATGATGGTCAGCGGCCTGTTAGCGCTGGCACTGGCGACGCGGAACTGGCGTCCGCTGGCTGTCGCCGTGATTCTGTTTGCTTTGCCCTTTCCGCTACGTTATATCCAGTGGTTTACGCTGGAACCTACCAAAGCGACCCAGGTATCGCTGGTGCAGGGCGATATTCCGCAGTCGCTGAAGTGGGACGAAAACCAGCTACTGAATACGCTAAAAATTTATCTCAACGAAACTCGCCCAGAGTTAGGCAAATCACAGATTATTATCTGGCCTGAGTCGGCGATTCCGGATCTCGAAATCAATCAGCAGCCCTTCCTTCGTTCGCTGGACGAGATGTTACGCGAAAAAAATAGCACGCTGATCACCGGTATTGTCGATGCGCGTCTCAATAAACAGAATCGATACGACACCTACAATACGATTATTACGTTGGGCAAGGATAATCCATACAGTTATGACTCGCCCAATCGCTACAATAAAAATCACCTTGTACCCTTTGGCGAGTTCGTTCCGCTGGAGTCTATCCTGCGTCCGCTGGCGCCGTTCTTCGATCTGCCCATGTCCTCCTTTAGCCGCGGCCCTTATATCCAGCCGCAGTTACATGCGCACGACTATAAGCTGACGGCGGCAATCTGTTATGAAATTATTCTTGGCGAACAGGTGCGGGATAACTTCCGCCCGGACACCGACTATCTGCTGACGATTTCTAACGACGCCTGGTTTGGTAAGTCCATTGGCCCGTGGCAACATTTCCAGATGGCGCGGATGCGTTCGCTGGAGCTGGCGCGTCCGTTGCTGCGCAGTACTAATAACGGTATTACGGCGGTGATTGGCCCGCAGGGCGAAATTCAGGCGATGATCCCGCAGTTCACACGCCAGGTACTGACCACCCACGTCACGCCAACCACGGGGTTAACTCCCTATGCCCGTACCGGCAACTGGCCGCTATGGGTACTGACCGCGCTGTTTGCTTTTGGCGCGGTAGTGATGAGTCTGCGACAACGACGGAAATAATCTCTCCCCAGGCCGGATAGCGCTTCATTTATCCGGCCTGAAAATCCTCCTTTTTCCCTCATTCTGGCACGTCTATTGCTTTGTTAAACATGGCAAACCTGTTCTGGCTGCTTGTGCAACCTGGTCGCACCAAAATCGATCATCGGTAGCACCTGAACGGTGCAATGTAGGATTTTTGCCTCTGAACGGTGCGGCGCACTTCGCAAAAATAAACAATATCGCAGCAAAATATTTACAACAAGCCACACTAAATGTTAACAAACACACATAACACTGCACGCGCAAGTTGCAGGCAATAACAACATCACAATAGCTATCAATGCGTCGACGGCGCAGATGATAAAGGAGTTGGATATGCAATTACGTAAGCTAACCACAGCAATGCTGGTCATGGGACTGTCTGCGGGCCTTGCGCACGCAGAAGATGGCGCGCCTGCCGCTGGTAGCACCCTGGACAAGATCGCTAAAAATGGCGTGATCGTCGTCGGGCATCGCGAATCTTCTGTGCCCTTTTCTTATTACGACAACCAGCAGAAAGTGGTCGGCTATTCCCAGGACTACTCCAACGCCATTGTGGAAGCGGTAAAAAAGAAACTTAACAAGCCCGATCTGCAGGTGAAGCTGATCCCGATCACCTCGCAAAACCGTATTCCGCTGTTGCAAAACGGAACCTTCGATTTTGAATGTGGTTCAACGACTAACAACCTTGAGCGCCAGAAACAGGCCGCCTTCTCCGATACGATTTTCGTCGTCGGGACGCGACTGCTGACTAAAAAAGGCGGCGATATTAAAGATTTCCCGGATCTGAAAGGCAAAGCGGTCGTCGTCACCTCCGGGACGACCTCTGAAATTCTGCTGCATAAGCTTAACGAAGAGCAAAAGATGGGGATGCGTAT
Organism: Salmonella sp. SA15303; assembly: GCF_029962125.1. NCBI lineage: Bacteria > Pseudomonadati > Pseudomonadota > Gammaproteobacteria > Enterobacterales > Enterobacteriaceae > Salmonella > Salmonella sp. SA15303. The sequence continues at coordinate 3,272,280 of NZ_CP123924.1, forward strand.
TATTAGCGCGAAAGACCACGGTGACTCGTTCCGCACCCTGGAAAGCGGTCGCGCCGTCGCCTTTATGATGGATGACGCGCTGCTGGCCGGCGAGCGCGCCAAAGCCAAGAAACCGGATAACTGGGAGATTGTCGGTAAACCGCAGTCCCAGGAAGCCTACGGCTGTATGCTGCGTAAAAACGACCCTGAGTTTAAAAAGCTGATGGACGATACCATCGCCCAGGCGCAAACCTCCGGCGAAGCGGAAAAGTGGTTTGATAAGTGGTTTAAAAATCCGATCCCACCGAAAAACCTGAACATGAATTTCGAGTTGTCTGACGAGATGAAAGCCCTGTTCAAAGCACCGAATGATAAAGCGCTTAACTAACTAAAACTAAATGGGACGGGACTCCTGTCCTCTCGATTGTCGCTCAGCACGGACAGACTATAAGCCTGATGGTCGTTCCCCATCGGGCCTGAAGCCGCAAATCGCCGGGCAACAATCTTCGAGGGTAGCGCTGCTACCCTTTTTTTTCGGAGTAGATGTATGTCAATAGACTGGAACTGGGGTATTTTTTTACAGGAAGCCCCCTTCGGCAACACCACCTATCTCGGCTGGCTATGGAGTGGTTTTCAGGTCACCGTAGCCCTTTCGATTACCGCCTGGATTATCGCTTTCCTGGTAGGATCTATTTTCGGCATTTTACGTACCGTTCCCAACCGTTTCCTCTCCGGACTGGGCACGTTGTACGTAGAACTGTTCCGTAACGTGCCGCTGATCGTGCAATTCTTCACCTGGTACCTGGTGGTGCCTGAACTGTTGCCGGAAGATCTTGGCATGTGGTTTAAGGCAGAACTCGATCCCAATATTCAGTTTTTCCTCTCCTCAATGATCTGTCTGGGACTGTTTACCGCCGCCCGCGTTTGCGAACAGGTGCGCGCCGCGATTCAGTCTCTGCCTCGCGGGCAGAAGAACGCGGCGTTGGCGATGGGGCTAACGCTGCCGCAGGCTTATCGCTATGTCCTGCTGCCGAATGCCTATCGCGTTATCGTGCCGCCAATGACGTCAGAGATGATGAACCTGGTGAAAAACTCGGCTATTGCCTCAACCATCGGCCTGGTGGATATGGCGGCGCAGGCAGGCAAACTGTTGGATTACTCGGCGCACGCCTGGGAATCCTTCACCGCCATTACGCTGGCCTATGTGCTGATTAACGCCGTTATCATGCTGGTCATGAGCCTGGTTGAACGCAAAGTCCGCCTGCCGGGCAACGTGGGGAGCAAATAATGTACGAATTTGACTGGAGTTCGATTATCCCCTCACTGCCTTACCTGCTGGCCGGGTTGGTCATCACGCTGAAGATCACCGTCACCGCCGTTGTCGTGGGGATAGTCTGGGGAACCATTCTGGCCGTCATGCGCCTCTCAAGCTTTGCCCCTATCGCCTGGTTTGCTAAAGCGTATGTTAACGTTTTCCGTTCCATCCCGTTGGTGATGGTGCTGCTGTGGTTCTATCTGATTGTACCCGGCTTTCTGCAAAACGTGCTGGGACTATCGCCGAAAACCGATATCCGCCTGATCTCCGCGATGGTGGCATTCTCCATGTTTGAAGCGGCCTACTATTCCGAGATTATTCGCGCCGGTATTCAAAGTATTTCCCGCGGGCAGTCCAGCGCCGCGCTGGCGTTGGGGATGACCCACTGGCAGTCGATGAAGCTCATTATTCTGCCGCAGGCGTTTCGGGCGATGGTGCCGCTGTTGCTTACGCAGGGCATCGTGCTATTTCAGGACACCTCTTTAGTTTATGTACTCAGCCTGGCGGACTTCTTCCGCACCGCGTCGACTATCGGCGAGCGTGACGGTACTCAGGTCGAAATGATTCTGTTCGCCGGCGCCGTTTATTTTGTTATCAGCCTGAGCGCGTCGTTGCTGGTCAGCTATTTGAAGAAAAGGACAGTTTAATGATTACCCTGAAAAATGTTTCAAAATGGTATGGTCACTTTCAGGTGCTGACCGATTGTTCAACAGAAGTGAAAAAAGGTGAGGTGGTGGTAGTCTGCGGGCCATCGGGTTCCGGTAAATCCACGCTGATTAAGACCGTCAATGGTCTGGAGCCGGTGCAAAAAGGCGAAATTACCGTTAACGGCATTATTGTGAACGACAAAAAAACCGATCTGGCGAAACTGCGTTCCCGCGTGGGCATGGTATTCCAGCACTTCGAGCTGTTTCCCCACCTGTCGATCATCGAAAACCTGACGCTGGCGCAGGTGAAAGTGCTGAAACGCGATAAGGCCGCCGCCCGCGATAAAGGCCTGAAGCTGCTGGAGCGCGTTGGCCTGTCTGCGCATGCCAACAAGTTCCCGGCGCAGCTTTCCGGCGGCCAGCAGCAGCGCGTGGCGATCGCCCGCGCGCTGTGTATGGACCCCATTGCCATGTTATTCGATGAACCGACTTCCGCACTCGATCCGGAAATGATCAACGAGGTACTGGACGTAATGGTCGAGCTGGCGAACGAAGGGATGACCATGATGGTGGTGACGCACGAAATGGGCTTTGCCCGTAAAGTGGCTAACCGGGTGATCTTTATGGATGAAGGTAAAATCGTCGAAGATTCGCCAAAAGAGGAGTTCTTCGCTAACCCCAGTTCCGATCGCGCAAAAGACTTCCTTGCGAAAATCCTGCACTAATCTTCCCGGCGCGCACGTCAGAGTGCGCGCTATCTCACGCTTTACTTCTTCGCTTCTCGAAACGTATCCAGCCGGGCGTTAACCTTGTCACAAAGTACCGCTTACAAGGAGCCACAATGGCACTGCCCATTATTATTGATTGCGATCCGGGTCATGATGACGCGATCGCCCTCGTTCTCGCCCTCGCCTCCCCTGAACTGGAAGTGAAAGCGATCACCTCTTCCGCCGGCAACCAGACGCCGGAGAAGACCCTGCGCAACGTGCTGCGGATGCTGACACTGCTCAAACGCCCGGATATTCCGGTGGCGGGCGGCGCGGTGAAACCTCTCATGCGCGAACTGATTATCGCCGATAACGTTCACGGCGAAAGCGGCCTCGACGGCCCGGCGCTGCCCGAGCCGTCATTCGCCCCGCAAAGCGGCACTGCCGTTGAGCTGATGGCAAAAACGCTGCGCGAGAGCTCACAGCCGGTCACCATCGTCTCTACTGGCCCACAGACCAACGTGGCGCTGCTGCTGAATAGCCATCCGGAACTGCATACGAAAATCGCCCGCATTGTGATCATGGGCGGCGCGATGGCGCTGGGTAACTGGACGCCCGCTGCGGAATTTAATATTTACGTCGACCCGGAAGCGGCAGAAATTGTCTTCCAGTCAGGCATTCCGGTGGTGATGGCCGGGCTGGACGTCACTCATAAGGCACAGATTCACGCCGCCGATATCGAACGCTTTCGCGCCATCGGTAACCCGATTTCCACCATCGTCGCCGAACTGCTGGACTTCTTTATGGAGTACCACAAAGACGAAAAATGGGGATTTGTCGGCGCACCGCTGCACGACCCGTGCACCATCGCCTGGCTGCTCAAGCCCGAGATTTTCACCACCGTTGAGCGTTGGGTCGGCGTGGAAACCCAGGGGAAATACACCCAGGGGATGACGGTGGTGGATTATTATTTCCTGACGGGGAATAAGCCGAATGCGACGGTGATGGTCGATGTAGACCGCCAGGGATTTGTCGATTTGCTGGCGGAACGGCTGCAATACTACGCATAAAGCGCAAAGTAGAATCCAGGGATGAACAGCGATGTTTTGGCGTAACAATAGACCTGAAATCAGCCTGCTACAGCACGATGTAGCCCATATTACGTTTTCAGTACGTAACGGAAAAGCATTGCTTCGTCCCAGCGTTATCCACGATCCCGACTCTGACGCCGGTATTCATACGCTTTCCTGGCATGGCTCGCCGCTGATTCGTTTTTACACTGAAGCCTGGTGCCCGACCTGCGCAGAATTTGTTTATGCCGGTTTTAGCAATGATGATGAAGGCGCCGCGGAGTTTTTATCCTCACTTGCCGAGTGGAATCAGCCAGGAGTCGGGTTGAACGAAGCATTTACCGCCCTGACGCCGCTGTTTTCACTCTTTGCCGATGGCTATTACCGACTGGAGGAACGCGAACTTTATCCCACAGATGGCAACGGACATTTTTTCTGGGCGGTGGGTAACGAAAAACAACCGAATCCCGCGACCACAGGGCAGTGGATTGCTGACGTGGACTATCACTACCAGTCCGGCGAACCCTGTTTTTTACTGCCAGGCCAGCCCCCATCGCGATTTAACCCACAACGCGCCGGGTATTATCGCGATAAGCCAGAGAGCCACGCGCTGGCCTGGTATATGAATGACAGCTGGCTTTGCGTCCTGCTTGATGGTCACCATAAAGCCACCGCCGCCGCGCTGGAAGGCCGGCCCGTGAAGACCTGGGTCATCAGCCAGCCGGTGGCGATGACATGCTACGAGACGCGACAGCAATGCCTGCGATTTTATGACGGCGAGCGCCTGGAAGAAGCCCAGTTTCAGCGCCGCATCCCCCTGAAAATACAGTACGAAAAACTACCGCCATCCCTTTGGGAGGATTACTTTACTCGCCATGACGAACGTTATACCCGCGTCAACTGGCCGAACGCATTGGCTAACTGCGCAACGCATTATCCCGATCTTGCGGCCTGCGCAGATATTATTGCCGCAGGCGATTTGAGCGAAGCCGGCCTCAACAAAATCATGGCGCAAGGGATCACCGAAGAGGGATTTCCCGCCGTACTGTTACGCGCGCTGTTTTATACCCATTCTCCCTTGTTGATTGATTTTGTCCGTTTTCTGACTCGCGCACCCGGTTATGCTTGCCACTACCCGCTGGCGTTTCGTTTACTGGCCCAGAAACGCACGCCACAGGCCGATGCTTTTTTCCTCGATTTCGCCATCAATGATGACGGCGAGCGCCCGGAGTTGACGAACATTATGGATGAATACTTTCGCCAGGCGTGACATTGATAAAGATCACCACGCCAGAGGGTGGTGTTCTTTATTCTATAAACTCTCTTTCCCGATAAATTAAACGCAATGGATAATGCAACGTTAGCGATTGGTATCGATCTCGGCACCACTAATAGTTTAATCGCCGTCTGGCAAGACGGAGCCGCACAATTAATACCTAATAAATTTGGTGAATATTTAACACCATCCATAATTAGTATGGATGAAAATAAACAAATTCTGGTGGGAAAACCTGCCGCAGCCCGTAAAACATCTCATCCAGATAAAACCGCTGCCTTATTTAAACGCGCAATGGGCAGTAATACTCACTGGCATTTGGGTGAAGAGTCGTTTAATGCGCCGGAATTATCTTCGCTGGTTTTACGCTCGCTGAAAGAAGATGCGGAAGACTACCTTCAGCAGCCAATCAAGGATGTCGTGATCTCGGTTCCGGCTTATTTCAGCGATGAGCAGCGTAAGCATACACGCCTTGCCGCTGAGCTTGCGGGGTTAAACGCCGTGCGCTTGATCAATGAACCCACGGCGGCGGCAATGGCTTATGGCCTGCATACGCAGCAAAATAGCCGTTCGCTGGTTTTCGATCTGGGGGGCGGAACCTTTGATGTGACCGTTCTGGAATACGCTACGCCGATTATCGAAGTTCACGCCTCCGCTGGCGATAACTACCTCGGCGGCGAAGATTTCACGCATTTGTTGCTTGATGAAGTGCTGAAACGCTGGAACCTCGATAAATCAGCGCTGACGGATAGCGATCTGGCTGCGCTGTATGCCTGTGTTGAAGCCGCAAAATGCGCCAGCAGCTCCCCGCTGCGCATGAGCTGGCTTTATCAGGAGAGCGTTCTGGAAAGCACGTTTTATGACGATGAGCTGGAAGCCCTGTGGCTACCGTTGCTCAACCGGCTGCGCACGCCCATTGAGCAGGCGCTGCGCGACTCCCGACTCAAACCGGAGCAAATTGACAGCCTGGTGCTGGTCGGCGGCGCGTCACAGATGCCGCTGGTGCAACGCATCGCGGTGCGCTTATTCGGTAAATTGCCCTATCAAAGTTACGATCCCAGCACCATCGTGGCGCTTGGCGCCGCAACTCAGGCCGCCTGTCGCCTGCGCCATGAAGACGTTGAAGAGGTGATCCTCACGGATATCTGCCCCTACTCGCTGGGCGTGGAAGTCAACCGACAGGGAGTGCCTGGTATTTTCTCGCCCATCATTGAACGCAATACCACCGTTCCGGTGTCAAAAGAGGAAACGTACTCCACCATGCACCCTGAGCAGGACTCTATTTGCGTCAGGGTATACCAGGGCGAAAGCCATAAGGTGAAAAATAATATCCTGATTGATTCTTTTGACGTCATGCTGAAGCCGAACGGGCACATTCAGGCCATTGATATTCGTTTTAGCTACGATATTAATGGTCTGCTGGAAGTTGACGTGCTGCTGGAAGACGGCAAGAGTGAATCCAGAATCATCAGTCACAATGCCACCTCACTGACGACGCAGCAAATCGACGCCAGCCGCGAGCGGCTGCTGGCGCTGAAAATTTATCCCCGCGATATGCTGATTAACCGGACGTTTAAAGCACAGTTAGAGGAGCAGTGGTCACGCGCGTTAGGCGATGAGCGCGAAATGCTGGGGGAGATTATTACCGATTTCGACGCGGCCCTGCTGTCTAATGATATGCAGCGTGTCGATGACGTACGCCGTCGCGCCTGTGAATATCTGGGTATTGACGAGCCGAAAGCGCCGTAACGGCGCTTTCACTACCCCTGTTCAGAAAAAATGGAAGAATCGATTTAACGCGCAGACAATCAACGCGATCAAACCGACAATCTTCATGATTTTCATCACCCCGCCAGATTCCGCCTGACGGGGTGCTTCGGTTTTCGCTTCAGAAGACAATTTTGTCTCTTCTTTCTCAGCCGCCAGCCTGAGCTCTTCCGCCAGCTCCTTTTTGTCACGAATATCGCCTGGCTTCATGGCGATTTTAGATGACAATGCCTGCGTTATCAGCGCCTCCAGCGGACAGGATTGCCCCTCCTCCAGCCGGATCAGCAGGCGAAAAAAGGGCTTTTCTTTGGGAAACGCTTCCAGCACCACCTGCTCCGCCGTCCGGTACAGATCCAACAGCGGCGTTTCGGGTTCCCCCTGGGTACTCAGCCGTGAATTTGCCCACGCCATCGCTTTTCGCTTATAAAACAGGGAGTCAACAAATGAACGCCCCAGCGGTGATAACCTACCGCTGTGCAAAATGTCGGCCCACAGTAAACGCGTGCGCGCGCTTTCACCGGGGACATATTCGGCATCCGCCATACAGCGCGCTTCGACCGCCATCACCGCCAGCGGGAAGAAATCAGGCCGATGCTGGCGGCACCAGCCCAGCAACAGGTCGTCCGCCTGCGTGGAGGGATAACGCTGCCAGAAATCGCAAAGGTCGGCCAACAGGCTTTCCCCTTCACCGCAGAGCAAACGCTGTTTGCACAGGTAATAGTGCGCATCTTCGTTATCCGGCTCCGCGGCCTGCCAGCGACGAGCAATATCGACCAGTTCCGCCATGCCCCACTGCTCGGCGCTAAACCAGTGTAATAGTTTACGATGCAGCTGTTTATCATCGGGAATTATCCAGGCGCCCTGAACCTGTAGAGCGTCGGCAAAATGTTCGGGATAAAAGCGCCAGATATGCTCAAGCTTAAAAAAGTAGGCGTCAGTTTGGTCTTGAACAACAAGAGGCAATTTGGCCAGACTTAGCAGATCAAACGCATCGCCCCGCTTTACGGTCTCCAGAAATGCTTCCAGCTCTTCTCCATCAGCATCATCTTCTGCTTCCTGCGGCTGCCAGTTCAGACGCTGCGCCAACAATGCCAGGCAAGACAGCGAGATCGTTTCCGTTTTCATGGCGATGTCGCACAACTGCCAGCGCAGCTTATCTATCTCATCCATTGAACACTGGTTCAATTGCTGAATAAATTTCTGCCATGCCGAGGGCTGAAAGCGATCGCGCTCTGATGCCAGCAATTCCCTGAACGCCACCAGTATTTCATGTTCGTCGCCCACCTCTTCCATTTTTGCGTCCTCCGCAGGCGAGGCGGCCCAGTGCTGCGCTTCTTCATAGGCCTGGCGCAATCGCTTAAAACCCTGCGGATCGCTCTCAGGGTGGAATGAGGGCAACAGGGCAAGATAAGCCTGACGGATACATTCCAGATCGGTGGTAGGTTCAATGCCCAGGATTTCCCAACAGATATTCATAAATCGCTCACTCCTTTAAGCGTTTCCGGGCATGTCGGTTGTTCGTTGAGCGGACGCCACGGTAGCTGCGCATAATAACTCTCTGTCGTAGAGGCCAGTTCATTAAACATCCGCGCGCCTGAAGCGTCGTACTTTAGGTGAGCGAAATATGCCTGTATGGTGTCCTCTTTAGCCTGCCAGTACAGCCGACCCAACGAATAGGCGGCAAAATATTGCGTCCAACCGTCGTAAAAATAGTACGCCCGCGCATAGATACGCGATTGCAGCCACAGGCTTTCCTCTTCCGTCAGCCATTGATTCAACACCCCCATCCGGCATAAAAACCCCATACGCACATAGTCCCAGGCTTTAATGCCTCCGCGCCCGCAGCATAGTGCGGTTTCGGCAACAAATCGCGCATAAATCTGGCCCTGCTCGCCAAACTGCGCGGTAAATTCGCGCCATTGACGAGGAGATAGCGTAAACCAGCGGATATAAAAGGGAGCCAAATCTGCCGCATGACCATCGTCCGTCATCCGATAGATGGTTTGAATAAGATCTTCACGGTTATCAATCCCCCATGAATCGGAGAGATCGACAGCAGGAATTCCGGTATACATTGCTGGAGAGGTATGCGAAGGCTCATTGCCGATATATAGCACCTCCATCGGCGTGGAGAGCGCAAAAAGTAAATATTGTTCTTCCTTGTCCATATTCGATATCCCTAATGCATAAACTGGCGTAATACATGGCCGACAACGCCAATAAATAAAATGATTTTAATCACCTGCCAGAGGCCAAAGCCGCCGCCAGATTCCTCCGTACTCGGCGAAGTCACCGTCGTCACCGGTTCTTCATCTGCGACTACAGCTTCACACGGTGTGGCGACAGCCGCAGCCCGCCCCAGCAACCCGCGAATAACCAGCGCTTCCAACGGGCAGATATCCGGCGCATCAAGCTTCGTTACCAGACTCTGTAACAATGCCGCTGACGGCTCCTCGGCGCACGCCAGGCTATCCGCCACCTGATACAACAGCCAGTATGGATGCTGGCTATGCGCCTCACTCACCGCTGGCGCGCCATAATTCAAACGCCGCGCAATAAAACTTTCGCTTAGCGGCGATAATGCGCCGCTGTGCAGCGCCTCGGCCCACAGCAAGCAGGAACGAGCGCTTGAGCCGGGAATATACAGCAGCTGTTCAGCGTTAATATCCACCTGCTCACGCCCCTCAACCGCCATCACCAGCAGCGGGAAAAAGTCCGGTCGATGCTGACGGCACCAGCGCAGCAACAGATCGTCAAGCTGGGTAGAAGGATGCGCCCACCACTGCGCGTAAAGTTCTGGCAGCAGGCTATCGCCTTCACCGCAAAATACGCGCTGGGCTAAGTAGTAATAACCCGGCGTTGCGTTATCGGGTTCGGCTTCCTGCCATGCCAGGGCGACAGGCAGCAGCTCCGCAATACCCCAGTGCAAGGTGCTGAACCAGCGTAACAGACGTCGTTGAAAGCGTAGATTGTCCGGGATAATCCACGGGCCGTGCTGGGCCATAAGTTGGGCGAAATAGAGAGGATGCTCGAAAAAGGTGTTGTCCAGGGCATCATAAAAAGCAATGGTCTGGTTTTGTACCGCCACTGGCAAATGCAGCAATAGCGAATAATCAAACAGGTCGCCACGGCGGATTTCAAACAAAAGATCCTCCACCTCCTCGGCATCGACATCTCGATTATCACTCCCCTGTTCCCAGGCCAGGCGATCTGACAGCAGTTTCAGACACGAGTACGAAATAGGAAAGGTCTTCATCGCGATAGCGCACAGCCACCAGCGCGATTTTTCGACCTGTGAAATCGATAATTTATTGATCTGTTGGATAAACTCCTGCCATGCCTGCGGCTGAAAGCGCCGTTCGCCATCCGCCAGCAAATCACCGAATATCTCCCTGAGATAATTCACCCACGGGGTATCGGGATCCTCATCAACCACCGTAATGGCGGGCGATGTTGTCCCCTGCAATGCATTCTCATAGGCTTCTCGCAATTGCTTAAAACCCTGCGGATCGGTTTCCGGATGAAATGACGGCAGCAGCGCCAGATAAGCCTGACGAATGGCGTCGGTATCCGTGGTGGCCTCAATGCCAAGGACTTGCCAACAGGTTTTCATAGATCGCTCACCTCCTGAAGCGTGTCCGGGCATTCAGGGTAATGGGGCAGGTAGCGCCACGGCAGCGTGGCGTAAAAACTGTCCTTCCCGGCGATCAGTTTATTCATCATACGTCGCCCCGCGTCATCAAACTCCTTACGGGCGAATGTCTCGCGTAGCAGCGGTAGGTTATCGCCATTCCGTAACTGCCAGTACAAACGCCCGGTGTAATAAGCGCTGAAGTACGGCAACCAGCCGGAATAATAGCTGAGCGCGCGAAGCTGTATCCGCGACTGCAGCCACAGGCTCTCCTCTTCCGTCAGCCATTCATTGAGCACGCCCATGCGGCAGAGAAATCCCATCCGCACATAATCCCAACTGCGAATACCACCTTCGCCGCAACACACGGCGGTATCAGCGACGAATCGGGCATAAATGCGATCTCCCTCGTCCAGCGCGTCGGTATACTCCTGCCACTCCTGCGGCGCATACCTAAACCAGCGGCGATATAGCCATTCCAGTTGTGTGGCATGACCGTCATCCGTCCTGCGGGAAATGGTCTGAAGCAGTTCATCGCGATTTTCAATACCCCACGACGATTCAAGATCGAAACGTTTTACACCTAAATACATTTTCGGTGACGAATGTGAAGGTAAACAGTCCTCGTTCAATACTTCCATCGGCGAGGAAAGTGCAAAGAGTAAATATTGTGATTCTTTATCCATAATAAATCGCCAAAATATATTCACACCACAAATAAAAACGCAATTGAAAACTAAAATAGAGTACAACAAAGCCAAATCGCAATATATTATTAATCTAAAAAACAATGGCGGGATAAATTAAAAAATGAATCATTCCATAACCAGTCATCCCTGCGACAACGTATCTTTAGCACAATTAACCGAACTGGCGCAGTCAGGAAATAGTGAAGCTCAATATATATTAGGCCGTTTATATAATGACGAACGTATAGATGGCAGCGAAGAGGATAAGCTCTCTTTTTATTGGTTGCAGCAGGCAGCTGAACAAGGACACTGCGAGGCACAATATTGGCTCGGCTTACGATACAAAGACACGCCTACCGACATGAAAGATAATACGCTGGCTTTATTCTGGTCAGAAAAAGCCGCACAGCAAGGACACCGCCACGCTTTCAACACATTAGGCTGGGTTCAGGAAGGAGAAACCGGGATGGCGCCAGATTATGCCCAGGCCGTTGCCTGGTATCGCAAAGGAGCAGAACAGAGCCACAACCTTGCGCAATATAATCTCGGGAGAATGTATCATTCAGGAACTGGCGTAGAGCAAAATGATACACAGGCACTCTACTGGTTTAAACAGGCAGCATTACAAGGCCATTGCGCCAGCCAGGAAAGACTGGCGTATATGTATGGCAATGGGAAAGGATGTCGGAAAAATTTATCCCTTGCCGCCCTTTGGTACAAGAAGAGCGCGCTACAAGAGAGCAGCTACTCGCAATATCAGATGGGCTATTGTTATTACATCGGAAAAGGTATCAAACAAGATAACCAGCAGGCAATATACTGGTTTCGAAAAGCGGCAGACCAGGGTGACGATGATGCCTATAACAGTATCGGCTGGATGTACAAATGCGGTCATGGCGTCGAGCAAAATTATTCGCTAGCACTGGAATGGTTCCACAAATCAGCAGAATGTAACAATTCATCGGGCTGGTACAACCTCGGATGCATGTACAGAGATGGACACGGTACCGCACAAGACCTACAACAAGCGCTCTACTGGTTCAAAAAAGCACAGCCCACGGGCAAATGGAACGTCGATGAAGAGATCCGCAAACTGGAAGCCCAACTGCACGCTTAACATGGCGGACGGCAACCGTCCGCTCACGATAATGAACCTTACGGCTCAAACGGCCTGCGCTGGAACTGATCGTGGCCACACTTCGGGCAGAGCGGCAACACATCCGGCGTGTAAACCGCCAGATGATAGTGGCATTTCTCGCACACCAGATTCCCCAATCCCACCACTTCGCCACTGTGATACACGCCGTGGTGATTCAAATCCTGGAAGACTTCACGCCATTCCAGCTGGGTTTTGTCGGTAATGTCCGCCAATTCCTGCCAGAGACTCTCTTTAATCACCCGTAAGAAGACGCTATCGTCCTGGCTCTCTTCGTAGCTCATGGCGAACTCTTCCAGATCGCGTCTGACAGCGCGCGTCAGTTCGTCCACCTCGGTTCGCGTTAACTCCCCTGTTTGCATCACGCGCTGGCGCGCCTGCTCCACCAGCGCATCAATGTCGCGCTCGCCATTGCGTAAACGCTCGCTTAATGAGGCCACCAGTTCACGGTAATATTGAGCAACCTTGTTCATCACTTCACCTCTTGGATCGTTAACTGCCTATAATAATAGACGTTATTTGCGTTACGCTTTGCAAGGCTGCCCACAGAGTCTGTAAATTCTTGTCAGGCCGACTCGCGTATCCAGCGCGTCAGCGAGGTACGATCGACATTTAACCGTTTCGCCACTAACGATTTATTATCCCTTTCCGCCTCTAATAATTTTCTCAAAATACGCAGGCGAATCGTTTTATAATCGCCAGCCAGCATCTGGCAGTCGTGGCAGGTAGTTGGCTCGCGTCGGCTCCCCTCTTCCAGATCGTCCAGCAAGAGGCGACCCTCATCCAGCGTTGCCGGGGAGTGATCAATAGAGAGTACCAGCCGTTCGATAATATTGCTTAACTGCCTGACGTTTCCGGGCCAGGCGAAGCGCTGAAGCTCTTGCCACAGCGCCGGGGTTAACGTTAGTGCCGGGCGTTTATAATGCTGGCTGAAACTAGTAAGCAGCGACAGGCCGATGGCTTTGATATCCTCCGGACGTTTGCGTAGCGGGATGGTGGTCACTTTTAATACGTTAAGCCGATAGTAAAGATCTTCGCGAAATGTCCCGTCCGCAATGAGCTTCGTTAACGTCTGATTGGTCGCCGCAATCACGCGAATATCAACAGGTATCATCTGGTCTGAGCCCAGCCGCATAATCTGCCGCTCCTGCAATACCCGTAATAAGCGCGTCTGTAGCGGTTTATCCAGCTCGCTAATCTCATCCAGAAAAATGGTACCGTGGTGCGCTAATTCAAACAGGCCTATTTTGCCTTTCGGCGACGCGCCGGTAAATGCGCCGGCGACATAGCCAAAGAGTTCGCTCTCCAGAATCTGAGGGGCCATCGCGCCGCAGTTAATGGCGACAAACGGGCCGTTGACGCGTTGGCTGGCATTATGAATACTTTGCGCCAGCACCTCTTTTCCCGTCCCGCTTTCGCCATTAATTAAGATAGTCGCGTCCGTACCGGCATAATTTTTAATGATCGCCAGACGACGCAGCATTTCCGGGTTTTCGGTAAGCAGATCGTCGAAATGATAGCGGGCGCTCAAGCCGCGGCGAGACAGTTCCTGGCGGCGAACATGATGTTCCGCCCCCTGTAAACTGGAGACGGTTTGCATCGTCAACACTACCCGGCTTAACTGTCTGGCCGCAAATACCGGATACAGATTAACTACCATCGCGCCTTGCGGCGTATCGACGACTTTCGCGCTGACGGTTTTTCCCTCACGTAATGTATGCCGCTCCTGGTGCAATACCTGTTTCAGGAAAGATGCGTCATAAATCTCACCGGAGGCGTTAATTTTAAAAAGTTGGCTCGCATATTTATTGTAATGCAGTAACGCGCCGGTATCATCAAGCGTGATAACAGCTTTATCAAACTGATCGAGAATCAGCTGCAGATGATGACGCTCGAGTAATTGGCTGCGAAAAGCCAGATATAATGAGCGGGCTTCTTCCAGAGCTTCGGTTATTGAGGCGGGGCTGGAATCAAGTAAACGGAATTGCGAGCCCAGCGGTGAAAAATAATCCTGACAAACGGTATCGCCAACAATGCAATCTAATGGCGTGGACGCTAATTGCCGCTTCAGGCAAGAAATCGTTTCTTTATCATTTCCCTGTAAGGTAAAAATTTTATAGTTAATATTTAACTGTTCCGCTACGCGCGCGCATCCTTTGATCACACTGGAAAAGCCGACAATACCGACAGTGCCTTTTTGTCCTTTAAAAGGGATAAGCGCATCAAGAATGTCGTAGCCGGACATTTTAATTTCGACTACCGGTAATTTACTGTGCTTTTTTAATATTTCCGCACATCCGCCACGACTAATCAGTACCTGGTGCCCACGGGACTCTAATAAAGGTAGCTCATCCAGGATACGATTAAGCGTCGTTTGATGAATAGTGACGGCGTAATCCAACTGCGCGACCAGCGCCTCGGCAGCCTTTGCCAGTTGAGGGTAAGGAGAGACAAAACAGAGAGGAGATGCGGCTATATCTTTCGTCTTATTCATCACTCACCATCCTGTTGGTTTATGAACGGGCGAGACCGCCCGTCGTGATTTATTTTCCGCCGAAACGCTAACCGCCTGCGGCGGCTGGGTTCAGTTTACGATCGTAGCGTTTTTTTATCCATACGGTCAGGAAGGGGGCGCACAGAGCGGTAATAATCGTCGAGGCCGCCACCTGCGCCGCCGCCGTCGACGCCAGGTCGGTAAAATGCGGATCGAGCAGCGCGATTGCCGCTGGCGTCGCGACGGCGTTGCCAGAGGTGGTGGAGACCGCCGCGCCTGCCACGCCGCTGCCTCCCGTCAGACGATCGGCGAAAATATTAAAAAATCCGCCAATCGCCACCGTCATGAGTCCCAGTAAAATGCCTGAAGAACCTGCCGTGATAAGTCTTGCGAAATCAATACCGTATCCTAACCCAAAGGCAAAAAAGGGAATCGTTACCACGCTGCCCTGTTTAAGAAACTTGCGCATGTCCTCATCCAGATTACCCAAAATCATGCCAATGATAATGGGAATAATAACCGCCACCAGATTCATAAAGGGTATCGACACCATGCCTGCCGATCCTAACGCCAGCATGGTGAAAAAGGGACCATCGTTCAACGATATTACCGCAATCGCGCCGCCGTCGGTTTCATCGCCGTACTCCCCCACCAACGCGGCATATAACCCACTGTTCGAGTTGGTCATCGCCGAAATAATCGCTAAAGCCGACAGACCTAATAACCCATCCGGGCCGCAAAATTTTCCGACCAGAATGCCAATAATCACGCCGCTGGCAAATTTCGCAAAGGTGATCGCAGCGCCTTTTTTCAGCGCTTTCGGCGCGGCTTTAAACTGGATATCCGCGCCCATACAGACTAAAAACATGCCTAAAATCGCCATTGCGCCATGCGAAATAGAAGTGACAAAACCGCCTATTTCCAGCGCCTCCGGCGCAAAAGTTTTAAACAATGCGCCGATGATTAGCGGTACAACCATCATACCACCAGGAAAACGTTCCAGTGTTTTTTTAATTTTCATAGCTTATTCCCAGGAGATAACCGGACAGCTTGTGCTGCCCGATTTGGTATCAGAACGTCGGCGCGATCTTATAAATAGAGAATTCGTTATGACCTAAATCTTCTGATTTAGTCGTTTTCCCATTCGCGACGCGTAAAATTTCCTGATAAATTTCCTCGCCCATTTGCGTAATAGAAGCCTCGCCAGACATAATGGCGGACACATCAATATCAATATTGTCCTGCATCATTTCCCACGTTGCTTTATTACCCGTAATTTTTATTACCGGCGCTATTGGGTTACCGGCAGGCGTTCCGCGACCGGTAGTAAAAATAACGATCTGCGCTCCCCCCGCCACCATGCCGGAAATAGATTCAATATCCTGCCCCGGGGTATCCATAATCCACAGGCCCGGATGCGTTGGGCTATCGGCATATTCCAGTACGCCCTGTAACGGCGCATGACCCGCTTTATGCATACAGCCTAACGATTTTTCTTCAATGGTAGTCAACCCGCCTTTAATATTGCCCGGCGTCGGCTGTCCCCCGCGAATATCCTCGCCCAGCGCTTTTGCTCGCGCCTCGCAGCCGACCACTAAATCAATAAGCTGTTGACCAACCTCCGGCGTCACCGCGCGTTTCGCCATCACATGCTCGGCGCCAATAAATTCCGTCGTTTCAGAAAGAATTGAGCTTCCGCCGCAGCGTATCAGCTTATCCGAGGCGACCCCGCAGGAAGGGTTAGACGCCAGCCCCGATGTCGTATCTGACCCGCCGCACTCCATCGCCAGCAGCAGCTCGCTAACCGGTGCTTGCTGCGGTTTTTGCATGGAGAGTTGTTGCGCATAATCGCGGGCCAGCGAAATCCCCCGAGCCTGACATTTAAGCGTGCCGCCCTCTTCCTGAATGGTAATGCAGGAGGTCGGTTTGCCAAATGCGGTAATCTCTTCTGCGATGCGCAGCGGCTCCGCGCCTTCACAGCCTAAGCCCACAACCACAATAGCGCCGACGTTGGGATTATTCGCCACATTAATCAATGTCTTTTCCGTCAGACGCGCATCTCCTGCCACCTGGCAGCAGCCAAAATCGTTATTCACCCATGTCGCGCCTTTTACCTGCCGGGCAATATCCTGGGCGACTTTATTCGCACAAACGCTGGTAGGTAAAATCAGTACATAATTACGGATGCCAAAACGGCCGTCAGGGCGGCGGAAACCCAAAAAAGTCTCATTGCTCATAATCATTTTCCCTTGTTTTATATTATTTCCAGTCACCACGTCCGCGTTCACTTTCCACATTGTGGACGTGCACATAGTCGCCACTTTTTATTTCCTGAGTGGCGCGGCCAATGGATTCGCCATATTTATAAACTTCGCCATGAAAAGGCACATCGCAGATGGCGAATTTGTGGCCAAATGGCACATCCTGATGTAACACAACGCTTATCTCGCGTTCGCCAATGAACATTGTGGCGGTTTCGCCAGCCTTGAGCGCCGTAATAGCCGTCGCGACGCAATCCTGAGGGTGAATCACCACTGCATTTTTTTTCACGATTAACTCCTTTGCTTTAGTCCTGTCTTCCCTAATCAAAAGGCGTGCCATTTTTTAACTACATGGTTTATATGACTTTATTTTTATGGGCCGATCTGGCGGTGACAGGAACTGCGGTAATTTGCCTCAGTCGTGTCGCATTTTGCGTCACCTCCTCACGGACGCCTGGCGCGACAAATGTTCTACCCCCTGTTTTGACGTGCGTGTTTGGGCTATGCTATGCGGATCTAAACACCACCTCTAAAGCTACATTTGTAGCTGTATCGAAAACAGGACTACTGGCTGCCATGCAAGAGCAATACCGCCCGGAAGAGATAGAATCCAAAGTACAGCTTCACTGGGATGAGAAGCGCACATTTGAAGTGACCGAAGACGAGAGCAAAGAGAAGTATTACTGCCTGTCGATGCTTCCCTATCCTTCTGGCCGACTACACATGGGCCACGTACGTAACTACACCATCGGCGACGTGGTTGCCCGCTACCAGCGTATGCTGGGCAAAAACGTGCTGCAGCCAATCGGCTGGGACGCCTTCGGCCTGCCGGCGGAAGGCGCGGCGGTGAAGAACAACACCGCGCCGGCGCCGTGGACGTACGACAACATCGCGTATATGAAAAACCAGCTAAAAACGCTGGGTTTTGGCTATGACTGGAGCCGTGAAATCGCGACCTGCACCCCGGAATACTACCGTTGGGAACAGAAGTTCTTCACCGAGCTGTATAAAAAAGGCCTGGTGTACAAGAAGACTTCTGCCGTTAACTGGTGCCCGAACGATCAGACCGTTCTCGCCAACGAACAGGTGATCGACGGCTGCTGCTGGCGCTGCGACACCAAAGTTGAGCGTAAAGAGATCCCACAGTGGTTTATCAAAATCACCGCTTACGCAGACGAGCTGTTGCGCGATCTGGATAAGCTGGACCACTGGCCTGATACCGTAAAAACGATGCAGCGCAACTGGATTGGCCGCTCTGAAGGCGTGGAAATCACCTTCGATGTGAAGGGTTACGATAACACCCTGACCGTCTATACCACCCGTCCAGATACCTTTATGGGCGCCACTTACCTGGCGGTGGCCGCCGGTCATCCGCTGGCGCAAAAAGCGGCGGCGAACAACGCCGAACTGGCGGCGTTCATCGACGAATGCCGTAACACCAAAGTGGCCGAAGCCGAAATGGCGACCATGGAGAAAAAAGGCGTCGACACCGGCTATAAAGCGATTCATCCGTTAACTGGCGAAGAGATCCCGGTCTGGGCGGCAAACTTTGTCCTGATGGAGTACGGCACTGGCGCGGTGATGGCCGTTCCGGGTCACGATCAGCGCGACTACGAATTTGCCTCCAAATACGGTTTGACCATCAAGCCGGTGATTCTGGCCGCCGACGGTTCCGAGCCGGATCTTTCCGAACAGGCGCTGACCGAAAAAGGCGTGCTGTTTAACTCCGGCGAGTTCGACGGCCTGGCCTTTGAAGCGGCGTTTAACGCCATTGCCGATAAACTGGCGGAAAAAGGCGTCGGCGAACGTAAAGTGAACTATCGTCTGCGTGACTGGGGCGTTTCCCGTCAGCGTTACTGGGGCGCGCCGATCCCGATGGTCACCCTGGAAGACGGCACCGTGCTGCCGACGCCGGAAGATCAACTGCCGGTTATTCTGCCGGAAGATGTCGTCATGGACGGCATCACCAGCCCGATTAAAGCCGATCCTGAGTGGGCGAAAACCACCGTTAACGGTATGCCGGCGCTGCGTGAAACCGACACCTTCGACACCTTTATGGAATCGTCATGGTACTACGCGCGTTACACCTGCCCGCAGTATCAGGAAGGAATGCTGGATTCGAAAGCGGCAAACTACTGGCTGCCGGTCGACATCTACATCGGCGGTATTGAACATGCCATCATGCACCTGCTCTACTTCCGCTTCTTCCATAAGCTGATGCGCGATGCGGGCATGGTCACCTCTGACGAGCCGGCTAAACAGTTGCTGTGCCAGGGCATGGTACTGGCGGATGCGTTCTATTATGTCGGCGAGAACGGCGAACGTAACTGGGTTTCGCCAGTTGACGCTATCGTCGAGCGCGATGAAAAAGGCCGCATTGTCAAAGCAAAAGACGCAGCGGGTCATGAGCTGGTCTACACTGGCATGAGTAAAATGTCCAAGTCGAAAAATAACGGTATCGACCCGCAGGTAATGGTTGAACGTTATGGCGCGGACACGGTACGCCTGTTTATGATGTTCGCTTCTCCGGCGGATATGACTCTGGAATGGCAGGAGTCCGGCGTAGAAGGCGCAAACCGCTTTATTAAACGCGTCTGGAAGCTGGTTTACGAACACACCGCTAAAGGTCCTGTCGCGGCGCTGAACGTCGATGCGCTGAGCGAAGATCAAAAAGCGCTGCGTCGCGATGTGCATAAAACCATTGCCAAAGTGACCGATGATATCGGCCGCCGTCAGACGTTCAACACCGCCATTGCGGCGATCATGGAGTTGATGAACAAACTGGCGAAAGCCCCGCAGGAAGGCGAACAAGACCGCGCACTGCTTCAGGAAGCGCTGCAGGCCGTCGTGCGTATGCTTAACCCGTTCACGCCGCACGTCTGCTTTACCTTGTGGCAGGAGCTGGGCGGCGAAGGTGATATCGACAACGCGCCGTGGCCGGTAGCCGACGAGCAGGCAATGGTGGAAAACACCACGCTGGTTGTCGTGCAGGTTAACGGTAAAGTTCGCGGGAAAATCACCGTACCGGTGGATGCTACCGAAGAACAGGTGCGTGAACGTGCAGGCCAGGAACATCTGGTGGCAAAATATCTTGATGGCGTTACCGTGCGTAAAGTGATTTACGTTCCGGGTAAACTCCTCAATCTGGTTGTTGGCTAAGCGCGGGAGGAAGCGTGCGATATCTGGTAACACTGTTGTTATCTCTGGCGGTGCTGGTCACCGCCGGATGCGGCTGGCATCTGCGTAGCACTACGCAGGTTCCGGCTTCAATGAAAACGATGATCCTCGATTCCGGCGATCCGAACGGTCCGCTAAGTCGTGCGGTACGTAATCAGTTACGGCTGAATAACGTAAACCTGCTTGATAAAGACACAACGCGCAAAGACGTTCCGTCTCTGCGGCTTGGAACGGTGACTATTTTGCAGGATACGGCGTCAGTGTTCCAGGACGGCCAGACGGCGGAATATCAGATGGTGATGACCGTCAATGCCTCGGTATTGATTCCGGGCCATGACATCTATCCTATCAGCACGAAAGTGTACCGTTCGTTCTTCGATAACCCGCAGATGGCGTTGGCGAAGGATAACGAGCAGGCCATGATCGTTCAGGAGATGTACGACAAAGCCGCTGAACAGCTGATTCGTAAGCTGACCAGCGTCCGCGCGGCGGATATTCAGGCGACGAAAGAGGAGGCTACCGCCGACAATGAGACGGCGGCGCCCGCCTCTACGCCAGCACGCGTCTCCACTACGCTGAGTAACTAATGATCAGGTTGTATCCTGAACAACTCCGCGCGCAGCTCAATGAAGGGCTGCGTGCGGCATATCTGCTATTGGGCAACGATCCGCTGCTGCTGCAGGAAAGTCAGGACGCTATTCGTCTGGCGGCTGCGTCGCAAGGCTTCGAAGAGCACCACGCTTTTACTCTCGATCCCAGTACCGACTGGGGATCGCTTTTCTCACTCTGCCAGGCGATGAGTCTGTTCGCCAGCCGTCAAACGCTGGTGCTGCAACTGCCGGAAAACGGGCCTAACGCGGCAATGAATGAGCAACTCGCCACCCTGAGCGAGCTGCTGCATGACGACCTGTTATTAATAGTACGCGGAAACAAGCTCACCAAAGCGCAGGAAAACGCCGCCTGGTATACCGCGCTGGCAGACCGTAGCGTTCAGGTCAGTTGTCAGACGCCGGAGCAGGCGCAGCTTCCCCGCTGGGTGGCCGCCAGAGCGAAAGCACAGAATTTGCAACTGGATGACGCCGCGAACCAACTGCTGTGCTATTGCTATGAGGGCAATCTGTTGGCGCTGGCGCAGGCGCTGGAACGACTGTCGCTGCTTTGGCCTGACGGTAAGTTAACGCTTCCTCGCGTGGAGCAGGCCGTCAATGACGCCGCCCACTTTACCCCTTTCCACTGGGTGGATGCGTTACTGATGGGGAAAAGCAAACGCGCGCTGCACATTCTGCAACAGCTACGCCTTGAAGGCAGCGAACCGGTTATTCTGCTGCGCACCCTCCAGCGAGAGCTGCTGCTACTGGTAAATCTCAAACGTCAGTCCGCGCATACGCCGTTACGCGCGCTGTTTGATAAACACCGGGTCTGGCAAAACCGTCGCCCCATGATCGGCGACGCGTTGCAGCGTCTCCATCCTGCGCAGCTTCGCCAGGCCGTGCAGTTACTGACGCGTACAGAAATTACGCTCAAACAGGATTATGGTCAGTCGGTATGGGCAGATCTTGAAGGGCTGTCGCTCCTGCTCTGCCATAAGGCGCTGGCAGACGTATTTATTGATGGGTGATATGAAATCGTTACAGGCTTTATTCGGCGGCACCTTTGATCCGGTGCATTATGGACATCTTAAACCTGTTGAAACGCTGGCGAATCTGATCGGCTTATCGCGGGTGATTATTATGCCTAACAATGTGCCGCCGCATCGCCCCCAGCCGGAAGCCTCCAGCGCGCAGCGTAAATATATGCTGGAGCTGGCTATCGCCGATAAGCCGCTTTTTACGCTGGATGAACGCGAGCTACAGCGAAACGCGCCCTCTTACACTGCGCAAACGCTGAAAGCATGGCGCGAAGAACAGGGCCCCGAAGCGCCGCTGGCGTTTATTATCGGCCAGGACTCGCTGCTTAACTTCCCCACCTGGCATGATTACGACACCATCCTTGATAACACTCACCTGATCGTTTGTCGTCGTCCCGGCTACCCCCTTGAAATGACGCAGGCGCAACACCAGCAGTGGCTGGAACAGCATCTGACCCATACGCCGGACGATCTGCACCAGTTGCCAGCCGGTAAAATTTACCTGGCGGAAACGCCCTGGCTTAATATCTCCGCAACCCTCATCCGCGAACGGCTGGAAAAAGGCGAATCCTGCGACGATCTGTTGCCGGAAAACGTGCTGAACTACATCAATCAGCAGGGGCTATACCGGTAAGCACATTGCGCAGCGCCGCCAGCAGACGCTCGTTTTGCGCAGCGCTGCGTATCGCCACACGATAATAGCGGCTGTCCAGCCCCGGGTAGTTAGCGCAGCTACGGATTAAAATCCGCTGCGTCAGCAACCGTCGCTGCAGATCAATATCCTCTCGCTCACAGCGTAACAACAGATAGTTTGCCCGCCCGGGATAAACCGTCAGCAGGGGGAGCTGACAAAGCGCCTGATAAAACCGGGCGCCCTCCTCCCGTAACCAATGCCAGGTCGCCTGTTGCCAGGCGCTATCCTGTAACGCTACCTCACCGGCAAGCGCCGCCAGCGCGTTAACCGACCACGGCATTTGTTGGCGACGCATCCGCGCCATCGCCGCGTCATCGCTATTGACGAGATATCCCAACCGCAGGCCGGGAATGGCATAAAATTTGGTCAGCGAACGCAGCACCCAGATATGCGGATTATCTTTAAGAGCAGGAATAAAGCCCGTCTCATGCGGAATAAAATCGATAAACGCTTCATCCAGGATCAGGTTAATGTTCAGCGATTTGCAGCGATCGGCAATGGCCTGTAATAACGGCCGCTCCGGCAGCAGGCCGGTAGGATTATTAGGCGTACACAGAAACAGGCAGTCCAGATCGGGCGTCAACGCCTCAAGAATGGCATCGGTAAGCTGCCAGCCATCCGCTTCGCGTAGAGACCAGCGACGAATTTCACAGCCACTTTGCGCCAGCGCCCGGCCATACTCCGCGAAACCTGGCGTGACAATCATTGCACGACGCGGTTTAAGACCGCTCGCCACGGTAAAGATTGACTCCGTCTCGCCATTTCCCGCCAGTATCCACGATGCCGGCACCTGATGATGACGCGCCAGCGCCTGGTGCAAATGAAAATAATCGGCGTCCGGGTAGCGCTCAATGCAGTCCAGATTGTCGATAAGCGCGCGTTTCACGCTGACAGGCATACCCAGCGGATTAATGTTTGCGCTAAAATCCAGTAACTGGTCAGGCGAGATGCCCAACACCGTCGCGGCTTCCCGAATATTACCGCCATGCGCGCTGTTGAATAACGCCATTATGCCTCCAGCCAAAAAACGCTATTTTAGTGAAAAAAACGTTGCGCAATCAGGGGCATTATCATGTTTTGCGCATTTAACCTCATGAGGAATACCATGCGATTGTGGCTGGTGCGTCATGGCGAAACCGAGGCCAATGTCGCCGGGTTGTATAGCGGACATGCTCCCACGCCGTTAACGGAAAAAGGGATTGGCCAGGCGAAAACGCTACATACTTTATTGCGCCACGCGCCATTTGACCGGGTGTTATGCAGCGAGCTGGAGCGCGCGCGCCATACCGCCCGGCTCGTACTGGAGGGCCGGGATGTGCCGCAACACATCTTACCTGAGCTTAATGAGATGTACTTTGGCGACTGGGAAATGCGCCATCACCGCGACCTCACCCATGAAGATGCCGAAAGCTATGCCGCCTGGTGTACGGACTGGCAGAATGCGGTTCCGACCAATGGCGAGGGTTTTCAGGCTTTTACCCGGCGCGTAGAGCGCTTTATCTCGCGACTCGACGCGTTTAGCGATTGCCAGAACCTGCTGATCGTCAGCCATCAGGGCGTACTCAGCCTGTTGATTGCCCGTCTGCTCACAATGCCCGCCGCCTCGCTATGGCATTTCCGGGTAGAACAGGGATGCTGGAGCGCAATCGACATATGCGAAGGGTTCGCCACCCTGAAAGTATTAAATAGTCGTGCCGTCTGGCGGCCTGAGTGATGAATTTTCCGTTTTTTCTCGCCGCAGCGGTTTCGCCCATTGACAGCCCCCGACAGGCTGTTATTCTCCGCAGCCAGGCTTTTTTCACCTTGCAGAGCTTTGCAGAAATTGTTTTACAAAAATGGCGATGCTTTCTGTGACGTGGGATGGGATGATAATCTGGTTTTAAACGCCGATCCGGCGACATAAGTCCCGGTATCGCCGCTGATTCAGGTATACTACACGGCGTCCCGCCGGAAGGTTAGCGTTAACTCGCAACGCCTTACCGGTCCAGCCTGTTGGCCTTTTTTCTATCGTTATAACGCAATTATTCACCCAGGGGGAAAACTTGCAGGGTAAAGCACTCCAGGATTTTGTTATCGACAAAATTGATGACCTGAAAGGTCAGGACATCATCGCCTTAGATGTTCAGGGTAAATCCAGTATCACCGACTGTATGATTATTTGTACCGGCACCTCCAGCCGTCACGTTATGTCTATTGCCGACCACGTGGTGCAGTCGTCGCGCGCGGCCGGTATGCTGCCATTGGGCGTCGAAGGCGAAAATGCGGCTGACTGGATTGTCGTCGATCTGGGCGATGTGATTGTGCATGTCATGCAGGAAGAAAGTCGCCGCCTGTATGAACTGGAAAAACTCTGGAGTTAATGCGTGAAGCTGCAACTTGTCGCTGTCGGCACGAAGATGCCCGACTGGGTTCAAACGGGATTTACGGAATATCTGCGTCGTTTTCCGAAAGATATGCCCTTTGAGCTGATCGAAATCCCTGCGGGCAAACGCGGCAAGAACGCGGATATCAAACGCATTCTCGACAAAGAGGGCGAGCAGATGCTGGCCGCCGCCGGTAAGAATCGCATTGTTACCCTGGATATTCCAGGCAAGCCGTGGGATACGCCGCAGTTAGCCAATGAGCTGGAGCGCTGGAAACAGGACGGGCGCGACGTCAGTTTGCTGATTGGCGGCCCGGAAGGATTATCTCCCGCCTGCAAAGCGGCAGCGGAACAGAGCTGGTCGCTCTCGGCGTTAACGCTCCCTCACCCGCTGGTTCGGGTTCTGGTTGCGGAGAGTTTGTACCGGGCGTGGAGCATCACAACCAACCACCCTTATCACCGTGAGTGATCGTGAAGTCTTGAGAAGATTAAGCAGCGGATGAAACGACAAAATTCTTTTCGTGACTATACGGCTGAGTCCGCACTGTTTGTGCGTCGGGCGCTGGTCGCCTTTTTGGGTATTTTGCTGCTGACCGGCGTACTGATCGCCAATTTGTATAATCTGCAAATCCTTCGTTTTACCGATTACCAGACCCGCTCGAACGAAAACCGTATCAAGCTGGTGCCAATTGCGCCAAGCCGCGGGATAATCTACGACCGTAACGGCATTCCCCTTGCGCTGAACCGCACTATCTATCAGATTGAAATGATGCCGGAAAAGGTGGATAACGTTCAGCAAACGCTGGATGCGCTACGCAGTGTGGTCGATTTAAACGACGACGATATCGCCGCCTTTAAAAAAGAGCGCGCCCGATCCCATCGCTTTACTTCTATTCCGGTGAAAACAAACCTGACGGAAGTTCAGGTCGCGCGCTTTGCTGTCAACCAGTACCGTTTTCCGGGCGTCGAAGTCAAAGGCTATAAACGCCGCTATTATCCATACGGATCGGCGCTGACCCACGTTATCGGCTACGTATCGAAAATCAATGATAAAGACGTCGAGCGTCTCGACAGAGAAAACAAACTGGCGAACTACGCCGCCACCCATGACATCGGCAAGCTGGGCATTGAGCGCTACTATGAAGATATTCTGCATGGGCAAACCGGTTATGAAGAGGTTGAAGTCAACAACCGCGGTCGCGTTATTCGCCAACTCAAAGAGGTGCCGCCGCAGGCCGGACACGATATCTACCTGACGCTGGATCTCAAGCTCCAGCAGTATATTGAAACGCTGCTGGCAGGCAGTCGCGCGGCGGTGATTGTCACCGATCCACGTACCGGCGGCGTGCTATCGCTGGTCTCCATGCCAAGTTACGACCCTAACCTTTTCGTGGATGGCATCTCCAGCAAAGATTATTCCGGGCTGCTTAACGACCCGAACACGCCATTAGTGAACCGCGCGACTCAGGGTGTCTACCCACCTGCTTCTACCGTTAAGCCTTACGTCGCCGTATCGGCGTTAAGCGCTGGCGTCATCACCCGTAACACCAGTCTTTTCGACCCTGGCTGGTGGCAGTTGCCGGGGTCTGAGAAACGCTACCGCGACTGGAAAAAATGGGGCCACGGGCATCTGAATATCACCAAATCCCTTGAAGAGTCGGCGGATACCTTCTTCTATCAGGTTGCCTATGATATGGGGATCGATCGCCTGTCAGAATGGATGGGTAAGTTCGGCTATGGTCACTACACCGGAATTGATCTCGCAGAAGAGCGCTCTGGTAATATGCCGACCCGCGAGTGGAAACAGAAACGCTTTAAAAAACCGTGGTATCAGGGCGATACGATTCCGGTGGGCATCGGCCAGGGTTACTGGACAGCGACGCCGATTCAGATGAGTAAGGCGCTAATGATCCTTATTAACGACGGTGTAGTTAAAGTCCCGCACCTGTTAATGAGCACCGCGGAAAACGGTAAACAGGTGCCGTGGGTACAGCCGCATGAGCCGCCGGTGGGCGATATTCACTCCGGCTACTGGGAAATTGCGAAAGATGGCATGTATGGCGTCGCCAACCGCCCTAACGGCACGGCGCATAAATATTTTGCCAGCGCGCCCTATAAAATCGCGGCGAAGTCGGGCACCGCGCAGGTCTTTGGCCTGAAGGCCAACGAAACGTACAATGCGCATAAAATCGCCGAGCGCCTGCGCGACCATAAATTGATGACCGCCTTTGCGCCGTATAACAATCCTCAGGTCGCCGTCGCGATCATCCTTGAAAACGGCGGCGCAGGCCCGGCAGTAGGCACGATCATGCGCCAAATCCTTGATCACATCATGCTGGGCGACAACAACACCCATTTGCCTGCGGAAAACCCGGTGGTTGCAGCGGCGGAGGACCAATAATCATGACGGATAATCCGAACAAAAAAACCTTCTGGGATAAAATTCATATCGATCCCACGATGCTACTCATTCTGCTGGCGTTACTGGTTTATAGCGCGTTGGTCATCTGGAGCGCCAGCGGCCAGGACATCGGCATGATGGAGCGTAAAATCGGTCAGATTGCGATGGGGCTGGTGGTCATGGTGGTGATGGCGCAGATCCCGCCGCGCGTGTATGAAGGCTGGGCGCCCTATCTCTATATCATTTGTATCATTTTGCTGGTCGCCGTTGATGCCTTCGGCGCAATATCCAAAGGCGCGCAGCGCTGGCTCGATCTGGGAATCGTTCGCTTTCAGCCTTCGGAAATAGCCAAAATCGCCGTGCCGCTGATGGTCGCCCGCTTTATTAACCGCGACGTCTGCCCGCCCTCGCTGAAAAATACCGCCATCGCCCTGGTATTAATCTTTATGCCTACCCTGCTGGTCGCCGCCCAGCCGGACCTGGGGACGTCTATTCTGGTCGCCCTTTCCGGTCTCTTTGTCCTATTTTTGTCTGGTCTGAGCTGGCGCTTAATTGGGGTCGCCATTGTATTGATCGCTGCATTTATTCCTATTTTGTGGTTTTTCCTGATGCACGATTACCAACGCCAGCGCGTCATGATGCTCCTTGATCCGGAGACCGATCCGCTGGGCGCGGGCTATCATATTATTCAGTCTAAAATCGCCATTGGCTCAGGCGGCCTGCGCGGTAAAGGCTGGCTCCACGGCACCCAGTCGCAGCTGGAGTTTTTACCCGAACGCCATACCGACTTTATCTTCGCGGTACTGGCGGAAGAGCTCGGTCTGGTGGGCATCCTGATTCTGCTCGCGCTCTATATTTTGCTAATAATGCGCGGCTTGTGGATTGCCGCCAGAGCGCAAACTACATTTGGTCGCGTGATGGCTGGCGGATTAATGTTAATATTATTCGTTTATGTCTTCGTAAATATTGGTATGGTGAGCGGTATTCTGCCTGTGGTTGGAGTACCTTTACCCCTGGTCAGCTACGGGGGCTCCGCACTGATTGTGCTGATGGCCGGGTTCGGGATTGTGATGTCGATCCACACCCACAGAAAAATGTTGTCGAAAAGCGTATAAGGGGTGCGCAATGCGTAAGCAGTTGCCTGTAATCTGCGTCGCGGCAGGGATAGTACTACTCGCGGCATGTACTAATGACGGCGGTCAGCAGCAAACCACCGTCGCGCCGCAACCTGCGGTATGTAATGGTCCGACTGTGGAAATCAGCGGAGCGGAACCGCGTTATGAACCTCTGAATCCGACCGCAAACCAGGATTATCAGCGTGACGGTAAAAGTTATAAAATCGTTCAGGACCCGTCCCGCTTTAGCCAGGCTGGCCTGGCCGCTATTTATGATGCGGAACCCGGCAGTAATTTAACCGCCTCCGGGGAGATGTTCGATCCGATGCAGCTTACCGCCGCCCATCCGACACTGCCTATCCCCAGCTATGCGCGAATCACCAACCTGGCCAACGGTCGCATGATCGTCGTGCGTATTAACGATCGCGGCCCCTATGGCACCGATCGGGTCATCTCCCTGTCCCGCGCAGCGGCGGATCGTCTGAATACCTCGAATAATACTAAAGTACGGATTGACCCCATTATCGTGGCGC
Source organism: Salmonella sp. SA15303 (assembly GCF_029962125.1). Classification (NCBI taxonomy): domain Bacteria; kingdom Pseudomonadati; phylum Pseudomonadota; class Gammaproteobacteria; order Enterobacterales; family Enterobacteriaceae; genus Salmonella; species Salmonella sp. SA15303. The sequence continues at coordinate 3,301,181 of NZ_CP123924.1, forward strand.
CGGATGGTTCGCTCTCCGGCCCGGGGATGGCCTGTACGACGGTGGCGAAACAGACCTACGCTCTGCCCCCGCGCCCTGATTTAAGCGGCGGAATGGGAAGCGCCTCTTCAGCACCTGCACAACCGCAAGGCGACGTTCTTCCGGTCAGTAATTCCACGTTGAAAAGTGACGATACCACCGGTGCGCCGGTGAGCAGCAGCGGCTTCCTCGGCGCGCCGACTACGCTGGCGCCTGGCGTGCTGGAGAGTAATGAACCGACGCCGGCGCCACAGCCAGCGCCGGTTTCCGCGCCGGTGGCGGCTCCAGCGACGGCTCCAGCGACTGCGACGCCGGTAAGCGCGCCTGCTGCCGCGGCCCCGGTATCTGCCCCGGTGAGTGCGCCAGCCGCCGCGGCGAGCGGTCGTTTCGTCGTCCAGGTCGGCGCCGTCAGCGATCAAACGCGTGCGCAGCAATACCAACAGCGTTTAAGCCAGCAGTTCAGCGTACCAGGACGCGTAATACAAAACGGCGCGGTCTGGCGTATTCAACTGGGGCCTTTTGCCAGTAAAGCCGAAGCCAGCGCGTTACAGCAACGTTTGCAAACAGAAGCACAATTACAGTCCTTTATCGCCAGCGCGCAGTAACCGATCGCAGGTATCTGTACTGTCAATTTCTGTAAATGACATTAACAAAGTCACGCGGAAAGTCAGATGCCTGCCAGTTATGCTTTTGCTATAGTAGGGCTCTTTTTTTAATTTCATCACGGACGTCGTAGTTCAGACCATGAAGACCACTTTTTCCGCTCGTTTTATGCAGCGCATGGCGCTCACCACGGCGCTTTGTGCCGCGTTTATCTCAACCGCACATGCCGATGACCTGAATATCAAAACTATGATCCCGGGCGTTCCGCAGATCGATGCGGAATCCTACATCCTGATCGACTACAACTCCGGCAAAGTTCTGGCGGAACAAAACGCCGACGAACGTCGCGACCCGGCTAGTCTGACGAAGATGATGACCAGTTACGTCATCGGACAGGCAATGAAAGCGGGTAAATTTAAAGAAACCGACCTGGTTACCGTCGGTAATGACGCCTGGGCCACCGGCAATCCGGTATTTAAAGGCTCCTCGCTGATGTTCCTCAAGCCGGGAATGCAGGTACCGGTCTCTCAGTTGATACGCGGCATCAATCTGCAATCCGGCAATGACGCCTGTGTGGCGATGGCTGATTTCGCCGCCGGTAGCCAGGATGCTTTCGTCGGGCTGATGAACAGCTATGTGAACGCGTTGGGGCTGAAAAATACCCACTTCCAGACCGTACACGGCCTGGACGCCGACGGACAATACAGTTCAGCTCGCGATATGGCGCTGATTGGTCAGGCGTTAATTCGCGATGTGCCGAACGAATATGCCGTTTATAAAGAAAAAGAGTTCACCTTTAACGGCATTCGCCAGTTAAACCGTAACGGTCTGCTGTGGGATAACAGCCTGAATGTGGACGGCATCAAAACCGGCCATACCAGCAAAGCGGGCTATAATCTGGTCGCTTCCGCAACCGAAGGCCAGATGCGATTGATTTCCGCCGTGATGGGCGGACGGACCTATAAAGGCCGTGAAACAGAAAGCAAAAAACTGCTGACGTGGGGCTTCCGTTTCTTTGAAACCGTTAATCCGCTGAAGGCTGGTAAAGAGTTCGCCTCTGAACCCGCCTGGTTTGGTAATACCGATCGCGCCTCGCTGGGCGTCGATAAAGACGTTTACCTGACGATCCCTCGCGGTCGCATGAAAGATTTGAAAGCGAGCTATGTACTGAATACCGCAGAACTGCACGCGCCGCTGCAGAAAAACCAGGTGGTCGGCACCATCAACTTCCAGCTGGACGGTAAAACCATCGAGCAGCGTCCGCTGGTCGTACTGCAAGAGATCCCGGAAGGGAACTTCTTCGGTAAAATCATTGATTACATTAAATTAATGTTCCATCACTGGTTTGGATAAAAATTGAACGCTTGAAAGTGTGATTTTCGTCCCCATATACTATGCTTCAGTAAAACTCCCGCCCTGTGGCGGGAGTTGTTATTTTTTTTACGTAATGCCGGAGCTGACATGAAAACCAAACTTAACGAACTGCTTGAATTCCCTACGCCATTTACTTACAAAGTAATGGGGCAGGCGTTACCTGAGCTGGTTGATCAGGTGGTTGAAGTGGTACAGCGCCATGCGCCTGGTGATTACTCTCCGACGGTAAAACCGAGCAGCAAAGGCAACTACCACTCGGTCTCTATCACCATTAATGCCACCCATATTGAACAGGTTGAAACGCTGTACGAAGAACTGGGCAATATTGATATCGTGCGAATGGTATTGTAATACATCCAGACGGTTACCCGGTCTTATCCGGGTAACTCCCCGCCTCCCCCGCTGTGATATACTTTCCTCTCTTTTTTCATTCTCTACGGAGATGCCGTTTTGTATCAGGATAAAATCCTTGTCCGCCAGCTCGGCCTTCAGCCCTATGAAGCTATCTCTCAGGCCATGCATAACTTTACCGATATGCGCGATGAAAACAGCCATGATGAAATCTGGTTGGTTGAGCATTACCCGGTGTTTACCCAGGGCCAGGCCGGTAAAGCGGAACATATATTGATGCCTGGCGATATTCCCGTTGTGCAGAGCGATCGTGGAGGACAGGTGACCTATCATGGTCCGGGCCAACAGGTAATGTACGTTTTACTTAACCTGAAACGACGTAAACTGGGCGTGCGTGATTTAGTCACCCTACTTGAACAGACCGTGGTGAATACGCTGGCTGAAATTGGTATTGAGGCGCATCCGCGCGCCGATGCGCCGGGCGTCTACGTGGGTGAAAAGAAAATCTGCTCGCTGGGTTTACGTATCCGTCGCGGCTGCTCATTCCACGGTTTAGCGCTAAACGTTAACATGGATCTTTCTCCTTTCCTGCGTATCAACCCGTGTGGTTATGCCGGCATGGAAATGGCCAAAATAACGCAGTGGAAGGAAGATGCTACCACGGATAATATTGCGCCCCGCTTGCTGGCGAATATTTTAGCTCTGCTAAATAATCCACCGTATGAATATATTGCTGCTTAATGCGTAAAATATAATGGCCCAAGAAATTTATGGGTCATTAATCATATATGATTTGAATGCTTTACTTCTCCCCCCGCTTTCTATATTTTCGTTATATCCCTGCTGTAGCCGCCAGGCGGCATGGCCTCTTCAGTCCTCATGATGAGGAATTTTCCGTGAACAAAATCCCGGCCTTGCTGTTACTTATCTTATTGAAATGACTAAAAATACATTCATAAGAGTAATTTTAAAACCAACCCATAAATGCAAAATATACTATTTCATCTATTATTCATAATACGAATGAATTCGGAGCCAGAGCGTGAGTGATAATAATCAGGCAGAAAGACAACCGGCCGATCAACACCTACAGGACAAACCGCAAATTTTCAGAACACTGAGAAATATTGACCTCAATCTGTTGACGATTTTCGAGGCCGTATATGTCCATAAAGGGATCGTCAATGCAGCGAAAATTCTTAACCTGACGCCGTCAGCCATTAGCCAGTCCATTCAAAAATTACGGACTATATTTCCCGATCCGCTGTTTATTCGCAAAGGCCAGGGCGTAACGCCCACGACGTATGCTACGCATCTGCACGAATACATCAGCCAGGGGCTGGAATCTATTCTTGGCGCCCTGGATCTTACGGGCAGCTATGATAAGCAACGCACCATTACAATTGGCACGACGCCTTCGGTCGGCGCGCTAGTGATGCCGATTATTTACCAGGCCATCAGGCCGCGTTATCCTCAGCTTTTGCTGCGCAACATTCCGGTAGACGATGCCGAAAGCCAGCTTAGTCAGTTTCAGACCGATCTCATTATCAATACCCATAGCTATAACAACCGGAGCATCCAGCATCACGTCCTGTTTAGCGATACGCTTGAGATTGTCTGCCGCCAGCATCACCCGTGTCTGGCGAACGCCATTACTGAAGAGAGACTGAACAGCGCGGATCACACCTTTCTGATGCTGGAGGGACAACATCTTTCCCTGCTGCGCCAGCGACTGCAGGAGACATTTCCCGATCAGCAAATCAGTTTTAGCAGCTACAATATTTTTACCATTGCCTCGCTGATCGCCAGCAGCGATCTGCTGGGACTGATGCCCACCCGCTTCTACGACTTATTTAGCCGCTGCTGGCCGCTTGAGCGCCTTCCCTACGCGCCGGTGAATAGTGAACAGGTCGAGTTCTCGCTGCATTACAATAAACTGAGTCTGCGCGATCCGGTGCTGGAGAACGTCATTGATATCATCCGTGAGGCGTTCTGACAAAAATGTTGCATTCAGGTCACGGAAGATATGGGCAAACAGCACAAAACAACAACTATTTTACATTTTGCCGGGCTGTCAGGCTGCTTTATGGCCCTTATCAATGATATACTGCGTGTCACAAATTCAAAAATAGTTGATAAATACAACTTTCCCTTGAATTGAAACGCTTTCCTTCGTTATTCGCAACTGGAACACGCACGCTATGAGTAAACCCATTGTGATGGAACGCGGTGTAAAATACCGCGATGCCGATAAGATGGCTCTTATCCCGGTTAAAAATGTGGTCACAGAGCGCGACGCTCTACTACGTAAACCGGAATGGATGAAAATAAAACTTCCGGCGGATTCTACCCGTATCCAGGGCATCAAAGCCGCAATGCGCAAAAATGGCCTGCATTCTGTCTGCGAGGAAGCATCTTGCCCAAACCTGGCTGAATGTTTCAACCACGGTACCGCTACGTTTATGATCCTTGGGGCCATTTGCACTCGCCGCTGTCCGTTCTGTGATGTCGCCCATGGCCGCCCCGTTGCGCCGGATGCGGAAGAGCCGCAGAAACTGGCGCAAACGATCGCCGACATGGCGCTACGCTATGTGGTCATCACCTCTGTCGACCGTGACGATCTGCGTGACGGCGGCGCCCAGCATTTTGCTGACTGCATCACCGCCATCCGTGCCAAAAGCCCGGAGATAAAAATAGAGACCCTGGTGCCAGACTTCCGTGGACGTATGGATCGCGCGCTGGATATCCTTAACGCGACGCCGCCGGATGTGTTTAACCACAACCTGGAAAACGTGCCGCGTATTTACCGCCAGGTTCGTCCGGGCGCCGATTACAACTGGTCGCTGAAATTACTGGAACGCTTCAAAGAAGCGCACCCGGAAATTCCGACAAAATCGGGTCTGATGGTGGGCTTAGGCGAAACCAATGCGGAAATCATTGAGGTTATGCGCGACTTACGCCGTCACGGCGTTACCATGCTGACGCTTGGTCAGTATCTACAGCCAAGCCGCCATCACCTGCCGGTACAGCGTTATGTCAGCCCGGAAGAGTTTGACGAGATGAAAGCGGAAGCCCTGGCGATGGGCTTTACCCATGCCGCCTGTGGCCCCTTTGTACGTTCTTCGTACCATGCTGATCTCCAGGCCAAAGGCATGGAAGTGAAATGATCGTGTAATAGACGCTTACATTTCAGGCAAAAAAAACCGGCAACTCGCCGGTTTTTTTACTCTGCGGAGCAAGCGCATCGCGCAATTACTCTTTGTGCGAGAGTTTTTCAGCCTGAACGCTACCGTCGACGTCTTTCTTAACGCCCGCGTCTTCATCGTTCATTGCTTTCTTGAATCCTTTAATCGCCGTGCCCAGGTCTCCGCCCAGCGTACGTAACTTCTTGGTACCAAACAGCAGAACAACCAGTGCGGCAACCACCAGCAGTTTGGTAATACTAATCTCACCCATAGATACCTTCTTCACTAAAAACAGGCTGCGTAACGCGCCGGATTAACCTGAGAATATTAACGGTCTTTCGACGCGCGCACACAATAGCAATCTGTAACAAGGTGAATCAAGCTTTGCGTAAAAAAACATCATAATAATTGCGGTGGCGCAAATCGTCGTTGCTGCAAAAGAGGAAGTTGCTCCCGCACCTGGTCTATTCGTTCTCTGAATATTTCCGCGACGATCAGCGCCGGACGATCGGCTGCCGCGGCTATCGTTACCCCCAACGGATCGATAATACGACTTTGACCAATATTACGATTACCACACTCCCCGGCCGCAATCATATAGCTGGTGGTATCCAGCGCTCTCGCCGCCAGCAGCGTCGACCACTGCTGCTCTTTCAACGGGCCGCGAACCCAGCCCGTCGGCAGCGCCAATACGTCAGCCCCCTGTAAAGCCAGCGCTAGCGCCATGTCCGGAAAGCGCAGGTCATAACAGGTCATAAGCCCCACCTTAACCCCCTCCACGTCCAGCACAGGCGCGATAACGGTTCCGGCATCAATACTTTGGGATTCTTGCATCGAAAACGCATCATAGAGATGCAGCTTCGCGTAACGCGCGACAATGTGACCCGCCCGTAGCGCCACCAGCATATTAACCGCCCGTCCAGGCGTTGACGGGACAAGGATAGTGAATATCGTCGTCATATTATTATGAGCGCTTTCTTCCAGAAGCCGCGTCATAAACGCGCCATCCAGCGGCTGCGCGGCGCGAATCGGCAGGTCAAGGTCGATGTCATCTCGCGCTAATATCCCCTCAGGCAACACCAGAAGCGATACGCCGCGGCCCGCCGCCTGAGCCATTAACGAAACGCAAACTTGCGCATTCTCTTCCCATACAGAACTCACCACAAACTGCCCGGCTGCAACGAACATATCCCCTCCCACACCTCTGTCAGGACTCGCCAATTATGCGTGTTCGGCGTTACACTCCTCTTGTATAGCAATTAAATAAAGGATTCGGCAGTGTTACAGCTTCTTTTAGCAGTTTTTATCGGCGGTGGAACGGGGAGCGTAGCCCGGTGGATGCTCAGTATGCGTTTTAATCCGCTTCATCAGGCGATTCCCATCGGTACGCTAACAGCAAATTTGCTTGGCGCGTTTATTATCGGCATGGGGTTCGCCTGGTTTAACCGCATGACACATATCGATCCGATGTGGAAAGTGCTCATCACAACCGGCTTTTGCGGCGGCCTGACGACCTTTTCTACTTTTTCTGCCGAAGTGGTATTCTTGCTGCAAGAGGGGCGCTTTGGCTGGGCGCTGCTGAATGTGCTGATTAACCTGTTAGGTTCGTTTGCCATGACGGCGCTGGCATTCTGGCTATTTTCCGCCGCAGCGGCGCGTTAAGCGCAAATAAATATCCTCCGGCATAGCCGGAGGTTTTTCAGATGCGCCTATAAGGCTCTCTTACCAGCCGCGCCCTAACAGGCGCATACGATCTGACATTTGCATCAAACTTCGTTACTTACGGCCCGTAAACGGGCTGCCCGGATACGGGATCGATAATTGCTCACCCATTTTATCCTCTTCAAGCTGGTGCTTTATGTAGTCCTGTATCTTCGCCGTGTTCTTACCCACCGTATCGACATAGTACCCTCTGCACCAGAACTCCCTGTTCCTGTATTTGAATTTTAGATCCCCAAACTGCTCGTAAAGCATCAGACTACTTTTACCCTTCAGATATCCCATGAAACTCGACACACTCATCTTCGGCGGGATCTCCAGAAGCATGTGAATATGATCTGCACAACATTCTGCTTCCAGAATTCGTACGTTTTTCCATTCACACAATTTTCTTAATATGCTGCCTACTGCCCTACGCTTCTCTCCATAGAACGCTTGTCTTCGGTATTTGGGCGCGAAAACTATGTGATATTTACAGTTCCATCGGGTGTGCGCTAAGCTCTTTTCGTCCCCCATTGGGACCCCCTTTTGATTTCTTGTTGAACTTTTGCAGTTGCCAGACCGCAAGATGTTTTAACAAATCAAAAGGGGTTTTAATAACTGGCTTAAAGCTGAAAGCTTTCCGGAACCCCCAGCCTAGCTGGGGGTTTTCCATAGACAAAAAAAACCCGCCGAAAGGGCGGGTTTTGAAATCTTGCTGTCGGACGTATGCTTACAGAGCAGTTACGTTTGCAGCGGAAGGGCCTTTGGCACCGTTAGTGATTTCGAACTCTACGCGCTGACCTTCAGCCAGAGTTTTAAAACCATTGGTCTGGATTGCAGAGAAGTGTACAAACACGTCTTTGCTGCCATCTTCCGGAGTAATGAAACCGAATCCTTTGGATTCATTAAACCACTTAACGTTACCTTTAATCTTAGACATCAAAATTACCTTTACATGAAAAATAGACACAAATGCTGTGTCGGATACCAGTACAACAATTGTGATGCATTTTGTCCAGTCGAACTTTGCGAAAAAGTGATAAATATCGCGTTAATTTTTAGCTAACTCTATCTACTTATTGTTTTTTAAGACTTTTTAATTCACAACTGAAGCATACCCTTCCCCATCAAAACTGGAAACGCATCCAGGCGAAATAGACGTTTCCGTTGTTATACGAACCCGGAATGTAGGTCATCTGAAAGGTAGCGGGACCATAGCCTATCGACGCTAAAGGCAACAGCACAGGGATGGGAATATAATTCCAGTTGTCGCGCGCGGTAACGCCTGCGGTAAAGCCCAGTCCAAGGCGAAAATTATCGTCTTCCAGCGGTCGCCAGGTTTTTTCCCAGCCATAACCGCCTATGGGTTCCCATTTGTTAAATGAATCTTTAAAGGCCATCATATAGAGGCCATGCCAGTTGCCTTTGTCGTCCCAGCGGGACTGACCAAAACCAACGCCCCACGGCCGCTCGTTATAGCGATCCGTTTTCTCTTTATCGTAGGCAAAGCGCGCATGCCAGGTAATGGCGGGGACATACAAATCATAATGCTCAGGCTGTCGCCACGTTTCTGCGACGTTATCGGTAAACGTGTTAAACCACCCTTTATCCGCCGCAGAGACTGAAGGAATAGCCAGCCATGGCATCAAAAGGAGAGCAATAATAAGAAAATACTTTCTGATGATCATCGCAACATACATACCGTTCAAAAATTCGACTGTGATAATAACAACATTAACCTGAATAAAATCTTAACAAACTATAAACAGAGAATAATCTGAGAGAGTATCGGGTTAACGGCGTTTGATTTAGCACTCAGAACCGTCACGCGCTCCTTAATAAGCTTTCACAAAAAACACAAAACAAAGCACAACAAATAAAACAATAAAATAACAATAAATTAATACTTATAGTGCTACAGAAAATTCGTATAAGTATATTTCATCTTTAGCAATGACATGAAAAAATAACCGCGCCGTGATTTTAATCAGTAAGGCGCCATCCTTTATTCGGTACATTTTTATACCACTTTTGTGGTTCTTATTTTTACTCTGGGTGTCGATAAGACAGGGGAAACAATGCTAACAGTTATAGAGCTCCTTATCGGAGTCGTCGTTATTGTGGGTGTAGCGCGCTACATCATTAAGGGATATTCCGCCACTGGCGTTTTATTTGTCGGCGGTCTGGCTCTGCTTATTATCAGCGCGCTGATGGGGCATAAGGTATTACCTGCCAGCGAAACCAGTACCGGCTATACCGCAACAGATATTGTTGAATACATCAAAATTTTGCTTATGAGTCGCGGCGGCGATCTTGGCATGATGATCATGATGCTGTGCGGCTTTGCCGCCTATATGACGCATATCGGCGCGAATGATATGGTCGTGAAGCTGGCGTCGAAACCTTTACAGTACATAAACTCGCCCTACCTGTTGATGATTGCCGCCTATTTTGTCGCCTGCCTGATGTCGCTGGCCGTCTCTTCCGCGACGGGGCTTGGCGTACTGCTCATGGCTACTCTCTTCCCGGTGATGGTCAACGTCGGCATTAGCCGCGGCGCGGCGGCGGCTATTTGCGCCTCTCCGGCCGCCATCATCCTCTCGCCAACGTCTGGCGATGTGGTTTTAGCCGCAAAAGCGGCGGAGATGCCGTTAATCGATTTCGCGTTCAAAACTACGCTGCCAATTTCCATCGCCGCCATTATCGGTATGGCGATTGCGCACTTTTTCTGGCAACGCTATCTGGATAAAAAAGAGAACATTTCACATGAGATGCTGGACGTGGCGGAGATTACCACCACGGCCCCGGCGTTTTATGCCCTTTTGCCGTTCACGCCCATTATCGGCGTACTGATTTTTGACGGTAAATGGGGGCCGCAGTTGCACATTATTACCATTCTGGTGATCTGTATGCTGCTGGCCGCCGTGCTGGAATTCGTGCGCGGTTTCAACACGCAAAATGTGTTTTCCGGCCTGGAAGTGGCTTATCGCGGCATGGCGGATGCGTTTGCCGGCGTTGTGATGCTGTTGGTCGCGGCGGGCGTTTTCGCCCAGGGGCTGAGCACCATTGGCTTTATCCAAAGTCTGATCTCGATTGCCACTTCTTTTGGCTCCGCCAGCATTATTCTGATGCTGGTCTTAGTGATTTTAACCATGCTGGCCGCGATGACCACCGGTTCAGGCAATGCGCCTTTTTACGCCTTTGTTGAGATGATCCCTAAACTGGCGCACTCCTCCGGTATCAACCCAGCCTATTTATCCATCCCAATGCTGCAAGCCTCAAACCTGGGGCGCACGATTTCGCCGGTCTCCGGCGTCGTGGTCGCTGTCGCCGGGATGGCTAAAATATCACCGTTTGAAGTGGTGAAGCGCACGTCCGTTCCGGTTATCGTCGGTCTGTTGATCGTCATTATCGCCACGGAAATTATGGTGCCAGGCGCCTCTTCCAGCGTTACTGGCGGCTGATAGCCGGTAAGCCGGGGCGAGGGAAAACATCGCCCCGGCATCTTAAACCAGGCTTAGCCGCCGTGGTAAATACGCTGCGGCCTGCCCACTTTGCCATGAATAATCTCTGCGACAATCAGATGCTGACTCGCGCAATATTCCAGGTAGCGTCGGGATGTGGTGCGGCTTATCGTTAAGGCCTGCGCGACCGTTTCAGCCGTATGGCGTACGGTTGGATCGGCAAACAGCCTCATCACCGCATTAAGGGTTAAGGCATCAATACCGGTCGGCAAATCCCCTTTCGGTTCGCCGCGCGCATAGGCGTTGAACATTTCATCTATCTGCTTCTGGCTTGCGCTATCCGCGCTCGCCAGCATACGTCTGCGCTGTTGATAGCGGGTCAGCGTCTGCCCCAAACGCTCATAAGCAATAGGTTTGACCAGATAATCAAACGCGCCGCTGCGTACCGCTTCCGCTACCGTCTCCATGTCACTGGCGGCGGTCGTAAACACGACGCCGCCGGGATAGCGCGACTGCATTAATTCATGCAGCAGCGTAATCCCCTTCCCATCCGGCAGATAATTATCCAACAGAATTAATCCAGGTTTGAACCGGTCAATCATCATTCTCGCCTGCGCCAGATTGCCCGCCAGCCATATCTGGTTAAAGCTAGGAATATGGCGGATATATTCTGCGTGCATCTCCGCCAGCAGCGTTTCATCCTCAACGATCAATAGGGTTAATGGTTCTGTCATCGTTTTTTTTCACTTTCGGAAGGAATAAAGAAAATAAGGTGCCACAAGGATCATTGTCTTCCAGCGTAATGACCCCGCCACAGCGCCCCACATAACTTGCAATCAGATATAACCCGATACCATGCTCACCGGGTTCGTCGGTTCGGGTACTTACGCCCTGTTCAAAAATTTTTTCCCGCAGCGCTTCAGGAACGCCGCAGCCCTGGTCGGCGACCTCTATTACCACCTCGTCGCCCTCGTCGCTCAGGAAAAGTTCGATGGTCTTGTCGCCTTCCTGTGTACGTAAACTCGCCTCAAACGCGTTATCCAGCAGATTCCCGACGATGGCGGCGAACTCCGTGCTATCCAGCCCCTCCGGCAGTTGATGTAGCTGGCTGCCGGGAACAATCACCATCTTGAGCCCCAGTTCACGCGCGCGCTGAACTTTGCCAAACAGCAAACCGGCCACCTGACGATCGGCGAAGGCGCCGCGTAAACTATCAATAAGTTGCTGCTGCGCCTGCGACTCACCCTGCACCATCTCTCTGACCCGATCATACTCTTTCATTTGCAGCAGGCCGTTCAGAGTCGACATCCAGTTCAGGTGCTCATGGCGTAGCGTGCGCAGGCTCTCAACATACTGTTTAATCTGGGTTAGCTGCGCGTTCAACGTCGCGATTTCATCTTTGCTGCGAAAACTAATAATAGCGCCCAGCAGCTCCTCGCCGGAACGGATAGCCTCACGATTGGCGATGACGCTCAGGCCATTGAAGTTGGCCATCACGTCCTGGCGTCTTTCTGCGATCTGGCAGGTAAAAAAGTCTGCCGGATTGACGACTTCCGCTATCAGCTTGCCCAGCCACTGACGCCCCGGCGACGGCAGCCCCAACATTTTTCTCGCATTGCGGTTAATCGCGGTGATATGTCCCTCCGGATCAACGGCGATCAGCCCTTCATAAACCGAGCTAAATAACGCCTCCTGCTGGCGTACCACGCGCGCAATCTGTTTCGGCTCCATGCCCAGCATTTGTCGGCGGATATGCGCGGCGAAAAACCAGGAAAGCAGCATTAATACCACCAGCAACAGGACAAAAACCCCCGCCATCGGTAATAAGAAGTCCAGCCGCCAGGAGTCGATTTTACTGACCAGATAGCCAATTGAAACAACGCCGATCACGTTGCCTTCGTTGTCAAAGATAGGCGTTTTGGCGCGCATCGCCATCCCTATTGAGCCCTTACCGGTAATGAAATAACTTTCTCCTCTTTCCAGCGCGCCGGGTTTCGTAAACTGCATGGGATAGCCGATTTTTTCCGGATTCGGATGGTAAAGCCGGATCGAGTGGCGATCGCCTATCACCACATAGTCAAAATCCGTCCCGCGCTGCAGTTTATTCGCAATTATCGCCAGGCGTTTATAGTCCCGGTTTTTTACGGCAGCGATAATGCTGTCGTTAGAAGCAATAATTTTTGCCTGATTCATCGCCATATCACGAACATGGGACGCCAGATAATCTTCGAAACTGGCAGACAAATATTGTGCTAACGCTGCCACGATGAAAACAGAAACCACCAGAATGAGCAGAAAAATACGTAACGGAAACGCGAGTTGCCGAAAAAAAGGAAACAGCTTTTTATTTTTCTGACAGGACATTAAGGTTCCTTATGGGCATTTCTCTTCAGATTTATCGCAAATGTAATAAAAATGTTTTGAGCATCTTGAAGCATATAAAAACCAATCGTTACAGATTCCCCACATTAAATCAATTAAACAACTAAAACCCACCGCCGGAATGGCGATTAAATTAATTAAAAAACTTAAAACCATAAAACACTTAAAAACCATCTAACGCTTTGTGAAATAAATCAAAATTTACCACCAAAATACTCCTTACGATGTATACGTCAGAGAGAAAAATAAATAACTCGTCATAAAAAAACTCCTACTCTGACTGAAAAGAAAAAGTTATCAAGTTGCAACACAGCGCAACATATACAGAAAAGTGGCAACAAGCATATCACCAGGATATTTCTTACTATGTTTGGCAATAATGTATTCACTCGGGTAAAACGCTCTGAAAATAAAAAAATGGCGGAGATCGCTCACTTTCTCAAAGAGAATGATTTAAGCGTCGATACCACTGTAGAAGTGTTTATTACCGTCAGCCGTGATGACCGTCTTATTGCCTGCGGCGGTATTGCCGGAAATATCATTAAATGCGTGGCCATTAGCGAATCAGTACGCGGCGAAGGCTTAGCGTTAACGCTGGCGACGGAATTGATTAATCTCGCCTGGGAGCGGCACTGCACCCATCTTTTTATTTATACCAAAACGGAATACGAAGCGCTGTTTAAACAGTGCAGCTTTTCGACGATAGCCAGCGTCCCTGGCGTAATGGTCTTAATGGAAAATAGCGCGACCCGGTTGAAACGGTATGCGGAATCGCTGGCGACATTGCGTCATGAGGGAAAGAAAATTGGCTGTATTGTGATGAACGCCAATCCTTTCACGAACGGCCATCGCTATCTGATCCAACAGGCGGCGGCACAGTGCGACTGGCTGCATCTGTTCCTGGTCAAAGAAGATACATCACGCTTTCCCTATGAAGACCGACTCGATCTGGTCCTTAAAGGGACCACCGATATCCCGCGCTTAACCGTTCACCGCGGCTCCGAATACATTATTTCTCGTGCGACGTTCCCCTGCTATTTCATTAAAGAGCAGAGCGTTATTAATCACTGTTATACCGCAATCGACCTGAAGATTTTCCGCCAGTATCTGGCGCCCGCGCTTGGCATCACACACCGCTTTGTCGGTACGGAGCCGTTTTGCACCGTTACCGCCCAGTACAACCTTGATATGCGTTTCTGGCTGGAGACGCCAACGCTTCCCGCCCCACCCATTACGCTGGTGGAAATAGAGCGGCTTTGCTTCCAGGAGACGCCGATATCCTCCTCCTGGGTACGCAAGCTGCTGGTTAAACACGATCTCACGGCTATCGCGCCGCTGGTTCCCGACGCCACCCTGCGCTATTTGCAGGGCATGGTCGAACGCCATCCGGGCAGCGCGGCAGCCCGTCAAAAGTCCCCCGTATTAGCAACAGGTGAAAAATGAAAATAAACCAGCTAGCCGTCGCAGGCACGCTTGAGTCCGGCGATGTGATGATACGCATTGCGCCGCTCGATACGCAGGATATTGACCTGCAAATCAACAGTAGCGTTGAAAAACAGTTTGGCGAGGCCATTCGCGCCACCATCCTGGAGGTGCTTTCTCGCTACGACGTGCGCGGCGTACAACTGAACGTTGATGATAAAGGCGCTCTGGACTGCATTTTGCGCGCCCGACTGGAAACGCTACTGGCGCGCGCCAGCGGTATTGCCGCTCTGCCCTGGGAGGATCGCCAATGATTTCCACCTCTCTGCAACAACGTAAAACCCGCACCCGCCGCAGTATGTTATTCGTACCGGGCGCCAACGCGGCGATGGTGAGCAATTCGTTTATCTACCCGGCCGACGCGCTGATGTTCGACCTGGAAGACTCCGTTGCATTACGCGAAAAAGACGCGGCGCGCCGTCTGGTATATCACGCGCTGCAACACCCGCTTTACCGTGACGTCGAAACCATTGTCCGCGTGAATGCGCTGGATTCCGAATGGGGCGTCAACGATCTGGAAGCGGTCGTGCGCGGCGGCGCGGACGTGGTGCGTTTACCGAAAACCGACACCGCGCAGGACGTCATTGATATCGAAAACGAAATTCTGCGCATTGAAAACGCCTGCGGTCGCGAACCGGGCAGTACCGGCCTGTTAGCCGCCGTGGAATCGCCGCTGGGTATTACCCGCGCGGTAGAAATCGCCCACGCCTCTGAACGGTTGATCGGGATTGCGCTGGGCGCGGAAGACTATGTTCGCAACCTGCGCACCGAACGCTCTCCGGAAGGCACCGAACTGCTGTTCGCCCGCTGCGCCATTTTGCAGGCCGCGCGTTCCGCCGGCATTCAGGCCTTCGATACCGTCTATTCCGACGCCAACAACGAAGCCGGTTTCCTGCAAGAAGCCGCCCACATTAAACAGTTGGGCTTTGACGGTAAGTCACTGATCAACCCCCGCCAGATCGAACTGCTGCACAACCTTTATGCGCCAACGCGTAAAGAGGTCGCCCATGCGCGTCTGGTCGTTGAAGCCGCAGAAGCCGCCGCCCGCGAAGGTCTCGGCGTCGTTTCCCTTAACGGCAAGATGGTCGACAGCCCGGTGATTGAACGCGCCCGTCTGGTGCTCTCCCGTGCAGAACTTTCCGGTATTCGCGAAGAATAAGGCAAAAAAATGACGCAGAAAAATGAATCTCAACGCCAGGATCGCGTAGCAGCCTGGAGCCGTCACGCTGAAAGCGAACTGAGCGCTTACCAAAGTGCGGCAAAATTGGATCTACAAGCGCAAAAACCGCGCGACCACAAACTGTGCGCCAGCCTGGAAGAGGCCATCCGCCGTTCCGGTTTACGCGACGGCATGACGGTCTCCTTTCACCACGCGTTTCGCGGCGGCGATCTGACGATTAACCTGGTGATGGAAACCATCGCGAAGATGGGCTTCAAAAACCTGACGCTGGCCTCCAGTTCGCTGAGCGACTGCCATGCGCCGCTGGTTGAACACATTCGTAACGGGGTGGTCAGCCGCATCTACACGTCAGGCCTGCGCGGCCCGCTGGCGGAAGAAATTTCTCGCGGCTTGCTGGCTGAGCCGGTTCAGATTCACTCCCACGGCGGTCGTGTACATCTGGTACAAAGCGGCGAACTCAATATTGATGTTGCATTTCTTGGCGTGCCCTCCTGCGATGAATTCGGTAATGCTAACGGTTATACCGGCAAAGCCTGTTGCGGTTCACTGGGCTACGCGATGGTGGATGCCGACAGCGCGAAGCAGGTCGTGATGCTGACGGAGCAACTGCTGCCGTATCCGCATAACCCGGCAAGCATCGCTCAGGATCAGGTTGATCTGATCGTGCAAATCGAAGAAGTCGGTGATGCAAACAAAATCGGCGCTGGCGCGACCCGCATGACCACTAATCCGCGTGAACTGCTGATCGCCCGCAGCGCGGCGGAAGTCATTGCTCACTCCGGCTACTTCAACGAAGGTTTCTCCCTACAAACTGGCACCGGCGGTGCATCGCTGGCGGTCACCCGCTTCCTGGAAGACAAAATGCGTAGCCGCAACATTGTGGCTAATTTCGCGCTGGGCGGTATCACCGCCACCATGGTCGACCTGCATGAAAAGGGCTTAATCCGCAAACTGCTTGACGTTCAGAGCTTCGATCGTAACGCTGCGCAATCTTTGGCTCGCAACCCGAACCATATCGAAATCAGCGCTAACCAGTACGCCAACTGGGGCTCTAAAGGCGCTTCCGTCGACCGTCTGGACGTGGTGGTACTGAGCGCGCTGGAAGTAGACACCCACTTCAATGTTAACGTGCTGACCGGCTCCGACGGCGTTCTACGCGGCGCGTCCGGCGGTCACTGCGATACCGCCGTCGCGGCGGCGCTGTCCATCATCGTCGCGCCGCTGGTACGCGGTCGCATCCCAACGCTGGTTGATAACGTCACCACCTGCGTCACACCGGGCTCCAGCGTCGACATTCTGGTCACCGATCACGGTATCGCCGTCAATCCGGCGCGTCCGGAGCTGGCTGAACGCCTGAAAGCAGCGGGAATGAAAGTGGTATCGATTGAGTGGCTGCGCGAACGCGCGCAACTGCTTACCGGTCAGCCCCGCCCTATCGAATTCACCGACCGCGTGATTACTGTCGTGCGTTATCGCGACGGTTCAGTGATCGATGTGGTGCATCAGGTGAAGGAATAAGCCATGCGCCTGTTTCCTGAACTCGCCACCTGTCACGACGTTTCTATTCCTGAGCTGCTCGCCAGCCGGGATGAGAGACAAGCAAGACAGCGCGCCTGGCTAACGCGCCACGCCACTCCACTGGTCTCCTTTACCGTGGTGGCGCCAGGCCCGATAAAAGACAGCGCGTTAACCCGCCGGATCTTTAATCACGGCGTGACTGCCCTGCACACGCTGGCAGAAGAGTATGGCTGGACTATCCGGGAGCAGGCTGCACTGGCTTCCGCCAGCGGGCCGGAAGGGCTGCTGGCGATTGACGCGCCCGCTCAGGCGCTCAAACAGGCGACCATCGCGCTTGAACAGCGTTATCCACTGGGGCGCCTGTGGGATATCGATGTCCTGACGGCGGAAGGCGAAATACTCTCCCGCCGCCATTTCGCGCTTCCCGCTCGCCGCTGTCTGCTGTGCGGGCAAAGCGCGGCTGAATGCGCGCGGGGTAAAACCCACGCGCTGACTGATTTACTGATTCATATGGAGGCGCTGCTGCATGATGCCGATTCCCGCCAACCCGACTAACGCCTCCATTCAGCCTCAGTCGCTGTATGACGTCTGGGCCGATTTGGCCTGGCGCGCCATGCTGACCGAGGTAAATTTATCGCCAAAACCCGGTCTGGTAGACCGACTAAACTGCGGCGCGCACAAAGATATGGCGCTGGCGGATTTTCACCGCAGCGCGGAGGCGATTCGACACTGGCTGCCGCGCTTTATGGAATATGGCGCCAGCTGCACGCGCCTGCCGCCAGAGTCAGTTCTGGCGGGCCTGCGTCCATTGGGGATGGCCTGTGAAGCAGCGATGTTTCGCGCAACGGCGGGCGTCAATACCCATAAAGGCAGCATTTTCTCGCTGGGGTTACTGTGCGCCGCCATTGGCCGCCTGTATCAGCTACGCCAGCCGATCGCCGCAGAAACACTCTGCGCTACCGCCGCCGATTTTTGCCGCGGCCTGACAACGCGCGAACTGCGCCAGAACAACCTACAGCTCACCGCAGGCCAGCGGCTGTATCAGCAACTGGGATTAACCGGCGCGCGCGGTGAAGCGGAAGCGGGCTATCCGCTGGTCATCCGCCACGCGTTGCCGCACTACCGCGCATTGCTGGCGCAGGGGCGCGATCCCGAACTGGCGCTGCTTGATACCTTACTGCTGCTGATGTCGCTTAACGGCGATACCAACGTCGCGTCGCGCGGCGGGGCGGACGGTCTGCGCTGGTTACAGCAGCAGGCTGCGGTCTTATTACAGCAGGGCGGCATACGGACGCCTGACGATCTCGTTTATCTCCACCGGTTCGATCAGCAATGCATTGAACGCAATCTCAGCCCAGGCGGTAGCGCCGATCTGCTGATCGTGACCTGGTTTTTAGCGCAAATTTCGCAAGTTAATCATTAACACAATTATAGAAAATATCCTTTCCGGAGAGTCATTTATGTCTTTATCCAAAGATAATATATGGAAGTTGTTGGCCCCATTAGTGGTGATGGGCGTCATGTTGTTAATTCCTGTTCCAGATGGTATGCCGCCGCAGGCCTGGCACTATTTTGCGGTTTTCGTCGCGATGATTGTCGGTATGATCCTGGAGCCGATCCCGGCGACAGCGATCAGTTTTATCGCCGTAACCATTTGCGTTATCGGCAGCAATTACCTGCTATTTGACGCTTCAGAACTGGCCGATCCGGCGTTTAAAGCCAGTAAACAGGCGCTGAAATGGGGGCTTGCCGGTTTCTCCAGCACCACGGTCTGGCTGGTTTTCGGCGCGTTTATTTTCGCGCTGGGCTACGAAGTGACCGGGCTGGGGCGCCGCATTGCGCTGTTTTTGGTAAAATTCATGGGTAAACGCACGCTGACGCTCGGCTATGCGATTGTCATTATCGATATTTTGCTGGCGCCGTTTACTCCCTCCAATACGGCTCGTACCGGCGGGACTGTCTTCCCGGTCATCAAGAACCTGCCGCCGCTGTTTAAATCGTTTCCAAACGATCCTTCCGCACGCCGCATCGGCGGTTATTTGATGTGGATGATGGTGATCAGTACCAGCCTGAGCTCTTCGATGTTTGTCACTGGCGCGGCCCCGAACGTATTAGGTCTGGAGTTCGTCAGCAAGATCGCTGGCGTCCAGATTAGCTGGCTGCAGTGGTTTCTCAGCTTTCTGCCGGTAGGGATTATTTTACTGATCGTTGCGCCGTGGCTCTCCTATGTACTTTATAAACCTGAAGTGACCCACAGTGCGGAAGTCGCGGCCTGGGCTGGCGGCGAGTTAAAAAACATGGGGCGTCTGTCCCGCAAAGAGTGGACGCTGATTGGCCTGGTGCTGCTTAGCTTAGGATTGTGGGTTTTTGGTGGAAAAATCATCAACGCCACTGCCGTGGGTCTGCTGGCCGTCTCGCTGATGCTGGCGTTGCATGTTGTGCCGTGGAAAGATATTACGCGCTACAACAGCGCCTGGAACACCCTGGTGAACCTCGCTACGCTGGTGGTCATGGCCAATGGCTTAACCCGCTCCGGCTTTATTGACTGGTTCGCCAATACCATGAGTACGCATCTGGAAGGTTTCTCTCCGGATGCAACCGTGATTGTACTGGTACTGGTGTTCTATTTCGCGCACTATCTGTTCGCCAGTCTTTCCGCTCACACCGCGACCATGCTGCCGGTCATTCTGGCGGTGGGTAAAGGCATTCCGGGCGTTCCGATGGAACAACTGTGTATTCTGCTGGTGCTGTCTATCGGTATCATGGGCTGTCTGACGCCGTATGCCACCGGCCCTGGTGTGATTATCTACGGCTGCGGTTACGTGAAATCCAGAGACTACTGGCGGCTTGGCGCAATCTTTGGCGTTATCTATATCGCGATGCTGTTGCTGGTGGGCTGGCCGATTTTGGCAATGTGGAATTAAACATTACGCCAACGCAGGTTAAAAATGATGCCGTTCAGGTTCACCTGAGCGGCATTTTTTATGATTAAATGGGTAACATTCATAATGTGTATAAATTATCGAATTCATCATGAACACAATATGGCATTACAGTCCGCTGCTGGCTGCCCTCTTAACCCCGATTTTTGCCGCCAACGCCGACGAACTTCAGGCGCAACAGTACGGTGATTTCACTGACTATGTGCTGGCGCTTTCCTGGCAAACCGGTTTTTGTCAAAGCCAGCATGAACGCCGCCATCGGGAGCCCGATGAGTGCCGTCTGCAAAAAGAGCCAGCCAACAAAGCAGACTTTCTGACCGTCCACGGCCTGTGGCCAGGATTACCCAAATCTATCGCCGCACGCGGTGTTGACCAGAGACGCTGGCAGCGCTTTGGTTGTGCGACGCGGCCAATCCCGAATCTGCCTGAAGTCAAGGCCAGCCGGAAATGCTCAGCCTCCGCCCCCGGACTTTCGCCTGACATCGCGGCAGCGCTTAAGGAAGTGATGCCCGGCGCGGGGGGGAATTCCTGTCTGGAGCGCTACGAATATGCCAAACATGGCGCCTGTTTCGGGTTTGATCCCAATGCCTATTTCGGCACCATGATACGGCTGGATAAGGCGATAAAAGACAGCGCACTGGGGCAGTTTCTGACGGATAATTACGGCAAAACCGTTAGCCGCGCTGAGTTTGATAGCGTCGTCGCACAAATGTGGGGCCAGGATAATGTCAAAGCCGTTAAAGTAAACTGCCATGGCAATCCCGCCTATTTAACAGAGATTCAGTTTTCATTAAAGGCGTCGATGATTAACGCCCCGCTCTCCTCTGCCTCATTCCTGCCGCAGCCGCATCCCGGCAACTGCGGGAAACAGTTTATTATCGATAAAGCCGGTTATTGACGAAGCAGAGGTTTAAAACCGTAGCCACATTTGAGAACACGCCCGAATGTAGACTAAAATTCACTCAGGGCTATGACGTTTGAGGATTTACCCGAATGTGAACTAAATCACTTCAAAGACGGGGTAAGTCTCAGTATCATCATGAGAGTTAAACCCTCGCCGCCAGACGGTGAGGGTTTTCTTTTGGGACCATTTACCTGCACTACTCGCAGTATCGATGACATGGAGTAAGAAATGTCCAGACCCACTATTATCATTAACGACCTTGACGCCGAACGTATTGATCGTCTTCTGGAACAGCCTGCGTATGCGGATCTGCCGATTGCCGACGCGCTCAACGCCGAACTGGATCGCGCGCAAATGTGTTCGCCACAAGAGATGCCGAACGATGTCGTCACCATGAACAGCCGCGTTAAATTCCGCAATTTGAGCGATGGTGAAACACGCGTGCGGACGCTGGTGTACCCCGCCAATATGACGGACAGCAGTACCCAGCTTTCGGTAATGGCGCCCGTCGGCGCGGCGTTGCTGGGACTGCGCGTCGGCGACACCATTCACTGGGAACTGCCGGGCGGCGCCTCCACCCATCTCGAAGTGCTGGAACTCGAATATCAGCCTGAAGCCGCGGGCGACTTCCTGCGTTAAATCATCTGCATAAGCGTTAATGCGTTTACACAGAGGATGCCTGCGCATCCTCTTTCCGTTAGCCCTTTCATTTCTGCCTGCTTCAGACAACGCCGCCTGGCATCGGGTTGACTACTCCCGTCGCCTGTTTCTGCGCCGCTTGTGCCGACGTCGCTCCCGGCACCAGGATAACCTTCCGGCACTCTTCTTCGCGTTTTTCGAAAATTTCGTAGCCGCGCGCCGCCTCTTCAAACGGCATATAGTGCGTGACAATCTCCTCCGGCTTCAGCAACCCTTTTTCAATAAGCGGTAATAATTCCCCCAGCCACGCGTGAACATGGGTTTGACCCATTTTAAAAGTTAGCCCCTTATCAAAGGCGTCGCCGAATAAAAAGCCGTGAATAAAACCGGCATACACGCCGGGCACGCTGACCACGCCGCCGCGTCTGACCGCCGCGATACATTGTCGCAGCGCTTTGCCGCTGCTGCCTTCCAGTTTAAGGTTCGTCAGCACCGTCTCCGTCAAGCTGCCTTTCGCTTCAAAGCCTACGGCATCAATTACCGCGTCCACGCCGCGGTGTCCTGCCGTCTGCTCGATGATTTTTTCCGCCGGATCGTTCTCATCATCGAAGTTGATCGGTATCGCGCCGTAACGTTCTTCGGCGAAACGCAGGCGCCAGGCGTGGTGATCAACGACGAAGATCTGCTCCGCGCCCAGCAGTCGCGCACAGGCGATAGTCAGTAATCCTACCGGCCCTGCGCCAAAAACCGCCACGCTGAAACCTTGCTGAATCTGGGCATTTTTTGCCGCCTGCCAGGCGGTAGGCAAAATATCAGAAAGAAACAGCGCTTTATCGTCAGATAACAGCGGCGGCACCTTAAATGGACCGACATTACCTTTTGGCACGCGAACATATTCGGCCTGTCCGCCGGGAACGCCGCCATACAGATGGCTATACCCAAACAGCGCCGCCGGTGGCGGGATCTGTTTTTTATTCATCGCCGCGCCGTGTCCGTCGTTAGTGTTTTCACACGCTGAATATTGCTGTAGCCGACAGAAAAAACAGTCACCACAGGCAATGACAAACGGGATAACGACCCGATCCCCTTTCCGAATATTCTTCACATCATGTCCGGTTTCCACCACCTCGCCCATAAATTCATGGCCGAAAATATCACCATGTTTTACCTGTGGGATCTTGCCGCGATAGAGATGCAAATCAGATCCGCAAATCGCGGTGGCGGTAACACGCAAAATGATATCGTCAGGCTGCTCAATGCCGGGATCGGGTACGTTTTCAACCTTTACGTGATGTGGACCGTGATACGTCAATGCTTTCATGCAGCCTCCGGGGTAACGGTGAATGTCACGTTCGACTATAAAAGGGTAGCTATCCCGGAGAGACTGCCGGCAAAACAGGCGGCTTTAGGATTTTTCCTGGAAAATACACAACTTTTTTAACATCAGGTTGCCGTAATATTTAAAATTGCCAGACAAATAGCAGAAAGAAACATTATTATATGCTTGAATAAATTCAGTATTGATTAACAGGGAGTAACGGGTATGTATAAGACAATCATTATGCCGGTTGATGTTTTTGAAATGGAACTTAGCGATAAAGCCATTCGCCACGCTGAGTTTCTGGCGCAACAGGATGGCGTCATTCATCTGTTGCATGTACTGCCTGGGTCCGCGAGCATGAGTCTGCACCGCTTTGCCGCCGACGTGCGTCGCTTTGAAGAACATTTACAGCATGAGGCGGAAACGCGTCTGCAAACGATGGTGGGACACTTCAGTATCGATCCTTCACGAATTAAAACGCATGTTCGCTTTGGTAGCGTGCGCGATGTCGTCAATGAGATGGGCGAAGAACTGGATGCGGATGTCGTGGTAATCGGTTCGCGTAATCCGTCCATCACGACACACCTGTTGGGGTCTAACGCCTCAAGCGTGGTGCGCCATGCGACGCTGCCCGTATTGGTTGTGCGTTAACTCTGGTGGCTAAAAACTTACACGCCCTGCCAGGTCACGCCTGGCAGGGCTTTTTACTGCATCATCGTTAGTACAAATGCCCGATATTCACAATAGTACTCACCGTGTCGCCAAAAAAGACCAGCCGACTCAGAAATACGCCGACGAATAACAAGACGAACAGGCGTTTCGGGCGCGAATCACCGTGACGGCTGGCGACAAAAGCGAGCGCAAGGCAGACCAGGCTTGCCAGATAAAACGGTGAAGCCAGCCATGAACGCGCCGTCATCTGCATTACCGTTCCCCCGCTTAACCACACCAGCGGCGCCGCGATAAGTACCGCGATACACACCACAATCCCCTGGCGTAACGCAGGAACGGCAGGCCTGAGTTTTAACAGCGGAATCGCCGCGCAACCCATGACCCATACCGTAATAAAAAATAACAGCATGGTAAATCCATTAGCGATAGCCACCATCGCTGGCGCGGCGTAGGTCATCCCCTGCACCGCCACCAGTAACACGCCGAACACGGAGGCGATAAGAGCCATCGCTTTATGTCCCTTTGCCAGGAACGTTACGCCGACCGCTGCGCCAAACAACGTGGCGCCCAGGATTTCCCGACTTAACCAGGCATGTCGCAGGTTAATCAGCGCATCATAAGCGCGATCGGGATGCGCCAGATGCAGAATCGCGGCAATAGACGCCAATGCCAGCACCAGCCCGGTGGCCAACCAATAGAAACGCTGGCCTTCCACTTCACCACGCAGCGTACGCCATGTCAGTACCAAAGCCATCCCGACAGACATCTGGCTTAATACCGTAAAAAACACCAGCGGCAGTTCATATTTTTCCATTACTTGTCCTCCGGCTGCTTAGGCTGGCGCGCCAGAATAAAGCGCGTTCCTGGATTAAGCTGTGGCATATGCGGGAACCCTGGCGGATACTGCACCGCATTATCGGGCACAGGATCGGCATCCAAATCGATAATCGACAAGGCGCCCACCGGACAGGCGTTTACGCACGCCGGATTCATACCGATATCAAGACGCTCGTAGCACATACTGCATTTTTCCGCTTTACGCGTCTCTTCATTAAAACGCGGCGCGCCATAAGGACAGTTACGAATACAGTTTTTACAGCCGATGCAGCGCTCAGGGTTATGCACCACCACGCCATCTTCACGTTTGGTATAGGCTTCGACCGGACAGGCGGCGACGCAGGCCGGATGTTCGCAGTGGTTACAGGCCAGCGAGTAAAACGCCCGCTCTTCATGTGGATAGATGTCTTTATCCAACGGATAAACGTAGCGCCAGAAGCGATCCGGCTCCAGTTGGTTAAAGCTTTTACACGCCATAGCACAGCCGCGGCAGCCGATGCACTTATCGCTATTCACTAAAAACGCACGTCTCATGCTACGGATTCCCCTTTACCGATCAATACAACGTCAGCAAACTGACTGTGGATAGCGGCGCCCGGCGCGCCAGTTTTCATCAGCCCCATATCAGCAGGCGTATCGGCCACGACGTTTTGCACGTTGTACTGCCGTTTCGGGAACCACGCTTCATACATCACCAGAAAATCTTCCGGCACGTTGGTGGTGACTTTTGCCCGCAGCTCAACTTCACCGGTGCCATTGAAAACTTTGACCAGATCGTTCTCGCTGATGCCCTTTTTCTTCGCGGAAGAAGGATGGATATAAACGAACGGTTCCGGGTAGAACACCTGCATCCAGTCCAGGTTGATAAACTGCGAGTGCAGGCCAAACTGCACGTGCGGCGTAAACAGATGGAACGGCAGTTTGCTCTCGGCTTCCGGTTTGTATTCCGGCAGCGCGGTGTGGCCGTTTTTCTCCGCCAGTTCAGATTTAAATTCATACTTGCCTGACGGCGTTTTGAACTTGCGATCGTACCAGGCGGCTGAACTTGGCAGAATCGCTTTTTTCGGCCCGTCCAGCAGATCGTCCCAGGAAGAGATGCCGAACATTTTCGCCATACCGTCGTTGAACTCCTGATCCAGCCAACGCTTGTGATCGAACTCTTGCGGGAAGGTACAGGAACCCGGCGCCATCTTATTAATGGTGCGCGACAGCATGGTAGCGATTTCAAGGTCGCATTTTGCTTCATACATCGGCTTAATCGCCGGCTGATTAATGGAAAGCCAGTAGTGCCAGTAAGAAGCATCCACGTTCCACTCTTCAAACGCGGTGGTAACGGGCAGCACGATATCAGCGTGTTGCACCGTTTCGTTGAAGAACTGATCGGCGCAGACCACCATTTCCAGTTTTTCAAACGCTTTTTTCATCTTGCTGCGATCGAAATCCTGGGCAAACGGGTTTTTACAGGCGACCCACAGCATACGAACCGGCGGATCGTTGGCCTCCAGAATCCCCTGCGCCGTCTGGTTGATATTCAGAGAGCGATCGGAGTACTGCACGGCGTCGCTGCCAGCGGCAGCCCCGAATTCACTGGTGGTGCCCGCCGCTCCCGGTATGCCAATAGCGCCCACCGGCGGCTTCTGCAGCATGGCGTTATAGTTAAAGCCCCAGGTATGCAGATGGCCATAACGCGCGCCGCCGCCTTCGACACCGATGTTGCCGGACATAGCGACAAAGGCATCGATAGCGCGAACGTTGGCGCCGCCGTTGACATGACGCTGCATCCCGTAACCAATCCAGACCGTGGCCGGCTTAACCGCCGTAAACTCTTCCGCCAGCTGGCGAATGACATCCGCAGACAGGCCGCAGATTTCTGCCGCCCACTCCACGGTTACATGGTTACGCAGATAGGCTTCAAATTCCGGATAGCCGTGAGCATCGTTGTTAACAAAATCCTGATCCACCAGGCCTTTATCCACCAGATGACGCGCCATTCCCAGCGCCAGCGCACCGTCTGAGCCAGGCCGTACGCGCAGGTAGAGATCGGCTTTGGCAGCAGTCTGCGACAGCAGCGGGTCGATAACCACGACCTTCGCCCCTTTCTCGCGCGCCTGATAGATGTACTTCATGCTGTGCATTGAGCACCAGGCCGGGTTGGCGCCCCAGATAATGATGTATTTCGCTTTCACCATATCTTCCGGGTCGTTACACCACATGTCGCCCATGTCGTAGTTTTGCGCGTCGATACCGGCAGGCCAGCACGGCGTACCGGCAAAACGGGTGGTATAGCCAAGCGAGGACATCATCCCTTCAACGGCATAGTTCAGCACGCCAAACTTACCGGAATATTTGGTCAGCGCCAGACCGAGCATAGAACCGTCTTTTTTCTTAATCTCCAGCATTTTGGCGGCAATGCGCTGCATCGCCTCTTCCCATGAGATGCGACGCCAGTTGCCGCTACCGCGAACGTCCTGCGTCATGGGATATTTAATACGATCGGGGCTATAAACCCGGCGCGGATAGCTTAACCCTTTGACGCAAGGGGTACCGTGAGTAAATGTTGATTCCGGCGCACCTTCCACGAAAGTAATGACCCCGTCCTTTACCCATGTCTTGAGGCTACAGGTGTCATAGCAGTTACGCGGACACGCGTTACGATAAATTTTGTACGTTTTAGGGTTAAAGGGAACAGGCGGCTGCGCAAGCGCGCATCGGGAGGTCAGTAATCCTCCGGGTAAAGCCGCAACGGCGCCCAGTGCCACTATCCCCTTTAAAAAAGAACGTCTGTTCAGATGTCCCGTCTCATTACTCATATTGATATTCTCGTTTTAATTCAGCAAGCCAATAAAATAAGATGTCCGCCACCGTATATAACGTGGTCGTTTGTGCATGAGTTTTTATTTTTTCGATATATAATGGCACCCACTTTGTTAAATAGTTATTGATATATTGAGTGAGAGTAGAGCGGTATGGTGACGTTTGCCGGGTATTAGCCAGTAATAGTGTGGTCAATTCCAGCACGCAGGAAATATGATCGTCAGGGATATTGCTCTCCTGATTAACCGATAATCCCAACGCTGCCATAAAATCCCGTATCTCCAGCGTCGCCTTTCCCATCACCAGCGCATCATCTTCCAGATACACTGAAGCGAAAGGCGCAGCCAGCAGCTTGCCAGGACCGACGAATAGCGCATTAAAGTCATACTCCGCCTCCAGCCACGCCCGATCGGTAAGGTTTACCGCAGCAGTGGGATTTAATCTCACGTAGGCAGATTTCAGTGAACGACTATCATGAGAATTAAAAAAATCACGCAATGTAAGCCCTGTTTTTTCTAATTCCGTCAGTGATTCATAGATTGAATCCATGAATAAATAACCTCACATACAAATGCAATATAAATCAAGAAAAAAGAATGGGCATGTTAACGGAAGCGCTTAATCTTTCTTTGATAAAAAAACAGAAAAATTCCAGTTAAATCCGTAGAAGGCTTTTTTATTGTTTCAAAGTTTAAAAACAGAATACCGTTGAAATAAAAAACCGTCTGTTATTAACAGACGGTTTCAGAGTATTGATAATGAAGAAGGTGTTTTACCCGGTGCGTTCCCCAGGCATAAACACCGCAGGCCCGAATAGCTTACACTATCGGGCCATTTACGATGGCCAGTTAACTGGCCTTGCAGGTGTGCTTACTTCTTTTTATGCGATTTTGGTGCGAATCAGATAATCAAAGGCGCTCAACGAGGCTTTCGCCCCTTCGCCCGTGGCGATGATAATCTGTTTGTAAGGAACGGTGGTGCAATCGCCTGCGGCGAAGACGCCCTTAACGCTGGTTTCACATTTGGCGTCAATAATGATCTCGCCCATGCGGTTACGCTCAAGCGCGCCTTCCAGCCAGTGGGTATTCGGCAACAGACCAATCTGCACAAAAATCCCTGCCAGCGCGACGCTATGAATATCGCCGCTGACACGGTCACGATACTCCAGTCCCACCACTTTCGAACCGTCGCCCTTCACTTCTGTCGTTTGCGCATTCAAAATGATATCGACATTTTTCAGACTACGCACTTTGTCCTGTAGCACCTGATCCGCCTTCATCTCCGGCGCGAACTCCAGCAACGTAACATGTTCTACAATACCTGCCAGATCGATAGCCGCTTCAACGCCAGAGTTGCCGCCGCCGATGACCGCCACACGCTTCCCTTTAAATAACGGACCGTCGCAGTGCGGACAATAGGTGACGCCTTTGGTGCGATACTGATCCTCGCCCGGCACATTCATATTGCGCCATTTCGCGCCGGTGGCGATGATGATACTACGCGCTTTCAATACTGCGCCGGACGCCGTTTCAATCTGATGCAAGCCGCCTTCTGTTGCGGCCGGAACCAGTTTACTTGCGCTCTGGCTGTCGATAACGTCAACGTCGTAATCGCTGACATGCGCTTTCAGCGCGCCCGCCAGTTTCTGGCCTTCGGTTTTCGGCACCGAGATATAGTTTTCGATATCCACGGTATCCAGCACCTGACCGCCGAAGCGCTCGCCCATCAGACCGGTACGGATGCCTTTGCGCGCCGAGTAGACCGCCGCCGCCGCGCCCGCCGGGCCGGAGCCGACAATCAGTACGTCATACGCATCGCGTTTGTTCAGCGCTTCCGCCGCGCGTTTTTCTGCGCCAGTATCCACTTTAGCGACAATCTCGGTCAGAGTCATACGTCCCTGGCCGAACTCTTTACCGTTAACAAATACCGCCGGAACGCCCATCACGTTACGTTCGGTGATTTCGTTCTGGAAGGTGCCGCCATCAATTGCCGTATGTTTAATACGCGGGTTCAGCACCGCCATCAGGTTCAGCGCCTGCACTACGTCCGGGCAGTTATGGCAGGAGAGTGAATAATAAGTTTCGAATTCAAAATCGCCGTCAATATCGCGAATCTGCTCCAGCAGCGACTGCGCTTCTTTTGACGGATGACCGCCGGTCCACAGCAGCGCCAAAACCAGCGAGGTAAATTCGTGGCCCAGCGGAGAACCGGCAAAGCGCGGCCCTTGCTGAGAACCTGGATTCGTAATCAGGAAAGACGGCTTGCGCACCGGCAGAGTATTGTCTTCTTTAAACGTGACTTTGTCGGACAGCTCGGCGATTTCAGCCAGCAGTTCCTTGATTTCCGCCGATTTAGCGCTGTCATCCAGCGTGGCAATCAGCTCAACAGGTTTGGTCAGTTTCTCAAGGTAAGCCCTGAGCTGGGTTTTCATATTTGTGTCGAGCATTCTTCTTCCCTCTCTGAAAACATCATCATGCAAGCCGACTTCGCGGGACTGCATTAATGCAACTTGCGTCATGGTGCTG
The DNA here is from genome assembly GCF_029962125.1 of Salmonella sp. SA15303. Classification (NCBI taxonomy): domain Bacteria; kingdom Pseudomonadati; phylum Pseudomonadota; class Gammaproteobacteria; order Enterobacterales; family Enterobacteriaceae; genus Salmonella; species Salmonella sp. SA15303. The sequence goes on from NZ_CP123924.1 coordinate 3,331,093, forward strand.
AAATGAAATGGGCGCGGGTGCGCCCATGACTGAAACAATTTCCAAAGTATTTCACGTCAGAGTAAGGCGGCTAGCCTGAGAATCCCCGGGAGCTTACTGAAGTAAGTGACCGGGGTGAGCAGGCGACGCCAACGCAGCTATGGCGTGAAAGACGACGGAAATTTAGATTTTACCGACCAGGTCTAAGGATGGAGCCAGAGTCGCTTCGCCTTCTTTCCATTTCGCCGGGCATACTTCGCCTGGGTGAGCGGCAACGTACTGTGCTGCTTTAATTTTACGCAGCAGGTCAGACGCGTCACGGCCGATACCTTCAGCGGTAACTTCGATCGCCTGGATGATACCCTGCGGGTCAACAACAAAGGTCGCACGGTCTGCCAGACCTTCATCTTCACGCATGTTGTCGAAGTTACGGGTCAGGGCGCCAGTCGGGTCGCCGATCATCGCATATTTGATTTTTGCGATAGTTTCAGAGCTGCTGTGCCATGCTTTGTGCGTGAAGTGAGTATCGGTTGAGACGGAATAAACGTCTACGCCCAGCTTCTGCAGTTCTTCGTAATGGTCGGCAACGTCACCCAGTTCAGTCGGGCAAACAAAGGTAAAATCGGCCGGGTAGAAGAAGAAGACGCTCCAGCGGCCTTCGGTATCTTTCTCGGTGACTTCAATGAATTCACCGTTTTTGAACGCCTGGTTTTTGAAAGGTTTGATTTTGGTGTTAATTAAGGACATCTATACTTCCTCCGTGTTTTCGTTGAGGAGTAAGTTAACGAAATTTTGCTGATTCGGCTAATGCGTTTCCATTATCAAATCAATAAGCGTTAACTAACAACCCGATTCGGGCGACATTGTGAACACTGCGCCCTGTCAGCCATCTAAAGTAAAAAGGCCGCCTGACAGGCGGCCCCATTACCTGAACTACCCGTAGGTAACTTCAGAGCCAGTACGACTCGTCTTGCAAATTACAGACGTATTGTCTGCAACTCGAAATCCATAGCGTATATGCTGGCTAAGTGTTGCGCTCTACATTACCTTAACAAAGGCTGTAACAGCGAAAAGGATTACATCACCCCAGCACAGAAAGGGCAATCCTGGCACGCCAGCTCTTACCTATGTCTGTGATAGGCATCATCATTAATACTCTTTTCGCTTTGATATTAAAAGGAAAAAATATGATTAAACGTACATTGCTGCTTGCTATGCTGCCCATTCTCGCCCACGCGGAAGAACTGCCTGCGCCGGTTAAAGCCATTGAAAAACAGGGTATAACTATCCTGAAATCCTTCGAGGCGCCGGGGGGCATGAAGGGCTATCTCGGAAAGTATCAGGATATGGGCGTCACGATTTACCTGACGCCGGACGGTAAACACGCGATTTCCGGCTATATGTATAATGAAAAAGGCGAAAATCTTAGCAACGCCCTGATAGAAAAAGAGATCTATGCACCGGCCGGACGTGAAATGTGGCAGAAAATGGAAAAAGCGTCATGGATACTCGACGGTAAAAAAGACGCGCCGGTGGTGCTGTATGTCTTCGCCGACCCTTTCTGCCCCTATTGTAAGCAGTTTTGGCAACAAGCTCGTCCGTGGGTCGAATCCGGCAAGGTACAATTACGCACATTACTGGTCGGCGTGATTAAACCGGAAAGCCCGGCCACAGCCGCAGCGATTTTAGCCGCGAAAGACCCGGCGAAAACCTGGCATGACTATGAAGCCTCCGCAGGAAAGATGAAGCTGGAAGTTCCGGCGTCCATCCCCCCGGCGCAGATGAAAGTCATTAATCAGAATCAGCAGCTAATGGACGATCTTGGCGCTAACGCGACGCCAGCAATTTATTACATGAATAAAGATAAGATTTTGCAACAGGTTGTGGGTTTACCGGAAAAAGCGCAACTGGACGCCATGATGGGGCAGCCTTAACGCAGAAATTAGCAAAGCTGGAGCTTAACCGTACCACGCCCGATAGCGCTACGTTTGTCGGGCCAACCTCTGACTGGCATTAACGCGACGCCAGACCAGCATGTCATCCGACACAGCCTTTTTAGACTAACGGCGTGGTTATAAAAGTGTACGTTATGTCCGCCTTTACTGTAATTATTTACTCGCTAAAATATTCATAACTGTGGTATTTTAGTTTAAATAAACTCTACATTAAGTTTAATAAACATAACTCTGGTAAATTATTGAGATTAAGTCATAATCATGGAAGATACCATGATAATGCCGGGAACATACTATGGCTAACCTTTACGACCTTAAAAAATTTGATCTTAACCTGTTGGTTATATTTGAATGTATCTATCAACATTTAAGCATTAGCAAAGCAGCAGAAACACTCTATATTACACCTTCTGCCGTAAGCCAGTCATTGCAACGCCTGCGCACGCAATTCAACGACCCTCTATTTATTCGTTCAGGCAAAGGAATTACGCCTACCGTAACAGGCATTAATTTACATTATCATTTAGAAAATAATCTTAACAGCCTGGAACAAACTATTAATATAATGAATCAGTCCAGCCTGAAGAAAAAATTTATTATCTACAGCCCACAGCTGTTGATCACCCAATATGTGATGAAATTAGTTAAATATATCCGCAAAGATCCACAGGTTGAAATTGAACATCACGACATTTTGACCACTGACGAACTGCCTGAAGATCTGCTTGCCTACCGCAAAGCAGATATTGTGGTTTCAATGGCCCCACTGAATAATCGTTCTATTGTTTGTACTCACTTTAATAGGCTAGAATGCATCCTGGTTTGCAGTGAAAACCATCCCCGACTAGGCGACACCGCCACTATCGACGAAATTCTACAAGAGTCATTTACGCAACTCGTCTCCCGGGCAACCGGTATGAAAGAATATCATTCACTTATGGATGATGTGCTGGGGGAAAGAATAATTGGTTTCAGAAGCAAATCGCTGATGACCATCGCCAACTCTATCAGCTCCACGGAGCTTATTGGTTTTTTACCACAAACATTTTTTGACTATTACTCTTCCTCTATCAAACTTAAAAAAGTCACCATACCTTTTACCATTGCTCCCATACAATTCTATCTTATGTATAATAGGGCTTCGCTGAATAATAGCGGATTTGCTGAGCTCATTGAGCACATCACAAAAAAACATTAATAAGAAGGTCAGATAACGGATATTAATATAAATTTAATGTATATGTTTATGGAATATATTTATTTTACAAATATAATAAAGCATTGCAAGTTCATCTAATCTGCTTATCCTTTATGTTAATTATTTCGAATATACTGTAGTTAACACATCGGAGACTATCCAGAGATGTCGGTTTATAAAGTTCCGCTCGAGCAAAATGTTCTGGAAGCGGCTCAAGAGCGTATAATGTGGACCCTGGAAACCTTACCCCGGGTCTGCGTCTCATTTTCTGGTGGTAAAGATTCAGGACTTATGTTGCACCTGACGGCAACGTTGGCGCGCAAAATGAATAAAAAGATCCATGTTCTCTTCATTGACTGGGAAGCGCAATTCTCCTGTACCATCACCTATATTGAATCGTTACGTGAATACTACGCGGACGTTATTGAGCGTTTTTATTGGGTCGCATTACCCTTAACCACACAAAATTCCCTTTCACAATACCAGCCGGAGTGGCAGTGTTGGCAGCCGGGTACCGACTGGGTACGACAACCGCCAGAAGATGCGATTACCGATCCGGCCTTTTTTTCCTTTTATCAACACGGCATGACCTTTGAACAGTTCGTTCGCGATTTTGCCGACTGGTTTTCAGAAAAACGTCCTGCCGCTATGCTGGTCGGTATTCGTTCCGACGAATCCTATAACCGATTTGCCGCTATCGCTAACTCGCATAAGCTGCGCTTTGCCGACGATAAGCCCTGGACCACGTTAGCCCCTAAGGGGCACACCTGGTATATCTATCCCATCTATGACTGGAAAACCGCAGATATCTGGACCTGGTTCGCCAAAACAGGTAAACCATGTAACCCTTTGTATAATTTGATGTATCAGGCTGGAGTACCGCCCCGTTACATGCGTATTTGCGAACCGTTCGGCCCGGAACAACGACAGGGGTTATGGCTGTATCATGTTATCGAACCTGAGCGCTGGGCGGCCATGTGCGCCAGAGTCAGCGGCGCACTCAGCGGAGGAATATACGCCGGACAAGACAGCCATTTTTACGGCCACCGGAAAATTTTAAAACCCGATCACCTTAACTGGGAAGAGTACGCGCTGCTCCTGCTACACAGTATGCCTGAAGTCACTGCCGAACATTACCGTAATAAAATCGCCGTTTATTTGCAGTGGTATAAGAAAAAAGGCATGCACACCATTCCACAAACGCAGCATGGCGATATCGGATCGCGCGATATTCCGTCGTGGCGACGGATCTGCAAAGTATTACTGAACAATGATTACTGGTGCCGGGCGCTGTCATTCAGTCCGACAAAACCTAAGAATTACCAGCGTTATAACGAACGTATGAAAGCTAAACGCCAGGAATGGGGGATCTTATGCAACACCGACTCACAACCGAAATAACTCACTTTCTCTCTGAACTGCCTGAAGAGGAGAGGATCGCCGCCATTAATGAATTTAGAATGGCGATACATAGCGTTAGTCCTTTTCGCGATGAGCCTGTCGATTGTGTCCTGTGGGTGAAAAACGATCATATTTCACCTAATGACTACAACCCGAATAACGTTGCGCCGCCGGAGAAAAAACTGCTGCTTAAATCGATTGAACAAGATGGGTTTACTCAGCCGATCGTGGTGGTAAAGGCCAATACGGAGGAGTACGAGATTGTAGACGGTTTTCACCGTCATGAGCTGGGCAAAGGAAAAGCGGCCCTGAAAAGGCGTCTGAAAGGCTACCTGCCGATAACGTGTCTGGACAGAGAACGTCACGAACGCATGGCGGCAACCATTCGGCATAACCGCGCGCGCGGGCGCCACCAGATCCACGCCATGTCAGAAATCGTGCGCGAACTTTCTCTGCTAGGCTGGGACGAGAGCAAAATCGGCCAGGAGTTAGGTATGGACGCCGATGAAGTCCTGCGCCTGAAACAGATCAACGGCCTGCAGGAGCTTTTTGCAGACCGTCGATTCTCCAGAGCGTGGACGGTTAAATAACTACAGTTTACACAGGCGCTCTGCGGCGGCCAGCAGCGTTGATTCCTGTTTAGCGAAACATAAACGTATAAGCTGATGCGGGAAAGGGGCGGCGCAAAAGACAGAGAGCGGAATAGCGGCGACACCGACTTCTTCGGTTAGCCACTGACAAAACTCAACGTCATTTAGCGTCGACACTGCGCTGTAATCGATTAACAGAAAATAGGTACCTTCACAGGGCAGCACTTTTAATCGGCTTTGCGCCAGCGCGTTAACCAGCACATCGCGTTTTTTCCGGTAAAAATCGGGTAACGCGCGATAGTGTTCCGGCGCGGCGCGCAGCATATCCGCCAGCGCCAGTTGCGCCGGCGTATTGACGCAAAACGTCAGGTACTGATGAACTTTGCGTATTTCGGCGCTAATGGCCGCAGGCGCAACGCAGTAACCAATCTTCCATCCTGTCATATGAAAGGTTTTACCAAACGATGAAACGGCAACCGCCCGCTCTCGTAACTGAGGGTGCGCCAATACGCTGGCATGACCTTCGGCGGCAAAACAAATATGTTCGTACACTTCATCGCTTAACACATAAATTTCCCGCTCGCCGATAGCCTGCCACAGCGCCTCGATATCCGCCTGACGCCAGACGGTAGCGGTGGGATTATGCGGCGTATTGAGGATCACCAGTCGCGTGCGCTCGCTAAGCAACGCCGAAAACGCCTGCCAGTCGACGCGAAAATGCGGCGGCGTAAGCGCTATGCGTTTTAACACGCCGCCGGAGAGCGCCACGGCTGGGGCATAGCTGTCGTAACTGGGATCGAAACAGATAACCTCATCCCCTGCCCGCACCAGCGCGGTAATCGCCGCATACAGCGCTTCTGTCGCGCCCGCTGTGACGGTGATATCACTGACGTCATCGGGTCGATAACCATATATTTCCGCCGTTTTATCGGCAATGGCCTCCCGCAGCGCCTGCGCCCCCGTCATCGGCGCATATTGATTCGCGCCCTGCGCGACATGATAAGCCAACCGCTCGTGCAAATAACGAGGACCATCAAAATCAGGGAAGCCTTGCGATAAATTTATTGCCTGATGTTTCTGCGCCAGCGCGCTCATTTGCGTAAAAATCGTGGTACCAAGATTTGGCAATTTGCTTTTTGGAATCAGTGGGTTATTTCTCATTATCTTCATACCCGCCAGTGATGTGGTTGTTGACACACTATCACAGGGTGTTAGTATTTGGCAATCAAGACGTTTAGATGTCTAAATATAATAACAACGGTGAGAAGACCCTAAGGACAACACAACATGAACCACACTGAGATCCGCGTCGTTACCGGCCCGGCGAATTATTTTTCCCATGCAGGAAGCCTCGAAAGACTGACCGACTTTTTCACGCCGGAACAGCTTTCCCACGCCGTTTGGGTGTACGGCGAACGCGCGATTGCCGCCGCCCGGCCTTACCTGCCGGAAGCGTTTGAACGTGCTGGCGCAAAGCATCTGCCGTTTACCGGCCATTGTAGCGAACGCCATGTTGCCCAACTGGCGCACGCCTGCAACGACGATCGTCAGGTGGTGATAGGCGTCGGCGGCGGCGCGCTGCTCGATACCGCCAAAGCGCTCGCCCGCCGTCTGGCGCTGCCGTTTGTCGCTATCCCGACAATCGCGGCAACCTGCGCCGCCTGGACACCGCTTTCCGTCTGGTATAACGACGCGGGACAGGCGTTACAGTTCGAAATTTTTGATGATGCCAATTTTCTGGTGCTGGTCGAACCGCGCATTATTCTGCAGGCGCCCGATGACTATCTGTTAGCTGGCATTGGCGATACGCTGGCGAAATGGTATGAAGCCGTTGTGCTTGCGCCGCAGCCTGAAACATTGCCATTGACCGTAAGGCTGGGCATTAACAGCGCGTGCGCTATTCGCGATCTCCTGCTGGACAGCAGCGAACAAGCATTAGCGGATAAACAGCAGCGTCGGCTGACCCAGGCATTTTGCGACGTGGTGGATGCGATTATTGCTGGCGGCGGTATGGTCGGCGGCCTCGGGGAACGCTATACCCGTGTCGCCGCCGCCCATGCGGTACACAACGGTCTGACCGTCCTGCCGCAAACGGAAAAATTCCTGCACGGAACGAAAGTGGCTTATGGCATTCTGGTGCAAAGCGCGCTACTGGGACAAGATGACGTGCTGGCGCAATTGATTACAGCGTACCGGCGATTTCATCTGCCGGCCCGGCTTAGCGAACTGGACGTGGATATTCATAACACCGCCGAGATCGATAGGGTCATCGCGCATACCCTGCGCCCGGTCGAATCCATCCACTATTTACCGGTGACGTTAACGCCAGACACCCTGCGTGCGGCGTTTGAAAAAGTTGAATTTTTCAGAATATAGCCTGGTGACGTTGCGTTTATCAGGCCTGGCAACCCTCAGCAGCAACGCGCGCCGCCTTTTCCACCATAGCGCGCATCCTGCCGCTCGCGGAAAAATTCTTCATAGGTCATCGGCGTCTGATCCGGATGCGTTATGCGCATATGCTCAACATAGTTGTCGTAGTCTGGCACGCCAATCATCATTTTTGCGGCCTGTCCCAGATATTTTCCGGCTTTCGAAAGCGTATCGAACATCGTTGTCACCTGTCATTCAAATGCCCTCTCCTTATTCTGGAGAGGGCTATTGATGTAAAAAGATTAGTGCGCGCCTTTCGCCTGCGTCACGATCTCATCCACATTTTCCGGCATCGGCTCATACGGCGTTTCATTCGCCGTCGGTTTATCAATCTTCAGAGCGGCCAGCGCCGTCTTAATAGAGAAGACCGCCAGCACCACGACCACCACCATAAAGAAGATGGTTAGCCCGGCATCCAGACGGTTATTGAATACCAACTGCGCGAGTTGCGATTCGGTGTATTGCGGCGGAATATTGCCGCTGTCGATCATCGCCTGGAACTTATTGGCAATGGCCAGGAAGCCGATTTTCGCATCCGGACTAAACGCTTTCTGCCAGCCCGCCGTCAGCGTACAAATCAGCAGCCAGGCCGTCGGCACCAGCGCGACCCACGCATAACGCTGACGCTTCATTTTGAACAGTACCACGGCGCAAAGCATCAGCGCCATACCCGCCAGCATCTGGTTAGCGATGCCAAACAGCGGCCACAGGGTGTTAATACCGCCCAACGGATCGACCACGCCCTGATGGAGGAAATACCCCCACGCCAGCACGCACAATGCCGTAGCAAGCAGGTTCGCTGGCAACGAATCGGTACGTTTCAGCCCTGGCGACACTACGCCCAACAAATCCTGCAACATAAAGCGCGCCGCACGGGTGCCCGCATCCACCGCCGTCAGAATAAACAGCGCTTCAAACAGAATGGCGAAGTGATACCAGAACGCCACATCCATCATGCCGCCCAACGCGCCATGTAAAATGTAGGCCATCCCTACCGCCAGCGTTGGCGCTCCGCCTGCGCGGGAGATAATGGATTGTTCGCCGACTTCATTGGCAATCTGGTGTAACGTATCCGGCGTGATAGCGAAACCCCAACTACTGACCACCTGCGCGGCAGAAGCTACGACATCCGCTGTCCCCGCTGGCGCCAGTACCGCCATCGGGCTATTCATCGCAAAGTAAACACCCGGATCGATAATACAGGCGGAGACCAGCGCCATAATGGCGACGAAAGATTCCATTAACATCCCGCCGTAGCCGATAAAGCAGGCCTGGCCTTCGTTGGCCAACATCTTCGGCGTCGTGCCGGAGGAGATGAGCGCATGGAAACCGGAGACCGCGCCGCAGGCGATGGTAATAAACAGGAACGGGAACAGGTCGCCCGTCCAGACCGGTCCGGTACCATCAACAAATTTGGTCAGCGCCGGCATAGTCAGCGTCGGACGCATAATCAGAATCCCGACCGCCAGACCGACAATCGTACCAATTTTCAGGAAGGTAGAGAGGTAATCACGCGGCGCGAGCAGCAGCCAGACCGGCAGTACCGCCGCGACAAAACCATAACCCACCAGCATCCAGGTAAGCTGCACGCCAGTAAAATCAAAGTACGGCGCCCAGGTTGGGCTTGCCGCCACCCATCCGCCGGAAATAATAGCGAAAATAAGAAATACCAGCCCAATGACCGACACCTCGCCGATGCGCCCCGGACGCAAATAACGCAAGTAGATGCCCATAAAAATCGCCAGTGGAATAGTGAACGCGACAGTGTACGTTCCCCACGGGCTATGGGTCAGCGCTTTCACCACGATCATCGCCAGGACGGCCAGAATGATCACCATGATCATAAAGCAGGCCACCAGCGCGATCACCCCTGCCGTCGCGCCCATCTCCTCTTTAACCAGCTCGCCAAGCGAACGCCCATCGCGCCGGGTCGAGACGAACAGCACCATAAAGTCCTGCACCGCTCCCGCCAGCACGACGCCCGCCAGCAGCCAGATCATCCCCGGCAGATAGCCCATCTGCGCCGCCAGTACCGGCCCGACCAGCGGACCTGCGCCAGCAATGGCCGCAAAATGGTGACCGAACAGCACTTTTTTATCGGTCGGGACATAATCCAGACCATCATTATGACGTACCGCGGGCGTCATACGCGTTGGGTCAACCGCCAGCACTTTTTTGGCGATATAGAGCCCATAAAAACGATACGCAATAAGATAGACACAGACCGACGCCACCACGATCCATAGCGCGTTGATCTGTTCCCCACGATTTAACGCAATATAGCCCAGGGCAAACGCACCCAATACTGAGAGCGCTGTCCAGACGAGGTATTTCCCTGATTTATTCATAGTTGTTGTCCGTTTGGGTGTTCCAGAGAGATGTTACATTTTGTTTCTATAACACCTTTACCGTAATTAACAACACAACAACATGATAAAACCGGATTGTTACCCATTTTTTACATTACAGTGTTAACCAGATCACTTCCTTTCTTCGTTAATGCTGCAATTGCATTTTACTTTGCCAGAACTATCCCATTACCGCCGTTCCCAGGCGACAGGTGCAGCAGCGCCTCCCCTGCTCGTCAAAGAGCGTAATTTCCCAGCTTTGATTCTGCCGCCCCAGATGCAGCGGCAGGCAAACGCCGCGTACTTTCCCCTGCGAGATGGCGCGGTGGTGAGTGGCGTTTAACTCGGTCCCGACCACGCACTGCCCGTCGCGGGTCATCAGATAACCCGCCATTGATCCCAACGTCTCCGCCAGCGCTGCCGATGCGCCGCCGTGTAGCAGACCAAACGGTTGATGAGTGCGGGCATCGACGGGCATTTCCGCCTCCAGCACGTCATCGCCCAGACGGGTGTAAACAATGCCCAGATGCGCCACCAGAGTGTTCTGACTGGTAGCGTTCAATTCATCCAGCGTTAAATGCCGTTTCCAGATCATCGTCAGGCTCCCAATGTTGAACCGCCGTCCACCACGATATCCTGCAAGGTAATGTGGCTGGCCAGATCGGAGGCAAGAAACAAAATGGTATTGGCTATCTCCTGCGGACGGGCGATTTTACCGAGCGGTATGCCGAGCTTAAACTGTTCGCCGAAACCGCGAATACGCTGCTGTTCGGCATCTTCACTCACCCATAACGTGCGCTGCATATCGGTGTCAGTCGAACCAGGCGACACCACATTACAGCGCACCCCGCAGCCCGCCAGCTCCAGCCCTACGGTTAGCGCCAGGCTTTTCAGCGCCGCTTTAGAGGCGCCGTAGGCGCTCATACCGATGCGCGGCGTATGCGCCGCATCTGAGGCTACGGTGACAATCGCCCCTCCCTGCTGACGGCGAAACTGCGCCATCGTCTGCGAAAACAGGTTAAATGCCCCGCCCACATTGACCGCAAACGTCTGCTGCCAGTCGTCGACGCTAAGCGCATCGGTCGCTCCCATACGCAAAATACCGGCGGCGTTGACCAGCACATCCAGCCGCGTCGTTTTTTGCAACACACGCTGGCACACCTGCGCAACCTGTGCGGCATCCGCCACATCCATGACTTCGGTAGCAAAGGGATAATTCTCTTGCGTAAATTCGCGATCGAAGCCGATCACCCGCGCCCCGGCGTCGACAAACGCCAGCGCCGTCGCGTAACCGATCCCTTTCCCCGCCCCGGTCACCCATACCGTTTTGTCTGAAAAATCAAAGCCGGTCATTACTCTACCCCGCGAGAAAGCAGCGCCCACCAGGCGTCAATGGTCGGGTTTTTCGCCAGCATCACGAAGTCGATATCGCCGTGTACTTTACGCCAGCGCGCTGCCAGCCCCATCATGCGTACTGAATCCAGGCCATAATCAATCAGGTTTTCATCATCCAGCGGCTCGTCGGTCTCATCCAGCAACGGCAGAATCAACGCCCGCAGCGCCGCTTTACTGGCAGGAACCGGCGTCGGCAGCAGCGACTCGGTCATGACGACGCGACCGGAACGCCCCGCCACATAGTTCAGCGCCATCAGATGCTCTTCCCGGCTGAAATCCGCCAGCGCATCCGCCACCATAAACGGCTTAATGTCGCGCATAAACGCATCGGTAGCGGTGGTCATACAGCCAATATGCGCATACACGCCGGTAATGATGAGCTGATTACGTCCGGTATCTTTTAACATCTGTTCCAGCGGCGAGCGGTGAAACGCGCTATAGCGCCACTTCACCAGCACCGTATCCGCCTCATCCGGCGTTAAGGCTTCTACCACCTTCTGCTGTTCCGGAGAGCGCGTCAGTCCCGGCCCCCACATATCATTGAGTAACGCGCGATCTTCATCGCTTTGCTCTTTCGGCTGAGCGGTGTAATAGACCGGGATATGATGTTCCTTACAGTACTGGCGCAGGGCGGCGATATTAGCAATCACCTGGTCCATCATTGGGCAGTTGCGGCCCCAAAAGCTGACAAAGTAATCCTGCATATCGTGGATGAGCAGCGCCGCGCGCTCCGGCTCAAATGCCCAGTTCACTTTGTTGGTCGGGATATCCAGTGCGGTGGGCAGCGCGTAAGACTGTAGTTTCGGGATTGCCATCTCTCTTTCTCCTTCAGAGCGGTGAACGTGACGCCAACCGCTGGCGTAATTGTTTTTTATCGACTTTACCAACCGGCGTCAGCGGCAGTGACGCAACGCACTCCACGCGATCCGGTAATTTAAATTCCGCCACGCCCTGCTCTCGCAGGAAACGGCGTACCTGTACCGCTCGCAGCGGCTCTTTTACCACCAGATATGCGCAACTTTTTTCTCCCAGCAGTTCATCTTCCATGCTGACCAGCGCCGCATGGATCACCACCGGGTGGCGCAGTAACAGGTTTTCTATCTCTTCGGCGGCTATCTTCTCGCCGCCCCGATTGATCTGATCTTTTTCACGCCCGTGAACGGTGATGTAACCGTCTTGATCAATGGAGATCAGATCGCCGGAACAGTAAAAACCGTTGGCGTCAAAGGCGCTGGCATTGTGTAGCGGACTGTTGAAATAGCCGCGAAAAGTATAGGGGCCGCGCGTCATCAGACGACCAATCTCGCCCGGCGGCAGTGGATTCCCGTCGGCATCCGCCACCCACACTTCGTCGTCCGGACACATGGGTCTTCCCTGGGTATTGATAATCCGTTCCGGACTATCGTCCAGCCGGGTATAGTTCACTAACCCTTCCGCCATACCGAAGACCTGCTGCAACTGACAGCCAATTTCAGCCGGAATACGGGCGGCCAGCGTCGCAGAAAGCCGCGCGCCGCCGACCTGCAATAACCTTAATGACGCCAGCGGCGCATTGCCGCCCCACTCCTGGATAGCCTGTAGCCATAGACTGACCGCGGGCGGCACCAGCGCTGTGGCATTAATCTGGTGTTTTTCGATCAGCGGGAAACAGAGCGTGGCGCTGGGATCGGTCGCCAGCACTACCGTTCCTTTGGCAAGAAAGACGCCCAGCGCGCCCGGCGAACTCATGGCGTAGTTATGCGCGGCGGGAATCGCGCACAGAAAACGCGTATCCTCGTTGAAACCGCAAATCTCATTGCTGCGGCGCACGCTGTAGTAATAGTCGTTATGGGTACGGGGAATAAGCTTTGGCGTGCCGGTAGTACCGCCGGAAAGCTGAAAGTAGGCCACTTCGTCAGCAGGTGATGGCGTGGCAGTGAAATCTTCCGCCGCCTGCCGCATCGCCGCGTCCAGGCTGTGATCGCCGTCGTCGTTGCGCAATAACACCACCCGCACAGAGCGGTGTTCAGCCACAAACGTGTTGAGAAAGTCCTCCCCGGCGAACAGCGTATGTTGGCGATCGGCAATCACCAGCGTCGGCGCGATCTGCATCGCATAGGCGTTAAGTTCGGTACGTTGATGGCTAAACAGCGCCAGAACGGGCGCTACGCCAAGCTTCAACAGGGCGAAAAAGGTGATATACAGTTCCGGTACATTCCCCAGTTGTACCAGAGCGGTTTCGCCAGGTTTGATGCCCTGACGGCGTAAACTGCAGGCCAGATTATCTGCGGCCTGGTTGAGCTGGCGATAGCTGAATGCGCGCTCGCCTTCAATGACCGCCGTCTTGTCGCTGTCAGCGTGGCGGGTCAGAATATCGGTCAACGGCACGTCTTGCCAGTAGCCTTTTTCACGATAACGGCGGGCAAATTCATCCGGCCAACGGGTGAAAGGTATACGCATCATCGTTCCTTAATGCAGTCCAAAAACGTTCAACATCGTAGAGAGCTTGACGCCGGTTTCCCGCCACTCGCCGACTGGCGAAGAGGCAGGGACAATCCCGGCGCCAGCGAACAGGCGCACCTGATTACCGTGCAATTTCGCACAACGAATCGTCACTACCCACTCGCCGTTTCCTTCGGCATCGCACCAGCCGACAATGCCGCCAAACAGTTCACGATCGAACGGTTCCAGTTCAGCAATCAGCTTTTTCGCGACCTGATGAGGGAAACCGCTTAACGCAGGCGTTGGATGCAGCAGACAGGCCAGCGTCAGCGCGTTTTCTCCGGCGTTGGCCTTGCCCTCAAACGGCGTACCGAGATGCCATAGCGTCGGCGTGGTGATCAACTGCGGAGAGGAAGGTAATTGCAGTTCCGTGCTGCGATCGCGCAGGATCTGCTTCATCGCCTGCGTCACCAGCTCATGTTCATGCCGATCTTTTTGTGAAGCCAGCAGTCGGTTTCCCGCCTCGCGATCCAGAACGTCATCCGGCTGTCGACGTGCCGAGCCTGCTAACGGCAGCGAACTAAACCGCTCGCCCTCTTTGCGTAGCAGCAATTCGGGGCTGGCGCCCAGCAGAACGCCGCCATCCGCCAGTGGCACATGGAAGTTGTAACTAACTGGATTCTGCGCAACCAGCCGCTCCAGCAATGCTCCGCTATCCACCGCCACATCAGTGGTGATATCTATCAGCCGGGAAAGCACCACTTTATCGACGTCTGGCGTGGCGGTCAGCATAGCCGCGCGTGCGACCATCGCTTCAAAAGCATCCTGCTCCGGAATCGCCTTTCGCGCCGTCACCGTCAGCGACTGATGGTCAGTAAAATAACGCGCCGTGCGCTGCTTTTGCTGGCGGGAAAAGGACTGCCACGCCATCGGGATAAATAGCGACGACGGCTGACGAGTATCAAAGGGGATCGCCCCCACCAGGATAGGGTTGGCGATGCCCTGCGATTTGGCCTCGGCAAACTGCTGGCGCAATTTCTGCTGGAAAGGGCTATCCGGCGAATCTCCGGCAACCGCAGGCTCGGTATAACGGGCGAAGCACCCGGAAGTGGTAAAACTGCGATACGGCGACATGAAGAAAAAGCGATCGGGAGCAAGCGTTGCCATTGTCTCCTGAGCGTCCTCGGCCAGTGACATATCCATATCATCCTCCAATGATAAAGGCTTATATACACTTCATCTTTCAAGCTGCCTCTTTGTTGGCTGCGATCAGAAACCCCGGTCACACAGTTATCTATGCCCGCGGGGATTTCTTCCCTTGCCGTTGCGATGCTTCTTGAATGATTTTGTGTATAATAATGATTATTATTTCTATTTTTAGTGCGCTAACCTAAGAGTAAAACGTCGCTCTGTCAACTCTGGTCATGAGTTAAATGGCACTAAGGCTTGCATCTCGCTGCCGCTGACATGAAAATGAGAAGCATTAACTTTATTAATAACAGGACGCTATTGTGAGACTCCCCGCCTTTTATCGTTGGCTGCTTTTAGTGGTTGGTATATCAATTTCAGGAATATCCTTAGCCCAGGACGCCGGTTGGCCCCGGCAAATCCAGGACAGCCGCGGCGTTCATACTCTGGACCACAAACCCGCGCGTATCGTCTCTACCAGCGTGACGTTGACAGGCTCGCTGCTGGCGATTGATGCGCCCGTCGTCGCCAGCGGAGCCACTACGCCGAATAACCGCTTTGCCGACGATCAAGGGTTTATGCGCCAGTGGAGCGACGTAGCAAAGGCTCGCCATGTCGCCCGGCTGTACATCGGCGAACCGAATGCCGAAACGGTCGCCGCGCAAATGCCGGATCTCATTTTGATTAGCGCCACCGGCGGCGACTCCGCGCTGGCGCTTTACGATCAGCTCTCCGCTATCGCGCCGACGCTCGTCATCAATTATGACGATAAAAGCTGGCAGAGTTTGCTCACGCAACTTGGCGAGATCACCGGTCAGGAGAAACAGGCCGCCGCGCGAATAGCGGAGTTTGAGACGCAACTGACGACGGTTAAACAGCGAATCGCCCTGCCGCCGCAGCCGGTTAGCGCGCTGGTGTATACCCCTGCCGCGCATAGCGCCAATCTGTGGACGCCAGAATCAGCACAAGGCAAGCTATTGACACAGTTAGGCTTTACGCTGGCGACATTGCCCCGAGGGCTGCAAACCAGCAAAAGCCAGGGTAAGCGCCACGATATCATTCAGCTTGGCGGTGAAAATCTGGCCGCCGGGTTAAACGGCGAATCTCTTTTCCTGTTTGCCGGCGACAACAAAGATGTCGCGGCCCTTTACGCCAATCCGCTGCTGGCGCACCTGCCAGCGGTGCAAAATAAGCGCGTCTATGCCCTGGGTACGGAGACGTTCCGTCTGGATTATTACAGCGCAACATTGTTGCTTAACCGGCTTGCCGCCCTGTTTTAGCCTTATCGGAGTCTTATCCGACTGACCAGACCGATTTGGTCAGTCGGATAAACGCCCCTTCATCAGCCAGCATCGCTAACCGGCGGCGTCTGGCGAAAACGACGTAGCTCGCCCAGCACTAACAGCAGCAACAAACCGATAATCACCAGCCCGAATCCACTCACGCTCGCGGAAGCGACCGGCGTCATCATTGCGCCAAGACCGCCTAACAGCGCCGCGCCGATAGCGTCTCCCGTGACGTTTTGCGCGGTCCACAGGCCGTTCATTCGCCCCAGCATATTTTCCGGCGTCTGGGTTTGCAGCAGAGTGTATTGTAATAACGAACTGATGGCGCTAAGCCAGCCAAATAGCGCCAGACAGATAACACCAGCGATCCAGACCGGCATGATGGCGAACAGCCCCACCGCCAGAAAAGAACCGACTGTCGAAACCAGCATAATGAGCCCCGGACGAACGCTATGCGCCAGTTGTCCGCTGGTCAGCGCGCCAATGGCCGCCCCCAGCGGAATTGCCGCATACAGCAAACCAATTTGCGCCGCCGACATTTGCCAGCTCATCGCCAGCGCCGGATAGAGGACGCGTACCGCGCTTGCCATCGTCACCAGGCCGCCAAGCAGCGCAATACCGCCGATAAGCGGACTGGCGAGCAAAAAACGAAATGCCGCCAGTAACGCGATAAATGGATTTTCCCGCGGCTGCGGAGGAACAGGCAGTCGCGGCAGCGTCAGTAACGGCAATAGCGTAATAAACGTCCCGGCGGCCGCCAGCCCATAGTTCCAGGCTACGCCGCCGCTGGCAAGCAATATGCCCCCCAACATCGGGGAAATAACCGATCCCAGACGTACCGTCAGCATGGTAATCGCGCCGGCCTGCATCAGATTTTCTCTTCCGACCAGCGCTGGCGTCGCCGCCAGTAACGCGGTCACGCCCAGAGACGCGAAAAAGCCGTCCCACAGGCCAAGGAGATATATCGCCAGCAATGACGGTTCCGGCAGCAGCGCGTTCACGCACAGGCCAATAAAGCCAATACCGCAAGTACCGCGCGCCAGCAGAATCACCTTTTTACGTTCGTAGCGATCGGCCAGCACACCGCCCACCATTAAGCCAATAAACATGGCGCCGCCGGTTAACGTTACCGACAGCCCTACCTGCCAGGTGGAGTGCGTCATCATTTGGATCTGTACCGGAACCGCCACGCCAAGCAGCCCCAGCGAGACAATAGAGATAAAACGGGCCAGAAATACTGCGCGAAATGCAGGGTGCGTCTTCAACAGGCTGAGATTGAGCAGCCAGGATTGTCGATTCATTACAACGCCTTAATGCGAGTTTTTTTAAATATCCATTCAATGGCTGCACATGCTAACATAACCAAATAAGATAGATAACGATAATTACTATCATTATCAGGGAAGTTACTATGTCATGCTCGTTTTCCGTGACGCGCGCGTTTGCCGTGCCCGGATTGTTGTTATTACTGAGTCTCGCCGCGGTTTTAAGCCTGGTCATTGGCGCGAAACCGCTGCCCGCCGCCGTCGTGCTGGAGGCGTTCACCGGCGTGTGCCAAAGCGCCGATTGCACCATCGTCCTGGATGCGCGTTTGCCGCGTACGCTGGCCGGATTACTGGCAGGCGGCGCGTTGGGCCTCGCCGGGGCGCTCATGCAAACACTCACTCGCAACCCGCTCGCCGACCCGGGGATTCTGGGCGTTAACAACGGCGCCAGCTTCGCCATTGTACTGGGCGCGGCGCTGTTTGGTTTCTCCACGCCGCTGGAACAGCTTTTCATGGCATTTAGCGGCGCGCTTATCGCATCACTGATTGTCGCCTTCACCGGTAGTCAGGGCGGCGGCCAGTTAAGCCCGGTCCGCCTGACACTGGCGGGCGTGGCGCTTGGCGCGGTACTGGAAGGATTGACCAGCGGCATCGCGCTGTTAAATCCAGAGGTTTATGATCAGCTTCGCTTCTGGCAGGCGGGATCGCTGGACATTCGTAGCCTGCAAACGTTGAAAGTCGCGCTTGCGCCCGTGGTTATCGCTGGGATCGTGGCGCTATTTCTGAGCCGTGCGCTGAATAGCCTGAGCCTCGGCAGCGATACTGCGACGGCGCTGGGGAGTAAAGTGGCGCGCACCCAACTTATCGGTTTACTGGCGATTACCGTCTTGTGCGGCAGCGCAACGGCGCTGGTCGGCCCTATCGCCTTTATTAGTCTGATGATGCCGCATATGGCGCGTTGGCTGGTGGGCGCAGACCACCGTTGGTCGCTGCCGGTAACACTACTGGCAACCCCTGCTCTGCTGCTTTTTGCCGATATTATTGGTCGTCTGTTAGTGCCGGGCGAACTCCGCGTATCGGTCGTCAGTGCGTTTATCGGCGCGCCGGTACTTATCTTTCTGGTACGCCGTAAATCGAGCGGAGGCGGCCTGTGATGTTTCTTTCTCGTCGGCTTATCGTAAGCTGCCTGCTTCTGGCGGCTGGCTGCTTCGCCATTGGCTTATGGAGCCTGCAAAGCGGTGCCGTGCCCCTTGAGACCGGGCAGATTATTGCCGCGCTGCTGGGCGACGCGCCGCGTAACATCACCCTTGTCGTAACCGAATGGCGACTACCGCGCGTATTAATGGCGCTACTGATTGGCGCTGCGCTTGGCGTCAGTGGCGCGATTTTTCAGTCGTTGATGCGTAACCCGCTAGGCAGCCCTGATGTGATGGGCTTTAATACCGGCGCCTGGAGCGGCGTACTGGTCGCAATGGTCCTGTTTGGCCAGCATCTTACCGCGATCGCGCTGGCGGCAATGGCGGGCGGTATCGTCACGTCATTGATTGTCTGGCTGCTCGCCTGGCGTAACGGGATTGAAACTTTCCGGCTGATTATCATCGGTATCGGCATCCGCGCGATGTTAGTCGCCTTTAATACCTGGCTTCTGTTGCAGGCGTCGCTGGAAACGGCGCTCACCGCTGGCTTATGGAACGCCGGGTCGCTCAACGGTCTGACATGGGCAAAAACCTGGCCTTCGGCGCCGCTGATTATGGTGATGCTGACAGGCGCCGCGCTACTGGTGCGTCGTATGCGGCTGCTGGAGATGGGCGATGACAGCGCCTGCGCGCTGGGTGTTAGCGTGGAGCGGTCACGCCTGATGCTGATGCTGGTGGCGGTGTCGCTCACCGCTGCGGCAACGGCACTGGCTGGCCCCATCTCGTTTATTGCCCTTGTCGCGCCGCACATCGCCCGCCGTCTTAGCGGCACAGCGCGCTGGGGATTAACCCAGTCGGCGCTGTGCGGCGCGTTATTACTACTGGCCGCCGATGCGTGCGCGCAGCAACTGTTTATGCCTTATCAGCTTCCAGTGGGCGTGGTCACCGTCAGCCTCGGCGGTATTTACCTTATCGTCTTGTTAATTCAGGAGTCCCGCAAAAAATGACCGAATCCGTAGCCCGTTTGCGCGGCGACCAGTTAACGCTGGGTTATGGCAGCTATACCGTCGCAAAAAACCTTAATGTTTCGATTCCGGACGGCCATTTTACCGCCATCATCGGCCCTAACGGCTGCGGCAAGTCGACGTTGCTACGTACGCTAAGCCGTCTGATGACGCCTGTTGACGGCCATGTCTGGCTGGATGGCGAACAAATACAGCGTTACGCCAGTAAAGAGGTGGCGCGGCGCATCGGATTGCTGGCGCAAAACGCTACCACGCCGGGCGATATCACCGTACAAGAGCTGGTCGCCAGAGGGCGGTATCCGCATCAGCCGTTATTTACCCGCTGGCGTAAGGAAGATGCCGATGCCGTCGCCAGTGCCATGCGTGCAACAGGTATCACCTCACTGGCGGCGCAAAGTGTAGACACTCTGTCCGGCGGCCAACGTCAGCGGGCGTGGATAGCCATGGTGCTGGCGCAGGAAACGTCCATCATGCTGCTGGATGAGCCGACAACGTGGCTGGATATTAGCCATCAAATTGATTTGCTGGAGTTGTTAAGCGATCTCAACCGCGAAAAAGGCTATACGCTCGCCGCCGTCCTGCATGACCTGAATCAGGCCTGCCGATACGCCACGCATTTGATTGCATTACGCGAAGGTAATATTGTCGCACAGGGCGCGCCGAAAGAGATTGTTACCGCAGAGCTTATCGAAAAAATCTATGGGCTGCGCTGTATGATTATCGACGATCCGGTTGCCGGGACGCCGCTGGTGGTACCGCTGGGGCGGCGATAGTCGCCCACACTGATGACAAAGCCGGATATCGCTATCCGGCTTTTCGGGTAAATCAGACTAACCGTTCATCTATCGCCAGCGCGTTTTCCATTTTACGCGAGACCATCGCGTGACGCAGTAATACGCCGCCGCAGGCCATCATACCGCCAATCAACGCCGCCAGGATAATAATGATGGCTTTACCCGGGCCATCTTTTTTCACTGGCAGAGACGGCGACAGTTGATATTTAAACGGGGTAAACTTCACGTCACTCACATTCATTGCCGCCAGTTGTTCAACATGGTATTGACGGTTACGCAAATCACCGTCGATCTCGGCCACGTCCGTTACCCCTTTTTCAATTTCCAGTTTGCGGGAAATACCATCCGCGCCGAGAGAAATAGAAAAATCCGGATCATCTTTTACCGCCTGACCATTGCTGTAAACCGGTCTCTTAATACCGGCGGCGTTGGCGATTTCCAGCGAATAATGAAGACGTTGAATATTGGCATCAAGCTGATTTTTGAGACGCACCCGATCCATCGCCAGCTTTTCCTGCTCATAGCGGGTTTTGATTTCCAGCTGGTTACGAATATTTTCCAGCGTCTCTTTCACGACGATATCGGAGATGTACTGAATATAGCCAGCCAGCACTTTTTGCGCTTCTTCCCGCGTCGGCGCGGTAAAACTCAATGTCCACGACGTGAATAACGACGTTTCATTTTTCTTGCCGACATTACTGTCCACCGCTTTCATTTTTTCGCTCAGCAGGACAATCGCCCGGTGAAGATCCTGCTCGTCTATTTGCGCGCCTTTTAATTGATCCATGACATACGGAGAAGAACGAAGATATTCTTCCAGCAGCGAGGGCGAGCTAAACTTTTTAATAAACAGATTAAATACGCTGCCCCGATCAACGCTTACCTCCATATCCAACACGCGCAGCGCGGTCAACGTTCTCTCCAGCCCCTGCCACTGTACCGACTCCGCCGGTGTGACAATCGCCTGGCTGGTCCATTTTTGCGGCAGCAGAAAGGACAGAAGCAACCCCACGCACGCAAAGGCGAAAACGGTAGCAAGAATACGACGTTTCGCCTGCCATAACACCTCTATAAGGCTAAACAAATCGATTTCATGACTGTTGGCGGGCGGCAGTGAATAACCTGCAAATGACTGATTTTTTTCTTGTTTTACATTAAGAGATGGCATGCCGTATGACCTGAAAACTTTATCCAATGAAAGAACACATTCCTGTCAGAGATTCTAACAGCAAGTCAGAATTATCCGAAACAATCTTTACGCGCCAGTGCCCGAAAAGCTAAATATTCGGAATTAAACTTGCCTGTAGCATGTATCACTTATGTTAAAAGAATTAATAGTTGCAATAAAAAACCCATAATAATTAGTAATTATTATGGGTTTCAGGATTTAATTTGTTAAAGGCAGAAACAACGCCCGTTATTTATTAATAAGTTCGCTGATGATGGGCCCGATAGTTTCAAAAGCGGAGGGAGAAATAATATCTACATGCGCGCACGGCTGGCGATAAATAGCCAAAGACGCTATCCACGGCGACCAGCTCTGTTCAGGCGATACGCCTTCCGGCACCGTTTTATCCGCCACAAAGAGCGTAGCATGTCCATCAAACGGTACGCTATGCGCCGTCGTCAGCAAACGGACGGCATCCGCATAATTGCCTTCAATGGCGGTAAATAAGGCGTCGGAGGCATTTCCCTGCTGCGCGGCGACAAACGCAGCGCGTTCACGTTCAATTTCCGCCAATACGTCCGGATTGAGGCCATTCGCCTCTTTTTCCCGCCAGTTTTGCGTTTCCGGCGGCCAGGTGTCCAGTAACCCCAAAAACGCCACGGTTTCGCCGCGCGCGCGCAACCGGGCGGCGATCCCTTGCGCCAGCGTCCCGCCCAGCGAATAGCCTAATAAATAATAAGGGCCATGCGGCTGCCGGGCGAGCAAAGTCGCCAGATGATGTTCACATACCTCATCAAGGGTGGTTGCGGTTTGCATAGGGCCAGCGGGGCGCGGCGACTGAATCCCCATAATCGACCACGACGGGCTGAGATAGCGTGATAATACGCTAAATTGCCAGGCGAACCCCGACGCCGGATGGAAACAAAATAACGTTGGACCATCGCTTTCACGCAGCGGCAACAGCGGCCCGAACCCCAGATTGCGCGAGCGTTCGTCATCGTCAGTATCGAGCAGCTTACTCAACTGCGCCACGTCAGACGCCACCATCACCTGCCCCGGCGTCACCTGGCGGTTAAACGTCTGGCTTAGCTGCGCGGCCAGTTTCATCGCCAGCAGCGAGTGTCCGCCCAGCGCAAAGAAATCACTTTCAACGTCGTTAATCTCACAGCCCAGCAGGCGGGAAAACGCCGCGGCGACAGCAATCTCCGTTGCGGACTGCGGCGCGCGCCCTTTCACGCGCGGCGCCAGGTCCGGCAGCGGCAGGGCTTTGCGATCCAGCTTGCCATTAGCGCTAAGCGGCAAGCTGGCAAGTTGCAACAGCACAACCGGCACCATATGCGCGGGAAGTTTTTGGCGTAATTTTTCCTGCAGCGCCGGTAAATCCAGCGGCAAACCGGAGTGCGACACCAGATAGCCGACCAGTTGCCGGGCATCCCCACCCGTCGCCGCCGCCTGATTAAAGACGCAGGCATGTGCTACCGCCTGTTCAACATCCGGCAGCGTTTGCATGACGCGGTCAATCTCGCCCAGTTCAATACGTTGACCCCGAATTTTGAGCTGATCGTCGCTGCGCCCCAGGTATTCCACCGCGCCGGAATCCAGCCAGCGCGCCACATCTCCGGTACGGTACATCCGTTCGCCTGGCGCAAAAGGATCGGCGATAAAACGGCTGGCGGTAAGATCCGGACGCCCCAGATAGCCCTGCGCCAGTTGGATACCGGTAAGATAGAGATCGCCAGCCACGCCCGGCGGCACCGGCTGCATATGCGCATCGAGAATACGTAAACCGGTATTCCAGACGGGATAACCAATCGGGATGCTGTTGCCGTCAACAGCCGCCAGCTCATCGCCACAGGCCGGATACCAGCTCACATCCACCGCGGCCTCCGTTGGCCCGTACAGATTGTGTAGCGGCGCGTTGGTTAACGTCTCCCATTCGCGGCACAGCGCCGTCGGCAGGGCCTCGCCGCTACAGAAAACGCGCTTTAAGGAAGCGCAGCTTTTCCCAGCCGACGCTGGCGTGAGCGAGGCAATAAAGGCCGCCAGCATCGACGGCACAAAATGAGTGGTCGTGACGCCGTATTGCGCAAAGAACCGCTGCATCGCGAGCGGGTCGCGGTGCGCTTCCGGTTCAGCCATCACCAGTTTCGCCCCGGCGATAAACGGCCAGAAAAACTCCCATACTGAGACGTCAAAACTGCACGGCGTTTTTTGCGCTACTACATCATCCGCCGTCAACGGATAGTGATCCTGCATCCACAGCAGCCGGTTGACTATCGCCGTTTGTCCCACCATCACCCCTTTCGGCCTGCCCGTCGAGCCAGAGGTGAAAATGATGTAAGCGGTATGATGCGGTAACGACAGCCTCAGCGGAGTGGCGTCACTGACCGGTAGCGGTTGGCTATAACACAAATATTCCATCCCCGGAATATCGTGAAAGCGCGCCAGCTGCGCCTGAGTCGTAATTAACAGTTTCGGCTGCGCATCTTCCAGCATCATTCGCAGCCGATCGTCAGGATAACCGGTATCCAGCGGCAGCCAGGCGGCGCCCGCCTCGACAATGCCATGCAGCGCTAAGGTCAGGAAAACCGACCGCGGCAACGCCACCGCCACGCTATCGCCAGGCTGAACGCCGCGTTCCCGCAGCGCGTACGCCAGCGCCACAACCTGTTCGCGCATTTCACGGTAGGTAAAGTGATAATGCGCATCTGCCAACGCGGAAGCCTCTGGCGTTTTTTGCGCCTGCTGCGCCACCAAATCGCTAAGCGTGGCGGCGGGAATCGTTACCGCCGTATTATTAAGGTGTGCTAATTGCGTTTGTTCTTCCGCCAGCAGCATTTGCGCATCGCCGCAGCGCAGCGCCGGGTTATCCGCAAACTGCGTGATAAGCGCCATCAATCGTAAGGCATGGCGGGAGAGCGTGGCATCATCGTAACGCTGTGCATTCGCCAGCAATTCAATATCCAGACCGCCGTTTTCATCCGGAAAAAGCGCCAGTTCAAGATCGTTAACCGGCCCCGTCGCCAGGGTATGGGTTTGCGCCTGTATGCCAGGAAGATCCAGATGATAATCAAACACTTTTATGTTGAGCACCGGGCCAAATAGCGGCGTCTCCCCTGCGGCTCGCCCGCTATCGCGTACAATCTGTTCGGCGTCGTAACGCTGGTGGCGGCGCATCTTCTTTAACTGCGCCGCAAGACGCTTCGCCAGCGTTGGCAGATCTTCCGTTGCATGAAGGTTAACCGCCAGCGGCAACACGTTAAGGACAGGCCCGGTCGCCGTTAACGCCGCCGAGCCCATCCGCCGCATAAAGATAAATCCGGCGGCATAATCCATTCGCCCGCATAATCGCCCCAGCCACAACGTCACCAGCGCCAGGGCAAGATCCGCTCGCGGTATCTCAGGCATGTGCGCCGCCAGTTGGCGAAACGCCCCCGCCGGCGCGCTCAATTTCATACGCAGAATATCCGCGCTCGCCGACCGCCCCGGCAACGGCGCGGCAGACATTGACGCCGGCGGCGGCAGCTCGCGGCGCTGCTGCGCCCAGAAGGCGCCGTCACGCTGCCAGGCCTCGCTCTGGCGATAGCGCTGATATTCCTCGACCACATCCGCAAAGGGGGTAAAAGGCGACTCCGGCGTAGGAGCGTCGCTCTGCCAGGCGCGATAAATCGCCGCAATCTGGCGAGTTATCGCCGGGAAGCTAAAGCCATCCACCAGCAAATGGTGATAGCGCTGATACCAATACCAGCGGGTATCATCAATGCGGATTAACTGGTGAAACGCCAGCGGCTTACCGCTATCTGCGCGCAGGTTTTGCCGTAAATCCGCCTGCATTAACGCCAGCGCCGCGTGATGCGGATCGGGCTGGTCGCGTAAATCGGCAATCGGGGGCTCGCCGAAGGTGTGCTCAGGATCTATCCATTGCCAGACCTCGCCGTTCTCTTCGGTAAAACGCATCCGTAGCGTATCCGCCTGTTGCATCCCTACCGCTACCGCTTTTGCCAGCAAGGCGGCATCCAGCTCGCCGTTCAGTTCCACATAGTGCGCCACGCTCCAGGCGGAGGGTAAATCAGAGAGTTTTTCCGCCATCCAGATCCCCGGCTGGGCGGCGACTAACGGTAAACGCTGCGTCATTTCGCCTCCTGCTTATCGGCATAATGCGCCGGATTCAGTGTTGTCCAGCGCGTATTAAGCCACTGCTGGCACGCGTCCTGCGATTGCGGTTCGCATACCACGTCCCAGCCTGCGGGAAGCGCACATGCCGCTGGCCAAAGGCTGAATTGACGCTGCGCATTTTGCAGGATGTAAAACTGTCCCTGCGGATTATCGAAGGGATTACTGAATTCCATACTCAACTCCTGTCATGGACATGTGCCCGGTTAAAGCGTGTCGATAAGCGGCTGCCAAAGCAGCATCAGCCCTTGCGTTAGCCCGCCGCGCCAGCAAAGCGCATCGTGTCCGCCGTCAACCTGACGCCAGAAAATGGACTGCTGCGAAGTATTCAGTTGGGCATAAAGCGCCTGATTCGCCTGAAACACGATCGGCTCACGCACGCCGGCTTCCAGTACGATACGCAGTCCGCGCGCGCATAATGCGCCGGTTTTCAGCCGGGTAATGACTTCCCCCTCCGGCGGGGTGATGCGATGGGGCCACCAGAACGATCCTGACTGGCTCAGTACACAGCCAAAACGCGTCGGCCAGTTCAGGCCGGCATACAGCGCCGACAGGCCGCCAAAGCTCTGTCCGGCGACCACCGTTCGTCCGGCATCATCGCTAAAAGGCGTCACGGCTCTGACTTGCGGCAACAGTTCCTGCTGCACCGCCAGCCAGAAGTCGGCATTGCAGGGCAACTCCTGGCTGCGGTGTTGAGTATCAATCGCGTCAATCAGCAGATAGACGGCACCGGGAAGCAGGCGTTGATGAGTCAGCGAGGCGAGCGCGGGCCAGACGGGCATATTTTCCGCCCAGAATTGACCGTCCAGCAGAATAGCCAACGGTCTTTCCTCCGGCGCCTCGTCTCCGGTCGTCAATATCCATACGCGGCGGGAGTTACCCAGACGTTCGCTATGCCACTGCATCATCAAAGGCGGCGAGTACGGCGTTTCAGGACGATCCCATCCCGGCTGAAGGGGCGCATCCGGCATTTCCAGCGCTGAAACCGCATGACCACGTCCTCCCCGCCAGCTTTGCGAATTAAGCGGGTCGGCAATCGCCTGCGGTAATAGCTGTCGCCAGCCTTCACGCAGCACGTTCCGATCGGGCGTTTCGCCCGGCGCAAAAGCGGCAAAAACGTCATCGCGCTCGGTAGGAATAAAACAGTAGCTGCCGCGCCAGTTAGCGCTAAGCGCCGTGCTCCAGCGCCAGACATCCGTTCCGGCAATACGCGCCATCGTCTGAGGCTGCGCGTTTTGATGATGATCGGTTACGCCAGTGATGTAGACCCAGACACGCCGTATCGGGGAGTGTGTTTCGTTTCCCTGCGGGTCGCGCCACCAAAAAGTGACCCGATAATTTCCGTCTTTTTCCCGTATCCATTCCGGCCCGGTTTTCGTCCTCCACCAGGCCTCACTTCCCGTTGCCAGCGCCTCTTTCATTATAACCCTGTGTTTATTATGAATTTTGTATATAAAAGGTGAAATATATTGATAATATTATTGATAACTATTTGCATTTGCAATAGCGTATTGTCGCGCTATGGGACGCGCGAACACAATTTCACCACCCGGCCAATGCCTTTGACGGGCGCTTTGGCTTATGTGGCTAAAGAAAAGCAGGATATACAATGAACAAGAAGATTCATTCCCTGACCTTACTGGTCAATTTAGGGATTTACGGGGCCGCTCTGCCCGTGATGGCGGAAGACAAAACCGATAGCGCTGCGCTCACCAATGAAGACACCATCGTGGTGACCGCTGCCCAGCAAAACCTACAGGCGCCAGGCGTATCCACCATCACCGCCGATGAGATCCGCAAAAATCCGCCCGCGCGCGACGTGTCAGAAATCATCCGCACCATGCCGGGCGTAAACCTGACCGGCAACTCCACCAGCGGTCAGCGCGGGAATAACCGCCAAATCGATATTCGCGGCATGGGGCCGGAAAACACCCTCATCCTGATAGACGGTAAACCCGTCACCAGCCGTAACTCGGTGCGCCTGGGCTGGCGCGGCGAACGCGATACCCGCGGCGATACCGCGTGGGTGCCGCCGGAGATGATCGAACGCATTGAAGTGCTGCGTGGCCCTGCCGCCGCACGCTACGGTAACGGCGCGGCGGGTGGCGTAGTCAATATCATTACCAAAAAAGGCGGTAGCGAGTGGCACGGTTCCTGGAATACCTATTTCAACGCGCCGGAACATAAAGACGAAGGCGCGACCAAACGCACTAACTTTAGCCTGAACGGCCCGCTGGGCGGGGATTTCAGCTTCCGCCTGTATGGCAACCTCGACAAAACGCAGGCGGATGCGCGTAATATTAACCAGGGGCATCAGTCTGAACGTACCGGGAGTTACGCCGACACGCTACCAGCAGGACGCGAGGGGGTCATTAACAAAGATATCAACGGCGTGGTTCGTTGGGATTTTGCTCCGCTTCAGTCTCTGGAGCTGGAGGCCGGATACAGTCGCCAGGGCAATCTCTATGCCGGCGATACTCAGAACACCAATACGAACCAACTGGTGAAAGATAATTACGGAAAAGAGACGAACCGCCTCTATCGGCAGAACTACTCTCTGACCTGGAACGGCGGCTGGAATAATGGCGTAACCACCAGTAACTGGGTGCAATACGAACATACCCGTAACTCCCGGATGCCGGAAGGCCTGGCAGGCGGCACCGAAGGAATTTTCGATCCCAAAGCATCGCAAAAATATGCCGATGCCGATTTGAATGACGTCACCCTACACAGCGAAGTGAGCCTTCCTTTCGATCTGCTGGTCAATCAAAACCTGACGCTGGGTACTGAATGGGCCCAACAGCGTATGAAAGACCAGCTCTCCAACTCGCAAACCTTTATGGGGGGAAATATCCCGGGTTACAGCAGTACCAATCGTAGCCCCTATTCAAAAGCGGAAATTTTCTCTCTGTTTGCTGAAAACAACATGGAACTGACCGACAGCACCATGCTGACGCCGGGGCTACGTTTCGATCATCACAGTATTGTGGGGGATAACTGGAGCCCGTCCCTCAACCTGTCGCAAGGTCTGGGGGATGACTTTACCCTGAAAATGGGAATCGCCCGCGCTTATAAAGCCCCGAGTCTGTACCAGACTAACCCAAACTATATTTTGTACAGTAAAGGTCAGGGTTGCTACGCGACTGGCGCGGGTACCGGCATCGGCTGCTATATGATGGGTAACGATGATCTGAAAGCCGAAACTAGCATCAATAAAGAGATCGGTCTGGAATTTAAACGCGATGGCTGGCTGGCCGGCGTCACCTGGTTCCGCAATGATTACCGCAATAAGATTGAAGCGGGTACAGTGCCGTTGCAGCGTATCAACAACGGCAAAACGGATGTTTATCAGTGGGAGAACGTGCCGAAAGCGGTCGTTG
This sequence comes from Salmonella sp. SA15303, assembly GCF_029962125.1. Lineage (NCBI taxonomy): Bacteria > Pseudomonadati > Pseudomonadota > Gammaproteobacteria > Enterobacterales > Enterobacteriaceae > Salmonella > Salmonella sp. SA15303. Next base: position 3,360,225 of record NZ_CP123924.1, read on the forward strand.
AAGGTCTGGAAGGCACGTTAAACGTACCGGTTAGCGACACCGTCAACTGGACGAATAACGTTACGTATATGCTGCAGAGTAAAAACAAAGAGACCGGCGAACGCCTGTCGATTATTCCACAGTACACGCTTAACTCAACCCTGAGCTGGCAGGTACGTCAGGACGTTTCTCTGCAATCGACCTTCACCTGGTACGGCAAACAAGAGCCGAAGAAATATGATTATCAGGGTAACCCCGTTACCGGAACAGATAAGCAAGCGGTCAGCCCATACAGTATTGTTGGCCTGAGCGCGACCTGGGACGTGACCAAAAATGTCAGCCTGACCGGTGGCGTGGATAACCTCTTTGACAAACGTCTGTGGCGTGAAGGTAACGCGCAAACCGTCAGGGATACGCAAACTGGCGCTTATATGGCGGGCGCTGGCGCGTACACCTATAACGAACCAGGACGTACGTGGTATATGAGCATTAATACCCATTTCTGATGGCAACCTTCCCTCCCTCATTCGGGGAGGGAATTGGCAAAAACGATGCTGACATCTCATTTTCCCCTTCCCTTTGCCGGACACAGGCTGCATATCGTCGACTTTGATGCGAGCAGCTTTCGCGAACACGACCTGCTATGGCTACCTCATCACGATCGGCTCCGGTCTGCCGGACGCAAGCGTAAAGCTGAACATCTGGCAGGCCGCATTGCCGCCGTTCATGCGCTACGCGAGGTGGGCGTCAGGACAGTGCCCGGTATGGGCGACAAGCGACAGCCGCTATGGCCGGACGGCCTATTTGGCAGCATCAGCCACTGTGCGACAACGGCGCTGGCCGTCATATCCCGACAGCGTATCGGCATTGATATAGAAAAAATCATGAGTCAGCACACGGCGACAGAGCTGGCGCCGTCCATTATTGATAGCGATGAGCGCCAAATTCTCCAGGCGAGCTTGCTCCCTTTTCCGCTTGCCCTGACGCTGGCTTTCTCCGCCAAAGAGAGCGTTTATAAAGCCTTTTCAGACCGCGTCACGCTCCCGGGATTCAATAGCGCAAAAGTTACCTCGCTTACCGCCACGCACATCTCGTTACATCTGCTGCCAGCCTTTGCCGCCACGATGGCTGAACGTACCGTCCGTACAGAATGGTTTCAACGTGACAATAGCGTTATTACTCTTGTTTCTGCAATAACGCGCGTTCCCCACGACAGGAGCGCTCCCGCTTCTATACTTAGCGCAATACCCCGATAAATGAGATCCCTATGGCGCTGAATGATTTTCACGTTTCTGAACCTTATACGCTTGGTATTGAGCTGGAGATGCAGGTGATCAATCCACCTGGCTACGATTTAAGTCAGGACTCTTCTACGCTGATCGACGCCGTTAAGCCCCAACTTACTGCGGGAGAAATTAAGCACGATATCACCGAAAGTATGCTGGAGATGGCCACGGGCGTCTGCCGCGATATTGACCAGGCGGCGGCCCAACTTTCTGCTATGCAGCACGTTATTTTACAGGCGGCGTCGGAACACCATCTCGGCATTTGCGGCGGCGGTACGCACCCTTTTCAAAAATGGCAGCGTCAGGAGGTCTGTGATAATGAGCGCTATCAACGCACGCTGGAAAATTTCGGCTACTTAATTCAACAGGCGACGGTTTTCGGCCAGCATGTCCACGTCGGCTGCGCGAACGGCGACGATGCGATTTATCTTTTACACGGGCTGTCGCATTTTGTGCCGCACTTTATTGCGCTCTCCGCCGCGTCCCCCTATATGCAAGGAGCTGACACCCGTTTTGCCTGCGCGCGCCTGAATATTTTTTCCGCTTTTCCCGATAACGGGCCCATGCCGTGGGTCAGTAACTGGCAAGAGTTTGCCGGACTATTTCGTCGTCTGTCTTACACCACGATGATCGACAGCATCAAAGATTTGCACTGGGATATCCGCCCCAGCCCGGCCTTTGGCACGGTAGAAGTTCGGGTGATGGATACGCCGCTCACTCTTGATCATGCCATCAATATGGCAGGGTTGATTCAGGCGACCGCGCACTGGCTGCTGACCGAGCGTCCCTTTAAACCGCAGGAACAAGACTATCTGTTATATAAATTCAACCGTTTTCAGGCTTGCCGCTATGGTCTGGAGGGCGTGCTAACCGATGCCTATACCGGCGACCGCCGTCGCCTGGCAGATGATACGCTGCGTCTGCTGGACAACGTTACCCCCTCTGCGCGCAAGCTGGGCGCCGACAGCGCCATTGACGCGCTACGTCTGCAGGTGAAAAAAGGCGGTAACGAAGCGCAATATATGCGGGAGTTTATTGCCGACGGCGGATCGCTGATAGGTCTGGTACAAAAACATTGTGAAATCTGGGCGGGACAATAGACAGCATATTTGCCTTACCAGGCGATATCCCGGACAATGGCGTTTTAACTTACGTTTAACAAAGCCATGAAACACCCGCTTGAATCATTGATGACCGCTGCCGGTATTTTGCTGATGGCGTTGCTCTCCAGCCTGCTGCTGCCCGCCCCTTCGCTCGGCCTTGCGCTGGCGCAAAAACTGGTCGGGATCTTTCATCTTATGGATCTCAACCAGCTTTATACTTTGTTGTTTTGTTTATGGTTTCTGTTGCTCGGCGCGCTGGAATATTATGTCATTCGCTTTATCTGGCGGCGCTGGTTTTCGCTGGCCGATTAAACATTTCAATGCGTACGGCCATGCTTTTCTTTACGATAAGCGCCTGGCGGCAGGTTGAACGTGCGGGTAAAAATGCGCGTAAAGGTTTGCTGCGAATCAAAACCATACTTGAGACAAATATCATACACCTTCTGGTCGGTGTCGAGCAGGTCGCGCGCCGCCAGTTTTAGCTTCCGTTCACGCACGTAGCGTCCCAGACTCTCCCCTTTGTACTGCATAAAAAGGCGCTGCAGGTGCCACTTGGAATACCCCGCATGACGGGCAATATCATCAATACGTAACGGCTGATTCAAATTATCATCAATCCACTCGACAATCGTGTCGATAACCTGAGCGGAAATGGTCATCGTGCTCTCCCCTCTATCAAACTCGTCAGCGGCTCCCGCACCGCACATTTACGGCAACAGCAATAAGCATAGTAATAACCACACAAATTGTGAGACAGCTTATCGCATGGCCTGCAATATGCTTTTCTACCACTTCATGCGGCAGCCCTTGATTATGAGTGAGTAAGCACTCATTATAGAAAGCAAAGATACGCCGTCAAGGTACTTTTCAAAGGTTGACATTCACCGTTGCGACGCGACAACGGGCATGATTCAATCATGTTTTTCCAGACATAAGGGTAACGTGTAGTGGCTCGTCCGAAGAGTGAAGACAAAAAACAAGCATTACTGGAAGCGGCAACCCAGGCGATAGCGCAATCCGGTATCGCCGCCTCAACGGCGGTGATTGCGCGTAACGCAGGTGTTGCAGAAGGAACATTGTTTCGCTATTTCGCGACCAAAGATGAGCTGATTAACACGTTGTATTTGCATTTAAAGCAGGATCTCTGCCAGTCAATGATAATGGAGCTGGATCGATCCATTACCGATGCCAAAATGATGACTCGTTTTATCTGGAACAGTTACATCAGTTGGGGTCTGAACCATCCCGCGCGCCATCGGGCGATCCGTCAACTGGCCGTCAGCGAAAAGCTCACCAAAGAGACGGAACAACGGGCCGACGATATGTTCCCCGAATTGCGCGATTTATGTCATCGTTCCGTTTTGATGGTGTTTATGTCGGATGAATACCGCGCCTTCGGCGACGGCCTTTTTCTGGCGCTGGCTGAAACAACAATGGATTTCGCCGCGCGCGATCCCGCTCGCGCTGGCGAATATATTGCGCTGGGATTCGAAGCCATGTGGCGCGCGCTGACTCGCGAGGAGCAATAATGGACGGTCAAACACTGCACGCCTGGGCAAAACGCTTTGCGCTGGAACTGCCTTTTACCGAACACTGCTGGCCTTTCGGCCCACAGTACGATGTGTTTAAAGTCGGCGGCAAAATATTCATGCTGTTCACTGAACATCACTGTCGCCCAGTGGTGAACCTGAAGTCGGATCCCCAAAAGTCCCTGGTAAATCAACAAATTTACCCCAGCATTGCGCCTGGCTATCACATGAATAAGAAACACTGGATTTCAGTCTATGCGGGCGAGGATATCACCGTCTCGCTACTCAACGATTTGATAAATGACTCATGGAATCTGGTCGTAGACGGGCTGCCTAAAAGAGAGCAACTGCGCCTGCGGCCGCGCTGATGCAATAACCGTTTCCGCATTTTCCTCCCTTATCTTTTTACCGATAACCCGGTACCCTGCTGATACAAAAGGGTACTAAACCAACCAGGAGCATTTATGGATATCGTTTCTGTCGCCTTACAGCGCTACTCCACTAAGGCGTTCGATCCCAGCAAAAAACTGACCGCCGAAGAAGCGGATAAAATAAAAACACTACTACAGTACAGCCCCTCCAGCACCAATTCCCAGCCGTGGCACTTTATTGTCGCCAGTACGGAAGAAGGCAAAGCGCGCGTAGCAAAATCCGCTGCCGGAAACTACACGTTCAACGAACGCAAAATGCTGGACGCCTCCCATGTGGTGGTCTTCTGCGCCAAAACCGCAATGGATGACGCATGGCTTGAGCGCGTCGTCGATCAGGAAGATGCTGATGGCCGTTTCGCTACGCCGGAAGCTAAAGCGGCAAATGATAAAGGTCGCCGCTTTTTCGCCGATATGCACCGCGTCTCGCTGAAAGATGACCACCAGTGGATGGCGAAGCAGGTTTATCTGAACGTCGGCAACTTTCTGCTGGGCGTCGCCGCGATGGGTCTCGACGCCGTCCCCATTGAAGGTTTCGACGCCGAGGTGCTCGACGCTGAATTTGGTCTGAAAGAAAAAGGCTATACCAGTCTGGTCGTGGTGCCGGTCGGCCATCATAGCGTCGAGGATTTCAACGCCGGGCTGCCGAAATCACGTCTGCCGCTTGAAACCACACTGACGGAAGTTTAATCCCCTGCCTAAGCCGGACGCCCGTCCGGCTTTTTTCACCTTTCTGCCAGGTTCCTCAATGATCAATGGCGCGAAGTGCCAGGTTTTACATCGCTAGTGTTAACTTCCTCTTTCAATTTATTGAAAATAAATAACATTTAAAACTGGCACGCCGTTTGCCATATCTGGATACCCCCTATCTGGATGAAGGAGAAAACGGGTGAGACATGTTTATGTAGCCAGCCATGGCCCTTTTGCCCGCGGACTTATTAACAGTCTATCGCTGCTGATTGGCGACGAACACGGCGTGACACCGGTTTGCGCCTACGATGGCGATATTGTCACCACGGAGCAGCTTGAACAAACCCTCGAAAATCTGATCGCGCAAGCCAACGGCGAAGAAGTGGTGGTGTTTACCGATCTGCTCGGCGGCAGCATCAACAATAGCGCCGCGAAAGTGCTGATGCGTCACCGTCACGTTTTTGTGGTGGCTGGCGTCAACATGACCCTGTTGCTGGAGTTTTTACTCTGTGAAGAAGAAAGCACAGACGCGGCCATTACCTACGCCACCAATGCGGCGCGTGAATCCATTGTCTTTATCAACACGCTAATAACACAACCATCCGCTGACCTACAGGGAGAATCCCATGATCAAATTAGTGCGCATTGATTACCGCCTGCTGCACGGCCAGGTGGTCTTCGCCTGGACCCGGGCGCTGGATATCGACCATATCATCGTCGCTAACGCCAACGCCGCCGGCGACGCGTTTGTCTCTATGTCATTAAGTCTGGCAAAACCCGCTGGCGTGTCGCTGGACATTATCACGGTGGAACAGGCGGCGGAAAAACTCGCCAGCGGCAAGCTGGATCACAAAAAAGTGATGGTGGTGCTGGGAAATACCGCCGAAACCCTCGCCTTCGTCGAGAAAGTGCCAGGGATTAGCGTTATCAACTACGGCGGTATCGCGCAAAAAGAGGGCGCGCAGCAGTTCGGCAAAGCCATATACCTGACCGAGCAGGAGATTGCCGATAGCCAGGCGCTAAAAGCCAAAGGCATCCGTCTGGAAATGCGCCAGGTTCCGGCTCATTCCGCCGAATTGCTTAACGATAAACTCTGAACCCGGAGGTCACTATGTTGCTCACCGCAACGCTGCTCGGCCTGATTGCCGCACTGGGCATTCTTGACGGGCGTTTACTCGGCGTGTCGATGATTGACCGTCCGCTGGTGATGTGCGCCCTCACCGGTCTGGTCTGCGGCAATTTACACGAAGGCATTCTGATCGGCGCGACGCTGGAACTGATCTTTTTAGGTAATGTCGCTATCGGCGCCGCGGTACCGCCTGATGTCGTCACCGGTTCGGTGCTGGCGACCGCGTTTTCTATTATGTCCGGGCGCGGGCCCGAAGCGGCGCTGACCATCGCGATTCCTATCTCTATGCTGGCGCAGACCCTCGGCGTCCTGGTGCGCGTGGTTAACGCCCGCTTTGGCCACATGGCCGATCGTTATGCGGCGCAGGGTAATACCCGGATGGTTGCCGTTATGCACCTGGGAGGCCCAACGCTGCTCTATTTTCTAAGCGGTTTTCTGCCGGTCTTTTTCGCCATTTTGCTCGGTTCTGCCGCCGTCACCTGGTTCCTCGACGCCATTCCCGCCTTTATTACCAATGGCCTGGTTGTCGCCAGTAAGATTTTGCCGGCGCTGGGTTTCGCGTTGCTGATCAGCATGATGCTTAGCAGCAAATTAATGCCTTACCTTGGGCTGGGCTTTCTGATCGCCGCATATACCAAACTGGACATCATCGCCATCGCGCTGTTTGCCGTGGTGCTGGCTTTCATTATCAGCCAGTTTCTTAACACATCCCAACAGGAGGGCTAATCATGAGTGAAGTGACGCAGACCCTGATCGACGACGCACAGGCTCACTCGCAAAGCGAAAGCCGCATCACCGCCCGCGATTTACGCAGCGTTTTCTGGCGCTCCTTTACGTTGCAAGGATCGTGGAACTATGAACGCCAGCAGCATATGGGCTATGCCTTCGCTATGTCGCCAGCGCTAAAGCGTATCTACCAGGACCCCGCCGAACTGGGGCGCGCCTTACAGCGTCATCTGGTGCTGTTCAATACCACGCCGCATCTGTCAACGTTTGTCTTTGGCCTGTCGATTGCGATGGAGGAGGAAAATCAACGCAACCCGGACTTTAACGAAGAGTCGATCAATGCCGTTAAAACCAGCCTGATGGGGCCGCTGGCCGGGATCGGCGATTCCATCTTCTGGGGATCGCTGAAAGTTATCGCCGCCGGGATGGGGATCTACTTTGCCCAGCAGGGCAGCATTCTGGGGCCGATTCTCGCCCTACTGGTCTATAACATTCCGCACATCCTCTGCCGCTGGTACGCCCTCAAACTGGGCTACCGGGCGGGGACCACCTGGCTGATGCGCCTCTGGCAAAGCGGGCTGATGGACAGGGTGACTTATATCGCGTCAATCGTCGGGTTGATGGTCGTCGGCGCCATGACCGCCAGCATGATCGACATTACAACCCCGCTGAGCTTTACCGCCGGGCAGACTACCATGAAAGTGCAGGATTTTATTGACAAAATCCTCCCTTCCCTGCTGCCGCTGCTCTTCACGCTCGGCATGTACAAACTTATCCGTAAGGGCGTGAACATTAACTGGATCCTGTTAGGCACCGTCGTGTTTGGGCTTCTTGCCAGCGCGCTGGGCCTGCTTTGACGAGAGGTAACACTATGCAAGTAGAAGACTATATGAACGAGACGCCCCTTCGCCTGCTGGAGATGCTGACGCAGACGCGGGAAGATCTCTGGCGCGCGGCGCAGGCGCTAACGGAACGCGGCGTCACCCGCATTATTCTGACAGGCTCCGGCACGTCATACCACGGCGCGCTGACCGCTCGCACGTTTATGCAGCGCTGGTGCGCATTACCAGTGGATGTCTGCTGGCCGTTTATGCTTGACGACGAGACGCTTGCCCGCAGCGGCAAGGCGCTGGTTGTCGGCATCTCCCAGGGCGGCGGCAGCCTCTCAACGCTGGCGGCGATGGAGCGCGCCCGCAATGTTGGTCATATCACCGCCTCAATGGCTGGCGTGGCGCCTGCGACTATCGACCGGGCGGCGGATTATATCCTTACCGTTCCCTGCGGCGAAGAAACCGCTGGCGCGAAAACAAAAGGCTATCACTGCACGGTTCTCAATTTGATGCTGCTGGCGCTCGCCGTCGCCGGGCAGCAACAGCGGCTGGACGGCGAACAGCGCCGGTCACTGCTGCTGCGGATGGAAAAGACCTTTAACCACCTGCCCGCGCTGGTTACCGCCTCGCAAGCGTGGGCGCAAACCAATGCGCTGGCGCTGCGCGATAGCGCAGATATTCGTCTGACCGGCCCGGCAACGCTGTTCGGTACGGTGCAGGAGGGTGCGCTCAAGATGCTGGAGACGTTGCGCTGTCCGGTGTCGGGCTACGAATTCGAGGAGTTTATTCACGGTATTTACAATGCCTTTAATGCGCAATCCGCACTCATTATGCTCGACCCGCAGCCTGACGCGCGTCAGGATCGGCTGGCGCAAATACTCGGTGAGTGGACGCCGTCTATTTACCGCATCGGCCCGCAGGTAGAAAATAATGGTCTGAATCTGAATTTCCCGTTTGTCAATGATGAGGACTTTGCCGTCTTTGAATATATCATTCCGCTACAAATGCTATGTGCGATATTACCCCCGCAAAAAGGCATTAATCCGGCGATACCCAAAGATCCGCAATTCCATCAAAAAATGAAAAGTAAGCAAGAAATTTAATTTTTATTAATGCTCGTTATTATCCGCGCTGTTGCGGAGGACGCGCTACACGCTAAGGAGATAAATATGTCTGTTGCTCATGAAAATGCCCGCCGTATTATTAGCGATATTTTAGGTAAACAAAACATTGAACGCGTCTGGTTTGTCGGCTGCGGCGGTTCATTAACCGGCTTCTGGCCAGGAAAATACTTTCTGGACTGTGAAGCGTCAAAACTGGCTGTCGGTTATATCACCAGTAATGAATTTGTCCACGCCACACCAAAAGCATTAGGAAAAAATAGCGTCGTTATTCTCGCCTCGCAGCAGGGCAATACGGCGGAAACCGTCGCAGCCGCCCGCGTGGCGCGTGAAAAAGGAGCGGCGACCATCGGTCTGGTTTACCAACCTGACACGCCGTTGTGCGAATACAGCGACTACATCATTGAATATCAGTGGGCGCGTTATCCGGAAACGGTCGACCCTGCACAACAAAAAGCCGCATACAGCCTGTGGCTGGCGCTGGAAATTCTCGCCCAAACAGAGGGCTATGCGCAATACGATGAGTTAGTCAGCGCATTTGGGCGCTTTAGCGACGTTGTTCACGGCGCCCAACGGCAGGTACAAGAAGATGCTCAGCGTTTCGCCGCCGAATGGAAGGATGAGAAGGTGGTCTATATGATGGGCAGCGGCCCCTCTTTCGGCGCCGCGCATCAGGAGTCTATCTGTATTCTGCTGGAAATGCAGTGGATCAACTCCGCCAGCATACATAGCGGAGAGTATTTCCACGGACCGTTCGAAATCACCGAGCCGGGCACGCCGTTTATATTGCTGCAAAGCAGTGGTCGCACTCGCCCGCTGGACGATCGTGCGATTCGCTTTATTGAACGCTATCAGGGAAAACTGCAGTTGATCGATGCGGATAAACTCGGCATTCAGGATCTATCCACCGACGTTGGCGAATACTTCTGCGGTCTGTTGCACAACTGTGTGCTGGACGTTTATAACCTCGCTCTGGCGACAGCCCGTAATCACCCACTGACCACCCGCCGGTATATGTGGAAAGTTGAATATTAATAGTTATGCCGGATGGCGGCTTCGCTTTATCCAGCCTACAAAGCGATCTGTAGGCCTGATAAGCGTAGCGCCATCAGGTCTTTCTTCTGCGGGGCGCTAGCGCCCCTTTTTCCCTGAACTACCGCAGCTACCAGTGAAAATCCTCTATCCGTAATTCGAAAATATCGTGGATATAGCCAATTTCCGCTACCGGCAGCGCCACGTTATAAAGAATTTTCAACCGCTGAAATGAATGATTTACCATCGCGATAAATTCACCATGCCGCTCGTTAAATTCCGTCATGTTTTTATAGTGGGTAATTTCATTGCGCATGACCAGTCGCTCAATCATACAGCTCAAATGAACATATAAACTAATAATCAAATTATTATTAAAGCTGAAGCCCAGCGTACTTTGCCATTCGGCAATAATCGTTTCGATATGCCCTATCGTCTTATTGGCATTGAGAATGGTCAGCGAATTAACCACATTATGCAACGAAAATTCGCGAACCATATTTTTATTAATTAACGCAATTTGTTTATCGTTAAGATAACCGCTTAATAACTGACTTAAATGCGCATACCCCTGCTCGCCAAGCAGCTCTTCAATCCCCACCCAGGGAACGCCCGCCAGCTGCGGGTCAATGGTGCCGACAACCGCAATCACTTCATACTGATTCAGCAACGAGGCCGCCATCCGGCTGTTTTTCAGGCGAGTATATTCACAGGCGATAATATTAATATCAAAGTCGGTCAACTGACTTTTTTCCATCAAATTTTTAAATTTAAACGCCGTCCCGATGCCGGTAATACAGGTCACCAGCAGCGCGCGCGCTTTTTTCTGCGCGGGCCAGAAGACATCCCAGCGCGACTGATTTAACGGGACGATCTCTTCGGCGATCTGTTCGATGTTTTTTTGCAGCGCGATCTCGCTGGCCACGTTCAGCGCCAGACGCGTCGTAACGTTATCGACCACCACCAGCGGGCCATGAATTACGCTCAAAAGCGCATCGGCGATCTCTTTGGTGTATCCCATATCGATCAGCACCATGACGCCTGCGCGGGTATCCGTATGCTGGAGATAATCGACAATGGCCCGGCTGACATCGCTAAACGCGACCTCCATCGGCATATCCATCGCATGATAAATCTTTTCGCCAATCAGACGGTTCGCCACGCCTGCAATGCTGCTGGCGGTCGAATAACCATGCGCGATGATCAGCGCTTTTACCTTACCGCCGCTGGTGGCGTCAATGGCATTACTGACGATGGCCGCCACGACCAGTCTGTCGAGCGTGTCGATTAACAAATCATATTTATTATTTACCACGTCCAGCAGTTTTTGCGCCACACGCTGCGCCAGCCCCGGCGCCTCCTCCAGCCAGCGCAGCATCACATGACGAACCGATGGCGACGCCTCCACCGGCGTTAACGGCAGGCTGGTAAGGTAACGTCCAGTGAGATAAGCGAATTCCGCATTCAGTTCGAGATCGTAATGTGCAGCGATCGCTTTCCCGACATCTTCGATAAAACGCAGCCGCTTGTCCTGACGAGCGCGAGGGCTCTCTTTATTCATTAAGGCATCGAGATATAACGTAAGGTTTTGATAGACCAGCTTGTCAAACGTCCGTGCGGAAATATTCTCCTGCGCCAGCTCTTCGCACAGGCCGCAAATGTTTTCCGTCAACCGTAAATATTCCTGATGCTGACCGGAAACTCGCGGAAAAACGCCACCTTCGCGATAAATCATGATGCGTTCCGCCGTCTGCGGAACGGTAAAGGGCACCTCCATCAGCAGACGATCCGGCAGTTGCCCGGCTTTTACTTCCAGTACCCCATCGTCACGCTGGCCGAAAGTCCAGGCGCTGGCGCAAATATTACGAATGAGATTTTCCAGGCCGCCGACATTCCCTTCCAGGGTCTCCTGCATCAGTTGGCTGATAATTTCACTATCCAGCGACAAATCGTGATGAAGACGCTGCGCCTCGCGACGAAAAAAATGGTGAATAAACGCCAGCCGCTCATACTGTCCGCGTTCGGCGATAGGCAGAATTTTGACAATGACCGGTATCCGGCGAATAAATGTCGCCAGAAAGTGCTTTTCCAGATCTTCGGTAGAGGCGAATATCAGACGTACCGTGGCGCTGCGTTCATCGCTGCTTTCGCCTAAGCGACGCCAGGTGCCGTTATCCATAAAATGGAACAGTTTTTCCTGCCCTTCCGGCGGAAGACGGTGCACTTCATCGATAAACAATACGCCGCCATTACTGGTCTCAATTAACCCGGATACCGCTCTGTCTGCGCCGGTAAACGCACCTTTGGCATGACCAAATAATTTTGACGTCAGCAATTCCGGGTTATTAGCGTATTCGGCGCAGTTAAACACGGTAAAGGGCGCCTCCGGGGGCAAAATGCCCTGCTCGATGGCGTACTGCCAAAGCTGACGCGCCAAAAAACTTTTTCCTGTCCCCGTCGGGCCGCGCAGCAGCAAAGGCAAGCCCGCGCCGGGATAACTGATCGCCGCCTTACACTGACGCAGGGACTCCTGCAAGCTGCCCTGTGCGCCAATGAGCAGCTCCAGACTGTCCTGCCGCTCCGCGCACAGCGCCTGAATGGACGCGTAATCCCCCTGCCGAACCGCCAGCCGGTGGTGACGACGTAGCGCCTCGACGGGCAGGAACAGCACCGGGCGGCTATTCACTTTGACCACCCGCTGCTCACGATGCAAGTTATTAAGATGGTGACTAATAATGCTGCGTTTTTGCCTGAGACTGTCGGCAATCGCCATTGCGCTAAACGCGCCTAACGCGTCAGCTGTTAGTGAACATCCGGCTAGCCGTAGCTCCAACTGACGAAATATGGACTCTTTATTCATACCTGCGCCCCGCCAAAAACGTAAACTCCGCTTATACGATAATTTACAAACGACGTCACAGGCTTCACCCACATTTTTGAAAATACTTACTTTTTATAAAACTTACCGTTGCGCTTTCGGCTCATCGTGTCACGAACGAACGGGGTTGGCCCTCCCTGGCGTGTCATCAAAATCGGGCGCTAAACCCAACGTTATAACGGGTTTGATTGCCATCGCTTAACCCTGCCGTTTGCGACAGCCCGGCGAAAGCGGACACCGTTGCCGACAGCGGAAAATCTGCGCCAATCGCGATATCAACCCAGTTTTTATCCTGCGTTTTTCCGTCGCGGCTAAACGTCAGCGCGGTCGATTTAAGGCCGCCGTTCGCCACATACGTATCATCGCCAAACTGACGGCGATAATTAATCTGCGCCCAGGAGTGAATGATGCTGTGGCGAAGATCCAGACGCCAACCCGCGCTACCCACCTGCGAATGGGCGTTTTGGTCACCAAAACGCATTGATGTACTGGTATTGAGCTTCTCGCTATAACCATTAACGTGGCTGTAATCCCATGCATATTGCAGCATCGGTCCGGTCGTTAACCACGGCACCATGACAAAATCATAACCGCTGGTTAACCTCGCGCCCCACAGCCGACCGTTGGTTTCGCCCTCTTCCACCCGTCTTAGCGCACCGAGCGTTATACTGCGCTGAATGTTACTGAATTTAGCGGACAGAAAGTGTAAATCGCTATCCAGCCACGCCTGACCGGCGCGTAAATGGCTGAATACGGCGGCCTGAAAACCGCGGGCATCATAACGATAATTATCGTCAGGATGTTGCTTATCCAGAGAACCGGCTATCAGCCCTCCCAGCAGAACCTGCTCGTTAAGCTGATAATCGACGCCAACCGTCAGATTATTATGATTACCGTTCCCGTCGGCCTCATTATTATCATAACGTTGATATCCCCCGCTGTATCCGCCGAACATGCCCAGCGAACCAACAGGATTTTCCCCCTGGCGAAGCTGCTGATAACGGCTGTCAAGCGTGGTACGACTGCCTTGCGCCATCGACTGAACGCTTTGGTTCAGGTATGTCGCCTGTACCGGCGCGGCAATGATCGACTGAATATATTGCGCAATAATGGTATGGACCTGCGGACCGGGATGTAAATGATCGGCAAACAGATAGTCCTGCGACGCATTAAATCCAGGCATTGCCGAGGAGCACGCCGAAGCGGATACGCCAGGCGGGCAGGCCATACCTACGGTATTTGTCAGACCAAACGCCTGCGGGTTGGCAAGAATTTCCTTAAAGAGGCCGTTGATATCGGCACGGGCTATATTGCCGCCGTGTTGCTCCAGCCCCTTCTCTTCCATCTGATTATAATAATCGGTCAGAGCTGACGCCTGCCCTGCCGCCGCTTCATAGCCCGCCAGCAGTTGTTCAACGAGCAGTTGCTGAATAAATGGATTGCTGCTTACCGTTGCAGCCGCCGCCAGCAGCGCCTTGCGGATCGCCTGTTGCCGACTGGCGAAATCGGGCGTAGCGCCCTCCGCCAGCGCATCTAACGCCGCTTTTAGCGCCGGGGGCGCCGCTGCGCCCAGCCCAGCGGTGATTACCGCCTCCAGAAGCATTGGCGTCGCACTAATATCCGGTACGTTTGGCACCACGACCAGCCCGGCGCCGGCATCCAGTAACAGCCCTACCTGCGCCGCCGCGCTAGTGGCGCTATTACCGGCTATTTGCTGTGCCATGGTTGGTTGCGCGATGGCCGCCGCCAGATCGTTTCCGCCGACCCAGTGAATATACAAACCGTTGTGGTCGGCTTTTCCCCCCGTTTTGGCAAGCCACTGCCGTACCTGATCCGCGGTATTATCCTGCGGGTTTAATTCCGGGGTCGCCGTCGCGCCGCCGGCGGCATAATTAGAGCCGCCATTGCTGGAAGGGCTTAATTCCAGCCCATATCGTTCGGCCAACTGTTCGTCGTAGAGCTTATTTTGACCACTATCCCAGGTCCAGCGACCGTTATTACCGGTATCGCTAAGGCTATCGCCAATCACCGTAAGAGAGTCAAACGCACAGGCAGATAATGGCGCGGCCAGCGCCAGCGAGAGTATGCCGTATTTTAGCAGGGTACGCTTTTGGGTCATCCGATGTTCCTTAATGTTATTGTTGATAGGTACGACGGTGCTAATCATTATCCGACAGAGATATTGCAATCGTTTTAAACATTCTGGTTAAAAAGTTTTCATTCATTGTTGACGGACTGGCGCCTGTTCAAAAAGAGGGAACCGCGTAAAATAACGACGTTTACAGGGCGCAGGATAAAATATAGCGTATGGATAACCCCAGAGGCGCTTTTACCCGTCTGTTGCTGATTATGCCTGAAGCGCAGGCGTCCTGATTTGCATAAATGCCATTCAGCAGTCATCATAGGCTGCTGTTTATAAAGGAGAGATTATGCAGGAATTGATATCCCGGGTAGAAGATTTAGCGGGAATTGAAATGAATCACACCACGTCGCTGGTGGTGATATTTGGTATTATTTTTCTGACAGCAGTTGTCGTGCATATTATTTTGCACTGGATAGTACTGCGCGCTTTCGAAAAACGTGCCAGCGCCAGTTCCCGCCTGTGGCTGCAAATTATTACCCAGAATAAATTATTCCATCGTCTGGCTTTTACGCTGCAAGGCATCATTGTCAATATTCAGGCCGCGCTCTGGCTACAAAAAGGCAGTGAGGCTGCGGATATCCTGACGACCTGCGCGCAGTTATGGATTATGACCTACGCCCTGCTGTCGTTATTTTCCTTGCTGGACGTGATTTTCAATCTATCGCAAAAATGGCCCGCCGCCTCTCAGTTACCGCTAAAAGGAATATTTCAGGGTATTAAGCTCATCGGCGCAATTATCGTCGGCATTCTGATGATCTCACTGCTGATTGGCCAGTCACCAGCAATTTTAATCAGCGGGCTGGGCGCGATGGCCGCGGTATTAATGCTGGTCTTTAAAGACCCGATTCTTGGCCTGGTTGCCGGTATCCAGCTTTCCGCCAACGATATGCTCAAACTGGGCGACTGGCTGGAAATGCCGAAATATGGCGCAGATGGCGCGGTCATTGATATTGGCTTAACCACGGTAAAAGTACGCAACTGGGATAATACCATCACCACCATTCCCACCTGGTCGCTGGTTTCCGACTCATTCAAAAACTGGAGCGGCATGTCTGCGTCCGGCGGACGCCGGATTAAACGCAGCATTAATATTGACGCGACCAGTATCCATTTTCTGGATGATGATGAAAAACAGCGGCTGTTAACCGCGCAACTGTTAAAGCCGTACCTTACCAGCCGTCATCAGGAAATCGATGAATGGAATAAACAACTGGATGCGCCGGAATCAGCCTTAAATCACCGCCGCATGACCAATATCGGGACATTTCGCGCCTATCTGAACGAATATTTACGCCACCATCCGCGCATCCGTAAAGACATGACGCTGATGGTACGCCAACTGGCGCCTGACGATCATGGTTTGCCGATAGAGATCTACGCCTTTACCAATACCGTCGTGTGGCTGGAATATGAGAGCATTCAGGCCGATATTTTCGACCATATTTTTGCCGTGGTGGAAGAGTTTGGCTTGCGTATTCATCAGACGCCGACCGGCAGCGATATTCGCGCGCTGTCAGGGACATTGCGGCATTAATGGATTGCCCGATCGCATGAACATGGGATCGGGCAAAAAAGTTAATGAGCCTTACGGCGCAAAACGGTAAACGCGATAAACAGGAATACAATCCATACCGGCAGCAAAATCGCCGACAATCGCATATCGTCCATCGTACACATTAACACCAGAATCAGCGCCAGAAACGCAATGCACAAATAGTTTCCGGCGGGATAGAACAGCGCCTTAAATTGCGTCTCGCGCCCTTTACGACGCATCGCCGCGCGAAAACGTAAATGCGCGAGACAGATCATTATCCAGTTTAGCAATAGCGTCGCGACAACCAGCGCCATCAACAGGCTAAACGCTTTTTGCGGCAACAGATAGTTGATCAGCACCACCAGCGAGGTAATCGCTCCGGAAAGTATCAGCGAGTTCACCGGTACGCCGCGATGGCTGACGCGGGTTAAAAATTTCGGCGCATTGCCTTGTACGGACAGGCCGAACAGCATTCGGCTATTCGAATAAACGCCGCTGTTATACACCGAAAGCGACGCGACCAGAATAACGAAATTCAGCGCCGAAGCCACCACATTACTGTCCAGGTTATGGAAGATCATCACAAAAGGGCTGCTATTGGATTTCACCTCTACCCACGGATAGAGCGCCAGCAACACCACCAGCGAACCGATGTAGAACAGCAAAATACGGTATACCACCTGATTCACCGCTTTCGGAATGCTTTTTTGTGGATCGCGCGCTTCCGCCGCAGTAATGCCGATCAGCTCCAGTCCGCCAAAAGAAAACATAATCACCGCCAGCGACAGAAGCAAACCATGCCAACCGGTAGCGAAGAAACCGTTATAACGCCAGAGGTTATCAATGCTGGCATGTTCGCCGCCGTGGCCGGAGAACAGCAGCCACAGACCAAAACCTATCATGCCGATAATCGCCAGCACTTTAATCAGCGCGAACCAGAATTCCGTTTCGCCATACAGACGAACGTTCACCAGATTCACGGCATTAATGATAATAAAAAACGCCGCCGCCCATACCCATGTTGGTACGTCAGGCAGCCAGTACTGCATATAGATGCCCGCCGCGGTCAGCTCCGCCATCCCGACCAGCACAAACATGACCCAATAGTTCCAGCCCGACAAAAAGCCCGCAAACGGCCCCCAATATTTCCAGGCGAAGTGGGCAAACGATCCGGAAACCGGCTCTTCCACGACCATTTCACCCAACTGGCGCATAATGAGAAAAGCGATAATCCCGGCAACGCCATAGCCCAACAAAACAGCCGGCCCCGCCATTTGAATCGCCGGGCCGATGCCCAGAAACAGTCCGGTGCCAATGGCGCCGCCCAGGGCGATTAGCTGAATATGGCGGTTTTGCAACCCCCGTTGAAGCGTCGGTTCATTCTTCGACGCGGCATCCGACACGCTGGCGCCGGATGCAGTTGACGCGTTTTTCACGTCCTACCCCTGTATCGTTTTTATTGAGGGGCACCTTTTAACATTTCGCTCTCGCTGCCGCAAGGCGCAATCGTTTGTCAAGGCTCAACTCCGGACGTTAACGTTATCGTGTAAAAAAAGATGTCGTGGGGAGTAAAAAGAAAAGAGTGCGCGCCGATATAGAACGTTACGGGTGACAGACGCCGGGTATAAAATATGTGAATAACTCTGGACGAAAAGTACGACACCCTACAGAATACATTTAGTATTTTTTCAGTATTTTCAAAAAGGTGAATCAGACCTGGTATCTGTTATCCGTTTTTGAGCCACGCCAGGCATCAACGTCATGAATAAGATCATCAAACGTTTAGAGATCATCAAAAGCGCCATCGAACTTGAGGACGAAGAGATTATCCGTCAGCAGCTCATCTACCTGAAAAATGAGCCGCAGGATGCCGTAATCAGCGCGATTGCCCAGGCGATTGAAGCTCGTCGATTCAGTGACGCCATGCAAGAGATCGCCGCCTGGCTACAGGCTCAACGGGCGCTCTCGACGTGGCAAGATCCCTCTATTGCCGCCAGTAAACTGGAGCTGAAAGCGCTTGAAGCCCAACTTCGCGATCTGATTGACAAACGAAATGCGCGGGTACAAATCCTCGACGATTTCAACGACCTCTATCATCTGCGTCTCGGGCCGTTGATGAGCCGTATTCTGGAGTTGCGTAAACAGCTCGCGGTGAGTATGCAGCGTAAGCAAGAAGCCGAAATAAAACGCCGGGAAAAGGATTATCAATCCTGCCTGCAATTTATTTCCCAGGCCGTGGATCAACTGGCAACGCTAAAACAGCAGTGGACAGGATTGAATGCCGCCTCGCGCGAAGCGGTGGGCATCCGTCAGCGAATCCAGCAGCAGACGGAGTTAATCACCGCGTTGCTGGCGGAAATTCGCGAGCTGGAAGCGGATTTTTCCCATCAGGACGACAGCGCATTCCGCCAGGCGCAGGAAAATGCGGAACAGGACTATCACCAGTATCGGGAGCAGCAGCAGGAAGCGCAATTCCGCTACGCCCGCGATCAACGTTTGTCGGCAGACGAACGCAGTGAATTAAAACGTTTGTGGCGTCAGGCCAGCCGCCTGTGTCACCCGGATGTGGTCGCCGATGAATTAAAAGAAAAAGCGCACCAGATGATGGTACAGCTTAATCAGGCGCGGCAGAATGCCGATCTGGCGGCAATTCGCGCGTTACTGACACAGTTGCAAAGCGGTCTGGAACCGATGATGGCAAGCGACAGGCTCAATAACCTGGAACATCTGCGCCATAAAATACGCCAGCTCCGCACGCAAATCGACGCGCTGTTGAAAGAGATAACGCAACTGGAAACGGAAAATGCCTGGCGGCTCGCCTCTTCCGTTGCGGATAAGGAAGCCTATTTCTCCGAGCAGGAACGGGCGCTAACCGAAATTCGCAATACGCTGGAGGCGCAGGTTCAACAGGTGGAACAGGAACTTCTGTCAGGGTAGTCCATCATTCATCAACACATTGTCGGATGGCGCAAGCGCCACCCGACGAATCGCGGCATAAAGAGGGTAAGAGGGTCGCTACTGTCGCTGTAAAAGTAACGAACGGGCGGAGTCCGCCATGATCATCACCGCACCTGCCAGCATTAACGTATCTTTTAATACCAGCCGCCCGGCGCCCGATAAATACGGAAAACCATAATGCGCATCGCCCAGCGGCATAACCCAGACCTCCGGCGTGGTGATTAAAAACGACAGCGTGACAAATGGCGTCAGGAATGCCAGCACGCCGCCCGCCAGCCCTAACCAACGGCTGACAGGGTTAGCCAGTACCAGCGCCGCGATAATCAATTCCACCACGCCCAGACCATCCGAAAACGCATACGTATTATTGGCGGTTTGCCAGGCGCGTTCCTCCGGTTTTAGTTCGCCCTCATGAGTCAGATGCTGACGATATTCTTCCGGATGTTCATAGAAAAAAGACATAAACGGGCTGTTCGCCACAAACGGGGTAATACTGTCTGCCTCATAGGGCACAAATTTTAGTAGTCCAATCCAGATAAAAACGATGGCGATACTCAGGCGAATTAATGTTAACCCCAGCCGATCCCCCTGACTTAACAGACGAAGATATTTATCCATCTCAGACTCTCCTTATTTATATAATATCGCAGTGGCGTAACCCGTATTATCAATACGCATTGACGTAATTTTCCATGACGACGCCTGTTTACTTTGCGCCAGTCTGGCAATAGCATCTTCAAGCATTGACGGCGTTGCTGACACCGCAGAAACGCTGATATATTCAACGTCGGTTAGCGGCTGGGCGGAAGCGGAAAACGCCAGCGGCGCAGCCAATAATGAAGCAATAAGTGTGGTAACTTTTAACATCGAGATTTCCAGTCGTGGGTTATTTCAATGGTGTTATAATACGTTATGCCTGACTAAAGCCTTTTCTTTCAGACGCCAGCATATTTGTCCTGGCGTATTTTTATGGTCTGACAGGCAAAAAAAAGCCCTGATTAACAGGGCTATATTATTTATGTTTTACTTAATGAGAGAGAAGAGATCGTTTAAAGACTCACTCATTGTAGGATGGGTAAATATCTGGTCGCGTAACACCGTATAAGGTAAATCTGCATCCATAACGGTTTTAACGATATTAATCATTTCATGAGAATCGACGCATAACAATGACACCCCTACAATACGCTGCGTATTCACGTCCACTACCGCTTTTAGTACGCCACGAGTATCGTTCATAACACGGGCGCGAGGGATCGCCGCCACCGGTAATGTCACCACCTGCACCGTTGCGCCGCTTGCCCGCGCTTGTTCTTCCGTCAGCCCGACACGAGAGAGCGGCGGCGTCATAAAGACGGAATACGGAACATTCTGGCGATCGCGGGTACTGCGTTTGCCATCTCCCAATAACCCGTCGCGTACAATACGAAAATCATCCAGTGAAATATAGGTAAACTGCAACCCACCGGTAACGTCGCCCATCGCCCAGATATTGTCCGCCGTGGTACGCAGGTAATCATCCACGATAATCCCGCCGCGTTCGTTCACCGCCACGCCGGCGTTCTGCAACTGTAAGCCAGCCGTCGCCGGTTTTCGCCCCGACGCCACCAGCAGGGCATCCACAAGATGCGCGCCTTCCGGCGTTTCTACTTGTACCGCGCCCTCCTTTGAGGATACGGCCTGTACGTTGGCGTTTAAAATCAGCTCGACGCCCTTTTCCTGTAAAATACGGGTAATTGCCTGCGCGATATCCCGATCTTCACGAGGCAGGAATTGCGGCGCTGCTTCAAAGATAGTGACCTTCGTACCAAAGTTGGCGAACATTGAGGCAAATTCAAGGCCAATATAACCACCGCCTAAAATCCCCAGCCGCGCCGGACGCTGGCTCAGGCTGAGTAGCCCGGTGCTATCGAACACCCCTGCCGTCGTTGTTAAGCCCGTAATAGCCGGGATCACCGACTCTGCGCCAGTATTAATAAAGATCTTTTCTCCCCGTAACACCCGCTCGCCGTCCGCCTGAAATACCCGTAAGGTATGGTTATCAATAAACTCCGCCCTTCCCTCAATCACATCGACATTGTCCAGGTCGGCAAGATTATGAAAATTTTTGTCGCGTAAAAAATTTACGACCGCCGCTTTACGTTGCATGGCGACAGAAAAATCGCCCTCACGTTCCGCATCATGCACCAGCGTTTTCGTTGGAATACAGCCAATGTTGATGCAGGTTCCGCCGAACATACTGGCGGACTGTTCGATAATCGCCACGCGCCATCCCGTCTTCGCCAGAGTTGCCGCCAACGTTTTTCCTGCCTTGCCAAAACCAATAATGAGCGCCTGATACTGTGTCATCTTCTTTCTCCGCCAAATCACCATCTGTTTGTCAGGACAAGTATAAATAACGTCAAAAAAGACAGGGTTATCCGCAACGCGCCATTTTTTGTCTTATCGTCTAAATTGGTGGTTAGCAAAAACAAGGGTAGAAATGACATTGAGTCCGAAATATAGTGAACAGATACAGAAATGGTTATCTCTAGTTTTGAAAATAAATCTGTTCTGGAGTCTATATGGATGCGCTTAGTCGGCTATTGACGCTTAACGCCCCTCAGGGCTCAATCGACAAGAATTGCCCGTTAGGCGGCGACTGGCAGTTGCCGCACGCCGCTGGCGAACTATCGGTGATTCGCTGGCATACCGTTACGCAGGGCGAAGCGCAACTGGAAATGCCTACCGGCGACGCCATGACGCTTACGCCGGGAAAGGTGGTGATTCTGCCGCAAAACTCCGCCCACCGTTTGCGCCAGTCTGGCGAATCACCGACACATATCGTCTGCGGTAGTCTACGTCTGCACACGACGTCACGTTATTTCCTTACCGCGTTGCCGGAAGTGTTATGTCTTGCCCCGCCGCCGCATAGCCCCGCCAGTATCTGGATTAACGCCACCATTTTGCTGTTACAGCAGGAGTCAGAACGCCATTTACCTGGCGCTGATGTCTTATACAGTCAGCAGTGCGCCACGCTGTTTACCCTCGCCGTTCGCGACTGGCTATCGCAGGCTGGCACGGCGAAAAGCGTGCTCAATTTATTACTGCATCCCCGGCTGGGCCGCGTGATCCTTCACATGCTGGAAACACCGGCGCATCCCTGGACGGTCGAAACGCTGGCGCAACGGGTACACATGTCGCGGGCGAGCTTCGCCCAGCTATTTCGCGACGTGTCCGCTACAACGCCCTTAGCCGTGTTAACAACGCTGCGCCTGCAAATCGCCGCCCAGACCCTGTCGCGTGAAGTGCTGCCGGTGATGGTGATTGCCGAGTCGGTAGGTTATGCGAGCGAATCTTCTTTTCACAAAGCTTTTGTCCGTGAATTCGGTTGTACACCAGGCGAGTACCGCAAACGGGTCAGCGCGCTCGGACGATAAACGTACGCTGAACCCGCCTGCAGTTTGACGCCGCAGGCGGGGTGCACACGTTATGCCGCAAGGCGACGATGCCTGCGCAGCCACATCAGCTTGTAGGCTGCCGGAATGATGAACAGCGACAGCAATGGCGCGGTAATACGGCTCATCACCTCAGAACCCGCGCCGGTCCCCCATAAAACAGGTAGCAGACCGGCGATAATCACCGCTACCGTCATGGCTTTTGGCCGCACCCGGAGCACCGCCCCGTGGTAAAGCGCCTCATCGAGTTTTTCTGCCGAAAAGGTGTTGGGAGCTTGCGCTTTGAAGGCCGCGCCTGCTGAATCACCGGCGATCCCATCATGCTGCGCAGAGCGATCAGTAATTTACTCTCTAATACGATGCGCTATACGCCGCCGGGTAAAACCATTACTCTTCGGATAAAAGAAGCGGACGACCAGATACATATTATTGTTGAAAACCCCGGTACGCCAATCGCGCCGGAACATTTGCCGCTCCTTTTCGATCGTTTTTATCGCGTTGATCCCTCCCGCCAGCGTAAAGGGGAAGGCAGCGGTATAGGCCTGGCAATTGTAAAATCCATCGTCACTGCGCACCGGGGAAAAATTTCTGTCACCTCCGATACACGCGCTACTCGTTTTATTTTGACATTCCCCAAACACCTCCGTTGAACTGTAGCGATAGTGAAAGGCGCTATCACTAGCCAGCAAAATAATCTGATATAATCGTCATTATCCCGTCACGCGCCAGGCCCAACAACTGTTTTATTATTTCTCTTATTAACCCACACCGGAGAAATAAGATGAATAAGTTTACATCCCTTTTAGCTGTCGTTTTTTTATTTCAGCTGGCGTAAACACCGCAGAGAAAATGGAATCCCGCCAATTATCCGCCACAGCACATGAGATGATGAATAACGGTGACGCCTTCGCGCATCAGCAAATGGCTCAGACACAGAAACCCAGCGCCCCGGCTACTGTGGAAAATGCGACATCCTTTTCTGAAATGGACGACTATGAAAAAGCAATGGTCATCCATTAATCGATGAATAATGCCCATTCTTTCTCCCACGAGATCCAGGCTGAGGAGCACCATAAACAGATTAAACGCAATTAGTTATTTGCATATTAGCGTCACGTACTGCGGATGGCGCAACGTCGCCGCCGCAGAAGCTTACGGATTAACGTAATTTTGAGAGGTTAAATGGCGCGCCGTGCAGGATTCGAACCTGCGACCCACGGCTTAGATGTTCCTGGAACTACCTGAGCTAACAACAAGTTATCCCATTACTACGGCGCTCACTCGCCCCATCTTCGAAAAACATGCAAAGCCTTGCAAGCCGATGCAAAGCTTTGTGTGTCCCGTTTTTGTCCCAAACTACTTAGCAATCAGTAGCCCCAATTGATCGGTAACAACGATCAATTAATAAGATAACAATAACTTTAAACTATTGAATACCACATTATTGATCGTTTATATCGATCAAAGCAATTTGTAGTGCTACACTCCAGACCTTTCCGAATCCGCTGATTTTCATAATGTTGAAGTTATTCGCTAAGTACACATCGATCGGTGTTCTTAACACGCTTATTCATTGGGGCGTATTTGCTTTTTGTGTGTATGGGATGCATACGCATCAGGCGTTGGCGAACTTTTCCGGTTTTGTTATCGCCGTATCGTTCAGCTTCTATGCCAATGCGCGCTTCACCTTTAACGCCAGCACCACCACGCTTCGCTACATGATGTACGTGGGATTTATGGGAACACTGAGCGCCGTTGTTGGCTGGATGGCTGACAAATGTTCCCTGCCGCCACTCCTTACTCTTGTCACCTTTTCAGCTATCAGCCTGATATGCGGATTCATTTATTCAAAGTTCATTGTCTTTAGGGATGCGAAATGAAAATCTCGTTAGTCGTTCCGGTCTTCAATGAAGAAGCCACGATACCTATTTTCTATAAAACGGTTCGCGAGTTTGAAGAGCTAAAACCGTATGAAGTTGAGATTGTTTTCATCAACGATGGAAGCAAAGATGCGACTGAATCAATAATTAACAAAATAGCTGCATCTGATCCGCTCGTTATTCCGCTTTCGTTTACGCGAAACTTCGGTAAAGAACCTGCTCTTTTCGCGGGTCTCGACCATGCAACCGGGGATGCGGTCATTCCTATTGATGTCGATTTACAAGATCCGATAGAAGTAATCCCCCATCTCATTGAGAAGTGGCAGGCTGGCGCGGATATGGTGCTGGCTAAGCGCTCAGACCGCTCAACTGACGGGCGCATGAAGCGTAAGACAGCTGAATGGTTTTATAAGCTGCATAATAAAATCAGCAATCCGAAAATTGAAGAGAACGTTGGCGACTTTCGGTTAATGAGTCGTGAGGTTGTCGAAAATATTAAACAGATGCCAGAACGTAATCTGTTTATGAAAGGCGTTCTGTCATGGGTGGGCGGCAAGACTGATGTAGTTGAATACGCCCGCGCTGAGCGTGTTGCCGGCGATTCAAAATTCAATGGCTGGAAATTATGGAATCTGGCGCTGGAAGGAATAACTTCTTTCTCAACATTTCCGCTCCGCATATGGACTTACATTGGATTGTTTATTGCAGGTATGTCATTCCTTTACGGTGCATGGATGATTATTGATAAATTAATATTTGGAAATAATGTTCCTGGCTACCCGTCTCTTCTTGTTTCTGTACTTTTTCTGGGTGGCGTTCAATTGATAGGAATAGGTATTCTTGGGGAATATATTGGCAGGATTTACATAGAAACAAAAAAAAGGCCTAAGTACATAATTAAGAATGAGAAGAAAAATGGTTAACAATAGATTAAAAATGGTAATCGCTATCCTTATAGTTTTCTCGTTGGTGTATTCAATAGGATTTATCACACCAATGAACTCTGATGACTATACTTATGCCCTAAGAGAGCTTTCGCTTTCTAGCGTAAAAATGCACTATTTGGGATGGAGCGGAAGGGTTGTGTCAGATACGATCAGCACATCTCTATTAAAGTTTTTCTCCCCGCATATTTACAATGCAATAAACTCAGCAGCGCTAACATTAATGGTGTTGTGCTGGACAATGATCCCAGCTACATTAACAAAGTCGTCACCGTCCCCATATGTGATGATTTTCTTATTTTTCTTATACTTCGTTGCAAATCCAGCCCTCGGTCAAACTAACTTCTGGCTTGTTGGGTCAGCAAATTACTTATGGACCAACATGTTCATTGCCATTTATATACTAATTTCTATATATTTAAGCAATGGTAAAAAATCCAATTTAATACTCTTTGTATATGCCATATCATCGATATTTGCAGGTTGCTCAAATGAAAATACATCTCTTGTAGTTGTATTAATTTCTGTAGCATATTTCTTTATAATGAATAGAAATAAATATTTACTGATTGGCGTATTCGGATCTGCAATAGGCGCGGGGGTTCTCCTGCTGGCTCCGGGAAACCTATCCCGTGCGTCTACAATACAAGACTGGTACAATCAACCACTTGCATGGAGGGTTCTTGAGCACTTTTCAGAAAGGCTGCCATCAGCAATGGGGGCATATTGGCAGGTCTATATTGCATTTATAATACTACTAATCTCTGTAGTGTTATCAAGGAATAGTAGCAGCAAACTTATGTTTGGAAGCTTTTTATTCATGCTGGGTGCAATTGCTGCAAATGTTGCGTTCCTTGCATCTCCTGCAATGCCCAGCAGGGCTCTCAATGGAGCACTCTGCTTTATGATTCTTTCGATTTCCTTTGTTGCTCATTCTGCATTTACGAAATTTAACAAGGCTTCCATTTATTTATCTGTTACTACATATGCAATGGCTTTTTTATATTTCATCCCATCATACATCCTCTATTACTCATCAATTAAATCAATAAGCAAACAAACGGAGATTAGGGAAGAAATAATAGACAGGGCGAAACATAACAAACAAGATCAAGCGATAATTCCTGATTATTACTTTCCACCGGTACTGCATGCAGGCCCAAGTCTTGATACGTTTAACAGTGAAGCAATGTCTAGATACTACGGGATTGATTTGAAAATAACTGCTCCAGGATTTTTCGACTATTCACGAGCCTTTAATTTCAAGCCTCTTAATATTAACGCAAAAATATGTAACAACGTTTATATAAAATCATTATGGATATATAAACAGCAAATGGGCATTAAAACCTTTGTAATATTTGAGTTTAATAAAAATCCTGCTGATTCTCTTGATGAGAATACAGCGATGTTCATTAGCTTTAAAACAAAGGATGGAAAAATTATAAATGCAGATGTCGACAAGAAGACATTCCAAATAGACGGAAGATGGCTTTCCGGGCGGGCGATTAACGGCATAGATTCAAATGAATTAGAATCAATTACATCTGGGACATGGGACGTTAGAACAGGGGCGAGGACAAATGAGAATATTACGGAAATAATTAAATAACATTCATGTATAATTAATGTTCCCCGCCACCAATGGGTAACGGGCGGCGGGGATTCCTACATATCGTATGTCACAAATGCCCCATCAGGTTTCTTAGCAAGAAGTCGCAATGCACCATCAGTCCCAAAAAAGAACCCAACGGAGCCATAGTGCATTAATCCAGACTCCGGCAACTGACCAATACACGCAAGGATACGCATGTGCCCAAAGCCCATCCGGTTCAACTCCACCACAGATGCAGGAACACCGTCTTTTAGTGCGGATAAACTGCCCCCTACTGGTTTCACTACCGGGTAAAGGAACCTGACAATCTGCGGTCAATGTGAATCGCCACAGGTTTAACAGACACCTCAGAGCCATTTAAGATGACTTAAAGAGAGGTGCCTATGAGCGGTAAACGTTATCCCGAAGAGTTTAAAATTGAAGCGGTAAGACAGGTCGTTGAGCGTGGCCATTCTGTTTCCAGCGCCGCAACACATCTCGATATTACTACCCACAGTCTTTACGCCAGGATAAAGAAGTACGGGTCGAACTCCTCCACCAATAAAGAAATAAAGAGCAGTCAGATGATCAGACCGGAATCCGCCGACTCCCGAAAGAGTTGAAGCGGGTTACTGACGAGCGGGACATATAAAAAAAAGCCGCAATAGATTCAATTGGTCACTGCAACCATGAATGACAAAAGATAGAGTCCTGAATGCGCTTCTGATGGCCGTGTGGCGACGTAATCACCCGCTATGAATGGCAGTCGCTCCTGAAACCGCACGGACTGGAGAGCAGAATGAGCCGTCGTGGCAACTGTCATGACAATGCGGTTGCAGAAAGCTTTTTCCAGCTACTGAAGCGTGAACGGATAAAGGAAAAGATCTACGGAACGAGAGACGAAGCCAGAAGCGATATTTTTGATTACATAGAAATGTTTTATAACAGTAGACGCCGGCATGGTTCGAGCGAGCAGATGCCACCGGCTGAATATGAAAACCTATATCATCAACGACTCAGAAGTGTCCAGGTTATCCGTGGTGATTCACAGATATGCTCACCTTGCACCTAATCATTTAACGGAACACGCGAGGAAAATAGACGACATTTTTGGTGATGATGTCCCAAATATGTCCCATATGGAAAATAAGGAGGAAATAAAGAAGCGTAACACGTTGATTTATAAGTGGCGCGCCCTGCAGGATTCGAACCTGCGACCCACGGCTTAGAAGGCCGTTGCTCTATCCAACTGAGCTAAGGGCGCCTTGTGAAGTGAAGACTTCGTGTAGACGAAACGCGAGAATTATACGGTCAGGCACTCCTGAGTCAATGGCTTTTGTTCTGGTTGCTGACTAAGTGTACGAATATCGTCTTTTCTGGCGCAATGCCAGGTTCCAGGAAATCGCCTGGACACATCTCAGCACGCATAAAGTGGGAATTAAGGCCGCCAGTATTTAGAAAATCAATCAGTTTCTTTAATATTTCACCATGATTCACCTGCCGTGTAGGATATTTTTTATGCTGAGTATCGCTATTAAGGAACAAAACAGTCACTTTGAGCATGGTTTGAAAATCATCATGACGCGTCTGGCGAATCAATGGCAGCAGAAAATTGACTTTCTGCCGCCAGAAGAGATAGATAATGCCGATATCGCTTTCCTGGCCCTGGATGATGATTGGTTCAGCGCAGGCTGTTACCAGATACCTATGCATACCCAACATCAGCTACGGGTGATTATTTGTAATAAATGCGATAAAGAAAAGCTCATGTTCAGACCATGTCTGTATATGCTGCCGCATATTTATCGGGAAGATGATGTTGAAGAAATTACCCGGAAAATGATATTGATCTTACATAAACGAGCGCTTCGACATAGCGTCCCTTCTGGCATTTGTCACTACTGCACGACTCGTCATTTTTCAGTAACAGAACGTCACCTGTTAAAACTGATCGCCAGCGGTTATCATTTAAGCGAAACGGCCGCTTTACTTTCACTTTCTGAAGAGCAGACAAAGTCACTCCGCCGGAGCATTATGCGAAAATTACATGTTAAAACGGAGCAGCAGTTTTTAAAGTATATTAGAGTTAACCTTCATTTCTTACTCAGTAAGTAAACCCACTTAACTTTTTACAAGGCTTACGAAATATCTCACCAATAATTAAGTAACGATACCTACAGGCATTTTTTTAACGCTGCCACAATGATGCCCATAATATCCTGATAGATTCAGGGGTCGAAAATATATGGCTGCATCATAAATGCCTGGAGGAGTGTTTGGTGGCACAGGGTACTTTATTAAAGGAAAGGATAAATCCCCCACACCTGGCGTCTTCGCCAACACGTCATTCATATCTCAACAGCAGATTGTTAAAATCTGAGCCAATCGTTAATCTCTCAACTGCGCAATTAATCGGCTATGAGGTCCTGACGCAACTTCCGTCAAAACATGATAGCGAAGTTTTTTTTCAGCAGTTAATGCTGATGGAAGGCATTGAAACATCAGAGCAACGAAGCATTGCTTTTTACGCTGGTGCAACGATGGAACAAGGTTATTTATGGCCAGCCATATTACCAGATATATATTAGAGCAATGGAAAAAGCAGGATGCGCAGCGTACCACGCAGGGAAAGACACCGCCGTTTAAGAAATGCTAAAGACTGCGCCTGCCGTTATCACTCTCCAACGCCGCAGATATTTGATCGCCTTGAGTTACTGAACCAACAGCTCAATTATGCCTTGCCGGTTGGTATCATTTCTCAGGCAATAATTACAACTGACAACTACCTCGGCTATTCGCTGAGTCACTACTTATTTTCCGGAAAACGTACCGCTGCATTCCGCTCATTAGATGACATTTCTTTGTGGATTGAAAAGGGGTCGCTCAGACAACTGATTGTAGATATGGAGACGCTACCTGTCTCCTGTATTGAGGCGCTTAACCAGCTACGCGCGCTCAGTTGGCAACAAAGCGATATCCAGTTTTACCTGCTGGTATCAGATAAAACCCCCGCTATAGCTCAGTTTATCCGTATGGCTGGGCGTTTTTTTGTCCTGTCGCGACGACAAAATCTGGCCTCTGTACGCGAAGCCTTGTTATCAGCCGCCGAACCTCGCTTATCGGAAAGCTTTAGCCGTACTGACTGGTTGATGATTGAAACTTTAGCGCAAGGTGCCTCTTTAAAAGAAATAGCACGTCAGCAAAGCGTACCTTATCATCGTGTAGTTTACCGGCTTAAACAACTTATCACCCTCCTTAACCTTCCCCACAGGCAAAGCTTTCTTCGGCTGCTCCAGCAGCTAAACGTTACTTTCCACGATATTTTTTAACGGAGTAACGTTTTGGTGAATAAGATTTTTTAAGAAATTACTTATTTTCACTTCCATTAAATGTAAATATTTCACATAAAATTAATATTTACAACTCGTCCTGGTAAGCGATAAAAATTTTTTTCTTACATCGCCCCCTGTCCCTCCTCGTTTTTTGAGGTCTCCAGCGTCAACATCTTTCTGTTATTACATAACAAATACTAAACAATTAGTCTTTCATATTATTTTTATACTTAAAAACAACAGTTTAAACTACTCAATGTCAACTCTAAAGAAAATAGCTCCACCACGAACAAATTTTCTATAACGCCACAGAACATCCTACCCGCTATCCATAATTCGCATTTCGCAAGACTTTTCCGAGAAATCAGACCAGGTATAATCCATATTGTTTTTACTTAATCAGAAATTTCTTTTTTGTTGGTGCGAAATGGATATTCCACATATTTATTACTCTTACGCAAAATAGCCAGTCAACAGGGAGGTCTCATTCTTTATTATTGCTCCACTGTGTGGTGCGTAGACCTGGCTATTTCACAATCTTTAAGGTGTCTGACGCTTATTCTAAAACGAAGGACGCATAACAGTCTGAGGCATACAACAATGAAACCTGCATCTGTTATCATTATGGACGAACACCCTATTGTAAGAATGTCGATCGAAGTTTTACTCGGTAAAAATAGCAATATTCAGGTTGTCCTGAAAACGGATGATAGCCGAACAGCGATAGAGTATCTGCGCACTTATCCTGTTGACCTTGTCATTCTGGATATTGAATTACCGGGCACCGACGGCTTTACCTTACTTAAACGAATCAAATCTATCCAGGAACATACCCGGATACTTTTTTTATCGTCGAAATCAGAGGCTTTTTATGCCGGAAGAGCAATAAGAGCGGGCGCAAACGGATTTGTAAGTAAACGCAAAGACCTCAATGATATTTATAATGCGGTAAAAATGATTTTATCCGGCTATTCTTTTTTCCCATCTGAGACGCTTAATTTCATCAGTAATACCCGTACCCCCAAAGGTGGGCACCATGATATGCCACTATCTAACCGCGAAGTTACCGTGCTGCGCTATCTGGCCAATGGAATGTCTAACAAAGAAATTGCCGAGCAACTTTTATTGAGTAACAAGACTATCAGCGCGCATAAGGCCAATATATTTTCTAAACTTGGCCTTCACTCTATCGTTGAGCTTATCGATTACGCCAAATCACACGAATTATTGTAAATGTACTCCCGGCGAATTATCGTTCGGGAGCCACAATAACGGACACTAATTGTAATTGATCAGGAAGGTCGCATCCGCGTTAGCAAGTCCGGGCTGCACGCCATCGGCTAAGGCGATATAGTTCGCATAGAATTTCAGGGTAGCATTGCCGTTGTTGTCAATATCGACGGCCTTGCTGGCCTGTTCAAGCGGCAATCGACGTTGATCGCCATCGCGAATTTCAATCGCCAGTTTTTGCGCCATTGCCGTATCAGCAAGCGCCAGTAATGCCGTGCCGGGCGCTGGCGTCCCGGAAAACGTTATAGACGCCGACCCCGGCGGGCAGCCTTCAAGTTTTAGGCTAAAGGCTACCGGTTGCGTGGCGTCACCGGCGGCGTGAAGCTGTTTTGTCGGCCAGGTGCCGAGGTTAACCGATTTGTTACTGTCGCCCGCCACCACGGCGCAGGTAAAATCCACCACGTTACCGCGCAGTTCAATATTCACTTCGCCCAGAGATGAGTTGGCCTGACTCAGCGGGCTGAACAAAACACAACCGATAGCGATGAAAACGCGCCGAAAGATCATTATGCCTCCTTAATCATAATCGACTCGTAGATAGCCGCGCGCAGTAAACGGCCCTTCCGCCGGTTTATTCCCCGTCACGCTGATCGGCCAGGCGCGAATACCTACGCGAGCGGCGGCGTTATCATCAAGATGAAACGGAATTTTACTCGACAAATTATTGGGTGTGAGCGGCGTACCGTTGCTATTAGCAACCACAAAGCCTAAATCCGGATTATCGGACACCATCGCCTGCCCTGAGGCCTTTTCGGCTTCAAGCCGCATAGATAAATAGGCCTGCGCCGCGACGTTGGTACATTTAATAGCGATAGTTTTCGTTTGCGGCGTGACGCCTTGCGGACGATTACCCGCCCCCGCCTGACTAAATAACGACGCGCCGATATCGCCGAAATCAAACTCCACGACCTGTCCGGCATTCACTTCACAGTTTTGCGGTACTTCCACTTTGCCGCTGTAGCTAATGGTATACACCGGCGTGCTCAACGCGTCGCCGGTAGAGGTCGTCACATAGACAGTAAACATTGTCTGGCGAGGGATCGTCACCATATTAATAAAAGGCCGTATCACTTTTAATTTAAAAACCAGCTTTGAGTCCTGCACGCCAAACGGCTTTTGCTGCGACACGTTAGAGTCGACGCCCATGCGAATATAGTTACGGGGCGGATAAAATACGCCAGCGACACTATCGGTGATGCTCATCGCGCCCAGAAGGTAGTCATTCAGTTTGAGGTATTTAAAATTTCCTTCGGTGCTTCGTACCGGTAATTCTGATACATAGCTTCGGTAGGTATAATTTACCGTTGTCCCCGCCGGGCACGTCGCGTTTACGCCGACCCAACCTGATTTTTCCGGCAGCGTAACCACCTGTCCCGGCTGATTATTGCCGCTGGTGAAAACATCTGACAGGTCGTAAAAGATATCGGTCGCCGTCCCGTTTGAATTGCGGCAAACCGTCGCCAGCGCGGGATGTGTGAAAAAGAGCGCGGTCCCCGCCAGCAATAGCGCTGAGTATATTTTCATCTCTATTTTTCCTTTTATGACGCCGGACGGATACAGGTTGCGCTGGCTATCGTAATCGCCTGCTTCAGGCTATCCTCCGCCAGGGCGTAAGGGGCGATACAACGCGCGTTTTTCCCCTCTCCCCACTGGATGAACAGTTCACCTTTTAGCGGCAAGCCGCTCAGATAAATTTGTCCGTCATCGCCGACCATACTGGTAATGCCGCTGGCGGTTTCTCGTACTATCGCGCCAAACGGTAACGGACGTCCGCCAAGCCTCGCGGTAATGATTGCCCTTACGCCTATCCGCGTATCAAAAGCGGCCCTCACCAGCGCGCCCTCTGTCGGCACCACGCTGCTGACGTTATTTTCGACATCGGTATGGTTGTCCATCGTGTTGGTATCTAACGCGACGCGGTTATAGCGATATACCGTGGCGTAGGGCATTACCGCATAGCCCCGCCAGTCCGTTTTCACGCCGGTCTGGTTTTCGATGCGCACGCCTTTCGCTCCCGGCGCTTTAATCAAGACATTGGTATCGCCCAACGGTTGGCTAAACGTAATACCATCCGCATGACCGACCACGCCGCCGGAAAGTTGCCAGTTATAGTCATGCTGATCGCGATCGTAGTTATATCCCACGCCCAGCGTGCCATACGTCGCCTGCCAGCTAGCGCTGGCGCTGCCGCTATAACCATTGCTACTGCTACGCCCTTGCGTCACGCTGTAGCTCAGATTACGTCCTTCCAGAAGCGTGCCGCCCACGCCGGTCTGCCAGCTATTGTCGCCGTCGCGGTTGCGGTTGGCGTTAAACGTGGCATAAGTACGATCAAGAATAGTGTCGCGCGCATAACGCCGTCCGGTCAGAACGCTAAACGGAACGGACATATTGAATGCCAGAATGCGGTCGGCGCCTGAGCTCCCCACCGACTCGCTCCACGACCATGACAGCGAATAACTTATGCCTTGCCATCCACTGGCGTATCCCAGTTGATACCAGGTATTGGTATCCGCCGTATTCCAGTAATTTTGTTGACTGCCGGAAAGATACAGTGACCCGTAATCCCCCAGATTTTGCGAAATATTGACCTGAAAGCGGCCTTTTTTGCTGTAGCGGAGATTGTGGTAGCTCTGCGCCACCGGCACTTTATGGCGGCGTCCGTCGCTATCGTATTCGTAGTCGTACCCTTCCATACTGCGATATGCCACATCATCCAGGGTGTAAAATCCGCGCGTGGAATAGCGGTAACCCAGCAATTGAAAATTAGTCCCGTAATTATTCAGCGATTTGGCGTACAGAAAACGCAACGATTGCCCCTGATGGGTGCTGTCATCTGCCAGTTGGCTACGCGCATGTGTGACATCAACCGACACGGCTCCCCAGTCGCCCAAATTTCGCCCCGCCCCGACCACCACGGCACGGTAACGATCGGCAAGTTGCGTACCGCCGTAAGCCGTCAGCCCCGCAGGCAGGCCGGCAATCACCGTTCCCTGGAAAAAGAATGGCGAAGACTGCTGACTATTGCCGCTGCGAAAATCCCCGGCCACCAGGTCATACTTCACCCTGCCCTCACGCTGCAATAGCGGAACGGTAGAGTAAGGCACCGTGTAACGTTGTTGGCTACCGTCTTTTTCATCTACCGTCACCTCAAGGTCGCCGCTGGAAGAGGTAGGATTAAGATCGGTAATCGCAAACGCGCCCGGCGACACATAGCTTTGGTAGATAACATACCCGTTCTGTCGTATCGTCAGCTTTGCCGCCGTCCGGGCGATTCCTCTAACCGTGGGGGCGTAGCCCTGCAGGCTATCGGGATACATATTGTCAGAAGAGTACAGCCGCGCTCCGCGAAAGCCGACGCTGTCGAAAACATCGTTCCCGGTATTGCTGTCCCCCATGACCAGTTCGCTTTTTAGCGGAATGATGGCGCGCTGTACCCAGGTGCCAATGTTGTTCCAGCGTTGCGAATGATAGCCGTCCCCTTTCGAATAGTTCCAGGCTCCGTTATTACGCAACCGCCAGGGGCCATAGTTCAAGCCACTCAGCAGACTCAAAAAATAGCTATCGCTGTCTGTTCCGCGGCTACCGGTAAAACTGTAATTAATGAGTGCGGCGGGTATCCCTTCATCCCACTCTTCCGGCGGGATATAGCCACGCGCGCTGTTGAGCAATGACGCCTGCGGCAAGCTAATGTTTAAGCGCATCGACGCGAAATCGAACGCGACCTCCGCGCCCGGGATTTTCTCAGGAAGGTGAATACACGTGGTATCGACGCCTTTATCTGAGACAGGGAACGCCGCGGTATTCACGCCCAGCCGTTTAATCCACTCCGGTGTAAAACAAGGCATCAGGCCGCCGGATTTATCGCCGGTGCCCACGGCGCCCGCCTCAAAACGAATATCCTGCGTCGCTACGAATTCGTCGTTACGCCAGATATCCACCCGGTAAATACCGGGAGGCTGATGATTACCTTTTTCAAAGCGAGATAAATCCGCCACGGACGCGGTATCCGCCGACAAAAACGCAGGGTTGAAATAACTTTCGCCGCGGCTCGTCAGCGGACACAGCGCCGCCAGCACCGACAGCGCCACGCTGCTTAACGGTGATACATAGCCGGGAAATCGCCCTGCAAACCAGGTTGTCTTCTTCATCGTGTTCTCGTGTGGCTTCACGCTCTCTGCTTAACCGAGACTGGCCGTTGTCGCCGACGTCAATGCGCCGTAATCATTGACGGACTGAAATGTCACGTTGCCCTGCGCGCCAGTCGGTAAGGGAATTTGCATGTCGCTTTTTGGCGCGATCATCACGTTATCAATCTTTTTCGCGCCCACGCTGATATTGACCAGCGTGAGGTAATAAGCAGATGGGTTGGTTATCTTGAGATGGTTGCCGACACGGGAAAATTTCAGCAAGGTCGGCGCGTCTTCCGGCGTCTGCGGCAAATTCGCCGGACGCACGAACAGTTTGATGCGCGACAGAATCGCCAGTTGCAGAACGTTTTTTCCTTCAATATGACTTTTATCGACCGACGGGATGGCTTTCACGTTCATCCAGAATAACGACTCCCGATCCCCGGGTAGCGGTTGCCCGGCGTAGATAATACGCAGCGTGTTTTCACTTTTGGGCTCGCTGACGAATAAAGGCGGCGTAACGATAAACGTTTTTTCTTTCTGCCCAGCGTTATTTTCGATCCATGAATTGACGAGGTAACGTTCTTGAGTATCGCTATTACTGATTGCCAGAGAAGTCTGCTTCGCCGCCGAGGGATAAATAACGCGCGTGGCGCCTAATGCAATCCCCCCCGCCGCCTGTACGTTCAGCGAAGTAAATAACGTGAGAAGAACAATAAAGCCTACTTTTATACTATTCAGCATGGTAAAAAATACCTTTTGCATTGAGTCACGTCGGCAAGAAAATTCATGGGTAAACCAGCGTAAACCACACTTCTGAATGAATTCGTCCCGGCGTCATATTTTCTGAAATTGCCCGATAGCGGGCAGTAAAATGCAAAGTCATTTCTGACGTTAAAATGGGCGTGTAATGAAGCGGTAACGTGTTAGGTATGATTTGCCGCTGCTGGTCATCAAATAATGCCAGGCCGATTCCGGCATTACCGATACCCTCGCCGCTGGCCAGAAAAACATGGGGATCTTCCGCAGGCGTAACGCCGGCAAACGCAATGCCGACATGACGCCAGACCTCCGCGCTACAGGAGATTAACCGTAACGAAAATGGAACGCTGACGGGAGCGAAGCTGCCAGGACCGGTAAACGCATTCGTGCGGTACTGTCCCATCAATACGCGCAAATTCTGGCTTTCTGTGGCGACAGCGCAGCCGCCATTGACCAGTTGTCCGCGCAGGTGAACACGCCCGCTCTCCACCATTACCGGCTGCGCAATGACGGGCGACATCAAAACAAGCCCCGCTAGCGCCGCGCCTTTCCTTATCATCTGCTATGTTCTCTATTTATCCCCGATAGCCTCTTCCGTTGAGGCGCCTCCCTTCCCTGGCGTTCCCTGACGGGATTATTCGTATTTCATGATAAAGGTGGCGTCGGCATTAGCCTGGCCTGGCGTCGTGGCGGCGGCGGTTGCCTTATAGCGTGCGGTAAAACGCAGCGTATTGGTGCCTTCAACCAGCGACTGCTTCGCCGAGAAGGTCGCGCCGTCCGGCTTCAACGGTGAAGAGGTATTATCAAGAATCTCAATCCCGACGCCGGTTGCGGTAGTGCTATTGTCCGCAGAGGAGACAGCCAGCAAATTAGGGTTGGTGTTATCTGCCTGACCAGAGAAAGCCACGGCAGCGTTGGCCGCCACTTTCGGATCGCAGTCATTCAGGACGATGGAGAAAGGCACCTGCGCAGTCGTATTACCAATCGCCGTAAAGCTGGCGGTACGGTATTGACCCAGCGTCACCGTTTGATCGGCGGATTTAGTGCTGACGGCACAGGCTGCATTAACCAGTTTACCTTCGAAATGAATAGTACCGCCACTCACGCTCACCGGAGTAGGATCAGCCGCAACCGCTGCGCCAGCGACAAACATCAGACTCGCAATAGTAGAGGTCATTAATTTATGTTTCATGGATTTCCCTTGAATTACACACACCCGGTTTCGGCATCCTGTCGGCTCCGTTTGAATTATTATCGACATAGCATGTCAGAAAAGTTATCTCTGCATCCTGTAAAGATAGATATCGCAGATTAATTAGTTTTCTGTTTCTCCCCTGAGTATCAGACGCAGTAATTAATCTTTGCGAATATGACATTTCGTCACGGTAATAAATTAAACATTTCGCTAAATAAAAAATAGCCGCAAACTCTTTTAATGACCTAAGCTAATTCTTATTGGGATATAAGAAGGGTCTAATCTTATTTTGTATAAAATGTCGCATTATGCCGCCCGATGCTATTAACGACGAGGGATTACGGTAACCATAGCCAGGGTGATGAATTGTTTCTTTTTGGTTAATCATGGCGCGCTTACGGGCCACGTCTCAGTATCGTCAACAGACGGGGGAGACGTCGCGTTTGCATCGGAAACACAAACGTTAACTGACAGCGAGGCCCGCTTCTGACAAAATAGCGTCATCCCCTTTGACTTGAAGTAACAGATGGAATCTTCTCTCTGATGGCAGCAAAGATTATTGACGGTAAAACGATTGCGCAGCAGGTGCGATCTGAGGTTGCTCAAAAAGTTCAGGCACGCGTCGCAGCAGGTCTTCGCGCTCCCGGCCTGGCTGTGGTGTTGGTCGGCAGCAATCCGGCCTCACAGATTTATGTCGCAAGCAAACGTAAAGCGTGCGACGAAGTGGGGTTCGTCTCCCGCTCCTATGACCTGCCAGAAACCACCAGCGAAGCCGAACTGCTGGCGCTTATCGATACTCTGAATGCAGATAACACGATTGACGGTATTCTGGTGCAGTTGCCTTTAC
Organism: Salmonella sp. SA15303; assembly: GCF_029962125.1. Lineage (NCBI taxonomy): Bacteria > Pseudomonadati > Pseudomonadota > Gammaproteobacteria > Enterobacterales > Enterobacteriaceae > Salmonella > Salmonella sp. SA15303. Next base: position 3,399,002 of record NZ_CP123924.1, read on the forward strand.
CGGCAGGTATCGACAACGTTAAAGTGCTGGAGCGTATCGCGCCAGATAAAGACGTAGACGGTTTCCATCCTTATAATGTCGGTCGTCTGTGTCAGCGTGCGCCACGCCTGCGTCCCTGTACGCCCCGCGGTATTGTGACGCTGCTTGAGCGTTACAATATTGATACCTACGGCCTGAATGCGGTGGTCATTGGCGCGTCCAATATCGTTGGACGCCCAATGAGCATGGAGCTGTTGCTGGCTGGCTGTACGACTACCGTTACGCACCGCTTTACCAAAGATCTGCGTCACCATGTCGAGCATGCTGATTTGCTCATTGTCGCCGTAGGTAAACCGGGCTTTATTCCCGGCGAATGGATTAAAGAAGGCGCAATTGTGATTGATGTCGGTATTAACCGTCTGGAAAATGGCAAGGTCGTTGGCGACGTCGTGTTTGACGAAGCCGCGGCGCGCGCGTCATACATCACGCCAGTACCGGGCGGCGTCGGCCCGATGACGGTCGCCACGCTTATCGAAAACACGCTGCAGGCGTGCATTGAATATCACGATCCACAAGGAAAATAATATGGCGACATTCTCTTTAGGCAAGCACCCGCACGTCGAGCTGTGCGATCTGCTCAAGCTGGAAGGCTGGAGCGAAAGCGGCGCGCAGGCGAAAATCGCCATTGCCGACGGGTTGGTGAAGGTTGATGGCGCGGTTGAAACGCGTAAACGCTGCAAAATTGTCGCCGGGCAAACCGTTAGCTTTGAAGGCCAAAGTGTGAACGTCGTGGCCTGATACAGAGTGCCGGATAGCGACGCAAAGCGTCTTATCCGGCCTGATTACGCTGTCTTTTCAGATAATCATCCACTTAATCCTCTGCGTTCCAACTGCTAGCATGGCTATTTCCCTGTGAACGATCGCTATGCCTACCGTTATCACCCACGCCGCCGTTCCCCTGTGTTTTGGCGCAGGCTTAGGCCTGAAAGTTATCCCTCCTCGCCTGCTGTTTGCCGGTGTTGTGCTGGCGATGCTCCCCGATGCCGACGTGCTGGCCTTTAAATTTGGCGTCGCCTACGGCAACGTATTTGGCCATCGCGGATTTACCCACTCTTTACTTTTCGCATTCGTCCTCCCCCTGTTGTGCGTACTCGCGGGACGACGATGGTTTCGAGCTGGGCAGGTGCGCTGCTGGCTGTTTTTAACCGTTTCATTGTTGTCGCACAGCCTGCTGGATTCGATAACCACGGGTGGTAAAGGCGTCGGATGGCTGTGGCCGTGGTCAGATGAACGTTTTTTTGCGCCCTGGCAGGTGATTAAAGTCGCGCCGTTCGCGCTTTCAAGCTACATCACGCCGTATGGACATCAGGTCATTCTCTCAGAATTGCTGTGGGTGTGGTTGCCGGGAAGTATTTTAGTGTTATTTCTATGGGTACTTAAAACGCATATTAAAAGGAATCAATATGAATAAAATGACATTCGCCGCCGCGGTCGTCTGTTTCTCATTTTCCCACGCCAGCTATAGCGAAGAAATGTCTGCCACTGGATGGTATGCGGCATCGTCTGCGGTTGTCAGCGTGGGCAGTTCCGCACTGGTTAGCGGAATTATACTCTCCCCCGTACTGCTGCCGCTCAACCTGAGTATTGGATCTGTTGTCGAAAATAAAAAGCAAAAAACCGCGCTGTTAACCACTAAGTCCCCCGATAACAAAGACATTAAAATGCAAGTTCCGCTACATGTCGTCAAAGAAGGCAACCTCAAAGCAGGTGATAAAGTCACTCTGGAAAAAACGCAGGAAGGCACCGGCGCTTATTTGAAAAAAGAGGGCAAAGTCCTTGCCCATATGGTAAATCAGGACGACGCAGGACTTTCCAGCAACCAGACGGTACCGGCCAAATGAAGCGATTCGCGTTTGCCCTGTGGCTCAGCGCAATCTCGCTCAACGCTTATGCAGACAGTGCTAACTGTCACCAAAAAGCAAACACGCCGGAGAACATCGCAGCGACAATGGATCAGGCGCTACAGCTCAAACAACAGCTTAACAGTCAACCCGATCCGGTCGTCATTCTGGTTCGCCAGGGGCAAGATATGTCGAGCCGACATTTAACCTGGTCACATGCTGGCTATGCCATGCGCCAGCCAAACGGAGACTGGCGGGTTTACCATAATCTGAATACTTGCGGAACCGCTGAATCAGCGCTCTATATACAAGGTCTGTATGAGTTTCTGGCTGATGACCTGGTGAATCAGAGCATTGCCGTTTTGCGCCCGCGTTCAGATATCGCGACGGCATTACAAACGCTCTTACATAGCGCTATCAAACTCAATCTCTTCCACAGTCCCCGCTATAACCTAATTGCGTGGCCTTTTTCCGGCCCTTATCAGAATTCGAATGGCTGGCTTCTCGAAGTGTTTGCGCGAGCAAACGATGCGCAGGTTTGGTCACGTAATGATGCCCGCCGCTGGTTGCAGCTTCAGGGTTATCAACCCTCTATCGTTAGTGCTGGCACTTTTGAACGATTAGGCGCAAAACTGTTCACCCCTAACGTTTTCACCGACGATCAGCCAGCAGAATTGCTGCGAAAAGGAGATGTGGGGCTAAACAGCGGCGACAGCGTCATCCGCTTTATTGCCCATTACAGCCGGGCAATACCCGGGTGTGAACATCAGAATCTGGGGGAGTCGGTGTGTGTTTATCTTTCGCCCGGTGCGAAAAAATAAAAAACAGGCCGTTCTATGCAAATAGAGCGGCCTGTAAAAGCGCTTACTTACGCCGCCAGGTGGTGCCCTGCGGGCCATCTTCCAGAATAATACCCATTTCAGTGAGACGATCGCGCGCCGCGTCCGCCGCCGCCCAGTCTTTCGCTTTACGGGCATCCAGACGCTGTTGAATCAAGGCTTCAATTTCCGCAACTTCACCGTCATCCGCCTGCGCGCCGCTTTGCAGGAAAACATCCGGCTCCTGCTCCAGCAGTCCCAGCACGCCGGAAATCTTCCGCAGATGAGACGCCATCGCATTCGCGGCGGTCATATTTTCGCCCTTCAGACGGTTGACTTCACGCGCCATATCAAACAGGACGGAGTAGGCTTCCGGCGTATTGAAATCGTCATTCATCGCCTCCACGAAACGCGCTTCAAACGCCTCGCCGCCCGCCGGGGCCGCTGATTTATCCGTTCCACGCAATGCGGTGTATAACCGCTCCAGCGAGGCGCGCGCCTGCTTGAGGTTCTCTTCGCTGTAGTTCAGTTGGCTACGGTAATGCCCGGACATCAGGAAGTAGCGCACGGTTTCCGCATCGTAGTATTTCAGCACGTCGCGCACGGTAAAGAAGTTGCCCAGCGATTTGGACATCTTCTCGCGATCCACCATCACCATACCGGAGTGCATCCAGTAGTTGACGTATTCGCCGTCATGCGCGCAGGTAGACTGGGCAATCTCGTTTTCATGGTGCGGGAACATCAGATCGGAACCGCCGCCGTGAATATCAAAATGGTTGCCCAACTGCTTGCAGTTCATCGCCGAACATTCAATGTGCCAGCCCGGACGCCCTTCGCCCCACGGCGACGGCCAGCTCGGCTCGCCCTCTTTCGACATTTTCCACAGCACGAAGTCCATCGGGTTACGCTTCACGTCAACGACATCTACGCGCGCGCCCGCCTGAAGCTGCTCAAGATCCTGACGGGAAAGCTGCCCATAAGTCGGATCGGTCGGTACATCGAACATCACATCGCCGTTATCCGCCACATAGGCGTGCCCTTTCTCGATTAAGGTGCGGGTGAGCTCGATAATTTCCTGAATATGGTGCGTCGCACGCGGCTCGCTGTCCGGACGCAGAATATTCAGCGCGTCGAAGTCCTGATGCATTTCCGCAATCATTCTGTCGACCAGCGCGACAAAACTTTCGCCGTTTTCATTGGCGCGTTTAATAATTTTATCGTCGATATCGGTAATGTTACGCACATACTTCAGCTTATAACCGAGAAAACGCAAATAGCGCGCGACAACGTCAAAAGCGACAAACGTGCGTCCGTGACCAATGTGGCAGAGATCGTAAACGGTGATACCACACACGTACATGCCGACTTCCCCGGCATGAATGGGTTTGAATTCCTCTTTTTGGCGCGTCAGTGTATTAAAAATTTTTAACATCGAAGATTCCGTATAGACGTGTGTGGGTAATAATCTCCGTATGATACATATTATTCGTAATCGAAGCAGCACACTTTGCAAGGTGATCGCAGCTTACGGTTATGCTATAACAAGCCCCTATATGTGCCCCATTGCGGGCTAAAGCACCACTCTCTTGGAACAGGATGCAAAAATGGTTACTTTCCACACTAATCACGGCGATATCGTAATCAAAACCTTTGATGATAAAGCGCCTGAAACAGTTAAAAACTTCCTGGACTACTGCCGCGAAGGTTTTTACAACAACACCATTTTCCACCGTGTGATTAACGGTTTTATGATTCAGGGCGGCGGCTTTGAGCCGGGCATGAAACAGAAAGCCACCAAAGAGGCGATCAAAAACGAAGCCAACAATGGTCTGAAAAATACCCGTGGTACGCTGGCAATGGCGCGTACTCAGGCGCCACACTCGGCTACCGCGCAATTCTTCATCAACGTGGCAGACAACGACTTCCTGAACTTCTCCGGCGAAAGTCTGCAGGGCTGGGGCTACTGCGTCTTTGCGGAAGTCGTAGAAGGTATGGACGTGGTAGATAAAATCAAAGGCGTCGCCACTGGCCGTAGCGGTATGCACCAGGACGTACCAAAAGAAGACGTCATCATTGAAAACGTGACCGTCAGCGAGTAATCGTGGCGACACTGTTTATTGCAGACTTGCATCTGCAAACGGAAGAACCGGCGATCGTCGCCGGTTTTCTGCGTTTTTTAGCCGTAGAAGCCCGTCAGGCCGACGCGCTGTATATTCTTGGCGATCTCTTCGAAGCCTGGATTGGCGACGACGACCCCAACCCGCTACATCGTGAAATGGCCGTTGCCATTAAATCGCTGGTTGATTCCGGCGTCCCCTGCTTCTTTATTCATGGTAATCGCGACTTCCTGATTGGCAAACGCTTTGCCCGCGAAAGCGGCATGATTCTACTGCCGCAGGAAAAGGTGCTCGACCTGTATGGCCGCAACGTGTTGATTATGCACGGTGATACGCTTTGTACCGATGATGCCGGATATCAGGCGTTTCGCGCCAAAGTCCATAATCCGTGGGTGCAACGACTGTTCCTTACCCTGCCGCTGTTTATCCGCCGCCGTATCGCCGCCAGAATGCGCGCCGGCAGTAAAGCCGCCAATAGCAGCAAATCGCTGGATATTATGGACGTCAATGCGCAGACCGTCGTCGCCGAAATGGAAAAACACCGCGTACAGTGGCTGATTCACGGTCATACCCACCGCCCGGCGGTGCATGAACTTTCCGCCAACGACCAGCCCGCGTTCCGCGTGGTGTTAGGCGCATGGCATCATGAAGGTTCAATGGTAAAAGTCACGCCGGACAACGTTGAGTTAATCGCCTTCCCCCTGTAAATGTTCGTCGAATCGTCCGTTACGGCGCACACGCAACCGTTTTCCTTGCCTGATTATCATGCTATTCTTTGACACCTCAAAAGCAGCGTGTCCCGCACCACAGGAGTTTTAAGACGCATGTCTTCCCGCAATAATCCGGCGCGTGTCGCCATCGTGATGGGGTCCAAAAGCGACTGGGCTACCATGCAATTCGCCGCCGAAATTTTTGAAATTCTGGATGTCCCGCACCATGTAGAAGTGGTTTCCGCTCATCGCACCCCCGATAAACTGTTCAGCTTCGCCGAAACGGCGGAAGAGAACGGATATCAAGTGATTATTGCCGGCGCGGGCGGCGCGGCGCACCTGCCGGGAATGATTGCGGCAAAAACGCTGGTCCCGGTACTCGGCGTGCCGGTACAAAGCGCTGCGCTAAGCGGCGTGGATAGCCTCTACTCCATCGTGCAGATGCCGCGCGGCATTCCGGTGGGTACGCTGGCGATCGGTAAAGCCGGTGCCGCTAACGCCGCCCTGCTCGCCGCGCAGATTCTGGCGCAACACGACGCGGAACTGCATCAGCGCATTGCCGACTGGCGCAAAGCGCAAACCGATGAAGTTCTGGAAAATCCCGATCCGCGGGGGACGCTATGAAGCAAGTTTGCGTTCTCGGCAACGGGCAACTGGGCCGAATGCTGCGCCAGGCGGGCGAACCGCTGGGTATCGCCGTCTGGCCGGTTGGTCTGGATGCAGAGCCTACCGCCGTGCCGGTACAGCAGAGCGTCATTACCGCAGAGATTGAGCGCTGGCCGGAAACCGCGCTTACCCGCGAGCTGGCGCGCCACCCGGCATTCGTCAATCGCGATGTATTTCCGATCATCGCCGACCGTCTGACACAAAAACAGCTTTTCGATAAACTGGGACTCGCGACCGCGCCGTGGCAACTGCTGACCAGCGCTGACGAGTGGTCCGGCATCTTTGACCGTCTGGGCGAACTGGCGATTATTAAGCGTCGCGTTGGCGGCTACGATGGTCGCGGGCAGTGGCGTCTACGCGCGGACGAAACCGGGCAACTGCCGGATGACTGCTATGGCGAATGTATTGTTGAGCGCGGTATCCATTTTTCCGGCGAAGTGTCGTTAGTCGGCGCGCGCGCTCATGACGGTAGTACCGTGTTTTACCCGCTAACGCACAATTTGCATCAGGACGGCATCTTGCGGACCAGCGTCGCGTTCCCACAGGCGAACGCCGAACAGCAGGAGCAGGCGGAATCGATGCTGTCAGCAATTATGCAGGCGTTGAACTACGTCGGCGTAATGGCGATGGAATGTTTTATCACGCCGGAAGGCCTGTTAATCAATGAACTGGCGCCGCGCGTGCATAACAGCGGACACTGGACGCAAAATGGCGCCAGCATCAGTCAGTTTGAATTGCATTTGCGCGCGATTACCGGCCTGCCGTTGCCCGCGCCGGTGATTAACGCCCCGTCGGTGATGATCAATCTGATCGGCAGCGAGCTGAATTACGACTGGCTGAAGCTGCCGCTGGTACATCTGCACTGGTATGATAAAGCGGTACGTCCGGGGCGAAAAGTCGGCCATCTGAATCTGACCGACAGCGATACGTCACGTCTTAGCGCCACCCTGGAAGCGCTCTCTCCGCTCCTGCCGGGCGAATACGCCAGCGGCATTATCTGGGCGCAAAGTAAGCTTAAATAAACGGCGTGGGCGGCGCATTCTCTGTCGCCGCCCGTCGCGATCACAGACAGATGCAGGTTCCCGCTCTGCCCGCCAGGGTATCGTCAATACGCGACAATGCGCCAATCCATGCCGGCTTTCCGCACCGCTTCACATACCCGCTTACCGCGGTCACCTTCGGCCCCATCGCGCCATCGGCTTTGGCAAACGGCGCCAGCTCATCGGGCGAAGCCTGACGAATAGCGCGCTGCTGCGGCGTTCCCCAATGTTCATACACCGCATCCGCATCCGTCAAAATAATCAGACCATCGGCCGCTATCTGCTCCGCCAGCAATGCCGCCGCCAGGTCTTTATCTATCACCGCCTCGACCCCTTCGCCCTCGCCGGCAACAGGTACCCCGCCACCGCCGCTGCAAATCACCACATGGCCCTCTTTTAGCAATAACTCAATAGCGGCGCTTTCGATAATCTGACGCGGCGCTGGGGAAGCGACGACACGGCGCAGATATTTTCCATCACGTTTCATACGCCAACCATAAGTCGCTTCCAGCGCCATTTGCTCTTCTGGCGAATAAACGGGACCGATAAACTTTTCCGGTTCAAGAAAAGCAGGATCGTCCGCCGATACCTTTATTCGCGTTAATACTGTAGTCACCGGCGGCATATCGGGTTCAAGCGCCAGACGCTGCGCCAGCATATAGCCGATCATTCCCTGACTTTCCGCTACCAGCACATCCAGCGGATAAGGCTCAACGGCTTTCCAGGCAAGGTTCTGTAAAGCCAACAGGCCGACCTGAGGGCCGTTGCCATGTACTATCGCCAGCCGATACGAGCGGGCAAGTCGCGCCAGCGCGGGCACCGCGTCGGCAATATTGCGATATTGATTCTCTGCCGTTAGCGCTTCTCCGCGCTGCAATAATGCGTTGCCGCCAAGAGCAACTACCAACGTTTTCATTCCCTATCCTTTTACTATTTGTTGTCCAAGCCAGAACCCCAGCAGCGTATCCGCGCCAGAGGTGTGCCCCAGCGCCAGCAGTCCGTCAATCGCCGTTTCTGTGCGAACATCTCGTCGCAGCGCATGAATAAAGTGGAGTAAAGGCGACGCGAAATAACCCATAGCCGCATAGCGTAAATAGCTAACGCTCACGAGCGTCGTCGCCCGATCAAGGCTGCCGGATTGGGCAAAAAAATTACGCCCGGCGCGTTCATCTATGGCGCCAAAATACCAGGCCGCCAGCAACATTCCCGTCAGCGTGTCGTCATGACTGGGCGTTAAGCCCGGCCCTTTACCCAGCCATAGCCGCCAGTCAGTCTCAGCACCTGCAAGCGCCGACTGAAAGCAGTGACAAAACTGGCGAAGTTCCGGACATAGAGGCTGAGCTGCGGCGACGGTTAACGGCCCAAACAGTCCAGTCTCCTCACTACGCTGCATGTACGTCGCGTTAAGACGCGGCGACGCAAGATAGCGTGGAACCCGCAGCGAACAGCGCCTCTCCGGCTCGCATAAAAGAAACTCGCCAATCTGAATACCGGCAGCGGTTGACTGCGGTTTTTCGCCATCGGTGAGCACATCGCGCAAGGCGTCAAAATCGCCGCCGCGCAGTATCCACCCTCCCGGACTGAAGCCGCTCCCCCGACGGTGAAGCGTTAATAATTCACCGCTTTTCGCCACAAAATTAATAGAGCGACGCCATACCCCTGACATCTGCCAGGGTTGCCGATAATCCGCCGATTGTCGGCTTGCCATAAGAGGATGGATACGTTTCATGAGACGCTCTCTTAACTTACGCCCATGCTTTCCGCCAGCGCTTCCAGCGCCTGCTCGAAACAGGCCAGCGGCGCACGGACGGTTCCCGCGCCAATCTGGCCAATCCCCGCCTCTTTATGCGCGATACCCGTGTTAATCAGCGGCGTAATTCCGGTCTCGACCACGCGGCGGATATCCAGTCCCAGACAGGCCCCCTGAAAATCCCAGCCGGGGATTTGTAGCTGCATGTTGCGTTCGAGATAAATTTCAGCCATCTCTTCAGAAACAGATTTCGCCGCTTCCATTCCCCCGGCACCGACAAAACGCGTTACGCCAGGCGCGGCAATCATCGCAGCGCCGCCAATACCAAACGTTTCAGTAATGGCGCTGTCGCCCATGTCCGGGTTGGCCTGATCCTGCGAAAAACCGGTAAAAAATAGCCCCTGCGGCGTATTAACAGGCGCGGTGAACCAACGGTCGCCCAGACCGCTAACCCGAATACCAAACATATCGCCATTACGGGTCATCGCCGTCACAATACTGCCGGCGCGAATCTGCGCGCCCGCGTCCATGGCGGCTTTACAGTAGGCCATCGCCAGATTAAGGAAGAATTGATCGGTGACGCTCAGAAAATCCATCACTTCCGCTATCTGCTGCTTATCGTGTTCCAGACGGGCTATATGCGGCGCCAACGTGCGCATCAGCAATGCGGAAGAGGCGATATTGCGCTGGTGGAATTCATCTCCCATCGTAATGCCCTGCGCCATCATTGCGGTCAGGTCGAGGCCCCGCTCCAGACGTCCCAACGCCGCGCTTAATACCGGCATCAGCACATCACGCATCCAGCGCAAACGTTGCTGAACATCCTCGCCATAGGCGCCGAAACGCATCACTTTGCCGATCCCTTCGTTGAGATTGCAGTACGCGCGATTGCCGTCGGTGATATTTTCCACGACCAGCATCGGCATACTGGCTGAGGTAATACCGCCCATCGGCCCCACGGCGTTAACGTGATGGCAGGGAATAAAGTTGACCTTTCCCTGCTCTAACAGCGCGAGCGCGCTCATTTCATCTTTGGCCCATCCTTCAAACAGGCATGCGCCGATACAGGCGCCTTTCATCGGGCCGGTCATCTCTTGCCAGCGCATCGGCGGGCCGGCATGAAGAAGCGTTTTCCCTTGATTGAGCACGCTAATTAATGAAGAAGCTGGCTTCACATCCAGCCAGTGCGGACGTGCGCGACGAATTTGTTCGATGACTGCAGCGTTGGCTTGCGCCACTGATGTAAACATGGGAACCCCTTATTGCAAACGTTCTAACAGACGAGCCAGTTTTTTATTACCGCCAGCGACAGGCGCCCACTGGTAGTGCACCACGGGCATACCGGCAGCCTGTAAATCCAGCGCGAAGCTACGTAACCCGGCATTAATCACCGCTACCGCTTCCAGTAACCGGGGAGCTGATGGATGAGTGGAAGAGAGAGTGGGTCGAATCAGTTCCGCGGCCAACAGAGTGGCTTCGGGAAGAGAATCCACTACCGTGATGCCGGCATCTTCGAGCGCGGCGATTTGTTGCGAGCGGCACTGAGGATCGCGTTCCGTTCCGGTGACGGTTGCGATGGCGAACAGCGGCTGGTCGCCGGCGCGTGCGGCACATGCCTTCTGCCAGGCCTGAATCAGCGATGCGGCGGGATCGGCGGTCGCGCCAAAACCAATAACGACGTCTACTAATAACACGCGTACCTGCGGCTGCGCGCCAAGCCCGGCGATAAGCTGATTACGTAACGCTGGGTCGATCATTGGATGTGGTCGCCCAACGGTATAAAAGTCATCGCCCAGATCGATAATCTGGTGGCCGTCAGCGTCAAGCATCATGCCATGGTGATGTTCCGTATCCGTCGCGACGCCCAGATAGCCGGCCAGCAGTCCCGCCGCTTCCGCCGCCAGCGTTCCGCCGGTATAGAGACCACGAATCACGCCGCCTGTTGAAACCATTTCTTTACGCTGCGACGTCACGCGAGACAATAAACATGCCAGCCGGGCGGCTTCATCCAGCGTCGAGGCAAACCAGACGTTTTCCTCACGCGCAACGGGGGAGGAAAACCCTAAGAACAGCGCTACAACGGGTTTGCCGGTGGCTTTCATCGCCGCGATAATATGCTGACGAACCGCATCGGCAGGCGGTTTGGAGACAAAGGCCAGCACCTGGCTCTTTTCATCCGCGCTGAGTATGTCCAGTGCCGTTAGCGCGCTGATCCCGCCGACCTCGGCGCTCAAATCGCGTCCGCCAAGCCCGATGGCATGGGTAATCCCTTCCCCCGCCAGCGCAATCTGTGAACAGAGCTCCTGAATACCGGTGCCGGAAGCGCCAATCACCCCGATGTTGCCCTCTGGCATGACGTTAGCGAAAGCCAGCGGCGTATTGGCGATCATAGCGGTGCCGCAATCCGGCCCCATGACCAGCAGTCCTTTATCACGCGCCCGGCGTTTTAGTCTGATTTCATCGTCCAGCGTGACATTATCGGAGAAGATCATCACGTTCAACGAACGATCCAGCGCCTGCTCTGCCAGTTCCGCCGCATATTCGCCGGCCACCGATACCAGCGCCAGATTCGCCTCTGGCAGTTTCTGACAGGCGCTTTCCCAGCGTCTGACCTGGATTAACGACTGGCTGCCGCTGCTTCCCTGCGCCAACTGCTGCAATGCTTCTTCGAGCTGTTGCACAATCACCTGCGTAATGCCGTCATCTACCGCTTCGGTACGAATCGCCACGCAAATGTCATTGGGCGTAGCGCCATGAAAATCGTCATGCCAGAAACCGGTAGTTTCCAGCAGCGACTTATTCGCAGGCGTTCCCATCATTACCGATACATCATCAACATTTTCGGACTCACTCAGCTTTCGAGAAATAATCATTAAGCTGACAGAGTCCTGAAAACACCCTTTTTTAATAAAGGCGTGGATCATAACAACTCCTTAATAATTGCACCCATTGCAATTGCACGAGCAGTGTTAATGTGCGCTTCACGGTATATATCCGGGAGGGTAAATAGAGTGATTAACGTCACATCAAATTTATTAACAAAAGAATTCAAACAACGGCTAAAGGATTAGTTATGATTTTCTAAAAAAGCTTTTTATTTAAGCAAAAAGATAAAACCCGCCTGATTATCAAATAAATTCTAATTATATTTTTTTGCCTGTCTGGATCACATAATCATTTTATTTTCCCGGTATGTTAATCGCAGTCATGCTTCACACCGTCGTTAAAAAGGAAGACAGATGAAAATCAGTCGGGAAACACTCCATCAGCTTATCGAAAATAAGCTTTATAAAGCCGGACTAAAACGTGAGCACGCCGCCATCGTCGCCGACGTACTGGTTTATGCAGATGCCAGAGGTATTCACTCACATGGCGCCGTACGCGTTGAATATTATGCCGAACGAATTTCAAAAGGCGGCACCAACCGGGAGCCGACGTTCCGCATTGAGAATACCGGTCCCTGTACGGCGATACTGCATGCCGATAATGCTGCCGGACAGGTCGCAGCCAAAATGGGAATGGAGCATGCTATTGAAATAGCCAAAAAAAATGGCGTCGCGGTTGTCGGCATTAGCAGAATGGGCCATAGCGGCGCCATCTCTTATTTCGTCCGCCAGGCTGCTCGCGAAGGCCTGATTGGTCTGTCTATCTGTCAGTCCGATCCTATGGTCGTGCCGTTTGGCGGGGCGGATATTTACTATGGCACTAATCCGCTGGCCTTTGCCGCGCCGGGCGAAGGCGATGACATCATTACCTTTGATATGGCCACCACCGTGCAGGCCTGGGGAAAAGTCCTCGATGCACGGTCCCGCAATGAGTCCATTCCGGAGAGTTGGGCCGTTGATAAAAATGGCGCGCCGACACATGATCCTTTTGCCGTCAATGCGTTATTACCCGCCGCAGGCCCGAAAGGTTACGGCCTGATGATGATGATCGATATTCTGTCCGGTATTCTGCTGGGGCTGCCGTTTGGCCGCCAGGTCAGTTCGATGTATGAAGATTTACACGCCGGACGCAATTTAGGACAACTTCATCTGGTCATTAATCCGGCGTTCTTCTCTTCCTGTGAATTATTCCGCAAACATATTAGTCAGACCATGCAGGAACTCAATTCCGTGAAGCCCGCCCCCGGTTTTAAACAGGTTTATTATCCTGGACAGGATCAGGATATTAAACAGAAAAATGCCGATATGAATGGTATCGATATTGTTGATGATATTTATCAATATCTGATTTCCGATACCCTCTATCTCAAGTCATACGAAACAAAAAATCCCTTTGCCCAATAATTATTGAAACAGGAATTTTCTATGATAAAGCATTTTCGCCACGCGATAGAAGAAACATTGCCCTGGCTCTCTTCCATTGGAGCCGATCCTACGGGTGGAATGACGCGTTTACTTTATTCGCCTGAGTGGCTGGAAACACAGCAGCAGTTTAAAAAGCGAATGGCAGAAAGCGGTCTGGAGACACGCTTTGATGACGTCGGAAATTTATATGGCCGCCTTTGCGGCACACAATTTCCGGAGCAGGTGATTTTAAGCGGTTCGCATATTGATACGGTCGTCAACGGCGGCAATCTGGACGGGCAATTCGGCGCGCTTGCCGCCTGGCTGGCGATCGACTGGCTAAAAGCGACCTACGGCGCGCCGCTGCGCACCGTCGAGGTAGTATCAATGGCTGAGGAAGAAGGCAGCCGTTTCCCTTACGTTTTTTGGGGCAGCAAGAACATTTTTGGCCTGGCGAATCCTGAAGAGGTACGCCATATCCAGGACGCCAAAGGCACAGGCTTTGTCGACGCTATGCAGGCGTGCGGATTTACCCTTCCCGCCGCGCCGCTCGCCGCGCGAACCGATATCCGCGCCTTTGTTGAATTGCATATTGAGCAAGGCTGTGTTCTGGAGAGCAACGGACAGTCGATTGGCGTCGTCAACGCCATCGTCGGGCAACGTCGCTACACGGTGACGCTCAACGGCGAGTCCAACCATGCAGGCACAACGCCAATGGGCTATCGTCGCGATACGGTGCATGCCTTCAGTCGTATTTGCAGTCAGTCCATTGAAAAAGCCAAACAGCATGGCGATCCCCTGGTATTAACGTTCGGCAAAGTTGAGCCGCAGCCGAATACGGTCAATGTTGTCCCTGGAAAAACCACATTTACAATCGATTGCCGGCATACGGACGCCGCGGTACTTCGCGAATTTACCGAACAGTTGGAAAACGATATGCGCGCCATCTGCGATGAAATGGATATCAGCATCGATATCGATTTGTGGATGGACGAAGCGCCGGTGCCGATGAACGCCGAACTGGTCGCGGCCCTCACCAGGCTGTGTGAAACCGAACAACTGAACTATCGCATAATGCATAGCGGCGCAGGTCATGACGCGCAAATTTTCGCGCCGCGCGTCCCTACCTGTATGATTTTCGTCCCCAGCATTAATGGTATCAGCCATAACCCGGCGGAACGTACCAACATTAATGATCTTGCTGAAGGGGTCAAAACTCTGGCATTAATGCTGCATCAACTTGCCTGGCAAAAATAAGGAGCCATCAATGGGATATCTGAATAACGTCACGGGTTACCGCGATGATTTACTGGCGAACCGCGCCATTGTGAAACACGGTAACTATGCGCTCTTAACGCCGGACGGTCTGGTGAAAAATATTATTCCCGGCTTTGAAAACTGTGACGTCACCATCCTTTCGACGCCGAAGCTGGGTGCTTCTTTCGTCGATTATCTGGTCACCTTACATCAGAATGGCGGCAACCAGCAGGGCTTTGGCGGCGAGGGGATTGAAACTTTTCTCTATGTCATTACGGGAAATATTGAAGCTAAAGCAGAAGGAAAAACATTCTCTTTAACTCAGGGCGGATACCTCTATTGTCCACCGGGCGAGATGATGACCTTTAGCAACGCTCAAACGGAAGACAGCCAGCTATTTTTATATAAACGCCGCTATACTCCTGTCGAGGGGCATGCCCCGTGGTTGGTTTCCGGCAATGCCAGCCAGCTGGAGCGTATTCATTATGAAGGCATGGAAGATGTTATTCTGCTGGATTTCCTGCCTAAAGAGCTGGGCTTCGATATGAATATGCATATTCTGTCGTTCGAACCGGGCGCCAGCCACGGCTATATTGAAACCCACGTCCAGGAACATGGCGCTTATATCCTTTCCGGCCAGGGGGTTTATAACCTCGACAACAACTGGGTGCCGGTGAAAAAAGGCGACTACATCTTCATGGGCGCTTATTCCCTGCAGGCCGGATACGGTGTAGGTCGTGGCGAAGCATTCAGCTACATCTACTCCAAAGACTGTAACCGCGACGTTATGATTTAACGGCGGACAGCCCTCCTGATTATTTTTAATTTAGCTATGTTGGATTTTGCCACGGTGAGAACCGTGGCTTTTTTTATGCTTAACGAGTCCCGATATCCTGGCCAAGTTTGATGACGCGGGCAATATTACAGGCGCTGTGGTAGAGATTTTGTTCACCGTTCGCCAGAACCTCCGGCAAAGGCGCCAGCCGCGGCAAAATACTGAATACGGCATCAATACCGTGGCGATGGACCACTTCCACGCCGTCGCCCAGTACGCCGGCAATGCCGATAACCGGGACGTGATGCCGTTTCGCCACTGACGCAACGCCTATCGGCGCTTTTCCTCCCGCCGTTTGCGAGTCGATTCGCCCTTCTCCGGTAATCACCAGCGAGGCCTCTTTTACCGCCTCCTCCAGCTTCACCGCCTGCATAACAATCTCAATACCGGGCTTCATTTCCGCTTCCAGGAAGACGATAGCAGCAATCCCCATTCCTCCGGCCGCTCCACCGCCCGGTATTTGAGACATGTCGCGTCCGGTCAGGGCATGTAAAACACGGGCATAATTACGTAATCCATTTTCCAGCGTCTCAACCATTTCAGGCGTCGCCCCTTTCTGCGGACCGAATACCGCCGCCGCGCCGCGTGGCCCCACCAACGGGTTATCAACATCACAGGCGACCTCAATACGACACTCTGAAATTCGCGGATCGCGCCCCTGCAGGTCAATGCTCGCCAGGCGCGATAAATTGCCCCCTCTGGCGCCAAGCGGCGTTCCCTGCGCGTCCAGAAAACGCACACCGAGCGCCTGCGCTACTCCCATTCCGCCATCCACCGTGGCGCTGCCGCCGATACCCAGAATAATATGGCGAATCCCCGCGTCCAGGGCGTGACGAATCAACTCGCCGGTGCCGAAACTGGATGCCAGCAGCGGATTACGCGCCTCTGGCGCCACCAGCATCAATCCGCTCGCCGCCGCCATTTCAATAATCGCCGTTTTGCCGTCGCCGGTCAGGCCATAAAATCCGTTTACTTTTTCCCCCATCGGCCCGCTAACGTCCACAGAAACCCGTTTCCCGCCGGTCGCTGCCACCATCGCGTCCACGGTTCCTTCTCCACCATCGGCGACCGGTAAACAGACATAGCGCGCATCAGGAAATACGGTTGAAAATCCCGCTTTAATAGCCTGACAGCATTTATCAGCACTTAAGCTCTCTTTAAATGAATCTGGCGCAATTACAATCTTCATCATGTCTCCTTGTTTTCTCACGTTATTTAATGCGTTCCCACGGAATAAGATTTTCCATAAGCACTGCCAGTAAGATTCCCACCAGTAATCCGTTGCTAAGCAAAGGACGAATCATCAGTGGAAGATCCTGTAAATAGACCGGAGGAAGCCCCATCAAAAAAATGCCGACAAAAAGCGGTAATGCCAGGCGATAAATATTCCGCGCGGTAAACGTAATTTGCTGGCTAAAAACCAAACCGGAATAAAGTAAAGGTAAATAAGAGACCAGCATAACGGCGCTGCTGATCGCCAGTGGAATAGCGCAAAATAAGCGGGTTAACGGCGTTATAATGGCAACCAGCAGACACAGCGCGCTACCGCAGATAAAAGATTTGCGAGAACTGTCGCCGGTTTGCGTTAATAAACCAATGGAAGACACAAAAGGCGAAAAAGGCACGACCGCGAAAGGCACCGTCACTAACGTCATCAGTCCGGAAATCATAAAGCTTCGGCGATAACGAGAACTGCCCGACCCTTGATGCGGATAAAAGATATCGGTACCGCGGATGGCGCCGTAAGTGTTGCTGATGTTGACTAACCCCGTCATCACCGCCGTCACAATAATACCCGGCATCAGCGTGCCGTGGCTGCCCAGCGGAAACCATCGCCAGCTTAATTCACCCGGCGGTAAGTGTGATGAAGGAAAGCATAACCGCCATAGCCCCCACCCGACCACGGTCCCTACCAGTAACGCGTAACGGGAGATACGCTGTTGTAGGAAAATAATCATCGCGAGGATAAAACACATCACCGCGACCGCCAACCCAAAGGGGGCCAATTTGATTCTGGCGCTGGTATCGGCAATGCCAAAAGGCAGCCCCAGCATGCCTTTAAAAAATATTGAGGTCAGCTGCGCGCCCAAAAGCAGCATGAAAAAAACCATCACCGCCGGCGTAAACAGGCGAGCCAGACGGTGTCCTAAGCCGCTAATGCCGATAAATATCGTCACCATCGCGGAGATCGCGATCCCGACCGACAGGCTGGAGGCGATATCGTTCAACGGCGTGCCGCGAGACGCCTCGCCAAGCGTAATCGTAAGAATAGCGCCCCACCACAGCCCTGTCGGCCCTTCCATAATGGCGCGGCGATGGCCGCAAAATGCCTGAACCAGGCAGGCCAACGCGGTGGTCAAAAAAGCGTATTGTGTGAGCATTAACAGGTTATCAGCGGGAAGATGAAAAGCGGACAGCAAGGTAGGGGGAACCACAACCGTGTTACAGAAAATAAAGAAAAACCACTGAAAGCCGGACAATACACTTTCGCGGTTAATAACAGGGAACATATCCACACCTTAAAATAGAGAATGCCCGTCGTGACGACGGGCATTAAATCACACCGGATTACTGCTGATGTTTAAGGATAAACTGACCTTTTGGCGGCACAGGGAAGCCATGCTCGATGTCATAAATAACATCGCCGCGCAAAATCGTTTTGGTAATACGCGCGCCAATAGTACGGCCAACATACGGACTGACTTTATGGCGATATTCCAGATCTTCATTTTTCAGAACATAGCTGCTGTCAGGCTGAATAAAGACCAGGTCAGCATCTTTGCCGGGGGCAATACGTCCTTTATGTTTCAGACCAAAAATATCGGCGGCGTTGGTCGCCATTAATTTGCCAAACATCGGCAACGACATACCGCGTTTTTGCACCGCTTCATCAAACATGACGTCCATGCAGTTTTGCAGTCCGGCAATTCCACCCCATGCTTGCATGATATTGCCTGCTTTCATTTCCGGAGGACATGGAGAGTGGTCGGATACCAGGCAGTCGATTTCGCCGTTAAACAGTTTTTCCCACATCCCTTTCTGGTTTTCCTGGTCGCGAATTGGCGGAGAACATTTTGCCAGGGTGCCAATCTCTTCGAACTGATCGGTATCGAGGACAAAATAGTGCGGGCACGATTCACAGGTGACATCCTGGCCTTCCTGACGCGCGCGCGTTACTTCCTCTACCCCCTCCGGGCTGCTGATATGGCAAACGTGCAGACGGCAACCTGCCGCTTTCGCCAGATACAGCACGCGACGAATGGCTTCCACTTCAGTAAATACCGGACGTGAGGCGACATAATCATGCGCCGTTACGCGACCTTCGCGTTTAGCTTCCTCGCCCAGCTCATCGCAAATCAGAGCATTTTCGCAATGTACCAGTACCGTCTGGTCCATTTCCCCCAATTTTTGCGCGCCTTTGTAAAACTGCCAGTCATTAACGTCGCGAAAATCATTATCGATGCCACGATCGCCGCAGGTGGCGACAAAGCACTTGAAGCCGACAACGCCCACTTCGTCCAGCTCATGCAGCCGATCCAGGTTATAAGAGACCAAACCGCCCAACTGCGCGGCGTCGATAGTCAATTTACCTTTTGCCGCGTCAAACTTGAGTTCAATCGTCTCACGATCTACCGTCGCCGGCAGCTGATTGAGCGGCATCTCAATCATCGTGGTAATACCGCCTTTCGCCGCCGCGCGGGTACCGGTTTCATAGCCTTCCCAGTGGGTACGGCCCGGTTCAGAAATGTGGGTATGCGCGTCAACCATGCCCGGCGAAACGATCAATCCCGTCGCATCCAGCACATTTTTCGCTTCCCCCAGGTTTTCGCCAATCGCGGCGATTTTTCCGCCCTGGACGGCGATATCGATAACTCTCGCTTCGTTTTCTAAGATGACAGTACCGTTCTTAATAATTAAATCAAAAGACATAACAAACTCCTTGTATGGATACAGATAGTTTTTAAATAGCGCACACTTCATTAAATACGCTTAATGCTTTTTCAATATTTAACCTGCGAGTTTTTTCTCTCCTGTATTTTCAAAACCCGTGCGTTTCTTCAATAGCGCATAAGCAACGAACGCAACTATTACGCCTACAAACCAGGACACGCGGGATAAAGGCTCCATAAATGGTATAAACTTGCCGCCTAATGACAGAATGACTGCGACCAGGGTGACTGAAAATGCAGTCAGGTTAAATCCATTATCATAATATTTGTAATCACCGCTGGCGGTGTACAGCTCATCAAGATTAATTTTTCCACGCATTACCACAAAATAATGAGCTAACATTACACCGATTACCGGGCCAAGCATACCGCCGATAATATCGAGGAACAGATAAATACTGTCCTGATTCTCCATTAATTTCCATGGGCAAATCAGTAGACTGATAATACTGGCAATCATTACGCCATTTTTATAGTTAAGCTTTGTCGGGGCAAGCGCCGCAATTTGATACCCCGCAGGTATAATATTACCGGTGGCGTTGGTTGAAATTGTCGTCATCAGAATCACCAGCACCGCAAAGAATGAAGCAAACAGGCTGTCCCAGCGCTGCACAATATCCAGCACGTTCCAGGTATCCATACCATAATGAATACTGGCTCCGGCAATAATGCACACGCTGGCTACGGCGAATAATATATACGCTACGATAAGCCCCAGTGTTTGTCCCAATGCCTGAGCGCGAAATGAATGCGCGTTTTGCGTGAAATCGGACGCACTCACTGCTGGCGCAGCCCAGACGGCGACTACGGCGTTAATCACCACCAGGAACAGAAAGCCGCTGTGCTCTGCTTTTTGCACGCCTGAAGGCAGATAGTCCAGAATCGGGCCAATGCCGACCAGCGATATTGCCCAAATAGCCATGCCGCCAAAGACAATGTAAATACATGGATTGAGAATAGCGGTAAATTTATTTAATACTTTACCACCGCCAAAACCGATGCCAACGTTAATAATCCAAAAAATTAGAAAAGTAATTAGTCCTGGCAGTGAAAGACCCAGCAGCTTGAAATCTCCGCCTAATGTCAGAAATCCTGGCCAGATCTTCCCAATCAAAATAAGAAATGCCAGCGATCCCGCGTAACACTGTAAGCCGAACCACATAATTGCCGCGATTCCCCCTCGCAATAATCCAGGGAATAGCGCGCCGCGGACGCCGTAAGAACCTCGCAATATCATAGCAAAAGGAACGCCATATTTGCTGCCTGCCGCGCCATTCATTACCATCGCCGCCGCAATAAATAATGCGCTGATAATAATGGCCAACATGATATTAAATGTTGATAGCCCCAGTATAAAAAAACCGCCGACCATAACGTAATTTGGCACGTTATGTACAGATCCCATCCATAAGGTGAAATAGTTAAATGCCTTCCAGTTTCGTTGGGTTTCTGTTTTAGGTAATAAGTCTTCGCTATAACCGCGCTGCTGGTATAGCTCTCTTTGATGTTCCATAAATCCCTCTTTTCACGCATCGGATAACGTTGTTATGGGTTTAGCTATGAGGAACAAATAAATATAAAATAAAGAATTAGTAGATATAATTATTTTTAAGCTGAAGCAATACGTTGCGTTGCTTTCTTTTTATATAAAGTGACGACAGCAAAGATCAGCGTTCCGGTGACCACTAAACATGCTGAAATCACAAAACTGATCTCTTTCGACCCCGTTACATCCGAAATAAATCCGGTCAACGTTGGGGCGACAACCGCTGAACTCATGCCAAAGAAGTTAAAAAGGCTGAAAGCTCTTCCCAGACTTTTTGCCGAAGCCTGTTCAGATACAAAGGAGATCAGGATCGGGTCTACTGCCATTTTCCCCAGCAAGCCGTATAGCGTCAGACTGACCATCAGCATCGTGGTATTCGGGGACAAAACCGTAAACGCCAACATTGCTGCCGCCACAATTTCCAGACCGAGAATAACCTTAACTTTACTGTTACGGAATTTATCTGACAGATGGCTAAAAAATAACGCCCCCGGTACGCCAACCACCGCTACCAGCGCTGATGCCAGCCCGATAGCTCCGCCATCAAATCCTCTTTCAGTCTGTAGATAAGAGGGCAGCCAGGTCACTATCAAATAATAACCGTAGCAGGTACAGAAATAGAGGAAGTAAACGCTACACAATAAACCAGAGAATAAAGGCGCGCGTTTCTCATCTTCCGTAACGGTTTGGGTTTGCTTTTCCGCTTGCGCAGAGTCGCTTTTGGCTTTACCGCGAATGATCAGCGTAAAGACGCACAGCATGATTACTAATATCGCGGCCACGATATACAGTACATTCTGCCAGGCCATGCTCATGTTTTTTACTAATACGCTGGAACCGATTAAGCCAATCCCCATCCCTATAGCCGACCCGCTGTTGATAATCGCGTTGGCTAATGCCCGACGGGCCTGCGGCACGTTTGCCGAAGAGAGTGAATAAGCCGAGCTAAAGAAAGAAGCGCATCCGCCACCTGCCATTAGCGACCCTATATAGATCATGGTCAGGCCATTGGCTTTCGCGATACAGAGTGTACCAATAATAAAAAGCGTAAATCCGGCCATCAGCATGATTTTTTGACCGAATTTATCGACCAATATTCCGCAAGGGATTTGCATACTGCAGTAAGCAAAAAAGTAAAAACTTGCAATGGCGCCTATTTCAGCATTACTTACATTGTCTAAAGATGCCTGAATTTCTGGATAAATTGGCGTAAGCACGGTGCGATAGATCCAAATCGCTACCCAGCCCAGACTCATTACGACAACAATTTGTTTCCAGTAATCAATCCCGGATTTTTTAGTTTCACTCATGTTCTTCACCTTTACAGAGTGTTCCTTGTGAACAGGTATCGCTGCAGCCGCAGCGATACACATAATTAGGACAATTTATGATTGGCCATTAATTCCAGCGCCTGTACCATTGCCGAATGGTCAAGCTGGCTCCCGCCATTTGCCGCACAGGTATTGAATAATTCCTGGCAGGTCGCCGTATTCGGTAAATTCAGCGCCAGCGCTTTTGCGCTTTGCAATGCAAGATTAAGGTCTTTCTGATGAAGCGCGATTTTGAAACCAGGCTCGAACGTCCGGTTGATCATCCGCTCGCCGTGAACTTCCAGAATGCGTGAAGAGGCGAACCCGCCCATTAACGCCTGGCGCACGCGTACCGGATCGGCACCTGCTTTTGAAGCAAACACTAAGGCTTCAGAAACCGCTTCAATATTCAGCGCAACAATAATTTGGTTAGCCACCTTACAGGTTTGCCCATCCCCATTGCCGCCCACCAGGGTGATATTTTTTCCCAGGATGTCAAAGAGCGGTTTAACGCGGTCAAAGACTTTCTGCTCGCCGCCGACCATAATCGACAGAGTGCCTTCACGCGCCCCGATTTCGCCCCCGGAAACCGGGGCATCCAGGTAATCAGCGCCCATTTCATTAACGCGCTGGGCAAAACGTTTGGTTTCGATAGGAGAAATAGAACTCATATCGACGATGGTTTTTCCCTGAAGCGATGTTTTGGCGCAACCGTGTTCGCCAAATAACACCTCTTCAACCTGCGGCGTATCCGGCACCATTATGAAGATAATGTCTGCAAATTCAGTTACCTGACGTGCAGTCTCAACATTTACCGCCCCCAGCGAGAGCAGTTCGTCCGCGACCGGACCAATAGTCGTAACGTGTAATTGATGACCGGCGCGTGCCAAATTGATAGCCATTGGCGAGCCCATAATTCCCAGGCCAATAAATCCCAGTTTCATATACAACCTCTTTTATTGCTTTCGGTGTTTCCAGATTCAGGCAACACAATCCCCTTCCAACACAGTGAAAAAAAAAGCGCTGCCCGAATTATTCTGCGTTTTAACGGTACTGATTAATCCACGATAATCCCGCTTCCGTGGTAGTCAGTGGTTTATATTCACAGCCAACCCAGCCATCATAACCAGACTGTTTAATGACATTAAAAATAAAGTCATAATTAATTTCCCCGGTCCCCGGCTCGCCGCGACGCGGGTTATCAGCAATCTGTAAATGGCCTATTTTATCGGCCCATGCCGTCATGGTTTGCGTTAATTCCCCTTCCATGCGTTGCATGTGATAAATATCATACTGAATTTTGATATTATCACTGCCGATATCCTTAATTAATGCTAACGCCTGTTGAGTGCCGGTGAGATGGAATCCCGGCATATCAAAGTGATTAATAGGTTCGATAAGTAATAAAATGTCTTCTTTCGCCAGCATATTTGCCGCATAGCGCAGGTTTTCAACCAACGTGTCGTGGATCTCCGTTGCGGAGAATCCTGACGGTGTTTTACCCACCAGACAATTTATTTTCTTATTGCCTAACGCACGTGCATAACGGATTGCGGCCGCTACGCCATCGCGAAACTCTTCTTCGCGCCCAGGAATACAGGCAATTCCACGTTCGCCAGCCGCCCAGTCGCCAGCCGGTAAATTATGTAACGTATGTTCAAGATTATTATCCCTGAGTTTACGTTTTAACACTTCGATGTCGTTATCGTAGGGAAACATGAATTCCACGCCGCGAAATCCCGACAACGCCGCTTTATCAAAGCGTTCCAGGAAATCATATTCCGTAAACAGCATAGAAAGATTGGCAGAGAAACGTAACATCGATTACCTCCCTTACTCATATTTCATAAAACAGGTTTCTGTTGGCGCATCTTTCGCACTATCCGCAACCTCTTCAAACTCGGTTACGTTATCCAGTTCGCTGCCCATGGAAATATTGGTTACGCGTTCCAGAATGACTTCCACCACCACCGGAACGCGATATTGCGCCATTAGCGCTTTGGCTTGTTCAAATGCAGGCGCAATATCTTCCGGTTTAAAGACACGAATTGCTTTACAGCCTAACCCTTCCGCCACTTTTACATGGTCAACGCCATAGCCATTCACTTCGCTGGAGTTGATATTTTCAAAGGCGAGCTGTACGCAGTAGTCCATGTCAAATGCGCGTTGCGACTGGCGAATCAGACCAAGATAAGCGTTGTTAACCAGCACATGGATATACGGGATGTTAAACTGCGCGCCGACGGCTAACTCTTCAATCAGGAACTGGAAGTCGAAATCGCCGGAAATCGCCACCACATTGCGTTGCGGATCGGCAGCACAAACCCCTAATGCCGCCGGGATTGTCCAGCCAAGAGGCCCCGCCTGGCCGCAGTTGATCCAGTGTCTGTCTTTAAACACATGCAGCATCTGCGCTGCCGCGATTTGCGACAATCCAATGGTGGTGACATAGCACACATCGCGACCAAAGGCTTTGTTCATCTCTTCATAGACGCGCTGCGGCTTCACTGGCACGTTGTCAAAGTGGGTTTTACGCAGCAAAGTCCGTTTACGCTGCTGGCATTCGTCCACCCAGGTCTTCCGGCATGGCAAACGCCCCGCTTTTTGCATCTCCTGCGCGACATCGATCAGCAACGTTAGCGCCGCTTTGGCGTCCGAAACGATGCCCAGATCCGGGCACAACACGCGGCCAATTTGCGTCGGTTCAATATCGATATGGATGATTTTTCGCCCCTGAGTATATTTCTCAACGGACCCCGTATGACGGTTGGCGAAACGGTTACCGATGCCAAAAACCATATCAGATGCCAGCAGAGTGGCGTTGCCGTAGCGGTGCGCCGTTTGCAGGCCGACCATCCCCGCCATTAAGGGGTGATCGTCCGGGATACAGCCCCAGCCCATCAGGGTAGGGATCACCGGTACGTTGGTCAGTTCGGCAAACTGCTGCAGCAGTGGCGCGGCGTCGGCGTTAATAACCCCGCCGCCCGCGACAATTACCGGACGCTCGGACTGAATCAGCATCTCCAGCGCCTTTTCAATCTGTACGCGGCTGGCGGCTGGCTTATATACCGGCAACGGCTCATACATATCCGGATCGAATTCGATCTCCGCAACCTGGACATCAAACGGTAAATCAACCAGTACAGGACCTGGGCGGCCTGAGCGCATCAGATGAAAAGCCTGTTGTAATACGCGCGGCACCAGCGCCGCCTCACGAACCGTCACTGCCATCTTGCTGACTGGTTTTGCAATCGCTTCAATATCGACTGCCTGGAAATCTTCCTTGTGCAGACGCGCTCGTGGCGCCTGACCGGTAATGCATAAAATCGGGATAGAGTCGGCAGAAGCGGAATAGAGCGCGGTGATCATGTCGGTTCCCGCCGGGCCGGAAGTGCCCAGGCAGACCCCAATATTACCTGCCGCCGCACGTGTGTAGCCCTCAGCCATATGCGAAGCGCCTTCCACATGACGCGCCAGTATATGGCGAATGCCTCCATGCTTACGCATTGCAGAATAGAAGGGGTTGATTGCAGCCCCAGGAACGCCGAATGCTGTGGTGATACCTTCTTTTTCCAGCACATACATTGCCGCATCCACGGCTCTCATTTTTGCCATTTTATTGCTACCTCTTTTTATTGGAAAAAGTTTCCAACTTTTAAAAATTTTAAAAAAGTCCCGCTCCAGCGAGCGGGATGCGGCTCAGGCTACAGGGGGTTTTAGCCCAAGCGCCGTACTGATGTCTTTCGCGGTATCCCGTACCAGTTCACCCTGGCTGATAAAGCGATCTTCCGTCAGCCGGGAAGCCGGTCCCGATATTGAGATAGCGGCGACCACGCTGCCCGCATCGTCATAGATAGCGGAGGCGATACAATTCAGCCCGACAACATGTTCTTCCTGGTCGACGGTGTAGCCCTGTTCACGCGCCTGCTCCAGATTTTTAAGCAGGATAGGTAAATCCACCAGAGTGGTCGGCGTAAACCGCCGCAAACCGGTATTGACGACGATCCCCACCAGCTCTTCTTCGGTGAGCGGGTAAAGCAGCGCTTTTCCGGCGCCGGAAGCATGTAACGGCAGACGACTCCCTAAGGGCGCGCACATTCTGACCATCGATTTGCACTCCTTTTGACCGATTAACACCGCTTCATTACCGTTGCGAATCGCTACGTTGACCGTCTCGCCAGAAAGCAGCATAAGTCGGTGCATAAAGGGTCCGGCCACCGAGAGGACATCGCGATTATGAATATACGCAGAGCCCACATTAAATACGCCTAAACCAATATGCCACCAGCCAAGCTGGCTATCCTGGTACACAAAATCAGCCGCTTGCAGTACCTTTAACAGGCGAAACGTCGTAGAAAGCGGTAAATCCAGGCTGCCGGAAATATCGCTAACTGATGAACTGCCGCCGCTTCTTTCGAGATATTGCAATATCGCTATGCCCCTCTCCAGCGCCTGAGCGCCTTTCTGCGCAGTCGGCTCTGCCTGTCCTGGCCTGCCGCGTCGTCTTACTTCCGTCATATTTACGTTAACTCCGGCCCAAAATATGAGCATAAACAATGAACAATATGTTCATCTTATGCAAGAAGGCCAATAGCGTCACGCAAAACAGAGTTCATGTGTCGGGATACTTTCAACATCACAGTTATCGCTGCCACCGCGATCCACCGTCAGAAAATCGGTAACCGTCTGCCACGCAAACAGCGGGTGATGCCATACATTACGGTGATAATTGACGCCCTGCCGTCCATTGCTAATAAACGCCCGCAGCGTGGAGAGATCGGGTTTATCATCGCCGAGCGCGACAATAACGACAAAAGCCTCGCCGTTCATCGGCACAAACGCCTGCGTACCTAAAGGATGACGTTCCAGTTCATGTACCACAATAGGCATCGCGGCCGGTTGCGCCCTGTTAATACTGATCAGCGTGCGATCCTGCTCCAGAACTTCAACCTTCGCCAGGTCGTGATATCGCTCAACTAACCCGTTGTTTATATGAAAAAAGTCACGTTCCTGCGTCTCAATAACATCGCCATAAGCGCTGAACGTCTTCTGATCTAACGGTAATACCTCAAGTTTCATTATTTTTCCCTTGTAGCTCGATTCCGTTTAACCGCGGTTTGGACTCTGTCCGGTTTCAATACCATGCAATCTAAAACCTTCGGGATTTAACATCAACATAAAAGTTGGAATATTTTTCCAAAAGTAGATTTAGACCACAAATCAAACATGGCTATTATGTAAAACTACTTAAAAATCATAGGAAAACAATTCTGGTTTTATCAGGATCGTAAGGAGGCGTCTGACGATGTTTGACCCGGAAACACTGCGTACCTTTATCAGCGTTGCCGAAACGGGGAGTTTCTCCAAAGCGGCGGAGCGCCTGTGTAAAACCACGGCAACCATTAGCTACCGCATCAAACTGCTGGAGGAAAATACCGGCGTAGGGCTGTTCTTTCGCACAACGCGAAGCGTCTCGTTGACGGCGGCGGGCTCTCACCTTCTCTCTCAGGCAAAAGACTGGCTTGCGTGGCTGGACAGCATGCCTGACGAGCTACGCCAGGTTAACGACGGCGTAGAGCGTCAGGTCAATATTGTGGTGAATAACCTGCTCTATAGCCCGCAAGCGGTCGCCAGTCTTTTATCGTGGCTTAATGCGCGTTACCCTTTCACTCAGTTTCACTTTTCCCGGCAAATTTATATGGGCGTCTGGGATTCGCTCCTGTATGAAGGTTTTTCGCTGGCGATTGGCGTAACTGGCACCGAGCCGTTGGCTAATACCTTTATGCTCGACCCTTTAGGTTCCGTACAATGGCGTTTTGTGATGTCCGCGGATCATCCTTTAGCTCACGTCAGCGGGCCTCTAACAGAAGCGCAGTTGCGCCGTTTCCCGGCAATAAATATCGAAGACAGCGCGCGTACGCTGACCAAGCGGGTAGCCTGGCGCCTTCCGGGGCAGAAGGAAATTATCGTGCCTGATATGGAAACCAAAATCGCCGCTCATCTGGCAGGCGTCGGTATCGGTTTTGTTCCGCAGCCGCTTTGTCAAACGCTGATCGACAAAAACGAACTGGTGAGCTGTACCATCCCTACGATGCGTCCGCCCTCACCGTTAAGCCTCGCCTGGCATAAATTTGGCGGAGGCAAAGCGGTAGAAGACATTGTGAAATTATTTACCCAACGGCAACCCGAAATAGCCGGTTTTTTATCCATTTTCAATACCGTACGCTGTTAAAAATCAAGCCACTTTGCGAATTGGCGCGTAAAATAGCGCAAAGGATGATTTAAGGTTACGTTTTACGTTATGCAAGACAGACAAAAAGCACAGGACTATCGCGCGCTCCTCCTTGCCGATACGCCTTTAATTGATGTACGCGCGCCGATTGAGTTTGAACAGGGCGCCATGCCGGGCGCTATCAACCTGCCATTGATGATGGATGACGAGCGGGCCGCCGTCGGCACCTGCTACAAACGTCAGGGCGCGGATGCGGCGTTAGCGTTGGGGCATCGGTTGGTTTGCGGCGACATTCGCCAGCAGCGGCTTGAGGCCTGGAAAGCCGCGTATCAACGTTTCCCCAACGGGTATCTGTGCTGCGCGCGCGGCGGTCAGCGGTCACATATCGTACAACGTTGGCTGCAAGAAACAGGGATTGACTGCCCGCTTATTGAAGGCGGCTATAAAGCGCTGCGCCAGACAGCAATTCAGGCGACCTGGCAACTGGCGCAAAAACCGATACTTTTAATTGGCGGCTGTACGGGCAGCGGCAAAACGCAACTGGTGCGACAACAGCCCAACGGCGTGGATCTGGAAGGTCTCGCGCGTCATCGCGGCTCCTCTTTTGGCCGCACGCTGAACCCCCAGCTCAGCCAGGCCAGTTTTGAAAACAAACTTGCCGTTGAATTGCTGAAAATTAACGCGCGTCAGACGCTAAAAAGGTGGGTACTGGAAGATGAAGGGCGAACGATCGGCGCCAACCATCTGCCTGAGTGTTTACGCGAAAGAATGGCGCAGGCCCCCATTGCGGTAGTGGAAGATCCGTTTGCGCTTCGTCTGGAACGACTGCGTGAAGAGTATTTCATCCGTATGCATCACGACTTCACCCACGCCTACGGCGATGAAGCCGGTTGGCAGGCGTATAGTGAATATCTTCATCATGGACTGTTCGCTATTCGCCGCCGTCTGGGGTTGCAACGCTTTGCCGAACTGACGGACACGCTGGATAGGGCGCTGGCAGAGCAATTATCCAGCGGCAGCACCGACGGCCATATGGCATGGCTGGTTCCGCTACTTAACGAATATTACGACCCAATGTATCGCTATCAACTGGAGAAAAAAGCCGCGAATATCGTTTTTCGCGGCCCATGGCAAGACGTTGCCAACTGGCTAAAAGCGCAATAGCTTATTTTTATTGCCGGCTGACGCTACATTGAGCCGGCTTAGTGTCTGTCGCGCTTGTCGGCACGTTTTGCCAGCCAGTCGCCCAGCATCTGAACGACCTGAACCAGCACAATCAACGCCACCACGGTAACAACCATCACTTCGGTTTCGTAACGGTAGTAGCCATAGCGAATCGCCAGGTCGCCTACCCCGCCGCCGCCGACAATCCCGGCCATCGCCGAGTAGCCGATTAAGCTTACCAATGTAATCGTCAGGCCGCGCAGCAGCCCTGCGCTGGCTTCCGGCAACAGTACGGTACAGATAATACGCATCGGACTAGCGCCGAATGCCAGCGCCGCCTCAATAATCCCTTTATCGACTTCACGGAGCGCGCTATCTACCAGGCGTGCATAAAACGCGATTGCGGCCACCGACAGCGGGACGGAGGCTGCAATCGGGCCAATGGTATTGCCCAGCAAAAGCTGCGTTAGCGGCAGTAACAGCACCAGTAAAATAACAAATGGCACCGAGCGGATAATATTCACCAGAACCGAGGCGACGAGATAAATAAAACGGTTCTGCCAGAACAGATGACGATCGGTGACAAAAATCAGAAAACCGAGCGGTAGACCGCCAAGAATCGCCAGCACCGTTGAAATACTCAACATCTGGAAAGTTTCATTGAACGCCAGCGTTAAATCCGGCAATAAATCATCCACGGATCACCTCCACCTGTGCAGTACGTTGACGGATATGCTCCACGGCGGCGGCCACCGCCGTTGGATTATGCGGCGCGGTTAATTGCACCACCAGAATGCCCAACGCGCGTTCGCCGATATACTCAATCTTGCCATGCAGGATATTGACCGCGACGCCAAACTTGATCGCCACCTCCGACAGTACCGGCTGCTCCGCCGAATCGCCGATAAACAAAATTTTCAGCAGCTGCCCGGGCAGGTGTTCCCGTAAACGTTCCGGCAGGGTCAAATTAAGGGTATGAGACACCAGTTGCTGTGTGAAAGCGTGTTGCGGGTGGGCAAACACATCAAACACCTCGCCCGATTCCACAACCTTACCGCCCGACATCACCGCCACGCGATCGCAAATAGATTTGATCACGTTCATTTCATGGGTGATCAGCACAATAGTAATCCCGAGCTGTGCGTTGATCTGTCTGAGCAGGGCCAGAATCGTGGCGGAAGTTTCCAGATCCAGCGCGGAAGTCGGTTCATCACACAGCAAAACATCCGGATGGTTAGCGATGGCGCGGGCTATCCCCACCCGCTGTTTTTGCCCGCCGCTGAGCTGTACCGGGAAACGGTTCGCTTTATCGGCAAGGCCCACCAGCGTTAAAATTTCCGCCACCCGTGGCGCGATTTTGCTGCGTTCCCAGCCAGCCGCTTTCAGGCTAAACGCAACGTTTTGCGCCACTGTCCGGGTATGCATTAAGTTAAAATGCTGGAAAATCATACCAATACGCTGCCGCGCCTGGCGTAACGCTTTTCCGTCCAGCGCCGAAATTTCCACGCCGTTGACGTTGACGCGCCCCTGGCTGGGACGCGTTAAGGCGTTCAGGGTACGCAGCAGAGTGCTTTTTCCTGCGCCGCTGGTACCGACAATGCCAAAAATCTCGCCCGCGGCGATATGCAGGCTCACATCATCCACCGCGCGCGTGGGGGTACCGCGACCGGCGGTAAAATCGACGCAGACTTTTTCTATTTCAATCATATTCACCTCAGAAATTGGGGATGGCTACCGCTGCGATCAGGGTGTCGCGGTCATCCATTCCGGTTTCTGGAAGGCGCTATAAATATTCTTTGGATCGTCGATAACCGCGCGATAAGCCGGCGATTTCACCGCCTCGACAATATCTTTGGCAAACGGCTTATCGGCATCTTCACTGCGTACCGCAATGATATTTTTCAGATTCTCATCCAGGTGTTCCTGCTTAATCGCGCTGGAGAGATCGAGTCCTGCCGCCACCGCAAAGTTCCCGTTAACCAGCGCGCCGGTCACGCCATCCAGCGTGCGCGGTAGCTGTGCGGCTTCCAGCGGTTTGAAAACCAGTCCTTTTGGATTGCTGGCGATATCTCGTTCAGAGGCTTTGGTCGGATCGATATTGTCCTTAATCGTGATAAGCCCCAACGATTGCAGGAAGCGAAGGCCGCGCGCCAGGTTGGTCGGATCGTTGGAGAGGGTAATAATGTCCCCTTTTTTAAGCGCATCCAGACTGTTGATTTTACGTGAATAGAAGCCCATCCCGGCGGTCGGTACCACAATAAGTTTGCTGAGCTTCAGCCCTTTGTCAGCGGTGAATTTGTCAAAATAGAGGGTATGTTGAAAGAGGTTGGCGTCGATACTGCCGTTAGCTAACGCCATATTAGGCTGGACATAGTCGCTAAACTCGCGCACCACGACCTTATACCCTTTTTCTTTTAATGTCGGCGCAATCGCCTGCTTCACCATGTCGCCATACGGCCCTGGCGCGACGCCAAATACGATCGTTTGCGGGGAACCATCGGCATGGGCAAACTGTAATCCGCAGGCCAGTAATAGCGTGCTGGCCGCAATGCGTAAACTCTGACGCAATCCCATAATTTCTCCATTTTAAATAGTGTGATGCTGTGCCGGATGCCGTTCATGCGGCATCGTCTGTTTTGGCCCAAACGAAAGGCTATTTCTTAACATGACACAGATCACAGCCTGCTGTCCTTGAAATTATTTCATGATGTTTCCTGGTGTGTCGTTAAATGTACGAGGCAGGCGCTCAGGCGTGTGTCAGGCGGGAATGGCGTAAAGGGAAATGCCGGATAAGAGGTCTTAACGCCAACATCCGGCAGAGGAAAACGCTTTAGAAATCGTAACGCAGACGCACCAGGTTCATATCGCCCAGATTGTCAGTGCTGGAGGTGAAAACATGTTCATAATCAACGCGGAAACCATAATCCAGTTGGAAGGTGATCCCCACGCCGTTATCGGTGCGCAGATAGTCGCGGCCATTCACATATTCAATGCGGTCGCCCATAAAGTACGGTTGAATAGCTTTCACGGCATACTGACCAATCGGGAAAGCGTAACCGACAAAATATTCCAGACCCCACGCATCGCCGGCAAAGTAATCATTCACAGACACTTTTTTGGTCGTCATAAAGTTCTGATACCAACCGCCGCCTGCGGCGATAGTCCAGTTTTCCGGCGTCCAGCTTAACGCGGTACCGACAATATTTTGATCGTAAGTTTTATTGCCGTTGCCGCGCATCTCCGCACGGGTATAGTTCCATGCCGTCCCCCAGGTCAGATCGTCGGTGAGATGGTAATCCGCGCCTAAAGAACCGCCGCCTTTACGTTTGTAATTCAGGCCGTTATTGGCATTATAATCGTCGCTGAACAGATAAGACGCGTAGAGATCGACATTGCCAATGCTTTTCTTATACTTCAATGACTTACGCGTGCGGTAAGAACCATCGTAGTCGCCGTTAATCCCGTTGCCCGGCGCCTGACCTATCATGTCGTAATCCCAGATATCGGTTTTTACGCCCACCACATCGTAATAAATGCTGTTCTGTTGACCGAAGGTCAGCGTTCCCCACGTCGCGCTCTTGAAGCCGGTATACAGCATACGGCGAGTGGTATCAGTCGAGCCCTTCGCATAATGGTTATCCCAGTCAAATACCGCAGGGATATTGACGCCCAGCTCGTAATAGCTAATCCAACTGATATCATCAAACAGATAATAATCCGCGGCGAAGCGGAAACGCGTCCCGCCATCAAAACCATTACGTTTATAACCGTTCGCGCCGTCATTGCCGGTCATATTCTGGAACTGCGGACGAATACTCCCGCCAACGGTGAAATTGAGTCGGCTGAGTGGATTACCCGCCTGGGGATCTTGTTTTAAAACGGTGATTTCCGCCTGAGTGGCGAAAGGCATGAAAGCCATTGCCGCGCCGATCGATGCCGCCAACGCTGTTATTTTAATTGTCATTATATTTTCCTTGATAGATAGCCAATCCAAATCATTTAGCAGGCAAATAATAACTGTTATAAAACCTTACGTGTTGTGTATTTTTTAATGATTTGTGCTACTAAAAATCAAGAAGTTAGCAATTTGTGCGACTAAATAAAGTACGCGCCGTTTTAAAAACCGGCGCGAAATTATTCACATCATGAATCATCCGTTAAACTGTCGGAATAGCGCTTTGCCTTTCAGCAAACGAACGCCAAGCCAGCCGCCGCATACGGAAAGCAGCAGCGCGCCGCAAAACGGCAGTGCGACCCATAAACGCCAGTCCGGCTCCCAGGGGAAATCAAAAACGTTGATTTGTAAGATCGCCAGCGCCGTCTCCGCGCCAATCGCGGCGACCAGCCCGGCAACTAACCCCAGCATGGCGAATTCGCACCAGAGTGTGGTACGCAACAGTTTCTTTCCGGCTCCTAATGTGCGCCACACCACCAGCTCCTGATGGCGCTGACGCATCCCGACCTGTACCTGGGCCAGTAATAGCAACATGCCGCAGAGGGTGACTAGCACAACCATCACCTCCAGCGCCCGACTGACCTGCTCCAGCACCTGTCCCACCTGTTTCAGGATCGCCCCGATATCTAACAGGCTGACGGTAGGAAACTCGCGGTTAAGCTGCGTTAACATGCCGTTGCCATTCTCCCAGCGAAAACTGGTCAGCCAGCTTTGTGGTTGCCCGTCCAGCGCCCCGGAAGGAAAAATGAAGAAAAAGTTGGGCCGCAGGCTTTCCCAGTCCACTTGACGCAGGCTGGTGACTTTAGCGCTAAATGCCTGGGTATCGCCCATAAAGGTTACGCTATCGCCGAGTTTGACGTTCAGCCGCTTCGCCAGCCCCTCTTCCATGGAGACTTCGCCCGATTTTGGCGGCCAGTGACCGGCGACCAGCGGATTATGCGCCGGGCGCGTATCCTGCCAGGTCAAATTCAGTTCACGGTTGAGTGACTCATCCTGCTGACCTTCCGTCGGATTACCGTTTATCCTGGTTAACCGCGCCCGCACAATCGGATAAAACGTCTGCGGAATCACCTGATGTTCCGCCAAAAAGGCTTTCAGCGGCGCGACCTGCTCTGAAGCAATATTGATAAGGAAATAGTTCGGACTTTCCGGCGGGAGTTGCTGTTGCCAGCGATCAAGGAGGTCGCCGCGCAGCACCAGCAAGAGCGCCAGCAGCATAAACGAAAGCGAAAACGCCGAAAGCTGACTCAACGTTGACCACGGCTGACGCAGAAGTCGGCTGACGGCCAGACGCAGCGGTAGCGACGTCAACGTCATGCCGCGCAGCACGTTAAGCAGCATCCAGCCCACCAGACCGCACAGCAGCGCCAGTATCACGGCGCCCGCCAGAACCGCCCACAACAGCATACTTCCGCCCATCAATCCGGCGAGCAGCGCCACCACGACGGCGCAGGCGACAGGCAAATAAATTTTTAACGGCCAGACGCGAGCGACAACATCGCGGCGCAGCACCCGTAGCGGCTGGGTCGCCAGCAACAATCGATAAGGCCGTAAACCGACCAGCAGAGAGATGACCGTCATCGCGCCCAGCGCCCACAGCCAGGGCCACAGGCTGGCGGGCGGCAAATCGGCGGGCAGTACCGGTTTTAGCAGCACCAGCAATATGTTTTCAAACAGTAACCCAATCGCGCCTCCCGTGACGGCGGAAAGCCCCAGCACCATCAACCACTGTCCGATAATAAGTTTACGCAACTGGGCCCGGCCCGCGCCCAACGTTTTTAAAATCGCCACCAGATCGTAGCGGCTACGGCAGTAATGGCTCATCGCCACCGCGACGGCAGCTACCGCCAGCAGTAGCGTTAATAACGCCGAAAGCAGCAAAAACTGCTGCGAACGTTCGAGCGATTTCCCCAATGCCCCGTCATCCTGCTCCAGTCCGTACCAGCGATGTTCCGGTTTAAGCTGCGGTAACAGCCAGCTTTCATAGCCAGCAAGCTGTTGCGGCGTTCCGCCGAATTTATACCGCCACATCACGCGACTCCCCGGCTGTATCGCACCGGTTTTTGCCACATCGGCCATATTCATCATCAGACGCGGCGCCATCTGAAAAGGGTTAAATCCGGAATCCGGCTCCTGCACCACTTCACCGGCAATACGCAAGGTCACGTCGCCGACATCAATGGTATCGCCCGTTTTCAAATTAAGCAGCGCCATCAGACGCGGCGCCAGCAGTACGCTACCCGGCTGCGGTTTCACTCCGTCAGGACGGGTTTGCAATTCGCCGTACATCGGATAAACGCTATCTACCGCTTTCACGCTGGCCAGTTGCGGCGTATCGCCGGCAAACGTCATGGTCGCAAAGGTTAACTGCTCGCCCACGTTAAGGCCGCGTTTACGCGCCTCTTCAAGCCAGGCTTTCGGTACCTCCCGCGAACTTTGCAGCGTCCGATCGCCTGCCATAAACTCGCGGCTTTGCTGACTTAACCCTTTTTCCATCCGGTCGCTGATACTGCCGAGCGCTAGTACGCAGGCCACCGCCAGACTCAACGCCAGCCAGACAATAATCAGCGACGGCGAGCGCCATTCGCGCCAGAACCAGCGAGCTATCATGCCTCCTCCTGTAACTGACCGTTGACCAACCGCAGCCGCCGGTCGCAGCGCGCCGCCAGCGCCGGGTCGTGCGTCACCAGAATCAGCGTGGTGCCGTGCTCGCGGTTAAGCGAAAATAGCAGGTCGGCGATTTTATCTCCGGTCTGACGGTCAAGGTTGCCCGTCGGCTCATCGGCAAACAGCACATCAGGACGCCCGTTAAACGCGCGCGCCAGCGCTACGCGCTGCTGTTCGCCGCCGGAAAGCTGTGCCGGAAGGTGGTCAAGCCGTTTTCCCAGTCCCAGTTGTTCGAGCAGCGCTTTCGCCCCCGCCTTACTCTGACCGCTGTTTTCACCGCGTAGCAGGGCCGGTAGTTCAACGTTTTCCAGCGCGTTAAGCGTAGGAATAAGCATGAAGGATTGAAAAACAAAACCGACATGCTGAGCGCGAAGCTGCGCCCGCGCCTCTTCGTCCATCTGGTGAAGCGGTTTCCCGACCAGACTGACCTCTCCGCTACTGCCGTCATCCAGTCCGGCGAGAATCGCCAGCAGCGTAGATTTTCCCGATCCTGATTCGCCAATCAGCGCAATGGTTTCGCCGCGTTTGACAACCAGTTCAACTCCGGTAAGGATGGAAAGCTCATGCTCACCCTGACCGACGGACTTCCTGAGACGATGAACTTCAACACTGTTTTCCGCTGGCATTTGCCCTTCCTGTTTTTGATCCTGTTAACTTTCCGTGCCGCCGCCGCAGACACCTTATTAATTCTGGGCGATAGCCTCAGCGCCGGTTACCGTATGGCCGCCAGCGCGGCATGGCCGTCGCTCCTTAATGATAAATGGCAAAACAAAACGTCGGTCGTTAATGCCAGTATAAGCGGAGATACCTCGCAGCAGGGACTGGCGCGTTTGCCGACGCTGTTGCAACAGCATCACCCGCGCTGGGTAGTGGTGGAACTTGGCGGCAACGATGGCCTACGCGGTTTTGCGCCTGCGCAAACCGAACAGACGCTACGTAAAATCATTCAGACGGTGAAAGCCGCCGATGCCCAACCGTTACTGATGCAAATTCATCTGCCCGCTAACTACGGTCGCCGTTATAATGAATCCTTTAGCGCCATTTATCCTAAGCTCGCCAAAGAGTTCGATATTCCTCTGTTACCGTTTTTTATGGAAGAGGTATATCTGAAACCGCAGTGGATGCAGGATGACGGCATTCATCCCAACCGCGACGCCCAGCCGTTTATTGCCGACTGGATGGCGAAGCAGTTGACCCCTTTTCTCTCCTGAATAATTCGAGTTGCATGAAGGCGGCACGTAAGAGAATTTCCAGGAGCATAGATACCTATGTGACTGGAGTAAACGAACGCACAGGCAACTTGAAGTATGACGGATATAGTTAACCACGACTCTTAAATCAACGGAGATCCTGACAGGTAAAGTTATGCAAAAATCGGTCTTAATAACAGGATGTTCCAGCGGAATCGGTCTGGACAGCGCGCTTGAGCTTAAACGCCAGGGCTTTCAAATCCTGGCGGGCTGCCGCAAACCTGATGATGTCGCCCGGATGAACAGTATGGGATTTACCGGCGTGTTGATCGATCTCGACTCCCCTGAAAGCGTGGATCGTGCCGCCGATGAAGTGATCGCCCTGACCGATAATCGTCTGTATGGGATCTTTAACAATGCCGGCTACGGCGTGTATGGCCCCCTTTCCACCATCAGCCGTGAGCAGATGGAGCAACAGTTTTCCAGTAATTTCTTCGGCGCGCATCAGCTTACTATGCGCTTACTTCCCGCCATGTTGCCGCATGGCGAAGGACGCATTGTGATGACCTCATCGGTGATGGGGCTGATTTCCACCCCAGGGCGCGGCGCTTACGCCGCCAGCAAATATGCGCTCGAAGCCTGGTCTGACGCGCTACGTATGGAGCTACGGCACACAGGCATTAAAGTGAGCCTGATAGAACCGGGGCCGATTCGTACCCGTTTTACCGATAACGTTAACCAGACGCAGCGTGATAAACCGGTAGAAAATCCCGGCATCGCCGCACGTTTCACCCGCGATCCTGACGCGGTAGTAGCGAAAGTACGTCATGCTTTTGCAAGCGATAAACCCAGGCTGCGCTATCCCGTTACGCTGGTCACCTGGGCGGTGATGGCGCTGAAACGCATATTGCCGGGCCGGATGCTGGATAAAATTTTACAAAGCTGAGTTGAAGCGCGCCCGTCAGCCCCCATGTAAACGTGACACAGACAAAAGAGAGCGACGCCATGTCCGTACAGAACATTGTCAATATTAATGAATCCAACCTGCAGCAGACCTTAGAGCAGTCCATGACCACGCCGGTACTGTTCTATTTCTGGTCTGAACGCAGCCAACACTGTCTGCAATTAACGCCAGTGCTGGAAAGCCTGGCTGCCCAGTACCACGGTCAGTTTATTCTGGCAAAGCTGGACTGCGACGCCGAACAGATGATCGCCGCTCAGTTTGGGCTGCGCGCCATCCCGACAGTCTATCTGTTCCAGAATGGCCAACCGGTCGATGGTTTCCAGGGACCGCAGCCGGAAGAGGCGATCCGCGCTCTGCTGGATAAAGTACTGCCGCGCGAAGAAGAGCTAAAGGCGCAACAAGCGATGCAGTTAATGCAGGAGGGCAACTACATTGACGCGCTGCCGTTGCTCAAAGACGCCTGGCAGCTCTCTTCGCAGAACAGTGAGATTGGCCTGTTACTGGCGGAAGCGCAAATTGCGCTGAACCGCTCTGAAGAGGCCGAAGCGGTGTTAAAAACTATCCCGCTACAGGATCAGGATACCCGTTATCAGGGGCTGGTTGCGCAGATCGAACTGCTTAAACAGGCGGCGGATACGCCGGAAATTCAGCAACTTCAGCAGCAAGTCGCGGACAATCCGCAGGATGCGGCTTTGGCAACGCAACTGGCATTGCAGTTGCACCAGGTCGGACGTAATGAAGAAGCGCTGGAATTGCTGTTCAGCCATCTGAGAAAAGATCTTACCGCCGCCGAGGGACAGACGCGCAAAACCTTCCAGGAGATCCTTGCCGCGCTCGGCACCGGCGACGCGCTGGCGTCGAAATACCGCCGCCAGTTGTACGCGCTACTGTATTAATCCTCTCTTGCCTGATGGCGCGCTTATCTGGCCTACCTGTCGTCCTCAGGCCGGATAAGGCGCTTGCGCCATCATCCGGCAACTATCATGATTTCTTGAGCGGCATCACTACCAACTGATGACGCGAATTATAGAACTTCCGGTAGGTTAAATAGCAGGCAATGATGGTAGACAGGCTGGCTGTCGACAACAGCATAAACGTTACCATAATTTGATATTTAATCGCTTTTACCGGATCGATCCCGGCAAAAATCAGCCCGGACATCATCCCCGGCAGGCTCACCAGCCCAACGGTCTTTGCCGAGTCGATCGTCGGGATAAGCGATGCGCGGATGCTATCGCGGATAAGCCCGGCGGAGGCCATTTTCGGCGTTGCGCCCAAACTTAACTTTTCCTGGATTTGCTGCTGCTCGCTATGAAAACGCAGCCCCAGTTGGTTGTAGCACAGCCCTACCGCTACCATCGCATTACCGGCGACCATGCCAGCGATGGGAATCACCTGCATCGGCGCAAATTCAATCGAACCGGTAAGCACCAGTACCGTCAGCGTTAGCCCGGCGCCGACGGTGATGGCGATAAACGAGGAGAGAAATGCCTTATCGATATATTTACTGCGCTTTTGCGCGTTCCATGCGGCGTTAAAACAGATGAACAGCACCATCAGTAGCGTCAGGGCGGCATGATTAACGCCAAAGATGTATTTCAGTACATAGCCGACAATAATGAGCTGTATCACCGCCCGGCATACGCTCCACAGAATATCTTTTTCCAGCGCCAGCTTTTCCTTGTGACTGATGAGCATCGCGACCACCACCAGCAGCATCGATAACGCCAGCGAGGTATTGGTAATATTATGCTCGTTCATAACGCGCCTCCTGCATCTCTCCGGCAGATGGCGTTAACGTTATCACCTTATCCGCGTGTTGAATTTCATCTTTATCATGCGTTACCCACAAGACAGCGACCTGCTTATCGCGAACATAGCGATGAATAATATCATTCACATTCCGTTTGTTATGTTCATCCAGCGCGCTGGTTATTTCGTCGAGTAACAGTATTTTCGGCAGAAACTGTAGATTACGAATTAGAGCAATACGCTGTTTTTCTCCGCCGGAAAGCGCGGTAATCGGTTTTTGCAGAATCGTCTCCGGCAGTTCAAAACGCGCCAGATCGTCTGCGAAGGCTGTCGGCTGCGGGCGCTGATGGCGAATTTGCCAGGGAAAAATCAGGTTATCGTAAACCGTATCGCCAAATAGCGCTGGCGTCTGAGCGCAATAAGAAACCTGCTGGCGATAGGCTTCCGGACTCAGAGTAGTAATATCCTGCCCCTCAAAAAGAATCACGCCGATATCAGGGCTTATTAACGAGGCCACCATTTTCAACAACGTACTTTTTCCGCAGCCAGAAGGACCGGTAATTAACTTAAATTCGCCGCGTTGCAGCGTAAAACTGATGTTATTCACTATTTTTGTCGTCGCAGTCCGGTAACCGACCTGCTTTAACTCAAGCAACATGCTACGTTCTGTCATTTATTGCGCATCCGTTGTTCATATTTTTATAGCGATAGTGTATCCCTGTAATTAATAAGGGGGGAACATGCTTTACTGAATCAGGTATAATTCGCTTAATTCGTCAGCAAAATCGGTTTATGGACAACGCAACAGGAGGTTTAGCTATGCTCATTCTTATCCCTATTCTCATTTTCGTCGCGCTGGTGATCGTCGGCGCGGGCGTCAAAATCGTTCCGCAGGGATACCAGTGGACGGTGGAGCGCTTTGGACGTTACACCAAAACCCTGCAGCCGGGATTAAGCCTTGTTGTACCGTTTATGGACAGAATTGGCCGCAAGATCAATATGATGGAGCAGGTGCTGGATATTCCGTCGCAGGAGGTGATCTCAAAAGATAACGCCAACGTCACTATCGATGCGGTCTGTTTTATTCAGGTTATCGATGCGCCGCGCGCCGCTTATGAAGTCAGTAACCTGGAACTGGCGATCATTAACCTGACCATGACCAATATCCGTACGGTACTCGGTTCGATGGAGCTGGATGAAATGCTCTCCCAGCGCGACAGCATCAACACGCGGCTGCTGCATATTGTCGATGAAGCCACCAACCCGTGGGGAATTAAAGTTACCCGTATCGAAATTCGCGATGTCCGCCCGCCCGCGGAATTGATCTCCTCGATGAACGCCCAGATGAAAGCGGAACGTACCAAACGCGCCTATATCCTTGAGGCCGAAGGGGTACGTCAGGCGGAAATCCTGAAAGCCGAGGGGGAAAAACAGTCGCAGATTCTGAAAGCCGAAGGCGAACGTCAGTCCGCTTTCCTGCAGGCGGAAGCGCGCGAACGTTCCGCCGAAGCGGAAGCCCGCGCTACGCAGATGGTGTCTGAAGCCATCGCCGCCGGGGATATTCAGGCGATAAACTACTTCGTGGCGCAGAAATACACCGAAGCGTTACAGCAAATCGGCTCGGCGAATAACAGCAAAGTGGTCATGATGCCGCTGGATGCCAGCAGTCTGATGGGCGCTATCGCCGGGATCAGCGAGCTGGTTAAGGACAGCGCCAGCGAACGGAAAAAAGCATGATAGCGATGATTCTGGTGCATCCGCATATCTTCTGGCTT
Organism: Salmonella sp. SA15303; assembly: GCF_029962125.1. NCBI lineage: Bacteria > Pseudomonadati > Pseudomonadota > Gammaproteobacteria > Enterobacterales > Enterobacteriaceae > Salmonella > Salmonella sp. SA15303. The sequence goes on from NZ_CP123924.1 coordinate 3,440,869, forward strand.
AGCCTCGGCGGCCTGTTGTTGGCTGCGGAAATGCTCGGCGGTAACGGCTATTTGCTGTGGAGCGGCGTGGCAGCAGTGATTACCGGCTTAACCGTCTGGCTCTTACCGCTCGGCTGGGAATGGCAGGGCGTGCTGTTTGCGGCCTTAACGTTGCTGGCGGCCTGGCTTTGGTGGCGCTGGCTGGCGCGTCGCGTGCGGGAACAGAAGCCGACCGACAGCCGCCTTAACCAACGCGGACAACAACTGGTAGGCCGCCGGTTTATGCTTGATGCCGCGTTAGTGAACGGACGGGGTCATATGCGTGTCGGCGACAGCTCGTGGCCGGTATGCGCTGACGAAGACCTGCGCGCAGGTACGCATGTCGAAGTGATCGCCGTGGAAGGCATCACCTTACGCATTCGTGCCGTTTAATCAACGTGGCTTTTGCGCCTTGTGATGACAGCAGCCGGAAAGATTATCAATAATCGGGCAGTCGGCGCTGTCATCGCCGGGACAACTCTCCGCCAGCGCCAACAGTTGATCGCGCATTGATTGCAGCTCGCTGATATGGCGCTCGATCTCCGCGACCTTTTCCAGCGTCCGCTTTTTCACATCTGCGCTATGGCGTCGCGGATCGTTAAACAGATTGACCAGTTCGCCACACTCTTCCAGATTAAACCCCACCTGCCTCGCCTGTCGCAGCAACGTCAGCTCGTTTAAATGCTTCTGCGTGTAGGTGCGATAACCATTTTCGCTACGTAATGGCGGCGTCACCAGCCCTTTCTCTTCATAAAACCGAATGGCTTTGCTGGTTAAACCGGTTTTTTTCGCCACATCGCTAATATTCATATTTCCCCCTTGACCTTAACCTTGCTGGAAGGTTTAACCTTTATCACAGTGAGTCACTACGATTACTAAGGTCAATGAATTGATGACCAATCATAAAGGAGTTTTTACTATGTCTCAAACTATCGACCTGACCCTGGACGGTTTGTCCTGCGGTCATTGCGTTAAACGCGTGAAAGAAAGTCTTGAACAACGTCCGGATGTTGAGCTGGCGGACGTCACCGTAACCGAAGCGCACGTTACCGGTACCGCCAGTGCGGACGCGTTAATTGAAACCATCAAACAAGCCGGGTATGGCGCGACGTTAAGCCACCCAAAGGCTAAACCGCTGACGGAGTCATCAATCCCGTCGGAAGCACTGGCAGCGGTTCCTCATGAGCTTCCGGTAGCGACGGCCGATGAAGAAAGCCAACAGTTGCTGTTAAGCGGCATGAGCTGCGCCAGTTGTGTCACCCGCGTACAACATGCGCTACAAAGCGTACCGGGCGTCACGCAGGCACGGGTAAACCTGGCGGAACGCACTGCGCTGGTGATGGGCAGCGCGTCCGCCGCTGATTTAGTGCAGGCGGTGGAAAAAGCCGGCTACGGCGCAGAAGCGATTGAAGATGACATCAAACGCCGCGAGCGCCAGCAGGAAACCGCCATCGCCACCATGAAACGTTTTCGTTGGCAGGCAATCGTCGCCCTTGCGGTCGGTATACCGGTCATGGTCTGGGGGATGATCGGCGATAACATGATGGTGACCGACGACAACCGCAGCCTGTGGCTGGCTATTGGCCTGATCACGCTTGCGGTGATGGTCTTTGCGGGCGGTCACTTTTACCGTAACGCGTGGAAAAGCCTGCTGAACGGCACGGCGACGATGGATACGCTGGTGGCGCTCGGCACCGGGGTTGCCTGGCTCTACTCCATGAGCGTCAACCTGTGGCCGCAGTGGTTCCCGATGGAAGCGCGGCACCTCTATTACGAAGCCAGCGCGATGATTATCGGTTTGATTAATCTCGGACACATGCTGGAAGCGCGCGCCCGTCAGCGTTCCTCAAAAGCGCTGGAAAAATTACTCGATCTCACCCCGCCCACCGCACGCGTCGTGACAGAAGACGGCGAAAAAAGCGTCCCGCTGGCGGACGTTCAGCCAGGGATGCTGCTGCGGCTCACTACCGGCGATCGCGTGCCGGTGGATGGCGAAATTACCCAAGGCGAAGCGTGGCTTGATGAAGCCATGCTGACCGGCGAACCTATTCCGCAGCAAAAAGGCGAAGGCGACAGCGTTCATGCCGGCACCGTCGTCCAGGACGGCAGCGTCCTGTTCCGCGCCAGCGCGGTGGGCAGCCATACCACGCTGTCACGCATTATTCGCATGGTACGCCAGGCGCAAAGCAGTAAACCGGAAATTGGCCAACTGGCCGATAAAATCTCCGCGGTATTCGTTCCCGTCGTCGTGGCCATTGCGCTGTTCAGCGCCGCTATCTGGTATTTCTTCGGGCCGGCGCCGCAAATTGTTTATACGCTGGTCATCGCCACCACCGTACTGATTATCGCCTGCCCTTGCGCATTAGGCCTGGCGACGCCAATGTCGATTATTTCCGGCGTAGGCCGCGCTGCCGAATTCGGCGTGCTGGTACGCGACGCCGATGCCCTGCAACGCGCCAGTACGTTGGATACCCTCGTTTTTGATAAAACCGGGACGCTGACGGAAGGCAAGCCGCAAGTGGTGGCGATAAAAACCTTTAACGGCGTTGAGGAAGCTCAGGCATTACGTCTGGCTGCCGCGCTCGAACAAGGCTCCAGCCACCCGCTGGCCCATGCGATTCTGGAAAAAGCCGGCGATGATAAACTGCCGCAGGTGAACGGTTTCAGAACGCTGCGCGGACTGGGCGTCAGCGGTGAAGCGGAAGGTCATCAACTGCTTCTGGGGAACCAGGCGTTGCTGAACGAACAGCACGTCGCCACGGATGACATGACGGCGGAAATCACCGCGCAGGCCTCGCAAGGCTCGACTCCGGTCCTGCTGGCGATTGACGGTAAAGCGGCGGCGTTACTGGCGGTACGCGATCCATTGCGCAGCGATAGTATTGCCGCGCTTGAACGCCTGCACAACGCCGGATACCGTCTGGTAATGCTCACCGGGGATAACCCAACGACGGCTAACGCGATTGCCAAAGAAGCGGGTATTGACGAAGTCATTGCGGGCGTTCTGCCGGATGGCAAAGCCGATGCGATTAAACGCCTGCAAAGCCAGGGTCGTCAGGTTGCGATGGTCGGCGATGGTATCAACGATGCGCCCGCGCTGGCGCAGGCGGACGTCGGTATCGCGATGGGCGGCGGCAGCGATGTGGCGATTGAAACCGCGGCGATTACGCTGATGCGCCATAGTCTGATGGGCGTGGCGGATGCGCTGGCCATTTCGCGCGCGACGTTGCGCAATATGAAACAAAACCTGCTTGGCGCATTTATCTACAACAGCATTGGTATCCCGGTGGCCGCCGGTATTCTGTGGCCGTTTACCGGTACCTTGTTAAACCCGGTAGTAGCAGGCGCGGCAATGGCGCTGTCTTCCATTACCGTCGTCAGCAATGCCAACCGGCTATTGCGTTTTAAACCGAAAGCGTAAAAACGCTATATCAGGCAGCATCAGCTGCCTGATATATTATTAAGCCATCAGTAATTTACCGTATCAATATATAAAAATTTAACCGCACATCCTGTAGAAAAATAAAAAATAACATTTTATAATGTTTTTTTGAATCATAAGGATGTGTTATTTATGTTTAGAAAAGCAGTTACGCTTCTTTTCCTGCTTTCTCCCGCCGTCAGTTATGCAGGGTTATTTGATTCCACTCCAGAGTTAAAATGTGGCAACGATAATGCAGTCACGGCGGCAAAAGAATGGATTTACAATGAAGCATTAGGTCGTTTACAGCAAGACTATATTAAAGAGCCCTCCACGCTTTTCTTCGATATCCCCCAGACTCAATACGAGCAACAACTCCGGGCTATTCCTGTTCAATTCAGTGATGTAATCACGCAGAACCCTCAAGCAGAAAATGCCAACCTACGAACTTGCTCGGCTACCGTCGCCATGGGTATTCCTCAGCCATTATTTAAATTAATGAAAGACTTACCAAATACTCTATTCTATATTTCACAAGGGGATGGACAGGTAATAAACAATACGGTGACCTGGAAACAGGTTAACTACAATATTCAGCTAGCAGACAACAACAAAGATATTGTTGTCACCTCTGTGCAAAAAACCGATAAATTGGCGCGATCTATTTATGTAATGGCAAGAATGACGGTATCTGGTGATAGCATTATAAAGAAAAAAAATAACTCACTGATTGAAATCGCAGCAAAGAAATTTGAAAGTAGAGATCGCGAGCTTAATCAGGTCTGGAATTCACTACCCGCCTCTGCCCGAACGGCATTAAAACAAGAGCAGCGAGTCTGGGTGACCCAAAAAGAGCAGCAGTGCGGCAAACTTAGCGATGCCAAATCCGAGGCCATACCCGCTGAAAAGCGCATCAGTATTTATAAATGCCAGCTTGAAATGACCATCGCCAGAACGGCCTATCTCGACAGCAGCGAATAACCCGACCGATCGTTGACGTCCCGTCAGGGCGCATTGCGCCCTTTTCTCCAACGCGCTAGCATGAGCTTTTTCAAAGGGAGCGCGTATGGAGTTATTAAATCAACTTAAACGTTTATGGCGCGCGCTGCGTGGTACCCCAAATAGTTGGCCTGCTATCGATCTCTCCCTGCCCGGCGGTCGTCATCTGCATCTGGTTGGCAGTATCCATATGGGAACGCGCGATATGGCTCCTCTTCCAGCAAAGCTGGTGAAAAAGCTACGCCAGGCCGACGCGCTGGTCGTTGAAGCGGATATTTCTGGTAACGAAACGCCATTCAGCAATCTCCCCAAATGCCCGCCGTTGGTCGAACGTCTCAGCGCCGGGCAGCTAAGCGCACTGGAAAAACGGGTCAGTGAGTTGGGTATGCCGCTGATCCATTTTGATAATCAACCTTTATGGCAGATAGCTATGGTGCTACAGGCCACGCAGGCGCAACGGCTGGGATTGCGTCCGGACTATGGCATTGATTATCAGCTATTACAGGCTGCCCGCGAAATGTCGCTGCCGGTGCAAGAGCTGGAAGGGGCGAAACACCAGCTCGAACTACTATGCGATCTGCCCGATGGCGGGATGGCGCTGCTCGACGACACGCTGACGCACTGGCACACCAACGCACGGCTTTTGCAGGTGATGATCGGCTGGTGGCTTGAACAGCCGCCGACCAGCGTCGGCGCTTCGCTCCCCAGAACGTTTAGCCAACCGCTGTATGATGTACTGATGGTAAAACGCAATGAAGCCTGGCGCGACGCGCTGCTGGCACTGCCGCCGGGACGCTACGTGGTAGCCGTAGGGGCGCTACATCTGTACGGCGAAGGCAACCTACCGCAAATATTGAAATAAAAAAATGGCCAATATCGCTATTGGCCCGTCAAAGAGGAATTTCATCGTTATTATTATCCCGACGCTTTCGCTTCGGATCTTCAGATTGTCGCTCAAAGTTGCCGCAACTGCCAAGACCTAATGCACAAGATTATACTATTTTTTAGTCCGCTTTCGGGCGTATGCTGATGGCAAATCACGTCTGTAGTAAGAAGGAACGTTATGACACCCGCAGTTAAGTTACTCGAAAAAAACAAGATTCCGTTTAACATTCACACCTACGATCACGATCCGAATGAAACTAACTTTGGCGATGAAGTGGTGCGTAAGCTCGGGCTAAACGCCGATCAGGTGTATAAAACGCTTTTGGTTGCCGTGAATGGCGATATGAAGCAACTGGCCGTCGCCGTGACGCCTGTAGCCGGACAGCTGGATTTGAAAAAAGTCGCCAAAGCTCTGGGCGCGAAAAAGGTCGATATGGCCGACCCGATGGTGGCGCAACGCACCACGGGATATCTGGTCGGCGGGATCAGTCCGCTGGGACAGAAGAAACGGCTGCCCACGCTGATTGACGCGCCTGCCCGCACGTTTGCCACTATTTATGTTTCCGGTGGTAAACGCGGGCTGGATATTGAACTGGCGGCTGACGATTTGGCCGCCATCCTGGGTGCTAAATTCGCTGATATCGCGCGTCGGGATTAAGCCTGCGTAAAATACATTGCCGGATAGCGGCGCAAACGCCTTATCCGGCCTACAGCAGACATAATCCGTAGGCCTTAAGGTTGCGCGCCATCAGGCAGAAATGGCTATCCGTACCGCTACAGCCAGCTCACCTCACCATTTGGCGTAAACGCCGCCGCATCCAGCGGTGAATTTTGCTGAATAAACTCTTTCAGCACTTCCGCGTCAATAAACCCGGTATTCACGTAGCCCGGTTTGTTATCAATGCGCGGATAACCATCGCCGCCCGTGGCGTTGAAACTCAGCGTCGCCATGCGATAGGTTTTAGCCGGATCAACAGGCTCGCCTTTGATTTTCAGATCGGTGAGCTTGCCCTCTTTGGCGACAAAGCTCACATTGGCGAACTGTGGATAGGCGCCGGAGTCCGGTTTCATCTGTGCTACGGCGGTGAGATAATCAACTACCTCTTTGCCGCTCATATCGGCATACACCACAATGTTGCCGAACGGCTGTACCTTGAGCACGCTTTTATAGGTAATATCTCCCGCCTCAATCGAGTCGCGAATACCGCCGCCGCTCATCACGCCAAAATCGGCGCCGGTGCGCGCGATCTGCGCAGCCAGAATCACCCGTCCCATATTGGTCTGGACAAATCTGACCTTACTGCGATCGCCTTCAAGAAGGCCATTCACGCTACCAATTTTCACCTCCAGTTGCGCTTTACCTTTATTCTGGAACGGCGTTAATAACGAGAGCATTTGCGGATTTTCTGCGATTTCCGGCGTGTAAAGTACACGCTCGCTTTTCCCGTTATCCCAGGTCACTTTTTTCTTGAGATTTACCGGAATAAGCTGGTAGTTAACCATTTTCATCTCGCCGTTACGGAATTCGAAATCCGCGCGGCCCACATATTTACCCCACTCATGCGCCTGCACGATCCAGATGCCATTTTGCTTATCCGGCGCGCAGGGCGTTCCAGGTACGTAATTCACCTGTTTTTTATTTTCCGACGCCATGCATACCGGGTCTTGTGAGTGACCGCCCACAATCATCGCCAGCGAACCGGCAGGCAGGCTACGCGCCATCTCAACGTCGCCCGGCGCGTTCGAACCGTGATCGCCGTTGTCATAATGTCCCATATGCGTGGTCGCGATAATCACGTCCGGTTTTTCATTCATATTAAGTTCCTGAATCACCACCTTTGCTTCTTCAGCAGGTTTACGAAACTCAATATCGGTGAAATATTCCGGGTTGCCTATTTTCGCCGTGTCATCGGTGGTTAAGCCGATTACCGCGATTTTTATATCCTGGCGTGTAAAAATAGCCCACGGCTTAAACAGACGCTCGCCGGTACTTTTTTGATAAATATTGGCGGAAAGAAAGGGAAACTTCGCCCACTTTTCCTGCTGGCGCAATACGGTGAGCGGGTTATCAAATTCATGATTACCGACGGCCATAGCGTCGTAGCCAATCAGATTCATCCCGCGGAAATCGGGCTCCGCATCCTGGAGATCGGATTCCGGCACTCCGGTATTAATGTCGCCGCCGGATAACAACAGGACGCTTCCCCCCTCTTGCGCCACCTCTTTACGGATACTGTCCACCAGCGTTTTTTGCGCTGCCAGACCATATTCGCCATATTCGCTGCGCCAGAAGTGACCGTGGTGATCGTTGGTATGCAGGATAGTAATTTTATAGGTTTTATCTTTTTCGTAAGCCTGTGCAGGCTGAGTCGTCAGCGCGAACGCCGCCAGTAACGCCAGCGCCACACCCCGTTTCAAAAATTTCATCTTTCTCTCCCTGACTCAATATCAACCGCAGAAATTACCTTTCCTTGCAATAATAGACAAATATGTTTTCAGAATTGAGACTTCCTTCAAACACATTTCACAGGTATGTTAGGCAAGTAATAATTACACATCCTACTATCTCCAACATCGCATAAAATTTAAGTGACTTTCTATGGCCATGAGTGAACCAACCCAGCCGTTAGCCGGCGCGCCCGCAGCGGCCGCTAAAGCACGTACTTCGTTTGGTATTTTGGGCGCGATCAGTCTTTCCCATCTGCTGAACGATATGATCCAGTCGCTAATCTTAGCCATTTATCCCCTGTTGCAGGCGGAGTTCTCGCTGACCTTCGTCCAGATAGGTTTGATCACCCTGACGTTCCAGCTCGCCTCATCGCTGCTGCAACCGGTCGTCGGCTACTGGACGGATAAGTATCCCATGCCGTGGTCGCTGCCTGTCGGCATGTGTTTTACCCTGAGCGGGCTGGTACTGCTGGCAATGGCGGGAAGTTTTGGCGGCGTATTGCTCGCTGCGGCGCTGGTGGGTACCGGCTCGTCCGTTTTTCACCCGGAATCGTCCCGCGTGGCGCGCATGGCCTCCGGCGGACGTCATGGTCTGGCGCAGTCTATCTTCCAGGTCGGCGGTAACTTCGGCAGTTCATTGGGCCCGCTGCTGGCCGCCGTGATTATCGCGCCCTATGGCAAAGGGAATGTCGCCTGGTTTGTGCTGGCTGCGCTGCTGGCGATCGTGGTGCTGGCGCAGATCAGCCGCTGGTATGCAGCCCAGCACCGGATAGCGAAAGGCAAGCCAAAAGCGATAATCGCTAACCCGCTGCCGCGCAATAAAGTCGTGCTGGCGGTCAGCGTATTATTGCTACTCATTTTCTCGAAATATTTCTATATGGCGAGCATCAGTAGCTACTACACCTTTTATCTGATGCAAAAATTCGGATTATCAATACAAAACGCGCAGCTCCATCTGTTTGCCTTCCTGTTTGCGGTGGCTGCCGGGACGGTAATCGGCGGGCCGGTGGGCGATAAAATCGGCAGGAAATATGTGATTTGGGGCTCTATTCTCGGCGTCGCGCCGTTTACCCTTGTTTTACCCTACGCCACGCTGTACTGGACGGGGATTTTAACGGTGATTATCGGCTTTATTCTCGCGTCGGCGTTTTCCGCCATTCTGGTGTATGCCCAGGAGCTGCTGCCAGGACGCATCGGTATGGTTTCCGGCCTGTTTTTCGGGTTTGCCTTCGGGATGGGAGGCCTGGGCGCAGCGGTGCTGGGGCTGATTGCCGACCATACCAGTATCTATTTAGTTTATAAAATCTGTGCTTTCCTGCCGCTTCTGGGGATACTGACCATATTCTTACCTGATAATCGACATAAAGCGTGATTTTATGGCGGTTAAAGGTACGCTTTAACCGCCTGTACATCCCGATGCCATCATGCTTTGCCCATCCCATACTTATCACTTTTCCGTTCCGTGCTCTTTTTACCGTCAGATTGTATTTTTTTATAAAACACAACCATTTTTTATAAACATCCTGATTGAAATTGTCATAAACTATTACCCGGAGTTTTGGAGTCCAGCAACCAAAGGAGACGGAATGCATCACGCTACCCCGCTTATCACCACCATTGTCGGCGGCCTTGTGCTCGCTTTTATTCTCGGCATGATTGCCAACAAATTGCGTATTTCTCCACTGGTGGGATATCTGTTAGCGGGCGTTCTGGCGGGACCTTTTACCCCTGGTTTTGTTGCGGATACCAAACTGGCGCCGGAGCTGGCGGAGCTCGGCGTGATTCTATTGATGTTCGGCGTCGGACTGCATTTTTCGCTGAAGGATTTGATGGCGGTAAAGTCTATCGCCATTCCCGGCGCTGTCGCTCAGATAGCGGTGGCGACGCTGTTGGGTATGGCGCTTTCCGCCGTGCTGGGATGGTCATTAATGACCGGCATCGTTTTTGGGCTCTGTCTGTCTACCGCCAGTACCGTCGTCCTGCTGCGCGCGCTTGAGGAGCGACAACTCCTTGATAGCCAGCGCGGGCAAATCGCCATCGGCTGGCTGATTGTCGAAGATCTGGTGATGGTGCTGACGCTGGTCTTGCTGCCCGCCGTTGCCGGCATGGTGGAAAAAGGCGATGTCGGCATAGCCTCGCTGACAGTCGATATGGGGATAACCATTGGTAAAGTGGTGGCGTTTATCGCCATCATGATGCTGGTCGGACGCCGCCTGGTGCCGTGGATTATGGCCCGCAGCGCCGCCACCGGCTCGCGCGAGTTATTTACCCTTTCCGTACTGGCGCTGGCGTTAGGCATTGCGTTTGGCGCGGTAGAACTGTTTGACGTCTCTTTTGCGCTGGGCGCGTTCTTCGCTGGAATGGTGCTTAATGAGTCGGAACTGAGTCACCGGGCGGCGCACGATACGTTGCCGCTGCGCGACGCCTTTGCCGTCCTGTTTTTTGTTTCCGTCGGCATGTTGTTCGATCCGTTAGTCTTGATCCAACAGCCGCTGGCGGTGTTGGCGACGCTTGCCATTATCGTCTTTGGTAAATCGATCGCTGCGTTTTTCCTGGTGCGTATGTTCGGCCACTCGCCGCGAACCGCGCTGACCATTGCCGCCAGCCTGGCGCAAATCGGCGAATTCGCCTTTATTCTCGCCGGACTCGGCATGGCGCTCAATCTGCTGCCGCAAGCGGGACAGAACCTGGTGCTGGCAGGCGCTATTTTGTCGATTATGCTTAATCCCGTACTGTTTACCCTGCTGGAGAAGTATCTGGCGAAAACCGAAACGCTGGAAGAGCAAACTCTGGAAGAGGCTATCGAAGAAGAGAAGCAAATTCCGGTGGATATCTGTAATCATGCCCTGCTGGTGGGTTTTGGCCGCGTAGGCAGTCTGCTGGGAGAAAAATTACTGGCGGCGGGGATTCCGCTGGTGGTTATCGAAACGTCCCGTACCCGCGTGGATGAACTGCGCGAACGCGGGATTCGCGCCGTACTGGGCAACGCCGCTAACGAAGAAATCATGAATCTGGCGCATCTGGACTGCGCCCGCTGGCTGTTATTGACCATCCCCAACGGTTACGAAGCCGGCGAGATTGTCGCCTCAGCGCGGGAAAAAAGTCCTGATATCGAGATAATCGCCCGCGCGCACTATGATGATGAAGTGAAATATATTACCGAGCGGGGAGCCAATCAGGTAGTGATGGGCGAGCGAGAAATTGCCCGGGCGATGCTGGAACTGCTTGAAACGCCGCCCGCGGGTGAAGTCGTCGCCAGTTAAGGGTTTGCCGGACGGCCCGATGCGCGCAGCGCCATCGGGCAAGCCAGATTAGCGATCCCAGTACGACTCTTCCAGGCTGTCCTCACGTTCCGGCAGCCCGCGTGTCAGACGCGGAGAATGCTGGTTCAGTACCTGATAACTGACACGGTTAGCATATTTACACACCTGCGCCAGCGACGAATAGGTCAGCCAGGTAAATTTGTGCTTACTGGAGTTCGGTACGTTGCTACGATGGTAACTGTTCGCCGTAATATCGTGCAGCAGCGCCGCCAGCGCGCCATCGCCCGCGCCGTTGGTGTTCATGATTTTTTCCGGCCCGCCCATATACGGCGCAATATGCGAATAAACGCGCAGCGGATTAATACAATCTTTATGGCGCATTGCCCGGCTAAATTCATACTGGTTAAATTCAGCAATAGCTCCCGGTAGCAGCGGATGCTGGGTTTTACGTTTTGCTTCCTCTTCGGTGAAGCCCGCCATATATAACCCTATCGGCCCGGCGGTGCATAACACCAGGTCGACCCAGTCCAGCGCCTTATCCGCCGCCAGCAGCGGGTCGTTTTCGCCGGTCAGCGCTTCCGCTTCTTCTTCATTCATTGCCAGAATCGAGACATTCTCTTTGAGAAACGCCTGCCACCACTGCGGATTATCGGCGATCACAAATTTGGTGCCCAGCGTCATGACAACCGGCACGTTATGCTTTTTCGCGTATTCGATCGCTTTCATCGTCGCGTCAGGCATCGGTTCGCCAGGCTTACAGCGCACCAGATATGAGGTCAACACCAGCGCGGAAGCGCCAGCGATCACCGCTTCCGGAATACTTTCCGCCCGTAACTGATTCATATGGCCGGGGCTGATAGCGAAGGTACGCTCGCCGGATTCGCCAATCAGCGTGAAACAGCGGCCAATCGGGCCATCTACCGCTTGCAGATAATTCAGGTCGGTACGGCTGGAAGTATTACACAGGTAGCGATAAGCGTAGCTGCCAATCTCAATGTTGCTGCACATCACGCCCAGTAACACCGAACGGTCATCCGCCAGTACCGAGTAATTATGCATCGTATTGCCTATAGTGCCGCCAGCAAACTGATGGGTGATCAAATTTTCCCGCGTCAGTTCCTGATACAGCTTCTCCGCCACCTCGTCTTCTATCACCAGAGAATGCCCGGCGCTTAATCCATAGCGTGTAATAAAATCGTCATCCACTTTCGCCTCAATATCCACCAACGTCTGGTCGATACCGACGACCCAGGAGGCGTTGGTTTCCTGTTCTGGCTGAATTTGTTGCAACAACGGGTCACGCGCATTGACGGGAAAATAGTGTTTGGATTTACGTTTACCGGGAAATTTCATGATTGTGCTTACGGATGAATAACGGAGCGCTGCATGGTAGCACATTCCCCCTGCTGCGCGCGACGGACGATGGCGTTTCAATATCGGACGACGAGATCGCAGTTTCTCCAGCCGCGTTTTTTACAATGGTTCACTTTCACAAGGAGCGTTTTATGAAGCCGGAAAATAAAATTCCCGTACTCACCCGACTGTCAGACGAAATGACAGCCGTCGTAAACTTCCAGCAACCAGGCCTTCCCCCCTGGCCTGCCGATGGCGATATTGAGACCCAGCGTCAGTATTATCTTCTTGAGCGCCGTTTCTGGAATGCCGACGCGCCGTCCATGACCACCCGCACCTGCGCCGTCCCTACGCCTTATGGCGATGTAACAACCCGGCTCTACTCGCCGCAGCCGACCAGCCAGGCCACCTTATACTATCTGCACGGCGGCGGATTTATCCTCGGTAACCTGGATACGCATGACCGGATAATGCGTCTGCTGGCGCGTTATACCGGCTGCACCGTGATCGGCATTGATTATTCGCTGTCGCCGCAAGCGCGTTATCCACAGGCCATTGAAGAAACCGTCGCGGTATGCAGCTACTTCTCTCAACATGCCGATGAATACTCGCTCAACGTGGAGAAAATCGGTTTCGCCGGAGATTCCGCAGGCGCCATGCTGGCGCTTGCCAGCGCGCTCTGGCTACGTGATAAGCACATTCGCTGCGGTAACGTTATCGCGATTCTGTTGTGGTATGGGCTGTATGGGTTGCAAGATTCGGTAAGCCGCCGTCTGTTCGGCGGCGCGTGGGACGGCCTGACGCGTGAAGATCTGGACATGTACGAAAAGGCCTATCTGCGTAACGATGAAGATCGGGAATCGCCCTGGTATTGTCTGTTTAATAACGATCTCACGCGCGATGTGCCGCCCTGCTTTATTGCCAGCGCGGAGTTTGATCCGCTCATTGATGACAGCCGCTTGCTGCACCAGACATTACAGGCGCACCAGCAGCCCTGCGAATACAAAATGTATCCCGGCACGCTGCACGCCTTTCTGCACTATTCGCGAATGATGACAATCGCCGACGATGCCTTGCAGGACGGCGCACGCTTCTTTATGGCGAGGATGAAGACGCCGCGTTAACGGTACGGCGCCGTGAGTTTCAGCATCATATCAATATGTTCCGGCGTCGCGTTCAGCGCCGGAATGTACGCATATTTTTTACCGCCCGCTTCAAGGAAAATCTCGCGGTTCTGTTCCGCTATCTCTTCCAGCGTCTCCAGACAATCCGCGGCAAATCCCGGACACATAACCTGAATATGGCCAGTCCCCTTTTCACCCAACATTTTTAGCGTTTCATCGGTGTACGGCGTCAGCCACGGTTCACGGCCAAAGCGCGACTGGAACGTCATCATTACCTTTTCCGGCGGCAGTCCCAATGCGGAAACCAGTTCGCGCGTGGTATCGCGGCAGCGCTGCGGATAGTCATCGCCTTCATCCGCATAACGTTGTGGAATGCCGTGATAGGAGAGCAGAAGCACATCGGGCTCGCCGTGCCTGGCGAACGACTCACGCGCGCTTTTCGCCAGCGCATCGATATAAGCGCCGTCATCCGCGTAATCGCGAATAAATGAGATACCGGGAATACGACGTTTACGCGCCAGTATCCGCCCCAGTTCGTCCCAGACTGCGCCCACCGTTGAGCAAGAGTATTGCGGGTACAACGGCAGCACGACGATATGGTCGACGTCGCTTGCTAACAGTTCATCGACAGCGCTTTCCAGCGAGGGCGAGCCGTAGCTCATCCCCAGCGCGACGGGCGTATCTGGCAACCGCGCGGCCAGCGCCTGTTGCTGTTCGCGGCTATATACCATGAGCGGCGAACCGCCATCCATCCAGATAGATTGATAGAGTTTCGCGACGCGCGGCGAACGCAGCGGTAAAATAACGCCACGCAGCAGCGGCCACCACAGCAGACGAGGAGTATCCACCACGCGTCTGTCGCTTAAAAATTGTTTCAGGTAACGCTTTACCGCTTCAGGAGTTGGGGCATCTGGCGTGCCAAGGTTAGCCAGCAGGATACCGGTTTTCGTCTGACGCATTGCCGCCTCTTATCTATTCAAATTGTTGATAATTGTAGCGGAAAAGCGATAAAGAAGAACTAATTGCTGCGAGAGGTAAGACGAGAATTTGCCGAATGGCGCTAACGATGCCAGTAGGCCGGATAAGGCGTTCAGGCCGCCATCCGGCACCGATTGCCTGATGGCGTTACGCTTATCAGGCTTGCGGGATAACAGCAGGCCTGATAAGTGCTTCACTACGCGAAAAAATTAACCGAGGATTTTTTCCAGCGCTGCGCGCACGTCGGCAACGGCCTGCGTACCGTCAACTTTAGCGTATTTGGTGTTGCCCGCTTCCGCTTCTTTCTGGTAGTAGCCAATCAGCGGCGCGGTCATCTGATGATATTCCACCAGACGTTTGCGAACGGTCTCTTCCTGATCGTCTTTACGGGTGGTCAGATCTTCGCCGGTGACGTCATCTTTGCCTTCCACTTTCGGCGGATTAAACTTAACGTGGTAAACGCGGCCAGAGGCGGCGTGTACGCGACGACCCACAATACGGTCAACGATCAGTTCGTCCGGTACGTCGAATTCCAGCACGTAATCCACGACAATACCCGCTTCTTTCATCGCGTCAGCCTGCGGGATCGTGCGCGGGAAACCGTCCAGCAGAAAACCGTTACGGCAGTCTTCCTGGGCGATACGCTCTTTAACCAGCGCAATCACCAGTTCATCGGTCACCAGTTTACCGGCGTCCATGATATCTTTCGCCTGTTTGCCCAACTCGGAGCCTGATTTCACTGCGGCGCGCAGCATATCGCCAGTGGAGATTTGCGGAATACCATATTTCTCCATGATGAACTGAGCCTGAGTTCCTTTACCCGCGCCCGGAGCGCCAAGCAGAATAATACGCATTACGAAAATCCCCTCAAAGGTTGTCGATATTTTTTAAAAAGCGCTAAACGATACCACCATCACGCATTTCGCTCAAGGAAGCCGCCTGATGCTGAAACGGTTAACGAAGAGAAATCCAGAAAAGAGAAGGTATTATAAAAAATGCCGGATGGCGCTGGCGCTTATCCGGCCTACAAACAGTACTCGCCGTAGGCCGGATAAGACGCTTCGCGTCGCCATCCGGCAGTCAGATGAGCGTTATCAGGACACCAGCAACTGGTTCATACGGCGGATAAACTGGTTCGGATCTTCCAGCGTACCGCGTTCAGCGAACAGCGCCTGATCCAGCAGCAGCTCAACCCACTCTTTAAACTGCGCTTCATCCTTGGTATCGGCAGTGCGTTTAACCAGCACATGATCCGGGTTGAGCTCAAAGATGTATTTCACTTCCGGCACGGACTGACCAGCCGCGGCGAACAGTTTCGCCATCTGGGTGCTCATTTCATCCGCATCGGTGGTGACAATCGCCGGCGTGTCGGTTAAACGGTGCGTCAGACGCACGTCTTTCACGCGATCGCCCAGCAGGGTTTTGACACGCTCCACAAACGGCTCAAGCGCCTTTTCCGCTTCTTTCGCGTTTTCGTCGACTTCATCCGCCAGTTTTTCGATGGATTCATCGGCTTTAGCGACCGACTGGAATGCTTTACCGTCAAACTCGGTCAGGTAGTTCATCATCCACTCGTCGATGCGATCGGAGAGCAGCAGCACTTCGATGCCTTTCTTACGCAGCAGTTCCAGGTGCGGGCTGTTTTTCGCCGCCGCATAGCTGTCTGCGGTGATGTAGTAGATTTTTTCCTGCCCTTCTTTCATCCGGGAGACGTAATCTTCCAGCGACACGGTCTGGGCGGAAGAGTCGGTATGGGTGGAGGCAAAGCGCAACAGTTTAGCGATCGCTTCCTGGTTGGCGTGATCTTCCGCCGGGCCTTCTTTCAGCACCAGACCGAACTGTTTCCAGAAGGTTTGGTATTTTTCCGCGTCGTCTTTCGCCAGTTTTTCCAGCATTTGCAGGACGCGTTTGGTCAGAGCGCTACGCAGATTACGCGTTACCGTGCTGTCCTGCAGGATTTCACGGGAGACGTTCAACGGCAGGTCATTAGAATCAATCAGGCCGCGCACGAAACGCAGATAGTTCGGCATGAACTGCTCGGCATCGTCCATAATGAACACGCGCTGTACGTACAGCTTCAGACCATGTTTGTGATCGCGGTTCCACAGATCCCACGGCGCCTGCGACGGGATATACAGCAGGCTGGTGTACTCCTGCTTACCTTCCACGCGGTTGTGGCTCCAGGTCAGCGGATCGGTGAAATCATGCGCGATGTGCTTGTAAAACTCGTTGTACTCGTCGTCTTTAATTTCCGACTTGTTACGGGTCCACAACGCCTGGGCCTTGTTGATTTTCTCCCAGGAAATCACGGTTTCGCCGTCTTTTTCTTCCCGTTTTTCAATCTCTACCGGCAATGCGATGTGATCGGAATATTTGCTGATAATCGAGCGTACGCGCCAGTCATCGAGGAATTCATCTTCGCCTTCACGCAGGTGTAAGGTGATTTCCGTACCACGGTCATTTTTGGTGATATCGGCAACGGTGTATTCGCCTTCGCCTGCCGATTCCCAGAACACGCCATTTTCCGGCTTGTCGCCTGCCGCACGAGTACGTACGGTCACTTTATCGGCCACAATAAACGCGGAGTAGAAGCCTACGCCAAACTGACCGATGAGCTGGCTATCTTTCGCCTGATCGGACCCCATTGATTCGAGGAAAGATTTGGTGCCGGACTTGGCAATGGTGCCTAAGTGGTCAATCACCTCATCACGATTCATCCCCACGCCGTTATCGGCAATGGTCAACGTACGCTTATCTTTATCGAAAGAGACGCGCACACGCAGCTCGCCATCTCCTTCATACAGATCCGGGTTTGACAGAGCGCGGAAACGCAGCTTGTCCGCCGCATCTGAGGCGTTAGAGATGAGTTCACGCAGGAAGATTTCTTTATTGGAATAAAGAGAATGGATCATCAGGTGCAGAAGCTGTTTAACTTCTGACTGAAAACCACGCGTTTCTTGTCCTTTCATGTGGATAGACCTCAACAATGCCATTTTTAATGGTAAAAATACGTTGAGGGTGAGATGGGGACAAGCGGGTGTGATTTCAAGCGGAGGCCGCGAATGCCGCCTCCGTTTGTTCAGAAAATAATCTTATGGCGTCCCGCCAGCGAGTGGGACAGCGTCGTACCGTCGACCATCTCCAGTTCGCCGCCAACCGGCACGCCGTGGGCGATACGACTGGCTTCGACGCCGGCCTCCGCGCACAGCTCGGCAATATAGTTCGCGGTAGCCTCCCCTTCAACCGTCGGGTTGGTCGCGAGGATCAGCTCACTGATTTTTTCTGACGCCAGCCGCTGTTCCAGACGATCAAGACCGATATCATCCGGCCCGATGCCGTCCAGCGGCGACAGGTGGCCCATCAGCACGAAATACCGCCCGGAAAATTGCCCGGTCTGCTCAATGGCGTAGATATCCGCAGGACTCTCCACCACGCAAATCTGGCCGTTTTCCTGACGCCGCGGGTTCGAGCAGATATTACAAACATCCTGCTCGGTAAAGGTGCGGCAGTCGGCGCAGTGGCCGATTTCCGACATCGCCCGAGTCAGCGCCTGCGCCAGGCGCATTCCGCCGCTGCGATCGCGCTGCAACAGGGTAAACGCCATCCGCTGCGCCGACTTAGGGCCAACGCCCGGAAGGCAGCGCAACGCTTCCATAAGCTGAGTTAACAGCGGACTGGTTTGCATCAGAATGGCATCTTAAAGCCTGGCGGCAGTTGCATACCGGAAGAGACGGAAGCCATCTTCTCTTTTTGCGTCTCTTCAATGCGGCGCGCCGCATCGTTGAAGGCCGCAGCGACCAGATCTTCCAGCATCTCTTTGTCATCTTCCAGCAGGCTTGGGTCAATTTCCACGCGGCGGCAGTTATGCGCGCCGTTGATGGTAACCTTCACCAGACCCGCGCCGGATTCGCCGGTCACTTCCAGCTGCGCAATCTCTTCCTGCATTTTCTGCATTTTTTCCTGCATCTGCTGGGCCTGTTTCATCAGATTGCCCAGACCGCCTTTTCCAAACATAAGCTCTCTCTCTTGATGGTTCACAATCGCAAGCCGGGCTTACGATCAAATGGGGCGGATACTCTCTTCATCCAGCTCGGCGTCGAAGAATCGACGCAGCGTCTGAATGTTATTATCCGCAATAATTGACTCACGCGCTTGCGCGAGTTTCTCTTCATAAATGGCCTGACGCCATTCCAGCGGCGTACGCACCGCGGGATTATCATCTTCAACGATGGTCAGTTCAACCGTCGTTCCCGTCAGATCGCTGAGCGCTTGCGCCAGCTTTTGCTGCGCGCCGCTGGAATTGAGGTGCCGCTGCGTCGAACGCAGATGCAGACAAACCGCGTTGCCGTTCTGCTCCTTCCAGGCATTAAGCGCCACCTGCTCCACCAGCTTAGGCAAAGAAAGCTGGCTTACCTGCGCCGCCCACGGATCGCGCTCAATCGCTTCCGCCGCCAGTTTAGCCGCCAGCTCCGGCGTTTTTTCATGCTCCAGAGCTTTCTTAAGCGCTTTTGGCGTAGCCACCACTTCTTTGGTTTGTACTACCGGCGTGGTGGCCTTCCAGCGATAAGCCTCTTTCTTTACTGGCGCCGTTTCCAGCGCGGACGGCGCCGGGCGCGCCTGTACGCGCTCCGAAACCGAGGCCAGCCGCTCCAGCGCAGAGTTATTCACCGGCCGCGCGCGGGATGCGGCTGCCGGTTCACTCTTTTTTGTTTTGGTTACTCCCTGCGCGCGCTGTAGCTGATTGCGCGCCGCCAGCACCTGACTGGTAGACGCCGGCAGCGGCGCTGGCGATGTCTGCGGCGCGGGCGCCGACGGCTGCTGCAGCTGCGGCGGCGTCATTACCGCCGTTGGGGCCACGGGCGCAAAAGACTGCCGCGGCGTTTCAGGCTCCGGCAAGGGCATACGCGGGTGAAACGCCAGTGCACGCAGTAACGTCATTTCAACGCCCATCCGCCGGTCCGGCGCCCAGGGCAATTCTTTGCGACCAATCAACAACGTCTGATAATAGAGCTGAAGATCGCCGGGAGGCACCGTCCGGGCAAGTTCGCGCATCCGTTGCTCGATAGCCGCCATATCGCTGCCTAACGCGGCAGGCGAAAGTTGCACCATCGCAATACGGTGCAGCAGGCTAAGCATTTCGACCAGCAGCGCTTCCCATTCAATACCGCGCGCCGCCGCCTCGTTGATAAGCGACATGACGCGTTCGCCGTTAGCGTCAACCACCGCCTCAACTAATGACAAAGCCTGGTCGTCGTCCAGCGTACCGAGCATGGCGCTTACCGCCTGCGTCGAAACCTGCCCGTCGCCGCTGGCGATCGCCTGGTCAGTCAGACTTAATGCATCGCGCAGGCTGCCGTCAGCCGCACGCGATAACAACTGCAACGCGCGGGGTTCGTGAGCGATATGTTCCTCATTGAGAATATGCTCAAGCTGATGGCGAATCTGTTCAACATCCAGCGCTTTGAGATGAAACTGTAGGCAGCGCGACAAAATGGTCACCGGCAGCTTCTGCGGATCGGTGGTCGCCAGTAAAAATTTCACATGCGCTGGCGGTTCTTCAAGCGTTTTAAGTAGCGCATTAAAGCTGTGGCGCGACAGCATGTGGACTTCATCGATCAGATAGACTTTAAAGCGACCGCGCGCAGGCGCGTACTGGACGTTATCCAGCAGGTCGCGGGTGTCTTCGACTTTGGTACGCGATGCGGCGTCAATCTCAATGAGATCGACAAAACGCCCCTGCTCAATTTCCCGACAGTTATCGCAAACGCCGCACGGCGTCGCGGTAATACCGGTTTCGCAGTTCAGCCCCTTCGCCAGCAGCCGGGCGATAGAGGTTTTACCGACGCCGCGCGTGCCGGAAAAAAGATATGCGTGATGAATGCGCCCTAACGACAAGCCGTTCGCCAGTGCGGTCAGCACATGTTCCTGGCCGACGACGTCAGCAAAGGTTTGTGGGCGCCATTTTCTGGCTAAGACCTGATAACTCATTGGCAGGCTCTGAAACGCTGGAAGGTGGATTCATAGAAGGGTAATGCTAACACAACCTCGCCGATACAGCGAGGTTGTCTCTCTGGCTAAAATAGCAGTGCGAATAGCCTGAATCAATGCCCTGGAAACGGCACCAGGCTATAACAGGTAATCCCCTGCTTTTCCAGACGCTGCTCGCCGCCCAGATCGAACAAATTGATGATGAACGCCGCATCGGTGACTTTCCCGCCCAGACGACGGATCAGCTTCACGGTCGCCTCAATGGTGCCGCCAGTCGCCAGCAGATCGTCCACGACCAGCACGTTGTCGCCAGGTTTAATCGCGTCGACATGAATTTCCAGCTGATCGGTGCCGTACTCTAATTCATAGGTCTCGGCAATAGTTTCACGCGGTAATTTGCGCGGTTTACGTACCGGAACAAAACCAACGCCCAGCCCAAGCGCAACCGGCGCGCCAAACAGGAAGCCACGCGCTTCGGTGCCGACCACTTTGGTGATACCCGCATTTTTATAACGCTCAACCAACAATTCAATACTGAGCGCGTAGGCTTTCGGGTCTTCCAGTAAGCTGGTGACATCACGGAAAAGAATGCCCGGTTTCGGGTAATCCTGAATGCTTTTGATGCTGTTTTTGAGAAACTCAAGCTGCTGTGCAGTCGCGGTCATGGATATATGCCTGCTAAGTACGGTGTTACTCACGGCGCAATACTTTTCGGTCAGGGGTAACGCTCGGTTACTCTTTGACCGCCTGCGCCTGTGCTCGAAAACGGTCGAATTTACTGGCTGTGAACGACAATTGCAACAGCGATTCGTGTGCTTCAGCGCTTTTGTTGCTTTTCATCAATCACCGGTATCCGCCACATAAAAATCAGCAGACAGGCCAAAATAACCAACAGCAGCACCCGCACCCACATCATATTCACCAGCCACAGCGAAATACCAAAGGTCAGCAATATCAACGCGATCGCTCGCGGTTTCGCTCCCGGCGGCATGGCCCGATAGCGCTGCCAGTGGCGCAGATAACCGCCAAACCATGAGCGGTATAACAACCAGGCATGGAAACGAGGCGACGAG
Source organism: Salmonella sp. SA15303 (assembly GCF_029962125.1). Taxonomy (NCBI): domain Bacteria; kingdom Pseudomonadati; phylum Pseudomonadota; class Gammaproteobacteria; order Enterobacterales; family Enterobacteriaceae; genus Salmonella; species Salmonella sp. SA15303. The sequence continues at coordinate 3,462,419 of NZ_CP123924.1, forward strand.
CGGGCGAAACACCAGGCCGCCAGTAAAATGAACGGCGTAGTCGGCAACAGGGGCAAAACCACGCCCAATGTCCCTAATACTACCGCCAGCCAGCCAATGATGATTAAAATAGTACGTTGCATAATGCGAATCGTTATCAAACAGAAGGCTACTGTAGCACAGCCTGTCTTATTTTCATCGGGGTGTTGAATTGAAAACCGCTATGCTGTTACAGACGCTGGAAGAGAGGCTGGCGACGCTACGCCAACGCTGCGCGCCGCTGGCGCAACATGCGACGTTAAGCGCGCGCTTTGACCGACACCTTTTCCGTACCCGCAGTACTCTGTTGCAGGGATATCTGGAAGAGGCAGGCGCCAATCTCGTCGCGTTGCGTCAGGCGGTAAAACATGAGCAACTGCCGCAAGTCGCCTGGCTGGCGGAACATCTGGCTTCGCAACTGGAGGCGATATCGCGTGAAACCGCCGCCTGGTCGCTGCGCCAGTGGGACGCCGCCGCGCCAGGGCTTGGCCGTTGGCAGCGCAGACGAATACAGCATCAGGAGTTTGAACGTCGACTACTGGCGATGACACAGGAGCGCAAAATTCGTCTGGCGCAGGCGACCGGCCTTGTCGAACAACAAACGCTGCAAAAGGAAGTCGAGATCTATGAAGGACGGCTGGCGCGTTGCCGACATGCGCTGGAGAAAATAGAAAACGTACTGGCGCGTTTAACCCGCTAACCCTGGAGAAAGTATGTCGCTTGAAAATGCCCCTGATGAAGTCAAACTGGCCGTGGATTTAATTGTGCTGCTTGAAGAGAATCGCTTACCGGCACGAACGGTGCTACGCGCGCTGGAAATAGTTATGCGTGATTATGAAAACAAGTTAAAAAGTACGGAAGACGACTCGCAAACAGAGTAATTGCCCGCTGGTTTGTCCTCGTTGTCGCTGACAGAGTGGTCGCTACAGTCAGGCAACAAAGGACGGGGCATGGAACGTCTACCCACCACGCCGCACGATGCGGTATTTCGACAGATGCTGATGCAAAAAGAGGTCGCCCGCGACTTTCTGGCTATCCACATGCCAGAAGACTTTCTTGCAATCTGCGATCTGGATTCACTGAAGCTGGAGTCGGGGAGTTTTGTTGAAGACAATTTACGCAGCCGCTATTCAGATATTCTCTACTCTCTGCATACCCAACACGGCCCCGGGTATGTTTACGCGCTCATTGAACATCAGAGCAAATCAGACCGGCTGATGGCTTTTCGCCTGATGCGTTACGCCATTGCCGCCATGCAGCGTCATCTGGATGCCGGTCATGATACCTTGCCGCTGGTGGTACCAATCCTTTTTTATCACGGTCCGGAAAGCCCGTGGCCCTATAGCCTTAACTGGCATAATATGTTTGTGAAACCGGATATGGCGAAGGCCTTATACAGCCGCGATTTTGCGCTGGTCGACCTGACGACAATGCCGGATAATCAGCTTTTGCAGCATCGGCGGATAGCGATGTTAGAGCTCCTGCAAAAACATATTCGTCAACGCGATTTAAGCGAACTGCTCGACCCCCTTATCACGCTTTTAACGCAGGATCATTTGACGGACGCGCAGCTCAGTGTGCTGATCAACTATATGTTGAAAGCAGGAAACGCCGCAGAACCCGGGGCGCTAATTCGTCAACTGGCGCAGGGCGCGCCGCAGTATAAGGAACAACTGATGACAATAGCGGAATGGCTGGAAGAAAAAGGCCGAACGGAAGGGTTGCAAAAGGGCCTGCAAAAAGGCCTTGAGCAAGGGTTAGCACAAGGCCGTGAGGCCGAAGCGCGCGCTATTGCCCGCAAAATGCTTGCCAACGGGCTGGAACCCGGGCTCATCGCCAGCGTCACCGGCATTACGCCGGAAGAGCTTTCTACGCTTTCGCATTAGCGGCGCCGCGCGCACTCATAAAGCGCGCGGCCCACCGCCTTTTAGCTTGCCGTAGGTGCCAGATCGCCGCCGTTGAGATCGCGCTTCACTTCAGTGACTTCGTCGCCCTTCGCGTTATGCAGATGCACCTCAAGCTGGTTAAAGGCGATATTGATATCATTTTCACGGCACAGTCGATCGATCGCGCGGTTCAGTTCATCCACCGTATGGCTACGATCGCGCAATTCACGCACGTACAGACGCAGTTCATGATCCAGAGTGCTGGCGCCAAAGGTGGTGAAGAATACGGCAGGTTCCGGATCGTGCATCACCTTCGGATGCTCCATCGCCGCCTGTAGCAAGACTCTTTTCACTTTCTCCAGATCCGAGCCATAAGCCACGCCAAGCCGGATCACCAGACGTGTCGTGGTATCGGAGAGGGACCAGTTAATTAGCCGCTCCGTTACGAACGCTTTGTTCGGAATGATCACTTCTTTACGATCAAAATCGGTAATAGTGGTGGCGCGAATACGAATCTTACTGACCGTGCCGGAGTAGGTGCCGATCGTTACCGTATCGCCAATGCGTACCGGACGTTCGAAGAGGATGATTAAACCCGAGACAAAGTTACCGAAGATCTCCTGTAGCCCAAAGCCGAGACCCACCGACAACGCCGCCGCCAGCCACTGGAGTTTATCCCACGAGACGCCGAGCGATCCGAATACTGTCATCGCGCCAACAGCGATAATGACGTAGTTAAGGATCGTGGTGATCGCATACGAAGCCCCCTGGCGCATATTCAGGCGTGAAAGCACCAGCACTTCCAGCAGGCCGGGTAAGTTGCGGATGAGCGCCCAGGCCACCATCGCGGCAATAATGGCAAATAGCAAGCTGCCCATCGTCACGCTTTTCACCACCGCAGCGCCAGCTTCGGAGCCGTTGTAGTGCCACAGCGTAATGCTATCAAGATAGCTGAATACGGTGATCAAATCGGACCAAATCGCCCAGAACATAACGCCAAACAGGGCAAGCATTAGCAGCATCGTGATACGTAATGTTTGCTGGTTAATCTGCTCCAGCGCGATGGTGGGTTCTTCCTGTGGCTCCGCGCCTTCCGCACCCTCTTTTACCAGGTTCTGACGACGAGCCAGCGCGCGTCGCCAGGCAATCCGGCGCGCCGCTACACTTAACCCGCGCAGCACCGTTTGATAAAGCAGGTTCCAGATAATGACCAGATAGACGGTTTCAATCCAGCGCCCCGCCAGGCGCAGGGTGGTATAGAAATAGCCGGTCGCCGTTAATACCATTAACGCCACTGGAATAATGGAAAGAATCGTCACGGTCACCAGTCGAATGCCGTGAGATTCTTTATCGCGCCAGCTTTCCCGGCACAGTGGCCACACCAGCAATGTTATGACCAGCAGATTGAGGAAAATAACCGCCTGCCCCAGCACGTCATCCATCAGATTCAGCGGCGACAACTCCGCCACCACAGACCAAAAGTGCAGCGGCAGCAATGCGAGGCTAATGCGTACAATCTGGCGACGCCAGTGGCTGGTCAACTGCGCCGGCATACCAAAATGGCGTATCGCCACGCCCTCTTTTTCCAGCACCTTCCAGCACAGCCCAAAGACCAGCCAGAACATCGCGAGCTTTTTACTAAAGGCCCAGAGCAGATCGCTGATATTTAGCTGCATGGTCAGCAGGATCAGTCCAAGCGCGAGGATAATCAGGCACACCGGCAGCGCGCGGATCAGATCGATCAGAATAGCTTTTGGCGTATTGAGCTGACTATCGTTACGCAGCGATCCCACGGCGGCGGCCAGCTTCTGTTGATACGCTTTTAACCATTTCAGACGCCAGCGGATTAAACCGGCGATGAGCAAGAGCGGCAACCCGGCCAAAAAAGCAATAAATACCGCGGGCCAGGCTTTTTGCCAGTTCACCGTGATTTTCATGGCGCTGAATTGCTCTTTTAACGTTTGGGGGAACGCTTTAAGCCAGTCCCAGTCCATAGGGCGGTTACTGTTCACCCAAAAAATCTGCTGCGTCAAAATGGCTTTCAGATTTTTCGAGACGCTCATCAACTGCTGCTGGTTAACTTGCAGGTTAATCGCCATCATCAGCTGGTTACCCAACTGTTTATTTAGCTGATCCAATAGCTCACGGCGCATCTCCACCACCTGAAGCAACGCATCATGAACTTCATCATTCACCTCGCTGGTATGCCCCTCCTCCAGCTTGTCGACAAAGGCATCGCTTTGGAATAAGGCATCACGCTGCTGGTTGATTTCAAACTGCTCCAGACGCAAATCCGCAATGCGGTTGGTCATATCTTCGAGTTCGTCGGCGGAGGGCAGAGTTTGCTGCTGTTGATAAAGAATACGCGACAGCAACAGGCTGCCTTTTAAGACGGCAATCTGTTCTTTGATATTTCTTTCCGACTGCAGCGCGCGATCGAGCCAGTTTTTTACTTTAATGTTTTGCTGCATCAACATATTGCCGTTTTCGGTCGCGACAATCAGACGCTGGCTGAGTTGATGGTTAATATCCAGTTCCTGTTTTACCAGCGGGTTTGCCTGGATACGCGCCGTTTCGTCCGGCGAAATGGCCTCCTGGGCCGTTTTTTCCGTTAGCGTAAGTCGTTTACTGTTGACCGCCTCCTGTAAAAGTTGAAGCTGATGTTCAAGGCGATTACTGTTGGCCGTCACGTAATCCCGCTGTTTTTGCAGGGTGTCCTGCAAAACGGTATTTCCTTCAAGACTCTTGCGTTGCTGGTCGATCTGCGCATTAAGCAGCGCCTGTTGTGCCTGTAATAACACCTGTTGGCTGGGGCGAAGCGCAGCTTCGCCGACGTTATTGCCGTCAAGACGGTTACGGATTTGCTGTATTTGCTGTGAGGCGGTATACATGGCGTTTTGCACGCGCTCAGGCTGGGTCTGTAGCGAAACAAGCTGGCTGTTATAAGCGGCAAGATCGTTTTGCGAATTTTGCAAATCATCCAGTACCTGCGCCACGCGCAGCTCAAGCTGACGTAGCGAAAGCGCACTCAGCGTTTTTCGCATTTCATCATCATTATCGACGTCGCTCAGCGCATTCAACGCAGCCGTCGCCTGACGCATTTTTTCAGGCGCCTGCGCCACCTTCTGCCGTAGCTGTACGGTCTCCTCTTTCACCCGCTCGATTTTCTCCAGCGTAGCTAACGTATCAATAAGGTCCTGCTGGACGAGCTTATCCTGGGCGGAGAGATCTTTTTGCTTATTCAGCGTATCCAGCTGGTTTTGCACATCCGCTTTTGACGGCAGGTCGCCATTCGTTTGCCCCCGGGCAAATGCCAGAGACTGACAGGACAGCAGGATAATAAGGACGCTAATTGTAATAAAAACAAAATGCTGTGAACGTTTATAAAGCTGCAACATAGTCATGAGAATGAAGTGTCTGAACCGGCAAGCAGACCGGAAATAATTGAGTCGCAAGAATATCACGCCTGTAACAAACAGAATAGCGACACAGAAAATGTCCAGGAGTTTTCCTGGAATATTATCAGGGGGAGCCGTTGACCGTCGACGCGCGCAGCGTCGGACACAATTGATACATCTCCAGCAGGATCGTGACGTAGGCGCGAGCTTCTTTTTTTAAATCAAACGATTGCGGAGCAAATAACCAGTTTTCCATGAGCCCTGAAATAAAGCTGCGCATCAGTATCGCCGCACGACGGGTCAGCAGATTTTCAGGCAGCATTTTAGCATTAATACAATGTTTTAACGTTTGTTCAATCCGATCGTAACTTTCCAGACAAAGGCTACGTTGCGCCTGTTGAACCACAACCATTTCTCCGACAAACTCACATTTATGGAATATAATCTCCATCAATAAGCGGCGTCGTTCTTCTGTTACAGTAGCTTCAAGAATATGAACTAAAATTTCTCTTAATACAGATAGTGGATCGTCGGGGAATTTTGCCTGATACTCAATCTCAAGCTCACCAATATTGGATTCTGATAGCTCCCAGATCTCACTGAATAAATCCGACTTATTTTTGAAATGCCAATAGATTGCGCCGCGCGTCACGCCAGCAGCGTTCGCAATCTCCGCCAGCGAGGTTGCCGATACGCCTTGCTGCGAGAACAAACGCAGGGCCACATCCAGGATGTGTTGTCGTGTCTCCAGCGCTTGTTGTTTGGTTTTTCGTGCCATATGTCGGTGAATTTACAGGCGTTAGATTTACATACATTTATGGATGTATGTACCATAGCACGACGATAATATAAACGCAGCAATGGGTTTAAGGACCTTTGACCATTGACCAATTTGAAATCGGACACTCGAGGTTTACATATGAACAAAAACAGAGGGTTAACGCCTCTGGCGGTCGTTCTGATGCTCTCAGGCAGCTTAGCGCTAACAGGATGTGACGACAAACAGGACCAGCAAGGCGGCCAGCAGATGCCAGAAGTTGGGGTTGTCACACTAAAAACGGAACCACTGCAAATCACAACTGAACTTCCGGGTCGTACCGTTGCTTACCGTATCGCCGAAGTTCGCCCGCAGGTAAGCGGCATTATCCTGAAGCGTAATTTCGTTGAGGGAAGTGATATCGAAGCGGGAGTCTCTCTCTATCAGATTGATCCTGCGACCTACCAGGCGACTTACGACAGCGCTAAGGGCGATCTGGCAAAAGCGCAGGCCGCCGCGAATATCGCTGAACTGACGGTGAAGCGTTATCAAAAGCTGCTGGGTACGCAGTACATCAGTAAGCAGGAATACGATCAGGCGCTGGCTGACGCACAACAAGCGACTGCCGCTGTTGTCGCAGCAAAAGCCGCCGTTGAAACCGCACGTATCAACCTGGCGTATACCAAAGTCACCTCGCCGATTAGCGGTCGTATTGGTAAGTCATCCGTAACGGAAGGCGCACTGGTACAGAACGGTCAGGCGTCGGCGCTGGCGACAGTGCAGCAGCTGGACCCTATTTATGTCGATGTGACCCAGTCCAGCAATGACTTCCTGCGCCTGAAGCAGGAGCTGGCAAATGGTTCGCTGAAACAGGAAAACGGCAAAGCGAAGGTCGACCTGGTGACCAGCGACGGTATCAAATTCCCGCAGTCCGGTACGCTTGAGTTCTCCGACGTGACCGTTGACCAAACCACCGGGTCTATTACTTTGCGCGCCATCTTCCCTAACCCGGATCACACCTTATTGCCAGGAATGTTCGTTCGCGCACGTCTGCAGGAAGGGACAAAACCGACGGCATTACTGGTTCCACAACAGGGCGTTACCCGTACTCCACGCGGCGATGCCACGGTGCTGGTGGTTGGCGCTGATAACAAAGTGGAAACCCGCCAAATCGTCGCAAGCCAGGCGATCGGCGATAAGTGGCTGGTGACTGACGGATTGAAAGCGGGCGACCGCGTAGTCGTCAGCGGGCTGCAAAAAGTACGTCCTGGCGCACAGGTTAAAGTACAGGAAATTACCGCGGATAACAAACAGCAAGCCGCAAGCGGTGATCAACCTGCTCAGCCCAGGTCTTAACTTAAACAGGAGCCGTTAAGACATGCCTAATTTCTTTATCGATCGCCCTATATTTGCGTGGGTGATCGCCATCATCATCATGTTGGCAGGGGGGCTCGCGATCCTCAAATTGCCGGTAGCGCAATATCCGACGATTGCGCCACCAGCAGTGACGATCTCCGCAACCTACCCTGGCGCTGATGCGAAAACGGTACAGGATACCGTCACGCAGGTTATCGAACAGAATATGAACGGTATCGATAACCTGATGTATATGTCCTCCAACAGTGACTCCACGGGGACCGTGCAGATCACGCTGACCTTTGAATCCGGCACCGATGCGGATATCGCGCAGGTTCAGGTTCAGAACAAGTTGCAACTGGCAATGCCGTTACTTCCCCAGGAAGTACAGCAACAGGGCGTGAGCGTTGAGAAGTCCTCAAGTAGCTTCCTGATGGTAGTGGGCGTCATTAACACCGACGGCACCATGACCCAGGAGGATATTTCGGATTACGTTGCCGCCAATATGAAAGATCCGATCAGCCGTACCTCTGGGGTGGGCGACGTCCAGCTGTTTGGTTCGCAATATGCGATGCGTATCTGGATGAATCCGACAGAGCTGACCAAATACCAACTGACGCCGGTCGACGTGATTAACGCGATCAAAGCGCAGAACGCCCAGGTCGCGGCAGGTCAGCTCGGTGGTACGCCGCCGGTTAAAGGCCAGCAGCTTAACGCATCGATTATTGCCCAAACGCGTCTGACCTCAACGGATGAGTTTGGCAAAATCCTGCTGAAAGTGAATCAGGATGGCTCCCAGGTTCGTCTGCGGGATGTAGCGAAAATTGAGCTTGGCGGCGAGAACTACGACGTCATTGCGAAATTTAACGGTCAGCCAGCGTCAGGTCTTGGCATCAAACTGGCTACCGGCGCCAACGCGCTGGATACCGCTACCGCTATTCGTGCCGAACTGAAAAAAATGGAACCGTTCTTCCCGCCAGGGATGAAAATCGTCTACCCGTATGACACCACGCCGTTCGTGAAGATCTCTATTCATGAAGTGGTAAAAACGCTGGTCGAAGCGATTATCCTCGTGTTCCTGGTGATGTACCTGTTCCTGCAGAACTTCCGCGCGACGTTGATTCCGACTATTGCGGTTCCGGTGGTGTTGTTGGGAACCTTTGCCGTGCTTGCGGCATTCGGTTTCTCGATAAACACGCTGACGATGTTCGGGATGGTGCTCGCCATCGGCTTGCTGGTGGATGACGCCATCGTGGTGGTCGAGAACGTCGAACGTGTTATGACGGAAGAAGGCCTTCCGCCGAAGGAAGCGACGCGCAAATCCATGGGCCAGATTCAGGGCGCATTGGTGGGTATCGCGATGGTACTGTCGGCGGTATTTATTCCGATGGCCTTCTTTGGCGGCTCAACCGGGGCAATTTATCGTCAGTTCTCTATCACCATCGTATCGGCGATGGCGCTGTCGGTGCTGGTCGCGCTGATCCTGACGCCTGCGCTGTGCGCGACGATGCTCAAACCCGTCGCCAAAGGCGATCATGGCGAAGGGAAAAAAGGCTTTTTCGGCTGGTTTAACCGCCTGTTTGATAAGAGCACGCATCACTACACCGATAGCGTAGGCAATATTCTGCGCAGCACCGGGCGTTATCTGCTGCTCTATCTCATTATCGTCGTCGGTATGGCTTATCTGTTCGTTCGTCTGCCAAGCTCTTTCTTGCCGGATGAAGACCAGGGCGTATTCCTGACAATGGTCCAGCTCCCCGCGGGCGCAACGCAAGAGCGCACGCAAAAAGTGCTGGATGAGGTCACGGATTACTATCTGAACAAAGAGAAAGCCAACGTTGAATCGGTATTCGCCGTCAACGGCTTCGGTTTTGCAGGGCGCGGTCAGAATACCGGTATTGCATTCGTGTCGTTGAAAGACTGGGCCGATCGTCCAGGCGAAAAAAACAAGGTTGAAGCGATTACCCAGCGGGCAACCGCAGCGTTTTCACAAATTAAAGATGCGATGGTCTTCGCCTTTAACCTGCCGGCGATCGTTGAGCTGGGCACCGCAACCGGCTTTGACTTCGAGTTGATTGACCAGGCGGGACTTGGTCATGAAAAACTCACCCAGGCACGTAATCAGTTGTTCGGCGAGGTGGCGAAATATCCTGATCTGCTGGTCGGCGTTCGACCTAACGGTCTGGAAGATACGCCGCAGTTTAAAATCGATATCGACCAGGAAAAAGCTCAGGCGCTGGGCGTATCTATTAGCGACATTAATACCACGCTGGGCGCAGCATGGGGCGGCAGCTATGTAAACGACTTTATCGATCGCGGTCGTGTGAAGAAAGTTTACGTGATGTCCGAAGCGAAATACCGCATGTTGCCGGATGATATTAACGACTGGTACGTTCGTGGTAGCGATGGTCAGATGGTGCCATTCTCCGCATTCTCCTCTTCCCGCTGGGAATATGGTTCGCCGCGTCTGGAACGCTATAACGGTCTGCCTTCGATGGAAATTCTGGGGCAGGCGGCGCCAGGCAAGAGTACCGGTGAAGCGATGGCGATGATGGAAGAACTGGCCAGCAAGCTGCCGTCAGGCATTGGGTATGACTGGACCGGGATGTCCTACCAGGAGCGGTTGTCCGGCAACCAGGCCCCTGCCCTGTATGCTATATCGCTGATCGTCGTCTTCCTGTGTCTGGCGGCATTGTATGAGAGCTGGTCTATCCCGTTCTCCGTAATGCTGGTTGTTCCGCTTGGGGTTATCGGCGCGCTGCTGGCTGCGACCTTCCGCGGACTGACTAACGACGTTTACTTCCAGGTGGGCCTGCTCACAACCATTGGGTTGTCGGCGAAGAACGCGATACTTATCGTCGAATTCGCCAAAGACTTAATGGATAAAGAAGGGAAAGGTCTGGTAGAAGCGACGCTGGAGGCCGTCCGGATGCGTTTGCGCCCGATTCTGATGACCTCGTTAGCGTTCATGCTGGGGGTTATGCCGCTGGTTATCAGTTCCGGCGCGGGTTCCGGCGCGCAGAATGCGGTAGGTACTGGCGTACTGGGCGGGATGGTAACGGCAACCGTACTGGCTATTTTCTTCGTACCGGTCTTCTTCGTGGTGGTACGCCGCCGCTTTAGCCGTAAAAGCGAAGATATTGAGCATAGTCATTCGACAGAACATCGCTGATTTGCTCACTGTTGATAAGGCCGCGCAAGCGGCCTTTTTTACGCAAAAATCATAAAATACGCTTATTGTTAGATTGATTATTTTTTGCCATATTAATAAAAGGTATAATCCTTACTGCGTTAAAGGCTTTTCTTAGGAAAGTTGGCCATTTCTTAATTCAGCCATTAATTAAGAAATATTAAGAATATTCCTGGCTATTTTCTCCTGTCAGAGTCTATTGTTTTAGCCTGAAAAGCTAAAAAACGTTAACCCAATGATTACACAAACAATAAAACTGGTTCCTTTTTAGGCGACCGACGATCACTGTTAAAATTCGAAAAAGTATGGCAACACGCGGCTTTCACGCAATTGTAATTTTTAGTAATATGACGATGAAAAGTTTTTTAGAGTAGATTATAGTTAAATCATAAGGTGACGTGGGAAGTACCAGGTTAGTTAGTTGTATCCATCCCGAAGGTGTTCGGTTAGTTTAAGCCACTAAAAAGGGGATGCATTATGGACGAATACTCACCCAAAAGACATGATATAGCACAGCTTAAATTTCTTTGCGAAACCCTGTATCATGACTGTCTTGCAAACCTTGAAGAAAGCAACCATGGCTGGGTTAATGACCCGACCTCAGCAGTCAACCTGCAGCTCAATGAGCTGATAGAGCATATTGCAACTTTCGCGCTTAATTATAAAATTAAGTACAATGAAGACAATAAATTGATTGCGCAGATAGATGAATACCTGGACGACACCTTTATGTTGTTCAGCAGCTATGGTATTAATACGCAGGATTTGCAAAAATGGCGTAAATCGGGCAACCGCCTGTTCCGTTGTTTCGTCAACGCCACCAGGGCCAATCCTGTTAGTTTGTCTTGTTAAAAATTATTACAATCATAGGTAGAATTTATGTCTGATAAACCATTAACTAAAACTGATTATTTGATGCGTTTACGGCGCTGTCAGACAATTGACACTCTGGAGCGCGTCATTGAGAAAAATAAATATGAATTGTCCGACAATGAGCTGGCTGTATTTTACTCAGCTGCGGATCACCGTCTTGCAGAATTGACGATGAACAAACTCTACGACAAGATCCCCTCTTCAGTATGGAAATTCATTCGTTAATCACGCTACATTACTTTTTAGAGAACACGCAGGTGTTATCTGCCTCCTCGTTCTGGCTAATAACACAACGGGCTATTATAGAACAGTGATATAGATCACATAGCAATAGCAGGGAACGTTCCCTCTAATACTTTATTATTGCTTCTATTGCGATAATATCCACCAAGGGGAGCGCGCGATGAGTGACGAAAAACAAAAAATGATCGCTGGGGCACTGTATTGCCCGACCGATGAAACTTTATGCCAGGATCGACTGCGGGCGCGTCAACTCATCCATCAATACAATTATACTACGCCTGATGAAATAAATAAGCGTCAGGCGATTTTACGCGACCTGTTGGGTCGATGCGAAGACGCCTATATTGAACCTTCCTTCCGTTGCGACTACGGCTATAATATTTTTCTTGGTCACTCCTTTTACGCTAACTTCGACTGCGTCATGCTTGATGTTTGCCCAATTCATATTGGCGATAATTGTATGCTCGCGCCAGGGGTACATATCTATACCGCCACGCATCCGCTGGACGCCGTCGAACGCAACAGCGGCAGAGAATTAGGTAAACCCGTCACTATCGGAAATAATGTCTGGATAGGCGGACGAGCCGTCGTTAATCCGGGCGTAACCATCGGCGATAACGTCGTCGTCGCTTCAGGCGCTGTGGTGATAAAAAACGTACCGCCAGACGTTGTGGTAGGCGGAAATCCGGCGCGAATCATTAAAAAATTGTAGTCAAAATGATAACTGTTATGCTAATTCGTGGTTAATCTGTTACTTTTTTCACGTTACACCTCCCTTTAAAATGGGCTGTTACTACCCCTATGTCGCAGAAATCATGAAGGCAAAAGATGACAGAGATACAGCGCCTGCTTAGCGAAACTATTGATGACTTAAACATCCGTGAAAAACGCGATAACAGGCCGCGTTTTAGTATCAGTTTTATCCGCAAGCATCCTGGGTTATTTATCGCGATGTATGCAGCCTGGTTTGCGACGCTGGCGGTCATGCTGCAATCAGAAACGCTGGTGGGGTCAGTGTGGCTGTTAGTGGTGTTATTTATCGCATTTAATGGCTTCTTCTTTTTCGACATCGCCCCGCGTTATCACTATAACGACATCGATGTGCTGGACCTCCGGGTCTGTTACAACGGCGAATGGTACAACACCCGCTTTGTTCCCCCCACGCTCATTGAGACGATTCTTCAGTCTCCACAGGTGGATAATGAACATAAAGTCCAGCTGCAAAAAATGGTTGCCCGTAAGGGCGAACTTTCCTTCTACGATATTTTTACGCTGGCCCGCGCAGAAGCCAGCCGGTAATAAAAAAGTGCGCACCCTCCCTGGTACGCACTGCTTTCCCTGAACTGTTGGTTTTTTAACGTCTTTTTTTACGCCCCTGAACCGCCTTAAAACGCGGATTTGTTTTACAAATCACGTATAAGCGTCCTTTGCGTTTGACTATCTGGCAATCCGGATGCCGTTGTTTTGCATTGCGAAGTGAGTTTAACACCTGCATTTCATTTACCCCCGTTTAGCGCCGATAAAATGACCGAAACGTTTCTGGAAGCGTGCGGCGCTACTTTCGCTATCAAACGTTTTCTGTCTACCGGTATAAAAAGGATGCGATTTTGATGACACATCAATAGTGACATACGGATATGTCACGCCGTCCAGTTCGATTTCACGTTCAGTTTTGATAGTTGATCCCACTTTCACATATTCATTTGCGCTGGTGTCGTGAAATACGACGGTGCGGTATACAGGATGAATATCAGGTTTCATTGCGCCCTCTCAATTATGTTATAACATAACAATAAAATACGCTATCAACGCTCCTTTTTCAACCGGTAAACATTCACGATCTCTTCCTGGCGGCAAAAGCAACGTGGCGTAACGCGTTAGCCTGGCGCCTGAATCTGTAAAATCGATAAAATAGCTTTATCATTCGAGGGCGCGATTTACGATCGGATATACTTTCTCTACGCTGTGTTTATAAGGACATCACTGTGACAACACGACATCTGGTCAGCCTGGTAACGGGAGTGCTTATCCTGTCTGTCCTTTTCCCGATAGGATTGAGTCTGTGGCTGGCGCACCGTCAAGTTGAAAAGAGGTTTAATGAAGAGCTGGATATCTTCTCGTCCCGGGTGGCGCTACGTACAGAAAGGGTCAGTGACCAGGCAAAAGCCGCGTTAACGCATATTGCCTCCTTTAAAGGCGAGCCCTGCAGCAGTGCCCATTTACTCGCCATGCGCCGCGTGTCTTATAGCTTTCGGTATGTCCAGGAAGTTCTGTATCTTAAAAATTCGATTCCCGTTTGCTCCTCACTTGAAAAAGAGAGCCATATTCCCGCGTTCCCTCCGCCCATGAAAATCACTCGCGACGGTTATCGCGCCTGGTTTACGGCGCAAAACGATCTGGGTATAAAACGCTATATGGCGGCACTCGGGAGCGACAGCTATATCGTGATGATCGACCCGGCGTCCTTTATCGATGTGATTCCGTTTGGCGCATGGCCGATTGACGTCGCTATTATTGGCCGGGAACGCAATACTGTGGTTGCCAGCAGCGGTAACCTTGACCCCGCTATTCTTCCGCTCATTCACCATGAGACGCCCCTGCGGCTGGAAAACCGAGGCATTCAGTATGCTATCCACCCCTTTCCGGAAATGGGCATTACTATCGTAAGCTGGGCACCGACCGCTCCGCTGGAAAGGAGCTGGTATCGACAGGCGTTTATCTGGCTACCGGCGGGCATCGTAACGGGTCTGCTGGCCGCGGCCTTTATTCTGCGTATTTTGCGTCGACTACAGTCGCCCCGCCACCGTCTCCAGGATGCGATAGACAATCGCGAAATTAACGTACACTATCAGCCTATTGTCTCCCTGAGCAGCGGAAAAATTGTCGGTGCCGAAGCCTTAGCTCGCTGGCAACAGGCGGACGGCACCTTCCTTTCGCCGGAAATTTTTATCGCGCTGGCTGAACAAACCGGGCTCACGGAGCCGCTAACCCGGCTAATCATCGACACCGTTTTTGAAGACATGGGGAGTTGGTTAAAGTCCCATCCCGAACAACATATTTCAATCAATCTTGAGGCATCCGATCTGGCGTCGGAAACGTTGCCGACGCTGTTAAGCACGCTGCTGAACCGTAGCCAAATTTCTCCGTCGCAAATCGCGCTTGAGTTAACGGAACGCGAGTTCGCCGATCCGAAAACCAGCGCGCCCATTGTCGCCAGATACCGTAACGCGGGACATTCAATTTATATTGATGACTTTGGCACCGGCTATTCCAGCCTCAGCTACTTACAAAATCTGGATGTGGATGTCCTTAAAATTGATAAATCTTTTGTCGATGCGCTGGAATATAAAAACGTCACGCCGCATATTATTGAAATGGCGAAAACGCTCAAACTTAAGATGGTCGCAGAAGGCATCGAAACGGCCAGGCAAGAACAGTGGCTACGCCAGCATGGCGTACATTATGGTCAGGGCTGGTTATACAGTAAACCCCTACCCGCTACGGCATTTATTCTTTGGGCGGAACAGCGGCTATAACGTCGCACAGCAGAAAAGAACAGTGTGGAGAGGCACAAATGGGTGGGGGCCCTGCCAGCTACATCCCGGCACACGCGTCATCTGCCTTGGCTGCTTCCTTCCGGACCTGACCTGGTAAACAGAGTAGCGTTGCGGGAGAACCAACAGAGCCCCCATTGAGAGCGTTGTGAACCAACGCGCAGGCGCATTATCACTGCTATATCGTGCAATTGCAACCCATCAGGCATCGGATGCTGGTTTCTTGCGCATCCGGGCTTTCCTCCCCCCTTATTCCAGATTATCCTGAAGCATTAACGCAGGATTCTATTATGGATATTCAGGACACATTTCCTCAACGCGTCTGGCAAATCGTCGCCTCGATCCCGGAAGGGTTTGTCACGACCTACGGCGATGTCGCCCGGCTTGCCGGTTCGCCTCGGGCGGCGCGTCAGGTCGGCGGAGTTTTAAAACGTCTGCCGGAAGGCAGCACTTTACCATGGCATCGGGTGGTGAACCGCCACGGCGCAATATCACTTACCGGGCCGGATCTACAGCGGCAACGTCAGGCATTACTGGCGGAAGGCGTGGTGGTGTCGGGAAGCGGACAAATCGATTTACAACGCTATCGCTGGGTGTATTAACCCTCTCCGTAACGGAGAGGGTTGGCGCAGGATTAATACTGGGTAGGCGCAGGAACGGCAGAAGACGAATTGACCTGGGTCGGCGAAGTCGATGGAACCGTCGTCGTCGCACCACCGCTGGCCTGCACAGGCACCGCCGTTTGCTGTACCGGTACCAGCGTCAGATCCGCTTTAGTGCCGCCATTATTAATCACCGGTTTCACGCTATCGGTAATAAATACCAGCTTATTATCAACGGTGATGGCCGCGCTCAGGAGGATGCGCGCGTTAGGTTGAATATCTGATGGGTTAAACGGCAACACAAAACTGAAAGGCGCCTGTTTACCTTCGGTACGTACCGCTTTTTGCGACAGCACCTTAGACGGCGCATCAGCCAGCGAAGCATCTGAAAGCGTCACGGTCAGCACCGCATCTGGCGGCAGAGCGACCTTCTGGCGGATCCAGACGGTACCGGAAACATTGGGTTGCTGAATAGTAGACTGGTTAGCTGTAATCGACATGTTAGGGTTTGGCGCAGGCGTCTGGATATCAGCGCTTTTATCAGCGCAGGCCGCCAGAGATATCGCAACCGCTAAACCACTTACGATGTGCACGAGTTTCATTCAATTCTCCTTATCATCAATGCACCAGCAGGCCTTTCCCCCCGCCGGAAGAGTGGTTAACAGAAACATAACGTGATTAAGTGTGGCACATGTCACTCATTTTTGCCTGGAATTGGTCTGTTATTCAGACTTTTGTACCCATCGGACCACTTGCAAAATTGCGTTATACTCTGCCCTACCTCGCTTCGGCATCGTTGTCACCTGGAGAGTATGTATGAGTCAGACACTGAATAATTTGCTGACATTATTGAATCTGGAAAAAATTGAAGAAGGACTCTTTCGGGGCCAAAGTGAAGACTTAGGGCTGCGCCAGGTATTTGGCGGTCAGGTGGTGGGCCAGGCGCTCTATGCCGCCAAAGAAACGGTGCCGGAAGCGCGACTGGTGCATTCATTCCACAGTTATTTTCTGCGGCCAGGCGACAGCCAAAAACCCATTATCTATGACGTAGAAGTGCTGCGCGATGGGAATAGCTTCAGCGCCCGCCGCGTTGCCGCTATTCAGAACGGGAAACCCATCTTTTACATGACCGCCTCATTCCAGGCGCCGGAACCGGGTTTTGAACATCAAAAAACCATGCCGACGGTAGTCGGGCCGGAAGGACTACCGTCAGAAACGGAAATCGCGCAATCGCTGGCGCATTTACTGCCGCCGATTCTGAAAGAAAAGTTTCTCTGCGATCGCCCGCTGGAAATTCGTCCCGTCGAATTTCACAATCCGTTGAAAGGTCACGTCGCCGCGCCTGTGCGTCAGGTATGGATTCGCGCCAACGGCACCGTTCCGGATGACATTCGCGTCCATCAATATTTACTGGGATATGCCTCTGACCTGAATTTCCTTCCCGTCGCGCTTCAGCCTCACGGCATCGGTTTTCTGGAAAAGGGCATTCAGATCGCCACTATCGATCACTCTATGTGGTTCCATCGCCCGTTCAATTTTAATGAATGGCTACTTTATAGCGTGGAGAGCACTTCCGCCTCCAGCGCCCGGGGCTTTGTTCGCGGCGAGTTTTATACTCAGGATGGCGCGCTGGTCGCTTCAACCGTGCAGGAAGGGGTAATGCGCAATCACAATTAAAAAACATGCCGCTATGCGGCGTTAATGGCCTGATGACGCTGCGCTTATCCGGCCTACGGTAAACTGGATAAGCGCAGCGCCATCAGGCATGTTGCGCAATCACGCGTTATACGCATTCTCGCCGTGACTGTTCACATCCAGCCCCTCGCGCTCCTGCTCTTCCGGTACACGCAGTCCAACAAGGATATCCGCCAGTTTGTAACCAACAAACGCGACAACGCCGGACCAGACGACCGTAATAGCAATACTTTCCAGCTGTACCATCACCTGATGTCCCATCGTAACGCCGTCGACAAAGCCAACGCCGCCCAGCGAACTGGCGGCAAAAACGCCGGTCAGGATACAGCCGACTATTCCGCAAACGCCGTGAACGCCAAATACGTCGCACGGATCATCTACCCGTAGCAGACGTTTAAGCATGGTGACTCCCCACAATCCCGCCAGACCCGCAATAACGCCGATAACCAGCGCGCCGCCAACGCCAACATAGCCACAGGCTGGCGTCACGCCGACCAGACCGGCAATCGCGCCGGAACACGCTCCCAGCAGGGAAGGCTTACCGCGTAGCGTCCACTCGCCGATAATCCACCCCAGAATCGCGGCGGCGGTCGCCACCACGGTGTTCACAAAGGCCAGCGCTGCTATCTCGTTTGCGCTACCGGCAGAACCCGCGTTAAATCCAAACCAGCCGATATACAGAATCGCAGTACCGGTAAAGACCATCGGCAGGTTATGGGGTTTAAATGCTTCCTTCCCAAAGCCGACGCGTTTGCCAATTAAATAAGCCCCCACCAGCCCAGCGATAGCGGCGTTAATATGCACCACTGTACCACCAGCAAAATCCAGCGCGCCGTGAGCAGCCAGCAGGCCGCCGCCCCACACCATGTGCGCAATCGGGATATAAGAGAGCGTGAACCACACCACGACAAAAATCAGTACCGCCGAAAAACGAATACGCTCCGCCAGCGCGCCGACAATCAGCCCGACGGTAATACAGGCGAAAGATCCCTGAAACGCGACATGAATATACTGATAAATCGTACCCGTTACCGCCGTCAACGCGATATTCTTCAACATCGCCCCATCGGCATTACCGAAAAAATGATTCCCTTCGCCAAAAGCCAGCGAATAGCCGTACACCACCCATAAAATACAGACCAGCGCAAAGGTGACGGTCACTTGCGTTAACATTGACAGCACGTTCTTGGCGCGAATTAATCCGCCGTAAAACAGCGCGATACCCGGTATCGTCATGAACAGCACCAGCGCGGTGCAAATCATCATAAAAGCACTATCCGCTTTATCGGCAACCGCCGGCGCGGCTATCGTTAGCCCAGGCAGCAGCGCCAGTGAAGCCAGTGTGGTTTTTATCATCGCTATCTTCATTTTTTCATTTCCTGTTGCTGTGTGGCGGGTCTTACAGCGCTGCTTCGTCAGCTTCGCCGGTACGAATCCGAATAACGCGCATGAGCTCCGCGACGAAAATTTTGCCGTCGCCAATTTTTCCGGTGTAAGCCGCTTTACTGATGATATCGATCACCTCTTCCAGTTGGTCGTCGGCGATAGCCACATCAATTTTGACCTTCGGCAGGAAATTCACGCTGTACTCCGCGCCGCGATACAGTTCGGCGTGTCCTTTCTGACGGCCAAACCCTTTCACTTCGGTGACGGTCAGTCCCTGAATGCCAATGGAAGAAAGCGCCTCCCGCACGTCCTCCAGCTTGAACGGTTTGATAATCACGGTAACCAGCTTCATAGAACCCTCCAGTCAGAATTAGGTAACGGCTGCCGCCGCGCATGGACTCTTCTGAATGGATATTGCAAAGGATGTGCCAGAAGCTGGCGAGCGAGGAAAAGCGCGGTTAGCGGCGCGTCTTTATATTGACGCGCCCCAAAATCGAAACAGGGAAAGAAAAACGCACCACGACGGTGCATGATGGGCGAGGTTTTGCCCTGTGGCGCCAAACCTTACGCCGCAGGGCCGGGTTCTTCGTGTACGCTGGCGGCTAACTCCTCGCCAACTAACTGTAATTGATACATTTGCCAGTAGCGTCCTTGTGCCGCCAGCAATTGTTGATGCGTCCCGCGCTCCACCGCCTGGCCGCGATGGAGAACCAGAATGGTATCCGCCTCCACGATTGTCGATAGCCGATGGGCAATAACCACCAGCGTGGTGCGCTCGCGAATCGCCGCCAGCGCCTGCTGTATCGCCTGCTCAGTGCCGGAATCGATGCTGGCCGTCGCTTCATCAAGAATTAATATTTGCGGGGCGTCAACCAGCACGCGCGCCAGCGCCAATAGCTGTTTTTGCCCGACGGACAGCGTATTTCCCTGCTCGCCGAGATGCGTATGCAGCCCGTCGCTCAGGCCGCGCGCCAGATCTGCCAGTTGTACCGTTTCCAGCGCCTGCCACACCTGCGCCTCGGAGACATCGCGCCCCAGCGTCACATTAGCCAGAAAGGTATCCGCCATCACTACCGGGTCCTGTTGAACCATCGCCACGCCCTGGCGTAAAACGCGATGATTAAGAGAGGCGATTTCTCGCCCATCCAGCCGAATTTCGCCTTGTGTCAGGGGGTAATACCCCATTAATAAGCTGGCGAGCGTGCTCTTCCCGCTGCCGGTGTGCCCCACCAGCGCCACAAAGCTACGGGACGGTACTGATAGCGTAATGTCCTGTAAAACAAGATTATCGTCGCGGTAAGCAAACGACAGATGATCAATATCAATCGCCCCGCTTTGTAACGGCCTGTCGTCGCTGCCATAGCGCTGGCGCGGGCGATCCATCAGTTCAAAAACACGTTCTCCCGCCACAACCGCCTGCTGTAGCATGGATTGCTGGGTGGTCAGTTCAATGAGCGGCTCGTTCAGACGTGACAAATAGCTAATGAACGCATACAGCACCCCGACCTCAATCGTGCCGGCAGACGTAAAGCTGAAAAGCATCAACAAACCGCATAAAATGAGCGCGGAAAAGAGGCTAAGCAGCGGACGCAATAAAAAGCCATCCAAGCGCAGCGTCTGCATCCGCGCCATGTAGTGCGAGCGGCTGGCCTCGCCCATGCGTTCGCCGAAGCGCGCCTGCTGGCGAAACTGCTGGATTACGCTCATCCCATTGATGATTTCGTTAAAGCCGTCGTTAATATCCGCCAGGTATGCCCGCACGCGGCGTACAATCGGCGTGCTGTAGCGCTGATAAATGATCATCACGGTCAATACCGCCGGAAAAATCAAAATCGCCACCAGCGCCATCCGCCAGTCAAGGCTGAACATAGCGACCAGCATGGCGCCGATCAACGCCGCGCTACGTAATACCGTTGCGACGACCGTGACGTACAGATCGCGGATGACTTCCGTATCGTTGGTCACGCGTGAAATTAATTGTCCGACAGGCTGCGTGTCGAAGGCGCTTAGCGGCTGGCGCAAGGCGGCATCCATGACGTCCGTGCGCAAGGACTGAACCACGCCAACGGCCGCCCGGTTAAATAATAAAGACTGGGCGTAATGCAGACCCGCCGCCAGAAATTGTAGCCCCACATAGGCGGCCGCCAGCCCCGCGACCTTGCCCAACGGTAAATGGTGGCGGGCCACCATGTTATCAATGAAATAGCTGATCAGCAGCGGACCGCTAACCTCCGCCGCCGCCGCAATCCACAGCATCATCACCGCGACAGAGAGCGGTTTTCGCCATGGCGAGCCATACGCCAGCAACCGTTTCAGCGTCGGCCATAGCTGTCCAAAACTACGCATTCACCGCCTCCTCGCCGCGTTCCGGCGCGTCATCCAGCGCGGCCTCCAGTTGCTGATAGCGATACATATCGCGATACCAGCCAATCTGCTGCGCCAGTTGATCGTGATCGCCGCGCTGAACAACATGACCATGTTGCATAACGATAATTTCATTGGCGTCGGTCAGCGCGGATAAACGATGCGCGCTGATGATGACCGTACGCCCTTCGCCCCACTGGCGCAAATTATGCAAAATCTGATGCTCCGTGCGGCCATCTACTGCAGAAAGCGCATCATCGAGAAGCAGAATTTCCGCATTTAACAGTAGCGCTCTGGCAATCGAGATACGCTGTTTTTGCCCTCCCGATAACATGACGCCACGTTCACCTACCTGCGTGTCGTAGCCCTGAGGCAAGCGGAGAATATCCTCATGTACGCTGGCTAAACGCGCCACCTGTTCAATCTCCTCCTGAGTCGCCTCCGGGCGTCCGAGCGCAATATTATTCGCAATAGAGTCCGAGAACAAAAACGGCGTCTGGCTGACAACCGCCAGTCGGCTACGCCAGCTATCCAGTTGCAGATGCGTCAACGGCATGTCATGGAATCGGATCTCTCCCTGCGTCACATCAAAATGGCGCTGGATAAGCGACAATATTGTGCTTTTCCCCGCGCCGGTCGGACCGCATATCCCCAGCATCTGACCCGGTTTAAGACGAAAGTTCACATTCTCCAGCGCCGGATGCGTCGTTTGCGGATAGCAAAACTCACGAATGGCCGCCGTCAGTTCGCCGCGCCCCGCCGGGACCGGCTCTTCGCCATCCTTAACTACCGGCGCTTCCGCCAGCATGGCGCGGATGCGGCTGTATGCGGCGCTACCCCGCTCCACGATATTAAACATCCAGGCCAGCGCCAGCATCGGCCAAATCATCAACCCCAGATACATCATAAAGCTGGTGAGTTCGCCCAGCGTCAGGCTGCCGTTAACCACCATCCAGCTTCCGCCGCTAATCGCGAGCAGGTTCGCCATGCCAATGGCGATGTAAATGGTTGGATCAAAACGCGCGTCAATACGCGCCACGCGCATATTTTTCTTGCCGGTATCTTCGGCATCCGCCGCAAACAGCGAAGACTGGCGGTCCTCCAGACCAAACGCTTTGATCATGCGGATGCTGGTCAGACTCTCCTGCGTGCGGTCGTTCAGGCTGGAGAAGGCGGCCTGCGCCAGTTTGAAATAATCATGCAGCCGATCGCCGTAACGTTTGATCATCAGCGCCATAATCGGCATCGGCAACAGCGCTAATAGCGTTAGCTGCCAGCTAATTTGCGTCGACATGACAATCAGTACCGCACAGCCCATTACCAGCGAGTCAACCAGCGTCAGAACGCCCTCGCCCGCTGCAAATACGACGCGATCCACATCATTCGTCGCACGCGCGATAAGATCGCCCGTCCGATGGCGCTGATAAAATTCAGGATGCTGACGACTCAACTGGCGATAATAATCTTCACGCAGTTCAACGGCTAATTGATAAGAGGCGCCAAATAGCAGCACGCGCCAGACATAGCGCAACAAATAGACCACTACGGCGATCAGGGCAATGGTGCCAATCCACATCGCTATTCGGCCTGGAGTAAACTGCTGTGCGGTTACGCCATCCACGACAATCCCCACCACTTTGGGCGGGATTAGCTGTAGCATCGCAATAAGCATAAGCAGGGCCACTGCGCCAAGATAGCGACGCCATTCCCGGCGAAAGTACCAGCTTAATTGAGCAAATAATCGCACGCGTTATTTCCTGATATGATTTCCGGCAATACCGGGAGAATTATTCAATGGGCAGAGAGGTGGTGTACTTAATCTGTTCCATCGCAAAACTGGAGGTGACGTCTGACAGTCCTGGGACGCTATTGACCAGACGTTTATAGAAGTCGTCATACCGCTTCATGTCGGCCACCTGAACTCGCATCAGATAGTCGTATTCCCCCGCCATCCGCCAGAAGCCAAGCACTTCCGGCATCTCAGAGACGACGGTCACGAACCGACAGTACCATTCACTGCTGTGGTGCTGCGTTTTTATCAACACGAAAGCGGTTAATCCCAGCCCCAGTTTTTCCGGGTCCAGCAGCGCGACCCTGCCAAGCAGGATACCGTCATCTTCCAGGCGTTTAAGCCGCTTCCAGCAAGGCGTTGTCGTCAGATTAACGGCATCCGCCAGCGCCTGCAAAGAGAGGGTACAATCCTGCTGCAATAAGCAAAGCAGCTTACGGTCAATTTTATCTAACATACCCACTCCATAGAGAATATTTTTCTCCTTACATTGTAATTTAAAGGTCAAATAGCAACAATTTTTTCCGTACTTTTCGCTACTCTTGGCACAAAATGATAAATGGATATTAATGATGAGTAGCAATTGGGTTAAAAATGCCATTAATGAAATTAACGCTGACCACCAGCGCTCGGCGGATACGCATCTTATTCGTTTGCCCCTGTCGGCATTTCCAGGTATCCAGCTTTACCTGAAAGACGAAAGCACGCATCCCACCGGTAGCCTCAAGCATCGTCTGGCGCGCTCGCTGTTCCTTTATGGGTTGTGCAATGGCTGGATTAAAGAAGGCACTCCGATTATTGAAGCGTCATCAGGCTCAACGGCGATTTCCGAAGCCTGGTTCGCGCGTTTACTGGGACTGCCGTTCATCGCCGTCATGCCCGCCTGTACCGCAAAACGTAAAATCGAACAGATTCAATTTTACGGCGGCCACTGTCATTTTGTGGAGAGCGCCTGCGAAATTTATGCCGCCTCCGAGCGGCTGGCGCATGAACTGAACGGTCACTATATGGACCAGTTTACCTACGCAGAACGAGCTACCGACTGGCGGGGCAACAATAATATTGCCGACAGTATTTTCCGCCAGATGCGCAACGAACTCCATCCGGTACCGCGATTTATCGTCATGAGCGCCGGAACGGGCGGAACCTCTGCGACGATTGGGCGCTATATTCGCTGCCAGGGCTATGATACTCAGCTCATGGTGGTGGATCCGGAAAATTCCGTCTTTTTACCTTACTGGCAGGATCGCGACGCTTCATTACGCAGCCCGGTAGGCAGTAAAATTGAAGGAATTGGTCGTCCGCGAGTAGAGCCTTCTTTTATTCCGGATGTCGTGGATGAGATGCTGCGCGTGCCGGACGCCGCCAGCGTTGCCACCGCACACTGGCTGGAAACGCAGCTAGGCCGTAAAGTCGGCGCCTCTACCGGCACGAATATGTGGGGAGCTCTGCAGCTTGCGGCCCGGATGCGCGAGGCTGGAGAAACCGGCGCTATCGTGACGTTATTGTGCGATAGCGGCGATCGCTATCTGGATACCTATTACCATCCGGCCTGGGTTAGCGACCATATCGGCGATTTGACGCCGTGGTCAGCGGCCATCGCAAAATTACTTACCGGCGACTAGAAACCAAAAAAAAGCCAGACTGAATGTCTGGCTTGCTGGAAGAGATCTCTCATTCGGGGGAATAAGGTAGATGCGGATTGTCCAGCCAATGCGTCAAAAAGTGTGATACCGCTTGATTACCACAATGTCCGATAACCGAAAGGTGTGGCAGCGCGGCGATAAGCTGCGGCATGGCATTGCCCATAATGAGCCCCCGCCCGACGCTGCCCAGCATTTCCCGATCGTTCATCGCGTCGCCAAACGCCATGCAATCTGCCAGTGAAAGCCCTAAATGGTTGCTCAATACCGCCAGCGCCGATCCTTTATTGCACCCCAGCGGTAGCACTTCCAGGCAGTCGACGGCAGAGAAACAGAGGTGCGCGCGTTCTTCCAGCGCCTCATTGAGCTGAATGCGCAAACGGATCAGATCGTCATGATCGCCGCAAAAACAGATCTTCGTCACCTGATGGGCCGGAATGCTTTTTATATCGATAACCTGATAACGAAAGCCGCTGTAGACGTGCGCCTGGAGTAGCGCGGGGATCTCCTGGCCTGTAAACCAGCCGTTGTCATTAAACACATGCATACTGGCTCGGGTATCCCAGGCATGGTGCATCACCGTATCGGCAACCTGAGGATCGAGATCCTGACGATGCAGCACGTCGCCTTCCAGCGAGTGAATTCGCGTCCCGTTACCGGTAATAAGATAAGCATCCAGTGAAAGCGTCCCCAGAATATGCCGCATTTCCAGCACATGACGACCCGTAGCGAATGTCAGGGTGATATCGCGTTCGCGCAGACGCGCCAGCGTGGCGATCGTTTCTCTACCCAAATGGTGATCGGGCATTAATAACGTGCCATCCATATCAAATGCTGCCAGACGGGCCATCTCTTTCTCCACACTGTGACGCGGTTAACTTGTTGTTCAGTATTACCTGAGATATACGGAAGTAATAGTGAACAGATAAAAGGAAGTGTTCCGGGTTTCTATGAGGCTACTGAATCGGCTTAATCAATATCAACGCCTCTGGCAGCCTTCCGCCGGGGAAACGCAACATGTCACCGTTAGCGAACTGGCCGAACGCTGTTTTTGTAGCGAGCGCCATCTGCGAACGCTGCTGCGTCAGGCCCAGCAGGCAGGTTGGCTAAGATGGGAGGCGCAGTCCGGGCGCGGGAAACGTGGACGGCTCCAGTTTCTGGTCACGCCGGAATCGCTCCGCACCGCCATGATGGAACAGGCGCTGGAAAAAGGGCAGCAGCTCAACGTACTGGAACTGGCGCAGCTGGCGCCGGGCGAGTTACGGGCGATGCTCCAGCCTTTTATGGGCGGCCAATGGCAAAACGATACGCCGACATTGCGTATTCCCTACTATCGTCCGCTTGATCCGCTGCAGCCGGGTTTCCTGCCAGGCCGCGCGGAACAGCATCTCGCAGGGCAAGTTTTTTCCGGGTTAACGCGCTTCGACCGCGACAGTCAATATCCTTGCGGGGATTTGGCGCATCACTGGGAGGTTTCCGCCGACGGTTTACGCTGGGATTTTTATATTCGCTCCACGCTGCACTGGCATAATGGCGATGCGGTGGATACCGCGCAGCTACACGAACGCCTGGAAAGGCTGCTTACCCTACCCGCGCTAAGCAAATTGTTTATTAGCGTCGCACGGATCGAAGTAACGCATCCTCAGTGCCTGACCTTTCTCCTTCACCGACCTGATTACTGGCTGGCGCATCGTCTGGCGAGCTATTGTAGCGGTCTGGCGCATCCTGACCTGCCGCTTATCGGCACCGGTCCTTTTCGCCTGGCGTTGTTCACGCCGGAACTGGTGCGTCTGGAAAGTCATGACCATTATCACCTCAGCCATCCGCTGCTGAAAGCGATTGAATTCTGGATCACCCCGCAACTGTTTGCCCAGGATCTGGGCACCAGTTGCCGCCATCCGGTGCAGATTGCCATCGGCAAACCGGAAGAGCTGGCGACGCTGAGTCAGGTAAGTAGTGGTATCAGTCTTGGCTTTTGTTATTTAACCCTCAAAAAGGGCTCACGGCTCAACGTACAGCAGGCGCGGCGTCTGATACATATTATCCATCATACTTCGCTGCTGAAAACCTTACCGGTAGATGAGAACTTGATTATGCCAAGTCAGGGGCTGCTACCCGGCTGGACAATCCCGCAATGGCAGGACGTTGATGAAACGCCATTGCCGAAAAAACTTACCCTGGCGTATCACCTTCCCGTAGAGCTGCATACGATGGCGGAACAGCTTCGACATTACCTGGCGACGCTCGGCTGTGAGTTAACGTTGATTTTTCATAATGCCAAAAACTGGGATAACTGCCCTGCGTTGGCGCAAGCGGATCTGATGATGGGCGACAGGCTGATCGGCGAAGCGCCGGAATATACGCTGGAGCAGTGGCTACGTTGCGATCAGATCTGGTCACATGTCCTGGACGCGCCTGCGTTTTCCCATCTGCAGGCTACGCTTGACGCTCTGCAAATTCAGCCCAATGAAAAAGATCGCCGCGCCGCGCTACAACAAGTTTTTGCTAACCTGATGGATGACGCCACACTTACGCCACTATTTAATTATCACTATCGCATCAGCGCCCCACCGGGCGTTAACGGCGTTCGACTCACCCCTCGCGGCTGGTTTGAATTTAGCGAAGCCTGGCTTCCGCCGCCTTCGCCGTGAAGAAGCTGGTCGGGATTATCCGTACGCGTTACCATATTGGCTTTCGTCATTGATCAGGATAACTATGAAACGCGCCGTTGTTGTATTTAGTGGAGGTCAGGACTCCACCACTTGTCTGGCGCAAGCGCGGCATCAGTATGATGAAGTGCATTGTGTCACGTTTGATTATGGTCAGCGCCACCGCGCAGAGATTGATGTCGCGCGGGCGCTGGCGTTAAAACTTGGCGCACGCGCGCATAAAGTGCTGGATGTCACTTTGCTGAACGAACTGGCGGTCAGCAGCCTGACGCGGGATAGCATTCCGGTGCCGGACTATGAACCGAACGCTGACGGTATCCCCAATACTTTCGTACCGGGACGCAATATTCTCTTTCTGACGCTGGCGGCGATTTACGCTTATCAGGTTAAAGCCGAAGCGGTGATCACTGGCGTTTGCGAGACCGATTTTTCCGGCTATCCAGACTGTCGCGATGAGTTCGTCAAAGCGCTGAATCACGCGGTGAATCTGGGCATGGCGAAAGATATCCGTTTCGAAACGCCCTTAATGTGGATTGATAAAGCTGAAACCTGGGCGCTGGCCGATTATTGGGGCCAACTGGATTTGGTTCGCGAAGAGACGCTGACCTGCTATAACGGCATTAAAGGCGATGGCTGTGGTCATTGCGCAGCCTGTAATCTGCGCGCTAACGGCCTGAATCATTATCTGTCGAATAAAGCGGCGGTGATGGCAGCAATGAAGCAAAAAACCGGGTTAAGGTGATTGTTTTGCCGGATGGCGGCGCACGCACCTTATCCGGCCTGGAGATATTCACCATGGTCAATATCTCCAGGCCGGACAAGTTCAACGCCATCAGACTGCGAAGCGTTATTGCACCATCTGTTCCAGCTTTTCACGCAATTCGCCTTCCAGCGGCAGCGCTTTTTGCGTTTTTAAATCAATACAAACAAACGTGATGAGCGCATCGGCCACCACCTGCCCTTCTGGCTCCAGCGTAATCGTCTGGCTTAATACGCCGCTTTTACCGTTAAGCTGTTGTACCTGGCTGGTCACGGTCAATAGATCGCTCAATACCGCCGGGCGACGGTAATTTATATTGATGTTTACCACCACAAAGGCAATATTGCGGGCCGTCATCCACTGAAAGCTGTCGCTGTTTTCCAGACCATCCCAACGGGCTTCTTCCAGAAACTCCAGATAGCGGGCATTATTAACATGTTGATAAACATCAAGATGATATCCACGAA
This sequence comes from Salmonella sp. SA15303, assembly GCF_029962125.1. Classification (NCBI taxonomy): domain Bacteria; kingdom Pseudomonadati; phylum Pseudomonadota; class Gammaproteobacteria; order Enterobacterales; family Enterobacteriaceae; genus Salmonella; species Salmonella sp. SA15303. The sequence goes on from NZ_CP123924.1 coordinate 3,491,069, forward strand.
CTTTGATTTGTGTTTGCATAGCGCAATAACCTTACGTTGTTGTTATAAGTAAACGACAAGTACAGAGGTCATAACTGGTATGACCTCTACAGTCTGGCAAATTTTGGCCACTGTGCAAGTGATTACAATGTTAAAACTGCCAGATTACGCTCCACCAGCGCGCTTCCCATTCCCGGCACCTGCTTTAAATCATCCACCGTTTTAAAAGGACCATACTCCTCCCGATAGCTCACAATAGCCTGCGCTTTTTTCAGCCCAACGCCGTTCATCACCCGCGCCAGATCCTCCGCAGACGCGGTATTAATGCTCACCCTGGTACCTTCATCATCGCTGGCTTTAGCAGGTAATGCCGCTTTGGCGGAGGATGAAGAAGGCGTATCCGCTTTTGTTTCCACCGCTGCATTTTTTGCGACAGGCGTCGCCGCCAGCGCGCTATGGGCCATGCCCGCGCAGGTTAAAGAAAGCGTAATAAGCAGTGCTTTAATTCCGTGTTTCATACTGTTTTCTCCTTGTTTGTTAACAGTGCAGCCACGATAGCGGGGCGGAGAAAAACGAACAAACGGCAATTCTCAGAAATGGAAAAGGCCGCGAAAGCGGCCTTTGTGGGATACAACGTTTTGCAATTTTTTGCGAAGCGCCTCGACGATTACTGCTGTTCCAGAGCGTCGCCGATTTTGATTTTCGCCTCTTTACGCAGATTGCTCATCAGCGCCTCAAAGACAATTTGCGCATTGTTCTGCGTGATGCCCTGCACCATCGCTTTTTTCTGCGCTTCCGGCATGGCGCCCGCTTTCACCTCGTCAAACGCCAGCAGAACGACGTTACCCTGCATATCGTTCGCCACGCCATAAACTGGCTTATCTTTCGTCGGAAGGCTTAACGCAAAGGCCGCCTGACTCACCGGATCCTGACTGGTACGACTTAACGTTTTAGGCTCGCCAAAACTCAGCCCCGCCGCTTTCATCGCTTCCGCGCCTTTGCCCGCTTTCAGCTCGACCAGCAGTTTTTCCGCATCCAGCTTCGCCTGTTGTTCCGCTTTATTATGCTTCACCAGGGCAGTGACCTGTTCTTTCACTTCTGCCAACGGCTTCACGGCTTCAGGTTTATGTTCGCTCACGCGTACGACAAAAGCCCGGTCACCATCCACGGTGATAATGTCTGAATTCGGCCCCGGCGTACCGTTTTCGCCCACCAGACCGCCATTAAAGATAGCATCGGCTACCGGTTTGAAGTTCAGCTCTTCCGGTAAGGTGTCACGGCTAAACCAGCCGGTTTCAACGGCTTTTACGCCAGCGACCTGTTCAGCGCCTGCTAACGACTCATTGTCGTTGCTTGCCGCATCGCTCACTTTCTGCTGCAACGCATAGTAAGCATCCAGCGCTTTTTCTTGTTTCACTTTCGCGGCAATGTCGTCGCGAACCTCGCTTAACGGTTTCACTTTGGCAGGCTGAATATCATCCAGACGCGCCACCAGAAAACCGACAGACGACTTAATCACGCCAGATATCTGGCCTTTTTCTTTTAATCCGGCGTTTTTCAGTTCCGGCACCGTGGCAGACTCTTCCAGCCAGCCCATATCGCCGCCATTACGCGCAGAGATGATATCGGTAGATTTCTCTTTCGCCAGCGTGGCGAAATCTTCGCCCTTGTTCAGCGCATCCAGTACCGCTTTCGCATCATCTTCCGTTTTGGTCTGAATAATGCTGTAACGAATACGCTCCGGCTGAGTAAACTGATCTACATGCTGGTCATAATAGGCCTGAATATCCGCATCGCTGACCGGTGCCTGCATCGTCGCGGCATCCAGCTTGATATAGCTTACGCGGAACTGTTCCGGCGTCATAAAGCGGACTTTATTCTGATCGTAGTAGCTGGACACTTCCTGATCGGTCACCTGCTGCTTCGCCGCCAGCGCGTTGACATCAATAACGGCTTCACGCACCACGCGCTGTTGAGAGACTAATGCCGCCAGTTCGTCGGTTTCCCCTTTCAGCATAAAATCAGTACCGGCCACGCCGTTGATCAGTTGCTGAGTGGTAAGCTGGTTACGCAGCGCCTGAGCGTACTGATCGGCGGTCATTCCCATCTGATTCACAATCGCGTTATAGCGGTTGTTGTCAAACTTACCGTCCACCTGAAAAGCGGGAGTGGCGAAAATCGCCTGCTTTACCTGCTCATCGCTGATGCCCAGTTTCAGTTCGCGAGAATATTGATCCAACAGCGCTTCATCTATCAGACGATTCAGCACCTGCTGGCGCAGGCTTTTCATATAACCTTCGTTGGCCGCCAGTTCAGAATACCTGTCGCCCAACTGCTGCTGCATACGGTTACGTTCGTTGTTAAACGCATTCTCAAACTGTGCCCGGCTGATTTCCTGGCCATTCACTTTTGCGGCGTAGTTATTGCTTCCGCCAATCAGGTAACCACTAACGCCGGTCAAAATGAACGACACGATAATGATAACGAAAATAATCTTGAGCACGAGACTGTTTGCAGCCGTGCGTAAGCTGTCCATCATGGTGTAACCACACTCCGCTGTAGGTGACTTTACACTTTATCTTTCAGGCGGCTTCTCCGCTGGCTACCGAGTGATTCGCTCAGTCGCCGCGTCGACGCAACCTGAATGATTTGCGTATAGAGACTTCACGCGCATCGCATTTTCTGAACGCGGCGCACAAAAGCCTATTGTGACAAGAAACGAGGGCAATTGTCAGCCCGCAACGCACAGAAAGTCCCGAATCGCCAATAAAAAAGGCACATCAGTTGATGCGCCCTTGTACTTTGTCACATCCCCCGAGGGGATCACGCTTAGTTTACCGCGTCTTTCAGCGCTTTACCTGCACGGAAACTCGGCACTTTGGCAGCGGCGATGGTGATCTCTTTACCTGTTTGCGGGTTGCGACCAGTACGGGCAGCACGCTCTTTAACAGCAAAAGTACCAAAGCCTACCAGTGCAACGTCATCCCCTTCTTTCAGAGATTCGGTAACAGAAGCAATAATCGCATCTAACGCACGTCCAGCCGCAGCCTTAGAGATATCAGCCCCTGCAGCAATTTTTTCGATCAGTTGAGATTTATTCACTCTTCTCTTCCTCTTTATAATTTATATCGCACCTGAATCCTTCGAAGTACGACCGCGCAGCAGTTATATCAGGCCTGCCACGCCCTTACAACACCCGTTAATGGTGGCAGACCCAATCAACCATCTAAATTAGCTATACAAAAAAAGGCTGGCAAGTCCGAAATAGCCTGCCAGCCCTGTTTTTATTAGCGCTATTTGCGCGAGGTCACTATTTTGCGGTTACAACCTGCATTCCAGACGGTTCGTTTTGCAGAGCAAGCGTCAGAACTTCCTCAATGCGCTTCACAGGATGAATATCCAGATCGGCAATCACGTTGTCCGGAATTTCCTCCAGGTCACGTTTATTTTCGAACGGAATTAAGACCGTTTTAATCCCGCCGCGATGCGCCGCCAACAGTTTTTCTTTCAGGCCGCCGATCGGCAACACCTGACCACGCAGCGTGATCTCACCGGTCATTGCCACATCTGCGCGCACCGGATTACCGGTCAGGCAGGAAACCAGCGCGGTACACATCGCGATACCGGCGCTTGGACCGTCTTTCGGCGTTGCGCCTTCCGGCACGTGAACGTGGATATCGCGTTTTTCGTAAAAGTCCGGATTAATACCCAGTTTTTCCGCGCGCGCACGCACCACGGTCAGCGCCGCCTGAATGGATTCCTGCATCACTTCACCGAGCGAGCCGGTGTAGGTCAACTTGCCTTTGCCCGGGACGCAGGCGGTTTCGATGGTCAACAGATCGCCGCCCACTTCCGTCCACGCCAGCCCCGTCACCTGACCTACGCGGTTTTCGCTATCCGCGCGGCCATAATCAAAGCGCTGCACACCGAGGTAGTCGTGCAGATTATCGCCGTTAATTTCGATATGTTTTAACGACTTATCGAGCAACAGTTGTTTAACCGCTTTGCGGCACAGTTTGGAGATTTCACGCTCCAGACTACGCACGCCCGCTTCACGCGTGTAATAGCGGATAATACCGATAATCGCGCTATCGTCGACCGTCAGTTCGCCTTTCTTCAGCGCGTTACGCTCGATCTGCTTCGGCAGCAGGTGACGTTTAGCAATATTCAGCTTCTCGTCTTCGGTATAACCGGACAGACGGATCACTTCCATACGATCCAGCAGCGGCGCCGGAATGTTCATGGAGTTGGAAGTGGCGACGAACATCACATCGCTGAGATCGTAATCCACTTCCAGGTAATGATCGCTGAACGCCACGTTCTGCTCCGGATCCAGCACTTCCAGCAGTGCGGAAGCCGGATCGCCGCGCATGTCAGAAGACATTTTGTCGATCTCATCGAGCAGGAACAGTGGGTTTTTAACCCCCACTTTGGCCATTTTTTGGATCAGTTTACCCGGCATAGAGCCAATGTAAGTCCGGCGATGACCGCGGATTTCCGCTTCATCACGCACGCCGCCCAGCGCCATACGGATGTATTTACGCCCTGTTGCTTTAGCGATGGACTGGCCCAACGAGGTTTTACCTACCCCCGGCGGCCCCACCAGACACAGGATCGGCCCCTTGATTTTATTTACACGGCTTTGAACCGCGAGATACTCAAGGATGCGGTCTTTCACGCGCTCCAGACCATAATGGTCAGTATCGAGGATTTCCTGCGCCTGACGCAGGTCTTTTTTGACCTTGCTACGCGCATTCCACGGCACCTGCACCATCCAGTCGATGTAGCCGCGCACCACGGTCGCTTCCGCCGACATCGGAGACATCATTTTCAGCTTCTGCAGTTCCGCTTCCGCTTTCTCTTTCGCCTCTTTCGGCATTTTCGCCGCGTCGATCTTACGCTTCAGCGCTTCGTTTTCGTCCGGCGCGTCGTCCATCTCGCCAAGCTCTTTCTGAATCGCTTTCATTTGCTCGTTCAGATAGTACTCGCGCTGGGATTTCTCCATCTGCTTTTTCACGCGGTTGCGAATGCGTTTCTCAACCTGCAGCAGATCGATTTCAGATTCCATCATCGCCATCAGATATTCCAGACGTTCGTTAACGTCGGACATCTCCAGTACGGACTGTTTATCCGCCAGTTTCAGCGGCATATGCGCGGCGATGGTGTCAGCCAGACGTGCAGGGTCGTCAATGCTATTGAGTGACGTCAGCACTTCCGGCGGAATTTTTTTGTTCAGCTTGATGTAGCCTTCGAACTGGCTGATAGCGGTACGCACCAGCACTTCTTGTTCACGCTCATCAATGGCTGGCGAATCAAGGTACTCCGCCTTCGCGGAGAAATGTTCGCCGTTGTCAGACAGCGCGGAAATACGCGCGCGCTGTAACCCCTCGACCAGCACTTTTACGGTGCCGTCAGGCAGTTTCAGCATCTGCAAAATAGAGGCCACGGTCCCGACGGTGAAAAGATCGTTTACACCCGGCTCATCCGTCGATGCTTCCTTCTGGGCGACCAGCATGATTTTTTTATCATGGTCCATAGCCGCTTCCAGACAACGGATAGATTTTTCCCGCCCTACAAATAAGGGTATGACCATGTGCGGATAAACCACCACATCGCGCAAGGGCAATACGGGGATTTCAATGCGTTCAGAACGCTCAGGATTCATAGAGCTCTCTCTTAGTTTAGTGTCCGCCAGGTAATCAGATAGTATAGCTGTGCTCCATACCACCTATAACATGTACGTCAGTATATGGGGATGTTTCCCACACATTCAACGGCGTGTTTACAGGAAAAACGAAAGGGGAGATAAAATCCCCCCTTTTTTGGCTAACTGATTGTATGAATGTTTAATTATTCGCCAGAAGCCTGCGCTTCCGGTTTGCCGTAAATCAGCAACGGCTTACTCTGACCGGCAATAACGGACTCGTCGATCACCACTTTTTCGACGTCTTCCATAGATGGCAAATCGTACATGGTATCCAGCAGCGCCGCTTCGACGATAGAACGCAGGCCACGGGCGCCGGTTTTACGCGCCATTGCTTTCCTGGCGATAGCGTCCAGCGCTTCGTCACGGAATTCCAGATCGACGCCTTCCAGGTTAAACAGCGCCTGATACTGCTTGGTCAGCGCATTTTTCGGCTCTTTCAGGATTTGAATCAGCGCTTCTTCGCTGAGTTCATTCAGCGTCGCTACCACTGGCAGACGACCGATAAACTCAGGAATCAGACCAAATTTGATCAAATCTTCCGGTTCAACCTGCGACAACAGCTCGCCTTCGCTGGCTTTGTCGGACTTCGCTTTCACCGTCGCGCCAAAACCAATGCCGGAGCCGGTTTCAACACGGTTAGCGATCACTTTATCCAGACCGGCAAACGCGCCGCCGCAGATAAACAGAATCTTAGAGGTATCTACCTGTAAGAACTCCTGCTGCGGATGTTTGCGACCGCCCTGCGGTGGAACCGCGGCGACGGTGCCTTCGATCAGTTTCAGCAACGCCTGCTGTACGCCTTCGCCGGAAACATCGCGGGTAATGGACGGATTGTCTGATTTACGCGAAATCTTATCGATTTCATCAATGTAGACAATCCCACGCTGCGCTTTTTGCACGTCGTAGTCGCATTTCTGCAACAGTTTCTGAATGATATTCTCGACGTCTTCACCAACGTAACCCGCTTCGGTTAGCGTGGTCGCATCCGCCATAGTGAACGGCACATCCAGCAAGCGCGCCAGCGTTTCCGCCAGCAGCGTTTTACCGGAACCGGTCGGTCCAATCAGCAGAATGTTGCTTTTACCTAACTCGACGCCATTGCTGGTATCGCCGTTACGCAGACGCTTGTAGTGGTTATAGACCGCCACCGCCAGCACTTTTTTCGCCTGCTCCTGGCCGATAACGTAATCGTCCAGGTGGGTACGAATTTCATGCGGCGTCGGCAGCGCACTACGTTCACGGTGCGGAGCAACTTCTTTAATTTCTTCGCGAATAATGTCGTTACATAAATCGACGCATTCGTCGCAGATATACACGGATGGACCGGCAATCAGCTTGCGCACTTCATGCTGGCTTTTGCCGCAAAAAGAGCAGTACAACAATTTGCCCGAGCCATCTTTGCGTTTATCTGTCATGAGTCAAAACCTCTTCTTTGTTCTTTGTGCCGCACACGACGACGCAAATGCCATTCTCAGGCGCAAGCCGCTAATCAGCGTTGTGCCGCCCTTCATTAGTATATACACAAAATCATTCGAGCTACATCAAGGCGGCAACTCGTCGACTCTGCAGGCGCTTACATAAGTAAGTCACTGGGAGGCGCGCTGGCAGCCAACACCGAGGTAGCGTGAAGGATGAAGTGTATAGCGGCACACTTGCGTCCAGGGCATCAATTACGATGGGTCAAAATTGAGTCAACCAAACCGTACTCTACCGCTTCAGGCGCGGAGAGGAAGCGATCGCGCTCAGTATCACGTTCAATCTGCTCAAGAGATTGACCCGTATGATGCGCCATAAGTTCATTCATGCGCCCTTTTACTTTCAAAATTTCGCGGGCGTGAATTTCAATATCCGTCGCCTGGCCCTGGTAGCCGCCCAGCGGCTGGTGGATCATGACGCGAGAGTTCGGCAAGCAGAAACGTTTGCCTTTCGCCCCGGCAGTCAGCAGAAACGCCCCCATAGAGGCCGCCTGTCCCATACAAATGGTGCTGACGTCTGGCTTAATAAACTGCATGGTGTCATAGATGGACATCCCCGCAGTAATTACGCCGCCAGGAGAATTAATGTACAGATAGATATCTTTTTCCGGGTTTTCCGCTTCCAGGAACAGCATCTGCGCCACGATCAGGTTAGCCATATGGTCTTCGACCTGGCCGGTCAGAAATATGACGCGTTCCTTAAGTAGACGAGAATAGATATCAAAAGAGCGCTCACCGCGTGAGGTCTGTTCAATGACCATCGGCACCAGCGCCATATGAGGGGCCAAATTATCTCGTTCTCCGCTGTATGACATTTCCGTCTCCTGGATAAAAATTGAAAAAATCTGCTGTACTGATTGTAACCTGATGGACGGATTATCAGCCAGTCCCTCTGTAATGGGTACGGCATCGCCATAATTCAAGCATAACAATCTTTTGCTCTAACGCTAACACTGAAACGCGGTTTTCGCACCCTTACCATGCAAAATACGTGACAAAAAAAACCCGTCACTGAAAGGTGACGGGTTTTTGTGCAAATTTCGTGCTTTTAACGCGAAAAATTACGCCTGCTGGTTCATCAGCTCATTGAAGGAAGTGGCTTTTTCAGACACTTTCGCTTTTGCCAGAACCGCTTCAACAGCCTGTTCTTCCAGAGCGACGTTACGCATATTGTCCATCAGCTCTTTATTTTTGCTGTAGAACTCAATCACTTCTTTCGGATCTTCGTAAGCAGACGCCATCTCTTCGATCAGGCCTTTAACGCGTTCTTCGTCCGCTTTCAGCTCGTTGGTACGAATGACTTCGCCGAGCAGCAGACCGACAACTACACGACGCTTAGCCTGTTCTTCGAACAGTTCGCGCGGCAGCTCCAGAGCCTGTTTCTCGTTACCACCAAAACGCTGCGCAGCCTGACGACGCAGAACGTCGATTTCGCTGTCGATCAGCGCAGACGGTACGTCGATGTCGTTAGCTTTTACCAGACCTTCGATCGCCTGAGACTTAACGCGGTTACGCACCGCGCCTTTCAGCTCGCGTTCCATGTTTTTACGTACTTCAGCGCGCAGACCGGCTACGGAACCATCTTCAACGCCGAAACGTTTGATGAATTCTTCGGTCAGTTCCGGCAGTTCGCGTTCTTCAACTTTCTTCAGGTTGATAACGAACTTAGCCGCTTTACCTTTCAGGTTTTCAGCGTGGTACTCTTCCGGGAAGGTCACGTCGATAGTGAACTCTTCGCCAGCTTTGTGGCCTTTAACGCCGTCTTCAAAGCCCGGAATCATACGACCCTGGCCCATCGCCAGAACGAAATCGGTCGCTTTGCCGCCTTCGAACTCTTCGCCGTCTACAGAGCCGGTGAAGTCGATGGTCACGCGGTCTTCCGCATCAGCAGCGCCGTCTTTTTCTTTCCAGGTCGCCTGCTGCTTACGCAGGGTGTCCAGCATCACATCAACGTCAGCGTCGGTGACTTCAACAACCGGCTTTTCAACTTCGATGGACTCGAGGCCGGTCAGCTCAACTTCCGGATAGACTTCAAACTCGACGGAGTAAGTGAAGTCTTCACCCACTTTGTATTCGCCCGGAACATAGTTCGGCGCGCCTGCCGGGTTAATTTTTTCTTTGATGATCGCGTCAACGAAGTTGCGGCTCATCAGATCGCCCAGCACGTCCTGGCGAACAGAAGCGCCATAACGCTGAGCGACGATATTCATCGGTACTTTGCCTTTACGGAAGCCGTCAATACGTACTTTTTTCGCTACGTTGACCAGCTCGCTTTTTACAGCGGTCTCGATGCTGTCAGCAGCGATTGTAATCGTTACACGGCGGCCAAGGCCCTGAGTGGTTTCAACTGAAACTTGCATCTTGTTACCTCAAAAAATCACAGTGCTCGGTCAACTCTACTCCGCAAGCACGTGCTATTTGCTTCGCGGAACCGGGATGTTCTCGTAATCAATCACATTCCCTGTCGTCAGAATCATCCCGAAGACGTTCATATATAAGACGGCGCATTATAGCGGCATCACTTTTGTGAGTCGAGAACGGTGATTGTGCGATGCTGCGGCGGTTTTCACAATTCTCGGCTAATTTTTGTCTGAATACTGTACGACACGCTCAAAATTCAGACAAAACAAAACGGCCCGCAGGCCGTTTTCACATAATTCTGTAGCAACATACTGGAAAAGCGGAGGTAGTTGCAAATCCGTTTTGCTACGCGATGCTTCCCGCGCCGCGACAAGGAGGCGACGCGAAGATAGTATCCTGCAATCCTTCCCACTCTTTGAGGGTATAAGTATGCAGTGCCAGCGCATGTACGGTTGTGGAAAGTTCCGCCGTTAACGTACCGTAAATCATCCGATGACGATTAAGAAAACGTTCGCCTGTAAAGCGATCGCTCACCAGCACGACCTTAAAATGGCTTTCCGATCCTGCTGGAACATTGTGACGATAGCTTTCATCCACAACTTCGAGAAACACGGGGTCGAACGCTGTCCTTAATTTTTCTTCTATTTGCTCACGTATCATCATGAAAATCTCCTCCGACAACGCTGTGATGTCACCCATCCCTTTAAATACTAGCCGCTTTTACCGTTTCCATTACAGCATGACAACAAAAATTTAGCTTTCGTCTGATTATTTCAGCCAAACGTATGAAGTTTACTGCCTTAATCATTCTTTTAGCGCTCAAAATCCCCGCTCGCGCCGTTATCAATACCAAATCGGACATTACGACGAATTTACCTGCGTTGACCACTTCCCCTCGCCGTTAGCGGTGTTATGATGGCGGGAATTTTTACCTATCACGTTTTAAGCGTCATTGAGAGCCTGAATATGTTAAAAAAACTTCTCTTTCCGTTAGTCGCTCTGTTTATGCTGGCAGGATGCGCCACACCGCCGACGACCATTGACGTCGCGCCGAAGATCACCTTGCCACAGCAGGACCCGAGCCTGATGGGCGTCACCGTTAGCATTACCGGCGCGGACCAACGCCAGGATCAAGCGTTAGCGAAAGTCACGCGTAACAACCAGCTGGTAACGTTAACCGCCTCCCGCGATTTACGCTTCCTGTTACAAGAAGTCCTGGAAAAACAGATGACGGCGCGGGGCTATATGATCGGGCCTAACGGCGCGGTTAATCTGCAGATAATTGTTAACCAACTGTATGCTGATGTTTCCCAGGGCAGCGTGCGCTACAACATCGCGACCAAAGCGGATATCGCGATTATTGCGACCGCGGCAAATGGCAGCAAGATGACCAAAAACTATCGCGCCAACTACTCTATTGAAGGGGCGTTCCAGGCCTCTAACCAGAATATTGCCGACGCAGTGAATAGCGTTCTGACCGATACCATTGCTGATATGTCTCAGGACACCAGTATTCACGATTTTATCAAGCAAAACGCCCGTTAATAGCAACAACAAGACCCGGCAGAAGCCGGGTCTGTAGATGCCTATGTCAAGTCAATATTTACGTATTTTCCAGCAACCGCGCTCAGCCATTCTGCTGATATTGGGTTTTGCCTCCGGTCTCCCGCTGGCGCTCACCTCCGGTACGCTACAGGCGTGGATGACCGTCGAGAATATCGATCTTAAAACGATTGGCTTCTTCTCGCTGGTTGGTCAGGCCTATGTGTTTAAGTTTCTCTGGTCCCCGCTGATGGACCGCTACACGCCGCCTTTTTTAGGTCGTCGTCGCGGTTGGTTACTCGCCACCCAACTGTTGTTACTGGCGGCGATTGCGGCGATGGGCTTTCTTGAACCCGGCACGCAGCTACGCTGGATGGCGGCGCTGGCGGTGGTGATTGCTTTTTGCTCCGCCTCGCAGGATATCGTGTTCGACGCCTGGAAAACCGATGTTTTACCCGCAGAAGAACGCGGCGCTGGCGCGGCAATCAGCGTGCTTGGCTACCGGTTGGGGATGCTGGTTTCCGGCGGACTGGCGCTATGGCTGGCCGATCGCTGGCTCGGCTGGCAGGGCATGTACTGGCTGATGGCGGCATTGTTGATCCCCTGCATTATCGCCACCTTACTGGCGCCGGAACCGACCGATACTATCCCGTCCCCGAAATCGCTGGAACAGGCCGTCGTCGCGCCGCTACGCGATTTCTTTGGCCGTAATAACGCCTGGCTGATTTTACTGCTCATTGTGCTTTATAAACTGGGGGACGCCTTCGCTATGAGCCTGACCACCACCTTTTTGATTCGCGGCGTCGGCTTTGACGCTGGTGAAGTTGGCGTGGTCAATAAAACGCTGGGCCTGTTGGCAACGATCGTCGGCGCGTTATACGGCGGCATATTAATGCAGCGTCTTTCGCTGTTTCGCGCGCTGCTGATTTTCGGCATTTTGCAAGGCGCGTCCAACGCCGGTTACTGGTTGCTCTCCATTACCGATAAAAACATGTTCAGCATGGGCGCGGCGGTCTTTTTCGAAAATCTGTGCGGCGGGATGGGTACTGCCGCCTTTGTCGCCTTATTAATGACGCTATGTAATAAGTCGTTTTCCGCAACACAGTTTGCCCTACTGTCGGCCCTCTCCGCAGTAGGCCGCGTTTATGTTGGTCCTGTAGCGGGCTGGTTCGTTGAAGCGCACGGCTGGCCGACATTCTACCTCTTCTCGGTTGTCGCCGCCGTTCCCGGGCTGTTACTGTTGCTGGTCTGTCGGCAAACGCTGGAATATAGCTGGCAGAGCGAGCGTTTCATTCCCCGCACGCAATACCGTGGCGCCTACAATTTCGCGCTTTCAATCCTGCTCGCGGGCGTCGCTTTGCTGGCGGTATGGGTACTCCTGCTGACCATGAACGCGGTGGATTACACTAACTTCTCATTCCTGCCCGAATTGCTTGAGACTGCGGTAGTGGTTGCCGTGTGCGGCATTGTCTTTGGCGGGTTGCTGGACTACCTGGCGCTACGAAAAACACGCCTGCTGTAAAACATTATTTGCCGTTGTAATAACGACCCGGAATTATAACGGCTAAATAACCATCAATTGATAAAAAATATATTTGTCTTTTTGTGCGCAACAGAATTTTGGAAATTATTGGTAATTTCTACGCTACCTATTTTCTTTACACGATTCAGCCGATTAAATTTAAATTTCTGCCGTTGATTGTCCTTTTATTGATAATAAATTGTTAAGTAATTGTTTTATTTTTACATTGGTTATACCAATTATCCCTCAACATCCCACTTACAGACCTCATCCGTTATAACGCAAAGTTTCAACAGTGTCTTAAAGTTATTTCGACATACTTGGCAACATATGTGACATGCGCGGCAGAACTTGGTAACACAGAACCAATCATGTTTACAGTAATGTAACCTTACCGTAAAATGCCCCTACACTTTAAACGCCACCAGGTCCCGTGGAATTGAGGTCGTTAAATGAGACTCAGGAAATACAATAAAAGTTTGGGATGGTTGTCATTAATTGCAGGCACTGCATTACTCAGTGGCTGTAATTCTGCGCTGCTGGATCCCAAAGGACAGATTGGACTGGAGCAACGTTCGCTGATACTGACGGCATTTGGCCTGATGTTGATCGTCGTTATTCCCGCCATCTTGATGGCTGTTGGTTTCGCCTGGAAGTATCGTGCGAGTAATAAGGATGCGAAGTATAGCCCGAACTGGTCACACTCCAATAAAGTGGAAGCCGTGGTCTGGACGGTGCCTATCTTAATCATCATTTTCCTTGCCGTACTGACCTGGAAAACCACGCACGCGCTTGAACCAAGCAAGCCGCTGGCGCATGACGAAAAACCGATCACCATCGAAGTGGTTTCCATGGACTGGAAATGGTTCTTCATCTATCCGGAGCAGGGTATCGCCACCGTCAACGAGATCGCCTTCCCGGCGAACACGCCGGTTTATTTCAAAGTGACCTCCAACTCCGTGATGAACTCCTTCTTTATCCCGCGTCTGGGTAGCCAGATTTATGCCATGGCCGGTATGCAAACACGTTTGCATCTGATCGCCAACGAACCCGGAACCTACGATGGCATCTCCGCCAGCTATAGCGGCCCGGGCTTCTCTGGTATGAAGTTTAAAGCTATCGCCACCAAAGACCGCGCAGAATTCGACCAATGGGTCGCAAAAGCGAAGCAGTCTCCGAACACCATGAATGATATGGCGGCGTTCGAGAAAGTGGCTATGCCAAGCGAGTACAACAAGGTGGAATATTTCTCCAGCGTGAAACCAGATTTGTTCAAGGACGTTATTAACAAATTCATGGACCACGGTAAGAGCATGGACATGACCCAACCTGAAGGTGAGCACAGCTCGCATGAAGGAATGGAAGGTATGGACATGAGCCACGCGGAATCCGCCAACTCCAAGGGTTGAGGAAGATAAGATGTTCGGAAAATTATCACTGGATGCAGTACCGTTCCATGAACCTATCGTCATGGTAACGATCGCTGCAATTATCGTCGGGGGACTGGCGATACTGGCAGCGATTACTTACTTCGGTAAGTGGACCTACCTATGGAAAGAGTGGTTAACGTCAGTTGACCATAAACGCCTCGGCATCATGTATATCATCGTCGCGATTGTGATGCTGTTACGTGGTTTCGCCGATGCCATCATGATGCGTAGCCAGCAGGCACTTGCCTCCGCAGGCGAAGCGGGTTTTCTACCGCCGCACCACTACGATCAGATCTTTACCGCTCACGGCGTAATCATGATCTTCTTCGTGGCGATGCCCTTCGTTATCGGTCTGATGAACCTGGTGGTTCCGCTGCAGATCGGCGCGCGCGACGTTGCGTTCCCTTTCCTGAACAACCTGAGCTTCTGGTTCACCGTTGTCGGCGTTATCCTGGTTAACCTCTCGCTGGGCGTGGGTGAATTCGCGCAGACAGGGTGGCTGGCTTATCCGCCGCTATCGGGAATAGAGTACAGTCCCAGCGTCGGGGTCGATTACTGGATATGGGCGTTGCAACTCTCGGGTATTGGTACGACGTTAACCGGTATCAACTTCTTCGTGACGATCCTGAAGATGCGTGCGCCGGGTATGACGATGTTCAAGATGCCGGTCTTTACCTGGGCCTCTTTGTGCGCCAACGTACTGATCATCGCCTCTTTCCCGATTCTGACGGTTACCGTCGCGTTGCTGACCCTGGATCGCTATCTGGGCACCCATTTCTTTACCAACGATATGGGCGGCAACATGATGATGTACATCAACCTGATTTGGGCCTGGGGCCATCCGGAAGTGTACATTCTGATTCTGCCGGTCTTCGGGGTATTCTCCGAAATCGCAGCGACCTTCTCGCGTAAGCGTCTGTTCGGCTATACCTCGCTGGTTTGGGCGACCGTCTGTATTACCGTACTGTCGTTTATCGTTTGGCTGCACCACTTCTTCACGATGGGCGCAGGCGCGAACGTTAACGCCTTCTTCGGTATCACCACCATGATTATCGCCATCCCGACCGGGGTGAAGATCTTCAACTGGTTGTTCACCATGTATCAGGGCCGTATCGTCTTCCATTCCGCAATGATGTGGACCATCGGCTTTATCGTGACCTTCTCGGTCGGCGGTATGACCGGCGTGCTGCTGGCGGTACCGGGCGCGGACTTCGTCCTGCACAACAGTCTGTTCTTGATTGCGCACTTCCATAACGTGATCATCGGCGGCGTAGTGTTTGGCTGCTTCGCGGGTATGACCTACTGGTGGCCGAAGGCGTTTGGCTTCAAGCTGAACGAAACCTGGGGTAAACGCGCCTTCTGGTTCTGGATTATCGGTTTCTTTGTAGCCTTTATGCCGCTGTATGTACTGGGCTTCATGGGCATGACCCGTCGCCTTAGCCAGCAAATTGATCCGCAGTTCCATACGATGCTGATGGTTGCCGCCGCCGGCGCCGCGCTGATTGCGCTGGGTATCCTGTGTCAACTGATTCAGATCTTCGTTTCTATTCGCGACCGCGATCAGAACCGCGATCTGACCGGCGACCCATGGGGTGGCCGTACGCTGGAGTGGTCAACCTCGTCTCCGCCGCCGTTCTATAACTTTGCCGTTGTGCCGCACGTTCACGAACGTGACGCCTTCTGGGAAATGAAAGAAAAAGGCGAAGCGTACCAACAGCCTGGACAGTATGAAGAGATTCATATGCCGAAAAATAGCGGTGCCGGTATTGTTATCGCCGCCTTCGCAACGGTATTTGGCTTCGCCATGATCTGGCATATCTGGTGGCTGGCGATAGTGGGTTTCGCAGGCATGATCATCAGCTGGATTGTAAAAAGCTTTGATGAAGATGTGGATTACTACGTGCCGGTCCCGGAAGTCGAAAAACTGGAAAACCAGCATTTCGATGAGATTACTAAGGCAGGGCTGAAAAATGGCAACTGATACTTTAACGCACGCGACTGCCCACGCGCACGAACACGGGCACCATGACGCAGGCCAGAACAAAATCTTCGGATTTTGGGTCTACCTGATGAGCGACTGCATTCTGTTCTCTATTCTGTTTGCTACCTATGCCGTTCTGGTGAACGGCACCGCTGGCGGCCCGACAGGTAAGGACATTTTCGAACTGCCGTTCGTTCTGGTTGAAACCTTCCTGCTGTTATTTAGCTCCATTACCTACGGCATGGCGGCGATCGCTATGCACAAGAACAACAAGAGCCAGGTTATCTCCTGGCTGGCGTTGACCTTCTTGTTCGGTGCCGGATTTATCGGGATGGAACTCTATGAATTCCATCACCTGATTGTTAACGGTATGGGCCCGGATCGCAGCGGCTTCCTGTCTGCGTTCTTCGCGCTGGTCGGCACGCACGGTCTGCACGTCACTTCCGGTTTGATCTGGATGGCGGTGCTGATGGTGCAAGTTGCCCGTCGCGGTCTGACCAGCACTAACCGTACCCGCATCATGTGTCTGAGCCTGTTCTGGCACTTCCTGGATGTGATTTGGATTTGCGTATTCACTGTTGTTTATCTGATGGGGGCGATGTAATGAGTCATTCTACCGAGAGCGGCGGCGCATCCCACGGCAGCGTAAAAACGTACATGACCGGCTTTATCCTGTCGGTCATCCTGACGGTTATTCCATTCTGGATGGTGATGACCGGCGCTGCCTCTCCGGCCGTTATTCTGGGATCTATCCTGGCAATGGCAGTGGTGCAGATTTTGGTGCATCTGGTGTGTTTCCTGCACATGAACACCAAATCTGATGAAGGCTGGAACATGACGGCCTTCATCTTTACCGTGCTGATCATCGCCATCCTGGTTGTGGGCTCCATCTGGATTATGTGGAACCTCAACTACAACATGATGATGCACTAAGAGCGGCGAGTATGATGTTTAAGCAATACCTGCAAGTAACGAAACCAGGCATCATCTTTGGCAACCTGATCTCGGTGATCGGGGGATTTCTGCTGGCCTCAAAGGGCAGCATTGACTATCCCCTGTTCATCTATACGCTGGTCGGGGTGTCACTGGTTGTGGCGTCGGGTTGTGTATTTAACAACTACATCGACAGGGATATCGACAGGAAGATGGAAAGGACCAAGAATCGGGTGCTGGTCAAAGGCCTGATTTCTCCTGGCGTCTCGCTGGTATACGCCACCCTGCTGGGTATTGCTGGCTTTATGCTGCTGTGGTTTGGCGCTAATCCTCTGGCCTGCTGGCTGGGGGTGATGGGCTTCGTGGTCTACGTTGGCGTGTACAGCTTGTACATGAAGCGTCACTCCGTCTACGGAACGCTGATTGGTTCTCTCTCCGGCGCAGCGCCGCCGGTGATTGGCTACTGCGCCGTAACGGGCGACTTTGATAGCGGCGCGGCGATCCTGTTGGCTATTTTCAGCCTCTGGCAGATGCCGCACTCTTACGCCATCGCCATTTTCCGCTTTAAGGACTATCAGGCGGCCAATATCCCGGTTCTGCCGGTGGTAAAAGGAATCTCAGTCGCTAAAAACCACATAACGCTGTACATCATTGCGTTTGCCGTTGCAACGCTAATGCTAACGTTGGGCGGTTATGCCGGTTACAAATACCTGGTGGTCGCCGCGGCGGTCAGCGTTTGGTGGCTCGGCATGGCGCTACGCGGTTACAAAGTGGAAGATGATAAGGTCTGGGCGCGTAAGCTGTTCGGCTTCTCTATCATTGCGATTACTGCGCTGAGTATCATGATGTCCGTTGATTTTATGGTGCCGAATTCGCAGAATCTGCTGACTTACGTCTGGTAACAAGCGTTGCTATTGAAAAAACCGCCGTGTCACAAACGGCGGTTTTTTTATCCATTTCATCAGGCAGTAACGCCCCACGAGTTATCGATTCTGAATAATATGTAAATTATCCGTTTTCAGTAAATCAACTTTTTTACCATTGATTGTTGCCGTCGCTGACTTCACGGTGAAAGTAAGTTTATGGTAATCACACAAGTCACCGTTTTTCATCAAGAGATATCCCATCGACTTAAAAGAATCCCCCATACCCTGTTCAGCACCCAGAGTATTGAGACCCAAAGGAGGAAAAGCGACCATTCTTTCGTCACTAACTCCAGCATCATTTTTTAATATCAATTCCACACGTAAGTTCGCAACATGAATTAACTTATTCGTATTGACAACAAATCCAATCTGACACAGAGGAATATTATCAATCCTGCCAAATAATCCCGCATATTTTTCTAATGTCAGCTCAGGAAGTTGCTGACTAAAATCATTACGGCGCTTTCGATCTTTTTCACAATAATCAAGATAATCGCGTTGTGTCATCTTTTTTATATAGCTGTTATCGTAATAGTGCCAGGATTGTTGGCAATCGACATCTACACTCTGGGCCATTAAAATACATCTGTGCTAAATAATCAGCGGCCGCCTGTAATTCTTTCTCATAAGCTTTTTTAAAAAAATACAGCGCTTTATCGTAATCAACGTTAACCATTACGCCAGAATAGTACATACGACCTAATGTATACAATGCTTCTCCATTACCTTGCTGCGCCGCCATTTCATACCATTTCCTGGCTTTCTCTCCATCTGGTTGTAATCCCAATCCAGCGTGTTCATAAAGAAAACCTAACAGCGTCTGTGAGTCGGCATCCCCCTTCTCGGCCGAAATTCGGAGCCATTTCAGCGCTTCAGCAATATCTATCGTTTTCGTTTCATTATTAAAATACAAAGTAGAGACCAGTTTTGCCGTCTGATACGCGACCTCAGGATCACCCTCTCTCGCCCAGAGTATCGCTATCCGCGCAAGATGTGATGAGTCAAAACCTATTCGACTCAGCAGTTTTCGCTCATCTGATTGCGGGGCATAAAAATAGAAACTTAAGCCTTGAATAAAATGAGGACGAAATGAAAGGTCTCTATATGCCTCAAGTTTATTACTATAAACACTCCCAATTATACGTTCACTCACCTTTTTATCGAGATTGATATTGGATAGATTAATTTTTTCTCTAAGCTGTTTTGCTAATGTTTTCGCTTGCGTAATGTCCTTTTGGGTACCGATGCCATATTCATAGAAATAAGCTGCATTAAAGCAACCATAATCACCGTCCAAATCACAAGCCTGCTCGTAGTACTTTATTGCTTGCGGAATATCCACAGATACTGAAACACCGTACTCATAAATAAACCCCAACTCCGCCAGCGCTTGAGCATTATTATCTTTGGCTAACGCTTTTAGCTCATTTAGCGCCTGAATATCTTTCTGCGCAATACGGCTATACAACGCGTCAATATCATCACCTGCCTGACATACCGATGCGAAAGAAAGCCCAAGCAGAAACAAAATACTCCATTTCCGTTTTATCATTTTTCATTCCCTTATTCTTTATCTAAAAAGCGCACACTATCAGCTTTCAGTAAATCGACATTCTTACCGTTAATCGTTGCCGTAGCGGATTTCAGCGTAAAATGGATATCGCCGATCCCGTGACAAAAATCTTGCGTATACAGCGGGAGATCGTATGTGGTAATGAGAGGATCAACATCATGATTTTGCATATCTATCCCCAGAGTATTCAAACCGAATGGCGGAATCATCAACGTTTCCTCAGTTGCCATTCCATCATCATTTTTCAGCTCAAGCGTAATATGCAAATTCGCCATGTTACGGATTTTATCTGTGCCAATCTGAAAAATTAGTGCGCATTCTTTCGGTTTAGCCGTTATCCCGCGAGAGAAAACACTCTCTTTTTTTAGCGTTACTTTAGGTAAAGCATCCGCGTTGTTTTTTCGACTCTGAATATCCGCTGCGCACTTACTTAAAAATATTTTTTCCTCAACCATCTTACCTACATATCGAGATGCTTTCTTGTAATACGACCAGGCTTTATCACAATCAGGTGCAGTACCTAAACCGTTATAATACATCCAACTCAACGGCATCGTTGAGCGCGAATTAGTACCATCATTTTCAACCTGCGTAAATAATGCCAGCGCTTTAGCGTAATCAGTGCGCCCTGTTGCGCCAGAATAATAGATTTTACCTAACGCAATCTGTGCATCGCTGTCCCCCTGCTTAGCCGCCTGTCCATACCATTTTTGTGCTTCCTGAATGTCTGGCTTAATCCCCCACTCATCGCCCTCTCCCCCCGAATAAATACTCCCCAAGAGAGATTGGGCCTCAACGACGCCTTTTTCCGCGGCGGCGCGAAACCACTTCAATGACGCAGGTCTGGCTTGATAAGGCTCGTCCGCATAGCGACCGGAAAAGTCATTAAGGGTGAGTCGCCCCATCTGATAATCCATTTGCGGGTCGCCATCCTGCGACCATAACGTAGCCAGCCGAAATGTTTTTTCCTGGTTAAATCCAATACGGCTAAAAAAAAGCGCATCGCTCTCGGGTCTATTATTTAGAGCATGAATTAGTATACTAATAAATGCCGCCCGCTGCGATTTATCCGTATCGGCCAATGCTTTTGCCATGTAAATTTCTTGCGAAAACTTATCAATATATTCTTGCTCAATCAATAAATTATCCAGATTCATTTTCTTAGCATACTTATTGGCCTGAGCGCTATCTTTCGCCACTCCGTCGCCATACTGATAAGCATACTTCACATTATAGCAACCATAGTTACCGCCAAGTTCACAGGCCTGCTTGTAATACTGCAACGCCCGTTCGCGATTCATCGGTACACCAATACCGTATTCATGGATAAACCCCAGTTCATCCAGAACCGAAGCTCTTTTTTCCACAGGCAAAGCATCAAGATCCTTCTGGGTAAGCGCAGCATATTTTACATCATCTTTACCGTTGTTCGCTGAAGCATTCACCTGGCTAACAAATAAAACACCCGCTAAAATACATAATGATAAGAATTTAATTTTCACAACGAATTCACTCCTTGAATAATATAATAAATAAGACTGATGACGAACCTTCTGCCTGATAAACGCGCGCCATCACGCAGAAAGTTTGCTATCAGTCTCGGCGTTGTTGAATAAATCAAATTTTCAGGAGATGGACGGTTCTGATCATTGCCATCGTTTCAGAATCGGGTTCCTATGGCAAAGCAAAAGTTTAAAGTCACCCACCGGCCAGCAGCGCGGTTCGCTGACAGTCTGACTTGACGAGTCTGCTATTGCTACATGGAGCAACAGCGTACACAGCCTGAAGGCCGTGGCTAACCGCTACACTATACTGATACGGCTCAGATAGCCACTACAGCTCAAGGAGATCGGAATATGAATGAGCACAAGGCTATGCTGACTCTCCCGATCGCCCCTATCGTGTTAACAATTTATCTCTTTTTTAGCTCAACTGTTTCAAAAACATAATATTTGCTAATTAACCCTCTATTTACCCGGCACACTCCCCGCACTACACTACTCCCAGCTTTTATACAGAGGTGGCAATGAACGATTATAAAATGACGCCAGGGGAGCTGCGCGCCACATGGGGTTTAGGGACCGTCTTTTCGTTGCGTATGCTGGGCATGTTTATGGTTCTACCAGTACTGACCACATACGGTATGGCGCTACAGGGCGCCAGCGAAGCATTAATCGGCATTGCGATCGGTATTTACGGGCTGGCGCAGGCTATCTTTCAAATTCCCTTTGGGCTGCTGTCCGACCGCATTGGCCGTAAACCGCTGATTGTCGGCGGACTGGCGGTATTTGTCGCGGGCAGCGTCATTGCCGCGCTCTCCCACTCTATCTGGGGCATTATTCTGGGGCGAGCGCTACAGGGGTCCGGCGCTATTGCCGCCGCCGTCATGGCGCTCCTGTCTGACCTCACCCGCGAGCAAAACCGTACCAAAGCGATGGCGTTTATCGGCGTCAGCTTTGGTATCACCTTCGCGATTGCGATGGTATTAGGGCCGATCGTTACCCATAGTCTGGGATTGAACGCGTTGTTCTGGATGATCGCCGCCCTCGCCACTCTGGGCATTCTTCTGACGATCTGGGTGGTTCCCAACAGTACTAACCATGTGCTGAATCGCGAATCCGGGATGGTCAAAGGCAGCTTCAGTAAAGTGCTGGCGGAGCCGAGGCTGCTCAAGCTCAATTTCGGCATTATGTGTCTGCATATTTTATTGATGTCCACCTTTGTCGCCCTGCCCGGCCAGCTTGCCGATGCCGGTTTCCCTGCCGCCGAACACTGGAAGGTGTATCTGGCAACCATGGTGATCGCCTTTGCCGCCGTCGTGCCTTTTATTATCTATGCTGAAGTCAAACGGCGGATGAAGCAGGTATTCCTGTTCTGCGTGGGGCTCATTGTCGTCGCAGAAATCGTGTTGTGGGGAGCGGGCCAACATTTCTGGGAGCTGGTGATTGGCGTACAACTCTTTTTCCTCGCCTTTAATCTGATGGAGGCGCTGCTGCCTTCGCTTATTAGCAAAGAGTCGCCCGCGGGGTATAAAGGAACGGCGATGGGCGTCTATTCTACCAGTCAGTTTCTTGGCGTGGCGCTTGGCGGCTCGCTGGGCGGCTGGATAGACGGCACGTTTGATGGGCAAACCGTTTTCCTTGCCGGGGCCGTACTGGCGATGGTATGGCTGGCAGTGGCAAGTACCATGAAAGAGCCGCCCTATGTCAGCAGCCTGCGCGTGGAAATTCCAGCGGATATTGTTGCTGACGACAGGCTAAAACAGCGACTGTTGGCAATGAAAGGCGTAAGCGAAGCGCTGATCGTGGCGGAAGAGCATTCCGCTTACGTCAAAATCGACAGCAAAGTGACCAATCGCTTTGAAGTTGAACAGCTTATCAGCAAAGGATGAATGCTGCATTGCCGGATGGCGGCGAGGCTCTATCCGGCATAACAACTTAATCGCGGAAGTTTTTGAACTGGAACGGCTGGCCCAAATCGCCGCCGCGAACCAGCGCCATTACCGATTGCAGATCGTCACGTGATTTGCCCGTCACGCGAATCTCTTCCCCCTGAATTTGCGCCTGCACCTTCAGTTTGCTGTCTTTAATCAGCTTGACGATTTTCTTCTGCACGGCGCTTTCAATGCCCTGCTTCAGCTTCGCTTCCACATACCAGGTTTTACCGCTATGCACGAACTCGTCCGGTACATCCAGCGAAGCGCCTTCAATACCGCGTTTAAGCAGCTTGGCGCGCAGAATATCGAGCAACTGATTGACCTGGAAATCGGACTCGCTCAGCACCTTGATGGTTTTATTGGCATCGTTCAGTTCAATAGTCGCCTCTACGCCACGAAAGTCAAAACGAGACTCAACCTCGCGAACCGCGTTATCCACGCCGTTACGCGCTTCCTGCAGATCAACTTCAGAAACAATATCGAAAGATGGCATCTTTTCTTCTCCCTTCATTTTCGTTGCGTTGCATAATACCTGCAACGAGGCTTAACGAGAAGCTTAGCTGATGACGCTATAATTAGCGCCATAACACCTGGCGCTGTTGCAGGTGAGGAGGAACAATGAAAATTACTGTACTGGGATGCGGAGCCTTAGGACAACTTTGGCTTTCGGCACTGTGCAAACATGGACATGACGTACAGGGCTGGCTACGGGTGCCACAACCTTATTGCAGCGTAAATCTGATCGATACCGATGGTTCCTTTTTCAACGAATCACTGACGGCAAACGATCCGGATTTTTTGGCGAAGAGCGAACTGTTATTAGTCACGCTGAAAGCGTGGCAGGTTTCCGACGCAGTACGAACCCTGGCGTCAACCCTACCGGTGACGTCGCCTATCCTGCTCATTCATAATGGAATGGGAACCATAGAAGAACTGCAAAATATCCAACAGCCGATGTTGATGGGGACTATCACCCATGCTGCGCGCCGCGACGGTAATATCATTATTCATGTCGCTAACGGTACTACGCATATTGGCCCGGCGCGCGAGCAAGACGGCGATTACAGTTATCTCGCCGATATCCTGCAGGGGGTACTGCCCGATGTCGCCTGGCATAACAATATCCGCGCAGAGATGTGGCGCAAACTGGCGGTCAACTGTGTTATCAACCCGCTCACCGCGCTTTGGAACTGCCCGAACGGCGAGCTGCGCCATCATACTGATGAAATCAACGCGATTTGCGAAGAGGTCGCCGCCGTGATTGAACGTGAAGGCTACCACACATCGGCAGACGATTTACGCTATTATGTTGAGCAAGTGATTGACAGTACGGCAGAAAACATCTCATCCATGTTGCAGGACGTGCGTGCCATGCGCCATACCGAAATTGACTACATTACCGGTTATTTACTCAAGCGCGCCCGCGTGCACGGTCTCGCCGTTCCGGAAAATAGCCGCCTGTTTGAAATGGTAAAGCGAAAGGAGAGTGAGTATGAGCGCTCAGGCACTGGTATGCCTCGCCCCTGGTAGTGAAGAGACCGAAGCGGTCACCACTATCGATCTGCTGGTTCGCGGCGGAATCCACGTCACTACTGCAAGCGTCGCCAGCGATGGCAACCTGACGATTGTCTGCTCGCGCGGTGTAAAGCTACTGGCGGATGCGCCGCTGGTTGAAGTTGCCGACGGCGATTATGACATCATCGTGTTGCCCGGCGGAATTAAAGGCGCCGAGTGCTTTCGCGACAGCCCGCTGCTGGTCGAAACCGTAAAACAGTTTCACCGCTCCGGGCGCATTGTCGCAGCCATTTGCGCCGCAGCCGCTACAGTGCTCGTGCCGCACGATATCTTCCCTATCGGCAATATGACCGGTTTTCCGGCGCTGAAAGATAAGATCCCCGCCGAACAGTGGCAGGATAAGCGTGTGGTGTGGGATGCGCGGGTAAAATTATTAACCAGCCAGGGACCTGGTACCGCTATCGATTTTGGCTTGAAAATCATCGACCTGTTGGCTGGTCGTGAAAAAGCGCATGAAGTGGCTTCGCAACTGGTGATGGCGGCGGGGATTTATAACTACTACGAATAAGAATGATTGCCGGATGGCGGCGTAAACACCTTATCCGGCCTACAAAACGGTACAGTCTGTAGGCCGGATAAGCGGCAGCGCCATCCGGCAGTTATTTTACGGGCGTTCGCCCTGCGCCAGACGCGCATTAATATGCGCAATCACCCCAGGTAAATCCGCCAGTGAATCCACCACGTAATGCGCCCCGGCGGCGTACAGCTTGCTGGCCGCGTGCTCGCGGCGGACCGCAACGTCCTCTTTCGACATTGTCTGATAGGCGTCCCATGTTGCGCCGAATTCGTTACCCGATACCGCCAGCCCCACCGTCCACATCCCCGCGTTAAGCCCCTCGCTAATGCCCGGCGCGGCATCATCTACCTTCACGCAGTGCGCGACCGCATCAATGCCCAGCGCAATCACGTTTTGCAGCGCCATCCACGGCCCCGGGCGACCACCCGCGGCCAGGTCGTCCGTTGCTACCCAATGATCCGGACGATAGCCATGCTCGGCGGCGGCGGGAACCAGGCGCTCCATCACCGCTCGTGGGTAACCGGAGCAGGAGCCTATCTTGATGCCCTCGGCTCGTAGCGCCGCGATCGTGTCGATAACTCCGGCAATAGGAGAAGAAAAATCGACAACTTTAGCAATCTGTAACGGCATGAAAGCGGCGTAGATGGCATCAATATCTGCTGCGCTCATGGAGCGGCCAAACTTTGCCTGCCAGCGCGCGTCAACAGCAGGTAATTTTCCCAGCGCTTCAATGTGTTGCCATTTACCCAGCCCCATTGGCACGCGTGCTTCGGCGAGGGTGATCTCCACATCAAATGCCTGACGGAACGCCTCGACGAAAATTTGCGTCGGCGCGAAGGAGCCAAAATCGACGGTGGTGCCCGCCCAGTCGAGAATAACAGCGTGAATACGGTTCATCATGGTTCCTTATTTCATCCAGTACATGGCGGTACGAATGGCGGTCAGCAGGGCCGTGATATCGGCGGCATATACTTCGCCAATGTTGCCGATGCGGAAGCAGTCGCTTTGCGACACTTTGCCTGGATAGATAACAAAGCCCTGCTCTTTGAGGCGGCGATAAAATTCGCTAAAGCGATACTGCGGGTCTTCCGGTGAATAAAAGGCGGTGATAATGGGCGAGTGAAGTTCGTCATCCAGCAGCGTGTTAAAGCCCAGCGCCCGCATTCCGGCCACCAGGCTGCGCTGATTTTGCTGATAGCGTTGATGACGTGCCGCCACGCCACCTTCTTTCGCCAGCTCTTTCAGCGCCTGTGCAAACGCCAGGACGGTATGTGTGGGCGAAGTAAAACGCCATTTGCCGTGGTTATCCTCCATGCAACGCCACTGGGCGTAGAGATCTAACGACAGCGAGCGGGAATGCCCTTTGCACGCGGCCAGTTTTTGCTCGCGGGCAATCACAAAGGCAAAACCCGGCACGCCCTGAATGCATTTATTGGCGGAGCTGATCAGATAGTCGATGTGTAATGCTGCAATATCCATGGGGATGCCGCCGAAGCTGCTCATGGCGTCAACGATGTAGGTTTTGCCATAGCGATGCGCCAGAGCGCCCACCTCATCAATGGGGTTGAGCATCCCGGTGGTCGTTTCGCTATGCACCATGGCGATATGGCTGATCGTCGGGTCGGCGTTGAGGATCGCGTCGATCGCCTGCACGTCCGGGCGCGCAACTTCGCCGCAGTCGTAAGCGTGATGGGCGATACCCATAAGGCCGGCCATCTCGACCATTCGTGCGCCGTATGCACCGTTGCTGACGATCAGCACCTTATCCTGCGGCCCCAATGCGCTGCCCAGTACGGCTTCCACAGCATAGCTACCGCTGCCTTGCAGTAGTACGGAGGTGTAGCCTTCGGAGGCCGTTGCCAGTTCGGTCAGCTGCTGGCGGATCTGTTCCACCACGCCGATATTGTAATCATCATCCCAGGTACAGCTATCGAACAACATCGCTTCTTTCACGGTACGAGAGGTGGTGAGCGGGCCAGGAGTCAGCAACAGATAGTTACGCGAAGTCATGTTATTTACCTTTGGTCTATACCAGATTGCATTTATCATGACGATCTTTGCCGCGACGGGTCAAAGAGAAAATCGCGCTGCAACAAAAAATTCATCTCTGCTTGTATAATGGCGGCAGGCAAAACGGAAGCGAGTAAGCATGAAATCTATCCCGGGCGATATCCCGCAGTACCTGTTGATCAAGGCACAGCTTCAGGCACGTATTCAGAGCGGTGCGTTGAAAAGCGGTGATAAACTGCCGTCTGAACGCGAACTGTGCGCGATCTTCAACACCACGCGCATTACTATTCGCGAAAGTCTGGCACAGCTGGAGTCCAGTGGGCTTATCTGGCGCGCCGATCGTCGCGGTTGGTTCGTTACGCCGGAACGCCTGTGGCTGGATCCGACCCAGAACACCAACTTCCATAAGCTTTGCCGCGAGCAGGGGCGGGAGCCAAAAACCGCGCTACTGAGCGGCGTGTTAACCACCGTGCCTGTCGAGGTCATGGAGCCCCTCCAGCTCCAGCCGTTTGATCAAATCTATCTGCTGACCCGTCTGCGTTACGCCGATGGCCGCGCCGTGTGCTACTGCGAAAACCATTGTTTGCCCGCCCGCGTGCCTGAGCTGCTGCAGTACGATCTCAACGGCAGCCTGACCGAGGTATACGAGTCGCACTACAACCTCGTCTATACCAGCATGCATCTGTCGTTCTACCCCACCGCCATGCCTGCGCAGGCCGCACAGGCGCTGGGCGTTATGGAAGGGCGCCCGGCGCTGTTGCTGCGCCGTCTGAACTACGATCAACACGGGCGAGTGCTGGATCTGGATATCGAATACTGGCGTCACGACAGCCTGCGCATTGAGGTAGATACCCACTAGCGGGTGCGCCGGATGTTGGCTGCGGGCCTTATCCGGCCTGTCAATCGTATCGTCTCACGGCTATCCGGATAAGCGCAGCATCCTCCGGCGTGGACTGATTTATTTCTCTTTCATCGTTTTGTCATATAAGCCGTTTAGCGTAAAAAGCAAACCTGGTATAGGCCAGAAAATGCAACGTACGCTATGAGGCTATTACGATGAAACTTTCCCGACTTGCTCTGCTGTCTGTCTTCGCTCTCGCCAGCGCCCCGTCATGGGCGGAATCGGTGGTCACGGTGTACTCCATCGACGGGCTGCACGATGGCGATAACAGCTGGTACCAGGTGCAGTTTGACGCGTTCACCAAAGCGACCGGCATTACCGTACGCTATGTTGAAGGCGGTGGTGGCGTGGTAGTGGAACGTCTGGCAAAAGAGCGTACGAATCCGCAGGCCGACGTGCTGGTAACCGCGCCGCCATTCATTCAGCGCGCCGCCGCCGAAAAGCTGCTGGCGAACTTTAACACCGACGCCGCATCGGCTATCCCCGATGCCAACAACCTTTATTCGCCGCTGGTAAAGAACTATCTGAGCTTTATCTACAACAGCAAGCTGCTGAAAACTGCCCCGGCGAGCTGGCAGGATCTGCTTGACGGTAACTTCAAAAATAAACTCCAGTATTCCACGCCAGGTCAGGCCGCTGACGGCACGGCGGTGATGCTGCAGGCTTTCCACAGCTTCGGCAGTAAAGATGCCGGTTTTGCGTATCTCGGCAAGCTGCAGGCCAATAACGTCGGGCCATCTGCCTCTACCGGCAAGCTAACCGCGCTGGTTAATAAAGGTGAAATCTACGTCGCTAACGGCGACCTGCAAATGAACCTCGCGCAGATGGAACGTAACCCGAACGTGAAAATCTTCTGGCCGGCCAACGACAAAGGCGAGCGCAGCGCGCTGGCCATCCCTTATGTCATTGGCCTGGTCCAGGGGGCGCCGCAGAGTGAAAATGGTAAAAAGCTGATTAACTTCCTGCTGAGTAAAGAAGCGCAGACTCGCGTCAGCGAACTCTCCTGGGGAATGCCGGTACGCAGCGACGTGACGCCGAGCGACGAACATTACAAGACCGCCACTGCCGCGTTAGAAGGCGTGCAGAGCTGGCAGCCAAATTGGGATGACGTAGCCGTTTCGCTGTCGGCAGATATTAGCCGTTGGCACAAAGTGACCGAAAGCGAGTAAGCCTGATGCTGATGAAAACGACTGCCGTTCACGTCCCTGCATCGCAGGGGACATCGGGCATAGTCCTCGACTCGCTGCGCGTTGCGTATCACGGCAACGTGGTGCTTAAACCGCTCTCTTTGACGATTGAACCTGGCGAAGTGCTGGCGCTGATTGGCCCATCAGGATCTGGAAAAACGACGGTGCTGCGTGCGGTTGCGGGCTTTGTGCAACCTGCAGGCGGTCGTATTCTGATTGGCGATACGGACGTCACCCATCTGCCACCCTATAAACGCGGGTTGGCGATGGTGGTGCAGAACTACGCCTTGTTCCCGCATCTGAAAGTGGAAGACAACGTCGCTTTTGGCCTGCGTGCGCAGAAGCAGCCAAAGGCGCTAATTAATGAGCGTGTAACGCAGGCGCTGAAAACGGTTGGCATGAGTGATTACGCCGCCCGTTATCCGCATCAACTTTCCGGCGGCCAGCAGCAACGCGTGGCCATCGCCCGCGCGATTGCCGTGCGCCCGCGCGTGCTGTTGCTGGATGAACCACTGTCAGCGCTGGACGCACAGATTCGTCATAATATGGTGGAAGAAATCGCCTGTCTTCACCGTGAGCTGCCGGAACTCACTATTCTCTACGTCACCCACGATCAAACGGAAGCGCTCACCCTGGCCGATAAAATCGGCATTATGAAGGATGGCTCGCTGATTGCTCACGGCGAAACCCGCGCGCTATATCAGCATCCGCCCAATCGTTTTGCCGCCGAATTCTTAGGTCGCGCCAATATTCTCTCCGCCATCGCGCTGGGGATAACGGAGGCTCCGGGGCTGGTGGACGTCAGCTGCGGCGGTGCGGTGATTCGCGCGTTCAGCCGGGGCAGCCACCACGGTTACAACAAACTGCTGTGCATTCGTCCTCAGCACCTCAGCCTGACGCCGCGTTCGGCCTACAGCAACCGCTTCAACGCCACACTGCAATCGGTGCACTGGCAGGGCGATTTAACCCATCTGCTGTGTGACGTTGCTGGCGAAACGGTGCGGATGGTGTTGACGCATGTCAATCCGCTGCCGCGCGTGGGCGACAAGCTGGCGCTGTGGTTCGAACCGGATGATGCGGTCCTGATTGAGGTATAACCATGTCACTCATTTTACCTCTGGAAAAACCGGCGCTTAACCTACGCCCACTGCTGTGGCTGCTGCTCCCGTTGCTGGTGCTGGCGACGCTGTTTTTCTGGCCTCTGTCGCTCATCGTTGAACAGGCGCTACGCGGTGCCAATGGCGAGATCGGGCTCGAGACCTTCCGGCAGGTGGTCGACTCGAAACGCTTTGTCGGCGCGTTGCTGAACACGTTGCAAATCGCCTTTTTCGCCACCGCCGGTTGCCTGCTGCTGGGCAGCGTGATGTCGCTGATTCTGGTGTTTATTCCTTTCCCCGGCAGCGAGTTGATTGGTCGGGTCGTCGATACTTTTATTGCGCTGCCGACCTTCCTGATTACGCTGGCGTTCACCTTTATTTATGGGTCAGCGGGTCTGCTCAACGGTGCGCTGATGAGCCTGTTTGCCTTTGAGCTACCGCCGGTGGATTTTCTCTACTCGATGCAGGGCGTCATTCTGGCGGAGATCACGGTGTTCACTCCGCTGGTGATGCGGCCACTGATGGCCGCGCTGCGGCAAATTGATAAAAGCCAGCTAGAGGCAGCCAGTATTCTGGGGGCGCACCCGTTACGGGTGATTGGGCAGGTGATTTTCCCGGCGGCGCTACCGGCGCTGATGGCTGGTGGCAGCCTGTGCCTACTGTTGACCACTAACGAGTTCGGCATCGTACTGTTTATTGGCGCGAAAGGGGTTAACACCCTGCCGATGATGGTTTACAGCAAAGCGATTCTGGAGTCCGACTATACGGTCGCCTGCATGATTGCGTTGATTAACATTGTCTTGTCGCTGGGGCTGTTCTCCCTCTATCGCCTGGCGGCATCGCGTACCGGCGTAAGGAGCCAGCCATGCTAATTTGGTCACCTAAAGGACGCGCAGCGGCGGGCGTTGTGGCTAGCGTACTGTTTATCGTGTTCTTTTTCCTGCCGCTGGCGGTGATTCTGATGTCCAGCCTTAGCCAGCAGTGGAACGGTATTCTGCCGAGTGGCTTCACGCTGAACCACTTTGTTAACGCTCTGCACGGTGCGGCATGGGATGCCCTACTTGCCAGCCTCACGATTGGCTTTTGCGCCAGCCTGTTTGCGCTGCTTTGCGGCGTTTGGGCGGCGCTGGCGCTGCGTCAATATGGGGTGAAAACGCAGAAATGGTTAAGTATGGTGTTCTATCTGCCGAGTGCGATTCCGTCAGTGTCCGTGGGCCTGGGCATTCTGGTTGCTTTCAGCCAGGGGCCATTGCAAATGAACGGCACCCTATGGATTGTGCTGACAGCGCACTTTGTGCTGATTTCCGCCTTTACCTTCAGTAACGTGTCGACCGGACTGGCGCGAATTTCCGCCGATATTGAAAACGTCGCGTCGAGTCTGGGGGCATCGCCCTGGTATCGTCTGCGTCACGTGACGTTGCCGTTATTGATGCCGTGGATGGTGTCAGCGCTGGCGCTGAGTTTATCGCTCTCCATGGGGGAGTTGGGCGCGACGATGATGATTTATCCGCCGGGCTGGACGACGCTGCCGGTAGCTATCTTTAGCCTGACCGACCGTGGAAATATTGCCGACGGCGCGGCGCTGACCATTGTGCTGGTGGCCATTACGCTGCTGCTGATGATGAAGCTGGAGCGCATTGCAAAACGGTTGGGGCAGAAATAAAACGGTAGGCCGGGTAGGACATAGCCGCCACCCGGCAAAGGAATTACGGGCGATACACCTTCACATTGGCAAACCCCTGCTCGCGCAGATAGAGCGCCTGCAGGCGACTCATTACGCCGCGTTCGCACCATAGCAGCCAGGTTTTGCTCTGATCGAGGTCGCCAAATTTAGTGCTCAGCTTGTAGAAAGGCAGCGAAACGACGTCGACGCCTTCCACTTTCAGCGGCTTGTCATCCTGCTCATCGACAGAACGGATATCCAGAATCACGTCGTTCGGGCCGAAACCGCTCACGGTTTCTACTTCCACCACCTCCTGCTGGGTCTGCTGGGCGATTTCACGAATATCGACGTTGTTCGCTTCTTCTACCACCTTATCGAGAATACTGAAGTCGAAGTTTTCTTCTTCGGCTTCAATTTTCGCTTTAATGGCTTTCACCGTCGGACTTTTTGAAATCACGCCACAGTATTCCGGCATCGTACGGGCAAAATCTTCCGTACCAATCTGGCGCGCCAGGTTGATAATGTGCTCTTTATCGTAAGAGATCAGCGGGCGCAGGATCAGCGTGTCAGACACGTTATCGATCAAGCGCAAGTTGGTTAGCGTCTGGCTGGACACCTGGCCCAGCGCTTCGCCGGTCACCAGCGCCTGTACGCCGTAACGTTCCGCCACTTTCGACGCCGCGCGTACCATCATACGTTTGAGCACCACGCCCATCTGGCCGTCGTCGACTTTCTCCAGAATCTCGCCGACCACTGGTTCAAAGTTAATCGCCACAAAACGCACGCGATGGGAGCTGCCAAAGCGGTTCCACAGGTAATGCGCCACCTGGCGAACGCCGATTTCATGCGCCGCGCCGCCAAGGTTAAAGAAGCAGTAGTGTACGCGACAGCCGCGACGCATCAGCATATAGCTGGAGACGCCGGAGTCAAAACCGCCGGAGATCAGCGACAGCACATCTTCCTGGGTGCCAATCGGGAAACCGCCAATACCTTCATAACGCCCTTTGATCAGCAGCAGGCGATCATCTTCCACTTCCAGATGCACCGTCACATCCGGGTTAGTGAGCTTCACGCGCGCCGATTCAATATGCTGATTTAATCCGCCGCCGACATAGCGCTCCACCTCAATGGAGCTAAACTCATGCTTACCGCGACGTTTTACGCGCACGCAGAAGGTTTTGCCTTCAAGCTGCTCGCGATACTGCGCCAACGCTTTCTCGAAAATGTCGTGCATATCGGTGAACGGCACATCTTCGACTTCAAGAATATGGTGGATCCCCGGAATGCGGGTCAGCGCGTCGCGAATCGCCAGACGCTGGTTTTCATCTTTGGCGCGAACTTCAATGTTATCCCAGTGACGGACAACCGCGAGGGTCTCATCGTAGTGCTTTAAAACGTTACGGATGTTCCCGGTTAAAATTTTTATAAAGCGCAAACGCACAGATTGGCTTTTGATAGTGATTTCCGGGAACAATTTAATGATAAACTTCATGGCGGCAATGGTTCTTTAGCAAGCTATCTAAGGCTTGTCGTGGAGAAATAGTACAGCAGCCCATACCTACGGCTGCATCCAGGCGCGGAAGTATATCACTATCACGGACATCTTGCGCATTTCCCCTTACCATTGCGCGTTATTTGCTTATCAGTGTGAGTCCGTTACCATAGACTTGTGCTGCCATTACAGAGAGTCAAACAGTCATCATGCCGAAGAAAAATGAGGCGCCCGCCAGCTTTGAAACTGCGCTGAGCGAGCTGGAACATATTGTTACCCGCCTGGAAAGCGGCGATTTGCCGCTGGAAGACGCGCTGAATGAATTCGAGCGCGGCGTACAACTGGCGCGTCAGGGGCAGGCAAAACTGCAGCAGGCGGAACAGCGCGTGCAAATTTTGCTGTCTGATAATGAAGAGGCTTCACCTGAGCCTTTTATCGCGGATAATGAGTAAATGGACTTTACGCAGCAGCTACAGGCTTGCGTAACGCAAGCGAATCAGGCGCTGAGCCGTTTTATCGCGCCACTGCCCTTTCAGAACACTCCCGTGGTCGAAGCCATGCAGTATGGCGCATTATTAGGCGGTAAACGCCTGCGGCCATTTCTGGTTTACGCCACCGGTCAAATGTTTGGCGTCAGTACGGCAACGCTGGATGCGCCAGCTGCGGCGGTCGAATGCATTCATGCCTATTCGCTGATCCATGACGACCTGCCAGCGATGGACGATGACGATTTGCGTCGCGGCCTGCCGACTTGCCATATTAAATTTGGCGAAGCCAACGCAATCCTGGCGGGAGACGCGTTGCAAACGCTGGCGTTTGCCATTATCAGCGACGCGCCGATGCCGGAAGTCACCGATCGCGATCGTATCGCGATGATCGCCGAACTGGCGAACGCCAGCGGCATCGCCGGCATGTGCGGCGGTCAGGCATTGGATCTGGCGGCAGAAGGCCAGCGGATCACTCTGGACGCGCTGGAACGCATTCATCGCCATAAGACCGGCGCGCTCATTCGCGCCGCCGTTAGACTTGGCGCATTGAGCGCGGGCGATAAAGGACGGAATACTCTGCCGATACTTGACCGCTATGCAGAGAGTATCGGCCTTGCCTTCCAGGTTCAGGATGACATTCTGGATGTGGTGGGCGATACTGCAACGTTAGGTAAACGTCAGGGCGCAGACCAGCAGCTTGGCAAAAGTACCTACCCTGCACTTCTGGGTCTTGAGCAAGCCCGGAATAAAGCCCGGGACCTGATAGAGGACGCCCGTCAGTCGTTACATCAGCTGGCCGCGCAATCACTGGACACCTCGGCACTGGAAGCGCTAGCGAACTACATAATCCAGCGTGATAAATAAACCCCATATCCAATGAGCTTGCGATGAGTTTTGATATAGCCAAATACCCTACCCTGGCATTGGTCGACTCCACCCAGGAGTTACGACTGTTACCGAAAGAGAGTCTGCCGAAACTCTGCGACGAGCTACGCCGCTACTTACTCGACAGCGTAAGCCGTTCCAGCGGGCATTTCGCTTCCGGGCTGGGCACGGTAGAACTTACCGTGGCGCTGCATTATGTCTACAACACCCCGTTTGACCAGCTAATCTGGGATGTTGGACACCAGGCTTATCCACATAAAATCCTTACCGGTCGTCGCGACAAAATCGGCACCATTCGCCAGAAAGGCGGTCTGCACCCGTTCCCGTGGCGCGGAGAAAGCGAATACGATGTGCTGAGCGTTGGGCATTCCTCCACCTCTATCAGCGCCGGTATCGGTATTGCCGTGGCGGCGGAGAAAGAAGGCAAAGATCGCCGCACCGTCTGTGTGATTGGCGACGGCGCCATCACCGCCGGTATGGCGTTTGAAGCAATGAATCACGCAGGCGATATCCGGCCCGACATGCTGGTCATTCTGAACGACAATGAAATGTCGATTTCGGAAAACGTCGGCGCGCTCAACAACCATCTGGCGCAGCTACTTTCCGGTAAGCTTTACTCTTCTCTGCGCGAAGGCGGAAAAAAGGTCTTCTCCGGCGTACCGCCAATTAAAGAACTGCTCAAGCGTACCGAAGAACATATTAAAGGCATGGTTGTGCCGGGCACACTGTTCGAAGAGCTGGGCTTTAACTACATCGGGCCGGTCGATGGTCACGATGTCATGGGGCTTATCAGCACATTGAAGAACATGCGCGACCTGAAAGGCCCGCAGTTCCTGCATATCATGACCAAGAAAGGCCGCGGCTATGAGCCCGCGGAAAAAGATCCGATCACTTTCCATGCGGTGCCTAAATTTGATCCCTCCAGCGGATGTTTGCCGAAAAGCAGCGGCGGTCTGCCAGGTTATTCAAAAATCTTCGGTGACTGGCTGTGTGAAACTGCCGCCAAAGACAGCAAGCTGATGGCGATCACCCCGGCAATGCGCGAAGGTTCCGGCATGGTGGAATTTTCACGTAAATTCCCGGATCGCTATTTTGACGTCGCCATCGCCGAGCAGCATGCCGTCACCTTCGCCGCAGGTCTGGCGATTGGCGGCTATAAGCCCGTCGTGGCGATCTACTCTACTTTCCTGCAACGCGCCTACGATCAGGTCATCCATGACGTCGCTATCCAGAAACTGCCGGTCATGTTCGCCATCGATCGCGCCGGTATCGTTGGCGCGGATGGGCAAACACACCAGGGCGCATTCGATCTCTCCTATCTGCGCTGCATCCCGGATATGGTGATCATGACGCCAAGCGACGAAAACGAATGTCGCCAGATGTTATTTACCGGGTATCACTATAACGACGGCCCGACGGCAGTACGTTATCCACGCGGTAATGCGCAGGGCGTGGCGCTAACCCCGCTGGAAAAACTGCCTATTGGTAAAGGCCTTGTGAAGCGTCATGGCGAAAAACTGGCGATTCTGAACTTTGGCACCTTAATGCCTGAGGCGGCGAAAGTCGCCGAAGCGCTTAACGCCACGCTGGTCGACATGCGCTTTGTTAAGCCGCTGGACGACACGCTAATTCTGGAGATGGCCGCGCAGCATGACGCGCTAGTGACGCTGGAAGAAAACGCCATTATGGGCGGCGCTGGCAGCGGCGTAAACGAAGTGCTAATGGCCCATCGTAAACCTGTACCTGTGCTGAATATCGGTCTTCCGGATTTCTTTATCCCGCAAGGAACGCAGGAAGAAGCCCGCGCGGAACTGGGGCTTGACGCCGCAGGCATTGAAGCCAAAATCAAGGCCTGGCTGGCATAATCCCCTCTTTGCTCCTGCTATGCTTGAAGAGTGACGGGTATAACAGGAGCGGAGTCATGCAATACAACACGTTAGGAAATACAGATCTTCGGGTGTCCCGCCTTTGTCTGGGCTGTATGACATTCGGCGAGCCGAGTCGCGGCAATCACGCCTGGACGCTTCCCGAAGAGAGCAGCCGTCCCATCATCAAGCGCGCCCTTGAGGGCGGCATTAACTTTTTTGATACCGCCAACAGCTACTCCGACGGCAGCAGCGAAGAGATTGTCGGCCGCGCGCTGCGTGATTTCGCCCGGCGCGACGAGGTGGTGGTAGCGACGAAAGTCTTCCATCGCGTCGGCGATCTGCCGGAAGGATTGTCCCGTGCGCAAATCCTGCGCTCTATTGACGATAGCCTCACCCGTCTGGGAATGGAGTATGTCGATATCCTGCAAATCCACCGCTGGGATTACACCACGCCGATAGAAGAAACTCTGGAAGCGCTAAACGACGTGGTGAAGGCGGGTAAAGCCCGCTATATCGGCGCTTCCTCAATGCACGCCTCACAATTTGCCCAGGCGCTGGCGCTACAAAAACAACACGGCTGGGCGCCGTTTGTCACCATGCAGGATCACTATAACCTGATCTACCGCGAGGAAGAGCGTGAGATGCTACCGCTGTGCTGGCAGGAAGGCGTCGCCGTGATTCCGTGGAGTCCGCTGGCGCGCGGGCGCTTAACTCGCCCCTGGGGAGAAACCACGGCCCGGCTGGTCTCGGATGACGTGGGCAAAAATTTATACGCTGAAAGCGATAAAAATGATGCGCAAATAGCGGAACGGCTGGCTGGCGTCAGCGAGGCGCTTGGCGCAACGCGAGCGCAGGTTGCGCTGGCCTGGCTACTCAGTAAACGAGGCGTCGCCGCGCCGATTATCGGCACTTCGCGTGAAGAGCAGTTAGATGAGTTGCTGAATGCCGTTGATTTAACGCTCAAACCGGAGCAGATTGCCGAACTCGAAACGCCGTACAAACAACATCCGGTGGTGGGATTTAAATAATCTGCCATTGCCCGATGGCGCGGCGCTTATCGGGCCTGCGAAATCGACATATTGTTCGGGGGTAGGCCGGATAAGGCGTTTACGCCGCCATCCGGCAAACCCTTTAAATAATACCGAGCGGCCAGTGATGACCGATAAAATACAGTATGCCGGCGGATATCACGCCGGCGACGATATCATCGATCATAATCCCCATGCCGCCGTGCACGTTGCGATCAAACCAACGGATCGGCCAGGGTTTCCACATATCCAGAATGCGGAAAATAACGAACCCGGCAGCCACCCACTGCCAGTCCGTCGTCGGCAACGCCATTAGCGTTATCCACATACCGATAAATTCATCCCAGACAATACTGCCGTGGTCGTGTACGCCCATATCTTTCGCCGTCTGATGGCAAAGATAAACGCCAATGCAGATCCCAAACATCACGACCAGCGAATAAAGCTGCCACGGCAGAAACGTCATCAAATACCAGAAGGGGATCGCCGCCAGCGAGCCCATCGTGCCCGGCACCACAGGGCTCAGCCCGCTGCCAAAGCCGGTAGCGAGCAGGTGCCACGGATTGCGCAAATTCAGGCGGCTTTTCGCAACATCTTTATGGCGTGGCAAAATGGTCATATCCTTTCCAGTCAAAAGTGACAGGTTCTCCGTCACGCACAAAGGCGATCCCTTCGATATCCGCCGTCATTTGCCCGATACAGGTAAACGGCACGCCCAGATGACCAAGCGCGACATCCAGCGCGCCACGGTTCAGCTCCGGGACGGTAAAGCACAGTTCATAATCTTCGCCGCCGGATAACATCCAGCGAAGCTTTTGTTCGGGATCATTGGCATGTCCCCACAGTTCTTCGGAGTCAGGCAGCGCCTCCAAATCGATTCGCGCGCCGCAGTTGCTGGCTTGCAGAATGTGACCAAGATCGGAGATCAAACCGTCGGAAAGATCGATCGCCGAACTGGCGAGATCGCGTAGCGCCTGTCCTTGTAAAATACGCGGCGTCGGGCGCAGATGGCGTTTGACCAGATAGTCGGCATCCCCCCAGCTTCCCACGCGAAAATCACCCCGTAGAATCGCCAGCCCGGCAGCGCTATCGCCCAACGTGCCAGTAACATAAATCCAGTCGCCCGGTTTTGCGCCAGAACGTTTCAGCGCCCGACCGGCTGGCACAAGGCCATGAATACCGAGCGTCATCGACAGCGGGCCGCGCGTGGTATCGCCGCCAATGAGCTGCATGTCGTAGTAATCCAGTTGTTCAAACAGGCTGTCGCTGAACGCGGCAAGCCACGCCTCATCGACGTCAGGAAGCGTGAGCGCCAGCGTTAACCATGCCGGATCGGCGCCCATCGCCGCCAGATCGCTTAAATTCACCGCCAGCGCTTTATACGCTAGATCGGCAGGATCGATATTGGGTAAGAAATGGATGCCCGCCACCAGCGTATCGGTACTGATCGCCAGGGTCTGCTTTTCAGGAATATTCAGGAGCGCGCAATCGTCGCCAATACCGGTTTCAACATCAAGACGAGAGCTTCTTACACGGTCAAAATAACGGGCAATCAGGGAAAACTCGCCACATGCCATACGTTATGCCTCAGCAGAAAAAAAGAAAAGGCCGGAGACGGCGGGTATCCATCGCCCGCTATCTTTCCGGCCTGTGAATCACTTTTTGTTGGGACGAATCACCGGAGCTGCTTTATCCAGTACGCCGTTGACGAATTTGTGGCTGTCTTCAGCGCCAAAGGTTTTCGCCAGTTCAATCGCTTCGTTGATGGCCACTTTATAAGGCACATCGCTGCGTTTTGACAGCTCAAACAACGCAATACGCAGCACGGCTTTTTCAACCTGTCCCAGCTCTTCAAGCAGGCGGGACAGATACGGTTTCATTAAACCATCCAGGTACGCGCTGTTAGTCGCCACCCCGGATAGCAGTTCACGGAAATAGAGAACGTCGACGTCTTTTACGTCCTGTTCCGCCAGGAACTGGTATTCAACATCAGCGATGTCGTTCTGGGACAACTGCCAGGAGTAAAGCGCCTGGACGGCACACTCACGGGCGCGGCGACGAGCAGCAGGTTTCACGGAATTCCCCTTACAAAAAATCAGGCCTTAATGGCTTTCAATACATTAATCATTTCAAGCGCGGTCAGCGCAGCTTCTGCGCCTTTATTACCGGCTTTTGTACCAGCACGTTCGATGGCTTGTTCAATACTCTCGGTGGTCAGAACACCAAAGGCTACCGGCACGCCGCTGTCCTGGGCAACGCTTGCCAGGCCATTGCTGGCGCCGCCTGCCACATATTCAAAGTGCGCAGTCCCCCCGCGAATCACGGTTCCCAGCGCAACCACGGCGTCATATTTACCGCTTTTCGCCAGCGCTTCGGTCGCCAGCGGCAGTTCATAAGCGCCAGGCACCCACACTACGGTAATATTATCATCTTTTACCTGACCAATACGCGTCAGGGCATCAACCGCGCCATCCAGCAGGCTGTCGTTGATAAACTGATTGAAACGCGCAATAGTGATGGCGACACGAGCGTCAGGGGCTGCAACGTTAGCTTTAATAATGTTCATATTCT
Organism: Salmonella sp. SA15303; assembly: GCF_029962125.1. NCBI lineage: Bacteria > Pseudomonadati > Pseudomonadota > Gammaproteobacteria > Enterobacterales > Enterobacteriaceae > Salmonella > Salmonella sp. SA15303. The sequence goes on from NZ_CP123924.1 coordinate 3,531,216, forward strand.
CTCTTCCAGGGTTCATTTGGCCCCGCAGGGGGGCGGATTTTATCATAATAATTTGAGCGCTGCTCCCCTTTCGACGGGAGAACTCATGCGCTCACCATATGCAGGCAAACATCCGGGCCGACATGGCGTATTTCGCTGAAGGTAAATTGCGGCGCGTCGGCGAGCTTCTCAAGCCCCGGCAATTCGCATAATCCCCGCGCCTGGGTTCCCAACAATTTAGGCGCGACATAGACAATCAGTTCATCCACCAGCCCGGCTTGCAACAACGCGCCTGCCAGTCCCGGTCCGGCTTCAACCCATATGCTATTAATCTGCTGCCTGCCTAACTGCATCATCAGTACAACCAGATCCAAATGTCCGTTGTGCGCCGGCACGCTGATAGTACGAACCGCATCGGGCCACGCGCGGCTATCTTCCTGGGTACGCGCGATCCACGTTTCGCCAGGCTGCTGCACAATACGATGCGCAGGCGTTACCCGGTTTTGGCTGTCGATAACAATTCGCACCGGCTGGCGCAGATTTTCCTGCGGGTAAGACGCCTGCGTAGAGGCATCTAACTCCGCCCAACGCACCGTCAAGGCCGGATCGTCAGCCAATACCGTCGCGCTACTGGTTAAGATAGCGTGGCTTTGCGCACGCAAGCGCTGAACGTCGCGCCGGGCCTGCGGCGAGGTGATCCACTGGCTTTCGCCGCTGGCCATCGCCGTCCGTCCGTCGACGGAGGCGCCCAGTTTAAGCTGAAGATAAGGGAATCCGGTACGCATCCGCTTGAGGAAGCCTTTATTGAGCGCCTCCGCTTCACTCATCATTAACCCGTGGCTGACCGCAATACCCGCCTGTTGCAGGCGATACAGCCCACGCCCGGCGACCTGTGGGTTCGGGTCCTGCATCGCGGCGACCACGCGCGCGACGCCGGCCGCAATCAGCGCATCGCAACATGGCGGCGTTCGCCCATGATGGCTACAGGGTTCAAGCGTGACATAGGCGGTTGCGCCTTTGGCTTTTGCGCCCGCCATCCGCAGCGCATGAACCTCGGCGTGCGGCTCTCCGGCGCGATGGTGATAACCTTCGCCGACGATGTCGCCATTGTTAACAATGACACAGCCGACATTAGGGTTCGGGTGAGTGGTGAAACGTCCACGCTGCGCCAGTTTGAGCGCTCGCGCCATGTAAAACTCATCCTGCATGGCTTAGTCCTGTAGGCGAGCGATTTCTTCGCCAAAGTCTTTGATATCTTCGAAACTGCGATAGACGGAGGCAAAGCGAATATACGCGACTTTATCGAGTTTTTTCAGCTGCTCCATGACCAGGTTGCCAATCATCTTGCTGGGAACTTCACGCTCCCCAGTGGCACGTAATTGTGACTTAATATGGTTCAATGCCATTTCAACATCATCTGCGCTGACGGGTCTTTTTTCCAGCGCTCTCAACATGCCGCTACGCAGCTTATCCTCATTAAAGGGTTCGCGCACATCGTTGCTTTTTATCACACGCGGCATGACCAGTTCAGCCACTTCAAAGGTCGTAAAGCGTTCATTACACACCAGGCACTGCCGACGGCGGCGCACGGACGAGCCCTCGCCTACAAGACGAGAGTCAATGACTTTGGTATCTACGGCGAAACAAAATGGGCAATGCATACGGCGTCCTGACCAGATGATTTAGGAAATGCTATTTTACCCTGAACTGGCGCGACAACAAAGGCGGAGCGCTTTTGAGATAAAGGATCGGTGCCTTTGTGCGTATAGCGCACTACCATTACGCTATCGAACCATGAAGGAAATGATCGACATGACAAGACGTTACCTAAGAATTCTCCTGGTGGGAAGTCTCTTGAGCCTGACCGCCTGCGCGCCGCAGAGCGAAGTTCGCCAGATGCATCAAAGCATTAGCACCCTGAATAAAGAGATGACCCAACTGAATCAGGAAACGGTAAAAATTACCCAACAAAATAAGCTGAATGCGGAGTCAACCCGCGGCGTCTATTTGTTGCCTGGCGCCAATACGCCTGCCCGGCTGGAGAGCCAGATCGGTACGCTACGTATGACATTGCTGGAAATTACGCCTGTCGCAGACGGCGCTCACGCAACGTTACACATTCAGGGCGAGTCCCGCGATCCGCTGCCGGCATTCAGCGCTACCGTAGAGTACGGGCAACTTCAGGGCACTACGGAGAACTATCAGGAGGTGAATGCACAGAGCCTTCTGGTAAATGCCCCTGCCAGCTTGCTGGCGCCCAGTGATGTCAATATTTCGTTACCGTTGAAGGGGATCACACCGGCGCAGTTAGGCTTCATTCGCATCCATGATATTCAGCCTGTTAATCAATAAACGTTCTGGCGGAGCGTTTTGTGCGTTCCGCAACATCCCCCGCGCGACTTTTGTTGCCCTACTGACATTTCCGTCATTTATGACATGGATTGGTAATATTCATGAAAGATAGTACTGTCGCCGCGTCTAAAATGCGCAAACGTGAACGCAATCGATTACGTAAATGATAGATATGTGAAACAAGACATATTTTTGTGAGCAATGATTTTTATAATAGGCTCCGCAGAAACACGAAATATTTAGAAACGCAAATTGCGTTCTTTTCACTCCCGCAAGGGATTTCAAACAGTGGCATACATATGAAAAAAACTTTACTCGCAGTCAGCGCAGCGCTGGCGCTCACCTCATCTTTTACTGCTAACGCAGCAGAAAATGATCAGCCGCAGTATTTGTCCGACTGGTGGCACCAGAGCGTAAACGTGGTAGGCAGCTACCATACCCGTTTCTCGCCGAAATTGAACAACGACGTCTATCTGGAATATGAAGCATTTGCCAAAAAAGACTGGTTTGATTTCTACGGCTATATCGATATTCCCAAAACCTTTGATTGGGGTAACGGCAACGATAAAGGTATCTGGTCCGACGGTTCTCCGCTGTTCATGGAAATCGAACCGCGTTTCTCAATTGATAAGCTGACCGGCGCAGACCTGAGCTTCGGCCCGTTTAAAGAGTGGTATTTCGCCAACAACTACATCTACGATATGGGCGATAACAAAGCCAGCCGCCAGAGCACGTGGTATATGGGTCTGGGGACCGATATCGACACCGGCCTGCCGATGGGTCTGTCGCTGAACGTGTATGCGAAATATCAGTGGCAAAACTACGGCGCGTCCAATGAAAACGAATGGGACGGCTACCGTTTCAAAGTGAAATACTTCGTCCCCATCACCGATCTGTGGGGCGGTAAACTGAGCTATATCGGCTTTACCAACTTTGACTGGGGATCTGATTTAGGCGACGATCCGAACCGTACCAGCAACTCCATCGCTTCCAGCCATATCCTGGCGCTGAACTACGATCACTGGCACTACTCGGTCGTTGCGCGTTACTTCCATAACGGCGGACAGTGGCAGAATGGCGCAAAACTGAACTGGGGCGACGGCGATTTCAGCGCGAAATCTACCGGCTGGGGCGGCTACCTGGTCGTGGGTTACAACTTCTAAACCTGCAAAAAAGGCCAGAGGTCGTCCTCTGGCCCGTTTCGGGCGCATGCTGCCATGCGGCGGCGAGTCGCGCCCACTTCACATTACTTCCGGCGATGCCACCAGCCTAAAAACAGACCTGTCGCAATCCCGACCAGCGTTGGTGCCGCCAGATCGTGCCAGATAGTAATGCTCAACTCTGTGAGCGTCATATTGCCGCCTTTGTTGCAATGGCAACGGTTCGCGGCTATCCTCAACTTGTCTGGAGTCAAGTTAGCCCCCGTAATGTTGCCGGTGAATACCGAACAATGTGCGGGGGTTTTCTCTTTCCAGCGACAAGGCCACCGGGGATCAAGCCCCCGCAACATTGCGCCTCACCGGGTTGCCCCGGCTTACCGCTGATTCTACTCTGCTCGCCAGTATCGGCAGGACTTAAAAACAAAAAAATCCCAACCTTGCGATCGGGATTCCAGTGACAATGTATGCGTTACAGGACATTTGGGGCTGGCGACAAACTCCGGGGCTGAAAAAATGCCAGATTGCATCCGACCTACGAAAACCAATAATTCATTTATATTGCGGATTCCGTTGGGTGGAGCGAAGCGTAACCTAACATTCAACAGCACCAACAGCTTTGTCAGCAGTCTGCTTATTTCTTTTTGTTCATCATCGCTTTCAGATCGGCAAACGGGTTATAAGTCGCCTCGCCGACATCTTTTTGCGCATCTTCCCCGGCAATGACCGTCGAACCGTACTGATCGGCTTCGGTATATTTAGAATGCTCATGATCGTGGCAGTAGAGGCACAATAGCTCCCAGTTGCTGCCGTCTTCCGGGTTATTGGTGTGGTCATGATCGATATGATGCACCGTCAGCTCACGCAGATTTGAATACACAAACTCACGGGAACAACGTCCGCACACCCACGGAAACAGCTTCAGCGCTTTTTCACGATAGCCGCTTTCCAGGCGCGCGTAGTTTTTTGGGATGATAGCCATAATTAACAGGTACCTGAATAATACAAAGGGTTATGCCCAGTTTCCCGCGAAGCCGGGCTTTTAGCAATGATTCTGTGCAACTTATATATCCAGGTAAGCAAGGCTATTTCAGGCAAACTGATGACCAATCAACCCGTTTTACAAGCGTTAGAGGTATCGCTATCACATCTTACGGCATTTTTTCGTGCTCGACTTTTCGCAAAAAATCACGCAAAGAACGGTCGATTGTTTCACGAAATCGCCGGTTAAGCGGAGTAATTTGTAAACAGCGATCGAGGCGAAAACACCGATAGTCTTCCCGTCTCTCACACCAGGCAACCAGCAGCCAGTGCTCTCCCCAGAAAAACAATCCCAGCGGTTGTATATCCCGCGAAGAGAGATGCCCCGCTTCATCACGATAATGTAGCGCCAACACCTGCTGCGCCGAAACGGCCTGATGGATAAGATCAAACGCGCTGCGCGAATGTGGAGATGTACCCAAATCCGGAGCGTAAATCCGTGTCTGCTCCGCTTTACGGCGGCTCTCTTCCGGCAAAATGGCCAACACTTTTTCCTGGGCGGATTCAAGCTCGCGTGATAGCGAATCGCCGCCCCAGGTTTTCAATAACCGTATAGCCACCATCAGTGCTTCCGATTCACGATGGGTAAGCATCAAGGGTGGCAGATCAAAACCTGCCATTAAACGGTATCCGCTCCCCGCTTCACCTTCGACAGGCACACCGGATAACGACAGATCGCGAATATCGCGATAAATCGTCCGTTCAGAAACCGCAAGCCGCTGTGCCAACAGCGCTGCCGTCGTCAGTCGTCTACCCCGCAAAATTTGCACGATCTGAAACAAACGGTCAGCGCGTCTGGTCATATTGACTCTCTACATTTAGCAAATATCACGCAGGTTGATGTAAACCTATTCGGTTGCCTTCGCTGTCAATAAACAACGCGATGGTTCCAATGTCATCTCCGGGAACCATGGGTTCCAGAACACACTTGCCACCGGCAAGGACGACACGTTCAATCGAGGCTAACAAATCGGCGGTATGCAGATAAATAACGACTCCCTGCGCAACTGGAGCGACATCATCCTGCTTTATCAGCGCTCCGCCGGGTCCGGGTTCAGCATACGGGAATACGGCCAGGTCCGCCCCATCCATGGTTTCCCGACGTAACGATATCTGCATCACTTGCTCATAAAAGGCGATTGCACGCGCCATATCAGTAACTGGAATTTCAAACCAGTTAATCAAGTTTTTCATACATCCTCCTGCGAGTGTGGGTAAATTCATGAGGAGTGTATGACAGGGCTCCTGACAGCATACTGTCAGTAATGTTTATCGTCATGGTACATAAATAAAAAAATCCCGATCGCATGACCGGGATTCAGATAACACTTAAATACGTGTTTACGGCAGAATGGACGGCTGATCCGCCCCTTCTTTTTCGACTTTCTGCTGCAGCATATGCTCGCGCTTCATACCGAGTTTCAGCGCCAGCGCCGATGCGACATAGATAGAAGATGCCGTACCAATAGAGACACCGATCAGCATCGTCAGCGAGAAGCCTTCCAGTACCGGACCGCCGAAGAGGTACAGCATCAGAATTACCACTAACGTCGTACCGGAGGTAATCAACGTACGGTGTAGCGTCTGGGTCAGCGACACGTTAAAGATTTCGTAAGGCGTCCCGCGACGGATTTTGCGGAAGTTTTCACGAATACGGTCAGAGACCACGATACTGTCATTCAGCGAGTAACCGATCACCGACATCAACGATGCCACAATGGTCAGGTCAATCTCGATATGGAAAAGCGACAGTATCCCCAGCGTAATGATCACGTCGTGCGCCAGCGCGATGACCACCCCTGCCGCCAGTCGCCACTCAAAGCGGAAACCGACATAAACGAGGATAGAGATCAACGCCACCAGCAGCGCCATAGCGCCGGTTTGCGCCAGATCGGCGCCCACGCTTGGCCCCACGAATTCAATACGCTTCACGGCCGCATTCTGGTTGGTGGCTTCATTAATGATCGTCACCACTTTGCTACCCAGTACCTGACCGCCGGTTTCACCTTCGGTTGGCGGCATACGCACCATAATGTCGTGACTGCTGCCAAAGTTCTGCAACTGCGGCTCTTCATAGCCCGCTTTTTGCAGCGCTTCGCGCATCACGTCCATTTCAGCCGGTTTTTCCAGCGTGATTTCAATTACCGTACCACCGGTGAAATCCAGCCCCCAGTTAAACCCGCGTACGCCCATAATGACAATGGCCGCGATCAGCAACAGCCCGGAGATGCCGAATGCCCAGAAGTCCCAGCGCATAAAGTCATAGACTTTACGGCCGTGGTTTAGTTGTTCAACAGTGTATTCCTGTGCCACATCGCACTCCTCAGATTGACAGCTTAGTGACGCGCTTGCCGCCATATAGCAGGTTTACGATAGCACGCGTACCGATAATCGCGGTAAACATCGACGTCGCCACACCGATACCGGTCGTAATCGCGAACCCTTTAATTGCCCCGGTACCGACAGCATACAGAATGATGACTTTAATCAGCGTCGTGATGTTCGCATCGAAGATGGAACTGAACGCGCCGGCATAGCCTTCGTTTATCGCCTGCTGTACCGTGCGGCCATTACTCAACTCTTCTTTGATACGTTCGTTAATCAGAACGTTGGCGTCGACCGCCACCGCAAGGGTTAACACGATACCCGCAATCCCCGGCATACTGAGCGTTGCCCCCGGCAACAGCGACATGATACCGACAATCAACACCAGGTTAGCCACTAACGCGCTGGTCGCAATCAGACCAAACTTCTTATAGAAGAAGATCATGAACAGGATGGAGACCACCAGACCGGCCAGACAGGCTTCCAGGCCCTGCTTGATGTTCTGCATACCCAGAGTCGGGCCAATGGTGCGCTCTTCAACGATCTGAATCGGCGCAATCAGGGCGCCCGCACGCAGCAACAACGAGAGCTGACGCGCTTCGTTCGGGTTGCTGATACCGGTAATACGGAAGCTGTTACCCAGCCGGGACTGGATGTTGGCAATGTTAATCACTTCTTCCTGTTTCACCAGTACGGCGCGACCGTTAGCGTCTTTCTTACCGCTGTCTTTATACTCCACAAACAGGGTCGCCATCGGTTTGCCGATATTGTCCTTAGTGAAGTTAGACATGATATTGCCGCCTGCGCTATCCAGCGAGATGTTAACCTGCGGTTGGTTATATTCATCCTGGCTGGACGTCGAGTCGGTGATATGGTCGCCGGTGAGGATCACGCGTTTGTACAATACCACCGGCTGACCTTCGCGGGTCTGTTTCACTTCGGAATCACCCGGTACGCGCCCGGCAGCAGCGGCGGCCTGGTCAACGTTGGTATTCACCAGACGGAATTCCAGCGTCGCGGTCGCGCCGAGAATTTCTTTCGCGCGAGCGGTATCCTGGATACCCGGCAGCTCAACCACAATACGGTCTGCGCCCTGGCGTTGTACGACAGGCTCCGCGACGCCCAGTTGGTTAACACGGTTACGCAGAATATTAATGTTCTGCTGAACGGCGTATTCACGCGCTTCGCTCAGGCGCGCATCGGTCATTACCGCGCGAAGTTGATTACCGCTCTGGCTGGAAATCACCAGGTCACGATGACGCGGCGTCAGATAGGCGATCGCCTCATCACGCGCTTTGCTGTCACGGAACGTGATGCTCAACCCATAATTATTTTCTTTACGAACGGTGGTATAAGGAATGCCTTTTTCACGCAGATCGCTGCGCAGGCTATCGATATTTTGTTCCTGGAGTTTACCTAACGCGGTATCCATATCCACTTCCATCAGGAAGTGAACGCCGCCGCGCAGATCAAGACCGAGCTTCATCGGATCGGCGTGAATAGCCGCCAACCAGCGCGGCGTAGCCGGCGCAAGGTTAAGCGCCACGACATATTTATCCCCCAGCACGCTCATCAGCGCTTCACGGGCGCGTAGCTGGGTATCGGTGGTGTCGAAGCGCGCAAGAATAGCGCCCTCTTCCAGTGCCACAGACTTAGCGGGAATTTTTTCTTCTTGTAACGTTTTCTGGACCTGGATCAGCGTTTGCTCACTGGCGGCGACGCCGCGCACGCCAGTGATTTGAACAGCCGGATCCTCACCATACAGGTTGGGAAGTGCGTAAAGCAGGCCGACGATAATCACGACGACCAGCATGATGTACTTCCACAAAGGATAACGGTTTAACACGGCAGTTCCCTTTGGGAAAACGAAATATTACAGCGCCTTCATGGTGCCTTTCGGCAGAACGGCAGCTACGAAGTCACGTTTGATAACCACTTCCGTGGTGTCATTCAGCGCGATGGCAATGTAGCCGGCTTCCGCTACTTTGGTCACTCGACCGACCAGACCGCCATTCGTCAGAACTTCATCACCTTTCGCAATGGAGTCCATCAGCTTTTTGTGCTCTTTGGTGCGCTTCTGCTGCGGGCGCAGGATCATGAAATAGAAAATCAGACCAAACACCACCAGCATTAAAATCAGAGACATCGGGCTGCCCTGCGCTGGAGCACCTGTTGCCGCTACCGCATCAGAAATAAAAAAGCTCATTCAAATTCCCTCATTATTAAAATTAATCAACGTTCAAAGGTGGAACGGGTCGCCCCTGACGTTGGTAAAACTCGGTTACGAAGCTCTCTAATTTACCCTCTTCAATAGCCTTGCGTAAACCCGCCATCAAACGCTGGTAGTAACGCAAGTTATGAATGGTATTGAGACGCGCACCTAATATTTCGTTGCAACGGTCGAGATGATGCAAGTAAGCGCGTGAATAATTGCGACAGGTGTAGCAATCGCACTCGGCGTCAAGCGGGCTGGTGTCGCTTTTATGCTTTGCATTACGAATCTTCACCACGCCGTCGGTCACAAACAGATGACCATTACGGGCATTTCGCGTTGGCATGACACAGTCAAACATATCAATACCGCGACGCACCCCTTCCACCAGATCTTCCGGTTTACCCACGCCCATCAGGTAACGCGGTTTGTCAGCCGGGATCTGCGGGCAAACGTGCTCCAGAATGCGGTGCATATCTGCTTTCGGCTCACCGACAGCCAAACCGCCGACAGCGTAGCCATCAAAGCCAATCTCTACCAGACCTTTCACCGAGATATCGCGTAAATCTTCGTAAACGCTGCCCTGAATGATGCCAAAAAGCGCATTCTTATTGCCAAGGCTATCAAAACGGTCGCGGCTACGCTTCGCCCAACGCAACGACATCTCCATCGAGCGTTTAGCATAGTCCCAGTCTGCCGGGTACGGCGTACATTCATCAAAGATCATCACGATATCGGAACCGAGATCGTACTGGATCTCCATCGACTTTTCCGGATCGAGGAAAATCGGATCGCCGTTGATCGGGTTACGGAAGTGCACGCCTTGCTCGGTAATCTTACGAATATCGCCGAGGCTGAAGACCTGGAAGCCGCCGGAATCGGTGAGAATCGGCCCTTTCCACTGCATAAAATCGTGCAGATCGCCATGCAGCTTCATGATTTCCTGACCCGGGCGCAGCCACAGGTGGAAAGTGTTGCCGAGAATAATCTGCGCGCCGGTCGCTTCCACTTCTTCCGGCGTCATGCCTTTCACGGTACCGTAAGTACCCACAGGCATAAAGGCTGGCGTTTCCACTACGCCACGATCAAACACCAGACGACCGCGACGCGCACGACCATCGGTGGTATCTAACTCAAATTTCATTATCACTCCTGCGTCAGAAAAACAGTCCGACGTTTAACGACTCGCTACGGAATGATTCCATAGCTAATAAATTCCCGAAGACGTCATCGGCGCAGCCAGTTTGGGGTCGACCAGCGCACAGCCACCGGAGCGTACACGCAGTACGTGAGGATGGCGAGCACTGCCCGGCGTCAAAATGGCAAGTGAGATAGCCTTCTTACGGACGCTCAGAAATAGCCTGCGGATTGTACGTGATAAACATCGCGTCCCCGTAGCTAAAAAAGCGATATTTTTGTTCTACCGCAGTCTTATAGGCATTCATGGTGTGTTGATAACCGGCAAATGCGGAAACCAGCATAATCAACGTCGATTCCGGCAGATGGAAGTTGGTGATCAGCGCATCAATCACTTTGTATTGATAACCTGGATAAATAAAGATTTGCGTATCGCCGAAGAACGGCTCTATCAAATCGCTTTTTGCCGCCTGCGCCGCGCTTTCCAGCGAGCGTACCGAGGTGGTGCCGACAGCAATCACGCGGTTGCCGCGCGCTTTCGCCGCCAGCACCGCGTCGACCACCTCTTGCGGCACCTCAGCATATTCGGAGTGCATGATGTGATCTTCAATGGTATCGACACGCACCGGCTGGAAAGTGCCCGCGCCTACGTGTAGCGTAACAAACGCCATTTCGACACCTTTCTCACGAAGCGCCGCCAGCAGCGGCTCATCAAAGTGCAGCCCCGCGGTCGGCGCGGCGACGGCGCCCGGTTTTTCACTGTAGACCGTCTGGTACAGTTCGCGGTCGGCGTCCTCGTCCGGACGGTCGATATACGGCGGCAACGGCATATGGCCGATGGCGTTAAGAATATCCAGCACCGGACGCGGGTCATTAAACTCAACTTCAAACAGAGCGCCGTGACGCGCGGTCATGGTCGCGTGAATACTTTCGTCGTCGCCCAGCAGCAGTTCCGTACCCGGTTTTGGCGCTTTAGAAGCGCGAATATGCGCCAGGATGCGTTTATCATCGAGCATACGTTCGACCAGCACTTCTATCTTGCCGCCGCTGGCTTTACGGCCAAAGAGCCGCGCCGGGATCACGCGGGTATTATTGAAGACCAGCAAATCGCCAGGGTTGAGCTTATCGAGCAGATCGGTGAAAGTACCGTGCGTCAGCGCGCCCGTCGGCCCCTCTAATGACAGCAAACGGCAGCGACTGCGTTCCGGCTGTGGGTAGTGGGCAATCAGGGATTCGGGTAGTTCAAAGGAAAAATCGGTAACGCGCATGACTCTGACTCAGACTAAAATAAGAGGCGGGTAGTCTAGTGCCGGGGCGTTCCCGCTGCAACCGTTACCCGCTTTTTGGACAGAGAATCAATAATGAATTTTCTTGCTCACCTGCATCTGGCGCACCTTGCCGACAGCTCGCTTTCCGGTAATCTTCTGGCCGATTTTGTCCGCGGTAACCCGGCAACGCATTATCCTCCTGACGTGGTAGAGGGTATTTATATGCATCGGCGTATTGACGTCATGACCGACAACCTGCCGGAAGTTCGTGAGGCGCGAGAGTGGTTCCGCCATGAAACGCGGCGCGTGGCGCCCATTACGCTGGACGTCATGTGGGATCATTTTTTATCGCGTCACTGGACGCAAATCTCTCCCGATTTTCCACTTCAGGCGTTTGTCGGCTACGCCCATGCGCAGGTCGCGACGATTCTGCCCGACTCCCCGCCGCGCTTTGTCAACCTGAATGATTATCTTTGGTCAGAAAAATGGTTAGAGCGGTATCGCGATATGGATTTCATTCAAAACGTGCTGAATGGCATGGCGAATCGCCGTCCCCGGCTGGATGCCTTGCGTGATTCCTGGTACGATCTGGACGCGCACTACGACGCGTTAGAAGAGCGCTTCTGGCATTTTTATCCGCGTATGATGGCACAGGCCGCCCGCAAAGCGCTGTGACGGCCTGATAGCGAGGGCGTGCGTCAGATCCGCCGTTGGCAGAAAGATCGTTCGCTGTCATAAAAGGGTCATCATTACGATTTATAATGACCCGATCGATAGGCAAAAGCTGTCTCATTGATTGTCAAGACCGCATTGTTTTGTCGCTTCGCCCTCCCTATACTGCCCGCGTTGCGTTCTAAAACCCTTAATATTGCAGGAGAATTATTATGGTACTGGTTACTCGTCAGGCCCCGGATTTCACCGCTGCGGCGGTACTGGGTAGCGGTGAGATTGTTGATAAATTCAACTTCAAACAGCACACCAATGGTAAAACGACCGTTCTGTTCTTCTGGCCGATGGACTTCACTTTTGTTTGCCCGTCTGAGCTGATCGCCTTTGATAAACGTTATGAAGAATTCCAGAAGCGCGGCGTTGAAGTGGTCGGCGTTTCTTTCGACTCTGAGTTCGTTCACAACGCATGGCGTAACACCCCTGTCGATAAAGGCGGCATTGGCCCGGTGAAATACGCAATGGTCGCCGACGTGAAGCGTGAAATTCAGAAAGCTTACGGTATCGAACACCCGGACGAAGGCGTTGCGCTGCGCGGCTCTTTCCTGATTGACGCTAACGGTATTGTTCGCCACCAGGTCGTAAACGATCTGCCGCTGGGTCGTAATATCGACGAAATGCTGCGTATGGTCGACGCGCTGCAGTTCCACGAAGAGCACGGTGATGTCTGCCCGGCGCAGTGGGAAAAAGGCAAAGAAGGCATGAACGCCTCTCCGGACGGCGTGGCTAAATACCTGGCTGAGAACATTTCCAGCCTGTAAGTCAGTGCATTGATAAAAGGCTCGCGAATGCGAGCCTTTTTTATGCGTAAGGTGTTACGAACCACCTCGCCTCAACGATTCATCCATACCGTCGCGGAAATCGCGGGTAAACTAAGTCTTCCCTCGCGGATATCACCGCTTCCCGTTTTACATTGCCATCCGGCCACGTTCAGCAACGGCAACGCTTCCAGCGCCACTTCACAGGCCTCGCCCCGGTTAATCGCCACCAGCGCCCGCTGCTGCTGATAAACTCGCACGAATACCACTACGTCACCTTCGGCATACAGCGCCTGGCATCCGCCACGACGCAGCGCCAGACTGCTCTGGCGCAGTTTCGCCATACGCTGGTACAGCGCCAGCAAGTTGCCGTCCTGCTTGCGTTCATCCCATGGGAACGGTTTGCGGCACATGGGGTCATTTGCGCCGTCCACGCCGACTTCATCGCCGTAATAAATACATGGCACGCCGGGCCAGGTAAACAGCCAGACCACCGCCAGCGGCAGGCGCGCCGCGTCTTTACCCAGCAGAGTTTTAAAGCGCGCAGTATCATGGCTGTCGAGTTGATTAAACATGCGCAGTTGTTGCTGATGTGACAGCCCGGCGCGGTAGTTATCCATCCACGCGATACAGGTCCGGGCATCAATATGCTGTGGTTCGTAAGCGATATCAGTATTGGCGAGAAATCCCCATAGCGGGAAGGTGAAGCCGCGATAATTCATGGCGGCATCTTCCGCATCGGCCTGTAGCCACTGCCGCGCATCGCCGAAATGTTCCCCCACAATATAGGCTTCGGGCTGCGCCTCTTTTGCCGCCCGGGTAATACCGGCGACGTGCTGCAAATTATGACGCGCCCCGCCCGCCTCGCCCAGCATATGTACGACATCCAGCCGCCAGCCGTCCATATTCCACGGAGCCTTTAGCCAGTGACGAACGATACTGTCCTCACCGCGATAGATCTCATCGACCAGCGTTTCTGATTGATAATCGAGTTTCGGCAGGCTCGGATAACCCAGCCAGTCCAGCGCCACGCCTTGTGGTGAAAAGGAGTACCAGTCGCGCCACGGCGAGTCCGGGTGATGGCACGCGCCGCCAGTGCTGCGGTTATGCCTGTCAAACCACACATGCGAGTCGCCGCTATGATTAAACACGCCATCCAGCACCAGCCTCATGCCCTGCACCTGGGTTTTACGCCGCAGGCGTAGCAGCGCCCGATCGCCGCCAAATTGCGGATCGACATGGCGATAATCTTCCGTATCGTACTTATGGACGCTCGGCGCGGTAAATACCGGATTCAGATATAGCGCTGTGACGCCCAGTTTTTTCAGATACGGCAGCTTCTCACAAATGCCATTCAGACAGCCGCCGTAAAAGGTGGAACCGCCCGCCTGGGGGGTTAAAGGATCGTCCCAGTCGCGCAGCACAATCTCCTGACCTGCGGCATGATGGTAGTACACCCGGTCCTGCCCGGCTTCACGAGACTGGCTGCGGGCAAAACGATCCGGGAAGATCTGATAAAAAATTTGATCGGCGACCCACTGCGGGCCGCTATCCGGCACATCAACCGCAAATTGTTCCAGACGCGCAGGCGGAAAACGGCTAAATCCCTGTGGCGTAAACCAAAGCTGGCGGTCATGCCAAAGCAATTTAAAGCTGTAACGGCGACGGGGTTGCCCTAACGCGATATTGAGCGTCGCTCGCCACGCCGTCACGCCCGGCTGCGGCTGGCGGCGCTGTTTGCGCATCGCCAGTGAGATTTCTTCATTATCGAATTCTGAGCGCAACGTCACGCGAGACGGCGGATTTTCTCCGCTCAGCCACAGCGTAATGGTTAATTTATCGTTATGTTGCTTCACAAATGGGGCAACCGGTAAGTGCCAGGCATTCAACATCTCGTATCCCCTCTACTGAAAATGGGGCCACCTTGCCACAGAGATTTAAAGGATAACTCATCATCCAGGGGTTTATTAGGGGAGGAGGCTCCAGGAGGAGAAGCGGCTCCGCTTATCCGGTCTACCGTTGCCTGCAGACCGGATAAGGCAGAGAAAAACGACTACGCCTGCGCCAATTGACGGTCGCGACGGCGTTTAAATATCCAGCCAATCAACAGCAGAACTATCCAGGCGAAGCCCACATACAGTGAGATGCGGGTATCCGGATGGTAGCCGATAAGCGCAATAATGAAGACCAGGAAAATCAGACCCGCTATCGTCGTTACGACACCGCCCGGCACCTTAAATTTCAGCGCTTTTACCTCTTCCGGCGGTAAACGACGACGGAAGGCGATTTGCGACAGCAGGATCATAATCCATACCCATACCGTCGCAAACGTCGCCAGCGAAGCAATCACCAGGAAGACGTTTTCCGGCATGATGTAGTTCAGGTAAACCGCAAACAGCAGCGCAATCGTCATCACCAGCACAGTGACCCACGGAATACCACGGCGTGACGTTTTAGCAAAGACTTTCGGCGCGCTCCCCTGCTCCGCCATACCATGCAGCATACGGCCTACGCCAAACACATCGGAGTTGATAGCGGAAAGCGAGGCGGTCAATACCACAAAGTTCAGAATGCTGGCGGCAAAGGTAATCCCCATATGCTGGAACGTCAGCACAAATGGACTGCCGTTTGTGCCGACCTGATTCCACGGATAGATAGACATAATGACGAACAGCGTGCCGACATAAAATACCAGGATACGCATCGGTACTGAGTTAATGGCGCGCGGAATGGATTTCTCCGGGTCTTTCGCTTCCCCGGCGGTGATACCGATAATCTCAATCCCGCCGTAAGCGAACATCACCATTTGCAGCGACATGATCATTCCCAACCAGCCATTGCTGAAGAAGCCGCCGTTGCTCCACAGGTTATGAATGCCGGTCGGCTGCCCGCCGTTGCCAATTCCCCACACAATGATGCCGATACCCGCGACAATCATGATAATAATGGTGGCGACTTTGAAGAAGGAGAACCAAAACTCCAGCTCGCCGAACACCTTGACGCTCATCAGGTTGATGGCGCAAATGATCAGCACCACGCTAAGTACCCAAATCCAGTGCGGCACGGCGGGGAACCAGACTCCCATGTAAATGCCGAACGCGGTCACGTCGGCAATGGCGACGATCAGGATCTCAAAACAGTAGGTCCAGCCGGTAATGTAGCCCGCAAGCGGGCCGAGGTTTTCCTGCGCATAGCGCGAAAATGAGCTGGCGGCAGGGTTGTGAACGGACATTTCCCCCAATGCGCGCATAATGATATATGCCGCGACCCCGCCAATAATATAGGCCAACAGCACGCTCGGCCCCGCCATTTTGATGGCGTCCGCCGAGCCGTAAAACAGGCCGGTGCCGATTGCCGAACCTAATGCCATAAAGCGAATGTGCCGGGTGCTCAGCCCACGCTTTAGCTTATTATTGCTTTCCATCAATTTCTGACCTATCAACACAATAAAAAACCACGGGGCGTTAAGCCCCGTGGTGTACACATATGTCAGCGATTTTAGTGAGCGCTGGAGGTCACCTGCCGACCCGCCGCGCGATCCCAGATAATCGCCAGGATCACCATCACCACCGTTGGCATCAACCAAGCCAGTCCCTGTTCCGCCAGCGGCAAACGCTGACTCCAGGCTGGCAGCATATCGCCGAAGGCAGATGCTTTGATGCCGTCAAGGATACCAAAAAGCAGACTGATAAACATGGCCGGCGCGATGATACGGGTGGAATTATGCCACCATGAGCGGGTAAAACTTAATACAACCAGTGCGATACACGGCGGATAGATAGCCGTCAGCACCGGAATGGAGATTTGAATCAGATGGCTCAGTCCGAGGTTTGACACCACCATAGAGAAGCCGCCGAGAATAAAGACCAGCGTGCGGTAAGACAGCGGAATATACTGCGCGAAAAACTCAGCGCAGGCGCAGGTCAGCCCCACCGCCGTCACCAGACACGCGATAAAGATCAGCGCCGCCAGCAGGAAGCTTCCCGCGCCGCCAAAGGTATGCTGAACGTAGGCATGAAGAATCGCCGCGCCGTTCGCTGACTGATCGACCAGCGTCGCGCTGTCAGAACCTAAGCGGAACAAGGCAAGGTAAAGCAGCGTCAGCCCCACGCCCGCCATCAGGCCGGCCCAGACCGTGTAACGCGTCAACAGGCGCGCTTCGGTCACGCCGCGAGAACGCGCCGCGTTCACAATAACGATACCAAACACCATCGCGCCCAGCGTATCCATCGTCAGATAGCCGTTCACAAATCCGTTAGAAAAGGCCGCATTCTGATAAGCGTCCAGGGCGTTGCTGATTGGACCGGCAGGCCAAACGATAGCCGCGACGGACAGGATGACCAGCGCAATAATTTTCAACGGCGCCAGGAAATTCCCTACCGTATCCAGCAGCTTACCCGGATAGAGGGAAACCAGAATAACGATAGCGAAATAGACCACGCTGTAAATCAGCAACGGCATTGCAGAATCGCCAGTCAACGGAGCGATACCGACCTCAAACGACACCGTCGCGGTACGCGGCGTCGCAAATAACGGCCCGACGGCCAGATAGCAAACGGTCGCCAGCAGGAGTCCCGCCACTTTACCAATCGGCGTACTGAGGCTGTCTACGCCGCCGCCGACTTTCGCCAGCGCCACAACAGTAAGAACCGGTAGCCCTACGGCGGTAATCAGAAAGCCAATAGCGGCTGTCCAGACGTGTTCACCCGCCTGCAAACCGACCATAGGAGGAAAGATAATATTGCCTGCGCCAACGAACAGCGCAAATGTCATAAAGCCCAGGGCGATGATATCGCGCGATTTTAACTGATGGGTCATAAAGTCTTACTGCCTGTGGATGGTGATGTTGTAAACATTAAAATTTTTGCCTTTCCCGGAGGATTATAAAGCGGCGTTTTTTATCAATTTCAGCGGGAAAAGCTCCCGGACCGATGCGGCGAAGAATTGTTTTTCGATTTACCGCGCAAATGCAGTCGTAATGACAGCACCTGAAGCGCAATTTAAACGCTTATAACGTTTTAAAGCAAGGTGGGATCTAAAAACCAGATGAATATAGCGATATGAAATTTACAACCAGAATAAAACACCATTCTCATGAAAAAGTTATGGCTAATCATGCGAACAAAAAACCACCAAACGTTGAATGTTTCAACGAGCCCGTCTTAACTGCAAAGAAAATAAGCCAGCATCCGCTGGCTTATGGAAAGTTATACTTACGAAAGGCAATTAATCGCTATTTTTGGCAATTAAACGTTCCGGCAGCACAAAGCTAAATCGCGTTCCTTTGCCAGGCGAACTGTCGATTTCAAGGCGGCTTTCATGGTGATTCAACGCATGTTTCACAATCGCCAATCCCAGGCCGCTGCCGCCCGTTTGCCGCGAACGCGCTTTATCGACACGGTAGAAGCGTTCGGTCAGACGAGGAATATGCTCGGCAGCAATCCCCGGACCGTTATCTTGAATGCAAAACTCAGCGCCATGCGCGACACGTCGCCAGCTCACCGTAATATGCGTTCCCGCCGGCGTATGGTTTACCGCGTTATACACCAGGTTTGAGATCGCGCTACGTAGCTGCTCTTCGTTGCCCAGAACGCTAAGACTATCGTCGACCTCAAACGTAAAGGTATGTTTCTGCTGGCTGAGCGTCTGCGCTTCACGCTCCACGACCCGCAGCATCATCGGTACATCCACTTTTTCATTTAATAACAGCGCCGGGGCCGCCTCAATTTTAGACAGCGTAAGCAGTTGTTTTACCAGCCCTTCCATACGATACGTTTGCTCGCGCATCGTATGCAGCGCTTTCTCTCGCGTCGCCCCTTCCAGCGCCTGTTCCTGCATCATTTCCAGATAGCCTTGCAATACCGTCAAGGGCGTACGCAACTCATGGCTAACGTTGGCGAAAAAGTTACGTCTGGCGCCTTCAAGCTGATGCATTTGCGTCACATCGCGCGCCACCATCAGGAGTTGTTTATCGGTATAAGGCATGACGCGGATCTCCAGGTGCCGCCCGGTATTGAGCACCAAATGAAGCGGACGGGTGAAATCACGCGTTTTTAAATACTGGGTAAACTCCGGATAACGCAGTAGATTGAGAATATTCTGCCCGTTGTCATCCGGCCAGCGTAGCCCCAGTATCTGTTGCGCCAAACCGTTACACCAAAAAATGCCGCCCTCTTCTGTGGTCAGTACCACGGCATCAGGCAGCGACTCCGCGCCACTGCGAAAACGTTTAATCAGGTTCCCCAGCTCGCGGCGACGCTTCTTATTTCGCAACTGCATCTGGTGTAAACCGTATAACAGCGGTTCCCAACTTCCCCGTCCCGGCGGCGGCGTCATACTTCTGTCGACCCAAAGCCACCAGGAGAGGCGTAACAAATTCCAGAAATGCCAGACAAGCAGTCCCGTCACCGCCGCCAGTAAAAACCACGGCAGATAACCAAAAAAAGCGCTAAGGATAAGCGCGGGGATGCAACAGAGCACCAGCTCCAGCACCAGCCTTTTCCATGACAGCCGTTCCAGCACGCGTCATACTCCCTCAAGAATGGAAAGCCTTCTCCGCCAGAAACCTGTGTTCTACTGGCGGAAAAGGCATTAAAAGCGGGTCGAAAAACGATACCCTGTCCCGCGTACCGTTTGCACCATCCGGTCGTGGCCGCTGTGCTCCAGCGCCTTACGCAAACGGCGAATATGCACGTCGACCGTCCGGTCTTCAACGTACACATTGGTGCCCCAGACATGATTGAGTAGCTGCTCGCGACTGTAAACCCGTTCCGGGTGCGTCATAAAGAAATGGAGTAATTTAAATTCGGTCGGCCCCATATCCAGCGGGCTGTCGCCGGTCATCACGCGGTGAGAGCCGGGATCAAGGCTCAGTCCCTGCATCTCGATCACCTCTTCGACCGCCATCGGCGAGATGCGCCGCATAACGGCTTTAATGCGCGCCACCAACTCCTTGGGGGAAAACGGCTTGGTAATGTAATCGTCAGCGCCGGTTTCCAGCCCGCGCACACGATCTTCTTCCTCACCTCTTGCGGTCAGCATAACCACAGGAATATCCCGGGTCATGGCTTCACGTTTGAGATGTTTAATAAACTGTAACCCTGACCCGCCGGGCAACATCCAGTCAAGAAGGATGAGATCCGGCCAGGGTTCATTAAGTTTATTCACCGCACTGTCATAATCTTCGGCTTCTACGGGCTGAAAGCCATTTTGTTCGAGCACGAAGCACACCATTTCACGGATCGGCGCCTCATCTTCTACGACCAGAATACGTCTCGCCATAATTTGCCCTGTTAGTCGTTAGTTATCAATGCCGCGCCATTATGCGTCAGATTTATGACAGATTTATGAAAAAAAAAGGCGGCATTGACAGCATGTTGATGATTTATGACACCGGTGAAACCATGCATTACCGTGTACCGGCGGTAAATTGCGCCCAAAAATGGAAGGGATGACGTGTATAATCCCGTTCACGCTTTTTTTGCATGGAACAATTATGCGCATCCTCCACACCTCTGACTGGCATCTGGGACAAAATTTCTACAGTAAAAGCCGCGCCGCGGAGCATCAGGCTTTTCTGGACTGGCTGCTGGAGACCGCGCAGGCCCATCAGGTGGATGCCATTATTGTCGCTGGCGATATTTTTGATACCGGTTCGCCTCCAAGCTATGCCCGAGAACTTTATAACCGTTTCGTCGTTAATTTACAGCAAACGGGCTGTCATCTGGTGGTGCTGGCCGGTAATCATGATTCCGTCGCCACGCTAAACGAATCGCGCGACATTCTGGCGTTTCTCAATACAACCGTGATCGCCAGCGCGGGCTATGCGCCGCGGCTACTTCATCGTCGCGACGGGTCTCCGGGCGCCGTACTGTGCCCCATTCCCTTTTTGCGCCCGCGCGACATTATTACCAGTCAGGCGGGATTATCCGGCAGCGAGAAACAGCAGCAACTTCTTCATGCGATTGCCGATTATTATCAACAGCAGTATCAGGAAGCGTGCCAGCTACGCGGCGAACGAAAGCTGCCGGTTATCGCGACGGGACATTTAACCACCGTCGGCGCCAGCAAAAGCGATGCGGTTCGCGACATTTATATCGGTACGCTGGATGCCTTTCCGGCGCAGCATTTCCCCCCCGCGGATTATATCGCATTGGGACACATTCACCGCGCGCAATGTGTCGGCGGCACGGAGCATATCCGCTATTGCGGCTCACCCATCGCCCTCAGCTTTGATGAGTGCGGCAAAAGCAAATGCGTGCATCTGGTGACCTTCGAGCAGGGGAAATGGCAAAGTACCGAAAGTCTGGCTGTCCCCGTGACTCAACCGCTGGCGGTTTTAAAAGGCGACCTGGCGTCAATTACCGAACAGCTTGAGCAGTGGCGCGGCGTTGAGCAATCGCCCCCCGTCTGGCTGGATATTGAAATCACCACCGATGATTATCTGCACGATATCCAACGCAGAATACAGACATTAACGGAGTCACTCCCCGTAGAGGTATTACTGGTGCGCCGTAGCCGCGAACAGCGCGAGCGCTCGCTGGCGAACGAGCGGCGGGAAACATTAAGCGAGCTTAGCGTGGAGGAGGTTTTTGCGCGGCGTCTGGCGCTGGAAGCGTTAGATCCCCCGCAGCGCGAGCGCCTGAATCAGCTCTTTTCCAGCACGCTCTACGCGTTGAATGAGGAGCATGAGGCATGAAAATTCTCAGTTTGCGTCTGAAAAACCTGAACTCGCTGAAAGGAGAATGGAAGGTCGACTTTACCGCCGAACCGTTTGCCAGTAACGGGTTATTCGCCATTACCGGCCCGACCGGCGCGGGAAAAACCACCTTGCTTGACGCCATCTGCCTGGCGCTGTACCACGAAACGCCGCGCCTGAATACGGTATCGCAATCGCAAAACGATTTGATGACGCGCGATACAGCGGAATGTCTGGCCGAAGTGGAGTTTGAGGTAAAAGGCGAAGCCTGGCGCGCGTTCTGGAGCCAGAACCGAGCCCGAAATCAGCCTGACGGCAATCTCCAGGCCCCACGCGTAGAGCTGGCACGGTGTTCAGACGGAAAGATCTTTGCCGATAAGGTAAAGGATAAACTGGAGATGATCGCCACGTTGACCGGGCTGGACTACGGGCGCTTCACCCGTTCGATGTTGTTATCACAGGGGCAGTTCGCCGCCTTTCTTAACGCCAAAGCGAAAGAGCGCGCAGAGCTTCTGGAGGAGCTCACCGGCACTGAGATTTACGGGCAGATCTCCGCACAGGTATTTGAAAAACATAAATCAGCCCGTCTCGAACTGGAAAAGTTACAAGCGCAGGCCAGCGGCGTCGCCCTATTGGCGGACGAACAGTTACAGCAACTGGAAGCCAGTTTGCAGGCGCTTACTGACGAAGAGAAACGCCTGCTGGCCGACCAGCAGGGACAGCAGCAGCACCTTCACTGGCTGACCCGAAAAAACGAGCTCCACACTGAATTACACGCCCGGCAGCAGGCGCTGTACGCGGCGCAAGAGGCGCGAGAAAAAGCGCAGCCGCAGCTCGCGGCGTTGACACTGGCGCAACCTGCTCGCCAGTTGCGCCCGCACTGGGAGCGCATTCAGGAACAAACCCGCGCCGTTGAGCGTGTTCGCCAGCACAGTGATGAAGTGAATGCTCGCTTACAAAGCGCGTATCGCCTGCGCCAGCGTATCCGCGCCTGCGCGCATCGACAATTCACGCAACTGAACGCCACAGGGCAGCGGTTGAAGACATGGCTGGCGGAACACGACGGCATCCGCGTCTGGCGCAGCGAACTGGCGGGGTGGCGAGCATTATTAACACAACAATCCCACGATCGGGCGCAACTGAGCCAATGGCAACAGCAGTTGCTGAGCGATACGCGTCAGCGTGATGCGCTACCGCCGCTCACGCTCGACCTCACGCCACAGGCGCTGGCGGAAGCCAGAGCATTGCATACCCGGCAGCGTCCGCTACGCCATCGTCTCGCCGCGCTTCAGGGGCAAATTCTCCCGAAACAAAAGCGTCAGGCGCAGCTACAGGCAGCTATCGCGCGTCATCATCAGGAGCAGGCGCAATACACCCAACGTCTGGCGGATAAGCGTTTGAGTTATAAGACTAAAGCGCAGGAGCTTGCGGACGTTCGCACTATTTGCGAGCAGGAGGCGCGCATCAAAGATCTGGAAAGCCAGCGGGCGCACTTACAGTCCGGCCAGCCGTGTCCGCTTTGCGGCTCGACGACGCACCCCGCCATCGCCGCCTATCAGGCGCTGGAACTGAGCGCGAATCAAACCCGCCGCGACGCGCTGGAAAAAGAGGTCAAAACGCTGGCGGAAGAAGGCGCGGCGCTGCGAGGACAGTTAGATGCCTTAACGCAACAATTACAGCGGGATGAAAGCGAGGCGCAGTCGTTGTTGCAGGAGGAGCAAGCGCTTACTGAGGAATGGCAAACGCTGTGCGCTACGCTGGGCGTTCAGCTCCAGCCGCAAGAAGACCTCGCGGGCTGGCTGACCGCCGCGGAAGAGCATGAGCAACAGTTGGATCAGCTCAGCCAGCGTCATGCTCTACAAACGCAAATCGCGGCGCATACTGAACAGGTAGCGCGCTTTACCGCGCAGATTGCGCAGCGTCAGGCGTCGCTGACGGCTGATTTGGCGCAGTATACGCTTTCCCTTCCTGCGCCAGAAGACGAGGCTTCGTGGCTGAATGAGCGCGCCGACGAAGCGAAAATATGGCAACAGCGTCAGACTGAGTTCGCGGATTTGCAAACGCAGATCGACAGGCTTGCCCCGTTGCTGGAAACGCTACCGCAAACGGATACCGCGGATTCCGACGACGACGTGCCGCTGGATAACTGGCGGCAGGCGCATGATGAGTGCGTGTCATTACAAAGCCAGTTGCAAACCCTGCAGGAACAGACGACGCAGGAACAGCAGCGCGCCGCCGAGGCGATAGCGCACTTTGATGCGGCGTTAAAAAATAGCCCGTTTGACAGCCAGGCAACGTTCCTGGCGGCGTTGCTGGATGAAGAGACCGTGACCCGTCTGGAAAAACAACAACAAACGCTGGAAAGTCAGCTACAACAAGCGAAGGCGTTAAGCGCGCAGTCCGCGCAGGCGCTGGCTGACCATCAGCAACAGCCGCCCGCAGGTCTGGACCCAACGTGTACGGCGGAGCAGCTCGCGCAGCGGCTGACGCAGTTGGCGCAACAACTGCGCGAGAACACGACACGCCAGGGGGAAATCCGCCAGCAAATTAAACAGGATGCAGATAATCGGCAGCGCCAACGCGCGCTGATGACGGAAATGAAGCAAGCCTCTCAGCAAGTGGAAGACTGGGGCTATCTCAATGCGCTGATCGGCTCTAAAGAAGGTGATAAGTTCCGCAAATTCGCCCAGGGACTGACGCTGGATAATCTGGTCTGGCTGGCGAATCATCAGCTCACCCGCCTGCATGGCCGCTATTTATTGCAGCGCAAAGCCAGCGACGCGCTGGAACTGGAGGTTGTCGATACCTGGCAGGCCGACGCCGTGCGCGATACGCGAACGTTATCAGGCGGCGAAAGTTTCCTGGTCAGCCTGGCGCTGGCGCTGGCGTTATCAGATTTGGTCAGCCATAAAACGCGCATTGATTCTTTGTTCCTCGACGAAGGCTTCGGCACGCTTGATAGCGAAACGCTGGACGCCGCGCTGGATGCGCTCGATGCGCTGAATGCCAGCGGGAAGACCATCGGTGTGATTAGTCACGTGGAAGCCATGAAAGAACGTATCCCTGTGCAGATAAAAGTGAAAAAAATCAATGGGCTTGGTTATAGCAAACTGGACAAAGCGTTTGCCGTGGAGTAACACGAGTGTCATCCTGCGCACAGCATACCGTCATGACATAGCATAATAATGAATACACAAAGACGGATAAGGAATGGTATTACCTCGCGCTTATCCGCAAGCTATACGTTGATTGGCTGTGACAATTCACAGCCACAGCGCGCAACATGCGCCTTTATTTTCGGCAGGTGGTATGAAAAAAGTTATTTTTTCTTTGGCGCTGGGTACGTTCGGACTGGGGATGGCCGAGTTTGGCATTATGGGCGTGCTGACGGAGCTGGCACGCGATGTCGGGATAACAATTCCCGCCGCCGGGCATATGATCTCGTTTTACGCCTTCGGCGTCGTGCTGGGCGCGCCTGTTATGGCGCTCTTTTCCAGCCGCTTTTCGCTTAAACATATACTGTTGTTTCTGGTCATGTTGTGCGTGATGGGCAATGCCATATTTACCTTTTCCTCGTCATATCTGATGCTCGCCGTCGGCAGACTGGTTTCCGGCTTTCCGCACGGTGCCTTTTTTGGCGTCGGCGCCATTGTCTTGTCAAAGATTATCCGCCCCGGGAAGGTCACCGCCGCCGTCGCGGGTATGGTTTCAGGGATGACGGTGGCGAATCTGGTGGGCATTCCGTTCGGCACTTACCTGAGCCAGGAATTTAGCTGGCGCTACACCTTTTTATTGATCGCGGTTTTCAACATCGCCGTGCTCACCGCAATTTTCTTCTGGGTGCCGGATATTCGCGACAAAGCCCAAGGCAGCCTGCGCGAGCAGTTTCACTTCTTGCGTAGCCCCTCGCCGTGGCTCATTTTCGCCGCCACGATGTTCGGCAATGCGGGCGTTTTTGCCTGGTTCAGCTATATCAAGCCATTTATGATGTACATCTCCGGTTTTTCGGAGACGAGCATGACGTTTATTATGATGCTGGTCGGGCTGGGGATGGTGTTAGGCAATCTGTTAAGCGGCAAACTCTCCGGCAGATATACTCCGCTGCGCATCGCGGTAGTGACTGACCTCGTTATCGTGCTTTCTCTCATGGCGCTCTTTTTCTTCAGCGGATACAAAACGACATCGCTGACTTTCGCGTTTATCTGCTGCGCTGGTCTGTTTGCGCTCTCTGCGCCGCTGCAAATCCTGCTACTGCAAAACGCCAAAGGCGGCGAACTGCTGGGCGCGGCGGGAGGGCAAATCGCGTTTAATCTCGGTAGCGCGATTGGCGCCTGGTGCGGCGGGCTGATGCTGACACTAGGTTTTGCGTACCACTATGTGGCGCTTCCCGCCGCCCTGCTCTCGTTTTCCGCCATGTCGTCGTTGCTGGTATACGGACGTCTAAAACACAAGCAGCCATCGGTCACGCCGGTTGCCGGATGACGCGCCATCCGGCTAACAACGTTACGCCAGCGGCCACAGCCAGGCCGCGCCGCGCACGCCGCTCGAATCGCCATGCCGCGCCTTACGTACCGGCGTCTCGCACTCGCCGCCAAAAACAAACGATTTCATCAGCGACGGAACCGTCTTGTACAGGCGCTCAACATTGCTCATACCGCCGCCCAGCACAATGACATCCGGATCCAGAATATTCACGACATGAGATAATGCTTTCGCCAGCCGCAGCTCATAACGGCTTAACGCCAGTTCCGCCACGGCGTCCTGCGCGTCGACCAGACGAATAATCTCATCGCCTTTTAGCGCGTTACCGCTCAAACGCTGGTAATCCGTGGCAAATCCCGTACCGGAAATAAAGGTTTCGATACAGCCTTGTTTACCGCAATAACAGGGAATTTCTTCGCGGTAACGCAACTCATCGTCATCCATCCACGGCAACGGATTGTGGCCCCATTCACCTGCCGTACCGTTGCCGCCGATGTGCGCCCGGCCATTTAGCGCTACGCCCGCGCCACACCCGGTACCGATAATCACCGCAAATACCGTTTGCGCCCCCGCCGCCGCGCCATCCACCGCCTCTGATACCGCCAGGCAATTGGCATCGTTGGCTAACCGCACTTCACGCTTCAGACGACGGCTCACATCGCTATCGAACGGCTGGCCGTTAAGCCACGTAGAGTTAGCGTTTTTCACCACGCCGGTGTAAGGCGAGAGAGAACCGGGAATGCCAATGCCGACGCTACCGGTCTGGCCGGTCGCCTGTTCCGCCATGTCGACCAGCGTAGCGATGGTTTCTATCGTTTGCTGATAATCCTCCCGCGGCGTAGGCAGACGATGGCGAAACCGCTGCTCTCCTGCATCATCAAGCGCAATGACTTCCGTTTTTGTGCCGCCTAAATCGATACCAATACGCACATACCGCTCCTCATTTTTTGGGAATATCAACAGGGTAGAATTCACCGTTCTGATTGGCAATGCAAGCCTGCCGACAATTCGTTACTATACCGCCTGGATTTAACGACAAGGCCGTGGAAATTATCATGCTGTGGTTCAAAAATTTAATGGTTTACCGTCTTAGCCGCGATATTACATTACGCGCCGAAGAGATGGAGAAACAGCTCGCCTCAATGACGTTTACCCCATGCGGTAGCCAGGATATGGCCAAAATGGGCTGGGTTCCGCCGATGGGCTCTCACAGCGATGCGTTAACGCACACCGCCAATGGCCAAATTATTATTTGCGCGCGCAAAGAAGAGAAAATCCTGCCATCGCCAGTGATCAAACAGGCACTGGAGGCGAAAATCCAGAAACTGGAAGCCGATCAGGGACGCAAGCTGAAGAAGACGGAAAAAGATTCCCTGAAGGATGAAGTGTTGCATTCGTTGCTGCCGCGCGCGTTTAGCCGCTTCAGTCAGACAATGATGTGGATTGATACCGTTAACGGCCTGATTGTGGTTGACTGCGCCAGCGCGAAAAAAGCGGAAGATACTTTGGCGCTACTGCGTAAAAGTCTTGGCTCGCTGCCGGTCGTCCCGCTGGCGCTGGAAAATCCGATTGAGCTGACGCTCACCGAGTGGGTGCGCTCCGGTACGGTCGCTCAGGGTTTCCAGTTGCTGGACGAAGCCGAATTGAAAGCGATGCTGGAAGATGGCGGCGTGATCCGCGCGAAAAAGCAGGATCTGGTCAGCGACGAGATCGCCGTTCATATTGAAGCGGGTAAAGTGGTCACGAAGCTGGCGCTCGACTGGCAGCAGCGCATTCAATTCGTCATGTGCGATGACGGCTCCATTAAGCGTCTGAAATTCTGCGATGAGCTGCGCGACCAGAACGAAGATATCGACCGGGAAGATTTTGCCCAACGTTTTGACGCGGACTTTATCCTGATGACCGGCGAGCTGGCGGCGCTGATTCAAAGCCTGGTGGAAGGATTAGGCGGCGAAGCGCAGCGCTAACCAGAGGGCCCCTCTCCGCCGGAGAGGGGACTCACCGTTACAAATAGCGGCACAGATACGAGGCGGGCTCAGCAACCTGGAGATGAAACTCGCTGTGGCCAGGCACGTTAAACACCTCACCGGCTGTATACACTTTCCATTCGACAGTTCCCGGCAACAGTACCTTCAACGCGCCGCTCACAACCGTCATCTCTTCGGGTTCGGCGGTGCCAAATGTATACTCCCCTTCCGCCATCACACCAACGCTGGCCCGGCCGGTGCTACTGCTGGTAAATCCAATAGACTTAACTTTCCCGGAAAAGTATTCATTGCTTTGTAGCATAATCAGGCCCCGTCTCATTATTAAATTAACACCCAATATAGAGTCCTGACGTTCGGCCTGTCACGTAAAATTAGACAAGCAGTTCTGAAGCTAACCGCGCAATCAAAACGTTAGAGAGTAAAACCGGCACATCCAGCGCCTGCTGTAAAATATCCCGATGACGCTGATGAAAACCCAGACAATCCAGCATAATGACGTCCGCGCCTTGATCCAGTAGCGCCTGTCCGGCATCAATTAACTGTTGCTCAGAACCGTGAACCGGATTCGCCAGCGAATACACCGGCGGCATTTGCAATACCTGCCATTTTTTCTCCTGGGCCGCCAGAAGTTCTGCAACAGGCACAATCACGCCCACCTGATGTCCATCCACAATAGAGGCGACAAGCGGTGGAATAATACGCAGCGGTTCAAGCAAAATAGAATTACGGGCTGCCATACTTTTAATCGCCGCGGTGCTCATCAGTATAATGACATCGTAACCCTGATTATCCAGCACCTCGACAACGCTCTGTAAATCTCGCTCCACTTTCTGGCGGGAAACATGGGCTATCTGGTTATCATTCAGCAACGTCAAAAGCGGATCGTCGCCAGGCTCTACAGCGTAATCCGCCATAACGTCTTCCCGGCTCATTTTTCCCAGCAGGCTATGATGGGTGATGTGTTGTTCGTCGATGTATTCCGTCAGAAGCGGTAACACTTCGCTCATTGGCACAACGCCGATTGTGAGGATTGCCAACGACGCACTCATTTTTATTCCACCTTATTACTTCGTCGTAATTCCCGGGCAAATATTCACACGCTCACCGCGCTACCTGCCCTACAAATCTCAGAAAGCGTAGCAGCAGATGAGCAACGTATTGTGTAAAGATTCCAAATAACTCCAATATTGTATTGTTATCGCTTAATTTACGGTTTTAGTTGCCAGTATAAATGTTTCAAGAATGTGATGGAGATACAATTTAGGGGTACTCAGAATCCCTTCCGAGTGGTTCATGCGTCTATGATTTATCCGGATCTTCGTAACGATTTTTCGCATCCATCGCTTCTTCTGCGGTCGGATGCTCGCTGATGAGCGAATCAGGTTTCGGATGGTCAGCCCGTAGCTGATACCACGTCACCGTCTGGCCCGGCGTGCCTTTTTCAATGGTGACGATATAAGCTTCCCGCGGATAAGGTGGTCTGGTTGGCATAGCGTTTCCTTTATTCTGGGTGAGCGTTAAGTATAGACATCTCCCTGTAACCGTTGCGTCGACGGCGGCAGCGCCGCAATAATTTCAGAAACGACCTGGGCCGGCGCTTTCGTCGCGTCAATAATGTAATGCGCCGTTTCGCGATACAACGCGTCACGCTGCTCAAGCACTTCCCGAACCTCTTCGCTCAACGGCTTGCCGGTGAGGGTCGGGCGCAGATCCGCTTCAGGTTCAGCCTCAAGCCGGTTAACCAGCGTGGATACCGGCGCGCACAGATAAATCACTACGCCAACACGGTGCATATAACGTCGGTTATACTCCGTGAGAATAATACCGCCTCCCGTCGCCACGACAGTCGAAGGCGCGCTTACCGCCTCCAGGGCCGCGGTTTCCCGGGCGCGGAACCCTCCCCAGCCTTCTTTTTCAACGATATCAGCGACGCTCATCTGCACGTGCGATTGCAGCCAGCGGTCGGTATCTGCAAACCGAAAACCGGTTGCCTGCGCCAGCGCCATACCGATGGTGGTTTTCCCACAGCCCCGCGGGCCAACAAGATAAAGAGGTTGCATCATAGCAGGCGTTCCCCCAGGAACTGCGCATACGCAGGATTTGATATCAGCAATGTTATAATCATATCATCTAACTAGTACAACGCATAAATGTAAATAATAATTTACACAAAGGTACTAAAGTCACAATATTAGTACTATAGCAAGAATCAGAAATGAATAAACTGTAAATTTTTCATTACATGATTTATTTTTTACGCTGGCTTTCCAGCCACCACTTATCCAGCTCGGCGGCAAAATGCTGACGATCGCGCGGCGAGAGAGTGTTTGGCCCCCCCGTTTGTACGCCGCTGGCGCGTAGCGTGTCCATAAAGTCACGCATCGTCAGACGTTCGCGAATCGTGGCGTCGCTATAGCGTTCTCCCCGGGGATTAAGAGCCGCAGCGCCTTTTTCCAGCACTTCAGCCGCCAGCGGAATATCCGCGGTAATCACCAGATCGCCCGCTTCGCATTGACGCACAATTTCATTGTCCGCCACGTCAAACCCGGCGGCCACGCGGAGCGTGCGGATAAAACGCGAAGGCGGCACGCGCAAGGCCTGATTGGCAACCAGAATAAGCGGCAACTGCATCCGCTCGGCGGCGCGGTACAAAATTTCTTTAATGACATTCGGACACGCATCCGCATCCACCCAGATGGTCATAATGTCTCCCGTACGGTATACAATCTTTTATTGTCTCGCGCTTTTGCCTTTCATCAAAGTGCTGTTTCTCCTTCTGCCCGTTTTCAATCCGCGTTAAGCTAACCATTCCCCATAACACACAAACATAGGGAGTGACGAGATGGAGAAGAAAATCGGTTTTATTGGCTGCGGTAATATGGGCAAGGCTATTCTTGGCGGACTGATTGCCAGCGGTCAGGTACTTCCCGGCCAGATCTGGGTCTATACCCCCTCCCCCGATAAAGTCGCCGCCCTGCATGATCAGTACGGCATTAATGCGGCGCAAAGCGCGCAGGAGGTCGCTCAGGTCGCGGATATCGTTTTCGGCGCGGTAAAACCGGGCATTATGGTGAAAGTGCTCAGTGAAATCTCCTCCAGCCTGAACAAAGACTCGCTGGTGGTCTCTATCGCCGCAGGCGTAACGCTTGATCAGCTTGCGCGCGCGCTGGGACACGACCGTAAAATCATTCGCGCTATGCCGAATACGCCGTCGCTGGTCAACGCAGGAATGACCTCCGTCACGCCCAACGCGCTGGTCACACCGGAAGATACGGCTGATGTGCTGAATATTTTCCGCTGCTTTGGCGAGGCGGAAGTGATTGCTGAGCCGATGATCCATCCGGTGGTTGGCGTGAGCGGATCTTCGCCGGCCTATGTCTTTATGTTTATCGAGGCGATGGCGGACGCAGCAGTTCTTGGCGGTATGCCTCGCGCTCAGGCTTATAAATTCGCCGCGCAGGCCGTCATGGGATCGGCGAAAATGGTACTCGAAACCGGAAAGCATCCCGGCGAACTGAAAGATATGGTGTGCTCGCCTGGCGGAACGACGATTGAAGCCGTACGCGTTCTGGAAGAACGTGGCTTCCGCGCTGCGGTAATAGAAGCGATGACGAAGTGTATGGAAAAATCAGAGGCGCTCAGTAAATCCTGAAGCCCGGCTGGACGTCATGCCGCCACTTCGGTGCGGTTACGTCCGGCATTCTTTGCTTTGTAAAGCGCCATATCCGCAGACTTTAACCATTCCCGATAATGACCGATTTGTGGCGTTAACGGCGCCACGCCCACGCTGATACGTAACATGACCTGCGGCGCGCCCGGCAAGCGTAAGGTATTTAGCCGTTCATGCACTCGCGACATGGCGGTAATCGCGCTGTCTGCCGGCGTTCCGCACATAATCACCGCAAATTCGTCGCCGCCAAAGCGCCCGATAATATCACTCCCGCGTAGCGTTATCTGTAATTGACGCGTCAGGGCGATAATAGCCTCATCCCCAACATCATGTCCCCAGGTGTCGTTAATGCTCTTAAAATGATCGATATCGATAATCAACAATGTCGCCTCCCGATGGTGGCGTCGGCTGTGATCGAATTCATTACGTAATAAAATTTCCCAGTGGCGTCGGTTATAGACGCCGGTCATGCCATCCCGCGAACTCATCGCCTGCAAGCGTCGCTTATGTTCCGCTAATTTAATGGCCGTTTGATAACTTACCCAGGCGAACAGAAGCGGATACAACATAATGACGGGCAAAGAGAGCGTGACTTCCAGCGACGAGCTTCGCATCGCGACAGGTAGCCCGGTAAGCTGCAACGTCACCAGACATGACGCCAGCAAAAGGCCCATTCCGACAGTGAATAGCCGCCGCCCGCCAGCCCCCATCAGATTCATGCTCATCATCATAAACAGCGCGGCGGCAGGCAACATATTGACGCCCATCAGCGCGATCCACATGCCGGAGAGGATCGCATCCACTTTCAGGTTGTAAATTTCCTGGCGTAGCGGATCAAGGGCTTTCGCCGCCCACTGCCACGCCAGATGTGGCCAGACAAAAGACCAGCCGACCAGTAATAACCACCAGCCGCCAAAGACAGGTTGCGTCACTAACACGGCGGCCACCGGTAAAAACATCCCCCCTAACCCCACCGCACGCGGTAGCCTGATGCGCCGGGCGAAGCGCAACCCGGAGCGCTGACGATCATCAGAAGGGTCAGGCGGCGCTACCGCCTGCTCAACCGCTTTTCGGTAAAAATTTTCATCATTCATTATTTTTGGGAACATTTAGAAACAATTTTCCCAAATTATAGAAACAGAGCGCATGGAGGGAGTATGAAATTTCGGGTGAGTGTTTTTCAGGGCTCACCCGATAGCACTACGCCGCTTTTTTCAGGCAGGCGCTCATAAACTTACTACGGTCATCGCCTTTCAGGGATTGTTCCGTCGCCTGAACATTGCATTCACGCATTTTCTGCTGTTGCGGCGTCAGGCTTTTCTCTCCAGGGCCTGACTGGCTGTTTTTTAGACAGTCGCTAAGGTAAGTTTTACGTGCATCGCCTTTCAACGCTTGCGCTGTCGCCTGCTGATTACAGGTCGTCATGCGCTGCTGTTGCGGTGTTAACGGTTTTTCGGTTGCGCCGACGGCGGTTAAAAAGACCAGGCCAAAAAGTAAAGTCACCAGTAATGTTATTTTCATAGCACCATCCTTTTGTCAGTGTACACATTACACGTTGTCCCTTTGGGAAATATCCCAGGGACTTTATATAAGTCTGGCTGTTACTGGCAAAAATACCACCCGGCTGTAAAAGTATTACTTACCGTTAGCAATAGATGTTTTATTGATTGACAAACCGTAGGCTAATGTGCAATTCGATTATCCACAGTTACACTGGCAGGATGCAGAAGAACAGCGCATAACGTTACACTGTTATTACCATAGCCGCTTCGTTTTTATTTTGCTCTGTATTACCCAGAAGAAAATAAAAACGAAGCGGCTATGTTATTTCATAAAAGTAACGTTATAACAACTGTGTTGTTTTAAATACGATTAGTGCCGGGGGTGTCTCAGCAACTTTTTTACATATTGGCGCAGCAATTCCGTATCGTGATCAGGAACGCTGGCATCCGGCTTTACGCCTTCAAGTGCCCCCTCTACCTGACGTATCAACATCTCCTGCTCGTTTTGCGCCATGTTACGTAACATTGCTGTGACGATAATCTCTAACGCTTCTACCTGAGCAACCAGTTCTTTCGACTCTTCTTCTTTTTGGGCTAGCTTAAGCAACAACTCTGCTATGAGATTTTTCATGACCATATTTCCTTATTAGTTCCAGGGTGACGTTATCACTATGAAGAACCACTGCCTAGAGGCTGAAAGTACTATTTTTATGATACAGGAAGAACTTTACACAAATAATTATCACTGTCGCCGCAGCGAAACGTTTCTCAGACCGAAAACGAGACGATAATAAACCATCAAAAAACAATAATCACGCTATATCATAATTTAAGGTTATGCCATCTATAGAAAAACTTCACGGATAAAGAATATATCTTTTAATTTAAACCATATCGTAACGGCAGAAGCGCCGTTACGATGCACCGCTATTGGCCTTTCGCTTTTTGCGCGTTACGCCGACGACGTAACGCCAGGGTCAGTTGCCCGATATTGATCAACACGATCGCCGCCGTAGCGATAAAAACCCAGCGGAAACCGGCCATCGCCGATACCGTCGCGCCCATCAACGGCCCAACCACGTTGCCCAGGTACATAAATGACTGGTTGTAGCCAAAAATACGTCCGGTAATTTGATCGCTGGAGTATTTCACCAATAACGTTTGTACGGCGGGTAACATCGCGCCATCGGCAAAGCCCAACAAGAAACGCAACAGCCCCAACTGGAACGGCGTGGTGACCCAGGACATCGCGAAGAAAAGCAGCACTGCGCAGATAAGCGTGGCCATCAGAATTCTTTCCGTGCCGATTCTGTCGCCAAGTTTTCCCAGGCGAGGCGCGGAGATAAGCGCAGAGATACCGGGCACCGAGGCAATTAACCCGCTAAGAAAGGCGATGTTATTACTGTCCGGCATCATTGATTTGATAAACAGCGCCAGGATTGGACTGATGGAACCATTACAGAGTTGAATGACCATCGTGGTAAAAAACAAACTGATCACCAGCGCAGGATAAGGTAACGACGCAAAAACGGCTTTACCGCTCAGGCGTTCGCTTTTCTTGATGACCGGACGCACGCCTTCTTTAATTAAAAATAGCGTGACCAGAAAGCTCACCACCAACAGCATGGCAGTAATCAGAAATACCGCCCGCAGCCCGATATGATCCGCGACAAAGCCGCCCATTAACGGCCCGCCGATAACGCCGCTGATCTGCGCGGTAGAAAGCGTACTGAGCGCCCAGCCGCTACGTTCGCGCGGTACCTGAGAGGCTACCAGCGCCATAGCATTGGGGATATAACCTGACGTTAACCCCATGATTCCGCGCAGCAGGAAAAGTTGCCAGACATGGGTCGCGAATGCCTGCAGTAGAATAGCTATCGCCATCCCGAGCGACGCGCGCAATAGCATCAGTTTACGCCCTTTGCGATCGGCGAGACTGCCCCACATCGGCGACACAATGGCGGAAATAAGAAACGTGATGCTAAACGTTAACCCGGACCACATTGATAACGCTTCATGGGAAGAGACGCCAAGCTGGGAAATATACAGGGGTAAAAATGGCAGGATTTGGCTGATTGCCAGCCCGGTAAAAAAACATCCAAACCAAACGGAAATTAGATTAACTTTCCAGGATTCCATAAGACTCGTAACGGTAAGTAGCTGAAAATACGCGTTAGCTTAGCAAGTTCTCTTTTTCCTGGTGGTTCCAGAGGTGCGATACGTCACACTTTGCTATTTTGTCTCCCCGTTCATCATTTTTGTGAAACATATCACATTATATAGCCGCGCAAGGCAGACGTTTATGCTTTAACGACACACGCCGTAGCCCCGCATTCCAAGATGAAAATGGTTAGCATGAGCAGCGTTATAGTCAGGCCCGAGCCCATTGCCATAATAATGGCAACTGGCGTTTAACATAGCGCGTAACCAGGGCCCCGTCTCCTGACGCCCCCAGCCGCGCAGAACAGTGATTTTTCGGCCATCTGATAGCTGAAACCCGCTGACATCCAGCGCTTCTGCGCTGGCATGTTCACTGCGACGCGCATCCGGGCGGTGATAAATATTACGGCAGGCATAGCTGCCCAGATGTTCGATGCGGGTCAGGCGGCGCTTCATCCACGTTTCTGTTAAAGGTTTTGCCTGCTGTTCGACAAACAGCGCGGAGCGCAGCGCCAACGGGCAGGAGGCTAAAAAACTGCTGCTCAGTTTGACCTGGCCAAAATCTCTGACGCGCACAACATGGGACAAGGGACATTCACCAGCGCTATCCGCAACAGGTTGTGATGAAATTAATCCCTGTTGATTGGCCGCCGTCAACAGCTCCCGGCACTGCGACGGCGTAAGGCGCTGTAGTTTGAAGGTCGTGATCCAGCCTGGCGGATCGGCAAGTTGTAGCGGAGCAAAAGGATTATAATAAGAGGGAAGATAACGATATCCCAGCCCGCCAATGCCGCCCAACAGCACAATAATCAGAAAACCCTTACCTCTCACGCGGCCTCCGTTCTCACATCCCATAAACATTATGGCAGAACCCCGCGAAACCCGCGTTTTGTCGTGGTAATGTATACGCTTTGCATTCGATGGAATGGGTTTTTAAGATGGCGAAATTGCGGGTAGGAATAGTATTTGGCGGTAAGTCGGCGGAACATGAAGTGTCTTTGCAATCAGCGAAAAATATCGTTGATGCGATCGATAAAACCCGCTTCGACGTGGTGCTGTTAGGGATAGATAAGGCGGGACAATGGCATGTTAACGATGCGGAAAATTATTTGCAGAATGCAGACGATCCGGCACATATCGCGCTACGTCCTTCGGCAATCAGTCTGGCCCAGGTGCCTGGCAAACATCAACACCAATTGATTAACGCCCAGAACGGGCAGCCGCTACCGACGGTAGATGTTATTTTTCCTATCGTCCACGGTACGCTGGGCGAAGACGGCTCATTGCAGGGGATGCTGCGCGTCGCAAACTTACCGTTTGTCGGTTCAGACGTGCTGAGCTCCGCAGCCTGCATGGATAAAGACGTCGCCAAACGACTGCTACGCGATGCAGGACTGAATATCGCCCCGTTTATTACACTCACCCGAACGAATCGTCACGCGTTTAGTTTTGCCGAGGTTGAATCCCGTCTGGGACTGCCGCTGTTCGTTAAGCCCGCCAATCAGGGCTCTTCGGTCGGCGTCAGTAAAGTCGCTAACGAAGCGCAATATCAGCAGGCGGTCGCGCTGGCTTTCGAATTCGATCATAAAGTGGTGGTGGAGCAAGGGATCAAAGGGCGCGAGATCGAATGCGCCGTATTAGGTAACGATAACCCACAGGCCAGTACCTGCGGCGAAATCGTACTGAACAGCGAATTTTACGCCTACGATACTAAGTATATTGATGATAATGGCGCACAAGTTGTCGTGCCTGCGCAGATCCCTTCCGGGGTGAATGACAAGATCCGCGCAATCGCGATCCAGGCTTATCAGACACTGGGATGCGCGGGTATGGCGCGTGTCGATGTCTTCTTAACGGCAGACAATGAGGTCGTGATTAACGAGATTAATACGCTGCCAGGTTTTACCAATATCAGTATGTATCCAAAACTCTGGCAGGCGAGCGGATTGGGCTATACCGATTTGATCAGCCGCCTGATTGAGCTGGCGCTGGAACGCCATACGGCGAATAACGCCTTAAAAACCACGATGTAATACCGCACGCCCGATAGCGCAACGTTTATCGGGCGTCTTTTACCTCATCATCTTCGCGCCGGCGAATAATGAACCCCGCCAGCCAGAAGCTAATAATCCACGTTACCAGCCCAACACCATAGGTTTGCCATCCTTTCGCCTCAAAACCCAGCAATCCTACGACGCCATTCAAAATAAAGATAAGGCCAATAGAGAAGGCATAGTAGTGCCAGTCACGACGAATTTTTACAGGCAAACGCATAACGACTCCGACGTATTAACAGTAACAAAAACGTATTTTTGCATACTTCTGGCGAGCGAGTCTGTGGGGGATACGGAATTTCTTAAATGTTAATTGATTTTGATAAAAGTGATCGTTTTGTGACAACTAACAAAAATTTACGCGATGGATACATTCCGTATGTGAAATTACCATGATTCTGATATTGACAAACACAATGACCTGTCAGACTTCACAGTAAGCCGATGGCATAACGCCAGATCGTAGCCGATCATCCTGGAGGTCTTTATGGCTGATTTCACTCTCTCAAAATCGCTGTTCAGCGGGAAGCATCGAGAAACCTCCTCTACGCCCGGAAATATTGCTTACGCCATATTTGTACTGTTTTGCTTCTGGGCCGGAGCGCAACTCTTAAACCTGCTGGTTCATGCGCCGGGCATCTATGAGCATCTGATGCAGGTACAGGATACAGGTCGACCGCGGGTAGAGATTGGGCTGGGCGTCGGGACGATTTTTGGCCTGGTGCCCTTCCTCACGGGCTGCCTCATTTTCGCCGTTATCGCCGCGTTTTTACGCTGGCGTCACCGTCACCAATAAACCTTAGCGCGCTGGAGAAAGTATCCCAGCGCGAAATTTATCGCCCCATACACCGCGCCCGCCGCTCATCAACTCGTTTAGCAAACCAGGCGGTCGTCAGCTTACGCGTGATCTTCGGACTTTCCAGTTGAATACCGGGCAACATTTCCCGCGCAAGCGTCTTGCCCGTTTTGGCCTCGGCCAGTTTATAGACTTTCTTGTAGAGCGCCGTTTTTTCAAACGCCAGGCTATCGCCTTTCTCCAGTTGGCTGCGAATTTCACGCTCACTCATTCCCAACTGCCCTGCCAGTTTGCGTACCGCTAACTCTGTTTTGCCCGGTTCCTTGCTGTTATAACGAATCAGATCGCCATCCAGCGCCAGTTTTACCCCACTGGCTTTACTGACGGCATTCTGGAACGCAGCGTTACGGCTGGCGTACCATCCCGCGTTGAAGTCGGCGAAGCGGAAAACAGGCGCGCTGTAGTTCGCCGGGTAATTCAGCAAATGGTAAGTTCCAAACCACAACCCGCCACGGCGCGTAAAGACCTCCTGACGTACCGTACCCGCCATCTTCCACGGATAACCTTTCGCGTGCTGTTCGGCAAAGGCAATGCTGACCTGCATCGGGCCGCCCGTATGCACCGGGTTATATGAGCCAAATAGCGTCTGCCCCATAGGAACCATATTGATAAAATCATCAAAAATAGCGCTAAGCTGTTTTTCGGTTTTTACCGTGTCCAGGCGTTCGCTATAGCTCTTGCCGTTGGGGGAGTTAATTTTCAGCGCGGTGTGCACCAGAAACAGCGGGATGTGTAGTCGTTCAGCGCGGCGATCAATCTCCTGCCAGGCGATTTTACTTAGCCCCGGCACGACAGGATCCGCCTGATAACCGGACTCCTGCTGGGCGACAGCCAGCACCGAACAGATATTTTCTACCGTCGGCGCCAGCCCCTGGCTCTTAAACGTTGTCGCGATATCTTTCGCCCAGGCCTCTCTGTCTTTGACACTGGCTGGCATTTTCTGACGTACTACGCTTGCCACGTCGACAGGCTTCTCGCCCTTGCTCACCGGCTGCCCGGATTGACTACTACAGCCAGCCAACATGGCGACCGCCAGAAAAGGCAGAGGATAAAGACGGGACGCCGCCGACATAACGTTTCCTTCTGTTAGCTAAAAGAGTGGGTCACTTCCTGAACTGGCTGACCATCCAACTGACGTTCAAAGCTACGTAAACGTTTATAAATAGACATCAGCTCCACCAGCGTCGTCCAGGAGTTAATCAAATACTGGAACGAACCGCGCACCTGGCCAAACACGTTGGTGATTTGCGTCATCAGCCCCAGCGTAATCGTACCGGCAACAATGGAAGGAAACAGCAGGAACAAACCGAAAACGTTATCGACCTGCAAATAGAGAATGCGCGCGATGTTGAAATACATATAGTGAAAGTAGAGACGGAAGTAGTTATGGCGCACCGCGCTAAACAGTTCACGGACGGTGGGCGGCGTGGCGCGGCTGGCGTCATCTTCACCGTAGACCAGCTCCTTACGATAAGCTGCTTCCACTCGCTGATTTTTAAATTCCAGCCCCGGCAATTTGATCCCGACGACCGCCAGCAGGCCCGTCCCCATTAATGACCAGACTATGGCGGCAATGACCAGGCCGTAAGGGATATGTCCTACGATGGGTAAATTCGGCACATGCGCTGACAGGGTGACTAACACCGGCAGAAAGGCGATAAGCGTCATGATGGCATTGATAAAACTCACGCCCATATTCTCCAGTGTAGAGGCAAAACGCATGGTGTCTTCCTGCACACGCTGGGCGGCCCCTTCGATATGGCGCAGGTACTGCCAGTGCGCCATATAGTGCTCATTCATTGCGGTACGCCAGCGAAATACATAGTGGCTGACAAAGAAGTTGTTCAGCACGCCGATCACCACGGCGATAAGCGCAATACCGAGAAACACCCCCACTTCATGATAAAATTGACCAAGAGTGACCTTGTGCGGCGAGCTGAGCGCCGTTTGAATCAAATCATAGAACGGCGCGTACCAGGCGTTAACCGCGACGCCAACCTCCACCAAAAACCAGGTGACAAAAATAATGAGCGAGGTGCCAAGTATCGACCAGTACTGCCAGCGGTGCGGGCTATAGATGAACCAGAACGTTGCAAATAATCCCACGCAAATCAGGTAATAAGCATAAAAAATCAGATAGTCCAGCGACCAAAAGCGCGCTGCGCTGATAGGCACTTCATCGGATGCCCCTACAAGTCGCGCCACCCAATCTCCTCCTCCCGCCTGCCAGAAAATGACGGCGATCAGCGCCCAAACAAACGCCGACATGAAAAACGGCCCTGGCTTTGGGAAAAAAGATTTAAACATCATGCTCTCCTGCTAACTTCTTATCTTTATTACGGCTGCTGTGACGGCGGCAATAGCACGCCATGCCCACGCAAATGAAAGGGCTAAACCAGGCATTGTGACCTACGTTGTGACGCTTAGTTCGCATTTCTGCTCAACAGAATTGTTTCGACGAGTTTCATACACAGCAGGCACGCTGACGCTATCAGGTTATCACAAGCGCTCTATCACAAAAGTAAACATTCTCCATCACGAAAACCCGCCGTTACGTTTTTTCACCCACTTTTTTCTCTTTAACGTTTTGCAATGTGCCGCCGGGTAGTATAAATACGCATAACCACCGTTATTTCACTTATGGACATCACCGTTGAAACGTAGTCTGCTTTTTACTGCCATGCTGTTTGCGGCATCACTTACTTCTGTCCAGGCGGCTCAGCCGATTGCCGATCCGGTTTTTGCCTCTGATATCGTTGATCGTTATGCCGAGCATATCTTTTATGGTAGCGGCGCCACAGGCATGGCGCTGGTGGTGATCGACGGCAATCAACGCGTGTTTCGTAGTTTCGGTGACACCAGACCGGGCAATAATGTTCGTCCACAGCTTGATTCGGTCATTCGTATCGCTTCTATCACCAAGCTCATGACCAGTGAAATGTTGGTAAAATTGCTCGATCAGGGAACGGTAAAATTAAACGATCCTCTCAGCAAATATGCGCCTCCCGGCGCGCATGTCCCGACGTATCAAGGCACGCCGATTACGTTGGTCAACTTAGCGACCCATACCAGTGCGCTTCCGCGAGAACAGCCCGGCGGCGCGGCGCATCGTCCGGTATTTGTCTGGCCAACCCGCGAACAACGCTGGAGCTGGCTCTCCACAGCAACGTTAAAAGTCGCGCCCGGTTCACAGGCGGCCTATTCCAATCTGGCGTTCGACCTGTTAGCCGACGCGCTGGCGACCGCCTCCGGCAAACCTTATACGCAACTGTTTGAAGAAAAGATTACCCGCCCGCTGGGAATGAAAGACACCACGTTTACCCCCTCTCCCGATCAGTGTAAACGTCTGATGGTGGCAGAAAAAGGCGCAAGCCCCTGTAATAATACGCTGGCTGCCATTGGCAGCGGCGGGGTCTATTCTACGCCAGGAGATATGATGCGCTGGATGCAACAGTATCTGTCTTCAGATTTTTATCACCGTAGCCATCAGGCCGATCGTATGCAAACGTTGATTTATCAGCGCACACAGTTAAAGAAAATCATCGGGATGGACGTACCGGGTAAAGCCGACGCGCTCGGTCTGGGCTGGGTCTATATGGCGCCAAAAGACGGACGTCCTGGCATTATCCAGAAAACAGGAGGCGGTGGCGGTTTTATTACCTATATGGCGATGATCCCGCAATATAATATTGGCGCTTTTGTGGTCGTAACCCGTTCCCCCCTCACTCGTTTTACCAATATGAGCGACGGGATTAACGATTTGGTTACTGAGCTAAGCGGCAATAAACCGATTGCTATTCCTGCATCCTGAGTCGTCGCGCCTCGCGCTATATCAGACGAGGCGCAACATTTTTGTTAATATTCGGAGGGCAAACGGTTAATACTGATCAGTTTGCCTTTATTCATTTCAATGTAATTACCCTTACGCAGGGCCGCGAGAACTTCCGCCACCACCGATCGCGATACGCGCGTTCGTTGATGAATATAATTCATAACACCAATACGTGAGCGAAGTTCTTCATCCCACTCAATCATTGTCATTAATGTCGCACGACTTTGGTCGTAGGAATTATTACCAATGAGCTGCTTGTCACGAAGTTCCAGTACCTGACTTTTCCATACTATCCAACAGAAGGCTTCACGCCACAGTTGGTTCTGCTCAATGATGGCGAGAGTTTGTGATGATGAGAGGCGATAACCGATGCAACCGCTCTCCGCAATTAATTTATATTGTGCCTCTTTTTTCGCCACACCATCGGCTAAGCCGAAAATAAAGGGGGCCTGCACAATACCAATAAGAACTTTATCACCGCGAACTAACGAAACAACCCCCTCTAAAATAACAAAGGTATGGGTATTACTTTCATCAGGTGAACAGATAATCTCTTTATCATTAACAAACTCGAAACGCGTACCATGCTTAGAAAGGCATTTATCGAGTCTGTAGAATTCCTGTAGTGGCTTGCTTAAAGATAACATATGCATTCCTTGCAATAATGCCCGTCAAGTCCTTGACGGGCATTTTTCAGTTTAAATTACCTTTATTTCTCCTGAGAGAAAATGATTACCAGGTATATTTAACACCAACGTTTGCAGACCAGTCTTGATCAACATCACCGCCGCCGAGGTAGTTAGCATCGGTGTAGGCGCTGAAGTTCTTCGTGAAGCTGAACTGAGTACCCAGACCAACACGTACCGCAGAACCTTCTACGCCGTTGTCGATAGAGTCGCCGTTTACGTCAGCATCGTTGTTGGAGTCGTCGTAAACGTAAGCCAGTTTGAAGTACGGGGTCAGCGCCTGATCTTCGCTGTAAGTGAAGGTATAACCTGCATCTACACCGAGTTCATAACGCATGCTGTCGTAAGACTGACCGTCAACTTTCATGTCGTTGCTCAGCTGGTAGTCGTCGCCAGACTGGAACAGACCGGATACGCTACCGTAAGGCGTTACGTAGCCTGCATCACCCAGCTTCAGATCATAACCCAGTTTCAAGCCGAAGCCCCAGGCGTCAGAAGAGGTGTTGCCGTCAACGTAAGTACCGTCGCTCATGTTAGCAGACAAATCGTTGTTGAAGTGAGAGTAGCTCAAGTTACCGTCAACAAAGATGTTGTTTGCGAAACGAGCGGAAGAGTAGATGTAGGCAGACTGGCTGTCCTGATCCACCTGACCGGTACGATCGCTCAGATCGCCTTTCGCGAAGCCTGCTGCCGCACCAACGATCCACTTAGCGTTGTTACCGTCAACTTTGGTATCAACACCGACCATGATGCCATTAACATCCTGATCGTAGTTAATGGTGCCGTTGTCGCCGTTGAAGTTACCGCCGAAGTAGCTTACCCATGCGCCGCCGTTATCCGCCAGACCATGACGAGCGTTGGTCAGACGAGTACCAACGGTGTCTTGTTCCAGGTTCCAGATATTGGTGTTCGCAGAAGGAATGCTCAGCGCCATGTTAGCGTAGTCGGTCAGTTCCATCTGCTGCAGAACAACAGAGTTATCCTGCTGCTGCGCCTGATAGGTGTAAGCGCCGAGGTCAGCTTTGTTAGCTGCAGTAAAGCTAGCAGTAGTGTCAGCGTTATCGTCATAAACACGGACAA
The DNA here is from genome assembly GCF_029962125.1 of Salmonella sp. SA15303. Lineage (NCBI taxonomy): Bacteria > Pseudomonadati > Pseudomonadota > Gammaproteobacteria > Enterobacterales > Enterobacteriaceae > Salmonella > Salmonella sp. SA15303. Next base: position 3,575,179 of record NZ_CP123924.1, read on the forward strand.
TTTCTTTATCTTTGTAATCAGCAACAGAACCTGCACCAGTAGCGTTATCAATGCGGACTTTATAGTTACCTGCAACGTCCCCATTAACCGCCAGATGACCATCAGAGTTCAATGCAACCACACCGTAGTCATAATTAGCATCGTAAACGTCGTTGGTAATATAACGTGCGTTGTTCAGATCAGAGTTCAACACATAATCACGGCTGGCGACATTCAGTACGCCACCATCAGTCAAAATCACATTATGTGTATCAACCTGACCCAGACCCAGGTTCAGCTGGGCACCATTATCAACAGTAATGGTATTAGCATACAGAGAAGCGGTCTCTTCTGTCAGAGAAGCGGTACTGTAACTATCCAGATACAGACTATTTGTCGCCACACCACCGGTGTCACCAATGTTCAGAGAAGAAGAATTAGCCAGCGTAATGCTGTCGGCGATTAAACCAGAGTTTTCAACATTTACCTGAGAGACATTATTCACTGTCAGGTCGTCAATATTGGAAATCTTGCGAGTATCCCATTCAGAGCCGTTATCCAGCGCAATATTAAAGATACCGCTCTGATAAACCTCTGCGCCAGCAAGGTGCTCATCATCAGAATAGTAAGTTGAAGACGGCCAAATGCTGTTTGGTACTAAAGCATGCCAATCAGCATCGGTATATCCCCAACCGTACATCTTACCAGTGCCGATTGCCTCAACTTCAGATTGAGCCGCGCCAACCCATTTCGAGCCATTGGTCAGCGTCACGGTTAAAGAGTCAGTATCATCCCAACCATTCGTTGTTGGATTATAGACACCATCATCCGTAGTATCCGTTGCAGGATCACCATTCTCATAGAAGTTGTTGTCGAAGGTGCTACTAAAGAGAATGTCACCAGTGATAGTGGAATGATCAAACGTAGCGGTAGTCTGCATTGAGTTGTCTGCGTTAGTATTATCGCTAACAATTAACGCGGCATCATCAAGGGGATCATCATCATTGTAGCTAAACCAGTAATCTGCAGTGCCATTGTAGTCGCTTGGCTTCTCGCCCTGACCGTAGAAACCATCAGTTCCCAGATCGCTATAGGCACCAGAAGTCAGGACAGAGTCTTTAACAACCAGTGTGTTAGTGAAGATATTATCGCTATTCGCTATACCTTCAACATTATCATACGGGGTATTATCAAGCGTCTGATAGCCCTGTAAGAAAGTGATACCTGCAACATGAGAGTTATTCTGAATGACGATGTCTGACTCTTCATCAACAGTGATAGCATTACCAATATCGTAAGTATCAACAACTTTAGTCGTGGTGGTATCGCCATCAACAACATCATAATAATAATGTTCATAGGTATCGTTGATAGTTGAATTATCAACGGTCAGGCTAAAACGATCGTATTGAGTATGATTCGTACCATCTTCATCGACACCATCATCACATTCATCAGTCATGCACAGAGTAGTAACCATGCCATTGATTGTGCTGTTAGAAATGGACATTGAGTTCGCTGTACCATCAAAACCATCGTCCAGATAGTATGCAGAAATAACGCCATTCACAGTACTTTTATTGATTACTGGATAAATATCGGCATTCCAGATGTTGGTAGAATCAGCAGAAGTGTTATTCCAGTTTACATAGCCATCATACAACCAACCATCATGGTTAGTTACACTGTCGTAACCAAACGTGTTGTAGGTTGTGCCAGAAATATCTTGAGCATTCGCCTGAGAAGTGATTGCCAGAGTGCAAGCCAATGCTAATTGTGAGACTACAAGTTTCTTTTTCCAGGAGTGCATTTGTCATCCCTCCTCAGGGACGTAATATAGTTGATCCATCAATTATCAATGCATAAAAACATAGAGATGTTTAGCAAGAAGGATTATGCGGCGTCATTGCTAAAAGGTTCAATTATTCTTTATCCTCAGTCCGGATTCGGACATGAATTAAAAAGACGTAATAAAAGGAAATTTTATAATTAAAAAGCATTCTTTTTCATGACCTTACAAGAAAACAAAAAAACAAAGTACATATAAGATAAATATGAATTAAAGAAAAACAAAATAAACATGAATAATGTTGAAACCCACATTTACTTAAATGACGATGAAATAAAACTAAAAACAACGTAAAACTAATTCTTATTTAAAATGATATAGTGCCTGAGGTATTAATCTCCGGTATATAAAAGAAGCGCCATGTTCTGCCGCCGCCGGGGCTGCGCCTGCTACGTTAAGGACCGTTTTCGTAAAACATCTGCCTGCAGATTCAGGTATACTGGGCCTTCGATTCCACAAACATCAGGCAGACCATGACAGACCTTATCCATCGCCCTCGCCGCCTGCGCAAATCCGCTGCGCTGCGCGCTATGTTTGAAGAGACAACACTTAGCCTGAACGACCTGGTGTTGCCGATCTTTGTTGAAGAAGAACTCGACGATTACAAAACTATTGATGCCATGCCCGGCGTAATGCGTATCCCGGAAAAGCAGCTGGCGCGAGAGATTGAACGTATCGCAAATGCTGGTATTCGTTCCGTTATGACCTTCGGCATTTCTCACCATACTGATGACACCGGCAGCGATACCTGGAAAGAAGACGGCCTGGTGGCAAGAATGTCCCGCATCTGTAAGCAAACCGTGCCGGAGATGATCGTCATGTCCGACACCTGCTTCTGCGAATACACCTCGCACGGCCACTGCGGCGTGTTGTGCGAACACGGCGTGGATAACGATGCGACGCTGGCCAACCTCGGCAAGCAGGCCGTTATCGCGGCGGCGGCTGGAGCAGATTTTATTGCGCCCTCCGCGGCAATGGATGGACAAGTCCAGGCTATCCGCCAGGCGCTGGATGCCGCCGGTTTTACCGATACGGCAATAATGTCCTACTCCACCAAGTTCGCCTCTTCTTTCTACGGCCCCTTCCGTGAAGCAGCGGGCACCGCGTTAAAAGGCGACCGCAAGACGTATCAAATGAATCCGATGAACCGCCGTGAAGCGATTCGCGAATCACTGCTCGACGAAGCCCAGGGCGCGGATTGCTTAATGGTGAAACCGGCCGGCGCGTATCTGGACGTGCTGCGTGAAATCCGCGAACGCACAGAGTTGCCGCTTGGCGCTTACCAGGTGAGCGGTGAATATGCCATGATTAAATTTGCTGCTATGGCTGGCGCCATCGATGAAGAAAAGGTCGTGCTGGAAAGTCTGGGCTCGATTAAACGCGCCGGCGCCGATTTGATTTTCAGTTACTTCGCGCTGGATCTGGCTGAGAAAAATATTCTGCGTTAATTCTGTTACAGGGCGGCGCGCTGCCGCCGCCCTTTCCCGACTTTACACCCCACTATTCAGTCGCTGAGCCTGACCCGTTGCCGGACGCGGCTTATCCGGCTTACGGCTATTCCTCGATCGCCTGGCGAATTTGCTGCAACGACGCGGGATCGTCAATGGTTGTCAGATCGCCCGGATCGCGGCCTTCGCAGATCGCCTGGATCGTGCGGCGAAGCATCTTTCCGGAACGCGTTTTGGGGAGCTGCGAAACAAACCAGACATGCGCCGGACGACCAAAGTGACCGATCTGGTTATCCACCAGCGCCATAATCGCGTTTTCCTCGTCGCGCGCCGCCTCGCGATCCGCCAGCGTATCGCTCTGCTTCGGAATGACAAACGCCACCGCCACCTGCCCTTTCAGAGCGTCCTTTATCCCCACCACCGCCACTTCCGCTACGTTCGGGTAACTGGAGATACTTTCTTCTATTTCTCGCGTCCCCAGCCGATGACCCGCAATATTAATCACATCATCGGTACGGCCCAGAATAAAGTAATACCCCTCGGCGTCGCGGATTCCCCAGTCGAAAGTGGCATAAACCTGACGGGTAAACAGCGACCAGTAAGTCTTCACAAAACGCGCATCGTCGCCCCAAATAGTCTGAATACAGCCCGGCGGCAGCGGCCCCTCGATCACCAGCATCCCCTTTTCATTTATGCCGCAAGGTTCGCCGGTGACTTCATTGAGTAGCTGGACGTTATAACCGTACATCGGCACGCCGGGACTTCCCAGACGCGACGGCCTGTCGTCCAGCGCGCGGGCCAGCGCCATGATCGGCCAGCCGGACTCCGTCTGCCAATAATTGTCGATAACCGGCACACCCAGCGTCTCCGTCACCCAACTGGCCGTCGGCTCGTCCAGCGGCTCACCGGCCAGATAAAGCGCCTCCAGCGAGGAGAGATCGTGATTGCGGATTTGCGCCGTCGGGAATTTTTTCAGCACGCGAATCGCGGTCGGGGCGGAAAACATCCGGTTAACCTGGTATTTCTCGACAATTTTCCACCAGACCCCGCAGTCCGGGTACGTCGGCAGTCCTTCATAAACAATAGTCGCCATGCCTGCCAGCAGCGGCGCGTAAACAATATAGGAGTGGCCGACGACCCAGCCGATATCCGATGCGCAAAAGAATACGCCGCCCGCCTTGCCGCCAAAAATGGTGTCCATCGAGGTTGCCAGCGCCACCGCATAACCGCCGACGTCGCGCTGGACGCCTTTCGGTTTGCCGGTAGTGCCGGAGGTGTAAAGAATGCACGAAGTTTCATTGGATTCCAGCCACGCCACCGGCACTCTCGCGCCGAAATGCTGCTGGCGCAACGTGGCAAAATCCAGATCGCGCCCATCCACCCACGCCATTTTCGCCAGCCCTCTGTCCACCAGCAGAACGTGTTTCGGCTGATGCTGCGCCTGCGCAATAGCGTCATCGAGCAGCTTTTTATACGGCAGGATTTTACCGCCCCGCGCTCCGGCATCCGCCGACACAATCAGCGCCGGTCTGGCATCGTCAATGCGCGCCGCCACGCTGTGCGAGGCAAAACCGCCAAAGACCACCGAATGGATCGCGCCAATGCGCGCGCAGGCCAGCAGCGTTATCTGCGCTTCGGCAATCATTGGCATATAGACCAATACGCGATCGCCACGCTGCACGCCCAGCGACAGCAACATGGCGGCCACAATGTTGACCTCGTCATACAACTGGCTGAAGGTAAATGTACGCTCTTCATCGGTCTCTGATGAGACGGCAATCAGCGCCAGCGCCTCCGGCTGTTTATCCCGCCAGCGGTCAACGGCGTTATGACATAAGTTAGTGGTGCCGCCGCAAAACCAGCGGGCAAACGGTGGACGGCTATGATCCAGCGTCTGCGTAAACGGCTGTCGCCAGTCGATACGCCGGGCCTGCTCGGCCCAGAACGCCTCCGGTTCGTTAATGGAACGCTGATAAAATTCGCTAAAAGACATCACGCTCTCCTGTTGAACTTACGCCTTACTGCTGGCTGGCTCAGATGACATATAAATCGAGGTATTCGTTAACCGGCATCTGCTCCAGGCGGGTTCTGTCCAGGGAGACATCCAGAATGCGTTGCTGCTGGCGAGTCGGGAACTGACGCGCCAGGTTAATTTTAAATTTTTCGATAAGCTTCGGAATACCGTCGGCGCGGCGACGCGCATGACCAATCGGATACTCAACGACAACCTCGCCAAAGCGTAAGCCATCAGTAAACTCTACGGAGATCGCATTGCCGATAGCACGTTTTTCCGGGTCGTGATAGTCGGCGGTAAAAGCCGGGTCCTCATAACACACGATTTTCTCGCGCAGGGCGTCAATACGCTTGTCCTGCGCCACCTCGTCTTCATAATCCGCCGCGGTTAACCGTCCGAACAGCAACGGCACGGCGACCATATACTGGATACAGTGATCGCGGTCCGCCGGGTTATTGAGCGGGCCTTTTTTATCGATAATGCGAAGACAGGCTTCGTGGGTGCGGATAGTCACTTTCTCGATATCCGCTGCCGTTTTGCCCGCGGCCTGCATCTGCTCATACAGCGTCATCGCCGCTTCGACGGCGGTTTGCGAGTGGAATTCTGCCGGGAAAGAAATTTTAAATAGCACGTTTTCCATCACGTAGGAGCCGTAAGGGCGCTGGAAACGGAACGTTTCACCTTTGAATGAAACGTCGTAGAAGCCCCAGGTTTTGGCGGTGAGCGCCGAGGGATAGCCCATCTCGCCGGTTTTCGCCATCAGCGCCAGACGTACCGCGCGTGAGGTAGCGTCGCCCGCCGCCCAGGATTTGCGCGTACCGGTATTCGGCGCATGACGATAAGTGCGCAACGACTGCCCATCCACCCACGCCAGCGATACCGCGTTGAGGATCTCATCGCGCGTCAGCCCCAGCATTTCAGCGACCACCGCGGTCGAGGCCACTTTCACCAGCAGCACATGGTCAAGCCCGACACGGTTGAAGGCGTTTTCCAGCGCGATGCAGCCCTGAATTTCATGGGCTTTGATCATCCCGCTCAATACCTGTTTCATGGTCAGCGGCGCTTTGCCGGCGGCGACGGCGTTGCGTGACAGCCAGTCCGCAATCGCCAGAATACCGCCGAGGTTATCAGAAGGATGGCCCCACTCGGCGGCAAGCCAGGTATCGTTAAAATCGAGCCAGCGGATCATCGCACCAATGTTAAAGGCTGCCTGTACCGGATCGAGCTGGAACTGGGTGCCCGGCACGCGTGCGCCGTTGGGCACCACCGTGCCTGGCACGATTGGCCCAAGCAATTTTTTACAGGCCGGGTATTCCAGCGCTTCCAGACCACAACCGAGCGTGTCGAGCAGGCAATAATGCGCGGTGTCGTACGCCACCTTTGAGGTGATGTCGTAGTTCATCACGTAATCCACGATATCGACGATTTCACGGTCAAAGTCTGGGCGGATGTTCAGTTCTTGGGTAGACATAGGGTACGTTTCCTGCGTTTTATTTTTAATAAGAGTGAGTTAGCAACGATCGTCTATCGAGACAAACGGACGATCTTCCGGCCCGGTATAGTTGGCAGAGGGACGAATAATTTTGTTGTCCTGACGCTGTTCAATAATGTGCGCCGCCCAGCCGGTAACGCGGGCGATGACAAACAGCGGGGTGAACATTTCGGTAGGGACGCCCATCATGTTGTAGGAGACCGCCGAAAACCAGTCGAGATTCGGGAACATCTTTTTGGTCTCCCACATCACCGTTTCCAGACGGTCGGCGATGTGGTACATCTTCAGCGAGCCGCCTTCTTCTGAAAGCTGTTTCGCCACCCGTTTGATCACCTGGTGGCGCGGGTCGGCGATGGTGTAAACCGGATGTCCAAAGCCAATCACCACCTCTTTGTTTTCCACGCGTTTACGGATATCCGCCTCTGCCTCGTCCGGCGTTTCATAACGCTGTTGAATTTCCAGCGACACCTCATTCGCCCCGCCGTGTTTCGGGCCGCGCAGCGCGCCAATCGCGCCGATAATCGCGGAGTAGACATCCGAGCCGGTTCCGGCAATCACCCGGCTGGTAAACGTCGAGGCGTTGAACTCATGCTCGGCATACAGCACCAGCGAAATATGCATCGCCTTTTCCCAGCTTTGGGTTGGCTTTTCACCGTGCAGCAGATGCAGGAAATGGCCGCCGATGGAATCATCGTCGGTTTCCGGCTGAATACGTTCGCCGTTGTGGCTGTAGTGATACCAGTAAAGAAGGATAGAGCTGAGCGAGGCCAACAGCTTATCGGCAATATCGCGCGCGCCGGAGACGGTATGTGCCTCTTTTTCCGGCAGGGTGCAGCCCAGCGCGGAAACGCCGGTACGCATCACGTCCATCGGGTGCGAGGCCGCCGGTAACGCTTCCAGAACGGTACGGACATTGGCGGGTAATCCGCGCAGCGCTTTTAACTTGCTTTTATACGCGTTCAGCTCGTCGCGGGTCGGTAATTTTCCGTGGATCAGTAAATGCGCGACTTCTTCAAATTCGCAGTGCTCCGCCAGATCGAGAATGTCGTAACCGCGATAGTGCAGATCGTTACCGCTTTTTCCCACGGTACACAGAGCGGTATTTCCGGCAGGTACGCCGGAAAGCGCGACCGATTTTTTAGGCTTAATGACATGCGTGTTGTTTTGCAGGATCGTCGTGTCTGTCATATTGTCCTCGTCATTATTGTAATGTGTAGGGTATTGAGGCGTGTAGGCCGTACCGTAGGCGGGTTAAACGTAGTGCCATCCGGCATTGCCTGATGGCGGCTTCGCCTTATCAGGCCTACAGGCTACGATTTTTTATTCCTGTACAGCGCGTCCAGCTTCTCTTCGAACTGGTAGTAATTGATGCTTTCGTACAGCTCGTTGCGGGTCTGCATGATGTCGATCACGTTCTTTTGCGTCCCTTCCTGGCGCAGCACGGTATAGACTTTTTCTGCGGCGCGGTTCATGGCGCGAAACGCCGACAGCGGATAGAGCGCCATCGCCACGTGTGCGCTGCGCAACTCGTCGGTCGTAAACAGCGGCGTCGCGCCAAACTCAGTGATGTTGGCGAGGATCGGCACCTGCGCCACGTCGGCGAACTGGCGGTACATCGACAGTTCGGTGATCGCCTCCGGGAACAGCATGTCAGCCCCCGCGTCCACGTAAGCCTGCGCACGATCGAGAGCCGCCTCCAGCCCTTCCACCGCCAGCGCATCGGTACGCGCCATGATCACAAAGTTCGGATCGGTGCGCGCATCCACTGCCGCCCGAATTCGGTCTACCATCTCCTCTTTCGAGACGATCGCTTTGTTTGGACGGTGTCCACAGCGCTTAGCGCCAACCTGGTCTTCAATATGCAGCGCGGCGGCGCCCGCTTTGGCTATGGACTTTACCGTCCGCGCGACATTAAAGGCGGAGGAGCCAAAGCCAATATCCGCATCCACCAACAGCGGCAGCGGGCAAACATCCGTGATGCGACGGATATCGGTTAACACATCATCCAGCGTCGAAATCCCCAGGTCCGGCAGTCCGAGCGAGCCCGCCGCTACGCCGCCGCCAGAAAGATAGATAGCCTGATACCCGGCCCGTTGGGCCAACAGAGCATGGTTAGCATTGATCGCGCCGACAATTTGTAATGGATTCTCTTTAGCGAGCGCGGCGCGAAATGCCAGCCCCGGCGAATGTAAAGACATATCTCGTCCTCATGTTAGTAAATTGTTACTCAGGATGTATTCACCAAAGCAAAGGCTATGCCAGGCAAAGAGGCAGCGAGAAAATTAAATACAATAAGATTTAAAAACAGGTGATTACAGTCATTCCTGTTATGAATAAGCGCGATTAAGGGAAAAGAAAAACGTGTCAGCTAACGTTTCATGAAACGAATCGCTCCGTTTCATTGCAACATTTATGAAACACGTTTAAAACAAAAAATCGCCCCTTAAAGATGAACCTACTGCGATGACGACTGCCCACAGCGCTCCGCGCGATAATAGCGATAAACCGGTGATCTGGACGGTCTCCGTAACGCGTCTGTTCGAACTGTTTCGGGATATCAGCCTGGAATTCGATCATCTGGCGACCATCACGCCTATTCAACTCGGCTTTGAAAAGGCGGTGACCTACATTCGCAAAAAACTGGCGACCGAGCGCTGCGACGCGATTATCGCGGCGGGTTCGAACGGGGCCTATTTAAAAAGTCGCCTGTCAATACCGGTGATCCTCATCAAGCCCAGCGGATTCGATGTATTACAGGCGCTGGCGAAAGCGGGAAAGCTCACCTCGTCTATCGGTATCGTGACCTATCAGGAGACCATTCCGGCGTTACTTGCCTTTCAGAAAACGTTTCACCTCCGTCTTGAACAGCGAAGCTATGTCACCGAAGAGGACGCGCGCGGGCAAATTAACGAACTTAAGGCCAACGGTATTGAAGCCGTCGTCGGCGCGGGATTAATTACCGATCTGGCGGAAGAAGCGGGAATGACCGCCATCTTTATTTATTCCGCGGCGACCGTTCGTCAGGCTTTCCATGATGCGCTGGATATGACCCGTCTGACACGGCGACAGCGCGTGGATTACCCATCCGGCAAGGGATTACAAACCCGGTATGAACTGGGTGATATACGCGGCCAGTCGCCGCAAATGGAGCAGCTCCGCCAGACGATTACGCTCTATGCCCGCTCCCGTGCGGCAGTGCTGATTCAGGGGGAAACAGGGACCGGAAAAGAGCTGGCGGCGCAGGCGATTCACCAGACGTTTTTTCACCGCCAGCCTCACCGTCAGAATAAGCCATCCCCTCCCTTTGTCGCCGTCAATTGCGGCGCGATTACCGAGTCATTGCTGGAGGCGGAACTGTTTGGTTATGAAGAGGGCGCGTTTACCGGTTCACGACGAGGAGGCCGGGCGGGGCTGTTTGAAATCGCACACGGCGGCACGCTGTTTCTGGATGAAATCGGCGAAATGCCCTTGCCGTTACAAACCCGACTTTTGCGCGTACTGGAGGAAAAAGCCGTCACTCGCGTCGGCGGACACCAGCCGATCCCGGTGGATGTCCGGGTGATCAGCGCTACGCATTGCGATCTGGATCGGGAGATAATGCAAGGACGTTTTCGCCCCGATCTCTTTTATCGCCTGAGTATTCTGCGTCTGACGCTTCCTCCTTTGCGCGAGCGGCAGGCTGATATTTTGCCGCTGGCGGAAAGCTTTTTAAAACAGTCGCTGGCGGCGATGGAAATTCCGTTTACCGAATCGATACGTCATGGATTGACACAGTGTCAGCCGCTTTTGCTGGCCTGGCGCTGGCCCGGTAATATTCGCGAACTGCGTAATATGATGGAGCGCCTGGCGCTTTTTTTAAGCGTCGATCCCGCGCCAACGCTGGACAGGCAATTTATGCGGCAGTTATTACCTGAGCTTATGGTGAACACAGCAGAACTGACGCCTTCAACCGTGGATGCGAACGCGTTACAGGATGTACTGGCGCGCTTTAAGGGCGATAAGAGCGCCACGGCGCGTTATCTGGGGATTAGCCGCACCACTCTGTGGCGTCGTTTAAAAGCAGGTGCCAAAGACCAGTCGGATAATTAAGACAAATGACAGCGTCCTGAATGCCTGATGGCGCTACGTTTACTGCAGGCCGTCATCCGGCAAAACGGATGCCGGTTGCCAGGAATAAATATACCCGCCGGAAACCCAGGCGGGTATTTTTATGATGCAACGCTTTTATTTCTTTTTATAAATATCAGCCGTACCATGAATTTTATTTTCTGTCTGCCCGGACGTCAGCACCACCACATCCGCCCCTTTTTCATCCGCCTTTTTGATTAAATCTTCTCTGGCGTCCAGCGGCGACATTTCCCCGGTGGTGGAAATCGTGCCAATTTTCGTGTATTCGGAGGCGACTTTATCAAAGTCCGTTTTTTTCATGATTTCTGCGGCATAAACGTTTGTCACGACAAACGCTAATGCGCCAAGCATAACCTTGTAGCCAGTTTTCATAGCAAAACCCTCGTTTTATTATTACGCCATCATCGCTTTATCAGAACAAAAAGGCCGTTCGGACTGATTAAATAAGTAGTGTAGATTGCTGGAAAAATCCAGTCAGCCCCCGCTCAGTCGGCGTAACAACGCGGATTAAAACGCCCCTGCTTTGTGATCTCACTCGCAATCATCTGGTTTGACTATTAATAAGATGAACGTTATTTCTTGAGGCTATGGGAAGAGTTGTCTATGGAGCCATTTCATGCTGTTGTGCTTACCGTCAGTCTGTTTGTGTTAACCTTTTTTAATCCCGGCGCGAATCTGTTTGTGGTGGTGCAAACCAGCCTCGCATCAGGACGCCGGGCGGGAGTCATCACCGGCCTGGGCGTCGCCACGGGAGACGCCTTTTATTCCGGGCTGGGGCTTTTCGGTCTGGCGACGCTCATTACGCAATGCGAAGCGGTATTTTCTCTTATCAAAATTGTCGGCGGCGCCTATTTATTATGGTTCGCCTGGAACAGTATTCGCCACCAGGCGACGCCGCAAATGAGCACGCTCCAGACGCCAATTGCCGCCCCGTGGACAATTTTCTTTCGCCGGGGATTAATGACCGATTTATCCAATCCGCAAACCGTACTGTTTTTTATCAGTATTTTTTCCGTAACGCTTAGCGCAGAAACGCCCACATGGGCAAGATTAATGGCCTGGGCCGGAATTGTGCTGTCATCCGTTATCTGGCGTATTTTTCTCAGCCAGGCTTTTTCGCTTCCCGCAGTCCGCCGCGCTTATGGGCGTATACAGCGCATTGCCAGCCGTGTTATCGGCGCCATTATCGGGATGTTTGCGCTCAGACTTCTCTATGAAGGCGTGACGCACCGCTAATGTTTGCCCGGTAGCCTTTGCTACCGGACGATAAGCGTTATCAAAACGCCCATGACACGCTGCCTACAATGCTACGCTCGGCGCCAAAATAACAATAAGAGAGCGAATTACAGGCAGCGACATAGCGTTTGTCCGTCAGGTTATTTACGTTGAGCTGGGCGCTCAAGCCATTTAACCCAATGCTGGATAAATCATACCCAACCACCATGTCGACCAGTGTATAAGACGGCAACGTGTGGGTATTCAGGCGATCGCTGGTCACGCCGTTGACGTACCGGATACCGGAGCCCAAAGTCAGCCCCTCTAACAGACCGCTTTTCACATCGTAGCTTAGCCAGGCGCTGGCCTGGTTCCGTGGAGCATAAACCGCGCGCTTCCCCTGCTCTTGCGGGCTACTTTTCTTATAACGGATATCAGTATAGGTATACGCCGCCTGCAAACGGACGCTATCCGACAAATGACTAATGGCCTCCAGTTCAACCCCTTTAGACTCAATTTCACCAATCGAGCGGTACGGATCGGTAGGTTCTTCTTTGGTCGCGATATTGGTCTGGTTAATACGATACACGGCGGCGCTAAACTGGCTATTCCCCCCCGGCGGTTCGTATTTTACCCCCGCCTCCCACTGCTTGCCTTTCATCGGTTCCAGCACATTGCCGTTTTCGTCGGCGAAGCTGGTCGGCGTAAACGCGGTAGAATAACTGAGATAGGGGGCGACGCCATTGTCGAACAGATAAAGCAACGCGGCACGGGTGCTGACGTTGTTTTTATCGAGATCGCTGCGTGAATCATGAAGTTTGTCGATGTTAGACACGCTGACCCGATCGTAACGACCGCCCAACGTAAAGCGCCAGCGATCCCATGACATCTGATCCTGTAAATAGTATCCGGTCTGCCGCAGCTTATGTTGTTCACGGCTATACAACGTAATGTAGTCCGGTTGAGCGCCATAAACGGGGTTGAAAGCGTCAATCGGCGGAAACGCGCCATAATAGCCAGTGGTATGATTACTGCGATCCTGATAATCGATCCCCACCAGCAGACGATGATTAATCGCCCCGGTATCCACGCTGCCGTCGAGCTGATTATCCAGCGCGATAGCCGACATTTTCTCCCCGGAGCCGGAATAGCCGCGATTCAGCGCCGTTTCATTCAACCAACCTGCGGCATAGACCTGATTCAACGTCACTTTGGTATGCAAATAACGCAATTTTTGCCGTACCGACCAGCCGTTATCGAACAGATGCTCAATGTTATAACCCACCATATTTTCACGGCGATCGTATTTGTCGTAGTCATCTTCACCTTCAAAGAAAGTGTTAGAAATTTTTCCGCCGTTATAAGGTACAACCGTGCCTTGATAAGGCAGTCCGGAGTGGCTACCGCCTTCCGGATCACGGTGCAGATAGGCCATAAGATCAAGACGCGTCCGATCGGTAATTCTCCAGGTCAGGCTCGGCATCAGCGCAGAACGTTCCTCTTTCAAGGGGGTAAACTGCGAATCGGCGTAACGTGTCATGCCGCTAAGACGCGCCGCCACACGTTCATTGTCATCCAGTGGGCCGGTCACATCAAAAGCCGCCCCGCGCTGGTTGTTATTGCCGGCAAACAGCTTCACCTCTCCTCCGGCATCAAACGCCGGTTTTCGCGACGTCAGCGCGACAATGCCGCCTGGCGATGAACGTCCATACAGAACGGACGCCGGGCCGCGTACCACCTCGATATCTTCCAGAAACCAGGGGTCAACCACCAACGAACTGTGCGAATTGGTGTCGCCCATCATTTTTAACCCGTCGAGATAGACGTTATCCAGACTACCGTCCGAAAAACCACGCAATACGATGTAATCAAAGCGGTTAGAGGCGCCTATCTGGTTACTGTATACGCCTGGGGTGTAGCTGACCGCCTGACGCACGCTGGTTGCGCCCTGCTCTTCAAACTGCTGGCGGGTAATAATGGATACCGACTGCGGCGTTTCAATATCTGGTGTCGCCAGCTTGGTCGCGCCACTCTGAACGGGCGAGGTGACAATGACGGTATCATTTTTTGTGGTTTCCTGGGCAAAAAGAGGAAAAGTCGCGCCGCCGATAGCTCCGCCTATCAATAGCGCCATACGCGTTGTCGCAAACATGAACATCTCCAAAGGCATCTTTATTGTAAATAAGAATTATTACCTTTTAGAGATAACGGACCACTATGCGTAACGCCAGATTGCCTATGCGCAATGATAAAAAATCACCCAAAGCGGCAGAAAACCGGGTTAGCGGCGGATATTACCGTTCTGGCGGGGCGCGTTACGCACAGTGGCGGGACGCCGTCAGAGACGCGTCACGCAGCTCGCCGGGCGAGCAGCCATAACGCCGACGAAATGCCGTCGCAAAGTTAGTGGCATGTTGATAGCCTGACATCCAGGCGGCCTGCTGCACGCTGTATCCCTCCATCAGATAACGACGCGCGCGCGCCAGGCGGCAATCGCGCAGATAATCAAACACGGTACACCCATAGGCATGGCGAAACTTGCACCGCAGGCTACTTGGACTCATTGCCGCCCGACGCGCCAGTTCGTTCAGCGTGTAGGCTTTTTCCGGCGTCTGCTCCAGTAAACGCCGAATGAGCTCCAGCCGCTGATATTCACCGGTGACGGGAAGTCCGCGTTTTTGCGTTGCGGGCTGACATAGATTTAGCGCATAGCCCAGTAATTGCAGCATGATGCCTTCCAGCATTAACTGGCGTGACGCCGCATGAGGTCCGGGCTGCTGCGCATAACGTAGCCCCGAAAGCAGAAACTCCGGCACCTGCCAGACCCTCGCCGAGGCCGCGCTATTTTCCCACTCGTCTGCCAGCGAGACAGGCAAACGCTCCCGCCATCCGCCGTCCGGGTACATTCCCAGCGACAAGGTGCGCAATTTACTGTCTGCGCCGTGATGGGCGCGTATCGTCTGCTGCTCACTCAGTTGCGAGCAAAACGCCATCCCCGCGCTCAACAAAAAGGTCTGCTCATTGACAGCCAGCGCGACGTTACCTTCCAGCACCACCAGCATATACAGCGGACTGCTATGGCGAGAGGTGGTTTCATAAGGTTGTAACACGTGAACATCCGAGCGTGTAATGCAAATCCCGCCGGGAAGCGCTATCTCTTCGATATCGCCATGAAGTACGGGACTACTCTGCGTATACTGCGGTAACGCAGGGAAGCGGTAATCAATGCCATAACGCTCGCCAAACGCGATGAAGTCGCTGACGGAAAAGATCTTTTTCATCGCCGGGGCGGCGGAAGAGTGACAGGAGATCGGAGACATTATCAATACCGTTTATCTGCGTTATACCAGAGCGTTAGCCACTGTGTAACCATATCACTGCGGCCCGGGAACGACAATAAAGATGAGAATAATTATCAACCGCTATTGAGGGGAGAGATAAGGCGAGCAAAGGTGATCGATAAACGCCGATCTGTCGATAAAAACGCGCTTTCGCGAGAGACGAAAGCGCGTCCGGGGGATATCAGTCAGGAGCGAAATCCTGCGGAGGTCATGAGCAGTCTGAACAACATTCCGACGCCCGCCAGCAGAAGCACGCTGGCGCACCATATCGCGACCATCCATACGACTCGCCGCGACCATTTTTTCACTTTAACCATCAGTGATATCCCTCTCCATGTCGCACTTTTCCACGGAAGACGTAGTAGCTCCAGAAGGTATAAGCCAGGATAATCGGGATGATTATCAGCGCCCCAACCAGCATGAAGCTTTGACTTTGCGGTGGCGCGGCGGCGGCATACAGCGAAATATCCGGTGGAATAATATTCGGCCAAATACTGATGCCTAACCCGCTGAAACCCAGAAAAATCAGCCCTAGCGTGAGAATAAATGGACGCGCATGGGATTCTGGTTTTTTCACGCTGCGCCATAGCCAGATGCTAAAAGCCAACACCAGCACAGGCACCGGCAGGAAGTAGTATAAATTGGGCAGCGTGAACCAGCGCTCGGCGATGTCGTCGTGGGTGAGCGGCGTCCACACGCTGACGCCTCCCATCACCAACAACAAGACGATCAACAACGGGCGCGACAGCGCGCACATCCGGCTATGCAGCGGATCTTCGCTTTTCATAATCAGCCAGGTAGCGCCCAGCAGCGCGTAGGTGACAACCAGACCGACGCCGCAGAACAGATTAAACGGCGTCAGCCAGTCAAGCTGCGAACCGCTAAAGGTTCGCCCTTCCACCTGAAAACCGCTCACCACCGCGCCCACCACAACCCCCTGGGCAAAGGTCGCCAGGATTGACCCGACGATAAAGGATTTATCCCAGAACGCGCGATGCGACTCGGTGGCTTTAAAACGGAATTCAAAAGCGACGCCGCGAAAGATAAGACCAAGCAGCATAACCACCAGCGGGATAGTCAGCGCGTCGGTGATGACGGCATAAGCCAACGGAAACGCGCCAAAAAGCCCGGCCCCGCCCAGCACCAGCCAGGTTTCGTTCCCGTCCCATACCGGCGCGACCGAGTTCACCATAACATCGCGATCGTGTTTATCGCGAATAAACGGAAACAGGATACCGACGCCCAGATCGAACCCATCCATTACGATATACATCAGCGTGGCGAACACGATAATAGCAAACCAGATAACCGGAAGATCGATGGTCATTCGCGTTTCTCCTGCTCAAGCGATTCTCCCACGGCAGAGATAGGACGCGCGGGTCTGCCATCGGTTTCAGCGGTCGGTGTCTCCGCCGGCTGCGGCCCTTTCTGGATAAGGCGAATCATATAAATATAGCCAACCCCAAAGACCAGGGAATAGACCACAAAGAAGGCCAGCAAACTGATGCTCATCTGCAAGGTGCTGTGCGCGGAAACCGCATCACGCGTTCGCAGCAGGCCATAGACCACCCACGGCTGACGTCCTACTTCAGTCGTCACCCATCCGGCAAGGATGGCGATAAGCCCGGACGGCCCCATCCACAGCGCAAAGTGCATAAAGGGCCGCGAATGATACAGTCGGCGTCGGTAGCGTAGCCACAGGCTGGCCAGCCCCAGGAAGATCATCAGTACGCCCATGCCCACCATCAGACGGAAAGACCAGAACACCACGGTAGAGTTGGGGCGATCCTCTTTGGGATAATCTTTTAGCGCAGGCACCTGTTTGTCCAGGCTATGCGTCAGGATCAGACTGCCCAACGCCGGGATCTCAAGCGCATAGCGGGTCCGTTCCGCCTCCATATCCGGCCAGCCTACCAGCGTAAGCGGCGTTGGCTCGCCGGGCGTATTTTCCCAGTGCCCCTCAATCGCGGCGATTTTGACCGGCTGATGCTTCAGGGTGTTAAGGCCGTGCATATCGCCAATCAATGCCTGAACGGGCGCCACCACGACCGCCATCCATAACGCCATCGAGAACATACGGCGGATAGCCGGCGTATCGTTACCTTTCAGTAAATGCCAGGCAGCGGACGCGCCGACAAACATCGCGCTACTTAAAAACGCCGCAACGGACATATGCAACAGGCGATACGGGAACGACGGGTTGAAAATCACCGCGAACCAGTCCACCGGGACCACCTGACCGTTGTGAATTTCAAATCCCTGCGGGGTATGCATCCAGCTATTAGACGCCAGAATCCAGAACGTCGACATTAACGTGCCCAGCGCCACCATACAGGTAGACAAGAAATGCAGGCCCGGCCCGACTTTGTTCCAGCCAAAAAGCATCACGCCTAAGAATCCCGCTTCCAGGAAGAATGCGGTGAGCACTTCATAGGTTAATAAAGGCCCGGTGATACTGCCGGCGAACTGGGAGAAACCGCTCCAGTTCGTTCCGAACTGGTAAGCCATGACCAGACCGGAGACCACGCCCATCCCGAAGTTGACGGCAAAAATTTTGAGCCAGAACTGATAGAGCGAGCGCCAGACAGGATTACGCGTTTTTAGCCATAAACCTTCCAGTACCACCAGGTAACTGGCTAAGCCAATCGTAATCGCGGGGAAAATAATATGAAAAGAGACGGTAAAGGCAAACTGGAGTCTCGCTAAAAAGAATGCATCAAACTCCATGTTCCCTCCCGTTTATATATAGTCACTTCGTGTAAAATATTCACTGTTCGCAACCAGGTTGAAACGAAACGGTTATTTTCCCCAAACGTAAAAACGTCGGGGAATATCCAGATAAATTACGATTTTTTTTGCGGCTGGCTGTCAGGCTTATCGCCCGACTCTGGCGCTTCGGAGGGGTCGTCTTTTTCGACAGCGAAACGGTAGTATCTATTTAGCATAACATGTCTCCCTTAGTTACATTCACTTGGCAATATCTACCTGGCCGTTATAAAAATAACGGCAAAACAAAAAAACAGCGTCTTCAAGACTATTTGCAATTTCAGCAAAATACGCTTAGCTGAAAGTTAAGAATAGACGTAAAACGATAACCTTCAAGTCAACGCGGTTTACGGGACGGGGGATTAGTACAGGGAGAATGACCGCAACGCTCGCTGCGCGGCGGCCATTTTATATGGTCTATCAAAAAGATAACCGTTAAGGTCCATTCAAACCCGTTAGTTTGCCTTCCCCTCAATCAAGCCATTGATCGTAGAAAATACCGCCGGCGCGCTGGTCGCTTCCGCAAACTCGACATTAATATTTTGCCGACGCAGCATATCGAAGAATTTACGTTGCGCATCAAGAATAACCTGATCGCCTACGCGCATATTTTCTGCTTTAGTTTCAACCAGTAAATAAACGCTGTCGGCGTCCTGACGCTCAATACGGTACACAAAATCCGGCGTAGTAGAGCCCCCCGTATATTTGGGGATCTGAATGGCCCGCTTAGGCAGTTTGCCAAACACAGAAACCTGTTGCGGATAATCGTATTTTAATAGCGGCAATTCTGGATCGACGCTGTCATAACGCAACGGCGGTATTTGATAGAGAGAACGGGGATCGTCTATCGCATTCTCATCCACATTTTTCCCCACAATTTCAGCGCTAATCTCCTCTCTGAACTGCCGTGCCGTAGAATCAAATACCGACGTTGAAGCCTGAAAATCGAGAGGCAGATAATCGTGGCGCTGCGCAAAATGCGCATTAATCCGCGCCTGTAATGCGCGGGTCATATTGTCCAACGAGATCTCGCTTAAATAACGTGAATCTCCGTGCAAAACATCACGCAGCATCGCCATTAACACCGGGTGCAGGACGTTAACCGGCAGACTGGTGCGTAACGCCAGTTGCTTAAGAAAATGGCCATATTTCATGCCCGCCCTAAATTCGCTGGCGGCTAATTCGCCTTCCCGCTGCGCCACTTCAAAACGGCCATTATCTTCATTCGATACCAGCCGTTGTTGAACCTGGCTTGGCTTCTGGCGTATATACAGCGCCGGATCGCGCAGCACCTCGGCGGCAATCTGTTCCAGAGACGCGCCGCTACGCTCGAATTGCAGCATATAACGGCGGGAAAACTGCTCCCAGATACTGCTAAGTTGTTCCCAATTCTCTTTGCGTAACCTGACTCGCAGTCGGGAGGCGGGCTTATTGTCACGAATGCGATCCGCTCGCACCCGCGCCTGCGTCAGCTCAGGGTAGAACTCCAGTAGCCACGCAAAACCACTTTTGGTTTCCCCGTTAAGCGTGACGCTGGGTTTAAACTCATTACTCCGGTTGATCAGTTTTTTATCATCCAGATCTTCCAGCAAACGAAGCTCCGTAAACGCAGGATCGACTTTTTGCCGCTCGGTGACGATGAGTGTGATCATCGCCTCATCCAGTTTCTGCTCGTTAAGCTGAACTTTGCTGTCGCGATTAATCTCATCAACCAGCATGCTGGCAAACGCTTTTTCATCATAACCAATCAGAAACGACAGTCGGGACGGCCACTCTTCCTGATGAACGCGATGACCATTTTCATCTACCGGTAGCCGCAGGCCGCGCCCCACTTCCTGAATTTTGCTCGACTCGCTACCGGAAGAACGTAATTTAGCAATGACAAAAACATTCGGGTTATCCCAGCCTTCGCGAAGCGTCCATTTTGAAAACAGAAAGCGGCGCGTTTCCCAGTTGCCGTGATGGTCTGAAAAACTGAGCAACTTCTCTTTATTTTTCAGAATATCATCTACCTCAGCCTGGATCGCCTCATCGCCGCTTCCGCGGTCTTCGCCAAAGTAACCAGCGTGGACGTTTTGGTTATCCGAGTGCAGGCTGGCGAGCGTGGCCTGCAGAAACGACAGATACTCCACTTCTCGCGGCAGGGTCTTGCGCTGATAATCGTCAATCAGTTGCGTCAGTTTCTTTTTCAGCAAACGCTCAAAAGTGACTTTCAACCAGCCTTCGTCATCACGATAGCTTTTAATACTGTCAATAAAGAAAAGGCTTAAGGTCTTAATACGCGGGGCATTATTTTCTGGCTCATTGCTGCGTAAGAAATTTGCCTGCTCAGTGTCAAAATGCTTATCGATAGCGTCCTGAATAATCAGTTCCTGGTAGCTCGCGCCAAAGGTTCCTGGCACCAGCGCCATCCCTGCCTCCAGCTCCAGATCGTTCGACAACATTTTACTGCCGGCATATTCGATACTGCCTTCAAATCCTGCATCGACATCGGCGAGATTTTCGCCCACGCCAACCTCGGCAATTTTGCTCCCCCGTCGGAGGATTAATTTCTTTGCCGTGACGCTGTCAACGATATAACGATTGTTGGCCTGTTCTTCGGGGAGATTCGGGTAATAAATATCAATACCTTTCACCAAACCATCGTTAAAACTGTCCACCGCGTTGAGATCAAACTGCGGTTGCCGGCGATAGTAATCTTTACGTACACATTTATTTTTACCCTTACCTTCGACAATATCCGGGAAGGTAGCGCCAAAGCGGACGATCATTTGCGGCTGAATGGCCTGAATCGCTCGATAAAATTTGTTATCTCGCGCAAAACGATGCGGTTCATCAATAATGACCACCGGTCGCGTCATTTGCAGCCCTTTAACAGGCGACGTCAGCCCGCCCAGTAGCGTTTGATCGTAATCGTCTCGCGTCATACTGGCGGAATTGAGCATTTGCGCATTGATCAGCAAAACCTGAATCGTATGGCTATCACGACGGCTGGCATCAGTAAAACTTAATAGCTGGGCCGGAAAATTTTTACGCCCCGACTTTACTTTAAAATCACCGGCGTTGATGGTGCAAAGTTCCATCCGCGTATTTTCGTAGAACTGTGAAAAATGCTGTCTGGCGTAATCGCTGGTGATAAAGTTCCGCGCGCCTTCTTTAATGGCTGGCGTCGGCACCACCAGCACAAATTTGAAGAGGCCATACTTCTGATGCAGTTCATACATCAACCGGGTATAGACATAGGTTTTGCCCGTCCCGGTCTCCATTTTAACGTCAATATTGGCCTTATCGTCGTAACGTTCCTTAATCAGCGGATTAGCATAGTGATTATGATCGGCCTGCGCGTGATCGATACCGGTGAAACTCGCCAGAATCGCCGCTAACGCCTGTTCCTGATGGGGAAGTTCTTCCAGTAAAATATTCATCATCATCCCCTCTTAATAACGCTTCACCAGGTTCACTTTTTGATCAAGCTGTTTTAAGCCGATTTCCAGTTCACGAATGGATTCAAGGTCGAAAGAGTAGCCGTAAATGACAATGGTCTGAACCGGAAGCTGGTGCGTACCAATGTGGTTGAGAAGATCGCGGGTCTGCTCTGTTCCCCATCGTTCATCAATCAGATACAGGCGCGTATTATCAACATACCTGGCGCAATAGCCGGAAAAATCAATGGTCTGTACGTCAATATCCATTTTATAACCATCGGCGACCAGCCATGTCGTTAATAAGGTCTCTTCGCCGCTTGCGCCGCCCGGCACGCCCAATCCTCTGGCGGAAAAAGGATTGATCATGTCGGTAAATCCTGACTCGGTGAAAGCGGCCAGTTGACCGCTGGTATTGATAAAATGGCCGGTAGCAATATCGAAGCTATCCAGATCGTCCAGCGTCTGCTGTGTCGGAGTGGCAAAACGATAATGTTTAAAACCGAGATCGCTATTGGTCGCGGGATTGTTGGCGCGGATCTTCGCCGCAACGCGTGTAATTCGCTCGCGGCTGATTTCATCAATAGTGTTATAACCTGCTTTTTTCGCGATAGTGTTATTGCTTAATGCCTGATCGATAGTACACAGAATAAACGTGCGCTGCCCCCCATCTTCTTCATTCAGCGCCATCACCGCATGGGCCGTGGTGCCGGAACCGGCAAAAAAGTCCAGAACGACGCCGTCTTTATCGATAGCGAGCTTGATGATTTTCTTCAATAATGCGGTCGGTTTCGGCGTATCAAAAACGTTGTCGCCGAAGAGATCCAGAATCTCCTTTTTCCCCTCTTTATTCGACGCTACGTTATCCCAGTAATTGGTCGTTGGCTGCCCTTTACTGTGGTGCGCGTACATGACTCTCTGGGGAATACCGCCGTTATCTTTGCCAAAATAGACCAGATTATCGGCCACCAGTTTTTGGTAACTGGCTTCAGGATAAGCCCATAGTCTTTCGTGTACCGTACCGTTCGGCGTGGTAATTTTATAGGTATAGCCGCCGCCGCTCAGCCCTTTTGACACCGTTAACGGCACCGGTCGCCATTTCCCTTCTGGAAACTGTTCGGTCGGTTCTTTATAGGATTTCTGAATATACTCTTTAGAAAGCGGTTCTAAACGTAAAGCGCCCTGACCGGTTTTGGCGTAAACAAGAATGTATTCCCCCTGGATGGAAACGTTATCAGAGTCGTTAGAAATCTCTTTTTTGCGCTTCCACATCACATTGGTGACAAATCCGCCTTCGCCAAAAATCTCATCCATCATTAATTTAAGATTGGCGTACTCATTATCGTCGATAGAGATAAAAATAAATCCGGTATCTTTCAGGAGCTTCCTGGCCAGGAAAAGACGCGGATACATGAAAGATAACCACGCGGAGTGCGTCGATTTACCCTGAATGGATTTTAAACGTGCCAGTTCAGTATCATTAAGACCAAACATATCCTGCAACGCCCGATCGCTATATTCAAAATGATCGGGATAGACAAACCCGTCCGATCCGGTGTTATAAGGGGGATCGATATAGATCATATCGACGGTATCGGCGTAATTATTTTGCAGATGGCGTAACACATCCAGATTATCTCCGGTCAGAAAAAGATTATGGCTGTTTTTATTTTCTGCCAGAGTATTGTGTTCCACGTCAGGAACGATAACGGTAACGGATTTTTCACCCGCCTGTTTTTTTGCGTAATCTTTACCAATAAAATCAATCTGATAACCGCTAGTCAGCTCATCAATATTACGCGCTTTCAGCGCGCGCTCAAATTTGGCGAGATCAAATCCGCCTTTCGCGATCAGTTCGCCCTGCTCGTTATAGCGATCGGCGATAAAAAATTCCGGTAATGCACGTTGTAACTCAGACAGAAAGGCGCTATTCGGGGCAACAGACTCGTTGTGTTTTTGGTTATCTTTCAACATGATATCTTCGCTCCGTTGACAATTTTAAGGTCCAACAATCAATTTCTTATAAAGAAAAAAGTAAGCGATGATTGTAATGGTCACGAAAGGCAGATGCCATCATTAACCTTTGTTGTTCGTTGAAAGGGCGTAAAAACCACAGGAGGAAGGAGCGCTCCCGGCGACAGTATGCGCCAGGAGCGTAGTGTTTACGTGCGATGACCGATGGCCGACTCCGGGAGGGCGTCGCTATCTGTACCGGAGATGACGACTCCCCGGGTCTCGCGACCAAATGCCACAAATACACAGATTAAAATAGCCACCGCGCCAGCCACGATCGCCATTGCCAACCCGTAATTGCCACCATGCGTTTCCGCGATGCGGGCCTGTAACGTCGCATTAACCGACGCCAGTAAATTACCGAGTTGGTAAACAAACCCTGGCAGCACGGCGCGCGCATTCGCCGGAACCAGCTCGTTCAGCCAGGTCGGCACGACACCCCAGGCGCCCTGCACCATAAACTGCATCAGGAACGCGCCCAGACCAATCGTGAATGATCCGCTGGAAAATGCCCATAGCGGGAGTACCGGAAGCGCAAGAAAGGCGGCGATCATGATCGCTTTTTTACGCCCAATACGTTCCGATAGCGTACCGTAGAAAATACCGCCGAGCATGGCGGCAATGTTATAAAAAATTGCAATGATACTGATCAGATGCGGATCAAAACCATGCTGCATCTTCAGGAAGGTAGGATAGAGATCCTGCGTGCCGTGACTGAAAAAGTTAAAGAACGCCATGACCAGCACCAGATACAGACACAACTTCCACTGTTTGCGCAGAACAGGAAGCAGCGCGGTATTCTCTTTACGCGCTCTGGCCGCCAGCCAGACGGGGGATTCCGGCACTTTAAACCAGATATAAGGCAGCAAGACAACAGGCAGGGCGCCAATCAGGAACATACCGCGCCAGCCAACCATACTGTAGAAGAGGCCAAAAATAACCGAGGCGAACAGATAGCCGCAGGGATAGCCCGCCTGAAAAATGCCCGACATCAGGCCACGCGAACGATCGGGAATGGTTTCCATCGCCAGTGATGACGCGACGCCCCATATCCCGCCCATCGCCACGCCGTACATGACCCGAAAAATCAGAAATGCCATGAAGGTGGGCGACCAGGCGGAAAGCAGTTCAAACACCGTAAAGAACAGAATATTGAGCATCAGTATCGGTCGACGTCCGTACTTTTCCGCCATTCGGCCAAACAGCAGCGCGCCAATGGGACGTACCGCCAGGGTCAGCATAATCGCAATGGAAACGTCCGATACGGAAGCGTGAAACCATTCGGCGAGATCGCTAAGTACAAAGACAAGGATAAAGAAATCAAACGCATCCAGCATCCAACTGGTAAAGCTGGCAAACGCCACATGTCGTTGTGTCGTCGTCCAGTTCAGGGGGGTGTACATAGGTAGTGTCCTGCATCAAAAAATAACATCAAGCTTTGAAGCGGCGAAACGCTGGAGCGCTCCCGTCGTCAAAGCGACGTAACAAGGTAGCGTTGCGCTACTTATTTGTTATCTTTTTGTATATAGCAGGTAAAATGTTAGCAAAAATAGACAAATCATTACATATTATTAACAAAGCTTACTGGCACATGATTTGTCACATTTTTTATGGGGATTATCTCATGCAAAGGAAAGCGAAGCGTGGCTAGCGTATCGCGACCGGCCTGTCGCCAGACCGATCGCCATTGACGATTACCTCTCGCGCGGCGGGAAACCGGCCTTTTGCAGGGCGGCGGCAATCTGCTCCGCGGATAGCGACGTTTCAACGTCAACCAGACGCGTCGCCGGGTCGGTTCTCACCGTCGCATTAGCATCGAGAGTCAGAATCGTCTTTTTTACCGTACTGGCGCAGCCGCCGCAGGTCATGTCATCAATATGGAACTGCATAGTGAACTCCTTTTGTGTGGGAACTGTTGCCAGTCTGGGCCTTGCCAGTGTTGGAAGGTCAAGCGTAATCTCAGGACTTACAGACGCTTTGCCAGTCCATGACGACGAGGACGGCGCAACACCGCTCCGGTACGCGCCTCCGGCTCGCTATCGTCAGGTTGTCCAAGCGTATGCAGAATGGGGCAATCTGGCAGCGCGTCGCCGGCGCAGCAGTGAATCAGCGCTTTGAGGGTTTGCGCCATGTGCTGCATGTTCTGGATACGTCTGTCCAGTTCATCAATGTGCGTCTGCGCCAGGCGTTTGACGTCAGCGCTTTGCCGCGACTGGTTATTCCAAAGATTCAGTAAGTCGCTGATTTCAGCAACTGAAAAACCGAGGTCGCGCGCGCGGCGTATAAAATGCAATTGATTAACATCAGCCTGGGTATAGGCCCGATAGCCGGAATCCGTCCGACTTGCCGCGGGAATCAGACCAATCTGTTCATAGTAGCGAATCATTTTGGCCGAGACTTTCGATGCTTTAGCTGCTTTACCGATGTTCATGACGCTCCTCCTCATGTCGTGGATGTGTCGGATGGGGTTGCCATCGGCGCCCGGAAACGGCGCAGCCGCAAAGCGTTGCCCAGCACGAACACGCTCGACATCGCCATCGCCCCTGCGGCGAATACCGGGGACAATAATATGCCCCAGACCGGAAATAGCGCGCCTGCCGCGACAGGAATCAGCGCCGTATTGTAAGCAAAGGCCCAGAACAGATTCTGGTGGATATTGCGGATGGTCGCTTTAGACAGCGCGATAGCATTCGGCACGCCTTGCAGGTTGCCGGACATTAGTACGACGTCGGCGGATTCCACCGCCACATCGGTGCCGGTGCCAATCGCCAGCCCCACGTCGGACTCCGCCAGCGCTGGCGCATCGTTGATGCCATCGCCGACAAACGCCACCTGCCCATACGCCGCTTTCAGGCGCCGTATCGCCTCGACTTTCCCTTCTGGCAATACCTCGGCGACCACGTCATCAATCCCTAACTGTCTGGCGATAGCCTGTGCCGTGCGGGCATTATCGCCAGTGATCATGGCGACCTTAATGCCGAGCTGATGTAAAGCGTTAATTGCGGCGGGCGTACTGGGTTTGATCGGATCGGCCACGGCGATAATCGCCGCCAGTTGACCGTCAATAGCCGCATAGAGCGGCGATTTCCCTTCCTGCCCTAACCGTTCGGCGGTGGTGGCGAAGCCGCTAATATCCACGCCAATTTCGCGCATATAGCGATCAGCCCCCACGTCAACACGCGTACCGGCAACGGTAGCGTATACGCCCATCCCGGTCACCGATTCGAAGCCGTTCATGCCTGGTAGCGCGATCCCTTCCTCTTCTGCCGACACGACAATCGCACGGGCAATCGGATGCTCTGAACGCGATTCTACCGCCGCGACTTTCGCCAGCACCTCACGGCGTTCAAAGCCCCCTGCCACGTCGAGATCGGTCAGTACCGGGCGGCCTTCGGTAAGCGTCCCGGTTTTGTCTACGGCCACCACCTTAGCGTCTTTGAGTAGCTGTAACGCCTCCCCCTTACGGAACAGCACGCCCATTTCCGCCCCACGACCGGTTCCCACCATAATGGAGGTCGGCGTCGCCAGGCCCATCGCGCAAGGACAGGCGATAATCAGAACCGCAACGCCATTGATCAGAGCGAAAGTCAGCGCTGGCGACGGCCCAAACGCCAGCCATACCACAAAGGTCAGCGCAGCAATAAGCATCACCATCGGGACAAACCACAGTGTCACTTTATCCACGACGGCCTGAATCGGCAGTTTTGAACCCTGCGCCTGTTCCACCAGACGAATGATTTGCGCCAGCATGGTCTGTCCGCCGACGGCGGTCGCCCGCAACGTGAGCGCGCCTTTTTGGTTTACGGTACCGCCCACCACCGCACTTCCTGCGGATTTCTCTACCGGTATCGGTTCGCCGGTAATCATCGACTCGTCAACGAAGCTGCGGCCTTCGGTCACTTCGCCGTCAACCGGTATCCGCTCGCCTGGCCGAACCTCCATACAGTCTCCCAGCACAACCTCGTCGACAGGGATATCCACGATGCGGCCCTCGCGTAACACATGCGCGACCCGCGCCTGTAGCCCCACCAGACGTTTAATCGCTTCGGAAGTCCGCCCCTTCGCCCTTGCCTCCAGAAAGCGCCCCAGCAGAATAAGCGCGACAATCACTGCGGCGGCCTCGTAATAGACGTTTACCGTCCCTTCAGGCAACAGGTCGGGCGTAAAGGTCGCCACCAGCGAGTAGCCGAATGCCGCTGCGGTTCCCACGGCGACCAGCGAGTTCATGTCCGGCGCCAGACGCGCCAGCGCCGGGAACCCTTTAAGGTAAAAACGGCGACCGGGGATCGTCAGCACCAACAGGGTCAGTGCAAATTGCCAGTACCAGCTTTGTTGCAGGCCAATCGTTTTTATCACCCACTCGTGCATACCAGGAATAAGGTGCGAACCCATTTCAAGCACAAAAACGGGGAGCGCCAGCACGCTGGCGAGAATCAGATCGCGCTTCAGCCTGACGCGCTCGGCCTCTTTTTTCTCTTCAGAGTCGTCTTCTCCCTGCCCCGCCGTCTCTACCGGTCGCGCCTCATACCCCGTTTTTTCAATCGCCGCGATCACCGCCTCCGCCGACGCCGTCCCGCGAACGGTGGCGCGCTCCGTCGCCAGATTCACCGTAGCGTCCGTTACGCCAGGCACAGCCTTAATACCTTTTTCAACGCGAGCGACGCACGACGCGCAGGTCATACCTTCAATAAGCAAGCTTATCGTGTCGTGACGATTTTCTGACTGACTCATGACGACTTCCCCATCCTGACTATTCGGTATCAGAAAGCCTAAAGCTTGCCATTGTGGGAAGGTCAAGCGTATTCAGGCTGCACGGTTCGGCGAGAATGTGAGATGGCTCATAAAAGAGGATGATGCGAGACATTTACGCCACGATGCCGACCCACGCCCCGAAAAAACCCGTCAGGAACGCTTGACCTTTCCTTCGTTGTAACGCCTAGCCTTTGCCAAAAATTCTGCGGCAGCGTTGCGGAATGGCCGACACGCTGCGGTAAAGAGGGAAACGACATGCGTAGAACATTCAAAATTATGTTGATAGCCGGCGTCATCGCCGCCATCGGGGGCGTGATTTACATGGCCGGCGAAGCACTATGGGATAAAGACAACGCCGTCGGACCACCGGCCAGCGCGCCGCCTCCACCGTCGGTACCGGTTGCTAAAGCCCTTAGCCGTACACTCGCGCCTACGGCGGAATTCACCGGTTTTCTGGCCGCGCCGGAGACCGTGGAGCTGCGTTCGCGCGTGGGAGGAACCCTTGACGCCGTCAGCGTTCCGGAAGGACGTCTGGTAAGCCGCGGACAACTGCTGTTCCAGATCGATCCGCGCCCGTTCGAGGTCGCCCTCGACACCGCCGTCGCGCAATTACGTCAGGCTGAAGTACTGGCCCGCCAGGCGCAGGCGGATTTCGATCGCATTCAACGACTGGTCGCCAGCGGCGCCGTATCACGCAAAAACGCTGACGATGTCACCGCCACGCGTAATGCGCGACAGGCGCAGATGCAATCGGCCAAAGCCGCCGTCGCCGCAGCGCGCCTTGAACTCTCCTGGACCCGTATTACCGCGCCCATTGCCGGACGCGTTGACCGCGTACTGGTGACCCGGGGCAATCTGGTCAGCGGCGGCGTAGCGGGTAACGCCACGCTTCTGACGACTATCGTGTCTCACAATCCCATGTATGTGTATTTCGATATTGACGAAGCCACCTGGCTGAAGGCGTTACGACATACCCGCTCCGACAAAAATCCACCGGTAGTCAACATGGGGTTAACCACCGATAACGGGCTGCCTTATCAGGGCGTACTCGACTTTATGGGCAATCAGATGAACCGCAGCACCGGCACTATCCGGGCGCGCGCCGTGATTCCTGACCCCGACGGAATGCTTTCTCCCGGCCTGTTTGCCCGAATCAGTTTGCCCATCGGCGAGCCGCGGGAAACCGTGCTGATTGACGATCTGGCGGTGAGCGCCGATCAGGGCAAAAACTATGTGCTGATCGTCGGCAAGGAGAATCAGGTGGAGTATCGTCCGGTTGAGCTGGGACAAATGGTCGATGGACTCCGCGTCGTTACACAGGGAGTACAGCCGGGAGAAAAAATCATCCTCAAGGGGCTGGTGCGTCCTGGCATGACCGTTGCGCCGCGTCTGGTGCCGATGCGGCAGAATATGCCCGACAAACAGACCGCGACATTGACTAAAGCGGACGGCGACAGCGCGTCGAAGGCGGTGCGCCAATGAAATTCACCCACTTTTTCATTGCACGCCCCATCTTCGCCATCGTCCTGTCGCTGTTAATGCTGCTGGCTGGCGCTATCGCCTTTTTAAAACTGCCGCTGAGTGAATATCCGGCCGTTACGCCGCCCACGGTACAGGTTAGCGCCAGCTACCCCGGCGCTAACCCGCAAGTGATTGCCGATACGGTAGCCGCGCCGCTGGAACAGGTGATCAACGGCGTTGACGGCATGTTGTATATGAATACCCAGATGGCCATTGATGGTCGCATGGTTATCTCTATCGCCTTCGAACAGGGAACCGATCCTGATATGGCGCAAATTCAGGTGCAAAACCGGGTATCCCGCGCGCTGCCTCGCCTGCCCGAAGAAGTCCAACGAATTGGCGTTGTAACGGAGAAAACGTCCCCCGATATGTTGATGGTGGTCCATCTTGTCTCGCCGCAAAAACGCTATGACTCACTTTACCTGTCTAACTTCGCCATCCGGCAGGTTCGCGACGAACTGGCCCGTTTACCCGGCGTCGGTGATGTTCTCGTCTGGGGCGCGGGCGAGTACGCCATGCGCGTCTGGCTGGACCCGGCGAAAATCGCCAACCGCGGTCTTACCGCCAGTGATATCGTTACGGCGTTGCGGGAACAAAACGTACAGGTCGCCGCCGGTTCCGTCGGGCAACAGCCGGAGGCCTCCGCCGCTTTTCAGATGACGGTAAACACGCTGGGCCGCCTGACCAGCGAAGAACAGTTCGGCGAGATTGTGGTAAAAATCGGCGCTGACGGCGAGGTGACGCGTCTGCGTGATGTCGCCCGCGTCACGCTGGGCGCAGATGCCTATACGCTGCGCAGTTTACTGAATGGCGAAGCGGCGCCAGCGTTACAGATTATTCAAAGTCCGGGCGCCAATGCGATTGACGTTTCTAACGCGATTCGCGGCAAAATGGATGAGTTGCAGCAAAACTTCCCGCAGGATATCGAATACCGGATTGCCTATGATCCTACTGTCTTCGTGCGCGCATCGCTACAATCGGTGGCGATTACGTTGCTGGAAGCCCTCGTGCTGGTCGTCCTTGTCGTGGTGCTGTTCCTGCAAACCTGGCGGGCGTCCATTATTCCTCTGGTGGCGGTTCCCGTTTCGCTGGTCGGCACCTTTGCCTTGATGCACCTGTTTGGCTTTTCGCTGAATACGCTTTCGCTGTTTGGTTTGGTCCTGTCGATAGGTATCGTTGTCGATGACGCCATCGTTGTGGTCGAAAACGTGGAACGGCATATCTCGCAGGGCAAAAGTCCCGGAGAGGCGGCAAAGAAGGCGATGGATGAAGTCACTGGTCCCATTCTTTCTATTACCTCGGTGCTAACGGCGGTCTTTATCCCTTCCGCATTCCTGGCGGGCCTGCAGGGTGAGTTTTATCGTCAGTTCGCGTTGACCATCGCTATTTCGACCATCCTTTCGGCCATTAACTCGCTGACGCTCTCCCCTGCGCTGGCCGCCATTTTGCTAAGACCGCACCACGATACTACGAAGGCTGACTGGCTAACGCGGTTGATGGGCACGGTCACTGGCGGTTTTTTCCATCGCTTTAACCGTTTCTTCGACAGCGCGTCGAACCGCTATGTTAGCGCCGTCCGTCGGGCCGTGCGCGGCAGCGTCATTGTGATGGTGCTCTATGCTGGCTTTGTGGGGCTGACCTGGCTTGGCTTCCATCAGGTGCCGAACGGGTTTGTGCCTGCGCAGGATAAATACTATCTCGTCGGCATCGCCCAGCTCCCAAGCGGCGCATCGTTGGATCGCACAGAGGCGGTCGTGAAACAGATGTCCGCTATCGCGCTGGCGGAACCCGGCGTTGAAAGCGTCGTCGTCTTCCCCGGTCTGTCGGTTAACGGCCCGGTAAATGTGCCAAATTCGGCGCTGATGTTCGCCATGCTGAAACCCTTTGACGAGCGTGAAGATCCTTCGCTTTCCGCTAACGCTATCGCCGGAAAGCTAATGCACAAATTTAGCCACATTCCCGACGGATTTATTGGCATCTTCCCGCCACCGCCGGTTCCAGGGCTTGGCGCGACGGGCGGCTTTAAATTGCAGATTGAAGATCGTGCGGAACTGGGATTTGAAGCGATGACAAAGGTGCAAAGCGAGATTATGTCTAAGGCGATGCAGACGCCCGAACTGGCCAATATGCTGGCCAGTTTCCAGACAAACGCCCCGCAATTACAGGTGGATATCGACCGGGTAAAGGCGAAATCAATGGGGGTATCGCTCACCGACATCTTTGAAACGTTGCAAATTAACCTCGGCTCGCTTTACGTCAACGATTTCAACCGATTTGGCCGCACCTGGCGGGTGATGGCGCAGGCCGATGCGCCATTCCGTATGCAACAAGAGGATATCGGCCTGCTTAAAGTCCGCAATGCGAAGGGCGAGATGATCCCGCTTAGCGCTTTCGTCACGATTATGCGCCAGTCGGGGCCGGACAGAATCATCCATTACAACGGCTTCCCCTCGGTAGATATTAGCGGTGGACCGGCTCCGGGTTTCTCCTCCGGACAGGCGACGGACGCGATTGAAAAGATCGTGCGTGAAACGTTGCCGGAAGGGATGGTCTTCGAATGGACCGATCTGGTTTATCAGGAAAAACAGGCCGGCAACTCTGCGCTTGCTATCTTTGCGCTGGCGGTGCTGCTGGCCTTCCTGATCCTGGCGGCGCAGTACAACAGTTGGTCGCTGCCCTTCGCCGTCCTGCTTATTGCGCCTATGTCATTACTCTCAGCCATTGTCGGCGTGTGGGTATCTGGCGGAGATAACAATATCTTTACGCAGATTGGTTTCGTGGTGCTGGTCGGCCTGGCGGCCAAGAACGCCATTTTGATTGTCGAGTTTGCCCGCGCCAAAGAACACGACGGCGCAGACCCGCTGACCGCCGTACTGGAAGCGTCCCGCCTGCGTCTGCGTCCTATCCTGATGACCTCATTCGCCTTTATCGCAGGCGTAGTACCGCTGGTACTCGCGACGGGTGCCGGCGCGGAAATGCGACATGCGATGGGCATCGCCGTGTTTGCCGGCATGTTGGGCGTCACGCTCTTCGGCCTGTTATTGACGCCTGTATTTTACGTGGTGGTTCGCAGGATGGCATTAAAGCGTGAGAACCGCGTTGATTCGCATGATCAGCAAGCATAATGATGGGAATGGCATAATGAAGATCACTTTTACAGGCTATCGGCAGACCGCCACGCTGGCGACGCTTGCTTTCGTCACCACGCTTGCTGGCTGTACGATGGCGCCGAAGCACGAACGCCCCGCATCGCCGACTGCGATGGTCTATCCCTACGCAACGTCAACCGTTTCTGGCGCGCCGGATGCCGCTGACATTGGCTGGCGTGATTTCTTCCACGATCCGCTTCTACAGGAACTGATTGCGATCGCGTTACGCAATAATCGGGATTTACGCAAGGCAGGGCTCAATGTTGAAGCCGCCCGGGCGTTATACCGCATTCAGCGCGCGGAGATGCTGCCGACGCTCGGCATCGCCACCGCCATGGACGCCAGTCGCACTCCCGCCGATCTCAGCGTCATGGACGAGTCTGAGATTAACCGACGCTACGAGGCGGCTGGGGCGACGACGGCCTGGGAACTGGATCTCTGGGGGCGAGTGCGAAGCCTTAGCGACCAGGCATTAGCCGCCTATATGGCGCTTGATGAGACGTACATTGCGGCGCGAATGAGCCTGGTTTCCGAAGTCGCCAGCGCCTGGCTGACGCTACGGGCTGACCGGGAGCTGCTGCGCTTAACCGAGGATACGCTGGCCGCGCAAAAAAGTTCATACACATTGACGACCCAGCTTGCCCGGACAGGTAACGCCACACAGCTCGATCTGCGTATGGCGGAGATCGCGCTGCGTTCTGCGGAAATCAATCGCGCGGCGTATACGCGACAGTTGGCGCGGGATCGTAACGCGCTGGAATTGCTGTTGGGCCAGCCGCTCACGCCTGAACTGTCGCGTCGACTAAACGAAGCGGTCACGCTTACAGAAGGCGCGATCCCGACCACACTGCCAGGCGGATTACCGTCAGATCTGCTGGTACGCCGCCCGGATATTCGCGCCGCCGAGTACAGGCTGCGCGGCGCAAACGCCCGGATAGGCGCAGCGCGCGCCGCCTTCTTCCCGACCATCAGCCTGACAGGCTCGGCGGGAACGGCCAGCGCGTCTCTTAGCGGACTCTTTGAACCGGGATCGGGAAGCTGGCGTTTTCTACCGCAAATCACCTTGCCTCTCTTTCACGGCGGCGCATTACGCGCTGACCTGGATAGGGCGCATGTCCAAAAACAGATTGAAATCGCCAGCTATGAAAACGTTATTCAGCAAGCCTTTCGCGACGTGGCGGATGGTCTGGCGGGACAGCGTACGCTGAATGACCAGGTGCAATCAGAACAACGCGCGGTTGAAGCCAGTCAAATCGCCTATGAGCTGGCCGGACTCCGTTTTCAGGAAGGCGTCGATGACTACCTTACGCTGCTTGATACCCATCGTATGCTTTATGGCGCACAACAGCGCCTGGTACGCACACGTCTCATGCAACAGTTAAATATCATTAACCTGTATAAAGCATTAGGCGGCGGTTGGCGGGAATACAGTGAGAAAAAGCAAGGTTAGCCCAAATAGCGCCCGCGTCGCCAGTGCGGCGCGCGCGCTAAACAGGCATATATTACCTGCAAAATAAGGTTAACGAGGGCAACGATAAACGTTCCCGCTTAACGTGACATTCGTTTGTTTGCTTGAGCCCGAACCGTGCCATGAACTTCCTGTCTGGCCTGCACGCTGGGTTAACAGGACTACCGTATTTCCGCCCATTTTATAAGCTTTGTTTTTCAGATCGTTACGGGCACCCGTTTCCAGGTTACTGTTGGAAGTCCAGCCACCGGTAAAGAAATTCCCCTGGCTGCCCGTGATATCCCCTAAGTAGCTGCATTCCTTACCTGGCTCGCTGGTCATCACCCGTACCTGTTCAGCGCCATAATTCAACGAATTAGCGCTACATGCGGTTAAAGCCAAGCCGACGAAACATACTAAGATCTTTTTCATACTAATACCTGGTCTATTAATCATTAAATAATAACGCGTTCTTGCTTCTGAACGCCGTCAAGGAACTATATTTAAGATGTAACGAATGTCTTTCATTTGCTGAAGAAAAGTCTCTGTCATGATGCTATCATGTATGCTTGAGGCTATTTCTTGTTCAGTTTTTTCAATATGCTCTCTGAGCCTTATTTTTGTTTTTTCGTCAAGCGCCGAGATAAGTATCTTAATGGCAAGCAGCATAGTAGGATTGATGCTTTCACACTCTCTCATCGTTAACTTTTTCATCTTTTTTGCTTCAAGCCTGATCGGCGTTTTTGTCTACACGGCAAATTTTAGATGCGAAGATATGGCGACTTCTTTGGTAAATAAATAGCAAATGGAAAAAGCGTTTGAAGCCATATTTACGGCAGATACGCAATCTATGAATGTACAAAGTCTTACGACTCATGCCATAGCTACTGGCGATCTGACTCATCGACTTTTTATATAAAAAGTGCCATAACAACTCCTCCTCCTTTTTTGTCAACGGCGCAAGTTCACCGACCGCTACATCGTTTGCACAAGCGTATTTAATGAAATGCTCAATAAAAACAGGCTTTGCCAAATCGGGATCGATATCAGGATCTCTATCGCAGCCATGTGGATAAAGTTTTCCAATATCTCTGCGCGTGAGCCAGATTCGACGAGCATGTGGATAATGCTGCATGAGCGCCTTAAAACCTTTCCAGACCCCCTGAATCAAAACTCGTCCATCAATAATAATTATGATATCTTCGCTAGCTGATATCTGACACGAATTATATTCTCCATTGAGTGGGAACATAAAGCACTTCCCATCCTCAAAGAGTGAAGCGATGCCTAAATAAGTATAATAATCATCCGTTAAAACTATACCTATCGTTTTTAACGGAAGTTGTTCCGATAGTGAATTTATCATAATTTCATCAATAGAATAACGCTACGGTGAGTGTTTTATCTTCCTCTTAAGATTACCTGAGCGCTCATAACCATCCCTATTCTGTAGCAGCGCCATATTATTTTTAATTCCTTGCCATAAACGTAACGCTTATACTTTTAATATCAGAAGCGATAACCTACGCTGACACCAAATGTATTGGTATCCACAGCGAAGAAACGACTGGCTTCCCATGATGCATCGATAGATATACTCTTAACTGGATTAAATATTACGCCAGCGCCGTAGGCAAAGGAGTCTTCTTTTGAGTGTTTATTAAATTTCATCGTCGCTATACCCGCATTGCCGTACAGGCTCACATAGTCATTAAAACGATATGTTGGTCCAAACATCAAAGAACCATAGTCTACAGAATCGGAACCATTTTTATGCAATTTTCCCTCTTTCCAGGTGTAGTTCTCCATTTCATTGCGCGTCGCGGTGAATGAGCCTAACATCCCCCAGGTCTCATTGAACTCGTAACGATATTTAAAATTAAAGCCTCGCAGATCTTTGCTATCGCTATTTTTCAATGAACTGAGATGAGTTTGTGCATAACCAAACGATACGGTGTGCTGATCGTTAGCCAAAGCCAAAGGTGACGCTAATAATAAACCTAAAAAAACAAGGAACGAAGACCGTCTTTTCATTAAAACCACTCCATTTTTGATATATAATTAAGGCGGTACCGGAACTTATGGCACACAAATAGCATTTAGATTAAGAACACCTAATGCGCTTATTACCAGTCATGCCAACTGCGGAGGTAATATAACCTGATATATTCGATAATGGATATGAAATCAGTCTTACAGAGTTCTTACTTTTTTATTAATGGCGGATTCATGGTTGCTTCAGACCCGATCCTGGCATCGCATCCGTCAGGCGGACTGCGAGAGGTTATCAGCGAGTATCAGTTACCTCCATGAAGAGTAAAAAATTCATAACTCATTGTTTTTAATGCTCTTTAACTGGTGTTCGAGTTAACCTTTACCCTTGCGGAGGGCAATTTCGCAACTCGCTTTCTGACGCATTCAGACAACATTCAGATCTACTGCGCGGTACAAACGTTATAAAGCTGCCGATTAAGAGAATAAAAAAAGGTTTTCTCACCCACTTTAGATATTCGAATCTCATTAGCCGCTTCCGGATGCAGAACCCGTAAATATGATAACAGATCGCCAGCCGTGTCCGTGGCAAAGACTTTTACCTGGGATACTTCGAACGTATAAACACCAGGCGCTGTTCGATGTAAATTTTTCATATATACGTCCCGGTATAATATTTTTACACCGTTATCTTTTGTTTTTATTTCATATTGAAGCGTAATTCTCTTCATCTTAAAATCAAGAACAAGATTGCCATCGGCATGGATATCTTTAGGTTGTATCGTCGTTACCGTTCTTGTCGTACATAAAAATTCATTAGTATTAATAGAACTATGGTTACTGTTTCGTACCCAAACTACCATCAGTACGACTGAAACAGCCAGCATACCAAGCGTCGCCACGCTTAATAACGTTCTTTTATGGAAATGCATTTCGGCTCCGCTATATCAAGTTGGTTAAGACACTGGACAAAAATATTTGTATTAGGAACGCGAATGTAATAAATGATTTTTCCGTTTTGTTTATGTATTTCATTACTCATCTCAGAGTACGCTTCAACGATATCCGTCAGATGGGTTTTATCATGCCCGACACTATAAAAAGTGTATCCATCATACGAACCCTGGAGGGTAAAGTAATCAATATTTTCACCCTTAATTTTATACATCATAAAAAACATCAGAAGCGCGGCCAGGCAAAAGTAGAGCCAATCTTTTTTATTCACAGCGCCCGGTATTGGGGTAATAATAGTGTCATCGTGCCGCACTTCAACCGTCGATACTTCTGTTTCAGCAACAGCAGGCAACGGCGTATTTTGCGCCTCATCACTCAACGGTTCAATGGAAACTGAGAGTAAAACACCCACGCGAGGGCGAGTCACAACAGACGCCCCCTTAAGACCAATTTTATCAAATGACCCTCGTAGCTGGTTAATCAATTTATAATAACTGGCATCAGAGACCACGACACCTTTGCGCCCCCAGACATAGTTAATTAAATCATCTTTTTTAAAAAGGCCTTCATAAAAAGCGATAAGCAAACTGCGTTCCGATTCAGATATCGTTATCGACTCTCCGGCGCAGGAAAGCGTCATTCGTTCACAATCAAGAATAACTCTTTTGTCAATCAGATAATTGTTCTGACTCATAAAAATATCCGCCCCAGTGCTATCACGTTTCTTCACGGCATAAACATATTACCAGGATATATCGTGCTATTGAATTTTTTTCCGTAGCGAGCTCCTGTATTATTCAGCCACCAGATCGCTCGCGGATCCGCTTTCCCCCTTGAGCAAACCATTTTGCCGCTGGGCTGACTTGCCAAGCCAACTCATAAAGTCATTAGTCCCCATCGGCCTGGCATAAAGAAATCCCTGAACGAATCCTACCCCGTGGCTTAAGATGTAACGCAATTGGTGCTGGGTACTGACCCCTTCGGCAACCACATTGAGTCCCAGTCGCTGACTCAGCGTAATGATAGTATCCAGGACAGGAACATCATCGCTGCTGGTATCAATGGTATCGATAAACGTTCTGTCTATTTTAAGAGAGTCTACAGGTAATTGCTGGAGATAGGAGAGGGAGCAATAGCCGGTCCCAAAATCATCAATCGCTATTAACACGCCTTTTTCACGGAGCGTTGAAAGTTTTTCTGCGACCTGTGAAGGTTCTACAATCAGGCTACGTTCGGTGAGCTCCAACATAAGCGTTATCGTTCCCAAACGAGTCCTGAGCGCCTCTATATCTTGTATAAAACCGTCATCCATAAGATGCGCAGGCGATATATTTACGCTGATATAGAAATCATCCGGTACAGTCCAGTTTATCACGTCATGAGCAATCAGTTCGAACAGATGACGAGAGAGTGGAATAATCATGCCTTCATTTTCTGCGGCGGTAATAAAAATATCCGGGGTTATAAAACGGCCATCCGGTTGCGGCCAGCGCATTAGCGCCTCCACGCCGCCGCAACTACCGTGTTTAACATTAAAAACAGGCTGATAATGTACCGTAAACTCATTGTGCGTTATTCCCCTGGCAATCTCCCGGGCCAGAGATAAACGTTTTAAATACCAGCGCCTGTAGAACAACATCATCCCTACAGAAAGACACAATGACAGCGGAACAAAAATAAAAAGGTTTTGTAACCAGTATGCCGATAACGTTGAGAAGGGGGTTCGCACCATCAGCTGGAGAGTGTGATCGGTTGAGGTGAACCGCTGCGTTAAAAACGCCTTACCGCGCAACGTCGCAGCGCTGGTAATCGCCTCCCCTGCGCCGAATGTCAGGCTAAAGACTGATGCTCTCTCTGCTGCCAATATCTCTATGAGCTCCTGGACATACTGCGAATCCACAATGACGAAGGCCGCTTTATTCGCTGCTACTTTTTTCACATAAACCAC
Organism: Salmonella sp. SA15303; assembly: GCF_029962125.1. Lineage (NCBI taxonomy): Bacteria > Pseudomonadati > Pseudomonadota > Gammaproteobacteria > Enterobacterales > Enterobacteriaceae > Salmonella > Salmonella sp. SA15303. The sequence continues at coordinate 3,614,609 of NZ_CP123924.1, forward strand.
AACAAGGCGATCGGGTCCTTCGACCATACTACCGATAGATCGCAACCACCGTTCCGGATAAGAAGCAGGTAAGGAAAGCCCTGCCAGCCGGGAAAAATGATAGCGTTCGGTTCCTGTGACAAAGGAGCAAGTGATATCACCATTTTCCAGAAACCCAATGTCACGGACATAAGGAGTGAAGGCCCGCGTTCTGGACAGTTCTTTCAGCGTATCAGTGCAGGAACTCTCAGCCAGTCTGGCGGCTTTTCTGGCGACTTGCCAGGAGGCGGCAGATATATCCGCGCTAAACCGCAGCAGCGTATTGGCGCTGACGGCGATATCTCGTTTTAGCTGGAAGATACCCGCGAGTAACCCCACCAATATCATTACGATCAGTGGAACGGCAATAAACAACATCAGAAATAGCTTTCTTACTTTCAAATCATTGCCCTCTTACCGGCCTTCCTTTTGCCACTGTACGCTTTTATAGGATAACTAAAGTAACATTAATATAGAAAAGCAATATTGAGAGATAGGTTATACGTTCTTAATGATAGCAAGATGGCACTCCCTGTGCCGAAAATAGACAAGAAAATATCAATACCCAACAGGTGCAGGATACTATCGTTAAAATAAGCGATAGCAGATATCTAAATTCAATATGTTAGCCAGATGCCAGGTTCGCTGCCTGATGAGGCATAACCATCACGGAACGAATTCCCATCAATACAGGGATTATTGGCTACAACTCAACGTTACTACTGGTGGTACACACATTATACAAATGTCGATTAAGCGAAAACATGTAGGTATTTTTCCCAATTTTGACCATCTTTAACTCATTAATCGTACCAGGCTGTAACAGTCTCAACCAGGAAAACAAATCGCCAGCAGTATCAGACTCAAAAGTCTTAACTGAATTGACTTTAAAAGTAAATGTTTTCATACCCGTTCTGCGCAGTTTGCTGATGCAGATATCACGAAAAAAAAGCCGTTTCTCTTTCGTATCGGTAGTAACATCGTAGTGTAGGGTAATCCTGCCGGATTTAAGATCCAGCACAAGTCCACCATCCATGTACAATTTTCGTGGTTCAATATACGCTTCTGATTTTGTCGTGCATATAAGATTATTGGTTCTATAAGAGTCACGATTTACCCACTCAAGCGCTATTACCGATCCGATTGCGACAATGGCGATAAATATTACAAATATAATCAGTAACGTTCTTTTACTGTAATACATTTTGGCACCGCCATTTCAACAGGATTTAAGCATTGCAGAAAAATATTCATGTTAGGCTCCCTGATATAATAAAGATGGCGTCCATTTTGCCGGTAAATTTTAATTTTTAGAGAGTTAAAAGCAAAAACTACTTCACTTAATGTGACCTTATCCTCTTTTGTTTTATAGATTGCATAATCGTTATATTCGCCAAGATATGTAAAAAAACTATCAGGGCTGTTACGAACAGGCGCTTTATATATAGTAAATACACCATAGAGCAATGCCAGAAGAATGGCTCCTGTTAATACCACAAATACGCTGTGACGTTTAATTTTGTAAAATATGTTCTCCCGAGTCGTGGTGCCTTTAACGTTTTCATCACTCACCTTTAGGGAGGTGATTTTTTTTATAGGTTCAATGGCAACAGACAGCGATACCCCCACCCGAGGGCGAGTTACGATGTCAGATGACTGTAGACCAATGCTACTAAAATCATTTCTCATTTGATTAATGAGTTTATAGTAACTTGATTCTGAGACGCAGCCTCCACGATTTTCCCAAACAAAATGAATAATATCTTCTTTTTTGTAAAGACCATGCCAAAAAGCAAGAAGCAGATGGGTCTCAGCTTCTGATATTCTGATTATCTCATTACCATGCGATAAGGTCATCTTCGTACTATCAAATACAACACGCTTATCAAGTAAAAATATGCTTTCATTCATGACAATCCTAAAGGTAACTGCATCCATCATTCAGACGACATATTATCATGCTCAAAAAAGAATTCAGCCCCCTAATTAACCTGAGTTTAACTTATAAGTCTCACTTATAGTAAACAATAATTGACACAAGTATTACCTGAACATTACAAATCAAACAGTTATAGGTAAATCTGAACACTTTTCTTTACCTTAACGCAAACTCAGGAAACTTCTGAAAGGCCAAAAGTAAGAAAAAAGTAAGACTAATTATACTGTTTCAGAAGCACATTTCAGAAAATTTACCTTAATCTCACCATCGTATTATCCATCGGGAGGTTTAACTGATGCGGATTTTACATAGCAAAAATGTGCAGGTTTGTATTGCAACATAGTCTATCTATTCAGACGCGGAGAGAATTGTTATCGGATTACACTCAATCAAATGATAACACTATCAGTTGTACTAATGAGATGTATGTACGAAAGCGCTTATCGCTCTATTTCATGATAAGAGAAATAAGTCTGTTTGTTTTATATCGCATTATCAATAGTCAGGAGGGTATAGCTCACATCCAAAAATAGAGTTAATGATCGTTATTTTTACCACTCCTCCATAAGCACGAAACATTCGGGCGAATTGCACTCGTCCTGAAAAAGTAAAGATTAATACAGGAACATTATCATATGTCTATGAAAAAGTATTTAGCAATGATCACAGGCTCACTTCTTGTCTCCAGCAGCGCGATGGCTATTTCTGATAACACCATCACCTTTCAAGGGGAAGTCTCTGATGAAACATGCTCTGTCGTGATTAATGGTAATCAGGCTAAACCCGTCGTGTTATTGCCAACAGTAAGTACTAAAGACTTATCAGAACAAGGGAAAACTGCGGGGCCAATAACGTTTGATATTGGGCTGTCCGGGTGTACCGGCTCTAAGGACAAAACAACAAAAATTTCCACTGTCTTTGTCGGTAATCAGGTCACCAGTAACGGTAACCTGGGTAATACTGGCAGCGCGAAAAATGTTGAAGTCCAATTACTCGACACTTCAGGGGAGCCAATCAATCTGACCGGCGGCTTTACTGGCGACGGCGACCTACAGCTGGAACCAAATGCTTCTGAAGCGAGCGCGACTTATACCGCGCGGTATTACTCTACCGGGAAAGCAGAGGCTGGGACAGTCGCTGCCACCCTTCAATACGCCGTTTCGTATAAATAATTGTCGCTACGGTCTGGCGTTGAAACGCCAGACCATTTTCAATCGCCAGGGAGTTGTTGAGATGAAAATGGATACCCGACATTCCGCATTATATTACTTAATAGTTTTTCTATTCCTGGCCCTACCCGCCACAGCATCGTGGGCGAGCGTTACTATTTTGGGTAGCCGAATAATTTACCCATCAACAGCCTCCTCCGTAGATGTGCAGTTAAAAAATAATGATGCAATACCTTATATCGTACAAACCTGGTTTGACGATGGCGATATGAATACCAGCCCGGAAAATAGCAGCGCGATGCCGTTCATTGCCACGCCGCCGGTATTTCGTATTCAACCCAAAGCAGGCCAGGTGGTACGCGTAATTTATAACAACACGAAAAAATTGCCGCAGGATCGTGAGTCAGTATTCTGGTTTAACGTATTACAGGTACCACCAACGAATATTGGCAGCGACAGCGGGCAAAATAAAATGTTGGTGATGCTGCGCTCAAGAATAAAACTTTTCTATCGTCCTGACGGGCTAGGTAAACCTGATAGTCTGGCGAAAAAATTACAGATTAAAACGGTAAATAAGGGTTCCGGAAAAAGCGGTATTGTTATTGTTAATCCGCAGCCCTGGTTTGCCTCTTTAAGTAATTTGAATGTAAAAGTGAACGGCGCTTCATATAACCTGGATGCAGACATGATTGCCCCTTTCTCCAGTCAAACCTGGTGGCTGCCGGGCAAACGGTCACTCAAATCCTTCTCCGGTACAGTCACCGTTACTTTGGTTAACGACCTGGGCGCAAGGATAAGCGAGAGCTACGATGTCCCCCACCATTAATTTGAACCGCAAAAGCCTTGCGCTATTGATCGCCATAGTTTGCTCAGGCTCCGCGCAGGGTGAAGAGTATTATTTTGATCCTGCGCTACTTCAGGGGGCCACTTACGGACAAAATATTGCCCGTTTTAATGAACAGCAAACGCCTTCCGGAGACTATCTTGCCGACGTTTACGTTAATGGCACGCTGGTAACCTCGAGCACTAATATTCGATTTAATGCTGTAAAAGAGGGTCAACAGACTGAACCCTGCCTGCCCTTATCGGTGATGAAAGCAGCGCAGATAAAATCACTCCCCGCGACCGACGCTGCGACCGAGTGTCGCCCGCTCAGGGAGTGGGTGCCTCATGCCGGTTGGCAATTTGATAGCGCCACGCTTCGCCTGTTGCTGACGATTCCAATGACCGAACTTACGCACAAACCGCGCGGTTATATCTCCCCTTCAGAGTGGGATAGCGGCGCGCTGGCGCTGTTTTTACGCCATAACACAAACTGGACCCACACCGAAAATACCGACAGCCATTATCGCTACCAATACTTATGGAGCGGTTTAAACATGGGCGTTAACCTCGGACTTTGGCAGGTCCGTCATCAAAGTAATCTGCGCTATGCCAATAGCAACCAGAGCGGAAGCGCCTGGCGCTATAATAGCGTTCGAACCTGGGTGCAAAGACCTGTCGCGTCTATTAACAGTATTCTGTCGCTGGGCGATAGCTATACGGACTCCAGCTTATTCGGCAGTCTGTCTTTTAACGGGGCTAAACTTGTCACCGACGAGCGGATGCGCCCGCAGGGCAAACGCGGTTATGCGCCGGAAGTTCGGGGCGTAGCGGCCAGTAGCGCGCACGTGGTAGTAAAACAACTGGGGAAAGTGATTTATGAAACCAACGTTCCGCCGGGCCCATTTTATATTGACGATCTGTACAACACCCGTTATCAAGGCGATCTGGAGGTAGAGGTTATCGAGGCCAGCGGTAAAACCTCACGTTTCACCGTGCCTTATTCTTCCGTGCCGGATTCGGTACGTCCCGGTAACTGGCACTATTCGCTGGCCTTCGGCAGGGTTCGTCAGTACTACGATATTGAAAATCGTTTCTTTGAGGGAACGTTCCAGCACGGCGTTAATAACACCATTACCCTCAACCTCGGTTCACGAATTGCGCAGCGTTACCAGGCATGGCTGGCGGGCGGCGTCTGGGCCACCGGTATGGGCGCGTTCGGCCTTAACGCCACCTGGTCGAATGCGCGCGCAGAGCATAACGATCGCCAGCAAGGCTGGCGCGCGGAACTCAGTTACAGCAAAACGTTTACCACCGGCACTAACCTGGTACTGGCGGCTTATCGTTATTCAACCAACGGCTTTCGCGATCTTCAGGACGTGCTCGGCGTACGCCGGGAAGCAAAAACGGGGATTGATTACTACTCCGACACGCTGCATCAGCGCAATCGCCTGTCCGCGACGGTAAGCCAGCCGTTAGGACGGCTTGGCACGCTTAACCTCAGCGCCAGCACCGCAGACTACTACAATAACCAATCGCGTATAACACAGCTACAAATGGGGTATAGCAACCAGTGGCGGAATATAAGCTACGGGGTGAATATCGCACGACAGCGCACCACCTGGGATTACGATCGCTTTTATCACGGCGTCAACGAACCACTGGACGTGAGTAGCCGACAAAAATATACCGAAACCACAATGTCGTTTAATGTCTCTATACCGCTGGATTGGGGCGAAAACAGAACGTCTGTCGCCATGAATTATAACCAGTCCAGTCAAAGCCGTTCCTCAACCGTATCCATGACCGGCAGTAGCGGTGAAAACAGCGACCTGTCATGGTCGGTTTATGGCGGCTACGAGCGTTATCGCAATAGTAATAGCGATAGCAGCGCGCCAACGACGTTTGGCGGTAATCTACAACAAAACACCCGGTTTGGCGCACTTCGCGCCAACTATGACCAGGGTGATAACTATCGTCAGGAAGGGCTGGGCGCGTCCGGCACCCTGGTACTTCACTCTGGCGGTCTGACGGCTGGCCCCTATACCAGCGATACCTTTGCGCTTATTCATGCCGATGGCGCGCAGGGCGCGATCGTACAAAATGGCCAGGGCGCTGTGGTTGATCGCTTTGGTTACGCCATTCTGCCTTCATTATCTCCTTACCGCGTCAATAACGTTACGCTCGATACCCGTAAGATGCGCAGCGATGCCGAACTGACGGGAGGAAGTCAGCAGATTGTGCCCTATGCCGGCGCCATCGCGCGTGTCAATTTCGCCACTATCAGCGGCAAAGCGGTGCTGATCTCCGTGAAGATGCCGGATGGCGGCATACCGCCAATGGGCGCTGATGTTTTCAACGGTGAAGGCACAAACATCGGCATGGTCGGCCAGAGTGGGCAGATTTATGCCCGTATCGCCCATCCGTCGGGTTCTCTACTGGTGCGCTGGGGAAAAGAAGCAAACCAGCGTTGCCGGGTTGCCTACCAACTCGATCTTCACACCAAAGAACCGTTTCTCTATCTGAACAAAATCTGCGAGAAGGAATAGCACAATGCTTTTTAGTTTCCGAACGCTCTTGTTTATCACCAGCCTGTTCGTCAGCGCCGGAACATGGTCGTCATGTATCAAAGTCATCGATAAGAGCGCGCTCTCTGACGCGGCGATAAAAGCGGGCTACACGGCGCAAAACTGGATCGGCGCACTTGACACGAATACGGGTAATATCGGTTTGCCAACGGTGATTAGCATCAGTAATAGTGAAACATTTCAACCCTCCGGCACACTATTGGCCAGTGGGATCGGTAACTTCCTGACGGCCGCCACCGGAACGCCCTATTCCAGTAAACAGGTACTTTACCGCTGCGATTCCGCCGATGCCGGGAAGCTCTATGAGATGTATTCGACAAATGGCGATAGCGCTTTTGCGGGGGCATTTTTTACTCCCGAAGTAGAAGGCGCTTATTATGATGTGGAGCGTAATGTTGCTGTCCGTATGACAAACCTCAGTACCGGCGAATATTACAGCCGTTTCTGGAAAGAACGCCAACTTACCGCAGACAGTTGGTTTCAGGATGACAAATATATTTATATTCCTGCCAGCGCGTTTAGTAACGTGTTATATGAGATGTTTAAAATTGACTCAAGAAAATATTTTGCCTACCAGAATCCAATGGACCGAGATACCTGGACGCAGCCTCGGGGTTATATCGCGTTTAAAGGCCCAGGCTTGATTACCGAGCGGATCAAAGCGGGACTGGATCATGCCAGCGATTATTATGGCTGGCCCAGCTATTGGCCCGGGGCATGGAGTACATATAATAGCGTCACCTATGTTCGCGGCGCGTTATGTAAAATCACAGATTATCCTGCGATCGTGAAAATTCCCCCTGTCGCCGTCGGCATATTAGCCGCCGGAGGCAATAGCCAGGCGCCTTTCCACGTCAGCCTGGAATGTGAGTCCGGCGCCGTGTCCAGTGCCCTCCCGTCCACCAGCGCCGCTAATGTCGCAATGGGGTTTGTCGTTAATCAACCCACCGCCGTGGCGGCGGCGCGTCGCCTGGGGCTAACCACATCCGCAGGCGGTCTGTCGTGGCTACTGGACACCCATTATGGCGAACCTGGCGTAGCTTCCGGAGTGGGTATCCGCATCTATAACGATGCCGGTACGCCAATTAACCTGTTACCCGATCGGATCAAGACAGGCACTGGCAACGCCCGAGGCTGGTATGGCTATAAAGATTTAACCACACGGGTATCATCCGGTTCAGTAGAAACCTATAGCGGTGATTTTACTGCCTCGCTTGAGGCGATCGGCGGACAAACAGTAACGGCAGGAAGCGTGAATGCGCAATTACAGGCAGTGGTTAGTTTTCAGTAAAGTCATATTAACGCTACTTGGGTTGACGGGATGGTATGGCCCGGCACAAGCTGCCGTTAATATTGACAGAACCCGAATTATTTTTGCTTCAGATGATGTCGCTCAATCGTTGACATTATCCAACGATAATACAACGCCGATGCTGTTACAGGTATGGACCGACGCCGGAAACATTGACGCCTCTCCGGATAACAGCAAAACGCCGCTGGTGGCGCTGCCGCCGGTATTTAAAATGCAGCCAGGAGAACTGAGAACGCTTCGCCTGCTCCTGAGTTCCCGCCAGCAGCTTGCAACGGACCGGGAGAGTCTCTTCTGGCTAAACATTTATCAGATACCGCCACTCCCCCAGGATATTAAAAACCACCCGCGAAAACTGGTGTTACCGCTTCGTTTGCGGCTAAAAATTTTAATTCGCCCGACTGGGCTAAAAGCGCCCACGGAAGCGGAGGAGAAAAAATTACGCTTTATTGCTAAAGAGAATACTATACGGATAGTTAACCCCACCTCGTGGTATATGAGTTTAACACTAACGACGGATGACAAGAAAAGTATCGGCGATATCATGGTTGCGCCGAAAACAGCACGTGATGTGCCGCTAACACGCTCGCCAACGCCGGGAGCATCGATAAATTATGCAGTAATCAATGACTCCGGGAACTGGCGACAATATACCGCCATACTGGAAAAATATATTAGTGAGAGTGATTTTACTCCTGAGTTTTGATGGGAAATATTCAGGGATACGATCGTATCCCTGAGGATTGTTATGGAGTGAGTGTGTGATACTTACAATGCCATCCAGCCGATACCAATAGAATTCTCAACCTCCGATAATCGTCACCCAAAAATCAGGAGATAAAATATGACGTTAAAACCAGGTGAGAAATCCGGTAATAATGGAGGTATCTATGTGGAGGTTGGGCCGCGTGGTGGGATAAAAGATAACTTCGCCATGATAGCGGAAACAAAACCGCGCCACCAACGCAACGCCCTAAAAGCTACTGGGTGTTGGCAAAAAGAACACCTAACAGTAAACGTAAGTCAGAGCATCTGGCGCCACGACAGTTGGCGCCGACTGATCACAGTACGCCCGGTGCTTTACCGCCTGGCAAGCATTGTGCAAGATGCTCCGTGAGGAAATCGATGCAGATTTTGATACGATCAGAACTTGATGAACGCCGGGTATACACAGCCCAGATATTCGCTTCCTGATACCACTGAGGCAACACGCGAACCAGCTCACCTCGTTCAATATACTGCGCAACATCCCATTCCGACCGCAATGTAATGCCATGGCCTTTCAGGGCCCAAATAAGCACCACACTGCCGCTGTTGGAAGAATGAAAACCGTTTAGTCGGCAATGCGTCTGCTGCTTACCGTCCGTTAATATCCAATTGCCAAATGCCGAGTTTTTTTCCTGAATCATTAGGCAATCGTGCTGCACAAGCGCACTAACAGACTCTGGCTTGCCGTGGCGTTCGAGGTATTCAGGGGAAGCACACAGGATCCGTCGATTAGTGGCTAACTGCCGTGCGATATACAATTCGTTGATATCATCCCCAACGCGAATTTCAATATCGATCCCCTCTTCCACCAGATCCACTTCACGATCCGTTAGCGTGAGCTTTACCGTAATATCAGGATAGGCGATCATAAATGACGACAGCGCCTCTGCGACATATTTATGCCCAAAACCAAATGAGCAGTTGATGGTGATATTACCAGCCAACACACCACGTTGATTATCCAAACGACTGACAAAACCATCCATTTCACTGACGACCTGCATAGCCCCACACAGCGCATTTTCGCCTTCCGGTGTGAGACGCATCACTCTGTTATTTCGAAAAAAAAGCCGGGCGTTGAGACATTTTTCAAGGATAGCGATACGTTTGCTGATATAGGAGGGAGATAACCCCAGCTCCAGCGCTGCCCGGGCAAATCCACCGTTGCGAGCAACGGTGACAAAAACGAAAAGATCTTCAACAGAAGGCCAGCCCTCAAGGGGCTGGCGATGTTTTTTTCCTACAGGTGTCGTTTTCATAGCATCAGTGCGAAGTTGCAAAGGATGACCGAGTTATAACACTGAATGTAAAAAGGACTGAAGTTTCTGGATAAAGTACTCAGGACACTCTTCCTGCGGGGAGTGTCCGCAAGGCAATGCTTCCCCCTGAACGTTTAGCGCCTTTTCTTTCCAGGTACCAACCACATCATATAGTTGCCCTACCGTTCCCAGCCCTCCCCACAGCAACTGTAACGGACACCGGATACGCGCCGACGTATCTGCGGCATCATCGTCCAAATCAATCGTCGCAGCAGCCCGGTAGTCCTCACAGATCGCGTGGATCATCTCAGGGTTCTGGTAACAGCGCAGGTATTCATTGAATGCTTCCTGCGAGGTCGCGCCCTCTATTTTTAGCTGGCCAGAAATATGCTTACGCAGAAAAAATGCCGGATCGTGCGCAATCATCGTTTCGGGTAACGGGAAAGGTTGAATCAGGAAAAACCACCAAAAGTAACGCGTAGCAAAGGATTTATCGGTCAAGGCGTACATCGTCGCGGTTGGAGCAATGTCGATAAAAGTACAACAGGTCACACGATCCGGATAATCCAGCGCGAGCCTGTGTCCTACGCGTCCGCCACGATCATGCCCTACGAAGGCAAAACGGGAAAAGCCGAGCGCGTCCATTAACATGACGATATCCTGCGCCATGGTGCGCTTTGAATAGGTACGGTGCGCCGGATCGCTCGTTGGTTTATCGCTGTCGCCATAGCCACGCAAATCCGGCAAAATGACTGTATGATTTTGCGCCAATGTCGGTGCGACTTTCCGCCATGTTGTATGATTCTGCGGATGCCCATGTAGCAGTACCAAAGGTGAACCGCTGCCTCCGATAGCCACTCTTACCGTCAGACCATTTTCCAGACGAACATCCTTGAGCGCAAACCCCGGAATAAACGGAGAGGCGCCGCATTCAATCAGTGTACTCATCACTTTCTCCCGTCATGCCAGCTAACAGATGATGTTAAATAACGGCTATCCCGGACGACATTGCGCAGGGTTCCAATATGTTCAATCTCAACTTCAATAACATCACCATCGTGTAAAAACAGCGGTGGAACGCGTTTTTTGCCCACTCCACCAGGCGACCCTGTGAGGATCGTGTCGCCAGGGGAAAGCAGAGTAAATGTGCTTATATAAGCAATGAGTGAAGCGATAGGATGGATCATATTTGCCGTAGATTCGTTCTGCACCTCCCGCCCGTTTAGTCGTGTCAGTAAACGTAGCATCTGGGGATCGGGAATGTCGTCTGTGGTCACCAGACACGGACCGAATGATCCTGTCGAAGGCCAGTTTTTTCCAGCCGTAAACCAGCTATGCTGCCAGTCCCTCACTGAACCATCCATATAGCAGCTGTATCCGGCGACATAATCTAAAGCATCCTCAGCGCTGACCCGGGAGCATGGCCGCCCAATCACTACGGCTAATTCACCTTCGTAGTCGAACTCATTGGTATTTTCAGGCTTCAGCAGCAGGCCATTATGCCCGGTCTGAGAATCCGCAAAGCGGACAAAAAGGGTTGGGGCCGGGTTGGTTTCATTAAACTCAATACGCTTATCGGCGTAATTCATTCCGACACAGATGATCTTCTGCGGATCGTCAATCACCGGCAGAAAAGTGACTTCCTGGTAGTAATAATCCGCCGGCTCATCACACCATAACGCCGCATCCGTCAGCGCATTAGCGCACAGGAGAGATTTCAAAGTGGGATATTTGTCGCCAAGCCGCTGCGAGAGATCAATTATTCCGGTTTCCTGCATAATGCCGTAGCGTTTGCCACCGTTCACAAGATATTGAACCAGTTTCATTGCAGTCTTCTTCCTTAACCGCGCGGGGATGCAGGCCGTTTTAACCACGGCCGCCGTGAATAATGCGCAACCTCAAAATTTTCAATCTCCGGCAAGTATTGCAATGTCCAGGCTATCGCATCTTCGCCTGCGGCCAGCATCGCCCGTTTGAGTTCACTGATCACAAAGGAGATCGTTTCCTCTGCCGTCGTAATTTCGCAGCGATCGAGTGAAACAGTGATAGAATTGGTATCAGCACTCGCGGCAAGCTGCGCCAGGCGCGCCAAAGCAGGTTCATCTAATGAGACCGTGAGGATCCCGTTGCGTTGGCAGTTATCATCGAAAATGCCTGCAAATGTGCTACCTATCAGCCCCCGTACTCCCAGTTGTTTTAATCCCCATACGGCGTGTTCACGACTCGATCCACAGCCAAAATTGGGGCCAACCAGCAGGAATGTCGCGCTCTGCCAGCCCGGCATGTTCAGAATAAAATCAGGATTTGGTTGGCCGCCAGCCATAAAGCGACGATCGAAAAACACCCCTTTATCCAGCCCCTGGCGATCGATCCCTTTCAGGAACTGTTTTGGCATAATCACATCAGTGTCGATATTCGGTTCCAGCATCGGCGCAATTCGCCCGCTGATTTGCTTAAACGTATCCATCTTATTCCCCTGCCTGAAGTAATGACCGAACATCGACCAGATGCCCCGCTACCGCCGCCGCCGCAACCATCGCCGGGCTCATCAAATGCGTTCTTGCTCCAGCGCCCTGTCGTCCAGGGAAATTACGGTTCGTACCTGATGCACAGCGATCGCCGGGCGACAACACATCTTCATTCATCGCAAGGCACATTGAGCAACCCGACTGCCGCCATTCAAAACCGGCAGCAATAAAGATTTTCGCCAGTCCTTCTTCTTCCGCCTGGCGTCTTACCATTGTTGAACCAGGCACAATGATCCCGCGAACATGGCTGGCGATTTTGCGCCCTTCAAGCACCTTCGCAACGGCACGCAAATCCTCAATGCGACCATTTGTGCATGAACCAATAAAAGCGTGAGAGATACGAATATCTTTCAGCAACATGCCAGCCGTTAATCCCATGTAATGAAGGGCCTTCTCAAGCGCCAGGCGCTTAAGCGGATTGGTTTCCTGTTCCGGGAAAGGAACACGTCCGGTGATGGAACCTGTTTGATCCGGACTGATTCCCCAAGTGACTTTAGGCTCAAGATCATGGCAGTTGATCGCCACCGTCTTATCAAATACCGCATCAGCATCGCTGCTCAACTGTGACCATTCCAGCAATGCCTGCTGCCAGAGTTCACCTACAGGCATTTGCGGTTTACCGTAGATATAGTCAAAAACCTTTTTATCCGGCGCAATAATGGCACCACGCGCCCCCGCTTCTACCGCCATGTTGCAGAGCGTCATTCGTCCTTCAACGCTCAACGCGCTGATGGCCTCACCCACAAATTCAATGGCATATCCCGTCGCGCCATCAGCGCCAATACGTTCAAGCAATTCAAGAACAATATCTTTTGCGGAACAGGCGAAAGGTAGCTCTCCCTGAACACATACGCGCATGGTTTTGAGCTTGCGGTAAACCAGCGTCTGCGTGGCCAGCAGATGTTCAATTTCCGACGTCCCGATACCAAAGCCCAGCGCGCCAAATGCACCGTAGGTTGTCGTGTGACTATCCCCGGCGGCGATCACCATGCCAGGCATCACTAGCCCTTGTTCATGAGCAACCACGTGTTCAATCCCCTGACGCGGATCCAGCACATCAAATAATGTGATGCCAAAGTCAGCGGCATTTTCCCGAAAGTAATCAACCTGTAGCTGTCCTCCCGGATCGGTCATTAAGTCATCCCGTTGCGACCGCGTGGGATTAACATGGTCAATATTCAATAAAAACGTGTCGGGGTGCCGAACGGTGCGGCCGCGTTCTCTTAACCCGCTAAATGCCTGCGGGCTGGTATATTCATTCAGTATTGAACGATCAATATAAAGTAAAACATGTCCATCGTTATCAAGTTCACGAATGGTATGTGACTCAACTAATTTTTCATACAGCGTTTTAGCAGACATATATATTCCTGGAGCAACGAATATCCGGGTAGCCAAATATTCACAATTTAAGCTTTTAGCTATAGTGACACATTAATGAAAAAATGATGATTCCATTATGGAAAGTATAAAAACACACTTCGTGTCTATAATCAGAAACTCTCCTGAACTGACTGTGTTTTGATTTGCGGTTGTTTCTCATATTTTGCGAAAATAAACCGGCAGATAAATAATCCTATCCCCAGCATCATCAGACATGATGCCGCAATAGCATTCCATCCCTGCCAGGAGAAAAGATACCCGTTTAAATACCCCATTACTGCACCGCCAGAGTAGTAGCAAAGCAGATAAAACGATGTCGCCTGTCCTTTTGCGTTTGGACTCCGTGAACTGACCCAGGCTAATACGGTGGAATGAGCAGAGAAAAATGCGACTGACAGTAAAACGATACCTGAAATGAAAACCCACAGAGAAGGGGCGATTAGCGTGAGAAATGCACCGACCATCATACAGATGATCAGCATACTGAGCGCATTCATCGACCCAATATTCAACGCGACACGGGCAGCATATGGCGCAAGAAAAAAAGTTAATGAGAAGCTAACTGGAATCAAACCTATCCAGGTGTAGCTCAGCTCATAAGGCGGTCGATGCAGGTAAAACGCCAGAAAATTAAAGATGGACGTAAAAGAGCCGAAAAGAATAAATCCAATGACAAAACATAATGATACGCGGATATTCTTAAAATGTTCCAACCCGCCTTTCAACACTGCACCAAGCTGTAGTGAAGGTGTAGGAACAAACTGTCGGGATGTCGGGAGAAACAACTTCACCGCGAGTGCCATAGCAATCAGAACACCACCGAAGATAAAGAAAATCGTATCTATAGATACATGCTCCATCATCAAAGTTGCAAACACACGACCAGACATACTCCCTAGCGAATTGCCAAAAATAAAATATCCAGTAACAATCCCTGCCAAAGCAGGAGAGACTTCTTCACTGATATAGACTGTAACGGCCGCCGTAATACCACTTACTGCAATGCCGAGCAAAGCGCGGTATACCACCAGCATCGGCCATGATGATGCAGTTGCGCACAATAGAGTTAAAATACCTCCTGCCAGCAACGAATAAAAAATGATTGGCTTTCGCCCAAAACGGTCAGATAACGTGCCGCTAAATAACATGGCTAATGCCAGAAACCCCACCTCAGCAGACAAAATCATCCCTACCTGATTCAATGGGATATTATAAACCTCACTTAACTTTGGTAATAAAGCCTGGATTGAATATAAAGAAGCTAACTCTGCCAAACCCGCCAGAGGTAATATCATTAAAATAGGCAAGTACTTACCTATTGTCTCTTCAATATTATTTTTCATACACAATGTTCCGTAAAAGATCCTGATTGCCATCTGCCTGTTTGCCAACAAACATCCGTGTATACAATATTTATCTTTTACGTTTGCAGAATTGACAGCGTTCACATTTTATTTTTCTTAATAGAGACAAAATGGAATCAAGTGTTTTATGAAATGTAGATCATCTAAGAATGACGCGGTAATGGCAACGTAGTAAGTTATGAACTATATATATATTTATTCAATAAATATATAGACATTAATTTGACGAAAAGAAATGAATCGGCAGTCCAAAATTGTCACTGGCAACCCCTTCTGGACGCCGCCATCCTTAGATGGAAACGTCCGTTAGCGTTTTATTCGATAGTCAGCTCACACGAGTTCTTTGAGCTGCTCCTGCATATAGGTCGAAAAATACTCTGGGTTTTTGATAAGGATGCGGTTACCGGAGGCGACTTTTTCTGCCCATCCGGCCACTTTTTTCGTGAACTCAGGATTCCATCCCTCCTGCTCACCCCGTGCCATCACAACTTCCGGACTCGCTGGCACACCTAAGTCATGCAAATACTTTAGAATTCCCTTAGCGGTGCTTTCATCCATTGAATGGGGCACTGACGCCGAAGTGTTCATACCACCAATAAAATCCAAGGCTTTTTCAATTGCTGTTGGCATGCTCTTATCCTTAAAATTAACCACGTGAGAGACACCTTGATACTATGTACCCAACTCCGCCGGGATATCAAAGAGAACATCGCCTTTCTTTGACTTACCCCGCAGCTAAACGCTTGCGCGGCTGTTTTCTGCACTATTTTTTGGCTTCTCCGGCTAAAACCAGCCCGGTCGCTACCGCATTGCGCGGGCCTTCAGTACCACGGATATTACCCTGCCCGGCGACAACGCCGTACTGCGCCATCGTTATTGATAATGGCGGCATCGGTGGATCCTGCGCCTAAATCGAGGATCGCCAGCGGCACGGCGCATCCATGCGTCGTTAACGCGCCAGCCACAGCCATGTTGGCTTCCACACCACCGACTTCAACTGGGGTATTTAACCGGGCGCTTAGCTCGCTGGCGATAGCCTGCATCTGTAAGCGATCGGATTTCACCATCGCCGCAATGCCAACGGCGTTTTCCATTGAACATTCCCCGGCAATGCCACCCTGTACCGCGCGGGGAATAAACGTATCCACCGCAAGAAGATCCTGGATATGCACGGCGTTCATGTCATGACTGGTCAGCGAGGCCATTGATCTTACCCAGCAATAGTGGACACGCGACTAAGTGAGTAAACTCACAAGTAAGAGGTGACTCACATGACAAAACCAGCATCAACCACCAAAAAGCCACGCAAGCAGCACACGCCTGACGGATGAGCTTCGTGCTCAGGGTTACCAGTTCAACGTGAAAACCGTGGCGGCCAGCCTGCGTCGGCAGGGGCTGCGGGCGAAAGCCTCGCGCCGGTTCCGTCCGGTCAGTTACCGCAAACATGGTCTGCCAGTCTCAGAGAATCTGCTGAAGCAGGACTTTTACGCCAGCGGCCCGAATCAGAAGTGGGTGGGTGACATCACGTATCTTCGCACTGGTGAAGGCTGGCTTTATCTGGCCGTGGTTATCGATCTGTGGTCGCGGTCAGTCATTGGCTGGTCGATGTCTTCGCGGATGACAGCACAGCTTGCCTGCGATGCGTTACAGATGGCGCTGTGGCGGCGTAAATGTCCGGAAAATGTCATCGTGCATACAGACAGAGGCGGTCAGTACTGTTCAACGGATTATCAGAGCTTACTGAAACGCCATAATCTGCGGGGAAGTATGAGCGCCAGAGGTTGTTGTTACGACAATGCCTGTGCGGAAAGCTTCTTCCATACGCTGAAGGTGGAATGTATCCACGGAGAGGACTTTGTCAGCCGGGAAATAATGCGGACAGCAGTGTTTAATTATATTGAGTGTGATTACAATCGGTGGCGTCGTCACAGTGCCTGTGGCGGTCTCAGTCCGGAACAATTTGAAAACCAGAGCCTCGCTTAGGGTTGTGCCCATATTACGCAGGTAGGATCACAGCTCTTTCCTTCTGCCACAAGTTTTCGGGCATCATCACGACGAGAACTGGCATCTGCAAGTGTGATCGTCGGATACACACCCAGCGAGATCATTTTTGGCTTACCGGCAAAACGATAACGGAACCGCCAGCTCTTGCTTCCATTAGGTTCAATTAGCAATGACAACCCTTGCCCATCTCCGAGTGTATAGGCTTTAGTTTCAGGCTTAGCGCGGCGAATCTGCATATCGTTTAAAGGCATGTGGATAGGAATCCAAGACCGAACAGGAACATATACACAATCCTATACACATTCAGTGTCGGATTCTACTGGATGGTTACGGACGGTGATGGACAAAAAAGCAATAAAGTCGTTATAAATCAGTGTATTTATGGATGAATACGGACGTTTGAGGAACTTGAGATGGTGCCGATAATAGGAGTCGAACCTACGACCTTCGCATTACGAATTATAAGAACTACCTTTTAAGTCAACAACATACCGCGTCATACCTGCGCTCACACTTCCCATCTTCGAAAAACATGCAAAGCCTTGCAAACCGATGCAAAGCTTTATGTGTCTCAGTTCTGTCTCACATCACCTGGCTATCATTAAACTCACAAGAGCGTGCATCGTTGATGATGTAGGTGATCACACCAAATATCGCATCCGTGATCGTGCGCCGGCATCTCTTCGCGGCTTCCTGTCTGCAAATCTTCTAAGTGAGGCTTTGGATGATTTCTGTATCGCTTTATCCTCAACTCACCGTCCATTCTGCAAACTAGCAAAGACCCATCACGCGGACTAAGCGAAGCGTCGACAATAAGAAAAGTACCATTCATGATGCCTTCCAGATAGTGTGTCGCACCAGACCGCATGAATTACGTAGCCGCTGGCCTGGTGATGATGCACTGGTCTAATGATAAGCGTTGCTCAACGTAATCTGCTGCTGGCGATGGGAATTCCATGATGCACATCCGATAGTTACTGTATATTAATACAGTACTTACGATCGGCGGTGTCGATCAATAGCATTTGTGGTGCTACACTTTAGGCCTTTTCGAATTCACTGACTTTTATCATGTTAAAGTTATTTGTTGATTATGTTTCCGTTGGCGTGCTGAGCACCACCCTCGACTTCATGACATTTGGCGCAATGTTCAGCTTAATTGGTTTGAAGCGTGCTATACCGAACGTTTTATCGCCCTGCGTTGCATCCACGTTCAGATTTTCATCAACACCAATTTTACATTTAAGTGGAAAACAACGTCAGGTGGGTATCTGGCATTTTTCGTTAAAGAACAACAAAACTCATTGTCAGTTTGTTATCAAGACCAATACAAATCATGGCTACTGATCCATAACATATGGCATACTAATAAGATGTTTAATTTACGTATTTTCTTAGTTAACTAGAGGTAGTTTAAGTTGGAACACTTAAAATACAGACCTGATATAGATGGATTGAGAGCAGTAGCAGTGTTGTCAGTGGTCATTTTCCACTACTTCCCTTCTATTCTTCCTGGTGGTTTTGTTGGGGTTGATATATTTTTTGTGATATCTGGATACCTTATCACATCTATTATATTAAA
Source organism: Salmonella sp. SA15303 (assembly GCF_029962125.1). Lineage (NCBI taxonomy): Bacteria > Pseudomonadati > Pseudomonadota > Gammaproteobacteria > Enterobacterales > Enterobacteriaceae > Salmonella > Salmonella sp. SA15303. The sequence continues at coordinate 3,633,342 of NZ_CP123924.1, forward strand.
ATCGGCATCAAGTAATTCATTCTCTTATGTGGAATTTTACAAGAGAAGAATACTAAGAATATTCCCAGCTCTTTCGATAGTTCTTATATCATGTATTATAATCGGATGGGTTTATTTTTTCCAAGATGATTACAAATCACTTGGGAAGCACGTTTTTTCAGGCGCTTTCTTCATATCAAACTTAACACTATGGAGTGAATCAGGTTATTTTGATTCTCAATCCTATCTTAAACCATTGTTGCACCTTTGGTCTTTAGGTATTGAAGAGCAGTTCTATATATTGTGGCCTATAGTAATCTTGTTATGCTTCAAAAGCAAATACTCTAAACGTAATATACTTCTATCATGCGCAGCAATATTTATAGTTAGCTATACAATTAGTGTTTTTACCATGGCATACGAAGGTGGTGCTAACTACTACTCCCCAGCCTCAAGATTCTGGGAGTTAATGGCTGGTGCCATAATAGCAACATTACGTTTCATGGGTATAAAAACATCAGTATCTAAATCTATGTCATTGATAGGCGTTATAATAATAACTCTGTCAATAGCATTAATTAATGAAAAGATGGCTTTCCCTGGTTACATCGCGATAATTCCAGTAATTGGCGCATCTCTTATAATAGCATCAAATGGAAATGATTGGATTGCATCAAAAATACTCAGCTTTAAACCTATTGTTTTTATTGGGCTTATAAGCTACCCGCTATATCTATGGCACTGGCCAGTTTATTCATTCTATCGTTCTATATTTTCTGGATCACCGAGTACCAATGAGTTATTGATTCTAATGGCGCTGGCATTAGTATTGGCGATTTTAACTTATTTTCTTTTAGAAAAACCTCTACGCCATTCTCGTAAAAAGTCAATTACTACTATTATTCTAGCTGTCGTAGTATTTGGCTCTGGCATATTTGGTATTGTCACGTACTACATGAATGGAATTAAAGAAAGAAGCGTAAACAAATCAGCAGGTGAGTATGCTTCTGTCACAAATGTGTACGATTACTATAAATATGGTGAGCTATTGCGCGGTGGCATATGTCACTCTGTGCTGTTAAAAGATGCCATATCTAATGGTTGCATTAAAAATAGCAGCAATAATATTTTTATAATCGGTGATTCATATGCAGCAGCACTCTATAATGGATTGTCGAGTTACATAAAAAACAACAATGAAAAGTATGTGATAAGTCAAATGACAGACGGAAACGCCCCTCCATTGTTTGTTAGTGGTAAGGACGACCTCCAAAGAGACGTTGGCTCAATTAACGCAGACAGGATTAAAGAGATTGGTATAGTCAAACCTGAGATAGTATTACTAACGTGGTCAGTTCGTGGTTCAAATGGAGTTCATGATAAAAAGTTAGCAATTAAAGCTCTCTCTTTAACAATAAAAGAAATAAAAAAAGTATCACCGCAATCAAGGTTGATAGTTGTTGGCCCTGTTCCTGAATGGAATGCTAATTTAGTTAAGGTGATATCAAATTACACAAGTGAATTCAAAAAAACACCACCTATATACATGTCATATGGATTAAACGATGAAATTAAAGGATGGGATAAGTTTTTTGAAGAAAACGTGCCTAAGTTAGGTGCTGAATACATCTCAGCATACAGCGCTCTATGTAATGAAAGTGGTTGCTTAACAAGGGTAGGTGATGGCCCAGATTTTGTTACAGCGGTAGATTGGGGCCATTTGACAAAGCCTGGTTCTGATTTCTTAATGAAGAAGATAGGGCATTTGATAATAAGATAAATTTACATGGGTGCTTGTCACCCATGTTTTACAATATCATCAAACTGTTGCTATTGTAATCCTCACTAAAGATCCATCAGCTTTCTTGACAAGGGCTTTTAGTGAGTTTTCTTCCCAGTATGGGACGAAGCAAGAGTTATCTTTTACTGCACCATCGCTAACGACGATTGGGCTGAACGGTATTTCTGCTGCCCTGTTGTCGGTGTAGTTAACTTTTATAGATACGACATCACTAACACTTCCAGACGCAGCACCTAAAGAACACCATGCTGACCCACTACCAGAACCATTTGAATGCGCCTTAATACTTAATGCGTCCAAAGATGGGCTTAATTTGTGCAGTCTTATATATAGAGATCCTGTATCTTGATAGCTATTAATTATTGCGTTTCCAAGCATTGGGTCAATGATATTGGCGGCATTAACTCTACTGCTATCAACGTTTCCGGTAATTCCAGATATGGTGGTGTTGGGTGCGTCTACTATCAATCCGTTCGATGGCGTTGGTTTTATGCCAACTAAACGCAATCCATTAACAATACAATCACCTTGTATATATAACTGATTGGCATTAAAGTTAAGAGTATTTGTGTCAATGACAGAGACATTGGTGAATGTTTTACCATATGTATACCACAGACCACCAGATCCTGCACAATCCTGCATCAATATGTTTGATGCATAGCCACCTTTACCATCCATTCCTACACCAACACCTAGCGAACCAATAGATACAAGGTCATCAATTAAATGATTGGTTGGTAATTGATGAACTGGGTACTCAGCTAAAGGGAAGTCACCAGGTCTGTCAGTTTCATTGCCGATGTCTGCGCCAAGGTCAAAACCATCCCATACAGTATACATGGATAATGATTTACGGAACTGAAGATTATAGCATCTGGATGAAGTCCCGCCCACGGTTCCTTGCCACGTTTTTACACCTGACTCACCAGGTCGATAAGAAGTAAAGCCTATAACCCCACCATCGTGCCCATTTCCACCATCTTGCCTAAGAAATTGTACGGAGCTTACTGATCCATAATTTGTCCTGCCACCAATACAATAGTTTCCAATCCCTTTGTTTCCTGACAGATTCTCAAAAGTTATTACGCCATAATAACCACCAAAGATAGAATCTGGCTCAATCATTTTACAATAACTACATCCAACAAAAAGGTAGCATGCTACAGACCCCGACGCATTTTCTACGTTAACTCCTGTACATTCAAAAATCCGTAATGTTGAATTTATCCCTTGATTCTTTGCATAGTCAGGAAGAAGTGATTCAATTCCAGGAAATTTGACGTAGTCGTTTACGGTTGGTTGATACCCCTTATCCCTGGTTTGTGCCAACGTTGAAACAACTGATTCGGCATCAGTAATCCAGTTGCCATCCTCATCCCATGGAAAAATCATCCATGGTGTTGTAGCACTTTCCATATATGGGGACTTTACTAAAGAACCAGTACCAAGATTAGTAAATGTAATATTACCATCACCAATAAATTTTGCTTTACAGTCGATGGTTAATGCCTTACCACCAAAATCAACTTTCTCTCCATTATAAAAATGATAATCAACATCGATAAGAAGGCCATCAACCGCAGCAGATGCTGCATCCTGCAATGTTGGATAATCTGATAATTTTACTGAATACTTAAATTTTTTATCAGCTTCTATTGAATATTGATCTGGATCGTACTTCAATACGTTAGCAATATAGTCAACCTGAGAACCATTGTGATGTAGCCCCCTGAAACACCAGACAGTAGCTGTATCTCCAGATAAGAGATAGGCTTGAATATATGTCTAACACTAACACCAATTTTGAGATGACCGGGATCCTGTTAGGGCAAGAAGTCCGTAAACGTAAAACTCCTCAGGAGAAGATCGCCATTATCCAGCAGACGATGGAGCCGGGTATGAATGTCTCCCATGTCGCCCGCCTGCATGGTATCCAGCCCAGCCTGCTGTTTAAGTGGAAGAAGCAATATCAGGAAGGCAGCCTCACCGCCGTTGCGGCTGGAGAGGAAGTCGTTCCTGCTTCTGAGCTTACTGCTGCTCTGAAGCAGGTCCGGGAGCTTCAGCGCCTTCTGGGCAAGAAGACGATGGAAGTTGAGATCCTGAAAGAAGCCGTGGAGTACGGTCAGTCGCGAAAATGGATAGCGCACGCGCCCTTGTTGCCAAAGGACGGGGAATAGCCATGGTCAGCCGGACCATGGGCGTGTCGCGTGCGCAACTGTCACTGCGGATTAACCGTTCTGCCGACTGGCAGGACAGGCGCTGTAACCGGCGTAATGAAGAAGCAGACGCAGAAATACTGTCGGCTATCCTCAACATTATCAGCGATATGCCGAGTTATGGTTATCGACGCGTGTGGGGCATCCTGCGCAAGCAACGTCGCACAGAGGGACAGCCACCTGTGAATGCCAAACGGCTTTACAGGATAATGAGCGAGCATAACCTGTTGTTGTTGCATCACAAACCAGAGCGACCGAAGCGTGAACATAAGGGCAAGATAGCGGTGGCAGAAAGCGATATGCGCTGGTGTTCAGATGGCTTCGAGTTCGGCTGCGACAACGGCGAAAAACTGCGGGTAACGTTCGCGCTGGACTGCTGCGACCGTGAGGCCATAGACTGGGCAGCAAGCACGGGAGGCTATGACAGTTCGACCGTGCAGGATGTGATGCTGAGGTCGGTGGAAAAGCGCTTCGGCGACAGGCTGCCCGACACAGCGGTGCAGTGGCTGACGGACAACGGTTCAGCATATACCGCGCATGAAACGCGGAGGTTCGCCAAAGAGCTGAATCTGGAGCCATGTACAACAGCGGTGAGCAGCCCGCAGAGCAATGGCATGGCCGAACGGTTCGTGAAGACGATGAAGGAAGACTATATCGCGTTCATGCCGAAACCGGATGTGAGAACAGCCCTGCGAAACCTTGCAGCGGCGTTCACGCATTACAATGAAAATCACCCGCATAGTGCGCTGGGATATCACTCTCCGAGAGAATACCGGCGGCAGCGGGCATCGTTAACTTAAGATACAAAAGCTGTCCGGAAATGGCGGGTCAAGATCACATTGGAATCATAGATAGCCATGCTATGACCCTGAGCGGTGACAATTTTCACCAGTTGGCCGTTGTATACGATTTTACCGGCTGCGTTGATAATTAGCGGCTGAGCAATCTTGACGTGAGAGCCATCCTCATTTTCAATGTATACGGGTATCTGATTGGCAGGATTAACCGGATCGGTATCAATCTGACCAATGTAAATTTTCCCATTAGCAACAGCTTTAAACGAACGGGATTCAGTAAAGATTGGACGAGGGTTAGAAACAACTACGTTGGCAGTGATATCTGACATTTACTGTGCTCCTGGTACAGCAAGGCCGCACAATACAAAACTTGCGCAGCATTGCATTAAGGTCGGTTATAATTGCTTAAAAGAGTGGAGGGTTTATGGAACGTGACTTATTGAACTTTGTTTTCTTAATCTTCGGCCTTGTGGTGGGCAAACTTTTATTCGCTTAAGGATTGAGTTTTCGCTCCCTGAGCGAATGAGTTAACAATACTCTCAACATCAGATAACGCTTTCTCGAATGCGGTAGAACCACGTGGAGTATTAGCCAGGCGAAGCATTGCATTACGTGCTGGTTCACTCTCATACATTCTTGCCAGCAAACCATACCCGCCACCAACACCTACCAGCGCAGGGTTAGTTACCGTTCCAATACCTAGGATGAACGGTATAGTTTGCTGACCTGTAGGCGTTGTTACTCCTGCCTGACCAGCACGCTTGGTTGACTCAAGATAGTTCTTCAGTCCTTTCAGATACGCAGCATCTCGTCCTTTAAAAGCGATTCCCGTCTGGGTAGACATTAAATTAACCTGGCGCAGGAACTGATCCGGAGAACCGCCTGATTTCTCCATAGCCTTTCCGATGATGCCGTTACGCATCTGAGCGCGTCCCACCTGACCGACTGACCGGTACAGATTCTGAACTTCTGATTTATTCTTGCTGAACAACATGTTGTTTACAACTTCAGGAGTTAGATCCCCTTTCATCAGAACGTTCTTCAAGCGGGTATTCTGGAGCTTACTAGCCTCATCTGCGTATACCGCATTGGCCTGCTTGTATCTGCGCAGAGTGTCGTTTCCAAGGTTCTGGCCAATGGAGTTATCAATGTCTCCTGTCATTGCCCTGTATACACGCTGCACTGCCGCCTCAGCTGGCGGTGGCATTTGTGTCCTTTCTCCTCTGACATCCATCCTAAACTGCGTTCTCAGTCTGCTTAACTGTTCCAGGTTAACATCACCTTTAGCCAATTCATTCCTGTATGCCTGAAGTTTGCTAATTGTATCCGTGTCGGCAACTTGTCCTAATTTTTGCAGTTTTCCAATCTCATCATCTATCTGCTGAATTGCTCGCGTTGGCTGAATGTTGACTCCTGTCATTGCGCTCTGAACTTGCTCAAGACGGTTCCCTGCTGCTTTCCGAATTCCTGATGTTTTTGCCTTCAGGCTGCCAATAACAATTGACGGATCATACTCACCAAACCGTGATGCAAATTCATCTACCAACTTGCTGCGCGCTTCTTGCTGATTAGCTCGCATAGTGCTTGTTCCAGCAAATGGGATGTTTTCAGCGGTGGTCTGTGCCATGCGCCCGACGCGGGAATTTGGCTGCAAAACGTCAGTTGTATGCAAAGGAACATCAGCAGCATTAGCGAACTGAATAGCCTGCTGCGCTTCTGGTGCGATCGTCCCGCGAATCCCACGATAAGCAGCGCCAGCGGCACGGCCTAACTGATTTATTGCCCCGCCTAATGCAACACCAGTTCCTAAGTCTGTTGCCAGTGCTCCTGGATTATCACGCTCACTGTTTGCAGCCAATGAACCAACAGCGTTCTCCGCCAACAAGCGTGATGCACCCTGAGCAACTCGACCGGCAATAGATGGTGCCTGCGCTGCAATTCTCTCGGCCCCAACAGGAGTCAAATATGGCAGTGCTTCAGAGAAGATTTTGCCTTCTGTCGTCTGTGGAGTAAGCGCACCTTGTTGCAAGCCAAAGTCCTGCTCAAGTCCTTGTGTCGTGACGCGAGGCGATGGCTGATAAGTTCCGTCACCAATGCCAAGCTTCTGACCAGCCCATGCCCCGGCGCTGGCGACTGCATCAGCCATTGATGCCGGGATATTTGCCAGATTAACGCCAGCCTGAAGCAATCCACGCCCCGTCTCCGCAGCAGCATTGCTAAGGTCAGACATGAAGCCACCTTGTTGCTGTGGCTGCGCCGGTCCATGTGGTTGTTTTGCTGGTTGTTGAGCCGTTGGAGGTGGATAAGCAGCATAGAAAGCCTGTTTAGCCTGTTCGGCATCGTTTCCGGCTTGCGGTGCTACTACTTCTTTGAAGTATTGCTCCTGCGCCTGTGCTTTCTGCTCTGGTGCTAATGCCTGGTACTTTTGAGAGGCAATAACGTCTTTCCATGCCTTAGCCATTAATCACCCCATAGTGAAGAAAAGTTGCTGTTGGATGCAGGCTGTGATACCTGTGTAGGTTGAGATTGCTGCCGCTGAGATTTACCAACATTAACGTTATATTGTTGGTTGTAATTGTTGGTGTATTCCTGAATTTCACGAATCGACTGCTGCATAGCCTCCGGGCTTGAATAGTCAACCTGCGGCATCCCCTGAAAATACATCTTCGCTTCTGCAACGGTGTTAATACCACTGGCACCCATATCTCTTGCTGCTGCCACGCCCTGATTCTGCATTCTTCCCTGAATACGTTGTGCGGAGTTATATAACTGGCGTTGCTCTTTGCCTGTGAGTCGGCTGCGAACATCTGCACCAATTGCCGGATTTCCTGCTCCGCCAGTCATTCCAGTCATGAAATCGAGAGCAGAAGCATCTGCATTTGCGATTGCATCAAGATCTTTCTTCATTGCGTAATTCTGCGCGCTTGCTGCCGATGTAGCCGGAGCGGCAATAGAGCCAGCAGGAACGCGAACCATATTCCCCTCGTTGTCGATACCTTCGTAGAACGCATTAGCCCCAGCGCCGTGAAGCTTCCCGCCTACCGTTACAGTTCTGCCATCTGCTAACTGAACTGTACGCTCATTATTCCCAACCGCCCCTTTCATTGATGCTCTCTGCATCGATAAATCCTGACCGCGCATCGTGATATTCTGACCACGCGCTGTTAGCGCCTCGCCAGCCTGATTGCTGCGGATTGTCTCTGCCAGTCTGCCTCGGTCAATCTCACGACCAGCTATCTTGTCCTGAACATTGAAGTAATCAATCGGACCGAGAGCAGCCATCCCAAGGTGATCAACAAACTCACCAAATCCTGAAGGATTCTGCTGATACATCTGAGCAACGTTGTTAGGGTCAACGCCGACGCGCGCCAGTTCCTTGGCGTTGTTTTGCAGCCATGATTGCATTGCTTCTGGAGACGAGGCCGCAAGGCGTGCGCCAGCTGCTAAGGTGCCGATAGAATTACGCTGCTCTTCATCAATGAATCCCATGCCTTTACGAACGGATTCAATCTGGTCTGGATATTGAGTAGCCAACTGACGCAAAGCACCGCGATCACCAGACGCATAAGCATTAGCGTATGCCTGCTGAAATTCTTTCTGCCGCTGAGCCTGCTTTTCCTGCTGAAACACCCCCGCAATACCTGAAAGGCCTTGCAAAGCAGTCAGCCCAACATTGTTAGCGCCTGAACGCTCAATATCATTGTTCTGCCTGATAAGCTGAAGCGTATTGCCGATGTCATTTACGCTCGGAGCGTTTGAGTTGACGCCGCCGATACCAGCCAACAATCCGCCATTTGATCCTTGCCAAGTAGCCATGATTACCCCTTAAAACAACGAACCAAGCAATCCGATACCAGCACCAATGCCAGCGCCCCAAGGTGTTGATGTTCCCAAAAGGCTGGCAAGACCTGCACCGGCAATCGCACCAGACGTTCCGCCACTAATTGCTGTCTGAAGGCCTGATGGTTTATTGGCGTTAGCAGCGGCAAGTGCTGCGCTTTGCTGCGCAATGCTGCTCATGTTGTTGGCGTATGTCTGCCCGGCGTTCGCCTGACCTTGCAGCGCACCAAGGCCAATGTTTGCCAGATTGTTGTAGTTGCTCATCTGGTTCGACAACCACGACTGACCGAGAGTCGGGGCAATCGTGGCCAGTTGATTGCTTGTAGCTGTCGAACCAAGTCCGCCAGTCGCCTCCGCAGCAGCAAGACTCTGGTAACGAGCCTGACCTGCAAGGTCTTTATACTGCTGAGAATTGTAATACTGATTAAGTGCCTGCCCCTGACCTTCTAAACTGGAAAGATTCTGAAGCTGGTTAACATACTGCTCCGCAAGCGGCGTGAACGGAGCAAGGTTTTTCATGATCGTCTGCCACTGCTGATTTTGCAGGTCTGCGGCATACTTCTGAGCTTCTGCTGCATACTTTGCGCTTTTATCTGCGCCACCTTTTCCGCCTTTTTCAGGATAATAAGGTTCCTCACCGCGCAGTTTTCTGCCCAGCGTAAATGCATATAACATGTTTATCTCCCGTGATTCAGGAAGTCGATTAGTTCTTCGCGTGTGGCGCTGTAAAACGTCACGTCATCCACGCCTTTGAAGTATTTCTTGATGGTTCCTACACGCTTAAGGCCAATCATTGCGCAGTACATCTGACCGTGGCGAAATTTGCGTGCAGCAAATGATGTAACGCACTGAACGGTGGTGTTGGCGAGAATGTATCGCCAGAACGTCAGCCCGATTTCCTTACTGAATCCTCTAATCTCAGGCAGATACATGGCGTGGCAGTCAAAGGTCAGCGGCTGAATCTCGTTGTAATACACGATGCCACCGAACTGACCATGTACGTTCACTTCGAAATAGCGGCACTCAGGCTTGTAGTCGTATCCGTCACCGTTGTTGCTCCCGGCTATGATGTCGGGATGGTTGCCGACCGTTTCTATCAGGTCGATGTTTCGGGTGGGAGTGAATGTAATCATCAGTTGATCAATCCATGAGTTCGTATTGCATCTTCGAGAGCTTTGATACGCTGCCGCGCCTGCTGCAATCCAGTAGCCATAGCTGATACCTCAGACTGCGTATATGTGGCACTGACCGTGTATGCCTGGTTAGCGTTGAATGCACCGAGAAGCGCAGCTCCTGTTGCTGCTGTCCATCCGAGCTGTCGAGCACCGATAACTTTAGTACCGCCAACTGAATAGGACGTTGTCACGTTGAGAGGTGACGCCAGCGATTGTGTTGCGGTGGCTGTTTTCGATACGTAATCAACCTGCAATGCAGAAATATTTCCTTCAGCCGTCGTCACTCTACCATCAAGAGCACTGACATCAGCCTGCAAGGTGATTATTTCTCCTTCAGCCGTGGTTAGTCTGACATCCAGCGCCGCAATTGCATTGGTATTTGCAGCAATACGGATTTCATGGTCGTCTACGTCGATGCGTAACTGCTGAATTTTCGCTTCGTGGTCTGCAAGCTCAACATCCTGCTCATCGTTCTTTACCTGCGCGTCATAGGCACCTTGCCCTGCTTCGTTTGCCTTTCCCGCAATAGCGCCAACGTCAGCCCCCTGCGCGATTACGTAGAGCAGATAAGACCGGCTGAAGACGTTGCGTGGGAGGATTGAGGCATCCAGACGAGTAGCCTGAATAATGACAGGATTATTAAGTGACGGGTCTGCCATATTTTACTCCAGACGAATTTGACACCCGGATAGTGTTACTGGTGATTTGGTGATTACTCGCAGTTTGAATCCGATTAATCGACGAATGCGCCCAACACGTTTCCATAAAACGCGCTTGTCGTACACAAACGGCTCGTTCTGCTCAATCATCTGTTCACGACCGTAATTGATGCCGTCAGTTGTTGCAGACAGGAACAGGCGGTCAGCGTATTGAGCAACACCAGTGGATGATTCAACCTCAAGGTCGAAGCATCTGGCGTTATCTGCTTTGAAAAGGGGCGTAAACAGTAGGTGTTCTTGTTGTTTGTCGTACTGGCTGCTGATGTCGAATTGCAATTGTCCGACCACCGCTTCTGATTTGTCGCCGCACGTTATCTGGTTTCCTTCGTACATGAAGTCGACGCCGCGATATACATCATCGTAAAGCCCGGTTTTCAGCACACACCACTGAGGTCCGTTCTGGCTGGACGATGCGTCGTAAACCAGAACATGGCGAGGGAGATGAATAATCAGAAGCTCATGAGAATCGAAGCGCAAAGTCTCCATCACACCCGTCGCCATTTCTTCAGCGGTATATGAGCGGATAATTTTCTCAATACTGGCGGTCGCAATTGGCGATGCCTGCCCTGAACCGATGATGTAGACGGAAGGTGCGCCAGTAGCCGGATGACTGATAAAGGCGTATGAATCAGCGAACGGCGTTTTACAGTATGTTCCGGCAATGCCCTTCTGTACCATCAACGATGGCTGTGCGACATACAACGCAGCGCCAGCGGTGGTTGCGCCTGTCAGGGAGAAATACTCTATCGTTGACGAACCAAAGCAGACGATGAAGTCTCTCCATGTTCCGATGCCGATGATGCCGTCAGGCTGCGACTCTGCGCGATATTGTGCGCTGTAGCGGTCAGGATGCGATTCATCTTCGAGGTCAGTGATAAACCATGAATCAGTGCCGTCTTTTGACCACGCATAACGCCCACGTAAGCGCGTAATGTCACGCACTGAACCTAATTCATACTGCGTGAATCCGCTGTCTGCAGGCCAGTTTGAGACGGTTTTAACCGTGCCATCATAGCGATACTCGACCAGTTGGCCATTAACGCCTACCGCCTGTGATGTCCGACCATGTGCCATTGATACGCGACCACTTCCGGCAACATCACCAACTTCGCTTTCTCCTTTGTAGAGCTTGCCACCACAAACACGATAAACAGCATTCTGAGCGGTGTTGTACTCAACTCCACGCGATACGCCGTTCATATCATAACGTTTGGTAATGCCAGGGAATGAGCGGAGATAGCCGCTGCTGTTAAGGATTTCTTTGGGTGTTGCCAGCATATTCACTGGCAGATAGTCGATATAATCGGCGTTCTTGAAGTCTTTACCCATTCCCTTCATCATGGGGAGTTGTTGAATCGGCATTCTGTTCTCCGGGGAAATAATGCCATTCGTTCAGATTGGCGAAACTGTTTCCACTGCCTGTCGGCATGCGTGACGGGTAAGGCGCTCGTTTGGCTCTGGAAATGGCGGTTTGCTTATAGAGAAGCTCTTTTCCGTATTTAGCAGTGGCGATAATTTTGGCAGTAGCCTCAAGCGCATAATCAGGAGCAATGCGGCAGGCCAGATTATGGAATACGGCGCTGACTGCACTGGAGCGAAGGCCATGGTCGTCACCTTCAGCAGGAGGATTGTCATCATCTGAGAATACATATCCGGTAATGATGCCTTTCCCGTCCTGATACCACTCCGCCATCATCGCTTCCAGATCATCAACGGCATCCTGCATAGACTGAGGTTCGACATCAGTGAGAGTTGCATCTGATGCTACACCAAGCTTACGCAGCGCCGCCCTGACCAGATCGCCTTTAGTCTTTATCTGCATCGCTTTCCGCCTTAGGCTTTGGTCCTGGCTTTTTGCGTTCTTTGGTTGCCGGTTCTTTCGGTCGCAGGCTTAGCAGACGATTCAACACATCATCTGCCGTGTGGCCGTCCCATTCCTTGCCAAACTCAATTTCCGTGCCTTTAGGCAGATGTTCAATTTCACTCTCTGGGAGGTGGTATGTTACCGCGCCTTCTGGGGTGTCGATGCCAGCTAACACCCATCCATCCCATTGCTCGCCGTCATGATGCTGGAAGCTCCACCATGCGCTTTCGCGGAAGGCATTCATTAGTGTTGAAAACAGGCGCACTCGATGTGCATATAGTTCGTTAAAGGTGTGGTATCCATCAGATACTTCACCCATGTCTTTCTTGACCACGCATGACTCGCCGATTGGTTCGTCATTAGTCTCCGGCACCTCATTTGGATGCTTAACCCAACCATCGGCAAGGTGATCTTCTACATCGCTGTCGTCGACAACTTTAGCCTGAACTTCCTTGCCCCATACCTTCGTTCCACGACCCTGCTTATATAGCATTACGCCCATATGTCACCTCAAATAAGAAAGGGGCCGAAGCCCCTGTTAGTTACGCCTTCTGACCAGGCAGACCAACACCTATTGCTTCCGGTCGTGTCGCGTTTACGCCGTACCACAGCGCAATACGGCACAGGCCGGACATGGTGGAAATATCACCCTGCGTAGCGAAGATACCGTTAAGGCCAACATCCGGGATGCTGAATGAGGTAGTTTTCATACCTGCAAACAGTTCGTGGTTGGCCGGAATCGGCTGAGACACAATACGGATGGCGTCATCAGCCCAGAACACATTAGTGCGAGCGTCTTTAACGTTCAGAATGTTCACTGCCATTGCATCAGCCAGCGAGGTATTAACGTTGGCGTAGGCGCGTTGCTCAGGAGACAGGGAAACATCATCCAGCGCAACTGGCTTCGGCGTAATTTCAACGTGAGTAGCGTCAACAACACGGACCACGGAGAAAGTCGCGTCCTGCGCCAGCACGTTCTTAGCCATCTGACCGAGGAACTTAACGCCAGCAAACGAAATTTTGTCGCCGCGTTTCAGGCCGGTAGTTGCAGACAGGGTGACGGTAGCAAAACGGTTATCAACGTTAACTTTGTTGCCATCGTTATCCAGTTGCCATGCGACAGGCTTGAAGGACTGCGCACCGGATACAGTGATGCCAGTTGCGGTGGATTTGGTCAGCACAGGAAGTTTCGGAGAGCGCAGGACATCATCGAAGCCAGCAACCTGACGCTGAATGGTGCCATCGCGGTATGCTTCTTCAGGGATGCGCCCGAAGATATCACGCTTGGTCAGGTCGTAACCCGCTTTTTTGTAGTCCTGTGGGTTGAAGAAGTAGGATGTCCCCATATCGCGATTAAGCTCGCGGGAAAACATGATTTCTTCTGCATCGGCAACAAAGTTCCATGCGTCTGCGGTGTTCGTGCCGATAGCGTCCGGCGAAGTGATAACCAATGACCCCATCTCGGCGGCCATGTTTGCGACTTTCAACTCAACGTTGTTAGCCAGTTTGCGGGCTGCGGACTGGATTCGGTGACGATACGCTGTCTCATCACGCAAATCATCGGCGCGTAACTGGAAGAAGTCGTTATCCGGCTCTCCCATGTTTACCGCGACGTTGAGTTCCAACAAGCCTGTCGCTTTATCAGTTAAATCCCAGCCCTCCTGAGTGGGAGACTCCTGCTCTACAGGCATCCAGATGGTATTGCTGGAGCGCTGCATAGAAGCCGCAGGCGGGGTATATTTCTTGGCTTTCTGCGCCATTGGAGTAATTGCGGAGATGGTGTCAATAATCTCATCCACCGCCAGTGTAACAATTTGACCTTCGTTCAAAGCCATTATCGGATTCCTTTAAGTTTTGCCTTTAGCTTGCGGTATGTTTCCACATCTCCCTTGCTCGCAGCCGCATCCATCTGTTTACGAATGGCATCTTTATTTGCTGCGCTGACATCACCGGTAATCGGCTGGTCAGCAGGGGGAGCGGAAGAGATTTGTTTACCGCGAGGCTTGAGAGTTAAGCGTTCGGATAGTCGAGTTAGTTCAATCAGCGCGGACTGCCCATCCATCGCCAGTAACTGGCGGGCTTTCTCCGGGTTTGCGCCCAGGTGATACATGAGCGCGGCGGACTTCTCCGGGAACAGGCGCATAATGTCGGCCCCAACCGCAGGCGGAACCAGTTGCATAAATGCGTCTTCTTTCTCCTGATAGTCAGGGATATTGAGCTTTTCTGCCGCGTCATAGTGTTTGCGGGCAGCTTCGACGTATTGCGCTGATTGCTGGGTAAACTCCTGAGTCTTGCGGCCCTGTTCTGCTACGGCATTGCTGCGGGCGTCCTGCGCTTTCATTAGCCATTCGGTATTGGCAGCATTGAAAGCGGCAAGCGCACGGCTGTTGTCGTAGTCATATTTAGCCAGGCCTTCTTCTGACAGATAGGCATTAATATCCGGCTGAGGTGGAAGGTCAGGGTTTACCCGTAAACTCTCCGGCAATTCTCCGCGCTTAACCGCCTCCATCTGCTGCTCAAGCTCGCGCTGTCGTTTGCGCTCGATTCGGCGGCGGGCGAATTCTGCGTTCTTTGCCGGGTCTTGTTTTGGTGCTGTCTCATCGTCCTTCAGGACAATCTCAAAGCCCTCTTCCTGACCTGCATTGTCGTTGGCATTATCGACAACTAAGCCATCAGCAGATGCCGCTGCATGATCGCCGGACAGGGTTAAGTCTTCAGTTGCCTGAATTTCGGTGGTTGGTTCCATGATTAACTCTCTCTTATTGAGGTGTCTCGGCTACACTGCCGGAAGGTTGATTTTGTCTCTGCGATTGCAGGATGTTGGCAATGTCCATTCGCTGCTTGTGCGTCTGTTCATCGCCTTTAAGGAGTAACTCAGCATTTGCGCGAGCGTCTTCGCTGCGGTCCTGCTGGAATGAAGCAACGGTTTTGAGGAACTCTCTAAACTCAGATTGTTTACTGAGGTCCATGTTGTTGAAGATTTCTGCGATTCTGGCAGCGTTAAGCTGGTTCTGCGCTTCGACTTTAGCTGCATCGATTTGCAGGGACAGCGTCTGGTTCTGAGCTTTAGCCAGTTCAGCCTGCCCCTGCAGGAGTACGCCCTGAGCCTGAACCATTGCCGGGTCTTGTTGACCTTGTTTGGCTTGTTGCGCCTCTACTAACCATTGCTGTTCTTCGGGCGTTTCTGGCTTCTTAACGCCCATCTGAATAAGCTGCTTGTTGGCATAGTCACGCATCATCTCAACACCTTTACCATCAAGCAGGGTGAAGTACTGAAGCAACAGCAGTTGATATTCTGGCGTTCCCTGTGGCGTCTTGCCGAGCAACTCAAGAATTTCTGCGCGGTTTTGCTGCTTCATGGACTGGAATGATGGTCCAACATCCGTGTAGCACTCATAGCGCCCCCTGATATCGTTTAGTACCTGCCGCTCACCAGTAGCAAGGTCAACAACCTCAGCCATTAGCTGAACATCTTTCTCGCTGCCATCCTCAAGGGTAATCGTAACGTTGCGAGGAACATCGTAGATGTCATTAACTATCGACTGGTAAATCTCTCCGTCACGGCGCATAGCGGTAGCCAGATTATCCTGAAACACGTATGTCTCAAGGTCAGCCCTCATATTCAGTTGATTGACGGTATCAAACGCAACCTGTCCGCCATTTACCGCTTCTGTATCAACTCCGAGAGTGGCAACCTCTTTTACTGCGCTGGTTGCTGCTTCCAGCATATAGGCGTTGGCTTGCGGCACTTCCGGGTTTTCATAATATGCCAGCGGCTGAGTCGGAAGGTCTCCACTATTTTCGTCAGTGCGATTGAGCAGGTAGTATGGGTAATCGTCGTTACCGTCGTACATATGCTCAAATCCTGCAATCTGCTCAGGCCAGAAGAACGGCTTCTTCTTCGGAGTGCGGGCCACGATGTCGGCGTTGAACGACATAATCATGTTGCGCAGACGCTGACCGTCTTTTGTCAGGCGGACGACACCCTCATACACTTCTTTATCTTCAACGAAGCCCCACTCTCCGAATACCGGAACAATGGGGATATGTTCGCCAGCAATGAGCTGCTTGTCTTTGAGTACAGCAGTGCAGGTGATAATCGATTTGTATACCCGGCGACGCTTAATCTGGCGCTCTGCAATTTTGATAAATCCACTATCAGCCAGGTCATCGATGACGTCTTTAATATCGCGCTTAAAGTAGCTTACCGGCTCACCCGTAACCGGGTCTTGGTAGATAAACGCCGTCTCTTTCTTCTCGACCACTTCGTAAAACTCAGCGATCTGAATTGTGTCATGCGTCAGCCATGGGAATACCCAATCGTTGGGGTTCTGGAATGATGGAATATCATCCGCATCGAGGTCGTATTTTTCTGCGAAATCCTCCCAACCATTCTGGCTCATTGAGTGGATAACTGTGCAGTGACGGGCGTCAGACTTGTCCATCAGTTTGCTGTTGCTGTCCCAGATAACATGGGAGCAGGCACTATGGATAGGCTCTCGACGGATAACCTGATTGTTGCTCGTTGGACTTTGGTCTTCGTAGTCAGTGACCAGACGCCACGCACCTACACCTGCTTCAATCTGCTCACGAACAGCGACGTTGACCGCGATTTTTGCCGTATTGTGTCGCATGTCTGTGCGATACATGCCCATTAGCACATCAGCAGCGTCAGGACTTGCTCCATCCTTTGGGCGATACAGAACATCAACAGGGTTCTGACGCATCTCAGAAACGAGTTTGCGCACCACAGGACGTACCACATCGAACTGCCCGCGATATTGTAGGGTTGTGTATTGTGATAGCCAGTCATCCCACTGAGATACGCGGGAGAAGAAGAGATCATTCTTGGCCTCCCTTCTGGCTTCATCGCTGGCTGTCCAGTCCGCATCAAAGCGCGACAGGATACTCTCCAGCCTGTTTTCATTGTCGGCCATTATCGTCCTCTGCGTACTGGTCTAATCGGTGCGGGAATTTTCTTTTCTTTCGGCTTTCTGATATCGCGCATCATCCTGGCGAAGCGGCGCATCATGTAGCCGTAGCGAGTAGCATCGAGCACATCATCGTTGGTCTTGACGATCTTGCCGTTCTCGTCGCGATGATAGAGACGGAACTCTTCAAAGAATGGTTCGCATGTGTTGAATACTTTGAATCTTCCTTCAAGCATCAGGTCACGAAGCTCACTAATGCCTGACTCTACTGAGTTACCGCCATCCGGGAACGTTGCGTGATCGGGAAGCATAGAGAACCCGGCATCCGCATATTGGGTTTTAAGTTGCTCACCACCGCCCTTTTCGTGTTGGTGACCGTCATGAGGCCACGCGACAGGTATTTTGTTAGCCCACGACTTAACAGCACCCCATGCCTGAACTGCGGTGTTCTCTGATTTCTTCCACACACGCGCCAGATAGAAAACATCTGCGTCTTTGTCCCACCAAAGCTGAATGTGAGCTTGCGGGTGGTTCCATCCGAAGTCCTGAGCGTCGATAACATAGAAGTGATCGGGGCACTCAAACGGCTGGCACTTAATCGTCTCTTCTGGTATCTGGAAGATTCGCCCGCTACCCATCGTAGGAATACCACGAGCACGTGCCTCTCTCTCATGCTCAGGATAGGATGCTATGATTTGCTCTTTCTGCTCGTCGGTGTAGTGCTCAGCATCATAGATGGTCATGTTGACCACTTTCTGAGACTTGCTGGGATTCTTCAGGAACTTGGTGACAACGTCAGACATCCCCATCAGCGGGGTAAACGTCAGAATAGAGAATTGCCCGTATTTGTTGGTACGGGTAAGACCTTCGCCATAGATGCTATATGGCGGCTCTTCGTCAAACCAGACGCCGTGAATTGTGTCGCCCTGCCAGCGGGCGCGGCCCTGTGAGTAAGGCTTGAAGTAGCATATTGAGATGCCATCTTCGACGCCTTCTGGCGTGTGGTGCTTAACAAGAAGGTGATCAACAAGATTAGGGAAGAATGGTGACTTCTTCCAACTAATGATGTCCTCTTTCGGGATTGATCCGTAGCCGGGTTCATCATTCTCTTCGATACGCCCGCACAGGATTCGTTGAGTCGTTTTGGTTACAGTCTCGTTTGTTTCACCGCCAATCCAGAAGACAACTGGCTCATAGAAACGCTTACCTTTCCACTCTCCGCCATATTTACCATCAGCCGGATAGCCTTTTGTTCCCGGATAACGCCCGGTAAGGTGAAACGCGACTTCAGCAGCACCAGTAAATGACTTACCAAGCTGGTTACCAGCCATAAAACATCGCTCTGGATAGTCATGCCCGGCATCGATGAACTCACGCTGTTTGCTGTATGGCGTAAATTCATATAGCAGGTGTGTATTTCGGTAGTTCTCTTCTTCTTCGAGTAGCTCGAGCAATTCGATTTGCTCTTCGTCGCTCAGGCTATCAAGAATCGCGTCCAGTTCCACGGTTGAATAGCTCCTTGATACGAGAGCGGCGCTTATCGCGATCTCCCTTATCAGGTGTCACGTCTTCAACTTGCGACTGCTCTTTGAGGCCCAAATCTCGGGCGATGATGTTAGCGTTGAGAAGGTCAGCGGCTGCGCCGGAGAATTTTTGGTCGTAGATGATTTGCTCTGCTCGCGTAACGACCTCAGATAAATCTTCTCGCATTCGATATGTGCGCCATGTTTCAAGCGTCACATCGAGGAATAGAGTCAGGCCAGTGATGGTCATTGCTCGCATCTTGGCGATTGGCTCTTGTGTCACCTCACCCTGATATGAGAACGCCTTCATCTCCCATAGTGGGTTAGCTTCCACCCATTCGAAGTATTCACAACAAGCAGCCCACAGCGCCTCAGGCGACTCGAATTTCGGGTTACGCCCATGGCTAGTGTCAACAACGGGTAAAAAGTGATCCACTTACCGCCACCACCAACGGTTTAATATTGATCCACCTTGTTTACTCAGGATTAGCTTCAGCTATAACCCCGGCCTTTCGTTTCTGCTTCAGTCGATAGCTTTCCCCTTTTATTTGCACGACGTGTGAGTGATGTAAGATCCGGTCCAGCATCGCCGATGTCAGCGCTGCATCACCGGCGAACGTCTGATCCCACTGCCCGAACGGCAGGTTGGAGGTCAGGATCATCGCGCTCTTCTCGTAACGTTTGGCGATGACCTGGAAGAACAGCTTGGCTTCCTCCTGACTGAACGGCAGATAACCTATTTCATCGATGATAAGCAGCTTCGGGGCCATGACACCACGATTGAGAGTCGTTTTGTAACGGCCCTGACGCTGTGAAGTGGACAGCTGTAGCAGCAGGTCCGCTGCTGTTGTGAAGCGAACCTTGATGCCCGCCCGTACTGCTTCGTAGCCCATGGCTATCGCCAGATGCGTTTTTCCCACGCCCGATGGCCCCAGCAACACGATGTTTTCGTTACGCTCTATGAAGCTCAGGGATCGCAGCGACTGGATTTGCTTCTGAGGAGCGCCGGTGGCGAAGGTGAAGTCGTACTCCTCGAACGTCTTTACCGCCGGGAAGGCTGCCATCCGCGTGTACATCGCCTGTTTACGCTGATGCCGGGCCAGTTTCTCCTCATGTAACAGGTGCTCCAGGAAGTCCATGTAGCTCCATTCCTGATCCACCGCCTGTTGCGACAGCGCCGGCGCTGCGCCGATAAGACTGTCCAGCTGGAGCTGTTCGGCAAGCACCATCAGCCGTTGATGTTGCAGTTCGACCATCATGCGGCTCCTCTGCAGAACGTGTCATAGATGGAGAGCGGATGATGCAACGGCTGCCTGTCGAAGGTCATCAGGCTTTCATCAACCTGCACGTCATACTGTTTTTTCTCCGGTGGCAGTGCCAGCATGGATTGCTGTTCCTCCACCCAGCGATCGCAGGGGCGGGTCTGGATAGTTTCATGCTTACGTTGATTGGCCACATCGTACAGCCAGCGCAGGCCGTAACGGTTTGCGGTTTCAACATCGACGGTGATCCCCATCGGACGCAGGCGTGTCATTAACGGGATATAGAAGCTGTTGCGGGCGTACTGCACCATCCTCTCCACCTTGCCTTTAGTCTGCGCCCTGAAGGGACGGCACAGGCGGGGAGAGAAGCCCATCTCTTTGCCGAACTGCCACAGGGAAGGATGGAACCGGTGCTGCCCGGTCTGGTAAGCATCACGCTGCAGCACCACCGTTTTCATATTGTCGTACAGGACTTCCTGCGGTACACCGCCGAAGAAGCTGAACGCATTGCGGTGACAGGCTTCCAGCGTGTCGTAGCGCATGTTGTCGGTGAACTCGATGTAAAGCATTCTGCTGTATCCCAGAACAGCGACGAACACATGCAGGGGTGACTTGCCGTTTCGCATGGTCCCCCAGTCAACCTGCATCTGCCGTCCGGGCTCGGTTTCGAAGCGAACGACCGGTTCTGCCTGTGCTGGCAGGGTCTGTTTACGGATGAACTCTCTCAGGATAGTAAGCCCTCCACGATAGCCCAGCTCCATGATTTCCCTGGCAATAACGGTCGCCGGGATTTTGTAGGGATGCGCATCGCTGATCCGCTTAGAGATGTAATCACGGTATTCATCGAGCAGTGATGATGGTGCCGGGCGTGGTGAATACTGCGGCTTTTCAGATTTGGCTTTCAGGTGGCTGCGGACAGTATTGCGCGAAATACCCAGCTCCCTGGCAATGGCCCGGATACTCATTCCCCGCTTGTGCAGGACTTTAATTTCCATACGAATCTCAAAAGTGATCATAAGCTCCCCTGTATTCAGAGGAGCAGATTAACCCCTGGATCAATTTTCAACCGCTGGGGTGGATCAGTTTTGCACCGTTGGTAACAGCTACTGCGGGCCTCCCAGAATCGGTTGCCCTTTGGTGCTGCCATAAGTTAGCTTCCTTGGGTAGTTGCGATAGTCACGTTAGCCGAACCATCAAATGACGTTGAACCTGTGACAGCGCCGGTTAGTGTGATAGTACGGGCCGTTGACAACTTATCCGCCGTATCTGCATTCGTTACTGAACCGCTTGCGGAAGTGTACTTAGCTTCAAATGCTGTCTTGCTCATATAGAGCAGCTCGCCGTACTGGCTTCGTAACAGATATCCACCGACCTCCGGCTTGAATACGGCCACTGTTTGCGCTGACATGTACTGGTCAGCATACGGACCATCGAATTCTGCGCTTGCACTTCCGTCATTAGCGTATTTGATAGCTTTAATCGGAAGAGCAGACACATATGCACCGTCAGCATCTTTGTAGAGAGGCCACGATGGCGTGAAATTTGGATTTGCCATGATTATACTCCGGCAGTGAACAGGTCTAACGCTTCTTTTGCCTCACGAATAGCCTTTTCTGCGCGAGCTAATGCCGTTCCTTCACCCTGCGCCAAAACCAGTTGGTCTTTGAACAGTTCGAAGTTCAGCTTACTTCCAGCAACGAATGCGATCGCTTTCTCTGCTGCTGCGGTATCGCTTTGTACTAAACGGAGGATATCGAGGTTCATCTGCTGTAATTCTGTCAATGCTGTAATCTCTGCCATTGTGTTGGCTCCGGTTGTTGGGATAAGCCATTGTCGAGGCCACTCACTGAATGGTCTCTGCAATAACCGATGTCTTTCCATCAGTCCGCCACCGCAAAGAATCTTTTTTGCCATAAGGCAGGAGGTTCATCTTTCAGTGGCTGCCAGTGTTATTTCCCCACTTACTGGCTTGGGTTGTTTCGTGGTACTGCCGTAACTGGTTACCCAGAATAAATTCCGGTTTCATTATCAAGCCCACCCGTAGATGGGCTTTGTAATGGATAGCTGTTGCTCAGCTCTCGTAATGCTTTGATTTTTCCGATAACGCAGTTTTGCGTTTGCCATCAGCACGCGATATCGAGAGTCAACTGCAGTTGCTCGCGCCAGTACTCAACATTTGCTTCAATAACCGGCTTATCCCATCGCCAGCGAGCCATCTCTCTTGCCCCATTGCTGGCTTTTGATTTCCGGTCATCGCGAATGCGACATGCTTGCTCATATTTCTGCTGCTCAGTCAGTTCACCGCGAAGCAGACTATCAATGTGCAGGTCGCACCATACGGAGAATTTCGGATCGCACCATCTTGCAAAGGCAACTGATAACTTTGGATGCAGCCATGTTCCGCCGCCCCTGTCCTTTCGTGCCTTGCTTGTTTTTACATACCCGGAATCACGGGTATGTAGAATTTTCGATGGCTCACCTGAATAAACCTCATCCAGAGCTCTAACGTATTCGAGAGTTTCAGTGTTGGACAACCAGTGATCCAGACGCTTCCCGAAACGTTTTGCAATATCAGTGGCATTAATCCAGCCATCAGTATTGAAGCGGATAGGTTCGCCTTTGTAATTTAGTGGAACGATATTCATAGCGTCTTACCTTTTAGAAAGATGAGCCTGTTCGCACAGAAAAGCCGCCCCGAGATGGTCGCCACCATATACGGCAGTTCTCAGGCTCAGCTTTCTGAAAGACTCGGGATTGTTACGCGCTGCGATGCGCGGTTTACTGCAGATGTAAAAAAGCCCCGCAAATGCGAGGCATTTTCCTGAAAGTCACTTGTTAAATTTCTATGTGATGGAAATTACTTCAGGCATTGCGTCCTGATGTACTCCTGAAGCGTTCTCAGTGCTGTTTGGTCGCTGATGATTCCATCCCGGATACCGAGAACGTTTCGTCCAGCAACTGGAGAGAGTTCGACGGTGGCATCATTGCCCATGCCGGAGGCGCTGGAGGTTTCGGCTGAGGATGGCACAGGACATTTGCCTTTGACGAGCACCCGACCACCATTATCAAGCTTGCGCCGAAGAGCATCATTTTCAGCTTTCTCATCAGCTAACTCCTTCGTGTATTTAGCATCGAGTGCATCAGCATCAAGCTGGCGCTGCTGCATGTCAGTAATGGTGGCGTTCGCCTTCTCCAGTTCACTGGCCTTGTTATCGCGCTGCTCTTTGTAGGAGATGGCGTTATCACGGTAATGATTTGCCAGCCGACCGGAAACAATTAGCGAGACGAGCAAC
Organism: Salmonella sp. SA15303; assembly: GCF_029962125.1. NCBI lineage: Bacteria > Pseudomonadati > Pseudomonadota > Gammaproteobacteria > Enterobacterales > Enterobacteriaceae > Salmonella > Salmonella sp. SA15303. Next base: position 3,656,745 of record NZ_CP123924.1, read on the forward strand.
AGGCCAACAAACATCGTTTTCCAGTTGAACATCATGACAGGAACAGCGCTCTTTCTCGCCGCCTCCTAGGAAGGAGAATATCAGGGTCCTTACCAGCTTTTTTCCATAACAGGAAAGCATCTGCTGCTGCCTGGTAATTCTTTAAATTCAACTGGCGCAGAACGGTAGATCCAGCAAATGCTGATTTACCTATATTGAATATAAGGCTACATAGTGCATCATATTGGTTCTGATTCAGCGTAACGCGAACAAGACTACTTATCGCATCTTCAACCCACTGCAAATCTTCTTTAAGCAGTTCAGACGATTTTTCGGATGTGATTGTCATCCCTGATACGACAGGATTACCATCCACTTTTCCGGTATGTCCAACCCCAATGGTTGGTATCCCCCTGCTATCTGGATAGGCTTTTAGTCTCTCGCCCTCTTCACGTTTTAATCTGGTGATTCCGTTACTGCTGATTTGCATCATCGACTCCGGCTTTTTTAGCAGCGAAGCGTTTGATTAGCGAACCAATCGAGTCTGTGCCGATATAGCCGATAAATACACTCGCTATGTAAGCAAGATTGCTACTCAGTCCGGCGAAGACTAAAAGGTCACGAATGAACCAGGCGATAATGGCGCACATCGTTGCGTCTATTAGTGTTTTCTTAAACGCACCGCCATTATACCGACCGCGAAGGTACGCCATTGCAAACGCAAGGATTGCCCCGATGCCCTGTTCCTTTGCCGCCATCATGGCGGTTAACAGATCATGTTTTTCTGGCATCTTTTTCATGTCTTACCTCACGACCGTGAGGATTTGTTCAATGTTATGAATTGGTTGATATTGGAAAGAACAAATCCAGGATACAGTGATTAGTAACGTGGTTTGTTCGTGACTAAAGGCATGAGCAAATCAGGCAGGAGGCTGTTAGCGCAGTCTCTTGCCGCCCATTTTCACGAATCCCAGCCATAGCGCTGGGTTTTCTTTTGTGTAAAACGCCCTACCCCGTCGCCACGAATGAGCAAGGGTATCTGGATGTGTTCTGGTGATTGGTGATAGGGCGCTTTCAGAAATGTCGTGCTTAAAACGCAAAATGCCCCGAGCGGTTAAACTCAGGGCTTTATTTAACGAGTGCATTTATCCATCGTTGAGTCAAATTTACCCAACTTTATTCAAAAAGTCAATATCATGCTGTTAATATGTTGCCATCCGTAGCAATCATGCTATTAACGCGTGACCGCATTCAAAATATTGTCTGCGATTGACTCTTCCTTGTGGCATTGCACCACCAAAGCGTCATACAGCGGCTTAACAGTGCGTGACCAGGTGGGTTGGGTAAGGTTTGGGATTAGCATCGTTACAGCGCGATATGCGGCGCTTGCTGGCATTCTTGAATAGCCGACACCTTTGCATCTTCCGCACTCTTTCTCAACAACTCTCCCCCACTGCTCTGTTTTGGCTATATCAACCGCACGGCCTGTACCGTGGCAATCTCTGCATCTTGCGCCCGGAGTCGCGGCACTACGGCAATAATCCGCATAAGCGAATGTTGCGAGCACTTGCAGTACCTTTGCCTTAGTATTTCCTTCGAGCTTTGCCACACCACAATATTTCCCCGATACCTTGTGTGCAAATTGCATCAGATAGTTGATAGCCTTTTGTTTGTCATTCTGGCTGAGTTCGTGCTTGCCGCAGAATGCAGCCATACCGAATCCGGCTTGTGATTGCGCCATCCCCATAGCAGCCATCACATCAGTACCGGAAAGAGAGTCAGAAGCCGTAGCCCGCGGTGAGTCACTCATCATCGGGCTTTTTGGCGAATGAAATTTAGCTACGCTTTCGAGTCTCATGCAGCATCGCCTCCCGCTGGCTTGTTCAATCCAAGCCGGTTCACCAGTTCACGCTCTCGCTCATTCAGATAATCCATCGCCTTCTGGTGTTGCTCCGTCATCTCTCTGACGCTGCGTAATTCAGCCTCGTCACGTTCACGCTGCTGTTTTGCCTGGTTAATGCTGGTTACGGTCATAAATACCTCTCCCGCCCTGATGAATCATTAAAACGCCGTTAACGATGGCGTGATACCTGGCTTCTTTGTCGTACAGATAACGCCTGACTGTGTTGCGGTGGCACGATAAGCGCCGAGCGACTTCTGTCTGGTTTCCGTATGTCTCAATGAGTAACTCTGGGATGGTTTTGATAGATGGAGTCATGCTGCCTCACTTCTGCTTTCACACAGGTCTTTAAGTTTCTGCTGATACTCACCGTATTTCGGTTGGTATCCATTTGCCTTCTTACCTCGATGTGTGAGCTTTTGACCGAATAGCGCCTGCTCTACGCTCATTCCTTTCCTAAGCCTGAACAGAATTGTATTCCCGGCGATGCTTACTCTTGGGTCACGCGACCATTCCGCTGGGGTTTTTGTTTCCCCATTGAAGGTGATGGCGTGGCTGGTTTTTCTGGTATGTGAGGGGATATGAATACGTGATCGCATTACATTGCAGGCATTGCATAAAACTCTAAGGTTATCTGGGTTGTTGTTATTGACTCTGTCATCCTTGTGGTCAATATGCGCATTCGCCCAAGTAACATATTTTCCGCACAATTCGCATGGAGGTAAATGCTCTCCGAACTTTGCATACACAGCCTTCCTATGCTCGTACACGAATCCATTCTTCATTGCCAGGGGATGAGATGGCTCTTTAATCATCACGTATCCATTGGCGTTCGCCGAGATGCCTTTTCCTTTTCCATGTTTAGTCAGTTCGTATGTTCCGTATCGCATCATTCTGAAGTAATGCTTTTGGCATACCTGCTGTTCCATGTACCTGCATTCGCGATCGCAACCATCAATCTTGCATTTCATGCGGCCTCCAGTAGTTCCGTAATCATTGGCAAATTTCCGCACGTCTCAGTCACTACCAGCACAAGCATCCCTCCTTTAATCGCCTGACAGCGCTTGATACGCATATCGTCTATCTGACCGTCATCCAGCCAGAATCCCGCACTGGTGAGTGCGTCAAAAACGGCCTTTGGCAAATTGTCCAGGTCGCGTTTGCGGTTATCGGGAGGTGCTGCGTGGATGGTGATTCTGATGCGTGGTGTTATTTTGATGTCTAACTGTTGTTGCTGAATTATTTCGATTACTTCTCGCCGGTATCGCTTTCCCCAATCGCTGATGTAGTGGATTCCTCGTGAGTGACGCCAGTAGCGGTTATTGGATGGAGGCCACGGCAACGCTATACGGTATTCGTTCATCGCACTGTTACCCTCCCTTCGCGTGTTAACTTTTGCAACGTTAAGACAATGGCGCGGTCCATTTCTGAGCGTCGCTCTTCCCGGCTTAAATCTTTTCCGTTGTCGATTCGCTCATGGCATGACGGGCAAAGCGCCGCCGTTAGGCTGTCGTCAACCTTTAGCCCTATTCCCTTTCCTTCGTTGCGATGCGCAGCCTGAACTCCATATCGACCACACAGAACGCAGCAATCTATCTCCCTTACTGCCTGAAGCCATTTATTGCTCCTGAATATCCTCATTAGACATATCTCCATTCGGATCTCGATATACCAGCCATTCGTTGATGCATTCTGCACAGGCGTAAATTTCATCAGGTGCCAGCTGCTTGTTACATCCGGCGCATAAGGCTCTCGCTATACTTTCCTGCTCGTAACTTCGATTGGGGTCAATCACCTTATTTCCTCGCACGTTCTCTAAGCCACCGGATATCCCACAGGTGAGCCGTGTAATTGAAGGTTTTTACGTCAGATTCTTTTGGGATTGGCTTGCGTTTATTTCTGGAGCGTTTCGTTGGAAGGTATTTGCAGTTTTCGCAGATTATGTCGGTGATACTTCGTCGCTGTCGTGCCATACGTCCTCCTTCGTCTCTGGCAGCGGGAAATTACCTACTGGCGACCGCTCACATCTGATACACCATTGGTGCCAATAAGGTTGATTTGGCCGGAATCGATAATCGTCTTTGCTTTCTCCGCATCGATAACATCGTCTCATGCTGCCCTCCCCGTTCGTTGTGACCATTCATACTCACGCCGGGAATCATCACTCCATCGCACGTTACGTTCTGAGCCGAACCAGAACATGATTTCGATAAGCTCTGTCATGCTGGCCTTCCTCATTTTGCTGGTACGTACCCCAAGAAGAACAACACCGCCGTCAATACCGGGTACGCTTCTTTGCTTCAGCTTTTTAGTCTTGAGCCACAGCGCGGTGAAGATGTCTTTCCAGTCTTCTGGAGGCAGTCGTTGACCATGCCAAAGCACCTGACGGGAGACGTCCTGAAGCATCGGCCACATACGGTCGTTCTGCGCTTTGGTTCGCTTAGGTTCTTTGACGTGGACTTCGTGGGGTGACTTGTCGTCGATGGGTAGTGAGAGAATGGCGTCTATGGCGTTATTTCTGATTGCTTCGTTGCGAAGCAGATAGGTTTGCTTCATGGTTTACCCTCTGGTTCCATGCCTCTGCCGTTTTCTCTTCTGTCTCATAAAGTCCTGTCCTGCTTTCGCATACCCAGCACTCCGCCCAATACCAATAGGTACCAACTTCTGTGCCGTCAGTTGTGAATGTTTCAGCATGTCCTCCACAAAACGGGCACGCTTTTAACTCGCTCATACTTACCCCTTCACTTTGATTCCAGCAGCGCGGATGGCTTCTGCGCATTCCTGAATTCCAGCGTTTCTTCCATCATCCCAATCAACCAGGTCAGGAATGGGGTAGTCATCGCCGGAGATATCATTTTTTGCTGGCAACTCAATCGAAATAGCAGAACGTGAAGCAGACCATATTTTCTCTCCCCATCCCTCAGCGCAACTTTTCCGAAGCTCTTCTTGCTCAGGGTGTCTCCACCATTCCAAAAACTGCTTTCTTGATTCGTCCATATTCCTCTCCATCAATGAACCTGCTCGCCATCGCTAACTTTCAGACGCATTGTCCCGTCTTCCCATTCGTGCAGATACTCCGTCTTGTTCTCGGCAGCCATAAAACCACGGGCATAAGACAGACAGTAATTCAATGGGCTTTCTCCGACCTTAGCCAACGCATCCATGGCGTCACAAAATAATTTCTCTGCTTGTTTCTTTCTCATCATTACTCTCACTTTTAGTTGATAAAACGCCACGCCATTTTTGCTATCGCTACAGGTACAATTCCGATAAGTACCCAGGTAAACGCAGCACCAAACAACGTAGAGAATGGGTCTTTACCGCCATTAACAAGGCTAATGTAGCTACGCAGAACAATAAAAAACGTCAGAAGAATCCATCCAACGCCAATGCATTTGATGGCGGCGAGCATCCAATTAACCATGCTTACCTCTCCCCCAAATAAAAAGGCCTGCGATTACCAGCAGGCCTGTTATTAGCTCAGTGATGTAGATGGTCATTGCCAGCACTCCTCATTGTCACGGTCTCTCCATGTGAGCCATATAAACTCATAGACGAACGGGATAAATGCCTCAAAAAACCGTTTCCACTGCTCATCAGAAAATCCTGTCGCTTTATCAACCATCAGCTCTATTGGATGTTGCCCCTTTGGTGGTCGAGTGACACCTGACAACCTTTCAAATTGCATAATGAGCTCTTCTTCGTCGATACATCTGTTCAAAACAGCAATGAAGCGGGGATTCAAAAGCATTTCAGGTATTATTTGGTTGTTCATTCAGTACTCCGTAACATTCTCCTGCCTCCACACTTCGTCATACTCCGACTTCGGCATGTTAGCTATGTAGTTGTATGGTGACGCACCTTCCATTTGCAGGAACTGGTGAGACTGCTCGTCAAGAAATAACGGCACACCGCCTTCCCACCCTTCCCCGTTTCGCTGCTTCTCAAGCATTAAAACAGATGCGGGCGCAGCAAGAAGTTGCTGGTCTTTCTCGTTAATTTGCTCGCCAGCCTGAACGCGCTGTAACGCTCTCTCGCGAGCTTTATTGCGCCAGATGATAAACAGGTTATCTGTGAGGTCTGTAATCGCTCCTGAGCCTTTTACGTCCATTTTCCCGGTGGGTTTCTCCTCGCTGTCTCCTTTCCTTGAGTGAGTAACGAGAATGATGTGGGAATTGGTTTTGTTTTTGAAATCGCACAACGCATCAACAAACGCTTTCTGTCCGTTGTAGTCGTCATCACCGATCCCGCATTTCATGAGGCTGTCGATAATGAATAACTGGATGCCGTATCGCCGTCTTGCGTATGTGAAAATTTCAATCAGGCGTTCAGCCTTGGCTGTACCTGTCAGGCCAAATAACCATAGCCGGTCATCGTAAAACTTAAATGCTGATTCGATTTCCAGAACTGGCGGCATTTTGCAACATGTAGACTGCCGGGTCAGGCGTTTGAGCAGAATCCCGGGCTTCAGTTCAAGCGATGCGACGCATGTTTTTACCCCCTGCCTCATGGCCTCCAGCGCCATATGCCCGACAACCTCTGTTTTTCCGTGACCATTAACGCCATTAACGAGAGTCAACTCAGCTTCACGGAACTGGAAGTTGTAAGCCAGCGTTTCCCACGGTGGGTTAAACAGATACTGCTGCTTGCCGTAGAAAGCATTGATGGTGTCATGATAAAACTCACGGGCGCTGTAAAGCTCTTCGGGGTCGAAATATGACGCTGTCCCGATGTACTGCCAGATTTCATCCTCGGTGACGCCGTTCATCAGGCATTCGTTGATATCTTTGTGTGGCAGTGTAACCAGACGACAGCGATGTTCACCCAGTCGGCTTGCGATTTCCCTTGCAGCTTCGCGACCTACATCATCAACATCCATCGAAATGAATATTTCCTCAAACCTGTCTAGGTTATGGTATTCAAACTCAATCCACTGTTGTTTAGCGCCTTTCCCGCCACCGAACGGGACAGATAGCGCCTGGATTCCGTATTGTGCATAGCTCATGCAATCAATTTCGCCTTCGCAAAGCACAACCGCCCTCACGCCAGCATCGAGAGCCTGCCATCCGAACAGACAGGGTTCACAGTCACCTTCTGCCATGATGACTTTCTTCCCGTCCGGACGTTCAGTACTGATTCGCTTGACCTGCAGCAGCTCGCCATCGCGTTTGTACGGAAACACCAGGGCACTCAGTTCACGTTCGCCATTCCAGACCTTTCCGCTGACAACCTCGTATCGCTTCGCGACTTCAGGCGATATGCCACGCGATTGCAGGTACTCAAGATGTGATTCTGTTCTGGTAACGTAGCGGGCTATTTTCTTGCGGTCAGGTCTGGAGAATCTCTTCTCACGTTTGGCGTCGAAATGGTGATCGTCCTCCCTGATGCCGAGAAATGCCTTCGCTTCCTGCATGGCCTGATGCAGGTTAATTCCACGACACGCCATCCACAAATCAAGCATGTCACCGCCGTCTCCCTCAGCGAAATCAGCCCATTTTTTCTTTCCGCTAAGGTTAACCTTCAGACTGTTCCCCTTGTCGCCGTTGACGTTACCAGCAACCCATTCATGCCCGTCTTTCTTGCCGTTTGGCAACAGGTGAGGAGCCACCCTGTCAACCTGCGCCCAAAGCAGGTCGCTGAGTTCACTCGGTGTCATAATTCCCTCAGATTGAGATTTTTAAACCAGAAATCGACAAACGAAATACTTAACCAGCCGTGGTTATAACCAGCGACCAGTAGCGATTTGATTTTTGATTTCATGGTTCACCTGTCGAAAAACACGTAGCCAGTTTTCGATACGGTGATTGCGGATGATGGTTTGGATTGTGGTTGAATGGTTTCTGGCTTCTCGTCGTTCCAGCGTTGACCGTTCAGGTAGCTCGATGGTAACAACCTGTCGAATCCGAACTGCTTACCGTTCCTGCACGCGATATCTTCTGCCAGCATTGTGGCAAACTCGCTTGCCGTCCCCCTGGTGGTTTTACGCCACTCCCTGAACTGTGTTCTGAATGCCGAAGCTGCGTTTTTCTTCCCGGCTTTCCGCATGCCTGCACACCAGAATATTTCCTCGAATGCCTTGTCGGTTTCTTCGTAACGGTCAGGTGATTTTTCACACTCCGTCCGAACACTTTCGGACATAGTGTTTTTATTATTTCTTTTTTCTTTTGTAATAGTTTCTTTTGTGTGTCCCTGTTTTGGTGACAGCGCTGTCACCGTTTTGGTGACACTTTTTGTCACCAATGCAGTGACATTATCACCAGAGTAGTGACAGCCTTCGATTTGCCATTCCTCGATGTTCTTGTTTGGCCCGATTTGCTGGCCTTCGCGAAGGATAACCTTCATCGCGATAAGCTCATTCTTGGCCTTGTTTACCTTCTGTCTTGGCAGCCTGGTAATTTGAGCTAACTGACTATCAGAGATGCGATCCATCTTTTTACCGTAGCCGTATGTTTTACGGCATATGGCGTGGGCAACCTTGCTCTGATTTTTCGTTAAATCTGCGCCGATAAGCTCTTCATACAGGGCATTTGCAAGACGGGTATAACCATCTTCAACTTCTGCCACACGACGCTCCACAGGCCGTTGTGAAGGCCTTAAATGTGTTACGGTTGCAAGATTACTCATGACCTTTCTCCTTCTGCATCAGCTTCACCTTTTCCAACTCAGCCCGGAATCGACCAGGCTGTTTGAAGCTGGATAAGAACCGATCACGTAGTATGTTTTTGTGTAATTTGTCCTGGTCAGGACTGAGTTGTTTTGGCATAATTACTCCTGTGGATTGATCCAGTAATTCCCTCAGAATTGCATATCAATTTGCTTAAAATCCTCGGTGGCGGCCGGGGATTTTTTCTTTGTGATTTCATCAAGCGCATACTTAAAAGCCATACTAATCGGACTGATGTCTGATGCCATTCCAAAAGCACACAAGACCGAAGCAATAAATCTCCAGTCCGTTCTGCTTATCTTCGATTCATGACAGCCAATCATCTTTGCCAGACCGCGCTGGGTAAGCGTTGACAGGTTGATGAGTAAATCTGTTTCTGCGCGATCAACGTCGCGCTGTGATAGTTTGCTGTAACTTGTTTGTTCCATTTCTTACTATTTCCATAGGTAAATAATCACTAATACTCATCTTTCGATGAGTGATTAATTAGTTACCGCGTTGTCGGCGGTGCAGATTGATAAAGAGCTGATCCGCTTATTAAGCGGCTTTGTGTTCCGGCGGGAACACGTCATCAAGACTGACTTTTGCGCCTAACTTGTTTAGGCACGCAACAAGAGCACGGCATGTTTTAAGGTCTGGGAAGCGACGACCAGATTCCCAATGTCCGATAGCTCCCTGTGTGCATCCAACCGCCTTAGCAAGTGTTGTTTGAGAGATATTCAGTGACTCTCGATATTTTCGTAGGTTGCTCATATGCCCTCCATAGTAACCATGAAACAATAATACGATATGTACTTTTGGAATGCAAACAAAAAATACATCTTGTGCATGGATGGTTTTAGTACAGAGCGTAATAATAAGGATATGAAGATGAAATGGTATGAACTGGCTAGATCCAGAATGAAAGAACTCGGCATAACTCAAGAGAAGTTAGCTGAAGAGCTTGGTATGACGCAGGGTGGAATTGGTCACTGGTTGCGCGGATCTCGTCATCCATCTCTTGACGAGATTGGTGTGGTGTTTAAATACCTTGGTATTGATAACGTCTCATTCAACCACGACGGTACATTTTCACCTGTTGGCGAATACTCATCTGCCCCCGTTAAAAAACAATATGAGTACCCTGTTTTTTCTCATGTTCAGGCCGGGATGTTCTCGCCTGAGCTTAGAACCTTTACCAAAGGTGATGCGGAGAGATGGGTCAGCACAACCAAAAAAGCCAGTGATTGTGCGTTTTGGCTTGAAGTTGAAGGTAATTCCATGACCGCACCAACAGGTTCCAAGCCAAGCTTTCCTGACGGGATGTTAATTCTCGTTGACCCTGAGCAGGCTGTTGAGCCAGGTGATTTCTGCATAGCCAGACTTGGTGGTGACGAGTTTACCTTCAAGAAACTGATCAGGGATAGCGGTCAGGTGTTCCTACAACCACTAAACCCGCAATATCCAATGATCCCATGCAATGATAGCTGTTCCGTAGTAGGGAAAGTTATCGCCAGCCAGTGGCCTGAAGAGACATTTAGTTAACAGCCTCACCACTCTAAAACACACAACAATAACCCGACCTTAGCGTCGGGTTTTCTTTTTCCAAAATATAAATCAATAAAATACAAAGTGTTATAAAAAACTAACCACATTTAGAACATTTTGTATTGACTCAATAAAGTACACATCGTACTATTTAGCCATCAGCAGGAAGCTGGAAGCCAAACGGAACAGATTGGCAGGCTCTTTAACTTCGATGGGGCGCTGACAAAGCGCAAACAGATACCAAACGAGATGGGTTTGGGTTGCAGGTAGAAGCCAACCTCTTCGGCGGAGGCGCTCGGCAATGAGTACGCGGTCAGGGTTAGTCGCCTGGCTATCTGCAACACCAAAGCTATTTCACATGAGGATTAAATCATGACGGTTATTATCTACGGGAAGTCAACGTTTGCAGGCAATGCTAAAACTCGCCGTCATGAGCGGCGCAGAAAGCTAGCAATGGAGCGCGACACCATCTGCAATATCATCGATTCAATTTTTGGCTGCGATGCTCCTGATGCTTCTCAGGAAGTTAAAGCCAAAAGAATTGACCGTGTCACCAAAGCCATTTCGCTTGCCGGAACGCGTCAGAAGGAAGTTGAAGGAGGATCTGTACTTCTTCCAGACGTAGCACTTTACGCGGCTGGTCATCGTAAGAGCAAACAAATAACAGCGAGGTAAGGTATTCGTCGGTTAAGTCGTTATTTTTTGAGCTGTTCGTCCTGTACAATAAGTTCATTCATAAGAATGTCTGACTTCCCGGCAAATCTCATGTAGCACTCATTAAAATACTTTTCCGGGATAATAAAACGGTCAATATCAGGATATCCAATAGCAGAAGGCAATCGAGTGATAATCCCTTTTTTGAGCAATGAAATTGCTTCAGGGCTTCCCTTTTCTGTCTTTAGCTGGTTATTAGCGGCTACAGCGAATGCCAAATACGCTCTTTCTCCAAGAGTTAACGAATCAAACAAATCCCGAACGACTTTTTCTTCTCTGTCCTTACGCCGCTGAGCAGTTGATGCCTCAATTCTTTCAGTAACAGCGTGATAAACGGAATTAACAACACCGTTAAGCACATAGCTAACGCAGAACAACAGGATGTAATACATCCAGTAATGAGGAAGTATTTCTGGATTATGCAGGTTTATCCATTCTTTTACGCTTACCGGCATAACAATAATCAATACGATCAGGATGATTAGCATATGAATCAACTGTTTAAGTGTCATTCCTTGCAGGAAAAAACGCATTAGCTCCTGCCACCATGAGTTGTTCATCGGCGATTCTCTTTTTGCTCTCTGTAGGGGTGAATAGAGTTTATCCGATTTCTCGCTGTAGGGGTACACGAGAACCACCGAGCCTGATGTGGTTAAAAGACAGGCACAATCCAGAATTTTTTACAGCAAGCCTCTCATCTAATCAGGTCGCAATGCGGCCTTTTTTATTGCCAAAATTTAAGGAATAACAACATGAATTCAGCAGATTTATCGAAGATTCTTGAAGAACACAAAGTGTGGATTACCTCAATGCGTGAGAGCGGATCGAGAGCCAACCTGTGCGATGCCAACCTGTGCGATGCCAACCTGCGCGGTGCCGACCTGCGCGATGCCAACCTGTGCGATGCCAACCTGTGCGGTGCCAACCTGTGCGATGCCAACCTGTGCGGTGCCAACCTGTGCGGTGCCAACCTGTGCGGTGCCAACCTGTGCGGTGCCAACCTGTGCGATGCCAACCTGTGCGGTGCCAACCTGTGCGATACCAACCTGTGCGATGCCAACCTGTGCGATACCAACCTGCGCGGTGCCGACCTGTACGGTGCCGACCTGCGCGATGCCAACCTGTGCGGTGCCGACCTGCCTGATCTCACTTTCGTAATCCTGGGTGAGAAATACTTCATAAGTATAACGAACGGTGAATATGTACGAGCAGGGTGCCAGAACCACACAGTTGAGGAATGGAGAAAATATAGTAAGCAGGAAATTACTGAGATGGATGGTCGTAAAGCTCTAAAATTTTATCCACGATTGCTTTCGATAATTGACTTTTACCTCGGGGCCGGAGAATGGCCTGATTGGGTTAAAAGCGATGGGGAGGAGTGATGGAAATAAATAAAGAGCAGGCATCAGAAATTATCAAACTTATCGAACAAGCATTACTTGATGGGTTTGATGATGAAATTTTGGTTTCGCTACACGAAAGTCTTACCAAATTTGTCAGCGAATAAGCACCGATAGCAGATTTACGAGTCTGCTATGTGAGCAATTTCGCTCGTAACCAAACGAGGACGACGACTCGTTCTGGTTAATCGAAAAATCATCCCTTGATATTATTTGCCGCTCGCAGTCAGGGCGGCTTTTTTATCGCATATCCACAGCGCTTCATATCGAGGCGTTTTAGCTATGCCAATAAATGAAAATGGAGAATCCCACGATGACATTTACTATCGCGGGCGGTGCCGTCATGGGTATCGCACACCTTAATGAATCACTTTTAGAGCGTATCACCAGAAAATTACGGGCCGGATTGAAACGTCTCGGTGAAATTCTTAATCAGCCAGGAGTGCCACGCCATGACCATTACGCCTGTTAATGGAACAATTCTTGTTCAGCAAGGAAACAGGGAGTTCAACAAGCTATATGAGAAAGTATTTCCGGATACAAAACAGGGAATGTCTGATGCTTATACATGGGCTGCCGGAATAGCTCTTGGTTGGGATAAGTGGCAGGACGAAGAATGGGAGGCGCGTCATGTTGCATGATTTTGATGATGAAGAATTTATTGCTCTCATTTCTCCTAAAATTGAGGAGGAAGCGGAGCAGCAAATTAACTTAGCCGCAGAACGGCAGAATCCGGTTATTAGCTGGGATGAATTTGCGGGGTATTACTCATGAATCTGGATCAGTTAGATGAACCGTTCGCAGCTGAAGATATCGAATGGCGAATACAGCAAAGCGGTAAAACACGCGATGGCAAAGTGTGGGCTATGGTGCTGGCTTATGTCACGAACAGGGCAATCATGAAACGCCTGGACGATGTTTGCGGCAAAGCAGGATGGCGCAATGAATATCGCGATATTCCCAACAACGGTGGCGTTGAATGCGGCATATCAATCAAGATTGGTTCTGAATGGGTAACCAAATGGGATGCTGCTGAAAACACACAGGTAGAAGCCGTCAAAGGTGGTCGCTCCGGCGCAATGAAGCGTGCTGCCGTTCAGTGGGGAATTGGTCGGTATCTGTATAACCTTGAGGAAGGTTTTGCGCAGATATCCAGTGATAAGAAACAAGGATGGCACAGGGCCAAACTGAAGGATGGAACAGGATTTTACTGGCTCCCTCCATCGCTGCCGGACTGGGCCATGCCAGCCTCATGCAATCAACCATCACCAGAAAATACCAACCAGAAATCTCCATCGGTTGACTGCGAACAAATCCTGAAAGACTTCAGCGATTATGCAGCAACAGAAACTGACAAGAAAAAGCTAATTGAGAGATATCAGCATGACTGGCAATTATTGGCTGGTCACGATGATGCGCAGACAAAATGCGTTCAGGTAATGAATATCAGAATAAATGAGCTTAAACAGGTGGCTTAATGAGAAGATTAAACATAACTCCAGCGGAGATGGAGTCAGTTTGCGGTCGCATGGTAGCTTGCCGTGCAGCAGAACATCTGGGCCTAAACATAAATCAGTTTTATTACATAGCAAAAAAACTGTCATTAAAAACGGCATTCGTTAAGCCAAGATGGAGCGAAGACGAAGACAAAAGAATGCAGGCGCTTATCTCATCAGGCTATACACAAAGAAATGTAGCAAAAATTCTCGGGCGAAGTGAAGAGTCGGTAAAAAGCAGGCTATCACGTTTACGAAAGAAATAGCCCTATCCCTACCACATTATTCGGATAACCTACCCCGGAGTAAATTATGCCTGCACCTCTATATGGGGCGGACGACCCGCGCCGATGTTCCGGCAATTCCGTCTCGGATGTGCTGGATAAATTCAGAAAGAACTACGACCTGATAATGTCAATGCCGCAGGAAACGAAAGCAGAAAGAGATTTTCGAAATTCAATCTGGCTAGCTGAGCGTAACGAAAAAGAACTCATCAGGCAGACATCAATACGACCATTCCGCAAAGCAATATATACAAAATTCATTGAAATCGACCCGCGCCTTAAAAATTACCGCTCACGTTATGGCGCTATCAGTAATGACTGAGGAATTTACCATGAGAGGACTTGCATACAATCCCGGCATTCTTCCGGCAGAAATGATTATTCGCCAACGCGTAAAGCCAATGCCATCGAGAGAGGAATTGCTTAAGAGAAATTCTTTTCCGTCAGTAAATCAAAACAAATATCTGAATGAGATGTGGCGGAGTGGGAAGAAATGAAACAAATGACACTAATTGAGATGGATGGATTTCTGAAAGGTAAATGCATCCCACGAGATTTAAAGGTTAACGAAACAAACGCTGAATATCTGGTGCGTAAATTTGCTGAAGCGGAGGCCAAGTGCGCGGCGCTGGCAGCGGAGAATGCGGGGATGAAACACGCAATGGCCGTAACTCTTGAGCATGTGTCGGTCACGGATGCAGGGCAGGCCGGAGTTGCTGCAATGATTATCAACGATGCCCTACACCACAGCGAAACTCCAGCTACCGATGCATTCCTGGCTGAAGTGTGGGCGCAGGGGGTAGAGATGTTTGCTGACAATCTGTTGTGTCCAGACCTTGATGACACTATCCGTGACTTTGCTGCCCAGCTTCGCAAAGGAGGCAACCAGTGAGTGTATGTCTTATTGATAAACGTCGACGTGGGCAACAAATACCATCTGTTGAAATGCCGAATCACACATGGTTTTGCGTACTTGATATCGATGGTATGGATACGTTGATCGACACTCGTCATTACTGCGATACCGCAACAGCTACTCCTGCAAAAGCAAAGAAAATGGCTGCTCTGATAGAAAACTGGACTCCACCTGATGGTTGGTGCAATGGGAATGATCGAGATTGGCACGAAAAAATGAAGGGCTATATCTGCGATTTTTTACGTAAATGCAACGGATTCATGGTGATGTGACATGAGCGAGATTAACTATCAGGCCCTGCGTGAAAAGGCAGAGAAAGCAACGTGTGGTGTGTGGTCGCTCGAATATGGAGAGGGCCGATTTGATGGTGATGATGCACTAATTCATCGCGAGGCTGCTGGATATATTCCCATTTGCAGAATTGAAGGAGCGCATCCTGAAAGCGGTTTCGATGAAGATTTCCAAATGGAACAGCAGGCCAATGCTGAATTCATCGCCGCAGCCAGTCCAGCTGCCGTGCTGGCACTACTGGATGAACGGGAAGCAGCCAAAAAGCGCATTGCAGAACTGGAAGCACGGACGGTCAACTTACCAAAACGCAGCGTTGGTGAGGTCATGCACCTGAGCGGATTCAGCCGGGATTACGCCGAGGGTTGGTGTGCAGGTAATGACAATGCGATGCACGAAATACGCGCCGCTGGGATCAAGGTTAAGGAGTCGTGATGTCACAGCAAACAATTTTGGACATGTGCTGCGGCTCTCGCATGTTCTGGTTCAACAAACAGGATTCCCGCACCGTGTTCGCCGATATCCGTGCCGAAGAACACACATTGTGCGACGGTCGCCGTCTGGTTATCAGTCCTGATTTGATTGCTGATTTTCGCGCGCTACCGTTTGCTGATTCGTCGTTTCCGGTTGTGGTGTTTGATCCGCCTCATCTGGAACGTGTCGGTCAAACGGCCTGGATGGGTAAAAAATACGGGCACCTGAATAAAAAAACATGGCGCGCGGATATTCGCGCCGGGTTTAAAGAGGCATTCCGCGTATTGCGGCCACACGGTGTACTCATTTTTAAATGGAACGAAACGCAGATTCCGGTAAGCCAGATTTTGGCGCTGACGGACGTAAAACCAATTATTGGCCAGCGAACCGGGAAGAACGATAAAACCCACTGGATTATTTTTGTGAAGGACTAACCCATGACTACTATTACCAAAGAACGTATTGAATTGTTCGTTAAATCGCCGCTTGAAAACGGGCTTACCCGTGGTGAACAAATGGATCTGGCGCGTATCGCGCTGGCATCGCTGGAAGCTGAGCCAATTGGCTATATGAATCGCTTTACAGGGCGCGTGTTCAGTCTTGACGAACAACCAGGCGCTGACACTGACACAGATGTTTATGAGCCAGTATATGCCGCTCCGCCCGCGCCGGTAGTACCGGATGGTTACGCACTTGTACCCGTCGAACCTACGGACGAAATGATAGCTGCGGCGATGAACTGCGAAGATGTGATGTTCAATAGCGATGAGTCATTCTGCGTACAGTTCGGTAATATCTACGAGGCCATGCTCGCAGCAGCACCGCAAAAATAACAATCCTCGCACTCGCGGGGATTTTTTTATCTTAACTCGCTACGGCGGGTTTTGTTTTATGGAGCGAATGATGGTTCTTGTTATCAGTGCCACCTATCTTTGTCGCCGCGGGGATATTGATGGCGCGGTTTACGCAGGTATAGCAATTTTCGGATTTATTGAGCTTCTTGTAGAGATTGCTCTTCTCGCTTCAGTATTAGGAAAGTAACCATGGAATCACACAGCCTCACACTCGATGAGGCCTGTGCATTTCTCAAGATATCCAGACCTACCGCCACCAACTGGATTCGCACAGGCCGACTACAGGCAACACGTAAAGACCCCACCAAACCGAAATCCCCTTACCTCACCACACGACAAGCCTGCATTGCGGCACTTCAATCTCCGCTGCATACTGTCCAGGTGAGCGCGGGTGATGACATAACAGAGGAACTGAAATGTCACTATTCCGCAGAGGTGAAACCTGGTACGCCAGTTTCACATTGCCGAACGGCAAAAGATTTAAGCAGTCTCTTGGGACAAAGGACAAAAGGCAGGCCACAGAGCTTCATGACAAGCTGAAGGCAGAAGCATGGAGGGTAAGTAAATTAGGAGAGACGCCTGACATGACTTTTGAGGAGGCCTGTGTCAGGTGGTTAGAGGAGAAGGCGCATAAGAAGTCGCTGGATGATGACAAGAGTCGGATAGGATTCTGGCTCCAGCATTTTGCAGGGATGCAGTTGAAGGATATTACCGAGACGAAGATTTACTCCGCCATCCAGAAGATGACTAATCGGCGGCATGAGGAAAACTGGAAGTTAATGGATGAAGCTTGCAGGAAGAATGGGAAGCAACCTCCGGTATTCAAGCCTAAGCCGGCAGCAGTAGCCACAAAAGCAACTCACCTTTCATTCATTAAGGCACTCCTCCGGGCTGCTGAACGCGAATGGAAGATGCTGGATAAGGCTCCGATCATCAAAGTTCCTCAGCCGAAAAATAAGCGTATCCGCTGGCTTGAGCCTCACGAGGCAAAAAGGTTGATTGATGAATGCCAGGAACCGCTAAAGTCAGTCGTAGAGTTTGCGCTTTCTACTGGCTTAAGGCGGTCTAACATTATCAATCTGGAGTGGCAGCAGATAGACATGCAACGAAAGGTGGCATGGATACACCCGGAACAAAGCAAGTCTAATCATGCCATTGGAGTGGCGCTGAATGATACCGCTTGCCGGGTGCTGAAAAAGCAAATCGGCAATCATCACAAATGGGTGTTCGTCTACAAGGAAAGCAGCACCAAACCAGACGGAACTAAATCACCTGTAGTGAGGAAGATGCGCTATGACGCTAATACTGCATGGAGGGCAGCATTAAAACGAGCGGGCATTGAAGACTTCCGTTTTCATGACCTGAGGCACACGTGGGCAAGTTGGTTAGTTCAGGCTGGCGTTCCGATTTCGGTATTGCAGGAAATGGGTGGCTGGGAGTCTATCGAAATGGTTCGCCGATATGCTCATCTGGCACCAAATCACCTGACTGAACATGCTCGACAAATTGACTCGATTTTTGGTACTTCTGTCCCAAATATGTCCCACAGTAAAAATAAGGAAGGCACGAATAACACGTAAGTATTTGATTTAACTGGTGCCGATAATAGGAGTCGAACCTACGACCTTCGCATTACGAATGCGCTGCTCTACCAACTGAGCTATATCGGCCCTGAGAAGGGTGTGTTCACGCGGGTGAATCACGGGGTAGAAGGTTAAAACTAACCGGGCGGTGCGTCAATAGCCTTGCTACTCAACCGGCTATTTTTGCACCGCTCGTCATTAATTACGCACGAATCGTACCATCGCCAAAGCCGATCCACTTATAGGTGGTAAGCGCTTCAAGCCCCATCGGACCGCGGGCATGTAATTTCTGCGTGCTGACCGCCACTTCTGCGCCAAGCCCAAACTGCCCGCCGTCGGTAAAACGGGTAGAGGCGTTGACATAAACCGCAGCGGAATCCACTTCGTTCACAAAACGCGCAGCATTATGCATATCACACGTCAAAATCGCATCGGAGTGCTGAGTACCATGTTCGCGAATGTGAGCGATAGCGCCATCCATATTTTCGACCACCACAACGTTCAGATCCAGAGACAGAAACTCGTTATCCAGCTCTTCCGGTTTCAGCGGCACCAGTTTGGCAGGGCCATGCAGTTGCATGACGGTTTCATCCCCATGCAACGTTACGCCGCTCTCCGCCATCTGCTTGCTCAGCGCAGGCAAAAAGCGTTCTGCGATGTCCTGATGCACCAGCAAGGTTTCCACCGTGTTACAGGTGCTCGGGCGCTGGGTTTTGGCGTTGACAATAATCTTCAGCGCCGGGGCGATGTCTGCGCTGCTATCGACAAAAATATGGCA
Organism: Salmonella sp. SA15303; assembly: GCF_029962125.1. NCBI lineage: Bacteria > Pseudomonadati > Pseudomonadota > Gammaproteobacteria > Enterobacterales > Enterobacteriaceae > Salmonella > Salmonella sp. SA15303. The sequence continues at coordinate 3,675,602 of NZ_CP123924.1, forward strand.
CACGCCAATCCCGCCGGTAATCACCGGAATGGTGGATTGCTCGCGGCACAGTTTATGCAAGCCTGCGCCGCCGCGCGGGATCAGCATATCGATGTACTTATCCATACGCAGCATTTCATTGACCAGCGAACGATCCGGATTATCAATCGCCTGAACCGCCGCCTCCGGTAAACCGCAAGCTTTCAGCGCCTTCTGAATGACACGAACGGTTGCGGCATTCGTGCGATGCGTCTCTTTCCCACCGCGTAGAATCACCGCATTACCGGTTTTCAGACACAAAGAAGCCACATCAACGGTAACATTCGGACGCGCCTCATAGATAACGCCAACCACGCCCAACGGCACGCGGCGGCGCTCCAGACGTAGCCCGCTGTCCAGCAGACCGCCGTCGATCACCTGCCCGACCGGGTCGGCAAGATTACAGACCTGGCGCACATCGTCAGCAATCGCTTTCAGACGCGCAGGGGTCAGCGCCAGGCGGTCCAGCATCGCTTCGCTCAGGCCGTTGGCCCGCGCCTGCTCAACATCTTGTACGTTCGCGCTGAGGATACTTTCCATTTGCGCTTCCAGTTCATCGGCTATTTTTTCCAGCACGCGATTTTTTTCGCCGCTGGAGAGCAGCGCCAGCTTATACGACGCCGCTTTAGCAGCAATGCCCATTTGTTCCAGCATATGCCTGTTCCTTATCGAGTAATCATGTCATCACGATGAACAGCGACCGGGCCATATTCATAGCCCAGAATCGCATCGATTTGTTGAGAGTGGTGACCGGCTATCCGCCGCAGAGCATCACTGTTATAACGGCTGACGCCATGAGCGATATCACGCCCTTGCAGGTTACAAATTCTGATGACCTCCCCCCGCGAGAAATTGCCCGTCACGCTTTTGATGCCTTTTGGCAGAAGTGAACTGCCACGTTCCAGCATTGCCGCGGTCGCGCCTTCATCAACCGTAATTTCGCCTGCCGGCGGCGCGCCGAAGATCCAACGTTTTCGGTTCTCCAGCGGCGAGGCTTGCGCATGAAAACGGGTGCCGACGGAAATCCCCTCCATCACATCGCCGATAACGCCCGGTTTACTGCCTGAGGCAATAATCGTATCAATACCCGCGCGACAGGCCACGTCTGCCGCCTGAAGCTTAGTGCTCATACCACCGATTCCCAGCCCGGAAACGCTGTCTCCCGCGATAGAGCGCAGCGCATCGTCAACGCCATACACATCTTTGATAAGCTCCGCCTGCGGATTGCTACGCGGATCGGCGGTAAATAATCCTTGCTGATCGGTCAGCAGCAGCAGTTTATCCGCGCCTGCCAGGATAGCCGCCAGCGCGGAGAGGTTATCGTTATCGCCCACTTTAATTTCCGCTGTCGCAACGGCATCATTTTCATTGATAACCGGCACAATATGGTTATCCAGTAATGCACGTAGCGTATCGCGGGCGTTCAGAAAGCGCTCTCTGTCTTCCATATCCGCACGCGTCAACAGCATCTGCCCGATATGGATACCGTAAATTGAAAACAACTGCTCCCACAGTTGAATCAGGCGGCTTTGCCCTACCGCCGCCAGAAGCTGTTTAGAGGCGATCGTTGCCGGCAGTTCCGGGTAGCCGAGATGTTCACGTCCGGCGGCAATCGCGCCAGAGGTAACAATAACAATACGATGTCCCGCGGCGTGTAGCTGCGCGCACTGGCGGACAAGTTCTACGATATGGGCACGGTTCAGGCGGCGCGATCCGCCTGTTAGCACGCTGGTGCCGAGTTTTACGACCAGCGTCTGGCTGTCACTCATGATTCTCTGCCGTTCAAAATAAGAAATAAAGACCAAATGAACGTTTTAGCAGGACTGGCTCCGGTTGCCAACAACCTGTACGCGTAGCGTGAAATTTTGTTGCGCAGGATCAGCAAGCGTAGCGGCGGAATTTGACCATTTTATTACCGCAACAATTAAACATATTTTTTTAAAAAAATTCTCACTTTGTCATAAATCTTTCATTACCGAACGTTAAAAACCTTCCTGTTTTTTACCGGGTCTCCCGACAAATCATAGCGCGTAATTAAAACAGGAATGGAAATGAATAAGAGCACTCTGGCAATAGTGGTGAGTATCATCGCATCAGCATCTGTTCACGCCGCCGAGGTTTACAATAAAAACGGTAATAAGCTTGATGTGTATGGAAAAGTTAAAGCCATGCACTATATGAGCGATTATGACAGCAAAGATGGCGATCAAAGCTACGTTCGTTTTGGTTTTAAAGGCGAAACGCAAATTAACGATCAATTGACCGGCTACGGGCGCTGGGAAGCTGAGTTTGCCGGTAATAAAGCCGAAAGTGATTCGTCCCAGCAAAAAACCCGCCTGGCCTTTGCTGGCCTGAAATTAAAAGATATCGGTTCTTTTGACTATGGACGTAACCTGGGCGCGCTGTACGATGTTGAGGCCTGGACGGATATGTTTCCCGAATTCGGCGGCGACTCTTCCGCCCAGACCGATAATTTTATGACTAAACGCGCCAGCGGGCTGGCGACTTACCGCAATACCGATTTCTTCGGCATCGTTGATGGACTGGATCTTACCTTACAGTATCAGGGGAAAAACGAAGATCGCGATGTGAAAAAGCAAAACGGCGACGGCTTCGGCACATCCGTGAGCTATGATTTCGGCGGCAGCGATTTTGCCGTCAGCGGCGCTTATACTCTCTCCGATCGCACCAGGGAGCAAAATCTGCAGCGCCGCGGTACGGGCGATAAAGCCGAAGCCTGGGCTACGGGTGTTAAGTATGACGCTAATGATATTTATATTGCGACCTTCTATTCAGAAACCCGCAACATGACGCCAGTTTCCGGCGGATTTGCCAATAAAACCCAAAACTTCGAAGCGGTTATCCAGTATCAGTTTGATTTTGGTCTGCGTCCGTCATTAGGCTATGTGCTGTCAAAAGGCAAAGATATTGAGGGCGTCGGCAGTGAGGATTTGGTGAATTACATTGACGTTGGCGCAACCTATTACTTCAACAAAAATATGTCCGCGTTTGTAGATTACAAAATCAATCAGCTTGATAGCGATAACACGTTAGGCATTAATGACGATGATATTGTGGCAATAGGGTTGACCTACCAGTTCTGATAAGTCGCATTGTGCCTGATGGCGCTGCGCCATCAGGCATGGCAGCAGGGTTATGCCGACAGTTTTACCGGCTCGTCGTTGAAATCGTCAGACGGCTCCAGCGCCAGCTCCATAGAAATCAGCAGGTCGCGTAGTTTTTCATGAAACTCGCGTAGCGTGTATTCCAGTCGCTCCACCACTTCGGTTTCGTTAATCGGCACTACGGTCCAGTTGCCCTCTTTATCAAACAAACCAAACTGATAACGATAAGTGAAGCGTTTCTCTTGTGCTTCCAGCTCCATCCACCAGCCCCAAAATTCACGCTTCTCTGGCGCGGGCTTCACGTTGACGCAAACTGCCAGGCAATCGAAAAAAAAACGATTGTCTTCGCACTGCCCTTCCCGGATATAGGGGCCAAGCGCGGTAAATTTCTTGATCAATCTACTTTTCGGGTGTCCACTCGGTAACGTCATTGCGATCTCCTTTAATGAAGCAACTGTTTTACCAAATCAATAGAATTTATCAATCTATTAACACAATCTATGATTAATCCAGTCGGTAATTTCTTGCAGCGCGCGGTCAAAATTGCGGTACACCGGGTTAAAAGGGATCTCTATCAGCTTACCGTCTGAAGATGATGTTGTAATTAAGCGAGACTCTTCTTCCGGGCTGAAGGGATCGTTTTTCCAGAAGCCGGAAAGCATTGGCGTAGGACAACGTCTGCCCAGTAGCCCCTGTACTTTCAACGAATAGCGATTGAGCTCCACACGCAGCGCCTCATCCGAAGCATCATGCATACCCAGACGGCTGGCCAGCACATCCAGATACATCTCCGGCACCGTGCTCTGTCGTTGCGGATCGCTAAGTAGCGCATGGACCACCGGCCCCAGGCAAGCCACCGCTTTCAAACGCGGCGCTTCCAGATAGGCCAGACGCACCGCAACGTTGGCGCCAAAACGGAAACCAAACGCCGCAACACGGGTATGATCCACCCAGGGGACATTAGGAAGCGCTTTTAACACATGCTGATGGAGCAAGCTGGAATCCTGGGTTAATTTCCACTTTGATGAAAATCCAACCGAAGGCATATCAAGCGTTAACATCGCGATACCGCGCGGCGCGAAATAGCGTTCATACAGGGTGTAATAGTCGGTTTGCATGGCGTCCAGGCCGCCGCACATGAGCACCGTCGGAAACGGGCCATCCCCTTTCGGCATATGTAAAAACGCGGTGACAGGCGAACCGCCAGGAACGGCAAATTCCATTTCACGTAACGAGCCTGGCAACCGCTGCGCGGCCTCTTCATAGGCGCGATTCGCCAGCGCCTGCGCCTGCTCCGCCAGCTCATCGCCCTTCAAATGCGGGTAGGCGGCAATGTTATAGAGCGTTGAGGCATGAAGCCAGTAGCGTCCGCTGCGCATGGCGTCCTGTTCCTGACAGGCTTTCTGCTGCCAGTCCATCGCCTGCTTTGCCCACTCATAAATCCAGTTGCCGCCGCGGTAACCGATGACCGTATCGTATAAATCATCATCCGTTCGCTCTGCGTCGCTCATCACAATGCGCGCCTGCACATCAAGGATTTCTCGTGGATCAACGCCGCGCCAAATCCACATCAGGCGGTTTATCATGCGATACCAGTGCGGGACATTCTTACCGTCCAGCGCGGATTGCATGGGCGGCTGCGACCCACGATTGAACCGACGGACAAGGGTAGACGTTTCAGTATGTTTAAAGCGGGGTTTGAACAGGGTTTCGCTGAGGTTAGCCTGTGTCATTCGTGCAGCCTCCTTGGATACTCATAGAGGCTTATTGTAACCAATAAAACAGCGCCCGGCATTGCCGGGCGCTCTGAAAAGCTGCTGATTAACGACCTGAAATCGGCGGTACAAATACCACACCCATATCCCAGGGCTGTTCAATCCAGGTGTTCTGAGGAATATCAATAACATAATCATCAACCAGCGGACGGCCCGCCGGTTTAGCGAAAATCGTGACGAAATGCGCTTTAGGGTACATTTCACGAATCGCGACGGCGGTGCCGCCGGTATCGACCAGATCGTCGATGACGATAAAGCCTTCGCCGTCGCCTTCTGCACGTTTCAGCACTTTCAGTTCGCGCTGGTTATCGTGATCGTAGCTGGAGATGCATACGGTATCGACATGACGAATGCCCAATTCACGCGCCAGTAGTGCGCCCGGTACAAGGCCGCCACGACTTACGGCAATAATGCCTTTCCATTGTTCTGAAGGCATGAGGCGGCTCGCCAGTTTGCGTGCGTGAATCTGCAACATGTCCCAGGTGACGACGTATTTTTCGCTCATGTGAAGTGTCCCAGCCTGTTTATCTACGGCTTAAAAAGTGTTCGAGGGGGAAATAGTTGCGCGAGATTATAGAGACCTGACGCGCTAAAAACCAGTGTTTAGCGGAATCCACGCCTCTTTTTGTATGCTTTATACTACCCGCAGGCGGAGAAAGTGGTATTCTCAGTCGCATCTCGTAAGAGTTATCAATTCCGCTAACCCTGTGGCCTGTAAGAACGTTTTTCAGACCACCGCCAAGGAGACTTATCGTGTCTGAACTGTCTCAGTTATCACCACAACCTTTGTGGGATATTTTTGCCAAAATCTGTTCTATTCCTCACCCGTCCTATCACGAAGAGCAACTCGCGGAACATATTGTGAGTTGGGCCAAAGAGAAAGGCCTTTACGTGGATCGCGACCAGGTCGGTAATATTCTGATCCGTAAGCCCGCCACTGCAGGTATGGAAAATCGCAAGCCGGTCGTTTTACAGGCGCATCTGGATATGGTGCCGCAAAAAAATAGCGACACCGTTCACGACTTCACTACAGATCCTATCCAGCCTTATATTGATGGCGAATGGGTTAAAGCGCGCGGTACTACGCTCGGCGCCGACAATGGTATTGGAATGGCTTCTGCGTTAGCGGTACTGGCTGATGATAATGTCGTCCATGGCCCGCTGGAAGTGCTGCTGACCATGACCGAAGAAGCGGGCATGGATGGCGCGTTCGGCCTCCAGTCCGGCTGGTTGCAGGCCGACATCCTGATCAACACCGACTCTGAAGAAGAAGGTGAGATCTATATGGGCTGCGCAGGCGGTATTGATTTTACCTCTAATCTGCCGTTGACCCGTGAAGCTGTACCCGCAGGATTTGCGTGCTTTAAGCTAACCCTGAAAGGCCTGAAAGGCGGCCACTCCGGTGGTGAAATTCACCTCGGTCTTGGCAATGCCAACAAATTGCTGGCGCGTTTTCTGGCCGGGCACGCAGAAGAACTGGATCTGCGTCTGATCGATTTCAACGGCGGCACGCTGCGTAACGCGATTCCGCGCGAAGCGTTCGCTACCCTCGCCGTTGCCGCAGACAACGTAGGCGCTCTGAAAACATTAGTGAACGCTTACCAGGATATTCTGAAAAACGAACTGGCGGAAAAAGAGAAAAACCTGACGCTGCAACTCAATGAGGTTGCCAGTGATAAAGCCGCATTGACCGCGCCGTCACGCGATACCTTTGTGCGCCTGCTGAACGCAACGCCGAACGGCGTGATCCGCAATTCAGACGTGGCGAAAGGCGTAGTGGAAACATCGCTGAACGTTGGCGTGGTCACAATGTCTGATGCGAATGTCGAAATTCACTGCCTGATTCGCTCTCTTATCGACAGCGGTAAAGATTATGTGGTGAGTATGCTGGATTCGCTGGGCAAGCTGGCTGGCGCGAAAACCGAAGCAAAAGGCAGCTATCCTGGCTGGCAGCCCGATGCGAACTCGCCGGTCATGCACCTGGTGCGGGAAACCTATCAGCGTCTGTTCAACAAGACACCGAACATCCAGATTATCCACGCCGGCCTGGAATGCGGTCTGTTTAAGAAACCCTATCCGGATATGGACATGGTTTCTATTGGGCCTACCATTACCGGACCTCACTCTCCGGATGAGCAGGTACATATCGAAAGCGTCGGCCACTACTGGACTCTGCTGACCGAATTGCTGAAAGCGATTCCTGCGAAGTAAGAAAGCGCTAAAATGCCCGTCCCATTTCTGGACGGGCTATCAATATGGAATATCGGGTATCCATTGCCAGATAAGCTCTCCTGGATGCGCTGAATAGCGCTGCGGCTACACGCGAATAGCCAGACAGCCCTATAACAGCGCTGGTAGCACCGAATTATTGTGGCGTAAACGCCATTCCTTTAAATATCCGCAGCGGATTGCCGCGCTCAATCTGATGATGGAACAGACGCCTTTCAGACTTCAACGCCGCACACTCATTTTGCCGTTGCTGTTCCAGCCGCCAGGCAATCAGCAGCCGGGCCAGACGCTTATTCGCATGTTGACTGCGCTCCGACTGAACCTTCACGCTAATCCCGCTCGCCAGGTGCGTGGCCCGCACTGCCGAGTCGGTTTTATTAACGTGCTGCCCACCCGGGCCGGAAGAGCGCAGAGTCTCGAAACGAATCTCATCAGACTGTATGTGTTCGTCGGCGGAAAAGCGCCCAATGCCGACGTACCAGTTTTTTCGCCCATGGTGCGGGCGATACGGGCTGGTACAAATCCACAGTAACGTGCCGCACCAACGTTCACTGAAAGCCATAGCTTTTTCGCCGTCCAGCGAGACCAGCGCGGAACGCAGCGTGTCTGGTAATCGTCCCGGCTCCGTTTCAAGTCGCGTCAACGATACCTTTTCTCTGGCGGCTTCTTTCGTCAGACAGTCCAGCGCTTTTTTTACCGCCAGACAACACTCGTCCGGTCCCTGTGCGGAAGAAAGTTGCAGTAGGATCATGCGCTTTTCTCCCCTGAGGTTTTCAGCGTCAGCACCGGACGCAGGCAGGCAACCGGCGTAATCAGTCCGGCGTCTGCCAGACAATCCACAACGCTATCGATGGATTTATACGCCTGCGGCGCTTCTTCATAAATGAGCTGGCGATCGCGGCAAATCACCCGGCTACCCATCCCGGTACGGCAGAGCTGTCGCGGGGTAAATTTTGCCGATAACCGGTCTTTACACTCGGTACGCATCCATTTGCGCCCCGCACCGTGCGCCAGGGAGAAGAGGCTCTCCTCGCTGACGACGGGTTTCACCAGCCAGCTATAATCGCCGCGCGAGCCGGGGATAATCACCAGTCCCTGCCCATCTGGCGTAGCGCCTTTACGGTGCAGCCACCCCGCCTTACCCGCGACAGTACAGGGTTCAACGAAGTTATGCGCCACATCCAGCCGCGGCTCGCCCTCAGCCCTGAGCTGTTGCAGTATCCGGCGGGCAATCAGCGCGCGATTACTGCGGGCAAATGCCAGCGCATCGTCATGTTCTGCAAGGTAGTGGCGCGCATCGTCGCTATCTTCCGGCAAACCGTTATGCGAAAACGCCTCCACATGACGACGCAGGATAGCTTGCCCCAGACCGCGTGAACCACTGTGTACCAGCAGTAATAACTGCGCTTTTTGCAACCCCGACAAAGCGAACGAATCAGCATCGACGATGCGATCGACCTGCTGCAGCTCGGCAAAATGATTGCCGCCGCCAATGGAACCCAGCGCAGAGCGCCACGAATGATGCTGCATTGCGGCGGGGACATTCTCCTCCAGCCACTGCGCGTCCGCCACGTCAGGCAGCGACGCCAGCCGCTTCTCCAGTTTATCGGCGTTATATTTACGCCCTAAAATATCCGTTTGCCATAACGCCATGCCGCAGCCGATATCGTTGCCGACCAGCGCCGGATAAAAACGTCCACGCGAGAAAAAGGCTGCGCCAATAGGATAGCCGCGCCCCGGATGCAGATCTGGCATCCCGATAACGCGTTTCATACCGGTTAACTTAGCCGTCGTATATAATTGTTGGATCGCGGAATCTTCGATCCACAGGTTATCCGATGCGATAGAAAATACCACATCTGATAAAGGACGAATATAATTGCCCATATACCATTCCATATATGAATTAAAAAATCAGGAAATGGCAGACTAATCCAGGGCAATAAAAGAAAATTAATCCTGGAAAGGTCTGCAAAGTGCGTTCAGAGAATAAAGTGTCATGATGAACCTCCTTTGCAGTTATTGAGAATGAGAAAACGCGGGTATAGTAATACTGAAATTTAGATGGCGCAATCGTAATAGTGATAAAATATTAATGGCCTGACTTATAACCCTAACACCAACTGTCGTTCCAGTTGAGGGTCGAGCAGCGTTACGTGTAGCCCCACCAGCCGTACGCCGCGCTCGCCGCGACGCTCGTCCCAGGTTTTACGGGCGGTGGTAATTAAGTCTTCTTTATTTAATTGCGGCCAGACATGTTCCTGAGTGGTTTGCTGAAAATCATTAAATTTTAATTTAACGCCCTGTCGGGCAATCAGTAAATCGGGCTTTACTATAGCCAGACGACGCTCCAGTTCCGGATATAAATGTTCAATAATGGCCTCGCAGTCCGACCATTCATGAATATCCTCCGCCAGAGTACGCTCAACACCTACCGATTTACGCAGCCTTTCGCTGTTAACATCACGCTCGTCAATACCCTGACTACGCTCCCATAATACCCGGCCAAATTTACCAAAGCGTTTGAGAAGCATCGCCAGATCGCACTGTTGAATATCCCCGCAGGTTCTTAACCCCATATTTTCCAGTTTGGCGGCGGAAACTTTCCCCACGCCTGGAATTTTGGCTAACGGCAACGTTTTAAGAAAGTCGGGTACATCGGCTGGCGTAATAACATATTGTCCGTTCGGTTTATTGAGATCGGAGGCGATCTTCGCCAGAAATTTCACTGGCGCAACGCCGGCGGAGGCGGTGAGTTGCAGTTCATTGAAAATAGTCTGACGAATCTCCCTAGCGATCAGAGTTGCCGATCCATAACAGTGCGGGCTGTCAGTCACATCCAGCCAGGCTTCATCCAGCGAGAGCGGTTCAATCAGTGAAGTGTAGCGGGAAAAGATGTCACGTACATGCCGCGAAGCCTCTTTATAGGCGTCAAAGCGGCCAGGCAATAGGGTGAGATGGGGGCACAGCTTTAGCGCCATGGCGGTCGGCATCGCGCTGCGTACGCCAAACTGGCGCGCAGGATAGTTGGCGGTACTGATAACGCCTCTTCGCTCACGACTCCCGCCAATGGCAATGGGAATATCGCGTAACGCCGGATTATCACGCATCTCTACCGCGGCAAAAAAACAGTCCATATCAACATGTATGATTTTGCGCATCGCTCGCCCCCACAATACTGTTTAAGTGTACAGTATGTTTTATTGCGCGCAAAGATACATTCGCGTTAAAAATGCGACATATTCGAAGGTATGACGACGAAAGCGGCGGGAAAATTGTAAACGTACACACGGGGACTTGCGAAAAACTGCCGTGGTGCTAATGTGAGCGCTCCAAATCCAGATTACTCCGATTTGGGGACTCTTTTGCCGTTCTGGCGTGTGTAACCGTTTTATCAAGGAACAAGCAGTATGCGTAAAATCGCATTTTTTCTTGCGATGCTTCTGATGCCGTGCGTCTCATTTGCCGGTTTGCTGAGCAGCAGCAGCCCCGTCACGCCGGTCAGTAAAGAGTATAAGCAGCAGTTAATGGGCTCACCGGTCTATATTCAGATTTTTAAAGAAGAGCGCACTCTTGATCTCTACGTCAAAATGGGTGAGCAATACCAGTTGCTTGATAGCTACAAAATTTGCAACTATTCCGGCGGGTTAGGCCCGAAACGCCGTCAGGGCGATTTTAAAAGTCCGGAAGGGTTTTACAGCGTTCAGCGTAATCAACTCAAGCCAGACAGCCGTTTTTATAAGGCCATCAACATTGGTTTTCCCAATGCCTACGATCGCGCGCATGGCTATGATGGTAAGTATCTGATGATTCACGGCGCCTGTGTTTCCGTCGGCTGCTATGCCATGACCGACAGCGGCATTGATGAGATTTTCCAGTTTGTCACCGCCGCGCTGGTCTTTGGTCAGCCGAGCGTGCAGGTGAGTATTTATCCGTTCCGGATGACCGACGCCAATATGCAGCGTCATAAATATTCTTATTACAAAGATTTCTGGGCGCAGCTAAAACCCGGCTACGATTATTTTGAACAGACGCATAAGCCGCCAACTGTTTCTATCGTTGATGGACGTTACGTCGTGAGCAAACCGTTGAGTCACGAAGTCGTTCAGCCACAGCTGGCCTCAAATTATACGCTCTCCGAGGCAAAATAACGCCCATTCGCCTGGCATAATCTTTTGCCAGGTTTCATTCCCCGTTAGCGGCTGGGTAGCAATCACGGTAACCACGTCATTTGGCGTGGTCTGTGAACTGAAATCAATTTCCATATCCTGATCCACCAGCGTGGCTACGCCAAACGGCGCCCGGCGAGTGATCCAGTGCAAATGGGTTGAGCAAAACGCCATCACATATCGCCCATCTGACAGCAGCATGTTAAAAACGCCTTTTTCACGTAATACCGTCGCCAGTGTCGCAATATATTTAAATACCGCTGTCATGTTGCCCGGCGTGCGGGGATAACGCTGCGTTAATTTATGCAATAGCCAGCAAAACGCTTTTTCGCTGTCGGTTTCCCCCACCGGACGAAAATTACCGGTTTCCAGCGACTTATAACCGTTGAGCTGACCGTTATGAGCATAAGTCCAGTTGCGTCCCCATAATTCCCGGGTAAAAGGGTGCGTATTTTCCAGCGCCACTTCACCGCGATTAGCCTGACGGATATGGGAGATAACCGAGCAGGACTTGATCGGGTAATTCTGTACCAGCTTCGCAATCGGCGAATGGTAGCTCGGTTGCGGATCTTTAAACGTGCGACAGCCCTTTCCTTCGTAAAAGGTAATTCCCCAGCCGTCTTTATGCGGCCCGGTTCCGCCGCCACGCTGCACCAGTCCGGTGAAGCTAAAGCAGATATCCGTCGGCACATTGGCGCTCATCCCAAGCAGTTCGCACATACATCACCTCCACAAACGCCTTAAGCGGGAAGGCGTAATTTTTACAGCCAATCAAAACTAAAAATATCAAAGAAAACAATATGCTATACCCTAAATAATTCGAGTTGCAGGAAGGCGGTAAGGGAGGAAATCCCCAGGAACATAGATAACTATGTGACTGGGGTTTCTGAGCGCAACCAACGCACCTGCAGCTTGAAGTATGACGGGTATAGTTATTTAACCATCTCTTTTTCGATCAACTGAATCAGGATATGAATCACTTTGATATGAATTTCCTGAATACGATCGGCATAACCGAAGTGCGGTACGCGAATTTCAATATCCGCCGTTCCCGCCATTTTGCCTCCGTCTTTGCCGGTCAACGTAATCACTTTCATGCCTTTTTCACGGGCCGCGGCAATCGCTTTAATCACGTTACCAGAGTTACCCGACGTCGAGATCCCTAACAGGACATCGCCTTCGCGCCCTACCGCTTCAACGTAACGAGAGAAAATATAGTCATAGCCAAAATCATTACTGACGCAGGATATATGGCTAACATCAGAAATCGCAATTGCCGGGTAGCCCGGACGATTTTCACGATAACGACCTGTCAGCTCTTCAGCAAAGTGCATCGCATCGCAATGGGAGCCGCCGTTACCGCAGGAAAGTACCTTACCACCCGCTTTAAAACTGTCAGCCAACAGGACCGCCGCGCGCTGAATGGCGTGAATATTGGCGTCATCTTTTAAAAAATTAGCCAGCGTTTCCGCCGCTTCGTTCAGTTCGTTACGAATAAGATCCTGGTACATGAGGATATCCTTCAGCATGAATGTAAATGACAGTATGCAGTGTACCGGATAGCAGTACAGGCGAGAAGCATAAGCCGAATTAACGCCTCACGCTTTTGATTTTTCGTGCCCCCAAAAACGGCAACAATGTGAGCTTTGTTGTAATTATTTTGTAAACACATTGCTAAAAGATTTTACATCCACTACAACCTAATCATCACAAGTGGTCAGACCTCCTACAAGCAAGGGAGCTTTTCGTTATGATGATTTTGAGTATTATCGCTACGGTTGTTCTGCTCGGCGCATTGTTCTATCACCGCGTGAGTTTATTTCTCAGCAGCCTGATTCTGCTCGCCTGGACCGCCGCACTTGGCGTCGCTGGCCTGTGGTCCATCTGGCTGTTGGTTCCTCTGGCCATTATCCTCGTGCCGTTTAACCTCACACCGATGCGAAAATCAATGATTTCCGCACCGGTGTTCCGCGGCTTCCGTAAGGTCATGCCGCCGATGTCGCGCACTGAGAAAGAAGCGATTGATGCCGGTACAACCTGGTGGGAAGGCGATCTGTTCCAGGGCAAGCCTGACTGGAAAAAACTGCACAACTATCCGCAACCGCAACTCACTGCCGAAGAGCAAGCGTTTCTCGACGGCCCGGTAGAAGAAGCGTGCCGGATGGCGAACGATTTCCAGATTACCCATGAACTGGCGGATCTGCCGCCGGAACTGTGGGCTTATCTGAAAGAGCATCGTTTTTTTGCGATGATCATTAAAAAAGAGTACGGCGGGCTGGAGTTCTCCGCTTATGCGCAGTCCCGTGTACTGCAAAAACTGTCCGGCGTCTCCGGGATTCTGGCTATCACCGTCGGCGTTCCAAACTCACTCGGCCCTGGCGAGTTATTGCAGCACTATGGTACGGAAGAGCAGAAGAATCACTATCTGCCGCGACTGGCGCGCGGCCAGGAGATCCCCTGCTTTGCGCTGACCAGCCCGGAAGCAGGTTCTGATGCAGGCGCCATTCCGGATACCGGCGTGGTTTGCATGGGCGAATGGCAGGGCCAGCAGGTGCTGGGTATGCGCCTGACCTGGAACAAGCGTTACATTACGCTGGCGCCGATAGCTACCGTGTTGGGTCTGGCGTTTAAGCTTTCCGATCCGGATAGATTGTTAGGCGGAGAAGAAGAGCTGGGTATTACCTGCGCCCTGATCCCCACCTCAACGCCGGGTGTGGAAATTGGTCGTCGCCACTTCCCGCTTAACGTTCCGTTCCAGAATGGTCCAACCCGCGGTAACGATATTTTCGTGCCTATTGATTATATTATCGGCGGCCCCAAAATGGCCGGACAGGGCTGGCGTATGCTGGTGGAGTGTTTGTCGGTAGGACGCGGTATTACCCTGCCGTCCAACTCCACTGGCGGGGTGAAATCCGTCGCGCTGGCAACCGGCGCCTATGCTCACATTCGTCGTCAGTTCAAAATTTCTATCGGCAAGATGGAAGGTATTGAAGAACCGCTGGCGCGTATTGCAGGTAACGCTTATGTGATGGATGCCGCCGCATCGTTAATCACCTACGGCATTATGCTGGGCGAAAAACCGGCGGTACTGTCGGCTATCGTGAAGTACCACTGCACCCACCGCGGCCAGCAGTCAATTATCGACGCGATGGATATCACAGGGGGTAAAGGCATTATGCTGGGCGAGAGCAACTTCCTGGCGCGTGCTTACCAGGGCGCGCCTATCGCGATTACCGTGGAAGGCGCGAATATCCTGACCCGTAGCATGATGATCTTTGGTCAGGGCGCCATTCGCTGCCATCCTTATGTACTGGAAGAGATGGCCGCAGCGCAGAATAATGATGTCAATGCCTTTGATAAGCTGTTGTTTAAACATATTGGCCATGTCGGCAGCAATACCGTTCGCAGTTTCTGGCTTGGCCTGACCCGCGGATTAACGAGCCATACGCCAACCGGCGACGCCACGAAGCGTTATTACCAGCATCTGAACCGACTGAGCGCAAATCTGGCGCTGCTGTCTGACGTGTCAATGGCGGTACTGGGCGGCAGCCTGAAACGCCGCGAGCGTATCTCCGCGCGTCTGGGCGATGTGTTGAGTCAGCTTTATCTGGCCTCAGCCGTACTGAAGCGTTACGACGACGAAGGTCGCCACGAAGCCGACCTGCCGCTGGTGCACTGGGGCGTACAGGATGCGCTGTATCGTGCTGAACAAGCGATGGACGATCTGCTGCAGAACTTCCCGAACCGCGTCGTGGCCGGATTGCTCACCGCGATGATCTTCCCGACTGGCCGTCATTATCTGGCGCCGTCTGATAAGCTGGATCACGCCGTGGCGAAGATCCTGCAGGTGCCGAACGCCACACGTTCACGCATTGGGCGCGGACAGTATCTGACGCCCGCCGAACATAATCCGGTCGGTTTACTGGAAGAAGCGCTGCGTGATGTCATCGCTGCCGACCCTATCCACCAGCGCATCTGCAAAGAACTGGGTAAAAATCTGCCGTTTACTCGTCTGGATGAACTGGCGCGCAATGCGCTGGCGAAAGGGCTTATAGATAAAGATGAAGCCGCCATCCTGGCGAAAGCGGAAGAGAGCCGCCTGCGCAGTATCAACGTTGATGATTTTGAACCTGAAGCGCTGGCGACCAAACCGGTAAAGCTGCCGGAGAAAGTGCGTAAAGTCGAAGCCGCATAATCAGTCTCGCCTCTTTCCTGCCCCGCTTTCGCGGGGCTTTTTCTTGCCGCTTTTTTATTATTGCTCATGCTACAGTGTAAAGACGCTGTTCAATGAGGAGCTCCGATCGTGTCTGGTTTGAAAATTACTCTGTTGCAACAACCTTTAGTCTGGATGGACGGCCCGGCAAACCTGCGTCATTTTGACAGACAGCTAGAGCTCGTATCTGGCCGGGATGTGATTGTTCTGCCTGAAATGTTTACCACCGGCTTTGCGATGGAGGCCGCTAATAACTCACTTTCGCAAGATAGCGTGATTACGTGGATGCAGGCCAAAGCCCGACAAACTGACGCTCTGATTGCCGGCAGCGCGGCGCTACAAACTGAGCGCGGCGCCGTAAATCGCTTCTTACTGGTTGAACCGGAAGGCAAGGTTCATCTCTATGATAAGCGCCATCTGTTTCGTATGGCGGATGAACATCAACATTATGCCGCAGGCGATAAACGCATCATCGTGCAGTGGCGCGGTTGGCGCATCCTGCCGCTGATCTGTTACGATCTGCGCTTTCCGATATGGTCGCGCAACCGCAATGATTACGATCTGGCGCTGTATGTAGCGAACTGGCCTGCGCCGCGCTCGCTACACTGGCAAACATTACTGACAGCGCGCGCTATTGAAAATCAGGCTTATGTCGCAGGCTGCAACCGGGTTGGCACCGATGGCAATGGGTTACATTATCGCGGCGATAGCCGGATCATTAATCCCCAGGGTGATATTATCGCCACCGCCGAACCACACCAAGCGACACGTATTGATGCCGATCTTTCTCTCGTCGCCTTGCAGGACTATCGCGAAAAATTTCCAGCCTGGCGCGATGCCGATCCATTCACCTTGTAAGCAACCTGCCGCTCACCGCGGCGGGATTGTTTCACTCCGTAACTCTCCGTAAAACAAATTCGCGTGGCGTAATGTGGCAGGCAACGTATTCTGACTAAGAGCCTATCCCATTAGGGCTATTTTACTTGCCATTTTGGACCTAGGCAGTGCTCAAAATCCTCACGTACTACGTGTACGCTCCGGTTTTTGCGCGCTGTCCGTGTCCAAACTGGCTGCGCCAATAACGCCTAATGGGATAGGCTCTAAGATAATTGCTCGCCATTCGTGGGTAATAAAAACGGTTAATCACTCCCTTATCAGGATATCTTCATGAAAAACTTTGTACGCACAACTTTACTGGCAGCGACTCTGGCGGGCGTTTCTTTTGGCGCTTTCGCCACCGCTGTCCCCAATCCTCCCCTGCCCGCCCAGGATCCTATTGTCCAGCATCTGAAGCTGACAAACGATCAGATTACCCGGATCAAAAAACTTCACCAACAACTGGAAACCGACGTCAGTCAGATTTCTATGAAGGGAATTAAAGACGGTGCGCTGATAGAGGTGATTAAATCCGGTAAATGGGATGACGCCGCCGTAAAACAGCAGCTTGCAGCCTTCAGTAACATAGAACAACAGGCTCGCTATTATCGGGTTAAATATTATTTTGATTTAAGCAAAGTCTTAACACCAGAACAGCGTCAACAGGTACAACAAGATCTCGCCCAGGCACTTGAGTAAATATTTTTGCCCGTTATTTCTGGATAACGGGCTTTATCCAGGACAGGTACAAATTCATCTTCATCTTTTTCTTACAACATCGCTCTATCTCACACTACCCGTTACATAACGTAGAAGTGAAACCGTACGTGGGGCTGGCATACGTTGGGCAATTTGGCGAGGAGATGGATTTCCATACCGACGATTATCGTATTGTTATTTAAAATCTTCATCTCATTTTTTACCCGCTTACAGAAAACCCAGCGTTACAATAGACCGTTTTTTGGGCTTCGTTTATGTAATCGTTATATCACACCCTATACCGTGAAACTTGTCTTTTAGCCCAATATTAAGGCAGGTTCTGAAATGAAAAACTTTTTCGCAGTCTGCATCATTCCCCTTGTGGTAGCCTGGTCCGCTACTGCATCAGCAAAAGAAGGGATCTATATCACCGGGAAAGCGGGGACATCCGTAGTCAATGTCTATGGAATCAACTCAACCTTCAGCCAGGATGAGATAGTCAATGGTCATGCAACGTTACCTGACCGTACCAAAGGCGTTTTTGGCGGCGGGGTTGCTATCGGTTATAACTTTTATGATCCATTCCAGCTTCCAGTACGTTTAGAACTGGATACCACTTTCAGAGGTGAGACGGATGCTAAAGGCGGGCAGGATATTATTGCATTTGGTGATCCAGTACACATAAATGTAAAAAATCAGGTCCGAATGACCACTTACATGGTTAATGGCTATTATGATTTTCACAATAGTACGGCATTTACTCCCTATATCAGCGTAGGCGTTGGCCTCGCTCATGTGAAGCTAAGTAATAACACCATTCCTGTTGGTTTTGGTATTAATGAAACTCTGTCTGCTTCAAAAAATAACTTTGCCTGGGGCGCAGGTATCGGTGCAAAATATGCTGTAACAGATAATATTATGATTGACGCCAGTTATAAATACATTAATGCTGGCAAAGTAAGCATTTCAAAAAATCACTATGCTGGTGATGAACATACCGCTTATGATGCAGACACAAAGGCTGCCTCCAATGACTTCATGCTCGGCATTACTTACGCCTTTTAAACACTATCGGTAAAATAGCTGGTCCTGTGGGTTCCCGAAGGCGCAATGGAGGATATCAGTAATGAATACTCCTGCGCCTTCAGAAAATCGTTGAACAGGTGCAACCTGGCGCCATTTTTCAGTACACTGCAACGTTTCTGGTATGGGCTTAACTTCCGGCTGCCCAAAAACAGTCCCGTCCTGTTTCCGGGTATTATCATTTCCGTCAGTCGGCATCATGTTTTGTATTGGGCATCGTCAAAAGACGACTGGCTGACCAGTCGCATATCTCGATGCCTCAATTCAGTCATCATCATGTGGGTTTAAGTCAGGAACGTGTCAAAACCATTCCAAACGGGTTAATCATCATTCAGAAAATCAATTTGTGGGCGATTATTCCATTTATCTTCAATAAAAGACAGAAAGCGTTGAAATAAAGGAGAATAATACTGACGATGACGCCATACAAGATAAATGGGGAGATCTGGAACCCTCCATTCAGGAAGTATAATTTCAAGTTCATTATTTTTTAAGTATTTGGTGGCAAGCCAGGCCGGAGTCATGAGGTTGATACCCTTTCCTTCTAAAACCAAATTAAGAACACTCAAAAGATTATTGGAAGATAAATGAACATTAACAGCGCCACTAATAGTGTATGATTCATCTTGACGGAAAAGAGTAAGAGGTCCGGAAAGACCATGGTTGTGAAGACCCATAATAATGTGATTTTCCAAATCGCCAGGATGTGAGATCCTGCCATATTTTCTGATATATTTCGGACTCGCACAAAGAACCAACTTTAAAGGGCTTATCTTTCGATACACGAGATCCTCACTTTCGATTATGCCACTTTTAAAAACCAGCTCATCAAACTCCAGGGATTTACTAAAAAAATCGCTACGCTCTCGTGAATCCAGGTAGATTTTTGTATCCGGATAGCTAGCTGTAAATTCCCATATCCACTTATTGGCAAGAAACTCACAGACAATAGCCGGAGCCGAAAATTTTATACTCCCTCTGATAATTTTATCCGGATTTCGCAATTCATCCAGCAAGGACTGAAAGGAAGATGTTATCCTTTTCATGCTTGCATAGGCTGTCTGACCAGCTCCAGTCAGTTCTAAGTGATGTGAATCGCGCCGAAGTAAAGTAACCTCAATAGAATTCTCAAGGCGGCTAAGCGATTTACTGACAGCAGAAATGCTAATATCTAATTCCCGTGCAGCCCGGGAAAGATTCCCTACTTCCGCCACTTTAATAAATATCATCCAGTCTCGCATACCACGATTATTGATCAGTTCCATCATTATCTTCCGTTGATAAAAGAAATTCTTATATCAAATGAGCTATCAACGACTTACTGATACGTCATTGTGTGCCTCAATGTCCTTGATATCATCTTAATAAAAAATCTATTGGCTGCAAAATAGCATCTGAATCGATCATGATTTTGCATCCATCTCCGGTTACTAATTGAACCTGTTTACCACTCAGTGTAAATACCCTATCTCAGACGTGATCGTCAAGGTTGTCGCCGAACCAGATACCAATAATAAAGTGGTTCATTGTCATGCGCCCGTTCTGCAAAGGCATTCTCCTTTTCTGTGACGCAGTCTGGAGCGCATTAATTGTATCGTTCACCTAACAAATTATCCCGTGGAAACAAGCAAAACATCGCCAGATTATTCTTACTTGAGTCCCCCACCCGGCTCGACATTATTTGTGAAAGCGGAGGAAACAGAACAGACGGTTTAAATAAGACGCTTACTCAAAACATAAACCTATGTGCAGGCTCCTCTCATTTCGTCACGTCGCTGATATCCAGCTTTACTGGCGCCAGGGGAAGATATCTGCGCAAGGCAATAATTCCGGCGCAACAACAACCACTCCCGCTGGGCCTCTGTACATTCAAAATCTCCCATGACCAAAAGCCAGCGGGTAGAAGCCCTGCGCCAGTGACCTGCTGCCTCCAGATTCTGCGCAACCGGGTCTATCACGGCCTCCGGTGTTATCTTATTTCTGCTCAAAATCAGCACCATCATTTGGGATATAGCCTACAACCCCTGCCCGCCGATGATGGGGGAGGATTCGGTATGCAGCACTTTCATCCTGGTCTCCGGCTCAGTCAGCTATCCGACGTGCCCCCTTATGCCGGGCCAGCAGCGAAGAAAATCCGGGCGTGGTGTGATAAAACAGACGACGTTTCAGCCAGCCCACATTCTTTCGCTCCTTTGTGTTAATACGACCAATACGCTGTGAACCGATGACTGGATTGTTCATACGCCTTTCTGTGGTATACAGGTATGTGAACCCCAGCTCTTCAGCCACATGAATATAGTCAGAACAATACCAGCCCTCAGGCCAGCACAGATGCTGACTGCAGTAACCCAGCATCTCCCTCATCCGCTTACGACTAAGAAGAATATCGACACGAAGCAAATCCGACGGATTACGGGACACAGGTTTCTGGTCCCAGCGTCGGTGGGTGTGCGTGTGCGAGTGAAACTCAACAAGGCCACTGAGGTGCATCTCCCGGACCTCTGACCAGCGCAGCATGACCTCATCAGCCCGGCCTTGTTTAACCAGCATCTGACACTCATCATGAGAGTACACCGGTTCGCCTGCAGGAATACGGACCGGTCCGTCACTGATCAAACTGGTCACAAGAAAGAGATGCGCATGCAGATTAAACTCCTGCAGCACCGGAAAAACCTGCAACCAGTTATCCAGCCAGCCGCCATCAAAGGTCAGCATGACGCTTTTACGAGGCAATCTTGCACCATGATAAAAAGCTTCCACCTCTGCAGCGGTAACGGTCTTCCAGCCAGATTCAGCCAGCCATTTCATCTGCGCCCGGAACGTACGGGGAGATAAGGTTATCTGTCCGGGTTTATCACTGACATGGTGATACATTAATACCGGTAAATGTCGTGCATAAGACATATGCTTTATTCCTTTATGTAAAAAATAAATTATTTTTACGCCTGAGGGGACAAGAAAAAGCCCCCTAAACATAAAATCTTAAATATCACATATGAATACCTGACAGATAAACAAACCTTATACCAGGGGCTTATAAAGCCCCGCTCACAAAAGAGTGAATCAAACAAATCCACAAAACAGAAAATAATAAAGGCATCAGTGTCCGTTAAATTATTTTACGAAACATAATATTCCTCTCCCTACAAAAAAAGATGAATTTCAGATTTTAAAATGAATCAGCAATTGATTTTTCTGCAATGAAGATTGCTAACCATATTTACCTTGAGTAAATTTTCAATACATCCTCGAGCCTGATATACAGTATTCGCCTTATTCACTGATACAGGAAGTATGAGTGGAACAGATGTCTACGTATTCTCCTGCGCCAATGCACAGGCCTTAAAATCCAGCGTCCAGGTGTCCGCAGGCACTTCCTGATTACCATCAACGACCACACTGAAACTGGCGTTATCTGCAGCGGTTCTTAAAATGGCGCCACGACCATTCACTGTATCTGGTTGCCACCCCTCACCCTCCAGGCGAACCTGAATGTGATGGCGAGGATCCTGTTGCCCGCTCAGCAGCAATACGGCAGGCGTGTTACCCGCCTTTTGCTCATCGCTCCATACCCGAAACCCGCTGTGACTGCCGTGATAAGTCACCCAGCCTTGCGCAAGCACCATCCCATCTGGCACGTGCCCAGCCCGAAAGTAAGTCCCTACACGTAGCGTTGTCTGAAGTTTTTCTGCGGCGTTCGCTATCGGCATCAAGCTACTGGCAGCGACCAGTAAGCTTACGCTATAGATAACCGTTTTCACTCGCTGTATTTTCATCCACATTATTCTCTCCTTCAGAATCGGCTATCTGCAGAGACCGCTCATTTGATACAAGCCCGCGATTCCCTTGTGGGCAGGTAGCTGGTAGTTAACCCGACATTGCTGTGCTCCCCATTTCACCGTCAGTTCGCCCTTATCCGCCAAACCAGTGAGATAAACCTGGCTATCAGTATCCACCAGAGCAGCACTGCCATCCTGCCCATTGACTGTAACCTGCGCCCCGAAAGGAATGGCGCTACCATCTTCCCGTTTCAGCGTCATCAGTGCCCTGGCCCCGATGTGAGTGTGAAACTTCGCTTCCACCACCGCCCCTTCGGTTGGCACCACGCGCACATCGGTTTGTGTGACCTCTGCGTCATCCGGTAGTCGCGACGGATCGAGGCTGACTGTATTCTCCTGATAGACGTTCAGGTTGCCCACTGTGGTGTCGCCACGAAAATCCGTCTTAACGCCAGGCCAGCCGCCAACTGGCACCCCCGAGGCCCCTGGCGCTTCAACCAGCGCCACTGAGCCTTGCAAAGGTTGCCCCAGCGTCACACCATGATGGTGGATAACTATACCTCCCGCGATATTGACTCCCATCTGGCGCATCGCCCGGCTGTAGCTATAGTCACCACCTAACAGGCCGTAAGCCCCATTCCATGCCAAGTGCAATGCGCTGTTATTACCACCACCTGGCGGGGCATCGGCACGGTAACTCTGACGCACCTCCCAATCCAGTTGCTGACTGAATGCCTCTCCGTTGACCCCCACTTGTTGCGTCTGACCACCGTGTGATGGTGAAGTCATCTGCCAACTAGCACTTACATTATTCCCCGTCCAGCGGCTTAATGGCATACTGAACCACAGGCTGGTTATGTTCTCTTTACGGTGCGCGCCATTGCGCCACAGCGTCCTGTTTTGATTCCAGTTCAATGACAGCGAGCCCCCTCCGATAGAGGTTCCCCAACTCAGTCCGTAGCTGTCATCATGACCGGGGCGATTACGCCAGTCGGTACGGGAACCGGTTAAACTCAGATTGCCCAAATGCCTCCCCCATGACTGACTCAACATCAGGGTAGTACGCGAGCTCGGCTGCAAATTTTCCCGCCACGACCATAGACGGTTGCCATTATGTCGATAACTGTCGAGCACATCGGATAGGGTGTTATAGCCCTGCGAGGCATACTGCCATCTCGTCAGAAAAAAATTTGTCCCCGTCGCAGTCAGCTGGTTGCTGTAACGCAGTCGCCAGGAGGCTCCTTGCTGTACCGCCTCCCCCTGACGCTGACTGTGTGTGTCGCTTCCATCGACAGATAAACTCCCCCACCGCCCGAGAGATCCCCCCAAACCAAGCAATGCAGCTTGATAGTGCGTTGCACTCTGTATACCGCCGTATGCAGTGAGATTCCACGGCAGACCATACATCAACGTAGCCTGCGCGATCTGCGCCTTATCCGTTGCAGAGTCTGACGATCGGTATCGGCCCGCCAACAGGCTGTACTTCAAATATCCCTGGTGCAGTGCTATCGCCGGGGTCTGATACGGCACCACAAACATTTGTGTACTGCCATCGGCCTCCCACACGGTGACATGCAGATCACCACTACTGTCTGTTACCGACAGATCCCGCAGTGCAAACGGTCCGGGCGCCACGGTGGTGTTGTAAATGGTGTAACCATTCTGTTTGACCTCCACCCGAGCCTGCGTGCGGGCAATCCCACGCACTACCGGAGCAAACTGCCGCTCACTGTAGGGCACCATGTTGTCATCCGATGCCAACATCACACCGGTAAATGGCACACTATCAAATATCTCCCCCTGCGAAGTCTTTTGCCCCAGAGTCAGACGACTTTTTAGTGAGTACAGTCCACGCTCAGCATAGGTATATGCTGCCTGCCACTTCCCCGACTGTTGACCACTCCGCTGCCAGCTGGTCGCATTGCGGACACGCCACGCACCTATATTGATTCCCGGTTGCAGTTGTACCCAGGAAGAGTTGTCACGCCTCTCCATATCCATTTTGTAATCCGTCTGCGTTGTCCTCGCACTGTAGTTCATCAGAAACGCCGGAATACCATCATCCCAGAGATCTTCAGGAGCGATCCCCTTAAATTTCGTACGCAACGCCACCTGAGGAATACTCAGTTGCAGTTGCTGATTATTGATATCCAGTACCGCTTTAGCCTGTGGAATGGCGCTCAGATCCGCACACTCATCTGGGGTCTTTGCTGCTTTCCACAACTGAGGGTAATCTTCCGTTTTTACGCCGTAGCGTGAAAGCTGACTGACCGTCAAACAAGGAGCCAGAAAAGGCGTTCCTTGCCCATCCTTTTCCAATTTGAACACCACATCACGGGTGTCGACACGTTTACCATTCACCATCACGTCCACGCGATAAGTCCCTGGCTGTTGTACCCCCTGGTTAAAGAGCGACATATCAACCCCTTTCGCTGCATCGCCCAACATTGATGCATCGAATGTGTAAGCGTGCGCATTTGCGCAATGAACCACTCCCGCGATGAACAGTAGCAAGGCAGGTTGTTTGAACTTCATTTTCTGCCGCTAATTCCTTGAACTTATTTAAAAACGTAGTGGAACGGATGACTTTCACCACCTAAGTCTGTAATAATTTTCCACTCGACATCACCACGAGTGCCACCTGGCATATTTAGTGTTTTGTCAGCAAAGGGGGGGATATACTCAAGCCCTGTAATGGGCTTTCCCCCTACTGTGACAGAGGCTAAATTCATGTAAAACGGGGTGGGGTTCTCTACCTTAAGTTTGTTGCCCGTCTCCACCCATCTTAAATTTCCTGCAACATCTTCCGGCGTCCCCTTCACGGCATCCGGGCGGAAAATCAGCTTGTCACAGGTGCTGATGGACAAATTGAGGTCAAGGGTCGCGCCCTTAGCCTGTGTATCCGACGGTTCATTTTCGGGTGGTACCGCCTTTATACAGACCCACTGTAAAGTTTCACGATCCGTTGGCATGTCACCACCAGTACGGATAATACGCAGTTGACTCTGCTGGTTCGCTTCTAAACGAAATAGAGGCGGCATCACCATAAAGGGGGCTGGCGAATTTTTGTCTTCTGCTTTGACTGAAGACTGAACCAAAATAGGGTAATCCTGCGGGTTGCTCACCGAGAGCGTCGCGCCGGGTGTACCAGCGTGATAAATCACCCGTGTAGCTCCCAGCTTCACGCTGAATGATTTAGTGGCTGAATTTAATTGCTGCCTGGCGGCATATACTGAAACCATAGAATTAGAGGCGAACAAAGCTACCGCCATTAAAACAAAATTAATTGTTTTCATATCAAAAATTGTAAAAGAAAAACGAAAAATTTGATGTGTATTACGCCTTAAACAAGGCGCAATACACTAATAGTTGTTTACTATTACGCCTGATATCCCACTACATCTAAAGTCAGTGGGTACGTATCAGGTGAGATATTCTGCTCCCCCACCGTAGTAATATAAAGTGGGACATTGGTATCAAAGGTGATCCACTCTCTCCCATTCCACGTTTGCCTGCCATGACTATTGGTCACAGCCTTAGGTGATAAGCCCACAGTGAGTGAGTTGCCACTATTTTTACCAGCTATTCTCCATACAATGCCAGCATTGTCCATCATCACGCCAGAAGCCCCCCTGGCCCCGAATTCTTTAACAGAAGTAGAATCAACTGTAAGCTTCGCAATAGCCGTACCTGTAGGCTCATCCCCAGCAATTAAACCCGGCACTTGATCCAACGATACGGTTAAATGTTCGGGAGCGGCAAAGTTAATATCCACTGATTTCTCTTGCATTGTGTTCGGCAAAAATGAGCCAGCATAACAACTAGCAGCCATCATGCTCAACGCACTTGCGATAATCAATTTTTTTATGCTTTTCATTTGAATAACCACCTTTTTTTAACCAAATTAAAATAATCCAGCACATCCAGAACACATAACACCATACCAAATCTTACCGTATGGAAAAATCCGTGGCTGGTAATAACAGCTTGTGCTTATTGGTATTTGTTACCAATTCAAATAAGTAATGTCATAAAAATCTATATATCAGAGCACCTCTTAATCTGAAAAAAATTGCGTTATTGCCAATATAAACAGTGTTGATGTTAACATCGTGTTGTCAGGGTGGAATAGAATACTAGTCAAAAAGCAATTATACCTTCCATTTACATTCAAGTGATAACATTACAATGACACCCACCACACTGGGTGTGGGAAACTTATCTTCGAAGAGAGGATAATTATCAGGCATCGTTGCAACATTGTTTATATTTAAAAATACATCTCCTAACTCGACGGTAAGATTATTAGTTAACTTTTCCTCGCAGGGAAGATCTTTAATGGAAAATCTTGTTTTCCGAAACGGAAAAGCAATTATAACGCTCCAACGAGAGTCTCAACACTAAGAGCTGACTGACACAGGTCAGACTGATTATACAGGCATGAAAAAGCTCTCCCCTTCCTTTCAGTTCTTGCTGGATTATGCAAACGTCGCACCACCTCCCCGTGAACATGGCACATTAATTTGAAGCAGCTCTCATCCGGTATCGCTTTTCAGTACAGCGAAATTCATCGCAGGTGCCCCTGTAAATAGACCCGTTTTAGTTCCATGCATTTTTAAGATTCCGGCCAGATAATGTTGTTAGTGGTATTCCTTCGGTATCATATTGTTCCGCGATTCATATGGACGTTCGCAGTTATATTCTGATAACCCTTTATCCGCAATTTCCCGCACCTCATTCAGCGTTCTGAACAGATAAGAATTGAGTATTTCTGTACGGTATGTCCGGTTAAAGCGCGTGATGAAAACGTTTTTCTTCGGCTTACCCGGCTGGATAAACGCCAGCTTTACTACATGTTTCTTTGCCCATTCAGCCAGTGCCAGCGAGATAAATTCCGGTCCCTTATCCATACGCAGCATGGCCGGATAACTGGTGCAGCCAGTGAGTCAGCTCAACCCAGGGATTAGAGCGTAGTTTGCAAAATGCCGTTGCCGATTCCAGCGACCGGAATAGTGGGCCGGCCAGTTTTCCATACAACGCACTGCGTGAAACAGGAGTTTCCATGTGTTATGCCTTGTGACATAAAAATTCATAAAAATAATGCATCAATGCACATAAATATATAAACAATTCTTTATTGATAGCCTCGAAAAAATATCGAAACAAAACAATGATACAGATCAGGGACTAATTAGCAACCAAGCCGTTAATATTAAATAATCAATGAACAGCAAGATAAAAATCGCAATTGAAGAATTAAAAGAAATAATATTTCAAAAAAGACATCTATGCATACAACAATGCATTCACGACGAAAATAATAAAAAGGGTGTCATCAATAATGACTCCCTATGAATTTAGTTAAAATTATTTATGAATTAAAACTCCCTAAACGTTTCCTCCAGAAAAATAAATACATTTAAGGGACATAATGAAACAAGACATGTGGGAATTACGGAAAATACAGTCGCAGGGTATAACGGATAACGCACAGTATCCCGCAGGGACATACATCGTATTTACTGCCGCCCCCCCTACATTCCGCTTTTTGAGCAACATGGGAAAGACGATATCGCGCTCAGTCTTGTTCGCCACGAAGAGGCGTGGTGGATTGTTAATCACTCTGATGAACTGTGTTGTGCCGTCAATGAGCAGGTGATGGAACCTCATCACCGTATGCGGCTGAATGATGGAGATACGATTGAATGGGGTCTGTCATCCTGGTGCCTTGCCCGCACCAATGATGAGTCCCGTCCCGATGTTTCGTTTCCTCAGTTGGTTCAGTCATCTGAATCTGTTGCTGAGTACCTGGATCTGGACTGGTTTAAACAACAACAGCTCAATCCGCAGAACCCGTTCGATATTATTCCCGTCCGGGAAACCGCATCCTCTTACACTGGCCATGAAGCGGATAGCACGCTACACCAGCTTTACCAGGAATATCAGCAGGCATTGCGGCCCTCCGGGCAGGAAAAGCCCCTCCGTGCTAAACCGTTTCCCCGAAATGAAGACGCTGTCACCCAGGATTTGACGTCGTTATACGATAAAAAGGGCGACACCGACACGTTACAGGATATGGTGGCAGGCGCGCCCGGTATTGATGCCATTCTGGATACGCTGGACACGACCGGTGAAGGTGAAATGCACTGGCTGGCGATGGAATCAATGCCCGATACCCGTAGCAGAAAGTCATAATAATCAGCACTTAACGTTAACGCATCATCCCGAGTGAACCACGCGCTGTGATTCTTCGGAAAATGCGGGAGATAAGCATATTCAGGATAATCAAGACCAATGGCGCTGCACCAGGCTTTCTGTATCCGGGTCCCCATATTATCAGCGTCAGGCTTTGTATAATCTCCCAGATAGGCATAGGCCTCTCTGTCAAACAGCAGAACCAGATGGTAGTGAGGATGTTCCCCGGTAACCCGTTCCCTGGCCCAGATATAGCCGAGTGGCACAGGCTCACCAGGTCTGCCAGAACGCTTGTGTTCTTCCCTTAACTAGCTTTTAAGGGATTCCATAGCCCGAGTAATGGCTTTCTCATCATCCTTCTGAAAGCATATCGGCAAGTCCGGCTCTCCTGGCACATGGGACAGAGCAAACCTCAGGTCAGCGCGCAGAGCGAATATCCGGTTATAGTTTTCCAGATAATTAGATATTACAGCAAGCGATCGACGAAGCATATGGCGTGATATTCTCGAATCATATTTATCTTCAGCTTCCTGCAGCAGAAATTTAAACTCTCTCTCAGCTAAATCATAAGGTGACTTCATAATAATCTCTTTTATCGAAATTCATTAGATAATGGGTAGCAAGCAGCTACCCATGCAATTAGGCATACAGGTTCCCCTGCAGGAATGTGTTACCTCTGCAGACATACAGATTTTATTATTACGTTAGCGCATACATACCGATACTTATCGTATTAGTGTAAGAGTACCTACCCACGATAAATATAGTACCTACCCACGATAAATATAGTACATATACCGACTAATCAATACGGATAATAATTCCACTCACAACAGCGAAACCCGCTACACGCCAGGGAATGCGTGGAATATAACCATCTGATATTGAATGAAAATCACTCTGAAGTTATCCTTTCAGCGGGACGCTACTGATAGCACTACCTCCCCCATGATATTCTGGTATACCTTTCAAAGCCTTGTGTTCTGTATCCAGTTCTGAAGGTGCCATTTCGGAAGCCAGGTATTTGATGTAATGCGTCCCACTTTCGTCCTCCCACAACTGGATTTTACCCTCCTCAGCAAGCTGTTCCAGAACAGGCTCAAGATCAGCTTTTTTTCTGAGTGAACGATGTATCTCTTGCATCATTTCACGCCTTAAAAAATCATAAGACCCATTTTTAACAAGATGGTTTTCAAGCCAACTGAGTACTCTTTCAGAATGGGAAGGTCCCCTGACCACATCCATTTTTACAATAAAATGATTAAGGTGCCATTCCGATATTAACAACGCAGCTTCCAGTGTTTCCAGCGTAATAACGGTTGAGTCAGGGGTGATAAACAACTGCATCACAGCAGCACTCCTAGCGGTATGTTCGCAGTACCGCGCAGCCCAGTCGTTATAATGGTACAGCTTTCCCCCCTGCTGCATCAGACGCTTTACGTCCCTGCCAACATAACGCAACCGCTTCTTTGCGTCAGGAGCAAAAGTCATACAGATTCGGGGTTGATTTTTTTTCTGCGTTCAATCCCGGCAAGTAAATGTTTTTTCTGAATGGCATAAAACTTTTCCAGATCGGACTCATCGCCAGAAACCAGCTCATCAATATCAATCTGTCTGGTGAGTAACGTAAGATCCATGGTTAACGTACGCGCATAAATTCCCGTAGCTCGTATTGCGTTACCCAGTGATTTCAGTGTGCAGTCATGTGGCTCCGGCTGTGTCATCAACAGCATACCAAGCCGGGGATCTTTAATATCTGTGATACCCGTTGACGCACGACTGATCCGATAATCATCACCACACCATAGCGTATTATGAATTGCGATCTTACGGCGCATGATGCTTTCATACAGAGCACTTCCCTCGTCAGAGGTGATACCCAGACTGGAGTATTGCCCCAGCTCTTTCAGAAGGGCTTCCGGCGTGGGATCCGTTACCGTCAGATGCACCCTTACAGGCTTAACCGGTTCATTTCTGAGACATTCATCCAGTTCATTTCTGGCTGTCTCCACTCCCTCTTTCTGGCGTACAGCTTTCTGAAACGATTTCTTAAGGCTCTTACATTCTTCATCCCATAGCACGTGTTGCCGTTCATACTACTTCAGTCTGACTGAAAACACCTCTGCCAGCTCACGTTCAGTCTGATGAATTTGCGCCATAATGAGCCTGTATACTGTCGTTTTTTTGCTTCCGGACCTTGCCAGTATTATGTGAAAATGCGATACAGGAACGATAATATCATCTTCAATTTCAACATCATACATATCCTGGCAGGCCAGAGCCATGCTCCCCTGGAGGGTTGCAAAGATAAGCTCAACCGCCGCGCTGGTTTTGCCATATATGAAAGATATGATTTGTTGAAAAAACGTCAAAATTGCTCTGGTGTTCAGATTAACATGATGATTTTGAGTTTTTTTATGGGTAAGCTTCATTGCATAGTCTCTTTTGAGAAAAAATTAAACGCTTCTGGAGGCGA
The DNA here is from genome assembly GCF_029962125.1 of Salmonella sp. SA15303. Taxonomy (NCBI): domain Bacteria; kingdom Pseudomonadati; phylum Pseudomonadota; class Gammaproteobacteria; order Enterobacterales; family Enterobacteriaceae; genus Salmonella; species Salmonella sp. SA15303. Next base: position 3,706,239 of record NZ_CP123924.1, read on the forward strand.
TCCACTCATCAACGGAAGTGGAACGTCATCCAACGGAAGCAGCACCAAGTCTCACGGTTTTTGGAAACGTTTCGTCGTAATACCTGGATTCGGGATTTAGCTTTTCATAGATAGTTGACCGGGACAGACCGACTATCTTCGTCAGTTCTCTCATGCGCAGAATGCGCTGTTGTGGCTCTGATTGTCTGGTGTAAACAGATGACATTTTCGATTCTCCTGTTGGATGTCTCTGGCTGTGGTCGCAATTTTCCACAGGAGCTGAAATACTGTCCCCGTAAAAAAAACAAAACCAACCGCAGGGAGTGACAATGCACACTTTTGCCAGTCTGATGTACGATGTTTATCGGTCTTTTGGCTTATTCAGTAAAGGGAGCAGGCGGGCTGCTATACGGGGGGCTGCGACCTTTTCCAGCCATCAGCGCTTTTTCGGTAATCGTGAGGATGAAAGACATCAGGAACAGAAACACTATGATGAAATCATCGGGGTTCTTGATGCAGAACAGGTGTTCAGCACAACTCAACGAAGGGAGATTTTTTACAAATACGAGCAACTTTATAATGCCCTGATGGCTCGCCCCGTCTTTACTGAACTGAGCCGGGAACAAATAAAAAAGCGATATGCTCTGCATATAATCCCCAGATTAATCGCACTTGACATATATAAAACGTACAAAGACGAAAACAAAAACTGTTTTTATCACCATATACACCAGTTCTTGCTGAAAGATTATTGCCCATGCTGGCAGGATAAAAAGAAAGGGGGTTTATCTGCTGTCCAGAAGTATCTGAAAAGTTTAGCAAGAAAACAAAAGTTCTCTCATACAGATTCAGAAAACCTGGCGCCTCTTTTCAAAGTAATTGAAAATATCCGCCCAGGTAATACACAGAAAAAAAGCACGCTGGAAGCATCAATTATAGACTGCATTAAGGCGTATTCTGGTATTGTTGACGATGATACGCTTAACAGCGTCAGAGTCAGTCTTGATAATATAAAAAAAGCCCATTACTCCCTGACCGTACTCCTTAATGTCGAACGAAAACTCCCTGTCATTAACATCATATCACGGTACTACAGAAACTATGTAGACAATGGAATAAAACCCGGGAATATATCAGCAATGTTATGCAGACTACTGTATGAGCCAGAACCCCATGATTTTATCCATCATGATACCATGATTAACTCAATTGCGGATTATTATCATGAGAGAGTAATAAAACCGTTCTCCCTGAATATAAACGAGGAATGTTTACAGAGTATCAGCGCATTAAAAAACATCATTTTCAACTTCAATGATAAAACCATTATCTCCGAAGCACAGTTAACTGACATCGCTGTAAAATTAAAAAAAGAACCCCATAAACAGTTTATTCAACCGTATATTGAACTCTGGAAGGTTATAGATTTAATCAGTAAAGGCGAAACAGAGGAAGCATTTGAGAAAGTCAAAACTATTTCTCTGGACGATTTACCTGCAGGATATCTGGCATCCGCTTTTTTAGTTATCCATATTGCATTACGTATAAAATTTGAGAGGAAAAACGTTAAAAATGGTGTTTTCTCATTATCTGTAACATCCATCCTGGAAAATCAGGGGATTTACACTGACTATATCCCCGTCAGTCAGACTTATACAGAAACCCACAGTGACGACTCTGTTATAAAAAGTACTCTCCTTTCTGAATCCATTTTATCAGATGCCAACAATCTGACCATCATCCGTTCGGTAAGGATGTATAATAACATGGTCAGGAGAATAAGTGACTGGAATGACCTTGAGCTGGAAGGCATTTATCCTGAGTCTGTTTACGGGCTTCTGGATAAAGTTGACACTATCCTGGGTAAGATACTCAACATTATCTTTTCTGAAAAAATTACTTCCAGTCAAGATTTATCCTGCATCCTGAAAAATAATAAAATTCTGACCCGAGGTGAACTGAATGATAGCCTTATAGGCATACTGGTTAACTGTCCTCTTTTGGCGTGCGTACGGGACATCGAGAGTCTGATAAAATATCTTCGCTGCCCTGGGGAGGAAATAAGGAATATGATTCTTTCAGTTGATAAAAAATTGTGGGATTTGATATATGGAGCCCTGACGATTCTGGAGGAAGAAAGAAAAATACAGACTGGGAAAACACAGGGGGGTGGAAAATAATTGCATATTTTTACATATCCCCCCGGCTACAGTGGCTACGTGTAGCCACTGTAGCCGGGGGCTTACATTGAAAGTAACATTTTACTGATCAGAAAAAGCAGGTGAATCAAGGCTTATGGGTGATCGAGGTGCTCAATAATCGCACTAACTAGTAATAGGTAACGTCTAGCAGAGACGATACTTGGCCTGGATGTATGTCTTTTTATTAAAAAGGGCTTATCCATTAAGAATAGGCCCTGTAAACTCAGACATCAATCTCTAATAAGAACCAAATATAACTAATATGAATCCAAATAATTGCTAACCCAATAATACAGTTATTCCGTAGATATTATGTCAAGCAAATTTTGTAATCCTTGATAGGCAACAGGAACGTTTTCACTATCATACATAGATGAAAATATTTGTTTTGATCTCGTTGATTCAGATATCAATGAACTTGCTATTTTCAAATGTTCCACCTCAGACGAGATAAACCCTATTGGGATGCTAACCGGCTGATGTTCCAAATGGAAATGAAAAAGAACACATACAATTAAACCAGGTATAAGTAACAACTCTAATTTCCCATCCATAAGACATATATCTAGATTAAATAAATATTGAAACTGATCTCTATATTTAAATGCACGATCTTTAGCTGCATTATTCCGACCAGAGATCATTACATAAGTACCAACAGGATTGCTCTTTTTTTTATTCCTAGAATCCAACAGACGGTCAATCTTCTGAACAAACTCTCTTGCCCCGCGAGTTCTAGCCCAAAGGGATAGTTGGGGGGCAAGCCACAACCCGCTTTGAACGATAGTTTTTTCTGAAACAGGGAGGGTATCTATTTTTTCACCATCCTCACCAGATTTTAAACTAACCTCCTTATTAACTAACATTTCCTCCTGTTTTAGTATCTCATCTCCAAGCCTAGTGATAATTAAATCGGCGTTATGTTGTAGATAAAATGCTCCAAGTAATGGGGTGACACGTCTATTATCATAACAAACAATACGTGTTAAATGAACATCTTGAACATATCGACGCAAATCAAAAGCATCATTCGAAACATAACGTTCAAATAGCGAATAATCAAAATAATGAATAAAATCCATAAAACTATTGTTTTGCGGACGTTCTTGTTTTGAAAGTGCATCAGTAATAGCCTCTGATATTTCAAGTCTATTATTAAAAGCTTCATTATCTATATCACGTCGAATATTAACTTGGCCATCCAAATCCAGATAAAACATACACGGCAGTGGAATGCTAAAATGCTCGCCAGCATCTACCGCACTAATCTTATAGATCTCTGCTTTATTCTTCTTACAAATACTATGAAAGTGCTCTTGAAAGGCTTGCTCTGCATATTGAATTGTTTTAGATTGCCTCTCAATATTTCGTGCTGCTAACTCCACTAATGAATTTACACGTTTCAATCTGTTGGGGCGTCCTGCTGGACTAAAACTTATTAGATCAAAAATAACTTCAGAACTCCATTCTTGGATTTTAAAGAACCGAGGTAGATGATCTGAGCTATCTTGAAAACGAGTTAATGCATAAGAAGTTAGCTCTAACAGCTCATCTTCATTCCATTTAATGAGGCGTTCGTTAAGTAATGTCTGAATTATTGCATCAGTTTCTTTTTTTGTGAATCCAAAAAAATCCTGAATTTGTACAGGACTCAATGTACCACAAACATAAGCGATGCGAAGCGCGAACTCAGTAACAACGGGCAATGCCTCCTCAGCACTTATTGAGCATTCGATAGCGAAACTTTGTGCAGGAATTGCAAAAGTAATTTCATCAACAGCTAATATTTCTCTTAGTTTTTTTTCTTCCAATGTAATCATTTCTGTCCCTCCTCAATGGCTAATGCCTGAACCAAATTGAAGTTATTCCCATCACGATGTGTTTCAATGTGGTTTAATACACGGCCTAACGCTGAAGTTTGATGCCTCTCACGCCACATACGAGCAGCCCCAATGATTACTAATCTATCCATTGCACGCGAAATCGCCACATTTATTCGCTCCGAGCTGCTAAGGAACCCTTGAATACACTGATTATTATTGCGCGTCGTTGCAACGATAATGATCCGATTTTCCTTACCTTGATAACTATCAACTGTATCAATTTTAATAAGATGTCTATAACCAGTAGCCCAATCTTGTTCGCTAAGTAAACGTTGCAATAGGCGTTCTTGATTTGCATACATGCAAATTACACCAATTGGTTTTTCCTCATCTGAAGTTTCATCAATTAAATATTTGATGAATGATTCTGCTGTACATATTGAACGCAGCGTATCAATAATTTCTCTAGCTTCATAAGGATTGTCAAATCCAGGATGTTTTGCTCTTTCATAAGATTCTCCCCCAGCATCGGAAGTATCAACCCAAGTAATAATAGAACTTAATCTTTTAGGTAATTGATTAAACCAAGGTTCTGGATTTCCACGTCCAGGTTCTAACGGTTTGGGATAAAAACAAGCTGAAACCATTTCACCTATTGGTGGGGCCATTCTATATTGAGTACGTAATGTTGCTCCGACTTGTTTACCATAATCTGATTCGAAAGCACGTTCAAAATCACTACGTGTTAGTACCGCGCGATCAGAGTAATTTAGTTCTATCGATATTTTTCGCACCACTGGTTCAGGATACAAAGGTGGCAATTGACGATGATCGCCGACCAGTAACACCCTGCGACCCGACTGAATTGCTATAGCCAATTCGCCAGGTGTCGCACGAGCAGCTTCGTCGACTATCACCCAATCATAGCGATTTTTTGCTACACCAAATTGTGAGCGTCCTAGACCCACACAAGTCCCACATACAAGTGATCGGGTCTTCGCAAGAAATTCTTCAAAGTTACCTCTCAGAGTGCCTAAGCGATCTACCCACTCTTGAGACATTGCAATTACTTGCTCCAGTCTAGACACTGCATCTAAAGAAGTTACACCAAACTGATTCATTGTCTCACGGCTTAATTGATTAATCACTTCCTCTGGAGTTCCCTCCCCCGCATAACCAAACTTTTCAGATGCAATTTTTTTAAATCGTTCAAGTCGCTGATTTATTCGAGCTATCAGAGGATTATTATTAGCTTCTGATATTTCATTTTTATTTAGTTTTGTGGTTAATCTTTCTATTTCACGATTCAAACGCTTAAGTTGATATTCAATATCGAACCATCTTTCTACAAATTTGTTAGGGAGACCTAAATTTCGGTTCATTGCTGAAATTCTAACTCGCATTTCTGAGCGGAATAAGTCTCGATAATTTTGCAAAATGGAAGATGAATGATATGGATGAAGTTTTTCTGAGACCATTCCTTCTGCACCGAACCTAACAACATCTAGGGGCAGATTGCTGTGCTGACAAAGTTCAATTACTTTTTCTGCAGCATTATTAACTGCTTCATGTGACTGGCTTGCAAGAAGTATACTTTGGGCTCCTTGTGAGAGAGCATAATGGATAAATGAAGCAATGAATGAAGTTTTACCAGTGCCTGGAGGGCCTTGCAAAAGACTCAATGGGCCGTATGACCAAAGTTTAGAAAAGGCATCTCGTTGCTGTCGATTGAGTGAAAAAGATAGCTCTCCATCTTTATCATATCGATTATAAGCATCAAGATCAGAATCATTTGGCTCTGGTTGTAGATATTGTGGATGAGGGCAAGTTAATGGTTCAAAGTAGTTGATTAATGAGGGGATAGCCGATTCAGCATTTAAAATACGTGTAACTGCATGACGCCTACGAATAAAAGATGATAGATCTTGTTGACTTCGTAATTTCAAAGTGTCGCCAATATTAGTCTGAATGCGAATCTTTGGATTTTCAAGTACGAGAGTAGATTGGGTAGTCTCTCTTATATCAACATTCCCTACACGAATCAGTTCACCGTTTATTTCTTGTAATGCCTCAACTTTTGCATCTGATTCATAGTCTAAAGACTCTCCCTCTTTTCTGTAAGGTATTCGCAATTTCTCATGACGCTTATCCATATCCCTGACAACTGATGAGGTGATTTCAATTTCAGGTAAGGAATCTTCTTCTGCATCTAAAATTGCACGCCAAAGTGATGCTGTATGTGGTCTTGTTTGAGAAACAGTTAAAGTTTCTGAGTTCTCAATTTCTTCCTCATCAGAAGAAAAATCGCCACCGAGAATTCTATTCTGAATTCTCGATATTGCAGAGATAACCTCAGGTATTTTTTTACATGTTCTAATAACTTGCTAGGGTCATCCGCGGATGAGGGTTCGAATAGTATATTAGCTTCGAGTTGTGTAATGGCTTGTGATGCCATTCGTACAAATAAGCTATGGGCTATATCTTTAGTTCGTAAAAATGCAAAATCTAATTGGGTCGCTTTAAGATAGATTTGTAACTGTTTACGTACTCCGGCAAAAGCTACGATAATATGAGGCTGCTGCTTTGGCGAACGGACTCGTTCTTCACTAATACTGATATGGTATACACCATTGTCATTTATTAATTTCTGGCTGGAGGTCAGTTGCCTCATTAATACTGACAACCTCACTCCCTCATTTATTTGTGGAGGGTTGATTAACATCTCTATTTCATCATTTATTCGGTCAAGAGAATAAATTTTAAAATCCCGCCCCATACAACTTCTGATCTCATTAAGTAAAGCTGATGGATCAATCCCTTCCCAGTTAACGTCGTGTTCTAAAATCTCATTACACACTTTGGCCACAGCGTAGCAATCACGTTCCTCCATAGGCAAAGATTCGTAATCTGTAGGTACATATGCAGGAGTGAATATTATATTCTCACCTGAACAAGGTATATCAAGTGCATCAATGAAGCGAACATCTCCCACTTCTATTAGAATATTGTTAGGGTGCAGATCCCCATGTTGTAATTGCATAGCATGTAAATGTAAGACTGCCCTAACTATTTTTTTGCATAGTAATATCAATTCACGACCAACATGACATGATTTGACAGCGTCATTTAGGAATTCCCCATTCAACCATTTTTGGACTAAATAGGTTCCTGCATCTGAAACACCAAAATCAATAACTTCAGCAAGAGAAGAACAGGGCTGGGATTTTATTAGGCGAGCTTTATCGAGAAAATTCTGAAGTTGTAAAGCCTCTTCCGGTCGCTTTATATCTGGTTTCCGCCCATACCATACTTTAACCGAAACACTCTCACCAGAAAAAGTCGATTTATATAAATGACTTATGCCCTGCTTTATATTTTCCTCAATAGGATAAATAACCATTGGAATCAACTCACTTCGATAAGGCTCGAATCTACGTAAGTCAATACCTGTTTTTTCCGGATATCCTAAAGATAAGGTATTAAACGAATTAAGCATCGTTCGCGCATCTGAAAATCGACCTGCGGGAATTAAATCCAAAGCAGTTTCAAACCAAGTGCTAAGTTGTGGATCAACTTCAAAATCAGTTGGACTATTCCAAACAAATAAAGAGTCTTCTTGCTTGGGGGCTTGTAAAAATAAAATATGATGTATAACTACAGCCAATAAATAAACATCTCTACGGAATGGATCGCTCGCTTCACCTTGTCCAATTTCGGAATCCTCAGGTAAAATAGTTTTGCTTGCACGAAGCTGATCACGAAGAGAACCAACTGTTCCTAATTCAGGAAAATATGCGGTCAGGAAACCTGATATAGATATTTTAGATGGCCGTTCTAACCAAAAAGTATGATCGCTAATATCCCGATGAGCAACGCCCAAGTCATGTAAATCGGCTGCGTGGGATAAAAGTACCTTTACAAAGTTAACCCTTTCACAGAACTCTAGATCTTCACCAAAACGTTGAATGAATTCATTAAGTCTTAATTGTCTCGACGGTAGTCTATATAGTTCACAGAAGTCAGCATCTATATCATCTCGAGTTGGATGCGATAGAGGTTGCAAAACTACGCTATCAAGTTGTTCATTTTGCTCATGAATGAAACCAAGAACTTTATGCTCTCGCAATGCTATACGGGCTCGTTCATCAATAGTATCGGCTATGCCAGATAATGCTGAGAAATCCCATCGCCTTAATAATGCTTCATGTCGTTGGTCATCTTTTTTGACAGATTTGTATTCTTTGTACAATCCATCAGGATGAGGAAAAGTTGCTTCTCCAACAATTTGGAAATTATTGAATGAAAAACTTGAAGGCTTGAAATCCTTACCTCTAAAAAATGGTGTGAACACCTGCAAATATTCACAAGGCTTACGCGCTTTTTGTGGACCAAATTCGCCTTGGTACCCCCCAGATTTGGCAATTTTTAAAAACTGTTCAAGTGTACATACAAATGATTTTTCATCTTCTGGAATTTCAGAAAAGTCAGCACTCCCACACATGACAACTCTGTAATCAATGTATACTTCTGTTGCTGGCGCACTTAGACGAGTTTTAATCTTTGATGATAAAATTTTCCACTTATCGGCAAGGACTTTAACTGGTGAACGTCCCATGTCATCACCATCACATAACCAATGATCATGCATTGGTTCAATTTTTCCGCGCCACTTTTTAAGCTCCACGATTAGGAGTCTATCATGCGTCAGAAGAACTAAATCAATCTCTCGATCTCTATAAGTTGTATCCATCATCATGAAACCAGCATAGCCATGCCATTTTTGGCTAAAACTAGATGCATTGAAAACTTCTACCATCCTCTTAATTGCTTCCTTTTCTGAGACATGGATACCGTCACTACTTAGAATATCAATCTTCATTTTTATATTTTCATCAGGAGTTCCGTCATGTTAACGATTTGCAAGACTCTTAACGGAAACGCAAACAAAAAATGACAGATAACTCGTGAAATCAAGGACAAAATGCAGAACTAACTCAACAGGAGCAGTACTACATACCGCATTCAATTATTGATGAATTTTTCACCACACAACATAATGACATGTAACGTATTGATTTTAAAAATGTTAATAGTTATAAACATATTCCTTGCCATTGTTTGATTTATCAAACTGTGCACATGATCTGTAAGTCGACAATGGCCTTCTCACTGAGAAGGCCATATTTGTATTGCATCAACCAATTACTGAAATGCACAGTTTCGTTACGCAATTTTCTATAGATTACCGGTAGTCATCAGCAAGTCCGCTACTAAATAACGTTTCTGCATTTTCAGCGGTAGCAACAGCATCCTGCACATCCTGCCGTTTCAAATCTAACACTCGTAATTTACCCTTTACTTCGGCGACAGATTCGATTCGCCTGTAAGCATCAGAATGATGTTCGGCATATAGAGCAAGTCCTTTCAGTTTGGACAAAGCATCAGCCAGATGTAGGCCATGTGGATCTACCAGGTCCACAACTATTTTGCCATCCTGTTCGGCAAAGAACAGGAAATCGGGACGAACAATCTTGTACTGTTCAGCTTCAACATAAGCGATTCCCAGTGACGACTGCCCTGTGTACTGTGGATTACGACAAAGGGAAGACGTGACGACAGGATCTTGATTTCTCGATCAAGATCAGCGCCTAGTTGCGGGTCTTTGGCCTTTGCTTTAGCTATTAAATCAGTCAGCCTGGACATATATTCCTTATTCCTTATCAATTCTGAGCATTGCAGGTTCTGAACGTTTTTCTCTGAGGCGAGCTCAATGTATTGATTTTTTTGTCGGAATCAGAACGCTGAAAAATTGGCGGTAATATTAACACTAATCAACGACTTCAGCGATCCTAAAACAGGAAAGTACAGGTTATTACCAGCATGTTTGCAGCTCGATTCCCTCGATCAGTATCATCAGACAATCCCAAATAATTTCAGATAGATATCATCAAAGTGAATCCCCCGCCTCTTTAACCGGAGTGCGGGGATTTTTATTTTTTCACGCTGAGAACCCTGTATGACTAAACCTCACGGCCTTCAGGCCCTGGAACAACCGCTGTCGGCGCTTCCCGATACGCTTCGTCAGCTTATTCTTGAACGTATTCAGAACCTCACCCACTACGAGCCGGTGATTGGCATCATGGGCAAGAGCGGTGCGGGTAAGTCTTCGCTCTGTAATGAACTCTTCCGGGGTGAGGTCTCCCCCATCAGTGATGTGAACGCCTGTACCCGTGACGTGCTGCGCTTCCGGTTGCGCAGCGGTCGTCACAGTCTGATGATTGTTGATTTACCGGGTGTGGGAGAAAACGGGCTGCGGGACCAGGAATACCGTGTCCTGTACCGGCGTATGCTGCCGGAGCTGGACCTGGTGCTGTGGGTCATTAAAGCCGACGACCGGGCGCTGTCAGTAGACGAGCAGTTCTGGCATGGGGTGATGCAACCTTACCAGCAGCAGGTGCTGTTTGTGCTGAACCAGGCTGACAAAATCGAACCCTGCCACGAATGGGATATCCGCACCAGTACCCCCTCGCCACAGCAGCAGACTAACCTGAAGGCGAAACAGGCCGCCATTACCACGATATTCACTCCCCGTCATCCGGTCTGCATGGTGTCAGCGTTGACCGGTTGGGGCGTGGAAGCGATGGTGGCAACCATGATGCGCTGTCTGCCGGACCATGCCACCAGCCCGGTGGCGACACAACTGCACGGGAGGCTCTGCACCGGGCCGGTCAGGTCACAGGCCCGTGATAGCTTCGGTGAGGCCGTGGGGCGGGTGTTCGATACGGCAGAATCATCGTCGTTTCTGCCTGCGCCGCTGAAGACTGTGATACGTACCGTGCGTGATGCGGTGGTGTCCGTGGCCCGCGCGGTCTGGGACTGGATTTTCTTCTGAATGAGTAAAAGGTCATCAGGACTGTAGTGAATGACTCTGTTTATTCACCGCCTGGTAGATGATTATTTCCAGGCAGACATAACCTGTCCTGACCAGCAAAAGATACCACCAGTCGTAAGCGCGTCACCACTGCCGACGTTGCATCCACACAGTCTTCTTGCACCAGGCGTTTCGCTACGTATGACGGACACAACCCGTCAGTCCCATCCTTTACAGTAATACCATCTTAATTAACCAGTTATTAAACACGGAGATAATGCATGTCTCAGGCTGAGCGTCGTTATGACCGCTTGTCTGTCCGGCTATCGCTGATTATCAGCCGTCTGCTCGCGGGTGAAACGCTGAATATGCGCAAACTGGCCGCTGAGTTTGGCGTGTCGGTTCGCACCCTGCATCGTGATTTCCGCGAGCGTCTGATTTACCTCGACATCGAGTATCAGGATGGCTGCTGCCGTCTGCTGACCGGGGGCCGTCAGGAGATTCGGGAGGAGGCAGCAATGCAGTTCGCCCGTCAGTCAGGCACTGGCACATTGTTTCCTGATATGGACCACCATCTGGTCAGTTCGTTGCTGAGTAGCCAGGACTCCTCGCCATGCCTTATCTGGCATCAGGGGGCAACCATACCACTTTCCCGACCGGGCATCTTCACACGACTGGTCAGGGCGGTATCAGAACACCAGAAGGTAACCCTGCTTACTGACGGGAGTCGTTGTGACAGCCTTGCCCCATATCGGCTGATTTTCAGCACCGGTGAGTGGTTTCTGGCGGGAGAACATCTCGGCCGGATAACCGTTTTTGCGCTGCACACCGTTCACTCCGTGACGTTTCACCCGGAAACCTTCACACCAGACGGACATTTCACCCGCATTCTGTCCCGCCCGGACTTTTTACAGGCGTTACCTCATTTTCATATTTTACATTCACTGCTCGCTGACGACAGTTACGGGCAACTTACCCATAAGGAACAGGTATGAAATTATTCACCACGGCGGCGCTGGCCGCCAGCCTCTGCATTACCTCTGTGCCTCCGGTCCTCGCAGATGACATCATGGGCTCCGTCAGGTCCTGGCAGTACATGCAGGCCGACGGCTGGAAATCGGCCGACGGTACGGATAACAACACACTGCATAACGCCCTTTATCAGGCTGATGTAATAGGCAATTATCCCTGGACGAAACAGTTTCTGCTGCGTATTCGTGGCGGCGGTGCCTATTACCTTGCCGACAAGAAAACGCACACGGTACGCAGGCTAAATCTGAAACCGGCCAGCGGCTACACCTCTGACCTGACTTCGGTGTACCAGGGCGAAGACCAGGGGAAAGGCTGTTATTTCACCATTATCGATACGCAATATCAACTGGAGCTGGCCGAAGAACCTCACAGCAATCAGGTGCTGGCCGCCTTCCCGGAAAATTGCGTCAACAAAAAACAACAGGCGGCCCTGGCGGCCAGAAGCTCTGAAGCCGACAGGAAACTGCAGCAATGGGTGGCGCAGCAGAGCCTGGCAGAATTATGTCGTCGTACAGGCAACTGCTGAACCCGCTGAAAAACAACCATAACAGGGAGTTTTACCATGAATATATTCAATACGCGTCTGACGACCTTTCTGGTGGTTATCGGCACTCTGCTGGCATCCGGCTGCGACAGCAAGGAAGATGCTGGCGTGAAGGCGATTGCCCGGTTTAAGGACCTGACTCCGCCGCCGTTCAGCGACGTGGTGTCTCACAAATCCGATGTCGTGCAGGAATGGGTAAAAAAGGATGCCTTCGGCACACCGCTATACACGGTAATGAAAACCCGCCAGTCGCCGGAAGGCTGTGAGTCCGGTAATTATTACTACATTGCTGATATGCAGCAGAAAACGGTGCAGCCGCTGATAGCCGCCCTGTGTCTCGCGGGCAATATTACTCTGAGCTTCCGGATCGAGACTGACAGCTATACGGGTGAAAAATCAGTGGTGTATTCGCACGATGGCAAGGAAATGGGGAAACTCTATCTGCCGGATAACCAGGAGAACCATCCATGAAGAAGCTGAAAGGTGTTATCTCTGCTGCAGTCCTGAGTCTGTATTTGCTGACACCGGCCCATGCTGATGGCGGTTTTCAGGGTGCCATCAAAGGCGGCATTCCGGCCTACACCCGCGATATGCAGCATAACAAACCCTTCTGGTGTAACCAGTACAAACTGGTGAGAAAGATGTGTGAAGTGGTTTCGCAATCGGAAAACGGGCGCGTTGCCATTGTCAGAATGGTCCCCACCGACTGGAAATGCCCCAACGGTATCTGGGGGGTGGTTGACCGTTCTAATGGTGACGCCATGGAGTTGATTCCGACGGCGAAAATGTCCCTGGAGCAGTACTGCAGCAAGGCATTCAGTGCAGGTTTTGTCAAACCACAGAACAGGAAATCACTGGCCGACGTCGTGATGTACTACAACGGCAAGCCAGTCGGTTCTTTCGAATACATTGAAGAGTGAACTCCCTGCCTCAGGGGGAAGCTTCCCATATTCATTTAACACATTAAAAATAAAGGAAAAGAATGAACTGGCATTATGAGAAAAATGGCGTGCGTCACGACAATGTGACCGAAGCCGACATAACCGAACGTATTCAGCGCGGGGAGCTGAATGCCTCAACGCTGGTATGGCAACAGGGAATGACGGAATGGCAGCCGCTGTCAGTCACGCCGCTGGCAGATGTCCTGAAACAATGTGCGGTTCCCCCCGCACTGCCCGGCAATCGTATCCCCGGAGGCGTGGTCTGGACGCTGGCCTTTGCGCCCCTGATTGGGTATGCCCTGGAGATGTGGACGGCCGGGCTGAGCGGAATGGAATTTGAAGAGGCGTATGCCGCCGTGACGGAGGGGCAATACTGGTTTATCACACTGATACTGAATATTGCGCTGGGGTATCTGGATGAACGACGGCTCCGTAAATCCGGCGTTGATACCGCTGCCTTTGGCTGGCTGGCCTGGCTGGTTCCGTTTTATCTGTGGCGCAGGGCTAAAGCCCTCGGTCAGAAACCGGCTTATTTCTGGGTCTGGTTGGTTATGTTAATACTGGTGTTATTAACTGCCTGATATTCTTTATCACAGAGTTTACTAAATAATCAGGTCATTAGTGTAATTAACAAGTAAATGATGTAAATCGCCTTGGAGCAGCTGTGTCTTATTTGATTCAGAGGACAGTCAAAGTCACAATATAAAATATTCTCCCGTTGAAGTGCATACTTCGGGCATGTGTTTAATAAACAGGCCGGACTTTAATTTCGGCCTCTCGGGGGGAGTTATAAGTGTTGCGGAAACAGGGGGCTTATATTTTTATTTAACATCAGAAACACTGGAGTATTTATCATGAAAAATATTATCACCATTTTAATGGTTGCAGTTATCAGTTTCTTTACCGGTAATGTATCTGCAAACACGGCTGTACCTTTACCGCACAACCTTACTGACGTCACTGACGGTACGGAGTTCTGGTGTCAGGGGACCGATACCACTGATGGAAGATGTAAATACCTGGGTACATCCAAAGACATGCAATACGGTCTGGTACACGCTATGGGCGGTACGGCGTGTTGGGATGGTTTCTACGGCGTGATTAACTTTTACACCGGCAAAGCTCAGACCATCAAATACAACGACAATCAAAGTTGTGAAGGCGATATCAAAGCCAGTTTCGTTACGCTGAAAAACGGTAAACTGGGCGTTAAACTTTACGACAACACAATTCACGAAGTTGTCGGACTTGACCAAATTAAAATCTAAGGAATAAATCATGCGCCTGATCTGTGTGTTATTAATTTATTAATATTAGTAATTAATACAGCGCCTGCCATGATGACAGGCGCTTTTTACTATAAAGTAACAGATATGCCAGACTGTACATCACTTTTATTGCCTGAAGGCGAAGGCCCTTTCTCACGCACGCAGGCGATTGCCGTCACAACAGCTTACCGCAATGTGTTTATTGAAGATGACCAGGGCACACATTTCCGGCTGGTCATACGCGACAGTTATAATCAGTTGCTCTGGTGGGCATGGAATTTTGAAGCCCGTGCCTGGTACTGGCTGAACCGCTATCTGCTCAGCCACGGAATACCCCGACACTGACTCACCGCTGCTCACCCCACCAGCAACCACGCCAACAGGCCATGTTCCCACAGGAGCATGGCTTTTTGTTTATGCAGTTAAATCAACCCACGAAGGAAATTAACAATGCGCTTAGCCAGCCGCTTTGGACGGATTAACCAGATACGCCGCGACCGTCCCTTAACCCGTGAAGAATTAATACAGGTGGTCCCCAGCGTTTTTGGTGAGGACAAACATGCGTCCCGCAGTGAACGCTACACCTGCATACCGACCATCACCATCCTGGAAAACCTTCAACGGGAAGGGTTCCAGCCGTTCTTCGCTTGTCAGTCACGGGTTCGTGACCCTGCTCGTCGGGAATATACGAAGCACATGCTCCGCCTGCGTCGCACCGGTCAGATACACGGTCAGCAGGTGCCGGAAATCATCATCCTGAATTCGCACAGTGGTGAGTTCAGTTTTCAGTTATTGCCGGGAATTTTCCGCAGCGTATGCACGAAGCCGGTTCCGGATATCCCCGAACCGGTTATATTTCAGTCTGTTAAGGAAACCATAATGACCACAGCAATTAACCCTGAACTTATCCCTGCGCCTGATGAAACCCTCATCACCGCCACGCCCGTACCGGATGAGGACCGCCCTGACTTCTGGCCCCGCCACTTCCGGGGCGTTCCGCAGTGGATATTACTGGAGCCCCGTATCTTCGCCTGGACGGACCGCCTGTGCGCGGACTACAGCGGCGGTATCTGGCAGTTTTACACGCTGAGCAACGGTGGCGCATTTATGGCCCCGGAGGCGGATGACGGGGACGACACCTGGTCACTGTTCAACGCCATGAACGGCAACAGCGCGGACATGAGCCCTGAGGCGGTCGGGATCACCGCCTGCCTGCTGGAGTACAGCCACCATGCCTGCCGTACCGGCAGCGACCTGATGACCGCGCATTACCTCCACCTGCTGGATTATACCCTTAACCATCCTGAATGCAGCGCCATCATGCATATCACCGACTGAGGATACCGACATGAGACAACAGTTACCGCTGTTTGCCGCCACATTACCGGCATCCGCACAACAAATCATCCGGGAAGCCTTAACCCTGCTGGAGAGCCAGTTACGCGAACCCGGGGCGGCATTTACCTCCAGCCATGCTGTCCGGGACTGGCTACGCCTGCAACTCTCCGCGCCAGAGCGGGAAGAATTTGTTGCGCTCTTCCTCGATAACCAGCATCGCCTTATTGCTCACGAAACGCTCTTCAGCGGCACTATCAACCATACTCAGGTCCATCCCCGCGAAGTGGTGAAATCCGGTCTGAAACATAACGCCGCCGCTGTCATTGTGGCGCATTGTCATCCGTCGGGGCTTGCCGATCCCAGCCTGGCGGACCGTCAGATAACAGAGCGGCTCAGACAGGCCCTGGACCTAGTGGATATCCGTCTGCTGGATCACCTGGTGGTTGGCGGCATGGAGATTGTCTCGTTCGCTGAACGCGGCTGGCTTTAAAAAGGTAATGACACCATGAGAAACGATGAAACGCAGGTTATACCCGCTGATATTTTCAGTGGCGTGACCGTTCTTCGTCTGGAGAACGGGGATGAAGCGGTTTATGTACACGGTCTCTTCCTGGAGTGTGCTGATATCGCGCAGGGCGACAAACCTCTCACGGATATTGCAGCACGCCTCGCCGGGCTCCTGAAGATACCGTTCAGACAGATAACGCTACCTGTCCCGGAGGATGAGGAGTGGTGCTGGAATGATATTGTTGATGCCCTGCTGAAAAACACCAGCTCAGGCGGGACTGCCGTATGAAAATTATCAGCAAACGCCGGGCAATGGCGATATACCGCCGGCACCCGCAGTCCCGTCTGTTTCGCTTCTGTACCGGGAAATATCCGTGGTCCGGCAGCGTCTGTCACTGGTACGACCGGGACGTACAGGATATCAGTGGCGTACTGGCCGTGTACGCTGAACGACGCCGGGACCGCCACGGCCCGTACACCCGCCTGATGTGCGTCACCCTGAATTAACCCACGGAGGAAAACCGATGTCAGATAACCCCGACCGCAAACAACCGGATAATCATTCAGTCCCCTGCATCCGGGGCCGTCTGCTGCAGGACGGCTGTCTGTTCCGTTTACAGACCAGCAGGGACGATATCAGGGCGGCATTCACGGAGGAGGAGGCCCGCTGGCTGGAGCAGGCCTTCCCGCTGATATTACAGCAGATGGTCACGATGGCGTCCCCCGGCTCACCGGAGGCACAGACGCCGCATGTCTTTCACCACAACGGGCTGACCTGTGGATCAGAACCCGGTCCACAGGGCGCTGTCAGCCTGATGATTTACCCGAAATCTGATGAATCCCCCTTGTCAGAGGAACCCTTAAATGACGAAGACCACAACCACCGTACATGACCTCACGTCTCCCTGGTGGGGACTCCGCCGCAATGTGTCACCATGTTTTGGCGCACGGCTGGTTCAGGAGGGCAACCGCCTGCATTACCTGGCTGACCGCGCCGGCATTACCGGACAGTTCAGCGACGCGGATTTACGTCACCTGGACCAGGCCTTTCCGGTACTACTGAAACAACTGGAGCTGATGTTACTTTCCGGTGAGCTTAATCCCCGCCATCAGCACTGCGTCACCCTGTACGCAAAGGGACTGGTATGCGAGGCCGACTCACTCGGGTCGTGCGGCTACATTTATCTCGCCATTTACCCCGGAGAACCGCCTGAAACCGGAGGTATGGCACGATGAGCCGGGTCATTTCCACCACGGTGTATCTGTCTGATGAACTCTCAGAGTCAGCCCGCAAGAAGGCCCGCGCCTGGTACTGCGAAGGGGGGCTGGAGTATGAGTGGTACGACGCTGTTTATGAGGATTTCACCCTGATTTGCAACATCCTGGGCGTGAGACTCAAAACACGTATCTTCACCACCACCGGCGGCAGATCCTACGAAAAAGCCTGTATCTGGTTTTCCGGTTTCTGCTGTCAGGGGGACGGAGCCTGCTTTGAGGGGCTGTACCACTATCAGCCCGGTGCCGCACAACACATCAGAAAGCATGCGCCTCAGGACGAAGCGCTTCACCGTATTGCTGATGAGCTGCAGGCAATCCAGCAGCGTAACCTCTGGCAGCTTCAGGCTGATATTCAGCATCAGGGGCGCTATTACCATGAATACAGTATGCACATTACTGTTGAGCGGGACTCCCCCACCGGTCAGGAAGCCACCGATGACGCAGACGGTGTCCTGGGTGACGCGTTACGCGATCTGGCCCGCTGGTTATATCAGCAACTTGAAACGCAATACGACTGGCTGACCTCACCGGAGGCCGTGGATGAGGCGCTTATCGCCGGCGGTTACACCTTCACCGAAACCGGCCAGCGCTTCGGTTAAACTTTTTCGTCACTCCCTTCCGGTTCATTTCTTACCTTCCACCAACAGAGAACACATTATGCAGATTTTACCCTCACTCCCGCCCGGGGCGACTTCGTCACACCCCACGCCTGTCGGCATCTGGCAGACCCTGCTGTCGCATCTGCTGCTGCAACACTACGGTCTGATGCTGAACGACACCCCGTTTGCTAACGACGGCGTCATTGAGCAGCATATCAACGCCGGCATCTCCCTGTGCGATGCGCTGAACGGTATTGTTGAAAAATATGACCTGGTCCGGACCGACCGCCCGGGATTCAGTATTGCAGTGCAGTCTCCGTTCATTACCCGTATCGATATTCTCCGCGCCAGAAAAGCCTGTGGCCTGATGAAACGTCGTGGCTACCGGGCCGTTACCGACATCACCACCGGCAGATACAGCGGGGTGGCACGATGAAGCTGTCCATGACCGTGGAAGCCGATACAATCAACGTCCGGGCCCTTAATGGGGGCCGGATCGTCGTGGATATCGACGGTATTGAACTCGCCAGCCTGATCGATGTGGTCTGTGATAACGGATATTCACTTCGCGTTGCTGACGAGCCCGGAAAGCTGATTGTTGAAGATCCGCTTCCGCCCGTCGCCCGCGTTAACGGCATTCAGTGCAGCACCGCACATATCACGGAGAAAGACAATGCTCTGCTGTTTACCCTTTCACACCAGTATGAAGACTTTGGCGAGTCGGAGTGGATTTTGTATACCGGCTCCGGCTACTTACTCCACCTGGAGGCATGGTCATTTCCGGTTCTGCGGCTTAAACGGCTGGGGCTGTCGAAAGCCTGTCGACGGTTAGTGGTGACGCTGATACGCCGTTACGCCGCTGGTATTCTCCACCTGGATGCTTTCGGCGAACTCCTGCCAGGCTTTGCCACCTTCGACTGGTAACCCACTTCCCCACTGAGGTAAACACATGCCATTAACCACTGAAGAAGGGCTGCAGATCCTGATCTGCTGGCTGCAGGACAATATCGACTGTGGTACAGAGATCATCTTCGATAACGACGATACTCTCACCGGTTCAGCAGCACTCCTGCCCTCTGTTGAACAGGCCCTGAACGAGGTCCGGATGATACACTACCTCCGGCTTTTACTTTCTCCGCAGTAACACCACCTTACTGACACTCGCATAAGCGCCGGTCCTCACAGACCGGCGTTTTGTGCTTATATAAAGGAAAGAAAATAATGTCAGAACACACTAATGCCGACCCCGAAGTCTTAACTGACCATACCGATATGATTTGCTCCACCAGCATTGAACGTATCGTCACCGGACGCAACGCTGCACTTGAACAGATCAGAACCGTGACTGAGCGGATTGCAGAAATATCGGCGCTGACCAGAAGCATCGGCGGTAAAGCCGCCCTGGACTGGGGCATGAAGCAGGATTTTCGCTGCGGCTGCTGGCTGATGGAGAAACCAGAAGCGGCAATGAAAGCTATTACCCGTAATCTCAATCGCAGCATATGGCGGGACCTGATGAAGAAGTCCGGAATGCTGAGTCTGATGGACGCTCAGGCCCGTGACCAGTGGTACAGAAACCTTGAAGGTGATGATATTCCAGCCATCAGTGAAGCGAATATACTCAGTACCTTTGAGCAACTGCACCAGAGCAAAGACGAGGTGTTTGAACGCGGTGTGATTAATGTGTTCAAAAGCCTTAGCTGGGATTTTAAGTCAAATTCGCCGTGTAAATTCGGGAAAAAAATTATCGTGAACGGTCTGGTAAAATGCGACAGATGGGGATTTGGACTGAACTGGGGCTGGCAGCGTGATCGGCTCGCTGACCTGGAACGTATGCTTATGCTGCTGGATGGGAAACCCGCTCCTGATAACCGTGCTGATGTGACCCGACGCCTAGGCGATCACATTCACGATAACAGAGGGAGTAACAGTTACGAGGACGAGATGTTTAAAATCAAATATTTTCAGAAGGGAACTGCCCATATTACTTTCAAACGACCGGAACTGGTGGATAAACTGAACGACATCATCGCCAGACACTACCCGGGGAGAGTGGCGGCAGGATGAGGGTCAATCGACACGCTGATGTCCGGTACAGGCTGATTTACACCGATGCAAGCCGGACGCTGATGGCATACTGAATGGCACACCAGAAAAAACAGGAAAAGAAAAAGGCCATGCTAATCAATAGCATGGCCTCGAATAGTGGCGGAACGGACGGGACTCGAACCCGCGACCCCCTGCGTGACAGGCAGGTATTCTAACCAACTGAACTACCGCTCCGTGATGTTCCCGCTGGGAACGAGGCGAATATTACGGTTTGCGGTGTCGCCCGTCAACGCTTTTTCTCACCTTTTGAATCAGTTGCTGCAAAAATCGCCCGAAGGATGATTTTTATAGCCTAAAAAGGAATAAATTACGCCCGCCAAAGGCAACTTCCGCCCTTTTTCTGCACCAGATCAAGCCGCGATTCATGCGCAGCCAGCTCTTCCTCAGAGGCAAAAACGACCCGTAACCGGCTGGCCTGGCGAACGATTCGCTGAATGGTCGCTTCACCTTGCTGCCGTTGCGTCTCTCCTTCCATCGCAAACGTCATGGACGTTTGTCCGCCCGTCATCGCCAGATACACTTCAGCAAGGATCTGGGCATCGAGCAATGCGCCGTGCAAAGTACGTTTGCTATTATCTATCTCATAACGCGAACACAGTGCATCAAGGCTGTTACGCTTGCCGGGGAACATTTTCCGCGCCAACGCCAGGCTGTCGGTAACTTTGCAGAAAGTATTGGTTTTAGGAATATCGCGTTTAAGCAGACCAAACTCATAATCCATAAAGCCGATATCGAACGATGCGTTATGGATGACCAGCTCCGCGTCGCGGATATAATCAAGAAACTCATCGACCACATCAGCAAAAACCGGCTTATCCAGCAGAAACTCATCGGCAATACCGTGTACGCCAAAAGCCTCTGGATCGACAAGGCGATCGGGCTTCAGGTAAACATGAAAATTGTTGCCGGTCAGACGACGGTTTATCACCTCAACCGCACCGATCTCAATAATCTTGTGACCTTCATAGTGCGCGCCTATCTGGTTCATACCGGTGGTTTCGGTATCGAGGACAATCTGTCGTGTAATTGCAGTGCTCATATCGGTCATTTATGTCAGACTTGCGTTTTGTTATCGATTTCAATTACAGGAAGTCTACCAGAGATGCTTAAACAGGTAGAAATTTTCACCGATGGCTCTTGCCTGGGGAATCCAGGGCCTGGTGGTTATGGCGCTATCTTACGCTATCGTGGTCATGAAAAAACGTTTAGTGAAGGTTACACGCTGACCACCAATAACCGTATGGAACTGATGGCGGCGATCGTCGCGCTTGAAGCGTTAAAAGAACATTGCGAAGTAACATTGAGCACCGACAGCCAATATGTGCGGCAAGGAATTACCCAATGGATTCATAACTGGAAGAAACGCGGCTGGAAAACAGCGGAAAAGAAACCCGTAAAAAATGTCGATCTCTGGAAACGTCTCGATGCTGCGTTAGGTCAGCATCAGATCAAATGGGTATGGGTCAAAGGCCATGCAGGCCATCCCGAAAACGAGCGTTGTGATGAACTGGCGCGCGCCGCGGCAATGAATCCCACGCAGGAAGATAGTGGCTACCAGGCAGAAGCTTAGCCATCCGGTTTGCGATATTGCCGGGTGGCGCCAACGGTCTGGCGGATAGGGGTTTTACTTTTATTATGTCGCAGCGGATTAAGCGTAAGCGGAATGGTCCGCTTACGGGCCACAATAAGCTGTAAACAGCCCAGCGCCGGGATATGCGTATTTAAAAGCCGCCCTCCCTGCTTTTTCCAGGGTAAGACATGAAAACGGCTATAATGTAGCACTTCGAAATTGAGTAAAGACAGCCAGTCCAGTTGCCGCATAAGGGTAAACATCCGACTATTATAGGGCGGTGTTTTACGTAAAACGGGTACCAGTTTACGTAACCCCATCAAACTCAGCGGGTTAAATCCACTGATGACCAGCCAACCGTCATCAATCAATACGCGGTCGGCTTCCCGCAATAAACGGTGCGGGTCGGTACACCACGGCAAAGTATGCGCCAGCAGACAAACATCGACGGATTTACCCGCAAAAGGAAGGTGTAGCGGATCGGCCAGAACCTGCATCGGTGAGCCCTGCGATGAAACATTCACCTGATGGGAGACCGCGCACGCTTCGGAATTGATTTCTGCGCTTAAATTACCGATTTTAAGCAAATGGAAACCATACATTTTTGCAAGCCACGGATTTAGCTGCTGTTCCAGCGCCTCACGGTAGTAATTGCCCCAGGGCAACTCACCCCAACATCCGGGCGCAACGACAGTTTGAGAGAGCCTTGCCGGTTTCATCGCAACCTTCCGCTAATTATTTGAGAGGTAATATATGAATCTTAACAGTATTCCCGCGTTTCAGGACAATTACATCTGGGTGCTGACCAATGATGAAGGCCGCTGTGTGATTGTTGATCCCGGCGAAGCGGCCCCCGTCTTAAAGGCCATTGCTGAACATAAGTGGATGCCGGAGGCGATTTTTCTGACGCATCACCATCACGACCATGTTGGCGGAGTCAAAGAGCTGTTGCAACACTTCCCGCAAATGACGGTTTATGGACCGGCGGAAACGCAAGACAAGGGAGCAACCCATCTTGTTGGCGATGGCGATACTATTCGCGTTTTAGGCGAGAAATTTACTCTTTTTGCCACGCCGGGCCACACGTTAGGACACGTCTGTTACTTTAGCCACCCTTACTTATTCTGCGGCGACACGCTGTTTTCTGGCGGCTGTGGTCGACTGTTTGAAGGCACGCCATCACAGATGTATCAGTCACTTATGAAAATTAACTCTCTGCCTGACGACACTCTCATTTGCTGCGCTCACGAATACACTTTAGCTAACATTAAGTTCGCATTGAGCATACTTCCGCACGATTCGTTCATAAATGAATATTATCGTAAAGTTAAAGAGTTACGTGTAAAAAAACAAATGACATTACCCGTTATTCTTAAAAATGAGCGTAAGATTAATCTTTTTTTAAGAACTGAAGATATTGATTTAATTAACGAAATAAACAAAGAAACAATATTGCAACAACCAGAAGCGCGTTTTGCATGGTTAAGGTCAAAGAAAGACACGTTCTGATAATTCTTACTTGTCATTCGCTAACTTCGCCGTTATGATCGGTCGTCTTTTAAGCAACTATTGACACACACATGAAGGCAAAAGCGATATTACTCGCCTCTGTCCTGCTTGTGGGGTGCCAGACGTCTCAGAACACTGGCAACGTCCAACAGCACGCACAGAGCCTTTCTGCAGCTGGTCAAGGGGAAGCAGGAAAGTTTACGAGTCAGGCACGATGGATGGACGACGGAACGTCTATCGCGCCAGATCAGGACTTGTGGGCTTTCATTGGCGACGAGCTAAAGATGGGAATTCCGGAAAACAGCCGGATTCGCGAACAGAAACAGAAGTATTTACGCAATAAGAGCTATCTCCACGATGTAACTTTACGGGCAGAGCCGTATATGTACTGGATAGCGGGGCAGGTTAAGAAACGTAACATGCCTATGGAGCTGGTACTACTACCCATAGTGGAGAGCGCTTTTGATCCTCACGCAACGTCTGGCGCCAATGCCGCAGGCATCTGGCAGATCATACCGAGCACAGGGCGCAATTATGGTTTAAAGCAGACCCGTAATTATGACGCGCGTCGCGATGTTGTAGCCTCTACGACCGCCGCGTTAGACATGATGCAGCGTCTGAACAAAATGTTTGACGGCGACTGGCTGTTAACCGTTGCAGCGTATAACAGCGGCGAAGGCCGTGTTATGCGGGCAATTAAAGCAAACAAAGCGCGTGGAAAACCGACGGATTTCTGGTCGCTTTCTTTGCCCAGAGAAACAAAACTCTACGTACCTAAAATGCTGGCATTGAGTGAAATTCTCAAAAACAGCAAACGCTACGGCGTACGTCTGCCAACAACAGATGAAAGCCGAGCGCTGGCACGAGTTCGTTTAAACAGTCCAGTTGAAATGGCCCAGGTTGCGGATATGGCGGGCATGTCTATCAGCAAGCTGAAGACGTTTAATGCCGGTGTAAAAGGGTCTACCTTAGGCGTAAGCGGTCCGCAATATGTTATGGTGCCCAAAAAGCATGCCGAGCAGTTGCGTGAGTCGCTGGCTTCCGGTGAGATTGACGCCGTTCAGTCCCAACTGATCGCCGACAATACGCCGTTGAATAGCCGTAGCTATAAGGTGCGCTCTGGCGATACGCTTTCCGGTATTGCTTCGCGGCTTGGCGTAAGCACGAAGGACTTGCAGCAGTGGAACAACCTGCGTGGTTCGCGCCTGAAAATCGGGCAAAGCCTGACCGTGGGCGCTGGCAGCAGCGCGCAACGACTGGCAAACAATAGCGATAGCATTACCTATCGTGTCCGTAAAGGCGATTCGCTTTCCAGTATCGCCAGACGTCACGGGGTGAATATCAAAGATGTGATGCGTTGGAACCATGATACGGATAATCTACAACCGGGCGATCAGCTTACGTTGTTTGTGAAGGACAATAGCACGCCAGACTCCTGATATTGTCCGACGAAAAAGCCAAAAGGCGCCGCTTCCCCCGGCGCCTTTTAAATTGCTATACCGCTTTATGCGCTTCCAGCATGATAGTATCGCTGCTAAACGAGCCGTCATCCTGCAACTCAAAATAACGCTTCACCTCTACCGGGGCGCTCGCCTGATATAATCGAATCGCCTCAACCAACGGCGCTGACGTACGCATCCGCGTTACCCATGAGCGAAACTCCAGCGATAAACGATCTGTTATCACGGTATTCGTTACCAGCATCGCGTTATTGACCATCGCCAGCCATTCGCCACTGGAATAGTTACGGACATGCGACGTGTCGCGTAACGCCTCCACCGTTTGCAGCCAGATATCGCGTACAGGATGTCCAGGCGACATGACATCCATGATAATCAGCACGCCACCGGGCTTTAATACACGATTAACCTCACGCAATGCCTGACCAACGTCGTGCCAGTGATGCGCGGAATAGCGGCTAATCACCATCTCAAACGATGCATCTTCAAAGGGCAGTTTTTCGGCATAGCCTTGCCGGAGAGTAATATTACTTAAATGTCTTTCTTCCGCCGCTCCAGCGACAACCTCAAGCATGCTGGCTGATAAATCGTATGCCACGACCGAATTGGCATGTTGCGCAGCGACAAAACTCGCGTGTCCAGCTCCACATCCCATATCCAGTACGTTCGCGTGGGAAAAATCAGACAGCCTTTGCGCCAGCCGCGCTAAGTCACGACCCGCTGCGTGAACGGCGCTATGTAAATAGGCGTTCGCCTGTGAACCAAACTGCTTTTCAACATTGTCATGGTGGGAATGCGTTGTCATGGTAGTGCCCTTCTGTTATGAGAAAAGTAAAGGGCAGCACCCGCAGAGGCCTGCCCCACGGCAGACCTGACGCACCTTTATTGCTCAGGTTTGCCGGGACTGAATTCAACGAGTAGCGGATTGTGATCGGAAGCGCGCGTCACCAGTACGGAGGCTTCATTCACGTTTAAACCACGATAAAAAACAAAATCCAGCGGTCGTCCAAACGCACGACGGCGCTGATCGTCAGTGAAACGCACCTGGCGCAACGACATCTCACGTGCAAAGCGGTACAACGCATTCATACGTGGGCGGCTCCAGGCATTAAAATCACCCGCCATAATGACAGGGCCGCTATGGTGCGCAATCTGGTCGCCGATCGGAAGTAACTGCTTACTGTATACGTCCACGCCCAGACTAAAATTTACCGCATGAACATTTACTACCATTAATAAACGGGTATCCGGCAAGGGATATACCGTCACCAGGGCTGATTTCGCCAAACGTAAAATTGGTTCTCTTTCCCGTAAAGGGCAGCAGTAAACAGGATGGGCGGCAGAAAGCGTCATGACGCCAGACGGATGCTGAGGTAATACAAAAGCGGGAACCTGGTCGGCGGCAAGATAGTTAGCGGTGGCAAACTGTACCAGTTCAGGCGTCGTCTGTGCCTCCTGCAACAGGACCAGATGCGCATCTTTGCCGTAGTTCTTCAGCACCGATAACCATTCGGCTCGCTGCTGCTTGAATATATTCCACACGAGGATACGGATCCGCTCTTCACTGCTTAGCGGTTCCCCGGCGGGCAATGCCTGGCCAATGCTCGCAAACGACCCTGGCGGCAAAATCCGCTCGGCGGGCTGTCCGGCAACATAGCGCATCGCATAGGTGTTTTTTCGCACTTTTGACTTTCAAACCTCTGTAACGTCAACCAGTCCTCAACCGGACTGGTTCTTCTGTTATAGGGATTTTAGCACTCACTTTCAACGAACAATTGCAGTTTGTTTTGTAAGTAGGCGCTTACATCAATAATTTACTCCAGAGCAATGCGTACAGGTTTATCAAGACGTCCGCTGACGCCCACCAGCAGGAAAGCCACCAGAACAATGAGGGCGCCAATCCACGGCGTCTGCGCCAAACCGTAATGCTCCACCGTTTGCCCGCCAATCACGGAGCCCAGCGCAATACCAATGTTAAACGCCGCAATGTTCAGACCTGACGCCACATCTACCGCATTAGGCGTGAATTGTTCCGCTTTCTGTACCACGTAGACCTGCAAACCCGGTACGTTACCGAAGGCAAAGATCCCCATCACCAGAATGGTAGCCAGCGCGGCATACTGCGTGGAGGCCGTCACCTGGAAGACCATCAGCAGAACAAACAGCGCGGCGAAAATGAATTTCAGCGCCGGCACGGCGCCATGCTTATCCGCCAGTTTACCGCCCCAGATATTGCCGATAGCCACAGATACGCCATAACCCAGTAGGATCCAGCTTACTGCTGCCGGGGAGAATCCCGCCAGATCCTGCATCATCGGCGCCAGGAAGGTGAATGCCGTGAATACCCCGCCGTAGCCAAGCGCCGTAACGGCGTAAATCAGCAACAGACGAGGATGAGTCAGTACTTTCACCTGGTCACGAATGCTGGCGGCCGCCCGACCGGGAATGTTGGCCGGGATCAGCAGTTGACTGCTCATCAGCGCAATCACGCCTAACAGTGATACCGCAAGGAAGGTCTCACGCCAGCCAAAATGCTGACCGATAAATGTTCCCAGCGGCACGCCCGTGACCAGAGCTACCGTTAAACCACCAAACATAATAGCGATCGCAGAAGCCGCTTTCTCTTTTGGCACCAGACTTGTCGCGATGGTAGATCCAATCGAGAAGAACACGCCGTGCGCCAGGCCCGTCAGCAGACGGGCGACGATTAATGTCATATAGCCCGGTGCCTGCCATGCCAGCAAATTCCCCGCCGTAAACAAGACCATCAGCGCGACCAGTAACTGTTTACGCGGCAGGCGTCCGGTCAGCGCGGTTAGCACCGGCGCGCCAATAGCCACACCCAGCGCATAGATTGAAACCAGCATTCCGGCGGAAGGTAACGAGATAGCCAGTTGTTGAGCAATGGTCGGCACCAGGCCGACAATCACAAACTCAGTCGTACCGATAGCGAAAGCACTTATTGTCAGTGCAAATAAAGCGAGAGGCATACATAACTCCATAACAGCAGTAATCAGATGACACGCAGTATGCCTGGATGTTTTAATGACAAAAATAGCCAAAATATCAATTTAATTTTGCTTCAGGAGCAAAGATGAAAGCCACCTCCGAAGAACTCGCAATTTTTGTCGCTGTCGTGGAAAGCGGCAGCTTCAGCCGGGCGGCAGAGCAGCTTGGACAGGCCAATTCCGCTGTCAGCCGGGCAGTTAAAAAGCTGGAGATGAAGCTCGGCGTCAGTCTGCTTAATCGTACGACCCGACAGCTGAGCCTGACTGAAGAAGGAGAGCGATACTTCAGGCGCGTGCAGCAGATACTGCAAGAAATGGCCGCCGCAGAAACGGAAATCATGGAGTCGCGTAATACCCCGCGCGGCTTACTGCGTATCGATGCGGCAACGCCGGTAATGCTGCATTTCCTGATGCCGCTGATTAAACCTTTTCGTGAACGGTATCCGGAAATGACGTTGTCTCTTGTCTCCTCAGAAACGTTCATCAATCTTATTGAACGAAAAGTGGATGTTGCGATACGCGCAGGCACGTTGACAGATTCAAGTCTGCGCGCGCGCCCGTTATTTACCAGCTATCGCAAGATTATCGCTTCACCTGACTATATTGCCCGCTTTGGCAAGCCTGAGAGCGTTGAAGAGTTAAAACGGCATCTGTGCCTGGGGTTCTCTGAACCCATCTCGCTCAATACCTGGCCAATAGCCTGTAGCGATGGGCAGCTCCATGAGATCGAATGTGGGATTTCTTCCAACAGCGGGGAAACGTTAAAACAACTTTGCCTGAACGGTAACGGCATTGCATGTCTTTCAGATTATATGATTGATAAAGAGATCGCGCGGGGAGAACTGGTGGAACTGCTGGCCGATAAACGTCTGCCGGTAGAAATGCCTTTCAGCGCCGTTTACTACAGCGATCGCGCCGTCAGCACACGTATTCGGGCATTTATCGACTTTTTGAGCGAATATATAAGAACAGCTCCCGCAGGAGCTGTGAAAGAGGGGTAAAGGTACAAAGGAGCGGGTAATTAATCCCAGGCAGGAGCCAGTCCTTCCGGGCTAACCAGACGATCGTTGCAGTCCAGTGCCGCGATCGCATTTTTATCTTCGACATCCAGATGCAGGTCCAGTGCCAGCAGGTTGCTTGCCAGGTTTTCACGCCTGGTGGATGAAGGGATCACCGAGTAACCTTCACCCATTGCCCATGCCAGAATAACCTGCGCCGGGGTCGCATTATGTTTAGCCGCAATGCGTGCAATCACTTCATCTTTCAGCGCTTTACCGTATGCCAGCGTCATATAAGAGGTGATATGGATACCGTGCGCTTTCGCCCAGTCAACCACCTTACGATTCTGCAGATACGGAGATAGCTCAATCTGGTTGGTGGCGATATTGTGTGCGCCCACCGCGGCAATAGCCTTTTCCATCAACGGAATGGTGAAGTTTGAAATGCCAATTTCGCGAGTCAGCCCTTGTTTTTTAGCTTCAAGCAATGCCTGCATAAATTCTTCGACAGACACGGCATCACCCGGAGATGGCCAGTGGATCAGCGTCAGATCGACATAATCGGTACGCAGTTTTTTCAGGCTCTCTTTCAGGCTTGGGATTAGCTTGTCTTTGCTAAGGTTTTCAATCCAGATCTTGGTGGTGATGTACAGCTCGCTACGCGGTACGCCGCTCTCAGCAATCGCCTGTCCAACAGCCGCTTCATTATCATAGATTTGCGCAGTGTCGACAGCACGGTAGCCCAGTTCAAGCGCCGTTTTAACAGAAGCGATAACCACGTCGTCTTTCAGGCGAAAAGTACCTAAACCGAATGCAGGGATAGTCATAGAATTCCTCTTTTTAATCACTATGTTCGTTAACTGAGGGAATTATGACCTTCAGCGCTTTGCAGAAAAAGAGCGAGAAATGCAGAGGATTTTTGCGAATTGAGCAATAATTAAATGACAGGAAAAGAAAAAGCCCTGAGCTAATGCTCAGGGCTCTTAATAAGTGGCGGAACGGACGGGACTCGAACCCGCGACCCCCTGCGTGACAGGCAGGTATTCTAACCAACTGAACTACCGCTCCACCGAATTTCTTTGTCACAACCCGGATTTTCATCCCGGTTTACTGCAATTTGATGCCTGGCAGTTTATGAATCACTTCGTGATTCACCCTTCGGGCCGTTGCTTCGCAACGTTCAAAAGCTTTCGCTTTTGTCCTACTCTCTGTCGAGTAGTGAACTGCCCCGAAAGTTAATGCCATACTTCTAATTTGATGCCTGGCAGTTCCCTACTCTCGCATGGGGAGACCCCACACTACCATCGGCGCTACGGCGTTTCACTTCTGAGTTCGGCATGGGGTCAGGTGGGACCACCGCGCTAGTGCCGCCAGGCAAATTCTTTGTGCTCTGTACGCAATTCTTTATCGCATCAGCGGCGTTGCCTGCGCTCGTAAACTCAGTCACATACTTCTGTATGCTCCTTCCTTTCCTTCGCTTGCCGCCTTGCTGCTGCGCAAATTATTGCGTACTCAACTCTGAATCAGTGCTGAAAATCGTCTCTCATCCGCCAAAACATCTTCGGCGTTGTAAGGTTAAGCCTCACGGTTCATTAGTACCGGTTAGCTCAACGCATCGCTGCGCTTACACACCCGGCCTATCAACGTCGTCGTCTTCAACGTTCCTTCAGGAGACTTTAAGTCTCAGGGAGAACTCATCTCGGGGCAAGTTTCGTGCTTAGATGCTTTCAGCACTTATCTCTTCCGCATTTAGCTACCGGGCAGTGCCATTGGCATGACAACCCGAACACCAGTGATGCGTCCACTCCGGTCCTCTCGTACTAGGAGCAGCCCCCCTCAGTTCTCCAGCGCCCACGGCAGATAGGGACCGAACTGTCTCACGACGTTCTAAACCCAGCTCGCGTACCACTTTAAATGGCGAACAGCCATACCCTTGGGACCTACTTCAGCCCCAGGATGTGATGAGCCGACATCGAGGTGCCAAACACCGCCGTCGATATGAACTCTTGGGCGGTATCAGCCTGTTATCCCCGGAGTACCTTTTATCCGTTGAGCGATGGCCCTTCCATTCAGAACCACCGGATCACTATGACCTGCTTTCGCACCTGCTCGCGCCGTCACGCTCGCAGTCAAGCTGGCTTATGCCATTGCACTAACCTCCTGATGTCCGACCAGGATTAGCCAACCTTCGTGCTCCTCCGTTACTCTTTAGGAGGAGACCGCCCCAGTCAAACTACCCACCAGACACTGTCCGCAACCCGGATCACGGGTCCACGTTAGAACATCAAACATTAAAGGGTGGTATTTCAAGGTCGGCTCCACGCAGACTGGCGTCCACGCTTCAAAGCCTCCCACCTATCCTACACATCAAGGCTCAATGTTCAGTGTCAAGCTATAGTAAAGGTTCACGGGGTCTTTCCGTCTTGCCGCGGGTACACTGCATCTTCACAGCGAGTTCAATTTCACTGAGTCTCGGGTGGAGACAGCCTGGCCATCATTACGCCATTCGTGCAGGTCGGAACTTACCCGACAAGGAATTTCGCTACCTTAGGACCGTTATAGTTACGGCCGCCGTTTACCGGGGCTTCGATCAGGAGCTTCGCTTGCGCTGACCCCATCAATTAACCTTCCGGCACCGGGCAGGCGTCACACCGTATACGTCCACTTTCGTGTTTGCACAGTGCTGTGTTTTTAATAAACAGTTGCAGCCAGCTGGTATCTTCGACTGACTTCAGCTCCATGAGTAAATCACTTCACCTACGTGTCAGCGTGCCTTCTCCCGAAGTTACGGCACCATTTTGCCTAGTTCCTTCACCCGAGTTCTCTCAAGCGCCTTGGTATTCTCTACCTGACCACCTGTGTCGGTTTGGGGTACGATTTGATGTTACCTGATGCTTAGAGGCTTTTCCTGGAAGCAGGGCATTTGTTGCTTCAGCACCGTAGTGCCTCGTCGTCACGCCTCAGTGTTAAAGTGAACCGGATTTACCTGGAACACACACCTACACGCTTAAACCGGGACAACCGTCGCCCGGCCAACATAGCCTTCTCCGTCCCCCCTTCGCAGTAACACCAAGTACGGGAATATTAACCCGTTTCCCATCGACTACGCCTTTCGGCCTCGCCTTAGGGGTCGACTCACCCTGCCCCGATTAACGTTGGACAGGAACCCTTGGTCTTCCGGCGAGCGGGCTTTTCACCCGCTTTATCGTTACTTATGTCAGCATTCGCACTTCTGATACCTCCAGCATGCCTCACGACACACCTTCACAGGCTTACAGAACGCTCCCCTACCCAACAACACACAGTGTCGCTGCCGCAGCTTCGGTGCATGGTTTAGCCCCGTTACATCTTCCGCGCAGGCCGACTCGACCAGTGAGCTATTACGCTTTCTTTAAATGATGGCTGCTTCTAAGCCAACATCCTGGCTGTCTGGGCCTTCCCACATCGTTTCCCACTTAACCATGACTTTGGGACCTTAGCTGGCGGTCTGGGTTGTTTCCCTCTTCACGACGGACGTTAGCACCCGCCGTGTGTCTCCCGTGATAACATTCTCCGGTATTCGCA
This sequence comes from Salmonella sp. SA15303, assembly GCF_029962125.1. Taxonomy (NCBI): domain Bacteria; kingdom Pseudomonadati; phylum Pseudomonadota; class Gammaproteobacteria; order Enterobacterales; family Enterobacteriaceae; genus Salmonella; species Salmonella sp. SA15303. The sequence goes on from NZ_CP123924.1 coordinate 3,738,838, forward strand.
GTTTGCATCGGGTTGGTAAGCCGGGATGGCCCCCTAGCCGAAACAGTGCTCTACCCCCGGAGATGAATTCACGAGGCGCTACCTAAATAGCTTTCGGGGAGAACCAGCTATCTCCCGGTTTGATTGGCCTTTCACCCCCAGCCACAGGTCATCCGCTAATTTTTCAACATTAGTCGGTTCGGTCCTCCAGTTAGTGTTACCCAACCTTCAACCTGCCCATGGCTAGATCACCGGGTTTCGGGTCTATACCCTGCAACTTAACGCCCAATTAAGACTCGGTTTCCCTCCGGCTCCCCTATACGGTTAACCTTGCTACAGAATATAAGTCGCTGACCCATTATACAAAAGGTACGCAGTCACACAGGTAAACCTGTGCTCCCACTGCTTGTACGTACACGGTTTCAGGTTCTTTTTCACTCCCCTCGCCGGGGTTCTTTTCGCCTTTCCCTCACGGTACTGGTTCACTATCGGTCAGTCAGGAGTATTTAGCCTTGGAGGATGGTCCCCCCATATTCAGACAGGATACCACGTGTCCCGCCCTACTCATCGAGCTCACAGCACATGCGCTTTTGTGTACGGGGCTGTCACCCTGTATCGCGCGCCTTTCCAGACGCTTCCACTAACACACATGCTGATTCAGGCTCTGGGCTCCTCCCCGTTCGCTCGCCGCTACTGGGGGAATCTCGGTTGATTTCTTTTCCTCGGGGTACTTAGATGTTTCAGTTCCCCCGGTTCGCCTCATTAACCTATGGATTCAGTTAATGATAGTGTGACGAGTCACACTGGGTTTCCCCATTCGGGTATCGCCGGTTATAACGGTTCATATCACCTTACCGGCGCTTATCGCAGATTAGCACGCCCTTCATCGCCTCTGACTGCCAGGGCATCCACCGTGTACGCTTAGTCGCTTAACCTCACAACCCGAAGATGTTTCGTAAAACATTCTCGTGTCGCGAAAATTTGAGAGACTCACGAACAACTTTCGTTGTTCTGTGTTTCAATTTTCAGCTTGATCCAGATTTTTAAAGAGCAAAACTTCGCAGTGAACCCTTTCAGGTACACTCTGAAGTATTTTTTGTAAACACTCACGAGATGGTGGAGCTATGCGGGATCGAACCGCAGACCTCCTGCGTGCAAAGCAGGCGCTCTCCCAGCTGAGCTATAGCCCCATCGTGTAGTCAGAACCTCTTTACCGATAATTTTTCCTGAGACAAGGCGTGGAATAACGAAGCATACATCAGTATGTGAGTTATTTCACAACGCAGTATTCAGGGAAAATTTGGTAGGCCTGAGTGGACTTGAACCACCGACCTCACCCTTATCAGGGGTGCGCTCTAACCACCTGAGCTACAAGCCTGTAGAGGTTTTACTGCTCGTTTTTCATCAGACAATCTGTGTGAGCACTGCAAAGAACAGTTCTTTAAGGTAAGGAGGTGATCCAACCGCAGGTTCCCCTACGGTTACCTTGTTACGACTTCACCCCAGTCATGAATCACAAAGTGGTAAGCGCCCTCCCGAAGGTTAAGCTACCTACTTCTTTTGCAACCCACTCCCATGGTGTGACGGGCGGTGTGTACAAGGCCCGGGAACGTATTCACCGTGGCATTCTGATCCACGATTACTAGCGATTCCGACTTCATGGAGTCGAGTTGCAGACTCCAATCCGGACTACGACGCACTTTATGAGGTCCGCTTGCTCTCGCGAGGTCGCTTCTCTTTGTATGCGCCATTGTAGCACGTGTGTAGCCCTGGTCGTAAGGGCCATGATGACTTGACGTCATCCCCACCTTCCTCCAGTTTATCACTGGCAGTCTCCTTTGAGTTCCCGACCTAATCGCTGGCAACAAAGGATAAGGGTTGCGCTCGTTGCGGGACTTAACCCAACATTTCACAACACGAGCTGACGACAGCCATGCAGCACCTGTCTCACAGTTCCCGAAGGCACCAATCCATCTCTGGAAAGTTCTGTGGATGTCAAGACCAGGTAAGGTTCTTCGCGTTGCATCGAATTAAACCACATGCTCCACCGCTTGTGCGGGCCCCCGTCAATTCATTTGAGTTTTAACCTTGCGGCCGTACTCCCCAGGCGGTCTACTTAACGCGTTAGCTCCGGAAGCCACGCCTCAAGGGCACAACCTCCAAGTAGACATCGTTTACGGCGTGGACTACCAGGGTATCTAATCCTGTTTGCTCCCCACGCTTTCGCACCTGAGCGTCAGTCTTTGTCCAGGGGGCCGCCTTCGCCACCGGTATTCCTCCAGATCTCTACGCATTTCACCGCTACACCTGGAATTCTACCCCCCTCTACAAGACTCAAGCCTGCCAGTTTCGAATGCAGTTCCCAGGTTGAGCCCGGGGATTTCACATCCGACTTGACAGACCGCCTGCGTGCGCTTTACGCCCAGTAATTCCGATTAACGCTTGCACCCTCCGTATTACCGCGGCTGCTGGCACGGAGTTAGCCGGTGCTTCTTCTGCGGGTAACGTCAATTGCTGCGGTTATTAACCACAACACCTTCCTCCCCGCTGAAAGTACTTTACAACCCGAAGGCCTTCTTCATACACGCGGCATGGCTGCATCAGGCTTGCGCCCATTGTGCAATATTCCCCACTGCTGCCTCCCGTAGGAGTCTGGACCGTGTCTCAGTTCCAGTGTGGCTGGTCATCCTCTCAGACCAGCTAGGGATCGTCGCCTTGGTGAGCCGTTACCTCACCAACAAGCTAATCCCATCTGGGCACATCTGATGGCAAGAGGCCCTAAGGTCCCCCTCTTTGGTCTTGCGACGTTATGCGGTATTAGCCACCGTTTCCAGTAGTTATCCCCCTCCATCAGGCAGTTTCCCAGACATTACTCACCCGTCCGCCACTCGTCAGCGAAGCAGCAAGCTGCTTCCTGTTACCGTTCGACTTGCATGTGTTAGGCCTGCCGCCAGCGTTCAATCTGAGCCATGATCAAACTCTTCAATTTAAAAGTTTGATGCTCAATGAATTAAACTTCGTAATGAATTACGTGTTCACTCGTTGAGACTTGGTATTCATTTTTCGTCCGAGGACGTTAAGAATCCGTATCTTCGAGTGCCCACACAGATTGTCTGATAAATTGTTAAAGAGCAGATGCGACGCGGCCTGCAGCTCACCGTCGCGAGGTGGCGTATATTACGCTTTCCTCTTTCAGAGTCAACCCTGAATTTCAGGATTTTTCTCTTCAACCGACCGGCTGTTTGTGTGAAGTGATTCACATCCGCCGTGTCGATGGAGGCGCATTATAGGGAGTCGGTTCAGGAAGACAAGCGGAAAAATGCATTTTTGTTTTAACCGCTCATCTTTTATCCATAACGCTTATTTTTGCTGCTTTTTTATCGCCGATGGCAGATCGGCAAGGCTGTTTAACACCCAGTCCGCCGCGTTTTCTGCTTCTGCCGTGACCGGTTTGCCCGTACGCACCAGCACTTTTGTCCCGACATTTGCCGCCGCAGCCGCCTGCATATCTTCCAGCTTGTCTCCCACCATATAAGAAGCCGCCATATCGATATGCAGGAAATCACGCGCCGAGATAAGCATTCCTGGATGCGGCTTGCGGCAATCACATACCTGACGGAACTCTTCTATACTGCCCTGCGGATGGTGAGGACAATAATAGATGCCGTCCAAATCAACATCGCGATCCGCCAACGACCAGTCCATCCATTCGGTTAACGTTTCAAACTGCGCCTCAGTGAATTTGCCGCGCGCGATTCCGGACTGGTTCGTCACCACCACCAACGCATAGCCCATTTTTTTTAGCTCGCGCATCGCGTCAATAACACCGTCTATAAACTCGAATGCATCGATTTCATGTACGTAGCCGTGATCCACATTAATGGTGCCGTCACGGTCGAGAAAAATTGCGGGTACAGACTTTGCCACCTTTTATAGCTCCTGAGTAAAGCAAGTGGCGCTAGTATCGCATGTTTCAGCAGGCAAGAAAGTGCTCATCGTATAAAGCCTGATTGATTTAGACGTCTGGATGCCTTAACATCCATTCTGTTGACGGCGTTGACCGTATTAGGCAGACGAAAATGCCTCCGCTCATTTCATTACGATAATAAAGAATCAATGATTAAACTTTCGAATATTACCAAAGTGTTCCAGCAGGGGGCGCGCACCATTCAGGCGCTGAACAATGTCAGCCTGCATGTCCCTGCCGGACAAATTTACGGCGTCATCGGCGCCTCCGGCGCCGGTAAAAGTACGCTCATTCGCTGCGTAAACTTACTTGAACGTCCAACCGAAGGTAGCGTTCAGGTCGGTGGTCAGGAGCTGACAACGCTTTCAGAGTCTGAGTTGACCAAAGCTCGCCGTCAAATCGGCATGATTTTCCAACATTTTAACCTGCTCTCTTCCCGTACCGTATTTGGCAACGTCGCGTTGCCGCTGGAACTGGATAACACACCAAAGGAAGAGATCAAACGCCGTGTCACAGAGCTGCTGGATTTAGTCGGTCTTGGCGACAAGCACGACAGCTATCCGGCAAATCTTTCCGGCGGTCAGAAACAGCGTGTCGCGATTGCCCGCGCGTTAGCCAGTAATCCAAAAGTGTTGCTGTGCGATGAAGCCACCAGCGCGCTTGATCCCGCAACGACCCGTTCGATTCTGGAATTGCTGAAAGATATCAACCGTCGTCTGGGGTTGACGATTCTGCTTATCACTCATGAAATGGATGTCGTAAAACGTATCTGCGACTGCGTTGCCGTCATCAGTAATGGCGAGCTTATTGAGCAGGATACGGTCAGCGAAGTCTTCTCGCATCCTAAAACGCCGCTGGCGCAGAAGTTTATTCAGTCCACTCTGCACCTGGACATTCCGGAAGATTACCAGGCGCGTTTGAAAGCGTCGCCGGAAACTGACAGCGTGCCGATGCTGCGCATGGAGTTCACCGGGCAGTCTGTGGATGCCCCACTGCTTTCTGAAACCGCGCGTCGTTTCAACGTGAACAATAATATTATCAGCGCGCAGATGGATTACGCGGGCGGTGTGAAGTTCGGCATTATGCTAACGGAAATGCACGGCACACAAGAAGAGACGCAAGCCGCAATTGCCTGGCTGCAGGATCACCATGTGAAAGTAGAGGTACTGGGTTATGTCTGAGGCAATGATGTGGTTACTGGTTCGTGGCGTCTGGGAAACGCTGGCGATGACCTTTGTCTCCGGTTTCTTCGGTTTCGTGATTGGCCTGCCGGTTGGCGTATTGCTGTATGTTACGCGCCCGGGGCAGATTATGGAGAACGCCAGGCTGTATCGCTCCCTCTCTGCGGTGGTCAATATTTTCCGCTCGATTCCCTTTATCATCCTGTTGGTGTGGATGATTCCTTTTACCCGAATAATTGTCGGCACCTCCATTGGTTTGCAGGCCGCGATTGTACCGCTGACCGTCGGCGCCGCGCCTTTTATCGCCCGTATGGTGGAAAATGCGTTGTTAGAGATCCCTGCCGGGCTGATTGAAGCCTCGCGAGCGATGGGCGCCACGCCGCTGCAAATTGTACGTAAAATCCTTTTACCGGAAGCGCTGCCTGGTCTGGTGAATGCGGCAACCATTACACTGATCACCCTGGTCGGTTACTCCGCAATGGGCGGCGCCGTCGGCGCAGGCGGCCTCGGTCAAATCGGCTATCAGTACGGTTATATTGGATACAATGCTACCGTGATGAATACGGTGCTGGTATTACTTGTCGTTCTGGTTTATTTAATTCAGTTATCCGGCGATCGCATCGTCAGGGCTGTCACGCATAAGTAACGTTAAACACAACACAAATACTCATTAAGGAAATAAGCATGGCGTTCAAATTCAAAACCTTTGCGGCAGTGGGTGCTCTGATTGGTTCTCTGGCACTTGCGGGTTGCGGTCAGGATGAAAAAGATCCGAATCATATTAAAGTCGGCGTAATCGTTGGCGCAGAGCAGCAAGTTGCCGAAGTCGCGCAGAAAGTCGCGAAAGAAAAATACGGCCTGGACGTGGAATTGGTGACCTTTAATGATTATGTTCTGCCTAATGAAGCGCTAAGCAAAGGCGATATCGATGCCAATGCCTTCCAGCACAAACCGTATCTGGATCAGCAAATCAAAGATCGCGGTTACAAACTGGTTTCCGTTGGTAAGACTTTTGTCTATCCCATTGCAGGATATTCCAAAAAAATCAAATCTCTGGATGAGCTCAAGGACGGTTCCCAGGTCGCTGTGCCTAACGACCCGACCAACCTTGGTCGTTCCCTGTTGCTGCTGCAAAAAGTAGGGCTGATTAAACTGAAAGACGGCGTCGGTCTGCTTCCTACCTCGCTGGATATCGTGGAAAACCCGAAAAATCTGAAAATTGTTGAGCTGGAAGCGCCGCAGTTGCCGCGTTCGCTGGATGACGCGCAGATCGCGTTAGCGGTCATCAATACGACTTACGCCAGCCAGATTGGCCTGACGCCAGCGAAAGACGGTATCTTCGTTGAAGATAAAGATTCTCCGTACGTTAACCTGATCGTGACGCGTGAAGATAACAAAGACGCCGAGAATGTGAAAAAATTCGTTCAGGCTTACCAGTCTGATGAAGTGTACGAAGCCGCAAATAAAGTTTTTAATGGCGGCGCGGTGAAAGGCTGGTAAGTTTTAGGCTGATTCCACAATCTGTAATATTATTCAGGACGGGCTATTGCCCGTCTTGTCATTTATGCAAGCTCCTGATTCAATATCTGGCAATTAGAACATTCATTGAGGAAATATTATGCGTGCTTTACCGATCTGTTTATTGGCACTCATGCTGGGCGGTTGTTCCATGCTAAGCAGATCCCCTGTTGAACCCGTTCAAAGCACCGCAACCCCGCCAAAAGCGGAGCCGGAGAAACCTAAAGCGCCGCGTGCCGCTCCCGTCAGGATTTACACCAATGCTGAAGACTTAGTCGGCAAACCTTTCCGCGATCTTGGCGAAGTTAGCGGCGAATCCTGCCAGGCGACAAATCAAGACTCTCCGCCTAACATTCCAACTGCGCGCAAGCGTATGCAGATTAATGCCTCTAAAATGAAAGCCAACGCCGTCCTGCTGCACAGCTGTGAAATTACCAGCGGCACGCCAGGCTGCTACCGTCAGGCGGTTTGTATCGGGTCCGCCCTGAATATTTCGGCGAAATGAGCAGCTTTCAGTTTGAACAAATCGGCGTTATTCGCTCCCCCTATAAAGAAAAATTCGCCGTTCCGCGCCAGCCTGGTCTGGTCAAAAGCGCCTGCGGCGAACTGCATCTGATAGCGCCTTACAACCAGGCCGATGCCGTTCGCGGCCTGGAGGCGTTCAGCCATTTGTGGGTACTTTTCGTTTTTCATCAGACGATGGACGGCGGCTGGCGGCCAACAGTTCGTCCGCCCCGTCTTGGCGGTAACGCCAGAATGGGCGTTTTTGCCACGCGCTCCACGTTCCGCCCCAATCCGATTGGCATGTCGCTCGTTGCGCTAAAAGGTATCGAGTGCCGGAAAGAGAGCGTAATTCTGAAATTAGGCAGTCTGGATCTGGTGGATGGCACGCCGGTCGTGGATATTAAACCGTATTTACCGTTTGCCGAGGCCTTACCGGACGCCGCCGCCAGCTATGCGCAACAGGCGCCGATAGCTGAAATGCCCGTGAGTTTTACCGCTGAGGTGGCTCAACAGCTTACGACGCTGGAAAGGCGTTATCCGCAGCTACGGACATTTATTTGCGATGTGCTGGCGCAAGATCCTCGCCCGGCTTATCGTAAGGGTGAAGAGACGGGCAAAACCTATGCCGTCTGGCTGCATGATTTTAACGTGCGCTGGCGTGTGGTTAACTCGGGATTTGAAGTGTTTGCGCTGGAACCACGGTAATTTCACGCCCTTCTCTTTTGACATCTCTTGCACGCTGGTAAACTAAATCACTTTTTTTGTATCAGGCTCACATTGAGCCTGTTCGATCGTTCAACTGGAACCGTAACAACATGCGTACTAGCCAATACCTGCTCTCCACTCTGAAGGAGACACCTGCCGACGCCGAGGTTATCAGCCACCAGCTGATGCTGCGCGCCGGGATGATCCGCAAGCTCGCCTCCGGGTTATATACCTGGCTGCCGACCGGCCTGCGCGTCCTGAAAAAAGTCGAAAACATCGTGCGTGAAGAGATGAACAACGCCGGTGCTATCGAGGTGTCGATGCCAGTCGTTCAGCCAGCCGACCTGTGGCAAGAGAGTGGTCGTTGGGAACAGTACGGTCCGGAACTGCTGCGTTTTGTCGACCGTGGCGAGCGTCCGTTCGTACTCGGCCCGACCCACGAAGAAGTTATCACCGATCTGGTGCGTAATGAACTCAGCTCTTATAAGCAGTTGCCGCTGAACTTCTTCCAAATCCAGACCAAATTCCGTGATGAAGTGCGTCCGCGCTTTGGCGTGATGCGTTCGCGCGAATTCCTGATGAAAGATGCTTACTCTTTCCACACCTCTCAGGAGTCGTTGCAGGAAACCTATGACGCCATGTACGCCGCGTATAGCCGTATCTTCAGCCGTATGGGGCTGGATTTCCGCGCGGTACAGGCCGATACCGGTTCTATCGGCGGCAACGCCTCGCATGAATTCCAGGTGCTGGCGCAAAGCGGCGAAGACGATATCGTTTTCTCTGATGTTTCTGATTACGCGGCTAACATTGAACTGGCAGAAGCTATCGCGCCGCAAACGCCGCGCGCAGCGGCGACGCAGGAAATGACTCTGGTCGATACGCCAAATGCCAAAACCATCGCGGAGCTGGTGGAACAATTCAACCTGCCAATTGAAAAAACGGTAAAAACGCTGCTGGTGAAAGCGGTGAAAGACAGCAAGTCTCCGCTGGTGGCTCTGCTGGTTCGCGGCGATCATGAACTGAATGAAGTTAAAGCGGAAAAACTGCCGCACGTTGCCAGCCCGCTGACCTTCGCTACCGAAGAAGAGATTCGCGCCGTGATTAATGCCGGCCCTGGCTCCCTCGGCCCGGTCAATATGCCGATTCCGGTCATCATCGATCGCACCGTTGCCGCCATGAGCGATTTTGCCGCTGGCGCCAACATCGACGGTAAACACTACTTTGGTATTAACTGGGATCGCGATGTGGCGACGCCTGTTGTTGCCGACATCCGTAACGTAGTCGCCGGCGATCCGAGTCCGGATGGTCAGGGAACGTTGCTTATCAAACGCGGTATCGAAGTGGGTCACATCTTCCAGTTAGGTACCAAGTACTCAGAAGCGCTGAAAGCCTCCGTTCAGGGTGAAGATGGCCGTAACCAGATCCTGACAATGGGCTGCTACGGTATCGGCGTAACACGTGTCGTTGCCGCTGCTATCGAGCAGAACTTTGACGAGCGCGGCATTGTATGGCCTGACGCCATTGCGCCTTTCCAGGTCGCTATTCTGCCGATGAATATGCACAAATCCTTCCGTGTGCAGGAGCTGGCGGAAAAGCTGTACAGCGAATTGCGCGCGCAGGGCATTGAAGTGCTGATGGACGACCGTAAAGAGCGCCCGGGCGTGATGTTTGCCGATATGGAGCTGATTGGTATTCCACATACTATCGTGATTGGCGATCGCAACCTGGATAACGACGATATTGAGTATAAATACCGTCGTAGCGGTGAAAAATCGCTGATTAAAACCGGCGATATCGTTGATTATCTGGTCAAGGCGATTAAAGGCTAAACGACATTTTGTTGGGGTTGCCCGGCGCCATCCGGCAGATATGTAAAGGCCTCGCACCCTGCGAGGCCTTTTATTAGTGAGTGCAATCTTTACCCGGCGCAAACTTCGCATTTTTATCGGCTATTAGCGTTTTTACCGGCTCGCCCGTGTCCGGGTTCGCGGCAAACACAAAATGCCCTTCTACCGTCAGCAGCACCGGTTTTTCCGCTTCACCTTTCGCCGCCAGATAGCCGCGCTCAAGCTGGGCGTTACTGGCGACCGGCAGCCGTTTTCCGGTCGCGCAATCGGTAAAGGTCGCCGCATCGGCCCTGTATACATACATACCACGCAGCGGCATTGGCGTTACCGGCAGGCTGGCGGTAACAGGCACCAGCGTATAATTAAGCTGCGAAGCCACCGGATTGCCTTCTCTGTCGAGCATCTCCAGCGCATTGCCCTTCGCGCGATAATACGATTTCTCGCCATTGCTGTCGGTTAACACCAGTTTATCCGCCGTCCGCGCCCTGGTACCGTATGACGCAAAAGAGGAAGGTTCTTCGCGCACGCCCTGATAGCGCTCGTTCATCACCCATGTGCCGTCTTTTTCCAGAAATAGTGACGTTTCAATACCTTCACAATCCGCACAGGGCAGCACGCCGCGCCAGCTTTGCTGCATGGGTTTTAATTCCGCCGCCTGCGCAGGTTGCAGGGCGTCAACTTCCGCACGGTTATTACACCCTATCAATGCAAATAGCGTACAGGCTGCCGCTACTGACAATATTGCTGTTCTCACCATAAAATCCTTATGAAATTGCTATTCCTGCCCGTCAATCCAGTGGACGACGAACTTTGCCGCGAAGCGCCTTTACAGAAGATTTTTGCGCCTTTGAGGACAAACGGCGCTCTTTCGAGGCACGCGTCGGACGGGTTGCGCGACGGCTTTTCTGCTCCGCGGTTAATTCTTTTATGACGGCAACCAGCCTGGCGATAGCCGCTTCCCGGTTGAGCTCCTGGCTCCGGAACTCCTGCGCCTTAATGATAATGACGCCATCATCGCTTATCAGATGGTGGCTGGCCGTCAGCAAACGCTGTTTATAATACTCTGGCAGGCCAGAGGCCCGAATGTCAAAGCGCAAATGAATTGCGCTAGAGGTCTTATTTACGTGCTGACCACCCGCGCCCTGCGCGCGAATGGCCGTAATTTCCAGCTCATTATCGGCTATGGAGACCGTCCGGGAGATGGCAATCATGAGGGCTGTTGCCAGGCGGTTAGCTGTATTTCCAGATTATTCCGAGCATCAGAAAGCCAGATTGCGCCGTCCTGAATCGTCGCCTGTAGCGTCATGGTACGATCGGCAAATTCACTGAGCTGCGCCAGTTGCCCGTCATCCAGATACCAGACGGACAGGTTAGCGAACTGCGCGCACTTGCTTTGATGCTGCTGCCACCAGATTTGCGCCGCCCGGGAGTTATAAGCAAAGAGCGCGACGTCGCTCGCCTGAGTACAGGCTTTCTTAATACGGCGCTCATCCGGCAGCCCCAGCTCTATCCAGAGATCGATGCCCAGATGATCGTTGCGCAGCCAGGCCTCCGGCTCATCTTCCGCGCTGAGCCCGCGTGTAAACTGCAACCGCTCATCAGCATATTTTATCCATGCCAACAGGCGCAGCATCATGCGCTCCTGCGTTTCAGAAGGGTGACGCGCCAGCGTCAATGCCGCATCCAGAAATCGGTTGCGATCAAGGTCAGCCACATTGACGACGGCTTTATAAATTGTCGCTTTAAGCGCCATGAGAAAACTCCTTTCGAATCAGGCGCCCATTGTAGCGAAAACCGCGCTAAAAGGCTGTTAACGAATCTTTTACCCACTCGCGTCAGGCGCTGATATTGCGCAAATGAGTATGGTATAGTCACCTTGCTAAACAAGATTTAACTTCGTAGGCTTAGACTTGCATCCACGGTTAAGTCAGAATGCTGACAGGAGGGCATGTGGAAAAATATTGTGAGTTAGTACGCAAGCGGTATGCGGAAATCGCCAGCGGAGACTTAGGGTATGTCCCGGATGCGCTGGGTTGTGTATTGAAAGTGCTTAATGAAGTGGCGGCAGATAGCGCCCTTTCAGAGTCGGTCAGGGAAAAGGCAGCTTATGCTGCCGCGAACTTACTGGTGAGCGATTATGTCAATGAATGAAACGTATCAACCCATTAATTGCGATGACTACGATAGTCTTGAGCTTGCCTGCATGCATCATTTAATACTGACGCTAACGTTAAAAGATGGCGAGGTTTTGCAGGCAAAAGCGAACGATTTGATCTTACGTAAAAACGTAGAATATCTGCTTGCCGAGGTTTCCGGCGAGTCTTGTGAGCTTCGTCTCGATAAAATCGCCAGTTTCAGCCACCCGGAAATTGGTACCGTGGTAGTTAGCGAATCCTGAGTATTTTGTTGCCGGATGGTGGTGCAAGCACCTTATCCGGCCTACGTTCCATGCGATACGTAGGCCTGATAAGCGCAGCGCCATCAGGCATGCCAAACCAGACTCACCCCTTCTTTATCTTCTGCTGCTCCCTCACGCGTCACAAAAACACCCGCAGCCGCAATCAGCGTTTCGCCGTAAAACAACAGCGGCGTGGTGTCTCGTCGCCAGGGCGGGATCCCCTGCTCCTGCCAGATTTTCTTTAATTTACGTCCGCCGTTACGCCCGACAATATGTAGTACGCCTGGCGCTTTAAAACGAATGCTGACGGATTCTTCCTCTCGCGGTCGGCGCAGTTCGCCGCCAGGAACGAGCTGTACCGTCCCTAAGCCGGCAGGCAGCGCCAGCGGTGTTTGCCAGACGGGCCAGGCAACCGTCGTTTCGTGTTGTCCGGCCACGGATTTAATCCACCACAGTTGCGACTGATAACGGCGAATCTCGCGATCGCCAAAACGTAAACAGGGAGAGGCATCGTCGCGCGCCAGCGCCACCTCCTGCCAGATACGTTCCAGCGCGTCGCGAGAGGGCATCGGCGCATTACGCATCGCCAGCCAGCGACGCAAAATCGCCGCCCGCCGTACATCGCTCATCGACATTAATGGAGAGAGCCGCAATGTTCCCTCCGCCGTGATACAGTCAGTAAGATCGCTGGCCAGAAGCTCGTCCAGCAGCCTTTCTTGCTCGGCGCAGAGCGTCGCACTACGGGCTACCGCCGCAGGAAAATGCGGCCAGCGCTGCTGTAAGAGCGGAAGCGCGCGCAGGCGTAAAAAATTGCGATCGTAGGCGTCATCCTGATTGCTTTCATCTTCAATCCAGCATAAGCCATGACGCACAGCCCACTGTTCCAGCGTCTTCCGCGTTTCTCTCAACAGCGGGCGAAGAAGCAGAGTTCCGGCAAAAGGCGAGCGTTCTCCCATCGCGGAAAGTCCGGCCGGACCGCTGCCGCGCTTTAACGCCAGCAGAAACGTTTCACACTGATCGTCAAGGTGCTGCGCGGTTGCCAGCACTTCGCCAGGCAATAGCGTCTGTGCGAACGCCCGGTAGCGCGCTTCACGCGCATGGGCCTCGATACCCAGGCCATTATCCGCCAGCGTCACCCGCTCCACTACCAGCGGAACCTGCCAGCGTTCGCATACGGTTTCGCAATGCCGCACCCAGCTATCAGCATGAGGGCTTAAACCGTGATGAATATGGATAGCACGCAGCGTGACGTCAGGATGGCGTTCTCGCCACAACACCAGTTGATGCAACAGCACCGTAGAATCCAGGCCGCCGCTAAAGGCAGCCAGAATACGGCGAGAAGAGAGTAACGAGGTATTCAACGTGAGAGTGGTCATGATCCATGCTTATAGTGACTTAGCCCGGCTAACGTTACCTGGCGAGCGTCTTAATGACAAGCCTTACTGCTCATACAGCTCAAGCGGTAAACCGTCCGGATCGTTGAAAAAAGTAAAGCGCTTCCCGGTATACGGATCGATGCGTATCGGTTCGCACTTAACCTGATGCTTTTCCAGATGCGCAACGGCGTTTTCCACATTTTCCACGCTGAAAGCCAGATGGCGCAGGCCACAGGCTTCAGGTCGGCTTGGACGCGCCGGAGGGAAGGGAAAAGAGAAAAGCTCAATCACATACTGCCCGTTTAGCGCCAAATCGCCCTTCCACGAGTCACGCTCTTCCCGCCAGGCTTCGCTTAGCAGATCGAACCCCAGAATATCGCAGTAAAACGCCTTGCTCACCGCATAGTCTGTCGCAATGATCGCGATGTGATGAACCTGTTTTAATCCCAGCATAGCGTCTCCTTTATTGATTATCAGTACGTTACTCGTCACATTCCCGTCAGGCAAGCTAACAGGCGTGTTTTAAGACTCGTACCTGGTACACCCCGTCTTCATTCCGTTTCGCGCCGTGAATATCCGTTTCAAAACCGGGATAATGCTGGCCAATCGAGCAGAGCATCAGCAGAAAATCGAGCACGGCCCGACTCTGTTGCGTGATCCTCTCGCCGGGCATCAACAGCGGAACGCCTGGCGGATAAGGCAGGATCATATTCGCGGAAACGCGCCCTGGCAGTTGATCGAGCGCCACGGTTTCCACCTCGCCTTTGATCTGACGCTGCCAGGCCTGGTGCGGGGTCATAATCATCTCCGGTAAAACCTCGAACGCCCGCAGCATCAGCCCCGGAAGATCGTGCTGGCGGATCAGTTTATGGATCCCCTGCGCCAGATCCTGAATGCGCATATTGCGATAAAAATCCGGATCTTCCGCATACAGATCCGGCAACATATTTTTGACGCGCAGGTTAAGATCGTAGGCGCGTTTAAATTCCGTCAGTCCGCGCAGCAGCCCCATCGCACGGGTCTTATCAATCCCTATGCTGAACAAAAACAGCAGATTATACGGCCCGGTTTTTTCCACCACTACGCCTCGCTCATCGAGGAACTTCGCCACCAGCGCGGCGGGTATCCCCTCTTCGCTCATGTTGCCCTGTTCATCCATCCCCGGCGTCAGGATTGTCACCTTAACCGGATCGAGGAACATATGATCGTCATCGGCATCGGCGAAGCCATGCCAGGTTTCTCCCGGCGTGACCGGCCAGCATTCGGCCTCATCAACCTCTTCCGGCTGCCAGATATCAAAGAACCAGCTATCGGACTCTTCACGTAGCCGCTGTACCTCTTTACGAAAATGGAGCGCCCGCTCCACCGAACGATTAATCAATCTTTTCCCTGGATTGCCGCGCAGCATCGCCGCCGCGGTCTCGATAGAGGCGACAATGGGATAGCTCGGCGATGTGGAAGTGTGCATCATAAACGCTTCGTTAAACGTCTCTTCGTCATATTCCCCTTTGATATGAATAAGCGACGCCTGCGAAAAAGCCGCCAGCATTTTATGGGTGGATTGCGTTTCGAAAATCACTTTTCCGGGCACCCGATCGCCGCTCATCCCGCTTTTCCCCTGGTAGATCGGATGGAAATGGGTATAGGGTACCCAGGCGGAATCAAAATGGATCGAGGGAACGTCCAGCATCTGCTTGATCCAGTTAGTGTTATACAGCAGACCATCGTAAGTCGAATTGGTGATAACCGCATGCACCGGCCATTGCGCCTGAGGGGTCTCCTCTATCTTGCTTTCGATGCTTGCACGGGTAAATTCCCTTCGGGGAATACCGCCGAGAATGCCGAGCGCATTGCGCGTCGGCTTCAACCAGAGAGGCACCACATCGCTCATCATCAGCAAATGCGCCAGCGATTTATGACAATTACGATCAATAAGTAGCGTACTTCCCGCAGGCGCGGCATACATACCGACAATTTTATTCGAGGTCGACGTACCGTTCGTCACCATATAGCTCTGCTCGGCGCCAAAAGTACGGGCGATATACTCTTCCGCTTCCAGATGCGGCCCGGTGTGATCCAGCAGCGATCCCAGTTCAGTCACCGAAATCGACACATCAGCTTTTAAGGTATTGCCGCCAAAAAAGTCATAAAACAGGCAGCCTGGCGGGCTTTTCTGATACGCCGTTCCCGCCATATGACCCGGCGTACAAAAGGTATATTTTCCTTCTTTAGCGTAGGTAAACAGCGCTTTGGTAAACGGCGGCGTAATATTATCGAGATATTCGTTTGTATATTGATGAATGCGCGTCGCGATATCTTCAGCCAGCCCTAATGCATACTCAAAAAACCACAGCGCCATGCGCATATCGTGAACGCTAACGTCCAGCGTGGAGTTGGTATTGATAAAGGCGTAGAGAGGAAGGTATTCATTTAGCTGGTTGATTTCGCTACAAAGGTCGAGACTGTATTCATCCCAGTCAAAAATAACGCCGCAGATGCGCGGGTTATGTTCAATAAACTTCAACAAGTCAACGCTATTTTGCGGCCAGATAATTTGAAATCCCAGGGATTGTAATGCACGCTCAAGCTCCTTGATGGGTTCATCTTTATAGTAAACCCCGTGCGGCCCCATAATGGCGATGATGTTCATGCTTTCTCCTGAAAAAACCTGAGATAAGCATAGTAACAATCCTGCCGATGCAAAGCACCGACAGGATTTATCTTATTACAATGCGTTCCATGCATCGGCCCAGGCAATCCCTACGCCGGGCTCATAGTAGGCAGGCGCAACATTACACCATGAGCCTTCCGGGAACGGTTTGCACTGGTACAATGCGCCATTACTGTTGACGATGTCGCCCGGATTCCATTTCTGGCTGCTGCTCCAGGCAGGGTAGCTGGTGGTCTTATCTTCGTCATCCGCAGCGGCGGCCTTCGCTTTCACATTCAGCGTATAAACCGCTGTACTGGAGAGCGTACCGTCGCTAACGGTCAGATTCACCACATACTGGGTGTTCTGAGTGACATCCGGCGCGTTGAAAATCACAACGGCTTTATCCTGGCCGCTCAGCGTTTTGCCATCCTGCGACATCCAGGTATAGGTGAGCTTGTCGCCATTCGCGTCGGTCGATCCTTCCGCGCTGAGTGAAACCTGGCTACCGGCTTCCACCGCCCCGACCGGCCCGGCAATGCGCGCGACTGGCGCCACGTTTTCATCCGTCACTGGCGCCGGAGTTGGCGTGACATCAGGTTCAGTGGTTCCGTTATCATCGACGACATTAACGTTGAAATAATGTTGTACACATTTCGTGTAGTCGCCCTCTTTAAAGGCGGTATACGGCGTCTGATATCCCACTAACTGGCAGGAATAGGTTTTACCGTCCGCAGTATCGGCGCTCCAGCCCCAGTCTTGTTCCCAATAGATCGGTAACGCGCCAGCGCCGCCTTCATCGAACTGCTTCATCTTTTTACAGCCCAACACTTCGTCAGCCGGCACCGGCACTTTCAGGTAGTTGGCAAACTCTTTGTAGTAGGCGATACGGTTAAGCGACTGCGCATTCTCATCTGCGCCGCCGCACTCCACGCCGCCATTGATGATCTGAATGGTGACGCCGAAACCTGATACCAGGCCGTTTGCTTTATCGCGATCGTTTGGCTGCCAGGTACCGTCAATCACATGTAGCATAGACGGCTTCGGCGGCTGCGGATACACAAAGAAGAAGACGGCGCTCGCCAGGTTCATCCAGGTATCCGCCACCAGCTCGGGTTTATCCAGCAGAGGGCGAACGTCGCCATACATCGCGTCAGAGAAAGGCCCATAGTTGTAGTTATAAGAAAGCTGTTTTGCCCCGCGACCAAAATAGCTGAGGAAATCGCCGTCCTTATCTTTACCGCACGGCCAGGTCTGGCCCTGCCATACATCCGGGTTACATTCGCCGTTGTAGCCGCCTTTCTGCCCTTCTGTCCAGCCGACTTCGCGCAGATAGACCAGCGCCTGACGCCATTCCGGAATGTCACGCCAGCTTTCGTGACCGCCCGTCTCCTGGGCAAAATGCGCAAACATAGTAGCCAGGGTTTTACGGCAGATAGCGTCGCTATCGCGTCCATCGGTGTAGGTACCACAAACCGCCGGGAATTTACCTATCGCTTTCAGGAAGTTAGAGTAAGTGTATTCCGGCGCGCGCATCGGGAACAGATAATCCCAGTCGGCCTCTTTCAGAATACTTTCAACGCGTTTTACGTTTGCCGGGTTAGCGGCGCGCCCCGGTTCGATTTGTTCGACCGCGCTGTTATCCAACGTCTGGATAGAGGATTTCACGGCCTCCATTAACGGAAAATCCGTTAGCGCTTTCTCTTTCGCCGCCAGATCGCTGGCGTTGATGGTCATTGGCTCACTACTGCTAAGCAGCGGCGCGGCCTGCGCACCGGATAAGCTCAACATGATTCCTGCCGCCACGGCGCTGAGCGCCAGTGTTTTTTGCAATCCCATAATTTTCTCCTTGAAGGGTAGTTCACTGCCTGCCCTGGCCACACGCCTGGCAGTTGCTACAGTGTCAGGGAGAACATGCCGTTGCGTTTAATCACATCAACTCATCGGCGTCTCATTTTTCCTCGTCCAAAAAAAAGAGGCCGGATTATCCGGCCTCCTGGGAAAAATGAGGTAAATGATTAGGCGTAACCGTAGCTCATCAAACGCTGGTAACGACGGTTTTTTAAATCATCGGTGCTTAACACATCGAGATCGGCTAAATCTTCCAGCAGCTGCGCTTTTAGCGATGCCGCCATCGCTTCCGGATTACGGTGCGCGCCGCCCAGCGGCTCCGGAATGATGGAATCGATTAGCTTCAGCTCTTTCAGACGCGGCGCGATGATGCCCATTGCTTCAGCAGCCAATGGCGCTTTGTCGGCGCTCTTCCACAAAATAGAGGCGCAACCTTCCGGGGAGATAACGGAATAGGTGCTGTATTGCAGCATATTCACTTTATCACCCACGCCAATCGCCAATGCGCCGCCGGAGCCGCCTTCGCCAATCACGGTGCAGATGACCGGTACGTTCAGACGAGACATCTCACGCAGGTTGCGGGCGATGGCTTCAGACTGACCACGCTCTTCCGCGCCCACGCCAGGGTAAGCGCCCGGGGTGTCGATGAAGGTGATAATCGGCATGTTGAAGCGTTCAGCCATTTCCATCAGGCGCAGCGCTTTGCGGTAGCCTTCCGGCGCTGGCATGCCAAAGTTACGACGAATTTTTTCTTTGGTTTCACGACCTTTCTGATGACCAATGATCATCACCGGTCGCCCTTCCAGACGCGCGATACCGCCGACGATGGCTTTGTCATCAGCATAGGCGCGATCGCCCGCCAGCTCATCAAACTCATCAAACGCCAGACGGACATAATCCAGGGTGTACGGACGCTGCGGATGGCGCGCCAGTTGGGCTACCTGCCATGCGCCGAGATCGGCGAAGATTTTGCGCGTCAGTTCTACGCTTTTTTCGCGCAGGCGATGGACTTCTTCATCGATATTAATATCCAGTTTCTCATCCTGGCGGCTTACCGCAGTCAGAGAATCGATTTTCGCTTCCAGCTCTGCTATCGGCTGTTCAAAATCAAGGAAATTCAGACTCATAGTATTCCTGTATTAGTCAAACTCCAGTTCCACCTGCTCCGAACCAATGAGGCCACGCAGATCGTTAAGTAAACGATCGCTCGGAGAGACACGCCACGTTGCGCCAAAACGCAGCCGCGCACGCGCATCCGCCCTCTGATAGTAGAGATGTACTGGAATGGTCCCCGAGCGGTGGGGTTCCAGAGACTGACGGAGTCGGTTTAAAAGCTGGTCATCAATTTGCCTGTCCGTCAGCGAGATAGCAAGCCCGCGAGCGTATTTTTCGCGAGCTTCGTCAATATCCATCACTTCGCGGGCGGTCATTTTAAGCCCCCCGCTGAAGTCATCAAAGCTGACCTGTCCGCTGACGATAAGTATGCGGTCTTTTTCCAGCAACTGCTGGTATTTATCCAGCGCGTCGGTAAATAACATCACTTCCAGACGCCCGGAACGGTCATCCAGCGTACAGATGCCGATACGATTGCCGCGCTTGGTGACCATAACCCTTGCGGCAATCACGAGCCCCGCAGCCGTGGTGACTTTACCACGTTCTGTCGGATGCATGTCTTTGAGCCTTACCCCGCCGACATAGCGCTCAATTTCTTTTAAATACTGATTGATGGGGTGGCCCGTCAGGTACAGCCCCAACGTTTCACGTTCCCCATCTAACACCACCTGCTCCGGCCACGGCTGGCAGCTGGCATAGGATTGCTCGATTTGCTCCGGCTCTTCCGCCAGTACGCCGAACATATCCGCCTGACCGATAGCTTCCGCTTTGGCGTGCTGGTCGGCGGCTTTCAGCGCATCGCCCAATGAGTTCATCAGCGCGGCGCGGTGCGGCCCCAGGCGGTCGAACGCCCCGGACATGATCAGCTTTTCCAGCACCCGGCGGTTGAGCTTTTTGGTGTCGGTCCGCGCGCACAGATCAAACAGCTCGCGGAAATAGCCGCCCTGATTACGCGCGTCGATGATCGCTTCGATCGGCCCTTCGCCGACGCCTTTGATCGCGCCGATGCCGTAGACGATCTCGCCCTCATCATTAACGTGGAAATGGTACAACCCGGAGTTAATATCCGGCGGCAGAATTTTCAGTCCCATCCGCCAGCACTCGTCCACCAGGCCGACGACCTTCTCGGTGTTGTCCATATCGGCAGTCATCACCGCCGCCATAAACTCTGCCGGATAGTGCGCCTTTAGCCATAGCGTCTGGTAAGAAACCAGCGCATAAGCGGCGGAGTGCGATTTGTTAAACCCGTAACCGGCGAATTTCTCCACCAGGTCAAAGATTTTCATCGCCAGTTCGCCGTCGATACCGTTCTTTTTCGCGCCTTCTTCAAAAACGGAACGCTGTTTGGCCATCTCCTCCGGCTTTTTCTTACCCATCGCACGACGCAGCATATCCGCGCCGCCGAGAGTATACCCGGAAAGTACCTGGGCAATCTGCATCACCTGTTCCTGATACAGAATGATGCCGTAGGTCGGCTCCAGTACCGGCTTCAGGCTTTCATGCTGCCACTGAACGTCCGGGTAAGAGAGTTCTTCACGACCGTGCTTACGGTCGATGAAGTTATCTACCATCCCTGACTGCAACGGGCCGGGACGGAACAGGGCCACCAGCGCGATCATATCTTCAAAGCAGTCCGGCTGCAGACGTTTGATCAGATCTTTCATGCCGCGCGATTCAAGCTGGAAGACCGCCGTGGTTTCCGAGCGCTGCAGCATGTCGAAGCTTTTTTTATCGTCCAGCGGAATGGCAGCGATATCCAGCGGTGGCTCGCCATTCTTCGCCCGCCGCTTGTTGATCATCTCCAGCGCCCAGTTGATGATAGTCAGCGTACGCAAACCGAGGAAGTCGAACTTCACCAGCCCGGCATATTCCACGTCGCTTTTATCAAACTGGGTAACCGGATGCTTGCCCTCTTCATCGCAGTACAGCGGCGCAAAGTCGGTAATTTTGGTCGGCGCGATGACCACGCCGCCAGCGTGCTTACCGGCGTTACGCGTGACGCCTTCGAGCTTACGCGCCATATCGATCAGCGCTCTGACCTCTTCATCCGCCTCGTAAATTTCCGGCAGTTGCGGTTCCGCTTCAAAGGCTTTTGCCAGCGTCATGCCCGGATCGGGCGGCACCAGCTTCGAGATACGATCGACAAAACCGTACGGATGCCCCAGCACGCGGCCCACATCGCGGATAACGGCTTTCGCCGCCATCGTACCGAAGGTGATAATCTGCGATACCGCATCACGCCCGTACATGTCTGCGACGTGCTCAATCACCTGGTCGCGTTTCTCCATACAGAAGTCAACGTCGAAGTCAGGCATCGAGACACGTTCCGGGTTCAGGAAACGTTCGAACAGCAGGTCAAATTCCAGCGGATCAAGGTCGGTAATTTTCAGCGCGTAGGCCACCAGCGAACCAGCCCCGGAACCACGTCCCGGCCCTACCGGCACGCCGTTATCTTTTGACCACTGGATAAACTCCATCACGATGAGGAAGTAGCCAGGGAACCCCATCTGGTTGATAACCTGTAGTTCAATATCCAGACGCTCGTCATATTCCGGGCGACGCTTTTTGCGCTCTTCTTCGTCCGGAAACAGGAAAGCCAGACGCTCTTCCAGCCCCTCTTTCGATTTTTTGACCAGATAATCTTCGGTGGTCATATCGCCGGTCGGGAACTGCGGCAGGAAATATTCACCCAGACGCACCGTTACGTTGCAGCGTTTGGCAATCTCCACCGTATTTTCCAGCGCCTCCGGAATATCGGAGAACAGCTCGCACATTTCTTCTTCACTGCGCATATACTGCTGCGGTGAATAATTGCGTGGACGTTTAGGATCGTCGAGCGTGAAACCGTCGTGGATCGCGACA
The DNA here is from genome assembly GCF_029962125.1 of Salmonella sp. SA15303. Classification (NCBI taxonomy): domain Bacteria; kingdom Pseudomonadati; phylum Pseudomonadota; class Gammaproteobacteria; order Enterobacterales; family Enterobacteriaceae; genus Salmonella; species Salmonella sp. SA15303. Next base: position 3,760,789 of record NZ_CP123924.1, read on the forward strand.
CGAATCTCATGGGCGTCAAAATCATCGCTTTCAAGGAAACGGACATCGTTTGTCGCGACAACCGGCAAACCACGTGCCTCAGCCAGTTCAACCGCAGCATGGAGATAGGTCTCTTCGTCCTGTCTGCCGGTACGGATCAGTTCCAGGAAGTAGCGATCGGGAAAATGCGTTTCATAGAAAGCAACGCACTCCTCCACCAGCGCCTGGTTGCCGCGTAGCAGACAGCGGCCTACGTCGCCCATGCGTCCGCCGGAAATCAGAATCAAACCTTCTTTAAGCTCTACCAACCAGTCGCGCTCGATAATCGGGCCTGCCGCGCCGTAGCCGCGCTGATACGCTTTCGAGATCAGCAACGTCAAGTTCTGGTATCCCGTATTATTCGCCGCCAGTACCGTCAGATGAGTCAGCTCATCTCCCAGCAGTTCGTTGTGAACGTTAAAGTCCGCCCCGACGATGGGTTTAATGCCCGCGCCATGACCCGCTCCGTAGAACTTCACCAGACCGCAGAGGTTGGTAAAATCGGTGATCGCCAGCGCAGGCATACCTAATGAGGCCGCCTTTTTCACCAGCGGCCCGGTCTTCGCCAGCCCATCGATCATAGAGTAGTCGCTGTGCACCCGCAGGTGAACGAAACGTGGTTCAGACATCTTCAGATTTCTCGATACAAGAATCAGGACACAAGTCCCAGAGCGCGTTTAACAGGCGCAAAACTGCGTCGGTGGTGCGCCGTCGCGCCATACTGTGCCAACTTTTCCAGATGAAAAGCGGTTGGATAGCCTTTGTGCTGCGCAAAGCCATACTGAGGAAAAACGATATCCAGCGCCGCCATTTCTGCGTCGCGGGTGACTTTCGCCAGAATAGACGCCGCGCTAATCTCCGCCACGCGGCTGTCGCCTTTCACCACGGCCATTGACGGCACAGGCAGCGCCGGACAGCGATTGCCGTCGATCAGCACATATTCTGGCGCAATATGCAGTCCAGCGACAGCGCGCTGCATGGCGAGCATGGTGGCGTGCAAAATATTCAGCTCATCAATTTCATGCGCTTCCGCGCGTCCCAGACTCCAGCTTAACGCCTTTTCTTTAATCTCGTCATACAATGACAGACGACGCTTTTCAGACAATTTTTTGGAATCATTCAGACCGACGATCGGGCGAGCCGGATCGAGGATCACGGCGGCGGTCACTACGGCACCCACCAGCGGGCCACGGCCCACTTCATCCACACCCGCCACTAAATGGGTGTGTGGATAAACAAATTCGATCATTGTGCTAACTCCAGGACGGCATTTGCCGCCTGCTCATCGGCATTACAGCGGATCTGCTGATGCAGTTCACGGAAGGTGTCGTGCATCGCATGGCTAGTTTTACCGTTCGCCAGTAGCGGCAACAGCGCTTCGGCGAGTTTTTGCGGTTCGCACTCTTCCTGCAACAGCTCTTTGACTAATTCTCTTCCCGCCAGCAGGTTAGGCAAAGACACATACTCCGTTTTCACCAGACGTTTCGCCAGCCAGAAAGTGAAGGGCTTCATACGATACCCCACGACCATCGGGCATTTTGCCAGCATACACTCCAGCGCCGCCGTACCCGAGGCCAGCAACGCCGCGTCGCTGGCGATCATCGCCTCGCGCGCCATGCCGTCCAGCAAATGAACGGCGAGATCCGGCGCAACCTCCGCTTTAATTTTTTCAAACTGCTCGCGGCGTTTCGCGTTCACCAGCGGCACTACCACTTCCAGATCGGGATAGCGCTGTCGCAGCAATTGTGCGGTTTTCAGGAAATCGGCGCTGAGCATTTCCACTTCCGCACCACGGCTGCCTGGCAGTAGCGCCAGACAATGGGCGTCATGCGGGATACCCAGCACATCGCGCGCCGCATTTTTATCCGGGTCCAGCGGCATGGCATCCGCCATGGTGTGACCGATAAAGCGGCACGGGACGTTAAATTTATCGTAAAACGCTTTTTCGAAAGGCAGAAAAGCCAGCACCATATGGGTGGATCTGCCTATTTTGAAAACGCGTTTCTGTCGCCAGGCCCAAACGGACGGGCTGACATAATGAATGGTCTTAATCCCTTGCTTTTTCAGATTACCTTCGAGGGTAATATTGAAATCAGGGGCGTCAATCCCGACAAAGACATCGGGCTTGAGTTCGGTAAAACGGCGGGTCAGATCGGCGCGGATATGCAACAAACGGCGTAAACGTCCGAGCACTTCAACAATGCCCATGACCGCCAGCTCTTCCATTTCGTACCAGGCTTCACACCCTTCGGCCTGCATACGCGGCCCCGCAACGCCCACAAAGCGGGCGTTGGGTACGCGCGCTTTCAGCGCACGAATTAAGCCTGCGCCAAGAATATCGCCGGACGTTTCACCGGCGACCAGGGCAATCGTTAAAGGACGCTGTGCCGCCATTAACGAATCGGACCGCGCGTTGAACGCTCAAAGAACTCGGTAAACGCCTTCACTTCCGGATGCTTTTCAGCAAGTTCAGCGATTTCCAGCTTCGCTTCGTCGAGCGTTTTACCACTGCGGTACAACAGTTTGTAGGCATTACGAATCGCCACCAGCCCTTCACGGCTAAAGCCGCGACGCTTCAGCCCTTCGATATTTACCCCGAACGGCGTCGCATGGTTACCCTGCGCAATCACATACGGCGGGACATCCTGCGCCACGCCGGAGCAGCCGCCGACCATCACATGCGCACCGATAATGCAGAATTGATGAACTGCCGTCATACCGCCGATGATCGCAAAATCATCGACTGATACGTGCCCCGCCAGCGTGGCGTTGTTGGCGAGGATACAGCGATTACCTACCGTACAATCATGTGCGACATGCGCATTGATCATCAGCAGGTTATCGCTACCCACCTTCGTCAACCCACCGCCCTGCACTGTACCACGATGAATGGTGACGCTTTCGCGGATGCGGTTACGATCGCCAATTTCCACACGGGTCGGCTCACCCGCATATTTCAGATCCTGGTTCACTTCACCGATGGAGGCAAACTGATAAATCTCGTTGTCGCGGCCGATTTTGGTTTGACCATTCACGACCACATGAGACTTCAGTACGGTTCCCTCACCAATTTCGACCTGCGGCCCAACAATACAAAAGGGACCAATGTGGGCATTAGCGCCAATTACAGCGCCGTCTTCCACAATGGCGGTAGGATGAATAAAGGCGGATTTATCAATCACGAATCAGGCCTCCCGGCTACGAGCACACATCATGGTTGCTTCGCACACGACTTTACCGTCGACCAGCGCAACCCCTTTAAAGCGGGTCAGGCCACGGCGCGTTTTCTCGAAAGTGACTTCCATGATCATCTGATCGCCTGGCACCACCGGACGCTTAAAGCGCGCTTCATCAATACCCGCGAAATAATACAGTTCGCCAGGTTCCAGTTTACCAACGCTTTTAAACGCCAGAATACCGGTTGCCTGCGCCATCGCTTCCAGAATCAGCACGCCTGGCAAAATCGGTTTGCCCGGGAAATGCCCCTGGAAAAACGGCTCGTTGACGGAGACATTTTTCACCGCACGCAGAAAACGACCTTCTTCAAAGTCCAGCACGCGATCGACCAGTAAAAACGGAAAACGGTGCGGCAGAAGCTCTAAAATCTCTTCAATCTGCAGAGTATGAGTGTTAGTAGTCAAAATACTCTTCCTGTCCAAATATACAAAAAGGCAATAATAACACGGCCTGCCGCAATCGTATGAATGTGACAGGCCGGAAAAGAATGGCAACTACAAGGCGGAACGTTAGTCTTGTTGATTAACCTTGCGCTCAATCGCTTTGAGACGCTTGCTCATATCATCAATGTTCATCACCAGTGCAGCAGTTTTACGCCATACTTTGTTGGGTTGCAGCGGAATGCCTGAGGAGTAGACGCCCGGTTCCGTGATGGGACGCATCACCATACCCATGCCAGTTACCGTGACTTTGTCGCATATTTCCATATGCCCATTGATCACGCTGGCGCCGCCAATCATGCAGTAACGGCCAATCTTCAGGCTACCCGCCATAATGACGCCACCGGCAACTGCCGTATTGTCGCCAATCACGACGTTATGTGCAATCTGGCACTGATTATCAATAATCACGCCATTGCCAATAACAGTATCATCCAACGCGCCACGGTCAATGGTGGTACAAGCGCCGATCTCGACACGATCGCCAATAATGACCCGGCCCAGTTGTGGGATCTTCACCCAGTTGCCACGATCGTTAGCGTAGCCAAAACCGTCCGCGCCGATCACCGTACTGGACTGGATCAGGCAATTCTCACCGATCTGAATGTCGTGGTAAATCGTTACGTTCGCCCACAAGCGTGAACCCGCCCCGATTTTGCTATTTTTTCCGACGAAACAGCCTGCGCCGATAACCACGTTATCGCCCAGTTGTACGCCAGATTCAATCACCGCATTCGCGCCGACTGAAACATTGCTACCCAGCGTTGCCGTCGCATCAATCACGGCGCTTGGTGCGATATTCTGAGCGGGTTGCGGCGTAGTATCTAAAATTTGTGCCATGCGCGCGTAGGTCAGGTAGGGATTTTTAACTACCAGCGCCGCGCTCTTGGCAAAAGGAAGATCGTCCTGCGTCATGACAACCGCAGAAGCCTGGCATAAACCTAAGTGTTCACGGTACTTAGGATTTACCATAAACGTAATGTGGCCTGTTGTTGCAGATTGCATGGACGCAACGCCGGTGATGACGATATCGCCATCACCGTGTAATTCTGCATCCAACTGTTCTGCTAAGTCAGCCAGTCGAATTGAAGGCATTACTTATTTAACCTGTTTCAGTACGTCAGCGGTGATGTCTTTCACATCGCTGCTGTTGTAAGCAACGGTGTTTGCGTCTACCACCAGATCGATACTCTGGTCGTTAGCCACTTTTTTCACCGCAGTCTGGATACGAGTCACCAGTTTGTTGCGTTCTTCGTTGGAACGACGAGCGCGATCTTTCTCAAAAGCCTGCGCTTTTTGTGCGAAAGTCTGGCGCTGAGACATCACGTCTTTTTCCAGCTTAGTACGATCGCTACCTGCTTTCATGGATTGCAGACGCTGCATTTTAGATTGCAGATCGGTTTCCATTTTTTGCAGTTCAGCCGCACGGCCTTTAAATTCGTTTTCCAGTGTATTGGATACACCCGTCTTCTGCGCAACCTGTTGGAACAGATTACCCATGTTGACGATTGCAATTTTGTCAGCAGCCTGTGCGGACGTTACCATCGCCAAACCAAGACCTGCAGCTAATAACCACTTTTTCACAATAAACTCCTTACCATCCCATTTGCACCCGAAGGTACAGCTCTTTGCGTGGCCTGGCGATCCCTGGGGGCATCGCCAAAAGTCATCGCTACACTACCAATGCATTCCTTTGCAGTGAACAATTACCAGGTTTTACCAATGTTAAACTGGAACTGCTCGGCTTTGTCTCCATCGTACTTTTTAAACGGCTGGGCGTAGGAGAAGACCAACGGCCCCAATGGGGACATCCATTGTAATGCGATACCCGCGGACATACGGATGTTGCCTGGATCGCTGTAATCCGGTACATCTGACGGCGCAGATGACGGATCCCAGTTCGTATCCCAAACGGTACCCATATCCCAGAAGAAGGAGGTACGAACCGAGTTGGCATACTTTTCGCTGATGAACGGCGTCGGGGTAATAAATTCCAGGCTGGCGACAGCCATGGCATTACCACCTACCGCATCATCTGATTTACAGCCTGATTCCTGAGTACAGTCTTCGTAATCATCATTATCGTCCCAACTAGTGTGGGCGCCATTTTTATAGACCGCTTTCGGGCCGATAGTATTCGACTGGAAACCACGCACGGTACTGGAACCACCGGCATAGAAGTTCTCATAGAACGGCATTTCCTTGCCGCCTAAACCATCGCCGTAACCCCAGCGAGTACGCCCCAGAACCACCCACTTGTGATCGTTATCAATAGGCACATAGGTCGCGGTATCCAGCGACACTTTGTAGTATTCGTTGTCGGAACCTGGAATCGTCACTTTCCCCGTCAGATTGACGCGCGAACCGTCCGTCGGGAAATAACCACGGTCAAGCTTGTTATAGGTCCAGCCGTAGTTAAAGGTGAAGTCATCAGCGGCAAAACTGCTGGTATCAGCAGATTGTCCCATCGACTCAAGATAACGATCCATCGCGATCTGCGGCTGCATGTTGGACAGTTTGTTATGGACATAACCCAGACCAGCACGCAACGTGTTGTACTCGTTGATGGGGAAGCCAAGCGTCACATCCGTACCGTAACTCTTGTTGGTATAGTCGGATAGATCCGCGTCGTCCGCCTGGAAGTCGTTATAGAAGATACGACCACCGAGGCTCACGCCGTCAACGGTAAAGTATGGGTTAGTAACGGACAGTTCGCTGTAGGTCTGGTAGTCGTTTTTGGTGCCGTTAATCCCCACGGAATAACCGGTACCTAACCAGTTGTCCTGCTGAACGCCGGCCTGGAAGCTAACGCCGCTTTCTGTACCGTAACCGATACCGAAGTTAAAGCTACCGGTGTTGCGCTCTTTCACCTTGTACACCACATCAACCTGATCCGGGCTACCCGGAACGCGCTGCGTGTCGGTGTCGACGGTTTCAAAGAAGCCGAGACGGTTCAGACGCTCTTTCCCCTGGTCAACCAGGTCGCTGCCCAGCCACGCCCCTTCCATCTGGCGCATTTCACGGCGCAGAACGGAATCTTTTGAGGTATCGTTGCCTTCAAAGCGGATCTTACGCACGTAGAAACGGTTGCCCGCATCGACGTTCACGCGCAGTTTTACGGTTTTGTCAGCATCGTTAATTTCAGGCTGTGACTGCACGCGCGGATAGGCGTAACCATAGCGACCCAGAAGCTTTTTGATGTCATCTTCCATTTTGGTCACTTTGGTGCCGTTATAGAGCTCGCCCGGTTCAATTTTCGTCAGTTTCTCAATTTCAGCGGAATGTCCGGCCAGGTTACCGCTCACCTGAACCCCGGAAAGCTTGTACTGATCGCCTTCGGTGATATTGACGGTGATGTAGATCCCTTTCTTATCCGGCGTCAGACTCACTTGCGTGGAGTCAATATTGAAACGCGCGTAGCCGCGATCCAGATAGTAGCTGCGCAAGGTTTCAAGGTCGCCCGCCAGCTTCTGTTTCTGGTATTTACGATCGCCGACGACGTTCCACCACGGCACTTCGTCACGCAACTGGAAATGAGAAATGAGTTCTTCGGTGCTAAAGGCATGGTTACCGACGATGTTGATCTGTTGGATCTTCGCCGATACGCCCTCCTGGAACACCAGTTTAAGATCAACACGGTTGCGCGGTAGCGGCGTGACGACCGCCTTAACGCTGGCGCTGTATTTACCTACGCTATAGTAAAAGTCTTCCAGACCTTTTTCGATATCAGACAACGTGGTGCGATCCAGAGACTCGCCAACACGTACGCCAGACGCTTCGAGGTTTTGCTTGAGCATGTCATCTTTCACCGACTTGTTCCCGGAGAAAGTGATGCTGGCAATGGTCGGACGTTCTTTTACCTGAACCAGAAGGGTATTACCATCGCGCAGGACGCGGACGTCCTCAAAGTTGCCGGTGGCGAACAGAGCGCGAATGGTGTTACTGATATCTTCATCATTAACCGTGTCGCCTGTGCGCACCGGCATACTGAGGAGAGCCGCACCAACGGCGACTCGCTGCAGGCCTTCGAAATGAATGTCCTTCACTACGAACCCTTCAGCACCGTATACGGTGGCGCTGCTGAACAGCAGCGACGCTATGAGCAACTTTTTCATCGCCATCGTTATTATGCGTTCTTCCTAACTAACTCTCTTACAACCGAGAGAAATCATTGAAAAGTGCAAGCCCCATTAACAACACCAGCAAAATCGAGCCAATGCGATAACTAAAGTCTTGAACCCGCTCGGATACCGGCCCGCCCTTAAGCTTTTCAATCGCCAGGAACAGCAGATGACCCCCGTCAAGAACGGGCAGCGGAAACAGGTTAATTATCCCTAAGTTCACGCTGATTAGCGCAAGGAACATCAGGTAATAAATCACCCCGAACTCCGCTGACATCCCAGCCCCCTGAGCGATAGAAATCGGCCCACTGAGGTTGTTCAGTTTCACATCACCGGTTATCAATTTACCCAGCATACTGACCGTCAGCTTCATCAACTGCCACGTCTTATCCGTGGCTTCGAGGATGGCGCTAAAAGGCCCATACTGGCGTATAGTCTTGTACTCTTCCGGCAGAGGAATAATTTTAGGCACCACGCCTGCAAACCCTTCCGCCTTTCCGTTAACCGATTTCGTATCCGGCGTTAACGTCAACGACAAGGCGCTCCCCTGCCTTTCAATCTCTAACGCTAACGGCTTACCGGGATTATCGCGTACAAACGTCACGAATTTCATCCACTGCGTTAACGGCTGACCATCGACTTTAACGATCCTGTCGCCCGCTTGCAAACCCGCTTTACTGGCTGCGGAATTCGCCTGCACTTCTGACAGTACCGGTTCAATCTGTGGCCCGCGGGGCCGAATCCCTAAAGAAGATACAGGATCTTGCTTATCAGGCTCAAATGCCCAGTGACGTAAATCAAGCGTTTTATCCTGCCGCTGGTCGCTACCAAACGGCGCGACGCTCACCGTCGTCTGCTGATCGCCAATTTTGGACACCAGTTGTAAACGCACGGCATCCCAATCAGGGGTTTCGATACCATCAACGGCTTTAAGTTCCGTACCAGGCGCAATTTGCGCCTGCGCAGCAATCGAGTTGGGCGTTATTTCGCCAATGACCGGACGAACGCCAGGGACGCCGATGATAAAGACCAGCCAGTAAGCAAAGATAGCAAAAATGAAGTTCGCAACCGGACCTGCGGCAATAATTGCGGCGCGCTGGCCCACCGTTTTGTTATTGAAGGCGTGACGACGCAATTCCGGCGCTACCGGTTCGGCGCGCTCATCCAGCATTTTGACGTAGCCGCCCAGCGGGATCAGGGCGATGACATACTCGGTGCCGTACCGATCGGTACGACGCCAGAGCGCTTTGCCAAAACCGATGGAAAAGCGCTCAACTCGCACACCGCAGCGCCGGGCAACCCAGAAATGACCAAATTCATGCACAGTGATCAGCACGCCCAGTGCGATGATGAATGCAGCCAGATTCCAGAGAATACTCAGCATAAAACCTTCCGTTAGAGCGTCCTGAACACCAGTAACAACAGGCAAGCAAAGACCGGTACGGCAGCCGTCAGGCTGTCAATTCGGTCCAGAATGCCGCCATGGCCTGGAATCAAGTGGCCGCTATCCTTAATTCCTGCTTCGCGCTTAAACATACTCTCGGTGAGGTCGCCCAGTACAGAAGCCAGAGCCGCCACCACAGAGCAAATCAGCAAGATAACAGGCGCAACATCCAGATTCGCCCACATACCGTAACCCCATGAGATCACGGCAGCTGTAGCAAGCCCGCCGATAAACCCTTGCCAGGTTTTACCCGGGGAAACCTTCGGCGCCAGCTTATGTTTGCCAAACAATTTACCAAACATATACGCGCCAGAGTCCGCTCCCCAGACCAGGATCATGACATAGAGTAGCCATATTGCGCCACTGTAATGATTCTCGTCATAGTGCCAGGCGCGCAGCGCCAGCATGCCCCAGAAAAATGGCACAATAGTTAACAAACCGAAAATGAGACGCAATGTTTTTGAGTTGCGCCAGATTGCCGCCGAACCGGGATAAAATAGCACCAGCAGTAGCGCGACAACCCACCATCCTAACGATGCCCAAAGCGACATCTCAACCAGCGGTTGACGAATGTTGTGATGATACTCAGGCAACAAAAATAGCATCAGCGCCAATAACAGACCACACAGCACCGCCAGCCAAACCCGCTGTGAACGCGCGGCGAAACCGCTTAACTGTCCCCATTCCCACGCGGCCAGCATACAGACAACCAGCGTAATAATGGCGAACCCCACCGGCGGCAATAAAAAAAGCGCAGCGATGACCGCGGGTATTAACACAAAAGCAGAAATCAGGCGATACTTCAGCAAAAGCAACCCCCATCAGGCTTTGTCATCACCAGGCTCGGTACCGCCGAAACGACGCTCTCGATTAGCAAAGGCATGCAGCGCACCTTCAAAGTCTTGTTCATCGAAATCGGGCCAAAGAACATCCGTAAAGTAAAGTTCGGCATAGGCAATTTGCCAAAGCAAAAAGTTACTAATGCGATGCTCTCCCCCAGTCCTAATTACTAAATCCACAGGCGCCAGCTCATGCATACAGATTTGCTGGCCTAGTCTCTCTTCATCAATCTGATCGGGGCGCAGCACTCCAGCCTGCACCTGTTCCGCCAGTTGTCGGACTCCCTGGACAATATCCCAACGTCCGCCGTAATTCGCAGCGATATTCAGCGTTAGACCCGTATTATGGGCGGTAAGCGCTTCTGATTTGCGAATACGTTCTTGTAAACGTGAGTTGAATCGACTGATATCGCCGATAATACGCAGGCGAACGTTATGGCGGTGCAGGCTTTTGACTTCGCTATCCAGCGCCCACACAAACAGCTCCATTAACGCGCTCACTTCCTGCGCCGGTCGGTTCCAGTTTTCACTACTAAAGGCATACAGCGTTAACGCATCAATACCGTTATTGGCAGCAAAAGAGACCGCTCGCCGGACGGACTTCGCCCCGGCTTTATGCCCAAAGGCCCGGATCTTCCCTTGCTTTTTCGCCCAGCGACCATTGCCATCCATAATTATTGCAACATGACGGCAGCCATGCGCTGGCAAATTTTCGCTTACTGGTTGAGTTGCAGACAACATAACGCGTTTTTTGTCCCTGAAAGGATTTAGCGGTACTCAGGAATACTGAAGCCTTTATACACATTCTCTTCGGTTCGCTTCGCGGATGACCGCGCGTCATCGCCCCTGTCGTGCGCTGTCTGCGCACGCCGGGAACGTACTCGCCTGCCGTCCCGATGCGTCCTGAATGATTTTGTGTATCCACAAAAAAGCCGTGTAAAACCACGGCTAACCTGACCGAAAAAAGCCAAAAACCTGCGATCAGGTGGCGCAGACTATATCACCGAAGCCCAACGCTAACAAATAGCACGATCTTCTGTCGCGGGATAATCGTCAGCGTGAGAGCCGTATCACTTGTTTTCTGGCTACTTCACGCGCGATGGCGTCAACCTGCAATACGTCCTCAACGCTTGCCGGTTCCTGTAAATCCATCCTCTCCAGCACCGCTAAATTGAGCCCGGCGATATCGGTAAAACGAATCTGTTGCGCCAGAAACGCGGCAACGGTGATTTCGTTTGCCGCATTGAGCGCCGTCGTTGCCGCCTGACCTTGCTCAAACGCCTCCATCGCCAGCTTCAGGCACGGATAACGCTGATAATCTGGCGCGCTAAACGTCAGCGCGCTGAGTTTGCAAAAATCAAGCGGCTGCGCGCCGGACGTGGCGCGATTCGGCCATGCCATCGTATGCGCAATAGGCGTACGCATGTCAGGTTCTCCAAGCTGCGCCAGGACGCTGCCGTCCTGATAACGCACCATCGAATGAATGACCGATTGCGGATGGATCAACACTTCCATCTGACGTGCGCTGGCATTAAATAACCAACGCGCTTCAATGTATTCCAGACCTTTATTCATCATGGTGGCGGAGTCGACGGAGATTTTTCGCCCCATCGACCAGTTCGGATGACGACATGCCTGATCCGGCGTCATCGCTGCCAGATCGCACATTGGCGTTTCACGAAACGGGCCACCAGACCCGGTAAGCAAAATCGACGTTACGCCATTTTGCTCAAGGTCAGCGTATCCCAGATTATGCTGAATAGATTGCGGCAAACTCTGAAAAATCGCGTTATGTTCGCTATCGACGGGTAAAAGCCGGGCGTTGCTGCGTTTTACTTCGTCCATAAACAGCCGCCCGCAGGTCACCAGCGATTCTTTATTCGCCAGCAGAATCGTCTTCCCTGCGCGAATCGCCGCCAGGGTCGGCAGTAAACCAGCCGCGCCCACAATGGCCGCCATCACATGCCCGACCTCATCAAGCGCCGCCATCTCACAGGCAGCCTGCTGACCGCTCAGAACCTCGGTGCGGCTGCCATGCTGCTGAAGCATTATTTTGAGCTGTTCTGCGCTCGACGTATCGTCCATCACGGCATAACGCGGCGAGAACTCCAGGCACTGCTCCGCCATGCGGGCGACATTTTTACCCGCCACCAGCGCGATAACGCGGAAGCTATCAGGATTATGGCGCACCACGTCCAGTGTGCTGCAACCAATAGAGCCGGTCGAGCCCAGAATGGTTAATTGCTTCATGAAACGTCCAGAAGTGTTGAAACGGAATAAAAAGCAAAACGCCGCACAGGAGACCTGATAATGTCTTCTGCGCGGCGCTTTGTACACCACTCATCCGCCAGGTTTAGCGGTGGAATGAGTTTATATCTGCGTACAGATCAATCAGAACTGCATCAGTTCTGCTTCTTTATCTGCCAACGCCGCATCCACTTTCTTAATTGCCGCGTCGGTCATTTTCTGTACTTCTTCCTGAGAGCGACGATCGTCATCTTCACTGATCGCTTTATCTTTCAGCAGAGCTTTTACTTTATCGTTCGCATCACGGCGGACGTTACGAACGGCGACACGCGCCTGCTCCGCTTCGCCACGGACAATTTTCGTCAGATCTTTACGACGTTCTTCGGTCAGCGGCGGCAGCGGAACGCGAATGTCGGTGCCCGCAGAGCTTGGATTCAAACCGAGGTCTGACGCCATGATCGCTTTTTCAACGGCTGGCCCCATAGAACGGTCAAACACGTTAATTTTTAAGGTACGGGAGTCTTCTACCGTTACGCTTGCCAACTGGCGCAGCGGGGTCGGAGTGCCATAGTATTCTACGACAATACCATCCAGCAGGCTGGGAGAAGCACGACCCGTGCGCACTTTGCTGATTTGGGTTTTGAACGCTTCAACGCATTTTTCCATGCGTACTTCAGCATCTTTTCTGATATCGCTAATCACGTTACGAATCCTTGAAAACTAGTCTCAGTCAGACCAGACGGTCACACAATACAAAGATGTGCTAAGTATAGTCTCGTTTAATTTCTGCCAGGTAATAAGACCCGTCAATAGAACAGAATCTTACCCGTATTTGGCGCTCACGGGAATTATTCCGTGATTAACGTCCCTTCTTTTTCGCCCATCACCACACGACGCAGCGCGCCTGGTTTGTTCATGTTGAAAACACGAATCGGCAGTTTGTGGTCACGAGCCAGCGTGAACGCCGCCAGATCCATCACTTTCAGCTCTTTATCCAGCACTTCGCTGTAGGTCAGCTGATCGTACATGGTCGCGGAAGGATCTTTTGCCGGATCGGCAGTGAATACGCCATCCACTTTGGTCGCTTTCAGTACGACATCCGCTTCAATTTCGATCCCGCGCAGACAGGCCGCAGAGTCGGTAGTGAAGAACGGGTTACCCGTACCTGCAGACAGAATCACAACACGGTTATTACGCAGCAGGCTAATCGCCTCGGCCCAACTGTAGTTGTCGCACACGCCGTTTAAAGGAATTGCCGACATCAGGCGGGCGTTCACATAGGCGCGGTGAAGCGCATCACGCATTGCCAGGCCGTTCATGACGGTGGCCAACATGCCCATGTGGTCGCCCACAACGCGGTTCATCCCCGCTTTTGCCAGACCCGCGCCACGGAACAGGTTACCACCGCCAATCACCACACCAACCTGAATACCCAGTTCAACCAGTTCTTTGATCTCCTGAGCCATACGATCCAGTATGCTTGCATCAATACCGAAGCCTTCCGTACCCTGCAGAGCTTCGCCGCTTAATTTAAGCAGAATGCGTTTATAGACGGGTTTTGCATTGGTAGCCATGTTTCTTTCCTGAGACTGTCAACGATTGATATGAGTTAATTCCGGCGACATTGTACGTCGCATTTCAGCGCAGACGCCAGGCGTCGGCTGATTTTACAAGAGAGGCGCAAAAAGAAGCCGCCCTCAGGCGGCTCCTCAGGAAAATCAGGACTGCTTAGACATCGCAGCAACTTCTGCTGCAAAGTCAGTCTCGACTTTCTCAATGCCTTCGCCCACTTCAAAGCGGATGAAGCCAGTCACGTCAGCGTTGTGCTCTTTCAGCAGTTGGCCAACAGATTTGCTCGGTTCCATGACGAAAGGCTGACCAGTCAGAGAAACTTCGCCGGTGAATTTCTTCATGCGGCCTTCAACCATTTTCTCTGCGATTTCTTTCGGCTTACCGGACTGCATCGCGATGTCCAGCTGTACCTGGTACTCTTTCTCTACCACGTCAGCAGACACGTCTTCCGGCTTAACGAATTCCGGCTTGCTTGCCGCAACGTGCATCGCCAGCTGCTTAACCAGCTCTTCGTCAGCGCCTTTAGCGGCAACCAGAACGCCGATGCGCGCACCGTGCTGGTAAGAACCCAGAACGTCGCCTTCCAGGGAAGCGACGCGACGAATGTTGATGTTCTCGCCGATTTTCGCTACCAGAGCAACGCGCTCTTCTTCGAACTGTGCTTTCAGAACTTCTACGTCAGTGATTTTGCCAGCAACAGCGGCGTCCAGCACTTTGTCAGCAAATGCCTGGAAGCCAGCATCTTTAGCCACGAAGTCAGTCTGGCAGTTAACTTCCAGAATGAAAGCGACGTTGCCGTCGATTTTGGTTTTGATTACGCCGTCAGCAGCCACGTTGCCTGCTTTTTTCGCCGCTTTGATAGCGCCGGACTTACGCATGTTTTCGATTGCCAGCTCAATGTCGCCATTCGCTTCAGTCAGCGCTTTTTTGCAATCCATCATGCCTGCGCCGGTACGCTCACGCAGCTCTTTTACCAGGGATGCGGTAATTTCAGCCATTCTAAAATCCTCGAAAGATTTGATCTGCCCGGCATCAAACCGCACAGATATAAAAGTGAAAAAGGGGGCCATATACAGGCCCCCTAACCAAACGTGATACTACCTGGTCTATAAGGGCTCTCCCCTTCATATTTCGAGCCGCAGGCGCGTTGCCTTCACTCGCTCATCCCGGTCACTTACTGATGTAAGCTCCCGGGAATTCTCGAGCTTGCCGCCTTCCTGCAACTCGAACTATTTTAGGGAGTTATCAAGCCTTATTACTCGGCTTCTACGAAGCTTTCTTCCGCCTGGGAAGCCAGATCCTGAGAACGGCCTTCACGAACGGTTGCAGCGACAGCGCCCAGGTACAGGCTAACAGCACGGATTGCGTCATCGTTACCCGGGATAACGAAGTCAACGCCGTCCGGATCAGAGTTGGTATCAACGATAGCAAATACCGGGATACCCAGGTTGTTCGCTTCTTTGATAGCAATGTGCTCGTGGTCAGCATCGATAACGAACAGAGCGTCCGGCAGACCGCCCATGTCTTTGATACCGCCCAGGCTGTTTTCCAGTTTCTCAAGCTCACGAGTACGCATCAGCGCTTCTTTCTTGGTCAGCTTTTCGAAAGTACCGTCCTGAGACTGAGTTTCCAGGTCTTTCAGACGTTTGATGGACTGACGAACTGTTTTCCAGTTAGTCAGCATACCGCCCAGCCAGCGATGGTTCACGAAGAACTGGTCGCAGCTGTTAGCAGCTTCTTTCACCGCTTCGCTTGCAGCGCGTTTAGTACCAACGAAAAGGATTTTACCTTTACGAGCAGAGATCTTGTTCAGTTCAGCCAGAGCTTCGTTGAACATCGGTACAGTTTTCTCAAGGTTGATGATGTGAACTTTGTTACGCGCGCCGAAGATGAAAGGCTTCATTTTCGGGTTCCAGTAACGGGTCTGGTGACCAAAGTGAACACCAGCCTTGAGCATGTCGCGCATGGAAACAGTTGCCATGATTTAAAACCTCTATAGATTAAGTTGGGGTTATGCCTCCACGTATCCCATATTACCGACCCCAAAGGGCACCCCGGAATATGTGCCGATACGTGTGTGTTGTTACACAAAGTGAGATTTGTCGCTCCCGTCCATCGTGTGTAGTCTTCGAATGGATCGGAAGTCCGGCGCGCTTTATACCACAAATACGCCACCGACACCAATAATTGTTGGCACTCAGTGCTGAATTGAACGATGAATTTCGTGTTACAGGCAGGCGGCAAATTTTTGCATCCCCGAGAGCTTACGGCCAGTCAGTGACTGGGGTGAAAAAATGTCGCCAACGCACCTGTGGCACGAAAGGCGAAGTTCAGAATGATTCTCAATTTGGCAGGGCACACCCCTGACTGATACCATTGTCAGCACTTACACAATTATTGCCGAAATCATCGGCACTGATGGACAGAATTCATGGCTATCTCTATCAAGACATCTGAAGACATCGAAAAAATGCGCGTCGCGGGCCGTCTGGCAGCCGAAGTGCTGGAAATGATCGAACCGTATATCAAACCGGGCGTCACCACCGGCGAACTGGACCGTATCTGTAACGATTACATCGTTAACGAACAACACGCGATCTCCGCCTGCCTCGGCTACCACGGCTATCCGAAATCCGTCTGTATCTCTATTAATGAAGTGGTGTGCCACGGCATTCCGGATGACGCTAAACATCTGAAAGATGGTGATATCGTCAACATCGACGTGACCGTGATTAAAGATGAATTCCACGGCGATACCTCGAAGATGTTTATCGTCGGCAAACCGACCATTCTGGGCGAGCGTCTGTGCCGCGTCACGCAAGAGAGCCTGTATCTGGGCATCAAAATGGTGAAACCGGGCATCCGCCTGCGCACCATTGGCGCCGCCATCCAGAAATATGCCGAAGGCGAAGGTTTCTCCGTGGTACGTGAATACTGCGGACACGGTATTGGTCGCGGCTTCCATGAAGAACCGCAGGTGCTGCATTATGATGCAGACGATGGCGGCGTCGTGTTGCAGCCTGGCATGGCCTTTACCATTGAACCGATGCTGAACGCCGGGGATTACCGTATCCGCACCATGAAAGACGGCTGGACGGTAAAAACCAAAGACCGCAGCTTGTCTGCTCAGTACGAGCATACTATTGTGGTAACGGAAAACGGCTGTGAAATTCTGACGCTGCGTAAAGATGACACCATCCCGGCGATCATCACACACGACGAATAATGTTTTGCCTGATGGCGATGCCTTCGCATCTTATCAGGCCTACAAATTACACCTTTACTCAAAATCATTCGAGTTGCCTCAAGGCGGCAAGAGAGTGAATCTTCAGGAGCGTACATAAGTACGTGACTGGAGTGAACGAGCGCAGCCAACGTAGAAGCAACTTGAAGGATGAAGAGTAAATACGTAGGCCGGATAAGGCGTTCACGCCACCATCCGGCTTTTTAATGGGTGGCGCATATGAATACTCTTCCTGAACAGCACGCGAATACCGCACTCCCCACCCTCCCGGACCAGCCGCAAAACCCTGGCGTCTGGCCGCGCGCTGAACTGACCGTCGCCGGTATCAAAGCCCGCATCGACATCTTTCAACACTGGCTGGGAGAGGCATTTGACAGCGGCATTTGTGCTGAACAGCTTATTGAAGCTCGTACCGAATTTATCGACCAGTTGTTGCAACGCCTGTGGATTGAGGCCGGTTTCGGTCAGATTGCCGATCTGGCGCTGGTCGCCGTCGGCGGCTATGGACGCGGCGAACTGCATCCGCTTTCCGATATTGATCTGCTCATTTTAAGCCGCAAAAAGCTGCCCGATGAACAGGCGCAAAAGGTCGGCGAGCTGCTGACTTTACTTTGGGACGTCAAGCTGGATGTCGGGCATAGCGTACGTACGCTGGAAGAGTGTCTGCTGGAAGGTCTGTCTGATTTAACCGTTGCGACAAACCTCATCGAAACGCGCCTGCTGATCGGTGATGTCGCTCTGTTTCTGGCACTACAAAAACATATTTTCAGCGAAGGTTTTTGGCCGTCCGACAAATTTTACGCCGCCAAAGTAGAAGAGCAGAACCAGCGCCACCAGCGCTATCACGGTACCAGCTATAATCTGGAGCCGGATATTAAAAGCAGCCCCGGCGGCCTGCGCGATATCCATACGTTACAGTGGGTCGCCCGACGTCACTTCGGCGCTACCTCGCTCGATGAGATGGTGGGATTCGGCTTTTTAACCCCCGCTGAGCGCGCGGAGCTCAACGAGTGCCTGCATATCCTGTGGCGCATTCGCTTTGCGCTACATCTGGTGGTCAGCCGCTACGATAACCGCCTGCTGTTCGACCGCCAGTTAAGCGTCGCTCAACGCCTTAACTACAGCGGCGAGGGCAATGATCCGGTTGAGCGGATGATGAAAGACTACTTCCGGGTTACGCGCCGGGTGAGCGAACTCAATCAGATGCTGCTTCAGCTATTTGACGAGGCGATTCTGGCGCTGCCTGCGGATGAAAAACCACGTCCTGTTGACGATGAGTTTCAACTGCGCGGCACGCTTATTGATCTGCGTGACGACACGCTGTTTATCCGCGAACCGCAAGCGATCCTGCGCATGTTTTATATGATGGTGCGCAATAGCGCGATCACCGGCATTTACTCTACGACGTTACGCCACTTGCGCCACGCCCGCCGCCACCTGAGCCAACCGCTGTGTTACATCCCGGAGGCGCGCACTCTGTTTCTTAGTATGCTGCGCCATCCCGGCGCGGTCAGCCGCGGCCTGCTGCCCATGCATCGCCACAGCGTACTGTGGGCTTATATGCCGCAGTGGTCGCACATCGTCGGACAAATGCAGTTTGACCTGTTCCACGCATACACGGTGGATGAACACACCATCCGCGTAATGCTCAAACTGGAGAGCTTTGCGAAAGAAGAGACGCGCCAGCGCCATCCGCTATGCGTCGATCTCTGGCCGCGGCTTCCCCATCCGGAACTGATCCTGATCGCCGCGCTGTTCCACGATATTGCGAAAGGTCGCGGCGGCGACCATTCGGTACTGGGCGCGCAGGATGTACTCACCTTCGCCGAACTGCACGGTTTGAACTCACGCGAAACGCAACTGGTCGCCTGGCTGGTGCGCCAACACCTGCTAATGTCAGTCACCGCCCAGCGCCGCGACATCCAGGATCCGGAAGTCATTAAGCAGTTTGCCGAAGAGGTGCAAACCGAAACACGGCTGCGTTTTCTGGTCTGCCTGACCGTCGCGGACATCTGCGCGACCAACGAAACCTTGTGGAATAGCTGGAAGCAGAGCCTGCTACGCGAGCTGTACTTCGCCACGGAAAAACAGCTCAGGCGCGGAATGCAAAATACGCCGGATATGCGTGAGCGCGTGCGTCACCATCAGCTTCAGGCGCTGGCGCTGCTGCGAATGGACAATATTGATGAAGCCGCGCTGCACAAAATCTGGACCCGCTGTCGCGCTAACTATTTTGTTCGTCATAGTCCAAATCAGCTCGCCTGGCACGCACGCCATTTATTGCAGCACGATCTGCGCCAACCGTTAGTGTTGCTTAGTCCGCAGGCCACGCGCGGCGGAACCGAAATTTTTATCTGGAGTCCGGACAGACCCTATCTGTTTGCCGCCGTCTGCGCCGAGCTGGACAGGCGTAATTTAAGCGTCCATGACGCGCAGATCTTTACCACTCGCGACGGCATGGCAATGGATACGTTTATCGTTCTGGAACCAGACGGCAGCCCGCTGGCGGCGGATCGCCATGAAGTCATTCGCACCGGTCTTGAACAGACCATTACGCAGCGTAGCTGGCAGCCGCCGCAGCCGCGTCGGCAACCGGCAAAGTTACGGCACTTTACGGTCGAAACGGAAGTCAATTTTTTGCCCACCCATACCGACAGAAAATCATTCATGGAATTGATCGCGCTCGATCAGCCTGGTCTGCTGGCCAGGGTCGGACAAATTTTTGCCGATCTGGGAATTTCGCTTCATGGCGCCCGAATTACAACCATTGGTGAACGAGTAGAAGATTTATTCATAATCGCCACAGCGGATCGGCGCGCACTTAATAATGTGCTGCAACTTGAGGTGCAACAACGGTTGACAGCGGCCCTCAATCCAAACGATAAAGGGTAGTGTGTTTATTTATATGAAAGAGTTTAACAATGCAGCAGTTACAGAACGTTATTGAGACCGCTTTTGAGCGCCGCGCCGATATTACGCCGGCTAATGTAGATACCGTGACCCGAGAGGCGGTAAAACAGGTCATTTCTCTACTTGATTCCGGCGCGCTGCGTGTCGCAGAAAAAATCGACGGTCAGTGGGTCACTCACCAGTGGTTGAAGAAAGCGGTTCTGCTCTCTTTCCGTATTAACGATAACCAGGTTATCGACGGTGCGGAAAGCCGCTACTTCGATAAAGTCCCGATGAAATTCGCTGATTACGACGAAGCGCGTTTTCAGAAAGAAGGCTTCCGCGTCGTTCCGCCTGCGGCCGTTCGTCAGGGCGCATTTATCGCCCGCAACACCGTGCTGATGCCGTCTTACGTTAACATCGGCGCCTACGTTGACGAAGGCACCATGGTTGACACCTGGGCGACGGTGGGTTCCTGTGCGCAGATTGGTAAAAATGTTCACCTTTCCGGCGGCGTGGGTATCGGCGGCGTACTGGAGCCGCTGCAGGCTAACCCGACCATCATTGAAGACAACTGCTTTATTGGCGCGCGTTCTGAAGTCGTGGAAGGCGTCATTGTCGAAGAAGGTTCCGTCATTTCCATGGGCGTATACCTCGGCCAGAGCACCAAAATATACGATCGCGAAACCGGTGAAGTTCACTATGGCCGCGTACCGGCGGGCTCCGTGGTCGTTTCCGGCAACCTGCCGTCAAAAGACGGTAAGTACAGTTTGTACTGCGCGGTGATCGTGAAAAAAGTCGACGCCAAAACGCGTGGTAAAGTGGGCATTAACGAATTATTGCGCACTATTGATTAAGCGAGTGAAAAGCGGGGGCGACAGCCCCCCTTTGCATTACGGCGAATGCGGTAACACGGTTTCCGGCGCAATCTTTGCCGCAAACGCCGAAGCCAGCGCAGTCAAAACGACATAACCGGCAACCAAAGTCCAACTGTTATCATAGACTGCGCTTAACGCTTTAGCGATAAACGGCGTGAATCCCCCTGCCACAACCGCCCCCAACTGAGCGCCAATTGATGAACCGCTGTAGCGTACAGGCGGATGAAACAGTCCGGCGAAAAAAGAAGGTTGCACGGCATTCAGTGAATTATGACCAATGTTAATAAGCAAAACGTAGCCCATTGTCATCAGTATGAGCGAACGGCTTTCCAGCAGCCAGAAAAAGGGAAAAGCCATTGCCGCGACAAAAAGCGCGCCGAAAATATACACCTGACGGCAGCCACGCCGATCCGACATGATGCCAAATAGCACGTGCATGGGATACGCCAGCAGACAGGTGAACATTACAATGTACAGAATAGTCAGGCTGGCAATCCCAAGCTGCGTCGTCGCCCAGGAAACCGCGAAGACGGTAGCAAGAAAAAAGGGAACGCTTTCCGCAAAACGCAGAATTATAATCAGCAAAATGCTGCGCCATTGTTCTCGTACTACTTTGACCACCGGCCTTTCTTCTCTTTGCTGCCTATGATTAATGGCCTGCTGCTTTTTAAACGCACGGAAGACAGGCGTCTCATCCAGACGATGACGCATATATAATCCAGGCAACACCAAAAGCGCACTGAGCAGAAAAGGAATACGCCATCCCCACGATAACAACGCCTCCTTCGGTAATTGGGTCACGACTATAAATACGCCTGTCGCCAATAATTGTCCCGTGAGTCCTCCTGTTTGCGATAGCGCGCTTAACCGCCCCCGGTGCTTTCCAGCAGCATATTCCACGACCATCAACATGGCGCCTCCCCATTCGCCTCCAACCATAAATCCCTGTAGAAAACGCAGAATAACCAGTAAAGCAGGCGCCAGCGCGCCGATACTGGCGTAAGAAGGCAGGCAACCGATGAGAAACGTGACCGCGCCCATCCCGCCTAACGTGATTAATAACGTGTTTTTACGCCCAAGCGTATCCCCCCTGTTGCCAAAAAATAGCGCGCCCAGCGGTCGGGAAATAAATCCCACGCCGAAACTGGCAAAAGAAGATAACGTTGCAGTCAATGGGCTGGCGCCAGGGAAAAAAAGCGGGCCAAATACCAGCGCGCTTGCCAGGCCATATAATAGAAAATCATAATATTCAATGGAGTTTCCTATCCAGGCGGAAATCACCACCCGGCGAATAGTGGCATTATACGTTCCGGACATAGATTCCGCCTCTCAAGGTTATCGACCACTGCATCCGGTCAATTTCCCACACTGACCTCAAACGCTTTCTCTATAAACGGAATATCGCGTTGAATTACTTAAGCTATCAATAACCGCCGCCCTTTTGCTCATGACGTTGCCGAGACGTCTTCTGCGATCAACCGCGCTTTTTTTGTAAACACTGGTGGCGAAAAACCAATTTTTCGTTAATTATTCAAAAGTTATAGTGTGATGAAGGATACCGCTATGTATGACAATCTAAAAAGTCTGGGCATTACCAATCCTGAGGAAATCGATCGTTACAGCCTGCGGCAAGAAGCCAATAACGATATCCTGAAAATCTATTTTCAAAAGGATAGAGGTGAATTCTTTGCTAAAAGCGTGAAGTTTAAGTATCCACGCCAGCGTAAAACGGTGGTGGCCGATGGCATCGGTCAGGGTTATAAAGAAGTACAGGAGATTAGCCCTAACCTACGCTATGTGATTGACGAGCTGGACCAAATCTGCCAGCGCGACCGCTCAGAACTCGATCTCAAACGTAAGATCCTCGACGACTTGCGCCACCTGGAAAGCGTCGTCGCGAATAAGATCAGTGAAATCGAAGCCGATCTGGACAAGCTTACCCGTAAGTAAGCTGTGTGTTGCCGGATGGCGACGTGTTACGCCTTATCCGGCCTACAGATATATCCCCGTAGGCCTGATAAGCGTAGCGCCGCCGGGCTTAACGCTGTTCATCCAGTTGTAGCGCCACATACAGCAACAGCCGATCGTCAAAATTTCCCAAATCCAGCCCGGTCAGTTCCGAAATACGATTTAGCCGATATTCCAGCGTGTTACGATGAATAAACAGCGCCTTAGAGGTCGCCAGCGGCTGGACATTATGGCGAAACCACGCCGTCAGCGTCCGACGTAATAACCCGTTGTTATCCATCGCTTTGAGTTTTACCAGCGGGCGCGCCAGCTCATTGGCCTGCCAGCCGCCACGCAGGCTATCTAACAGAACCGGCAGCATCAAATCCTGATAAAAATAGCTGCGGCTTTCTGGCATCCGCTGTTTGCCGACCATCATCGTAGTGCGCGCCGTGCGGTATGAACGTGCAATACTGCCCGGCCCGGTAAAGTAATTGCCCAGCGCCACGCGAAAACGTAGCTGACCATTCTCTTTCATTCGCGAGATAAGCTGCTCTACGCGCTTACGATGATCTTCAGCATCCCAGCGACCAAACGAGTTTAAGGCGGGTTTGAGCACCACCATCTCGGTGAGAGAAACAATGGCTATCAGGTTGTTACGCTCCGGCGTGGTAAGCGCATTCTGCAACTGCTGAAGTTCCGCCATTGCGCTATCGACGCCAAGCTGGCCGCTGTCGACTTCCACCACCGCCGCCACACGCGGCTGGTTCAAATCGATCCCCAAACGCTGCGCCCATTCCACCAGCGCCGGCGTATTTTCTTCGGCCTGAATCAGGTTCATCACCAGCTCTTCGCGCAAACGGCTATCCTGCGCCAAAAGGTGCATTAACCGCGACTGCTCCAGCATCATTTCGGCAGTCATACACACCAGCTCGCCATATTTACGCAGATGCTCTGGTTCGCCGGTGAGGCCGATCACGCCGACAATTTCGCCCTCAAGACGTAAGGGAAGATTAATCCCCTGACGCACCCCGTGCAGGTGTCGCGCCACGGCGTTGTCAATATCCACAACCCGGCCCTGCGACAGCACTAACAGCGCGCCTTCGTGCAATTCACCAATACGTTCCCGATCGCCGCTGCCGATAATACGCCCGCGGGCATCCATTACGTTGATATTGGTATCGATGATGCGCATAGTGCGCGCCACGATATCCTGCGCCATTTTGGTATCAAGATGCCAGCCAGCCATAAATCCCTCCTGTGAGCAGAGCACAAGCATAAGGAAGATAACAGGTCTCGACATTGTGCAAATGCACAAAACGGTGCAAATAAGTATGGAGTTGTGGGGGGTTTCACAGAAAAGTGTTGCCCCCTTCCATGGCGGAAGGGGGACAAAGGTGATTACTGCATCAGCAAATAAATAGAACTATCACCACGCTGAATATTCAGAGCCAGAACCGACGGCTTGCTGTCGAGAATCTTACGCAGTTCGGCGATATTTTTCACCGGCTGCTGGTTAGCGCCGATAATCACATCACCTTTTTTGAGGCCAATTTGCGCGGCGGGTGAGTTCGCTTTCACGCTGCTCACCACAACGCCTTTATCCTGGCCTTTATTGCTCATTTCAGCGCCTTCAATCCCGCTGAAGATGGTGCTGGAATCAACCTGACTCTGGCTGCTCTGCTGCAGTTCCAGATTAACCGTAATCGCTTTACCTTCACGCAGCAGACCGAGGCTGATTTTGCTGCCGACCGGCATAGTGCCAACCTGAGCGCGCAGCGCCGCAAAGCTGCTGATCGGTTTACCGTTCAGCGAGGTAATGACATCCCCGGCTTTGATACCCGCTTTCGCCGCGGACGAATTCGGCATCACCTGGCTGACGAACGCGCCACGCTGGGCATCGACTTTCATCGCTTTCGCCAATTCGGAATTCAGCTCAGTCCCCATGATCCCCAGTTCGCCGCGTTTCACCTGGCCGTATTCCACCATCTGCGACGTCAGGTTTTTCACCATGTTACTGGGGATAGCGAAGCCAATACCGATGTTGCCGCCGTCCGGCGCCAGAATCGCGGTGTTAATACCGATCAGCTCACCGTTCAGGTTCACCAGCGCGCCGCCGGAGTTACCGCGGTTAATCGCGGCGTCGGTCTGAATAAAGTTCTCATAATTTTCTACGTTCAGGCCGCTACGCCCCAGCGCCGAAACGATACCTGACGTCACCGTTTCGCCCAGACCAAACGGGTTACCAATAGCGACGGTATAATCCCCCACGCGCAGCGCGTCGGAGTCCGCCAGCTTAATCGCCGTCAGGTTCTTCGGATTCTGAATTTGAATCAGCGCGATATCAGAACGCGGATCTTTGCCTACCACTTTAGCATCGAATTTACGCCCATCGCTAAGCTGTACTTTAATCACGCTGGCGTTATCAACCACGTGGTTGTTGGTGACGACGTAGCCCTTCGCGGCGTCAATAATTACGCCGGAGCCCAGCGCCATGAATTTCTGTTGTTGACCGCCGTTGCCGCCGTTACCGCCGCCCTGGCAGAACGGAGAATTCTGGAACGGAGAACCGTCCTGGCAGAACGGGGAGTCATCGCCAAAGAACTGCTGGAAATTACGCGGCATACGCGGCGTATTCACCGTGGTGCTACCTTCTACATTAATACTGACCACCGATGGCATCACTTTTTCGAGCATCGGTGCCAGGCTTGGCATCTGCTGGGCAGTCATTGCTGAAGAGGACGTTTCAGCCGCCGTGGCAGACAGAGGCGACAATGCCAAACCTAAACTCAGAGCCAGTGCACTCATTGCTAATGTGGTTTTTTTCATGTGTTTCAATCTCGATTAACAGGTAACGCAAAATTGCTGTGTACGTCAGATTCATTTTATAACGCGAAGTTCCGGAACAAAGTTTCTGGAAAAAGTAAAAATTTATTGTCCATCTTTACAAAAGTCCATTTACTGTTCGACCGCCATCAAACGCCGATATTCATCCCATGCGTAAAGGTCAGTCATCCCGCTGATATAATCCTGAATCAACCGACAGCGATAATAATATTCCAGTACCGGGTACTCCGCCGAATCCGTGGGTAATTTACTGACGACTTCCACGTAGGCCAAACGATGGCGCGTAGAAAGTTTCTGAAATAAGCGCGATTCTATAGGGAAGCGTTTCAACCGTTCTTTTTCCACCAGCTCGCGAAAGTCGTTAAGCGACAAGCTTAATAGCGGCTGATAGATATCTAATAACCCGCTGATCACCCGGTATCCCTGTAGTTCAAGCTGTTCTACATCCGGATGGCTAAACACATGTTCAACCGCCACATTCTTATAGAGTTCAAGCAGGCGGCTAAAACCGCTGGCATCTTCCAGCAGCGCCTGATTGAAGGTACCGGCAAAAATCTGCGGCAAATTATCAATAAAACGCTGAGCGGCATAGGGCACCAGTTTATTTAATGTATTTACCCGTAAATACATAAAAAACTGATCTTCGGTACTGCGGCTTAATGTATTGGCGCGTGATTTTTCCCACGCATTTCCTACCACCAGCTCAAACAGCGAATCCTTCTCATGGTGGCCCCACGCGTGATATAAATGGTGATAAAGCTGCTCAACGCTAAAGATTCTTTTCTCTACCGCGTCTTCAAGATCGGCGACACAATAAGAAATATCATCTGCGGCTTCCATAATCCACGTTAATGGAAAGCGACTGTAAGGCGCTAACTGCAGTTCTTTACGTAACCTCGCAATATACTTCTCTTCAGAAAGATAATAGCCCGGTTTCTTCATTAAATAGCGATGGGAATCCGGCACCGGCCCTCGCCACCATGCCGGACGGGTATATTTTAAAATTCCGCCAACCTGCGCCCAGGTAAGATTCATCCGCATGAGCGTATGTACCAGACGAATTCCCTGTGCATTGCCTTCAAAATGGCAGATATCCTGACGTACCTTGCGGCGAATATCGTTCAGATTTTCTTCGCCTTCCTGTAGCCGTAGCGAGGAAACCACACAGCGATCATGCGTGAGCGGCTGACTTTCCGCATCTTCCGGATGCAGCCGCTGACGAAACCAGTCATTGATCGCCGCCTCGCCAAAATGACCGAACGGCGGATTACCGATGTCGTGCATCAGGCAGGCCATTTCCACAATACTTTCAAAGGGACCGGTCAGCGCATCCAGACCGTACTCCTCCAGTCGGTTTTGCTCTTTCAGGCGGCTTAAAACCTCTTTCGCGATATAACGCCCCACCTGCTGCACCTCCATCGAATGCGTCAGACGAGTACGCACCGCGGCATTGCGCTCCAGCGGGAAAACCTGCGTTTTTTGCTGCAAACGGCGTATAGCCGGAGAGTTGATAATCCGCCCGCGATCGCTTTCAAAAATCCGCAGGATCTCATGTTCCGTCTTTACGCCCTGCGGTGAACGATAACGACGATGCCAGTTAATTTTATTTCGGAAATCGATCGATGCCATATCCTCTCCCCGCCTGAGAAATGCGCTTCCCCATAAGCGCATGATAAACTATGCCCCCAAAACTGACTTATCGCGAGTAAATCTATGAAAATCGGCATCATTGGCGCAATGGAAGAAGAAGTTACGCTGCTGCGTGACAAAATTGACAACCGTCAGACGATTACGCTGGGCGGCTGCGAAATTTACACTGGCCAGTTGAACGGCACCGAAGTGGCGTTGCTGAAATCCGGTATCGGTAAAGTCGCGGCGGCGCTGGGCGCAACGTTGCTTCTGGAGCACTGCAAGCCGGACGTGATCATCAATACCGGTTCCGCAGGCGGTCTGGCGTCCACGCTGAAGGTCGGCGATATCGTCGTCTCTGACGAAGCGCGTTACCACGACGCTGATGTGACCGCTTTCGGCTATGAATACGGGCAATTACCGGGCTGTCCGGCCGGATTTAAGGCCGATGACAAACTGATCGCCGCCGCGGAATCCTGCATCAGAGAGCTGAATCTGAACGCGGTATGCGGCCTTATTGTTAGCGGCGACGCGTTTATTAACGGCTCCGTCGGGCTGGCGAAAATCCGGCATAACTTCCCCGACGCGGTCGCCGTAGAGATGGAAGCCACCGCTATCGCCCACGTCTGCCATAACTTCAACGTGCCGTTCGTGGTGGTACGCGCTATCTCTGACGTGGCCGATCAGCAATCGCACCTCAGCTTTGACGAATTCCTCGCGGTGGCGGCGAAACAGTCGACTCTGATGGTCGAAACGCTGGTACAGAAACTGGCGCATGGCTAAGCAAATGTTCAGGGCGCTGGTCGCCCTGCTGCTTACGCTCCCGGTGTGGCTTTACGCTGCGCCGCGCGTCATTACCCTCTCTCCCGCCAATACGGAGCTCGCTTTTGCCGCCGGGATTACGCCCGTTGGCGTCAGCAGCTATTCCGACTACCCGCCCGAAGCGCAAAAAATAGAACAGGTCTCTACCTGGCAGGGAATGAATCTGGAACGCATTGTGGCGCTGAAGCCGGATCTGGTCGTCGCCTGGCGCGGCGGTAATGCGGAACGCCAGGTAAACCAACTGACGTCATTAGGTATTAAGGTCATGTGGGTGGACGCGGTAAGCATCGAACAGATCGCCGACACGCTCCGTCAACTGGCCGCCTGGAGCCCGCAGCCGGAAAAGGCTCAGCAGGCAGCGCAGACATTGCTAAACGAGTACGCCGCGCTCAACGCCGAGTATGCCGGTAAAGCTAAAAAGCGCGTCTTTCTTCAGTTTGGCATGAATCCTCTGTTTACCAGTGGTAAAGGGTCTATTCAACATCAGGTTTTGACGACCTGCGGCGGAGAAAACGTCTTTGCTGACAGCCGCGTGCCGTGGCCGCAAGTCAGCCGTGAGCAGGTGCTGGCAAGGCATCCTCAGGCCATTATCGTGGCCGGAAAAGCGGGCGAAATTCTCAAAATTGAACAATACTGGGGAAACCTGTTAAAAATTCCGGTTATTCCGCTTAACAGCGACTGGTTTGAACGCGCAAGCCCGCGTATTATCCTCGCCGCAAAACAACTCTGTAATGCGCTTTCACAGGTGAATTAGAGCCTGTCTTACCAGGCTCCCAGTGGGGATTCGACAATGCTCGTCTATTGGCTGGATATTGTAGGCACGGCTGTATTTGCTATCTCTGGCGTGTTGCTGGCCGGGAAATTACGTATGGATCCGTTCGGCGTCCTGGTGCTCGGCGTCGTTACTGCCGTCGGCGGCGGGACAATCCGCGATATGGCGCTGGATAACGGCCCGGTATTCTGGGTTAAAGATCCTACCGACCTGGTCGTCGCCATGGTCACCAGTATGCTGACCATCCTACTGGTTCGCCAACCAAGACGTCTACCGAAATGGATGTTGCCGGTACTGGATGCGGTCGGGCTGGCGGTGTTTGTCGGCATTGGGGTGAATAAAGCCTTCCTCGCTGAAACGGGGCCATTAGTGGCTGTCTGTATGGGCGTGATTACCGGCGTCGGCGGCGGGATTATTCGCGATGTTCTGGCACGCGAGATCCCCATGATCCTACGCACCGAAATCTATGCCACGGCCTGTATTA
Source organism: Salmonella sp. SA15303 (assembly GCF_029962125.1). Lineage (NCBI taxonomy): Bacteria > Pseudomonadati > Pseudomonadota > Gammaproteobacteria > Enterobacterales > Enterobacteriaceae > Salmonella > Salmonella sp. SA15303. The sequence continues at coordinate 3,790,219 of NZ_CP123924.1, forward strand.
TCGGCGGGATTGTTCACGCCACCGCGTTTTATACGTTTTCAGTACCGCTGGAAAGCGCCAGCATGATGGGCATGGTGGTCACGCTGTTCATTCGGCTGGCGGCCATTCGCTGGCATTTGAAATTGCCGACGTTTGCCCTGGATGAAAACGGACGTTGATATTGTTTTGCCCGATGGCGCTACGCTTATCGGGCCTGGAACATCTTTCCTGTAGGCCGGATAAGACGCTCGCGTCGCCATCCGGCACAACGAACAGCAATCAAATGCTGAAGGAAGAGCCACACCCGCAGGTACTTTTCGCATTCGGGTTGGTTACAATGAAGCGGGAACCTTCCAGGCCTTCGGTATAATCGACCGAACCACCCACCAGATACTGCAAACTCATCGGGTCAACCACCAGGCCAACGCCCTGTTTTTCGATGGTCATATCCCCTTCGTTAACCTGATCGTCAAAGGTAAAACCATACTGGAAGCCGCTGCAACCACCGCCGGTGATATACACGCGCAGTTTCAGATTCGGGTTATCTTCGTCAGCGATAAGACTTTTTACTTTATTCGCTGCTGCGTCGGTAAACTGCAGCGGCAGCGCTACGTCATCACTCATATTTTGCTCCAAACGACATCGGTAATTGGATAAATTTTCACCCAATATTGGCAGTCATTATCTAATACCCTGGTAATTCGTTCAAGTATTCTCGCCCGCAGGCGCATTCTGGTTTTTCGCCGCCTGTTCCGCATCCTGCTTCGCCAGAGTGCGCGCCAGGATGGTTGAGTATAACGGTTTCCCGCCCAAAAACTGGGCTAATAGTGTCGCGCCAAGACAGGTGATAATCATTGGCAAAATGAGCTGATAGTTATCGGTCATCTCCAGCACCAGCACAATCCCTGTCAACGGGGCGCGCACCGACGCCGCCATCAGCGCCCCCATCCCGGCAATCGCAAAGGTACCGGCCTCCAGGTGATACTGCGGGAAAAGCACTGCCGCCGCCATACCGAAGGCCGTACCAAGCAGCGTTCCCAGCGCCAGCATCGGGGCGAAAATGCCCCCCGGCGCGCCGGAAGAAAAGCAAAGCAGCGTCGTGACAACCCGGGCAATAAAGATGAACAGCAGTAGCCCGACGCTAAAATTACCTGCCGCGGCGATAGGAATAAGGTTAAATCCGCCGCCTGCCGCTTCCGGCTCAATCAACCCCAGAATACCGCACAGGCCGCCGATCGCGCCGCCCATAAGCACCCATTTTTTAATTTCGCCGCCATGAAAGCGCTGAAACATATCCTGGGTACGCAGCACCAACGAATTAAATACCGGCCCGACGCAGCCAAAAATAATGCCGAGGATAAGGTATAACCACAGTGTATTAACCGGCGCATCAGACAGTTTGCCGACTTCAATAATCGGCGCTTCGCCGTTAAATATGCGGAACACAATGCTCGACATGATGACGCCGGTAAACACCGCTTTAATCGAAATCAGGTTGTAGCGAAACTGCGGGCGCATCTCTTCAATAATGAACAGGATACCCGCCAGCGGCGCGTTAAACGCCGCAGAGAGCCCCGCCGCCGCGCCGGTCGCCAGCAACGTATGCCGCGCTTCGGCGCTGCGCATACGAAAAACATCCAGCACCATGCGCCCCAGGTTGCCCCCGATTTGCACCGTTGGCCCTTCGCGCCCTAATACCATTCCTGCGCCCAACGTTCCCATCCCGCCGATAAACTTCACCGGCAACACGCGCCACCAGCGCACCGGACGTAGCTCCTCCAGCGCGCCTTCAATTTCCGGGATACCCGAGCCGCCGGCTTCCGGCGCAAATTTTCGCACCAAAAAGTAGCCGACCATCGCCAGTAACGCCGAAAGGATAAAGGCCAGCGGCCAAAGCAAAAACGCATGGTCCGCGACCTGAACCAGCGCGCCAATGCGCATGTTTTGTACCCAGGAAACCGCCTTTTCAAAGGCGACGCCAACCAGTCCGGTAAGCGTGCCGACAACGGCCGCCATGAACAGGATGGCCAGCGGCGTTTTATCCCGCTGCATTAACCGGCGAATCTGATCTCTGCGCCGTAAGCGCACAATTTGCTGAGCTAAAAAGGTGGAAGTGTCTGTTTTCATCAGAAGATCATTAATTGGTAATACAAATCTAAAGTCGGCATTCTACTCGCCAACGCCGCGAAAATCCCCTGCAAATCGTATTGTTTCAAATGCGTAAAACTTTCATAACCTTCTCTGAATAACTTAGAATAGCGGGTATTCACTTTTTCTACGAACCAGGAATCTTTCCATGAGTAAGTCTGAAAATCTCTATAGCGCGGCCCGCGAGCTGATCCCCGGCGGCGTGAACTCCCCTGTTCGCGCCTTCACTGGCGTAGGCGGTACTCCGCTGTTTATCGAAAAAGCGGACGGCGCTTATCTTTATGATGTCGATGGCAAAGCGTATATCGACTATGTCGGTTCCTGGGGGCCAATGGTACTGGGGCATAACCATCCGGCTATCCGCAATGCGGTGATCGAAGCTGCGGAGCGCGGTTTAAGCTTCGGCGCGCCAACCGAAATGGAAGTAAAAATGGCGGAACTGGTGACCAACCTGGTGCCGACCATGGACATGGTGCGCATGGTGAACTCCGGCACCGAAGCGACGATGAGCGCTATTCGCCTGGCGCGTGGTTTTACTGGCCGCGATAAGATTATCAAATTCGAAGGCTGCTACCACGGCCACGCAGACTGTCTGCTGGTCAAAGCCGGTTCTGGCGCGCTGACGCTCGGTCAGCCGAACTCGCCGGGCGTGCCGGCGGATTTCGCGAAACATACGCTGACCTGCACTTATAACGATCTGACGTCAGTGCGCGCGGCGTTTGAACAATATCCGCAGGAAATCGCCTGTATCATCGTCGAACCCGTAGCGGGCAATATGAACTGCGTCCCGCCGCTGCCGGAATTTCTGCCAGGTCTGCGCGCCTTGTGCGATGAGTTCGGCGCGCTGCTGATTATCGACGAAGTGATGACCGGTTTTCGCGTAGCGCTGGCCGGAGCCCAGGATTACTACGGCGTCGTGCCTGACCTGACCTGTCTGGGTAAAATCATCGGCGGCGGGATGCCGGTAGGCGCGTTTGGCGGTCGTCGCGATGTAATGGATGCGCTGGCGCCGACGGGCCCGGTTTACCAGGCGGGCACCCTTTCCGGCAACCCGATTGCGATGGCGGCCGGTTTCGCCTGCCTGAATGAAGTCGCCCAGCCCGGCATTCATGAAACGCTGGATGAGCTCACCACCCGCCTGGCGGAAGGGCTGTGCGAAGCGGCGCAGGAGGTGGGGATCCCACTGGTCGTCAACCATGTCGGCGGGATGTTCGGGATTTTCTTCACCGACGCTGAGAGCGTAACCTGCTATCAGGACGTGATGGCGTGCGACGTGGAACGCTTTAAGCGTTTCTTCCACCTGATGCTGGAGGAAGGCGTATATCTGGCGCCGTCCGCGTTCGAAGCAGGCTTTATGTCCGTGGCGCACAGTGAAGAAGATATCAATAACACCATCGACGCCGCGCGTCGGGTGTTTGCGAAACTGTAAAAGAGAACGTCCAGAAACAACGTAGGCCGGGTAAGGCGAAGCCGCCACCCGGCTTTTTTTTGGTTCATACCAGGTTAGCGTGAATCTTCGCCAAACACCCAGACAACCTAAATCTCATCAATAATATACTGGAAGCTACAGGTCGACGTGAACTGCCCGGAGCCAATGTTGCGGGTGTTCACCGCTACATTAATGTCATGAAGCTCAACATCGGTTATCGGATGATCAACGGCGCTGGTCGTGACGCTCGACTGGTCGCAGCCCAGCACATTGAGCGTAATACCCGATGAGACAAAACGGCAATAAGCGCCACGGTTGTCAAATTTGCTGCCATCGCACAGTTTCCCCCCCTCCATCAAATAGGTATGTAACGTGCGATTCACCGTGCCACCGGTGGCATCAAGCATGAGGGTTGTTTTCTGTTTCGAAACGTTTGCATCCCAGGAGATATCAAAAGTATCAACGGGAACTTTCGGGCAAACTGAGCTGCGCGTATCCGGCGCGCTATAGGTTTCCCCAGAAACCAGATCCTCAGCGGTGCTATGAGTGGCGGCCAGCCACGGGCAACCATAATTGTCGCTTTGTACGGTAATATCAACGGTATAATAACCGCAGCCATTCCAACTTGAGGGGAGGTTTTTACAGTTGGATTTCGAAATGCTGTTATCAAAATCCCGCAGAACAATAGTCGGTGCGGGGTCAGGCCCGGTCCAGGAGAGTAAGGTCGCAGTAGCTCCTTTTCTTGCCATTCCTGAGAATTTCCAGGAACCATAGTACACGCCATCAGGCGTGGTTACTGTAGAGTTCAGTATAACCGCTCTATCCGCATAACTAGGGCCAATACCATAATATAGCGTGGTGCTCCCAAACGTCGCTTTCAGCATGGGTCTGGCCGATACCGAACCACCATAAACGGCAATCAGCAGCAAAAATAAAGTCCGTATTATTTTCATCATAAATACTCAAAGGTAACTAGTGCGCTTGCGAAGAACGTTCCCGGAACCAGGTCCTCGCCAGGAAGGCGTTGTACCCAGGCATTCAGGTTTAGCGCGTTATTCCCCGTCACCAGCGTGAATATCGCACCCTCTTTATCGTTCATGCCCACGGGAACGCCGGATAGCGTTTCAATGCCAATCCCGATCCCGGAAGCGCCTGAATAGCTATCGATGGCCAGGATACCGCGCATTCCGGTCGCTTCGGTTCCAGTGAAAATTACCTGCACTCCGTTACTCAGCGCCGAATCGCAATCCGTTAGTTCAAACACCACAGGTTTGCGGGCAGACTGGCCGCCGGGAATAAAGTCAGAAGCATCAAGCGATGAAAAATCGACTTCAGCAATATCGGCTCCCTGCATTGTTAAGGTACACGGACTGGCGACCAGACTACCGGAAAAATGCAGATTATCTGCCGCTGAGACCGGCAATATCAGCGTTCCCCAGAGGATGAAGGCCACGCCGTGTAATAACGTCTGTTTTTTAACCATTACTGATAATCCACCTGTAATGTTGCCGTCGCATCGAAGTCGCCTTCTGTCAGCGAGGCTCCGCTCTTTTTAACCGGTATGGCTTTCAGAACAGGTGCCGACTGCTCATTTACAGTAATGGTGGACCCCAACGTAAACGGTTGGTCGTTCTGCCTGAGTTCAATCCCCAGCCCCGCCACGCTGGTGTTTATCGCCGCCTGATTAAAATCAGTCACAGAGCCGCTTAGTGTCAGGGTCATTGTCATCGTATCGTCGCGCACCGCTGAATCACAGGTGATCTCATACGGAACATTCTGTGCGTAACGCGTACCATCTATTTTACTAATCAGCATGTTACCGAACTTAACTTCGATCGTCTGATTATGGCTAATCGTGCAATTCGGCGGTGATATTAACGTACCGTGAAACTTAAGATTCTCAGCCGACTGCGCGGCAAAACTGCTGCTTATTAACACCATCAAAGCCATTTTTTTCATTGGTAATCCACCACCAGCGTAGCGCCTGCGTTAAACGCGCCACCTGTTAACGTTACGCCATTATCTTTGACAGGAATCGCCTCGATGGCCGGACCGCTGCCACCGCTGTATTGAAATGACAACCATTGCGTATTGCCGGGTGAAATCAGCTCGCCATCCGTGGCGGTTTGCAGACGGATACCCAATCCATCGACATCGGTTTGCAATACCGGCTCACCATTGATAGTCACCGCATTCCCCTGAATCTGTAACTTCAGGTAATCACTCACTCTGCCGTTACAGCTCAGGCTATAGCCCACCGCCTGCCGATAATTCACCCCATCCACTTTCGTCGTCAACACATTGCCAAATTCCACCTCACCGCCAGTCACAGTACAGGGCGGCGCGGCATTAACGACTATCGTCAGCGTCATGTTGACCGTCTTACTTCCCGCTGCCAGCGGCATACTGACCGCACTCAGCATGGCCGCACACGTTACCGTGCCCAGCCGTAACCGCCATTGCCTCATCTTGCGTCTCCTTGTCGGTTACGACTTTCTGCTTTTTGCTTCATCTACCGCACAACTGTTGTCAGTACAGTTAAAAATCAGCGGTAACCGCGCACCATAATCGTTGACGTAAGTCAGCACAGGCGAGTGACCTAATTCACTGGCGTCCCCTCCCAGCGTCACGTTGCTTTTTGGTGCAATCACTAAAGGGCTAAAGCCTCTGGCTGGTGTGCCGTCCATGCGGTTGCTGGCGTTGCTTAACACCACGTAGTAACCGGTCGGATTGCTCACCTGATAGCCATTGCCCTGACGCTGAAGGGTGATCTTGTATTGCCAGGGATGCTGCATATCGATTTTCGATAGCGCCTGCGGGCGGTAAAAAACTTTGATGCGCGTTTGCAGGGCGATTTGCAGCGTATTGGGCTTGTCGCTTTGCGGCGGAATTTCGCGCACGTTGTAATAAAAAAGGGTTTCCCGATCCTTAGGGAGCGACGCCAGCGCCGGCATCCCCTGAATTTTGACCTGTCCGATTGCCGACGGCTCAATGCGCTGGACCGGTGGGACGACGATTAAAGGCGAGGTGATTTTGACGCCCTTCTCATCTTCCACCCAGGACTGCGCCAGATAGGGCAGTTTGCTGTTGGCGTTTTTCAGATCGACGCTTATCGATTTATCTTCGCCGCGAAACACCAGGCGGGTGCGATCGGGCGCGATGGCAGCCTGGGCGCTACCGTAGCCGCCCAGCAAAAGCAGCAAAACAGCGGCCAGGTTATAACGTTTTAATGGCATCATGAATGCGGTTTCCTGAATCAATGTGTTGGATAACGAGAAGAGAGCGCTTCGGGTTGCGTCGAAGACGTCCGCCGCTGCGTATGAAGCTGGAGTAATGGTTTCTCTTCGGGCTGCGTTGCCTCAGGTGATGAAGCGTCGCCGATGCACGGCAGCAACAGGCCGCTAAACAGATCGCCCGGCAGCGGATCGGGCAACGCCGCTTCACACTGCGTTTTACCTTCCCATGTCACCTGCAACCGCTCGCCGGGGTTAATGCCGATCAGATAAACGCTGCCGCCTTCGCCGACGATCCCTAACTGTTGCTGGCGGCTGTTGTAAACCTCTGCGCCGAAGGGCGGCGTGCCGCCATCGCGCAGGCGGATACTGGCCATGGCTTTTTTACCGCTGAGCACCTCCATGCGGCGATAACCGATCGCCCCTTCCGTCAGGGTCGCCTGAGCGATGGAGAGGATTGCTTCCGCGTCTTCCGGCAACTGGGTAATGTCGATTTTCACCTGGTTGCGGTAGTAGTCGTTGACGTCGACAATGACGGCTTTACCAAACGCGTTGGTATATACCGGCGTGCTGTAGCCGGAGATGGGTACGTTCGCTTCATCGCCGACATCCACCAGCAGCCGCGAGCCGCCGTTGACGCTGGTGCGGTGCAGCGCCCCGCCTTTAGCAGTCAGCGTCGCGCCGCCCTGGATGTTCAGCCCGCCGGAGGTATAGTCGCCTTCCTGATAGTTTGCACTGACGTCAATGTCGGCATAGCTCGCTTGATGACGGTAATAGCCGTCGAGAGTCGCACCGTTATCCGCGCGGCCAGCGTTGATCTGGTAGTTATTGCGATCGTCAATGCGCTCGTAATAGCCGACCTGATTACTGTTGTTGTCATCGCTAAAGGAGCCGTTGTAGCTCAGCGTGCGGTTGTTGCCCCACGGAATACTGAGCGAGACGTACACGCCGTCATCTCGCTCATCATCATATTCATTGCGAAAACCGTTCACCGACAGACTGATCCCGCGCACTTCACCGACATCGAAATAGTGCGACAGCGTCAGGTTATAGCTGTCCTGGTTGGGTTGATTCCAGTAGGTGCGATGGGTGTAGTTGATATAGGCGTTAACGTTTATTGCCGAAAAGTTCTGGCTGTACGTCAGGGTATACATCTCTTTATCGTGGCCGGTGCGCTGACGATCGTTATCGTCATTATGCGTATCGATAAACTCGTCCATCGTCATGTAGTTTTCTTCGGAAAAGCGATAACCAGCAAACGTCAGACGGCTGTCTATATCATCAAAATCTTTAGCGTAGCTGGCACGGAACGAGTTACCCTGAATGGTGCCGTCGCCGTAGGCGCTACCCTCTGGCAGCGTCGCACGGGAATGGGTGACATCGACGGAAAACGCGCCCAGCAGCGCCAGATCGCGCCCCAGTCCTAACGCCAGCGCCTGATAATCCTGCTCGCCGATGGCGCCGCCGTACAGCGACCAGCCGTTAGCAATCCCCCAGGAGGCTTCGGCTGAAGTGAAAAAGCCGCCTTCCATATTGTGATCCCAGTCCTGCGGTCGCCCGGCGGCCAACTTGTAGCGCACCTGGCCGGGACGGGTCAGAAACGGAATGGAGGCGGTGCTGACGTCATATTCCTGTACCTGACCGCTTTGTTCTTCAATTTTGACGTGTAGATCGCCGGATACCGTTTCATTAATGTCCTGAATGCGAAACGGCCCCGCCGGGACCTGCGACTCATAAATCACCCGCCCGCGCTGGGTCACGGTAACTTTGGCGTTGGTGCGCGCCACGCCTGATATATCCGGGGCGTAGCCGCGCAGATTAGGCGGTAACATCTGATCGTCGGTGATAAGGCTGCCGCCGACATAGTTAAAGCCGTCGAAAATATCGGATTCCAGCGATCCTTCGCCCAGCGTTAGCTGCGCCTGAAGTTGCGGGATAGCCCGCCAGGCGTAATAGCGGTTCCAGTCCCAGTTCTGTTCGGAACTGGAGCCAAAGTTGTCTTTATCTTCGCTGTCATTTTCGTGACGATAGTTAGCCTGCCAGTCCGCGCGCAGACGCCACGCGCCGAGGTTGGCACCCACCGTGCCGTTGCCGCTGATGTCATATTCATCGCCGTCATCATGTTCAGCATGTCGCCACTGGCTGTTAACGTTGTAGTCAAATAATACGCCGGGAATCCCTTCATCCCAGCGGGAAGGTGGATCCCACTCTTCATCGCTGTATTCCAGATAGGCCTGCGGAATAATCACCGTCAGCGTTGACTGGCTTAAATCCGTTTGGGTTTCCATCCCTTCCAGTTGATCTGGTTGCAGACACTGACCGGCATTTATCCAGATCATTTTATCTGCTATTTCAGGTTTTAACCCCAGCAGCGATACCAGTTCAGGCGATAAACAGGGATAGGTGTTATCAGGATCGTTATTATCAACGGAATACGTAATAACATTATCCTGGGCAATTTGACTCTGGTTGACCAACACCTGGAGATGATAGCTCCCCGGCATAATGTAGCCTTTACGGGAAAAACGGGAGAGATCCAGGCTGGCATCATCTTTAACATCAAGAAATCGGGTATTAAATTGAATGGGCGCTTCCGCATAGCTATTTTCCGGACCGACAGCCAGAACAATACCCACCACGGCCGCAAGCGTGCTCAGACGAAATTTTTTATAGTGAGCCATCAGACAATCTATCCCTGAAATATATAATCTATTTTTTTACTTTAAGCATTATCCTGCGGCAGACTGCCGCAGGATGATATTTCACTTACAGATAGCTGATCGTGAAGTTTACGGTGCTGCTGAATTCGCCGGTATCGATAGTGGTGGCAGCGGAATCGCCTTTCACCCAGGCTTTGAAGTTAAGAGTCTGTTTCGCCGCCGCAACGCTGCCGTTCATCGTCAGATTTTCGCTGTAAGCGTCGCCCAATTTGATCGCGGAACCCAGGTGGTTGCCGATGACAATGCTGGAACCCGCCATTTCGCCGCCGCCGATACGCATCAGCGCAACGCTACCCGGATTAGCGCTGGATTCGTTACCGATGGCAGAGAAAACGGTAGACGCTTCTTTCTCAGTGGTGAATGCGCAGTTTTCCAGACCGATATGGAAATCGACTTTTGAAGATTCTTTACCGCCCATCAGAGAACCGGTACCGATATGGCCCAGGTTAACGGTCTGGTGTTCGTCGCCAACCACGATTGAACACGGTGAATCTTCAATAGTACCGGTAAAAGTCACCGTACCAGTATTACTGCCTGCAGCATTGGCAAAGCTGGAAACACCCATAACCAGTGCGGCAGCAACCGCAGCTTTTACTGCTGTATTCATTTTTCATCCTTATTAAAAGTTGGTGAGTATTTTTACGCTATTCACACGGAGTTATACTCAATACCCCATGTTTATATTAGTAGATATATATTATATGACGAGTTATGAAATTGCCGATGCAACATTCAAAAGAAGCAAACAACACGTTAATAAATAACATCCCTTAGGCGCGGTGAAGTATTTTCCATTAAAAACCCAAAGACAAGTGTTTTTTATTTAAAGGATTATCAGAATTAAATAATAAATATTTTTACCGTTCAAAAAACAAACAAAGCAAGCAAGACGGGAGAGCCAAAAAAGCAATAAACATGTCAAAATGAATAAAAAAAGATCAGAATTACAGTACTGAATATATAGCAATGACGCGTAACATTTATTTTTGGTATAAATTTCATTAAAAAAAACAAAAAATGCTAAATTACATTTTTTTTGTTTACTCGTGGCAATTAATTTATTTTAATAGAGTTGTTTTTTATTACTTCGATAAAAAAATAATATTTTATTATCGAAGTTTTATAATGAAAATTTATTATTAAATTAAAATTGATTTACGAGATGCATTAAAGATGCGGCATCCACATCTTAATATTTAAAAAGGCTTAATACCGAAACCGGTAATTCTTATTATTGAATAGATCATGCCGCAATTTATCATCAACGTTTCGGGCCTGGATATGTTGAAATTAGTCACCCTGTTCAGAAGACAGCAGCGCGCCACTGAAATAGCACATGACTTATCGATACAGAAATAACACCTGCTTCTTGCTGAAAATAAAAGCAGAATTCCCTCGATAAAACGTGACAGGACAGCTCTCGCACCTGATAGCGTTCAGCTATTTTTAGGTCTACAAAATATTGCCACAACATATTGATATTGTGTAATTTGTAGGTCGGGTTGAGCATGGCTGCCACCCGACATAAATGTGGCACAGCCTTTTTTTACCGGCTCTGTTTACGTAGCAAATAGATAAAATACGGCGCGCCAATAAAGCTTGAAAGCAGTCCCGCCGGGATCTGATACGGAAATAGCGCCATCCTGCCGCACCAGTCGGCAAAGACCAGTAAAACGCCCCCTGCCAGCGCCGAGATGACCATATGCGGCATCGTCCGGCGAAAACCGAGCATCCGCGCAATATGCGGCGCCATCAGTCCAACGAAACTCAGCGGCCCAATGGTCATCGTCGCGGTTGCCGTCAAACACGCCGCCAGCGCCAGCAGCGCGATACGCGACGGCGTAAGCGCCATGCCCACCGCGCGCGCGGCATCGCCGCCCAGGGGCAAAATCGTTAACCAGCGGCGACACAACGGCACAATGGCCAGCAAAATCACCATCACGATCGCGGTTCGCGTAACCTGCCCGCCAGTGGCGTTATAGGTAGATCCTGCGATCCAGGTCAACACTTCCGCCATCCGCGGGTCGCCGCTCGCCTGGAGCATCATTAGCAGCATGGTAAACGCGGTGCTGAGCGCCATCCCCGCCAGCAACATCCGTTGCGGCGAGAAACCGCCGCGCCCGGCGGCTAACATAATAATCAGCAGTGTCGCCGCCGCGCCCAGGCTTCCGGCAGGCAGTAGCCAACCGAAAGCATTCCCCGGCACCAAAAACAGCATCAACACCACGCCAAACGCGGCTCCGGAACTGATCCCCAGCACTTCCGGACTGGCCATTGGATTACCGGTCAGACGCTGAATAATGCAGCCCGCCACCGCCAGCATGACGCCCGCCATTAACGCCGCCAGTATCCGCGGCCAGCGCCACGGCATCAGTTCTTCAAGCAGCGTTCCGCTCGCCCACGTCCAGCCGTGCGCGTCGCGACCAAAAGAGAGCGCGCCCCATGTTGCCAGCAGCAGGAGCGCGCCACCGGCAACGGCAAAAGCAAGAACGTGCCGACGTTCCGCCGCCACACGATCGCTGGCGTTCATATCCGGCGCGCTCATGCTTTTAAGCCGCGGCAGCAGCCACAGGAGCAGCGGCGCGCCGATTAACGCCGTCACTGACCCGGTGGAAACCTCCATCCATACGCGGGTTAGCCAAAGGATAATCTGATCGGATAGCCACAAAATAAGCGCCCCAATGAGCGGCGCCAGCATCAGGCGCGCCAGCAGACGTCTTGCGCCAAGCATTTTCGCCAGCAGCGGCGCAAACAGGCCGATAAAACCGATAATGCCCACCGCGTTGACCAGCAGAGCGCTCAACACAATCGCCAGCGACAGCGCCGCCAGACGCGCTAACGACAGCGCCAGACCCAGATTACGCGCAACGCCGTCATCCAGCCCCATCAGCGTCATCGGACGTAACAACAATAACGTGAGCATCACACCGCCCAGCAACTGCGGCCACAGACGCTGCACGCCGCTCCAGTCGGTTTGCGTTAGCGTTCCGGTGCTCCATAAAAACATGCTTTGCAACTGATCGTGGTGGAAAATCACCAGTAACTGGTTGATTGCGCCACAGTAAAGGCTGACCACCAGCCCGGCGAGGATCAGGGTCACTGGCGACAGGCGTTTGCCCCACGCTACGCCAAACACCAGCGCGCCGACGATGCAGGCTCCCGTCAGGGCGGCAAACTGCGTCGCCAGCGCGCCGGGAATCGCCCAAAGCGTAGTCACCGTGATCCCCAATTGCGCGCCGGTCGCCACGCCCAGCGTGGTCGGTTCCGCCAGCGGGTTACGCAATACTTGCTGGAACAGGACGCCTACCAGCCCAAGCCCCGCGCCCACCAGCAGCGAAATCGCCAGTCTTGGCAACAGGCTGTAATGAAAAATCATCTGCTCAATGATGTCGATATCCGGTGACCAGATAGCCTGTTGCCACTGGCTGCGCGGTAGCGCAACGGAGAAGTTAACCCATGTCAGCCAGCAGGCGGCAACAAACAGCGCCAATAACAGCAACGCCGGATGGCGGCTTCGCCTTATCCGGCCTACAAAGCGCCCGAACCGTAGGTCGGATAAGGCGTTTTTCACGCCGCCATCCGGCATTTCACGTTTTCTGCTCACGCTTTGCCTCCCAACACGTTATTCAGGATGCGGACAAAATGCATCGTGGAGAGGGTCGCGCCATAGAACCAAACGGCGGGCACCCGGTGAAAGCGCCCGGCGCGGACAAACGGCATGGCCTGCCACAGCGGCGTTGCCATCAGCGCGTTCATATCGGTGCTATTCCCGTGATCGAAGCAGATCACATCCGCTTCTTTATACATCGCCAGCCGATCGATGCTAACCGCCGTACTGCCCCAAAAGTTGGTTTCACCCTGCCAGGCATTGACAATGCTATACTCGTCCAGCACCTCCTGGAACAGGCAATTCGGGCCGAGCACCAGCATATGCCGCGGATCGATAAGCGTCGTCATCAGTAACGGACGCCCCCCGCGGCGGATAAAATGCGGCTTCTGGCTGGCGATGAAGCGATCGTATTGCGCCAGATGTTTTTCTGCCGCAGCTTCCAGATTCAGCGTCTGCGCCAGTTCAACCAGCGAGCGTCGGGCTACCGCCAGCGGCTTTTTGCCGTCGCTAAAATCGAACCCGCGCCCCGGCGCGATCCGCGCCAGTTTTTCCGGCGAGGGACCGTAACCTGCCGACCAGACCATAAACGACGGCTTCATCTCCGTCAGTAGTTCGAGATTGGGTTCAGTGCGAAGACCCACATCAATCACCGAATCCGGCAACGGCGGTTCGCTAACCCACAGCTTATAATTTGGCACGTCCGCCACGCCATAAGGCGTAATACCGAGCGCCAGCAGCAGCTCAACCGGCAGCCACTCCAGCGCCACAATCCGGCGGGGATCGATAGCGGCAGCCTGCGCCGTATTCATTTGCCACAGCAGCGGCGAGAGCGCCATCGCCGTTAATAAACGGCGGCGAGTCAGAGGATATAAATCACGCATTAATACACAAAACTCACAGGTGCCGCGCCCGCCGGATGCGGAAGGATACCCATCGGGATACCGTAAATCCGTTCCAGCGTGTCACTGCGCATCAGTTCCGCAGGCGTTCCTTGCGCAATCATTTCACCGCCGCGTAGCGCGACTAAATAATCACAGTAGCGGGCCGCCATGTTGATATCGTGCAGCACCGCAACCACCGTCAGCCCGCGCTGCTGGCTTAAACGATGCACCAGCGCCAGCACGTCCACCTGATGGGCGATATCCAGCGCTGACGTCGGCTCATCCAGCAGCAGACAACGGCTGTCCTGCGCGACCAGCATGGCAATCCACGCGCGCTGGCGCTCGCCGCCGGAAAGGCTGTCTACCAGACGATGCGCCAGCGGTTTTAAGCCGACCAGCGTAATCGCCTCGTCTACTTTTTCCCGGTCCGCGACGCCAAAGCGTCCCAGCGCGCCGTGCCACGGATAGCGGCCAATCGCCACCAGTTCGCGCACCGTCATTCCTTCCGCCTGCGGCAATTGTTGAGGCAGATAGGCAACTTTGCGGGCAAACGCCTTGCTGCTCCAGCTCGCCAGCGGCTGATTGTCGAGCAGAATATCCCCTTCGGAAGGCGGCTGATGGCGGCCCAGCATTTTTAACAGCGTGGATTTACCGGAACCATTATGACCGATAAGTCCGGTGACGCGACCTGCGGGAAACGTTAACGAGAGAGGGTGTAAAAGCGTGCGGCCCGGCACACGAAAGGCGACGCTTCGCAGCGCAAAGGTGGTATCGGAATGAATGTGGTTTTCCTGCATCGCAGCCAACTTGTAAAACGGGCACGGCAAGCCGTGCCCAAAAAGAAATTAGAAACGGAAGGTTGCCGTTGCAACGACCTGACGTTCTGCGCCCCAGAAACAGCCGTAGGTCTGGAAGCAGCTGGCGACGTATTCGCGGTCGAGCAGATTATTAACGTTAACCGCAATGCTGGAGCCCGCCATACCAAAACGCGCCAGATCGTACTTGACGACCGCATCCATCACCGCTGCGCTGCCTACCTTGAAGCTATTAGCCGGATCGCCGTAACTGGAACCAATAAAACGACCGCCTGTTCCCAGCGTTAAACCTGACAACGGACCGTCGTTGAAGGTGTAATCGCCCCACAACGACGCCATGTGTTCAGGCACCTGCTCTGGCGTATTCCCTTTCAGATTAGTGTCTTTCGTGTATTCAGCATCAGTATAAGTGTAAGACGCCGTCATATTGATGTTAGCCGTCAATGCTGCTTTGGCTTCCAGCTCTACACCTCGCGCACGAATTTCGCCTGCCGGCACCTGCGCTAATGGGTTGGTTGGATCGGCGGTCAGGTTATTGGTTTTGGTCAGCTGATAAACGGCACCCGTAACAACAACCGGCATGTCTTTCGGTACATATTTCACCCCTGCTTCATATTGCTCGCCTTTTGACGGCTTGTAAGAAACGCGTGGGGTGCTCCACAAATCGAAGGCGCTTGGCTCGAAAGATTGGCTATAGCTGAAGTAAGGTGAAATTCCATTATCGAATACGTAGTTTACGCCACCGCGCCAGGTGAACTGGTGGTCATTACGTTCAATATATCCTTCTGTCGGCGTAGTGGAATTCTGACGCACCGTTGTCGCTTGTTTAGACCAGTCATAGCGGCCGCCGAGAGTAAATACCCACTTATTCCATTCCGCCTGATCCTGAACATAGAGGCCTGTTTGTTTACTTTCGTTCATCTGGTACGGCTCAGCGCCGCCGAAAGCAAAGTATTCAGGATGGTAATTGTTATAGAGATCGATTGACGGCGCGCTACCAAACGTCGCGTTAATATCATTACGCATACGCATGAAATCGACACCCGTCAGCAACGTATGATCAATATCGCCGGTCGCGAATTTACTTTCCAGTTGTGTATCTACGCTGAAATTCTGTAAACGCTCGTTGTCAACGATAGTACCGCGGTTAAGCGTATGTCCGTCCGCCGCAATCCCCGTGCCATAGACGCTTTTTTGCGCGGTTTTCATTTCGACAAAACGTAAATTCTGGCGCACGGTAAAGGTGTCGTTGAAGCCATGCTCGAAACTGTATCCCACCATTTTCTCGTTACGAGAATAGGTGTTGTTTGACGCCCCTTCATTAAAATCTGTTGGCAAGCGTTTACCATTCGGTAACGGTTCAACCGTTCCTTCTTTCGGCAGCCAGCCGTAGTAGCCGGTCTCTGGTTCGTTCTGGAAATAAGAAAGGAACGTAAAATTCGTTTTCTCATCAGGACGCCAGGTAAAAGAGGGCGCAATCGCATAGCGCTGCGACTCAGAACTCTTTTGCTGCTCATTTGTCGAACGCGCCAGTCCCGTCAGACGATATGAGAACTCACCGTTGTCATCCAGGGAATCACTAAAATCAAAACCGGTCTGGAACAAATTGTCCGTCCCCATTTTGAATTGAATTTCTTTCAGCGGCTCAGTAGTCGGCCGCTTGCTAACCATCGAAATGATACCGCCCGGGTTGCTCTTACCGTAGAGGACGGACGTTGGGCCACGCATCAACTCAACACGCTCAAGCATGTAGGGATCAATAACCGCATCGTTGTAGAAGTTCCCCTGCAATTTCAGGCCATCCAGATAGTTGTTCTGGCTCAGGCCGACGGAAGAGAAGCCACGGATAATCACGAAGTCATAGGTATTGGAAGCGCCGCGGCTGCTTACCGTTACACCCGGCGTGTAACCCAACGCTTCTTTTACTGACTGGAATTGATGCATCTGCATCTCTTCGTTAGTGACCACCGAAACCGACTGTGGCGTTTTTTCGATAGGTGTATCAGTTTTGGTGGTGGTGGCGGAACGCTTCGCGGCGATGGTCGGAGCCGGTCCCCAGGCACTTTCCTGCGCGGCAGGCGCTGCGGTTACGGTAATGGTTTCTTCTTTCGGTTGAACCGCCGCCTGTGCATAGACAGACATGCCGCTAACCGCTGTGGCTACTACAACTGCGATTTTACGCAGTGAGGAGTTTGGCTGAGCAGTTTTAAGACGCGCCATTGGTATATCTCTGATGAAAGTGAATGATAACGTAAACGATAATTATTATTATAACCGCAGCATGATAGGCGAAATATCGTCGCAATGGCAAGCGATACGCGGCCCTACGAAAACTAAGGGGTTAAGAAACAACCAGATGAAAAGGAAGGGTTAATAAATTAGACTGAAATGTTATTTATGGAGGATTTGCCGGATGGCGACGTAAGCGTCTTATTCGGCCTACGTCGCACATAATGGAGTCGTAACGGTGTAGACCGGGTAAGCACAGCGCCACCCGGCACTATTACCGTGATTAATTGCCGCCGAACATCTCCTTAATCCAGCCGGCAACGCCGTCGCTCTTCTCTTCTTTCGGCGGCTGTTGCTGCGCAGGCTGCTGCGGCTGAGACGACTGATCGAACGGATTGCCTGACGGCTGCTGCTGTTGCTGCATCATCTCGCCCTGCTGGCACAGCGTATTTGGATCGTCCGTCCAGACCGGCAGAGTGCGCATACCGCCGCTACAGACAAAATTACCGTCGTAATCAACGCCCATATCCACCACATCTTCCGGCGGCGTCAGAACTAAAGGCGTCGGCGTCTGGTTCGCCAGATAGCGCTGGTAAATCGCCATCGCGCCGCTGGCGCCGTACAATTTCGTCGGCTGGTTGTTATCACGGCCTACCCAGGTGATAGTCACCTGGCTGCCGTCGATACCGGCAAACCAGGTATCGACATTGTTGTTTGTCGTCCCGGTTTTACCCGCCAGATGCAGACCCGGATATTTCGCGCCAAGCTGACGCCCCGTACCACGCTGGACGACCTGCTGCATTGTCCAGAGCGTCAGGTAAGCCGCCTGTGCCGGTACGGCGCGTTCAGCTTGCGGATAACTTTGGTACAGCACCTTACCATCTTCCGCAATAACCGAACGCAGCGCTGATAACGGCGCGCGATTTCCGCCGCTGGCGATAGTCTGGAACGCCTGCGCCACTTCGATCGGCGTCAGGTTCAGCGCCCCTAACAGCATCGCCGGAACCGGATTGAGCTGATCTTTCGGCACGCCGAGCTTCGTCCAGGTATCGGTTACTGCCGGTAGACCTAACGCCATCCCCAGATTGACCGTCGGTACGTTCATTGAGCGAGTTAACGCATCCACCAGCATCACTTTCCCGCTTTCGCTGTAGCGACGATCGTCGTTCTGCGGCGACCAGACCTGACCATTCGGCTGGCGCAGAGAAATCGGCGCATCGGCAATCCAGGTGTTCAGACGGTATAAGTTCGGCTGACTTAACGCGGTCAGATAGGTCGCCGGTTTCGCCAGCGACCCGATGGAACGGCGCGCCTGCATGGCACGGTTATAGCCGGCATACTGCGGCTCCGCCCCGCCAACCATCGCGCGCACCTCGCCGCTAAAGCGATCCACTACCACCATCGCGGTTTCCAGATCGCTCAATTTACGCTGCTTCTTCAACGCCGGAATACCTTCGACAACGGCTTTTTCTGCGGCATCCTGCGCCACGGAGTCAAAGGTGGTGAAGATCTTCACGCCGGAGAGATCTTTAATTTTATCCCCCAGCTTCGCCTGCAGTTCCTGACGAACCATCTGCATAAACGCTGGCTGCGGTGAAATAACGCCGCCGCGCGGCTGTACGCCAAGCGGACGCGCGCTCAGCATGTCATAGAGTTCCTGATCGATGATTTTCTGCTGCTGTAACAGGCGTAACACCAGGTTACGACGCTCCAACGCCAGTTTCGGGTTACGCCACGGGTTATAAATCGACGCCCCTTTTACCATCCCCACCAGTAACGCCTGCTGATCGAGGCTCAGTTCCTCTACCGGACGACCAAAGTAATACAGGCTCGCCAGCGGAAAACCGCGAATTTCATTGTCCCCGCTTTGACCGAGGTAGACCTCGTTCATGTACAGCTCAAGAATACGATCTTTACTGTAACGGGCATCCATGATCAGCGCCATGTAGGCTTCATTCGCTTTACGCCAGTATGATCTTTCGCTGGAGAGGAACAGGTTCTTCACCAGCTGCTGGGTCAGCGTACTGGCCCCCTGCACCGTGCGTCCCGCCGTCAGGTTGGCCAGCACCGCACGCCCGATAGAGTAAAGACTAATGCCATCATGCTCATAGAAATGACGGTCTTCCGTCGCCAACAGCGTATCGACCAGCAGATCCGGGAAACCGCTGCGCGGGACGAATAAACGCTGCTCGCCATTTGGCGAAGAAAGCATGGTGATAAGCCGCGGATCGAGACGGAAGAAGCCAAACTGGCGGTTGTTATCCAGATTGACGATGGTTTCCAGACGCCCGTCACTGAACGTCAGCCGCGCGCGCACCTGCCCTTCTTTGCTGTCCGGGAAGTCAAACGGACGACGGATCATCTCAATGCTATTGGCCTGCACGGTAAATTCGCCGGGACGGGTCATCTTCGTCACCAGACGATACTGCGTCGCTTCCAGCAATTTCACCATCTCGTTTTTGCTGACAGGCATGTCTGGCTCAAGGTTCACCA
This sequence comes from Salmonella sp. SA15303, assembly GCF_029962125.1. Classification (NCBI taxonomy): domain Bacteria; kingdom Pseudomonadati; phylum Pseudomonadota; class Gammaproteobacteria; order Enterobacterales; family Enterobacteriaceae; genus Salmonella; species Salmonella sp. SA15303. Next base: position 3,809,756 of record NZ_CP123924.1, read on the forward strand.
TCCGGCCATATACCGCCGCCGGAAGCTGCCAGACCTTGCCATCGATACGGCTGCGGATTTTTTGATCCAGATAGACGCCGTAAATGGCGAACAGCACCACAAAAACGATAAACAGTTTTAGCAATAGCCACAGCCAGCCGCGCTTGCCACGAGGCTTACGCCCTTTGCCCTTACCTTTACGCGGCATCGGTTCTTCATCCTCATAGTCATCATCATAATCGTCGTCATGCTGCCGACGACGGCTCACCTTTTGTTTCACAGGACGTGACGGTTTCCCCTTACGTCCAATCGGCTCGCGGTCATTCCCCGCCATGCTTTTTCTCCGCAACATACAGGCGCAAAGGCCCGATTCTCTATTCTTCCGCCAGACGACAGAAGAAGAAATCTCTCAATTTACTCTTTTGCCGGATGGCGATTAACGCCTTATCTGGCCTGGAGGCAACGTATAACACGTCACGAATACTTCTTCGTGCGCCGCGTTGGGGCCGTATTCGCCGGATCGTCCGGCCAGACATGTTTGGGGTAACGGCCCTTCATCTCTTTTTGCACTTCGCGATACGCCCCCTGCCAGAAAGCGCTTAAATCGCGCGTAATCTGTAGCGGTCGCTGCGCTGGCGAAAGCAGTTCCAGCACCAGCGGCACGCGGCCCTGAGCGATGGTTGGGGTCTTCGCTTCGCCAAACATTTCCTGCATTCTGACCGCCAGCGCGGGCGGGTTATCTTCATGATAACGAATCGTTATTCGGCTTCCCGTCGGCACAGTGTAATGCCCAGGCAGTTCACTATCCAGACGTTGCAGCATGGCATAGTCAAGCAGTCCCCGTAACGCCTGATTAACGTTCAGGGATTTTAGCCCTCGTAACGACTGTACGCCTGTCATGTGCGGCAGCAACCAATTTTCCAGAGTCGCCAGCAGCGACGCCTCATCCACGGCAGGCCAGTCATATTCCGGCAGCCATTTCGCCGCACAGTGCAGACGCAGACGGAACTGCTCCGCTTCCGGCGTCCAGTTAAGGACGGACAGACCTTTATCGCGGATGCCGTTCAGCATCGCCTGATGAAGCTCCTCTTCAGACGGCTTCGCCAGTGGCTGAACGCTAACCGTCAACTGTCCAATACGCATTCTGCGCCATGCTTTCAACGTTCCCTGCGCCTCGTCCCATTCAACCGTGTCGGACTGGCGCAGTAAATCAGGACACGCCTGAATCAGCGAGGCAATATCCAGCGGCTGCGCCAACAATATTCGGGCGTCCGGCGAGGCGCTACCTTGCAGTAACAGCGGCGCGATCAGCCATTCATGACGTCCCAACGCGTCATCCGCATCTAACATCGCGCCCATACCATTGGCTAACTGATAGCGCCCTTCCTGACCACGACGCCGCGCGATGCGGTCGCTAAACGCTCTGGCCAACAGCGGCATAATAAGCGCGCTATCCGGCTCGCCATTACGCACCTGCAGCCGTTTTAAAAGCTGCTGGCTACGCTGCTGCCAGCCCGGCTGTCGCCGCGAAAATACTACGCTTAAATCCGTACCGCCGCCGCGCGGCGGGTCCTCAAGGATGGCCGCGAGCATGGCGGCAGTGGCGGCGCTATCGCCCTCGCCGGCGTTGACTAACATCGCCGCCAGGCGCGGATCGTTACCCATTGCCGCCATTTTCCGGCCCCGCGCGCTTAACCGCTCGCCCTCCAGCGCGCCTAACATCAATAATAAACGGCGGGCGGCCTGAAGATTCACCTCCGGCGGCCTGTCCAGCCAGAAAAGCGATGCCGGATCGTGACATCCCCACTGCAACACCTCCATAAATAAACCGGAAAGGTCGCTGTGTAAGATTTCCGGATCGCTTTGCGCCGCCGCCCGCTCCGCCTGTTCTTTGGCCAGCAGATGTAAACAGATACCCGGCGCCAGTCGTCCGGCGCGCCCCGCGCGCTGCGTCATTGATGCCTGACTGATACGCTGCGTAACCAGCCGCGTCAGTCCCGTTCGCGCGTCAAATCGCGCCACGCGCTCCTGAGCGCTATCGACGACCAGACGAATCCCTTCAATCGTCAAACTGGTTTCGGCAATGTTAGTCGCCAACACCACTTTACGCATCCCGGCGGGTGCCGGAACAATCGCTTTGCGTTGCGCTTCCAGAGACAATGCGCCATACAGCGGACAAAGCAGGACATCGCTCCCTACCCGCGACGCCAGATGTTCATGAACGCGCTGTATTTCGCCTACGCCGGGTAAAAATAGCAGCAGCGAACCGTTTTCATTGCGCAGCAGTTCCGCTGTCGCCATCGCGACGGCTTCATCAAAACGCAAATGCGCCGCAAGCGGCTGATAACGTCGCTCCACCGGGAACGCGCGCCCCTCCGAGACGATCGTCGGCGCATCAGGCAGTCGCTGACAAAGCCTGTCGTTATCCAGCGTCGCAGACATGATTAACAGCCTGAGATCGTCACGGAGCCCTTGCTGGATATCCAGCAACAGCGCCAACGCTAAATCCGCCTGTAAACTGCGCTCATGAAATTCATCCAGTATCACCAGCCCCACGCCGCGTAATTCGGGATCGCGCTGAATCATTCTGGTCAATACGCCTTCGGTCACCACTTCCAGCCGGGTACGCGGCCCCACGCAGCTTTGCGCGCGCATCCGGTAACCTACCGTTTCGCCAGGCTTTTCATTCAACGCTTCCGCCAGACGCTGTGCGACATTACGCGCCGCCAGACGACGCGGTTCAAGCAGGAGGATTTTTCCAGCAACCGGCCCCTGTTGCAGGAGTTGCAACGGCAGCCAGGTGGATTTCCCCGCCCCGGTAGGCGCGGACAACAAAACCTGCGGCGCGATTTTTAGGGCTGTCAACAATTCAGGCAATACGGCGGCAACGGGCAATGACGTCACAAACGGCTCCACGGGGTTAACTTTCTTTGCGCCGCATTGTAGCATCGTGTTAATCCATAACCGAGTATCCCTATGTCTGAGCCAAAACGGCTGTTTTTTGCGATTGACTTACCCGACGACGCGCGCGCGCAAATTATCGCCTGGCGCGCCGCCCATTTTGCGTCTGAAGACGGACGCCCCGTGGCAGCGGCGAACCTGCACCTGACGCTGGCCTTTTTAGGCGACGTCAGTAGCGATAAGCAGCGCGCGCTTGCGCAACTGGCCGGACGAATTCGACAGCCGGGCTTTACGCTACATCTGGATGACGCCGGTCAGTGGCTGCGTTCGCGCGTGGTGTGGCTGGGGATGCGCCAGCCGCCGCGCGGGTTGTTGCAGTTGGCTAATATGCTGCGCGCGCAGGCCGCCCGCAGCGGTTGTTACCAAAGCCCGCAGCCTTTTCACCCGCATATTACGCTGCTGCGCGACGCCAGCCATACGGTGGCTATCCCGCCGCCGGGCTTTTGCTGGTCATTTCCGGTCACGTCGTTTGCGCTTTACGCCTCTTCGTATGGGCAAGGCCGTACCCGCTATGCCGAGCTGCAGCGCTGGACGCTGGGCGAATAATAATGAAGGAATGTCGATGCTATTTTCACCCCCTTTACAACGCGCTACGCTGATTCAGCGCTATAAACGTTTTTTAGCCGATGTGATCACCCCTGACGGTACGACGCTTACGCTGCACTGTCCTAATACCGGCGCGATGACCGGCTGCGCCACGCCTGGCGATACCGTCTGGTATTCGACATCAGAAAATACTAAACGCAAATATCCGCATACCTGGGAATTGACTGAAACGCAATCCGGCGCATTCATTTGCGTGAATACGCTGCGGGCGAACCAGCTAACGAAAGAAGCGATTCAGGAGAATCGCCTGCCGGCGCTGGCGGGGTACAATATTCTGAAAAGTGAAGTCAAATATGGCGCCGAGCGCAGCCGTATAGATTTTATGTTACAGGCAGATTTCCGCCCGGACTGCTATATTGAAGTGAAATCGGTCACGTTAGCGGAAAAAGAAAACGGTTATTTTCCCGACGCCATCACCGAACGAGGGCAAAAACATCTTCGGGAATTGATGGGCGTTGCGGCGGCAGGTCATCGCGCAGTGGTGGTGTTCGCGGTGCTGCACTCCGCCATTACACGTTTTTCCCCCGCACGTCATATCGATATAAAATACGCGCAGCTATTGAGCGAGGCTCAGAATAAAGGCGTGGAAGTTTTAGCTTATAAAGCAGAACTTTCAGCCCAAAAAATGGAACTGAACGAACCAGTACCCATAACGTTGTAGTGGAATAACAGCCTGATTATTAAGTATTCTGGCCGCGTGCGTAAATACGCTTTTCCTCACAGGGTTGTCAAGTGTTACGTTTAGATAATTGCTATCCGGAAAAGCATCTGCTATTTATAGCGACCTGATTTTCCCCCGAACATGGGGATCGATAGTGCGTGTTAAGGAGAAGCAACATGCAAGAAGGGCAAAACCGTAAAACATCGTCCCTGAGTATTCTCGCCATCGCTGGGGTGGAGCCGTACCAGGAGAAACCGGGCGAAGAGTATATGAACGAAGCCCAGCTATCGCACTTCAAGCGTATTCTTGAAGCATGGCGTAATCAACTCCGGGATGAAGTCGATCGCACTGTGACGCACATGCAGGACGAAGCCGCCAACTTCCCCGATCCGGTCGATCGCGCCGCGCAGGAAGAGGAGTTTAGCCTGGAGTTACGTAATCGTGACCGTGAGCGCAAACTGATCAAAAAGATCGAGAAGACGCTGAAGAAAGTGGAAGATGAAGACTTCGGTTATTGCGAGTCCTGCGGGGTGGAGATTGGTATCCGCCGCCTGGAAGCGCGTCCAACAGCCGATCTGTGCATCGACTGCAAAACGCTGGCTGAAATTCGCGAAAAACAGATGGCGGGTTAATCCCGTTCGTTTCTACCCTATTTATGACAGGCGGGAGTTTTCCCGCCTTATTCTTTATTGCCCGCAGCATGACTGACTCACACTATATTGGCCGTTTCGCGCCGTCGCCATCCGGCGAACTGCATTTCGGCTCGTTAATCGCCGCCCTCGGCAGCTATCTACAAGCCCGTGCGCAACGCGGAATTTGGCGCGTTCGCATCGAGGATATCGACCCCCCACGTGAAGTTCCCGGTGCCGCAGCGACCATTCTGCGCCAGCTGGAACATTACGGCCTGCACTGGGATGGCGAGGTCTTATGGCAATCACAGCGTCATGAGGCTTATCGCGAGGCGCTGGCCTGGCTTCACGAGCAGGGACTGAGCTACTACTGCACTTGCCCCCGCTCGCGCATTCAACGTCTGGGCGGTATTTACGACGGCCATTGTCGGACGTTATGCCACGGGCCGGAGAATGCCGCCGTCAGAATTAAACAGCAGCATCCGGTGATGCATTTCCATGATGCCTTGCGCGGCGACATCCAGGCTGACCCACAGCTGGCGAGCGAAGATTTTATTATCCACCGCCGCGACGGACTGTTTGCTTATAATCTGGCCGTGGTGGTCGACGATCATTTTCAGGGGGTGACGGAGATCGTCCGCGGCGCAGATTTAATCGAACCCACTGTCCGACAACTTTCGCTGTATAAACAGTTTGGCTGGCGTGCGCCAGGCTACGTGCACCTTCCGCTGGCGCTCAACGAACAAGGCGCTAAACTTTCCAAGCAAAATCATGCCCCTGCGCTTGCGACAGGCGATCCGCGCCCGGTACTGGTCCAGGCATTGCGCTTTTTAGGCCAACGCGACGTCGTAGCGTGGCAGGAGATGTCTGTTGAGGAGTTGCTGCGCTTTGCAGTGGCGCACTGGAGGCTTACAGCCGTACCCACATCGGCTAATGTAAATCCGGCATTCTCAAATGCGTCTCGCTGAGCTATGATTAGCCGCTATTTTTGCTCATCGTCTTTCGCATTGCTGCGGCGTTAATGATGCTTACAGCCCAGGTCGCGTTGCTCTCTTACGCCCGTCTGCCGTAATGCGAAAGACATAGAGTAAGTTGATCTTATTAATGTATGACACTACCGAGGTGCGCTATTTTTACCCGAGTCGCTAATTTTTGCCGTAAGGTGTTAAGCCGCGAGGAGAGCGAGGCAGAACAAGCCGTCGCCCGTCCACATATGACGATTATCCCGCGTGAACAGCACGCTATCTCCCGCAAAGATATCAGTGAAAATGCCCTCAAGGTACTGTACAGGCTGAACAAAGCGGGCTATGAAGCCTACCTGGTCGGCGGCGGCGTCCGCGATCTCCTGCTCGGCAAAAAGCCGAAGGATTTCGACGTGACTACCAACGCAACACCGGATCAGGTACGGAAATTATTCCGCAATTGCCGTCTGGTGGGACGTCGTTTCCGCCTGGCTCACGTGATGTTTGGCCCGGAAATTATCGAAGTGGCAACGTTTCGTGGTCATCATGAAGGCAGTGAAAGCGACCGTACGACCTCCCAGCGTGGGCAAAACGGTATGCTGCTGCGCGACAACATCTTCGGCTCTATCGAAGAAGATGCCCAGCGCCGCGATTTCACCATCAACAGCCTTTACTACAGCGTGGCGGATTTTACCGTGCGCGATTACGTCGGCGGGATGCAGGATCTGCAAGAAGGCGTGATTCGCCTGATCGGCAATCCGGAAACGCGCTACCGCGAAGATCCGGTTCGAATGCTGCGCGCCGTGCGTTTCGCTGCGAAGCTCAATATGCATATCAGCCCTGAAACGGCTGAGCCAATCCCGCGTCTGGCAACCTTGCTAAACGACATTCCTCCCGCGCGCCTGTTCGAAGAGTCGCTGAAGCTGTTGCAGGCGGGGAACGGTTACGAAACCTATCAACAACTGCGGGAATACCACCTCTTCCAGCCGTTGTTTCCTACCATTACGCGTTATTTCACCGAAAACGGCGACAGCGCAATGGAACGCATCATTGCGCAGGTGTTGAAGAATACGGATAACCGCATCCGTAACGAGATGCGCGTTAATCCGGCATTTTTGTTTGCCGCCATGTTCTGGTATCCGCTGCTGGAGATGGCGCAAAAAATCGCTCAGGAGAGCGGTCTGGCCTATTACGACGCTTTCGCGCTGGCCATGAATGATGTGCTGGATGAGGCCTGCCGTTCACTGGCGATCCCGAAACGCCTTACCACGCTTACCCGTGATATTTGGCAGCTTCAGTTACGCATGTCGCGACGTCAGGGCAAACGCGCCTGGAAACTGATGGAACATCCCAAATTCCGCGCCGCGTTTGATTTACTGGAGCTGCGCGCTCAGGTGGAAAATAATACTGAACTGCAACGTCTGGCGCAGTGGTGGGCCGAGTTTCAGGCTTCCGCGCCGCCGGAACAAAAAGGGATGCTCAACGAGCTGGACGACGATCCTGCTCCACGCCGCCGTCGTTCACGTCCGCGCAAACGCGCGCCGCGCCGCGAGGGCACCGTATGACGATCGCGTATATCGCGCTTGGCAGTAATCTGGCCTCTCCGCTGGAGCAGGTCAATGCCGCCCTGAAGGCTATCGCCGACATTCCCGATAGCCGTATCGTCGCGGTTTCTTCGTTTTACCGCACGCCGCCGCTTGGCCCACAGGATCAGCCCGATTACCTGAACGCTGCGGTGGCGCTGGATACCGCTCTCGCCCCCGAAGAATTGCTTAACCATACCCAGCGCATTGAGCTGCAACAGGGCCGGGTGCGCAAAGCCGAACGCTGGGGGCCGCGCACGCTGGATCTCGACATTATGCTGTTTGGCGATGAAGTCATTAACACCGACCGTCTGACCGTGCCGCACTACGACATGAAAAACCGCGGTTTTATGCTGTGGCCGTTATTCGAAATCGCTCCTGATCTGATCTTTCCGGATGGTATCAGCCTGCATCAGCATCTCACCCATCTTGGTGCTGCAAAACCCGCCCACTGGTAAAACATCGCCTCCCCTTTAGCGTTTACTGCTTTAGCGCCAAACGATTGCTTAAATCAATTGCCCCCCTGAATATGACTGTTAGAATGCCGGGAAATATAACTTTTACCATCAGGAAACGTTATGAAACCCACCACCATTTCACTGCTGCAGAAATGCAAGCAAGAGAAAAAACGCTTCGCGACAATTACCGCCTACGACTACAGCTTCGCTAAGTTATTTGCCGACGAAGGTATCAATGTGATGCTGGTTGGCGACTCTCTGGGCATGACAATTCAGGGGCACGACTCCACCCTGCCTGTCACCGTGGAAGATATCGCCTACCACACCCGCGCGGTACGCCGCGGCGCGCCCAACTGTCTATTGCTCTCCGACCTGCCGTTTATGGCTTACGCCACCCCGGAACAGGCATGTGAAAACGCGGCTATCGTGATGCGTGCGGGGGCCAATATGGTCAAAATTGAAGGCGGCGCCTGGCTGGTTGATACGGTGAAAATGCTCACCGAACGCGCCGTGCCGGTTTGTGGTCATCTGGGGTTAACGCCCCAGTCGGTGAATATCTTCGGCGGCTATAAAATTCAGGGCCGTGGAGATGCAGGACAAGTGCTGCTGGATGACGCGCTGGCTTTAGAAGCCGCTGGCGCTCAACTGCTGGTGCTGGAGTGCGTGCCGGTTGAGCTGGCGAAGCGCGTCACGGAAGCGCTGTCGATTCCGGTGATCGGCATCGGCGCGGGCAACGTCACCGACGGTCAGATCCTGGTGATGCACGATGCGTTTGGCATCACCGGCGGTCATATTCCAAAATTCGCGAAAAATTTCCTCGCCGAAGCGGGCGACATGCGCGCCGCCGTACAGCAGTATATGGCTGAAGTGGAGTCCGGCGTTTATCCGGGCGAAGAACACAGCTTTCACTAATTTTTCTGACCGTGCCGGATGGCGACGCGACGCGTCTTATCCGGCCTACAGATCCTCAACGGATGTAGGCCTGATAAGCGCAGCGCCATCGGGCAGGATCATCAAGCAACTCAAGGAGTTTTGTTGTGCTAATCATTGAAACCCTGCCGCTGCTGCGCCAGCATATTCGTCGTCTGCGTCAGGAAGGTAAACGCGTCGCACTGGTTCCCACCATGGGCAACCTGCACGACGGCCATATGAAGCTGGTCGATGAGGCAAAAGCCCGGGCTGATGTGGTGATCGTCAGCATTTTCGTCAATCCGATGCAGTTTGATCGGCCGGACGATCTGGTGCGTTATCCGCGCACGCTGCAGGAAGATTGTGAAAAGCTGAACAAACGCAAAGTCGATTATGTCTTTGCGCCAGCCGTTGAGGAAATCTACCCGCATGGGCTGGAAGGCCAGACGTACGTTGATGTTCCCGGCCTCTCTACCATGCTGGAAGGCGCCAGCCGTCCAGGTCATTTCCGCGGCGTCTCGACTATCGTCAGCAAGCTGTTCAACCTGATCCAGCCGGATATCGCCTGCTTTGGCGAGAAGGATTTCCAGCAACTGGCGCTGATCCGCAAAATGGTGGCGGATATGAGTTATGACATTGAGATCGTCGGCGTGCCGATTATTCGCGCTAAAGACGGTCTGGCGCTCAGCTCACGTAACGCTTATCTGACCGCAGAGCAGCGCAAAATTGCGCCGGGTCTATACAACGTGATGAATAGCATCGCTGAAAAACTGATTGCGGGTAATCGTGAGCTGCAAGAGATTATTGCCATTGCCGAACAGGAACTGAATGAAAAAGGCTTCCGTGCCGACGACATTCAAATCCGTGATGCCGACACGCTGCTGGAGCTGACGGAAACCAGCAAACGCGCAGTGATTCTGGCTGCCGCCTGGCTGGGTCAGGCGCGTCTGATCGATAATCAAAGCGTTACATTAGCCCAGTAGACAGGGGTTAAAAATCGGGCAATACTGCCTGAGAATTTCCAAAGCAGGCCACAAGCGCCTGCTTAGCCAAGGTAAACGACAGGGTAAAGAAGTTATGATTCGCACCATGCTGCAAGGCAAGCTCCACCGCGTAAAAGTCACGCAGGCGGACCTGCACTACGAAGGTTCCTGTGCCATTGACCAGGATTTCCTTGATGCCTCCGGTATTCTGGAAAACGAAGCGATTGATATCTGGAACGTGACCAATGGGAAACGTTTCTCAACCTATGCGATTGCGGCTGAACGCGGCTCCAGAATCATCTCGGTGAACGGTGCGGCGGCGCACTGCGCTGAAGTTGGCGACATTGTGATTATCGCCAGCTTCGTCACCATGTCTGATGAAGAAGCGCGTACATGGCGTCCGAAAGTGGCCTATTTTGAAGGCGACAACGAAATGAAGCGCACCGCGAAAGCTATTCCGGTACAGGTTGCCTGATAGTCCTTATCCCTGCGGCTGGTTGCTGATCAGCCGCGACATGGTTTCCAGCGAATCCGTGCGCAGAATATACAGCCTTTTGAGCAGCATCGGATTATCTCCCGGCTTCACCTTCCCTCTCACCGTGGTTACCGCCAGATGGAAACCGGCGTCTTTTGCTGCTTTGATCGCGGTCGCGTTATAACCGCCAAAGGGATAAGAAAGATAAAATACGTGCGGAGTAAACTGTGCGAGCGCCCGCCGCGAGCGTTCAAAATCAAACAGAATATTATGGTAGCTGCGGCTATATAAAATCGGGCGGCGATGCCCGTCTACCCGGTGTAAAAAATGGGTATGCGACTGAAAATCAAAAACATCGCTTATCTTGCGCAATTCGGACACGCTCATAAATTGCAGCGACCTGGGATTCCATTTTTGCGGATGGCGCTTAATACGCGATGAGATAATAAATGCCGTCGCTTTCATATCGTACTGCTTTAATACCGGATACGCATAGCGACTCACCGATTTAAGGCCATCATCAAAGGTGATAGCCACCGCGCGCGCCGGGAAATTAGCGCGGTTATAGATGTAATCCTCCAGTTGGTACATCGTCAACGTGGCATAGCCGCGATCGCGAAGCCAGGTCATTTGGTTGCTGAATGCCCGAACCGAAGTCGTGGTGGAGGTATGGCGAAAACGGGTATTCTCTTCATCACGTAAAATGTGATGATAGGTCAAAATCGGAATGCCGTTGTCTTCCTGCGCATCCATGGCGTTGACATAAGCCAGCCTGTCGCCAATACGGATCTGATACCAGGTTTGATGTAGCCGGCCTTTCAGCTTGCTAATAATGGGGTAACGCAAATTATCCACCAATACGCCAAACGGGGCGCTACTGATGTCCGGCGCGTTATACACCGGCGTGTCCTTCCAGGTCACCAGATTCTGATTGCTGAGCGGCTTGTTAAGATCGCCCAGGCCATCTTCCACTTTTTGTTTTCCCTGCACGGATTCCAGATGGCCTTTATCGATAAAGCCCACACCGAAGCCGAATTTAAAGGCATAATAATCAGCCGCAACAGGCGTTACGGAAAGAATTTGTCCGGCGCGGATATTCCCTACGGTCACCATTTTGTCGCCAATCTGCGACCAGATGGCGGCATCTTTCGTCGTTTGCATATAACGAGCGGGCAAGGCAGCCAACACATTACCGGCGAAAAAGAACAGCAAGATAAGAACAACGCGCATAACCATATATCATAACCGAGGCGAAAAAACGCCGTCATTGTAGCAAAAGCGTCGTCAATGGTATTGATCAAAACTCATACGAATCATGCAGCAATACAAAAGGCGGATTTTTCTGCTGCTGATGCCAGAGACTGGTGACATCCGGCGCGCCAAGCGCGACAATCTGGTCGCGAAATGCTGAACTGCTCATTGACTCTCGCCAGGTAATCATTTCCTCCATCAATGAATAGCTGACACCGGAAATAACTTCACATTGAGAATGTTTATGGCTCATCAGCGACGCTACACGATAAGGCGCCGCGCCGGAAATGTCGGTTAAAAATATCACGCCTTCACCGGAGTCGGTGGCATGGAGGGCGTCACACATCATGCGGCTGAGCATATTTACGCTTAACCCACGCCAGAAATTGACCGCCCGACACTGCGCCAACGGCCCATACTTCTTTTCAAGACCTTCGAGCATTTCCTGCGCCCGATCGTCATGACAGGAAATGACCCATCCCAGCATAACTTCTCCTCCATTGAGCTCCAATCCTGCATGATGTCAGCATGTTTTTTTGGCCGACAACACACTATGACCACGATCATTTTTTATTCAAAAAAATTTGCATTATTTTTAAAATTGTTAGCAGCCTTCATAGAATCTGGCCCATTAAAGGGTAATCACGGCGATTCAATTAAACAAACACTCACCAAAATAATTGATTAAATATATATTATAAATATTTCATATTTATGTATTCTGAATTTTTCTTCGCGCCGTAAAAATCATCGGACATTATATTTACTCATTCGGGAATAAAAAGAACAATAACTTTCCACACTATAGATATTGTTACTATGTCAATATTTATAATATCTTAAAGGATCAAAGATAATGAAACTCTCCTTAAAAACACTCACTGTGGCACTGGCCGCCATCACCCTCTCCCCCGCCGCGCTGGCAGACACCGCCAAAGACGGCACCGTACATATCACCGGCCTCATTAAGCAAAACGCCTGTACGGTAAAAACGGATTCAGTAGAGGTGACATTACAGGAAGAATTTGCCTCTCTTTTCACTGCCGCAGGGCAGACGGCAGGGGATACAGACTTCACCATCGAACTCGAAAACTGCGACGCAAACGTCTACAGCAGTGTACAGGCGCGCTTTGAAGGCACACTCGACGGAACCGATGCGACCATCCTGAAAAATGAGGATGATGCTGAGAATATTGGCGTGCAAATTCTTGATAAAACTAGCACCCCTATGACCTTTAACGATCTTCAGGCATGGTCTGCCCCAGTCAACCTCCCTACAGCAGAGGGGGTGACGGAACTCTCAATGCCTTTCACCGCCCGCTATATCGCCACCGCGGTTCCCGTTAAGTCGGGAACGGTCGATGCAACCGCAACATTCTATCTGCAATATAACTGATCCTGGTGGCCAGCGTCGGCTGGCCCCTTTGTTTATTGAGGTCATCAATGAATTCATTGGCTAAAGCAGGGTTGCTTTGTTGCCTGTTGTGCGGTTCGCTGGCGCATGCCGCAGGGATAAACATCGGCACAACGCGGGTTATTTTTCACGGCGATGCCAAAGATGCGTCCATATCGATAAGCAATAGCGACAACGTTCCCTATTTAATTCAGTCCTGGGCGCAATCGATCAGTGAAACCGGGGCGAGCGGTGATGCGCCGTTTATGGTCACCCCGCCGCTTTTTCGCCTTAATGGCGGGCAAAAGAACGTACTACGAATTATCCGTACCGGCGGCAATTTGCCGGAAGATCGCGAGTCGCTGTACTGGCTGGATATTAAATCGATTCCCAGCAGCAATCCGGACAATAAACACAACACACTCATGCTGGCCGTTAAAGCGGAATTTAAGCTGATTTACCGGCCAAAAGCGTTAACCCAAAAACCAGAAGAGGTTGCCGATCGGTTAACGTGGTCGCGTCAGGGTCGCACGCTCACCGTGAAGAACCCCACGCCCTATTATATGAACTTCGCCACCCTTTCCGTTGGCAGTCAAAAAGTGAAAGCCCCGCGCTATGTGGCGCCTTTCGGCAACGCGCAGTACACGCTGCCTGCCGCCGCCAGCGGCCCGATTGTCTGGTCTATCATCAACGATTTTGGCGGTACTGGCCCCGAACATAAACAAACGCCTTGAGAAGAGTGACAGGGATGAGAGTGCCGATGCGCAAAAGGCAACACCGGGTATTTTATTTATCGCGCTGCGCTGTGTGTATCGCGCTGGGCAGCACGTTCACACACGTTGCATGGGCGCGCGACTATTTCAATCCGGCATTTATTGAAAACCATGGGCAGGCGAATCGCACAAGCGTCGATCTGTCGACATTTGATAACGACAAAAGCCAGCTGCCTGGCACCTATTACGTCACTATCAATATCAATAAAACAGAAATCGGCGCACGAAACGTTGATTTTCAACTCGCGACGCTCAGTGACGGTCAACAGGCATTACAGGGCTGTTTACGGCTCCAGGAACTAAAAGATAACGGCGTCAAAACCGACCTTTTTCCAACGCTGGAGAGTGAAAAAGGCTGCGTCGATCTCAGCGTTATCCCCGGCGCCAGCCAGCGGTTTGATTTTCAGCAACAGGCATTATCAGTAAGCATCCCGCAACTCTACATCGCCAATAACGCACGCGGCTACGTACCGCCGGAAAAGTGGCAGGAGGGGATTACCGCGCTGATGCTGAACTACAGCTTCAGCGGCTATAAAGAGTACGGTTCCAGTGAGGATTCCGACGATGCGGAATCGAAGTATCTCGCTCTCCAGCCGGGTTTTAACCTCGGGCCGTGGCGTTTTCGCAACTACAGTAACTGGAGTTCAAATAACGGCGAGAACGGTAGCTGGAACAGCGTTTATAACTATTTACAGCGCGACATTATCGCGCTGAAAAGCCAGTTCACCGCCGGAGACAGCAATACGCCATCCGACGTGTTCGACAGCGTACCTTTTCGCGGCCTCCAGCTCACCTCTGACGATCAAATGCAGCCCAACAGCCAGCGTGGTTACGCCCCGACGATTCGCGGCATCGCCCGCTCAAACGCGCAGGTTATCGTGCGGCAAAACGGCTATATCGCCTATCAGACCGCCGTTTCGCCGGGCGAATTTGAAATCAACGATATGTTTCCCACCGGCAGCAACGGCGACTATGACGTGACGGTAAAAGAAGCCGACGGCAGCGAACAGCATTTTATCGTGCCCTACTCTTCGCTGCCGATTCTGCAGCGCACCGGACGGGCAAAATACAGCGTGACCGTGGGTAAATATCGCGATTATAACAACCACGCGCTGGACGACTTCGGCCAGGCGACCCTGCTGTACGGCCTGCCGTGGGGCATCACCCTGTACGGCGGCAGCCAGATTGCCGGCGATAAATACCAGTCCGTCGCCTTCGGCGTCGGGCAAAATATGCAGATGCTGGGGGCCATTTCCCTGGACGGCATCTGGTCGCACGCCAAATTTGACGATGGCCGCAAAGAAATCGGGCAATCCTGGCACGTCCGCTACAGCAAGGGCGTCGTCAGTACGGGCACCACGTTTTCGCTGGCCGGCTATCGTTACGCCAGCGAAAACTACAATTCGCTGAGCGAGGTGATCAACCCGGACGACGATTTTTATGATAACTACGGCAAGCGCCATAATCGTTTCGAAGCTTCGGTCAACCAGCAAATTAGCAATACGCTCGGTTCCTTAACGCTAAGTTGGGTCAAAGAAGATTACTGGCACAGCGCGCAGCAGATGGAATCCCTGAGCGCCAGCTACAACAATAGCTGGGGTCCGGTGAGCTATACGCTGAGCTACAGCTATAACAAAAACACCTACCAGTACCGTTCGGACAATGACGATGATGACAACGACGACGATCGTTATAACCAGAACGATCGGCTGTTCACGCTGTCGCTGCACGTTCCGTTTACGGTGTTCGATTCCAGGCTATACGCCAGCTATATGCTGAACACGCGTAAGCACGATGCCACGGTGAACAGCACCACCCTTAGCGGCACCGCGCTGCGTGACAGAAACCTGAACTGGTCGTTACAGCAAAGCCACAGCACACAAGACGGTGATTCCGGCGGGGTAAACGCCAGCTATAAAGGCACTTATGCCAACCTCAACGCCGGTTACAATCAGTCGCCAGATAGCCAACAAGTCAGCTACGGCATCAGCGGCGGCATTCTGGCGCACGAAAACGGTATTACCCTGAGCCAGCCGATTACCGGCGCGGCGATTTTAATTAAAGCGCCCGGCGCCAGCGGCGTTTCGGTTGAAAACCAGACCGGCGTCGCCACCGACTTCCGGGGTTATACGGTGATCCCCAACGTCACGCCGTATTATCGCTACGATATCTCGCTCGACAGCAGCACGTTTGCTGACAACGTGGATATTCCGCTCAACAACCAGACCGTCTACCCGACGCGTAATGCGGTGGTGCGCGCGGCGTATGACACGCATAAGGGCTATCGCGTGTTGTTAACGCTGACGCGCAGCAATGGCGAGCCCGTGCCCTTTGGCGCGACGGCAAGCGTCGATGGGCAGGATGCGAACCTGGCCAGTATCGTCGGCGATAAAGGCCAGGTCTTCCTCAGCGGCCTGCCGGAAGAGGGCCTGCTGCTGGTGAACTGGGGAAGCGCCTCTTGCCGCGCGGATTACCGCCTGGATATCAGCAAAAATATGAACGGCATAGTGATGGCGAACGCCGTCTGCCAGTGAGGAACACAATGAAGAATTTATGGATGCTGCTGGCGCTATCGCTATTTTCAGGCCATGCGCTGGCAGACGGAACGATGGGCAACGGAAGCGGCTGGTGTCAACCCACCAGCGGCACGCATAATTTCTTTTTTCCCCTTGACCAGACCATTACCGATACGGATGAGAACCAGGCAGGGAAAATAGTCAAAGAGAGTTGGTCGGTCGGCGGCGAATACAGCGCCAGGTGCGACTGCGATAATAAAGATTATCAGGGCGTTAACTATTTCACCGCCACGACCGGCGATTTAACACAAAAAGGAACGTACAGCGAAGCGGGTAGCAATGGGCAACAGATGGATTTTTATGTTCTGGTCGCGGGTAAGCTGGAGATTGGTACGGAAACCTACATCGTCGGTAACCTGAAACAGTATATCCCCGTTCCCTTTTCAGCGATCAGTAATCAGGACCCCACCGCAGGCGGGTGTACGGGCGCGGACATAAACAAAATGTCCGCAGGGAATAAGGGTAACGTGCGTATTTATATTACTCACCCATTGGTAGGTGAAATCACCATTCCTGAGACGACGATTATGAATCTCTATTTGTCAAAAACGCCGGGCAGCAGCGGAGATAATATTCCCCCTTCCGTTCCACCGATGGCGCACGTCACCATGTCCGGGACCATTACCGTGCCGCAGTCCTGCTCCATCAACGCCGGGCAGGTTATCGAGGTCAGGCTACCGGATATTGAGGGCAAAGATATTCGTCACCTCGGCGACAGCCCGCAGAACTCGCACGTCACCACTCAGGTAAACTTTACCTGTAGCAACGTGGCGGACGGCACCAACCTGTCAATGTCATTAAATGGCGCAACCGATCCGCACAACCCGGACTACCTGAAAACTGACAATGAGAATTTGGGGATACGGATTTCCGATAAATACGATAATACCATCGTTCCCGGCGGCAGCGCCGAATTGCCGATTGAAGATTACACTGACGGTAGAGGCAGCACCGAGTTCACCGCCGCGCCGGTCAATACCACCGGACATGTTCCCCACACCGGAGAATACCAGGCCACCGCCACGCTGGAGATTCAGATTCGCTGAGAGAAGCGTTGGGTTTCGACAAGCCTCACCTACCGACCCGTAACCCATTGATATTACGGACCCGTAGATGAAGTGAAGCGAAGCGCAACCCAACGCCCCATCTCCCCAGTCAGCGCTTAACTGCGCAACCCGCGCCCGCGCTGGATCAGCGACCAACACAGCAGATAGAAAGCAGCGATAAAGATCACCAGTACGCCAAACGTCGTCACCAGCGGCACATCATGGATACCCAGAAAACCATAACGGAAACCGCTGATCATGTAGACGATCGGGTTCAGGTGCGACAGCCCTTGCCAGAACGGCGGCAGCAGCGTCAGCGAGTAAAATACCCCGCCGAGGTAGGTCAGCGGCGTCAGCACAAAGGTCGGGATCAGACTGATATCGTCAAAGGTTTTCGCAAACACGGCGTTCAGCAGTCCGGCCAGCGAGAACAGAATCGCGGTCAGAATCAGCGTTAGCGCGACAAATACCCAGGAATGCACCTGGAAAGGCACGAAAAAGAGCGAAATCGCCGTCACCAGAATCCCTACGCACAGCCCGCGCGCTACGCCGCCGCCGACAAATCCGGCGATGATCACGTGCGTTGGTACCGGCGCGACCAGCAGTTCCTCAATATTGCGCTGAAACTTGGCGCTAAAAAATGACGACGCGACATTCGCGTAGGAGTTAGTAATGACCGCCATCATAATCAGGCCCGGCACAATAAATTGCATATAGCTAAAACCATGCATTTCGCCGATGCGCGAACCAATCAGGTTACCGAAAATAATAAAATAGAGCGTCATGGTGATGACGGGCGGCACCAGCGTTTGCACCCAGATCCGCATAAAGCGGTGGATCTCTTTCGCCCAGATGCTTTTAAGGGCAACCCAGTAAAGCTGCATCATGCGCGATCTCCTTGTTTTTCATGCACCAGCGACACAAACAGTTCTTCCAGACGGTTGGCTTTATTACGCATACTTAATACCTGAACCCCCTGCTCGCTCAGTTGGCTAAAGACACTGTTAACCCCCTGCTCGCGTAACACTTCCACCTCCAGAGTCGAGGTATCCACCAGACGATATTGATAACCCGTAAGCTTAGGTAGCGGGCTTTTTGGCGCTAAATCCAGAATAAACGTCTCCGATTTCAGCTTTGAAAGCAGATTTTTCATGGAGGTATTTTCCACCAGCTCGCCGTGCTGAATAATACCGATATTGCGGCACAGCATTTCTGCCTCTTCCAGATAGTGGGTGGTAAGAATAATCGTGGTGCCTTTGGCGTTTAAATCTTTCAGGAATCCCCACATCGAGCGACGCAATTCGATATCGACGCCCGCCGTCGGCTCATCGAGAATCAATAGTTTAGGCTCATGCATCAGCGCGCGGGCGATCATCAGGCGGCGCTTCATCCCACCGGAGAGCATCCGCGCGCGTTCATGACGTTTTTCCCACAGATCGAGCTGTTTTAAATACTTTTCGCTACGTAAAACCGCCTCTTTATGTTCCACGCCGTAATAACCCGCCTGATTCACTACGATCTGTTGCACCGTTTCAAACGGGTTAAAGTTAAACTCCTGTGGCACCAGTCCAAGCTGTCGCTTGGCGTTAACCACGTCTTTTTCCAGGTCGTAACCAAAAACGTTAACGCGCCCGGACGTTTTATTAACCAATGAGCTGATAATACCGATGGTGGTCGATTTCCCTGCTCCATTTGGCCCCAGAAGCGCGTAAAAATCCCCCGCTTCGACCTGCAAATCTATGCCGCGCAACGCCTGAACGCCGCCGGGATAGGTTTTTTTAAGTTGTTGAAGTTCCAGCGCAATGGTCATAAATTCTCACTTACTTTACGTTCTTACACTTTATATATGGTTTAAATAATTACGGAGTTGCCCTATATTAGCCCAACGCACTTATTTGGTTACAGGTCGTTAACTTCCATGAAAGACATAGATACACTCATCAGCAACAATGCACTATGGTCAAAAATGCTGGTGGAAGAGGACCCCGGATTTTTTGAGAAACTGGCGCAAGCGCAAAAACCGCGCTTTCTATGGATTGGATGTTCCGACAGCCGCGTTCCCGCAGAGCGTTTAACCGGGCTTGAACCGGGCGAATTGTTTGTTCACCGTAATGTGGCTAACCTGGTTATTCACACCGATCTGAACTGTCTCTCCGTGGTTCAGTATGCGGTAGATGTTCTGGAAGTTGAGCATATTATCATTTGCGGCCACTCCGGTTGCGGCGGTATCAAGGCTGCGGTAGAAAACCCTGAGCTGGGCTTGATTAATAACTGGCTGCTGCATATCCGCGACATCTGGCTTAAACATAGCTCGCTGTTGGGAAAAATGCCCGAAGAGCAACGTCTGGACGCGCTCTATGAATTGAACGTCATGGAACAGGTCTATAACCTGGGGCATTCCACCATTATGCAGTCAGCGTGGAAACGCGGTCAGAATGTGACCATTCACGGCTGGGCGTACAGTATCAATGATGGCCTGCTGCGCGATCTTGACGTCACCGCCACCAACAGAGAAACGCTGGAGAACGGCTATCATAAGGGTATTTCCGCCCTAAGTCTGAAATACATTCCCCACCAATAAGCCATTAGCTATAGGCCGGATAAGTCGCTTTAGCGACGCCATCCGGCATTTCTGCGCTTACTCGTCCAGCAGCACCACTTTACCAACATACGGTAGATGGCGATAACGCTGAGCGTAGTCGATACCGTAACCGACTACAAATTCGTCCGGAATCGAAAAGCCAACGAACTCAACCGGCACGTCCACTTCGCGGCGAGAAGGTTTATCCAGCAGCGTACAAATCGCCAGCGATTTCGGCTCGCGCAGGCCCAGGATTTCACGGACCTTCGACAGCGTATTACCGGAATCAATAATGTCTTCGACAATCAGCACGTCTTTACCACGAATATCTTCATCCAGATCTTTGAGGATTTTCACGTCGCGGGTGGTGGACATGCCGCTACCATAACTGGAGGCGGTCATAAAATCGACTTCATGAGGAACCTGGACTTCACGGCACAGGTCCGCCATAAACATAAATGAGCCACGCAACAGACCTACCAGCACCATTTCACTGCCGCTGTCTTTATAACGTTCGGTAATCTGACGACCCAACTCGGCAATACGTGCTTTGATCTCCGCTTCGGGGATCATGACTTCAACAGTATGTTTCATATTTATAACCATATGATTTAAAAACAAATCACTCAATGCCGGTGACTAATAACGCCGCATTGACGCGCAAGGCACGCAGTATAACAGCAAACGTATTCATTCGCGGCATTTGATAAGAAAGCTCATTTTGTGATGACGATCACACATGTTAATTCCTATACTTAATTGCTACTAAAAAATTAACAATTTGGGATGGTGTCTTTTTATGGCAGAAAATAACGCACGATCGCCACGATTACTCGTGACGCTGACGGCCCTCTTTGCAGCACTTTGTGGGCTGTATCTTCTTATCGGAGGTGTCTGGCTGGTTGCTATTGGCGGTTCCTGGTACTACCCCATCGCGGGCCTCGTGATGCTGGTTGTGGCCGGATTGCTATGGCGCAGTAAACGTGCCGCACTGTGGCTGTATGCCGCCCTGCTGCTGGCGACAATGATTTGGGGCGTGTGGGAAGTCGGGTTCGACTTCTGGGCGCTCACGCCGCGTAGCGATATCCTGGTGTTTTTCGGCATCTGGCTAATATTACCGTTTGTCTGGCATCGGCTGGTGGTTCCTTCCAGTGGCGCAGTGGCGGCGCTGGTCGTGGCGTTGCTGATTAGCGGCGGCATTCTGACCTGGGCCGGCTTCAACGACCCGCAGGAGATCAACGGTACGCTTCGCGCCGACGCCACGCCCGCCGCAACAAGTTCGTCGATCGCCGACGAAGACTGGCCGGCCTATGGGCGCAATCAGGAAGGCCAACGCTATTCGCCGCTGAAACAGATCACTGCGGATAACGTTCACCAACTGAAAGAAGCGTGGGTCTTCCGCACCGGCGATCTGAAACAACCCAACGATCCGGGTGAAATCACCAACGAAGTGACCCCGATAAAAGTCGGCGATACGCTTTATCTGTGTACAGCTCACCAGCGTCTGTTCGCGCTGGACGCCGCCAGCGGTAAAGAGAAGTGGCATTTTGATCCTCAGTTGAAGACCGATTCGTCTTTCCAGCATGTGACCTGCCGCGGCGTCTCTTATCATGAGGCCAAAGCGGATACCGCCTCGCCGGAGGTCATCGCCGACTGTCCGCGCCGTATTATCCTCCCGGTCAACGACGGTCGCCTTTTCGCGGTGAATGCCGAAACCGGCAAGCTGTGTGAAACCTTCGCCAACAAAGGCGTCCTGAATCTGCAAACCAATATGCCGGATACCACACCGGGACTGTATGAACCGACGTCGCCGCCGATTATCACCGATAAAACAATTGTCATTGCCGGTTCGGTCACGGATAACTTCTCTACCCGCGAAACGTCCGGCGTTATCCGAGGTTTTGATGTTAATAGCGGTAAACTCATGTGGGCCTTCGATCCGGGGGCGAAAGATCCGAACGCGATTCCAGCCGATGAGCACGCTTTTACCTTTAACTCGCCGAACTCCTGGGCGCCTGCCGCCTATGATGCGAAACTGGATCTGGTCTATCTGCCGATGGGCGTGACCACGCCGGATATCTGGGGCGGTAACCGCACGCCGGAGCAGGAGCGTTATGCCAGCTCCATCCTGGCGCTGAATGCCACCACCGGGAAACTGGCCTGGAGTTATCAGACCGTCCATCACGATCTGTGGGATATGGACCTGCCGGCACAGCCGACGCTGGCGGATATTACCGTTGACGGTACTACCGTTCCGGTTATCTATGCGCCAGCGAAAACCGGTAATATCTTTGTGCTGGACAGACGTAATGGCGAGCTGGTCGTGCCCGCCCCGGAAAAACCGGTCCCGCAGGGCGCGGCAAAAGGCGATTACGTCGCCAAAACTCAGCCGTTCTCTGATTTAACCTTCCGCCCGAAAAAAGATCTCTCCGGCGCGGATATGTGGGGCGCGACCATGTTCGACCAACTGGTGTGCCGCGTCATGTTCCACCAGTTGCGCTATGAAGGTATCTTCACCCCGCCGTCCGAGCAGGGGACATTGGTATTCCCTGGCAACCTGGGGATGTTTGAATGGGGCGGTATTTCCGTCGATCCAGACCGTCAGGTCGCTATCGCTAACCCGATGGCGCTGCCGTTTGTCTCGAAGCTGATCCCACGCGGCCCGGGTAATCCAATGGAGCCGCCGAAAGACGCGAAAGGTACCGGTACAGAAGCGGGTATTCAGCCACAGTACGGCGTACCATTCGGCGTCACGCTGAATCCGTTCCTTTCGCCGTTTGGCCTGCCGTGTAAACAACCGGCCTGGGGCTATATTTCCGCGTTGGATCTGAAGACCAATGAAATCGTGTGGAAGAAACGTATAGGGACGCCGCGCGACAGTATGCCGTTCCCGATGCCGGTTCCGGTGCCGTTCAACATGGGGATGCCCATGCTGGGCGGGCCAATCTCAACCGCCGGTAATGTGCTGTTCATTGCCGCGACCGCCGACAACTACCTGCGCGCTTATAACATGAGCAACGGGGAAAAACTGTGGCAGGGACGTTTACCCGCCGGAGGCCAGGCAACGCCTATGACCTATGAGGTAAACGGTAAGCAGTACGTGGTCGTTTCTGCCGGAGGCCACGGTTCGTTTGGTACGAAGATGGGCGACTATATCGTGGCCTATGCTTTGCCTGACGACGCGAAATAACCATTAATGCCCGGCGTATGCCGGGCATTGTGCCGGGTGGCGGCTTCGCCTTACCCGGCCTGCGTCACAGACATCGGTCAGACCGTAAATCCTAACATCATTCCCGTATCTTCATGTTCTAACAGATGACAGTGCGCCATATAGGCATGTTCCTTCGGCGCGTCGTGATCGAACTTGACCAGCACTTCGCTGATACCGCCCTCAACGCGTACCGTATCCTTCCAGCCCGTTCTGTGCGCCGCTGGCGCTTTGCCGTTCTCTGACAAAATACGGAACTGGGTGCCATGAATATGGAAAGGATGCAGCATCATGTCACCCACGCCGGAAATCACCCAACGTTCATGTCGGCCTTTTTGCGCCGCGAACATCGGTTTGTTCATATCGAAGACCTGGCCGTTGATAAAGTTAGCGTTATGGAAGTCGAATTTTCCGCCGTGATTCATATTGCCCATCGCGCCATGATTCATCCCGCTGTGATCCATGTTGCCATGATCCATCTCGCCATTCCCCATATTGCCGCCCTGCATATGCGCGTTCATGCTGTCATGATCCATGCCGCTCATCGCCTGAGCGCCATATTTCTTCATCAGCATTTGCATCCCCATCATATCAAGGCGCGGGTCCATCGACAGTTTCAGGTTGCGCACCGTCAGCCCTTCCAGCGACGGCAGCGCCGGCATCGTCGTCAACGTATCCGGCAGCGTACCGGAGGCGGTAATCCGCAGCGGCTGGATACGCATCACCGGATGCGGTTTATCAAACGGAGCGATCGCCATTCCCATCTGGCTGACCGGCAGGGTCACCAGATCAAAGGCTTTCCCGTCGCTGATATCCACCAGCACTTCAAAACGCTCGCCCATTAATAACGGCAGTTCGGTGACTTTCACCGGCTCCGCCAGCAGGCCGCCGTCGCTGGCGATCACATAAAGCGGGCGATTATCGCTGGCGGCGATATTCAGCGAGCGCGCATTACAGCCATTTAGCAAGCGCAGACGTAGCCAGCCTTTCGGCGCGGAATGCTGCGGATAGATAGCGCCATTGGTCAGCAGCGTATCGCCAAACCAGCCGACGGCGGCGGTCATAATATCCAGTTGATAATCAATCTGGCCATCGGCGGAGAAGCGTTTGTCCTGAATGATCACCGGCACATCGTCGATGCCCCACTGTTTCGGCAGGCGCAATTTGCGAATCTCGTCATCTTCAATCAGCACCAGCCCGGCAAGGCCCATCGCCACCTGGCGCCCGGTTTTGCCGTGTTTGTGCGGATGAATCCAGCAGGTCGCGGCGCGTTGCTCCGGCGTAAACGTCACCGTGCGGGTTCCGCCTGCGGGAATAATCCCCTGCGGGCCGCCGTCGACGATGCCCGGAATCTCCAGACCATGCCAGTGAAGCGTCGTGTCTTCGGCCAGTTGGTTATGGATATCAACGGTCACGCTTTTTCCTTTGTGAAGCTGTACCGCTGGCCCCAGCAAATTACCGTTGTAGCCCCAGGTTGTCGCGTTCTTACCGGCGAATGTCGACTGTCCGGCTTTAACAATTAACTGCATACGGTTGCTCGCATCTGCCGTTAACAGGTCAGGAATAGGCAACGCGGGACGTTCGGCGGCAAAAGCGGCGCGGCTCCACAGCGGCAGCGCTGATGCAACCCCCAGCGCCACTGAATATTTTAAGAAATCACGGCGTAACATAATCATTTCCTTATAATGAACAGGCGGGTGTCTAAGCTTAGACCCTGCCCTAACGGGAAGGTCAAGCCAGCAACACGTCTTTACCATTCCTGACAGCAATACAATAAGAATGAAAACGCCGCGACCAATCCTGATAATAAAAGTCGTCGCTACGTTCTCAGTATGCTAACGTTGACTTTCCCTGATGCCGTGGTAGAAGCAATGAAGACGTTTTTCAGACCCGTGTTGTTTGGCAGCCTGATGGCCTTATGCGCAAATAGCTATGCGCTTACTGAATCCGAAGCTGAAGATATGGCCGATTTAACGGCAGTTTTCGTTTTTCTGAAAAATGACTGTGGTTACCAAAATTTACCCAACAGCCAGATTCGCCGTGCGCTGGTCTTTTTTGCCCAGCAAAATCAGTGGGACCTGAGTAACTACGACACCTTCGATATGAAATCGTTGGGCGAAGACAGCTACCGCGATCTTAGCGGCATCGGTATTCCGGTCGCTAAAAAATGCAAAGCTCTGGCCCGCGATTCTCTGAGCCTGTTAGCCTACGTTAAATAATCCTCCGTGATCCTATTGCTGAAATAATGACCGTGCATCCACGGTCATTGTTAGCTATGATGTTGCGCCCTTTTTTTACGGGTGTTAACAATGGAGGTATCAGCCAATGGCCGAAAATACGATGTGGCATGAAACGCTACACGACCAGTTTGGTCAGTACTTTGCCGTAGACAACGTTCTGTATCATGAAAAAACCGATCACCAGGATTTAATCATCTTTGAAAACGCCGCTTTTGGCCGCGTGATGGCGCTGGACGGCGTGGTACAGACCACCGAACGCGACGAGTTTATTTATCATGAAATGATGACCCATGTCCCGCTGCTGGCGCACGGTCATGCGAAACACGTTCTGATTATCGGCGGCGGCGACGGCGCAATGCTACGTGAAGTTACCCGGCATAAAAACGTCGAAACCATCACCATGGTAGAGATAGACGCTGGCGTAGTCTCGTTTTGCCGCCAGTATTTACCCAACCACAATGCCGGCAGCTACGACGATCCGCGCTTTACGCTGGTAATCGACGACGGCGTGAATTTCGTCAATCAAACCCATCAGACCTTTGATGTGATCATTTCCGACTGTACCGATCCGATAGGCCCCGGCGAAAGCCTGTTTACCTCCGCCTTTTATGAAGGCTGTAAGCGTTGCCTGAATCCGGGCGGCATTTTTGTCGCCCAGAACGGCGTGTGCTTCCTGCAGCAGGATGAAGCGCTCGACAGCCACCGCAAGCTGAGTCATTACTTCAGCGATGTCGGCTTCTACCAGGCGGCGATTCCGACCTATTACGGCGGCATTATGACCTTCGCCTGGGCGACGGACAACGACGCTCTTCGCCACCTGTCGAGCGAAATTATTCAGGCACGTTTTCATGCCGCCGGCCTCAAATGTCGCTATTACAACCCGGCTATTCATGCCGCTGCATTTGCGCTACCGCAATATCTACATGACGCACTGTCCGCACAGTGACGTTAAGGAGGTGATAAAAATTGAAAAAGCTGAAACTGCATGGCTTTAACAATCTGACGAAAAGCCTGAGTTTTTGTATTTACGATATCTGCTACGCCAAAACCGCAGAAGAGCGCGATGGCTATATCGCCTATATCGATGAACTCTATAACGCCAACCGACTGACCGAGATCCTGTCGGAGACCTGCTCCATTATCGGCGCAAACATCCTGAACATCGCCCGTCAGGATTATGAACCCCAGGGTGCCAGCGTCACGATTCTGGTGAGCGAAGAGCCGATCGACCCGAAACTTATCGATCAAACCGAACATCCCGGCCCGCTGCCGGAAACCGTGGTGGCGCACCTCGATAAGAGCCATATCTGCGTGCATACCTATCCGGAAAGCCATCCGGAAGGCGGGCTATGCACCTTTCGCGCCGACATCGAAGTGTCAACCTGCGGGGTGATTTCACCGCTAAAAGCGCTCAATTACCTGATCCACCAGCTAGAGTCCGATATCGTCACCATCGATTACCGCGTGCGCGGCTTTACACGCGACGTCAACGGTATGAAGCACTTTATCGATCATGAGATTAATTCTATTCAGAATTTTATGTCGGAAGATATGAAGTCGCTGTATGACATGGTGGATGTAAACGTGTATCAGGAAAATATTTTCCATACCAAGATGCTGCTTAAAGAGTTCGATCTTAAGCACTACATGTTTCACACCAAACCGGAAGATCTCACTGAAACCGAACGCCAGGAGATCACCGCCGCGCTGTGGAAAGAGATGCGCGAGATTTACTACGGCCGCAATATTTCTGCGGTCTGATTCACCACTGGCAGCGCCTGACGGCGCTGTCACTCCGGCTGCACCAGCGTTAGCGCAAAAGCGCGCCCTTTCAGTTCAACCTGCGCTGACGGCGGCAGATTGACGTCGGTAATCACGTCATTAAAGCGCTCAAGCGGCACCACATTAAAGAGCGAATGCGCGCCATACTTACTGCTGTCCGCCAGCAACACTTTGCGCTGCGCATTAGCAATAATCTCCTGTTTAAGCCCGGCCTTATCTTCCGTTGGGGTCGTCACGCCCGTTTTTACCCCCCATGAATTACAGCTCATAAACGCGATGTTCGGGTAAACGCTGCGCAACAGCTTGCGCCCATGCTCACCGATACAGGACTGACT
Source organism: Salmonella sp. SA15303 (assembly GCF_029962125.1). Lineage (NCBI taxonomy): Bacteria > Pseudomonadati > Pseudomonadota > Gammaproteobacteria > Enterobacterales > Enterobacteriaceae > Salmonella > Salmonella sp. SA15303. Next base: position 3,837,147 of record NZ_CP123924.1, read on the forward strand.
GCTGTCATCGATACGACCGCCGACAATCGTCACTTCAATTTGCCGGAACTCAGCTAAAAACAGCGCAATATGCAGATCGACGGTGATGACCCGCAGCGGAAGATGGGTTAAGCATTTCGCCAGTTCCATCATTGTCGTACCGGCATCCAGCACGACGGCATCGCCAGCATTGACCAGCGATGCGGCAACGCGTGCGATCGCCCGTTTTTCAGCGGGCGATCGCAGTTGTTTTTCATTGGTGGTGGGCTGGGCGGGTTCAAAACGTCGCAGCGCCACACCGCCATGACTACGGCTGATCACGCCCTGCTCATCCAGCTTGATCAAATCGCGACGGATAGTGGCTGGCGATGCGTCAACCGCCTCAACCAGCTGTTCTACCGTAACCAGCGTATGGTTTTTCAGATACGCCACAATGAGATCCAGACGGTGTTGTCCTTTCATAACAGGGAATTATGCCAGTTGCATTGCCAGTTTGATCGATACGGCCATGCTCTCAGATTTTGCTTTTCCCGTCCAGGCGATATCAAATGCGGTGCCATGATCAGCAGAGGTCCGAATAAACGGCAGCCCCGCGGTGATATTCACGCCATCATAAAAGCCAAGCAATTTCAACGGGATATGCCCCTGGTCATGATACATCGCCACCACCATATCATACTGCCCCTCATAAGCCTGGAGAAATACAGTATCCGGCGGGCACGGCCCATAAACGTCCATACCTTTTGCGCGGGCATCGGTAATGGCTGGCGTCAGGATACGCGTCTCTTCATCGCCAAACAGGCCATTCTCGCCCGCATGAGGATTCACGCCTGCCACGGCGATACGCGGTTTAACGTAACCCACACGCTTGAGGAAAGTATCAGCAATGCCAATCACCGTTTCGACACGCGCGGTACTTAACGTATCAAGGAATTTACGCAGCGCGATATGCGTTGAAACGTGAATCACTTTTAGTTTATCGGTGTAAAGTACCATCGCGTAATCGCGGCTATGGGTCAGGGTCGCGAGCAGCTCGGTATGGCCCGGATAGTTGTGCCCCGCCAGGTGCAGCGCCTCTTTATTCAGCGGCGCGGTAGCGATAGCCTGTACGTCGCCCCGTAACGCTAACTCGGTGGCGCGCTTCACGCAGCGATACGCTAAATCCCCCGCCTGCGCCTGAACTTTCCCGGCCTCCAGCGCCTCCGGCTGCGCCAGCGGCTCATCAATCACATGAATGATGCCGGGCGCAAAACGCGCTTCGGCGACCCGTTCAATGGCCCGTAACTCGACGTTCGGCGTGATGCCCTTCGCCTGTAAACGTTTCAACGTTGCGAGGCATCCAATAACCACCAGCGGCGCGCCGTTGAGACCGTCTTCGCTTAGCGCTTTAACAATAATTTCCGGCCCAATGCCCGCTGGATCGCCCATGGTAATGGCAACGGTTTTAGTCTCCACAATACATCTCCTCAATATAATAAAGCGCGTCACACAACGTACTGTCTGAACCGAATCCGCCCGCTTTGGTAATGACCGGCAGATCGTCAATTTCGCTGTTTACAAACGTTCCACAGGGAATACAGGGCGCCACCTCGCTCTGAATGCGATAACCTTCAGCGCCAAGCGCGCCGGCGACGGCGGTAGCGATATCGCCGCCGGTCAGAAACAGCCCGCCAATCCGCGCCTGCTCGATAATGTTTAACGTGACGACGCCAAGCCGCTGGCTCAGTCGCTCGCCCAATTGCTGACGGCTCATCGCGGATTTTTCGCACAACGCGTCGATTAACTGTCGATCTTCTGCGCGACGGCTGGTGCGTAAAATCGTATGTCGATGCTGACTTAACAGCGCGCAGGCCTGCTCTACGACAGACGCGATTTCCTGTTCCGCGCTATCCGACACCATGCGCGCGGCATCGATATCCACGACCTCCGCACGTCCCCGGCACAGCGCATTATCCACCTGACGTCGCGTGGCTTCGCTCATCGAACCGGCCACCACCAGCACCGGCAGCCGCTGCCGGTCTTGCATAAAAAGTTCAACCGGCAACGCATTCGCCAGACCCGCTGCGCCGACGAGCAGCGGCATCGACGGTTGTTCACACGCCGCTTGCGCAATCAACGTCAGGTCCCGCTCTTCCACCGCATCCACGACGATAATCCCTTCGCCCTCAGCCGCATAAGCCGTAAGTAAGGCGCTTAACCCGCCGCGTCGGACATCCTGCAAAAAGACTTCATACACAGGGATCTCACTTTGCAACGCCACTATCTCGGCAATACGGGAAGAGACAATGGGCGTTTTCGGATCGCTGGCAAATTCGGTTTCCAGTAGCGGGACGCCATTAACCAGACATTTTCCTTCAAGCGTCGTGCGTCCGGCCGCAGGGATCGCGGCGGCGATAACGGCCAGTTTTCGCTGACTGGCGCGCATGGCCGCCGTCACTTCGGCGCCGATATTGCCGCGAAATGTGGAGTCGATTTTTTTGTACACCAGCGGCGCTGGCGATGTCTCACACCACGGCGAAAGCGCGGCATAAACGGCAGATGCCGCCTGATCTGCGGGCATCGCCCGGCTTTCGGTGTTAATGACTAACACATCGGCGCGGCGGGACGGTTTTTGCGACGCGCTCAACATGACTTCCGTTCTCGCCCCCTTCTTCGCCAACTGGACGCCGGTATCATTCGATCCGGTAAAATCATCGGCGATAACTATCATTTTCATGCGTTTTTCTCCAAAGAAGCCTGACGCGCCTGTTTTTTCGCAACCCAGGAGGTCAACACTGGCGTCAGGATTGCCGTGGTGATCACCGAGGCGGCAATCAGCGGAGCGGCAGCAGCGGCCACCTCGGCGAGCGAAGGGTCGGCCTGCGCAATAGCCAGCGGCGTCGCAACGGCATTACCCGCGGTGCTGGAGGCCGCCGCCCCGGCAATGCCAGTTCCGCCAACCAGACGATCTGCGCGAATATTAAAGAAACCGCCAACGAACGTTGTCAGCACGCCGAGCAGAATTCCGGCAAGTCCGCCTTGCAGTAACATTTCCAGATTGATGCCCGCCCCCAGCGCAAAAGCAAAGAAAGGAATGAGCAGCGGGCCGCCTTTGGTCAAAAAATCGCGCATATGAGGATCAAGATTGCCGAGGATCATGCCGACAACCAGCGGAACCAGCACCGCCACCAGCGCCATAATGGGAATGTTCGCCATCCCTGCCGCGCCCAGCGCAATCATCGTAAAGAAAGGGCCATCATTAAGAGACAAAATAGAGATAGCGCCGACGTCGCGCTCATTGCCGAATTCGCCTACCAGCGCAGCATAAAGTCCGCCATTTGAATTGCTCATCGCCGCGATAATCGCCACGCCGCTCAGGCCAAAAATACCCTCCGCGCCGAAAAGATGCTCCACGCCCAGACCAATGCCGATGGCGACAAGCAACTTAGTGAGCGTAATCGTCCCGCCCTGCAATAACGCCTGGGGCGCGGCTTTCACACTGATACCGGCTCCCATACACAGCAGAAAAGCGCCAATCAGCGGTGCCGCGCCGTTTTTAAATAAGGCAGTGGTAAAACCGCCGATCTCAAGCGCCTGCGGGGCGAAGGTGTTAATGACTGCGCCAATAACGAGCGGTACGACCATCATGCCGCCGGGTACGCGCTCTATTGCTTTTTTGATGTTCATGGTCTTACCGCCTGTTGCTTGTTGTGATTGAATAAAATCATAACGATTATATTCAATCAAATTAAGATCACAAACGCGTCAGATCACAGTTTTAAAATGATTAATAAAAATCAAAAAATCATTCTGCTATAAAAAAGCCGGGATACTCCCGGCTGGAATGTTTGGCGACTTCGTTTCCACTACCGCCCCCAACTGTCCGTCGACTGGCGTTGTGGGACAATAACGAAGAGAGGGTCAGGCTTTACTGACGAATTCCCGATACGCGGCGACGACCCGCAGAAAATCCTCCATGCCGCACAGGGATAAACTCTCTTCATCGTAATAACTCATCCCCTCTTCCATCTCATCGCCGGAAAAATCCAGTTGATTGGCGCGAATCATCACTTCTTCGCCGTCCATCCAGATCGTGTATTCATGCCCTGCTCGTTGCCAGGAGCGTTCGCTGCCTTTGACCGTACGCGCGGCTTGTTCTACTTCATCCAGTAGCGAGAGGTTGTCTTTAACCTCTTCATTAAACCAGTGACCGACCACCTCGTGGCCCATCGACATTCGTACTTTTACCCCTCCGGTAACGTCGCGCAGAAATTCGTAATCCATGATCTGTTCCTCTACAAAGGCAATGCGTCACCGCTGCATTGTACCTATGGGTAATTATCGCAGCTATGTAGAGGAAAAAAAGTGGATACGTCTAATTGTCGTAAATTTATCAATAAGAAGATCGGGTTATCTGCATTCTGGTTCCACAAGTAGCATCGTCCCATGCTATCATTATGAATGTAGTAAATTTACACTGCTAGCATGTATAATGATAATTATTATACACTTTATAGTATAGGAATATAATGGGAACCTTAAAGCTTATTCAATATCCATCTCAACTTCTTTCATTAACTATCTCAGATATAATTAACAAACAAAATTTATCCCAGCTCATCCAAAAATCTAAAAAAGATGACAGTGAAAATTGGGAAGGCAAGGATTGGATAATTAAAAACACACCTCAACAAGGAATAAATTGGATAGGAGAACATCCCAATATCAAAGCAGTAATAATAAAAACAAAGGATGGTTCTTACGCTGATGATGGCTGGAAAAATAATGAAAAAACCATATACTCTTACTCATTTAAAGCAGCAAAAGGCATCATTAACTTTAATGATTCTGCGAACCGGGTTCTAATTAACCAACCGATAAGCAACTATCCAATTTTGTTATTTACTGATTCATCTAACAAATGGGAATTTCAGGGATGCTTTAAAATCATAGACATACTAGAAAAAGCAGTCATCTTAGAAAAAATGATAAGTTTCCCAAGTCTAAATGATAAGAATAGTGACAATGATGACGTCATTTTGTATAAAAACGAGCACACTGAAGGAAAAATTAAATACATAACTCATATGTTATCTGAGCGGAATAGAAAAATAATAGATGAAATAAAAGATAACTCGCAATGGGTTTGTGATATTTGTGAGATTAAATTCTTAGATAAATATGGTAAAAACTATATTGAGGCCCACCACAAAATACCAATACATACTTTTACCGGTGAGCACAGAATATTGAAAACTGACTTTGCATTACTTTGCCCAAATTGTCACAAAGCTGTTCATATATACTTAAGAGAGGAAAACCTACAATATGAAGAAGCTAAAATAAAAATACGCAACATCTTAAAAAGATAGAAAATACAGAAACATATAATATGAATAAAAAGGGGGCAATTAGCCCCCTTAAAATGTAAATTAAACCGCAGTCTGGAAAATCACGCCATCTGCTTTCTCGGTGTACTGAGAAAGCTGGTCAAAGTTCAGGTAACGGTAAGTATCCACCGCCGTCTTATCCACCTGTGCCACGTAGGTCTGGTACTCTTCCGGCGTCGGCAGTTTGCCGATCAGCGCCGCAACCGCCGCCAGCTCCGCAGAAGCCAGGAAGACGTTCGCACCGGTACCTAAACGGTTCGGGAAGTTACGGGTAGAAGTGGAAACCACCGTCGCACCGTCAGCCACACGCGCCTGGTTACCCATACACAGGGAACAGCCAGGGATCTCAATACGCGCACCGCTCTTACCGAACACGCTGTAGTAACCTTCTTCGGTCAGCTGCGCGGCGTCCATACGGGTTGGCGGCGCCACCCACAGGCGAGTCGGCAGTTGGCCTTTATGGTTGTCCAGCAGCTTGCCGGCTGCACGGAAGTGGCCGATGTTAGTCATGCAGGAGCCGATGAACACTTCGTCGATCTTCTCGCCCTGCACGTCAGACAGCAGACGCGCGTCGTCCGGATCGTTCGGCGCACAGAGGATTGGCTCTTTGATATCCGCCAGATCGATGTCGATCACCGCCGCGTACTCTGCGTCAGCATCGGCTTCCAGCAGCTGCGGGTCCGCCAGCCATTTTTCCATGCCCTGGATACGACGTTCCAGCGTACGGCGGTCGCCGTAGCCTTCGGCGATCATCCACTTCAGCAGGACGATGTTGGAGGTCAGGTATTCAACAATCGGCTCTTTGTTCAGCTTGATGGTACAACCGGCAGCGGAACGCTCGGCGGAAGCATCGGTCAGCTCAAACGCCTGCTCGACTTTCAGATCCGGCAGACCTTCGATTTCCAGGATGCGGCCAGAGAAGATGTTTTTCTTGCCTTTCTTCTCAACGGTCAGCAGGCCCTGTTTGATGGCGTACAGCGGGATGGCGTGTACCAGATCGCGCAGGGTGATGCCCGGCTGCATTTTGCCTTTGAAGCGCACCAGCACGGATTCCGGCATATCCAGCGGCATCACGCCGGTCGCGGCGGCAAACGCCACCAGACCAGAACCCGCCGGGAAAGAGATACCAATCGGGAAACGGGTATGGGAGTCACCGCCGGTACCGACGGTATCCGGCAGCAGCATACGGTTCAGCCAGGAGTGAATCACGCCGTCGCCCGGACGCAGAGAGACACCGCCACGGTTCATAATGAAGTCTGGCAGCGTGTGGTGCGTGGTGACGTCAACCGGCTTCGGATAGGCTGCGGTGTGACAGAACGACTGCATGACCAGATCGGCGGAGAATCCCAGACAGGCCAGGTCTTTCAGCTCGTCGCGGGTCATCGGGCCGGTAGTATCCTGAGAACCGACGGAGGTCATTTTCGGTTCGCAGTACGCGCCCGGACGGATACCTTTCACACCACAGGCGCGACCGACCATTTTCTGTGCCAGCGAGAAGCCACGGCTGCTTTCCGCCACGTCTTTTGCCTGACGGAAAACGTCTGAGTGCGGCAGCCCCAGCGCTTCACGCGCTTTGGTGGTCAGGCCACGGCCGATAATCAGCGGAATACGACCACCGGCACGCACTTCGTCAATCAGCACGTCGGTTTTCAGTTCGAAGGTTGCCAGTAGCTCGCCGGTTTCATGATTGCGTACTTCGCCTTTGTACGGGTAGACGTCAATCACATCGCCCATATTCAGGTTAGAAACGTCAACTTCAATCGGCAGCGCGCCCGCATCTTCCATAGTGTTAAAGAAGATAGGCGCAATTTTGCCGCCGAGGCACAGACCGCCGCCGCGCTTATTCGGCACGTTCGGGATGTCATCGCCCATGAACCACAGCACGGAGTTGGTCGCGGATTTACGGGAAGAACCGGTGCCCACCACGTCACCCACGTAAGCCAGCGGGTAGCCTTTTTTCTGCAATGCTTCGATTTGTTTGATCGGGCCGACAACGCCTGGCTGATCCGGCTCAATGCCTTCACGGGCGTTTTTCAGCATCGCCTGCGCATGTAACGGGATATCCGGTCTCGACCACGCATCCGGCGCCGGAGAGAGATCGTCGGTATTCGTTTCGCCGGTCACTTTGAAAACGGTGACGGTGATTTTTTCCGCCAGCGGCGGACGGCTCAGGAACCATTCGGCGTCGGCCCAGGATTGCATCACCTGTTTGGCATATTCATTGCCCGCTTTGGCTTTCTCTTCTACGTCGTAGAAGTTATCGAACATCAGCAGGGTGTGGGACAGTGCTTTGGCAGCAATCGGCGCCAGTTTCGCATCGTCCAGCGCATCAATCAGCGGATGAATGTTGTAACCACCCTGCATGGTGCCCAGCAGTTCAATGGCTTTTTCTGGGGAGACCAGCGGGGAGGTGGTGTCGCCTTTCGCGACAGCAGCGAGAAAACCGGCTTTAACATAAGCGGCTTCATCTACGCCAGGAGGAACGCGGTTGATCAACAGGTCTAACAGGAATTCTTCTTCGCCCACAGGCGGGGTCTTCAGCAGCTCGACAAGCGCAGCCATTTGGGTTGCGTCTAAAGGTTTTGGCACAATCCCCTGGGCAGCACGCTCAGCTACGTGCTTACGGTATTCTTCTAGCACGACGATATCTCCTCGCTCTCATTGTCATAATGCGGCGCTTTTGTTGATGGGCGATTCTCTTCACGCTCCTGTGAGACAGTAGTTAGTAGGGTAAATGCCCGGTACCGCATAAGGCACAATAACAGGATTTTCTTTAAGTGTTAATCTGTTTACAAAAAAGCAACATAAAAAAGTGGCTGAATCGTTAAGGATGGTCTAATGCTCTACTGAGACGGGAGCTGCAGCCATAAATGCTTACCTCATTTCGTGCTTTGATCGTCACGTAACGTTACCGATCCCAACATTAGCTAAAAATTAAACTATCGTCCCTTTATACTCACGCCAAACTGCACCCCGTCGGCGGCAGGCATAATGACCATAGCGATTCTCTGGAATCGGGAGAGATAAAATGACGTTGCCCTTTAAACCCCATCTCATTGCCCTTGTGTGCAGTGCCGGGTTATTTGCCGCTTCGGGCGTACTGTATGTTAAAAGCCGCGCTCCCGAAGCGCCCGCGCAGGCGGCAGCTCCCGCCTCTGAGCCAACGCAGACCGCTGTGCCCGCGCCTGTCGCGAAAACGACCTTTACCACTGCGCAAATTGATCAATGGGTCGCGCCTGTCGCGCTTTATCCCGATGCCCTGCTTTCGCAGGTGCTCATGGCCTCCACCTACCCGGCGAACGTAGTTCAGGCCGTCCAGTGGTCGCGCGATAACCCTACGCTGCAGGGCGATGCCGCTATTCAGGCGGTGGCCAGCCAACCGTGGGACCCCAGCGTCAAATCACTGGTCGCCTTTCCCCAGTTGATGGCGCTTATGGGCGAGAATCCGCAATGGGTGCAAAACCTGGGCGATGCGTTCTTAGCCCAGCCACAGGATGTGATGGATGCGGTGCAAAGGCTGCGTCTGCTCGCTCAACAAACCGGTTCGCTAAAATCCACGCCACAGCAAACCGTCACCAGCGTGCCGAAGTCCAGCGCTTCTACCGCCGTCACGACGACAACCACCACATCCGCCAGTACGCCAGCGACACCGTCGACCGTTATAAAAATTGAACCCGCGAATCCGCAGGTGGTGTACGTGCCGAACTATAACCCCGCGACGGTGTATGGCGCCTGGCCCAATACCGCTTATCCGCCGGTGTATTTACCGCCCCCTCCGGGGCAGCAGTTTGCCGACAGTTTTGTTAAAGGTTTTGGTTATAGTCTGGGCGTCGCCACCACCTATGCGTTGTTCAGCAGCATAGACTGGGATGATGACGATCATCACCACCATGACGACGACCACCATGATGATGATTACCATCATGGTGGTAACGGTTATCAACATAATGGCGATAATATCAACATCAATGTCAATAATTTCAACCGGATATCCGGGCAAAACCTGCCGGGCCAAACGATGGGCTGGCAGCATAATCCCGCCTGGCGCAATGGCGTCCCCTATCCGAATAATACCGTTGCGCAACGGTTCCATCCCACCAATGTTAGCGGCGGGTTAAGCGCAACGCAGCAAGCGCCAGTGTCTCGCGACAGTCAGCGCCAGGCGGCCATGACGCAATTTCAACAGCGCAGCCATACGGCCAACGCTTCTTTGCCAGCGCCAGGCACCCGCGATGCCCAGCGTAAGGCGGCATCGCAGCAGTTAAATCAAATTGCCCAGCGTAATAATTACCGTGGCTATGACGGAACACAAAACAGCAGTCGTCGCGAGGCGGCGCAGCAGACACTGAATAAATCCACCACGCAGCAGCATCGTTCCGAGCTGAAGGCTAAAGCCCAGCAGCACCCTGTTTCACAACAGCAGAGAGACACCGCCCGCCAGCGTATTGAATCCTCTACGCCGCAGCAGCGTCAGGCATTTCGCCAGAATATGCACGCCAATGTGTTTAGCGGGAACGACAGTCGATCGCCGTCATGGCAATCGCAACAGCTACGCGGCCTGGAAAGCCGTCGCGGCAGTCACTTAAACACCGAGCAACGCGCCGCCGCGCGGGAACATTTTTCTGAACATCATGAATTTCATCGCCGTTAACCGGAGCAGATAATGAAAAAGGTTATGTTAAGCGCTCTGTTACTGTCGTTACCCTTGCTGGGCTACGCGCAGGAACGGTTCCCCTCCCCGGAAGCGGCCGCCAGCGCCTTCGCCGCGGCGGTAGCCGGAAAAAACGAAACGCAGCTTACCGCGCTACTGGGCGATGACTGGCGGCAATTTCTGCCGCCGGAAGGTGCCGATCCCGAGGCCGTGGCCCGCTTCAATCGTGACTGGCGCGAAGGCCATCGCATTGTACAAAAAGACAATACGGCGCACCTGAATGTCGGACGAGAAGACTGGCAGCTCCCGGTGCCCATGGTGAAAGAGACTGGCGGCTGGCGCTTTGATATGGCGGCAGCCGGGAATGAGATCCTCACCCGTACTATTGGGCGAAATGAACTTTCTACCTTACAGGCCATGCATGCTTACGTTGATGCGCAGCAGGATTATTACTTACAAAACCATCGCTGGGCGCACAGGATAATCAGTAGCGAAGGCCAAAAAGATGGCCTGTACTGGCCAACCAAAGCAGGCGACGTCCCCAGTCCGTTAGGCCCAAACTTTAGTCCCGCAGCGCCAGACGAGGGTTACCACGGCTACCATTTCCGTATTATCAGCGATAACGACGGTCACGGCGCGGCGCTTCTGGCCTGGCCGATGCATTACGGCGAAACCGGGGTGATGAGTTTTATGGTCAACCAGGACGATCGTATTTATCAGGCGGATTTAGGCAAGGAGACGGAGAGTAAAGTTCAGGCTATCACGCGTTTTGCGCCAGACGCACAGTGGCAGGTCGCCGAATAACCCGTAAGCGCCTGGCGTTATCGCCAGGCCATGATCATTAGCCCTGATGCGGCATTAATTCCGGATGGCCTTGTACCGGCGGCTTGTTGCTGGTCAGCGCAGCTTCATCAGCCTGAATGCTGCCGGAATTAGCCGCCCATACGCCTTCATGCGTGTGGGTGATCTGCTGATGCTGCGCATTCAAATCCTCGCCCATTGCCGCAATATGCGTGCTTTCCGTACCGCCGCTGTTAGTCGCCCAGGGGATGACGGGATCGCTGGCAAATGCCATGCCGGAAATCAAGGTCGCAGTTAGCGCTGCTGTTGTCAGAAAAAGTTTCATATATCAAACCTCATAATTAGCTCGCTATTATTTTATAGCGTTACCAATTTCAGGATGATGACAAAGTAAGGAGAGGTATTTCTTATGAAACAATTAGTTGGTCGAAAATGACAGACAAAGGCACTACCGACGGCATAAGCTTTGAAAAACGTACTGCTGCGGAAACGATAAATTTTGCGGTTTCGTTATCCTTCGCCATCATTTGACACATCTGATTTGCCATGCATAAAAAAAGCGGCTGTAAAGCCGCTTTTTTGTATCGGGTGGCGCATTGCCACCTACAGAAGATTATTTCTTCTTCGCTTTCGGGTTCGGCAGGTCGGTAATACTACCTTCGAACACTTCAGCAGCCAGACCGACGGACTCGTGCAGAGTCGGGTGCGCATGAATGGTCAGCGCGATGTCTTCCGCGTCACAGCCCATTTCGATCGCCAGACCGATTTCACCCAGCAGCTCGCCGCCGTTGGTACCGACAATCGCCCCGCCGATCACGCGGTGAGATTCTTTGTCGAAAATCAGTTTGGTCATACCGTCTGCACAGTCAGAAGCGATAGCACGGCCAGAAGCTGCCCACGGGAAGGTGGCGGTTTCATAGCTGATGCCTTTTTCTTTCGCTTCTTTCTCGGTCAGGCCAACCCATGCCACTTCTGGCTCGGTGTACGCGATAGACGGGATAACTTTCGGATCGAAGTAGTGTTTCTTCCCGGCGATAACTTCAGCGGCAACGTGGCCTTCGTGAACGCCTTTATGCGCCAGCATCGGCTGACCGACGATATCGCCGATAGCGAAGATGTGCGGCACGTTGGTGCGCAGCTGTTTGTCCACGCGGATAAAGCCACGGTCGTCAACTTCCACGCCAGCTTTGCCCGCGTCGAGGTTTTTACCGTTCGGCACACGACCAATCGCCACCAGAACCGCATCATAACGCTGCGCTTCAGCCGGGGCTTTTTTGCCTTCCATCGAAACGTAGATACCGTCTTCTTTCGCTTCAACGGCAGTCACTTTGGTTTCCAGCATCAGGTTGAATTTCTTGCTGATGCGCTTGGTGAAGACTTTAACGATGTCTTTATCAGCCGCCGGGATAACCTGGTCGAACATTTCAACCACGTCAATCTCTGAACCCAGCGCGTGGTATACGGTACCCATTTCCAGACCGATGATACCGCCGCCCATGACCAGCATACGCTTCGGCACTTCTTTCAGTTCCAGAGCGTCGGTAGAATCCCATACGCGCGGGTCTTCATGCGGAATAAACGGTAATTGGATCGGACGAGAACCTGCCGCGATGATCGCGTTGTCGAAGTTGATCACGGTTTTGCCGTTTTCGCCTTCCACTTCCAGGGTGTTCGCCCCGGTGAATTTACCCAGACCGTTGACCACTTTCACTTTACGGCCTTTGGCCATACCCGCCAGACCGCCGGTCAGCTGCGTGATCACTTTCTCTTTCCAGGTACGAATCTTGTCGATATCGGTTTTCGGCTCACCGAAGACGATACCGTGTTCAGCCAGCGCTTTGGCTTCTTCGATAACTTTTGCTACGTGCAGCAGCGCTTTAGAAGGGATACAGCCGACGTTCAGACAAACACCGCCAAGGGTGTTGTAGCGTTCTACAATTACGGTTTCCAGACCTAAATCAGCGCAACGGAAAGCGGCAGAATAGCCTGCCGGGCCCGCCCCAAGTACCACGACCTGAGTTTTGATTTCAGTACTCATCATGACCTCTTTATTTGTATCCGGCGGTCCGGGGTACTTGATCGCCCATCATCCACCGGGTCGTTCTATCCGCCCGTATCTTACAAAATTGTTAACAATTTTGAAACAACAAACGGATCACGAATTATCGCTTTCGCTAATAACCTCACAAACTCCATGAGATTATCAAAAAAAGCCGGCCGTCGGGCCGGCTTTTCGCTTACATCACCAGACGGCGAATGTCAGACAACATATTGTTGATAATGGTAATGAAACGCGCACCATCAGCACCATCGATCACACGGTGGTCGAAGGAAAGAGAGATAGGCATCATCAGACGCGGCACAAACTCTTTCCCATTCCACACCGGTTCCATCGCCGACTTAGAAACGCCGAGGATAGCCACTTCCGGCGCGTTAACAATCGGCGCGAAGTGGGTAGTTCCCAGGCCGCCGATGCTGGAGATAGTGAAGCAACCACCCTGCATTTCGCCAGCGGTCAGCTTACCATCACGCGCTTTTTTGGAGATGGTGGTCAGTTCACGAGACAGCTCGGTCACGCTCTTCTTATTCACGTCTTTAAAGACCGGAACCACCAGGCCATTCGGGGTATCAACCGCCACGCCGATGTTGATGTATTTCTTCAGGGTCAGACGCTGACCGTCTTCGGACAGAGAGCTGTTGAAGCGCGGCATCTGTTCCAGAGCAGCGGCAACCGCTTTCATGATGAAGACCACTGGCGTGTATTTCACATCCAGTTTGCGCTTCTCAGCTTCGGCGTTCTGCTGTTTACGGAACGCTTCCAGATCGGTGATATCGGTTTTGTCGAAGTGCGTAACGTGCGGGATCATCACCCAGTTACGGCTCAGGTTCGCGCCAGAGATTTTCTGGATACGGCCCAGTTCCACTTCTTCAACTTCACCAAACTTGCTGAAGTCCACTTTCGGCCACGGCAGCATACCCGGGATACCGCCGCCCGCAGCAGCCGGCGCAGCTTCCGCGCGTTTGATAGCGTCTTTCACGTAAGCCTGAACGTCTTCGCGCAGAATACGGCCTTTACGACCGGTGCCTTTCACTTTCGCCAGGTTGACGCCAAACTCGCGCGCCAGACGGCGAATCAGCGGAGTAGCGTGAACGTACGCGTCGTTTTCAGCGAACTCAGATTTGCCTTCCGCTTTTGCAGCCGGGGCAGCAGGCTTCTCAGCTTTCGCCGCCGGAGCCGGCGCCGCCGCTTCCTGTTTAGCCGGAGCGGCCGCAGGCGCTGCGCCTTCTACTTCGAAGACCATAATCAGAGAACCGGTTTTCACTTTATCGCCGGTGCTGATCTTGATTTCTTTCACGGTACCCGCGAACGGAGCCGGAACTTCCATAGAGGCTTTGTCGCCTTCTACGGTGATCAGCGACTGTTCAGCGGTAACTTTATCGCCGACTTTGACCATCACTTCGGTGACTTCAACTTCGTCGCCGCCGATGTCCGGTACGTTAACGTCTTTCACGCCCGTCGCTGCTGCTGGAGCAGCCGCAGCCGGAGCGGCTTCCGCTTTCGCTGGTGCTGCTGCGCCTGCTTCACCCGCCACTTCGAAGACCATAATCAGAGAGCCGGTAGAGACTTTATCACCGGTGTTCACTTTGATCTCTTTCACGGTGCCTGCAAACGGAGCAGGAACTTCCATAGAGGCCTTGTCGCCTTCGACGGTGATCAGCGACTGTTCAGCTTCTACGGTGTCGCCCACTTTCACCATCACTTCAGTCACTTCAACTTCGTCACTGCCGATATCCGGAACGTGAACGTCTTTCGCCGCTGCCGCAGCAGGTGCTGCTGCCGGCGCCGCTTCTTTCTTCTCTTCTGCCTTAGCAGGTGCAGCGTCGGCTGCACCTTCGGCGGAATCGAAAATCATGATAAGTGCACCGGTCTCGGTTTTGTCGCCGACAGAGACTTTGATCTCTTTCACGACGCCAGCCTGCGGAGACGGGACTTCCATAGAGGCTTTGTCGCCTTCTACGGTGATCAGCGACTGTTCAGCTTCCACTTTGTCGCCCACTTTGACCAGAATCTCGGTGATTTCAACTTCATCTGTCCCGATGTCCGGTACTTTGATTTCGATAGCCATTATTCTTTTACCTCTTACGCCAGACGCGGGTTAACTTTATCTGCATCGATGTTGAATTTGGTAATCGCATCCGCTACCACTTTCTTGTCGATTTCGCCACGTTTAGCCAGTTCGCCCAGCGCTGCAACAACCACATAAGAAGCATCAACTTCGAAGTGGTGACGCAGGTTCTCACGGCTGTCGGAACGGCCGAAGCCATCCGTACCCAGTACGCGATAGTCGTCAGCCGGTACGTAAGTACGAACCTGCTCGGCGAACAGTTTCATATAGTCAGTAGATGCTACAGCCGGAGCGTCGTTCATCACCTGAGCGATGTACGGAACGCGCGGGGTTTCCAGCGGGTGCAGCATGTTCCAGCGTTCACAATCCTGACCATCACGCGCCAGTTCGGTGAAGGAGGTCACGCTATATACGTCAGAACCTACGCCGTAATCTTTCGCCAGGATCTGTGCTGCTTCACGCACGTGACGCAGGATAGAACCGGAGCCCAGCAGCTGAACTTTACCTTTGCTACCTTCGAGGGTTTCGAGTTTGTAGATACCTTTACGGATACCTTCCTCGGCACCTGCTGGCATGGCCGGCATGTGGTAGTTTTCGTTCAGCGTGGTGATGTAGTAGTAAACGTTCTCTTGTTTCTCACCGTACATACGCTCCAGACCATCATGCATGATGACAGCCACTTCGTAAGCGTAAGCCGGGTCGTAAGAGATACAGTTCGGGATAGTCAGCGACTGAATGTGGCTGTGACCATCTTCGTGCTGCAGACCTTCGCCGTTCAGCGTAGTACGACCGGAAGTCCCGCCGATCAGGAAGCCGCGAGCCTGCTGGTCGCCAGCCTGCCAGCACAGGTCGCCGATACGCTGGAACCCGAACATAGAGTAGTAGATGTAGAACGGGATCATCGGCAGATCGTTGGTGCTGTAAGAGGTCGCCGCAGCCAGCCAGGATGCGCCTGCGCCCAGCTCGTTGATACCTTCCTGCAGAATCTGGCCTTTCTCGTCTTCTTTGTAGTAAGCAACCTGCTCACGGTCCTGCGGGGTGTACTGCTGGCCGTTCGGGCTGTAGATACCAATCTGACGGAACAGACCTTCCATACCGAAAGTACGCGCTTCGTCGGCGATGATCGGAACCAGACGATCTTTGATCGACTTGTTCTTCAGCATCACGTTCAGGGCACGCACGAAAGCGATCGTAGTGGAAATCTCTTTACTTTGCTCTTCCAGCAGCGCGCCGAAATCTGAAAGTTGAGGCAGCTCTAACTTCTCGGTGAAGTTCGGCTGACGGCTTGGCAGGTAGCCATGCAGCGCCTGACGGCGTTCATGCAGGTATTTGTGTTCTTCAGAACCTTCCGGGAAGGTAATGTACGGCAGTTTTTCGAGATCAGCATCGGCAACCGGCACGTTGAAACGATCGCGGACGTAACGCACGCCGTCCATGTTCATTTTCTTCACCTGGTGAGCGATGTTTTTGCCTTCCGCGGTGTCGCCCATGCCGTAACCTTTAATGGTATGGGCCAGGATTACGGTCGCTTTGCCTTTGGTTTCCTGCGCTTTTTTCAGTGCAGCATAGACTTTCTTCGGATCGTGACCACCGCGGTTCAGCGCCCAAATCTGCTCATCGGTCCAGTCGGCCACCAGGGCTGCGGTTTCCGGGTATTTACCGAAGAAGTGCTCACGCACGTAAGCGCCGTCTTTGGATTTGAAGGTCTGGTAGTCGCCGTCAACGGTTTCGTTCATCAGCTGGATAAGCTTACCGCTGGTGTCTTTACGCAGCAGTTCATCCCAACGACCGCCCCACATGACTTTGATAACGTTCCAGCCAGCACCTGCAAAGATGCCTTCCAGTTCGTTAACAATCTTGCCGTTACCGGTGACCGGGCCGTCAAGACGCTGCAGGTTACAGTTGATAACAAAGACCAGGTTGTCCAGTTTTTCACGGGTGGCGATGGTGATCGCGCCTTTGGATTCCGGCTCATCCATCTCGCCGTCGCCGAGGAAGGCGTAAACGGTTTGTTTAGAGGTATCTTTCAGGCCGCGGTGTTCCAGATATTTCAGGAATTTCGCCTGGTAGATAGCACCGATTGGGCCCAGACCCATAGAGACGGTCGGGAACTGCCAGAATTCCGGCATCAGTTTCGGGTGCGGATAGGAAGAGAGGCCATTGCCGTGAACTTCCTGACGGAAGTTATCCATCTGTTCCTGGGTCAGACGACCTTCCAGGAACGCGCGAGCGTAGATGCCCGGAGAGATGTGGCCCTGGAAGTACACCAGGTCGCCGCCATCCTGTTCGTTGCGCGCACGGAAGAAATGGTTAAAACAGACATCATAGATCGTGGCGGAAGACTGGAAGGACGCCATGTGGCCGCCCAACTCAAGGTCTTTTTTAGACGCGCGCAGCACGGTCATGATGGCGTTCCAGCGGATCGCAGAACGAATGCGACGTTCCAGCTCCAGATTACCCGGGTATTCCGGTTCGTCTTCAACGGCAATAGTGTTGATGTAATTACTGGCCCCTGCGCCTGCCGCGACTTTCACGCCGCCTTTACGAGCTTCAGAAAGCAGTTGGTCAATCAGATACTGAGCGCGCTCAACACCTTCTTCACGGATGACCGATTCGATCGCCTGTAGCCAGTCGCGAGTTTCGATCGGATCCACGTCATTTTGGAAACGTTCTGACATGGGGGTATTCCTTATCTATCTAATACGTTGAGTTATCTGGAACCTGTCCCATTAAACTTTCGTGAGAAAGCTTAATAAGACAGGTTCTGCGTTTAGTTGCCGCGCACATTTTTGCGCGTTATTCACAACATCTTCTGGTTAACGTTCTGCCAGAAAAAACTAATTCTTGCGCTGTTCCAGGCGGCGTAAAGCGCGTTCACGACGGCTCTCCTCACGGCTTCTGTCCAGCATAATCTCTTCGATAAACGCCAGATGTCGGTGTGACGCTTCACGCGCTTCTTCTGGTTTTCCGGCCATAATGGCTTCAAATATACGGGTGCGATGCGTACTCACCAGCGGCAGCATCTCCCGACGCGCATACAGCAATTCGAAGTTCTGCCGCACGTTTTGCGCCAGCATCGGCTCCATACACCTTAGCAGATGAAGCAATACCACGTTGTGCGCCGCTTCGGTGACGGCGATTTGATACTGGAGCACGGCTTCGGACTCGGCATCCAGATCGCCGGACTCTTGCGCCAGCTCAATAGCATGGTGCAGCTCGCGAATACGGTCTTTATCTTCGTCGGTGCTGCGCAGCGCCGCGTAATAAGCCGCAATGCCTTCCAGCGCATGGCGCGTTTCGAGCAGGTCAAACTGGGATTCAGGGTGATCGGAGAGCAGTTCCACCAGCGGGTCGCTAAAGCTCTGCCACAGGCTGCTCTGCACGAAGGTTCCGCCGCCCTGACGACGAAGCAACAATCCCTTCGCTTCGAGACGTTGAATCGCCTCGCGCAAGGAGGGACGGGAGACGTCGAACTGTTTTGCCAGTTCACGTTCCGGTGGGAGTTTTTCTCCGGGACGCAATGTTCCCTCAAGGATTAAAAACTCCAGCTGCTGCTCGATCACATCGGAGAGTTTTGGTTGGCGGATTTTGCTGTAGGCCATGATTTCCTGTCTTAAGCCATTTGCCCGGAGTCAATTGGTCTTACCAATTTCATGTCTGTGACGCTAAAGTAACAAAGTATTCACCTTCTGTCCATACAGGTTTTGATTGAAATCAGTAAAGGAGGCACATTTTAACAATTTTACAGAAATCATGTTTCAAAACTGTAACTGTGCACAAATGTTAAATTTACCCACCAGGAGGTAGATTTAACGTATTTGAAACGATAAAAAATCTCATCTGAACCGATTCAACAGTAGATTAAATGCATTTTTATGCATAAATAATGAATAAAAACAAATTAACATCTGTAAGGGAAAATAAAAGGAGGTATTTACAAGTGCTTTCTTTTTACGCAACTCGTCATCACCCCTGCACAAAGCAGGTGCATTCGCGGCCACATACCATTATTCTGATCAAGACGAAAGAGTTGAAGTGACATTTTAAAAAACGAGCTTGTAAATAAATCAATACAAAAAGCGGAATTGCAAACTTACACACGCACTACTGCATCGTTCAAAATAAGCGCGTTATGAATAAACCGCGCCCGATACACGAGGTTTTATGATGGACAGTCAGCAGCACGGCGAGCAGCTCAAGCGCGGCCTGAAAAACCGCCATATTCAGCTTATCGCATTGGGCGGCGCGATAGGGACAGGCTTGTTCCTGGGAAGCGCCTCCGTTATTCAGTCGGCGGGGCCAGGAATTATCCTGGGCTATGCGATTGCAGGCTTTATTGCCTTTCTGATTATGCGCCAGCTGGGGGAGATGGTGGTTGAAGAACCGGTCGCCGGCTCTTTTAGCCACTTCGCCTATAAATACTGGGGCGGCTTTGCCGGATTCGCTTCCGGCTGGAACTACTGGGTGCTGTACGTATTAGTTGCCATGGCGGAACTGACCGCAGTGGGTAAATATATCCAGTTCTGGTATCCGGAGATCCCCACCTGGGCTTCTGCGGCAGCCTTCTTTGTGATTATCAACGCCATCAACCTGACCAACGTTAAAGTGTTCGGTGAGATGGAGTTTTGGTTCGCCATTATTAAAGTGATCGCCGTCATCGCTATGATTCTGTTCGGCGCGTGGTTACTCTTCAGCGATACCGCTGGTCCGCAGGCCACCGTGCGCAACCTGTGGGAACAGGGCGGCTTTCTGCCGCATGGCTGGACCGGGCTGGTGATGATGATGGCCATTATTATGTTTTCGTTCGGCGGACTGGAGCTGGTAGGGATCACCGCCGCTGAAGCCGATAACCCGGAACAGAGCATCCCCAAAGCCACTAATCAGGTTATCTATCGCATCCTGATTTTTTATATCGGCTCGCTGGCGGTTCTGCTTTCGCTGCTGCCATGGACTCGCGTCACCGCCGATACCAGCCCATTTGTCCTTATCTTCCATGAGCTGGGCGATACGTTTGTCGCCAATGCGCTGAATATCGTGGTTCTCACCGCCGCGCTATCGGTTTATAACAGCTGCGTTTACTGCAACAGCCGTATGCTGTTCGGTCTGGCCCAGCAGGGAAATGCGCCGAAAGCGCTGCTGAACGTCGACAAACGCGGCGTGCCGGTGAGCTCCATTTTGGTTTCCGCCGTCGTGACTGCGTTGTGCGTGCTGCTCAACTACCTGGCCCCAGAGTCCGCATTCGGACTGCTGATGGCGCTGGTGGTCTCCGCGCTGGTCATTAACTGGGCGATGATTAGCCTTGCCCATATGATGTTCCGTCGCGCGAAACAGCAGCAGGGCGTGAAAACCCGCTTCCCGGCCCTGTTTTATCCGTTCGGCAATGTTCTCTGCCTGCTGTTTATGGCGGCGGTATTGATCATTATGCTGATGACGCCAGGTATGGCGATCTCCGTGTGGCTGATTCCGGTATGGCTGCTCATCCTGGGCGTCGGCTACCTGTGTAAAGAAAAAACGGCAAAAACGGTGAAAGCCCACTGATCGTGGCGTTACTTTTCCGCCCTCCCCGTCCGGGGAGGGTGTTATCTGCCTCACAGTTTCCCACGTATAACCATTTTATCCATATCAGCGGCGTGATCCTGCTACGCAAAAAAAAGCTCGCAGGCGAATAATTACCGCCATCATCTGATGGGGAGAAGTCTCAATGGATAAGGGCAGACTTTCGGTAAGAGAGAAAATCGGGTATGGCATGGGTGACGCCGGATGTAACATTATTTTTGGCGCTATCATGCTGTTTGTTAATTACTTTTATACGGATATTTTTGGTCTTGCCCCGGCGTTAGTCGGTGTTTTACTCCTTTCAGTACGCGTTATCGATGCCGTTACCGATCCGGTGATGGGCGCGCTTGCCGATCGTACCCAAAGTAAATATGGTCGTTTCCGCCCCTGGCTACTGTGGATTGCATTTCCCTACGCGCTGTTCAGCGTTCTGATGTTCACGACGCCGGACTGGGGCTATAACAGCAAAGTTGTCTATGCTTTCGTCACCTATTTTCTGCTTTCCGTGACCTACACCGCCATCAATATTCCCTATTGCTCACTGGGCGGCGTGATCACTAACGATCCAAAAGAGCGCGTGGCCTGTCAGGCTTATCGCTTCGTATTAGTCGGCATCGCGACGCTGTTGCTATCGTTAACGCTATTGCCGATGGTGGACTGGTTTGGCGGCGGCGACAAAGCCAAAGGCTATCAGTTGGCGATGACCGTGCTGGCGATTATCGGCATGGGTATGTTTCTGTTCTGCTTTGCCAGCGTCCGCGAACGCGTCCGCCCTGCCGTTCCGACGCACGATGATATGAAGAATGATTTCAAAGATGTGTGGAAAAACGATCAATGGGTACGCATTCTGCTATTGACCTTATGTAACGTCTGCCCGGGGTTTATCCGTATGGCGGCGACCATGTATTACGTCACCTGGGTGATGGGACAAAGCACCCATTTCGCTACGCTTTTTATTAGTCTTGGCGTGGTCGGTATGATGATCGGCAGTATGCTGGCAAAAGTCTTAACCGATCGCTGGTGTAAATTGAAGGTATTTTTCTGGACCAATATTGCGCTGGCGATTTTCTCCTGCGCGTTCTATTTCTTTGATCCGAAAGCCACCGTGATGATAGTGGCGCTCTACTTCCTGCTCAATATTCTGCATCAGATCCCTTCCCCGCTGCACTGGTCGCTGATGGCGGACGTCGATGATTACGGCGAATGGAAAACCGGCAAACGCATTACCGGTATCAGCTTCTCCGGTAACCTGTTCTTCCTGAAACTGGGCCTGGCGATTGCCGGGGCGATGGTCGGCTTTTTGCTCTCCTGGTACGGTTATGACGCCAGCGCCAAAGCGCAAAGCGCCTCGGCGATGAACGGTATTATGCTGTTGTTTACCGTTATCCCCGGCGTTGGCTATCTGATTACCGCAGGCGTGGTACGTCTGCTGAAAGTTGACCGTGAACTGATGAAAAAAATCCAGGACGATTTGGAAAAACGTCGCACTAATTACCGCGAATTGAGTGAGTTGCAGGAGCTCAACGCCGCTGAAAGCGTAAGGAAAGCCTGATGGCAAACTGGCCAAACCCGTTTATTGAACAACGTGCCGATCCGTTTATTTTACGCGACGGCAGCGATTACTACTTTATTGCCTCCGTACCGGAATATGACAGGCTGGAAATCCGCCGGGCTAATTCGCTGGAAGGGTTGCGCGCCGCCGACCCCGTTGTCGTCTGGCGTAAACCGGAAAGCGGCCCGATGAGCCAGCTCATCTGGGCACCGGAAATGCACCGCATCAACGGCAAGTGGTACATCTATTTTGCCGCTACCCATACTCAAGCGCTTGATAAGCTGGGAATGTTCCAGCATCGCATGTTTGCCCTGGAGTGCGCCGATGCCGACCCACTCACCGGCAAGTGGACGGAGAAAGGTCAAATTAAAACACCGTTTGATACCTTCGCCCTCGATGCCACCACTTTTTATCATCAGGGAAAGCAGTGGTATCTGTGGGCGCAAAAAGCGCCGGATATTGCCGGTAACTCAAATATTTATCTGGCTGAACTGGAAAATCCGTGGACGATTAAAGGCGAGCCGGTAAGACTCAGTAAGCCAGAGTACGACTGGGAGTGTCGGGGTTTTTGGGTTAACGAAGGTCCGGCCGTCGTGGTGCATGGCGACAAGCTGTTTATCAGCTATTCGGCCAGCGCCACCGATGAAAACTACTGTATGGGATTACTGTGGATTAACGTAAACGACGATCCGCGCGATCCGGCCAACTGGCATAAATCACCGCGCCCGGTCTTTACCACCAGCTATGAGAATCGCCAGTATGGACCGGGACACAACAGCTTTACGCAAACGCCGGAAGGTGAAAATGTACTGGTGTACCACGCGAGAAATTACACCGAAATTGAAGGCGATCCGTTGTACGATCCCAACCGCCATACGCGTCTGAAACGGGTGCGCTGGGACGAAAACGGGATGCCTGATTTTGGCGTGCCGCCAGCCGATACGATCTAAGCCGTTGCACTGCCCGGTGGCGCTAACGCTTACCGGGCCTACAGATTTTTCCATTGTAGGCAGCATAAGCGTTAGCGCCATCGGCACAACGCTACACTAATGCCCCATAAATGGTGAGCAACGCAATAATCACCACCACCACAAACGAGGCCTTCTTCGCCATCGACACCGCCGCTTTGGGGGTTTCTACTTTGTCAGTATGCGGTTCGCGCGCCAGTGAGAACTGCGCCAGACGTGTGAGCACCTGATATTGCGAAGTATGCAGATCCGCCAGCGAGGCAAACCAGGCCGGCAACGCTTTCTCGCCATGCCCCAGTAATGCATACACTACGCCCGCCAGACGTACCGGAATCCAGTCCAGCACATGAAGAATAGCGTCAATGCCGGATTGCAAACGTTGGTGCGGCGTCTGATAGCGCGCCAGCCAGGTCTGCCAGGCCCGTAAAAACGCATAGCCCACCAGCGTTACCGGCCCCCACGGACCGCCAACGATAAACCAAAATAGCGGTGCGAGGTAAAAACGGAAATTTATCCATAACAACGCATTTTGCAGCTCACGCAAAAATTCACGCTCATTACAATCCGGCGGCACGCCGTGAATCAGCGTAAGCTCGCTGGCCATCGCCTCGCAAGGATGCGGATCGTTACGGGACGCCGCTTTCAGCCAGGCGTGATAATGTACTCGCACTTTGCCCGCGCCGATACACAGCACGCCCAGGAGAATCCACACCACCAGCGTCGGCACGTTAAATAGCAGCCCTTTTAACGCCTGGAGCAGTAGAAAAGTCACCACCATCGCGATCGCCGTCATTCCCATCGTGCGCAACATCGAAAAATGCGTAATCCGACGGAATAGCGCCTCCAGCCGATGATCGAGCTGCCAGTGCTCGCCCAGCTTAAACAGGCGCTCGACAATCAGCACCAGTAATGTCGTAAACAGCGTCATGTCATCTCCTTGTGCGACGAGAGGGCTACCAAAGCGCGAAAGCGCGGCCAGTCAAAGGCAGGGCCAGGGTCCGTTTTGCGGTCAGGCGCAATGTTGCAGTGTCCGGTCATATTGTCGGCGATCGCCGGATAGCTAGCGATAAGCGTGCGCGTCACGGCGGCTAGCTGCTGATACTGCGCATCGGTATAAGCCAGCGTATCCGTCCCCTCCAGCTCAATACCAATGGAGAAATCATTACAACGTTCCCGCCCCTGATAGTTTGACACGCCCGCATGCCACGCACGCTTATCAAAAGGCACATACTGGACGATTTCACCGTCGCGACGAATCAGACAATGGGCCGAAACACGAAGATGAGCGATTTCTGCAAAAAAAGGATGGGCGTCTGGATCTATCGTTCCGGTGAATAATGCATCGATCCACGGACCGCCAAACTCGCCGGGGGGCAGGCTAATATTATGCACCACCAGCAAGGACGGTTTTTCGTCATCCGGACGGCAATCATAATGCGGAGAAGGGACGCGTCGCGCCTCTACCAACCAACCCTTATCTGGCAACATGCGGAGTCTCCTTTTGAGTGGTGCTTATAGCTGCTTCAGAGTAGCATGTTTCTACCTTATGATTCGTTAGCAATTTGGAGTTTTATCATGCCGCCTCGCCGTTATAACCCAGACGACCGACGTGACGCGCTACTGGAACGCATTAATCTCGATATCCCTGCCGCCGTTGCTCAGGCGCTGCGTGAAGATTTAGGTGGAGAAGTCGATGCTGGCAACGATATCACCGCGCAACTTTTGCCGGCAGATACGCAAGCCCATGCCACGGTGATCACTCGTGAAGACGGCGTTTTCTGCGGCAAGCGCTGGGTTGAAGAGGTCTTCATCCAACTGGCGGGCGATGATGTGCGCCTCACCTGGCATGTCGATGACGGCGACGCCATTCACGCCAACCAAACAGTGTTTGAACTGAACGGCCCGGCTCGCGTATTGCTGACCGGCGAGCGCACGGCGCTAAACTTTGTCCAGACCCTTTCCGGCGTCGCCAGTGAAGTACGCCGCTACGTTGGACTGTTGGCTGGCACCCAAACCCAGTTGCTCGACACGCGTAAAACGCTGCCGGGTCTGCGCACCGCGCTCAAATATGCGGTTTTATGCGGCGGCGGCGCCAATCATCGTCTGGGCCTCACTGACGCGTTCCTGATTAAAGAAAACCATATTATCGCCTCCGGTTCGGTTCGTCAGGCGGTGGAAAAAGCGTTCTGGCTACATCCGGACGTGCCGGTAGAAGTCGAGGTCGAAAATCTGGATGAACTGGACGATGCGCTGAAAGCAGGCGCGGATATTATCATGCTGGATAATTTCAACACCGACCAGATGCGCGAGGCGGTGAAACGCGTCAACGGCCAGGCGCGGCTGGAAGTATCCGGCAACGTCACCGCGGAAACCTTACGCGAATTTGCTGAAACCGGGGTGGATTTCATCTCCGTTGGCGCGCTGACCAAGCACGTGCGCGCGCTCGATCTCTCCATGCGTTTTTGCTGATCCTCTCCACCCGATGGCGCTGCGCCGTCGGGTCTATAAATCACCTGTCCGTAGATCCGCGTCATTATTCGGTAAAATATTCGTAGCGCCTCGCAATAACGTTGCCGTGTCATGTAACGCAGCGAAAATCTTCAGAATCCGCCTTCCCGTTTTACCTTTTGCCGCTCGCCCGCTCTTCCCGCGTTTGCCACAGTAGCGCCAGCTAACTCAAGGAGCGAACAATGGAAAAACAACGCGGTTTCACGCTTATCGAACTGATGGTCGTTATTGGCATCATCGCCATTTTAAGCGCCATTGGCATTCCGGCTTACCAGAACTATCTGCGTAAAGCGGCGCTGACGGATATGTTGCAAACGTTTGTCCCCTACCGTACTGCCGTCGAACTCTGCGCTCTGGAACATGGTGGGACGAGCACATGCGATGCGGGCGTCAACGGTATCCCCTCGCCCGTCATCACCCGTTATGTTTCGGGCATGAGCGTGGAAAAAGGCGTCATCACGCTTACCGGCCAGGAGAGTCTGAGCGGGCTTAGCGTCATCATGACGCCCGCCTGGGACAATGCTAACGGCATTACTGGCTGGACGCGTAACTGCAATATTCAAAGCGACAGCGCGTTACAACAGGCTTGTGAAGATGTCTTCCGTTTTGACGCCAACTAAGGAGACAAGATGAAAGACGCTCAGCTCAACACCTTGTGTCAACGTCATCAGGCTGTACTGATCAATAGCGCCAGCAACAGTATCACTGTTGCGGTGGTCGACGCGCCCTCTCATGCGTTACTGGACGCTCTGCATTTCGCCACGCAAAAACAGATTGATATTGTGTGCTGGACTCGCCAGCAAATGGAAAATCATCGGCATAAGCCGGATCAGGCACCCTCGGCAAACGCCGCGAAAGGCGGAGAAACCGCAGCCCAGCTTCTCAATCAGACATTACGCTCGGCGATGGCGAAACGCGCCTCTGATATCCATCTCGAACCCGGCGCCAGCCGCTACCGAATAAGACTCCGCATCGACGGCGTTCTTCATATTCTGCAGGACATCGCCAAAGAGACGGGGCTTGCGCTGACGGCCAGATTGAAAGTCCTGGGAAATTTGGACATCGCTGAACATCGACTGCCGCAGGACGGGCAATTTACCGTTGACCTGGCGGGCGACAGCATCTCTTTTCGTATCGCCACGCTTCCCTGTAAAGAAGGCGAAAAAGTCGTCTTACGGTTGTTGCATCAGGTTGAACAAACGCTGGATCTGGACACGCTGGGCATGTACGGGGCACAACTTACCGCTTTTAGACAAGCCCTACAGCAACCTCAGGGGCTGGTACTGGTGACTGGCCCCACCGGTAGCGGAAAAACGGTCACGCTATACAGCGCGCTACAAACCCGGAATACGCCGGGTATCAACCTCTGTAGCGTTGAGGATCCGATAGAAATTCCACTGGATGGGATTAACCAGACGCAGATCCATCCCCGCGCCGGGCTCACCTTTCAAAATGTGCTGCGCGCGCTTTTACGCCAGGACCCTGACATCATCATGGTAGGTGAAATTCGTGACGGCGACACCGCAGAAATCGCCATTAAGGCGGCACAAACGGGCCATCTGGTACTTTCAACGCTCCATACGAACTCCACCAGCGAAACCCTGATACGTTTGCAGCAAATGGGCGTAGCACGCTGGATGATCTCATCGGCGCTTACGCTGGTGGTAGCGCAACGCCTGGTAAGGAAGCTTTGCCCGCACTGCAAACAGCGTCTGAGCGATCCCGTGGTGCTATCGCCCAATCTTTGGCCCAGCGCGATACCGCGCTGGCAGGCAAGCGGCTGTCAGCATTGCTACCACGGCTTTTATGGCCGAACCGCGTTATTCGAAGTGTTAACCGTTACCCCGGCATTACGTCAGTTAATTGCGAGCGGCGCATCGGCGCAAGCACTGGAAGCCCACCTCCAACAGACCGGTACAGGGACGCTTTTTGAAAATGGCTGTCGCGCCGTTGAGCAAGGCATGACGTCCTTTGAAGAGATACTGCGCGTTCTGGGAATGCCCCATGAGCGTTAAACAGCTCTGGCGCTGGCAAGGCGTTAACGATAAAGGTCAACTGGAACAAGACGTTGTATGGGCGGACAATCGTCTGGCGCTGATCATCACCCTGCAACATCAGCGCATTATGCCGCTTCGCATCAAGCGCATGGGCGTTAACGCCGCACTGTGGAAAGAAGAGCAAAGCGCTGAAATTATTCATCAGTTGGCCACGCTCATTCATGCCGGGCTGACGCTTTCAGAAGGGCTGGAACTCCTTGCGAAACAGCATCCCCACCGACAATGGCAAGCGCTGTTGCGCACGCTGGCTCACGAGCTTGAACAGGGCGTCCCTTTTTCCAGCGCATTAGTCTCCTGGCCGCAGGTATTTCCGCCGCTCTACCAGACGATGATCCGCACCGGAGAACTGACCGGCAAACTGGCCGAATGCTGCTTTGAACTGGCCCGTCAGCAAAAAGCGCAACGGCAGATTACGGTTAGCGTGAAAAAGGCGCTGCGCTATCCCGCCATTATTCTAACAATGGCCGCCCTGGTCGTTTTCGCCATGCTGCACTTTGTCCTGCCGGAATTTGCCGCCATTTACCGTAGCTTCAATACCCCGCTTCCTCTTCTGACACGCGGTATTATTGCGATAGCGCAATGGGGGTCGGCATGGGGTTGGCTCATCTTGTTCCTGACGATGCTCGTTGCTATCGCTCACCGCAGGGTAAAACAAAAGCCGTCCTGGCAAGCGCAGCGGCAGCGTCTTCTGCTACGGCTTCCCGTTATGGGTCGCCTGATAAGAGGCCAGAAACTAGCGCAAATATTCACCGTACTGGCATTAACCCAAAGCGCAGGTATTCCTTTTCTTCAGGGACTGGAAAGCGCTATCGATAGTCTCGGCTGCCCTTACTGGTCACAGCGTTTAACGCAGGTACATCAGGAGATCGCCGCGGGCAATCCGGTCTGGTTGGCGCTAAAAAATACCCAGGAATTTAGTCCGCTATGCCTGCAACTGGTCAGAACGGGCGAAGCGTCCGGTTCACTCGATATCATGCTGCATAACCTTGCCCGTCACCACAGTGAAACTACGCTGGCGCTGGCCGATAATCTGGCGTCGCTGTTGGAACCGGCGTTATTGATCATCACCGGCTTAATTATCGGTACGCTGGTAGTGGCGATGTATTTGCCGATTTTTCATCTGGGAGACGCGATGAGCGGGATGGGATAAGGCTGGCGCACATTTACGCCAGCCAGAATATTAGAGGCTATTGAAAATGCGGTTTTCTTGTTCCTGCACCCGAATAAAGGTGGTGCGTTTGGTCAACTCTTTCAGGCGAGACGCGCCGACATAAGTGCAGGCTGAGCGTAGACCGCCCAGGATATCGCGGGCAGTATTGCCCACCGGCCCACGCAGCGGCAATTTAACCGTTTTACCTTCTGCCGCGCGGTATTTCGCAACGCCGCCGACATGACGGTTCATCGCAGATTCCGAACTCATGCCGTAGAACAGCATAAATTTCTCGCCGTTCTCTTCTACCACGCTGCCGCCGCTCTCTTCGTGCCCCGCCAGCATGCCGCCCAACATAACGAAATCCGCGCCGCCGCCAAAGGCTTTTGCTACGTCGCCTGGCATGGTGCAGCCGCCATCGCTGACGATCATACCGCCCAGGCCATGCGCCGCGTCAGCACATTCGATAACCGCCGACAGTTGCGGATAACCAACGCCGGTTTTTACACGCGTCGTGCATACGGAGCCGGGACCAATTCCCACTTTCACGATATCGGCGCCGGAGAGGATAAGCTCTTCGCACATCTCGCCCGTTACCACATTGCCTGCGCAGATTGTTTTTGTCGGCCATGCTTCACGCGCTTTTGCGACGAACTGCACAAAATGTTCTGAATAGCCATTGGCCACATCAATACAGACAAAGTTCAGCGCAGGATTCAGCGCCAGAATCTGCACGGTTTTTTCGAAATCAGCATCAGAGGTCCCGGTGGAAACCATCACATGCTTCAGAACATCAGCCGAGGCCGTGTTGATAAAAGCTGCCCATTCTTCAACGGTATAATGTTTATGTACAGCAGTCAGAATATCAAACCCGGCCAATGCTTGCGCCATTTCAAACGTCCCGACGGTATCCATATTGGCCGCGATAATCGGTACGCCAGACCAGGTCTGACCTGAGTGTTTAAAGGTGAATTGACGTTCCAGTTCGACATCGGAACGGCTTTTGAGGGTAGAACGCTTAGGACGGATAAGAACGTCTTTGAAACCTAACTTCAGATCTTCTTCAATACGCATGTACGGATTCCTGGGGTTAATGGCGAAAAATCGAAACTCACAACTCCAGTGACGCTATCATACGCACTAATCATGGCCGTACAAGACTGCGAAATTCTCTTTTTTTACGTTACAATCCCATAAATTTACCTGGCGAATAGTAGGTTAATGCTCAGAGCGTATCGTCTTTGTATGTTTAAAATTTAACCTTTTGATTATCAAACTAAAATTCCGGAAGCTGGAGATATGAGGTATACCGTAGCCTTAACCGGCGGTATTGGCAGCGGTAAAAGTACCGTCGCTGATGCCTTCGCTGACCTCGGAATAACCGTCATCGACGCGGATATTATCGCGCGCCAGATGGTTGAGCCAGGGCAGCCCGCCCTGAACGCAATAGCGGAACATTTTGGTTCTGAACTTATCGCCGCCGACGGCACGTTACGTCGCCGGGCGCTGCGTGAGCGTATTTTTTCGCATCCGGAAGAAAAAGCCTGGCTTAACGCTCTGCTTCATCCCTTAATTCAGCAGGAAACCCAACGACAGTTTCAGCAGGCTACGTCGCCCTATGTGTTATGGGTTGTGCCTCTGCTGGTTGAAAACAGGCTGTATCAAAAAGCCAACCGCGTACTGGTGGTTGACGTGACGCCCGAAACGCAGCTCATACGCACAATGCAGCGTGATGATGTTACGCGCGAGCATGTTGAACACATTCTCGCTGCGCAGGCGACGCGTGAAGCGCGCCTTGCCGTGGCGGACGATGTTATTGATAATAACGGCGCACCGGATGCTATCGCATCAGATGTGGCCCGCCTGCACGCCAGTTATCTTAAGCTCGCGTCGCAGTTTGTCTCACAGGAAAAACCGTAATGCACACCCAGGTCCTATTTGAACACCCTCTCAATGAGAAGATGCGTACGTGGCTGCGCATAGAGTTTTTGATCCAACAGCTCTCCATCAACCTGCCAATTGCAGACCATGCTGGCGCACTGCATTTTTTCCGTAATATCAGCGATCTACTGGATGTGTTCGAACGGGGCGAAGTCCGTACCGAACTGCTGAAAGAACTGGAGCGCCAGCAGCGTAAATTACAGGCCTGGGTTGAGGTTCCCGGCGTCGATCAAGACCGTATTGAAGCCCTGCGCCAGCAGTTAAAATCGGCGGGCAGCGTGCTGATCTCCGCCCCGAGGATTGGCCAGCAGCTACGCGAAGATCGCTTGATTGCTCTTGTGCGTCAACGCTTAAGTATTCCTGGCGGCTGTTGCAGTTTCGATTTACCCACTCTGCATATCTGGTTGCACCTACAACAGGCGCAGCGCGATGCCCAGATTGAAAGCTGGCTTGCCAGCCTGAATCCCCTCACCCAGGCGCTGACGCTGGTGCTTGATCTGATCCGTAATTCAGCGCCTTTCCGTAAGCAAACCAGCCTGAACGGTTTTTATCAGGATAACGGGGACGACGCCGATTTGCTGCGTCTTATGCTGACGCTCGATTCACAACTTTATCCGCAAATTTCCGGCCATAAGAGCCGTTTTGCCATTCGCTTTATGCCGCTGGATAGTGAAAATGGTCTGGTGCCGGAGCGTCTTGATTTTGAACTGGCCTGTTGCTAAGGAGTAAAAATGTCTGACGTGACCGTCGTAAACTGTCCGACCTGCGGTAAACCGGTCGTCTGGGGGGAAATTAGCCCCTTCCGCCCATTTTGTTCTAAACGCTGTCAGTTAATTGATTTGGGCGAATGGGCCGCCGAAGAGAAACGAATCGCCAGCAGCGGCGATCAGTCTGATAGCGACGACTGGAGCGAAGAGCGCTAACGGTGATGGCTCTGTTGAGACGGCAATATCGCCTTATGACAAAAATAATCAATAAATACGCGTAGTTTTGGTGCCATATGCGCGCGGCCGGGATAATACAAATAAACCGGCGAGATTAGGCTATAACAGAAACGTAGCCGCCACTGCGCCAGGGTGGATGAAAACCTCGGCGCGTTATCACTGACCCTAAGCCCGCAGGAGCTGACGGCAATTGAGGCGGTTTTTCCTCACGACGCCGCGGCCGGCCCCCGCTACTGGCCGGAAATTATGTCGACATTAAATCGCTAATAAGATCGATGGGGATCGTGTTGCGATCCCCCACTAAAGCGCAAATTGGCGTAATTTACGAATAATCGGTTCATTGGCCGGCGGAAAATCGTCCGTACTCAACGCGTTCTGCGCGATCCACCGTCCCGGCTGTCCTTCTTTCCCCCACGGTTCGCCCTCCCAGCGTTCAACCAGCCAAAACCACAGCGTAATGTGTCTATCCGGGAATTGATATTCCAGAGTGTCGAATAGTGTCACCTGTGTTGGCGTAATCCCCACCTCTTCCTGTAGCTCCCGGATCAACGCCTGCTCTGGTGTTTCGCCGGCTTCAATTTTTCCGCCGGGAAATTCCAGCTTGTTCGCCATATGCGCATCAGCGGCGCGTTGGGTAGTAAAAATTTCGTCGTTCGGGTTGCGGATAATCCCAACCGCGATTTGCAGTTTTTTCATCTTGTTGCATCCATAAAAAAGGCGCAGTCGCCTGCGCCTTTTTATCTGTGTTCAATGCCAGGCCGAATAAGCGTAGCGCCCTTCGGCAATAATGCCAGTACTGACCTGATGGCAACACATTATGTCTTATCAGGCCGGTAAGTTTATCGCATTAGCTCAGGCGACCGTGACACTGTTTGTATTTCTTACCAGAACCGCAAGGGCAAGGATCGTTACGTCCAATCTTACGTTCGCCGGTTTGGGCGGCCAGATCGGCAGCCACGGCGGCATCGTCATCCTGATGGCTTAGCTGCTGCATCTGCGCCAGGCGCTCCGCCTCTTCGCGACGCTGCATTTCCATCGCTTCGACCTCTTCCGGCATACGTACCTGGACTTTGCTCAGGGTACTGATTACTTCATATTTCAGCGATTCCAGCATCGCGGCGAACATAGCGAAGGATTCGCGCTTGTATTCCTGCTTCGGATCTTTTTGCGCATAGCCACGCAGATGAATACCCTGACGCAGGTAATCCATCGCCGCCAGATGCTCTTTCCACAGGGAATCGAGCGTTTGCAGCATCACGCCTTTTTCGAAATGACGCATCATTTCAGCGCCAACCACCTCTTCTTTACGCTGATACACCTCGATGGACTGCGCCAGGATGCGCTCACGCAGCGTCTCCTCATGCAGCTCCGGCTCTTTATCCAGCCATTCGGCAATCGGCATCTCCAGGTCGAAGTCGTTTTTCAGGCGTTCCTGCAAACCCGGGATGTCCCACATCTCTTCCAGCGACTGCGGCGGAATGTAGGCGTCGATAGTCGCCTTAAAGACATCTTCGCGAATGCTGTTAATGGTGTCGCTCACGTCAGACACATCCAGCAGTTCGTTACGCTGGGTATAAATTGCACGGCGCTGATCGTTCGCCACATCATCATATTCCAGCAGTTGCTTACGAATATCGAAGTTACGGCTTTCTACTTTACGCTGCGCGTTAGCGATAGCTTTCGTCACCCACGGGTGCTCAATCGCTTCGCCCGGCTTCATTCCCAGTTTACGCATCATACCGGAGACACGATCGGAGGCGAAAATACGCATCAGCGCATCTTCCATCGACAGGTAGAAACGGGAAGAACCCGGATCGCCCTGGCGACCGGAACGGCCACGCAGCTGGTTGTCGATACGGCGGGATTCATGGCGCTCGGTGCCAATGATATGCAGACCGCCGGCAGCCAGAACCGCGTCATGGCGTACCTGCCAGTCCGCTTTAATCTGCGCAATCTGTTCTTCCGTCGGCGCTTCCAGCGCGGCGACTTCCGCCTGCCAGCTACCGCCCAGCATAATATCAGTACCACGACCCGCCATGTTGGTAGCGATAGTGACCGCCGCTGGATAACCAGCCTGCGCAACGATGCCTGCTTCGTTGGCGTGGAATTTTGCGTTCAGTACGTTATGTTTGATGCCCGCTTTGGTCAGCTCTCTGGAGACCACTTCAGATTTCTCGATAGAAATCGTCCCGACCAGCACTGGCTGACCGTTCGCGGTACGTTCTTTAATATCTTCGATAATGGCCTGGATTTTTTCCGCTTCGGTCATGTAGACCAGATCCGGCAAATCTTTACGGATCATCGGACGGTTGGTCGGAACAACGACGGTGTCCAGCTTATAGATAGAGCTAAATTCGAAGGCTTCAGTATCCGCCGTACCGGTCATACCGGCCAGCTTTTCATACAGACGGAAGTAGTTCTGGAAGGTGATAGACGCCAGCGTCTGGTTTTCATTCTGAATTTCAACGCCTTCTTTCGCTTCTACCGCCTGGTGCAGACCGTCAGACCAGCGACGCCCCTGCATGGTACGACCGGTATGTTCATCAACAATGATGACTTCGCCGTCTTTCACAATGTAATCCACGTCACGGGTAAACAGCGCGTGCGCGCGCAGCGCGGCGGTGACGTGATGCATCAGCATAATATTGCCAGGCGAGTAGAGCGACTCGCCCTCATCCATAATGCCTTCTTGCACCAGTAGCTCTTCAATCAGCACCAGACCGCGTTCGGTCAGGTTAACCTGGCGCGCTTTCTCATCAACGGAGAAGTGGCCTTCGCCCTGGAAAGTGTCAGAATCTTCTTTCTCCTGACGAATCAGGTGCGGAATGATTTTGTTCACTTTTTTGTACATTTCCGAGCTATCTTCCGCCGGGCCGGAAATGATCAGCGGCGTACGCGCTTCATCGATCAGGATGGAGTCGACCTCATCCACCAGCGCATAATGCAGTTTACGCTGCACGCGCTCTTCCGGGCTGAACGCCATGTTGTCGCGCAGGTAGTCAAAACCGTATTCGTTGTTAGTGCCGTAAGTGATGTCGGCAGCGTAAGCTTCACGTTTGGCTGGCGCAGGCATACCTGGCAGGTTGATACCAACGGACATACCGAGGAATTCGAATAGCGGACGGTTGTTTTCGGCGTCACGCTGCGCCAAATAGTCGTTCACGGTTACCACATGAACGCCTTTGCCGGACAGCGCGTTCAGGTAGGCTGGCAGCGTTGCGGTCAGCGTCTTACCTTCACCAGTACGCATTTCGGCGATACAACGATCGTTGAGCACCATACCACCCAATAGCTGAACGTCGAAGTGACGCATCCCAAAGACGCGTTTACTGGCTTCACGCACCACCGCGAACGCTTCCGGAATCAGGCTCTCTACGCTTTCGCCTTTTTCAATACGGGCGCGAAATTCGTTGGTTTTCGCTTTCAGTTCGTCATCGGAGAGTTTTTCCATCTCCGGTTCCATCGCATTAATAAGGCTGACGGCCTTACGCATACGACGCAGCGTACGATCGTTACGGCTACCGAATACTTTGGTTAATAATTTGATTAGCATAATAAAGTCTCAAATGCCCCGCGCCGCGGAGCTACAAATAAAGTAAAAGGGTCTTTTTTCGTTAGCTGAGACGTTGCGGACCGGCGCGGATACCCTGCGCCTGACTTATCCAGGCCGGGATGCTAAATGCGGTTTGTGGCGCAAAATACGCCAGGGAGAGGCGACGAACAATCGCCGGCGGCGTGCCCTCCTGCGTGAGCATCGCGCTGAGCGTATTCAGTAAGGCGATATGATGCGCCTGTAATGGCGACGGCGCGTCGGCAACGGGCAGCGTTTGCGGCGCCATTGCAAAAGAAAGGTGGCGAATCACCGTGCGAATAGCGTGCTGATGCCAGTAATCTACGGTGAAATTGGGACGACGGTTAGAGGCTTCTAACAGCGCAAAATGGCTAAAGTTAACTTTAGACGCGGTGCTGGCGGTCGTCCTTGCAGGCGTATTGGTTTCAGCGGCGTTACTGAGCGCGGGCAAACCAAAACTCGCCGCGACCATCCCTAATAAGAGATGCGGCCAGAAGTATCGTCTGCCTAACTGTCGCCAGCGCGTCAGTATTCCACTCACGTCATTGCCACCTGATATGCCCCTCATGGGCTTACGGAATCAAAACAATTTGCGCACAAATCTTATCATTAAAGCGTACGCGCTACAGCAGTAATGACGAGAAGCTAAGGTGAAAATCGGCTAAGAAAACAGCGAACGCGCCGTGTTTCCATTTAACCCTGTCAAAATGGCTGTATTAAGGAAAGCGCAGATAAAGGATAGTAAAAAAAACGACTGGCTCGCCTGGCCGGAGAGAGTGCCAGGTTAACCAGTCGAATTTTATACGACAGCGTATGTCGTTATGCCAGTACCGTCGAAGGCGCTTTGAAAGCCAACGGCAGTTCTGCGTCGTCCTGGAAGGTCACAAATTCCCAGGCTTCCTGTTTTGCCAGGACTGCCTGTAACAATTTATTATTCAATGCGTGACCGGATTTATACGCGGTAAACGCACCAATAATATTGTGACCACACATGAACAAGTCACCGATCGCGTCAAGCATTTTGTGACGAACGAATTCATCTTCAAAACGCAGGCCGTCTTCGTTCAATACGCGATAATCGTCAACAACGATGGCACAATCGAAGCTGCCGCCCAGGCACAGGCCGCGGGACTGCAGATATTCGATATCACGCATAAAACCGAAGGTACGCGCACGGCTGATCTGGCGCATGAACGCATCCGCAGAGAAGTTCATCGCGTAGCGCTGGCTGCTGGAATCGATCGCCGGATGGTTAAAGTCGATGGTGAAATCCAACGTAAAACCATTGTACGGTCTGAATTCAGCCCATTTATCGCCATCTTCAACCCGAACAGTCTCTTTGATGCGTACGAATTTTTTGGCGCAGTTCAGTTCATCAATACCGGCATCAAGCAGCAGGTAGACAAACGGAGCGGCACTGCCATCCATGATCGGGATTTCCGGGGCATTAACCTCAATAACGATGTTATCGATACCTAAGCCCGCCAGAGCAGCATTCAGGTGCTCAACGGTTGAAATCCGTACATCATGCTCATTCACCAGACACGTACAGAGCATGGTATCACGCACAGATTTGGCATCGGCCGGGAAATCTACCGGTGGATTCAAGTCGGTGCGACGATAGATGACCCCGGTATTGGCCGGCGCAGGGCGTAATGTCAGGGTGACTTTTTTGCCGGTGTGTAAACCGACGCCAGTCGCCTGAACGATACGTTTAAGTGTCCTTTGTTTGATCATCGTATAATCTCGCCAAATTACCTATCCAACCGAAGTGTACTATACATTCGGCGGGCCAGTTTAGCACAAAGAGCCCAGAATCCCAAATTCCAGCTAATTCTTAATCAGCTTGCTTACGCAGGAATGCGGGGATATCCAGATAATCCGGCTCTTTCGCCGCCTGTGGTGTATTGTCGTTAACCACTTTCGCGACCGTTTTTTGCTCCTGCGTCAGCGGCGCCATACCGTGCTGCTGATAACGATCCAACACCGGCTGCTGCACCTGTTTATTGGTGACCAGAGTGATTTCAGGACGCTTGTCCATACCAATTCCAGTGGCAACAACGGTCACGCGCAGTTCGTCGTTCATATCCGGGTCCAGAGAAGTACCGATAACCACGGTGGCGTTATCCGATGCAAAGGCACGGATGGTGTTACCGACGGTTTCGAACTCATCCAGACGCAGGTCGAAGCCCGCAGTAATGTTGACCAACACGCCGCGCGCGCCGGACAGGTCGATATCTTCCAGCAGCGGAGAAGAAATAGCCATTTCAGCCGCTTCTTCCGCACGGTCTTCACCGCTCGCCACGCCGGAGCCCATCATTGCGTAGCCCATTTCAGACATCACGGTACGCACGTCAGCAAAGTCGACGTTCATCAGACCCGGGCGGGTGATCAGCTCTGCGATGCCCTGAACCGCGCCTTTCAGCACGTCGTTAGCCGCGCCGAACGCGTCGAGCAGGGAGATACCACGGCCCAGCACTTTCAGCAGCTTGTCGTTCGGGATGGTGATCAACGAGTCCACATGCTTGGACAGCTCGGTGATACCCTGCTCCGCAAATGCCATGCGCTTTTTGCCTTCAAAATTGAAAGGCTTAGTCACCACGGCAACGGTCAGAATACCTAAATCTTTTGCCACTTCAGCAACCACTGGCGCCGCGCCGGTTCCGGTACCGCCGCCCATGCCTGCCGCGATAAATACCATGTCTGCGCCTTCAAGCGCCGCACGCAGCGCTTCACGGTCTTCGTCCGCCGCGTTACGACCGACTTCCGGGTTAGCGCCAGCGCCCAGACCTTTGGTAATGCCGCTACCAATTTGAATGGTCTGGCCAACCGCCGTTTTACGCAACGCCTGAGCGTCGGTATTCACCGCGAAGAATTCAACACCTTCGATGCGCTCGCGCACCATGTGTTCAACAGCGTTACCGCCGCCACCACCGACGCCGATGACTTTAATCACCGCGTCGTTGGTTAGTTCCATAGGTTCAAACATAAT
Source organism: Salmonella sp. SA15303 (assembly GCF_029962125.1). Taxonomy (NCBI): domain Bacteria; kingdom Pseudomonadati; phylum Pseudomonadota; class Gammaproteobacteria; order Enterobacterales; family Enterobacteriaceae; genus Salmonella; species Salmonella sp. SA15303. Next base: position 3,875,313 of record NZ_CP123924.1, read on the forward strand.
CTCTCTCCGTCATGTGCCTGTCGCCTGAGGCCGTAATATCTGGCGGCCTCATAAAAATTAAAACTCTTTTCGCAGCCAGCTATTAAGTCGCTTGATCCACGAGCCAACTGATGCCGTAACACGTTTTTCCACTTCTGCTTCACCGTTTAAGTGGGACTCTTTCCCGTAGTGAAGCAATCCCACCGCCGTTGAGTAATACGGCTCCTGGGCATAATCCGTCAGACCGGTGATATTCAGCGGCGCGCCGATACGCACCTGCGTATGAAACACGCGCTGAGCGCAAGCAGCAAGCCCTTCGATTTGCGCCGCGCCGCCGGTTAACACAATCCCCGCCGCCAGGTGATGTTTTACCCCTTGTTGGCGAAGCTGTTCCTGTAATTGCAATATCTCTTCGTTGACCAGATTGAGCAGCTCGGTGTAACGCGGCTCAATCACTTCCGCCAGCGTCTGGCGTTGCAGGCTGCGCGGCGGACGCCCGCCTACGCTCGGTACTTCAACGCTCTCGTCTTTACCGACAATGGAACCCAGCGCGCAACCGTGGCGAACTTTAATGGCTTCAGCATCGCTCGGCGGCGTACCAAAGGCATAAGCGATATCGCTGGTCACCACGTTCCCCGCGTAAGGGATCACTTTGGTATGACGCAGCGCGCCGCCAGTATAAACGGCGATATCCATTGTACCACCGCCGATATCCACGACACAGACGCCCAGTTCACGTTCATCTTCCGTTAACACGGAATAACTGGCCGCCAGTCCGGCAAATATCAGTTGGTCAACTTTCAGACCACAACGTTCAACAGCTTTGACAATGTTTTTTGCCATATCGTTGTGGCAGGTAATCAAATGTACTTTCGCCTGCATACGCACGCCGGAAAGACCGACCGGATTTTTAATGCCTTCCTGGTAGTCAATGGCGTACTCCTGAGGAATCACATGCAGCACGCGATGTTCATCGCGCACGCGCACTGACTTCGCAGTATGCACGACGTTTTCCACATCTTCTTGCGTCACTTCCTCTTCGGAAATGGGCACCATACCAATTTCATTCTGACAGCTAATATGTTTGCCGGAAAGCGCCAGATATACCGAGGAGATCTGGCAATCGGCCATCAATTCCGCCTGGTCAATGGCGCGCTGAACGCATTTCACCACTGACTCAAGGTCATTCACCCCGCCTTTATCCATACCCCGCGATGGGCAACTGCCCACGCCAATGATATTGACCATACCGTCGGGCAGAACTTCCCCTACTAAAGCGGCAACCTTCGCGGTGCCAATCTCCAGTCCTACTACCAGTTTTCTGTCCGTCGCCTTGATCATTGTTGTTCTGCCTGTGCCTGATTCTGTTGCTGATTAGATTCCTCAGGGGGGAGCGGCGCCCAGCCAACTGCCGCACCTGAGTCATAACGCAAATCAACGTAGCTAATCCGTTTGCCATCGGTTTGCGCCTGCTGCTGTAAAACCGGATAGAGTTCTACAAAGCGAGCCAACCTTTTCATCGTATCGCCCCTGCCGAGATTGAGCTTAATGCCGTTATTAAGCGTCAATTGCCAGGAGCGACGTGCGGTCATCGCCGCTTCCTTTAGAGTGAATTTATCCTTAGCCAGCACCTGCCCCATCTCGCGGTATCCCTGCAACACTTCACTCGCGCTGCCTTCCGGGCCATACAACATGGGTAAAACCTGTTTGCCGATGCGGTCTGACGGCACGCTGAAGGTGTTCCCTTCAGCATCGACCATATGTTGATCATTCCAACGCGCAATCGGCACATATTCAACCAGATGAATCTTCAATTCATCAGGCCACTGTTTTCTGACGCTGGCCTGTTTAATCCACGGCAAACGCTCAATCTGGCTCTGGATAATGTTCACATCCTGCGTCATGAAGGTTCCCGGCGCGCCCAGAGCCAGTATCGCCTGACGGATATCATCGTTACGCGTGTAGTGACGCTCGCCGGTTAATACCAGCTTTGATAACGGTAAACGCTGCGCATCTTCCATCCACCCTAACACGACCCACCCGCTAACAAACACGGTGCACAGTACCGTCAGCAGGAATAAAATTCCTGCAAGACGCGTTCCATTATTGCGGCGTGAAGAAGGCGTCTCTTCATCACTGTTTCGCGTGTTCAGCGCAGCCTGCGACATATCAGTCCGCCAACTCCAGAATTCGTACCACTAACTGCGAGAAGCTCATTCCCGCCTGACGCGCCGCCATCGGCACCAGACTATGGCTGGTCATCCCCGGAGAAGTATTGGCTTCCAGCAGATAAAACTGACCATCGCTGTCCAGCATGACGTCAATACGCCCCCATCCCGTGCAGCCTAAAGCTTTCCATGCCTGCAGGACGAGAGACTGTAGCGCGGCTTCCTGGGACGCATCTAAACCGGCAGGGCAGAAATACTGAGTCTCATCAGAGAGATACTTCGCCTCATAATCATAGAAGGTTCCTGCCGGTTGGATACGAATTGACGGTAAAATTTCTTCGCCAACTATCGCCACTGTAAATTCCGGACCGCACAGCCATTTCTCAATCAGTATTTCGTCATCATGCTGAAAAGCCAATGATAACGCACCCTGTAAAGCATTTTCTTCTACTACTTTCGTCATACCGACGCTGGAGCCTTCACGGCTGGGTTTGACGATCAGCGGTAAACCCAGCGCCGAAATTCGCGCTTTTTGTTCTTCGCTAAGACCTTTTTCAAACTCAGCGCGCGTCAGCGCGACCCACGGCGCAACCGGTAAGCCTGCGCCCTGCCACAGCAATTTACTGCGCAGTTTATCCATGGAAAGCGCCGAGGCCATCACGCCGCTACCGGTATAAGGCAGGCCGAGCAGTTCAAGCATTCCCTGTAAGGTGCCATCTTCACCGCCACGGCCATGCAACGCAATAAAGACCTTCTGAAAGCCCATTGCTTTAAGCTGCGCGACATCGACCTCTTGCGGATCGACGGGATGCGCATTAATGCCGCCTTCACGTAGCCCGGCCAACACTGCCGCGCCGGAATTTAACGAAACGTCCCGCTCCGCAGAGGTTCCGCCCAACAGGACCGCGATTTTATCAGCCATGTTGCTCTTCCTCCTGGATTTGCGGCTTCAGCTTGATTTCAGATAAGTAACGCGCAATTTTGCCAACATTTCCTGCGCCTTGCACTAATATCAAGTCGTTACCCGTCAGCACCGGCGCTAACATTGTCGCAACCTGAGCCGGATCGGAAACCAGAATCGGGTCAATTTTTCCCCGATTACGAATCGTACGACATAAAGAACGGCTATCCGCGCCCGGAATCGGCGCTTCACCCGCCGGGTAAACGTCCAGCATCAGCAGCGCATCGACCTGGGTCAGCACATTGGCGAAATCGTCATACAGATCGCGCGTGCGCGTGTAACGGTGCGGCTGAAACAGCATCACCAGGTTTTTATCCGGCCACCCTGCTCGCGCAGCTTTAATGGTGGCATCTACTTCAGTCGGATGATGACCATAGTCATCCACCAGCATCGCCGTCCCGGCTTTACCATTCACCGGCTCAAGCGGGAACTCGCCGAGGAAGTCAAAACGACGCCCGGTCCCCTGGAAGCTTTCCAGCGCGCGCAGGATAGCGTCATCGGCGATGCCTTCTTCGGTCGCTACCGCCACTGCCGCCGCGGCATTCAGGGCATTGTGGCGACCCGGCGCATTCAACGTGACATGCAGATCCGGCATTCCCTGGCGCAACAGCGTAAAGTGCCCCTGCGGCCCTATCTGCTGATAATCTTCTACGCGGACGTCAGCATCCTCGCTAAAGCCATACGTCGTGGTCTGACGCCCCACCCGCGGCAGCAACTCGCGGATGACCGGATCATCGACGCACATTACCGCGCGACCGTAGAACGGCAGGTTATGCAGGAAGTTAATAAACGTCTGCTTTAAATTTTCAAAGTCGCCATGATAGGTATCCATATGGTCGGCTTCGATGTTGGTGACGATCGCGACCATCGGCTGCAAATGCAGGAAGGACGCGTCGCTCTCATCTGCCTCGGCAATCAGGTAACGACTATGGCCCAGACGCGCATGAACGCCTGCGGCTTTCACCAGTCCGCCATTCACGAAAGTCGGGTCCAGCCCCGCTTCGGCATAAATACTGGACACCATCGCGGTCGTTGTGGTTTTTCCGTGCGTCCCGGCAATGGCGATGCCGTGGCGAAAACGCATCAGTTCCGCCAGCATTTCCGCACGGCGAATAACCGGAATACGCGCTTCATGCGCCGCGACAATTTCCGGGTTATCCGCGGAAATTGCGCTGGAAACGACGACCACGCTGGCATCACGCACATTTTCCGGACGATGGTTAAAGAAAATCGTCGCCCCCAGGCTCGTCAACTGCTGGGTCACCGGATTCGGCGCTAAATCGGAACCACTGATCTGATACCCTTCATTGGCCAGAACTTCGGCAATACCGCCCATACCAGCACCACCGATGCCGACAAAGTGAATGTGCCGAACGCGACGCATTTCGGGCACGATGGAACGCAGTTTTGCCAGTTGTTGTGTATTCATTCTTTACGCCATTAACTCCAATACCCGCCATACTTCAAATTGCAGATGCGTTGGCTTGCCTGCAACCCAAATTATTGAGGGTAGAAAAACCCTGCGATGCAAAAGGCACCGCCACAAATTATGTCCGGGCAACCCGGCTAACTTCACTGGCGACGCGCTCGGTAGCATCCGGAATGGATACCGCGCGGGCACGCTCCGCCATGGTTAACAACGCCTCGCGCGACCACCCCGCCAGGGTGTCGGCGACAGCCTCTACAGTAAACTGCGGCTGCTCAAAAATCTTAGCTGCGCCGGCGTTTTCTAACGGCAGCGCATTCCAGTACTGCTGCCTGTCTTTATGCTGAAACGGCACGAATATCGCCGGTAACCCGGCGGCGGCGATCTCGCTCACCGTTAAAGCGCCGGAACGACATACCACTACATCCGCCCACGCATAGGCGGCGGCCATGTCATCGATAAATTCCGTTACCTTATGCTGCGGTTGTCCCGCCCCGGCATATGCCTGCTCTACCGTGAGCTGCGCGCCTTTTCCGCTTTGATGCCAGATTGTAACCGTATCGCCCAGTCTGGCGGCAACCTGCGGCATCGTCTGGTTCAGGACTCGCGCCCCCTGAGAACCGCCGACCACCAACACGCGAATCGGGCCGTCACGACCGGCCAGACGCACCTGCGGCAACGGCAACGCCAGTACGTCGGTACGCACCGGGTTACCCACCACTTCCGCGTTCGGAAACGCACCGGGAAACGCCTGCATCACTGTGGTCGCGATTTTGGCCAGCCACTGATTGGTTAGCCCGGCGATACCGTTTTGCTCATGCAAGACGACCGGAATACCCAATGACCATGCGGCAAGACCGCCGGGGCCGGAAACATAACCGCCCATTCCCAGCACGACATCCGGCTTAAACCGCTTCATGATCGCCCGCGCCTGCCGCCAGGCGTTAAAAATCCGCAGCGGCGCCGCCAGAAGCGCTTTTACGCCTTTACCGCGTAGACCGGAGATCCGAATAAAGTCAATGTCGATGCCATGCTTCGGCACTAAATCCGCTTCCATACGATCGGCGGTACCCAGCCAGCGAACCTGCCAGCCCTGGGCCATTAAATGATGCGCAACGGCCAGTCCCGGGAACACGTGCCCGCCGGTACCGCCCGCCATCACCATTAACCGCTTCGGTTGACCACTCATCGAGAACCTCGTGTAAACGCCTGCGCTTTTTCCAGACGCGTTTCATAATCAATACGTAATAAAAACATAATGGCCGTCGACATAATCAACAGACTCGACCCGCCATAACTGATCAGCGGCAGCGTAAGACCTTTGGTCGGCAGCATCCCCGCGGCCGCGCCAACGTTTACCAGCGCCTGGAAACTAAACCAGATACCGATAGAACACGCTAAAAATCCGGAAAAACGGTGGTCAATCTCCAATGCCTTACGGCCAATCGACATCGCGCGAAAAGCGACGAAGAATACCATTAAAAGCGCCAATACCACACCGATATAACCCAGTTCTTCCCCAATAATGGCGAAGATGAAATCGGTGTGCGCCTCCGGCAAATACTCCAGTTTCTGCACCGAATTCCCCAGCCCTTGCCCCCATATCTCACCGCGACCAAAAGCCATCAGCGACTGCGTCAGCTGATAACCGCTGCCGAACGGATCTTCCCAGGGGTTCCAGAACGAAGTAACGCGACGAATACGATACGGTTCGGCGAGGATTAACAGAATCACCGCCGAGATGCCCATCCCGATAATGGCGATGAACTGCCATAATTTCGCCCCGGCGAGAAACAGCATCGCCAGCGTGGTGACAAACAGTACGACCACCGTCCCGAGGTCAGGCTGCGCCAGCAGTAACACCGCCAGCACCAGAATCACGCCCATTGGTTTTAAAAAGCCGCGCAGGTTATTTCGCACCTCATCAACCTTACGCACCAGATAGTTCGCGAGGTAGCAGAACAGCGACAGCTTGGTAAACTCCGCAGGCTGAATACGCAGCGGCCCCAGCGCAATCCAGCGCGACGCCCCGTTAACCGAGCTCCCGACGACCAACACGATAAGCAGCATAATGATCGACGCAATCAGCATCGTCGTGCTGTATTTTTGCCAGAAGGTCATGGGCAAACGTAGCGTGACCATCGCCAGACAAAATGCCAGGAAGATATAGAGCGCATCACGTTTGGCAAACAAAAACGGATCGTTCGCCAGGCGCTGCCCGACTGGCATGGAGGCCGACGTCACCATGACAAAACCAATCGCCGCCAGCCCGAAGGTCAGCCATAGCAGCGTGCGGTCATACATGATCAGACTGTCGGCGTCTTTATCGCGCGAAGCCATCACCCAGCCTTTAAGCGCCGCAAACAGCCAGGCCAGGAGGCCAAAGCCTGGTACGCGCGGCATTCTCAGACGGGGGAGAGATAAACGCATCAACCTAACTCCTTCGCCAGACGGGTAAAGACATCGCCCCGTTGCTCAAAATTTTTAAACTGATCGAGGCTAGCGCAAGCGGGCGACAGCAGCACCATATCACCCGGCTGAACGCGCGGCGCCAGCAAACGCATCGCCTCTTCCATCGTCTCAGTCTGTTGGGCGATTTCCGGACGCAGTGCGGCAAGCTGCGCGCCATCGCGCCCAAAGCAATACAGGCGGATACGATCGCCGGTCAGATAGCGTGTCAGCGGAGAAAAGTCTGCCGACTTACCGTCGCCGCCCAGCAGCAGATGTAGCGTACCGTCCACATGCAAACCGTTTAGCGCCGCTTCGGTACTGCCGACGTTGGTCGCTTTCGAGTCGTTGATCCAACGTACGCCGTTATGCTCCAACGCCAGCTGGAAGCGATGCGCCAGACCGGTAAATGTCGTCAACGCCTTCAAACTGCTGGCGCGCGGCAGACCTACGGCATCCGCCAGCGCCAGCGCCGCTAACGCATTGGTATAGTTATGCTGACCGGAAAGCTTCATCTCTTTCACGTTCAGCACCTTCTCGCCTTTGACTCGCAGCCAGGTTTCGCCCTGCTGACGATTAAGGTGATAATCGCCCATATTGACGCCAAAGCTAACGCAGCGTTCATCGGCCCCGCGTACCGGCATCGTCAACGCGTCATCGGCATTCACTACGCACACTTTCGCCTTCTCGTAGACGCGCAGTTTCGCCGCCCGGTACTGTTGCAAACCAAACGGATACCGGTCCATATGATCTTCAGTGACGTTGAGCACCGTTGCCGCCGCCGCTTGCAAACTTGAGGTAGTTTCCAGTTGGAAACTGGATAATTCCAGCACGTACAATTCGCGATCGGCATCCAGCAGCATCAGCGCCGGAAGACCGATATTGCCGCCAACGCCGACATTGACGCCCGCCGCTTTCGCCATCTCGCCCACTAAGGTGGTCACGGTGCTTTTGCCGTTCGAGCCGGTGATGGCCACAATCGGCGCTTGCGCTTCGCGGCAAAACAGTTCGATATCGCCGACAATTTCCACTCCAGCGCTGGCGGCAGCGCTAAGAGAGGGATGCGCCAGAGCAATACCAGGGCTGGCGACGATTAAATCCGCCGCTAAGAGCCACTCGTCGTTCAGGCCGCCAACGTGACGCTCAACCTCTTGCGGCAGCTTATCCAGACCCGGCGGCGTCACGCGAGTATCCATCACCCGCGGCGTCACGCCGCGGGCGAGAAAAAAGTCCACGCAAGAGAGTCCGGTTAAGCCCAGACCAATAATGACGACGTTTTTGTCCTGGTAATCAGCCATGATTAACGTACCTTCAGCGTTGCCAGGCCAATCAGCACCAGCATCAGCGAAATAATCCAGAAGCGCACAATCACGCGCGGTTCCGGCCAGCCTTTCAGTTCATAGTGGTGATGGATAGGCGCCATACGGAAAATACGCTGTCCGCGTAGTTTAAAGGAACCCACCTGCAGGATGACCGACAGAGTTTCCACCACAAAGACGCCGCCCATGATCACCAGCAGAAATTCCTGACGCAGCAGCACGGCGATAATGCCCAACGCACCGCCCAACGCCAGCGATCCGACATCGCCCATAAAAACCTGCGCCGGATAGGTGTTAAACCACAAGAATCCTAATCCCGCGCCGACAATCGCCGTACAGACAATCACCAGCTCGCCCGCATGGCGTAAATACGGAATATGCAGGTAATTGGCGAAGTTCATGTTCCCGGTCGCCCAGGCCACCAGCGCAAAGCCGGCGGCAACGAAGACAGTCGGCATAATCGCCAGACCATCAAGCCCGTCGGTCAGGTTCACGGCGTTACCCGTACCGACGATGACAAAGTAGGACAGCAGAATGTAAAACAGCCCCAATTGCGGCATAACATCTTTAAAGAACGGCACCACCAGTTGGGTCGCGGGCGTGTCTTTCCCGACGAGATAAAGCGCAAAGGCCACGCCGAGCGCGATAACCGACATCCAGAAATATTTCCAGCGCGCAATCAGCCCTTTGGTATCTTTCCGCACCACTTTGCGGTAGTCATCGACAAAACCGATAATGCCGTAGCCGATCAATACCACCAGCACGCACCAGACGTACGGGTTAGACGGGTAAGCCCATAACAGAACGGAAATCACAATCGACGTCAGGATCATGATGCCGCCCATCGTCGGCGTACCGCGTTTACTGAAGTGCGATTCCGGGCCATCGTTACGTACCACCTGGCCAAAAGAGAGTTTTTGCAGACGAGCGATCATACGCGGGCCCATCCATAAAGAGATGAACAGCGCGGTCAACAGGCTGACGATGGCGCGAAACGTCAGATAAGAAAAGACGTTAAAGCCGGAATAATATTTGACCAAATGCTCGGCCAGCCAAACTAACATGAACCTTTCTCCTGTAACGCATGAACCACATCTTCCATCGCGGCGCTGCGTGATCCTTTCACTAAAATAGTCATCATTGGTTGCTCCTGAAGCAGAGCGTGTAAACGCGCAATGAGCGCGGCTTTATCGGCAAAATGTTCGCCGACGCCGCTGGCGTGGCTGATAGCCTGACTGAGTTTTCCGGTGCTTAACACGCGATCAATACCCGCCGCTTTTGCGGCCTCACCAACCTGGAGGTGGCACGCTTCGCTTTCTGCGCCCAGCTCGGCCATATCGCCTACCACCAGCACGCGGTAGCCGGGCATTTCAGAAAGGACCTGCACTGCGGCGGTCATCGAACCAACGTTGGCGTTATAAGCGTCATCCAGTACCAGTTGGTTTTCACTTAGCTGAATCGGGAACAGACGCCCGGGTACGGCTTTTAACGCCGCCAGCCCTGCTTTAATCGCCGTCAGCGTAGCCCCCACCGCCATTGATAAAGCAGCGGCCGCCAGCGCGTTGGCAATATTGTGCCGCCCCGGCAACGGCAGCAGCACATCAATGCTGCCCATCGGCGTTTGCAGGGTAAATTCGGTACCGTGTGACGTCACGTGGATATTCGCAGCGGTAAAGTCGCTGTTTGCCGCATTCGGCGAAAAGCGCCACACCAGACGATCGCCAATAATGCTTTGCCAGTTCAGCCAGTCATTATTATCGGCATTCATAATCGCGATACCGTTCTCAGGCAAACCGGTATAGATTTCGCCTTTCGCTTTCGCCACGCCGGCCAACGAGCCGAAGCCTTCCAGATGCGCCGCCGCCAGGTTATTGACCAGCGCCGCTTCCGGGCGCGTCAGGCTAACGGTCCAGGCGATTTCTCCCTGGTGATTAGCGCCTAACTCGATTACCGCATAGTCATAATCATGGTTTAAGCGCAGCAGCGTTATCGGCACGCCGATGTCGTTGTTAAAATTGCCTGCGGTATACAGAGTATTTCCGCACTGGCTAAGAATCGCGGCGGTCATCTCTTTGACCGAGGTTTTGCCGGACGAACCGGTTAACGCCACCACCCGCGCCGGTACCTGCATACGTACCCAGGCGGCCAGTTGGCCAAATGCCTGACGCGTGTCTTTTACAATCACCTGCGGGAGATCGATATCCAGAGGACGACTGACCAGCAGGGCGCCAGCGCCGTTCGCTTTTGCTTTATCAGCAAAATCATGCGCATCAAAGCGTTCCCCTTTCAGCGCCACGAACAGGCATCCCGGCGTCACTTTCCGTGTGTCGGTAATGACCGTATCGAGCGTGAGATCCGCCCCGCGGTGTTCGGCGCCAAGGACATCGGCAATTTTGCTGAGCGTTACGCTAATCATGCGATCACCCCCAGCAAACGCGCTGCGGTCACGCGGTCTGAATAATCAAGACGCTGCGTGCCGACAATCTGGTAATCCTCGTGCCCTTTACCTGCAATCAGCACGACGTCATTGTCTTTTGCCTGCATAATGGCATTGGTTACCGCCTCAGCGCGGCCTTCCATTACCCTGACCTGCCCGGCGTCCAGCATTCCGGCCAGAATATCGTTGATAATGGCGCGCGGCTCCTCGGTACGCGGGTTATCGTCAGTCACCACGACGATATCCGCGAATTCTTCGGCAATGGCCCCCATGAGTGGGCGCTTACCTTTGTCACGATCCCCGCCACAGCCAAAGACGCACCACAATTTTCCGGCGCAATGCAGACGCGCCGCCTGCAACGCTTTTTCCAGCGCATCCGGCGTGTGCGCGTAATCCACCACCACCGTCGGTTTGCCTGGCGCAGTGAACACTTCCATACGCCCGCAAACCGGCTGCAAACGCGCGGCGGTTTTCAGCAAATCCGTTAACGGATAGCCCAGCGCCAGTAGCGTCGCCAATGCCAGCAGTAAGTTGCTGACGTTAAACGCGCCCATCAAGCGGCTTTCGATTTCGCCTTCACCCCAGCTTGAAGCAAAACGAATCGTCGCTCCGCGGTCGTGGTACTCCACCGCCTCCGCTTTCAGCCAACGACCGTGACAGTTAGGGTTGATATGCCCTTCCATTGATACCGCGACCGCATCGGGTAGCGACGCCAGCCAGCGGCGTCCAACTTCATCATCGGCGTTGACGATTGCCTGACCATGATGGTGGGTGGAATAAAGCATCCATTTTGCCGCCTCGTAATGCGCCATATCGCCATGATAGTCGAGATGGTCGTGGCTCAAATTAGTAAACACGGAGGCGGCAAATTTCAACGCCGCCACGCGATGCTGCACCAGGCCGTGAGAAGAGACTTCCATCGCGCCGAAGGTCGCGCCCTGCGCAACCAGACTGGCCAGCACATGCTGAACATCCACAGCGGAACCGGTTGTGTTCTCCGTCGGGATCACTTTACCCAACAGTCCGTTGCCTACCGTTCCCATCACTGCGCTGGTTTCGCCGAGCAACTGGCTCCACTGCGCCAGTAGTTGGGTGGTGGTGGTCTTGCCATTGGTGCCGGTCACCGCCACCAGACGCATGTTTTCAGATGGCTCATGGTAAAAGCGGCCCGCCAGCGCAGATAAACGCTCATTGAGCTGGCTGAGATAGACGACTGGTACGCCGTGCATTTCGCGAATCTCACCGTCGCTCGCCTCGTCTTTCGCCTCTGCAATAATGGCAGCTACGCCTTGCGCTATCGCCTGCGGGATATATCGACGCCCGTCCGCCTGATGACCCACCACTGCCACAAAGAGATCGCCCGCCGCAGCCACACGGCTGTCGAGCGTCATCTCTCGCAGTTCTCGCGCGGGTAGTCCAGCCACCCACGGAGCAAGAAGGTCGCGCAAATTACGATCTGCCACCTGTTCCCTCGCCTTGATTAATTACGAATTCATTTTTTTCGCCCGTTGCCAGCGCGTCCGGTTCGATGTTCATGGTGCGCAGAACACCGCCCATGATGGCACCAAATACCGGCGCGGAAACGGCGCCGCCGTAGTATTTACCCGCCTGCGGATCGTTGATGACAACCACCAGCGCGAAGCGCGGCTGACTCGCAGGCGCGACGCCTGCGGTGTAAGCAATGTATTTGTTGATGTAGCGACCGTCCGGCCCCACTTTTTTCGCCGTACCGGTTTTAATCGCGATACGGTAGCCTTTAATCGCTGCCTTCACGCCGCCGCCGCCCGGCAGCGCCACGCTTTCCATCATATGCACCACGGTGCGTACGGTGGATTCAGGGAAGATGCGTTCGCCGGGTACAGGCGGATCAACTTTGGTAATCGACAGCGGGCGATAAATGCCATAGCTGCCGATGGTTGCATAGACTCGCGCTAACTGTAACGGCGTTACCATTAGCCCGTAGCCGAAAGAGAAGGTGGCCCTCTCTATGTCGGACCACCGTTGTTTTTGAGGATATAAGCCACTGCGTTCTCCGACCAACCCCAAATTGGTCGCCTTTCCTAGCCCAAAACGTGAGTAAGTATCTACTAACGCTGAGGACGGCATCGCTAACGCCAGTTTGGATACACCGACGTTACTCGACTTCTGTAGAACCCCGGTCAGGGTTAATTCGCTGTAGCGCGCCACGTCTTTAATTTCGTGGCCGTTAATTCGGTATGGAACGGTATTCAACACCGTATTTTCGTTGACGATACCGCGCTGAAGCGCAGTCATCACCACCATCGGCTTAACCGTAGAACCCGGTTCAAACACGTCGGTGATGGTACGGTTACGCATCGCGTCTTTCGGCGTACCGGCAAGGTTGTTGGGGTTATAGGAAGGGCTATTCGCCATCGCCAGTACTTCACCGGTATTGACATCGACCAGCACCGCGCTACCGGATTCCGCCTTGTTAAACGCCACCGCGTTGTTCAGTTCGCGGTAAACCAGCGCCTGTAAGCGTTCATCAATGCTTAACGCCAGATTGTGCGCTGCCTGACTGTCAGTGGAGGAGATATCCTCAATCACGCGGCCATAGCGGTCTTTACGCACGATTCGCTCGCCAGGCTGACCGGTAAGCCACTTATCAAAGCTCTTTTCAACGCCTTCAATCCCCTGACTGTCGACGTTGGTAAAACCGATGAGGTGAGCGGTTACTTCTCCTGACGGGTAGTAGCGGCGGGACTCTTCACGCAAATGAATCCCCGGCAGTTTGAGTTTTTTGATGTAGTCCGCCATGTCAGGATTTACCTGGCGCGCCAGATAAATAAAACGCCCTTTCGGGTTGGCGTTGATACGGGCGGAGAGCTGATCGAGTGGAATATTGAGCGCAGTAGAAAGCGCTTTCCAGCGATCGCCAACGCTGATGCCGCCGGCGTCATGAACTTCTTTCGGGTCGGCCCAGATCGCCTTAACCGGTACGCTGACCGCCAGTGGACGCCCGGAACGGTCGGTAATCATACCGCGTGAGGTGGAGACTTCCTGAACACGCAGCGAACGCATATCGCCCTGACGCACCAGCATATCCGGGGCGATAATCTGTAGCCACGCCGCGCGTCCAAGTAAAAAAACCAGCGCCAGTAAAATACAGCCGCACAGCAACGCAAAACGCCAACTGATGAAGTTGGTCTGTTCTTCCTGGCGTTTCGATTTTTGCGTTTTTGCCGCTGCTTTCATGCGTCGCGTTTATCCTTATTTTTGCACTACAATATTTTCTTGGGACGGATCAACATGCTGCATTTGCAGCTTTTCCGTTGCGATCCGCTCCACCCGGCTGTGATCGCCGAGCGCATTTTCTTCAAGGATCAGGTTGCGCCATTCAATGTCCAATGCATCGCGCTCCAGAACCAATTGTTCACGCTGCGCGGTGAGTAAACGAGTATGGTGCGCCGTCGTGACCACCGTCACCGCCGTTAAAATGATGCAAATGAACAAGCAGAGTGGCAGCTTCCCGAACCGCAAAAGATCGTCACCGATCACGCCAGGCAAGGCATGGCGCTCGTTGCTTCCTATCGATCCCTTCACTTTGCTTAGGGCTTCTGTCACTCTGCTGATCATGCGTTCGTCCTCTCTGCGATACGCAGAACTGAACTACGGGCCCGAGGATTTTCAGCTACCTCTTTTTCACCCGGCATCAACTTGCCTAACGCTCGTAACTCACGACCGCCCAGTTTTTTGAGCTGCGCTTCCGTCATCGGTAATCCCGCCGGTACCTGCGGACCGCGGCTTTGCTCACGCATAAAGCGTTTCACAATACGGTCTTCCAGCGAGTGGAAACTGATGATTGAAAGCCGCCCGCCTGGGGCCAGTACGCTGAGCGAGCTTTTTAGCGCCTGCTCTATCTCCTCCAGTTCACTGTTTACCCAGATGCGCACCGCCTGGAAGGTACGGGTCGCGGGATGTTTGAATTTGTCTTTTACCGGGGTCGCCGCCGCAACCACTTCCGCCAGCTCTTTGGTGCGGGTCATCGGCTGTTCGCGATTGCGCTCAACAATGGCGCGAGCAATACGTTTGGCAAAACGCTCCTCGCCGAATGTTTTCAGCACCCAGGCGATATCCGCTTCCTCCGCCGTTTGTAACCACTCGGCGGCAGACTGGCCGCGCGTCGGGTCCATTCGCATATCCAGCGGACCGTCGCGCATAAATGAAAAACCGCGCTCCGCATCGTCAAGCTGCGGAGAAGAGACGCCAAGATCGAGAAGGATCCCGTCAATCTTGCCGGTAAGCTCGCGCTCGGCTACATAATCAGCCAGCGCGGAAAAAGGTCCATGAATGATGGAGAAGCGAGGATCATTAATGGTCTGCGCAACGGCGATCGCCTGCGGATCGCGATCGATCGCCAGCAAGCGCCCCTCTTCGCCCAGTTGCGAGAGGATCAGGCGCGAGTGGCCGCCGCGACCAAATGTGCCATCAATATAGATACCATCCGGACGAATATTCAGCCCATTAACGGCTTCATCCAACAGTACCGTAGTGTGTTTAAAATTTTCCATCATCTTATAGAGACAAGTCCTGCAGCCGCTCCGATAACGTTTCGGTAGCTGACTGTTCAGCGTCGATATCTTCCTTGACCTGTTGATACCAGGTCGTTTCATCCCACAGCTCAAATTTGTTGAACTGTCCAACCAGCATCACTTCTTTCGTCAGTCCGGCATGTTGCCGCAGAACTGGCGCGATCAGTAATCGACCTGCACCATCCATCTGACATTCGCTGGCATGGCCCAACAGTAAACGCTGTACGCGACGTTCTACCGGGTTCATGCTCGACAGACGAGATAACTTTTGCTCAATAATTTCCCATTCAGGCAGGGGGTAAAGCAGCAGGCATGGGTGATGGATGTCAATGGTACATACCATTTGACCGGTAGCGCTCTCGATCAGTTGCTCCCGATAACGGGTCGGCACGGTCAGGCGCCCTTTACTGTCGAGATTGACTAACGTTGCCCCCCGGAACATGCCAGTCTCACCCCTTCTTACCACTTTATCCCACAAATTCCCACTCGAAGGAGTTTACGGAGCGGAGGAAAAGCTTGTCAAGCAAGTCACAACGCTTACCTAAGTAAAAAAGCCAATGTTTACGGCGAATATCTGCGTTGATTAATTTCCGCCCAGCGTGCAAGCCAAATTAACGTTATGAATATTTGTAAGAAAAAAACCAAAGGCCCACCGCCGTTTAAAACGGACTCAATATAATCCGAGAAAAATATAAAGTGTCAGTTTGCGACGCGAGCGGCATTTTAGGACATATTGCACCGTGTTAACAGTGCCTGTTTAACGTGTGCGGTGCCTGCTATACCAGCGCCTACGAGCGACTGTCGCGCCAAAGACAAAAAGTGGCTGTTAATTCGACGATTTCTTGCCTGCTTGTAACAAAACAATACAAAGGAAAAGACTCGTTACGTCTTAATTAGTGGAATGTGGACGATTTCGGACAAAAGAAAGGTAATAAAAAAGAATTTTCGGATAATTTTAAGGAATAATCTTAATTATTTAAGGGATATTTTTACTGATACGCATTTGTTTGACGGCGGCAGAAGAGAGAGTCTTTTACCGCCGGTCCTTTAGCTACGGCTCAGAATGCCGCGACGATAAAGGTTTCGCCGAATACGCGTTAAGCCGGGTTTCGGTTTACGCGGTTCATCAAGACTTGCCAGCACAATCTCCAGCACGCGTTCCGCGACATCACGATGACGCTGCGCCACCGCCAGTACCGGGCATTGCAGAAAATCCAGCAGCTCATGATCGCCGAAGGTCGCAATCGCTAAATCCGAAGGCAGTTTTCCATCGCGCCGCAGCGTTACGTCCATCACGCCCTGTAATAGCGCGAACGATGTCGTAAAGAGCGCCTGCGGCATAGGATGCGTTTCCAGCCATTTCTCAAACAACTGCGCGGCGGCTTCGCGCTCATAGCTGTTGGCATATAAGAAATTCACCTCCCGCGGATCGTCTTTCCATGCGGTGCGGAACCCCTGCTCGCGCAGGAAACTGACGGACAACTCCGGCAGCGCGCCCAAATAAAGCACCGTTTCCGCCGGGAATTTACGCAGCTCTTCCGCCAACATCTCGGCATCATCCTGATCGGCGCCGACCACGCTGGTGAAATGTTCGCGATCCAGCGCGCGGTCGAGCGCGACGATGGGGAACGGATCGTTGGCCCAGCGCTGATAGAAGGGATGCTCCGGCGGTAACGAAGTTGAAACAATGATTGCATCCACCTGGCGTTGCAAAAGGTGCTCAATGCAGCGCATTTCGTTATCCGGCTGATCTTCAGAACAGGCGATCAGCAGTTGGTAGCCACGCTGGCGTGCCTGGCGCTCAAGATAGTTTGCGATACGGGTGTAGCTCGTGTTTTCAAGGTCCGGGATCACCAGACCAATGGAACGTGTGCGTCCAGCACGCAGCCCGGCAGCCACAGCGTTAGGATGGTAATTGTGCTCACGCACTACCGCCATGACTTTTTCTACGGTTTTGTCGCTCACGCGGTATTGCTTTGCTTTACCGTTTATAACGTAGCTTGCAGTTGTGCGCGAGACACCGGCCAGCCGAGCGATTTCATCCAGTTTCACAATTGCCCCTTGTGTAAATTGTACAAACCATAACCTTTATGTCGGCATGGGTTAAAATCGTTAACATCTAAGCGCAGTTTGATCACTCCGGCAACCGCTTTTATTCCGGGTTACCACGGATTTCGCAAAAAAAAGCCCAACCGATGATATTGGGTTGGGCGATAATTCCTGTTGGCTGATATCCGGCAAACCTGCCTGATGGCGCTACGCTTATCGGACCTGGGCCAGATATCAGCCAGTAGACCGGATAAAACGCACGCGCGTCGTCATCCGGCGAATCTGCTCAGCGCATAATCTTATCGCCGCGCGAAAGCCCGACGACGCCTGAACGCGCCACTTCAACAATTTTCGCCACGTCGCGCAGCGAGGCCAGAAAAGCATCCAGTTTATCGCTGGTGCCCGCCAGTTGAACGGTATACAGCGTTGGCGTAACGTCAATAATCTGACCACGGAAAATTTCCGTATTACGCTTCACCTCTTCCCGTCCGTAGCCGCTGGCCTGGATTTTCACCAGCATGATTTCCCGCTCAACGTGCGCTCCCTGTCCCAGCTCGCTGACGCGCAGCACATCAACCAGCTTGTGCAGTTGCTTTTCAATTTGCTCAAGCACTTTTTCATCGCCTACCGTCTGGATAGTCATGCGCGACAACGTCGGATCGTCTGTCGGCGCGACGGTCAGGCTTTCAATATTATATCCGCGTTGCGAAAAGAGGCCGATAACCCGCGATAACGCCCCAGATTCGTTTTCCAGTAATACCGATAAAATCCGGCGCATCATCAGGTCCTCTCCGTTTTGCTTAACCACATTTCGTCCATCCCGCCCCCGCGAATCTGCATCGGATAGACATGCTCGCTGCCATCAACGGTGACATCGACGAACACCAGTCGGTTATTACGCACATGCTCAAGGGCTTCGCTGAGTTTACTTTCCAGCTCATCCGGACGGTTAATCTGCAGCCCGACATGGCCATATGCTTCCGCCAGGCGCACAAAATCCGGTAACGACTGCATATAAGACTGAGAATGGCGACCGGAATAGATCATATCCTGCCACTGTTTCACCATCCCCAGATAACGGTTGTTCAGGTTCAAAACCAGTACCGGCAGTTCATACTGTAAGGCTGTCGACAGCTCCTGAATGTTCATCTGTATACTGCCATCGCCGGTCACGCAGACCACCATTTCTTTCGGCAGGGCCATTTTAACGCCCAGCGCAGCCGGTAGGCCAAAACCCATCGTGCCGAGCCCGCCGGAATTAATCCAGCGACGTGGCTTATCGAACGGGTAATAGAGGGCGGCAAACATCTGGTGTTGTCCTACATCGGACGTCACGTACGCATCGCCCTTCGTCAGACGCCAGAGGGTTTCAATCACCGCCTGGGGTTTAATGCTTTCGCTTTCCGCGTCATATTTCAGGCACTGACGGGCGCGCCAGCTCTCTATCTGCTGCCACCAGTCGCGAATATCATCCTGCGGCTGAGACGGCGCATCCTGCGCCAGTAGCTCCAGCATTTGTTCCAGTACCAGGCGGGCATCGCCCACCACCGGGATATCAGCGTTAACCGTTTTGGATATGGACGTCGGGTCAATGTCGATGTGTAATACCGTCGCGTTCGGACAATATTTAGCGAGATTATTCGTCGTGCGGTCGTCAAATCGTACGCCAACAGCGAAAATCACGTCGGCGTTATGCATGGTCATATTGGCTTCATAAGTGCCATGCATTCCCAGCATTCCTAACGACTGGCGATGAGTAGCAGGAAACGCGCCCAGTCCCATTAATGAAGAGACCACCGGCAGGTTAAAGGTTTCAATGATGTGGCGCAACGGCGCATAGCAGGCCGCGCTTATCGCCCCTCCCCCAACGTAGACCACCGGCTTTTTTGCCGACGCCAGCGTTTGCAAGGCACGCTTAATTTGTCCTTTATGTCCTGATGTTGTGGGATTGTAAGAGCGCATACTGACCGTCTCCGGCCAGGCATACGGCATTTTTTTCGCCGGATTCAAAATATCTTTCGGCAAATCCACGACCACCGGCCCAGGACGTCCGCTTGCCGCCAGCCAGAAGGCCTTTTTAAGCACCAGGGGAATATCTTCCGTCTGTTTGACCAGGAAGCTATGTTTGACCACCGGTCGGGAAATCCCCACCATGTCGCACTCCTGAAAGGCATCATAGCCAATCAATGAGGTGGCGACCTGGCCGGAAAGAATCACCAGCGGAATGGAATCCATATAGGCCGTAGCAATCCCGGTAATCGCATTGGTCGCTCCCGGTCCGGAAGTCACCAGCACCACGCCAACGTCGCCAGTGGCTCGCGCCAGGCCATCCGCCATATGCACCGCGGCCTGCTCATGACGCACCAGCACATGATCGATCCCTCCAACGGTATGTAGCGCATCATAAATATCAAGCACTGCGCCTCCAGGATAGCCGAACACCTGCTTTACGCCTTGATCGATAAGCGATCGGACGACCATCTCGGCTCCAGACAACATTTCCACGGCTTGCCTCCACTTTATACCTGTCATCACGGTTTGACGGACACCTTAACCGCTCGCTATCACGCCTGGCAATTGGGTGGAATGACGTAAAGATGGGGAAGGTTAGAATAATCAGGAGGCAAGAAGAGAAGAAATGGAGAAATACTCCGTCTGAATCACACCTGGTAATAAATAATCGCTTATAAATGCAGACTTACAGCAATTCATCTATTTTTCACAGCGACGAAAAGCATCGCTCACCGTTAATTCAGCATAAAATTTTTGATATACGCTAAAAAGCAGAATAAACCAGAATTTGTTTCTGATTTATTCTGCCCGGTTTTATCGCTTACAAACAGAGACTAATAAATCTTCCATCCATTGATGCCCTTTATCACGCCCAGCCGCTTCATGCCAGGAAAGGTAGCATGTCCGGCTATTCAGTTTTAAAGGCAACGGCAATATTTGCAGATCCAGCGATTCCGCAAACTCTTCCGCCAGCCAGCGCGGGGCAATAGCGACCAAATGCGTCTGCGAAACCACGTTCAGAACGCTGATAAGCGCCATGCCCTGATAAGCCACGCTCGACTGTTTATCCGGCGTGTCATACCACGGCTGACTAAATGACGCATAACGATCGAGGGAAACAACCGCATGTTGTTCATTATAAACATCGCCTTCCAGTAGCGGGCCGCTAATACGCGGGTGTTTTCGGCTGGCGACTAAAACCATTTCATCTTTAAATAGCGGTACGCTGGTAAACTCAGGACGACGGAATTCTTCATAACTAATAACGAACTCGGTTTCCTGATAGCGTAACTGATGCTCAGTATTCTGATTCAACGACGCTTTAAAAACGACATGAATATTTGGCGCAATTTTTTCTACACGATTATAAATCTGTGACGTCAGGATATTATCCAGCGGACTGCACACGCAAAGATTGAATACACGTTCGCTGCTGGTCGGCTCAAACCCCGATCCCGGCAATTCATTTTGCACCAATTGCAACGCCTGACGGACTGAACCAAATAACTGAAATGCACGGGCAGTCGGCTGAATTCCTCGTCCATATCGAACAAAAAGTTCGTCATTAAACATAACCTTCAGACGCGCTACGGCGTTACTGACCGCAGGCTGCGACATTCCCAGCGTGTGGGCGGCGCGCGTAATATTCTGCTCTTGCATTACCGCATCGAACACGGTCAATAGGTTCAAATCAACCATGCGAAGCTGTGGTTTGCCCATATCTAAAAGATGCGGCTTTTCGGTTTTGACCTCTGGCATATTTAACTCCACTGTCACGCTTAACTCCCTTTTTCTGGCTGAAGGCAGAAATAATTCCTGAAAATATGATTTACCATGCATATAAAATAAGAAAAAGGGAAAGCGTTAAAATTCGGAAAACATAAAGACGCTGACAGAGACAAATAGAATGCCAGCGCAAGCGTAATGTGTCCTGAGTCACACCATTGCGATTCATAATGTTTAAATTACGCAAGCAATATAACCATAACTATGGCGAATACACAATCATACACCAAGTGAATGATCATTTAAGTTTCAATTAAATGTTTATATTATTAATAGCTAAAAAGTTAACATTAATTTATCAATAACTTTATCCTTATCCATTAAGCAAACAAGGTTATTTGTTAAAATATAAAACAAATCAAAAAGATAAACCAAACCTTTAGCATACCTTTAACAGGCCATTCCCCTAACCAATTTGCAAACAAAAATGCCTAAATATTTCAAACAATGAAAAGTATGAATGTCCACTCGTTCTTTTATCCTTTATTGGACGCGCAGCCCAGCACAATTAGCTAAAGTACGTATCCGGATATCGTCAACAAAATGCAATGGCGACAGAAAATAGAGTTGACATTAAACGGCATATCCAGTACCACTAAAAGCATAACGCATTCGCTGGAGCTGAATTAATGTCACATATCGTTCGTTTCACTGGGCTACTACTACTCAACGCATTTATTGTGCGCGGTAGACCGGTGGGCGGCATTCAACATTAAGTCAGCTCGAAGTCAAACAAAACCCGCGCCGTTGCGCGGGTTTTTTTATGCCTGACGCAAGGCGCCCCTGGAGACAAGGACCACATCATGAGCCAGCAAGTCATTATTTTTGATACGACCTTACGCGACGGCGAACAAGCGTTACAGGCCAGCCTGAGCGCGAAAGAGAAGCTGCAGATTGCCCTGGCCCTTGAGCGCATGGGTGTTGATGTCATGGAAGTAGGCTTCCCGGTCTCTTCTCCGGGTGATTTTGAATCCGTCCAAACCATCGCCCGCACCATTAAAAACAGCCGCGTTTGCGCCCTGGCGCGTTGTGTAGAAAAAGACATCGACGTCGCGGCACAGGCGCTGAAGGTCGCCGACGCGTTTCGCATCCATACTTTTATCGCCACCTCGCCAATGCACATCGCCACCAAGCTGCGCAGCACGCTGGATGAGGTTATCGAACGCGCGGTATACATGGTTAAGCGGGCGCGTAATTACACTGATGACGTAGAGTTCTCCTGCGAAGATGCTGGCCGGACGCCTGTTGACGATCTGGCGCGCGTGGTGGAAGCCGCTATAAACGCCGGCGCGAGAACCATTAATATTCCCGATACCGTGGGCTATACCATGCCGTTTGAGTTTGCGGGAATCATTTCCGGCCTGTATGAACGTGTCCCCAATATCGACAAAGCTATCATCTCCGTTCATACCCACGACGATTTAGGGATAGCAGTAGGCAACTCGCTGGCGGCAGTACATGCGGGCGCGCGTCAGGTTGAAGGCGCGATGAACGGTATCGGAGAACGTGCCGGTAACTGCGCACTGGAAGAAGTGATCATGGCGATTAAAGTGCGCAAAGACATCATGAACGTACACACCAACATCAATCACCACGAAATCTGGCGCACCAGCCAGACCGTCAGCCAGATCTGTAACATGCCGATCCCAGCCAACAAAGCGATTGTCGGCAGCGGCGCTTTCGCCCACTCTTCCGGCATCCACCAGGATGGCGTCCTCAAGAACCGCGAAAACTATGAAATCATGACGCCAGAGTCCATCGGTCTGAACCAGATACAGCTGAACCTGACCTCCCGCTCTGGCCGTGCCGCCGTGAAACATCGCATGGAAGAGATGGGTTACAAGGACACAGACTACAACATGGACCACCTGTACGACGCGTTCCTGAAGCTGGCGGATAAAAAAGGCCAGGTGTTCGACTATGACCTGGAAGCGCTGGCGTTTATTAATAAACAGCAAGAAGAACCAGAGCATTTCCGTCTGGATTACTTCAGCGTGCAGTCCGGCTCCAGCGATATCGCCACCGCTTCCGTGAAGCTGGCCTGTGGTGAAGAGATCAAGGCCGAAGCGGCGAACGGCAACGGTCCGGTCGACGCCATCTATCAGGCGATTAACCGCATCACTGGCTACGACGTTGAGTTGGTTAAATACGACCTGAACGCCAAAGGCCAGGGCAAAGACGCGCTGGGTCAGGTCGATATCGTCGTGAACCATCATGGTCGCCGCTTCCACGGCGTCGGGCTGGCGACGGATATCGTCGAATCCTCCGCCAAAGCGATGGTGCACGTACTGAACAATATCTGGCGCGCCGCCGAAGTTGAAAAAGAATTGCAACGCAAAGCTCAAAATAAAGAGAACAACAAGGAAACCGTGTAATGTCGAAGAACTATCATATTGCCGTACTGCCGGGCGACGGTATCGGCCCGGAAGTCATGGCGCAAGCCCTGAAAGTTATGGATGCGGTACGCAGCCGTTTTGATATGCGTATAACCACCAGCCACTATGACGTCGGCGGTATTGCTATCGACAATCATGGTCATCCACTGCCGAAAGCCACCGTTGAAGGGTGCGAGCAGGCGGATGCCATTCTGTTTGGCTCCGTCGGCGGCCCGAAATGGGAAAATTTGCCCCCGGAAAGCCAGCCGGAGCGCGGCGCCCTGCTGCCGCTGCGCAAACATTTCAAATTATTCAGTAACCTGCGTCCGGCGAAACTGTATCAGGGACTGGAAGCATTTTGCCCGTTGCGCGCCGATATCGCCGCTAACGGTTTCGATATCCTGTGCGTGCGCGAGCTGACCGGCGGGATCTATTTCGGACAGCCAAAAGGCCGTGAAGGCAGCGGTCAGTACGAAAAAGCCTTTGATACCGAAGTTTATCACCGCTTTGAGATCGAGCGCATTGCCCGTATCGCCTTTGAATCGGCGCGTAAACGCCGCCGTAAAGTCACCTCTATTGATAAAGCCAACGTACTGCAAAGCTCTATCCTGTGGCGTGAAATCGTCAATGATGTCGCGAAAACGTATCCCGATGTGGAACTCGCGCACATGTATATCGATAACGCCACCATGCAGTTGATTAAAGACCCGTCGCAGTTTGACGTACTGCTGTGCTCTAACCTGTTCGGCGACATTCTGTCCGACGAATGCGCCATGATCACCGGCTCAATGGGGATGTTGCCCTCCGCCAGCCTGAACGAGCAAGGGTTTGGCCTGTATGAACCGGCTGGCGGCTCCGCGCCGGATATCGCCGGGAAAAATATCGCCAACCCAATTGCGCAGATCCTGTCACTGGCGCTGCTGCTGCGCTACAGCCTGGATGCCAACGATGCGGCAACGGCCATTGAACAGGCGATCAATCGCGCATTAGAAGAGGGCGTTCGCACCGGCGATTTAGCCAGGGGCGCTGCCGCAGTCAGTACCGATGAGATGGGCGATATTATCGCCCGCTATGTCGCAGAAGGGGTGTAATCATGGCCAAAACGTTATACGAAAAATTATTTGATGCCCACGTGGTCTTTGAGGCGCCAAACGAAACGCCGCTGCTGTACATCGACCGCCACCTGGTGCATGAAGTCACCTCTCCGCAGGCGTTTGACGGTCTGCGCGCGCACCATCGTCCGGTACGTCAGCCAGGGAAAACCTTCGCTACGATGGATCACAACGTCTCGACGCAGACTAAAGACATTAATGCTTCCGGTGAAATGGCGCGTATCCAGATGCAGGAGCTGATTAAGAACTGTAACGAGTTCGGCGTCGAGCTGTATGACCTGAATCACCCATATCAGGGCATCGTCCATGTGATGGGGCCGGAACAGGGCGTCACCCTGCCGGGCATGACCATCGTCTGCGGCGACTCCCACACCGCCACCCACGGCGCGTTTGGTGCGCTGGCCTTCGGCATCGGCACTTCTGAGGTAGAACATGTACTGGCGACGCAAACCCTGAAACAGGGACGCGCTAAAACCATGAAGATTGAAGTCACGGGCAACGCCGCGCCGGGCATTACCGCCAAAGACATCGTGCTGGCGATCATCGGTAAAACCGGTAGCGCCGGCGGCACCGGACACGTGGTTGAATTTTGCGGCGACGCTATCCGCGCGCTGAGTATGGAAGGCCGCATGACGCTGTGCAATATGGCGATTGAGATGGGCGCCAAAGCCGGTCTGGTCGCCCCGGATGAAACCACTTTCAACTACGTAAAAGGGCGTTTGCACGCGCCGAAGGGCCGCGATTTTGACGAAGCCGTCGAGTACTGGAAAACGCTGAAAACCGATGACGGCGCGACCTTTGATACTGTCGTCGCCCTGCGAGCAGAAGAGATCGCGCCGCAGGTGACCTGGGGCACGAATCCGGGCCAGGTGATTTCCGTCACCGACATCATCCCCGATCCCGCCTCCTTTAGCGATCCGGTTGAGCGCGCCAGCGCCGAAAAAGCGCTGGCTTATATGGGCTTACAGCCGGGCGTACCGTTAACGGACGTTGCTATCGATAAAGTCTTTATCGGCTCTTGTACCAATTCACGCATTGAAGATTTGCGCGCGGCGGCGGAAGTCGCCAAAGGGCGCAAAGTTGCGCCGGGCGTGCAGGCGCTGGTGGTGCCGGGTTCAGGTCCGGTGAAAGCGCAGGCGGAAGCGGAAGGTCTGGACAAGATCTTTATCGAAGCAGGATTTGAATGGCGCTTACCGGGCTGTTCCATGTGCCTGGCCATGAATAACGACCGCCTGAACCCGGGCGAGCGCTGCGCCTCCACCAGCAACCGTAACTTTGAAGGTCGTCAGGGCCGCGGGGGTCGCACGCATTTAGTCAGCCCGGCGATGGCCGCCGCTGCCGCCGTTACCGGCCACTTCGCCGACATTCGCAGCATCAAATAAGGAAACTACCATGGCAGAGAAATTTACCCAGCATACCGGCCTGGTTGTCCCACTGGATGCCGCCAACGTCGATACCGATGCAATTATCCCTAAACAGTTTTTGCAGAAGGTTACGCGCACCGGTTTTGGCGCCCATCTGTTTAACGACTGGCGTTTCCTGGACGAAAAGGGCCAACAGCCAAATCCGGAATTCGTGTTGAACTTTCCGGAATATCAAGGCGCGTCGATACTGTTGGCGCGGGAAAACTTTGGCTGCGGCTCGTCACGCGAGCACGCGCCGTGGGCGTTGACCGATTACGGCTTTAAAGTGGTGATCGCGCCAAGCTTCGCCGACATCTTCTACGGCAACAGTTTCAATAATCAACTGCTGCCGGTAACCCTGAGCGACGCACAGGTCGATGAGCTGTTTGCCCTGGTGAAAGCCAATCCGGGCATTAAATTTGAAGTGGATCTGGAAGCACAGGTGGTGAAAGCAGGCGATAAAACCTACAGCTTTAAAATCGACGACTTCCGCCGCCACTGCATGTTGAACGGTCTGGACAGCATTGGGCTGACGCTGCAGCACGAAGACGCGATTGCCGCCTACGAAAATAAACAACCGGCATTTATGCGGTAACCCTTGACGCCTTACCGGGCCTACAGGTTATGCAATATCACCCGGTTGCCATTATATTCTGTAGGCCTGATAAGCGTAGCGCCATCAAGCTCCGGGTTACTCATCAGTCGCTCATGCCGGGGATATTCCGGCATTTTTTATACGATTTTTACTCGCCCGGTCACCACCTGCGTGACCACAGAAACCGCCGTATAAATCCCGTTGAAACGCCGTCCCATCATCGTCATCCAGAAACAGCCGAAATAAAAAAAGCCAGCAGATATTATCTGCTGGCGGGTGATTTTAGGCTATCGCCTACACCAATACTCAGTCACACATGATGTCTGCAATTGGCTTCAATCGGTCGCCTCCCACTGCATCAGTTCCGCGAGCATTTTTAAGCGCTGCGGTGCGCTCAGGCAAGCCAGCCAGGACGTTTTTTCCGTCGCGGCAAAATATCTCAACCAGAACTGGCGCATAGTGACCTCTTCCTCTTGCTTCATCGAAAGATATTATTGGCCTAATATAGGGATAATAAAATTGCTGAGTTTTTCATCGGAGTTCCCCTTTTATGCCCTCAGGTCGCCTGCAACAACAATTTATCCGTCTCTGGCAATGTTGTGACGGTAAAACGCAAGACACCACGCTTAATGAGCTGGCGGATCTGCTGAACTGTTCGCGTCGCCATATGCGTACGCTGCTAAATACGATGCAGGCGCGCGGTTGGCTAACATGGGAAGCCGAGGTTGGACGCGGAAAGCGTTCGCGTCTGACGTTCCTGTATACCGGACTGGCGCTGCAACAGCAGCGGGCGGAAGACCTGCTGGAACAAGATCGAATCGATCAACTGGTACAACTGGTCGGCGATAAAAGCGCTGTCAGGCAAATGCTGATTTCCCATCTGGGACGCAGCTTCCGCCAGGGGCGGCATATTCTGCGGGTTCTTTACTATCGTCCGATGCACAATCTTCTGCCGGGAACCGCATTACGTCGCTCGGAAACTCATATTGCCCGGCAAATTTTCAGTTCGCTCACGCGGGTAAATGAGGAAAACGGGGAACTGGAAGCGGACATTGCGCACCACTGGCAGCAAATTTCCCCTTTACTGTGGCGCTTCTACCTGCGCCCCGGCATTCATTTTCATCATGGCCGCGAGCTGGAGATGGAAGATGTCATCTCCTCGCTGACGCGTATCAATACGCTTCCGCTTTACTCGCACATCACAAAGATAGACTCCCCTACCGCGTGGACGCTGGATATTCATCTTTCCCAGCCGGATCGCTGGTTGCCGTGGCTGCTGGGCCAGGTCCCGGCGATGATTTTGCCGCGGGAGTGGGAAACGCTGGCTAATTTCGCCAGCCACCCTATCGGCACCGGGCCTTATGCCGTGCGGCGTAATACGCCAAACCAGCTCAAGATACTCGCCTTTGATGATTACTTCGGCTATCGGGCGTTGATAGACGAAGTGAACGTCTGGGTACTGCCGGATATCAGTGAAGAACCGGCCTGCGGCTTGATGCTGGAAGGGCCGATACAAGGCGGTGAAAAAGCGATAGAAAGCCGACTGGAAGAGGGGTGCTATTACCTGCTATTCGACGCCAGAACGCCGCGCGGCGCACATCCGCAGGTCAGAGAATGGGTAAGCCACGTCCTCTCCCCCACCAATTTACTCTATCATGCCGATGAACCGCTACAGCAGCTCTGGTTCCCGGCCTATGGGCTTTTACCGCGCTGGCATCACGCCCGTCCAGGCCCGGGCGAAAAACCCGCCGGGCTGGAAACCCTCACGCTGACCTTCTATCGCGAACACATTGAGCACCGGGTTATCGCCCGTATCATGAGCGCGCTTCTGGCTGAACATCAGGTGCATCTGCATATTCAGGAGATCGACTACGATCAATGGCACGCCGGCGAGATCGAAAGCGATATCTGGCTCAATAGCGCTAACTTTACGCTGCCGCTGGATTTCTCGCTGTTCGCGCACTTGTGCGAAGTACCGCTCTTGCAGAACTGCATTCCGCGCGACTGGCAGGGCGACGCCGCGCAGTGGCGCGCTGGCGAGATGAACCTGGCGAACTGGTGCCAGCAACTGCTGGCCAACAAAGCGATTGTGCCGTTGATCCACCACTG
Source organism: Salmonella sp. SA15303 (assembly GCF_029962125.1). Classification (NCBI taxonomy): domain Bacteria; kingdom Pseudomonadati; phylum Pseudomonadota; class Gammaproteobacteria; order Enterobacterales; family Enterobacteriaceae; genus Salmonella; species Salmonella sp. SA15303. Next base: position 3,904,045 of record NZ_CP123924.1, read on the forward strand.
GCTGATTATCCAGGGACAGCGCAGTATGCGCGGGCTGCGCATGAATACCCTCGGCTGGTTTGATTTTAAATCGGCGTGGTTTGCGCCGCCAGATCCTTAACGCCAGCTCTTGATTGCTGCCCGGCAACAAAATCACTACACTAACGCCGAACTCAACGGGGTGCCGCGCTCATGCGCGCGCTGAGAAAATACCCGTCGAACCTGATCCGGATAATGCCGGCGAAGGGATTTGAGGCTACCTCTCAAGTCCTTTGCCACTCTTTAACTGAGGTGCAAAGTGTTAAAAAAATATCTTCCACTTTTACTCCTGTGCGCGGCGCCTGCTTTCGCCAAACCCGTTCTCACCGTCTATACCTACGACTCGTTCGCCGCCGACTGGGGGCCAGGCCCGGCGGTGAAAAAAGCGTTTGAAGCCGATTGCAACTGCGAGCTGAAACTGGTGGCGCTGGAGGATGGCGTTTCGCTGCTCAACCGCCTGCGGATGGAGGGGAAGAACAGCAAAGCCGATGTGGTGTTGGGGCTGGACAACAATCTGCTGGAAGCGGCCACGCAAACTAAACTCTTTGCCAAAAGCGGCGTGGCGAATGAAGCGGTCAAGGTGCCCGGCGGCTGGAAAAACGACACATTTGTGCCATTCGATTACGGCTATTTCGCCTTTGTCTACGATAAAAGCAAGCTGAAAAATCCGCCGAAAAGCCTGAAAGAACTGGTCGAGAGCGATCAAAAATGGCGGGTGATTTATCAGGACCCACGTACCAGTACGCCAGGGCTGGGGCTGTTACTGTGGATGCGCAAAGTCTATGGCGATAACGCGCCGCAGGCCTGGCAAAAACTGGCGGCCAAAACGGTGACGGTGACGAAAGGCTGGAGCGAGGCCTACGGTTTATTTCTGAAAGGTGAAAGCGATTTGGTGCTCAGTTACACCACCTCTCCGGCGTATCACATTATTGAAGAGAAGAAGGACAATTACGCCGCCGCGAACTTCAGCGAAGGCCATTACTTACAGGTAGAAGTCGCGGCGCGTACCGTCGCCAGTAAGCAGCCGGAACTGGCGGAGAAATTCCTCAAATTTATGGTTTCTCCGGCGTTTCAGAACGCCATACCCACCGGCAACTGGATGTACCCGGTAGCGGACGTCGCCTTACCCGCAGGGTTTGAATCATTGGCCAAACCCGCCACAACGCTGGAATTCACGCCGCAACAAGTGGCAGCACAACGCCAGGCATGGATTAGCGAATGGCAACGCGCCGTCAGCCGTTAATTCCCGGCTGGCTGATTCCGGGGCTGTGCGCCGCCGCGCTGATGATAACCGTCTCGCTGGCGGCCTTTCTGGCGCTTTGGCTGAATGCGCCGTCGGGCGCGTGGTCGACAATCTGGCGGGATAGCTACCTGTGGCATGTGGTGCGCTTCTCATTCTGGCAGGCGTTTCTGTCCGCAGTGCTGTCTGTGGTCCCGGCGGTTTTTCTCGCCCGCGCGCTTTATCGACGCCGTTTTCCTGGACGTCTGGCGCTGCTGCGTCTGTGCGCCATGACGCTGATTCTGCCGGTACTGGTTGCCGTGTTCGGCATTCTTAGCGTGTATGGCCGTCAGGGCTGGCTGGCCTCGCTGTGGCAGATGCTGGGGCTTCAGTGGACATTCTCCCCCTACGGCTTGCAGGGCATTTTACTGGCGCACGTCTTTTTTAACCTGCCAATGGCGAGCCGTTTGTTGCTGCAATCTTTGGAAAGCATTCCCGGCGAGCAGCGCCAGCTCGCCGCCCAGCTCGGTATGCGCGGCTGGCATTTTTTCCGTTTTGTCGAATGGCCGTGGCTGCGCCGCCAAATTCCGCCTGTCGCGGCGCTGATTTTTATGCTCTGCTTCGCCAGTTTCGCAACGGTTCTGTCGCTCGGCGGCGGCCCGCAGGCCACCACTATCGAACTGGCTATCTTTCAGGCGCTCAGTTATGACTACGATCCCGCCCGCGCGGCGATGCTGGCATTAATCCAGATGGTCTGCTGCCTGGCGCTGGTACTGCTAAGCCAACGGTTGAGCAAAGCGATTGCGCCGGGGATGACGCTGACGCAGGGCTGGCGCGATCCTGACGATCGTCTCCACAGCCGTCTGACGGACGCCTTATTAATCGTGCTGGCGCTGCTGCTGCTGCTTCCGCCGCTGGTCGCCGTGGTGGTCGATGGCGTCAACCGCAGCCTGCCGGAGGTGCTGGCGCAACCCATTCTGTGGCAGGCTGTCTGGACATCGCTACGCATTGCGCTGGCGGCGGGCGTTCTGTGTGTGGTGCTGACCATGATGCTGCTGTGGAGTAGCCGCGAGCTACGCCAACGCCAGCAACTATTCGCCGGACAAACGCTGGAACTCAGCGGAATGTTGATCCTCGCGATGCCGGGGATCGTGCTGGCGACAGGCTTCTTTTTACTGCTCAATAACAGCGTTGGCTTACCGGAATCCGCCGACGGCATCGTGATTTTCACCAATGCGCTGATGGCAATCCCCTACGCGCTAAAAGTCCTGGAAAACCCAATGCGCGATATTACCGCCCGTTATGGAATGCTGTGCCAGTCATTAGGAATTGAAGGCTGGTCGCGGTTAAAGATCGTGGAACTGCGGGCGCTGAAACGTCCGCTGGCGCAGGCGCTGGCGTTTGCCTGCGTACTTTCTATCGGTGATTTTGGCGTCGTCGCGCTTTTCGGCAATGACAATTTCCGCACGCTGCCGTTTTATCTGTATCAGCAGATCGGCTCCTACCGCAGCCAGGACGGCGCAGTGACCGCGCTGATACTGCTGCTGCTCTGCTTTACGTTATTTACCCTCATAGAGAAACTACCGGGCCGACATGCTAAAACTGATTGATATCACCTGGCTTTACCATCATTTGCCGATGCGTTTTACGCTGGCGGTAGAACGCGGCGAGCAGGTGGCGATTCTTGGCCCCAGCGGCGCGGGGAAAAGCACGTTGTTGAATTTAATTGCCGGTTTTCTTGCGCCTGCCAGCGGTACGCTACTGATTGCCGGCGACGATCATACGCTTACGCCGCCCTCACGCCGTCCGGTCTCAATGCTGTTTCAGGAGAATAATTTATTCAGCCACCTGAATGTGCAGCAAAATATCGGTCTGGGGCTAAACCCTGGGTTAACGCTCAACGCCAGCCAGCGGGAAAAACGGGACGCTATCGCACATCAGATGGGCATTGAGAGTCTGATGACGCGTTTACCGGGCGAACTGTCCGGCGGCCAGCGTCAGCGGGTAGCGCTGGCGCGCTGCCTGGTACGCGAACAGCCGGTACTGCTGCTGGATGAACCGTTCTCCGCGCTCGATCCCGCGCTGCGCCAGGAGATGCTGACGTTGGTCAGCGATATCTGCCGCGAGCGACAGCTCACGCTGTTGATGGTCTCGCACAGCGTGGAAGATGCGGCGCGAATTGCGCCCCGGTCAATCGTCGTGGCCGACGGGCGTATCGCGTGGCAAGGCAAAACAGACGAGCTACTAAGCGGTCAAGCCAGCGCCTCAGCGCTATTGGGCATCAAATCCCATATTTTGTAGGCCGGATAAGGCGAAGCTGCCATCCGGCAAAGGAATCGTTAGTAACCCACAACTTTGCGCAGAATATCGATATATACCGGCATCAGCGGGTGGCGAACCAGCACCACCAGCGCGACCACGCCGATCCCGAGCGTCAACGGCGCCAGATACAGCAAACGGCTGCGGGGGAAATACGCGGTTAAACGATCGACTGCCGCTTTGCCGCTGCGCCACAGCCGCCAGCATAGCCAGCCTCCGACCCACAGCAGCAACGCCGTCGCCAGCAGCAGCCATTTGAAATCTCCGCTCTGCATATCGGAAGGAATATCGATTGCCGCTCCCGCCAGAATGCCCGGCAGGAAATAAAACGGCGGCCACAGCAAACAGCCAATCAAGTTCGGCCCAATAAATTTCGCCACGGGAAGATCCAGCATCCCTGCCACCATCGGCACCAGCGGCCTCGTCGGACCGACAAAACGTCCGACCAGGATCGTGAACATACTGTGCTGATGCAGCGCGTGTTCGGTTTTATCCAGCAGCGACTTGTTCTTTTTCATAAAAGACCAGCGGTGTAGCGGCTTTTTAAAGCGCCACCCCAGCCAGAACGAAATCCAGTCGCCCATCAGACAGCCGATAATACCCACCAGCCAGGCATGCCAAAAATTGAGCTCGCCGCTGCCGATAAGCGCGCCCAGCCCCGCCATCAGTACCGTGCCGGGTAAAATCAACCCCACCAGCGCCAGCGATTCCAGGAAGGCGACCAGCAACACGGCGATGAGCGAATACAGAGTGGATTGGGTGATAAAGTGTTCCAGCAGTGCTTGCATAGTGTGTCCGTCAGCGTGATGAAGCAGGGATTCTGCTTACCCCGTCCCCCTTCGTCAAGCCGTCAATTATCCGAATAGTTACGGCTTATGACATCTTTGTGGACACATCATTCACTTTTTATTCACATCCGGCCCTGAACTCGCTAGGACTTGCCCCGGTGCATTTTTTAAATACCCGCGAAAAATAGAGCTGATCGTCAAATCCAACATTGCGCCCAACGGTCGCTATCGGCATTCGCGTAGTGCTAAGCAGAAGTTTCGCCTGGCTGATACGCTGATCTTCGCGCCAGCTCAATACGCTAATGCCTAACTGCTGGCGGAACAGATGTGATAACCGGGAGGGCGACAGGCAGACATGCTGGGCGACGCTGGCGATATCAAAATGGCTGTCCGCCAGATGGTCGCTGATATACTGGCAGGCATCGCGCACACGGCTATCCATCGGCGGGTGCAACGACTCATTAATTACCGCCATACGTCTGAGCAACAACTGCTCCAGCAGATTGATCGCCAGTAGCTCAGAATAGCGACCTTCCCCTTGCCCGGCGCTGATGATCTGCCCGAACAGTTCGCTGAAATGCGGCTGGCGCGCCTCGTCCGGGCGGAAAAATCCTGTCTGGGCAAAGATTGTCGGCCAGGTCAGCCACTCCTGCCAGTAGGCGCGAGGCCGGAAATAAACCCACTGGTGATACCACTCGCTGGCGTCCGGATGCCGTCCATAGTGATGAATCTCGCCCGGCGGAAACAATAATATATCGCCAGGCCGACAGACAAACTGCTCGCCATTATTATTAATGACGCCCTCTCCGCGGATGGTCAGGTTAAGAATATATCCCTTCATGCCCAACGGACGATCGATAAAAAAATCCAGATATCCATTCGCTTCAATTGGCGTCAGCCCGGCGACCAGATGGGCATTAAATGAATATCCCGGCAATAGCGGATCATTTTGCGTTTCAGCCATGATTTCTCTACCCCCCGATGTTCAGAGAAGAAACAAATTGTCCATATCGACCAGGACGACAGAGCTTCCGTCTCCGCAAGACTTTGCGCTTGATGAAAGCACGTATCAACCCCGCTTGTGAAAAGCGCTTTGTAACAAAAGCGTACAGTTCAGGCGATAAAATTAAGTAACAGAAGTGTCTATAACTATGGCTGGAATGTCCACATTGAATATTTGCACAGCGTCACACTTTGCAAAGCATTAGCATTTTTGTCCATAAGATTAGCGGATCCTGCCTGACGGTTTTTGCCGCGACTCTCTACTGTTTCTCCATACCTGTTTTTCTGGATGGAGTAAGACGATGGCAATTGCAATTGGCCTCGATTTTGGCAGTGATTCAGTGCGCGCTCTGGCAGTGGACTGCGCCACCGGCGACGAGATCGCCACCAGCATAGAGTGGTATCCGCGCTGGCAAGAAGGCCGTTATTGCGACGGCCCGAACAACCAGTTCCGTCATCATCCGCGCGACTACATGGAGTCAATGGAGGCCGCGCTGAAAGCCGTTCTGGCACAATTAAGCGCCGCGCAACGCGCAAATGTCGTTGGCATTGGCGTTGACAGCACCGGCTCTACGCCAGCGCCGATTGACGCCGACGGTAACGTCCTGGCGCTGCGTCCAGAGTTCGCCGAGAACCCGAATGCGATGTTTGTGCTGTGGAAAGATCACACCGCCGTGGAAGAGGCCGACGAAATCACTCGTCTGTGCCATAAGCCAGGCAAGGTCGACTACTCCCGCTATATTGGCGGCATTTACTCCAGCGAATGGTTCTGGGCGAAGATTCTGCACGTCACCCGGCAGGATAGCGCCGTCGCGCAGGCCGCCGTCTCGTGGATTGAGCTGTGCGACTGGGTGCCGGCGCTGCTTTCCGGCACCACTCGCCCGCAGGATATCCGCCGTGGCCGCTGCAGCGCCGGGCACAAAACGCTGTGGCATGAAAGCTGGGGCGGTCTGCCGCCCGCGAGCTTCTTTGATGAACTCGATCCGTGCATTAACCGTCATCTGCGCTACCCGTTATTTAGCGAAACCTTCACCGCCGATCTGCCCGTGGGCACCCTGTGCGCCGAATGGGCGCAGCGCCTCGACTTGCCGGAAAGCGTAGTGATTTCCGGCGGCGCGTTCGACTGTCACATGGGCGCGGTCGGCGCGGGCGCACAGCCCAATACGCTGGTGAAAGTCATCGGCACGTCTACCTGCGACATTCTGATTGCGGATAAACAGAGCGTCGGGGATCGCGCCGTGAAAGGCATTTGCGGTCAGGTTGACGGCAGCGTGGTGCCGAACTTTATCGGTCTGGAAGCGGGGCAATCTGCTTTCGGCGATATCTACGCCTGGTTTAGCCGCGTGTTGAGCTGGCCGCTGGAGCAACTTGCCGCGCAGCACCCGGAACTGAAACCCCAGATTAACGCCAGCCAGAAGCAGCTACTGCCAGCGCTCACCGACGCCTGGGCGAAAAATCCGTCCCTGGATCACCTGCCGGTGGTGCTCGACTGGTTTAACGGTCGCCGCACGCCAAACGCTAATCAGCGTCTGAAAGGCGTCATTACCGATCTCAATCTCGCCACCGACGCGCCAGCGCTGTTTGGCGGTCTGGTCGCTTCGACCGCCTTCGGCGCGCGCGCCATTCAGGAGTGTTTTACCGATCAGGGTATCGCGGTCAATAACGTGATGGCGCTTGGCGGCATCGCCCGTAAAAATCAGGTCATTATGCAGGTCTGCTGCGACGTACTGAATCGTCCGTTGCAGATCGTCGCTTCCGACCAGTGTTGCGCATTAGGCGCCGCTATCTTTGCCGCCGTCGCTGCGAAAGTCCATGCCGACATTCCAGCCGCCCAGCAAAGCATGGCGAGCGCGGTAGAACGCACTCTGCGCCCCCACCCTGAACAGGCGCAACGCTTCGAACAGCTTTACCGCCGCTACCAGCAGTGGGCGCTAAGCGCAGAACAACATTATCTTCCGACTGCCGCGCCGGCGCCAACGACCCCGGCCAATCAGGCAATCCTGACTCATTAAGGACACGACAATGACGATTTTTGATAATTATGAAGTATGGTTTGTGATTGGCAGCCAGCATTTGTATGGCGCAGAAACCCTGCGTCAGGTCACCCAACATGCCGAGCATGTGGTCAACGCGCTGAATACCGAAGCCAAACTGCCATGTAAACTGGTATTAAAACCGCTGGGCACCTCGCCGGATGAGATTACCGCCATTTGTCGTGACGCCAATTATGACGATCGCTGCGCAGGGCTGGTGGTCTGGCTGCACACCTTCTCCCCGGCCAAAATGTGGATCAACGGGCTGAGTATCCTTAACAAACCACTACTGCAATTCCATACCCAATTTAACGCCGCCCTGCCGTGGGACAGCATTGATATGGACTTTATGAACCTGAACCAGACTGCGCACGGCGGTCGTGAGTTCGGTTTTATCGGCGCGCGGATGCGCCAGCAGCACGCGGTCGTCACCGGTCACTGGCAGGATAAAGAGGCCCATACGCGTATCGGTGCCTGGATGCGCCAGGCGGTCTCTAAACAGGATACCCGCCAGCTAAAAGTCTGCCGCTTCGGCGACAATATGCGTGAAGTCGCAGTGACTGACGGTGATAAAGTGGCCGCGCAAATCAAATTTGGCTTTTCGGTCAATACCTGGGCGGTCGGCGATCTGGTGCAGGTGGTGAATTCTATCGGCGACGGCGATATCAACGCTCTGATTGACGAGTATGAAAGCAGCTATACCCTGACGCCCGCCACCCAAATCCACGGCGATAAACGCCAGAACGTGCGGGAGGCGGCGCGTATTGAACTCGGTATGAAGCGTTTCCTGGAACAGGGCGGCTTCCACGCATTCACTACTACCTTTGAAGATTTACACGGTCTGAAACAGCTTCCGGGTCTGGCCGTACAGCGTCTGATGCAGCAAGGCTACGGCTTTGCGGGCGAAGGCGACTGGAAAACCGCCGCTCTGCTTCGCATTATGAAAGTGATGTCAACCGGTCTGCAGGGCGGCACCTCATTTATGGAGGATTACACCTACCACTTCGAGAAAGGCAACGATCTGGTGCTCGGCTCGCACATGCTGGAAGTGTGTCCGTCCATCGCGGTGGAAGAGAAACCGATCCTCGACGTCCAGCACCTCGGCATTGGCGGCAAGGAAGATCCGGCGCGTTTGATTTTCAATACCCAAACCGGCCCGGCGATCGTCGCCAGCCTGATCGACCTCGGCGATCGTTATCGCCTGCTGGTCAACTGCATTGACACCGTAAAAACGCCGCACTCCCTGCCGAAACTGCCGGTGGCTAACGCGCTGTGGAAGGCGCAGCCGGATCTGCCGACCGCCTCCGAAGCGTGGATTCTGGCTGGCGGCGCGCACCATACCGTCTTCAGCCACGCGCTGGATCTGAACGATATGCGCCAGTTTGCAGAAATACACGATATCGAAATCGCGGTGATTGATAACGATACCCATCTGCCGGCCTTTAAGGACGCGCTGCGCTGGAACGAGGTGTATTACGGGTTCAAACGTTAATTGGTGAAACGGATTGCCCGGTGGCACTGCGTTTACCGGGCCTACGGTCCTGTAGGCCGAATAAGGCATTTATGTCGCCATCCGGCACACCGTCGCTCGTAGGCCGGATAAGCGAAGCGCCATCCGGCAGGGAGAAAACAATGTTAGAAGATCTCAAACGCCAGGTACTGGAAGCTAATCTGGCGCTGCCAAAACACAACCTGGTCACCCTTACCTGGGGTAACGTTAGCGCCGTCGATCGCGAACGCGGCGTACTGGTGATTAAGCCGTCCGGCGTCGATTATAGCGTCATGACCGCTGACGATATGGTGGTGGTCAGCCTGGAGAGCGGTGAAGTCGTTGAAGGTCATAAGAAACCGTCGTCCGATACGCCAACCCACCGTCTGTTGTACCAGGCATTTCCGACTATCGGCGGCATCGTACACACCCATTCGCGCCACGCGACTATCTGGGCGCAGGCGGGTCAGCCAATTCCGGCGACGGGAACCACCCATGCCGACTATTTCTACGGTACGATTCCCTGCACTCGCAAAATGACCGAGGCGGAAATTAATGGCGAGTATGAATGGGAAACGGGCAATGTCATTGTTGAAACCTTTGAAAAACAAGGCATTGACGCCGCTCAAATGCCCGGCGTGCTTGTCCATTCGCACGGCCCGTTTGCCTGGGGTAAAAATGCCGAGGATGCAGTGCATAACGCCATCGTGCTGGAAGAAGTGGCCTATATGGGGATCTTCTGCCGCCAGCTTGCGCCGCAGTTGCCCGACATGCAGCAATCCCTGCTGGATAAACACTATCTACGCAAACACGGCGCAAAAGCCTATTACGGGCAGTAATGCCTCTAAAAACGCGTCCCATGGGGGGCGCGTTGATGAATCTGGTCGGTGATATATTCAGCAAATGCGCTTTGATAGACGTAATGATCAGAACTCACATATTCAATAATATTGTCATAATGTCCCTGCCACGCTTTTCCTTCCAGCGCATGGAAGAAAATATAATCTTCGATTGTTGACTGCCAGCGTTGCCCATTTAACAGATAGTTAATAATGGTATCCCGATGTCCGTTTTTTCTGTCGTGTCCTTGCCAGTGAAAAAAAGCATTGCCGTTTTCAATAATCTCGGTACGCCAAATCTGTTCTGTCCATGTTTTATACTCAAAAAATCGACTCACGGTTTTTATGGAAGGGTTAGCGCGTTGAGTATTGACGAAAAGATAACGGTCGTTCCCTACCAGACGCGCCTGCATACTCACATTCATAAAAGATCATTCCCGAATACCACAAATTTTGATAAAAACACCCGCACCCGAAAGTCAAAATAAAATTATATTCTAAAATAAAAATTAAATTATGCAGAGAGTTCCCGACGAATTCGCACTGTAATCCATTTTTATTTAACCATAGCGGCCAATTGGAATATTATATTTCTACCTGACGGTGCGGATGTTCCAAATGAAATTGTTACACTTTTCATTAATTAAAACAAACAAAAAATATCGCTTTTTTGTTAATCCGAGAAATAAGTAACAGATTCGAACAAGCGCCTTTCTGAAAAATACTTAATGTATGAAAACAGACTTGACACAAAACGGCTAATACATGGGTAAAAACTGTAAATAAAAATGATTCAAAATTAGCAGTTATAGGATAATTATATCTGCTGTCTACACCAGCATCATTATACCCTTCATACTTCGAGTTGCTTATGTGTTGGCTACGGATTACTCGGCCCATCCATGGGCCTTGCCCTGACGGGCCGTCGCACGCGACGTTCAAATCTGCTCCCGGCAGATTTGTCGCTCACCCCAGTCACATAGTTATCTATGCTCCTGGGGACTCACTCCCTTGCCGCCTTTAAGCAACTCGAATTATTTTGGGTATATATTGATAAATATACGTCAGCAAAAATATCTGACGCTAAAAGCCATTTTATCGTTAAAATATCCATTACACCCGTCACGGGGAACGAACTCATTCATGAAATATCGCTACATCATCAGAATCGCGGCAGGCATAATTCTCATTATGGCTACGGTGTTTATCCATAATGCCATCGCTATTTATCAGTTCAGTCAGCAAAACCAGACGCGCGTAGCTGACTGCGCGATTGTCGCAGGAGCAGGCGTTAGCGGAAAAACGCCTTCTCCCGTTTTTCAGGCCAGACTGGATCATGCCATCTGGCTTTACCAACAACACATTGTCCGCGCGTTGGTATTAACCGGCGGCTACGGCGCTGGCGCAACGGTTTCCGACGCGGCGATAGCCCGTCAATACGTTCTGGAAAAAGGGATTCCGGCTAAGGCAATTTTTATTGAAGAGCGCTCTACCGTGACGCGCGAAAATATTCGTTACGCAAAACAGATACTGCGACAACAACAATGGCGCACAGCGTTACTGGTCAGCGATCCGCTGCATATGCTGCGTCTGAAAACTATCGCTCAGGATAATGGTATCGATAGCCGCTCATCACCCACGCGATCCACCCGCTATAAATCCTGGTGGGCGCAAACCCGCTTCTTACTGCGAGAAACTTTTTATTACAGCGGATATCGGCTTTTACGTTATATGCCTGTACAAAATAACAGTATTACCCCCTAAAACAGGTTATAATTAGCGTGAATTTTTTAGACAGGTAATCATCGTGGCGCAGGCAGGTTTCATTTTAACCCGGCACTGGCGGGATACGCCGCAAGGGACGGAGGTCTCTTTCTGGCTGGCGACAGACAACGGCCCTGTGCAGGCAACGCTGGCGCCGCAAGAGTCCGTGGCGTTTATTCCGACCAGCCAGACCTCCCGCGCCGCCTCGCTGCTACAGGCGGAAAAAGACTATCGCCTGACGCCGCTCCAGCTGCGAGACTTTCATCGTCAGCCGGTATCCGGTCTGTATTGCCGCACTCACCGCCAGCTTATGCGGATGGAGAAACTGCTGCGCGAAAACGGCGTCACCGTTTATGAAGCGGATGTACGCCCGCCGGAACGTTACCTGATGGAGCGTTTTATTACGTCGCCCGTTTGGGTAGACGGCGAGATGCGCAACGGCGTTATCCGCAATGCGCGTCTTAAACCCCACTCCGACTATCGACCGCCGCTAAAATGGGTCTCGCTGGATATCGAAACCACGCGACACGGCGAACTGTATTGCATTGGTCTGGAAGGCTGCGGCCAGCGTACCGTTTATATGCTGGGCCCGGCGAATGGCGATGACCACCAACTGGACTTCGAGCTTGTGTATGTCGCCAGCCGCCCGCAGCTGCTGGAAAAACTCAACGCCTGGTTTGCCGAACATGATCCTGATGTCATCATCGGCTGGAACGTAGTGCAGTTCGACCTGCGTATGCTGCAAAAACATGCCGAACGCTACCGTATCCCTTTACGGCTGGGGCGAGACAATAGCGAACTGGAGTGGCGCGAACATGGCTTCAAAAACGGCGTTTTTTTCGCCCAGGCCAGAGGGCGAGTCATTATCGATGGTATCGACGCGCTTAAATCCGCGTTCTGGAATTTTTCGTCTTTTTCGCTGGAAGCCGTCTCGCAGGAACTGCTCGGCGAAGGAAAATCCATTGATAACCCCTGGGATCGTATGGATGAGATCGATCGCCGCTTTGCCCAGGATAAACCCGCCCTCGCCACCTACAACCTGAAAGACTGCGAGCTGGTCACGCGCATTTTCCATAAAACCGAGATCATGCCGTTTTTGCTGGAACGCGCGACGATCAACGGCCTGCCGGTCGATCGCCACGGCGGTTCGGTCGCCGCATTCGGGCATCTTTACTTTCCGCGAATGCACCGCGCCGGCTATGTCGCGCCCAATCTCGGCGAAGTGCCGCCGCTGGCAAGTCCCGGCGGCTACGTAATGGATTCACAACCCGGATTATACGATTCAGTACTGGTGCTGGATTATAAAAGCCTGTACCCGTCGATTATCCGCACGTTTTTGATTGATCCCGTCGGGCTGGTCGAAGGCATGGCGCAGCCGGATCCGGAACACAGTACCGAAGGTTTCCTTGACGCCTGGTTTTCACGAGAAAAGCACTGCCTGCCGGAAATTGTTAGCCAAATCTGGCACGGGCGCGATGAAGCCAAACGTCAGGGTAATAAACCGCTCTCGCAGGCGCTTAAAATCATTATGAACGCCTTTTATGGCGTACTCGGCACCACGGCCTGTCGCTTTTTCGATCCCCGTCTGGCGTCGTCAATCACCATGCGCGGTCATGCGATTATGCGCCAGACCAAAGCGCTGATTGAGGCGCAGGGTTATGACGTGATTTATGGCGATACCGATTCCACTTTCGTCTGGCTCCGGCGCGCGCATTCAGAAGCCGATGCGGCGGAAATCGGGCACAGGCTGGTGCGTCACGTGAACGAATGGTGGGCGCAGACGTTACAACAGCAAAATTTGACCAGCGCGCTGGAGCTGGAGTTTGAAACCCACTTTTGCCGTTTTCTGATGCCGACCATCCGCGGCGCGGATACTGGCAGTAAAAAACGCTACGCGGGCCTGATTCAGGAAGGCGACAGCCAGCGCATGGTATTTAAAGGTCTGGAAACGGTGCGGACCGACTGGACGCCGCTGGCGCAGCGCTTTCAACAGGAGCTGTATCTGCGTGTTTTTCGCAATGAACCTTATCAAGACTATGTGCGCGAGACTATCGATAAACTGATGGCGGGCGAACTGGACGCACAGCTGGTTTATCGTAAGCGTCTGCGTCGCCCTTTACATGAGTACCAACGTAACGTTCCGCCGCACGTTCGCGCCGCCCGGCTGGCGGATGAACAAAACCTGAAGCAGGGTCGTCCGGCGCAGTATCAGAATCGCGGCGCCATAAAATATGTCTGGACTGTTAACGGCCCCGAGCCCGTGGATTACCAGCAGTCGCCGCTGGATTACGAACACTATCTTACCCGCCAGCTACAACCCGTGGCGGAAGGAATTCTTCCCTTCGTTGAAGATAATTTTGCTACACTACTGACCGGGCAACTGGGGTTATTTTGACGCGTGACGAAAGCGCCGCCTTCCAGTACCATAGCGCCCTTTCCATTCCTGGACCTAATTAACGCCACTACCACATTAGCCTGGTAGCGGGGTCGTATACTCGCAATTATCCAGTGCTGTCGCCTGGGAATGGCGAGTAATGCCTGCAATTAAAGATATAGAGCCGAACACATATGCCTTTTACACTTGGTCAACGCTGGATCAGCGATACAGAAAGCGAGCTGGGACTTGGAACCGTTGTTGCGATGGATGCGCGAACCGTCACCTTACTTTTCCCGTCCACGGGGGAAAACCGCCTGTATGCGCGCAGTGATTCTCCCGTGACCCGCGTCATGTTCAACCCTGGCGATACGATTACAAGCCATGAAGGCTGGCAGCTACATATCGATGAAGTAAAAGAAGAAAATGGCCTGCTTGTTTATGTCGGCACCCGCCTGGATACCGAAGAGACCAATGTGACGTTGCGCGAAGTTCTGCTCGACAGCAAGTTGGTTTTCAGTAAGCCCCAGGATCGTCTGTTCGCCGGTCAAATCGATCGAATGGATCGGTTCGCGCTGCGCTATCGCGCCCGTAAATTTCAGAGCGAGCAGTACCGGATGCCATACAGCGGTCTGCGCGGTCAGCGGACCAATCTGATCCCGCATCAGCTTAATATCGCTCATGATGTAGGTCGTCGCCACGCGCCGCGCGTACTGCTGGCGGATGAAGTGGGCTTAGGTAAAACCATTGAAGCCGGGATGATTCTGCATCAACAGTTATTATCCGGCGCGGCGGAACGCGTATTGATCATCGTTCCGGAAACCCTGCAACACCAGTGGCTGGTAGAAATGCTGCGCCGTTTCAACCTGCGCTTCGCGCTGTTCGATGACGAACGCTATACCGAAGCGCAGCACGACGCGTATAACCCGTTTGAAACCGAACAACTGGTGATCTGCTCGCTGGATTTCGCCCGCCGTAATAAGCAGCGTCTGGAACATTTGTGCGACGCCGAGTGGGATCTGCTGGTGGTCGACGAAGCGCATCATCTGGTGTGGAGTACCGATGCGCCGAGCCGTGAATATATGGCCATCGAACAGTTAGCTGAACGCGTACCGGGCGTGCTGCTGCTGACCGCCACGCCAGAACAGCTGGGGATGGAAAGCCATTTCGCCCGTCTGCGCCTGCTGGATCCGAACCGTTTCCACGATTTCGAACAGTTTGTCGAAGAACAGAAAAACTACCGACCTGTCGCCGATGCGGTGGCCATGCTGCTGGCGGGCAATAAACTCAGCAACGACGAACTGAACAGGCTGGGCGATCTGATCGGCGAACAGGATATTGAACCGCTGTTGCAGGCCGCTAATAGCGATCGCGACGATGCGCAGGCCGCCCGTGATGAGCTGGTGTCGATGCTGATGGATCGCCACGGCACCAGCCGCGTTCTGTTCCGCAACACCCGTAACGGCGTCAAGGGGTTCCCGAAACGTGAACTGCATACGGTAAAACTGCCGCTGCCGACCCAGTATCAGACCGCCATTAAGGTCTCCGGCATTATGGGCGCGCGTAAAAGCGCGGAAGATCGCGCCCGCGATATGCTCTATCCGGAACAAATTTATCAGGAGTTCGAAGGCGATACCGGCACCTGGTGGAACTTCGACCCACGCGTTGAGTGGCTAATGGGCTATCTGACCAGCCATCGTTCGCAAAAAGTGCTGGTGATCTGCGCCAAAGCGACCACCGCGTTACAGCTGGAGCAGGTGCTGCGCGAACGCGAAGGCATCCGCGCCGCCGTGTTCCATGAGGGCATGTCGATTATCGAACGCGACCGCGCCGCCGCCTGGTTCGCCGAAGAAGATACCGGCGCGCAGGTGCTGTTATGTTCCGAAATCGGCTCCGAAGGACGTAACTTCCAGTTTGCCAGCAATCTGGTGATGTTCGACTTGCCGTTTAACCCGGATCTGCTGGAACAGCGTATTGGTCGTCTGGATCGCATCGGCCAGGCGCATGATATCCAGATCCACGTCCCGTACCTGGAAAAAACCGCCCAGTCGGTGCTGGTTCGCTGGTATCACGAAGGGCTGGACGCCTTTGAGCACACCTGTCCAACCGGCCGCGCGATTTATGATTCAGCCTACGCCAGTCTGATTAACTATCTGGCCGCGCCTGAAGAAACCGACGGGTTTGACGATCTGATCAAATCCTGCCGCGAGCAACATGAAGCGCTAAAAGCCCAGTTAGAACAGGGCCGCGACCGCCTGCTGGAGATCCACTCCAACGGTGGTGAAAAAGCCCAACAGCTTGCACAAAGCATTGAAGAACAGGACGACGACACCAACCTGATTGCGTTCGCCATGAACCTGTTCGATATCGTCGGCATTAACCAGGACGATCGCGGCGACAACCTGATCGTGCTGACGCCGTCCGACCACATGTTGGTGCCGGATTTCCCCGGCCTGCCGGAAGACGGCTGTACTATCACGTTTGAACGTGACGTAGCCCTGTCTCGCGAAGATGCGCAGTTTATTACCTGGGAACATCCGCTCATCCGTAACGGACTGGATCTGATCCTCTCCGGCGACACCGGCAGCAGCACCATTTCGCTGTTGAAAAATAAAGCGCTGCCCGTCGGCACGCTGCTGGTCGAACTGGTTTACGTCGTGGAAGCGCAGGCGCCGAAACAGCTACAACTGAACCGCTTCCTGCCGCCGACGCCGGTACGTATGCTGTTAGATAAAAACGGCAACAATCTGGCCGCCCAGGTCGAGTTTGAAACCTTCAACCGCCAGCTCAGCGCCGTGAATCGCCACACCGGTAGCAAACTGGTGAACGCCGTTCAACAGGACGTCCACGCCATTTTGCAACTGGGCGAGACGCAGATTGAAAAGTCCGCCAGAGCGCTGATTGATAACGCGCGCCGCGAGGCGGATGAAAAACTGTCCGGGGAACTGTCGCGTCTGGAAGCGCTGCGCGCCGTCAACCCGAACATTCGCGACGACGAACTTGCCGCTATCGACAGCAACCGTCAGCAGGTGCTGGAAAGCCTGAATCAGGCAGGCTGGCGTCTGGACGCGCTGCGTCTTATCGTCGTCACGCACCAATAACGGAGCCGTACATGGGGATGGAAAACTACAATCCGCCGCAGGAACCCTGGCTGGTTATCCTGTATCAGGATGAGCACATTATGGTGGTCAATAAGCCCAGCGGCCTGTTGTCCGTGCCGGGGCGTCTGGAAGCGCACAAAGACAGCATTATGACGCGTATCCAGCGCGACTACCCGCAGGCAGAATCGGTGCATCGTCTGGATATGGCCACCAGCGGCGTGATTGTAGTGGCGCTGACCAAAGCCGCGGAGCGGGAGCTAAAACGCCAGTTCCGCGAACGTGAGCCGAAAAAGCAGTATGTAGCGCGCGTATGGGGTCATCCCTCCCCGGCGGAAGGGCTGGTTGACTTACCGCTCATCTGCGACTGGCCGAACCGGCCAAAGCAGAAAGTGTGTTATGAAACCGGCAAACCGGCGCAAACGGAATATAACGTGGTGGAGTTTGCGGCGGATAATACCGCCCGCGTGGTGCTCAAGCCGATCACCGGACGTTCGCATCAGCTTCGTGTGCATATGCTGGCGTTAGGCCACCCGATTTTAGGCGATCGGTTTTACGCCTCGCCGGAAGCGTTGTCGCTGGCGCCGCGTTTGCAGTTACACGCCGAAATGCTGACCATTACCCATCCCGCTTACGGTAACAGCATGACGTTTAAAGTCCCGGCAGATTTTTAAATTCTGAGCCAATTTATGCCGGGGCGCTTCGCTTGCCCGGCCTACATTCATTAACGTAGGCCGGATAAGGCGCTAGCCGCATCCGGCAATTCAATCACTTGAAGCCTTTCTGTTCTTTGATTAGCTCATACGCTTTCTGAATTTCCTGCGCTTTTTGCTTCGCCATCTCCATCATTTCCGGCGGCAACCCTTTGGCCACCAGCTTATCAGGATGATGCTCGCTCATCAGTTTGCGATAAGCGCGTTTAATGGTGGTTGCATCGTCGGTGGTTTTAACCCCCAGCACATTACAGGCATCTTCCAGCGTCGGGCCGCGCTGCGCCTGCTGCCAGCCGCCGCCGGACTGTTGATGATAACCGCCGCCAAACTGCGCGCCGCCCTGCATCATGCGCAGAAACTGATCGAACTGTACGCGGGAAATACCTAACTCTTCCGCAATCACATACAGCACTTCCCGCTCATTAGGGTGTAGCGAGCCATCGGCAAACGCCGCCTGGATCTGAATTTCCAGAAACATCCGGATCAGATCAAAACGCCCGAAGCAGACGCTACGAAACTGCCGCATCTTTTCACGTAATGGGTAATTATCCGCTTTTCCGACCCGAAAGGCGTTCTGCGCGGCAGTACGTGAATCGCCGTGTAAATTCATACGATCCATCAACTGACTGGCGATATGAATATCCGCTTCCGTCACCCGTCCTTTTGATTTGGTTAAGTGGCCCATCACCTCAAAGGTGGTGGCAAAAAACAGCGCCTGCCGTTCCCGCTGGTTGGCAAACCACGCCATTTTTCGGCTGCGGGCTTTGTCGAACATATGGCCCACCAGCAGACCCAGGACCACGCCCCAAAAGCCGCCGCCCATCATCAGGGCTACGGCGACGCCAATTATCTTTCCCCAGTACTGCATAGA
Source organism: Salmonella sp. SA15303 (assembly GCF_029962125.1). Classification (NCBI taxonomy): domain Bacteria; kingdom Pseudomonadati; phylum Pseudomonadota; class Gammaproteobacteria; order Enterobacterales; family Enterobacteriaceae; genus Salmonella; species Salmonella sp. SA15303. The sequence goes on from NZ_CP123924.1 coordinate 3,922,572, forward strand.
CTCCCCAAAACGTTACGCTATCGGTGAGGCTATCTCCCACAAAATAAGGTGCTTTTCTGCAAATGAAGGCTACGGTCAATTGTGGGACATCGCCTATAATTTGCATTATCATACCTGTCATTCAATGCCGTGCCTAACACCACAGACGCTAAACGGCAGGATTAACACTGGCGCAGCGAAGATGAGTAAGTTAGGCTGTGACCGTTTGTCACGCGCAACGCTACCGATGATGGAACAATAAATACAACGTATGAAAAAACGTATTCCCACTCTTCTGGCCACCATGATCGCCAGCGCCCTTTATAGTCATCAGGGGCTGGCAGCCGATCTCGCCTCACAGTGTATGTTGGGCGTGCCGAGCTACGATCGTCCTCTGGTAAAAGGCGATACCAACGATCTGCCGGTTACTATCAATGCCGATAACGCTAAAGGTAACTACCCGGACGATGCCGTTTTTACCGGCAACGTGGACATTATGCAGGGGAATAGCCGCCTGCAAGCGGATGAAGTGCAGCTTCATCAGAAGCAGGCGGAAGGTCAGCCGGAACCTGTACGCACCGTCGATGCGCTGGGTAATGTGCATTATGATGACAATCAGGTCATCCTTAAAGGGCCGAAGGGCTGGGCGAACCTGAACACCAAAGACACGAACGTCTGGGAAGGCGATTACCAGATGGTGGGCCGTCAGGGGCGCGGTAAAGCCGATCTCATGAAGCAGCGCGGCGAAAACCGCTATACCATTCTGGAAAACGGCAGCTTTACCTCCTGTCTGCCTGGCTCCGATACCTGGAGCGTGGTGGGGAGTGAAGTCATCCATGACCGCGAAGAACAGGTTGCGGAGATCTGGAACGCCCGGTTTAAAGTAGGTCCGGTTCCGATCTTTTATAGCCCCTATTTACAGCTACCCGTCGGTGACAAGCGTCGCTCAGGTTTCCTGATCCCGAACGCGAAATACACGACCAAGAACTATTTCGAGTTCTACTTACCGTATTACTGGAACATCGCGCCCAATATGGACGCCACCATCACCCCGCACTATATGCACCGCCGCGGCAATATTATGTGGGAGAACGAATTCCGTTATCTCACGCAGGCAGGCGAGGGAGTGATGGAATTAGATTATCTGCCTTCTGATAAAGTCTACGAGGACGATCACCCCAAAGAGGGCGATAAGCACCGCTGGTTATTCTACTGGCAGCACTCAGGCGTGATGGATCAGGTGTGGCGTTTTAACGTCGATTACACCAAAGTCAGCGACTCCAGCTACTTTAACGATTTCGACAGTAAGTACGGTTCCAGTACCGACGGCTACGCAACGCAGAAATTCAGCGTCGGCTACGCCGTACAAAACTTTGACGCTACGGTGTCGACCAAACAATTCCAGGTCTTTAACGATCAAAACACCAGCAGCTATTCAGCGGAGCCGCAGTTAGACGTTAACTACTACCATAACGATCTCGGCCCGTTTGATACCCGGATTTACGGCCAGGCGGTGCACTTTGTTAACACCAAAGACAATATGCCGGAAGCGACCCGCGTCCACCTGGAGCCAACCATCAATTTGCCGCTCTCCAACCGCTGGGGCAGCCTGAACACCGAAGCGAAGCTGATGGCGACGCACTATCAGCAAACGAATCTGGACAGCTATAACAGCGATCCAAACAATAAAAATAAGCTGGAAGATTCGGTTAACCGCGTCATGCCGCAGTTTAAAGTCGACGGTAAGCTCATCTTCGAACGCGATATGGCGATGCTGGCGCCGGGGTATACCCAGACGCTGGAACCACGCGTGCAGTACCTGTATGTGCCGTACCGCGACCAGAGCGGCATCTATAACTACGATTCTTCTTTGCTGCAATCCGACTATAACGGCCTGTTCCGCGACCGCACTTATGGCGGTCTCGACCGTATTGCTTCCGCCAACCAGGTCACAACCGGCGTCACAACACGCATTTATGATGATGCCGCCGTTGAACGTTTTAACGTTTCTGTTGGTCAAATCTACTATTTCACGGAGTCTCGCACCGGCGATGACAACATTAAATGGGAGAATGACGACAAAACCGGTTCGCTGGTTTGGGCAGGCGACACTTACTGGCGTATTTCAGAACGCTGGGGGCTGCGTAGCGGAGTGCAGTACGATACCCGTCTGGATAGCGTCGCTACCAGCAGCAGCAGCCTCGAATACCGTCGGGATCAGGATCGTCTGGTACAGTTGAACTACCGCTATGCCAGCCCGGAATATATTCAGGCTACGTTGCCTTCGTATTATTCCACGGCAGAGCAGTATAAAAACGGCATCAATCAGGTGGGCGCGGTGGCAAGTTGGCCGATTGCCGATCGCTGGTCGATTGTCGGCGCGTACTACTTCGATACCAATTCGAGCAAACCTGCAGACCAGATGCTCGGCTTGCAGTACAACTCTTGCTGCTATGCGATCCGCGTCGGATACGAACGTAAGCTGAACGGTTGGGATAACGATAAACAACACGCGATTTATGATAACGCGATTGGCTTCAACATTGAGCTGCGCGGTTTGAGCTCTAACTACGGCCTCGGCACGCAAGAAATGTTGCGTTCGAACATTCTGCCGTACCAAAGCTCTATGTAATCTGATTGATTTACAACGTAATCCGCATTGCGGTTAATTGAAATGGAAAAAGTATGAAGAACTGGAAAACGCTGCTTCTCGGTATCGCCATGATCGCGAATACCAGTTTCGCTGCCCCCCAGGTAGTCGATAAAGTCGCAGCCGTCGTCAATAATGGCGTCGTGCTGGAAAGCGACGTTGATGGCTTAATGCAATCAGTCAAACTCAACGCGGGTCAGGCAGGTCAGCAGCTTCCGGACGACGCCACGCTGCGTCACCAGATCCTGGAACGTTTGATTATGGATCAAATTATCCTGCAGATGGGTCAGAAGATGGGGGTGAAGATCACGGATGAGCAGTTGGATCAGGCCATCGCCAACATCGCCAAACAAAACAATATGACGATGGATCAGATGCGCAGCCGTCTGGCTTATGATGGGCTGAACTATTCAACCTACCGTAACCAGATTCGTAAAGAGATGATTATCTCTGAAGTGCGCAACAATGAGGTTCGTCGCCGTATCACCGTTTTGCCGCAAGAAGTTGACGCGCTGGCAAAACAGATTGGCACCCAAAACGATGCCAGCACCGAGCTGAACCTGAGCCATATCCTGATTGCTCTGCCGGAAAACCCAACCTCCGAGCAGGTTAACGACGCGCAGCGCCAGGCGGAAAGCATTGTTGAAGAAGCGCGTAACGGCGCAGATTTCGGCAAACTGGCGATTACCTACTCTGCCGACCAGCAGGCGCTAAAAGGCGGTCAGATGGGCTGGGGCCGTATCCAGGAGCTGCCGGGGATTTTCGCCCAGGCGCTGAGCACCGCGAAGAAAGGCGACATTGTCGGCCCGATTCGCTCCGGCGTCGGCTTCCACATTCTGAAAGTAAATGACCTGCGCGGTCAGAGCCAGAGTATCTCCGTGACCGAAGTTCACGCTCGTCACATTCTGCTTAAGCCGTCGCCGATCATGAACGATCAGCAGGCGCGCCTGAAGCTGGAAGAAATCGCGGCTGACATTAAGAGTGGTAAAACCACCTTTGCCGCTGCGGCGAAAGAGTACTCTCAGGACCCGGGCTCCGCTAACCAGGGCGGTGATTTGGGTTGGGCTACGCCAGATATTTTCGACCCGGCGTTCCGCGACGCGCTAACGAAGCTGCATAAAGGCCAAATAAGCGCGCCGGTACACTCCTCTTTCGGCTGGCATCTGATCGAATTGCTGGATACGCGTAAGGTAGACAAAACCGATGCGGCGCAGAAAGATCGCGCTTATCGTATGCTGATGAACCGTAAATTCTCAGAAGAAGCGGCGACCTGGATGCAAGAACAGCGCGCCAGCGCTTACGTTAAGATTTTGAGTAACTAATGAGCAGTGCGCAACGCGTTGTTATCACTCCCGGCGAACCCGCCGGGATTGGCCCCGATCTTGTCGTCCAACTGGCGCAACGCGCGTGGCCGATTGAACTGGTCGTCTGTGCGGACGGCGCGCTCCTGACGGAGCGGGCCGCCATGCTCGGCCTGCCTCTCTCGCTTCTCCCTTACTCGCCTGATGTCCCCGCTGCGCCGCAGCCCGCGGGAACGCTGACCCTATTGCCGGTCTCGCTGCGCGCGCCTGCCATCTCCGGTCAGTTGACGGTAGAAAATGGCCCCTACGTGGTAGAGACGCTGGCGCGAGCGTGTGATGGCTGTCTGAACGGTGAATTTGCCGCGCTGATCACAGGCCCCGTGCACAAAGGCGTTATTAACGACGCAGGCATTTCGTTTACCGGTCATACCGAGTTTTTCGAAGAGCGTTCGCAGGCGAAAAAAGTCGTGATGATGCTGGCAACCGAAGAACTTCGCGTGGCGCTGGCGACCACGCATCTGCCGCTACGGGCGATTGCAGACGCCATCACCCCTGCGCTTTTGCACGAAGTGATTGCTATTTTGCATCACGATTTGCGGACCAAATTTGGTATTGCCGAACCGCGCATTCTTGTCTGTGGCCTGAATCCGCACGCGGGCGAAGGCGGTCATATGGGCACGGAAGAGATAGACACCATCATTCCGGTGCTCGACGAGCTGCGGGCGCAGGGGATGAAACTCAACGGGCCGCTACCTGCTGATACGCTGTTTCAGCCCAAATATCTCGATAATGCCGACGCGGTGCTGGCAATGTACCACGATCAGGGCCTGCCCGTGCTAAAATACCAGGGATTCGGTCGGGGAGTGAATATTACGCTCGGCCTACCTTTTATTCGAACCTCCGTTGACCACGGCACCGCGCTTGAACTGGCGGGCCGTGGAAAAGCGGATGTCGGCAGTTTTATTACGGCGCTTAATCTCGCCATCAAAATGATTGTTAATACCCAATGAATAATCGAGTCCATCAGGGCCATTTAGCCCGTAAACGCTTCGGGCAAAACTTTCTCAACGATCGGTTTGTGATCGACAGTATTGTTTCTGCTATTAATCCGCAAAAAGGCCAGGCGATGGTTGAAATCGGCCCCGGTCTGGCGGCGCTGACGGAGCCGGTCGGCGAACGACTGGATAAGCTCACGGTCATTGAACTTGACCGCGATCTGGCGGCGCGTTTGCAAACCCATCCGTTTTTAGGGCCGAAGCTGACTATTTATCAGCAGGACGCCATGACCATGAACTTTGGCGAACTGTCTGCGCAGTTGGGCCAACCGCTGCGTGTGTTCGGCAATCTGCCCTATAATATCTCCACCCCGCTGATGTTCCATCTCTTTAGCTATACTGATGCCATTGCCGACATGCACTTTATGTTGCAAAAAGAAGTGGTAAATCGTCTGGTTGCAGGGCCGAACAGCAAAGCGTATGGTCGTTTAAGCGTGATGGCGCAATATTACTGTCAGGTGATCCCGGTGCTTGAAGTGCCGCCATCCGCCTTCACGCCGCCGCCCAAAGTGGACTCCGCCGTGGTGCGTCTGGTTCCACACGCAACAATGCCTTACCCGGTTAAAGATATTCGCGTGTTGAGCCGTATTACCACCGAGGCCTTTAACCAGCGCCGTAAAACGATCCGTAACAGTCTCGGCAATCTTTTTAGCGTTGAGACGTTGACGGAAATGGGTATTGACCCGGCAATGCGCGCGGAAAATATCTCTGTCGCGCAGTACTGCCAGATGGCCAACTATCTGTCGGAAAACGCGCCTTTGAAGGAGAGTTAAACATGATCAATTCGCCCAGAGTGTGTATTCAGGTGCAAAGCGTCTACATTGAGGCGCAATCCTCACCTGACGATGAACGTTACGTTTTTGCCTATACCGTAACCATCCGCAATCTGGGCCGGGCGCCAGTGCAGCTATTGGGCCGCTACTGGCTGATTACCAATGGTCATGGCCGTGAAACCGAAGTCCAGGGCGAAGGTGTGGTTGGCGTCCAGCCGCGCATTGCGCCTGGCGAAGAGTACCAGTACACCAGCGGCGCGGTAATTGAAACGCCGCTGGGCACCATGCAGGGTCATTACGAAATGATCGATGAAAATGGCGACGCCTTTACCATCGACATCCCCGTGTTTCGACTCGCCGTCCCTACACTCATTCACTAAAATTATAACAATGGCAACTTATCTCATCGGCGACGTTCACGGTTGCTACGACGAACTGATCGCCTTATTACAGCAAGTGGAATTTACGCCAGACACAGACACTCTGTGGCTGACTGGCGATTTGGTCGCCCGCGGTCCCGGTTCGCTGGACGTGTTACGCTACGTCAAATCGCTTGGCAATAGCGTGCGTTTGGTGCTGGGGAATCACGATTTACACCTGTTGGCCGTATTCGCCGGGATTAGCCGCAACAAACCTAAAGACCGGCTGACCCCGCTTCTTGAAGCGCCGGACGCCGATGAGCTGTTGAATTGGTTACGCCGTCAGCCGCTGTTGCAGGTAGATGAAGAGAAAAAGCTGGTCATGGCGCATGCGGGTATTACCCCGCAGTGGGATTTGCAGACGGCAAAAGAGTGCGCCCGCGATGTTGAAGCGGTGCTGTCGAGTGACTCGTACCCGTTTTTCCTCGACGCGATGTATGGCGATATGCCGAATAACTGGTCGCCGGAGTTAAGCGGTCTGGCGCGGCTACGCTTTATTACTAATGCCTTTACCCGTATGCGTTACTGCTTTCCTAACGGTCAACTGGATATGTACAGCAAAGCGTCGCCGGAAAATGCCCCTGCGCCGCTGAAGCCGTGGTTCGCCATTCCGGGGCCGGTGAGCGAGGCTTACAGTATTGCGTTCGGGCACTGGGCGTCGCTGGAAGGGAAAGGGACGCCGGAAGGTATTTACGCGCTGGATACCGGCTGCTGCTGGGGCGGGGAGTTGACCTGTTTACGCTGGGAAGATAAACAGTATTTTGTGCAGCCGTCAAACCGCCAGATGGATATGGGCGAAGGCGAAGCGGTCAACGCCTGATAGGTTTATGCCTGATGGCGCTACGCTTATCAGGCCTACATCTGGCGACATCTGGCTCAAGAGTAGGCCGGATAAGGCGTTTCGCCGCCATCCGGCACTACAGCGTTAACGACGCTCCAGAATCTCGAAACAATAGCTGTGAGAATTCTGCGCGTCGGCATCGTGAAACTCACTGAATACCGATTCCCAGTCATCCGGTTCATAATCCGGAAAATGGGTATCGCCTTCGACTTCCGCATCAATATGCGTCAGATAAAGCTTCTGCGCCTTTGGCAGGAACTGCTCGTACACGCGCCCGCCGCCAATGACCATAATTTCCGGCGCATCGCCGCAAGCGGCAATCGCCTCATCGACAGACTTCACCCACTGCACGCGATCGTCGGTGCCTGGCTGGCTGCTGATAACAATATTTTTACGTCCCGGTAAGGGGCGTCCGATGGACTCCCAGGTGTGACGTCCCATGACGACAGGTTTATTTAACGTGTTACGTTTAAACCAGGCGAGATCGGCAGGCAGGTTCCACGGCATGGCGTTTTCCATACCGATGACGCGATCCACCGCTAACGCCGCAATCAGACTGATCATTAATTATTTCCTGATACAAAAAAAATTGCCGCCACTATACGTAAAGCGCAATCTTTCGTCGACTGACGAAAAGAGGATGAGCACGAAAATTTTTCGTTCTGCTGGCGACGCCACTCATTTGATGTGGAGCGCCAGCATTACAGTAGTTCAAAAACAGCCAATTAGCAGTAAAGTTTGCAGAACATCACATTTTTTACTTTAGATTGACGGTTTGACCTCGGGTTCATCGGCGACCTCCCCGGAATGTTTGCCCTCAGCCGTTCCCTGCCAGCCGTGGCGCTGAATCAACGACAGATGCTCCCGGTCCTCGGTAATAATTTCGCTCAACATCGCGCTGGTACGTTTATAGGCGGCGGCGCGAGATAACGGATCGTTTTCCCCTTTCGCCATCTCTTCCACCATCCGGGTATTAAAATGACGGAACAGATCCGCGCGCTCGCGGGCTTCATAACGCCCCAGCCCCAGCGCCTCCAGCGCCTGTCGCCCGCTTTTGAGCGCGCCTTCGAAGGTTTCACGTTCGGGCATCGCCACACCAGCCTGGCGCAGGCGAATGTAATGATCGACATCACGGGCGCGGGCGATAATCTGCAGATGCGGGAAATGCGACTTCACCAGTTCACTCAGTTGCAAATTGGTTTGCGGATCGTCAATGGCGTTAATCAATACCTCCGCCTTCGCCGCTCCGGCAGATTCCAGTAAATCCATACGCGTCGCGTCGCCATAAAAAACCTTCATGCCGAATTTACGCAGCGTTTCGATATGATCGGGGTCGTGATCGAGCACCACCATCTTCACCCCGCTCGACAGCAGCAAACGCCCGGCTATCTGACCAAATCGTCCAAACCCGGCCACAATAACCCGCGGTTGCTCTTCGTCGATTTCATCCGCCTCGCGCGCTTCACCCGTCGCGGTCTTCTCCATGCGCGTCAGCAGCACCAGAAAAATCGGCGTAGCCGCCATCGACAGCGCGACCGCCAGCGTCAGCGCTTTTGCCCATTCCGGCTCAAGTACATCCGCCATTTGCGCCGCGCCAAAAACCACAAACGCAAACTCACTTCCCTGGCCTAATAAGACGGCAAACCAGCGACGCTGTTTTGCCGGTACGCCCAGCGGCCTCGCGACCAGCCACAGCATGACGATTTTGATTGCCAGAAAACCGGCCAACAACAGCAGAATGCGCAGCGGATTCTCCACCAGCGTGCCGAAATCAATCGACATGCCGACGCCAATAAAGAACAGCCCCAGCAGCAACCCCTTAAAGGGTTCAATATCGCTTTCCAGCGCATGACGGTATTCCGAACTCGCCAGCAGAACGCCCGCCAGGAACGCGCCCATCGCCATTGACAGCCCAACCTCTTCCAGCAACAGGCCGAAACCAAACACCAGAAATAGCGCCACGGCGCTGAACACTTCCCGCAAACCAGAACGCGCGACAAAGCGCAGCGCCGGGCGCGTAACGTAGCGTCCCAGCAACACCACCAGCGCCAACGCGCCTGCGACTTTCAACGCCGATAGCGCAAACGCGCCAAGCGTGGTGGATGCGCCGCTGGCGGCCAGCAGCGGAATCATCGCCACCAGCGGGATCGCCGCGATATCCTGGAACAAGAGCACTGCAAATGCGCTACGCCCTACTTGCGAAACGGTCAGGTTACGCTCATTCATTGCCTGCATGGCGATAGCCGTGGACGAAAGCGCCAGCGTCATGCCAATCAGTTCCGCCACCTGCCAACGCAGGCCAAGAAACATACAGAACAGACCAATCAGTCCGCCGCAGACCCCCATCTGTAACGCGCCGCCGCCAAATACCGAGGCGCGCAGCTTCCATAACCGTTGCGGGTCCAGCTCAAGTCCAATAACAAACAACATCAGCACGACGCCGATTTCCGCAAAATGCAGAATAGATTCGGCGTCCGTCACCAGCCGTAGCCCCCAGGGACCGATAATGCAACCCGCAATCAGATACCCCAGCACCGATCCTAAGCCCAAACGTACCGCAATCGGCACAATCAACGCCGCCGAACCAAGATAGATCAGCGCCTGCAGTAGAGTATGGCTATCCATGATTCACCTCCTGCCATGCCAGTAAACGCTGTTTATACTGACGCGCCTGCGCCTGTAAGGTGTCGTCATCGCAAATGAACGTGCAGTGCATGGCAAACGGCGACAGCCATTTGAGGCCGCAATAGAGCGCCGTCGCCTGTAGCGGCTGAGAAAGGACGTCAAATCCGGGATGGGAGCCGATAGCAAAGTGGTTTTCACCACCGCCGGTCGTTACCGCCCACAGCAGATGTTTACCATGCAATGCCGTACCGCCATGACCGTAAGCCCAGCCGTGGGTGAGGACTTTATCCATCCATAATTTGAGTAAAGGAGGGACGCTGTACCACTGCATCGGATGCTGCCAGACGATAAGACTCGCGCGCGACAGCGCCTCCTGCTCGGCGGCAACGTCAATATTGAAATCGGGATAGAGGTGATAAAGCGAACGTATTTCGACGTTTTCCAGCGTCCCTGCCTGTTCAAGCATCCGCTTATTCGCATGAGAATGATGCGGATACGGATGCGCATAAATAATGAGGATCATGATTAGCCTGTGATGATCTGTTTTTTATTACAAAGTGTAGTGACAAATTCGCCAGGCTAATAGTGAATATTATTGAGCGGCTAATCAGAAAAAATTGAATTAACGCCAGCCAGGAGCTGGCGCCGTCCTGCCTCCGGAAGACGCTCTCGAAGGGCCGCAGGCGTTTGCGGAAAAGCGCGATCCGGTGTGGAAAGGTCGGTGATGATAGTAGCCTTAAATCGCTGACCAATCGGTTTAAGGCCTTCTTGTCGGGCGGCGCTGCGCTAAATTTGCCTGTAATGACTGTAATATCAATCCATTACATGATGATACAGACCCAATAAGCGCAGCGCCAACAGCATCTGAACCTCCAGACACGCTGGATGCCAGATCGCCGACGAATAAAATAGCCTAATGGGCCAGGCTCTTAATCTTTCGCCATGCGGTTAAATTGCTCAATAGTAAGATCCCACGGCTCATGGGCCGCATCCGGCATAAAACTGCCGTCATCCACGCCAATTTCGTCTTTGATAATTTTATTCAGTTTTTCATTCATCGTAAGAATGAGATCCTGATATTTCTGTTTATCAGCAGCAAGGTTATGGTTCTCATCGGGATCATTTTTAAGATCGTAAAGTTCAAGATCGTTGTACTTAATAAGATCCTCCCAGGTTTCCGGCGTATTATGCTCCCTTAGCGAGAAATAGCGTGCAAACTTATAACGACCATCGTTAATCATGCGCGTCCCTGAACGATGGCTGAAATCAGGATGCAAATGAGATATTTCCTGCTTGATTTGCGCCACCGTTTTTTGTTTATCTCTTTGTAGCGCAATAACGCGGTGGAGATAATGGGCATCGGTATACAAGATCATGCCATAGCAATATAAGCTGGCATTTCTCACCGCATTAACCGCAACGCTCTCCGGGTTTTTTAGCAATCCGCTAAAATTAACGCCTTTGCGGTTGCCTAACGCCTGGTGCTGTTTTTCTTCCGGCAAACCGGTCAGTCCAACTAATGTCGGCGCGATATCAAGATGACAGGTCAACGCCTGACATTTCTTATTACCGGGGTACGCCGGGTGGGAAATAATCATCGGTACATGGATCTGTTCTTTATAAACGGAAGCGCCTTTACCGTGCATCTGATGGCTTCCGCCTAATTCGCCATGATCGGCAGTAAATACAACAATCGTTTTATCAGTTAACTTGAGGGCATCAAGTTCATTTAATATCCGGTCAAGGTGAGTATCACAATCGCGGATACAGTTGAAATAGTAGTCAAGCAGTTTACGCCAACGACGATCTTCATCAGGAAACTGCCCTTCCAGCGCAGCGCGCGCCGTCTGGTATTCAAGATGCGCCGGCGGTCTTCCCTGCTCATTGAATGATTGATGCCTGTTTGCCGGCAGCGGATAGTTCGGCCAGCTTGCCTGATAAAGTTCGTTTTCCGGTGGCTGCGTGGGCGCCAGGGTATTATCATCCTGATCCAACTCGCCACGCCACTGTACCTTTTCTCCCTCTTTATCGGTATCAATAAACATGACGTCATGAGGATTAACGAGGTTAACGGCCAGGAACCAGGGCTTGTGTTGGTCATTCAAGGGCTGCCCCTTGCATCTTAACCAATTTATAGTCTGAGCCGTGGTGGTTGAATCATAAAAATAGCCGCCTTTACTATGGCCTATAATATCGCCGATGCCGTGATAGTCAGCAAAACCATATTTTTCCATAATTTTATGTAATTCTGGTTCAGGAATATCCCCGACATCAATATCCTCATCTTTTTCGTCAGGCAAAGGCTTCTCCAGTTTTTCTGTAAGATGCCACTTACCTTTATAGGCCGTATAGTATCCCAGTTCCCGCATCATATGACCTGTGGTTCCAAGAGCGGGGTCAAGGTCATAAGGCATCCAGGGTAATCCCAAATTATCAAACATCTTTGTCTGGGGCATATGTAAGCCGGTATACAATACGGAGCGGGAAGGCGTACAGACATTACTGGTATTCTGATGATTACAGAATGTCACCCCCGTTTTCATGAGCCGCTCTCTGCCGGGTACCGGGAAAGGAAACGTAGGAAAAAAACGCTCCTGGTCGGTCACGACTAACAGAATATTATATCCTTCTGGCAATTTTTCCGGGATTTCGCCAGTAAACGGTTTATCCCACGCCGGTTTCGCCTTGACGGCGCATTTTTCATCAGCCTTTACCGCGCCGGATAACATACCGCCTGCGGCAAGAATACCGGCACTGGTTAACAGTTTCCTACGCGTAAGATCCGTCTCTTCTGCGGACAGATTTTTTTTATTACTCATATTATTATACCTGTAGTCAGTAACTTTATCACATATTCATTTATTACTGTACGAGGAAGCGTGGATATGTATCAATGCCTTCCGGGTAAGAATATGTGTTATAAATTGATTTGTATTTCAAATTAGAAATATATTAATAAATAACCATAATTCACTGAAAAATTATTTAGATGAAAAGTTCATTGTTTTTATTTTAGAGATACAACTGCAGACATTACTTCATAAAAAAATACATTATTAAACATACTCTATAGTGCTGTGTTCGTGCCTTTTCCCTTCAGCTACGGTGATTACCCTATGCCGCTACAATAAAATCGCCCCGAAAGAAACACTATCAGTAACAGGCCGCGCAACCATAGACATACAACCGGTAATATCACTCTGGGAAATTAAAACATAACTCAATTCTGTTATGTTGCTTATGAATAAAACTAGCGTATTGCCGCGTGATTCAATAAAAATTACGCCATTAAAAGAAATAATATAAAAACTATTATTTACAGGGGGTTAAGTTTCTTTTTAGCTGGCAGTGCATTATTTTACATTGACAACAACATAAAGAGGTGACTATAACAAGATAAAAGACGGTCACACCAAATAAGGCTATTTTCAGATAATCAACCGAGGTTATTACCCAAAATAATTCGAGTTGCTTAAAGGCGGCAAGGGAGTGAGTCCCCGGGAGCATAGATAATTATGTGACTGAGGTGAGCGACAAATTTGCCGGGAGCAGATTTGAACGTCGCGTGCGACGGCCCGTCAGGGCGAGGCCCATGGGTGGGCCGAGTAATCCGTAGCCAACCCATAAGCAACCTGAAGTATGAAGGGGATAAATAATTTCGTTACGGATTACTGATATTGCGCAAACCTTATCATCAATGCAACAGGAACAGAACTATGAAAAAACGCATTATTGCCGCCGCATTACTGGCAACGGTTGCTTCATTCAGCACACTTGCGGCAGAGCAGGTCTCTAAACAAGAAATCAGCCACTTCAAACTGGTTAAGGTCGGCACCATAAATGTGTCCCAGAGTGGCGGACAGATTTCCTCACCCTCTGATCTACGCGAAAAACTGTCAGAATTAGCCGATGCGAAAGGCGGAAAATATTACCATATTATCGCTGCACGTGAGCATGGTCCGAATTTTGAAGCCGTTGCCGAAGTTTATAACGATGCGACGAAATAAAGCTCTGATTGCGCCATAACGAGGGCACTGGCATGAAATAATAAGAGAGCGCCAGCAAGGTGCCATGTTACGTCACAATCCACTCAGGGCCGTCTGGAAACGGATGCTGGCCCTCTTTTTTATCAACAGTTCATCCGGGGCAGGCAAGCCGTTGGAATGTGCGCGCGCAGGCAGTAAGCCCTTCGTGAATAAGACGGTTTTGCGGGCTGTTTTAAGATGATGTTTAGTGCGCTTTTACCTGCCTGAACCAGTAATTTTCCATTTTCGTTATCCATTTCCCCTTTTTATTTTTCGATATTACGCCAGCCCAAAGTAATTGCAGCTGTCGGTTATAGGTTCCAATAGCGTGTCCACCATACGCCCCTTCAAATGCTATCACCATGGGTCCCTGCCCTTTTACCCCCTCTTGTCCTTCATGGCAATAAAGCGCGTTGCGGTGAGTCACGTCAAGTTCATACTGCACGTTCAGTTTCACACATTTTTCCCCGCAGCTTTCTACTGGCGGCGATATTGTCATGGTATAAGGCGGGTTATCTGCCGTGGTTTTCCATGTTCCGATCAGGTCTTTGCAGACGTTTATCTCCGTAGCCCCGGAGGCGGCAGAAAATAGCGCGAGCAAATAAAAAGGTATTGGTTTCATTACAGACTCCTGTTCCTTATACCTCATCATTTATACCTAATCATAAGGATAAATGCCCTGCGATATGTTTTTTTCTGGGAAATGTTGAGCCGCTGTTCAGAGAAATGTCGATGAGTGTAACCTCATGTAAGCGGACAGCGCGGTGGGGAAAGCGGGAACACGGGCGAATGGTCTAACGTATTTCGACGTTTTCCGGCGTCCCTGCCTGTTCAGGCATCCGTTTATTCGCATGGGAATAAATGGATGCGCATAAAGAGAAAATATTATTGCGCGGCTAACCAGAAAAGATTGAATTAATTATCCAGCTCGCTCATATTTTTCAGCTGATCGCGGTTAATCTGTTCGGTTTTCCCGGTGGCGGCGTTTTTGTAAGACACCATACCGGTATCGTTATCGACCTCGGGTTTCCCGTCGGTGACAATAGTTTTGCCATCCGTGGTTTCAACCGCCTGGTTAGAAGAGCATCCTGCGACGGTGAATAGTGTTGCTGCGGTAAACAGTGCGGTCATAAGACGTTTTTGCATGGTGTTCTCCCTGCTTTTCAGTTGTTTTAGCATGTGACTGTTAACTGTAGCGTTATTGGCGAAAAGCAGGGAGAAATGCAGAACACTCTTAACGAGGGTTATCCGATGGCGTTCCGCGCAAAGTCATGTTTCCGGTCTGTGTTAGCGTCAAGCCGCGGGTTTCCGGGGCAAACATCACCGATACGCCAAGCCCGACTAACGAAATCAACGCGCCAATCAGCATGACGTTATTAATACCGTAACGAGTAATAAAAATCGGTAATGCCCAGGTGGAGACAATGGTTCCGATGCGGCTTAATGACATGATGACCCCCACGGCCGAAGCGCGAATATCCGTCGGGAAGAGTTCATTAGGATAAAGCCATTGCAGTATGCCCGGTCCGCCGGAAAAGAAGGCGTATACCGCAAACGCCACCACGACCAGTATGATGCCCAGATTTGACACCAGCCCCAGCAGCGCCAGCGCGATAGTCATCATGGCGAAGCTGCCAATAAGCAGAGGGCGACGGCCAATACTGTTTAGCCAGAACATCGCCGGTATACAGCCCAGCATAAAAAAGAGGCTAATCACCACATTGCCAAGCGCCGCGTTGCGCCCCTGCTCCCAGCCGAGTAACCCGACGATCTGCGGCCCAAAGGTATAGATAGCGAACATCGGGATCACCTGACAGGTCCAGATAGCCGCAACGAACAGTACAAACGGGAAATGACGGCGGTTAAACAGCTGCAGGAAGCGGGTCTCCTGCGGCAGCTCATCGTCAAAGCAGACCGGTTCGCCGAACAGTTTGATCATCATTTGTTCGCACTCTTTTACCCGTCCTTTTCGCAATAGCCAGCGTGGCGATTCCGGCAGGTCAAAGCGGCCAATCAAAATGATTAAGCACGGGATAAAGGCGCTGCCAAGCATCCAACGCCAGCCGCCTTCCATGTCATACAGCCAGTAGCCCACCAGGTTGGCGCAGGTCGCGCCGACGTACCACATCGCGGCGATAAAACCGATGGAGAACGCGCGCTGGCGGGTGTTGGAAAACTCCGTAATCATGGAAGTAGCGATAGGGTAATCCGCGCCGATAACAATGCCAATTAAAACGCGCATCACCAGTAATTCAAGCGGCGTGGAAACAAACATGGTCGCCACGGAGATAACGCCGATAGCGATAATATCAAGCAGGAACATTTTACGCCGCCCGACTTTATCGCAAATATAGCCAAACAACGAGGTGCCGATAAACAGTCCGGCAAGCGTAGCCGCGCCGAGCGCGCCAATCCATTCAGCATCAAGGTGCAATAGCGGCGTCAGTTGTTCCAGCGCCACGCCAATGATCACCAGCACGTAGCCATCAAGGAACGGGCCGCCGCTTCCCCACAGCATAATTCTGCGATGAATGGAGGAGAATTTAAGGTCATCAAAGTTCCTGGGCTGCTGCATGGTGATGTCCTGTTTCAACACGGGCAAAGCGCATCTGTAGGCCGGATAAGGCGTTTCCGCCGCCATCCGGCATTGGCGCCACATGATTGCCGGATGGCGACGCTACCGCATCTTATCCGGCCAACGGGGGCACAACTTCGTACTTATTAGCCGTAGCGGAACTCTACGCCAAACGTCCCGCGCGGGTATTCCCATTTTTCCAGCGCCGTATCAAGGCCGAGGATCCGGCACGTTCCGCACTCCAGGCACCCGGCGTAATCAAAACGAACGCTGCCGTCGTCCTGCTTTTTATACAGTCCCGCCGGACAGGCCTTAATCAGCACCTCCAGCGCCTGTTTATCAGGATCGGTTTTGAGAATGATGTGCGGGCTGTCTTCATCCACATTGAACTTATTGACGCCCAGTTTGACGTCCACATTAACGGGAGATGTCATAATACGGTCACTCCTTTCAGGCCATCTTTCATCAGATTAATGAAGCCCACTTTCTTCGCATGGCGCAGGATTTTTTTACGCATGGGCACCGGAGCGGAGCCATCCACGGTGAACAGGTCGCGCGCGATATTGACCGCCATTTCGGGATAAGCGGTAAACATGCGGGGATTATCAAGAAAAGCCGGTAGTTTCTGATACATGCGCATATCGCGCATCGGACCTTCGTCCAGATGCTGACGGTATTCACCCAGCGACTGCTTGCTAAAATCGTCGCGCTTCATCGCCGAAAGCACCGTCTTCGCCGCCGCTTCGCCTGCGGATATGGCGAGATCCATACCCCGGATGGTAAAGCCGAGGTTCATACACATGCCGGCAGCATCCCCGGCAATCAGTACGCCATCGCCCACCAGTTCAGGCTGCATATTCATTCCCGCCTCGGGTACAACGTGCGCGGCATATTCCACCAGCTTGCCACCGGCGATCAGCGGCGCAACTGCCGGATGCTGTTTGAAATCTTCCAGCATTTGCGGGACCGATTTTTTCGCGTCTTTCAGATGATGAAGACCGCAGACCAGCCCCAGGGAAAGGGTTGTTTCATTCGTATACAGGAAGCCACCGCCCATCAGACCATCGGTCGGCGCTCCGGCAAACAGACAGGCGGCACCTTCGTTGCCCTGTAACTGGAAACGATCTTCAATGACCGACTTCGGCAATTCGATCAGTTCCTTCACGCCGACAGCAACATGCGATGCCTCAACACGCTTGGTCATGCCCAGCTTTTCAGCCAGCAGAGAATTCACCCCGTCAGCGAGGATCACGACTTTGGCTTCCAGAATATCGCCATCGGCTTCCACGCCCACGACTTTGCCATCACGCTGAACAACGTTATCCACGCGAATACCGGTGATCAGTTGCGCCCCCGCCTCTTCGGCCTGCTCCATCAGCCAGGCGTCAAATTTACTGCGTAAGACGGAATAGGAAACCTGCGACGCTGAAGCATCTTCACCATTGCAGTAGTCGATAGTCATCGCCCCGTTGTCGGTCATAAAGGCGAGTTTTTCGTGGGTGATCATGCGTTCAATGGGGGCCTGATCCGCAAAGCCGGGAATGATGCGTTCCAGGCTATGTGCATACAAGCGCCCACCGGTGACATTCTTCGCGCCAGCAGAATTGCCGCGCTCGATAACCAGCACCTGTGCACCTTCGCGAGCAAGCACCAGCGCCGCAACCGAACCGGCCAGACCTGCACCCACGATGATGGCATCAAAGATATCTTCGGACATACGTACTCCTGTCAGCGGCAGGATACCTTCGCATCCTGCCCGAAATGGTTTATCGCGCTAAGGCAGCCGTCAGCGCAGGCAGGATCTTCAGCGCATCGCCAACGATGCCAAAATCTGCATACTGGAAGATTGGCGCGTTTTTATCTTTGTTGATGGCGAAAATCGTCTGCGCGCCGTTGGCGCCGACCATGTGTTGGATCTGCCCGGAGATCCCCACCGCCAGATACAGTTCAGGTTTGAGCATCAGGTTGGAGATACCGACGTAGCGCTCGTGCTCCATCCACTTCTCGTTTTCCGCCACCGGGCGGGAACAGGCCAGCTCGGCGCCAATCGTCTGGCACAGCGCTTCGGCCAGCGAGATATTCTCTTTGCTGCCGATGCCGCGTCCCACGCTGACCACCAGACGCGCTTTGTCGAGGTCAACGCTGTTGCTCTGACGCGCCTGGGTTGCGGTGCGGGTCACGGCAGTGGCCGGAGCCTGCCACTGCACGGTGTGCATCTCGCCGCTGCGAGAAGCATCCGGTTGTTGTGCGTCAAACGTTCCACTGCTGAGTGTGATCACGGCAAACGGCGAAGCGATGGTTTCTGCCCCTATCGCCAGACCGCCGTAGACCATATGTTTAACCGCCGCTTTTCCATCCTGCAGGGAGACGTCGCTGGCATCGTTGGAAACCGCAGCCGACAAGCGATAGCCCAGCTTTGCCGCCAACAGCTTGCCCCGACGCGTATTCGGCAGCAGCACCGCGCCGCCCTCGCTATGCTGACGAATAGTCTCAGCCATCGCAGCAGCGTAGTCTTCGATCATGCGGTCTTCTGGTTTGCCGCTGAGCAGCCAGACATGATCCGCGCCCAAATGACATGCTGTCGCGCTGTCTGCTTCGTTCAGTACGAACGCGTTAACTTTTTCACCTACAGCCTGCGCGCCACTCATCAGTTCGGGCAGACGAGAAGGGGTATCGCTGAATACCCAGACACTGGAAAATTTGTTCATAACATCCCCTGATAATTAAATGATTTTGCGCAGATTCTCGACAAACGCGGCGATTTGTTCTTCACCGTCACCTTCAATCACCACACGCTGACGCTCGCGCTGCTTCGGTGCGGCAACCTGTTGTGCGGAATACGCGGGTACGCTGTTCAGCCCGATATCCGCAGGCGACCAGACCTGAACCGGTTTTTTCGCCGCGCCAAGAATGGCTTTCATCGAAGGGATTTGTGGGGTGTTAATGTCGGTGGAAACCGCGATCACCGCCGGGAGCGGGATGCTCAGCGTTTCAACTTCATCTTCCAGTTCGCGTTCTACTGTCAATGTGCTGTCGGTAAGAGAGAGGATTTTACTCACGCCGTTAATCGCCGGAATGTTCAGCGCTTCGCCCACCAGCAAACCAACCTGCTGAGCATAAAGATCGGAAGAACCGTCGCCGCAGATAAGTAGATCGAAACCTGATTTTTGCGCGGCGGCGGCCAGCGCGGTAGCGGTGTGTTGCGGCAGCGCCTGCTCAAATTGATCGTCAATGACCACAATCAGTTCATCAGGGCCACGAGAGAGGACATCTTTGCGCCCTTTTGCATTAGTCAGCGCTTTGCCGCCAACGCTCATGGCGACAACCTGAGCGTCTCCCAACTGCTGTTTTAACTGGCAAGCAGCTTCAATTGCATTCAGATCATATTGGCTGATTTTGCTATCCGCTTTGCTGAAATCGAGTGTTCCGTCAGCATTATTAATCGCAATATCCTGCTCATCAGGTACGCATTTGTAGCAAGTAATTATCTTCATTGCATCTCCAGAAATCATGAAGGAAACGTATTTATATCGGCGGTGTTAAATACAGATATCACGCTCTTTAATTCGGAAATAAAACCTTAATCACCAATATTGAAAATGTCACACATTGATATTCGTAACTTTCAATAGTGTTACGCACCTCACCAATATTGAAAGAAATATGCCAAATATGAAAATTTTCAATATTGTTTGCTGGCTCAACAATATTGAACGCCAGATACTTAAAAAAGTTAAAAAACCACAACCAATCAATTGATAAATAAAGCAAAAATCAAAATTTAGACACAAAATAATCAACGCAAAAAAGTGTGACGAAGATAACAGAATCACCCGAAGTGAATACCCATCATGAGTTACTCATTGAGGCGTCCCAGAGGTTAAAAACTTATCAACAAATCATTAATAATAAATAAACAAACGTTCATGGACTGGCACGCTAAATAAATTTCGTTTTCACACTGGAATTCACTTATGAAAAATGAAAAGAAAAAATCGGGAATTGAACCGAAGGTTTTTTTTCCGCCATTAATAATTGTCGGGATACTTTGCTGGCTAACAGTCAGAGATCTTGATGCCGCTAACGTCGTTATTAATGCGGTATTCAGTTATGTCACCAACGTCTGGGGTTGGGCATTTGAATGGTATATGGTCGTCATGCTCTTCGGCTGGTTCTGGCTGGTTTTTGGCCCCTATGCCAAAAAGAGATTAGGTGACGAAAAACCGGAGTTTAGCACCGCCAGCTGGATTTTCATGATGTTCGCCTCCTGTACATCCGCTGCGGTTCTGTTCTGGGGCTCTATTGAGATCTACTACTATATCTCCACCCCGCCGTTCGGCCTGGAACCAAATTCCACGGGCGCGAAAGAGATAGGCCTGGCGTACAGCCTGTTCCACTGGGGGCCGCTGCCGTGGGCAACCTATAGCTTCCTTTCCGTGGCCTTCGCCTACTTCTTCTTTGTACGCAAGATGGATGTCATCCGCCCCAGCTCCACGCTGGTACCGCTCGTCGGTGAAAAGCATGCGAAAGGGTTGTTCGGTACCATCGTCGATAACTTCTACCTGGTGGCGCTGATCTTCGCGATGGGCACCAGCCTCGGTCTGGCTACCCCGCTGGTCACCGAGTGTATGCAATGGCTGTTCGGTATTCCGCATACGCTGCAACTCGACGCCATCATCATTACCTGCTGGATCATTCTGAACGCGATTTGCGTGGCCTGCGGCCTGCAAAAAGGGGTCAGAATCGCCAGCGATGTGCGTAGCTACCTGAGCTTCCTGATGCTCGGCTGGGTGTTTATCGTCAGCGGCGCCAGCTTCATCATGAACTACTTCACCGACTCCGTCGGGATGCTGTTAATGCACCTGCCACGGATGCTGTTCTATACCGACGCCATCGGTAAAGGCGGCTTCCCGCAGGGCTGGACCGTTTTCTACTGGGCGTGGTGGGTTATTTACGCCATCCAGATGAGTATCTTCCTGGCCCGTATTTCCCGTGGTCGTACCGTACGTGAGCTGTGCTTCGGGATGGTGATGGGTCTGACCGCGTCTACCTGGATCCTGTGGACAGTGCTGGGCAGTAACACGCTGCTGCTGATGGATAAAAACATCCTCAACATTCCGCAACTGATTGAGCAACACGGCGTGGCGCGCGCCATTATCGAAACCTGGGCCGCCTTGCCGCTCAGCACCGCCACCATGTGGGGCTTCTTCATCCTCTGCTTTATTGCCACCGTCACGCTGATTAACGCCTGCTCTTACACCCTGGCGATGTCGACCTGTCGCGAAGTTCGCGATGGTGAAGAGCCGCCTCTGTTAGTGCGTATCGGCTGGTCAGTGCTGGTCGGCATCATCGGTATCGTTCTGCTGGCGCTGGGTGGGTTGAAGCCGATTCAGACCGCGATTATCGCCGGAGGATGTCCGCTGTTCTTCGTCAACATTATGGTGACGCTGTCCTTTATTAAAGACGCCAAAGTGCACTGGAAAGACAAGTAATTCTTATTAACCCAATTGATCAAGAGGCTGAAAGATGGATTTCAACTTAAATGACGAACAGGAGCTGTTTGTCGCCGGTATTCGCGAACTGATGGCCAGTGAGAACTGGGAAGCTTATTTTGCCGAGTGCGATCGTGACAGCGTCTACCCTGAGCGTTTTGTAAAAGCGCTGGCGGATATGGGTATTGATAGCCTGCTGATCCCGGAAGAACACGGCGGTCTGGAAGCGGGTTTTGTTACCGTCGCCGCCGTCTGGATGGAACTGGGACGTCTTGGCGCGCCAACTTACGTGTTGTACCAATTGCCGGGAGGTTTTAACACTTTCCTGCGTGAAGGGACTCAGGAGCAAATTGATAAAATCATGGCGTTCCGGGGCACCGGTAAGCAGATGTGGAACTCTGCTATCACCGAACCAGGAGCGGGATCGGATGTTGGTAGTCTGAAAACCACTTATACGCGCAAAAATGGTAAGGTTTATCTCAATGGCAGTAAGTGCTTTATCACCAGTAGCGCCTATACCCCGTACATCGTGGTCATGGCGAGAGACGGTGCATCGCCGGATAAACCGGTTTACACCGAGTGGTTTGTGGACATGAGCAAAGCAGGTATCAAGGTCAACAAACTGGAGAAACTCGGTCTGCGCATGGACAGCTGCTGTGAAATCACCTTTGACGACGTTGAACTGGACGAGAAAGACATGTTCGGTCGGGAAGGTAACGGCTTCAACCGCGTGAAAGAAGAGTTTGACCATGAACGCTTCCTCGTCGCGCTGACCAACTACGGTACCGCAATGTGCGCTTTTGAAGACGCTGCGCGTTACGCGAATCAGCGCGTGCAGTTTGGTGAAGCTATTGGCCGTTTCCAGCTGATTCAGGAGAAGTTTGCGCATATGGCGATCAAACTGAACTCCATGAAAAATATGCTGCTGGAAGCCGCGTGGAAAGCGGATAACGGCACCATTACCTCCGGCGACGCGGCAATGTGCAAATACTTCTGCGCCAACGCCGCGTTTGAAGTGGTAGACACCGCCATGCAGGTACTGGGAGGTGTTGGTATCGCGGGCAACCACCGCATCACGCGTTTCTGGCGTGACCTGCGCGTTGACCGTGTTTCTGGTGGTTCTGATGAAATGCAGATCCTGACGTTGGGTCGTGCGGTACTTAAGCAATACCGCTAATCGATCCCTTGTAGGCCTGATAAGACGCGGGGCGTCGCCATCAGGCAATCATGCCGGATGGCGCTGTGCTTATCCGGCCTACATACCGCAAAAAATGCCAGGAGAAAAATGATGAATCATTTACCAATGCCAACCTTTGGCCCGCTTGCTGGGGTACGCGTTGTTTTTTCAGGAATCGAAATCGCCGGTCCATTCGCCGGACAGATGTTCGCCGAATGGGGCGCAGAGGTTATCTGGATTGAAAACGTCGCATGGGCCGATACCATCCGCGTACAGCCTAACTACCCGCAGCTCTCACGCCGCAACCTGCACGCCCTGTCGCTGAATATTTTCAAAGATGAAGGTCGGGAAGCGTTTCTGAAACTGATGGAAACCACCGATATTTTCATTGAAGCCAGTAAAGGCCCGGCCTTTGCCCGCCGTGGTATTACTGATGAAGTGCTGTGGGAACATAACCCGAAACTGGTCATTGCCCACCTTTCCGGCTTCGGTCAGTATGGTACCGAGGAGTACACCAATCTTCCGGCGTATAACACCATCGCGCAGGCATTCAGTGGTTATCTGATCCAAAACGGCGACGTTGATCAGCCGATGCCAGCCTTCCCGTATACCGCCGATTACTTCTCCGGGATGACCGCGACGACAGCCGCGCTGGCAGCCCTGCACAAAGTACGCGAAACGGGTAAAGGTGAAAGCATCGATATCGCCATGTACGAAGTGATGCTGCGCATGGGTCAGTATTTCATGATGGACTACTTCAACGGCGGCGAAATCTGTCCACGTATGACGAAAGGGAAAGACCCCTACTACGCTGGTTGCGGCCTGTATAAATGCGCCGATGGTTACATCGTCATGGAGTTGGTCGGCATCACGCAAATCAACGAGTGTTTTAAAGATATTGGCCTGGCCCACATTCTCGGTACGCCGGAAGTTCCGGAAGGCACACAACTCATCCATCGCGTGGAATGCCCTTACGGCCCGCTCGTCGAAGAGAAACTGGACGCCTGGCTGGCAACACACACCATCGCCGACGTTCAGGCGCGTTTTGCTGAACTGAATATCGCCTGTGCGAAGGTGCTCACCATTCCGGAACTGGAAGGTAACCCGCAGTACGTTGCCCGCGAATCGATTACTCAGTGGCAAACAATGGACGGTCGCACCTGTAAAGGGCCGAACATCATGCCGAAATTTAAAAACAACCCGGGGAAAATCTGGCGTGGCATGCCGTCACACGGCATGGATACCGCCGCCATTCTGAAAAACATTGGTTATAGCGAAGCAGATATTAAGGAACTGGTCGGCAAAGGCCTGGCCAAAGTTGAGGATTAAACGCGATGCGCTAATCGGTTTTCCGGTTAGCGCTCACGCCTGATTTCAGTGGATAAAGCAATATGGATATCGTTGGCGGACAAAACTTACGTCAGATGTGGGACGACCTGGCCGGGGTGTACGGAGATAAAACGGCGTTAATTTTCGAATCCTGTGAGGGAATCGTTCGGCAGTTTAGCTATGCTTCGCTCAATGAAGAGATTAACCGCACGGCGAACCTTTTTTATTCCTTAGGGATCCGCAAGGGTGATAGGGTCGCGCTGCATCTGGATAACTGTCCGGAATTCATCTTTTGCTGGTTTGGACTGGCAAAAATCGGCGCCATTATGGTGCCGATTAATGCCCGCTTACTGGGCGAAGAAAGCGCCTGGATCCTGCAAAACAGCCAGGTGAGTCTGCTGGTTACCAGCGCCCAGTTTTATCCTATGTACCGTGAAATACGCCAGGACAATAGCACTCCGCTTAATCATATCTGTCTGATTGGCGAGCAGCTTCCGGCTGACGACGGCGTGAGCCACTTTACCCAACTACAAGCACGCCAGTCGGCCACGCTGTGCTATACGCCCGTGTTATCCACTGACGATACGGCGGAAATTCTGTTTACCTCAGGCACCACCTCACGGCCTAAAGGGGTGGTAATTACCCACTACAACCTGCGTTTTGCAGGCTACTACTCTGCCTGGCAAATCGCCCTGCGCGATGATGACGTGTACATGACGGTGATGCCCGCTTTTCATATCGACTGTCAGTGTACCGCCGCAATGCCAGCCTTTTCCGCCGGCAGCACCTTTGTGCTGCTAGAGAAGTACAGCGCCAGGGCCTTCTGGGATCAGGTACGTAAATATCAGGCAACGGTGACCGAGTGCATCCCGATGATGATCCGCACGCTGATGGTCCAGCCCGCCGCACCAACGGACAGGCAGCATCACCTGCGCGAAGTGATGTTCTATCTCAATTTATCCGAGCAGGAAAAAGACGATTTTACCGAACGCTTTGGCGTCAGGCTGCTGACCTCTTATGGTATGACTGAAACCATTGTCGGAATTATTGGCGACCGTCCCGGAGACAAACGGCGCTGGCCTTCCATTGGTCGCGTGGGTTTTAGCTATGAAGCTGAAATTCGCGACGATCAAAATCGCCCGCTGCCCGCCGGAGAAATTGGCGAAATCTGTATTAAAGGCATCCCCGGCAAGACTATCTTCAAAGAGTATTACATGCAGCCGGAGGCTACCGCCAAAGCGCTGGAACCTGAGGGCTGGTTACATACCGGTGATTCGGGCTATCAGGATGAGGATGGCTATTTTTATTTCGTCGACAGGCGCTGCAACATGATTAAACGCGGCGGAGAAAATGTCTCCTGCGTCGAGCTGGAAAATATTATTTCTGCGCATCCGAAAATTCAGGACATTGTGGTGGTTGGTATTAAAGACGCGATCCGTGATGAAGCCATTAAAGCGTTTATTGTCCTTAATGAAGGTGAAACATTAAGCGAAGCCGAGTTTTTCAGCTTCTGCGAAAACAATATGGCGAAGTTCAAGGTTCCCTCTTTTATGGAGATCAGAACCGACCTGCCGCGCAACTGTTCAGGAAAAATAATCAAAAAAAATCTGAAATAAACCTTCCGGCAGGAATCCCTCCCGCCGGAAAACTATTTATCTGGAGATGAACTATGAGTGAGTCATTACATCTGACCCGTAACGGCCCGATCCTGGAAATTACCCTCGACCGACCTAAAGCGAATGCCATTGACGCCAAAACCAGCTTTGCAATGGGTGAAGCTTTTCTTAATTTCCGTGACGATCCGGAATTACGCGTAGCAATCATTACCGGCGGCGGGGAGAAATTCTTTTCTGCTGGCTGGGACTTAAAAGCGGCAGCGGAAGGTGAAGCGCCGGATGCCGATTTTGGTCCCGGCGGCTTTGCCGGTTTAACCGAAATATTTGACCTCGATAAGCCGGTTATCGCCGCGGTGAACGGCTACGCGTTTGGCGGCGGTTTTGAGCTGGCGCTGGCGGCGGACTTTATTGTCTGCGCCGAAAACGCCAGCTTCGCGCTGCCGGAAGCCAAGCTCGGCATCGTGCCTGACAGCGGCGGCGTATTGCGTCTGCCTAAGCTGCTGCCACCGGCTATCGTCAACGAAATGGTAATGACCGGCAGACGAATGAGCGCCGAAGAAGCGCTGCGTTGGGGAGTCGTGAACCGCGTTGTCAGCCAGAGCGAACTGATGGAGAGTGCGCGCGAACTGGCGCAACAACTGGTCAATAGCGCCCCGCTGGCTATCGCGGCGCTGAAAGAGATTTATCGCGCGACCAGCGAAATGCCGGTAGAAGAAGGCTACCGCTACATCCGCAGCGGCGTACTGAAGCATTATCCGTCGGTGCTGCATTCAGAAGATGCGCTCGAAGGACCGCAGGCATTTGCCGAAAAACGCGATCCGGTGTGGAAAGGTCGTTAATGTGACTATGCCGGATGGCGCTTCGCTTATCCGGCCTACAGCACATGCGCAACCGTAGACCGGATAAGGTGTTTACGCCGCCATCCGGCAAAAAACCGAGGTACAACTATGAGCTATTACGCCTTTGAAGGACTGATCCCGGTGGTGCATCCGGACGCGTTTGTCCACCCCAGCGCCGTGCTGATTGGCGATGTCATCGTGGGCGCCGGTGTTTATATTGGCCCACTCGCGTCATTGCGTGGGGATTATGGTCGCCTGATCCTGGAGGCAGGCTCTAATCTGCAGGATGGCTGCATTATGCATGGCTACTGCGATACCGATACCATCGTGCATGAAAACGGCCATATCGGCCACGGCGCTATTTTACATGGCTGCGTGGTGGAACGGGACGCCCTGGTCGGCATGAATAGCGTCATTATGGACGGCGCAGTGATTGGCGAAGAGAGCATTGTCGCCGCCATGAGTTTTGTCAAAGCCGGATTTCAGGGTGAGGCAAGGCAACTCCTGGTGGGATCACCGGCGCGCGTACTACGCCAGGTTACGGACCAGGAGCTGCACTGGAAACACCTCAATACCAAAGAATATCAGGATCTTGCGATCCGTTGTCGAACGGGGTTATCTGAAACGAAGCCGTTAACGCAGGCCGAAGAAAACCGACCGCGCCTGAAAGGCACGACGGACGTGAAGCCAAAATCAGCACAGTAATTGATGCCGGATGCGCTCACGCTTATCCGGCCTACGCGTCAATTACCGTTTACCCCGCCAGCAGGTAAACAGACAATTAGCGACGCATACTCTTGGAGAGCATCATCTGCCATTTCTGCTCACGGTTTAGCTCTGTGGGGGGAACGGCAGACAGCCGCGGCGCTTTCGCCACGCTCACTTTTCTTTCCTGCAAATTATGATTCAATCGGCGATAGAGTTGAGAGTCGATACTCACGACTTTCACCAGACGCTGGCACTGGCAGCCTCGTCCTGCAATTTGGTTAGGGATCATCTTCACTTCACAAACAATTTCCCCCACTTCTGACAGAATATAGGAGAGCGTATTAATTGCTTTGCAATGTTCAATATCAAATTGACGGGAAATCTCCCTGGCAGTGATCCATCGGTTCTCTGCCATCATCCAGTCAGCAATTAACAAATAAAGCGGTCTTTCAACATATTTTTCACACATAAGCACACCATTTCACAAATTAAAAATCTGGCTACGGCCTGTCCAAACTAATAAAAACTAAGCCATATTAAAATTGTGGATATGCAAGATAGTATGCGACTTAAATATTGATTAGTGTGAGCAATATCGTGCTTATTACATTGAAAATGTGGTTACGGAAACGGACTTCTCCAGGAATGACCTTACGCAAGATAAAAAAAGGGTTTCTTTACAGAAACCCTTTCAACATTATATTACAGGTCCGGTTAGAGCAATATCCGCCGGACCCTTTGTTTACGACTTTTTGATCTGCGCGTGCATTTCCTGCACCGAGGTTACCTTCTCGGTGGCATCGGCATTGAGCGCCATCGTCGTGGCAAAACCGCCGTTCAGCGTGGTGTCATAATGCACTTTATACTGCAGCGCGCTGCGGCGAATCACCCTGGAGTCTTCAATCGCGCGGCGACCTGCGGTGGTGTTGATAATATAGGTATATTCGCCATTCTTGATACGGTCCTGAATGTGCGGACGACCTTCGTGCACCTTGTTCACCAGACGCGGGTTGATACCGGCTTCGCCCAGCACAATCGCCGTACCGTGGGTGGCATCCAGCTCAAAGCCCTGTTTCAGCAGCTTGGCGGCGAGATCCACCACGCGCTCTTTGTCGCCTTCGCGGACGGAGAGCAGCGCACGGCCCTGTTTCTTCATGGTGGAGTTACTGCCCAGCTGCGCCTTAGCGAACGCTTCCGCGAAGGTACGGCCCACGCCCATCACTTCCCCGGTGGAGCGCATTTCTGGCCCTAACAGCGGGTCAACGCCGGGGAATTTGTTGAACGGCAGCACCACTTCTTTCACCGAGTAGTACGGCGGGATAATTTCTTGGGTCACGCCCTGCTCGGTCAGCGATTTGCCGGCCATCACGCGCGCCGCCACTTTCGCCAGCGGAACGCCGGTGGCTTTGGAGACGAACGGTACGGTACGCGCCGCACGCGGGTTGACTTCAATCAGGTAGACTTCGTTGTCCTTGACCGCAAACTGCACGTTCATCAGGCCGCGCACCTGCAACTCGAAGGCCAGCTTCTGCACCTGCTGGCGCATCACGTCCTGAATTTCCTGGCTCAGCGTGTAGGCCGGCAGGGAACAGGCGGAGTCGCCGGAGTGTACGCCCGCCTGCTCAATGTGCTCCATAATGCCGCCAATCAGCACCATTTCGCCGTCGCAGATAGCGTCCACGTCCACTTCAACCGCGTCATCAAGGAAGCGGTCCAGCAGCACCGGCGCATCGTTAGAGACGCTGACCGCCGTCTGGAAGTAGCGACGCAGGTCGGCTTCGTCATAGACAATTTCCATCGCCCGACCGCCCAGCACGTAAGAAGGACGTACCACCAGCGGGTAGCCGATCTCTTTCGCTTTTTCGACAGCCTGTTCAATGGCGGTGACGGTGGCGTTGGCCGGTTGCTTCAGCTTCAGACGGTCAACCGCGTGCTGGAAGCGCTCGCGGTCTTCCGCGCGGTCGATGGCGTCCGGGCTGGTGCCGATTACCGGCACACCTGCCGCTTCCAGCGCGCGCGCCAGCTTCAGCGGCGTCTGGCCGCCGTACTGCACGATAACGCCTTTCGGCTTCTCGATGCGCACGATTTCCAGCACGTCTTCCAGCGTGACCGGCTCGAAGTACAGACGGTCGGAAGTGTCGTAGTCGGTGGAGACGGTTTCCGGGTTACAGTTGACCATAATGGTCTCGTAACCGTCTTCGCGCAGCGCCAGCGAGGCGTGTACGCAGCAGTAGTCAAATTCGATACCCTGGCCGATACGGTTCGGGCCGCCGCCGAGGACCATGATTTTATCGCGGTCAATGGACGGGTTCGCTTCGCACTCATCTTCATAAGTGGAGTACATATAGGCGGTGTCGGTGGCGAATTCCGCCGCGCAGGTATCCACACGCTTGTAGACCGGGTGCAGGTCATACTGGTCGCGCAGTTTGCGGATTTCCGCCTCGCGCACGCCCGCCAATTTTGCCAGACGCGCATCGGCAAAACCTTTACGCTTGAGCTGACGCAGGAAGTCGGCGTTGAGGCCAGTAATCCCGACTTCAGCCACTTTCTCTTCCAGACGCACCAGCTCTTCAATTTGCACCAGGAACCAGCGGTCGATGTTGGTCAGGTTAAAGACGCCATCGACGGAGAGGCCTGCGCGGAAAGCATCGGCGATGTACCAGATACGATCTGCGCCCGCGTCTTTCAGCTCGCGGCGGATTTTGGTCAGCGCTTCCGGGTCGTCGAGGCTCACTTTCGGGTCAAAACCGGTGGCGCCGACTTCCAGGCCGCGCAGCGCTTTTTGCAGGGATTCCTGCTGCGTGCGGCCAATCGCCATCACTTCTCCGACCGATTTCATCTGGGTGGTCAGACGGTCGTTGGCACCGGCGAATTTCTCAAAGTTAAAGCGCGGAATTTTAGTAACCACATAGTCGATGGACGGCTCGAAGGAGGCCGGAGTGCGCCCGCCGGTGATGTCGTTCATCAGTTCGTCAAGGGTGTAACCTACCGCCAGTTTGGCGGCCACTTTGGCAATCGGGAAACCGGTGGCTTTCGACGCCAGCGCCGAGGAGCGGGATACGCGCGGGTTCATTTCGATAACGATCAGACGGCCGTTTTTCGGGTTCACTGCGAACTGGACGTTAGAACCGCCGGTTTCGACGCCGATTTCACGCAGTACCGCCATCGAGGCGTTACGCATGATTTGGTATTCTTTGTCGGTCAGCGTCTGTGCCGGGGCCACGGTGATGGAGTCACCGGTGTGGATACCCATCGCATCGAAGTTTTCGATAGAGCAGACGATGATGCAGTTGTCGTTTTTATCACGCACCACTTCCATCTCGTACTCTTTCCAGCCGATCAGCGATTCATCAATCAGCAGCTCGTTGGTTGGCGAGAGGTCCAGACCGCGTTCGCAGATTTCTTCGAACTCTTCACGGTTGTAAGCGATACCGCCGCCGGTGCCGCCCATGGTAAAGCTAGGCCGGATGATGCACGGGAAGCCCACGTCAGCGGCAACCGCCAGCGCTTCTTCCATAGTGTGCGCGATACCGGAACGCGCGGTGTCGAGACCAATTTTCTTCATCGCGATATCGAAGCGACGACGGTCTTCGGCTTTATCAATGGCGTCGGCGGTCGCACCAATCATGGTGACGCCGAACTCTTCCAGCACGCCCTGCCGCTCCAGCTCCAGCGCGCAGTTCAGCGCGGTCTGGCCGCCCATGGTCGGCAGCACCGCATCCGGACGCTCTTTTTCAATGATTTTGCGCACCACTTCCCAGTGAATCGGCTCGATGTAGGTGGCATCGGCCATTTCCGGGTCGGTCATGATGGTGGCCGGGTTGGAGTTCACCAGAATGACGCGATAGCCCTCTTCGCGCAGGGCTTTACACGCCTGAGCGCCGGAGTAGTCAAACTCACACGCCTGACCGATAACAATCGGGCCCGCGCCCAGAATCAGGATGCTTTTTATATCTGTACGTTTTGGCATGGCTCTTATTACTCCTGATTATTTCGCGGACTGACGGTATTGCTCAATAAGCTCGATAAAGTGGTCGAACAGCGGCGCCGCATCGTGCGGGCCGGGGCTCGCCTCCGGGTGGCCCTGGAAGCTGAACGCCGGTTTGTCGGTACGGTGAATCCCTTGCAGGGTGCCGTCGAACAGCGACTTGTGGGTCACGCGCAGGTTGGCGGGCAGCGAGTCTTCATCCACCGCAAAGCCGTGGTTCTGCGCGGTGATCATTACCACGTTTCTGTCCATATCTTTTACCGGATGGTTGCCGCCGTGATGGCCGAACTTCATCTTAACGGTCTTCGCACCGCTCGCCAGCGCCAGTAGCTGATGACCGAGGCAGATGCCAAATAGCGGAATGTCGGTTTCGAGGAATTTCTGGATAGCAGTAATCGCGTAGTCGCACGGAGCCGGGTCGCCAGGGCCGTTTGACAGGAAGATGCCGTCCGGATTCATTTTCAGCACCTCTTCAGCAGAGGTTTGCGCTGGCACCACCGTCAGGCGGCAGCCGCGATCCACCAGCATACGCAGGATGTTGCGCTTCGCGCCGAAATCATAGGCCACCACATGGAACGGCAGGTCATCCTCAGATTTCGCTTCCGGTAAACCGTCTTTCAGCGTCCAGCTACCCTGCGTCCAGCGGTAAGTTTCCGCCGTGGTCACTTCTTTCGCCAGATCCATACCGTTAAGTCCAGGAAATGCTTTCGCTTTTTCCAGCGCCAGCTTCGCATCCGGGCTATCGCCTGCAATGATGCAGCCGTTCTGTGCGCCTTTCTCACGCAGCAGTCGGGTCAGCTTGCGGGTATCGATATCAGCAATCGCCACAATGTTATGCCGTTTGAGGTAAGAAGAGAGGTCTTCGGTGTTACGGAAGTTGCTGGCAATCAACGGCAGATCGCGAATCACTAAACCTTGCGCATGAACCTGAGAGGATTCTTCATCGGCTTTATTGGTGCCGACATTACCAATATGGGGATAAGTAAGAGTGACGATTTGGCGGGAATAGGAAGGATCAGTGAGGATTTCTTGATAACCGGTCATTGAAGTATTGAAAACGACTTCCCCAACCGCCGAACCCGTTGCCCCAATGGCCCGACCGTGAAACTGGGTTCCGTCTTCCAGAACCAATAGCGCTGACTTAATCAAAACACCCTCCAGAGAATATTCACTCACTTTATTTGCATATTAATTCATTCAGTCAGTATGAAGCAATGCAAATTTGCTTACCCGTGGATTTCTGGCAAACGGCGGCATTCTGAAGTTAAGCCGGATAAAAGTCAACTTAAAGAGGGTGTTTTTTATGTTATTTTGCACATTATAAGGAAGTTATTCTGTTTAAGAGGCAAAAAGATCAACTAAGTTACGATAGAAAACGCTTGCGCTTCCTTGAGTTCGCAAAAAACTGGCTGGCATGATAAAAAGTGGACCAAATGGTCAAATTTGACATTAAAACAACAAAAAACAACGATAAAAACTCACTTAATAGCCATCAATGCCATTAAATGCATAAAAATTCAAAATCAAGAAAGTTAACGACAAAAAAATTTTAAAAATCAATATATTAAAAATATAAAAAACAAATCAAATGCATCATAAAATCAACAAAAAACAGCAAATTAAGACAATGTAATAAGAATTACAATCGCGATATAAAGATCCAGCTTCTTTTTCTTTAAGACAGGCACATACGATTGGACCACAACCAGCCTCACTACAGCATAAAAAAGCCAACCTATTGAAGCAAAAGAGATAAAACGCCCCCCGAGGAACAGCACTCCCCCTCCGATGGATATCAGTCTTATCAGTCTGGTCGAGGTGCCTTTTGCATACGGTAAGGCGCTGCGGCTGAATATGACTAACGTCAGTTCAGGCAGTAATTTTTTCCCGTTGAACGTAATGACCCGTACCGATGCGTCTGAAGGGCCAATTAACCGCATTTATCGTAATGGCAATTACGTCACGCAAATGGATGCCGTTGGCCCGGATGTCTTTAAACGGACTATTCTTAACGCGAAAACAACGGCAGAACATGCCGTGGGCGAAGAAACTGTCGAAACATGAATGGTGAAAGGCGTTATTTATCTGACCGAATAACCGGGGGGCAAAAATAAATATCCTCCGGCATAGCCGGAGGTTTTTCAGATGCGCCTATAAGGCTCTCTTACCAGCCGCGCCCTAACAGGCGCATACGATCTGACATTTGCATCAAACTTCGTTACTTACGGCCCGTAAACGGGCTGCCCGGATACGGGATCGATAATTGCTCACCCATTTTATCCTCTTCAAGCTGGTGCTTTATGTAGTCCTGTATCTTCGCCGTGTTCTTACCCACCGTATCGACATAGTACCCTCTGCACCAGAACTCCCTGTTCCTGTATTTGAATTTTAGATCCCCAAACTGCTCGTAAAGCATCAGACTACTTTTACCCTTCAGATATCCCATGAAACTCGACACACTCATCTTCGGCGGGATCTCCAGAAGCATGTGAATATGATCTGCACAACATTCTGCTTCCAGAATTCGTACGTTTTTCCATTCACACAATTTTCTTAATATGCTGCCTACTGCCCTACGCTTCTCTCCATAGAACGCTTGTCTTCGGTATTTGGGCGCGAAAACTATGTGATATTTACAGTTCCATCGGGTGTGCGCTAAGCTCTTTTCGTCCCCCATTGGGACCCCCTTTTGATTTCTTGTTGAACTTTTGCAGTTGCCAGACCGCAAGATGTTTTAACAAATCAAAAGGGGTTTTAATAACTGGCTTAAAGCTGAAAGCTTTCCGGAACCCCCAGCCTAGCTGGGGGTTTTCCATAGACAACAAAAGGGCAATAATATATTGCCCTTTGTAATCAATTAATCTTGATTACCACAACCACATCACGAAGGTATTTAGTCGCTATAATACATCCAGCCCCAGCACATCCCGCATGTCAAATAGCCCATTTTTCTTCGTTTTTAGCCATAACGCCGATCGCAACGCGCCATTTGCAAACGTCATGCGGCTGGAAGCTTTATGCGTAATCTCTACGCGCTCGCCAATATCGGCAAACATCGCGGTATGTTCGCCGACGATGTCGCCCGCCCGAACGGTCGCAAAGCCAATCGTGCCCGCTACGCGCTCGCCGGTATAACCTTCACGCGAGTAGACCGCGCAGTCCTTCAGATTTTTATCCAGCGCCCCGGCGATTGCCTCGCCCATTGCCAGCGCCGTACCCGACGGTGCATCCACTTTATGGCGGTGGTGCGCTTCAATAATTTCAATATCGCTATAGTCGCCCATTACCTTCGCGGCTTTCTCCAGCAGCTTGAGCATGACGTTAACGCCGACGCTAAAGTTTGCGGCGAAAACGATCGCAATCTCTTGTGACGCCTCGCGAATGGCTTGTTTACCGGCGTCGTCAAAGCCGGTAGTACCAATCACCATCCCTTTACCATGCTGGCGGCAAAACGCCAGATGCGTCAACGTGCCTTCCGGACGGGTAAAATCGATGAAAACGTCAAAATCATCTTTTACCGCCTCAAGGCTGCTTTGAACGATCACGCCGGACTTTCCCGCCCCTGCCAGTTCGCCAGCATCGCTGCCCAGCAAGGAAGAGCCTTCGCGCTCCAGCGCGGCACCCAGCTGAACACCTTCCATCGCCATGGCGGCCTGGATTAACTGCCGTCCCATGCGGCCACCGGCGCCGGCAATGGCGACGCGGATTTGTGCTTCATGCATAGCTATTCTCTTTTGTAAAAATTGCGTAAACCGTTTTCAGAGTAACCAGCGCGCCCGGAGGCCGCCATCTAAAATCGCCGATAATTAGAAATTAATGATAAACAGGGAGCGATATCAGTAAAAGACATGATTCATCCCGCAGGATGAATCATTGCTGGAGAGAATGAAAGAAGAGAAACTTACTCAGGATAGAGGGAACCGGCAGGAAAATGACTTAAAAACCAGGTCACTGCCAGTAAATCCGCGCTACCGCCAGGGCTTAAGTTACGCAGGATGAGTTCATCATCGAGGGACTGCATCGCTTCAATGCCCCCCTCAACCAATACGCCCCCTTGCCACAACAATTTTTGTGCCTGCTGCTGCACGTAGTAAAGCCCTTCCAGGCCTCCCCGTGACACCAGATTGGTATCATCATTCCACGCCATCAGATGCAACAATGTTTGCAGTAGGGCAAGATGGGTATCGTCATGCTCCTGCACGACCCGGTTAAACACCGGCAAAGCCTGCGTTCTGACGGTTCGAAAACCGCTTTCCGCTTCTCCCCGCGCGCCCGACAGGCCATAACACTGGAAATGGGTTTCACTCTTTGTCAGTTTTCCCGCTTTTTTTGCTGAGAGCTCGTGGGCAACAATATTCCGACTCAGGCGGGCAACCTGGTCGCAGATACGATTTTGCTCCAACGGTTCTCCCCGCGCGAGAAGTCGGCCAATCGCTGCGCTCAGCAGGCCAAAAGCGAAAATCGCCCCGCGATGGGTATTCACACCATTGGTCGCCTGTAGCATATCGTTCTCACAGGCCATCCCCAGCGGACGCAGCATCACCAGGACATTTTCTGCCGCCAGCGCCGCCGTGTTGTTGCCCATGATAAAAAACTTTTCCATCCACGGAGCAATGGCGGTAGTGCTACGTTCAAATGCCGCCAGATCCATATCCCTATGCGCTCCCGAATTACGAATATCGACCAGACCGGGTTTTGGTGTCAGCCTGGCTTCCGTCAGCAGCGCTCTTGCAACCAACCCATTAAGTTCGCCAGCCGCCAGCGATGAGTACGCTGGCGTACGCCGTTCAGTCACAACGCTCACGTTCATAGCATTCAATCCTTCGTGCAATTTCATCCAACAAAAGGTCAAGGGTGTGATGCTTGCCCCGGGCACAGAGATGAGCATCCTGCTGGCATATCAAACATGGCCGGGCAGGATGCCCGAGTTCACGGCGTGATAGCGACTTACCGTCGCTATCAATAATGTCGATGTCCCAAAGCCGCCCTAACGGATGGCTCATCTCCAGTGTCGACATGTGCTGTTTCAACGCCATTGCCGGCGCACAGACCGCTGCCATCCATTCCGGGCCGCTGCGTTCATTTACCTGCATTTCCCAGACGTTGACCCACTCCATCTGTTCGCAAAGCGCCAGTATTTCGGCAATTGCGTAATCGGCGACACGCCGCCAGACCGCTGAGTTTTTAACGGCGCCCGGTGCAACCAGCGTGAGGGAAATCAACGGTAGCCGATAGCAGTTCAACGCCTGACGCTGCCTGGCGGCACGTTTATCGCGCGCTTGTAGCATCTCCTCCAGCGTAACTGCCTGGCCCAGGTACAACAGGTCTGTGCCCTTCATCAGCCTTTAACCTGGCGAATCACGTCAATCACTGAACCGTCGCGATAACGCACCACAGCCACCACCCGATCGGTAAACTCAATCGGCTGCGGTTTACCGGTCAGTTGCTCAGCGCGCTGTTGCAGTTGTTCGATGGTCATCAGCGCCACGCCCGCAGCACGCAGGTTATCAAGCAGATCCTGACGCGCGGGGTTCACCGCAATACCATGGTCGGTAACCAGCACATCAACACTTGCCCCAGGCGTGACGGTAGTCAGCACTTTTTCCACCACGCATGGGATTCGGCCACGGACCAGCGGTGCGGTAATAATGGTGAGATCGGCCCCTGCTGCCGTATCGCTATGGCCGCCCGATGCGCCACGCAGTACGCCGTTTGAACCGGTCATCACGTTAACGTTAAAATTCACGTCAATTTCCAGCGCGCTCAGCATCACCACGTTCAGGCGTTCGCATGCCGCGCCTTTAGAGGCGGGGTTAGCGTATTGATTGGTCGAAATTTCAATATGATGCGGGTTCTGCGCCAGCGAACGGGCTGCATCGCCATCGAATGATTGCGTATCCAGCAGCGCTTTGATCAACCCTTTCTCATGCAGATCCACCATGGTGCCGGTGATCCCACCCAGGCCAAAACTCGCCGTAATGTTGTGGCGACGCATTTTGTCTTCCAGGAAACGGGTGACCGCCAGAGAAGCGCCACCGGTGCCGGTTTGCAGCGAGAAACCATCACAAAAATAACCTGAGTGTTCGATCACATTGGCCGCCTGCCGGGCGATCAACAGTTCACGCGGGTTGCTGGACAGACGAATCGCACCCGCGGTGATTTTTTCCGGATCCCCTACTTCGTCCACCTGTACGATCAAATCAACCTGATCCTGCGCGATACTGGCCGGATAATTGGGGAATTCGACCCACTCTTCAGTCAGGAGCACCACACATTTAGCGTACTGCGCATCAACCTGCGCATACCCCAAAGAGCCGCAGCGTGACTTGCCGCTAAAGCCGTTAGCATTACCAAATTCATCGCAGCACGGCACGCCGAGGAAAGCGACATCAATATTCAGCTCACCGCTCTGAATCAGCTTTACGCGGCCGCCGTGAGAGTGGATCTGTACCGGGTTTTCCATCAGGCCAGCGGAGATCTCTTCCCCTAACTTGCCGCGCAGCCCGGAGGTGTAAATCTGCCGCACCACGCCATTTTTAATGTGTTCGATAAGCGGCCAGTGGGCATCAATTAATGAGCTGGAGGCAAGCGTCAGATCGCGGAATCCCATTTCCGCCAGCTTCGCCATCACCATATTGACGACTTTGTCGCCACCACGAAACGCATGGTGGAAGGATATCGTCATGCCATTT
Organism: Salmonella sp. SA15303; assembly: GCF_029962125.1. NCBI lineage: Bacteria > Pseudomonadati > Pseudomonadota > Gammaproteobacteria > Enterobacterales > Enterobacteriaceae > Salmonella > Salmonella sp. SA15303. Next base: position 3,960,656 of record NZ_CP123924.1, read on the forward strand.
TTAAGCCCGGAACGACGGATAGCCTCTTCAAGCGAGTCACAAATTTTACGCCGACGCTTTTCCGTTTCACTGGCAAGCCACGGGCTGTTCGCTGTTACCCCCTGGTAGGGCTGTAATCCTTCCGGTACGACATATTGCTGGTTGAGCATGGTTACAGTCTCTTTCATGGTTCCTTCCTTAATCACGAATACCGGAAGCCGACAGCGCCACCACTTTGCGCGCGTGGTCGATAATCGGGCCGTCAATCATTTTGCCGTTGAGTGAAACGACGCCCAGACCGCGAGACTCAGCCTCTTCAGCGGCGGCAATCACCTCATACGCATGCTCAACTTCTTTACGTGTCGGAGAATAAGCCTGATGTAACAGCTCAATCTGACGTGGGTTCACTAAGGACTTACCGTTAAAACCAAGCCCTTTCGCCAACTGCACTTCCTTCAGGAAGCCTTCTTCATTATTGATATCCGACCAAACGACATCATAGGCGGCAATACCCGCAACGCGCGCCGCATGCAGCACTGCGCAGCGGGCGTAGAACAGCTCGGTGCCATCGCCCCGGCTGGTGCCCATATCCATCACGTAATCAAATGCCGCCAGCGCAATTGCCACCATGCGCGGGCTGGAGGTGGCGATGTCGACGGCATTGACCACGCCTTTCGCTGATTCGATCGCCGCCATCAGCCTGGTACTGCCGACCTCGCGTCCACATTCACGTTCGATCCGTTCGACCTGCGCTTCCAGCTCCAGCACATCGTTTTTGCTGTCGGTTTTCGGCAGACGCACGATATCCGCGCCACCACGCACGACGGCTTCAAGATCGGCCAGACCAAACGGCGTGTTCAGTGGATTAATGCGCACCACTTTTTCAACATCCTGATAGAACGGATGTTGAAGCGCGTGATGGACTAAAAGACGGGCGGTATCTTTCTCACGTAACGCTACGGCGTCTTCTAAGTCGAACATCACCGCGTCCGCACCGTAGACAAACGAGGTGCTCAACATGGCCGCATTTGCGCCGGGGATAAACAACATACTGCGACGTGGTCTCATAACGCACTCCATTGAATTTCCGTTTGTTCTGCAGCGCGTAACGCCGCCGCCTGCACTCGGGCGCGTAAAATGCACTCCAGCGCGCCTTTGTCATCGACGCTAACCAGCGCGCGTTCAACGCCCAGCTTCGCCAGCGTTTCGCGCACCACCTGCTCAATCGCCGCGCCAAACTGCTGCTTCACCAGACTCTCTAGCTCCAGCCGAATTCCTGGCTCGCTGGATGGACCAATCCTGATCATCACATCGCTGGATTCCAGCGTGCCTGCCAGGGCATCTTTAATGATTTTCATTAGTTATGTTCCTTGTTAACGGTGTTACGTCATATGGTTTCAGTGTGTCTGGCGGCATGCCGCTGCAGATATGCCAGGGTGCCAGCAGGCACCAGCGCGCTTATTGCCGACCAATTACGTTCGCTATACAGTTTTCTGACGCGAGAGGCGGAAATAGCCGCGCCGTTTTTCTCCACCCGCGCCAGCTCGACGACCTCAATAACCGGGCCGCTACGCTTCGGATCGTGCAAAATGTCGTGCATTCGCTGGTTATAGGCACAGGTCAGAGGACAAAACGGTTCACTGCCGACAAAACGATGGGTAATCCCCAGCGCTGGAGCCAGATGTTCACGGAAGAGTTGCAGATCGATCTGGCAATGGCAGTCGTCCACAACCCCTTTTTCTTTGAGGAAATAGCCGGGAAACGTCGCACGCGAGATCATATAAGCGGAGCCGGAATGCAACGTGACGTTGTCAATGCCCGCGATTCCTTGTTCGATCAGCGCCCAACGGTCGGTATAGGAAAAAAATGAAGCATCTTCTTTGACTACAAACAGATGCAACCAGTCACAGGCCGCAGCCGCTTGCTCCACCAGATAACGGTGGCCCAATGTAAACGGATTGGCGTTCATGACGATGGCGCCGATCGTTTTTCCCGGTTGACGATAAAGCGCCAGTTGGCGACAAAAGCGCGCTAACCGTTCACTGCTGTTCTCCATTAACACCGCCAGCTCACCTGCCTGCGCAATGGGCCAAAACCCCGCGCCAGAAAACAGCAACCGATTTTGCGGCTTAGTGAACAGGAAAAGCTCGCTGCGGTTTAACTCGTAGGCCAATGTAAGCAGCTCGGTCAGCAGTTTGAGGCTGAGCCCTTCCCCTTGTAAAACCGGGGAAACGGCGATGCATTTCAGTACGCTCCCGGCCAGAGAACCGCACCCGACTATCTCACCCTGCCAATATGCGCATACCGCGATTTCACAATCGTCTTCCAGGGCGAGTCCCACGCCCTCCAGAAACATGGCGACCGACTCGCGACGCAATACATCCTTTTGCAAATAAATGCGTTTAAATATTAGATTCACTCTATTCTGCATCCGTCAGCAAATAACGTCGCATATTTCGCCAGCGTTTGTATTACTCGTCTGGAATAGACATCACACTTTCCCCCTTGCTTTTATAAGCTTTATGGTTTTTATTTCCTTAATTAACCAGAGTTAATAAAAATAATTAAATTAATTAAAAACACAACCATTCAGTGAAGATAGTCACATCTCATGGTTCATTGAATTTATTAGTATGCGCGGGTCTTGTTACCCATCAATACACAGGAAAATGTTTATGACCAACATGACCCAGGCTTCGGCGACGGAGAAAAAGGGGGCTAGCGATTTACTCAGATTCAAAATCTTTGGTATGCCGCTACCGCTTTATGCCTTTGCATTAATTACTTTATTACTTTCTCATTTTTATAATGCTATACCGACTGACTTAGTAGGTGGTTTTGCCCTTATGTTTGTGATGGGGGCCATTTTTGGTGAAATCGGCAAACGTTTACCGATCTTCAATAAATATATTGGCGGCGCACCGGTTATGATATTTCTGGTTGCAGCTTATTTTGTCTATGCTGGCATATTTACGCAGAAAGAAATTGATGCGATCAGCAACGTAATGGATAAAAGCAACTTCCTTAACCTGTTTATCGCAGTGTTGATCACAGGCGCGATCCTGTCGGTAAACCGTAAGCTGCTATTAAAATCACTGCTGGGCTATATCCCAACCATCCTCGCCGGGATTGTCGGCGCGTCCCTTTTCGGTATCGTCATTGGTCTGTGCTTCGGTATCCCGGTCGACCGTATCATGATGCTGTACGTTCTGCCGATTATGGGCGGTGGTAACGGCGCGGGCGCCGTGCCTCTGTCTGAAATTTATCACTCGGTTACCGGACGTTCTCGCGAAGAGTATTACTCAACGGCTATTGCTATTCTGACCATTGCGAATATCTTCGCCATTATTTTCGCCGCCCTCCTCGATATGATAGGCAAAAAATACACCTGGCTTAGCGGTGAAGGCGAGTTGGTTCGTAAGGCTTCCTTCAAAACCGAAGATGATGAAAAGGCCGGTCAGATTACCCATCGTGAAACGGCGGTTGGCATGGTGCTATCCACCACCTGCTTCCTGCTGGCCTATGTTGTTGCCAAGAAAATTCTGCCAAGCATCGGCGGCGTCTCTATTCACTACTTCGCCTGGATGGTCCTGATTGTTGCTGCGCTGAACGCATCAGGTCTTTGCTCACCGGAGATTAAAGCCGGGGCGAAACGTCTTTCTGACTTCTTCTCCAAACAGCTACTGTGGGTGCTGATGGTAGGTGTGGGTGTTTGCTACACCGATCTGCAAGAGATCATCGATGCCCTGACGTTCGCGAACGTAGTTATCGCCGCAATCATTGTGGTCGGCGCAGTCGTTGGCGCAGCTATCGGGGGCTGGTTGATTGGCTTCTACCCGATTGAATCATCCATTACTGCGGGTCTTTGTATGGCCAACCGCGGCGGCTCCGGCGATCTGGAAGTGCTCTCCGCCTGTAACCGTATGAACCTCATTTCATATGCACAAATTTCCTCTCGTCTGGGCGGAGGTATTGTGCTGGTTATCGCTAGCATCGTGTTCAGCATGATGGTGTAAAAAAACGCACGGCGGTGTCTTGGCAGCAAACGACCTGGAGAAAAGTAGAGGCCAAAGCCAGAGGTGGCCAAGGGAAATCCACTCTACTCCTTAGCCGGATTCACCAGGAAGGTTGTCGTCAAGGCCACCGTCGTGCCTCTCATTATGGAAAATGATTCATGAACGAAGCTGTACTACTGGGTGAAGGTTTCACCCTGATGTTTTTAGGGATGGGGTTCGTACTGAGCTTTCTGTTCCTGCTCATCTTTGCCATTCGCGGCATGTCTGCCGTGATTACTCGCTTCTTCCCGGAACCCGTCGCCGCGCCCGCACCGCGCGCCGTTCCCGTCGTGGACGACTTCACCCGCTTAAAGCCGGTGATTGCCGCCGCCATTCACCATCACCGCCACCACGTTTAATTTCCCGGAGGGATCCATGACCATTGCCATTACCGACGTCGTCCTGCGTGACGCCCACCAGTCTCTGTTCGCCACCCGCCTGCGCCTTGATGACATGCTGCCGATTGCCGCCGCGCTCGATGACGTGGGCTACGGGTCGCTGGAGTGCTGGGGCGGCGCCACCTTTGACGCCTGTATCCGCTTTCTCGGCGAAGACCCGTGGCTGCGCCTGCGCGAACTCAAAAAAGCCATGCCCAAAACCCCGCTGCAGATGTTGCTGCGCGGCCAGAACCTGCTCGGCTACCGCCACTACGCCGATGACGTGGTGGAGCGCTTCGTCGAACGCGCGGTGAAAAACGGCATGGATGTGTTCCGCGTCTTCGATGCCATGAACGACCCGCGCAATATGAAAGCCGCATTACAGGCGGTGCGCAGCCACGGCGCGCACGCCCAGGGGACCCTGAGTTACACCACCAGCCCGGCGCACACCCTGCAGACCTGGCTGGATTTAACGGAGCAACTGCTGGAAACCGGCGTTGACTCGATTGCCATCAAGGATATGTCCGGCATTCTCACACCGATGGCGGCGTATGAGCTGGTCAGCGAAATCAAAAAACGTTTTGAGGTGCGCCTGCACCTGCACTGTCACGCCACCACCGGGATGGCGGAGATGGCCCTGCTGAAGGCTATCGAGGCGGGCGTCGACGGCGTGGACACGGCGATTTCCTCCATGAGCGCCACCTACGGCCACCCGGCCACCGAAGCGCTGGTGGCAACGCTTGCCGGCACGGAACACGACACCGGGCTGGATATCCTGAAGCTGGAAAATATCGCCGCGTACTTCCGCGAGGTGCGCAAAAAGTATCACGCCTTTGAAGGCCAGCTGAAGGGCTACGACAGCCGTATTCTGGTGGCCCAGGTACCGGGCGGAATGCTCACCAACCTCGAAAGCCAGCTGAAGCAGCAGAACGCGGCGGACAAACTCGACCAGGTGCTGGCGGAAATCCCCCGCGTGCGCGAGGACCTCGGCTTTATCCCGCTGGTGACCCCAACCTCGCAGATTGTCGGCACCCAGGCGGTGCTCAACGTCCTGACCGGCGAGCGCTACAAAACCATTGCCAAAGAAACGGCGGGCATTCTGAAAGGCGAATACGGCCACACCCCGGTGCCGGTGAACGCCGCGTTACAGGCCCGCGTGCTGGAAGGGGGCGCCCCGGTGACCTGCCGTCCGGCGGATTTACTCAAACCGGAACTGGCTGAACTGGAAGCGGACGTCAGGCGCCAGGCGCAGGAGAAGGGGATTACTCTGGCGGGAAACGCCATCGACGACGTGCTCACCGTGGCGCTGTTCCCGCAAATCGGCCTCAAATTCCTTGAGAACCGCAATAACCCGGCGGCGTTTGAGCCACTGCCGCAGGCGGAAGCCGCGCAGCCGGTGGCAAAAGCAGAGAAGCCTGCCGCCTCCGGTATCTACACCGTGGAAGTGGAAGGCAAAGCCTTTGTGGTGAAGGTCAGCGACGGCGGCGATATCAGCCAGCTCACTGCGGCTGTTCCGGCGGCCTCTTCCGCACCGGTTCAGGCTGCCGCCCCGGCAGGCGCCGGCACCCCGGTCACCGCGCCGCTGGCGGGGAATATCTGGAAGGTGATTGCCACCGAGGGCCAGACGGTGGCCGAAGGCGACGTGCTGCTGATTCTGGAAGCCATGAAGATGGAAACCGAAATCCGCGCCGCGCAGGCCGGGACGGTACGCGGTATCGCGGTGAAGTCCGGGGACGCGGTCTCCGTCGGCGACACCCTGATGACGCTGGCGTAACGGAGAACTGAAATGGAAAGTCTGAACGCCCTGCTTCAGGGCATGGGGCTGATGCACCTTGGCGCAGGCCAGGCCATCATGCTGCTGGTGAGCCTGCTGCTGCTGTGGCTGGCGATTGCGAAGAAGTTCGAGCCGTTACTGCTGCTGCCAATTGGCTTCGGCGGGCTGCTCTCCAACATCCCGGAAGCGGGTATGGCGCTGACCGCGCTGGAAAGCCTGCTGGCGCACCACGACGCCGGGCAACTGGCGGTGATTGCCGCGAAGCTGAACTGCGCGCCGGACGTGCATGCCATTAAAGAGGCGTTAGCGCTGGCGCTACCGTCGGTGCAGGGCCAGATGGAGAACCTGGCGGTGGACATGGGCTACACGCCTGGCGTACTGGCGCTGTTCTACAAAGTGGCGATTGGTTCCGGTGTCGCGCCGCTGGTCATCTTCATGGGCGTCGGCGCGATGACCGACTTCGGCCCGCTGCTGGCCAACCCGCGCACCCTGCTGCTGGGGGCGGCGGCGCAGTTCGGTATCTTCGCCACGGTGCTCGGGGCGCTGACGCTGAACTACTTCGGCCTTATCAGCTTCACCCTGCCGCAGGCGGCGGCCATCGGCATTATCGGCGGCGCGGACGGCCCGACGGCGATTTACCTGTCGGGCAAGCTGGCGCCGGAGCTGCTGGGGGCCATCGCGGTGGCGGCGTACTCGTATATGGCGCTGGTGCCGTTAATCCAGCCGCCGATTATGAAGGCGCTGACCAGCGAGACGGAGCGGAAAATCCGCATGGTGCAGCTGCGCACGGTGAGTAAGCGGGAAAAAATCCTCTTCCCGGTGGTGCTGCTCATGCTGGTGGCCCTGCTGCTGCCGGACGCGGCGCCGCTGCTGGGGATGTTCTGTTTTGGCAACCTGATGCGCGAAAGCGGCGTGGTGGAGCGTCTGAGCGACACGGTACAGAACGGGCTGATTAATATCGTCACCATTTTCCTCGGGCTGTCGGTGGGCGCGAAGCTGGTGGCGGATAAGTTCCTGCAACCGCAGACGCTGGGCATTCTGCTGCTGGGGGTGATTGCGTTTGGTATCGGGACGGCGGCCGGGGTGCTGATGGCGAAGCTGCTGAACCTGTGCAGTAAGAACAAAATCAACCCGCTTATCGGTTCGGCGGGGGTCTCGGCGGTGCCGATGGCGGCCCGCGTATCGAACAAAGTGGGGCTGGAATCAGACCCGCAGAACTTCCTGCTGATGCACGCGATGGGCCCGAACGTGGCGGGGGTGATTGGCTCGGCCATTGCCGCGGGCGTGATGCTGAAATACGTGCTGGCGATGTAATAGTGGATGGGATACGCATGTCGTATCCCATTTTCATCCAAATTTTTTCTGAAAGAAAAGTAAGTATGAACTGGTTCAGGTTCCGGTGATGCCGAATGCAAGAAAATACCGTAATTAAATATTTAAATACCAATATGTTTATACGGGAAATTACACGCTGGTTTGCCAGACACTCGTTTCAAAACCGGATATTTCTACTGATCCTGTTTACATCCACCATCGTGATGCTGGCAATCACCTGGTATCTGACCGATATCACGAAAGAACGCCTGCATTATCAGGTGGGCCAACGTGCGCTTATTCAGGCAATGCAAATATCCGCTATGCCAGAATTAGTTGAAGCCGTAGAAGCGCATGATTTGTCACGCATCAAAGCGTTGATTGACCCAATGCGCTCGTTTTCGGATGCGACTTACATTACCGTTGGCAACGAAAAAGGTCAGCGACTGTATCACGTCAACCCGGATGAGATCGGCAAATATATGGAGGGCGGCGATAGCGACGACGCGCTGTATAACGCTAAAAGCTACGTATCGGTGCGCAAAGGTTCATTAGGCTCTTCCCTACGTGGTAAATCCCCGATTCAGGACAGTACCGGTAAAGTCATCGGTATTGTTTCCGTCGGCTATACTCTGGAACAGTTGGAGAGCTGGCTTAACTTACAAATCAGCTCGTTGCTGTTCCCGATGGCGTTACTGCTGCTGGTACTGTTGTACTGTGCCCGCCGCTTCTCGCTGCATATTAAAAAGCAGATGCTTAACATGGAGCCGCAGCAGCTTTCACAACTATTAATTCAGCAAAGCGTGTTATTTGAGTCGGTATTTGAAGGGTTGATCGCCATTGACTCCCATCACCGTATTACCGCCATTAACCAAACGGCTCGCCGCTTACTGAATCTGAGCCAACCGGAGTCTGAACTCATTGGCTATGCAATCCACCATGTCGTGTTGCCGGAGGCCTTCTTTTACGATGCGCCGCAAAAAAACAAAAAAGATGAGATCGTCACCTTTAACCAAATGAAAGTCATCGCCAGTCGCATGGCGGTCATTATTGACAACCAGCCTCAGGGCTGGGTTATTAGCTTTCGCAACAAAGACGATATCAATACACTCAGCCTGCAGTTAAGTCAGGTGCGGCAATACGCCGATAACCTGCGCGCCGTGCAGCATGAGCATCGCAACCTTATTTCCACCATTGCCGGACTGCTGTTCCTGAAGCGCTACGATAATGCGCTGGCGCTGATTCAGCAGCAGTCGGAAAGCCACCAGAAAGTACTCGATTTTATTTCCCATAATTTCCGCGACCACCACCTTGCGGGGCTATTAATCGGTAAATATTATCGGGCAAAAGAGCTGGGGCTGGAGCTGATTTTCGATCCTTCAAGCTTTGTTGAACACCTGCCGTCATCGCTCTCGCATAATGAATGGATTTCGATTGTTGGCAATTTATTGGACAACGCCTATAACGCCACCCTGCTCAATCGCGAAGGCTCGCGACAGATTGAGTGCCTGATCAACAGCGAAGGTAATGAAGTCATTATTGAAGTTGCCGATCAGGGATGTGGTATTGACGAAAATATCCGCCAGCATATTTTCGAGCGTGGAGTGACCACCCACAACAACGGCGATCACGGAATTGGATTATGGTTGGTGCACAGCTACGTCAAGCAGGCCAATGGTGACATTATCGTCGATAACAATAATCCTTTTGGCACCATTTTTACCCTCTATATCCCTTTTACCAGAGAAGAATAACATGGATAGCATTACGACACTCATCGTTGAAGACGAACCGATGCTAGCGGAAATCCTGGTGGACACCATCAAGATTTTTCCCCAGTTTTCAATCGTCGGCATCGCAGACAAACTGGAAAGTGCGAAGAAGCAAATACGCCTCTATCAACCACAGTTAATTCTATTGGATAATTTTTTACCCGATGGCAAAGGGATCGATTTAATTCGTCATACCATCAGCACCAACTACACGGGGCGAATTATTTTCATTACCGCCGACAATCATATGGATACCATCAGCGATGCCTTACGCATGGGCGTATTCGATTACCTGATTAAGCCGGTACATTATCAGCGCCTGCAGCATACCCTGGAGCGGTTCACCCGTTACCGCAGTTCGTTACGTTCCAGTGAGCAGGCAAACCAGACGCACGTTGATGCCTTATTTAATATCCAGGCCAAAGAACAAACCGCAGAACCGAATAGCGGACTGCGGGGAATTGATGAAAACACCTTCAACCGGGTACGACAAATATTCGCCGACCCGCAGGCAGTACATACAGCAGACACTCTGGCGCAAATTCTGGGCAGCAGTAAAACCACTGCCCGACGCTATCTGGAACAAGGCGTGAAAAATAACTTTCTCGAAGCGGAGATCAGCTACGGGAAAGTGGGCAGGCCGGAGAGACTCTATCGCGGCAAAGTATGAGATTATGGCGCCAACATGTAATTACGGCGCATAGGCAAACACCTCAGCCACCCACTGACGAAAACCGTCCACATCCAGCGCCAGCGCCACCTGCGCGTTGGCGGGCTGCCCCAGACGCCCTTCAATATCCACCACCGTGGTACCGGCGGTATATTGCCCCTGCGTTTCTACGGCCACAAAACAGGATTGCAGGGTAAAAAGCTCCGGACGCACCAGCCAGGCGATAGCGCAGAGATCGTGCATCCGGACGCCAGTGCGCATACTACCGCTGCGATAATGGTTGAACAGGCTGTGCAACATCTTACCGGTGCGATTCAGCGCGGGCAGTTTATTCAGAAAATCTGGCGAGAGCATTGCCTGATTTGTAACGTCCAGCCCACACATCACAATCTCCAGACCGCTGCGGAACACCAGCGCCGCGGCCTCCGGATCGACAGCAATGTTAAATTCAGCATTAGGCGTAAAATTGCCGCGCCCTGCGGAACCGCCCATCAACACCAGACGGCGAATGTTACACGCACACTCCGGATAGTGCATCAGTAGCAACGCAATATTGGTCAATGGCCCAATCGCCACTAATGTCATGGGCTCCGGGGCGTTCATCAGCACATCCCGGATAGCGATAAACGCAGGCTTCGCCAACGGTTGGCGCTGATGGTCGACAAAATCATAGCCTTCCATACCGGATTCGCCGTGGACGTATGCCGCATCGCGTAACGGACGCAGCAGCGGTGTCGCGGCCCCCTGGGCAAGTGGGATATCGCTGTTCCAGAAATGCAGAAGCTGCAACGCATTACGGGTCGTTTTTTCAACGGAAACATTACCTGCGACGGTGGTTATTAGTTGCAGATCAAGCTGGGGGGCGAACAGCGCAGCGGCAATCGCAGCCGCGTCATCAATGCCCGGATCGGTATCAAGAATAATGTGTAGGGATGCTGTCATTAATGCTCTCCTGACCTATTGTTTTATATCTTCATACTCAGCGCGACTGATACAGGCATCAGGCACATCGTCATCCGTCACCAGACGCGGACTTAGCTTATCACCTTCGACAAACGGAACTAATGGGCAAAAACGCCCTGGCGATGCTTTGTTTTCCTGCCACTGAATCTCAAGCGATTCGGGCTCAGCGCCGGGTTTTTCTGCCTGAATCACGGTACGAACATTACCGGTTAGCCAAAAAGATTGACACGTCCCATCAAGGCTAAGAGGCGGCGTCAAATGACCATTTTTACGTACTAGCGGATAAATAATACGCCCATCAGCGTAGGAAGGTGTCATGTAGCAGTTATACATTTTGCCTTTACTGATCACAGGCTGAAAGTAGCTTTCACCGCGATCGATCAGTTCAATCGTTTTTCCTTTCCAGCGATACACATTGACGCCATGGCTGCAGCAACCGCCGCGCCAATAGCTGACAATCTGTTTATGTTCAGCATCGATCTCTGGTGAAGTGATTTCCTGATAAGACGCTGGCGCATCAACATAACGCTGTTTGGCGGGGTCATAGAGCCATGTTTGAACTGGAGCATCCGGCCCAGCAAGTAACTCTGTTACAATCGACAGATCCGGGTAGCCATCAAAATTGACATCCCCCCATTGAGGCATAAACGGGCTACAAGTGCCCACCGAGGCGGTATCTAAGGTCTGTATGAGTTTACCATCACGGTATAATTTTATCGCCGAAATGGCCGGCGTATTGCCGCAATCAATCTCTTTGGAAGGGTCGTAACCCCCTGCATCATTCGTGTTCGTGACCAGCACAATATCAGGGGAGTTTTTAGGTTTGTAATAGATAAGGGCAACAGGAAAATGTCGTTTTTTATCTGCGGACGTCCATTCGCCTTTAATCTCACTGCTGGAGATTTCCGCATTCCAGTAACCCGAAAGCGCCTTTACGCGTTCTTCAAGATGCACCTCTTTATCCTGGAGTGAGCCGCGTAGAACAATCACTGCCTTGTGCTGATTGCAAGGTTCATAGCAGTAATACCCATTAAGAGAGTTACCAAATCGCGTGATATTAACGTTTACCGGTTTCCCCGCGATAGTCCCGGTATAGTTTCGCTCCCAGGCAGGTAGCTCCAGCACCGTGGCGCTTGTTGCGTCCATCCAAAAGCCGATGGCGAGTAACGTTGGCAATCCATATTTTATTTTGCCCATTTCCCTTATCCCTGTAGGCATTACAACCAAAAAACCAGCAACGATTGTGCTGGTTTTTCAGATGAATAGCAAAAAGGTGGGGCATTAGCAACGGATGACGACTACGCCTTATTCTTCCTGTCGCACATTGAATATCAAAAGAAATTCTTAAGATCTGGTCAACGTAGCGTCATCAGGCAGATTTCTGAATTGTGAAATCTTATTCGACCTCACGAACATCCACACGCAGCTCTTTCGGCACTTCGAAAACAATATTTTCTTCGCGCCCCTCAAGCGTGACAGCTTCGCCGCCGCCAAACTCGCGCAGACGCGCAATAACATTCTGCACCAGAATATCCGGCGCGGAAGCGCCAGCGGTGACGCCGACGCAGGCGGCTTCTTTCACCCACGCCTCCTGGATATCCGCCGCATCGTCGATAAGAAACGCGGTTCTTCCCATCCGTTGGGCCAGTTCCGCCAGCCGGTTAGAGTTAGAAGAGTTTTTCGAGCCGACCACCAGCACTACGTCAGCCTGCTCCGCAAGCGCCCGCACCGCTTCCTGACGATTAGTTGTGGCATAGCAAATATCGTCTTTGCGCGGGCCGACGATTTTCGGAAAGCGTTTACGCAGCGCATCAATCACATCGGACGTATCGTCCACGGAAAGCGTGGTTTGCGTCATGAAGGAGAGCTTGCCTTCATTTTTGACATTCAGCGTCCAGACGTCCTCTGGCGACTCCACCAGGTACATCCCCCCTTCCGGGTTGCTGTACTGGCCCATGGTGCCTTCCACTTCCGGGTGCCCGGCGTGGCCGATGAGAATAGATTCCTCACCGCGACGGCTGGCGCGCGCCACTTCCATATGGACTTTCGTCACCAGCGGGCAGGTGGCGTCAAAAACGGTAAGATCGCGGCTTTTCGCCTCGTTACGCACCGCCTGGGAAACCCCATGAGCGGAGAAAATCAGAATGGCGCCATCCGGCACTTCGCTAATTTGCTCTATAAAGATCGCCCCGCGCTTGCGCAGGCTGTCCACTACATAGCGGTTATGCACGACTTCGTGCCGAACGTAAATTGGCGCGCCGTAAATAGCGAGCGCATTTTCAACAATGCTGATAGCGCGGTCTACCCCGGCGCAAAAACCGCGTGGGTTGGCCAACAGGATCTGCATGTTTATGCCTCCAGCGCCGGATCGATTTCCAGCACTTCAATATCAAAGTGAACGGTATGCCCGGCCAGCGGATGGTTAAAATCAACGGTAATCGAGTCGCCGTTGATTTCGCGAATCACGCCAGGCATTTCGCTGCCATCCATTGCGGTAAAAAGCATAATCGCCCCGACTTCCGGTTCGCCCGCCGCCATAAACTCACGGCGCGAGAAATACTGGATCAAGTCCGGACTGGGGACGCCAAACGCGGCGTCAGGCTCCAGCGAAAACGCTTTCTTTTCCCCTTCTTTCAACCCCAGAAGCTGCTGCTCCAGACCTTCGGAAAGCGAGGTATCGCCAAGACGGAACAGGGCTGGCTTGCCGTTATTGCGGGTAGATTCCGCCGTTGAGCCATCATCCAGTTTCAGGGTGAAGTGAACGAGGATCGCGCTGTTGCTCTGTACGGATTTAGACATGCAAATTGCTCACGTGTTTTGCCCGGAGGCACAAAGGACGATAAAACCGTAGGCCGGATAAGGCGTTTTCACCGCCATCCGGCACCACGTTTGCCTGATGGCGCTGCGCTTATCAGACCTACAAAACCGGATAAGCGCCACCCGGTATTTACGCTTATGCCTGTTCTTTCGCTGTCGGCTTCGGCAAAAAGCCTTCCAGTACTATCAGCGCCGCGCCGATACAGATCGCGCTATCGGCAAGGTTGAACGTCGCGAAATGCCAGTTGCCGACGTAAAAATCGATCATATCGACAACAAAGCCGTGCCACAGGCGGTCGAACAGGTTACCCAGCGCGCCGCCGATGATTAACGCATAAGCGATGTTATTCAGCTTCTGCGTCGCTTTCGAGCGATACATCATCACCAAAAGAATTACGCAGATCCCTATCGCAATCCCGGCAAAGAACCAGCGCTGCCAGCCGCCGCTATCCGCCAGGAAGCTAAAAGCCGCGCCGTAGTTACGCGCATAATGCAGATTAAGCGACGGGAACAGCCCTACCGTATCCCCCAGAGCGAAATTCTGGAGGATCAGGTATTTGCTGCCCAAATCGATAATCAGCACGACTACTACCAGCCATAGCCAGCGTAGTCCTGTTGAACAGAGTGGTTTACTCATCAGGCAAATTTACGTTGTTCGCCATTACCGGCGATGTTGCTGACACAGCGTCCGCAGATATCTGCATGTTCCGCCACCTTGCCGACATCAGTAGTGTAGTGCCAGCAGCGCGGACACTTATCACCCTCGGCACGCGTTACCACTGCCTGAACTGTCGTATTACCAGCATTGTACTGAATATTTTCATCATCAATACCCCCCGCTTGCTCAGAAATCACGAACTGGGAAGTAATGAAGATAAATCTGACCTCTTCGCCCAACAGTTTCAGCTTCTTGATCGTACCGTTAGCATCGTCAGCATATTTCAGCGTCACTTTTGCTTCCAGGTTCGATTTGATGCCATTGGCTTTCTGATTTTCCAGCTCTTTGTTGACCTGGTCCTTGATATAGCGGACATCGTCCCAGAATGCGTCATTAAATTCTTCATTCTCTTCCAGGCCAAACAACCCGTCGTACCATTCGCCGGTGAAGACATATTTTTCACGCTCGCCCGGCAGGTAGCCCCAGATTTCATCAGCCGTGAAGGACATGATCGGCGCCATCCAGCGAACCAGCGCTTCTGCGATATGATACAGCGCAGTCTGGCAGCTACGACGCGCGACGCTATCGGCCTTCGCGGTGTACTGGCGGTCTTTGATGATGTCGAGGTAGAACGAACCCATTTCAACGGAGCAGAAGCGCATCAGGCGCTGTACCACTTCATGGAAGTCGTAAGCTTCGTATGCCTTCAGAATCTCTTGCTGCGCCGTTTTCGCGCAGCCCACCGCCCACCTGTCCAGCACCACCATCTCTTCCGGTTTGACCATATCGGTGGCCGGATTGAAGCCATTGAGGTTCGCCAGCAGGAAGCGCGCGGTATTACGGATACGACGATAGCTGTCGGCAGCACGTTTCAGGATTTCGTCAGAGACCGCCATTTCGCCGGTATAGTCAGTAGACGCCACCCACAGACGCAGGATATCCGCGCCCAGTTTATTCATCACATCCTGTGGCGACACGGTGTTACCGATGGACTTGGACATCTTGCGCCCCTGACCATCGACGGTGAAGCCGTGAGTCAGTACCTGGCGGTATGGCGCTTTGCCTTTCATCGCCACGCTAATCATCAGGGAGGACATAAACCAGCCGCGATGCTGGTCAGACCCTTCCAGATACATATCGGCAGCATGACCGGCGAATTCCGGACGTGCATCAACCACGGAGTAACTGGTGGAACCGGAATCAAACCAAACGTCCAACGTATCCGGAACTTTCTCGTATTGATCGGCATCTTCGCCGAGGATCTCTTTCGGGTCGAGATCCCACCACGCCTGGATACCGTCAACTTCAACGCGTTTCGCCACCTCTTCCATCGCCGCCAGAGTACGCTCAATCGGCAGCAGCTCCTGCGTTTCTTTATGCACGAACAGCGACATCGGTACGCCCCAGGTACGCTGACGTGAGATACACCAGTCAGGACGGTTAGCGACCATTGATTCAATACGCGCCTGACCCCAGTCCGGGATCCACTGAACGCCTTTGATCTCTTTCAGGGACTGTTGACGAAGCCCTTCTTTATCCATGCTGACGAACCACTGCGGGGTCGCGCGGAAAATGATCGGCGTTTTGTGACGCCAACAGCACGGATAGCTGTGCTGCATTTTTTCGACATGCAGTAGCGCGCCTTTTTCTTTCAGCAGTTCAATAACGATATCGTTCGCCTTGAAGACGTTAACACCGTCAAGCGTTGGATATGTGCCTGGCAGGTAAGTGCCGTCCGGGCCAACCGGGTTAGCGGTTTCCAGACCGTATTTCTGACCAATCACATAGTCATCCGGGCCGTGGCCAGGGGCGGTATGTACCGCGCCGGTACCGGCGTCCAGGGTGACGTGATCGCCGAGGATCGCCGGCACGTCAAAGCCCATAAACGGATGGGTAAAGCGCAGCAGTTCCAGCTCCGCGCCTTTAACGGTGCCGAGAATGGTGTATTCAGCCGCGCCAATACGCTGCATGACGCTTTCAACCAGATCTTTCGCCAGAATCACCGCCTGGCCGTCAATCTGCACCAGCGCATAATCAAAGTCCGGCGCCAGGGAGATGGCGCGGTTAGCCGGTAGTGTCCACGGCGTGGTGGTCCAGATAACCAGCGACACAGGGCCGCTCACGCCCGGCAGACCGAACTTCGCTTTCACCGCATCCTGATCGACGGCGCGGAACGCCACGTCGATAGACGGTGACGTTTTGTCGTAATATTCAACTTCCGCTTCCGCCAGCGCGGAACGGCAGTCAACGCACCAGTGCACCGGCTTAGCGCCTTTGTGCAGATGACCGTTTTTGATAATTCTGCCCAGCGCGCGGATGATGTTGGCTTCGGTTTTGAAGTCCATGGTCAGGTACGGATGCGACCAGTCGCCCAACACGCCCAGACGAATGAAGTCTTTACGCTGGCCGTCAACCTGCGTAGCGGCATATTCGCGGCACTTGGCGCGGAATTCAGCGGCAGTGAATTTCTCGCCCGGCTTACCGAACTCCTGCTCGACTTTCAACTCGATAGGCAGACCGTGACAGTCCCAGCCCGGCACGTAAGGCGAGTCAAATCCCGACAGTCCTTTGGACTTCACGATAATGTCTTTCAGAATCTTGTTAACTGAGTGACCAATATGAATGCTGCCATTCGCATATGGAGGGCCATCATGCAGAATGAAGGTTTTTTTGCCTTTTTTGGCCGCACGAATGATGCCGTACAGATCATCATCGGTCCAACGCGCCAGCATTCCCGGTTCACGCTTGGCGAGGTCGCCGCGCATCGGGAACCCTGTTTCCGGCAAATTCAGGGTCGATTTATAGTCACTCATCAGATTCTCGGTTCCGTATTTCGGTTTGATAAACACCGTCAGGGTTACACCTGCCCGGCTAGCCCAAAAAACTTGCGGGCCGTTAACTCATCGCGTGCGATTTGCGCTTTTAGCTCATCAAGCGACGCAAATCGCTGCTCATTACGTATCTTTTTACGCAGTATTACATCTATATGGCGACCGTAGAGGTCCATTACAACGTCCAGCAGATGCACTTCCAGTTGTTGACGCACGCCAGCCACCGTTGGACGAGTGCCAATGTTCGCTACGCCGGGTAACGGCTTATCGCCAAGCCCGGTGACTTCCACCGCATAGACCCCTTTGACCGGGGAGACCTGACGGCGCAGCGGTAAGTTCGCCGTCGGGAAGCCAATGGTACGTCCCAGCTCGTCGCCATGAAC
The DNA here is from genome assembly GCF_029962125.1 of Salmonella sp. SA15303. NCBI lineage: Bacteria > Pseudomonadati > Pseudomonadota > Gammaproteobacteria > Enterobacterales > Enterobacteriaceae > Salmonella > Salmonella sp. SA15303. The sequence continues at coordinate 3,978,249 of NZ_CP123924.1, forward strand.
GACACGCCCGGAAATAGTAAAGGGATGTCCCAGCAGACTTTCGGCAAGCGCCAGGTTATCTTCCGCCAGCGCCTGTCTCACTGCGGTACTACTGATACGCACGCCGCCTTCACAAAAGGTTTGGGTGCTGGAAACCGCAAAACCATACTCCGCCCCCGCCTTCTGTAATAACAAGAAATCGCCCGCGCGGCTAGCACCAAAGCGGAAATCATCGCCGACGGCAAGAAATTGCACGCCAAGTCGCTCCACCAGCAGTTCGCTGATAAACGTTTGCGCCGTCAAAGCGGCAAAGCGGCGATCGAATTTCACGCACAGCACATAGTCCACGCCGCACTGCGCAAGGTAATGCAGTTTTTCACGCAGGCGCGTCAGGCGAGCGGGCGCTTTATCCGTCGCGAACAGCTCCAGCGGCTGCGGTTCGAAAATCATGACCACCACCGGCAGACCGCGTCTGCGTCCTTCTTCCTGCAAACCCTGCAGTAGAGCGCGATGCCCCCGATGTACGCCGTCGAAATTACCAATGGTCAGCACACACCCATGCGGGGCCTGACTGAGATTATGTATGCCGCGTATCAGCTTCATGTCTGACTCAAAACAGTGAAAATCGCAAGAGTATACCTTGTACAGCGGTTAAGGTTAACCGGCGATTGCCCTGATGAAACATAAAGAAGATGCTTTTCATCGCCATGCGGCAAACTCCGCCCCAAAACCCGCCGCTTAATGCAATTTTTCTCATGGAAAGGCTGTATTCACAGCACGCAAGCTGGTAGAATCCTGCGCCATCACTACGCAACGAGTGCTGCAATTTAAACGGCGCTTATTTGCACAAATCCATTGACAAAAGAAGGCTAAAAGGGCATATTCCTCGGCCTTTGAATTGTCCATATAGAACACATTTGGGAGTTGGACCTTGGCTAATATCAAATCAGCTAAGAAGCGCGCCGTTCAGTCTGAAAAGGCTCGTAAGCACAACGCAAGCCGTCGCTCTATGATGCGTACTTTCATCAAGAAAGTATACGCAGCTATCGAAGCTGGCGACAAAGCTGCTGCACTGAAAGCATTTAACGAAATGCAACCGATCGTGGACCGTCAGGCTGCTAAAGGTCTGATCCACAAAAACAAAGCTGCACGTCATAAAGCTAACCTGACTGCACAGATCAACAAACTGGCTTAATCGCCTGCTTGTTATCAGCTTTGTAGAAAAACCCGCGTAAAGCGGGTTTTTTTATGCCTGCTATCTGCCGTTTTGCTCGACAACCGCTGGCTCTGACCTCACTCGTTCACGCTCTTCCTGACCAGCCTATTTTTTCAGCTACCCCTCCCTTAGTCACGTAATACTTGAAAGTTATTTTCTTTCACTGTTTTCCTTTTCTTATTTCATTACTGAAAAAACTGTGACCACCTTAGCAAATAAAAACATCGCTCATTCAAAAACTAATAAACGCAATCCTGATGTAAGATTTAATAATTGATTGATGCCGTCGGGTTAACTACTTTTCATGTACACCTTACTTACTCATTTTAATCTGAGGTTAAATTCAGAAACGACATAAAAATAATATTCAAAACTTGCTTAGAAAGTAGAGGTTGTTTTTCTGGGCGTATCGTACCAATATCGGAGTTATCATTATGAGTTCTGTCATTGAGGATACCCAGCCTTCCGGGTCAGCATCATTGTCTTTACTACAGCGTATTAGCTACGGCTCTTTGGATGTGGCGGGTAATCTGCTGTACTGCTTCGGTTCAACGTACATTTTATATTTCTACACAGACGTTGCGGGCATTAGCCTTGCCGTAGCAGGCGTTATCCTGCTGCTGGCGCGTATTATCGATGGCATAGACGCCCCCATATGGGGGATCATCATCGATAAAACACGTTCACGCTACGGTAAATGTCGTCCCTGGTTTTTATGGTTACCGCTGCCTTTTGCGGTATTCAGCGCGCTGTCATTTTGGTCTCCTGATATCAGTATGACAGGAAAAGCCATCTATGCAGCAATATCTTATATGATTGCCAGCATTCTATTTACCGGACTTAATACACCACTCAGTGCAATATTACCCCTGATGACCTTATCTCCCAAAGAAAGACTGGTTTTAAATTCCTGGCGAATGACCGGTGGGCAAATTGGGGTTTTATTAATGAACGCGACCGCCTTGCCGTTAGTCGCTTTTTTAGGTAACGGTGATGATCACGCTGGTTTTATTTATACGGCAATTACGTTTGCCATTATATCCTGCGCGCTAACGCTCTTTGCGTTTAAAAACATTCGTGAAATGGATACGGATAAAATACAGCATGAACCTAAGTTGCCGATGAAAAAAAGTTTCGCGGCGATGAAAGGTAACTGGCCGTGGATCCTGATGGTGCTGGCTAATCTGATCTTCTGGATTGCCCTACAGCAGCGCAACACGACCATTGTCTATTATCTGACCTACAACCTCGACCGTAAAGATCTGGTACCGCTGATTAACAGCCTGGCGACGATTCAGATCCTGTTTATCATCGCTATCCCCTTCTTTAGCAAATACCTGGCTAAAACCTGGATATGGGTAGGCGGTCTGCTGGTCGCCACGTTTGGCGGCGTCATGATGTGGCTGGCAGCGGACAACATTACTTTCCTCATCGCCGCCTGGATACTCGGCAATATCGGCAGCGGTATCGCCTGCTCAATGCCATTTGCCATGCTGGGCTTCGCCGTTGATTTTGGCGCCTGGAAGACCGGTATTAAGGCTACCGGCATTCTTATCGCCTTCGGCAGTACCTTCTGCATCAAGATGGGTAGTGGCCTCGGCACCGCTTTCGCCGCCTGGATCATGAACAGTTTTGGCTATGTCCCCAACCATGCCCAGAGTGCTGCGGGTCTGGAGGGCATTATCTGGGCCTTTATCTGGGCACCCGCCCTACTCTTCGCGCTCGCAGCGATCCCACTACTTTTCTTTCGCAAATACGAAGCGATGGAAGAGAAGATTCGCCACGATCTGGAAACCGTCAACTCATAACGTTCTTTACCTTCACCCTCGAATATGGGAGGCACCACCATGCCATTTATGCAACAAGACCCGCGTCGTCTGGTCTGGCAGCAAAACGATCGCTATTTATGGATTGAACCCTGGGGCGAGAACAGCCTGCGCGTACGCAGCGGCCGTCATCTGCCGGTAATGAGAAATGAAGACTGGGCATTGACTGAGCCAGTCGCAGAAAGTCAGTGCCACATTGATTATGAGCACCACCAGGCAACGCTGACCAACGGCAAAATTATCGCTATCGTCAATCAAAAAGGACAGGTTACCTTTTACCGCCATCCACACAAACCCCTGTTGCAGGAGTTCTGGCGCCTGCGGGGCGAAATTGGCGAGGATGAATCATCTCACGGCCAGTACGTCAGCGCACTCAACCTTGAGGGACGCGAGTTCCGCCCTATTCAGGGTGGGAAATATTCACTGAAAGCCCGCTTCGAAGCCACCGAAGGGGAAAAAATTTATGGCATGGGGCAGTATCAACAGGCCAACCTGGATCTCAAAGGATGCGTGCTTGAGCTGGCGCAACGTAACTCCCAGGCCTCAGTACCGTTTATGCTCTCCAGTCTGGGCTACGGATTTTTATGGAACAAGCCGGCAGTCGGACGCGTAACCTTTGCCCAAAACGTTACCGAATGGGAAGCGCAGGTCAGCGAACAGCTGGACTACTGGATCACGGCTGGCGATACCCCGGCAGAAATTAGCCGGGCTTACGCGCTGGCTACCGGCACACCGCCGATGATGCCGGACTACGCCATGGGCTTCTGGCAGTGCAAACTCCGTTATCGTACGCAGGAAGAGCTGCTGGAGGTCGCCCGCGAATATAAGCGCCGCAATCTGCCTATCTCAGTGATCGTAATCAACTTCTTTCACTGGCCGAATCAGGGTGACTGGATGTTCGATGCGCGCGACTGGCCCGATCCTGATGCCATGATTGCCGAGCTGAAATCGCTGGGAATTGAGCTGATGGTCTCCGTCTGGCCGACGGTGGATAACCGTACCGAAAGCTATCGGGAGATGCGCGAAAACGGCTGGCTGGTACAAACGGAACGTGGCTTGCCGATCAATATGGATTTCCTCGGCAATACCACTTACTTTGATGCGACTCATCCGGGCGCGCGCGACTACGTCTGGGGCAAAGCCAAACGCAACTATTACGATAAAGGCGTGAAGTTATTCTGGTTAGATGAAGCCGAACCTGAGTTCAGCGTTTACGACTACGACAACTATCGCTACCATGCCGGGCCGGTACTGGAAGTGGGCAATATCTACCCACGTATGTACGCTAAAACCTTTTTTGACGGCATGAAAGCCGATGGCGAAGACCAGGTTATCAACCTGCTACGCTGCGCCTGGGCCGGCAGTCAGAAGTACGGCGCTCTGGTCTGGTCAGGGGATATTCACTCCTCGTTTAGATCGCTGCGCAACCAGTTTGCTGCCGGACTCAATATGGGAATCGCGGGGATACCGTGGTGGACGACGGATATCGGCGGTTTTCATGGTGGCAATATTCACGACCCGAAATTCCATGAATTGCTGATTCGCTGGTTCCAGTGGGGCGTCTTTAGCCCGGTGATGCGTCTGCACGGCAACCGCGATCCGCAGATTTTACCCGCACAACCGTATCGGGATGGTATCGCCCAGTGCCCTACAGGTGCGCCGAACGAGGTCTGGAGCTACGGTGAGGAAGTATGCGAGGTACTGACAGGTTGCCTGGCGTTGCGAGAAAAACTCAAGCCCTATATCAAAGCGCTGATGGAGGAAACCCATAAGCACAATACGCCAGTGATGCGCCCCCTGTTCTTTGAATTCCCCGAACAGGAAACAAGTTGGACAATCACCGACCAGTATTGTTTTGGTCCTGACCTGCTGATCGCCCCCGTCATGCATGAAGGTATGCGCGAACGTGATGTCTGGCTACCAGAAGGGGAAACATGGACGGATCTTGCGACCGGTGAAAGCTATTCAGGAGGGCAGACGCTGCAGTACGCTACGCCACTGAACAGAATTCCGGTGTTTATCCGCGAAGGTGGGCAGTACCGTAGCCTGCTGAACTTGTAGAATGATTCCGGCTGCGGGTTAATACCGCAGCCGGAAGTATTACGGTAGGTACGTCTACTGTAGTTTAAACAATGCCGAGTAGTCCGCATTGCAAATACGCTGCACCGCCGGATGCTGGATCATTCTCTCGGCAAAAATCGCATGATATTCTTCCATGACATTCTCCACGCGCCCAATCTCTATTACCGACTCATCGGCATAAAAATCCAGCGAATAAAGGCTCGGCGCCACAAAAATCGCATCGTGCGTCGCGCCAAACGCCTTCATTAAGGCCGCATCATCAAATTCACCGAGGATCTCAACCTGCAACCCCTGTGAATTAAACCAGTTCAACAACTTACGCCCCAGCATTGAGCGCCGTCCCGGCACCAGCAACCGTCGCTCTTCCAGGCAGGCAGGGAACGCTTTTTCAGGAAGCGGATTCGTACACCAGAAACTGACGCTGCATTCGCCGATTTTGACTGAGAATAGCCCCTCCTGCTGCGTGGAATCTATCGGGCAGTCGGAGATAATCATATCCAGCTTGTGCTGGCTGAGCTGTTCGAGCAACATTTCGTGCGTGGACTCGAAGCAACGCAGATGTATGGGTTCGTCCACCACCACCGCCGCATCCAGAACGCTGCTGACCAGACGCTTGGATAAAGCATCGGCGACGCCGACATCAAACAACAGGTTTGATTCTTTGCGGTAATTGACGATATCCAGCATCTCCTGGCTTAGCGTAAACATTTTGTCCGCATAGCGAAAAACCAGCTCGCCCAGTTCGCTGGGTTCAAGACCGCGTCCCTTACGTTTAAATAGCTTCCCCTGTAAACGCTCTTCCAGGGCTTTAATTTGACCAGTAATGGTTTGCGGCGTCAGAAAAAGCGCCTCTGCGGCACCCACGACAGAACCTTCTTTATAGACATGCCAGAAATAATAAAGATGGTTGTAGTTAATATGAGACATGCTCATTTCTCTCCCTGTTCAATGTCGCAAGGGAGCGATACATCGCTCCCCCTTTCCTTCGTACTGATTATGCCGGCGCGTTCAAACGCGCGCGCAACCAGCTATACCCCACCACTGCGGAGAGCAATGAACCAATCAAAATGCCCAATTTCGCCCAGTTAATAAGTTCCGGATCGACATTGCCAAATGCCAGGCTGGCGATAAAGATGGACATCGTAAAGCCAATGCCACACAAAATGCCGACCGCCATGATTTGCTGATAAGTGGTCCCCTGTGGCAGATGCGCCAGCTTGAAACGCAGCGCCAGCCAGCAAAACAGGCTAATCCCCAGCGGCTTACCAATCAGCAGACCGGCAATAATTCCCAACGGCAGCATGGAGGTCAGACCGTCAATCGTGACGCCCTGAAGAGAAACGCCAGCATTCGCAAAAGCGAAGAGCGGCAGGATCAGGTACGCGACCCACGGGTGCAGAACATGCTCCAGACGCTTCGCCGGCGAGCGACCGTGTTTTTCTTTCAGCGGAATAAAGAAACCGACAATGACGCCTGCCAGCGTCGCGTGAACGCCGGACTTCAGTACCGCCGTCCACAGCACTGCCCCGACCAGAATATATACCCCAGTCCGTCTGACGCCGCACAGGTTCAGCAGCGCCAGCACGGCAATCGCGAACGCCGCCACGCCCAGCGAGACGATAGAAAGATCGCTGGTATAAAACAGTGCGATAATAACGATGGCGCCGAGATCATCGATGATCGCCAGCGCCATCAGGAAAATTTTCAGCGCCAGCGGAACCCGGCTGCCCAACAGCGCCAACACGCCCAGCGCAAAGGCGATATCCGTCGCGGCAGGAATAGCCCAGCCCTCGCGAGTGACCGGATCGGAGTAGTTAAAGGCCAGATAGAGCAATGCCGGTACAATCATCCCGCCGATGGCGGCAATCACCGGAAAAGCGGCCTGGCGCAGACTGGCTAACGAGCCTTGCATCAGTTCGCGCTTAACTTCCAGGCCAATCAACAGGAAAAACACGGCCATCAGCGCATCGTTGATCCACAACAGCATGTTTTTGTTGATCTCAAGCGCCCCAACCCGTAGCTGAACCGGCGTCTCCAGAAAATCATGATACCATCCACTGGTCGCGCCCATATTGGCCATCAGCATAGCCAGCGCAGCGGCGATGATGAGAATGATGCCCCCAGAGGCATCGCTGCTAAAAAATCGGTGCAGATGTTTCACTTTTTATTCTCTCAATCAGGTGAATTCTTCGGATCTACTATCTTACCTCGCCTGACTCATCGTTAAAATTAGATTATATATGATGAATAGCTCGTTTTTTACGAAATGAAGTCCGACTTACGCCGGACTTTTTTAGTGCAGTCAGTCATTGATGATAGACCGCTACGCGTACAGATCCATTTTATACACCCGGAAACTGGTAATATCGTAGCGATAGCCTTCCCCGTTCGTTTCCGCGTTTTTGTAGTAACCTGACGTCATGGTCGCTTCAAAAAGCACGGTTTTCTCCGTAGGCGCAATCTCCTGTAAAATTAGCAGCCCCATCGCCTCACTGCCCGCCTGCGGATCGATAATATCGCTCTCGCCAGGCTGGCAAGAGATGGCGCGGCCATTTTCATCAAACGTGCAGTCGGCAAAATGCACCACAATATTGCCATTCTGCTGGATCGCTTTCGCGCTAACGCAGCTACTGTAGCCACGCGCGCCCAGCTCCTTGCCGTATTCAAATGGCCGCATAACGGTCATCTCATTCATATTCACCACGAAATGGACAATGCGGCTGTAGTTATCCGGCGGTAACAGGCTTTTGCTGTCATCACGCGAACGGTAGTTACCGTTATCAAATACCATAAACTCCACTATACCCGGCGTATTATTGGCGATTTCAACGACGTTATGCTGGCCCCAAGTCCAAAAGTCACGGTCGGCCGCGTCGATATCCTCCTGTTTGCTAAAGTCATAAAGCGCCACACCTTCACTGTCGACCGGGGTTAAAAGATAAGGCTGATAAGCGTCGTCCCAGTCTTCATGCGTTGACAAAATAAAGCGTAGCGCTTGCGTTTGCAGATCGACGCCAAACACCGCGCTCTGATGACGCCCGGACGCAATTAACAACTGATTCGTCTCATTCACGTAGCTCTGGTTTATATGCAGCCAGTCTTTAACCGTCGGGTCTTCTCCCGGCGCCGTACCTGAAGGACGGGAAACCCGCGTCGTATCCAGCACCTTCGCCATATCGTAGTAAGCCGTCTCCAGTCCGGTAGTCAGATCGACAACCGATACGCCGTCTTCATTGGTTTTCAAATCGTCGGGCCGACCCGAGGTATATTCAGAGGGCGCAACAATGGTATTGCTATCCCACGGCCAGATAGAATGGTGAAATTGATTATCGAGATTATAGAATGTGTGAAGACGCCCCATCATGTCGAACTCATACATATCCAGATAGGTATTTTTCGCTTCTGAAGTAGTGAGGAAATGGCCATTATCAATTCGAACAAAATTATAAGACGGATAATCCTGAGTAACGTACCAGCGCACCAGACCATTCTGATCTAATGCGTAATTATAACGATCGAAATGCGTAATAAAATAAAACCCTGGCGCCATCTTGTTCGCATCGGTAGCAGGTTGCGTCACGTTGATAATCGGAAAACCTAATACGACCTCCGCGGAATCTACCGGCGGTAATGGCTGTGTGATGAGCGTATAGACGGCAAGCGGCGTATCTGCCTGAGAAAAGACAATACGGTTTTCAGTATCCGCTACCAGCCCCAGAACCGGCAACAGATTTGCGCCTGCCGTAAGGGTGTAAAGATGTTCTACCGGCATCGCCGTTTTTGCCGCATCCTGGACCGTGACTATGATCTCAGCCGGTTCCAGACTCCAGACCCCGGCATAAGCGCTTAAAGGCGCCGTGCCGTAAGGGTCTAACAACATGAGCGCATTTTCTACCGTATTCTCTTGCGTGACCTGCGCAAGGCAATTTTCATAAATAGCGGTATGGTTAAGCACCATTTCATTATTGATATCGATACCCTGATTAATCGCCGGACGCGGCGCAGGAAGGACAACAGACGTTGTAGTTAACGTATTCATGATAAATCTCCAGTGTATTAATCTCATCGCCCCTCATGGGGACCACGAAAATTAATACTCTGGATTTTTAAGCCGTCCGAATAAAATACCGCAACAACACCTCATCACACTTTTTATTTTAGCAATTCAGTTACGTGAAGCGTTATATTCAAATTTTAGGTAATCCAGTACGGCAACAACATTGCCAGGAGACATCCGGTTAAGATGCGGCAGGAAGGGATGGTTGTGAACATAGCGAATAAACGCCGTCGCGCTATTTAACGTCGCATGGCGTAACAAACTCACCTTTTTATTTCCTGTGAGATTGCATACCGCCATCGCATAATCCCGTGTGGAAAATGTACGCCAGACGTTGTTGCGAATTCCGCCGCTCAAAAACAACCGCGGAGGGAGATCGCGTTTGGGCGGCGTAACGCCTCTTTCACGCACAAACGAAATATGACAGCGCCCCTGACGAAGATAGCTAAAATTCGCCATCATACAGCCGCCCAGAATGAAGCATTCGTGATCGAGATAATGTTGGACATTCAGGGAACGCTCATCCGTCAACGCCTGAACCAACTCAAAATGTCGATAAGCAGGTAATACGGGTTTTACTAACATCCCCGGATCGTTTTTATATAAAACGGCGGGGCCGTAATCCACATCAAATAATACATTGCGGCGCATGGTCAGCGCCTCTTTTCGCTGCACCAGATGCGCCAGCGTGCCGGACGGAAGTCGTTTTTCGTAATCAGAATGATATTGATAATCCGCTTCCACCGGTTGGGCGGAGTAATTCGTTGAGATCGCGACGACCTTACCGCTCTCCTCTTCCGCCGTCACCAGCACGTATAAGCTGCTGTCGCCGCCGTTAAATTTCACACGAAACGCCCGCGTGCTCATAGCGATATCAAACGCGGGAAACACAAAATCGCGTTCCGCTTGATTAGCGCGACGGGACAGTTTTTGTAATTCGCGGCTAAAACCCGTGCTGTCTATCGCCAGCGCCGCGCGTATTTCAACTAGCGACGCTCCTTCGCCAATCAACGTGGCAAGGTTCTCTTGTCTGGCGTCGCTCCTGATAGCGGTATAGGAGATGAACGTTTTATTACACTGGCGGCAATACATACGCCGTTCACCTTTAGTGGAAAATCCATATTTTTTCAGCGACGTCCCGCCACAATGCGGACAGGACTTCACCAGACCTTTCCAGGGTTGATTCGCCGCCTGGCGAAAAAGATTAAGCGATCTGGCTGAGATAATGGGGAACAAAAAACCGCACGCTCGACAGAGAACATTTTTCCCTTGCGGTAGATAGTCTGGGCTCCCCAGAATCCCCAGATTTTTGCAGCCTGGCGTTTTGCAAGCATCGACATTAATGTGAGAAAACATATTCACTCCCTGCGAATACTACCTTCAAACAAATATTGACTTTATTTCTGCAGGTGAGATGCCTTTTTCATACAGGGTTCGCATGGCACTCATCGCCGTCGCGGTATGCGAGAAAAAAGCCTGATAACCTGCACACAGATAGTTATGATTGGTTGCGCCTGACGCAGAGGGTAAAAAACGATGTTTCGGACAGCCGCCATAGCAGGCGAACTTCCATTGACAGCGATGACACTCCTGCGCCATTGAACGCTGTTTATCGCTGCCGAACTGGCGATTTTGTTCGCCCTGATTCATTTGACGCAGCGTCTTCTGGTGGATATTCCCCAGTTTAAATTGCGGATATACGAAGTGATCGCAGTTATAAACATCGCCGTTCATTTCCATCGCAAACGCGCTGCCGCAGGTGGGAGCAAAAACGCAAACCTGCGGCGGCAGGCCGCACCAGGCCGCCAGCGTCTGTTCAAATAGCTGGATGCCGATATCGCCGATATCCTCACGGATCCAGATATCAAATACCGCATTCAGAAACTGACCAAATTGCAGGCTATCGACCGACCACGGCGTCATCGCGATATGTTTATCCTGCGGCTGCGCCAGCCCATTTTCCCCACAGCGTTCAACTAAAGGGATAAATTGCATATAGCGGCTACCAATGCTTTTCAGGTAGCGATAGACCTGAACAGGATGATGCATATTGGTACGGTTAACCACCGTGAGGGTATTAAATTCTACGTCGTGCTGCGCCAGACAACGCACCGCATTTTCTACTTTTTCATGCGTCGGCTTTCCGGAGCGCGTCACTCGCCATTCATCGTGTAACGCGGCATCGCCATCAATAGAGACGCCAACCAGAAAATCATGCTCCCGGAAGAAGGTCGCCCAGTCATCGTTGATCAGGATGCCGTTGGTCTGGAAGGTATTGACGATGGTTTTGCCGCCACAATAGCGCTGCTGAAATTCAACGGCTTTACGATAAAACGGGATGCCCATTAATGTGGGTTCCCCGCCCTGCCACGCAAAAATGACCTCATCAATATCCTGTGCGGCAATCTGCTGCCTGATGAAGAGTTCGAGGGTCTCTTCCGACATTTTGTAATGGTTTTTTCGATCCGGATAGAGCTTTTCTTTCTCCAGATAAAAACAGTACTTACAGTCAAGGTTACACACCGATCCGGTTGGTTTAACCATGACCTGACAACTTTTCCCAAACATCATTACCTTCCCTGAAATAAAAGAACCTGATCCGGCACAGAGTGACCGGATCAGGTGGGCATCGCCCTAAGTGGCATACTTAATTTTTTATAATTATTCCATTAGCCCCAGGTGACAGGCGTCGGCTTATCGCCACGGGCTTTCATCAGCGAATCGTTATCAATATCCTTTTTATACTTCAGGAACTTACCGTAAAGCTGTTTCTCAATCTGCGGCTGTTTACCAATTTGATTGAGCGTCTCGAAACGATCGGTTTTCAGGTTATAGAGATATTTAGGTTTATTCTGGCGATCGATGATCATCTTCCAGTCGCCGTCGCGGATCGCCCACTCATCCGTCGGATCGTCCTGGAACGGCATATCGATACCGAAGATCAGCGGTTTCTGGCGTTTTAACGTCTTGTCCTTCAGGAGCGGAACTAAAGACTGACCGTCGTAGGTACGATCGGTCGGGAGTTTAAAGTCCATCATGTTGGCCAGCGTCGGCAACCAGTCAAGACCATATACCGGCGTGTCCGTTACCATCCCCTGTGGAATGTGCTTGCCGTATTTGATGATTGCCGGTACGCGAATGCCGCCTTCCCACAGGTTGTCTTTACGCCCGCGCAGACCGTCGGTTTCCCCGGCCAGGTTCAGCTCGTATACCTTACGCGCTTCGCGCGTGACAGGGCCGTTGTCGCTGGTAAAGATGACGATGGTGTTATCTTCCTCGCCCATCGCCTTAATTTTATCCAGCACTTTACCGACCTGCTCATCCATGTAGCTGATATTGGCGTAATATTCGCCGGTGCCGCGCCACGGTTTGTCTGCCCAGTCGCCGTAGAACAGATCCGGATGCTGCTTCTGGTAGTCGGTCATGTACTGCGAATACATATCAAGGTATTTTTTCGGCGACGCCAGCGGGCTATGGACTTCGGTAAAGGCGACATATAAGAAGAACGGATTATCGTCTTTCTTATTATCCAGCCAGTTCACCACTTCAGAGCTCACAAACTCGCCGCTCATCTTATCTGCGCGGCCAATATGTTGGCCATTACGAATCCACCCCGTAGGATGCACCACGCCATAGCGCGGGCGCTCCTTGGCGTTATCCAGCGTAGCATCGGTGACAAATCCCGCCGGATTAACCAACGTATAGTCAAAGCCCATGTCTTTCGCCTGCGGCTGATCGGTGCGATCGCCGCCCGCATTCAGGTGTAATTTCCCCATCATCGCCGTATCGTAGCCCTGCTGTTTTAGCAGATTGGCGATAGTCAGTTCATTACGCCCCAGCGCAACATCTTTGCCTTCCGGTATCCAGGAACGGATTCCGGTACGGAACGGCATACGACCGGTTAACAGGCCCGCGCGGGAAGGAGAACACAGAGGCGCTGGCGCATAATAGTCGGTAAACTTCACCCCCTCCTGCGCCAATTTGTCTATGTTAGGTGTTTTAACGATGCGGTGCCCGTAGGTGGCGAGATCGCCATACCCTAAATCATCCGCCAGAATAATGACTAAGTTAGGACGCTTTGCGGTTGCCGCTTGCGCGGTTGATAATACGCATCCAGCGCATAGCGCCAACCCTATCATACTGGCAACGACTGTTCTTTTCATTTCAACTCCTTTGAGTTATCGCACGGTCTGATTACGATATATTTGCCGATAGACCCGGCTGCGGAATACAGCCTAAATTAATTGCACTATATATATATTCGATTTGTCTTATATTTCTTCCATTAACATCGTTTTATCGTAGAAAATTATTCACACTCATTATAATATTAATACCATAAATATATTTCGTGCTAAAGAAAACACGCCTGAAGCAGTCTATAAAAAAAGAAATCGCGAACGAGTGATGCAGATCTCAAATATGGCCCATATGTCAGAACCGCTATTGTGATGTCAATATATGTTGCTGTTTGAACGGTAACCCCCTCATTTAATGGCAGTAAGTTGTCTTTGCGAGAGATTATTCCCATTCGAAGTTTCATTAATTTCATGCTATCCGGTGTGACTTTTACAACAGAGACATAAACTATAAATCAAATAGTTATCACGTAATAAACAACATTATCTGACACGAATATTTGACGATTATATGTCGCTGATATTTTTGAGACATCTATCACCTACGTATAAAAAGACACTCCTTAGAATTCGCTTCTTTACACAACATTTCACTGTGTTTTTACCTCATGGAGTTGAGCATGAAAAATAAGAAATATATTAATAGTCTACTCGCCGCATGTGTTCTTTTCTCTTGCTTTAATGGCCAGGCAGCGGAATTGAAACGCGTATACGGTAAACTTAGCTTCGGATATGGCGACTGGAATAAAGGCTTTGTCAATGTCGATCGCGGCGAAGTGTGGAAAGCGGTAGCCGATTTCGGCGCCGTGTTTGACAGGGGCGAATTTGCATCATTTTATGAAATGAACGTGCTCAACCATCCGGTAGAAGGCCGTAACCATGTAACCCAATTTCTGGGACATTATAGGGTAGTAGAAGGCTCTAACTTTACCGCAATGATGAAACTCTATATGTCGATGGAGAATAAATTCGGTGATGAATTAAACATGATGTACGGGGTAGGTTATCTGGGTTTAACCAGCCCATCAGGCTTTATTAAGCCCTATTTCGCTGTTCATAACTTATCGAACGATTATACCTCTAAAAAGTATGGACAGGCGACAGGCTTTAACGGTTATGTTCTCGGTTGGGTCGCGGCTTATAACTTCGATATGTTTAATGAAAAGTTCGTCATTTCAAACTGGAACGAAGTTGAAATGGATCGTAATGATGCCTACGCCGAACAACAGGGTGGGACGACCGGCCTGAACGGCGCGGTAACGTTTACATGGAAATTTATGCCGCGATGGACCGCCTCCGTCTCTTACCGTTACTTCAATAATAAATTGGGGTATGACGGCTACGGCGACCGTATGAATTACCTGATCGGCTTCGAGTTTTAATAATTAATAAACTTGATGAATATTACTTAATTTCCCCGGTTTGTAGTCGTGAATGACACGACTACAGGCATTGTTTTTCTTTAATGTAGCGTAAATGGATGGTTTATATGAACAAAAAGTTTTCGATATCCCTACTGTCGCTGTGCATTGGTTTGTCTTCAGCCATTTCCTTTTCAGCCGATGCGCGTGACATCACAATTTATTATACAAACGATTTACATGCCCATGTAACCCCAGAAATTATCCCCTATGTATCCAAGACACGTCCGGTAGGCGGCTTTGCGCCCATCTCGAAAATTGTCAAAGATGCAAAAGCGAAAGAGAAAGATGTCTTTTTCTTTGATGCTGGCGACTATTTCACCGGACCTTTTATCAGTACGCTGACCAAAGGCGAGGCTATTATTGATATTTTAAATACCATGCCTTACGACGCCGTCTCTGTCGGTAACCATGAATTTGACCATGGCCATGAGAATCTGGTTAAACAACTCAGCAAATTGCAATTCCCGGTATTGTTGGATAATGTTTTTTACAGCGGCACAGATACGCCATTAATTAAAGAACCGTATACCATCGTGGAAAAAGATGGATTCAAGATCGGCGTCATCGGTATGCACGGCGTTTCCGCATTCTATGAAGCGATTGCCGCAGGCGTGCGTGAAGGCGTTGACTGCCGCGATCCGATTCCTTATGTGAAAAAACAGCTGGAAGAGTTAAAAGGGAAAGTTGACCTGACCGTGCTGCTCGCCCACGAAGGCGTGCCGGGTATGCAGTCCAGCGCAGGCGAGGCTGATGTCGCACGCGCACTGAAAACCGACGTTGATATGGCGAAATCGCTGGAAGGCTATGGACTTAACGTCCTGATTACCGGCCATGCGCATAAAGGTACGCCAGAACCGATTAAAGTGGGCGATACCCTTGTCGTTTCCACGGATGCGTACACCATCGAATTAGGTAAACTGGTGCTTGACTGGAACCCGGAAACCAAAAAAGTGGACAGCTACAATGGTAAGTTGATCACCATGTATGCGGATACTTATAAGCCAGATCCGGTCACGCAGGCCAAAATTGACGAATGGGATAACAAGGTTAAGAAAATTACCGATGAGGTGGTCGCGCACTCTCCGGAAGTGCTGACCCGTTCTTACGGTGAATCCGCGCCAACCGGCAACTTAATCACCGATGCCCTGATGGCTACCGTTCCTGGCGCCGACGCTTCCTTCTATAATGCTGGCGGCATCCGTACCGAATTGCCTAAAGGTAATATCACCTATGGTGATGTGCTGAGTATGTATCCGTTCACCAACGATGTCATGAGCATGGAAATCAGCGGTAAGGACCTGAAATCCATCATGTCACACGCTGCCGATCTGAAAAACGGTATGCTGCACGTATCTAAAACCGTCCAGTTTAAATATGACAGCACCAAACCGCTGGGCCAGCGTATTGTTGAATTTGATATCAAAGGCAAACCGGTAGAAGACAATAAACTCTATACCGTCGCGCTGGACTCCTTTATCGGTAAAGGTGGTGGCGGATTTACCTTCACTAAAGGTAAAAATATCAAATATATAGGGATACAAACCGCACCGGCGTTGGTTAACTATATGAAGCAGGTTAACAATATTCAACCTGACCACACCATGCGCGTGGATGATATTAGCAAATAAGCCATAATGTTATGCGGTCGATAACCGGCCGCATAACATACTTAGTTATGCAAACAGCGGCATTTTGTATACCCGAAATGCAGAAATATCATAACGATAATTCGTGCCATTCGTCTCTTCGTTCTTGAAATAGCCCGACGTCACCATCGCTTCGAATAAGACCTCTTTCGTCTCTTTATTGATTTCTTGTAATACCAGTCGACCTAACGCCTGTTGCCCTTCATCCGGATCGACAAGATCGCTGGAACCTGGTTGCGCGGTAATGGTATGTTCAAACTCATCAACCGTCGTCGCGCCGAAGTGAATAACCAGGTGACCATTAGTCAATAAATGCTTAGCGCTCACAAAACTGCTATAGCCCCGGTTCCCGACTTCCGTTTTACCATACTCATACGGACGCGTTACGGTCATCGTATTTAGGTTTATTTTAAACTGCACCACCCGGCTGAAGTTATCGAGCGGCAACAGACTTTTCGCATCTTCGCGTGAACGATAGTTACCATTATCAAAGACCATAAACTCCAGGATACCAGGCTCATCGTTTGGAATTTCAACAATGTTATGCTGCCCCCAGGTCCAGAAATTCTTATCTGCCGCATCAATCCCTCCCGGCGAGGTAAGATCGTACAGCGGGACACCATCATCATCGACAGGGGTTAATAAGTATTGCTTGAATTCGTCAGACCAATCCTCATGGTTCGCCATAATAAAGCGCAGTTCGCCGGAATCCACATTTACGCCAAAAATCGCGCTCTGATGTCGACCGGAACAGATCAGCAAATTGTTGGGTTCATTAATATAGCTTTGGTTGATATGCAGCCAGTCATCCATTGATACGTCCTGACCTGGCGCGCTTCCGGAAGGACGCGGCGATCTGGAATAATCCATCACATACAGCATATCGTAATAGGCGACTTCAAGTCCGGTAGATAAGTTAATAATAGAAACGCCATCTTTCCCGGTTGAGTAACCGTCTGGCCGTCCATTGCTATATTCTGAAGGCGCAATCGCCAGATTGTTCTCAATGGGAAGAATGGAGTGATGGAACTCATTGTCGAGAAGATAAACCGTATAAACCCGTCCCATAATGTCAAATTCATACATATTCAGACAATGGTTTATTCCCTGTGACGTCGCCAGGAAATGGCCGTTATCCATTCTGACAAAATTATAAGAAGGGATTTCCTGACTTACATACCACCGGACAATCCCGTTATGATCAAAAGCCAGATTATACCGATCAAAATAAGTGGAGAAATAAAGTCCTTCCTCCATCAGCGAGGCCTGCTGCGCAGGACAGGAGACGCTAATAATAGGGAAGCCGAGGCTCACGTTAGCCGAATCCGTGGGCGGTAATGCGTCTGTCATTACTGTATATTGCCCGACAATTTGCGAGGCAAGGCGTAGGGTAATCTGATTATTCACCGCGGATACCATCCCACACACAGGAATAAGGTTAGCGCCCGGATGTACATCATATTGATAACGCACTTCCTCTGTCGTCGCTTCGCTATCAACAACATTGATCTCAAGCGCGGCAGCTTCATCCATCCAAACCCCCAGATAGAGACTCAACGGGGCGGTCCCGTAGGGATTTACGGTGACAATGGCCTTGTCACAGGTATTAGATTGCGTGATCTCCGCTAATCGTTGTTCATATATGGCGTTATGGTTTAAAACCAGTGCGTTATTGGTATCGATTTTCTGGTTAATCGGCTCACGCGGTGCGGGCATGTTAACCATTGACGAACTTTTCTTATTCATACGTTTCTCCTGATTAATTGGGATATAGGCAACGAGCGGCTACAACATGCCAGCCCGTTGCTTAGCAAATAACCCTACGTCAACAAGAGAAATCGGTTTAATAATTTAAAATAAAACATCCATAAAATAACACCCAGACTAAAACTATTCTTTATCGTCCGAAGATTTTATTTCCCTGGCGCTACTATAAAAGCATAACAATTATGTAGCATTAATGCATTGTGACCAATAGCCTATACCTTTTTTATGGTTGGCATAGGCCTTGCGCCATAATTCAAATTATTTTATGTCAACAATAAATCAATCAAAGCATATCAATATACTGATAAAAATTAACACTACTATCATTTTATTTTTAGAGCGACTAAAAATAAAATTTTAGTTTTTCTAAAAAACCATCATTTTTGTGACACGATACGATTTTCTCTGGAAAAAAGACGCTATTACAATCACACCAGTTGATCCATAAATTTAATATGCATATTATTATCGCCACCCTAATTAAACCCATTAAATAACATCATGACTATTTATTTAATTAACAGCACGCACACTTACAATGATAAGACCAATGAGCTAAAAAACATAAAAACGGGAAAGATGATAAAAATTGCCGCAATGCGCATAAAGTGTCTGGAATATATGCTGAATCATGCACAACAAGAGATTATTTATAAAAAACAACTCACTAATGAACTTTGGGGGGAAAGAAGTCAATTTATCAGCGACGCCAACCTGACCCAGATATTATATCTACTGCGGCGCGACCTTAAAGGCTTTGGCCTGAGCCAGTTTTTTTCCACGGTGCCTCGAACGGGTATTAAAGTAGATGCTAACATTATTATCAGCAATGAAAACAAAAGCTGCCTCCCCTCTTCTTTAAAAAAAGAAGAGTATAAATATATGGCATTATTTTTCGCTTTACTGACCATGGTCATAATGGTTATTTATTTAATACGATAATTTGATATTAAACCGACAAATCGCATAAGGATGTGCTTCCTTCAACCAAAGCGTCAGGCTGCTTTTCCTGGCTAAAAAGAAAGGTCGACTGAAATGTTGATATCAGTTTTTTGACATTTTTATAATGGGTGCTGTTTGTAGCCAGATAAGCATAAACGGGTAACGTACGAAAAATCATTTCATCAGGCATACGTAGTATTTTTATATTATAACGCCGCACATCTCTAAAATAAGTAGCAATCTTTCCTGGCAAAATCGCAACCATATCGCTTTTTTCAACAATACCGATAACGCCAAATAGTGAATCACTATAATAACCTATTTCCCTGCGCCCCGCATAAGGCGTACTGCTCTTGAATAAATCAATGCTATCAGCGGTGAAAGAAGAGAACATATCTGAATGATAGACAGCATGTCTGGCAGCATAAAAATTATATAAAGACATTTTTTCAAGCCCAACCAATGGACTTTTTTCACCACAAACACAAACAAAATCAGATAAATTATCAATAAGATAACTTTCGATCATCTCATTCTTAATTTCCAGAATTCCCATGATGACATCCGCATAGCCATGCGTCAGCATGGAGGCTGGTGAGTATTCCCCTGTTTTTTTAATCGCATAGTGTTTAATAATATATCGATTCATCAACACAGTATCCAGCAATGCCGGAAAATAGTAATTTTCAGTGATATCACCTCCCAGAACAATGAGTTCATTACTCTCCTGAGCATCTGTTTTATCGCACAGTGTGCTTTCTATAGATTCAATTGCCTGGCGAAATACCTGGTGAAGCGATTTACCTTTGCTGGACGGAACTAATCCTTTGCGGGTTCTGATAAATAACTCTTCGCCATAAAGATTTTGTAAACGAAGAAGAGCCTGAGAGATCGCCGCAGGCGTGACATCCAGTTTCCTCGCCGCCCTGGTTGCATTTCCTTCAGTAATAACCGTATCGAACACTTTGATCAGATTGTAGTCAATTTTTTTAGCATTTTTTATTGGCCGCATATAGGTTATCCTGGCTGGTATAATCTGGCACCATCATTTAAGGCGCAGATTAACCTTGCACCACACTTATTTCAATAAGTAAATCATTTCCTCTATCTGTTTGTTATTAAATTATAATTTTATTGATATCATTTCAGCCTGTGTAAAATAAAAACACATGATGCTATTTTATAAAAAACATCAAAAATATCTGGCACACTTTATAAAAAAGTAAAAAAGCATAATATTATCCCGTTTAATCATAAATGATTCTCTTATTTCTTTGCGGTTCTCTACGCTTATCCGTACTGATGTAAGGAGTACTTTACCGCCAGTGAACACACTGACAGTGTGAAACGTACCTTATGAATATCAAAACGGAGTGAATTCATGAGACAATATACTATTAATAACGAATTTATTTATAATGAGTCGTTAAGAGAAATAATATCATTACATGATAAAAAAGTGCTAAAGGTGACGCTAATGCGTGCGCGTTGTTTAAGCTATCTTTTTGAAAATGCCTACAAGAAACTGATTACGCGGGAGATGATTTCACACGCAGTTTGGGGAGAGCGAAGTCAATTTGTTAGCGATGCTAATTTGACGCAACTTCTTTATCTGCTGCGACGAGATTTACAACAAATCGGGCTTTTCGAACTGTTCGTTACGCTCCCCAGGCAGGGGATAAAAATCGATGAAAGATTTATCATTGACGCTGCTGACATACCGCCACAAGCTATTCAATATCATACTCACCGATGTAATAAAATTATATCTATTGGCATTCCCACTCTTTTTTTATTGTTCGTGCTTTTCTTTTTAGCGCCGTTTATCTGAAGATAAAGTCTGTAGACCGTGTCCCGGGAAGGTGAGAACATTTTTCATAATATTCTCACACGACACTGACGGGACACCATCTGCGGTCTGCTACGCGGTTCAGTCATAGACAATGCGTAGCACTGTTAATTGCTTATCTTCATCCAAATAATCTCGTTTTACCGTTGCATGAGGAGACGATATCGGCGTGATAATATTCTCGACAATAATATAACGTTCAACTCCCTCTTTATTATGGCATTGAATTTCTAAGGTTCCTACGTCATTCCAGCAGCCTGCCTCAACAACCGATCCCATAAAATGAATCTGAGCGGTCGGTTTCGCTGTCCCTTCATGAACGATAAAGGAAAGTAAAATCACCGGTATGACGCAACGCATAGACTTCATTTTACTTTCACTCCTGTGCGTTCTCCTCTGAGCGAATATCACCCCTTCGCTTTCTGAATCGCCATTTGCAACATATCCTGAGTCGTGCTTCCCGGGATCACGGTCACCCGTTTTACATCACCGTCTTGCGTCTGAGGCATGACGACAAAAGCAGGCGTGCCGCTAAAGTCCATATGCTGCGCCAGTGCCTGGTTAGTGAGGAGCGCATCATGTACTGCACCGCTGCTTTGCGCTTCTTTTACGGCGGCCAGCTGCGTCGGCGTTAGATAATGTTGCGCCAGGGTGTAGACATCGTGTTCCGTTAACGCGCCTTCCACCTTCCCTGTGGCATAAAGCGCATTATGCCAGTCGAGATATTTCGCCCCGCCCTGTGTAAGCCATACCTGTTCGCCGACTCTGGCCGCCAGTCCGGATACCGGCCAGCGGGAGGAAAAAATAGGAAACTCTTTGAAAATAAACCGGGTATCCGGGTTCGCCTTAATCAGGTTTTCGACCACAGGCGCCATTTTGCTGCACCACGAGCACTGGTAATCAAAGAACATCACCACCGCCGCTTTTGCCTCGTTGGGCCCAACGGAAGGACTGCTGCTACTGAGCAACTCAGCACGATACTGTAATGCCAGTTGAACATACGCCTGTTGTTGCGCAATCTGCTGACGCTGATGCAACGTCTCGCTGGCGGCGACCAAAAATTCCGGATGTTCGGCCAAATACGTTGCCACGACCTCTCCCACTTTATCCGGATGACTGACGATGTAGGCTTCCGCCGTCGGACCAATTTGCGACGTCGGGGCAGAATCGGCGGCGATTGCCGAGGCGGATACGGCAACGCCTGCCAACGTCAACATCGCCAGTCGGGAAAGTTTTAACGCGTGATAATACATAATAAAAGTCTCGTTCGATAAGTTCGGAAAGCCTCCCGCTATCGGGAGACGCCTGAAAAATAGGTTAATGAATACGCGTCAGATCCACGGTTTGCGCTGGCATTACCCGCCCATAGTCATTAATACTTTGCCAGCGCACAGTGCAGCGAACCGTGTGCCGGCACCAGTCCGTTTGACGCGTTGCAAAGGGAGCCACGACCCCGGCGTTGTCCTGGGCGCGCTCGTTAGCACGTAATAAAAAGAGCGTAACGTAATAGGGTGTAGGATTGCGTACCGTCGCGCCATCGGGGGTAAGCGACCAGATCAGATGCCGGTAGGCCTGCTGCGGATTGCCGGCGAGTCCATCAGGGCGATAGAGCAATTTTAAAGCCGAACGAAACGCCATTTGTACACGGTTCGCTTCCGGTTTACCGGAGGGAATAGCGGCGATACTCAAGGTAAACAGACTTTCCCTGTCGGCGGGTAGCGGTGCGCCGGTATAAACCACCCGCATTGAGTTTTCCTGGCGCGCTGAAAGCATAAATAATGGCGGCGTGACCACGAAGGGCATGATATTCCCTTCGTTTTTGGTTCCTGGCCAGCGGCCACCAGGTAAAATATGCGTATCAATTAACCAGGACGCTTCTGAACGGTTACTTACCGGTACGCTTAATGCCGGGGCGCCCGCATGATAGATAAAGCGAGTACCGCCAATTACCACGCCAGCCTGCGCCCATGATATGGGAAGCAAGCACCAATATATCGCGCAGCGTAAAAAGAACTTATTCATAGGCAAGAATGAAGGTTGCGGAGGCATTGGCGTCCCCGGGCGTTACCGCGCCGCCATCGGCAAGATAACGCGCGTAAAATTGCAGATGCGCCGACGCCTGACCCGGACTGAGCGTCACCACATCACTCTCTTGCCCC
Source organism: Salmonella sp. SA15303 (assembly GCF_029962125.1). Taxonomy (NCBI): domain Bacteria; kingdom Pseudomonadati; phylum Pseudomonadota; class Gammaproteobacteria; order Enterobacterales; family Enterobacteriaceae; genus Salmonella; species Salmonella sp. SA15303. The sequence goes on from NZ_CP123924.1 coordinate 4,001,335, forward strand.
AGTGGGATTAAAGTTTTATTTTGATCATAAAGCGCAATCCCAATGCCTGAAGCGTCGCTTTCCCCTGCGGTAAGCGCCAATAAATCCGTATTACGGCTGTCCGCCGCACCGCTAAAACTGACCGTTACGCCGCTGGCAGTGCTGCCGCAGTTTTGTAAATCGATAGCAAAAGGTTGCCATGCGGAACCGTCGCCTGCGCGATAAAACTGCCGTTGAGAAACCGCGCCCATCGCCACGTTAATATTTTCCGAGCCAGGAGAGAGCGAACACGTATTGTCCGTGATGGTTCCGGAAACATAGACCCGGCCATCGTGCGCCTGGACGCCGGATGCCGCCAGCAGCATCCCGATGCCGTACAGGATATCGTTACGCATAATTACGATGGCTCCTCATTCATACTGCATATCGAAATACATGACCGCCGTCGCGTTCCCGGACGTGACCGTCGGCCGGGTCGATTTATAGCGAATATAAAAAGACAGCGTGTTGCGTCCGGCTTTCAACGGATAGACCACCGAGTCGGCATTATTGATACTGATGGTATCCTGATCATCATTCAGAATTTCCACCCCAACCCCGCTTGCTAACATGTTTCCGCTTCCCATCCCGGTGTCGGTTATCGCCAGTAGCGCGGGATTGTCCGGATCGGGTTCGCCGGTAAACCAGATCTTCGCCCCGGTAATTCCTCGGGAACAATTTTTGAGGTTGATATTAAAGGGCTTAAATTTTGTCGTTGTTCCCGTCGAGGGGAAATCGCCAACTGCAAACTGCCCTAAATCAATACTTTGACTGAGACTGGAAATATCTATGTCGCAGGTTTGCGCCACAATAGTGCCGGTAAATTCGAGGTTATAAGCGAGGTCGTCAGCGCTGGCATTGATTTGTGGACACAGCATCAGTCCCATGGCAAAAAGAGCGCAGTGTGATCTGTTCATTTAGTCAAAGTCCACTCGCAGGCTGGCCAGTGCGGTAAATGCCCCTTCCGCAGGCGTTTCGCCTGTTGTACTTACCGGGTAGGCCTGCAATGTGATGTTAGCGCGTCCGGCGCTATCGGTGATAAAAGGCGCGACGCTCTGTACATCATTGGGGATAAGCGCGTTTCCTTCATCGGTTTCGACCACTACGCCGACATCGGCATTATCCGAAGCGATAGCCTGGGGAACGTGGCTATCCGGCGTAGCGATAAGACGCATTGTTAAATTGACCTGCGAATCCAGACCGCTGCACTTTACCGGTACGCTGAATTTTTTCGCTCGTACCCCCTCCGGCTTTTGGCCTGCATGGTTGAAATTGCCGCTGTATAATGCGCCGAAATTTACCAGAATCGTTTGTCCGGCGTTGATTTCACAGCTTTGCGGTACGGTCACCGTTCCACTATAAAGAATGCTGTACACGACATCTGTCAGCGGATCGCCTGCGGCGGTCATGACATAAACATTAAACATAGTCTTAGGACTAATATTCACCGTGCCGACGAACGGTTTAACAATTTTGAGCTGAAACTCCAGATTTGAGTCACGAACGTAAAACGGTTGACCCGCTTTCACATTTTCATCATATCCCATCAGGACATTGTTCATTGGCGGATAGATATCGCCCGCCGAAGAATCCTCAATTCGCATTCCGCCTTCAAGGTAGTCCGGGTCCAGCTTTAAATATTTCCAGTTACCGCTCGTTTCTACGACCGGATATGGCGACACATAGGAGCGATAAGTCTGGCTATAGGTCGACGCGCCGGCGGGACACACCGCCTGTACATTAACTTCCTGGCTTTTTTCCAGTTGAACCGTCTTTCCCACCTGGTTTTGTTCTGCCGTCAGAGTGGTCGTTAAATCGTAATTAATACTGGAAGGCACGCCGTTAACGTTTTTACACACGTCTGCGAAGGCGTACTGCGATACGACACTTCCCGCCAGCAGAGCAAATAAAAGAGGTATTTTCATTTAATGACACTCCGCATGTTGTCGACTCAGAATCTGACGGGAGGAAGAGAGATGATAGGACGCGACGCACTGTTGATCCGGTAGGTTCCCCCAGCGAACGTGCAGAACGCCTTGCGCTGACAACCCGGAAAGATAGACCTCCCCGGCCTCGTCAACAATCGCCTCCGCATGGCGATCATTCACCGTCACCGTTGCGCCAAAGGGTACAGGCTTACCGTTATGATTCAGCGTTACCAGGGCACGCGCGCCGACCCGCGCTTTAAAGCGGGCCAGAACCAGCGCGCCTTCGGTCGGCACAACGCGAGTCACCGCGTCATCAATATCGACATCATCCGCCATGGCGTTAACGTCCAGCGCCATACGGTTTTGGCGATATGTTGTCGCATACGGCACCACCGCATAGCCACGCGCGTCCGTATGAATACCCGGCTGGTCGACAACGCCGACATTGGCTGCGCCCGGCGCGGCAATCAAAATATTGGTATTGCCTAACGGCTGGCTTAGCGTCACTCCATGCGCGTGCGCCACCAGGCCGCCACTCAGGCCATAATTCACCTGCTGGTAATCGCCGTTATCGCTAACGTTATAGCCAATATTGGCGTTGCCTTTCGCGCCATCGTATTCCAGGCTAGCGGCGCCGCTTTCGCCAATACCGTGATTCTGATAACCTTGCTGTATGTTGTAACTAAGATTGTTTTCGTCCAGCAGTGTGCCGCTAAGGCCCGCATTCTGCGTAACGTTATGCTGTTTGTCCGTACTGGTGCTAAAGGTAGCGTAAACATTGTGATGGCGCGTGACCTCATCACCGTGTTGCAGCCATTGACTTAGCGGCACCGAGATATTCAGCGCGAAAATTTGATCGCGCTCCGCATCGCCTGCGGATTTGTTATTGTTGTAAGAAACGCTCCATGCAATACCCGCCAGCGTATCGCTGTATCCCACCTGCAACAAAGAATCCTTTTCATCAGTGTGCCAGTAACTTTGCTGGCTGCCGGTAATAAAAAGCGATCCCAACCCGCCTAGCTGTTGATTGATATCGAGTTGTACTTTCCCCCTCCTGGTGTAATAAAGGTTGTAATAATCCGCCCATTCCGGCCTGCTTTTATCGCTGTCAGTCCGACTGTCATCGTCATAGCCGCTCATCCGTTTCCACGTGGTATCATCCAACGTGTAAAAGCCCGAGGTTGAATAGCGATAGCCCATAAGCTGTAAATTGGTTCCTGACTGTGCAAGCGATTTGGCATACAGGAAACGCAGCGATTGCCCCTGGTAGGTGTTATTATCCGCCAGCGTACTGGTAGCCTGGGTGACATCCAGCGACACCGCGCCCCAGTCGCCCAGATTTGCGCCGCTGCCGATCGCCAGCGCGTGATAATGACTGGAAAGTTGTGTTCCGCCATACAGCGTAAAACCATGCGGTAACCCCCATATCAAGGTCGCCTGACTGAATTTCACCTTCTCTTTTTGACTACTATCGCTGCGATACTCCGCCACCGTCGCCGCATACTTCAGCCGCCCTTCTCGTTGTAGAATCGGCACGGCGGAATAGGGCACGTTATAACGATTAATAGAACCGTCGGACTCTTTGACTTCCACAGTCAAATCGCCGCTGGCGGCGGTAGGATAGAGATCATTAATAGTAAATGCCCCGGGCGGCACATAGCGCTGATTAATGATGTAGCCGTTTTGCCGAATGGTCACTTGCGCGTTGCTTCTGGCAATGCCGTGAATGGTCGGTGCGAAGCCCTTCATGCTGTCTGGCAACATATTGTCGTCAGACGCCAGTTGTAGCCCGCGAAAAGGAAGGCTGTCGAATAATGCGGAGGGGGTATAACTATCGCCTGCCGTCAGTTCTCCCTGCAAAAAGACCACATCACGTTCCAGATAAGTACTGATGTGCTGCCAGTCGCTGTCGCTATTCTGATCGCCGCTATTCGCGTTCCATGTGGAGTAGTCGCGTAACCGCCAGGCCCCCAGATTAAGGCCGCTATTCAATCCAAGAAAATAGCTGTTCTCCGCACTGCCGCCTGGGCTCCGATCCTGACTATTCGCGCCGGTAAAGGTGTAATTCAATAGCAACGCATTAATACCTTCATCCCAGTATTTCGGTGGGATATAGCCTCTGGCGCTGGCAACCATCGCCGCCTGCGGGATGCTAATGTCGAGACGTTGCTGCGCAAAATCAAAGCGGGTCCGGGCGGCCGGTATCGCACTGGCGAGATCCGGGCAACTTCCCGCCGCCGCCTTCGCCAACAGTGGAAACGCCCCGGTGTTTACCCCCATATTTTTAAGCATTTCAGGCGTCAGGCAGGCGCGTAATCCGCTGTCATCGGTGGGCGCGCTTTTTCCCGTCGTTTTCACCGCCTGGAAGGCAATGTCTCTGGTTGCGAGAAACGTATTGTTCAGGTAAACGTCAACGCGATACATCCCCGCCGCCTGGGCATTACGGGAAAAGGTCGATAGGTCGGCCACCGCAGACGGGTCGTCAGACAGAAATGCCGGGTTGAAATAGTTTTCCGCCCACCCCGGCGCAGGCGCCAGTGCGATAGCCAACGCCAGCGGGGTTAATACGGGTTTAGTTACGCTGGAGTAATATCGCGTCATGAAAAGCTGATTACGCATAACATCATGAAGCTGGACAAACGCGTGCTGGCGTCGTTGCGCCAAAATCGTTTACCGTGCGCAAAGATACCTGGCCGGGCGTCGCCGGGAGAGTGATCGCGCCTTTCGGCGGTACCATAGTATTCGGCAGTTTTTTCCCCGCGCTATACAGTTCAACCATCGAAACGTAGTACGGCGAAGGGTTAGTAATCGTTAGCTGGCCGCGCTCGTTACGGCAGCGAAGCGTCGACGGGGCATGAGCTGGCGCCTCCGCCAGATTTTTCGGGCGGATAAATAGCTTAATCACGCTTTGCGTCGCAATTTGCAGGGAGTTGCCGGTCAATTTATTTTTATCGACAGAGGGTATCGCTTTACTGTTTAAATAAAATACGCTTTCGCGATCGGTCGGTAATGACGGCCCGACATACATAATACGTAATATATTTTCTTTTTTAGGCTGGATCACAAAGAGAGGCGGCGTAATGATAAAATCCGTCGAGCGTGAACCATCGGCATTGGCGACCCATGACTGAATTAAAAAAACATTGCTGGCAGAAGAATTAATAATCGGCAAGGAGGTTTGCTTACTTCCCTGCGGATAAATCACCCTGGTCGCGCCCAGCGCAATGCCTCCCGCCTGCGCGGCAAACGACAGGCCGGCCGCCGACAGCAGTAGCAATAATCGAAGGAAAATCGGTACGTTTTTTTTCATCTGCGTAATATCCTGATGCCGTCGGTTTGTTACGCGCAGTGACGCGCGTAACGCCCCTTTCTCGCCTCCCAACAGACGAGAAAAAAATCCCGATAAGGAATCAGGAATAAACCATGCTAAATGTCGCCGTCGCGGTAACATTACCGGCAGTCGCCGTACCGGTAGCGATATAATCCACGCTAAGCGGAATAACGTTTTCGCCATCATTCAAGGTAACAGTACTGGACGATTCACCGATATTCAGCGCCTGGCCATCTGGTCCATAAAGTTGTAATGCCACATTCGTCGCCGAACCTGCCCCAGCGGTATTCGCCAGCGACCCCGGCTGGTTTGCGTCCTGTTGGCCATTAAAAATCACCGCCGCATTCTGGCTGGTCTGAGTATCGCAGTCTTCCAGTTTGATGGTGAAATCTTCTTTTTGATTCGCCACCATACCGGCCTCGGTTAATTTACTGGCGCGAACCTGGCCTAATGTCACGGTCTGATCGACAGAGTCAGCGGAAACAGAACAGGCGGCGTCAACGACCTGTCCGACAAAATTTACCGTACCGCCAGTGACGGTTGTAGTATCCGCTTGCGCGGTGGACAACATTCCGCCAAAGGCAATGGCAGAGACCATTAATGCTAGTACAGGCTTTTTCATTCAAGCTCCTTTTAAATATAAAAATAAGGGTAATCAGATTTTTTAACGAAACGGCTGCTGATATTTCTTCACAGCAATATCACGACTTTTTCTTATGCGAAAAAAAGTGTCTTCTTGTTCTGATATAAATGTCAGAAGCAATAAAACAGCCACTCAACGTCGTGAGTTTATCTTTACGTTATAATGAGATAACGATGTTATTAATTATTAGCAAGCCAACGGCAAGTTGCAATCATCGACATTTGGTTTTATAGGACCAGGCATAACCTGTTGTTTTATATTAACTTTACACCAGTCGTTCGGCCTATCTCCTTTAGCCATATTGACTTTTTAAAAATAGCTTTCATAACAACCTTCAGTAAAACATTCTATTAACGATACCAGGCAAATTCAGTCGAGATATGTAAATATATCGTTGCGGATAGTGCATTAATACGCCACTGGCAGTTTTCCGAGCGCCGTCAGCCGCCCATTATCAATATGGATATACCCGCCTTTTTTTAGTTCAGACAGAATCTTCATGGTCCGACTGCGCGATATCCCGGTACGCCGTTGAATAAAATTCAACACGATAATGCTTTCCCGGTAGGCCTGTGGATAAGCCCAGATTTCAGTCAGCAGCGCCCGAACTTTCAGATAAGAATCGACGCCGACTAATTCACGATCGCGCGCGCTCATCACCATCAGACGGTAAGCCAGACAACGGGCCACGTCGTGCCACAAATCGCATTCATCGGCGATTTTTATAAAATCCGGCAGGCGAACAAATCTACCGGTACAAACCGTTTCTGCGAGCAAAAAGTGTTCCGGTCGCGCGGGGACGTTATAGGTAGCGCCATAGCTGTCAACCATACCCACGACCGATGGCGCAAACGATGAAGATATATGGAGTCGTTTGTCATCATGACAGAAAGAAACAACGCCTGACTCCAGTAATACAATGTAGTGTTCATCGTTTGCCTGTAAATAAAACTCATCGCCGATACCCAGCGTAAACGGTTGACCAAATGGCAACAAGGCCGAAAATAAGGCATCAATTGCCGCGTGAGGTTTAGCCTGCTGAGAAAAAAGAAAAGAGTGTAATGAATTCTCATTATTATCTTTAGCAAAAGCGTCGTTCATCATTTTTTTCATTAACGGTTGTCTACTCAATGTAGCGTCACAGTATAACCTCTCAAAAAGTACTTAAATTAATAATAAATAACATCGCTATGCAGTATTTCTGTATTCACAACGCACTAATACGCAATATTTTTAAGATTAAGACAATTCTTAATACAAAATGATTACAGAAAATTAATAACAAATTACGCATAAAGAATGAGAGGTCAGGGGGCGCAGGAAAAGAGATTCGAAAGAACGCGCCTTCGAATCTCAAACTAATAGTCCAGATTAATGCAAATAAGCAGTGATATTATCTGAAATAGCGAGGGGCAGCATAATACTCTACCATTTTATCCGCCAGCCAGCCGCCGTCTTCACCGTTAGAATGGATTGTCGTAATACTGATAGTAGAACCACCGCCCCATAAGATCGAAAAGACGTTAAAGTCCGGTAGGTTCAGCGCCTGCATTTGGCCCCAGTCATACCCTTTATCTTTACGTAAAAAGTCGCCGACGGTCGGGACGCCGTAAGTCGCGCTATTTAAGGCCGTATTGAGTAGCTGCAAAGAGAGCGTGTCAGGATCGCTGCCAATGCGGGCGTCACCCATAAAAAAGGTTCCGCCGGATGCAAAGTGCGCAGCGCTGATTTTACTGACGCCCTCTTCTACTGTAGGCATATGGCCGCCTGGGATTTGCCACAGCATGGCGGGCGTCAGCAGCGCTTTCGTCACCTGTTTGACCATCGCCAGGTAATTAAGCCAGCATGTCGCATTCCAGCCATAGTGGGCAAGCGCATCAGGACTGAAACAGTCACACTCAAATTTATCAAACGCAATAAAGTCCGGCGCATATTCTCCGCTGTAAACGCCCAGTTCATGAATAAATCCGGCGATCGCCTGCCCTTCAGCTACCGGATCAGCGGTATCGCGCAGCACCCAGTCCGCCGTTCCTGTCGCCCAGACATTCGTCTGCCAGCCAAAAGCCACATCCGGGGCAAACTGACGAACAAGATAGTTCACCGCCTGAATATAGCCGTAGAGATCGTCGCTAAACGTCGGCAACGAAGGCGCGATAAAGCCAGCCATCGCCGGTAATGCTTGTATCGCCGCCGCCAGTTGGGCATTCACCGGCACACTGTTTTTTTGCCGTACTACGGTATAGCCATACGGTCCTTGCTGTAGTGCCCCGAGAAAATCCGGGTTAAGCACAAAGGTGGCCGGGACAGGATGCGTCTCATCTTTGTATGACTGCGCCGCCAGACACTGGGTAATAAAGTTACCAAAATGGTTACGTAGCTTTTGCGCATCCTGTAAATCCGCCAGCGCGCTACCGCCGCTGGCATTCGCGGTATAAATGACCATTACCGGCATGACGCTACGCCCGGCTTCTTTTTCTATCTGGCGCACCAGCGCAACGGTTTTATGGATCGGTAACGTCGCGTAATCCAGAAAACCATCCCCGTTCACGTCAACCTCCGCGGCCGGAACCGGATCGCCGCCGCCGTCAAAACCATCGTATTTAAACAACGCGCTAAACGGTATATCGCGATAAAGAGAAACCGTCTCTGGCGCGTTAACCGTCACGCCGCCATGAGCAAGGTAATCAGGCCAACCTTTTACCTGTAGCGTCACGCCGGGCAGAAACTCCAGCGCCACATGGTTGACCTTTTGCAACAACCGTAGCGGCCCGGCCTGTTCACAACGCCACGGCACACTGTCGATGAAAATGTCGTCCGTCTGAACATCATACAGCCCGGGTGCAAAGCGTAATGCCAACGTCTGCCGATCGCTGCCGCTCTCCAGCATTAATGAGTACTGATATTTACCGCTGCTGAACAGATAACGCTGCGGCGCGACGCCATCGGGCAGGCCCAGTATAGTGGCATCCACCGTCACGAAACTCGCCGTGTCGAGCGCCGACTGTTGGTAAGCGACAGCAACCTCGGCAATCTGCGCCGCAGCAGGGATAAACCCCGTAAGCTGTATGGGTGCCGATATAAAGCGGTTATTAATCATCGCAGGCTGCAGATTGACCGTATAATGATGCCCCGCCAGTAGCCGGGTGATTAACTGCGGTTGGTTGGCGATCAGCGTGACGGTACGCTCATCCGCTTGCGTAGCATCGGCGATCTCAACGGTCAATTTCGCATTACCAAGCGCAGGGGCGTCAATCATCAGACGCGCGCTGGCATAACGGACAATCGGCAGACAGGATACCTGGACCTGCGCGGCGGCATCGCCGGATTGCAGCGTAACGGTAAAAGAGGACTCGACTGGCGCGATTTGCATCTCATCATTCGCCAGTACCGGTACGGTAAGCCGATACGTTCCTGCGCTAAGATCGCCTATTGTCAGAACCTCGCCCCACTCACCGACAAAGCGCCGGGTTTCGCCGGCAGGAAACAGCAGCTCAATCACCGGTTTGAGCGCCACGGTCTGCGTCATGGCAGGAAAATGAACGCAAATTTTTCCCTGGCGGGCAGGGTCATGGGCCAACGTCGCGTTCAAATCGCTGATGGCAACTGGCGTCTGCGTGGCGGCCAGATAGCACTGTAATTCGGCGGTATCCCCCGCCGCCAGCATCAGCGCGCCGTCATGATTAATGGTGATGGTATTCTTCTCGATGGGCCATCCCCCATCGCTGGCCAGCGTCACGGCCTGATTCCCCAACATTGTTCCCTGAAACGGACTGTAGGGATCGGGGTGCGCGCTGGCCGTAAAATTCAGTTGAAGCTGATTGAGATCTACCGCCTGGGCGTAGAGGTTGGTCAGCGTAAAGGTGACGCGTTGATACCAACTTGCGGTATTCAACTCGCTAACGTTAAGCGTAAGGCCGTGTTCCTGAAGGTCATTGTCCTTTTCCGGCACATCGGGTTCGGCGGGTTGTTCGTCTGCGGCGGGTATCGCTGGCGTCTCCTGATCGGATGGGGTTTCAGACTCTGCGTCTTCGGATGACGATGACGCCAGCGTCAAGGTGATGGCGGACATTTTTACCGGCACCTGCGTCGCCGCGAGGCTGAAAGAGAGCGTCCCGCGTTCGCCCGGCTGAAGAAGTAATGCATCGCTGTTATTAATGATGATGTTGTTAGTTTCCAGCGTGCCATACGAACTATCATTCAGCGTAAGCGGCAGGTTCCCTTTGAGCGTACCGCCGCTATTTCCCCATGGGTCGATGTGCCCGGAAGCCGTGAATGATATTGCGGCATGGTTCATATCGACCGCATTACCGCTCTCATTGATGAAGGTTAAGGTAATTTTTTGATACCAGCTGTTGACGTCAAATGCGCTGGCGTGAATGGAAATGGTCATGGTCTACTCTTCCTCTGTCCCTGGTGGAGAAAAGCCCCGGTAAACCGGGGCTTGAATCATGAAGCCCAATACATCGGCTTAATACCGTGTATTAGTAAGCGCCAAGATCGGTCCATGCACCGCCGACACCGCAGTTCAGGTCAGGCTGGTTGCCCATAGACCACCATTTCACCTGATAGTTATGGCCTTTCCAGCTAACGATTTCGAAAGAACCCCAGTTTGCGCCATAAACGGTAGAAGCATCCCACTGCGCGTAAGGTGACGTTTTGTCATCTGCTGGCGTATCATCCTCAGCCGGCGTGGTATCTTCTTCCTCGTCCGGTACAGGAACGATAATCTCTTCTTCCTCTTCCGGTTCCGGTTGAACCTGAGATAGCGCAGGCACAGCCGTCAGAACAAAGCGCTGTTGAGAGGACGGTTCGTTGTAGCAGTCGCGTACAAACAGGGTGAACTGAAAGGCTGTTTTTTCGCTAACTTCCGGTACCACAACCTCAATGATTTCTGCCGTTTTGTCTGCCACATCGATTTGAGAAGGCACGCCCCAGCTAAAGGACAACTCATCGTTATCTTCATCAGAAGAACCTGCGCCAGACAGCTGTACCGTAGATCCGCCTACAACCATCAGTTCAATCGCCGCTTTCGGCGCGTGGTTGACCTTCTGCGCGTCGTCGCTGTCGCTCTGCTCTTCATCTTTTTCTACATTGATACCTTCAAAGTAGAACGGTTCCATATCGATAACTTCAGATTCGATTTCATAACCCAGACCTTCACGCACGGCGTTAACCAGCACGCCGTTGTCCTGATCGATAGTCCAGGTAAACACGCCGCCCAGGCCCAGTTTCGCTGCATATTCGCCTTTTGCTTTGACAGTACGCGGCGTATCCAGGGATAAAAACAGTTTGGATTCCGGGCTATACAGGTAGTCAGCATCAGCGACCTGGTCGGTGTAAACGTTGAAACCGTTACGGCCTTTCTGGTTTTCCAGATCCAGGTAGCTATAAATGACGTCATACCATTCGCTGGTGCCGGATTCGAAGGAACCGGTAGTAGGGCCTGAACCTGGGTTGTAAGAACCTTTCAGCGGCGACAGGGATTCAATTTCTACCTGACGAGCGTTACGGGTATAGCCGGCATAACCGATGTTGATACGGTCAGCGGAGAAACCTTCTGCCAGCAGGTGATCAACGATAGTTTCGACAGCCCAGCCGCCCTCTTCCAGCGCTTTGCGGTTGGTGTGGTGGCCCAGCGTTTCCGCCCACGGCGTACCGAAGAAGTCATAGGTCATCAGGTTGATGCCATACAGGCCGGCAGCCATCAGATCTTTTACTTTCGCATAGTCAAAAATAGTAGTGACAGCAGAAGCGGCAATAGAGATCTTCACATTGCTCAGACCAGCGGAATCCAGCTGTTTACGCAGTTCGGCAATCAGCAGCGCGTAGTTAGCGCCATCTTCCGGACCAAACGGGTTGCCCGCCCCTTCATTGTTCGGGTATTCCCAGTCAATATCCACTTCGCTGAACATCGGGAACTGTTTGAACAGTTTCACCACGCCTTTGGCGAAGATTTTACGAGAAGAGTCAGAAGCGGCGGTTTCGTGGAACCCGTTACTCATGCTCCAGCCGCCGATACTCATGGAGAGCGCCAGCGTGTGACCTGCGGCTTTCGCTTTTGCCTGCATATCACGCAGCGCGCCCAGCAGACCCTTGGCGTTAGACTGAGTTACAGTCTTCGGATCCACATCCCAGCCGCTGACATCAAAGCCGAGGTTGATATAAGACTGGAAGTCGCCCCATGGGTCGAGGAAGGTCGGCTCATATTTCACTTTGCCGCACAGCGCTGCCGCTTCTGCTACGACATCGCGGTCTTCTGTATCAATTTTTCTGAAACCGGTGATGCCAACAAAGCCAAAAATCAGTTTGTCATAAGCCGTCGGTGAAACTTTGGTTAAATCATAACCACGGCCCGGTTGGGACATATTGCCTTGCAGACGGCTGTCATACTGTGACCAGTCGGTGTAATAACCAAATACCTTCGGTTTAGTCGTGGAATTTTTATATTTATTGTATACCGGTTTCGCAACACGAGCGGAAGTATAGCTTATTTTATCATCGCTTGTTGCAGGGTCAAAACCATTCGCTGCATGGGTAGTTTCAGTAATCGTATCGCCTTGAATCAGTTTGCTTGTAGCCATTTTCAAATTTCCTTTTACGTTTCAAAATTGTCGCAGCTCGTTCTGCGGGGTCCATAATCGTTACAGGCATAAAAAATAGCTAATCACAAAACATCATCTTTTTAGATGATATAAAAATCATAAAAATGAGGTTAACAACACCGTCTAACGAAGAGAAAACAACACCTCTCAGCGCCCGCTTACTCCGTTCTGGTGAGAACATAGTAAATATCATTTATCATGTAATTAAATATCATTTAATTACAATGAAATAATGTGATTACACTCGCTATAGACAATGACAATACAATAAAACCAGTGACATTTATTGGATTAAGACATTTCTCATACAATATAGTCACCACAGACAACCAGGATGTACATTTCTAAAGGAAGACGTTATGAAAACTTATATCATTAATAGCAATTGCATTTACAATGAAGGTAAATATGAACTGAGGACGGTCTCAAATTCACAGGTTATTAAAATGACTGCGATGAGAGCCAAATGTCTCAGTTTCATCATCGAGAATGCTCATCTGGAGATTATCGAGCGACAAAAAATAACCACTGCGTTATGGGGAAGTCGAAGCCACTATGTTAATGATGCAAATCTAACGCAGATTCTCTATTTAATCAGACGTGACCTTAAAGCGCTTGGTATTAACGATCTTTTTATTACCATTCCAAGACAGGGTCTCAAAGTGAATAGTGATATCGCCATTATCGCGACGGATAGCGAAACAAAGGGAAGAAAAAAACAGATTGTACGGCAAACCATCGCTGCCCTGACGACCGTATTTTCAGTAACGTTAGGTTCTCTCATGTATCTGCATATTCACTAAGCGAAGGAAAGGGAAGATGAATCCAATTATAGATGGAATTATTGCGCTTGAAGGCGGTTACGTATTTAACCCTAAAGATAAAGGCGGCGCCACCCATTGGGGCATTACCGAAGCCACGGCGCGAGCGCATGGCTATGCTGGCGATATGCGGGATCTGACCCACGCTGAAGCCTACGCGATTCTCGAAGAGGATTACTGGATAAAACCAGGTTTTGACGTCATCTCGACGCTATCGTGGCCAGTCTCCTTCGAGCTGTGCGATGCGGCAGTCAACATAGGCGCTTACCACCCCAGCGCGTGGCTGCAACGCTGGTTGAACGTCTTTAATCACGAAGGTAAACGCTACCCGGATATTCATGTGGATGGCAATATTGGCCCGCGGACGCTTGCCGCTCTCGAACATTATTTGGCCTGGCGAGGCCAGGAAGGGGAAGCCGTTTTGGTGAAAGCCCTCAATTGCAGTCAGGGCACGTACTACTTAAACGTTGCTGAGAAAAACCACAATAACGAACAATTTATTTATGGCTGGATCAAGAATAGAGTGACCTAGACCAGGCTGAAAAAAGACGCGTAAAAGGCTCACGGATGAGCCTGATACTGCGAATGATAATTAATCTGAATTATTTCCTTCGATAATTTTTTTAATCCGCCGCCCAAGAATTTTTAAGATCGGACTCGCGAAAACACCGCCTAAGCCTGCCGCCAACAGAACAATGTTGAAACTGCATTCTTTTTCGATCGCAATCGCGCTTAACAAGAAACTGGTGAAGCAGGAAATCACGATCTGCGTTAAGCAATATTTAATACTTTCATGAGAACTATTATATTCTGTCTTATCTTTGCGTAAAAGATAGCTGACAAAGCCTCCCCACGCGCCAATCGAAATAATAGTGAGTAAGATCTCTAGCTCCAATAGCACAACTTCCGTTGTCGACACATGGTTGGGAATAGACATTTTAACACTCCGAAATCATTATAAATGAATAATTAACACAAGGAGTGTAAGCGCCCTGTCAGGAGGGTAAAAATCAAAGCACATCATTTAAAACCATATTAAATCAAAGCGTAAAAATGAGGTGTATTAGCGACGGAAGGAGGAAAGTGTTTGTAACATACTTACCATCTCATTAATCGTCGATATATTTCTACTATTTTTATTCCAGGATGCATAGACCTGAACTGACTTCAAAGCCAGTTCGGGCGGAGGCTGAATAAATTTAATGTCATATTTACGATGATTTTTATAAAAAAGCGCTAATTTCAAAGGCATCAATGCAATCAATGAGGTTCGTTCGATCATGCTCATCAAACCGTTAAGCGAATCACTGCGATAGCCGACAATACGCCTGCCAGTATAGTAAAGCTCATCCTTAAATAACTCGCTATCATGATATATCACTGAAGCCCCCATCCCCGGCTGATATAACGCATGACGCGAAGAATAAAAATGATGTAGCGACAGTTGTGAGAGGGTACTCAGCATGTGTTTACTGCTGCAGATACAAACAAATGATTTAAAACTATCAATGATTTGATTCTCTATGCCGGACTCCAGCAAAGGTTCGGCACTAATCAACAGATCGCCTTGCGCAGTAAACAGAAGTTCGCTGATATGCTCCCGACTCATATTTCTTACGGAGAAATGATTTATCAAAATACGGTCAAATATATCGCTGTTATAGAGCTGAGAAAGATAATAGCTTTCAACAATATCACTGCCTAATAACGTTATCTGGAACGCTTCATCTTTTTTGCTATTACAGAGAAATGTGTCATCCACCAGTTTCATCACCTGACTGAAATTTTGGTGAATGTCGACAGCCTTAGCAGTGGGGATGAGCCCGCCTTTCCCTCTGCTAAACAGTTCTTCCGGGTAATAACTCTGCAGGCGCTTTAACGCCAGAGAAACGGCAGCCGGTGTAATGCCTAACTTTTTTGCCGCCATAGCCGCATTTCCTGACAAAATAACAGCGTCAAGAATTTTGATTAAATTATAATCAAAGCTCTTGTTGGCACCTTTCGATCCCATTCGCTGTCTGCCTCCGGAAACTAAAAAAAGCAATATAGATAATACTCAAGATAAATCAATTCACAGCATCTAAAAAAGCAATCATTAATGTCATCACATCACGTTTTTTTAAAGAATAAGCGTATACAAAACTGCTGATTAACATCAATTTGTTTATCAGTAAAAACAAAATATCAACAAATGAGAGGATACGATGCGTTTAACAGAAGCCTGGGCGCGTACAGGCAGAAAAAAGCCCGGATATACACCCGGGCTGAAGAAAAATACAACGGGAAAAGATTAGCGAGTCAAATCGTCAAAGAATTTTTTCACGCCGTCAAAGAAGCTTTTTGAACGCGGGCTGTTTTTCTCTCCCGTCGGGCCGCCAAAACTTTCCTGAAGATCTTTTAGCAATTGCTTCTGTTTTTCGCTCAGACCGACCGGCGTTTCAACTACCACACGGCACAGCAAATCGCCCTGCGCGCCACCGCGTACGGACTTCACGCCTTTGCCGCGCATACGGAACAGCTTGCCCGTTTGTGTTTCGCTCGGTACTTTCAGCATCACGCGACCATCTAACGTCGGCACTTCAATTTCACCGCCGAGCGCCGCCATCGCAAAGTTGATCGGCACTTCGCAATAAAGATTATTGCCTTCACGCTCGAAAATAGGGTGTTGTTTCACCTGGACCTGAACGTACAAGTCGCCTGCCGGTGCGCCATGCTCGCCCGCTTCGCCCTCGCCTGCCAGACGAATACGATCGCCGGTATCCACGCCCGCCGGGATTTTAACGGACAGAGTTTTACTCTTTTCAACACGCCCATGACCGTGACATTTATGGCACGGATCTTTGATCAGCGTACCGCGGCCCTGACAGTGTGGGCAGGTCTGCTGTACAGCAAAGAATCCCTGGCGCATCTGTACCTGACCAGAACCATGACAGGTCGGACAGGTTTGCGGTTG
Organism: Salmonella sp. SA15303; assembly: GCF_029962125.1. Lineage (NCBI taxonomy): Bacteria > Pseudomonadati > Pseudomonadota > Gammaproteobacteria > Enterobacterales > Enterobacteriaceae > Salmonella > Salmonella sp. SA15303. Next base: position 4,017,631 of record NZ_CP123924.1, read on the forward strand.
CGTGCCAGCTTTCGCGCCGCTGCCGTGGCAAACGTCGCACTCCTCCAGCGTCGGAATACGGATCTCTTTGGTCACGCCACGCACCGCTTCTTCCAGGGTGAGATCCATGTTATAACGCAAATCAGCCCCACGCGCCGCACGTTGGCGACCACGCCCGCCGCCAAAGATATCGCCAAAAACGTCACCAAAGATATCACTGAAATCAGCGCCGCCATTAAAGCCGCCGCCAAATCCGCCGCCCATACCGCCTTGTTCAAACGCGGCGTGACCATACTGATCGTAGGCTGCGCGTTTTTGCGCATCGGTCAGCACTTCGTAGGCTTCTTTAATCTCTTTAAACTTAGCTTCGGCCTCTTTATCACCCTGATTGCGGTCCGGATGATATTTCATGGCCAGGCGCTTATACGCCTTTTTGATTTCACGCTCTTCCGCTGTTTTGGAAACGCCTAAAATCTCGTAGTAATCTCTTTTCGCCATCTCTTTTTATCTGCCCTTAACATGCATACACGGGCGGAGAGGAAACCTCTTCGCCCGTGCCAGTAATTACCCGTTCAAAGGGCGATTATTTTTTATCTTTTACTTCTTCAAACTCAGCGTCGACAACGTCGTCATCTTTCGCGTTGTTTGCAGAAGCGTCAGCGGAGCCAGCCTGCTGCTGCGCATGTTGCTGCTGAGCGATTTCCATCAGTTTCTGGGAAACCTGCGCCAGTTCCTGCATTTTCGCTTCGATAGCGGCTTTATCTTCGCCTTTCAGGGCAGTTTCCAGCGCGCTCAGCGCAGACTCGATAGCGGTTTTGTCATCAGCCGGCAGTTTATCGCCTGCTTCTTCAACCTGCTTACGGGTGCTGTGCAGCAGATGGTCGCCCTGGTTACGGGTCTGAACCAGCTCTTCGAACTTACGGTCGGATTCAGCGTTCGCTTCTGCATCGCGAACCATTTTCTGAATTTCTTCCTCGTTCAGACCAGAAGACGCCTTGATAGTGATCTTCTGCTCTTTACCGCTATTTTTATCTTTCGCGGAGACGTGCAGGATACCGTCAGCATCGATATCGAAGGTGACTTCGATCTGCGGCATACCGCGCGGCGCCGGGTTGATGCCATCCAGGTTGAACTGACCCAGAGATTTGTTATCAGACGCACGTTTACGCTCACCCTGCAGCACATGGATGGTTACCGCAGACTGGTTGTCTTCCGCAGTAGAGAACACCTGGCTGTGCTTGGTCGGGATGGTGGTGTTTTTGGTGATAAGCGGAGTCATCACGCCACCCATCGTTTCGATACCCAGAGACAGCGGGGTAACGTCCAGCAGCAGTACGTCTTTCACATCACCGGTCAATACGCCGCCCTGTACCGCTGCGCCGATAGCCACAGCTTCGTCCGGGTTAACGTCTTTACGCGGCTCTTTACCAAAGAACTCAGCCACTTTTTTCTGCACCATTGGCATACGGGTCTGACCGCCAACGAGGATCACGTCGTTGATATCAGACACGGACAGGCCAGCGTCCTGCAGTGCGACTTTCAGCGGCTCGATAGAACGGTTCACCAGATCTTCAACCAGGCTTTCCAGTTTCGCACGAGTCACTTTAATGTTCATGTGTTTCGGACCGGTGGCATCTGCGGTAATGTACGGCAGGTTCACGTCGGTCTGCTGCGCAGAAGACAGCTCGATTTTGGCTTTTTCTGCGGCTTCTTTCAGGCGCTGCATTGCCAGCGGATCGTTACGCAGGTCAATGCCCTGATCTTTCTTAAACTCGTCAACGAGGTAGTTGATCAGGCGGGTATCGAAGTCTTCACCACCCAGGTGGGTATCACCGTTGGTTGCCAGAACTTCAAAGGTTTTTTCGCCATCAACTTCGTCGATTTCGATAATAGAGATATCGAAAGTACCACCACCGAGGTCGTAAACCGCGATAGTACGGTTGCCGACTTCTTTATCCAGACCGTAAGCCAGCGCTGCGGCAGTTGGTTCGTTGATGATACGTTTAACTTCCAGCCCCGCGATACGACCAGCATCTTTGGTAGCCTGACGCTGCGCATCGTTAAAGTAAGCCGGTACGGTGATAACCGCTTCAGTTACCGGTTCGCCCAGATAATCTTCAGCCGTTTTCTTCATTTTCTTCAGCACTTCGGCAGAAATCTGCGGCGGCGCCATTTTCTGACCTTTCACATCAAGCCATGCGTCGCCGTTGTCGGCGCCGATGATTTTGTACGGCATGATAGAAACGTCACGTTGAACTTCTTCGTCCTGGAAGCGGCGGCCAATCAGGCGTTTAATCGCAAACAGGGTGTTTTGCGGGTTTGTCACTGCCTGACGTTTAGCCGGCTGACCAACCAGAGTTTCACCATCCTGGGTATAAGCAATGATAGAAGGCGTAGTGCGATCGCCCTCGGCGTTCTCCAGCACGCGTGCCTGCGTTCCATCCATAATCGCTACACAAGAGTTGGTAGTACCCAGGTCGATACCAATAATTTTACCCATCTAAACGTCTCCACTAAAAATTCGGTCATCATGTGGTTGTGAATCTGTAATAAGGGCGAAACGTGCGGTTTCAACTACCCTGAATCGTTTTTTTTCAGACTCACCACTGCGGTTGACTACAAGATGGGGTCGTAACCCACGTCATCAAGGGGGAGATGAAAAAATTTTTTAGTGACGAGAGGGCGCGATGGAAAACCAGGCAAACAAACATTCATGAAATAAATTAAACAACGAATACTATTCACAGAAAAATTGTAATAAAAAGAAAAGATTACAAAACTGAATCGTTGCCATGAGCAGAGTATGATAGACGGTATTGCTTATTGAACCCGTCAAAGAGAAATTCCATGCGATCTGTGTTAACCATTTCCGCCGGCCTGCTTTTCGGCCTGGCGTTAAGTAGCGTCGCGCACGCGAACGACCATAAAATACTGGGTGTTATTGCCATGCCCAGAAATGAAACGAACGATCTCACGCTGAAAATTCCCGTCTGCCGCATCGTGAAGCGCATTCAACTCACGGCGGATCACGGCGACATCGAACTTAGCGGCGCATCCGTCTATTTTAAAACTGCGCGTAGCGCCAGCCAAAGCCTGAACGTCCCTTCCTCAATCAAACAGGGCCAGACGACAGGCTGGATCAATATTAATAGCGATAACGACAACAAACGCTGCGTATCAAAGATTACCTTCTCAGGCCATACGGTAAATTCTTCCGATATGGCGAGACTTAAAGTCATTGGCGACGATTAATCGCTGTTATTTCTATTCCAAAAGCCAGACTGAAAATGAACGTCACCTATTTACACGACGAGGATTTAGACTTTCTTCAGCATTGTAGCGAAGAACAACTCGCCGATTTCGCCCGTTTGCTGACGCATAACGAAAAGGGCAAGGCTCGCTTGTCGAGCGTCCTTAGTCATAACGAGCTGTTCAAAGCGATGGAAGGTCGCCCGGAGCAACACCGCCGTAACTGGCAGCTCATTGCCGGCGAGTTTCAGCATTACGGCGGCGACAGTATCGCCAACAAATTGCGCGGACACGGAAAACAGTACCGCGCGATTCTGCTGGATGTCGCAAAACGGCTAAAACTTAAAGCAGATAAAAGCATGTCGACGTTTGAAATAGAACAGCAACTGCTGGAGCATTTTTTACGTCATACCTGGCAGAAGATGGACGCGGCGCATAAGCAGGAATTTTTGCAAGCCGTAGACGCCAAAGTTTCTGAACTGGAAGAACTGCTGCCGCTGCTCATGAAAGATCGCAGTCTGGCAAAAGGGGTCTCCCACCTGCTTTCCACCCAGCTTACCCGCATTTTACGTACCCATGCCGCAATGAGCATCCTGGGTCACGGGTTGTTGCGCGGCGCAGGTCTTGGCGGCCCGGTCGGCGCGGCGTTAAACGGCGTCAAAGCGATGAGCGGCAGCGCGTATCGCGTGACTATTCCGGCAGTGTTGCAAATAGCCTGCCTGCGACGAATGATGGCAGCCGTTCAGGCGTGAATGCCCTCACTGGGGGAAATATTTTCTTTTCCCCCTTATTAGATCATAGACAGTCCTCTTCCCCCTGATTATTATGCCGCGCCCCGAATACGGAACTCGTTATTCTGGGAAACTATTTCACCATTCAATTATGATGATTTTGAGGAATTATGGGCAACACTAAGTTGGCTAATCCGGCACCGCTGGGCCTGATGGGCTTCGGCATGACCACCATTCTGCTTAACCTGCACAATGCCGGTTTTTTCGCCCTGGACGGTATTATTCTGGCGATGGGGATTTTCTACGGCGGTATCGCGCAAATTTTTGCCGGTCTGCTGGAGTACAAAAAAGGCAATACCTTTGGTTTAACGGCCTTTACCTCTTACGGTTCGTTCTGGCTGACGCTGGTCGCTATCCTGCTGATGCCGAAAATGGGCCTGACGGATGCGCCTGACGCTCAGCTACTCGGCGCTTATTTAGGTCTGTGGGGCGTGTTCACGCTGTTTATGTTCTTCGGTACGCTGAAAGCCGCCCGCGCGCTGCAATTTGTTTTCCTGAGCCTGACCGTACTGTTCGCTCTGCTGGCGGTCGGCAATATCACCGGTAACGAAGCCATTATCCATATCGCAGGCTGGGTTGGTCTGGTTTGCGGCGCCAGCGCTATTTATCTGGCGATGGGTGAAGTGCTAAACGAGCAATTTGGCCGCACTATTCTGCCAATCGGCGAGGCGCACTAAATCTCTTTTATTCCTCCCGCACCGGGAGGAATAACCCTACTATCAGTATTTTCCGGTCAGTCCGACATATTCTCACGTCTGGCGCTCTTTGGACGGAAAGCGGCAACCACTTCCGGCGCGGTTTCGACATACGGCCCGTCAAGCAGCTGTATGCAATACGGCACGCTCGCAAAAATGCCCGGCACGCTAACGCTGCCATCGTCCGCTTTTACGCCTTCCAGCGTTTCTTTGATCGATTTTGGCTGTCCAGGCAGATTAAGAATTAACGCCTGTTTACGGATAACGCCCACCTGGCGGGAAAGAATGGCGGTCGGCACAAAGCGCAGGCTGATCTGGCGCATCTGCTCGCCAAAACCTGGCATTTCACGGTCGGCGATGGCAAGGGTCGCGTCCGGCGTGACGTCGCGACGTGCCGGACCGGTACCGCCAGTGGTCAGCACCAGATGACAGCTCATCTCATCAACCAGTTCACATAAGGTCTGTTCGATGATCGCCTGTTCATCCGGGATCAGTCGCGTTTGCAGCTCAAAAGGGGTGGTAAGGGCAGATGCCAGCCACTCTTCAAGGGCCGGGATACCTTTATCCTGGTAAACGCCGCTGGAAGCACGGTCAGAAATGGAAACCAGGCCAATGCGTAAAGTATTCATGATTATTCCGTTTAAACAGTCTCGTTAAACAGAATGATACACTGCGAAGGGAAGGACAGACAGGTTTCAGAAGAGGTAGCGTGACCCATATCAGGGCCACGCGTTAATGATTACAGCAGATCGCCGATCATTTTTTCCAGTTTTTCCTGGTCTACCGCAAACTTACGGATACCGTCCGCCAGTTTGTCAACCGCCATGGGATCCTGGTGATGCTGCCACAGGAACTCAGCTTCGGTAATGCGTTCCGGGCGCGCCTTGACTTCGCCGGAGAAAGAGAGCTTACGCTCAATCGCCCCTTCGCTTTCCGCCAGTTCTTTCAGCAATGCCGGCGCGATAGTCAGACGGTCGCAGCCCGCCAGTTCCAGAATTTCGCCTACGTTACGGAAGCTTGCGCCCATAACGACGGTTTCGTAACCATGCTGTTTGTAGTACTCATAGATTTCCGTTACGGAAACCACGCCCGGATCTTCAGCTGGCGCATAGTCTTTCTTGTCGGTATTGGCTTTATACCAGTCAAGAATACGACCTACGAACGGCGAGATCAGGTAGACGCCCGCTTCGGCGCACGCACGCGCCTGCGCGAAGGAGAACAGCAGCGTCAGGTTACAGTTGATGCCTTCTTTTTCCAGCTGTTCGGCTGCACGAATGCCCTGCCAGGTGGACGCCAGCTTGATCAGGATACGATCGTTGCTGATACCCGCATCATTGTAGAGTTTAATGATACGTTTTGCTTTGGCGATAGACGCTTCAGTGTCATAAGACAGACGCGCGTCAACTTCGGTAGAAATACGCCCCGGCACCAGCTTCAGGATCTCCAGGCCAATATTCACCGCCAGCTTATCGGTCGCGTCAACAACCTGCTGCGCGCGGTCGCTGCTCTGCTGTTTCGCCCAGGCGACAGCATCGTCAATCAGCTTACGATATTCCGGGATTTGCGCTGCGTTAAGAATGAGAGAAGGGTTAGTTGTAGCATCCTGCGGCTGGTACAGCTTCATTGCCGCGATATCTCCGGTATCAGCCACTACGGTGGTGAACTGACGAAGGGAGGTCAATTTGTCCGTCATGATAGAGTTTCTCTTTAAACAGCTTGTTAGGGGATGTAACCGGTCTACCCTGATGATAACACGACGCACTCACAGCGCAACCGCCTACATGCACCTGGCTGCCCTTGTGAACTGTTTGCGTATCTGCCGACGGTTGATGCGCAATTAAAGGATACCGCCGTATTTATGGTAAACTGCCGTTAATATTAGTCTGACAAGGTCATCTACATCATGGGTCACGCTTATACAGGATCATCAAAGCGTGACGGCATCAACAAGAGGGACGTTAATGCCTGAGTTTTTCAGTTTTATTAACGAAATACTCTGGGGCTCGGTAATGATTTACCTGCTGCTCGGCGCAGGATGTTGGTTTACCTGGCGTACCGGATTCATTCAATTTCGTTATATTCGCCAATTTAGCCGCAGTCTGAAAGGCAGCCTTAGCCCGCAGCCAGGCGGCCTGACGTCATTTCAGGCACTGTGTACCAGCCTCGCGGCGCGGATTGGCAGCGGTAATCTGGCCGGCGTGGCGCTGGCTATCGCCGCAGGCGGTCCCGGCGCGGTATTCTGGATGTGGGTCTCGGCCATCATTGGCATGGCGACCTCCTTCGCCGAGTGTTCGCTTGCCCAGCTTTATAAAGAACGTGACCCGACAGGCCAGTTCCGCGGCGGCCCGGCGTGGTATATGGCGCGTGGGCTGGGAATGCGCTGGATGGGCGTGGTTTTCGCCCTCTTTCTGCTCGTCGCCTACGGGTTGATTTTTAATAGCGTGCAGGCGAATGCCGTCTCACGCGCGCTCCATTTCGCCTTCAACATTCCGCCGCTTATCTCCGGCATTGCTCTGGCGTTCTGTGCCCTGTTAATTATCATTCGCGGCATCAAAGGCGTCGCCCGTCTGATGCAATGGCTGATTCCCATCATCGCGTTATTGTGGGTCGCCGGCAGCGTATTCATTTGCCTCTGGCATATTGAGCAAATGCCTGGCGTTATCGCCTCGATAGTCAAAAGCGCATTTGGCTGGCAGGAAGCCGCGGCAGGCGCAGCCGGATATACGCTCACCCAGGCTATTACCAGCGGTTTTCAGCGTGGGATGTTCTCTAATGAAGCGGGAATGGGGTCAACGCCTAATGCGGCCGCAGCGGCAACGTCGTATCCACCTCATCCTGTCGCGCAGGGGATTGTGCAAATGATTGGTGTATTCAGCGACACCATTATCATCTGTACCGCCAGCGCGATGATTATCCTGCTGGCGGGGAATCACGCGTCCCATTCGTCAACAGAAGGCATTCAGCTTCTCCAACATGCAATGGTTTCGTTGACCGGTGAATGGGGCGCCAGTTTTGTCGCGCTTATCGTCATTCTGTTCGCGTTCAGTTCTATCGTCGCCAACTATATTTACGCCGAAAACAATCTGTTTTTTCTGCGGTTACATAACGCAAAGGCCATCTGGCTATTACGCCTTGCGACGCTTGGCATGGTTATCGCCGGTACGCTTATCAGTTTTCCGCTGATATGGCAGCTCGCTGACATGATCATGGCCTGTATGGCCATTACCAATCTGACAGCGATTTTGTTGCTCTCACCGGTGGTGTATACCCTCGCCGGCGATTATCTGCGACAACGGAAACTGGGCGTAAGACCGCAGTTTGATCCGCGGCGCTTCCCGGATATCGAACCACAACTGGCGCCAGATACCTGGGAGGCGGCATCGCGCGATTAAGCCGACAATCGCAACCATCGGTCAACTCTGCGGCGTTTTTTTGCTAAAGTCGCAGAAAATTCCCTGCAAGGACTGAATATGCTGATTCTGATTTCACCTGCAAAAACGCTTGATTATCAAAGCCCGCTGGCCACGACCCGCTATACCCAGCCGGAGCTGTTGGATCACAGCCAGCAGCTTATTCAACAGGCCCGCCAGCTTTCGGCGCCGCAAATTTCCAGGCTGATGGGAATTAGCGACAAACTGGCGGATCTCAACGCCACGCGTTTTCATGACTGGCAGCCTCATTTTACGCCGGATAATGCACGCCAGGCGATTCTGGCGTTCAAAGGCGATGTTTATACCGGCCTACAGGCGGAAACGTTCAACGACGCGGATTTTGATTTTGCTCAACAACATCTGCGTATGCTCTCTGGCTTGTATGGCGTATTGCGCCCGCTGGATTTAATGCAGCCTTATCGTCTGGAGATGGGGATTCGCCTGGAGAATCCGCGCGGCAAAGATCTTTATCAATTCTGGGGCGATATCATTACCGATAAGCTCAACGAAGCGCTTGAGGCGCAGGGCGATCGGGTGGTGGTGAATCTGGCCTCTGAGGAATATTTTAAATCGGTGAAGCCGAAGAAACTGAATGCCGAACTGATTAAGCCCGTGTTCCTTGATGAGAAAAACGGCAAGTTTAAGGTGGTAAGCTTCTACGCCAAAAAAGCGCGCGGACTGATGAGCCGTTTTATTATTGAAAACCGCTTAACGAAGCCGGAACAGCTTACCGCGTTTGACCGTGAAGGGTATTTCTTTGATGAAGAAACCTCCACACAAGACGAGCTGGTCTTTAAACGCTACGAGCAGTAACGACATCGCCGGATGGCGGTTACGCCTTATCCGGCCTACAAATCGGCGCCACCCCATAGGCCCGGTAAGCGACAGCGCCACCGGGCACAATGGTTACTGGCGGGTCATCATCAGCTTACGCAGGGCGGCAAAATCCGCAGGCAGATGATGTGAAAGCAGCGGCAGGTCGGCGCGTTCGGCGAGCGCTTCAGGCAAGGCCAGCGTTTCTCCCAGAATGGACTCCACGCTTTCTTTAAACTTCGCCGGATGCGCCGTTCCGAGAAACAAGCCATACTCGCCAGGGTTTAACTGGTCGCGTAATGCCCGATACGCTACCGCCGCATGAGGTTCCGAGATATAACCTTTCGCTTTCAGCTCGCGCATCGTCTGCTGTGTCGTAGTATCATCCACCGCCGCATAGCCCAGCTCAGTCAGGCGCCAGATTTTACGGCGGAATAGCTCCTCCACGCGCGGCCAGTTATTCGGCTGGCTGACATCCATCGCATTCGACAGGGTCGCCTGCGTCGCTTTCGGCGCCCACTTTCCGTCATGCAGAAAACGCGGCACAGTGTCGTTGACGTTGGTGGCGGCGATAAAACGTTTCACCGGTAGGCCTAACGACTTCGCCAGCAGCCCTGCCGTCAAATCGCCAAAGTTGCCGCTGGGGACGGAGATCACCAGTTGGTTACGCGCCCCCTGCGGCAGTTGCACCACGGCTTCAAAGTAGTAGCAAATTTGCGCCAACAGGCGGCTGATATTAATCGAATTAGCCGAATTCAGCCCCAGCGCCGTTTTCAGTTCTTCGTCATCAAATGCCTGTTTCACCAGCGCCTGGCACGCGTCGAAATCGCCGTCGATCGCCACGGTTTCAATGTTGCCGCCCAGCGTACAGAACAGTTTTTCCTGCAACGGACTGATCTTACCGCGCGGGTAGAGAATGACGACCCGCACATTTTCCAGGCCATAGAACGCGTGAGCCACCGCCGCGCCGGTATCGCCTGACGTTGCAGTCAGAATCGTCACCGGTTTGTCGCCGCTGATATGCGTCAGCATTTGCGCCATAAAACGCCCGCCGAAGTCTTTAAAGGCCAGCGTCGGACCATGGAACAGCTCCAGGCAGCCGACATCGCTTTCTACCTGCGCTACCGGCGCCGGGAACGCAAACGCCGCGCGGACGCGCTCTTCCAGAATTTGCTGCGGTATTTCATCGCCAATAAATGCCGAGAGGATCTTTGCGCTACGGCTGACAAAGTCCTGGTTGAGCATCTCATCAATTTCCGTCAGGCTAAACTCCGGCAGTTCGTGCGGAAAAAAAAGTCCCTGCTGTTTGCCCAGTCCTTGCGTGACGGCCTGCGCAAAGCTGACCTGCTCATTATGGTCTTTCAGATTATAGAGTTTCATTGATTATCCCACTACTCGTGCGCCCGCCGTATCCAGCCGGCAAATATGAACGAAGCCTTCCTGATTTTGCAGATAATGTTTGCTCAGCCAGTCCGCGACGCGCTGCGCCGTCTCCGGTTTATCGCATAGCGCAAACAGCGTCGGCCCCGACCCGGAAATCCCGCTCGCCAGCGCGCCGATCTCCGACACCGCCTGTCGCGCCTGGCTAAAGCCCGGCAGTAAACGCGCGCGGTATGGTTCGGCAATAACATCTTTCATCAACGCGGCGGCAAGCTGCGGCTGCCGCGAGTAACAGGCGTGAATAAAACCGGCCAGATGCCGTCCATGCGCAATGCAATCCTGACGGCGATACTGCGCAGGCAAAATGGCCCGTGCTTCTGCGGTAGAAACTTTAATGCCCGGATAAGCCAGTACCCATAGCCACTCATCAAAGCCCGGCACCTGCTGACTAATAATGCCGTTTTCTTCAATCATCAACTGCATACCGCCAAGAAAGCACGGCGCGACGTTATCGTAATGGATGCTGCCGGAGATACGGCCTTCCAGCTCGCCCATCAGCGCCAACAGACGCGTGTCGTTTAACGGTTTGCCGCAGTGCTCATTCATCGCGACCAGCGCAGCGACGACGGAACAGGCGCTGGACCCTAACCCGGAACCAATCGGCATATTTTTTTCCAGCGTCATCGCCACCGGGATGGTTTTCCCCAATGCCTGGCAAAAACGTTCCCAGCACTGATAAACAATATTTTCACGCGGCTCCGGCGGCAGTTTATCGGCAAATCGCCCCAGGTTATGCAGACGGAAATGGTCCGCTGCTTCAACGGATACCACATCGCCCAGCAACGTGCCGTCAACGGGTGTGACGGCTGCGCCCAACACGTCGAAACCGACGCTCATGTTCGCGCTGGAAGCCGGGGCATACACTTTCACCATGTTAAACTCCTAACTTCCATGAGAGGGTCCGTAACAGATCGGCAAACACGCCCGCCGCCGTCACATCATTGCCTGCGCCGTAGCCGCGCAGCACCAACGGCAAGGGCTGATAATAGTGGCTGTAGAACGCCAGCGCGTTTTCACCGTTTTTCACTTTGAAGAGCGGATCGTTACCATCAACTTCGGCAATCTTCACGCGGCACACGCCATCCTCTTCGATATTGCCCACATAGCGCAATACCTTACCTTCATCACGAGCTTTCGCCACACGGGCGGCAAACGCGTCGTCAAGCTGCGGCAGATGCGCCATAAAGGCGGTCACATCGCCGGAGGCGTCAAACTCGTCCGGCAACACCGGTTCAATCACAATATCGGAAAGCTCCAGCTCGCGGCCCGTCTCGCGGGCGAGGATCAACAGTTTCCGCGCCACATCCATACCGGAAAGATCGTCGCGCGGATCGGGTTCGGTATAGCCCATCTCGCGCGCCAGGGCGGTCGCCTGTGAGAGACTCATCCCCTCTTCCAGTTTACCGAAAATAAAAGAGAGCGACCCGGAAAGAATGCCGGAAAATTTTTGCAGTTCATCACCGGCATTCAGCAGGTTTTGCAGATTTTCGATTACCGGCAAACCGGCGCCGACGTTGGTGTCATACAAGAATTTGCGCCGTGATTGCGCGGCGGCGAAACGTAGCTGATGGTAGTAGTCCATCGACGAGGTGTTCGCTTTCTTGTTTGGCGTCACCACATGGAACCCTTCACGCAGGAAGTCGGCATATTGGTCGGCCACCGCCTGACTGGAGGTACAATCAACAATCACCGGATTGAGTAGATGATATTCTTTCACCAGGCGAATTAAGCGTCCCAGATTGAACGGCGCGTTCGCTTGCGCCAGTTCCGCCTGCCAGTTGTCCAGATTCAGGCCATGCACATTGGTTAGCAACGCCTTTGAGTTCGCCACGCCGCACACGCGTAGATCGATGTGCTTGTTCTTCAGCCAGGTTTGCTGACGTTTAAGCTGTTCCAGTAGCGCGCCGCCGACGCCGCCGACGCCAATGACAAACACTTCAATCACCTGATCGGTATTGAACAGCATCTGGTGCGTTACCCGCACGCCGGTGGTGGCATCGTCGTTATTCACCACCACAGAAATGGAACGCTCAGAAGATCCCTGAGCGATCGCCACGATATTGATATTGGCCCGCGCCAGCGCGGCGAAGAATTTCGCTGAAATGCCGCGTAGCGTGCGCATACCGTCGCCGACAACAGAGATAATCGCCAACCGCTCAGTAACCGCCAGCGGCTCCAGCAGCCCCTCTTTCAGCTCCAGATAGAACTCATCCTGCATCGCACGGCGGGCACGCGCGCAGTCACTCTGCGGCACACAGAAGCTGATGCTGTACTCAGAGGAGGACTGGGTAATGAGCACCACCGAGATCCCGGCACGAGACATGGCGGCGAAAACACGCGCCGCCATCCCAATCATCCCTTTCATTCCCGGGCCGGAGACGCTAAACATCGCCATGTTGTTAAGGTTAGAGATCCCTTTCACCGGCAGATTATCATCGTCGCTGGACGCGCCGATCAGCGTTCCTGGCGCCTGCGGATTACCGGTATTTTTAATCAGACAGGGGATCTGGAACTGGGCGATAGGCGTTATGGTGCGAGGGTGAAGGACTTTGGCGCCGAAGTAAGAGAGTTCCATCGCTTCCTGGTAGGACATCGATTTCAGCAGCCTGGCGTCCGGCACCTGGCGCGGGTCACAGGTATACACGCCATCGACGTCAGTCCAGATTTCACAGCAGTCAGCGCGTAAACAGGCGGCCAGCACGGCGGCGGAATAGTCGGAACCATTACGGCCCAGCACCACCAGTTCACCCTTTTCATTACCGGCAGTAAAGCCCGCCATCAGGATCATGTGATCGGCCGGGATCTGGCTGGCGGCGATACGGCGAGTCGATTCCGCGATATCGACGGTAGATTCAAGGTAATGGCCCACCGCCAGCAATTTTTCTACCGGATCGATCACCGTGACGCGATGCCCACGCGCCTCCAGAAGTCCCGCCATAATCGCGATCGACATTTTTTCGCCACGGCAAATCAGCGCGGCGTTGATGCTATCCGGGCACTGACCCAGCAGGCTGATACCATGCAAAACATGTTTGATCTGAGCGAATTCTTGTTCGACAACCATTTTCAACCGTGCAAGCGGGAATCCCGGCTGCGCGCTGGCAAGTCCTGCGAGCAGGTCAGAAAAAATACGTTCGGCATCGCTGATATTCGGCAAAGCATCCTGACCGCCGATAGTTTTTTCAATCATCGCCACCAGATGGTTGGTAATTTTCGCGGGGGCGGAAAGTACGGTCGCTACCTGCCCTTGCCTGGCATTGCTTTCCAGAATATCGGCAACACGCAGAAAACGTTCTGCATTTGCCACTGATGTACCGCCGAACTTCAACACTCGCATGGTTGTTACCTCGTGATCTCTGGTCGAAAAAAAAGCCCGCACTGTTCAGGTGCGGGCTTTTTTCTGTGTTTCCTGTACGCGTCAGCCCGCACCGTTACCTGTGGTAATGGTGATGGTGGTAATGGTGGTGGTGCTGATGCGGTTCATGGATGTTGTGTACTCTGTCATTTTTATTTGTCTGTCTTGTATTCCTATATTGGTTAAAGTATCTGCCCGCCTAAGTCAATAAATTTTTAAATTGATCACATTCCGAAATTTGTTCATGTGCTGCTGGCGATATATTTATTTTCAACCAATTCCCCCTGTTATGATCTCTTGAAACCAGACGTAATCTCTTATTATTTTAAAAATTACAGCACGTTATTTTGTTAGTTTTTTTTCAATATCATGAACCAAACGGTGCAACATTACCGTATCTCGCTGTCCCAGCAGGCCGATTCGCTGTTGTAGCCAGTCGGTTAATTTGTGGTCATCGGCCGCCTCCAGAGTCGTTAACAGACGTAAAAGGCGCGCGCGTAACGCCTGTAACTGCGATTCATCAGCAATATCAACGGATTCAGTGGTCTGTTGCATTAAACCTGCTAATTGATAGCAATACACCATGACCGCCTGACCCAGATTGAGCGAAGGGTAATCCGCCGCCATCGGCACGCCGGTCAATACATCCGCCAGCGCCAGCTCGTCATTGGTCAGACCGGAATCCTCACGGCCAAAAACCAGCGCGGCATGACGCATCCAGCGTGATTTTTCCTGTAATAAGGGAACCAGTTCAGCGGGCGAAGCGTAGTAATGAAATTTTGCCCGGCTGCGGGCTGTCGTCGCTACGGTAAAATCCACATCGTAGAGTGCGTCGGCAAGGGTGTGGAAAACCTCAATATTATCAATAATATCTCCAGATCCATGTGCGACCCAACGGGTGGCGGGCTCCAGGTGCGCCTGGCTGTCGACAATACGCAGGTCAGTAAATCCCATGGTCTTCATAGCCCGGGCGGCTGCGCCGATATTTTCCGCTCTGGCGGGAGCGACAAGAACGATTGTTACACGCATTTCATTACTCTTTTTGACTAATTTACAGGAAATTAGCTGGCGTTTGTAAGCATATTACGCTTCGCAAATTTACAAAATTTTAACGGATATCACTGAAAAAGCATTTTTGATTTCGTAAAAGACGCTACACTATTGCGTATCTGTACTATTGCTGTTTATGTTAACAGAACATCGTTATCCTGCTGTTTATTTAGGATAATTTAATTTAAAATAGATCCTGTTCTTTGGATTCATCACATTTATTAGTTGGCTTACGTAACTAGTTGGAATATTGCAAATTTGTGATGAAAGCTAGCATTTAGCTACGATGATTTCATCAAACTGTTAACGTGCTACAATTGAACTTGATATATGTCAACGAAGCGTAGTTTTATTAGGTGTCCGGTACGTCTTAGCCTGTTATGTTGCTGTTAAAATGGTTAGGATGACAGCCGTTTTTGACACTGTCGGGTCCAGAGGGAAAGTACCCACGACCAAGCTAATGATGTTGTTGACGTTGATGGAAAGTGCATCAAGAACGCAATTACGTACTTTAGTCATGTTACGCCGATCATGTTAATTTGCGACATGCATCAGGCAGGTCAGGGACTTTTGTACTTCCTGTTTCGATTTAGTTGGCAATTTAGGTAGCAAACATGCAGACCCCGCACATTCTTATCGTTGAAGACGAGTTGGTAACACGCAACACGTTGAAAAGTATTTTCGAAGCGGAAGGCTATGATGTATTCGAAGCGACAGATGGCGCGGAAATGCATCAGATCCTCTCTGAATATGACATCAACCTGGTGATCATGGATATCAATCTGCCAGGGAAAAACGGTCTCCTGTTAGCGCGTGAACTGCGTGAACAGGCTAACGTTGCGCTGATGTTCCTGACGGGCCGCGATAACGAAGTCGACAAAATTCTCGGCCTCGAAATCGGCGCGGATGATTACATCACCAAACCGTTTAACCCACGCGAATTGACCATCCGTGCCCGCAACCTGCTGTCCCGTACCATGAACCTGGGTACCGTCAGCGAAGAGCGTCGTAGCGTTGAAAGCTACAAGTTCAACGGTTGGGAACTGGATATCAACAGTCGTTCACTGATCGGCCCGGACGGCGAGCAGTATAAACTACCGCGCAGCGAGTTCCGCGCGATGCTTCACTTCTGCGAAAACCCTGGCAAAATTCAGTCACGCGCAGAGCTGTTGAAGAAAATGACCGGGCGCGAGCTGAAGCCGCATGACCGTACTGTTGACGTTACCATTCGTCGTATTCGTAAGCATTTCGAATCCACGCCGGATACGCCGGAAATCATCGCCACCATTCACGGCGAAGGTTATCGCTTCTGCGGCGACCTGCAGGATTAATTCGGCCCAGGCGCCAAACCGTAAAAACAGCCGGTAAGTTATTCTTACTGGCTGTTTCTTATGTCCCCCTTCCGCTAAGCGGCCTCGCTTTCCCTCCTGACCTGCCGTTATGACGTACTCTTTTACATAAAAATTGTCGTATAGCGCTGTTTATCTCAGCTTGCGAAAGTTAAGGTAGTTTGTGTATTTACATTAAAGAGTAATACACGGGATTTGTTAGTCCCCAAAAAATAAGGGGATGCTCACAGGACGTGAGGTTTCAAAGGATGAAAAAATCACCATTATGCTGCTACCTGTTTTGTGCAGCGATGTCAGCTTCATCAGCCGCGCTGGCTGCTACCGCGCCGGTCTCCGCAGGCGTTATTCATTTCAAAGGCCAGATTGTCGAATATGGTTGTAATCTTGCGCCTCACGATCGCAATATCGAGGTATCATGTTTGCGGAATAATATCCCCCATTTACAGACAGTCGCCACACCGTCTGGAAACGCTATTTCGTTGATGAATGGAATCGCCACGGTACGGCACGTGTCGTTAAAAGATCATCCGGAGATTCAAAGTCTGATCGTCCAGTACCGCTAACCGCTTATGGCTCCCGCCGGGAGGAGTTCCGGCAGGCGGCGATTTCGCTCAGTAAAACGCCGCCCGCCTGCATTTTGTACTTTTCTCTCATTCGTATCCTACAACAGCGATGTTCATCGCTTCGCTATCCTGTACGCTCTACGTGCTCGTTAAGCACGGTACCTATGATAGCTGTCATAAAATGATTGCAAATAAAATCATCACATTTACTATGGTTAACCTTAAAAACAGCGTTGTCGCTCATGCATTGATAAGGTGAATACATTGACTTAAATATTCTTGTTGGCTATTTTAATTTACTTAATTATAATTTAAGTAAATATTAAATTTATGTTTACCTTTTAATAGTCAACCACTTTATCAGCCATAATAATGGGGAAGATATGAAGCAGTTAAACGGCGGGAATGTGTATCGTCCCACAGGGAAAGAAAAAAACCTGCAAGCCATTTTAAATATTCATCGGCACGTTATTCAAAACATCTCCCCTGTCACTATTACGGCCGGTAAAACACTGGATATCAAGATTGATAATCAATCCCACATCCTGTTAATCACTAAAGGCGCTATTAAAGTATGTCGGCGTATCGACAGCATTGTAATGGGCTGCGGTGTCTCACCAATGATTTTAGGCCTTGTAGATGCCTATGCTGACTTATACCAGTTAGAAGAGAATTCAGACGTCTTTTTTATCGCCGAAACCACCTGTGAATATTATCCTGTCCCAGTAAAAGATTTTGTGTAAATAGCTGATGAAAAGCATCTCTGGCGTGACATTTCGAACATCCTGATGTACCGCATTGCTTTCATGACTAACCGTGACAGAAATCTTATCGGGCAGGACGCCTATAGCCAGATAAAAGCGCTGTTACTTGAACTGTGGTCGTATCCTGAAAGCTCACGATTTGAGATCAATGCACAGAACTTCATACAGCAGAGAACCGGGCTTTCACGCAGCCGTATCATGCAGGTACTTTCAGAACTAAAAGCGGGGGACTATATAAAAATACTGCATGGAAGACTGTTAGAGCTTCGAAACCTGCCGGTTTCATTTTAAACGGACAAGCGTCGTATATTATTAAAAATAAAGCAATATAGAGTTAAATAAATCCTCCAGGAAATAATAACTATTATCAAAAAAGAGATCTTGCTCTATAAATCCAGTCATCAACCATACTTCTTTAGTGGTATTTTATTAAACTTTGTTACCGGGTCCGAAACTGGACTGCCGTTCAATATTGCATCAGAATTTTTATTGAGTTCATAGTTGATATACGTAGAATAGCCGCCTGCTTATCTACAGAACAGAAAGAAGCGCATACAGAGTAAAATATAATATTTTATTTTATATGGCTATCTTTATTTTTCAGCGAATAGAATCAGGCAACAATTAATATGTTTAATAAGAAAATTATCATCCTGGCAATGTTAACTGCCGTAGCATCCACACCGGTATTTGCCCAGAACACGATTACGTTCAATGGCAAAATTTACGATCAGGCGTGTACGGTTCAGGTGAATGGCTCCACGGATACCACCATTGATTTGGGTAATTACAGCAAAGAACGCATCGCGGAAAAAGGCGCCACAACCGA
This sequence comes from Salmonella sp. SA15303, assembly GCF_029962125.1. Taxonomy (NCBI): domain Bacteria; kingdom Pseudomonadati; phylum Pseudomonadota; class Gammaproteobacteria; order Enterobacterales; family Enterobacteriaceae; genus Salmonella; species Salmonella sp. SA15303. Next base: position 4,035,939 of record NZ_CP123924.1, read on the forward strand.
TTACGTGCCGTTTACCGTAAGCCTGGTTAGCTGCCCGGAAGCAGGGACTGGCGTACCAACCCAGGCCATGTTCCGCTTCCACGGCGCAACAGATGATTCTAACCCAACGTACTTCAAAAACGCGGACGAAGGATCGGAAACGGGCGCCGCGGGTGTCGGTATTTCTATTCAGAACGCTTCACATAGCGATGTGACAGATAACACGAATGATGCCGCAGTAAACCTGCCAACCGACGGCTCGACAGCAGACTTTACCTATTACGCCGCCATGGCAAACGATGGTTCCGCAACCGTAACCGGTGGAGATGTTAGCACTCAGGTTACGTATACCGTTTCGTATCAGTAAGGCATTCTCATCCTGATGTGGACAGGCAGGATGCCAGTCCATAGCGTAAAACATCTTTACAGAGTAAAAAATGAAACACATAAAGAAATCCGTGTTGGCCGTATTACTGACAAGCCATGTTGCCCATGCCAGCATTGTTGTTGGCGGAACCCGACTGGTTTTCGACGGCAATAATGATGAGTCGTCAATCAATGTAGAGAATAAAGACAGCAAAGCGAATCTTGTTCAGTCATGGTTATCGGTTGCCGATCCCCAGGTCACAAATAAGCAGGCGTTTATTATCACCCCGCCTCTTTTTCGCCTTGATGCCGGGCAAAAGAACAGCATTCGGGTTATTCGCTCTGGCGCCCCTCTACCTGCAGATCGGGAGTCTATGTACTGGCTCAATATTAAGGGTATTCCTTCTATTGATGATAATGCCTCCGCGAACCGCGTGGAAATCTCCATTAATACCCAAATAAAGCTTATTTATCGACCGCCAGCATTAACAAAATCAACGCCTGATAGCCAGAGCCAACAATTAAAATGGCAGACGGCAGGTGATGTTATTACCGTAAATAACCCCACTCCCTATTATATGAACTTTGCCAGTGTGACGCTTAACAGCCATGAAGTGAAATCAGCGACCTTCGTTCCGCCAAAATCATCAGCGTCATTTAAATTGGGTTCTACTGCCGCCCCTCATGGCACGGTAACGTGGCGATTAATCAGCGATTATGGGATGAGTTTAGAGCCGCATTCCGGTTCATTCTAGCCATTAACGACTTCATTTTACTTTTACCCTTTCAGGACTTTTACTGTGCAATTCTCCAGAGTAGAGCCCCGTTCTCAATTAGCGTTATCGTTTCTCTTTATATGCTGTTCCATAAAACCAGCGTTAGCGCATGATCATTTTAATCCATTATCGTTGGAAAATGATGAACCGGGCGTGGAGAATGTCGATCTATCGGTTTTCGAAAAGGGGGGGCAGGCAGAAGGCACCTATAATGTTGATATTTATATTAATAACACTAGTGTTGAAACAAAAAATATTGCCTTTAAAAATAAAAAATCAGCAGATAATAAGCTCTCCCTACAGCCATGTCTTAGCGTTGAACAACTCAAGCAGTGGGGCGTAAAAACAGAAAACTTCCCCGAGCTTAAAAATGACCCAAACGGGTGTACCGATCTTAGTCTGCTGGCTGGCGCTGTAGCAAAGTTTAATGTCATCGGTAACCGGCTGGATTTAGCGATCCCTCAAATCGCGTTGATCGCCGACCCGCGAGAATTCGTCCCTACCAGCGAATGGGATGAAGGCATTAATGCTTTTTTGCTGAACTACAGTTTTACCGGATCGCAGGATCACGATATTGATGAAAACCGGACGGAAAATAGCGAATACGCTAACCTGCGCCCTGGTATTAACATTGGCGCATGGCGTTTTCGTAACTACTCAACCTGGAATCATGATAGCGATGGGCAAAATAGCTGGGATTCTGCCTACACCTATGTTTCTCGCGATATCGAATTTTTAAAAGGACAGCTGATCGCCGGGGAAAATAACACGCCCGCGGACGTCTTTGACAGTATTTCATTTAAAGGCGTACAGATCTCTTCTGATGACGATATGTTGCCGGACAGTATGAAAGGGTTCGCCCCGGTCATTCGCGGGGTAGCCAAAAGCAGCGCGCAGGTAACCGTTGAACAAAACGGTTATACCATCTACAAAACTAACGTTCCGGCGGGCCCATTCGCCATCAACGATCTTTATCCAACCGGCGGTTCGGGCGACCTGTACGTCACCATCAAAGAATCCGATGGTTCTGAACAGCATTTCATTGTGCCCTACGCCAGCGTTCCGGTATTACAGCGTGAAGGCCACCTGAAATACGACCTGACGGTAGGCCGCACGCGTTCATCAGATACGCATTCCGCGCAACAGAACTTCGCTGAACTGACGGCCTTATACGGATTAGCAGGCGGCATAACCGCCTATGGCGGAATAGAGAGTACGCTGAGCAATGATGTTTATCATGCGGCGCTCATCGGGACAGGCTTAAACCTTGGCGATCTGGGCGCATTGTCTTTAGATGTCACCAACTCATGGTCAAAAATTAAAGCAGGCGATGTGGTTAGCAATACGCTTACCGGACAATCCTGGCGTATTCGTTACAGCAAAGATATTCAGTCAACAGGCACCAATTTTACTGTCGCTGGCTACCGTTATTCGACCAAAGATTACTACGCTCTTGAGGATGTGCTGGATACCTATAGCGATAATAGTCACTATGATCATGTCCGCAATCGCACCGACCTGTCGTTGTCGCAAGACATTATCTACGGTTCCATTTCACTCACTTTATATAATGAAGATTACTGGAATGACACTCATACCACATCATTAGGTATTGGCTATAACAACACATGGCATAACGTAAGCTATGGCATTAACTATTCTTATACGCTGAACGCCGATAATTCTCAGGATGAAGACGACGATACGGAAGACAGTAATGACCAGCAAATTTCAATCAATATTAGTATTCCGTTAGATGCCTTTATGCCGTCAACGTATGCCACCTACAATATGAACTCCGCGAAAGACGGCGATACCACGCATACTGTCGGTTTAAACGGAACAGCGCTGGCACAGAAAAATCTCTCATGGAGCGTTCAGGAAGGTTATTCCTCTCAAGAGAAAGCCACCAGCGGTAATGTGAGCGCAACCTATAACGGGACGTATGCGGATATTAACGGCGGATATAGCTACGATAATCATATGCGTCGCCTGAATTATGGCGTTCAGGGCGGCGTACTGTTACATCGAAATGGCCTGACACTATCCCAGCCAATGGACGACACCATCATATTGGTTAAAGCCCCTGGCGCAGCGGGTGTCCCCGTGAATAACGAAACGGGCGTGGACACCGATTTTCGGGGTTATGCCGTTGTACCTTATGCTTCGCCTTACCATCGTAATGAAGTCTCTTTAGATACGACGGGCATTAGAAAAAATATTGAGCTCATTGATACCAGTAAAACGCTGGTGCCTACCCGTGGCGCGGTGGTCAGGGCTGAATATAAAACCAATATTGGTTACAAGGCATTGATGGTATTAACCCGCATAAACAATCTTCCTGTTCCTTTTGGCGCGACCGTCTCGTCTTTAACAAAACCAGACAATCACAGCAGTTTTGTTGGTGATGCGGGGCAAGCCTGGTTAACCGGACTGGAAAAACAAGGGCGGTTATTAGTGAAGTGGGGGCCAACAGCAGCAGACCGGTGTCAGGTCTCTTATCGTATACCGAGCTCCCCCTCCGCTTCTGGCGTAGAAATCTTACACGAGCAATGCCAGTGATTCTGGTGGGATAAAAGATGAATATGAACAGATTTGCTGCATTAGCCGCCCTGTTAACGTTCACGGGTCTGGCATTATGGTCGCCATCGATCAGCGCGGCATACAATACCGCAGATGCCGTAGACATTAACGTTACGGGATTAATTTATGCCGATCCGTGTACCGTGACGGTCCCCGACACGCTCTCTCTTGGACAATATGCCCGGGCGGATATCGCCGTGGCCGGCGGCAATACCGCCACCATTCCTTTCACCATAAAAATGACGAATTGCCCGGCAACGACCACAAAAGCCGCGATTTCATTTAACGGCGTACCTTATCCCGATCCAAATTATGCTTCTGCGATTTATGCAAACAGCGCGGCCAATCCGGCGCAGGATTTAGGATTACAGCTTTTTAACCTGGACGGTAAAAGTCTGGTCAATCTGGCCAACAACGTCACTTACACGGTGGATATCAACAGTAATACCCATGAAGCCAATTTGCCTGTCGCCGCAAGGATGTATACCCCGTATGGAAAAGTCACGGCAGGGGATTTCACGTCCGTTGTGACGATCACTATCGCATGGCAATAACATCTTTCTATTTCACCTGGTATAAAAGCAGGAATTTTTCATGAGAAGGTTATATCTGGCGCTTATTCTGCTGTTCGCGTATTCCGGTCATGGTTACGCCTCCTGTAAACGTTCCGGAAATGAAGGCGCGATCACTATCACCCCGCCGTCGCAGCTTGTGGTGGATAGCCACGCCTATACCGCAGGCGAAGTGTTGTGGCAATCGGGCTGGGTTTCCACCTCCGAAGTCACAATGGATGGCTGTAGTCGCGATTATAAGGTCGGTTTTTTATATGAACCCGGTAGCGCGCAGTCAAATACATCAGCGACAATCAATGCGAATGACGGGAACAACACACCGGTATTTAGCACCGGCATTTCCGGCGTGGGCATTGCGATTAAAACCCAAACGAATGCTGGCCCTTACGATAATGTCATGCCAATCGATAATACCTACCATAATGGCGATGGCAATAAAACACACCATGCGATGGCTCCCGCCTACAATGTTGAACTGGCCGCCTTAGGCGGTCCGATCACCTCCGGTACCGCGACATTCCAAAGCCCACTGGCGCGCGTATCTTTTCGCGATAGCGCAACGGAAGACTCCGGCGGCGATATCCTGACCCATCTGTATTTGGGGAATACGCAATTGATTATGAAAGCGATGGGATGTCGGGTAGAAACACCTGCCATCACCGTTGATTTAGGCAGCGTCAATTTAGGCAGTTTCGCTAACAGTCAAACTGCGGGCACAGGCGAGCAGGATATCTTATTGACCTGCGAACAAGGCACCGCTATCTCCGCATCGTTAAGCGCCCAACCGGCCAGCGGAAATAACCCTGATAATTCAGTCATCCAGTTGAGCAATGCGAGCGCGCCAACCAGCGCAACCGGCGTTGGCGTACAGTTGGGTATTCAGGCGCCGGACGCCGGTTTCTTTACCGACAGTTTGCCAATTAATCAAAAAATTGATTTCTTTACTCACACGATTACCACCAATGCCGATGGCAGCCAGACGGTTAACGGCGGAACCATGAATATGTCCACCACCCTGAAAATTAGCGCGCGCTACTATAAAACCGCCGCCACGGTAACGGCCGGGCAAGCGAATGCCACGGCAACATTAAACCTGACCTATAACTAACGGCATCACATTTTCTGGCGCTGCGCGGGAAAACGTTAACGCGCGCGCCCGTAAAATTTATTTCCACAAACGTAATTCGTCATCTTTTACTGGCGGTAATGACTTACGTTGCTGACAAGAGAGCGAATACCAGTCCAGATGGCGCGTCAGGAACATCACGCCGCCAAGCGCCAGTAGCAGAACGCCGGTCCCCAGAAGCAACGAGCTATCTTCCGAACGCAGCAATCCCCACATCACGCCATCCAGCGCCAATAACGCTAACGTAAACAGTACGCTATTGCGCCATCCTTTCAGCACCGCCTGCAAATAAACGCTATTCATCAACGCGCCCACCAGGCTTGCGGCGATCCAGGCTGGCGTGAAACCGATATGTTCCGACAGTGCCAGCAACAGCAGGTAGAACATCACCAGCGATAACCCCACCAGCAGATACTGCATCGGGTGTAACCGCTGCCCCGTCAGGGTTTCGAAGACAAAGAAAGCCATAAACGTTAGCGTAATCAACAAAATGGCATATTTCGTCGCTCTGTCCGTCAGTTGATACTGATCGGCTGGCGTCGATACAGCGACGCTAAACGCCGGTAAGTTGTCCCAATCCACCTTTTGCGCATCAGCAAACTGTTCGCCGAGATTCGTGGCAAACCGGCTGGTTTGCCACTGGGCCTGAAATCCTGAACCGCTGATTTCGCGTTTACCGGGAAGAAAATCCCCCACAAAATTTGGGTGCGGCCAGTTACTGGTCAGGGTCATTTCACTGCTACGCCCGACGGGAACCAGTGAAAAGCTGCCGGTTCCGCTTAAATTTAACGACATCGCCAACGTCAGGTTGCGCGTCGCCCACTGACTGTCCGGCAGCGGGATATGAATGCCCTCTCTACTTTCCGGTAAGCCGGTCCCCGGTTCTACAGTGAGCGTTTCACCATTCACCTGCGGCGCTTTTACTGCGCTGATACCGCGCGCATCGCCGACGCCCACGACGATAAAGGGCTTTCCAAGGGTAATGTTCGGTCTGTTCAGCTCATGCAGACGGGCCACATCAAACTCCGCCTTTATCGCCATATCGGTATGCCACACCTGCCCCTGATAAATACCTATTTTTCGCGCTTCAACGTTTTGATTGCCTTCGACCAATAGCGACTCCGGCAGCCAAAAATAGAGATAGCTGCGCTTATACTGGACCTCTTTCTCCTCTTCCAGCACGGTATAGAGCTCTGTCACCGGAACCGCCACCAGCGGGCCGACAACCTTTTGTGGGCCTCTGGTACTCTGACGAATAGCGGCTTCTACATGGCTTCGATAATCAGCACGTTCCACGATGGTGTGCCGTACCATCATCAGGGGAATTAACAGCAGGATCATGGCGCCGCCTAACGTAATCATTTTCCACAACAGGGGGGATTTCAACATAGCGTTCTCCTTTGCAATGCCAGCAGTGTAAGAACGCGATGTGGGGAGAATTTGAAGTTATGTGAAGTGACGGTGAAGTGTCAACGAGGCCAGCACGCCGCCTTCGGGACGGTTGCACAACGTCACCTCACCGTTGAGGAGTCGCGCCGCCTCGCTGACAAACGCCAGCCCAAGCCCGCTGCTTTTACGTCCGTTTTCACGGGGCAACGAATAGAATCGGTCGAAAATGCGCGGCAGCGCAAAATCAGGAATACCACAGCCGGAATCCGTCACCTGCAGGATCGCTTTCTCTCCCATCGGCTGAGCGCTTAATGTGATAACGCCATTTTCAGGCGTAAAGTCGATGGCATTGTCCAACACATTGCCCAGCGCCTGCGCCAGAAGCTCCGCGTCGGCGACGACAACCAGCGAGGAAGGCCGTAAAGTAAGGGTGATCTTTTTTGCCGCCAACTGAATACTGCGTGCCTCGCTAAGCTGCGTAAATAGTTCATCAACAGCAACCGGCGCGAGAGGGATATCCTGCCGGTTTTCCAGCCGCGCCTGGCGCAGCAGGGTCTCTACCAGCGCCTGCATTCGCGTATTTTGCGCCAGTATATTCTCTGTAAAGCGGGTAACCACATCCGCGGGCGGTCCTTCACGCAGAATCTCCGCCGCGCCGCGTATCGCCGCCAGTGGACTTTTCAGCTCATGAGTCAACGCATACACGTACTGCTCAATCTCATTCTTGCCTTCCAGCTTAATGCGCATACTCTCCAGCGCCTGCGCCAGTTTACGCAGCTCGCTGCTGCCTAATGCAGGTAACGCAAGCGGGCGGTTTTCGGTGACGGAATCCGCATAGCGCGTCAACCGGGCGATGGAGCGGTTAATCCACCAGACCATCCCCGCGCCAATCGCCAGCGCAATTCCCAGTAAAACGGCGCTGGCCCACAGAATGCGCCGTTCGCTGCGCTTAATCACCGGCGCCATTGCCGCATTCGGTTTACCGACAGTCAGGACGCCGATAATCCGTCCATCGCTGATTATCGGCGCGGCTACGTACATCACGGTGCTATTGGGATCGGCAGAATCTTTTGCCGTGCTGCGGGCGCCATACTGTCCGCGCAGCGTAAGCCAGACGTCATTCCAGCGAGAATAATCCTGCCCCACCGCTTTGTTTTCCGAATCAAACAACACCTTCCCCTGCGCATCCGTCATGTAGACATGGTATTCATTGCGCACTTTGACGATCCCGCTGATATTGGCGCGAAACGGGCGATGTTGCAGTTGGGCGAATGCCTTCGCCAACTGGCCGTCAGTCGGGTTGCCGGAAAGGAGATCGTCGCGGGCCAGCGCCGCCAGCAGCGTTGCGGTGTCAATCAGCGTCCCTTCCGTCGCGCGGCGGACGCCCGGCTTTATCTCCTGAACGAAGATAGACAGCACAAACACGGCGGCGACGGCGACAATAAGAAAGTAGCCCAGCAGCAAACGCATTCCGATGCGCATCAGACGCTCCTCAGGCTGTATCCCATTCCACGATGCGTGTTAATTGGCGAGAGCTCCGGATTGATCGCGCGTAGTTTAGCGCGCAGGGTTTTGATGTGTGTATCGACCGTCCGATCGAAGGTCTCCTGGGCATCAGACCAGACAATATCCATCAATTGCTGGCGCGAGTACACGCGCTCCGGCGACAGCAGCAGGGTTTTAAGGAGCAGAAACTCATAACGCGTCAGCGAGAGCGGCGTACCAAACCAGGCGATCTGCGCCGCCGGTTCATTGAGTTCAAAATGTCCGGTACGCACCACCGGCGACGGCGCAGCAAACTTTTTCACCCGGCGCAGCAGCGTGCGCACGCGGGCGCTCACTTCGCGCGGCGAGAACGGCTTGGCGACATAATCATCTGCGCCAATCTCCAGACCAAGCAATCGATCCACTTCATCGCTACGGGCAGTCAGGAAAAGAATCGGCAGCGCAGGATGGCGTTCCAGCAACTGCCGACACAGCTCAAAGCCGCTGATATCCGGTAGTCCCACATCGAGAATCACCGCATCCGGCCGTTGCTGACGCGCTTTTTCCAGCGCGGGCAGCCCGCGAGCGAATAGCTCAACGGTAAACCCTTCCAGTTGCAGGGTGTAGATGAGCGTATCGGCGATTCCCTGTTCATCCTCGACTAACCAGACCTGCGGTTGCTGCATACTCTTTCCCTGTTATTGTCGCCACGGCATGACCGGCACCGCGCTGATGGCGTTCTTCGGCGACCCGTCGACTACTTTGTCGGAGTAGGCCAGATACGCCAGCGTGTTGCGTTTCTCATCATAGAAACGCACGACCTGCAATGACTTAAATATCAATGAGGTGCGTTTTTTGAACACCACCTCTCCCTGCGCCTTGCCGTTCTTAATTTTGTCGCTCAGTTCAATAGGCCCGACCTGCTGGCAAGAGATAGCGGCGTCAGACGTATCTTCCGCCAGCCCCAATCCGCCTTTTATGCCGCCCGTTTTCGCCCGGCTAACATAGCACGTCACGTTTTTGACATCAGGATCGTCAAAAGCTTCCACCACGATTTTATGGTCAGGACCGAACATTTTAAATACCGTATCGACTGAACCAATTTGTTCCGCGCGGGCGCTCTGCCCCAGCAGCAACAAAATTGAGAAAAGTACTAAGCTCTTGTATTTCATATTGTTACCATTCATAAAAGTTACGTTGCGTAATTATTAGACATTCTAAAATAAAATGGTTATAGATCACAGGATTAGAATAATTACCTGTCACGTTGCCTAAAAAAAGCATTTAAGCTCAAAAAAAACACTGAATGCTAAAAGAACAAAAAATGCTATTATCCTCTTACCTGATATCGGGTGCTCGTTGTTGAAAGGATGGGGATATTTTATGGATCAGGCTGGCATAATTCGCGACCTGTTAATCTGGCTGGAAGGTCATCTGGATCAGCCGCTGTCACTTGACAATGTGGCGGCAAAAGCAGGCTATTCCAAGTGGCACCTGCAGAGAATGTTTAAGGACGTGACGGGCCACGCCATTGGCGCTTACATCCGCGCCCGTCGTTTATCGAAATCAGCAGTGGCGCTGCGTTTGACCGCGCGTCCAATTCTGGATATTGCTCTTCAGTACCGCTTCGATTCTCAGCAAACCTTTACGCGCGCCTTTAAGAAACAGTTTTCCCAGACGCCAGCGCTGTATCGCCGCTCCTCGGAATGGAGCGCCTTTGGCATTCGCCCGCCATTACGGCTGGGCGAGTTTACCGTGCCGGAACATCAGTTCGTTACGCTGGAAGATACGCCGCTCCTTGGCGTCACGCAGAGCTATTCCTGCTCGCTGGAACAGATTTCCGACTTCCGCCACGAAATGCGCGTGCAATTCTGGCATGATTTCCTCGGTCATTCGCCAACTATTCCGCCAGTGCTTTATGGGCTTAATGAAACGCGCCCCAGCATGGAGAAAGACGATGAGCAGGAAGTATTCTATACCACCGCACTGCCGCAAGAGCAGGCCGATGGCTATGTTCAGTCGGCGCATCCCGTGCTGTTGCAGGGTGGTGAATACGTCATGTTCACCTATGAAGGGTTAGGAACCGGCGTGCAGGATTTTATCCTGACCGTTTACGGCACCTGTATGCCAATGCTGAATCTGACCCGTCGTAAAGGACAGGATATAGAGCGATACTACCCGTCAGAAGATACCAAAACCGGCGATCGCCCTATCAACCTGCGCTGCGAATTTCTGATCCCGATTCGCCGTTAACGCTGTAGCTCATCCAATGCAGGGGCGTCCAGATGCGAAACGTCCCCTGCGGTTTCTACCACCCAGCCAGACGCCAGCCACTGACTTTCCTGGTAATCGATGCGGGAAATAGAGCAGTTGCGCAAACGTAACCGGCGTTCCGCCCAGGCGGGTAGTCCCAGTATAGTACTGACCAGACAGCCCAACGCGATACCGTGACTGACCAATAAAGGTCGGCTGCCCTGCGGTAGCTCCAGACAGGACGCCAGCGCGGCATGAACGCGATCGCTCAACTCCTGCATCGATTCCCCGCCGGGAATGCGGCCATCCTGCGTGCCGTTGACCAGCTGACGACGCCAGCCCTCTTCTTCTTCCGTCAGCGAATCGATCTGGCGCTTTTCCAGCACGCCCATATCCAGCTCGCGCAGGCGGGAGTCAAAGGTGATATCACACCCGCACGCCTGGGCGATAATCTCCGCCGTGCGTTTTGTGCGGCCTAAATCGCTGCTGATGATATGGGTGATGCCGAGGCTACGGGCGCGTTCTCCTACCTGCATGGCCTGCTGCTCGCCTTTTGCTGTCAGGGGACTGTCCGATTGGCCCTGAATACGTCGCTCGGCGTTCCACTGCGTTTCACCGTGGCGAACAAGGTATACCTGTAACATGTTTTTTTTCCGTTATACTGCGATAAATTTTTAAAACTGAGCTTAATTATGCACCAGGTTATCTCTGCGACCACCAATCCTGCCAAAATTCAGGCAATTCTACAGGCATTTGAAGAGATTTTCGGCGAAGGATCGTGCCATATTACGCCCGTCGCCGTCGAGAGCGGCGTACCGGAGCAGCCCTTCGGAAGCGAGGAAACGCGTGCTGGCGCACGAAATCGCGTGGATAATGCGCGACGCCTGCATCCACAAGCTGATTTCTGGGTAGCCATTGAAGCCGGAATTGACGATGACGCCACCTTCAGTTGGGTGGTGATTGATAACGGCGTTCAGCGCGGTGAAGCGCGATCGGCCACGCTACCGCTGCCCGCCGTCATTCTCGACAGAGTCCGCCAGGGAGAAGCGCTTGGCCCGGTAATGTCGCAGTACACAGGTATTGATGAGATTGGTCGTAAAGAGGGCGCCATTGGCGTATTTACCGCCGGAAAATTAACGCGCTCCAGCGTTTACTACCAGGCGGTGATCCTGGCGCTCAGCCCGTTTCATAACGCGGTGTATCGATAATTATTTGCGCTATATTGTAAGCCTGATAAGCACAGCGCCATCAGGCATTTCGCGGCGATGTTGCCGGATGGCCGCTTCGCCTTATCCGGCCTACGAGCAAATCAGGCGTTTTTCAGCAGTACGTTCTCAAGCCAATGACGCAGTTCAACCGGCGCGGATTTCAGGCTGTTTGACCCGCGCGTGATGGTGGCGATGCCCGCCCCCAGCTCGGTTTTCAACTCGCGCTGGCTCATTTCGCCACGCAACAACTCCTCAATAATGCGCACGCGCGTTCCCAGCGCTTCACGCTCGTCCGGCGTAAGCATCAGTTGTAATAAAGGCAGATGCAGATCCTCTGCATATGCCTGACGGAGTAACTCCACAAAACGAAGCCACTCCTGATTACGTTGTTCGGCGATAGCCGATGAATAAGGGGAATGCTGGGTCATGTTATACCGCCGTTTGTACTGTTACACGAGTACAAATGATAACATAACCCGTCTGCATTAATACCGTCGCTGCCACTCAGAGTCGCTCATTAAGGCCTCTTTCTGCCCCATAAAGTGGCGATAGTAAGCGTCATAGGCCAGAACGTTTTTCACGTAGCCGCGCGTTTCCGAAAAGGGAATGCTTTCGACAAACGCTACGGCATCGATACGCCCGGCGCTATTGCCAAGCCAGGTGCGCACGCGCCCCGGCCCGGCGTTATACGCCGCCGAGGCGAAAATACGGTTATTACCAAACTGCTGATAGACATACTGCAAATAGCTGGTGCCAATGTTGATGTTGGTCTCCGGCTCCAGCAGTTGGCCGGGGCCGCGGTAGTCCGGAATCGAAAACATTTTCACCGTATGGGTGGCCGTTCCCGGCATAATCTGCATTAAGCCGCTGGCCCCTACCGGCGATTTTACTTTCGGGTTCCAGGCGCTCTCCTGGCGGGCAATCGCCATGGCATAGCTTTGTGAGATATCTTTTCCGCGGGTATAGCGGGTAAAAAGATCGTTATACGCCAGCGGGAAACGCTCCTCCAGATGATCCCACAGTTTTCCGGCGATCGTCGCCTGTACGCTCAGATCCCACCAGTGCTGGTTAAACGCATAGCGCGCCAACTGCGCCTGTTCAGATTTACTACGGCTTTTTACCAGATTCGCCCATTCGCTGCGCGCCGTGTTATCCAGGTTCCAGTACATCAGCTCCCGTACACGCGCCATCTCCGGCCCCTGCGTCAACGCGCTGTTTACGTTGGCGGGCGCTTTATCGATTTTAAGCGTGTACTCTTCGCCTAAACGCTGCGCCGCAACCATCGGATAAAAACCGCGCTTCTGCATTAAAGCATGAAGGATCTCTTTCGCTTCGGCGTCACGACCGCGCTCCAGCAATAAATCCGCCTGCCAGTAACGCCACTCGTCTTTCTCTTTCGCCTCCATTGGCAGGCGGGCAAGCCAGGTATTGAGACCGCGACGATCGCCCATCCCCAGCGCCATACGCACGCGCCGCTCGATAAGCGACGTCGATTGCGAGCGCATAATCGCGTCATCGCGCCATTTCGCCTGCGCATCGGTCACATCGTTGCCCATCAGTCGCCAGGCAACGATATCGCGCAGCGCCTGCGTTTGTTCCTCATTAAGTTTCTGCGCCTGTACCAGCGAGGGGATCATCAGACGCGCATTTTCCGCGTCCTGGCGGGCGACGCTGGCAAACGCGACTTCCGCCATCTGGCGGGTAAAATCGGTGGCGCCGGTGGTGCGTGCAAAGATCAACACGTTATTAGGGTCATTAGCGAGGGTAATGATCGCTGAGGCGATCGTTTGATATTCCGCCGGCATCTGTCCGGCCAGCACCGTAACCAGCCCCGTATTTCCGGCTTTCATCGCCAGCCGAATACGTTCCAGATACGCCAGCGGGTCTTGCTTGCCGGAGGCCCGCCAGACGCTGAACAGTTTATCGCAGGCATTCGGCTGACTTTTGCCGGTCAGCCAAAGGTCTTTCGCGCCCTGCCAGGCCGCTTCCGTTTGCCCGGTACTCCATTTCGCGTAGTAATAGTTACATTGCGCTTCCGTGGTGCCGGGTTTCTCCGGGCTAAACGCCAGCAAGCCGCGCCAGTCTTCACGACGCGCCAGCTCATTGACGAAGCGTGATTGCAGCGTACGCGCAGGCGGAAGCGTAGGATTGGCGCGCACAAACTGCGTGACAGCAATCGCCGGTTGGTTCATCAAATCGTCGGTGATCTTACGGTATTCCAGATACGGGTAGAGCGGATAATCTTTCAGACCCGGCATCATCTGCTCTACCACATCCATCTGGCGGTTGTCCCAGGCCTGCTTAATCTGCGCATAGCGGTTACGCTGCTCTTCCAGTGAGTCGGCCCGCGCGAGGTGACAAAAGGTCAGCAGGCATACGCTGGCGGCGACGAGACGCCAGACAAATGGTTTGGCTCTATCCACAAGCACTTCCTCAATTGTTATCCAATGCAGCATCATGCCGCGTAATGAATTTATGCTAACCAGTCATAGCCATTTGCGCCACGTTACGGACACTTTTTTACTTTTATTGCGAGTGCGATCTGCTGGCTGGGCTTAGGCAGGGAAAAAGGCTACACTTCGCCTTTGACATCTATTCACCATCACGATAAACATAGAGGCGAAGTCCAACGTGGCTCAATTCGTTTATACCATGCATCGTGTCGGCAAAGTGGTTCCGCCGAAACGTCATATTCTGAAAAACATCTCGCTGAGCTTCTTCCCTGGCGCCAAAATCGGCGTGCTGGGCCTTAACGGCGCCGGTAAGTCTACCCTGCTGCGCATCATGGCGGGGCTCGATAAAGATATCGAGGGCGAAGCGCGCCCGCAGCCCGGCATTAAGATTGGCTACCTGCCGCAGGAACCTCAGCTAAACCCGGAACACACGGTACGCGAGTCGATTGAAGAGGCCGTTTCGGAAGTGGTTAACGCCCTCAAACGTCTGGATGAAGTGTACGCGCTGTATGCCGATCCGGATGCCGACTTCGACAAGCTGGCCGCAGAGCAGGGCCGACTTGAAGAGATTATCCAGGCGCACGACGGTCATAATCTGAACGTGCAGCTTGAGCGCGCTGCTGACGCTCTGCGTCTGCCGGACTGGGATGCCAAAGTCGAAAAACTGTCCGGCGGCGAGCGCCGTCGCGTGGCGCTGTGCCGTCTGTTGCTGGAAAAGCCGGACATGCTGCTGCTCGACGAACCCACCAACCACCTGGATGCCGAATCTGTTGCGTGGCTGGAACGTTTCCTGCACGACTTCGAAGGTACCGTCGTGGCGATTACCCACGACCGTTACTTCCTCGATAACGTCGCCGGCTGGATTCTGGAACTTGACCGCGGCGAAGGTATTCCGTGGGAAGGCAACTACTCCTCCTGGCTGGAGCAGAAAGATCAGCGTCTGGCGCAGGAAGCGTCTGCCGAAGCGGCGCGCCGTAAATCCATTGAGAAAGAGCTGGAGTGGGTGCGTCAGGGCGCGAAAGGCCGTCAGTCGAAAGGTAAGGCGCGTCTGGCTCGCTTTGAAGAACTGAACAGCGTTGAGTATCAGAAACGTAACGAAACCAACGAACTGTTTATTCCACCAGGACCGCGTCTGGGCGACAAAGTCATTGAAGTCAGCAACCTGCGTAAATCCTACGGCGACCGCGTACTGATCGACGACCTGAGCTTCTCGGTGCCGAAAGGCGCTATCGTCGGGATCATCGGGCCAAACGGCGCGGGTAAATCGACCCTGTTCCGCATGATGTCCGGTCAGGAGCAGCCCGATAGCGGCACCATTACGCTGGGTGAAACCGTCAAGCTGGCCTCGGTCGATCAGTTCCGCGACGCGATGGACAACAGCAAAACCGTCTGGGAAGAAGTGTCCGGCGGGCTGGATATCATGAAGATCGGCAACACTGAAATGCCAAGCCGCGCCTATGTAGGCCGCTTCAACTTCAAAGGCGTCGATCAGGGCAAACGCGTTGGCGAACTGTCCGGCGGTGAGCGCGGTCGTTTGCATCTGGCGAAGCTGCTGCAGGTGGGCGGCAACGTCCTGCTGCTCGACGAACCGACGAACGACCTGGATATCGAAACCCTGCGCGCGCTGGAAAACGCCCTGCTGGAGTTCCCTGGCTGCGCGATGGTTATCTCGCACGACCGTTGGTTCCTTGACCGTATCGCCACCCACATTCTGGATTATCAGGATGAAGGTAAGGTGGAATTCTTCGAAGGCAACTTTACCGAATACGAAGAGTACAAGAAACGCACGCTGGGCGCCGAGGCGCTGGAGCCGAAGCGTATCAAGTACAAGCGTATTGCCAAATAAATGTCTGAATGCCGGGTGGCGCTTGCGCTTACCCGGCCTACAAACCCAGCGATTCCAGTACGTTGTGAAACTGTAGGCCTGATAAGACGCGGTAAGCGTCGCATCAGGCATTGGTTCTTATCCCTGCTCGCCCATCATCTCTTTCACCAGTTCCACACAGCGCAAAAAGCGACCATCGTAATCAGCCTCTTTAACGTGAACGAACTCAATGTTGTTCTCTTTCAGCATCTCGACCAGCAGGTTCTGGAACGCTTTGCGATCCACTGAACTGCCCAGGCTTCGCAGTCCGTCAGCTACCCACGGCGTATTATTCTCCAGCAAAATCACCAGGTCGAAGCGATACTCGTCGATCAGCGCCTGGACAAAGGGATGCTCGCGTCCTTCGTATTTTTTGCAAAATGCCTGGGTGGTGACGAAATCGGTATCGATAAACGCCACTTTATTCGCATATTTCACTGCGAAATCAATATATTGCGCATGGCCCAGCGCAATTTTATCGTAGTCGGAATACTGTAACGCCATCTCATCGCCGCCCAGATGCGAAAAGACATAGTCGCGGCCATATTCCCAGGCGCTGGTGGTATTAAAAATATTGGCGAGCTTATTGACCAGCGTAGACTTGCCGCTTGATTCCCCGCCCAGAATCGCGACGGTACGCACGAAAAACGGCTTCACTTCGGTAGGAATATATTCCCAGTAACGAAACGGATTTTCGCGGATTTGCGCCCCACTGATATTCATAAACGTGCGTTCAGGATCGACCAGCACCGTCTCAATCCCTAAATGCTCAAGATACTGCGGCGCATCAGCCTCTTCGGAAGTGTAGATCCAGCTCGGCTGTATTCCCTTCTCTGCCATAAACGCTTTAATGCCGTTGCTCCAGACGTCCCAGCCATGCGGATAAGGCTCCATCCCCTCTTCATTAAAGGCGTGGATGCGAATATTTTTTTGGTATTTGAAGGTTTGCAATAACCAGCGCAGGCGATCCGACACGGTGGGCTGCTGCGACATGGCGCTATCCTCAAACAGCCCGCGGTCGCGCGTATCGTCATATCCCATAATGATGTGCAACTCATCCACCTGGCTACAGGCGCGCTGGATCAAGTAGATGTGTCCGGTATGCAATGGATAAAATTTACCGAACACCACGCCAATGTTTTTCTGTCGGCGGGGAAACTCCAGCCCGAGAAAACGGTGTAGCGCCTCCAGTTTTTGCGCGCTGGGGCTTTTGATTTTGGCGTTAAGTAACTGACTCAGATATCCCTTGGTCATACCGCTGGCGTCAGCCACCTGTTGCAGAGTGCAACCTTGCTGCTTAATCGCGGTTTTGAGATAGTCGAACGATGACACAAGAGCCTCCTGCTGGAAAAATCGCATAACACTGCCTGATGGCGCTTCGCTTATCAGGCCTACAACATCAATCCGTATCAATCCGTAGGCCGGATAAGACGCATTGCATCGCCATCCGGCAAATTATACAACATCACTACATACAGAGAATTATAAGTCGTCAAACACGCTTAACGCATCTGCGAGCTTTTTAACACCGAACACCAGCATTCCTTCCGGCGGCTTTTTCGGTACGTTGGCGGCAGGCACAATCGCCCGACGAAAGCCGTGTTTCGCCGCCTCGGAAATACGCTCCTGCCCGCTCGGCACCGGACGAATCTCGCCTGCCAGCCCCACTTCGCCAAACACCACCAGATCCTGCGGCAACGGCCTGTCACGCAGGCTGGAGACCATCGCCAGCAGTAAAGCCAGATCCGCGCTGGTTTCGGTGACTTTCACGCCGCCGACCACGTTAACGAAGACGTCCTGATCCGACATTTGCAGACCGCCGTGTCGGTGCAGCACCGCCAGCAGGATTGCCAGACGGTTTTGTTCCAGACCGACCGCCACGCGTCTGGGGTTCGCCATCATCGAGTGATCGACCAGCGCCTGAATCTCCACCAGCAACGGTCGCGTGCCTTCCCAGACGACCATCACTGAACTGCCGGAAGTGACCTCATCGCCACGGCTTAAAAAGATGGCGGACGGATTGCTCACTTCGCGCAACCCCTGTTCGGTCATGGCGAAGACGCCCAGCTCATTGACTGCGCCAAAGCGGTTTTTGTGGCTGCGCAGCGTGCGGAAACGAGAATCAGCGTCGCCGTCGAGCAATACTGAGCAATCGATACAGTGTTCCAGCACTTTCGGCCCCGCCAGCGACCCGTCTTTGGTGACGTGGCCGACCATCACGATCGCCACGCCGCGCGTTTTGGCGAAGCGCGTCAGGTAGGCTGCCGTTTCGCGGACCTGGGCGACGCTGCCTGGCGACGACTGGATATCCGCCATATGCATCACCTGTATAGAGTCGATCACCATCAGTTTCGGCTGTTCTTCTTCCGCTATCAGGCAGATCTGCTCGATGCTGGTTTCGGAGAGCATATTCAGATTAGCGGTCGGCAGGCCGAGACGGTGCGCACGCATCGCCACCTGCTGTAGCGACTCTTCGCCGGTGACGTACAGCGTTTTCATCTGCTCGGCGAGCTTGCACAGCGTTTGCAGCAGCAACGTTGATTTGCCCGCGCCGGGGTTACCGCCAATCAAAATGGCGCTGCCGGGTACCACCCCGCCGCCCAGCACGCGGTCAAACTCTTTAAAACCGGTAGAAAAGCGCGGCAGTTCCTCAAGACTGATGTCAGACAGTTTCTGCACTTTTGATACGCCCGCACTGCCGGCGTATCCGCTCAGACGTTCGTTACGCGCCACCGTCGGCGACGCGGCAAGGCGCACCTCGGTAATGGTGTTCCAGGCATGGCAGGCGCTGCATTGCCCCTGCCAGCGTGGGTAATCGGCACCACATTCATTACAAACAAAGGCGCGTTTGGGAGCTTTTGCCACGTTTTACCTCTTTCGTTAACGCTGTTGCCGGATGGCGCTGGCGCTTATCCGGCCTACGGTCGCCTTGCCATTGGGCAGGTTAATCATTTCTGGTTCATGCTGCCGGAGAGAATGCAAAACACGCCCATCAGGTCAGCGTGGCGGATCGTAATCTCCGTCTTTTCGTTTACTTTTGGCTTGGCATGGAAGGCAATACCTAACCCTGCCGCTTTGATCATTGGCAGATCGTTAGCGCCGTCGCCAATCGCCACCGTCTGCGCCAGCGGGATGTCATGCTCTTGCGCCAGACGAAGCAAGGTATTGGCTTTATACTCAGCATCCACAATATCGCCGATAACGTGGCCGGTAAATTTACCGTCCATGATCTCCAGTTCATTGGCGACTGCCGCCGTCAGACGTAGCTGGTCACGCAGATAGTCGGCGAAGAAAGTGAAGCCGCCGGAGGCGATAGCGATTTTCCAGCCGAGCGCTTCCAGTTTTAGCACCAACTGCGTTAATCCTGGCATTAGCGGCAGATTCCCGCGCACCTGTCGCAAAATATCGGCATCCGCGCCTTTCAGCGTCGCCACGCGGCTGCGCAGGCTGGCGGTAAAATCAAGCTCGCCGCGCATCGCGCGCTCCGTCACTTCAGCCACCTTCTCACCGGTACCGGCCAGCTTCGCGATTTCATCGATACACTCAATTTGGATCGCCGTGGAATCCATATCCATCACCAGCAGCCCCGGCGTGCGCAGATGCGGAATTTTACCCAGCGGCGCGACATCCAGCTGCGCCTCATGCGCCAGCCGCGTCGCACGCGGCGTCAGCGACCCCGCCAGACGAATGACCTGATAATCCTCCACGCACCAGGCGGCGACAATCACCATTGCGGCGCCCAGTTTGGTCTGATATTGAGTTAAACGCTGCTTATCCAGCCCGCGCCCATACAGCAGCCAACCGCTGCGGCCTGCATGGTAATCCAGAGGCATCACCTCGTCGCCGCTTAAAGAAAGAGGCAAACCAGGCCATAAAGAGACATCTTCAGGCAGATCGCACCAGGTAATGTTAGGCATTAAAGCTCCTGTAAATCGTTCAGGCCGGTAACCGCCCCGCGGAAAATAACGCATGAGGCTACCTTGTAACCATCGCTTCTGGCAACATTAAGCCTCAAATTTTCAGCAGGTGGAATATGGCTCGCGCAAAACTGAAATTTCGGCTGCATCGTGCAGTCATTGTATTGTTCTGTCTCACACTGCTCGTCGCGCTTATGCAGGGCGCGTCCTGGTTTAGTCAAAACCACCAGCGACAGCGCAACCCGCAGCTGGAAGAGCTGGCCCGCACGCTGGCGCGCCAGGTGACGCTCAACATCGCCCCGCTGATGCGCAGCGAAACACCGGATGAAAATCGCATCAACGCCGTGCTGCGTCAGCTCACGCAAGAGAGCCGTATTCTGGATGCCGGCGTCTATGATGAACAGGGCGATCTTATTACTCGCGCTGGCGAAAGCGTCAATGTGCGCGACAGGCTGGCGCTGGATGGCAAAAAAGCGGGCAGCTATTTTAACCAACAAATTGTCGAGCCTATCCAGGGGAAAAACGGCCCATTGGGCTACCTGCGTCTAACGCTGGATACCCACACGCTGGCCACCGAAGCAAAGCAGGTCGATAACACCACCAACATTCTACGCCTGATGCTGCTACTCTCGCTGGCGATAGGCGTGGTGCTGACGCGCACCTTGCTACAAGGTAAACGCACCCGCTGGCAGCAGTCGCCCTTCCTGCTAACGGCCAGCAAGCCTGTTCCGGAAGAGGAAGAGCGTGAGGAAAAAGAGTAAAATGACGGCTTAATAAAGGTAAGGAAAACCACTATGACAACATTACGCCTGCTTATTTCTGACTCTTACGATCCCTGGTTTAACCTGGCGGTCGAGGAGTGCATTTTCCGCCAGATGCCCGCCACCCAGCGCGTGCTGTTCCTGTGGCGCAACGCGGATACGGTGGTCATTGGACGCGCGCAAAACCCGTGGAAAGAGTGTAATACGCGGCGTATGGAAGAAGATAATGTCCGTCTGGCCCGCCGTAGCAGCGGCGGCGGCGCGGTATTCCATGACCTCGGTAATACCTGCTTTACCTTTATGGCTGGTAAACCGGAATACGATAAAACCATCTCCACCCATATTGTGCTCGCGGCGCTGAATTCGCTGGGGGTCATGGCCGATGCTTCGGGACGCAACGATCTGGTCGTAAAAACGCCGGACGGCGATCGCAAAGTCTCCGGTTCAGCCTATCGCGAAACCAAAGATCGCGGCTTCCATCACGGTACGCTGCTGCTGAATGCAGACCTCAGCCGTCTGGCAAACTATCTGAATCCCGATAAAAAGAAACTTGCGGCGAAAGGAATCACCTCCGTTCGCTCCCGCGTGGCCAATCTTACCGAGCTATTACCGGGTATCACCCATGAACAGGTCTGCCAGGCGGTCACGGAAGCCTTTTTCGCCCATTACGGCGAACGCGTCGACGCGGAAGTGATTTCACCGGATAAAACGCCGGATCTGCCGAATTTTGCCGAAACCTTTGCGCGCCAGAGCAGTTGGGAGTGGAATTTCGGCCAGGCACCAGCGTTCAGCCATCTGCTGGACGAGCGTTTCACCTGGGGCGGCGTCGAGCTGCATTTTGACGTCGAGAAAGGTGTGATTACCCGCGCACAGGCATTTACCGATAGCCTGAACCCGGCACCGCTGGAAGCGCTGGCCGAGCGGCTGCAAGGGTGTTTGTACCGCGCGGATAAACTACAGGAAACGTGCGAGGCGCTACTGGTTGATTTCCCGGAGCAGGAAAAAGAACTGCGGGAACTGTCGGCGTGGATTGCAGAAGCTGTGCGCTAAATGAATAATATCAGAGAGACGAATGTGTCTCTGATATTATTTAAACATAACAACATATTCTGAAAAATGAGTGAATAGCACAAATAGTTAAAACACACTCACTAACTACTATATTCTTTAAAATTAATATTATTTCCCCGCACTTCATAAACCCAGCGAATTATAAACCATTTATCATCACCAATGATGATTAAAGTTTTTCTTAACCAAGATTTAATTTTATTAAATTTACAACATATCATTATCTTCATAGAATCCCGACCCGCGCATTACATGTCATTTGGAAATATACTTAATCGTTAGGGATTACTGATGAAAAAATTATTAATAGCGACCTCTGTCATAATAGGATTATCAACTTCAGCGCAAGCGGTTGAATCCACTGCTGTATTAAAACTGACTGGCGTTTTAACCAACGGCGCATGTATACCAGAGTTAAGTGATGGTGGCGTTGTAGATTTCGGTACTAAGGCCGTTAGCGATCTGCTGCCAACTCAGACGAATCAACTGGGATACAAAGATATAACACTCACGATTCAGTGCCTTGCACCGGCAAAAGTTGGCTGGGTCGCTACCGACAATCATGGCGATTCGGCGACAACGCTGACTATCGATAACGCAACATTTGGCGGTCAGAACAATAGAATACCAAACTATCAGCTAGGCCTGGGTACAACAGCAGATGGTATCAAGATTGGTGCATACGGCCTCTCCATAGACGCGAATAATTCGACCGCCGATGGAGTTAAGACGAAGATGGTAGCGTCAAATGATTCGAATCCTGGTGTCTGGGCTTTAGCATCAAACGAATACGTTGCGCTTACAAATACATTTCCAACCCGCACTACATATAGTGTCGGCGATGGAAATGGCCCCGTTGCTTTTACCACCGCAACATTTCCTATACGCGTAGCTGCCGCTATACAGGGAACGGACACACTGGCTATTACCGATAACACCACGCTTGATGGTCAGGCGACCTTTACACTCGTATATCTGTAACTCCAGCATTCACATGGAATATTCAACACCTCTTTAATGGAACTATAATGAAAAAAATTTTGCTTATTACTGCAATTGCAGCTTCCTTTGCTACAACCAGCGTGAATGCTGACACTACTGCCGTATTAAAAGTCACCGGTCAACTGGTTGTTGGTGGTTGTACCCCAGAACTCAGCGGCGGCGGCGTGGTTGATTACGGTACTATCCGCCTCGCCACACTTTCCGCAACCGATGTAAACCAACTGGGTACTAAAGATGTCTCTCTGAGTATCTCTTGTCCGTCTGCAACCAAAGCAGCATGGACTATTACCGATGACCGTGCGGACACCCACCCAGGCGCATCCGTTATCTCCATAGCCAATGGCGATATGACTAATAGTATAGTATCTGATACCACAATGTCCTACGGCGTTGGCAAAACAACCGAAGGTGTAAAAATCGGCGCGTTCTCTATTTATACCGATACCGCGAACGTTACCGCTGATGGTGTAAAATCTGACGCTATCTCAGGAACCGTTGATAGCCCAGTCTGGCAGAAGTCTTCCACCGGGATTATCAAAAACGGCAATATGGAAATGTTTACCGTTGCTACAAAAGGCACCACCGAACCGGTTCCGTATACCCTCGCCATTTTCCCGCTGAAAACCTCACTGGCTATTCAGAATACTGCAACGCTGGCCATTACTGATGATACTGATCTGGATGGTCAGGCAACCATCACGCTTAAATATCTCTGATCCAGACCGTGTAAAAAGGTTATTGATCTGTCTCCCTTATTATGGGGAGACAGATTAAAATTAAAGGACTAATTCTGATGCCAGCAGTGACTAAACTTCCATTATTATTACTCAGCGTCCCCTTTGTTTTTTCAACACTCTTTTCACAGGCTAACGCTGCCGGCATGGTACCGGAAACTACGCTACTGGTGATTGAAGAATCCACACACAGCGGCGTAATGAATGTTAAAAACACCGACAGCAATCCGGCTTTGTTATATACCACCGTCGTTGATTTACCTGACGACAATGGTGTGAAACTGGATGTCACTCAACCAGTTGTTCGCGTTGAAGCAGGCCAGCAGCAGCAACTACGCTTTATTATGGAAAGTACGGAACCGCTCACCGTCGAGCACTATAAGCGCGTCACGTTTGAAGGTATTCCTCCGAAATCTACCGATAAAGGAATGAAAATAGGTTTTAATCTACGCCAGGATTTGCCGGTATTAATTCGTCCTAAAAATCTACCGGTCGTTACTGATGCCTGGAAATTATTAACCTGGTCCAGAAACGGACAAACAATCAACGTCAAAAATCCGTCTCCCTACGTTGTACGTTTAGCCCAAAATATTACCTTCTTACCTTCCGGGGGCGAAGGCACGATTAAAAAAACCTATATTCTGCCCGGCGAAACATTGAACGTCAGTATAAAAACGCCCTTTGCTGCTGATACATCCGTACGTTTTTATCCTGCCAGCCGTTACGGCATTGAAGTCCCCAGCTTTACCTCACCGCTGGTGCCGTAATGAGAGCTAGCACGTGAAGTATTTAAAACTGCCGCTATACATCAAAACTGCGCTTTATTGCTCACTGGCAACCACGACGTTTTCAGCTCTGGCGGAGGAGCTGAATTTTGACATGGGTATTCTCACCTCCAGAGGCATTAGCCCCAACGTCGCACAATATTTTTCCCGCGCGCCGCGCTTTCTACCAGGCAGCCACACCGTCATGGTAAAGATCAATGGCGTAAATAGAGGGTCGTTGGTCGCGCGTTTCGACACAGAAGGCCAGCTTTGCGTGGATGACGATTTCCTCAGCGCCAGCGGGCTCGTTTCGCTTAATATCAGCGCCAAAGAAACCTGCCATAGCCTACAAGAAGATTATCCCTCAGCGATTATTACCCCACTGCCAAACAGTGAATCGCTGGAGCTTTTTGTTCCGGCACAGGCTCTGGATAATAACTTACTATCGCTAAACAACGTGATTAAAGGCGGCACCGCCGGGTTATTTAACTATAACCTGTACGCCAGTCGCAGCGAGTCATCCGGTAGCGATAGCCGAAACTATGCCCAGGCAAACCTTGAAGCTGGCTTAAACTTCGCGGAATGGACGCTGCGCAGCCGCTACATGCTGACGAATAATGATGGAGAATACCGTACCGATAGTCTATATACCTATGCGGAGCACGTATTTCAGGCACAAAAAATGCGTGCGCAAGTTGGGCAGATCAACGTCAACTCCAGTCTATTCAGTGGCGCGCCGATCAACGGCGTACAGCTTATCCCTGAACAAGGGCTGGCACAGGATACACAAGGCGTAACCATTAACGGTATTGCCCGAACCCACCAGGCTCGCGTTGAAGTTCGTCAGTCCGGACAGATTATTTATACCGCACCAGTGAACGCTGGGGCATTTACCCTTGAAAATGTCCCCATCATACGCAGCAATACCGACCTTAACGTCAGCGTCGTTGAAACCGATGGCTCAACGACAACCTTCACGGTGCCGGCAGTATCCTTTAATTTACGCGAACTCACGCCCGCAGGCTTAACAATGTCCATAGGGCGCATACGTGATACCACCAGCGACTATTCGCTCCCCTGGATCTATAACATCAGCGATGGTTGGAAACTGAGTGAAAACTGGCTGGCGCAGGCGTCTGGCGTACTGGCACAAGACTATCAAGCGGCAGGAGGGATGCTGCAATGGCTTCCAACCAATAAATGGACGTTTTCCGGCTCAATGCTGGGCAGTAAAGCGTCCTTTGGCGAATCTCTGCAGGGTGCGAAAAGTGAACTACGCGCCAGCATGGCGCTGCCCGGGGAAATTAGACTTGACGTCAGTACCGCCCGCTACAGCGACGGATATCGTGAGTTAACGGATGCGCTCAATAAAGATGCTTACGAATATCAAAGTAGCTCCAGTGCTAATATTGCCTGGAACCATAATCTGTTAGGTACCTTCTCTCTGGGTTATTACACTTATCAGGCTACGGATAATGACAACGACTCTCGCAGTATAATGGCTTCCTGGGGCAAAACGTTTAAATATGCCTCAATTACCGCTAACTGGCAGCACGCTGTTAATCAGGATGATGAGAATCATAACGACAGTAATGATGATGATATGTTTTACATCAACATCAGCATTCCACTAGGTGAGCAGCGCGTCGGCGCTTATATGCGTAATCAAGGTGATAAAACAACCTACGGGCTACAAAATAATGGTTCGCTGAGTAAAGATACACATTACTATATTTCTGCGGATCGTGATGCAAAAAACCAGCAAAATAGCTTCAACGGTAATCTCAATAGCAATCTTCATTACACTCAACTCAGCGTGGGCGGCGGCACTGATGGCGATAATTACCGCAACTATAACGCAACCTTCAGCGGAGGCATCGCTGCACACGAACATGGCATAACGTTCTCGCCTTATACAATCAAAAATACCTTTGCTATCGCACGCCTGAGTGAACCAGAAAGCGGCATTGAAATCGCCACGCCACAGGGGCGAATCTGGACTGACCACTGGGGGCAAGCCGTCATTCCGGGGCTAACTGAATGGCGGAAATCCCGCGTAGAGGTTAATGCGAATACGCTACCAAAGAGTATGGAACTGGCAAACGGTATTAAGAATATTACCGTCGCGCACAGCGCTTTTCGGGTACTGGATTTCAACGTGCTGAATACACGCCGTGTGATGCTGGCAGTAAAGCGTCCGGATGGCTCATGGCTACCTAAAGGCACCAGCATTGTAGATGAAAAAAATAACTATTTGGTCAGCGCTGTCGACAGCGGACGCGTATTTATCACCGATGTTGGGGATAATCCTGCGTTATATGCCGCTGATGATGATATGAATCGTCTGTGTCGCATCCACTACACGCTGCAGAAAACCCAGGATAAAGAGGCATTTTATGAAACGGCAAAGGGAGTCTGTCAATGAAATCCAACAGCAAATGGTTGGGGATTGCTATATGTTGTATCTTCACCGCACTACTCCCCCCATCAGCCCGGGCCGACGATGACTGCCAAATAACGTTTTCTTCGCCAAACGTCAGCTTTGGCTGGCTTAAGCAAGATGATATCGTCAATTCTCAGCAAGGCTGGAATCAAATGTCTTCACAGGAGGTTCACGTTAGTGTGAGTTGCCCAGAAAGCCAGAATATTGCTCTTTTTGTGCAGGCCTCAGCGGGGGAAAAGGGACGATTTTATTTTGGAAATAACGGTGGTCTCGCCGTACGTGTTAGTCAGATGATAGTAGATGGTAAAAGTTATCCTATTGCCAGCACCCTTGATAGAGTGAGCTTTGCTCCCAATGACAGTGCCCTGGATAGTCTGTTGCTACATAATAACAACGGTATCATCGCGATGGATAATAACCAGCAGGTCAGTGGGAAAATGATGAACGTCACGCTGACATTAACACCTGTCTTGAACGATAATCAATTTACGCATGCTACCGATACGGTCATGCTAGAAAGCAATTTACAGTGGGAAGTGCTGACGAAATAAACGATGAAGGGGGCCTGCTCTGGCCCCCTTCACAATCTTACTCTTTATCGCCCAGCAGTACGGATTCCAGTGCGATTTTGATCATGTCGTTGAAGGTCGTCTGACGTTCAGCGGCAGTGGTCTGCTCGTGGGTACGGATATGGTCAGATACGGTGCAGATGGTCAGCGCTTTCGCGCCAAATTCAGCCGCAACGCCGTAGATACCCGCCGCTTCCATCTCTACGCCCAGTACGCCGTATTTTTCCATCACGTCGAACATTTCGCCGTCCGGAGAGTAGAACAGGTCAGCGGAGAACAGGTTGCCTACGCGCGCGTCAACGCCCAGCGCTTTTGCCGCATCAACTGCGTTACGCACCATGTCGAAGTCAGCGATAGCCGCGAAGTCATGATCTTTAAAACGGATACGGTTCACTTTGGAGTCGGTGCAGGCACCCATACCGATCACCACGTCGCGCAGTTTGACGTCCATGCGCACAGCGCCGCAGGAGCCGACGCGAATGATTTTCTTCACGCCGAAATCGGTGATCAGCTCTTTGGTGTAGATGGAGCAGGACGGGATACCCATACCGTGGCCCATCACGGAGATCTTACGGCCTTTGTAAGTCCCGGTGAAACCTAACATGCCGCGAACGTTGTTCACTTCGCGAACATTTTCGAGGAAAGTCTCAGCAATGTGCTTCGCGCGCAGCGGGTCGCCCGGCATCAATACGACGTCAGCGAAATCACCCATTTCTGCATTAATATGTGGAGTTGCCATCTTCAGTTCCCTTTAAATTTGTTGTTATTGCCTGATGGCGGCTACGCCTTATCAGGCCTACAAAACGTGTGTCAAAACAGTGAAATACCCTAAGTATTTCGCGTTGTAGGAAGGCGACGAATTCGTGAATCCCCGGGAGCATAGATTAACTATGTGACCGGGGTGAGCGAATGAAGTCAACGCATCTACAGCGCGAAAGACAACAGGTATCACAGCATGTTTTTACCGTAGTCCATCGGCGATGTACCAAAGTAGGTCGCCAGCGTCTGGCCGATATCCGCGAAGGTTTCACGGTGACCTAAAGAGCCCGGTTTGACTTTCGGACCGTAGATCAGCACCGGAATGTGCTCACGGGTATGGTCAGTACCGGTCCAGCTCGGGTCACAGCCGTGGTCAGCGGTCAGGATCAGAATGTCATCTTCCCCCACCAGCTCCATCAGCTCCGGCAGACGGCGGTCAAACAGCTCCAGGCCTGCGGCGTAGCCCGCGATGTCGCGACGGTGGCCCCAGGAAGAGTCGAAGTCGACGAAGTTAGTGAAGACGATGGTTTTATCGCCCGCTTCTTTCATCTCTTTGAGGGTCGCGTCGAACAGCGCGTCCAGACCGGTCGCTTTCACTTTCTTAGTGATGCCGCAGTTGGCGTAGATGTCGGCAATCTTACCGACGGACACCACGTGGCCCTGTTTTTCATCGACCAGTTTCTGCAGCACAGTCGGCGCTGGCGGTTCTACGGCCAGGTCGTGACGGTTGCCGGTACGCTGGAAGTTACCGGCCTTGTCGCCGATAAACGGACGCGCGATCACGCGGCCAATGTTGTAGCCGCCTTCGGTCAGCTCTTCACGGGCGATTTCGCACAGCTCGTAGAGTTTATCCAGGCCAAAGGTCTCTTCGTGGCAGGCAATCTGGAACACGGAGTCAGCGGAGGTGTAGAAAATCGGCTTGCCGGTTTTCATGTGCTCTTCGCCGAGCTGGTCCAGAATGACCGTACCGGAAGAGTGGCAGTTACCGAGGTAGCCCGGCAGGTTAGCGCGTTTCACCAGCTTATCCAGCAGTTCCTGCGGGAAGCTGTTTTCGTGATCGCTGAAATAGCCCCAGTCGAACAGCACCGGCACGCCGGCGATTTCCCAGTGGCCGGACGGCGTATCTTTGCCGGAGGACAGTTCGTGCGCCCATGCGTATGCGCCAATAACGTCCGCGTTGCCGTCCATGCCGGCGGCAATTTTACCGGTAGAGCCTTCATGCGCTTTCACCAGCCCCAGACGAGTCAGGTTAGGCAGATTCAACGGGCCTTTACGGCCATTGTCAGCTTCGCCTTTGGCGCAAGCTTCTGCGATGTGGCCCAGAGTGTCGGAACCTACGTCGCCAAAACGATCCGCGTCTTCAGTAGCGCCGATGCCGAATGAGTCCAGCACCATAATAAATGCACGTTTCATATCTTCTCCGTACTTAGTGCTTCAAAAATAATTGATCAGATCAGTATACAACTATTCAGTAATTCGACGATAGACCGAAGGTGTGCTTGCTGGCGCTTTATCGTCAAGGATAATTGCCGCTTTGACGGCCTTCGCCGCTTCCTGCCAACTGGCTTCGTCTTTGGCATGAATCACCGCCAGCGGGCGCTGCCCGTCGATGCTGTCGCCCAGACGGGCCATGTCGGTAAAGCCAACGCTGTAATCAATGGTGTCAGACGCCTGACGACGGCCGCCGCCCATCGAGACGACCGCCATCCCCAGCGCACGCGTATCCATTGCGCTGATAAACCCTTCGGTATCAGCATATACCGCTTTGCTCAACATGGCGGTCGGCAAGTATTTATCGTAGTTCTCAACGAAATCGCTTGGCCCTTTCTGCGCGGCCACCATACGACCAAAGACTTCTGCCGCTTTACCGTTATCCAGCACCGCCTGCAGTTTGGCACGCGCTTCGGCGTCGTCTTTCGCCAGCTGGCCGGAGATCAGCATCTCCACGCATAGCGCCATAGTGACGTCAAACAAGCGCGGATTGCGGTATTCACCGGTCAGGAACTGCACGGCTTCACGCACTTCCACCGCGTTACCGGCGCTTGAAGCCAGCACCTGGTTCATATCGGTTAACAACGCCGTAGTGCGAACTCCCGCGCCATTTGCCACGCCGACAATCGCTTCAGCAAGGGCTTCAGAAAGTTCATAGGTTGGCATAAACGCGCCGCTGCCGACTTTTACGTCCATTACCAGCGCATCAAGCCCTTCGGCCAGTTTCTTGGCGAGGATGGAGCCGGTGATCAGCGGAATAGAGTCCACCGTCGCGGTAATATCGCGGGTGGCGTAAAAACGTTTGTCCGCCGGTGCAAGCGAGCTGGTTTGCCCAATAATCGCCACACCCACGTCTTGAATAATTTCGCGGAAACGGTTGTCGTCCGGGAAGATATCGAAGCCCGGGATCGCTTCCAGTTTGTCGAGCGTACCGCCGGTATGTCCGAGGCCGCGACCGGAGATCATCGGCACATAACCGCCGCAGGCCGCTACCATTGGCCCCAACATCAGAGACGTCACGTCCCCTACGCCGCCGGTCGAATGCTTATCGACAATCGGGCCATTGAGATTCAGGCTTTTCCAGTCAAGGACAGTACCGGAATCCCGCATCGCCATGGTCAGCGAAACACGCTCCGGCATGGTCATATCGTGGAAGAAGATGGTCATCGCCAGGGCGGCAATCTGCCCTTCAGAGATAGTATTGTCACGAATACCATTAATAAAGAAACGAATTTCTTCGTCACTCAACGCATGACCATCACGCTTTTTACGAATAATTTCTTGTGCGAGAAACACGGTACCCTCCTGAGGGAAAAGAGTAGAAGGCTTACATCGCCGGATGGCGGCTAACGCCTTATCCGGCCTACAGGCCTGGATTTGTAGGCCGGATAAGCGCAGCGCCATCCGGCAAATCAGAGCTTAGTAGCTGCTGGCGCTCTTACCGTCGCCGTGACCCAGCGCTTTCAGCAGGCTTGCCAGCAGGCTGGATGCGCCAAAGCGGTAGTGACGAGAATCTGCCCAGTCAGCGCCAAACAGTTCGTCTGCAATCGCGAGGAATTTCTGCGCGTCTTCCGCCGTACGTACGCCGCCCGCCGGTTTGAAGCCAACGGTTTTGGAAACGCCCATGTCGCGGATCACTTCCATCATGATGCGCGCGCTTTCCGGCGTAGCGTTTACCGGCACTTTACCGGTAGAGGTTTTGATGAAATCCGCACCGGCTTTAATGGAGATTTCAGAGGCTTTACGAATCAGCGCCTCTTCTTTCAGCTCGCCGGTTTCGATAATCACTTTCAGCAATACGTTCGCTGCGGCACAAGCGTCTTTACAGGCTTTTACCAGGTCAAAACCCACCTGCTCGTTACCGGCGATCAACGCGCGGTACGGGAATACCACGTCCACTTCGTCAGCGCCGTAGGCGATCGCCGCACGGGTTTCCGCCAGCGCAATATCGATGTCATCATTGCCATGCGGGAAGTTAGTCACCGTTGCAATGCGGATGTCCGGCGTACCTTGTTCTTTCAGAGTTTTACGCGCAATCGGGATAAAACGCGGGTAAATACAAATCGCCGCCGTATTCCCGACCGGAGTTTTTGCCTGATGACACAACGCGATCACTTTTTCATTGGTGTCGTCATCGTTCAGAGTGGTCAGATCCATCAGTTTGAGCGCACGCAGGCTGCTTGCTTTTAAATCAGTCATGACATTCTCCAACGGCATTGCCGTATAAAATTTCACCTTGCGAGTCTGTTAATATTCTAACATTCACTCGCGATTACACTTCGATATACATCACAGTTAATGAAAACTACGTACAAATTTGCATTACTGTAATGAGATCTGAATCAAATTATCCCGCCGTCACCGTCTGTTCTTCGAGCGATAAGCGCATCAGGATCAAAGTCGGTTTGCCGCCATTTTCTACAATAGCGCATCGTCCCGGCATAAAGAGGAAACGAAGATGCCTGCCTCATGCGAAACTGCGCTCCAGCAGCGTTGCCAGCAAATTGTGACCAGCCCGGTGCTCACGCCTGAACAAAAACGCCATTTTCTGGCGCTGGAAGCTGAAAACGCCCTGCCTTATCCCACCCTGCCGGAAGATGCCCGCCAGGCGCTGGATGAAGGCGTCATTTGCGATATGTTTGAGGGGCACGCCCCCTTCAAACCGCGCTACGTGTTGCCCGATTACGCCCGATTTCTGGCTAACGGTTCACAGTGGCTGGAACTGGAAGGCGCGAAAGATCTGGATGATGCGTTATCCCTACTCACCATTCTGTATCATCACGTTCCTTCCGTGACGTCCATGCCGGTTTATCTCGGCCAGCTTGATGCGTTGCTGCAACCGTATGTTAGAATTCTAACACAAGATGCGATCGATATTCGAATAAAACGTTTCTGGCGTTATCTCGACAGAACGCTGCCAGACGCCTTTATGCATGCCAATATTGGCCCTGCCGATACGCCTGTCACACGAGCGATTTTGCGCGCCGATGCCGAGCTAAAGCAGGTGGCGCCTAACCTGACGTTTATCTACGATGCGGAAATTACGCCGGACGATCTGCTGCTGGAGGTCGCCAAAAACATTTGTGAATGCAGTAAGCCACACATTTCCAATGGCCCTGTAAATGATAAAATTTTCACAAAAGGCCATTATGGCATCGTCAGTTGTTATAACTCGCTACCGCTTGGCGGCGGCGGCAGTACGCTGGTACGTCTCAACCTGAAAGCCGTGGCAGAACGCAGTACGTCTGTCGATGACTTCTTTTCACGTACGCTACCGCACTACTGCCGACAGCAGATCGCCATCATTAATTCACGATGTGAATTCCTCTATGAAAAATCACATTTCTTTGAGAATAGCTTTCTTGTACAGGAAGGTTTGATCGAGCCCGAACGTTTTGCGCCGATGTTCGGTATGTACGGGCTGGCGGAAGCCGTGAATCTGCTGTGCGAAAACGCGGGCCTGAACGCCCGTTACGGCAAGAATGAAACGGCAAACGAGCTGGGCTACCGTATTAGCGCCCAACTGGCGGATTTCGTCGAAAATACGCCAGTGAAGTATGGCTGGAAGCAACGGGCGCTGCTCCATGCCCAGTCTGGCATCAGTTCCGATATTGGCACTACGCCGGGCGCACGTTTGCCGTATGGCGATGAACCGGACCCTATCACCCATCTGCAAACCGTCGCGCCGCACCATGCCTTTTACCATGCCGGGATCAGCGACATTCTGACGCTGGACGAAACCATCAAGCGTAATCCGCAGGCGCTGGTTCAGCTTTGTCTTGGCGCGTTCAAAGCCGGGATGCGGGAATTTACTGCCAATGTCAGCGGCAACGATCTGGTGCGCGTCACCGGTTATATGGTGCGCCTGTCGGATCTGGCGAAATTTCGCGCCGAAGGCTCGCGCACGAATACCACCTGGCTGGGAGAAGAAGCCGCACGTAATACCCGCATCCTGGAACGACAGCCACGCGTAGTCAGCCATGAACAACAGATGCGCTTTAGTCAGTAAGATCATTGCGTTTTCCTGCGTCGATGGGCCAGGCAGCCGCCTGGCATTATTCTTACAGGGCTGCAATTTGCGCTGCAAGAATTGCCATAACCCGTGGACGATGGGACGCTGTAACGACTGCGGGGAATGCGTATCGCAGTGTCCGCATCACGCCCTCAGCGTTGATGGCGGGAAAGTGGTATGGCGGTCGGACGTCTGCGAGCAGTGCGATACCTGCCTGAAAATGTGCCCACAGCAGGCAACGCCAATGGCGCAAACCATGAGCGTTGACGATGTGCTGCGTCATATTCGTAAAGCATCGCTGTTTATTGAAGGTATTACCGTCAGCGGCGGAGAGGCGACCACGCAATTACCGTTTATTGTGGCGCTATTTACGGCGATCAAAGCCGATCCGCAGTTACAACGGCTGACCTGTCTGGTGGACAGTAATGGTCAGTTAAGCGAGACCGGCTGGCAAAAACTACTGCCGGTTTGCGACGGCGTAATGCTCGATCTGAAAGCCTGGAAGAGCGAGTGTCATCACCGTCTGACCGGACGTGATAACACGCATATTAAGCACAGTATCCGCTTTCTTGCTGCGCGGGGAAAACTGGCGGAGCTGCGGTTACTGGTTATCCCGGGTCAGGTGGACTATGCGGCGCATATCGATTCACTGGCGGCGTTTATTACTTCGCTGGGCGAGGTTCCGGTGCGTTTGAATGCCTTTCATGCGCACGGCGTCTATGGCGAAGCGAAGGCCTGGCCAGGCGCGACGCCGCAAGAGGTGGAACGGCTGGCTGACGGATTGCGCGCGCGTGGGGTGGCGAAGCTGATTTTGCCGGCGCTATATCTGTAAGCGTCACCTGCCGGATGGCGGCTGCGATGCCCTCAGAGCCGAAACAAGGTAATGGTATTGCGATACAGCGCATCGGCTATCACCTCTGCGGGCTCCGGGCGTAATTCGCAGAGCGCATCAAATACGCGCGCCGCCTGCTCCGGGCGATTCGGCTGCCCCTGAAACCCTTTTAGCGGCATATCCGGCGCATCGGTCTCCAGCAACAGCGCGTCCAGCGGCAACCGCGCCATAACATCACGGGTTTTACTGGCGCGCGGGTAGGTGATGGTGCCACCGACGCCGATTTTATAGCCCAGTTGCACAAAACGTTCGGCCTGTTGCAGACTGCCGGCAAAACCATGCACCACGCCGGTTCGCGGCAAACTCTGGCGCTTTAAGCGCATCGCCAGTTTGTCATGCGTGCGCCGCGAGTGCAGGATCACCGGCAGATCGTAGAGTTTTGCCAGTTGCAGTTGCGCGTCTAAAAATCGCTCTTGCCTGGCAAACTGCGGATCGTCGCGATAAAGATCGAGCCCGATCTCGCCTACCGCCACGACGTTCTGTTGTTGCGCCAGCGCTTGTTGCAGCTTATCAGGATCGTCATCGGCATGACGCTCAATCACAATGGGGTGTAATCCCAGCGCAGCATAAAGCGACGGGAAACGCGCCGCCAGCGCCAGCACGCGGGGAAAGTGAGCCGCCTCGGTCGCCGGCACGATGATTTTTTCAACGCCCGCCTCACAGGCACGCTGAATACTGGCACGCTCATCGCCCGTAAAGGGCGGGAAATCAAAATGGCAATGCGTATCGATAAAGCGCCAGCTCACGCCAGATCCTCGTCGGTAAATGTGGTGTCGTTTGCCTGCGGCGCGCTAATGACCTCCGCCACATGCGTATCATTGGCCACCGGCGCCGGAGGCACGACCACCGTTTCCGGCACGGCAATCCGCGACGAATGGCGCAAGAGAGGCGGCGTTGCGGCGAGCAATTTACCAACGGTGGCAAGGAAATAACGCCCGCATAATTGCCCGGTTTTGTAATCCTCACGCAGCGCCGGGATACGGCTGCCCAGCGCCATGCTGTGCAGCGGTTTCGGCGGATAAATTTCAATGATCCGCAGCTTACCCGGCGGCTTTTCAATAAATTGTTGGATCGCGCTGTAGGACGTTTCATGATGCTGCACCAGGTTGACCAACGGCTGTAGACTGCTCTCTCCCAGCCAGCGCTCCATACGCTTAAACCACTGCGGCGTGTAATACATTTGCGAGGGTACGGTGCGGATCACCACAATGGTTTTCGCCCCCCGCTTTGCCGCCTCCTGAACCGGAATGGCGTCGCTAATGCCACCGTCCAGATAGTTGATGCCCTCTAACGTAACGCCGGTACGGTAGAAACCCGGTATGGCGCTGGAGGCGCGAATGATATCAAGCCAGTTTTGTTTTGTCGGCGAGAAATAGCCCGGCGTGTAATCATCCCCCCGGCAGGCGCACATATAAAAGGATTTTCCGCTGTCGAACAGGCGCGCTGCGGTATCCATTTGCAGCGGCATCCGGGCGGCGGTGGATTCCACCAGCCAGTCGAGGTCAATAAGGTTTCCTCCGCGTACAAATCGTAGCGGATCAAAAAATTCGCGCCTGGTGGTATAGCGCATAATGACTTTACGCCCGTAGCCGGGCTGGTTGCAGAGATACGCCGAGAGATTTTGCGCACCGGCTGATGTGCCGAAGTAGAGATGGAAAGGATTAAACTGCGCACGCATAAACTCATCCAGCACGCCTGCGGTAAAGATACCCCGCTGCCCCCCGCCCTCACAGACCAGCGCCATACGGCCTGGCCGGAACGGTGTTAATGATAACGGCGCAATATTGCCGAGCGTAACCGGTATTCGCTGGCCCACCTCTGCCTTCCTGTTTTTCATTTTTTTCCAGGCTGACAAGGTAACGCAAAACGTTAACGGCTAAAACCGTAAAAGCCAGTCCGCTGGACTGGCTTGATAGCAATATATCTTTACAGCTGCCTGCTAGGGTCGTTTACGGCCCATGAACAGGCTGACCAGGAAGAGCACGATCCCGACGACGAAGACGATTTTCGCCGCGCCGGCAGCCGTACCAGCCAGTCCACCAAAACCCAATGCGGCGGCAATTAACGCGATAACCAGAAATATAATGCCCCAACGAAACATAAGCCTCTCCTTTACCATAGTTAATGTCGACCGCTAAATATGAGCGCTCAGGCTACTCATTCGCGATATTTTTAGTGTGGTGCACATTACGCCTCCCGACAAACGTCGGGAGGACGAATTACGACGAATTACTGAACTTTCAGATCGTTTTTAACACTTTTTACGCCATCAACGGCTTTCGCGATGCTTTCAGCGCGGTCGCTTTGTTCCTGAGTTTCAACAGTACCGGAGAGCTGTACGACGCCATCGGTCGTTTCCACTTTCACTTTACGGGAAGGGACGAGATCGTCCGCCAGCAACTTGGCTTTGACTTCACTGGTCGTGGCCGTATCGCCGGCATAGCCTTTCACGGAACCTTCTTTATTGTCGCGAACGTGAAGTTTGTCGCTAACGGAGGTCACGCCTTCTACGCCTTTCGCCACTTTCACGGCGGCTTCAGCCTGCGCCTGGCTTTCTACAAAGCCGCTCAGGGTGACGACTTTCTGATTGGTTTCGACAGAAATATCGGTGCTTTTAATATTGTCATGGTCTACCAGCGCAGCTTTGACTTTCGCAGTGATGGCGCTGTCATCCATGAAGTTACCGACTTTATTCATAGAGCTATCGACTTTTTGCCCTGCGGTTTCGGTTCCGCTTTGCGCCTTGTCCGTTGTTGCGTTTTCTGCAAAGGCAGAACCTGTCGCAACAGCAGAGGTCAACATTACGGCCAGCAGAGTTTTAGAAATCTTCAGTCTTGTCATAGTCATCGATTTTGTCCTGTATAGTTTGCTCGTAATTTGAGCTCAGGCAACACGAGGTTGCATTGCTGAATGCGGTGAAACTCACCGGTTTCTGAAGTCAATGACTGGCATCACATTCGTGAATTTGTAACGACGCGTCGCCTGCCACCCTTCCGTTTCAGTTATTAATATCGTGACTGAAACAAATCTCAGCTTTAAGCTCTCATATTCACGCATTGAACAGGCATTAAAGCCGACATTTATGTCATCACTTTGTTAAATATAGATCACAATTTTAAAATCGCTTGTCGGTGCGTATAAAAAACAGGCAGATCGGAGAAAAAACGCGGGATTTAAGAACATTCCGTAAGCGGTTAAAAAGGCAGGGAAAGTACGAAGGCGCGGCGGATGCCGCGCCCGGAAAGGGATCAGTGTTCGCGCGTTTTACGGAACTGAACGTCAGGGTAACGTTCCTGGGTCAGGTTCAGGTTAACCATCGTGGGGGCGATATAGGTGAGGTTGTCGCCGCCATCCAGCGCCAGTTGCGTTTCATTCTTACGCTTAAACTCTTCGAATTTCTTCGCATCGGTGCTTTCCACCCAGCGCGCCGTCGCCACGTTGACGGATTCATAAATCGCCTCAACGTTGTATTCGCTTTTCAGGCGCGCGACAACAACGTCAAACTGCAGAACGCCCACGGCGCCGACAATCAGATCGTTGTTGGAGATGGGACGGAATACCTGCACCGCCCCCTCTTCAGAAAGCTGCACCAGCCCTTTCAGTAGCTGCTTCTGCTTGAGCGGATCTTTCAGGCGAATACGACGGAACAGTTCCGGCGCAAAGTTCGGGATACCGGTAAACTTCATCATCTCGCCCTGGGTGAAGGTATCGCCGATCTGAATGGTGCCGTGGTTATGCAGACCCAAAATATCGCCCGGGTACGCTTCTTCAACGTGCGAACGGTCGCCCGCCATAAAAGTTAACGCGTCGGAAATCACCACATCTTTGCCGGTACGGACCTGGCGTAGCTTCATGCCCTTCTCATACTTACCGGAAACCACGCGCATAAACGCCACGCGGTCGCGGTGTTTCGGGTCCATATTGGCCTGAATTTTAAAAACAAAACCGGTGAATTTCTCTTCCGAGGCTTCCACTGTGCGGGTATCGGTTTGACGCGGCATCGGCGCAGGCGCCCACGCCACTAAACCATCCAGCATATGGTCAACGCCAAAGTTACCCAGCGCGGTACCGAAAAATACCGGGGTAATTTCCCCTGCCAGGAACAGCTCTTCATCAAACTCGTTAGACGCGCCCTGCACCAGCTCCAGCTCGTCGCGCAGCTGTTGCGCCAGATCTTCACCGACGGCGGCATCCAGATCCGGGTTATTCAGCCCTTTAACGATGCGCACTTCCTGAATGGTGTGGCCCTTACCGGTCTGATACAGATAAGTTTCATCTTTATAAAGGTGATAAACGCCCTTAAACAGCTTGCCGCAGCCAATCGGCCAGGTGATCGGCGCGCAGCCGATTTTCAGCTCATTTTCCACTTCATCCAGCAGCTCCATCGGGTCACGGATGTCACGGTCGAGTTTGTTCATAAAGGTCAGGATCGGCGTATCACGCAGACGGGTAACTTCCATCAGCTTACGGGTCCTGTCTTCAACGCCTTTTGCGGCGTCGATCACCATCAGGCAACAGTCCACCGCCGTCAGGGTACGGTAGGTATCTTCGGAGAAGTCTTCGTGCCCCGGGGTGTCCAGCAGATTCACCAGACAGTCGTGATACGGGAACTGCATCACCGAGGTAGTGATAGAGATACCACGCTGTTTTTCCATCTCCATCCAGTCAGATTTTGCATGTTGGCTGGAGCCACGGCCTTTTACCGTACCGGCGGTCTGAATCGCCTGTCCGAACAGCAACACTTTTTCGGTAATGGTGGTTTTACCGGCGTCCGGGTGAGAAATAATGGCAAAAGTGCGGCGTTTGGCCACCTCTTGCAAATAAGGAGACAACGTCATAGTCAAATCTTCTTGAGTAAGCGCGGCGTTTGACCACGCATGTTGAATACGAAAAATGCGGCTATTTTACCCATCAACCTGGGGGAGGCAATCAGTGTTTACACAGGAGCTGCTCCAGTTCGCTTAATGACGCCACAGTCCAGGTTGGATGGATACCCGCGGGCTGCTCGCGATGATGCGCGTTAAGCCAGCAGGTCGACAGTCCGGCGTTAATGCCGCCAAGAATATCGGATTCCGCGGTATCGCCAACCATTAATACGCGCGAGCGGTCAGGATTCCCTGCCTGCTCCAGGGCGTAGTTAAAGATTTTCGGATCGGGCTTCGCGACGCCAACCTGCTCGGAAATCACCAGCAGATCGAAATACTCGCGCAGCCCGGTGCGCTCCAGACGAGTTTGTTGTAGCGCGGTAAAACCATTAGTAATAATACCGATTTTAGCCTGCCCGCGAATCGCATTAAGTAGCGAAACGGCGCCCGGCAAAGGAGAACAGATCTCCGCCATCGCACTAATAAAAGCGTCATTCAGCAGCCCCGGCGCAACGTTTAGCCGTTCAGCCCAACTTTGAAAGCGCGCGTGCTGCAATTGTAATGAGGTAATCGCGCCGTTCTGATAATCCACCCATAGCGGCTTATTCACGGCCTGGTAATCCTGGAAATCCTCAGCGGTAAAGGTGACGCTATAGTCAAGGAACATCCGCTGTAAGCCGGTGAAAGAATCAAACGTAAACAGCGTTTCATCGGCATCAAAGAAAATCCAGTCCCACTTCATCATTACACCTTGCCTCTTTTATTACATGCTTATCGGTAACGCCATGATGATGGCGTCCTCATGCCCTTGTGCCGTGGGATAGTAATTGCGGCGAATCGTCGCCTCGTTAAACCCCAGACTTTCATACAGCGCGATGGCGGTAGCGTTAGAGGCGCGTACCTCCAGCCATAGCGTTACAACACCGCGCGTTTCCAGTTCATCAATCAGATGCTCAAGCAGCATACGCCCCAGCCCCCGACGCTGAAAATCCGGATCGACGGCGATATTGAACAGCGTCGCTTCGTCCAGCACCACCTGTGTAATGGCAAACGCGGCCATTCTGTCATCAGCGGTCAGCTTAAGGTTGAGATACCGTTCGCCCTGGTTGCCGAAAAACGTTTTTTCGCTCCACGGAAACGCATGAGCGCGTTGCTCAATCTGCCAGGCTGCGGGGAGATCGGTCGTGCTGAGGATAGAAATCGTGTTCATGTTCGCAGATTTGTTGCCATAGTGCGGCGCGTGCCGCCGGGTTTGCCCGGAGTCCATTAAACGCCGGCGTCGTGACCTGAGCGCCTTCGAGTTGGAGCGGCGCGTCAGTTCCTAACCGCCAGCTATTACAACGGCTGCCCTGCGGCAGCATGGCGACGCGCTCAGGCGTCAGCGGTAAAACCTGATCGGGACTCACGGTCAACGCGCGTAAGATATCGCGCATTAGCGGCTCGTTCAGCGCAGGTAATTCCTCTGCAACCACGATCAGACGAACGTGCGCGGGAAGGGAAATCGCAATCTCGCCCTGTAGCGCGCCAGGACGTCGCAGCGCCCACTGCGTAATACCCAGTTGCTGTAACTGCCAGTCTCGTCGGGATGTCATAGCGAAACGCTCCTGTAATCAGGGGCGCAAATATAGCAAATCTGTCGAATCTGCGCCATCAAACTACTATAATCGCCGCCAGTCTGAATTAAGGAGCATTCCATGTCTGCTTTTACCCCGGCAAGTGAAGTCTTGCTGCGCCACAGTGATGATTTCGAACAAAGCCGTATTCTTTTTGCCGGAGATTTGCAGGATGACCTGCCCGCGCGCTTTGAATGCGCCGCCAGCCGCGCGCATACGCAACAGTTTCACCACTGGCAGGTATTAAGCCGCCAGATGGGCGATAACGTCCGTTTTAGCCTGGTCGCGCAAGCCAGCGATGTCGCTGACTGCGATACGCTGATCTACTACTGGCCGAAAAATAAACCCGAAGCGCAGTTCCAGTTGATGAATATTTTGTCGCTGATGCCGTCGGGCGTCGATGTTTTCGTCGTGGGAGAAAACCGCAGCGGCGTGCGTAGCGCCGAACCGATGCTGGCGGACTATGCGCCGCTGAACAAAGTAGATAGCGCGCGACGTTGCGGCCTTTACCATGGCCGTCTGGAAAAGCAGCCGCAGTTTAGTCTTGAATCCTGGTGGGCCGAGTACAACATC
Organism: Salmonella sp. SA15303; assembly: GCF_029962125.1. NCBI lineage: Bacteria > Pseudomonadati > Pseudomonadota > Gammaproteobacteria > Enterobacterales > Enterobacteriaceae > Salmonella > Salmonella sp. SA15303. Next base: position 4,077,459 of record NZ_CP123924.1, read on the forward strand.
GACGGGCTGACCATCAAAACGTTGCCGGGCGTATTCAGCCGCGACGGACTGGATGTTGGTAGCCAACTGCTGCTGTCTACGCTGACGCCGCACACCAAAGGTAAAGTGCTGGATGTCGGCTGCGGCGCTGGCGTGCTTTCCGCCGCGCTGGCCAGCCATTCGCCGAAAGTGCGCCTGACGCTGTGTGATGTCAGCGCTCCGGCGGTGGAAGCCAGCCGCGCCACGCTTGCCGCTAATGGTCTTGAAGGCGAGGTATTCGCCAGCAACGTCTTTTCGGAAGTCAAAGGACGTTTTGACATGATCATCTCCAACCCGCCGTTCCACGACGGAATGCAAACCAGCCTCGATGCGGCGCAAACGCTCATTCGCGGCGCAGTGCGCCATCTGAACAGCGGCGGAGAGTTACGCATCGTGGCGAACGCCTTTCTGCCCTATCCTAAGATTCTGGATGAGACTTTTGGCTTCCATGAAGTCATCGCGCAAACCGGGCGCTTTAAGGTTTATCGTACCGTGATGACCCGTCAGGCGAAGAAATAGTTGGCCTGATAAGCGCAGCGCCATCTGGTTGCATGTGCCGGATGGCGACGCAAAGCGTCTTATCCAACCTACGTCTCGCGTCCATTTTTGCAGCAATCAATCTATCCCATGCAATTAACTATTGACGAATAGCTGAAAACCACTAGAATGCGCCTCCGTGGTAGTGATTCTTTTCAAGAATCGATGGTATGCGAAGGTGGCGGAATTGGTAGACGCGCTAGCTTCAGGTGTTAGTGTCCTTACGGACGTGGGGGTTCAAGTCCCCCCCCTCGCACCAAAACCACGTTGATATTGCTCGCACTGGGCGAAGGTGGCGGAATTGGTAGACGCGCTAGCTTCAGGTGTTAGTGTTCTTACGGACGTGGGGGTTCAAGTCCCCCCCCTCGCACCAACGAGGCGATATCAAAAAGTAAGATAACTGTGCGAAGGTGGCGGAATTGGTAGACGCGCTAGCTTCAGGTGTTAGTGTCCTTACGGACGTGGGGGTTCAAGTCCCCCCCCTCGCACCAATTATCTTATCCTTCCTTTGTCTCTTCATTTTCATCCCTGATTCCAGTTCATCATTGCCAACATCATGCCGCCAATAAGCGCTATACACGATGGCAGCAGTACAAAATGCCGTAATTGTTTGTGATACAACATCAGCGCAGACAGTAGCAATCCTGATACAATCAACAGCTTCAGCGCATCAGCTGACAGGCCGATAAACGCCAGTCCAACGATAATCACTCCAGGCAATAATACGCCCCATCCGCTGCCTAACGTCCGCTGCAACATGGTTTCACCTCTGGAATTGATAATGATAACCAATATCATATGATATATTTTCTCATTTGTCAGCCAGGGAGAAAGCTAAAGAGATGAGTTTTACTTAACGGTTGATGACACGTATTCAGTAAGGTGATAGATAAATTGTCCGACTGTTAACGTAAAAACAACAACACCTCGCTTTAGGCGACCTTTTCTCATACGTTATTTTCATGTTGGCGCCCGATTCCGTGTATATCACCGATAAATAACGACAATTACCCATGACAACACCATCCTGGCGGTCGCTTCGTATTAAGAAGTATCAGTTTTCTTTACGTCTTTTCTTGTTTCTCAACGCCGTGTCGGCGCTATTTACTCTCGTTTTCCCCCTTTATCAGATCAATGTATTTTGCACGCCAATGATCGGGATAGTGGTCCTGAGCGTATTACTGTTGATATGGCATGGGAAATATGGACAAAAAAGAATTAATCTCCCCTTTATCTCCCTACTCTTTGGGGGAATATGGGCGGCGCATATTGCGCTAAAGTATCCGGCGTTAGGCCATTATGATTTCTCTTTTTTACTGATTTCCCTGCTTAGCGTTCTGTTTATCGGCTCGATAGCCTTTGCCGCGAATATCGTCGCGTTTACGCTCTATTCGCTACCGCCAGTCGCGGTCTGCCTGTGGCTGAACGGTAATGAACAAGGTTTGCGAATTCTCTATTTGCTGGCCCTGCCAATGGTGGGAATCGCTATTCAACATGTTATCCAGAAACGCTACGATAATTTTGCCCAACAGCTCATGTTTAAGCTGCTGGCCGAGCGGGAAACCCTCAATGGCCTGAGTATGCTTGATCCATTAACCGGCTTATATAACCGCCGTGGCCTGCAAAATCGGCTGGATACGTTACAGGCGCCGGGCAGCCATGAACACTACGTCCTGCTATTGGATATCGATCATTTCAAAGCGTATAACGATCACTACGGTCATATGATGGGCGATCAGGCGTTAATTCGCGTCTCAGCGGCAATTCGGGACGCCGTGCGATCGCGCGATGTCGTCTGCCGTTTTGGCGGGGAAGAATTTCTGGTGTTGCTGACCACCGCCGAACCACAGCAAGCCCGCGCTACCGCAGAACGTATCCGACAGGAAGTATACGATCTTAAAATCCCGCATATGTTTAACGAAAGCGTCGCCACCAATGTCACTGTCAGTATCGGCATTGCGCCCCTGACGGATCGCAATATCGGAGACGCTATCGAAAAAGCGGATAAAGCGCTCTACGAAGCCAAGCATCTTGGACGTAACCACATTCTGGTCAGCGACGACATGCGCGCCCTATGAATCCTGTTGGCGTAATCGTGCTACGCCAACAGCGTTAACCATAAACCGCTTGCCATCGTTTATCGCTATCGATAGGATTAGCAATCATTATCATTTAGATTAACATCATTAAACTGCGCTATGGCCTACCGTTCCGCACCGATTGCTGACGATATTATCTGGCGAGCTGCTCCCCAGCCGGAAGACGCCTCGCTGGCGGACGCAGTACGCGAGACGATCGCCTCTACCCGTAAGCACCTGTTGGACTTCATCCGGCTGGATGAAACGCCGCCGCCAGCGGCGATGACTCTTGCCCAGTGGACGCGCCCCGCGACGTTTCGTTCATTGCTGGCCGCCTATTCCGATCACATCTATCGGCACACGCCAGGCCTGCCACGTGAAAATAAGCCGTTACTCTCCCTATGGGCGCAATGGTATATCGGGCTGATGACGCCGCCGCTGATGCTGGCATTACTGACGCAAGCGCGCGCTATCAATGTCTCGGCAGAACATATTCACGTTGAATTTCATGAAACCGGGCGCGCCGCGTGTTTCTGGCTTGATGTGCATCAGGATAACCTGGCAACGGAGCGTTCCCCGGAAGAACGAATGGAAACGCTAATAGTCTCCGCACTACAGCCGGTCATTCAGGCGCTGGAGGCGACTGGCGACATCAACGCGAAACTTATCTGGAGCAATACCGGTTATTTAATCAACTGGTATCTGACTGAGATGAAACCGCTGCTTGGCGAAGCCCTGCTGGCAACGCTACGCCAGCGCTGTTTTTTTGAAAAGCAGCTATCCGACGGTCAGGATAACCCGCTGTGGCGGACCGTCGTAATGCGCGACGGTCTTCTGGTACGCAGAACCTGCTGCCAACGTTACCGCTTACCTGACGTACAGCAGTGCGGCGACTGCACGCTAAAGTAAACCGCTTTACGTTGCCTTCAGTTATCGTCACGGCTTACTGCTGCTGGCCTGTCACATTATTATATTTACAGCGGCGCTCTCCGTATGCCAAATTACGTTTTGCCATTTTTGGGTCTACCGTGGCTATTGGTAAGGTCTCAGGAGAGAAGAATGAGTCTGCAATCTGTACGGCAATTTCTGGCCGATCATGCTCCCGATATTGAAATTATCGAATTAAATCAAAGTACAGCGACTGTCGAACTGGCAGCCAAAGCGCACAACGTAGAGCCAGGGCAGATAGCTAAGACGCTCTCGCTTAAAGTAAAAGACACCATTATCCTGGTGGTCGCGAAAGGCGATGCCCGCCTGGATAATAAGAAGCTTAAAACCACTTTCGGCGCAAAAGCCCGTATGTTGAGCAGCGATGAAGTGGTCAATGCAACCGGACATCCTGTCGGCGGCGTATGTCCTTTCGGGCTGGAGCACCCGCTGCCCGTTTATTGCGACATCTCTCTGAAGGGGTATAACGAAGTATTGCCTGCCGCAGGCGCCACGCACAGCGCGGTACGCATCACGCCGGAAAGAATGGCTGAACTGACATCGGCGACCTGGGTAGACGTGTGCCAATAACGTGCCTGGCACCCTGATTCCCCGAACAAGCACGGCGCATCCGGCGCGGGCTATACCCGATGCTGGAGCGCGGTAGCATCGCCGGCGCGCAGATATAACAGAATATCCGCCGCATCGAGTAACCCGGCATCAGAACTCACGCCCAGCTTGGACATCACATTAAACTTATGCGCTCGGATAGTCTTAATGTTACGTTCTAACTGGACAGCAATTTGCGGCATTGAGTAGCCGTTCGACATAAAACGCAGAATCTCTCGCTCGGTTGGACTAAGCATACAATTCTGGTGAAGCTCCCAAAGATTGTCTGTACGCTCCGTTGTCCGTCGGGCGCTATTAAGCGATGTAAATAAGGCATCCTGTAAAACATCCAACGGCGACGCTTTGCTGATGACCCCATCCAGCGGCAGCGGGGATAGCGCGCTGATTAAGCGAGCTTCAGCATCATCATCGGCAATCACCAGACGCCGCATATGGGGATAATTTATCGCCAGTTCCGTCAGGCTGGATAATCCTGTCCGGCGTTCAGTTCTTAACGCAGAAAGAGAAAAAATAACGGCAGAAAACGGCGTCGTTAGCGCAGCCTTATAAAACGCGGATGGTTTTGAAAAAATATGAAGCGTATGTCGGCAATCCGGCATTGCATCAAATAGCCCTTTAATACCAATGGTGCTCATCACGCATTTTTCTACGAGCGCAACATTTCTCTTGCTGATTCTGTTTTCCATTCCATGGTTTCTCCATATACCGAAGGTAGGTTCAATTCTCTGGCTCCCTGAGAACTGTTTATCCATGCATACATCTCTGCATTACTGTGTATTGATAAGCGTCGCATGGCGCTATTTTTTTGGGCGCTAATTGTTTTATTACTTTTTTTAAGTAACGCCGCAATTTGGTTAATGCCCCACCCTTTTCCTAAAAGGCGTAATACTTTTCGTTCAGACAGCGTAAGGACAATCGGCCTGTCGTGGGACTGCTGAATTTCAGACGGTACCTGAGGCGATAATAATGTTTTGCTTATTCTTTCTGAGCGAGCGTTTCCCGCATGGATAACGCTAATAAGATTCTCGATTGGCTCTTCGTCTGAAAGCAAGGTGCTGACGGGGCCCATCAGGAGATCAACCGCATGTGGATAGCAGGATTTAGGAACCAGAAATACCCAATGTATGTCGCGATATTGCGAGAGTAAGCTATAAAAATATTCGCAGATAGCGCGGGGAGAGGCATTGTTAACTGCTAAATCAGCAATAACTAAATTACTTCGGCGTAGCTGTAGCAGCGTTAGCTCTTCTATCGTACGACAATACGCCAGTTTATAATCGGGGAAATTACCTGTTATAGCCCCTTTAAGGCCTTCCTGTATAAGAGGGGTTTTACTGATAATAAGTCCATTTTTGCAGCATCCTGGCAGCATAATTCCTCCGCACCCACGCCGCCACTTTTCATTGCCCCATAAATAAAAACACTATTAACAATGAGCGCAAAGAAATATAAGCCGAGTGGATTAATTATCCTTGTTTTATTTTTAAAAATATAACATTGATTGCGCTACAATCCACATAGCACAAAAACATGAAATCACTATCGCATAGTTACTCATAAAACCAGAAGCAAGACAATTAAATTAACTAAATTTGCACATTAGTAATTCTAACGAAAACGCATCATATTAATAAATTTAAAATATGAGTTCGCCCTTCATTCATATTGCTGAGTCCTAAAACAAAAGCCCAACAATACTGTCTACCATCCATAAAACTCATGTAATATCTGCGAATTATACTAAGTCATGCCTAATTTTACGCCCGCTACTCACGCCATTGTTGTTAAACCATTAATGCATATCGTTGATAAAATTCACCACATCATTGATTCAAAAATGAGCGGCCAGGCTGGCATAATGCCTCTATTCTGGAAACGGACATACGAGAACCGTCGCCCATAAGGATATCCTGCCTGTGACGAAGCGCACGTCTCAGGAAGCTTATGCGTTGCGTCTGGCGGTTGACGTTTTTATCAACAAGAAATTGATCTTAACCAACGCCATCATGCCTGTGCTTCGTGTTAAAAAGGAAGCCTCTGTCATAGTGGCGGCGCATAGAATGTCTTTTCGGACAGGACGAGTCATGCAAGAAGAGCAATCAATTCAACGAGCAGTAACACGGTTATGTATTCAATGCGGGCTGTTTTTATTGCAGCACGGGGCGGAAAGCGCACTGGTTGATGAGCTTTCCACCCGACTCGGTTTGGCGCTCGGTATGGATAGCGTCGAAAGCGCGATCTCCTCTAACGCCATTGTCCTGACGACCATTAAAGACGGACAATGTCTGACATCGACACGTAAAAACCAGGATCGCGGCATTAATATGCACGTCGTCACGGAGGTTCAGCATATCGTTATCCTCGCGGAACATCGTCTGCTGGATTACAAAGGCGTGGAAAAACGCTTTAGCCAGCTCCGCCCGCTGCGTTATCCGCGCTGGCTGGTGGCGTTTATGGTCGGTCTTTCCTGCTCCTGCTTTTGTAAGCTGAATAATGGCGGCTGGGATGGCGCGGTTATCACCTTTTTCGCCAGTATGATAGCCATGTATATCCGCCAGATGCTGGCGCAGCGGCATTTACATCCGCAGATCAATTTTTGCATTACCGCCTTTGTCGCTACCACGATTTCCGGGCTGATGCTCACCCTTCCCGCCTTTAGCCAGACGCCCACTATCGCCATGGCGGCGAGCGTACTGCTACTGGTGCCGGGCTTTCCGCTGATTAATTCCGTCGCAGATATGTTTAAAGGACATATTAATACCGGGCTGGCGCGCTGGGCTATCGCCAGCCTGTTGACACTGGCCACCTGTGTGGGCGTAGTGATGTCAATGACAGTATGGGGGCTACGAGGATGGGTATAATCGACTTTTTACTGGCGCTAATGCAGGACATGATCTTGTCTGCGATCCCCGCCGTCGGGTTTGCGATGGTCTTTAACGTTCCCCACCGGGCGCTTCCGTGGTGCGCGCTACTGGGGGCGCTGGGTCATGGCTCGCGTATGCTGATGATGAGCGCTGGTTTTAATATCGAATGGTCAACGTTTATGGCTTCGCTGCTGGTCGGCAGTATTGGTATTCAGTGGTCACGCTGGTATCTCGCTCACCCTAAAGTGTTTACCGTCGCGGCCGTGATCCCGATGTTTCCGGGGATTTCCGCCTATACCGCGATGATTTCCGCAGTAAAAATTAGCCATCTGGGCTATAGCGAACCGATGATGATTACGCTGCTGACCAATTTTCTGAAAGCCTCTTCCATTGTTGGCGCCCTCTCAATTGGCCTCTCTGTACCGGGATTATGGCTGTACCGCAAACGCCCCCGCGTGTGATTGGTGGAACGCCTCCTGCTGTTCTTACAGGTCTGTGTGGTACTATAAAAACAGTCGCCCTTCTCGGTTGTTGTTCCATATTGAGAAACATTATGTCTTCCAGAATTTTAACGTCGGACGTCATCGGTATTGACGTCCTTTTACACGATCATCATGCTGTGCTGGCGAAGTCAACGGGCGGCGCAGTGGCGGTATTCGCTAATAATGCGCCTGCCTTTTATGCCGTGACGCCTGCACGCATGGCTGAACTGCTGGCGCTTGAAGAAAAGTTATCACGTCCGGGAAGCGATGTGGCGTTAGACGCACAATTTTACGAAGAACCCGAAGCCGCCCCCGTTGCGATTCCCTGCGGAAAATTCGCCATGTATCCCGCCTGGCAACCGGATGCGGATTTTCAGCGTCAGGCTGCCCTTTGGGGCGTGGCGCTTCGGGAGCCGGTCACCGCAGAAGAGCTGGCGGCGTTTATCGCCTACTGGCAGGCGGAAGGTAAGGTTTTTCACCATATCCAGTGGCAGCAAAAGCTGGCGCGCAGCGTGCAAATCAGCCGTTCCAGCAATGGCGGAATGCCGCAGCGCGACATCAATAGCGTCAGCGAACCTGACAATCATATTCCACCAGGTTTTAGGGGGTAACGATGAAAAATGTTGGCGACCTGATGCAGCGTCTACAAAAAATGATGCCTGCGCATATTACGCCGGCGTTTAAAACGGGCGAAGAATTGCTGGCGTGGCAGAAAGAGCAAGGCGAGATCCGGGCGGCAGCGCTGGCGCGGGAAAACCGGGCGATGAAAATGCAGCGCACCTTTAACCGTTCCGGCATTCGACCGCTGCATCAGAACTGTTCGTTTGATAACTATCGGGTTGAGTGCGACGGACAAATGAACGCGTTAAGCAAAGCCCGACAGTACGTTGATGAGTTTGACGGCAATATCGCCAGCTTTGTCTTTTCCGGCAAGCCGGGAACCGGTAAAAACCATCTCGCCGCGGCTATTTGTAACGAGCTGCTGCTGCGCGGAAAGTCGGTACTGATTATCACCGTAGCGGATATTATGTCAGCGATGAAAGACACGTTCAGCAATCGGGAAACCAGCGAAGAGCAGTTGCTTAACGATCTGAGTAACGTTGATCTGCTGGTGATCGACGAGATCGGCGTGCAGACCGAATCCCGCTATGAAAAAGTGATCATCAATCAAATTGTCGATCGTCGTTCCTCGTCAAAACGTCCCACCGGCATGTTGACGAACAGCAATATGGAAGAGATGACGAAAATGCTTGGCGAACGCGTCATGGACCGTATGCGTCTCGGCAACAGTTTATGGGTTAATTTTACCTGGGACAGTTACCGCAGCCGGGTGACGGGTAAAGAGTATTAAATTGCAACGTGCGCCAGGGCGATACGACGCCTGACTGGCATAACACAGGTGATTACCATGAATACAGCGAAACATGTTCTGTGCTGCGCGGCGATCGCCAGCGTACTGATTTCCACCAGCGGTATTGCCGCCAGTCAGTTAAGCGCTCAGGGCGCGAACGCACAGCAGGGCGGGATGTCGCTTTCTGCGCTAACCGGTCTGCTCAGCAGAGGTGCCCAGTCGCTCAGCGCCGATAATATGAATAATGCCGCCGGTATTTTGCAGTACTGCGCCAAACAGAAACTGGCGTCCGCTACCAACGTGGAAAACGTTAAAAATCAGATTCTGAACAAGTTGGGGTTGGATACCACACAGCAGGAGCAGGACACTAACTACCTGAACGGCCTGCAAGGGTTGCTCAAGACGAAGGACGGCCAGCAGTTGAACCTCAATAATATCGGCAGTACGCCGCTGGCGGAAAAGGTGAAAACCAAAGCTTGCGATCTGGTGTTGCAGCAAGGGCTGAATTTCCTCTCCTGACTGCGTTTTTCTGACCGTGCGCCACGCCGGGACGCCCTGATAAACGCCGTGTTTTGGCCCTTTACCCGCCAACACGGCATTAACCCGATTTTTCTCTTCGTCTTTTCCTGTTATTAACCGCTATGGCAGGAAGTGATGCCGATCAAAAAACCAACTTTCTAAACTCATTCTAAATAACAGCGCCGTGTAAAGTTATTAGAATTGCAGCAATGTGACATCGCTATTACATTGTTAGAAATTTTTTCCTGCCAGCGATAAGCCTGGTTTATTGAGGATCGTCAGTTGTCCGAGTTGCTCTCTGTCGCTCTGTTTCTCGCCTCTGTGCTGATATATGCCTGGAAGGCGGGCCGTAACACCTGGTGGTTTGCCGCCACTCTCACGGTGCTGGGACTTTTTGTCATTCTGAATATTACCCTGTATGCCAGCGACTATTTTACCGGCGACGGGATCAACGACGCAGTGCTTTATACGCTCACGAATAGTCTGACGGGAGCGGGAGTCGGCAAATATATTCTGCCGGGAATCGGCATTGCCCTGGCGTTAGTGGCGGTATTCGGCGCGCTGGGATGGGTACTACGCCGCCGCCGTCACCATCCTCATCATGTCGGTTACAGCCTGCTGGCGTTACTGCTGGCGTTAGGTTCGGTCGACGCCAGCCCGGCGTTTCGCCAGATTACCGAACTGGTAAAATCACAAATGCGCGATGGCGATCCGGATTTTGCCGTTTATTATAAAGAACCAGCAAAAACCATTCCTAATCCGAAGCTCAATCTGGTCTATATCTACGGCGAGAGCCTGGAACGGACCTATTTTGATAATGACGCGTTCCCCAATCTCACGCCAGAGTTGGGCGCGCTGAAAAATGAGGGGCTGGATTTCAGCCATACCATGCAACTGCCGGGAACGGATTACACCATCGCCGGGATGGTGGCTTCCCAGTGCGGTATTCCGCTGTTTGCGCCGTTTGAGGGCAATGCGTCCGCGTCGGTTTCTAGCTTCTTCCCGCAGAATATCTGCCTCGGCGATATTCTGAAAAACTCCGGCTACCAGAACTATTTCGTGCAGGGCGCTAACCTGCGTTTTGCCGGGAAAGACGTGTTCCTGAAATCACACGGATTTGATCATCTGTACGGCGCTGAAGAGCTAAAAACGGTGGTGGCGGACCCGTCTTATCGTAACGACTGGGGCTTCTACGACGATACGGTGCTTGATGAGGCATGGAAGAAATTTGAAGCGCTTTCCCGCTCAGGCCAGCGTTTTTCGCTGTTTACGCTGACCGTAGATACTCACCACCCGGACGGGTTTATCTCACGCACCTGCAACCGCAAACGCTACGATTACGACGGCAAGCCCAACCAGTCCTTTAGCGCCGTAAGTTGCAGCCAGGAAAACATCGCCGAGTTTATCAACAAAATCAAAGCGTCGCCGTGGTTTAAAGATACCGTTATCGTCGTCTCTTCCGACCATCTGGCGATGAACAATACGGCCTGGAAATACCTGAATAAGCAAGATCGCAACAATCTGTTTTTCATTCTGCGCGGCGATAAACCACAGCAGGAGACTCTGGCGGTCAAACGCAACACGATGGACAACGGCGCAACGGTGCTGGATATTCTCGGCGGCGATAATTTTATCGGTCTGGGACGTAGCAGCCTTTCCGGGCAGTCGCTGTCGGAAGTGTTCCTGAATGTAAAAGAGAAAGTGCTGGCGATGAAGCCGGATATCATTCGCCTGTGGAATTTCCCGAAAGAGATAAAAGATTTTACCGTCGATCGGGACAAAAACATGATCGCGTTTTCCGGGAGCCACTTCCGCCTGCCGTTACTACTGCGCGTATCGGATAAGCGCGTCGAGCCGTTACCGGAAAGTGAATACTCCGCTCCGCTACGGTTCCAGTTGGCCGACTTCGCCCCGCGCGATAATTTCGTTTGGATCGATCGCTGCTACAAAATGGCGCAGCTATGGGCGCCGGCGCTGGCGCTCTCTACCGACTGGTGCGTCTCGCAGGGGCAGCTTGGCGGGCAGCAAACCGTACAGCATGTTGATAAAGCGCAGTGGCAGGGTAAGACGGCGTTTAAAGACACGATGATCGATATGGAGCGCTACAAAGGCAACGTCGATACCTTAAAGATTGTCGATAACGATATTCGTTATAAAGCCGATAGCTTTATCTTTAACGTGGCGGGCGCCCCGGAGGAGGTGAAGCAGTTTAGCGGCATTTCCCGGCCGGAGTCCTGGGGGCGCTGGTCAAATGCGCAGTTGGGCGATGAGGTTAAAATCGAATATAAAGCGCCGCTGCCGAAAAAGTTTGATCTGGTGATCACCGCCAAAGCCTTCGGCGACAACGCGAATCGACCGATTCCGGTACGCGTAGGCAACGAAGAACAGACGCTGGTGCTGGGTCACGATGTGTCCACTATCACGCTGCATTTCAACAACCCGACGGACGCGAATACCTTAGTCATTGCGCCGCCCGCTCCCGTCTCCACCAACGAAGGTAATATTTTGGGCCATTCGCCGCGCAAATTGGGGATTGGCATGGTGGAGATCAAAGTGGTGAATGTTGAAAGTTAAAAGAGAATGTCATATATGCCGGGTGGCGGCTGCGCCTTACCCGGCCTACACATCATCTTTATCCATAAACTGGCGCACAGGCCTGATAAGCGAAGCGCCATCAGGCACTGTATATGCTACACGCCCCTTTCTGTTAATAATCGAACTGACGGTAGTAACGACGAATATCCAGACTGTGGCCGGTATATTTCTCAAAGTGCGCCGCCAGTCGGTCAACTAACAATGTCGAAACAACACACGGCGCCATGATCCAGCGGAACTCATCATCAATACCGTCCAGCGCATACGCTTTCGGATCAATCACCACCAGGTTATCGGTAATTTTACTGGCAAAACGCTCAACGCGTTCATCCAGCGCGCGGCATTTCCCTTCCCCTTTCACCAGAATGAGCGGAACGTCTTTTTCCAGCAGCTCCAGAGCGCCGTGGAAAAATTCCGCAGAGCTGACGGGGCGCGTGCGCTTCCACTGCATCTCTTCCAGGATACACATGGAGAACAGATAGACCTCGCCCCACATCTCCGCGCCGCCGACCCACATCATATAATCGCTGTTATGATAACGGCTGGCGATAGCGTCCGCCTGCGGATCAAATTTTTGTTTCGCTTTCAGCAGATTCGCCGGCAGAATTTCCAGTTGGCTGGCGAAGCGATCGTAACTGGCGAATTCGTTATTGCGCGACAGCACGCGGAAAAACAGCCAGTACAGCAGCATATATTCATATTCCACGCCATTTTTGTGACGCATCGGAATATGCCATGTCGCCGCCTGCGCCAGCGGAGAGTCCGCATTTTTGGTAATAGCGACTACGCGTATTCCCTGCGCTTTACACCACTCGGCGATCGCCACCGATTCTTTGGTATCGCCGGATTTAGACAGCGTAATAACCACAGAGTCTTTATTCAGCCGCTTATTTCCTTTATGAATTAATTCTGCCGCCTGCTCAACATAAACCGGCAACGTTGTTAATTCTTTGGCAAATTCATTAATTGCCATCATTGGCGCCAGTGAACCGCCAACAGAGGCGAAAAATAAAGAACTGAACCCGGCCTGATAAATCTCGTCAGCAACCTGTTCTGCCTTCTGGCGCGCAGCGATGATCTCACGAGCACTCGTCAGGTACTCGTCCTGATTAAAACCCAACATATTTTTCTCCTGATTGTTCAGATTTTACTTTTTAAAACGCGATCGAAATCGTCAAAAATGCGTACCGAAAGGTCGATGCCTTTCAGTGAGGCGATATGAAACGCCATGAGTTGTACCGGCACAATCAACAGTAATGGCGAGAAATGGTGATCAACCGCTACATCCAGCGCAAGCGTCTGGTCATCCTGCGCCGCCTTCGCCAGCGTGAGAGTAAAGGTTTTGGCGACCGCAGGCGTCATATACTCCCGTAGCGCCCTGGAGCGCGCGTCGGGCCGGTCCTCAAAGAAGAACATCACGTGTTCCGCATTGGCTTCCAGATACGGGCCGTGCATATAGGCTTCCAGCTCAAACCCGCTTGAGGGAACACGCACCGTCTCGGTAAATTTAGTTTCCAACTCTTTTGCCACCCCAACCAGCGCGCCGTAGCCTGTCGCCACAAAACGCGTCCCGTTTCGTAAAACGGCCTGGTGCTGGTGAATAAACGCTTCCGTACGCACGATAACCAACGGCAGGGTTGCCGCGATACGTTGAAGCTGCGCCACATACTCCTCGACCTGCGATTCCGTCAGTCGCTGCTGCTGACGGGCAATTAACAACGCGATAAGCAACAGATTCAATACCGTCGCGCTAAATCCACGGGTAACAAAGCCGACGGACTCAATCCCGGTCAGAATATCCAGTGGATAATCACTGGCCTTGCCAAGAGGGCTTTGCGGATCGGCGGTCAGAGCGAATACCGGACGTCCCTGCGCCTGAACTTTACGCATCGCCTCCAGGGTAGAAGCGCTTTTCCCGCTCTGGGAAATAGCAATAACCATATCGGCTTGCGGATCGCTATTCTCATACTGGCTAAAGGTGTACGGCTCTTTAATATCGATAGAGATACCGCAGCGCTCAAAGAAATAACGGGCGCAAAAGGCGGCATTCAATGACGATCCGGTGGCTAATATCAGGATTCGTCGTAACGTTTTTTGGCTGGCGAACCGCGATACTTCTTCCAGAGACTGGCGATGGCGGCGAATAATATTCGCCAGGACGTCAGACTCTTCGTTAATATAGGTCAGCATGGTTGGTGACATTGTGTATCCCTCTTAAAATAACCCTATCCAGGAACCGAAAATTCCCACCAGCGCAATACCGCCAATGATGGTTAACGGTTTCACTTTTTTCCCTAACAGCCAGTACACAATGGCGAAGCTAATTAACGGCAGCAGACAAGGCATGATGTCGTTAATAATGTCCTGAACATGGGTTTTCGCTTCTCCCGTACCAAACGTAATGGGAATGGTGATATCAATCATGGAGGCCGTCATCGCGCCAACCACCATCAGACCGATAATCGAGGCGCCATAGGTTAGGCTTTCCATCATTCCGCTTTGCTGAATGCGTTGCAGTACGCCGGTTCCCAGCACATAGCCCCAGCGGGTAAAGAACCAGCGGGCCAGAATATGCGGTACGTTAAACACCAGCAGAAATAAAATCGGCCCCAGAATATTGCCTTTCAGCGCCAGACTGGTACCGATGCCAGTGGCGATAAGACGCAATGTTCCCCAGAAAAAAGAGTCGCCAATACCCGCCAGCGGCCCCATTAACGACGCTTTGACGTTATCGATAGAACTGGCGTCCATCTCTTTCTGCTGGCTATTTTTCTCCTCCATCGCCACGGTAATACCGAGGATCAACGTCACAATGTGCGGCGTGGTATTAAAGAAAGCCAGATGGCGTTTTAGCGCTTCGGCAAGATCTTCTTTTCGGCTATACAGTTTCTTTAATACCGGAATGAGCGTATAGACGAACGCCAGGTTCATTTGTCGTTCATAGTTCCAGGAAAACTCCATCTGGAATGACCGCCAGAAGACGCGGCGTAAATCACGCGCGGTGACCAGACCAGTGGTTTCCGCCTGCTGGCGGTCTTTATCAGAAATCATCTTCATCGTCATGAGACGCTCCTTGCGCAGGTGCCGGTTGCGAGGCCGCAAATTTCGGCATATTGACCATCACGACGGCGACGATCGCGCCGAGAATCGCAATACCCGTCACCGGAATTTTTAAATACGCCATTAAAACAAAACCGAGGAAAAAATAGGGGGCGACCTTTTTATTAATTAATAAGCGCGCCAGCATGGCAAAACCCAGCGCGGGAATAATACCGGTGGCAACGCTTAATCCATGTTTAATAAATTCTGGAATGGCATCCAGAAAACCTTTAACCATATTCACGCCCGCTAAATAAGAGACCGTGACGATAATCCCCAGCATCAGCGACAGCCCAATGCCGGAGATTAAATGCATACGCTCAATGCCCCGGGTATCCCCCACCTCAGCGTAAGCATCGGCTTTATGACAGAGCAACGGAATAAACATTCCGTTATAGATATTTTTCACAATTAACGCCAGTGTCGCGATAGGCAAACCTAATAACAGCGCGGTTTCCGCCCCAGCGCCGGAATTAATCGCAAAGGCCACACCTAAAATACCGCCAGTGACCACATCCGGGGGCAGCGACGCGCCCACCGAAAAGGAACCGATAAACGCCAACTCCAGCGTCGCGCCCATCACAATTCCGGTTTCCATGTCGCCCAGCACCAGTCCGGTTAAAAGTCCGGTCACGATAGGTCTGGAAATCAGCGACGTCCCTAATGCATATTCAGACTGGGCGATAAACGCCACCAGTCCAAGTAAAAGCGCCTCTACCATAATATGTCCTCAGGAGGGTATCCGCTCAGGCAAAAAGTTGTTTACGATCGTTAGGCACCAGCCGAATTTCTATCTCTACTCCGCCAGCCGCCAGCTCCCGAAGTTGAGTCATTTCATCCGCTAACAGATTGATGGCTTTAGCAATATTCTGGCTCCCTTCACGTACCTTCGTGCCGCCTAAATTAATACTTTTAATGTCGGGTAATTCGCGCGCCAGCCGGTACGCATCCGCCACGGATTCAACAACAATAAAAAGTTTATATTTATCGGTAACGCCGCTTTTTATCGCTTCAATTGAATCGGCAATATTTTTAATAACCAGCTTCACCGCGGGCGGCTTCGCCATCTTAATGGTGGTTTTACGCAGGTCATCATTAGGTACGCTGTCGTTGGCAATTAAAATACAGTCTGCGCCAACGTACTGCGTCCAGGAAAAGGCGACCTGTCCATGTAATAAACGATGATCCACCCGTAAAAAAACAATCATGACGCTTCCTCCCCTTAAAAATCTTTATCGCTTTGCATGGCGCTGGTGATAGTTTGATTGCAGTACTGAATATTTTCTTTTGAATCCGCTAACGCCGTCATTATGGTATGCGTGGTATTGCCATCGTTTTCCGACATAAAGAGATCGATAACCAGCGGCAGGTTAATCCCTGCCAGCAGATGAAAATTTTCCCGTGATAAATAACGGACAAATTCGTTATTCACGCTGCCGGCAAAAATATCGGTCAGCGCAATAATTTCATCTTCCGGCGGGATCCGGGCAATTAGCGTATCTACCTGCTGGCTTAAATCCACGCTCTCTTCAACGTAAGCGCACAGCGTCCAGACATTTGACCGTTTGCCTAAAATCAGCTCCACGGAGTTTAAAACTCCGCTGGCCAGCGTGCCGTGGCTGGCGAAAATATAATGTCTCTTCATCCTGACCTCTAAAACACATTCCACTGTGATAAAAGAGAGCAAGCGGCGTGCCAGAAAAAGTGGCGCGCCGAAAAAAGATGCGGGTTAACAGAGGGAAATAGTTAAAACTGTTGATCTTGCTCGATAAGTTCTGTTTCGAAGGTCAGGATATTATGAATATAGCCAAGCTCGGCGGTGGGGATTTTGACACTGTAGTTACTCTCAATGACACTAAACGCTTCCCGTAGCCGATTCAGTTCCTGTTCCGGACACTGTTGCCCACTCCAGGCAGTAATGCCCGCATGGCGGATCAGACGCTCAATCAGGCAACTAATATGCACATAGAGCGCCACCTTTCTTTCATTCGAGACGGTAACGCCCGCCAGATGCTCATAGCGCAGCAGAAACTGCTCAACGTGGTTGATGACTTTGCTGGTGTCGAGGATGGTGACGGATTCGATCACTCGTCGGAGCGAGAAGTTTTTCAGCAGCAGGTTGTTGATCTCCGCCACCTGCTCCGGCGTGGTCAGCGAACCAAACAGCCGCATCAGATAGTGATTCCCCTCGCCGGAGATCAGCGAGTCGAGCGAAATCCACGGCACGCTGGCGATGTGCGGGTCCAGCGTGCCGACTATCGCCAGTACGTCGTAGCGCATAAATACCGGCTCCTGGGTTTTATTGCTCGCCAGCATCGCATAATCGCAGGCGACGACGTCAATCTCCAGCGCCTGCGGAATACTGGCGCTCAGTAATGCGCAAAGATTCGTCGCCACACCGATACCGGTCGCGCAGGTGGTCAGTATGGCGCGCGGTTTGTTGCTTTTCGGCCAGTAGAGCTGATACTCGACCGGCACATCCCGGGCGATATCGCGAGCGATCTCTTCAATAAAATGCCCCTGTAAAATACGCTCCCCTACATACAGGGCCATGCTGGTCGAGACGTTGTTGATAATCGTCACCGGCGTGGAAAGCGCGCGATCAAAATGACGATGAATGGCCTTGAGCGATCCCATATCCACCAGAATCATCAGGCCGGAGGCGAGCGGATGCTCTTCCAGATAGCGCATCACCTGCTGCGCTATCGCCTCCGGCGTGACGTCCAGCGGCATATCGAACGATTCAAAAATCGTATTTTTCAGTAACCGGTTGGCGACGTTGGCGATACTGCTGGCGGTGGCATAGCCGTGCGCCAGAATCACCGCATGCGTCACCTGTTTTTGGTTGTTAGCCCCCTGTTTATGCAGCCAAAGCGCCAGCAGCAGCATATCAATGCGTCTCGGCTCCAGATCCAGCTTCTGGCCCAGCGTCTCCAGAATTTGTAAACAGAAGCTGTACAGCAGCGGATATTTCTGGGCGAGGAAGGCGTCCAGTTGGCGGATCTGCTCGCTGTTGAGACGAGAAGGCGCCAGTGCGGTACGATGGATTAAATAGTGGCTAAGCGCGTAAATACAGTTGCCGTTAAGCTGCATATTGAAGCGCTTCTCCAGACGATAAAACTCTTCCCGCACCTGGCTTGTAATTAACAGCAACCGCTGTGAGTGCACATTATCGTCGCCGGTAAAAATCAGGCGATCGAAGAGGGTCTCAATTTCATCGCCCATTCTTTTTTGTACCGTCTCCCACCCCTCTTTCCCGCTACGTACCAGCTCGTACAGCGCCAGCACATGACACTGCGTATCATGGATCATGCCCTGCATCTCGTCGCGGGCGCGCAGCAGCCAGGTAAGGTTCGTGTCGGGCGAGATGCTCACCGGCGTGTCGTCCGCCAGCGGTTCATTCAGTGACGGCAATGCCGACAGCATGGCATCCGGCAGATCGTGCAGCGACACGGTAACGGTTTCCTGCCCAGGCTTTTTCGCCCATGCCGTCGCCACCGCATACTTCACCACATTTTTCAGCTCGCCGACGTTGCCGCGATAAACATACTGATTGAGGATCTGCAACAAACGCGGTTTGAGGATAAGCGTGGCCGAAAGTTTTTTCGCCTCCGTCCAGAAAAACAGTAAGATCAGCGCCTCTTTTTCCTGGCGGCTACGGTGCTGGAGATCCGGCAGGTTGACCTGAATCGGGATGCGTCGCAAAAATGTCGTCAGAAAGGTACTGTGTATCTCTTCGGTCGTCGCAAATACCAGACGTACCGAAACCGGATGCCCCTGCGCGGTGTCGCCTACCCGATAAATTTCACCACGATCGAGCCAGGTAAAGAGCTTCTCCTGCCCTTCGGCGCTCAGCCGGTGGACTTCATCCAGAAATAACATGCCGCCGTCAGCCGCCTCGAACGCGCCCGGTCTGTCGCTCTGCGCGCCGGTAAACGCGCCCTTCACATAGCCAAAAAGATTCGCCGCCAGCAGTTCGGGATTGCTCGCATACTGGGCGCAATTAAAACTGATAAATGGCGCATCCGGCGACAGAAGCGCCTGGGCGATGGCATATTCGTGCATGAGCTGCGCCAGATAACTTTTCCCGGTGCCGCTTTCGCCGGTCATCAGTAGCGGCAGTCCGCCGTCGGGATAAAACAGCGCGGTTTTCAGTTGCTCAATCGGGCGCTTCAGGCTTTCGTTATGGCCAATCAACAGGGAAAAGTGATCGTCCGGCGCGCACTCCTGTTCCCCGTGCGCTAACAGCTCCGCGACGCTGGCGTATTCATTACGCGAAAGGGTAAAAAACTGTTGGCTAAATGCCTGCTTATGCAGGAAATAGACGGGACGGGTATTGATTTTGCAGAGCACGCCCTGCGCCACCAGTTGGTTCAGATAATGGCTGGCGGTATTGCGCTGCATATTAAAACGCTGCGCCAGATAGCGCGCGGTAAACACCTCACTGACATTTTCCGGATCAAAAAAATCCGTTTGGTTCATCAGGAAAGCAAGCAGGGCATCTTTGCGCATCGTATCCTCTCACGATTATCACATCAGCAATTATGATGCCGCGAAACAAGGCTCTCCTGCCGTGCGTTCTCTCGCTTTATTCATTTTTTGTGGATCACCGCACACCTTCACTCAACGTTGGATTAGCGCGCGATATCAGAAAAGAGAGGAGGAAGCGGCGCACGGCCTGGCGTATGAATCACGCTGCACCATGCGCCTGATGCTGGTTTAAAATCGGCCTGCGCGGACTGCCAGGCCTGGTAAGCGCTACGCCATCAGGCAAAAGTGTGAACATCTCATCCGGCCTACGGTCGTCTGTAGGCCGACTGTTCACCACTACGCCCTTAAAATGTTTCCCAATTATCGCTGCCGTCGGCCACTGCGGCCTTTGGTGACGACACGGCTGCCGGGGTTTTTACCGCAGCCACTTCACGCGCACGCTGCTGTTGCTGGTGAATACGGAACACCGCGACGGCCTGGGTCAGACGGCTGGCTTGCTCTTCCAGCGCCGCAGCCGCGGCGGCGGACTCTTCCACCAGCGAGGCGTTCTGCTGCGTTACGCGATCCATCTCCGCTACCGCCAGGCCCACCTGGTCGATACCACGGCTTTGCTCGTCAGACGCCGAGGCAATCTCGCCCATGATATCGGTCACGCGGGTCACTGCATTGACGATCTCATCCATGGTTTCACCGGCGCTTTCGACCAGCGTCGAACCTACATCAACACGGCTCACGGAATCCTCAATCAGACTCTTGATCTCCCGTGCCGCCTGCGCGCTACGCTGGGCCAGATTACGGACTTCACCGGCCACCACTGCGAACCCGCGTCCCTGCTCGCCTGCGCGCGCCGCTTCTACCGCCGCATTCAGCGCCAGAATATTGGTCTGGAAAGCAATACCGTCGATTACGCTGATAATATCGGCGATTTTCTGCGAACTGGAGGCGATATCGCGCATTGTTTGTACGACGTTATCCACCACTTTGCCGCCTTTTTGCGCTGTCTCTGACGCACTCAGCGCCAGGTGACTGGCCTGACGGGCGTTTTCGGCGTTCTGTTTCACGGTGGCGGTCAGTTGTTCCATACTGGCGGCGGTCTCTTCCAGAGACGCTGCCTGCTGCTCAGTACGGGAAGAGAGATCGTTGTTGCCCATCGCAATCTCGCTGGCGCCGCTATAGATCGCATTCGCGCCGTTACGTACATCGCCCACGGTACGCATCAGTTCACTTTGCATATGACGCAGGTTTTCAGCCAACTGCCCCATTTCGTTGGAGCCTTCCACGTCGATACGCTTCACCAGATCGCCGCTGGCGATATGACGAATGCTTTCAATCAGACGATTCATCGGGGCGATAAGCGACAGTTTGATGCCGAACCAGACGGCGATAATGACCACCAGAACGGCAATCAGCACACTGACCAGTACCCACATCGCCTGGTTGTAGGAACTGTTGTTATCCTCAACAGCAATATCGTACAGACGATCGTTTTGCTGCATATAGGCCATGTACTGCTTCTCAAAAGCGTCCTGATAGCTTTGAGTCGGTTGATCAAAAAACTCGTTAATCTTACCCGCGCCAAGAAGCTGAATAAGCTCCGCCAACGCGCCGTGGTAGATATCATAGGTTCGTTTGATCTCAAGGAAAGCCGCTTCACTCTGACGTGGATCGCGCGGTAACGCCTCATACTGCTCCCAGTTTTTTTCGGTCAGCTTCAGCGTATTGGTCGCCCCCTGCATCAGTTCAGCGACAGTTGCGCCGCTGCCAATATTGCTCTGGTCCATCATCCAGCGGATACCCGCGCGATTCAGGGTATTACGCGTTTGCAACAGCTCCACCCAGGTTGCATTCAGGGCAGACTGCTGCTGACGAATAGTTTGCAATACGGTGAAGTTTTCTTTGTCATTCTTCAGCGAGTTGAAGAACAGCCCGCCGGATGTCAGTTGTAAAAGGCCAAATAGCGCCAATACCAGCAGTAAGCTGGTAACAATTTTAATTCGCTTTAACATGTTTTCTCTTTCCGCTAGACAGATACAGAATTTTCGGCCTGGAAAGGGAAAACTTTATGGGATGCGCGCCATTAATATCACGATTAGCTCAGTGAAGTCGTTATGACGCCCCGCGCAACAAGGATCGTCCCATTTTATATCGTGATCTCAATCACATAAAATAGCCCACGCCCTCCTCCGCGAAACCGCTTACCGGTACGTCCGACCGCTTAAACCGCCATACAACCACTCACTGATTTACCTAACTTTACGCGCGCGATGATCTGGCAAGATCCTCTCAGCATAGCAGTCAATCTACCTCCTCAAACACGAACTCAATGTCCACCCAGCTTCGGCTGATAATTAAACTTACAACCAGGTTTTACTATGGATACGAAAAAGATATTCAAGCACATACCCTGGGTGATTCTCGGAATCATCGGTGCTTTCTGCCTCTCGGTCGTTGCCCTACGTCGGGGTGAACACGTGAGCGCCCTGTGGATCGTGGTCGCTTCCGTTTCCGTCTATCTGGTGGCTTACCGCTACTACAGCCTGTACATCGCCCAGAAGGTCATGAAACTCGACCCGACGCGCGCGACGCCGGCGGTTATCAATAACGACGGCCTGAACTACGTGCCGACTAACCGCTACGTGCTGTTTGGTCACCACTTCGCCGCCATCGCTGGCGCAGGTCCGCTGGTCGGGCCGGTATTGGCCGCGCAGATGGGCTATCTGCCGGGGACACTGTGGTTACTGGCGGGCGTGGTGCTCGCGGGCGCAGTGCAGGACTTTATGGTGCTGTTCATCTCTTCCCGCCGTAACGGCGCCTCTCTTGGCGAGATGATCAAAGAAGAGATGGGTACCGTTCCAGGCACCATCGCGCTGTTCGGCTGCTTCTTAATCATGATCATCATCCTCGCGGTGCTGGCATTAATCGTGGTTAAAGCGCTGGCCGAAAGCCCGTGGGGCGTCTTCACCGTCTGCTCCACGGTGCCGATTGCGCTGTTTATGGGCATCTACATGCGCTTCCTGCGTCCGGGACGCGTAGGCGAAGTCTCCGTTATTGGTATCGTGCTGCTGGTGGCGTCTATTTACTTCGGCGGCGTGATTGCCCACGACCCTTACTGGGGCCCGGCGCTGACCTTTAAAGACACCACCATTACCTTCGCGCTGATCGGCTACGCCTTTGTTTCCGCGCTGCTGCCGGTATGGCTGATCCTTGCCCCGCGCGACTATCTCGCTACCTTCCTGAAAATCGGCGTGATCGTCGGTCTGGCGCTGGGGATTGTGATCCTCAACCCGGAACTAAAAATGCCGGCATTGACGCAGTATGTCGACGGTACCGGCCCGCTGTGGAAAGGCGCTCTGTTCCCGTTCCTGTTCATCACCATCGCCTGTGGCGCCGTCTCTGGCTTCCACGCGCTCATCTCCTCCGGCACCACGCCGAAACTGCTGGCCTGTGAGACCGATGCGCGTTTTATCGGCTACGGCGCGATGCTGATGGAGTCCTTTGTTGCGGTGATGGCGCTGGTGGCGGCCTCGATCATTGAACCGGGTCTCTACTTCGCGATGAACACCCCGCCGGCAGGTCTGGGCATTACCATGCCAAACCTGCACGAGATGGGCGGCGAGAACGCGCCGCTGATTATGGCGCAGTTGAAAGACGTTACCGCACATGCAGCGGCGACCGTCAGCTCCTGGGGCTTTGTGATTTCCCCGGAACAAATCCTGCAAACTGCGAAAGATATCGGTGAACCGTCAGTATTGAACCGCGCAGGCGGCGCGCCAACGCTGGCAGTAGGTATCGCGCATGTGTTCCACAAAGTCCTGCCGATGGCGGATATGGGCTTCTGGTATCACTTCGGTATTCTGTTCGAAGCGCTGTTTATCCTGACCGCGCTGGATGCGGGTACCCGTTCCGGCCGCTTTATGTTGCAGGATTTGCTGGGTAACTTCGTCCCGTTCCTGAAAAAAACCGATTCTCTGGTCGCGGGTATCATCGGTACCGCAGGCTGCGTCGGTTTGTGGGGCTATCTGCTGTATCAGGGCGTGGTCGACCCGCTGGGCGGCGTGAAGAGCCTGTGGCCGTTGTTCGGTATCTCTAACCAGATGCTGGCCGCCGTGGCGCTGGTGTTGAGCACCGTGGTACTGATCAAAATGCAGCGCACCAAATACATCTGGGTGACGGTAATTCCGGCGGTATGGCTGCTGATCTGCACCACCTGGGCGCTGGGCCTGAAACTGTTCAGCGCCAACCCACAGATGGAAGGTTTCTTCTACATGGCAAACCTGTATAAAGAGAAGATTGCCAACGGCGCCAACCTGACCGAGCAGCAGATTGCCAACATGAACCATATCGTGGTGAACAACTACACTAACGCTGGTTTGAGTATTCTGTTCCTGGTGGTGGTGTACAGTATTATCTTCTACGGTTTCACCACCTGGATGAAGGTACGCAACAGCGATAAACGTACCGACAAAGAAACCCCGTATGTGCCTGTGCCGGAAGGCGGCGTGAAGATCTCTTCACACCACTAAAACTGATGCCGGGTAGCGCACAGCGACCCCGGCTAGTGTAGGCCGGATAAGGCGCAAGCCGCCATCCGGCTTTATTCATTAACAGGACGGCAGAATGTTTGATACTTTAGGTCAGGCAAAAAAATATCTCGGCCAGGCGGCAAAAATGTTGATTGGTATTCCGGACTACGACAACTATGTCGAGCACATGAAAACCAACCATCCCGACAAGCCGTACATGACCTATGAAGAGTTCTTCCGCGAACGTCAGCAAGCACGTTACGGCGGCGATGGCAAAGGCGGTATGCGCTGTTGTTAATGGAGAGACTATGACCCCGATTGCAGTTACCCTACTTACCGGTTTTCTTGGTGCCGGCAAAACCACCCTACTACGCCATATCCTCAACGAACAACATGGTTTTAAAATCGCCGTTATCGAAAACGAATTTGGCGAAGTCTCCGTTGACGATCAACTGATTGGCGATCGCGCCACACAGATCAAAACCCTGACTAACGGCTGCATCTGCTGTACCCGCTCCAACGAGCTGGAAGATGCGCTATTAGACCTGCTCGACAGCCGCGACCGCGGCGATATTGCTTTCGACCGCCTGGTGATTGAATGCACCGGCATGGCTGACCCCGGCCCGATTATTCAGACCTTTTTCTCCCATGACGTATTATGCGAACGCTACCTGTTAGACGGCGTGATTGCGCTGGTCGACGCGGTGCACGCTAACGAGCAGATGAATCAGTTCACCATAGCCCAGTCGCAGATAGGCTACGCCGACCGCATTCTGTTGACCAAAACCGACGTGGCAGGCGACAGCGAGAAACTGCGCGAGCGGCTGGCGCGTATCAACGCCCGCGCCCCGGTTTACACCGTGGTACACGGCGATATTGACCTGAGTCAGTTGTTTAATACCAGCGGCTTTATGCTGGAAGAGAACGTGCTGGCAAGCCAACCGCGTTTCCACTTTATTGCCGATAAACAGAACGATGTATCGTCAATTGTGGTGGAACTGGATTACCCGGTGGATATCAGCGAGGTGTCGCGGGTGATGGAAAACCTGCTGCTGGAATCAGCGGATAAACTGCTGCGTTACAAAGGGATGCTGTGGATCGACGGCGAACCCAACCGCCTGCTGTTCCAGGGCGTGCAGCGCCTCTACAGCGCCGACTGGGACAGACCGTGGGGCGACGAAACGCCGCACAGCACGCTGGTATTTATCGGGATCCAGTTGCCGGAAGACGAGATCAGAGCGGCATTTGTGGGGTTAAGGAAGTAACCATTAAGCGCTTATCTGGCCTGGCGGGAATTTGTAGGCCGGATAAGGCGCAGCCGCCATCCGGCATCTTCGGGCTATTTCTTATTTTGCTCGCGCAGCATCGCCTCGCGCAGAATGGCATTGAGCCGCGTCTGGTAGCCTTTTCCTGGCCGTTTCAGCCACTCCATCACATCGGCGTCAATACGCACCGAGGCCTGAGTTTTTAACGGGCGAAAAAACTTACCACGCACTGCTTCAGACCACTGCCCATCCTCCGAAGCGGGAATGTCGCTGTAATCAATCTCATCATCTGATTTTTTCGCCAGCGCCTTCAGTTCAGCCTCATGCTGAGCACTCAGCGCGGATGCGTTGCCGCGTTTATGTTTAACCATGCTCATAACGATTCCTCTCTTTTCTGTCTGCCTTGCGGGCGCTGATGATACGGATAACTTCAAAACCACTTTCGAACCGAACGCTATGAGCAACCAGAATGACCACAATGCCATGAACAAGGCCGAGGGTCTGCCAACGATATTCTCCATTCTCATAACGCTCCTGACGTGACAGGTGTCGGGGATCGTCAAACACCAGTACCGCATCCTCAAAACGGACACCGTGCTTCCTCAGGTTGCTTTTAGCCTTGTTCGCATCCCATTCAAACTCCATCGGCATGTGTTTTCCCTAATTGTACATACAAAAATGTATATACAATTATCTTACGATTATACCTGGATTGTTGGAAATAGCTTCACAATTTGTGTATTCGAGATAAAAGGAAATTGACCAGAAGAGTAGGCCGCAGAAGGCGCAGCCGCTATCCGGCATGGGTTTAGGCTGATACGCAGCCATAGAAAGTCACGTGATTTCTGGGCGAGAGGAAACACAGGTGCCCACAACGTGGTCCATCTCAATTACCCGCAATCAGGTTCCAGCGTTACCACTACTCAAAGTAATCCATATCGAGCTTTGGCAACTTGAGTAAACGTGAGGATACGCCAATATCATTATCAATCATCAGATGCACCAGCCTGTCGCCATCCACCAGCACCAGACCTTCAACTTTGTTAGCATAGTCTCTGGCATGCGCCGTAAAACCTGAGGTGGTAATAAAGACGCCACGTTTCACTTTTTGCTCAGGCAATGCGCCATAAAAGCCCCTGACTTCAGCGCTCCCGACGGTGCCTTTCCAGCGTTTGGCCTGAACGTAGACTTTTTCCAGCCCGAGCTTATCGAGAGAGATAATACCGTCAATGCCGCCATCGCCGGTTCCCCCTACGCGCTGCAAATCACCGCGATGGCCGCCATATCCCAGGCGGTGCAACACATCTAACACAATCACTTCAAAACGCGCCGGCGAAACCTGAAGCAGGTTCTCCAGCAATTCTTCGGCAACAGATTCACGAATCTCATTGAGCGCTTGCTCCAGGCGATCGTCCGGGCTGCTTCTGGCAAGCTCATCATCCTCAATCGATTCTGGCTGTGGATCTAACGCCACCGCATCTGCCAGCTTACTGAGCTTTACGCCGTTAAAATCACAAGCAAAATGACTCACTTCCAGCTCGGTCATCGGCTGCGGATGCGAGGCAACCCAGCTCATTCCCGCTGGTGTTAAACACCATTTTCCCCGGGATAGGCTCTGCGATAACCCGGCGCGTTTGAGACGATCGTGCGCCCAACCGGTGCGGTTCTGGTACGTCAGTTGTCCACTGGTAATCACCTCTGCACGCTGCTGCTCATCTAACCCAAGCATTTCGGCTGCAGCTTCACGCACTTCTCTGACCAAAGCGCCCTCGGGTCGAGTGGCCAGAAAACGCAACACTGGTTCAATAAATTTGTCATATGTTGGAACAGCCATAAATCCATCCCTGCTATTGATATAGATTAGATACCCCGCCGGAGAACGATACTCTTCAGGAAAACATTAGGAAAGAAGCAGTTACTCTCTGATTGTTCGTTGATCACACACAATATGAAGTCTACCATGGGTCTGTTATTTTCCCTTTACGGCACAGGGTAATAACGTCTTCCCGCTCAGGAACCGGATAGATAAAAATGAACAAATCTAACTTCGACTTTCTCAAAGGCGTCAACGACTTCATTTACGCCATCGCCTGCGCGGCGGAAAACAACTATCCGGACGATCCTAATACCACTCTGATAAAAATGCGCATGTTTGGCGAAGCCACCGCGAAACATCTCGGCCAGTTGCTGGATATACCGGCCTGCGAAAACCAGCATGACCTGCTGCGCGAACTGGGCAAGATTGCGTTTATTGATGACAGCATCCTTTCTGTTTTCCATAAGCTGCGCCGTATCGGTAACCTGGCCGTCCACGAATTTCATAACGATCTGGACGATGCCCAGATGTGCCTGCGGCTCGGGTTCCGCCTCAGCGTCTGGTACTACCGGCTGGTGACCAAAGATTACGATTTCCCGGTGCCGATGTTTGTTCTGCCAGAACACGGCGAGAATCTTTATCACCAGGAAGTGCTGACGCTGAAACAACAGCTGGAACGTCAGGCGCAAGAGAAAGTACAAAGCCAGGCCGAACTGGAAGCTCAGCAGCAAAGACTGGTTGCGCTCAACGGCTACATTGCCATCCTTGAGGGCAAACAGCAGGAAACCGAAGCCCAGACCAAAGCGCGTCTGGCCGCGCTGGAGGCACAGCTTGCAGCAAAAGATGCCGAACTGGCGAAGCAAACCGAACAGGAACGTAAGGCCTATCATAAAGAAATCACCGACCAGGCTGTCAAACGCACGTTGGAACTCAATGAAGAAGAGAGTCGCTTCCTGATCGACGCCCAGTTGCGTAAAGCGGGCTGGCAGGCAGATAGCAAAACGTTACGCTTTGCCAAAGGCGCTCGCCCGGAACCCGGCGTCAATAAAGCGATTGCCGAATGGCCAACAGGTACAGATGAAACGGGAAAAACAGGCTTTGCCGATTACGTATTGTTCATTGGCCTGAAGCCCATCGCCGTCGTTGAAGCGAAACGCAAAAATACCGATGTCTCCAGCAAGCTCAACGAGTCTTACCGCTACAGTAAATACTTCGATAACGGATTTTTACGCGACACGCTGCTGGAGCACTACGCTCCCGACGAAGTGCATGACGCCG
The DNA here is from genome assembly GCF_029962125.1 of Salmonella sp. SA15303. Classification (NCBI taxonomy): domain Bacteria; kingdom Pseudomonadati; phylum Pseudomonadota; class Gammaproteobacteria; order Enterobacterales; family Enterobacteriaceae; genus Salmonella; species Salmonella sp. SA15303. The sequence goes on from NZ_CP123924.1 coordinate 4,105,932, forward strand.
TGCCGGAGTATGAAATCAGCTGGCAGGACACCAGCGGTAAACAGCGCTTTAAAATCCCCTTCTGCTACTCCACCAACGGGCGCGAATACCGCGCGGCGATGAAGACCAAGAGCGGTATCTGGTATCGCGACGTCCGCCACACCACCAACATGTCGAAAGCGCTGCCGGAATGGCATCGCCCGGAAGAGCTGCTGGATATGCTGGGCAGCGATCCGCAGAAACAAAATCAGTGGTTTGCCGAAAATCCCGGAATGAGCGAACTCGGCCTGCGCTATTACCAGGAAGATGCCGTCCGCGCGGTGGAACAGGCTATCGTAAACGGTCAGCAACACATCCTGCTGGCAATGGCGACCGGTACCGGTAAAACCCGTACCGCCATTGCTTTAATGTTCCGCCTGATCCAGTCGCAGCGTTTCAAACGCGTGCTGTTCCTGGTTGACCGTCGCTCGCTCGGCGAACAGGCGCTGGGGGCGTTTGAAGACACGCGCATTAACGGCGACACCTTTAACAGCATTTTTGATATCAAAGGGTTAACCGACAAATTCCCGGAAGACAGCACCAAAATTCACGTCGCCACGGTGCAGTCACTGGTCAAGCGCACGCTGCAATCCGATGAACCGATGCCGGTTGGCCGCTACGACTGTATCGTGGTCGATGAAGCGCACCGTGGCTACATTCTCGATAAAGAGCAGACCGAAGGCGAGCTGCAGTTCCGTAGCCAGCTGGATTACGTTTCCGCCTACCGTCGCATTCTCGATCATTTCGACGCGGTAAAAATCGCCCTGACCGCCACGCCAGCGCTGCACACGGTGGATATTTTCGGCGAGCCGGTTTACCGCTACACCTACCGTACGGCGGTAATCGACGGTTACCTGATCGATCAGGATCCCCCTATTCAGATCGTCACCCGCAACGCACAGGACGGGGTCTATCTTTCCGAGGGTGAACAGGTGGAACGCCTGAACCCACAGGGCGAGCTGATCAACGACACGCTGGCCGACGATCAGGATTTTGAGGTCGCCGATTTTAACCGTGGCCTGGTGATCCCGGCGTTTAACCGCGCGGTATGCGGCGAGCTCACCAAATACCTGGATCCCACCGGGCAGCAAAAAACGCTGGTGTTCTGCGTCACCAACGCCCATGCCGATATGGTGGTTGACGAGCTGCGTAGCGCGTTTAAGAAAAAGTATCCGCAGCTTGAGCACGACGCGATCATCAAGATCACCGGTGATGCCGATAAAGACGCGAAGAAAGTGCAAAGCATGATCGTCCGCTTTAACAAAGAGCGGCTGCCCAATATCGTAGTCACCGTCGACCTGCTGACCACCGGCGTGGATATCCCGTCTATCTGTAATATTGTGTTCCTGCGCAAAGTCAAAAGCCGCATTCTCTACGAGCAGATGAAGGGCCGCGCCACGCGTCTGTGTCCGTCAGTAGGGAAAACCAGCTTTAAGATTTTCGACTGCGTGGATATCTACAGCTCGCTGGAAAGCGTCGATACCATGCGCCCGGTGGTTGTGCGTCCGCAGGTGGAGCTGCAAACGCTGGTCAACGAAATTACCGACTCAGAAACCTACAAAACCATCGAAGCGGATGGCCGCAGTTTTGCCGAACACAGCCATGAACAGCTGGTCGCTAAGCTGCAGCGGATTATCGGTCTTGCCATCTATAACCGCGATCGCAGCGAAGCGGTAGATAAGCAGGTCCGCCGTCTGGACGAACTGTGCCTGGATGCCGCGGGCGTTAACTTTGGTGGTCTGGCTTCGCGCCTGCGGGAAAAAGGGCCGCACTGGAGCGCCGAGATTTTCAATAAGCTTCCCGGCTTTATCGCCCGTCTCGAAAGGCTGAAAACCGATATCAACGCCCTGCGTGAGGCCCCCATTTTCCTCGATATTGACGATGAGGTGGTAAGCGTCAAATCGCTGTACGGCGACTACGACACACCGCAGGATTTCCTCGAAGCGTTCGATGCGCTGGTGCAGCACGCCCCGAACGCCCAGCCCGCGTTGCAGGCGGTGATCAATCGCCCGCGTGACCTCACCCGTAAAGGGCTGGTGGAATTGCAGGAGTGGTTTGACCGCCAGCATTTTGAAGAGTCGTCCCTGCGCAGCGCGTGGAAAGCGACGCGCAACGAAGATATTGCCGCCCGCCTGATCGGCCATATCCGCCGCGCGGCGGTGGGCGATGCGCTCAAACCGTTTGACGAGCGTGTCGATCACGCGCTGGCGCGTATCAAGGCCGAGAACGACTGGAGCGACGAGCAGATAAACTGGCTCGACCGTTTAGCGCAGGCGCTGAAAGAGAAAGTGGTGCTCGACGACGACGTCTTCAAAACCGGCAATTTCCACCGTCGAGGCGGTAAGCCAATGTTACAGCGCACCTTTGATGACAACCTCGACAGCGTGCTGGATAAGTTCAGCGATTACATCTGGGACGAACTGGCTTAAGAGGGTATCATCCCCGTTTTCGCCGGATGGCGGCGATGCCTTATCCGGCCTACACCTAACCCTGTAGGCCTGATAAGCGAAGCGCCATCAGGCATCTGAAACGCTCAATCACTTTTGCGACCCACAATGGTGGTCGCCATGTCAAATAGGATCTTCAATGAACAATAACGATCTGGTCGCCAAGCTGTGGAAACTGTGCGACAACCTGCGTGACGGCGGCGTCTCCTATCAAAACTACGTCAATGAACTCGCCTCGCTGCTGTTTTTGAAAATGTGCAAAGAGACCGGCCAGGAAGCGGACTACCTGCCGGAAGGCTACCGCTGGGATGACCTGAAATCGCGTATTGGCCAGGATCAGATGCAGTTCTACCGCAACCTGCTGGTTCAGTTAGGCTCAGATGAGAAAAAGCTGGTGCAGGCGGTATTCCATAATGTCAGCACCACCATTGAGCAACCCAAACAGCTGACTGAGCTGGTCAGCTATATGGATGCGCTGGACTGGTACAATGGCAACCACGGGAAATCCCGCGACGACTTCGGCGATATGTACGAAGGGCTGCTGCAGAAGAACGCCAACGAAACCAAATCTGGCGCGGGCCAGTACTTCACCCCACGCCCGCTGATCAAAACCATTATCCATCTGCTGAAACCGCAGCCGCGTGAAGTGGTGCAGGACCCGGCGGCGGGTACGGCGGGCTTTTTGATTGAAGCTGACCGTTACGTGAAATCACAGACTAACGATCTGGATGACCTTGATGGCGACACTCAGGATTTCCAGATCCACCGCGCGTTTATCGGCCTCGAACTGGTGCCCGGCACCCGCCGTCTGGCGCTGATGAACTGTCTGCTGCACGATATTGAAGGCAACCTCGACCACGGCGGCGCTATCCGTCTGGGCAACACGCTGGGCAGCGACGGTGAAAACCTGCCGAAGGCACATATCGTCGCCACCAACCCGCCGTTTGGCAGCGCCGCGGGCACCAACATTACCCGTACCTTCGTGCACCCGACCAGCAACAAACAGCTGTGCTTTATGCAGCATATTATTGAAACCCTGCACCCCGGCGGCCGCGCGGCGGTGGTGGTGCCGGATAACGTGCTGTTTGAAGGCGGTAAGGGCACCGATATTCGTCGCGACCTGATGGACAAATGCCATCTGCACACCATCCTGCGTCTGCCGACCGGTATCTTTTACGCCCAGGGCGTCAAAACCAACGTGCTGTTCTTTACCAAAGGCACGGTCACCAATCCGCATCAGGATAAAAACTGCACCGATGACGTGTGGGTGTATGACCTGCGGACCAATATGCCGAGCTTCGGCAAGCGCACGCCGTTTACCGAGCAGCATCTGCAGCCGTTTGAAACTGTCTACGGCGAAGATCCACACGGCTTAAGTCCGCGTGAAGAAGGGGAGTGGAGCTTTAACGCCGAAGAGAGCGAAGTCGCCGACAGCGAAGAGAACAAGAACACTGACCAGCACCAGGCCACCAGCCGCTGGCGCAAGTTCAGCCGCGAGTGGATCCGCAGCGCAAAATCCGATTCGCTGGATATCTCCTGGCTGAAGGATAAAGACAGCATCGACGCCGACAGTCTGCCGGAGCCGGACGTGCTGGCGGCAGAAGCGATGGGCGAGCTGGTACAGGCGCTGGGCGAACTGGATGCGCTGATGCGCGAGCTGGGCGCGGGCGATGAAGCGGATGCTCAGCGTCAGTTGCTGAATGAAGCGTTTGGCGAGGTGAAGGCATGAGTGGGGGGAAATTGCCGGAGGGGTGGGCTACAAGCACAATCAATGAAATGTGCAACCTCAATCCCAAACTTAAACTTGATGATGATTTAGATGTTGGATTTATGCCGATGGCCGGTGTTCCAACAACCTATTTAGGTAAATGTAACTTTGAAACCAAAAAGTGGAGTGAAGTAAAAAAAGGATTTACTCAATTTCAGAACGATGATGTTATTTTTGCCAAAATCACGCCATGCTTCGAAAATGGAAAAGCTGTTGTAATCAAAGAATTCCCTAACGGCTATGGTGCCGGTAGCACTGAATATTATGTTCTTCGGTCTATTAATGGGTTAATTAATCCCCATTGGTTGTTTGCTTTAGTTAAAACTAAAGATTTTTTAACTAATGGAGCACTTAATATGTCCGGTTCAGTCGGACATAAACGTGTTACTAAAGAATTTCTTGAGAACTATGGTGTTCCTGTCCCACCTCTTGCCGAACAAAAAGTCATCGCCGAAAAACTCGATACGCTGCTGGCGCAGGTAGACAGCACCAAAGCACGTCTTGAGCAAATCCCACAAATCCTGAAACGTTTTCGCCAATCAGTGATAGTTGCAGCAGTAAACGGGCAACTGACAAAAGAACTTCATAAAAAAAATAAATTCAAGTTAACAGAATTGAATATTTCTATTCCATCTTTATGGAAAATCAGTGAGATTGGTCAATTTGCTGATGTCAAAGGTGGCAAGAGATTACCTAAAGGTGAATCATTAATAGCTGAGAATACAGGGTTTCCATATATTAGAGCAGGGCAGCTAAAAAATGGAACTGTTCTTCCTGAAGGACAACTATACTTAGAAGAATATATACAAAAAAGTATTTCTAGATATACAGTCTCATCTGGAGATCTTTATATAACTATTGTTGGTGCATGTATTGGTGATGCTGGTATAATTCCAGATGTTTATAATAATGCAAATTTAACTGAAAATGCTGCCAAGATATGTAATTTAAACGAAAATATTTTCAATAGATTTCTTTCTTTATGGCTGAGAAGTAGTTATCTTCAGGATATTATCAATTCAGAAATAAAATCAGGAGCTCAAGGGAAGTTGGCTTTGGCAAGGATAAAATCACTCCCATTGATACTACCACCACTCCAAGAACAACACGAAATCGTCCGCCGCGTCGAACAACTCTTCGCCTACGCCGACACCATTGAAAAGCAGGTCAACAACGCCCTGACCCGCGTCAACAGCCTCACCCAGTCGATCCTGGCGAAGGCCTTCCGCGGCGAGCTGACCGCCCAGTGGCGTGCGGAAAACCCTGAACTTATCAGCGGTGAAAACAGCGCCGCCGCCCTGCTGGAAAAAATTAAGGCCGAACGCGCCGCCAGCGGCGGTAAAAAAACCTCGCGTAAAAAAGCCTGACCTTTATTTTCAAGCGCACCTTCCCGGTGCGCTTTTTATTATTTCCCCGCAATCATAACCATCAAAAATATATCCAGTTTATTCCTGAACATTCCCATTACAGTCTATTTTCAGCTGGACTTTTCTTTTATTTACTGATGTTATGTACAGGTATTTAGCGCGATATGGCCGTGCGGGAACACGGCCATATCGCTCATCACAATCACTATTTTAGGGAATAGCCATCATGACTACCGTCCATTCTATTGCAGATCCGTGCGATCCAGAAGTCTCCCCAACAAATAACCGTCACCTTACCGTGAGTTATGCGAGTCGTTATCCGGATTATACCCGCATTCCCGCCCTCACCATGAAGGGCCAGTGGCTGGAAGCCGCCGGTTTCGCCACCGGTACCGAGGTGGATGTGAGGGTGATGAACGGCTGTATTGTGCTGACGGCACAGCAGCCGCAACCAGAAGAAAGCGAGTTGATGCAGTCGCTGCGCCAGGTGAGCAAGCTATCGGCGCGTAAGCAAAAGCAGGTGCAGGCGTTTATCGACGTGATGGCAGGTTCTAAGTAAACGCATAAAATAAATATCCTCCGGCATAGCCGGAGGTTTTTCAGATGCGCCTATAAGGCTCTCTTACCAGCCGCGCCCTAACAGGCGCATACGATCTGACATTTGCATCAAACTTCGTTACTTACGGCCCGTAAACGGGCTGCCCGGATACGGGATCGATAATTGCTCACCCATTTTATCCTCTTCAAGCTGGTGCTTTATGTAGTCCTGTATCTTCGCCGTGTTCTTACCCACCGTATCGACATAGTACCCTCTGCACCAGAACTCCCTGTTCCTGTATTTGAATTTTAGATCCCCAAACTGCTCGTAAAGCATCAGACTACTTTTACCCTTCAGATATCCCATGAAACTCGACACACTCATCTTCGGCGGGATCTCCAGAAGCATGTGAATATGATCTGCACAACATTCTGCTTCCAGAATTCGTACGTTTTTCCATTCACACAATTTTCTTAATATGCTGCCTACTGCCCTACGCTTCTCTCCATAGAACGCTTGTCTTCGGTATTTGGGCGCGAAAACTATGTGATATTTACAGTTCCATCGGGTGTGCGCTAAGCTCTTTTCGTCCCCCATTGGGACCCCCTTTTGATTTCTTGTTGAACTTTTGCAGTTGCCAGACCGCAAGATGTTTTAACAAATCAAAAGGGGTTTTAATAACTGGCTTAAAGCTGAAAGCTTTCCGGAACCCCCAGCCTAGCTGGGGGTTTTCCATAGACAACAATAAGCTGGCAAAGAACCCTTGCCAGCTTTAATTATAATTCATATCAATGAGTGAAGGAAAATCATGCGGCTAAAAGTAAAAGAAAACATTACGCTTTGGAGAAATGAAGGTTTAATTGCTTATGTCGCCCTTGGATTTCTATGTACTTTTTTTATGGAGGTCAACGCTCTATTACCATACTATCTTCAGCAAAGTATATTTTTCGAAACGCTGATGAGCTACATGGCCTTCAATACGTTATTTTCGCTTGCTTTATCTGAGATTTTTTTTGCGATGTTGGTAGTTATTTGTCATAACACTAAACTGGAAAAGATCACAAATAGTATTTTGCAAGAGTTGCATAAAAGAATTATGCAAGGTTCTTTCATTATATCCTTCTTATGCTTCGGAATATTTCTATTTTGTGTGATGGCATTCTGTATTGGTTCGCTAACAATAAATAATAATTACTATGGGAAACATGTCATAAATTTTGCTTGCCCATTTGTTTTATTTCTATCTTTTCCTTATCTTATACATAAGGGTATAACAATCCTGTGTACTCTATTAAAAGCATTTCCCAAACACAAAATTCATGCAGCAATAATAATATTATTGATAATTGCAGCAGCGATTATCATCCCTGGCATATTTAACAAAAAAGAAAAAATGACTATAACCATTGATAAGGAAAAATATCATGCGATTGAGCAAAAAACCAAAATAAAACCAGAAAAATACATTGAGAAAAAGATTAATGATATTAATATAAATGATATAAAATAGTGAGCACGCATAACATAAGGGCATAGTAATATATCATAAAATCCTTTAATTACTATTGCCCTTGAATAGATTCACTATTCCACATCCTTCCTTTCCAACCCGATATCCCTTAACTGCTCGTCACTCATTCGTCGCAGCGCCTGACAGGCCCGCTTACGCAGCCACCACCTTTTTAGCGCCCGTCTGAGCTGCACAAAGCCAATGAATGGTTGTCTGGGGCGGTTCTCGTAAAATTCCATACCGGCCTCCGCATAGAACAGAAAATGCGGGCATCATGAATGTCTGTACAAACAATACCGGGATAAAAAGCACGGTTAGTGCAACGTGGATAAATAAGGAGGGCAATTGAGGGGGTTTTGTTCGCTTATTTCGTTCTGATTTAAGATCCGCGTCCTTCGCTGCAAAAAGCCAGGCCCCTCCCGATTTCAGAGGGGCAACAGGGATTAGCGGCGCACCACTACCAGCTTCTGGTTCACAAACTCCTTAATCCCCAGATCCGATAGCTCGCGTCCGAAGCCCGAACGCTTAACGCCGCCGAACGGCAGCTCCGCTGCGGTGTCGGTCAGCCAGTTGATATAAACCATCCCGGTTTCAATCCGGGAGGCCATGCGTTTAGCGCGTTCGATATTCTGACTAAACACCGCACCGCCCAGGCCGTAGTGGGAATCGTTGGCGAGTTTTACCGCCTCGTCATCGTCTTTCACCACATACATCTGCGCCACCGGGCCGAAGAACTCTTCAAAGTACGCCGGGTTGTCACGCGTAATATGGGTCAGAATGGTCGGCTCAAAGAAGTTGCCTTTGCTTTCCAGCGGCTTGCCACCAACGTGCAGCGTCGCGCCATTTTTCACCGCTTCCTCGACCTGTCTGGTCAATGTTTCCAGCGCATCTTTCGACGACAGCGGCCCCAGTTCGGTAGAAGCGTCCATCTGATCCCCCACCTTCACCTTCCTGAACGCCTCGGTGAACTGGCTGAGGAATTGATCGGCGATTTTCTCATGCAGGATAAAGCGCTTCGCCGCCGTACATACCTGCCCCGCATTAGTGAGCCGTGCCTGCACGCCAATTTTCACCGCTTTCTCAAGATCGGCATCGTCCAGCACGACGAACACATCGTTCCCGCCCAGTTCCAGCGTCGATTTTTTAATGTGCTTCGCCGCCTGTGCCGCCACGGCGCTCCCCGCTTTTTCAGATCCGGTGAGCGCCGCGCCCTGCACGCGCGGGTCGGCGATGATGTTCGCCACCTGATCGGAGGAAATAAACAGGTTGGTCCATGCGCCTTCCGGCGCGCCGGCTTCACGCACCAGATGGGCAAACGTCTCGGCGCAGTGCGGTACGATGCTGGCATGTTTCGCCAGCACCGGGTTACCTGCGGCCAGGTTCGGCGCCAGCACACGCATCAACTGATAGTACGGGAAGTTCCACGGCTCAACAGCCATGATGACGCCAATCGGATGATGTTCTACCCACGCGTCGCCAAACTCGGTTTTATAAGGCACCGGGGCAAGAAACTGCTTCGCTTTATCCGCATAATAGCGAGCGATCTGCGCACACAGTTTGACTTCGCCACGGCTCTGCTCGATGAGCTTGCCCATCTCCTGGCTGGCGATTTTTGCCAGTTCTTCAACACGGCTGTCGATCAAGTCAGCCAGCTTATGCAGTACCGGCAGACGTTGGTCAATCTCTCCTTTGGACCAATCGGAGTGATAGAGCGCGTCAGCTTTTTGCAGCGCGGCTTCAATATCCGCGTCCGTGTGCGGGGGGTACTCTTTAATGAGCTGATTATTGGCAGGATTCACTGTCTGGTAAGCCATATCACATGTCTCCTTGTTATCGTCATTAAGGCAGCCGTAAATGCCGCTCAGAACAATAAGGGTAGTAGAGATGGCTGGCGCTATCGGTAAAGTTCGGTATATTCGTGAGGTTATCAGCGATAATTATAGAGAGCGTTGCCCGGCGGGCACCGGGCCTGCAACATTCAGACTGGAACCGCGTTAGTGGCTAACATCCTGAAGCTCTTCAGCCGTAAGGCCGGTGAACCGCTGGACAGTCTCGCGGTCAAGTCCGTCCGCCAGCATCTGTTTGGCGATACGCAATGCGGCAACGCGCTGACCTTTTTCCAGCCCTTCCTCCAGACCAACCTGTCTTCCTTGCCGTTCCCCTTTTCTGCGATCCGCTGCGCGGATCCTCTCTATCAGCGTCATCAGTCTCTCCTTAGTGTGCGGGACATGCCCTACCACATCACGAATAAACGTGGTGAAACGAGGCGTATGTCCGTGCTGAATCATAAGATAATTAAACAGCGCTTTAAGCTGCCTGTCATTAGCGCAACCAGTAACTAACAGCGAAGCAATTCGTTCAACCAGTCCCAGCAGGTCGCAAAGCTGGCGTAACGACACCGGCAGATGAATCTCCATAAAATCGCGGGCGGTTTCCGGGTGGCGCAAAAAGGTTTTAAACACCGCATCATGCGGTGTTGAGGTCGTCGATTTTTTCATGGCGCTCCGTCCCCCCAAACCAGGATGCTGCGACTCTACCTCCTGAAAATTCCTTTCTCATCCGTACCTTTTCAGCATTGCGAGGCGCGACGGAAGATAAATCCTGTTATCTGTAATGCACATGCATTTTCGGAACTGAGCACGCAAAATACCAGCCTGCGCACCCTGCCTTTATCTTTATTAACCAGACAAACTCTTTTGATTAACATCAAAATTTAATTACACTTAATGTGTATATTTTCCGTGCAACGTAAATTTCCCGAGGTGTGATGTGCTGATTGTTATCTGTAATCGCCACACGTTCTGACGAGATTCAGAACGCGTCTCTTCCTGTCTGTGTTTTCACCGGCAGCGTTTTTGATTACATGAAATTCAGTACATCCGCAGCCGCTGTTTCTATCGCCTGCCTGACGTCACGATGACGGTATTGAGTTTCGCTATCCCATCATGGGGTTCTCCGACATGGAGCGCATTTTTTATGCAACGGATTATTCAGTTTTTCTCCCAACGCGCCACAACGTTATTTTTCCCGATGGCGCTGATTTTGTACGATTTTGCCGCCTATCTGACGACGGATCTGATTCAGCCTGGCATCATTAACGTCGTGCGCGATTTTAATGCTGACGTCAGTCTTGCGCCGGCCTCGGTCAGTCTCTATCTGGCGGGCGGAATGGCGTTGCAATGGCTTCTGGGGCCGCTATCCGACAGGATTGGCCGCCGGCCAGTGCTGATTGCAGGGGCATTAATTTTTACTCTCGCCTGCGCGGCAACGCTGTTGACGACCTCAATGACGCAGTTTCTGGTTGCCCGTTTTGTGCAGGGCACCAGCATTTGCTTTATCGCAACGGTCGGCTACGTCACGGTACAGGAGGCCTTCGGTCAAACCAAAGCCATTAAGCTGATGGCGATTATTACCTCCATTGTGCTGGTCGCTCCGGTTATCGGCCCGCTCTCCGGCGCCGCGCTGATGCACTTCGTTCACTGGAAGGTGCTGTTCGGTATTATTGCGGTGATGGGACTGTTGGCGTTGTGCGGCCTGCTGCTGGCGATGCCGGAAACGGTGCAACGCGGCGCGGTGCCGTTCAGCGCGGTGAGCGTACTGCGCGATTTTCGTAATGTGTTTCGCAACCCGATTTTTCTCACCGGGGCGGCGACGCTGTCGTTGAGCTACATCCCGATGATGAGCTGGGTGGCGGTGTCGCCGGTGATCCTGATCGATGCTGGCGGGATGAGTACTTCGCAATTCGCCTGGGCGCAGGTGCCCGTATTCGGCGCGGTGATCGTGGCCAATATGATCGTTGTGCGCCTGGTGAAAGATCCGACCCGACCGCGTTTTATCTGGCGCGCCGTACCAATCCAGTTAAGCGGGCTGGCGACATTACTCCTCGGTAATCTTCTTCTGCCGCACGTCTGGCTTTGGTCTGTGCTGGGCACCAGCCTGTACGCGTTCGGCATTGGCATGATTTTCCCGACGCTGTTTCGCTTCACGCTTTTTTCCAACAACTTGCCAAAAGGGACGGTTTCGGCCTCGCTGAACATGGTGATTCTGACGGTGATGGCGGTGTCGGTCGAAGTTGGCCGCTGGCTGTGGTTTCACGGCGGGAGACTGCCGTTTCACCTGCTGGCAGCGGTGGCCGGGGTGATTGTGGTCTTCACTCTGGCGACACTATTACAGCGCGTGCGCCAGCATGAGGCGGCAGAACTGGCCGCTGAGAAGTAAACACTCTGCCGGATAGAGGCTTATCCGGCACAGGATAATCTGATGTTTTTTGCACGTTCCTGCCGTCTGGCTCTATCCTTAACCCTATGAATAAAATCGCCGAACTCAAACGCGCCAAACGCCTGGCGCTCTCACTGTTGCTGATAGCCGCCGCGACGTTTGTGACCACGCTTTTCCTGCCGCCCAGTTTTTGGGTGCTGGGCGCAAAAGCTATTGCCGAAGCGGCGATGGTTGGCGCGCTGGCGGACTGGTTTGCCGTGGTGGCGCTGTTTCGCCGCATTCCCATTCCGTTTATTTCACGACATACGGCGATTATTCCCCGTAATAAAGACCGAATCGGCGAAAATCTTGGGCAATTTGTGCAGGAGAAGTTCCTTGATACGCAGTCGCTGATCGCGCTAATCCGCCGCCATGAACCCGCGCTGCTTATCGGAAACTGGTTCAGCCAGCCGGACAACGCCAGCCGGGTCGGGCAGCATCTGCTGCAAATTATGAGCGGCTTTCTGGAACTAACCGATGACGCCCGTATTCAGCGGCTGCTCAAGCGAGCGGTACATAAGGCGATTGATAAAGTGGATCTTTCCGGCACCAGCGCCCTGATGCTGGAAAGCATGACCAAAAACGATCGTCACCAGGTGTTACTCGATACGCTGATCGCCCAGCTTATCGCCCTGTTACAGCGTGACAGCTCCCGAACATTTATCGCCAGACAGATCATACGCTGGCTGGAGACCGAACATCCGTTAAAAGCGAAGATTCTGCCGACCGAATGGCTGGGAGAACACAGCGCTGAACTGGTCTCCGACGCGGTGAATTCTCTGCTGGATGATATCAGTCACGACCGCGCGCATCAGATTCGTCATGCCTTCGATCGCGCGACGTATAAGCTGATCGATAAACTTAAACATGATCCGGAAATGGCTGCCCGGGCAGAAAACATTAAAAGTTACCTGAAGGAAGATGAGGCGTTTAACCGTTATCTCGGCGAAATCTGGGCGGATCTACGCCAGTGGTTAAAAACAGATATCAACGCCGAAGACTCAAAGGTGAAGCAGCGCATCGCCCATGCCGGACAATGGTTTGGCGAGACGCTGATCGCCGACGACGCATTACGCGCTTCGCTTAACGGTCATCTGGAACAGGCCGCGCACCGCGTCGCGCCGGAATTCGCCGCCTTCCTGACGCGCCACATCAGCGATACCGTAAAAGGCTGGGATGCGCGCGATATGTCGCAGCAGATTGAGCTTAATATCGGTAAAGATTTGCAGTTTATCCGCGTGAACGGCACGCTGGTCGGCGGCGCTATCGGTCTGGTGTTATATTTACTGTCGCAAATACCGGCACTGCTCAGTATCTAAGAAGGGGAAGGCGCAATTCTCGTTCAGATTAACTGCCAAACCCCGCACGTGGGAGGCATTAATTTAATGCCATTTCCCACCGATGCCCCTCTTCTCAATCCGTTATTCGCCTGCGCTTCACTTTCTTTTCTTGCAAATTTGAAACATTAATTTTACTTTTTATTATCATTTGCAACAACAATCAGGCATTCTTGCCTTACTTTAGCAAAGAGAAAAACCATGGTTCATGCTCAGAGCGCTTCACCTCGCCATCCCATTTTTACGGCGCTTTTCGGTATGATGGTATTGACGCTGGGGATGGGAGTTGGCCGCTTTCTGTATACGCCCATGCTGCCGGTAATGCTGGCGGAAAAGCAGCTAACGTTTAACCAACTCTCCTGGATTGCCAGCGCCAATTATGCAGGGTACCTGGCGGGAAGCTTACTGTTTTCCTTTGGCCTTTTTCATCTCCCCTCTCGTCTACGCCCCATGCTGCTGGCTTCGGCGGTCGCCACCGGTATTCTTATTCTGGCCATGGCGATATTTACCCAACCCGCGGTCGTCATGTTGGTGCGCTTCCTGGCAGGCGTCGCGAGCGCGGGAATGATGATTTTTGGATCAATGATTGTGTTGCATCATACCCGCCATCCGTTTGTGATCGCCGCGCTCTTTTCCGGCGTCGGGGCCGGGATTGCACTGGGCAACGAATATGTCATTGGCGGTTTACATTATGCGCTTTCGGCCCATTCGCTATGGCTGGGGGCCGGGGCGCTCGCCGGTATATTGCTATTAATCGTGGCAATATTGATTCCCCCCCGCGCTCATGCGCTGCCGCCTGCGCCCTTAGCAAGAATCGAAAATCAGCCTATGCCCTGGTGGCAACTGGCGCTGTTGTACGGTTTCGCCGGATTCGGCTACATCATTGTCGCTACCTATTTGCCGCTGATGGCGAAAAGCGCGGGCTCTCCGCTACTCACGGCGCACCTTTGGTCGTTGGTCGGCCTGGCGATCATTCCCGGCTGCTTCGGCTGGCTGTGGGCGGCAAAACATTGGGGCGTCCTGCCATGCCTGACCGCGAACCTGTTGATCCAGAGCGCCTGCGTGCTGCTGTCTCTCGCCAGCGACTCGTTGTTGCTGTTAATACTGAGCAGTATTGGTTTTGGCGCCACGTTTATGGGCACAACCTCGCTGGTGATGCCGCTTGCCCGACAACTCAGCGCGCCGGGTAATATTAATTTGTTAGGCCTGGTGACGCTAACGTATGGTATTGGGCAAATTCTCGGTCCGCTCGCCGCCAGTCTGTCAGGCAATGGCGCGTCGGCAATTATCAACGCCACGCTTTGCGGCGCCGCGGCGCTCTTTTTTGCCGCGCTGATCAGCGCTGTGCAGCAGATAAAACAAAAACGGTTTGTGATACGTGAATAAGCGGTAGAGTAAACCCACGCTCTCCGCACCGGGTTGTATCTTTAATGCTATTCGCGGCGCAATGAGGATCTGTTTTTAATAGCACATCCTCAACACGTTATTTCAAGGTAAAGATGCCACTAAAAACTATACTTATTCTATGGTTTTTAGTGTTATTAATCTGCCTATTATTTTATATACCCTTCCTACTTCAAGTGGCTTATGTGTTGGCTACGGATTACCCGGCCCATCCATGGGCCTCGCCCTGACGGGCCGTTGCTCACCCCAGTCACATCGTTATCTATGCTCCTGGGGACTCACTCCCTTGCCGCCTTTAAGCAACTCGAATTATTTTGGCTATATATTCCATTATGATGATTATCGCTCCCTCTCAAATCATCACAATTATAAATAAATCACATCATGAAATTAATTCGATTATTCGTTTTTTATTACCTGCCCGTAGGATTCTTAGGGCGCAAGCTGACCTATCAGCGGCTACTGACCTGACCGTGACAATTCCTCTTAAGGCGTGAAAAATTACAGTAAAAAAGTAAAATTTAGGTTAAAAAATCCTATTTTTTAACAACGATAATTAAGTGGCGTGAAATTGACTAACGTCAAATTTATTTCTCCTTTTTTCCTGCTCCCAGCTCCGGCCTGCGTCAACACCTGTTTCTTTGCTTTTTTACCTCGCGTTATACCGTCCACGGTTCCCCGCGCCTCCGGCAGTAGCGAGGATGGTGATTTTTCGCGCTGCTATGCAAGAAACGCATAGCACGATACATACTTGCATTTTGTCCTTACCCTTATGGCTGATAAGGTCTTTCTGTTTCGGGCTTTTTGGCCTGTGGCTACAACCAACACATCATCAAAAAAATTCGGGGATCGCTATGGCGCAACAAGTGGACGGGGCGGCCATGCCGCTTGATACAGAAAAGGTCGGGATAAAGGGATACCTGGCGTTTTTTCTCACCATTATTTTCTTTTCCGGCGTATTTTCCGGAAGCGAAGGCTGGTGGCGCGTTTTTGATTTTACCGTACTCAACGGGTCATTCGGTCATGTGACCGGTACGCAGACCTTTCGTGGCGCGGGCGGAACGGGCGCGAAAGATGGCTTCCTTTTTGCGCTGGAGCTGGCACCGTCGGTTATCCTTTCTCTGGGTATCATCGCGATTACGGATGGACTGGGCGGTCTGCGGGCGGCGCAGCAACTGATGACGCCCATCCTGAAACCGTTGCTTGGCATTCCTGGCATTTGCTCACTGGCGCTGATCGCCAACCTGCAAAATACCGACGCCGCGGCGGGTATGACCAAAGAACTGGCGCAGGAAGGCGAAATCACTGAACGCGATAAAGTGATTTTTGCCGCCTGGCAGACCAGCGGCAGCGCTATTATCACCAACTATTTCTCCTCCGGCGTTGCGGTATTCGCCTTTCTGGGAACGTCAGTCATCATTCCGCTGGTGGTCATTCTGCTATTCAAATTTATCGGCGCAAACCTTTTGCGCATCTGGATTAACATCGAAGAACGCCGTCACCCTGCGCAAGGAGCCCAATCATGACGACTCAGGTACGTAAGAATGTCATGGATATGTTTATCGATGGCGCACGCCGCGGTTTTACCATCGCCACGACCAACCTGTTACCCAATGTGGTCATGGCATTTGTCATTATTCAGGCGCTGAAAATTACCGGTCTGCTCGACTGGGTAGGCCATATCTGCCAGCCCGTGATGGCGTTGTGGGGGCTTCCCGGCGAAGCGGCTACGGTGCTTCTGGCTTCGCTGATGAGTATGGGCGGCGCCGTTGGCGTGGCGGCCAGTCTGGCTACCGCCGGCGCGCTAAGCGGCCACGATGTTACCGTACTACTGCCAGCCATTTACCTGATGGGAAACCCGGTACAGAATGTCGGCCGCTGTCTCGGTACTGCCGAAGTCAACGCCAAATATTACCCGCATATTATCGCAGTCTGCGCCATCAATGCGCTGCTGTCGATCTGGGTCATGCAGCTTATTGTTTAATAAGGAGTTATCATGCCTGATTTATCCGCCGCGGAGTTTACCTTATTACAGGGTGCGCACCTGTTTGCGCCAGAAGACCGGGGCATCTGCGATGTTCTACTCGCGAATGGCAAAATTATTGCCGTCGGCGCTGGCATCCCCGGCGATATCGTACCGGACTGTACGGTGATTAATCTTAGCGGCCGTATGCTGTGCCCGGGCTTTATCGACCAACACGTTCATCTGATCGGCGGCGGCGGCGAAGCGGGGCCGACGACGCGGACGCCGGAAGTCTCTCTGAGCCGCCTGACGGAAGCCGGGATAACAACGGTCGTCGGCCTGCTTGGCACCGACTCCGTCAGCCGTCATCCCGCGTCGCTGTTAGCCAAAACGCGAGCGCTAAATGAGGAGGGGATCACCGCCTGGATGCTCACGGGCGCTTATCACGTTCCGTCGCCGACCATTACTGGCTCGGTAGAAAAAGACGTCGCGCTGATCGACCGCGTCATTGGCGTGAAATGCGCAGTCTCCGACCACCGTTCCGCCGCGCCCAGCGGGAATCAACTCGCCAGCATGGCCGCCGAATCACGCGTTGGCGGCCTGCTGGGGGGCAAACCTGGTGTCAGCGTTTTTCATATGGGCAGCAGCAAAAAAGGGTTACAGCCGCTGTATGACATCCTGGAAAACAGCGACGTGCCGATCGGTAAACTGCTGCCTACCCACGTCAACCGTAGCGAATCTCTTTTCGAGCAGGCGCTGGCGTTTGCGCTTAAAGGCGGCGTGATCGACATTACCACCAGTATTCCGGATCCCGTCGCGCCGGCGGAGGGCATTGCCAGAGCGGTAAAAGCCGGCGTCCCGCTTTCCCGGGTGACGCTCAGTTCAGACGGTAACGGCAGCCAGCCGCTATTTGACGCTGCCGGAAATCTGACGGGTATCGGCGTCGCGGGCTTCGAAAGTTTGCTGGAGACGTTGCAGACGCTGGTTAACCACTACGGATTCAGCCTGGCCAATGCTCTGCGTCCGCTGACGACCAGCGTAGCCGCCTTCCTCAGTCTGGACGGCAAAGGCGAAATCCGTCCCGGTAACGATGCGGATCTGCTCGTCTTTAGCGCAGATTTACGCATTGAGCAGGTGTATGCGCGCGGCAAACGCATGGTCAATGAGGGGAAAGCCTGCGTAAAAGGTACCTTTGAACCGGCGTAATTCCCGCTAGTTTCAGGCTGCCCCATCACGGCATTCTGAAAGAGGATGGGATAAGCGGTTGTCAGCCGCCCGAATGGACGTAGAATGCCCCTTCGGGCGGCTGACAGGATAACGGTAAATGGATGTAACTGGAGCAGGTTTGCACAATATTGAGACAAAATGGCTATATGATTTTCTGACGCTGGAAAAGTGCCGCAATTTCTCTCAGGCCGCCATTATCCGCAACGTATCGCAACCCGCTTTTAGCCGGCGGATTCGCGCCCTGGAACATGCCGTGGGCGTTGAACTGTTTAACCGACAGGTCTCGCCGCTACAGCTTTCCGAACAGGGTAAAATCTTTCACTCCCAGGTTCGCCACCTGTTACAGCAGCTGGAAAGTAATCTGACCGAACTGCGCGGCGGCAGCGATTATACGCTGCGTAAAATCAAGATTGCCGCCGCCCACTCGCTCTCCCTCGGCCTGTTGCCGACCATCGTTAAGCAGATGCCTACGCAGTTTACCTACGCCGTTGAGGCGATAGATGTCGACCAGGCGGTGGATATGTTACGTGAGGGGCAAAGCGATTTTATCTTTTCTTATCACGATGAAAACCTGCAACAAGCGCCGTTTGATAATATCCGCCTGTTTGAGTCGAGACTGTTTCCGGTTTGCGCCAACAATGGCCGGGGCGAGCCGCGCTATACGCTTGAGCAGCCGCACTTTCCCCTGCTTAATTACAGTCAGAACTCCTATATGGGCCGATTGATAAATCGTACCCTGACTCGCCATGCTGAACTGAGTTTCAGTACATTTTTCGTCTCTTCGATGAGTGAATTGTTAAAACAGGTTGCGATGGACGGCTGCGGAATCGCCTGGTTGCCCGAGTATGCTATCCGTCAGGAGATTACCGACGGGCGCCTGATAGTGCTTGATGCCGACGAACTGGTTATCCCGATCCAGGCTTATGCTTATCGCATGAATACCCGCATGAGTCAGGTAGCCGAAACATTTTGGCGCGACCTGCGTGGGCTTCAGGCCGCGCTGTAAACACCTCAGGCGGTAAGGCGTTGCTCCCCGGTCAAAGAGGCGCGGGTGTCTGGCCAGGACTCATACCAACGAATCGCCGCGCGCACCAGCGACGCTGTGGAATCAATCATCGGGCACGCTATCGCGCGTTCATGTCCGGCCACAATAAGCGGAATTTCGGTACACCCCATAATAATTGCCTGAGCGCCACGGGCAATAAGGCTATCGATTTGCGGCAGCAGCAGCGCTTGCGCCGCAGTTTTATCGCCACGTTTAAGCGTATAAATAGCCTGCATTACCAACGCCTGCCCCGCGTCTTCTGGCTGAATTAACGTCAGCCCCCGCGCCAGCGCTTTCTTTTGATATAACCCGGTCGCCAGCGTCGCATTGGTCGCCAGCAGCCCAACGTGCCGCGCCGATGGCGGAATATCCCCCAGGGTAGCGTCCAGGATGCTGATCATTCGCGCTTTCGCGACGTTCTGTAAATCATCAAACCAATAATGCGCAGTGTTGCATGGGATAACGATACACTCCGCCCCGGCGTCTTCCAGCATATGCAGATAACGCTCCAGATAACGGTATGGCGAAGGCCCGCCGGATAACAGACATGCTGTACGATCGGGAATATCAGGGATAGAGCTGACAATGAGCGGGATGTGTTGTTGATCACAACTGGCATGTCGCAATTCAACAAATTTTTCCAACATATCCGCCGTTGCCGCAGGTCCCATCCCCCCCAGTATCCCAATGGTGTGTTTCATCGCTTTTCCCGCTTATTTACGTCAAGGTCAGAAACACACTATCAACTTGATGTGTATATAAAAAATGCCGTTTTATTAGCGGCTATGCGTAAAAATCATAACGGGTGTAAGGGCCACGCGTTATCGCCTTTTCAGGCAATCGATTGGTTACATGAGCGCTCATCAGCCTTCGCAAGCCGCTAAATGCCATTTCGCTATACAGCATCGCCCACTGCGAGTCCGCAAGCTTGTTTTGTCCTCATCGCCACAGCGCCTGTCGGTGAAGAGGCCGCCGTGTTTTGCTTTTCGACGCTAATGCGGGAATATCCCAGCGAATATGGCTATAAACCAAATCCACGGTCTCCGTGGCGCTGCCTTCGGCGTCTCCATGATTGCTCATGCGTGAAATTCGCACATTGGTGAGCGTATAAATAATAAATGGCAGCATTGCGCCCTTATCACGACGGCATAATGTCAGCACGCCTTCTTTCACCGTTTTCCCGTTACAATAGTGCTCATAGAGGCCTGGTGTAGCAAGATCGACTGGCTTTGTCAGCGTCAACCCTCCAATATATGTCCCTCTCGCTTCGCCGGACTCCCGTTTTGTCGGGTTGTGGTTGTAAGCAATAAGTTTTATTTGGTTTTCAAAACCTTTGATCCGGCTTTCGCCTTCAATACCGTCCAGTTTTAAATAGATGGCGTCCATCCCCCCTCCGTGATTATCATGCGGCAAAGCAGGCTGACAAGGACGGAACGCCAACAATGAAAGAACGTTCCATTTTCCAGCCATTTCGTTGGTGTCTCTGTATACCAGATTAAATACCGACAATCTGCTATAACTGGATTCTTGCTAAATACCTTCTGCCATCAACAATCCATTTTACAATAGCGCTACTGACCTGAAATCTATTACGCCAGGCATTCAAGCATCGTTTCCTGAATAACCATAGCCGCTATAAGAACCATATCAAAAAAGAAATATCAATATCATTTCTTATTTTTATCCGAGAAATTACTTAATTCCACCGAATCGGAATATAGACAATTCTTATTCCTTTTCACATCAATGGGTTTTTTAGACTTTTGTCATATCGAAAACAACCATTCCAATAGAACATATTTACTATGTGAATATATTTAATGTTTTTATCGCGCGCAGTGTTATCACAGTAATAAATGATTTGCATCAAAAATGCGCCTTTCAGCGCCACGTATTTTTGGGCAGCAAATTATAAAATCGCGTTTCAAAGTCAGTGAGATGTTATCTGTTCAGGCGATATGACTTTATGCCCGGACGATACGCCAGCCGCTTTACCCTTACGTTTAGTCGTGATACGTTAGATCACATGAACACGAAACGATCCAACGCTACGCAACGTCATCTCCGCTGGTGGCTGCCTTCCTGAAGGCGGCACGGATCACTATCCCTCTTTAAGTAGCCGCCGAAAGGCGGCTACTGCGTTTCGGGACGTCTTTCGGCTTTACAGTAAGCATAAAGGAGTCCTTAATGAACACCCTTCCTATCATTCTGACTGGCGATCGCCCCACCGGCTCGCTGCACCTCGGCCATTATGTCGGTTCACTGCGCCAGCGCGTCGCGCTACAGCAGGATCACCAACAGTATGTCCTGATTGCCGACCTGCAGGGACTCACCGATAACGGCAGTAATCCGCAAAAAATCCGCGATAATATTCCGCAAGTGTTAGCTGACTATCTGGCCGTCGGCATCGATCCCACGCTGACGACGATCTGCCTGCAATCCGCGTTACCCGCCCTCGCCGAATTAACGGTGCTGTATATGAATATTGTTACCGTCGCCCGAGTGGAGCGTAATCCTACGGTAAAAAATGAGATTGCCCAAAAAGGCTTTACCCGTTCCCTGCCGGTCGGGTTCATGGCGTATCCCATTAGCCAGGCGGCAGATATCACCGCCTTTAAGGCCGAAATGGTACCGGTTGGCGACGACCAATTGCCCATGATTGAGCAAACGAATGAGATCGTTCATAAGATGAATAGTCTTTTCTCCTCGCCGGTATTGCGACCCTGTCAGGCGCTCCTGAGCGATACGGGTCGTCTGCCCGGCATTGACGGCAGCGCCAAGATGTCGAAATCGCTCGGCAATACCCTGCTTCTTTCCGCCAGCGAAGAGACCATCCACCGTGCGGTCAGCGCGATGTACACCGATCCCAATCATTTAAAAATTAGCGATCCGGGAAAAATAGAAGGTAACGTCGTCTTTACGTGGCTGGATGCGTTTCATCCGGATAAAGCCAAAGTCGCGGCGATGAAAGCACATTATCAACAAGGCGGATTAGGCGACCGTGTCTGTAAAAATGAGCTGGAGACCTGCCTGCAAGAACTGATCGCGCCCATACGCGAACGACGGGCAACCTTTATTGCAGATAAGGGAATGCTAATGGAATTACTGAAAAAAGGTAGCGAGCGGGCCCATGAGGTCACTCAAAAGACGCTACAGGAAGTAAAACGTGGACTGGGTCTGCCCACGCTATTCCAGGTATAATCAGGCATCAACGTTGTCCAGCGGCCATGACTCAAACAGATAGCCATCAAAGTAGATGTCATCAACATTGGAAAACTCCAGCAGACGCTGCTTCACGTTTTCCAGGTGCTGCCACATCGCCAGCTTCGCTGCGCGGGCGTCTTTCTTAATTAACGCCGCGAGGATCTGCTTATGATCGACCAGCCACTCCTTACGGTAAAGCGTATCGCCCAGATGGCTATGAAGCTGGAGCCACATCGGATTATTTTCACGCCATTGCCAGGACTGACGGAAGAGCTCTACCAACATACTGTTATGGGTCGCTTCGGCAATGGCCAGATGAAACTGCATATCGCCGCTTTCTGAGCCGCCCGGCGCGCTGGAGGCGAGCTCTCGCTCTTCCAGTTGTAACGCCTGGCGCATTTTAATGATGTCTTCGCGGGTGGCCTGCAGAGCGGCAAATTCAGCGATATTGCTTTCCAGCAACTGACGCGCCTGCAACAGTTCAAAAGGCCCGGCGTCATTACAGTGATTGACGTCAGCGCCTTCCATCTCGTTATTATCCGCGCTGTCGAGCACGTAGATCCCGGCGCCGCGGCGGACTTCAACCAGACCTTTAATTTCCAGCATGATCAGCGCTTCACGCACGACGGTACGCGTCACATTGAGCCTCTCAGCGATCTCTCTTTCCGGCGGCAAGCGCTCCCCGGGGCGGTACGGCGTCTGAACAATCAGATCCCGTATCATTGCGCCCACTTCCTGGTAAGGTCTTTGCTGAGAAGTGTTTGATTTCATATTGGTCGTGCCCGTCCGATGCGATTTCCCGGTATCAGACTATAGCATTTGTAAAGAGGGATAGCACGCGTAGCACACCAAAAACGCGAAACTGGTCAACCAACAAAATAATAATGCGCGCCGTTTCGCTAGTGAGGCCAGATGAAAGGAAAGGCAATAGACAATACACGACTGATGTTCCACCTTTAGCCCTGATGCCTGAATATGAACAGCATATTGGTTTACCAATATAAAATTTATCAACCAAAAATCAGGCCATAAAATGTGTCTGTACATTGACAGGAATAATGCCTCTGACATAGCGTGATCGGCGAAAATCCAGCCGCTCTCTTTGTATCAAGAACGCGTTATGATAAAAGACACCGTGTTTTTCGCCCCAGGCGTATCCGGGGGAAGCAACGCCTCCAGTTTGTCGAGCCGCCATCGCCGGGCAGCGATTATTCTGCATGAAATTTATGGTATTAACGCTCATATCCAACGCGCAGGCCATGAATGGATGACGCGCGGATTCGACATCTATATTCCCGCGCTGTTTCCTCACCATACCCCCTTTCGCTATGAACAGCAGGAGGAGGCTTACCGTCACTTTTCAGCAAATGTCGGCTTTGATCCCGCCGTCGTTACCACATTACTCCACGATCTCAGAACGCAGTACGAGACGCTAATCGTCGTAGGATATAGCGTCGGCGCAACGCTCGCATGGCTAAGTGCAGCCAGTGGGTTATGCGATGGCGTCGTTTGCTATTACGGTTCCCGTATACGCCAGTACCTTCATCTTGCGCCTCTCTGTCCGACACTGGTTATTGTCGCGCGTTATGAGCCAGCGTTTGATCCCCTCGCCATGCGGCAGGCGCTGGAAAAGCGCCCCCGGGTGCAGTGTAAAATGTACGATGCGCGGCACGGGTTCTGTGATGCTGATAGCGCCACCTTCGATGCCGCCTTATCGCATCAGGTAATGGACGATGTGACCGCATTTATTCGCGACATCACTTGTGCAAACACATCGCCCGATTTTCAGCTTTAGTGGAGACTTTTTTCAACGAGCTGTTCCAGTTTTTTCAAAGCCTGTATGTCTGCGGCATCAAGACCATAACGTTGCAGCGTTTCAGCGGGATGATAACTGACTAACGTTCGCCCATCGGCTTGCTGGCTAATGAGCACCCGAAACGGTAAATCCAGCGCCAGTTCGGGATGCGCCAGCATGAGAGGCGTTCCGCCTTTAGGATTGCCAAAGACCAGAACCGTTGTCGGCGGCATTTTCAGGTTAACATTCTGTGCCGCTCTGGCATGGTCAAATTCCCCAAATAACACCAGACCGTGATCGGCGACAGCGTGCATCAACCGCGCTCGGGTCTGCAAATAGTCATAAGCGCTGTAGGTTTTAACCATGGTTATCGCTCCATCCTCCGTTGCAAAGCCAGGCCTTATTAAGATTAACATCAGGGTTACCGCCAATAAAAAAGGCTTTAAAATAGTGCTCATTCTTCTCTCTCCCTGACCCAATACCCATGAGTAAATGCGACACAGATGATATGCAGTTTAAAAATCAGTCATCGTACTGTACCCCTTATTATTGCACTGAACAGCTCATCACTAAAAAAACAGACGGCAGAACAAAAAATTCCGACGTCTGAACAAATTTAAATAACGATGATCCAGTCTGACTGAGCGACAGCGCGATCATTATTATGGCGCGACACTGTCTTCTTCAGCCCGCTGGGTAAGAAAAAATATACTCCGCTCAGTAAGATAATAGATACTACAGGCCAACTCTTCAGAGATACGGAGCATCATTGCGTAGTGATGATGCGATTTTTCTGGCGCCATCGGCAGAAATATTTCTGACTCCAGCACGTTACTTAAAAAATGAAATTTATGTGCATATTCAGCAGATATAACGCCTCTCGCCATCAGATTAGTCATTAAGGTATTTAAACTATCTTGTTCATGATATACGATACCTTTTCTCTCATGAATTCTGAGAAGAACGCTTCTGAAGACTGCATGACATTCCTTTACGACACAGGCAAAATCATTAAGCATCAGGCGATTATACGCTTCCATAAGATCATATTCGACAAAGCCATACTCTCCAGGGGAGTACAAATAATAACATATGTTTTTAAGCCGTTTTATTCTGCGCAACCTTACAATCCTACCATTTTCATATCGATATTTTAAACTATGCTCATGAAATATATTATTTAATTCACTAATCGCCTTATCCGGTTCTAACCCAAGCGTAACTTCATAGGTCCGAAGGTAGGTATCTATATAGTTAAAAGCAAGCTCAATGGTATCAATATGCTTTCTTTTATCATCTGTTTTTAATAACAGATTACTCATTTCATCCAGATATGACGTTGAATGCGCATATAAGGTGAATAAGCCATACTCTTTGCGCAACGTTTTACATATTCTTCGATAAACTTCGTCAGAATGACTATTATGATAGCAGTATAATGTCATATCATAAAAAGAGGAGCAGTTTCCTAGCGTATTGATAATCAATAAGATTATTTGCTCGCGTATTTCTAACGGAATATCTTCATATAACAGATCGCTATGCCTTAGTGAGTATGGTCTAAAGGTGTGCATTCCTCCCCCTGTAACCGCAACAGAAAAAATTACGCTATGAATAGCGCCACATTACTCTAATTCAGTGGTTCAGGTATTAATATCAGTTCAACAGTGAGCCATTTTTTCTTATTTTTTAATGGTGTTGCGTGAATATTTACATTAAATATAAATGATAAGCAAAGTAAAGAGGCTTGCGTAATTATGACGCTACTGACAAAGAGACCATGGTCTTCGTATCGGATGAAACGTGAGATCCCATTAATGAATGGGATCTATTTTATTATTACTTCCTGTCAACCCACTTTTTCAACTACAAAATTATCCTGACGAACAAAATCAATAAGCAGTTCTATAGTCCCTAACCCCCATTGATTCGATATAGCAATACGCTCACCGGACGGCAACTCAATCAACGCATCTTCCTGCATATGATATCTGTTTTTCCTTTTTTCAGGGATCTGCTCAACCAGTGCTACTGTTCTTTTCTGTAAGTCTTCACTCAATTTATTCTTGAGATCATCTATATTCGCAGGATTATGTTTATTAATCCAGTCAGTGAAAAGTTCAAGTGCAAGCTTCCGTTTATTGAAGGTTTTTCCTTTATATTTATATAAGGAATAATCCCTCTCCGACTTTTGACTGCTAATAATTTGTTCCGTGCGTTTCTCTCTGAATCTGACCGGATATTCTTCCAGTTCAGGGACTGGTATTATTTGTTCAGCATTAATCAGCACTTCACCCTTAAAGTTGTAAGGCGTTAAGCGAACACAGCGAATATCGACACCTTTATCTCTTAGCCATATTGCGGTTGTCGTTAATTCTTTACTGAAATCCGCTGATGCCAGAACGATGCGAATATCTTTACCAAAATCAGCGAGTTCGTTTTCTTCTAACTCCACAAAATCCAGTAACTTCTCTTTTGCATTCTCATCGATCCCATGCTTCCAAAGATATGCCTGATAATATTCGCATGCTTTCGCAAAACTCATCGTTGAAATCATTGCCGCATACCTTAGCGCCTGCAGTTCCATATGCGCGCCGATTTCATCACGTTTCAGTTCAATGACAACCAAATTGGCCTGCTTGTCAATCGCTAATAAATCAATCCTCCGCCGACTATCCTCCCAATCAGAGAATTCTTCGGATATGACAAGGCAGCCCGGCGCGACAATATCAATATTCTTCTTGATAGCCTCCTGAAGATCATAGCGTTCCTGCAGCCTTTCGATGGTGAAAGATGTTTTTTCAAGGGTAGTCAGTATTTTCTCAGAGATATTGTATAGCGCCACATTATATTCCTTTTGTTTACTCTACAGATAATTGTAACCCATCGCCCTTTGTCATTCTGCTGGCTTGCGCAAAGAATCCATACAATATCATCACTGGTGCGAAAATCTGGATTATCCATGGCATTCAGCCTTCACTGAATGCCACAGACAAGCGTTATTCAACTAAAGCTCACCTGTCCCTTAATCCTTCTTTCATTCCGTTGCGTCGTTGCCATACCAGCACACTTAAACGTAAGGTGAGCTTATTATTTTTATCGACAGGTCAGAACAATCCTTCGCCGGTCATACAGTGTTTCAACTGAGAGCTGCAAATCATATTTCGCATTCTTCAGTTTTCGCGATTTAAGCATTTTCATCGTGACGCCACTTATTTGCCCTGTTTCAATCCGTCTCTTGATTTCGGCTGCGCTTAGCAGGAGTTGCTTCTTCAAAATCGACAGCAGGCTGACCTGAAAAGAACGGGAAATCCTGACGCTAACACTGACCTGCTTGTGGGAGGCGATACTGACCAGCCACCGTTCCTGAATGTGAAAATCAGGCTGCCCCGATAATTCAGCATTGTTTCGCTTCAGGATCGCGTTGTCATAAGCAAAATATTGCACCGTGGCAGCATCATTCGCCATCAGCCGGCAATAAAGATCGCGGTTAATTTTGCTGACTGGTAGGCGTGAGAACAGGGAGATATTCCAGGTGTAATCGCAGTGTGTGCATTTATAGATACTCCAGACATCGAGTACCTTCTTTTGCGAATTAACCCGAAATGCCCCAGAAGGCGTGAAGTCCCGTTTTACGCTACATGAAGGGCAACGTTTCGCTATGCGCTGATACCCCACAGGAGTGACAGTCCATATGACTTTCATAACGTACCTTTTTTAACCCATACAAAACCGGATCCGAACTCAGCGGACCATAAATGTTTATGTATGAAAAATATTTAAGTGATATTTTTCAGTTGGTTAAAAAAAGATTTCCAACGCAACAACCCTGTCAATGGCTAAAAAGATACGCCGAGACTATCAAAGCGGTCATTATCGGGTATATGAGTTTAATCAATATTCATTATGGTAATTGCGGGAGCTATTCATCTGATACGCTAAACGTCATGAGCCTCCCTTTGAGATCACACTTTTCACTCCCGGTTATTCACTTACAGAAATCAGGTGTTATCATTCACGACGTAAATACCTTTCAACTCAACCCGAGGCTTTGATGCTGGAGAATGTCATCATCTGATAATCAGTTACCCGACCTTTTCAGGCCGGACTGATTATCAATGCGCCGAAATCGAATGCGGACACCGCAGTGTGTTTGCACGTTTAGCCTATGATGATTAAACAGGTTCTTCAGTATGAATTTATCCCGTCAGGAACAACGTACCTTACACGTTCTCGCCAAAGGCGGACGCATTACGCACATCCGCGATGCGTCAGGCCGCGTCACCGCCGTTGAGTGCTATAGCCGCGAAGGGCTGTTGCTCGCCGATTGCACGCTCGCTGTATTCAAAAAACTCAAAACCAAAAAGCTGATCAAATCCGTTAACGGTCAGCCCTACCGCATTAATACAACCGGGCTGAACAACGTTCGCGCCCAGCCTGACAATCGCTAAGGAGATGATGATGGATATCAGCGCCGTTATTTTTGCAACGCATCGCATTCGGCTATTACCCGATGAAGGCAAAATCCCCTGGGACGAGCCAGCCTTCAGCCAACGCATGCTGGAAAATCATCTGTCGCAGGACCACGACTGGGCCAGCCGCCGGCTAACCGTGATTGAGCAACAGGTAACATGGATTACCCGTCAGTTACCCGCTGGCGCCCGCATTCTGGATCTCGGCTGTGGCCCCGGTTTTTATACCCGCCTGTTAGCGGAGCGTGGGTTTCACTGCACAGGCGTAGATTTCTCTCCGGCATCCATCACATGGGCTCGCCAGCAGGCGCAAGCCGCAAACCTGAATATTGACTACATTCAGCAGGATATTCGTACATACCACCCCACGGAACCTTTTGATTTCATTATGATGACGTTTGGGGAACTGAATGTCTTTAGCGCTGCTGATGCGCAAAGCCTCATCAGTCATTGCGCTCAGTGGTTGAAACCCGATGGCAAACTGCTTGTTGAAGTGCATACCTTCGATGAAGTTAAACGCCAGGGCATGGCGCAGCCAGGCTGGCAGCGTTGTCCGCACGGCCTGTTTCTTGCCGAGCCTCATCTGCTGTTAACGGAAAATGCCTGGGATGAAGAGGCCCAAACCAGCTCAACGCAGTTCTGGGCGATAGCGGAAAACGGCTGTACCACCCGTTTCGGCAGTCAAATGAAGGCCTGGCGCGATGATGAATATATCAGCCTGCTTGGTGATGCTGGCTTCACTGTGTTGCAGCGCCCGGACAGTCACACCTGGCCGGTCGGCGAGACTTTTGCAGGCAAGCTGTTTGCGCTGCTGGTTGAAAAAGTATCCACTTCTGAGGGTATTGCCCTCAGTAAAAGGAATAACCCAATGGATATCCCACGTATTTTTACCATTAGCGAAAGCGAACACCGTATCCATAATCCGTTTACAGCGGAAAAGTACGCCACGCTGGGCCATGCGTTACGCATGAAACCAGGCATGCGGATTCTCGATCTCGGTAGCGGTTCGGGTGAGATGCTCTGCACCTGGGCTCGCGATTACGGTGTTACAGGTACTGGCATTGACATAAGCCCGCTCTTCACCACACAGGCAAAACAACGTGCAGAAGAGCTCGGCGTCAGTGAATATGTACATTTTATTCATAACGACGCGGCCGGTTATATTGATGAGGAAAAATATGACGTGGCGGCCTGCGTAGGCGCTACCTGGATTGCGGGCGGTGTCGCGGGGACAATAGATCTGCTGGCCAAAAGCCTCAAACCTGGCGGGATCATTCTCATCGGTGAACCGTACTGGCGTCGGATCCCCGCAACGGAAGAGATCGCCCACGCCTGTGGCGTCTCATCCGTCGCCGATTTCCGTCCCCTGCCCGAGCTGGTCGCCTTTTTTGACCAACTCGGCTATGACGTAGTGGAAATGGTGCTGGCGGACCCGCAAGGCTGGGACAGATATGAAGCCGCGAAGTGGATGACCATGCGCCGCTGGCTGGAGGAAAACCCTGACGATGAGTTTGCGCAAGAGGTTCGAACAGAACTGACGGTAGCCCCCAAACGTCACGTCACCTGGACGCGAGAATACTTTGGCTGGGGCGTATTTGCGTTAATCGCGCGATAACGTGAAGCAGGAGGTATAGCCTACAAGAGGTATACCTCCATTTAAAAGTATCCAACAAATTAACACGGCTCAAGGCGGGAATATATCGCCTTAGAGACTATCCCACCAGGCGTTATTGGCGCAGCCAGTTTGGACACGGACAGCGCACAAAAACCGGAGCGTACACGTAGTACGTGAGGATTTTGAGCACTGCCCAGGTCCAAAATGGCAAGTAAAATAGCCCTAATGGGATAGGCTCTTAATTTCGCCATTAAGTTTCTGCCACAATATGTCGCAAGACGTGCAAGCGTTCCACCTCACCTGATGAGCGACACCACCATCAATAAGACGTTATTGCTGCAATTCAATTATTAAAAATAAAAAAAGAACCAGAAGAAAATTAAAAAATGGCTTACCCACCATATTAGCCATTGTTAAAATCAAAGTAACCCCCCGTAAAAGCTGGATGTTTTTATTTCTCATAGACGAGAATTTATATATTATGATATAATACGGCAGAAAAACATGCAGGTTATTAACCTGCCATTAATGTAAATAATTTTTTGAGGAGATGTTTCCAGTGGGACGTAAATGGGCAAATATTGTTGCTAAGAAAACAGCTAAAGACGGTGCAACGTCTAAAGTATATGCAAAATTTGGTGTAGAAATCTATGCTGCTGCTAAACAAGGTGAACCAGACCCGGAATCAAACTCAGCTTTAAAATTCGTTATTGAACGTGCGAAACAAGCACAGGTTCCAAAACATGTTATTGATAAAGCTATTGATAAAGCCAAAGGTGGCGGAGATGAAACGTTCGTGCAAGGGCGTTATGAAGGCTTTGGACCCAATGGTTCAATGGTTATCGCTGAAACGTTGACGTCTAATGTTAACCGTACGATTGCTAATATCCGCACAATTTTTAATAAAAAAGGCGGGAATATCGGAGCGGCAGGTGCTGTCAGCTATATGTTTGACAATACTGGAGTGATTGTATTTAAAGGAACAGACCCTGACCATATTTTTGAAATTTTGCTTGATGCTGAAGTTGATGTTCGTGATGTAACCGAAGAAGAAGGAAACATCGTTATTTATACTGAAGCTACAGACCTGCATAAAGGAATCGCAGCGCTAAAAGCAGCTGGAATTTCTGAATTTTCAACAACAGAATTAGAAATGATTGCTCAATCAGAAGTTGAACTTTCACCAGAAGATTTAGAAATCTTTGAAGGACTTGTTGATGCCCTTGAAGATGATGATGATGTGCAAAAAGTATATCATAACGTTGCAAACCTCTAATTATAAATTAAACAAATCTGTCTCTATGGCAGATTTGTTTAATTTATAAAGCTGTTATAAAAAAGTCTATCTGGCCAGATATATAGATCTTTAAATTTATGTGTCTTATCACGACCTGATCTGACACATAGCTTTGAAAGATTGAGAGTTACCGGTTTTGATATAGTGTCGAATCCTTATATAAAACATGAGGTAATTTTCATGTTTCATACGACGAATCCCGTCAGCAAGCTAAGCAAAAGCCAGCAATATCGGGCTACTTACAATCTCCCTGTGCTCTTTAAGGCACCGCCCTTATAAATTCTGCTTGCGCTCGTAATGGTTCATCTGGCGCTCTACGCGTCACTTGACTACAGGTGTGACTCCACCAGCGCGCTACAGACCATAGTGCGAGAACCGTGGCCGATTACCTACTATTTGAAGGCACTCAGCGACGAAATCGGAGAACCATCCAAAAAGCACCTTGATCGTTACCTGGAACCATTCGTTGTGAGCATCACAGACCGGAGTGCCTGGCTGGCTATTATTGGCGGGATCAAGGGGCTGGATGGTTTAGATAAAAAGAACATCTCTTATGAAAGCCTGGATGACCCCGAAGTACAAAAGATTTATATGACTTACCGTCCCGAATAATCTGTCAAATCAGTAACTCAATGAACAAACTGTAAAAATCATTTTTTCAAAGGGATGGATAAATACCGGTCTCCGTAATGGCTTTCATCTCACAAATTGCCTTTTCTCATGGCATCCCGCCCCTTCCCCCATTACAATCATCGTTTGTTTTTTTGCGAGCTGCATAGCAGTCTTCAGAGGGTAGATATGACGATGAAAAACGACAAGGCATGGATTGGAGACCTGCTAGGCGGGCCGCTGATGAGCAGGGAAAGTCGAATCATCGCTGAGCTCATGCTTACCGCTCCCAATGAACAAACCTGGCAAGAGCAGATCGTGGGTCATAACATTCTCCAGGCTTCCTCTGCCAATACGGCGAAGCGCTATGCTACAACGATAAAACTACGCCTGAATACGCTTGATAAAGTGGCGTGGTCGCTTATTGCTGAAGGGAGCGAGCGCGAGCGTCAGCAATTGCTGTTCGTCGCTCTGATCCTCCATTCACCGGTTGTTAAAGACTTCCTGGCTGAAGTGGTGAACGACCTGTGCAGACAATTTAAAGAAAAGCTCCCTATGGATAGCTGGGATGAGTTTGTGGCTAACCATCTTCGTCAGCAGCCCGTACTCACCAGTTACTCAGATTCATCCATCAAAAAAATGGGTAACAACTTGATCAAAGCACTGGCTGAAGCTGGTTATCTGGATACACCTCGTCGGCGTAATCTCCAGTCGGTCTTTCTTTTACCAGAAACTCAGGCGACCTTGCAGCGCCTTGGACAACAAGAATTAGTTTCTATTCTGGAGGGACAACGGTGATCGATCCCGTGCTTGAATACCGCCTGTCACAGGTTCAGAGCCGCATTAGCGAAGAGCGCTTTCTCAAAAACAACGGCTCCGGTAATGAGATTGGGTTCTGGATTTTTGATTATCCTGCTCAGAATGAGCTGCAGGTGCGTGAACACCTGAAGTATCTGTTGCGTAATCTGGAAAAGGACCACAAGTTCGCGCACCTCAACATCTTTCAGATCATCGTCGACATGCTCACTGAACGTGGGTTATTTGACCGCGTCTGTCAGCAGGAAGTGAAAGTCGGTACCGAAGCGCTGAAAAAACAACTCGTTGGCTTATTGAATCAGAAAAAGATCGCGGATTACATAGCAAAAAAAGTCGATCTTCAGAATCAAGAGTTTGTCATTCTGACAGGAATGGGTAACGCCTGGCCGCTGGTTCGTGGCCATGAGCTGATGAGCGCCTTGCAGGACGTGATGGGTTTTACCCCCCTGCTGATGTTTTATCCGGGAACCTATAGCGGACACGATCTCTCCCCATTGGCGGGCATTGATTCCCGAAATTATTATCGCGCCTTCAGGCTGGTACCCGAAAGCGGGCCTGCGGCGACATTGAATCCTCGTTAAAGAGCACAGCAATGAATATTGAACAGATCTTTGAGAAACGTCTGGACCGAAATATTAATGGCGTTGTGAAAGCCGAACAGACGGACGATGCCAGTGCCTGGATTGAGCTTGATGAATACGTCATCACCCGGGAACTGGAAGGGCATCTTCGCCACTTCTTTGAATCTTATGTTCCGGCAACCGGTCCGGATCGCATACGCATGGAAAACAAAATTGGCGTATGGGTGTCAGGGTTCTTTGGCTCAGGTAAATCACACTTTATCAAGATTCTGTCGTATCTGTTGTCTAACCGCAAAGTCAGCCATAACGGTACAGAACGTCATGCTTACTCCTTCTTTGAAGACAAAATCAAAGATGCTCTGTTCCTCGCTGATATCAACAAAGCGGTCCATCATCCGACGGAAGTGATTCTGTTCAATATTGATTCTCGTGCTAACGTCGATGACAAAGAAGACGCCATCCTTAAAGTCTTCCTGAAGGTATTTAACGAACGGGTTGGCTACTGTGCTGATTTTCCGCACATCGCCCATCTGGAGCGTGAGCTGGCTAAACGCGGCCAATACGACGCGTTTAAGACCGCATTCGCCACTATCACTGACTCAAGCTGGGAAAAAGAGCGCGATTCCTACTATTTCATCAGCGATGAAATGGCAGAAGCCCTAAGCCAGGCCACCGGTCAAAGCGTTGACGCTTCGCGTCAATGGGTGGAACAGCTGGATAAGAATTTCCCATTAGATATCAATAATTTTTGCCAGTGGGTCAAAGAGTGGCTGGATGAAAACGGCAAAAATATCCTCTTCATGGTGGATGAAGTCGGCCAGTTCATCGGTAAAAATACGCAGATGATGTTGAAGCTGCAGACTATCACTGAAAATCTGGGTGTTATCTGTGGTGGACGCGCATGGGTTATTGTTACTTCCCAGGCGGATATTAATGCGGCCATTGGTGGGATGAGCAGCCGTGACGGACAAGATTTCTCTAAAATTCAAGGCCGTTTCTCTACCCGTTTGCAGCTTTCAAGCTCCAACACCTCCGAAGTTATCCAAAAACGTTTGCTGGTGAAAACCGATGCCGCAAAACCCGCGCTGGCGAAAGTCTGGCAGGAAAAAGGCGACATTCTACGTAACCAGCTTGCTTTTGATCCCACAACCACCGCTTCTTTGCGCCCCTACACCAGCGAAGAAGAATTTATTGATAACTACCCGTTTGTCCCGTGGCACTACCAGATTCTGCAGAAGGTTTTTGAGTCTATCCGGACCAAAGGTGCCGCCGGTAAACAGTTAGCCATGGGTGAACGCTCACAGTTAGAAGCCTTCCAGACTGCGGCACAGCAGATCTCCCCGCAGGGTCTGGATTCTCTGGTTCCCTTCTGGCGTTTTTATGCCGCGATTGAAAGCTTCCTGGAGCCGGCCGTCAGCCGCACCATCACTCAGGCCTGCCAGAATGGCATTCTTGATGAGTTCGATGGCAACTTACTGAAAACACTGTTCCTGATCCGCTACGTCGATGTGCTGAAAAGTACATTAGATAACCTGGTTACCCTTTCGATAGACAAAATCGATACCGATAAAGTCGAACTACGCCGTCGCGTTGAAAAAAGCCTGAATAAGCTGGAACGAGAAATGTTGATTGCACGTGTTGAAGACAAATACGTGTTTCTGACCAACGAAGAAAAAGAGATCGAGAACGAGATCCGTAACGTCGAAGTCGACTTCTCCGCGATCAACAAGAAACTGGCCTCGATCATCTTTGATGACATTCTGAAAAACCGGAAGTATCGCTATCCGGCAAATAAGCAGGACTTTGATATCAGCCGCTTCCTGAACGGGCACCCGTTAGACGGCGCAATGCTTAACGATCTGGTGGTAAAGATCCTCACGCCAAAAGATCCGACCTATGATTTCTATGACAACGACGCGGCATGCCGCCCATACACCTCTGAGGGAGACGGCTGCATTTTAATTCGTTTACCTGCCGATGCCCGGACCTGGACCGATATTGATTTGGTCGTCCAAACGGAAAAATTCCTCAGGGACAACGCAGGTCAGCGACCGGAACAAGCCAGTCTGCTTTCAGAAAAAGCCCGTGAGAACAGCGTTCGCGAGAAAATGCTCCGCGTTCAGCTGGAGTCGCTTATTGCCGAAGCTGACGTCTGGGCGATTGGCGAGCGCTTACCGAAGAAATCTTCGACGCCATCCAGCATCGTGGATGAAGCTTGCCGCTATGTGATTGAAAACACGTTTGCCAAGCTGAAAATGCTGCGCCCGTTCAACGGTGATATCGCACGTGAAATCCATGCACTACTCACGGTGGAGAATGATGCGGAGCTGGATCTGGGCGAACTGGAGGAATCCAACCCCGACGCGATGCGCGAAGTAGAAACCTGGGTCAGCATGAATATCGAGTTCAATAAGCCGGTTTATTTACGCGATATTCTGAACCACTTTGCCCGCCGTCCTTATGGATGGCCGGAAGAAGAAGTGAAGCTGCTGGTTGCCCGTCTGGCGCGCAAAGGCAAATTCAGCTTCAGCCAGCAGAATAACAATATCGAGCGTAAGCAGGTGTGGGAGCTGTTTAATAACAGCCGTCGCCACAGCGAGCTGCGTCTGCACAAAATTCGCCGTCACGACGAATCGCAAATTCGTAAGGCCGCACAAACTATGGCGGAAATTGCCCAACAGCCGTTTAGCGAACGTGAAGAACCGGCCCTGGTTGAACATATCCGCCAGGTCTTCAATGACTGGAAGCAAGAGCTGAATGTCTTCAAAGCGAAAGCGGAAGGTGGAAACAATCCAGGTAAAGATGAGATTGAGTCAGGCCTGCGCCTGCTGAATTCCATTCTGAGTGAAAAAGAAGATTTTGCCCTGATTGAGAAGGTCACCAGCCAGGTCAATGAGCTTCTGGATTTCAGTGAAGATCGTGAAAATTTGGTCGATTTCTACCGCAAGCAGTTTGCTACCTGGCAAAAACTAGGCGCGGCGCTGAACGGCAGCTTTAAATCCAACCGCAGCGCGCTGGAAAAAGACGCCGTGGCGGTAAAAGCACTGGGCGAGCTGGAAAACATCTGGCAGATGCCGGAACCTTATAAGCATCTCAATCGCATCACACCACTGATTGAACAGGTCCAGAACGTCAATCATCAGTTAGTGGAACAGCACCGCCAGCACGCCCTTGAACGCATTGACGCCCGCATTGAGGAAAGCCGTCAACGCTTGCAGGAAGCGCATGCCACGTCAGAGCTGCAAAACAGCGTTCTGCTGCCGATGCAAAAAGCCAGAAAACGTGCCGAGGTCAGCCAGTCAATTCCGGAAATTCTGGCGGAACAGCAAGAAACAATGGCACTGCAAACGGATGCCGAGAAGAAGATTAACCAGTGGATCGACGAGCTGCGTAAAAAGCAGGAAGCCCAGTTACGAGCAGCGAATGAAGCTAAACGCGCGGCCGAGTCACAACAGACTTATGTTGTGGTAGAGAAACCCGTTATCCAACCGGTACCGAAAAAAACGCATCTGGTGAATGTCGCCAGCGAGATGCGCAAAGCCACCGGTGGCGAAGTGCTGGAAACCGCCGAACAGGTGGAAAAAGCGCTGGATACGCTTCGTACTTCGCTGCTGGCAGCTATTGAGGCAGGTGACCGGATTCGTCTTCAGTAACCCCCATTTCAGGGCAGCGCTCTGCTGCCCTTTGCAGGATTTTCTATGAATACCAATAACATCAAAAAATACGCTCCACAGGCCCGTAACCAGTTCCGCGATGCGGTGATCCAAAAGCTAACCACGCTGGGGATTTCCGCTGATAAAAAAGGCAATCTGCAAATTGCGGATGCCGAGCTCGTCGGCGAAACCATGCGCTATGGTCAGTTCGACTACCCCAAATCCACCCTCACCCGCCGCGATCGTCTGGTAAAACGCGCCCGCGAGCAGGGCTTTGACGTGCTGGTTGAGCACTGTGCCTACACCTGGTTCAACCGCCTGTGCGCCATTCGTTATATGGAAATCCACGGTTATCTTGACCACGGCTTCCACATGCTCTCGCACCCGGATAACCCGACAGGCTTTGAAGTGCTGGACCACGTACCGGAAGTCGCGGAAGCATTACTACCAGAGAAAAAGGCGCAGCTGGTCGAGATGAAGCTTTCCGGCAACCAGGACGAAGCCATCTACCGTGAACTGCTGCTGGCCCAGTGCCACGCCCTGCACCGCGCGATGCCGTTCCTGTTTGAAGCTGTGGACGATGAAGCTGAACTACTGCTGCCGGATAACCTGACCCGCACCGACTCCATTCTACGCGGTCTGGTGGACGGTATTCCGGAAGAAGACTGGCAAGAAGTTGAGGTTATCGGCTGGCTGTATCAGTTCTATATCTCTGAGAAAAAAGATGCGGTTATCGGTAAGGTGGTGAAGAGCGAAGATATTCCTGCCGCCACCCAGCTGTTTACCCCAAACTGGATTGTGCAGTATCTGGTACAGAACTCCGTCGGCCGCCAGTGGTTGCAGACCTACCCGGATTCGCCGCTGAAAGGCAAAATGGACTACTACATTGAGCCAGCCGAACAGACGCCAGAAGTGCAGGCGCAGCTGGCCGCCATTACACCTGCCAGTATTGAACCGGAAAGCATCAAAGTACTCGACCCGGCCTGCGGCTCCGGGCATATTCTGATTGAAGTCTATAATGTGCTGAAAAATATCTATGAAGAGCGCGGCTATCGCGCCCGCGATATTCCACAGCTAATTCTGGAAAATAATATTTTTGGTCTCGACATTGACGACCGTGCTGCCCAGCTTTCCGGCTTTGCCTTATTAAT
Source organism: Salmonella sp. SA15303 (assembly GCF_029962125.1). Classification (NCBI taxonomy): domain Bacteria; kingdom Pseudomonadati; phylum Pseudomonadota; class Gammaproteobacteria; order Enterobacterales; family Enterobacteriaceae; genus Salmonella; species Salmonella sp. SA15303. The sequence continues at coordinate 4,144,006 of NZ_CP123924.1, forward strand.
GATGGCCCGTCAGGATGACCGCCGGATATTCACCCGCGACGTGCGTCTGAATATTGTCTCCCTGCAGGAGAGCCTGCATCTGGATATTGCTAAGCTGTGGCAGCAGCTGAACTTCCACCAGCAGAACCAGACTGGTAGCATGGGGGATATGTTTGCCGAAAATACAGCATTAGCCCATACCGACAGCGCAGAATATCAGCTGCTGATGCGCACGCTGAAGCGCTTTGTGAACGCCAAAACGCTGGGCTCGCTGATCCAGGTGCCACAGGAAGAAGAGGCGGAACTGAAGGCGTTTCTCGAAGCGCTATATCGCATGGAGCAGGAAGGCGATTTCCAGCAGAAGGCAGCGGCGAAAGCGTTTATTCCGTATATTCAGCAGGCGTGGATCCTGGCGCAGCGGTATGATGCGGTAGTGGCGAATCCGCCGTATATGGGTGGCAAGGGAATGAATAGTGAGCTGAAAGAGTTTGCCAAAAATAACTTCCCGGATAGTAAAGCTGATTTGTTTGCAATGTTTATGCAGAATGCATTTTCTTTGCTTAAAGAAAATGGGTTTAATGCTCAAGTCAATATGCAATCATGGATGTTTTTGTCAAGTTATGAAGCACTACGTAACTGGTTATTGGACAATAAAACATTTATTACGATGGCACATTTGGGAGCTCGGGCTTTTGGGCAAATTTCTGGAGAGGTTGTACAGACAACTGCCTGGGTGATTAAAAACCAACACTCCGAACGTTACCAACCTGTATTTTTTAGACTTATAGATGGTAGGGAAGAAGTAAAGAAAAGCGATCTACTTCTAAGGAAAAATATATTTGATAAATTTACACAGCATGATTTTAAAAACATACCAGGAATGCCAATAGCATATTGGATAGACTTACCGAGTCTATTATCTTTTCGCCACCATAAAAAACTTGGAGAAAAAATAGCATTAAAAGCAGGCATGTCCACCGGTGACAATATTAAATTTCAAAGATATTGGTACGAGGTTTCAATAAAAAAAACCCTTATCACAAATAAAGAATCAAATACAAAAATCGACATTCATAATATCAAATGGTTTCCTTGTAGTAGTGGAGGTGAATATCGAAAGTGGTATGGTAATAACGAAATAGTTGTAAATTGGGAAAATAATGGTTACGAAATACGAAATTTTAAATTTGAGAATGGCAAAACTCGCTCTGCCGTAAGAAATGATGAGTATTACTTTAGAGAAGGCATAACATGGTCAAAAATAAGCCAAGGTAATTTTTGCGTGAGATATCGTCCAAAAGGGTTTGTTTTTGATGATACAGGCCGTTGCGGCTTTTCAAATAACAAAAATGAGTTGCTTTACGCTGCGGGATTAATGTGCACTCCGGTTGTAAACCATTATTTATCAATACTAGCCCCCACACTTAGCTTTACTAGTGGTGAATTAGCCTCAGTACCATATCCAGAAATTGAAGATGAAATTATCGAATTAGTCACCAATGCTATTGAAATAGCTAAAAATGACTGGGACTCTCAAGAGCAATCATGGGATTATGTTTGTTCACCATTGCTTGAACACAATTCAACTCAATTGCTACGGAATATCTACAAACAAAAAATCAATACAAATATCAAGTTAGTCGAAACACTTCTCCTAATAGAAAATACTATAAATAATATTTTTATAGATAAATTACAACTTGACAAAACTATAATTAAAGCTGTATTGCAAAGTGAAATAACTCTACTATGTAATCCAAACTATCGATATAAAAATATTCAAGATCATACCGATCTAACCAATAAGTATTACACTGATATCACTATAGATATCTTAAGCTACATCATCGGCTGCATGATGGGCCGCTACTCCCTCGATCGCGAAGGACTGGTCTATGCCCATGAAGGCAATAAAGGCTTTGCCGAACTGGTCGCTGAAGACGCGTACAAAACCTTCCCGGCTGACAATGACGGTATCCTGCCGCTGATGGATGACGAGTGGTTTGACGATGACGTTACCTCTCGCGTCAAAGAGTTTGTTCGCACCGTTTGGGGCGAAGAACACTTGCAGGAAAATCTCGAATTTATCGCCGAAAGCCTCTGTTTATACGCGATAAAACCAAAAAAAGGCGAATCTGCGCTGGATACCATCCGCCGCTATCTTTCCACTCAGTTCTGGAAAGATCATATGAAGATGTATAAAAAGCGTCCGATATACTGGCTGTTCAGCTCCGGTAAAGAGAAAGCGTTTGAGTGCCTGGTCTATCTGCATCGCTACAACGATGCGACGCTGGCGAGAATGCGTACCGAATATGTAGTGCCGCTGCTGGCGCGCTATCAGGCCAATATCGATCGCCTGAACGAACAGGTCGATGGAGCCTCAGGCGGCGAAGCCACCCGTCTGAAACGTGAGCGTGATAGCCTGAGCAAAAAATTCAACGAACTGCGCAGCTTCGACGATCGCCTGCGCCACTATGCTGATATGAGAATCAGTATTGATCTCGACGACGGCGTTAAGGTTAACTACGGTAAGTTTGGCGATCTGCTGGCGGATGTGAAAGCCATTACCGGCAATGCACCGGAGATTATTTAATGAAAATAGCGGCGATTTATACGCAATCCGTCGGACCGCTGCCCGACGGTGAAATTCGTTTTGAAAACGACTGGTCAGGCGAGATAGAATCCAATGTCCTGATTACCGGGCCAAACGGCTGCGGTAAATCGACGCTGTTACGAGCCATTTCCTTATTATGGCGCGCCTTTGGGCATTGGCTGGGCACGGGTACGCGCCTGAATATCAAAGATGAATCTTATACCTGGTTCTATCGCTGGGATGCCAGCTGCGCGATGATTCTCGATTCCTTTTCGCCAAAATCGGAGGACCAAATAGGGCTATTTCTTGGCTCAGAGGCATTTTTAGTACAACTAAAAGAGAAATACCCACAGGTCTACTGGCTCGGGGAAACGGTAAGCAGAACAAAGGGAACAACGCCAGAGACGACCGTTTTTACGTCATCGGAACACTTTTTTCTTCCCTATAAGAACTGGTGGAGTCACTGGAGTAGCCAGTATCAACGGCTTGTACTGAAGGGACCAAGTGTTGATATGCCTAATCTGGTTTACCTGGATGCCGAAGCGCGCCGCTGGGTTCGCCCGCAAAAAGATATCGGCAGCCTGTCCCCGGATGATTCAACTCAAGCCTGGCTGGCAACCTATGAAGTGAACGATAACTGGAAAGGTCAGCTTGAATCGTCGCTCTTCAATATGAAGGCAACCATGCCCGGTGAATATCCTGAAATGATCGCCACGCTAAACCAGTTCTTCAGCGGTAAACGTATCGAAGCTGAAATTCATCCAGGACAGCGGCAACGTGTCCTACTGGATTCAGGGAATGATCATTCGTTAGATGCGCTTAGCTCCGGCGAACATCAGGTGCTGATTATGCTGTTTACGGTACAACGCTGGCTACAGCCCGGCGGTGTTGTACTCATTGATGAGCCGGATCTGCATCTGCATCCGTCCCTGATATCGCCGTTGCTGGCATCCATTGAGAACATCGTTGCCAGGAAAAATGGTCAGCTTGTGATGACTTCACACGCAACGGATATCTGGCAACGTTATGACAACATGGGATTGCGGATTGATTTAACCGATGGCAAGGATGCGGAAAATGGCCAGCGTTAAGCAAATTATTCGGGACATTAAAGAACAAAAAGTGGCCACAACCGGCAGACGGGTACTGCTGGTTGAAGGTACAGATGATGTCACGGCTTTCCAGAATTTCCTCAGCAGAAAATTTCCGGCATGGGAACAAGATTGGATCCTTGCACCAGCAGGTTCTAAGAAAAATGTGCTTGAGGCGTTAGCCCTTGAAGCCAACTGGCTGGGCGTGGTTGATCGTGACGCATGGACTGACGTGCAGATCGCTGAAAAGCGTCGAAATCTAGCTAATCTACTGGTTCTTCCGCGTTTTTGTATTGAAAGTTATCTGATCGCGCCGGAAGAACTTTGGCTGGTGTTTCAGCCAAAACATCAGCAGGCGATCAATGGCGGCATACAGGCATTTATCCAGGCCGTTCATGATGTTTTACCTCAATGGCGGAACCATGCCGCACTTTGGAATGTTATCCATCCTCTTTGGGAACGGCTGCGCGCTGCCGGTTTTAATACTGCGTTTCATGATCTTAATACAGCACAGAATGATGCTGAAGTTGAACAATGCTTACGGCAGTGGAGCCAGCATCTGGATCCCGATGTCTTGTTAGCCCAGATACAAACGCAAAAAACTAACATCGCCGCACGCTCCCCAACGACGCAATTAACACAGTGCTTTCATGGTAAAATGTTTTTCGAACAGGCAATTGACCCCTTGCTAACCCAGCTTTTGGGTCAGCGGGCTCGTGAACAACGTCAAAAAGATCTGTTCCGCACGTTACCCGTACCTGACGATTTAACTTTTATCTGGAATGAAATGGGATTGTGACCTTGCAAAATCAGGAATTTATTGCCGGCCTTAAAGCAAAATTCGCCGAACATCGCATCGTTTTCTGGCACGATCCCGATAAGCGTTTCCTCGAAGAGCTGGATAACCTCGAACTCGAAAACGTCACGCTGCTTGATATGACCGACCAGTCGCAGCTGGCGGTTAAAAAGCGCATTGAAATCGACGAGCCGGAACAGCAGTTTTTGCTGTGGTTCCCCCACGATGCCCCCCCAAAAGAGTTCGACTGGCTATTGGATATTCGTCTTTATAGTACGGAGTTCCACGCCGATTTCGCCGCCATTACGCTGAATACATTAGGTATTCCACAGCTTGGCCTACGCGAGCACATTCAACGCCGGAAGGCATTTTTCAGCACTAAACGTCTTTCTGCCTTGAAAGGCCTGGTCACTGAGCAAGAAAACGAAGCTTCTCTTGATAAGAAGATGGTTGCGGTCATCGCTGGCGTAAAAACAGCAAAAACGGAAGAGATTCTGTTCAGCCTGATTACCCAATACGTTAATCAGCAGAAAGATGACGACAGCGACCTGGAAAACACGCTGGCGATGCTGAAACGCCACGACCTGGAAGGCGTTCTGTGGGACATTCTGAATCAGGAAATGGGCTATCAGGCCGAGCATCCGACCCTGGAAAACCTGATCCTCAAGCTGTTCTGTACCGATCTTTCCGCGCAGGCTGATCCGCAGAAACGCGAATGGCTGGAAAAAAACGTGCTGGCCACGCCGTCAGGCAGAGCCTCCGCGCTGGCCTTTATGGTCACCTGGCGCGCCGACCGTCGCTACAAAGAAGCCTATGATTATTGCGCACAGCAGATGCAGGATGCGCTGCGACCAGAAGACCAGTACCGTCTCAGCTCGCCGTATGATCTGCACGAGTGCGAAACCACGCTGAGCATTGAACAGACCATCATTCATGCGCTGGTGACGCAGCTTCTGGAAGAGAGCACCACGCTAGACCGTGAAGCCTTTAAGAAGCTTCTGTCTGAACGTCAGAGCAAATACTGGTGCCAGACGCGTCAGGAATACTGCGCTATTTACGATGCACTGCGTCAGGCCGAACGGTTGCTGAATCTGCGTAATCGTCATATTGATGGTTTCCACTATCAGGACAGCGCAACGTTCTGGAAAGCGTACTGCGAGGAGCTGTTCCGCTTTGACCAGGCCTACCGCCTGTTTAACGAATACGCGCTGTTGGTTCACAGCAAAGGCGCAATGATCCTGAAAAGCCTGGATGACTATATCGAAGCGCTGTATTCCAACTGGTACCTGGCAGAATTAAGCCGGAGCTGGAATAAGGTTCTGGAAACCGAAAACCGTATGCAGGAGTGGCGTATTGCGGGCGTACCACGGCAGCAGAACTTCTACAATGAGGTGGTTAAGCCGCAGTTTAACAATCCACAAATCAAGCGCGTATTCGTGATTATCTCCGACGCGCTGCGTTATGAAGTGGCAGAAGAGCTGGGCAACCAGATCAATACCGAGAAACGCTTTACTGCCGAACTGCGTTCCCAGTTGGGCGTGTTACCCAGCTATACCCAGCTGGGAATGGCGGCATTGCTGCCCCATGACGAGATATGCTACCAACCGGGTAGTGGTGACATCGTTTATGCGGACGGGTTATCCACCTCAGGTACGCCTAACCGCGATACCATTCTGAAGAAATATAAAGGGATGGCAGTAAAATCGGACGATCTGCTGAAATGGAAAAATCAGCAAGGACGAGATCTTATTCGCGATTACGAAGTCGTTTATATCTGGCATAACACCATTGATGCCATGGGTGACAGCGCATCGACGGAGGAGAAGACCTTCGAAGCGTGCCGTAACGCGGTGGTTGAACTGAAGGATTTAGTGACTCGTGTAATAAACCGTCTCCACGGTACACGGATTATCGTCACGGCGGACCACGGTTTCCTGTTCCAGCAGCAGCCCCTTTCCGGCCAGGATAAAACCACGCTGCAGATCAAGCCAGACAATACGATTAAAAACCACAAACGCTTTATTATCGGTCATCAGCTTCCTGCCGATGATTTTTGCTGGAAAGGAAAAGTGGCGGATACCGCAGGCGTCAGCGATAACAGCGAGTTCCTGATCCCGAAAGGGATCCAGCGTTTCCATTTCTCGGGCGGCGCGCGGTTTGTCCATGGTGGCGCCATGCTACAGGAAGTCTGCGTTCCCGTATTGCAGGTGAAAGCACTGCAGAAAACGGCTGCCGAGAAGCAACCTCAGCGTCGTCCGGTAGACATCGTCAAGCATCATCCGCTGATCAAACTCGTCAATAACATTGATAAAGTCAGCCTGCTGCAAACCCATCCGGTAGGTGAGTTATACGAACCACGTACTCTGAACATCTTCATCGTCGATAACGCCAATAATGTGGTATCCGGTAAAGAGCGAATCTGCTTTGACAGCGATAACAACACAATGGAAAAACGCGTGCGTGACGTGACGCTGAAGCTGATTGGCGCGAATTTCAATCGCCGTAATGAATACTGGCTGATACTGGAAGATGCACAAACGGAAACGGGTTACCAGAAGTACCCTGTGATTATCGATCTGGCATTTCAGGATGATTTCTTTTAAGTGAGGCGCTATGCAAACCCATCATGACTTACCCGTTCCAGCTGTATCCGAAGGGGAACTCGTCGCAGAAGGTTACGATCTGGACGCCTTGCTGAATCAGCATTTTCGTGGTCGGGTAGTACGTAAGGACCTGACTAAACAGCTCAAAGAAGGGGCAAATGTCCCGGTCTATGTGCTGGAGTATCTGCTCGGTATGTACTGCGCTTCCGACGATGACCAGATCGTCGAGCAAGGGTTGCAGAACGTTAAGCGTATTCTGGCTGATAACTACGTCCGCCCTGATGAAGCAGAGAAGGTGAAATCGCTCATTCGTGAGCGAGGATCCTACAAGATCATTGATAAAGTATCGGTAAAGCTCAATCAGAAGAAAGACGTTTACGAAGCCCAGCTCTCCAACCTCGGCATTAAAGATGCACTGGTTCCGCCGCAGATGGTCAAGGACAACGAGAAGCTGTTGACCGGCGGCATCTGGTGCATGATCACCGTGAACTACTTCTTTGAGGAAGGACAAAAAACGTCGCCCTTCTCTCTGATGACGCTTAAACCTATCCAGATGCCCAATATGGACATGGAAGAGGTATTTACCGCACGTACGCACTTCAACCGCGACCAGTGGATTGATGTCCTGCTACGTTCCGTGGGTATGGAACCCGCTAACATTGAGCAGCGAACCAAGTGGCACCTGATCACCCGCATGATCCCTTTCGTGGAAAACAACTATAACGTCTGCGAACTGGGTCCACGCGGCACCGGTAAAAGCCACGTCTATAAAGAATGTTCGCCAAACTCACTGTTAGTTTCCGGCGGGCAAACCACGGTAGCCAACCTGTTTTACAACATGGCCAGCCGCCAGATTGGCCTGGTTGGCATGTGGGATGTCGTCGCGTTTGATGAAGTGGCGGGGATCACTTTCAAAGACAAAGACGGCGTGCAAATCATGAAGGATTACATGGCGTCTGGCTCGTTTTCCCGCGGAAGAGATTCGATTGAAGGCAAAGCATCGATGGTGTTCGTCGGCAACATTAACCAAAGCGTTGAGACGCTAGTCAAAACCAGCCATCTGTTAGCCCCCTTCCCTGCCGCGATGATCGATACGGCGTTTTTCGACCGCTTCCATGCCTATATCCCCGGCTGGGAAATTCCGAAAATGCGCCCGGAATTCTTTACCAATCGCTACGGCCTTATCACAGATTATCTCGCCGAATACATGCGGGAAATGCGTAAGCGCAGCTTCTCCGACGCGATTGATAAGTTCTATAAGCTGGGTAATAACCTCAACCAGCGCGACGTTATCGCGGTAAGGCGCACGGTTTCTGGTCTACTGAAACTTCTTCACCCCAATGGTTCTTACAGCAAAGAAGATGTCCGTGTTTGCCTGACCTACGCCATGGAAGCTCGCCGTCGCGTCAAAGAACAGCTTAAAAAGCTGGGCGGTCTGGAGTTCTTCGATGTAAATTTCAGCTACATTGATAACGAGACGCTGGAAGAATTCTTCGTCAGCGTGCCGGAACAGGGTGGCAGCGAATTAATTCCTGCTGGCATGCCCAAACCTGGTGTAGTGCATTTGGTTACGCAAGCGGAAAGTGGCATGACGGGTCTGTATCGCTTCGAAACTCAGATGACCGCAGGCAATGGTAAGCATAGCGTTTCTGGTCTGGGATCAAGCACCTCGGCTAAGGAAGCCATCCGGGTTGGATTTGACTATTTCAAAGGCAACCTCAGCCGCGTTAGCGCAACAGCGAAATTTTCTGAACATGAGTACCACCTGCACGTAGTCGAATTGCACAATACTGGACCAAGTACCGCGACCAGTCTTGCCGCGCTGATCGCGCTGTGTTCCGTTTTACTGGCGAAACCCGTTCAGGAACAAATGGTCGTGTTAGGTAGCATGACGCTCGGTGGTGTGATCAACCCGGTTCAGGATCTGGCGGCTAGCTTACAACTTGCTTTCGATAGTGGCGCGAAAAAGGTCCTTTTGCCGATGTCTTCCGCGGTAGATATTCCGACTGTGCCAGCCGAGTTGTTTACCAAATTCCAGGTCAGTTTTTACTCTGAACCTGTAGATGCGGTTTATAAGGCGTTGGGAGTAAACTAAATATATCGAGGAGTGGGTCAAACTCCTCGATAAAATCAATATCGTCGTTATTTTAGTTAAAATTCATATTAGTCTAAATATCACTACGATTACTGTAACCCCTGGTTTCCCTTCATGCAGGCAAGTACGTTTTCTTAAGTGGAACCAACAGCTTAGTTTCAATATCCACCTGCTCATAGTTTTCCACTAACGCACGTACTAAATCGTCCAGCGTCCATAGCGTCAACGGGATTGTAGAGCGATCGGCCTCATAGCGCGCATCCTTGCTGAATCCGCCTGTGCTGACATACAACCCGCGATCGTCTTTATGACGGCCACCGATAAAGCTACGGATTTGCTGGCTGCTCATCTGTTCCCGTCGGTGCTTCACCTCAACAATGATGCGCGGATTTTCGAAGCCAAAACCGTCAGGCGAAGCAATGATGTCTTTTTCGCGGTCAGCACCCGCAGGCGATACCTGGGTTTTATATCCCATGCTGCGTAACACGCCTGCGACCAGATTTTGCATCTCATCCCAGTCGAGACGGTTGATACGATCTTTGATGCCTTCAAAGGCAATCATTTCCATGTCACGCAGAGGATTAGAAACAACCTCATCCTCTTCACCTGAAACAGGTACTTCCGGCACGACATCTGAGACAGGCTTTTTGCCCTGCACTAATTCATTCACGGCAAAATCAGGCACCTGAAAAACCGTCAGCGTTGAGCCAAGGGTGTTTCTGGTTGCATCACTCAGACTATCACGCTTAATCTCTTCCGCGTTCCACTTCACTTTACGGGCGATGCCCATGCCATCTTCAAGCCACTCGGCATGAAACTCAAAATCTGAGGCGATTTTCCCTATCAAATAAGTCCGATTAGAAGGTGAATAAGTGATAGCCCAGTCACCTTTCTGCATCTCGTTCACAAAGCGCCAGACCTGCGAAGCACCGGAACGAACTGTGCCTGACTTAGTCTGTGGCTCAAGCTCCTGATACCGGGTAAACAACTGCTCTCTTGAGCATCCCGGTTTCACATAGGGAGCGAGCTGCGACCAGCCGATAGCAACAACCTGCTTGTCTCTGAAGTCATCGTACAATTTTCCGCCATCACCGCGGATCATCCACATTTTAGTCGCCACAATGATTCCTTCTGAAAATGCCTCACAGCCATCTTACCCTGGGGAAACACTGATAAGATGGCTAATCACACTCCTGCCCTAAACCTGACGCCTATCAAGACTATTATAAATAGCCTCAATCTCACCCTTCAGGTTATCACCGCAATAAACCATCGATGTATCGTATCGTTCATATCGCGCTTCACGTGTCGCGCTAAACCAGTTGAACGATCCCACGCACAGCAAACCATCATCACCAATAACAATTTTGCTATGAACACGATTGACCAGTTTTGTCGCAATACCAAGGGCGTTCAGTTTCTCCAGCGCCGCTTTAAGGTTCTGCTGCTTCTCTTTTCGCTTCTCAAAATCATTATGTTCAGTGTTGTAGCTTCTGTCAGTGACTACCGTGACGTTAATACCACGTGAACACGCCGTAATCATGGAATCAAGAAAACCGGTTTGCTCCAGTTTTTGCCAGGTTAGCCATGGAGAAACTATCGTGATGTGTTTATCGGTATTTTCAAACGTCTGATTCAGGAAATTATCATGCTGCTCCACACCATGGAGTGTGTAGATTTTGGTCTCGGCAGTTTTTAAATCCTTACGCTCTTTATAATCAAAAGTGAGCGCATTCTTCTCTGACTCAAAGAGATATTTTGCCAGTAATCCCCGCGGAGATGAGGCTGGCTGAATCTCAAACAGGTCCATATCGCCGAAGACCAGGAAACTGTCCTTAGCTCGGGAGACAGCAACATTCAGCATGCTGTTATCGCTATCAATAAACGCGCCGTCTTCATGCTTTGAATAGACTGGCGAGAATATAACAATCGCTCTTTCAGCGCCCTGAAGAGAATGGACTGTGCCCACCGTGAGCGACGTTTCATTGGTGCCTGCGCTGATGCCTTGTTTATCCAGCGCCTGTTTGATGGTCGGTACCTGCGCACTAAAAGGCGTCACGATACCGACAACTTCATGAAGCGATTTACCATAATGCGCTTCAATACTTTGCTGGTTATCTGTCAGCCAGGCCGCTATCGTTTCAGCCTCCAGCAAATTATATCGACTTCCGCTACTTGCCAGCTCTCCTTTACCATCAATATGGAGATAACCCATTGCTGGCATTAAATTGCTCTCTTCACACCCTCTTTTAGGCAACAACTTACCGTGATAGCAGAGCGTATTGCAGTATCCAATAATATTATCGAAGCACCGGCGGTGTTCATATAAGTACATTCCACGAGCCAGTTCGGGATCATATTGATAGCGTGAGGCACACTGCGCTATTTTCATGACGCTGCCAGATGCGGCGCTTTTACCAAGCTCTGCGATTGCCGTATATTTCTCAGTAATCTCCTCTTGCGTACTGCCTGACAGAATTTTTTCCGCCAGCATGTTACCTATATCAATAGCAGGAGTAATACTCCATATTGGCGGGATCTGTTCCGTATCACCAATCACTAATGCCTTTTTAGCTAAGGCAAACGAGGCAGCAGCCACTTCAGGAAGCACCTGCCCAGCTTCATCGACAATGAGTAAATCGGCGAAGTCATATAAATAGCTTTTCTCGAATTTACGCTGCCCTTTATGTTCACTTATCTGCATATTGCCGGGCAGCATATAGCAGGTCATGACCACGCATGGGGTAAGTTTCATTCGGCGTTGCCAGCGAGCTGTTACCCCTTTAGCACCTTTCTTGCCCTTTTCTTTCTGCAGATCATCAATGCCGGCCATATCCATCAACCAACGACCTTCCCAGTAGTGGGTCGTCAGTAAGAATGCAGGGAAGCGAATCTGCGTATCAGCCAGCTCATCTGCCTGTGAGAAGCTCAGTTCCTCGTCGCCCTCATGCCCTAAATCAAGTGCCAGCCTCTGCCATTCCTGAGCCGCCTGCTGTTCTTTAAGAACGATTTCATGCGCGGAGTCAATCTGCTGCCGGTAGGTTGTTTGCTCGCGCTCGGCGGAATTAAGCAACCTATCGATATTACGTTCGATGGTTTCAGGATCCGACCATTGATTTCCCGCAATCAGCGCACCTAATTTATCTTCGAGAAACAGTTGTATTTGGTACTGCCGCTTACTGCGAACCACTGGTAGCCATGAAAATAATGGATAGATCAGTGATTCACTGGCCCGATATTTTTTCCATTCCGCTTTAGCACTTTTTAGTTGAGTAACTTTTTGTTCTTGCCCGGAGAGTAATTTATTTAAATTATCGAGATATTGCTCAATGTCGTTATCAATAAGCTCTCGCGTTGCCCGAACCTGGCTTAACGTTTGCCATGTTGCGTTCAGTCTTACCAGTTGCTCGGATTTTGCTGCCAACTGACCATGCAGGAGTTCAATAACCTTTTCAGGGGATGAACACTCTTTTTCAGGAAAGGCTGCCTTAGCTTTCTCCAGATAAAACAGCAGTGCATCCTCTACATACTCTTTTGACTCAACCTGGTTGAAGAAATCTTCAGTTTGATATTTTTTGGCGGCCTCGGCTTTACGAGTGCTTGAGGGAAAATAAGCGCCGAAGCTTTTCAGCTCCGGCAACCATCGTCCGGCCATTGCACCAGTGCCTTGGGAAAAATCTTTCCCGAACGCCTCGATAATGTTCGTTACAGCTTGGTTATTCGTTGAAGTCGCGATAATAACCGGAGGTTCCGCTTTTTCGAGAGCCGCTCGGGCCCACTGCGTGGCGATGATAGAAAGCACCAGCGTGGTTTTTCCGGTTCCCGGGGGACCATTAACGGCAAGGATATCGCCATGCCTCGCATCCAGAAAATGGCTTAAGGCATCGCGCTGAGCCTTTGCCAGCGGAAACTTATCCCCGGAGTGTCCAATCCTGTCGCTGAATTTTGCTTCCGGAGGAAGTAATGACTCTGCAGCATGAACCTCTCGCGAGGCGAAACGATTGAAGAGCGGCACATCCTTTTTGCAAACAAGCAGGTGATCATAAAGTGAAAGGATATGGAAACTGGCGCCGCCAGATTGCGCCGTTTTAACAATATAACCGTGCTCAGCGAGTTCATATTGCTCAGGATTTTTAATCCAGTCGCCGACAACGTTCTTCAGCAGCCTTTCTGAATCATCCAGATATTGACGCCAATCCTGCTGCCAGGCTGCATATCGTGCTTCTCGTTCTTCATCTGTTTCGGCGGTCTTATCAACGCGGTCATCAAAGTTGATAGAGAATGACGTATGTGTCGTTTTGTATTTGTCGTACTGCTCAATCTCACCAATTGAAAATGCCCCTTTTGGCAAAGGTTCAAGCAGGTCTCTGGGAATGGAGGTCGCTGGCGTCGGATATAAAAAACCTTCACGGCTCAATAGGGCTGGCGTCACTATCGGGGTAACAATATCAGGCGCACCAGCGGAATGGTCCTTTCCACGCTGCAGTAACCGGAAATAAACCTTTGGCCGCAAGATGACATCGACTGTTTCGACGTCGTCTTTTTCTCCCTCAAAAAATTTACCAACGATCGTTTCGTCAAGACGTCCCGCCGCTATCCCATGCCAGTGGGTGAAATTTTTGGCGTCTTTGCGTTCAAAACTGCCCTTTCCTGACTCAGCATCTGCCAGCGAATTGCGCCAGTATGAGGCAAACCCTAAAGCATTGTCATCCATTACCAGTCCTATGTTTCAATGAAACCCATTGATTTATCGAATATAAAATCACCGTATGAATAACTATTGTCCACGTTGAAAGGCTGGCTGCAATGTTTTGTTCACGCTTCAATACAAATACTCAGGTTATACGGAGTTCAGAAAACGACCATATCATGCTGCATGTCACATAATAGCGTTATAACTGAAGCAGTAGAGGATTATCGGCTGCGCAGCTCGCTCCAGAAGCCCGTGAACCCGACTGGATAGCGTTCAGTGCAATATTGGAAAACCTGTAAGCTCAGAAAATAACGCTGTCGAATGTTCCGTCGACCAGTTCACGTTGCTGGAGACGCATTTGCGCACTACGGACTCGAACGTATTAAAGAGGCTCGCCACCCCGCTTGTCCTCTCTGCGTTTTTCCGCCGGATTAATACCTTCTAAAATAAGCCTTCTTATATCCGCTTGCTTCTCCCTTGCCAGTGCAAGAGAAATGAGCGGATAAGGGCCTAATGCCATACGGTTCTTTTTGTTTCCAAAGCGAAATTTCAGATACCACAGCTTGGATCCGCTGGGGTTCACCTGAATGTAAAAACCGTGGCAGTCAAAGAGCCTGTATGCCTTGCCAGGCAGCCTGGCATGCCGGATTGCGAGATCTGTAAGCGCCATTTGGGGGGCACTCCTCTATCGAACCGGGTTTGCCCCTTTTTGCCCCCAGATCGCGTGGATGTTAATGGATGAAAAACGACCAACACGGAAAGACCACAAAATAAATATTTCTATTACAGAAAAATAAATTATCTTTGAATTACAGATGGATATGGACGAATTTGGACGGAAATGGACACAAAAAAAGCCACCATTAGGCAGCTAATTATTGCATCACTTGGTGCCGAAGGCCGGACTCGAACCGGCACGTATTTCTACGGTTGATTTTGAATCAACTGCGTCTACCGATTTCGCCACTTCGGCACTGAAGAGGTATGCGGAAAACGTTGTGGATTATACCTGTCATACGCCACCATGCAAGCACGAGCATACACCTGTATCGCTAAGTGCTGAAAATTTCAGCAGCGTTGAGTATTAAATAGAATAATCAGGCTACTTCCCGCCTTCTCCAGCAGATTAACGCCGGGCGTCCCTTGCCTCCATGCTCTACACTTTTCAGTTCAACACCACATTAAGGGAAACACAATGACGATAATAAAAAGCTATGCCGCCAAAGAGGCGGGCGGCGAGCTCGAACTCTATGAATATGACGCGGGAGAACTCCAACCGGAAGATGTCGAGGTACGGGTCGACTACTGCGGGATCTGCCATTCCGATCTGTCAATGATCGACAATGAATGGGGGTTCTCTCAATACCCTCTGGTTGCCGGACATGAGGTCATCGGTCGGGTGGCCGCACTCGGCAGCGCGGCACAGGATAAGGGGCTAAAAGTCGGCCAGCGCGTTGGAATCGGCTGGACGGCGCGCAGCTGCGGACACTGCGATGCCTGTATCAGCGGCAATCAAATTAACTGCCAGGAAGGCGCAGTGCCCACTATCCTCAATCGTGGCGGTTTTGCCGAGAAGCTTCGCGCAGGCTGGCAGTGGGTAATTCCTCTTCCGGAGAATATAGATATGGCGTCCGCAGGCCCGCTGTTATGTGGCGGCATTACGGTCTTTAAACCGCTATTGATGCACCATATTACTGCTACCAGCCGCGTTGGCGTCATCGGTATTGGCGGGCTGGGGCATATCGCCATAAAGCTGTTACACGCGATGGGCTGCGAAGTCACCGCGTTCAGCTCAAATCCATCGAAGGAGCAGGAAGTGCTGGCGATGGGGGCCAATAACGTGGTGAACAGCCGCGATCCGGAAGCGTTAAAAGCACTGGCGGGTCAGTTCGATCTCATTATTAACACGGTTAACGTCGATCTCGACTGGCAACCCTACTTCGAAGCGCTGACCTATGGCGGCAACTTCCATACCGTTGGGGCGGTATTGAAGCCGCTGCCCGTACCGGCGTTTACATTAATTGCCGGCGATCGCAGTATCTCAGGCTCGGCAACCGGAACGCCATATGAACTTCGCAAACTGATGAAATTCGCCGGACGCAGTAAAGTCGCGCCCACCACGGAACTGTTCGCAATGTCACAAATCAACGAGGCTATCCAGCACGTTCGCGACGGCAAAGCCCGCTATCGTGTAGTGCTAAAAGCTGACTTCTGACCGCCTGACTCAGCGCTTTGACAATGATCAGGAAGCGCTGAGTGCCTGACGAAAAGCCTGTACAGCCAGTCGGCACTGCTCCGTCACGTGCTCGATGTCATGATTAACATCGATACGCGCAATATCATGTTCATCGGCACAGGGTCGCTCCAGCGCATCAAACTGACTTTGCAGCAGGTCTGGCGGCATAAAATGCCCGGCACGACGCTGCATTCGCTGCAGAATAGTAGCGTAATCGCCATCCAGCCACAGGAAATGTACGTTAGGGCTACTCTTACGTAAAATATCGCGGTACTGTTTTTTTAATGACGAGCAAACAATAAATCCCGTCTCATTTTTTTTATAAAGACTGTATGAAGCGTCATTTAATCGTTCCAGCCAGGGTAAGCGGTCTTCATCAGTTAACGGTATTCCCTGAGACATTTTATCAATGTTTTTCGCCGGATGGAGATCATCGCCGTCAATAAACTTCGCAGAAAATAATGTTGCAATTTTGCTGCCTATTAAAGACTTACCACTACCTGAAACACCCATTAAAATATAGCTTTCCCCGGCCATTTAAATACCTCTGAGTCATATTCCACAACACAATATTACGCCTCTACGTTCGACAATTTCACGTTTTTTAATTTCCATAGAGAAGAACTCTAAGGCACATCACGTTATGCGTAACATTGTAGTGTAACAATTTTCCAGCGTGACATAAGTCACAAATAGTGACAAATAAAACCGCTTAAATGCGTTCAGGGTAACTACCTGACCAGTGAGGAATTTATGGAAGTAAAAACTCAATCCTGCGTTGTTGCGGGTAAGCGTGCTGTTGCCGTTACGGAACAAAATATTGAATGGAATAATAAAGGAACTCTCGTACAAATTACCCGTGGCGGCATTTGTGGGTCTGACTTACATTATTATCAGGAAGGCAAAGTCGGCAATTTTACAGTAAAAGCGCCAATGATTTTAGGTCATGAAGTGATTGGCAAAATCGTTCATAGCGACTCAGATTTATTACGTGAAGGACAACCGGTAGCAATTAATCCATCGGAGCCTTGCGGTCATTGCAAATACTGTCTGCAGCATGAAGAAAACCACTGTACTGAAATGCGTTTCTTTGGCAGCGCCATGTATTTTCCGCATGTCGATGGCGGTTTTACCCGATTTAAAGCTGTCGATACCGCTCAGTGCATTCCCTGGCCGGAACAGGCGGACGAAAAAGCCATGGCCTTTGCCGAGCCGCTGGCGGTTGCCATTCATGCAGCTCATGAGGCGGGCGATCTGCAGGGCAAACGCATCTTTATCTCCGGCGTTGGCCCTATCGGCTGCCTGATTGTTAGCGCGGTAAAAACGCTGGGCGCGGCGGAAGTGG
Source organism: Salmonella sp. SA15303 (assembly GCF_029962125.1). Taxonomy (NCBI): domain Bacteria; kingdom Pseudomonadati; phylum Pseudomonadota; class Gammaproteobacteria; order Enterobacterales; family Enterobacteriaceae; genus Salmonella; species Salmonella sp. SA15303. The sequence continues at coordinate 4,161,437 of NZ_CP123924.1, forward strand.
TATGTGCCGATATCAGTACCCGTTCTCTCTCGCTGGCCCGGCAGATGGGCGCGGATACGCTGGTGAACCCACAGCATGATTCTCTCGATGACTGGAAAGCAGAAAAAGGGTATTTCGATATCAGTTTTGAAGTCTCTGGGCATCCTTCCTCTATCTCAACGTGTCTGGAAGTCACACGGGCCAAAGGCGTGATGGTGCAGGTTGGCATGGGCGGCGCAGTTCCCAACTTCCCGATGATGATGGTAATAAGCAAAGAGATCTCCCTGAAAGGCTCTTTCCGCTTTACTACCGAATTTAATACTGCGGTTTCCTGGCTTGCCAACCGCGTTATCAATCCGCTGCCGTTACTGAGCGCGGAATATCCATTTACCGACCTGGAAGCGGCGCTGATCTTTGCCGGAGACAAAACACAGGCGGCAAAAGTTCAGCTCGTTTTCTGAGAAAGTAAAATAAGGGACACTATCATGAACGATCTTTTTTCACTGGCAGGTAAAAATATCCTTATCACCGGAGCCGCTCAGGGAATTGGTTATTTGCTGGCGACCGGTCTTGGTCGCTATGGCGCGCGCATTATTGTTAACGATATCACCCCGGAGCGCGCCGAAACAGCCGTGACGAAACTTCAGCAGGAAGGGATAAAGGCTATTGCCGCTCCTTTTAATGTCACCCATAAACAGGATATTGAAGCTGCGGTTGAACATATCGAAAAAGATATCGGCGTCATTGACGTCCTGATAAATAACGCCGGTATCCAGCGCCGTCATCCGTTTACTGAGTTTCCCGAACAGGAGTGGAATGACGTCATCGCCGTAAATCAGACCGCGGTTTTTCTCGTCTCTCAGGCCGTTACGCGCCGTATGGTGGCGCGGCAGGCAGGAAAAGTGATCAACATCTGTTCGATGCAAAGCGAGCTGGGCCGCGACACGATTACGCCATACGCCGCGTCGAAGGGTGCCGTGAAGATGCTGACTCGCGGCATGTGCGTGGAGCTGGCGCGTCATAATATCCAGGTCAACGGTATTGCGCCGGGGTACTTCAAAACGGAGATGACCAAAGCGCTGGTTGAAGATGAAGCCTTCACCTCCTGGCTATGCAAACGTACGCCTGCCGCACGCTGGGGCGATCCCCAGGAGCTTATTGGCGCAGCGGTGTTTCTCTCGTCAAAAGCCTCCGACTTTGTTAACGGACATCTGCTGTTTGTCGATGGCGGTATGCTGGTTGCCGTCTGACCAGGGAAATACGACGCAGCGCGTAAGCGCTGCTATTTTGGCGCTAATAAGAGAGACGAATATGCCATTAATAATTATTGCGGCAGGCGTTGCGCTGCTGTTGGTTTTAATGATTGGCTTTAAAGTTAACGGCTTTATCGCCCTTGTTCTGGTTGCCGCCGTGGTGGGATTTGCCGAAGGGATGGGCGCGCAAGACGTCCTGCACTCCATACAAAACGGAATTGGCGGTACTCTGGGCGGACTCGCCATGATCCTCGGTTTTGGCGCGATGCTGGGAAGATTAATTTCCGATACCGGCGCCGCGCAGCGCATTGCGACGACGCTCATTAATACGTTCGGCAAAAAACGCGTGCAATGGGCGCTGGTGATCACCGGGCTTATCGTCGGCCTGGCAATGTTTTTTGAAGTCGGATTCGTACTGCTGTTGCCGCTCGTTTTTACGATTGTGGCCTCATCGGGACTGCCCTTGCTGTATGTCGGGGTTCCAATGGTCGCCGCCTTATCCGTTACGCACTGCTTCCTGCCGCCGCATCCCGGCCCTACTGCTATTGCGACAATTTTTGAGGCAAATCTCGGTACGACCCTGCTGTATGGGTTAATCATTACCATACCGACCGTGATTGTTGCCGGCCCTCTGTTTTCAAAATTGCTGGCGCGCTTTGAGAAAGCGCCGCCTGAAGGATTATTTAATCCTCACCTATTCAGTGAAGAGGAGATGCCGTCATTCTGGAACAGTATTTTTGCCGCCGTGATCCCGGTCATTCTGATGGCCATCGCAGCGGTATGTGAAATCACGCTGCCAAAAACGAATGCCGTGCGGGTTTTCTTCGAATTTATCGGTAATCCAGCAGTGGCGTTGTTTATTGCCATTATCATCGCCATTTTTACGCTGGGCCGACGCAACGGACGTACGGTTGAGCAGGTGATGGATATCGTCGGCGAGTCCATTGGCGCTATTGCGATGATTGTTTTTATCATCGCGGGCGGCGGCGCGTTTAAGCAAGTGCTGGTGGATAGCGGCGTGGGTCAATATATCTCGCAATTAATGACCGGCACCTCGCTATCTCCGTTATTAATGTGCTGGACGGTAGCCGCCGTGCTGCGTATTGCGTTAGGTTCCGCGACCGTGGCTGCGATAACCACAGCGGGCGTCGTATTGCCGATTATTAACGTAACCCACGCCGATCCGGCGTTAATGGTACTGGCGACAGGCGCGGGAAGCGTTATTGCATCACATGTTAACGATCCCGGTTTTTGGCTGTTTAAAGGGTATTTTAATCTTAGCGTCGGGGAAACCCTACGCACCTGGACCGTTATGGAAACATTGATTTCTGTCATGGGGTTGCTGGGCGTACTGGCGCTGAATGCGGTTCTGCATTAATTCATCATCCGCAGCCCAATTAACCATGGGGGCGACGTTCCCGCCTCCGGTACTGGAGAAAACATGAGGAATCACAGAATTTCTTTGCAGGATATCGCTACGCTTGCTGGCGTGACAAAAATGACGGTGAGCCGTTACATCCGCTCGCCGAAAAAAGTCGCCAGGGAAACCGGCGAGCGTATTGCGCAGATCATGGAGGAAATTAACTACATACCAAATCGCGCGCCAGCTATGCTGTTAAACGCGCAAAGTTACACTCTGGGCGTGCTGATCCCCTCTTTCCAGAACCAGTTGTTTGCCGACATTCTTGCCGGGATTGAATCCGTAACGTCGGGTCATAACTACCAAACTCTCATTGCGAATTACAATTACAATCGCGATTCGGAAGAAGAGTCCGTTATCAATTTACTGTCTTACAATATCGACGGCATTATTCTTTCAGAAAAATATCATACCCTCAGAACCGTCAAATTCCTGCGCTCAGCTACCCTTCCGATTGTAGAACTCATGGACATCCAGGGCGATCGCTTAGATATGGAGGTGGGGTTTGATAACCGTCAGGCCGCCTTTGATATGGTCAGCACCATGCTGGATAAACGCCAGCGGCGAAAAATCCTCTATCTGGGTTCAAAAGACGATATCCGAGATGAGCAGCGTTATCACGGCTACTGCGATGCGATGACGCGCCGGGGGCTGGCGCCGTTGCGCATCAATCCACGCGCTATCTCCTCTATCCATCTGGGGATACAGCTAATGCGTGATGCGCTTACTGCGCACCCGGACGTGGATGGCGTCTTTTGTACAAATGACGATATCGCAATGGGCGCTCTACTGTGGTGCCGCGAGCGTCAACTGGCCGTACCGGAGCAGATCTCCATCGCCGGCTTCCACGGTCTGGAGATGGGCAGGCAAATGATACCGAGCCTCGCCAGCGTAATTACCCCTCGTTTTGAGATCGGGCGCAGAGCCGCGCAGATGTTGCTCAACAAAATTAAAAATAACGATCTCAACCATAATACGATTGATTTGGGTTATCAGATTTATCACGGCAGCACGTTATAAATTTTTTGTTCTACTTTTTCCCGCAGCTTGCCTGAGCTTAACGCGTAGCCAAAAGCGCCACGCGTCAGGTTACGCACTACATCATTCGAGGAATACCAGGCGGTCTGCCGGATGGCGGCGGAAAGGACTTATCAGGCCTACGGGTCATGGTAGGCCTGATAAGCGCAGCGCCATCAGGCCTACGATTACTGTGATTACGACTTACGCAGCATTAGCCAGAGGCTAATCAGGAAGAAAGACGCGCTCGGCAGCAGCGCGCCGACAATCGGCGGAATGCCGTATACCAGCGTCAGCGGGCCAAAAATCTGGTCGAGAACGTAAAAGACGAAGCCGAAGCTAATCCCCGTCACCACGCGCACGCCCATCGGCACACTACGCAGCGGTCCAAAGATAAACGACAGCGCCATCAGCATCATCACCGCCACGGAGAGCGGCTGGAAGATTTTACTCCACATATTGAGCTGATAACGTCCGGCGTCCTGTCCGCTCGACTTCAGATATTTAACGTAGTTATGCAGACCGCTGATGGAAAGCGCATCCGGGTCCAGCGCCACCACGCCTAACTTATCCGGCGTCAGATTCGTTTTCCAGGTGCCGCTCACCGTCTGCGAACCGGTGATCTGTTTCGGGTTTTGCAGATCGGACTCATCCACCTGCGACAAACGCCAGACCTTATGCTCCGGGTCGAATTTTGCCGAAGCGGCGTAACGCACTGACTGCAAACGACGCTGATCGTTGAAAGCGTAAATACTAATGCCGGCCAGCTCCTCGTCGCCCTTCACCCGTTCAATATAGACAAAGTTATTCCCGTCTTTCGCCCACAGACCTTGCTGGGTGGAAAGCAGCGAACCGCCATACATCGCCTGCGCACGATAGTTACGCGCCATCTGCTCGCCCTGCGGGGCGACCCATTCGCCGATCGCCATGGTTAACAGCACCAGGGGGATAGCCGTTTTCATCACCGACAGCGCCACCTGCATACGGGTGAAACCCGATGCCTGCATCACCACCAGTTCGCTACGCTGCGCCAGCATCCCCAGTCCCAGCAGCGCGCCAAGCAGCGCCGCCATAGGAAAGAAGATCTGGATATCCTTAGGTACGCTGAGCAGGGTGTACATACCCGCGCCCAGCGCGTCGTAGTTACCCTGCCCCGCTTTTTTCAGCTGATCGACAAACTTGATGATCCCGGAGAGCGACACCAGCATGAACAACGTCATCATGATGGTGGTAAAAATGGTTTTACCGATATAGCGGTCAAGTACACCAAATGGCTGCATTATACCGCTCCTTTACGCAGAAAACGGGCACGCAGGCGGCGGACCGGCACCGTATCCCACAGGTTTAAACCAATCGCCAACGCCAGATAGATCAGGTTGACCGCCCACATCCAGATAACCGGGTCCAGTTTGCCTTTACCGCCATTCGATTTAATGGAGGTCTGGATCAGGAAGAACAGCAGATAAAGCAGCATGGCGGGCAACATAGACAAGACACGCCCCTGACGTGGATTCACCACGCTGAGCGGCACGACCATCAGCGCCATCATAAATACGGTAAAGACTAACGTGATACGCCAGTGCAGCTCGGCGCGAGCGCGATCGTTGTCGGTATTCCACAGCGTGCGCATGTCCATCTGGTCAGTATCGTTCGGGTCCAGCGCCACGGCCTGATGGCCAATAATTGCCTGATAGTTCTGGAAGTCGGTGATGCGAAAATCGCGTAGCAACGCCGTCCCTTCAAAACGCGTCCCTTTGTTTAAGGTGACAACCTGGGAACCATCGCGCAACTGAGTAAGGTGTCCGGAATCGGCCACGACTACAGAAGGACGAGCATTGCCCTTAGGGCGAATTTGCGCCAGGAAAACATCGTGGAAGTCGCTGCCGTCAACGCTTTCGATGAACAGCACCGAGTTGCCGTTGGTCGCCTGCTGGAATTGTCCCTGCGCCAACGCCGCCATACCGGGGTTCGCTTTCGCCTCCGCCAGTACTTCATCCTGGTGTTTTGACGACCAGGGGCCGGCCCACATCACGTTAACCGCCGCAAGGATACCGGTAAATAACGCCAGTACCATGGCGGCCTTTACCAGCACGGCTTTGCTCAACCCACAGGCGTGCATGACCGTAATTTCACTTTCGGTATACAGTTTGCCCAGCGTCATCAGCAGCCCCAGGAACAGGCTTAAAGGCAGGATGAGCTGCGCCATTTCCGGTACGCCCAGCCCCAGAAGCGAGAGCACCAGATTTGCGGGAATATCGCCGTCAACCGCCGCGCCGAGAATCCTCACTAACTTTTGACAAAAGAAGATCAAAAGTAAGATGAAGAGTATCGCCAGCTGGCTTTTGAGCGTCTCCCGCACCAGATATCTTATGATTATCACTTTAAATACGCCCGTAAAAACCCATTTTTTTGCTGGAATTTAGCTTGTTTCATGGCTTAAACGTCATTTATTCTCTTGAGTCGTCGAAATCATCGCTAAGATCATTATACTCAGCGGATTCACCTCTCAGAACTTGTTCTGACGTGCCAATGCCGTAATAACGTTAAGATTAACACGAAGTCACCGCAACAGCGGATATGAGTTACGAAAGCTTTCAATTTCTATACTCTAATGGATTTCGAGTTGCAGGCAGGCGGCAAGACTGTGAAGCCCCGGAGCTTACATCAGGTAAGCGACAGGGGTGAGCAGGCGCAGCCAACGCATCTGCAACTTGAAAGACGACGAGTATAGCTGTAGCCACCACTGTTGTCTTTAAGATTCAGGAGCATAGTGCATGGAGTTCAGTGTAAAAAGCGGTAGCCCGGAGAAACAGCGGAGTGCCTGCATTGTCGTGGGCGTCTTTGAACCGCGTCGCCTTTCTCCGATTGCAGAACAGCTCGACAAAATTAGCGACGGATACATCAGCGCATTGCTGCGTCGCGGCGAACTGGAAGGAAAACCGGGGCAGACTCTGTTGCTGCACCATGTTCCTAACGTTCTTTCCGAGCGAATCCTCCTCATTGGTTGCGGCAAAGAGCGCGAGCTTGATGAACGTCAGTATAAGCAGGTTATTCAGAAAACGATAAATACTCTGAATGATACCGGTTCGATGGAAGCCGTCTGTTTCCTGACCGAACTGCACGTCAAAGGCCGCAACAACTACTGGAAAGTGCGTCAGGCCGTCGAAACGGCCAAAGAGACGCTTTATAGCTTTGATCAACTCAAGACCAACAAGAGCGAGCCGCGCCGCCCGCTACGTAAGATGGTCTTTAATGTGCCGACCCGCCGTGAGCTCACCAGCGGCGAACGCGCCATTCAGCACGGTCTGGCCATCGCCGCCGGGATTAAGGCTGCGAAAGATCTCGGCAACATGCCGCCCAATATCTGTAACGCCGCCTACCTGGCGTCACAGGCGCGCCAGTTGGCCGACAGCTACAGCAAAAATGTCATTACCCGCGTGATCGGCGAACAGCAAATGCGCGAACTGGGTATGAACGCTTATCTGGCGGTCGGCCACGGTTCGCAGAATGAATCGCTGATGTCGGTGATTGAGTACAAGGGCAATCCGTCCGAAGACGCGCGCCCGATCGTGCTGGTGGGTAAGGGCCTGACCTTCGACTCCGGCGGCATCTCCATCAAGCCATCTGAAGGGATGGACGAGATGAAGTACGACATGTGCGGCGCGGCGGCGGTTTACGGCGTGATGCGTATGGTCGCCGAGCTTCAGCTTCCGATTAACGTTATCGGCGTACTGGCGGGCTGTGAAAACATGCCGGGCGGACGCGCGTATCGTCCGGGCGACGTGCTGACCACCATGTCCGGTCAGACGGTTGAAGTGCTGAATACCGATGCCGAAGGCCGTCTGGTTTTGTGCGACGTGCTGACCTACGTTGAGCGCTTCGAACCGGAAGCGGTCATTGACGTCGCGACGCTAACCGGCGCCTGCGTGATTGCGCTGGGCCATCACATTACCGGTCTGATGTCGAACCATAACCCGCTGGCGCATGAACTGATCGGCGCGTCCGAGCAAGCGGGCGACCGCGCGTGGCGTCTGCCGCTGGGCGATGAGTTCCAGGAACAACTGGAGTCCAACTTTGCGGATATGGCGAACATTGGTGGTCGTCCTGGCGGCGCTATCACCGCGGGCTGCTTCCTGTCGCGCTTTACCCGTAAGTACAACTGGGCGCACCTGGATATCGCCGGTACCGCCTGGCGTTCCGGCAAAGCGAAAGGCGCGACGGGTCGTCCGGTAGCGCTGCTGTCGCAGTTCCTGCTCAATCGTGCGGGCTTTAACGGCGAAGAGTAAGTTTGAGATTACCCCGTAGGCCTGATAAGGCGCATTAGCGCCGCCATCAGGCGTTTTGCCGGATGGCGCTGCGCTTATCCGGCCTACGGGAGGCATCATGACAACGCATTTAAATCCACCACAAGAAGCCCCATATATGAAAAATGCGACGTTCTATCTTCTGGATAATGACACCACCGTCAACGGTTTAAGCGCCGTTGAACAACTGGTGTGTGAAATTGCCGCAGAACGTTGGCGCGCGGGCAAGCGCGTGCTGATCGCCTGCGAAGATGAGAAGCAGGCCATTCGGCTGGATGAAGCGCTGTGGGCAAGACCGGCGGAAAGTTTTGTCCCGCACAATCTGGCAGGCGAAGGCCCACGCGGCGGCGCGCCGGTTGAAATCGCCTGGCCGCAAAAACGCAACAGCAGCCCGCGCGATATTTTAATCAGCCTGCGTACAAGCTTTGCAGATTTTGCCACCGCTTTCACAGAAGTGGTAGACTTCGTCCCTTACGAAGAAACTTTGAAACAACTGGCGCGCGAACGCTACAAAGCCTACCGCGTGGCTGGTTTTAACCTGAATACGGCAACCTGGAAATAATGGAAAAGACATATAACCCCCAAGATATCGAACAGCCGCTTTACGAGCACTGGGAAAAGCAGGGCTATTTCAAGCCTAACGGCGACGAAAGCAAAGAGTCCTTCTGCATCATGATCCCGCCGCCGAACGTCACCGGCAGTTTGCATATGGGACATGCTTTCCAGCAAACCATCATGGATACCATGATCCGTTACCAGCGTATGCAGGGTAAAAACACCCTGTGGCAGGTCGGCACCGACCACGCCGGGATCGCCACCCAGATGGTGGTTGAGCGCAAGATTGCCGCTGAAGAAGGTAAAACCCGTCACGACTACGGCCGCGATGCGTTTATCGACAAAATCTGGCAGTGGAAAGCGGAATCCGGCGGCACCATTACCCGCCAAATGCGCCGTCTCGGCAACTCCGTTGACTGGGAGCGCGAGCGCTTCACCATGGACGAAGGCCTTTCCAATGCCGTGAAAGAAGTCTTTGTTCGCCTGTACAAAGAAGACCTGATTTACCGTGGCAAACGCCTGGTGAACTGGGACCCGAAACTGCGCACCGCCATCTCTGACCTGGAAGTGGAAAACCGCGAGTCCAAAGGCTCGATGTGGCACATCCGCTATCCGCTGGCCGACGGCGCGAAAACCGCAGACGGTAAAGATTATCTGGTTGTCGCCACCACCCGCCCGGAAACTATTCTCGGCGATACCGGCGTGGCCGTGAACCCGGAAGATCCGCGCTACCAGAGTCTTATCGGTAAATTCGTTATTCTGCCGCTGGTTAACCGCCGCATTCCGATTGTTGGCGACGAACACGCCGATATGGAAAAAGGCACCGGCTGCGTGAAGATCACCCCGGCGCACGACTTTAACGACTATGAGGTCGGGAAACGTCATGCCCTGCCGATGATCAACATCCTGACCTTTGACGGCGACATCCGCGAAAGCGCGGAAGTGTTCGATACCAAAGGTGAAGAGTCTGACGTTTATTCCAGCGAGATTCCGGCTGAGTTCCAGAAGCTGGAACGCTTTGCTGCCCGTAAAGCAGTCGTTGCTGCCGTTGACGCGCTGGGCCTGCTGGAAGAAATTAAACCGCACGATCTGACTGTCCCTTACGGCGACCGTGGCGGCGTGGTTATCGAACCGATGCTGACCGACCAGTGGTACGTCCGTGCTGACGTGCTGGCGAAACCGGCGGTGGAAGCGGTTGAGAACGGCGACATTCAGTTCGTGCCGAAGCAGTACGAAAACATGTACTTCTCCTGGATGCGCGATATTCAGGACTGGTGTATCTCTCGTCAGCTGTGGTGGGGTCACCGTATCCCGGCATGGTATGACAACGACGGCAACGTCTACGTTGGCCGTACCGAAGACGAAGTGCGTCAGGAAAATAACCTCGGCGCCGACGTTGCGCTTCGTCAGGACGAAGACGTTCTCGATACCTGGTTCTCCTCCGCGCTGTGGACTTTCTCCACCCTCGGCTGGCCGGAAAACACCGACGCCCTGCGTCAGTTCCACCCCACCAGCGTGATGGTGTCCGGCTTCGATATCATCTTCTTCTGGATTGCCCGCATGATCATGATGACCATGCACTTCATCAAAGATGAAAACGGCAAGCCGCAGGTGCCGTTCCATACCGTCTACATGACCGGTCTGATTCGCGACGACGAAGGCCAGAAGATGTCCAAATCCAAGGGTAACGTTATCGACCCGCTGGATATGGTGGACGGCATCTCCCTGCCGGAACTGCTGGAAAAACGCACCGGCAACATGATGCAGCCGCAGATGGCGGAGAAAATTCGCAAGCGTACCGAGAAGCAGTTCCCGAACGGCATTGAGCCGCACGGCACCGACGCCCTGCGCTTTACCCTGGCGGCGCTGGCCTCGACCGGCCGCGACATCAACTGGGATATGAAGCGTCTGGAAGGTTACCGTAACTTCTGTAACAAGCTGTGGAACGCCAGCCGCTTTGTGCTGATGAACACCGAAGAGCAGGATTGCGGCTTCAACGGCGGCGAAATGACGCTGTCGCTGGCTGACCGTTGGATCCTGGCGGAATTCAACCAGACCGTTAAAGCGTACCGCGACGCGCTGGACAGCTTCCGCTTCGATATCGCCGCGGGCATCCTGTACGAGTTCACCTGGAACCAGTTCTGCGACTGGTATCTGGAGCTGACCAAGCCGGTAATGACCGGGGGTTCCGAGTCTGAACTGCGTGGCACCCGCCATACGCTGGTCACCGTACTGGAAGGTCTGCTGCGCCTGGCGCATCCGATCATTCCGTTCATCACCGAAACCATCTGGCAGCGCGTGAAGGTTATCTGTGGCATTACCGCCGATACCATTATGCTGCAGCCGTTCCCGGAATATAACGCCGCACAGGTGGATGAAGCCGCGCTGGCCGATACCGAGTGGCTGAAGCAGGCGATCGTCGCGGTACGTAACATTCGTGCGGAAATGAACATCGCCCCGGGCAAACCGCTGGAACTGCTGCTGCGCGGCTGTAGTGAAGAAGCCGTTCGTCGTGTTAACGACAACCGTAGCTTCCTGCAAACCCTGGCGCGTCTGGAAAGCATCACCGTGCTGCCAGCCGATGACAAAGGTCCGGTTTCCGTGACCAAAATCATCGACGGCGCCGAACTGCTGATCCCGATGGCAGGCCTCATCAACAAAGACGATGAGCTGGCGCGTCTGGCGAAAGAAGTGGCGAAAATCGAAGGCGAGATTGCCCGTATCGAAGGCAAACTGTCCAACGAAGGTTTCGTCGCCCGTGCGCCGGAAGCGGTGATTGCCAAAGAGCGTGAGAAGCTGGACGGTTACGCAGAAGCCAAAGCGAAACTGATTGAGCAGCAGGCGGTTATTAGCGCGCTGTAATCTGAAAGCCTGATGGCGCTTCGCTTACCAGGCCTACACGTTCGCTTATTGACATGGCGCGATCGGTAGGCCGGATAAGGCATTCACGCCGCCATCCGACAACATGAATTATGGGCCGACGTAAACGTCGGCCTTTTTACATCAGATAAACGGGAAGTAAGGCATAATGCCACGAGAAATCCACATTAGCGGGCTGTTTTCCAGCGGCTTCTCATCATTGGTTAACTCAAGCGAATCCAGATCGCCCTGGACCTGTGTATTCTGCGCCAGCCAGCTCACCAGCCAAATTTTCAACCACGGATAAGCCAGCCCTAAGGTCACGCCGGAAATCACAAACACCACCAGTAACCGCCACAGCATACCGTGTGCAGTGACAGAGGAATGAAAACGAATCGAATCGTTCGCCAGTGACAAATTGTTTAAAAACAGGTTGCGTAACGCCACATATAAGTAACTGGTTACCACAATAATCGCGAGAAAATAGAGGAAATAACATGCCATTATCTGGCCATAATATTGCAGAATAAGCGCCCCTCCTGCCTGCGCATTCCCCATCATACTCAAAAGAATCATGTCGGTGAACACCGGCGCGATTAGATAACCAATCACGACAGCAAAAGGGAAAAGGGTCAACATTGCCAACACGCACCCTCTGATGCACGTTTTAACATTAACCTGAATCGAGAAACGATGAATGCCAAAGTTTGCGCCATTACCAAACAAGGTCATCCATTTGCTGTAGGTAATACCGTTAATGACCCCTATCCCAATAATAGCCAGCAAACCGAGAAAAACGATACTGAACACTAAACCGCCGACGGCGATGGTTACCAGTGAGATAATATAAAGAACAATATAAAGCGCCACCATCAGGAGTACAGGAAGAGCGAACATGTACCACCAGGCGCGCCGCATGGAACACTGGAATCCAAAATGTACGCCATTAAGCGAAGTCATCATCGCCTGATACTGTAATCCTTTCACCGCCATAAAAGGAATAATCGCAATTAATAAGCCGAATAGCGTAAAACCGAGACCGGGATGACCGTGTTCAATAAGAGAGAGGCTAACAATATAAATAATAAAAACTAACAACACACTAATAAATAATGCGCCGCCCGTGGCTTTGTAAGCAAAAGGCTGATTGTTTAGCGTCATGTTAGTATAAATATAACGTCGACATTTCACCATCGCCCACGGCGCATAGATTCCCAACGTGATACACGTCAACAAGAAATTCACAAGGCAAATAACAAAATACTTTCCGCCCTTGCCTGTAAACACCAACGTGTGATTATGGTTATCTTTACTACTGATAACGTTATTCATGAATCATATCCCTGAATTACAATCTATTAGAATTAATAATAAAAACCAGTAAACTGTTACTGATTTGACTACGATACTATTTTTGTTTAATTTTTCCGCCTTTTATTTTGTCTGATTCAGGATCTCCTTGCGCGTAACTCAAGACGGTGGTATTAAAGTAATCTATAAATAAATTTTAAAAATTGAGCCATATTATGAATAATGTCGCCTCGCCAACGCTCACGGTGCGCCGAATCACTACCGCCGACAATGCCGCTATTGCCCGTGTCATCCGTCAGGTTTCAGCGGAATACGGACTTACCGCCGATAAAGGTTATACCGTTGCCGACCCCAATCTGGATGAACTGTATCAGGTTTATAGCCAACCGGGCGCGGCCTACTGGGTGGTAGAGCAAAACGGTTGTGTGGTGGGCGGCGGCGGCGTGGCGCCGTTATCCTGTAGCGAACCAGACATTTGTGAACTGCAAAAAATGTATTTTTTACCGGTGATTCGTGGCCAGGGGCTGGCGAAAAAGCTGGCGCTGATGGCGCTGGATCATGCCCGTGAACAGGGTTTTAAACGCTGCTATCTGGAAACAACGGCTTTTTTACGCGAGGCGATTGCGCTATACGAACGTTTAGGATTTGAACATATTAGCGAACCGCTCGGCTGCACCGGACATGTCGATTGCGAAGTGAGGATGTTAAAGGATCTCTGAAAACCAGGCGTTTATTTATCCTCGCCAGGTATTATTTTTGCTGATATAAATAATCCCGGAAACATCCTGTTATCCGGGAATCACTTATTATTCAAGGAAGTTATAAATGAAACGCCTATTATCAGCAATTGTTTTCCCCGCTATGTTTATTAGTATCTCTAATGTATATGCATTAGATATACAGCCCGGCGAATGGAAAATGGAAAATATAGAAATGCGCACCATCAATCCAGATACAAAAGAAGTATTAATGGATGAAAAAAATTCGGGCATAGCGACGCTTATGTGTTATACCCCTAAAATGTCTGAAGATTCTAAAAAAATGGTGAAGGGTTTTTCTACCAGTGCAGGCGGTTGCACGACAACATTTGTAGAAAGTACGGATACCAAACTGATCAATGAGACTGTCTGTAATAATCCTGATGTCAAATCGCACTCTATTGTAGAAACGACGAAAATAAGCGATACAGAATTTGCGATGACCATGAAATCGGATGTCGATGCAGGAGGTAATAAAACAACCTCCATCAACAAAATTAAACAAACCTTTGTTGGCAAGACCTGCTCTGAAGCGTCAAAAGGCGTGAAACAGTAAGTATTTCAACACAAGAACCCGTAGTGATGATGCAAAAATGGCATTGTTCACGGTCACCTTTCGGGAATATAACACTGAGTGAGTTCTTTTTGCCTGCCGCAGGGCAGGCTTTACTCAGGACAGAATATCATGAAAATGACTTTTTCTGCTCGCCAGCAGTTTGATGTCGGGCGGATGACCACGCAGGTGGCGACAGCGTAAAAGATAAAAACGCTAATCTTTAATTTTACCCTTTATCCGGCGGCTGGCACGCCGCTATGAAAACGAAACTCGCGGTCTGGCGACAAGATAAGGTCAGCTTCTACCTCGCCAAAATAGCGCACGCGCGCAGAAATGTCCTCGGCGGAAATCTGCTGCGCCAGCGCCAGGTAATCCTGATAATGCCGTGCTTCGGAGCGCAGAAGCGAGAGATAAAACGTCTGTAAATCCTCATCCAGCCAGGGCGCCAGAGCGGCAAAACGTTCGCAGGAGCGGGCTTCGATATACGCCCCGCAAATCAGCTTATCAATTAAGGTGAGCGGTTCGTGCGTGCGTACCGCTTTCAACATTCCTTTCGCGTAGCGGCTGGCGGTGATTTTCACATAAGGAATGTTTCTGGCCTGCATGACCTCGCGTACCTGCCAAAAATGGTGCAACTCCTCTTTAATCAATAACACCATACGGTCGATAAGCTGACGTCCCCAGGGGTCATCAGTTTGCGGCATGGCGCTTTTGCTAATCTGTTTATGCAGGGCAACAAAATCCGGCTCCGGCCCCTGACGAAACGCGAACGCCTCGTAAGGTTGCAGCCAGGAGAGCAGCGCGTCGGCGCCCGATTTATCGGCGACATATTTACGCACCAACAGCAACGCGGTTTGCGCAGCCTTCAGTTCGCAGATCAGGTGATCGGTAAGCAGAAGAGGAAGATTTTGCGGATCGCGGGCCTGGACAATCCACGCCTGCGGCGTCGGGCAATGCAGGAAATTAAGCACCGGAGAGAGTATTTGCGGGTAATTCATACGTAACCTGTTAAAAAAATACGACAGCAGACGCTGCCGTACCGTCATACTATGCAGCTTTAGTGACGCACGCCGTCGTCATCTTCATCGACATAATCGTCGTCATCACCCTCTTCGCCATTAGGGTCTTCGAAATAGGTTCCCCAGCCGTCGTATTCAACATCATATTTTTCCGCCAGGTTCATCAGTTGCTCAACCTGAGCGTCGATGAGTTCGGCGTTCAACGCGCACTCGCTGAGGATGTCGCAACAAATAACCGTATCGCCCTCTTCCACTTCCAGCTCTTCCGGCTCCGTCACTTCATAGCCGAGTTTAAAGGCTTCTACCGCGGCTTTTTCCAACGTTTCGAAATCGTCAGCGGAAAGGTGATGCTCGATAGTGTACAGCGCATCCGGATCGCTGCCGTCCTCAAGTAACTCTTCAATAATTAAGCGCGTTTCTTCACGCTGCTCTTCCAGTAATTCCGGGTTTGCCATAGCTCGTTCCTCATAGATGTCCTGCCGATACTCTTATTGTCACATACCGCCGACGTTGCCTCCACCTTATCGAGAAAAGTTTTATCAAACAGAGTTGCAAATGAATAATCATCCATATAAAGTGAATTTTAATTCAATGAGAGGCCTAAGCCATGTGAGGGAAGTATGTCTACGTTTTACCAAAAACCTTTTTTAAAGTTACTTGATTTCACCGCCAGCGAGCTCACTGCTCTGTTGCAGCTTGCCGCCAAACTGAAAGCCGATAAGAAAAACGGTAAAGAAGAACAAAAGCTGGTGGGTAAGAATATTGCGCTCATCTTCGAAAAAGACTCGACCCGGACACGATGCTCTTTCGAAGTTGCCGCATACGATCAGGGGGCGCGCGTGACGTACCTGGGTTCCAGCGGGAGCCAGATCGGCCATAAAGAGTCCATCAAAGATACTGCCCGCGTCCTGGGCCGGATGTTTGACGGTATTCAGTATCGAGGATATGGCCAGGAGATCGTCGAAACGCTGGCTGAATATTCCGGTGTGCCGGTATGGAACGGTTTAACCGATGAGTATCACCCAACGCAATTACTGGCGGATCTGCTTACCATGCAGGAACATCTGCCGGGTAAAGCCTTTAACGAGATGACGTTGGTCTATGCCGGCGACGCGCGTAATAACATGGGTAACTCCATGCTGGAAGCCGCCGCGTTAACAGGATTGGATCTCCGTCTGGTCGCGCCAAAAGCCTGCTGGCCGCAAGCCGCGTTAGTGGCGGAGTGCAGCGCCATGGCGAAAAAGAACGGCGGCGCCATAACCCTGACCGAAGATATCGCCTCGGGCGTAAAAGGCGCGGATTTTATCTATACCGATGTTTGGGTCTCTATGGGCGAACCCAAAGAGAAATGGGCGGAGCGTATTGCCCTGCTGCGTGATTATCAGGTCAACAGCCAGATGATGGCCTTAACCGGCAATCCGCAGGTTAAGTTCCTGCATTGTCTGCCTGCGTTCCATGATGACGAAACCACGCTCGGCAAAAAAATGGCCGAAGAGTACGGTTTACATGGCGGGATGGAAGTGACCGACGAGGTTTTTGAGTCTGCGGCCAGCATTGTCTTTGATGAAGCGGAAAACCGAATGCATACCATCAAAGCAGTAATGGTAGCGACGCTGTCTAAATAATGTCGTGATGATGCCGGATGGCGGTTGGCCTACAAGATCGCAACGTGCAGGCGCCGCCATCCGGCACAAAATATTACGCCATCAGCATTTTCACAACCGCTTTACGTACCCGCGCCGGTTCTCCCACCGCGCACAGGGGCTTATGCACTTCGCCGGGATAAAACACCACAAAGTCGCCTTCGTTCAGGACGACGGTTTTCTCGTCGACGCTCGTCGGTAAAAATGCAATGTCTTTATCCGCCAGCCAGTCCGTGTGCGGCGTTCCCGCAGGCCGGGTACTGAATGCCATCCCTTCCTGACCTTGTAGCACAATCTGAATATCAAGATAACGAGCGTGATACTCTGCGCTGCGCGATTCGCCCGGCTCCGTCATATTTTCAGAAATCATATAAAACAGCCTGTCGCCGTCAATGTCATACTTACCTGGCGCGGTCGTTGTCGTGACATGCGCATTGACGTGCTCAATCGCCTGCCGTAACGCCGTCGGCAGCCAGACCTCCAGATGTTCAATATTGCCAATAATCATCGCATCCCCTTAGTTAAAACAGCGTTTTATTTTTCTCTTTATACGAGAAAAATGGCTGCCATACTACCCTTACTCTCATCGATTTTGCGCCAGCGCATGTTTATCGCCAGCGGTGTTTCTATATTGTTAATAGTTCGCCCAACTTTATGCAGTGCCTATGCATAAACCCCAGCGGCGCCAAATTGCCATCACTAACAATGCTTTGATATTAAAGGCGTTAACATAAAAACGTTTTAGCGATCACAATTCGCTCTCCCTGCATAAATGACTTCTCTATCCATAGTTATTTTTAAATTATTTAAATATCCCCGATAATAAAATCCCCCTCACGCATAGTTATGCAACCATTAAAAATAATCACTTTATTTTCAATGAGTTAAGATTTAAATATCATTCAATACAGCAAACAAATAATTAACAATAGAAAAATAACAAACCATATAGCTGCGTAGTAATTCATTTAATGCCTTATTGTTTTTTGAATTTCTCTGACCCGGTTCATATATTAAGTAAGAAAAATAGCACTCCTTGATTGATGTGAATCTCATCACATTAACAACCCAAATAAAATTCAATCATTGCTCCCGAATTTAACTGAAACGCCGCGACTGCAAGCACGCTAAATATTTGCAGCCACTCCTTCTTTATTCTTGTAATTATGTAAAAGGTATAATGATGGAAAAGCATTTTGTCGGTTCTGAAATCGGTCAATTACGCAGCGTAATGTTGCATCGGCCCAATCTCAGCCTAAAAAGACTTACCCCTTCAAATTGTCAGGAATTACTTTTTGACGATGTATTATCCGTAGAGCGCGCTGGCGAAGAGCATGACATTTTTGCCAACACGCTGCGCCAGCAAGGGATAGAAGTGTTGCTGTTAACCGACCTGCTCACCCAAACGCTGGATGTGGCTGACGCTAAAGCCTGGCTACTGGATACGCAAATTTCCGATTATCGCCTTGGGCCCACCTTTGCCGCAGATATTCGCGCCTGGCTGGCGGATATGCCGCACCGTGAACTGGCTCGCCATTTAAGCGGCGGTTTAACTTACGGCGAAATTCCCGCCTCCATAAAAAATATGGTGGTCGATACTCACGATATTAATGACTTTATTATGAAGCCATTACCGAATCACCTATTTACCCGTGACACGTCCTGCTGGATATATAACGGCGTCTCAATTAACCCCATGGCGAAACCTGCACGCCAACGTGAAACGAATAATTTACGTGCCATTTATCGCTGGCATCCTCAATTCGCAGGCGGTGATTTCATTAAATATTTCGGCGACGAGGACATTAATTACGACCACGCCACTTTAGAGGGCGGCGATGTGCTGGTGATTGGCCGCGGCGCGGTGTTGATCGGTATGTCTGAACGTACTACGCCGCAGGGCGTCGAGTTCCTGGCGCAGGCATTGTTTAAACATCGTCAGGCGGAACGCGTCATTGCCGTTGAACTGCCAAAACATCGCTCCTGTATGCACCTTGACACCGTCATGACCCACATTGATATCGACACCTTCTCCGTCTATCCGGAAGTCGTTCGCCCGGACGTTCAGTGCTGGACGCTGACGCCAGACGGACGCGGCGGTCTGAAACGAACCTAGGAGAGCACGCTGGTTCATGCTCTTGAAACAGCGCTTGGCATCGATCAGGTGCGCTTAATCACCACTGGCGGCGACGCATTTGAAGCTGAGCGCGAACAGTGGAATGACGCCAATAACGTGCTCACCCTGCGTCCAGGCGTGGTGGTGGGCTATGAGCGCAACATCTGGACCAACGAAAAATACGACAAAGCCGGCATTACCGTCCTTCCCATTCCCGGCGATGAACTGGGTCGCGGGCGCGGGGGCGCACGCTGCATGAGCTGTCCACTGGAACGCGATGGTATTTAAAGGAGACGTTATGGAAAACAAACGCACACTGGTCGTCGCGCTGGGCGGCAATGCGCTGCTCAAACGCGGCGAACCGCTGGAGGCTGATATTCAGCGTAAAAATATCGAACTGGCGGCCAGAACCATCGCCCAGCTTACGCGGCAATGGCGCGTGGTGTTAGTGCACGGCAACGGCCCACAGGTAGGACTGCTGGCGCTACAAAATAGCGCCTACGCTAACGTTACACCCTACCCGCTCGATATTCTCGGTGCGGAAAGCCAGGGCATGATTGGCTACATGCTGCAACAGGCGCTGAAGAATCATCTGCCGGAGCGTGAAATCAGCGTCCTGCTCACCCAGGTCGAAGTCGATGCCAACGACCCGGCATTCCTCAATCCAACCAAATATATCGGACCGATTTACGACGAAGCGCAGGCCCGTGCGTTACAGGCAGAAAAGGGCTGGGTATTCAAAGCCGACGGTAACGCCTTCCGCCGCGTTGTGCCCTCCCCGCAGCCGAAACGCATTGTGGAAAACGATGCCATCCGCGCGCTGATTAGCCGCGATCACCTGGTTATCTGTAACGGCGGCGGCGGCGTGCCGGTCGTGGAAAAAGCCGATGGCTACCACGGTATCGAGGCGGTGATCGACAAAGATCTGTCCGCCGCCCTGCTTGCCAGCCAAATTCACGCCGACGCGCTGCTCATTCTGACCGATGCCGACGCGGTGTATCTCGACTGGGGCAAGCCCACCCAACGCCCGCTGGCGCAGGTTACGCCGGAGCTGCTTCGTGAAATGCAGTTCGACGCCGGTTCGATGGGCCCGAAAGTGACCGCCTGCGCTGAGTTTGTCAGCCATTGCCGCGGCATTGCCGGAATCGGCTCGCTGGCGGATGGGCAAGCCATTCTCGCGGGCGAGAAAGGTACTTTGATTCGGTGTGAAACCGCCGACGTTGACGCATAAGGCTTTTTACCGGATGGCGGCTTCCGCCTTATTCGGCCTACAGAGCGCGCATAACCGTGGGCCGGATAAGCGCAGCGCCATCAGGCAATTCATTTTAACAAGGATATTGTAATGGTTATTTCACTGAAAAATCGTAACTTTTTGAAGCTGCTTGACTACACCCCGGCGGAAATCCAACACCTCATCGATCTGGCTATTGAGCTGAAAGCCGCAAAAAAAGCCGGATGCGAAAAGCAAACACTGATCGGCAAAAACATCGCGCTGATTTTTGAAAAAACCTCTACTCGCACCCGATGCGCGTTTGAAGTCGCCGCGTTCGACCAGGGCGCGCAGGTGACTTATCTCGGCCCAAGCGGCTCGCAGATCGGCCATAAAGAGTCCATGAAAGATACTGCTCGCGTCCTGGGGCGGATGTATGACGGCATCGAATATCGCGGATTTGGTCAACACATTGTGGAAGAGCTGGGGGAATACGCGGGCGTTCCCGTCTGGAACGGCCTGACCGATGAATTTCACCCCACACAGATCCTGGCCGATCTGATGACCATGCTGGAACATGCGCCGGGCAAAACGCTGCCGGAACTGAGCTTCGCCTACCTGGGCGACGCGCGCAACAACATGGGCAATTCGCTGATGGTGGGCGCGGCGAAGATGGGCATGGATATCCGTCTGATAGCGCCAAAGTCCTTCTGGCCTGATGCCGCGCTGGTCGCGCAGTGCCGAGAAATCGCCAGCGTTACCGGCGCTCGTATCACCTTAACGGAGAGCGTTGAAGACGGCGTTCACGGTGTGGATTTCCTCTATACCGACGTCTGGGTCTCGATGGGAGAACCCAAAGAAGCCTGGGCGGAGCGCGTCAGTCTGATGACGCCATATCAGGTCAACCAGCAGGTGGTAAACGCTACCGGTAATCCTGATGTGAAGTTTATGCACTGCCTGCCCGCCTTCCATAACGAGCACACCAAAGTGGGACGCGAAATCGAAATGGCTTACGGCCTGAAAGGACTGGAGGTCACGGAAGAGGTGTTCGAGTCCGCAGGCTCGATAGTCTTCGATGAAGCGGAAAACCGGATGCACACCATCAAAGCAGTCATGGTGGCGACGCTCGGCGACTAATCCCACAGGATATGCGCCCTCGCGGCGCATATCCGTGATATCAGGAGAGAACATCATGGGTAAATTTAAATTTCCCACCGCTTATACCATCCTGTTTATTCTTATTGCCCTGGTCGCAGTGATGACCTGGATTGTGCCGGCGGGAAAATACCAAATGGCGATGAACGCCACGCTGGGAAAAGAGGTGCCGGTGGCGGGAACGTATGCCCCCGTGGACGCGCATCCGCAAGGGATTACCGCTGTTTTACTGGCGCCGATTGACGGCCTCTATAACCACGAAACCTACACCGCCGGCGCCATTGACGTCGCGCTGTTTGTCTTGATTATCGGCGGCTTTCTGGGGGTGGTGAATAAAACGGGGGCGATTGATGCCGGTATTGAACGGGTAACTATCAAACTCAACGGCAAAGATGAGTGGATGATCCCCATTCTGATGGCGCTGTTCGCCGCAGGCGGCACTATCTATGGCATGGCGGAGGAGTCGTTGCCCTTCTACACGCTGCTGGTGCCGGTTATGATGGCGGCCCGCTTCGATCCGTTAGTGGCCGCGGCAACCGTACTGCTCGGCGCGGGGATAGGCACGCTCGGTTCGACCATTAACCCTTTCGCCACGGTCATTGCCGCCAACGCCGCCGGCATCCCTTTTACTCAGGGAATGCTGATGCGAGTACTGCTGTTAATTGTCGGCTACGTACTGTGCGTGTTTTGGGTAATGCGCTATGCGCGCAAAGTCCGCGCCCATCCTGAGCTTTCTATCGTGGCAGATAAAATGGAGGAAAACCGCGCCCATTTCCTCGGCAATCGAGCCAATACTCTGCTGGAGTTTACGGCTACCCGGAAATGGGTGCTGATGATCTTCGCCGCCTCTTTCGCGGTGATGATTTACGGCGTGGCGGTTCTCGGCTGGTGGATGGCGGAAATCTCCGGCGTCTTTCTGGCGGCGGCGATTATCGTTGGCGTGATAACGCGGATGGGTGAGGAAGCGTTCACCAGTACCTTTATTGACGGCGCGCGGGATTTACTCGGCGTGGCGCTAATTATTGGTATCGCGCGCGGCATTGTGGTGGTCATGGATAACGGTATGATTACCCACACCATTTTGCACAGCGCGGAAAGTCTGGTTTCCGGCCTCTCTACCACTATTTTCATAAACGTAACCTACTGGCTGGAAGTATTGCTCTCCTTCCTGGTGCCCTCCTCTTCCGGTCTTGCCGTATTGACAATGCCCATTATGGCGCCGTTAGCGGATTTTGCCCACGTACAGCGGGATTTGGTCGTAACCGCCTACCAGTCGGCCTCCGGGATTGTGAACCTGGTTACGCCCACCTCCGCCGTGGTCATGGGCGGTCTGGCGATCGCGCGGGTTCCCTATGTCCGCTATCTGAAATGGGTCGCCCCGCTGTTGCTGATCCTGACATTGCTGAATATGGCGGTACTGAGCATCGGAGCGATGATGTAACGAGCCAGATGGCGACGCGTCTTATCTGACAGGACTGATAAGCACAGCGCCATCAGGCACGCCGTCACCTTTTTTGATCGGCTTCTCATTTTCCTGCAAAACCGCCCGATTGATCCGCAATCGATGTGACAAATGTGATGAATTTCGCCAGTCCGTTGATATCAATAATAAAGATAAGGTGCATTTATGAAGGAATACGATGATTACTCCGCCAAAGAACAACAGCAACTGGCGGTTTGTCAGCGCCTGATTAGTGAAAAAAGTTACCTGTCCCAGGAGGAGATTCGCCGCGATTTACAAAATGAGGGATTTGAAGGTATCAGCCAGTCTACGGTTTCGCGCCTGCTCAAGCTGCTGGGCGCAATAAAAATCAGAAATACGAAGGGACAAAAGATTTATTCCGTAAATCCCCAGCGGCGACCTTCGCCGGATGCCGGACGTTCAATAGCCGAAATGGTCGTTAGCGTTGAACATAATAGCGAATTTATCCTTATCCATACGGCGGCAGGTTATGGTCGCGCCGTCGCGAGAATTCTGGATTACCACGCATTGCCGGAAATTCTCGGCGTCGTTGCCGGTAGCAGTATTGTCTGGGTCGCACCACGGGTCGTTCAGCGCACGGCGCTGGTACACAAACAAATTAATTATTTGCTTAAAATGAATTTAAATTCATAAGAACCGTTTGCGATGAGTAAATCATGCATTAATCGCTTGATCCCAAAACAGAGCTGAGTATAATCGCGGACAATTTGCCGGGAGGAAGCATGGTTCAGTGTGTACGACATTCTGTCTTACCGCGTCTGAAAAAAGACGCAGGCCTGCCGTTTTTCTTTCCGTTGAAAACCAATACCAAGCCCCTCAATTGAGGGGTTTTTTTTTGCCCAGGCGTCAGGAGATAAACATGGCTAACCCGCTATATCAAAAACATATCATTTCCATAAACGACCTCAGCCGCGACGATCTTAATCTGGTACTGGCGACGGCGGCGAAATTAAAAGCCAACCCGCAGCCGGAGCTTTTGAAACATAAAGTGATCGCCAGCTGCTTTTTCGAAGCCTCCACGCGTACCCGCCTGTCGTTTGAAACTTCAATGCATCGCCTGGGCGCCAGCGTAGTGGGCTTCTCCGACAGCGCCAACACGTCGCTGGGGAAAAAAGGAGAAACGTTAGCCGACACGATCTCAGTGATTAGCACTTACGTGGACGCGATTGTGATGCGCCATCCGCAAGAAGGCGCGGCACGTCTGGCGACGGAGTTTTCCGGTCAGGTGCCGGTGCTCAATGCGGGCGACGGTTCGAACCAGCATCCGACACAGACCCTGTTGGATCTGTTCACCATCCAGGAAACGCAGGGCCGTCTGGATAACTTGCATATCGCGATGGTCGGCGATCTGAAATATGGCCGCACCGTGCATTCGCTAACCCAGGCGCTGGCGAAATTTAGCGGCAACCGTTTTTATTTTATCGCGCCGGACGCGCTGGCGATGCCGCAGTACATTCTGGATATGCTGGATGAAAAAGGGATGGCCTGGAGCCTGCATGGTTCTATTGAAGAGGTCATGGCCGACGTCGACATCCTCTATATGACTCGCGTACAGAAAGAGCGTCTCGACCCGTCGGAGTACGCCAATGTGAAGGCGCAGTTTGTTCTGCGCGCCAGCGACCTGAACGGCGCGCGTGAAAATATGAAAGTGCTGCACCCGCTGCCGCGGATTGATGAAATCACCACGGATGTGGATAAAACGCCACACGCCTGGTACTTCCAACAGGCGGGCAACGGTATTTTCGCTCGCCAGGCGTTACTGGCGTTAGTACTGAATAGCGAACTGAGTCTGTAAGGGAGAAAAACGATGACACACGATAACAAACTGCAGGTTGAAGCCATTAAATGCGGCACCGTGATTGACCATATCCCTGCGCAGGTAGGCTTTAAACTGCTGAGTCTGTTTAAATTGACCGAGACCGATCAGCGAATCACTATCGGTCTGAATCTCCCGTCTGGCGAGATGGGGCGTAAAGACTTAATCAAAATAGAAAACACCTTTCTCACCGAAGAGCAGGTTAACCAACTTGCTCTGTACGCGCCGCAGGCCACCGTTAACCGCATCGACAACTACGACGTAGTCGGGAAATCACGCCCCAGCCTGCCAGAGCGTATTAATAATGTGCTGGTTTGCCCGAACAGCAACTGCATCAGCCACGCGGAACCAGTATCCTCCAGCTTTGCAGTGAAAAAACGCGCCAATGATATCGCCCTCAAATGCAAATACTGTGAAAAAGAGTTTTCGCATTATGTGGTGCTGGCCAACTAATTTGGGTTGGTTATGAGATCCCGGCTCCCTATAATGAGCGGGGACATTCTATTACCGCTGTAATTCAGGAGAAATCATGAGCAAAACTATTGCGACGGAAAATGCACCAGCAGCAATCGGCCCATACGTACAGGGCGTTGACCTGGGTAGCATGGTAATCACTTCCGGTCAGATCCCGGTCGATCCGAAAACCGGTGCCGTAGCGGAAGACGTATCCGCTCAGGCACGTCAGTCGCTGGAAAACGTTAAAGCTATCGTGGAAGCCGCTGGCCTGAAAGTAGGCGACATTGTGAAAACGACCGTATTCGTGAAAGACCTGAACGATTTCGCGACCGTCAACGCCACCTACGAAGCCTTCTTCACCGAGCACAACGCCACCTTCCCGGCGCGTTCCTGCGTGGAAGTTGCCCGTCTGCCGAAAGACGTGAAAATTGAGATTGAAGCGATCGCTGTTCGTCGCTAAGCGCCGGACGTCATCCCCGCCGGGCGGCGCAAGTTTGCCCGGTTCGGGGCACCAACAGCCATGGAGAGGCGGCAATGGTAAGATCGCGTTTTACCGAGGAACAAATCGCCGATTTTCTGCAACAGTCGAAAAACGGCGTACCGAATAAGGCGTTGTGCGAAGAATATGGATTTAGCAACAGCACGCTCCGTCGCTGGCAGGAGAAACATGCTGAAAGCATACGCCAGGAATTAAAACAGATAGAATCTACCGCGAAGATAGTCTTTTTATGCTTCATTGTCGCAGCCATATTGCTTACCCTTATGTTTCCTAAACCCACTGCCGCCTTAGCGATTCCTCCTTACTTAGTTTATTGCATTAGCTATATTCGCCGCTTTCGTCGCATATCCGCAAAACATATCCGGCGGTGGGACATCTCCTCCTCTCGTTCTGGCTCGGGGGCAGAGAATGTATTTTACAAACTTAGCTGGACATTCCTCTTTTTTATGCCTGCATATAGCATTCTACAGTTGCTTGAATAAGCCCTGAAATTTAAAGATAAAGCCGATCGCGTTAAACTTGTCGAGCTTTACGGGCATCTGGCCTGGTTAGCGATATCGGGGATTAAGCACGCTGGCGAATCCCCGACGAAAGTGTTTACTGCCAGCCATAACGTCTGCTGTAAAACCCTTTCACCAACTGGGTTAACGTCATATATCCCACCAGAATGGCAATCAGCCACGGGAAATAGCTTAACGGCAGCGCCTGCAACTGCAGGTAAGACGCCAGCGGCGAAAACGGCAACGAGACTCCCACCACCATCACCAACAATGTCATCGCCATCAGCGGCCAAGCGGCGCGACTTTGAATAAACGGCAGACGGCGGGTACGGATCATATGCACAATCAGCGTTTGCGACAGTAATCCCACCACAAACCAGCCGGACTGGAACAAAGTTTGCGTTTCTGGCGTATTCGCATGAAATACCCACCACATCAGACAAAAGGTCAAAATGTCGAAAATCGAGCTGATCGGACCGAAAAAGACCATAAAGCGCCCCAAATCCGCCGGATTCCAGCGCTGCGGCTTTTGAATTTGTTCTTCATCGACATTATCAAACGGAATCGCCACCTGGGATACATCGTACAGTAGGTTTTGAATCAGCAAGTGCAGCGGCAGCATTGGCAGGAACGGCAAAAAGGCGCTCGCCACCAGTACGCTAAACACGTTACCGAAATTTGAGCTGGCCGTCATCTTGATATATTTCAACATATTAGAAAAAGTACGACGACCTTCAATGACGCCTTCTTCCAGCACCATCAGGCTCTTTTCCAGCAGGATAATATCGGCCGCTTCACGGGCGATGTCCACCGCGCCATCTACCGAGATACCAATATCCGCCGCCCGCAACGCCGGAGCATCGTTAATCCCGTCGCCCATAAAACCGACCACATGCCCCTCGCGTTTGAGTAAAGTGACGATGCGCTCTTTATGCATCGGCGTCAGACGCGCAAACAACGTCGTACGGGCGGCCAGCGCCGCCAGCGCGTCGTCGCTTAACCCTTCAATATCACTGCCAATAATGACATCGCCCGCATCCAGCCCAACCTCATGGCAAACTTTCGCCGCTACCAGCTCGCTGTCGCCGGTGAGAATTTTCACCGTAATTCCGCTCGCCTTCAGCGCTTTCAGCGCCGGCGCGGTGGTCTCTTTCGGCGGATCGAGAAAAGCGATATACCCTTCCAGAATGAGGTCAGACTCATCGATACGTTGGTAATCGCCCTCACGCGCAGGCAGGTATTTGGTCGCGACGGCGACCACGCGTAGCCCCTGACGGTTCAGCGTGTCGGTAACGCGTTTCACCCGGCGCAGCATATTGTCGTCCAGCGGCACAATATCGCCGTTGTGGCGCACCTGAGTACACACGTTCAGGATCTCCTGTAACGCGCCTTTGCAGACCAGTTGATGCACGTTCGAATCTTCGGCGACCACTACCGACATCCGGCGACGCTCAAAATCAAACGGGATCTCATCGATTTTCTGCCAGCGTCCGGAGAGCTGACGCGCGGCGGTTTCGTCTACTCCCTCCAGGACCGCCGTATCCAGTAAATTTTTTAGACCGGTCTGATAATGGCTGTTCAGCCAGGCGCAATGCAGTACATGCTCGCTGGGCTTACCAGAAATATCCGTGTGATTCTCCAGCACAATTTTATCCTGCGTCAGAGTGCCGGTTTTATCAGTGCACAGAATATCCATCGCGCCGAAGTTCTGAATCGCATCAAGGTGCTTCACGATAACTTTCTGTTTCGAGAGCTTCACCGCCCCGCGCGCGAGGGTGGAGGTGACGATCATCGGCAACATTTCCGGGGTGAGCCCTACCGCGACCGAGAGCGCAAATAGCGCCGCTTCCCACCAGTCACCTTTCGTGTAACCATTAATAATCAGTACTACCGGCGCCATGACCAGCATAAAGCGGATCAGCAACATACTGACGCGGCTAATTCCTTTCTGGAAAGCGTTCTGCTCGTTATCTTGTTCCGACACGCGCCCCGCCAATTGACCAAACCAGGTGCCGGCGCCGGTCGCCATCACCACGGCCTGCGCCGTTCCGCTCACGACGTTCGTCCCCATAAAGCACAGCGTGTCGCACTCAAGCGGGTTATTTTGCCGGGGCTCACGCGTCGCGGCGACTTTCTCGACTGGCAGAGATTCGCCGGTCAGCGACGCCTGGGCGACAAACAGATCGCGCGCCTGGATAATCCGTAAATCCGCCGGGATCATATCCCCCGCCGCCAGCTTAATAATATCGCCGGGCACCAGTTGATCGATGGGTAATTCCAGCCAGGCATTTTCGCCATTTTCATTAATAACCCGCAGTACGGTAGCGGTATTGCTCACCATCGCTTTTAGCGCGTCCGCCGCTTTTGTCGAGCGCGCTTCCTGCACAAAATTCAGCAGCGTTGAGATACCGACCATCAGGGCGATAACGCCTGCGGCAAACAGATCCTCCGTGGCATAAGAAATGCCGCCAAGAATCGTGAGTAAGATGTTGAAAGGATTGCGATAACATACCCACAGATGCACCCACCACGGCGAGGGTTTCTGTGCCGGAAGGCGGTTTTCGCCATGCTTTTCACGCGCGCGCGTCACCTCGGCAGCGTTTAATCCCTCCGGGTGCGTATCAAAAACGCGCCAGAGAGTCTCCTGCTCCATTGCCGCGACTTTCAGACAGCGCTCGCTCAGCGAAGGCGGGATAGTCGCATTTACCGCGGTCTGCGCGCCGGGCAGCGGATCGCGGTGAACCAGACGATAAGGCAAATGACGATTAAGCCGGGCAAAAAGCTGGCGGGTAATGATTTTTAGCATAGGTAATCCCTCCGCGCCGAAGTCAGGCGCAGAAAATTCTTCAGGCACGGCAAAGCCTTGCCCGATGAGCAATGTTTAAATAAAAACAGGGACGTTATTGTGTCACTGTCTTACACACCGGTAAGACAGCAGAGGCAGGCTTACCGGAAAAGGAAAATTCTCCATCGCGGGAGAGGGGTGGGTTCAGGGTCCATGTCGCCTCCGGTAAGTAAATAATTTGCGCCGCGGATTATACGCATAAATCCATAAGTTTTGTGGCAATTATGGCGGTATCATACCGTTACGTAATTAAACCAACGATAAACCAGACTTTGCCCATTGCCCTTCGCTTGAGTAAAGTTACTCTTTTTATCACCATCAGCGTCACGCCACGGGAAAACAGGATGCAAAACCGGCTCACTATCAAAGACATCGCCCGCCTGAGCGGCGTAGGGAAATCAACCGTTTCCCGCGTGCTTAACAATGAAAGCGGCGTAAGCGAACGTACCCGCGAGCGTGTCGAAGCGGTGATGAATCAACACGGTTTCTCCCCGTCCCGCTCCGCCCGCGCGATGCGGGGACAAAGCGATAAAGTGGTCGCTATTATCGTCACTCGCCTTGATTCGTTGTCTGAAAACCTCGCGGTTCAGACCATGCTGCCTGCGTTTTACGAACAGGGCTACGACCCTATTATGATGGAAAGTCAGTTCTCGCCGACGCTGGTAATGGAACATCTGGGCATGCTCAGACGACGTAACATTGATGGCGTGGTGCTGTTTGGCTTTACCGGCATCACAGAAGAGTTGATCGCCCCCTGGAAAGCCTCGCTGGTGCTGCTGGCAAGAGATGCGCAAGGTTTTGCCTCCGTCTGTTACGACGACGAGGGCGCGATTCATATCCTTATGCAGCGGCTGTATGAGCAGGGACACCGCAACATTAGCTTTCTGGGCGTTCCCCATAGCGATATTACCACCGGCAAACGTCGGCATGACGCATACCTGGCGTTTTGCAAAAAACATAAACTTCACCCCGTCGCCGCCCTGCCCGGTCTTGCCATGAAGCAGGGCTATGAGCATACGGCAAGCGTCATCATGCCGGATACCACCGCGTTAGTCTGCGCCACCGATACGCTGGCGTTGGGCGCCAGTAAGTATTTACAGGAGCAACGTATTGAGACGCTGCAACTGGCAAGCGTCGGGAACACGCCGCTGATAAAATTCCTGCACCCGGAGATCGTCACTGTCGATCCTGGCTATGCTGAAGCCGGACGACAGGCGGCTTCGCAGCTGATCGAACAGATCAATGGCCGCTGCGATCCGCGCCGGATCGTCATTCCTTCTACCCTCGCCTGAGTGACTAATTAAACGGAATACCACGAGTAATTTGTGATCGTCGCTGCGTTTCGGGAACGTTCCCATTTTTAAACCAACGTTGAAGAGCTACTCTTGCGCCAACCCATAACATATCTCCTCTGCCATGAGGCTTTACGATGAGCAAAGTAAAACAAGCCGATATCGACCGGCTGATTGACCTGGTCGGCGGGCGCGACAACATCGCCACGGTGAGCCACTGCATTACTCGCCTGCGCTTTGTGCTCCACCAGCCCGCGAACGCCAGGCCAAAAGAGATCGAACAATTACCGATGGTTAAAGGTTGTTTCACCAACGCTGGTCAGTTTCAGGTGGTGATTGGCACCGACGTTGGCGATTACTATAACGCGCTGCTGGAGACCACCGGCAAAGCGTATGCTGATAAAGAGCAGGCCAAAAAAGCCGCTCGCCAGAACATGAAATGGCATGAGCAGTTAATTTCCCACTTTGCGGAGATCTTCTTTCCGCTACTACCGGCGTTGATCAGCGGCGGTTTGATCTTAGGCTTTCGTAACGTGATCGGCGATGTGCCGATGAGCAACGGCCAAACGCTGGCGCAGATGCATCCGGCGCTAAAAACGCTTTATGATTTTTTATGGTTGATCGGCGAAGCGATCTTTTTCTATCTGCCGGTGGGAATCTGCTGGTCGGCGGTGAAAAAATGGGCGGCACGCCGATTCTTGGTATCGTGCTCGGCGTGACGCTGGTGTCGCCGCAGTTGATGAATGCGTATCTGCTGGGCCAGCAAACGCCGGACGTCTGGAACTTCGGCTTATTTAGCATTGAGAAAGTGGGCTACCAGGCGCAGGTTATCCCGGCGCTACTGGCAGGGCTGGCGCTTGGATTTATTGAAACGCGGTTGAAACGCATCGTGCCGGATTATCTCTACCTGGTCGTCGTCCCGGTGTGTTCGTTAATACTGGCCGTCTTTCTCGCCCACACCTTTATCGGCCCCTTTGGTCGTATGATCGGCGACGGCGTGGCCTTTGCGGTACGTTATCTGATGACCGGCAGTTTCGCCCCGATAGGCGCGGCGCTGTTCGGCTTCCTGTATGCCCCGCTGGTCATTACCGGTGTCCACCAGACAACGCTCGCTATCGATATGCAGATGATCCAGAGCATGGGCGGTACGCCAGTCTGGCCGCTGATTGCGCTGTCGAATATCGCGCAGGCCTCCGCCGTGGTGGGCATCATCATCTCCAGCCGTAAACACAATGAACGCGAGATCTCCGTTCCTGCCGCCATTTCCGCTTACCTTGGGGTAACTGAACCGGCGATGTACGGTATCAACCTGAAGTATCGTTTTCCGATGCTGTGCGCGATGATCGGATCTGGTCTGGCGGGACTGCTCTGCGGTCTGAACGGCGTCATCGCCAACGGTATCGGCGTGGGCGGCCTGCCGGGCATCCTGTCTATACCGCCGCGCTACTGGCAGGTGTACGGCATGGCGATGGTTATCGCGATCGTGATCCCGGTGATTCTGACCACCTTTATCTATCAGCGTAAGCATCGTCAGGGCACATTACAAATTGTCTAATATTTCTTCGGGGCGCAGTTGCGTCCCAACGCACTTGCAGGAAACAACAATGACTATTCCCCTCTGGTGGCAAAACGGCGTTATTTATCAGATCTACCCAAAAAGTTTTCAGGACACGACCGGCAGCGGCACCGGCGATTTACGCGGCGTCACGCAGCGCCTTGACTATCTACAGCGACTCGGCGTGGACGCCATCTGGCTCACGCCGTTTTATATCTCGCCGCAGGTGGATAACGGTTATGACGTCGCAAATTATACGGCTATCGACCCGACCTACGGCACGCTGGATGATTTTGACGAGCTGGTCGCGCAGGCGAAAGCACGCGGTATTCGTATCATCCTGGATATGGTGTTTAACCATACTTCTACCCAGCACGCCTGGTTTCGCGAAGCGCTGAACAAAGAGAGTCCATACCGTCAGTTTTATATCTGGCGCGATGGCACGCCGGATGTCTGCCCGAATAACTGGCAATCCAAATTTGGCGGCAGCGCCTGGCGCTGGCATAGCCAGAGCGAACAATATTATTTACACCTTTTCGCGCCTGAACAGGCCGACCTGAACTGGGAAAACCCCGCCGTACGCGCCGAGCTGAAAAAGGTCTGCGAATTCTGGGCCGATCGCGGCGTGGATGGCCTGCGTCTGGACGTGGTGAACCTGATCGCCAAAGATCAGAATTTTCCTGACGATCCGACGGGCGACGGACGCCGCTTTTATACCGACGGGCCGCGCGCGCATACGTTTTTACGCGAAATGAACCGTGACGTTTTTACGCCGCGTAATCTGATGACGGTAGGCGAAATGTCCTCTACCACGCTGGAAAACTGCCAGCAATATGCCGCGCTTAGCGGCGACGAACTCTCGATGACCTTCAATTTTCATCATCTGAAGGTGGATTACCCCAATGGCGAAAAGTGGACGCTGGCAAAACCTGATTATGTGGCGCTGAAAGCGTTGTTCCGCCACTGGCAACAGGGGATGCATAACGTCGCCTGGAACGCGTTATTCTGGTGTAATCACGATCAGCCGCGCATCGTTTCCCGCTTTGGCGACGAGGGTGAATACCGGGTTCCAGCCGCGAAAATGTTGGCGATGGCGCTGCACGGTATGCAAGGGACGCCTTATATCTATCAGGGCGAAGAAATCGGCATGACCAACCCACACTTTACCCGCATCACCGATTATCGCGACGTGGAAAGCCATAACATGTTTGCCGCGCTACGCGCCGCCGGGCGCGACCCCGACGAACTGCTGGCTATTCTGGCCAGTAAATCCCGCGACAACAGCCGCACGCCGATGCAATGGGACAACGGTAAAAACGCCGGTTTCACCCAAGGCGAGCCGTGGATAAGCCTGTGCGATAACTATACGGAGGTTAACGTCGAGGCGGCATTACGCGATGAAAACTCGGTGTTTTACACCTATCAAAAGCTGATTGCGCTACGTAAAACCCAGCCTGTACTGATCTGGGGCGATTATCAGGATCTCCTCCCGGATAGCCCATCAGTATGGTGTTATCGCCGCCAGTGGCAGGGGCAAATCCTGCTGGTTGTCGCCAATCTGAGTAACCAGTGCCAGGAGTGGCATCCGCCGCATATCAAAGGACAGTGGCAGGCGCTACTGCATAATTATGGCGAGGTCGCCAGCCAGCCAGCCGCGATGACGCTCCGCCCATTTGAAGCCATCTGGTGGTTACAACGCTAACGCGACATCCTTATACGGATAAACGCCACAAACCTATTGACACGGGCTGTGGCGTTGCTCCAGGTTACTGACTGTTTTTGTTGAATAATTAATCAGATTTTTCTTGCTATCTTTTACAAACGCTACAGCGCCCGCCATCTGTACGCTCTGATTTTTACCTTGTTCTACATCAATAAAATTGCAAACATCCTTGATGCAAATCACTACATATAGACTTTAAAATGCACACCGACCCAATATGTTGTATTAATTGACTACAATTGCTACAACACCTGTTCACTCGACACAAGGTGAATTGTGGATAACCTGGGTCAGGATTGCGGGAAGTCGTTGGAAAAGAGATGAATAAACCTGTTATGGCTTCCCCGGCCTCTGTGGATAACCTGTTCTTACAAATATGGAGTGATCATGACACCGCATGTGATGAAACGAGATGGCTGTAAAGTGCCATTCAAATCAGAGCGCATTAAGGAAGCCATTCTACGTGCAGCTAAAGCAGCGGGAGTCGATGACGCAGATTACTGTGCCACCGTCGCAGAAGTCGTTAGCAGCCAAATGAACGCGCGCAGTCAGGTGGATATTAACGAGATCCAAACTGCGGTTGAAAACCAACTGATGTCCGGCCCGTACAAACAGCTTGCCCGCGCCTACATCGAATACCGTCACGATCGCGACATTCAGCGTGAAAAGCGTGGTCGTCTGAACCAGGAAATTCGCGGCCTGGTAGAGCAAACTAACTCCGCGTTGCTCAATGAAAACGCCAACAAAGACAGTAAAGTCATTCCCACCCAGCGCGATTTGCTGGCCGGGATTGTCGCCAAACACTATGCCCGCCAGCACCTGTTGCCGCGTGACGTAGTACAAGCGCATGAGCGCGGCGATATCCACTATCACGATCTCGACTATTCGCCGTTCTTCCCGATGTTCAACTGTATGTTGATCGACCTGAAAGGCATGTTGACCCAGGGCTTTAAGATGGGTAACGCCGAGATCGAACCGCCGAAATCAATCTCTACCGCCACTGCCGTTACCGCGCAGATTATCGCGCAGGTCGCCAGCCATATTTATGGCGGCACCACCATTAACCGTATCGACGAAGTGCTGGCGCCGTTTGTCACCGAAAGCTACAACAAGCACCGCAAAACCGCCGATGAGTGGCAGATCCCGGATGCCGAAGGGTATGCGCGTTCTCGCACCGAAAAAGAGTGCTACGACGCCTTCCAGTCGCTGGAATACGAAGTTAACACGCTGCACACCGCTAACGGCCAGACGCCTTTCGTTACCTTTGGTTTTGGCCTCGGCACCAGTTGGGAGTCGCGTCTGATCCAGGCGTCTATTTTGCGTAACCGTATCGCCGGTCTGGGTAAAAATCGCAAAACCGCCGTGTTCCCGAAACTGGTCTTCGCTATCCGCGATGGTTTGAACCACAAGTTTGGCGATCCGAACTACGACATTAAACAACTGGCGCTGGAGTGCGCGAGCAAGCGCATGTATCCGGACATCCTCAACTACGATCAGGTGGTCAAAGTCACCGGTTCGTTCAAAACGCCAATGGGCTGCCGCAGCTTCCTCGGCGTGTGGGAGAACGAAAACGGCGAGCAGATCCACGACGGGCGTAACAACCTGGGCGTGATTAGCCTTAACCTGCCGCGCATCGCGCTGGAAGCAAAAGGCGACGAAACCGCATTCTGGAAACTGCTGGATGAACGTCTGGCGCTGGCGCGGAAGGCGCTGATGACCCGTATCGCCCGCCTTGAAGGCGTGAAAGCCCGCGTCGCGCCTATCCTGTATATGGAAGGCGCCTGCGGCGTGCGGCTGAAAGCGGACGACGACGTGTCTGAAATCTTTAAAAATGGTCGTGCGTCCATCTCTCTGGGCTACATTGGTATCCATGAAACCATTAACGCGCTGTTCGGCGGCGAACACCTGTACGACAGCGAGCAACTTCGCGCTAAAGGCATCGCGATTGTGGAGCGTCTGCGCCAGGCCGTGGATCAGTGGAAAGACGAGACCGGCTACGGCTTTAGCCTGTACAGCACGCCAAGTGAAAACCTCTGTGACCGCTTCTGCCGTCTGGATACCGCCGAGTTCGGCGTGGTGCCGGGCGTAACCGATAAAGGTTACTACACCAACAGCTTCCACCTCGACGTGGAGAAGAAGGTCAACCCGTACGACAAAATCGATTTCGAAGCGCCGTATCCGCCGCTGGCGAACGGGGGTTTCATTTGCTACGGCGAATACCCGAACATTCAGCACAACCTGAAAGCGCTGGAAGATGTCTGGGATTACAGCTATCAGCATGTACCGTATTACGGCACCAACACGCCGATCGATGAATGCTACGAGTGCGGCTTTACCGGGGAGTTCGAATGTACCAGTAAAGGTTTCACCTGCCCGAAATGCGGCAACCACGACGCCGCGCGCGTCTCGGTCACCCGCCGCGTGTGCGGTTATTTAGGCAGCCCGGACGCGCGTCCGTTTAACGCCGGTAAGCAGGAAGAAGTGAAGCGCCGCGTGAAGCATTTAGGCAATGGGCAGATAGGTTAATTTCCGTTTGCAAAGACCGTAGGCCTGATAAGACGCAATCGCGTCGTCATCAGGCATCACAATGTTGCCGGATGCGGTGCAAGCACCTTATCCGGCCTACATGCTTTCTGGACACCCGCTATGCGCTACCACCAATACTACCCCGTAGACATCGTTAACGGCCCCGGCACCCGCTGCACCCTGTTTGTGTCAGGGTGCGTGCATGAATGCCCTGGCTGCTATAACAAAAGCACCTGGCGGCTGAACTCCGGCCAGCCGTTTACCAAAGAGATGGAAGATAAGATCATTGCCGATCTGAACGACACGCGCATTCACCGTCAGGGGATCTCGCTGTCGGGCGGCGATCCGCTGCATCCGCAAAACGTACCGGATATCCTGGCACTGGTACAACGCATCCACGCGGAGTGCCCGGGGAAAGATATCTGGGTGTGGACCGGCTACAAGCTCGATGAACTCAACGCCGCACAGATGCAGGTAGTCGATCTCATCAACGTGCTGGTCGATGGCAAATTTGTGCAGGATCTGAAAGACCCGGCGCTTATCTGGCGCGGTAGCAGCAACCAGGTAGTGCATCATTTGCGTTGATCGCTAAAGCCGTTTGTTTGCATCGTGATAGACGGCTGAATGTTCTCGCTTGCCGACCGCAACAACAAACACAATCACAACGTCATCCCGAACCTGGTACACCAGACGATAACCGGACGATTTAAGCTTAATTTTATAGCAGTCAGGAAGACCGTTTAAACGGGCAGAGTCGATTCTGGGGTTCAATAGCACATCAGCCAACTTTTTCTTAAGCTGAGCCTTCACCGTATCGCCCAGCTTATGCCACTCTTTTAAGGCCCTCGGGTCGAATTCCAGTTCATAAGTCATCCAGACTAACCTTGATTCCCTTTTGCGGACTAGACAGCCTCTCCCGAACTGTCTGAATCAATGCATCTTCACTGTCGCTAAGAGTGACGGTTTTCACTGGCATGCGCCCCGTTTCCGCGACGTACTGGAACAGTAATCGCACGGCTTCCGTTGGAGTAATGTTCAGTTTTTCCAGCACGGCATAAGCCTCATTTTTGAGTTTGTCATCCAGACGGACGTTCAGCGTGGCCATTATGCCTCCAGTAGAATCGAATGTGTAATGCAGTTTAGCATTACATTCGCATTACATCGAATTCTGGATAACGCCTCTCAAAAACGACTCACGCACTCCATCGCGACCGTTTTAAATTGCGTAAAATTCTGACATGCGCATAGGCGCGTCATGGCGCGTTCGCGCAGGAAAGTGACGAAAATATCGTAGATGGCCATCGCCTCTTCATACTCACTTTTGCTGATGGCGAGTAAAAAAATAACGTGCGCCGTTTCGTCACCCCAGGCAATCCCCTGCGGCGCGAGCACCGTATAAACCACCGTTTTCTTCGCCAGCAGCCCCAGCGCGTGCGGCAAGGCAATCCCGTCGCCTAATAACGTACTGACGATAGCTTCACGTTCAATAACCGAATCGAGAAACGCCGCATCAACAAAGCCTTCCTCGTGCAACTGATCGCACAGCGTTTTAAACAGCGTCTGTTGATCTATTTCCCCCTCCACGATGCGAAAATGCGAGGCATCGAAATATTTATCCAGCATCCACGGACGGGTTCTGTCCACCAGCACCAGCTTACCGATCTGCTCCAATTGATAGTCGGTAGGAAAGGGGGCGATCATGATGACCGGCTTATCTTTTTCGCCGATCCGCGCCGTGGAAATCACAAAATCCTCCACAATACTGTCCCGCGCCTCATAGTCGCGTAGTGTCAGAGTGAGGGCAATCTCAATCTGCGGGTATTTCCGCGCCAGTACCGCTTCAATCATCCGCACCATCGCATTACCAGCATCGCACACCAGCAGTACCTGCGGCTGCCGCTGGTAGCCAATGTTGTAACTACGTTCCAGCCCAACGCCAATATGCAGCACCAGAAAACCGATTTCGTTTTCGCTAATGGTATACGGCGTGTATTTTCCCCAACTCGATATCGCCGCCAACGTCATATCCCACGCCATCGGATAGTGCTGCTTAATATTTTCCAGTAGTGGGTTGGGGATCATGATCTGGTAGCGCACGCGGGTGATCATCGTTTTGATGTGGGTCAGCAAGTCCGCGTGAAGCTGTTTATCATTCAACAGGTTATAGTTGTACTGGGTATTAATAAAATTGAGGATATAGTGCACCAGCGCCTCTTCATCATCGGCATTAATGGCGCTGGGGGCAATCTCCTGTACCTGGCGGGCGGCAATATGCACCTTCAGCCAGCTTACTTCCGGCTCCGACAGCGGCTTGTCAGCCAGCTGTTGTAGTAGCTCCGCAATCTCATGCGCCGCATGGCGCACCTTTTCATCGACCTCCTCTGCCACGCATTCCGATAACGGATACCCCTCGCGAATACGCCGTACCGCCACCGCGCAGTATAAACGCAGAAACAGCTCGCCCTCATCGGTCAGGCGGATTTGACAATGAGAGAAAATATCCGGCAAAAGAGACCGCAGCCGTTGAGACACCTCGGTGTTCAGCGTGGTACTAACAATTAACGGATGAGAGGGCTCCTGCTGCGCCAGCGTCCATAAAAGGTCGGTCAGACAGGCGCGAATCGCCATCTCTCCGCCAAACAATTTCATGCCATGACGCGGACGCGTTTCCAGCGTCAGATGATAACGCAGCAAATGCTCGCGCACGTCCGCCATGTCGTTCTGCAACGTCGCACGGCTGACAAACCATTCATCTGCTAAATCCTCCAGCTTCAGCGAGAAGGCGGAGGTTAAAAAACGCGCCAGCAAATAGTGTATCCGCTCCTGGCTGGTGCGCGGACCGCGCGCCAGGGCGGGAGATTGCTGCGTTTGCAGGGATTGATAACGTGCCGGATCATCAATTTTGAGCTGATACCCGTTGCCGCGGCTGAGAGTAAATTGCGCGCCATGCGGCGTCAGCAACATGTTCAGCGCGGCGATATCCGCCCGAACGGTACGCGTGGAGACCGACAACCGCTGCGCCAGCTCGTCCTGCGGCAGCGTCTCGTTTTGCAGCATCGCAAATAGCTGCGCTAAACGTTGGTTGGGGAATCGCACGTCTCTCTCCTCATGATTAGCCGACACGCGACCGGACGATAGCGAGTAACTGACGCACATCGTCCGCACGGGTGTTGCCGCTCACCTTATCAATAATCGAACTATAAATGTGAGGAATGATTTTGCTTACACCTGCATCAAGGGCGATGTGCAGAATCTCGGCGAAGTTTTCCAGATCGATACCGCCCGTCGGTTCCAGCCAGAAATCATGGCGGGCGCAGGCCTCAGCTACCGCTTTATACTCGTCGCGACAGGTGAGTCCTCCCATCGGAAAGTATTTAACAGAGCTGCCGCCCATGTCTTTGAGTAGCGCAATCGCCGTTTCTATGGGTACGATGCCGTCCGGCGCGCGGCTGCTTAGCGGGCCGGTGGAAATTTTCACCAGCCCCGGCGTGCCGGTCGGCGAGACAAGACCGTTCACCACCGTCTCATTTTGCCCCAGCAGCGCCCGGCTGGTTCCTACGCCGGTAAACACCTGGTTGACATGCTGCGGCTGTACCTGACGCGAGATTTCGCTCACCATCGCCGACTGGTTAGGATCGCCTGCCCCCAGTCCGACGGAGAGCGCATTATCGATAAGCGCCGCATATTCACGCATATCCGCGACTGCGCTTGCCACATCCGGATAGTTTTTGGAGAGCACGCCAACCAGCACATGACCTTCCGCCGCCGCGTAGATTTCCCGGGCGTTATCTTTCGAACCGGCCAGTACGTTCAGGCAAACGCGATCGCGGTAAAAGTTAGGGGTCAGTTTCATGCTTGTTTCTCCTGATTAATCACCTCGCCAATACGACGCGCCACAATCGCTAACTGCGCGCGATCGACACTGCGGACATCCGCTTCAATAATCCCTTCGTTGGCTTTGTATCCGCGAAAGTAAATCGCGTATTCCCCTTGCTTCAGCGCGTCGACCAGTTCGCCTGTGGCGATGCCGGTAACGGCTTCATCAAACTTAATTTCCGTGCGCGCGATATCGCGTCCGGCGCTGTCCCACACTACGCGGGCGCTGACGCCGTTAAACGTGTTCAACGTGTCGATAAAGGGCGCCATTTTTTCTACCATCTCCGCGCCGCTCTCTTTTTGCGCCCGCAGGTACAATTCAATGGCGCAGGTCAGGCCAACAATTCCTTCTTTGCCGACCTTCATCGCCCGGCCAATGCCCGCTGACTGACGTTTTACCCACTCAACATACTGCGTTTTGCCAATCACCAGCCCGCTGGTCGGCCCTTCAATCGCTTTCGCGCCGCTATAGATAACGAGATCTGCGCCCACGCGGTAGTAGCACTGCAAATCTTCCTCCGCCGCCGCGTCCACAATCAGCGGGAGATTATGCGTGCGCGCCACCACCGCAGCCTGCTCCACGCTGAGCATACTTTTCTGTACGCAGTGGTGAGATTTGATATAGAGAATAGCCGCCGTGCGCGGCGTAATGGCCGCCGCCAACTGCGCGGCGGAACATTCGTTGGCGTAACCGGCTTCCACCAGTTTGCCGCCGCCCAGCGCCACCATCGTTCCCACCGGCGCGCCAAAGTTGACGTTGTGGCCCTTTGGCAGGACGATTTCGTTATTTTCAATCGGTGTAACGTGCAGATTTTCCAGCAGCCAGTCGCTGTCCTGAACCAGTACCGCGGCAACCGACTGGGCAAGGCCCGCACTGGCGCAGGAGACTACCGTCGCCCCTTCCACCTCCAGCAATTTCGCAATGTACTCACCGGTTTTATTCACCAGATCTTTCATCTCGAAATACTGATTCATTCCGGCCATCGCCGCGTCTATCACTTCCGGGCGCGGCGTAGAGACGCCGAGCGCCGTCATACGTCCGGAGGCGTTAATCACCTGTTTTAATTGATACTTCTCAAAAATCGAAGGCATGTTCCGCGCTCCCTTGTTCGGTCATATAGCCCTTGCCTGCGCGTATCGCGGCAAGCGGCGTCAGCAATTCTTCAGCCTGTAAGCTGTCGTTTTCCGCGTCTACCAACACGGTGGGCTGGCGTTTAAGCGTAAAGAGGGTCAGGTCGGCATCCAGACCAGGCTGAAGACGACCTTTGGTTTTCAGATTCAGGCTATCGGCGGCATTGGCCGTCACGCACGCAATGACCTGCGGCAGCGACATGCCGATGGCGAGGAATTTCGACATCACATTAGCCAGCGAATGTACCGGGCCGTTGATGCGGTTACGGCAGTAGATATCGGAACTGATGGTATGCGGTAAAATCCCCAGGCTAATAGCGCGTTTAGCCACCGCAAAGCTCAGGCTGGCGGTACCATGCCCGACATCCAGACGCACGCCGCGCGCCAGCGCTCGTGTCACCGAGGCGCGCAGCTCGCCGTCAGGCCGAAGAATACGGTTCGGCTTACCGTTGTAACAGTGGGTAATGATATCGCCCGCCGTCAGACGCTCCGCGATTTCGTCCAGATCCGGCGGGTTATTGCCAATATGTACCATCAGCGGCAGGTTGCCGTTTTCTTGCTGCATGGCTTTAGCGCGTTCCAGCGGCGTGATGCCGTTAACGCCTACCACGCTGCTGCTCATCCGCGCCTTGAGGCCGACGATAAAATCCGGATGGCGTTTTACCGCCTGCCGAACCGCATCAGCGTCAATATTGGCCATGTTAGCCAGCTCGTTTTGGGCAATAAGTCCGACGCGTGAAACATTCAGCAGCGCATAAACGTCGGTGGTCGCGTCACGGGTCAGGGTGTAAAAATCGTCAATATCATCTGCGCCAGTGCTGCCTGCATCCACCACTGTGGTAACGCCAGTGGCAATACCCACGCTGTCCGGTTCGTCGTGGTAAATCGGCGATGTCGGGTAGCAGTGAACGTGAGAATCAATCCAACCCGCGCTGACAAAACACTCACCGCGCAGGTCAATGGTTTTCAACGCCGGACCATCAACGTCACCCAACGCCGCGATTTTGCCATCTTGCAGGGCAATATTAGTCAACGTGTCATCGACCAGACGCGCATGGCGCAGGAGTAAATCAAACATCGTTCTCTCCTTTGCCGGATGGCGGCGCAACCGCCTTATCCGGCCTACAAATCAACAGTTAGCTAATCGCAACCGGGAAGATGGAACCGAGGATCATCGCGCCTAAAATCGCGCCGCCAGTAATCGGCTTCTGCCAGATATAAAACAGCAGCGCGCCCACCAGAGAGCCCAGACCAATAGGAATCGATGCCGTCATGGCGCTGAGGATAATCAACGGCCCCAGAAAACGGCCTGAAGTGTTACCGGCCCCCATCATGACGTCCGCCCCGTACGTGGAGTCGCTCTGATTAATGGTGAACTTACGCGCCAGAATAATGATGTAGCCAATCGCCAGACCAATCACCAGACCGGTTATCAGCGAAGCGATAAAGTTCGCCACCGGGAAGACAAAGCCAGCCCCCAGCAGTAACGCCGGAACCCCTAAGCCCACGCCGGTCTGAATTGCCCCGCCGATATCCAGAATTCCGACCAGCGAACCTTCGATAATGCGGGCAAATAAAAAGCTGGCGCCGAAAGCGGCGACCGCGCCGTAGACGCCGGTATCCATCCCCGCTTTCAACATCGCCACAAAAGCGACTTCGTTAAATGCGCCGATGCCGTACAGATAGTACATATGCGTCCCGGCGAAAACGCCGGAGGAGAGCAGGCCAACAAAGATCGGGAACGACCAGTCGGCATACCAAAAACCTTTATTCTCTTCCATTGTGGCCTCCGTTATTTGCCGCTGAGCGAGTTGTGGATCAGTTCAAGCCAGTTCGGTACCGTCATGTTGAAAGACTCGATCATTTTCATGTCGAAGCCGCGGAAGAAGCCGCTCAACACAAACAGCAAAACGATGGCGACCATCATCACTTTGGTAACATGGTTCCAGCCGCTCTCTTCTACGCCTTTACCGATCAAAATACCCAGTACCAGCCCCGGTACGGCGTTCCCCATGATGAGCTGCGCCGCGCCGCCGAAAACGGTGGCCCAGAAGCCCGATTTTTTACCGGCGTCGATCGCTGCTAACCAGAAGATCACAGGCATGACGATGTTGACCAGCAGGTTTGCCGCCGGTACCAGCACCTTAACCGCCGTCACCTGTAGCGCTTCTGGCACGGATGAGGCGGTCAGGTTAAGGAACGTCACGACTATCATGCCGATGACGGCGCAGGCGATCGCCATTTTTTTCGGGTCGTGCAGCGTCTCGCCGACGTTACGGTTTTTGATCATTAGCGCCGCCGCGCCCCAGTTAGGGATGATGCGGTGATCGACATCCTGGGTGAACGATCCGGCCGCCACAGACGAGGCCCAGGCGTTAAAGAAGAAACCCAGCCCAAAGGAGAAGTGAGATGCCGGGTCGCCTTCACAAGAGTTGAGTTCGCCCAACGTACGG
The DNA here is from genome assembly GCF_029962125.1 of Salmonella sp. SA15303. Classification (NCBI taxonomy): domain Bacteria; kingdom Pseudomonadati; phylum Pseudomonadota; class Gammaproteobacteria; order Enterobacterales; family Enterobacteriaceae; genus Salmonella; species Salmonella sp. SA15303. Next base: position 4,204,747 of record NZ_CP123924.1, read on the forward strand.
AACGCGCCCATCCCCTGCGTGGTTGGCGCGTGAAACATGCGTGCAGCCCCAGCGCCCACCCCTACGCCGACCAGCGCGCCGATAATGAGCGATTTAATTAGTATTATCAGGAACATAACTATGCCTTTTTAATAAAAATCAGCGTTTCGCGACGAAATCCACCCTGTCGAGATTGATGGCGGTCACGTTGACGGTCACATCCAGCTCCACGCTGTAAGTGCGTCGTTCCCGGCGCAAAAAGAAAAACAGAAAGGCCTCTTTACGCACCGACTCATGCGCCTGAACAATCCGCACATCCTGTGGCTCAATACGCAGTAAGATATACGGCGACTCTCTCATCACCGCCGACTGAACATGGTTCAGCGCATCGGCAAAGGCGCGTGCTTTGGCGTCGCCCTTGCCTTTTACTCTCACCGTGGTGGTGAATTGCTCTTTCATCATCAGGCGCCGTATTTCTTTTGCCACGCCTGCACCAGGCGCTCGCCGAGCTCTTCTTTATCCATAAAGCCGAAACCCAACACGTTGCAGCCCTCATTGATAGCGGTGACGCCTTCATCTACTGACCGCATCCCATATTTGGCTTTGTAGCCATGCTTGTTTTGCGCGGTGATAGCGCCCGCGCCGCCGCTGCCGCAAAATGAAATGCCGAAGGTGGCGTTTTCCGCTTTCATCACATCGCCCAGCTTCATGTCTGCCGCGACGCCCGGCACGACGACCGCGCGACCGCCCGCTTTTTCCACGCCTGCCGCCACTTTCTGGCCTTTACCCAGGCGATCGCCAATCACGACGGTAATCTGTTCCATTTTTTGCTCCTTAGAGGTTGTCTTTCGCGACTTCAAAATGTACCGATAATAGCCAGGCTTCTTCGTCAGGAAGGTTGCCAAACGCCGCCACGATTTCGCGGGCGAGCGCCATTGATTCGGCTGAGATTTCATCAAACAAGCTGGCATCGACTTCCGGTAAAGGCTCGCCGGTAATTGACCGGTGCGCCATCGCGCGAACGTGCGAGGTCAGCATTTGCGTCTGTACCGCATTGGGGACAATGTGATGCCGCCCCAGCAGGCCATCCACCTGCGTTAACACCTGTTCAGCCAGTTCGTTAATTCGCTCACCGGCATCGTGTTTTACTGCTCCGTTATCCACGCGTCTCACCCCGTTAATGGCAATGAGATAAAACTAGCGGTAAGGGTTAAAAGTTTGTAGCGAGTTATTTTCCACCTCGAAGTGGAAACGCGAGTGGGATAGGTGATCTGCGCCACAGAAAAGGCGGCATTAATGAATTATCGCCGGGAAAGTGTGAGATCTATCGCGGCATAAAGAGGAAATGGCAAAACAATGACGTTGTCGTATAAAGTGAGAAAGTGTGATGGGTATTACAGTTTGCCGGATGGCGACCTGCGGATAAAGCGAAGCCGCCATCCCACAAAAATTAACGATACTTCTTATGATATGTATTGCGGGTGGTTTTTAGCGCTTCCGCCGCCGCTTTCGCTTCTTTAACGTTACCTTCGTTCGCCAGCTTCAGCGCGCCATCAATTTGGCCGACCAGAATGTCAAAACCGTGACGAAAATCCTTCATTTCCGGGCTATCCGGCGCTTTATCTTCCAGCTTTGGCGGCGTAGCTTTTTGAGCATCCAGCGCGGCCGCGCGCATTTTGGTTAATGCCGCTTTCAGTTCAGGGGCACTATCCGTTTTCTCAACAACTTTCAGGTTATCATTGAGAATATCCATATTATCTTCAAGATCGGCAGCAAAAACAGCCGAACCGAATACCAGCGATGACACAGCAAGAATAGCTAACAGGCTTTTACGCATTGCTCACTTCCTTTTTTATTATTAACGATAAGTGTAATACCCTGAATAATTCGGGTTGCAGGCAGCCAACGCGCCTGCAGCCTGAAGTATGACGGGTATTATTGTCCGGCGATTTTCATCTCCGGTAACAATACCGAACCACACTGTATATTACTACGCGTTTCAATATCATCACCTACGGTGACAATATTACGCCACATCTCTTTTAAATTACCGGCAATGGTAATTTCACTTACCGGGTACTGGATTTCACCATTTTCAACCCAGAATCCCGCAGCGCCGCGGGAGTAGTCGCCGGTAATACCGCTGACGCCCTGGCCCATCAGTTCCGTCACCACCAGGCCGGTGCCCATCTCTTTTAGCAACTGCTCAAAGTTCAGCCCCTGCCCGGCGATACGCCAGTTATGAATGCCGCCGGCATGACCGGTACTTTTCAGCCCCAGTTTGCGGGCGGAATAGTTGGTCAGCAACCATTGCGTCAGTACGCCATCCTTCACAATGTCCCGGCGCTCCGTACGCACGCCTTCGCTGTCGAACGGTGAAGACGCCAGCCCTTTTAGCAGATGCGGGTGTTCTTCGATGGTTAACCATTCAGGCAGAATTTGTTTGCCCAGCGAGTCGAGCAGAAAAGTGGATTTACGGTATACCGCGCCGCCGGCAATCGCCCCGACCAGATGACCAAATAGCCCTGTCGCCACTTCATTGGCGAAAATGACCGGCGCTTTCATAGTGGAGAGCTTGCGCGGCGACAGGCGGGATAAGGTACGGCGCGCGCACTCGGCCCCGACCCATTCCGGCGCTTGCAGATCCGCCATTGCCCGGCCGATGGTGTAAGCGTAATCACGCTCCATATCGCCGTTCTCTTCGGCGATGACGCAGCTTGAGAGCGAATGGCGCGTGGAGCAATATCCCTGCAACATACCGTGGCTGTTGCCGAACACTTTAATGCCGTAATGGCTGTTAAAACTACCGCCTTCGGTATTGGTGATGCGTTTATCCGCCTTTAGAGAAGCCTGTTCCGCACGAGCGGCCAGTTCAATGGCTTCGTCTGGCGTAACCTCTGCCGGGTGGAACAAGTCCAGATCCGGCGCGTCAAACGCCAGCAGTTCTTTGTCCGCCACGCCTGCGCACGGGTCCGGCGACGTGTAACGCGCGATATCCAGCGCGGCCTGCACGGTACGGGCAATCGCCTGCGGGCTTAAATCTGTCGAAGAGGCGCTGCCTTTGCGGTTCTGGTGATACACCGTAATACCCAGCGCGCCGTCGCTATTAAATTCGACATTCTCTACTTCACCATAACGGGTGCTGACGCTAATGCCGGTGGTCTTGCTGACGGCGACTTCCGCCCCATCCGATTTGCCTGAGGCTAACTCCAGCGCTGTCGAAACTGCTTCTTCCAGAATCTTACGCTGCGCTTCAACTTGTGAGATTACTTTCATTGCAAATGCCATAATGTAGAGAGAGTTTCTCTGAAGTCTAACAGAGAACCGTTTTTCAGTGCGCATCTTAACTGGTAACATTAGCCTCTTTTTTTAAGGAGCCTGACATGACAAAGCAGCCCGAAGACTGGCTCGACGACGTTCCCGGTGATGACATCGAAGACGAAGACGATGAAATTATCTGGGTCAGTAAAAGTGAAATTAAACGCGATGCCGAGGAATTAAAACGCCTGGGCGCGGAACTGGTGGATCTGGGGAAAAACGCGCTGGATAAGATCCCGCTGGACGCCGATCTGCGCGACGCCATTGAACTGGCCCAGCGTATCAAAATGGAAGGACGCCGCCGCCAGTTGCAGCTTATCGGAAAAATGCTGCGCCAACGCGACGTTGAACCTATTCGCCAGGCGCTGGACAAGCTGAAGAACCGCCATAATCAGCAGGTGGTGCTGTTTCACAAACTTGAGCATCTGCGCGATCGTCTGATCGTCGAAGGCGATGACGCGGTAGCCGAAGTACTGACCCTGTGGCCGCACGCCGATCGTCAACAGCTTCGTTCATTGATCCGCAATGCGAAGAAAGAGAAAGAAGGCAACAAACCGCCGAAATCAGCGCGTCAGATCTTCCAGTATCTGCGCGAGCTGGCGGAAAACGAAGGGTAATTGCCGCAAATGACCGCGCCAGCCTGTGGCGCGGTACAGGCAAATCCACCCGTTTTTAACGTCCGAGTAGCTCCCGCTCGATCCGCTCGCGCGTTTCCACCGCCTGAACACTCATTTTCTCAGGATAACCAAACAGCGACGTGGTGATAATTGCCTCACCGCCCACCTTAAACGTGCGGTTTGCAAAATCCATTTCACGCAGTGCCTGGAATAGCGCGTCAAAATCGACCTCACCTTCTCCCAGCCCGATGTGCTGATGAATCGTCGCATTCACGCCAGGCGGGTTCATGATATAGCGGCAGGGAAGCGTGTGGTTGTGCGTATCGGCCAGCAGAACATGCGAAAGATCGGCCCCGGCATAGTTCAGCATCCTTGCGACGTCGCCCTGCCCTTTATCGTAAAAGAAGCCATGCGGTGCGCTGTACAGATAGGTCACGTTATCACTACGCAAAGACTGCACCATGTCGACCGTCTCATCGTTCAGTTCGCAGAAATCCCAGGGGTGAGACTGAATTTCGATTCGAATTCCCTCTCGTTCCACGATCGGCAGCAATTCCTCCATGGAGCGATACCACATCTCTTCACAAATCTCCGGCTCATCCGGCGTCCCGGAAAGCTCGGTATTAATCACCTGTACGCCCATATCAACGGCAATCTCAATCATCCGCTTCCAGTTGGTTACCGCGGCGCGCCGACGCTCTTCATCGGGGCCGGACCAACGATAAACCACAATAAATGACGAGATTTCCACACCGTAGTTCTGCAAGGCGCGTTTATATTCCTGCATGGTATCGCGACCAGCTTTAGGGTGTTTATAAAACGGATTAATACGCGGGTGCGGCGACTGCTCAATATATTTATACCCCCACTCGGAAACCTGCCGTACCATTTGGGTAATGGGTAAATGTTTAATAACATCGACATCAAAAGCAATTTTCATTGTAAATACCACGCTGCGGAAACTGAAAACGGTCACCTGGAAATTAGCTGTATCATTGCAGCAGCAATGACACGCTGCGATTAATTTGTTCCTCTATTTCCGCCTCACTCCAGGAAGCCAACTGGGAAGAAAAAGGTTCAAAAGCGTAAATACCGCGATATCCCATATTTTCCAGACGCTGCACCTGCTGGTAATTCTGCATTACATCCTTTTCACTTAGCATAATACGCTGCTCATCAGCCAATGCTTCCGTTGGTCGGGTGTCTTCCACACCGGACAAATGCACCAGCCCGATAGCAGAAATATCAATGCGCGACGCAAACTCCTTTTCGGCCTCTTCGTACAGATGATGATGGAAGGTATCCAGCAAAACCTTAAAGGGGGAACCTGCTTCCCGGATCAGTTGCTGAGCCCAGACGGCAGAACGCAGCGAACTTACGCGGAATCCCAAAGGTTCAACCAGCCCCTGAATATCATACCGGGCAAAGAGATCGCTCAGTCGTTTTATTGCCTCAACCGTAACCTCCGGCGGCACAATCGTTCCATCATTCAGCGGACAAAGAACTAATGCCCGCGCGCCGACTCCCTGTGCGTCTCGTAATAATCCTTCCGTTTTTTTTACTACCTCCTCGGTCAGTTGGTTAAAGGGATAGACCGCATTAATTGTGACAATTTCAAGTCCATACTTTTCTGCCAGGTTACGCACCTGATTATAATTCAAGTCATCAGTAACGCTGCCGCTTGGCATATCATTACGCAATTCCACTTTATTAAACTCAAGACGTTTAACCAGTCGAAAGAATGCTTCTATACTTAGACCCGGTGCAATTTTCCGGTTAATACAAAACCGTGTTTTTTCGATATTCATTATTTTCTCCCTGAACGTATATGAGTGGGTAAATAACCGTAATCCGTTAGTACAATTTAACGTAGGGTGAAAAAACCGGCTTTATCAATCTTGATAAAAACCGGTTTAATTTAGTGATGAACATCACAGGCTATAAGGGATTTTTGAAGAATATTTGAAGCTATTTCTCGCCAGGCACTTTAAGAAACTGCACCAGGATGCCGCTGAATAAATAGAGCCCCGCCATAGTATACATCACCACGCCGGTGCCGAACCCTGCCAGAACGGAGACCAGCGCTGGCCCAACGAAATTCCCCAGGCCGGAGCCAAAGTTCACGGCCGAGTTCGCCGCCCCCTTCTTATCCGGCGCCATCATCGGCACCAGCGGCGTCATTGGCACAAAGCCAGCCAGCCCGGCTCCCCACAAACACATCGCCAGCATAAAGGCGACATAGTTATGCCCCCATATCATCGGCACCCAGTAAACAATCAGCGTAGCGACACCGGTCAGGATGCTGCCAAAAATCTGGATGGTTCGGCGAAAACCAATTTTATCGCCCATCCAGCCAAAGATAATGTTGAAGACCTGGTTAGAGATAAAGGTAATCCCCCAAATACTCGCCCATTCCTCAAGCGTAAAGTGCTTATCCAGCAGAAACAGAGGTAATACGACAACAAAACCATAGGTGCCAAGACCGTTAATAGTTTTGACAATCACCGCCAGACCGATCCGTGGCCGTTCATACATAATGGAGATACCCGCAGATAACTCTTTGAAGACCGGCGTCGTTCGCGGTTTCAGAATGAATTCATTGCGTTCCAGCACCAGCATGAAGAGAACCCCCAGCAGCGCAACGCCCATCCCGGCCCACATCACGTTGATATGCCCCAACTCAGGAATTAACGACGCCGCCACCACCGGCCCAATGATGGTAAAACCAAGGTTATAGACCACCCAAAATAGCGAGGTGCCGATCCCTTGCTGGTGATTATCCAACTGGATGGTCAGGCGTACCAGGAAGGAGTAACAGACCAGCGGATACCCCACGCCACGCAGCATATAGGTAACAAGAATTGCGCCAAAATCATGGCTGGGTAGCGCAAAGTTCAGAAACGCGACGGAAGCCAGAAGATAGACGATAAAACCGGTAACCATCACCTTTTTAGGACCAAAAACGTCCACACAGACGCCGGATAGCCAGGAGGTAATCGCGACCACAATCCCATACCCGGCAAAAATCTGCCCGATATGCGCCTGATCAAACCCCTGCGTATTTAACCAGGCAGATAACCAGCTGTTCTCAATACAGCCGCCCAACATAAATAAAAATGTTCCCAGGTAGCTCCAGATAAACTTACCTGGTTTTATATAAAATGTCTGGGGCAGCGTTGCCTGCATTTCTTTCATTTTATTATCCTCGGTATAGAAAAGCTCTCACACTTTTCAGTGCGAGAGTTTCTTCATTATTAATAGATGCAGTTAAAGATAAATATCGCTTGTTATTTTCACCGGCAGCCCGCTTTTTAATGATTGCTGCGCGGCAATAGCGATACGCTGGGCCAATAATGCGTCTTCGCCGGTACAGACAACCGGCGTATGATGCAGGACTGAATCAATAAAGTGTAATATTTCCGTTCGGTAAGCTTCGCGATAACGGACCGTGAAATCAGGAAGGGGATTTTTCATTATGCAGTGCTGGCTGTTGAAAACTTTCACCGTCGACTCACTAACGTTATCCGCATACGCCATCCCTTCTGAGCCAAAAACCTCCACCCGTTGGTCATAGCCATATACCGCCCGACGGCTGTTATCAATGAGCGCGTAGCCGCCGTTTCTGAAAGTCAGCATCACCGCAAGCGTATCAACATCATCAATATTTTTCAGGCTGGGATCAATCAGCGTATTGCCCTTAACATAGACTTCGCTGACTTCATCCTGCATCATAAAACGAGCCATATCAAAGTCATGCATGGTGAAGTCAAAAATCAGACCGCCAATACGTTTGATCAGATCATGGGGTAGCAGGTCCGGATCGCGGGAGGTGATTTTTATCATCTGGGGCCGACCAATCTTGCCGCTGCGCACCAGCTCAAAGACCTCGTGAAACTGAGGATCAAAACGGCGATTAAAGGCAACCTGCAGCGTCACCCCCTTCTCTTTCACTTTTCTCAGCACCGCCATTGAGGCCTGCTCATCCTCATTCATGCTGAGCGGTTTTTCACAAAAAATGTGCTTCCCCGCCTGCGCTGCCGCCGTGACGATCTCTTCGTGCATATCCGTTGAGGTGAAAATAAAAACTGCCTCTATATCATCACGCTGTAAAAGTTCCTGATAATTTTTATACCCTGAAGTTATATTTACCGAATAAAGCCAATCGCTCATCTCCTCAATAAAATAATCGGCGGCGCAGATAATATCTAATTGAGGCAGTAAATACATATTCTCAACATGCATTTTACCTACCCGACCGAGGCCAATAACACCACATCGAAGCTTTTTCATTCGTACCTCTTAATCTCATGAATAGTAAATTTAAAACCGCAAAAGAAAAGCATCCGTAGTTCTGCGAAAAACGGATCGTTTTATTTTGCCGTTCTGAAAAGCAAACAATGCGTTGACGCTGTATCGTTCAGGTTGCAGAACAATAACCACACTTCTGCAACCTGAACGACGGCAAATTAATCAGTACTGCCGGGCCTGTCCGATATGTTCTTCAAGCATACGCGCTACCGCCTGGATACGTTCGCTACGGGATACCTGCGCCCCACCAACGCGCCACCAGCTCAGGTACTTATGCACCATCGTTTTGGGAAGCACTTTTATGTCTATCAGCGTGCTCACGGTCTGTTTACGAGCATCTTCCAACGCTTCATGCAGTTGTTCAATGGTGGTGACGCGATAGCTTTTACAACCATATCCTTCAGCGATGCGAGCGAAATCGACCGGGATAAACCCGCCTTCCTGACGACCGCTCTCCTGCTGATGGAAACGAAACTCGGTGAAGTAACTGTCCATACCGTGTTCCATTTGCAGATTATTGATACAGCCGTTGGTCATGTTATCGAGCAAAATGACGGTAATCTTTTTCCCCATCTGGACGGAAGTGACCAACTCAGAGTGCAGCATCATGAACGAACCGTCGCCCACGAAGCTGTACACCTCGCGCTCCGGCTGCGCCAGTTTGGCCCCCAATGCGGCATTGACTTCGTAGCCCATACAGGAGTAGCCGTACTCGACGTGGTAATCATTCTCGCCGCGGCTTTGCCAGACACGCTGGAGGTCGCCCGGCAGGCTGCCCGCCGCCGCCACCACCAGCGCGTTTTCCGGCAACATCCGGTTAAGCACACCCAACACGCGCGTCTGGGTCAGCCACGACCGCGTAATCTCATTAAACTCTTCAAACACCTTTTGAGTATCCATATGATCCTCAATTTCAGGTTTGAAGCCCTCTCCGCTATATTCCACAGCATAGACGCGCTCAACTTCCGCCATATATTGCGAGCGGACGCGGTGAATAGTCTCACCCCATTGCGAAGCATAATGCTCCTGGGCCAGCCGTTCGCTAAGCTGCGTCAGGGCGACGCGAGCGTCACCCTGCATCTGTACGCCATCCAGCTTGAAGACATCAAAGCGGCTAACGTTGATATTTAAGTAGCGCACGTCGGGATTCTGGAAGATCCACTTTGAGGAGGTGGTGAAATCGGTATAGCGCGTCCCTACACCGATAATCAGATCGGCCTCCTGCGCCAGCAGATTCGCCGCCAGTGAACCGGTTTCGCCAATCCCGCCGACGTTCAGCGGGTGTGCAGAACTGAGCGCTCCCTTGCCAGCCTGGGTTTCAGCAATCGGCAGATGACAGCGTTCGGCAAATCTCAGCAGCGCCTCTTCAGCCTGCGAGTACTTCACGCCCCCGCCGCAAACGATCAGCGGCCGCTGGTGGCGGCGAATCAGCGCAACCGCCTCGTTCAGCATCGGCTCCGTCGGCGCGTGACGCTCAAGACGATAGACCCGGCGAGCGAAAAAATAATCCGGATAATCCCAGGCTTCACCCTGCACATCCTGTGGCAGGCAAAGCGTCACGGCCCCCGTATCCGCCGGATCGGTTAACACCCGCATCGCGCTGATACAGGCGCTCATTAGCTGTTCCGGACGCGTAATGCGATCCCAGTAGCGGCTAACTGCACGGAAAGCGTCATTGGTGCTCAGCGTCAAATCGTGTTCTTGTTCAACCTGTTGCAAAACCGGGTCGGGTTGACGCGATGCGTACACATCGCCCGGCAGCAAAAGCAGTGGAATACGGTTAGCCGTCGCGGTCGCCGCTGCGGTGATCATATTGGCGGCCCCTGGCCCCACTGAGGAGGTGCAGGCATAAATCTGATGGCGACGCATCTGGCGGGCAAATCCCGTCGCGATATGCGCCATTCCCTGTTCGTTACGCCCTTGATGAACGCTAAGTTGGCCACAGTCCTCTTCCAGCGCTTGCCCCAATCCGACGACGTTCCCGTGGCCAAAAATGGCGAAAATCCCTTTTACAAATTTGATTTCGCTGCCGTCTACGTCGATGTACTGATTATCAAGAAAGCGCACCAAAGCCTGCGCCATGGTCAACCTGATTGTTTTCATGTACCCCACCTGCTTTTATCAACCGTTCGGCTGTCGTTGCCTGCTTATGCATCGCTTCAGCCCCAAAAACACAGAGACTTATCATAGGATCAAAATTTCCGTTCTCACAATTATATGGAATTTATATTTCATTTATGGGAAGGAGATCAAAAAACGGTTAAAAAATTTCGACATTCAGGCGTATTTTTCATGAAAATGAAATTTATCTTCCATGCGATTTTAAAATAAATAACACATTTATAATCAATCAATTAAAACAAAAAACACAACAAAAAACGATCATGCCCGTTGCCCGGAAATGCCATTTCTGTGATCTTGTTCAAACAATAAATGAAAACATTATTTCCATTTTTATTGAAAATGAAATCACCAAACCTTAGTATGAGCAAAAATAACACCGTCTTCTGTTAGGGGATATGTCAATGAATAAAGCAGTCAGTAGTGAGCAAAAGCCGCTGGACGTTATCTGTCTGGGACGAGTCGCCGTTGATTTGTATGGTCAACAAATCGGGTCACGGCTGGAGGATATGACGACTTTCGCTAAATATTTAGGGGGATCGTCAGGCAATGTTGCCTACGGCACGGCCATTCAGGGATTACGTTCCGCTATGCTGGCCCGCGTCGGCGATGAGCATATGGGACGTTTCGTTCGTGAAGAATTAAACCGCGTTGGTGTGGATACGCAGTGCCTGCTGTCGGATCGCGATCGTCTGACCGCGCTGGTGATCCTCGGCATTAAAGATCAGGACACCTTTCCTCTGATCTTCTACCGCGATAACTGCGCGGACATGGCGCTAACACCTGAGGATATCCGCGAAGATTACATCGCTTCTTCACGCGCATTAGCCGTCACCGGTACCCATCTTTCTCACCCCAATACGCGCGCCGCCGTTCTTAAAGCGCTGGAGTATGCGCAAAAACACGGGCTGCGGCGGGCACTGGATATCGACTACCGCCCCGTACTGTGGGGCCTGACGTCGCTAGGAGACGGTGAAACGCGTTTCATCGCCTCATCACAGGTTACCGAACAGCTCCAGCAGGTATTGCGCCATTTCGATCTGATCGTTGGGACCGAAGAAGAATTCCATATCGCCGGCGGCAGTACCGACACGCTGACCGCCCTGCGGCGCGTCCGTCAGTTGACCCAGGCCGTACTGGTGTGCAAACGCGGCGCGCTGGGCTGCTCAGTCTTTGAAGGCAACATCGCCGATGACTGGTCGCAGGTGAAGATACATAGCGGCGTTCGCGTAGACGTTCTGAACGTTCTGGGCGCGGGCGATGCCTTTATGTCAGGACTGCTGCGGGGATACCTGAACGATGAAAGCTGGGAGCAAGCCTGCCGTTATGCAAACGCCTGCGGCGCGTTAGTGGTATCGCGCCACGGTTGTGCCCCCGCCATGCCAACCAAAAAAGAGCTGGACGACTACCTCGCGCGTGAACAATCCATCACCCGGCCAGACAAAGACCCGCGGCTGAATCACCTTCATCGGGTCACAACCCGTAAACAGCACTGGCCGGAGCTGTGCGTATTCGCCTTTGACCATCGCAAGCAACTGGTGGATATCGCAAATGAAGTCGGCGCCAGTGAATCCGCGATCCCCCCCCTGAAGATGCTACTGCTAGAAGGGGCACGTCAGGCGGCGCTTGAGGCCGGTTTACAGAATAATAGCGGCATCCTTGCCGATACCACCTTTGGTCAGCAGGCGCTTAACGACGTGACCGGCCAGGGATGGTGGATTGGCCGACCGGTTGAGATGCCCGGTTCGTATCCGCTGAAGCTGGAACATGGCGATATTGGCTCTCAGCTTGTCAGCTGGCCGCAAGAGCACGTCGTGAAATGTCTGGTCTTCTATCATCCACTCGATGCAGAGTCGGTACGTCTTGAACAAGAGGCGCTCATTGACGAGGTTTACCGCGCCTGCTGCCAGTCTGGTCACGATCTGCTGCTGGAAGTCATCTTGCCGCGCGATGCGGCAGACCAAAATGAGCAATACTATCCTCAGATTGTGGAACGTTTTTATCAACTGGGGATCCTGCCGGACTGGTGGAAACTGCCGCCGTTAAGCCCAGATCGTTGGCGAGAAATCAGCCAGCATATTGAGCATTATGACCCTGAATGTCGCGGTATATTGATACTTGGCCTGGACGCACCGGAAAGCGAGTTGAAGTCAGGATTCGCCGCAGCAGCGGATATGCCCTGGGTGAAAGGTTTCGCCGTCGGCCGGACCATCTTTGGCGAACCGTCACGCCAGTGGTTAGGCGGCCAGCTTAACGATGAACAGCTCATCGCAACGGTGAAACAAAAATACCGCATGCTTATCGACTACTGGCGCGAATACCGCCCGGCACGTTAATGCCTGCCTCATCACGCCCCGTGTCTGCATCGGACAAGGGGCGTGTTCAAGGACGATTCCATGCCAGCTCTCACACAACATTCCACATCGATCACGCTGTTTCGCATCAGCGCCGCGATGTTTCTCAACTATCTGACTATTGGCATCCCGTTAGTCATGCTGCCGCTGTACGTTCAGCAGCAGTTGCATCTGAGCGATCTGTTGATCGGTATCGCGGTAGGCAGCCAGTTTATCGCCACCTTGCTTACCCGGGGCGCCGCGGGTCGAAAAGCCGACACGTCAGGCGGACGTCGGACGGTTATCACCGGTCAGTTCTACTGCGCCGCATCAGGTCTGCTGATGCTGGTCAGTCTAATCGCTCACCCGGTTCCGCTGCTCGCATGGGCCATACTGATTGTTGGTCGTGTGCTGCTGGGCATCGGTGAAAGTTTCATTTTGACCGGTAATTTAACCTGGGGGATGTGGCTGGCGGGCTCGACCCACGCGGGTCAGGTTATTTCCTGGAACGGCATGGCGACCTACGGTGCGCTGGCTATCGGCGCGCCGCTGGGGCTGTCGCTTTACGCCAGGGCCGGCCTGGCGCTTCCGGCGCTCCTCGTCGTGCTGTTGCCGATCATCGCCAGCGGAGTCATCTATGGCATTCCGGGGAATATCCCAACAGCCCGTCCCCGCGTGCCAGTGCTACGGGTAGTCGGCCTGGTGTGGCGGCCCGGAACAGGGCTTGTGCTCCAGGGCATTGGTTTTGCCACCCTAAGCGCGTTTACCGCCCTCTGGTTCAACGAGCGTCACTGGGATAACACCGGTTTTGCGATGACGCTGTTTGGCATTGCGTTTATCGCTGTCCGCTTTTTCTGCGCCAAATTTCCCGACCGTTACGGCGGCGCCACGGTCGCAACCTTTTCACTACTGGTAGAGGGGACCGGACTGGCGGTAATGTGGGCCGCTCCGTCAGCAGGCGCTGCGCTGATTGGCGCGGCGATTACCGGCTGCGGCTGTTCGCTGATGTTCCCATCGCTGGGCGTAGAGGTTGTGCGCAGAGTGCCACCGGAGATTCGTGGTACGGCCCTCGGCGTCTGGTCAGCGTTTCAGGATCTGGCCTACGGATTTACCGGACCAATAGCGGGCCTGCTGACGCCGTTTATCGGCTATCAGCAGGTCTTTCTTCTGGCCGCGGCCTGCGCGCTGCTGGGCGCGGCGGTTGTCCATCTCTTGCTGCGGCAACATTAAGCTGTTAAGAAGGGGCGAGTCTTTTCCGCCCCTATCGCAAAGACTTCGCTGGCCGCCATCTGCCAGTAGCCAGGGTTAAACAGTTCCAGCGAACAGATCCCCTCATAGCCCTTCTGCACTAGCTCATGCGTGATCTCATGCAGTGGGATCACGCCGTTGCCAGGAAACAGACGATGGCAATGCTCCAGCGTTGCCAGCGGCAGATTATCGGCGTCATCAATATGGTAAACGAAGATCTTTTCCACAGGGATCTGGCGAAGCGTGGTCAGATCCCGCCATTGATCGTGCAGGTAAAGATTAAAGGCATCGACGACCAGCCCGACATTACTGCGATCGACCGCATCTACGATCTCCATCGCCATGGCAAGACTGCGCACACAGCATCCTGCGGAACCGATCGGCTCAAAGGCCAGCCGCATCCGGCTTTCTTCCGCCACTGCCGCCATCTCGCGCAGACGCTTCACTGAATCTTTCACCGTTTCCCCTGGCGGAAAATTTCCCCCCTGACGAATGGTGGGCACCACAACCAGACAATCACCCCCCACCACTGAGCCAGCATGGCAGGCGAAAGCCAACTGCCGCAGTTTCTCCGCCCAGCTTTCGCTATCACAAAACGTAATGTCTTCCAGCGAATTGTAGCCCCAGGGCTTAAGGTGGCCGACGGCGAAAATGTCTGCCAGCTCGCTTAACGTATGTTTCTGCAACCACTCCTGCAACATATCCAGACGGATTTCGATGTAGTCATAGCCAAAACGTTCCGCCAACACAACATCCTGTGCCAGCGTGGAGTTTCGCATACAGGTCGCTTCATTAAATCCCAGCTTCATCATTCAGATCGACTCCTGCCGCCATAGCAACGTACTGGCGCCTGACGGCGGCAGCGTTAACGCGATCTCTTTATCGCCATCCAGCACCCGGCAACGCCTTTCCTGGACATCGCGGTTATACACCACCAGCACACGCTCGCCGTCGGGATTCACAAATCCCACCTCTTCCAGAAGATTATCGTAACTTGAAGAAAGCATGACCCTCGCCCCCGGACGCACATAGCGGCAGAAGTGGCCAATACCATACCAGGAGTGGTTACGCCGCAGCACGTCGTTTTGCGCATCGTATTGAATGGGCGCTTCACACAGATTACCCTGATGATTCGGCCCGCCCTCACTGTTCAGCAGCAGATTCCAGTCGATAAACCCGCTACAACCCGATTTGAAATTACCAATCATGTCATGGAGATAGGTATGCCAGTGGCGAATCTGGCTACCGGCATCGCTCTCCATTGGCACACAGCCTTCGGAAAACAGGAGTTTTTTATCCGGCAGGCACTGGGCCAGATACTGTATTTGCGAAAAATGGTCGCCGGTATACCAGTGGAATGCCAGCCCGTTAATTCCCTTATAATTAGCTTCGTCAGCAAAGGCGAGTTCAGCCCAGTCCACCAGGCCATCTTTATCGTGATCCCAGATATAGATCTCCATCTCATCCATACCCTGCCGGGCGAGGCGCGGACGCAGATACTGCACGGCAAAGGCTGTCTCCTCTTCCACGCTATACAGACAGGAGTCCCAGGTTTTTACCGCCACCGGCTCATTCTGCACGGAGAGCGCCTGCACATTAATGCCGTGGCGGCGGTATTCCAGCAGGTAGTTGATAATGATATCGGCCCAGTCGGCGTAGCATTCGCGCCGCAGCTTGCCGCCACCGTTCATATCGTTATTAGTTTTCATAAACGCCGGCGGACTCCACGGCGAAGCCATCAGCTTCATGTGTGGATTTAACCGCAACGCCCCGGAAATCAGCGGTATTAAATGCGCTTCATCGCGGGAAAAGGAGAGCCGTCCCTGCTGCAGGTCAGCGCTGGAATCGACATACGCGTAATTGCCCAGGGAAAAATCACAGCTCTGAATTGGCATCCGCGCCAGAGTGTAATTATGTTCCTGAGCAGAAAAATAAAGGGAAAGAAATTGCGCCTTCGTCTTTTCGCTCATGCTGTTGAATACCACGCCCGCACCTTCGGTAAAGCTGCCGCCGAATCCGTCAATCTGCTGTAACGCGTGGCGCGGTAAGACGCTGATTAATTCACTGCAATCACGCTGACGATGCGAAAAAGAGACCGCACGCTCAACAAGGAATTGCTGACGATACGGATCGGAAGAGATGAGTCTGCCTTTCATAGGGAAGTTCCGGATAAAAGAAGATAATAAATTGTGATATGCCGGATAGGACGCTTAAGCATCGCTATCCGGCAGGAGTTTTAATACGCGGAAGGTTTATTTGTAGAAATCAGGTTTTGAGGGTAATTCAACAATCTCGGTATTCCCTGTTTCCTGAGACTTCACGCAGGCATCAGCGGTAACCGCAGCCAGATAACCATCCCATGACGTTGGGCCTGCCGGCGGCAATCCTGCGTTCAGACGATCGAAGAAATCCTGGAACTCAATGTCGTAGGCATCAATAAAGCGCTGTTTCCAGTCAACCAGGATGTCGGTGCTATACTTCGCCGCTTTCCGTACCGCGGCGCTGGCGACGGTTGGCAGCTCCGCCATTCCTTTCTCGCCGGTAACATCGCAGTGAATGTCGTAGCCATACTGGCAGTTCACAAATACTTCAACCACAATATTGATGCCGGAGGTGGTTTCCATTACAACCAGCTGCGGATCACGCAGAGTGGTCACCAGGCTGGACTGGCGCGGGAAGTAAACCTTAACGGTTTTATAATCTTCGTTAAGCAGCCAGTGCATAACGTCAATTTCATGAATCAATGTTTCATAGATAGCCTGTGGCGTTTTGTATTCTGGCACCGTGCTGGCATTGTAATGACGTCCATGAACCATTAATGGCTGACCGATTTCGCCGCTGTCGATAATATTTTTCAGCTGAACGTAACCTTTGTCGTAGCGGCGCATAAAACCAATCTGCACCATGCGCTTACCATTTTTCTGCTCTGCTTCAATCACACGCTGACAATCCGCAGCCGTCACCGCTAGCGGTTTTTCACAGAAAACATATTTGTTAGCATTTAGCGCGGCAACGGCTACATCGGCGTGCGCCTCATTTGATGCGGTAATGATGACCACTTCAACGTCTTTATCATTAATCAGATCGTGATAGTCATTATAATCTTTGGCTTCGATCGCATACTTATCCAGCGCCGCCTGCGCCCTACCCGCGACGATATCACATACGGCAACAACCTCTACACCCGACACGGTGTTGGCCAGACGTCTTAAGTGATCGGAGCCGATCATGCCGATACCTACAATACCTGCTTTTAAAGTCATTTTCTGTTTCCTTTTCAATTAAAGATAATTTTTCAGTAACTCATCAATATGCTTTTTACCTTTTTGCGCATATTCCAATGGGTTATATTTCTTAGGATCCTGCTCGGCCTCAACAACAATCCAGCCAGAATATTGATGCCCGACCAGATAAGCTAATACGGATTTAAAATCAATATTTCCATCGCCGGGGACGGTAAACACACCATCAAGGAAAGAATTGAGGAATGATTTCTTCGCGAGGCGACATGCTTTGAGTTTTTCATTACGCACATCTTTAAAATGAACGTGTTTAATACGATCAAAATGTTTACTCAGTAGCGGCATGACATCGCCGTCAGAAACATATATATGCCCGGTATCAAACAGCAGATGTACAAATTGCGGATCGGTATTCTCCATGAGTCGATCCACTTCTGGCAGAGTCTGCACACCGGTGCCCATATGATGATGGAAAGCGAGCTTCAGCCCGTGCGCATTGGCAATCTTCCCAAGCGCATTAAGTCCTTCGCATAAAAGCTGCCATTCGCTGTCGCTGAAGTTAGGCTTCTCTGTATAAACGCACTTATCGATAATGCCTTGAATACTATAAGTTTGTTCAGAAACAACGGCGACATATGCATGTATTGCCTGCAAATAAGCACAATGCTGTTCAAAAGCATTCATCGCAGATGCAATACCATCGCGAATAATAAAGGAAGAAAACCACTGGCCTGGTATTTCCAGTCCGCGAAGCATTAACTCTTTATTTAACTCAGCAGGATCCTGCGGATAACAACCGCCAACTTCCGTCCCGGAAAAACCGGTGAGCGCGGCATCACTAAGTATTTGTTTATATGTATTTTCTTTACCAATCTCAGGAATATCATCATTGCGCCAACCGATAGGCGCAATCCCCAACTTAATGCTCTTTTTTACATTGTACATATTGCTGGCTCCCACTTAATGAAACGCTTTTACTGCATACCGCGATGCAAATTAACCTTTGATGGACAACATATTACTTTTTGTAGCCTGAAAAACTTTATCTATCCTGGTTGAAGAAGTGGGATAAATGCGTCAGGTATCACAAAAAAATCATCACTCTTTAATGATATTGCCAGACTTTTCGCGCTATAGATAAACGCATAAAATATACCGACAAATAAAAAATGGCCGCAGTATTGCGACCATTCTCATGACGATTAAATTTTAGCAAGCATTAATATTCAAATAATAAATAATTAGCTTTACGATAGTCCTTGCGATATTGACCGGGCGTTTTCCCTACTTTATTTTTGAAGTAATTCTGAAAATGACTAAGGTTGCTAAAGCCAACACGATAAGCAATAGAGGTGATCTTTTCGCGCCCGCCTTCATCCGTGGTTAGTAACGATTGCGCCTCCCCCAGCCTACGTTTTATCAGGTAATCCATCGGTGAATAACCATAGCGGCGTTTAAATTCATGGGAAACATAATAAGGACTGACATTAAATTTCGTCGCCAGCGTATCCAGCCGAATTGGCTCATAGAAATTGCGATCAATATAGGATTTTATTGAATCAAGTAAATTTTCATGGCGCTGTATGGCATCGTTACCTGTGCGCAATAAGACATTTCCCTCAATGTATTTGAGTACTACCTGGGTCAATAGCTGCGCCATTGCTGGCCCTTCTACCGCATGCTGATTAATAACGGTAAACACGGAGCTCATCAGTTTTTCCACCGTCGCATAATGGTGATACAGTGGAATAACCGGCACAATATCATCCGGTATTAGCGCATTCTCACGTAGACCCGGACACGAAATATTGTTAATCCCACAACAAATAGTGCCAATTGGCCGCCCGCTTTCCAGATACTCATCATGCACCACCTGGCTGTTATAAATGACCAGGTCGCCTTTACGAACTGGGTAGATGCGATCGCCAATGAAATACTCCCCGTCTCCTTCGGTGATAAGAATCAGTTCAACGGTCTGTGGGTGCATATGCATGAACCGGACAAACGGACCATTGCTCTCACTGACCTGACTCACATACGCCAACTGGGGCTGAGCCTTATTCTCTCGTTCTGAAGGACAGAAGCACAAGCGCATGATTTACCCTCCAATATCCGAAACTGTGGTGCCGAAACCCCCCTGAAATTTGAATTTTTATACCACACCAAATGAAACAAAAATGCTATATAGATCATAATTTTTTCCAAATCTTTCCTCGTCACAACAGACAACCATTGATGACACACCAAATAAAAACGATAAAAATCAATAAGTTAATTATATTTTTGATTTCTTGCTGCACATACCCTCGTATAAAAATCAGCCGTCAAACTTTCAAAATAAAATTTCATAAAAATAAATTTGAAATTTTTAATCCTAAAATTTACATTGAATACGGTATGCGTTTTAGGCTGAAGATAACCAGGCTTTCCTGTGACCGCTCAGTCAGAACGTCGTCAACATCGGTTTAAGAGGATAAAAAAGAGATGGAAACAGTCGGCAATTTTATTCATGGTAAAACGACACTGAGCAGCAGCGGCGAGACGCTACCGGTGACTAATCCGGCCACCGGTAAAGTAATTCGTCAGGTCACCCAGAGCACCCGAGAGGAGATGCTGGCGGCAATTCAAAGCGCACATGAGGCTTTTCCGGCATGGAGTAAAATGACTCCGCTACGCCGGGCACGTATCCTTTTTGAATTCAAAGTATTACTGGAAAAGCATCGGGACGAACTGGCGGCGCTGATCGTCAGCGAGCATGGCAAGGTCTGGTCAGATGCGCTTGGCGAGCTGACGCGCGGCATAGAGGTTGTCGAATTTGCCTGCGGGATCCCGCACCTCAGCAAAGGAGAGTACTCCTTTAACGTCGGCTCAGGCGTTGACAGCTTTTCATTAATGCAGCCGCTTGGGGTTGTGGCAGGCATCACACCGTTTAACTTCCCGGCAATGGTGCCTATGTGGATGTTCCCGGTTGCTCTGGCTTGCGGCAATACCTTCGTCCTGAAACCGCCCGCACTGGTGCCGTCCGCATCGTTACGTATGGCGCAGCTTCTGCAGGAGGCTGGCCTGCCGGACGGCGTGTTTAACGTTGTTCACTGTGGCAATGAGGCGGCTAGCCTGTTGACCAGCGACCCTCGCGTACAGGCCGTCAGCTTTGTCGGTTCCTCCGCCGTCGCGGAACATATCTATACAACCGCCAGCGCCCATGGCAAACGCGTACAGGCCTTCGGGGCCGCCAAAAATCACGCAATCGTCATGCCGGATGCAGATCTGGACGCCACCGTCAACGCCATTATGGGCGGAGCATTTGGTTCCGCGGGCGAACGCTGTATGGCGCTGCCGGTAGTGGTCGCGGTGGGCGATGAAACGGCGGACCGTCTGATCGAACGCCTGAAACCGCTGATTGCGGCGCTACGTATCGGCCCGGGAGAGCTGCGCGGCAAAGATGAAAATGAAATGGGCCCGGTTGTTTCACGTGCTCATCAACAGAAAGTGTTGGGTTACATCGACAAAGGGGTGAGCGAGGGAGCAACTCTGGTCATGGATGGCCGCAACTATAGCGTGGCGGGATATCCTGAAGGCTTTTATGTCGGCGGCACTCTGTTTGATAACGTCACGCCTGAGATGACCATCTGGCGTGAAGAAATTTTTGGCCCGGTTCTCGGAATTGTGCGCGTCCCGGATTATGCCACCGCCATTAGCACGGTAAACTCCCATGAATTCGGCAACGGCAGCGTGATTTTCACCACCAACGGTCACTATGCGCGCGAATTCGCCCAGTCGGTTGAAGCCGGGATGGTCGGTATTAATATTCCAGTTCCGGTTCCGATGGCATTTCACTCTTTTGGCGGCTGGAAGCGCTCGGTGTTTGGCGCCCTGAACGTCCATGGGCCGGATGGCGTGCGCTTCTATACCCGGATGAAAACCGTTACCTCGCGTTGGCCGAACGGACAGCAGATCGTATCGGAGTTCAGTATGCCGACTCTCGGTTAATACGCTTTCAGGAAGGAGAAGATTATGGCCAACTTGCTGAGTACCTGTACCTCTGAGTCGGGAAATATCCAACACATTTCCCCTCAAAATGCAGGCTGGGAGTATGTCGGTTTTGATGTCTGGCAGTTGAAGGCTGGAGAGTCGATAACCCTGCCGTCCGATGAGCGTGAACGCTGTCTGGTGCTGGTTGCCGGGCTGGCCAGCGTTAAGGCCGCCGACAGTTTTTTCTATCGGATTGGTCAGCGCATGAGTCCGTTTGAACGCATTCCGGCTTATTCGGTTTACCTCCCCCATCATACGGAGGCGAAAGTGACAGCCGAAACCGACCTTGAGCTGGCCGTATGCAGCGCGCCGGGATTCGGAGAGCTTCCGGTACGTCTGATCTCGCCACAAGAGGTCGGGGTAGAGCATCGGGGAAAAGGGCGCAATCAGCGCCTGGTGCATAACATCCTTCCTGATAGCCAGCTCGCCGACAGCCTGCTAGTCGTTGAAGTGTACACTAATGAAGGCGATACCAGCTCCTGGCCCGCGCACAAGCACGATACGGCAGTTGAAGGCCAGGAGACCTATCTGGAAGAGACGTACTATCACCGTTTCAATCCACCTCAGGGATTCTGCTTACAGCGCGTCTACACCGACGATCGCAGCCTGGATGAATGTATGGCGGTCTATAACCGGGATGTAGTGAAAGTACCTAAGGGCTACCACCCGGTTGCCACCATCGCGGGTTACGATAACTACTATCTGAACGTGATGGCCGGCCCGCTACGAAAATGGCGTTTCACCTGGGAAGAGAACCACGCGTGGATTAACTCACCAGACTACCCGCGATAACACTTCGTTGAGTGGTACTTTGCCAGCCGTCCTCTGCGGCTGGCTTTTTTATTCAACTCTGCGCCACACACGCTCATAAGATCGCTATCCGCCTTCTCTTAAATTATTTCCCTGTTTTGTATATAGCGTATTTACGGCACGGCCCCCACCAGGAATACGCAATAAAATAATGATGCAGAAGAAGACTTACCCTATTTGCCGATATTATTATGGATCAATTAGTTACGTAGAGGTGGTAAACACTGGGGAGGTTTCAACAGGGTATATCCTGTGCGCACTCGCTGGAGGGAGTAAAGGTTGTGTAACCAGCGGAGAATATCTCTGGATATTCTCCGCTAATATTGGAGAGGTATCAGGCTATTACATCGCGACGTTTCCCCTGAATTTCACGCAGCTTGTTCTCGGCCAGCCGTTCAATTTCTGTTAGCGGCACCCCTTTTGTTTCCGGCACATAACGAGAAATAAAGACATAGCAGACCAAATTAAAGACGACAAAAATCCACATCGAGAAAGCGCCGCCGAAGGTCTCCTGCAGCCAGGCGTTATCATTTATGACCGGGAACAACAGTGAGATGAGGAAGTTGGCTATCCACATCAGACTCACCGCCAGCCCCATCCCAAAACCTTTTATCTTTTCAGGGAAAACCTCAGAAATCAGTACCCATGCGCCAACGCTCCAGCTGACGGCAAACAGCAGCATAAAAAACAGGATGCCAAAGATGGTAATGTAGCCTGTATCGTGGGTGTACAAACCGTATGACGCGATCAACAGGCCGACAATTGAGCCGATGGTACCAATTTTCATAATCGGTATACGGCCATAGCGGTCGAACAGGATCATGCCGATAAAACTGCCCACCACATTACATACCGCGATAAAAATGGTCTGGAACATAACCACTTCGGTACTGCTGTTCTGCAACACCAGCGGCGCATAATAGTTCATTACGTTAACGCCTGTGAACTGTTGCAAAACGGCGATACAGCATCCAACCAACAGAATATAGCGGAGCACCGGCGAGCTTTTCAGGTTGGTGCGTTCTCCCCCGGCGACGTTGTCCTGTGAACGTACGGTTTCTTTCATGCTGTCAAAAATAGCGGCCACATCTGTGGCCGTTAATCCACTGTAGATCCGGGTAAGCACCTTTATCGAACGAGCTTCGCTGCGGTTGTTACGGGCGCACCATGCCGGTGATTCGGGTAGGAAAAGCGTAATCGCTAACATCGCAATGGAGGGTACCACTTGGGCAAAAAGCATAGTCTTCCAGCCCTGGGAAACCAGCACATCAGCAGGCATTCCTTTTGCTATCAGATAGTTGACTATAAACACGATAACCTGGCCAGATACCACGGAGATATTGTAAATGCCCAGCGCTTTGCCGCGAATTTCAGCAGGCGCCAGTTCAGACATATACATGGTGGATGCCGTTCCGGCCATCCCAACCGCAAAACCACACACAATGCGGGAAAGGGAGAAGATCATGAACGATTCACTCATCGCCGCCCCTAAGGAAGAAGCGATAAAAATGATCGCAATGATCAGAAGCGCAGGTTTACGCCCCAGTTTATCGGCAATTTTTCCACCGACCAGCGCGCCGATGATACAACCAATCACGATACTGGAAACGGCCCATCCGGTCTCGGTTGGCGTCAGTTGGTAATACTGCTGTAAAGGCAATACCACTCCGGTAATCACCGCCGTTGAATAACCAAACATCAATCCAGCCAGCGCCGCAATACAACACAGGACGTACACATAGGCCGAATTGTACTTACTTCTCTGAGACATAATCCCTCCCTTGCCTGTTGAGGAAACAACACACCAATGAAATTTTTCATTTTATTTTTGCATTCATTAGAAGAAAAATTCCATGCAAAAGATCACGAAATGGAGATGTTCCAGGAAAGAACAAAAAGTACGGCCCCTGACAAATTGAGTTCAGGTACTGTCGCGAAATCAATAAAATCAAGTAACTTCATCAAGATAGAGGAGAGCACTGCGTAAAACGCAGCATCTTAACGATAAAAAACGCCAGGATTATGAAATTCGAAATGTGATACCCATAACAAAACATAAGTTTCATTATTGATCGTTTTGAAATTAAAACATAGGTTGTGAAACGAGAGTTCTCAATAGCTATAAGATCGTCGGCAGCGCTACGGCAATGACCGACATAAGATGAATTTGTCTATTTGTTCACTAAATTCAAACAGATAGATGAAGTTTATTCTGGAGATAATCTACCTATGTCCACATCAGATAGTTGTTATAATACGGGTTACATATTACGCATCTGCGCGATTGCCGCACTGGGCGGAATATTATTTGGCTACGATACTGCTGTTATTTCAGGTGCGATTGGTTCACTGACCAGCTACTTTCATCTATCTCCTGCTGAGACCGGCTGGGCGGTTTCCTGCGTTGTGGTGGGGTGCGTTATTGGTTCGTTTAGCGCCGGATATTTATCCAAACGTTTTGGACGCAAGAAATCATTGATGGTTTCAGCGCTGTTATTCACTATTTCCGCAGTGGGCACCTCCCTCTCCTACACGTTCACCCATTTTGTGATTTATCGCATTATCGGTGGACTGGCAGTCGGCCTGGCGGCAACAGTATCACCGATGTATATGTCTGAAGTCTCACCGAAAAACATGCGCGGCAGAGCATTAAGTATGCAGCAGTTCGCTATCGTTTTCGGTCAGATTCTGATCTTCTACGTTAACTACAAAATAGCATCGATTGCAGCGGATACCTGGCTCATTGAACTTGGCTGGCGCTATATGTTTGCTGCGGGTATTATTCCCTGCATTTTGTTCTGTATTTTAGTCTTTTTAATCCCGGAATCTCCCCGCTGGATGATGATGATTGGTCGCGAGGAGGAGACGCTAAAAATACTGACCAAAATATCCAACGAAGAACATGCCAGACATCTTCTTGCCGATATAAAAACCTCACTGCAAAATGACCAACTAAACGCCCATCAAAAACTCAATTACCGCGACGGGAACGTGCGTTTCATCCTGATCCTGGGCTGCATGATCGCTATGCTGCAACAGGTAACAGGGGTTAACGTCATGATGTATTACGCGCCAATCGTCCTTAAGGATGTGACCGGTAGCGCCCAGGAGGCCCTGTTCCAGACAATCTGGATCGGCGTGATTCAGCTTATCGGTTCCATTATTGGCGCAATGATTATGGATAAGATGGGGCGTTTGTCGCTGATGCGTAAAGGCACTATCGGCAGCATCATCGGCTTGTTGCTCACCTCATGGGCGCTGTACAGCCAGGCAACCGGTTATTTCGCGCTATTCGGTATGCTGTTCTTTATGATTTTCTACGCGCTTTCCTGGGGCGTGGGCGCATGGGTGCTTATTTCTGAAATATTCCCTAACCGGATGAGGTCGCAGGGAATGAGTATTTCGGTCGGATTTATGTGGATGGCAAACTTTTTAGTTTCGCAATTCTTCCCGATGATTAATGAAAACCCGTATTTACTTTCGCATTTCCACGGCGCATTTCCAATGTGGATATTTGCCATCTGCTGCATCTTCAGTTACTTCTTTATCTGCCGTTACCTGCCGGAAACAAAAGGCATTTCGCTGGAGAAAATGGAGAGCGTAGTGTTAGCAAAACGCAGAAAAAAACTGCAGCCAATTCAAACCGAACGTTATTCTGATTAAGTTTCACCACAATGCCGATGATCGCTAAATACGATCATCGGCTTGTTTTTTTACTCCGTCGCCAGCGCCAGTGAAACCGCTAACGTTTGCGCCAGACACATGGACGCGACCTGAGAACGGAAACCATCGACCTGCGCTTCACGTACCACAAAACAGACTTCACTGAACGCTGCCAGCGGGCTGACCTGGCTATCGGTTATCGCAATATGGTGCGCACCGCGTTTCGCGCCAAGCTCGACTAATTCCACCACTTCCTGCGCGTAAGGCGAGTAGCTGATGGCAATAACGACATCGTCGGGGCTGACCATACTTAGCTGTTCAGAGAACATTCCGCCAATACCGTCAATTAAAAATGCCCGTCTCTCCAGATGACGCAATGCGTAGGTTAAATAACTGGCCACGCTAAACGAACGACGTAATCCAATCACATAAATATTGTCGGCTTTCGCTAACAGATTTACCGCCGCATCCAACTGCTCATTTTTAATCTGCACCGGTAATTGTTGTAATACCTGTGCATTCACCATTGAAAATAGCTTCAGAATTTCACCCGGCTTTTCCGGGGTAGGTTCCCCTTCATCCGCATTTTTCTGTCTGAACAGACGCGCCCGCTCGGTATAGCTTACTGTTTCCTCCATCAGGTGCTGGCGAAATACCTGTTTCATTTCATTAAATCCGCTAAAACCAAACGCATTAGCAAAACGAATCAGTGTCGAAGGGGGAACATCGGCATGTTGCGCGATGGAAGCTACCGTGTCAAAAGCAACGCTATTACTGTTATCCAGAATATACTGAGCAACTTGTTTAAGACGTTTGCTAAGGCTGTCATAGCGACTGCGGATATCATCCTGCAGTAAGGAAAGTTGAGTTTGATGTTTAGACATGCATGATACTCTAATAGAACGAAAATTTCGTAAATAACCATATTAGCACAAATGAACTGAACATACAGTTAACAACATTCAAATTGCGCTGTGGTTACCTTCAGTACAGAATTTGCTGGCGGGCTGGGTTCTGAGCAATCTGAATCTGACCGCATAAATGCGACAGGATCAGCATTGTTATGACTGGACGATGCCCGCAGCCAGGCGGCATCGCAAACGTTGAAAGGCAGAAGATGACGTTTATAAATCACGAAACCTTCATCTGTTATTGCGAACTGGCTCTTTTCGTCCCGCATACGGCAACCGGCGGAACACTCTTAGTGTATTACACTGATTACTTTAAGGATATGCGTCTACTCTTTTTCAATACTGAGCGGCAAATGATTTTTCAGTATTGCTTTAACGTCTCCCGGCGAGCGGAATGCGCTTTCGATGGCAAGATGCCCCATATAAAACAGCCAGCCACAAGGCTGGCTGACCGCATAGTCATTTAATACGCTGTTACGTTCTGAGCTTTTTTCGCCAGCCCATCCAGCAATTTCTGATGGATGCCGCCGAAACCGCCGTTGCTCATCACCAGGATGTGATCGCCAGGCTGTGCGGTTTTCACCACCATTTCCGCCAGCGTATCGACATCGCCACTCCAGTGAGCAGGCTGTACGCAGGCTTCAGCGACTTCCGCCACTTGCCACGGAATATGCGGCGGCTGCAGCAGGAACACTTCATCCGCACGCCCTAACGACGGCGCCAGGTCATCCTTGCATAACCCCATCTTCATCGTGTTAGAACGCGGCTCCAGCACTGCGATAATGCGCGCGGTGCCGCCCACTTTACCGCGCAGCGCCGCCAGCGTGGCCAGAATTGCCGTCGGGTGGTGAGCAAAATCGTCATACACCGTCACGCCGTTCGCTTCGCCGCGTAGCTCCAGACGGCGGCGGGCGTTAATAAATGACCCCAGCGCGCTGGCCGCTTCTGCGGGCGCGACGCCCACGTGGCGCGCGGCGGCAATCGCCATCAGACCGTTGTGCATGTTATGTTCGCCGACCAGGCCCCATTTCACATCGCCGACTTTTTCGCCGTCCAGCCACACTTCCCACTCGGAAGCATCCGTAGTCAGCTTCTTCGCCTGCCAGTGTCCCTGCTCGCCCACCAGCTCCTGCTCGCTCCAGCAGCCCAGCGCCATGGTCTGTTTCAGGTTGATGTCGTTTTCCGGCCAGATGATGCGCCCCTGCCCCGGCACGATGCGCACCAGATGGTGGAACTGCTTCTGGATCGCTTTCAGATCGTCGAAGATGTCGGCATGATCAAACTCAAGGTTGTTGAGGATCAGCGTCCGCGGGCAGTAATGCACAAATTTAGAACGTTTATCAAAGAACGCGCAGTCGTACTCATCCGCTTCGATAACAAAGAACGGGCTCTCTCCCAGGCGCGCGGAAACCTCAAAGTTGCCCGGTACGCCGCCAATCACAAAGCCCGGTTTGTACCCGCACGCTTCCAGTATCCAGGTCGCCATGCCTGCGGTCGTGGTTTTGCCGTGGGTACCGGCGACCGCCAGTACCCAGCGGTCGCGCAACACAAAGTCGTGCAGCCACTGTGGACCAGACATAAAGGGAATGTTTTTTTCCAGCACCGCTTCCACGCACGGATTCCCGCGCGTCATCGCATTGCCGATAATCACCAGATCCGGCTGCGGATCGAGCTGGCTGGCGTCATAACCCTGGATCAGATCAATGCCTTGCTTCTCAAGTAAGGTACTCATCGGCGGATACACATTGGCGTCCGAACCCGTTACTTCATGACCAAGCGAGCGAGCCAGCATCGCCAGCCCCCCCATGAAAGTGCCACAAATTCCCAAAATATGAATGCGCATACGTCACTATCCTTTTTTTATCTGCGAGCCATTTTACGCACATGTCTGGCAAGTGAGAAACGCATTTCAGGTAAATCTGTACTTTGCTGGCGCGATTCACCTGAGCGCATCATCTGAAATGTTTGTTAAGATTGTTACGGTCGCTTTACTCCAATCAATTGCAGGGAAAGTGTTATGAAAACGTTAGGTGAATTTATTGTCGAAAAGCAGCACGAGTTCTCTCAGGCTACCGGTGAGCTCACTGCTTTGCTGTCGGCAATAAAATTGGGCGCCAAGATCATCCACCGCGATATCAATAAGGCCGGTCTGGTCGATATCCTGGGTGCCAGCGGTGCTGAGAACGTACAGGGCGAGGTTCAGCAGAAACTCGATCTGTTCGCGAACGAGAAACTGAAAGCTGCACTAAAAGCGCGCGATATTGTAGCGGGCATCGCATCGGAAGAAGAGGACGAAATTGTCGTCTTTGAAGGCTGCGAACACGCGAAATATGTGGTGCTGATGGACCCTCTGGATGGCTCTTCTAACATCGACGTTAACGTCTCTGTCGGTACGATTTTCTCGATTTATCGCCGCGTGACGCCCGTCGGCACGCCGGTCACCGAAGAAGATTTCCTGCAACCCGGCAACAAACAGGTCGCTGCGGGATATGTCGTGTATGGCTCGTCCACCATGCTGGTTTACACCACCGGCTGCGGCGTACACGCTTTCACCTACGATCCGTCGTTGGGCGTGTTCTGTCTGTGCCAGGAACGTATGCGTTTCCCGGAAAAGGGTAAAACCTACTCCATTAACGAAGGTAACTACATTAAATTCCCGAATGGCGTGAAGAAGTACATCAAATTCTGCCAGGAAGAGGATAGTTCAACAAGTCGCCCTTATACCTCACGTTACATTGGCTCTCTGGTGGCCGATTTCCACCGCAACCTGCTGAAAGGCGGCATCTATCTCTACCCCAGCACCGCCAGCCATCCGCAGGGGAAACTGCGTCTGCTGTATGAATGCAACCCGATGGCGTTCCTCGCGGAACAGGCCGGCGGCAAAGCAAGCGATGGTAAAGAACGTATTCTGGATATCATTCCGGAAAGCCTGCACCAGCGCCGCTCGTTCTTCGTCGGCAACCGCCATATGGTTGACGATGTGGAACGCTTTATCCGCGAATACCCGGACGCGTAATTTTTACCACCATGCGGAATAACGCATGAAGCCGCCATTGGGCAATAACATGTCCGATGGCGGCGTTGCCTTATCAGGCCCGTGATTTTTCCGGTTCTTAACCTTTGTCGTTTATGCTCCGCAACGACGCGCCAGATGAGGCGGAAACGAAAACAAGCGAAGACTTTCGGCGTGAGTTGGCTATAATACTCGCCACTTGTTTGTCATAAATTCAAAGGAAACAGACATGAGCTTACTCAACGTCCCGGCGGGTAAAGAACTGCCGGAAGATATCTACGTCGTTATCGAGATCCCGGCTAACGCAGATCCGATCAAATACGAAGTTGACAAAGAGAGCGGCGCGCTGTTCGTTGACCGCTTCATGTCCACAGCGATGTTCTATCCGTGCAACTACGGTTACATCAACCATACCCTGTCTCTGGACGGCGACCCGGTAGACGTTCTGGTCCCGACGCCGTACCCGCTGCAGCCAGGCGCCGTCATCCGTTGCCGTCCGGTTGGCGTACTGAAAATGACCGACGAATCCGGTGAAGATGCGAAACTGGTTGCCGTACCGCACACCAAACTGAGCAAAGAGTACGATCACATTAAAGATGTGAACGATCTGCCGGAACTGCTGAAAGCGCAGATCACTCATTTCTTCGAGCATTATAAAGATCTCGAAAAAGGCAAATGGGTGAAAGTTGACGGTTGGGACAACGCCGAAGCGGCTAAAGCGGAAATCGTTGCCTCCTTCGAGCGCGCAGCGAAGAAATAAGTTCGCTTTTACATAAGCGTCAAGATAAAGGCTCTCATAGTAATGAGGGCCTTTTTATTGGCTAATGAATAGAACACAGTTTTTATCATTATTAATTTAACATTCACGGAATGAATAATACTTTACCTGATTTTTTATTAAAAAGGGTTGAATACGCTCACGGTTTCTCTAAAAAGCTTAAGATAATAATTGTTTTGTGAATGCTCCCAGACTCCCATGGACTTACGCCCTAAATATTAGCAAGCGCTAAAGTCTTATTTAGTGCATAAGCCCGATTACCTTTTTAATAAGGTATCCTAAGCTCTCCCTACCAATAACCGTATTTTTAATCCAACATAACATCCGCTCAAAACACACTTTTTAATATATTTTTAAGGGCTGCCATAATTATTTACTATTTTAAGAGATTATGATGAAAAATGATATATTAATTACCGGTGGACATATCATCGATCCCGCTCGTAATATTAATGAGATTAACAATTTACGCATCATTAACGATATTATCGTTGATGCCGATAAATATCCTGTAACTTCGGAGACCCGGATTATCCATGCCGACGGCATGATCGTTACTCCCGGTCTTATCGATTATCACGCGCATGTTTTTTATGACGCGACGGAAGGCGGCGTCAGGCCTGATATGTACATGCCGCCGAATGGCGTCACCACCGTCGTGGATGCAGGTTCTGCCGGTACGGCAAACTTTGATGCCTTCTACCGAACGGTGATTTGCGCCAGCAAAGTTCGAATCAAAGCGTTTTTGACCGTGTCGCCGCCGGGCCAAACCTGGTCACAAGAAAATTATGATCCTGACAATATTGATGAAAATAAGATCCACGCGCTGTTTCGTCAGTATCGCAACGTTCTTCAGGGATTAAAACTCAAGGTTCAGACTGAGGACATTGCTGAATATGGCTTAAAACCGCTGACTGAATCCCTTCGTATTGCCAACGATTTAAAGTGTCCCGTGGCAATACACTCGACTCATCCCGTCGTTCCCATGAAAGAACTTGTCTCCTTGCTACGCCGAGGCGATATTATCGCTCATGCGTTTCACGGCAAAGGTAGCACCATTCTTACTGATGAAGGCGTGGTCTTAGCCGAAGTCCGTCAGGCAAGGGAAAGAGGCGTTATATTTGATGCCGCCAATGGTCGCAGCCATTTTTCAATGAACACGGCACGCCGGGCCATCGCCAATGGCTTTCTTCCGGATATCATCAGTAGCGATCTCTCAACCATCACTAAACTCGCCTGGCCTGTTTACGCCTTACCATGGATTTTATCGAAATATTTAGCACTCGGCGTCGCGCTTACCGATGTCATTAACGCCTGTACCCATACCCCAGCAGTTTTAATGGGTATGGCAGCAGAAATTGATACGCTGGCCCCTGGGGCATTTGCCGATATCGCCATCTTTAAATTAAAAAACAGGCATGTTGAATTTGCCGATATTCATGGTGAAACGCTCACGGGGACGCATGTGCTGGTACCACAAATGACCATAAAATCCGGTGAGATATTATTTCGTCAAATTGATTTTGGCGCGCGGCCAAACGGAGTTGAAAAATGACCTCAATGCAAAAATGGCTACGGATCGGCGCGACATTAATGTTCGGCCTTTTTGTTGCTTATCTTGACCGTTCTAATCTTTCCGTTACGTTACCTACGATTACACACGACCTGAATATTGATGGCGCAACGGCCAGCATTGTATTAACCATATTTCTTATTGGCTATGCCTTTTCAAATATTTTTGGCGGCGTATTTACCCAGCGATACGATCCGAAAAAAATAGTCATTCTGATGGTGCTAATCTGGTCGATTGCGACCGTTTTTGTCGGATTTACCTCGTCAGTGTACGTTATTTTGATTTGTCGGCTGGTGCTTGGCATTACCGAAGGCATTTATTGGCCGCAGCAGTCCCGCTTCGCCAGCGACTGGTTTTCAGACAAAGAACGGACGCAGGCGAACAGCATTATCCAGTATTATGGACAGTTCCTGGCATTAGGCCTGGGATTTATGATTTTGTCCCCGCTGGATGCTGCCTTCGGTTGGCGAAATGTTTTTATTATCACTGGTGTGATCGGCATTGTTGTTGTGGTTCCACTTTATATAACAATGCTGAAAAAACAGGAAGAAGCGCCTTATTATCGTGCGCCGGCGCCAACAGAGAAAACTAAACTTACCCTGGAATCGCTGGGCGGAACCCCCTTCCTACTCCTTATTTTTACCTACATCACTCAAGGGATGTTGTTCTGGGGAATTACGTTATGGATACCCATGGTTGTCAATTCTCTCGGCTATACCGGATTCAGTAAAGCATTGGTCAGTTCTCTGCCTTATCTGACTGCGGTTATACTGGCAATCCCTATCTCATGGATCAGTGATAAGACACAAAAACGTGTACTTATTGCTTCACTGGGCCTACTAATCCCCGGCGTGATGTTATTTCTCCTGCCATTTGTCGATGCGCCGGGCTTTAAAATCACGCTCATTACCCTGGCGATGGGTTATTATGCCGCCAGCTTTACCCCCAATATCTGGTCGATTATCCAGTCGAACGTTAAACCCCATGCGATTGGCCCAGCCTCCGGTATTATTAATGGCATCGGCGCCGGCGGCGGCGGTACGTTGGCAGGCCTTATGGTCGGCTATTTTTACCGGACAACCGGCAGCTACATGCAGGGATTTATGGTTCTCGGATGCATTGTTATCCTGGGCGGCGCGTCATTATTGATCTACGGCAGAATAAGAGCTCACCATGCCCGGCGCTAGCGCCATCAGCCAGAATGTAAAAAACAACGCCACCCGAGGGTGGCGTGTTCAGTTCAGGGCTGGTTTCTGTCTAACCAGTCACCGCTTTCAATCAGAGTTAACCCATCAACAGGACGTTGATATACATACATCCATGCGCTGCCGTAAGGCGTCTGGATTAACTGGCGTGCGTATTCACCGCCCCTGGTGCGCAAAGCATCAAGTTCGGCCAGCGTGGCGTTATCAATTCGATAAACTTCACCGTATACCGCTCCGTTTCCCGGAACTGCGCCTGGATAGTGGCCCAGACTATACAACTGGTAGTTATCGATACGGTAATCGCCAAGCAATTGGGCATTGGTCATCCAGTGACTGTTGCCTTGTTTCTGTCGTAAACTGCCATAGACAAATATTCGCATTGCTAAAACTCAAACTGATAGAGCAAATCAAGTGCCTGATCTACGCCAGACACTGCTTCCAGATATAGCTTAGGCATCAGGCGATAACGTAACGTGAGCGTCGCCAGAGAGTCAAATATCCCTACACCATACTTCACCTGTAGACCCGGCAGTACATAGCCGCTGACCACAACCTGGGACGAATCGCCCACCCCTTGCGTGTCCAGCGCCAGATTACTTACACCGAATGTCTCTCCGATTTTACCCACAACCTGACCACTTTGCGCAACCCCCAGGCCAATAAGCATGGAGGTCATCGCTGCGCTATCACTCTGATTGCTGTCCAACCCCTGCCCACGCAGCAGATAAGAAAGCGCTTCAGCCTGCGGCATCGCCGGATCGGAGAAGATTTCCGCTTTGGGTTCATCAGCTGTGCCTGTGACGCGCACGCCCGCAATAACATCGTCTTCGGTGGCGTCAGGGTTACGGATCGCTTCGATATTGAGCAGCGGCTGATCCGGCGGGCCGGAGAACAGCAGCTCGCCTTTACGGACAAGCAGGTCCTGGCCGTAGGCGCGGAATCGGCCGTCAGGAATATTGATTTGACCATTTAGCCCCAGCCCCTGCTTATCCTGCGCGACTTTCAAATCGCCGGTCAAACGCGCTTTAAGCCCGAAGGCGTCGATGCGCACGTTGTTGCCGACGTGGACCGTCAGATTACTGTTGATGGGAATAGACGCTGTCTGCGGCGTTTCTGGTTGCAGGTCATTGTTGAGCATAACCACATCGCTGGAGACGCCGACCGCGCTCTCCGGCAGGTCGTGCACCACAATTCGCGCCCACGGAACGTCCACACGCCCATCCAACGTGAACAGCGAAGGCGTCGCGTCAAAGACCACATCCGGCGAGACATCTAGGCGCACCATCGGCGGAACGGTAATCCGCACCCGGCTGCCTTTCGCCGTCACCCGCGCGCGCCAGTTGTCAATCTGACTCCAGTCGGCGTTGCCGTTCAGGTTAATTTGCCCTTGTTGTGTTCGCACGATACCGGCGAGCGTCGAACGCGTACCGCTAAAGTTCATGGTGAGCTGGCTCGGCTGCATCTCAAACGGCATAAAGTTACCGTCAATATCCAGCGCGCTAAGCTGCAACTGACCAAACAACTGCGGGCTTTGCACATCGCCGCCCAGACGTAGCCTGGCGTTTAACATTCCCGCCGCTTTTTCGCCGCGCGAAAAGACAGGGTTGACCATCGCCAGATTGAGATTGCGCATGTTGACGTTACCGCCGAGATTGCGCCGCCCCTGAGGATCGGTTACCTGCACCTGGCCATCGAATTGACCATTGTTCGTCAGGCGAATCAGCCATCCCAGCTCGGCGCGATTATTGTGCAGATCGGCGCTGAGGTTCAGCGTCTCAAACGCGACCGGTAACGGCGCGTCATTGACGGTCTGCGTGACCTTCACATTACGACCGGAAAGCGTGACCTTCCCCTGCGGCAATCCCTCCTGGGTGGTGTCCCACGACACATCCGCTTTCCCGCTAAAGATCCCACTGGCCTGAGTGGTATCAGGCATAAATGGCTTCAGCATCGCCAGATCAAAGCGGTTGAGATTGACCACCGCCCGTCCTGCGGCGCCCGCATCAATGGTTTGCGGGATGCACAGCTCGGCGTTCGGGTTCAGCCAACAATGCGGCCCGATACTGATTTTCTGTTCTTTATTACGGTAGTCCAGCGCAATCGCGCGGGTCAACGACCATGGCCCCACTGGCGTCTGGAAACGGGTGTCGCTTAACGTCCCTTTCCAGCGCGCCGCCTCGCGATCGAAGCTGCCTGTCAGGGAGAGTTGACCGGATACCGGTTCTCCCTGAACACGGAGCTGTAGCTGATGCTGCTTCTCGCTGCCTTTGGCGTCAAGCGTCACCAGATTGATGTTAACGTCGGGCTGCGAAATCCGCTCTACGCGAACGTTGAGATGGCCCGCTATCTGATCGGTGGATTTAATATCGCCCTCAATGCGCGCCTGGGCGACAGACAGCTCCTGCCAGCGCAAGCCGCGGGCGGTGATATCCGCCAACAGCTGCGGCGCTTCTACCGTACCGCGGACTTTAACGATTCCTTTTGCCATGCCGCCCAGTCCTGGCAGCGCATTATCCAGCCCTGGCGCATCGATGGCGGCGTCAAGATTCAGCTCCTTAACGCCAAGCTCGCCTTTTATATCGGCGCTGTTTGGGCCCAGCGCAAAGTGCAGCCCCGGGATCGTCCACTGCATGTAGCTGTTGCCCTTTAGCGTCCCGTTAACGTTAACGCTGTTCTGCTTCACATTGCCGGTCAGCTTGAGCTCCGGGACATCCATCTGCCAGGTGCCGCCGTAGAGGCTGCCTTTGGTTTTCATGACGCCGTTAAGCTTCGCGGGCCAGTCCGGAATCTCTTTAGCGGTATTGATGCCATTCAGCGTCAGTTCGCCACGCCAGCTAATCGCCTGCTGCCAGTCCACCAGCGCTTTCAGTTCGGTTTTTCCCTCCAGAGCGGCGACGGTGAGTTTATCGAGATTAATCTGCCGCTCATTCCCTTTGGCATCCAGCGTGATGGTCGCCGGCGGAATATCTTGTCCTTTCACGGCGGTTCGCATCGACAACGTATAGTCGGTCATCTTACCGCTCAGTTTGAGCTTCAGATCGTCAGCCTGAAACTGGGTATCACCCGTCAATGGCCAGGCAATGCGTTGGCTGACGACTTCAAGATTGAGCGGTAAACCGGCCTCCGCCAGCCGCGTCTGGGCGCGAAGCGCGACATCCATCGGCCCGGAAAGGTTCACCCCGACCTCCAGTTGTTCGCGTAACGCGCCGCCGACCTTGAGTTTTATCTTTTCACCCTTTAGCGGATCGATATTCAGCGTACTGTTGAGCGTAATATCAACCGGCCAGTTATTGGCGAGCTGCGCCGTACCGGAGGCTTTCACCGTGCCCTGGTTGGCGTCGATATCCAGAGTATCCAGCTTCATATTACCGTCGATACTGCTGACTTTAAGCAGCATCGTGCGCACCGTCAGATCGGTATCGCCGGTGATGCGTAGCTGCTCGCCGCGAAATGACTCGATATTCAGATTGAGCGGCAGGTGAACATCGGTCATCTCCGGCATTACCGGTTTTGCAAACAGATCTTTTAGCGTTTCGCCAAGCGGCTTTTCATCCGGTTGAGGTTTCTCGATTTTGGGTTCAACCACCTCTTCCTGCGCCACGTCAGCGACCTTCGGCAGCGCGATCAGCAGTCCCTGAAGCCGCGTCGGTTTCAGGGTCAGGTTTTTCTCCTGCCATGCCAGCCCGGAGGTAAAATCCAACACCGAAACGGTAGTGTCATCAATCTTGATATTGATGTTATTCAACGCCACGCGCGACAGCGTGATGGGCCAGGGCGTGGAGAGGTTCAGCGGCCCGCTTTCTTCCTCTTCTTGCGCCGGTTCGGAGGGCGGCATTTTTTTGCTGTCGATAGCGACATTAATATCTTTTAGCGCCAGATCATTGACGCACAGGCTACTGCGCCACAGGCAATCAAGCCCGATGGCCAGATGAATTTCGCCCGCATTCACCGCAACGCCCGGCTGCTCATAGCGGATATTTTTTAACGATAAGTCCCGCCAGCCGCCGGTGACCTGCCCAATCTCCAGCCCCGGCACCCAGCGGTTCGCCGCACTGAATACCAGATGCAGCCCCGTCGTCGTCCCGACCAGAAACGCAACGCTCGCCAGTAACACCACAATGAAAATCAACACGCCGAGGCTTATTTTCTTCCATAAACTCATAATTCAGGCCCCAGACCGATATAAAACTGTAAACCGTGTTCGTCTTTGTCGCCGACCGGTACGGCAAAATCGAGTTTGACAGGCCCAACCGGCGACGCCCAGCGCACGCCGACCCCGGTCCCGGTTTTGAAATCGCTACGGCGAATATCACTCACCGCCTCGCCGCTATCGACAAACACTGCCCCCCACCATTTACCGGTGACGTTATACTGGTACTCCAGCGATCCGGTTGCCAGTTTTGAGGCGCCTTTAAGATTGCCGTCGCTATCTTTAGGCGAAATAGATTTGTATTTATAGCCGCGAATACTGCGGTCGCCCCCGGCGAAGAAACGTAAATCCGGCGGAACTTTGTCGAAATCACCGGTTTCTATCCAGCCCAAATTGGCGCGCATCACAAAACGGTGGCGATCGTACAAAGTCCGAATCCAGACGTTTTGCGCCTGCAGCACGGAGAAATCCACGTCGGAGCCCCAGGCCGTATTCGAATAGTCTACTGAATAGCGCTGCGAATCGCCCCAGGTTGGCATCAGTCCCCCTCGCGAGCGGGTTCGGCTGATCATCACGCCCGGGTAGAACAGCATGGTGGTATTGGTGACGTTCCCCTGGGTAAAGTGGTCGAAACTCCAGCGCAGATTAATCGCCCGCTGCCAACCACTGGAAAGGTCCCAGTAACGCGACACGGCAAGCGTGGTCGAGTCCTGCTCCGTATCATTCAAATCGGTACGTTTAAAACCGCCCTGTACCAGATAGTATTGCTCCAGCGGGTTTTTCAGCAGCGGCATTTTATAACTAAAATCCAGCACCTGTTCCGGCGCAGAAATACTGGTGCTGGTGGTCAGGCTATGACCGTAAGAGTTCATCCACGGTTTTTTCCACGACGCTTTCACGCGCGGCCCGACGTCGGTGGAGTACCCCACCCCGGTTTCAATCGTGTTTTCGGTTCGCGGCGATACCACGCCTTTTAACGGCAGAATTTTTGTTTTACGCGATTTCTCAAATTCCGGCGCCACCACGACAGAATTAAACCATCCGGTAGCGGAAAGTCGGCGGTTTAGTTCCGCCAAATCTTTCGATTCGTACTCATCACCCTCTTTAAACGGCAACAGATTTTGTAAATATTCATCACGAATCTGCGAACCTTCGAAGGTGACAGGTCCGAAGCGATAGCGCTCACCGCTATCATAATCAATATCCCAAAACGCCTGATGGCGGCCCAGAGCAATTCCCAACTGACTTTTAATGAATTCGCTGTCGAAATAGCCTTTACGTAGCGACACGCTGGTTAACGACTTTTTAAAATTGTCATAGTCTCCCTGGTTCAGCACCGTGCCGATTGCCGGACGCGTTTTCAGTAAGGCCAGATAATCTTTGTCCGTGCGCGCGCCGCCGCGTAAAATGACTTCTGTACCGCCAATCAACACCGGCTGGCCGGGCGTAACCCTGGCGATTAATACCTGCCGTCCTTTCGCAGGCGGTGGAAGCAAGTCGAATTTGATAGTGGGTTCGTAATAGCCTAACGCTTTAAGCCCTTCGCGAATCGCATCATCAACTCGGGCGCGAAAGCGCCGATCCGGCGTCACCTCATCGCTCTGAATCGTAGAGAGCTGTGCGCGAACGTTTTTTTCCAGCTCTCCGGATAGCCCTTCGACTTTCAGACGAACATTTGCGGCTACCGCAGAACTGCTCAGGCACAGTAAGCTAACCCAACATAACTGACGGATATGTGGCACATTTTCTCCTGAATATCCCCTATTCCCACCCCTGGAAAAAATCACACTACCGCTCCGCGGCTTAACATAAAATCAACAATTTCGATTGAAAAGCAGACGACTGCCCAAATATTTCTTATGGTTAAATCCAGATACATTAATGTTGTTATTGTGTGCAAAGATGCGTCTCGTTACAACCTTAACGCCAATTAACGCTTTCGGGAGAATAGCTCATGAGTTTATTTGATAAAAAACATCTGGTTACTCAAGCAGATGCGTTACCAGGACGCAACACCCCGATGCCGATCGCCACTCTGCATGCGGTAAATGAACACTCTATGACCAATGTCCCTGCCGGGATGGAGATCGCCTACTTCGCTATGGGCTGTTTCTGGGGCGTAGAACGTTTATTCTGGCAATTGCCCGGCGTATATAGCACCGCGGCAGGGTATGCAGGCGGTTACACGCCTAATCCAACCTACCGGGAAGTCTGCTCCGGGCAGACCGGTCATGCCGAAGCGGTACGGATAGTGTACGATCCTGCCGTTATCAGTTATGAGCAGCTTTTACAGACCTTCTGGGAAAATCACGATCCGACGCAGGGGATGCAACAAGGTAACGATCACGGTACGCAATACCGTTCTGCGATTTATCCCTTAACGCCGGAACAGAATGCCGCCGCTCACGCCAGTCGCGAGCGCTTTCAGTCGGCAATGACCGCCGCCGGAGACCATCGCCCTATTACCACGGAAATCGCCCATGCGACGCCGTTTTACTACGCCGAAGATGAACACCAACAGTATCTGCACAAAAATCCATATGGTTACTGCGGGATTGGCGGGATCGGCGTTTGCCTGCCGCCTGACGCGTGACGACGCTGGCGTAGGGGGAACTTGTCGGAGTTGAAAATGAACCCTCTGGCGACTTTACAGTAGCTTACGCTATACTAGCCCTGAACTTATCGGCTCACTGCTACGAGCCGGTTTTCATTAAACGTTACCACACGGATTTATAAACTTCCCTTCCGAGGATCTGGCGTTTCGCCGGATAAGATATGTTAAACAGTATATTCATTATATTCTGCCTGATCGCTGTAAGTGCGTTCTTCTCCATCTCCGAGATCTCGCTTGCCGCATCACGTAAGATTAAACTTAAGTTATTAGCTGATGAAGGCAGTATCAACGCACAACGCGTATTGAAAATGCAGGAAAATCCCGGCATGTTTTTCACCGTTGTGCAAATTGGCCTGAACGCCGTCGCTATTCTTGGCGGTATCGTCGGCGATGCGGCATTTTCGCCCGCCTTTTCCGCCCTCTTCTCGCACTATATGTCGCCAGAACTCTCCGAGCAGCTGAGCTTTATTCTCTCTTTCTCGCTGGTGACGGGGCTGTTTATCCTGTTCGCGGATTTAACCCCGAAACGCATCGGTATGATTGCGCCAGAAGCTGTGGCTTTGCGTATCATCAACCCGATGCGCTTCTGCCTGTTCGTTTTTCGCCCGCTGGTGTGGCTGTTTAACGGCATGGCAAACAACATCTTCCGCCTGTTCAAAATTCCAATGGTGCGGAAAGACGACATTACTTCTGATGATATTTACGCAGTGGTGGAAGCCGGCGCGCTGGCGGGCGTCTTGCGCAAGCAAGAGCACGAACTAATTGAAAATGTGTTTGAACTTGAATCTCGCACCGTACCGTCTTCTATGACGTCGCGCGAAAGTATCATCTGGTTTGATCTGCACGAAGACGAACAAAGCCTGAAGAAAAAGGTCGCCGAACATCCGCACTCAAAATTTTTGGTGTGTAATGAAGATATCGACCACATCATCGGCTATGTAGACTCCAAAGATCTGCTGAATCGCGTGCTGGCTAACCAAAGTATGGCGCTGAATAGCGGCGTGCAAATTCGCAATACCTTGATTGTGCCGGATACGCTGACCCTTTCTGAGGCGCTGGAAAGTTTCAAAACGGCGGGCGAAGATTTCGCGGTCATTATGAATGAATACGCTCTGGTCGTCGGTATCATTACGCTGAACGATGTGATGACCACGCTAATGGGTGACCTGGTCGGCCAGGGACTGGAAGAGCAAATTGTGGCGCGCGATGAAAATTCCTGGCTGGTTGACGGCGGCACGCCGATTGACGACGTCATGCGCGTGCTGGATATCGATGAGTTTCCGCAATCCGGCAACTATGAAACCATTGGCGGCTTTATGATGTTTATGCTGCGCAAGATCCCAAAACGTACTGATTCGGTGAAGTTTTCCGGCTACAAATTTGAAGTGGTGGATATCGACAACTACCGTATCGATCAGTTGCTGGTGACGCGTCTCGACAATAAAAGCAACGTACCGGCGCCGAAACTGCCCGATGCGCAAGGTAAAGAAGACAGCGCGGCCTGAAATCCGTTTGCCAGAAACATCAACGGCTCCTGATTCAGGAGCCGTTTTTTTTTACTTTTTTAACCTACTGCATAGCACTTTTGGTTACGCCATCTCAGTTTGCAGACGCATAACCTGACGGTTAACTTCAGACATCACAGACAAGTGCTGCTTGTCTCTCACTTTTGGGATAAGAATCTTACCCTTATCGAACTCAAAAGCGCCAACATCCTTGATATATAACCGTCCACGGAACAGGATCTTCACGTACTTCGCCACCTGTAGCGGGTTGTAGCGTTGGAAAATTTTCATTGTTGTCTCCTGCAGAGTATTACGCCCTTGCGATGCCACAATCGGCCCAACAGTTTTAAGGCGCAAATTTTAATGCCATATGACTATAGACCATATCTACGTCGTTTCCAGTGTGCATAAGTATATTTACCTTTTGATTACAGTTATTCAGAATTATCTAAACATCAGCTCATTTTTCTCAGTATATGCCTTCATTTTTCACAGGAAGTGTGCGCCCGCCCGCAAACTGGCATCCCCTTTGCGGGAAAAAGCATCAATCGCACATATGATTAACTATCGGCCCAAAGTGGTCGGATCACCTGCAAAAAAATAAAGAAGGAATGACCATGACCTTACGTAAAATTCTGGCGATGTCGTGTCTGCTACTCCCCATAATGGCTTGTGCGCATAACCTTGAAGTTAACCAACGGGTGCCGCCGGTAGGCATTGCCGACCGTGGCGAACTGACGTTGAATAAAGATGAGTTTAGTTATAAAAACTGGAATAGCGCGCAGCTGGCGGGAAAAGTGCGCGTCCTGCTGCACATTGCGGGTCGAACGTCAGCGAAGGAAAAAAAC
Source organism: Salmonella sp. SA15303 (assembly GCF_029962125.1). Classification (NCBI taxonomy): domain Bacteria; kingdom Pseudomonadati; phylum Pseudomonadota; class Gammaproteobacteria; order Enterobacterales; family Enterobacteriaceae; genus Salmonella; species Salmonella sp. SA15303. The sequence continues at coordinate 4,247,015 of NZ_CP123924.1, forward strand.
GCCACGCTGATTGAAGCGATTAAATCAGCCAAGCTCCCGCATGACAGATACCAGACGACCACAATTGTGAACACCGATGATGCGATCCCAGGCTCCGGTATGTTCGTGCGTAGCAGTATAGAAAGTAATAAAAAGCTCTACCCGTGGTCGCAATTTATTGTCGACAGCAATGGCGTGGCGCGTAACGCCTGGCAATTAAAAGAAGAGGGGTCCGCCGTCATCGTGCTTGACAAAGACGGTCGGGTTCAATGGGTGAAAGATGGCGCGTTAACCCAGCAAGAGGTACAGCAGGTGGTCGACCTGCTGCATAAGCTCCTCAGTAAATAGTCACCCGGAAGCCGGGGTTAAGGAACGATTCACGAGGGGTATAGTCCAGCGTTTTTCCCTGCCAGTCGTGAACGTGCGCCCCGGCTGCAACGGCAATGGCATGACCTGCGGCAGTGTCCCAGACGCTGGTCGGCCCAAATCTGGGGTAAAGCTGCGCCTGGCCTTCCGCCACAAGGCAGAATTTCAGCGAGGAACCAATAGAGGTTGTCTGATGTTCGCCAAGCTGTTGGAGATATTCGGTGAGTTCATCATCCGTATGCGAACGGCTAATCACCACCAGCGGCGGGCGGGCATCCCGGACCTGAATCTGCTTACGCACCCCGCACTCCTCTTTCCAGGCCTTACCTTCCGCCGCGTAGTACATCACTTTCAGCACCGGCGCATAGACCACGCCCAACACCGGCTTGCCCTGCTCAATCAGCGCGATATTGACCGTGAATTCGCCATTGCGCTTGATGAACTCCTTGGTGCCGTCGAGCGGATCGACCAGCCAGTAACGCTGCCAGTGCTGGCGCACTTCCCAGGCGGGCGGATCCTCTTCTGAAAGCACCGGAATATCCGGCGTGAGCGTGCGTAACCCTTCGAGAATCACGGTATGTGCGGCGATATCCGCCGCAGTGACTGGAGAATCGTCCTGCTTGCGGGCGTACTCCATCGGTTTGGCTCCATCATAAACCTGCATAATGGCATCGCCCGCGTTCCGTGCAAGCTGGCATACTTGTTCTAACATTCTCCACCTCTTTATGACGGGGGCGTTAACTCGTTGTTTTACTTATACCCGATCGTTAAGGGTTCCGCCAACTGTGATACCGTCAGCGGTTTTGATAATAGCTTTCATGGCATGATTCACCTTTCTGTGAACACTCGCAAAAAATCGGCCGGATGGGGCGGTTTCGCCTTCTTCTGGCGACGGTTGGAACGATATCGGGTTTCACTGTTTGTCATCGCTATTTTTCACTATCCGGCTTTTCTATTGCGTTCTTAAAAGGTGCCTCTGATGATTAAGTTTAGTGCAACGCTTCTGGCTACGCTGATCGCCGCCAGCGTGAATGCGGCCACCGTCGATCTCCGTATCATGGAAACTACTGATTTACATAGCAACATGATGGATTTCGATTATTACAAGGATACCGCAACCGAAAAATTCGGATTGGTACGTACCGCAAGTTTGATTCATGCCGCCCGAAATGAAGTCAAAAACAGCGTGCTGGTGGATAACGGCGACCTGATTCAGGGGAGCCCTCTGGGCGATTATATGGCGGCAAAAGGGCTCAAAGACGGTGACGTTCACCCGGTCTATAAAGCGCTCAACACTCTGGATTACGCGGTTGGAAACCTCGGCAACCATGAGTTTAATTATGGTCTGGACTATCTGCATAACGCGCTGGCTGGCGCGAAATTCCCTTATGTTAACGCCAATATTATCGACGTTAAAACCCAAAAGCCGCTCTTTACGCCTTATCTGATTAAAGAGACGAGCGTTATTGATAAAGACGGCAACCCGCAAACTCTGAAAATCGGCTATATCGGCTTTGTTCCGCCGCAAATCATGATTTGGGATAAAGCGAACCTGAGCGGCAAAGTTACCGTCAATGACATTACGGAAACCGCCCGGAAATATGTGCCCGAAATGCGCGAGAAAGGCGCTGATATCGTGGTAGTCATTGCTCATTCAGGTCTTTCTGCCGATCCGTACCACAGCATGGCGGAAAACTCGGTTTATTACCTCAGCGAAGTTCCTGGCGTCGACGCGATTATGTTTGGCCACGCTCACGCCGTCTTCCCCGGTAAAGATTTTGCCGACATCAAAGGCGCGGATATCGCCAAAGGTACGCTTAACGGCATTCCTGCGGTAATGCCTGGCATGTGGGGCGACCATCTGGGAGTGGTCGATCTGGTGCTCAATAACGACAGCGGCAAATGGCAGGTTACGCAGGCGAAAGCGGAAGCGCGGCCTATCTATGACGCCGCCGCTAAAAAGTCGCTGGCGGCGGAAGACAGTAAGCTGGTCGGTATTCTGAAAGCCGATCACGATGCCACCCGCGAGTTTGTCAGCAAGCCCATCGGTAAATCCGCCGATAATATGTACAGTTATCTTGCTCTGGTGCAGGACGATCCTACCGTACAGGTGGTGAATAACGCGCAAAAAGCGTATGTGGAACACTTTATTCAGGGCGATCCGGATCTGGCGAAACTGCCGGTGCTGTCCGCCGCCGCGCCGTTTAAAGTTGGCGGGCGTAAGAACGATCCTGCCAGCTTTGTCGAGGTGGAAAAAGGCCAGTTGACCTTCCGTAACGCCGCCGATCTTTATCTCTATCCGAATACGCTGGTGGTGGTGAAAGCCAGCGGCAAGGAGGTAAAAGAGTGGCTGGAATGTTCTGCCGGACAATTTAATCAGATTGATATTCACAGCAACAAACCGCAATCGTTGATCAATTGGGATGGCTTTCGCACCTATAATTTCGATGTCATTGACGGCGTGAATTATCAAATCGATGTGTCACAGCCCGCCCGCTATGATGGCGAATGCCAGATGGTGAATCCGCAGGCGGAACGTATTAAAAACCTGACCTTTAACGGTAAGCCTGTCGACCCGAACGCTACGTTCCTGGTCGCCACGAATAACTATCGCGCTTACGGCGGCAAGTTTGCCGGCACGGGCGACAGCCATATCGCCTTTGCGTCTCCGGATGAAAATCGCGCCGTGCTGGCGGCATGGATTGGCGCAGAGTCAAAACGCGCGGGCGAAATCCATCCGGCGGCGGATAATAACTGGCGTCTGGCGCCAATCCACAGCGATACGGCGCTGGATATCCGCTTTGAAACATCGCCAGGCGATAAAGCCGCTGCCTTCATTAAAGCGAAAGGGCAGTATCCGATGAAGAAGGTTGCCGTCGATGATATCGGTTTTGCCATTTATCAGGTGGATTTAAGCAAGTAACGTGTGTCCCGTATGGCGCTGCGTTTATTCGGCCTGACTGGCAGGCCGAATAAAGCGCTAGCCGCCATCTGATAAACGTTCCCGCTGCGCCAATACCTGCGGCAAATTCAGTTCTATCCAGTCCGCCAGCGCGGCGACTTTATCACTCACCTGCTCGCCAAGCGGCGTCAGGCTGTACTCCACATGCGGCGGAACAACTGGATATGACACCCGGTTAAGAAATCCGTCCTGTTCAAGCGCCTGTAACGACTGCGCCAGCATCTTTTCACTCACGCCTCCCATCTTGCGGCGCAGGTCGCTAAAACGGTGTGTACCGTCGCGTAACGCCACCAGAATCAGTACGCCCCAGCGACTGGTGACATGTTTTAACACCTCACGGGACGGGCACTGTTCAGCAAAGAGATTGCCTTCACGCAACTGCCGGGAAAGAGTATGAGCGCGCATTGATACTTACCTTTTTGTACGTACTTACTAAAAGTAAGTTTAGGTGGTAGCGTAATAAAACACAAGACCAACACTGAGGAGTTCACCATGATTGCTATCACTGGCGCAACGGGCCAACTGGGCCAACACGTTATTGAAAACCTGCTAAAAACGACGCCCGCCAGCCACCTCGTCGCGATCGTCCGTAACCCGAAAAAAGCCGCCCCGCTCAGTCAGCGCGGGATTGCCGTTCGCCAGGCGGATTACGCTAACGAAGCCGCGCTGACCACCGCCTTACAGGGCGTTGATAAACTGCTGCTTATATCATCCAGCGAAGTGGGACAACGCACCGCGCAGCACCGCAACGTTATTCAGGCCGCCATTGCCGCGAAGGTGAAATTCATCGCCTATACCAGCCTGCTACATGCGGATAAATCGCCGCTGGCGCTCGCCGATGAACATATTGAAACGGAAAAGATGCTGGCTGAGTCAGGTATTCCTCACACGCTATTACGTAACGGCTGGTATACGGAAAACTACCTGGCGAGCGTCCCTGCCGCGCTGAAGCATGGCGTCTTTATTGGCGCGGCGGGAGAAGGGAAAATCGCCTCCGCAATGCGCGCTGACTATGCCGCCGCCGCCGCGCGCGTCATCCGTGAAGAGGGTCACGCCGGGAATGTCTACGAACTGGCGGGTGATGACGCCTGGACATTAAGCCAGTTGGCGGATGAACTTACTCATCAAAGCGGAAAAAAAATCGTCTACCAGAACCTGAGCGAAGTCGATTTTGCCGCCGCGCTGAAAGGCGCAGGCCTGCCTGACGGACTGGCGGATATGTTGGCCAATTCTGACGCTGGCGCGGCGAAAGGCGGCCTGTTTGATGACAGCCATACGCTGCGTAAACTCATCGGTCGCCCGACGACGACGCTCACAGAAAGCCTTCGCTCCGTACTGTAAATGTTAAAATTTAGTTAATTTATGTGGCATCCTCATAGACCTTCTCTGATAATGACGGAACGGTTTATGAGGAGAATCTGATGATTAGCGGCGTGCTATACGCCCTGCTGGCAGGGCTAATGTGGGGATTGATTTTCGTCGGCCCGTTAATCGTGCCGGATTACCCGGCCCTCTTACAGTCAATGGGACGCTATCTGGCGCTGGGGCTGATTGCCCTGCCGATTGCCTGGTTAGGCCGCACGCGGTTACGCCAGTTAACGCGCAAAGACTGGTCCACCGCCCTGTCGCTGACCCTGATGGGCAATGTAATCTATTACGCCTGCCTCGCCAGCGCCATTCAGCGAACCGGCGCGCCGGTGTCGACGATGATCATCGGGACATTGCCGGTCGTCATTCCGCTTTTCGCTAACGTTCTCTATAGCCAACGAGACGGCAGATTATCCTGGCGGCGTTTAGCGCCCGCGCTGGCGCTTATCGGTTTTGGCCTGCTGTGCGTCAATATTGCTGAACTTAGCCAGGGATTGTCCGATGTTAGCGGCTGGCGCTATGGTTCAGGCATTGTGCTGGCGCTGATTTCCGTAGCGTGCTGGGCATGGTATGCGCTGCGCAACGCCCGCTGGCTGCGGGAAAATCCCGACAAACATCCCATGATGTGGGCAACGGCGCAGGCGCTGGTTACGCTGCCGGTCTCGTTAATCGGCTATGCGGCGGTCTGTCTGTGGCTGAGTATCCAGAAACCGCTGTTTACCCTGCCCTTTGGCCCGCATCCCGCGCTGTTTATCGGTCTGATGATCGCCATCGCGGTGCTGTGTTCCTGGGTGGGCGCGCTGTGCTGGAATATCGCCAGCCAAAAATTGCCAACCGTTATTTTAGGGCCGCTGATTGTTTTTGAGACGTTGGCGGGACTGCTCTATACCTTCATTCTGCGCCAGGAAATCCCGCCATTCCTGACGTTAAGCGGCATTGCGCTCCTGGTGGCGGGCGTGGTCATTGCCGTGAGAGCGAAACCGGAAAAAGCGACCGTCGTTCCGGTCACGGAACGCTAATTTCATACTCGCTTAAATTATACGCACCCCGAAAGAGTTATAGCTTCGCCTTAAAGATGCATTTAAAATACAACTTATATTATTGCAAATGAGGTAACGGCTATGGCTTATCGCGATCAACCTTTAGGCGAACTGGCGCTCTCTATTCCCCGCGCATCGGCGCTGTTTCGCCAGTACGATATGGATTACTGCTGCGGCGGAAAACAGACGCTGGCGCGCGCCGCCGCGCGTCACGACGTCGATATTGACATCATAGAAGCGCAACTGGCGCAGTTGGCTGAACAGCCCATCGAAAAAGACTGGCGCGCCGTTCCGCTGGCGGACATTATTGACCATATCGTTGTTCGCTATCATGACCGACATCGCGAACAACTGCCGGAGCTTATTCTGCAGGCAACCAAAGTGGAACGCGTCCACGCGGATAAGCCAAACGTCCCACGCGGCCTGACAAAATATCTCACCGCGCTGCATGAAGAGCTTTCCAGCCATATGATGAAAGAAGAACAGATCCTGTTCCCCATGATCAAACAGGGTATGGGTCGCCAGGCAACGGGCCCGATAAGCGTAATGGAAAGCGAGCATGACGAGGCGGGAGAGCTGGTAGACGTCATCAAACACGTCACCAAAAATGTAACGCCGCCGCCAGAAGCCTGCACCACCTGGAAAGCGATGTATAACGGCATTAATGAGATGATTGATGATCTGATGGAGCACATCAGCCTGGAGAATAACGTGCTGTTCCCACGCGCGCTGGCCGGGGAATAATCGCCAGCCGGGCATTTTGCCGGATGGCGGCTGTAAACGGCGCCTTATCCGGCCTCCAAATCAACGTTACGCTGTAAGCCCGGTAAGCGCCAGCGCCACCGGGCAAAACAATTAACGCATTCCCGCCATCCGTTTCTTACCTATCAACAGCCAGCCCAGACCCAACGCGATAAACCACAGCGGCGTCACGATTAGCGCCTGGCGCGTATCGTCTTCCAGCGTCAGTAATACCAGCACGAATGCAAAGAACGCCATGCAGACCCAGCACATCAGCTTACCGAGCGGCATCTTATAGATGGATTTTTCATGCAGGTGGGGACGCTTTTTGCGGTACACCAGGTATGAACACAGAATGATGGTCCAGACAAACATAAACAGGATGGCCGAAACCGTAGTGATCATGGTGAATGCGCCAATCACGCTCGGGTTGACCATCAGCATAACCACGCCGCCCAGCAGGCAGATACAGGAGAAGGTCAGGCCTTTCGCCGGTACCGCGCGTTTCGATAGCTTAGCGAACGCTTTTGGCGCCACGCCTTCTTGCGCCAAGCCAAACAGCATACGGCTGGTCGAGAAGACGCCGCTGTTGGCGGAAGACGCCGCCGAGGTCAGCACGACAAAGTTGATCACGCTCGCAGCGGCAGGCAGACCCACCAGTACAAACAGCTCAACAAACGGGCTCTTATCCGGCACCACGGAACTCCACGGCGTCACCGACATAATGACAATCAGCGCAAAGACGTAGAACATGATGATACGGATCGGTATTGAGTTAATCGCGCGCGGCAGCGATTTTTCCGGATCTTTAGTTTCTGCGGCGGTAGTACCAACCAGCTCAATGCCCACGAAAGCGAACACTGCAATCTGGAAACCGGCAAAGAACCCGCTAATACCTTTCGGGAACCAGCCGCCGTCATTCCACAGATGCGCGAAAGACGCTTCAACGCCTGTCGGCGATTTAAAGTGCATCGCAATCATCACCAGCCCGACCACAATCAACGCCACAATGGCGACGATTTTGACCATAGCAAACCAAAATTCCATTTCACCAAACATTTTAACGGTGGCGAGGTTGAGGCTTAGCAGCAGGATCACTACCGCCAGCGAGGCGACCCAATCGGAAAGGCCGGGAAACCAGAACTGCGCGTAGGCGGTAATCGCCACCACGTCAGCCATACCGGTCACTACCCAGCAAAACCAGTACGTCCAGCCGGTGAAATATCCCGCCCAGGGGCCAAGCAGGTCGGAAGCAAAATCGCTAAACGATTTATATTCCAGATTCGAGAGCAGCAATTCCCCCATGGCGCGCATCACGAAAAAAAGCATAAAACCGATGATCATATACACAAAAATGATCGACGGTCCGGCGAGACTGATCGTTTTACCCGATCCCATAAACAGACCGGTACCAATAGCGCCGCCAATAGCGATAAGCTGTATATGACGGTTTGTAAGATTGCGCCGTAGCGACTGTTCAGCCGGAGCCTGTTCGTCGGCTGCGACTTTTACCTGATCTACCATGTTTTTCTTCCTGTACCTGTCTGTGTTGTGCGGGCTCTACGGCCTTTGGTCTATGATACGACGATCCTGTTATCAGGACTCATCGATATTAGGTAAGAATCGGCGGGATGAATACTAAGATTCAAATACAATGTTAATTTTATGTTTAAAATGAGTGTTATATCACTTTGATAATGCGAATTAGCTCACAAAAATACACGTAACGACGCCATTTGCAAAATAAAATATTGGCATCTGCTGAAGCCAGGGTTGCCGGATAAGGCGTTTACGCCATCATCCGGCAAACCCGGGGCGCTTACAGAATTTCCAGCAGTTCCACTTCAAACACCAGGGTGCTGAATGGCGGAATAGATGCCCCGGCCCCACGCTCGCCATAGGCCAGCTCCTGTGGGATAGTCAGTTCCCATTTGGAACCTACCGGCATCAGAGTCAGCGCTTCAATCCAGCCGGCGATCACGCCATTTACCGGGAATTCAGCCGGTTCGCCGCGCGCGACGGAGCTGTCAAATACGGTGCCATCAATAAGCTTACCGGTGTAATGCACGCGTACGCGGTCGGTACGCGCCGGAATCGCGCCTTCGCCCTGCGTCAGAACGCGGAACTGTAAACCAGACTCAGTACTGTTCACACCGTCTTTTTCGCGGTTTTCTTCCAGGTATTTCACGCCTTCGGCCGCCATCGCTTTGAAACGCTCACGACGCACCGCGTCCGCACGCTCATGAATTTCACGCAGCGCACGATGCACCACATCAACAGGAACCGCCGGGTGTTTACCTTCCAGCGCATCAGCAATGCCTGCAACCAGCGCTTCAGGCAACAGCCCTTCAAGACCGGATTCGCTGAGCTGCTGCCCTACCTGCAAACCAATGCCGTAGCTCGCTTGCGCTTCAATAGTGTCAAAAGTCGGGGTGGCCATTATTTTTCCTTCATCGGATATCAAAAAAGTAGCGGGCAGCATAACAGCCACGCTTCTTCTGGTAAAACTTTGTCTCAGGGAGGATGACAAATCGCAGGGAAAAAGAAACAATAGATTATCCGTATTGATGTCACGAAAGCGGATAGCACTACCAGTATCATAGCGTTAGCCATCTATACTCTATGATTAAGGAACGAGATGCGGAGCAGGAGGTAAACCATGCCCGGGCGCTTTGAATTAAAACCAACCCTGGCGAAAATCTGGCACGCGCCGGATAATTTTCGCATCATGGAACCGCTGCCGCCTATGCATCGTCGTGGCATTATCATTGCCGCTATCGTGCTGGTGATCGGTTTCCTGCTGCCCGCCAGCGAGACCAGCGACTCACCTGTCGTCACGCGGGAAGCGCAATTGGATCTGCAATCGCAATCACAGCCGCCGACGGAGGCCCAGCTTCAGGCGCAGCTGGTCGCGCCGCAAAACGATCCGGATCAGGTGGCGCCCGTTGCGCCGGAACCTATCCAGGAAGGCCAGCCGGAAGAACAAAACCAGCCGCAGACGCAGCCTTTCCAGCAGGATAGCGGCATCGGTCAACAGTGGCGCTCGTACCGGGTAGAGTCTGGTAAAACTCTGGCGCAACTGTTCCGTGACCACGGGCTGCCCCCGACAGACGTTTATGCAATGGCGCAGGTAGAAGGCGCTGGCAAGCCGCTGAGTAATCTCAAAAATGGTCAAATGATTAAAATTCGCCAGAATGCCAGCGGGGTGGTGACAGGTTTAACGATAGATGGCGATAACGGTCAACAGGTGCTGTTTACGCGTCAGCCTGACGGCAGTTTTATTCGCGCACAGTAACGCCGGCTGCGCCTTACCCCGTCTATACCCTATTCGTTCAGGTGAAGCATTACCGCTTCACCTTATTCACCCACCAAATCCCCGAACACACCAGCACCAGCGCAATCATGTATTTCCACTCCAATATATTCTCGCCGAGAAAAATAGCCGAAAGAGCCGCGCCAGAAACCGGGATCAGAAAGTTAAACGGCGCAATCATCCCCACGCGATTATATTTGAGTAAAATGCTCCATAGCGCAAAAGCGACCGACGAGAGCAGCGTCAGGTAGACTAAAATCGCCACCGACGAGAAGCCATGTATCGTCAGCGTACCGCCAAAAACGTAACCGCCAATGACCAGTACCAGACCGCCAATCCCCAATTGATAGCCAGTCATGACCATCGGATCGACCGTCTGCGAGAGACGTTTGCCATACAACGTGGCCGCAGAAAGAATAAACGCCGCCAGCACCACGGAGCCTTCTCCCGGCAGATTAAAGCTGAAATCCAGGCCGTTGCTGACGTTCACCACCATGACGCCCGCAAAGCCCAGAATACAGCCGAGCGTTTTGTTGTAGCTCAATCGGTCGTTCTGATAAATAAAGTGCGCCAGCAATACGCTGAAGAATGTGCCTGTCGCGTTCATGATTGAGCCTTTCACGCCGGAGGTGAACGCAAGGCCGATATAGAAAAAGAGATATTGCAGCGACGTCTGAGTCAGCCCCAGTAACGTCAACTGAGCAAACTGGCGCGGACGAAACCGACCAATCGGTTTACGCTGAAGCAGCGCGAACAGTAGTAGCAACCCACCCGCAAACAAAAAACGATAACCAGCAAAAACAATTTTAGAAGGGATATCATCGGTGGCTATCTGAAAGAGGTCATAACCGCTTTTGATGGCTGGATAAGCGCTGCCCCATAGCAAGCAACAAAATGCGGCACACACATAAACGACGTTTTTGCGGGCACACGGGGAGGCCTGGCGTTGGGTATCCATTCTTTCACCAAGAAATTAAAATAATGTTTTATTTTTGATTATCGCGAAAAGAGGGGGAGATAGCCAGTCGAAAAGCGATGGGGTTAAAAAAGCAAAACGTCGGCGCTGGGCCGACGTTTCGTTGCTAGCAAAAACGAGAATGCCTGATTACTCAGCAACCACGTTGATGATAACTTTTGCGAATACTTCGCTGTGAACCTGGAAGTTCACTTCGTGTTCGCCAGTGGTACGCAGAACGCCGTTCGGCAGACGAACTTCGCTCTTAGCCACGTCAACGCCAGCCGCAGTCACAGCGTCAGCGATGTCGCGAGTACCGATGGAACCGAACAGTTTACCTTCGTCGCCTGCTTTAGACGCGATAGTAACGGTTTCCAGGGCGTTGATTTTCTCTGCGCGTGCATTTGCAGCAGCCAGAACGTCAGCCAGTTTAGCTTCCAGTTCAGCGCGACGTGCTTCGAAGTATTCAACGTTTTTCTTGGTAGCCGGAACAGCTTTACCCTTTGGTACCAGGAAGTTACGAGCATAGCCCGCTTTAACGTTAACCTGATCACCCAGGCTACCCAGGTTTGCTACTTTATCAAGCAGAATAACTTGCATTACCTTATCCTCTCAAAGTCGTATTAATGGACCGTGACCGATTACTGATGGCGATCAGTGTACGGCAGCAGAGACAGGTAGCGAGCGCGTTTGATAGCGCGAGCCAGCTGACGCTGGTATTTTGCACGGGTACCGGTGATACGGCTTGGGACAATCTTACCGCTTTCGGTGATGTAGTTTTTCAGCGTAGCGATATCTTTATAGTCGATCTCTTGAACGCCTTCCGCGGTGAAACGGCAGAACTTGCGACGACGGAAATAACGTGCCATATGGCTAGTCTCCAGAATCTATCAATTCAATCTGCTCGGCATGCAGAACCATTTTGCTCAGACCGTTCTTTGCCTTGTGGCAAGAAATAAACCCCTGAACGGTTATGCGGCTGCCGACCGTTATACTGTGAGTAATGGCCTGGTTTTCGTGTCCGCTAACAATAACGGGCATTTGGCACCACGCCTGCCGGTGAAAGCCGGCTTCCTCTTGCACAGAACGATGCTCAAGCACGAACTGGCAATGCGGAATTCCTGATGGACTGACCTTTCGAAGGGGGGCCCTGCACACGGTGCCGGACAACGCCAGACGGTTGGTCATCAGAAATTACTCTTCAGAATCCCCAGCTTCAGCATCATCTGCGGTTTCGTTAGCGAAATCATCGCGACGCTCACGGCGCTCGTCTTTCGCTTTAACCATCGGAGAAGCTTCGGTAACAGCGTGCTTAGTACGCATAACCATGCTGCGGATAACGGCATCGTTGAAGCGGAAGGTAGTTTCCAGCTCATCGATCACTTCCTGCGGCGCTTCAACGTTCATCAGAACGTAGTGCGCTTTGTGCAGTTTGTTGATCGGGTAAGCCAGCTGACGGCGGCCCCAGTCTTCCAGACGGTGGATCTTGCCTTCTGCGCCAGTGATGGCGGCAGAGTAACGCTCGATCATACCCGGAACCTGTTCGCTCTGGTCAGGATGGACCATAAAAACGATTTCGTAATGACGCATCGAATTGCTCCTTACGGATTATTCAGCCTCCTGTCTGGGTCAGCCGCGGCCCATGGAGGCAAGGAACGTGTTAAAGGTCGGCTGAAAAATGACGCGTTATAATACTGGCGCCTGCGGGCAAACTCAAGGTGATTGTACAATTATTTATCGTGCCGAACGTAACGCCTGTCCCGTCACATTTTGCTGCTGAGATATTAACTTCATATCGCATGCCACTATAAACGGCCTGTTGCGGCAGAGAAATTGACACTGTGGTCAGCGCACTTTTTTGCCACACAGGATTTCTTAAACATGGCGGCATACATCAATGGGTTGTTAATCAGGTAAAAAGCGACAATGCGATAATTTTTTGAACAACAGCATCAGAAAAGGTCGCCATCTCTGCGGCGGGTTATGGTTAAAATTAAACCAGAAGCGATTCACTAAAGGGGGATATCGCCAACCAGACCGCGCTGCTGAGGAGGTACTCTATGCGAGCCCGGATAATGTTATTTCTGGCTGCGCTTTTGCCTGGCATAACGGCAACGGCAGCCGTCGAGTTAAATAATCATCAGGCCAGAAATATGGATGATGTGCGCAGCTTAGGCGTAATCTACATCAACCATAACTTCGCCACGGAAAGTGAAGCCAATCTGGCGCTGAATGAAGAGGCCGACGTGCGAAACGCAATGTATTATCACGTCATACTTATCCGGGAACCGGGTAGCAACGGCAATATACACGCCAGCGCGAATATTTATCGCTAGCATCAGGAAAACCAACGAAAAAGCCATAGTTGATTTGCCCCCTGAGCAGGGGGCTTTTTTCGCGGAAAGATGGCTCCGGAATTAGACCTGTGACATCCCGATAATATTCACATTCCGGAGCTCATACTTCACTTCTGCCCGTAATACGCATTCGGGCCATGCTTACGCATGAAGTGTTTATTCATCAGATAATCGTCGATGGGATTCAGCGCCGGGTTAATACCGCGCGCAATCCACGCCATTCGCGCCACTTCCTCCATGACGACCGCGTTATGTACCGCATCGTGCGCATCTTTCCCCCAGGCGAACGGCCCGTGTTGATACACGACAATACCTGGCGTATGCAGCGGTTCCACCTCGCCCAGCGTTTCGATGATCACCTTGCCGGTGTTCAGCTCGTACTCGCCCTGCACTTCTTCTTCGCTTAACGCTCTGGTACAAGGAATATCGCCAAAGAAATAGTCCGCGTGCGTGGTGCCGAGCGCTGGAATAGCCATCCCCGCCTGCGCCCATGCCGTGGCGTGGGTGGAGTGGGTATGAACGACGCCGCCAAGCGACGGATAGCGTTGATACAGCGCCAGATGGGTAGCGGTATCGGAAGAAGGACGATAACGTCCCTCCACCACTTTGCCATCCATATCCACCACCACCATGTCATCTACCTTCATGGTTTCATAGGCGACACCGCTTGGCTTAATCACCACCAGCCCGCGTTCGCGATCGATAGCGCTGACGTTGCCCCAGGTAAAGGTCACCAGCCCATAACGGGGCAAATCCATGTTAGCGTCAAATACCTGCTGCTTGAGCTTTTGCATTAGGCTGCCTCCACCAGACCGGCGCTGGCCATGCGCGCTTTCACCCAGTCACGCGCTTTCGCTACCTCTGCCGCCGGGTTCTCTGCTGTTTCGCTCCACATCTCAATCAGATAGGGCCCGCAATAGCCACTCTGTTTGAGCGTTTCGAAGCAGCGTTCGAAATCGACAACGCCTTCGCCAAACGGCACATTTTTGAACACGCCGGGTTTAGTATCTTTGACGTGTACCGCGACGATATGCCCGATTCCCGCCTGTAGCTCCATCTGTACGTCGTTATCCCAGGCAGACAGATTGCCGATATCTGGATAGAGCTGGAACCACGGGTTATTGAGGTAGTGAGCATAGCCCAGCGCTTTACTGATGGAATTCATCAGCGGGTAGTCCATGATCTCCATCGCCAGTGTCACCTGGGCGCGGCTGGCCATATCAACGCTCTCTTTTAACCCATCGCGGAAGCGGCAACGCGTTTCGTCGTTGGCCTGCTGATAGTAAACGTCGTACCCCGCCAGTTGAATGACGCGAATCCCGACGTCCTGCGCAAACTGAATCGCTTTACGCATAATCTCCAGCCCCTGCGCCCGTATCGCGTCATCTTCGCTACCGAGCGGAAAACGACGATGCGCGCTCAGACACATGGACGGCACACGCACGCCGGTTTCAGCAACCGCGCTCACCAGCGCCAGGCGCTGCTCGCGACTCCAGTCGAGCCGCGCCAGTCGGGCGTCGGTCTCGTCCACCGACATTTCAACGAAGTCAAAACCCAGCGTTTTCGCCAGCCGCAGGCGCTCCAGCCAGCACTCCCCGGCAGGGAGCGCTTTTTCATAGATGCCGAGCGGAATTTGTTTCGACAGCATAGCCGCTCCTTAGCCCCACAGTTGGGCAATGGAGCGTTTGAACTGCCGTGCGGCTTCTACCGGCGATTCGGCATCGCGAATGCTGCGCCCCGCGATAAAGACATGGATCGGAATGCCTTTGAACAGCGGCAGGTCTTCCAGCGCCAGTCCGCCGGTCACGGTCACTTTAAAGCCCATATCGGACAGCCGCTTAATCGCGGTAATATCCGCCTCGCCCCACGCCACGCCTGCCGCCTGCGCGTCACGGCTGCGGTGATAAACCACTTGCTGAATACCCGCATCACGCCACTGCTGCGCCTGTTCCCAGGTCCAGTAACCGGTCAGTTCGATCTGCACGTCGCCGTTGAACTCTTTCGCCACATCCAGCGCGCCTTTTGCGGTGTTGATATCCGCACAGCAAATCACGGTCACCCAGTCCGCGTTGGCTTCGAAACACATACGGGAGAGGATTTTACCGGCATCGGCAATTTTGGCGTCCGCCAGCACGATTTTGTGCGGGTAAAGCGCTTTCAGGTCGCGAACCGCACGCACGCCTTCGCCCACGCACAGAATGGTGCCCACTTCGATAATGTCGACTTCTTCGGCAATCAGGCGAGTGGTTTCATAGGCGCTATCCATAGTCTGGTTGTCCAGCGCGACCTGCAACATTGGTAATGACATTTTCAATTCCTTCTTAAGCTGCCGCGTTGGTGCGGTCAATGAGATCCAGGACTTCCTGCGCGGTACGGCAGGCGCGTAAACGGTCAAAATTAGCTTCGTCTTCAAACAGGTTGACGATCTGCATGATGCCCACTTCCTGGTGAGTGTTGGCATCAACCGCCGCCATGGTGATCAGAATATCGACCGGGTCGTTATCTTCGTGGTTGAACTCCAGCGGCTTTTTCAGGGTCACCAGCGAAAAACCGGTTTTCTTCACCCCTTCTTCCGGGCGGCCATGCGGCATCGCCAGGCCGGGGGCAATCACAAAATAGGGGCCAAACTGCTCAACGCCATCCAGAATCGCCTGGTAATAGCGCGGCTCTACCACGTCTGCAGCCACCAGTAAATCGACGCCGATCTTGACGGCTTCCTGCCAGGTATTCGCTTCAGCCTGCAGGCGGATAGAATTATTCTCCGCCAGTGAATCACGTAATTTCATGTTGCATCCTTACTTCACGTCTTGCGGGAAATGTTCTTTGATCACTTCCAGCAGTTTCGGGCCAAAATCCGCAGGCGACAGCATGTTGCGCACGCCAACCACATATTTGTTGCCGGTCACGCTGATTTCGCCTGCAATATGGGTAGAAGCGATGATGATATCCGCGCCGCTCAACTCGCTTTTGTACTCGCCAACCGCGCAGCTGTTTACCGTGTGGTCAATGTTTGATTGGGTTAAAAACTGGTCCACTTTCATTTTCATGATCATGGAACTGCCCTGTCCGTTGCCACACACAGCCAGAATACGTACGGTCATAATCAAAACTCCTTATTAAGCAGACTGTTCTGCCAGTTGTTTTTCTGCATCTTCTTCTGCGCGCAGTGCGCGGCCAGCGAAGAACATATAAGCCAGTGCAATTACAATGATGACGGCCATAAAGGCGATACCGAGGGAGAAGAAGCCCTGCATCATCGGCGGTGCCAGAATCGACCAGTCCGCCATACCCATCCAGGCACTCATACCGGTGAGTTTCACCGCCCAGACGCAACCAAAGATTTCAATCATCCCCATCACCAGACAAATTTTCAGCGCCGCACGCCAGCCGCCGAAGTGGTTAGCGAACACGCCGATAGTGGCGTTAGAGAAGAACATCGGGATAAAGCCAGGAATAATCAGGATCGAGGAGCCGCAGGCAACCAGGATGCCAACCGCAATCAGCTGGCCGATGGTGCCCCACATAAAGCCCCAGACCACCGCGTTAGGCGCGAAGCTATAAATAGCGGCGCAGTCAATCGCCAGTACTGCGCCCGGAATCAGACGCTGGGAGATACCGTTAAAGGCCTCAGAGAGCTCGGCGACAAACATACGCACGCCTTGGGTGATGATGAAGATCGCCACCGCAAAGGAGAAACCGGTTTGCAGGATATAGATTGTCCAGTGGGTTTTACCCGCCATCGCCTGTACGGTATCGATACCAAAAGAGAGCAGAATGGCACCAAAGAAGATGGTCATTACAATCGCCGTGGAGACGATGTTGTCATGGAAAATGTTCAGCCAGCCCGGCAGTTTGAGGTCTTCAACGCTTTCCTCTTTTTTGCCCAGGAACGGCGCGACTTTATAGGCAATCCAGGAAGCAAACTGCTGCTGGTGACCAATGGAGAAACCGCAGCCGTCCGTCACTTCCTGAGTCGGCTTGTACATCATGTTGGAGGTAATACCCCAGTACAGGGAAACCAGTATCGCCGTGCAGATAATGGTGGTCCACATGGAATAGCCGAAGATATAGAAAGAGACCGCAATCAGCCCCGCCTGCTGGAACATGATGTGCCCGGTCAACATGATGGTGCGAATACCGGTAATGCGTCGCAACAAGACGTAACAAATATTCAGCGCCAGCGCGAGCAACACCGCGTAGCCTACCCAACTATACGCATCACCCATCCGTTCGATCGTTGCCATCATCGAAGCATAGGTATCGGAAATCGCGCCGTTGATGCCGTAGACCTCAGACATTTTCGCCACCACCGGTTTAAAGGTGCTGGTCAGAATGCCGGACCCGGCCTGTAGCAGCATGAAGCCAATGATGGTTTTGATCGTCCCTTTGATGATCACGCTGACGCTTTTGCGCAGCAGGATATAGCCCAGGCAGGTCACAATACCCAGTAATAGCGGGGCATTGGTCATTACCTGATTAAAGAAAATGGTAAAGATGTTGTAGAGGATCTCCATAACGATCTCCGGTAGACGAGGTTGCTGAGTCACAGGCGCTCAGGATAAAGTCCCTTCACTTTAATTTTCAAAAGTAATCACAACAAGATTAAATTTGATTAACTGTGACGTAGCGCGCAAATAATTAGCACACTTAATACATGGTTTACTTATAGGTAACTCATTTTTTCATTAAAATAAGTAAAATCATAAAGATGCAAACATTCACATGACGCCAGACAAGATTAAATCTTCTCCTGACTGCGTTCTCTCCTTCCAAAAAGTCAAAAAATAGCCCATTGCCTTCTTGAGAAAATAGTGTCAGGATTAATCAAAACAAATCACGTTTTGAACCATTTTGAACAAACATGAAGGTAAATGCGATGAGTAAAGTACAAAGCATCACGCGTGAATCATGGATTCTGAGCACGTTTCCGGAGTGGGGAAGCTGGCTGAACGAAGAGATTGAACAAGAGCAGGTCGCGCCGGGTACGTTCGCTATGTGGTGGCTGGGCTGTACCGGGATCTGGCTAAAATCTGAAGGCGGCACTAACGTATGCGTCGATTTCTGGTGCGGTACCGGTAAACAGAGCCACGGTAATCCGTTGATGAAAACCGGCCACCAGATGCAGCGTATGGCTGGCGTCAAAAAATTACAGCCTAACCTGCGCACCACGCCGTTTGTTCTCGATCCTTTCGCTATCCGTCAGATTGACGCCGTCCTGGCGACCCACGACCATAACGATCACATTGACGTCAATGTCGCGGCTGCCGTAATGCAGAATTGCGCCGATGATGTTCCGTTTATCGGCCCGCAGACCTGCGTGGATTTATGGGTTGGCTGGGGCGTGCCGAAAGAACGCTGCATCGTGGTAAAACCGGGCGATGTCGTGAAAGTGAAAGATATTGAAATTCATGCGCTTGATGCCTTTGACCGCACCGCATTAATCACCCTGCCCGCCGATCAGAAAGCCGCTGGCGTACTGCCGGACGGCATGGATGTACGCGCGGTTAACTATCTGTTTAAAACGCCGGGCGGCAATCTCTATCACAGCGGCGATTCTCACTATTCCAACTACTACGCGAAACACGGCAACGAACATCAAATTGATGTCGCGCTCGGTTCTTACGGTGAAAACCCGCGCGGTATTACGGACAAAATGACCAGCGCGGATATTTTACGCATGGCGGAATCGCTGAATACCAAAGTGGTGATCCCGTTCCATCACGATATCTGGTCGAACTTCCAGGCCGATCCGCAAGAGATCCGCGTGCTATGGGAAATGAAGAAAGATCGCCTGAAGTATGGTTTTAAACCGTTTATCTGGCAGGTTGGCGGCAAGTTTACCTGGCCGCTGGATAAAGACAATTTCGAATACCACTATCCGCGTGGGTTTGACGATTGCTTTACCATTGAACCCGATCTACCGTTCAAATCCTTCCTGTGAGTCGATATCATGCCGGGATTACCCGGCATTTTTTCCATTTACTTTAGTATTTCCAGGCTATTTCAAATATCATCTTTTCAAATCAATTTGTATCGGAATAGCTCATGACTGAAGCACAAAGACATCAAATACTGCTGGATATGCTGGCACAGTTGGGCTTTGTTACCGTCGAAAACGTGATTGAGCGTCTGGGGATCTCCCCGGCGACAGCGCGCCGCGACATCAACAAGCTCGACGAAAGCGGGAAACTTAAAAAAGTGCGCAACGGCGCAGAGGCCATTACCCAACAGCGGCCCCGCTGGACGCCGATGAATCTGCACCAGGCGCAAAACCACGATGAAAAAGTACGCATCGCGAAAGCGGCGTCGCAGCTGGTAAACCCGGGTGAAAGCGTAGTGATTAACTGCGGCTCCACCGCTTTCCTGCTGGGGCGTGAAATGTGCGGGAAGCCGGTACAGATCATTACCAACTATCTGCCGCTGGCGAATTATCTGATCGATCAAGAGCATGACAGCGTGATTATCATGGGTGGTCAGTATAATAAAAGCCAGTCGATTACCCTGAGCCCGCAGGGAAGTGAAAACAGTCTCTATGCTGGCCACTGGATGTTTACCAGCGGAAAGGGCTTAACCGCAGATGGCCTGTACAAGACCGATATGCTAACCGCCATGGCGGAACAAAAAATGCTCAGCGTCGTCGGGAAACTGGTCGCGCTGGTCGATAGCAGTAAAATTGGCGAGCGCGCGGGGATGCTGTTCAGCCGCGCCGATCAGATCGCTATGCTGATTACCGGCAAAAATGCCAATCCGCAGGTTTTGCAACAGCTTGAAGCCCAGGGTGTAAGCATACTCCGCGTTTAAAGATGCTGTCGGAAAAACGCTACCGTCGCCGACAACGCTTCTGGCGTAATGCGATGCCGCACGCCTGCGGCCCATAAACAGGTCACATGCTTATCCAGCTTCGCCGCGGCGAGTGCCTGCTGGAGCCGGAAGGTTTCGATAGCAGGCACCACGTCATCCTCCTGACCATGCCACAACAGAAGCGGCCTGTCGGCCAGTCGCTCTAACTGGTGTGTGACTTCCCATTCACGTAGCGGCGCGATGATATTGTCGAATTCCGCCTGCTGTGCCGGGTTCTGCGGGGATAACGGCGGGAAAAGCGTCCGGGCGAGCCCGGTAAAATAGCCCGACCCCATTAAACTGGCCCCGCATTTTACCTCTCGGTGACGCGTCATAATGCCCAGCGCCGTCATACCGCCCATGGATGCGCCGCCCACCGCCAACCGCCCGTCAAGTAGCCAGTTTTCCGCCTGAATCGCCGCACGTAACGTCGTAAATTCCTGCATGTTTTGGTGCAGAATCTGCCAGAATCGGTGTATTCGTCCCTGTGAGTCGCCGCCGAAGCGAGCGCCATGCTCCGGCGCATCCGGCATGACTACCCGGAATCCTGCCTGTGCCAGGGCAACGGCAAAATAACTATAAACCAGGCTGGAGGAGGTGAAGCCATGATAGAACACCACACAGGGAAGCGGCACGGCGCGTTTCCCTTCCGGGAAGGCATGTAGTACGACGCCTCCGGCTAATTGTCGTGTTTCAATCGCTATCATTATTCTCTCCTTTTTATCCGGTATGCCACGGAGAAATACTTAACGCAAGTTTATGGATAGCGCAATAATTCATAATGTTTGAGAACTGGGTTACGCTTTCGCAACGTTTTCATTCGAAAATCGCGTGACAGGTAACACTTCGGGAACATTCCCCCTAAAGGGAAATCAATAAGGCATTACACTATGATTATCAGGAAACGAGATAGAGTTATGCGTCGGTTTGCTTCATTGATAGCAGCGCTGTTATTAAGCGCGTGTAGCGTGCTGCAGGGTACGCCGCAACCTGCGCCGCCTGTCGCCGATCACCCGCAGGAAATCCGTCGCGATCAAACGCAAGGACTACAGCGGATGGGGACCGTAAGCGCGCTGGTTCGGGGCTCCCCGGATGATGCAATAGATGAAATCAGAGCGAAAGCCGTCGCTGCGAAAGCCGATTATTACGTTATCTTAATGGTTGATGAAACGGTTGTAACCGGCCAGTGGTATTCACAAGCCATTTTGTATCGTCAATAACAGTAGATTGATTTTTAGTCAGTTTTACATTGCTTTGCGCCCTTATGCGTTTACCTGTGCACAATAAACAAACAGGTTTACCGTGATGGAGCGTCCTGTTAAATGCGGGGTATGTAATAAGGAGCTGACGATGAAACAAGAACTTGCCTTATCCTCACTGCTGCTTTCTGCCGGACTGGTGAGTACGACGGCACAGTCTGCCGAATTCGCCAGTGCTGACTGCGTAACGGGTCTGAATGAAATCGGCCTGATCTCGGTCAGTAATGTTGCAGGAAACCCACAGGATGTAGAGCGGATTATCGCCCTGAAAGCCGATGAACAGGGTGCGTCCTGGTACAGAATTATTCAAATGTATGAAGAACAACAGTCGGATAACTGGCGCGTACAGGCGATACTCTATGCCTGATGCCGCGTGGCTCGCGCCGGATGGCATGTACTACAGGTCAAACGTTACCGCAGTCCCCCGGTCGCCCTTAACAGTAAATCATTTTGCACCTGGGCAGGCAGCGGCATTTCGCCGCGTGTATCCAGCATCATCTGACACCACGCTTGCGCCAGCGGCGGCGAGGCATGACGCAGCATTTCCGCTCCGCACCCCAGCAAGAAAAGCTGCTGCGTAATCTCTCTGCCCATTGCTTCGTCCGGTTTGCGTAAACGTTGCTGTAGCTGACGTACCGCGCGGTCGTAATGGCGATCCTGACCTTTGACTTCCGCAAAAGCTTCACTCAATACGTCATAGACGCCGTGTTGTTTTGTCAGCACCCGCAGTACATCCAGACACATGATATTGCCGGAACCTTCCCAGATACTGTTCACCGGCATTTCACGGTACAGGCGCGGGAGTTCGCTCTCTTCGCAATACCCCATCCCGCCGAGAACCTCCATCGCCTCAGCCACAAAAGGGATTCCCAGCTTACAGATGGCGAATTTCGCCGCTGGCGTGAATAATCGCGCCCATAATGCCTCTTTCGCCTCGCGACGTTGCTCCCAGGCGCGCGCCAGCCGAAACAAAAGCGCCGTCTGCCCCTCCAGGCATAGCGCCATACGACTTAAGGTTTGTCGCATCAACGGTTGATCGATCAGCGGCTTACCAAAAGCCTGACGCTGATGAGCATGGTAAATGGCGACTGAAAATGCGCGCCGCATTAAGCCATGACTCCCGAGCGCGCAGTCAAGACGCGTCATACCGCCCATCTTTAAGATATGCCGAATCCCTTCG
Organism: Salmonella sp. SA15303; assembly: GCF_029962125.1. Classification (NCBI taxonomy): domain Bacteria; kingdom Pseudomonadati; phylum Pseudomonadota; class Gammaproteobacteria; order Enterobacterales; family Enterobacteriaceae; genus Salmonella; species Salmonella sp. SA15303. The sequence goes on from NZ_CP123924.1 coordinate 4,269,375, forward strand.
CCCTCTTCTCCCAGCCGCCAGCCGATAGCATCCTGAAACTCGACTTCGGCGCTGGCATTAGATCGATTACCGAGTTTATCTTTCAGGCGTTCAAGACGAACAGAGTTCCGTTGCCCATCTGGCAGGAAACGCGGCACAAAGAAACAGGATAGTCCTCCTTTTGCCTGCGCCAACACGAGGTGCGCATCACTTTGCGGCACAGAGAAAAACCATTTATGTCCCACCAGCCGATATGAATCATCCGCCAGCCGCTCCGCGTGGGTCGTATTACTGAGTACGTCCGATCCGCCCTGCTTTTCCGTCATTCCCATGCCGATGAGCAGACCCCGCTTTTGCCCGCCCGGCAGCAAATGCGAATCGTAGCGATCGCTGCGCAGCGGCGCCAGCCAGTCATGGAAAGTGGCGGGAAGCATCTGCAATAGCAACGGTGTCGCGGCAAAGGTCATCGTGACAGGACAGAGTGTTCCCGCTTCTACCTGAGCATGTAATACAAAACGCGCCGCCCGGGCGACAAAACTTCCCGCCCTTGCCTCCTCCTCCCAGGCCAGGTTATGTACCCGATTAGCGCAAAGCCCCTGCATCAACAGGTGCCAGGCGGGATGAAAGCGAACGTCATCCAAACGCTGTCCCTGGGGATCGTAACGCAGCAACTCAGGAGGATGCGCGTTCGCCAGACGCCCCAGTTCCAGTGATTCTGCCGTTCCCAGTTGTTGGCCAATGCTGGCGAGAAGATCGCTATCCCATCCCGCGCCTTCCCGGGAAACCGCTTCACACAGCGCGCCATCAGACAGGAATAAGTTACTGTTATTGAGCGGAGCAGGTTGATTAAAGACGGTATGTGTTTGCCAGGACATGGTGTCTCCCTCCTTCAATGGCGCTGAAGTCAAGTATGGTCATGACTGCGCCATTGACGCCGGAGCAAGATCACAAAAGTATGATTAACCGGCAATATAATGTGGGACGAAACGGGAAGTGTCTTTGGTAATTAGCGTATTGTCCTCGCGAATCCCCATCCCGGAGGCTTCATCGTCAATGATCCAACTGCCAATCAGCGTATAGCTATCGCCAAAGCGCGGCAAAGGCTGAAACGCCTGGTAAATCATCGGCTCGTCAGCGTAGTCGCCGTCGGCATGATCGATAACATTTTGCCGCTCGTCGAAAATCGTGACGTTGCCGCCTTCACGTGAATAAATCGGCTTCCGTACGCTGCTTTCGCCTGGCGCTGCGAGCGATTTTTCGCCCTCAAACCAGGCCGGCAGAAGATTCGGATGGCCAGGGAAAAAGCGCCACAATAACGGCAACAGCCCTTTGTTACTCAGAATACTTTTCCACAATGGCTCAATCCATTGCTCACGACGTTTTCGCAACAGCGGGCCGTTGTCATCGCGCATCATCCATTCCAGCGGGTAGAGCTTAAAGGCGCGGCGAATCACGTTATCGTCCAGATCGGTCAGCACGCCGCCTACGCCAAGCCCCAGTTCTTCAATATAGATAAATCGCGTTTCCTGCCCCGCCTGCTGCGCGCAATCCTGAAGGTACAGCACCGTCGTGCGATCTTCGTCGGTATCTTCACAACAGCAAAAGTAGAGCGGTTCCCGACTGTACAGCTCGCTGAAGCGGGCGATCAGCCGCTCCTGTATCGCGTTGTATTGATCGGCATCACGCGGGATGGCGCCGCTACGACGGGCATCCTCCAGCCATAGCCATTGAAAGTAGGAGGACTCATAGAGCGACGTCGGCGTATCCGCATTGTATTCCAGCAATTTAACCGGATCTTTGCCGCACCAGACGAAATCCATCCGCCCGTAAAGCGAAGGATCGCGGCTGCGCCAACTTTCGGCGATGACATCCCAGTACAATGGCGGGATCGCCAGCTGCTGCATGCTCTGCTCATCCCGGACGGCCCGCTCGACAATCTCCAGACACATCTGATGAAGCTCTGCGGTCGGTTTTTCGATCTGTTCTTCAATTTGCCGTAATGTAAAACGGTAGGCCCGGCTTTCATCCCAGTAAATTTCGTTATCGATAACATGAAAGTCAAAACCGTGATCGCAGGCGATCTTATCCAGATCCCGACGTATCGGTACGTTGTGTCGTAGCATGGTTAGCCTCCCCAGTGCCCGCGGGCGCTGGAAGAACGGCCATAGCCGCCGCGGGAGACGGTGGACGCTTTCCGTGTGATATAACCAGGGCTGGTCGCGGTATCGCTTTTCCCTGTGCCGCTGCGCCACGCATAGTCGCCGGATGTGGTGCGCCAGACGGGACGGGAGACATAAGATGAACCGCCGCTGCTATAGATGTATTGTTCATCACGGTTCTGACGAATCGCGCGGCTGAGTAAAAAGCCGCTTAATACCGGAACCCAGCTCCGCTCGGTAATATCAAAGTAGCAATCGCCAAACTGCGTCTGACAGCGCTCCTGCGTCAATTGCTTAGGCACATTAGCGTAAAATTCTGTTTTCGCATTATTCCAGCCGTCAGCGCAAACGCTGGCGCTATTGCCATCGTCAATACAGTCGTTCACCGTGGCGTAAAACGTCCCATCGCCGTCGTTGTCACTATTGCCGCCATCACCGCACCCTTTCAGGAGAAAAAAGGCCGCTCCACCCATAATCGCCAGCGTCAGGCATTTTGGCGTGTAGCGATTTCGTTGCCGCTCAAAGGGATTGACCGGTTCGGCTATTCGTCTTATTGCCGAATGGCCTACGCCGGATGTGCTTCTGGATTTTCGTTTTTTTGCCATGATCTTCCGTTACCATGTCATACAGGCAGCGTTAAAAATACCGCCAGCCAGCGCTGCGGTTCCCATAAATAGCCCCGCCGCCACGTTGTGATGAATAATTTTTTCGCTCAGCGTAGGCATGTATAACCTTACGCAACCATAAATCAGCAGTTGAATCACCAGCGCAATGCCGCCCCAGGCAAAATAGTCCGGGATACTGACCGAGTTTATCGCCGCGCTGGATAAGGGGATGACATAGCCCAGCAACGTACCGCTAAAGGCCAGCGATGCCGCAGTATTGTTATTTTTTATCAACTGCCATTCATTATGCGGCGTTATCTTTGAGTAAATAAAAAGAAATACAATGACCATTGCCGCGCCAATAAAAAAATAGGCGCAGAAAGCCAGTAATGCGTCCAGTATATGCATAATTTCCCTGTATGTGCTTAACCAATAACCGTCAGTGAAGTGAGCGGGATATCCACGCCGAGGGCGCGTGAAAACACCCATTCAGGCTCACCGCGCTCATTAAATGATTCTTCCCCGTTCAATAGAAGATACTCCCAGGCGTCATCCGTCACCTGGCGCTGGAAGCCCATCGTAAAATTGTGAACGTCCCATTTCTCTGCCTGCTGATTTTCAACCTTTTCCAGCATGTAGACAGGTTCAATATTGCCCGGCTCTTCATGGTTAAAAAAGCGCTGCCAGCGCCGTTCTTGCCAGTTGAGCGTCATCGGCCCTATTGCCGCTGGCGCAATGGCTGAACGCCAGTGACGTTCCTCGTTAATACCGAAACTTTCCTCATATACAAAAAGTTTGATGTCATCAATGTCGTCAACATCCGTGCCGCCAGTGGTGTTAATTTGTAGAAACTCATCGCCAGAGGTGTAGTAGCGAAAAATCTGACTGCCGCCGCCTAAATCTATGCGACTCGCTGCCGCGACAGTGTATTTTTCACCCGGTAGCGCCACCAGCAACGACGACTCCAGTAGCCGAAATGCCAGCGTATCCAGCGTGAAACCGGCGTTAAGATGTAATCCTAATGGTCCGCGAATCGGCGCTGGCGCGCTTGTTTTACCGAGCAAACGCTGAAAAAATTGCATCATAGGGGAACCTCTATCTCTTGCCATGCGACCTCTTCAGCCAGAATGCGATTATTACCGACCAGATGTAGCCACATACCGCCTCTGACTTCAGTTGAAATCACCGGATTCAATTCCATACCACGACCATTCTTGCAGTGACTGATCCCCAGCACCGTCGCGTCATGATGAAGCTTCATATAACGCATTAGCGCGCCGTATCGCATAGGCGCGACAGAAGCCGGGACAGGCAGCGCGAATCCGGTATCGCCCAGCATCGGATTCATAATGGAAGCGACAGATTGCGATGATCCTGGGTCCTGAATGGAACGGGAAAGTTGTTCAGCGGAAAGGTTACGGACTATCTCCATGCGCGGGCAGTGGGTTTCCAGTAATCCGGCATAACGCTCGTCTTCCAGATAAACCACAATATGGCACTGCGCGGGTACATAGTCTGCCAGCGAGAGCGCCGCCGTGAAGGTCTGCTCATCGGTACGAGCGAAAATAATCACGCTCTGGCACTGCTCCAGCCCCATGCGCTGGTGTTCCTGCGGATCGTTAAAGTTGCTGATGCGGATAAAATCCACCCAGTTATTACCCGGCAGCGGATGCTGAATATCTTCCAGTTCGCACAGCAGAACCCGTTCAAAGGCACGCCGCTTGTCATATAGCAGCAATGAGATCATCTTTTCGGTTTGATGACCCCGCCAGCCAATCACCAGCATATGATGGTGTAAATGGCGATAATCGCCCATGCCCGTTATTCCTTTCGCTAACATTCCCTGTACCTGCGCAATCACTTTTCCCATTAACGCGCCGAACAACCCGACGCTAACCGGAATTTGCCACAGCGCGGTGAACAGACGTCCTGGCGCCGTCTGCGGGCTAAGATCGCCAAAACCTAATGTGGAACCCACCACCGAGCAGTAATAGATAAAATCGCTTAACTGGCTCACCAACGCGCTTTCGCGCAACAGGCGCAGCACCAGATAACAAAGCAGATACTGCCCGATAAACAGGCCCAGCAAAGCGGGCCAGGTCAGTCTGGACAAATGACGCTGGCAGGTTTTGACAATCCACGTAAAGAGCATTATTCGCCTTGTTGACGCTGTAAACGCGCCAACACACCCTGAGCATTGCTTTTATTGGTTGCGCCAATACCGGCCTGCGCCAGTTTTTCATCCAGGTCGCGTCCATCGGCGACTTTTTCCAGCTGCGCGGCGGCATCCAGCCGGGCCTGGCGTTCAGCCTGACGCGTTTGTAAACGTTTAAGCGACTCCGCCGCCGTAGACACATTCGACGCGGCTCCGACGGTCGAGGTCGTCACCGCCTGCTGCGCGCGCTGCATGGCTTCTGTCGCCTTAACCACTTCAAGTTGCTGCTCAAACTGCGCAATCCGCTGGCCTGTCGCCGTTACGGCCTTCTCCACCGCATCGCGAGAGGCTTCCAGATTAGTCAGCACCTGTTCTTCGGCAAGAATGGCATTTTCCAGACGGGCTATTTCTTCCGCCACTTCGTTGAGTAAAGCGGCGTCGACATTCTTACTCATTGCCGCCAACGCCCGTGTTTCAAGGCTGGCTTTACGCTCACGTAAATCATTCAGCTTGTCATGGCTTAGCTTCACCCGCGCCAATAAATCCACTCTGGATTTACCCGCTTTATCCAGCTCGGCTTTTGCGTCGCGAATATGCTGCTCCAGCATACGTACACCCTGTGCTTCATCAATGGCTTCCTCTGCCTGAGCAACGAATGATTTACCTAACGTGAACAAACTTTTTAAAATTCCCATGTAAGCCGCCTGTATTATTCCTGTGAATAGACTTGTGTTATTTCAGCGATATCCAACGCATTTTCTACAAGCGTGGTGATTTCCAGCATCACGTCGGCAAGCGACGAATTTAACGACAGCGCGCCAAAAGCGACATAATATTCCTCCTGTTTTACCTGGGTAATACCGACCGAAGACAGCGGTAAAACCTTCTGATTTCTCAGCAAGAAAAGATTAAATTCCGCGGTATCTCTAATCGTATTTACCGGACAGATATAAGTCTCGATAACTATTTGTTGCGAGGTAAATAAAACCGCCAGTGGTAAATCGCCATAATCATTCATTTTTATTATTAATGAAGATTCATTATTTTCTATATCAATATCTAATTCGGCGATGTTGTTTAATGCATCCGCCAGCGTCCGTGGAGTCCATGCCATATTTTTATCTCTATCTCATTTTTATAAATAAAAGAAATTACAGGGTAGGTTTTGTTTTTTATATTACCAGTCAAAGATAAAAAAAAACCATCCGATTATGGATGGTTTTTTCTTAAAAAATACTATCAGCATCAGGTGCGCTGGCGAACGGCTTCAAACAGACAAATCCCGGTCGCCACAGAGACATTCAGCGACGACACGCTACCGGCCATAGGAATGCTGATCAGCTCATCGCAGTGCTCACGGGTCAGACGACGCATACCTTCACCTTCTGCGCCCATGACCAGCGCCATGCGGCCAGGCATTTTGCTCTGATACAGCGTATGGTCAGCCTCGCCCGCCGTTCCGACAATCCAGATATTCTCTTCCTGCAACATGCGCATCGTGCGCGCCAGGTTGGTGACGCGGATCAACGGCACGCTTTCCGCTGCGCCGCAGGCGACTTTCTTCGCCGTCGCGTTAAGTTGCGCGGAGCGGTCTTTCGGCACGATTACCGCATGTACGCCTGCAGCATCGGCGCTGCGCAGACAGGCGCCAAGATTATGCGGATCGGTGACGCCATCGAGGATCAACAAAAAAGGGCGATCGTGTAATGCGATCAGATCCGGCAGATCGTTTTCCTGATACTGCCGGCCTGGTTTCACGCGAGCGATAATACCCTGATGCACGGCACCGTCGCTTTTCTCGTCGAGATATTGGCGGTTTGCCAGCTGGATAACCACGCCCTGGGACTCAAGGGCGTGGATCAGCGGCAACAGACGTTTATCTTCACGGCCTTTTAAAATAAAGACTTCCTGAAAACGTTCAGGGGCGCGCTCCAGCAGGGCCTGCACTGCGTGGATGCCGTAAATCATTTCGCTCATTAATGTACTCGTTGTTTACGTTTTGCCGGGGGCGCTACGCTTGCCCGGCCTACAGATAATTGACCCTCTTCTGTTTGAAGAGGGTATTGCTCACTCTGCCGCTTTTTTCTTCGCCGCACGCTTCGCTTTGGTCGCTGCGGCTATTTTCTGCGTTTTAGCCGATGGCTTTTTTGCTTTTCTCGCGTCTTTCTTCGCTGCTTTCGGCTTCGCTTTTTTCTCGCCGCGGAAGGCGCTATCAGGCTCGAAGTTAACTTTTTTACCTACCTGACGACGTTTACCGGCGTTTTTACTTTCACCTTTTTTCGCTTTTTCACGCGCCGTTTTGCCGACGTTACGCGGTGCGCGCTCGCTGGAGATCAGGCTAAAGTCAATTTTCCGTTCGTCCATATTCACCGCTTCGACGCGTACCTCGACCCGGTCGCCCAGGCGATATGTCTGCCCGCCGGACTCGCCAATCAGACGTTGCCCTACCTGATCGAAGCGATAGTAATCGTTATCCAGTGAGGAAACGTGTACCAGCCCATCGATAAACAGTTCATCAAGACGGACAAAGAAGCCGAAACCGGTGACGCTGGCAATCACGCCCTTAAAGACGTTGCCTACCTGATCCAGCATAAAGTCACATTTCAGCCAGTCGGAGACATCACGCGTCGCTTCATCAGCGCGGCGTTCCGCCATCGAACAGTGCTGACCGAGCTGCAACATCTCTTCCATCGAGTAGTGATAACCGCCCGTTTCTGTGGTGTTGCCCTTGTTCCCTTGCTCTTTCGCCAGCAGGTACTTAATGGCGCGGTGCAAAGAAAGATCCGGATAGCGGCGAATCGGCGAGGTAAAGTGCGCATAAGACTGCAACGCCAGGCCAAAGTGCCCGCGGTTTTCCGGATCGTAAATCGCCTGCTTCATTGAACGCAGCAGCATAGTTTGCAGCATTTCGGCGTCCGGCCGGTCGGCAATCGATTCAAGCAGTTCGGCATAATCGCGCGGTTCCGGTTTGTTTCCGCCCGGCAGCTCCAACCCCAGCTCCGCCAGTACGGAGCGGAATGAGGTGATCGCTTCGGTGGTGGGCTTATCATGAATACGGAATAACGCCGGCTCTTTAGCTTTTTCGACAAAGCGCGCCGCCGAGATATTCGCCATGATCATGCACTCTTCGATAAGCTTATGCGCGTCATTACGCTGGGTCTGTTCGATACGCTCAATGCGACGTTCGGCGTTAAAGATAAACTTCGCCTCTTCGCTCTCAAACGAGATCCCCCCGCGCTCTTCACGCGCTTTATCCAGCACTTTGTAGAGGTTGTGCAGCTCTTCAATATGCTTCACCAGCGGCGCATATTGTTCACGCAGATCCTGATCGCCCTGCAGCATATGCCAGACTTTGGTATAGGTCAGACGCGCATGGGAGCTCATCACCGCTTCATAGAATTTGTAGCCGGTCAGCCGACCTTTCGCCGAGATGGTCATTTCACAGACCATACACAGCCTGTCAACCTGCGGGTTTAGCGAACACAGACCGTTGGAGAGCACCTCCGGCAACATTGGGACAACCTGTGACGGGAAGTAAACCGACGTGCCGCGATTGCGCGCCTCGCGATCCAGCGGCGTTGGCGGCCGTACATAATAGCTCACGTCAGCAATAGCGACCCACAAACGCCAGCCGCCGCCGCGTTTTTTCTCACAGTAAACCGCGTCGTCAAAGTCACGGGCATCTTCGCCATCAATAGTGACCAGCGGCAAATCGCGCAGATCGACACGACCGACTTTCGCCTCTTCCGGCACCTCTTCTTTCAGCCCGGCGACCTGCTGCTCTACCGCCTGCGGCCAGATGTAAGGTATTTCATGGGTACGCAGCGCCATATCAACCGCCATACCGGTGCCCATATTGTCGCCCAGCACTTCGACGATTTTCCCTACCGCTTTAGTACGGCGAGTTGGACGTTGGGTCAGTTCAACCACGACCACGAACCCCATCCGCGCGCCCATGACGTCTTCTGGCGGGATAAGAATGTCGAAGCTTAGGCGGCTGTCGTCCGGCACCACAAAGCCGACGCCCGCATCGGTGAAATAACGCCCGACTATCTGACTGGTTTTCGGTACCAGTACACGGACGATACGCGCTTCGCGGCGACCTTTACGATCGGCGCCCAGCGGCTGCGCCAGCACCTGATCGCCATGAATACAGGTTTTCATTTGCTCGCTGGAAAGATACAGATCGTCTTTGCGGCCTTCGACACGTAAGAAACCGTAACCATCACGATGACCGATCACGGTGCCTTTCAGCAGGTCGAGGCGTTCCGGCAGCGCATAGCACTGGCGGCGGGTAAAGACCAGTTGTCCGTCGCGCTCCATCGCGCGCAGGCGGCGACGCAAGGCTTCAAGCTGCTCTTCGCCTTCAATATTCAGTTCTACGGCCAGTTCTTCGCGACTGGCCGGTTTTTCACGTTTCGTTAAATGTTCGAGGATAAATTCCCGGCTCGGGATAGGATTCGCGTATTTTTCTGCTTCGCGTTCCTGGAAAGGATCTTGTGACATTGAGGTTCCTCCATTGTCATCTCTAATGAAGTTTACTTCACTCCACCAGTAATAATTTATAAAGCGGTTGATTCTCTTCAACCAAATCGGCAAGCGTGTAGTTATCCAGCTCCTTGAGAAAACTCTGCACGGCCTTAGAAAGCGCCTGTTTCAGACGACAGGCAGGGGTGATGTGGCAAAATTCGCTGCTACAGTTGACCAGTGATAAGGGTTCCAGCTCACGCACCACATCGCCAATACAAATAGTATTAGCCGGTTTACCCAGGCGGATACCGCCATTTTTTCCCCGAACGGCGGTGACAAAGCCCGCCCGGCTAAGCTGATTGATAATTTTGACCATATGATTACGGGACACGCCGTAGACTTCTGTCACCTCAGAAATGCTGGTCATTCGTCCATCTGGTAACGACGCCATATAGATTAGCGCACGTAAGCCGTAATCGGTGAAACTCGTTAACTGCACATCAACCTCAGGAAAAGGGAAAACGGGAAAAATACATTTATATTGATGATAAACCAGCCACAAGCTGTGTCGCTAATTTATTTCAGTTCGGGGAAGGAAAAAAGCGAGGATTTAACACTGTGTCGGATAGCGTAATGGCTTACCCGACACAGCAATGTATCACACTGTTAGCCCGGCAAGCAAAATATCTGCCAGGCGTACCAGATTTACGCGTCGAACGGGTCGCGCAGAATCATCGTCTCAGTACGATCGGGGCCGGTAGAAATAATATCAATCGGCACGCCGGTCAGTTCTTCAATACGCTTGATGTAGTTCAGCGCCGCCTGCGGCAGACCGCTACGATCTTTCACGCCGAAGGTGGATTCAGACCAGCCCGGCATGGTTTCGTAAATCGGCTCTACACCTTTCCAGTCGTCAGCTGCCAGCGGAGTGGTAGTCACTTCGCGACCATCCGGCATACGGTAAGCCACGCAGAGTTTCACCTCTTTCAGGCCATCCAGCACGTCCAGTTTGGTCAGGCAGAAGCCAGACAGGGAGTTCAGCTGTACCGCACGACGAACGGCAACGGTGTCCAGCCAGCCGGTACGACGACGACGGCCGGTAGTAGCGCCATATTCGTTACCCTGCTTGCAGAGGAACTCGCCGGTTTCATCAAACAGTTCGGTCGGGAACGGACCCGCACCTACGCGAGTGGAGTAAGCTTTGAGGATACCCAGAACGTAATCAACATAACGCGGGCCCAGGCCGGAACCGGTCGCCACGCCACCTGCAGTGGTGTTAGAAGAAGTTACGTACGGATAAGTACCGTGGTCGATATCCAGCAGGGTACCCTGCGCACCTTCAAACATGACGAAATCGCCACGCTGACGCGCCTGGTCGAGCAGGTCCGAAACGTCAACAACCATAGAAGTCAGGATGTCGGCAACAGCCATCGTATCATCCAGAACTTTCTGGTAATCAACCGCTTCAGCTTTGTAGTAGTTAACCAACTGGAAGTTGTGATATTCCATCACTTCTTTCAGTTTTTCAGCGAAGGTTTCTTTGTCGAAAAGGTCACCAACACGCAGACCGCGACGTGCCACTTTATCTTCATAAGCAGGCCCGATTCCACGCCCGGTGGTGCCGATCGCTTTCGCGCCACGCGCTTTCTCACGCGCGTTATCCAGCGCAACGTGATAATCAAGGATCAGCGGACAGGCTTCAGACAGCAGCAGACGCTCACGAACGGGGATGCCACGGTCTTCCAGTTCTTTCATCTCTTTCATCAGCGCGCTCGGAGACAGCACAACACCGTTACCGATGATGCTGGTTACATTCTCGCGAAGAATACCTGATGGAATAAGATGGAGAACGGTTTTTTCACCGTTGATTACGAGAGTATGGCCTGCGTTGTGACCGCCCTGGTAGCGTACAACATATTTAGCCCGTTCAGTCAGAAGATCGACGATCTTTCCTTTACCTTCGTCACCCCATTGGGTGCCCAGTACGACGACGTTGTTACCCATTTTTCAAAATCACCGTTTGCTTAAAAATGGATTCTACCATCGCTTTTTCAGATATACAGCACTTTTTGCACTCAATCTGCGGCAAATCCGACCACTTTTTGCTCAGCCAATCGTTTTCCTCAACATGTAGTAGACCACAACTCCCGCGACCACAAGTCCGCCGCCAAAACGACGTAAAACATTTTCCGGCAGTTGCGCCAGTGCCGAAACCATTTTTTTCCATGCGCCGGGATACAGCATCGGTCCCAGCCCTTCGAGGACTAATACCAGAGCAAGCGCCAACCAGATTGTTGAATTCATTTATCGCCCTTATAAAAGAAAACCACCGGCATCCTTTGGATGCGGTGGTTTTGCTGGTCTAAAACCGCTGACGCTATTTTAGCGTGTCGTCGAACTCGGTGTCTTCATGTAGCGGAAGAAATCGCTGTCCGGGCTCAGTACCATCACGTCCTGATTACCTTCGAAGCTCTTCTCGTAAGCGCGCAGACTACGAATGAACGCGTAGAAATCAGGGTCCTGGCTGAACGCGTCGGCAAACAGCTTCGCGGCTTCAGCATCACCTTCACCACGCATGATACGCCCCTGACGCTCGGCTTCCGCCAGAGTTTTCGTCACCTCATAGTCAGCAGCCGCACGCAGTTTTTCCGCTTCTTCCTGACCTTGTGAGCGATGACGACGCGCGACCGCTTCACGCTCGGCGCGCATACGGTTGTAAATCGCCTCAGAAACCTCGGTCGGCAGGTTGATCTGCTTAATACGCACATCGACCACTTCGATACCCAACGCCGCCATACTGTTCGGGTTGATGACCGGTACTTTACCTTTGGTTTCCGCCGTGACGCGTTCCGCCGCTTCGGCAATCGCGTCATCCGCCGCCGGGGTCGCTACTTCATCATCGGTACCGGCTGAACCGGAGTTCAGCGCGTCGCGCACCTCCAGAGTCAGACGACCACGAGAATCGGTCACGATGTCTTTTACGTCCAGGCGACCAATCTCAGAACGCAAACGGTCCGAGAACTTACGTTTTAACAGCACTTCGGCTTGCGAAATATCGCCGCCGCCGGTCGCCAGATAGTAACGGCTAAAGTCGCTGATACGCCATTTGATGTAGGAGTCGACAATCAGGTCTTTCTTCTCTTTAGTCACAAAGCGATCGGCCTGGTTATCCATCGTCTGGATACGCGCATCAAGCATTTTCACTGATTCAATAAACGGGATCTTAAAGTGCAGACCCGGCGCGTAAACCAGCGGTTTGTTCTCATCGTCACGCAGAACTTTACCAAAACGCAGCGTAATGCCGCGCTCGCCCTCTTTGACCACAAAGACGGACATGTAGAGCACTACCAGCACGATGATGATAATCGCAATAACTGACTTACGCATCGTTATTCCCCCTGACGCTGGTAGTCGTTACGCTGCGCATTCGCGCGGCGTTGGTCCATAATATCGCCCTGATTTGAGGACGACGTGTTGCTTGCTCCGCTGGCGTTAGACTTTGTGGACGGCGGCAGGCGCAGCAGGTTGCTGGCGCTATTGTCGCTCTTTGCCGCCGGCGCATTCCCGCCTTTCAGCATCTGATCTAACGGCAGCACCATTAAATTACCGCTCTTGTCGTTAACCAGTACTTTACGGGTATGGCTCAGCACTTTTTCCATCGTTTCAATATACAGACGCTCGCGTGTAATCTGCGGCGCGGCTTTATATTCCGGCAAAATCTTCGCAAACCGGGCGACTTCACCCTGCGCTTCCAGGATAGTCTGGGTTTTATAGGCGCGTGCCTCTTCCAGAATACGCTGCGCCTGACCGTTGGCGCGCGGCTGAACTTCGTTGGTATACGCTTCCGCTTCACGAATGTACTGCTGCTCGTTTTCACGTGCGGCAATCGCGTCGTCAAAGGCGGCTTTCACCTCTTCCGGCGGGCGCGCAGCCTGGAAGTTCACGTCCAGCAGGGTAATCCCCATGTTGTACGGTTTGATAGTCTCTTCCAGCTCGCGTTGGGTATCGCTACGAATAACGGTACGACCTTCGGTCAGGATGCGATCCATCGTGTATTTACCAATGACGCCACGCAGCGCGCTGTCGGTGGCCTGACGCAGGCTATCGTCCGGGCTGGTCACGCTAAACAGATATTTCTGCGGATCGGTGACGCGGTATTGCACGTTCATTTCAACGCGCACGACGTTTTCATCAGACGTCAGCATCACGCCTGACGCCGCCAGTTCGCGCACCGCTTCGACGTTCACCGGCGTGACGTCGTCAATAAATGTCGGCTTCCAGTTCAGACCTGGCTCTACCAGATGGCTGAATTTACCAAAACGCGTCACAACGCCGCGCTCGGCTTCTTTAATGGTATAAAAACCGCTGGCCGCCCAGATAATGACTACTGCCGCCGCGGCGATGGCGACAATACGGCCTCCCAGTTGCGGACGTGGGCCTTGCGATGAGCTACCGCCGCCGGAACCGGTGCCTTTACCGCCCCCAAAACCACCGAGTTTTTTACTCAGCTTACGGAAGATATCATCCAGATCGGGAGGTCCCTGATCGCGGCCACCTTTGTTTCCATTTCCCCCAGAGTTGCTGCCAGGTTTGCTGCTTCCCCACGGGTCGCGGTCCTGTCCGTTATTACCGGGCTGATTCCACGCCATGTTTGTGCTCCATATTTGTTATGCGGTGATCCCCGTTGTCTTTCGACCTCAGAGGATAAGGCGAAATTACTCCATGCTTCAGACGAACCGCCGTTACAGACATCATCTTTCAGGCTGCGTCTTGAGTGGCGGCTTTTTTACCCCAGGTCACTTCGTTGTGAGCTCCTGAGATTCTCTCAGCTACCGCCTCAATACGACCTGAATGACTTCGCGTCTAGATCACGTATTCGATCAACGCCGGTTCTTGTTTACAGAGGCGACGCCAGTCGACAATCGGCATTCGTACCTGCAGACTGACGCTACCGTCTTCCTCCATCCACTCTTTTTCTATTGCCTGAAGCTGATAAAACCGGCTTCTCAGACGCCCTTCCTGCGGCGGCAAACGCAGCGTATGCTGCGCCACCTCGCCGGAAAGACGCTCCGTCAAAGCCTGAAAAAGCTGTGGTATTCCCACGCCGCTTTGCGCTGAAAGCCAAACGCGGATGGGTTTATTCTCTTCATCTCTGTCGATACGCGGTTCAAAGTCGTCCAGCATATCGATTTTGTTCATCACCATTAAGGTGGGGATTTCGTGAGCGTCAATCTCTTCAAGAACGGTGTTTACCGCCTCGATGTTTTCCTGCACACGAACATCCGCCGCATCGACCACATGCAGCAGCAGCGTCGCCTGACGCGTCTCCTGCAGGGTAGCTTTAAAGGCAGCCACCAGATCGTGCGGTAAATGGCGGATAAAGCCTACCGTATCCGCCAGAACGGTTTCACCGACATCCGCTACATCAATACGACGTAATGTGGGGTCCAGCGTCGCAAATAGCTGATCTGCCGCATAGACCCGCGCTTCAGTGATCTGATTAAAAAGGGTGGATTTTCCGGCGTTGGTATAGCCCACCAGCGATACCGTCGGAACGTCGGCCTTGATGCGCGACTGCCGCCCCTGCTCACGTTGCTTCTCAACTTTCTCCAGGCGCGACTGAATCTGCACAATGCGATTACGCAGTAAACGACGGTCGGTTTCGAGCTGGGTTTCACCCGGACCGCGCAAACCAATCCCGCCTTTCTGACGTTCAAGGTGGGTCCAGCCACGCACCAGACGCGTAGCCAGATGGCGTAGCTGCGCCAGCTCAACCTGCAACTTACCTTCATGGGTACGCGCACGTTGGGCAAAAATATCTAAGATAAGACCGGTGCGATCGATAACCCGGCACTCGCACAAACGCTCCAGGTTTCGCTCCTGGGCTGGACTCAATGCATGATCAAACAATACGACCGCTGCGCCAGTCGCTTTCACGGCTTCCGCAATTTCAACTGCCTTACCTTCACCTACAAAGTACTTCGGGTGCGGTGCTTTACGGCTACCGGTAATCACCTGCATTGCTTCGACACCGGCGGAAGAGACCAGAGATTCAAACTCCTGGAGGTCTTCCATATCTTTGTCTTGCGAAAAATAGATGTGTACCAGTACCGCCTGCTCACCGGCATCATAACGGTCAAACAAGCGTAAACCCTCTTAATAACCAGCGGGGGCGATTATCCGACGCCCCCGACATGGATAAACAGCGCGTGAACTTATTCAGTCTCTTCGCTGTCCTGTTGCGCAGTAGACCCCTGCGCGTTGCTACCGTGATGGTAGTTATTGCTGGCGCCGCC
This sequence comes from Salmonella sp. SA15303, assembly GCF_029962125.1. Lineage (NCBI taxonomy): Bacteria > Pseudomonadati > Pseudomonadota > Gammaproteobacteria > Enterobacterales > Enterobacteriaceae > Salmonella > Salmonella sp. SA15303. The sequence goes on from NZ_CP123924.1 coordinate 4,285,039, forward strand.
ACCGGCATTGTTGCTGTGATGGGAAACCGGGCGAGACGGGACAACAGTAGAAATCGCGTGCTTATAAACCATCTGGCTGACCGTGTTCTTCAACAGGATCACGAACTGATCAAAGGACTCGATTTGACCTTGCAGCTTAATACCATTCACCAAATAAATAGAAACTGGAACACGTTCCCGACGCAATGCGTTCAGGAACGGATCTTGTAAAGATTGCCCCTTAGCCATTCTCTTTTCCTTATATGCTTATTTGTACTTTGAACCTTTCGATTCTGAAAAATTGCGCACGATACGTCTCAATTGTACACATTCAGTCTGCGATAGCACCAACAACCTGTAATACTTCTTTTCGCGCCCGATCGGGATTCTCACTGTCAAGCCAGCGCACCCCTTCCCAACCGCGCAACCAGGTCATCTGGCGCTTCGCCAACTGTCTCGTGGCGCAAACACCTCTATAAACCATTTCATCATATGAGATTTCGCCCTCAATGTATGACCACATCTGGCGGTATCCCACACAACGGATGGAAGGCAAGTCCGTATGCAAATCTCCTCGGGCAAAAAGCGCCCGGACTTCTGCTTCAAAACCTGAAGCCAACATCTGATGAAAACGCAGTTCAATGCGCTGATGGAGCAGTTCACGGCTCGCCGGGGCGATAGCGAACTGATGCACCTGGTACGGTAGCGCGTCTCCTGACGTTTGCGTTAGCTCCGTTAAAGTTTTACCCGAAATGAAAAAAACTTCCAGTGCCCGGGAAAGTCTTTGCGGATCATTTGGATGAATTCGCGCGGCGGCAACCGGATCTATCTCCTGAAGTTGCTGATGCAACGCCTCCCATCCAAGCTCCGCTGCTTGCTGCTCTATCCGGGATCTGACTTCCGGATCTGCTGAAGGCAGCGGCGATAACCCTTCCAGCAATGCCTTAAAATACAGCATGGTACCGCCCACTAACAGCGGGATACGCCCCGCAGCGGTGATCTCCGCCATTTGCGCTAACGCGTCGCGGCGAAAATCCGCCGCCGAATACGCCTGCGACGGGTCGCGTATATCCAACAGTCGATGCGGCGCCGCTTTCAGCTCATCGGCATTCGGCTTAGCCGTGCCAATATCCATTCCCCGATAAATGAGGGCGGAATCAACGCTTATCAACTCTACTGGCAAAACTTTACGCAGTTCTATCGCCAGCGCCGTTTTGCCGGAGGCCGTCGGCCCCATCAAAAATATCGCCTTAGGCAGGCTCGCCTTGCTTACATCATTCATGCTTCAGGGCGTTCATCGCCGAATGTAAATCAACAGGTTGTAACAGGCCACCCGGCGGCGCTTTTACCAGCTGCGGACATAGCCGCTCAACATCCGCCAGCAGCGATATGGCCTGCGCCATCGACCACTGCGGATGTTCGCTCTGCACATTACGCGCTATCCATTGTGCAATATTGACCGTTGCAAATGTGGTCTGTTGCGCCAGGTAGCCTATCAGTTCAGGAATCAAGATTTGTAAATTTTGTTGTCGTAAGGGTAAAGGCACCGCCCGAATGGTCACATGCTGCGCATCTGACTGAAATTCAATACCCAATTCTCCCAACAAAGATTGGGCTTTTTGCAGCGCGGCTTTTTCATCGGCGCTCACTTTTAAACGCAGCGGAATCAGCAACGGCTGCGCGCAAACCGGACTTTGACCCGGTGTAAGCTGCGCCTGACGCAGCCAACGCTCCGCAACCGGTAGCGACAAGAGCTGGATAGTCCCCGCGTGTTCCAGCAACGCGCAGTCACCGCCGACTATTGTCAGTACGCGACCGAAACTCTGGCTATGTCCGTCAAGCGCAGGCGTAACCGACTCCGGCGCGGGGCTCGCCGTCGGCGTCTGTAAAAGCGTGCGATAAACCTCGCCCTGCTGCTTCTGATAACCTGGCTGCGCGTGCGGCCAACCACCTGCGGACTGACGCCCGCCGTTACCGCCCGATGCGCCGCCGGAATAACGCGGTGTCGCGGGCTCGCGCGCCGCAGTTGGCTCGGCGGGTACAGCAAAATGGTTGCGCCCGGCGGCGATACGGTTTTCCGGGACATGCCGCGGCGCTGGCGCAATCTCCTCCAGCGGCAGCGCCGTTTCCGTCTGCTGTTGCAGAACGCTCAGCACCCCTTGATAGATGAAGTCGTGCACCAGCCGGGATTGATGAAAACGCACTTCGTGCTTGGCGGGATGAACATTGACATCCACCTGATGCGGGTCAATCTCCAGATACAGCACAAACGCAGGCTGTTGGTCCGCGCCCAGTTTATCTTCACAGGCCTGGCGAATGGCATGGTTGATCAAGCGGTCGCGCATCATGCGGCCATTCACATAACAGTACTGGATCTCCGTTAACGCCGTGGTGGTGTGATTCGGATCGGCGACCCAGCCGCGCAGGGTCAGATCGCCATGCTGCCACTCGATCGCCAGTGCCTGTTCGAGAAACGGCGTGCCGCAGATGGCGCCTAACCGGCGCTCTTTTTGCCCGTCCTTTGCGACAGCGCGATACTGCCGTACCAATTTGCCGTTGTGCGACAGGTTAAGCGTGACGTCAAAACGGGCCAATGCAATACGACGGATGATCTCATCGATGTGATTAAATTCCGTTTTTTCGGTACGCATGAATTTGCGCCGGGCGGGCGTATTGTAAAAGAGATCCAGAACTTCCAGGGTGGTGCCGACCGGGTGCGCGGCGGGTTTTACCGTCACGTCCATATCGCGCCCTTCCGCATACGCCTGCCAGGCTTCCGCCTGCTCCGCCGTGCGCGACGTTAGCGTCAAACGCGAGACCGAACTGATACTGGCCAGCGCTTCGCCGCGAAATCCCAGACTGATAATCGCTTCCAGATCGTCAAGCGAGGCGATTTTACTGGTGGCATGACGGGCCAGCGCCAGCGCCAGCTCCTCTTTTTTAATGCCGCAGCCATTGTCGCGAATACGAATAAGCTTCGCGCCGCCACGCTCGATGTCGATATCAACGCGGGTGGCGCCTGCATCCAGACTATTCTCTACCAGCTCTTTAACAACCGACGCAGGGCGTTCCACCACTTCGCCAGCGGCGATTTGGTTCGCAAGCTGCGGCGGCAGAACCTGAATCGGCATGAAATCTCCTTAATTCGCGGCGGTTATGGCGCCAGGCTGGTTGGTACTGGCCGTCTGGCCTGGGCCGCCCTGCGGCGCAGACTGGATCGGATGCGCTGCAAAGTACTTACGCAACCCCCGGTATATAGCGTCAGCAATCTGCTGCTGATAGCGGTCGCTCGCCAGCAATCGCTCTTCGCCGTGATTACTGATAAAGCCCGTCTCCACCAAAATGGACGGGATATCCGGCGAACGCAACACGCCCAGGCTAGCGTGTTCCGGGCGGCGTTTATGCAGCGACCCCACGCCGTCGAGTTGGCTTAGTACGTTCGTCGCCACATCATACCCTACCCGCTGCGAATGACCGAATTGCAAATCCAGTACCGCCTGGCTCAGGTAAGGGTCTGACTGACTGTTCGCCAGCACATCGCCAGCGCCGCCTAACAGTTCGGATTGCTTCTCATGCTGCTCAAGCCAGTTTGCCATTTCGCTGTTCGCGCGACGATTGGACAATACCCAGACGGAGGCGCCGGTGGCGTCGCGATTTGGCGCGGCATCCGCATGAATAGAGACAAGAAAGTTGGCGTTTTGCTTACGCGCCACATCAGACCGCCCCATCACCGAAATAAAATAGTCGCCGTCACGCGTCAGCACGCCTTTAAACATCGGATCGTTATTCAGTAATGTGCGTAACTTACGCGCGATGGCGATGGTGACATTTTTCTCGCGCGTACCGCCCGGGCCTATCGCGCCGGGGTCCTGGCCTCCATGTCCGGCATCAATAGCAATCACCACTTTATCGCCAGCGCCTGCCGACGCGCGCGCCGCAGGCCGCGTAACGGTATTGCTGCTGGTTACGCCGGTCAGGCGATCATCAGAAGATTTAAACGGATTACGGGCCGGCTCCGTCGGGCGAGGCGCGCTTTCAACCCGTTTCGCGACGACAGGCGGCGGTGGCGGCGGAACATCGGCATTAATGGTGAAAATGACCGTATAGTTGCCGCCGTTTTGCCGCTTCACCGCCTCGGTTTTACCATTTTCCGTCAGATCGACAAGCAACCGTAAAGATTGCGCATCTTTCGGCGTTCCAGCACGGATCGTTTTTACCAGATTGTTACCGCTAAACTGAAGCGGCAGCCCCTGAATCACGCCGGTCTGCCTGATATCCAGCGCCACAGTCCGTTTACCGTCCTGTGAGTAAGCATATTCCGGCTCGCCGATAAAACTCAGCGTAATGCGCGCCTGCTGCTCGCCGTTGGACACCTGAATATCAGAGAGACTGGCGGCGCCCGCCTGCGCGCACAGCAGGATTAAGGCTGCTATTACGGCATTTTTGATGCGATAAATCATCCCGCCACCTTTATAGCTAATCGGCTAAACGCGCCAGTAACGAATGACCCGATGAGGATACCGCGCTTACGCGAGCCTCACGCCCCTGCGCCTGGTAATCAATATGGATTTCGACGTCCGGGTCGGGGAGAACGCCTTTACCTTGTTGCGGCCACTCAACCAGACAAATGGCGTCGTTGGCGAAATAATCGCGAATGCCCATAAACTCCAGCTCCTCCGGGTCCGCAAGACGGTATAAGTCGAAGTGATATACCATCATGTTATCAATCGCATAAGGCTCTACCAGCGTATAGGTGGGGCTTTTTACATTACCGTTATGGCCTAACGCCTGTAAAAATCCCCGGCTAAACGTCGTTTTACCGGCACCTAAATCGCCATACAGATAAATAACGGTCGCGCCATCGCAGGCGTTGGCTACCCGTTGCCCCAGGTCTAGCGTCGCCTGTTCGTCAGGTAGCGGAATTACTCGATTCATCATGGTTTACGTCAATCACATCAGGGTTAACAATACGCCGCAGCGTAGTAAAAAGATCGGTCGCCAACATGCCGCGAGCGCCATAACGCGCTGCCAGTAAGTCCGCCGCCGCGCCGTGAGCCACACATCCCACACATGCCGCATCATACGGGGTAAACTTCTGTCCGAGCAATGCACCGATGATGCCGGACAGGACATCGCCCATCCCGCCGCTCGCCATCCCCGCATTACCAGCGTCAATGATAGCCAGAGGGTGGTGTTCAGCGGCGATAATCGTTCCTGCGCCTTTTAACACGACCACGCCTCCATACCGTTTTACCAGACGCTGTGCTGAAAGTAAGCGATCACTTTCAATTTCTGCCACAGAACATCCTAACAGGCGGGCCGCCTCTCCCGGATGCGGCGTAATCACGCGATTGTGACGTTTATCAGGATTGATTGCCAGTAGGTTCAACGCATCCGCATCCCACAGCATAGGTTTACGGACGTTTTCTACTTTCTGTAAGGCTTTTTTGCCCCATTCCTGCTGTCCAAGCCCCGGGCCGATCACCACAACGTCAGCCCAGGTCAGGCTCTCTTCCAGCGACTGAGGCGTGAGTTCATGTACCATCAGTTCCGGGCGGGCCGTCAGCAACGGCGCGATGTTTTCACCGCGAGTCAGTACTCTGACCAACCCAGCCCCCGTACGCAGCGCCGCCTCGCCAGCCATCCGAATTGCGCCCGCTGTTCCCTGGTCGCCGCCAATAATCGCCAGACGACCATGATCGCCCTTATGCGAGGTCGGTCGACGCGGCGTTAGCCATTGCCCCAACTGCGTCGCGTCAAAACGCCGGAGCGGCGGCGTCTGGCTCGCCAGCCAGCCTTCCAGTCCCAACGCGTCATAATGCAATATGCCGGTAACGTCACGCGCTTTGCCGGTCAGCAGGCCTGGTTTCAGGGCGATAAACGTGACCGTATGCGCGGCGCTTATCACCGCGCCAGGCGTGGCGCCCGTTTGCGCCAGCAGACCTGACGGGATATCGACGGCGACAACCGGCGCAGGATGGGCGTTCGCCTGTTCAATCAGACCGGCTACCGGGTCGCGCGGTGCCTGGGCTATGCCGGTGCCAAGCAGCGCGTCGATAATCAGATCCGTCGCTTCCGGCCAGATAATATCGGCAGCATGGATGATGCCGCCGGCATTCAGCCAGGCATCGCGCGCCTGCGCCGCTTCTTCAGGCAACGGTTTGTCGCTCTCCTGCGCCAGCAACGTTACGCTAATGCCCGCCGCTTGCGCTAGTCGCGCCACGACGTAACCATCGCCGCCGTTGTTGCCATGACCACACAACACCAGCCAGTGTCGGGTGTCAGGATAACTGTCACGGGCTACCCGAAATGCCGCGTCGCCAGCGCGCAGCATCAATTCATAGAGTGTGAGTCCGAAGGCATCCGCCGCATCGCGTTCCAGCCGTTTGATGTCATCGGCGGGCCAAATGGAGTGTGGTATACTTACAGGGTTTTTCTTCATGTTATGGTCCATCATGTCAAAGCCCCTCGATCTCAATCAGTTAGCGCAAAATATTAAGCAGTGGGGGCTGGAGCTGGGCTTTCAGCAGGTCGGTATTACTGATACCGATCTGCGCGCATCCGAACCTGCGCTGCAGGCGTGGCTGGACAAACAATACCACGGCGAGATGGCATGGATGGCACGCCACGGTATGATGCGCGCCCGGCCTCATGAACTCTTACCCGGTACGCTACGTGTCATCAGCGTGCGCATGAACTATCTGCCCGCCAACGCCGCGTTTGCCAGTACGTTGAAGGATCCCACGCTGGGCTACGTTAGCCGATATGCGCTGGGGCGTGATTATCACAAGCTGTTACGCAGCCGCCTTAAAAAACTGGGCGAGCAGATCCAGCAGTACTGCGGTTCGCTGAATTTTAGACCGTTTGTCGACTCTGCGCCTATTCTTGAACGCCCATTAGCGGAAAAAGCCGGACTTGGCTGGACGGGTAAGCACTCACTTATCCTTAATCGGGAGGCGGGCTCATTCTTTTTCCTGGGGGAATTGCTGATTGATTTACCGCTGCCGGTCGACCAGCCGGTCGAGGAAGGTTGCGGCAAATGCGTCGCCTGTATGACCATTTGCCCGACCGGGGCGATTGTCGAACCGTATACGGTGGACGCGCGGCGCTGTATTTCTTATCTCACCATTGAGCTGGAAGGCGCTATTCCGGAAGCATTTCGCCCACTGATAGGCAACCGTATTTACGGCTGCGATGACTGCCAGCTTATCTGTCCGTGGAATCGTTACTCTCAGTTGACCGACGAAGCAGATTTTAGCCCACGCAAGGCGCTGCATAACCCAGATTTGGTTGAGTTGTTTAGCTGGAGCGAAGCGCAGTTTCTGAAAGTCACTGAAGGTTCTGCGATTCGGCGCATTGGTCATTTACGCTGGCTGCGCAATGTTGCCGTCGCGCTGGGGAATGCGCCGTGTAGTAATGCCGTCATTACGGCGCTGGAAAGCCGCAAGGGTGAGCATCCACTTCTTGATGAGCATATCGAATGGGCGATTGCGCAACAAATTGAAAAGCGCAACGCCTGCATCATTGAAGTGCAGCTACCGAAAAAACAGCGTCTGGTCAGGGTGATTGAAAAAGGGCTGGTGCGCGATGCCTGAATTATTCACAGGCTGTGTATAAAAATAAAAACACATTGCGATTCAAGAGGGAAAAAAGGAACAGACAATAACGCTAACGTTTTGAAATCTTATTTTTTCTATATTTTTCAGTAAATTATAGAAATTCTACGCGTCAGGTATAATTTTTTGCATTCCAGGAGTAATGGGCCGCCCTGTGGATAAGTCTGTTTACAAGGATCTGACGAAAGCGGAACAAAACGTGCCCCAACGCGATATTCGTTGTGGATAATTTTACTGTAGATAAGAATTGGAGCGGGAAACGAGACTCGAACTCGCGACCCCGACCTTGGCAAGGTCGTGCTCTACCAACTGAGCTATTCCCGCATAATCTTCGTCTTTCGAACCGTTACTGCGTTGGCTGCCTTCACTCGCCTGAGTCACTTACTTCAGTAAGCTCCTGAGGACTCATTCAGTTGCCGCCTTGTCGCAATTCGAAATCCTGCGATTGGTGGTCTGTGCTTAACAAGCACTTTCAAATTTTGGAGCGGGAAACGAGACTCGAACTCGCGACCCCGACCTTGGCAAGGTCGTGCTCTACCAACTGAGCTATTCCCGCATAATCTTCGTCTTTCGAACCGCTACTGCGTTGGCTGCCTTCACTCGCCTCAGTCACTTACTTCAGTAAGCTCCTGAGGACTCATTCAGTTGCCGCCTTGTCGCAATTCGAAATCCTGCGATTGGTGGTCTGTACTTAACAAGTACTTTCAAATTTTGGAGCGGGAAACGAGACTCGAACTCGCGACCCCGACCTTGGCAAGGTCGTGCTCTACCAACTGAGCTATTCCCGCAAATTTGTTGCTGTCGTAATTCGCATTTCTGCGTCGTTACGGGAGGCGCATTATACGAGAAATCCATTTAGCTGCAAGCCCCTGAACGCATTTTTTCGCGATTTTTGTTTGAATGCTGATTAAATCACCAAACAAGACAAAAAACGAGCAAAGCGTGCGCTATGCAACAAAAAACTTTTCACGCCACGCCTAAAGGCACAGAATCAGAATAGCACCCTGCGCCAAAAAAAGAATAGCACGGTGACCACAACATCCAATTGATATCAGGGATCAAGATGAAAAAAAAACTTATTGTCATGCTGTTAGCCAGCCTCTCCGTTCACGCCGCTTCCGTTTCCGCCAGAACATTACATTTTGGCACCTCCGCCACCTATGCGCCCTATGAGTTTGTCGATGCCGATAATAAAATTGTTGGTTTCGATATTGATGTCGCCAACGCGGTCTGCAAAGAGATGCAAGCGGAGTGCTCATTTACTAACCAGAGCTTTGATAGTCTGATCCCCAGCCTACGCTTCAAAAAGTTTGATGCGGTGATCGCCGGTATGGATATGACGCCCAAACGTGAGCAGCAGGTCTCCTTTAGCCAACCCTATTACGAAGGTTTATCGGCGGTAGTCGTCACGCGTAAAGGGGCTTATCACACTTTTGCCGATCTGAAAGGCAAAAAAGTCGGTCTGGAAAACGGTACAACGCATCAGCGCTATTTGCAGGATAAACAACAAGCTATCACACCTGTCGCCTATGACAGCTATCTAAACGCCTTTACCGATCTGAAAAACAACCGTCTTGAGGGCGTGTTTGGCGATGTCGCCGCGATTGGTAAGTGGCTAAAAAACAATCCGGATTACGCCATCATGGATGAACGCGCCAGCGATCCTGACTACTACGGAAAAGGGTTAGGCATTGCGGTACGCAAAGGCAACGACGCGCTATTGCAAGAAATTAATGCCGCGCTCGACAAGGTGAAAGCGTCGCCGGAATATGCGCAAATGCAAGAGAAATGGTTTACGCAGTAATTCAGTGGCGGGAGAGCTGCCGGATGAGACGCTGTGGCGTTGCCATCCGGCATGTTACGCCTCACAGCTTAATGAAATGCTCGCGGTAGTAAGCCAGCTCCGCCACCGACTCGCGAATATCATCCATCGCCTGGTGCGTGCCCTGCTTGGTAAAGCCGGCCAGAATCTCCGGCTTCCAGCGGCGCGCCAGTTCCTTGAGCGTACTGACATCCAGATAGCGATAGTGGAAGTAGGCCTCCAGTTCCGGCATATATTTAAACAGAAAACGACGATCCTGACCGATGCTGTTACCGCAAATCGGCGACTTACCCGCAGGCACCCACGTTTTCAGAAATTCAATCGTCGCCAGTTCAGCGTCTCGTTCGCCCATCGTACTTGCCTTAACGCGATCTACCAGGCCGCTACCGGTATGGGTGCGCACGTTCCAGTCATCCATTAACGCCAGTTGCGCATCGGATTGATGTACCGCAATCGTCGGCCCTTCCGCCAGAATGTTCAGGCTGGCATCCGTCACCAGCGTGGCTATCTCAATAATGCGATCGCGCTCGGGGTCCAGACCTGTCATCTCCAGATCGATCCAAATCAGGTTGTTTTCATCGGCACTCATGCTATTTTCCACCCTTCAGAGGTCACATTCACTGTGACTATATTCATCTACAATTGCGTGTATCATAGATGTTTTGCCCACTATGGGCGACCAGGAGCCAGTACGATTGAGCAAAAATAAACTCTCCAAAGGCCAGCAGCGCCGTGTGAACGCCAATCACCAGCGTCGTTTAAAAACGTCCGCGGAGAAAGCCGACTACGATGACAACCTGTTTGGCGAGCCTGCAGAAGGTATCGTCATTAGCCGTTTTGGTATGCATGCCGATGTGGAGTCTGCTGACGGCGAGGTTCACCGTTGCAATATCCGCCGCACTATCCGTTCGCTGGTGACGGGCGATCGCGTCGTCTGGCGTCCGGGCAAAGCCGCCGCAGAGGGCGTCAACGTAAAAGGCATCGTTGAAGCGGTGCATGAGCGCACCTCGGTATTGACGCGCCCGGACTTCTACGACGGCGTGAAGCCTATTGCCGCCAACATTGACCAAATCGTTATCGTCTCCGCGATTTTGCCGGAGCTGTCGCTGAATATCATCGATCGCTATCTGGTCGGCTGTGAAACCCTACAGGTTGAGCCGCTTATCGTACTCAATAAAATTGATCTGCTGGACGACGAAGGTATGGACTTCGTTAATGAGCAGATGGATATCTACCGCAATATCGGCTATCGCGTGCTGATGGTCTCCAGCCATACGCAGGATGGTCTGAAACCGCTGGAAGAGGCGTTAACCGGTCGCATCAGTATTTTTGCCGGGCAGTCCGGCGTCGGAAAATCCAGTCTGCTAAACGCTCTGCTCGGCTTACAGAACGAGATTCTGACGAACGATGTGTCGAATGTCTCCGGTCTGGGTCAACATACCACTACCGCTGCTCGTCTGTATCATTTCCCGCATGGCGGCGATGTCATTGATTCCCCCGGCGTGCGCGAGTTCGGCTTATGGCATCTGGAGCCGGAACAAATCACCCAGGGCTTTGTCGAATTTCATGACTATTTGGGACATTGCAAATACCGGGACTGCAAGCATGACGCCGATCCAGGCTGCGCCATTCGCGAAGCGGTAGAGAACGGCGCTATCGCGGAAACCCGTTTCGAAAATTATCACCGAATTCTTGAAAGTATGGCGCAGGTAAAAACGCGTAAAAACTTTTCTGATACGGACGACTGACAGATACGCTAGGCGTCGTTAGAATCGTCCCCTTTTTTCAGGATACCGGTATAACTGCCGGTTCAGGAACAACAATGGCCTGGAGGCTACCTTGTTAAACTCATTTAAACTTTCGCTACAATACATTCTGCCGAAACTATGGCTCACTCGCCTGGCGGGCTGGGGCGCAAGCAAACGAGCAGGATGGCTGACAAAACTGGTTATCGATCTCTTCGTAAAGTATTACAAAGTCGATATGACCGAGGCGCAAAAACCCGATACCGCCAGCTATCGTACGTTCAATGATTTCTTTGTTCGTCCGCTGCGTGATGACGTGCGTCCGCTCAATACCGATCCTAACATCCTGGTGATGCCTGCTGACGGCGTGATAAGCCAGTTGGGTCGTATCGAAGAAGATAAAATTTTGCAGGCCAAAGGCCATAATTACAGCCTTGAAGCGTTGCTGGCGGGTAACTACCTGATGGCGGATAAGTTCCGCAACGGCACGTTTGTGACCACTTACCTCTCCCCTCGCGACTACCATCGCGTGCATATGCCATGCAACGGCATCCTGCGTGAAATGATCTACGTACCGGGCGATCTGTTCTCCGTTAACCATCTGACCGCGCAAAACGTCCCCAACCTGTTTGCCCGCAACGAGCGCGTTATCTGTCTGTTTGATACCGAGTTCGGCCCTATGGCGCAGATTCTGGTCGGCGCAACAATTGTCGGCAGTATCGAAACCGTCTGGGCGGGGACCATTACCCCGCCGCGCGAAGGCATCATCAAGCGCTGGACCTGGCCAGAAGGCGAACATGAAGGGTCTGTCGCCTTGTTGAAAGGCCAGGAGATGGGGCGCTTTAAACTGGGTTCCACGGTCATCAACTTATTTGCGCCGGGGAAAGTGAATCTGATCGCGTCGCTGGCAAGCCTGTCCGTTACCAAAATTGGCCAACCGCTGGCTACGTCGACCGAAACATTCGTCGCGCCGGAGGTGGAACCTGCTCCGCTGCCGGCAGAAGAAATTAAAGCTGAACACGACGCCAGCCCGCTGGTTGACAATAAAAAAGACGACACCTAATCAAGAGAGAATGCTGACGTGCGCCTGATTATCGCTTTTCTGATGGCCTGGTGCCTCAGCACGGGGGCGTTCGCCGCAACGGCCCCCGACGCCAAACAAATCACGCAGGAACTGGAGCAGGCAAAAGCGGCGAAGCCCACTCAGCCGGAAGCCGTTGAGGCGCTCCAGACTGCGTTAAACGCGCTTGAAGAGCGAAAAGGCTCGCTTGAGCGCGCGAAACAATATCAACACGTTATTGATAACTTCCCTAAGCTATCCGCCACCTTGCGCGCCCAGTTGAATAATCTGCGCGATGAACCTCGCAGCGTACCGCCAGAGATGTCCACCGAAGCGTTAAATCAGGAGATCTTGCAGGTTAGCAGCCAGCTACTGGATAAAACCCGCGAGGCGCAACAGGAGCAGGAGCGCGTCAGGGAGATCGCCGACTCGCTCAGCCAGCTTCCCCAACAGCAAAACGACGCCCGCCGCCAGCTTAATGAGATTGAGCGACGGCTCGGCGCCGCAGGCGGAAATGCCGCGCTTAGCCAGGCGCAAAGTCTCAGTATGCAGGCGGAGTCCGCCAAACTAAAAGCGTTAGTCGACGAACTGGAGTTGGCGCAACTGTCCGCCAACAACCGGCAGGAACTGGCTCGTCTGCGTTCCGAGCTGGCGGAAAAACAGAGTCAACAATTGGATGCGTATCTTCAGGCGCTGCGCAATCAGCTCAACAGCCTGCGCCAACGTGAAGCGGAACGCGCGCTGGAAAGTACTGAGCTGCTGGCGGAAAACAGCGCCGGTTTGCCGGAAGGCATCGTCGAACAATTTAAAGTCAACCGCGAGCTGTCACAGGCGCTCAATCAACAAGCGCAGCGGATGGATCTGGTCGCCTCGCAGCAGCGACAGGCCACCAGCCAAACGTTACAGGTGCGCCAGGCGCTCAATACGCTGCGGGAGCAGTCGCAATGGCTTGGCGTGTCCAACATGCTTGGCGAAGCGCTGCGCGCGCAGGTCGCCCGTCTGCCAGAGATGCCTAAGCCGCAGCAGCTTGATACGGAAATGGCGCAGCTACGCGTTCACCGTATGCGCTATGAAGAATTACTCAATAAGCAACCGCAGCTACGGCAAATACGTCAGGCCAATGGACAGCCGCTGACCGCCGAGCAAAACCAGATTCTTGACGCCCAGCTTCGCACTCAGCGCGAGCTGCTCAACTCGTTGTTACAGGGCGGCGACACGCTGATCCTGGAGCTGACCAAACTGAAAGTCTCCAACAGCCAACTGGAGGATGCGCTTAAAGAGGTTAATGAAGCGACCCACCGTTATCTGTTCTGGACCGCTGACGTTAGCCCGCTATCGCTCTCCTGGCCTGTTGATTTGGTTCAGGATTTACGTCGGCTTATCTCATTAGATACGTTTAATCAGTTAGGTAAAGCCAGCATCATGATGCTGACCAGCAAAGAGACGCTACTGCCGTTATTCGGCGCGCTGGCGCTGGTCGGGTTTAGCCTCTATTCACGCCAACACTTCAACCGGTTCCTTGAGCGCTCGGCCTCGCGCGTCGGGAAAGTCACCCAGGATCACTTCTCGCTGACGCTGCGAACGGTGTTCTGGTCGATTCTGGTCGCCTCACCGCTGCCCGTCTTGTGGGCGACGCTCGGCTATGGTCTACAGGAAGCCTGGCCGTATCCGCTGGCCGTCGCCATCGGCGATGGCGTGACGGCGACAGTACCGCTGTTGTGGGTAGTCATGATTTGCGCCGCTTTTGCCCGCCCTAATGGTCTGTTTGTGGCGCATTTCGGCTGGCCGCGAAACCGGGTAGCGAAAGCGATGCGCTACTACCTGATGAGCATTGGGCTGATCGTGCCGCTCATCATGGCAGTGATCATGTTTGATAATCTTAACGATCGGGAGTTTTCCGGCTCGTTGGGCCGCCTTTGCTTCATCCTGATATGCGGCGCGCTGGCGCTGGTCACGCTGAGTCTGAAAAAAGCGGGCATCCCGCTCTATCTTGATAAAGAAGGCAACGGCGACAACATGGTCAACAGCCTGCTGTGGAATATGCTGATGGGCGCGCCGCTTATCGCGATTCTGGCGGCGGCGGTGGGTTATCTGGCCACGGCGCAGGCGCTACTGGCGAGACTGGAAACCTCGGTCGCCATCTGGTTCCTGTTGCTGGTCATTTATCACGTCATTCGCCGCTGGATGCTGATCCAACGACGCCGACTGGCTTTTGACCGCGCCAAACATCGTCGGGCGGAAATGCTGGCGCAGCGCGCGCGCGGCGAAGAAGAACCGGCGCACTCCTCCAGCCTGGAAGGCGCGGTCGACATCGATGAAAGTGAAATCGATCTTGACGCTATTAGCGCTCAGTCGCTGCGTCTGGTCCGCTCAATTCTGATGCTTATCGCCCTGCTATCGGTAATTGTACTGTGGTCGGAAATCCACTCGGCATTCGGCTTCCTGGAGAATATTTCGCTGTGGGATGTCACCTCTACGGTGCAAGGCGTGGAAAGCCTGGAGCCGATTACTCTGGGGGCGGTGCTCATTGCGATTCTGGTCTTTATCATCACCACGCAGTTGGTGCGTAATCTGCCTGCGCTGCTGGAACTGGCGTTATTACAGCATCTCGATTTAACGCCTGGTACCGGTTACGCCATCACGACCATCACCAAATATCTGTTAATGCTGATTGGCGGGCTGGTCGGTTTCTCGATGATCGGCATTGAGTGGTCGAAGCTACAATGGCTGGTGGCCGCGCTCGGCGTTGGGCTTGGTTTTGGCCTGCAAGAAATTTTCGCTAACTTTATCTCCGGCCTGATTATTTTGTTTGAAAAGCCGATTCGTATCGGCGATACGGTGACCATTCGCGATCTCACCGGCAGCGTGACCAAAATCAATACCCGCGCCACCACCATCAGTGACTGGGATCGTAAAGAGATTATCGTGCCGAATAAAGCCTTTATCACCGAACAGTTTATCAACTGGTCGCTGTCTGACTCCGTTACGCGCGTGGTGTTAACCATCCCGGCGCCAGCGGATGCCAATAGCGAAGAGGTGACGCAAATTCTGCTGACGGCGGCGCAGCGCTGTTCTTTGGTACTGGACAACCCGCCGCCTGAAATCTTTCTGGTGGATCTCCAGCAGGGTATTCAAATTTTCGAACTGCGTATCTATGCCGCGGAAATGGGACACCGTATGCCATTACGCCATGAGATCCACCAATTGATTCTGGCGGGCTTCCGCGAGCACGGTATTGATATGCCGTTCCCGCCGTTCCAGATGCGTCTGGAGAGCCTCGGCGGTAAACAAACGGGGAGAACGTTAACGTCAGCGGGTAAAACCAGCCGCCCGGCGGGGAGTTTGTAGCGCATGATCCAGGCAAGAAATGCCGGATGCGACCCGTCGGGTCTTATCCGGCCTACGGGCCGGCAATTAATCTGTAGGCCCGATAAGCTTGCGCCATCGGGCATTTCATCGCAGCTCACAGACATTTTCGGACTTATTATGCGTCCAGATCGGCAGCAGGCAGGTTAATTTCGCTATAGCGCATTCGGAATAAATCGCCGTAACCCACCAGTTCTCCGCGAAATACGAGGCATCTTATAACATACGCGCAATAAATATCCGACACATGTTTCCACTTATCCTCATCGCGATCCCTTAACGTGCCAATAGTCATTCCTACTACCATCGCAACCTTTCGACGTGCAACATGAACGGAAGAAAGAATAACCTTTTCTATTTCAAGGATATCTTCCGGAGTAAAATTGAGTGCCCTAACCTCATCTTCCGTGATAATCGGGTCTCTCGAACTATCATTCATAATGTTCTCCATCGGGCAATAAACGCCGGATGCGACCCTTGGGGTCTTATCCGGCATACGGTCTTTACTCCGCCGCCCACTCCGGATCAGCGCTCATGCGGCGGCTGTAATTCTGATAAATCGCCATCGCCAGCAGCGAGAAGAAGATCGGGCCGCCGATCATCCACAAGGCGCTGTCCCAGTCCCCAGCTTCAATCACCGGCTGGATGATGGTAAAGACGTTGGCAAACGTCACCACCAGCACCACAACACCCGTCGCGACCAGGGTAGAGGCTTTGGTTTTAAAGAGAACAAATGGCCGCTCCAGATCCTGACGCGCTTTAAAGAAGGGAAATGCCAGCGCAAGGAACAGGTATGGCAAGGTCATTGAGACGTTCGCCATCAGCGTGAGTTTGTTATAAAACGCCGATGCAGTGTCACCACCAAAAGAGACCAGCAAAATAAACAGACTCACCAGTACGCACTGTAGCCACATAGCGGTCGCCGGCATACCGTTAGCGTTCAGTGTCGTCATCGGCGCGGGCCACAACGCTTTTGGCGTCCCCTGAATAATGGCTTTCAGCGGTGAATAGCTCAACGTAAAAAACGCGCCGGTATAAGCCAGAAACATAGAAAGGCCGGTGATACGCGCAAACCAGACGCCCACCGTCATCGCTGCGTCCGGAGAAAGGTTTAACGCGTTACCTAATGTCGTGCCTAAACTCGACATCAGAATGTAGGTGATATTCCCTAAGTTAACGGCGCTATTACTTAATATCTGTTGCCAGTTAGTGCTGACGCCCCATAAAAAGATCGCCAAAGAATAACCAATTGAAATCACAATAGCCGCGAAAACAATACCTTTCGCAAAATTCTTTTCCGGTTTCTCGGTTTTATCCACCAGTCCGCCGACAGCCTCAATACCGCCGTAAGCAAAAATAGCAAATACCACAAATGACAACATTGCCAGGCCGGAGTGATAACCCGGATTCGGTGACGAGGTAAAATTAATTTCTTGTGCAAAATGCCCACCATTTAATAACAAAATAGCGACACTCACTAACAATAAAACTAAATTAAGACACATTACGGCAATACCTCCGACCGCCGTAATTCGCGCAATTTTATTGATCCCTCTGGCGGCGACACACGTCACCAGAATCATCCAGCCGACGGCGAGCAGCCCGACAACCTGCGTAGGCTCAAGCCCTGCAATACGCCAGTGCTGCGTCATATCGGCGCCAAAAACAAAAGTAGAAAACGGTACCCAAATTTTTGCCGCCGTACTTACCATCCATATGACATACGATGAAAACCACATAAACGTGCCAATAAACGCGTAACGTGGCCCCACGCTATTATTCATCCACGAATAGATCCCGCCCTCTTCTTTGCGATAAGCGGAACCCATTTCAGCCATCATTAAGGCGAATGGAATAAAAAACAGCAAGGCAGAAAATATATACCACGGGATTGCGCTATACCCCATTAAATAAAACGCCGACGGGCTATTCGCAAAACCAAAAACAGAAGTAAAAATCATCAGGATAAGCCCAATAAGGCTCATCTTTTTTATCGTGTGGGTCATTCAACCATCCCTTACGCTCGAGCGCGTTTGCCAGACGCCGCTCACCGATTGACGCCGCCTTCTTTTTTACGAAGGTCAGCGATAAAAAAATCAACACAGGATTGATACCTAAATGGCATCAAAGTTCCAGCCTTATGTTGTGGCAAACAGAGGATAATTGAAAAAATATGCTACAAAATGGCGCTTATTGCGCCATTTTATCTCGCGAAAGAGTGAATTTCAGATTTACGCCCGATCGACCGTAAAAGCAATCACGTCCGCCAGGCTTTCTGCTCCCAGCGCCAGCATCACCAGACGATCAACACCCAGCGCCACGCCGGAACAATCCGGTAGACCGGCGGCCAGAGCATCCAGCAGATTTTGGTCAATCGGCTGCTGCGGCAGACCGCGAGCGGCGCGCTTACGATTGTCCTGTTCAAAGCGCTGTTGTTGCTCACGTGCGTCCGTCAGTTCGTGGAAACCATTCGCCAGCTCAATACCTTTGTAGTACACCTCAAAGCGCTCGGCGACGCGATGATCCTCGGTACTGATTTGTGCCAGCGATGCCTGACTTGCCGGAAAGTGATAAATAAAGGTCGGCTTTTCTTTACCTATATGCGGCTCAACCCCCATCGTGAACAGCAGTTGCAGCAACGTATCACGGTCTTCTTCCGTATCGGCGATATTGCTTAAATCAAGCTTTGCCGCCGCCTCACGCAGTTGCGTTTTATCTGCTGATAACGGGTCAATCTCCAGATGGCGCTGAAACGCCTGTTGATAGGAGAGACTTTCCGCAGGTTGACAATCCAGCACTTGCTGAAGCAAATCATCCACTTCATTCATCAGGCGGTACATATCGTAATGCGGGCGATACCACTCCAGCATGGTGAATTCCGGATTATGATGTCGTCCCATCTCTTCATTACGGAAACTGCGGCATAGCTGGAAAACCGGACCGCACCCTGCCGCCAGCAGGCGTTTCATATGGTATTCCGGACTGGTCATTAAATAGAGGTTGATCCCCTGGGAATGGCCAGGTCCGACGAAACGCGTTTCGAACGGGAACAGATGAATGTCTGTGACCGTCGCCTGACTCATGCAGGGCGTCTCAACCTCAAGCACTCCACGATCGGCAAAGAAACGACGGATTTCCGCCATAATCGCCGCACGTTTTAATAAATTGGGGATGGACGCGCTCGGCTGCCAGGTTGCCGTTTCGCTCATGATTCTTTCTCCAGTTTAAGACAAGGTCACGAAGTCTACTCGCAACGCGCGGGCGAAACAAATTTTGCGCAGGCGTATCGGGCGCCTTCTGGAGGGTAAAAAAAGTGATTTCAGATGGTTTAGTAATTAAATTAATCAAAATCAATGATAATTCATCCCTCTGATACGCTAAAAAAATCGAACACGTCAAATTTCCCTCACATCCCTGAGACTATACTGTTGTACCCATAAAGGAGCAGTGGAAACGCATTCATACTTCGCAGAACCCAGAGGCTTTATCTGGCTGCGCGAGGGTGAAATTACAATAATCTGGAGGAATGTCGTGCAAACCTTTCAAGCCGATCTTGCCATTATAGGCGCCGGTGGCGCGGGATTACGTGCTGCAATTGCTGCCGCACAGGCGAATCCCAATGCTAAAATCGCACTGATCTCAAAAGTGTACCCGATGCGCAGCCACACCGTCGCTGCCGAAGGGGGTTCAGCCGCTGTCGCCCAGGATCATGACAGCTTTGACTACCATTTTCACGATACGGTAGCAGGCGGAGACTGGCTGTGTGAGCAGGATGTCGTGGATTACTTTGTCCACCATTGTCCCACTGAGATGACGCAGCTGGAGCAATGGGGCTGCCCGTGGAGCCGCCGTCCGGACGGTAGCGTTAACGTGCGTCGCTTCGGTGGTATGAAAATCGAGCGTACCTGGTTCGCCGCGGATAAAACCGGCTTCCATATGCTGCATACTCTGTTCCAGACTTCCCTGCAGTTCCCGCAAATCCAGCGCTTTGACGAACATTTTGTGCTGGATATTCTGGTTGATGACAACCATGCGCGCGGCCTGGTGGCAATGAACATGATGGAAGGCACGCTGGTGCAAATCCGCGCCAACGCCGTGGTAATGGCGACAGGCGGCGCAGGCCGCGTATACCGCTATAACACCAACGGCGGCATCGTCACCGGCGACGGGATGGGCATGGCGCTGAGCCACGGCGTTCCGCTGCGTGATATGGAATTCGTTCAGTATCACCCGACCGGCCTGCCAGGTTCCGGTATCCTGATGACTGAAGGTTGCCGCGGCGAAGGCGGTATTCTGGTCAATAAAAATGGCTACCGTTACCTGCAAGACTACGGCATGGGCCCCGAAACGCCGCTGGGCGAGCCGAAAAACAAATATATGGAACTGGGGCCGCGCGACAAAGTATCCCAGGCTTTCTGGCACGAATGGCGTAAAGGCAACACCATCTCCACGCCGCGCGGCGATGTGGTTCACCTCGACCTGCGTCATCTCGGCGAGAAGAAACTGCATGAACGTCTGCCGTTCATTTGCGAACTGGCGAAAGCCTATGTCGGCGTCGATCCGGTTAAAGAACCGATTCCAGTACGTCCGACCGCGCACTACACCATGGGCGGCATTGAAACCGACCAGAACTGTGAAAGCCGTGTCAAAGGGCTGTTTGCCGTTGGCGAATGCTCCTCTGTTGGCCTGCATGGCGCGAACCGCCTCGGTTCCAACTCGCTGGCGGAACTGGTGGTGTTTGGTCGTCTGGCTGGCGAACAAGCAATGGAACGCGCTGCTACGGCAGGCGCCGCAAATAGCGCCGCGCTCGACGCCCAGGTTGCCGATATTGAACAACGTCTGAAAAATCTGGTGAACCAGGAAGGCAACGAAAACTGGTCGAAGATCCGCGATGAGATGGGTCTGTCTATGGAAGAAGGTTGCGGTATTTACCGTACCCCGGAACTGATGCAGAAAACCGTTGATAAACTGGCCGAGCTTCAGGAACGTTTCAAACGCGTACGTATCTCCGATACCTCCAGCGTGTTCAACACTGACCTGCTGTATACCATCGAACTGGGTCATGGTCTGAACGTGGCGGAATGTATGGCGCACTCTGCGCTGGCGCGTAAAGAGTCCCGCGGCGCGCATCAGCGTCTGGATGAAGGCTGTACCGAGCGCGACGATGTGAACTTCCTCAAGCACACCCTCGCCTTCCGCGATGCTGATGGCACGACCCGTCTGGAATACAGCGACGTGAAAATCACCACCCTGCCGCCAGCCAAACGTGTTTACGGCGGTGAAGCGGAAGCAGCCGATAAGAAGGAGAAGGCGAATGGCTGAGATGAAAAACCTGAAAGTTGAGGTGGTGCGCTATAACCCGGAAACCGATACCGCGCCGCACAGTGCTTTCTATGAAGTTCCTTATGATGAAACAACATCGCTACTGGACGCGTTGGGCTACATCAAAGATAACCTGTCGCCAGACCTGAGCTACCGCTGGTCCTGCCGTATGGCGATCTGCGGCTCCTGCGGCATGATGGTCAACAACGTCCCTAAACTGGCGTGTAAAACCTTCCTGCGCGATTACACCAACGGTATGAAGGTGGAAGCGCTGGCGAACTTCCCGATTGAACGCGATCTGGTTGTCGATATGACGCACTTTATCGAAAGCCTGGAAGCGATCAAACCGTACATTATTGGCAACTCTCGCACGCCAGATCAGGGGCCGAATGTCCAGACCCCGGCGCAAATGGCGAAGTATCACCAGTTCTCCGGTTGCATCAACTGTGGTCTGTGCTACGCCGCGTGCCCGCAGTTCGGTCTGAATCCTGAATTTATCGGACCGGCTGCGATTACGCTGGCGCATCGCTATAACGAAGATAGCCGCGATCACGGTAAGAAGGAGCGTATGGCGCAGTTGAACAGTCCGAACGGCGTATGGACCTGTACTTTCGTGGGCTACTGCTCCGAAGTCTGTCCAAAACATGTCGATCCGGCTGCGGCCATTCAGCAGGGTAAAGTGGAAAGCTCGAAAGACTTTCTTATCGCCACCCTGAAACCACGCTAAGGAGTGCAACATGACGACTAAACGCAAACCCTATGTGCGGCCGATGACGTCCACCTGGTGGAAAAAACTGCCGTTTTATCGCTTTTATATGCTGCGCGAAGGCACAGCGGTGCCGGCAGTCTGGTTCAGTATTGAACTGATTTTCGGTCTGTTTGCGCTCAAACACGGCGCGGAATCCTGGATGGGATTCGTCGGCTTTTTACAAAACCCGGTGGTGGTGATCTTAAACCTGATCACCCTGGCGGCCGCGCTGCTGCACACCAAAACCTGGTTTGAACTGGCGCCGAAGGCGGCTAATATCATTGTAAAAGACGAAAAAATGGGGCCAGAGCCAATCATCAAAGGGCTTTGGGTGGTCACTGCGGTAGTCACCGTAGTCATTCTGTATGTTGCCCTGTTCTGGTAAGGAGTCCCGGATGATTAATCCAAACCCAAAACGTTCTGATGAACCCGTATTCTGGGGACTGTTTGGCGCAGGCGGTATGTGGGGCGCGATCATCGCGCCGGTGATCGTGCTACTGGTTGGCATCATGCTGCCGCTGGGGCTATTTCCGGGCGATGCCCTGAGTTTTGAGCGCGTACTGACGTTCGCCCAAAGCTTCATTGGTCGCGTTTTTCTGTTCCTGATGATCGTGCTGCCGCTATGGTGTGGCCTACACCGTATGCACCACGCGATGCATGACCTGAAAATCCACGTGCCCGCGGGCAAATGGGTCTTCTACGGTCTGGCGGCAATCCTGACCGTTGTGACGGCGATTGGCGTTATCACTCTCTAAGTTGCCACGACGCCCTCTTATCTACCCGATAAGAGGGCATTTTTTCTTTTCCTGCCTCTCATTTTCCCGCCAGGTTCTACACTTAGAAAAAACACTGGAAGGAAAAACGCTATGCGCTTGCTGCCCGTCGTTGCTGCGGTTACTGCGGCATTTTTGGTTGTCGCCTGTAGTTCGCCTACCCCGCCTAAAGGCGTTACCGTGGTAAATAACTTTGATGCCAAACGTTACCTCGGCACCTGGTATGAGATCGCACGCCTCGATCATCGATTTGAACGTGGACTGGAACAAGTCACGGCCACCTATAGTCTGCGTGACGATGGCGGGATTAATGTCATCAATAAAGGCTATAACCCGGATCGGGAAATGTGGCAAAAAACAGAAGGCAAAGCGTATTTTACCGGTAGTCCAAACCGCGCCGCGCTCAAGGTCTCTTTTTTCGGCCCGTTCTACGGCGGCTATAACGTGATTGCGCTTGACCGGGAATACCGTCATGCGCTGGTGTGCGGCCCGGATCGCGACTATCTGTGGATACTCTCTCGCACGCCAACGCTTTCTGAGGAAATAAAACAGCAAATGCTGGCCGTCGCGACCCGGGAGGGGTTTGACGTCAATAAATTAATTTGGGTAAAACAATCAGGTTCGTAGCAATATCAGCGACGAATTAATGCGCACTGAGTTTTAGCCCAATGATACCCGCGACGATCAAGCCAAGACTGAGCAAACGCGCCGGTGAGGCAGACTCGCCCAGCAGAAGGATACCAGTGATTGCCGCCCCAACGGCGCCGATGCCGGTCCAGATGGCGTACGCCGTTCCAACGGGCAGCGTTTTCATTGCCCAGGAAAGTAACGCCATACTGATAACCATGGCCGTAATGGTGATGATACTGGGGGTCAGACGAGAAAAACCGTGGGTATACTTCAGGCCGACAGCCCATACTACTTCAAGTAAACCAGCGATTAATAGAATGATCCAGGACATAGCAGGCTCCAGATAATTAATGGGGCCGTCCCCGGTGAGAATAGCGTTTACAGGTCGTCCTGTAACGTATACGGATGAAAAGCCATTCTTGCCTGAGAGAAAATGAATTTCAACCTTTTTATTTTTTTCCGTCTAAAGGCGGGAATTGGCCCTTTTAAGCCGCGTAGTTTTCGCATTTAGCGTCCACAGGAGTTCTCTATGATGGAACGCCTTCTGGGAAAGAAAGTGCTTTATCTACTTCCGGGTGCAAAAAACTATGTTGAAAATTTTAGTGATAGACCGATGCCACTTTACCCGTACGGGCATGGAGGCCTGGCTTAATCACACTGATGTGCTCAGTTCTTCACTGCTGGTATCCGGGATGAATAACCTTATACTGGCGAAAGAACATATTCTGCAATGGAAGCCCCATCTGGTTATCGCTGATTTATATGGTTTTCTCAACGATGCCTTACCCGAACAGCCTATCAATGCATTTTTTGCCGCCTGCAGGATGACGCCGTTGGTATTATTACAGTCAGGGAATATGCCGTACAGACCGCAATATGCCAGTCATGCGGTGTTATCTAAACACACGCCTTTACATGAGCTTGCACAACGAATTAAAGGAGCGCTATATACTCATCCACTGCAGGAAGCGCCGGAAAGCGCCACGCCATTGCTCTCTCCGCAGGAGGAAAAAGTGCTCGCGATGTGGACGGAAGGCACCAGCAATAAAGAGATTGCGTATGCGCTTGGCATTCACGGGAAAACGGTTTACACCTATAAGCGTAATATCCGTATGAAACTTCATATGGATAATCGGTATTCTCCCTTTCTTATGCTTCCGGAGAAAATCGATTAACGGTACGACGCCATGCCGTACCGTTGATGATTACTGCTGAGCTCTGGTTGCAGCGCCAGAGATCGCACTACCACCGTCCGAGATGTCCTCGCCCACGCCGCGCGTGGTATTACAAGCAGTTAATACAGTGGAAAGTACCAAAACAGAAAAGATCGCTGCAATTGTCTTTTTAACCATAATGTCTTCCTTTTCTAGCCAATGTTGTTTGTGTATAGCAACTTAATAATAGACAACATCCCAGAAAATGACGGGCGATCGACTAATTTTAGGAAGACGAGAAGCGATTAGCTGGCTGCGCGGGAGATGGCGTGGCCAAGATGCTGAATATCTTCGCCGAAGCCGCGGGCGGTATTACATGCCGTTAATAATGTGCTGGTAAGAAGAACCAGCGCGACAAGGCTGATAAAGCGTTTCATCATTGAGGTGCGAAAAATAGGATGGCGCAGCATACGCTGCACCATTTTTCCCGATAACGTAAATTATTTTACGCGGGATACGTATTCGCCGGAACGGGTATCGACTTTGATCACTTCGCCAATCTGCACGAACAGCGGAACTTTAACCACTGCGCCAGTAGACAGCGTGGCTGGTTTGCCGCCAGTACCTGCGGTATCGCCCTTCAGACCTGGGTCGGTATCAACAATTTCCAGTTCAACAAAGTTCGGCGGAGTGACAGAGATAGGCTGACCGTTCCACAGGGTCACGATGCATTCCGCCTGATCCAACAGCCATTTTGCGTTGTCGCCGATAGCCTTGGCATCTGCAGACAGCTGCTCGAAGGTTTCGTTGTTCATGAAATGCCAGAACTCACCGTCGTTGTACAGGTAAGTCAGGTTCATATCGACTACATCCGCGCCTTCAGCGGAATCGGTCGATTTGAAGGTTTTCTCAACGCGCGTGCCGGTCAGCAGACGGCGCAGCTTAACGCGGGCAAACGCCTGGCCTTTACCCGGTTTCACGAATTCACTGGATTCAACCGCATAAGGTTCGCCATCCAACATGATTTTAAGACCGGAACGAAAATCGTTGCTATAGTAAGTCGCCATAAGGCCCTCTGAAATTGTTAACTGGTAGCTAAGCCACAAAATGGCGCATATTGTAACCCTAAATACCCCATTGCGAGAAGATTGGTTAGCGCAACTTGCCGATGTTGTGACCAATCCCGACGAACTGCTGCATCTTTTACAGATTGAAGCTGATGAAAACCTCCGGG
This sequence comes from Salmonella sp. SA15303, assembly GCF_029962125.1. Taxonomy (NCBI): domain Bacteria; kingdom Pseudomonadati; phylum Pseudomonadota; class Gammaproteobacteria; order Enterobacterales; family Enterobacteriaceae; genus Salmonella; species Salmonella sp. SA15303. The sequence goes on from NZ_CP123924.1 coordinate 4,310,488, forward strand.
CAGGACAGGACGCCAGGCGCTTGTTTGCCCTCCGCGTGCCGCGCGCTTTTATTGCGCGCATGGAGAAGGGCAACCCTGACGATCCTCTTTTACGTCAAGTGCTGACGTCCCGGGATGAATTTATTGTCGCCCCCGGTTTCTCCACGGACCCGCTGGAAGAGCAACACAGCGTGGTGCCAGGATTATTGCATAAATACCAAAACCGGGCGCTATTGCTGGTAAAAGGCGGATGTGCGGTAAATTGCCGCTACTGTTTCCGTCGTCACTTCCCGTATGCGGAGAATCAAGGCAATAAGCGCAACTGGACAGTCGCGCTGGAGTATATCGCCGCACACCCGGAACTGGATGAGATCATCTTTTCCGGCGGCGATCCGCTGATGGCGAAAGATCATGAGCTGGACTGGCTGCTCACGCAACTGGAAGCCATTAAGCACGTCAAGCGGCTACGCATCCACAGTCGGTTGCCTATCGTCATCCCGGCACGCATTACTGACGAACTGGTCGCCCGCTTTGACCAGTCACGTCTGCAAATTTTGTTGGTGAACCATATCAACCACGCTAATGAAGTGGACGAGGCATTCTGCCTGGCGATGAAGAAACTGCGCCACGTGGGCGTCACGCTTCTCAACCAGAGCGTCCTGCTGCGTGGCGTGAATGATAACGCGCGAACGCTGGCGAATCTGAGCAACGCGCTATTTGACGCCGGCGTGATGCCCTATTACCTGCATGTGCTGGATAAAGTGCAGGGCGCCGCGCATTTTATGGTCACCGATGACGAAGCCCGGCAAATCATGCGCGAACTGCTCACGCTGGTATCCGGCTATATGGTGCCAAGACTGGCGCGTGAAATCGGCGGCGAACCGAGCAAAACACCGCTGGATTTACAGCTTCGGCAGTGCTAATCCTCGCGGGCGCGTCAGGGACGACGAAAAATATTACCGCGCAATATTACGAGGAGACTCCCCCGCGATTCTCCTCACCCTTTGGCGAGGATAAACTAACCTTCGTTAAATACACCTTTCCGGTCCTCTCTTTTCAATAAAGTCCGTTTTAGGACTCGCTTAGCGTGTACTGCATTTTCGAATTATACTGGTTCTCCTTTTTATAGGACGGCATAAACAATTTATATATCAAATACATTGCAGTAAAACATTTAATTATTTTATATTTGTGGAGAATTGACATGGCCTTAACGATTAAGGGACTAAATACCGGCGTTATTCGTCACAATGATAAGTTTATCGCGCTGGCGCTTAAGGTGAAGTCACTGAGAAATAAAGAAACACTGCTTTTCTTTCCTGTGCTCGCGCTGCGAGACTTGTTGATCGGCCTTGAACACCGGCTTTATTTACAACACTCGCTGCCGGAACAAGAGCAGGAAAAACGCCAGAAAGCCAAAAGCAGTCATGTGCTTAAAATGCATGAGAATATTCCGGCAATACTCCGTGAAGAGCTGGAAAACGCCGATGTTAATCAGCGTGTTGAATCTTTAGCGTTGAGCGATAATACAGAAAAAGTATTAACCTTTACGTTAAAGCTGCACAATGGTAGCCATCTTGATTTACAGGTCGGTGAGTGGCAGGTTGAAGTTCTGGTGATGGCTATTATTCACGCCATTAATAATGCCGAAATGCGTGAGCTCGCATTGCGTATTTCTTCAATGCTGGACTTTTTACCATTATACGATGCTGACTGCCTGGAAAACGGTAATATCGAATTCGATACCTATAACCAGCCTGACTGGAAACATAATCTGTATAACCATTATTTAGCGCTCGTTTATCGTTATACGGATGAGGCAGGACAATCGCATGATTGCGGCACCATCATTAAGACCCGTAGTCAGTCAGGCTCTAAAGAAGCTGAAGCGATATCACGCCGCTTGCTGAATTTCAGCCCGCGTCTTAAAAAGCTGGAAGGAAAACCGTGTAAGGTTTTTGTCAGAACGCTTGGAACCGGTAAAGCAGCGCGTCTGACGCAAGATCAATGCATGCGCGCGTTGCATAATCTACGCATGGCATCATCGCAGGAAAAACGCTAACCATATCGCCCTCTGAATCTTTCAGAGGGCGTTACGATTCAGACATATCAATTCGGACATTTATAAACCTGGCCGTTCATCTCGCTGGCCGTCGGGACAAAACTGGACAACATGCCCTGCGACGGACTACTTACGCCATACAGCACGTTTCCACCCATCGCGGCTGCCTGATTACGCAGATCGTTCGCTGCGCCACGCATTGAGCCACCCTCTTCGCCGTGCTGGCCTGAAAACCAGTTACTCTGTTTACCGGTTGCCGTACCAATTAGCTGGCATTCCGCGCCTGGCTTATCTTCGACAAAGCGTACATTTTGGCCGGCAGCGGTGAGTTCGTTGCTGGAGCTACAACCCGCCATCAGCAGCGCGACGCCAACGATCCCTGCTAAATATTTCACGTGCATGTTATTCCCCATAATCAATGAGCTGGACGTTTTGTCCGTATCTGAATCTTATACTAAAAAGATGACTAAAAGAAAAACCCCCGGTCATTTCTGCCCGGGGGTTTCTCAATTCTGGGAGATAAGCACCCAAATCATTCTGGTTGCAGGAAGGCGGTAATCCCCAGTCACTTACTCAAGGAAGTGACTGGGGTTAGCCAACGCATCTGCAGCCTGAAGGATGCAGGGTATGGGCAATTACATCATGCCGCCCATACCACCCATACCACCCATGCCGCCAGCAGCGCCTAAATCAGGAGCATCGCTTTTCGGCAGGTCGGTCACCATGCACTCGGTAGTGATCATCAGACCAGCCACAGAAGCTGCGTACTGCAGCGCAGAACGGGTAACTTTGGTTGGATCCAGGATACCCATGTCGATCATGTTGCCGTATTCTTCGGTTGCTGCGTTGTAACCGTAGTTGCCGTCGCCGCCCTTAACGGTGTTAGCGACAACAGACGGTTCTTCGCCGCAGTTCAGTACGATCTGACGCAGCGGAGCTTCCATTGCGCGCAGCGCAACTTTGATACCCACGTTCTGGTCTTCGTTCTGGCCTTTCAGGTCAGCAATTTTAGAAGCAACGCGGATCAGCGCAACGCCACCACCAGCAACCACGCCTTCTTCTACCGCAGCACGGGTCGCGTGCAGGGCATCTTCAACGCGGGCTTTCTTCTCTTTCATTTCAACTTCGGTCGCAGCACCAACTTTGATAACCGCAACGCCGCCTGCCAGTTTCGCTACGCGCTCCTGCAGTTTTTCACGATCGTAGTCGGAGGTCGCTTCTTCAATCTGCTGACGAATCTGAGCAACACGGCCCTGGATGGCAGCTTCTTCACCCACGCCATCGATGATGGTGGTGGTGTCTTTGTTGATCACAACACGTTTCGCCTGACCCAGGTCTTCCAGGGTTGCTTTTTCCAGCTCCATACCGATCTCTTCAGAGATTACGGTACCGCCGGTCAGGGTAGCGATATCCTGCAGCATCGCCTTACGACGATCGCCGAAGCCCGGTGCCTTAACAGCAGCCACTTTCACGATGCCACGCATGGTGTTCACTACCAGGGTAGCCAGCGCTTCGCCTTCAACATCTTCAGCGATGATCAGCAGCGGTTTGCCTGCTTTTGCAACGGCTTCCAGAACCGGCAGCATTTCGCGGATGTTGGAGATTTTCTTATCAGCCAGCAGGATGAACGGGCTTTCCAGCTCTACTGCGCCAGTTTCCGGCTTGTTGATGAAGTAAGGAGACAGGTAGCCGCGGTCAAACTGCATACCTTCAACCACGTCCAGTTCGTCCTGCAGACCGGTACCGTCTTCAACGGTGATGACGCCTTCTTTACCGACTTTATCCATCGCTTCCGCGATCAGTTTACCTACGGTTTCGTCGGAGTTAGCGGAGATAGTACCTACCTGAGCAATCGCTTTAGAGTCGGAGCACGGTACGGACAGCGCCTTCAGCTCTTCAACCGCAGCAGCAACCGCTTTGTCGATACCACGTTTCAGGTCCATCGGGTTCATGCCCGCAGCAACGGCTTTCAGGCCTTCGGTAATGATGGACTGCGCCAGTACGGTCGCGGTGGTGGTACCGTCGCCTGCAGCGTCGTTCGCTTTAGAGGCAACTTCTTTCACCATCTGCGCGCCCATGTTTTCAAACTTGTCTTCCAGTTCGATTTCACGCGCTACGGAAACACCATCTTTAGTGATAGTCGGCGCACCGAAAGATTTATCCAGAACCACGTTACGGCCTTTCGGACCGAGGGTTACTTTCACTGCATCTGCCAGTACGTTTACGCCGCGCAGCATTTTCACACGAGCGTCGTTACCGAATTTTACGTCTTTAGCTGCCATTTTCTCTTTCCCTTAAATTCGTATGTTCAGTGTCGTTCGCGGATTACGCTTCAACAATTGCCAGAATGTCGCTTTCAGACATGATCAACACTTCTTCATTGTCGATCTTTTCAGATTTCACACCGTAGCCATCGTTAAAAATAACGATGTCGCCAACTTTCACGTCCAGCGGCTGTACAGTACCGTTGTCCAGGATGCGACCCTTACCGACAGCGATGATTTCGCCACGAGTTGATTTACCCGCTGCGGAACCGGTCAGTACGATGCCGCCAGCAGATTTGGACTCAACTTCTTTACGTTTGACGATCACACGATCATGTAACGGACGAATACTCATTGATAGCTCTCCTTTGAGAAAGTCATTATCAGTTATGGGTGACGCCGGCCCGTAAACGGTTTCCCGGCTGGTGACCAGAGAGATGGGGATGGGGTTTTGCCCCTTCAAGGGGGGAGATGAAAAAAAATTCTTCTGAGCGAAAAAAGCGGTAAAAACGCTACTTATCTCACGTTTACCCAAGGTTTAGAACATCCTGCTATAAGAAAAGGCGTGTGTGATACGCTTAAAAATGTCTGTCGTCACCTGACGTTACAATGCCGCCGGATAATGAGCTGATGAATGAACTAAAAAAAGAGCTTGGGTTGGTTCAGGGCGTTATCTTGTTAACCACATCATTATTAGGGACTGGCGTTTTTGCGCTTCCGGAGCTGGCTGCGCTGGCGGCAGGCGACATCAGCCTTTGGGCATGGCCGCTGCTCATTATTTTGATTTTCCCTATTGCGATTGTCTTTGCTGTGCTGGGGCGTCACTTTCCACACGCTGGCGGCGTAGCGCATTTTGTCGGGATGGCATTTGGCCCGCGTCTGCAACGAGTGATCAGTTGGCTGTTTTTATCAGTCATTCCTGTTAGTTTTCCCGCAGCCTTGCATATTGCGGTGGGTTTCGGCCAGGCGCTGTTTGGCTGGCAAAGCGAACAGCTCTTATTTGGGGAGCTGGGTACTCTAGGTTTACTATGGTTTATGGGATCGCGCGGCGCCAGCTCCAGCGCCAACCTGCAAGCCATTATCGCTGGATTAATTATCGCGCTTATTGCCGCCATTCTGTGGAAAGGCGCGATTAAACCTGCAGATATCACCTTCCCAGCCGCAAACGAAATCACCTTTTCCCGGCTGTGTACCGCCCTGGCGATCATGTTCTGGGGATTTGTGGGAATTGAGGCTTTTACGCATTTGTCGTCTGAATTTAAAAATCCTGAACGTGATTTTCCGCGCGCATTGATCATTGGCCTGATGCTGGCCGGCTCCATTTATTGGACCTGTACCGCCGTGGTGCTGCATTTTGGCGTCTATAGCGACAAGATAGCGGCAACAGCATCGCTACCGCTTATTATTGTTCATCTCTTCGGTATCCAGGCGTTGTGGATAGCCTGCATTATTGGTTATCTCACCTGCTTTGCCAGCCTGAATGTGTATGCTCAGAGTTTTGCGCGTCTGATATGGACGCAAATGCAATATCAGCCCGATCACTATCTGGCTCAACTCTCTCCCGGGCGCCTTCCCTTGCACGCGTTAAACGTTATTCTGGCCTGTTGTTGCGTGAGTTCCCTGGTCGTCTACGCCCTGAAGATTAACCTCAATGCGCTGATCGTCTATGCTAACGGTATTTTTATTATGCTCTATCTGCTTTGTATGCTGGCGGGCTGTCGACTATTGAAAGGGCGCTGCTATGCACTGGCGGTGACGGGTTGTCTACTGTGCCTGTTATTGCTGGTAATGCTGGGGTGGAAAAGCTTATATGCCATTATCATGCTGGCAGCATTATGGCTGTTTTTACCGAAGCGAAAACGCATGGCGTAAGACGTATCTGTTGGCCGGATAACGCCTCACGCGACTTATCCGGCCAGCATCTCTACCTTTAATCCCGACGATCGTCTTTATGTTCAATACGATCGCGATCGTCATCTTTACGCTGATACTCGCCGTCAAATGTTTCGCCACCGCCAGTACCCGCGCTAAACCCGCCGCCCGGCATCCGGGAAAAACGTAAATGCGGCAGCAACTTCAGCGTCAAATGTTTTTGCACTGGCGGTAACAAAAGGAGAAGGCCGAGAAAATCGGTGAAAAATCCCGGCAACAGGAGCAGTAAGCCAGCGATGATCAGCGATACACTCTTAATCATTTCTGCCGCCGGGCTCTCACCGGCCGCCATTTTTTGTTGCATCAGCAAAAAGTTTTTAAAACCCTGGTTACGTACCAGCGACATACCGATAACAGACGTAAAAATCACCAGGATTAACGTCATCAGGACGCCAAGCACATGGGCGACCTGGATAAAGATAGAAATCTCAATGTAAACATAGAGAAAGACAGCTAAAAAGGGTATCCAGCGCAAAGGACTCTCCTGTAAGTCATGGCCGTCTGCGACGACCATTTGAATGGGGTTGCGATTCGCATCGATTCGATATGGTGGTGCGTAGCAAAATTTCAAGTGGTTTGTACACCTATTTTAGGTAGTAATACTAAAGCGGTGACCTATTTCACAAAATAATAAATAAGGGGTAAATTCCCACACTTTAAGTGATCCAGATTACGGTAGGAATTCTGAACCAGCATATGATCTCGTTTATCAGGCCGATGGAGGGGATAATCGTCGGTCAGAAAACATTCGAAATCACATATATCCTGTGTGTTTTAAAGTAAAAATCATTGGCAGCTTGAAAAAGAAGGTTCACATGTCAAACAACATTCGTATCGAAGAAGATCTGTTGGGTACCAGGGAAGTTCCAGCTGAAGCCTACTATGGTGTTCACACTCTGAGAGCGATTGAAAACTTCTACATTAGCAATAACAAAATCAGCGACATCCCTGAATTTGTGCGTGGCATGGTTATGGTAAAAAAAGCGGCGGCGCTGGCCAACAAAGAGCTGCAAACCATTCCTAAGAGTGTGGCGAATGCCATCATTGCCGCATGTGATGAAGTCCTTAACAACGGTAAGTGCATGGACCAGTTCCCGGTAGATGTCTATCAGGGCGGCGCGGGCACTTCCGTCAACATGAATACCAACGAAGTGCTGGCCAACATCGGGCTGGAACTGATGGGTCATCAGAAAGGTGAATATCAGTACCTGAACCCGAACGACCACGTGAATAAATGTCAATCCACTAACGACGCCTATCCGACAGGCTTCCGTGTAGCGGTTTACGCCTCTATCGTCAAACTGATCGATGCCATCAACCAGTTGCGTGAAGGTTTCGAACGTAAAGCGGTTGAATTCCAGGACATCCTGAAAATGGGTCGTACCCAGTTGCAGGACGCCGTACCAATGACGCTTGGTCAAGAATTCCGTGCGTTCAGCATCCTGCTGAAAGAAGAAGTGAAAAGCATCGAGCGTACTGCTGAGCTGCTGCTGGAAGTCAACCTTGGCGCAACGGCAATCGGTACTGGTCTGAACACGCCGAAAGAATACTCTCCGCTGGCGGTGAAAAAACTGGCTGAAGTCACTGGTTTCGCCTGTGTTCCGGCTGAAGATCTGATTGAGGCGACGTCTGACTGTGGCGCGTATGTTATGGTTCACAGCGCGCTGAAACGTCTGGCAGTGAAGATGTCCAAAATCTGTAACGACCTGCGCTTGCTCTCTTCTGGTCCTCGTGCCGGCCTGAACGAGATCAACCTGCCGGAACTGCAGGCGGGCTCTTCCATCATGCCAGCCAAAGTGAACCCGGTTGTACCGGAAGTCGTAAACCAGGTATGCTTTAAAGTCATCGGTAACGACACCACCGTTACGATGGCGGCGGAAGCCGGTCAGTTGCAGTTGAACGTTATGGAGCCGGTTATCGGTCAGGCGATGTTCGAATCCATCCACATTCTGAGCAACGCGTGCTACAACCTGCTGGAAAAATGCGTTAACGGCATTACCGCGAATAAAGAAGTGTGCGAAGGGTACGTTTATAACTCCATCGGTATCGTCACTTACCTCAACCCGTTCATCGGCCACCACAACGGCGACATCGTCGGTAAAATCTGTGCTGAAACCGGTAAGAGCGTACGTGAAGTTGTGCTGGAGCGCGGCCTGTTAACGGAAGCCGAGCTGGACGATATTTTCTCCGTACAGAACTTGATGCACCCGGCTTATAAAGCTAAACGTTATACTGATGAAAGCGAACAGTAATCGTACAGGGTAGTACCAAAGAGGCACGTCACGATGACGTGCCTTTTTTCTTACAAGAAGTTACCAAATAACAACAATTTAATATCAACTTGTTAAACAACAAGGAAGGCTAATATGATAGTTGTCGAACTTATCATTGTTTTGCTGGCAATCTTTTTGGGCGCCAGACTTGGGGGCATCGGTATTGGATTCGCAGGTGGGCTGGGTGTTCTGGTACTTGCCGCCATCGGCGTGAAGCCAGGGACAATTCCATTCGATGTCATTTCCATCATCATGGCGGTTATCGCCGCGATCTCTGCTATGCAGGTCGCGGGCGGTCTGGATTATTTGGTAAACCAGACGGAAAAACTGCTGCGTAAGAACCCGAAATACATCACTATCCTCGCACCGATTGTGACCTATTTCCTGACTATTTTTGCTGGTACCGGGAACATTTCCCTGGCAACGCTGCCGGTTATTGCTGAAGTCGCGAAGGAGCAGGGAATCAAACCTTGCCGTCCGCTCTCGACCGCCGTGGTATCCGCGCAGATTGCGATTACCGCCTCGCCGATTTCTGCGGCCGTGGTGTATATGTCTTCTGTTATGGAAGGTCATGGCATTAGCTACATTCACCTGCTGTCCGTGGTTATCCCCTCTACGCTGCTGGCGGTGCTGGTGATGTCCTTCCTGGTCACGATGCTGTTCAACTCCAAACTGTCGGACGACCCAATTTACCGCAAACGTCTGGAAGAAGGGCTGATTGAACTGCGTGGTGAAAAGCAGATTGAAATCAAACCGATGGCAAAAAATTCCGTCTGGCTGTTCCTGCTGGGCGTTATCTGCGTGGTTGTTTATGCGATTGTTAACAGTCCGAGCCTCGGCCTGGTTGAGAAACCGCTGATGAACACCACCAACGCTATTTTGATCATCATGTTGAGCGTCGCAACGCTGACCACCATCCTGTGTAAAGTGGAAACTGACGCCATCCTCAACTCCAGTACCTTTAAAGCAGGGATGAGCGCCTGTATCTGTATTCTGGGCGTGGCGTGGCTGGGCGATACTTTCGTATCCGCTAACATCGACTGGATCAAAGACACTGCGGGTAGCGTCATCCAGGGTCATCCGTGGCTGCTGGCCGTCATCTTCTTCTTTGCTTCCGCGCTGCTCTACTCTCAGGCGGCAACGGCGAAAGCGCTGATGCCGATGGCGCTGGCGCTGAACGTCTCTCCGCTGACGGCAGTCGCTTCCTTCGCCGCCGTTTCCGGCCTGTTCATTTTGCCGACCTACCCGACTCTGGTTGCGGCGGTACAGATGGATGACACCGGTACAACCCGTATCGGTAAATTCGTCTTTAACCACCCGTTCTTCATCCCAGGCACCCTGGGCGTCGTTCTGGCTGTCTGCTTCGGCTTCCTGCTGGGCAGCTTTATGCTGTAAGTGTTTCACCCGCGGGGCGTATCACGCCCCGCATTCTCCCGCCCTTTGACTAACATCCTGCCCTCGTCCGTTGTATAGTGACCGTTCACTTGCGGGTCTTTTTGTTCTTTCGAGGTGTTTATGCTTGATGTTAAGAGTCAGGATATTTCCATCCCCGAGGCCGTTGTGGTGCTTTGTACCGCCCCGGATGAAGCTACCGCCCAGGATCTGGCCGCCAAAGTGCTGGCGGAAAAACTGGCCGCCTGCGCCACCCTCCTCCCCGGCGCGACATCGCTGTACTACTGGGAAGGCAAACTGGAGCAGGAGTATGAAGTTCAAATGATCTTAAAAACCACCGTTTCACATCAGCAAGCGCTTATCGACTGCCTGAAGTCTCATCACCCGTATCAAACGCCTGAACTTCTGGTTTTACCTGTTACTCACGGAGATACTGATTACCTCTCATGGCTCAACGCATCTTTACGCTGATCCTGCTGCTGTGCAGCACATCCGCCTTCGCCGGATTATTCGACGCGCCGGGTCGCTCGCAGTTCGTCCCTGCCGACCGGGCGTTTGTTTTTGATTTTCAGCAAAATCAACACGATCTTACCCTCTCCTGGCAGGTAAAAGAGGGTTACTACCTTTACCGTAAACAAATCAGTATCACGCCGACGAAAGCGGATATCGCCGCAGTCCAACTCCCGACAGGCGTCTGGCATGAAGATGAGTTCTACGGAAAAAGCGAAATCTACCGTAAGCGGCTAAACGTTCCGGTAACGGTTAACCAGGCGGCGGCTGGCGCGACATTAACGATAACGTACCAGGGGTGCGCCGATGCGGGATTCTGTTATCCGCCGGAAACGAAAACGGTGCCGCTAAGTGAAGTCGCCGCGGCAATAGACGCCACGCCGACGCCTGCTGTCACCCAGACGAGTGAGACGTCAAAACCCGCCGCCCAGCTACCTTTTTCCGCGCTCTGGGCACTGCTGATCGGCATAGGCATCGCCTTTACGCCCTGCGTTTTACCCATGTATCCGCTGATTTCCGGTATTGTCCTGGGGGGAAGGCAACGTTTGTCGACGGGGCGCGCACTGCTGCTGGCCTTTATCTATGTACAAGGGATGGCGCTGACCTATACCGCACTGGGTCTGGTCGTCGCCGCAGCGGGATTACAGTTTCAGGCGGCGCTGCAGCACCCTTATGTGTTAATCGGCCTTGCCATCGTGTTCACCCTGCTTGCGTTGTCGATGTTTGGCCTGTTCACACTACAGCTCCCCTCCTCACTGCAAACCCGGCTGACATTAATGAGTAATCGTCAGCAAGGCGGCTCGCCCGGCGGTGTTTTTGTTATGGGGGCGATTGCCGGATTAATTTGCTCGCCCTGTACCACAGCGCCGTTAAGCGCGATTCTGCTTTATATCGCTCAGAGCGGCAACATGTGGCTGGGCGGCGGCACGCTGTATTTGTATGCATTAGGTATGGGTCTGCCGCTAATGCTGGTCACCGTGTTTGGCAACCGCCTGTTACCGAAAAGCGGCCCGTGGATGGCGCATGTTAAAACCGCTTTTGGTTTCGTGATCCTCGCGTTACCGGTCTTTTTACTGGAGCGGATTATTGGCGAGGCTTGGGGTTTACGTCTGTGGTCGCTGCTGGGCGTCGCTTTCTTTGGTTGGGCCTTTATCACCAGCCTTCAGGCCAGACGAGCGTGGATGCGTATCGTACAGATTATCCTGCTGGCGGCAGCGCTCATTAGCGTGCGGCCTCTACAGGATTGGGCGTTCGGATCTCCATCCGCGCAAGCTCCAGCGCACCTCAATTTCACGGCTATTTCTACCGTGGACGAACTCAATCAGGCGCTGGCGCAGGCCAAAGGCAAACCCGTTATGCTGGATTTCTACGCCGACTGGTGCGTGGCCTGTAAAGAGTTTGAAAAGTATACCTTCAGCGATCCGCGGGTCCAGCAGGCGCTCGGCGACACGGTGCTCTTACAGGCTAACGTCACCGCTAACAATGCGCAGGACGTCGCGCTGTTAAAGCATCTGCAAGTTCTCGGGCTGCCCACCATTCTGTTCTTTGATGCCCAAGGCCAGGAACAGCCGCAAGCGCGAGTCACCGGCTTTATGGACGCCGCCACCTTTAGCGCGCATTTGCACGATCGCCAACCGTGAGCGACACTTGCAAAAGCAAAGACGGAGGAGAATACCGTGCAACGTGAAGATATTCTGGGAGAAGCCCTGAAATTACTGGAGACGCAAGGGATAGCCGATACTACGCTGGAAATGGTGGCGGAGCGCGTAAATCGCCCACTCGACACATTACAGCGTTTCTGGCCAGATAAAGAAGCCATTTTATATGACGCGCTACGTTATCTGAGTCAGCAGGTAGATATCTGGCGACGCCAGCTTCTTCTTGATGAGACGCTTTCTGCTGAACAAAAGCTACTGGCACGCTACAGCGCGCTTTCGGAATGTGCCAGTAATAACCGTTATCCTGGTTGCTTGTTCATTGCCGCCTGTACGTTTTATCCCGACCCAACCCATCCTATTCACCAACTGGCTAATCAACAAAAACGCGCGGCACATGATTTTACCCATGAGCTACTGACCACGCTGGAAATTGACGATCCGGCGATGGTTGCAAGGCAGATGGAGCTGGTGCTGGAAGGTTGTCTCAGCCGAATGCTGGTCAACCGCAGTCAGGCTGATGTAGATACCGCTCAGCGGTTGGCGGAAGATATTCTGCGTTTTGCACAGTGCCGTCAGGGTGGCGCGCTCACCTGACGGGTACTGATTTTATGCATTTTGCCTGAAAAGCAGGCAGTCAGCGCGCTTTTATCACTTTTTTCGTGTAAAGCCGTTGACGACCGCGCCCCTTTACGGTTTAATGCGCCCCGTTGCCCGGATAGCTCAGTCGGTAGAGCAGGGGATTGAAAATCCCCGTGTCCTTGGTTCGATTCCGAGTCCGGGCACCACTTATTCAGAAAACCCAGCCTATGGCTGGGTTTTTGCTTTTCTGGGAATGGAAATCCGTAGCCCCCATCTCTGGCCTGACTAGCTATAACGAGAAGGCCAGATTTTCTCTGGCGCAACGCCCAGCGCTTCGTCGATCAGCCGCTCACCTTTGGGCCAGGGTCAAAAGCTTACTTAGCTACAGGGAGATTATTACCAGTAATAACGCCTATCACTTCATCTGACGGTTCGCTAACCCCGACAAGTGAGTCCAATATCTCCGCCATGAACTTTTTCATCACTGAAAACAATAATCCCTTCGCCAGTTTTGGCATTTTTTCTTTGTCGGCTTCTTTATTCTTAAATACTGTTTCCGACTCTTGTTCATAATCATAAATTAATACTCAGCACATCATGACTGATGGTAGTTACCGGGGTAACAGAGCACATAGTTTAAAATACTTATTCATAGTTTGTTATTACGGAAAGATTTTAACCTAATGCGTGTCAGTCAGGCACGCAGATAAAAAACAACCGGGGAGAAAATTTAAACAAAATGCTGTTAGCCGGAAGTACCGGTATTGTTCTGTTGTCCGCTGCAGTCAGTCCGGTATGGACAGACGATAATGCCAGTACAGCGTCCTGCTTTTTTACCTGTATGTTGAATAACCATTGCAATAAATCATTATAGGATTACATCTGTTTATTATTGCCTGATCCGGAGTGAGTCTTTATGAAAAGTCGTTATTTAGTATTTTTTCTACCACTGATCGTAGCTAAATATACATCAGCAGAAACAGTGCAACCCTTTCATTCTCCTGAAGAATCAGTGAACAGTCAGTTCTACTTACCACCACCGCCAGGTAATGATGATCCGGCTTTCCGCTATGATAAGGAGGCTTATTTCAAGGGCTATGCGATAAAGGGTTCCCCACGATGGAAACAAGCTGCTGAGGATGCAGATGTAAGCGTGGAAAATATAGCCAGAATATTCTCGCCAGTAGTGGGTGCTAAAATTAATCCCAAAGATACGCCTGAAACCTGGAATATGTTACAGAATCTTCTGAAAATGGGCGGCTACTACGCTACTGCTTCGGCAAAAAAATATTATATGCGTACCCGCCCCTTTGTCTTATTTAATCATTCCACCTGCCGTCCTGAAGATGAGAATACTTTGCGAAAAGATGGCTCTTACCCTTCCGGGCATACTGCTTATGGTACACTTCTGGCATTAGTATTATCCGAGGCCAGACCGGAACGCGCGCAGGAGCTCGCCAGACGAGGATGGGAGTTCGGGCAAAGCAGAGTGATATGCGGTGCTCACTGGCAAAGCGATGTTGATGCTGGTCGTTATGTGGGAGCAGTAGAGTTTGCAAGACTGCAAACAATCCCGGCATTTCAGAAGTCACTGGCAAAAGTCCGTGAGGAGCTGAACGACAAAAATAATTTATTGAGTAAAGAAGATCACCCCGAACTTAATTACTGAAGGTGAAAGTCTTCCCGCAAACTGACCACAGCAAATGAAAGGAAGTGCAACTGCGTAGGGGCGGCCGGGCGTGAGACTGTAATTAAAATTGTGTAAGTGACTGTTTTTGATATGTTCACTCCAGTAACAGAGACAGGCAATTATGGACGAAAAGAAACTTAAAGCCCTTGCGGCTGAAGTGGCTGAAGGCCTTAAAACCGAAGCCGATCTCCATGCTTTTTCCCGCATGTTGACGAAGCTTACCGTCGAAAAAGCGCTCAATGCGGAGCTGGCTGACCACCCCGGGTATGAGAAAAATGCGCCCAAAACAGGCTCAAACACCCGCAATGGCTACTCGTCAAAAACGGTGTTATGCAATAACAGCGAGATCGAACTGAACACGCCGCGTGACCGTGAAAATACCTTCGAACCACAGCTGATTAAGAAGCACCAGACGCGCATTACGCAGATGGACAGCCAGATTTTATCCCTCTGCGCCAAAGGCATGACTACCCGCGAAATCGTTGCCACATTCAAAGAAATGTACGACTCCGATGTGTCGCCAACGCTGATATCTAAAGTCACCGACGCCGTAAAAGAGCAGGTCACTGAGTGGCAAAACCGACAAATGGATACGCTGTATCCCTTTGTTTATATGGACTGTATGTTGTCAAAGTTCATCAGAATGGCAGTGTGATAAACAAAGCAGTTTTCCCTGCGCTGGGGATCAATACCGAAGGCCAGAAAGCGTTGCCGGCATGTGGCTGTCCGGAAATGAAGGCACAAAGTTCTGGCTAAGCGTGCTGGCGGAGCTGAAAAAGCGGGGCCTTCAGGACATCCTGATTGCCTGTGTGGACGGTCTGAAGGCCTTCCCGGATGCGATAAACAGCGTCTTCCCGAAATATCCGCAAATCAGCAAAAGCTGGCGTGCGCACTGGGAAAACCTCAATACGCTCTTCAGTTATCCGCCGGATATCCGCAAGACCATCTACCATCTACACTACAAACGCAGTCGAATCCCTGAACAGCGTGATCCGCGCCGCGATTAAGAAACGCAAAGTGTTCCCGACGGATGACTCGGTACGAAAAGTTATTTATCTGGCAATCAAGGATGCATCAAAAAAATGGAGTATGCCGATCCAGAACTGGCGACTGGCGATGAGTCGCTTTATTATCGAGTTCGGTGACCGCCTGAGCAATCACCTTTAATATATTAGCAGTTACATAGAATTACTGACAGGCTCAAAAAAAGAGACCAGATTTCAGTCTCTTTTTTATCACTCATAATAATAGTCAGTTATTTTCTTTTATTTAGCTCTTCCATAAAATTTACCCAATTTTTATATTGATAATCAAGATTGCGAATCTCGTCTGAGATGGTTGATTGCTGCTGTATGAGACCACGTTTCTTTGCTATCAACTCTTGTAAACTATCATCGAGCGCCTTCATTTTCGCTTTTATCTTCTCATTAATTTCATTATATTTTACGGAGTATTCTTCTTTATGTTTTTCTAATACAGCACGTTTCTCCGCCCTTATGTCATCAAAATCACTCAACCTGTAATTCTTTAATTTTTCCCGGCGAGCCTTCATTGCTGGGTCGAAAACTTCAGCATTGTACTTCTTCTCAAAATAATAAGGAGCATTTTCTTTATTAAAGAGTTCCAGCTCTTTATTCAAATCACGCTGAACAAAATAACGGCTTTGTGTTTTTCCATCTTCCCCTTTCCCCCAATACTCATCGATTTCTTTATTAATAACTAATATATTAGTTTTAACTTTTGCGATATCATTATTTAATTCGTTTAGTTTTGATTTCTTCCTGGCATATTCATCTTTAATTGCATTTATTTTATCATCAAAACCTGCTCCATCCATGATGATATATTTACCGTCAGTTTCAACATTAGGAATTGGATTGCCTTTTGGTGTTTCTGACATTTGTAATGAAGAAAATATTGTTTTCCATCCAGTATCTTTATTACCAAGACTGTTCAAAGTTGCTGAGAATTTAATATCTTTGCCTTTATCCCACGATTTTTGAACAACAATATAATCAGTTAACGAGGCAACTGGCGTATACAGATCGTAGCCAGTAGAAAGTAAGCCATCAGCAGCATATGTTCTCTTATTTCCATCAACCGATGTTTCCTTGATATCAATTGAATCAAGGATAAGACGCCCATGAAATTGATTACTAAATTGTTCTTTCAAGACTTTCTCTGTAGGGGTGTTATCGTCACCGCATCCGCTAATTAATAGCGAAACCAATAAACCACACAAAAATTTTCCTTTCATAACATTCATCCCAGAAATTAATAATATGCAATAAAATCATTTCAGCATCACACAACGAGTTAGCAAATTCAATATTTAATGATGTGTTATTTTCATTATAATACTGTGTCTTTATTTTTAAACCACCAGGACTCGCTATCTTAATGAAAGACAATACCTCTAATAAATCAGATAGTTGGAAAGTAATTTTTTAATGGGCTGGCTGAAGCCATTAAAATGATTTTTTCAATCATCCTTACTGTAGCCGGAGGTAAAGCTGTTACTTCAACTGACGATGAAGAACAACAGGCAGACTACAGAAATGGACTGATCCTACCCGCGTAATATGGACACAACCCTAAGCAAGGTTCTGGTTTTCAAATTGTTCCGGACTGAGACTGCCACAGGCACTGTGACGACGCCGTTGATTGTAATCACACTCGATATCATTAAACACTGCTGTCTGCATTATTTCCCGGCTGGCAAAGCCCTCTCCGTGGATACATTCCACCTTCAGCGTGTGAAAGAAGCTTTCTGCACAGGCATTGTCATAACAACAGCCTCTGGTGCTCATACTCCCCCGCAGATTATGTCGTTTCAGTAAGCTCTGCTAATCCGTTGAATAGTACTGACCACCTCTGTCTGTATGCACGCTGACTTTCCCAGTCGTTTACGCCGCCATTGCACCATCTGTAACGCATCGCAAGCTGGCCGCCACGGTTTTTATGTTATACATCCGTCAGGCGTGGCGCACCATAGCGCTGTTTGCGTCACTGAATGCCTCCCGGGCGACGTTATCACAGATAAGGCGGAACTGCTGACGCTGGTTTATCTGATGACGACGCTGATGCCAGACGTACCAGCCACTACGGGCAACCTGAAGTACACGGCACATGGCTTTGGTACTGAATTCAGCCTGATGTTTTTCGATGAAGACATACTTCATTTCAGGCGCCTCGCGAAGTATGCCGCGGCCTTCTGGAGAATGGCCAGTTCCTCATCCCCTTCTGCCAGCGGACGCTTCAGATGGGCGATCTCTGCGGGCATCGCCTGTTCGCGGTCAGAAGAAGAGAGCTGATTTTGCTGTTTGCTTCGCCAGTTGTAGAGCTGTGATTCATACAGGTTAAGCTCGCGGGCGGCAGCGGCCCCCAATGCGTTCAGCCAGTTTCAGGGCTTCCTGCGAAATTCAGGCGTGTGCTGCTTGCGTGGCTTTTTGGTGGTTGATGCTGGTTTTTTCATATGAGTCACCTCTTGCTTGAGAGTTTACTCACTTAGTCACGTGACCACTATTGCTGGGTAAGATCAAAGAACCTCACTAACGTGTTACACCGTTTTTCATAAAGCCAACCATACGATTGAATGCTTCCCCTCCCCTCAAACTTCCGGATATCGCTACACCGTCTACCCGCCGCAGTATATATTTACCGCGTTGTATGCCTTTCCTGGCCGAGAGCGTTAATATTTACATCCAGGATAAACCTTATCACAAATTAACATCAGATCTTATACCTCATGCTAACTACCTCCATGAAATTAAAGAGCTATTCTCTAAAAGATTAAAGGCAATTATTACTTAATTCAAATTTTAAAGAGATAAATTGATAATAACATGAGCCAATTCTTGTAAATTTCCATCTTTTTTTTATACGCGACATAGTTTTTTAACGATACTATAATATGTAGAAATGCAATATAAAATAGCATTTTCCATAGAAAATGAAAAGATCGCCACCTGATACCTTAAGTTCGCAAATAATTATATAGCTATATATTAGTTTTCTTTTGAAATATTTTTCAGAATAATTTTGATTTACACGCACATTTAATAAAAGGAAATTATCATGCTAAAAGTATTTAATCCCTCACCTGTCCAGGTGGGGAGCATTGAATGTTTACAATCAGCGCAAAACTGGCAGAGGAAATCCTTATCACTTCAGGGATTAAATTTACTGCAGTCCGTACTCATCAAGCTCACCACGGGTAAAATTTCAATTACGACATCGTCCGGGGAGTATATTACGGCATCAGGGCCAATGTTAATATTTTTAGCTAAAGATCAAACCATTCATATCACTATGGAAGAGACTCATGAACAGTTAAATTATAATTTAATTGAATTAGATTCAGCGTCAATAAAAAATGCTTATAATTTTTTTCTGTATGAACATGCAGACTTTTCGGCCCCATTAACAAAACCGACGACAAAACATCTGTTAGCGCCAATAGAAACAGGCGTAGCAAGAGTATTCAACCTCTTACACTCTTCAAATAAAAGCCAGAAATTATCCCAAGATAAAAAGGAATATTTAATAAGATTTCTGCTTTCAGAGTTCATCTATGAACCTGAAGCATTTGCTCTCTTCAGAGAACTATCGCAAAATACATTAGCCGAAAACATCTATAATATTATTATAAGCGACATAAGTCGAAAATGGGCGCTCAAGGATATTTCTGACTCACTCTATATGAGTTGTTCCACATTAAAAAGGAAATTGAAACAAGAGCACACCTCATTCAGCGAAGTTTACCTTAATGCGCGAATGAATAAAGCGACAAAACTTCTACGCAATAGTGAATATAATATTACTCGAGTGGCTTATATGTGTGGTTATGATAGTGCTTCTTATTTTACATGCGTTTTTAAAAAACATTTCAAAACTACACCATCGGAATTTTTAGCGTTTTTATCTTCCTCTCGTCATCAATATGTTAATTGAGATATCTGACAATGCAGTATAAGAACAAAGCAAAACATATTAATATAAGAGATGGGATTCTGTTGCTCGCTAAAAAATTCGACCTAACATTGAGCGAAAAAAAAGTTATTTATTACGTGGCAGCAGGATTATCTGTTAAAAGTTGCTCAAATTTATTAGATCGAAATATAAAAACGATTTCAACACAAAAGAGATCAGCCTATAAAAAAATGGATATTACTACTGATGTTGAATTAATCCATTTGATGCTGAATGAGTTTTACATATCAGTCGATATTACGTAATTTTTTCTAAAATGTTGCCAAAGTGGTAGGCAAGGCAATTCTGGATATCATCTTCAGAGATCGGTGTGATATCTACGTTGTTTAATTTAACTGTTCCCGTATAACAATGACTGGAATTTGATAGTGCTTTGATTAAAGAAGATTTACCTGAACCTGATGTACCGATAATACCCATAAAATCTCCGGGAACAGCAGTGAATGAAAGCTGTTCAATCAGTGTTCGTTCCGCAAACGCTATGGGGTAATTCTTCGCTGTCTATCGGCTGGCTGACGATCGACTCTACTCCGCCAGTGTTGATAACGATACCGGTAACTGGCATGTTTCTGTTCCGCAATCCGCTATTCTGTCGGGGGGGGGGGGAGAATCAGTACATCATTACGGCCACCGATCCCGCCGGGAATAGCGCCACCGCCAATGGAACATTTACAGGCACATCGCCGACGTAAAACCCGGTTAACAAGAGTTCCGGCGTAGATGAAATGATTTCGCTTAGCGAGGCGACATGGCATTCGGTAAGTGTTGATGAAGAATATTATGCCTGATAACTAAACATCACCATGCGAGGTCTCTTCGGAGGCCTGCTGAAAAAACAGAATAATATTTATTGTCTGTTAATTATTACAGAGAGAGTTAATTTATAAAAAAAAAGCGGCAGACTACGCTGCCGCAAATATGAGGAGGACAATTACCGTTACGCTACACCACAAAGTAATCCGTTACTGAGGTAAGTAAAACATAAATATCCCCAACAATGAATCAACGAATCAAGCAATCGTCAAATCATGGTATTAACAACCTTGTTCTGTTTTAGCATACTGTGACAGTAAAAATAGATTTTAGTCATTCTGTATATCACACGAAAATTTATAAAACAGATTTGGTTCACTCACAATATACAAATTATTTTCATTATCCATGGCAATCCCTTCTGGTTGGGGTATATCGTCTCTGAGCCCTGACCACTCCGCCGTCAGGAACAATCGATCGCGCACCCGCCACTCGGAACTGACTTCCAGAATCATTTTTGACTCGTCCGACAACACCAGCAGCGAATCCGTTGGGGCATGATATTCAAGTCCGGAGACATCGCTCACACTTGCAGTGATGGCAGAAGGCAACGCTCTGGTGATACCATTTTTGCTCATCTCTACTTCTTTGATCATTATGGGTTTTCTTTCTTTTGCGGCATATAATCTCTCATTTTTCGCATCCCATGCCGTACCTTCCAGCCCTTTATTTTTTGCTTTGTC
The DNA here is from genome assembly GCF_029962125.1 of Salmonella sp. SA15303. Lineage (NCBI taxonomy): Bacteria > Pseudomonadati > Pseudomonadota > Gammaproteobacteria > Enterobacterales > Enterobacteriaceae > Salmonella > Salmonella sp. SA15303. The sequence goes on from NZ_CP123924.1 coordinate 4,331,315, forward strand.
ATAGCCCTCAAGCTTCACCATGGAGATTATCTGCATGGTGCCGCGCTGAATATCCACCTGTGTTTTATAGACCGCGCCATCTTTCTCACTGCCTATCTGGAACTGGTTGCCCCCACTCCATGCAATAGACTCCGGGTCGTGGATGCCCTGCAGCGGCATCCGCCCTACCAGCTGCCCTTCTGTCGTTAACCAGACCAGTTCAGGGGGATTATTAATAACGGCGAAAAGCATCCTGTCTTCGGCGGAGTAGGTCAAACCTGAAAGGTTACTCTTAACTCCTGCGACTGGTTTTTGCTGAATAACCGCTTTATAGCTACTCAGTGCTAGCGCCGAGGGTTTATCACCATATTTGAGGATCAGTTGATAAACATAGCGTATATCGTCCCTGACCATAAATAAAATCACGCCCAAGAGTACAACCACAATAACGCGTTTTAGTAATCTCATAAAAAATCCATAGCAGATCGCGTCACGACTGATGTCGTAACGCATTTCTTAAAAATAAAGCCGATGTCCGATAGAATCGTTATTCGGTTATGGCGAGCGCCATTAGCATAGGCAAAATGAAATAGTGAGGGTTATCACAAAAAGCCCGATTTTAATCACTAACGTACCCTTTTTGTAAATTGACATAATCAAGAGGAGGGTAGTTTCGGCTAATTATTTAAATAGTACGTCTGCAAATTCGCCCCTGTATGCAGGGCAAATGACAAAAAGTGATAATTAATGAGATGTAACACCGCAATCTGATCTGCTATTGCTGCTCCCACTTCTATTCAACCGGGCAGCAAAAAAATGAAACTCAACCTTATTACCGTCAGCCTGGCTACGCTCGTTGCCGCTGGCGCATTCCCGGCCCATGCCGGTCCTCAGGCGCATGTCGTGTGCGGCTATCACCACACGCTGGGCGATGACGCGATTATGATGTTTGGTAAAGCGAATCAGGCGATGTGGCATGACTTTTTTGGCAACACCCACACCGACGCGGTCTCTACCTACCAGACGTTGCGCGCGCAACCCGATACCACCTGTGATAATAAAGCCGACAGCTCCGCTTACTGGGCACCGTCCATGAAATTACCCGATGGTGAAATCGTAAATCCGGCCTACCAAAAGACCTATTATCAATCCACAAATGTAGCGCAATATCCGCTCCATCCATTCCCGGCCGGGCTGGAGTTACTGGCAGGCGATCATCACGGTACTGGCCCCAGTTCCGCAATCACCTTTTTATGTGCCAACGGCAAAGGTTACACCAACAAGGTAGGCGAAATATGCGGCCTGCGTAAAGCGGGCGATGCCGTCCAGTTTAATATCGGGATCGCTTTCCCCAACTGTTGGGATGGCGTCAACCTGAAACCGACCCATAGCCACAATAACGCTATCTATGCCGACCACGGGAAATGTTCCGCAGACTATCCGGTAAAAATCCCAACGGTGAATATGAACATCGCCTGGGTACTCCCGCAGATCTCCTCGCTGGATACGTCTAAAGTGGAATTGTCGATGGACCCGGTAATGCATGGCGAAACCCGGGAAGAGCGCTGGGGAAGTCTTTATACTGCCCATGCCGATTTTATGAATGGCTGGACGGAAGATGGCGCGCAGTTTATGACGGATCTGTGTATGAATCAGGGACTGGATTGCGGCACTACGGTTCCTTACGCCTACAGTAAAGCGGAAGAAAATACCTGGGTAAGCAGCGAAGACGACAAGCCTCATGCCAGCGTCGATACCTTGTACGTACAGGATGACTGGACAAATGGCGGACGCACGCAGCACCCGGAAACGCTCACGCTGGTGAAATTTAAGATCCCGCCCCTGCCTGCCAATATGGACGCTTCGCTATTCAAATACCGTATTCGCCTTTTTGGCGGCAAAACGGAAGCGAACGGCGCCGATCAAATTTTCTTTTACCCGACCAGCAGTGACTGGCACGTCAGTACCGTGTCCTGGAACAATAAACCGGCGATCAACTACCGTTCCGATGCCGTATTATATCTGGACCATTCACATGAGTATCGTATGGTTGATGTCGATAAAGCGGTGCGCAAAGCGCTGGCGGAAGGGAAAACGGAAATATCCTGGTATATCGGCGGCGACCGTCAGGGAAATCACTACGACTTCACGCCAGCGGACTCAAAACAGAGCCTGGTGCTGATGCTGACCGGTTTCAAAAAGACGCCGGAGCTGTAATAGTAAACTGTGCCCGCTGACGCAACAGCGGGCACGATGGCGGCACAAGTATTACGGCACGCCATCAAAACCCGACCAATACCTCAGAAAAACAACCGCTTATTCTCAGGCTGTAGTCCCTGTTGCTGCTGAACATCCTGCAGATAACAGGTCGCTACGACGGCAAGCCGGGCATAGAAGGCGCTAACGGTATTGCGTTGCAGCAATTCCAGATAGCGGAATCCCCAGGGCAGCAGATGCGCCTCCAGTAACCGGTTGGCCGCCACGTTGTCGCCTCGTGCCAGCAGATCGCTACAGGCCAATAGCATCAGGCCAAACTGATCTTCCGGCTCGCGTTCACGGTCAGTGAATACCATGCCCTGCGACTGTAAAAAAGCTCGATAATCGGCGGTAGTTTCCCCCATCAGCAAATTATCTTTTTCCAGATAGACCGATCCCCAGGGTGGGACGGGCATCTTTCCCTGGCCTTCAAACAATACGGAAAATTGCCATGTAAGCGCATCATCATCCGGTAGCGACCATGACGCACACAGTGATTCAATAGATCCACGATCGCGCCAGGGGTAAAGCTCAGGCAACGTTGGCAAACAATCGAACAACGCTTTCACCTCCGGCCTCTCAGGGGAGTAGTAAAATAGTGCGCCGAGGATACGCGGCAAAACAGCACGGGAAGGCATAGCAATAGCTCCTGAAATATTTCGCCTGATGACGCTACGCTTATCAGGCTTACATGGCACAAGCCGGGCAAAAACTACATTGGCAGCGTCCACAGATTGTAAAACGCAATCCTACCCGCCAACTCCGCCGCGATAACCACCACAGCCGTCATGGCCAGCACCGCAGCGCTCGATTTCAGGCGCGCGCAGACCACCACCCCGACCACGCCCGCCGCCAGCAATACTGCCTGGGCGGTAAACCAGCTATGCTGCGCAGCGGTCAGAGCGCTATCGGCGCTCATCAGCGTCGCCATATAGCCCGGGCGCAGACAAAAGCTCACCAAAATCGCCAACACGCTGACCAGTAGCCCCAGACGGCGCACGCCAAACAATGCCGCCAACGCGCCGCCGCCAATCAACGGCGTCAATATCATCATTGCCGTGGTGTAAGATGAACGCCAGGTCGCCACCGTCGGCAGTTGGTAAATCTGCGGAACGGCGTATAAGAAGACTACTCCGACTATCGCCGCCAACCAGACCAACGCGTTACACAGCGGCGTCGCCCGGTTCAGCAACAAACCGAGCGCCCCCAGCCCGCCGAGCGCCGCAAAAGCCGCCGACAGGACAATCTCGTTACTCATCGGCGAATGTCCGACGCGCAGCAGCATATTCAGCGCACGCAGCGGTTGCCCGACGTGGAAGGTGCCGACAATGACGCCCAGCCCAAACAGGCACATCACCGAGAACAGACCGATAGCCTTACGCCGCGGCGCGACCAGCCCCATTGCGCCGCCAATCAGCAGCAGAATAAATGCGCCGACCGCGCTCTGGGTAAAGACCGTAAAAAAGACCAGCGGTAACTCATGCATGGCGCACCTCCCGAATGTTCATGATTGCGCCTTCCGTATCGCCCGTGGGTCTCGCTTTCGGATGCGGTTTAATAATGAGGTTAGGATGGGTGAACGACGCTGAAGGCAGCGGCGCGATTTGATTCTCCGTGCCATATTTTGCCCGTAATTCATCGACAGGGCCGAAATCCAGCGCTCGCTGCGGGCAAGAATCCACACAAATAGGGCGCAGATTGTTCTCCAGTCGGTCAAGACAACCGTCGCATTTACGCATCACGTTTGCTTGCGTATCAAACTGCGGCGCGCCGTAGGGGCAGCGCATTTCACAATAGCGACAGCCGACGCATACGCTGTCATCCACCACGACCAGACCATCTTCTTTGCGTTTATGCATCGCCCCGGTCGGACAGCCGGAGACACATACCGGCTCATCGCAATGGTTACAAGCAATAGAGAGGTAGTAGGTAAAGGTGTCGTGATGCCAGCTTTCCCCCTCTTTCACCCAGCTTCCGCCGCCATATTCATAGACGCGGCGCAGTTTCGGACCGACATCCAGATCTTTATTATCCTTGCAGCTTACCTGGCAGGTTTTACAGCCTGAACAGCGCGAGGAGTCAACATAAAAGCCATACTGTTTCATCGTACATCACTCCTTAAGCGCGTTTAATTTCAACCAGATTGGTATGCTGCGGATTGCCTTTCGCCAACGGCGAAGGGTGGTGGCTGGTCAGCGTATTGATACAGCCGCCGACATCAACGCCGTTGCCGTCAAGCCGCGTCCACGCGCCCTGCGGCATCGCCGCCACGCCGGGTAAAATGCGCTGGGTCACTTTACAGGGAAGCTCCACCACGCCGCGGTCATTGAATACATGCACCCGATCGCCGGACTTCAATTGGCGAGCGCTGGCGTCAATCGGGTTAATCCAGACTTCATCCGGCACCGCCTCATGCAGCATCAGCACATTGCTGTAGGTCGAGTGGGTATGCCCTTTGGTATGGAAGCCGCTTAACTGCAACGGATACTTCGCCGTCAGCGCTTTGTTAAGATGCGACTCTTTCGCCGGACAAAATTCCGGCAATGCGGGAATTCGCTCGCCTTCTGGCAACGTCCACGCTTGCGCCAGATCCGCCAGCGCCTGGGAGTAAATTTCAATTTTGCCCGACGGTGTGGAGAGTGGATTAGCCTCGGCGTCGGCGCGGAAATCGGCAAACGCAAGGCTCTGCTGCTCGGTAGCGATACGCTGGTCAATCACGCCCATCTCTTTCGCCACGCTCCACTCCGGCAGGTATGGACGTTTTTCACGGATCTGCTGATAGTGCATCTCCGCCCACTGCGCCTGAGTTCGGCCCTCGGTATATTGCTCGCGCAGTCCAAGATGCCCGGCGATATCCGCGCAGATGTCATACGTGCTGCGCACTTCCCACATCGGTTTAACGGTTTTCTGAATCGCAATCATATAGTTATGCGATCCCGCCGCATAGGAGCTGTCCACCAGGTCTTCCGCCTCAAGATAGCTGGTCTCCGGCAACAGCAGGTCCGCATACATCGCGCTGGGCGTCATATGGTTTTCAATCACGATAATGGTTTCACACAGCGATTCATCCGCGAGAATTTGTCGGGTGCGGTTCGTTTCGCCGTGCTGATTCAGCAAGGTATTACCGGCCTGGTTGAAAAACAGCTTAATCCCGGTTTTTAGCCTGTCCGCGCCTTTCACCCCCATTGTCGTCGCGGTCATTTTCTCCGGATGCTGAATGGCGTCCGTCCACAGATAGCAAGGAATAGAGGTTGTGATCGGATTCTTACCGACAGGCAACAATGGCACGCCATACGGCGTACCGTAAGGCCAGTTGCCATTGTTGGTGCCGGGCCGCCCGAAGTGGCCTGTTAACGCTGGCAGCGTCTGAATAGCACGCACGGTTTGTTCGCCGTTGGCATGACGCTGCGGCCCCCAGCCCTGGCAAATATAGCAGGCGCGCGCCGAGGCGATTTCGCGCGCCAGTTGGCAAATACGCGTTGCCGGAATACCGGTGATATCCGCCGCCCATTCCGGGGTTTTCGCGATACCGTCATCGCCCGTGCCAAGAACATAATCTTTATAGCTGGCGTTAGGCGCAGCCGTGTCCGGCAAGGTGCTACGGTCATAACCGACGCAATAGCGGTTTACCAGCGCCTCGTCGAGAAGCTGTTCGGTAATCAGCGTATGCGCGATGCCGGCGACTAACGCAGCGTCCGTGGTTGGGCGAATCGGTAGCCATTCGGCGTGTTCGGTAATCACCGAATCGGTATAGCGCGGATCGATAATAATGACTCGGGCTTTCGAGGTTTCCAGCGCCCGGCGCAGCTCTTCAACCTGACCGCCGCCGGACATCCGCGTTTCTGAGAGATTCAGGCCAAATAGCACCACCAGATCGGAATGCGCGATCTGCGTAAAATGGCTACCGACATAGGTACCATGCATATAGGGCGTTGCCGTCGCGATTTGCGCGGTCGAGTAGGTATTATGGTAATTTAAATAACCGCCGGTGAGATTTAGTAATCTTATCCAGGCGGGTCTACCCTGCGTGTGATAATACGCGCCGGATTGATAATTATAATAAATAGCTTCCCGGCCATATTTTTCGCTAACGCGCGTTAATTCCGCCGCAATAAAGGCCGTGGCCTCATCCCATGAAATACGTTTAAATTTTCCTTCGCCGCGTTTTCCCACTCTTTTCATCGGATACTTAATGCGATCCGGGCTATAGACCCGCCAGCGACTGGAACGCCCGCGCAGGCAGGGACGAATCTGATGCTCGCCGAATACCGCGTCATCTTTCGCGTCTTCCGGTTCAATACGCACAATGCGATCATTTTTCACGATAACCTTAAGCGGGCATCGGCTGCCACAGTTGACCAGACAGGCGCTGTGCCTGACGGTTTCGCCGTTGGCATCCTTCGGTGTCGGGGTATCCTGCGCCTGGGCAGTGGTAGCAAAAGGCAGCGTAATCGCCTGGCTTAGCGTCACCGCCGCCCCTACTTTTGCGGTAGCGACAATAGCATCACGTCGGGTTATGGTTGTGTTCAGCCATTTTTTTATTTCCATTTTTTATTTCTCACATTGCTTCCATAATTATTAATAATATGTAATGAAAACTAATCATAATAGATTAAATATTTGTGCTGATTGATTGTGATCAAACGCATTCTGAACGTCAGTAAAAATAAAATGTGATACCGCATACGTTATTATAAAAATTAATGAAAAATTATTTTATGTAATTCTGATGAAAATAAATTACCCATCACGGTATCCGGCGATATTAATTAACGACATGACGTTTGCCAGTCGACATGAGCAGGTAGCGCCCCCTGCAAGGCAAGACGGGCTTTTCAACACTGGAGCAACATCGCCTATGCCTTTGAATTAGACGCCTCATCAGGGATAATAACCTTACGATTCGTCCGCTCAGGTCCACTATGAAACACTCCCTGCCATGCCGGGCGTTACGCAAACGCCCCATGAAACTCGGCACTACCGTCATTCTGATGGTCAGCGCCGTTTTGTTTTCGGTGCTCGTTGTGGTCCATCTGATCTATTTTTCGCAAATCAGCAGCATGACGCGCGACGCGCTGGCAGATAAAGCGCTGGCGGTGGCTCGCTCGCTGGCGGACTCTCCGGCAATTCGCGAGGGGCTGAAAAAACCGCCTGCGGAAAGCGGCATTCAGCCGCTCGCCGAAGCGGTGAGCCAGCATAATGGCTTTTTGTTTATTGTGGTGACCAATATGCAGGGCATCCGTTATTCGCACCCAGAAACGCAGCGAATCGGCCAACCGTTCAAAGGCGATGATATTCTGCTCGCGCTGCAGGGAAAGGAAAACGTTGCCATTAATCGCGGCTTTCTTGCCAAAGCGCTGCGCGTTTTCACACCGGTTTATGATGAACGCCACCGGCAGATCGGCGTGGTAGCGATTGGCCTGGAACTCAGTCACGTTACGCAGCAGATCAACAATAGCCGCGGCAGTATTATCTGGTCCATTCTGTTCGGCGCTCTGGTGGGGTTATTAGGCACGTATGCGCTGGTCAAGGTGCTAAAACGTATCCTGTTTGGCCTCGAACCCTATGAGATCTCAACCCTGTTTGAACAACGCCAGGCGATGCTGCAGTCAATCAAAGAGGGCGTTATCGCCGTGGATGGTAGCGGCGAAGTCACGTTGATTAACCATGCGGCGCAGGCGCTGCTCGATTACCGAAAAACGCAGGATGACGCCAGATTATCCACCCTGAGTCATGCCTGGTCGCAGGTGGTGGACATTAGCGAAGTGTTGCGTGACGGTACGCCGCGCCGCGATGAAGAGATCATCGTCAAAGGCCGCCTGCTGCTGGTGAATACCGTTCCGGTGCGCAGCAACGGCGAAATTATCGGCGCGATATCCACCTTCAGGGATAAAACAGAAGTTCGCCAACTGATGCAGCGGTTGGACGGGATGGTGAACTACGCGGATGCGCTCCGTGAACGATCCCACGAATTCATGAACAAATTACATGTGATTCTGGGATTATTGCACCTGAAGAGTTATAAGCAGCTTGAAGCGTATATTATCAAGACGGCCAATAACTATCAGGAAGAGATCGGTTTGCTGCTGGGTAAAATAAAGTCGCCGATTATCGCTGGCTTTTTGCTCAGTAAGATTACTCGCGCCTCTGATTTCGGGCACAGCCTGGTGATAAGCAGCGACAGCCAGTTACCGGATAATAACAATGAAGATCAGGTTACGGTGCTGATTACGGCGCTGGGTAATTTGATTGAAAACGCGCTGGAAGCATTGAGCCAGGAATCCGGCGGCGAAATCAGCGTCTCGTTACACTACCGTCATGGCTGGCTGCATTGCGAAGTGAGCGATGACGGTCCGGGTATCGAACCTGAGCGCATCGAGGCGATTTTTGAAAAAGGCGTCTCGTCGAAAGGCGCCGAACGCGGCGTCGGTTTAGCGCTGGTTAAACAGCAGGTTGAAGCGCTTGGCGGCGTAATTTCCGTGGAGTCCGAGCCTGGGATCTTCACACAATTTTTTGTACAGTTACCCTGGGATGGAAAAAGGACCAGCCTATGATCAATGTATTAATTGTCGATGACGATGCGATGGTCGCGGAGTTAAATCGCCGCTATGTCGCGCAAATCTCCGGTTTTCATTGTTGTGGAACCGCTTCGACGCTGGAAAAAGCGAAAGAGTTTATCTTCAACAGTGAAAATCACATTGACCTAATCCTGCTGGATATCTACATGCAGCAGGAAAACGGATTGGATCTGTTGCCTGTCCTGCACAGCGCAGGCTGCAAAAGCGACGTTATTGTCATTTCTTCTGCCGCTGACGCCGCCACCATTAAAGATTCGCTTCACTACGGCGTGGTGGATTATCTGATCAAGCCTTTTCAGGCCACGCGCTTTGAAGAAGCGCTGACCGGCTGGCTACGTAAGAAAACGGCGATGGAAAAACGCCAGTATTACGAACAGTCTGAGCTTGACCTGCTCATTCACGGTAATTCATCCAGCGAGCAGGAGCCTCGTCGGCTACCAAAAGGGCTGACGCAGCAAACGCTACGCACCTTATGTCAGTGGATTGATGCGCATCAGGAGCAGGAATTTTCTACCGACGAGTTGGCCAACGAAGTGAATATCTCGCGCGTCTCCTGCCGTAAATATCTCATCTGGCTGGTGAATTGCCATATCTTGTTTACCAGTATTCATTACGGCGTGACCGGCAGGCCGGTTTACCGCTACCGCGTTCAGCCGGAACATTACTCTTTACTGAAACAATATTGTCAGTAAGGATACCGCATAAAGCCGACGCGAAGCGTTATATCCTGGTAACATTTATTATAACAATGCCAATAAAAACGCTATCACATTAATAACAAATCTGGGAAATTGTGTCAGATCAAATATACTCAACCCAGGCCTGTTAACGTTATTTTCTATTATTACAGCGCTCTGCGCTGTTTTTAATTTCAAAACGCTAACAAAAGTTAATTAAGTATTATCCCATGCCGAGAGTGTGTATTTTTATTAAAAAAGGGATTTGTCCGGAATTTTCCTGACACTTAAATAAAATTATGTTTGTAGCAATGGAGCTTGTGCTACGCCTATGGACAATACGTATATTGGTGAGCAGATACGCGTCTCCACACGCCATACTAATAATTTAAAAAAATGGCGTGACAATGATCACATAAGTCACATTCTGTTCGCTTTATCTCGTGATTTACCTGATGGCGAGACACAAAAATTAAATAATAAACGCCTGTTTTTAAAACAGACAAATCATAATTTACTGATCTCGCTGACTCCACCTGCCCATCGCCAGAGGGTGCTTCCCTCTGAACATCACCATCGCAAGAAAATAATTACTTAAAGCAACTCTGTAAAAAGCTTAATCGTTAATCGTCGCCACTGGCGCATTGAATATTCGCCATTTCCTGATGCTCATTCACACAAATCAGAAGATGGCTGTGATCCATTTATCAAAATTGACTGGGTTTATCGCGAGGATAAATAAAAATGTTATTTAGTATACAGCTTCTCATAATATTAATATGTCTGTTTTATGGTGCCCGAAAGGGCGGGATCGCGCTCGGGTTGTTGGGCGGTATCGGTTTGGTCATTCTGGTGTTTGTTTTCCATCTCCAGCCAGGTAAACCGCCCGTTGACGTAATGCTGGTCATTATCGCGGTAGTCGCCGCGTCGGCGACGTTGCAGGCATCAGGCGGGCTGGATGTGATGCTGCAGATTGCCGAAAAGCTGCTGCGTCGCAACCCCAAATACGTCTCTATTGTGGCGCCGTTCGTCACCTGTACCCTGACGATTCTGTGTGGGACAGGCCACGTGGTCTACACCATTTTGCCGATTATCTATGACGTGGCGATCAAGAATAATATCCGTCCGGAACGTCCAATGGCGGCCAGTTCTATCGGCGCGCAAATGGGTATCATCGCCAGTCCGGTTTCCGTCGCCGTGGTTTCTCTGGTAGCGATGCTGGGCAACGTGACATTTGACGGAAAACATCTGGAGTTCCTCGATCTGCTGTCGATCACCATCCCGTCTACCCTGCTCGGTATCCTGGCAATCGGTATTTTTAGTTGGTTCCGCGGTAAAGATCTGGATAAAGACGAAGCGTTTCAGAAATTTATTTCCGTACCGGAAAACCGTCAGTACGTGTACGGCGATACCGCGACGCTGCTGGATAAAAAACTGCCGAAAAGCAACTGGCTGGCGATGTGGATCTTCCTGGCGGCGATTGCCGTGGTCGCTCTCCTGGGCGCGGACTCCGACTTACGTCCAACCTTCGGCGGCAAACCGTTGTCGATGGTGCTGGTCATTCAGATGTTTATGCTGCTGACCGGGGCGCTCATTATCATCCTGACCAAAACCAATCCTGCGTCTATCTCAAAAAACGAAGTTTTTCGTTCCGGTATGATTGCGATTGTCGCGGTATACGGGATCGCCTGGATGGCGGAAACCATGTTCGGCGCGCATATGTCGGAAATTCAGGGCGTGCTGGGCGAAATGGTCAAAGAGTATCCGTGGGCCTACGCCATCGTTCTGCTGCTGGTCTCCAAGTTTGTTAACTCCCAGGCAGCGGCGCTGGCGGCGATTGTTCCCGTCGCGCTGGCTATCGGTGTCGATCCGGCGTATATCGTGGCCTCTGCGCCGGCATGTTATGGCTACTATATCCTGCCGACCTACCCAAGCGATCTGGCGGCGATTCAGTTTGACCGTTCCGGCACAACCCGTATTGGCCGCTTCGTCATTAACCACAGCTTCATTCTGCCGGGTTTGATTGGCGTGAGCGTCTCCTGCGTCTTTGGCTGGATCTTTGCCGCAATGTACGGATTCCTGTAATGGCCGCGCGCGCCGCCCGGTTATGCGCGGCGCGCGACTTAGAGCCTGGCCCATGAGGTTCTTAATACATTTTCTTACTATTAGGCTGGAAGCACATGTCGAAAAAAGAGTTTATCTATCAGGCGCCTTTCCCGATGGGAGAGGACAAAACAGAGTATTATCTGCTCACCTCCGATTATGTCAGCGTCAGTGAATTCAACGGAGAATCTATCCTCAACGTTGAGCCGCAGGCGTTAACGTTGCTGGCTCAGCAGGCCTTCCATGATGCGTCTTTTATGCTCCGTCCTGAACACCAGCAGCAAGTCGCCGCCATTCTCCATGACCCCGAAGCCAGCGAAAACGACAAATATGTGGCGTTGCAATTCCTGAGAAACTCCGAAATCGCCGCCAAAGGCATTCTGCCGACCTGCCAGGATACCGGCACGGCGATTATCATGGGTAAAAAAGGCCAACGCGTCTGGACGGGCGGCGGCGATGAAGCCGCGCTCTCCAAAGGCGTGTTTAATACCTATATCGAAGATAACCTGCGCTACTCGCAGAACGCGCCGCTGGATATGTACAAAGAGGTCAATACCGGCAGCAACCTGCCAGCGCAAATCGATCTCTATGCCGTCGACGGCGACGAGTACAAGTTCCTTTGCGTGGCGAAAGGCGGCGGTTCAGCAAACAAAACGTATCTCTATCAGGAGACCAAAGCGCTGCTCACCCCAGGCAAGCTGAAAAACTTCCTCGTTGAGAAAATGCGCACGCTGGGCACCGCGGCCTGTCCGCCATACCATATCGCCTTTGTCATTGGCGGCACCTCGGCGGAAAGCACGCTGAAAACCGTTAAGCTCGCCAGCACCCACTATTACGACGCGCTGCCGACGGAAGGTAACGAGCACGGCCAGGCATTCCGCGATCTCCACCTGGAACAGGAACTGCTGAAAGAAGCGCATAAACTTGGCCTCGGCGCCCAGTTCGGCGGGAAATATTTCGCCCACGATATTCGCGTAATTCGCCTGCCGCGTCACGGCGCTTCCTGTCCGGTGGGGATGGGCGTCTCCTGCTCGGCAGACCGTAACATCAAAGCGAAAATCAACCGCGAAGGCATCTGGATCGAAAAACTGGAACACAATCCGGGCCAGTATATTCCGCCAGCGCTGCGTCAGGCGGGCGAAGGCGACGCGGTAAAAGTCGATCTCAACCGTCCGATGAAAGAGATCCTCGCCCAGCTATCGCAGTACCCGGTCTCGACTCGCCTGTCGCTGACGGGCACCATTATCGTAGGTCGCGATATCGCCCACGCGAAGCTAAAAGAGCGTATTGAATCCGGCGAAGACCTGCCGCAGTATATTAAAGACCACCCCATCTATTACGCAGGTCCGGCAAAAACTCCGGCAGGTTATCCATCTGGCTCATTAGGCCCCACCACCGCAGGCCGAATGGACTCTTATGTCGATCTACTGCAATCCCACGGCGGCAGTATGATCATGCTGGCGAAAGGCAACCGTAGTCAGCAGGTCACGGATGCCTGTAAAAAACATGGCGGCTTTTATTTGGGCAGTATCGGCGGCCCGGCGGCGGTACTGGCACAGCAGAGCATTAAGCATCTGGAGTGCGTCGAGTATCCGGAACTCGGCATGGAAGCTATCTGGAAAATTGAAGTAGAAGATTTCCCGGCCTTTATCCTGGTGGATGACAAAGGCAACGATTTCTTCCAGCAGATTGTCAGCAAACAGTGCGCTAACTGCGCGAAATAACCTGGCAGGCCCGGCGTTCTCCCGGGCCGCGTTATCGGTTAATTGCCGGATGGCGCTACGCTTATCCGGCTTATCCGGCCTGCACGAGAGACCATGCTCACACTTTTACATCGCTGGTCGCTACCACAGAAATCGCCGGGCTATCCGGCTGTTCGACGAATGGCGGCGTTTTCCGGTATTTATCCAGCAGGTGGATCTGAATCTTGCGCAGCATGTCGCCATTCAAACGGTAGTAGCGGAAGTAGAGAACCAACGTCATCATGAAAAACAGTACCGGCAGGACAATCATAATAAACTGCATCCCCTGCAGGGTTTGCGCAGACTGCGCCACGTTCGGCGTGTAGCCAATCAGCCCCAGCACCAGAGCGATAAAGAACGCCGCAAACGCCGAGCCGCCCTTCACAACCATCGTCTGTACGGAATAAGCGATACTCTCGCAGCGAATATTGAGCTTAAATTCCCCATAATCGACCGTATCCGCCACCATGATTACCTGAAGCACCCAAAAGAGCGCGGTCCCGATATTCAGGAAAATACCCGCCGCCACGATTAAAGCGGCATTATGGACATCCGCCAACGCCATCGCGAAGAGCCCTGCGCAACTCAGAACGGGCATCACGGAGGCGCCCGCCCACAATATCCGTCGCGATAACATTTTCACCAGCCGGGGGAAGACAATCAGCGTCAGCAGATTCGCCGCGCCGGCGTAAGAAAGGTAATAGGGAAAAAGATCGGCATCGCCAATCACATAGGTGAAGTAGTAGATCGCAAAGCCATTGATAATATTGGAGGCAATGTTATACGCCAGCGCCATTCCCAACAGGCAAGAGAGCTGATCGTTTTTGTATATCAATCCAACGATCGTTTTTAACGTCAGATGTGGGCGGCCCGCCGTTACACCGTTGTCGGAGGAGTACACCTCATGTACGTTGCGTAATGTCACGATAGTCGAGGCGATAAAAAACGCAATCAGTACCAGCGTAAACATCTGAAAGCCGAACCCACGATCCGCTCCGCCAACGTAGTTCACAAACGGCAGCGTTATACCGGCAGTGACGAAGCCAGCCAGACTGGCGAAGAAACGCGGGAACGGCACCAGTTGTTCGCGTTCTCGCTTATCAAGCGTAATGGTCGGCACCAGCGACCAAAATGGGATATCCATAATGGTATACGTCATGCCCCACAGGATGTAGGTTACGCAGACAAATACAACCTGCGCGGTTCCCTCAAAAAGATGGGCGCTGAACAGCAGGAAAAGCACCAGCGAATTGGTTAAGGTGCCGATCAATATCCACGGCTTAAATTTCCCCCACCGCGAACGCGTGGCGTTGACAATCCAGCCCATGATGGGATCGTTTATCGCATCCCAGATTCGCGCGACCAGAAAGAGGGTGCCGACGAGGCCGACCGAAAGTCCCACCACATCGGTGTAGTAATACATCAGGTACATATACACAATGCCGATGGCGAAATCCTTACCAAACGCACCGAACCCGTAACTCAGCTTTGTTGTCAGAGAGATGCTCATAGGGTACCGGGTCGCTGTTACCAGCGCCCGCCTTCTGTTAGTAGAGGTTAAACGCCGGATCTGCCGTCCAGCGCGGCTGGAGATTAACGGCGTAACCAGGCCGGAAGCCAGTCGCCATGCGCGGCGATCAGATCGTCAACCAACGCATAGATTTCTTCGATACCCAGCACCGCTGCGGTATGAGGGTCCATCATCGCCGCGTGATACACGCGATCGCGGTTTTCCGTGAGGATGGCTTCGGTCAACAGCGTTTGCACGTTGATGTTGGTCTGCATCATCGCCGCCAGATGAGAAGGGATCGTCCCCACCTTCGTCGGTTGAATGCCGTTGGCATCCACCAGACAAGCCACTTCCACGCAGCTTCCCTGCGGCAGGTTATCAATCAGCCCCTCATTACGCACATTGCCGTAAATCACGCTCGGCTCGCCGGTCCACAGAGCGTTCATAATGGTGCTGGCGTACTCGCGGGACGGTTTGATGTCGATACGCTCGGCGGTTTTATACTCCTCCAGCTCTTTATGCCAGTTCGCCAGTTGTTCTACGCAGCGTTTCGGATATTCATCCAGCGGCACCTTGTAGCGCGCAATCAGATCCTCGCGTCCCGGTTTAATAAACCACGGCGTGTACTCGGCAAAATGCTCCGATGACTCAGTGACGAAGTAACCCAACTTTTTGAACATCTCGTAGCGCACGATGTTCTGGCAGCGTTCATTGCCGTGAATATTGGGCTTCGGCGCCTGTCCGGCGTCATAGGCCGCCAGCAATTCAGGATAGAGATCGACATAAGTCCCGTCAGCCGTTTTGCGCTCCAGTTCGAGGTAAAACGCCATGTGGTTAATGCCGGCGCAGCGGTAGCGCAGCGAGGCGGGATCGATATTCAGGTCGCGCGCCAGTTCTTCCGCCGTTCCCTGTACCGAATGGCACAGGCCGACCTGTTTGATATGCGGATAACGGGCATACATCGCCCAGGTATTCATCGCCATCGGGTTGACGTAATTGAGCATGGTGGCCTTCGGACAGACTTCCATCATGTCTTCGCAAATCCGCCACAGATGCGGGATAGTCCGCAGCGCGCGCATAATGCCGCCCGGCCCCAGCGTATCGGCGATCGTCTGTTCCAGGCCATGACGCTTACAAACCTCAAAATCGGTCACGGTGCAGGGTTCATAGCCGCCAATCTGAAAGGCGACCACCACGAAATCCGCATCCTGTAGCGCCGCTTTCTGGTTGGTATGGCAGGTAATCCGGCCAGAAGCGCTCGCAGAGTCCATCAGTTTCCGTACCACAATGTGCGACTCTTCCAGCCGGGTTTCGTCAATATCCATCAGGGCGACATGCGCTGATTTTAGCGCCTCGCGGTGAAACACATCGCCGAGGATATTTTTGACGAAAATCGTAGAACCTGCGCCGATAAAGGTAATTTTGGGTGCCGTCATCATGACTCTCCAGAACAGTAGTGAACACCTTCATGGTGGCACGCGTTCCCGGTGAAAACCTCCGTCTTCCCCGATGAGCATTCCCGAAAACTCAGATCGTATGCTGACGCGCGGAAGATCTGAGTTTTTGGGACAAAATGGCGTAAAAAGCAGAGTATTCGGCCTGATAGTCAGGCTACGCTCTACAATATCGACGGATTCTGTGTCCGGATTCCCGGTTTCCTCCCGGCTAAAGGGGCATAATTCTGATAATTCAGGAAATGGAGTGACGATGAGTACGCAAGCAATATCCCTCCTCCCGCCCGACCCGCACATGTGCAACGGCGATGAAAAGCAAACCCGTAGCCCGCTGTCGCTCTATTCCGAATATCAACGACTGGACGTTGAACTGAGGCCGCCGCACAGAATGGCCAGCAGTCACTGGCATGGGCAAGTAGAAGTGAATGTTCCGTTTGACGGCGATGTGGAGTATTTAATCAACAATGAAGTCGTGCAGATAAAGCAGGGGCATATCACCCTGTTTTGGGCCTGTACGCCACACCAGCTTACCCGCCCCGGCAACTGCCGCCAGATGGCGATTTTCAGTTTGCCGATGCACCTGTTTCTCTCCTGGCCGCTGGATCGCGATCTTATCAACCATGTCACGCACGGGATGGTGGTTAAATCACTGGCGACCCAGCAGCTTAGCACCTTTGAAGTGTTGCGCTGGCAGCAGGAAACAAGCAGCCCGAATGAGCAAATTCGCCAGTTGGCGATCGATGAAATCGGCCTGATGCTTAAACGCTTTAGCCTTTCCGGCTGGCAACCCATTTTGCTCAATAAAACATCACGCACCCACAAGAATAGCGTCTCACGCCATGCGCAGTTTTACGTAAGCCAGATGCTGGGATTTATTGCCGATAACTACGATCAGGCGCTCACCATTAACGACGTCGCGGAGCATGTCAAACTCAATGCTAACTACGCGATGGGGATATTCCAGCGGGTTATGCAATTGACGATGAAGCAGTACATCACGGCGATGCGCATCAATCACGTACGTGCCTTATTGAGCGATACTGACAAAACGATCCTCGATGTCGCTCTGACTGCCGGGTTCCGATCCAGCAGCCGTTTTTACAGTACTTTTAGCAAATTTGTCGGTATGTCGCCGCAACAATACCGCAAGCTAAGCCAGCAACGACGCCAGACGATGCCCGGCTAAAGCCGGATACCACTATCAGCCAAAAAAATAATTCACCTGTCGATAAACGGCGGGTGAAATCGCTCGCTATCAATAATTAACCCTTTGTTTATTAAACAATAATACTAATAACTGACCATTATTCCATCACTTTACACCCCCTATTTGACGGGGTAATACTTGCCCACGTCACATTCATACGGCGGGTCGGCAAGGCGTAAATTGCACGGCCTCCACAACCGGGTAAAAGATGATGAAAGTATTAATTGTTGAAAGTGAGTTTCTGCATCAGGACACCTGGGTTGGCAACGCGGTTGAGCGTCTGGCAGATGCCTTGAGCCAACAAAATGTTACCGTCATTAAATCGACATCCTTCGATGACGGCTATGCCATCTTGTCCGCGAACGAAGCCATTGACTGTCTGATGTTTAGCTACCAAATGGAACAACCGGATGAGCACCTGAGCGTCAGGCAATTGATCGGTAAGCTTCACGAGCGTCAGCAAAACGTGCCCGTTTTCCTGTTAGGCGACAGGGAAAAAGCGACGGCATCGCTGGACCGCGACCTGCTGGAGCTTGTCGATGAATTCGCCTGGATTCTGGAAGACACCGCTGACTTTATCGCCGGACGCGCCGTTGCCGCCATGACCCGGTATCGCCAGCAACTGTTACCGCCGCTGTTTAACGCGTTGATGAAATACAGCGACATTCATGAATATTCATGGGCGGCGCCGGGACACCAGGGCGGCGTCGGTTTCACTAAAACGCCTGCCGGTCGCTTTTATCACGATTATTATGGCGAAAACCTGTTCCGCAGCGATATGGGGATTGAGCGTACCACGCTCGGTTCACTCCTCGACCATACCGGCGCGTTTGGCGAAAGCGAGAAAAACGCCGCCCGCGTATTCGGTGCTGACCGCTCCTGGTCCGTGGTTGTCGGGACCTCCGGTTCTAACCGTACTATTATGCAGGCCTGTATGACGGATAATGATGTCGTTGTACTGGATCGTAACTGCCATAAATCCATCGAGCAGGGGCTGATCCTCACCGGGGCCAAACCGGTATATATGGTGCCAAGCCGTAACCGTTACGGCATTATCGGGCCAATCTACCCGCAGGAAATGCAGCCTGAAACCTTGCAGAAAAAAATCAGCGCCAGCCCGCTGACCAAAACCAAAGTCGGACAGAAACCGTCTTACAGCGTGGTGACCAACTGTACCTATGACGGCGTATGCTATAACGCCAAAGAGGCGCAGGATCTGCTGGCAAAAACCAGCGATCGCATTCACTTCGACGAAGCATGGTACGGCTATGCGCGCTTCAACCCGATTTATTGCGATCACTACGCGATGCGCGGCGAGCCAGGCGACCATAACGGTCCGACCGTGTTTGCCACCCACTCCACGCACAAACTACTGAATGCGCTTTCACAAGCTTCCTACATTCACGTCCGTGAAGGCCGTGGCGCGGTGAATTTCTCCCGCTTCAACCAGGCATATATGATGCATGCCACCACCTCTCCGTTATATGCCATCTGCGCATCCAACGATGTGGCGGTATCGATGATGGACGGTAACAGCGGTCTGTCCCTGACTCAAGAGGTGATTGACGAAGCGGTTGATTTCCGTCAGGCGATGGCGCGTCTTTATAAAGAGTTTACCGATGAAGGCGACTGGTTCTTTAAACCGTGGAATAAAGACGTCGTCACCGATCCACAAACCGGTAAAACGTATGACTTCGCCGACGCGCCGGCAAAACTGCTGACCACTGACCAGAACTGCTGGGTCATGCGCCCCGGAGAAACCTGGCACGGCTTTAAAGACCTGCCGGATAACTGGAGTATGCTGGACCCGATTAAAGTCAGTATCCTGGCGCCGGGTATGGGCGACGATGGCGAACTGGAAGCATCCGGCGTACCTGCTGCGCTGGTCACAGCATGGCTTGGCCGCCACGGTATCGTGCCGACCCGCACCACCGACTTTCAGATTATGTTCCTGTTCTCTATGGGGGTAACTCGCGGGAAATGGGGAACGCTGATCAACACGCTGTGCTCCTTCAAACATCATTACGACGCGAATACGCCGCTGGCGCAGGTGATGCCGGAACTGGTGCAGGATTATCCTGACACTTACGCGAACATGGGTATTCATGACCTGGGCGATAAAATGTTTGCCTGGCTACGTGAAAATAACCCGGGCGCCCGTCTCAACGCCGCCTATTCCACCCTGCCGGTTGCGGAGATTACCCCGCGCGACGCCTACAACGCGATTGTGAACAACAATATTGAAATGGTGGCGATTGAAAATCTACCGGGTCGCATTGCGGCGAACTCCGTTATTCCTTACCCGCCAGGCATCCCGATGCTGCTCTCCGGCGAAAACTTTGGCGATGAAAACAGTCCGCAGGTGGGTTACTTACGCTCACTGCAATCCTGGGATCATCACTTCCCTGGCTTTGAGCATGAAACCGAAGGCACGGAAATTATTGATGGCGTATATCACGTTATGTGCGTGAAAGCCTAATCACAAAGAGTCTTTTTTTTGAGGATGGCATGTATTCCCTGAGTATTGCTGCAAAACAATAATACTGTCATACCTTTTTGCGCGGGCCCCATCCCGCGCTTTTTTTATACAAAAATGACAAGTTTCCACTCGCGTACAACTTTTTGTACACCCTAATTCATCGTACAAATATTGTAATATTATTCAGGAAAGTTATTTTAGTGCAGTTTCAATTCATCACACAATTGACTCAGTCCCCGTTATCTCTCCCGTTTGGCGAGATCCGGTATTTTATGTTCATATTCCAGGAGTTCGGGTATGAGGATTTGCAGCAACGAACCTTGCATAGTGTTATTAACCGAAAAAGATACATGGTTACGAGTAAATGGTAAGGAGCCAATCAGCTTAAAAGCGAATCATATGGCCATTCTGGCTTGTGAAAATAACGTTATTGACATTTCATCATTAAATAGCGTGCTAGTAATACAAGTGAGTCGCAATAATATTAAAGACTATTTACAATTCCTGAATAAAGATCTCTCACACCTTCCCGTCTGGCAACGCAACGCCGATCCCTTATTGACCGCCAACTGTCTGACGCCGGATATCTTCAGGGTCGCCGCCCGCTACAGCGCGATGGAAACACCGGATGAAATTGTTAGTGAACGTACCCGTGCGCTCCTTTTCACCGTTTTATCCCGCTTTCTTGACCACAAAAAATTTATTTCTTTGTTAATGCACATGCTACGCAGCCGCATCAGTGACAGCGTTTACCACATCATTCAGAGCGATATTCATAAAGACTGGAATCTGAGCGCCGTTGCCAGCTGCCTGTGCCTGAGTCCAAGCTTGTTAAAGAAAAAGCTCAAAAACGAGAATACCAGTTATAGCCAAATAATCACGACCTGCCGAATGCGTTATGCCGTAAACCAATTATTAATGGACGGGAAGAATATCTCTCAAGTCTCACAGCTGTGTGGGTATAACAGCACATCATACTTTATTTCCGTGTTTAAAGAGTTTTATGGTATGACCCCCCTGCATTATGTTAGCCAACATCGGGAACGATCGGCTGCCTAATTTTTCTACACTCAACGATAAGACACGATAATAGCAGCATTGGCGATAACCCGTCTCCGACATAATTCAGCGGCATTCTGAGGGGGTATGATACGACGTAATTTATCGTAACGAAGTCACCTTTTCAGGAGTCCAAATTATGTCTTCGGATGCTGATGCTCACAAAGTGGGCCTAATCCCCGTCACCTTAATGGTATCGGGGAATATTATGGGTTCAGGGGTATTCTTACTCCCTGCCAACCTGGCGGCCACTGGCGGGATTGCAATCTACGGATGGCTGGTCACTATCATCGGCGCCCTGGCGCTGTCGATGGTTTATGCCAAAATGTCGTCCTTAGATCCCAGTCCCGGCGGTTCTTATGCCTACGCACGCCGCTGCTTCGGGCCGTTTTTGGGCTATCAAACGAACGTGCTGTACTGGCTGGCATGCTGGATCGGTAATATCGCGATGGTCGTTATCGGCGTCGGCTATCTGAGCTATTTCTTCCCGATTCTGAAAGATCCGCTGGTATTAACGCTTACCTGCGTCGCGGTGCTGTGGATTTTTGTTCTGCTGAACATCGTCGGGCCGAAAATGATTACCCGCGTACAGGCCGTCGCCACCGTACTGGCGCTGGTGCCTATCGTAGGGATTGCGGTCTTCGGCTGGTTCTGGTTTAAAGGCGAAACCTATATGGCGGCCTGGAACGTGAGCGGCATGAATACCTTCGGCGCGATTCAAAGCACGTTGAACGTTACGCTGTGGTCATTCATCGGGGTAGAAAGTGCCTCCGTTGCGGCCGGTGTGGTCAAAAACCCGAAACGCAATGTGCCTATCGCCACCATCGGCGGGGTACTGATCGCCGCCGTCTGCTATGTGCTCTCCACAACGGCGATTATGGGGATGATCCCCAACGCGGCGCTGCGCGTGTCGGCATCGCCTTTCGGTGACGCGGCGCGTATGGCGCTGGGCGATACCGCAGGGGCTATTGTTTCCTTCTGTGCGGCAGCGGGTTGCCTGGGCTCTCTCGGCGGCTGGACGCTGCTTGCCGGTCAAACCGCAAAAGCGGCGGCGGACGATGGTCTCTTCCCGCCGATCTTCGCGCGGGTTAATAAAGCCGGTACGCCAGTGGCTGGGTTGCTTATCGTCGGCGTGCTGATGACTATCTTCCAGTTCAGCAGTATGTCGCCGAACGCCGCGAAAGAGTTTGGTCTGGTCTCCTCCGTGTCGGTTATCTTCACCCTGGTGCCTTATCTTTACACCTGTGCCGCGCTGTTACTGTTGGGCCACGGTCACTTTGGTAAAGCGCGCCCGCTGTATCTGCTGATTACCTTCGTCGCGTTTGTGTATTGCATCTGGGCGGTCATCGGTTCCGGCGCCAAAGAAGTGATGTGGTCGTTCGTCACGTTGATGGTGATCACCGCGCTGTATGCGTTGAACTACAACCGCATTCACAAAAACCCGTATCCGCTGGATGCGCCGGTTAAACAGGATTGACCACGTGTAGTTAATGTTATCGCAACAGGCCGGATAGCGCAGGTTATCCGGCCGCCACCAACATTAAGTTCTTAAGGTTCACTTAATTTTACTTTGTCACGATTAGCGTCACCGAATCGATGGACGCATCAACATGTTAAAGCGCTTTCTTAAAAGACCTGTTCTTGGGCAAATCGCCTGGCTTCTGCTTTTTTCCTTTTATATTGCCGTCTGCCTGAACATTGCGTTCTACAAGCAGGTACTACAAGACCTACCGTTAAACTCGCTGCGCAATGTACTGGTGTTTATTTCCATGCCGGTCGTCGCGTTTAGCGTGGTCAATAGTGTGCTGACGCTGGCCTCATTTATTTGGCTAAACCGACTGCTGGCCTGCGTTTTTATTCTGGTCGGCGCTGCCGCGCAGTATTTTATTTTGACTTACGGCATCATCATCGATCGCTCCATGATCGCCAATATGATGGATACCACGCCCGCGGAAACCTTTGCGCTGATGACGCCGCAAATGGTGCTGACGCTGGGATTAAGCGGCGTTCTGGCAGCCGTGATTGCCTTCTGGGTCAAAATCCGTCCGGCGACGCCGCGCTTACGTAGCGGGCTTTACCGCCTGGCCAGCGTCCTGATCTCTATTTTATTAGTTATTCTGGTCGCCGCCTTTTTCTATAAAGATTACGCCTCGTTATTTCGAAATAATAAACAGTTGATCAAAGCGTTAAGCCCATCGAACAGTATTGTCGCCAGTTGGTCATGGTATTCGCATCAACGGCTGGCGAATTTGCCGCTGGTACGCATTGGCGAGGATGCCCATCGCAATCCATTAATGCTGAAAGGCGATCGCAAAAACCTGACGATTCTCATCGTTGGCGAAACCTCGCGCGGCGATGATTTCTCTCTTGGCGGCTATCCGCGCGACACCAATCCGCGGCTGGCGAAAGACGATGTGATCTATTTCCCGCATACCACCTCTTGCGGTACGGCGACCGCGATCTCCGTTCCCTGCATGTTTTCTGATATGCCGCGCAAACATTATGACGAAGAGCTGGCGCATCACCAGGAAGGGCTACTGGATATTATCCAGCGCGCGGGGATTAACGTACTGTGGAATGATAATGACGGCGGCTGTAAAGGCGCATGCGATCGCGTTCCGCATCAAAATGTCACCGAGCTAAACCTGCCCGGACAATGTATCGACGGCGAGTGCTACGATGAAGTGTTATTTCACGGTCTGGAAGACTATATCGACCATTTGAAAGGCGATGGCGTTATTGTATTACATACCATCGGCAGCCACGGCCCAACCTATTACAACCGTTATCCACCGCAGTTTAAAAAATTTACCCCAACCTGTGACACGAACGAAATTCAGAACTGTTCCCAACAGCAGTTGATCAACACCTATGATAATACCGTGCTGTACGTGGACTATATTGTAGATAAAGCCATTAACCTGCTGAAATCTCATCAGGATAAATTCACCACCAGCCTGGTCTATCTTTCCGATCACGGCGAATCATTGGGTGAAAATGGCGTTTATTTACACGGTCTGCCGTATTCCATTGCGCCGGATACGCAAAAACATGTCCCGATGCTCATTTGGCTTTCTAAAGATTATCAACAGCGTTATCAGGTGGATCAGGCCTGCCTGCAAAAACGGGCGAGCACGCTGGATTATTCACAGGACAATCTTTTCTCAACCATGCTGGGATTAACCGGCGTACAAACGACGTATTACCAGGCCGCAGATGATATTCTGCAACCGTGCAGGAGACTAAGCGAATGAAGATACTGATTGTTGAAGACGACACGCTATTATTACAGGGGTTAATACTCGCCGCGCAAACCGAAGGCTATGCGTGTGATGGCGTTTCGACAGCGCGTGCCGCCGAGCATAGTCTGGAGTCTGGTCATTACAGTCTGATGGTGCTGGATTTAGGGCTACCCGATGAGGATGGCCTGCATTTCCTGACGCGAATCCGACAGAAAAAATACACCCTGCCGGTACTCATTCTGACCGCCCGCGATACGCTCAACGATCGCATTACCGGGCTGGATGTCGGCGCAGATGATTATCTGGTTAAACCCTTCGCCCTGGAGGAGTTGCACGCCCGCATCCGCGCGCTGCTGCGCCGCCATAATAATCAGGGTGAAAGTGAACTGACGGTTGGCAATCTGACGCTCAATATAGGCCGCCATCAGGCATGGAGGGATGGACAGGAACTGACCCTGACGCCTAAGGAGTACGCGTTGCTCTCACGGTTGATGCTCAAGGCAGGCAGTCCGGTGCACCGGGAAATTCTTTATAACGATATCTACAACTGGGATAACGAACCCTCGACCAACACTCTGGAAGTGCATATACATAATTTGCGCGACAAAGTCGGCAAGTCGCGCATTCGCACGGTTCGCGGGTTTGGCTACATGCTGGTTGCCACTGAGGAAAGCTAAGTGAGCCTGATGCGTTTTCAGCGAAGAGCGATGACCCTTCGCCAGCGTTTAATGCTGACAATTGGTCTTATTCTGCTGGTGTTCCAGTTAATCAGTACCTTCTGGTTATGGCATGAAAGCACTGAGCAAATCCAATTGTTCGAGCAGGCGCTGCGGGATAATCGCAACAACGATCGCCATATCATGCACGAAATTCGCGAGGCGGTCGCCAGCCTGATCGTCCCCGGCGTATTTATGGTTAGCCTGACGCTGCTAATTTGTTACCAGGCGGTACGGCGTATTACCCGTCCGCTCGCCGAACTGCAAAAAGAGCTGGAAGCGCGGACGGCGGATAATCTGGCGCCGATCGCCATTCACAGCTCCACGCTTGAGATTGAGTCCGTCGTCTCGGCGATCAATCAACTGGTTACGCGTTTGACCACCACGCTCGACAATGAACGCCTTTTTACCGCCGATGTGGCCCATGAGCTACGCACGCCGCTGTCGGGGGTGCGTTTGCATCTGGAATTATTGTCAAAAACCCACAATGTTGATGTCGCGCCGCTTATCGCCCGTCTTGACCAGATGATGGATAGCGTCTCCCAGCTTCTGCAACTGGCGCGCGTAGGCCAGTCATTCTCTTCCGGGAATTATCAGGAAGTAAAACTGCTGGAAGATGTGATCCTCCCCTCCTACGATGAGCTGAACACCATGCTGGAAACGCGCCAGCAAACTCTGTTGCTGCCGGAAAGCGCGGCGGACGTGGTGGTGCGCGGTGATGCGACGTTACTGCGTATGCTGTTGCGAAATCTGGTGGAAAACGCGCATCGCTATAGCCCTGAAGGAACCCATATCACTATCCACATTAGCGCCGACCCCGACGCTATTATGGCGGTCGAAGACGAGGGGCCGGGTATTGATGAAAGCAAATGCGGGAAGCTAAGCGAAGCGTTCGTGCGGATGGACAGCCGTTATGGCGGAATTGGCCTGGGGCTGAGTATCGTCAGCCGCATCACCCAGCTACATCAGGGACAGTTTTTCCTGCAAAACCGTACGGAAAGAACAGGCACCCGTGCCTGGGTGCTGTTGAAAAAGGCATAACAGGCGTTTAATACGTCGTGACCCACACATAGATAAAACTGCTGACAATCAGCACACTACACAGGGTCGTCAAACTTTTATAAATATAGCTTTTCATGACGCTCTCCTCCAAAGGTATGGAGGAGAGTATGCCCGCGAGAGATTAAGCGAACCTTAAGCGCGAAATTTATTCATCGATACGCGGATGTTGCTGTACCAGACGCGAACGTTTGACCTGCAGCTCCGCAATTTCCTGATCGATGTCGTCGATTTTCTGCTCAATATTATCGTAATGCTCGCCCAGAATTTCCTTCGCTTCCTGGATGTCCGACGCCGCTGGCGTTGCGCCTTTTAACGGACGATTGGCCGTTTCTTTCATGGAAATACCGGTAATCAAGCCTATCACCGCGATGACCATCAAATAATACGCCGGCATCATCAGATCCTGCGAGCTTTCCACCAGCCAGGCCGCCAGCGTTGGCGTCAGACCGGCAATCAATACAGAGATATTAAAAGCCGCCGCCAGCGCGCTATAACGAATATGCGTCGGAAACATCGCCGGCAATGTCGAGGCCATCACCCCGGTAAAGCAGTTCAGAATCACCGCCAGCATCAACAAACCTGCAAAAATCAGGCCAATAACGTTACTGTTAATCAGGATGAAGGCCGGGATCGCCAGCGCGAACAGCGCAATGCTGCCCATAATCACAAATGGACGTCGACCGAAACGGTCGCTCAGCAGCCCCATCACCGGCTGCACAAACAGCATCCCGATCATAATGGCGATGATAATCAACACGCCGTGATCTTCAGAATAGTGCAGGTTATGCGACAGGTAGCTCGGCATGTAGGTGAGCAGCATGTAGTAGGTCACGTTGGTGGCAATCACCAGACCGATACATGACAACAGGCTACGCCAGTGTTTGGTGGCAATCTCTTTAAAGGAGACTTTCGGCCCATCCTGCAACCCTTCGCGGTCGCCCTGCTCCAGTTTATCCACGTGCTGCTGAAACGCTGGCGTCTCCTCCAGCGCATGGCGTAAGTAGAGACCAATAATCCCCAATGGCAGGGCGATAAAGAACGGAATACGCCAGCCCCACTCAAGGAAATTCTCCTCGCCGACAATCGTCGAGATCAAGACCACCACGCCCGCGCCCAGCACGAATCCGGCGATAGAACCAAAATCCAGCCAGCTTCCCATAAATCCGCGTTTACGATCCGGCGAATATTCCGCGACAAAGATCGACGCGCCGGTATATTCCCCGCCAACCGAGAAGCCCTGCGCCATTTTACACAGCAACAACAGTATTGGCGCCCAGATACCGATCGTCGCGTAAGAGGGGATTAACCCGATACAGAAGGTACTGATCGACATAATCACAATCGTGATCGCCAGGATCTTCTGGCGCCCGTATTTATCGCCGAGCATACCAAAGAATAACCCGCCGAGCGGACGAATCAGGAAGGGAACGGAAAACGTGGCCAGCGCGGCAATCATCTGGACGCTGGGATCGGCGCCGGGGAAAAAGACTTTACCCAACGCGTAGGCAACAAATCCATAAACACCAAAATCAAACCACTCCATCGCGTTGCCCAGCGAGGCGGCGGTAATCGCTTTGCGAAGTTTACCATCATCAATGATGGTCACATCGCCCAGTGTAATCGGTTTTATTTTTTTCCTTT
The DNA here is from genome assembly GCF_029962125.1 of Salmonella sp. SA15303. Lineage (NCBI taxonomy): Bacteria > Pseudomonadati > Pseudomonadota > Gammaproteobacteria > Enterobacterales > Enterobacteriaceae > Salmonella > Salmonella sp. SA15303. Next base: position 4,359,020 of record NZ_CP123924.1, read on the forward strand.
TCAGCATAGCTGTCCTCATAGGCTAAGCCCTGTAGCGCTATATACGGCGGGCACTGGCATACCGCGCCAGCGTCGCCGTCGAGCGGAGGGAGGGGCGCGAACGCTATCCCTCATACAAGCGTAGCAGGTTTACTTACACTGTCCGGTTACGGACTGTACAACCGAACCTGTTGACGCCTGAATGGGCAGTTAATGACCTTTTTACCCTAACAGGGTTTAAATATGTGATCAACTTCACACATATATGTCAATTCGGTCAAAAGGTGTAAATAAGGACGCCCTAATGCGCTGTGGTGACAGTAAAAAAGCGGTTATTCGAGTGTAAACCATTGCTGACTGGCGTGGCGCAGACCCTTTTATAAAAGCGGCAATAGTCCCGACAACGCTAAGGATTTTGTGTATAATTGCGGCCTTTTTCGGCGATCTGCCATTTTTGGGCGCGTTTGCCCCCGCTGACTTTTTGAGGATACCAACATGTCATTACCCCACTGCCCGCAATGTAACTCCGAATATACCTACGAAGATAACGGCATGTTCATCTGCCCGGAATGCGCTCACGAATGGAACGATGCGGAACCCGCTCAGGAGAGCGATGAGCTGATTGTCAAAGACGCCAACGGCAACCTGCTGGCAGACGGCGATAGCGTCACCATCGTGAAAGATCTGAAAGTAAAAGGCAGCTCTTCCATGCTGAAAATCGGCACCAAAGTGAAGAACATTCGTCTGGTTGAAGGCGACCATAACATCGACTGCAAAATCGATGGTTTTGGCCCGATGAAACTGAAATCCGAGTTCGTGAAAAAGAACTGATTTACCGTGTCATTGCCCGGTAGCGCCTTGCTTACCGGGCCTGAGCGGCCCTGCCACCGACAATATTGTGCCAATTTCGAACTACACTTAACGAGCATCTCTTACCTGAGGTAACCATCATGCCGTTAAGTCCCTATCTCTCTTTTGCCGGCAACTGTGCCGACGCCATCGCGTATTATCAACAAACGTTAGGCGCAGAACTGCTTTATAAACTCAGCTTCGGTGAAATGCCCCCCTCGGCGGCGGATAACGAAGAGGGCTGCCCGTCAGGAATGCGCTTTCCCGATACTGCTATCGCCCACGCCAACATGCGCATTGCTGGCAGCGATATCATGATGAGTGATGCCAGCCCGTCGGGAAGGGCGCATTATTCCGGCTTTACGCTGGTGCTTGATACCCAGGATGTAGCAGAAGGGAAGCGCTGGTTTGATAACCTTGCCGCACAAGGGCAAATCGAAATGGACTGGCAGGAGACTTTCTGGGCGCAGGGTTTCGGCAAGGTCAGCGATCGTTTCGGGGTGCCGTGGATGATTAACGTGGTTAAACATCAGCCTGCCACCTAACTCCCCGGGAGGCTCGCCCTCCCCCTTGCCATCAGATTGATCTTTGGCTGCACGTTATCCGCCGTTTAGCTGCCATAGAATAAATAATGACGGTAGTTTGCTACAGTCTGGCGAAAGATGGTTGATCCTGATGAAGCGTCGGGAGGACATTATGCCAGTCTGTGAATTACGCCACGCGACAACAGAGGATACCGATTCTGTTTACGCGCTTATCTGTGAGTTACTTAAAAATGAGCTTGATTATCAGGCTTTCAGGGATGGGTTCGCCGCTAATTTACTGGACCCCAACCTTCATTATCGTTTAGCGCTACGCAACGGAGAGGTAGTCGGCATGATCAGCCTGCATATGCAGTTTCATCTCCATCATGCCAACTGGATTGGCGAAATTCAGGAGCTGGTGGTATTACCGCCGATGCGGGGACAAAAAATTGGCAGTCAGCTTCTGGCCTGGGCAGAAGAAGAAGCACGTCAGGCGGGGGCGGAGCTAACGGAGCTTTCCACAAATATTAAACGCCGCGATGCACACCGTTTTTATCTTCGCGAAGGTTACAAGCAAAGTCATTTTCGGTTTACGAAAGCATTGTGATCTGGCAGCCGTCATCAGGAGATGAGGCATAACGTAATCAACCGTCACCGGGTGAAGTAGCGGAGTCATCTCAATTCTACTGTCGGCAAGCCTGGATAAAGGTTAAACGGGCTGACTCGCTTCTTTAGCAAAAATGGCCCTTTTAAGTTGTAGAAATGTAAATTTATTGTCAACGAACTACACTTTTCTCTTTGGCATCACCGGGAGGGTTGCCTGAAAATCCCGGGATGAGGTTTTCTTAGAAGGACAGTGACGTTATGTTCGCAGCAATCATTATCGGTATTTTTATTATCAGCGTCATTTATGCGCATTCACGCGGGGTGGAAAAACAAAAACTTTCCCGTCAGCTCTTTGACCACTCGACGTTTATGGCGCCGATCAATATGTTCATGACTCGCTTCTCAACGTTACCGGCAAAGCAGCCGTACTTTGATACCACGGCATTTCCAGAGCTGCAGAAGCTGACGGAAAACTGGCAGGTGATTCGTGAAGAGGCACTACGGCTTCAGCATCACATAAAAGCCGCGCAGGCCAATAACGACGCCGGATTCAATACCTTTTTCAAGCGCGGCTGGAAACGGTTTTACCTTAAATGGTATTCCGATGCCCACCCGTCGGCGGAAACGTTATGCCCGATAACGACAAAGCTGGTCAACAGCATCCCCTCTATCAAAGCGGCGATGTTCGCCGAGTTGCCTCCCGGAGCCTATCTGGGAAAACATCGCGACCCCTATGCCGGTTCAGTACGTTACCATCTTGGATTAAGCACACCGAATGACGACCGCTGTTTTATTGAAGTTGATCGACAGCGCCATAGCTGGCGCGACGGCGAAGCCGTCATCTTCGACGAAACCTACGTTCATTGGGCGGAAAATAAAACTGAGCAGACGCGTATTATCCTCTTTTGCGATATTGAGCGTCCAATGAAATGGCGCTGGGCGCAGAGCGTAAACCACTGGGTCGGCGCATCGTTGATGTCCGCCGCTAGTTCGCCAAACGACGAGAACGATCGCACCGGTGCGATTAATCGCATCTTTAAATACGTTCATGCAGCACGCGATGCCGGGCAACGGCTGAAAAAGAAAAACCGCACTCTCTATTACGCGCTGAAATATCTCGTTATTGCCGCTATTTTTGCCGCGATAATCCTTTTCAGCCTCCTCTGAAGCCGGGCCGCGGTATGAAACTGCCTGCCGCGGCCTGTTCTATCCTGGCGTTAGTCTCAACGCGTTCCCTGGCCTTGAGTCCATCCATCCGGATAATTTATTAAAAACCCCCACTTCAGGCAGAGTCGATTGCCGGATGGCGGCTCCGCCCTATCTGGCCTGCGCTCCGCGTTTCTCCCCATAATAAATGTCATGCGGTATTTTCTTTCGACACGTCAAAACTGACGATAGCCTGTTTTTCGTCAGGGTTTTGAGCAAAATTCGCCCGTAATATCAGGGAAAGCCCATACTAAAAAAGTGGCATAAAACATGCATACTGAGGGCGACAGCGCGTATGCGCGATTTGATTAACTGGAGCGAAACCGATGAAAAAAGTCGTCACGGTTTGCCCGTATTGCGCATCAGGTTGCAAAATCAATCTGGTGGTCGATAACGGCAAAATCGTCCGGGCTGAGGCGGCGCAGGGGAAAACCAACCAGGGTACCCTGTGTCTGAAGGGCTACTACGGCTGGGATTTTATTAATGATACCCAGATCCTGACCCCGCGCCTGAAAACCCCAATGATCCGTCGCCAGCGTGGCGGCAAACTGGAATCTGTTTCCTGGGATGAAGCGCTCAATTACGTCGCTGAACGTTTGAGCGCCATCAAAGCGAAGTACGGTCCGGATGCAATCCAGACAACCGGCTCCTCTCGCGGTACCGGAAATGAAACCAACTATGTAATGCAAAAATTCGCACGCGCCGTTATTGGTACCAATAACGTTGACTGCTGCGCTCGCGTCTGACACGGCCCATCGGTTGCAGGTCTGCACCAATCGGTCGGTAACGGCGCAATGAGTAATGCTATCAATGAAATTGATAACACTGATTTAGTGTTCGTCTTCGGGTATAACCCGGCGGATTCCCACCCTATCGTGGCGAATCATGTGATTAACGCTAAACGCAACGGGGCGAAAATTATCGTCTGCGATCCGCGCAAAATTGAAACCGCGCGCATTGCTGACATGCATATCGCGTTGAAAAACGGCTCGAATATCGCGCTGCTCAACGCCATGGGGCATGTCATTATTGAAGAAAACCTGTACGACAAAGCGTTTGTCGCCAGCCGTACCGAAGGTTTTGAAGAATACAGTAAGATTGTCGAAGGCTATACGCCGGAGTCCGTCGAAGAGATCACTGGCGTGAGCGCACAGGAAATTCGTCAGGCGGCGCGGATGTATGCCAGCGCGAAAAGCGCAGCGATCTTGTGGGGTATGGGCGTCACCCAGTTCTATCAGGGTGTGGAAACCGTGCGTTCACTGACCAGCCTCGCGATGCTGACCGGCAACCTCGGCAAGCCAAGCGCGGGCGTTAACCCGGTTCGCGGCCAGAACAACGTTCAGGGCGCGTGCGATATGGGCGCGCTCCCGGATACTTATCCGGGCTACCAGTACGTTAAGTTCCCGGAAAACCGCGAGAAGTTCGCTAAAGCCTGGGGCGTAGAAAGTCTGCCTGCGCATACCGGCTATCGCATCAGCGAGCTGCCGCACCGTGCGGCGCATGGCGAAGTGCGCGCGGCGTACATTATGGGTGAAGATCCGCTGCAAACCGATGCGGAACTCTCTGCAGTACGTAAAGCGTTTGAGGATCTGGAACTGGTCATCGTGCAGGATATCTTCATGACCAAAACCGCGTCGGCGGCGGATGTGATTTTACCCTCCACCTCCTGGGGCGAGCATGAAGGCGTCTTCTCTGCGGCTGACCGTGGCTTCCAGCGCTTCTTTAAAGCCGTTGAGCCGAAGTGGGACCTGAAAACCGACTGGCAGATTATCAGTGAAATCGCCACCCGGATGGGCTATCCGATGCACTACAACAACACCCAGGAGATCTGGGATGAGTTGCGTCATCTGTGCCCGGATTTCTACGGCGCCACTTACGAGAAAATGGGCGAGCTGGGCTATATCCAGTGGCCGTGCCGCGACACGTCGGATGCCGATCAGGGAACCTCGTACCTCTTTAAAGAGAAGTTCGATACCCCCAACGGTCTGGCGCAGTTCTTCACCTGCGACTGGGTAGCGCCTATCGATAAACTCACCGAAGAGTACCCGATGGTACTGTCGACGGTGCGCGAAGTCGGCCACTACTCCTGCCGCTCAATGACCGGTAACTGTGCGGCGCTGGCCGCGCTGGCCGATGAACCGGGCTATGCGCAAATCAATACCGCCGACGCCGCGCGTCTGGGCATTGAAGATGAAGCGCTGGTGTGGGTTCATTCGCGCAAAGGCAAAATCATCACCCGCGCGCAGGTCAGCGATCGCCCGAACAAAGGGGCGATTTACATGACCTACCAGTGGTGGATCGGCGCCTGTAACGAGCTGGTGACTGAAAACCTCAGCCCGATTACCAAAACGCCGGAGTACAAATACTGCGCCGTACGCGTTGAGCCGATCGCCGATCAGCGAGCCGCCGAGCAGTATGTGATTGATGAGTACAACAAGCTGAAAACCCGCCTGCGCGAAAGCGCAATGGGTTGATCTGCCGGATGGCGGCATCAGAATGCTTTATTCGGCCTGCGTCTACTGTAGGCCTGATAAGATGCATTAGCATCGCCATCAGGCATTTTTCCTATAACAGCCTCCGCCCGGAGGCTGTTTTTTTATCCATACGATCTCTTTATACTGTCTTTTCCGTACCCTAAATAAAATTCAAAATGAAACTACTTCTTGCATTGATGTTGTTTATGACATTCTTTGCCCATGCCGCAGATCCTGAGCCGGGTAGCCAGTATTTGCAGGCAGCAGAGGCAGGTGACAGACGCGCACAATATTTTCTGGCCGACAGTTGGTTGAGCTATGGCGATTTGAACAAAGCTGAATACTGGGCGCAAAAAGCCGCCGACAGTGGCGACGCCGACGCCTGCGCGCTACTGGCGCAAATCAAAATCACTAATCCGGTAAGCCTGGATTATCCCGACGCGAAAAAGCTGGCTGAAAAGGCGGCTAACGCGGGCAGTAAAGCGGGCGAAATTACGCTGGCGCGGATCCTGATCAACACCCAGGCCGGGCGTCCGGACTACCCAAAAGCCATCTCGCTGCTGCAAAAGGCCTCTGAAGATCTGGATAACGACTCCGCGGTGGATGCGCAAATGTTGCTTGGCCTGATTTACGCCAACGGCGTGGGCATTGCCGCCGATGATGAAAAAGCCGCCTGGTATTTCAAACGCAGTTCCGCCATTTCCCGTACCGGCTATTCAGAATACTGGGCGGGAATGATGTTTTTAAACGGAGAACCGGGCTTTATTGAAAAGAACAAGCAGAAGGCGTTGCACTGGTTGAATCTAAGCTGTCTGGAAGGGTTTGATACCGGTTGCGAAGAGTTCGAAACGCTAACAAATGGCTGATGTTTATTGCCGGATGAACGTAGTCGTTGTAGGCCTGATAAGCGTAGCGCCATCAGGCAACCCGGAGCAGGTTGTCGGATGGCAGCGTGAACGCCTTATCCGGCCTACATTCTCTTTCGCTGTAGGCCGGATAAGCAAAGCGCCATCCGGCAATCCGTTATTGGGCGGTCTTATCAAATTTGCCCAGCACGTCGCGCTCGTAGGCCAGCGCTTTTTTGCGGTCAAACTTGTGTTCCCACTTGGCGATCACCAGCACCGCCAGCGCATTCCCCACCACATTTAGCGCAGTACGCGCCATGTCGAGGATACGGTCGACACCGGCGATAAACGCCAGCCCTTCCAGCGGAATGCCCACGCTGCCCAGCGTCGCCAGTAACACCACGAAGGAAACGCCAGGCACGCCGGCAATCCCTTTCGACGTCACCATCAGCGTCAGCACCAGTACAATTTCCTGCCACAGCGACAGGTCGATACCGTATAGCTGCGCGATAAAAATGGCGGCGATGCTCTGGTATAACGTGGAGCCGTCGAGGTTAAATGAGTAACCGGTCGGTACCACGAAACTGGTGATAGAGGCTGGCGCGCCGTAAGCTTCCATCTTCTCGATAATGCGCGGCAGCACGCTCTCGGAGCTGGCGGTCGAGTACGCCAGAATCAATTCATCTTTCAGAATGCGAATCAGAATCCAGATACTTAACCCGCACAGGCGCGCCACAATGCCCAGCACCACCAGCGCAAAGAAGATAATGGCAAAGTGTACCAGCAGCACCAGTTTCGCCAGCGGCCACAGCGACGCGAAACCAAAATTCGCCACCGTGACGGCGATCAGCGCAAAAACGCCCACTGGCGCATAGCGCATCACCATATGGGTGACTTTAAACATGGTCTCAGAGATGGAACGAAATACCGTCACCAGCGGTTCGCGGTGCGTTGCCGGCAGGGATGACAACCCCAGCCCAAACAGGACCGAGAAAAAGATAATTGGCAGCATATCCCCTTTGGCCATCGATGCGATGATATTGGTCGGCACCAGCGACAGTATCGTCCCCATCAGCCCATGCGCATGACTTTGTACTTCCGCCGTGGTGTTCTGGTATTTCGAAATATCGACGGTCGCCAGTTGCGACATATCAATGCCTGAGCCTGGCTGAAAGACATTCGCCAGCGTAATGCCGAGGATAATCGCCACCGTAGTGATCAGTTCAAAATAGAGAATGGTTTTGGCGCCGATACGGCCTAGCTGTTTTGCATCGCCAACGCCGGCGATGCCGACAATCAGAGTCGAGATCACGATCGGCACGACGATCATTTTAATCAGATGGATAAAGATATCGCCAGCAGGCGACAGCAGGTTGGCAATCAGCCATTCACGACTGTCACTGTGATAATGCAGATAGCTGCCCAACAGAATGCCCAGCACCATAGCCAGCAAAATTTGCCAGGCCAGGCTGACTTTCAAATTTTTCATAACAACAGACTTCCTCGATGAAGCGTTGCTCTCCGCCGAAAGCATGAGAGCAATACATACTGAAAGGGTATGATTTGTGTTGCGTTGGTTTGTAGAGTTTTTTAACGCGCATAATCAGTATCATTTGCATAGCGTCTTGCGCAACCCTTTCATAACAGGGCTTTTGGCTGTTTTTATGCATAATAACGCGAGTTTATGGCGTTAATGATGAATAACTATTTGTTATGGAAAGTTTTTTACTTCGTCAAAAACGAATAATACACTGAGGTAATTAATTTTTACTTGTGTCTCATTCGCCGTTTTTTTAAACAGCACACATGACAAAAGTCACAAAAAAGAAAAAATTATTTCTGCCGATTTTGTAACAATTTAGCCAAATTAATGGCCTCTACCAGCTGCGCGCGGTTCACTCGCGGCGAGTTGGCATCCAGTAAGGTTTGCCACAGCGACACGGCTTGCGCATAATCCGCCTGCATAAACGCATCCGCCGCCAGCAGCATCTGCGCGGTCACTTCTGTCGCATCCAGCGCTAACGCTTTATTAATCATTTCACGCGTCGCAGGCGTCATATGTTGCCCGGCCTGGTAATACAGCACCGTTGCCAGCGCGGCGAAAAGCTGCGCGTTATCGCCTCGCAGACGCAACGCCTGACGATATGCCAGCAGCGCATTGTCATACGCATTGCGATAGAGATAATACTCGCCCAGCCGCGCCCATTGCTCGCTATCCTGCGGATTGGCGCGGATTTTTTCTTGCAGCCTGGAAAGCTGCGCCTCTGGCGTTTGCGGGTTCGTAAAGTCACGTAGCGGATCGGCCAGACGCTGTTGCTCGCTACGCACAGCCTGCCATTTCGGCGTCAACAGATAGCCGCCGACACAGGCAGCCACCATCAACACCGCCGCAGCCGCCAGACGCTTTACGGGCATGGGACGTAACGGCACAGTGGAGTGTTCAGACTGGCTCATTGTTCCCCCTCTCCTGCGTGCTGACGCTTTCTCACCCGCCAGGCCACCACGCCCACCAGCAATAACAGCAGGTACGGCAGCGCCCACAACAGCAGCGTTTGCTCATTCAACGGCGGGTTGTAGCGTACGAAATCACCATAACGGTCGGTCATCCAGGCGGTGATTTCCGCTTCGCTTTTACCTTCGGCCACCATGCTGTAAACCTGATGGCGCATACTGACCGCCACGGGCGCATTGGATTCCAGCAAATTCTGGTTCTGACACTGCGGACAGCGCAGTTGACTGGCAATAGACAGCGCTTTCTCCTGCTGCTGCGGGTTGGCAAACGTCCATGTGTCCACCACCTGGGCATGGGTGGCAAAAGGCAGAAAAATCAGTAAAGCCAAAAGTAACATCGTTTTGCCGGATGGCGGCGTGAACGCCTTATCCGGCCTACCATGCTTTTCACTCGTAGGCCTGATAAGCGCAGCGCCATCAGGCAATAACTCAGGATGCTTCCTCCCCCGCCATCCGCTCAGCAGCGCTCCACACACCATCAACAATCCCCCACCCCAGATCCAGCGCACGCCGGTCTGCACGTATAAGCGCATGGCGTAACGATCCGGTCCGGTTTTTTCGCCCATCACCGCGTACCAGTCATGTAGCAGGTTCCAGTGAATCCCCGGCTCCATCATCTGTTGACGACGCGCGGCATAGAAGCGCCTTTCAGGCTGCAGGCTGCCAATGCGTTTTTCATTCCGCCACAACGTGATCCGCGCTTTTTCACTGGTGTAGTTGCCTTTGGCTTCCAGATCCAGACGCTCGAAACGAAAGGTATAGCCCGCCAGTACCACCTGCTGACCGGGGCTGAGGTTAAGGCTGATTTCATGCCGACTGCCGCTGGAAACCATGATCCCGGCGGCGAAGATAAATACGCCCGTATGCGCCAGCAATGCCGGAAGCTGACAACGCACAGAGACTTTGCGGCTTCTGATTGTCGCCAGCACGATAACTACCAGCATCAGCAGGCCAAACGGCAGCGTGACGCGATTAAAATAGGGCGCGCCCACCGAAAGCCTTCCCCAGCCCATCAAACCATAAATCATGGGGTAGAGCGTCCCGACCAGCACGATCAACAAGACGGCGCTAAAGAGCAGCAGCGTCGTCAGAATGAGCGTTTCGCACTTTCCGCCGCCCAAACGCGTCGCCGGATACGGCTCCCGTGCCCGCCAGCCGTACAGAGCAAGCGATGCCAGACTTAACGCGGCAAAAAGGATAAACAGCGGCACCGCGCGCACGTTATCCAGCGCAAAAGCATGGACGGAGAGCAGAATGCCGGAACGCACAATCAGCGTTCCCAGCAACGAGAGGATCAGCGTCAGTATCGCCAGCAGCAACGACCAGTGGCGGAAGCTCCCGCGCTGGCGGCTGACATACAGACTGTGCAGCAACGCGCTGGCGGCAAGCCACGGCAACAACGAGGCATTTTCCACCGGGTCCCAGAACCACCAGCCGCCCCAGCCCAGTTCGCAATATGCCCACCACGATCCGAGAATGATCCCCAGCGTCAGAGCGCACCAACCCGGTAACGCCCAGCGCCAGCAAACCCAGGCGGTTGTGGCGTTAAAGCCGCCGCACAGTAGCGAAGCCAGCGCTACGCTCGCCGCGGTCATCAGGCCGCCATAACCCAGATAGAGCAGCGGCGGATGTAAGATCAGCCCCAGATGTTGCAGCATGGGATTAAGGTCGCGCCCTTCCATGGCGGGAGGGAAAATACGCAGGAACGGATCGGACCACAGCACAATAAATAGCAGCAGCGAGGCCATAATGAAGGACAAGATGCTCAGGGTCAGCGGAAAAAGCGCGTCAGATTCATGCCGGGAGCGCCAGGCGAATAGCGCCGTCCACCCCGAAAGAAGCAGCGCCCACAGCAGGAGCGAACCTTCATGACCGCCCCATACCGCCGCCAGTTTCAGTCCCCATGACAACTGACTATGGCTATGCTGCGCAACATAAACGACCGAAAAATCGCTGGTCAGAAAACAGCTAACCAGAATCGCAAACGCCAGTAGCAGCAGCGTGAACGCCGTCCACGCGCCGCAGGTCGTCAGGCGCATGACGCCGCGCCAGTGCTGCCCCATCCCGCACCACGTCGCCAGCGGGGTCAGCACGTTGACCCCGAGACTCAACAACAGCGCCAGAAATCCGGCTTCAGGAAGGAAGATGTCCAGATTATGCAACCGTTAGCTGTCCCGCATAAAGAATGAAAAAGCGCAGCAGCAGCACGCCGGTCAAACTGGCGCCGCAAACGGCCAGCACGCCGTGAAACGTGACGCTACGGTTTGCCCAGGGCTTCAGCAGCAGCGGGATAATCAATCCCAGCCCTACGACGCCAAGCCAGAACCACCAGCTCCAGAATCCGCCGCCCAGCGCCGCCGCCAGCGCGCGCATTTTGCCGTCATCGCCCAGCGCCAGCCCGATAAAAAAGGCCGCCAGCAGGAAGATCTCCAGCCATACCACTGGGGTTTCAATGCGATGTACAAAGCGCGCCTCGGTGCTGTGCGGGTTGCTACGATGGCGTAACGCCATAGCGATCAGCGCCACCGCCGCGCCGGAGGAGATGCCGGAGAACAGAAACAGCGCCGGCAGGATCGGGTTATTCAGGAACGGATAGGATTTCAGCGCCGACAGCAGAAAGCCGGTGTACGCCCCGAGCAGAACCGCCAGTACCAGCATTAACGTCTCCAGCGCGCGATGAAACGGCGCGATCAGCGTCAGCACTTTCTGCACGATCCCTGACCGCGGCAGCCAACGCTGTTGCAGGGCAATCACCTCTTTTTCAAAGATTTTCGCCAGCCACAGCACCAGCACTACCATGTACAACTGGAACAGCATCACCCCCATCGACATCACCGAGGTAAAGCTGTAGTGGAACATCAGCTTCCAGAAGGTCCACGGGCGCGTCAGGTGAAAGACCAGAATCAGCAGACCAAGAATAATCGCCCCCGGCCCTAACACCAGCGTAGTGCGCAGCAGCGTACTGTCCGAACCGCCCGCCTCCGGATGGAAGCGGCGCAGCAGAATCGCCAACGTAACCAGTCCGGCGGAGATGCCAATCAGAAACAGATAGATGGCGATGGGCCAGTCCCACACCAGTGATGCAAAATGAAATGCAGAAGCGGATGTCATTGGCTCACCTCCCCATAGTTAAAGGGAACGCGGTAGACCTTCGGTTTTGTGCCCAGCGCCAGCTTGTAACGATAGGTGGTTTTCTGCCGCAACAAACGGGAAATATCGCTGTTGGGATCGTCCAGATTACCAAACGTCAGCGCCTTCGTCGGGCATGACTCAACGCAGGCGGGCTGTTTGCCCGCTTTCAGGTTGGTTTTCCGGCAGAAATCGCATTTATCCGCCGTCTTACTGACCGGATGGATAAAGCGCACGCGGTAGGGACACGCGGCAATGCAGTACTGGCAGCCGACGCAAAGGTCCGGATTCACGTCGACAATACCGCTGGCGGCATCGCGGAATGATGCCCCCGTCGGGCAGACGTCAACGCAGGGGGCATGGTCGCAATGCTGGCACGAGTGGCGGAAGAAGCGATACTTCACATCAGGAAACGTCCCCTGCGGCTCGCTGCGAATAATCGTCAGGCGCGATACGCCTTCCGGCACGGTGTTGACTTCCCGACAGGCATCCATGCAGGCCGTGCAGCCGATGCATAATGACTCATCGTGTACCATGCCATAACGCACGCCATTAATATTCAACGTGTTCGCTACAACGCGTCCTGCCATCCCACTGACCGCCGCCAGCGCGCCGACGCGGGTAATAAATTGACGTCGGGTGCAACTCATGGCTGCTCCTTAAGCAACGGAACGGACGCCGGATTAAAGTGCGGGTTAGTACGCTGATCGCTGTGGCAATCCACGCATATTTTGATCCGCCCTTTCTCGCTTAGCGTCTGCATCGTGTCTTGCTGCGGATGCAGGGAATGGCAACTGGCGCAGGTCACTTTAGTAACATGAACATCGTGCGGCCAGAACGCTTTTTGCAGTTGTTCAGGCAAGTGGCAGGACATACAGACGCTGTTCTGCTGCTCTACCGTATACATCGGGTCGTTAAAACGCATCACATCTTTCACCCCTTCACGGTGGTGAAGCGACGGTTGACCGTGGCAGTTGGTACAGGTTATCGGCAATTTATTGTTCGGGTTGATAGCGCCCGTATGTTTACCGTGCATACCTTCGGTGTCCGGCTTGTGACAGTCCAGACAGGCAGCATCCGGATTACGCTGCTGGGTGACCGTCCAGCGTTGATCCGACTCCTGCGGCGTTGGCGTGGCAGTAATTCCACTCAGGCTCCAGAACAGGCCTGACGCCAGCACCCCAGCAGTTAATAACGAACGTAATACGCTCATATTCACTCCATTACATAATGCCTGATGGCGCGCAGCTTTAAGGCCTACAAGACTTCTGTAGGCCGGATAAAGCGCTTGCGCTGTCATCCGGCAAATTTGTCACATGTGAGGTTATTGGCTTAACAGACCGTTTTTACGCGCCTGATCTTCCCACTGCGGTACGACCGTTTTCAGGAAGTCCTGCTTCTCCGCGTTGATTTGTTGCATATTCAAACCAATCGCTTTCTGCGCCTTCTCTTTCGTCGAAATATCCGGCAGCGGAATTTCATGGGTAATGCCTTTGGTCGCCAGCAGTCGCGCCAGTTTAGTACGGGCATCCGCGGCTTTATCCATCGCACTGCCTAACATCCGTAGACCTTCTTCCGGGGCATGCATATGAATACCGTGTGACGCAATCGCCAGATCCCAACGCCACTGCGCGTGGCGAATATCGTTCAGAATCGGTTTCATTTCCGCGTCTGTCGCCCCCGCATCCCATGCGGCTTTCGCTTCGAAGTGCGCATGTACCAGCTGATCTTCAACCTTGATTTTCAGGTCATGAATCGCCTGTTTACGCTCGGCGACCACTTTTTGCAGGGACGCTTTGTCCTGGGTGTGGCAGTTGGCGCAGGTTTGCGCGAAATTGTCGAACGGGTTGCCGATTTTATGGTCGGTGTAGAGCTTGCCTTCGGCGTTCTGTACTTTCGGCATGTGGCAGTCGATACAGGTCACGTTGTTCTTACCGTGAATGCCCGCGCTCCAGGTTTCATATTCCGGGTGCTGCGCTTTGAGCATCGGGGTTTTCGACAGAGAGTTAGTCCAGTCAGAGAAGGCGATAGTGTCGTAGTATTGCTCCATATTTTCGACCTTCATGCCCTCATCCCACGGGAACTTAACGGCTTTGTTTTTACCGTCAAAGTAGTACTCCACGTGGCACTGACCGCAGACCATCGATTGCTGATCAAATCGTCCCGCTTTATCAAACGGTTTGCCGATAGCCTCCATCGCCCGTTCGGCATAGGGGCGCGACAACGTTAACGCTGGCTTCCCCTGGGCGAAATCGTCCGACGCGGTGTTATGACAGTCGGCACAGCCCAAATCGTTGACAATTTCCGGGCCGCCGCGCGCCCATTTGCCATGGAAGTAGCCGTCTTCGCCTTCTTGTTGGATAAGGCGCGCGACATCGGGGCTTTTACAACTCCAGCAGGCCATCGGCAGCGGGCCGTCTTCCGCCGTTTTTGGCGCGCCGGTACGCAGCGTTTCGCGCACGTCAGTTACCGCATACGCGTGGCCGCGTGGTTTGTTGTAATCACGGGAGAAGGGATAGCCCGCCCACAGGATCACCAGACGAGGGTCTTCCGCCAGCGCATCTTCACGGGCAGACTGTTCTGACGTCGCTTTCCATGACTGATATTGGTCGGGGTGTTGAGGCGCGAACATTTCATTTTTCGCTTCAACAGTAACGGTTTTTGCGGATTCAGGCGTTTGCTCAGCGTAAACAGAGGTAATGAAGAAAAAAGGAAATATAAGGCTGAAGAAACGGCGTGCGCGTAGTGTTTTCCTTGCCATAGAGGTCTCATCCAGATTGCGCCATTATCTTTAATGGCGATTTTTTATCGTTTTCCATAACAGCAACCGCACAAATACTGTTATTACATTGATCTCCTCTATGTGTAACAAATAACCACACTTAAAATGTTGTCTTTAATCAATTGTAAGTGTATGTAAAATACCACTTTAGAGTTAGTAACCTGGACAAAACTCCCTCTCTTTTCTGATTTCCGGACACGGATCACTTTTTTAAAAAATTTCATATAACGTCATGTTATCCCGAAAATTTATCTAATTTTGCGGGACACAATCAAAAAATAGATTGCTGCTTATTTGCACAGTTCCCTTTTTGCGTGATCTGTCGCCCAAATACTAAACAAAACTTATTAAGACCCTACATTTAACGTTTATGCGACATATTATTAACATCCCACAAGGAGAACAACAGCATGAGCCAAACACATAAACACGCCATTCCCGCCAACATTGCGGATCGTTGCCTGATAAATCCAGAGCAGTATGAGACTAAATATAAACAGTCTATTAACGACCCCGATACGTTTTGGGGCGAACAGGGAAAAATTCTCGATTGGATCACGCCGTACCAAAAAGTGAAAAACACCTCCTTTGCGCCAGGCAATGTGTCGATTAAATGGTACGAGGACGGCACGCTGAATCTGGCGGCGAACTGTCTTGACCGCCATTTGCAGGAAAATGGCGATCGCACCGCCATTATCTGGGAAGGCGATGACACGTCGCAGAGTAAACATATCTCTTATCGCGAACTGCATCGCGATGTCTGCCGTTTCGCGAATACGCTGCTGGATCTGGGCATTAAAAAAGGCGATGTGGTAGCGATTTATATGCCGATGGTGCCGGAAGCGGCGGTGGCAATGTTGGCCTGCGCCCGCATCGGTGCGGTGCATTCGGTGATCTTCGGGGGCTTCTCGCCGGAAGCCGTCGCCGGACGCATTATCGACTCCAGCTCGCGGCTGGTGATCACCGCTGACGAAGGTGTACGTGCCGGACGCAGTATCCCGCTGAAAAAGAATGTCGATGACGCGCTGAAAAACCCGAATGTCACTAGCGTTGAGCATGTGATCGTCCTGAAGCGCACCGGCAGCGACATTGACTGGCAAGAAGGCCGCGACCTGTGGTGGCGCGATTTGATTGAAAAAGCCAGCCCTGAGCACCAGCCTGAAGCGATGAATGCCGAAGATCCGCTGTTTATCCTTTATACCTCCGGCTCCACCGGCAAGCCGAAAGGCGTGCTGCACACCACCGGCGGCTATCTGGTCTACGCCGCGACCACCTTTAAGTATGTCTTTGATTATCACCCTGGCGATATTTACTGGTGTACCGCCGATGTGGGTTGGGTGACGGGGCACAGCTATCTGTTGTATGGCCCGCTGGCCTGCGGCGCGACCACCTTAATGTTTGAAGGCGTGCCGAATTGGCCAACGCCCGCTCGCATGTGCCAGGTGGTCGACAAACACCAGGTCAACATTCTCTATACCGCCCCGACGGCCATCCGCGCGCTGATGGCGGAAGGCGATAAAGCCATTGAAGGCACCGACCGTTCTTCACTGCGCATTCTGGGTTCCGTCGGCGAGCCGATCAATCCCGAAGCGTGGGAATGGTACTGGAAGAAGATCGGCAAGGAAAAATGTCCGGTCGTCGACACCTGGTGGCAGACTGAAACAGGCGGTTTTATGATCACGCCGCTACCAGGCGCTATCGAACTGAAAGCCGGTTCCGCCACCCGTCCTTTCTTTGGCGTACAGCCTGCGCTGGTGGATAACGAAGGCCATCCGCAAGAAGGCGCGACGGAAGGCAATCTGGTCATCACCGATTCCTGGCCGGGCCAGGCGCGCACTCTGTTCGGCGATCATGAACGTTTTGAGCAGACCTATTTCTCTACCTTTAAGAATATGTATTTCAGCGGCGACGGCGCGCGTCGCGATGAGGACGGCTATTACTGGATCACCGGTCGCGTGGACGACGTGTTAAACGTCTCCGGCCACCGTCTGGGTACGGCGGAAATCGAGTCAGCGCTGGTGGCGCATCCGAAGATCGCCGAAGCGGCGGTGGTGGGTATTCCACACGCTATCAAAGGCCAGGCGATTTACGCTTATGTGACGCTCAACCACGGCGAGGAGCCGTCGCCAGAACTGTACGCGGAGGTGCGCAACTGGGTACGTAAAGAGATTGGCCCACTGGCGACGCCGGACGTGCTGCACTGGACCGACTCACTGCCAAAAACCCGTTCCGGCAAAATTATGCGCCGCATTTTGCGCAAAATCGCGGCGGGCGATACCAGCAATCTGGGCGATACCTCGACTCTCGCCGATCCTGGCGTGGTGGAGAAACTGCTCGAAGAGAAGCAGGCCATCGCGATGCCGTCATAACCATAAATGCCGGATGGCAACGCGAACGCGTTTTATCCGGCCTACGACCCTACCCCTGCCCTCTCTCAAACCGGGAGAGGGAAATATAAAAAACCCTCCCCCAAAGGATTTCGTGTTACAGGAAGGCGGCAAGCGAGCACACCCTCAGCAGCATAGTTCAAGTTCACTATGTGGCTGGGGCGCGCGAGTGCGGCCAACGCGCCTGTAGCGCGAAAGACGCAGGGGGACCTCTGGAGAGCTCTGTGATGAATGACCAAATTTATCAGCGGATAGAAGACAGTGCGCGTTTCAGGGAATTAGTTGAAAAACGGCAACGGTTTGCCACGATTCTGTCGGTTATCATGCTGGCGGTTTATATCAGCTTTATTTTACTGATCGCCTTCGCGCCTGGCTGGCTGGGCACGCCTCTACATGCGGGAACCAGCGTCACCCGAGGAATTCCCATTGGCGTCGGGGTGATTGTGATTTCTTTTGTGTTGACCGGAATTTATATCTGGCGGGCGAACGGCGAATTCGATCGTCTTAATAACGCCGTACTGCATGAGGTGAAAGTATTATGAAGAGAGTTCTGACGGCGCTTGCCGCCGCACTCCCCTTCGCCGCTCATGCGGCGGATGCCATTAGCGGCGCGGTTGAACGCCAGCCCACCAACTGGCAGGCGATTATCATGTTTTTGATTTTCGTCGTGTTTACGCTCGGTATTACCTACTGGGCCTCTAAACGCGTACGTTCCCGTAGCGACTACTACACCGCTGGCGGCAATATCACCGGGTTCCAGAACGGCCTGGCGATTGCCGGCGACTATATGTCTGCCGCGTCATTTCTCGGCATTTCCGCGCTGGTGTTTACCTCCGGTTATGACGGGCTGATCTATTCGCTGGGCTTCCTTGTCGGCTGGCCAATCATCCTGTTTTTGATTGCCGAGCGCCTGCGTAATCTGGGACGTTATACTTTTGCTGACGTTGCCTCTTATCGCCTGAAACAGGGGCCAATCCGTATTCTTTCGGCCTGTGGCTCCCTGGTAGTGGTGGCGCTTTATCTCATCGCCCAAATGGTCGGCGCCGGTAAACTGATTGAACTGCTGTTCGGCCTCAACTATCACATCGCTGTGGTGCTGGTCGGCGTGCTGATGATGATGTACGTGCTGTTCGGCGGGATGCTGGCGACAACGTGGGTGCAAATTATCAAAGCCGTCCTGTTGCTGTTTGGCGCCAGTTTTATGGCCTTTATGGTGATGAAACACGTCGGCTTTAGCTTCAATAATCTGTTTACCGAAGCCATGGCGGTACACCCGAAAGGCACGGCGATTATGAGCCCAGGAGGATTGGTGCAAGATCCGATTTCGGCATTGTCGTTGGGTCTGGGACTGATGTTCGGCACCGCCGGCTTGCCGCATATTCTGATGCGTTTCTTTACGGTCAGCGATGCCCGCGAAGCGCGCAAGAGCGTGTTCTACGCCACCGGTTTTATGGGCTATTTCTACATTCTGACCTTTATTATCGGCTTCGGCGCTATCATGCTGGTGGGGGCGAATCCCGCCTATAAAGATGCCGCAGGCGCGCTGATTGGCGGCAATAACATGGCGGCGGTGCATCTGGCCAACGCGGTAGGCGGCAACCTGTTCCTCGGCTTTATTTCGGCAGTGGCGTTTGCCACCATTCTGGCGGTGGTCGCAGGTCTGACGCTGGCGGGCGCATCGGCGGTGTCGCATGACTTGTACGCCAACGTGTTCCGCAAAGGCGCAACCGAACGTGAAGAGCTGAAGGTGTCGAAAATCACCGTCCTGGTGCTGGGCGTGATCGCCATTATCCTCGGCGTCCTGTTTGAAAATCAGAACATCGCCTTTATGGTGGGCCTGGCATTTGCTATCGCCGCGAGCTGCAACTTCCCCATCATTCTGCTTTCCATGTACTGGTCAAAACTGACCACGCGCGGCGCTATGCTGGGCGGCTGGTTAGGTTTACTGACAGCGGTGGTGCTGATGATTCTTGGCCCTACCATTTGGGTGCAGATCCTCGGCCACGAAAAAGCGATCTTCCCGTATGAGTATCCGGCGCTGTTCTCTATCAGCGTGGCGTTCCTGGGGATCTGGTTCTTCTCGGCCACCGATAACTCGGCAGAAGGCAACCGTGAACGTGAGCAGTTCCGCGCTCAGTTTATCCGCTCCCAAACGGGATTCGGCGTACAACAAGGGCGTGCGCATTAATCTTACCGTTTCCTCCGGCCCTGTGGGTCGGAGGAAAATCAGAACATCACCCTCGCCACCAGCGGGGCTGCCAGCACCATCACCACGCCGGACAGCATCATTACCAGACTGGCGACGACGCCCTCCTGCTGACCAAGTTCATAGGAACGCGCCGTGCCCGCCCCATGTGACGCCGCGCCGAATCCTGCCCCTTTTGCCATGCCTTCCCGGATAGAGAGACGCAAAAATAGCGCGTCGCCGACCGCCATGCCAAACACGCCAGTGACGACCACGAACAGCGCCACCAGATCTGGCTGCCCGCCCAGGGGTTCTGCCGCCGCCAGCGCAAACGGCGTGGTAACGGAACGTACCGCCAGACTACGCTGAATCTCATCCGATAACGTGAACAGACGCGCCAGCCAAACGGAACTGGTGACTGCCACCACCGTCGCCGTCACTACGCCCGCGGTGAGCGACATCCAGTGACGTTTGATAATCGCGAGGTTATCGTACACCGGCACCGCAAAGGCAATGGTCGCCGGGCCGAGCAGCCACAATAGCCAGTGCGATTCACCAATGTAGTTTTGCCAGGAGATATGACCGAACACCAGCATTAACACCAGCAGTGCCGGCGTCAGCACTAATGGCATCAACGGCAATTTGCGAAAACGGCGATACAGGCGCTTATTGGCGAAATAAATTCCCAGCGTAATCACCAGGCACAGTACGCTTAACTGAACGTTATTCACGGTTTAGCCTGCTCATCTCATAGCGATACACTTTATCCACCACCCACGCCGTCGCGCCGAGTACCATTAAGGTACTGATCGCTATCACCGAGAAAATGCGCCAGCCGTCCACCAGTAACAGATGGGCATAGTTCACTACCGCCACGACGGCGGGAACAAAGAATAACAGCATCTCCGCCAGCAGCCAGCGTGCGCCTGCGCGTACCCAGCTAAGCGGAATAATCCGGCAAACGATCAGCGCCAACATAAGCACCATGCCGACCAGATTCGCGGGCAACGGCAGGTGCAGCCAGGAGACAAGATATTGGGAAAAAATGAATAAACCTGCATAGAGCAGTACCTGAACCGGTACCTGGAGTCGTTGCACAACGGCAGGCGTAACGCGGCTTATCGCCACAGCCATGAGGGAATGTCCTGAAAAATAATACGGAGCGCCAGTATAGAGAACCTCCGTCACGGGCAGAAATGAATTAAAATCATTGCAGGCATAGTCGGAAGGAATAATCATGGATATCAGAACGCTGCGTTATTTTGTCGAGGTGGTGCGCCAGCAAAGTTTCACCCGCGCAGCGGAGAAGTTATTTGTCACCCAGCCCACCATTAGCAAAATGCTGAAAAATCTTGAAGATGAGCTTAACTGTACGCTACTGATCCGCGACGGACGTAAGTTATTGCTGACCGATACCGGACGCGTGGTGTTTGAACGCGGTCTGGCGATCCTCGCTGAGTTTCGCCAGTTAGAGGCCGAGTTGAGCGATATTAACCATCTCAATAAGGGCGTGCTGCGGCTGGGTATTCCCCCGATGGTCGGCATGTTGATGGCCGGGCCAATCAGTTTGTTTCGACAACGCTACCCTGGCGTTGAACTCAAAATTTCGGAGTTTGGCGGCCTGACGGTACAGCAGGCGGTAATGAATGGCGAGCTGGATGTTGCGATGACCGCGCTCCCGGTGGAAGAAGCGAGCGGGCTGACGACGTTATCGCTGTTCAGCCATCCGCTGTGCGTGCTGGTTCCCCGTTCCGGTCAGTGGACAACCGGCGACTCCATCGCGCCTGAAGCTCTGGCGGAGCATCCTCTTCTTATCTATAACGAAGACTTTGCCCTGAGCCGCCAGTTGATGACCTTATTTAGCCAGCATGACGTAAAACCACGGATTGCCGTGCGCAGCGGGCAATGGGATTTTCTCGCCGCCATGGTGCAAGCGGGCGTCGGCATCGCCATTTTGCCGGAGCCGATTTGTCAGCGTCTGGATAAGGCCACGCTGCGCTGGCTACCGCTGGAAAGCGATCTCCGCTGGCAGTTGGGCATGATTTGGCGAGAGGGCGTGTATCTGTCGCACAGCGCCCGGGCATGGTTAACCTGTTGCGAAGGGTTTTGGCTGAAACAACCGTAAGCCATGGGTTAAGACCCTTGCCGGATGGCGGCGCAAGCACCTTATCCGGCCTACTTGTAGGCCCGGAAAGCATGGCGCCACCGGGCCACAAGGACTACTGATTTTCTATCAGTAGCGCTTCCATCAAATCCAGGTCGTGCAGCAGCTTTTGCAATGTTTCATTGCTGATTTCTCGCGTGGCGCGCAGATGATACAACTCGGCGCGCTCGGAACGCAGCGCCGCCAGACGGAAACGTCGCTCCAGGTTTTCTTCCTGTATGGAGCTTTCGACATCGTTTCGCCCATCGGCACGGCGACGCAAGTTACCAATGACACGTGAGCTTACTTCAGTAAGCAACTGATTATCGATGTTTTCTTCGGTATCCGCCGCCAGACGCTCTTCCATTTTCTGAATGGCGACAATCGCCACTTCCGCCGTCGCCGCGCGGGCGATACGCTCCTCTTTCAACTGTTGCGCATGATCGGCGACTTCCAGATGTTGCAACAGCAGCGGCAGCATGATCACGCCGACAAATAACGAGAACAGAATGACGCCAGCCGCCAGGAATACCAGTTCATAACGCGCCGGAAATCCGCTGCCATCCGGCAAAAGTAACGGTATAGAGAGCACACCAGCCAGGGTGATCGCCCCACGAACGCCAGCGAAGGAAGCAATCAGAATTTCACGCGACGTCCAGCTGGCGAACTCCATCGGTTTCTTCTTCAAAAAGCGCAGGCTGAACTTTTTCATGGTCCACAGCCAGCCGAAGCGAACCAGCATCAATGCCGCATAAATCAGCACGATATCGGTAAAGAGCATCCAGGTTTCGACATTCGGGTCAGCTTCCGCCGCCGCCAGCGAAGATTCCAGAATCCCTGGCAATTGCAGTCCCAACAGCAGAAAGACCATACCGTTAAAGACAAATTCCAGCATCGCCCAGGTACTGTTCGCGCGCAAACGCATTGCCAGCGGCGCGCGGCGCATTACGCCAGAACGGGTGATGGTCATCCCGGCGGCAACCGCGGCCAGGATGCCTGAGACGCCAATATGTTCGGCAATCAGGTAAGACGCGAAGGGCAGCAGAAACAGCAGGACGATTTGAGTCGCGGGTTCATCGCCACCCCAGCGGCTCAAAAAACGCAGCGAGCGGCCATACAGCCAACTGACTACAAAACCCGCCAGAATACCGCCGATAGCGACCTTAAAAAATTCCAGCGTCGCGCCGCCGACGGTAAAGACCATCGTCCCCATCGCCACCGCGACGGCGAATTTCAGCGATACCAGACCGGAGGCGTCGTTCATTAACGCCTCTCCCTGCAGAATGCCCATGATTTTTTTCGGGATACGCCCCTCGCCCACAATTCCGGAGAGCGCTACCGCATCGGTCGGCGACAGCACGGCGGCCAGTGCAAAGGCGGGGATCAGCGGAATGCCGGGCACCAGCCAATAAATCAGGAAGCCGATTCCAACGACCGTTACCAGGACCAGCGCCAGCGCCAGCCCGAAAATCTCTCGTCCATGCTCAAGAAATTCACGGGTCGGCGTTTTCCAGCCATCCGCAAACAGCAGCGGCGGAATAAACAGCACCAGGAAGAGTTCCGGGTCGAATTCCACATGCAAACCAAACGTCGGCCACGCCAACAGCGCGCCAACGGCGATCTGCATAAGGGGTAAAGGAAGCTGGAAGGGTAATACACGCGTAAATACCCCCGACAGCGAGACCACAAGGGTCATGATGAGTATTGTGAAGAAAATTTCCATGCGTTCCCTGTTTGCGATGTTTTTTATGATGGAGAGAGGCATCATGCCTCGGTTTCACCTTCTTCAGATTAACGCAAAAGGTAACGTGATGTGTCCTGAAAATGAAAACGGGCGGCCAACGCCGCCCGTTTTTCAGAATGAAGGCAGAGCTAGATAGCCCAGCCGCCGGCATAAAAAGCGACCAGCGCGACCGCAATGACGACAGTCCCGATATTCAGTTTACGCCATTCGCCGGAAACCAGACGCCCGACGACCAGCGTGGCAAAGCCGATCATAATCCCGGTGACGATGTTACAGGTCAGTACAATAAATACGGCCGTTACCAGCCCCGCCATCGCATCGACGAAATCAGCAAAATCGATTTTCGCCACGTTACTCAGCATCAGCAGACCGACATACATGAGCGCCGGGGCAGTTGCATAGACGGGAACGAGATAAGAGAGCGGCGAAAGAAACAGGATCAGCAAAAACAGCACGCCCACGGTAATCGCCGTCAGGCCCGTTTTACCGCCCGCCGCCGTACCGGCCGCAGACTCGATATACACCGCGGCTGGCGCCGCCCCGACCAGGCCGGAGAAAACGCTACTCAGTGAGTCGGTGGTTAGCGCTTTGCCGCCATCGATAATTTGTCCGTCTTTGTCCAGCAGATTAGCCTGCCCTGCGACCGCACGAATCGTGCCGGTCGCATCAAACACCGCCGTCATCACCAGCGCCAGTACGCTTGGCAGAACGACAGGGTTTAACGCGCCCATAATATCCAGGCTGCCGATCAGCGAGTTGCCGTTTTCATCGCTCAACGAAGGCATGGCGAAAATGCCGGAAAAATGGACGTTAGGATCGAAGAGCAAACCCACAATAGAAATGCCAATAATGGTCAACAGAATGCCGCCGGGGACTTTCAGCTTTTCCAGACCGAGAATAACAGCCAGACCCACAAGCGACATAATCACCGGGAAGGTATCGAAATCGCCCAGCGCGACCGGCAGGCCATCCAGCGGGTTTTTAATGACCAGGCCGACGCCGTTGGCGGCAATCAGCAACAAAAACAGGCCAATACCGATACCGGTTCCGTGGGCCACGCCCTGCGGCAAGTTACGCAAAATCCAGCTACGAATGCCGGTGGCGGAGATAACGGTAAACAGTACGCCCATCAGGAATACGGCGCCAAGCGCGACCGGGACGCTAATATGCTGCCCCAGGACCAAGCTAAACGCGGTAAACGCCGTCAACGAGATAGCGCAACCGATAGCCAGCGGCAGATTCGCCCAAAGCCCCATAACAATAGAGCCGACGCCTGCGACCAGGCAGGTCGCTACAAAGACGGCAGCAGGCGGGAACCCGGCTTTACCCAGCATCCCTGGCACCACGATGACGGAGTAAACCATCGCGAGAAACGTGGTTAAGCCAGCAACGACTTCCTGGCGAACGGTGCTCCCGCGTTGTGAAATTTTAAACCAGGCGTCGAGTGAACCGCCGGTACGCGCTGAAGGCGTAGACATAGAAAACATCCCCTGAGAATTTATTATTCGTCGGTATACGTGGGAGGTAATCCACTAACAGCGCAACGTTATCTCCTTGTGCTACATTTACGACAACCGGGGCGCCGCAAAAAAGCAAACGTTTAGCTCCACGTATACAAAACGGGTGGCAAAAAAAAGCAAACGATTATCCAGCGATCATCAACGCTTTTTCAACTGAACTTTGCCGCTTTTTATGCTTTTCTGCTTAGTATGCTCAATAAATCGCCAGACGATGCGCAAACGTTATCGTCCCTGCGCAATCCAGCAACAATTTTTCGCATCGCTGTTAGCAAATACGTTGCGCAATCTGCTCACAAAAACGCCATTATCCGCCGGGAATGGTAAACGGACCGCCCTGCTGAATCGCTCGCTGCCAGGCTGGACGCATTTCTACCCGCGCTTTCCATGCGTTGATATGGTCGAGATGAGCGATTCCGCCTCGGGCAAGCAGCGCAAATAGCGGGAAGCTCATCTGGATATCCGCCATACTTAACTGCTCTCCGGCAAACCAGGGGTGATTTGCCAGATGCCCGTCAATAAAGCGCGCATGGGTTTCCAGTTGCGGATTGAGGTACGCTTTTTGCGCGCCCTTACCGATAACGCCGCCCAACGTTCGCAGGCCCAATGGTACCGGCGGTTTACCCAGAGAGGTAAAGAGCAGTCTCATCAATAGCAAGGGCATGAGAGAACCTTCAGCGTAATGTAGCCAGAAGCGATAGTGTTGTTTCCCCTGCGCATCCGCAGGTTTAAAGCGTCCGATACTGTCGTAAGTGTCCTGCAAATATTCCAGGATGGCGCCCGATTCCGCAATAACCATACCGTGATCTTCGATAACCGGAGACTTGCCCAGCGGATGCACTTTTTTCAATGCCGGCGGCGCCAGCATGGTCTTTTCACGCTGGTAACGCACAATCTGGTAAGGCAACGCCAGCTCTTCCAGCGCCCACAAGATGCGCTGCGAACGAGACTGATTTAAATGGTGCACCGTCAGCATGGCTGTCTCCTGTAAGGTATGCCAACTAACTATAGAAAATTATGGCAGTTGCCGTAAAAATTTCGGCTAAAAAATCAGCATTTCGCTGGCGAACAGGGCGTCGTCGCTTACACTTACAGTATCAACACAAACCGGAACCTCCACCACGTGCTCGATATGAGGGGTGTTGACGTCGGGGGAAACCCTCCTGTAATCAGCGGGATAGAGCGAAAGACAAAGACCGGAAACAAACTAAAGCGCCCTTAGCGGCGCTTTAGTTTTAGGTGAGCTCAGCCCGATGGCCGAGTGCATGTTAATCATCTTCAAGCAGCCGGGCGCCCGTCCCGTGTTCGCCAAGCCTGTCGCCTGGATTTCGCAGCGGACAGTCGCTACGCGATAAACAGCCGCAGCCGATACAACCGTCCAGCTCATCGCGCAACGCCACCAGCGTATGAATACGTCGGTCTAACTCTTCGCGCCACTGCGATGAGAGCTGCTTCCACTCTTTCGCGCTTAACGTATGTCCTTCCGGCAAGATACCAAACGCGTCGCCGATAGTTGCCAGCGGGATGCCGATACGCTGGGCGATCTTGATAATCGCGACATAACGCAACACGTCACGCTTGTATCGCCGTTGGTTACCGCTATTACGGATACTGGTAATTAGCCCTTTGCTTTCATAGAAGTGCAGGGCGGACACAGCAACACCGCTACGTTTCGCAACTTCCCCCGGCGTCAGTAAGGCTTTTAAACGGGGAGATTTTTTTTCCATAAATCGCTTTACCTCAAGTTAACTTGAGGAATTATACTCGCCCGCAGACAAAACGACGAATCGAATACTGTTTAAGAGGCAACAATATGTCGCATCAGCAGATAATTCAGACCCTTATCGAATGGATTGATGAACATATCGACCAACCGCTAAACATTGATGTGGTGGCAAAAAAATCGGGCTACTCCAAGTGGTATTTGCAGCGGATGTTTCGTACGGTAACGCATCAAACATTAGGCGAGTATATTCGCCAGCGCCGTCTCCTGTTGGCGGCCGTTGAGCTACGAACGACCGAGCGCCCGATTTTTGATATCGCGATGGACCTGGGCTATGTATCGCAGCAAACCTTCTCGCGTGTATTCCGCCGCGAGTTCGATCGCACTCCCAGCGATTACCGTCACCGCCTGTAGGGCGTCTGCCCGCGTATCGTCAGAGGCGCGGGCGTTTGTTGTAGCCAGGCGATGAATTCCTGCGGTGGTAACGCCTTCGCAAAGTGCCATCCCTGACAATACTGAACGCCGCGTTTTAGCAACCAGCTAACCTGTTCAGCCGTTTCAACCCCCTCAGCAATGATTTTTAGCCGCAAACTTTGCGCCATTTCAATAATATGTTCCACAATCAAATGGCTGGCGCTATTAGTGGTTAGCGTGTCGACAAAAGATTTATCAATTTTTAAAAGGTCGATATTTAATGAGTACAGGTTATGCAAGTTCGAATAGCCGGTACCAAAGTCATCAATTGCCACCTCGTATCCCGCCTGGCGAAACGCCTGAATAATCGGCGTCATTTTAGGCACATCAATAAATCCGCGCTCAGTCACTTCAACCTTTATCTGTTGCGCAAGCACTGAATGCTGACGCGTTTTTTCATGAATCATCACAATTAGTCGGGAAGAGAGAAAATCGGCGGCAGCGAGATTGATAGAGACATAAAGATGCGGGTGCGCGGCCAGAAAACCACCTAAATCATTAAATACCTCTTCGACGACATAATCGGTGATCTGCTCAATCATCCCCTCTTTTTCCGCCAGCGGAATAAATTCGCACGGGCTCATCACCGGACCGTGATAGCCCGGCCAACGCAATAGCGCTTCGGCACCTACACATGTCCCGTTTCGGATATCAATGATCGGCTGATAATGAAGGCAAAGCTGGTGCCTGGTAATGGCCCGTTGCAGCAATCGACGCGGTGAGTAATATGCCTGCCGGGATCGTGACCACATAAATAAGATGATAATGCTACAGATGATCCCTAACGGTAGCGTTAACGTAAGCTGATGAAAGAGGTTCTGGTAAAAGCGTTGCTTTGAGGTTGACACAATCGCGGCAACCGGTCGTTTTGCTGATTTAACCAGAGTATAAAAACGCTCACCCTGTTGGAACACAGGTTCACTCCGTCGTACCAAAGGTAATAGCTGATCAGCCTGCGCCTGTTCACTCAGGGAGAAAAAGGTGTTGGTCACCGTATCATACATTCCCCAGGCCAACGCCGGATCGTCTGACATCACCTCGCTATAAGATAAGGGATTGATAACCGCGACATAGTTTCCCCGCTGCATATATGTCATTTTATAACCGTTGAAAAAAGGCGTATCACGATAGTAATAAATAGCGATGTCAGGCTTTCGTTTATAGTCAGCGCGGGGAATAAAATAAGGACTTGTTGGCGTCATAACCGTAGAGCATAGAAAACGCTGGCCCTTAGCATAAATCAACTCATTAATGTACAAACGACCGCGGATAATATTCAGCATTCGCTGTTGATGGGCTGGCGTACAGGCTTGCCCCTGATATTGTTCAGCGGCATCGCGGGCTAAATCTGCTTGCAGGATAACCCGCTCCGTTTTATCTAATACCAACTGCGCAAATGAATGTAACTGATTTCTGGTTTCAGAGACTGCCCGGATATGAGCAAACCAGATCGCCAGCAATATAGGAAGTAACACCACAATGATCGTTCCGAGAAATCTCAACACCTTGCGTCGTGTGCTTTGACTCATTTTCAGCCTATTTCCCTGCATTATTTGTGACTATTGTTGGCAAAATAAGACGTGAACCAAATGGAGGTTTACGGTGCATGAATTTATCAATATTAGCAACAGACTTTTACCGATCAACATTTACCATTAATAAATACGCGCAATCTCTTTCGCATACCAGGCAGGACACTAAATATTTTTGATAATATCAGATTTATACTCAAGTAAACGATGGGGTATACATCTTTACTCCTTTCTTTTGATAAATAACTTGATATTTTTATCAGGTCTGAATTTCACGAAAAAAAATAAAAGAGTAGTAATAATACATCTTTGCTTTCCGGCAGTTTCTCTACGGACGCGTAGAAGTCACACAAAAAATACGGTTATAAAACGCACAA
Source organism: Salmonella sp. SA15303 (assembly GCF_029962125.1). Taxonomy (NCBI): domain Bacteria; kingdom Pseudomonadati; phylum Pseudomonadota; class Gammaproteobacteria; order Enterobacterales; family Enterobacteriaceae; genus Salmonella; species Salmonella sp. SA15303. Next base: position 4,388,007 of record NZ_CP123924.1, read on the forward strand.
AAAATACATTGCCGATCTGGCGAACAAGCTGGTTTTTGTGATATAGTTCACAAAAACAATGAAATAGAAACAATGTTTCATTCGATGTTGATGTGATGTCCGTTGATAGCCAGAATGTCCCACGTTTCCCGGGAACAACGCCGTGCTGTCCTGGACAAAGGTCTATTCAGAGGAAATGTTTCATGGCTGCCATAACCACTGGTGTCGTTCTTCTCCGCTGGCAACTGCTGAGCGCCGTGCTCATGTTTTTAGCCAGCACGCTCAATATCCGTTTCCGTAAATCAGATTATATTGGTCTGGCGGTGATCAGTAGCGGTCTGGGCGTAGTATCCGCCTGCTGGTTTGCCACCGGTTTACTCGGTATTACCATGATGGATCTCGCTGCGATCTGGCATAACATTGAAGCCGTAATGGTCGAAACGATGAGCCAGACCCCACCAGAATGGCCGATGGTGCTGACCTGATAGGCTATCGCTGCCGCTGAAGTCGCCCACCGGTTATCTCAACGCGGAATCGCGCGCCAGGGGTAGCCTTGCGCACCATCACGTCCCTCGCATTGCCGTTGATGAGGGCCGCCAGGTGTGGTTATCCCAAAATGGCAAGTGGAATAGCCCTAACAGAATCGAGCTAAACTTATTGAAGACGTTGCCGACTCGTTAAATGACAAAAAAGACCCGTTTGTGCAACGGGTCTTTTTTATTAAGCAGTACCACCTGATAACAGCGACAAGCGCTGCTTATTTTACATTAATAATTTATCCGGAGAACAATCACGGATTATTTTTCCACCTTTCATTACCAGGACCCGGTCAAAATACTTTATCAGATATCGACGATGCGTCACCATGATCAACGTTTTCCCATGAATAAACTCATCTAAGTTATCAAAAATTTGCTTCTCGGTATTCTCATCCAGATTTGATGTTGGTTCATCCCATAAAAAGACGCTGGCGTCACTACTCAGACTACGTGCTAATAATAACTGCTGCTGCTGTCCGGATGACAGGTTTTTAGCCATAAAATTCACCGGAAACTTCAGCCCCATAGGATGTTGCAAGATAAAACCACAGTTCGCCAGCTGAAGCGCCTTGAGTACCCGGCCCCTGTCGTTTTGCGGTTTTAACGCGAAATTACTTTCAATGGTTCCGGTGAATAAAACATCATGTGTCGTCACCACGCTTAAATGCTGAGAAAAAAAGTTCTGCGATAAATGTCCTAAGTTATATCCATCATATAAAATGGCACCGTCTGTTGGCGAAAGGTAGCCAGATAGCATTCCCAGTAATGAGCTTTTTCCTGCTCCGCATTCGCCTACCACCGCGACACGTTGCCCCGCAGGTATGTCTATAGACAGTCGGTTAATAATCATCGGAGATTGAGCATCATACTGATAACTCACGCCCCGGATAGAGATATCGCCATTGCACTTTGATATTGACTGTAATGCCGGTGTTTTTTCTGCCTGATCTTCATCAAAAAAAGAAAGCAGATCCTTACCGGTTTTTTCTGCTGATAAAATAGAGATTAATGTAGAAGAAAAATTCGAAATGATCCCGGAAATACGGCCAGAGACAATGACAGATGAAACAATTGCGCCAGTAGTAACATCACCCTTGATTACCATAAAAAAGGCTATTACCATAATAGTTATTTGGGTAATAGATGACATACTCCCCAATATAGATTGATAGATAAGATTTAATTTCCTTATCTTCAGGTTAAGATACGACTGTTCATTTGATGTATTAACCCAATCAAAAAGTAAACCTTGATTATTTAAGGTATGGATCATTTTAATAGATAAGAAAACTTCTGAGATAAAAATATTCCTGTTCTTCTGTCCTTCTTTTTGTTTGTTCATTAACTCATTAGTATAATGGTGGTTAACGAGGGAAATAATAATAGAGACGATAAACATGGTAATAGGTACAATAACAACCAGACCTAAATTTACATATATAACAATGAGAAATATAATAAATATTGGAATATCGGCTATACGTTGAAAGATCGAGTTTAATAAAACGGGTTTAATTTTCTGAAACTCATTCCATAGCACAAATGCTGATGACATGGATCTGCCATTTTTCTTTTTACTATAAAGTACCGCTTCAAGAAATGCGATATCAATATCGACGTCATCCTGCCTTGCTGTGATAGACTGATAAATATCTTTCGAAGTACGAAGGATAAACTCAAAAACAATAAATACAGCAACAATTATAGCCACGCCAAATAAAGATGAAACCGAAGCGCTTGGAACAAGCTTATCATAGAACAGATTACTAAATACTGGGATAGTTAACGCAAAAATTGCCATAAAAAGAGATGAAAAAAAGTATTTAGTATAAAAAATCTTGTTCATCGATAAAGAGTTTTTTATGATATTTTTTACTCTTATACTATCAACAACTTTATTTAAAGGTAGTATACTAAATGCAGATAACTCTTTTAAATATTCATCTTCAATTTCAACATAACAGAGTTCACCGCGCGCGTTTACCAACTTTATTTTTTGCCCGCCGCTCACACACACCATCCACTTCATTTCTGGCGTTAATAGTAAAATCGGCATAGGCTCATTTAGTAAATCTTCACCATTATTAAATAATATATCCTGTAGAGAAAGCCCTAACGACAAAAAGAAATTCTTCATTTGTATAGAGTCGTCAGTGTTATTTCTGTCGTACTTTTTAAATCTTAAATTTATATCATCCTCTTTGATGTCAATTTTTATGTTGAATTTTTTAGACACTATAGATAATGCCGTTTCCGCACTTAAATAATAAGGTTCTAGTTTTTTATCCATAAGTAAACCCCCTCACCCAAAGGTGAGGGGCCTCCGTTATTATGCGTGTTCTTCTTGATTATCTACAGGTAGCGTAACTTCATTAACGGCGAAAACATCAATAGCGCCGTTATTGTTGTGCCCTACAGAACTCGTTGAAGGGGAATCATTAATATCATCCTCGGTCTTTCCTCTTGCATTCATTGCGTTCACAATATCCGCCGAGGAGTGATCGACTGAGAATGTTTTCTCCTTAATCAGGAAATCATCGTCCTTATCAATGAATTTCACGTCCATAGTATATTCACCATCTTCCAAAGATAGCGGAACTTCGAATATTGCTTTCTGGTTAGTTATCGGCAGAGTAAACTCTTCTCCTTCAAACATAACACTGACATTAACAATATTCTCAGGTACTGATATTTCAAAAGAAGGTGTCTGACTAATTGAACGATCTATTTCATCCCCAGAGTCAGCGTTTAACAATGTAATACTATAGGCTGTCTCCTTCACCACGCTTTCTTCCGCCGCAGACGGCACAGTTCGAAGATGCGTAGCGCTTTCGGCATTCACTGTTTCAGACTCCGGTGGAGTAACCGCTGTTGCCGTGGCGTCATCGCTCGCATCGTCATGCTGGCTATCCGCTGTTACCGTCACCGTTGAGTCAACCGTCACCGCTAGCGAAGCAGATTGCTGTGAATTCCCCGCGCGATCCACCACCGTCACGCTCAGCGTGTAGGTACCGTCATTCCAGGCGGCTGGCGGCGTGAAGGTCCAGCCATCCGCGCCTTGCGTCGCCTGATAGATGTCTGTCACGCCATTATGCGTCACGTTTACGGTCACCCCGGTCACATCAGCATCAATATGCTGCAGCGTGAACTTAGGCTGGGTGTGATTCGTCACGTTATCGCTGTCTGAAGCGCCATTGTCTTCACCTGCTGCCAGCGCAATCTCCGGCACGGTCAGCGTACTGTCGATCGTAACGGTAATGGGTAACGAGTTTTTCTGATTACCCGCGGCATCGCTTGCGATTACCGATATCGTATAGGAACCATCAGCTAACGGTGTACCTGGCGTAAAGAACCAAACGCCATCGGCATTTTTTTCAGCATTATATACGGTCCCATTGATATCGACCTGAACGACCACAACATCGCTTTCCAGATTCCCGATAATAAAGGTAGGTTGCTTATCTCGCGTAATATTATCGCCCACCGTACCACTGTCTGAGTCTGGAGATAATGAAATAACGGGAACCTCTTTCATGATATCGAGAGGGACATCATCACTCCGGTTACCAATCGCATCCACACTCGTAATGGTAAACTTCCCTTCCGATGGATACGGGATCGCCATACTCCATTTACCATTATCAGGAACGGTTAACGTATAAGTATTCCCATTACTATCGGTTATTATTAGCTGAGATTTGGCTTCCGCCGTCCCCTGCATAATAATTAGATCGTTGACAATATCTGAATAAGTTACGACCGGAGCGTTTGGCGGCGTTCGATCAATAAATATTTCATGTACCTCTTCCTTACGGTTGCCTGCGTTATCCTCAATACTCAACGTGATATCGTATTTCCCTTCCGGAAGCTGATCGGTCGATAACTCCCACTGCCCATTAGCCGCAACGACAGCGGTTGCCAGCGTGACCCCTGCCACGATTAATGATACCGTAGCGCCAATTTCCCCCATACCTCTCATGGTAATAGTGGAGCTATTACTCCACCAGTCCGTTTTCGATGATGATTTATTGTCATCAAGCTCGCTGGTAAATACCTGGATATGCGTATCGACCCAAATGGAATACTTTTCCTGATTTACGTTACCAGCACGGTCCGTAGATTTAACAGTGATATCCAGTTGGCCTTCTGTGAAATAAAGCGGGTTCACCGGCATCTGCCAGTGGCCTTTTTCATTAACCCAAACTTCCCCCACATTTAAGCCATTAATGATGATTTCTATTTTGCTATTGGGCTCGGCACTGCCACTAAACAATAAGTTACGCGTCGTGTCCGTTATATATATTTTGCCATCACTACCGGTCATCTCTGCTAACGTTTGTCCACCGATAGAATCAATGGCGACAGGCGTCGTATTAAAGGTATCGATAGTAAAGTTTAGCGTTTTCGAGGTAGCCGTGTTGCCTGCTTTATCGGTGATAACATAATAAATGCTATGGGAACCATCGCCCAACGGTGACTCAGGTCGATAAACTTGATTTCTGTCCGTCACCGTGATCGTATCGACTAACACCCCATCAATGAAAATCTGAACACTCTGGTTCATTTCTCCAGAAATACTAAACGTAGGCCGGGTCTGACTCGTTATACTATCATTACTGAAAATACCGTTATCAGAACCTGCCACCATAGCAGGATTATCGATAAACGTACTGGTATCTATCGTGACGAGTAAGCGAGGCGATTCTGCCGTATTACCTGCCGGGTCTTCGGCAACCACACGGATAGAATATTCACCATCTTTTAACGCATTATCAAACTGGTAGGACCAGGTTCCATCTTCAAGCACAAGCACATTTGCCACGATCTTTTCATCCACATAAATATGGATTGTGGCTCCCGCTTCTGCGGTGCCAACTAACACAGGCTTGTTGTGATTAGTAATCAGATCGTCAAGTGAACCAGAGTTGCTTGCATCTTCAAGGTTGAGCGTTGGGAAGTCGGTTGATGAATCGACATCCACGCTATAATCCTTGCTCACTTCAGTGTTGCCAGCAACGTCAGTAATGCTGAAATGAATATTAAACGTACCATCATCTTGCAGCAGTATCGGCGCGCGCCATGTGCCATCAGCCTCAACCATAACAACGTTGACTAATTTACCATCGACAAAGATGCTGACCTGAGAACCAGCCTCCCCGACACCTGAGACTGACAACGCCCGGTTATTAGAGAGGGCCGGTAATGAATCTTCATCAATGTCAAAGACAGCAATTTGAGAATCGATTGTCACGGTTGTAATCGCAGACTCAACCCGGTTACCAGCAGTATCCGTAGCAACAAATTGCACCTGATACTCGCCGTCGGCGCTATTTGCCGGCATGGTATAGCTAATATTACCTGACGAACTCGCCTCTACTGTGCCTTGTAACACACCATTAATATAAACCTGTACCGTCGCGCCGGGATCGGTCATGGCAACCAGTACCGGAGACTTATTATTGGTAATCAGATCATATTTATCACCGCTATTAGTATCCCGACTTAATGAAATATCGCTGATTTCAATCTGCGTATCATGTTCTATCAGGATATCTTTTTGTTGGCTGTTGCCCGCTTTATCTTCCGATACCACGACAAAGGCATTACTACCTTCACGCAGATCTAATTCTGCGCTCCATCGACCATCATTGCCTACCACCAGGGTAGCAATAACCACCCCCTGCGGACTCCTGATGGTTAAAGTACTTCCGGCTTCGGCAGTACCATCGATGGTGACATGAGATTTATTGGTGATCCAGTCGCCAACTTTGCCACTGTCATCAGCTTCGCGTAATACCACGGTTAACGGCGAAATTACCGTATCCAGTATCACATTCTGCGGACCAAACTCTCTGATATTGCCGGCAACATCTTCAACTTTAAACGTTAATACATAATTACCGTCATTACCCAAAGCAGGTAATACTACGCCCCAGTGTCCTGCGCCTGTCGTATAAGCAATCGCTTTTTCAACGCCATTCACAAAGATAGTGATTTTGCTGTTTGGCTCACTGGTGCCGCCAATCTCCGGCGTCACCGTATTGATATATCCGCCCTCATGCATTCCAGATATATTCCATACCAGTTCAGCAACCTCGGTATCGATAGTGACATCAACGGCGGTGGAACGCAGTTCGCTATTATCGCGAGGGTTGACGATACCCACCTGGACGACATAATGGCCATCTTTCATTTCCGATAACTGGAAAGTATATCGACCCGCTGTATCCGCTGTCGCCTCGCCGACCTTCACGCCATCCACATAAATACTCACAATCGCATTAGGTAACGTGTTCCCAACCAGGGTCGGCGTTTTATTATTCGTGGTAAAGTCTCCTAAGGCACCACTATCGCTCTCCTCGCTGAGCTTTATGGTTGGAGGCGTGACATCAATAACAGGTATTACGACAGGAAAGTCGACCTGCGACGATTCATTACCCGCTTTATCTTTGGCAACAATGCTCACAACATAGGAGCCTGGCGCTAATACTGATGGCGGCGTCCAACTCCATTCGCCATTCGCATTGGCGTTTGCGGAGCCGACCACTTTCCCATCCCACTGAATCATAATCGTCGAGAACGCTTCGGCAAACCCTTTGAACTCAGGACGCAGGCTGGTTGCTTCATGCTGATCATCAATAGATGGATCCGAAAGGCGAATGGTGGGATCGATCGTAACCGTATCGATAGTGAATCTTTCCTGCGTTTGCGCAGTATTTCCCGCGACATCTGTTGCGACGACGTTGATGGTATACATGCCATCCGGCAGTATATTCGGCGTCACACTCCAGTTGCCATCAGCGCCAACCGTAATCGTTTGTTTTAAAACCTCCCGACCTGACTTATCGTCAACAATGGTAATCACCAGTTTCGCATTGGGCTCTGCAGTACCTTCGAATTTGGGATTTTGCTTATTCGTAAGGTTATCGCTATTGGAATTTCCGGTATCAGACGCTGGCTCCATTCTGACACTGACGCTTGTCGTGGTATCAATGGTAAAGGGCAGCTTAGTTTCAGAAGTATTTCCGGCAATATCTCTGAAGACAACAACGGCTTCATATACGCCATCGTTTAACGCAACGGGAACCTGGAATTCCCAGAGGTTATTGCCATTTGCCGTAACCGGATAAGAAACGCCGTTAATTCTGATTACAACAGTATCAATATCGGCGGGTACATTGCCAATAACGAAACGTGGTTTAGTGACACTCGTAATATTATCAACAGCGCTTTCGCCAGTATCATCCGCATCCAGCAAATCAATACTGGGATCAGAAACAATAGTGTCTATTGTGAATGATACCTCTTTGCTAATTTTATTACCTGCGATATCTTCAGCCACTATTTCTATTTTGTAAGTTCCATCCACTAACGGTGTATCAGGGGTAAACAGCCATTTATTACCTGCCCCCTGAGTCAGTGTGCTGGATTTCCCGTTTAAAATTACCGTCACGCTCTGCAGCGGTTCTCTGGCTGAAATTTCAAAACGTGGAGAGGTAATATTCGTAATACCATCCGTAGAATCCTTTCCGGCGTCGTCCAGCATCACGACGCTCAGGCCGTCAATCTGCGTATCCACGGTGAAGCCCAGCGTGGAATTTGCCGTATTCCCTGCCCGATCCGTCGCCTGGACATGGAGAGTATAATGACCATCAGGCAATGCGCTACCTGCAGTAAATTCCCACTGCCCGGCCGCATTTTTACTGATGGGCGTCCAGTTTACGCCATCGAAAGAAACCAGCACCGATGTCACATCATCAGGCGTTGCAATTTCAAAAGAGGGACGGGTAGCATTGGTGACATTATCGTGATCGTTGACGCCGCTATCTGTTGTTAACGTAACACTGTCAATCTGAACCTGCGTGTCGATTTCAATCTTCAGTTCGGCCGATGTTTTGGTATTACCAGCAATATCCGTTACGGTAACAGAGATCGTATGCTGACCGTCAGACAGCGGTTGATCCGGCGTAAAGGTTAAATTCCCCCCTGTGTTTTCAATGGTGTAATCCCGACCATCAATATGAACCACAATGTGTGATACATCATTATCGACATTACCGATAATAAACACCGGTTTGTTAATCCTGGTAAGATTATCATTAGTATCATCACCAGTATCATGGGTGGGATCGAGTACAATTGTCGGCTCTCGCAGAGTCGTATCAATCGTAAACTGCAGCGTTTCTTGCGCAACGTTGCCGGCGATATCAGTCACATCAACCAAGAGAGTGTGTTGCCCATCAGGTAATGCCGAACCGACATTAAATATCCAGCGGCCATCCCCTCCTTTTGTGAGTTCAATCCAATTAGCGGCGTTATCGATTTTAACGCGCACATGAGTAATATCATCAGCGGTAACAATACTAAACTGCGGCTTGTCGACTTTGGTAATGTTATCTACATCGCTATCACCGCTATCTGTAACCAACGTGACGCTTTCAATTTCAGCCGTCGTATCTATCACAACAGGTAATGGTTTCGATGTCGCGGTATTTCCGGCCTTATCTTCAACCGTAACGGTAATATTATAAGAACCATCCGGAATGGCATTGCCTGGCGTAAATTGCCAACCAGCCCCAACCTTAGTCGCGTTATAATCATGACCATCAATCGTCACCACGACTTTGATAACATCGGGGTCAACATTACCAATCGTAAAGGTGGGTCGTGAAATATTAGTGATATTATCGGCTGTATTCGCTCCGGTATCTTGTCCTGCGTCTAAAGCAATAGTCGGAACCTGTATATTAGTATCGATATTAAATACTAAATCTTTATTCGCAATATTACCTGCCTCATCCGTGGCCTCTACGCGAAGGGTATATGTGCCGTCAACCAGAGTATTCGGGCTGTCAAAAATCCACTGTCCGTCGGCATTTTTGCGTATCACATTCCAGTTAGCGCCACCATCCAGGGTTACGCGTACCTGGACGACATCACCGGGAACGTCAATTCTGAATGACGGTTTGGCAACATTCGTTAATTGATCATTCTGCACGCCAGTATCATTAAGCAATACGATATTGTTAATGGTTGTCGTGGTGTCAATACGCACCTCAAACGGCGCAGACTCTTTTACATTCCCCGCCAGATCTTCCACCACAACGGCTAACTGATATGAGCCATCAGCCCAGCTCGCAGAAGGCGTAAAGCGCCATTGACCATTGGTGAATACCGCCGCTTCCTCGTGCGTTTTACCGTTGTAAGTTACTTTGACCATCACGCGCGTAACGTCAGAATCAACCTGGCGTATGTCGAACACAGGCCGATCGTGATTGGTGAGGCGATCGCCAACAGTACCGCTATCTTCGCCAGCTGCCAGTTCAATCACCGGCGTAGTCAACGTACCGTCTATCGTCACCTTTAAAGGCGCGGATGTTTGCTGGTTGCCTGCCACATCTGTTACCGTCACGGTGAATGTGTAGCTACCGTCCGCCAAAGCAGAATCCGGTCGATAGCGCCAGCCGTCGGCTGATTCGGTGAGTACCACCGTTTTAAACGTGCCGTTATGCTCAATACTCAATTCCACGTGTCGAACATCTTTATCGATACTCCCCAACACAAATACTGGCTGAGTGACGCTGGTCAGATTATCGTTCTTATTCTGTCCGGTATCCTGATCGGGCGCCAGCTCAATGGTTGGCGTCATCAACGTGATGTCGATAGTGAAATTGAGCGTCTCCGTCATCTTATTACCCGCACCGTCAGTCACTTCCACGGTCAGGGTATGCTGTCCCTCTGGCATATCCGTCGGCCAGGTGTAATCCCAAATGCCAGCCGTCGAACTCTTGATTGCGGTAACCCAGGTCGTGCCGCCGTCGATACTCAGAAGAACCTTTTCCACATCATCCGGTACCGAGATCTGGAACTGCGGACGCACATGTTTTGTCACATTATCGCCAGGGACGCCGCTATCGTTGACTAATTCAATATGATCAATGGCTATTTGCGTATCCACTGTCACCGTCAGCGGCGTAGACGGACGCGTATTTCCCGCCCGATCCTCCACTGTCACCGTCAGCGTATAATCACCGTCGCCCCACGGCGCTGGCGGTGTAAAGCTCCAGCCTCCAGCCCCCTGTGTCGCGGTAAACGAGGTTGTCGTTCCATTATGCGTGACGCTGACTGTAACGTTGATAACATCCGAATCGATATTCTGCAGAATAAAGGTCGGTCGGGTGCGATTGGTCATATCATCGCCAGGCGTACCGGTATCATCCGTGCTATCCAGCGCAATAGTCGGCGTCGACAACCGGGTGTCGATGAAAAATTCAAGCGTTTGCGTCGCCGTATTGCCCGCTCTGTCGGTGACCATGACGGTTAGGGTGTGTTTTCCATCGCCCATATCCGTTGGCCAGGTATAGCCCCAGACGCCTTCAATACCCTGCGCCGCGCTCACCCAGTTTGCGCCCCCATCAATGCTCAGTTGCACAGAATTCACATCCGCCGGCACCGTGATCTCAAACTGCGGACGGGTGCTGTTAGTTAGATTGTCATCAGGCACGCCATGATCATTGACCAATGTAATATCAGTAATGCTGGTTTGCGTATCTACCGTCACTATCAGCGGCGTGGACTGACGAACGTTTCCTGCGTTATCCGTTACCTCTACCGTCAGTGTATAGCTACCGTCCGCCCAGTCAGCATCTGGCGTAAAGCGCCACTGTCCTCCAACCTGGGTTAGTGTCACTTCCTGGCTATTGCCGCCCTGTGTGATCCGCAAAATGACCGATTGCGCATCGGAGTCAATATTGCCAATGGTAAAGCCCGGTCTTTTGACGCTCGTAATATGATCGCCAATGGCACCTGTATCGTCCCTGCTATCCATAGTGATGGTAGGCGTTGACAGCCGGGTATCAATGGTAAAATCGAGCGTCTGCGTCGTCTTATTTCCCGCCTTATCGGTCGCTTCTACCGTCAGGGTATGTAGCCCGTCGGTCACATCTTTCGGCCAGGTGTAATCCCAGATCCCTGCCGTGCCCTGTGTTGCACGAACCCACGTATTACCGCCGTCGATACTCAGACGTACCTCGTTGACATCCCCTGGCACCGTGACGCGGAAGTGTGGACGAACGTCATTGGTCAGGTTGTCGCCGGGAATACCGTTATCATTAACCAGTTCAATAACATCAATGGTGATTTGGGTATCAACCGTGACCGTCAGCGGCGCTGAGTATTTTACGTTCCCCGCATCATCCTCCACCCTCACCGTCAGCATATAGTCGCCATCTGCCCATGTGCCGGTCGGTGTCACGCTCCAGATGCCGGTCGCGCCTTTGGTGGCCGTCAGCACTTCTTTCGTGCCGCCATACTGCACCTCAACCGTGACATACCGCGCGTCTGCGTCAATATTGCCCAGTATAAACGTCGGCTTATTCGCGTTGGTCAGGTTATCGCCTTTTGTTCCGCTGTCGTCCGTGCTGTCCAGCACGATAGTCGGTTCTGACAGCATGGTATCGATGATGAAGTCCAGTTTCTGCGTCGTCTGGTTTCCCGCCTTGTCGGTCGCCTCCACTGTCAGGGTATGCTTCCCCTCTCCCACATCAGCCAGCCAGGTATAATCCCAGACGCCCGGCGTCGCGCTCTGGGTAGCGTTGAACCACGTCTTGCCGCCGTCAATGCTCAGGCGTACCTCGTTAACATCCGTCGGTACCTTCACCTGGAAGTGCGGACGCACGTTATTAGTCAGATTATCGTCGGGAATACCGCTGTCATTGACCAGTTCAATGTTATTAATGGCGATTTGCGTGTCCACCGTCACCGTCAGCGATGCAGAATGGCTGGTGTTCCCCGCTTTATCTTCGACTGACACACTCAGGGTATAATCACCATCCGCCCACGCCCCTGTCGGCGTAAAGCTCCATCCGCCTACGCCTTTCGTGGCGTCAAATGTGGTGGTGACGCCGCCATGCTCCACGCTGACCGTAACGCGAACGGCATCATCATCAATATGCTGCAGGGCAAATGTCGGCTGGGTGCTATTGGTCATGTTATCGCCCTGGACACCGGTATCGTCCGCGCTATTCAGTACGATGACCGGCACTGACAGCGTGGTATCAATAGTGAAGTGGAGTGTCTCCGTCACCGTATTACCCGCATTGTCAGTCGCTTTCACATTCAGCGTATAGTCGCCATCCGGCACGGTGCCCGGCCAGGTATAATTCCAGACGCCCGGCGTCGCGCTCTGTGTCGCCTTAACCCAGGTCACGCCACCGTCAATGCTCAGACTAACTTCGTTAACGTCCCCCGGTACCGTCACGCGGAACTGCGGATGGGCGTCGTTAGTCATATTGTCGCCGGGAATACCGTTATCATTAACCAGTTCAATAGCATCAATGGTGATTTGGGTATCAACAGTGACCGTCAGCGACGCTGAGTGTTTTTCGTTCCCCGCCTCATCTTCCACCCTCACTGTCAGCGTATAGTCGCCATCTGCCCATGTACCGGTCGGTGTTACGCTCCAGTTGCCGGTCGCGTCTTTGGTAGCCGTCAGCACTTCTTTCGTGCCGCCATGCTGCACCTCAACCGTGACATACCGCGCGTCTGCGTCAATATTGCCCAGTAAAAACGTCGGCTTATTTACGTTGGTCAGGTTATCGCCTTTTGTTCCGCTGTCGTCCGTGTTGTCCAGCACGATAGTCGGTTCTGACAGTAGAGTATCGATGATGAAGTCCAGTTGCTGCGTCGTTTTGTTTCCCGCCTTGTCGGTCGCCTCCACTGTCAGGGTATGCTTCCCCTCTCCCACATCAGCCAGCCAGGTATAATCCCAGACACCCGGCGTCGCGCTCTGGGTCGCGTTGAACCACGTCTTGCCGCCGTCAATGCTCAGGCGCACCACGTTGACATCAGTCGGTACCGTCACCTGGAAGTGCGGACGCACGTTATTAGTCAGATTATCGTCGGGAATACCGCTGTCATTGACCAGTTCAATATGGTCAATGGCGATTTGCGTATCGATGGTGACCGTCAACGGCGCTGAGTGGCGAATATTACCCGCCTCATCTTTCACCGTTACCGTCAGCGTATAGTCGCCATCAGTCCACGCGCTGCCGGGTACAAAACGCCACTGCCCGTTAGTCTGCGTCAGCTCCACCTCCTCGCTGTGACCATCGCGCATCACCTGCACGACGACCTGAGTCACGTCAGAATCAATACCGCCGATAATAAAACCCGGCGTTTTAACGTTAGTCTTATTATCGTTGGCGGTGCCGCTATCATCTGCGCTATCCAGCGTGATGGTCGGTGTCGACAATGTGGTATCAATGATAAAATTGAGCGTTTCCGTCGCCGTGTTGCCTGCAACATCGGTTGCTTTCACTGTCAGGGTATACGTATTTTCGACCAGATCTGTCGGCCATATATACTCCCAAACGCCGTCAGACGTCAGCGTTGCGTTAACCCAGTTGATGCCGCCATCAAGACTCAGTTGCACAGAGTTCACGTCCGTCGGTACCGTAATATGAAACTGTGGACGTGCTTCATTGGTCAGGTTATCCCCGACAATACCCGTGTCATTAAGAAGTTCAATGCGATCAATAGACGTTTGCGTATCGATAGTCACCGTCAGCGGCGCAGAATAATTTGTATTACCCGCCTTATCTTCTACCTTTACCGTCAGCGTATAGTTGCCATCGGTCCAGGCTGCGCCCGGCGTAAAGCGCCACACACCGCCGTTCTTAATCAACTCTATCTGTTGGTTCTTACCATCATGCGCCACCGTCACCACCACTTTGGTCACGTCGGCGTCGATATTACCGAGGGTAAAGCCTGGCATCTTAACGTTGGTGATGTTATCGCCAGCGGCGCTATCATCCGCGCTGTCCAGGGTAATCGTCGGTTCTGACAGAATGGTATCGATGGTGAAGTCCAGTTTCTGCGTCGTTTTGTTTCCCGCCTTGTCGGTTGCTTCCACCATCAGGGTGTGAGGGCCGTTAGCCACATTCGTCAGCCAGGTATAATCCCAGACGCCCGACGTCGCGCTCTGCGTGGCGTCAAACCACGTTTTGCCGCCATCAATGCTCAGTCTTACACCGTTAACATCCGCCGGTACTGTCACCTGAAAGTGCGGGCGCGCTTCATTGGTCAGATTATCGTCGGGGATACCGCTGTCGTTAACCAGTTCAATACGGTCAATGGCGATATGCGTGTCTACTGTCACCGTCAACGGCGCGGACTGCTTCACATTTCCAGCCCTATCTTCTACCTTCACCGTCAGGATATAGTCGCCGTCCGCCCAGTCGCTGGTCGGCGCAAAGCGCCACTGTCCGCCGGTCTGAACCAGTGGCACCTCCTGTTTAATGCCATTGTGCATTACCTCCACTATCACCCGGCTGACATCGGTATCAATATTGTTGAGGGTAAAGCCCGGCGTTTTAACATTGGTGATATTATCGCCCGCGATGCCGCTGTCATCTGCGCTGTCCAGCGAGAGGGTCGGCACAGACAGAGTGGTATCGATGGTGAAATCAAGTTCCTGCGTCGTCTTGTTTCCCGCCTTGTCGGTCGCCTCTACCGTCAGGGTATAGCCTCCGTCGGCCACATCATCCGGCCAGATATAATCCCAGGCGCCCGGCGTCGCGCTCTGGGTAGCGTTGAACCACGTCTTGCCGCCGTCAATGCTCAGGCGCACCACGTTGACATCCGTCGGTACCGTCACCTGGAAGTGCGGACGCACGTTATTAGTCAGATTATCGTCGGGAATACCGCTGTCATTGACCAGTTCAATGTTATTAATGGCGATTTGCGTGTCCACCGTCACCGTCAGCGATGCAGAATGGCTGGTGTTCCCCGCTTTATCTTCGACTGACACACTCAGGGTATAATCACCATCCGCCCACGCCCCTGTCGGCGTAAAGCTCCATCCGCCTGTGCCTTTCGTGGCGTCAAATGTGGTGGTGACGCCGCCATGCTCTACGCTGACCGTAACGCGAACGGCATCATCATCAATATGCTGCAGGGCAAATGTCGGCTGGGTGCTATTCGTCATGTTATCGCCCTGGATGCCGGTGTCGTCCGCGCTATCCAGTACGATGACCGGCACTGACAGCGTGGTATCCACCGCGAAATCGATGGTCTTCGTCACTGTATTGCCTGCTTTATCAGTCGCTTCCACCGTTAGCGTGTATTGACCATCTGCCAGGTCTGTCGGCCAGATATACTCCCAGCTTCCTGCCACGCCCGGAGTTGCCTGAACCCACGAATTACCACCGTCAATGCTCAGACGGACTTCATTGACATCCGTAGGTACCGTCACACGAAAGTGGGGACGGTCGTCGTTGGTCATATTATCGCCTTTCACGCCGCTATCGTTGACCAGTTCCACCCCATCAATGGCGATTTGGGTATCGATAACGACCGTCAGCGGCGCTGAGTAGTTGGTATTTCCTGCCTTATCTTCTACTTTCACCGTTAACGTGTAGCTGCCATCCGCCCACGTATTCCCTGGTATAAATAACCAACTACCATTGAGGTGGGAAAGTTCGATCTCTTCGCTCACGCCATTGTGCATCACCTGTACGACGACCCGATGCGCATCAGCATCAACACCGGAAATAGCAAAACCTGGCTTATTGATATTGGTCAGGTTATCGCCTGTAACCCCCGTATCATCCTTAGAAAGCAGGGAAATCACCGGCGTTGATACTGTGGTATCGATAGTAAAATCGAATACCGCGCTGTTCGCTTTATTACCCGCAATGTCCTCAACCTTGACATAAACCTGATGCAAGCCTTCCGTTAAATCTGAAGTAAAGGTATAGGCCCATGAACCATCAGGTTGTTGCGTGGCAACACCGATCTGCGTATCAGACGCGGCATCCCATACCTGAACACTGATAATGTCCGGATCAATATCTTTTAGGTGCAAGGTAGGTTTAACGATATTCGTTAAATTATCATCTGCAATTCCCGAATCTGAATCCGGGCTCAATGAAACTATCGGTATTGAAATAGCAGTATCGACGCTAATTAAGAAAGGATCCGAATGAGCAATGTTGCCAGCGATATCTTCAACTGAAGCGGTTATTCTATGATCGCCATCAACCAAACCTTGATCGGCTTTCAGGGTATACTCCCATCTGCCATCTTTATTTGTTCTGACCTCAGCGATCAGTGCACCATCAATATAGAGTTTAACCGTTGAATAGGGTGCAGCGGTTCCTGTCAGTGCAGGATTCTTTTCATTAATAATATGGTCTGTATTATCAACCCCCGTATCGTTGACCAACTCTATTGTTGGTTTTTGCGTTTGCGTTACGATTTGGAAATTATACGCTGATGAGGAGGCAGTATTACCGGCAATATCTTCTACTTTTACCGTTACGTCATGCGAGCCATCGGATAACGCTGTGGTAAATTGAAAATTCCATACACCATCATCGCCAGCAATAGCCTCACCACTTAACACACCGTCAACATAGATGGAAACCTTAGCATTAGCTTCAGCCATCCCGGTAAACAACGGCGTATTAATTTTAGTAATCATATCGCCTTTAACGCCAGAGTCAGCGCTATCATGCAACATAACAGTAGGGATCGGCGTAAAGCTATCAATGGTAAGCTGATAATCTACAGATGACGTTCTTCCTAAAGGATCGATGGATTCAACCGTAATCTTATAAACATTGTCAGACAGATTTCGGGAAATATCAAAATTCCAGTTACCGTCTGCATCCGCAGTCGTCACGCCTATCGTTTTACCATCAATAAGGATATTTACGGTAGCAAACCTATCCGCTGTTCCCAGTAATGTCAGAGCATTATGTTTATTGGTAATCCAGTCGCCTTTTGCACCGGAATCATCACTGGCATCGAGTTCCGCTTTTGGAGGTACAACTTCAGTTTGAATAGTAAAAGAATATTTAACAGTAGAGGATTTATTACCGGCGGCATCCTGAGAGATGATTTCAATATCATAGGCGCCCTGAAGAAATTTATTACTAAACTGATAATTCCAGGTCCCGTTTGAGTCAACCTCAATGCTGTCATATAATTTACCATCTCGCATCAATAAGATGGTAGACTTTGGCTCTGCCGTACCGACTAAAGCCGGTAAATCATTCCCTGATAAAATTATACCATTCGGCAAAACAACATAATCCTCCAAAGAAACCGTCGGAGGTACAGGGGCAATAGTATCAATAACGTAACTAAAGGAAAAATCCTTTTTGTTGCCAGCGACATCTTCAACAGTGAACGTAAGATTGTTAATCCCTTCCACTGAGTCGGAAGTGAAATTGAACGTCCATTCGCCCTTGTCATTCGCTTTAAAAATAACCTCTTCGCCAGTCTCACTATTTATGACACTGATAATAGCATTTGGCTCAGTTTTACCTGTAAAGGTTGGGCGAGTATTGTTAGTAACGTTATCTCCGACAATACCGCTATCATTCGTCGTTTCAATCTCAGCGCTGAAATAGCTGATACGTGTATCAATAGTAAAAGGCAGATTTGCCGTCGCTGAGGTATGTCCGGCAATATCAGTAGCTGTTGCTGTTATATTGTATTCGCCATCCTTGAGCGGCGTAGTAAGCGTATAGCTCCATGTCCCATCTTTAGCAACAATGACCTCACCAAGATGTTTAAGTCCAAGATAAATAGAGACTGTAGAACCGGGTTCCGCCACACCAATAAATGTTGGCAGGGTGCTATTTGTAATGTTGTCATTTTTAATGCCGGAATCACTACTATCATCCAGCTCAATCGTCGGCTTTTCCGGAGGAATGGTGTCGGTTATGATACTATCCGTCGTTTCGTTTTTATTACCTGCTTTATCCACGGCAACGACTTTTATACTATTTTCGCCCTCAGATAATTCATTATCTTTAAATTCATAACTCCAGTTTCCATCTTTATCGACATCAACGCTGGCAACCAGTTTATTATCTACATAAATGTCAACCTTAGCATTCTCTTCCGCCGTACCAACAATTGAAGGCGTCAAGGTCGGCGTTAAGCCCTTATGACCAGACACACTACTTTCAGGCGAAAGTTCAAATGTTGGCTTATCGGTAACGGAATCGATAGTAATGACAAGTTTGGCGCTACCGCTTCCATCAGCAGTCTTGGCCTCTGCCTCCAGATTGTATGTTCCATCAGTCAATGTTTCAGGCGCTGTGAAGGTGAAGTTACCCAAACTATCCGCTACAGCCTGACCGACAGCAATACCATTAATTTTAATAATAACCGTGGCATTGGGAGCAGTGCTACCTACAAACTGAGGTTTGGTAAAATTAGTTATACTATCATCTTTGCTACCGCTGTTACTCTCGGCCGCAAGCGCTAATGTGACTTTAAGCGGCTCTTTAACAGACTCGGCATCGAGCTTATTTTCCTCATTTTTACTGCTATTACTTTTGCCAGTACTGGTATTTTTATTAATAGGTTGAGGAAGAACTTTTTCAGCATCGTTCTGTTTAGAAGCCTGCGTTGCTTTAGCCTGTGTATTTTGCTGGGAAGCATCGCTTTGCTGAGCCAAATTGTCTTTTGCTACATTGTCAGCCAAAAAGTTCTGCAGCATTTCTTCAATTTGCTTTGACGAGTTCTGTACTTCAAACGCTTCATTGAGCGCTTTTTCTGCTGCCTCCTTAGCTTTCTCTGCTTCTTCCTTCGCCTTATCAGCTTCTTTCTTTGCGTTTTCAGCATCGTCAAGCTGCTTTTTTAATTCCTCTTCTTCCTTCTTATTTCGTCGTTTGCCATTACCTTTCTTTTCTACCTGAGCAGAATCAACCAATGAGCTGTCAATTCTCTCCAGTTGAATATCTTTTAAATCTACGCTGCCCAGAATTTTAGCGCCGGTAATAGTCTTATCTTTAAATTTAACAGCGAGGTTATTGCCTTTGATACTTGAATAAAGAGCGCCATTGACAATGATCACTGAACCACGCGGCGTGGTAATGTTCATGTCTGGCCCGGAAAGAGAAACTTTTGCGCCTTTGGCATTACCCAAAGAAGATAAATCAATTACAGAATTTTGATCGGCAAAAAACTTTTGTATGCTTTTATTTCCCATAATATTATATTCACTCTCAAGGTGTATCTAATCGTTTAGTATTAACTGGTTCTGAAAAGGCTTTGTCCACGCCTTTCATCAAGGGAGATAACAGGTATTCCATAATACTGTGTTTTCCGGTAATTACACTGGCGTCAACAGTCATACCTGGTTTTAACCACCGTAAATCATCTTCATTAACATCGAATGCAATAATTACTTTATAATAACGCTGAATTGTTCCTCCGGTATTTTCCTCATAGGAATCAGGGCTAATATTATCGATAGTCGCATTATACGATTTTATCTTTGGTTGGATAATTGACTGCACATCCAGTTTAACGGCTTCATCTACATATATTTGGTCACGGTATTTGGGTAATATTTTCACATCGGCCAGCATAGTCCTTACTTTTGGTTTTATTTCAAAAAGTAAGTCCGCCGCCTGAATCACACCACCATGAGTAGTGGCACTTTTATTGATTTTATAAATTACACCGTCAACCGGTGAATAGATATCCTCCTCATTTATCTGCTTCTCTATTACTTTTAATGTAGAGTTAACAACCTCAAGCTCCTGAAGATTTTTAGATATTATTTTAGATAAAGATAAGCGCAATTCATTATTAAGCGCCTCAATATCATTAACAACCAACTCAATATCATCTTTTTTTAAAGTGATGCTACTTTCAATATCATTAATTTCAGACTTAACTTTTATATACGCCTGTTTCTTGTTAAGAAAATTGGTATATGGGCTAATTCCTTTTTTTACCAGTGGGGAAAGAATATTTATTTCTTCGGCAAGCAATGCGAGTTCTTTTTCTTTCGAACTCAGCTTCTCTTGTAATCCGCTAATCTCAGAATCAAGAGAGGTTTTTTTTAACTCTTTAGCTCTTATCTGACTATGCACTAATTCAATATTCGCTTTTACCTCTTTATTGCTTAAAGAACGGGTGCCATCCAGGGTAATCAACCCACTCTCATTTTCTTTATCAAGAATGAAAGATATTTCGTTAACATCTTTATCCAGATACCCTTTTTGAGTTCTATACCTTTGATATTCTTTTTGCAGATCAAGGTTAACGACCTTTGCAAGGAGTTCTCCTTTTTTTACAGTATCACCCTCGGCTACATAAATATCTTGTATCGTCCCTCCTTTAGAAAGAGATATTAACTGAGCATTATCTTTAGTAGTGATAACGCCCTGACCATGAACCACTGAATTAATTTCTATAAAGTAGGTAAGGATAATAATTAAGATCGTCAAAGAAATAATTATCATCATGAGATGATCGCTTTGTCTTCTATTCATTTCATTACATTTAACTCACTTTCAGTATTTCCTTTTAAATAATCCATTAAATGAAAAATCAATGAGAGTTGCTGTAGCTTTAAAATATACAGGCTATATTTGCTGTCGATCATGCTTACATATGCCTGAAATGCTTCATTACGGCTTGAAATTAAATCAAGCAAACTTTTTTGCCCTAACTGAAACTCCTGCTCATATAATTCAGTAAGCTGTAACGCGTTTGTATGTGAACGTTCCGCCACTGAGTAAGTCTCTTTTGCAGCGGCGTATCTTGAAAGTTGTGAATCAATGTTATAACGCGTTTTAATCAAAAAATCGTCAATTTGCAGCTTAGCCTGCGAGTAACTTGCCACCATTTTTCTTTCCTGGGCTGAATTTCTGAACCCATTAAAAATGTTGAAACTGACATTGATACCCGTTTTAAATTCATCTTCATAATCACTTTTTTTGGCACTACCGCTCGGGTTATTCTGTACATAGCTGGAAACAAGATCTACAGTCGGAAAATAGGATGATTTTGCGGCATTAATATCTTCGGTCGCGGCTTTTCGGGTATTGACAAGCATCTTATAGTCATCGTTGTATTTCATCACCATGTCCATAAGTTTTTCAGGGCTTTCGACAAAGATATATTTTTTGAAGAGGTTGAATTTTTCATCGCTTTGAATCTGATCTGGTGATAAATTCAGACCAGTCATATTCTGCATTTTATACATTTCATCATCCAACATCGACTGATACATAATGCTTCTGGTATTTAATGCATCGATAGATACTTGTACTTTACGCATATCAGATTGCATCGCTACACCGGAAGATACCAGCAACGAAAAAGTTTCCAGCATCTTTTTATAAAACTCTTTCTCCAGATTTACGCCATCAATCATTTCACGATATTTACTGATGTTGTAATAGGTTGTCACAACCTCCTGAGACACTATATTCTTTGTTTTTTCATAGTCAGTTTTACTATTATCTCTTTCATATTCAGATTTCCTGATATTAGCCCCCCTCACTCCAAAATCCGTTATTCGGTATGATAAAGACACCTTATTTTCAACGTTCCTCTCGGTACCTGATGACTCTTTCCTGTTATTATTAAGGCCAGATGTTAGATCCAGGGTAGGATAAAGTGCTGCCCGTGAAAGATCTAAGTCACTGTTTTTCTTTTCAGTCTCATAATATGAAACAGCAACAGAGGGCTGATGCGTTAATGCGGCATTAACTAAATCTCTTAGAGGAATGACCGGAAGCTCGCTGGCGTATGTGCTTTGTGTAATAAAAGCAGTCGTCAGAAAAAACATCTTAATCTTCATTTTTTTCCTCCTTGTTTAACAAACGTTGCTTTACTATTTCCTGATGCATAGATGTTATTTTTTCCATTAATGGCATATAGGTATCACGGTAGCTAACCATTTCAGCACTAATCTCTTTAGTATTGGCAATAATCTTTTTATCAGTAGCCGATAGATCGGATAGCGCTAAATGAACATTATTCATATCCTCATCCATTTCTTTTCTCAGCCCATCGAGAGTATGAGAAATATCGGCACTGCCAGCGGCAATATCGTTTATGGTCTTACCATGTGAAAGAGATTCCTGATAGCATTTATCAACTGATGCCATTATTGAATCATTCTTTTTGTCTATAATATTTTGTATTGTACTCATTGCCTCCAGTCGTGCATTATTATCAGCAAGCAGGGTATTACCTTCAGATAAACGAGAGGTAATTGTTATTACACCGTCAACTAATTTTTGGGTATTTTCGTTATTGCTTACCAGATAACCATCAATCAGCGTAGAAAGTTGCTCTAGTTTTGCTGAGTTATCCAATAGTCGGTTTTGCAAAGTGACAAAGCTATCTGATAGCATCTCTCGTTTCTTTTCTTCATCCTGCGTCCGTAAATTTTCAACTGACAGATAGTTATCAAAAAACGCTTTAAACAACTCTTTAAATTCTACAAGCGTCTCTGATTCAACCCGCAGGCTTCGTTGTTTATTATTGGATCTGTTGCTTATGATTTTTAATTTTTTGATTTCCGTAGAAACAAGGGAATAGGAGCTGCGAACAAAAACACTTTGTGAGGTCAGGAGTATGGCGCAAACAACACCATAGATAGAAGATACAAATGCGGTATTCATCCCTTTCAATGGTTCAGAAAGCGACGCTACCATTGTCACGATCATATTGAGTGTATTACTTGCATTATCACCGCCAACATCTGATGGCGAGCTCAATAAGTTCCCGATTGAACCAATCGTAATAGACAGACCCGCAAACGTCCCCAACAGGCCAACAAGCGTCGACACATTGCTACAGCTCATAATAAATGACAATCGTTGATTACGGGCGGTAGACACATTGTCATCTAATTCCATCAGCAAATTGAAATCACACTGTTTGGGTTCCCCGGCAAACAAAACCTGATTGAGGTTAGAAAGAATGCTATTTTTTCTACTGGCGTCCTGAGCTATTAATATATCTTTTGCTGAAATATTTTTAAGAATAGTGAATAATGCACACAAAGAACCTGTAATATAAATGGCAATAATGACTCCATTGTAAATTGCAGAAACCATAAAGTTATCAAAAACATACTCTCTTATACCGGGAAAAGATAAAGCGAAAAAAGGGAGTATGGCAAGGAAAAAACAGACAAACAAATAGCGGTAATGATTTATATATTTCACTCTGACACCTTTTTATTAATAGTCGTGATAATAGCTTTACTCGTTGTACTTGATGCTGCGGAGTTAACACTCATGTCAATAACTACATCAGGATATATCTTCTTAATCTCTTTCATTAAAATAATTCCCCGTTCATATCCCAGTCGTAAAGAGTCAGAGAAAGAGATGTCTGCCTGAGGAATAACCATTTCTATCAATAAATTACTATTAGTTTTGTCTTCTAACCAAGCCTCTATTTTATGAGTATCCTCTTCTGAAAAGCTTCTCAGCCTGCCATGATACGTAATAACAAGCTCATTTTTTGTAGACGTTATATCAGTTTTCTGACCATCGGCGATATCGTATACTCCAACCTCCTTACCTGACATTGTAGTCATTCCGTCCGACACATCTTGGGTATTCACTTCCTTATTAACTATTTCATTAGCATTTGAATTGTCATTGGCTCCGTTATTTTGAGCAGTAGATTTAGTCTTATTCTCTATATTTGCTTTATAAACTTTAATTGAGTTGTCATACATAATAATCATATTATTAAGTGCAAACACCAACATAAGAAATATAAAAATGCACAATACCGTAGAGAATGTATCAACAAAACTAGGCCACGGATTACTTTCGTCTTCCATGTTGTCTCCTGATATTACATTGTGAATAAAATGTTTTTGTAGATTAGAAAGGATAAAGGATGCTCAACTTATTCAGAAAGTGAACGCTACCGCCCTTGGCTTCCTGCTACCAATACGCTTTATAGAGTTCAGTTTTCTTACATCTCGTAATCAGAAAAATAAAAACAACGACGCCATTTTTATGCGCCCACAACAAAGATGAGTGCTTTAATTAAAAACACTCTTCATTTTTTTAATTAGGTAGACATCAATTATTGCACTAACTATATCTTCCCCAATAATAGGTATCGCATAAGCTCTCAGCTCATAAATAAAAAATAGTCATCAGCAAATTAAAACCACCCGCCGATAAATAGATTTGTTAGCTAATCATTGAAACTCTAAATCATTTTAAGGACATATTTCTTTTTAATACGCGTTATAACCATACGTATTTAATAAATTTGCCTCCAGAGGATAAAATGAATTTTCACAATTAAAACATAGGGTCATAGGGACTTCAATATAACTTAAATCATTGAAAATATAATAAGTGGGGAGTAAAAAATCAGAATTGCGTAAAAAAACACACAAATAAAACCATTTTTTATATAAAGCCAGCTATAAGTAACAATTTTATCTTCAGCAATTAAAAATAAAGCAAGATACACATATCATATTTGAGCTCATCACAAGCTAAAGCAAACATTTAATTAACTATTGATAATACCGCCCCTTCTCTACCGTTATTTTATAATATCTTTTTGTTGTCAAAAAATGGCTATAAATTATATATTTTGCAGATGAGATTTCTCTTTCATATTTAAGACAATCCGGGTTATTGCAGTACATTTATGAACTTCGGCTGGATAATGATGTGCCGAGGCGAGTCGGCCAGAGGCGATAAGCGACATTTTTCCGTAAGATATGCGCTTCTCTTTTTTGAAAGGGATACAAAGACAATAATACCAGGTAAGAAAATGCCTGGTTTACACCAGGCATTTCAGCAGACGAGAACTATAGCGAAAATGCAAATAACGCTTTGAGTTTTTTACCAAAAATCAGAACGGAATGTCGTCGTCAAAATCCATTGGCGGTTCGTTAGACGGCGCTGGCGCGGATTGCTGTGGACGCGACTGCGCGCCGCCGCTGAACTGGTTGCCGCCCTGCGGCTGCTGAGGTTGTTGCGGTTGACCCCAACCCCCCTGCTGCTGACCGCCTGCCGGTGCGCCGCCGCCCTGGCGACCACCCAGCATCTGCATCACGCCGCCGATCTGCGGAACGTTAATTTCAGTCGTATAGCGTTCCTGGCCACTCTGATCGGTCCACTTGCGGGTACGCAATTGACCTTCGATATACACCTGAGAACCTTTACGCAGATATTCGCCGGCCACTTCCGCCAGTTTGCCGAACATCACCACCCGGTGCCATTCAGTCTGCTCTTTCATTTCGCCGGTCTGCTTATCGCGCCAGGATTCAGAAGTAGCCAGCGTTAAGTTGGCGACAGCGCCGCCACTCGGCATATAGCGTACTTCCGGGTCCTGGCCCAGATTACCAACGAGAATCACCTTGTTTACGCCTCTGCTGGCCATAATTGAGTCTCCTGAATACGTTTCATAAATAGTGTAAACGCGTGAGTGTACCATTTCCACGTAGCATTTTAATAGCTGCGATGCAGGTTCCAGGTCACTCGCGCGAACCTCATATTGTTGCATACTTTAGCTGAAGATGCATTCCAATACTGTATATTCAAACAGGTTAAATTGTGTCATAATTAGCCGTTTCTGCCGTTTGTCCTTCAAACAAACCAGGCATCCGAGTCTCTACCGGGAAAGGTGAATGGATAAGATCGAAGTTCGGGGCGCCCGCACCCATAATCTCAAAAATATTAACCTCGTCATCCCCCGCGACAAACTGATTGTCGTGACCGGGCTTTCGGGTTCAGGCAAATCCTCACTGGCTTTCGACACTCTGTATGCCGAAGGGCAGCGTCGTTACGTTGAATCGCTCTCCGCTTACGCGCGGCAGTTTTTGTCGCTCATGGAAAAACCGGATGTCGACCATATTGAGGGGCTATCGCCCGCGATCTCAATTGAACAGAAATCGACATCTCACAACCCGCGCTCTACGGTGGGTACCATTACCGAGATCCACGACTACCTGCGCCTGCTGTTTGCCCGCGTGGGCGAGCCGCGTTGTCCGGATCATGACGTGCCGCTGGCGGCGCAAACCGTTAGTCAGATGGTCGATAACGTGCTGTCACAGCCGGAAGGCAAACGTCTGATGCTGCTGGCGCCGATTATTAAAGAGCGTAAAGGCGAACACACCAAAACGCTGGAAAATCTGGCAAGCCAGGGTTACATTCGCGCCCGTATTGACGGCGAAGTCTGCGATCTCTCCGATCCGCCGAAGCTGGAGCTACAAAAGAAACATACCATTGAGGTGGTGATCGATCGCTTCAAAGTTCGCAACGATCTTTCCCAACGCCTGGCGGAGTCGTTCGAAACGGCGCTGGAATTATCCGGCGGCACGGCGGTTGTTGCCGATATGGACGATGAGAAAGCGGAGGAGCTTCTGTTCTCCGCCAATTTTGCCTGTCCGATTTGCGGCTACAGTATGCGCGAACTGGAACCGCGTCTGTTCTCGTTCAACAACCCGGCAGGCGCCTGCCCGACCTGTGACGGGCTCGGCGTTCAGCAATATTTCGATCCGGACCGCGTGATCCAGAATCCCGACCTGTCGCTGGCAGGCGGCGCGATTCGTGGTTGGGATCGTCGCAATTTTTATTACTTTCAAATGCTCAAGTCGCTGGCGGAACACTATAAGTTCGACGTGGATGCGCCGTGGGCAAGCCTCAGCGCCAACGTACATAAAGTCGTGCTGTACGGTTCCGGCAAAGAGAACATTGAATTTAAATATATGAACGATCGCGGCGATACTTCCGTGCGCCGCCATCCGTTCGAAGGCGTGCTGCATAATATGGAGCGCCGTTATAAAGAGACGGAATCCAGCGCGGTGCGCGAAGAGCTGGCGAAGTTCATCAGTAATCGCCCCTGCGCCAGCTGTGAAGGAACGCGACTGAATCGCGAAGCGCGCCATGTATTTGTGGAAAATACGCCGCTGCCTGCTATTTCCGATATGAGCATTGGCCATGCGATGGATTTTTTCACTAATCTCAAGCTTTCCGGGCAACGAGCGAAAATCGCCGAAAAAGTGCTAAAAGAGATCGGCGATCGCCTCAAGTTTCTGGTGAACGTCGGCCTGAACTATCTCACGCTCTCCCGCTCGGCAGAGACGCTTTCCGGCGGCGAAGCCCAGCGTATTCGTCTGGCGAGCCAGATAGGCGCCGGGTTAGTCGGCGTGATGTATGTGCTGGATGAGCCGTCCATCGGTCTGCACCAGCGCGATAACGAACGGCTACTGGGTACGCTGATTCATCTGCGCAATCTTGGCAATACCGTGATTGTGGTGGAACACGATGAAGACGCCATTCGCGCCGCCGACCATGTGATCGATATTGGCCCCGGCGCGGGCGTTCACGGCGGCGAGGTGGTGGCGGAAGGCCCGCTGGAAGCCATTATGGCGGTACCGGAATCGCTGACCGGCCAGTACATGAGCGGTAAACGCAAAATTGAAGTGCCGAAACAACGCGTGCCGGCAAATCCAGAAAAAGTGCTCAAACTCACCGGAGCGCGCGGCAACAACCTGAAAGATGTGACCCTTACGCTACCGGTAGGGCTGTTTACCTGTATCACCGGCGTCTCGGGTTCCGGTAAATCGACGCTGATTAACGACACGCTGTTCCCCATCGCCCAGCGTCAGTTAAACGGGGCGACTATCGCCGAACCGGCGCCGTATCGGGATATTCAGGGGCTGGAACATTTCGATAAAGTGATCGATATCGACCAGAGCCCAATCGGGCGCACCCCGCGTTCCAACCCGGCGACCTATACGGGCGTCTTTACCCCGGTTCGCGAGCTTTTTGCTGGCGTGCCGGAGTCTCGCTCGCGCGGCTACACGCCAGGGCGATTCAGCTTCAACGTGCGCGGCGGTCGCTGCGAAGCGTGCCAGGGCGATGGCGTCATTAAAGTCGAAATGCACTTTCTGCCGGATATTTACGTGCCGTGCGACCAGTGCAAAGGCAAGCGCTATAACCGGGAAACGCTGGAGATTAAGTACAAAGGCAAGACCATCCACGAAGTACTGGATATGACCATTGAAGAAGCGCGTGAGTTCTTTGATGCGGTTCCGGCGCTGGCGCGTAAGCTGCAGACGCTGATGGACGTGGGGCTGACCTATATCCGTCTTGGTCAGTCGGCGACAACGCTTTCCGGCGGCGAGGCCCAGCGCGTGAAGCTGGCGCGCGAACTGTCGAAGCGCGGCACCGGGCAGACGCTGTATATTCTCGACGAGCCGACCACCGGCCTGCACTTTGCCGATATTCAGCAGTTGCTTGACGTTCTGCATCAGTTACGCGATCAGGGCAACACCATCGTGGTGATCGAACACAACCTGGACGTCATTAAAACGGCGGACTGGATTGTCGACCTCGGCCCGGAAGGCGGCAGCGGCGGCGGCGAAATTCTCGTCGCCGGTACGCCGGAAACCGTGGCGGAGTGCGAGGCGTCGCATACTGCCCGCTTCCTTAAACCTATGCTCAAATAACCTTCACGCCGCTTTCCGATTCGCCGGGAAGCGGCATCATTTTTCCTCATCCCACCTCATTGTATCCGTGTTGAGCATTTGTGATTTGCGTGCCGCCTCGCTCTGACATGTGATAGCGCAAACGGTCTGTTATGGAAAACACCATGAAGTTGCCCTACGCAATCACACTACTGCTGTGCCTGTTTTTATCCGCCTGTACGCTGCCTGACCGCTTTAGCGCCGTGGCTTTTCAACAACTGACGCTATTACAAGCGCGCTCAACCCGCTTCCTGCAGGACGCGGCGCGAATACCGTGGCAAAAAGAGACACTGCTCAAGGATGACCGCGATATCCGTCAGACATTTTTTCAGGCTGAGCGGGTCGCCTGTCAGGGTGGGGATAAACACCGACTCGAAAATCTGGCGCTGCTGAAAAATCACTATTTGCGTCTTTATGCGCGGGTTATGCAACGTAAGCAACCACTCACTTACATCCAGGCTGAGAGATACCAACAGCAAAATAATCAGGTCTGGAAATTAGCCATACAGGGTGAGTGTCTGCATTGGGGCGCCCGCTGCACTCAGGGAGAAGAAAATGGCGTCTATTAACGAAATACATAACCTGATGACCACCGCCCGAGCCGAACACCCTGTAGTCTCTTCGGCGATTGCCGAGTTTATCCAGACGTATAAGCAGGCAAGAGAAGACAGCGACGACGGTATCCGCGAGTCCGCCGCGTTTATCGCCCGCGCGCTTCAGGAACATGCTCGCGGCTGGCTGGACGACGACGATATGATTATTCTGCTGGAAGGACAGCGGGACCTCGCCAGGCTACGCGCCAATAATGCGCAAATCGCCCTCGGCAGCCGTATCCGGTCTACGGTCATCCGCCTCATTGATATCGCCCTGGCGTTGTTGGTCGGCGCGCTATAATCAGGACTGCGGCAACTGCTTGCGTTTATCTTCCGGCAGCGCATTTACCGCCTGTTGATAAGAGGCATCGACCAGATAATAGAGTTGTGAATCCGGCAGCGATCCGTCCAGATAGACCGTGCTCCAGTGCGCTTTATTAAGGTGCCGACTCGGTCGTACATCGCTGTGCTGCTGGCGTAACAACTCTGCCAGTTCCGGGCTGGTTTTGAGAGAGGCTGCCGGGCGTCCTTCAACTTCTTTTACCATCGCGAAAAGTACATCTTCCACTTTAATTTGCGTCGCTTTCCAGTCGCTGTGGACGCTCTGCTCTGCGCCAGGTTTTGCCATGCAGTATTGCAGTAATTCCGAAATGGTCATTATCATTCCCCTTGTAGTGTCGCGATGATTTTACGTGGACCGCCGTGAATACGGTGCTCTCCCAACCAGATACCTTGCCATGTTCCTAACTGTAAACGCCCCTGGCGTACAGGCAGCAGCAACGAGACGCCCAATACTGACGACTTAATATGCGAAGGCATGTCATCCGCCCCTTCGTAATCATGTTCATACGCCGCATTATCGGGAACGGTTTTCAGGAAATGGCGCTCCATATCAGCGCGCACGGTGGGATCGCAGTTTTCGTTTAGCGTCAGCGAGGCCGAGGTATGTAGCAACAACAGATGCAGCAAACCCGTTTCGACAGGCGGTAAGCCAGACAATTTATCGATAATTTCATCTGTTATCAGATGAAACCCGCGCGGCTTCTCGCTCAGTGTAATGGTGCGCTGATACCACATAGGCTGCTCCTTCCTAAAAACAAACGTCTCCTGAATAGTGTGCAGCAAGTCTGGAAAAGGTAAAAGCCAGCGGGGCAAGTTTGTGCAAAAATCATGCAAAAAAGGAGAGCCTGACGCTCTCCTGATTTTTAGTACTCCGAGTTGACAATGACTTCCTCGCCAAACGCTCCTGCCTGCGGCAGCGGTTTGTAGGTGGAGTTAGCCGCGCGCAGGATGCGAATACCGCGGATACCACAATCACGAGCCGCGGTAATATCGTTATCCGAATCGCCGTAGAAGATACGCATGTTCTTCTCCTGCAGCCATTGTACTTTCGTATTTTGTTCCGGTTTATCGCCGGCGAAAATCACCGGATTCATATTCGCCGCCGGAATATGGAAGTTATCCGCCAGCGTTTTCGACACGGTTTCCGTTTTCGTCTGACTACGACCAGTGACAAAGTAAATACTGTCGCCACGACGAACATGCATATCAATGAGCTGTCGGGCCACTTCTTTTGGAATACTGAACTCATCCCAGCCGTTGTTCATTTTTTCCCAAAAGGCCGGATTTTTCAGATAATCGTCGCTGTCCGGGGAGTAGGTTTTCTTTCCGCGCCAGAATCCGGGGCTGGAAAATAACACGGTGTCGTCAATATCAAAGCCGACCGCCATCGGCGGGCGTCCGGTGAGGCTGTTTTCAATCTGGGCGACAGAGACCCAATGGACAGGCGCTTGTTCCGCGAGTTTTGCAACATTAGTGCCCGGATTGAGTGTCGAAGGGGAAGATACTAACGCATTCGCGGAATGGTTTAGCGTAAACAATAAACAGACGGCGCTCAGCGCCAGGGTTATTTTTTTCATGCTTTTCCCTTAAAATTCAAAATATTATAATTATTAAGATGAGTCTTTGCTCAAAAAACTATCTGACCATAACGCCAGTAACGGTCAAAAGGAAGGATTATCTGCGGTTTTGTTACGAAAAAAGAGGATGATCACAACAGCTATTGTCAGGCCGGAGGGCACTGTTATCGCCGTCCGGCCTGAATATTACATGACAGCGGCAAATGCCTTCGCCACGCGGTGTACATTTGAAGCATTAAGCCCGGCGACACACATGCGGCCACTGGCAATCAGGTAAACGCCAAACTCATCGCGCAACCGCTCGACCTGCTCCGCGCTTAACCCGGTATAGCTGAACATACCGCGCTGCTGTAACAAGTAATCAAAGTTGCGGTCAGGCATCTCCGCCTTCAGCTCCTTCACCAGCGTCTGGCGCATCGATATAATGCGGTTACGCATCGCGTCGACTTCCGCCAGCCAGCCCGCTTTTAACGCCTCATCGCCCAGGACCGTAGCGACCACCTGAGCGCCGAAACACGGCGGACTGGAGTAAATTCGGCGCACCGTCGCTTTTAGCTGTCCCAGAACCCGCGCGGCAATTTCAGCATCTTCACACACCACCGACAGGCCGCCGACGCGCTCGCCGTACAGCGAGAAAATCTTCGAAAAAGAATTACTGACTAACGCAGGTAACCCAGCGCTGGCAATGGCGCGAATAGCGTAAGCATCCTCGTCCATGCCTGCGCCAAACCCCTGATAGGCAATATCAAGGAACGGAATCAGATCGCGCGCTTTCACTATCTCAATCACCGCATCCCATTGCGAAGGCGTTAAATCCGCCCCGGTCGGGTTGTGACAACAGGGGTGCAGCAGCACGATACTGCGCGCAGGTAACGTATTCAGCGTGGCCAGCAGATCGTTAAAACGGATGCCGTTAGTCGCGTCGTCATACCAGGGGTAAGTACTCACTTCGAATCCTGCCCCGGCAAATATCGCAATATGGTTTTCCCAGGTAGGGTCGCTCACCCATACGCCTGCGTCGGGGAAATAACGCTTCAGGAAATCCGCGCCCACTTTCAGCGCGCCGGAACCGCCTAATGTCTGGATAGTAGCCACGCGCTGTTGCTGAAGAACCGGGTGATCGGCGCCAAAGAGCAAAGGCGCGATAGTATGGCGATAAGTATTGAGTCCCTCCATCGGCAGGTACAGCGAAGCGCCATGCGGCTGCGCGTTAAGCCGGGCTTCGGCTTCGGCCACCGTTTTAAGCTGTGGGATAATCCCGTCTTCGTTGTAATACAGGCCAATGCTCAGATTTACTTTGTCGTGACGGGAGTCGTCTTTAAAACGCTCCATCAGTGAAAGAATCGGATCGCCGGCATAGGCGTCAACTTTTTGAAACACGCGATGGTTCTCCAGGTTTACAGAGGGCAGGAAATAACACAATAAACCGGAAGGACGAGAAGATCGAGAGGATGTTGTGGTGGATGCGCATATTACCGGATAGCGGCGTGAACGTCTTATCCGGCCTACAGCCAATGCGCGATACAAGCCGGATAAGCGCAAGCGCCACCCGGCCCGCCGCGTATTTAATCAATATACTTCATCGCCACCCTTGAGGTCAGGCGCGTGATAAGTTCGTAAGCACTTACTTTTGTTATTTCAGCGATACGTTCAACCGGCAGACCTTCACCCCATAAAACCACCGGATCGCCCGCGTTATCCTGCGCGTTTGGCCCCAAATCCACGCAAATCATATCCATCGCCACCCGCCCGACAATCGGGACTTCACGACCATTGACCAGTACTGGCGTACCGGAAGGCGCCGCTCGTGGGTAGCCATCGCCATACCCCATCGCCACCACGCCCAGGCGCGTGTCGCGCTCACTTACCCATGTCCCGCCGTAGCCCACCGGTTCGCCCGCTTTGTGGTCACGCACCGCGATCAAACTGGAGGTTAAGGACATCACCGGCTGAAAACCAAAATCCGGCCCCCAGGGTTTGTGCTCCAGCGGCGATACGCCATACAAAATGATGCCCGGACGCGCCCAGTCAAAGTGAGACTGCGGCCACAGCAGAATACCGCCAGACGCGGCAATAGAGCGCTGCCCGGTTTTACCCTGACAGAAGGCATTAAAAATGTCGAGCTGATGTTCGGTAGCGCCGCATTCCGGCTCATCCGCACGGGCAAAATGGCTGACGATATTCACCGGCTGGCGTACATTTTTACAGTGCGTCAGACGCTGGTAGAACGCCTCCGCCTCTTCGGGACGCACGCCGAGACGATGCATACCGGTATCCAGTTTCATCCAGACCGTTACCGGCTCCGCCAGCTCCACCGCCTCCAGGGCGGCAAGCTGCTCTTGATTATGTACGGCGGTATGCAGACATTGCGCGGAAATGGTCGGCAGATCGGCGGCGTCGAAAAAACCCTCCAGCAGCAGGATAGGCTGCGTGATCCCGCCCGCTCGCAGACGTAGAGCCTCTTCAAGACGCGCCACGCCAAAAGCGTCAGCATCAGGGAGCGTTCGCGCGGTCTCCAGAAGACCGTGTCCATAAGCGTTCGCTTTCACCACCGCAACCAGCTTACTGGCAGGCGCCAGTTCACGCAGACGTTGCAGGTTGTGTCGCAGAGCGCGGCGGTTAATGACGACTGTTGCCGCTTGCATTTGAATTCCTTGTTAAAAGAATGACGGAGAGTTACTCATCATCGTATTGCGGTCCCGCATAGTTATCGAAGCGCGACCACTGACCATTGAACGTCAGACGAACCGTACCGATAGGACCGTTACGTTGCTTACCAATAATAATTTCAGCAATGCCTTTTAAGTCGCTGTTCTCGTGATAAACCTCATCACGGTAGATAAACATAATTAAGTCGGCATCCTGTTCAATAGAGCCGGATTCACGCAGGTCGGAGTTCACCGGACGTTTATCCGCGCGTTGTTCCAGGGAGCGGTTAAGCTGCGATAGCGCCACGACCGGCACCTGAAGTTCCTTCGCCAGCGCTTTCAACGAGCGAGAAATTTCGGCGATTTCCAGAGTACGGTTATCAGAAAGCGACGGCACGCGCATCAATTGCAGGTAGTCGATCATAATCAGACTTAACCCGCCATGTTCGCGGAAAATACGCCGCGCGCGCGAACGGACTTCTGTCGGCGTAAGACCTGAGGAGTCGTCAATATACATATTGCGTTTCTCCAGCAGAATGCCCATCGTGCCGGAGATTCGCGCCCAGTCTTCATCATCGAGTTGACCGGTACGAATACGTGTCTGATCGACGCGGGACAGCGAGGCCAGCATACGCATCATGATCTGTTCGCCGGGCATCTCCAGACTAAAGATCAGTACCGGTTTATCCTGCAACATCGCCGCATTTTCGCAGAGGTTCATCGCAAAAGTGGTTTTACCCATGGAGGGGCGCGCCGCGACGATAATCAAATCCGAACGCTGTAACCCTGCCGTCTTTTTATTGAGGTCCTGATAGCCGGTATCCACGCCTGTAACGCCATCGTGCGGTTGCTGGAACAGCTGCTCAATACGCGCCACGGTGGCGTCGAGAATCTGGTCGATGCTTTTCGGACCTTCGTCTTTGTTGGCCCGGTTTTCCGCGATCTGGAAGACGCGCGACTCCGCCAGATCCAGCAGTTCGTCGCTATTGCGCCCCTGTGGATCGTAACCGGCGTCCGCAATTTCATGCGCCACCGCGATCATATCGCGGACCACGGCGCGTTCGCGCACAATGTCCGCATAAGCACTGATATTCGCCGCGCTTGGCGTGTTTTTAGACAGCTCCGCCAGATAGGCGAAACCGCCGACGCTGTCCAGTTGGCCCTGCCGCTCCAGCGATTCCGCGAGCGTAATCAGGTCGATAGGACTGCCGCTTTCCTGCAAGCGCCCCATCTCCGTAAAGATATGGCGATGCGGGCGGGTATAGAAATCTTCCGCCACCACGCGCTCGGCCACATCGTCCCAGCGCTCGTTATCCAGCATTAAACCGCCCAACACCGACTGTTCCGCTTCAATCGAGTGCGGCGGCACTTTTATCCCGGCAACCTGCGGATCGCGGTCGCGGGCATCAGTCTGTGGTTTGTTGAAGGGTTTATTTCCTGCCATAGTGAATGGAGTTACCGAGATAGTGATTGGGTCGAAAGATTACCACATTTCTTTTGGAGGAAGCATGGCAACGCGTATTGAATTTCACAAGCATGGTGGTCCGGAAGTGCTTCAGACCGTGGAGTTTACGCCAACGGAACCGGCGGAACACGAAATCCAGGTTGAGAACAAAGCCATTGGTATCAACTTCATCGACACCTATATCCGTAGCGGACTCTATCCGCCCCCGTCGTTGCCTGCGGGCCTGGGAACCGAAGCTGCGGGTGTGGTCAGTAAAGTCGGCAACGGCGTGGAGCACATTCGCGTGGGCGATCGCGTCGTCTACGCGCAGTCAACGCTCGGCGCTTACAGTTCCGTCCATAACGTCCCCGCAGATAAAGCCGCGATTTTACCTGACGCCATTTCCTTCGAACAGGCGGCAGCCTCTTTTCTCAAGGGGTTGACCGTTTTTTACCTGTTGCGCAAAACCTATGAAGTGAAACCCGACGAACCCTTCCTGTTTCATGCCGCTGCGGGCGGCGTCGGTCTGATCGCCTGCCAATGGGCAAAAGCGCTGGGCGCGAAGCTTATCGGTACCGTCGGTAGCGCGCAAAAAGCGCAGCGGGCGCTGGACGCCGGTGCCTGGCAGGTAATTAATTACCGTGAGGAGAGCATTGTCGAACGGGTAAAAGAGATCACCGGCGGCAAAAAAGTCCGCGTGGTCTATGACTCCGTGGGGAAAGATACCTGGGAAGCCTCACTGGACTGCCTGCAACGTCGGGGACTGATGGTCAGTTTCGGCAATGCGTCCGGCCCCGTCACTGGCGTGAATTTAGGTATTCTGAATCAGAAAGGTTCCCTGTATGCCACGCGACCTTCACTACAGGGGTATATTACGACACGTGAAGAACTGACCGAAGCCAGCAATGAATTGTTCTCATTGATCGCCAGCGGCGTGATTAAAGTTGATGTGGCTGAAAATCAACGCTATGCGTTAAAAGATGCCCGTCGCGCACATGAGGTGCTGGAAAGCCGGGCCACACAGGGCTCAAGCCTGCTGATTCCGTAATAGCTCTGCAAAGAAATTGGGCTTCCACCCGGGAAGCCCTTTCTTTTTTTGTTCGGCTGTATGTAGGGTACAGCGCGATGAATTCGTTACCTGCGCAATCATGACAGATTTAATAATCGATTCCTATTTGCCTGTGAGGGCAAAGTTCCAGGTTGTGACGAACCGCTCAATACCTTAGTAAAACCGACGGTTATTGCGCTGATACTGAGGGATTTTTGGCGTTTTTACTGCTTTGATCACCCACACCACAGCCACCGCCAGCAGTAGCCACGGTAACAGCTTGATCATCAGGGCGAACATTCCGCCCAGGAACATGACGGCAGTCGCTACAACCAGCGCGGCCAGAATGCCCAGCAAGGAGACGCCCGTCACCATTAACATCAGAAAAAAGCCAAGCACAAAAAGTAGTTCCAGCATAGTCGCTCCCCATAAAAATGGCATTGCCCGGCGGCACGGCGCTTACCGGGTTTGGTCAGGTAAGCTATTACAAAAATCATGCCAATATTTATGTTTTTGATATATAAAGAAAACGCCCTGCAAGACTGCACAGTGCGTGGTGAGATTGACTAATTTTTGGCGAACTTTTAACGCTTGTCTGCCACCAGTTTTAGCGCCTGCTCCAGTACAGCAACATCCGCGCCAGCTTTATGGGCGTTTTCGCTCAGATAGCGACGCCACTGCCGCGCGCCGGGGATGCCCTGGAACAACCCCAGCATATGGCGAGTGATATGCCCCAGATACGCTCCCTGGCTCAATTCACGCTCAATATAGGGATACATCGCGCGAACCACCACAACCGGGTCGGCATCGGTGGTATCGGCGCCAAAGATCTCCCGATCCACCGCGGCCAGTATACCCGGATTCTGATAAGCTTCGCGGCCAACCATGACGCCATCCATATGGCGCAGGTGCTCCTTCGCCTCTTCCAGCGATTTGATGCCGCCGTTAATGGACATGGTCAGGTGCGGAAAATCCCGCTTTAGCTGATAGACGCGCGGGTAATCCAGCGGCGGGATCTCACGATTTTCTTTCGGGCTTAAGCCAGAAAGCCAGGCTTTGCGCGCATGGATAATAAACATCTCGCATTCGCCCTGACCGGAAACCGTATTAATGAAATCACACAGGAACGCATAACTGTCCTGATCGTCAATACCAATGCGGGTTTTTACCGTCACCGGAATCGAGACGACATCACGCATGGCTTTAACACAATCGGCGACCAGTTGCGCATTGCCCATCAAACAGGCGCCAAACATACCATTTTGCACGCGATCGGAAGGGCACCCCACGTTGAGGTTAATTTCATCGTAGCCACGCGCTTCCGCCAGCTTTGCACAATGCGCAAGCTGAGCCGGATCGCTTCCACCAAGCTGTAGAGCGACCGGATGCTCTTCTTCGCTGTAAGCCAGATAGTCACCCTTACCGTGAATAATTGCGCCCGTGGTCACCATTTCGGTGTAGAGCAGCGTCTGGCGAGACAGCAAACGCAGGAAATAGCGGCAATGTCTGTCCGTCCAGTCGAGCATAGGCGCGATGGAGAAGCGATAAGCAGGAAAAGCGGAGGACTGGGTTTCAGGCTGCATGGCGAATAAATAAGCATCCGGTTAAAAAAGGGGCGTTACTATAGCATAACGCTAAACCGGAGGCGTAGCGCCTCCGGTGAAAGCACCTCAGAATGTCATTGTAAGCTGCGCGCCTGCCCCCCAGGTTTCATCTTCGCCGTACAGTCCCATTAAGTCGAGATGCACACGGTTAAAGGGCGCAAAGCCAAGACCGCCGGTAACCACATTGCTATCGTTATTTTTCACATCCGCACGATACCCTGCGCGCACCGCCAGCCATGACAACGGTCGAACTTCAGCGCCGACACCCACGTACTGTGAATTGTCTTCGCTCTTAAAGCCTTTCGTTTCCGTCAGATCGCCATCGGCACTGACGATCAGCAAATCGTTATGCCATGCGATGCCCGCGGTAACCAGGGGGCGGATTTGGTATGTATCTTTGTAGTTGGTGGTTTCTCCCGTCATACCATTAGTGATGTAAATATCTTTCGTATCGATATCGCGAGATACCAGATTTTGCCCGCTCAGCCCCAGCGTCCAGTTTTCACCGATATCGGCAGCAAGCCCCGCATCAATGTTAAAACCCGTATCATCATTGCGATAACGGCTGCTATTCCAGTCGCTACTGTCGTAGTTATAAATTGAGGTGGTGTAGTTATAGAGCCAGGTTTTTTGCAGTTTTGGCGTAACACCAATGGAAACAGGCACCTCGCCCACCACAAACTGCTTCGCCAGCGCAATACCGTAGTCAGATACAATCGCTACCCGCCCCGACGCGGTAGAGTTTAAATGCTTTGTAATTTCGTCAGACCCCAGCAAAGCAGCGCGTCCTGCTTCACGAAGCGCGACACGTTCATCATGCTGGATATCGCGCAGATACTGAATATCGTTCTGATCAATGGACGAACTCACGCGCCCATGCGCATAACCTTTGGCGATAAACGCCACGGAAAGCGTTTGCCCTGGAATACTTACCGCCAACCCGGCGCCGGCATTGGCGCGGGCGGTTTTTCCGTTGAGATATTCCAGCTCATCGGCCAGGTCGCGCGCGGCGCCCTGAAATTGATTCAGCACGCCTCGCGGATTGAGCAGAATTTGCCCCAGCGTAAGGTTATCGACGACCTCATCGTAGTAATCCACTTTATCGCTGATATCGTCAATTTCATCCTGGAGATTGTCTTTATCCGTAATCTGGACGCCGACCGCAGGAAGGACAACAGTGATATTGTCTTCCGGTTTGGCTTTTGCCAGTAACGCCGGATTTAATAGTACTCCGCTGCCATAATTCGCGGACGCGACGCCCGTCCCGCCCATTGCGTCATTACGCGCTTCCGTCCAGGTATTGGCGGCGCTCGCCTGCTTTGCCATAAAAAGCGAGACCGCGATAGCAATCAGTGAAAGTTTGACGTTTTTGTTCACAGTTAGCCCATCTTATTATCAGGTGAAGTAATCCCTCCGCCACGCTTTACCGGACAGAGGCGAACTATTGCTGTGAAATAGTGATGTTAAATCCTGTTGTTATAATATCGACCCTCATTATGTATAGATGAGAATACTGGCGCGGAAAAGCTTAGCAGGCGATATATTGTCGCGGGGTAATTTCAGAGTTTTAAGCAGCTCGTGGTAAAGTAACGGATTAGACTTTCATGCCATTCGAGGTGCTACATGGAAAAGACCACAACGCAAGAGTTACTGGCGCAAGCTGAAAAACTCTGCGCGCAGCGCAACGTGCGCCTGACGCCTCAGCGCCTCGAAGTGCTGCGCCTGATGAGTCTGCAACAGGGTGCCATCAGCGCATACGATTTGCTCGATTTGCTGCGCGAAACGGAACCATAGGCCAAACCGCCCACCATCTACCGCGCGCTGGATTTTTTGCTCGAACAGGGTTTTGTCCATAAAGTGGAATCCACCAATAGTTATGTGGTTTGCCACCTGTTCGACCAGCCGACGCACAGCTCGGCCATGTTTATCTGCGATCGTTGCGGCGTGGTGAAGGAAGAGTGTGCCGAGGGCGTGGAAGACATCATGCATACGCTGGCGGCTAAAATGGGCTTTGCGCTACGACATAACGTTATTGAGGCGCACGGTCTGTGCCCTGCGTGCGTAGAAGTGGAAGCGTGTCGCCATCCGGGCGACTGTGGTCACGATCACTCGGTGCTGGTGAAGAAAAAACCGCGTTAGCCTGAACGGAAAACGGGCGGCAATGAGAGAGGGGCACGCCCGCATTCACAGGCAAACAGTGGGAAGCACATCCATGTACTCCTGGTAGGGGAAAACATATTACCAGCGATAGTTGTTACGGGTTTCCCAGTCAACAACCTCTTTTTCCGCCTGATCTTTCTGGTAACCGTAACGCTCCTGGATTTTACCTACCAGTTGGTCGCGTTTACCTTCGATAACGGTCATATCGTCATCGGTCAGTTTGCCCCATTGTTCTTTCATTTTACCTTTAAACTGTTTCCAGTTACCGCCGGCTTCGTCTTTATTCATCATCTTGTCCTCATCATTCGGTTAGGAATAGCAGGTGTTATTCGCCCAAATGCACTGCAATTTCTGCTGGACGTGATAATAATTGTAGGCAGGAATTCGGCCTTCGGTTTTATATTCAGAATTTTTAACCGTCACGATCTGGCAAACCATGTACCCTCGCGCCAGTGACGACGCCAGATAAGGCTCAACGACAGACCGCGAAGCGCCAGGAACACGGTTAATGCCAGCCATAAACCATGATTTCCTAATACCGGCAGGGCGAAGAGCGTCAGCGCGAATCCTCCCGCGGCGACTGCCATGCTATTGCGCATTTCGGCAGCGCGCGTCGCGCCAATAAACATACCATCGAGCAGATAGCACCATACGCCCACCAGCGGTAATACCACCTGCCAGATAAGATACCGATCCGCCAGTAGCTGTATTTGCGGCAATGAGGTCAGTAACGCGACAATATGTTCGCCTGCCAGGGCATAGACTGTGGAAAACAACAAGGCCACAATTCCTGACTGACGACACGCCGCTCGCCAGACGTCCAGTAGCTTGCTACCGTCACGCGCGCCGTAAGCCTGACCGGAGTGCGCCTCCACCGCATAAGCAAAACCGTCCAGCGCATAGGCCGTAAAGGTGAGTAAGGTCATCAGGACTGCATTTACCGCGATAATATCGCTGCCCAGCCGCGCGCCTGACACCGTGATTGCGCCAAAACAAAGCTGAAGGAGCAATGAGCGCAGCATGATATCGCGATTGAGCGCCAAAAGGCGGCGCACGTTGCCGCGCCAGGCCTGTTTTAGCATATCCAGCGACACACCGCGGAGATGGAGAACTTTACGTACCATCATGAGGCCGATCAGTAACGTGACATATTCTGCGATGACCGTCGCCAGGGCAGCACCCTGCACGTTCATATGAAGCCCCATCACCAGCCACAGGTCGAGCGCGATGTTGAGGATATTGCCCACGACCAACAAGATAACCGGCGCCCGCGCATACTGAACGCCTAACAGCCAACCGAGCAGCACCAGATTCGCCAGTGACGCGGGAGCGCTTAGCCAACGAATTTCAAGGAAGCGTCTCGCTTGCACCAGGACAGCGTCGTTCCCGCCGACAATATGTAAAGCCAGCTCGATAAGCGGCGTGCGAAATAGCACAATCATCACGCCAGCGCCCAGCGCCAGTAATAACGGTTGAATGAGCGCCCGGGCTAACGCCTGCGGATTTTTGGCGCCAAATGCCTGCGCCGTTAGGCCGGTGGTGCTCATACGTAGAAATAGCAGCAGCATGAAAAGAAAGCTGGTGGCAGTCGCGCCCACCGCCACGCCGCCCAGGAAAACCGGGCTGTCCAGATGACCAATCACCGCCGTATCGACCAGCCCCAGCAAGGGGACGGTGATGTTAGAAAAAATCATCGGCAGCGCGAGATGCCAGAGAGCTTTATCAGAGGAGGTAAAAAGCGGCATGGAGAAAAGCCTGACAAGGAGTTAAACGAAACGAGCGCATTGCCGGATGGCAACGTAACGCCTTATCCGGCCTACAAATTAATCATCTCAGGAACTGCATTCCCGTAGGCCTGATAAGCGCAGCGCCATCAGGCTGCACGATTGCCGGATGACGGCTTACAAGGAGATTAAAAAGAGATTACAACCATTCCCCGTTGCGAATGACGCCTACCGCCAACCCTTCAATCGTAAAGCTTTGTTCGCGCAGATCCACCACTATCGGTGTAAACTCGCTGTTTTCCGGCAGCAGCTCCACTTTATTGCCCTGCTTTTTCAGACGTTTTACTGTCACTTCATCGTCAATGCGAGCGACAACCACCTGGCCATTACGGACGTCCTGCGTTTTATGTACCGCCAGCAAATCCCCATCCATAATACCGATGTCTTTCATCGACATACCGCTCACGCGCAGCAGGAAATCGGCGCTGGGTTTGAACAGTGAAGGATCGACCTGGTAATGGCCTTCAATATGCTGCTGCGCCAGAAGCGGTTCACCCGCCGCGACACGCCCAACAAGCGGTAATCCGTCCTCTTCTTCCTGTAACAGACGGATACCTCGCGATGCGCCGGAAACGATTTCAAGCACCCCTTTGCGCGCCAGCGCTTTAAGGTGTTCTTCCGCCGCGTTTGGGGAACGGAACCCCAAACGCTGCGCGATTTCCGCACGCGTCGGTGGCATACCTGTCTGGCTGATGTGATCCCGGATGAGATCAAACACCTCTTGTTGCCTGGCCGTTAACGCTTTCATTCCGCCCCCTGGGTGTATATACAATCATGCTGTGAGTATATACAGTTAAAGGTGATTTTGGAACCACAAACGGCGCAAAAAACAAGAGATTTATAAAATTTGGAACCTTTATCGAAAATGTGACCATAACAGGATGCCCCAGGTCATCAGGGCAACGAAAATAGACAGTAGCACCGCAGCCGATCCCATATCTTTCGCACGGCCGGAAAGCTCATGGTATTCAGAACCGATGCGGTCCACGACCGCTTCAATAGCGCTGTTGAGGATTTCAACAATCATGATAAGTAAAACGGAACCTATCAATAACACACGGGTAATCGCATCCACATCCAGCCAGCAGGCGATGATGACGCCCAGCAATACCGCGATACTTTCCTGGCGAAACGCCGCTTCGTGAGTCCATGCGGCGCGAAATCCTTTCCAGGAATATCCTGCCGCTTTGATAATTCTGGTGAATCCAGTGGTATTATTGG
Source organism: Salmonella sp. SA15303 (assembly GCF_029962125.1). Taxonomy (NCBI): domain Bacteria; kingdom Pseudomonadati; phylum Pseudomonadota; class Gammaproteobacteria; order Enterobacterales; family Enterobacteriaceae; genus Salmonella; species Salmonella sp. SA15303. The sequence continues at coordinate 4,431,234 of NZ_CP123924.1, forward strand.
CCATCAAAAGAACCTTTTTACATTATTAACGTCAATGACATTATACGGTTGCCCTGCACGATTCGGACTGCCGTAACGCAGCGCGAAGTATGACGGGATACAACAGAAATTCGCTAAACTTTCTGATATCCTTGCACCGCATTTGCATTATTAACCAGAGGCTTTACATCGTTTATGTCCGGCTGGCCACGAATTTACTACAAATTACTGAATTTACCATTAAGCATACTGGTAAAAAGCAAGTCTATTCCGGCGGAACCCGCCCAGGAATTGGGGCTCGATACTTCTCGCCCCATTATGTATGTCTTGCCATACAACTCAAAAGCGGACTTACTGACGCTGCGGGCGCAATGTCTGGCGCACGATCTCCCGGATCCGCTGGAGCCGCTGGAGATCGACGGCGCGCTGTTGCCACGCTATGTATTTATTCACGGCGGACCGCGTGTCTTTACCTATTACACGCCAAAAGAAGAGTCGGTGAAACTTTTTCACGATTATCTCGATCTGCATCGGAGTAATCCGGCTTTGGACGTGCAGATGGTGCCCGTTTCCGTGATGTTTGGCCGCGCGCCGGGTCGTGAAAAGGGAGAAGATAACCCGCCTTTACGTATGCTGAACGGCGTACAGAAATTCTTTGCCATCTCCTGGCTGGGTCGCGATAGCTTTGTCCGATTCTCGCCGTCCGTCTCATTGCGTCGCATGGCTGATGAACACGGCACCGATAAAATCATCGCGCAGAAGCTGGCTCGCGTGGCGCGTATGCACTTTGCTCGCCAGCGCCTGGCGGCGGTTGGCCCACGCCTGCCCGCCCGTCAGGATCTGTTTAACAAACTGCTGGCCTCGAAAGCGATCGCCCGCGCGGTAGAAGACGAAGCGCGCAGTAAGAAAATCTCTCATGAAAAAGCGCAGCAAAACGCCATTGCGCTGATGGAAGAGATCGCGGCGAACTTCTCTTACGAGATGATTCGTTTGACCGACAGGATTTTGGGGTTTACCTGGAACCGTCTTTACCAGGGAATTAACGTGCATAACGCCGAGCGCGTACGCCAACTGGCGCACGACGGGCATGAAATCGTCTATGTGCCCTGTCACCGCAGCCATATGGACTATTTGCTCCTTTCTTATGTGCTGTACCATCAGGGGCTGGTTCCGCCGCACATTGCCGCCGGTATTAACCTTAATTTCTGGCCCGCTGGCCCGATTTTCCGTCGTCTGGGCGCGTTCTTTATTCGTCGCACCTTTAAGGGGAATAAACTCTATTCCACCGTCTTTCGCGAATACCTGGGCGAGCTGTTCAGCCGCGGTTACTCGGTTGAGTATTTTGTCGAAGGAGGACGTTCGCGTACCGGACGTTTGTTAGATCCGAAAACCGGCACCCTGTCGATGACTATCCAGGCGATGCTGCGCGGCGGTACCCGTCCAATTACGTTAGTGCCTATTTACATCGGCTATGAGCACGTCATGGAAGTGGGCACCTATGCGAAAGAGCTGCGCGGCGCGACAAAAGAGAAAGAGAGTCTGCCGCAGATGCTGAAAGGCTTGAGCAAGCTGCGCAATCTGGGTCAGGGCTACGTTAACTTTGGCGAACCGATGCCGCTCATGACGTACCTGAACCAGCATGTGCCGGAGTGGCGCGAATCTATCGACCCTATAGAGGCCATACGCCCAGCCTGGCTGACGCCGACGGTAAATAGTATCGCCGCCGATCTGATGGTGCGTATTAACAACGCTGGCGCGGCAAACGCGATGAACCTGTGTTGTACCGCGCTGTTAGCGTCGCGTCAGCGCTCGCTCACCCGCGAGCAGCTCACCGAGCAGCTTGATTGCTATCTCGATCTGATGCGCAATGTCCCTTATTCCACAGACTCAACCGTTCCTGCCGCCAGCGCTGGCGAGCTTATCGCTCACGCGCTGCAGATGAATAAGTTTGAGGTCGAGAAAGACACCATTGGCGATATCATCATTCTGCCGCGCGAGCAGGCGGTGTTGATGACCTACTATCGTAACAATATCGCGCATATGTTGATTATGCCTTCGCTGATGGCGGCGATTATCACCCAGCATCGTCGCATTTCGCGTGATGCGTTGCAGCAGCATGTTGAAGCGCTCTATCCGATGTTAAAAGCGGAGCTGTTCCTGCGCTGGGAGCGCGAGGAGTTAGCCTCGGTCATTGACGCGCTGGCCAGTGAAATGCAGCGTCAGGGGCTAATTACCCTGCAGGATGATGAACTGCATATCAACCCGACGCATTCCCGTACGCTGCAACTGCTGGCGGCAGGCGCGCGCGAAACGCTACAGCGTTATGCCATTACGTTCTGGCTGTTGAGCGCCAATCCGTCCATCAACCGCAGTACGCTGGAGAAAGAAAGCCGTACCGTGGCGCAACGTCTGTCTGTCCTGCACGGCATTAACGCGCCGGAGTTTTTCGACAAAGCGGTGTTCAGTTCACTCGTGTTGACGCTACGGGATGAGGGTTATATCAGTGATACGGGCGATGCCGAACCGGCAGAAACGATGAAGATATATCAGATGCTTGCCGATCTGATTACCTCTGATGTCCGTCTGACGATTGAAAGCGCGACGCAGGGCGAGTAAGCCAGTGCCTGAAATGCCCGATGGCGTAAGCTTATCGGGCAACTGATATGACGTATTGAAAATTTTGGCTTTGTAGGCCGGGTCCGCCCGGCATGACATCAGAAGTGCCAGTAACTCATCGCCAGCCCTAAAAATAGCACCAGGCCAACGTAGTTATTGTTCATAAAGGCTTTAAAGCAGGCTTCACGCTCACGGTTCGCAATCAGTTTTTGCTGGTAGACAAACAGCGCGCCCGCCACCAGCACAGCCCAGTAATATCCCCATCCCAGACCATTCAACCAGCCGATCAGCGCCATTAACGCCATGACGCCAAGCTGCAGAATCCCGATAATCAATGTGTCATAACGACCAAACAGGATCGCCGTCGATTTAATGCCTATCTTGATATCATCATCTCTGTCGACCATCGCATATTGCGTATCGTAAGCCACCGCCCAGAGAATATTGGCGAGGAACATCAGCCAGCAGCTCAACGGCAGGGATTCGCTCACCGCGGCGAACGCCATGGGGATTGACCAGCCGAAAGCGGCCCCCAGCACGACCTGCGGCAGGTGGGTGTAGCGTTTCATAAAGGGATAAACCCAGGCCAACGCCAGCGCCGCCACGGAAAGCAGAATCGTCATGGCGTTCAGCGTCAGCACCAACAGAAACGCCAGCAGCACCAGCACCACAAACAGGTTGCGCGCTTCTTTCTCTGTCACGGCGCCGCTGGGTAAAGGTCGGTTGACCGTACGTTTTACATGTCCGTCAAATTTACGATCGGCATAATCATTCACCACGCAGCCCGCCGCGCGCATTAACCACACGCCAGCGACAAAAACTGCCAAAATCCACAGCTGAGGCATACCCGGCGTCGCCACCCATAGCGCCCAAAGCGTCGGCCAGAGCAGCAGCAACGCGCCAATAGGCTTATCTGTACGCATCAAACGGTGAAACGCCAGCAGCTTACTCTGCGTCAGACTCCACTCCATCTTTATCTTCCTCTCAGTACAGCGGCGATGCAGGTAAAAAAAGCTCGGTAAGCAACAGCGGTTTTCCGCTCAACCGCAGTCGAGAGCGGCGCCCCCACAGCGTTGCATCGCGTCCAATTTCAATAAAATCGCGGGTCAGTGTCGATGATGTAAATAGATAACGTCCAAGCGGGGTTTTACCCAGATGTTGTAAGACCTGTTCAGGTCCGCACAGCGTGGATTCCGGTACCACGGTACGTCCGGCAAGCCAAGGCTCGCCGTCAGCGCAAAGCAGTATCTCACGTAACCAGTAGCGGGATTCTGATGGCAGTAAACCTGATGCTTCCTCGACCTCACTTTGGCCGACAAACGCTTCCCGAATCAGCGTCACGCTTACCCGCTTTCCCTGCTGCTCAAAACGTTTAGTCATAGAATCTTCCAGCAACAGCCAGTCCAGCAAATGGGGTTCAAGCGCAGGAATCGCATCAAAATAGCGCAGCGCACGCAGTCGCGTTAACGCAGGGTGTGACATGCCTTACTCTCCGATTCATAACCTAAAGTCATTGTATCTCAGAAAAGACATTACGGGGGGCGCAATCACAATTAAGTGATCTGTTGCGCAACAAAAAAATAACAATTCGCATGAAATGACAAAAAAAGGTGCGCCAGGAGACGCACCAGTTGCTGCAAAATCAGCACTGTGGGGAAACAATTACCCCTTGCCTTTTACACTGCTGATAAAGGTGGAACGGGCAGATGTCGATCCCAGACGTTCGGCCTCATCAAGCAGTTTCAGCGCTTTATCGACGTCGCCTTTCGCTACGGCATCCTTAATCGCTTTATTAAAGTAGCTTTCCGTATCGTTCAACATCGGTTCGCTTTTCTTCGGCGCGACTGGCGCTGGCGCAGCGACCGGCGCGGCGGTATTGCCTACCGTTACCGGCCCGGTACCGGACGAGCCAAACAACGGCCCGACCAATACGCTGGAGCTGCTGTTGGTTTTCACCTTCAGTTTCACCACGCCGTCAGTGGTATGGCGAGCAACTGGATCGGGAATATCCGGGATAGAGTTACCGACGCCTTTGGCATAGGCTTTTGCCGGATCGAGCAGCGTAGTAGTTTGCTGAAGATCTTTTTCGGTCGTAAACACCAGAACATAGAGTTTCTGCTGCCCCAACGCAGGCGTCAGGCGCATCACGCCTTCCAGCCGGTCTGCGCTCATGACGCCCGGCTGCTGATAAGTAAAGTAACTGCTGGGGAAGAACGCCGAAGGTGTCATATTTTGGTCAAGAATCAACACGTTTGGCGCAAAAACGCTGGCTTGCTTATTGACCTCGCTGGTCAGAGTTAATGTCAGCTCGCCGATATTCGCCGGAACGCTATAAGCGGCGACCGGGCCGGTAATGCCGGCGACGTCAAGGCGCTGGCCGCCCGTCGCCAGTTGGGTAGACTGCGTTTTTGACTGATCTACAGGCGTCCAGGTTAATTGCTGTAGCGCAGCAGCAGGAATAGCGGGCGCGGCGCTGGTATTTTGCGGTACATAGTTCACTTCCGCCAGGCTGATACCCGGCACGCTGGCGAACAGCCCTGCGGTTAAACAGAGGGCGACGAGACTTTTCTTCATTTTCATTATTCTCACCTCAATAAGGCGGGTTCAGCGGTAGCCAGGCAATAGCGCGCCAACCCAAACATATCGCCGAATGGCGGCTGGCGCCTTATTCGGCTTACAAGCATCATCAGACCTGATGTTTCAGAGGGGCTTGCGCCCCTCGTTACGTCAGATGACCATCGTATTACCACCAGATTTCCATCTGGGCGCCGAAGGTCCACTCATCGCTATCGCCACGGCTATTGGTGGAAATGCCGGAGTTAGTCGCTGCGGCATAACGGGAAATGTTATCGCCGTCTTTGATATAGCCCCACTTCTCATCCCATTTCGCGTAGGTGGCGAAAATACGGATAGCCGGACGCGACCAGATGCTGTCGCCCGCCTGCCACTGTTGCGCCAGGGTGATTTTATATTGATTGTTACGATCGCCGGTCTGCTGAGATTTCACGTTGTCGTAGCCGACTTCCAGCAGGGTACTCATGATTGGCGTCCACTTGTACATTGGACGTACGCCCACGGTCCACCACTCAGTACCCAGGTTATTATCCCAATCGATATTCTGGTACATACCGACGTACATCAAATCCCATTTATCACCAAGCGAGATGGCGCCATGATCCAAAATACGCCACATATTGCCATTATTATTGATGACCTTATTGGCGTAATTAATTTTGGTTCCATCAGGCAATTCTTCAGTGAAAGATGAAGAACCGTCGGAACCGCGCGCCTGGCCTTTACCCTGCGTGGTCATGGCATCGGTGGCATATTGCACGACAAACTTGTTATAGCCTTTCAACATGCTTTGCGTGTGTTCGGCGGTGAACATCCAGCCGTCTTTCGATGCCCCATCCGCCAGCTTATAACCATCGGTCGTATTGGCGCGACCGTAGTCAACGCCCAGCTCCAGTACGCCGTCCGGGTTCGTTTGCAGACCAGCCAGACGTACGTCAAAGACGTCGTTAGCGGTATCTTTTACTTCATCATAAATATTCTGGCTGCTGAAGGTGTAAGAGCCGCCCGCTTCAGTAGACCGGGTCGCCGCCAGCGAAAGCTTACCGAAGCCCAGATCGATATTTTCGATACCCGCGCCAGGACCTGAAATATCCCAGTAGTAGAAGTCGATCATGTGTACGTCATGACGCTGATAGAAGCGCTTACCGGCCCAGATGGTAGAGCCCGGCAGCCATTCAATCAGGTTTTTACCCTGCACGTTCGCTTCGCGGAAGGCGGGATCGGTCGATTCCCAGTCGTTCTGCTGGTTAACCGAATAGGCGACGTTGGTGTCGAAATAGAAGCTCTTATCGCCCTCTTTCCACACTTCCTGGCCCAGTTTCAGTTCCGCATAGGTTTCACATTCGTTACCAAGACGGTATTTACTTTGGGCACCCGTTGCCTGGAAACACTGTTGTTCGCCGCCGCTTCCCGTCCAGCCAATACCGGAACGGGCGTAACCGTGGAAATCGACAGCCATTGCCTGAGCGGACATTACGCCCGCTGCGACAGCAACCGCCAGTGGGAGTTTGCGCAGAGTAATCATCATTCTATCTCCTGAGATCATTGCTTTTCTTTAAACGCTGCCACCTTCTAAAACTGCGAATGGTTTTGCGTTTCGTTTTTTTATGGAGGCCTTAAACACCCGGCTCTTGATGCAGACGACGACATGCGCTGCCATCCTCGCGGAACAGATGACAGCGCTCTGGCGGCAGGCCGATAGCGAATGTGGCGCCCTCTTCTACCAACACCACGTCATTCTGGCGATAAACCAGGTTTTGACGGATGGCGGGGATCTGGATATGAATTTGTGTTTCGTGCCCTAACTGCTCGACCACCTGGACTTCGCCTTCCAGGGTGACATCGGCGATATCGCTCGGCAGCAGGTGTTCCGGCCGAATGCCTAAAGACATATTGGCGCCGACCTGCACGCCGCGACTTTCGACCGGCAGCCAGATTTGCTGGCGATTCGGCAGTTCGACCTGGACTTGTTCAATCGCGGTGGCGGTCACTTTCACCGGCAGGAAGTTCATCTTCGGCGAGCCGATAAAGCCCGCGACAAAGCGGTCCGCCGGATAGTGGTACAGCTCCAGCGGCTTACCGACCTGCGCGACGCGACCGGCGTCCAGCACCACGATTTTGTCGGCCAGCGTCATCGCCTCGACCTGATCGTGGGTGACGTAAATCATCGTGCGGCCCAGACGTTTATGCAGGCGAGAAATTTCAATACGCATCTGCACGCGCAGCGCGGCGTCCAGGTTAGAGAGCGGTTCATCCAGCAAAAACACACGCGGCTCCGCCACCAGCGTGCGGCCAATCGCTACGCGCTGACGCTGACCGCCGGAAAGCGCTTTTGGCTTACGTTCCAGCAGATGCGCCAGTTGCAGCACTTCCGCCACCTGGTTGACGCGTTGATTCATTACCTCTTTTTTGGCGCCCGCCAGCTTGAGGCCGAAAGACATGTTTTCTGCAACGGAGAGATGGGGATAGAGCGCATAAGACTGGAATACCATGCCCACGCCGCGCTCGGCAGGCGGGATATCATTCATACGGGTTTCCCCGATAAACAGGTCGCCACTGGTGATGGTTTCAAGCCCGGCGATCATACGCAGCAAGGTCGATTTACCACAGCCTGACGGTCCGACAAACACCACGAACTCCCCGTCATGGATATCGAGGTTAATATCTTTCGATACCACCACGTCACCCCAGGCTTTCGTTACATTTCGTAGCTGTACGCTCGCCATGCCTTTCTCCCTTCGTTACAACCTGTCATTGACAGCAACATTCATGATGGCCTGACTATGCGCGATCCCTGACTGGGGTAAATCCTCCACCCCCGGCTTTTTTATGGGGGAGGAGGCGGGAGGATGAGGACACAGCGCCTGAGACCACGGGCGCGAACAGAAAAGGAATTTCGTGATGCCACCCGCAAAAATCGGCGTGTTTTTGTGTGCGCCAGCACGCATTACTCACATTTATGCAACACAGATCACATAAAGTCGGGGTGGGGCGTAGGGGTAGGGAGGATGGAAAGAGGTTGTCGTATAAAGAAACTAGAGACCGTTAAACCACCTCTGTGTACATCACCAAAAAGGATGGGAGATATGAAGATTAAAACTGGCGTAGGCATCCTCGCATTATCCGCACTTACGACGATGATGATTTCCGCCCCGGCTCTCGCCAAAATTGAAGAAGGTAAACTGGTTATCTGGATCAACGGCGACAAGGGTTATAACGGTCTGGCCGAGGTCGGTAAAAAATTTGAGCAAGACACCGGCATTAAAGTGACCGTTGAGCACCCGGATAAGCTGGAAGAGAAATTCCCGCAGGTGGCAGCCACCGGCGACGGTCCTGACATTATCTTCTGGGCGCACGACCGTTTTGGCGGCTACGCGCAGTCTGGTCTGCTGGCGGAGGTCACTCCGGATAAAGCGTTTCAGGACAAACTCTATCCGTTCACCTGGGATGCGGTACGTTATAACGGCAAGCTGATCGCCTACCCCATCGCCGTTGAAGCCCTCTCCCTGATTTATAACAAAGACCTCGTCCCGAACCCGCCGAAAACCTGGGAAGAGATCCCGGCGCTGGATAAAGAGCTAAAAGCGAAAGGGAAGTCGGCGATAATGTTCAACCTGCAAGAGCCGTATTTCACCTGGCCTTTGATCGCCGCTGACGGCGGTTACGCGTTCAAATTTGAAAACGGCAAGTATGACGTGAAAGACGTTGGCGTCGACAACGCCGGCGCGAAAGCGGGCCTGACTTTCCTGATCGATATGATCAAGAACAAAAATATGAGCGCCGATACCGATTACTCCATCGCCGAAGCAGCCTTCAATAAAGGCGAAACGGCAATGACCATCAACGGTCCGTGGGCATGGTCGAACATCGACAAGAGCAAAGTCAACTACGGTGTCACCCTGCTGCCGACCTTCAAAGGTAAACCCTCGAAACCGTTCGTCGGCGTGCTGAGCGCGGGGATTAACGCTGCCAGCCCGAATAAAGAGCTGGCGAAAGAGTTCCTCGAAAACTACCTGCTGACCGATCAGGGTCTGGAAGCGGTGAACAAAGATAAACCGCTGGGCGCCGTGGCGCTGAAATCTTTCCAGGAGCAGTTAGCGAAAGACCCCCGTATCGCCGCCACCATGGATAACGCCCAGAAAGGCGAGATCATGCCGAATATTCCGCAGATGTCCGCCTTCTGGTATGCGGTACGTACGGCTGTGATCAACGCCGCCAGCGGCCGTCAAACCGTGGATGCCGCGCTGAAAGATGCACAAAGCCGTATCACTAAGTAATGCCGTGAGCCTGTGCCGGATGGCGGCATAAATGCCTTATCCGGCCTACAACACACCGTAGGCCTGATAAGCGCAGCGCCATCAGGCACATCTCCGGCCAGGAAGTTTCAACGCTGTAGAGGAAAACCCCCATGGATGTCATTAAAAAGAAACACTGGTGGCAAAGCGACCAGCTTAAATGGTCAGTAATTGGTCTGCTGGGCCTGCTGGTGGGTTACCTTGTAGTTTTAATGTACGTACAAGGGGAGTATCTGTTCGCCATCATGACGCTGATTTTAAGCTCTGCTGGCCTGTATATTTTCGCAAATCGTAAAACCTACGCCTGGCGCTACGTTTACCCTGGCCTCGCCGGCATGGGGCTGTTTGTGCTATTCCCGCTGGTGTGCACCATCGCTATCGCCTTTACTAACTACAGCAGCACCAACCAGCTCACCTTTGAACGCGCCCAGCAAGTGCTGATGGACCGTTCTTATCAGGCAGGAAAAACCTATAACTTCGGTCTTTACCCGACCGGCGACGAGTGGCAACTGGCCCTCACCGACGGAGAAACGGGCAAACATTACCTGTCTGACGCATTTTCCTTCGGCGGCGAACAAAAATTACAGCTGAAAGAGACTGATGCCCTGCCGGGCGGCGAACGCGCCAATCTGCGAATAATCACCCAGAACCGTCTGGCGTTGAACCAGATAACCGCCGTCCTGCCGGATGAAAGTAAAGTGATTATGAGCTCGCTGCGTCAGTTTTCCGGTACCCGTCCGCTGTACACACTGGCTGATGACGGCCTGCTGACCAATAACCAGAGCGGCGTAAAATACCGGCCAAACAACGATAGCGGTTATTATCAGTCGATCAACGCCGACGGAAGCTGGGGTGATGAAAAACTCAGTCCTGGTTATACCGTTACTATCGGCGCGAAAAACTTTACGCGCGTCTTTACCGACGAAGGGATCCAGAAGCCCTTTTTCGCTATCTTCGTCTGGACCGTGGTCTTTTCGGTCCTCACTGTGGTGTTAACCGTGGCGGTTGGGATGGTATTGGCCTGCCTCGTACAGTGGGAAGCGCTGAAAGGTAAAGCTATCTACCGCGTCCTGCTGATTCTGCCCTACGCCGTACCGTCGTTTATTTCAATTTTGATTTTCAAAGGGTTATTCAACCAAAGCTTTGGTGAAATCAATATGATGCTGAGCGCGCTGTTCGGCATTAAACCTGCCTGGTTCAGCGACCCCAACACCGCGCGGGCAATGGTGATTATCGTGAATACCTGGCTGGGCTATCCCTACATGATGATCCTGTGCATGGGACTGCTGAAAGCGATTCCGGATGACCTGTACGAAGCCTCCGCAATGGACGGCGCCGGTCCATTTCAGAATTTCTTTAAGATCACCTTACCGCTGCTGATTAAGCCGCTAACGCCGCTGATGATCGCCAGCTTCGCCTTTAACTTTAATAACTTTGTCCTGATTCAGTTATTGACCAACGGCGGGCCAGACCGTCTCGGCACCACCACGCCTGCCGGTTATACCGATCTACTCGTCAGCTACACCTACCGTATCGCCTTTGAAGGCGGCGGCGGTCAGGACTTCGGTCTGGCGGCGGCCATTGCCACGCTGATCTTCCTGCTGGTAGGCGCGCTGGCAATAGTGAACCTGAAAGCCACGCGTATGAAGTTTGATTAAGGGAGATAATAACAATGGCTATGGTCCAACCCAAATCTCAGAAACTGCGTCTCCTCATCACGCACCTGGGGCTGCTGATTTTCATCGCAGCGATTATGTTCCCGCTGCTGATGGTCATCGCTATCTCGCTACGTGAAGGGAACTTCGCCACCGGAAGCCTGATCCCGGATAAAATCTCCTGGGAACACTGGCGGCTGGCGCTGGGTTTCAGCGTGGAACATGCGGATGGTCGGGTAACGCCGCCTCCCTTCCCGGTCCTGCTGTGGCTGTGGAACTCGGTGAAAATCGCCGGTATTACCGCCATCGGCATCGTGGCGCTCTCCACCACCTGCGCCTACGCTTTCGCACGAATGCGTTTTCCAGGTAAAGCAACACTGCTCAAAGGGATGCTGATTTTCCAGATGTTTCCGGCGGTTTTGTCTCTGGTAGCGCTGTATGCGTTATTTGATCGCCTGGGACAATACATTCCATTTATCGGTCTGAATACGCATGGCGGCGTGATCTTCGCCTATCTTGGCGGCATCGCGCTGCATGTTTGGACGATTAAAGGCTACTTCGAAACTATCGACAGTTCGCTGGAAGAGGCCGCCGCGCTGGATGGCGCAACCCCGTGGCAGGCGTTTCGCCTGGTGCTGCTGCCGCTTTCCGTACCGATTCTGGCGGTGGTGTTTATTCTGTCGTTCATCGCAGCGATTACCGAAGTTCCGGTCGCCTCGTTGTTACTGCGCGATGTGGACAGCTATACGCTGGCCGTGGGTATGCAGCAATATCTCAACCCGCAAAACTACCTGTGGGGCGACTTTGCCGCCGCCGCCGTCCTTTCAGCTATTCCTATCACCCTGGTGTTCCTGTTGGCGCAACGTTGGCTGGTCAACGGCCTGACGGCAGGGGGTGTGAAAGGTTAAGTTTTATCGAAGTACCTGCCCGGCAACGGGCAATGCCACTGCCCTCAAGTTATGTTATCCCCACTTATGGTCGTATTTTGGCGCTCTTCGGAGCGCTTTTTTTATGCGTTATAGACAGCGGCTAATTTATTGCCACGCCATACGTCCGTTACGGTGTGGCGACGCCTATTCTCGCCGTAGTCGGTTCGAATTACATAACCACAACGTGATAACCAACAGGAGGATCGCCGCCGAATAGAGTAATACATCCATTGGCGTTTTATGATCGACAATGATCAGACGCACAATCGCCGTGATCCCAATGTACACGAAATAGCGCAGCGGAAAGTGAAGGCCAGACTTAAAGTACTTCACAATCAGCGCAATAAATTCGAAATAAAGAAAGTAGATCACCAGCCCTTCCACCAGTTCATATTTGCTGGCTTGCTCAGGCGCGAATAATGCATCCGCCAGATGAACCGTCTCTTTACCGAGAAAAACGACCAGGATCAGACCGAGGGTAAGCAGCCCCAAATTTAGTACGTTTTGTAAAATCGTGGCGATAAACTCAAGACGTGAGCGCGATAATGGCATCATAACAGCCCCCTCTTTCTCTGCGGCGAGGTTTCTGTATAACGCACAAATGTGACGGGCATCTATATTTTTTATTTATGTTTATATTTTGTTCAATAAGATAATTTGCCGGATAGCGCCGTAAACGCCTTATCCGGCCTGAGTATTAACGGAAATTTACGCTCCTGTCACTGGTCATATCATACAGGCCAAACTTACGGCCAAGCTGTTGACCACCGTCACGCGTCAGCGGCGTCCAGCCAATTGCCGCGCGACTTCGGGTTGGGCCGGACGAGAAGATATCCAGCGGCACGGAAACATATACGCCTTTGGTAAAATCCCCTTCCCCATATTCATCCGGCGACGCATCGGTAATCGTCGCGTAACCGCCGACAACGACGCCGCTATCGAAGCGTTTGGCGATCTCCAGCGTACCGCCTTTATCGCCCGCCAGATACTGACCAACGCTGGCTTTCACCAGCACATCCTGGGCGAACGACGGCGTCCAGTATGCGGTCAAATGTCCGGTCTTCACGCTGTAATCGGTAAACTTCATCATATCCTGCGCGCTACGCCAGTCACGCTGTTTCACGTAGTTGGCATCCAGACCAAACGCCCAATTGCTGTCTACCGGGCGATACAGGACTTCCGCCCCGGCACCGCCAAACATGGTCTCCAGATAACCGCCGTAGACCTGCCCATAGAAACCATTGCCAAAATACTGGAAATAGTTGGCCTGTAGGTTATTCACATAAACATCATTCTGCACATACTCACGGACATGCGTACGCACCCGCGGCAGATGCGAGTCCTTCGGCGGATTGGTGTAGTTAAATTTGTCGTAGTTGTTGGCGATATTGGCAAACACGCTGCCCGTGGTGAGCAGATGATCTGTGACCCACAGATCCGCAGTTCCCATTACGCCCAGCTGATACATATAGAAGTTTTCCGGGCCGCCTACCGACTGATTCAGCACGGGATCAAGATGAAAATCAACGCGCGACTTGTCGATATACCAACCCTGTTCAGTACTCTCTGGCACGATCGGCTCCACGCGTTTTTGCGCCAGCGGGGTTTCATGTCCCAGCGGTTCGCCTTCCAGATGGCGTTTCAGGCTGGCGACATCGGTTTCAGTGGTGACCTGCGGCAGATTAAGGCGGTTTTCCGTCACGCGGATCGTGCGGATCCCCTCCGGCAGATCGTTCATGACGATCCGGTTAGCGCGCACGATCCCTTCACGGGAGTCGCGGTACTTCACCTGTTCGCCGGTAACGTATAGCGTATCGCCTTTGACCTGGATTTTCGGGTCCGCCAGACCGGCATTATATTTCAATAACGTTAATTGATTAGCCACTACCGAATGTTGCAGGATGGCATCCTGCGGCTGTGGTCGGTATTGCGGGTGTGAATTGTCATGATACGCGGGACGTAAATCGTTGAAATTGGTGCGCAGCGTAACGCCAAACATAAAGGTGTTGCCGCGCTCGTAGCTGAGGTTAACGTCGGCCCAATCGGTGACGCGGTAAATGGCGCCGACGTTAAACTTGCTCTTCTGTTCCAGTTTACCCGCAAAATCCTGCTGATAGTTATTGCCTTCATACTCCAGCTTCAGGCGTAGCGGTTGCCACGGGGTCTGGTATTCCACGCCGCCAAACAGCGAAGCCGGGCCGTGAAACATATCGCTACCGTCGACGGAACCTGCCTCTTTATAACTGTTATCACGCGAACAGAATTTATCACTATACGAACAGAAAGGATTAGACACATTGCCGCTGGTGCCAAGATAGCCCCAGCCGAGACCTAATGAAAAATCAAATGGCCCCCAGGCCTTACTCGCTACAATATATTCCGCATCAAACAGCCCCGTCCCGCCGATATCGCGCGCGCCAACCGCCACCTGCGGCATCCAGTAACTCTCTTCCCACAACCGCAGTTTCACATCAAACGCTTTATCTTTGTAAGTCTGGTCACCGGAGAATGATTCCACGCTGCTGTACTTTTTCGTACGGACATCGGTATAGCGCAACGTGGTTTCCAGCCACGGGAAAAGCTGAACCGAAGCCGAGTAGTAGCGGTACTGATCGTTATCGCGATAGTTCAGACTCATCTCCCCTTCACGCGCCATACGCGCTGTCGGCGTTTGCAGCAGGCCCACGCCGCCAAAGTCAGATTGTGAAGGTCCAACAGGGGCTGGATATGTTTCGGCATGGCAGGCCGCGCTAATACCCAGCGCCAGCACGCTGAGCAGATGTGTTTTTTTCATTATTCCGGTATCCGCTGCGTCAGGGTATGAAGAATGTCGGCATTCATCGCCTCCGGCGTGCCGCGCCAAAGGGAATCGGCAAAACCGACAAAAATAATGCTGCCGGGCATCGGCTCGATATGACGCTTATTCCAGTAAGCCACCGGCGCTTTTTGGCTGCGTCCATCAGGGTAAACCACCCAGGCATAGCTACGATCCGCGCCGCTGAGTAAGCGCTGACCCTCAAGATAACTGGCGACGTCCCGCCCAGGGACGAACGGCTGGCTGCCCGGCTGGCTAATCAAGCCAAAGAGCGTCACCTGCGTGGGTTGCGGCCCGACCCAGAGCGTGTAGTGACCTTGCAGCGGCGGGTTACCTCGTTCGCTCACCCGAACCACGTCAGGATCAAGGTTCACTAATTGTCTGCCCGTCACCTTCACCGCCTGAATCTGTCGGCGCAGTGTGTTTATCGCCGCCGCATCGCCATCTTCCTCAGCGCTGAGCGCCGCCAGTCGCCCGAGAAGTTCCTGCTGCTGTTGACGCGCCGTCACGGTCGCCTGTTCTTCGCCTATCACCGCCGCAGGCCACCAGCTCGTTGCCAGGCGCGGCTGTCCGACTAAATCGAGCAGACGCTCAGCGTCTGTCAGCGTTTTAGGCTCGCTATTACCTTGGGTAAAAACGGTAACAGTGCCGCTGGCAAAGGCGGATGACGCGATAAAGGCCAGCGCCAGCGCGCTTATCGTCCTTTTCATCATGATTTTGCCGCCTTAATCAGCGTGGTTTTCACCGGAAAGTAATTCGCGCCCAGATACTGTTCCGTCTGGCGAATTTGGCCTTCGCTATCAACCCAGTAGCGATTACGCCAGCGCGTTTGATCGGTCGTCACTTCTTCATCTAACACCCGCACGGCGGTCTCTTCACTGCCGACGTTCACGCTATCGGTCCCTCGCCATGTAAAAACGGAGCGGGCGGTGGCGTAACGCACCTGGCGATGTTCGGTCCAGCCCAGGGTGCGAGTCCAGGTCGCGCCATCGATAATCTGTCCTGGTTTCGCCAGCGGGTCGGCCGCCAGATTATTCACATCGATCAGGTTGTCGCCGCTGAGCAGAGTTTTGACCAGACGGCCATGCTGCGTCACGATCGTCGCGCCATCCTGCGTCACCCATTTCTGCTGCCCGTTTTCCGAGAAAGCGAGCACCACAAACAGTTGAGGACCGCCGTTAAGCTGCATGTACTGGCTGGCATAAGGCATGTTTTGAATATCGTCATCCGTTAACTGTACGCCTGGCGTACCGAATAAACTGTCCCACAGTGAATCGCCCAGGCCTTTGGTGGTGGCCGAACACGCCTGTAATAGCAGGCAAATCAGGATAAGTGCGAGTCGCTTCACGACGCTTCTCCAGAGGGGCAAAATAACCACACCGGAGTGTGGTTATGGTTAAACGTACCGATACTACTGGGTACTGGTGGTCGTGGTGGTCGTGGTTCCGGTATTGGAACCATCGCCGCCGCCGGTTGCCGCTAACGCGACGCCCACCGCCGAACTTACGGTGCTAACGCTGGTAGCGGAGGAGCTTCCCGCCGATACCGACGTCGCTGCCGACCCTGCCGCGTCACCCACCTGAACGGGGGCTGCCGAGACAGATGTCGCCGCAAGCGCGGTTATGGCAAAAATGCCATACAGTACTTTTTTCATCATAATTTCCCTTCATTGAATGAATGGAGATTTACCCAAAAGAATTTCGGGCGCTACCGAGTATACACAACCAAAGCAGGCGGATTATGTCCGGGAGAAATAACAGCGAGGTTTTAGGATAATTAAACTTTAAAGAAGTAACGCCTACATTATTTAATTAACAAACAAATAAAATCAATAAGTTAAAATTAAACTAAAAGACATCAGCATCCGTATAATCTGAAAATAACGCAGAGTGATTTTCTGGTTGTTGCTTATTTTAGGATTAAGCTCAATATAAAATTGTGGGGATAAAGACGGACAAGCGGAATTATCTTATAAAAAAAGCCGATGTGAATATCGGCCTTTTTATTATCTTATTCTCTTTTTGCCGGATGGCGGCGAAACGCCTTACCCGGCCTACAGACGCTATGCATTACGTAGACCGGATAAGCGCAGCGCCATCAAGCGCGCCAGGCTTTATAACGGTTAATCAGACCGTTGGTAGAGCTATCATGGGACGAAATAGCTTTATCATCGCCCAACTCCGGCAGAATACGGTTAGCCAACTGTTTACCCAACTCAACGCCCCACTGGTCGAAAGTAAAGATGTTCAGGATGACGCCCTGCGTAAAGATTTTATGCTCATACAACGCAATCAGTGCGCCCAGGCTGAACGGCGTAATTTCGCGCAGCAGGATAGAGTTGGTCGGGCGGTTGCCTTCAAACACTTTGAATGGCACAACGTGTTCAAGCTGCGCCGGATCTTTACCCTGATCGCGATATTCCTGCTCAACCACCTCGCGGGATTTACCAAACGCCAGCGCTTCGGTCTGCGCGAAGAAGTTAGACAGCAGCTTCTGATGATGATCGGATAGCGGGTTATGGGTGATAGCCGGGGCGATAAAATCACACGGCACCATTTTAGTACCCTGGTGAATCAATTGATAAAACGCGTGCTGACCGTTGGTGCCTGGTTCGCCCCAAATAATTGGGCCTGTCTGGTAATCCACGGCGTTGCCGTTACGGTCAACGTATTTACCGTTGGATTCCATGTTACCCTGCTGGAAGTAGGCGGCGAAACGGTGCATATACTGGTCGTACGGCAGAATGGCTTCGGTTTCCGCGCCGAAGAAATTGTTGTACCAGATGCCAATCAACGCCAGCAGAATGGGTAGGTTTTTCTCCGCCGGAGTGGTGGAGAAATGCTTGTCCATCGCGTGCGCGCCGGAAAGCAGCTCGACAAAGTTGTCGAAACCGACGGACAGAATAATGGACAGCCCGATGGCAGACCACAGCGAGTAACGACCGCCGACCCAGTCCCAGAACTCGAACATATTGGCCGTGTCGATACCAAATTCGCCGACCGCTTTGGCGTTGGTGGAGAGCGCAGCAAAGTGTTTCGCCACGTGTTTTTCATCGCCTGCAGTTTTCAGGAACCAGTCGCGCGCGCTGTGGGCGTTGGTCATGGTTTCCTGGGTGGTGAAAGTTTTAGAAGCGACCAGGAACAGCGTGGTTTCAGGGTTCACTTTCTTCAGCACTTCAGCGATGTGGGTGCCATCGACGTTAGAGACGAAGTGCATGTTCAGATGGTTTTTATACGGACGCAGCGCTTCGGTCACCATGAACGGGCCGAGGTCGGAACCGCCGATACCGATGTTCACCACGTCGGTGATGGCCTTACCGGTGTAGCCTTTCCACTGACCGGAGATAATCGCTTGCGAGAAAGTTTTCATCTTCTCAAGCACGGCGTTCACTTCCGGCATCACATCTTTGCCGTCCACGATGATCGGCGTATTGCTACGGTTACGCAGCGCCACGTGCAGCACGGCGCGGTCTTCGGTGCGGTTGATCTTCTCGCCGGAGAACATGGATTTAATCGCGCCGGCCAGATCGGTCTCTTTCGCCAGATCCTGTAATTTTGCCAGCGTCTCTTCGGTGATGCGGTTTTTGGAGAAATCCACCAGCATCAGATCGTCAAACGTCGCGGAAAATTTAGCGAAACGGTCGCTATCGTTCGCGAAAAGCTCAGCGATCGTAACGTCTTTCATTTCATCGTAGTGTTTCTGGAGCGCCTGCCAGGCAGAAGTCTGCGTTGGATTGATGTTTTTCATTAGCAATACTCTTCTGATTTGAGAATTGTGACTGGGATCGATTGTAACGCCAGTCACAGAAAAGTGTGATTGTTTTAGTGCCGTTGCCCCAGGCACTGTCGAATGAGGATAAAAAGTATATACCCTAAATAATTCGAGGTGCAGAAAGGCGGCAAATGGGTATCGGGGTTATAAGCGCTGTTACTGAGCCTAAACTCAGCATAAAAAATCCGCATAATCCCAACGTTGACAGTCCAGGCCACAACTTTTATTTATAAATACGTTACTTGCATTTGCGCCTGCACCGGTTTCTGTTCTGCCCTTGTGCCATGGTCGCGTTTTTCATTTCCTGACACGAGGTTGATATGACAGAGATCGTTGTTTCCAAATTTGGCGGTACCAGCGTCGCTGATTTTGACGCCATGAACCGTAGCGCGGATATCGTACTTTCCGACACCAATGTTCGTTTAGTCGTGCTTTCCGCGTCTGCCGGCATCACTAACCTGCTGGTGGCGCTGGCCGAAGGGATGGAGCCCGGCGAACGTTTCGCTACGCTCGACGCCATCCGTAAAATCCAGTTCGATATCCTTGATCGTCTGCGTCATCCGAATGTCATTCGCGAAGAGATTGAACGCCTGCTGGAAAACATCACTATTCTGGCGGAGGCGGCATCGCTGGCGACATCGGCAGCCCTGACCGATGAACTGGTCAGCCACGGCGAGCTGATGTCTACCCTGCTATTTGTTGAGATCCTGCGTGAACGCGACGTACAGGCCCACTGGTTCGACGTGCGCAAAGTGATGCGTACCAGCGATCGCTTTGGTCGTGCGGAACCGGACGTCGCAGCGCTTGCGGAACTGGCCGCGCAGCAGTTGCTCCCGCGCCTGAGCGAAACGTTGGTCATTACTCAGGGCTTTATCGGCAGTGAAAGCAGAGGCCGCACCACGACGTTAGGCCGCGGCGGCAGCGACTATACGGCAGCGTTGCTGGCTGAAGCGCTCCATGCCGCGCGGGTTGATATCTGGACAGATGTGCCCGGTATTTACACCACCGACCCGCGCGTAGTGCCCGTCGCGCAGCGAATTGATGAAATCGACTTTGAAGAAGCGGCGGAGATGGCAACCTTCGGCGCAAAAGTACTGCATCCAGCCACCTTACTCCCGGCCGTGCGTAGCGATATCCCGGTCTTCGTTGGCTCCAGTAAAGATCCGCAAGCGGGCGGTACGCTGGTGTGCAATAAAACCCAAAACCCGCCGCTGTTCCGCGCGCTGGCGCTGCGCCGCAATCAAACGCTATTGACGCTGCACAGCCTGAATATGCTGCACTCACGAGGTTTCCTGGCAGAGGTGTTCGGCATTCTGGCGCGGCATAATATTTCGGTAGATCTGATTACCACTTCGGAGGTGAGCGTCGCGCTGACGCTGGATACTACCGGCTCCACCTCCACGGGCGATACGTTACTGACCCAATCCTTATTGATGGAGCTTTCCGCGCTGTGTCGGGTCGAAGTTGAAGAAGGACTGGCGCTGGTCGCGCTGATTGGCAACAACCTGTCAAAAGCCTGCGGTGTTGGTAAAGAAGTGTTTGGCGTCCTGGAACCGTTCAACATTCGCATGATTTGTTACGGCGCCTCCAGCCACAATCTGTGCTTCCTCGTGCCGGGAGACGATGCCGAGAAAGTGGTGCAAAAGCTACATCAAAACTTATTTGAATAATCGCCCTGACACGGCAGCGGGTGAGCGCTATCAGGCAATACGCTGCCGGATGGCGACGCAGGCGCCTTATCCGGCCTGTCGCTGCTCCCGGCGTATAGCGCTTGTCGCTATACGCCATACCCGATATCGCTTACAGCATACGCCGCTGGTGCTGTTTTTCCGTGTGGACCCGCTTAACGATTTTATAGATCCACTGCAGTGTCAAATTGTACTTTTTGGCCAGCTCCGCATAATTACGCCCATCGCACTCGCTGTAAATCTGATAATCCCGTTCCGAAGCCCGACCAGAGATACCTTTGGGGAAATAAATGCTTTGCCCGCCCCAGTTGCGCATCATTCTGTCAGCAATTGCCTGACCGGCATTTTCGGCTGACGCGCTATCAATATTCATGCTTTCAATAAGCACCTGCGACGCATGAAACGCCAGATCGTTAATAATCTCCGGAAGCCGAACCATTTCTTTTGATTTCTGAATCATATTTTATCTCCATATCCAGCACCATGCTCCCCGTGACGGCACCAAAAAGGGAAGCGTAAAAAACGGTGCAATAACTACCTATCAATATATTCAAAATATATATATAAATATTTACTATCAACGGCATTTAATTATAAATTAAAAGAATGTATATATTGCTTTCAATTTATAATATGTATTTATTTTATAGGTGAAGTAAGCCTTCACTGATGTCATCATTTTACACAATGTCGCGGTAGGGATACCCGTTACCGGGTACCCCCCGCACAGATCCCGGCGTGCGCTATTCACGCACCGGGCTCCTGCCTTGGGTGTCTGGCGGTGAACCGCTCCACAGGCCATGGATGCAGAACCCGAACCTTCGGCAGCCATACGGCTGCCAGTCTGTTTGCTTTCGTCCATGTCGTATCATCCTGCTGGCTCCTGCGCCTCAGCGCCCGTCGCCAGAGGTCTGTTACGTATATCCTGAACTTCCGCATCATGGGATAGTTGCCCGGGACTGAGTGGTAGTTCAGGTATCCCTGAACCACTCTCCTGAGCCATTTTCCCTGTTCGGGGATTGAGTAATGCCAGCGCTTTCGTAGTCCGTCCTTGATCGCTTTCAGTGTCGCCGTCATCCTGTCCCGGCGTGTCTTTCGTATCAGCATGAACCTGCCACTACGGTCTTTCCCACTGATATGCGTGAACCCGAGGAAGTTGAACGTTTCTGGTTTACCTTTTCCCCTGCTGGCGCGGTTTTCGGCTGCGAAGCGGCCGAACTCCATCAGTCGGGTTTTCTTCGGATGTACCGTGAGTCCGAACTCCTTCAGTCTGCGCTGCATGGCTATACGAAAGCATTGAGCGTCGATTCGCTTGTCGAACCCGATGACTATGTCATCTGCGTATCTGACCATGACCACATTGCCTGTGGCATGGCGGCGTCGCCACTGATGCGCCCACAGATCGAAGACATAGTGGAGGTAGATGTTTGCCAGCAGCGGCGAGATAACCGCACCCTGTGGGGTGCCTTCCTCCGATGCCCGCCATTCTCCTTCCTCTGAGGTCCCGGCTGTGAGCCACTTTCGTATGAGCCTGATTACCCTCTGGTCGCCGATTCTGTGTTCTATGAACCTGATTAGCCATTCATGGCTTACCTTGTCGAAGAACTGACTAATATCGGCATCCAGTACCCAGTTTACATTGGTCCGAACCAGCCCTGTGGCCAGTGCGTCCAGCGCATTGTGCTGGCTTCGCCCGGGTCTGAACCCGTATGAAAACCCCATAAAGTCATTTTCGTAGACTGCATTCAGGATCTTAACCAGCGCATACTGGACGATTTTGTCCTCCAGTGAGGCGATGCCGAGCGGGCGCTGTTTTCCATCCGCTTTCGGGATGTAGTGCCGCCTGCCGGGCTGAGCCCTGTAACTACCCTGATGAAGCCTCCGGTGCAGATCTGCTATGTTGACCTTCAGGTTTTCGGCGTAGTCCTTCCACCTGACACCATCAACTCCGGCAGCCGCTTTCCTGCTCAGGGAGAGGAATGCGTTCTCCAGTGCCTCTGCTGTCAGGAGGTGGAACAATGCGGTAAACCGTTCTTTCTTCCGCTGCTTCGCAGCTTCCCGCACGCGTGACAGCCTCTGTGACATACTTTCCCGGCTCTGCGTCCGGCGCATGTGTGGCTGTTCCGCGTTTCCCTTGGCCCCGCTCCTTCGCTCCACTGACTCCGCTCCTTGCGGATTGTTCGCCAGATTCGCAGCTACTATGAGCGAGTCCGACTTCTCCTCTCCGTACATCACCGGCTTCGGCTCCTCGCCTTCCCGGTGCGGGCCATCTCCGGCACTGGCAGATGGTCAGAGGGGAGATCTCCCGGTTCCCGCGTAAAGATCGTATTGACATGCCAGGGTCTCAGACCCCGCCGGGTCCATATGGCACTCGCAGTAACGCACCCTATGATGTTGCCTTCCGTAAACAGTACAACGTCGGCACCCGGGAATTTAATATACATTTCGTGGCTCAATGGCTGGCCTGTCAACACCCCTGTCAACGCTTCGCCCCATACCTCACGGTATACAACGCATGACTCGGGGACCCTGTGGATTGCTGGTCCTTCAATGGTCGGGGACTTTCACCCCTTGATCTTTACCGGTCTCCCGGCGCACACTGTATGTATATACAGTTAATTTTTTGCATTTTTTTCTGCATTCGATCAAAAAGATCGCTTTCCTCACGATCGCGTGAATTTTTAAACTGACTTTAAAAATCAATAAGATAATTTTAATCAAAGATTATTATGACGCAGCAATACCGCCATCGTAGCCTGCCGCAGACACATACTGACTCTCCGCAGGCAACCTCTACCCCCTGCCCCGAAAGCTTTATTTATTCGTTTATTTGTTGGCATTTGACGCCATGCGCTAAACATTTTTTAAAGTTATTTATTAAAGCCCTTTTCGTTCTTCCGCTATGGGGAAAAGCGATACTTCTCTCTCAATTATCAGGAGATAGAGTATGCGAAAAATTATTGTTCCCCGACTTTCCGGCTGGCTGATGGCCTCTGTCGTACTGTTTGCGCTTATCGGCTGGACATCATCAGCGCAAATTCCGGTCGTCATCTATAAACTCAGCCTGGTTTCGTTATCAGCGGTGCTGGGTTACTGGCTCGACCGCAGTCTTTTCCCCTGGGCGCGTCCCGACTCCTTCTGTCCGTGGGAAGAATCGCTGTGCTGCGCCGCTGCGATGATTCGTCGCGCGATCATCGTTGCGGCAATTTGCCTTGCCGTCGCGCTGGGGCTGTAACGATGCGTTATCAATACGTATGCCTGGTCTGCGCTATGACTTTCTTGTCTGCCGACGCTGCCGAACCGCCGCGCGCTTCTCTGCAATGGCGAAACGAAGTGATTCGTACCGCGCGCGAAATCTGGGGGCTTAACGCCCCCGTTGCGGATTTTGCCGGGCAATTACATCAGGAATCCGGCTGGGCGCCTGACGCGCTTTCTCCGGCGGGCGCGCAGGGGATGGCGCAATTTATGCCCGCAACGGCAAAATGGGTAAGCCAGTTGTACCCAGCGCTTCGCGAGAACAAGCCGTTTAATCCCGCCTGGGCGATACGCGCGCTGGTACAGTATGACCGCCAGTTGTGGAAAAGCGTGTCAGCAAAAAATAGCTGCCAGCGAATGGCTTTCACTCTGAGCGCCTATAACGGCGGGCAAGGCTGGGTTAACAGAGATAAAAAGCTGGCCGCCGCAAAGGGGTTAGATGCGTCCATCTGGTTTGAACATGTAGAACGCGTTAACGCCGGGCGCAGCGCCGCAAACTGGCGCGAGAATCGTCACTATCCCAAAGCGATTTTATACCAACATGCTCCCCGTTATTTGCAATGGGGGCAGGCTAGCTGCATTCATTAATCAGAGGGAGTAATGAAACTCAGTATCGATTTTTGGGAAGTCATCTCCCTGTTGCTTTCTTTTGTTGGATTAATGTTTGCTGCCGGTAAATTGCTGCTGGCGCAAATTGAAAAACGGCTGAATGAACGTTTTGAAGCACTGGAAGCTGCCCGGCGCGAATCAGAAGCGGGCTGGTCCAGGCTGGAGAGAGAATTTCTGGAATTTCGCGCCGATTTACCGCTGCATTATGTCCGCCGCGAGGATTATCTTCGCGGCCAGGCCGTTCTGGAAGCAAAACTGGATGCGCTATATAGCAAAATAGAACTGATTCAACGAGGTAACCATTAAACAAATCCCCGTCGTTTATACGCCGGGGATTTTTTATTTGTTTTAACTTTTTTCTCTAAAGGAGATTAAAAGACGCCTGATGCCTGATACATCAAAATACGTCTGAACGATAACGAAGAGAGAATATTATCTCTCCCGGTAAATCAAGGAAAACCGTATATGGAAACATTATCTGTTATACATACCGTGGCGAATAGACTACGTGAATTAAACCCTGATATGGATATACATATTTCATCAACCGATGCGAAAGTATATATCCCAACAGGACAGCAGGTAACGGTATTAATTCACTACTGCGGTTCGGTTTTTGCCGAACCAGAAAATACGGATGCCACGGTACAAAAACAACTAATCCGGATTTCCGCCACCGTTATTGTTCCGCAAATAAGTGACGCGATAAACGCGCTGGATCGTCTACGTCGCTCGTTGGGGGGCATTGAACTTCCCGACTGTGATCGTCCGCTCTGGCTGGAAAGCGAAAAATATATCGGCGACGCCGCAAACTTCTGCCGTTACGCCCTGGATATGACCGCCAGCACCCTGTTTATCGCGGAACAGGAAAGCAAGAACCCCCCCCTGCTGACAATCGTTAATTATGAGGAAATTCAATGAAATATATCTACAGTGGCCCGGCAAGCGGCGTCACGCTCGCCGACGGTCAGGAAGTCTTACTGTGGCCCAATAGCGAAATCTCGCTGCCGGAAGATAACGAGTGGGTAATCACCATGATTGCCCGCCGTCACCTGGTGCCAGTGGTTACGCAAGAAGTAGAAATTAACGAAGAGGAAATTGTTCATGGCAGCTAATTACCTGCACGGTGTCGAAACCATTGAAATCGAAACCGGCCCACGTCCGGTTAAGGCGGTTAAATCTGCGGTTATTGGTCTGATCGGCACCGCGCCATGCGGCCCGGTTAACCAGCCGACGCTGTGCCTTTCTGAAAGCGACGCGGCGCAGTTTGGCCCAGGCCTGGCAAATTTCACCATCCCGCAGGCGCTGAAGGCGATCTACGATCACGGCGCGGGGACGGTCGTGGTGATTAACGTGCTGAATCCGGCGGTACACAAAAGTACCATTCCCAGTGAAACCGTGAAGGTTGATGACAACGGTCAGATTCAACTCAAGCACGGGGCCGTGCAAACGATGAACATTGGCCGCAGCACGAACGCCGGAAACGCTTATATCAAAGGCACCGATTACACCATTGATATGCTGACCGGTAAAATCACCTGCATGGGGACCAACCTGAAACCCGGCGTTCAGGCCTATGTAAATTATACTTACGCGGACCCCACCAAAGTGACTGCCGCCGATATTATTGGCGCGGTAAACACCGCGGGTGACCGTACCGGCATGAAGCTGTTACAGGACACCTGGAACCAGTTTGGTTTTTACGCAAAGATCCTGATTGCGCCGGTCTTTTGTACGCAAAACTCGGTCGCCGTTAAGCTTATCGCTCAGGCAGAAGCGCTGGGAGCCATTACCTACCTTGATGCGCCCATCGGCACGACTTTCCAGCAGGTTCTGGCAGGGCGCGGCCCGCAGGGGGCGATTAACTTCAATACCAGTTCCGATCGCGCGCGTCTGTGCTATCCGCACGTTAAAGTGTACGACAGCGCGACGGACAGCGAAGTCCTGGAGCCGCTCTCCTCCCGCGCCGCTGGCCTGCGTGCCAAAGTGGATCTGGAAAAAGGCTTCTGGTGGAGCAACTCCAATCAGGAAATTCAGGGCATTACCGGCGTAGAGCGCTCGCTGTCAGCGATGATCGACGATCCGCAAAGCGAAGTGAATCAACTGAATGAAAACGGCATCACCACCATCTTCAACAGCTATGGCTCCGGTTTGCGCCTGTGGGGCAACCGTACCGCCGCCTGGCCGACCGTTACTCATATGCGTAACTTTGAGAACGTGCGCCGTACCGGCGATGTAATCAACGAATCGATTCGTTATTTCAGCCAGCAGTATATGGATATGCCGATAAACCAGGCGCTGATCGACGCGCTAACCGAATCGGTGAACACCTGGGGCCGCAAGCTGATTGCCGACGGCGCGCTGTTGGGTTTTGAATGCTGGTACGACCCGGCGCGTAACGAACAGACTGAACTGGCCGCCGGGCATCTGTTGCTGAGCTACAAATTCACTCCGCCGCCGCCGCTGGAACGTCTGACGTTTGAAACCGAAATTACCTCTGAATATTTAGTTTCTCTGGAGAGCAATCGCTAATGGCTGGAAAAATTCAAATTAACCGTATTACCAACGCCAATATTTATCTCGATGGTAATAATCTTTTAGGTCGCGCGAGTGAAATTAAACTGCCTGATATCAGCATGATTATGCAGGAGCATAAAGCGCTGGGGATGGTAGGTAAAATTGAACTGCCTGCCGGTTTTGACAAACTGGAAGGTGAAATTAAATGGAACTCGTTTTACCACGACGTCATGCGTAAAACGGCAAACCCGTGGCAGGCGGTGGCATTGCAGTGCCGCTCCAGTATCGATTGTTATAACTCGCAGGGTAAAGCGGATCAGTTAGCGCTGGTGACGCATATGACCGTAATGTTTAAAAAGAACCCGCTGGGAACGTTTAAACAGAATGAAAACCCGGAATTTAGCAGCGCCTTCGGCTGCACTTATATTAAACAGGTGGTTGACGGTGAAACGCTTCTTGAACTGGATTATCTGGCGAATATTTTCCGCGTAAATGGCGCGGATCAATTAAATGCCTACCGCAATAATATTGGCGGTTAATTACTTCGGGGCTACGGCCCCGAATTTAACACGACGAATAAGGACTACACCATGAACGAAAAATAT
Source organism: Salmonella sp. SA15303 (assembly GCF_029962125.1). Classification (NCBI taxonomy): domain Bacteria; kingdom Pseudomonadati; phylum Pseudomonadota; class Gammaproteobacteria; order Enterobacterales; family Enterobacteriaceae; genus Salmonella; species Salmonella sp. SA15303. Next base: position 4,458,542 of record NZ_CP123924.1, read on the forward strand.
ACCCTGCAATTTCCGTTTACCTCCGCCGCCGGGGAACGTATCGACGTTCTGCAATTACGTCGCCTGAAGGTAAAAGATATGCGCGCCGCGCGACGCGCCAGCGATAAACCGGAAGAGTGGGATGAGCCGCTGATGGCGGCTATGACCGGGCTGGTAACCGAAGATCTGGCGGAAATGGATCTGCTGGACTATCAGGCATTGCAGAAACGATTTCAGGCCATGCTTAGCATGGCTACAGAACCCACAGCAACTGTGGCAGGCAATGGCGCTGCTGGCGAGGTGGTTTCGTTTTCCGCCCAGTGAAATTGACGCGCTGTCGGTTGACGATTTTACCTGCTGGTTGGACGAAGCCAGCGCGCAAATTAAACACGAATACGACTCGCAGGCTTAATGCCTGCGGGTTTCCTGACCCAAGCCCGGTTCACTCCTTCCCTGTCCTTTTTCCGGCAAGCAGCCTGTTACCGGGCAACTTATACGAGACACTATTTTGGCCAACGACATTATTACTCAGCTTCAGGCGCGTAATGAGACGTTGACGCAGGCAATAGCCCGTTACGGCTCACTCAACGCCAGCACGCTGCACACGCTCAGCTTTGAGCAAACAAAAATCACCCGGCTTACGCAACAGCTCGCTAACTCTGCCCTTCGCCGGGAAGAGAACGATAAACAGCGCGCCGGGTTGCTGGAAAAAACACAAACGTTCGCCGGACAACTCGGCAAGCTCCTGAACGTTGAGACTCCCGACTGGAAGCTGCCTTACGAATTTCAGGGCAACATGGTCGATATGGCGGCGAAAGGCGGCATGGATAACACCGCGCGGGACGCCCTGAGCCTGAATATTCGCGACTGGAGCCTTGCTTTCAATCAGGATCAAAAAGATCTGCAAAGCGCCGCCGCCACGATGATCGAAGGCGGCGTCAGCGCATTGCAGGATCTTAGCCGCTACATGCCCGATATCGCCAAAGCCGCGACCGCCTCCCGCGACAGCGCGCAAAGCTGGGCGCAGGCGGCTCTGGCCACTCGCGACAAACTGAACATCGCCCCTGACGACTTCCGTTTTGCGCAAAATATGCTGTACAGCGTGGCAAAAAGCGGCGGCTCCGTTGCAGAACAAACCCAGTGGATTAACGCCTTTGCCGGAAAAACCGGCGCTCAGGGGAAAGAAGGCATTGCGGAACTGACCGCAACGATGCAAATCGCCATGAAAAACGCCCCTGACGCAGGCGCGGCGGCAGCGAATTTCGACCATTTCCTGAAATCCGCCTTCTCGAAAGAGACGGACAGTTGGTTTGCCCGCCAGGGCGTGGATCTTCAGGGATCGCTGCTGGAACATCAGCAAAACGGGATCGGCGTGACGGAAGCGATGACCCACATTGTGCAGATGCAACTGGAGAAAATGAACCCGCAGATCCTCGACACCTTCAGGCAAACCATGAAGATTGAGGATCTTTCCGCGCGCGGCGACGCGCTACAGGCCATGACGGAGAAATTTAACCTCGGCGCGATGTTCGGCGATGCGCAAACGCGGGATTTTCTCGCCCCGATGCTGGCGAATATGGCCGAATATCGCCAGCTAAAAGCCTCCGCAATGCAGGCGGCGGGGCAACATTTTATTGATGATGACTTCGCCGCGAAAATGACATCGCCCGGAGAACAGACCAAAGCGTTACAACTTTCACTTAACGATCTGTGGCTGACCGTCGGCCTGGCGCTGATGGCCGCCATTGGCGAACTGGCGCAAAGCATCACGCCGCTGGTGCGGCAGTTCAGCGCCTGGCTGCGGGAAAATCCGGCGCTGGTGCAAGGGGTCGCTAAAGTCGTTGGCGTTATCTGGCTGTTCAACGGGGCGCTGAATATTCTCAGGCTGGGAGCAAACCTCATTGCGTCACCGTTTATTCGCCTGATCGATATCTTCCTGAAGGTCAAAGCCGGTCTGGCGCTGGGCGGAGGCAGTCGCGCGCTATCGGTTCTGAAATCGTTTGGCAACGGTGCGAAAAGCCTGACGATGCTGCTGGGAAACGGCCTGATAAAAGGGCTACGGCTGGTCGGCCAGACGTTTATCTGGCTGGGTCGGGCGCTGCTGATGAACCCTGTCGGCCTGACTATCACCGCTATCGCAGGCGCCGCATACTTACTTTATCGCTACTGGGAACCGATTTCCGGTTTCTTTGCCGGAGTCTGGGAGCGTATCAAAACCGCCTTTGACGGAGGCATTGCAGGCGTCACGCGTCTGATTCTCGACTGGTCGCCGCTGGGGCTGTTTTACCGCGCCTTCGCCAGCGTACTGGACTGGTTTGGCATTGAACTCCCCGCCAGCTTCAGCGAATTTGGCGGCAATATTCTGGATAGCCTGATCAACGGCATTCTGAATGCGCTTCCTTTCCTGAACGGGGCGATTGAGAAGATAAAAGCGCTGATCCCCGACTGGGCGAAAAGCGCGCTGGGTATCAGCACTGAAATGCCGTCTGTCGCCGCCGCCGTCCCCGGTATTGCCGGAACAATGGTCGCGCAACAGGCCAGCGCGCCGCTGGTATCGGGAGTGAAAGCGGTGACAACCTCGGCCAAAACGATGGCCTCGTCGCAGTCTATGAAGACGAAAAGCGCCGCCACGCCGCCGACGCCAGCCGCGCTTCCCGGCAAATCCGGCGGGAAACCTTATACGCTGCCCTCCCGCGCGCAAAGCAACGTGCAGGTACACTTTTCCCCGCAGGTTACCGTGCAGGGAAGCGGCGCGAATGCCGCCAAAGATATCAACAACGTGCTGTCGCTGAGTAAACGCGAGCTGGAGAGAATGATTAACGATGTCATGGCGCAACAACGGCGCCGGGAGTACGCATAATGTATGCCGTATTAGGCGAAATAGAATTTGACGTCGTCGCTTACTGGGACGAATTTGAAAGCACGATGGGCGTGGATTATACCAGCCATGCCCGTATTGAAGGGAAACCGGGCGTGCAGTTTATCGGCGATAAGCTGGACAAAATCACCCTGAAATTCAACTTTCATAGTCAGTATTGCCAGCCGACCACCGAGCTGAACCGTCTGCGGGAAGCCATGACCGCGCACCAGGCGATGGCGCTGGTGTTCGGCAACGGCGATTATCGCGGCTGGTTCGTGATTACCGATCTGACCGCTACCCACCAGCACACCGATCCTTACGGTAACGTCATTGCCCAGGGCGGCACTCTGTCGCTACAGGAGTACACCGGCGATCCGAAGAGCCCGTTACTGCCTCCGGCCATCACCACCCAGGAACCGAACATTGACGAGATGTTGGATGAGCTTCCCGACGTTAGCGATTCCTGGTTCGATGAACTGATGAGCGCCGTTGAAGAGGGTATGCGTGAAGCCAAAGAGATGATGGATGAGGTGGCCGACGCCATTGATGACATCAAAAAAACGATCGCCCAGGCGAAAGAACTGGTGAAGGAAGCCAAAGCGCTGAAAGAAAAATGCGGCGATATCGTCGATTCGCTGAAAAAAACCATTAGCGCGATAGACGCGCTGTTCCAGCAGCCGCTGGATTTGCAAACGCTGGCCGGGCTGCCGAAAGCGCTGGCGGCGAAAATGCAGGAACTGATCGACAGCCTGCCGGGGATCCGCGAATGCGCGGGCGATGCCGGCACGCTTATCGAACACGCCGAATCGCTGTTTGACGCTATCACCAGCAGCGTCGCGGAAGCGACTTACGACAGCGCCGCGACGCTGGTCAATCAGGCGCGCGGCACGCTGCAAACAAGCGCTCCTGACGTGAGCCAGCTTGCCGCCGCCGATATTACGAGGAGTCTGTAATGCGCTACCTTGAACATGTCACCACCGACGGCGAACGCTGGGATAATCTCGCCTGGCGCTATTACGGCGATGCGCTGGCCTACGAACGCATCATCGCGGCCAATCCGCACGTCGCTATTATGCCGGTTTTGCCGTCAGGCGTGCGGCTGATCATCCCGGTTATCAGCGTCACGCAAACTACCCCGGAGCTACCGCCATGGCTGAGATAACGGTATCCGGCGGGGTGTTCGCCACCCTGACGCCCATTTTTACCCTTTGGTACGGACATAAAGAGATCACTTACGACATCGCGCCTTATGTCACCAGCATCAGTTACAGCGACAGTATTAAAAACGAGTCGGATGTCATTGCCATTGCGCTGGAAGATAGCGCCGGGCGCTGGGTAAACGAATGGTATCCGGGAAAAGGCGACACGCTGGCGCTGCGCCTGGGCTACCAGGGCGAAGATCTGCTCGATTGCGGAATCTATATCATTGATAAAATTGATATCAGCGCGCCGCCTTCGACGGTCAATATCGACGGTATCGCCACCTCGGTCAGCAAAGCGCTACGCACCAAAAACAGCCAGGGCTTTGAGGAGACTACGCTTTCCGCCATCGCCAGTCGCATCGCGCAAAAACACGGTTTAACGCTGGCGGGCAAGATTGCGCCGCTGACGATTGATCGGGTCACGCAATATGCCGAAACCGATGTAGCGTTTCTCAAACGGCTGGCGAGTGAATATGGCTATACCGTGAAAGTGACGGCGACGGAGCTGATCTTTTCGCATCTGCCGACGCTGCGCTGTCTGGCGCCGGTGAAGACGCTCAGGCGGACGGATATTTCGCACTACACGTTCAAAGATACCATCAACCGGATCTACAAAAACGCCACCGTGCAGCATCAAAATAGTAAGCAAAAAGAACTGGTTATTTATACCCATGATAGCCAGGAAAAGACCTCGGTGCGCGGTGCGGCGACCAGCGCCGATACCCTGAAGATCAACAGTCGCGCTCCGGATACCGGCGCGGCGCAGGCTAAAGCCAATGCCGCGCTGGACAGCCACAACGAATACCAGCAGACCGGCACGCTCAGCTTGATGGGCTGCCCGCAGTTGACGGCGGGCAACAAGATAGAACTGAGCGATTTTGGCGTACTTTCCGGGCAGTGGCTGATTGATAAATCCATGCACAAACTCACGCGCAGCGGCGGCTACACTACCGAAATCGACATTTCACGCGGACCGGCAACCAGCCAGTAAGGAGACAATATGAAAGGCGTTACCCGCCAGACGGGCATTATCAGCGATATTGATGAGGCGGTCGTGCGCGTCAGAGTCACTCTACCGGAGTGCGATAACCTGCGCAGTAACTGGCTTGCGGTGCTGCAACGCAACACACAGGACAACAAAGATTACTGGTTGCCGGATATTGGCGAACAGGTGGAGGTTTTGCTCGACGACAACGGCGAAGACGGTGTGGTGCTGGGTGCGGTCTACTCCAGCGTGGATACCGCGCCGCTGGCCTCGCGCGACAAGCGCTACGTGCAGTTTTCCGACGGCGCGGCCTTTGAATATGACCGTGCGTTACACCAGCTCACCATCAACGGCGGCATAGAAAAAATCGTCATTGAAGTGAAGGAACGTACGCAGCTTACTTCACCGCAAGTAGAGGTCAGGGCGCAGCACGTCACGGTGATATCAGAAACCGTAGACGTGGCGGCCACCTCCGTGGGCGTCAAAGCGGTAGATGTCAACGTGGAAGCGCCCCATACGGGCATTAAAGCGCTGAATGTCACCGTCGATGCGCCGCTCAGCACCTTTACCGGCGACGTTACCGTGATGAAAAAACTCACCTGGCTTGGCGGTATGGCAGGCAGCGGCGGCGTCGGAAACAGCGCGGTGATTACCGGCAACGTGAATATCCTCGGCAACATTAACGCCAGCGGTTCAGTGATGGACAGCGGCGGCAACTCCAACCACCACTCTCACTAACCTGCAAATTGCTGGATGGTGGCTTCGCCTTATCCAGCCTGCAAAAGGTGCATAAACACCGGCCCGGTAAGCGCAGAAGCGCCACCGGGCAAATTGCTGGAGGATATTTATTTCAGCGCAACGTGATTAAGCCCTTTTCCCGCGCTATTTCCGATGAAAATGTAATCACTTTGCGCTGCAAATATTGCATATATGTATATTGGAAAACTAACGCTATTTTTTACTTTAACTTCGCCCTGCTTACATAAAATCTGCTGTTCAGGAATGATCCTCTCAGTTTTGTCTGGTAGACTTCGCTGAATTACAACTTCTTGATTGCTATAATGATAAAATTATTTATAAAGTACGTTTCGATAGGCGTACTTAATACTGCTTTGCACTGGGCTATCTTTGCCCTTTGCGTCTATGGATTTCAAACAAGTCAGGCTTTGGCAAACGTAACGGGCTTTGCTGTCGCTGTCAGTTTTAGTTTTTTCGCTAACGCCCGGTTTACCTTTGGAGCCAGCGTATCAACCGGACGTTATTTGCTGTACGTCGGTTTTATGGGCGTGCTGAGCGCCGTCGTGGGATGGACAGGCGACAAGTGTGCTATGCCTCCCATTTTTACGCTCATTGTATTTTCCGCAATTAGCCTTATTTGCGGATTTTTATATTCCAGATTCATTGTTTTCAGGAATGAGAAATGAAAATTTCATTAGTGGTTCCCGTCTTTAATGAAGAGGACGCGATCCCTATTTTCTATAAAACGGTCAGAGAATACAGTTCACTTAAACCTTATAACGTTGAGATTATCTTCGTTAATGATGGGAGTCACGATGCGACTGAATCAATCATCAGCGCATTAGCTGTTGCCGATCCTCTTGTTGTTCCGATCTCATTTACCCGCAATTTTGGTAAAGAACCTGCACTTTTTGCCGGATTGGATTACGCGACCGGAGATGTGGTGATCCCTATCGATGTTGATTTACAAGATCCCATCGAAGTAATCCCACATTTGATCAATAAATGGCAGGCTGGTGCAGAAATGGTGCTGGCTAAGCGTATCGATCGTTCAACGGATGGCCACCTGAAGCGTAAAAGCGCTGAGTGGTTCTACAGGCTGCATAACAAAATCAGTACGCCAAAGATTGAAGAGAATGTCGGTGATTTTCGATTGATGTCGCGCGAGATTGTAGAAAATATCAAGCTATTACCAGAACGTAACCTTTTCATGAAAGGTATACTTTCATGGGTTGGAGGTCAAACAGATGTTGTCGAATATGCCCGTGCTGAACGTGTCGCAGGTAGCTCAAAATTTAATGGCTGGAAACTCTGGAACCTGGCGCTGGAGGGGATTACAAGTTTTTCTACTTTCCCTTTGCGTATCTGGACGTATATAGGAGTGAGCGTTTCTGCCCTCTCCCTGATATATGCCATGTGGATGATCATTGATAAATTGATGTGGGGAAACCCTGTTCCCGGTTATCCTTCGCTTATGACCGCGATTCTCTTCTTAGGCGGCATCCAGCTTATCGGCATAGGCATCATGGGTGAATATATCGGACGCGTTTACACGGAGGTGAAGCAAAGACCCCGCTATATCGTGAAAAACAAAAAAACAATGATGGAATAATGAACACTATGCTCAAGATATTACCGAAAACGGCGATGATACTACTGGCTTTTTTGGCCATTTTTCTTATTGAATGGTATACCCCCATTCACTCTGATGATTACCGCTATTACCTTTTAGGAATTTCGCCGGAATCACATTTTCATCATTATATGACATGGAGTGGCAGGATTATAGCTGATTACACCAGCGCACTCATCCTGTATACACGTTCTCAACTCGTGTATTCCATCAGCGCAGCCGTTTCGACACTGGTATTTTGTTATTTCATTGTGAAGACACCCTCAGGTACATTACGCTGGAATAAATCCGACTACTTATTATTCCCACTAATATTCTTCACTTACTGGATTTCGAACCCGAATTTGGGTCAAACCACTTTCTGGATCGTTGGTGCTGCGAATTATTTGTGGACGAATCTGTTCGTTGTTGCATGGCTGTTCTTCTTTTACACCATAACAATAAAAAACAGTAAAGCGATCAGCCCGTGGGTTGCATTACTAAGCTTTATGGCAGGCTGTTCCAATGAAAGCGTCTCACCTTTCGTCTCGCTTATTTCTGTTCTGGCCATTGCATACGAGTTATGGCAAAACAAATCTGTTTCGCGCAATAAGATAGTTTATAGTCTCTGTGCAATCGCAGGTTCATGCGTATTGATACTTTCTCCGGGCAATTTCATCCGCGCCAGCGGCAAAGAATTCTGGTATGGAAGGCCGATTTTTGAACGTATTTTCATTCACTTAACAGAACGCGTTCATAACCATCTGGCGCTGATCTGGATAGCTTATGTTGTTTTGTTATTGCTGGTCTTACTGGTCATATTCAATAAGCAGATTCGCGCCAAAATTGATAAAACGTCCCTTATCTGCGCTGCGTTAGTCGTATGTATAGGTATTGGCACTTCCTTAATCATGTTCGCGTCGCCGTCCTACCCCGATCGGGTTATGAACGGTACGTTTATGTTTTTCCTTTTAGCTATCTCCTTCATCGCTTACGCCCTGTTGAAAAGCGGCGTTAAGGCTGGAGTCGTAGGCGTAGCTGCCGTGACTGTCCTCTGTGGTATCGTATTCCTTTGGTCCTATTCATTGATGCTTAACGGTTATAAAAAAACGGCCGGACAGGAAATCGTAAGACAAAAAATCATTACTAAAGAAATAGCGGCAGGTAAACAGAAGTTTATCATCCCTGACTATTATTTCGTCAAGTTGCAAAATAGCGGTGGTCATTTTGGTTTATTCCATGATCCTGCTGTTTACGGCGAGTATTATCATGTACAAGCTATTTTCAAAAAGAAAGTCAATTTTGATTATTCTGTAATCGCTAATGGAGCGAAGCACAGCCTTTCCAATGAAACGACGGCTTATAGCAACACCCGCGGGGATTTCGCTATTATCAGCCGGGAGCAGCTAACGGGTTCGATCACACTCTCGGTTAATGGACGGCAGAAAACGATTCCAGTTGAAAAAATGAAGCACGCAGAAATCAATGATGAATTCTGGTACTACGCTTCTGTAGGCAAAGGTGAAATTACAGCAATTTCATTTTAACTTTACGTAAAACGCGATCTTCGCCATTTAACAAAATGTGCATCAACACAGGCCCGGTAAGCGCAGAAGCGCCGCCGGGCAAAACACATTCTGACCCCGCCATCAATTATTTCCTTAAAGCGCTTTAATATCTCTCCCCCCGCCGGAAGGCGAAAATAGCCTCATGAACACGAAAACACGACCCTCGACCCTGCACTGGCAACCTGCCTTGCAACGTCCTGAAGAATACGTCTGCGGGCTGGATGATATTCATCAGGCAATACACATCATTCTGCGCACGCCGCGCGGCAGCGATCCCCACAGGCCGCTTTTTGGCAGCAATCTGTGGCGCTACATCGATTACCCGATCGAGCGGGCTATTCCGCACGTTGTTCGGGAATCGGTGGAGGCGATTCGCATGTGGGAACCCCGCTGCCGGTTGCTGAAGGTGACGCCGACGATTGACGGCGAACACCTGACGTTACGCGTGCAATGGCGCGCCGCAGACGGCGTAATTAACTCAACGGAGGTGTTATGGCGATAGCAGAACCCGACTTTATTGACCGCGATCCCGCGCAAATCACCAGCGAGATGATTGCGCAATATGAAGAAGCCAGCGGTAAAAAACTCTACCCGGCGCAGGCTGAGCGGCTGCTCATTGACCTGTTTGCTTATCGTGAAAACCTTGTCCGCATCGCCATCCAGGAGGCGGCGAAGCAAAACCTGGTCGCGTATTCCCGCGCGCCCATGCTGGATTATTTAGGCGAGCTGGTTGGCGTTCACCGTCTGCCCGCTCAGGCGGCAAAAACCACGCTGCAGTTTTCTGTTACTCAAGCGGCTAAAAGTAACCTGGTGATTCCACAAGGGACTCGCGCCAGCGCGTCGGATAGCGTGATGTTCGCCACCGACGAAGATGTTGTGTTGCCTGCGGGCAGCCTGAGCGTTGCGGTAACTGCAACCTGTGTAGCAACCGGTGAATCCGGCAATAACTGGCAACCCGCGCAAATCAGCGCGCTGGTGGATCGGGTAGGCAATTACGATCTCAGCGTCACCAATCTGACGGCCTCAAGTGGCGGCTGCGGCGAAGAGAACGACGACGCGCTGCGTAAACGCATCCAGCTAGCGCCGGAAAGTTTCAGCAACGCGGGCAGCTATGGCGCCTATCGCTTCCATACGCTCTCGGTCAGCCAGTCGATTATCGACGTGGCGGTGCTGGGGCCGGATGAAGGGCTGGCAGAAGGCTGCGTGGAACTCTATCCGCTGACCCTGAACGGTCTGCCGGGGCCGGAGCTTCTTGCCCAGATCGAACAGGAGGTGAGCAAAGAGAAAAAGCGCCCGCTAACCGATAAGGTGAGCGCTAAATGTTCTCCGCGCGTGGCTTATCAGATCCGCGCCCGGCTGACGCTGTTTACCACCACCGATCAGGAGACGACGCTTGCCGCCGCGCGTGAAGCGATTAATACATGGACGCGCTCGCGCCAAACCCGGCTGGGCCAGGACATTGTGCCAAACCAGATAATTAAAGTGCTACAAGTGGATGGCGTTTACGACGTCGCGCTGGATATGCCTGCGAAAAAGGTACTACAGGCGCACGAATGGGCGGAATGCACGGCCATTGACGTGACGATTGCCGGAGTCAGCGATGGATAAACTGCTTCTGCCGCCGCCGCTGGCCAGCGACGAACGTTTCTCAATTCTGGCAAATATCGCCGCCGAACGCTTTGCGCAAATCGACCTGACGGCGTTGCTGGTCTATCTGGTGGATATCGTTGATGCCTCGGCATTGCCCTCGTTGGCCGGGCAGTTTCATGTTCAGGGGCTTGAAGGCTGGCTATTTGCCGCCAATGAACAGGAGAAACGAGAGTTAATTAAACAGGCGATTGAACTGCATAAATATAAAGGAACTCCCTGGGCCGTTCGCCGCGTTCTGGAAATATTATCCTTACCCGGCACGATTTCCGAATGGTTTGAGTATGGCGGTAAGGCTTATTTTTTTAAGGTTGAAATTGAGCTAATTAACCAGGGCATGGATGAAAATCTGTTTAATAACCTGGTCGATCTTATTCATGAGTATAAGAACGTGCGCTCAAAGCTGGAAGCGTTAATTGTCTGGATAATTAACCAAAGCGCTATTCCTGTTATCGGCAGCGCGCTTTACGGTGGAGAAATAACGACCGTCTTACCCTTCCAGGTTCTGGAAGTTCAACAAACTAAACCGATCTATTTCGGTACAGGGCAATGGAGCCTTGAAATTACATCTATTTACCCGGAGTAATTATGGATAATGAGTTTTATACCCTCCTGACCGACTGGGGAATGGCGAAAATCGCCAGTGCCCTTGCGGATAAGAAACAGATACATCTGCAAAAGATAGCGGTTGGCGACGGCGGCGGACAATATTATGAACCGACCGCCAGCCAGACCAATTTACGCCACGAAGTCTGGCGCGGCGAGATGAATACGCTGACCGTTGCGCCGAATAACCCTAACTGGCTGATTGCCGAGTTGGTGCTGCCGGAGGATGTTGGCGGCTGGTACGTACGTGAAGTGGGCGTATTCGACGACGAGGGCGAGCTGATCGCCATCGGCAAATTCCCGGAATCCTACAAACCGCTGCTGCCGGGTGGCTGCGGCAAGCAGGTTTGTATCCGCCTGATTATGGAGGTCTCCAACACCACGGCGGTGACGCTGACGGTCGATCCGAGCATCGTGCTGGCGACGCGCGACTATGTGGATGCCCGGCTGGACGAGCATGAACATTCGACAAATCACCCGGATGCGACATTAACGCAGAAAGGCTTTACGCAGCTCAGTAACGCCACTGACAGCGATGACGAAACCAAAGCCGCCACGCCAAAGGCGGTGAAAGCGGCGATGGCGGAAGCGCGTAATCACACGCATACCTGGAACCAGATCACTGGCGTTCCGGACGGTACGCTGACGCAAAAAGGAATTGTTCAGCTTAGTAGTGCGACGGACAGCACCAGCACAACGGAAGCGGCAACGCCGAGTGCAGTCAAGGCGGCGATGGATAAGGCGAATGCGGCAGCTCCGGCGAACCATACTCACGTCTGGAACCAGATTACCGGCGTCCCGGACGGCACGCTGACGCAAAAAGGGATCGTGAAACTTAATAATGCGACGGACAGTACCAGTACGACGGAGGCGGCAACGCCCAGTGCGGTAAAGGCGGCGATGGACAAGGCAAACGCGGCGGCCCCGGCGAACCATACTCATACGCAGTTTTTTACCACAAATGGGACATTTACGGTTCCAGATGGAGTGACGACTCTATTTATCGAAGTAATGGGCGGTGGCGGCGGTGGGGCTGGCGGGTCTCAATCAATCAATTACGAGGCGCGTGGCGGTCACGCTGGAGAACAAATTGTCAGTATTGTTAATGTAGTTCCAGGCCAACAATTTCCCGTAAAAATTGGAGCTGGTGGGTGTGGGGGAGCATTTTGGTCAAATCCCCCGACGACATCAGTAGGAACAGTGACTGATCAAACGACTATCTATAGAAAGAGTTTTGATGGCGGTAGTTCCTCCTTCTCAGACATCACTGCGGCTGGGGGAATTGGAGGCGAAAGTATTTACCATACTAGAAATATTCAACCTTATATTAAATTTGTTGATCATCCTATGCCATATGCCTCGCACGAAATGGTTGTATATGCAGAATTATACTATGGACACAGCGGTGAAGGCTCACTTTATGGAGCCGGAGGGAAACCAGGAACAGTTATAACCGAATCATTAGCGAATGGAGGATATAAAGCAAATATGATACCTCCTACATCAGCGACAGGCTATGGTGCAGGAGGGGCTGGCGGCTCCTATCTTCCACCATTTAATTATCAAAATAGTGACTTAACAAATCTTGGAAATACCAGTGGCACAAATGGCTCCCCTGGTTTCGTAAAAATTTCATGGTAAATTAAAATGGCAAAATACGCATATTATGATCCACAATCATTTATTGTCCTGGACTGGATGGATACAGAACTCTACAATTATCCAGAAAGAAAATATTTGATTGAAGTTACTGAACAACAATGGCAAGAATACGCAAACACGAATAATCGTACCTGGGTTAATAGTGAAACATTATCATTTGTCACTGCTCCACCACCAGGTAACTTTTATAAGCTGGAAAAAGGCGAATGGGTATTTGATGAAACTCAGATGCGTATGGTTCTTAGCGATATAAAAGCAGCCAAAATTCAGCAAATCAAAACCCGGCGCGACACCGTTACCGCCGATTATATCGTTATCGACGGCAACCATTTCCACAGCGATGCTAACAGCCGTATTCAGCAAATGTCACTCACCAGAATGGGTCAGGCAAAGCAGATTCCGGCAGGGTTAATGTGGCAGACCAAAAATAACGGTTTGATTGAACTGACCAACGACATCGCCGCGCAGTTTGAAACCGTCACTATGGATCACGACATGCGCCTGTTTGCCAACGCGCAGCGGCATATTGCGGCGGTAGAAGCGCTGGGGGATATCGAGGCTGTGCTCGACTACGACTATTCATCAGGCTGGCAGCCATGAGTCAAACCACCGTCTGGCTCGCTTGCTATAAGGGGCGATCGGAGTATCGCGGCATCGCCAGGTTTGTCGACTGGCTCACGCGCAAAGTCACGCGCGGTATCTACTCTCACTGTGAACTGGCGGTAGAACACGGCGGTAATGAATACCTGTGCTACTCCGCGTCGTTTCGCGATCGCGGCGTGCGGGGAAAGATAATACCGTTACCGGACGATAAGTGGGATAAGCTACCGTTAAAGGCCACGTTGCCGGAAGTGGAAGTCTTTTTCCGCAAACACAACGGCAAACGCTATGACTGGCAGGGCGCGCTCGGTATCGCGCTGTATAACCGGGAGCGCAAAGATAAACTGTTTTGCAGCGAGTTTTGCGCTGAATTTCTCGGACTAAACGATAGCTGGCGCTACTCCCCCAGCCACCTTTATGCCTTAGTCAGTAGCTGGCAATACGATTGCTGAATCTCTCGCCGGGTATAAAGCCCGGCGGTGTTGAATTAAGTAATACCCGTTAGTATTTATTTGTTAGCATCAAATGTTCAGTTTGCATAGCAAATGAAGTATTATAAAAAACCATCTTATAGTATTTTTACCAATTGATACGTGCCCCCCCTACGATAATAACACTTATTTAACAAGATAGCTTTCTTCATTGGAGGAAGAAAAAATCAAACTCTTACATTGCTTATTATTTTCCATATCTAAAAAAGGAAATGGATTACGGGAATACTGGCGACATGAGATTATTCGCAGTAATGAATTTTTATTCTATCGATTACTTATGCAGGCCAATAACAATCGCCGTCGTAATTTTTTTATTTTGGTGGCGTCTGGCAAATGAGATGTATATCTATGGTTCAAAAAAACAGAAAAAAACTGGATTATGGATTAATCGCAAGCTAAATTCCAAATTTGGAATTGATATAGAGCTGGGAGCAGTAAAAAGGGGAAATAAGATCACTCCCATCCCAACTCTTATTTTATATATCCCCATGAAAATATAAAAGACAAAACAATCATTAAAACATTTATCAACTTACATTACATATATTAATAACATTATAAACAAATAAATTACATTCACATCTTGAATGTAATTAAACTTCGATAACCATATGAACACTAATTTTGTTGCAATATAAAGCACATTAAATATAGTGGAACATGGCTAAAATCACCTAATATTCACCGGGGAATATAATGATTATTGTTTCTGTGCTCAGACAAAGCAAAGACTTCACCACAAAACATGCTCAATGGTTACATAAGCAGCTCAAAGGTTATGATTCTGTTTGTTTAACAGATGCGCTAAAGATAAAAGGGGTAAATACAGCGCCTCTTTTGTATGATTGGCCAGGATGGTGGGCAAAACTAGAACTTTTCAATCCACTGCATCCTGTTCTTGGTAATGAGGATATTCTCTATATTGATATAGATAGCGTTATTGTGGGAGATATTAAACCTCTGACAACTATGAAAAAAATAACATTACTTAATGACTTTTCTCAGCATGGTGCTTCAGTTGCGCCAGCAACAGGTATTATGTTTATTCCTGCACCCGCAAAAAAAAATGTGTGGGATGAATTTATGAAAAATCCTGAAAAGGAAATCAATGCCATAAGAACCCCACCCTATCATGGCGATCAAGGATTTATCGGCAGAATATGTCAAGATGCTGAAAGATGGCAAAACATCTTACCCGGAAGAATTATTAGTTACAAAGCTAATATAGCAACACCAAAAATGATTGGTTTTAACCCTGAACTATACGATGGGACAGGTAATGGAAAATTACCTGACGGAGCAAGCATAGTCTGTTTTCATGGTTCCCCTCGCCCCTGGAACACAGCATTGCCCTGGGTGCCTTATTTTAGTTTAAAAAACACAATCCAAAGCAAAGTGAAACAATATAAGTTATCACTGCGTTAAAGCTTCCTTCTCTTCAATGCCGGCGCTTTTCTTTACGCCACCAGAACCTCTATATATTTCTAATACGGTAGCGTAAGCGCCATCGGGCAATGCGTTGCCGGATGGCGACGCAGGCGCGTCATCCAGCCTGCCACGTGCCCACACTGGATCATGAGCGTAATTTGTTTGAATAATCTTCCTTCACGCGATAAACAATAACTATGGTCTGGCTCGATCCTGACCCGTTGATAACAAACACAACATACTTGCAAGGAAAACAACATGCTCGCCGTCATTACCCGGCTGTTCCCGTTATGGGCGCTGCTGCTCTCTCTCACTGCGTATTACACACCATCCACCTTTACTCCTGTTGGGCCGTGGGTCGCGACACTACTGATGTTGATTATGTTCGGTATGGGGGTCCATCTTAACGTTGACGACTTTAAACGCGTGCTCTCCCGACCAGCCCCTGTCGCCGCAGGGATATTCCTGCACTATCTGGTAATGCCGCTCGCGGCATGGCTGCTGGCGTTGCTGTTTAAGATGCCGCCAGATCTGTCCGCCGGGATGGTACTGGTCGGTAGCGTAGCCAGCGGCACGGCCTCTAACGTAATGATCTATCTGGCGAAGGGAGACGTCGCGCTCTCAGTCACCATTTCATCGGTCTCCACGCTGGTCGGCGTGGTCGCCACACCACTACTCACGCGCCTGTACGTCGATGCCCATATTCAAGTCGACGTGATGGGTATGCTGCTGAGCATTCTACAGATTGTGGTCATTCCAATCACGCTGGGGTTGGTGATTCACCATCTGTTTCCGCGCGTAGTGAAAGTGGTAAAACCTTATCTGCCAGCATTCTCGATGGTGTGCATTTTGGCAATCATCAGCGCGGTGGTCGCGGGTTCAGCTTCACATATCGCCTCCGTCGGCTTTATGGTGATCATCGCGGTGATCCTGCATAACACCCTTGGCCTGCTTGGCGGCTACTGGGGTGGACGTCTGTTCGGTTTTGATGAGTCAACCTGTCGAACGCTGGCGATCGAAGTCGGGATGCAGAACTCTGGTCTTGCTGCTGCATTGGGTAAAATCTACTTTGGCCCGCTCGCAGCGCTGCCTGGCGCGCTGTTCTCAGTGTGGCACAACCTTTCAGGGTCACTACTGGCTGGTTACTGGTCCGGGAAACCGATTGTTGAAAAATCGGGCGAAACGGCAAAGGTAAATTAAAATATTGCCGGGTGGCGCAAGCTTACCCGGCTTACACGCTATCCGCCCGTTGCGTATTGCCGTAGACTAAATGCATCGGCTAACTGAGGGCACCCGTATGGCACTCCCCCGCATTACCCAAAAAGAGATGACCGAGCGCGAACAGCGCGAACTGAAAACGTTGCTGGACCGCGCCCGTATTGCGCACGGACGTCCGCTGACCAATTCTGAGACCAACAGCGTAAAAAAGGAGTACATCGATAAGCTGATGGCGCTGCGTGAGGCTGAAGCGAAAAAAGCCCGCCAGTTGAAGAAGAAGCAGGCGTATAAACCCGATACGGAAGCGTCATTCTCCTGGTCGGCGAATACGCCGACGCGCGGCAGACGTTAACGTCCTTTCTTCTTTCGTCCCGGCGAGGTAAAGCGCTTACCGCTTGATGCCGGGCGCGCTTTCTCATTGCTTTTTTCGATCGCCACGACCGGTCGCTTAATACCCGTGGTCTTCGGCTTCGCTTTGGCCTTTGGTTTGGCTTCGGAAGAGGAACGCTCAATCAACTTAAACAGATCGATCAGCTCATCGTCCGTCAGATCGCGCCACTCGCCCAGCGGAATCCCGCTCAGACTGACGTTCATAATGCGCGTACGCTCCAGTTTCGTCACTTCATAACCAAAGTATTCACACATACGACGGATCTGACGGTTTAATCCCTGCACCAGGGTAATGCGAAAGACAAACGGCGCCTCTTTTTTCACCTTACATTTTTTGGTGACGGTACCCAGAATCGGCACGCCAGCGCCCATACCGCGTATAAACTCGTCGGTAATCGGTTTATCCACCGTCACCAGATACTCTTTTTCGTGATCGTTACCGGCACGCAGAATCTTATTGACCAGATCGCCGTGGTTAGTCAGAAATATCAGCCCCTGCGAGTCTTTATCCAGACGACCAATCGGGAAGATACGTTTGCTGTGGTTCACAAAATCGACAATATTGTCGCGTTCGCCGTCTTCAGTGGTACTGACAATGCCAACCGGTTTATTCAGCGCAATCAGTACTAAATCATCCGCTTCTCGCGGCTCAATCAACCGACCATTTACTTTAACAACATCCCCGGCGACCACCTGATCGCCAATGGCGGCGCGTTTGCCGTTGATAAAGACATTGCCCTGTTCGATAAAACGGTCCGCCTCGCGACGCGAACAGATGCCGCTTTCACTGATATATTTATTAAGCCGGGTAGATGTGTCGGTCAGCATATTTACTCTCTGAGAAATTTTTCTACATAAACGTCGGGAATGTGACTTACCACATCAAATCGTCAGGAACTTTAAAATCGGCATACGGATCATCTTCGTCCTGCTCTTCCTGACTCAGCGCACTGTTTACGACAATACTGTCCGCATCTCGTTGTGCGATTTTATCGGCGACGCTCGCGGGAATAATCGCATATTCACATTCACCGCTGTTATTGATAACCAGACGCGCAATCGCGAGACGCCCATTAATCAGTTGCGTCTGAGTGAGCTTATCCACGTCTATTTTTTTGATGACGTTATTATCGGTGAAGTTAAAACCAATATCGCCTTTAGATACATTGATTCTATTCATTTCAATAAGTTGCTTAACCTGAGCTTTAAACTCTTTCGCTAAAACCGCTTGTTTTTGCTGTTCACTGAGTTGTTTATCACGCTCAAGTTGCGCCTTTTTATTTTCTTCCACCGCCTCTCTGGCCTCACGAGCCTGAACGCGTGATTTTTTAGCCGTGCGCTGGACTTTGGCCATTTTTTTGCTGGTCACTAATCCCGCTTGTAGCAGTTGCTCTTGTAAGGTCAGTTTTGCCATTTTCGTCTCTAAACGTGTTAAATAATTTTGCGGATTATACCTGTAATTTTTCAGGCGATACCAGATAGCAGATCTGGCCTGGCGTCACTTTTAGCGACCGCGCGTTGCCTGTAACACGCGTAACATCATGAGCCATATCAGTAAGACATTAAATGGATAATGGTAGCATTATTACGTTTTGACATTTCCTGATGAGGTGGAGAAGTAATGGAACTGCTTTTATTAAGTAACTCGACGCTGCCGGGTAAAGCCTGGCTGGAACACGCTCTGCCGCTGATAGCGAATCAATTGAACGGTCGACGTTCAGCCGTGTTTATTCCGTTTGCCGGCGTCACGCAAACATGGGACGAGTACACGGATAAAACCGCAGAGGTACTTGCGCCATTAGGGATAAACGTCACAGGGATTCATCGTGTCGCCGATCCGCTTGCGGCGATTGAGAAAGCGGAAATCATTATTGTCGGCGGCGGAAATACCTTCCAGCTACTGAAAGAATCGCGTGAACGCGGGCTGCTGGCGCCGGTGGCGGACAGGGTAAAACGCGGCGCGCTGTATATCGGCTGGAGCGCGGGCGCCAACCTTGCCTGCCCGACTATCCGCACGACCAACGATATGCCGATCGTCGATCCAAACGGTTTCGACGCGCTGGATCTGTTCCCGCTGCAAATTAATCCTCACTTCACTAACGCCTTGCCGGAAGGTCATAAGGGCGAGACCCGCGAGCAGCGTATTCGCGAACTGCTGGTGGTCGCGCCGGAACTGACAGTGATTGGTTTGCCGGAAGGTAACTGGATTCAGGTGAGCAACGGCCAGGCGGTTCTCGGCGGCCCGAATACCACCTGGGTGTTTAAAGCGGGCGAAGAGGCCGTGGCGCTGGAAGCGGGTCATCGCTTTTAATCCCAGGCCACATTGAATGCCGAATGGCGGGCCTACGCGCATGTTCTCCGTAGGCCGGAAGACGTTTACGCCGCCACCCGGCATTTCACTTAATACTCGCCCCGTTCCTCGTCCTGATCCGGTTGTTCCAGTACGCTATAGGCGACCGAACAGAACAGTGAGTTAAGACGCTTCATATCGCCCAGCAGCCCTAAATGAAGCGAGCTGGTTTCAATGCTTTGCACGTTCTGCTGGTGCAGGCGGTCGACATGCGCATGTGAGTATCGGCGATTAAGTATACGGAAGCGATGTTTACTGCGGCGCAACCGACGGGCGCTGGTGACATCGCCGGAGAAAAAGACCGACATCGCCAGTTGCAGATTACTGAGCAGTTGATCGTAAAGCGCATCCAGCTCTTTCAATCCTTCTTCTGAAAATGCCCGACGCGCCGCCAGCGACTTGTCGGCAATCTCACTGCCCATTCGCTCGATAATATCCGACGCCTGTTCGAGGTTCAGGGCCATCTCAATAATCTCCGCCCACCGGCGGGACTCCTCCGCCGCCAGCTCGTCTTTCGGCATTCGCGCCAGATAAAGCTTAATCGCGGTGTAGAGCACGTTAACGTCATCCGCCAGCTTGCGCAGCGCTTTCTCTTCACGCGGCTCGCCGTGCATGACCTTTTTTAGCCCTTCCATCATCTGTTCCATCGCATCGCCAATGCGCAACACCTCGCGGGCAGCATTAGCCAGCGCCAGCGTTGGCGTATCCAGCGCGCTGACATCCAGATGTTTCGGCTTCAGATGGGTATCCAGTTCAGGCTCATCACGAATAATTCGTTTACAAAAACGCGCCATCAGCTCGGCAAATGGCACCATCGCCAGGCAGCGCACCAGGTTATAGAAAACGTGGAAATAGATCACCAGCTCTGATTTCGGTAGCGATAGCTCATCCATCAGATTCGCCAGCGGATGGACAAACGGCAGGATGACCAGGCTGCCGATCAATTTGAACAATAGGCTGCCGAGCGCTACGCGACGCGCGGCAGCATTGGCGGCGCTGTTATTGAGCATCGCCAGCAGCCCCGATCCCAGATTGGCGCCGATGACCAGGCACAACGCTACCGGGAACGATATAATCCCCGCCGCCGTCAGGGTCGCCGTCAGCAACACCGCCGCCAGGCTGGAATAACTGATAATAGCGAACATCGCGCCAATCAGCGCATCCAGCATAATGTCGCCCGTCAGCGACGCGAAAATGACCTGCACGCCATTAGCCTGAGTGATCGGCGTCACCGCCTGCACAATCAGCTCCAGCGCCAGTAGAATCAGGCCAAGCCCGATACCGACGCGACCAAGCTGCCCGGCACGGGACTGCTTACGTCCCAAAAAGAAAATCACGCCAATAAAAATCAGCAGCGGCGACAGCCACGACAAATCAAAGGTGAGAATACGCGCCATTAGCGCAGTACCCACATCAGCGCCCAGCACAATCACCAGAGCTGGCGTCAGGGCGACAAGATCCTGGGCGACAAACGACGTTACCAATAAAGTGGTGGCGTTACTGCTTTGTACCAGCGCGGTAACACCGATACCCGCACAAAAGGCGAGCGGTTTCTTTTCCACGCTGCGGCTGAGGACAGTGCGTAGACGCGCGCCAAACACGCGCATTACGCCAGTACGAACGATATGTGTTCCCCATACCAACAGCGCAACGGCAGAAAGTAGATGGAGCAAAGTTAACACGGCGTCAGGTTCTCCTTATCGTTATACGTTTTCCTGAAGCTCACTTGCGATAAATTGCCTGATGGCGCAAAGCGTTAAGGCCTGCTGGCGTTGCACGCCACCGGGCTTACCATACGTAATACGGTATGCTGGATAAGGCGTTTACGCCGCCATCCGGCAAATTCAGCGTAGAGCCTTCCTTCAGTATAAGGGTTTAATTGTAAGAAAGAGACAAGGCACCCAATGAGTGCCTTGTATGTTGTAAGGAAAAGTGACGATTTTATGAATCAGTCCGCATCGTAACCCAGGTTCGGCGCCAGCCATCGCTCAACGTCCTCAACGCTCATTCCTTTACGAAAAGCATAATCTGTCACCTGATCGCGTTGGATCTGCGCTACCGCGAAGTATTTGCTCTCAGGATGGCTGAAGTACCAGCCGGAGACCGACGCGCCAGGCCACATGGCGAAAGATTCGGTGAGCTTCATCCCGGTGTGTTTTTCGACATCCAGTAGCTGCCAGATAGTGCCTTTTTCGGTATGTTCCGGGCAGGCAGGATAACCCGGCGCCGGGCGAATCCCCTGGTAGTTTTCGCGGATTAATTCGTCGTTACTCAGGCTCTCGTTCGGCGCATATCCCCAGTAAACCTTACGTACACGCTCATGCAGGTACTCGGCAAACGCTTCCGCCAGACGGTCGGCAATCGCTTTCACCATGATCTTGTTATAGTCGTCGTGTTGCGCTTCGTAAGCATCAGCCAGGGCGTCTTCTTCAAGACCGCCGGTGACTGCAAACGCGCCGATGTAGTCCGCTTTGCCGCTCAGTTTCGGCGCAACAAAGTCAGACAAGCAGTAGTTGGCAAAACCGACTTTCTCGGTCTGCTGGCGCAGGTGGTGGCTGACCGTCAGAACATGAGTACGGGTTTCGTCGCGATAGATTTCGATGTCATCGCCGATGCGGTTCGCCGGGAACAGGCCCACCACGCCACGCGGATTCAACAGTTTCTCGGCGCTCAGTTTATCCAGCATATCATTGGCGTCTTTAAACAAACGCTGCGCCTCTTCACCCACCACTTCATCTTCGAGGATACGCGGATACTTCCCTGCCAGCGACCAGGTCATAAAGAACGGCGTCCAGTCGATGTAGTTGCGCAGAGTTTCGATGCTGGCTTCCACCTCCTGCACGCCCAGACGGTGGGCTACCGGCGGGGTGTAGCGTTCCCAATCGAATGCCAGATCGTTATCGCGCGCCGCTTCCAGCGTGACCGGCGGCGTGCGCGGTTTTTTGCGGGCGTGCTGAATACGCACGGTTTCGTACTCTTTGCGGGTACGGGCGACAAAGTCATCACGCTGGGTGTCGGAGAGTAGCGCCGCCACCACGCCCACGGTACGCGAAGCATTCTGCACGTAGACCGTCGGACCGCTGTAGTTCTGCTCGATTTTCACCGCCGTATGCGCTTTCGAAGTGGTTGCGCCGCCGATCAGTAGCGGGATAGTAAAGCCCTGACGCTCCATCTCTTTCGCCACGTTGACCATTTCGTCCAGCGACGGGGTAATCAGCCCGGAAAGACCAATCAGATCGGCATTCACTTCACGCGCCGTTCTGAGGATTTTCTCCGCTGGCACCATCACGCCGAGATCGACGATTTCGTAGTTGTTGCATTGCAGCACCACGCCGACAATGTTCTTGCCAATGTCGTGCACATCGCCCTTCACGGTGGCAATCACCATCTTGCCGTTGCTGGAGCCTTTTTCTTTGCTGGCTTCAATAAACGGCTCCAGGTAGGCCACCGCTTGTTTCATCACGCGAGCGGATTTCACCACCTGCGGCAGGAACATTTTCCCTTCGCCGAACAGGTCGCCGACCACGTTCATGCCGTCCATCAGCGGGCCTTCGATCACCTCAATCGGGCGGGCGGCCTGCTGGCGGGCTTCTTCGGTATCCTGTTCGATAAATTCGGTAATGCCTTTCACCAGCGAGTATTCGAGACGCTTTTTCACGTCCCAGCTACGCCATTCCGCCTGCTGGGCGTTGGCAGCCTCGTCGGTTTTACTGCCGCGATATTTCTCCGCCAGTTCCAGCAAACGCTCGGTGCCGTCATCGCGACGGTTAAGAATGACATCTTCAACCGCATCGCGCAGCTCGGCGGGCAGATCGTCATAAATCGCCAGTTGCCCGGCGTTGACGATGCCCATGTCCATGCCGTTGCGGATGGCGTAGTAGAGGAATACCGCGTGGATAGCCTCACGTACCGGGTCGTTGCCGCGGAACGAGAAGGACACGTTAGACACGCCGCCGGAGATCAGCGCGTGCGGCAGCTCGCGTTTGATGTCTTCACAAGCGCCGATAAAGTCCTGCGCGTAGTTGTTGTGCTCTTCAATACCGGTGGCGACGGCGAAGATATTCGGGTCGAAGATGATGTCTTCCGGCGGAAAGCCTACCTCTTCGGTCAAAATTTTGTAGGCTCGGCGGCAAATTTCGATTTTACGCGCGCGGGTATCGGCCTGCCCCTGCTCATCAAAAGCCATCACCACCACTGCGGCGCCATAGCGACGTAGCAACTTCGCATGATGAATAAAGGCTTCCACGCCCTCTTTCATCGAAATAGAGTTGACGATGCCTTTACCCTGAATGCACTTCAGCCCTTTTTCGATAACCTCCCATTTGGAGGAGTCAATCATGATTGGTACACGGGCAATGTCCGGCTCACCGGCAATCAGGCTGAGGAAACGCACCATCGCCGCTTCGGCGTCGAGCATCCCCTCATCCATATTGATATCAATAATCTGCGCGCCGCTTTCTACCTGCTGACGGGCGACATCCAGCGCTTCGCTGTATTTCTCTTCTTTGATCAAGCGTTTAAATTTGGCCGAGCCGGTGACGTTAGTACGTTCGCCGACGTTGACAAACAGGCTATCGTCGCCAATGTTCAGCGGCTCCAGGCCGGAAAGGCGGCAGGCGACCGGGATATCCGGCAGCTGGCGCGGCGGCAAACCGGCAACGGCGCGGCTCATGGCGGCGATATGCTCTGGCGTAGTGCCACAGCAGCCGCCAACGATATTCAGGAAGCCCGCTTCCGCCCATTCGCGAATCTGTTTCGCCATGGTGTCGGCGTCGAGGTCGTACTCGCCGAAAGCGTTCGGCAGGCCGGCGTTCGGGTGCGCGGTGACGTAGCATTCGGCAATCCGCGACAGCTCCTGGACGTACTGGCGCAGTTCATCTGGCCCCAGCGCGCAGTTAAGGCCAAAAGTGAGCGCCTCGGCGTGGCGCAGCGAGTTATAGAACGCTTCGGTAGTCTGGCCGGAAAGCGTACGACCAGAGGCGTCGGTGATGGTGCCGGAAATCATGATCGGCAGATCAACGCCCAGCGCTTCAAACTCTTCTTTCACCGCAAACACCGCCGCTTTCGCATTCAGGGTGTCAAAGACGGTCTCAATCAGAATCAGATCTACGCCACCTTCCACCAGCGCTTTAGTGGATTCACGGTAGGCCACCACCAGCTGATCGAAGGTGATATTACGAAACGCCGGGTCGTTGACGTCCGGCGAAATGGAGGCCGTGCGGTTAGTTGGACCAAGCACGCCCGCAACAAAGCGTGGTTTTTCTGGTGTTCGCGCCGTCCATTCATCGGCGCAGGCGCGCGCCAGTTTGGCCGCCGCATAGTTAATTTCCGCCGACAGGGATTCCATCCGGTAATCCGCCATCGCAATGGTTGTCGAGTTAAAGGTGTTGGTTTCGATGATATCCGCGCCCGCCTCAAAGTAGGCGTTGTGGATAGCGGCGATCACCTCCGGCTTGCTGAGGACCAGCAGGTCATTGTTGCCTTTCAGGTCGCAGGGCCAGTCGGCAAAGCGCTCCCCGCGGAAATCTTCTTCATGTAGACGATAGCTCTGGATCATGGTGCCCATACCGCCGTCCAGCACCAGAATACGTTCATTTAACTGCGCACGCAGTTGTTCAACTTTGCTGCTCACACTCGCTCCCGACAACGCTCCACGTAACGAGCCATACTGGCACAAAGCGTGCTGGCGGAAAAGAGAACAACGGGCAACATGAGACATGTTCAGCTTGCCACCCACTTCTGTCGCTTTGCCGGATGGCGGCGCAAGCGCCTTATCCAGCCTACAAATTACTTTGGCGGCTCCCAAAGCGTAGGCCTGATAAGCGCAGCGCCATCGGGCATCCTGTGATGTCACTCATCCGATCAGTTCAGGAACTCTTGCATTATAATTGAATAAAACGAAAATGATTTCCACGATACAGAAAAAGGAGTCTGCCATGGTTGCCCCTGTTCCCGCGAAACGCGGGAGAAAACCTGCCGCTACCACTGCACCCGTAACCGGGCAGGTTCAGTCTTTAACCCGTGGTCTGAAGCTGCTGGAGTGGATTGCCGAGTCCAACGGCAGCGTCGCGCTGACCGAACTGGCGCAACAGGCGGGTTTGCCTAATTCCACGACTCACCGTCTACTCACCACCATGCAGCAACAGGGTTTTGTCCGCCAGGTTGGTGAGCTGGGCCACTGGGCCGTAGGCGCACACGCGTTTATCGTCGGTAGCAGCTTCTTACAGAGCCGTAATCTGCTGGCGATTGTCCATCCGATTTTGCGCAAGCTGATGGAGGACTCCGGCGAAACGGTAAACCTTGCCGTACTCGACCAGAGCGACCATCAGGCCATTATTATCGACCAGGTGCAGTGCACACAATTGATGCGCATGTCCGCCCCTATTGGCGGCAAGCTGCCCATGCACGCCTCTGGCGCGGGCAAGGCGTTTTTATCACAGCTCAGTGAGGAACAGGTTACCAGTCTGCTGCACCGCAAGGGGTTGCACGCTTATACCCATGCGACGCTGGTGTCGCCGCTGCATCTGAAAGATGACCTCGCCCAAACACGCAAGCGCGGCTATTCCTTTGACGACGAAGAACATGCGCTCGGTCTGCGCTGCGTGGCCTCGTGTATTTATGACGAACACCGCGAACCGTTTGCGGCCCTCTCTATTTCCGGCCCCTGCTCACGCATTACTGACGATCGCGTCACCGAACTTGGCGCCATGGTGATTAAAGCGGCGAAAGAGGTGACGCTGGCCTATGGTGGGGCGCGGTGATGCGCGCCTTACCCTCAGGCTGGCGCACATCACCGCAAAAAATGCTAAATAGTCAAAAAAATCCAGACATTACATTTCCGCCCGATCGATGGCTTCCTGTAATAGCGTACAAAACACATCTGCCGATATGATAGACGGGAACATCATTGAGAATTTTTTATTACCGTCTCTATCAATAAGATGTAAATTATCAACCCAGCTAGCGGTGTTAATCTTATCAGATTTGTTGATAATGATGCTTTTATCATCTTTGATGATATTGTCTTTAGTCAGATAAAACTTCTGCAGTGAGGAATCTATATTTGCTGCGCCCGCAACGTTAAGCGAAAATGCCCTTTTAAACCAGATCATCTTTGCATCTACATAATTAAATTCTAATGTAGCCCCATGTTCCAGTTGCGCACGTAATGCCTGTACTCTTTGTTCTGAATACAGGCTCCTGAAAGTGGAGATTAGTTTGTCATAACCTGAATTTCGTGGTGAAATCAAAGTCCAGGCATCACTTTTATTTTTTCTATATGCCAGAGAGTTTATAGAACCTGTATAGCTGGTTCTGCCCACTGAAAAGAGATAAACATCAGAAATGTCCTTAAAAAGGGAAAGAGTTTCTTTACCTTTATATTTACAAATAATACCCTTTTCGGTGATGGTAAATGTGGGGACATTTTTTTGCATTAATGCTATTGTTGCAGCAACCAACCCCAGGATGATTAGCCCGCCGCCAATGAGTGAGAACAGCATCATCGGACTCACCCCCCCTAGCTCAACAGTAAAATAAATACCACCTCCAGCTTCCTCTCTTGAGGTTGGCATATTCATAAGTGTCAGACAAAAAATACCAATCGCTATAAATATAGCAGAGCAGATTATTAGGCCGATAAATACAAACTTATTATAACCATGTGTAGTTAATTTCTTACCATGAATATCAAACATCATTGTTTCTCATTAAATTCCCTAAATTACAGTGTATCATACATAATTTACGGTTTTCATCAGAGTAACTATTCCGTGTCCGGACATCCTTGTGGGAAAGATGCTTATAAATATGAAGTTTTCCTCATATCATAACGCACGCTAAAGCGCTGGCGACGACGATAGGCATACACATCTTCTACATGCCCTTCTTTAATACGCGTCTGTAGCGCGCGCCAGTAATCGGCGCGAAACAGGTCGGCATGCATCTCTTCAAACAATGGCCCGATACGCGGATCGGCACACAGCCAGTGGCGAAACTCCTCCGGGAAAACATCACCCGGCGAGACGCTATACCAGGGTTCGCTGGCCAGTTCGTCTTCCGGATAACGCGCTGGCGGAATATCGCGGAAATTCACTTCCGTCATGTAGCAAATTTCATCGTAGTCATAGAACACCACGCGACCATGACGGGTAACGCCAAAGTTTTTAAACAACATATCGCCGGGGAAAATATTAGCGGCGGCAAGCTGGCGAATCGCATTACCATATTCTTCTATCGCATCGCGCAACTGCTGGCCTTCTACCTGTTCCAGCCAGATATTGAGTGGCACCATGCGACGTTCAATATAGAGATGGCGAATGACGATATGTTCCCCAAGATCGGTAATCTTCTCTGGCGCTTCTTGTCGTAACAGCGCCATCAGCGCCGGATCGATTTGCCGTTTATCCAGTACGAAATTCTCAAACTCCTGGGTATCCGCCATACGACCGACGCGATCATGCTCTTTTACCAGTTGATAACAGGCACGCACATGGGCGGCAGACATCTCTTTCTGCGGGGCGAATTTGTCTTTAATGATTTTAAATACCCGGTCGAAACCTGGCAGGGTAAACACCAGCATCACCATGCCGCGGATACCAGGCGCCTCAATGAATTTCTCATCGCTTTCAGCCAGATAACATAAATATTCGCGGTAGCTTTCGGTTTTCGCATGTTTCTGGCAGCCAATCGCCATATACAGTTCGGCAGTGGTTTTACCCGGCAGGATTTCACGCAACCACTCAACCAGCGCGGCAGGCAGCGGCGCATACACCATAAAATAAGAGCGGGCAAAACCAAACACAATGCTCGCTTCTGCCGTGGTGGTCAGGCAGGTATCGACAAACAGTTCCCCCTCATCAGTACGATGAATCGGCAATAAAAACGGCAGCGTACCGTCAGGTGTGGTTAATTTACCTACCAGCCAGGCCGCTTTATTACGGTAAAACAACTCATTCGCCACCTGGACATGGCAGCGAGGTAGCGCGTCCTCGCCCAGTGTTTCAGTCAGGTGCGCGATAATATAGCGGATATCCCGGCTTTTATTCTGCCAGGGCAGACGCAGCGGTAAATCACTGAGTATGCGCATCAACAGCGTCTCCCAACCGTGATCGGGAAAGAAGTCTTTGGCCAGCGGGCGCGGGATAGTACGGAAGCGACGCTCCGGTTGCGAACTGAAAATAAACAACCGCTCGGGTGTTAACGAGCGGTGGTCAAATAACCGGCAATAAACGGAGTTGAAAAAGCTCTCCGCAATCTCGAAGCGCGGGTAATCCGGCAACAGCCGGGTGTAATGCTCTTTAACGCGTAAAAGGAAATCCGCGTCGGTACTTTTGCCATCGGTAATACAGCGCAGTTGCTCCACCACCAGACCCACATGATGATCATAGAGGTGGATACGGCTTTTCATCGCCTGCTGGACGGCGTGCCAGTCGGCCTGTTCAAAACGCTGCTGCGCGCCGGAAGTCACTTCCAGAAATCGACCATACTGCGCGTCAAAGCCTTGCAGGATGGTTTGAGCAATCAGTAATTCCAGGCCACGCGGCATTTTTTCCCCTCATCCGGCACCACGTCCTGCCGGATGGCGCGTTCGCTTATCCGGCCTACGCTATCTGTAGGCCCGGTAAGCGCAGCGCCACCGGGCATCAATCAAAACTGCGATTCTTCGGTGGAACCCGTTAACGCGGTAACGGATGACGCGCCACCCTGAATAATGGTGGTGACTTTGTCGAAGTAACCAGTGCCCACTTCCTGCTGGTGGGAAACAAAGGTGTAGCCGTCTTTCGCCGCGGCGAACTCGGGTTGTTGAACCTTCTCAACATAGTGCTTCATGCCCTCGCCCTGCGCGTATGCATGCGCCAGGTCGAACATGTTGAACCACATGCTGTGGATGCCCGCCAGGGTAATAAACTGGTATTTGTAACCCATGTCCGACAACTGCTGCTGGAAGCTGGCAATGGTCTTGTCGTCCAGATTCTTCTGCCAGTTGAAGGATGGTGAACAGTTATAGGCCAGCAGTTTGCCCGGATACTTCGCGTGGATAGCATCGGCAAAACGACGCGCCAGTTCGAGATCCGGCGTAGAGGTTTCGCACCATACCAGATCGGCATACGGGGCATACGCCAGACCGCGGCTGATCGCCTGCTCAATGCCCGCATGGGTGCGGTAAAAACCTTCGCTGGTGCGTTCGCCGGTAATAAAACCGCTGTCATAGGGATCGCAGTCGGAGGTGATCAGATCTGCCGCATCCGCATCGGTACGCGCAATCACCAGCGTCGGGACGCCCATCACATCAGCGGCCAGACGCGCAGCAACCAGTTTCTGAATCGCCTCCTGCGTGGGAACCAGCACCTTGCCGCCCATATGGCCGCATTTCTTCACCGACGCCAGCTGATCTTCGAAGTGAACGGCCGCTGCACCGGCTTCAATCATCGATTTCATCAGTTCGAAGGCATTCAGAACGCCGCCAAAACCGGCTTCCGCATCAGCAACGATCGGCAGGAAGTAATCCACATAGCGCGGATCGTTGGGTTCAATACCGGATGCCCACTGGATCTGATCCGCACGACGGAAAGTGTTGTTGATCCGATCCACTACCGCCGGAACAGAGTTTGCCGGGTACAACGATTGATCCGGATACATGCTGGATGCCAGGTTGGCATCTGCCGCCACCTGCCAGCCTGAAAGATAAATCGCCTCAATACCAGCTTTCGCCTGCTGCAACGCCTGACCGCCGGTCAGCGCGCCAAGGCTGTTGATATAGCCTTTTTTCGCTTCACCGTGCAACAGCCGCCACATTTTCGCGGCGCCGAGCTGCGCCAGCGTGCACTCCGGGTTAACCGAGCCGCGTAATTTCACCACCTCCTCCGCGCTGTACGGGCGGGTGATGCCTTCCCAGCGCGGTTGTGTCCACTCTTTCTGTAATTCTTCGATTTGTTGAGTACGGGTTTTCATGTGCAGATGCTCCATATTGTTATGTGGTGAATTAAGCCAGTAAGCGATAGCCCGGCAGGGTGAGGAAGTCGATTAAGTCATCTGAGGTGGTGATTTGCTCCATCAGACGTGCGGCATCGTCGAAGCGCCCGCTGCTGTAGCGGTGCTCGCCCAGTTCGTCCTGGATTACCCGCATCTCTTCCGCCAACATTTCGCGGAAAAGCGCTTTCGTTACGGGTTTTCCATTGCTCAGTGTTTTCTCATGGTGAATCCACTGCCAGATAGAGGTTCGTGAGATTTCCGCCGTCGCGGCATCCTCCATCAGACCGTAAATCGGTACACAGCCATTGCCGGAGATCCACGCTTCAATGTACTGCACTGCCACGCGAATATTGGCGCGCATTCCCGCTTCTGTGCGTTCGCCTTCACATGGCTCCAGTAACTGTTCAGCGGTAATCGGCGCATCTTCATCACGGGTAATGAACAGCTGATTTTTGTGCTCGCCCAGTACCTCGTTAAAGACGGCCATTGCGGTATCCGCCAACCCGGGATGCGCAATCCACGTGCCGTCGTGGCCGTTGTTCGCTTCCAGCGCTTTATCCGCTTTCACTTTGGCAAGGACCTGATTGTTGCGTTCAACGTCTTTGCTCGGGATAAACGCCGCCATACCGCCCATCGCGAACGCGCCGCGCTTGTGGCAGGTTTTGATCAGCAGGCGCGAGTAGGCACTCAGAAACGGTTTGTCCATCGTTACCACCTGCCTGTCCGGCAGGACGCGATCCGGGTGATTTTTCAACGTTTTGATATAGCTGAAAATATAATCCCAGCGACCACAGTTGAGACCGACGATATGATCACGCAACGCATGAAGAATCTCATCCATCTGGAAAACAGCAGGAAGCGTTTCAATCAACAGGGTCGCTTTGATCGTACCGCGCGGCAGGTTAAAGCGGTCTTCGGCGTAGCTGAAGACTTCGCTCCACCAGGCTGCCTCCTGCCAGGCTTGCGTTTTCGGCAGGTAAAAATACGGGCCGCTACCTTTAGCGAGCAGCGCTTTATAGTTGTGGAAAAAGTACAGAGCAAAATCAAACAGGCTGCCGGGAATGGCTTCCCCCCGCCAGGTAACATGTTTTTCTGGCAGATGTAGACCGCGTACACGACAAATCAATACGGCCGGATCGGGCTTGAGCTGATAGATTTTTCCGGCTTCGTTGGTATAGCTAATGGTGCCGTTCACCGCATCACGCAGGTTGATTTGACCATCAATAACTTTATTCCAGTCCGGCGCCAGCGAGTCTTCAAAATCCGCCATAAACACTTTCACATTTGCGTTCAGGGCATTAATCACCATTTTACGTTCAACCGGCCCGGTAATTTCTACTCGGCGATCCTGTAAATCCGCCGGAATACCACGAATCTGCCAATTACTTTCTCTAATGGAAGTGGTTTCCGAAATAAAATCAGGCAACTTACCGTTATCAATATCCTGCTGTTGCTGGATACGTGCAGCCAGGAGTTTATTGCGTTTTGGCGTAAAACGGGTGACTAACTCCGTCAAAAACTCGACTGCCTCAGCGGTCAGGACTTGCTTTTCCAGCTCGCCTTGCGGCCTGGTAAAGGTTAATTCATCAGTTGTGGTTGCCTGTGGATTCATCATGCAGCTCCTCGTTGTTGATCCAGATACATCCCCAATGCGAACGAAGGATCACTGTGCGCTTTTCGTTCAACACAACTAAGACTACTCAATTAAATTTCAAAATCAAAAACAATTTCCATTTTTAATTTAATTATGCGTTAACTTATTGATAACAATATAAATTAAATTTAATTACATGATGAGGTGCGTTTCGGAAATAAAAAAGGCACCCGAAGGTGCCTGATTCAACATGCTGAAACGCTTTAGGATCGTCAGAAGCAGAAGATTAATCCAGGGTTGGATTCATGTGACGCAGATCATATGGCGTAATCTGGTAGACATAATAGTTGAGCCAGTTAGTAAACAGTAAATTACCGTGGCTGCGCCAGGTTGCGCGCGGTATGTTTTGCGGATCGTTTTTCGGGAAATAGTTGTACGGAACCTCCGGATTTAACCCGGCCTCAACGTCACGAAAATATTCACCCGCTAACGTATGAGCGTCATATTCAGGATGACCGGTGACAAACGCAATACGTTTATCTTTGCTGGCAAACAGGTACGCATCCCCTTCTTCTGTTTCGGCCAGAATTTCAAGATCCGTATAATCCCGTATCAGCGCCGCCGGGAAATCGGCATAGCGTGAGTGTGGCGCAAGAAACGAATCATCAAAACCACGCGTTAACAGAGCATGTGGATGAAGGATGTGATGTTCATAGACGCCGGAAAGTTTATCTGTACGGGTCTGCTTAGGGATACCATACAGAATATTGAGTGCGGCCTGAACGGCCCAACAGACAAATAGCGTCGAAGTAACGTGATCTTTCGCCCATTCAAGCACCTGCCTAATCTGCGGCCAGTAAGCCACGTCATTAAATTCCACCAGACCCAGCGGCGCTCCGGTCACGATAAGCCCATCAAAGTTCTGATCGCAGATATCGTCGAAGTTACAGTAAAAGTTGTTCAGGTGCTCGGCTGGCGTGTTCCTCGACTCGCGGGCATCTATCCGCAGCAGTTGAATATCGACCTGCAATGGCGAGTTCGATAGCAAGCGCAGAAACTGATTTTCCGTTTCAATCTTCTTCGGCATCAGGTTAAGGATAAGTACCTTTAGCGGGCGAATTTCCTGACCTGATGCGCGAGAAGTCGTCATGACGAAGACATTCTCCTCACGTAAAAAATTGACGGCGGGTAGCTCGTCCAGCACGCGAATCGGCATAACCTGATAACCTCACGACATACGTTTAAACGTTTAGACATCCAGATAGCTGAAGATACTCAGAAATCAGGCGAATGTCGAGTCTGCAAGTTCAAGGTGAGAAAGTTTCACGACAGCATTTGCATTAGAATAGAAGTAAGCAAAAAAGGAGTGAAGATGATGATTAACATTCGTCGTTCAAGGCATGAGGAAGGGGAAAAACTGATTGCGATCTGGCGTCGCTCAGTCGATGCCACGCACGATTTTCTGTCAAACGCTTATCGGGCCGAACTGGAAGAACTGGTGAGCGATTTTCTGCCAGAAGCGCCACTATGGGTTGCCGTGACCGATCAGGATGAGCCGGTAGGATTTATGCTGCTTACCGGCGAACATATGGATGCGCTGTTTGTCGATCCGGACGTGCGTGGTCAGGGTATCGGTAAGAGATTAGTTGAACATGCGTTAACACTGGCGCCGGGGTTGACAACCAATGTTAACGAGCAAAATACACAAGCTGTTGGATTTTATAAGAAAATGGGATTTAAGGTGACGGGACGTTCGGAGGTTGACGATCTTGGGAAACCGTATCCATTGTTGAATTTAATTTATCCGTGAGTAGTGGTGCTGCCTGATAAGTGCATACAGGCCGGATAAGGCGAAACTGCCATCCGGCGGTGCCGGTTGCCTGATGGCGCTGCGCTTATCAGGCCTACATTTTTACAGTTACCACACACGCAAAGAAGCCCGTCCAGACGGACGGGCTTCTTCACTTGTCTGATGCCTGGCAGTTTATGGCGGGCGTCCTGCCCGCCACCCTACGGGCCGTTGCTGCGCAACGTTCAAATCCGCTCCCGGCGGATTTGTCCTCCTCAGGAGAGTGCTCACCGGCAGACCACAGATAAAACAAAAGGCCCTGTCTTCCGACAGGGCCCTTCGTTTTATTTGATGCCTGGCAGTTCCCTACTCTCGCATGGGGAGACCCCACACTACCATCGGCGCTACGGCGTTTCACTTCTGAGTTCGGCATGGGGTCAGGTGGGACCACCGCGCTAGTGCCGCCAGGCAAATTCTTTGTGCTCTGTCCTGTGTCTTTTACACTGATACGGCGTTGGCTGCTCTTGCGGGCGTCAGTCACATACTTCTGTATGCTCCTTCCGTCGCTGCGTTTGCCGCCTTGTCTCAGCGTAAAATCCTTCGGACTCTGAATCTGAGCTGAAAATTGTTGTCTTCTCAATCCGCCAAAACATCTTCGGCGTTGTAAGGTTAAGCCTCACGGTTCATTAGTACCGGTTAGCTCAACGCATCGCTGCGCTTACACACCCGGCCTATCAACGTCGTCGTCTTCAACGTTCCTTCAGGAGACTTTAAGTCTCAGGGAGAACTCATCTCGGGGCAAGTTTCGTGCTTAGATGCTTTCAGCACTTATCTCTTCCGCATTTAGCTACCGGGCAGTGCCATTGGCATGACAACCCGAACACCAGTGATGCGTCCACTCCGGTCCTCTCGTACTAGGAGCAGCCCCCCTCAGTTCTCCAGCGCCCACGGCAGATAGGGACCGAACTGTCTCACGACGTTCTAAACCCAGCTCGCGTACCACTTTAAATGGCGAACAGCCATACCCTTGGGACCTACTTCAGCCCCAGGATGTGATGAGCCGACATCGAGGTGCCAAACACCGCCGTCGATATGAACTCTTGGGCGGTATCAGCCTGTTATCCCCGGAGTACCTTTTATCCGTTGAGCGATGGCCCTTCCATTCAGAACCACCGGATCACTATGACCTGCTTTCGCACCTGCTCGCGCCGTCACGCTCGCAGTCAAGCTGGCTTATGCCATTGCACTAACCTCCTGATGTCCGACCAGGATTAGCCAACCTTCGTGCTCCTCCGTTACTCTTTAGGAGGAGACCGCCCCAGTCAAACTACCCACCAGACACTGTCCGCAACCCGGATCACGGGTCCACGTTAGAACATCAAACATTAAAGGGTGGTATTTCAAGGTCGGCTCCACGCAGACTGGCGTCCACGCTTCAAAGCCTCCCACCTATCCTACACATCAAGGCTCAATGTTCAGTGTCAAGCTATAGTAAAGGTTCACGGGGTCTTTCCGTCTTGCCGCGGGTACACTGCATCTTCACAGCGAGTTCAATTTCACTGAGTCTCGGGTGGAGACAGCCTGGCCATCATTACGCCATTCGTGCAGGTCGGAACTTACCCGACAAGGAATTTCGCTACCTTAGGACCGTTATAGTTACGGCCGCCGTTTACCGGGGCTTCGATCAGGAGCTTCGCTTGCGCTGACCCCATCAATTAACCTTCCGGCACCGGGCAGGCGTCACACCGTATACGTCCACTTTCGTGTTTGCACAGTGCTGTGTTTTTAATAAACAGTTGCAGCCAGCTGGTATCTTCGACTGACTTCAGCTCCATGAGTAAATCACTTCACCTACGTGTCAGCGTGCCTTCTCCCGAAGTTACGGCACCATTTTGCCTAGTTCCTTCACCCGAGTTCTCTCAAGCGCCTTGGTATTCTCTACCTGACCACCTGTGTCGGTTTGGGGTACGATTTGATGTTACCTGATGCTTAGAGGCTTTTCCTGGAAGCAGGGCATTTGTTGCTTCAGCACCGTAGTGCCTCGTCGTCACGCCTCAGTGTTAAAGTGAACCGGATTTACCTGGAACACACACCTACACGCTTAAACCGGGACAACCGTCGCCCGGCCAACATAGCCTTCTCCGTCCCCCCTTCGCAGTAACACCAAGTACGGGAATATTAACCCGTTTCCCATCGACTACGCCTTTCGGCCTCGCCTTAGGGGTCGACTCACCCTGCCCCGATTAACGTTGGACAGGAACCCTTGGTCTTCCGGCGAGCGGGCTTTTCACCCGCTTTATCGTTACTTATGTCAGCATTCGCACTTCTGATACCTCCAGCATGCCTCACGACACACCTTCACAGGCTTACAGAACGCTCCCCTACCCAACAACACATAGTGTCGCTGCCGCAGCTTCGGTGCATAGTTTAGCCCCGTTACATCTTCCGCGCAGGCCGACTCGACCAGTGAGCTATTACGCTTTCTTTAAATGATGGCTGCTTCTAAGCCAACATCCTGGCTGTCTGGGCCTTCCCACATCGTTTCCCACTTAACTATGACTTTGGGACCTTAGCTGGCGGTCTGGGTTGTTTCCCTCTTCACGACGGACGTTAGCACCCGCCGTGTGTCTCCCGTGATAACATTCTCCGGTATTCGCAGTTTGCATCGGGTTGGTAAGCCGGGATGGCCCCCTAGCCGAAACAGTGCTCTACCCCCGGAGATGAGTTCACGAGGCGCTACCTAAATAGCTTTCGGGGAGAACCAGCTATCTCCCGGTTTGATTGGCCTTTCACCCCCAGCCACAGGTCATCCGCTAATTTTTCAACATTAGTCGGTTCGGTCCTCCAGTTAGTGTTACCCAACCTTCAACCTGCCCATGGCTAGATCACCGGGTTTCGGGTCTATACCCTGCAACTTAACGCCCAATTAAGACTCGGTTTCCCTCCGGCTCCCCTATTCGGTTAACCTTGCTACAGAATATAAGTCGCTGACCCATTATACAAAAGGTACGCAGTCACACCCCAAAGGGTGCTCCCACTGCTTGTACGTACACGGTTTCAGGTTCTTTTTCACTCCCCTCGCCGGGGTTCTTTTCGCCTTTCCCTCACGGTACTGGTTCACTATCGGTCAGTCAGGAGTATTTAGCCTTGGAGGATGGTCCCCCCATATTCAGACAGGATACCACGTGTCCCGCCCTACTCATCGAGCTCACAACACATGCGCTTTTGTGTACGGGGCTGTCACCCTGTATCGCGCGCCTTTCCAGACGCTTCCACTAACACACATGCTGATTCAGGCTCTGGGCTCCTCCCCGTTCGCTCGCCGCTACTGGGGGAATCTCGGTTGATTTCTTTTCCTCGGGGTACTTAGATGTTTCAGTTCCCCCGGTTCGCTTCATTACGCTATGTATTCACGTAATGATAGTGTGACGAATCACACTGGGTTTCCCCATTCGGGTATCGCCGGTTATAACGGTTCATATCACCTTACCGGCGCTTATCGCAGATTAGCACGCCCTTCATCGCCTCTGACTGCCAGGGCATCCACCGTGTACGCTTAGTCGCTTAACCTCACAACCCGAAGATGTTTCTTACGATTCATCATCGTGTTGCGAAAATTTGAGAGACTCACGAACAACTTTCGTTGTTCTGTGTTTCAATTTTCAGCTTGATCCAGATTTTTAAAGAGCAAATATCTCAAACGTGACTCGTAAGTCAGTTTTGAGATACTGATGGCAACGCCTTTCACACATTACCGCGCAAGTGGCGTCCCCTAGGGGATTCGAACCCCTGTTACCGCCGTGAAAGGGCGGTGTCCTGGGCCTCTAGACGAAGGGGACACGAAAATTGCTTATCACGCGCTGCGTGATATTTTCGTGTAGGGTGAGCTTTCATTAATAGAAAGCGAACGGCCTTATTTCTTCAGCCTCACTCCCAACGCGTAAACGCCTTGCTATTTACTTTTCATCAGACAATCTGTGTGAGCACTGCAAAGTACGCTTCTTTAAGGTAAGGAGGTGATCCAACCGCAGGTTCCCCTACGGTTACCTTGTTACGACTTCACCCCAGTCATGAATCACAAAGTGGTAAGCGCCCTCCCGAAGGTTAAGCTACCTACTTCTTTTGCAACCCACTCCCATGGTGTGACGGGCGGTGTGTACAAGGCCCGGGAACGTATTCACCGTGGCATTCTGATCCACGATTACTAGCGATTCCGACTTCATGGAGTCGAGTTGCAGACTCCAATCCGGACTACGACGCACTTTATGAGGTCCGCTTGCTCTCGCGAGGTCGCTTCTCTTTGTATGCGCCATTGTAGCACGTGTGTAGCCCTGGTCGTAAGGGCCATGATGACTTGACGTCATCCCCACCTTCCTCCAGTTTATCACTGGCAGTCTCCTTTGAGTTCCCGACCTAATCGCTGGCAACAAAGGATAAGGGTTGCGCTCGTTGCGGGACTTAACCCAACATTTCACAACACGAGCTGACGACAGCCATGCAGCACCTGTCTCACAGTTCCCGAAGGCACCAATCCATCTCTGGAAAGTTCTGTGGATGTCAAGACCAGGTAAGGTTCTTCGCGTTGCATCGAATTAAACCACATGCTCCACCGCTTGTGCGGGCCCCCGTCAATTCATTTGAGTTTTAACCTTGCGGCCGTACTCCCCAGGCGGTCTACTTAACGCGTTAGCTCCGGAAGCCACGCCTCAAGGGCACAACCTCCAAGTAGACATCGTTTACGGCGTGGACTACCAGGGTATCTAATCCTGTTTGCTCCCCACGCTTTCGCACCTGAGCGTCAGTCTTTGTCCAGGGGGCCGCCTTCGCCACCGGTATTCCTCCAGATCTCTACGCATTTCACCGCTACACCTGGAATTCTACCCCCCTCTACAAGACTCAAGCCTGCCAGTTTCGAATGCAGTTCCCAGGTTGAGCCCGGGGATTTCACATCCGACTTGACAGACCGCCTGCGTGCGCTTTACGCCCAGTAATTCCGATTAACGCTTGCACCCTCCGTATTACCGCGGCTGCTGGCACGGAGTTAGCCGGTGCTTCTTCTGCGGGTAACGTCAATTGCTGCGGTTATTAACCACAACACCTTCCTCCCCGCTGAAAGTACTTTACAACCCGAAGGCCTTCTTCATACACGCGGCATGGCTGCATCAGGCTTGCGCCCATTGTGCAATATTCCCCACTGCTGCCTCCCGTAGGAGTCTGGACCGTGTCTCAGTTCCAGTGTGGCTGGTCATCCTCTCAGACCAGCTAGGGATCGTCGCCTTGGTGAGCCGTTACCTCACCAACAAGCTAATCCCATCTGGGCACATCTGATGGCAAGAGGCCCGAAGGTCCCCCTCTTTGGTCTTGCGACGTTATGCGGTATTAGCCACCGTTTCCAGTAGTTATCCCCCTCCATCAGGCAGTTTCCCAGACATTACTCACCCGTCCGCCACTCGTCAGCAAAGCAGCAAGCTGCTTCCTGTTACCGTTCGACTTGCATGTGTTAGGCCTGCCGCCAGCGTTCAATCTGAGCCATGATCAAACTCTTCAATTTAAAAGTTTGATGCTCAAAGAATTAAACTTCGTAATGAATTACGTGTTCACTCTTGAGACTTGGTATTCATTTTTCGTCTTGCGACGTTAAGAAACCGTATCTTCGAGTGCCCACACAGATTGTCTGATAAATTGTTAAAGAGCAGTGCAACGCGGCTTTCGCTCACCGTTGCGAGGTGGCGTATATTACGCTTTCCTCTTTCAGAGTCAACCCTGAATTTCAGGATTTTTCTCTTCAACCGACCGGCTGTTTGTGTGAAGTGATTCACATCCGCCGTGTCGATGGAGGCGCATTATAGGGAGTTCTCTGCTGACCGCAATAGAAAAATTGCAGAAAAATGACTGTTTGCTGCATTCCCCAGCAAAACCCCTGGTTATACCCATTTACGCACAGACTTATCCACAAAATGCGCGTTCATCTCCTGGATCTTCTCACTCTGCAAATGATCTTTCAGGGATAAAAGCGGGGCCAGAATTTAAAAAGAAAAATTCGCGAGCGTTGCGCAAACGTTTTCGTTACAATGTCGCCGCAAAATGAGAATACCCCATAAGGGGCGTTAGCTGAGTTTTTCACGAAAAATTCAGCTAACGCTCTCTGTAATCGTCAAATCCAGGGGATTTACCATGCAACAACGTCGTCCAGTCCGCCGCGCTCTGCTCAGTGTTTCTGACAAGGCCGGTATCATCGAATTCGCCCAGGCACTTTCCGCACGCGGTGTGGAGCTGCTGTCTACGGGGGGCACCGCCCGCCTGTTAGCAGAAAAAGGCCTGCCGGTGACCGAAGTTTCCGATTACACCGGTTTTCCGGAAATGATGGATGGACGCGTAAAGACCCTGCATCCAAAAGTCCACGGCGGCATCCTCGGTCGTCGCGGCCAGGACGATGCCATTATGGAACAGCACCACATCGCCCCTATCGATATGGTTGTCGTTAACCTGTATCCGTTCGCCGAAACCGTAGCACGCGAAGGCTGCTCGCTGGAAGATGCGGTAGAGAACATCGATATCGGCGGCCCGACCATGGTGCGCTCTGCTGCGAAGAACCATAAAGACGTCGCTATCGTGGTGAAGAGCAGCGACTACGACGCCATTATTAAAGAGATGGATGCTAACGAAGGTTCTCTGACCCTCGACACCCGTTTCGATCTCGCGATTAAAGCCTTCGAACACACCGCCGCCTACGACAGCATGATTGCCAACTACTTCGGCAGCATGGTTCCGGCCTACCACGGTGAGAGCAAAGAAGCCGCCGGTCGCTTCCCGCGTACGCTGAACCTGAACTTCATTAAGAAGCAGGATATGCGCTACGGCGAGAACAGCCACCAGCAGGCTGCCTTCTATATAGAAGAAAATGTGAAAGAAGCGTCCGTTGCCACCGCAACCCAGGTTCAGGGTAAAGCCCTCTCTTATAACAACATCGCCGATACCGATGCGGCGCTGGAATGCGTGAAAGAGTTCAACGAGCCGGCCTGCGTGATCGTCAAGCACGCTAACCCATGCGGTGTGGCGGTAAGTACCTCTATTCTCGACGCTTACGACCGCGCATACAAAACCGACCCGACCTCCGCCTTCGGCGGCATCATCGCCTTCAACCGCGAGCTGGATGCCGAAACCGCGCAGGCCATCATCTCCCGCCAGTTCGTAGAAGTGATCATCGCCCCATCCGCCAGCGAAGAAGCGCTGAAAATCACCGCCGCCAAGCAGAACGTGCGCGTTCTGACCTGCGGTCAGTGGGCACAGCGTGTGCCGGGTCTGGACTTCAAGCGTGTTAACGGCGGCCTGCTGGTTCAGGATCGTGACCTGGGTATGGTGAGCGAAGCTGAACTGCGCGTGGTTTCCAAACGCCAGCCGACCGAGCAAGAGCTGCGCGATGCGCTGTTCTGCTGGAAAGTGGCAAAGTTCGTGAAATCTAACGCCATTGTTTACGCCAAAGAGAATATGACCATCGGCATAGGCGCAGGCCAGATGAGCCGCGTCTACTCCGCGAAAATCGCCGGGATTAAAGCGGCTGACGAAGGTCTGGAAGTGAAAGGTTCCGCGATGGCCTCTGACGCGTTCTTCCCGTTCCGTGACGGTATTGATGCCGCTGCCGCCGTTGGCGTGAGCTGTGTGATCCAGCCTGGCGGTTCTATCCGTGATGACGAAGTGATTGCCGCTGCCGACGAACACGGTATTGCGATGATCTTCACTGACATGCGCCACTTCCGCCATTAATGGAGCGAAACATGAAAGTATTAGTGATTGGTAACGGCGGACGCGAACACGCGCTGGCCTGGAAAGCCGCACAGTCGCCGCTGGTTGATACCGTTTTTGTCGCACCGGGTAACGCCGGTACCGCGCTGGAGCCCGCGTTGCAGAACGTGGCTATCGGCGTCACCGATATTCCGGCGCTGCTGAGCTTTGCCCAGAACGAGAAGATTGATCTGACCATCGTCGGTCCGGAAGCGCCGCTGGTGATCGGCGTGGTCGATGCGTTCCGCGCGGCGGGTCTGAAGATCTTTGGCCCAACCGAAGGAGCCGCGCAACTGGAAGGCTCCAAAGCGTTCACCAAAGATTTCCTCGCCCGTCATCAGATTCCGACGGCGGAATACCAGAATTTCACCGAGATTGAGCCAGCCCTGGCTTATCTGCGTGAGAAAGGCGCGCCGATCGTCATCAAAGCTGACGGTCTGGCTGCCGGTAAAGGCGTTATCGTGGCGATGACGCTGGAAGAAGCCGAAGCCGCCGTTCATGACATGCTGGCAGGCAACGCCTTTGGCGACGCGGGCCACCGTATCGTGATTGAGGAGTTCCTCGACGGCGAAGAAGCGAGCTTTATCGTGATGGTCGAC
Organism: Salmonella sp. SA15303; assembly: GCF_029962125.1. Lineage (NCBI taxonomy): Bacteria > Pseudomonadati > Pseudomonadota > Gammaproteobacteria > Enterobacterales > Enterobacteriaceae > Salmonella > Salmonella sp. SA15303. Next base: position 4,500,619 of record NZ_CP123924.1, read on the forward strand.
GGCGAGCACGTGCTGCCGATGGCCACCAGCCAGGATCACAAACGCGTAGGCAACGGCGATACCGGCCCGAACACCGGCGGCATGGGGGCTTACTCTCCGGCTCCAGTGGTGACCGATGAAGTCCACCAGCGCACCATGGAACGGATCATCTGGCCAACCGTGAAAGGCATGGCGGCAGAAGGGAATACCTATACCGGCTTCCTGTACGCGGGTCTGATGATCGACAAGCAGGGCAACCCAAAAGTGATCGAGTTCAACTGCCGCTTCGGCGATCCGGAAACCCAGCCGATCATGCTGCGCATGAAGTCGGATCTGGTGGATCTTTGCCTGGCCGCCTGCGACGGCAAGCTGGATGAGAAAACCTCCGAGTGGGACGAGCGCGCTTCATTAGGCGTGGTGATCGCCGCGGGCGGTTATCCGGGCAACTACAACACTGGCGATGAGATCCACGGCCTGCCGCTGGAAGAAGTGGCTGACGGTAAGGTTTTCCACGCGGGCACCAAACTCGCCGATGACGACCGTGTGCTGACCAGCGGCGGTCGCGTACTGTGCGCCACCGCGCTGGGCCACACCGTGGCTGAGGCGCAGAAACGCGCTTACGCCTTGATGACCGACATCCGCTGGGACGGCAGCTTCAGCCGTAACGACATCGGCTGGCGCGCCATTGAGCGTGAGCAAAACTAACGGCTGAGTTTAGCCAGCAGCGTTTTGCGCGTAATGCCCAATTGGCGGGCGGCTTCCGTTTTGTTGCCGCCCGTTTTTTCCAGCGCAGCCAGAATCACCTCTTTTTCGACGTCCACCAGCGGTTGGATCTCACCACTGTATTCCGTTTTTATCGGCGTCGCGGCAATAGCGAGAGGCAATTCGCGTTCAGAAATGTATTCTCCCGTCAGCAACACCACCGCCCGCTCGATAGCGTTTTCCAGCTCACGGATATTGCCCGGCCAGTCGTAGTGGATCAGCAGATCCATCGCCTGCGGCGTAAACCCCTTCACCGCTTTTCGGTTACGTTCGGCAAAACGCCGCAGAAAATGGTCTGCCAGTAGCGGAATATCTTCCCGACGCTGGCGCAAAGTAGGCATTTCAATCGCCACCACATTCAGGCGGTAATAGAGATCCTGGCGAAAGCGACCGGCACTCACCTCTTCCGCCAGGTCGCGGTGGGTAGCGGCAATTAACCGAACATCCACAGATATCGTCTGGTTACTTCCCACGCGTTGCACTTCGCGCTCCTGAATCGCCCGCAGCAAACGTACCTGCATTAACGGCGAGATATCGCCGATTTCATCAAGAAACAATGTCCCGCCGTCAGCTTCGACAAAGCGTCCCTCCCGACGTTTATCCGCGCCGGTAAACGCGCCTTTTTCGTGGCCGAACAGCTCAGACTCCAGCAGCGATTCATTAAGCGCGGCGCAGTTGAGCGTGACCAGCGGTTTATCGCTCCTGGCGCTACAGGCGTGTAGCGCCCGCGCCACCAGCTCTTTACCCGTGCCGGAGTCTCCGTGAATCAATACCGTGGCGTCTGATGGTGCGACCATCGCGATTTCATTCAGTAAATGTTGCATCGCCGGACTGCTGCCAATCATGCCAAACTGCGCAGCCGACGCCGATGGCAATTCAGCGCCCGTTTCCCGCGTATGCGCCAACGCCTTTTCCAGCGTCTCCTGCAGACGGTCAAAATCCAGCGGTTTAATTAAATAGTCGAGCGCGCCGGCTTTCAACGCCTCTACCGCCGTTTCCACGCTGGAAAATGCCGTCATAATCAAAATCGGAATGGCGGGATTGAGCGCTTTAATCTCCTTCAGCGTGGCGATACCGTCCATCTCCGCCATACGCACATCGCACAGTACCAGATCAAAGACTTTCTCACGCACCTGAGCCAACGCATCATGCCCACTGTAGGCCAGAGCGACGTTATAGCCCCAGCCCCGAAACAGCGCCTGTAAAATCGTGCAGTGGCTTACATCATCATCCACAACCAGAATATCGATTTTTCCGCGTATCACCCTTGTTAATCCTGTTGTCTCGCTATCACTGGCAACCAGATAGTAAAGACCGCGCCTTTACCCTCAATACTTTTCACCTTAATCGCGCCGCCATGCTGTTCGATGATATTTTGCACCACCGCCAGCCCCAGACCTGTCCCGTCAGCTTTGGTCGTAAAATAAGGCGTAAAAATCGCCTCCAACTGATCCGGGGCGATCCCTTTCCCGCTATCGGTAACAGTGATGATAACGCGGTCGGTCCCACTTTCTTTTGCCTCTACGCTAATCGTTCCCTGGCGGCCAATCGCATGAATAGCGTTCAGGTACAAATTCAACAGCACCTGAGTCAGCCTGTCCGGGTCAGCCTGAATACGCTTAAGCGTCTCATTCGCCGTGAACCTCAACTGAATCTCTCTGCTTTGGGCATCCTGACTGACCAGATTCAGGGAGTGAGTAATAATATCATTGAGGTTAACCGTCTGGAGCGTCAGATGCGCGGGCTTTACCAGTTCGAGCAATTCGCTTACCACCCGGTTCAAACGGTCGGCCTCTTTGGCCATCACCTGCGCCAGTTCATGCGACTCGCCGCCGGCAGGCGTGCGCTCGGCAAAGTATTTCGCCAGCCCTTTGATGGACGAGAGCGGGTTACGAATTTCGTGCGCGACGCCCGCCGCCAGATGCCCCATCGCCACCAGCTTTTCTTTACGCTTCATTGCATCAAGCAGTTCTCTGTGCGAGCGCTGATAACGCTGATGCCAAAAAAACGCCAGTAACGTTGCCAACAGCACCGCCGCTAACGCAGACAAAACAATCAGCGTATTACGCCACTCCCTTGCCTGTGTCGCGGCCAGCTCGCTGGCGTCAAAGGCAATAAAAATAGTTTGTTTCGCTGGTTCGTCGTCATTGGCGCTACGCGCCATGCCGTGCCCCCTCATACCGTGACCTCTCATACCGAAAAGCGGCTGGAACTGACGGTAAATTTCCAGCGCAGGCACCGTCTCGCCGTTAGCAGCAACGTCGACACGCCGCCAACGCTCCTGCGGCCCGGGGTTTAGTTGATGCATTTCAGATGCGGAATAGAGCGATTTGCCCACCATGCCAGGGTTGCTATGAGTAATGATTACCCCCTGCGCATCCGTTACGGCGAACCACAACACGCCTGGCTGACCCGCCATCTCTTCCAGCAATGTCTGCTGCTGCGCGTGATGCATCCGCATTCCCATACCTACTCGCGTGCCGGACTCCAGAGCGCGAATGAGTACATTTCCCTTTTCCAGCAGCGTCTGCCTGGCGGCAGCGCTCTCACGGCCATAGTCGCGAATGACCATAATGGAAAATAGCCCCACCAGAATGAAGATCGCCACAGGTAACAGTCGACTCAACCACGTTGCAGCGGCATCTTTATGTAATCGTATAAAACTCACAGGCTTCCCCGGCTCGTTTTTATTTTCCTTACTTAAGCAGAGATCATGCCATTCTTCGCTCCGCATAACCGCGCGGTGTCGCACACCCTTTCGGATACTAGTGGGTAAAAATGACTCGCCAGGCGGGTCATGCGAGTCATTTTTACTCGCTTTTTGCCGCCTGAGGCGGGTTAACTCGCTGCCCGACAAGGAATAGTTACCTGGCACGGAAGATGCAAGAGAGAGGATAAGATGAGCAACAGGAGAACGCAAAATGAAACGGAACAATAAATCAGCTATCGCGCTAATCGCCCTCTCTCTTTTGGCCCTGAGCTCCGGCGCCGCCTTCGCCGGGCATCACTGGGGCAACAATGACGGTATGTGGCAACAGGGAGGTAGCCCGTTAACCACGGAACAGCAGGCGACGGCGCAGAAGATTTATGATGATTACTATACGCAGACCAGCGCGCTGCGCCAGCAACTGATATCCAAACGTTATGAATACAACGCGCTACTGACCGCCAGTTCGCCGGATACTGCGAAAATTAACGCGGTTGCCAAAGAGATGGAGTCATTAGGCCAGAAGTTAGATGAGCAACGCGTGAAACGGGATGTCGCGATGGCGCAGGCTGGCATACCACGCGGCGCAGGAATGGGCTATGGCGGTTGCGGCGGCTATGGCGGCGGTTATCATCGCGGCGGCGGTCACATGGGTATGGGAAACTGGTAAAGCATGTTTGCCGAATGGCGGCTTCGCCATCCGATATTCCATCAAAAGCTTTTCGCTTGCGGCTGCCAGTGACAAAAATCTGAATTCGCCACCAGCAAAAGTTGCGATCCTTCCGGCGCCTCCAGCCATGCTACGCTCACCTCTACCGATGAGTGGTTCTGGCGGCGCTCAATGTGGCTTATTGCCCAGGAATCCAGATCCGGTTTCAGCGTTTCACCTTCACAGGTGGTTACCGTATGGTCGGCGTGCCAGCGTCCCTGGCGTAGTATGACCCGCCCCAGGCGCAAGGCGTCGCTGGTCTGACGGATTTGTTCGGCGCGATAGCGATACAAGGCAATCTGATCGTTGGAAAGCTGCTGCTTCTGCCCCCCGACTTCACGCTGCATAAAACTGAGTTCGCCATGAGCGTCGAAACGCGCGCGAATATGTTCTGGCGGTTTGCTGTAAATATTGAGTTCAATAAGCGAAAGCGTATCACCCTGCCAACGATATTCGCTGGTCGTCGTGCTGCCGCTATGCCACGGGCTAAAAACAGAAAGCAGATGGACTTCATCGTTCGTATCTTTACGCCAGATACGCACCGCGCCGTGATCGCCGGCAAAGCCGCTGGCAGTAAACGGAGGCGGTGAAGCGTTATGACTGCAGGCAGTCAGCAACAGCGCGCCAGAAAACAGAAACGCGCGACGCCAGACAGACAAAAGGGGCTGACGAGCCCCTTCGATAAAACTGTTCACAGCTACGCGTCTTACTTAACTGCGTCTTTCAGAGCTTTACCAGAAACAAACGCCGGTACGTTAGCGGCGGCGATTTTGATTTCTTTACCGGTCTGTGGGTTACGGCCAGTGCGCTCAGCACGGTGGTTCACTTTGAAGGTACCGAAACCAACCAGTTGTACAGCATCGCCTTCTTTCAGAGACTCAGTAATAGCAGCCAGAGTGGATTCCAGAGCAGCTTTAGCCTGGGTTTTGGACAGTTCTGCTTTGTCTGCAATTACATCAATCAGTTGAGTCTTGTTCATAAGTTATCCTTACAATGTGTTTATCGCTTGCTAAGCATCGAGTGCGACGGAAATGCCAGAAAAGCACTCTCCTGCATACACGCACCGATAGCCACTTTTTTTCGCCTCCCAAATGTAGACCAGACGGGGGGCATAAGGGAAGCCTTATGGCACGACAAATCAGACGTTAAATCACGTTTTCTGGTGTCATTGCTGAAAATTTATACCGATATTGCTCTCACCAGCCTCGCGCAGGTCTGCCCTGAGCCCTTTTATCAGTTCAATATCGCGTTCTTCGCAGTCGGCTAAAAGTCGGAATATTTCCCACTGAATATCCCATTCCAGTTCAACGGCAGGGTTCGTTTTGAGCTCCTCATCGGTCATTTCCCGACCAGCCTGAGTCATTTCCAACATCGCCACCGTAGTAATGGAAGTCTTACTAACCTCAATAGCGTGTTCCAGCGTTTCGCCGCTAAGACGAGAATGCATTAATTCGCTTAATGCGACGCAGGCATCAATCGCTGGGTAAACGCCGTACAGATCATAGTCGTCAGCTGCCGGAATTGCCTCTTCAAACTTCTCCAGTTGGCTATCGAAATTGACCTTTGCATCTTTCACCGTCAGGGTTTCCCAGATCAGATCCAGAATGCGACGGTAGATCTGTCCGTCGCCGAATTCCGTCTGCTTGCAAAACATGGCGTAGTTCGGGTACATGCGCTCGCACAAGCAGGCCATAAAGGTAACGTGCTGCCAGCTTTCCAGCCGCTCCAGACGCAAATGAATCGGGTTTTGTAACATGATGGAATCTCGAATCGGAAATTAGCGGCAGTTTACCTGAATCAGCGCTGAATTTCTTGCCAACGAACAAACGCCGGACGCCCGGAAGCGACGGCATCCGCCCAGCGCGTCGGCTCCGGCAGGCGATACCCTTTCATACAGCGCTGTACCCACGCCAGCGCGCTGTCAGTACTGACCCGGTGCCCTGTCGCGATAAACAGCGGATTACAGCGCGCCTTGCTGCGCCATACCCACGCCAGTTGCTCGCCTTTATCCATTAAGGGGCTAAGTGCGCCAGGTTCGGCGGAAAGTGGTTCAAATTTACCGCATAGCCGTTTTTTCGCTACGCCGATGGTCGGCACGTCCACCAACAGTCCAAAATGGCTGGCCACGCCAAGCCGACGCGGATGCGAAATACCGTGACCGTCCACAAACAGCAAATCGGGCTTTTGCGAGAGCTGTTCCCACGCCGCCAGCAGCGCAGGATATTCACGAAAAGAGAGAAAGCCGGGGATATACGGCATGGTGGTGGCAATACGCGCCACCTTGTACTCTACCAGTTCAAGCGACGGATATTTCAACAATACCATCGCCGCCCGCGTCACCTCGCCCCCCTGCTCAAAACCGACGTCCGCCCCGCCGATAAACGCTGGCGGATCTTTGTCCAGGCGATCTTCGCGGCAAACCGATGAGGCAAGTTCTATCTGTTGAGCGCGTAGCGACGCGAGATCCATGCTAACTCCTTAGTTGTGATACTGCGCAGAAAGTCGGTGCACTGCCTCCACAAATGCGCCAGCATGTTCTGGCGGCACATCCTGATGGATGCCATGTCCAAGGTTAAAGACGTGCCCTTCTCCCTGACCGAAACCAGCAAGTATAGTCGCTACTTCGTCTTCGATCCGTGCCGGCGGCGCATACAGCATCGAGGGGTCCATATTGCCCTGCAGCGCCACTTTATGGCCAACGCGACGGCGCGCATCGGCGATATCTGTCGTCCAGTCGAGACCCAGCGCGTCGCAGCCGGTTTCCGCCATCGCCTCCAGCCACTGACCGCCACCTTTAGTGAACAGCGTTACCGGCACCCGGCGACCGTCGTTTTCACGCAGCAGGCCATCGACGATTTTATGCATGTAGTAGAGGGAGAATTGCTGGTAATCGCGGCCAGTCAGCACGCCGCCCCAGGTATCGAAAATCATCACCGACTGCGCGCCCGCTTTAATCTGCGCGTTGAGGTACAGCGTGACGCTTTTCGCCAACTTATCCAGCAGCAGATGCAACGCCTGCGGGTCGGCGTACATCATCTTTTTAATCACCGTGAAGGCTTTGCTACTGCCGCCTTCCACCATGTAAGTCGCCAGCGTCCACGGGCTGCCGGAAAAGCCGATCAGCGGAACCTCGCCTTTTAGTTCGCGGCGGATGGTCCGTACCGCATTCATCACATAGCCCAGTTCATCCTCCGGATCGGGAATGGGCAGCTTATCGACATCGCCTTTGCAGGTGACAGGAGCCGTAAAGCGCGGGCCTTCCCCGGCTTCAAAATAGAGCCCCAGGCCCATCGCGTCCGGAATCGTCAGGATATCCGAGAAAAGGATCGCCGCATCAAGCGGATAACGGCGCAGCGGCTGTAAAGTGACCTCGCAGGCCAGTTCGGCATTTTTGCACAGCGACATAAAATCGCCCGCCTGAGCGCGAGTGGCTTTGTACTCCGGTAGATAACGGCCCGCCTGGCGCATCATCCACACTGGCGTAACATCAACGGGCTGGCGCAGCAGCGCACGTAGATAACGATCGTTTTTGAGTTCGGTCATTTTTACATTCCTTTAGCGTTGATGCGCCCAGTGTAACATGTCAATCATATTCAGCCCGACACATTGCCACCGTATCTTCGATCAAACGGCGCGCGACGGTGCCCGGTGGCGGTAGTAGCGGCAGATCGTCATAACGGTACCAATTTGCTTCCAACAGTTCTTTCGGGTCGATGACAATCTCGCCGCTGTCATACTCCGCCATAAAAGCGGTCATCAACGACTGCGGGAAAGGCCACGGCTGGGAAGTCACATAGCGCAGATTTTTCACCTTAATCCCGCTCTCCTCCATTACCTCTCGCGCGACCGCCTGTTCTAAGGTTTCGCCGACTTCAACAAACCCGGCCAGTACCGTATGCACGCCGTTGCGGTGGCGAACGTGCCGGGCAAGGAGGATCGAATCCTCACGGCGAATGGCAACAATAATGCAGGGGGCGATTTGCGGGTAGTAACGCTCGCGGCAATGGCTGCACAGCATCGCCCATTCGGTTTTACTCGGGTGCATAGGGTGCCCGCAATAGCCGCAAAATTTATGCGACCGATAAAACTCCGCCAACTGTACGCCACGTCCCGCCAGTTGGAACAACCCGGCATCCTGATCGATAATCTGGCGAACCGATCCCATATCATGGCGTCGATGCTGTAACACCAGCCAGACGGGCTCGCCTTGCCATTCACCTATCCGGAGTGCGCGCTGCCCCACAAGATCGAAATTTGCCGCCAGCCCGTGTGGTAATTCCCCATACGGCAACCATAATTTTTGTTCATGGCTGACGATCCACCAGCCACTATCTAATTTCTCAATTATACGATCCATAGCTCTTGCACTACCTTTGCTTCACTGGCATGTTGTTAACATTATTTTTACATTCATGGCGAGCAGCCTTTATCTAACTTGCGGAGACAATCATGCTAAACCAGCTGGAAAACCTGACGGAGCGCGTTGGCGGAAGCAACAAACTGGTCGATCGCTGGCTGGATGTACGTAAGCACCTGCTCGTGGCTTACTACAACCTGGTTGGCATTAAGCCTGGCAAAGAATCGTACATGCGGCTGAATGAAAAAGCGCTGGATAATTTTTGTCAGAGCCTGGTCGATTACCTTTCCGCCGGGCACTTCAGTATTTATGAACGTATTCTCCATAAATTGGAAGGAAACGGTCAGCTTTTACATGCGGCAAAAATCTGGCCGCTGCTGGAAGATAATACGCAGCGCATTATGGATTATTACGACACCAGCCTGGAAACTGCCATCGATCACGATAATTGTCTCGAATTTCAACAAGCTCTGTCAGATATCGGCGAAGCGCTGGAAGCCCGCTTTGTGCTGGAAGACAAGCTGATTATGCTGGTGTTTGACGCGATGCACGACGGCGCCAGAGTCAAACGTCCCGCTTGAGTTCTGCGCGAGTAACGGGTAGTTTACTTCAGCCCCCTCTTCGGAGGGGCGGTTATCTTGTCGGAGTGCTAATTTTCCACAAAAGCGTTCGTGATGCGTCAAGGCGGCAAGTCGGTGAATCTCCAGGAGCTTACATAAGTAAGTGAATGGAGTGAGCGGACGAAGCCAACGAAGAGGCAGCGCGAAGGATGAAGTGGAAAAGGCTGAGACCGTTAATTCGGGATCCGCGGAACCTGATCAGGTTAATACCTGCGAAGGGAACAAGAGTAATTCTGCTTTATGCTGCTGCCTTTACAGGCGGCGCACATCCATTACTCCATCCGTCGTCTGACAAGCCACGTCCTTAATTTTTTGGAATGAGCTATGTCTACAACAACGTTAACCCGCCGCGAGCAGCGCGCTAAAGCCCAGCATTTTATCGATACGCTGGAAGGCACCGCGTTTCCCAACTCGAAACGCATCTACGTGACCGGTTCGCAGCATGATATTCGCGTACCGATGCGCGAAATTCAACTTAGCCCCACGCTCATCGGCGGCAGCAAAGACAACCCGCAGTTTGAAGAGAACGAAGCCGTGCCGGTGTACGACACCTCCGGGCCGTATGGCGATCCTGACGTGGCGATTAACGTCCAGCAGGGTCTGGCGAAACTGCGCCAGCCATGGATTGACGCACGTAACGATAGCGAAGAATTAGACGACCGTAGCTCGGCTTATACCAGAGAACGTCTGGCCGACGATGGCCTGGACGATCTGCGTTTTACCGGCCTGCTGACGCCAAAACGCGCTAAAGCGGGCAAGCGCGTCACCCAGTTACACTACGCCCGCCATGGGATCGTCACTCCCGAAATGGAGTTCATCGCCATCCGTGAAAATATGGGCCGCGAGCGCATTCGCAGTGAAGTGCTGCGCCACCAGCATCCGGGGATGAACTTTGGCGCGCGCCTGCCGGAAAACATTACGCCGGAATTCGTGCGTGATGAAGTCGCCGCGGGCCGCGCGATTATTCCCGCCAACATCAACCACCCGGAATCCGAGCCGATGATTATCGGCCGCAACTTCCTGGTCAAAGTGAATGCCAACATCGGCAACTCGGCGGTCACCTCCTCCATCGAAGAAGAGGTGGAAAAATTGGTCTGGGCGACGCGCTGGGGCGCGGATACGGTAATGGACCTTTCTACCGGCCGCTATATTCACGAAACCCGCGAATGGATCCTGCGTAACAGCCCGGTACCGATCGGCACCGTCCCGATCTACCAGGCGCTGGAGAAGGTCAACGGGATCGCCGAAGATCTTACCTGGGAAGCGTTCCGCGACACGCTGCTGGAGCAGGCCGAACAGGGCGTCGACTACTTCACCATTCACGCGGGCGTGCTGTTGCGCTACGTGCCGATGACCGCCAAACGCCTGACCGGCATTGTCTCACGCGGCGGTTCAATCATGGCGAAATGGTGCCTTTCTCATCACAAAGAGAACTTCCTGTTCGAACATTTCCGCGAGATTTGTGAAATCTGCGCCGCCTACGACGTTTCCCTGTCGCTGGGCGACGGCCTGCGCCCCGGCTCCATTCAGGACGCCAACGACGAAGCGCAGTTCTCCGAGCTGCATACGCTGGGCGAGCTGACCAAAATCGCCTGGGAATACGACGTGCAGGTGATGATTGAAGGCCCGGGCCACGTGCCGATGCATATGATTCAGCGCAACATGACCGAAGAGCTGGAGAGCTGCCACGAAGCGCCGTTCTACACCTTAGGGCCGTTGACTACCGATATCGCGCCGGGCTATGACCACTTCACCTCCGGCATTGGCGCCGCGATGATCGGCTGGTTTGGCTGCGCGATGCTGTGTTACGTGACGCCGAAAGAACATCTCGGCCTGCCAAACAAAGAAGATGTGAAGCAGGGGCTGATCACCTACAAAATCGCCGCCCACGCCGCTGACTTAGCCAAAGGACATCCGGGCGCGCAGATCCGCGATAACGCGATGTCGAAAGCGCGCTTCGAATTCCGCTGGGAAGATCAGTTTAACCTCGCGCTCGACCCGTTCACCGCCCGCGCTTATCACGATGAAACCCTACCGCAGGAGTCCGGTAAGGTCGCTCACTTCTGTTCCATGTGCGGGCCAAAGTTCTGCTCGATGAAAATCAGCCAGGAGGTCCGCGATTACGCCGCCGCGCAAGCCATTGAAGTCGGCATGGCGGATATGTCGGAAAACTTCCGCGCCAAAGGCGGCGAAATCTATCTCAAGCGGGAGGAAGTCTGATGTATCAGCCTGATTTCCCGACCGTGCCGTTCCGTCTCGGGCTTTACCCGGTGGTGGACAGCGTTGCATGGATTGAGCGTCTACTGGAGGTGGGCGTGCGCACGATCCAGTTGCGTATCAAAGATAAGCGCGATGAAGAGGTGGAAGCGGATGTTATCGCTGCCATCGCGCTGGGGCGTCGTTATAACGCCCGTCTGTTTATCAACGACTACTGGCGTCTGGCAATTAAGCACCGCGCTTACGGCGTGCATCTGGGTCAGGAAGACCTTGAAACCACCGACCTGAAAGCGATTCAGGCGGCGGGCTTACGCTTGGGCGTATCTACCCACAATGATATGGAGATAGACGTCGCGCTGGCCGCTAAGCCTTCTTATATCGCGCTGGGTCATGTCTTCCCCACGCAAACCAAGCAGATGCCTTCCGCCCCGCAGGGGCTGGCGCAGCTGGCCAGTCATATTGAACGACTGGCGGATTACCCGACCGTGGCAATTGGCGGCATCAGCCTTGAACGCGCTCCGGCGGTACTGGCGACCGGCGTCGGCAGCATTGCCGTGGTCAGCGCTATTACTCAGGCCGCAGACTGGCGTGAAGCCACTGCAGAGCTGCTGGCAATCGCAGGAGTCGGCGATGAATGACCATGATTTTATGCGTTATAGCCGCCAGATCCTGCTCGGCGATATCGCGATTGAAGGCCAGCAAAAGTTGCTCAATAGCCATGTATTGATTGTCGGCTTAGGCGGATTGGGTTCGCCTGCCGCGCTGTATCTGGCGGGAGCAGGCATCGGCAAACTAACGCTGGTAGACGATGACGATGTTCACTTGAGCAATCTCCAGCGGCAAATTCTGTTCACCACCGACGATATCGCCCACCCGAAGGCGCAGGCGGCAAAACTACGGCTGGCGCAGCTCAACCCCGGTAGCAAGCTGATCGTATTGCAACAACGTCTGACTGGCGATGTGCTTAAAAACGCGGTAGCACACGCCGACGTAGTGCTCGACTGTACCGATAACATGGCCACGCGCCAGGAGATTAACGCCGCCTGTGTGGCGCTCAACACTCCGTTAATTTCCGCCAGCGCCGTCGGCTTTGGCGGCCAGCTAATGGTCCTCACACCACCGTGGGAACAAGGCTGTTACCGCTGCCTGTGGCCGGACGATGTCGAGCCTGAACGCAACTGCCGTACCGCCGGTATCGTCGGACCGGTTGTTGGCGTGATGGGCACTTTGCAGGCGCTGGAGGCAATCAAATTACTCAGCGGGATGGAAACGCCAAGCGGCGAGCTACGCCTGTTTGACGGTAAAACCAGCCAGTGGCGCAGCCTGGCGCTGCGTCGTGCCAGCGGCTGTCCGGTCTGCGGAGGGCAACATGCAGATTCAGTTCAATGATGAACCGATGCAGTGCGCCGCAGGGCAAACCGTCAGTGAGCTGCTCACGCAACTCAATCAGCTTAAACCGGGCGCGGCGCTGGCGCTCAATCAGCAGATCCTGCCGCGCGAGCAGTGGGAACAGCAAATCGTGCAGGAAGGCGACCAGATCCTGTTTTTTCAGGTTATTGCAGGGGGTTGATATGTTACGTATTGCCGACAAAACGTTTGATTCACATCTGTTCACCGGTACCGGAAAATTTGCTTCGTCGCAGCTGATGGTCGAGGCGATTCGCGCCTCCGGCAGCCAGTTGGTGACGCTGGCGATGAAGCGCGTGGACCTGCGCCAGCACAACGATGCGATTCTGGCGCCGCTCATTGAAGCGGGCGTCACGCTGCTGCCCAATACCTCCGGGGCGAAAACCGCTGAAGAGGCGATCTTCGCCGCCCAGCTGGCGCGTGAAGCGCTGGGCACAAACTGGTTGAAATTAGAAATCCACCCGGACGCCCGCTGGCTATTGCCGGATCCGATCGAAACGCTAAAAGCCGCCGAGGCGCTGGTGAAGCAGGGTTTTGTGGTGCTGCCCTACTGCGGCGCGGATCCGGTGTTGTGCAAGCGGTTGGAAGAGGTCGGCTGCGCGGCGGTGATGCCGCTTGGCGCGCCTATCGGTTCGAATCAGGGGCTGGAAACCAAAACCATGCTGGAGATTATTATCCAGCAGGCCACCGTGCCGGTGGTGGTCGACGCCGGGATCGGCGTGCCCAGCCATGCGGCGCAGGCGCTGGAAATGGGCGCTGATGCGGTACTGGTCAACACGGCGATTGCCGTGGCGGACGATCCGGTGATGATGGCAACCGCTTTCCGTCTGGCGGTGGAAGCCGGATTACTGGCGCGTCAGGCGGTGCCGGGGAATCGTAGCACCTACGCCAGCGCCACCAGCCCGCTCACCGGCTTTCTGGAGGCCCTGGCATGAAAACCTTCACCGACCGCTGGCGGCAACTGGAGTGGGACGATATTCGCCTGCGCATCAACGGTAAAACTGCCGCCGACGTGGAGCGCGCGCTGAACGCCGCGCATCTTAGCCGGGACGATTTGATGGCGTTGCTCTCCCCCGCCGCCGCCGATTATCTGGAACCGATAGCGCAGCGGGCACAAAGGCTGACCCGACAACGCTTTGGCAACACCGTCAGTTTCTACGTGCCGCTTTATCTCTCAAACCTCTGTGCCAACGACTGCACCTACTGCGGCTTCTCGATGAGCAACCGCATTAAGCGTAAGACGCTGGATGAGGCTGAAATTGCCCGCGAGTGCTCAGCTATCCGTGAGCTGGGTTTTGAACATCTGCTGTTGGTCACCGGCGAACATCAGGCCAAAGTCGGCATGGACTATTTCCGCCGCCATCTCCCGGCCATTCGTCGCCAATTTTCATCATTACAGATGGAAGTCCAGCCCTTGTCGCAAGAAAACTACGCGGAGCTCAAAACGCTGGGGATCGATGGCGTGATGGTTTATCAGGAAACTTACCATGAGGCAATCTATGCACAGCATCACCTGAAGGGAAAGAAACAGGACTTTTTCTGGCGGCTGGAAACGCCGGATCGGTTAGGCCGGGCAGGTATCGACAAAATTGGTTTAGGCGCGCTAATCGGGCTTTCCGACAGCTGGCGGGTTGATTGCTATATGGTGGCGGAGCATCTGTTGTGGATGCAGAAACACTATTGGCAGAGTCGCTATTCTGTTTCCTTCCCGCGTCTGCGTCCGTGTACTGGCGGTGTGGAACCCGCATCTGTGATGGATGAAAAGCAACTGGTGCAAACCATTTGCGCGTTTCGTTTACTGGCGCCAGAAATTGAGCTCTCACTCTCCACCCGCGAATCGCCCTGGTTCCGTGACCATGTGATTCCTCTGGCAATCAACAACGTCAGCGCCTTCTCGAAAACGCAGCCCGGCGGCTACGCTGACGATCATCCGGAACTGGAGCAGTTTTCTCCCCACGATGCCCGTCGGCCTGAAACAGTAGCAAGCGCGTTAAGCGCGCAAGGATTGCAGCCCGTCTGGAAAGACTGGGACAGTTGGCTGGGGCGCGCTTCGCAAACGCGGTGAACCCGTATGTAAACGCATTAGTATTTCACGAACGAGTACGTAATGCGAAAAACGGGAGATTGTTATCGACCTCCCGTTTTTTTATGTCCGTTCTGAACAGCACTGCGATTTTAAAGTTGGCTGTAGTAGAGAAAACTGAGCATAAAATATTTTTTCGCCGAAACTTGATAGTTTATGCCAATATTTTATGTATTCAATAGCATGATTATTGCCATTTCCACTACTGCACATGCCTAGCCCATGAACTTTGCGTAAACTGACTGGTATTCATTATAATGTTATCATGCTTAAACTCAATAAAATCGCAAAAAGAATTATAATCTTCATTTAAAGAATAATTAAAATGTTTTCTAATTCCATTACATACACCATCGGAATAGGGATCAGCATCAAATTTAGTATGCATTATTTCCAATCCAGCAAGTAAAGCCGGGTGGTTATTGCGATCAACAGCTATTATCCCGTTCTCCATAGAAGCACGGCCATCTATCCTTTCTACATGAACAGCGATTCCATCCGGAATATATATACCCCCCAGTTTTTCCGTGATAATCATATCAGCATCGAGATATATACACCCACTATTTGTTGATAAATCATAACACCCAACCTTATCCGCCTCCAAAAATAACTGACCAGCCTTTAACATAGCCATATTCCTGTAAAAATCAAACCATCCATGGCCTTTATCCAGTAAGTAAGATTTAATTAATGAATCATTATCCTCTTGAATATCACTCAATTCTTTTTTTAATAGCTGCAGTAAATGATAATCCCTTTTTTCTTCTGGCATGGACTCTTGCTTAGAAATATTTTCCATATAAATTTCTGATAATTTTTTATCGTACATGCTAAAGTCAATATCATTTCTATATATGACTTTTATGTTTTCATAGTCATACTCAAGTTTTGAAAAAGCATCCTTTTGTCCTGGAAAAAAATCACCATCTACAAAAATACCTATAAGACGTTCTTTTTCAATTGTTGCTGCTTTAATGATATTGTTAAGGTAGGGGTTTTTCTCTGTGTTAATTATAGGTATATCATTTTTCCCAAAGCGAGCAGGATTCCGCTCAAACCACTGGAAAAGAAGAGGGGTTTTCTCATCTAAAAAGCACAAGGGATAATCTTTTCCATTAAAACTTGTAAACTGAATGCCCCTGTTGGTAACAGTTTTAACCAATTCATTTTTTGAAAGCGCGGGAACATATCTATTTAATGGTGGAATCATAACAATTAAATGCTCCATGCTTACTTCATTACATATTTTACATGATGATTATTAGCACATGTTTTTTAGCGTTGCAATCGCTGTCAGCTAAAAGATGCTAAATTAAGCATTAACCGGTGGATACATAAATACCCTACTAGTGAGCAATTAAATAAATAGCTTGTTAACTTTATTTTTATTCCAGAAATGACATCATATTTATAATTCCTGTAATAAGGTAAAACAAAGACCTTAATGGAATTAAATGCTTCATTTAATGATTTAAAATTTCCCGCGTAAACAACCAATAAAACAGGTTTATCATTTAATGTATGAACAGCAGGTATTTTATAATGGCGAGCCAATAGACTTTAATAACTTAGATTTATGGGATAAATTTAAAGTCGCATTTGGACTCAATGTTACAGAAAAAACCAAACCCAATGGTAAAAAAACTTTCAATTTTGAGTATTGTGGATTTTCTACATTCATCACCCCGATTGATGGTTTTGGTGGGAAGTTACCAAAGTGGTTCTCAGAAAAACATAATGTAAGTGTCCCAACGCCTTATACATTCGGTCAGGACCCCATTCCTGGCGTCAATATTTATCGTAATACAAAAGCAAAATTTGTTATGGCTAACGGCGGTAATAGTCTTCCCTGTGCGATGGCAAAATATAATGCAAAAACTGGACAATTTATTCATATAACCAGTGATAGTGAGTTTTCACCAATAATACGAGAAACAAGAGTCATGGAAAAATAATTCATTTATTCATTAATATTTATAATTACAGATAAAACCAAGAGCCAGCATGGCATTGAAAAATAAAATACGGCTTTTTTATCCGCGCTGGTTTTGACTCGATGAAGAATAGCGGTGGCGACAATAATAATAAGACAATAAATAAATATAAGTAATGATTTATGGTGAAGTATATATAACGATAGAAACAATAAAAAAGCGGACAGAACGTTTGAAATGGTTATCTTTTTTGTAAATACCAAAAGACTAAACATTAAATAGATTAATGAAATAATCGCTGGCATTTTCTTTCCTTGTAGGCAAGCGACCCGGAATTCGGTATCCAGCATGAAGCTGGTGGAGGGATAAATACCCCTCCACCATTTAACGATTACTCGTTATCAGAACCGCCCAGACCTGCGTTCAGCAGTTCTGCCAGGCTGGCAGATGCATCTTCCGCAGTCACCTGCGGTGTTGCTGGCTGCTCGCCCGCGGCGCGACGGCGCATACGATCCTGGTGGTACGCATAACCGGTACCGGCCGGAATCAGACGACCCACGATAACGTTCTCTTTCAGGCCGCGCAGTTCGTCGCGTTTACCCGCAACGGCTGCTTCGGTCAGGACACGCGTGGTCTCCTGGAACGATGCGGCAGAGATGAACGATTCGGTTGCCAGAGACGCTTTGGTGATACCCAGCAGATCGCGGGAGAAGGTAGCCCCCACTTTGCCATTCGCTTCCAGCTCGCGGTTAGCGATCTTGACGCGAGAGTATTCAACCTGTTCGCCTTCCAGGAAGTCGGAACTACCGGCGCTTTCGATGGTCGCTTTACGCAGCATCTGACGAACGATAACTTCGATGTGTTTATCGTTAATCTTAACGCCCTGCAGACGGTATACATCCTGGACTTCGTTAACGATGTAACGCGTCACAGCATGAACACCACGCAGACGCAGAATATCGTGCGGCGCTTCCGGACCGTCGGAAATCACATCACCACGTTCTACACGTTCCCCTTCGAACACGTTGAGCTGACGCCATTTCGGAATCATCTCTTCGTACGGGTCACTACCATCAACCGGCGTAATCACCAGACGACGTTTGCCTTTGGTTTCTTTACCGAAGGAAACGATACCTGCGATTTCAGCAAGGATTGCCGGCTCTTTCGGACGACGCGCTTCGAACAGATCCGCAACGCGCGGCAGACCACCGGTGATATCCTTGGTACCGCCGGATTCCTGCGGAATACGCGCCAGGGTGTCACCAGAACTGATCTGTACGCCATCTTCCAGCTGCACAATCGCTTTACCCGGCAGGAAGTACTGCGCAGGCATATCGGTACCCGGGATCAGAACGTCATTACCCTGAGCATCAACGATTTTCAGCGCCGGACGCAGATCTTTACCACCGGTAGTACGTTCAGCCGAATCCAGAACCACCAGCGAAGACAGACCGGTCAGTTCGTCGGTCTGACGCGTAATGGTCTGACCGTCGATCATGTCAGTGAAGCGGATGAAACCACTCACTTCGGTGATAACCGGCATGGTGTGCGGGTCCCAGTTTGCCACGGTTTCGCCGCCGGCAACCTGCTCGCCATCACCTTTCGCCATGACAGCGCCATAAGGCACTTTATAGCTCTCTTTGGTACGACCGAATTCGTCGATCAGCTTCAGTTCGGTGTTACGGGAAGTGATAACCAGTTTACCGCTGGAGTTCACAACCGACTTCACGTTGCTGAGCTTGATGCTACCTTTATTTTTCACCTGGATGCTGGATTCAGCAGCCGCACGCGATGCCGCACCACCGATGTGGAAGGTACGCATCGTCAGCTGTGTACCCGGTTCACCGATGGACTGTGCCGCGATAACGCCGATAGCTTCACCTTTGTTGATGATGTGGCCACGCGCCAGGTCACGACCATAGCAGTGCGCACATACACCAAAGTCGGTGTCGCAGGATACAACGGAACGCACTTTAACGGCGTCAACGGAGTTTGCTTCCAGCAGGTCACACCACTGTTCGTGCAGCAGCGTGTTGCGTGGAACCAGAATGTCCGCGGTACCCGGTTTCAGCACATCTTCTGCTGTCACACGGCCCAGAACGCGGTCACGCAGCGGCTCTTTCACGTCGCCACCCTCGATAACCGGGGTCATCAGGATACCTTCGTGCGTACCACAGTCATCTTCGGTCACCACCAGATCCTGCGCGACGTCAACCAGACGACGGGTCAGATAACCGGAGTTCGCAGTTTTCAGTGCGGTATCCGCCAGACCTTTACGAGCACCGTGGGTGGAGATGAAGTACTGGAGTACGTTCAGACCTTCACGGAAGTTCGCGGTGATTGGCGTTTCGATGATGGAGCCATCCGGCTTCGCCATCAGACCACGCATACCTGCCAGCTGACGAATCTGTGCCGCAGAACCACGCGCACCGGAGTCGGCCATCATATAGATGCTGTTGAAGGAGACCTGCTGCTCTTCCTGGCCGTCACGGTTAATCACGGTTTCGGTTTGCAGGTTATCCATCATCGCTTTGGATACACGATCGTTTGCCGCAGCCCAGATATCGATAACTTTGTTATAGCGTTCGCCAGCGGTTACCAGACCGGACTGGAACTGCTCCTGGATCTCAGCAACTTCAGCTTCCGCTTCAGAAATGATCTCGTGTTTTTTCTCCGGGATGACCATGTCATCAATACCAACGGACGCACCTGAACGCGCTGCATAAGCAAAGCCGGTGTACATCGTCTGGTCCGCAAAAATAACGGTCGGTTTCAGGCCCAGAATACGGTAGCAAGTGTTCAGCATTTTGGAGATCGCTTTCTTGCCCAGCGCCTGGTTGACGATGGAGAAAGGCAGACCTTTCGGTACGATCATCCACAGAATGGCGCGACCAACGGTCGTGTCTTTCAGGCTGGTGTGCGCAACGAATTCGCCGTTTTCATCTTTTTCATATTCAGTGATACGCACTTTAACGCGCGCATGCAGAGAGGCCAGACCTGCGCGATAGATACGCTCAGCTTCTTTCGGGCCAGTCAGCACCATGCCTTCGCCTTTGGCGTTAACACAGTCACGGGTCATGTAGTACAGACCCAATACCACGTCCTGAGACGGAACGATGATAGGCTCGCCGTTCGCCGGAGACAGGATGTTGTTGGTAGACATCATCAGCGCACGCGCTTCAAGCTGGGCTTCCAGCGTCAGCGGTACGTGAACAGCCATCTGGTCACCATCGAAGTCAGCGTTATATGCCGCACAAACCAGCGGGTGCAGCTGGATAGCTTTACCTTCGATCAGTACCGGTTCAAATGCCTGGATACCCAGACGGTGCAGTGTTGGTGCACGGTTCAGCAGTACCGGGTGTTCGCGGATAACTTCGTCCAGGATATCCCAAACGACAGCTTCTTCGCGCTCAACCATTTTCTTCGCGGCTTTGATGGTGGTGGCGAGTCCTCGCAGTTCCAGTTTGCCGTAGATGAACGGTTTGAACAGCTCCAGCGCCATTTTCTTCGGCAGACCGCACTGATGCAGACGCAGGTATGGACCTACGGTGATTACAGAACGACCGGAGTAGTCAACACGCTTACCGAGCAGGTTCTGACGGAAACGACCCTGCTTACCTTTGATCATGTCGGCCAAAGATTTCAGAGGACGTTTGTTAGAACCGGTGATCGCACGCCCGCGACGACCGTTATCCAGCAGGGCGTCGACCGCTTCCTGCAGCATACGTTTTTCGTTGCGTACGATGATGTCCGGCGCAGCCAGATCCAGCAGACGCTTCAGACGGTTGTTACGGTTAATGACGCGACGATACAGATCGTTCAGGTCAGAAGTCGCGAAACGACCACCATCCAGCGGAACCAGCGGACGCAGATCTGGCGGCAGAACCGGCAGAACGGTCAGGATCATCCACTCTGGCTTGTTGCCAGACTGTACGAAGGCTTCCAGCAGTTTGATACGCTTGGTCAGCTTCTTACGCTTGGTTTCGGAGTTGGTTTCGTTCAGCTCTTCGCGCAGAGTTTCACACTCTTGCTCCAGATCCATGCTCTTCAGCAGGGCCTGGATAGCTTCCGCACCCATCTTCGCGTCGAATTCGTCACCGAACTCTTCCAGCGCGTCCAGATACTGCTCTTCAGTCAGGATCTGTTGACGTTCCAGGTTGGTCATACCGCCTTCGATAACCACATAAGATTCGAAGTACAGTACGCGTTCGATATCGCGCAACGGCATATCGAGCAGCAGACCGATACGGGACGGCAGCGATTTCAGGAACCAGATGTGAGCAGTCGGAGACGCCAGCTCGATGTGGCCCATACGCTCACGGCGTACTTTGGTCTGGGTCACTTCAACGCCGCACTTCTCACAAATAACACCACGGTGTTTCAGGCGCTTGTACTTACCGCACAGGCACTCGTAGTCTTTTACCGGCCCAAAGATACGGGCGCAGAAAAGGCCGTCACGCTCAGGTTTGAACGTACGGTAGTTGATGGTTTCCGGCTTTTTAACTTCACCGAAAGACCATGAACGGATCATGTCTGGCGAAGCCAGAGCAATTTTGATCGCATCAAACTCTTCGGTTTTAGTCTGCGCTTTCAGAAACTTTAATAAATCTTTCACGGATTTGCTCCCGTCGGAGTTAGCACAATCTGGTGTCGGGTTTTACCCCGACACCAGTGACCTGTTTGAGCGAGAATTACTCGTCTTCCAGTTCGATGTTGATGCCCAGCGAGCGGATCTCTTTCAACAGAACGTTGAAGGATTCCGGCATACCCGGTTCCATCTGATGGTTGCCGTCCACGATGTTCTTATACATCTTGGTACGACCATTCACGTCATCAGACTTAACGGTGAGCATTTCCTGCAGGGTGTAGGCGGCGCCGTAAGCTTCCAGCGCCCACACTTCCATCTCCCCGAAGCGCTGACCACCGAACTGCGCCTTACCACCCAGCGGCTGCTGAGTAACCAGGCTGTAAGAACCGGTAGAACGCGCATGCATCTTGTCATCAACCAGGTGGTTCAGTTTCAGCATGTACATGTAACCGACGGTTACCGGACGTTCGAACTGTTCACCCGTACGGCCATCGAACAGGGTGATCTGACCGGAGGTCGGCAGGTCGCCCAGTTTCAGCAGCTCTTTGATTTCCGCTTCTTTCGCACCGTCAAACACTGGTGTGGCAATCGGCATACCTTTACGCAGGTTTTCTGCCAGACGCAGCACTTCATCATCGCTGAAGGTGCTCAGGTCGACTTTCTGACGAACGTCGGCGCCCAGATCGTAGGCACGCTGGATGAATTCGCGCAGTTTCGCGACTTCCTGCTGCTGTTTCAGCATGGCGTTAATCTTGTCGCCAATACCTTTCGCAGCCATACCCAGGTGGGTTTCCAGAATCTGGCCGATGTTCATACGAGACGGTACGCCCAGCGGGTTCAGTACGATGTCGACCGGCGTGCCGTTTTCATCGTAAGGCATGTCTTCGATCGGGTTGATCTTAGAGATAACACCCTTGTTACCGTGACGACCTGCCATCTTATCACCCGGCTGGATACGGCGTTTAACGGCCAGATAGACCTTCACGATCTTCAGCACGCCCGGCGCCAGATCGTCGCCCTGGGTGATTTTACGGCGCTTCGCTTCAAGTTTTTTCTCGAACTCGTGTTTCAGTTCGTCATACTGCTCAGCCAGTTGTTCCAGCTGATTTTGTTTCTCTTCGTCGGTCAGACCGAGTTCCAGCCAGCGGTCGCGCGGCAGTTTGTCGAGCTTCTCAGCTTCAACGCCGCCGGACACCAACACCGCACGGATACGGCTAAACAGGCCCGCTTCGAGGATCTGCAGTTCTTCAGACAGGTCTTTTTTCGCCTGCTTGAGCTGCATCTCTTCGATTTCCAGAGCACGTTTGTCTTTTTCTACGCCATCGCGAGTAAAGACCTGAACGTCGATAACCGTACCGGAGACACCGTTAGGTACGCGCAGAGAAGAGTCTTTAACGTCAGACGCTTTCTCACCGAAGATCGCACGCAGCAGTTTCTCTTCCGGCGTCAGCTGGGTTTCACCTTTCGGCGTCACCTTACCGACCAGAATGTCGCCGCCGGTCACTTCCGCGCCGATGTAAACGATACCGGATTCATCCAGTTTGGAGAGCGCAGCTTCACCCACGTTCGGGATATCAGCGGTGATCTCTTCCGGCCCCAGCTTGGTGTCACGGGACACGCACGCCAGTTCCTGAATGTGGATGGTGGTGAAACGGTCTTCCTGAACAACACGCTCGGAAACGAGGATGGAGTCTTCGAAGTTGTAGCCGTTCCACGGCATGAACGCCACGCGCATGTTCTGACCGAGCGCCAGTTCACCGAGGTCGGTGGACGGACCGTCTGCCAGCACGTCGCCGCGTTCAACCGGCTCGCCCAGAGACACACATGGCATCTGATTGATACAGGTGTTCTGGTTAGAGCGGGTGTATTTGGTCAGGTTATAGATGTCGATACCTGCTTCACCCGGGTACATCTCGTCTTCGTTAACTTTGATAACGATACGGGACGCATCCACGTACTGAACAGTACCGCCACGTTTAGCTACTGCAGTAACACCGGAGTCGACGGCGACAGCACGTTCCATACCGGTACCCACCAGCGGCTTGTCAGCACGCAGAGTCGGAACCGCCTGACGTTGCATGTTCGCCCCCATCAATGCACGGTTGGCGTCATCGTGTTCCAGGAACGGGATCAGGGACGCACCGACGGAGACCACCTGCTGGGTGGAAACGTCCATGTAGTCAACCTGGTCGCGGCTGAACAAGCTGGATTCGCCTTTGCTACGGCAGGTCACCAGATCTTCTACAAAGTGGCCTTCGTCATCCAGGTTGGAGTTCGCCTGAGCGATAACGTAGTTGCCTTCTTCGATAGCAGACAGGTAATGAATTTCGTCAGTAACCACGCCATCAACCACACGACGGTACGGCGTCTCAAGGAAGCCATATTCGTTAGTCTGTGCGTACACGGACAGGGAGTTGATCAGACCGATGTTCGGACCTTCCGGCGTTTCGATAGGACATACGCGACCGTAGTGCGTCGGGTGTACGTCTCGAACTTCGAAGCCTGCGCGTTCGCGGGTCAGACCGCCTGGGCCGAGTGCGGAGATACGACGTTTGTGCGTAATCTCAGACAGCGGGTTGTTCTGGTCCATAAACTGAGACAGCTGGCTGGAACCAAAGAACTCTTTCACTGCGGCGGAAATCGGCTTGGCGTTGATCATATCCTGAGGCATCAGGGTATCCAGATCGCCCAGAGACAGACGCTCTTTCACCGCACGCTCTACACGCACCAGGCCAACGCGGAACTGGTTTTCCGCCATTTCGCCGACGGAACGGATACGACGGTTGCCGAGGTGGTCGATATCATCCACTTCGCCTTTACCGTTACGGATATCGATGAGCTTCTTCATGACATCAATGATGTCGTCTTTGCTCAGGATACCGGAACCTTCGATTTCGTCGCGCAGCAGAGAACGGTTGAACTTCATACGACCCACCGCAGACAGGTCATAGCGGTCTTCGGAGAAGAACAGGTTCTCAAACAGGCTTTCAGCCGCTTCGCGTGTCGGCGGCTCACCAGGGCGCATCATGCGGTAGATTTCTACCAGCGCGCTCAGACGATCGTTGGTTGGGTCGACGCGTACCGTTTCAGAAATGTACGGGCCGTGGTCCAGATCGTTGGTAAACAGCGTTTCGATACGTTTGTGGCCGGACTGGCTCAGCTTAGCCAGCAGATCCAGGCTCAGTTCCATGTTCGCCGCGCAGATCAGCTCGCCAGTGGATTCGTCAACGTAGTCTTTAGAGACGACTTTGCCTGCGATGTACTCAACCGGAACTTCGATATGCTTGATATCGTCTTTTTCCAGCTGACGGATGTGACGCGCGGTAATGCGACGGCCTTTTTCAACGTACACTTTGCCGTTAGCTTCGATATCGAACGACGCAGTTTCGCCGCGCAGACGTTCTGGAATCAGTTCCATCTGCAGCTTGTTGTCGCGAATTTCGAAGACGACTTTCTCAAAGAACAGGTCAAGGATCTGCTCAGTGGTGTAGTTCAGCGCACGCAGGATGATGGTCGCAGGCAGTTTACGGCGACGGTCGATACGCACGAACAGGTTGTCCTTCGGATCGAATTCGAAGTCCAGCCAGGAACCACGGTAAGGAATGATGCGCGCGTTATACAGCACTTTACCCGAAGAGTGGGTTTTACCTTTGTCGGAGTCAAAGAAGACGCCCGGACTACGGTGCAGCTGAGAAACGATAACACGCTCAGTACCGTTGATAACAAAGGTACCGTTGTCGGTCATGAGCGGAATTTCGCCCATGTAGACTTCTTGTTCTTTAATGTCTTTAACGGTGCCTTCCGGCGCTTCGCGCTCGTAGATCACCAGACGCAGTTTTACGCGCAGCGGTGCGGAATAGGTCACACCACGGATCTGACATTCCTGAACGTCAAACACCGGTTCGCCAAGGCGGTAGCTGACGTACTGCAGCTCGGAATTACCGCTGTAGCTCTGAATCGGGAACACGGAACGGAAGGCTGCTTCCAGGCCGTACTGCCCTTCAGGATCTTGCTCGATAAACTTCTGAAACGAGTCAAGCTGGATAGAAAGGAGATAAGGTACATCCAGAACTTGTGGACGTTTACCAAAATCCTTACGAATACGTTTTTTCTCGGTATAGGAGTAAACCATAGGGTTCCTCAGCTCGCTGACAAGTCGACCCATCTGTCCTGCGGGGGACAGTTTGTGCAACACTATTTTGTTGACCGGAAAATGGATACTTTCCGCAATGCCTGTTGCTATCACGCTTAAACCATTTCATTGCGATTTACACAGAACGTACGCTCTGTCGCAGTATATTAAGTCGTCGATAGAAACAAGCATTGAAAGGCACAGCAGTAGTCAAACAGTGTGAAACGCTACTGGCGCCTTACAGCGCAAAAAGGCTGGTGACTAAAAAGTCACCAGCCATCAGCCTGATTTCTCAGGCTGCAACCGGAAGGGTTGGTTTATTTAACTTCAACTTCAGCGCCAGCTTCTTCCAGAGATTTTTTCAGTGCTTCAGCGTCATCTTTGCTCACGCCTTCTTTCAGAGCGGCCGGAGCAGATTCTACCAGGTCTTTAGCTTCTTTCAGACCCAGGCCAGTTGCGCCACGTACTGCTTTGATAACAGCAACTTTGTTAGCGCCAGCAGCTTTCAGAATTACGTCGAATTCAGTTTTTTCTTCAGCAGCTTCAGCCGGGCCAGCAGCTACAGCTACAGCAGCAGCAGCGGAAACACCGAATTTTTCTTCCATTGCAGAAATCAGTTCTACAACGTCCATTACGGACATAGCGGATACTGCTTCAATGATTTGATCTTTAGTGATAGACATTTAAATTGTTCCTGAATATCAGAATAAGTTTATACGTAAGCAAATGCTTGATAAAGACAACTGCGATTACGCAGCTTCTTTTGCATCGCGTACAGCAGCCAGTGTGCGAACCAGTTTGCCAGCCGAAGCTTCTTTCATGGTTGCCATCAGGCGTGCAATTGCTTCTTCGTAGGTCGGCAGAGTTGCCAGGCGGTCGATCTGAGACGCCGGGATCAGCTCACCTTCAAAGGCTGCAGCTTTGACCTCAAATTTTGCATTCGCTTTCGCGAACTCTTTGAACAGACGAGCAGCAGCGCCCGGGTGTTCCATAGAGTATGCAATCAGGGTCGGACCAACAAACGTGTCTTTCAGGCACTCGAACTGAGTACCTTCAACGACGCGGCGCAGCAGGGTGTTACGAACAACACGCATGTATACGCCAGCTTCACGACCTGCTTTACGCAGTTCAGTCATTTTATCTACAGTTACGCCACGGGAATCCGCAACTACTGCAGACAGCGCGCCTTTGGCTACTTCGCTGACTTCAGCAACAATCGCTTGTTTGTCTTGAAGATTTAAAGCCATTAGCTTTGCTCCTGGATGTTTGCCGGAACTCATGTTCCGGAACTCACTTCACTCATCTCAACGAGAAGAGCGTCTTAATACGGTGAGCAGAAACAAGCCAGAGTATCAAAAATAATCTTAGCGTTCTGTCACCGTCTACGCAGGGGATTAAGCCTCTTGCGAGACGCCTGCGGTCTTCGACGGAGGCCTGGATAGGCCAGGCTCCAACGAACAAATTCTTTCTATGACTTCGTCCTTTGAACCGCAGCTGTGTTAGCTGCGCTCGTTCACACCAGTCACATAGTTAACTATGCTCCTGGCGATTCACTCACTTGCTGCCTTGCTGCAATTCAAATGACTCGCATAGTGCTCTGTTATATTTCAACAGAATCGTGGGGGTAAGATTGTAGACAAAATCACCGCCCACGTAAAGACTAATCTTAGTTCGCAGATGCGCTCAGACCAGCCTGATCAACGGCAACACCAGCACCCATGGTGGTGGAGATGCTAACTTTCTTGATGTACACGCCTTTCGCCTGGCTCGGTTTTGCTTTTTTCAGCGCAACCAGCAGAGCTTCCAGGTTTTCTTTCAGTTTGTCAGCGTCAAAGTCCACTTTACCGATGGTGGTGTGGATGATGCCGTTTTTGTCGTTACGGTAACGAACCTGACCTGCTTTAGCGTTCTTAACCGCTTCAGCAACGTTCGGCGTTACGGTACCGACTTTCGGGTTTGGCATCAGGCCGCGCGGACCCAGAACCTGGCCCAGCTGGCCAACAACGCGCATTGCATCCGGGGATGCGATAACAACGTCGAAGTTCATTTCGCCTTTCTTGATCTGGTCAGCCAGATCTTCCATACCTACCAGCTCAGCGCCAGCAGCTTTAGCTGCTTCAGCGTTCGGGCCCTGGGTAAATACGGCAACGCGAACAGAACGGCCAGTACCGTGCGGCAGTACAGTCGCGCCACGAACGTTCTGGTCAGATTTACGAGCATCGATGCCGAGGTTAACGGCAACGTCAACGCTTTCGTTGAATTTAGCAGTGGCCAGCTCTTTCAGCAGGGCAATAGCTTCGTTGATGTCGTACTGTTTGGTCGCATCAACTTTTTCACGGATCACGCGCATACGCTTGGTCAGTTTAGCCATTTCTTAGTCCTCCACTACCAGGCCCATGGAACGTGCAGTACCTTCGATGGAGCGAGTCATCGCTTCAATGTCGGCACCGGTCATGTCGGCAGCTTTGGTCTGCGCGATTTCCTGCAGCTGAGCGCGGGAAATTTTACCTACTTTGTCTTTGTTCGGCTTGCCGGAACCAGACTTGATACCAGCCGCTTTTTTCAGCAGAACAGCTGCCGGAGGCGTTTTGGTAACGAAGGTGAAAGAACGGTCAGCGTAAACGGTAATAACAACCGGAATCGGCAGACCTTTTTCGATGGAATCCGTTTTTGCGTTGAACGCTTTGCAGAATTCCATGATGTTCACACCCTGCTGACCCAGTGCTGGACCAACTGGCGGACTCGGGTTCGCCATACCAGCTGCAACCTGCAGCTTGACGTAGGCTTGTACTTTCTTAGCCATTCTAAATTCCTCGAATTGGGTAGTATCGCTTCAAAGAAGCTCCCCGTGATAAATATCGCTTTATAGGCATAAGGCCCATAAAAACAAAAGGCGCGAAATTGTATGTCAATTTCGCGCCCTATGCAACGATTAGATCGCTGCTTTTTTGATCGCAGCCTTACGCTTTCTCAACCTGGCTGAAGTCCAGCTCTACCGGGGTCGCACGACCGAAGATAGAAACAGACACTTTCAGGCGAGACTTCTCATAATCGACTTCTTCGACAACGCCGTTAAAGTCTGCGAACGGACCGTCGTTAACACGAACCATTTCACCCGGTTCAAACAGAGTTTTCGGCCGCGGCTTATCGCCAACCTGCTGCAGGCGGTTCATGATCGCATCGACTTCTTTGTCGCTGATCGGCGCCGGACGGTCAGACGTACCGCCGATAAAGCCCATCACACGCGGCACGCTGCGCACCAGGTGCCAGCTTGCGTCGTTCATGACCATCTGGACCAGAACGTAACCCGGGAAGAATTTGCGTTCGCTTTTGCGACGCTGGCCGCCACGGATCTCAACGACTTCTTCAGTCGGCACCATGACTTCGCCAAACAGCTCTTCCATATTGTGTAATTTGATATGCTCGCGCAGCGATGTGGCTACGCGGCCTTCAAAACCGGAAAACGCCTGAACGACGTACCAGCGCTTTTTAGGTGCTTCAGACATCTCAGAACCTCAGGCCAGTGATAAAGGATACCAGGCGAACCAGAATACCATCCAGTCCCCACAGGATCAGTGACATAACTGCGGTAACCGCAGCGACGATCAGCGTGGTGTGCAGCGTTTCCTGGCGAGTCGGCCAAATGACCTTACGGACTTCGGTTCTCGCTTCACGGGCAAAAGCAACGGTTGCTTTACCTTTTGTCGTCAACAGCGCGACACCACCCGCTGCAGCAATCAGAATTACTACGGCCAGCGCACGCAGCGGCAGCATCATGTCGCGATAGAGGTAGTTGCCGACGATTGCGACGATCAGCAATATGGCAACAACTATCCACTTCATCGCTTCCAGGCCGCGCCCGCTCCCTTGAGCTTCGGTATTCGCACTCATAAACCAACCTGTCAGAAGTATTCTACAAACATTTTCACCCCGCAATCGCGAGGCAATCCAAATCGAAACGCTTATTCGCCTTTCGGATTATACGCCCTCTACAGAGCCTGTCTCAGCAATGATTATGACAAATAAAATCACTGATGAGCCAGGTTCTGGTGTGAAAGCGTGCAAAAAGGGCATCAAATGATGCCCTTTTATTGCGCATTGCGTCAAATGTTATCAGCGATTAGCCGAGAACTTTAGCAACAACGCCCGCGCCAACGGTACGGCCGCCTTCACGGATTGCGAAACGCAGACCGTCGTCCATTGCGATCGGGTGGATCAGGGTAACAACCATTTTGATGTTGTCGCCCGGCATTACCATCTCCACGCCTTCCGGCAGTTCGATGGTGCCAGTCACGTCAGTAGTACGGAAGTAGAACTGCGGACGGTAGCCTTTGAAGAACGGAGTATGACGGCCGCCTTCATCTTTGGACAGAATGTACACTTCAGATTCGAACTTGGTGTGCGGCTTGATGGTGCCCGGCTTAGCCAGTACCTGACCACGTTCGATTTCTTCACGTTTGATACCACGCAGCAGAACACCTACGTTCTCACCGGCACGGCCTTCGTCCAGCAGTTTGCGGAACATTTCAACGCCAGTACAGGTAGACTTCTGAGTCTCTTTGATACCAACGATTTCAACTTCTTCGCCCACTTTGATGATACCGCGTTCTACACGACCGGTAACAACGGTACCACGACCGGAGATGGAGAATACGTCTTCGATCGGCAGCAGGAACGGCTTGTCAATCGCACGCTCTGGTTCCGGGATGTAAGAATCCAGGAAGCCAGCCAGTTCGATGATTTTCGCTTCCCACTCTGCGTCGCCTTCCAGCGCTTTCAGAGCAGAACCACGAACGATCGGCGTGTCGTCGCCCGGGAAGTCGTACTGAGACAGAAGTTCACGAACTTCCATTTCAACCAGTTCCAGCAGCTCTTCGTCATCAACCATGTCGCATTTGTTCAGGAACACGATGATGTACGGAACGCCTACCTGACGACCCAGCAGGATGTGCTCACGGGTCTGCGGCATCGGGCCGTCAGTCGCAGCAACAACCAGGATCGCGCCGTCCATCTGAGCAGCACCGGTGATCATGTTTTTAACATAGTCGGCGTGCCCCGGGCAGTCTACGTGTGCGTAGTGGCGGGTCGGGGTATCGTATTCAACGTGAGAAGTGTTGATGGTGATACCACGCGCTTTTTCTTCCGGCGCGTTATCGATCTGGTCGAATGCGCGAGCGGCACCGCCGTAGGTTTTAGCCAGTACGGTAGTAATGGCAGCGGTCAGCGTTGTTTTACCATGGTCAACGTGGCCGATAGTACCGACGTTAACGTGCGGTTTTGTACGTTCAAACTTTTCTTTAGACATCGATTGTCCCTCTAAGACACGGATAAATCGGTGATATCACCACATCAACCAGGCAACACGCCCGACTTGTTGAATGCTAATAAACAGAAGAGAAAAACAGGAAGGAGAAAAGAAGTGGTGCTGATAGGCAGATTCGAACTGCCGACCTCACCCTTACCAAGGGTGCGCTCTACCAACTGAGCTATATCAGCACATCTTGGAGCGGGCAGCGGGAATCGAACCCGCATCATCAGCTTGGAAGGCTGAGGTAATAGCCATTATACGATGCCCGCATCCTGGAACTCGGCTACCTGATTTTCATTCTGCACTGAATATCGAGAGAAGCTCTCTTTATTCGAGCCGGTAAGCGAACTTATCGTCTCGGGCTGCGCCATCGCGCGGCCGAAAATGGTGGTGGGGGAAGGATTCGAACCTTCGAAGTCTGTGACGGCAGATTTACAGTCTGCTCCCTTTGGCCGCTCGGGAACCCCACCGGACTTGATGGTGCCGACTACCGGAATCGAACTGGTGACCTACTGATTACAAGTCAGTTGCTCTACCTACTGAGCTAAGTCGGCATCAAGTAGCGCGCATTCTATGGAGACCTGCGTGCTCATGCAACTAAAAAATTGCATAAAATGTTCTATCGCTCACATTTTGCGCTATAAGAGACAAAAATGCTCTAATTTCAAACAAGAGAGCATAAATTTTCGGCATTTTACCGACCGTCTGACCAGGATACGACGCGGCATTTCAACGTTCCGTCGATAGAAAGCAATCTTCTGTATCTGGTATATTCGTCACATTGCTTCTCAGGGATAGCTTTCACAGCGAGATTTTTTCTTATTATTCCTCCCCATCTGGTGTTACCCTCCTGCCCATTGTCCAAATTAACTTAAATGTGACGTGCCGTTGCATGTCAGGGATGGCCCTCGTTCATCGCTGAACTGATGTAGCAATAGCAGCCAGAAACATGCTTATGAGTATAAAAGAGCAATCGTTAATGACGCCTTACCTACAGTTTGATCGCAGCCAGTGGGCTGCGCTTCGCGATTCTGTGCCGATGACCCTGACCGAGGATGAGATCGCGCAGTTAAAAGGCATTAATGAAGATTTATCGCTGGAAGAAGTTGCAGAAATATATTTACCTCTCTCCCGTTTGCTAAATTTCTATATCAGTTCAAATCTGCGTCGTCAGGCTGTCCTGGAACAGTTTCTGGGCACTAACGGCCAGCGAATCCCTTACATCATCAGTATCGCGGGCAGCGTCGCAGTGGGTAAAAGCACGACAGCACGCGTTCTGCAAGCGTTGCTGAGTCGCTGGCCGGAACACCGCCGTGTTGAATTGATTACCACAGACGGCTTCCTCCACCCAAACCAGGTGTTGAAAGAACGCGGGTTAATGAAGAAAAAGGGGTTCCCCGAATCGTATGATATGCACCGACTGGTGAAATTCGTTTCTGACCTCAAGTCGGGCGTACCGAACGTGACAGCGCCAGTCTATTCTCATTTGATTTACGATGTTATTCCTGAAGGGGATAAAACCGTCGCTCAGCCTGATATATTGATTCTTGAAGGTTTGAATGTTTTACAAAGCGGTATGGATTATCCTCACGATCCGCACCATGTATTTGTCTCTGATTTCGTTGATTTCTCTATTTACGTTGATGCGCCAGAAGAACTTCTTCAGACGTGGTATATCAATCGCTTCCTGAAATTCCGCGAAGGGGCGTTTACCGATCCTGACTCTTATTTCCACAATTATGCGAAATTATCTAAAGAAGAAGCTGTTAATACAGCAGCTTCGCTTTGGAAAGAAATTAACTGGTTGAATTTAAAACAAAATATTTTACCCACGCGAGAACGTGCCAGCCTTATTATGACTAAGAGCGCTAACCATGCGGTGGAACAGGTAAGATTGCGGAAATAACAGAAAAAAGGGGAGCACCGACTCCCCTTTTTTACTATTCGGCGCTTCGCAGCGATATTTCTCCGCCCATCCAGGGTTTAATCACGCCATCCTGTTCAAGCAATAATGCGCCTTGAGTATCAATGCCGCGAGAAATACCAAATATTTCTTTGTCGCCAATAATTAGTTTTACCGGACGATCAATAAAATTATCCAGTTTTTTCCAGCGCGAAAGATAAGGAGAAAGTCCTTCTTGCTCAAAAAGCTCAAGCGCAGCACGTAACTTATAAATCAGCTTTGCGGCCAGCATATTGCGGTCGAGCGTAATTCCGGCCTCTTGTAGTGTGATCCATCCCTGATTTATCACGTCCTCTTCTACGCGACGCATTGCCATGTTAATACCAGCGCCAATCACTATTTGTGCGGCATCGCCCGTTTTACCGGTTAACTCGACCAGAATACCCGCCAGTTTGCGATCCAGCAGGTAGAGGTCGTTAGGCCACTTCACACGAACTTTATCTGCGCCCAGTTCACGCAGCACTTCCGCCATCACAATTCCAATGACCAGACTCAAGCCTATTGCCGCCGCAGGCCCCTGCTCCAGACGCCAGTACATTGAAAGATATAGATTCGCACCAAACGGTGAGAACCATTTACGCCCGCGACGACCACGCCCCGCCTGTTGGTATTCTGCTACACAGGCATCACCTGAACGCAGCTCGCCAATTCGATCAAGTAAATACTGATTGGTTGAATCGATAACGGGCAATACCGCCACGTTTCCGCTATCCAGTTGGCTATGTATACGGTCAGCATCCAGTAACTGGATGGGTTCCGGTAAGCTATATCCTTTCCCGGGAACGGTAAATACATCTACTCCCCAGTCGCGTAATGTCTGGATATGTTTATTAATAGCCGCGCGGCTCATTCCCAGCCGTTCACCCAACTGCTCGCCTGAGTGAAACTCTCCGTCGGCAAGTAGTGAGATCAGCGTCAGGGGAACGGTAGTATCTTTCATGCAATGCTCTCCACAGCGTTCACCTCTCCGGACCGACCAATAAAGCGAACCTCAGGCTCCAGCCAGACATTAAATTTTTCACCCACTTTTTGCCGGACATGATGCGCCAGCGCCACCACATCTTTACTTGTCGCATCATTCGCATTAATC
This sequence comes from Salmonella sp. SA15303, assembly GCF_029962125.1. Taxonomy (NCBI): domain Bacteria; kingdom Pseudomonadati; phylum Pseudomonadota; class Gammaproteobacteria; order Enterobacterales; family Enterobacteriaceae; genus Salmonella; species Salmonella sp. SA15303. Next base: position 4,534,478 of record NZ_CP123924.1, read on the forward strand.
AATACCAGCGCCTGTTGGCGATGCACCGCAGCGCCGCCAATGGTGACGCCTTTCAACTGACATTGATCTATCAGCCAGCCTGCCGCCAGCTTCACTGAGCCGTCTGCCTGAGGGTAATGCGGCGCGTTGGGAAATCGTTCTAACAGTTCCATAGCGATATCGGCTGCGACAACGGGATTTTTAAAAAAGCTGCCCGCATTGCCATTCACTTTAGGATCCGGCAATTTTGTGGTGCGCATATGGCATACAGCATCAAACACCTGTTGCGCGGTGACCGTTTTCGGGTCCAGACAAGTAAGATCGCCATAGGTCAACACCGGCTGCCATTGCTTTGACAAACGCAGACCCACCGCGACGATCGCAACGCGATCCTGATATTCATTTTTGAAGATACTGTCACGATAGCCGAAACGGCATTCCGCCGCGGACAAACGCAGACGTTTTCCCGTTTCCAGTTCAACGCAGTCAACGTAGTCGCAGACGCGCTGTAGTTCTACGCCATACGCGCCAATATTCTGTATAGGCGAGGAACCAACGCAGCCAGGGATGAGCGCCAGATTCTCCAGGCCGGGCATGTTGTTGTCCAGCGCGTAGCGAACCAGCTGATGCCAGTTTTCGCCTGCGCCGACGTGTAGGTGCCAGGCGTCCGCGGTTTCATTGACCTCAATGCCTTTCAGACGGTTAAGGATCACGGTGCCGGCGTAATTTTCCAGAAACAGAACATTGCTTCCTTCACCCAGGATCATAACCGGCAGTCCCTCACGAGTTGCTTGCTGCCAGGCGCTCAGTAGTTGTTGTTCGTTTTCAGCGCATACGATGTGCTTTGCACAATGATCAATGCCGAAGGTATTCCAGGGTTTTAGGGAGTGGGTCATGGCTGCTTTCCTGATACTCAATCGGCAATAGTTTACCGTATCTGTGTTGGGAAGGCTTGTGGTTATATTGAGGGTGGATCGGCGCGTCCCTGTAGGCTGGATAAGGCGGAGCCGCCATCCGGCAGACTACAGATAAAACAAAAGGCCCAGTCTTTCGACTGAGCCTTTCATTCTATTTAATGCCTGGCAGTTCCCTACTCTCGCATGGGGAGACCCCACACTACCATCGGCGCTACGGCGTTTCACTTCTGAGTTCGGCATGGGGTCAGGTGGGACCACCGCGCTAGTGCCGCCAGGCAAATTCTTTGTGCTCTGTACGCAATTCTTTATCGCATCAGCGGCGTTGCCTGCGCTCGTAAACTCAGTCACATACTTCTGTATGCTCCTTCCTTTCCTTCGCTTGCCGCCTTGCTGCTGCGCAAATTATTGCGTACTCAACTCTGAATCAGTGCTGAAAATCGTCTCTCAACCGCCAAAACATCTTCGGCGTTGTAAGGTTAAGCCTCACGGTTCATTAGTACCGGTTAGCTCAACGCATCGCTGCGCTTACACACCCGGCCTATCAACGTCGTCGTCTTCAACGTTCCTTCAGGAGACTTTAAGTCTCAGGGAGAACTCATCTCGGGGCAAGTTTCGTGCTTAGATGCTTTCAGCACTTATCTCTTCCGCATTTAGCTACCGGGCAGTGCCATTGGCATGACAACCCGAACACCAGTGATGCGTCCACTCCGGTCCTCTCGTACTAGGAGCAGCCCCCCTCAGTTCTCCAGCGCCCACGGCAGATAGGGACCGAACTGTCTCACGACGTTCTAAACCCAGCTCGCGTACCACTTTAAATGGCGAACAGCCATACCCTTGGGACCTACTTCAGCCCCAGGATGTGATGAGCCGACATCGAGGTGCCAAACACCGCCGTCGATATGAACTCTTGGGCGGTATCAGCCTGTTATCCCCGGAGTACCTTTTATCCGTTGAGCGATGGCCCTTCCATTCAGAACCACCGGATCACTATGACCTGCTTTCGCACCTGCTCGCGCCGTCACGCTCGCAGTCAAGCTGGCTTATGCCATTGCACTAACCTCCTGATGTCCGACCAGGATTAGCCAACCTTCGTGCTCCTCCGTTACTCTTTAGGAGGAGACCGCCCCAGTCAAACTACCCACCAGACACTGTCCGCAACCCGGATCACGGGTCCACGTTAGAACATCAAACATTAAAGGGTGGTATTTCAAGGTCGGCTCCACGCAGACTGGCGTCCACGCTTCAAAGCCTCCCACCTATCCTACACATCAAGGCTCAATGTTCAGTGTCAAGCTATAGTAAAGGTTCACGGGGTCTTTCCGTCTTGCCGCGGGTACACTGCATCTTCACAGCGAGTTCAATTTCACTGAGTCTCGGGTGGAGACAGCCTGGCCATCATTACGCCATTCGTGCAGGTCGGAACTTACCCGACAAGGAATTTCGCTACCTTAGGACCGTTATAGTTACGGCCGCCGTTTACCGGGGCTTCGATCAGGAGCTTCGCTTGCGCTGACCCCATCAATTAACCTTCCGGCACCGGGCAGGCGTCACACCGTATACGTCCACTTTCGTGTTTGCACAGTGCTGTGTTTTTAATAAACAGTTGCAGCCAGCTGGTATCTTCGACTGACTTCAGCTCCATGAGTAAATCACTTCACCTACGTGTCAGCGTGCCTTCTCCCGAAGTTACGGCACCATTTTGCCTAGTTCCTTCACCCGAGTTCTCTCAAGCGCCTTGGTATTCTCTACCTGACCACCTGTGTCGGTTTGGGGTACGATTTGATGTTACCTGATGCTTAGAGGCTTTTCCTGGAAGCAGGGCATTTGTTGCTTCAGCACCGTAGTGCCTCGTCGTCACGCCTCAGTGTTAAAGTGAACCGGATTTACCTGGAACACACACCTACACGCTTAAACCGGGACAACCGTCGCCCGGCCAACATAGCCTTCTCCGTCCCCCCTTCGCAGTAACACCAAGTACGGGAATATTAACCCGTTTCCCATCGACTACGCCTTTCGGCCTCGCCTTAGGGGTCGACTCACCCTGCCCCGATTAACGTTGGACAGGAACCCTTGGTCTTCCGGCGAGCGGGCTTTTCACCCGCTTTATCGTTACTTATGTCAGCATTCGCACTTCTGATACCTCCAGCATGCCTCACGACACACCTTCACAGGCTTACAGAACGCTCCCCTACCCAACGAACGTATCCCTAAGCCAACTCGACTTTAATGAACGCTTTGACGTCGCTTCGCTCCGTCAATCGTCAACTCCGTAAAGTTGTCTTGGGTGATACGTTCGCTGCCGCAGCTTCGGTGCATGGTTTAGCCCCGTTACATCTTCCGCGCAGGCCGACTCGACCAGTGAGCTATTACGCTTTCTTTAAATGATGGCTGCTTCTAAGCCAACATCCTGGCTGTCTGGGCCTTCCCACATCGTTTCCCACTTAACCATGACTTTGGGACCTTAGCTGGCGGTCTGGGTTGTTTCCCTCTTCACGACGGACGTTAGCACCCGCCGTGTGTCTCCCGTGATAACATTCTCCGGTATTCGCAGTTTGCATCGGGTTGGTAAGCCGGGATGGCCCCCTAGCCGAAACAGTGCTCTACCCCCGGAGATGAATTCACGAGGCGCTACCTAAATAGCTTTCGGGGAGAACCAGCTATCTCCCGGTTTGATTGGCCTTTCACCCCCAGCCACAGGTCATCCGCTAATTTTTCAACATTAGTCGGTTCGGTCCTCCAGTTAGTGTTACCCAACCTTCAACCTGCCCATGGCTAGATCACCGGGTTTCGGGTCTATACCCTGCAACTTAACGCCCAATTAAGACTCGGTTTCCCTCCGGCTCCCCTATACGGTTAACCTTGCTACAGAATATAAGTCGCTGACCCATTATACAAAAGGTACGCAGTCACACAGGTAAACCTGTGCTCCCACTGCTTGTACGTACACGGTTTCAGGTTCTTTTTCACTCCCCTCGCCGGGGTTCTTTTCGCCTTTCCCTCACGGTACTGGTTCACTATCGGTCAGTCAGGAGTATTTAGCCTTGGAGGATGGTCCCCCCATATTCAGACAGGATACCACGTGTCCCGCCCTACTCATCGAGCTCACAGCACATGCGCTTTTGTGTACGGGGCTGTCACCCTGTATCGCGCGCCTTTCCAGACGCTTCCACTAACACACATGCTGATTCAGGCTCTGGGCTCCTCCCCGTTCGCTCGCCGCTACTGGGGGAATCTCGGTTGATTTCTTTTCCTCGGGGTACTTAGATGTTTCAGTTCCCCCGGTTCGCCTCATTAACCTATGGATTCAGTTAATGATAGTGTGACGAATCACACTGGGTTTCCCCATTCGGGTATCGCCGGTTATAACGGTTCATATCACCTTACCGGCGCTTATCGCAGATTAGCACGCCCTTCATCGCCTCTGACTGCCAGGGCATCCACCGTGTACGCTTAGTCGCTTAACCTCACAACCCGAAGATGTTTCTTACGATTCATCATCGTGTTGCGAAAATTTGAGAGACTCACGAACAACTTTCGTTGTTCTGTGTTTCAATTTTCAGCTTGATCCAGATTTTTAAAGAGCAAAACTTCGCAGTGAACCCTTTCAGGTACACTCTGAAGTATTTTTTCGTAAACACTCACGAGATGGTGGAGCTATGCGGGATCGAACCGCAGACCTCCTGCGTGCAAAGCAGGCGCTCTCCCAGCTGAGCTATAGCCCCATCGTGTAGTCAGAACCTCTTACCTTTGATTCGTTTCCGGGCGCGGCGTGGTGAAGCGAAGCATACTGAAGTATGCGAGCTTTGCCACAACAAAGCACGGGAGCGAATCTGGTAGGCCTGAGTGGACTTGAACCACCGACCTCACCCTTATCAGGGGTGCGCTCTAACCACCTGAGCTACAAGCCTGTAGAGGTTTTACTGCTCGTTTTTCATCAGACAATCTGTGTGAGCACTGCAAAGAACAGTTCTTTAAGGTAAGGAGGTGATCCAACCGCAGGTTCCCCTACGGTTACCTTGTTACGACTTCACCCCAGTCATGAATCACAAAGTGGTAAGCGCCCTCCCGAAGGTTAAGCTACCTACTTCTTTTGCAACCCACTCCCATGGTGTGACGGGCGGTGTGTACAAGGCCCGGGAACGTATTCACCGTGGCATTCTGATCCACGATTACTAGCGATTCCGACTTCATGGAGTCGAGTTGCAGACTCCAATCCGGACTACGACGCACTTTATGAGGTCCGCTTGCTCTCGCGAGGTCGCTTCTCTTTGTATGCGCCATTGTAGCACGTGTGTAGCCCTGGTCGTAAGGGCCATGATGACTTGACGTCATCCCCACCTTCCTCCAGTTTATCACTGGCAGTCTCCTTTGAGTTCCCGACCTAATCGCTGGCAACAAAGGATAAGGGTTGCGCTCGTTGCGGGACTTAACCCAACATTTCACAACACGAGCTGACGACAGCCATGCAGCACCTGTCTCACAGTTCCCGAAGGCACCAATCCATCTCTGGAAAGTTCTGTGGATGTCAAGACCAGGTAAGGTTCTTCGCGTTGCATCGAATTAAACCACATGCTCCACCGCTTGTGCGGGCCCCCGTCAATTCATTTGAGTTTTAACCTTGCGGCCGTACTCCCCAGGCGGTCTACTTAACGCGTTAGCTCCGGAAGCCACGCCTCAAGGGCACAACCTCCAAGTAGACATCGTTTACGGCGTGGACTACCAGGGTATCTAATCCTGTTTGCTCCCCACGCTTTCGCACCTGAGCGTCAGTCTTTGTCCAGGGGGCCGCCTTCGCCACCGGTATTCCTCCAGATCTCTACGCATTTCACCGCTACACCTGGAATTCTACCCCCCTCTACAAGACTCAAGCCTGCCAGTTTCGAATGCAGTTCCCAGGTTGAGCCCGGGGATTTCACATCCGACTTGACAGACCGCCTGCGTGCGCTTTACGCCCAGTAATTCCGATTAACGCTTGCACCCTCCGTATTACCGCGGCTGCTGGCACGGAGTTAGCCGGTGCTTCTTCTGCGGGTAACGTCAATTGCTGCGGTTATTAACCACAACACCTTCCTCCCCGCTGAAAGTACTTTACAACCCTAAGGCCTTCTTCATACACGCGGCATGGCTGCATCAGGCTTGCGCCCATTGTGCAATATTCCCCACTGCTGCCTCCCGTAGGAGTCTGGACCGTGTCTCAGTTCCAGTGTGGCTGGTCATCCTCTCAGACCAGCTAGGGATCGTCGCCTTGGTGAGCCGTTACCTCACCAACTAGCTAATCCCATCTGGGCACATCTGATGGCAAGAGGCCCGAAGGTCCCCCTCTTTGGTCTTGCGACGTTATGCGGTATTAGCCACCGTTTCCAGTAGTTATCCCCCTCCATCAGGCAGTTTCCCAGACATTACTCACCCGTCCGCCACTCGTCAGCGAAGCAGCAAGCTGCTTCCTGTTACCGTTCGACTTGCATGTGTTAGGCCTGCCGCCAGCGTTCAATCTGAGCCATGATCAAACTCTTCAATTTAAAAGTTTGATGCTCAAAGAATTAAACTTCGTAATGAATTACGTGTTCACTCTTGAGACTTGGTATTCATTTTTCGTCCGAGGACGTTAAGAATCCGTATCTTCGAGTGCCCACACAGATTGTCTGATAAATTGTTAAAGAGCAGTGCCGCTTCGCTTTTTCTCAGCGGCGCGGGGTGTGCATATTACGCTTTCCCGCTTCAGAGTCAAGCGATTATTTTCGCTTTTCTCCGTGAGGTTCTGGTCTGAACCCCGCTGACCCGGCGGCCTGTGTGCTGTTGTTCCGTGTCAGTGGTGGCGCATTATAGGGAGTTATTTCTGCCTGACAAGAGGAAATTTAAAATAATTTCTCAAGTGCCTGGTATTTACCCAAAACGCCATTAAACCGCCAGTTTTTCGAGCGTTTCAAAGCCATAACGCTGTAAAACGGGTAATAATTGTTCAGCTCCTGGCGTCATTGCCATGCAATAAGCAATATTGGCATCGGTTGATTTCGCATCCGGCGCTTCATGTTCCAACAGCCAGGCTGTACGACGCGCTATCGCCGCGCCGGAATCCACTAACCTCGTCCCTTCAGGCAGGACTTGCAAAAGCTCGTCCCGTAATAGAGGGAAATGCGTACACCCCAGAACGACCGTGTCAGGCGGCTCCGGCATTCGTAGCCATGGGCGTAATATGCGGCGCAGCTCTTCCAGCGATACCGAGTCGCCATGTAGTTTAGCTTCCGCCAGTTCCACCAGTTCTGCCGACCCCAACATCGCTATCTGACATTCATTGGCGAAGCGCGCAATCAGCTCGTGAGTATAAGGACGTTTGACCGTGGCTCTCGTCGCCAGTAGCCCGACGACGCCATTTGCGGTCAGCCGCGCCGCTGGTTTAATCGCAGGCACAACGCCCACCACCGGGAAGGCAAACTTTTCACGTAATGCGGGAAGTGAGACCGTACTGGCGGTATTACAGGCAATCACCGCCAGTGAAAGGGGATAGCGCTGCTGTACCGCAGTCACAATCTCGACAACGCGCTCGACGATAAACGTTTCACTCTTTTCCCCGTAGGGGAAAGCCACGTTATCGAAAGCATATATATAGTGGAGATCCGGCAGGAGCCGCCGAATCTCATCATAGACCGACAATCCACCGACGCCGGAATCAAATACCAGCACGGTGGGACGTGGTTCAGAAGGTGTAGCTGCCAGACAAGGTGTATTCTCGTCCTGCAGTTTGGTAGCCATAAACTGTCTCGTAATCTTTGTCGAACAGGTTGGCTATTTTACCACGAACTGTCAGATGTGAGGTGACCGGATATGCAACCGTAAGATCCCATAAACTGACGCCGCCCATTTTTACCGTCCGGTATGGGTAAGCGGAGTAGTCCGAATCATATCGGGAACCAAGGTATTGATATGTCACCCCCCAGTCAAAATCGTAAACGTCCCAGTCAAGTTGATATTTTGCCATCTGTTTGGAACGCCGGGGTAATGGCGTATCGGTAACCGCATTATGCGCATCAACGTAATCGTAACTGACCGTATGCGTTAACGGTCCGGTATCGAAATTCGCCGTCGCCTCAATACCTTTAATGCGCGCCTTACCTTCGTTGTAATATTTTTGCAGATGATCGTCATAATCGATCATGTCATTAATATCGTTACGATAACCTGAAATACGCCAGCTGACGCCAGCGGTTAGCCCTTCAAATGCGCCTTCCCACTGTTTACTCTTTTCAGGATTCAGGTTCGGATTACCGTAATAACCATACAGTTGGCCCAAATTAGGCGCTTTGTAGGAGGTTCCGTAGGAGGCAATAAAGCGATAACCTTCTATAAACTCCCATCCGGCGCTGGTTTGCCATGTACCATGACGACCAAACTGGGAGTTGTCATCACTGCGCGCCGCCGCTTCCAGAGTGAAGTCACCCAACTGTTGTAATCCTGTCAGGTAAACCCCGGTATTACGCTGGTCATATCCCTCGGGCACATAGCCGGTACCTGGCGTGGTAGTCTGTTTCTGCCAGTCTACGCCCGCCCCAACATTACCGTGCCCCACGACCACACTGTTGGTCCATTGAACATTGTACTGTTTCATCTCATCCAGCGTGGCGGAGGTATCATACCGGCCATAGTGCGGATCATAGTTGTAATCTTTACTGTGGCTATAGCTTGAAACCAGCTGAGACTGAATACGTTCGCCATTAAAGCGCAGCCCGGCGTCCCAGCTTTGGCTATAAAGTTTGCGTGTATCAATCAGCGGCGAGCCCGGCGAGTAATAGGCGTCGTAATCGGTACGGTTATCATAGCCATAACCACGCACGAATCCGCTCCAGCGATCAGAAAAGGTATGCTCTAACGCGCCATAAAGCGTTTTACTCAAAAAGCCGTCCCGGTCAGGCTGCGCCTGCATCCCGGTACCGCCTTTCGCTACCACGTCAAACCCTTTGGTGTATTCGTAATCGCCGATCAACGTCGCCCGCGTGTTTTCGCCAAGTTGCTGTTGCGTCGAGATGTCGTAATTCTGGTAGCTATTGCTTCCCCATCCAGCGGTTAATTCTGTGCCTGGGTTATCGCGCGTCGTAATGATATTCACTACGCCGCCGATAGCATCGGAACCATAAATAGCGGAGCGCGGACCGCGAATATATTCAATGCGCTGTACCAGCGACACCGGGAACTGGCTGAGATCGGCGGACCCGCTCACGCCTGCTAAATTCAGACGCACGCCGTCAATCAATACCAGTACATGGCTGGAGTTGGTGCCGCGAATGAAAATGGAGGAGTTTTGTCCGGCGCCGCCGCTCTGCGCAATATCGACGCCAGGCAAACGGCGCAGAACATCATTTACGGAGGTCGATTGCCAGCGTTCAATATCCTGACGCGTCACGATGGTAACGGGCGCCAGAACCGCGCTGCGCGGCTGCTGAAAACGGTTGGCGGTGACAACCAGGGTATCCGGGCTAGTGTCCTGCGCCCAAGCGGAAAAGGCCGTGACGGAGAACGCCGTCAGCAGCGTAGCTTTTTTAATCATTGTAAAGCATCCACAATATAAGAAGGATGCCGCAGGCTTCATCGATAGTACGCGATGATGAAAAACCAGATGCGACGTTAGCCGGCAGGTCTTCGGGCTTGGAGGGCTATCCGTTGACTGGATAGCAGAAATGATGACTTCCCGCCGGAGGCAGTGTCTGCTTACGCTCTCATCTCACCTTTCCTTACCGCTGCGCGTCAGCTCCAGATTTTCACTGGATTCCCTATTAACTCACAGGACCGGCCCACGGATGCTACCGTCTGTCACAACACCCTGTCCAGACCGCGCATCACAAATCAGAAATCATCAATAGCTGGACATCCACTGAGCAATCCCTACAATCCCCGCGTACTTTTATTATTCAGGATGCGATATGACCCCCGAACATCTTCCGACAGAACAGTATGAGGCGCAGCTAGCCGAAAAAGTGGCGCGCTTGCAGAGTATGATGGCGCCGTTTTCTGACCTGGTTCCGGAAGTATTTCGCTCGCCGGTCAGTCACTATCGTATGCGTGCGGAATTTCGCCTGTGGCATGACGGCGATGACCTGTACCACATTATGTTTGATCAGCAGACCAAAAGCCGGATTCGCGTTGACACCTTCCCGGCGGCCAGCCAACTGATTAATACCTTAATGAAGGCGATGATTGCCGGCGTGCGCGATAATCATGCACTGCGGCATAAGCTGTTCCAGATGGATTATCTCACGACCTTGAGCAACCAGGCGGTAGTGTCGTTGCTGTACCATAAGAAGCTGGACGAAGAGTGGCGTGAAGCTGCCACTGCGTTACGCGATGCTTTACGCGCGCAAGGTCTGAACGTACACCTGATTGGCCGGGCCACTAAAACCAAAATCGAATTGGATCAGGATTATATTGATGAGCGTCTGCCTGTGGCAGGTAAAGAGATGATCTACCGCCAGGTCGAAAACAGCTTTACGCAGCCAAACGCCGCCATGAATATTCAGATGTTAGAGTGGGCGCTGGAGGTGACGAAAGACTCAAAAGGCGATCTGCTTGAGTTGTATTGCGGCAACGGCAATTTTTCTTTAGCGCTGGCGCGCAATTTTAACCGCGTGCTGGCAACCGAAATCGCCAAACCGTCCGTCGCTGCCGCACAGTACAATATTGCCGCTAATCATATTGATAATGTGCAAATTATTCGCATGGCGGCGGAAGAGTTTACCCTGGCGATGAATGGCGTTCGTGAGTTTAACCGCCTGCAGGGGATCGACCTGAAGGGCTATCAGTGCGAAACCATTTTTGTCGATCCGCCGCGCAGCGGTCTGGACAGCGAAACGGAAAAAATGGTGCAGGCTTATCCACGTATTCTGTACATTTCCTGCAATCCGGAAACGTTGTGCAAAAACCTGGAAACGTTAAGCCAGACGCACACGGTGTCTCGCCTGGCGCTATTCGATCAGTTCCCGTATACACATCATATGGAATGCGGGGTATTACTCACCGCAAGGTAAAATGTACGTCGGATGGCCGGTTATACCGCCATCCGGCATTCGCACACTATTCCGCGGTGTCCTCCTTGCGGTTACGCAGTTTAAAGCCAATCCAGAATACCAGAATCACCGACAGCACCGCCGGGAAGAAATTAGAGCCAATATCCGGATATTCTGCACGCACGACGGTGCTATACAGTAAAACGCCAAGAATGAAACAAGCGGCGGCCAACCCCGGCAAACCTACCGGCATAGTACGATTTTGGTAGCGCTGATGCAGGCAATATACCGTCAGCACCAGCGAGATAACCGGGAATACGGAGAACGGCACAATAGCGCTAAACAGCGCCGCGAATGTGCCGTTAATCGATAAGCCAGCGATGAGCGCCAGCAACAGCGTACCTTTATCTTGACCTGACTGTTTCATTACTCGTCCTTCACGTTATTCGGAATGATGTGCTATTTTCTCTTGCTCACGGCGATACCAGTAATACGCCCCTTTCGCAATCATGCGCAGTTGCAATACCAGCCGCTCTTCTAATTGCCGACGCTGTTCAGCACCGATGTCCAACGCCTCTGCGCCCGCGCTAAAGACAATAGTCACCATCGCTTCGGCCTGGGCTTCAGTAAACGCGCGCGGCATATGGTTTTCGAGTTCCAGATAGTCGGCAAGTTCCGCAATAAAATGCTGAATCTCCCGCGCGACGGCGGCACGAAACGCCGCTGAAGTGCCGGAACGCTCGCGCAACAACAGACGGAAGGCGTTGGGGTTGTTGCCGATAAACTCCATAAATGTGGAGACCGACGTGCGAATGACGCTGCCGCCTTTCGCGATGCGCTGTCGCGCCTGACGCATCAACTGACGCAGCATCAGACCGCTTTCATCCACCATCGTCAGACCGAGTTCATCGACATCGCGAAAATGACGGTAAAACGACGTTGGCGCAATGCCCGCTTCACGCGCCACCTCACGCAAACTCAGGCTGGCAAAACTCCGCTCAGCGCTCAGTTGGCTGAATGCGGCTTCCACCAGCGAACGCCGGGTTTTTTCTTTTTGTTGCGCTCTAACACCCATCACAATGTCTGAATCCTTCCATATGCCTTATTCGGCACTATACCAGAGAATAAAAGTAACGGGTTCACACTGGATTGTGAATGATTGTTTACAGACAGTTTGTGCTCCGGCTTCGCAAAAAAGCACAACGATAATTGGGTTAAAGCTGGGCAAATGTTATCATCGTGTTTATTTTATGTATAAAAACAGGTGAGTAATACCATGCCACATTCCTGGGATTATGATGCAGTCGTCATAGGGTCAGGCCCCGGCGGTGAAGGCGCTGCAATGGGTCTGGTTAAGCAAGGAGCACGCGTCGCGGTGATTGAGCGTTATCATAACGTTGGCGGCGGATGTACCCACTGGGGCACCATCCCATCCAAAGCCCTTCGCCACGCCGTCAGCCGCATTATTGAATTTAATCAAAACCCGCTCTATAGCGACCACTCCCGTCTCCTTCGTTCTTCTTTCGCCGATATCCTTAATCATGCCGATAACGTGATTAATCAACAAACGCGTATGCGTCAGGGGTTTTATGAGCGTAACCACTGTGAAATCTTGCAGGGCAACGCCCATTTTATTGACGAACATACCCTGGCGCTGGAATGCCATGACGGCACGGTTGAAACCCTGACGGCAGAAAAATTTGTTATTGCCTGTGGTTCGCGTCCTTACCATCCCAGTGATGTGGATTTCTCGCATCCGCGCATTTATGACAGCGACTCAATCCTGAGTCTCCACCATGAACCGCGCCACGTTATTATTTACGGCGCCGGCGTTATCGGCTGCGAATATGCGTCCATCTTCCGCGGTATGGATGTGAAAGTGGATCTGATCAACACCCGCGATCGCCTGCTGGCCTTTCTCGATCAGGAGATGTCCGACTCTCTCTCTTACCATTTCTGGAATAGCGGCGTGGTTATTCGCCACAATGAAGAGTATGAGAAAATCGAAGGCTGCGATGATGGCGTCATCATGCACCTGAAATCCGGCAAAAAACTGAAGGCTGACTGCCTGCTCTATGCTAATGGCCGTACCGGTAACACCGATTCGCTGGCGCTGGAGAATATTGGTCTGGAAACAGACAGCCGTGGACAGCTCAAAGTCAACAGTATGTACCAGACCGCCCTGCCGCACGTCTATGCGGTGGGCGACGTGATTGGCTATCCCAGTCTGGCCTCCGCCGCTTACGATCAGGGGCGTATTGCAGCGCAGGCGCTGGTGAAAGGCGAAGCGACCGCACATCTTATCGAAGATATCCCCACCGGGATTTATACCATTCCGGAAATCAGTTCTGTCGGCAAAACCGAGCAGCAGTTAACGGCAATGAAAGTGCCTTACGAAGTGGGCCGCGCGCAGTTTAAGCATCTGGCGCGAGCGCAAATCGTCGGCATGAACGTCGGCACGCTAAAAATTCTCTTCCACCGCGAAACCAAAGAAATTCTGGGGATTCACTGCTTTGGCGAACGCGCCGCCGAAATTATTCATATCGGCCAGGCGATCATGGAGCAGAAAGGTGGCGGTAACACCATCGAATACTTCGTTAACACCACCTTTAACTACCCAACCATGGCGGAAGCTTATCGGGTTGCGGCGTTGAACGGCTTAAACCGCCTGTTTTAACGCCTTGTCGAAATGGCCATCCATTGCGCCACGGATGGCCTCTGCCAGTTGCTCATAACGGCTACGCAGCGGCGATCCCGGGCGATAAACCAGCCCCACGGTACGACGCGGCTCCGGCTTAATGCATGGCAGATAAACCACGCCGTCGCGCTTACGCTCCTGCGGTACGGCCAGCGCGGGGAGTAGTGTAATACCACTGCCCGCCGCCACCATGTTACGCAGCGTTTCCAGACTGGTCGCCCGGAAATGGGTATCTTCATCCGCTCCCGCTTCAAAACAGAACCCCATCGCCTGATCGCGCAGACAGTGGCCATCTTCCAGCATCAGCAATTTCTCGCCCGCCAGATCGGACATCGGCACGCGATCGCGATTCGCCCACGGATGATCCTCATAAATAGCCAGCATCATGGGCTCATCAAACAGCGGCACTTCGATAAACGCCTCGCTCTCTTTCACCAGCGCCAGAATAGCGCAGTCAAGCTTGCCGCTATCGAGTTGCGCTAACAACTGATGCGTTTGCGCCTCATGCAGATACATTTCCAGCTTCGGGAAAGTCTGGTGCAACATTGGAATGATAAGCGGCAGCAAATAGGGACCAATCGTTGGGATTAAACCAATATGCAGCGGGCCGGACATCGTCTCGCCTTGTTGGCTTGCCATCTCCTTGAGCACCTTGACCTCACGCAGTACGGTACGCGCCTGATCCACCAGCAGTAAGCCCGCCTGGGTAAACAGCACCTTACGGCTCGTACGCTCCAGCAGCATAACGCCCAGCTCATCTTCCAGCTTGCGTATTTGCCCACTAAGGGTTGGCTGGCTGACGTGACAGGAGTCCGCCGCTCGCCGGAAATGGCGATGTTCGGCTAACGCCACCAGATATTCAAGATCACGAATATTCATTATTCATCCTCCGTCGCCACGATAGTTCATGGCGATAGGTAGCATAGCAACGAACGATTATCCCTATCAACCTTTCTGATTAATAATACATCACAGAACGGAGCGGTTTCTCGTTTAACCCTTGAAGACACCGCCCGTTCAGAGGGTATCTCTCGAACCCGAAATAACTAAAGCCAACGTGAACTTTTGCGGACCTCTGGTCCGCTTTTTTTTCGCGTAAAAAAGCCCGGCGTCGCTGATGCTTGCTCGGCCGGGCAGTATTGCCTGATGGCGCTACGCTTATAAGGCCTACAACGCGAGGCGCGCCTTCGCATCGTTGATCGCCTGTGCCACCTGCAGCGGAGAAACGCCGCCTTTTGCCGCCCGTTTATCCAGACACGACTGCAAAGACAATATCGGATACACATCGTCGCCAATCACGCGGCTGAATTTCTGTAAATCGGCCAGCGGCAACGCTTCCAGCGGCTTACCCTGGCGAATAGCTTCTACCACCGCTTCGCCAACAATATGGTGCGCTTCGCGGAACGGCACGCCTTTCGCGACCAGGTAATCCGCCAGCTCCGTGGCGTTGGCATACCCCTGTTGCGCCGCGTCCTGACAACGTGGGCGTTTCACCTGAATACCGTCCAGCACCAACGCCGCCATATGCAGGCAGTCAAGCCAGGTATCGAGCGCATCGAACAGCCCTTCTTTGTCTTCCTGCATATCTTTGTTATACGCCAGCGGCAGACCTTTTAAAGTCATCATCATGCCGGTTAGCGCCCCTTGTACGCGACCGCACTTACCGCGAATCAGCTCCAGCGCGTCCGGGTTTTTCTTCTGCGGCATTAACGATGAACCGGAAGTCACGCGGTCAGAAAGCTCTACAAAGCCCGCTTCACCAGAATTAAAGAAAATCAGATCTTCCGCGAAGCGTGACAGATGCACCATGCCGATAGCCGCATCAGAAAGCAGTTCCAGTACGTGGTCACGATCGGACACGCTGTCCAGGCTGTTGCGGGTCGCAGACGTAAAGCCCAGCCAGCCTGCCAATTGTTCACGGTCAATTTCATAGGCCGTTCCCGCCAACGCGCCGCAGCCTAGCGGACTCACGTCCAGACGTTTAAGCGTGTCCTGCAGGCGGCTTTCATCGCGCGCCAGCATTTCGACATACGCGAGACACCAGTGGGCGAAAGTCACTGGCTGCGCGCGTTGCAGATGGGTATATCCCGGCATTACCGCGTCCTGGTTCGCCTGCGCGGTTTCCACCAGCGCGCTCTGTAGCTGGCGGTTAGCGGTAAGCAGTTCCCTCACCGTCTCTTTGCACCACAGTTTCAGGTCCGTCGCCACCTGATCGTTACGGCTGCGTCCGGTGTGCAGCTTTTTACCCAACTGACCCACTTTGTCGATGAGCTTACCTTCCACCCAGCTATGGATATCTTCCGCATCGCTTTGCAGGATTTGCTGCGGATTCGCGCGAACCTCCTCCAGCAGCACGTTCAGCGCTTCTTCCAACTGTCGTTGCTCATCGGCAGTCAGTACGCCTACCGTGACCAATGCTTTAGACCAGGCCACAGAACCGACAATATCCTGCTCCGCCAGACGGTAATCGAAGCGCAACGAATCATTGAATTGTTTAAACCGCTGGTCTGCCGCCTGTGTAAAACGCCCACCCCAAAGTGCCATAATAGACTTCCTTAAATTCTTCGAATTTCACTGCCGGATGGCGCTACGCTTATCCGGCCTATAATTTCTGTTCACGCAGGACCGATAAGGCGCAGCCGCCATCGGGCGAACAAATAGTTAAGCCAGAATACGCGTGCCAATCGGCGTACCGTTAAACAGCGCCGGCAGTTGCTCCGCATGACGCCAGGAAGCGATATCCACCGGGCGACCCAGCGCCCGCGCAGCATCGAGAGCCGCATTCACTTTCACAATCATCCCGTCGGTAATAATGCCCTGGTCGATAAGCTGCTCGGCTTTGGACGCCGTCATTTCGGCGATACGCTGGCCTTTGCCGTCCAGAATACCGCTCACGTCGGAAAGCAGGATCAGATCGGCCCCCAGCGTCGCCGCCAGCGCGGTTGCCGCCTGATCGGCGTTGACGTTCATCAGTTGGCCGTCGTCTGTTACGCCAATGGAGCTGACCACTGGCAGAAAGCCGTTTTCCAGCAACATGTTAATCAGCTTCGGCGACCCCGGTTGCGCCAGCCCGACGTGGCCTAACGCTTCATCGAGTTGGGTCACGTTTACGCTGTCGCCATCGCCCAGAAACAGACCAACAGAGGCGATATGGTGTTTCTTCGCCCAGGCCAGCAGAGTTTTGTTAGCGGTTCCCGCCAGCGCGCCGGTAATGATGCCAATCTGATCGGCAGGCGTCACGCGCAGGCCATCTTTCTTTTTCACTGGCAAATTCAGCCCTTTCATCAGCTCATCCACCACGCAACCGCCGCCGTGAACAATCACCAGCGGACGCTGATGGGACTCACGATAGTTGACCAGCGCGGTAAAAAGACGTTCCAGAGCCTCTTCGCTATCCAGTAATACGCCACCCAGCTTGATAATTAATGGATTCATCATTTCACCCTTAAATAAGAGACTGCGTTTCAGCGAAGCCAAAACGAATATTAGCGCACTGCACCGCCTGCGCCGCTGCGCCTTTCAACAAGTTGTCTTCGGTTGCCACCACAATCAGATGTTCGCCCTGGACGGCAAAACCAATATCGCAGAACGGCAGCCCGACGACGTTCTTTAACGCCGGAACGCCTTTGTCATACAGGCGCACCAGCGGTTTGTCGCCATAGGCTTTTTGCAACACGTCGGCGACCTGCGCATGGGTTACTCCCGCTTTCAGGCGGCAGGTAATGGTTTCCAGAATCCCGCGCGGAAAATTCCCCAGATGCGGGGTGAAGATGACCTCCGCGCCCAGATGGGCGGCGATTTCCGGCTGATGACGATGCGTAAACACGCCATACGGTTGCAAACTCACTTCACAGAAACTGTTCGATATTGCCGCCTTGCGCCCCGCGCCGCTCACCCCGCTGGTGGCATTAATTACCGGCCACTGCGTCAGATCCAGAAGCCCGCCGTCAATCAGCGGTTTTAGCGACAACTGCGCTGCGGTTGGATAGCAACCAGGAACCGCAATCAGATTCGCCGTGTTCAGTTTATCGGCATTCCACTCCGCCAGGCCGTACACCGCCTGCTCCAGCAGCTCAGGATACTGATGAGTAAATCCGTAATACTTTTCATAGAAGGCGCGATCGTTTACCCGAAACGCGCCGGAAAGATCGAATACGACGCATCCGGCCTGTAAAAACTGCGGCGCCAGATCGTGGCTCACTTCATGCGCTGTCGCCAGGAACACCACATCAACATCTGCGCTAAAGTCACGTACATCCGACATCGGTTGCAATGGCAGGTCGACAATCCCTTTTAACTGCGGATGTAAATCAGAAATTAACTTTCCTGCATCATTGCTTTGCGCTGAGACGGTCAAAGCGGTTATGGTCATATGTGGGTGGCGATTTACGTAGCTTACAAGCTCTGCGCCCGCATAACCGCTAGCGCCTACAATCAGCGTATTCAACATCGGGTTCCTTTATGCTCAACGTTAATGTATTTTTATTCATAATTAATGCATGAATATTGATACTATCATGACCTGAGGTGTGTCAACAATGAAAAACGTTTTACCGCCATTTATCGAGATTTACCGCGCTTTGATTGCCACACCGTCGATAAGCGCAACCGAAGAATCCCTGGATCAAAGTAATGCGTCTTTAATCACTTTGCTTGCAGGCTGGTTCAGCGATCTTGGTTTCAACGTAGAGGTTCAACCGGTTCCAGGAACGCGAAACAAATTTAATATGCTCGCCAGCACCGGACATGGCGCGGGCGGTTTGCTGCTGACCGGCCATACCGACACAGTTCCCTTTGATGACGGACGCTGGACGCGCGACCCGTTCACGCTGACCGAGCACGACAATAAGCTCTATGGTCTGGGCACTGCGGATATGAAAGGCTTCTTCGCTTTTATTCTGGACGCGCTACGTGACGTTGACGTCACAAAGTTGAAAAAGCCGCTCTACATTCTGGCGACCGCCGATGAAGAGACCAGCATGGCGGGGGCGCGTTATTTTTCCGAAACCACGGCATTACGTCCGGACTGCGCGATCATTGGCGAACCGACGTCGTTGCAACCGATACGCGCGCACAAAGGGCATATCTCTAATGTCGTTCGCGTCCTGGGGCAGTCCGGTCATTCCAGCGACCCGGCGCGTGGGGTTAACGCCATTGAACTGATGCACGATGCGATTGGCCATATCATGCAACTGCGTGACTCGCTGAAAGCGCGGTATCACTACGAGGCGTTTACCGTTCCGTATCCAACGCTGAATCTGGGCCATATTCACGGCGGCGATGCCTCAAACCGTATCTGCGCCTGCTGCGAATTGCATATGGATATTCGTCCACTGCCGGGCATGACGTTAAACGACCTTAATGGACTGCTTAACGACGCGCTGACCCCGGTAAGCGAACGCTGGCCGGGCCGCCTGACGGTGGCGGAATTACATCCGCCGATTCCAGGTTATGAGTGTCCACCGGACCACCAACTGGTTGAAGTAGTAGAAAAACTGTTGGGTACGAAAACCGACGTGGTGAACTACTGTACTGAAGCGCCGTTTATGCAGACATTATGCCCAACGCTGGTGCTTGGTCCGGGCTCAATCAATCAGGCGCATCAGCCGGATGAATATCTCGAAACGCGTTTTATTAAGCCAACCCGGGAATTGATTACCCAGGTAGTACACCATTTTTGCTGGCATTAATGCATATTGCCCGGTGACACGATGTTTACCGGGCCTCCCCCGTCTTGTAGGCCGGATAAGCGCAGCGCCATCCGGCATCTCTACGCCACATGTTCATAAGCATTTCTTATTTGGCACGATGCGAATTAACTTTAATAAATTACCGCCATTTTTTCGTTTGCTGAACCGATTTCGCAGTAATTGACGCCACGGGTTTTACGTGGCTTTATAAAAGACGGCTAAAAAGCAAAGCCCGAAAAATTTCACGTCACAGCAAGGCGGCAAACGAGCCCATTCCGCAGAACTGGCATACGGGCGAGCGCAGCCACTGCCGCTGTGGCATGAAAGAGACAGGGCAATTACATTAAAGATGGGGTGTCTGGGGTCATATGAACGAACAATATTCCGCGTTGCGTAGTAATGTCAGTATGCTCGGCAAGGTGCTGGGAGAAACCATCAAGGATGCGCTGGGAGAACACATTCTTGATCGCGTAGAAACAATCCGTAAGCTATCCAAATCTTCACGCGCCGGCAATGAAGCTAATCGCCAGGAGCTGCTCACCACGCTACAAAATTTGTCTAATGACGAGCTGCTGCCAGTTGCGCGCGCGTTTAGTCAGTTCCTGAACCTGGCCAATACTGCCGAGCAATACCACAGCATTTCGCCAAAAGGCGAAGCCGCCAGCAACCCGGAAGTGATTGCCCGCACTCTGCGCAAACTGAAAAACCAACCGGACCTCAACGACGCAACCATCAAAAAAGCGGTAGAGTCGCTGTCGCTGGAGTTGGTGCTAACCGCCCATCCGACAGAAATTACCCGCCGTACGCTTATTCACAAAATGGGTGAAATCAACAACTGTCTGAAACAGCTTGATAATACCGATATCGCCGACTACGAACGCCACCAGGTGATGCGTCGCCTGCGCCAGTTGATTGCCCAATCCTGGCATACGGATGAGATCCGCAAGCAGCGTCCAAGCCCGGTGGATGAAGCCAAATGGGGCTTCGCCGTGGTTGAGAACAGCCTGTGGCAGGGCGTACCTAACTATCTGCGTGAACTGAACGAACAGCTGGAAGAAAATCTCGGCTACAAATTGCCGGTGGATTTTGTGCCGGTACGTTTTACCTCCTGGATGGGCGGCGACCGTGACGGCAACCCGAACGTGACGGCGGATATCACCCGCCACGTACTCTTGTTAAGCCGCTGGAAAGCCACCGATCTGTTCCTGAAAGACATTCATGTTCTGGTATCAGAACTGTCGATGGTCGACGCCACGCCGGAGCTACTGGCGTTAGTGGGCGAAGAAGGCGCGTCTGAGCCGTATCGCTACCTGATGAAAAAATTGCGCGCCCGTCTGATGGCGACCCAGTCCTGGCTGGAAGCGCGTCTGAAAGGCGAGAAGCTGCCCAAACCGGCTGGCCTGCTGACGCAAAACGAGCAGCTCTGGGAACCTCTGTACGCCTGCTACCAGTCGTTACAGGCCTGCGGCATGGGCATTATCGCCAACGGCGAGTTACTCGACACGCTCCGCCGCGTGAAGTGTTTCGGCGTACCGCTGGTGCGTATTGATATCCGTCAGGAGAGCACCCGCCATACCGAAGCGCTGGGCGAAATTACCCGCTACCTCGGTATTGGCGACTACGAAAGCTGGTCGGAAGCCGACAAGCAAGCCTTCCTGATCCGCGAACTGAACTCCAAACGTCCGCTGCTGCCGCGTAACTGGGAGCCGAGCAACGATACCCGCGAAGTGCTTGAAACCTGCAAGGTTATTGCCGAAGCGCCAAAAGGATCGATCGCCGCCTACGTAATTTCAATGGCGAAAACGCCGTCTGATGTGCTGGCTGTGCATCTGCTGCTGAAAGAGGCAGGTATCGGCTTTGCCATGCCGGTCGCGCCGCTGTTTGAAACCCTCGACGACCTGAACAATGCCGACGACGTGATGACCCAGTTGTTGAATATCGACTGGTATCGCGGGCTGATTCAGGGTAAGCAGATGGTCATGATCGGCTACTCCGACTCGGCGAAAGACGCCGGCGTTATGGCCGCGTCATGGGCGCAGTATCAGGCGCAGGACGCCCTGATCAAAACCTGTGAAAAAGCTGGCATCGAGCTTACCCTCTTCCACGGCCGCGGCGGATCTATTGGCCGTGGCGGCGCGCCAGCCCACGCGGCGCTGCTTTCGCAACCGCCAGGCAGTCTGAAAGGCGGTCTGCGCGTGACCGAGCAGGGCGAGATGATCCGCTTCAAATACGGCCTGCCGGAAGTCACCGTCAGCAGCCTCTCGCTCTACACCAGCGCAATTCTGGAAGCAAACCTGCTGCCGCCGCCGGAACCGAAAGACAGCTGGCGTCATATTATGGATGAGCTTTCCGTCATCTCCTGTGAAACCTACCGCGGCTACGTGCGCGAAAATAAAGACTTTGTACCGTACTTCCGCTCCGCGACGCCGGAGCAAGAGTTGGGCAAATTGCCGCTCGGCTCACGTCCGGCGAAACGTCGTCCAACTGGCGGCGTCGAATCGCTGCGCGCGATTCCGTGGATCTTCGCCTGGACGCAAAACCGCCTGATGCTGCCAGCCTGGCTGGGCGCGGGTACTGCGCTGCAAAAAGTGGTGGAAGACGGTAAACAAAGCGAACTGGAAGCCATGTGCCGCGACTGGCCGTTCTTCTCCACGCGTCTTGGGATGCTGGAAATGGTGTTCTCGAAAGCCGACCTGTGGCTGGCCGACTATTACGATCAGCGCCTGGTGGCGAAAACGCTTTGGCCGCTGGGCAAAGAGCTACGAGACCTACTGGAAGAAGACATTAAAGTGGTGCTGGCGATTGCCAACGATTCGCACCTGATGGCCGACTTACCGTGGATTGCGGAGTCCATTCAGTTAAGAAACGTTTATACCGATCCATTAAACGTATTGCAGGCCGAATTGCTGTATCGTTCCCGTCTGACTGAAGAGCAGGGCAAATCGCCCGATCCTCGCGTCGAACAGGCGTTGATGGTCACGATTGCGGGCGTCGCCGCCGGTATGCGCAACACCGGCTAACGCAAAAAGAGAGCCGCTCTCACGCAGTTATGTGGGGGCGGCATGAAATACTGCTGTCATCCTCGTCATTTTTTCAATATATTCCTGTCTGCATTTTATGCATTTGTAAATCTTTCTTAGCAAAACGTGCGGCATAAAGCAGGTTTGCTTCAGATTCTTTTAAGGTTCAGGCGTTACGTTTGGCGCTACGATTAAAGACAGGCTCTCATTATGCAATCCACATTACTCCAGACTAAACCCGCGTTTAGCTGGAAAGCCCTGGGCTGGGCACTGCTCTACTTTTGGTTCTTTTCCACCCTCCTGCAGGCCATTATTTATCTCACCGGATACAGCGGGACAAACGGTCTGCGGGATTCGCTACTGTACAGCTCACTGTGGCTGATCCCGGTCTTTCTGTTTCCAGGCCGCATCCGGGTTATTGCTGCCGTTATTGGCGTCGTACTCTGGGCCGCCTCGCTGGCGGCGCTGAGCTATTACGTAATCTACGGGCAGGAGTTCTCGCAAAGCGTGCTGTTTGTGATGTTTGAAACCAACGCCAATGAAGCCAGCGAATATTTAAGCCAATATTTCAGTCTGAAAATTGTTCTTGTCGCGCTGGCTTATACGGTGGCGGCGATTTTGCTGTGGACACGTCTGCGCCCGGTTTATATTCCATCCCCCTGGCGTTATCTGGTGTCGTTTGCCCTGCTGTACGGGCTGATCCTCCATCCCATCGCGATGAATACCTTTATCAAGCATAAGTCGATGGAGAAAACGCTGGATAGCCTGGCATCACGAATGGAACCCGCCGCGCCGTGGCAATTTATTACTGGCTACTATCAGTACCGTTTACAGCTCGCCTCGCTGAATAAACTGCTGAATGAAAACGATGCCCTGCCGCCGCTGGCTAACTTCCAGGACCACTCCGGCGATGCGCCGCGCACGCTGGTACTGGTGATTGGCGAATCGACCCAGCGTGGCCGTATGAGTCTGTACGGTTATCCGCGCGAAACCACGCCGGAACTGGACGCGCTGCATAAAACCGACCCCGGGCTGACCGTGTTTAATAACGTGGTAACTTCGCGACCGTACACCATTGAGATCCTGCAACAGGCGCTAACGTTCGCGGACGAAAAGAACCCGGACTGGTATCTGACGAAGCCATCGCTGATGAATATGATGAAACAGGCCGGGTATAAAACCTTCTGGATCACTAACCAGCAGACGATGACGGCGCGTAATACCATGCTGACCGTGTTCTCCAAGCAGACTGATAAGCAGTTCTATATGAACCAGCAGCGCACTCAAAGCGCGCGCGAATATGACAGCAACGTGCTGGCGCCGTTTAAAGCGGTGTTAGCCGACCCGGCGCCGAAAAAATTCATTATTGTGCATCTGCTGGGAACGCATATTAAATACAAGTTCCGCTATCCAGAAAACCAGGGCAAGTTTGATGGTAAAACCGACCATGTTCCGCCGGGATTAAGCAGCGACGAACTGGAGTCGTATAACGATTACGACAACGCGAACCTGTATAACGACTATGTTGTCGCCAGCCTGATTAAGGACTATAAAGCGACCGATCCGAACGGTTTCCTGCTTTACTTCTCCGATCACGGTGAAGAAGTGTATGACACGCCGCCGCATAAGACGCAGGGACGAAACGAAGATTCGCCAACCCGTCATATGTATACGGTGCCGTTCCTGCTGTGGACCTCAGAGAAATGGCAGGCAGCGCATCCGCGCGACTTCTCACAGGATGTCGATCGTAAGTACAGCAGTTCCGAGCTTATCCACACCTGGTCGGACTTAGCGGGCCTGACCTATGATGGCTACGACCCGACGCGTTCCATCACCAACCCGCAGTTCAAAGAGACCACGCGCTGGATTGGCAACCCGTATAAGAAAAACGCGCTGATTGATTATGATACGTTGCCGTATGGCGATCAGGTCGGTAATCAATAGCCTGTATGTTGCCCGATAACGCTAACGCTTATCGGGCCTGGCGTTCTTCTCTTCCGTAGTCCGGATAAGGCGCAAAGCGCCGCTATCCGGCAATAATTGCTTGAGGACATCGGTTTTCGACGTTACTGTTTCCTCTGTTTGCGATCGGCAGGGGATTATCATGTATCACGACGTCAGCCACCTTCTCTCCCGTCTCATCAACGGCCCGCTGCCGCTGCGCCAGATTTATTTTGCCAGCGCCAGCGGCCCAGCGCCGGAACTGGCGTACCAGGTGGATTTTCCGCGGCTGGAGATTGTGCTGGAGGGCGAGCTTACTGACATGAGCATTACCGCCCCGCTCATTCCTTGCGATGTTCTCTACGTTCCGGCTGGCGGCTGGAACATCCCGCAATGGCAAACGCCCGTCACCACCCTGAGCATTCTGTTTGGCAAACAGCAGTTAGGTTTCAGCGTGGTCCACTGGGACGGTCAGCAGCATCAAAACCTCACGAAACAGCACGTTGCGCGCCGTGGCCCGCGTATCGGCTCGTTCCTGTTACAAACGCTTAATGAGATGCAGATGCAGCCGCAAGAGCAGCAAACGGCCAGATTGATTGTCGCCAGCCTACTAAGCCATTGCCGCGATCTGCTCGGCAGCCAAATCCAGACCGCCTCCCGCAGCCGCGCGCTTTTTGAAGCCATTCGGGAGTATATTGATGAACGCTACGCCGCGCCGTTGACGCGCGAATCGGTAGCACAAGCGTTTTATATCTCGCCAAATTACCTCTCGCACCTGTTCCAGAAAACGGGGGCCATCGGCTTTAACGAATACCTGAACCATACGCGACTGGAACACGCCAAAACGTTGCTGAAGGGCTATGACCTGAAAGTGAAAGAGGTGGCGCACCGTTGCGGCTTTGTCGACAGTAACTATTTCTGCCGCCTGTTTCGCAAAAATACGGAACGCTCACCGTCGGAGTATCGCCGCCAGTATCACAGCCAGCTAACGGAAAAGCAGATTACTCCAGGATAAGGTGGGTATGTTGCGGCGCGGAAAGGAGTTTACGCACAGCGCTCATTACCCGCTGTGGCTCCCGCAAAAAAGCGCTGATCCCCGACTGGACATAGCGACTCCGGGTAAATCGCTCCACGCCCGCCAGCTCGATATCGGTAATGAGCAACACGACATCGGCACGGCGGATATCCTCTTCCGTTAAGCGGTTCTCTGTACCGAGTGCCCCCTGGGTTTCAATCTTGATGCTCCACTTCTCCTGCTGGCAAAGTTTTTCCAGCCGTTCAGCTGCCATATAGGTATGCGCTACACCGCTCACGCAGGCGGTCACTGCCACCAGATGCCGTACAGGTATTGCCATATTAACCTCCTGTGGTGACCTGAAATCCTGCTTGCTCCGTCATCTCCCGAAACAGAGCGATCTCTTGCACCGACGGCGCGGGAATATCTTTCATCATCCATGATTTTCCAAGCAGCCGGTATTTCGGCTCGCCGTACTGATGAAACGGTAGCAGGTGAACCTGCTTTATTCCTAATGATCTCAACAATGTTAACGCGCACTGCAGATTCTCTGCGTTAAGCGTAAAGCCAGGAATCAACGGCAAACGAGGGATCACCGTGATTCCCTCGCTAACCAGTAACCGTAAATTCTCCAGTACGCGCGGCAGATTCATGTTGATCACCTCGCGCGCCCGCTCCGCATCCATAATTTTCAGATCAAACAATACCTCATCACACGCCCTTGCCAACGGCAGTAGACGGCTGGCCGACGTATCGCCAGCCGTTTCAATAGCACAAGGAACGCCCCAACGCCGCAATCGCTGTAAGAAGCGCGTGGCGAACGGCGCCTGCATCAGCACTTCGCCGCCAGAAAGCGTCACCCCGCCGCCGGAAGTACGAAAGAAGATGTCGTCTTTCAGCACTTCGCGTTCCAGTTCATCCAGCGTAATATCACGCCCAATACGCTCAAACGCGCCGGAAGGACATTCGTCGGCATCCCGCAGACACGGCGTGCAACGCAGGCATTTATTTTCCCGGCGCACCGTTTCAATGCGCGGCGAGATAGATTCCGGATTAGCGCACCACGGACAGGTATGCGGACAGCCCTTAAAAAAGACCACCGTACGAATCCCCTGCCCGTCATTCAGCGAATAACGCTGGATATTGAAGATACGCGCGGTCTCCTCATCGCGCGCCCCCACAACCTCACAACTGATGCGCGGTGCGGCGAATAATGTCATCCTGAATCTCCTTCGACAGCTCGACAAAGAAGGCGCTGTAGCCCGCCACGCGCACCACCAGCCCCGCAAAATCCTGAGGCCGTAGCTGCGCTTCGCGCAATGTGTCGGCATTCACCACATTAAACTGGATGTGCTGCAGTTTGAGCTGGGTAAACGCGCGCAGGAAATCCGCCAGCTTGCGCAGTCCCGCCTCTCCTTCCAGAGTCGCAGGAGTAAACTTCACGTTCAGCAACGTACCGTTCGACAGCAGCGTGTTATCCAACTTACTTACTGATTTTAGTACCGCCGTCGGCCCTTGCATATCCTGTCCGAGCATCGGCGACAGGCCGCCATCCGCCAGCTGTTCTCCGGCAAAACGCCCGTCCGGTGTCGCGCCGACCACCGCTCCCAGCGGCACATGCGCGGAAACCGTGTATGAACCCGGCGTAAACTGGCCGCCGCGCGGATTCTGGTATTTTTCCACCTCTTTGCAGTAATACCGCAGCAGTTCGGCGCTGATGTTATCGACATTATCAATGTCGTTGCCATATTTTTCGAAGCGGTTGATAAGCCTGGCGCGGATCTTTTCCCCTTCTGGCGTGGCGAAGTTGTTTTTCAGGATCGACAGCAGCGCATCAAAACTCAGGCGCTGCTGATCGAATACCAGCCCATTGAGCGCATGAAGGGAATCACTCAGGTTGGCGATACCGATGCCCTGTACGCCCGAAAAGTTATAGCGCGCGCCGCCGTCGGTGATGTCTCGCCCTTTCTCCAGGCAGTCGCTGATAAACGAAGAGAGCAGCGGCACCGGCGCCCAGTCACGATGGCCGATATCGCAAATATTGCTGCCTTCTACCATTAGTGTAATGTAGTGACTGATTTTGGCGCGAATATGCGCCAGCAACGCCTCATAAGTAAGAGTGTCGTTGCCCTCATTTTCATACAAGCTGATTTCCATCACTTTCAGCAGATTAAACATGGCGATGTCATGCAGCCCGTAGGTTCTGCCCGGAATCGACAGCTCAACACATCCCACCACCGCATAATCGCGCGCATCCTCCAACGACACGCCACGGTTAAGGAACGCGGGAACCACCACTTCGTCATTGAAAATCTGTGGAATGCCGGTACCGAGGCGAATGGTCTCGGCGGTCTTGAACAGGAACGGCGTATCAATCAGCGCGTTAGTGCGCACGCCGAGATTCGGCTGCGGCAACTGCACGCTCTGGTAGGCATCCAGGCAGAGAAAAGAGAGCACGTTTACCGCGCTGCGTCCGCTTTCCGTCAATCCGCCCAGCAGCGCGGTGTAACCCGTCGGGAAACCAGCAAAATAGCGCGCGCTACTGGTGGAACGCAGCAGCACGATATCGTTGCATTTCACCCACAGCGACTCGAGCAACTCTTTCAGGAACGCCGGATCGTCGCCCTGAGTGAGCGAAGTCTGATAAAACGGCAGCATGTACTGGTCGAAGCGCCCGAGCGACAGCGAACTGGCGTTGGACTCGTACTGCAAAATAATGTTCATGTACCAGAACAGCTGACATGCTTGCCAGAACGTCTGTGGTTTGTGCTGCGCGTTATGCCGCGAATTGGCGGCAATGGTGAGCAGTTCCTGACGACGACGAGCGTCCGGGCAGCGCTCCGCCTGCTGTTCCGCCAGTACGGCATAACGCAGGATGTGGCGTTGCGATGCCTCAAGTAACAACAGAGCGGCCTGATAAAAGTCGTTTTCCGGCTGTTGCTCGCAGCGCGCGCGCATCTGCGCCGCCAGTTCACCCAGCCCGCTATTGAGCAAGCGTGGATAATCAATAATGATATGCCCCTGCCCTTTATCCGTCTGGTTAATGCTAAAAATCTGGGTGCTGACGGCGGCTTTCACCTCATCGGTCATCTGCCCGTTAATAAAATCTTTCATCGACCGTTTTTCCCAGTACGGGAATAGAACCTCACGATAGAGGCGCTTATCCTCTTCGCTGATATCAAAACGGTCCTGCGGACGCGTCGGGAACCGATCCAGCTCGTTAAGCAGCCAATACGGGTCCATTTCCGGCGACATAATACCCGCGCGCGGCTTAACGGTTCGGTTTCCGGCAATCAGCTCCTCGTCACGAATCGAAATTTCAACATGTTCAAGGATATACGCCGTCGCTTTGGCGCGGCGCAAAATGACCGGTTCGCCCTCCGTCTGCTGATGGCTGGCGGTATAAAGCAGCGCGCGCTCCAGAGAAATTTCACGGTGATTCTGAAACAGAGCGGCTTTGAGGCGTTGAATACGATGGGTCATGAGGAGCTCCTGTGGACACGAGCGCCGGATGGCGGCATAAATCTCTTATCGGGCCTGTGAGCAGGCCCGATAAACTTGCGCCATCGGGCATTTTAACGTTACGCGGTTTGCGAAAGATGGGCGTCAATCTTGTTCATAATGGCGTCGGCGCGTTTTACCGCGTCGCTGATATTGACGCGAACGATAGTTTTACCCGCAAACCGCTCTTCGAACTTGATGCCGATATCTTTAGTCAAAATCACCATATCGGCGCTCGCCACATCCTCTGCCGTCAGTTCATTTTCCAGCCCAATCGAGCCCTGAGTCTCCACTTTCACATCCCAACCTTTCGCTTTGGCTGCGCTTTCCAGCGCTTCAGCCGCCATATAGGTATGCGCAACACCAGAAGGACACGCGGTTACTGCAATAATTTTAGTCATGGCTTATTCCTCGCTTAATTCATCTCAAAATCTAAAGCCAGGTCGTCTTCTTTTTCGTCAACTTGCGACACATTCTTACGCGTCAGGCTTTTCAGCACGTTAACGCAGACTGCCGTTACCACCGCGCCCACGGCGACTGCCGCGACATAACCCAGCTTGCCTTCCACGACTGGCAGAACAATTAAACCGCCCCAACCGGCATAACACTGCGCGCCAAACAGCGCGGCCATTACCGCACCGCAAGCGGAGCCCACCATAATGGATGGGATCACGCGCAGCGGATCGGCAGCGGCGAAAGGAATCGCCCCTTCCGTTACGCCCACGCAGCCCATGACCAGCGCGGCTTTACCGGCTTCGCGCTCTTCAACAGAAAAATTCTTGCGGCCAATCAGCGTCGCCAGCCCCAGTCCCAGTGGCGGTACGCAGATGCTCACCGCGGCGATAGCCACCACGGTATATACGCCCTGCGCCACGCAAATCAGCATGAACGCATAAGCGACTTTGTTAACCGGGCCGCCCATATCAAAAGCCAGCATCAGCCCCATGATCACCGCCAGCAGCACGATGCTGCCCTGCTGCATCCCTTGCAGCCATTGGGTCAGGCTGCTTGTCAGCGCACCGATCGGTTCGCCCAGCCCCCACATCATGATGCCCGCGGTGATAAAAGTGCCAACGATGGGAATCACAAAAATAGGCATCACAGAACGCAGCACCTTATGCACCGGGATTTTCTTCAAGTAATGCACCACGATCCCGCCGATAAGTCCGGCGATAAGTGCCCCGAAAAAGCCCGCGCCGAAGCTGTTACCCACCCAGGCACCAATCGCGCAAGGAGCCAGCGCGGAGCGTTCGGCAATGGAGTAGCCAATGTATGCGGCGAGGAAAGGCACCATCAGCGTCAGCCCAGCGACACCGATATCAAACAGTTTTTTAAGATTCGGATCGGTGGCGGCATCGGGTACGGCGCCCTTGCCATATAGCATGACGGAGACTGCCAGCAAAATTCCGCCAGCCACCACAAAGGGGATCATATGCGAAACACCGGTCATCAGGTGCTGGCGGGTATTTTTCAGGATCTGTACCAACTCTTTCATAAGTCGCTCCCGGGCTGGATAAAGCCCATGTCCATAAAGTTACTGCGGAAAACAATAGGCAATCCATTGTCGCGCAGACAGTGGATAAAAAGGCCATTTACTGGATTTTTGTAATATCAGTATAAAAATGCGATCCGCTTCATAACTTCTGAAAAAGGTAAAACCTGCGCTACCACGCTAAGTTGTGAGACAACTCGCACTTTTTGCGCTACATTACATTTATCCAGCTTTTGACAGATTTGTCACATGGCGTATTCCGGCTACCTCCTTTTATGCTGTAGCGAGAGAATCGTTATGGGAGAGAGGCAATGCCCCTGATTGTGGAATTTACCTGTGAACTGCCGAATGGCGTACATGCGCGCCCGGCAAGCCACGTAGAAACGCTGTGTAATACCTTCACGTCGCAAATTGAGTGGCACAACCTGCGCACCGATCGCAAAGGCAGCGCCAAAAGCGCGCTGGCGCTGATTGGCACCGACACGCTGGCTGGCGACCACTGTCAGCTGGTGATTTCCGGTGCCGATGAACAGGTTGCCTGTCAGCGTCTGAGTCAATGGCTGCGCGATGAATTCCCACTCTGCGACGCGCCGCTGGCGGAGATTAAAAACAGCGAACTGGAGCCGCTTCCGGCGTCGTTGACCCAGCTGAATCCGCAGATTTACCGCGCCCGTAGCGTGTGTAGCGGCAGCGCGGGCGGCGTACTGACGCCACTCTCTTCCCTGGATCTCAATGCGCTCGGCGAACTCCCGACCGCCAACGACACAGAAACGGAACAAGCCGCGCTGGACAATGGCTTAGCGATGTTGATAAAGCATATTGAGTTTCGTCAGCTCGACAGTGACGGTGCCGCCAGCGCGATTCTGGAAGCCCATCGTTCACTGGCAGGCGACGCTTCACTGTGTCAGCATTTACTGGACGGCGTTCTGCGCGGTTTAAGCTGCGCGCAGGCAATCGTGGAAAGCGCGAACCATTTCTGCAATGAGTTCGCTCGCGCCAGCAGCAGCTATTTACAGGAACGCGCGCTGGATGTTCGTGACGTTTGCTTCCAGTTACTGCAACACATTTACGGTGAGCAGCGCTTTCCGGCGCCGGGCCAGTTGACCCGGCCATCTATCTGTATGGCGGAAGAGTTGACGCCAAGCCAGTTCCTCGAACTGGATAAAACCTTTCTCAAAGGTCTGCTGTTAAAAAGCGGCGGCACCACTTCGCACACGGTGATTCTCGCCCGCTCATTCAACATTCCCACCCTGGTTGGCGTGGAGATTGAGGCCTTAACACCGTGGCGTCAGCAGACGGTTTATATTGACGGCAACGCAGGCGCGATTGTCGTTGCGCCTGACGAGCCTGTCACTCGTTACTATCAGCAGGAAGCCCGCGTGCAAGACGCCCTGCGCGAACAGCAGCGCATCTGGCTGACCCAGGAAGCGCGCACCGCTGACGGCATCCGCATGGAGGTCGCCGCCAACATCGCGCACTCCGTCGAGGCGCAAGCGGCCTTTAGTAACGGCGCGGAAGCGGTTGGCCTGTTCCGCACAGAAATGCTGTATATGGACCGCGCCTGCGCGCCGGACGAAAACGAGCTGTACAATATTTTTTGCCAGGCGCTGGAGTCCGCAAAGGGACGCAGCATTATTGTGCGCACAATGGATATAGGCGGCGATAAGCCCGTTGATTATCTGAATATTCCTGCCGAAGCCAACCCATTCCTCGGCTATCGCGCCGTCCGTATTTATGAAGAGTACGCTTCTCTGTTTACCACCCAGCTACGCTCGATCCTCCGCGCGTCCGCCCACGGCAACCTGAAAATCATGATCCCGATGATCTCCTCTATGGAAGAGATTCTGTGGGTCAAAGAGAAGCTGGCGGAAGCCAAACAGCAGCTGCGTAATGAACATATCCCGTTCGATGAGAAGATCCCACTCGGCATTATGCTGGAAGTGCCGTCGGTGATGTTCATCATCGATCAATGCTGTGAAGAGATTGATTTCTTTAGTATTGGTAGTAACGATCTAACACAATACCTGCTGGCGGTAGACCGTGATAACGCCAAAGTCACTCGTCACTACAACAGCCTGAATCCCGCCTTCCTGCGCGCGTTGGATTTCGCGGTGCAGGCGGTACATCGTCAGGGCAAATGGATTGGTCTGTGCGGCGAACTGGGGGCCAAAGGTTCGGTTCTGCCATTGCTGGTAGGTCTGGGGCTGGACGAGATCAGCATGGGCGCGCCGTCGATTCCCGCCGCCAAAGCGCGGATGGCACAACTCGACAGCCGAGCCTGCCGCCAGTTGTTGAATCAGGCGATGGCCTGCCGCACCTCGCTGGAGGTGGAGCATCTGCTGGCGCAGTTCCGCATGTCGCAGCAGGATGCCCCGCTGGTTACCGCCCAATGCATAACGCTTGATAGCGACTGGCGCAGCAAAGAGGAAGTGATTAAAGGCATGACCGACAATCTGCTGCTGGCGGGCCGCTGCCGCTACCCGCGCAAACTGGAAGCCGATCTATGGGCGCGCGAGGCGGTATTCTCCACCGGACTGGGCTTTAGCTTTGCCATTCCGCACAGCAAATCGGAACATATCGAACAGTCCACCATCAGCGTGGCGCGCCTGAACGCGCCGGTACGCTGGGGAGATGACGAGGCGCAGTTCATCATTATGCTGACGCTTAACAAACACGCCGCGGGCGACCAGCATATGCGTATTTTCTCGCGCCTGGCCCGCCGCATCATGCACGAAGAATTCCGCAACACGCTGGTTAACGCCGCTTCCGCCGACGCTATCGCCAGCCTGCTGCAACATGAACTTGAACTGTAAAGGAAAGACTATGGAACTCTATCTGGATACCGCTAACGTGGCGGAAGTTGAACGTCTGGCGCGCATTTTCCCGATTGCCGGCGTCACCACCAATCCAAGCATTGTGGCAGCCAGCAAAGAATCTATCTGGGATGTGCTGCCCAGGCTGCAAAACGCCATCGGCGAAGAAGGCACTTTATTTGCGCAGACCATGAGCCGCGACGCGAAAGGGATGGTGGAAGAAGCCAAACGACTGAATAACGCCATCCCCGGCATTGTGGTGAAAATTCCGGTGACCGCCGAAGGTCTTGCAGCGATTAAATTGCTGAAAAAAGAAGGCATCGTGACGCTGGGCACCGCCGTCTACAGCGCGTCGCAGGGCCTGCTGGCGGCGCTGGCGGGCGCAAAATATGTCGCTCCCTACGTCAACCGCGTTGATGCGCAGGGCGGCGATGGCATTCGTATGGTTCAGGAGCTGCAAACGCTACTGGAACATCACGCGCCCGACAGCATGGTACTGGCGGCCAGCTTTAAAACGCCGCGGCAGGCGCTGGATTGCTTACTGGCAGGTTGCCAGGCGATTACCCTTCCTTTAGATGTAGCGCAACAAATGCTCAATACGCCTGCGGTAGAGTCGGCAATAGAGAAGTTTGAGCAAGACTGGAAAAACGCTTTTGGTAATCTGAACCTGTAGGAGAGAAATGTATGGATCGCATTATTCAGTCACCAGGTAAGTATATTCAGGGTGCAAACGTCATCGCGCGTCTTGGCGATTATTTAAAACCAATGGCGAACAACTGGCTGGTTGTGGGCGATAAATTCGTGCTGGGATTTGCCGAAGAGACGCTGCGCAAAAGCCTGACGGATGCCGGTTTGTCAGTAGAAATCGCCCCGTTTGGCGGCGAATGTTCGCAAAATGAGATCGACAGGCTGCGCGCCGTCGCCGAAAAAAGTCAGTGTGGCGCCGTACTGGGTATCGGCGGCGGTAAAACGCTGGATACCGCCAAAGCGCTGGCGCACTTTATGAACGTCCCGGTCGCTATCGCGCCGACCATCGCCTCTACCGACGCACCGTGCAGCGCACTCTCGGTTATTTATACCGATGCCGGTGAGTTTGACCGTTATCTGCTGCTGCCGCATAACCCGAATATGGTTATTGTCGATACGCAGATAGTGGCGGGCGCGCCGGCGCGTCTGCTGGCAGCCGGTATCGGCGATGCACTGGCGACCTGGTTTGAAGCGCGCGCCTGCTCACGCAGCGGCGCCACCACAATGGCGGGCGGCAAGTGTACACAGGCCGCGCTGGCGCTGGCGGAGCTATGCTATAACACGCTGATCGAAGAAGGCGAAAAAGCCATGTTGGCCGCCGAACAGCACGTCGTCACGCCAGCGCTGGAACGCGTCATCGAAGCCAACACCTACCTGAGCGGGGTCGGTTTTGAAAGCGGCGGTCTGGCCGCAGCGCACGCGATTCATAACGGTTTAACGGCGATTCCGGATGCGCACCACTATTATCACGGTGAGAAGGTCGCTTTCGGTACGCTGACGCAACTGGTGCTGGAAAACGCGCCGGTCGAAGAAATCGAAACCGTTGCGGCGCTGTGCCATTCCGTTGGCCTGCCGATTACGCTGGCGCAACTGGATATTAAACAGGATATTCCGGCCAAGATGCGCACCGTCGCGGAAGCCTCCTACGCAGAAGGTGAAACTATTCATAACATGCCTGGCGGCGCAACGCCGGATGAAGTGTACGCCGCGCTGCTGGTCGCCGACCAGTACGGTCAACGCTTCTTGCAGGAATGGGAATAAGGTCTGAGCAATACTCCTGACGATAGTCAGGAGTATTTCAGCTTGCTGACCCAACAGAATTCAGTTGCCGAATATCGACACAGGCACCTTATCTGGCCTTGTTATCCAATCATCCAGGCCGGGTAAGCGAAGCGCCATCATCAGGTATTCCATAGCCTGGAATCAGTCCATTTTGTCCTGAAATAGACTTTTTTATCACGCACCATTCTCTCCGCGGAAAGTCAAATGACGTACTGACACACTTCACGGACGAAGAAGATGAAATTCGCACAGGCGCTTATCGGTATTCTTGCTGCTTTTTTTATTAGCCATATCTCTCATCATTCGCCACGCTCTGATACCAGACCAATAACCGTTCAGGCGCAAACTAATGCTGCAATCGCCCAAAGTGCCGGGACGCAAATAGGTAAGACGCTATTTTATGATGCTGCCTATGTTCGTCTGGATTATCCGAATGGCGATCTTCCGCTGGAGCGTGGCGTATGTGCAGATGTCGTCATCCGCGCGCTGCGCAGTCAGCAGGTTGATTTACAGAAACGGGTACATGAAGACATGCAGGCGCATTTCTCTGCCTACCCGAATAACTGGAAGCTGAAACGCCCGGACAGCAATATCGACCATCGCCGCGTTCCGAATCTGGAAACCTGGTTCCAGCGTCAAAACAAAGCTTTGCCGGTGACAGATAAATATAGCGATTATCAACCGGGAGATATTGTCTCCTGGCGACTGGATAACGGCCTTGCGCATATTGGCGTGGTATCCCTGAACGTCACGCCTGAAGGGGTGCCGCTGGTTGTGCATAACATAGGCGCGGGAGCACAGGAGGAAGATGTATTATTTAACTGGAAAGTCACGGGGCATTTTCGTTATTTTTCGCATTAAACGAGGAAAACGTCAGCGACTACCGAATAGCAGCCGCTGACGAATTAACCTGTCAGATTATTGCAGATCGAAACGGTCCAGGTTCATCACTTTCACCCATGCCGCGACGAAGTCCTTCACAAACTTCTCGTGCGCATCGCTACACGCGTAAACTTCCGCCAGCGCGCGCAGTACGGAGTTGGAACCAAACACCAGATCGGCGCGGGTCGCCGTGTATTTTACCTCGCCAGTCAGACGATCCCGGCCTTCGAACAGCTCATTAGCGTCGTCGGTGGGCTTCCACTCGTAACGCATATCCAGCAGATTAGCGAAGAAGTCAGTGCTGAGCACGCCCGGTCTGTCGGTAAAGACACCGTTCTGGCTGCCGTCAAAGTTGGTTCCCAGCACACGCATCCCGCCAACCAGTACCGTCATTTCCGGCGCGGTCAACGTTAACTGCTGCGCTTTATCAATCAACAGCGATTCGGTCGTCGACACATCCAGACGCGCACGATAGTTACGGAATCCATCAGCAATCGGTTCAAGCAGCGAGAACATCTCGATGTCGGTCTGATCCTGACGCGCATCCACCCGGCCCGGCGCAAAAGGTACGCTGATGCTGACACCCGCAGCAGCGGCCGCCTGCTCGATACCGACCACGCCCGCCAGCACAATAATATCGGCCAGCGAGGCTTTATTCGTCGTTTTCTGGATCTCTTCTAATACCGGCAGAACGCGAGCCGCAACGGCGTTGACATCCCAGTCGCGCTGAGGCGCTAATGCCAGACGCGCGCCGTTAGCGCCGCCACGCTTATCGCCGCCGCGGAAAGTAGACGCGGATGCCCAGGCAACCGAAACCATCTCGCTAATAGAAAGCCCGGATGCAGCGATCGCCGCTTTCAGGTTGATAATGTCTTCCTGCGTTGGCTGATAGAGCGGTTGCGGCAACGGGTCCTGCCAGATCAGATCTTCTTTCGGCACTTCCGGTCCGATGTAACGCGCTTTTGGTCCCATATCTCTGTGCGTCAGTTTGAACCAGGCACGAGCAAAGGCTTCATTAAAGGCCTGCGGATCGTTAAGGAAACGACGGGAAATCTTCTCGAACTCCGGATCAAAACGCAGCGTCAGGTCGGTGACCAGCATGGTTGGCTTACGTTTTTTCGACGGATCGAACGGGTCCGGGATGATGTCCGGCGCGTCTACCGCTTCAAACTGGATAGCGCCAGCCGGACTACGGGTTTGTACCCACTCATATTTGAACAGGTTCTCGAAGAAATAGTTGCTCCACTGGGTCGGCGTCTGCGTCCAGACCACTTCCAGCCCGGAGGTGATAGCATCCGCGCCAACGCCACTACCATAGCTGCTGGCCCAACCTAAGCCCTGCGCTTCAATCGGCGCGGCTTCCGGATCGGCCCCTACATGGGATGCCGCTGCCGCGCCGTGGGTTTTACCGAGGGTATGCCCGCCAGCGATCAACGCCACGGTCTCTTCGTCGTTCATCCCCATATTGCCAAAGGTAGCGCGAATAGCGGCGGCGGCAGAAAGTGGTTCGCCGCTGTGATCCGGCCCTTCCGGGTTAACGTAGATAAGGCCCATCTCGGTCGCGCCCAGCGGCGCTTTTGCCAGCGCTTCAGGGTGTCGGTGAGTCAACCAGGCTTTTTCATCGCCCCAGTTCACATCCAGATCCGGTTCCCAGACATCTTCACGCCCGGCGCCGAAACCGAAGGTACGGAAGCCGGAGTTTTCCAGCGCCACGTTACCCGCCAGAATAAACAGGTCGGCCCAGGAAATTTTCTGGCCATATTTCTGCTTAATCGGCCACAACAAACGACGCGCCTTATCCAGGCTGACGTTATCCGGCCAGGAGTTAAGCGGCGCAAAACGCTGTTGACCACGACCCGCGCCGCCACGACCATCAATAGAACGGTAGGTGCCAGCGCCATGCCAGGCCATACGAATAAACAAACCGACATAGCTGCCCCAGTCAGCGGGCCACCACGGTTGTGAATCGGTCAGCAGCGCCTTGAGATCCCCTTTCAGGGCGGAGTAGTCTAACTTGCTAAACTCTTTGCGGTAGTCAAAGTCTTCACCCAGCGGGTTAGAACGGTTGGAATGTTGATTCAAAAGATCCACGCGAAGCTGGTTCGGCCACCAGTCGCGGCTGGCAGTCCCTGCGCCTGCGCTTCGGTCATGCCCCCCCTGATGGAAAGGACATTTTCCAGTGGATAACGTGTTATGGGTATCGTCGGTCGTGCTCATATCTCAGCTCCCTTTTAAAGTGTTACCGTTACGATATACACCAGGAGCAAATAGATATAGTTGAATTAATCCACAGATTCGATAGCTAATACCTTTTATATTTTTAGTTACAGAGATGTAGATCAATATGAGTTGTAATAAAGCTCCCGGCAGGGAGCTGGAGGTTATAAACCCGGTCTTACGCCCAGCGTGTGGCAAATGGCATAACTCATTTCCGCACGATTCAACGTGTAGAAGTGGAAATCCTTCACTCCTTCACGGCTTAAAATTTTCACCATGTCCATCGCAATGTTAGCGCCCACCAGCTTGCGGGTTTCTGCGTCATTATCCAGCCCCTCAAACATCAGTGACATCCAGGACGGAATGCGGACATTGGTCATATCGGCAAATTTTTTTGCCTGTTTAAAGTTAGACACCGGTAAAATGCCGGGAATAATTTCTACGTCGATACCGGCAGAAACACAGCGGTCGCGAAAACGCAGGTAGCTTTCCACATCGAAGAAAAATTGGGTTATCGCGCGGTTAGCGCCAGCATCCACTTTACGCTTCAGATTAAGCAGATCGGCCTGCGCGCTTTTCGCTTCCGGATGTACCTCCGGATAGGCCGCTACTGAAATATCGAAATCGGCCACCTCTTTGAGCAAACCAACCAGATCGGCGGCGTACATCTCCGGCTTACCGCTGCCCGGCGGCAAATCGCCGCGCAAAGCGACAATGTGGCGGATACCGTTATTCCAGTAGTCGCGGGCGATGGTGCGCAGTTCATCGCGCGTGGCGTCAATACAGGTAAGGTGCGGCGCGGCCTCAAGCCCAGTACGCTCTTTGATGCCTTTAATAACGCTATGGGTGCGGTCGCGTTCCCCGGAGTTGGCGCCATACGTTACCGAAACAAACTTCGGTTTCAGACTGCTCAGGCGATCGATGGAGTTCCACAGGGTTTGCTCCATTTCACTGGTGCGCGGCGGGAAAAATTCAAACGAAACGTTAATCTGACCCTGTACTTCCGCCAGGCTCTGATTCAGGGCTTCCCGCTGGTTGGCGTGAAAAAAGCTCATACCTTACCTCATCAATCGCATGTTATTATTTGTTGTGTTGTAAACATCTATCCGTTTAGACGTCCAGATGTAAAAATGACGGAAAAGCAGAAGGACGTCAACTGAAAAATCACGCCAAAGAATGAGGAATATTCAGCAAAGTTGAATTTTCTTCATGTCACGCCGCGACACTGAACGCGCCGCGGCAGGGGAAATTACTTCTTCACATCCGCAACGCGCATTCCTTTGAGCTGCTCATCCGTGATGGTGTTGCCCGCCTTAAAGTAATCAACTATCGCATTCGACACATAGTAGCCGCCGGAGGTGTTCCGCGCCTGGCCTTCCGTGAATGCCGCAAAACCATCGCCGCCGTCGGCAAGGAAGCTGTTGGTAGCGATGTGATAAACCGTAGCATCGTCAATCGGCTTGCCATTGAGCGTCAGCACGGTAACCCGCTGGCCGATAGGTTTGCTGCTGTCATACTTCATCTCCAGCCCTTTAGACACCTGCAATACGCCGTTGCTTAAGCCAGCGCCATGCTCCATCAGGCTGCGCAATTGTTTACCGGTTAAATCCATCGTGACCAGTTCATTAGGGAACGGGAAGGTACTGATTACCGCCCCCATCGTCACCGCGCCAGCCGGGATTTCGTTGCGGATACCGCCAGAGTTAGTAAGCGCTAACTGGGTGTCTTTCCCCGCCGTAAAAAGCAGCGCATCCGCCGCCAGATTCCCCAGCGACGACGATTCGCCATACGCGCGGGTCAGCTCAACCGGCGACTGCGCCACCGTTTGCTGCACGACTTTATCGAGCTTTTTGTTCCAGCCGTCGATCACCTGTTTCGTTTGCGGATCTGGCTTCCACTCATCAGCAAAAATGGTCTTCAGCTCGAAGTTCTTCACCGTAAAGTGGTGTGGTTTCTCTTTGTAATCCAGCACCAGTTTACCCACATCAATACCGCCGCTGTCCGTTGAGAGGATCAGCGTATTACCGACTTTAATCGGTTCTGGCGTACCGACATGCGCGTGGCCGGTAATCAAAATATCCAGCCCTTTTACCTGACTTGCGGTCTGAATATCTTTATCCAGCGCGCGTCGCACATCGGTATTCCCCATGCTGGACTGGCGGGCCGGGGTGCCTTCGTGGATCAGCGCGACGGTCAGATCGACTTTACCTTTAAGTTCATCAATGTAACGTTGCAGCCACTTAATTTCATCGCGTGCCTCAATGCCCACGCGCGTCGCGGCGGATACCGTATCATTAAAAGCAAAGACACCGTGTAAGCCGATTACGCCAATCTTGACGCCATCTTTTTCAACAATGGTGTACGGCTTATCCCAGAAGGATTTACTGCTGTCCTCATAAAAAATATTGCCCTGTACGATAGGGAATTTCGCCCGGCTCAGTTGCAACAATGTATTGTCCCAGCCATGATCGAACTCATGATTACCGATAGTGGCAGCGTCATACTGCATGGTATTCAAAATATCGATAATCG
This sequence comes from Salmonella sp. SA15303, assembly GCF_029962125.1. Classification (NCBI taxonomy): domain Bacteria; kingdom Pseudomonadati; phylum Pseudomonadota; class Gammaproteobacteria; order Enterobacterales; family Enterobacteriaceae; genus Salmonella; species Salmonella sp. SA15303. The sequence continues at coordinate 4,574,976 of NZ_CP123924.1, forward strand.
CTTTACCCTTCGTCAGGCTGCTGATATACGGTCCGGTAAAGTAATCTCCGGCATCAAAAAACCACGTCGCCTTATTTTTGGCTTTTTCCTGCTTCACCAGCGTGGTGATATTGGCCCAACCGCCAATATCGCGTTTACCGTCAGCAATCCACGGTACTTTATAAGGCTCCACATGGGCGTGTAGATCGTTGGTGTAAATAATGGTGACATCTTTGGCGCAGGCCCAGAACGGCAGCGTGAACAAAATACCGGCAGCAAGCAGTTTTACTTTCATAAATAAGTCCCTTTCAGTCATATAAAGATTCGCTACGTTACGTTCTGAAAGGTTTTTTTATGTGAGAGTCCTCACACCCGCGTACCGTTTTATGAAGGCAGAATCAACGACCTGCCAAAATCGTTGGTAAAATGTATGCCGCCTCTGTTCACCATTAATGCCTGCAAAAGCGCTGGTTGTCGCAATCTTGGGCTGCCTGACTCGCCGGATTATGTGTGGCCGGACTATCGCCTGGGTTATCCGGCATTGCATTGTCGAGCCTGCGGCAGTTATCCGCCGCTCTTCAACGAGGGGGAATTTCGCCGCTGGGCGTCTGCTTATATCGCGCAATATGCCAAAGAGCATGGTCACTTTTGCCCCGACTGCTATCAAAAAACATGGATTCGTTATGGACGTAATCCCGGCGGAACGCAGCGACTTCAGTGCCAGTACTGTAAGAAAGTCTGGACGCCAAAACAGCACGCGCTGAATGTCGCCGAAACGCCGGAACAGATTTGCAGTATTCCGCTGCTCGTACCGTTTCAGGGAGCGAATGCCTTCCAGCAATTGTACTTTTTATTCAGTTTTGATGCTGTTCGCGGCAATATTCTTCACCTTTCCAGCAATTTCACGTTACTGTCTGCCGGAAAAAGTTTGCATTACCACTGGAAAGGAATTGCGCCGCCCGAGGGCGAGAAGGGCGATATTATTCACCGTATCGCCATTAAAGAACGGCAATTTTTACAGCGAAGTCAGTTCGATGAGATTCAGTATGGCCCGGCGGCGCTTAAACGTAACGCGCAAGGAACAATACTTCGCCCGGTCATTACGGCGCATGGTCATTTTCGGGTGCTGAAAAACCGCTTTCCTGATGTCGCGACACACATCATTGCCCATGAGTGTTTTTTGCGCGGCGCGGTCATTACGGCATGGGCGGAGCGGTTTCGCCAGCGTCTCTCCTCGCTGTGGTTCGTTGAGGAAGAGATAAACGATGACGATTGCCGCGCAGAGTGGCAACTGTTAGGCAAAACATGGCAGGGATGGTGGCAAAATCAGTGGCAACTCTGGGGGCAAGGTCACAACCGCAAAATGGTCTGTTCGTTAACCGGTTCCCACTTAGAACAAGGTGTCGCCGTTAATCTGGCGGCCAGTCGCCGCTTTGTTACCTGGCTATGGCAACAACCTGAATTCCAGCAAAGCACCCACTATTCCGCCAAACGCGTCACGCAAATTCTGTATTTTCTGACGGAAAAATATAATTCACAATGGAATCACATTTAACCCAATGATGTAATGCCACGCATAAAAAATCACAGATTATCATTCAGAAGGCGCTATAGATTTAATCACCTCACATCCTGCTTTTATACGCTGAAAAAGAATAGAACTATTTTATAAAATGGCCCTTCGTTTTAAGTTAAGATCGGCTATAAACGTTATTCACATAATCAATATTTATTATCAATTTAAATAGTTCTATACATTCTTATTTTCTATGGAAAACAAGGGATAAATATGGAAATTACTTTACCGTCAATGTCAGATAAAAAATGGACCTGCGCCGATCTCCTGAGTAGCTATCGATTCTGGGGGATCACTTTTTTCTTTTTGGTGCTCTCTTTTATCAGTTCGCTGGGATCGTCGTATGGTGTTTATTTTTGGAGTAAATCACTGTCTATTCCAGCCGATCGTATTGGTGTTATTCTCGTTTGCGGCCAACTGGGATACCTCCTGGGTATGGTTGCCAGCTGGTTTGTCTGCCGTATAAAAAATTGTTACCCCTTCTACTTTGTTGCGCTCCTGTTAATCATTGGCGTGGTCTGTTCCTTCTGCATAAATGGCCCGTCTGACGTAGTCAGGCTTATCATAGCGCAGTTTTTAATTAATCTGGGTATGGGGATCATAACGCTGTTAGTCCCCATGCTGCTTTTCAGCGCTATCGGCAGTGCTCAGACATTTGTTATTTTATTTAGCCTCTGCTTACTGTTCAAATTTATCATCGCTGGCTATCTGTCTATATTTATATACTCAATTCCTTATATAGGAATAATCGTAATTACTTTAGCGGTTATCGCGCTTTTGCTACTATTACCGCTCAAAAAAGAACTTTTCTATATTGCACCGCCCAAAAGGTTCTCATCAACCCAGCGACCTGAGTGCGCAGAACCCCTTGTCGTCGCATTATTGGGCTTTTTCATTCCATTTTATATTATTTATTGGTTCTTCAGAATTCACCGGGAAATGCAATTTGTGGCGCCTTCGCCCCGACTCATGACCGCATGTGGCGCGGGATGGCTGTCAGCCATTATGCCGTTTGGCACAGCCATATTGTGTCTGACGCTTAGCGACGAAATCCGCGCTCTGCTGGCGAATAAAAACGAAGATGGCGGAATACGAACCGGCTGGACACTATTCTGGGCGTTACTGCTGCCACCCGTCGGCGCGGCGATTATCCAGGCAAAAATGAACCGTTTTATTACCGCTAATACCGCGGATACTGCTGACAGAGGATAAACATGGAAGGTTTTGAGTTATTTCCAAAAATTAAAGGCGCGATCAAATGGATGGCCGAGCACAGTGACTCGGTAATTCATTTTGGCTGGAATGTTGTTGCCGCCATCATTCTACTTTTCATCGGTAAGTTAATAGCTCGCTTACTATCGAGGGGGCTGGAAAAATTACTTCTCAGGCGGCAAGTGGATGCCACTATTGTCCACTTTTTCTCCGCGCTGGTTCGCTACATCACGATAGCTTTCACGGCAGTAGCCGCTCTTGGCCGTGTCGGTATAGAAACCTCCTCAATTATTGCCGTTATCGGCGCGGCGGGTTTAGCCATTGGCCTGGCGCTGCAAGGGTCACTTTCCAACTTTGCCGCAGGCGTACTGCTTGTCTCCCTGCGTCCTTTCCGCGCCGGGGAAATTGTACAAATTGGCCTGGTTATCGGCACAGTAGAAAAGGTCCATATTTTCTCCACCACTCTGCTCACTGCGGATAGCAAAGAAGTTGTCATCCCGAATGGTAAAATTATTGCTGATAATATTATCAACTATTCACGACACCCCTATCGACGTATTGATCTGATTATTGGCGTGGATTACCAAAGCCGTATTGCTGACGTAAAAAACGTGATACATCGTATTATTGAGCAAGATCATCGCATTGATAAAACCCGCGATATTACGGTCCGCCTGGGCGAACTTGCGCCCTCTAGCCTGAATTTCTATGTTCGCGTATGGGTGCCCAACGCTCAGTACTGGAGTACTTACTACGATCTTCTGGAAAATATCAAGGAAGCAATGGATGAAAACGGCATCAATATTCCTTACCCCCGGATGGATGTCCGGGTTGAGAATGTAAAAAGCATCACGCCATAATGTTTCGTCAGCAATCGGATGGCGCTTCGTATATCAGTATCTACAGAATGACTGCATAACGTATTGATGAGGGAGCGAAGCGCAACCCGGCGCTTCGCTCACGAACTTGCCTTTATTACAGCAACTGCGCCAGACGGTTGATATCCGACTGAATCGCCCCGGCGGTCACATCGCGACCCGCGCCCGGCCCACGGATCACCAGCGGGTTATCGCGATACCAGCGGCTTTCAATAGCAAAGACATTATCGCACGGCAGCAGCGCCGCCAGCGGATGTTCCGGACGCACCGCTTCAACGCCGACGCGCGCTTTGCCATTGGCGTCGAAACGCGCCACGTAACGCAACACCAGCCCCAGTTCGCGGGCTGCCTCCAGACGCTGCACCATCTGTTCATTCAGCGCGTCGCCGTTTTCGAAAAAGTGATCGATAGATCCTTCTTCACAATGCGCCGGCACCAACGATTCTACACGCACCTGATCCGGCTCGATGTCGTATCCCGCCTCGCGCGCCAGAATCACCAGCTTACGCATGACATCTTTTCCGGAAAGATCGACGCGCGGATCGGGTTCGGTCAGCCCCTGCTGCCAGGCCTGATCCACCAGATCGGTGAACGGCACCGTACCGTCAAATTGCAGGAACAGCCAGGATAGCGTCCCGGAGAAGATCCCGCTGATCGAGAGAATCGTATCGCCGCTGTCAATCAGATCCCGCACCGTGTGGTTGATCGGCAATCCCGCGCCCACGGTGGCGTTATACAGCCAGTAACGCCCGGTTTTTTCAAACGCGTCATGAATCTGGCGATACTTATCGCTGGCGCTTGCGCCCGCCAGTTTATTGGCGCTAATCACATGAAAACCGTGGCTGGCGAAATCAAGGTACTGATCGGCTAACTGTGCACTGGCGGTTACATCCAGCACCACTAAATCATCATACGGATGCGCACGCATCCACAGGAATAGCGACTCTTCGTCCTGCTCAACGGCTTCATCATCAAAGAATGCCAACGCGCGGCTGGCGTCCAGCCCTTCATAATTCAACAGGCTACGGCGGCTATCCACCACGCCCGCCAGCACAAATTCAAAACCAGTACGCGCGGAAAGCGTGCTTTGTTCACGGGCAAACAGTTCCAGCCAACGGGAGCCGATGTTCCCCTTACCGAACAGCATCAGGCCAATGCGTTTTTCGGCGCGGAAAACAGACTGATGCAGCCCCTGAATCAGGCTCTCAGTTGGGCCGGTACGCAGCACCGCCACCAGACTGATGCCCTCCTCCGACTGCCAGGTAAACTCCACTGGCTGACCTTTCAACTGCTGCCAGAAGCGATGGCAGTGTAGCGGATTGCGAGTGACGCCCGCACCGACCATCGCCACCAGCGCCAGCCCCTGTCGCAGGCGCAATTCGCCCGGCAGCCCGACATCGTCGAGGAGTTTCAGTACGCTATCCGCTACCTCGGCGGTATAGCAGAACTGCAATAGCTGGCGATCGCGATGCACGCCCACCGCCAGCGGACGCACCTGCGCCCGTTTTAAAATGTGGTCGAGCTCTTTATGCGCCAGCCTGAAATCCTGGCTGGCTGGCACCTGAAACTCAATCAGACAGATATCATCGTGACTGGTCACGATACGCGCGCCCGTCCCGGAAGCCAGCACTCGTTCAATTCGGGTTGACCCTTGATCCGGCGTGTAGCTACAGCGCAACTGCAAATCGATATCGCTGCCGGACACTGGCTGTAGCGTGCGGGCGTGCAGAACAGGCGCCGCCAGACGCGCCAGCTCGCTGGCTTCGTCCAGACGCAGCAACGGCAGCAGGCAGGCATCTTTCACTTTGCGCGGGTCGGCGCTATAAACGCCCGCGACATCGCTCCAGATGGTCACGCGGGAAACGCCCGCCAGCGCGCCGATTTGCGTGGCGGAATAGTCGGAACCGTTCCGGCCTAACAGGACTGTTTCGCCGTCATGATTGCGGCTGATAAAGCCGGTCACGACCAGACGTTTGCCCGGATGCTGCGCCAGTAGCTGCTGCAATAAAGGATAAGATAGCCCTTCATCAACCTGCGGCTGTGCGGCGCGTTCGGCGCGTAAAAATGCGCGCGCGTCCAGCCAGGCGGCATCCAGCCCCTGCTGATTCAGGACGGCGGACATCAATCTCGCCGACCAAATTTCGCCGTGTCCGACGATCTCAGCATAGACGGCATCCGTTACGCCGCCGTCGAGCAAGGCGGCAAGACGTTCCAGATCGCTAATAAAAGCGCTGGTTAAATCATCTGCCGCGTCGGCGGGAAGCAGCCCGCTAATCAGATCGCACTGGTAGCGGCGTAACGTCTGTAATACCTGATGCGCAGAAAGGCGATCGGTCTGGCTTAACTTGAGCCAGCTAATCAACTGGTTGGTGGTACTGCCTGCGGCGGACACTACCATCATATCGTCAGGCTGCGAATACTCCGCCATAATGCCTGCGACACGCAGGTAACACTTCACATCCGCCAGACTACTGCCGCCAAATTTATGCAGTTGACGACCTTTCGCCCCTGCCTGCGCAATCACACTCATGTTTACCCCTTGTTTGCAGCCCGGAAGCCATTTTCCAGGTCGGCAATTAAATCTTCGCCATCTTCAATACCGGTGGAGATACGCAGTAGCGTTTCGGAGATCCCGGCGGAGGCACGCGCCTGCGGCGACATCCCGGCATGCGTCATGGTGGCGGCGTGAGAGATCAAACTTTCCACTCCCCCTAAAGATTCCGCCAGCGTAAACAGCGACAGCCCGCCCAGAAAACGACGCAGCGTCTCCTCATCCCCATCCAGTTCAAAACTCAACATTGCGCCAAAGCCTTTTTGCTGGCGCGCGGCAATTTCATGCCCCTGATTTTCCGGCAGCGACGGATGATACAGTTTTTTCACCAACGGCTGGGTTTGCAGATATTTCACAATCGCCTGCGCGTTGCGCTGCGCCAGCTCCATACGCGGCACCAGAGTTCGCAAACCGCGCAGCAGCAGATAGCTATCAAACGCCCCGCCGGTCACGCCAATATTATTCGCCCACCACGCCAGTTCAGTGACCACTTCCGGATCTTTAGCAATCACCACGCCGGCCACGACATCCGAATGACCGTTGAGATATTTCGTGCATGAATGCAACACCAGATCGGCACCCAACGCCAGCGGATTTTGCAGCGCCGGGCTTAAAAACGTGTTATCAACGACGCTCACTGCGCCCGCCTCGCGCGCCAGCCGACAGATTTTCGCAATATCCACCACGCGTAACAATGGATTACTTGGACTTTCTACCAGTACCAGCTTCGGTTTTTCTTCCAGCGCCGCCTGTAAGGCGCGTTCATCGCCCTGATCGACAAACCGCACACGATAACAGCCGCGTGTCGCCAGACTGTCAAACAGACGATAACTGCCGCCATAGCAATCATGCGGCGCGACCAGCAGATCGCCCGGCTTGAGGAAAACGGTGGTGACCAGATGAATCGCCGACATGCCGGTATTCGTCAATACCGCGCCCGCGCCGCCTTCCAGTTCCGCTAATGCGCGCTGAACAACATCACGCGTGGGATTACCGCGGCGGGAATAATCATGCGCGCGCGGCTCATTGAAACCGGTAAAGTTATAGGTACTGGAGAGATGGATTGGCGGCACAACGCAGCCGTATTGTTCGTCATCGTTTAATCCGCTACGCACTGCGATAGTGGCCTGTTTACGCGTCATATGAAGATATTCCTGGCTGAGTCGGTGAAAGTCAGGCCACAGATTAACCACTACCACAATAGACGTCAATACATCTGGACATCTAAACTTCTTTGCGTATAGATTGAGCAAACCGCAAATAGCCGTTAAAATTATATGCATTAGCGCACATCTGCGACCGCTAACTTCGTGTCAGGGCCGCGCCACTACGGTAAACTACGCGCGATTATGGTCCGGGCTCAGGTTCAGACCTCAATATTAATGACGAAGAGGATTAAGTATCTCATGGCTGAATGGAGCGGCGAATATATCAGCCCATACGCTGAGCACGGTAAGAAGAGTGAGCAAGTCAAAAAAATTACGGTTTCCATTCCTCTGAAGGTGTTAAAAATCCTCACCGATGAACGTACGCGTCGTCAGGTGAACAACCTGCGCCACGCCACCAACAGCGAGCTGTTGTGTGAAGCATTTCTGCACGCCTTTACCGGGCAACCCTTGCCGGATGATGCCGATCTGCGAAAAGAGCGCAGCGATGAAATCCCGGAAGCGGCAAAAGAGATCATGCGTGAGTTGGGGATTGATCCGGAAACGTGGGAATACTGATAGCAAAGCATGCGGTCAGAACGCCTCTGGCCGCGCTTTTTTAACGATTCCCCTTGTACACGGCTATCTCCGACATTGTTCTAAATGTTCATCTTCCCGAATAACCCTCGGTGGATAAATTTGTCAGACATGATAAGTTTCTCTTCGTTATTTTCCTGGAAAAAATTCCCGGCATGTTATAACCGATATAATTTTATTATATTTAAACTTCTAATATTTATTTAATGTTTCACGTAGCAAAGCGCATATGAATAATAATACAGCGCCATATATTTACTGAACAAATAGTATAACAATGAGTATTGTTAAAAAGACTATGGACACCTCATATTTGTGACCAACATCATTATTCCCCTCCGCGGATTGTTTTACTTTTTTAAATGTTTTTTCATCTCCGATAAATAAGAAGGTTAATATACATTCATTTTATCGATAATATCGAATGGGGAAATAAATATGTTATTTACAAGGAAAGTCTTACCTGTATTATGCTGCCTGTGTTTGAGCGGCAGCGTTTTGGCCTCAGGCGTTTTAGACCCAAACAGGCCAATGGTCGCATCAGCAGATGTCATTCCAGTCCATGAAGGGCCATTAGGTATGGTCGATGTCGCTCCCTACGGCGGCGTTTTCCCATTAACAGCAATCATTAATAAAGCCAATCATAATGTACAGGACGTGAAGGTTACCGTTTTAGGGAAAGGGGAAAAAGGCATCCCGATCAGTTATGATGTCGGCCCGCAGGCTATAAATACCCATGACGGCATACCTGTATTTGGCTTGTATCCAGATTATGTCAATAAAGTTAAAGTTGACTGGACTGAAGAAGGTAAAAAACAAACTTATACGTGGTCCATTTACGCCGCACCGGTATCATTACCCTCTACTACCGGGCAAACTGCCGTTCTTCCTACGGTAGAACCGGTTAAAGTCGATAGCTCGCTTAAAAACCGCTTATATCTTTTTAACCATATAACGGGGATGCCAAGAGCCGGCCACATTATGCATGTCGCAGGCGGCGCGGCGAACTGGGATTATACCGGTATCAACTGGATTAGCGATACGAATGGCGATGTTCGCGGCTATATGAATATTGATAAATTCCGTAACCAGGATGATATAACGCGCTTTGGTTCCATGATGGGCTTCCATCAGGTTAACGATGGCAATCTTATGTTTGGCCAGGGTCAACGTTACTTTAAATATGATTTCTTAGGCCGCGTTATTTCCGATAAACGACTGCCAAAAGGATTTATTGATTTTTCGCACGCCATTACCGAAACGCCGAAAGGCACCTACCTGCTGCGTGTCGCAAAAGAAAATTATCCATTAAATGGTAAATACACCATCAATACTGTGCGTGATCATATTCTTGAAGTTGACCAGAACGGCGATACCGTCGATTACTGGGATCTGCCAAAAATCCTCGACCCCTATCGTGACGACGTTATTCTGGCGATGGATCAGGGAGCGGTATGTTTGAGCGTCGATGCCGAACATTCCGGTCAGGTCATGACCAAAGAGCAGCTTGCAAAACAACCCTTCGGCGATATCGCGGGCTCCGGCCCGGGCCGCAACTGGGCGCATGTTAACTCCGTCAGCTACGATCCTCGCGACGACAGCATTATCATTAGCTCGCGCCACCAGTCTGCCATCATCAAAATTGGTCGCGATAAAAAAGTGAAATGGATACTTTCCGATCCATCCGGCTGGAAAGGCGAACTGGCGAAAAAAGTGCTGAAACCCGTAGACAGCAACGGTAAACCGCTAACCTGCGAAGCGCACCACTGCGACGGTGGATTTGACTGGACATGGACACAACATACCGGTTGGTTAGTGCCATCCAAAAGCACCGGAGGTAAAACCGTCGTGACCGCCTTTGATAACGGCGATGCGCGCGGCATGGAACAACCGGCCATGCCATCAATGAAATATTCCCGCGGCGTGGAATATCAAATTGACGAAAAAAATATGACGGTTTCCCAAATGTGGGAATATGGTAAAGAGCGCGGTTTTGACTGGTACAGCGCCATTACTTCCGTCACGGAATATCGCCCGGAAACCAAAACGATGTTCATGTACTCGGCCACAGCGGGAATGAGCGGTACAAAACCGATCGTTTCCGTTCTGGATGAAGTCAAAGACGGTACTCAGGATGTGATGCTGGAGCTAAAAGTACACAGTAACCGTGCCGGTATGCTGGGTTATCGGGCGCTGATTATCGATCCAGAGCAGATGTTTAAAAAATAAAGCGAGATAGTAAAAGTAAAACAGGCGGAAGCTAACTTCCGCCTGAATGGTTAAAACGTATTGTAGTTATGACATTCGCCTTATTGCCCTCGAAGAGGAATGCAAAAATATCAATGAATTACCAATCCGGCACCGACCCGATAAGCGCAGCGTCATTAGACAAACGCCACAACATACCGCGCCTTTGCTGGTGATATGTCATGAAAAATCTCTTTATCGCCTGGATAAGTTTATTGCTATATGGCTGCACAACCTTTCCACAAGCCGTAAAACCTACGACAGGCGGACAGCCCTCCCCGACGGAAATCTATATCGTCAGTCATGGCTGGCACACGGGAATTATTGCGCCGGCCCATGATGTTAATACCGTTCTGCCACAGCTTAAAAAACGGTTCGCTCAGGAGACGCAGTGGTATGAAATCGGCTGGGGCGATAAGGGCTTTTATCAGTCACAAGAAATAACCACCGCGCTTACGCTCCAGGCCATGTTCTGGTCATCCGGCGCGGTTATGCACATCGTCGCCTTTTCCGGTAAACCAGAACGCTATTTCGCCGGTAGCGAGATAAAATCACTGCTCCTGCACACAAACCAGCGTAACAGTCTGATGCGCTATCTGGGCCGCAGCTTTGCGCGTGACGAAGAGGGTAATCTGATTCCGTTAAAACAAGGAATTTACGGCGATAGCCAGTTTTACGCCGCGAATGGCCGCTACGGCATACTCAATACCTGCAATAAATGGACAGCGAAGGGGCTGGAAAGTGCGGGACTGACTATAAATCCTTCGTTAAAACTCACGGCAGGAAGCGTAATGAAAGCGATTACGGATCACAGAATGTGTCTGAACAAATACTGTTATCCCTAGAAAACAAAAAAAGCGCCCTGCGGCGCTTTTTTTTCTGGCGGTAACTTATTTGCTGCCAGGGATGCTGAAGCGCTTGTTGAAGCGCTCAACACGACCACCGGTATCAACAACACGCTGCTTACCAGTGAAGAACGGGTGGCATTTGCCGCACACGTCCAGGTTCAGGTCGTGACCCACGGTAGAGTGGGTTTTGATAACATTACCGCAAGAACAGGTTGCAGTAATTTCTACGTAATTCGGGTGAATACCTTTTTTCATGGGGAACCTCAGTGTAAGGCCGCGTCGCTCTTCCAGCCCTAACGCCAGACACCACGCGAAGTTAATAGTAAAGGGTTTGATGCTCACAACACGCACCAAAGGCGGCGAATCATACAGAATTTGACCACCGTATGCAAACTGATCCGCGCTCCCTTATCGTAATGTGTATACTACCCGACGAAATTTCAAGTCAGGAAGATGCTATGTCCGTCGCGCACGTTGCCTTGCCCGTTCCGCTTCCCCGAACCTTTGATTACCTGCTGCCGGAAGGCGGGGTCGCCAAAGCCGGGTGCCGCGTGCGCGTGCCGTTCGGCAAGCAGCAAGAGCGCGTGGGCATTGTCGTCTCGGTTAGCGACCACAGCGAATTGCCGCTCAATGAATTAAAATCGGTCATTGAAATCCTGGATAACGAGCCAATCTTTTCTCCCTCCATCTGGCGCTTACTCCTCTGGGCGGCGGATTACTACCACCATCCCCTCGGCGACGTTCTGTTTCACGCTCTGCCGGTTTTATTACGTCAGGGAAAACCAGCCAGCAACGCGCCCCTGTGGTATTGGTTCGCCACCGAAGAGGGGCAAGCCGTCGACATCAACAGCCTGAAACGCTCCGCCAAACAACAACAGGCGCTGGCGGCGCTACGGCAAGGAAAGATCTGGCGCTATCAGGTAGCCGAGCTTGATTTTACTGACGCCACGCTGCAAACGCTGCGGCGTAAGGGGCTTTGTGAGCTTGCCAGTGAAGCGCCCGCGTTTACCGACTGGCGGGAGCGTTATGCCGTCGCAGGAGAGCGCCTGCGGCTGAATACCGAACAGGCGACAGCAGTCGGCGCGATTCACAGCGCGTCGGACGGTTTCTCCGCCTGGTTGCTGGCAGGCGTAACCGGTTCCGGCAAGACCGAAGTGTATCTGAGCGTGCTGGAAAACGTCCTCGCCCAGGGCAAACAGGCGCTGGTGATGGTGCCGGAAATCGGCCTGACGCCGCAAACGATCGCCCGTTTTCGCGAACGTTTTAACGCGCCGGTGGAAGTGCTGCATTCCGGGCTAAACGACAGCGAGCGTCTTTCGGCATGGCTGAAAGCGAAAAACGGCGAAGCGGCGATTGTCATCGGCACGCGCTCCTCGCTGTTTACGCCGTTTAAAAATCTTGGCGTAATTGTCATCGACGAAGAGCACGACAGCTCTTATAAACAGCAGGAAGGGTGGCGCTACCATGCCCGCGATTTGGCTGTGTATCGCGCCCATAGCGAGCAGATCCCGATTATTCTCGGCTCCGCCACCCCAGCCCTGGAAACGCTATGCAACGTGCGGCAGAAAAAATACCGGATGCTGCGTCTGACGCGGCGCGCAGGCAACGCCCGCCCAGCCCTGCAGCATGTGCTGGATTTAAAAGGCCAGCGTCTTCAGGCGGGACTGGCGCCCGCCCTTATCGCCCGTATGCGCCAACATCTCCAGGCCGACAATCAGGTAATTTTATTTCTTAACCGCCGGGGATTCGCGCCCGCGCTGCTTTGCCACGACTGCGGCTGGATTGCGGAGTGCCCGCGTTGCGATCACTACTACACGCTGCACCAGGCGCAGCATCATTTACGCTGCCATCACTGCGACAGCCAGCGTCCGGTACCGCGTCAGTGCCCCTCCTGCGGCTCCACACATATGTTACCGGTTGGGTTAGGGACGGAACAGCTGGAGCAGGTGCTGGCGCCCTTCTTCCCCGGCGTGCCGATCTCACGAATCGACCGTGATACCACCAGTCGTAAAGGCGCGCTGGAGCAGCATCTGGCGGAAGTTCACCGCGGCGGAGCACGCATCCTGATAGGCACACAAATGCTGGCGAAAGGCCATCACTTTCCGGATGTCACGCTGGTGGCGTTGCTGGATGTCGATGGCGCGCTTTTTTCCGCAGATTTTCGTTCGGCGGAACGCTTCGCCCAGCTCTACACTCAGGTTTCCGGCCGCGCCGGGCGCGCGGGCAAACAGGGCGAAGTGGTGCTCCAAACGCACCATCCTGAGCATCCCCTGCTGCAAACGTTACTGTATAAAGGCTATGATGCGTTTGCGGAGCAGGCGCTGGCGGAACGGCAAACGCTCCAGCTTCCGCCGTGGACCAGCCACGTCATTATTCGCGCAGAGGATCATAACAATCAGCAGGCGCCCGTCTTTCTCCAACAGTTGCGTAATCTGATTCAGGCCAGCCCGCTATCAGACGATAAGCTGTGGATCTTAGGTCCGGTTCCGGCCCTCGCGCCAAAACGCGGCGGCCGCTATCGCTGGCAAATTTTACTTCAGCATCCTTCACGGATTCGCCTGCAACACATCATCAGCGGCACGCTGGCGTTGATCAATACGCTCCCGGAAGCGCGGAAAGTTAAATGGGTTCTGGACGTCGATCCGATTGAAGGATAGTCCTCACGATGCGAGGCGGATCGTAAAATTAAAGATCCATCACACTTTTTATGAAAATTCTGTAACCGCTTCCACGCACTATCTGATAAAAATGTTTTCGATGAGTGTTACCAGGGATAGATCTGCGCCAGCAGTTCCCAGGCGAGGAGAAAGAGTGAAATCGAACAAGCAGGTTACTGCCGCTACGATGAAGGATGTTGCGTTGAAGGCGAAAGTCTCTACGGCAACCGTATCCCGCGCGTTAATGAACCCCGATAAAGTCTCCCAGTCGACCCGTAGCCGGGTTGAACAGGCCGCGCTTGAAGTGGGTTATTTCCCGCAGTCGATGGGGCGAAATGTAAAACGCAATGAATCCCGTACGATTTTGGTGATTGTCCCGGATATTTGCGATCCCTTCTTCAGTGAAATTATCCGCGGTATCGAAGTGACCGCGGCAGAACAGGGGTATCTGGTGCTGATTGGCGATTGCGCCCATCAAAACCAGAAAGAAAAAACCTTTCTTAATCTCATCATCACCAAACAGATCGACGGCATGGTACTTCTCAGTTCCCGACTGCCCTTTGACGCCAGCGTTGAGGAGCAGCGCAATTTGCCTCCGATGGTGATGTCGAATGAGTTCGCGCCGGAGCTTGAACTGCCGACGGTACATATTGATAACCTCACCGCCGCGTTCAATGCCATGAACTACCTGTTGGATTTGGGCCACAAGCGAATTGGTTGTATTGCGGGGCCGGAAGATATGCCGCTCTGTCACTATCGCTTACAAGGTTACGTACAGGCATTAAGACGCAGTGGCATTGTGGTCGATCCGCATTACATCGCCCGTGGCGACTTTACCTTTGAAGCCGGGGCAAACGCATTAAAGCAGTTGCTTGAGCAACCGTTGCCGCCTACCGCCGTCTTTTGTCATAGCGACGTAATGGCGCTGGGCGCCCTCTCCTGGGCCAAGCGCCAGGGTCTGAAAGTGCCTGACGATCTGTCGATTATCGGCTTTGACAATATCGCGCTGGCCGAGTTTTGCGACCCTCCGTTGACAACCGTGGCGCAGCCGCGTTTTGACATTGGTCGCGAGGCGATGCTGTTGTTGCTCGATCAGATGCAGGGGCAAAATGTGAGCAGCGGCTCGCGTTTAATGGATTGCGAGCTGATTATTCGCGGTTCTACGCGCGCTTTACCCTAAAGTAAATAGCTTTAAGACTCACCTGTCTGGTCAAAGGCCCGCCGCTTCAGTAACATGACGGGCTGACGAACGAATAAATACAGCGAAACGATAGTGGCACAACGAGATTATGTACGTCGCGGCCAACCGGCTCCTTCGCGGCGCAAAAAGAGCACCTCACGGAACTCACGGAAGAAGCAAAGCAACATGCCTGCCGTCTCGCCGGCAATGGTCGCGATTGCGGCAGCCGTCCTTGTGACCTTTATCGGCGGTCTGTACTTCATTACTCACCATAAGAAAGAAGAGTCCGAAACGCTACAAAACCAGAAAGTCACCGGCAATGGGCTTCCGCCAAAACCGGAAGAGCGCTGGCGTTACATCAAAGAGCTGGAAAGTCGCCAGCCGGGCGTGCGTACGCCAACGGAACCGTCCGCCGGCGGCGAAGTCATGAATCCGAATCAGCTCACCAGCGAGCAGCGTCAACTCCTGGAACAGATGCAGGCGGATATGCGTCAGCAGCCGACGCAACTTAACGAAGTGCCGTGGAACGAGCAGACGCCAGAACAACGCCAGCAAACGCTACAGCGCCAGCGTCAGGCGCAGCAGCAGCAGTGGGCTCAAACGCAGCCTGTTCAGCAACCACGTACGCAGCCGCGGGTAAACGAACAGCCGCAAACGCGCACGGTACAGTCCGCCCCGGCGCAACCCGCGCGCCAAAGTCAGCCGCCGAAGCAGACGGCCTCGCAGCAACCTTATCAGGATTTGCTGCAAACGCCGGCGCATACCAGCGCGGCAGCGCCAAAAGCCGCGCCCATTACGCGCGCGCCTGAAGCGCCGAAGGCGACAGCAGAGAAAAAAGATGAACGTCGCTGGATGGTGCAATGTGGTTCATTCAAAGGCGCCGAGCAGGCAGAAAGCGTCCGCGCTCAGCTGGCGTTTGAAGGCTTTGACTCCAAAATTACCACCAATAACGGCTGGAATCGCGTGGTTATCGGGCCGGTGAAAGGTAAAGAAAATGCCGACAGCACCATTAACCGTCTGAAGATGGCGGGCCATACAAACTGCATTCGACTCGCCACCGGGGGTTGAAACCCTCAAAATCTCCCCCATCTATACTTGCATTATGCCCCGTACGCCGTACGGGGCCGCAATTCAGCATTAGTAACCAAGGGGTCTGCTCGTGACAACAATAGTAAGCGTACGCCGTAACGGCCACGTGGTAATCGCCGGTGATGGTCAGGCCACACTGGGTAACACAGTAATGAAAGGCAACGTGAAGAAAGTCCGCCGCCTCTACAACGACAAGGTCATTGCGGGCTTTGCGGGCGGTACTGCGGATGCATTCACGCTGTTCGAGCTGTTTGAACGTAAACTGGAAATGCATCAGGGGCACCTGGTCAAAGCCGCCGTTGAACTGGCGAAAGACTGGCGTACCGACCGTATGCTACGCAAACTGGAAGCGTTGCTGGCCGTCGCGGATGAAACCGCCTCGCTCATCATCACGGGTAACGGCGATGTCGTGCAACCTGAAAACGATTTAATTGCTATCGGCTCCGGCGGTCCTTATGCCCAGGCTGCCGCTCGCGCTCTGTTGGAAAATACCGAGCTCGGCGCGCGCGAAATTGCTGAAAAGGCGTTGGATATTGCAGGCGATATCTGCATTTACACCAACCATTTCCACACCATTGAAGAATTGACCGCCAAAGCGTAAGGACCTCTCATGTCTGAAATGACCCCACGCGAAATTGTCAGCGAACTGAACAAACACATTATCGGCCAGGATAACGCAAAGCGTTCCGTGGCGATTGCATTGCGTAACCGCTGGCGTCGTATGCAGCTTGATGAAGAGCTGCGCCACGAAGTAACGCCGAAAAATATTCTGATGATTGGCCCGACCGGCGTCGGTAAAACCGAAATCGCCCGTCGTCTGGCAAAACTCGCCAACGCGCCGTTCATTAAAGTCGAAGCCACCAAATTCACCGAAGTGGGCTATGTCGGGAAAGAAGTGGACTCTATCATCCGCGATCTGACCGATGCCGCGGTGAAAATGGTTCGCGTACAGGCTATCGAGAAAAACCGCTATCGTGCGGAAGAGTTGGCGGAAGAACGTATTCTCGACGTACTGATCCCACCCGCAAAAAATAACTGGGGCCAGGCCGAACAGCAGCAGGAGCCTTCTGCCGCCCGTCAAACGTTCCGCAAAAAACTGCGCGAAGGCCAGCTCGACGATAAAGAGATCGAGATTAACCTCGCCGCCGCGCCGATGGGCGTAGAGATTATGGCGCCTCCGGGCATGGAAGAGATGACCAGCCAGTTGCAGTCTATGTTCCAGAACCTGGGCGGTCAGAAACAGAAACCGCGTAAGCTGAAAATTAAAGACGCGATGAAACTGTTGGTTGAAGAAGAGGCTGCTAAACTGGTCAACCCGGAAGAGCTGAAACAGGACGCTATCGACGCGGTTGAACAGCACGGCATCGTGTTTATCG
This sequence comes from Salmonella sp. SA15303, assembly GCF_029962125.1. Lineage (NCBI taxonomy): Bacteria > Pseudomonadati > Pseudomonadota > Gammaproteobacteria > Enterobacterales > Enterobacteriaceae > Salmonella > Salmonella sp. SA15303. The sequence goes on from NZ_CP123924.1 coordinate 4,592,311, forward strand.
ATGAAATTGACAAAATTTGTAAGCGTGGCGAAACCTCCGGCCCGGATGTTTCACGCGAAGGCGTACAGCGCGACTTACTGCCGCTGGTAGAAGGCTGCACGGTTTCGACCAAACACGGGATGGTCAAAACGGATCATATTCTGTTTATCGCCTCTGGCGCGTTCCAGGTGGCGAAGCCGTCTGATCTGATCCCGGAACTGCAGGGCCGTCTGCCGATTCGCGTTGAACTTCAGGCGCTGACCACCAGCGATTTCGAACGCATTTTGACCGAGCCAAACGCCTCCGTCACCGTGCAGTATAAAGCGCTGATGGCAACTGAAGGCGTCAATATCGAGTTCACCGATTCCGGTATTAAACGTATTGCCGAAGCCGCCTGGCAGGTTAACGAAACCACCGAAAACATCGGCGCGCGCCGTCTGCATACCGTACTGGAGCGTCTGATGGAAGAGATTTCCTATAACGCCAGCGATCTGCACGGCCAAAACATCACAATTGATGCGGAATATGTGAGCAAACATCTGGATGCGCTGGTCGCAGATGAAGATCTAAGCCGTTTTATCTTATAATCGCGTCCAATGCATTTTCATCACTGTTGATGGGGCTGAAAAGCCCCATTTTTATTGGCGCTAAATATGACTGAACAACAACAAATTAGCCGCACCCAGGCCTGGCTGGAAAGCTTACGACCCAAAACCTTACCCCTCGCCTTCGCGGCGATTATCGTCGGTACGGCCCTGGCATGGTGGCAAGGCTATTTCGATCCTCTGGTCGCGCTGCTGGCCCTTATCACCGCCGGGCTGTTGCAAATTTTATCCAACCTCGCCAACGATTATGGCGACGCTGTCAAAGGCAGCGATAAACCGGATCGCATCGGGCCGCTGCGGGGGATGCAAAAAGGCGTCATCACCCGACAGGAGATGAAGCGGGCGTTAATCATTACCGTCGTGCTGATCTGTATCTCCGGACTGGCGCTGGTGGCGGTCGCGTGCCATACGTTAACCGATTTTGTCGGCTTCCTGATTTTGGGCGGGCTGTCGATTATCGCCGCCATCACCTACACCGTGGGTAATCGGCCCTACGGCTATATCGGGCTGGGTGATATCTCTGTCCTGGTATTCTTTGGCTGGCTAAGTGTCATGGGGAGCTGGTATCTCCAGGCGCATACGCTGATTCCGGCGCTGATTCTCCCGGCCACCGCCTGCGGTTTACTGGCGACGGCGGTGCTGAATATTAATAACCTGCGCGATATTAATAGCGACAGAGAGAACGGCAAAAACACCCTTGTAGTACGACTGGGCGATGTCAACGCGCGTCGTTATCACGCCTGCCTGTTGCTAGGCGCGCTGCTCTGTCTGGCGCTGTTTAATCTGCTCTCGCTACACAGTCCGTGGGGATGGTTGTTTATTCTGGCCGCGCCCTTGCTCATTAAACAAGCGCGCTACGTAATGCGCGAAAGGGAGCCTGCGGCAATGCGCCCGATGCTTGAACGTACCGTTAAAGGCGCGTTGTTAACCAACCTGTTATTTGTGATTGGGATACTCTTAAGTCAGTGGGCCGTTTAACTGACAAATATCAATTAACAATTGATGATTTTGCCAACAGTATACTTAGCGCGATATACTAAAAATTCTCGCAGCAACTGAACGTTAAGCCTATGAAATACGATACTTCCGAGCTTTGTGACATCTATCAGGAAGATGTCAACGTCGTGGAACCGCTGTTCTCTAATTTTGGAGGGCGGTCGTCGTTTGGCGGACAAATCATCACGGTAAAATGTTTCGAGGACAACGGGTTGCTGTACGATCTGCTCGAACAAAATGGCCGTGGTCGGGTTCTGCTGGTCGATGGCGGCGGTTCTGTCCGTCGTGCATTAGTCGATGCGGAGCTGGCGCGTCTGGCCACGCAAAATGAATGGGAAGGGCTGGTTATCTATGGCGCGGTGCGTCAGGTGGACGATCTGGAAGAGCTGGATATCGGCATTCAGGCGATCGCCGCCATTCCGGTTGGCGCCGCAGGTGAAGGCATTGGGGAAAGCGATGTGCGCGTCAATTTCGGCGGCGTGACGTTCTTCTCCGGCGATCATCTCTATGCCGACAACACCGGGATTATCCTTTCCGAAGACCCGCTTGATATCGAGTGATCAAAAAAGGCGCCGTAAGGCGCCTTTTTTATGCGTTGTCGCTGATTGCCGGATGGCAGCTTACGCCTTATCCGGCCCACCGGTATCCGCATTCTAAATCCTCTATAGATTTCGCGTCAGGGCAAGGCGGCAAGTAAGTGAATCCCCAGGAGCATAGGCCACTATGTGACTGGGGTGAACGCACGCAGCCAACGCCGCCATAACGTGAAATATGACGAGGATTAGACTTCTTCCATACGACCAAGCAGCGCCTGCAAACGTTCCTGCCAGCCGCTCTGCTGTTCCTTCAGAGAATTATTTTCACGCTCGAGTTCTTCACGCTGATGCTGTGCAGACTGCACTTCCTGCGTCAGGCTGTTGTTCTTTTCTTTCAGCTCTTCAATTTCCATCTGTAACAGGGTGATGGTGTCAATCGCCTGCTGTACTTTTGCTTCCAGTTTCTCAAACACTTCTAAAGACATGATCTTACCTCTCCTGAATTGCAAGGCGACGCTTCACGTAAACGCGCACAATATATAGTGTCGATTGTATGAAGCCCCGCTCTCGCTGTCCAGCGACATACCGCGTAGATCGCGGTTTGCAGCAATTTTCATCCATCTCCTGGTAACATTCATTCAATAACTTAAAAGTGTTAACATATTGGTTAATGAAATGATTCAATTCACTCTCTTCTGCTGTCTCAAAATGCGCTTCATGGCGCGATAACGCTCATTTTATTGACGCAGTACACACATTTTGATTTCGATATTTCTCGTTTTTGCTCGTTAACGATAAATTAACAGTGTGCCTACAGGGCATCGTGGATGTCCATGACCTCCTCGCATACCAATAATCATTACATACTCTTCAGGATCCGATTATGAGTCAAACATCAACCTTAAAAGGCCAGTGCATTGCTGAATTCCTCGGTACCGGGTTGTTGATTTTTTTCGGTGTGGGTTGTGTCGCTGCGCTTAAAGTTGCCGGAGCTACTTTTGGACAGTGGGAAATCAGCGTCATCTGGGGTCTGGGGGTAGCGATGGCTATCTACCTGACGGCAGGTGTTTCTGGCGCACACCTGAACCCGGCAGTGACCATCGCACTCTGGCTATTTGCCTGTTTCGACAAACGTAAAGTTGTTCCTTTTATTATTTCTCAAGTTGCCGGCGCCTTTTGCGCAGCGGCGTTAGTTTACGGGCTTTATTACAATCTTTTTGTGGACTTCGAACAAACCCACCATATCGTCCGTGGCAGCGTTGAAAGTCTCGATCTCGCAGGCATTTTCTCAACTTACCCGAATCCTCATATCAATTTTGTGCAGGCCTTCGCGGTTGAAATGGTGATTACCGCTATTCTGATGGGGCTGATTCTGGCGCTGACCGACGACGGAAACGGCGTACCTCGCGGTCCGCTTGCGCCACTGCTCATTGGTTTACTGATCGCCGTTATCGGTGCCTCTATGGGGCCGTTGACCGGGTTTGCGATGAATCCGGCGCGTGACTTTGGCCCCAAAATGTTCGCCGGGCTTGCCGGCTGGGGTGAAATTGCGTTTACCGGCGGTAGAGACATTCCTTACTTCCTGGTGCCGCTGTTTGGCCCCATCGTCGGCGCCATTCTGGGCGCGTTTGCTTATCGCAAATTTATTGGCCGTCATTTGCCGTGCGATACCTGCGTCGTGGAAGAGAAGGACTCCACCGCGACCACACAACAAAATGCTTCGCTGTAATCTGATTACGGGACAAAATTATGACTGAAAAAAAATATATCGTTGCGCTCGACCAGGGTACCACCAGCTCCCGCGCGGTCGTTATGGATCATGACGCGAATATCGTCAGCGTATCACAGCGTGAATTTGAGCAAATTTATCCTAAGCCAGGCTGGGTAGAACACGACCCGATGGAAATTTGGGCGTCCCAAAGCTCAACGCTGGTAGAAGTGCTGGCTAAGGCCGATATCAGTTCCGATCAGATTGCCGCTATCGGTATCACCAACCAACGTGAAACCGCGATCGTCTGGGAACGTGAAACCGGCAAACCGATATACAACGCTATTGTCTGGCAGTGCCGTCGTACCGCCGATATTTGCGAACAGCTTAAACGCGACGGCCTGGAAGATTACATCCGCGACAATACCGGTCTGGTCGTCGACCCGTACTTCTCTGGCACTAAAGTGAAATGGATCCTTGACCATGTGGAAGGTTCGCGCGAACGCGCGAAGCGTGGCGAGCTGCTGTTCGGTACGGTGGATACCTGGCTTATCTGGAAGATGACGCAGGGCCGCGTCCACGTTACGGATTACACCAACGCCTCACGAACCATGCTGTTCAACATCCATGATTTGGACTGGGACGATAAGATGCTGGACGTGCTGGATATCCCACGCGCGATGCTGCCCCAGGTACGTAAGTCCTCCGAAGTCTACGGCCAGACCAATATTGGCGGTAAAGGCGGTACACGTATTCCTATCGCCGGGATTGCCGGGGATCAGCAGGCCGCGTTATTCGGTCAACTGTGCGTAAAGGAAGGAATGGCAAAGAATACCTACGGCACCGGCTGCTTTATGCTGATGAACACCGGCGAGAAAGCGGTAAAATCGGAAAACGGCCTGCTGACCACCATCGCCTGCGGCCCAAGCGGCGAAGTCAACTATGCGCTGGAAGGCGCGGTGTTTATGGCGGGAGCGTCCATTCAATGGCTGCGTGATGAAATGAAGCTCATCAGCGACGCGTTCGACTCCGAATATTTCGCCACGAAAGTGAAAGATACCAACGGTGTCTACGTGGTTCCGGCCTTCACCGGTCTGGGCGCGCCGTACTGGGACCCGTATGCCCGCGGCGCCATTTTTGGCCTGACCCGCGGCGTGAACTCTAATCACATTATCCGCGCGACGCTCGAATCCATCGCTTACCAGACCCGCGACGTACTGGAAGCGATGCAGGCCGACTCCGGTATCCGCCTGCACGCTCTGCGTGTGGACGGCGGCGCAGTGGCCAACAACTTCCTGATGCAGTTCCAGTCAGATATTCTCGGCACGCGGGTGGAACGCCCGGAAGTGCGCGAAGTGACCGCGCTGGGCGCCGCCTATCTGGCTGGCCTGGCCGTCGGTTACTGGCAGAACCTGGACGAGCTGCAGGAAAAAGCCGTCATTGAGCGAGAATTCCGCCCCGGCATTGAAACCACCGAGCGTAACTACCGTTACAGCGGCTGGAAGAAAGCAGTTAAACGCGCAATGGCGTGGGAAGAGCACGACAAGTAAGGTCGCCATCCGGCAAAATCTTTGTGCGGAGGCGACTCCGCACACACATCAATTATTCCCTCCTTCCCCTGTGCTACACTGCGCGCCACTCCTTTTTGCTACGAGTTTGTTATGAGACGAGAACTTGCCATCGAATTTTCCCGTGTGACCGAAGCGGCGGCGCTGGCTGGCTACAAATGGCTGGGACGCGGCGATAAAAATACCGCGGACGGCGCGGCGGTCAACGCCATGCGTATCATGCTCAACCAGGTCAACATTGACGGCACCATCGTGATTGGCGAAGGCGAAATCGACGAAGCCCCGATGCTCTATATCGGCGAGAAAGTCGGTACCGGCCACGGCGATGCGGTAGATATCGCCGTCGATCCGATTGAGGGCACGCGCATGACGGCGATGGGTCAGGCGAACGCGCTGGCGGTGCTGGCGGTCGGCGATAAAGGCTGTTTCCTGAATGCGCCCGATATGTATATGGAAAAACTGATTGTCGGTCCGGGCGCCAAAGGGGCAATTGATCTCAATCTGCCGCTGGCGGATAACCTGCGCAACATCGCGGATGCGCTGGGTAAACCGCTTGGCGATTTGACCGTGACCATTCTGGCAAAACCGCGTCATGACGAGGTCATCGCAGAGATGGCCAAACTGGGCGTACGCGTGTTTGCCATTCCTGACGGCGACGTCGCGGCCTCCATTCTGACCTGTATGCCGGATAGCGAAGTCGACGTGCTGTACGGGATTGGCGGCGCACCAGAAGGCGTGGTATCCGCAGCGGTGATCCGCGCGCTGGACGGCGATATGCAGGGGCGTCTGCTGGCGCGCCATGACGTGAAAGGCAACAGCGAAGAAAACCGCCGCATTGGCGAACAGGAACTGGCGCGCTGCAAAGCAATGGGCATTGAAGCGGGCAAGGCGTTATGCCTGGGCGACATGGCGCGTAGCGATAACGTTATTTTCTCCGCGACCGGCATCACGAAAGGCGATCTACTGGAAGGAATTAGCCGGAAAGGCCATATTGCCACGACGGAAACGCTGCTGATCCGCGGCAAATCACGCACCATCCGCCGCATTCAGTCTATCCACTATCTTGATCGTAAAGATCCGGATGTGCAGGCGCATATTCTCTAGCGCATTTGTTAGTTAGAGCCTTCCAGCCTCGCGGGGCTGGAAATCTTTCTCCTGACGAACGAAGATAAGGTTAGCGATTCAGAACAGGAGAAAACCATGGCCGATTGGGTAACAGGTAAAGTCACTAAGGTGCAAAACTGGACTGACGCACTGTTCAGCCTGACCGTTCACGCCCCCATTAATCCTTTTACTGCAGGCCAATTTACCAAACTCGGACTGGAGATCGATGGCGAGCGCGTTCAGCGCGCGTATTCCTATGTCAATGCGCCTGACAATCCGAATTTAGAGTTTTATCTGGTGACGGTGCCGCAAGGAAAGCTCAGCCCGCGGCTGGCGGCGCTAAAACCTGGCGATGAGGTGCAAGTGGTCAGCGACGCGTCGGGTTTCTTTGTACTGGATGAAGTGCCTGACTGCGAGACGCTATGGATGCTGGCGACCGGAACCGCTATTGGCCCGTATTTGTCTATTCTACAATATGGCCAGGATGTCGCACGCTTTAAAAATCTGGTCTTAGTCCACGCCGCACGCTTCGCCGCCGATTTAAGCTATCTGCCGCTAATGCTGGAACTGCAACAGCGTTATGAAGGCAAGCTGCGCATCCAAACGGTGGTCAGCCGGGAGAACGTGCCAGGCTCGCTTACTGGACGCGTGCCAGCGCTCATTGAAAACGGCGAGCTGGAAAAAGCCGTTGGATTGCCGATGGATAAAGAGACCAGCCACGTTATGCTGTGCGGGAACCCGCAGATGGTGCGCGATACGCAGCAACTGCTGAAAGAGACCCGACAGATGACTAAACATCTGCGCCGCCGACCGGGGCATATGACGGCTGAACATTACTGGTGATGTTTTACCGAATGGCGGCTGGGGCTTATCCGGCCTGCAAATCATCACCAATCTGTAGGCCCGGTAAGCGTCAGCGCCACCGGGCAAATTACGGTTTACCGCCCGTTTACGGTTCTGCTTTAAACTTCACGTCCTGTGTCGCTTTCCCAAACTTATTTTCCCCCTGAACACCGACAAACGCGCCCAGATCGATAAGCATCATCACCAGGATCAGCGTCGGAATAAATCGCCCGACGACCCACTGCCACATCCCCGGCAGCATCACCCAGTTTCCGGCCAGCAGCATCCACGCCAGAATCATCAGCAACGCCCACGCGCCGGAACGTCCCCGGTCATGCAGACGTTTGACCATGACGGCGGCGGTCGGCCACAGCAGGCACACCAGGCAAAATGCCGCCGTTTGGATATCAAGCAGGTTTTTCCCCGCCAGCGAAAATAGCGCCAGCATCCCGGCAAACCAGAGGCCGATCCAAATCCAGAAATCACGGCGTCCGATACGCCCTTTAAATGAGAATAACCATTGCTGTATGGTCATGTAAGTTCCTTATATTTTGCCTTCCGCTACAGTTTACCCTTTTGACAAGCCCGACAGTTATCGTTTTAATCGTGAGCAGTCCTAACGAAAGGTAAGATTGATGAAGCCAGGATGTACTCTGTTTTTACTGTTGTTTTCTGCTCTCACCGCCAGCATAACGGCGCACGCGCAGCTCTCTTCATCGACCACGACAGCGCCCTATCTGCTGGCGGGCTCGCCAACCTTTGATCTTTCTATTAGCCAGTTTCGTGAGAACTTTAACCGCCAGAATCCCGATCTGCCGCTCAATGAATTTCGCGCCATTGAGAATAGCCGCGATAAGGCGAATCTGACCCGCGCCGCCAGTAAGATTAACGAAAATCTGTATGCCTCCACGGCGCTGGAGCGCGGTACGCTCAAAGTGAAAAGTATGCAGATTACCTGGCTGCCCATTCAGGGGCCGGAACAGAAAGCGGCGAAAGCGAAAGCGCTGGAATATATGGCCGCCATTATTCGCACTGTCGCCCCGTTACTGACAAAAGAGCAAAGCCAGAAAAAACTGCAAAAGATGCTTATCGCCGGTAAAGGTAAACACTATTACGCCGAGACCGAAGGCGCGGTACGTTATGTTGTCGCAGATAACGGCGAAAAGGGGCTGACCTTCGCGGTTGAACCGATTAAGCTGACGTTATCTGAAAATCTGGAAGGGGCGAATTGATGACAAAAAGCAAAGCCTTTCCGGGGATGAATCTCTATACTGTTTCACAGACCATGCTGCTCTGACGAGCGGCCATCTTCCTTAATTCGCTGACTAAGCGTGGAGAAATGAAATGCGACATCCTTTAGTGATGGGTAACTGGAAACTGAACGGCAGCCGCCACATGGTAAACGAACTGGTGGCTAACCTGCGTAAAGAACTGACGGGCGTAGCAGGCTGCGACGTGGCAATCGCTCCGCCGGAAATGTATATCGATCTGGCGAAACGCGCTGCTGCCGGCAGCCACATCATGCTGGGCGCGCAGAACGTTGATCTGAATCTGTCTGGCGCATTCACCGGTGAAACTTCGGCTGAAATGCTGAAGGATATCGGCGCGCAGTACATTATTATCGGCCACTCCGAGCGTCGTACTTATCACAAAGAATCTGACGAGCTGATCGCCAAAAAATTCGCCGTACTGAAAGAACAAGGTCTGACGCCGGTACTGTGCATCGGTGAAACCGAAGCGGAAAACGAAGCGGGCAAAACAGAAGAAGTATGCGCACGCCAGATCGACGCGGTACTGAAAACGCAGGGCGCGGCAGCCTTTGAAGGCGCGGTTATCGCTTACGAACCCGTATGGGCGATCGGTACCGGTAAATCTGCAACTCCTGCGCAGGCGCAGGCAGTGCACAAATTCATCCGTGACCACATTGCTAAAGCTGACGCGAAAATCGCTGAACAGGTTATTATCCAGTACGGCGGTTCTGTTAATGCCTCCAACGCCGCCGAACTGTTCGCGCAGCCGGACATCGACGGCGCACTGGTAGGCGGCGCTTCTCTGAAAGCTGACGCCTTCGCGGTGATCGTGAAAGCAGCAGAAGCTGCTAAACAGGCTTAATTGCCAATCAATGTCTGATGGCGCTGCGCTTATCAGGCCTACCAGCCGAGTGCTTATGTAGGCCTGATAAGGTAAAGCCGCCATCCGGCATTTATGCTGTGGAGGGTAAGAAAGTAGTATCCCCGGCAACCTTAAACATCGCCCTCCAGCTCCGCGTATTCTCAACCAGCCGATCATCACGAAATAACGCACTACCAGAAACAACACGATCGATGCCCTGTGCAATCAGCGAAGGCAACTGATCCTGCGTTAACGACCCATCAATAACGATAATTTTACCTTCGCGTTTATCACCAAGTAGACAGAGAAGCTGCGCCACGCGCTCGTGCAAATCACTGGAGCGCATTTTACTGCCGTATCCAGGGTTTACTGCCAGTAGTTGAATAACCTCAACGTCGCTCAGAATGGGGATAATGACATCCAGAGGCGTTGCCGGGCATAAACTAATCCCCCGGATCACCGGCATTTCACCGCCAATAACGGGCACGGTCTGCTGACCAAGCCAGCTTAGCGTATGATGCAGATGAATATCGCCTTCAGCCTGAAGCGTGATGCAGTGTGCGCCCGCCTTCACGCAGGCTTGCGCCGCCGTCCATTGATCCGCTACCATCAAATGAACATCTTTGATAAAGGTTTGCGGCAGTTGCCCAACTGCCCATGGCCCAACGGTAAACTGCGGGCAAAATTGACCATCCATCAAATCCAAATGCAACAGCGGCTGGTTTAGCGCTTCCAACTGTTGCAGATAGCGATGCAACGCAATCCACTGCCCTGCCAGAATACCCACACTAAGCGGATATGACGCTAACAATGCCACACATGCTTCGCGCGTTAATCCGGCAAACTGGCTGTTCATGAGCGCTCCTTAAGGCATCAAACCCATAAAAACTTTTTTTGTCCGCGGACCGGTCATCAACGGTTCAAGCTGCTCCACGCAAGTTTTGTAGTGTGGCGTTGTCTTGTGAAAAGCGACGGCCTGTTCATCAACGTAGGCTTCATAAATATAAAATCGCGTAAGCACCTGCGGATCCTGCAGAACATCAAAACGCAAGTTACCCGGCTCTTTAATTGAGCCCAGATGATTCTGCCGAAAAACATCGATAAATTGTTCAACCTTGTCATCATGAACGTTAATTTCAACCAGCGTAACGTGCATCATTAACCCCCTGATTATTCCAAATAAAATAACAGTCATCCCCATCTCCTCGCATCGGTAAAAGATGGGGAAGCGATCTCATTTAACTTTTCTCACTCAAAAACAGCTCATAAGCACGCTCTGCTGTTTCGTTATGATGAACGACAGCATGTACCGCTTTAATCATGGCTACCGGATCTTCTGACTGGAATATATTACGCCCCATATCTACGCCAGAAGCCCCCTGGTCAATCGCCTGATAGCACATTTCCAATGCTTCACGTTCAGGCAGTTTTTTACCGCCGGCGATGACAATCGGCACCGGACAACCTGCCGCAATACGCTCAAAACCTTTATCGACATAATACGTTTTGATAATTTGCGCCCCCATTTCCGCAGCGATACGCGTTGCCAGTGAAAAATAACGCTGGTCGCGAGCCATATCTTTACCCACCCCGGTCACTGCCATTATTGGCATCCCGACGCGTAACCCGGCATCAATCAGTTGAATAATATTTTTAATCGACTGATGTTCATGCTCACTACCAATATAAACCTGTGCGGCAGCAGCACAGCTATTCAACCGCACAGCGTCATCCATCGCCACCGCAACCGCCTCATTGCTTAATTCAGTGAGAATAGAATTCGCCCCGGACGCGCGTAAAACGACTGGTTTATTGATTGCCGGAGGTACCACACTGCGTAATATGCCGCGAGTACACATTAAGACATCAGCATATTCAAAGAGCGGCGCAATATTGATATCAATACGCTCAAGTCCGGTTGTCGGCCCCTGGAAATATCCATGGTCAAAGGCCAGCATGACCGTTTTTCTGGTCTTGGGATTAAAAATCCTCGCCAGTCTGGACTGCATTCCCCAATCCAGCGCGCCACAGCCTTTTAATGCGAACAAAGTGTTAGTTTGTGGTTTATCGGTGTGAAAATCTTTGCCATCTTTAATATCATCTAAATCAGCCATTCTTTACTCCGTCGATACATAACAGTTATCAGAAATCATATTTGTCGATATTGTCTTTGTTGAAAATGACACGCTCCGGCAATAACACAATGCCGTTACCTTTTGCCTCATAGTGATATCCCTGCTCACTATTAGGTGAAACGGTGACTTTGCCGATGCCGGGAATATCCAGTGAATCACCGACATTCATTGGCATATTTTTCAGCAACGCATTGGCGACATATACGGAAATTTTTCCCTGTTGGACGACATCCCACAGGCCAAACTCTTTAACAGTGCCGCGCTGAACATAAGGGCGCATTACATTCGGCGTACTAAAACCAACAATCGCGAGATTATTGCGTTTAAGGTTCTCCGCCGCCTGTGCCGCAGCAGGTAAAGCGTTAGCGTCAGGCGCGATGATGGCATCCAGATCGGGATACGCTTTGATGATACCTTCCGCCGTCTGGAGCGATTTCGTGGCATCGTTATAGCCAAACTGGGTAGTGACTATCTCCCACCCCGGATGTTCCTGGCTAATTTTGGCTTTAGCTTCTTTCACCCACTGGTTCTGGTCGGTCACCGTTGGGCTGGAATAGAAGAAAGCGACTTTCGCTTTCTCTTTGTCCACCTGATGAGCGGCCATCTCTACCAGCATGCTGCCGAGCTGTTTTGGCGTCCCTTGATTGATATAGTAAGAACGGCACTCCGGCTTGGTATCGGAATCCCAGGTTAATATTTTCACGCCTCTTTGCATTGCCCGCTTCAACGCCGGGCACAGGCCATCAGGCGAAACGGCAGAAACGATAATGGCGTCATACCCCTGATTGACAAAGTTATTCACCAGTTGAACCTGGCCTGAGACGCTGGGCTCTGTAGGGCCATCGTAAGTTACGTCAATGCCCAGCGCTTTTCCCGCTTCCTGCGCGCCATTGCCGCCGCTGGTAAAAAAGCCCACGCCAACCAGTTTGGGAATAAAAGCAATCCGCTCTGCCGCCTGCACGGTCATTGCCGCAGATGCCAGACCAAACGCAGTGAGTAAGGCGATCATTTTAATGCTGTGTCTTGCCATTTTTTTCTCCATAAATTTCAAAAGGAAATCATGCCTGATGCGCATTGCGACGGCGTGAGTACCATTCAAGGATTTGGTGACGATGCAAACTGACGGAACGACCAACGACAACAACAATGAGAAGCGCACCGGACAATGCGCTGGAAATTTGATTCGGCACTCCGGCCATCTGTAGCCCCTGCTGTAAAAATCCCACCAGCAGCGCCGCCAACGCGGACCCCATAATCGACCCGGAGCCGCCATAAATATTGGCGCCTCCCAGCACAACCGCCGTAATGGCCGGCATCAGGAAAGAGGCGCCCAGATCCGAACGTGCGGAGCCAAAGTAAGAAACCAGTAATACGGCGGCGATCGCGGAGGCGCATCCGGTCATGGCATACACGGTATACAACGTGCGATTCACCGGGATCGCGCTGTACTGCGCGACACGGGCGCTCTGGCCAATCAGGAAAACGTTGCGTCCCATATGCGTACGATGCATGAGCAGCCAGAAAAACAGACAGCACACAAGAAAAAAAATAAGCGGCATGGGAATACCAAGAAATGAAATATTGGCAAAGTCAGTGAACGCTGTGGGAAATCCACCAATACCTTCATAACCCGTGGCGCCAGCCATACCAGATAACAATAATGCGCTACCACCAAATAAATACATGGTTCCCAGGGTAATCACCAACGGGTTTACGCCGGTATAAATAATAAGTCCGGCATTTATCAGCCCACATATTGCGCCAAGTAGTAGGGTAATAATAATCGCTAAAGGTAGCGGCATACCGAGCTGAAACAGCACACCCAGGGTAATCGCGCATAGCCCGATTGTAGAACCAAATGAAATATCCATACCACCGCTGACAATAACCATTGTTAGCGGCAAAGCGACAATACCGATACAAATAAAATCGCTAGTGCTAAAAAGTAAGACATTAATATCTAATAAACGTGGATTAATCAGACCGAAAGCCAGAATTTCAAAGATCAATAAGGCTGCCAGCGCAATTTCCCAGCTATAGCGTCGCCATGGATTCATCATGCCACCTCTTTGTTTTTATTCTGTTGTGCGTGCGTTTTTGCTTCCGTCTGTAGTGGAGTGGGTGGTGATATAAAACGGGCATATTTCTGGCGGCGCAGATTGCGTTGTAATGCGCAACGCAGCCGCCCATCGAATACCAGTACGCCCAACAATACCAGGCCAGCAATAAAATCGTTCCACCAGGCGGGGATACGCAGCAGCACTAACACACTATCGATTTGCGTAAGAAAATAAGCGCCGAGAATAGCGCCGATGACCGTGCCTGACCCGCCTAACAGGCTAATTCCCCCCAATACGCAGGCCGCGATGGCTTTCATTTCCAGCCCCGTGCCGGTTTGATTGGGAATGAAGCCAATCTGCGAGGCAAACACGATTCCAGCCAATGCCGCCATACCGCCATTAAGTGAAAATGCCATGATGCGTACCATCTCGGTACGGACACCCAATTGCCGGGCGCCCTGCAGGTTATCGCCGGTGGCGTAAAAATTGCGGCCAAAGGCGGTTTTCGCCAGGAGCCAGGCCATAAGCAGCGCTAACACCAGGGTAAACCAGCCGATTGCGGAAATTCCCAGAAACACCGGAGCAGAGAGTTGCTTTAAGCCTGCGGGTAATCCTTCAATCCATTTCCCCCCTGTCCATAGCAGCATGATCCCACGATACAAGCCCAGCGTTCCCAGAGTGGCGACAATGGCGGGTATCTTCAACCAGGCAACCAGTACGCCATTAAAAAATCCGGCGACAATTCCTAATATTAGTGTGGCCAGGCAGGCGACCGGCAGGCTATAGCCGGCGTTTAACATCACTCCCAGCAATACCGCGCACATTCCTGTCGTCGAGCCCACCGATACATCAATATTGCGGGTGAGCATTACCATCGTCGCGCCAATCGCCAACAGCATCAAAATTTGCGCGCTACTGAAAACCATTGTCAGCGTTTGCACGCTCAAATACTGACTATCCAGCGCGCCAGGAAACACGAATAAACAGACTATTGCCAGCAGTGCCGTCGCTTCCCGGTTATTTTGGATGAATTTCAACATGTTGCCTCCGACGCACCATGTTCGCCAAACGCAACGTGCATGATGGTATCAACGTTAATTTCCTCGCCGCATAACGCAGGCCCCCCCAGTTCCCCCTGGTGCATGACATATACGCGATCGGCCATCTGCTCTATCTCTTCCAGATCGGAGGAAATAAATAGCACCGCGACATTTTGTTGCGCGATACTGCGCAACAGCTGATAAATATCGCTGCGGGCGGAGACATCGACACCGCGGGTCGGTTCATCGACAATCAGTAATTGCGGAGAGGCCTCCAGGCATTTGGCAATCAATACTTTTTGCTGGTTACCGCCGGATAAAGTACGCGCCGCCTGTTCGGCATTATTGAGTTTGATATTTAACGCGCGGTGGTAACGTTCAAGGGTGGCGTTATCCCGCTGGGGCTTTATCCAAAATCCTTTTTGGTTGTGGGTCAGCGAACAGACATTCCATGCCAGGGAAGCGTCAAGATACAGCCCGGATGACTGCCGATCTTCCGGCAAATAGACCAGGCCGAGCTGCAACCGCTGTTGGGTTGTCAGGGCGTTAATTTCTTGACCATTGAACAGCATCCGCCCCGCATTGACCGGTCTAATACCGTACAGCGTTTCAGCCAGTTCTGTGCGTCCCGCGCCGACCAACCCGGCCAGACCAAGGATTTCGCCTGCCCGCACCTCAAGGTTGATATTCATAAAACCTTCGCCCGTCAGTGACTCCAGCGCTAATACTGTCGCGCCGCGTTCGTTCTGCGGGCGGCTGCCAGGCAATTCCAGCCACAACTTTTGATTCGCGGAAAGACTGACGCCCTGCGTTGCCGGGGTGATAGCTTGAATAATCTCGTCGGTAGAAAGGTCATGCGTTTTTCCGAATAATGCGATTTTACCGTCACGCATCACGCTAACGCAGTGAGCTAACTGTCTAATTTCTGGTAGCTTATGAGAAATAAATACAATTCCGACACCCTTTTTCAGCAACTCTTGCAGACGCGTAAATAACCGATCAGTTTCGGCTGGCGTTAACGACGCCGTGGGCTCATCAAGAATTAAGATTCGCGAGTCGCGCATCAAGCCGCGCATAATTTCAACGATCTGGCGGTCTGCAACATCAAGCGTACCCGCAGCGCTCGCCGGATCGAGTTGGCATCCCATCGCCTTTAATAGCTGCTGCATTTTTTCCGTGGAGGCCTGACGTCCCTGCAAGCCAAACAAGATATTTTCCCGCACAGATAAACTCGGAAATAACAGAGGCTCCTGGGGAACCAGGTAAATGCCATACTGGTGCGCCTTCAGAGGCGTTAAATGACTGCAACGCACACCAGCAATATCGATAGTCCCTCCATCTGGCGGGACTATACCGGCAATAATCTTCATTAATGTTGATTTACCCGCACCATTGCCGCCAAGCAATGCGTGCACCTCTCCCGCATGCAGAGTAAAGTCAATTCCCTTTAGTACTTCGACGCCGGAATAACTTTTATAAATGTTCTGCACACAAATCAGAGGGGATGCAGTATTGTGACTGATTTGCATGTTGCCTCCGCTCCCTCAATGTTGACTGACGGGACTGAACAAATGTTTTTTGAAAAAGAAATTGTTCAAAACGGTAGTAGTTATTTGGTCAAAAAACTCTCATCCAGATCACGTTTTCTGAATAAATGAATTTTTAGATGATAAATGTTCAGATTTGGCGCGTTTTTGTGGCGTTAATCACGGTTATTTCGGAGTGATAACTGAACAATTGTGTTAATGATTTAGAAATGTTCAAAGTAAAGCCAGGTTATGACAATGAGCGATAATACGTTGGTATCTGATTATGGAATGTGCGAAGAAGAGCAGGTGGCGCGTATTGCCTGGTTCTACTATCACGATGGATTGACGCAGAGTGAAATCAGCGAGCGTCTGGGGCTAACCCGGCTAAAGGTTTCTCGTCTGCTGGAGAAAGGGCATCAGTCCGGTATTATTCGCGTACAAATCAACTCCCGCTTCGAAGGGTGTCTTGAGTATGAAAATGCCTTGCGCAACCACTTCGCATTGCAGAATATCCGCGTGCTGCCGGCATTACCCGATGCCGATATTGGTCTGCGCTTAGGAATCGGCGCCGCCCATATGTTGATGGAGTCACTGCGGCCACAGCAACTGCTGGCCGTCGGCTTTGGCGAAGCCACGATGACCACATTAAAACGCCTCAGCGGATTTATCTCGGCGCAACAAATCCGACTGGTCACGTTATCCGGCGGCGTGGGGCCGTATATGACCGGAATAGGCCAGCTTGATGCCGCTTGTAGCGTAAGTATTATGCCCGCGCCGCTGCGCGCATCATCGCAGGAAATTGCCTGCACGCTGCGCAATGAAAATAGCGTGCGGGATGTGATGCTCACAGCGCAAGCTGCCGATGCCGCCATCGTGGGGATTGGGGCAATTAACCAGAAAGATCAAGCCAGTATCTTAAAATCCGGTTATATCACTCAGGGTGAACAACTCATGATTGGCCGCAAAGGCGCAGTAGGCGATATTCTGGGCTATTTTTTTGATGCTCATGGCGAAATTATTCCAGACATCAAAATCCATAACGAATTAATTGGCCTGAAGTTAAATTCACTTTCCACGATCCCAACCGTGATTGGCGTCGCCGGCGGCGAACAAAAAGCAGAAGCTATTATTGCCGCTATGCGCGGTAACTATATCAATGCACTGGTTACCGATCAGAAAACCGCAGGGAAAATAATTCAAATTATTGAAAAATAAAAAAATAAAATAACACTTACCTCAATTCAATAAACAATAACTGACAGGATTTTATGTAACGATGTAAAAATAGCCGAGGATAAAAAAATGGCTCGACTCTGTACCCATACTGAATCAGGACATTACCTGATGGCTCTTGACGCCGGTACCGGTAGCGTCAGAGCAGTAATTTTTGATCTACAAGGAAAGCAAATAGCTGTCGGTCAAGCGGAATGGCAGCATCTGGCCGTGCCGGATGTGCCTGGTTCGATGGAGTTTGATCTTGCCAAAAACTGGCAACTGGCTTGCCAGTGTATCCGTCAGGCACTACAGAAAGCCGCCATCCCTGCAACGGCTATCGCTGCCGTATCGGCCTGCTCGATGCGTGAAGGCATTGTTATTTATGACAGTAACGGCGAACCAATTTGGGCCTGCGCTAATGTTGACGCCCGCGCGGCGCACGAAGTCAGTGAATTAAAAGAGCTGCACGATAACACCTTTGAGGAGGAAGTTTATCGTTGCTCCGGGCAAACGCTGGCGCTCAGCGCTATTCCGCGTCTGCTCTGGCTTGCCCACCATCGTCCGGATATTTATCATCGCGCGTCAACCGTCACTATGATCAGCGACTGGATGGCCTTTATGCTCAGCGGCGAACTGGCGGTCGATCCCTCCAACGCAGGCACGACGGGGTTATTGGATCTGGTGACCCGCAACTGGAAACGTAGTCTGTTACAGATGGCGGGCCTGCGTTCTGACATTCTCTCGCCGGTAAAAGAAACCGGGACGCTGCTCGGTCACATTTCACAGAAAGCGGCTGAACAGTGCGACCTGCAAGCGGGTACGCCGGTCATCGTTGGCGGCGGCGATGTGCAGTTAGGCTGTCTGGGGCTGGGCGTCGTACGCCCGGCGCAAACGGCCGTGCTGGGCGGAACCTTCTGGCAACAGGTCGTCAATCTTCCCGCGCCGGTCACCGACCCAAACATGAACGTTCGCATCAATCCTCATGTGATCCCCGGTATGGTACAAACCGAGTCTATTAGCTTTTTTACTGGGTTAACGATGCGTTGGTTCCGCGACGCCTTTTGCGCCGAGGAAAAACTAATCGCTGAAAGGTTAGGTATTGATGCGTATTCCCTGCTGGAAGATATGGCCAGCCGGGTGCCTCCCGGCGCGTACGGTGTGATGCCCATCTTCTCTGACGTTATGCGTTTTAAACGCTGGTACCATGCCGCGCCGTCGTTTATCAATCTGTCTATCGATCCTGAAAAGTGTAATAAAGCGACCCTATTTCGCGCGCTGGAAGAGAATGCCGCCATTGTTTCCGCCTGCAATTTACAGCAAATTGCCGCGTTTTCCGGCGTACAGGCCGACTCGCTGGTTT
Organism: Salmonella sp. SA15303; assembly: GCF_029962125.1. Lineage (NCBI taxonomy): Bacteria > Pseudomonadati > Pseudomonadota > Gammaproteobacteria > Enterobacterales > Enterobacteriaceae > Salmonella > Salmonella sp. SA15303. Next base: position 4,611,101 of record NZ_CP123924.1, read on the forward strand.
TTGCTGGCGGAGGATCTAAAGGCAAATTATGGAGCCAAATCCTTGCCGACGTTACGGGACTCACCGTTCACGTACCTGTCGTCAAAGAAGCTACCGCGCTAGGGTGCGCTATTGCCGCAGGCGTTGGCGTGGGTGTCTGGCCATCGCTGGCGGAAACGGGAGAAAAGCTAGTGCGCTGGGATCGGGAGCATAAACCTAATCCTGAAAATTTCGCTGTCTATCAGCAGGCCAGAGAAAAATGGCAGGCCGTTTATCAGGATCAACGCGCGCTGGTCGATGGTGGCTTAACGACATCCCTCTGGAAAGCGCCAGGCCTGTAACAGGAGAATAAGCATGCAAAAAACGAATGAGAAGAATCATGAATACCGCTTTGGCGATAATGGCCCTAAATACTTAATCCGTGGGCCGGGCTGCGATATGGGCGTCGTCATACTACAACCAGGGCAGTCATTCCCTAACCATCGCCATAATACCGCTTGTGAGATTTTTTATACCCTAAGCGGTGAAGTGTGCCTGTATCTGGAAGGAACACCTCATATCCTGCAAACTGGAGATGTTTTACAGTGCGAACCTGGGGAGGCGCATTATCTCATTAATAACGGCGATAAACCCTGGAAAGGCGTGTTTATTAAATCGCCGCATCTGGAAAATGACAGCCACCCCGCAGATCCACCGGCCTGGTAACGCCCGCGCCATCGCCAGATTTTGCCGGATAGCGCCACGAGAGCCTTGTCCGGCCTCCAAACGGTATTCGTTAATGCAATATCAAGCTGTCATTTGATGACCTGTTGGTTCAAGATATCACACTGATGATCCTGAATTTCCTCGGCAGAAGCGCGATTGAAGATCAGTAAATTACGCTCGGTCGCCAGCAGGACAAAAGAGCCATCGCTTTGGCGTATCACCGCCAGCGCGATACATCACAGCATCCCCGCCCGCGCAGGAACTTTCCCTGGTCCCATCGCCACAGCAAAAAATAGCAGTGCGGTCATAAACTCCGGCAGTGGCGAAGTCGCCCACAGAAGGATAGTAACGCCAACGATGATGGACGGGAGGAACAGAGGATGGGACAACCAGAGCGACATACCTGTCTCCTGACGATTTTTTCAGCAAGAATACGACGGACAGTCAGGCAGGTAAACGCCAGATATGGTGGGGTTATCGCAGGATTAAGTGGACAGATCAGTGATAATGAATTTCACCAAAGTATTCAGACAGCACGTAATAGCGGCAATACTCAAAAGGGCTGTCCTTCCCGGCCTGAAACGTCTGTCTGGCGACGGATAACAGCGGTTTATTGGCGGCGATTTGCAATTTTTCGCACAGGTCAGCGGAAGGTAAAATCGCCTCAACTTTTTCTATCGCCGAGTCGCTTGTGACGTTTAATAACGAATAAAGCGACGTATGCTCCAGCGCCTGCGGTGTGAGTTCCAGGCCGGGAAAGAAGCTGAGATCGAGATATATTTTCTCATGGTTAAATGGGCGGTTATTCAGGCAACGAATACGCGAAATATAGAGATAGTGATGCTGTGCGGGCAGGCTCAAGCCGTCTGCCTGAGCGTCGCGCGCGCGGCGCGGCGCGATTTCCAGAATACGGTTCTCAATCGCCACGCTGGCGTCCTGGAGATCGCGGGTAATACCGCGAAACGTGTGCCCGTAGCTCACGCCTTCCGGCACCGAGCACACCACCGAACCACTTCCGCGCTGGGAGGAAATAATGCCCGCATTGATTAATTCGCTCCAGGCCTGTTTAACCACAATCAGCGAGACGTTGTAGGATCTGGCAATCTCTTTTTGCGTCGGTAGTTGGCTACCCAAAGGCAAAGACCCGTTCTGGATCTGCTGACAGATGATAAAAAATAGTTGCTTATAAAGCGGAGTAAAGCTCGTTTTATCAACCTGCAAGCTGCGCACCTCACGTCTTCGCCAGCAGGGGACGTTTTACCGTCCCCGGCAGGGTGAAGTCGCTACCCTGCGATTTGCCTGGCCAGTTCTGCCAAATCGAAATGATTCATACGATCCAAAGTCGTTAAATAATCGGCGGGAAAAGCCTCCACGCCATGGAATGCGCCGGAAATCGCCCCGACCATGGTGGCGACAGTATCAGTATCATTGCCGATATTAACGCCGGAGATAATAGCATCTACGGCAGAATTCGGACAACACGCGAACAGGCCAAAGGCCGCCGGCACCGCTTCACTCACGTGCAGCCCGGAGCCAATAATATCAGCAAGTTCCACCACCGCCGTTTCCCAATGGCGATGACGTTTACCGATATCTACGGCCAGCTCAATGCGTCGGGCAACGGAAGGCCCGGCGACCATCATCGCCCCTTGCTCCTGCGCCAGCAGATAGCCCCTTTGCGCACCGTAAATACCGGCGGCAATAATGCTGTCTGCATTGGTCTGCGCTCTTAACGCCTCGCTGGTTGCCGCCGCCATCGCCGCTGCGCCGGACATCGCCAGCACGTTATTATGGGTAAAGCGGCAAATCTGTAGCGCGCATTCAATCGCCGCGTCAATATCACCCGGGTGCAGCACCGCCGCTGGCCAAATCTTCATGGCGGCGCCGTTCGTTGCCTCCGCGTTACCCTTATTAATAATCTGTACCGACTGTTTCTCGCCTTCCAGCTCACCCTGTAAAGAGGCGCGGTTATCATTGAATATTGCCTTCATTGCCGCACGCGTCGTCGGGCCGGTAAAGTTGGCGTAGTACGGGTAATCCAGCCACTGCTGGAAAGCCTCGCGCATCGCCTCGTCGCTGACCTGGCGTTGATGGCGCAGCAGCGCATCCATGATGTACTTCGCCTGAATAAAATCATCCGTGCACATCCCCGCTTCGTTGCAGCGGCCAAACGTGTCCGCTGGCGGTTTTTGAAAGGTCGTCACCCAGCCGCCAAAATAGTCTTTTATTTGCTGCTGGGTGCGTACTTCCGTCGCGGCTCCCATCGCGTCCGCGGCGGCGGCGCCCACCAGGCATCCCAGTATTTTGTTTCGATCAACGTGCATGATGACTCCTTATTTCACGGTCATGGCTTGTGCCAGCGAATGGCTGGAAAGAAAAGTGTTGAGTTGGTCAGGAAACGGTAAAGCGGTCATTGCGCCTTTTGCCGTCACCGCCATAGCGCCGCAGGCATTGGCATTGCTGATGGCTTCCGCCAGCAGGGCATGATCCCAGCAATTTGCGCGGGAAAGGGTGAACAACAGTCCGCCGACAAAAGCATCACCGGCTCCCGTGGTATCGACAACATCGACGCGTGGTGCGGGAAAATGGAACTCCCCCTCGGCGGTAATCAACAGCGCGCCATCGGCCCCCAGCGAAATGATCGTGGTGTCACACCCAAGATCGCGCAGGTAATAACGCGCATCCTGCCAGTGACTGGCCCCGCTGAGCTGGCACAGCTCATCTGCCGAGACTTTGCAGATAGAAGCCAGTGCGGCGGACCGGGCGATCAGTTCAGGGATTTCATCAGTATTCCCCCACATTTTGCTGCGTAAGTTGACGTCGAATAACACGTAGCCACCGGCTTCTCGCATGCGTCTCGCTCCCTCAAGGCACGCCTCGCGAGCGGGCCTGTCGGTGAGGCCAATTGAGCTGAAGTAAAACCATTCGTACTGCCTGAACGGCGGCAGGTCCTGCGGCGAAACGTAGGTATCAGCCCCCGGATGCACCAGATAGGTAAAGCTGCGCTCCCCATCAGCCGTCAGGTTGACGATCAGCACCGCGCTGGTCAGGTCCGCATCCAGCCTTAGAAACGTGACATCCACGCCGTTATCCTGAAAAACCTGGCGCAGGAAGCGGCCGGCGTCATCGTCACCAAGACAGCCAATAAAACCGCACTCTCCGCCCAGCCTGGCAACGCATACCCCCACGTTCGCCGACGCTCCGCCGGGGCATTTCAGATAGCTGTTCTGTTTTTCCGGCACCAGATCAACGGAGGCATCGCCGATAACCCAAACCTTATTCATGGCCTTCATTTGCGCCTCCTTATGCCTGTTTCTGCGCCAGGGCAAGCTGAATATCTCGATAATATTCATTATTAATCAGATACTTTTTCATAAGCAGCCCAACCACAAGGTGAAACAGAGCCGGAATGAGCGTCATCATCAGCGCAATACCGGTGAGCGAACGCGCGCTCTGTTCAACATCGGCCTGATAGCCAAAGTGGCTCAGCAGGAATCCGAGTATCCCGCCCGCGATCCCCATCCCAAACTTCTGGAAGAAGAGGATGCCGCCAAACGCCAACCCGGAAACGCGCAGACCGGTTTTCTTTTCGCCGTAATCCACCGCTTCGGCGATAGAGGACCAGAACACCGGCATTTGCATATCGCAGAAGAAATTAATAAGAAAATAGAACGCAAAGGCGAGGACAAGATTTTCACGCCCGACGGAGAAATACATCAGAGCGCTCAGGATAAAGGTAATAATCTGGGTGTAGCGGAACATCTTAATTTTGTCCCAGAATTTAGTTATCCAGGTGGTGGCGATCATCGCTAAAATAGAGGCCACGACGCCGGTGGTCAGGAAGGGTGAAATCAGACTATCTCCGCCGTTCAGATAATACTTAGCGTAATAAGCGGCAACGGAACCGCGAATAACATAACCGCACATCAGCAGCAGAATAACAACGCCGAGAATAATCCACTGATCGTTGCGTAACAGATACTTAAACTGTTTCCCCACCGATAACGAGGTAATTTCCGGCTCGCTGCGTTCACGCGTGGTAAGAAAACAGAAGATAAACAGCAAGGCGCCCATCGCCCCCATCAGCCCCATCGAAAACTGGTAACCCAGCGCCTTGTTGCCCTGCCCCAGCCAGACGGCAAGCATCGGTACGACGATAGTCACCAGGAAAGCGGCAATCTTGGTCATCACAAAACGATAACCGTTGGCGCTTAACCGTTCGACGGGGTCGCTGGTAATCACGCCAATCATCGAAATATAGGGAATGGTGATCGCGGTATAGACCAGGGTCATAAGAATATAGGTGCCATAGGCCCACGCCAGCTTGGCCATATAAGCCATATCAGGCGTAATAAACATCAAATACACGGCGAAACCAAAAGGAATGGCAAACCACAGCAGCCACGGGCGGTAACGCCCCCAGCGCGTATTCAGTTTATCGGTCAGAACCCCCATGGCCGGATCGATAATGGCATCAATCATCCGCACAACCACAAACAGTACGCCAACATCAGCGGCGCTCAGGCCGTAGATATCGGTATAGAAATAGGCGAGGAGCAGCTGCATGGCGATAATCACAACGTTTATCGCCATATCTCCCGCGCCGAAGCCGATTTTTTCCACGATAGAAAGTTTCATGTTGATATTCCTTTACGCTTAGCAGCGCAAATCTGGTGAACAATTAATGATGTCACTACATGAAATAAAAACGTTTTTATATATAAGCCATCCACCAGACAATCTATGGAGGCTATGAAGAGAGTGTAACTAACCATCAAAAGATATAAAGGTATACCTTTATATCTTTTGATCGGTTTCACATATTTTTATAGACACGATCTTACCCCAGTTTTAAACCGGGATAAGAATCAATAAGATAATGAGCAGGGGGTGTAACGAAAATCAGCGGGAAGACAAAATGGCGCAACTATGGTCCTGGATCTCTTCCGCCGATGCGCGATTGAAGGTCAATAAATTACGCTCGGTCGCCAGCAGAACAAAAGAGTCGTCGCTTTGGCGTACCACCGCCAGCGCATAGCGTCCCATATGATCGCGCGCTTCCGGCACCTCTTCCGCCAGCATCATAAACGGACTACGCTGCGCCAGTTCGCTCTCGGTTACCCGGCGCGCCAGGTATTCATGCCCCATCAGGTCGCCCGGTAGCGGAAGCCAGCGAGTGCTGATACGCGTGAGATCGTTATCCAGTTGTTCCCGAACGTCAGGACGGATGCAAGAAATATGGATATGCAAATGGTCCTGTGAACGACCAAGCCGCGAATTAATCGCCAGCGAGACCGCGCTATCCGGAATATCATGCCCGTATTTTTTACTCATATAGCCGCGAGCCTGCCAGGCCAGCCAGAAAAAGTTGGGCGTAGCGGGTTCCAGCAATAGCGGGCTTTCTGTACCGTTGATACGGTAGGTGGGCATCAATAAATATTGCAACGGACCGTGACGATCTTTAAAGACGACATAGCCGGCGCGAGGTTTGACTTCCGCGCAAGGCGCTGGGTTTTGATGCTGTAACTGATCGGGCAGGCATTGTTCAAGCACGATTTCCCGTAATGCATCAGGATTGCCGGAAAATTTCCAGTAACCGACGCCCGCCGCGGCGACAATCACTATCACCGCCAGTAAAAAGTAGCCTGTTTTTTTCATGATATGCGTTCCCTGTGACCCATAGACGGGGAAGAGTAACGCAAAATTGTGGCAAAGAAAAAACCCGGTAACATAATACGTTACCGGGTTTATAAACGGTTTAGCGTTTGCTAATTTGGTCGAACGTACCGCCATTAGCGAAGTGATCTTTTTGCGCCTTCGCCCAGCCGCCAAACACCTCGTCAATGGTGAACAGCTTCAGCTTCGGAAACGCATCGTCGTATTTTTTCGCCACGTCAGCATCGCGCGGACGGTAGAAGTTTTTCGCTGCTATCTCCTGCCCTTCCGGCGAGTAGAGATACTTCAGATACGCTTCCGCCACCGCATTCGTCCCTTTCTTCTCAACGACTTTATCCACCACGGACACGGTCGGCTCTGCGAGAATAGATTCACTCGGGGTCACTATCTCGAATTTATCTTTACCCAGTTCATTCGTCGCCAGTAGCGCTTCGTTTTCCCAGGCAATCAGCACATCACCGATACCGCGTTCAACGAAAGTATTGGTTGAGCCGCGCGCGCCGGAGTCCAGCACTTCAACGTTTTTAAACAGGGCTTTGACAAAGTCCTGCGCTTTGGCCTGATCGTTATTGTTGTGGTGCAGGGCGTAGCCCCATGCCGCCAGATAGTTCCAGCGTGCGCCGCCGGAGCTTTTCGGGTTTGGCGTAATCACCGACACACCGGGTTTAATCAGATCGTTCCAGTCATGAATTTGTTTTGGATTGCCTTTGCGGACCAGGAAAACGATGGTGGAGGTGTAAGGTGCTGAGTTATCCGGCAGACGCTTGATCCAGTTTTTATCGATACGACCACGTTCCGCAATAGCGTCCACATCGTAAGCCAGCGCCAGCGTCACGACATCGGCTTCAATGCCGTTAATAACGGAAGTCACCTGTTTACCCGAACCGCCGTGCGATTGACGGATCACGACGTTGTCGCCGGTTTCCTGCTTCCAGTGCGCGCTAAACGCTTTGTTGTACTGCTCGTACAGCTCACGCGTTGGATCGTATGATACGTTAAGTAACTGAATATCCTTTGCCAGAATGCTGGTTGACGCCAGCAATAATGTGAACCCCACGCCCCACTTTTTCATCGCCCGACTCGCTTATGTTGTGTTGTGATGAGCAAAGCGTGCCAGAAAGAGATCCAAACATTAAAGAATAAAAAAAGATTGGCTATAACTTCGAGGAATAAATCTGAGGGATTGCCGGATGGCGGCTAGCGCCTAATCCGGCCTACACGTTTCTGCAACCTGTAGGCCTGATAAGCGTAGCGCCATCAGGCGCGCAAAAACAATCAGTACAGTTTTTTCGCGCACTCCATCCAGTCGCTTTTGAACGGACGCTTCATGTTTTCAATCGCATCGATGATGTCATGATGAACAAGCTGCTCGTTCTGGATACCGACACAACGACCGCCATGGCCTTCCAGCAGCAGGTCAATAGCATACGCGCCCATACGGGAAGCCAGAATGCGATCGTAAGGTACCGGGGAACCACCGCGCTGAATGTGGCCGAGCACCGTCGCACGCGTCTCACGGCCCGTTTCTTTTTCAATAAAGTGCGCCAGTTCGTCAACATCGCACATATGCTCAGTAATAGCGACGATAGCGTGTTTTTTCCCTTTCGCGATCCCGGCTTTGATTTCGGCCACCAGATCTTCGCGATTAAATTCAACTTCCGGCACCACGATAAACTCACAGCCGCCAGCAATAGCCGCCGCCAACGTCAGGTCGCCGCAATAACGGCCCATCACCTCAACGATAGAGATACGCTGGTGAGAAGAGGAGGTGTCACGCAGACGGTCAATCGCTTCCACTACAGTGCCGAGAGCAGTGAAATAGCCGATAGTGTAGTCGGTGCCTTTGATGTCGTTATCGATAGTGCCTGGCAGACCGATGCACGGGAAGCCCATTTCAGTCAGACGTTTTGCACCCATATAAGAACCGTCGCCGCCAATAACTACCAGCGCATCGATACCGCGTTTTTTCAGGTTTTCGATCGCGACAGCGCGAATATTTTCGTCACGGAATTCCGGGAAACGGGCAGAACCGAGGAAAGTACCGCCACGGTTGATCATGTCAGATACGCTGTAACGGTCAAGCTGAACCATACGATCTTCATACAGGCCCAGATAGCCGTCATAAATGCCCATGACTTCCAGCCCTTCCGTCAACGCTGCGCGCACAACACCGCGGATTGCCGCGTTCATGCCCGGCGCATCACCGCCGCTTGTCAACACACCGATTTTCTTAATCATGACTACCTCTGAACTTTGGAATGCAAAATGAAATCTATTGCCGGAAGCCGATTTCGCACTTCGAAACGATCCAACGAATATACAGATAGTATAACAATCCCTTCCTGCTGAATTGATTCAGGTCAGGCCAAATGGCGGTAATTTATACACAAAATGCTGGCCTGGCTCACTTTTTAACAATCAATTATACAAGCTCGAACTTCCTGCCTTCCCTGGGAACGACTGAACAGGGATCCTGATGAATAATGACATCTGAACCCGGAAAACGCTGTAAAATCGCCTGCTCTACCTGGTCAGCCACAAAATGCGCCTGAACGAGCGGCAGATTATCTTCCATTTCCAAATGAATCTGAATAAAGCGAGTCGGCCCTGACTGCCGCGTGCGGAGATCGTGCGCGCCGCTGACTCCCGGCCATGACGTCACGATATCAATAATTTCCTGTCGTTCCGCATCGGGCAGCGCGCGATCCAATAATGACTGCACCGCCTCATACCCCATACGTAACGCGCTATACAAAATATAGATGCCGATACCTAACGCAAACAGGGCATCCGCACGATGCCAACCGTACCAGGATAACCCCAGCGCGATAAGAATCGCTCCGTTCATCATAACATCAGACTGATAATGAAGCATATCCGCCCGTACCGCCTGACTTTGGGTCTTGCGTACCACCCAGCGCTGAAACGTGACCAGTATAATAGTGCATATCAGAGCGATGACGGTAACGCCAATCCCCACGCCGGGGTCGTTCATTGGCGTCGGCTTAATCAGATTCTGAATACTGGTCAAAAACAGAAACAACGCCGAACCGGAAATAAACATACTTTGCGCCAGCGCCGCCAGCGACTCCGCTTTACCGTGCCCAAACGTGTGTTCATCATCTGCGGGTTGCAGCGAATAACGCACGACCAACAAATTCGTCAATGACGCGGCAATATCCACCAGCGAGTCCACCAACGCCGCCAGAATACTCACCGATCCCGTATACCACCACGCAAAAATTTTGATCAAAAGTAACGCTGATGCCATCGCCGTTGCCGCGATAGCCGCCCGGCTAACCAGCCGTCCATAGGTTTGATTCATAAATACTCCCGCTATCTTCTGCCGGTAGTATAACGGATGGTTTAAAACAGTAAGCTAATAACAGAATGACAAACTGGAGATAAAAAAAACCCCCACATCATGTGGGGGAAGACAGGGATGGTGTCTATGGCAAGGAAAACAGGGTTGTTACTGGGAACGTGAGTTGCTACTACTCAATAATTTCAACGATGAACTTTTTTGCCATTGCGCCACGTCGCGCAGTTGCTCCATTCGTTGCTGATGCTTTTCATTCAAAACCGCTTGCTGCTCCGGCGTTAACAGGCGATACATCTGGTTACGCACGCGGGCCATTTCGACCTGGCGGGCAACCTGCTCTTGCGCCATTTTTTCTGCCTGAGCGCGCACAGCGCTTTCATCAAATTTTTCTGCGGTGACAAGCCGATGCATTGTCTCCATTTCGCTAACATTAACAGGAGGCTGTTCGTGCCTTGCCTGTTGCATAAGATCTCGCATCTGCTGACGCTGATGTTCGGTTAAACTTATGCCGTCAAACATATGATTTTGCGCGCTACGCTGCGTGGCCCCGTCACCGGGGTGCCAGTTATCGCTTGTAACAACTTCAGCTGCGTGGCTTAAAAAACTGAATGCCAGCGTTGAGGCCATAACAGCAGCGGTAACTTTGCGCATCGCTTGCTCCCAAAATCTTTTCTGTCGCGATTCAACGAGAGACAGTTTACGATTCGGGCTGCAAACATGCGTCAGGGGGTGTAAAACAACGTAAAGTCATGGATTAGCGACGCCTGATGACGTAATTTCTGCCTCGGAGGTACGTAAACAATGAATAAAATCCTGTTAGTTGATGATGACCGAGAGCTGACTTCCCTGTTAAAAGAGCTCCTCGAAATGGAAGGTTTTAATGTCCTGGTGGCCCACGACGGCGAGCAGGCGCTTGAGCTTTTGGATGACAGCATCGATTTACTTTTGCTTGACGTCATGATGCCGAAGAAAAACGGTATCGATACGTTGAAAGCGCTTCGCCAGACACACCAGACGCCTGTCATTATGCTGACCGCGCGCGGCAGCGAGCTGGATCGCGTTCTCGGCCTTGAGCTGGGCGCGGACGACTATTTACCCAAACCATTTAACGACCGCGAGCTGGTAGCGCGCATCAGGGCTATTTTGCGCCGTTCCCACTGGAGCGAACAGCAGCAGAGCAGCGACAACGGCTCGCCGACGCTGGAAGTCGATGCGCTAAGCCTTAATCCGGGTCGCCAGGAAGCCAGTTTCGATGGCCAAACGCTGGAGCTGACCGGTACGGAATTCACCCTGCTCTATTTGCTGGCGCAACACCTCGGCCAGGTGGTTTCCCGTGAACATTTAAGTCAGGAAGTGCTGGGTAAGCGCCTGACGCCGTTCGATCGCGCCATTGATATGCATATTTCTAACCTGCGCCGCAAACTGCCGGAACGCAAAGACGGTCACCCGTGGTTTAAAACATTGCGTGGTCGCGGCTATCTGATGGTTTCCGCTTCATGATAGGAAGTTTAACCGCGCGCATCTTCGCCATCTTCTGGTTGACGCTGGCGCTGGTGCTAATGCTGGTCCTGATGTTGCCCAAGCTCGATTCACGCCAGATGACCGAGCTGCTGGACAGCGAACAGCGCCAGGGATTGATGATAGAGCAACATGTAGAAGCTGAACTTGCGAACGATCCGCCCAACGACCTGATGTGGTGGCGTCGCCTGTTCCGCGCGATCGATAAGTGGGCGCCGCCTGGACAGCGGTTATTACTGGTGACCTCTGAAGGACGCGTGATCGGCGCTGAACGCAGCGAAATGCAGATCATTCGTAACTTCATTGGTCAGGCGGATAACGCCGATCATCCGCAGAAGAAAAAATATGGCCGCGTAGAGATGGTGGGGCCGTTCTCCGTTCGCGACGGAGAGGATAATTACCAGCTTTACTTGATTCGACCGGCCAGCAGTTCGCAATCCGATTTTATTAATCTGCTGTTTGACCGCCCGCTTCTGTTGCTCATTGTCACGATGCTGGTCAGTTCGCCGCTCTTGCTATGGCTGGCATGGAGTCTGGCGAAACCGGCGCGTAAGTTGAAAAACGCGGCTGATGAAGTGGCGCAAGGCAACCTGCGTCAGCATCCGGAGCTGGAGGCGGGTCCGCAGGAGTTCCTCGCCGCTGGCGCCAGTTTTAACCAGATGGTGACGGCGCTGGAACGGATGATGACCTCGCAGCAGCGTTTGCTGTCAGACATCTCCCATGAGCTGCGAACGCCCCTTACGCGCCTGCAACTGGGTACCGCGCTGCTGCGTCGTCGTGGCGGCGAAAGCAAAGAGCTGGAGCGTATTGAAACCGAAGCGCAGCGTCTGGACAGCATGATCAATGACCTGCTGGTGATGTCGCGTAACCAACAGAAAAATGCGCTGGTCAGCGAAACGATGAAAGCCAATCAGCTATGGGGCGAAGTGCTGGATAACGCCGCCTTTGAAGCCGAACAGATGGGCAAGTCGTTAACGGTAAATTATCCGCCGGGGCCGTGGCCGCTCTATGGCAACCCAAACGCGCTGGAAAGCGCGCTGGAAAATATAGTTCGTAATGCGCTGCGCTATTCACATACGAAGATTGAAGTCGGCTTCTCGGTGGATAAAGACGGTATTACGATCACGGTCGATGACGACGGGCCGGGCGTCAGCCCTGAAGACCGCGAGCAGATCTTCCGTCCGTTCTATCGCACTGATGAGGCGCGCGACCGCGAGTCTGGCGGCACCGGGCTGGGGCTGGCGATTGTCGAAAGCGCCATGCAGCAGCACCGCGGCTGGGTGAAGGCTGACGATAGCCCGCTGGGTGGGTTGCGGCTTACGCTGTGGCTACCGCTGTACAAGCGAACCTAAAAACCATCGGCCTGCGAATGCAGGCCGATTTTTTATCTCGCCGTCGAGATTTACCGGGAGATTTCCGGCACCAGAATCCACTCGGCGCTGTCGTTCCACACGTCCATCCGGGTAATTTTGCCATCGCGCACTTCGAAACGATCGATAAAGCGATTACCGGCAAACGGGCGACCGTCGGGCCATTCCCCATACAGCGTACCGTTGGAATAAATCACAACGTAATGATCATGCTGCACCGCATCAAACTCGCCCAGCGCCTTCTTCACCCACTTGTAGCGAGCGCCGTTAAACTGCGCGATATCTGCCGCGCCAGCCATTGCCCGGCCTCCGGTGAAGGTAATTTTCACCTCCGGGTGCATATACGTTGCGGCGCGTTCAGCATCGGGAATCATCGAGGCCACCAAAAATTCTTTTACGATCGCCACCGCATTTTCAGCTTCAGTCATAATCCTTCCTTTCATTTTGGCGGAGTTTTATCCCCCCACAGTCGTCTGGCGCTATCTTCAATTTTGCCGCTCAAACGACGCTTCTGCATGGTGCGGCTCCAGCTCGCCGACAGCCCGGCGGCGCTCAACAGCCGGTGATATTGTTCGTCATCAAACGGCATAGACCAGGCGATAACACCCGCTTCATGAACCGAGACATCGCTCAGACGCGACGCCAGTTCCAACGGCGCATCGCTGGAGACCTTACCTGGCGCAATGACCCGATACAGCCAGCCGGTTTTTCCGCTGTTCTGCATAAGGAGGGCCATGTCGCTGATGGCAAAGTGGAAATTAAGTTTAAAGCATGGAGAGCGCGGCTGAGTGACCTGGATCAACACCTCGCCCCAGCGGTAGATGTCGCCAATAAACACGTTGTGTTCGGTCATTCCGTTCGTCGACAGATTCTCGCCAAACGCCGGGGCGCAAAACAGCGTCGCCTGCTCGGGGAACTGGCGAATCCAATCAGCATAGTGTTCGCGGGGGTAATGGCATAGCGCGCGGTCGGGGCCGCCGTGGATTTTCTTTTCGGCCTGCTGATCGCCTGCCAGACCGAGCTCGGTCAGCATGAGTTCGCCGTCGATTTGCACCTTGGCGATAGCGCTCGGGCGGCTGCCGTCATAGTCACGAATTTTGCCAATAAACACGTCAACCGGATAATGCATCTGCTGCTCCTTACGCGGATACAAAAAAAGCGAGTCATCAGACTCGCTTCTACAGACGTGCAATGCAAATTATTTTTTAGCGGCGAAACGCGCTGCTGCTTCGTCCCAGTTCACCACGTTCCAGAACTCTTTGATGTAGTCCGGGCGGCGGTTCTGGAATTTCAGGTAGTAAGCGTGTTCCCACACGTCCAGGCCCAGGATCGGGAAGCCGGAAGCGCCGGAAATGGCTTCACCCATCAGCGGGGAATCCTGGTTTGCGGTAGAAACCACAGCCAGTTTGTCGCCTTTCAGCACCAGCCACGCCCAGCCGGAGCCGAAACGGGTTGCTGCTGCTTTTTCGAATTCAGCTTTGAAGTTGTCAACGGAACCGAAGTCACGCTCGATAGCCGCTTTCAGATCGCCCTGCAGAGTGGTGCCTTTTTTCAGCCCTTTCCAGAACAGGCTGTGGTTAGCATGGCCGCCCGCGTTGTTACGCAGCACAGTTTTTTTGTCCGCTGGCACCTGGTCCAGTTTAGTAATCAGTTCTTCAACCGGCAGGCTGGCAAACTCAGGCAGGTTTTCCAGCGCCGCGTTAGCGTTGTTGACATAGGTTTGATGGTGTTTGGTGTGGTGAATCTCCATCGTCTGCTTATCGAAGTGCGGTTCCAGTGCATCATAAGCGTACGGCAGGGATGGCAGTGTATAACTCATAATCATCTCCATTATTGTCGAGCGGCACAGTGTTAACGCCGCGTAAGCAGTTGGTTCATTATAGTTAATTAAATGATATTGAAAATGATTATCAATGCCGTACTTTTTCCAGGGTTATAAACGTTACGGCATCCGCTGAAAAAAACCGTTTTTTACGCCTCCAACCGAAACCGCCTGTTGATGAATTCCTGGAAATCATGAAATGTGAAACAGGGTTTCAAAATCTTTCTTTTGGTGCCAAATTTTGTCAGCGGTGGCAAAATCAAGAAGGTTATAATTTCACACTGCAATTACATTCCCGGTAAATTATTACAATTGCGAGGGAATCATGAAGCAACCTGGTTTTATACGTCTGGCTACGTTGGCCTTACTCTCCACACTCTCTTTCTTCTCCCACGGCGAAACCATTTTGCGCCTGGCCTACGCTGAAAATAGCCAGCCGGTAAAAGATGCGTTGCACTTCCTGGGGCAGCAAGTGGAAGAGAAAACGGGCGGCGATATCAAAGTACAGTACTTCCCGGACGGACAGCTTGGCGGCGAGCGCGAACTGGTGGAGTTGACGCAGGTCGGCGTCGTCGACATCACTAAAGTGTCGTCCGGGCTGATGGAGAGTTTTTCGCCTGAGTACGGCGTGTTCTCACTTCCCTACCTGTTTGCCACCGTCGAGGAATACTACCGCGTAATGGATAACCCGCAGGTGATGGAGCCTGTTTATCAGTCCACCGCCGCGCAGGGGTTTATCGGCGTAGGCTGGTATGATTCCGGCGCGCGTAATTTTTATATGAGCAAAGCGCCGATTAAACGCATTGAGGATTTACGCGGGAAAAAGATCCGCGTCATGCAGAGTGAGACGGCGATCCAAACCCTCAAACTGCTGGGCGCTTCGCCTATCGCCATGAGCCAGGCGGAGGTCTATACCTCATTACAACAAGGCATTCTCGACGGCGCGGAAAACAATGAGTTCGCTCTCACCATCGCCCGCCACGGCGAAGTCGCCCGTTATTACACCTACGATATGCACACCCGCATTCCCGATATCCTGCTAATGAGTACCCTCACGCTGGAAAAGCTGACGCCGGAACAGCAGCGCATCGTCGAAGCCGCCATCAAGGCGTCGATCGAATTTGAGAAAGCCGCATGGGACAAGGAAATAGAGAAAACCAGGCTGGCGGCGGTAAAAGATTTCAACGTTGAATTCTACGAGATCGACAAAAAACCCTTCCAGGAGGCAGTACAGCCTATTTACGACGGTCTGAAAAACAAACCGCGGCTTTACGGGCTGTATCAACGTATCCAGACAGCAAAAAATTAATCTAATCAGGAAATTAAGATGAACACATTCAGAAAAGGACTTGATTTATTGCTGGGCGCTATCTGTTGCCTGGTGCTGGCGATAATGGTTGGCATCGCCTGCTGGCAGGTGGTGAGCCGCTACATTCTGGGCGTTCCCAGCACCCTTACCGAAGAGATGCTGCGATTTCTCCTGGTGTGGGTATCAATGCTGGGCATGGCTTTTGTCGCCGGTCAGAAACAGCATATTAGCCTGACTCTCTTACTGGATAAGGTGTCGCCGACGATTCGCGGCTGGTGGGATATTATCCTGCAGGTCATTTTTATCGCGTTTTCCATTTGGGTATTGATTATCGGCGGCTTAAAGATTTCTGCGATTTCTATGCTGCAAATCTCTCCTGCGCTGGGCATTCCGATGGGAAAAATTTATTACGCGCTCCCCTGCGCGGGCGTACTGATCATCCTCTATGGGCTGCTGAATATCGTTGACGCCCTGAAAGCTATCCATTCCGCCACGGATACCACTGAGCACACTCTGGAGAAATCACATGATTGACCCTATTTTTGCGTCCTGTACGCTAATTGCCGTCTTTGTTGTTTTACTGGCCATGGGCGCGCCTATCGGGATCTGCATCGTTATCGCCTCTTTCAGCACCATGATGCTGGTACTGCCTTTCGATATTTCGATGTTCGCCACCGCGCAAAAAATGTTCTCCAGCCTGGACAGTTTTGCCTTGCTGGCCGTGCCGTTCTTCGTTTTGTCCGGGGTGATCATGAATAGCGGGGGAATTGCCGCCCGGCTGGTCAATTTTGCCAAACTGTTTACTGGCAAACTGCCCGGCTCGCTCTCTTATACCAACATCGTCGGCAATATGATGTTCGGTGCAATTTCCGGATCGGCGATTGCCGCCTCAACCTCCATCGGCGGCGTGATGGTGCCGATGAGCGCGCGCGAAGGTTACGATCGCGGCTTTGCGGCCGCGGTGAATATCGCCTCCGCGCCGACGGGAATGTTAATTCCGCCCACCACGGCTTTTATCCTTTACGCGCTGGCAAGCGGGGGAACATCGATTGCCGCTCTGTTCGCCGGCGGTCTGGTCGCGGGAGTGCTGTGGGGCGTTGGCTGTATGCTGGTCACGCTGGTGGTCGCTAAGCGTCGAAATTATCGGGTTTTCTTCACCGTCCAAAAAGGTATGGCGCTAAAAGTTGCCGTTGAGGCCATTCCCAGCCTGCTGCTGATCGTGATTATTGTCGGCGGCATTGTGCAGGGGATTTTCACCGCCATTGAAGCCTCCGCGATTGCCGTGGTGTATACGTTATTGCTGACGATGGTGTTTTACCGCACGCTGAAAATTAAGGATTTGCCTTCGATTTTGCTCCAGACAGTGGTAATGACCGGGGTCATCATGTTCCTGCTGGCAACCTCTTCGGCGATGTCCTTCTCGATGTCGATCACCAATATTCCTGCGGCGCTGAGCGATATGATCCTCGGTATTTCCGCCAATAAACTGGTTATCCTGTTAGTCATTACCGTCTTTTTGTTGATTATCGGCGCATTTATGGATATTGGTCCGGCCATTCTGATTTTTACCCCGATTCTGCTGCCAATCATGGCTAAACTGGGCGTCGATCCGGTGCATTTCGGCATTATCATGATCTATAACCTGGCGATTGGCACCATTACGCCGCCAGTTGGCAGTGGTTTATATGTCGGGGCGAGCGTCGGTAAGGTCAAAGTTGAGGAAGTGATTAAACCGTTGCTGCCTTTTTACGGCGCGATTATCGGCGTTCTGTTATTAATTACCTACATTCCGGAAATCACACTGTTCTTACCCCGTCTACTGGGCATCATGTAAGCGCATAGTTTCCTGCACATCTCGTTGCCGGATGGCGATTCGCGTCTTATCCGGCCAACGCGCGATAATAATTATCCGCAGGTCATCACCAGGTAAAAAAAACCGGCTACCTATAAAGTAGCCGGAAAAGGGAATAAATAATAAACAGGGATAATGATTAGAATGTGTAGCCTATACCCACGCGGAAACGGGTTTGTCTTTCATCGCTGTTGCTATTGACGGAAACATTACCTACCTCAACGAATGGCGACCATTGGTCAATAATATAGGCAGTTCTGAAGTTATATTCATAGTTATCTTTGCCGCCATCGTAAAGATCATATTTATCGGCTTTCTTATAAATTCCTTCGATTGTCCAGTCAAAGTTGTTCCATTTATAACCCGCCCAGACATCCATACGATTGATGGTATCATCATCACGGATATCAGAAGAACGGCGTACATATTCAAAACGATAGCGCGCGCCAACCCACCAGCTTTCATTTAATGTCCACGTCGCGCGGAAGTAAGGCTTATAGGTAGAGTAACCGTTGCCTGTTTCCAGCACGAAACCCGGTTGCCAGGCGACATCACCGGTTTTAAATTGGTAGCTTATCGTATATTCGTTGCCCTGTGTTTCTAGGTCATTAAACGCTTTATTGGTGTCATCCCCGCCTGATTTTGAGATAGCTTCTATCGCAAAACCAACACCATTCGCAAACCGATGAGAAATATACGCACGGTCATAGTTAGCTTTACTGTCATCAAGATATTCATGACGAACATCGACATATACTGCATGCGCATTTGTTACAACAAGAGGTAATAGTAAGAAAAGAGATTTTCTCATAACAGAATCCATTTAATTTAAAATTAAAACGTTGTTTCATGTCAGACCGTTACAACCATAATACGCAATGTGAATGGCGACAATATAGACAAAGATCTTTAATTTAAAATTGGGATAATGTTCAAAAAGCAAAATAAAATAAATGAAATTCATATTCGTCATATAAAATAAAAATCAAAACACCATCAACAACGCCAATATAGGGA
Source organism: Salmonella sp. SA15303 (assembly GCF_029962125.1). Taxonomy (NCBI): domain Bacteria; kingdom Pseudomonadati; phylum Pseudomonadota; class Gammaproteobacteria; order Enterobacterales; family Enterobacteriaceae; genus Salmonella; species Salmonella sp. SA15303. Next base: position 4,629,671 of record NZ_CP123924.1, read on the forward strand.
TTTCCTTATATTTATATTTAATTGATTCCTAACGTTAATTTCAATATATTTAAATTGTAAATACAAATAAAACAACCAAATAATTACTGTATAACTACCCTTTTATCAAACGGTAAGTCAGACTATTCCCATTATGTGACCTCACGCAGCGTTTTCTTTGCATTGTTGCCAGCTAAGTCGTTTCGTGTCGTTATGATGAAGGTATTTTAGAAAACAAATATTACCCACTGATTTAAATAACATCCAGACGGTCACGATGCGCTCCGACTTTTTTAAAACGTGAAGTTAATCACTTCATTAACGTGCTGATTGCCAGAATACACCCAACGGCGGCAATCGTTATAAGGTTACCAGGCTGCGTAATTTTTAAACTCATGCAAACGGAAGGGGTATCCCGTCCATAAAAAATAATGAGGAACATGTCATGAGTAACGCGATTACGATGGGTATTTTCTGGCATTTGATAGGGGCGGCCAGTGCAGCCTGCTTCTATGCCCCGTTCAAGCAAGTGAAACAGTGGTCATGGGAAACCATGTGGTCAGTGGGCGGCATCGTCTCATGGCTTATTCTGCCGTGGACAATTAGCGCTCTGTTACTGCCTGATTTCTGGGCCTATTATGGGCAGTTTAACCTCTCCACCCTTTTACCGGTTTTTCTGTTCGGCGCCATGTGGGGCATCGGCAATATTAACTACGGCCTGACCATGCGTTATCTCGGCATGTCGATGGGTATCGGCATCGCTATCGGCATTACGCTTATCGTCGGCACGCTGATGACGCCTATCATCAACGGTAACTTCGATGTGTTAATTCATACCGAAGGGGGACGCATGACGCTACTTGGCGTTTTTGTCGCGCTGATCGGCGTCGGGATTGTGACGCGCGCCGGACAGTTAAAAGAACGCAAAATGGGCATTAAAGCGGAGGAGTTCAATCTGAAGAAAGGGCTTCTGCTGGCAGTGATGTGCGGTATTTTCTCGGCGGGAATGTCTTTTGCCATGAACGCCGCGAAACCGATGCATGAAGCTGCTGCCGCGCTTGGCGTTGACCCGCTCTATGTCGCGCTGCCGAGTTACGTGGTGATTATGGGCGGCGGCGCGCTGGTGAACCTCGGTTTCTGTTTTATCCGCCTGGCAAAAGTACAAAATCTGTCGATAAAAGCCGACTTCTCGCTGGCAAGACCGTTGATTATCAGCAATATTCTGCTGTCCGCGCTTGGCGGTCTGATGTGGTATTTGCAGTTCTTTTTCTATGCCTGGGGTCACGCGCGCATTCCAGCGCAATATGACTACATGAGCTGGATGCTGCACATGAGCTTCTATGTGCTGTGCGGGGGGCTTGTCGGTCTGGTGCTAAAAGAGTGGAAAAATGCTGGCCGCCGTCCCGTTGCTGTATTAAGCCTCGGCTGCGTGGTAATTATTATCGCGGCGAATATTGTCGGTTTAGGCATGGCCAGTTAATCGCTTTGATTACTGAGATGACGCCATTGGCTCGGCGTCATCCCGGTTTCCCGCGTGAACACCACTGAAAAATAATTACTATCTTCAAAACCGCACTGCATCGAAATCTCGCTAATCATCAGCGGGCTATGCTGAAGCAGATACTGCGCGTGGCAAATACGGACCTGGCGTAAATATTGATTAATCGTCATCCCGGTTTGGGCGCGAAACTGCTGCCGCAGCACCCGTTCGCTGCATTGTTCCTGCTGGCAAAACGCATCCAGCGCAAAGGGACACTCAAGGCTATTAGCCAAAGCGGTAATTAATTTATCCAACAGGGTTTCTCGGGAGGTTGCCGGAAGATCGTCGGTCGCGTAGCGATGCCGTTTTAACGTCATCACCAGTTGACCAAACAGCAATTCCGCCATCTCATTCGCCAGCGGATCGCGTCCATTACTCTCATGTTCAAGCTGGTTAATGACCTGCCGCGCCTGATTCATTCCCATACTGCCCAGCCGCCAGTGAGGATGCCACTGCGCTCCCTGAAAGCCGGGAATCATCGCCTGCCAGTTTACATTGAGTTTCAAACGCTCCGGGCAGTAAATAATATTTTGCAGCACCAGATCGTTAACGGAAGTATAGGAGTGTTTGTCTTCAGCACGAATGTAAAACAGATCGCCGCGGGTAATTCTGTATGGGCGCTCATTAAGAACGTGTAGGCCATTGCCCCGCCAGACCATCACCAGTTCACAAAACTCATGCGTATGTTCCGCAAAAACATCCTGTGGATAGCGATCGGCAACCGTAACGGCCTGCTGCTCATCAGTAAAAAAATCTTTTTTCAAAAGGATTAACTGATTTGCCACCGCAGCACCTCATGTTGAATGCTTGCCGGATGGCGCTACGCTTATTCTGTCTACCGCTCGCCGCCGTAGGCCAGGTAAGGCGCAGCCGCCATCCGGTATTAAAGGGTATAATTATCAGCATATTGGCGACGAAAACGTTGATAGCGTTCGCGTTACTGGATTATCGCATCGCGTCCCTGACGGATATCCCGCGGCGACCAGTTAAATTCTCGGCGAAACAGAGTCGAAAAGTGGTTACTGTCGCCAAAACCGCAGCGGTACGCGATTTCTGTCACGCTATGATCGCTATGGCGCAATAAATGCCGGGCTTTGATCAAACGCAGGCGATTAAGGTAACGTTGCGGCGTCAGCCCGGTATGCTGTTTAAGCTGACGATGCAGCGTGCGTAGCGACAGCGAAAACTGTTCAGCTACCGCCTCCCAGCAGACCTCCTCCGCAAAATGGTCTTCCAGCCATGCCATCAGTTGGTTGAGTTTGGCGTCGTTATTGGTCGCGCCTTCCATCAGGCTACTGCGGCGTAACAACACCAGTAGTTGCATAAACAAAATTTCGCGATTCGCCACGGCAGGCGCATCCATGCCGTCTCCGGCGCGCTCCATCAGACCGACCAACTGGCGCACCTGCTGCAACACACTCTGATTCACCCGCCAGTGAGAAGGATAGTAACCATCCTGCTCCTGCGGCAGCAATTGATCCAACCCCGCCAGGAACTGGAAGGCGTCCGGTGAACGCCACAGTACATTCGTCAGGCATAGGTTGTCGGTATGTTCATATAAATGCCGGTCGTGATCGCGAACAAAACACACGGTACCGCCGCTGATGGTATACGGCTGCCCGTTGAATACATGAATGCCCGTACCGTGTTCCACAATCACGATTTCATGAAAATCATGATGATGTTCAGGGAAAGCGGCTTGCGGCAGACGAGGTTCAATCGCCACGGGCGCTTTACCTGATGGAAAAAAATCCACGCTATGCAGTACGGTCATGGTTGCTTCCTCCTGAATTCAACATGTCCGAATAGTAATTAAGGGTTATCGGCCTCACCTTAAATTTTTGACGCTAAAGCGCGCAAACATGGTCTTTTTTTCAAGAAAAGGCGGGAAAAAGCGGGAAATGCGGACGACATCACACCGGCCTATTAGTAGAAACTGTGAACGCTATCACGTTCATCTTTGCCTTGTTGCCAGCGGCTCATTTTCCTGTCAGTAACGAGAAGGTAGGTCTTTGAGGGCTTTTTTAGACTGTGCGCAATGACTCTAAGAAGGACCTGATTATGACTTTTCGCCATTGTGTCGCGGTTGATCTCGGCGCATCCAGCGGGCGCGTGATGCTGGCGCGTTACGACAGCAAACACCGTACCCTGACGCTACGTGAAATTCACCGTTTTGTGAACTGCCTACAAAAAACAGACGGGTTTGACACCTGGGACATCGACAGTCTGGAAAAGGATATCCGTCTTGGTCTGAAGAAAGTCTGCAATGAAGGCATTCTTATCGACAGCATCGGCATCGACACCTGGGGCGTCGATTATGTCCTGCTGGATAAACAAGGTCAGCGTGTCGGCCTGCCGGTCTCCTACCGCGATAACCGTACCACGGGCATCATGCCGCAAGCGCTGGTCCAGATCGGCAAAAGCGAAATCTATCGCCGCAGCGGGATTCAGTTTCTGCCGTTTAACACCATCTATCAGCTACGCGCGCTGACGAAACAACAGCCTGAGTTAACGGCGCAGGTCGCTCATGCGCTGCTGATGCCCGATTATTTCAGCTACCGCCTGACCGGTGAAATGAACTGGGAATACACCAACGCCACGACCACCCAGTTGGTCAATATCAATACCGATGACTGGGACGATACCCTGCTGGCGTGGACTGGCGCGAAAAAGAGCTGGTTCGGTCGCCCCTCGCACCCTGGCAATGTTATCGGCGACTGGATTTGCCCGCAGGGCAACCGTATTCCGGTGGTAGCCGTCGCCAGCCACGATACCGCCAGCGCCGTTATTGCCTCTCCGCTGGCAAATAAACATAGCGCTTACCTGTCTTCAGGCACCTGGTCATTGATGGGTTTTGAAAGCAAAATGCCCTACACCACTGATGAGGCGCTGGCCGCCAATATCACCAACGAAGGCGGCGCGGAAGGGCGTTATCGGGTACTGAAAAACATTATGGGTTTGTGGCTGCTCCAGCGTGTGCTGAAAGAACGGCGCATTACCGATCTGCCTGCGCTTATCGCCCAAACAGAAGCGCTGCCGGCCTGCCGTTTCCTGATTAACCCGAATGACGATCGCTTTATCAATCCTGACGATATGCGCGCTGAAATCCAGGCAGCCTGTCGCGAGACCGACCAGCCCGTTCCCGTCAGCGATGCCGAACTGGCGCGCTGCATTTTCGACAGTCTGGCGCTGTTGTATGCCGACATTCTGCACGAACAGGCAAATCTGCGCGGCGAAAAATTTACCCAACTGCATATTGTCGGCGGCGGATGCCAAAACTCGCTACTCAACCAGTTGTGCGCCGATGCATGTGGCATTCGCGTGATGGCCGGGCCGGTTGAAGCCTCCACCCTTGGCAATATTGGTATTCAGCTTATGACCCTCGACGAATTAAACAACGTCGATGACTTCCGTCAGGTCGTCAGCGCTAACTACGACCTGACAACCTATATCCCTAATCCTGATAGTGAAATTGCCCGCCACGTTGCGCAGTTTCAACCCAAACGACAGACAAAGGAGCTTTGCGCATGACCACTCAACTGGAACAAGCCTGGGAACTGGCAAAACAACGTTTCGCCGCAGTAGGTATTGATGTCGAGGAGGCGCTGCGCCAGCTCGATCGCCTGCCGGTTTCCATGCACTGCTGGCAGGGCGACGATGTTGCCGGATTCGAGAACCCGGAAGGTTCGCTGACGGGCGGAATTCAATCGACCGGCAACTATCCGGGCAAAGCGCGTAACGCCACCGAACTGCGCGCCGATCTGGAACAGGCGCTGCGTCTGATCCCAGGCCCAAAACGGCTGAACCTACACGCCATTTACCTTGAGTCGGATACGCCGGTTGCTCGCGACCAGATCAAACCGGAGCATTTTAAAAACTGGGTGGAGTGGGCGAAAGCGAACCGGCTGGGGCTGGATTTCAACCCCACCTGTTTTTCTCATCCACTGAGCGCTGACGGTTTTACCCTCTCTCATCCAGACGCGAAAATTCGCCAGTTCTGGATCGATCACTGCAAAGCCAGCCGCCGCGTCTCGGCATACTTTGGTGAGCAGCTCGGTACGCCGTCGGTGATGAACATCTGGATTCCGGACGGCATGAAAGACATTACCGTCGACCGTTTAGCCCCGCGCCAGCGCCTGCTGGAAGCGCTGGATGAGGTCATTAGCGAGAAATTCGACCCGGCGCACCACATCGACGCCGTTGAGAGCAAACTGTTTGGCATCGGCGCGGAAAGCTACACCGTCGGCTCCAATGAGTTCTACATGGGCTACGCCACCAGCCGTCAGACCGCGCTGTGCCTGGATGCGGGCCACTTCCATCCCACTGAAGTGATTTCCGACAAAATTTCCGCCGCCATGCTCTATGTGCCACGGCTGCTGCTGCACGTCAGCCGCCCGGTACGCTGGGATAGCGACCACGTGGTACTCCTGGACGATGAAACCCAGGCAATTGCCAGCGAAATCGTCCGTCATAACCTGTTCGACCGTGTGCATATCGGTCTGGATTTCTTCGACGCCTCTATCAACCGTGTCGCCGCGTGGGTTATCGGTACCCGCAACATGAAAAAAGCGCTGCTGCGCGCTCTGCTGGAACCCACAGATCAACTGCGTCAGCTTGAGGCCAGCGGCGATTACACCGCGCGTCTGGCGCTGCTGGAAGAGCAAAAATCTCTGCCGTGGCAGGCCGTCTGGGAAATGTATTGCCAGCGTCACGACACGCCGGCTGGCAGCCAGTGGCTGGACAGCGTTCGCGTCTATGAAAAAGAGATCCTGAGCAAACGTAGCTGACAGCGACACCTGATCTGTAGGCCGGATAAGACGCCCGCGTCGCCATCCGGCAATAAATGAAACACGATTGCCGGATGGCGCTGCGCTTATCCGGCCTACGTAAGACCCGAATAACCTTCGGGCAATAAATGGGAACACGAACATGCAAAATATTACCGATTCCTGGTTCGTCCAGGGCATGATTAAAGCCACGTCTGATGCGTGGCTGAAAGGGTGGGACGAACGTAATGGCGGTAACCTGACGCTGCGTCTGGATGAAGCCGATATCGCACCGTTTGCAGCTAATTTCCACGAAAAACCGCGCTACATCGCGCTAAGTCAACCCATGCCGCTGCTGGCGAATACGCCGTTTATCGTTACCGGTTCCGGCAAATTCTTCCGCAACGTGCAGCTCGATCCGGCAGCCAATTTAGGCGTGGTCAAAATCGACAGTGACGGCGCAGGCTACCACATTCTGTGGGGCTTAACCCACGACGCGGTACCCACCTCTGAACTCCCGGCGCATTTCCTCTCCCACTGCGAACGCATCAAAGCCACCCACGGCAAAGACCGCGTCATTATGCATTGCCATGCGACTAACCTGATCGCCCTCACCTACGTACTGGAAAACAACACTGCGCTGATCACCCGCAAACTGTGGGAAGGCAGCACCGAATGCCTGGTGGTATTCCCGGACGGTGTCGGCATTCTGCCGTGGATGGTGCCAGGCACCGATGAAATCGGCCAGGCTACCGCGCAAGAAATGCAGAAACATTCGCTGGTACTGTGGCCGTTCCACGGCGTGTTCGGAAGCGGACCTACGCTGGATGAAACCTTCGGTTTGATAGATACCGCAGAGAAATCCGCTGAGGTATTAGTCAAAATCTATTCGATGGGCGGTATGAAGCAGACCATCACGCGCGAAGAACTGGTCGCACTCGGCAAACGTTTTGGTGTGACACCGCTGGCCAGCGCCGTAGCGCTGTACTGATACCTCCCAACTCAACGCCGGATGCGGCTTTGCCTTATCCGGCCTACAGGACGGTGCGCATTTTACCGTAGGCCCGATAAGCGTAGCGCCATCGGGCAACAGGGAATTTTTTTAAGGAGAATAGTGATGAGCTTTATGTTGGCACTGCCAAAAATTAGCCTGCATGGCGCTGGAGCGATTGCCGATATGGTGAACCTCGTGGCGAATAAGCAATGGGGCAAAGCGCTGATCGTTACCGATGGTCAACTGGTAAAGCTGGGCCTGCTGGATAGCCTGTTTAGCGCACTGGATGAACATCAAATGTCTTACCACCTGTTTGATGAGGTGTTCCCAAACCCGACAGAAGAGCTGGTGCAGAAAGGTTTTGCGGCGTATCAGAGCGCAGAATGTGACTACATTATCGCCTTCGGCGGCGGCAGCCCGATCGATACCGCAAAAGCGGTGAAAATCCTCACCGCCAACCCTGGCCCTTCCACCGCCTACTCCGGCGTCGGCAAAGTGAAAAACGCCGGCGTACCGCTGGTAGCGATTAATACTACGGCAGGTACCGCGGCCGAGATGACCAGCAACGCGGTGATTATCGACTCTGCCCGTAAGGTCAAAGAGGTGATCATCGACCCGAATATCATCCCGGATATTGCCGTGGATGACGCCAGCGTCATGCTGGAAATCCCGGCGTCTGTGACCGCCGCAACCGGCATGGATGCCCTGACCCATGCGGTGGAAGCCTATGTCTCCGTTGGCGCGCATCCGCTTACCGACGCTAACGCGCTGGAAGCGATTCGCTTAATCAATTTGTGGCTACCGAAAGCGGTTGACGATGGCCATAACCTCGAAGCCCGTGAGCAAATGGCATTCGGCCAGTACCTGGCGGGTATGGCGTTCAACAGCGCCGGTTTGGGGCTGGTTCACGCGCTGGCGCACCAGCCGGGCGCAACTCACAACCTGCCGCACGGCGTCTGCAACGCTATCCTGCTGCCAATTGTCGAGAACTTTAACCGTCCGAACGCCGTCGCGCGTTTTGCCCGTATCGCACAGGCGATGGGCGTAGAGACGCGCGGTATGTCTGACGAAGCCGCAAGTCAGGAAGCGATTAACGCTATCCGTACGCTGAGCAAACGCGTCGGCATTCCAGAAGGTTTCAGCAAGCTGGGCGTCACAAAAGAAGATATCGAAGGCTGGCTGGATAAAGCCCTCGCCGACCCGTGCGCGCCGTGTAACCCGCGCACCGCCAGCCGCGATGAAGTTCGCGGGCTGTACCTGGAGGCGTTATGATCCGCAAAGCCTTTGTGATGCAGGTAAATGCCGACGCGCACGAGGAGTATCAGCGTCGTCATAACCCAATCTGGCCGGAGCTGGAAGCCGTATTAAAATCTCACGGCGCGCATCACTACGCGATTTATCTCGATCAGGAGCGCAATCTGCTGTTCGCCACCGTTGAGATTGAATCCGAGGAGCGCTGGAACGCCGTTGCCAGCACCGACGTTTGCCAGCGTTGGTGGAAACATATGCGTGACGTTATGCCCGCGAATCCGGATAACAGCCCGGTCAGCGCAGAGCTAAAAGAGGTGTTCTATCTGCAGTAAGTCGTGTGCCCGATGGCGCAAGCTTACCGGGCCTACGGTTTTATTTTTTGTCGGCCGGATAAGGCGGTTACGCCGCCATCCGGCAATTTCAATTCTGCTCCGCTACCAGGATAGCCTGAGTATCCGGTTCCAGCGCTTTAAAGATATGCGCCTGGTCGCCGGGATAACAAATGTAATCGCCCTCCGCCAGCTCTTCCGGCGCCTCGGTTAAGCCGACGAGGGCTTTTCCCTGCGTAACAATAATATGCTCCACCGACCCCGGCGGATGCGGATGAGAGATCCGGTCGGCCCCCGGCTGCGTCAACAGCAGATAGATATCACGCCGCGCGCCGGGCGGACACGCCGCCAGTAATATCGCCTGATAATGCGCCTGCTCCGCCACCACTTTGGTGCCTTCTCCGCGGCGAATCACCTGCGTTTTTTGTACCTGCGGCTCCAGCAGCCTGGCAAAGGGAATGTCGAGCGCGACGCATAGCGACCATAACGTCTCCAGGCTGGGGTTGCCGTTCCCTGCTTCCAGTTGTGAAAGCGTAGATTTAGCGATGCCTGCGCGCCGCGCAATCTCCGCCAGCGACAGTCCGGTTCGCTGGCGTTCGCGTACCAGACTTCTGGCAATGACGCTAATAGGTTGTGTCATAAAGCATCCAACGTTCACTATAACGAACGAAATGTTCGTCTTGTAAAGCAAATCTGTTCCGTTCATTATAATGAAAATTCGTTCGATATGACTAAAGAAGATGAAACACTATTTTTCCTGTCTCAAGGGAGACACGATAAAAGCGATATTTTTAGTGTGCCTGGCCGTGGGCGTCGTCGGCATGTCCTATGGCTCACTGGCGATGGCCTACGGTTTCCCACTGTGGGTGCCGTTTGTCCTCTCTATTTTTGTGCTGGCGGGCGCGTCCGAATTTATGTTTATCGGCATTGTTGCCAGCGGCGGCAATCCGTTAGCGGCGGCGGCGGCAGGACTGCTGGTGAATGCGCGCCACGTGCCGTTTGGCGTAACGGTGCGCGATTTGGTTGGCACCCGCGCCGCCAGCTTTTTCGGCTGCCATATTATGAATGATGAGAGCGTGGTGTTCGGCCTGTCGCAAAAAACACCCGAACAACGTAAAGCCGCCTACTGGCTATGCGGTCTGGGCGTCGCCCTATTCTGGCCGATTGGCACACTGATTGGCGCTGGTGTCGGCAAACTGCTTCCGGCCCCAGAAACCATCGGTCTGGATGCCGTATTCCCGGCAATCTTACTGGCGCTGGTGATCCCGGCGTTTAAAAACCGCACCACATTGATTCGTGGTTGCAGCGGCGCCGCGCTGTCGCTTGCCGCCGTTCCTTTTGTGGCTGCCGGATTGCCGGTGTTGCTTTCGCTGCTTGGCCTACTGGCGAGGAAAAAATAATGGGCAATATGACGCTATTTATTATCGGTATTGCTCTTTTGTCTGCGGGAACCTATTTGATGCGCCTCGGCGGCGCGAAACTTGGCAGCCGTCTGGCGCTGTCTGAGCGTTCACAGGCGCTGCTCTCGGATGCGGCAACGGTGCTGCTATTCTCCGTCGCGCTGGCGACCACCTTTTACGAAGGCGAACATTTTGCCGGAATGGCGCGCGTTCTTGGGGTTGGCTTCGCCGTATTTTTAGCCTGGCGTAAAATGCCGCTTATTGTGGTGATTATCGCCGCTGCGGTAGTGACAGCACTGTTGCGGCTGGCAGGTATTAATTAACGTCTTACAGAACAGTTGGACGTGACACCCTATAAGTGATGAAGGCTGGGCCGCCCTATGCTGAAGTAGCTCAGAATTTTCGCATCAGGGGGATAAATGCTTTCCATATAAATGCCGATCCTCAATGACACTACCAGTACCTTCCAGCGTGACGTCAACATCTTGTGATAGCTTCAGATTACTGGTTTTTCTAATAACTCTCTTTAGTTAATGTTTACGTCAGCTATTTTTACGGATATTGCCTGATGAAGAATACATGAACGAAAAAAGCGCCTGATCGGCGCTTTTTATTGGCGTTATCGCGTAATTTTATAGGCACTTGCGCCAGCCTGTGCGCAGTTAATGTGCCGTCACTCAACGCAGGCGGTTATAATCATCCACCATCTCGTTATAACTTCTCAACGACGCCGGATAAGAATCCGCAACCATCCATCCTGTTGCAGGGTCCTGCACCCGTTTCTTTTCAAAATCAGAATACTCAACATTGTCTCTGATGCGACGAATATATTTTTTAGCTTGTAGCTGATAATCAGCCGCAGAGCTGATGAAAGAAGAATTACGGCCATCAGTATTCACTTCTTTCAATTGCGCAATCATTGTTTCCAGTTCCGCGACTTTTTTCATCATCGCTTCGGCATCAAAGGTATCGGCAGAAATAACCTTGTTGATCTGCTTTGCCGAAATCATGACAGCCAGAGAATAATAGTTAAATGTTTTGCCTTCCGCTTCTTCTATTCTCTTCAACTGTGTCAATTGCCGCCTGTCATTTATTTCCTGAATAGCCTCATGATATTTTTCCGAGACGGGTTTAAAATCCTCGATATTCTTCAGTAATGTCTGATGCAGCGCCTTACCTTTAGCAAAGGCATCATCGGTAATGACTCCAACTTATTGATAGTGTTTTATGTTCAGATAATGCCCGATGACTTTGTCATGCAGCTCCACCGATTTTGAGAACGACAGCGACTTCCGTCCCAGCCGTGCCAGGTGCTGCCTCAGATTCAGGTTATGCCGCTCAATTCGCTGCGTATATCGCTTGCTGATTACGTGCAGCTTTCCCTTCAGGCGGGATTCATACAGCGGCCAGCCATCCGTCATCCATATCACCACGTCAAAGGGTGACAGCAGGCTCATAAGACGCCCCAGCGTCGCCATCGTGCGTTCACCGAATACGTGCGCAACAACCGTCTTCCGGAGCCTGTCATACGCGTAAAACAGCCAGCGCTGGCGCGATTTAGCCCCGACGTATCCCCACTGTTCGTCCATTTCCGCGCAGACGATGACGTCACTGCCCGGCTGTATGCGCGAGGTTACCGACTGCGGCCTGAGTTTTTTAAATGGCGGAAAATCGTGTTGAGGCCAACGCCCATAATGCGGGCGGTTGCCCGGCATCCAACGCCATTCATGGCCATATCAATGATTTTCTGGTGCGTACCGGGTTGAGAAGCGGTGTAAGTGAACTGCAGTTGCCATGTTTTACGGCAGTGAGAGCAGAGATAGCGCTGATGTCCGGCAGTGCTTTTGCCGTTACGCACCACCCCGTCAGTAGCTGAACAGGAGGGACAGCTGATAGAAACAGAAGCCACTGGAGCACCTCAAAAACACCATCATACACTAAATCAGTAAGTTGGCAGCATCACCGGCATCATCTTTATAGTTTTCCTGGGTATAATATTTTTCCATTTCGTTAATGGTATTACCCAGCGCGGCGGCGCTATCAATATAGCTAACGGCAACGCCATCAATAGGCTCAAGTAATGGCGTTAAGGCGGCCACCTGTTTCATCTCTTTCTGGCAATTCGTTATGTAAGACTCCGTAATACCATAAATGCCATAAACCAGGCTCTCTTTCCCTGTCGGACCTTTTTTAAAGTCTTTCACCCAATCCGCGTAACGCGCCAGACTGTGCTGAACGGGCAATTGAAGTTTATTAAAACAATCGATATAGACATCCATTTTTTCACTATAAACTTCTTCAGCGTCAACCTCCGGCTGAGCTGGCGTTTCTGGTTTCGCCACCGGGGGCTGAGTTGCCGTTTCTGGCTTCGCTGCTGAGGGCTGCGCTGGACTTTCGCCAGATTGCGTTTCCGGCGTCTGAGAAGGCGCTGGCGTCGCAGGCTGACTGCTGGCGGCCGGCGTCGCCTCGGTTTTAACATTATTGTCATCACATCCTGTTGCGCCCAGGGTCATTAGCGCAATGATTATCGCTGAGGATAATAAATTCCTTTTCATTTAATTGCCTTTTGTATATTTACGTTGGGGTTCTCTTATTTTAACGAACACATTGATATTGATAATGTTAATTATAATGAAATATGCATTAAGTATTTTTTGTGTTGAATAAATCACATACCTGTTTTTTTTCATTAAAATGAATCTGTAAATTTCAATGATATTATTTATAGGTTATTCTAATGAAAAAGGATTTGTTATCATCAATTATTATCGCTATGCTGATGACTGCCGGGCTAAGCGCTTGTGATGAAAAAAAAGCGGACGAACAACCTGTAGCTCAGAGTGCGGACTCATCAGCGAGCAATACACAACCCACATCAGCGGAAAGCGCAGATGCGAACGATGTTCTTAACCAAAAGCTGAATGTTTACATTGATTGTTATAATAATCTCCAGGCAGATATTTACCGTGCTGTAAATCGTTATGCTAACACATTCGACGATTTCCGCACCGGCCCTACCGGTAAGGAAGACGATCCCTCTCCGCTGGTTCCTGTGTATCCTGCATTTATCCAGGACTGCCGGAAAGACATCAAGGCGGCGGCTGAATTAAAGCCGGCGTTTGCCTCTCTGGATAGTGCTGCTCTGGCATTTATTAATGCGGCTGGGCCACTAGCTGAAACAATCAATAGTATGAATAAATACTATGATCAAGATAACTTCAAGGATGATGCCTTTGCTGGCGCTAAAGCGTTCCATAAAACGTTTATAAAACAGTTCGATGAGTTTGATCCCATTGCGAAGAAATATATCGCCGAGATTACCATTATGAGTGGGCAGCATGCGGCTAATGAAATTAAGGCGACCGAGAAGAAAGAAGGTAAATCCATTAAGTACTATACGCTTTTGACGATGCAGGAAGCCGAGACGCTTAATGACGCTGTAGCTGATGATTCTTTTGATGTGGCGGCAGTAAGCAAACAGCTCGCTGATTTTGAAGAGCATACTCAGAAGCTAAACGAGAAGATCAACGTTGATATAGATAAACATCGTAGCTTCCCTGGCTTTATTTCTGAGCTGGAAAAATTCCAGGGCAAGGTGAAAAAACGCATTCGGCGCGTGCGCGATAACGTGGCGTATACCTCGCATGAGCAGGACTACCTCAATAGCGGCAGCGGCGATATGGTAGATGGTTCTTATGAGGCTGTGGTTAAAGCTTATAACGAACTCATCGACACCTATAATGGCTATCATCTTGAGCGTGAGTTCTAAGCTTTTCACGCTGCAAATCGCGTGCATATAACCGCTAAACTGAGCAAATAAGTCGTTAGCGACTGCCAAAAGAGCGCCCCAGGGGCGCTTTTTTCGTTCGAAGTATTACCGGGTAGCAAGCGCCTCGTGAATGGCTGGAATAAGCTGCGGTCCAGCATAAAAACGATTAAAACCTGTATGGCCTCGCCACTATACGTGATTCCGTTATCAAGAGAGGCTGTAAAATTGAGAAAATATATATTTTACGCAAATGTAGAGGGTACTATTTTAGTCTGCGATTAACCGCTGCGGATGGGTATAAATCGTCGCCCGACCCGGCTTACAGAACCCCACCAGCGTCAGATTGCAGCGTTCAGCCACCTCGACCGCCAGCGTCGTTGCGGCAGAGACGGCAAACAGAATTTCAACGCCGCACATCGCGGACTTCTGCACCATTTCGTAACTCGCGCGACTGGAAACCAGCGCCGCGCCTTGCCGCCATTCCTCACCTTCCGTAGCGCGGCGGCCGAGCAGTTTATCCAGCGCAACGTGGCGTCCGACATCTTCATGGCCCCCCGCCAGTTCACCCGACGGCATGACCCATGCCGCAGCGTGCGTACAACCCGTCAGCTTACCCGTCGGTTGAAAATCATTCAGATGTTTTAACGCGCGATCAAGGTTACCGAGATTAAACGTTTGGCTAAACGGCAGCGGTTGCACCGGCTTACCGATGTCATTGAGCTGTTCCACGCCACATACGCCGCAACCGGTACGTCCGGCCAGCGCGCGACGACGCGCTTTCAGCCCCATAAATCGACGGCTGGAAAGATCAATCTGCACTTCAAGTCCGTTACAGGACGGTACAACGTCCATGCCATAGATTTCACGCGGGCTGTCAATGATCCCTTCCGACAGAGAAAACCCCATTGCAAAATGCGTCAGATCTTTCGGAGAGGCCATCATAACGACATGCGAAATGCCGTTATACACCAGTGCCACTGGCACTTCCTCGGCAACATCATCAAGTTGGGGGGACTGCAAATCCTCGCGTTTCCAGAGAGTCAACTGGCGTGAGATTGTGAAATCAGTCACATTTAGGACTTCTTCAGACAGTATATTGTTCACTTTCTTTTAACCATATAAGAACACACACACCAACATTATGGTATTCTGTTACAACTCCTCCCGGATGGAGGAAAATTTATCCAATTCTGAACCTTTGCGGGCCCGTCCGCAAAGAAAAATAACAACCACTCCCTGAGCGTTTCGGATAGAGAAATGTGAAAGAGAAGTGACAATGTCGAAACAAGGAGCAAACCATGCAGGTCAGCAGAAGGCAGTTCTTTAAGATCTGCGCTGGCGGTATGGCAGGCACCACGGCGGCGGCACTGGGCTTCGCGCCCGGCGTAGCGCTAGCGGAAACACGGCAATATAAACTGCTGCGCACCCGCGAAACCCGTAACACCTGCACCTACTGTTCCGTTGGCTGCGGGCTGTTGATGTACAGCCTCGGCGACGGTGCGAAAAACGCCAAAGCATCTATTTTCCATATCGAAGGGGACCCGGATCATCCGGTAAGCCGTGGCGCGCTGTGCCCGAAAGGGGCCGGTCTGGTGGACTTTATCCACTCTGAAAGCCGCCTGAAATTCCCGCAATACCGCGCGCCGGGTTCAGATAAGTGGCAACAAATCAGTTGGGAAGAAGCGTTTGACCGCATCGCTAAACTGATGAAGGAAGATCGCGACGCCAACTATCAGGCGCAGAACGCCGAAGGCGTTACCGTTAACCGCTGGCTCACCACCGGGATGCTGTGCGCTTCCGCATCCAGTAACGAGACGGGTTATTTAACGCAAAAATTCTCCCGCGCGCTGGGTATGCTCGCGGTCGACAACCAGGCGCGTGTCTGACACGGACCAACGGTAGCAAGTCTTGCTCCAACATTTGGTCGCGGTGCGATGACCAACCACTGGGTCGACATCAAGAACGCCAACCTCGTCGTGGTGATGGGCGGTAACGCCGCAGAAGCTCACCCGGTCGGGTTCCGCTGGGCGATGGAAGCCAAAATTCACAACGGCGCGAAGCTGATTGTGATCGATCCGCGCTTTACGCGTACCGCGTCGGTGGCCGATTTCTATGCGCCAATACGCTCTGGTACTGACATTGCCTTCTTGTCAGGCGTGATGCTGTATCTGCTGACCAACGAAAAATACAACCGTGAATACACCGAGGCCTATACCAATGCCAGCCTGATCGTGCGTGAAGATTTTGGCTTCGATGATGGTCTGTTCACTGGCTATGACGCCGACAAGCGTCAGTACGATAAAACCAGTTGGCACTATGAGCTGGACGAAAACGGTTTTGCCAAACACGATACGACACTGCAACACCCGCGCTGTGTCTGGAATCTGTTGAAACAGCATGTCTCACGCTACACGCCGGACATGGTAGAAAATATCTGCGGTACGCCGAAAGCGGACTTCCTGAAAGTGTGCGAGTACATTGCAGAAACCAGCGCAAAAGATAAAACAGCGTCGTTCCTGTACGCGCTGGGCTGGACGCAGCATTCCATCGGTGCGCAGAACATCCGTACTATGGCGATGATCCAGCTTCTGCTCGGTAACATGGGGATGGCGGGCGGCGGCGTTAACGCCCTGCGCGGTCACTCCAACATTCAGGGACTGACCGACTTAGGACTGCTGTCGCAAAGTCTGCCGGGCTATCTGACGCTGCCGAGCGAAAAACAGACCGACCTGCAAACCTATCTGGCTGCCAATACGCCGAAGCCATTGTTGAAGGATCAGGTCAACTACTGGGGCAACTATCCGAAATTCTTCGTCTCGATGATGAAGGCCTTCTTTGGTGATAAAGCGACAGCGGAAAATAGCTGGGGCTTCGACTGGCTACCGAAGTGGGACAAAGGGTACGATGTACTGCAGTACTTCGAGATGATGAAACAGGGCAAGGTCAACGGCTATATCTGCCAGGGCTTTAACCCGGTGGCCTCATTCCCGAACAAAAACAAAGTGGTCGCATCGCTTTCCAAACTGAAGTACCTGGTGACTATCGATCCGCTCAACACCGAAACGTCCACCTTCTGGCAAAACCACGGTGAGTCGAACGACGTTGATCCCGCAAAAATCCAGACCGAAGTGTTCCGTCTGCCTTCCACCTGTTTTGCCGAGGAAAATGGTTCCATCGTTAACTCCGGTCGTTGGTTACAGTGGCACTGGAAGGGCGCGGACGCCCCGGGAATTGCCATGACCGACGGCGAAATCCTCGCCGGTATCTTCTTACGCCTGCGTAAGATGTACTCTGAA
Organism: Salmonella sp. SA15303; assembly: GCF_029962125.1. Taxonomy (NCBI): domain Bacteria; kingdom Pseudomonadati; phylum Pseudomonadota; class Gammaproteobacteria; order Enterobacterales; family Enterobacteriaceae; genus Salmonella; species Salmonella sp. SA15303. The sequence continues at coordinate 4,646,995 of NZ_CP123924.1, forward strand.
CAGGGCGGCGCCAACCCGGAACAGGTGCTGAATATGACCTGGAACTACACCAAACCATACGAACCCGCCTCTGAAGAAGTGGCGATGGAAAGTAACGGTAAAGCGCTGGCCGATCTTATCGATCCGGCAACCGGCGCGGTGGTGGTGAAGAAAGGCCAACAACTCAGTTCGTTCGCGCAACTGCGCGATGACGGTACGACGTCCAGCGGCTGCTGGATTTTCGCCGGTAGCTGGACGCCGGAAGGCAACATGATGGCGCGTCGTGATAACGCCGACCCGTCTGGTCTCGGCAACACGCTGGGCTGGGCATGGGCATGGCCGCTTAACCGCCGCATCCTCTATAACCGCGCCTCCGCCGATCCGCAGGGTAATCCCTGGGACCCGAAACGTCAGCTACTGAAATGGGAAGGCGGAAAATGGGCCGGATGGGATATTCCGGACTACAGCGCCGCCGCGCCCGGCAGCGACGTCGGACCGTTTATCATGCAGCCGGAAGGGATGGGTCGCCTGTTTGCTATCGATAAGATGGCGGAAGGGCCGTTCCCGGAACACTACGAGCCGTTTGAAACGCCGCTGGGCACTAACCCGCTGCACCCGAACGTTATCTCTAACCCTGCCGCCCGTATCTTTAAAGACGATGCCGACGCGCTGGGTAAAGCGGATAAGTTCCCGTATGTCGGAACTACTTACCGTCTGACCGAGCACTTCCACTACTGGACCAAGCACGCGTTGCTTAACGCTATCGCCCAGCCGGAACAGTTTGTGGAAATTGGCGAGAAGCTGGCGAATAAGCTCGGTATCGCGCATGGCGATACCGTGAAGGTCTCCTCGAACCGCGGCTATATCAAAGCCAAAGCGGTGGTGACCAAGCGTATTCGCACGCTGAAAGCGGACGGCAAGGATATCGATACCATCGGTATTCCTATTCACTGGGGCTACGAAGGCGTGGCGAAAAAAGGCTTTATCGCCAATACGTTAACGCCTTTCGTCGGTGATGCGAACACGCAAACGCCGGAGTTTAAATCCTTCCTTGTGAACGTGGAAAAGGTGTAACGGAGACGACCTATGGCTTATCAATCGCAAGACATCATTCGTCGTTCCGCCACTAACGGTTTCACCCCCGCGCCCCAGGCGCGGGACCACCAGGAAGAGGTGGCGAAACTCATCGACGTCACCACCTGTATCGGCTGTAAAGCGTGTCAGGTGGCGTGCTCCGAGTGGAACGACATCCGTGATGAAGTGGGCAATAACGTCGGGGTGTATGACAACCCGGCGGACTTAACCGCGAAATCCTGGACGGTGATGCGCTTCTCGGAAGTGGAACAGAACGACAAACTGGAGTGGCTGATCCGTAAGGATGGCTGTATGCACTGCGCCGATCCAGGCTGCCTGAAGGCCTGTCCGGCGGAAGGGGCGATCATTCAGTACGCTAACGGTATTGTCGACTTCCAGTCCGAGCAGTGTATCGGCTGCGGCTACTGTATCGCTGGCTGCCCGTTCAACGTGCCGCGCCTCAACCCGGAAGACAACCGCGTCTATAAATGTACGCTGTGCGTTGACCGCGTGACCGTCGGGCAAGAACCGGCCTGCGTGAAGACCTGTCCAACCGGCGCCATTCATTTTGGCTCGAAAGAGGATATGAAAACGCTGGCGGGCGAGCGTGTGGCGGAACTAAAAACCCGTGGTTATGACAACGCGGGTCTGTACGATCCGGCGGGAGTAGGCGGTACGCATGTCATGTACGTGCTGCATCATGCCGACAAGCCGAATCTGTATCACGGTCTGCCGGAAAACCCGGAAATCAGCGAAACCGTTAAGTTCTGGAAAGGCGTCTGGAAACCGCTCGCCGCGTTCGGTTTTGCCGCGACCTTTGCCGCCAGCGTCTTCCACTATGTCGGCGTCGGCCCGAACCGCGCGGAAGAGGAAGATGACAACCTGCATGAAGAGAAAGACGAGGTGCGCAAATGAAACGACGTGACACCATCGTGCGCTATACGGCGCCGGAACGCATCAACCACTGGATCGTCGCTTTCTGCTTCGTGCTGGCGGCGGTGAGCGGGCTGGGCTTTTTATTCCCATCCTTCAACTGGTTGATGCATATCCTGGGCACCCCGCAACTGGCGCGAATTCTGCACCCGTTTGTGGGCGTGGTTATGTTTGCCTCGTTCATCATCATGTTTTTCCGTTATTGGCACCACAATCTAATCAATCGGGATGATATCTTTTGGGCGAAGAATATTCGTAAGATCGTCGTCAACGAGGAAGTGGGTGACACCGGGCGTTATAACTTCGGTCAGAAATGCGTATTCTGGGCGGCGATTATCTTCCTGGTGCTGCTGCTGGTGAGCGGGGTAATTATCTGGCGTCCGTACTTTGCGCCTGCTTTCTCAATCCCGGTGATCCGATTCGCGTTAATGTTGCATTCTTTTGCCGCAGTAGCGTTAATTGTGGTTATCATGGTGCATATCTACGCCGCCCTTTGGGTGAAAGGCACCATTACCGCGATGGTGGAAGGCTGGGTAACCCGGTCGTGGGCGAAGAAACATCACCCGCGCTGGTACCGAGAAGTCCGCAAGACAACGGAAAAAGAAACTGAATGAGTATTCGCATAATCCCGCAAGATGAGCTGGGGTCGAGCGAGAAACGTACGGCGGATATGATTCCGCCGTTATTGTTCCCCCGACTCAAAAACGTCTACAACCGCCGCGCCGAACGTCTGCGCGAGCTGGCTGAAAATAACCCGCTGGGCGATTACCTGCGCTTTGCCGCGCTTATCGCGCACGCGCAGGAAGTGGTGCTGTACGACCATCCGCTGGAGATGGATCTGACCGCACGTATTAAAGAAGCGAACGACCAGGGCAAGCCGCCGCTGGATATCCACGTGCTGCCGCGTGATAAGCACTGGCAAAAACTGCTGCATTCGTTAATTGCCGAGCTAAAACCCGAGATGAGCGGCCCCGCGCTGGCGGTGATCGAGAACCTGGAGAAAGCCTCAGAGCAGGAGCTGGAGCAGATGGCCAGCGCGCTGTTTGCCTCGGATTTTGCCTCCGTCAGCAGCGATAAAGCCCCCTTTATCTGGGCCGCGCTCTCCCTTTACTGGGCGCAAATGGCCAGCTTGATTCCAGGCAAAGCCCGCGCGGAATACGGTGAAGCGCGCCAGTATTGCCCGGTGTGCGGTTCGATGCCGGTCTCCAGCATGGTGCAGATCGGCACCACGCAGGGGCTGCGTTATCTGCACTGTAACCTGTGCGAAACCGAATGGCATGTCGTGCGCGTAAAATGCAGTAACTGCGAACAGAGCCGCGACTTACACTACTGGTCGCTGGAAAATGAGCAGGCTGCGGTGAAAGCCGAAAGCTGCGGCGATTGCGGGACTTACCTGAAGATTCTCTATCAGGAAAAAGACCCGAAAGTAGAAGCAGTGGCCGACGACCTCGCCTCGCTGGTGCTGGACGCGCGCATGGAACAGGAGGGCTTCGCCCGCAGTTCCATCAACCCGTTCCTGTTCCCGGGGGAAGGGGAATAAGTTCTCTGGTATACCGGCTAGCAATCTACGTTAGCCGGATCATTGCTCAATAACGCAATGCTTGTATAACGTTTCTCGGGTCGTTGGCAATGGCGCGAAGTAACGCTTTGGCTGGCCCTGTCGGTGAACGTCTTCCTTGCTCCCAGTTGCGCAGCGTATCCACGTTGACCGAAATCAGCTCTGCAAACTTAGATTGCGACAACCCAGATGCCTGCCGTATTTCTTTAATCTTCATTGCATCAATATGAAAGGTACGAGAAGGTTCACGGGTCCCTTCAATGATTTCATTCATTTGAGACATACTTTGAGTTAATCGCTCAAATAACACTTTATCCATCTACCACCTCTCATTCAGCATACGAAGCACCGCTTTTTCCTGCGGCGTGAGATCATCTTTAATGCCTTTTTGATAAATCAGAAGCAAGCGAATCTCATACCGTTGACTACGGTGAAAATAGATAATTCGCACGCCACTACGCTTTCCTTTGCCTCGCGCTCCCCAGCGCATTTTTCTCAGGCCGCCCGTTTCCTGAATGACATCACCACAATCTGGATGCTGAGCCATAAAAACCTGAAGCTTATGGTATTCATCATCATCGAGCAGTTTTTTAACATCTTCAGTAAAGAGTTCCGTTTCTATAAATTGCATATTCCATACGCCATTGGCTTATAGTAGTGAAAATAATCTATACGTCAATGGCGTATAGCATCATCGTTTCACAGTACAAAAATTAAAAACCCAGCGCCAACCGCATTCCATTTTTTGCGAACCTCTATCCAGAATCATTATCCCCTCGTTTCACCACTTTCCATCCCCAACGAACCAGGTTATAAACTGTACATACATACAGTCAAAGGAGCGTTATATGCCACTGGAAAAAGGAATTGCCGAACTGGTCGCTGGGTTTATCGCCGCGGGCCGCCCCTCTTCTCGCGAACAGAATATTGATGACCGGAGGGCGGGCTACATCGCCAGCACGACACTGGCAGGAGAAACAGAAACCCGCGTCCAGGTTGAAGATATTGAACTCGATGCCATGACGTTTCGCGTGGTTTCGCCGCTCAATGCCACAGGGAAATTACCCTGCATCATTTATTATCATGGTGGCTGCTTTGTCAGCGGCGGTTTTGCCACTCACGATAACCAGTTAAGGCAGTTAGCTTTTTACAGCCGTTGTCGCGTGATTGCGGCACAGTACCGACTTGCACCAGATCACACCTTCCCGGCCGCACATAACGATGCCGAAACCGGAGCCAATACTATCTGGAAATATGCCCAGAAACTGGGGATAGATCGCGAGAACATTACGCTTGCTGGTGACAGCGCGGGTGGGCATCTGGCGCTGGTCACCGCGCTACGCCTGAAAGCCGCCCGTCAATGGCAACCTGCACAGCTGATTCTGATCTACCCCATGCTGGACGCAACCGCCAGGTTTGCGAGCTACACCTGTAATGGGCTGGATTACATTATCACGCGTGACACGCTGCTTTCAGGCTACGAGATGTATATGCCGCGAACCGATCCACTGCATCCTGAAGCCAGTCCGCTCTGGCGTGAGGACTTCGCCGGACTGCCATCCACGCACATCATTACTGCCGAATTCGACCCACTGCGCGATGAGGGCGAGGCCCTGTATCAACGGTTCCAGGAACAGGGTGTGGAATGTACTTGCCAGCGCTATCTCGGTGTCATCCATGGCTTTTTCCAGCTCGGAGGCGTGAGCCAGGCGGCACGAAGCGCCATGCGAGATGTGGCCTGGCGTGTTGTAAGTCCATCAACAGGCAAAATGACCTAAAATTCAATTTTGTTTTCAACTTGAAAACTGGATAACGTTGCGCTAAATTGTTTTCAGGTTGAAAACTTTGTAATGGAACTACATTGTGCATGTTATCAGCCGAAAACCGTTCAATGAAGCGATGCTCATGTATCCAAACCATGAGCTTGCTCTCACTGAGTTGCTGAATGTTCTGGAGAAAAAAACATTCACTCAGCCTGAAGAGATGAAGCGGTATATTCCTTCACTGGATAATTTTAAGTACAGAGATAAATGGTGGGTGATTGATGTTTCTGGTAACAGCCTGAGACTCATTTCCTACATAGATTTCAGGTTACATAAGATATTTGTGAAACATATCGTTTCCCATGCCGAATATGACAAACTGACCGCATACTATCGGGGTAATAAAGAATGAGAACTCATCGTCAGATGGATGCAACCAGCGCAAAAAAGATCGTTGATACCTTCAGCGATGCGGTAAAAACCGTCCCACTGATGGGGGAAGACCGAAATGACAATGAGTATCGCAGGGCACTAGCGCTAGTGGAGTTTCTGGTCGACCACGACGATCTTGAAAACCCACTATTTGAATTGCTCTGTGCCCGAATCAGTGAATACGAAAAACATGCGCCGGAATTCAAAGCACTCAACCAACACCTGGAGAAAACGCCCCCTGGCGTTTCAGTATTGCGAACGCTCATGGATCAATACGGTCTCAAAGCAGCAGATCTTGCCAACGAACTTGGTTCTAAATCGAACGTCAGCAACATCTTAAATGGCCGCAGAGCACTAACGGTTAATCATATTAAAGCGCTTACACAACGCTTCAAACTACCAGCAGATGCCTTCATCGAGTAGTTGGATATGTCCAGCTACTCCTCCTCATTCCCGCCCTCTTCATACGGGCCGAACGGTTTCGCAGGTAGTACGATATAAATGCCTTCGAAAATTGCTCCGGCGGTCTCGCCGCCCAACAGTTCAACCTGCAACTGGACACGCGCTTTTTTACCCCGCGCCAGCCTGTCCAAATCACCGCTTAGCGACCCCAAATCAGCCACGGCGTTTGGCTTTCCGCTAATGGGTTTACTGTAGCGAATATGGGCGTCAGCAAGAATAATCGTCCCGCCCAGGTGGCGTTCACGGAGCATCAGCCAGATAAGTCCCCATCCGGTCAGCGTCGCCAGGGAGAACAGGCTGCCGGCAAACACCGTGTGATGCGGATTTTGATTACCGGTTTCCGGCATCGTGGTGATAAATTTTTGCCCGGTGTACTGCTGAATGCGCACCCCCATCTTTTCACTCAATGGAATGTGCTCATACCAGGCCTGCTGAAGCTGCCCGCACCAGTCGCCGCGATGCAGGATATCATCCAGCGATGCTACCGGTTTAATCATCAGAAAATGGCGGATTGGCGTGGTTGTGGGCGTAGTAATCTCCCCCTGATTGACAAACCCGAGTTTGGCAAAGAACTCAACCGCATCTTCGCGCGCACTGCAGGTGACGCGCTTAACGCCTTCCTGGCGGGCAACAGACTCCAGGGTCATCGCCATTAATGTCCCCAGCCCTTTATCCTGTACCGAGGGATGTACAGCCATAAAACGGATAGACGCCTCGTTATCTGCATTGATATAAAGGCGGCCCACTGCAACTAAATTTCCTTCTTCGTCCACCACCATTTGATGGTGCGCCAACGCATCCCAGCCATCCCGTTCCGACCCTTTCGGCTGGTGCAGCGGTTTACGCAGCATCTCCCAGCGAAACTGGTAGTAACGTTCTAATTCTTCTTCTGTTTGCGGAACTCGAAGGTGATACATAGCCGTACTCTCTCTTGTTATCCGCGGCCACGCCGGAAGCTGACTCATACCTGGAGCCAGAATGTCACGGGGCCGTCATTAACCAGCTCAACCTGCATATCGGCAGCGAAGCGTCCGGTTTGCGTGTTTATCGCCTGCTGGCGGCAGCGCTCGACAAAATATTCATAAAGCGCCTGCGCGCGATCCGGCGCAGCCCCGCCGGAAAAGCTTGGCCGCATACCGCGCTCGGTATCTGCCGCCAGCGTAAACTGCGACACCACCAGCACGCTGCCGCCAGCCTGTTGTACATTCAGATTCATCTTGCCGTCAGCATCGCTGAAGATACGGTATCCCAGCACGCGCTCGCACAGACGATTCGCTTTTTGTTCGTCATCTTCTTTTTCGACACCCAATAACACCAAAAGTCCTGGGCCGATTTTACCCGTCACCTCGTCCTCCACGGTGACGCTGGCACGGGTTACGCGTTGAATTAATGCAATCATGGTTGGTCAGCTTCTTCTTGTTCTGCGGCTTGTTTGAGTTTTCGGTATTCCCCGAGAGTGACAGTTATTTCTGCGCCAAGCAAGACTATACACCAGGTCCAGTATACCCAGACAAACAGGATAGGGATCACTGCCAGTACGCCATAAATGAGCTGATATGACGGGAACATGGTGATATAAAGCGCGAAACCTTTCTTTCCGGCCTCGAACAGCAACGCTGCGACAAACGCGCCGACAAGGGCGTCACGGTTCGGTACGCGAGTCGTTGGGACAATACTGTAAAGTAACCAGAATGAGATCCACGAGAGCAGCAGCGGAAGGATGTGCAATACATTGTCGATGACCGTATTCAGATCGCTGGCCCAGCGTAAAGAAAGCAGGTAGGAGCTGATCGCCAGGCTGACGCCAGCGAGAAGCGGGCCGAGCGTGAGGATCATCCAGTACACCGCAAAAGAGTACACTTTTGGCCGTGTGCGTTTGCTGCGCCAGATAGTGTTTAAGGCGCTATCAATGGCGTACATCAACAGCAATGCCGTCACAATCAGTCCACAGGCGCCCACCGCCGTCATTTTGTTGGAATTAGCGACAAACTGCTCAATATAGCGCTGAATCACGTCTCCGGTGGCTGGCATAAAGTTAGCAAAAATAAAATGGCGTAACTGAATGCTGACATCAGAAAACATCGGAAAAGCAGCGAAAAGGGCAAAAACGACGGCAATAAGCGGTACTAAGGAGAGTAATGAGACATAGGCGAGGTTTCCCGCCAGAGTCGTCATATTATCCTCATCGATACGCTGCCATAATAGCTTGAGCCAGGCCCGAACAGGGCGCGTATGGCGTCCAGCTTTTTGGTGAACGGTTTTTAGCATAACAGCTTCGCGAAATAGTCAGGGATGGTGGCTTTATCCTTCACCAGAATACTGGTGATCCCCAACTGGTTGGCCCCTTCTATATTATCGGCATTGTCGTCGAAAAAGACCGCATCGGCAGCGGAAAAACCTTCTTTCTGCAGGACGTGCTGATAAATACGCGCTTCCGGCTTACGCATTCCCAAATCCTGCGATAAATAGATATGGTCGGCGGCAGCGCGCACCTCCGGGTATTCCTCCGGCCAGAAGTGGGTATGCAGTCGGTTAGTATTGGATAGCACCACCACGCGATGCCCCTGCTCGCGCAGTTTATGCATGATAGCAATCACCTCGGGCCGTAATCCGACAAATACCGCCTGCCAGCCGTGCGCAAATTGTTCATAACTGAGCGATAACGCCATTTCATGACAGAAAGCTTCAGCAAACGCTTCGTCCGTTATCTCACCGCGTTCATGTTGGTGAAAAGTCTCGCCCATCGTAAATTTTTGCTTCAGCGAAGCCAGCGGTACTCGACTCAGATCGCTCCACACACCTAATACGCGGTTAAAGTCGATGTCGACAATCACATTACCTAAATCAAAGATGTAGAGCATGTCATTCTCCTTGCTAACCGGGGATGAATAACTGTAGCGGGAAAGGAGAAGTTTGACTATGTATCCCTTTATAAATCAATTAACAAAAAGACAATAGAAACGCAGACGATGTTCAATATCGCCTGCATCACAGCGCCGTTTTATTGGCCGGATAAAGCGCTGACGCGACCCTCCGGCGCAAGGGCGCTTGTCACGCTGAAACGGCGTCGTCCAGCGAAGGACTCACCTGAACCACTTCGATTTGCTGGGATTGAAGTAAATTCTGTAATGCCGGACCGGGATACTCGTCCGTAAACAGAGCGGTAATCTGTGACACATTGCCGATCTCAACCGCCGCAGAAGCATGGTATTTCGTATGATCGGCGGCCAGCAAAATATGTCGCGAGTGGGCCATCATGGTTTTCACTACGCTGGCTTCGTTGACATCAAACTCCAGTAACGCGCCATCGCTCTCTATCGCGCCTACGCTGGTGACGAGATAGTCAGCCCGGAACCCCGCCACAAACGCCGCCGCGGATGGCCCGATAATGCCGCTATTATGCGGGCGCAGCGTGCCGCCAGGCACCATCACTTCAAAACGAGGGTTATTATAAAGAATGTGCGCGACGCGCAGGCTATTGGTGATAATGCGCAGATGATTATGGTTGAGCAGCGCGCGCGCCACCTGCTCAACCGTCGTTCCAATCGTGATAAATATCGTGGAGCCATCCGGAATATAGTCAGCCACGGCTTCCGCAATGGCTTTTTTCTCTTGCGTCCAGGAGACCTCTCGCTGCTCAAAGGCGGTATTGACCACACTGGACGCTCTGCCAGCGCCGCCGTGATGACGCGTAATCAGCCCCTGCTCGCTTAATTTACGAATATCGCGGCGAACCGTCTGGGTAGAGACCTCCAACAAACTGGCTAACTCATCGATATTCATATAGCCGCGCTCATCAATTAGCATTAACAGCCGATCGTGTCGCGGATTACCGGTCAGTTCGGTAAGACTCATGAGCATTCCTCTAAAAGCTTCCTACTGCTCATATTATACAAAAAGTGACAAGAAAGATCGGGTTTGCTCACAATCAGGGATACCCGCCCGGCCACCCGGGCGCGTACACTTCAGCGCGGCAACGCCGCTGGCGAATCTGACAGCCTCTTCGATGGCGTATCCGCTTGCCAGGCCAAATGCCAGTGCGCCATGAAAAACATCGCCCGCGCCAGTAGTATCCACCACCTCCACGGTAAAACCCGGTTGGTGGCGTACCGCCGCTTTTTCCAACCAGTTGCAGCCTTCACTGCCTCGCGTGACATAGACATGTCCATTTGTGAGCATTTGTGCTTTTTTTAGCGCATCAATGGCTTCGCTCATCCCCGTCAGGCGTGCCAGCCCTGGCTCGGAGAAGGCGGCGTGGTCGCTTAACGCCACCAGCTCGCTAATATCCTGCGGCGTAATATCGCCATCAAGAACAGTCATGACGCCAGCCTGACGCGCCAGCGTAAACGCCTGTTTTGCGCCGTCATGCCAGCGCACATCCGCCAACACCACATCCCACTGCGAAAAATCGATGTCGTTAAGCCAGTCGGCGTCAGGTAATAAATCCGGGCTGGGATAATTAACGATAATCCGCTCTCCTTTGGCATCCACCATAATCGCTGACTGCGACGACATGGCCTGCGTGTAGCGGCGGGTATAGCGGGTATTTACCCCCAGGGATTCCAGTTCCGCCAGCAGGCTGTTTCCGGTGTCGTCATCGCCCACACGGCCAATAAAGTCCACCTGTGCGCCCAATTTCGCCGCAGCCACGGCAGCGGTCGCCGCAGGCCCGCCGCCCACTTCCGTATAGCGCTTCGCCACATATTTACCCCCTTCTGTCGGTAATCCTTCCACGTAATAGATGCGATCCATCACGGTAATACCTACACAAGCAATACGAACCATGGTCATTCCTCAAGCATTTTCGATGTGCTCATTTTAATTTCACGAAATGTTTAAAAAGTGACGGCTGTCAATTTTTTGACTATAAATTACAAATACGATCACAAACAGACAGAAAAATGCTCATTAATGACAAAAAATGACACCACCGTGTTCAGGAGAACGATATGGCAGTTATAGCATTTATCGGGTTGGGACAGATGGGCTCCCCTATGGCGAGCAATCTGCTAAAGCAGGGCCATCAACTCAGCGTCTTCGATGTTAATCCCGACGCCGTACAGCGTCTGGTAGACAAAGGCGCGCAACCTGCAAGCAGCCCGGCTCAGGCAACCATCGGCGCTGAATTTGTTATCACCATGCTCCCGAACGGCGATCTGGTTCGTTCCGTTTTGTTTGGCGAGCAAGGCGTTTGTGAAACTCTTTCCCGTGAAGCGCTGGTCATTGATATGTCCACTATTCATCCGTTGCAAACCGATAATCTGATTGCCGACATGCAGAGCAAAGGGTTCAGCATGATGGATGTGCCGGTAGGCCGGACATCCGACAACGCGATTACCGGCACATTGTTGCTGCTGGCAGGCGGTACGGCGGAGCAAGTAGAGCGTGCTACCCCTGTTCTGATGGCGATGGGTAATGAGCTGGTCAACACCGGCGGCCCGGGAATGGGTATTCGCGTAAAACTGATCAACAACTACATGAGTATTGCGCTAAATGCGCTCTCCGCCGAAGCCGCCGTGCTGTGTGAAGCGCTGGGGCTTTCCTTCGACGTGGCTTTAAAAGTGATGAGCGGCACTGCCGCAGGCAAAGGGCATTTCACCACCACCTGGCCGAATAAAGTGATGAAAGGAGATCTGTCTCCCGCCTTCATGATCGATCTGGCGCACAAAGATCTTGGCATCGCGTTGGATGTCGCCAATCAACTGCACGTACCGATGCCGCTCGGCGCCGCCTCCCGTGAAGTTTATAACCTGGCGCGGGCCGCAGGCCGCGGTCGGGAAGACTGGAGCGCCATCCTGGAACAGGTGCGCATCAGCGCCGGGCTGACCGCCAACGTAAAAAAGTAACGACTGTATAAAGGAAAATTGAATGAACAACTACACCATCAAAGACATTACGCGAGCGTCCGGCGGGTTTGCCATGCTGGCTGTCGATCAGCGCGAGGCGATGCGTTTAATGTTTGCTGCTGCTGGTGCGAAAACACCCGTTGCCGATAGCGTGCTGACGGATTTCAAAGTGAATGCGGCGAAAATTCTTTCCCCGTATGCCTCTGCCGTTCTGCTGGATCAGCAGTTCTGTTATCGCCAGGCCGTAGAACAAAACGCGGTCGCTAAAAGCTGCGCCATGATCGTCGCGGCGGATGATTTCATCCCGGGCAACGGTATTCCCGTTGATAACGTGGTCCTTGATAAAAAAATTAATGCGCAGGCGGTAAAACGGGACGGCGCGAAAGCCTTAAAACTGTTGGTGCTGTGGCGCAGCGACGAAGACGCGCAGCAGCGTCTGAATATGGTCAAAGAATTCAATGAATTATGTCACTCCAATGGTTTGCTGAGCATTATCGAACCGGTTGTACGTCCGCCGCGCTGCGGCGACAAGTTCGATCGCGAGCAGGCGATTATCGATGCGGCCAAAGAGCTGGGCGACAGCGGCGCCGATCTTTACAAAGTTGAAATGCCGCTCTACGGCAAAGGCGCACGTTCCGATCTTCTTACCGCCTCACAACGCCTGAATGGGCATATCAATATGCCGTGGGTCATCCTCTCTTCCGGTGTGGACGAAAAACTGTTCCCTCGCGCAGTCAGGGTCGCCATGGAAGCTGGCGCATCCGGGTTCCTGGCGGGACGCGCGGTCTGGTCATCAGTAATTGGTTTACCGGATACCGAGCTGATGCTACGTGATGTTTCCGCGCCTAAATTGCAACGTCTGGGCGAGATCGTCGATGAAATGATGGCAAAACGTCGTTAATACGAGGATGACAGAATGAAATGGTTTAACACGTTGAGCCACAACCGCTGGCTGGAGCAGGAAACCGACCGCATCTTTAATTTCGGTAAAAACGCCGTGGTGCCGACAGGCTTCGGCTGGCTGGGAAATAAAGGGCAAATCAAAGAAGAGATGGGCACCCATCTTTGGATCACGGCGCGTATGCTGCACGTTTATTCCGTGGCGGCGTCGATGGGCCGACCGGGCGCTTATGATCTGGTCGATCACGGCATCAAAGCCATGAACGGCGCGCTGCGCGATAAAAAATACGGCGGCTGGTATGCCTGCGTTAACGATCAGGGCGTGGTAGATGCCTCTAAACAGGGTTATCAACACTTCTTCGCCTTGCTGGGCGCGGCCAGCGCCGTCACGACCGGGCATCCTGAAGCCAGGAAATTGCTGGATTACACCATAGAAGTGATTGAGAAATACTTCTGGAGTGAAGAAGAGCAGATGTGCCTGGAGTCCTGGGATGAAGCCTTCAGCCAGACGGAAGACTACCGTGGCGGCAACGCCAATATGCACGCCGTCGAAGCGTTCCTGATTGTTTATGACGTTACCCATGACAAAAAATGGCTGGATCGCGCGCTGCGTATCGCGTCGGTAATTATTCATGATGTGGCGCGCAACGGTGATTACCGCGTCAATGAACACTTCGATTCACAGTGGAACCCTATCCGCGACTATAACAAAGATAATCCTGCCCACCGTTTCCGCGCCTACGGCGGTACGCCCGGTCACTGGATTGAGTGGGGCCGTCTGATGCTCCATCTCCATGCTGCGCTGGAGGCCCGCTTCGAAACGCCACCCGCCTGGCTGCTGGAGGATGCGAAAGGTCTGTTCCATGCCACTATCCGCGACGCCTGGGCGCCAGATGGCGCAGACGGCTTTGTCTACTCAGTCGACTGGGACGGTAAACCTATCGTACGTGAACGCGTGCGCTGGCCGATTGTGGAAGCGATGGGTACGGCCTACGCCCTCTACACCCTGACGGACGATAGCCAGTATGAAGAGTGGTATCAGAAATGGTGGGACTACTGCATTAAGTACCTGATGGACTATGAAAATGGTTCCTGGTGGCAAGAGCTGGACGCCGATAACAAAGTGACCACCAAAGTGTGGGACGGCAAGCAAGATATTTACCATCTGCTGCACTGTCTGGTCATTCCTCGTCTGCCACTGGCGCCGGGCCTGGCTCCGGCGGTCGCGGCGGGTCTCCTGGATATCAACGCGAAATAGGTCATGAGGATGGCAGCCATGCACAGCGGTGGAAAAACTATTCAGCTTAATGCGGGCCATTACCAGGCGAAAATCGTCACGGTTGGCGCAGGTCTGGCGGAACTGACCCATCATGGACGCCATGTGGTCATCCCGCATAAACCGGAAGAAATACCCATGGCGCATCTGGGGAAAGTATTGATTCCCTGGCCAAATCGCGTGACAAATGGCTGCTACTCCTATAACGGCAAGGTTTTCCAGCTTGCCGTTAACGACCCGGTTTCGCAGACCGCCATTCACGGTCTGTTAGCCTGGCGAGACTGGCAGATTAATTATCAGTCGGCGACGGAAGCGTCGCTAACGATTTTTCTGCCGCCCTCTTACGGCTATCCCTTTGCGTTGATATCGGAAGTGATTTATCGGTTAGATGCCGCCAGTGGGCTGCACGTATTGATTCGTACGCAAAACATTGGCGATGAATCAGCCCCTTATGGCGCGGGCGCGCATCCTTATTTGACTTGCAATCTGCAAAGCATCGATAGCTGTGTATTAACACTGCCTGCAAGCGAAGAATTGCCCGCAGGCAGGGATTTTTCCGCATCATGCCTGCTCGGCGAAACGCGCCTTGATCATGCGGTTAAGACCGCGACTACCCCGGCTGAGTGGGAGGTCAGACTTACCAGCCCAACGCAGAACATGTCCACATTTTTACGCAGCACCCAGCCCTGGTTACAGATCTATACCGGCGAAAAACTCAGCCGAAAAGGTCTCGCGGTAGAGCCTATGAGCTGCCCGCCCGATGCATTTAATTCCGGGATCGCACTGATTCATCTTGCCCCAAAAGCGATCCATCAACTGCATTTTTCCATCGGCTGCGACTAGCCCAAATGGATTACCGAATTACCCTACATTCACGGAGATTACAATGAATTCTCTACCACAACGGTCAACCGATTTTGAACTGACAACATCACAGGATGGTTTTGCGCTTAGCTGGCAACAGCGCCTGATTTTACGCCACAGCACCGAAAATCCCTGTCTGTGGATTGGCGCGGGCGTTGCCGACATTGACATGTTTCGCGGCAACTTTAGCATCAAAGACAAACTTAACGAAAAGATTGCATTAACGGAGGCCACCGTCAGCGAGCTACCTGACGGCTGGCTGGTACAATTCAGCCGTGGCGCAACAATTAGCGCCACCCTTCGCATCTCCGCCGATGAAGCGGGACGCCTGCAGCTGGATCTGCAAAACGACGACCTGCACCATAACCGTATCTGGTTACGTCTCGCAGCTAATCCAGACGACCATATCTACGGCTGCGACGAACAGTTCTCTTATTTCGATTTGCGCGGCAAGCCGTTCCCGCTGTGGACCAGCGAACAGGGCGTTGGCCGTAATAAAACCAGCTATGTCACCTGGCAGGCAGACTGTAAAGAGAACGCCGGCGGCGACTATTACTGGACCTTCTTCCCGCAACCGACCTTTGTCAGCACGCAGAAGTATTACTGCCACGTCGATAATAGCTGCTATATGAATTTCGACTTCAGCGCGCCGGAGTATCACGAACTGGCGCTGTGGGAAGATAAAACTACGCTACGTTTTGAGTGTGCCGACACCTACATCGCCCTGCTGGAAAAACTGACTGCGCTGTTAGGTCGCCAGCCGGAGCTGCCGGACTGGGTTTACGACGGCGTCACGCTAGGCATTCAGGGCGGTACGGAAGTTTGCCAGCAAAAACTGGATACCATGCGCAACGCAGGCGTAAAAGTGAACGGTATTTGGGCGCAGGACTGGTCCGGTATCCGCATGACCTCCTTTGGCAAGCGCGTGATGTGGAACTGGAAGTGGAATAGCGACAACTATCCACAGCTGGATAGCCGTATCAAACAGTGGAAAGAAGAAGGCGTCCAGTTCCTCTCTTATATCAACCCATACGTCGCCAGTGATAAAGACCTCTGCGCCGAGGCGGCGAAACACGGCTATCTGGCGAAAGACGCCACGGGCGGCGACTATCTGGTCGAGTTTGGCGAATTCTATGGCGGCGTGGTCGATCTGACCAATCCTGAAGCTTACGACTGGTTCAAAGACGTCATCAAAAAGAGCATGATCGCGCTCGGCTGCAGCGGCTGGATGGCGGATTTCGGCGAATATCTGCCGACCGACACGTATCTGCACAACGGCGTCAGCGCCGAGATCATGCATAACGCCTGGCCTGCGCTCTGGGCGAAATGTAACTACGAAGCGCTACAGGAGACCGGCAAGCTCGGCGAGATCCTGTTCTTTATGCGTGCGGGTTACACCGGCAGTCAGAAATATTCCACCATGATGTGGGCAGGTGACCAGAAC
This sequence comes from Salmonella sp. SA15303, assembly GCF_029962125.1. Taxonomy (NCBI): domain Bacteria; kingdom Pseudomonadati; phylum Pseudomonadota; class Gammaproteobacteria; order Enterobacterales; family Enterobacteriaceae; genus Salmonella; species Salmonella sp. SA15303. The sequence continues at coordinate 4,663,526 of NZ_CP123924.1, forward strand.
GTTGACTGGAGCCTTGATGATGGTCTGGCCTCTGTCGTGCCTGCGGCATTGTCGCTGGCAATGACCGGCCATGGTCTGCATCACAGCGATATCGGCGGCTACACCACCCTGTTTGACATGAAACGCAGCAAAGAGTTGCTGCTGCGCTGGTGCGATTTCAGCGCCTTTACGCCGATGATGCGCACCCATGAAGGCAACCGCCCCGGCGATAACTGGCAGTTCGACGGCGACGCGGAAACTATTGCCCACTTTGCCCGCATGACCACCGTCTTTACCACGCTGAAACCGTATCTCAAGCAGGCGGTGGCGCAAAACGCGGCTACCGGTCTGCCGGTCATGCGTCCGCTATTCCTGCATTACGAGAACGATGCCGCAACCTACACCCTGAAATATCAATATCTGCTCGGTCAGGATCTGCTGGTCGCGCCGGTTCACGAGCAGGGGCGTTGCGACTGGACGCTGTACCTGCCGGAAGATCACTGGGTGAATATCTGGACCGGCGAAGCTCACCACGGCGGTGAAATTACCGTGGATGCGCCCATTGGCAAGCCGCCGGTCTTCTATCGCGCGAAGAGCGAGTGGGCTTCACTTTTTGCTTCTTTACGGAATATCTAATACGGCTCGCCCGCAGGGAAACCTGCGGGCAGATGGAGAAGAATAATGAGTCAAACATCATCGAATCCGGCAACCCTACGCTTGCCGTTTAAAGAAAAACTTGCCTATGGACTGGGGGATTTAGGTTCTAATATCCTGTTAGATATCGGAACCCTCTATTTACTCAAATTTTATACCGATGTGCTGGGTTTACCAGGGACTTACGGCGGGATCATTTTCCTGATCGCCAAATTTTTTACCGCATTTACCGATATGGGTACCGGCATTATGCTCGACTCGCGGCGTAAAATTGGTCCGAAGGGCAAATTCCGCCCGTTCGTGCTTTACGCGGCATTTCCGGTAACGCTACTGGCGATTGCTAACTTTGTCGGCACACCGTTTGAGGTGACGGGAAAAACCGTCGTCGCAACGATGCTGTTTATGCTGTACGGGCTGGTTTTCAGCATGATGAACTGCTCGTATGGCGCGATGGTACCCGCGATTACCAAGAACCCGGATGAACGCGCCTCGCTTGCCGCCTGGCGTCAGGGCGGCGCCACTCTCGGCCTGCTGCTGTGTACCGTTGGCTTTGTGCCGGTCATGAACCTGATCGAAGGCAATGCCCAACTCAGCTATATTTTCGCCGCCACGCTATTTTCATTGTTTGGCCTGCTATTTATGTGGCTGTGCTACGCCGGCGTTAAAGAGCGCTACGTCGAAGTGAAACCTGTCGATAGCGCGCAAAAGCCTGGATTATTGCAGTCGTTCCGCGCCATCGCCGGTAACCGTCCGCTGTTTATTCTGTGTATCGCCAACCTTTGTACTCTTGGCGCCTTCAACGTCAAACTGGCGATTCAGGTTTATTACACCCAGTACGTTCTTAACGACCCGATCCTCCTCTCCTGGATGGGCTTCTTTAGCATGGGCTGTATTTTTATCGGCGTTTTTTTGATGCCCGGCGCTGTAAGGCGTTTTGGCAAGAAGAAAGTCTATATCGGCGGGCTGTTAATATGGGTGGCAGGCGATCTGCTCAACTACTTCTTTGGCGGCGGCTCGGTCAGTTTTGTCGCCTTCTCCTGCCTGGCGTTCTTCGGTTCCGCCTTCGTCAACAGCCTGAACTGGGCGCTGGTTTCCGACACGGTGGAGTACGGTGAATGGCGCACCGGCGTCCGCTCGGAAGGGACGGTTTACACCGGCTTCACGTTCTTCCGTAAGGTCTCCCAGGCGCTGGCAGGGTTCTTCCCCGGCTGGATGCTAACGCAAATCGGTTATATCCCGAATGTGGTGCAATCGGCAGGCACCGTCGAAGGCCTACGCCAGTTGATCTTTATTTATCCTTGCGTGCTGGCGGTCATCACCATTATTGCGATGGGCTGTTTCTACAACCTCAACGAGAAGATGTACGTGCGAATTGTGGAAGAGATTGAGGCCCGGAAACATACGGTTTAACAACAATAAAATATAACGCCCTGCGGGGCGTTTTGAGAGGCGATTATGTCTAATCATGATCCGCTAACGCTAAAGTTGAGCCTGCGGGAAAAATGCGCCTATGGCGTGGGCGATTTCGGCTCAAATCTGATGCTGTGTATCGGTACGCTGTATCTACTGAAGTTTTATACCGATGAACTCGGGATGCCTGCATATTACGGTGGAATTATCTTTCTGGTGGCGAAATTCTTCACCGCTTTTACCGATATGCTCACCGGCGTATTGCTGGACTCACGCCGTAATATTGGCGCAAAAGGAAAGTTTCGGCCTTTTATTCTGTATGCGTCATTTCCAGTCGCTCTGGTTGCTACTGCGCAATTCTTTGCCACTCACTTTACTTTACCCGTTAAAACAGCCTTCGCGACGGTGCTGTTTATGTTGTTCGGTCTGTTCTACAGCCTGATGAACTGCTCATACGGCGCGATGGTACCCGCTATTACCAAAAATCCGCATGAGCGCGCCCAGCTCGCCGCATGGCGACAAGGCGGCGCTACCATTGGCCTTCTTCTTTGTACCGTAGGTTTTATGCCCATTCAGGCGCTGTTTACCCGTTCCCCTTCGCTGGGTTATCTGATTGCAGCAGTCATCTTTTCGGTCTGCGGGCTGTTCAGCATGTGGTGGTGCTTTAGCGGGGTAAAAGAACGGTATATCGAAACCGTACCTGACACGCATAAACCCAGCATATTGAAGTCCTTCTGCGCGATTTTTCGTAATCCGCCGCTGCTGGTGCTCTGCGTTGCCAATTTGTGCACGCTGGCCGCCTTTAATATCAAGCTGGCCATTCAGGTTTATTACACTCAGTACGTGCTGAACGATATTCATTTGTTGTCATGGATGGGTTTTTTCAGCATGGGCTGTATCCTGATTGGTGTTTTATTAGTACCTGCTGCGGTAAAACGCTTCGGGAAAAAACAGGTTTATCTTGGTGGTCTGATATTGTGGGCCGTTGGCGATATCCTGAATTTTATCTGGGGTGGAACGTCATTCCTGTTTGTTATTTTCTCTTGTATCGCCTTCTTCGGTACCGCTTTCGTCAACAGCCTGAACTGGGCGCTGGTTCCGGATACGGTTGACTACGGTGAATGGAAAACGGGTATTCGCGCTGAAGGCTCGGTGTATACGGGTTATACCTTTTCCCGCAAAATTTCCGCTGCGCTTGCTGGCTTTTTGCCAGGTATTATGCTGACGCAAATCGGTTATATCCCCAACATAGCTCAAAGTGACACCACGTTGCTTGGTTTGCGTCAGCTCATTTTTTTATGGCCTTGCGGTCTTGCCATTATCGCAGCACTAACGATGGGCTTTTTTTATAAGCTCAATGAACAACGTTTCGCTTTTATTATCGAGGAAATTGCCCAACGAAAGAAAACAGGTAATCAAATTGTCGCGACTAATAATAAACAAAGTATTTCTACTGTAAATAATTAAACGACGCTTGCCGCTTTATCCATCCCGATGGATGGCGGCTTCCCTATATTTGAAAAATGGATTTATTATGAAATCTCTGAATACTCTAGTGATATTAACTTCAGTAATATCCACCTCTGTTTTTGCTGGCGCTTATGTAGAAAACCGTGAGGCCTATAACCTGGCGTCTGACCAAATGGAGTTTATGCTGCGCGTCGGCTATAACTCCGATATGGGGGCCGGAATTATGTTGACCAATACCTATACGCTACAGCGTGATGATGAATTAAAGCACGGTTATAATGAGATTGAGGGCTGGTATCCATTATTTAAACCTACAGATAAATTAACCATCCAGCCTGGGGGGTTAATAAACGACAAAAGCATTGGTTCCGGCGGCGCCGTCTATCTGGATGTTAACTATAAATTTACCCCGTGGTTTAATCTTACGGTACGTAACCGATATAATCACAATAATTATAGTTCAACCGATTTGAATGGCGAACTGGATAATAATGACAGCTATGAAATCGGTAACTATTGGAATTTTATCATTACCGATAAATTTTCTTATACCTTTGAACCACACTATTTTTATAACGTTAATGATTTTAATAGTAGTAATGGTACGAAGCATCATTGGGAAATCACTAATACCTTCCGTTATCGTATCAATGAACACTGGTTGCCCTACTTTGAATTACGCTGGTTAGATCGTAACGTGGGCCCCTACCATAGAGAGCAAAACCAGATTCGTATCGGGGCGAAGTATTTCTTCTGATATTATTGCCTCTATTTTACGAATCAGCATCACAGCGGGTAGTTGTTCTGCCCGCTCATTCATCCTGAATCAGACTCCCGATATCCCGCCCCTAAGCGCCATGATAATATTCGCAAAGCGTTTTACCATATTCATGCTTATAGAGAAGGGAAACAAATGAATAAGCGATTTAATATTGATTGGGACAATGAATTAACCCAGGAACAGCTCATTAATTTGATTTTAACCGATGAAGATCTGCCAAAGCTTCGCTCACTGACCATTGGTAACTGGGGTGATTGTTGGGAAGACGAAACCTGCCAGCCTATTATTGATATGATTGTGGAGAACGCCTCCCGCTTTACTCACCTGGAATCACTGTTTATCGGTGATATGGAGAGCGAAGACTGCGAGATCTCCTGGATTAAACAAGGTGACTATTCCAGGCTCTATGCGGCGTTACCCAATCTGAAAGAACTGATTATTAAAGGCGCGTCGGATCTGCGACTGGGCGCTATACATCATGAGAAACTGGAGCACCTGGAAATCATTTCCGGCGGCATCCCTTCTAACGTACTTGCCGAACTACAAAATGCGCAGCTCCCTGCATTAAAAACGCTGAAGCTCTTCCTGGGCGTAGAGGGATACGGTTTTGACGGTTCGCTGGATGACGTGATGGCGCTGGCATCGAAAGATCTTTTCCCTCAGCTCACCCATCTGGGGTTGATGAACAGCGAAGAGCAGGATGATATCGCCCGCCGGGTGCTGGAAAGTAATATCCTGCCGCAGCTTAACGTGCTGGAACTCTCATGCGGTACCTTAACGGACAACGGCGCAGAGGCGCTGCTGGAGCATAAAGACCGAATTGCGCATCTGGAAACACTCGATCTCCACCACCACTATTTGACGCCGGAGATGCAGGAAAAGCTAAAAGCCACACTGCCGATAAACCTGAATCTTTCAGAAGCTCTGGAGCCTGATGATTACGATGGCGATATTTATATGAATGCGATGTACACCGAGTGATTGAGTAGGGGAATGTGCACATTCCCCTACTCAACGATAAAGGGATTTATTGTGATTACGCTCATTGGCCCCCATCAGAGCAAGCGCACGCATTATTTTATGCAGGCTGCCGCCGTACTTGGGGAACCCGTCACGGCGCTGACTCATCCGCAAGCGCTGGACGCTTCGCTGACCTCTGGCATCGTTAAAATCGACCCGCCAGTACACAGTGAAACAGACATCCGCAAAATAAACGCGATCGGTCTGGACTATATCCATTTTTTGCAGAACATGGCGGCGCGTCCTGGCGTCACCTGGCTTAACCATCCGGCGGGCCTCATTCACCTGTTGGATAAAAAACGCTGCAAGCGGCGCTTACTGGAACACGGCATCCCCACGCCGCCGTTGGTAGCGGAAGACGTAAAAAGTTTTGCACAGCTCACCGCCATCATGGAGGAAAAAAGGGTCGCCAGCGTGTTCATTAAGCCCTCGCTGGGTTCTGGCGCGGCGGGCGTTATCGCTTTGCGCCGCCACCCTGATGGCATAAAGCAGGTGCTTTACAGCGCGATTGTCATATCAGGACAACAGCTATTTAACAGCAAAAAAATCCAACAGTATCGTCAGAAAGAAGATATCCAGCTCATTATTAATGGCGTTCTTCAGCAGGAAAACCTCGTCGAACAGTGGCTGCCCAAAGCCAGCGTAAAGCATAAAACCTATGATTTACGCATCGTCTGCCTGGATGGCGAAATTATCTGGCGAGTGGTCAGAACCTCCTCGCAGCCCATTACTAACTTACATCTGCAAAACCAGGCTTACTGCTTCGAAAGTCTGGAGTTATCTGCCGCAAAAGTGACTGAGATCGATACGCTCTGTCAAAATGCCATGCGACTTTTCCCTGGCATTCGCTTAGCGGGTATTGATGTTTTACTTACCACCAGCCTGACGCCGTATATTATTGAAATTAATGGCCAGGGTGATTTGATTTATCAGGATGCGCAGCAGAATAATCTAATTTATCAGGCGCAAATCCGGGCCATGAGGAAGCAAAATGTATAATTCAATGGATGAAGTCCCCGTCTCGCTGCACGCGTCGATTGACACAGGCGATGGCGAATTCGATATGAATGCGCTAATTAGTAATAACGCTCATATTCTTTTTATTGTGCTGGACTCGTTACGCTACGACATTGCGCTTCAGGAACAAACCGCCGGAAATACGCCCAACCTTAATCATTATGGACAATGGACGAAATGCGAAGCGGCCGGTAATTTTACCTGGCCTTCGCATCACGCCATGTTTTCAGGTTTTATGCCAAAACCTATTGATGATACCGTTAATCAGACCATGCTGTTTTTCCCAAAAGATATCGGACTTGGTCGTAAAGGCCCGAAAAATGCATTTGCCTTTGATGACGCAACATGGATAAAAAGTCTGGAAAATAAAGGCTACCAGACCATCTGTATTGGCGGCGTCTCTTTCTTTAATAACCGCTCCGGCATGGGAAAAGTGTTCCCGTCGATGTTTAAAGAGAGTTACTGGCATCCACGCTTTGCCTGTACGGTTAAAGAGAGTATGGATAACCAGATCCATTATATCCAGAAAATCATGGCCGAGCGTGCTGGCAGCCAACCGGTCATGATGTATATCAATATCGACACGATTCATTACCCTAACCATTTTTACGTTGAGGGCGCGGCCCCTGGCGATACCGTTGAGACCCATGCCGCCGCGCTACGCTATATCGACGCCCGCATCGACGGATTACTGAACATTTTCCGCCAAACTGGCGGCGAAACGTTCGTTATTGTCTGTTCCGATCACGGTACCTGCTATGGCGAAGACGGGAAATATTTCCATAGTTTTAATCATCCGATCGTTAATACCGTTCCCTATATGCATTTCTTGCTGAGCTGTAATCATTAATATGAATAACAATGATATTTATCGTCAGTATATGTACAGTTATCCGCATAAGACGGCTTATCGGGAGCTGGAGAACGTCAGCTTTAGCGAAGTAAAACCGCGCATTTACGAGCACGACACACATCTGTATGTTCATATGCCCTTTTGTCAAAGTCGCTGCGGGTTCTGTAATTTATTTACCTGCACTGGCGCAGATAATACGTTCATTGATAGCTATATCGACGCGATTATTACCCAGGGCCGACAAATGGCGCTGGCGCCCGCCCACTGGGCAAGCTTTACCGTAGGCGGCGGCACACCTCTGCTATTAAATATTGCGCAATTAGAGAAGTTATTTTTTTCCGTCTTTGATGTGCTCAATGTTGACTGGAATATTTATAAAACGATTGAAACTTCCCCTACGGATACCACAGCAGAAAAAGTAGCGCTATTAAACGCCTTTTCCGTTAATCGCGTCAGTATTGGCGTACAAAGTTTTCATGATAGCGAGTTACATACGCTGCACCGCCGCCACAATGCCGCCAGCGCGCACCAGGCGCTGGAATGGCTAAAGGCGGGTCATTTTCCATCACTCAATATTGATATTATTTATGGCATTCCCGGACAGACTCACGCAAGCCTGACGGAATCATTACATCAGGCGCTCGTTTATCAACCGGAAGAGCTGTTTCTTTATCCGCTTTATAATATGCCTCGCCAGGAAAATATGCATAGCTACTACGTTTTAGCCCGCGATCTTTTACGCAACGCGGGCTACACCCAAACGTCCATGCGCCGTTTCGTCCTTAATCCAGCGCCATCCGCCGCGGCGGAAAGCTGCGGATTTGAAAACTCACTGGCGCTCGGCGCGGGCGGCAGAAGTTATCTTGGCAATCTGCATTACTGTTCACCGTGGTCGTCGAACCTGCAAACATCACGAAAAATCATTCAGGCGTTTATCGACAGCCCGGATAAAACCGTCATTAATCACGGTTATCTGCTTCCCCCTGATGAAATGAAACGCCGCTTTATCATTAAAAATCTATTTTTCTGGCAGGGACTTTCTCTTAGCGATTATCAGCAATATTTTGCCAGCGATGCGCTAAGGGATTTCCCCGACCTTGAACGCTTCATACGGCAGGGTTACTGCTATCAGAATGGCAGTCGCCTCCGGCTAACGGAGACCGGTATGGCATTATCCGATTGCCTTGCTCCTGTGTTCGTTTCGCCTGAGGTGATGCTACGGGAGAATCGGCAGCGATGAGCGCCCCCGCCCTGCGCGATATTCACACGCTGTTTTATCGCGGCTATCTTAAATCGTGTAATTATCATTGCGGCTATTGCCCGTTCCATAAACACGCCCGTAACGATAAAAAACGCGACGAAGCCGCGCTATGGCGCATGGTTGACCATTTGCCTCTTTTAGGTACGCCGTTGAATGTGATGATTACGCCTTATGGCGAGGCGCTACGCTTGCGTTATTACATGGCGGCGCTGGCAGAAATTAGCCGCTATCCTCATGTTCAGGCGGTCGGCATACAAACTAACGCCTCTTTTTCGTTAATGTCATTGCTGGAATCATTTCGTGCTGGCGGCGGAGATATCTCAAAGCTTCGGTTATGGTGTTCTTTTCATCCCTCACAAATTACCGCTGAGCGCTTTCTCCAGCAGTGTTTAGCGCTCTCTGCCGCCGGAATAACCTGGTGCGCGGGGGCTGTCGCCAGTATGAAAGATATCGACCAGTTTCGTTGGCTCCGCCAGCAGTTGCCTGACCAGAATTATTTTTGGTTTAACGCCAACGAGTGTGCCAATACCCGGCATACCGTTGAGGAAACCATCGCCTTCGGCGAACTCGATCCGCTGTATGTGATTGAAACGCAGCAGTGGCCAGCGCAGCTGGATATCTGTACCGCAGGAAGAAAAAGTATTTTTATGAATGCAGAAGGCGATCTTTTTGCTTGTCATATCAGCAAAATTAAAATGGGTAATTTATATCAACAACGGCTCAATTCTCCCGCCAGCCAGGCAAAGCAATGCCACTGTTTTCTCGCTTATCAGCACCGTCTCGATATTCCATTGCTGAATCACCTGGATGCCTCACGCTGTTTTAGGATCGGACGCTCATGCGATATCGTTTAATCGCTTTTGATCTTGATGGAACGCTGCTAAACCGTAATAAACAAATTCTGCCAGAGTCGCTAACCGCCATCCGTCAGATGCAGGACATGGGCTGCCGAATAATGCTTGTCACCGGCCGCTCTCATCGTGAAGCCTATGCGTATTATCAAACGCTGGCGCTCACCGAACCGATGATCTGTTGTAACGGAAGCTATATTTATCAACCGGCTCAACAGCAGATCCTTCACCCGCTGCCGCTGACGCACTTACAAACGGAAAAAATACTGGCGCGGGTATATCCGCTTAAACCGACAATTCGTGCTGATGATAAAATAATCTTTCAGGCTGATGAGCTAAGCAGTAGGGAGAATATCTGGCAAATCAGCATCGTTCATCGGCACATAAAACAACTACAAAATATTGCTGAGTTTATACAGCATGAATTACATCTAAGCTGTACCTGGTCCTGGCATCATCAACTGGATATTCTCCAGAAGGGGTGTAGCAAAGGACAAAGCCTCGCCAGATATGCACAGCAACAGCATATCGCAATGCGCGAAGTGATGGCGTTTGGCGATAATGATAACGATGCGGAAATGCTACGTTTAGCCGGATTGGGCGTCGCGATGGGGAATGCCAGCGCTCGGGCAAAGGTGTATGCGGATAGCGTCATTGGTCGGCATAATACGCCAGCGATTGCTGATTTTTTGGCAACCTTATCCCTTTCTCAACGTGAATAAAAAAACCCCGCCGAGCTTTCATTTCGGCAGGGTTTTTATCCGTAAGAGCGTTAATTACTCTTCTTTCTGACCACGGTTCGCACGGCGGCGATCGTTTTCCGTCAGGTGACGTTTACGGATACGGATAGAGGTTGGGGTGACTTCTACCAGTTCGTCGTCATCAATGAACTCCAGCGCTTGCTCAAGGCTCATTTTAATTGGCGGAACCAGAATCACCGCTTCATCCGTACCGGACGCACGCATGTTGGTCAGTTTCTTACCGGTCAGGCAGTTTACCGTCAGGTCGTTGGAGCGACTGTGAATACCAATAATCTGGCCTTCATAAACTTCCGCGCCGTGACCCAGGAACAGCTTACCGCGATCCTGCAAACCGAACAGCGCAAACGCCACCGCTTTACCCTGACCGTTGGAGATCAGTACGCCGTTCTGACGCTGGCCCACTTCACCCGGACGAATATCGTCGTAATGGCTGAAGGTGGAGTACAGCAGACCCGTACCGGAAGTCATGGTCATGAATTCTGAACGGAAACCAATCAGCCCACGGCTTGGGATCACGTAGTCGAGACGTACGCGGCCTTTACCGTCCGGATTCATGTTTTTCAGGTCGCCTTTACGCTCGCCCAGCGCCTGCATGACAGACCCCTGGTGCTGCTCTTCGACGTCCAGCGTCACGTTTTCGTACGGCTCTTGTTTACGACCGTCGATTTCACGGAAGATAACTTTCGGACGGGAAACCGCCAGTTCGAAACCTTCACGACGCATATTTTCAATCAGCACGGACAGGTGCAGTTCGCCACGACCGGATACACGGAACGCATCCGCATCTTCGGTTTCTTCAACGCGCAGCGCCACGTTATGCACCAGCTCTTTGTTCAGACGGTCAAGAATCTGACGAGAAGTCACAAACTTACCTTCTTTACCGCAGAACGGCGAGGTGTTAACGCAGAAGAACATAGACACGGTCGGCTCATCAACGGACAGCGCCGGCAGCGCTTCAACGTTCTGCGGGTCGCAGATGGTGTCGGAAATGTTCAGCTCGCCCAGACCGGTGATCGCAATGATATCGCCCGCTTCGGCGATATTGCTGTCGATACGCTCCAGACCCAGATGCGTCAGCACTTTACCTACTTTCGCGTTACGGGTTTTCCCTTCACTATCGATGATAGTGACCTGCTGGTTCGGCTTCACTTTGCCGCGTTTGATACGGCCAATGCCGATAACGCCAACATAGTTGTTGTAGTCCAGCTGGGAGATCTGCATCTGCAACGGACCATCGAGGTCAACGTCCGGCGCCGGAACATGATCAACAATCGCCTGATATAGCGGGGTCATGTCTTCCGCCATATCTTCGTGGTCCAGACCCGCGATACCGTTCAGCGCCGAAGCGTAGATGATCGGGAAGTCCAGCTGTTCGTCGGTCGCGTCGAGGTTAACAAACAGGTCGAATACCTGGTCAACAACCCAGTCAGGGCGCGCGCCAGGACGGTCAACTTTGTTGATAACCACAATGGGTTTCAGGCCATGAGCAAAGGCTTTTTTGGTCACGAAGCGCGTTTGCGGCATCGGGCCGTCAAATGCGTCAACCACCAGCAGCACAGAGTCAACCATGGACATGACGCGCTCTACTTCACCACCGAAGTCAGCGTGCCCGGGAGTATCAACGATGTTGATACGGTAATCATTCCATTTAATAGCGGTGTTTTTAGCGAGGATAGTAATACCACGCTCTTTCTCCAAATCGTTGGAGTCCATCACTCGCTCTTGAGTTTCGGCACGCGCGTCGAACGTACCGGATTGCTGGAGCAGCTTATCAACCAGGGTAGTTTTACCATGGTCAACGTGCGCGATGATGGCGATGTTACGCAAATTTTCGATCACAACTTTGCCTCAGGCATTAGAAATAGCGCGTTATTGTACACGGATTAATCGCACTACAAAACAGGATCACAAACATCCTCCGCAAACAAGTATTGCAGAGTCTCTTTGTGATCGCTTTCACGGAGCGTTAAAAGGGTGGCTTGCGTTCTGTTGCACCAATGTGGTGCTTAATGTTCACATTAAAGCACTATTTTGGTGCAACATAGTCACCGTGGTGCAGCCCTTTTGCACGATGGTGCGCATGATAACGCCTTTTGGGGGCAATGTGAAAGTTGGCACAGATTTCGCTTTATATTTTTACGGCGACACGGCCAGCAGAATTGAAGATCTCGTTACCACGACGACCGACCATGACCAATCCGGGAGAGTACAAGTATGTCCGCTGAACACGTTTTGACGATGCTGAACGAGCACGAAGTGAAGTTTGTCGATCTGCGCTTCACCGATACCAAAGGCAAAGAACAGCACGTCACGATTCCTGCTCATCAGGTAAATGCCGAATTCTTTGAAGAAGGCAAAATGTTTGACGGCTCCTCTATCGGCGGCTGGAAAGGCATTAACGAATCCGACATGGTGCTGATGCCCGATGCGTCCACTGCGGTTATCGACCCGTTCTTCGCGGACTCCACCCTGATTATCCGTTGTGACATCCTGGAGCCTGGCACTCTGCAAGGTTATGACCGTGACCCACGTTCCATCGCAAAACGTGCGGAAGACTACCTGCGCGCGACCGGTATCGCCGATACCGTCCTGTTTGGGCCGGAACCTGAATTCTTCCTGTTCGACGACATCCGCTTCGGCGCATCTATCTCCGGCTCACATGTGGCGATTGACGATATTGAAGGCGCCTGGAACTCCTCTACCAAGTACGAAGGCGGCAACAAAGGCCATCGTCCGGGCGTGAAAGGCGGTTATTTCCCGGTTCCGCCAGTTGACTCCGCGCAGGATATCCGTTCTGAAATGTGTCTGGTCATGGAGCAGATGGGCCTGGTCGTTGAAGCGCACCACCACGAAGTAGCGACCGCAGGTCAGAACGAAGTGGCGACCCGCTTTAACACCATGACCAAAAAAGCCGACGAAATTCAGATTTACAAATATGTCGTGCATAACGTGGCTCACCGCTTCGGTAAGACCGCGACCTTTATGCCAAAACCGATGTTCGGCGATAACGGTTCCGGTATGCACTGCCACATGTCTCTGGCGAAGAACGGCACCAACCTGTTCTCTGGCGACAAATATGCCGGCCTGTCTGAACAAGCGCTGTACTACATCGGCGGCGTCATCAAACACGCCAAAGCCATCAACGCCCTGGCGAACCCGACCACCAACTCCTACAAGCGTCTGGTCCCGGGTTACGAAGCGCCGGTGATGCTGGCCTACTCCGCCCGTAACCGTTCCGCCTCCATCCGTATTCCGGTGGTGGCGTCTCCGAAAGCGCGCCGTATCGAAGTTCGCTTCCCGGACCCGGCGGCTAACCCGTATCTGTGCTTTGCCGCCCTGCTGATGGCCGGTCTGGACGGGATTAAGAATAAGATTCACCCGGGCGAAGCCATGGACAAAAACCTGTATGACCTGCCGCCGGAAGAAGCGAAAGAGATCCCACAGGTAGCGGGTTCTCTGGAAGAAGCGCTGAACGCGCTGGACCTGGACCGCGAGTTCCTGAAAGCAGGCGGCGTGTTCACTGATGAAGCGATCGATGCGTATATTGCGCTGCGTCGCGAAGAAGATGACCGCGTGCGTATGACCCCGCACCCGGTAGAGTTTGAGCTGTACTACAGCGTTTAATCGTATATTAAAAATCCGACAAATTTCGCGTTGCTGCAAGGCAGCAACTGAGCACATCCCCAGGAGCATAGATAGCGATGTGACTGGGGTAAGCGAAGGCAGCCAACGCAGCAGCAGCGTGAAAGGCGTCAGGAGTTTTTGAGTTGCCGTGGAAACTTTCAGCCCATCCCAGGATGGGCTTTTTTCTCCACCAACAATCTGATCTCACGCGCTTTTTAGTGGTAAAAAGCTATAATGCACTAAAATGGTGCAACCTTTTCCAGGAGACTGCTGAATGGCAAGCGGCATACAGCCCGATGCTGGGCAGATCCTCAATTCGTTAATCAACAGCGTGCTGGTGGTCGACGACGCGCTGGCAATCCATTACGCCAATCCTGCCGCGCAGCAGTTGCTCGCGCAAAGCTCACGCAAACTGTTCGGGACGCCGTTACCTGAACTGTTGAGCTATTTTTCGTTAAACATTGACCTGATGCGCGAAAGTTTAGCGGCAGGGCAAGGCTTTACCGATAACGAAGTGACGCTGGTGATTGATAGTCGCTCGCATATTCTCTCTTTGACCGCCCAACGTCTGCCCGACGATTTTATACTGCTCGAAATGGCGCCGATGGATAACCAGCGTCGTCTGAGTCAGGAGCAGTTGCAGCACGCGCAGCAAATCGCCGCCCGCGATCTGGTGCGCGGTCTGGCGCACGAAATCAAAAATCCGCTCGGCGGCCTGCGCGGCGCGGCGCAGCTACTCAGCAAGGCGCTGCCCGACCCGGCGCTAACGGAATATACCAAAGTCATCATTGAACAGGCCGACAGGCTACGCAACCTTGTCGATCGTTTGCTGGGGCCGCAGCACCCGGGAATGCACATTACCGAGAGCATACATAAAGTCGCGGAGCGCGTGGTGGCGCTGGTGTCGATGGAACTGCCGGATAATGTCCGGCTTATCCGCGATTATGACCCCAGTTTGCCAGAACTGCCGCACGACCCGGAACAAATTGAGCAAGTACTGCTGAATATTGTCCGCAATGCCTTGCAGGCGCTGGGGCCGGAAGGCGGCGAAATTACGCTGCGTACCCGTACCGCCTTCCAGTTAACGCTGCATGGCGAACGCTATCGCCTGGCGGCGCGTATAGACGTTGAAGACAATGGGCCGGGCATTCCTCCCCATTTACAGGATACGCTGTTCTACCCGATGGTCAGCGGTCGCGAAGGCGGCACCGGGCTTGGGTTATCTATCGCCCGCAATCTTATCGATCAACACGCCGGCAAAATTGAATTTACCAGTTGGCCGGGGCATACCGAGTTTTCGGTTTACCTGCCGATTCGGAAATAGAGGTGTTTATGCAACGAGGAATAGTCTGGGTCGTCGATGATGATAGTTCCATCCGTTGGGTGCTTGAGCGTGCTCTCGCCGGGGCAGGGTTGACCTGTACCACCTTTGAGAATGGTAATGAAGTACTGGCTGCGCTGGCCAGTAAAACGCCGGACGTCTTGCTGTCGGATATCCGAATGCCGGGAATGGACGGGCTGGCGCTATTAAAGCAGATTAAACAGCGTCACCCGATGCTTCCGGTCATCATTATGACCGCGCATTCCGATTTAGATGCCGCCGTGAGCGCCTATCAGCAGGGGGCGTTTGATTATCTGCCTAAACCGTTTGATATTGATGAAGCCGTCGCTCTGGTCGAGCGCGCGATTAGCCACTATCAGGAGCAGCAACAGCCGCGTAATATCGAGGTTAACGGCCCGACAACAGACATGATAGGCGAAGCGCCCGCCATGCAGGATGTGTTTCGCATTATTGGTCGGCTGTCGCGTTCTTCGATTAGCGTGCTGATTAACGGCGAATCAGGGACCGGTAAAGAACTGGTCGCCCATGCGCTTCACCGCCATAGCCCACGCGCCAAAGCGCCGTTTATCGCACTCAATATGGCGGCCATCCCGAAAGATTTGATTGAATCCGAACTGTTTGGCCATGAGAAAGGCGCTTTTACCGGGGCGAATACCATCCGGCAGGGCCGTTTCGAGCAGGCTGACGGCGGCACGCTGTTTCTGGACGAAATTGGCGATATGCCGCTGGATGTCCAGACTCGTCTGTTACGCGTGCTGGCTGACGGACAGTTCTACCGCGTGGGCGGGTACGCGCCGGTAAAAGTCGATGTGCGCATTATCGCCGCCACCCACCAGAACCTCGAACGACGCGTTCAGGAAGGGAAATTCCGCGAAGACCTGTTCCACCGCCTGAACGTGATTCGTATCCATCTTCCGCCGTTGCGTGAACGCCGTGAGGATATTCCGCGCCTGGCGCGCCATTTTTTGCAGGTCGCCGCCCGTGAATTAGGCGTGGAAGCCAAATTATTACATCCGGAAACCGAAACGGCGTTAACGCGCCTGGCATGGCCTGGTAACGTGCGTCAGTTAGAAAATACCTGCCGCTGGCTCACCGTCATGGCCGCCGGACAGGAGGTATTGATCCAGGATTTACCGGGCGAACTGTTTGAAGCCTCGACGCCGGATAGCCCGTCCCACCTGCCGCCGGATAGCTGGGCTACATTACTGGCACAATGGGCGGACCGCGCCTTGCGATCCGGTCATCAAAACCTGCTTTCTGAAGCGCAGCCAGAACTGGAGAGAACGCTACTGACCACGGCATTACGCCATACGCAGGGTCATAAACAGGAAGCCGCCAGGCTGCTCGGTTGGGGGCGAAACACCCTAACGCGGAAGTTGAAAGAGCTGGGAATGGAGTAAACATTACCCGCGAGTGTAAAGATTAATAATTGAGCGCAAAACGCTGCTATTTTGCGCTTTACTGTTCCGATGAGTTCAGTATGATCATGCCCGGCAAACGGGGGGATTCATTATGTTAGAATCTATTATTAATCTGGTATCGAGTGGAGCGGTCGACAGCCACACGCCACAAACTGCGCTAGCCGCCGTGTTGTGTGCCGCGCTGGTGGGACTGTTCAGCTGACAATGTGCCGGATGGCGCTAATGCTTATCCGGCCTACAGGTTGTCGCAACGTGTAGGCCTGGTAAGCGCAGCGCCACCGGGCAACCCGGCTAAATGACGCGCGAGAACTGCTGCATCCGCGCTTTCTGGCGCAGATACGCGTCAAAGCACATGCAGATATTGCGGATCAGCAAACGACCTTTCGCCGTCACCTGAATTCCCTTCTCGCTAATATCCACCAGCCCATCTTTCGCCAGCGGCGACAGTAACTGCAAATCTTCGGCAAAATACTCAGCGAAATGCAAACCCCACTGCTGTTCGACAGCGTTAAAATCCAGGCGGAAGTTACAAATCAGCGCCTTGATAACATCGCGACGAATGCAATCATCACGGGTCAGCGTAATACCACGCCATAGCGCATTGCCCCGCTCATCCACTTGCTGGTAATAACGCTTCAGCTCTTTCTGGTTCTGCATGTAGCCATCGCCAATCATGCTGATAGCAGAAACCCCCATCCCCAGCAGATCGGTATCGCCCTGGGTCGTATAGCCCTGAAAATTACGGTGCAACACGCCTTCGCGCTGCGCGACGGCCAGTTCGTCGTCCGGACGGGCAAAATGGTCCATCCCGATAAACTGATAACCAGCCTGGGTAAGCGATACGATCGTCTCCTGCAAAATATCCAGTTTCTGCTGCGCGCTGGGTAAATCAGCATCTTTAATTTTACGCTGGGCGGCAAAAAGCGTTGGCAGATGCGCATAGTTAAAGACGCTCAAACGATCGGGGTTCAGTTCCGTCACACGCTTCAGCGTGAAAGCGAAGCTTTCTGGCGTCTGTTTCGGTAGACCGTAGATCAAATCGATATTGGTCGAGGTAAAGCCGATATCGCGGGCGTGATTAAGCAGCGCAAAGATGAATTCTTCATCCTGCTCGCGGTTAACCAAGCGCTGCACCTCTTTATTAAAGTCCTGCACGCCCATACTCAGGCGGTTAAAACCTTCCGCACGTAAATGATCGAGCACATCCAGCTCAATTTCACGGGGATCGACTTCGATCGAGATTTCCGCGTCGGTATTAAAGTGGAAATTTTCACGCAACAGCGTCATTAAGCGGCTGATTTGCGCTTTATTCAGGTAAGTAGGCGTACCGCCGCCCCAGTGAAGCTGGCTGACATGACGGTCTGCAAACAGCGGCGCGCGATGACGAATTTCCTGCTCAAGCGCGTCAAGATACTGGTCAGCTTTATGCTGTTGGCGGGTGACAATCTTGTTGCAGCCGCAGAAATAACACAACTTGTGACAAAACGGGATATGCACATACAGCGAGAGCGGACGTTCAGGATAACGCGCCACAGCCTGCAAGAATGCGGCGTCCTCGAAGTCTTCAGAAAACTCCAGCGCGGTTGGGTACGAGGTATATCGTGGCCCGGAATAGTTATATTTCTGGATCAGGGCCAGATCCCAGTCTATTTGCTGTTCAGACATGCTCACTCCTTCCGATGGCGTCTCTGGCGGGTACGGCGTACCGGCTTCACGCCATGACGGGCGGCAAGCCGGCTGCGCAGCCATTTCTGTCGCCGCGACAATCGCTGTAGTTTAACGAATAACCACACCAGATAACATATAACCGGAAGGGTTATAAGCAGGACGGGCAAGCCCACGGTGTAAACCCGTTAGTTGCCGCCTCTTAGCAGGCGCATCATATCTTCCTGCTTCTCGTCCTCTTCGTCGTCTTCTTCGTCGTCATCGTAAGACAGACCAAGCTTCTGCATCAGTTCATCAATACGATCCAGTTTGGCATCTACCCAGGCTTGATCTTCCGCACTCAGGGTTTCGCCCGCTTCCAGACGTTCTAACAGCGCATCCAGGCGCTCATCCGTTTCCAGTAAATCCAACTCCGCCTGCGGTGAAAGCATAGGTTTCTCACTTTTCGGTTTATGCTGTTGGGTCACTTTTTCAGTCACGCCCAATGGAACAGGTGTTTTACTGCCAATACGTGGATCTTTTTGTTGATTCTGATTGCCGCCGCCCGAAGCGGAATTGCCGCCCGCCGCGCGACTTCCCGGCGCATGACCGCGATGTTTTTTCAGGCGTTTACGGTCGCGCGCCTCCTGGTTTAACTCTTCACGCGTTTTACGACGCTGTTTGCCAAAGGCTTTACTGCGCGGTGCAGAGGTTGGTTTTTTCATGATGTCAGATCTTTAAGCCGTTTTATTCAGTATAGAATTGAGGCGGAATCTAGCAGAAAGCAAGCAAAGAAAAAAGGCGACAGAGTAATCTGCCGCCTTTTTTCTTGACTCACGACCCTTAACGGGTTCCACCATCCCTGTTGGCTATCAACACGCCCTGTTTTTCCCTTAGCCTGGAACATTCCATGTTGTTTCCATTTCCTTTTACTAACGTCTCCGGACGTTTGTCTTCCTGACAATCCTGTGTCTTCGCCTCCTGGCGCTCCTGACCCTCATCCTGAGTCGTTGATCCTGTTAGCGTCCTCGCTATGTGCATTACTTTACTCTTTTGGGGTAAACTCACAAGATACCGACACGGCAAATCCCTTTTTTTCAGACAATTACCTTTCTATAAATTCATGATTTAACTATATTAACTGGCTTTGAGCCTGACAACGACTCTGTCATGTCGCATAAGTGCAATGGTCAATGTCTCACAAAGCGTATGGCTTTTACTTACAGCACCGATGCGCCGAAAAATCCGTCTTTTGCTGGCGTTCAGGTATAATCGCCACAATGCTTTGACTGACGGAGACGACCGCTTTGACTAACCTGAATTATCAACAGACGCATTTTGTGATGAGTGCGCCTGATATTCGCCATTTACCTTCCGATTGCGGAATTGAAGTGGCTTTTGCTGGCCGTTCCAATGCAGGCAAATCCAGCGCCCTGAACACGTTGACCAACCAAAAAAGCCTGGCGCGCACCTCTAAAACGCCGGGCCGTACCCAATTGATTAACCTGTTTGAAGTCGTAGATGGCAAACGGTTGGTCGACCTGCCGGGCTATGGCTACGCGGAAGTCCCGGAAGAGATGAAACGCAAGTGGCAACGCGCGCTGGGGGAATATCTGGAGAAACGTCAAAGCCTACAGGGCTTAGTCGTTTTAATGGATATCCGCCATCCGTTGAAAGACCTCGACCAACAGATGATCCAGTGGGCTGTAGAGAGCAATATCCAGGTTCTGGTTCTGCTGACCAAAGCGGACAAACTGGCCAGCGGCGCGCGCAAGGCGCAGTTGAATATGGTACGTGAAGCCGTGCTGGCTTTTAATGGCGATGTGCAGGTAGAAGCGTTTTCCTCGCTGAAAAAGCAGGGCGTGGATAAGTTACGTCAGAAGCTGGATAGCTGGTTTAGTGAACTGGCACCGGTCGAAGAGATTCAGGACGGGGAATAATCACCCGCTATGCCGGATGGCGCCGCTGCGCGTCTTATCCGGCCTACGGTGTGAGCGAAACTTTTCTTGCGCACAATAAAAAACGCCCCAGTCATAAACTGACTGGGGCGGCTAAAATATTCAGCCAAATCCGATTACGTGAAGTAAAAGGTCTGAAAGATAGAACATCTTACCTCTGTACCCTACGTGAATAACTTTACTCTTTTTTGAGCAACACAGAAAGACCTTTTCGTAATTTTTTTTCATTCTTTACATAGGGAATTCTAATACCCATCACAAAACCCCCGTGCTTATGTTGCTTAATTACGAAAAAAGCGCGTTATTCCTTAAATGCTTAGTGCGCTTGATCCCAATTTTCCCCGCTACCGACTTCCACCAGCAACGGCACATCAATACGCGTGCAGTTTTCCATCAACTGATGGATACGTTTTGCTACCGCATCTAAGTCGTCTTTATGCACCTCGAACACTAATTCATCGTGTACCTGCATAATCATCCGCACGCGTGGCTGCTCGGCCTGTAGCCAGGCATCGACGGCAATCATGGCGCGCTTGATGATATCGGCAGCCGTTCCTTGCATGGGAGCATTGATCGCCGCGCGTTCCGCCCCCGCGCGCCGCGCCGCGTTGCTGGATTTAATATCCGGCAGGTAAAGGCGGCGCCCCTCCAGAGTTTCCACATAGCCTTGTTCTTTTGCCTGAGCGCGGGTGCGCTCCATATATTCCAGCACGCCAGGATAGCGTTCGAAGTAGAGATCCATATACTTCTGCGCCTCTTTACGCGGAATATTAAGCTGGCGAGAAAGACCGAAGGCGCTCATCCCGTAAATCAGGCCAAAGTTAATGGCTTTCGCACTTCGGCGCTGTTCCCCGGTCACGCTATCCAGCGGCAAGCCAAAGACTTCCGCCGCCGTTGCGCGGTGAATATCCTTCCCTTCGGCGAACGCCGTGAGCAGTCCTTTATCACGGGAAAGATGCGCCATAATACGCAGCTCAATCTGTGAATAGTCCGCAGACACGATGAGATAATCCTCAGGCGCAATAAATGCCTGACGAATGCGGCGGCCTTCTTCATTGCGCACCGGAATATTTTGCAGGTTCGGATCGGTGGACGATAAACGTCCCGTCGCCGTTACCGCCTGATGATAGGACGTATGGACGCGCCCGGTTTTCGGGTTAATCATCAGCGGCAGCTTATCGGTATAGGTGGATTTTAGCTTCGCCAGACCACGATACTCCAGAATCACTTTCGGCAGCGGATAGTCCAGCGCCAGCTCTTCCAGCACCTCTTCCGACGTTGACGGCGCGCCGCCAGGCGTTTTCTTCAGCGGCTTAATACCCTGCTTTTCAAACAGGATGGTCTGCAACTGCTTCGTCGAGGACAGGTTGAACGCCTCGCCCGCAATGTCATGCGCTTTCTTTTCCAGTTCCGCCAGACGTAGCGTGATTTCTTCCGAATGTTTGTGCAGGACGGCAGGATCGATTTTTACGCCATTGCGCTCAACGCGTGACAGTACAGGCACCAACGGCATTTCGATGTTTTCGAAAACATTCAGCGGGCCTTTGTGCTGCTGGAGCTCAGGCCACATTTTGAGATGCAACTGTAACGTGACATCCGCATCTTCTGCCGCATAGCGCCCCGCTTCCTCCAGTGCGATCTGGTTAAAGGTGAGCTGGTTTTTACCTTTACCGGCAATGTCTTCAAAGGTGATAGTTTTGTGCTTCAGCCAACGATCGGACAAACTGTCCATATCATGGCGTCCGGCGACGCTGTTCAGAATGTAAGACTCAAGCATGGTATCGAAGGCGATACCGCGCAGCTCAATACCGTAATTTTGCAAGACGCCGCGATCGTACTTGAGGTTTTGCCCCACTTTGCGCACTTTTTCATCTTCCAGCAGCGGCTTCAGCAGTTCCAGAGCACGCTGGCGGGAGATTTGATCCGGAGCGTCCAGATAATCATGCGCGACAGGTACATACGCGGCAACGCCAGGTTCGATGGCAAACGAGAGGCCCACCAGGTTGGCGGCGATATTATCCAGGCTGTCGGTCTCCGTGTCGAAAGCAAAAACTGGCGCTTTTTTCAGCTTTTCAATCCAGCTTTCCAGCGTAACGTCGTCCAGAATCGTGACATAATTTTCATAAGAGAGCGCCGCTGCCGGTTCGCTGGGCGATTCATCAATAACGACCGTTTCCTGCGGTTTGGCCGCCGGTTTCGCGCCCTTTGCCTGTAGCCACTTGCCTGACTCAACGTCCGCCGTCCAGCGCTTAAACTCATATTTTTTAAACAGGCCCAGCAGTTCATCCGCAATCGGCTGCTGCACTTCAAGCTGTTCGCAGGTCAGCTCCAGCTCAACATCCGTTTTAATGGTGGCGAGTTTATAAGACAGGTACGCTACGTCTTTATTCTGCGCTAATTTACCGGCCATCGTTTTGGCGCCGCGGAAAGTGAGACCGGCAATTTTTTCCGGCTCGGCGTACAGCGTATCCAGGCCGCCCAATCCCTGAAGCAAGGCTTGCGCCGTCTTCTCACCCACGCCTGGTACGCCCGGAATATTATCCGAGGAGTCCCCCATCAGCGCCAGAAAGTCGATAATCAGCTCAGGCGGCACGCCGTACTTATTAACGACTTCATCCGGGCCGAGGATGGTGTTAGTCATGGTGTTGATCAGCGTAATATTCGGCGTCACCAACTGTGCCATATCTTTATCGCCGGTGCTGATTAATACCGGACGCCCCACCTTCTCCGCTTCTCGCGCCAGTGTACCGATAACGTCATCCGCTTCTACGCCAGAGACCGCCAGCAGAGGTAACCCCATGGCTTTAACCATGGCATGTAACGGCTCTATTTGCGCACGAAGATCATCCGGCATTGGAGGACGATGCGATTTGTAGTGTTCAAAGAGCTCATCACGGAAGGTTTTTCCTTTGGCGTCAAACACCACCGCAGCATGCGTCGGCTGATACTGCATGATCAGGCTGCGCAACATGTTGAGGACACCATACATTGCGCCCGTAGGTTCTCCCGCGCTGTTGGTTAACGGCGGAAACGCATGATAGGCGCGATAGAGATAGGATGAGCCATCTACGAGAATAAGTGGGTTTTCTGGGATCTGAACCATAATGTCCGTGCCTGTTTAACAGATTATGGTTAAAGGATGCCACATACAGGAGGAAAACTTGAGTTTTTCGCCGCATTTGCGGAAAAGTTTTGTCGATCTTCAGGATCGCTCGCAAAATAACCTGTGGATAACTTTGTGTGTAAATTCTTACCATTACTTTAAAATCAGCGCGATAGCCTTCTCGTCTTAATAATTACCCATTATTTTCAATGAGTTGTTAACATCACGTTTTTCTGATTATCTGATTCATGCCGTTATCATAATGTGGATAGTTGTTACGAGTGTTTCTATTTCACTCAGCGCCATCATTAGCATCGTTTTCTGATAGAATCAGCCCCTTGCGCCCTTTTCGCGCACCGTTTATGGCTAACTTTTGAATAATTTATTATGACGAGAATACTCGCGGCTATCACGCTCCCATTGAGTATCGTATTGACCATCCTGGTCACTATTGTTTGCTCAGTACCGATCATCATTGCCGGTATGGTAAAGCTTCTTTTGCCTGTTCCCGGTATCTGGCGCAAGGTCTCCATTTTCTGCAATTTCATGATGTATTGCTGGTGTGCTGGTCTTGCAGCGCTGTTACGCCTTAATCCGCACTTGCAATGGGATGTAGAAGGGTTAGAAGGGCTGAGCAAGAAAAATTGGTATTTACTGATTTGTAATCATCGCAGCTGGGCCGATATCGTTGTGCTTTGCGTTCTGTTCCGCAAGCATATCCCAATGAATAAGTACTTTCTTAAACAGCAATTGGCCTGGGTGCCGTTCATCGGCCTGGCGTGCTGGGCATTAGATATGCCGTTTATGAAGCGCTACTCCCGTAGCTACCTGCTCCGACACCCCGATCGACGCGGCAAAGATGTTGAAACAACTCGTCGCTCTTGCGAAAAGTTTCGTCGGTATCCCACCACTATCGTTAACTTTGTTGAAGGCTCGCGATTTACGCATGAGAAACGTCAGCAAACGCATTCACCTTATCAACATTTGTTGCCGCCAAAAGCAGCCGGTATTGCAATGGCGATTAATGTTTTAGGCTCACAGTTCGATAAGCTGCTTAATATTACGTTGTGTTACCCAAACAACGATCGTCACCCTTTCTACGATATGCTAAGCGGTAGGCTGACGCGTATTGTTGTTCGGGTGCAACTGGAACCCATAAATGAAGAACTGCACGGCGATTACGTGAACGACAAAACATTCAAACGCCGTTTTCAACGTTGGCTTAATACGCTGTGGGATAAGAAAGATATACAGATAGAAGAGATTAAAACATCTTATAAAAACGCCGGTCAGTGACCGGCGTTCTTTTTATTTTTTATCAACCAAATATTTCACAGTATCAGCATACTGCTGAACAAAAACATCCATGCTGCTCGTATCCATGCCTTGTGGGTTAATCTGGTATTTGCCATTGACGAACATCGCCGGAACGCCCTGCAGTTGCAGGTCAGCCGCGGCTTTCTCCTGTTGCGCAACCAGTGATTTCACCACGAAGCTGTTCCATGCCGCATCGTAATCTTCGCCCTTGACGCCCGCATCAACGAACACTTTACGGATATCCGCGGCAGATTGTACTGTCTGGGTTTTCTGTACGGCTTCAAACAGCGGGACCGTGACTTTATCTTCTACACCCAACGCCATCGCCACCGCCCATGCCTGGGTGAGCTCCTTGCCCAACGGCCCCAGGAACTCAACGTGGTACTTGGTCATTTTGGTGCCTTCCGGCAGCTTTTTCTTCACATTGTCAGACACATGAAGCACTTCTTCAAACTGATAACAATGTGGGCAGTAGAAGGAGAAAAACTCCAGTACCTGGGGTTCGCCAGCGACCGGTTTATCCAGCGTGATATACTGTTTACCGTCGCTGATCTGTGCTGCCGAGGCGCTAAAAGCTAAAACCATACCAGCCAGCGCCAGCCAAATCTTTTTCATGATCAACTCTCTCCGATTAATACATTGGCGTTAATTGTAAAGGGGGTTCGTGCAAAATTTTAGTCTGCTCAATAAAAGTCGTTGTCTGTCGCTGCCAGTAATCTTCCCCTGTTAACCAGGGAAAGTTTTTTGGAAACGCAGGATCGCCCCAACGACGAATCAACCAGGCAAGATAATAAACTAAACGCATGGCGCGTAAAGGTTCAATGAGACCAATTTCAGCCGTATCGAACTCACTAACTTCTTCATAAGCTTCAATAATGGTTTCAAGCTGCATTCGCTGTTCGGCTTTGTCGCCGTTCAGCAGCATCCATAAATCCTGTATCGCCGGACCGTTACGGGCATCATCTAAATCGACAAACAGCGGTCCATCACGCCATAGAATGTTGCCGGCATGACAATCGCCGTGCAATCGCAGCGTGGCGAAATCGGTGCGCCAGCATTCGGTAACTGCAGACAGTAGAGTATCAGTGGCTTTCAGGAAAGCCGCTTTTTGCCCGGAGGGAATCAGTGCGGCATCTTCGAATACCTGGCGAGGTTCAAAAAGATACTCCGCAAGCCCAATGTCAGGCCGGAAAGTGAAAGGACGTTTTCGCCCCGTCTGATGCAATCGGCCAAGATAACGCCCTACCGCCTCCATCTGATCGATATTGTCTGCTTCAAACTGACGACCGCCTACGCTGGGGAAAATGGCATAATGATAGCCCTGATGCGCTAACAGCGTCTGGCCATTAAACGCGAGCGGAGCAGCAACCGGAACCTCATCCTTCACCAGTTCAAGCGCGAATTGATGTTCTTCCCGAATTTGATCAACAGACCAGCGTTCAGGACGATAAAACTTAACGACAAAACGTCGACGGTCTTCATCCTGAAACTGATAGACGCGGTTTTCATAACTGTTTAGTGGAGTTAGCCCGGAATCCACCATGATCCCCTGTTCAAACAGCGCATCCATGATGGTTTCCGGGTGTAGCGTCTGGAAAGTAAAAGCGTTGTCGTTCATCCCATCATCCGGAAAATACTACGAATGATTCAGGATATCATTTCGTGGCGATTTCGGTGGCGCCGCTTACAAGGTTTTACTCTTTAATAACGCCGCGGGCGCGTAAAAGCGCCGTTTTAAAGTCCTCTTCATAGTCTTTTTGAATCCCTGGAATGGCGGCGTCTTTGGCGGAATCGCGCATTTTCAGATGGTAGATCAGGATATCATCAGTTAAATCTTCCAGTTTGCCGTCAAAACCTGACTCTTTCGCCAGTTTCTGCAAAAATTGCGTCAGATTAAGATCAGGCTCTTTCTGCCAGGCTGGCTGGAGGAGTTCAATGACTTCATTCAGGCGTTTACATTTCATAGCTGTGCTCCTTATTCTTGATACAGACACGGTAGCAGGGTCAATCCCACAATAAAAGAGGCGATATCGGTGAATCTGGATGAAGTAATAACCGGCGTGGTGCTGGCAGGCGGTAAAGCCAGGCGGATGGGAGGTGCGGATAAAGGTCTGCTTGAACTGGGCGGGAAACCGCTCTGGCGACACGTTGCCGACGCGCTCGCGCCACAACTTGCTACGGTCGTCATTAGTGCTAATCGCCATCTGGATATCTACCAGGCCAGCGGCCTGAAAGTCATTCCGGATTCAATTGCTGACTTTCCCGGTCCGCTGGCGGGTATGCTTTCCGTTTTTCAGCAGGTAGCAGGCGACTGGTTTCTGTTTTGTCCCTGTGACAATCCCTGTATCCCCCACAACCTGGTCGATCGTTTAGCAGCGCAGCGTCATGGTGCACCCGTGGTTTGGGTTCATGATGGAGAGCGCGATCATCCAACGATCGCGTTGATTAATCGTGCCGTTGAGCCCCAGTTGACAGCTTATTTGCAAGCAGGCGAGCGGCGGGTAATGATTTTTATGCGCCAGGTAGGCGGACACGCCGTTGATTTCAGCGATTGTAAGGAGGCATTTGTGAACGTCAACACGCCGGAGGAACTCGCGCAATGGCAAAAGAGACCATGATACCGCTACTCGCCATTGCCGCGTGGAGCGGCACGGGAAAAACAACACTGCTGAAAAAACTGATCCCAGCACTTTGTGCGCACGGTATTCGGCCAGGGCTGATTAAGCATACCCATCATGATATGGATGTTGATAAACCGGGTAAAGATAGCTACGAATTACGTAAAGCCGGGGCGGCACAGACGCTGGTTGCCAGTCAGCAGCGCTGGGCGTTAATGACTGAAACGCCGGGGCAAGAAGAGTTGGATCTGGCATGGCTGGTGAGCCGGATGGATGCATCAAAGCTAGATATGGTGCTGGTAGAAGGGTTTAAACACGAGGCAGTTGCGAAGATCTTACTTTTTCGTCAGGGATGTGGGCACAGCGAGGAAGAATTAATTCTTGATGAGCATGTTATTGCGGTTGCCAGTGATATTCCACTTGCCGTAGCGGTACCCGTTTTGGATCTTAATGATGTATCGCAGATTTCTGCCTTCATTTTGCGGTGGTTAGAGAAAGCACGTTCCTTGTAGGCCGGATAAGGCGGAGCCGCCATCCGGCAGTGCCGGTTGCCTGATGGCGCTGCGCTTATCAGGCCTACGGTTTTACAGTTACCGCACACGCAAAAAAGCCCGTCCGTCAGGATGGGCTTCTTCACTAAACTAATGCCTGGCAGTTTATGGCGGGCGTCCTGCCCGCCACCCTCCGGGCCGTTGCTGCGCAACGAGTGCTCACCGACAGACCACAGATAAAACAAAAGGCCCTGTCTTCCGACAGGGCCCTTCGTTTTATTTGATGCCTGGCAGTTCCCTACTCTCGCATGGGGAGACCCCACACTACCATCGGCGCTACGGCGTTTCACTTCTGAGTTCGGCATGGGGTCAGGTGGGACCACCGCGCTAGTGCCGCCAGGCAAATTCTGTTATCAGACCGTTTTTACGTTCTGATGTAATCTGAATCAGTGCTGAAAATCGTCTCTCAACCGCCAAAACATCTTCGGCGTTGTAAGGTTAAGCCTCACGGTTCATTAGTACCGGTTAGCTCAACGCATCGCTGCGCTTACACACCCGGCCTATCAACGTCGTCGTCTTCAACGTTCCTTCAGGAGACTTTAAGTCTCAGGGAGAACTCATCTCGGGGCAAGTTTCGTGCTTAGATGCTTTCAGCACTTATCTCTTCCGCATTTAGCTACCGGGCAGTGCCATTGGCATGACAACCCGAACACCAGTGATGCGTCCACTCCGGTCCTCTCGTACTAGGAGCAGCCCCCCTCAGTTCTCCAGCGCCCACGGCAGATAGGGACCGAACTGTCTCACGACGTTCTAAACCCAGCTCGCGTACCACTTTAAATGGCGAACAGCCATACCCTTGGGACCTACTTCAGCCCCAGGATGTGATGAGCCGACATCGAGGTGCCAAACACCGCCGTCGATATGAACTCTTGGGCGGTATCAGCCTGTTATCCCCGGAGTACCTTTTATCCGTTGAGCGATGGCCCTTCCATTCAGAACCACCGGATCACTATGACCTGCTTTCGCACCTGCTCGCGCCGTCACGCTCGCAGTCAAGCTGGCTTATGCCATTGCACTAACCTCCTGATGTCCGACCAGGATTAGCCAACCTTCGTGCTCCTCCGTTACTCTTTAGGAGGAGACCGCCCCAGTCAAACTACCCACCAGACACTGTCCGCAACCCGGATCACGGGTCCACGTTAGAACATCAAACATTAAAGGGTGGTATTTCAAGGTCGGCTCCACGCAGACTGGCGTCCACGCTTCAAAGCCTCCCACCTATCCTACACATCAAGGCTCAATGTTCAGTGTCAAGCTATAGTAAAGGTTCACGGGGTCTTTCCGTCTTGCCGCGGGTACACTGCATCTTCACAGCGAGTTCAATTTCACTGAGTCTCGGGTGGAGACAGCCTGGCCATCATTACGCCATTCGTGCAGGTCGGAACTTACCCGACAAGGAATTTCGCTACCTTAGGACCGTTATAGTTACGGCCGCCGTTTACCGGGGCTTCGATCAGGAGCTTCGCTTGCGCTGACCCCATCAATTAACCTTCCGGCACCGGGCAGGCGTCACACCGTATACGTCCACTTTCGTGTTTGCACAGTGCTGTGTTTTTAATAAACAGTTGCAGCCAGCTGGTATCTTCGACTGACTTCAGCTCCATGAGTAAATCACTTCACCTACGTGTCAGCGTGCCTTCTCCCGAAGTTACGGCACCATTTTGCCTAGTTCCTTCACCCGAGTTCTCTCAAGCGCCTTGGTATTCTCTACCTGACCACCTGTGTCGGTTTGGGGTACGATTTGATGTTACCTGATGCTTAGAGGCTTTTCCTGGAAGCAGGGCATTTGTTGCTTCAGCACCGTAGTGCCTCGTCATCACGCCTCAGTGTTAAAGTGAACCGGATTTACCTGGAACACACACCTACACGCTTAAACCGGGACAACCGTCGCCCGGCCAACATAGCCTTCTCCGTCCCCCCTTCGCAGTAACACCAAGTACGGGAATATTAACCCGTTTCCCATCGACTACGCCTTTCGGCCTCGCCTTAGGGGTCGACTCACCCTGCCCCGATTAACGTTGGACAGGAACCCTTGGTCTTCCGGCGAGCGGGCTTTTCACCCGCTTTATCGTTACTTATGTCAGCATTCGCACTTCTGATACCTCCAGCAACCCTCACAGGCCACCTTCACAGGCTTACAGAACGCTCCCCTACCCAACGAACGTATCCTTAAACCGACTCGACTTTGTATACGCTTTGACGTCGCTTCGCTCCGTCAATCGTAACCCGCTGAATCGCTTTAAGTGATACGTTCGCTGCCGCAGCTTCGGTGCATGGTTTAGCCCCGTTACATCTTCCGCGCAGGCCGACTCGACCAGTGAGCTATTACGCTTTCTTTAAATGATGGCTGCTTCTAAGCCAACATCCTGGCTGTCTGGGCCTTCCCACATCGTTTCCCACTTAACCATGACTTTGGGACCTTAGCTGGCGGTCTGGGTTGTTTCCCTCTTCACGACGGACGTTAGCACCCGCCGTGTGTCTCCCGTGATAACATTCTCCGGTATTCGCAGTTTGCATCGGGTTGGTAAGCCGGGATGGCCCCCTAGCCGAAACAGTGCTCTACCCCCGGAGATGAATTCACGAGGCGCTACCTAAATAGCTTTCGGGGAGAACCAGCTATCTCCCGGTTTGATTGGCCTTTCACCCCCAGCCACAGGTCATCCGCTAATTTTTCAACATTAGTCGGTTCGGTCCTCCAGTTAGTGTTACCCAACCTTCAACCTGCCCATGGCTAGATCACCGGGTTTCGGGTCTATACCCTGCAACTTAACGCCCAATTAAGACTCGGTTTCCCTCCGGCTCCCCTATACGGTTAACCTTGCTACAGAATATAAGTCGCTGACCCATTATACAAAAGGTACGCAGTCACACCCCGAAGGGTGCTCCCACTGCTTGTACGTACACGGTTTCAGGTTCTTTTTCACTCCCCTCGCCGGGGTTCTTTTCGCCTTTCCCTCACGGTACTGGTTCACTATCGGTCAGTCAGGAGTATTTAGCCTTGGAGGATGGTCCCCCCATATTCAGACAGGATACCACGTGTCCCGCCCTACTCATCGAGCTCACAGCACATGCGCTTTTGTGTACGGGGCTGTCACCCTGTATCGCGCGCCTTTCCAGACGCTTCCACTAACACACATGCTGATTCAGGCTCTGGGCTCCTCCCCGTTCGCTCGCCGCTACTGGGGGAATCTCGGTTGATTTCTTTTCCTCGGGGTACTTAGATGTTTCAGTTCCCCCGGTTCGCCTCATTAACCTATGGATTCAGTTAATGATAGTGTGACGAATCACACTGGGTTTCCCCATTCGGAAATCGCCGGTTATAACGGTTCATATCACCTTACCGGCGCTTATCGCAGATTAGCACGTCCTTCATCGCCTCTGACTGCCAGGGCATCCACCGTGTACGCTTAGTCGCTTAACCTCACAACCCGAAGATGTTTCGTAAAACATTCTCGTGTCGCGAAAATTTGAGAGACTCACGAACAACTTTCGTTGTTCTGTGTTTCAATTTTCAGCTTGATCCAGATTTTTAAAGAGCAAAACTTCGCAGTGAACCCTTTCAGGTACACTCTGAAGTATTTTTTCGTAAACACTCACGAGATGGTGGAGCTATGCGGGATCGAACCGCAGACCTCCTGCGTGCAAAGCAGGCGCTCTCCCAGCTGAGCTATAGCCCCATCGTGTAGTCAGAACCTCTTTACCGATAATTTTTCCTGAGACAAGGCGTGGAATAACGAAGCATACATCAGTATGTGAGTTATTTCACAACGCAGTATTCAGGGAAAATTTGGTAGGCCTGAGTGGACTTGAACCACCGACCTCACCCTTATCAGGGGTGCGCTCTAACCACCTGAGCTACAAGCCTGTAGAGGTTTTACTGCTCGTTTTTCATCAGACAATCTGTGTGAGCACTGCAAAGAACAGTTCTTTAAGGTAAGGAGGTGATCCAACC
The DNA here is from genome assembly GCF_029962125.1 of Salmonella sp. SA15303. Taxonomy (NCBI): domain Bacteria; kingdom Pseudomonadati; phylum Pseudomonadota; class Gammaproteobacteria; order Enterobacterales; family Enterobacteriaceae; genus Salmonella; species Salmonella sp. SA15303. Next base: position 4,695,113 of record NZ_CP123924.1, read on the forward strand.
GCAGGTTCCCCTACGGTTACCTTGTTACGACTTCACCCCAGTCATGAATCACAAAGTGGTAAGCGCCCTCCCGAAGGTTAAGCTACCTACTTCTTTTGCAACCCACTCCCATGGTGTGACGGGCGGTGTGTACAAGGCCCGGGAACGTATTCACCGTGGCATTCTGATCCACGATTACTAGCGATTCCGACTTCATGGAGTCGAGTTGCAGACTCCAATCCGGACTACGACGCACTTTATGAGGTCCGCTTGCTCTCGCGAGGTCGCTTCTCTTTGTATGCGCCATTGTAGCACGTGTGTAGCCCTGGTCGTAAGGGCCATGATGACTTGACGTCATCCCCACCTTCCTCCAGTTTATCACTGGCAGTCTCCTTTGAGTTCCCGACCTAATCGCTGGCAACAAAGGATAAGGGTTGCGCTCGTTGCGGGACTTAACCCAACATTTCACAACACGAGCTGACGACAGCCATGCAGCACCTGTCTCACAGTTCCCGAAGGCACCAATCCATCTCTGGAAAGTTCTGTGGATGTCAAGACCAGGTAAGGTTCTTCGCGTTGCATCGAATTAAACCACATGCTCCACCGCTTGTGCGGGCCCCCGTCAATTCATTTGAGTTTTAACCTTGCGGCCGTACTCCCCAGGCGGTCTACTTAACGCGTTAGCTCCGGAAGCCACGCCTCAAGGGCACAACCTCCAAGTAGACATCGTTTACGGCGTGGACTACCAGGGTATCTAATCCTGTTTGCTCCCCACGCTTTCGCACCTGAGCGTCAGTCTTTGTCCAGGGGGCCGCCTTCGCCACCGGTATTCCTCCAGATCTCTACGCATTTCACCGCTACACCTGGAATTCTACCCCCCTCTACAAGACTCAAGCCTGCCAGTTTCGAATGCAGTTCCCAGGTTGAGCCCGGGGATTTCACATCCGACTTGACAGACCGCCTGCGTGCGCTTTACGCCCAGTAATTCCGATTAACGCTTGCACCCTCCGTATTACCGCGGCTGCTGGCACGGAGTTAGCCGGTGCTTCTTCTGCGGGTAACGTCAATTGCTGCGGTTATTAACCACAACACCTTCCTCCCCGCTGAAAGTACTTTACAACCCGAAGGCCTTCTTCATACACGCGGCATGGCTGCATCAGGCTTGCGCCCATTGTGCAATATTCCCCACTGCTGCCTCCCGTAGGAGTCTGGACCGTGTCTCAGTTCCAGTGTGGCTGGTCATCCTCTCAGACCAGCTAGGGATCGTCGCCTTGGTGAGCCGTTACCTCACCAACAAGCTAATCCCATCTGGGCACATCTGATGGCAAGAGGCCCGAAGGTCCCCCTCTTTGGTCTTGCGACGTTATGCGGTATTAGCCACCGTTTCCAGTAGTTATCCCCCTCCATCAGGCAGTTTCCCAGACATTACTCACCCGTCCGCCACTCGTCAGCGAAGCAGCAAGCTGCTTCCTGTTACCGTTCGACTTGCATGTGTTAGGCCTGCCGCCAGCGTTCAATCTGAGCCATGATCAAACTCTTCAATTTAAAAGTTTGATGCTCAATGAATTAAACTTCGTAATGAATTACGTGTTCACTCTTGAGACTTGGTATTCATTTTTCGTCTTGCGACGTTAAGAATCCGTATCTTCGAGTGCCCACACAGATTGTCTGATAAATTGTTAAAGAGCAGTGCCGCTTCGCTTTTTCTCAGCGGCGCGGGGTGTGCATATTACGCTTTCCCGCTTCAGAGTCAAGCGTTTATTTTCGCTTTTCTCCGTGAGGTTCTGGTCCGAACCCCGCTGACCCGGCGGCCTGTGTGCCGTTGTTCCGTGTCAGTGGTGGCGCATTATAGGGAGTTATTTTTGCCTGACAAGAGGAAATTTAAAATAATTTTCTGAGTGCGCACTTTTTATTCTTTGCGTTTATTTTGCCGACGATTTGTTGGTTAAATGGGCTATTTCACGGGCAAAGTGCGCAACCTGCTCCCAGTCGGTGTACACCACTTCTTTACTGGTATCCGTTTCGCCGCCCGACATCTTCATAATAAGCTTGATCATCAGACGGTCATACCAGCGATAACGGGGATAGCGAAGCGCGCCTGCAATGACGGCACAGTAGTCAGGTCGCCACGGAGAGCTCATTAAAAACTTCCGCGCGTAGCTGTTAGTCTGCGGCGTCCGTTTTTCAGCTTTACGCGCCACCAGGTTAACGGAATAAAAGGCGCTCGGCATTCCGTTCAACCGCGTGGCATATTTCTTAACAAACTCCTGAAAGGCGCTGTGGTAATGACCATAACGAATAGACGCGCCAATCACTACGCGATCATAGCTATCCCAGTCAGGCTCTTCTGCGCGATGCAGATTAACGACATCGGCCCAGATCCCCATATCTTTGAGTTCAGAAGCCAGATAAGAGGCAATTTCGCGCGTTTGTCCGTCCCGGGTAGAGAAAAGAATCAATGTTTTCACGTGTTACTCCATTATTCACGCCAGAAAGTCGGGGTAAAAAGTACCAGCAAAGTGAATACTTCCAAACGACCAAATAGCATGTTGGCGATTAGTATCCATTTCGCAACCGGATTCATACTGGCGAAGTTATCAGCAACCACCCCCAGCCCCGGTCCCAGGTTATTAAGCGTAGCCACTACCGAGGCGAAAGCCGAGAAATCATCTACGCCTGTAGCGATAATGGCCAGCATACTGACGATAAATACCAGCGCGTAGGCAGAAAAGAATCCCCAGACGGCTTCCAGAATACGTTCTGGCAGTGCCCGGTTCCCCAGCTTAATACTGTAAACGGCATTCGGATGCACCAGACGTTTGAGTTCGCGGTTCCCCTGTTTAAACAACAACAGAATACGGATGACCTTTAACCCCCCGCCCGTTGACCCGGCGCAACCGCCAATAAACGCGGAACATAGCAGCAAGACGGGCAAAAACAGCGGCCAGCGCGCAATGCTGTCCGTGGTAAACCCTGCCGTTGTCGCCATCGACACGACCTGGAAGAACGCCTGATTTAGCGTTGTCAGCGCCGAGTCGTAGATATTATGGAACCACAGTACCAGCGTGCAGATCACCACCAGCGTCAACTGTACGCCGATGAACATGCGGAATTCCGGATCGCGCCAGTATACTTTCAGGCTACGCCCGCTTAATAAAGAGAAATGCAGGCCATAGTTACAACCGGAGATCAGCAGGAAAATAGCGATGATGGTATTAATAGTGGGACTATCAAAATAGCCTACGCTGGCGTCATGCGTTGAGAAGCCGCCGATAGCGATAGTGGAGAAGCTGTGTCCGATAGCGTCAAACGCGGGCATCCCTGCAAACCATAGCGCCAGCGCGCAGGCTACCGTTAGCAAGACATAGATAAGCCACAGCGTTTTCGCCGTCTCGGCAATACGCGGGCGCATTTTGTTATCTTTGAGCGGCCCCGGCATTTCCGCCCGATAGAGCTGCATCCCCCCGACGCCGAGGATAGGGAGAATCGCCACCGCCAGCACAATGATCCCCATACCGCCAAACCATTGCAGCATCTGACGATAAAAGAGAATGGCGTGCGGTAATGAATCCAGCCCCACCAGAGTAGTGGCGCCCGTGGTGGTTAACCCGGAGAACGATTCAAAAAAAGCATCGGTAATGGTGAGGTTTGGGCTTTCCGAGAAAATAAACGGCAGCGCACCCACGCTGCCCAGCACGGTCCAGAACAGCACCACGATAAGAAATCCTTCGCGGGATTTCAGCTCGCCCTTTTCCCTACGGTTCGGCCACCACAGTATGGAACCGATCGCCAGCGCGACAAAAAAGGTCTGCGTGAACGCTCTTCCTGCGCCATCACGATATATTAGCGCTACCAGTCCCGGGAGAATCATTGTCCCCGAAAATAAGATAACCAGTAGTCCAACGATTCGGGTAATGGCGCGAAAATGCATCTCTGCCGCTTCCTTTATTCTTAAAAATGAGGTGGGGATTATTCTTCAATCGCTAACAATTGCAATGAACCACGGCTAAAATCCGCCAGTTTTGTGGAAAATGCATTCACATGAGCAAAAGGAAGCGCCACCCTGAGCCGAACAGACGCCTGATAATCGCTGGAAACGATCTTCCCGGCAAACTGTCCTAATAATGCTTCGATTCCGGCCAACTGACCGTACTCACACTGCAAAGTATATTCGGTTAATGGCGTCTTGCGTTGTGTGGCAAGCTGACGTAATGCCTGATTCACACCGCCGCCATAGGCTTTTACCAGCCCGCCCGTACCCAGCAGAATACCACTATAGTAGCGCACGACGACGGCAGTAATTTCTCCGACGCCGCTGCCCATCAATTGCGCAAGCATCGGCTTGCCTGCCGTTCCCGCCGGTTCGCCGTCGTCTGAAAAGCCCAGTTGCTGTGAGTCGTCCGGCGCACCCGCCACCCACGCCACACAATGGTGGCGCGCATCAGGATGCTCAGCTCTGACTGACTCAACAAACGCTTTCGCCGCGTCTACGCCATCGGTATGCGCCAATAGCGTAATAAAGCGGCTTTTTTTGATCTCTTCAACAACGGTGACCGGCGCTGCAGGGATTAACCAACTGTCCATTACGCCAGTTTTAAATCCCGCGTCATGTTTTCCACGCCGTTTTCGTGGATGACCACGTTATCTTCAATGCGAATACCGCCGAAAGGCTTGAGCGCTTCAATTTTCTGCCAGTTGAAGTGCTTGCTGAACGGGCCTTCGCGCCATGGCGCTAACAGCGATTCGATGAAGTAAATCCCCGGTTCGATGGTCAACACCATTCGCGGCTGTAACACACGCGTGCAGCGCAGATACGGGTATTTGGACGGCGCGGCGAGATGCGTACCGGAATCATCCTGCATAAACCCGGCCACATCGTGTACCTGCAGACCCAACGGATGACCAATACCGTGCGGCATAAACGGCCCGGTGAGATCATTTTCCACCATCGCCTCTTCACTCATGTCGGTAATGATTTGATGTTTACGCAGCAGCTTCGCGATGCGCTGATGGAATTGAATATGATAATCCACATAGCTGACGCCCGCCTTCATGGTAGCGATCAGCGCCAACTGTTCGTCGTTAACATCTTTCACCAGGTGGGCGTAGTCGTTATCGCTTTTCGCCGACCAGGTCCGCGTCAGATCCGCCGCGTAGCCGTTGTATTCCGCGCCCGCATCCAGCAGGAAACTGCGCATTTCAGACGGTGCCTGATGATCCAGTTTCGTGTAATGCAGCACGGCGGCATGTTCGTTCAGCGCCACAATGTTGCTGTATGGAACATCGGTATCGCGATGTCCCGTGGCGGTCAGGTACGCCAGGTTGATGTCGAACTCGCTCATGCCGGAACGGAAGGCCTCTTCCGCCGCCCGATGACCGCTCACCGCCATTTTCTGCGCTTCGCGCATACAGGCCAGTTCATAATCCGTTTTATAGGCGCGGTAGTAATGCAGATAGTCGATAACACCTTTCGGGTTGATGTTGCTGGCGGCGATATCCAATTGTAGCGCGCGCTCAGGAACCGGGCCGATATAGCCGATATTGCCACGCGCGGCAGGCAGTTGGCTGCCGATGCCATCCGCTTTCGGTAAGGCGACGACCTCGACTTCTTCTGTCCAGAAGGACGTTGGCAGCGGTTCAACGTTATGCCAGTAATCGACCGGCAGATAAAACCACAATTTGGGTTTGTTGACGCCATCGACCAACAGCCAGCAATTTGGAACCTGAGTTACCGGCACCCACGCTTTAAACTGTGGATTGACCTTAAACGGATAAGGGTGATCGTCGAGAAAGACGTTGAAAAGCTCGCCAGAATGAATAAGTAACGCATCCAGCTTAAAGCGCGCCAGAACATCGCGCGTCCGTTCTTGTAAGGTAACAATATGATTTTTATAGAGCGCGGCCAGTGATTCCATTTTTTACCCTTCTGTTTTTTTGACCTCAAGTTCCCGCATCTTAGCACATCGCCCCACGAGAGCGTGATCTCTGCCGAGCGTGATCACATCGGCATTTCTTTAATCATTTATTTGCATTTTTTTAACACAAAATACACACTTCGCTTCATCTGGTACGACCAGATCACTTTGTGGATTCAGGAGACTGACATGCTTTATAAAGGCGACACCCTGTACCTCGACTGGCTGGAAGATGGCATCGCCGAACTGGTGTTCGATGCTCCAGGCTCGGTCAATAAACTCGACACCGCAACCGTCGCCAGCCTCGGCCAGGCGCTTGAGGTGCTGGAAAAGCAACACGATTTAAAAGGGCTGCTGCTGCGCTCTAATAAAGCGGCCTTTATTGTCGGCGCGGACATCACCGAATTTCTTTCACTGTTCCTCGTCCCCGAAGAGCAGTTAAGCCAATGGCTGCATTTCGCTAATAGCGTCTTTAACCGTCTGGAAGATTTACCCGTACCGACCCTTGCCGCCGTAAACGGCTATGCGCTGGGCGGCGGGTGCGAATGCGTGCTGGCCACCGATTACCGTCTGGCGACGCCAGACCTCCGTATCGGTCTGCCGGAAACTAAACTGGGCATCATGCCGGGTTTCGGCGGCTCCGTTCGTCTGCCGCGTATGCTGGGCGCAGACAGCGCGCTGGAGATTATCGCGGCAGGTAAAGATGTCGGTGCTGAGCACGCGCTGAAAATCGGCCTTGTGGACGGCGTGGTCAAACAAGAGAAGCTAATTGAAGGCGCGATAGCGGTGTTACGCCAGGCCATTACCGGCGATCTCGACTGGAGAGCTAAACGCCAGCCGAAACTGGAACCGTTGAAACTCAGTAAGATTGAAGCAGCGATGAGCTTTACCATCGCTAAAGGCATGGTCGCACAAACGGCGGGTAAACATTATCCGGCGCCGATGACCGCAGTGAAAACCATTGAAGCCGCCGCGCGTTTTGGTCGTGAAGAAGCGCTGAATCTGGAAAATAAAAGCTTTGTTCCGCTGGCGCATACCAATGAGGCTCGTGCGCTGGTCGGTATCTTCCTCAACGATCAATATGTAAAAGGTAAAGCCAAAAAGCTGACCAAAGATATTGAGACGCCGAAACAGGCAGCCGTACTGGGCGCGGGCATTATGGGCGGCGGTATCGCTTACCAGTCGGCCTGGAAAGGCGTACCGGTCATCATGAAAGATATCAACGATAAATCGTTGAACCTCGGCATGACCGAAGCGGCCAAGCTGCTGAACAAACAGCTGGAGCGCGGCAAGATCGACGGTCTGAAGCTGGCGGGCGTCATTTCGACCATCCACCCGACTCTCGATTATGCCGGTTTCGATCGCGTAGATGTTGTTGTCGAAGCAGTAGTCGAAAATCCGAAAGTCAAAAAAGCGGTACTGGCGGAAACCGAGCAGAAAGTGCGCCCGGAAACCGTGCTGGCCTCAAATACCTCCACCATCCCAATTGGCGAACTGGCAAGCGCCCTGGAACGTCCGGAAAACTTTTGCGGAATGCACTTCTTCAACCCGGTACACCGGATGCCGCTGGTTGAAATCATTCGCGGCGAGAAGAGTTCAGACGAAACCATTGCCAAAGTCGTCGCCTGGGCCAGCAAAATGGGCAAGACACCGATTGTAGTCAACGACTGCCCCGGCTTCTTTGTTAACCGCGTGCTGTTCCCCTATTTCGCCGGTTTCAGTCAACTGCTGCGCGACGGCGCGGATTTCCGCAAAGTCGATAAAGTGATGGAAAAACAGTTCGGCTGGCCGATGGGCCCGGCCTATCTGCTCGACGTGGTGGGTATTGATACCGCCCACCACGCGCAGGCAGTAATGGCGGCAGGCTTCCCACAGCGTATGCAGAAAGATTACCGCGACGCGATCGACGCATTGTTTGACGCCAGCCGTTTTGGGCAAAAAAACGGTCTGGGCTTCTGGCGCTATAAAGAAGACAGCAAGGGTAAGCCGAAGAAAGAAGAAGATGCCGCGGTGGATGACCTGCTGGCAAGCGTCAGCCAGCCGAAACGCGACTTCAGCGACGACGAGATAATCGCCCGTATGATGATCCCGATGATTAACGAAGTGGTTCGCTGTCTGGAAGAAGGCATTATCGCAAGCCCGGCGGAAGCCGATATGGCGCTGGTCTACGGCCTGGGCTTCCCTCCGTTCCACGGCGGCGCATTCCGCTGGCTGGATACACAGGGCAGCGCGAAATATCTTGATATGGCGCAGCAGTATCAACACCTCGGCCCGCTGTATGAGGTGCCGGAAGGGCTGCGTAATAAAGCGCGCCATAACGAACCGTATTATCCCCCGGTTGAACCAGCCCGTCCGGTTGGTTCTCTGAAAACGGCTTAAGGAGTCACAATGGAACAGGTTGTCATTGTCGATGCTATTCGCACCCCGATGGGCCGTTCGAAGGGCGGCGCGTTTCGCAACGTGCGAGCAGAAGATCTCTCCGCCCACTTAATGCGTAGCCTGCTGGCGCGTAATCCGTCGCTTACAGCGGCGACCCTCGATGATATTTACTGGGGCTGCGTACAACAAACGCTGGAGCAAGGCTTCAACATTGCCCGTAACGCCGCGCTGCTGGCAGAAATTCCCCATTCGGTACCGGCGGTCACCGTCAACCGTCTGTGTGGTTCCTCGATGCAGGCGTTACACGATGCAGCGCGAATGATCATGACCGGCGATGCGCAGGTTTGTCTGGTTGGCGGCGTGGAGCATATGGGGCACGTGCCGATGAGCCACGGCGTGGATTTTCACCCGGGTCTGAGTCGCAACGTCGCCAAAGCGGCAGGGATGATGGGGCTAACGGCGGAAATGCTCTCCCGCCTGCACGGCATTAGCCGGGAAATGCAGGACCAGTTCGCCGCGCGTTCTCACGCTCGCGCCTGGGCCGCCACCCAGTCTGGCGCATTCAAAACGGAGATTATCCCGACTGGCGGTCATGATGCAGACGGCGTGTTGAAGCAGTTTAACTACGATGAAGTGATCCGCCCGGAAACCACGGTCGAAGCGCTATCAACGCTGCGTCCGGCATTTGATCCGGTTAGTGGCACGGTCACGGCGGGCACCTCATCCGCGCTTTCCGATGGCGCAGCCGCCATGCTGGTAATGAGCGAAAGTCGTGCCCGTGAGCTGGGTCTGAAACCTCGCGCCCGTATTCGCTCAATGGCAGTGGTGGGTTGTGATCCGTCAATTATGGGTTACGGGCCGGTTCCGGCGTCAAAACTGGCGTTGAAAAAAGCGGGACTGTCAGCCAGCGATATCGATGTGTTTGAGATGAACGAAGCGTTTGCCGCACAGATCCTGCCATGCATTAAGGATCTGGGATTGATGGAGCAGATAGACGAGAAGATCAACCTCAACGGCGGTGCGATCGCGCTTGGTCATCCGCTCGGCTGCTCCGGAGCACGTATCAGCACCACGCTTATCAACCTGATGGAGCGCAAAGACGCGCAGTTTGGTCTGGCGACGATGTGTATTGGTCTGGGTCAGGGCATCGCCACGGTGTTTGAGCGGGTTTAATCAAAGATAATATCCCCTAAATAACTCGCATTGCAGCGCAGCGGCAACTGAGCGAATCCCCGGGCACATAGATAACTATGTGCCCGGGGTGAGCAAAGGCAGCCAACAAAGAGGCTGCGCGAATTATGACGGGAAACAGTTTAGTTGCCGTTTTTCCCGCCCGTCAGGGGCGGGTTTTTTCACCGTATGGCCTGCTCTACTCAGTAAGCGCTTTGGTCAGGCTAAATGGCATAGCCTGATATCCACGCGCACCATGTATTTGCATTTCAACCGCAGGCTCTTTTTCTCCCCATTTGAACTCTTCCAGATACGGATTAGGCAAGCTGGTAAATGCGCCTACCGATAAATCAAACGCACCACCTGCTGTTGCGGAATACACGAACACAGAATTCTTGTCAGTCTGGTACTCGGTGATAGAGGTTACCGGGCTAAACCACTCGTTCCCGCGCTCTTTACCGTATTGCCAGATCTGTTGGACTGTCTTGTTTTTCTGGTCGATTTTGTAAATCACGGAGCGGCTGTATTTCATACTCTGCATAGCAGGCTGTTCTAAGCCGCGGCCATCGCCATTGTCGAAAGCGGAAAGGTATAAGATATCGCCTTTACTCTTACTATCAATTTTAAAGGCCGTATGTTGCGTCCATGTCCAGTCGAAGTCACCCTCGCAGCCACTGTCCTGGCAGGCGATTTTTTGGCCTTTGCTATCCACAGGCGTCAGAATTGCGGCATTAAATGGCGCTTTCCAGCCAGCAGGCGTACCCAGTATCCACTTCACTTTCTTATCGCGGCCGATTTTGATAATCGCACTCTGGTGGCGGGAGCTGATGATGATGGAATCATCTTCACTGTCATAGTCGACGCTGTTGACATGCGCCCAGTTGCGGCCAGCCCCACTACCCACGATATCCCCGAATTTGTCGGAGGAGTCCAGCGCCGCCAGATCTTCTTCGCTCAACGTATGGCCGGACTGGCTGGCGTCGATATTCAGGCACACAGCGCCCTGATCGAGGGTTTTCATTATCACATCACGATAAGGATCGAGGATATCAAACAGACGCCATTCATCCACTACCACGCCGTTCTGATCAACTTCGGCAATCACATCACGCACGGTACGAACATTTTTCCCATCAGGGCGTTTATAGTTAGAGCTGGCTACACGCAGGAAGTAGTGACCGTTGGCCGCGTTATCCATTGAGTGTGAAAAATCGTTATAATTATCCGGCAGGCGGCGGTTAAAGATTTCACGCCCCATGATATCGTATTTCACATAACGCTGACCGTAGCCCCACGATAGTGCGCCATCCTGGTTTTGTTTAAAGCCCATCATAACGCCAGCACGATAAATTGACTTTAAATCATAAATTGAACTTGGATTCATAAACCAACGAATATCACCGGAGGTGTCGATAATAGCGTTAGCTGTAGTGAAGTTCCATTCTAATGCACCCCCAGTAGGGTTGTTCCAGACAGTACGCGTTCCATTCCCAGACTTATCTTTCGTATTATTCAAAAGATACAAGCGATCTTTAAATTCTGGGGAAACCTTTTTAACATCGATAGTAAAGAGTGCTGATTGTTCTTCTTTTGTACCCGCTGATTCAATATAGGCAGGCGGTGCATACATTTTATAGCTTTCTTTTACATTTTCGGTTTTACTACCCTGGATACTTGTATATTCAACTTCAACGGTATTGACATAATCCGGGTAAAGACCAAAGACGGGAATACCGCCATACGTTAAAAGGTATTTATTATTAACTTTATACGCGATCTCCTGGCCATTTTCTTTGGGTACAATCCGTACATGCACGTCACGTAACTGGTAACCGCCATTACGAATAACGGCGGTTAGCGGCGCGATATCATAGGGGTTCATAACAACTTCGCCAATTTTTCCCTGGACCTGATAGTCCACTTTAGCGCCGCTGGCGCCGCCGATGGCGAAAGCAGTAGAAGGTACTGATGACAAAATTGCAACAGATAATGCGAGAGAAGTTAAAGCATATTTAAATTTCATAACACTCTCCATCTTATAAATAAATAACTAACTTTCCATTTTATGTTTCTTTTATAAAAATAAATGAAGCATATATAATTAACTATTTTTATTGATAGCCTCAGGACATAATATTACTTAATTTATTACACGCAATACAAAGCCTGTAGATATTCAATATCATAAGGTTTTATAGTTGACGATTAATTAATATTTAAGAGGACTTTTAGGTAGGCTAACGTAAAAAGGGACGCTACTGCGTCCCATAAAATAGTTAAATAAATGCGAACGCATCGCCAAACAGACGATCTTCCCGCGCGTTACGCTCATGACAGAACAGATCGCGGGCGATTTTCGCCATCTCAAAACGTCCGGCAATATAAATATCGTGCCCCGCCAGCGTACCATAATCCTGCAATACCGCCGTAAGTACCGTTCCTGTACGTCCACGCCAGCCTTCTTCCGGCTGCTCGACAACAGGTTCAATACGCAAATTCGGATGGTTAACAGAGAGTGCTTCCAGCTCAGAGAGATCATAGAGGTGCTTTTCTTCGCGGCCGCCCCAGTAAATGGTAACATCGCGGGCCGGGTTGCGCGCTAACGCCGTCAACAGGATGGAGCGCACATAAGAAAAGCCCGTACCGCCCGCGATCAGAATCAACGGACGCTCTTCATCGTCACGTAGCCAGGCGTCGCCATGCGGAATATCGACGACGATTTCCCGGTCTTTCAGAATCCGATCCATGACCGCCATCGCATACAGATTGAGCTCGGAGGCGCCAATGTGTAATTCAATAAACCCTTTCTCGTCCGGCGTTGAAGCCATCGAAAACGGGCGTTTGTCACGCTCGTCCATTACGACCATCAAATACTGACCAGCGCGGAATGAAAACGCCGCGTCCGGCACTAAACGAACCCGATATACGGTATCGGTGATAGCTTCTACCGAGGTCACTTTACAGCTTAAGGTTGTCATGCGCTCCCTCTGTCGGGTGTCGGGTCAATACCGACATTTTTCAAGCTGAGTCGCCGCAGCCTGAAATGTCGATGTCCGCTTTCAGTTATTTAAAGATAGCCAGCTCATCCCAAATCGCATCAATACGCGCGGTAACTTCAGGATCTTTAACAATAGGACGACCCCACTCGCGTTGGGTTTCGCCCGGCCATTTGTTTGTGGCATCCAGCCCCATTTTTGAACCCAGCCCGGAGACCGGCGAGGCAAAATCCAGGTAATCAATCGGCGTATTTTCAACCAGCACCGTATCCCGTGCAGGGTCCATACGGGTGGTAATCGCCCAGATCACATCATTCCAGTCGCGTGCGTTAACGTCATCATCGCAAACGATAACAAATTTCGTATACATAAACTGGCGCAAAAACGACCAGACGCCCATCATGACGCGTTTCGCATGACCAGCGTACTGCTTTTTCATCGTCACTACCGCCAGGCGGTAAGAACACCCTTCCGGCGGCAGATAAAAGTCGACGATTTCCGGAAACTGTTTTTGCAGAATAGGCACGAAGACTTCATTGAGCGCCACCCCTAATACCGCAGGCTCATCGGGCGGACGCCCGGTATAGGTGGAGTGATAGATGGCATCCTCACGCTGTGTAATATGCGTGACGGTAAAGACCGGAAAGCTATCCACTTCATTATAATAGCCCGTATGATCGCCATACGGTCCTTCCGGCGCCATCTCTCCCGGCTCAATGTAACCTTCAAGGATAATCTCGGCGCTGGCAGGCACTTCCAGATCGTTAGAAAGGCATTTAACCACTTCAGTTTTCGTGCCGCGCAGCAGGCCCGCAAAGGCATACTCCGACAGAGTATCGGGAACAGGAGTCACGGCGCCAAGTATCGTCGCCGGATCGGCGCCCAATGCGACGGAGACCGGGAAACGTTCACCCGGACGCGCGGCTAACCACTCCTGAAAATCCAGCGCGCCGCCGCGGTGAGACAGCCAGCGCATAATCAGCTTATTTTTACCTATCAACTGCTGACGATAAATGCCCAGGTTTTGCCGCTCTTTGTGCGGACCACGCGTTACCGTCAGTCCCCAGGTAATCAGCGGCGCGGCGTCGTCCGGCCAACAGGTCATGACAGGAAGACGCGTTAAATCGACATCATCGCCAGACGCGATTTTCTGCTGGCAAGGCGCGCCGCGTAACCGTTTCGTCGGCATATTCAGCACTTGCTTAAACTGCGGCAGCTTGTCAAACAGATCGCGAAAGCCTTTCGGCGGCTCAGGTTCTTTAAGAAACGCTAATAATTTACCCACTTCCCGTAAGGCGGAAACATCATCCTGCCCCATGCCCATCGCCACGCGTTTTGGCGTGCCAAAAAGGTTGCACAGCACCGGCATGGCGTAACCTTTAGGATTTTCAAACAGCAACGCCGGTCCACCGGCACGCAGCGTGCGGTCAGCGATTTCCGTGATTTCCAGATGAGGATCCACAGGTAGCGTGATGCGTTTTAGTTCCCCCTGCTGCTCAAGTAGCGTCAGGAAGTCGCGTAAATCGTGATATTTCATGGCGTCCATTGTAGCCTCTTGGTAAGCGCATCATTATACGGCGTTCATCATCGGGATGCTGTATTTTTGTTAAATTAGCGTGAACTCTGGCAACCAACGCTAATCCAGATACGGCTTAAAGGATGAAGTGTATAATTAACTTCGCGCATGGCTTTTGCTATGCTTGCGCCCCGAACAAGCGGATAAGAGTCATTATGCAATCCTGGTATTTACTGTACTGCAAACGCGGGCAACTTCAGCGTGCTCAGGAACACCTCGAAAGACAAGCGGTAAGTTGCCTGACACCGATGATCACCCTGGAAAAAATGGTACGCGGAAAACGTACCTCCGTCAGCGAACCGCTCTTTCCTAATTATCTGTTCGTTGAATTTGATCCGGAAGTGATACATACCACTACAATCAACGCCACGCGCGGCGTCAGCCATTTTGTGCGCTTTGGCGCGCATCCTGCGATCGTGCCTTCCAGCGTTATTCATCAGCTTTCTATCTACAAGCCCGAAGGCGTTGTCGATCCTGAAACCCCCTATCCCGGCGATAGCGTCATCATCACGGAAGGCGCATTTGAAGGGCTGAAAGCGATTTTTACCGAACCGGATGGCGAAACGCGTTCGATGTTACTGCTTAATTTACTCAATAAAGAAGTGAAGCAGAGCGTAAAAAACACCGGTTTTCGCAAGATTTAGCGATCGTTCAGAATACAACCTCAAATAAGGTTCTGGCGTTGGCATCTGTCATCGCCGCTAACCATTGCGGATCTTCACCACGCCATAGCGCTATGCGCTCCAGGATGTGAGGCAGATACGCGGGCTCGTTGCGTCGTGACGTTGGTTTCGGCGTAAGATCGCGAGGCAACAGATACGGCGCGTCGGTTTCTATCAGTAGCTTTTCCGCTGGAATAAACGGTAAGAGTTCACGTAGCTCAAGCCCGCGTCGTTCGTCGCAAACCCACCCGGTAATACCGATATAGAGCCCTCTATCCACACAGGCCTGCATTTGCTGGCGTGAACCGGTAAAGCAGTGCAGTATTGCACCAGGAAGACTATCCAGCCAGGGATCAAGCAATACCAGAAATCGCTCATGCGCGTCCCGGCAGTGCATAAAGATTGGTATCTGCAATTCGGCGGCAATTTGTAGCTGCGCCTGAAAGGCACGCTCCTGCTCCTGCGGCGTGGAAAAATTGCGATTGAAATCCAGCCCGCACTCACCGATAGCGACGACTTCCGGCTGGTTCGCCAGCGCAATAATGGCGTCTTCAGACGCGGGTGACCACTGACTGCTGTCATGGGGATGGACGCCAGCCGTCGACCAACAATGGGGGTAGCGCCGCGCCAGTTTTAACGCCTGCTGACTTTCATGGATGTTCGTTCCGGTCAGTAGCATACCTTTTACTCCCGCCGCAAACGCACGGGCGACCACATCATCACGATCTTTTGCAAACTGGCTACTGGTTAAATTAACGCCAATATCAAACATGCTTGCCCCCATATGACAACCGCCCTGGCGGGCGGTTGTGTTTAGTCTTCAGTGTGCTCGGCCTTTTCGGTTTCGGCCTCGTTATCTTCGTCGCGCGTCCGTCGCTTACCGACATAAAAGCGTGAGCAGAAAACGCCAATTTCAAACAGGCAGTACATCGGTATCGCCAGCAACGTTTGCGAGAAAACATCTGGCGGCGTAAGCAGCATTCCCACAATGAATGCCCCGACCAGGATATAAGGCCGTTTTTTACGCAAATCTTCTGGCGTGGTGATGCCCATCCAGCACAGCAACACAATCGCCACCGGCACTTCAAAGGCTACGCCAAAGGCCATAAAAAGCGCCATGACAAAGCTAAGATAGCTGGCGATATCTGTCGAAACCTGTACCCCTTCCGGCGCCGTATGCGTCAGGAAACCAAAGGCCAAAGGGAATACGACAAAATAGGCGAAGGCCATACCAATATAGAAAAGCAGCGAGCTGGATACCAGCAGAGGTACGACCAGACGACGCTCATGCTTATACAGCGCCGGGGCGATAAAGGCCCAAACCTGGTACAAAATGACAGGCGCGGATAAGATCAAAGACACCATGAAGGTGAGTTTGATAGGCGTAAAAAACGGCGACGCCACATCCGTCGCAATCATTGTCGCCCCTTGCGGCATCTGTTTAATCAGCGGTGCGGCGACTAAATGATAAATATCATTGGCGAAATAAATTAACGCCAGAAAAATCAGAAGTACTGCGACGATGCAGTTTAGCAGGCGCTTACGCAACTCGATCAGATGCGTGATAAGCGGTTGAGTATCTTCTACAGCCATGTTTACGGTTTATCACTCGACGAGGGGGAAGATTCGACAACAGGCGCAGCGGATTTCTTCTCGGCGTCTATCGTGGCTACGGAAGCGGTTTCCGTCGACTCAGGCACGTTAGCTTTAACGGGCTCCGGCTTTTGTTCCGGCGCGCTCGCCTGTGTTTCAGCGGCGGCAGGGGTGACGCCCTCATGCTGCGTTTCGTTCCCTTTTACCACCGGATTATGGATGGTATGCGCTTCATCGCTCGCTTGTTCGGGATCGTTAGCGCTGTAGGTGCGTTTCATCGACTCCGCCGCCTGACGCAGTTCATCCATAGATGCTTTCAGTTCGGGAGTCAGATTTTCCAGGCTCGCCTTTTCGACTTTTTTCAGACTGTCCTGGAACTCCTGAAGTTTCAGTTCCTGAGTCAGTTCATTCTGAACCGTTGTCGCAAGGGACCGCAACGCGCGAATCCAGCCCGCTACCGTTTTTACCGCTACTGGCAATCGTTGCGGCCCCAACACAATGAGGCCGATAACGAACACTAACAGCAGTTCGCTAAAACCGATATCAAACACGGATTATACCTGCTCTTTATCTTGGCTTTTAGCGTCTTCCTTTTTCGCTTCGCCTTGCTTATCCGCGATAGATTTAGCGGTAAAATCAGCGTCCTGACTGGTTTTATCCTGTTTGGCATCATCATCGCTCATGGCCTTTTTAAAGCCTTTGATAGACGCGCCAAGATCGGAACCGATGGAACCGAGTTTTTTGGTGCCGAACAGCAGTACGACGATAACGGCAACAATCAACAACTGCCAAATACTGATACCACCCATACATGTTCCTCTGTGATAGATGATGAATTATTAGGGCCGCATTATACACATTATCCTTCACGCTGCCTCTTTGTTAGCCGCTTTCGCCCGCCCTATTCACATACTTTTACATACGACCGGGACGACATTGACTTGCGGCCTGAGTATTGCCTCGAGTGATAATATGTACCTGCGTGACACAACCGGCGTTGAGCGATAAAAAATCTCAACGAGTTTTACGCCAGCCAACCAGCCAGACAACTACGCCGCCGACCATGAGCCAGCCAGGCATCAATCCCCATTCAGGGCGGTTGACGAGTAAGAATGACCCGCTCAGTAACAGCGTTGCGCCAATTCCCAATAAATAACGAGACTGACTTTGGCGCACATGGTTTACCTGTAACTCGCGCGCAATCTTATCAACACTGTGCTGTAAATATTTGCCCTGGCGCAAACTGTCGTACACCAGTTCAGGTATTTCTGGCATTTTTTCGACCCAGAACGGCGCTTTTTCTTTAAGAGCCCGCGTGAGAGCCGGAATACCCACCTGATCTTTGATCCAGGACTCAAGAAACGGCTTCGCCGTTTTCCACAAATCAAGCTGAGGATAAAGTTGCCGCCCAACCCCTTCAACATACAATAATGTTTTCTGCAACAACACCAGTTGCGGCTGGACTTCCATGTTAAATCGACGCGCTGTATTGAAAAGGTTTAACAACACATGACCAAACGAGATTTCCGCGAGCGGCTTTTCAAAGATAGGTTCACAGACGGTGCGGATGGCAAACTCAAAATCTTCAACGTTGGTATCTGGCGGAACCCAGCCTGAATCGACATGCAGTTCTGCCACCTTTCGGTAATCGCGATTAAAAAACGCGATAAAGTTTTCAGCCAGATAACGCTTATCTTCTTTGTTTAGCGACCCGACGATACCGCAGTCAATGCCGATATATTGCGGGTTTTCAGGGTGTTCATGGCTGACAAAAATATTTCCCGGATGCATGTCCGCATGGAAAAAGCTGTCGCGGAAAACCTGGGTGAAGAAAACTTTAACCCCGCGTTCCGCCAGCAGTTTCATGTTGGTGCCGTTCTTTTCCAGCGCCGCCACATCCGAAACAGGAATGCCGTATATCCGCTCCATCACCATCATGTTCTGGCTACAGTAATCGGAGTACACCTCCGGGATATACAGCATGGGACTATTTTCAAAATTGCGGCGTAACTGAATCGCGTTGGCCGATTCCCGCAGCAGATTCAGCTCATCGATCAGCGTTTTCTCATACTCACGCACCACTTCCGTCGGGCGCAGACGACGCCCATCCGGCAACAGGCGTGGTACCCAGCGAGCAAGGCGATAAATCAGTTTCAGGTCTGCCTGAATTACCGGCAAAATATCCGGGCGAATGACCTTAATAACCACTTCTTTACCGTTTGATTTCAATCGCGCGGTATGTACCTGGGCGATTGACGCCGACGCTAAAGGCTGGATATCAAAGTCGTCAAACCAGGCTTCGACAGGTAGCCCCCCCATCGCCTCTTCAATCTGGGCTTTCGCCAGCCGACCATCGAATGGCGCGACTTTATCCTGGAGCAAAGCGAGCTGATCGGCGATTTGCGGCGGGAACAGGTCACGGCGCGTGGAGAGCATCTGACCAAATTTGATCCAGACCGGTCCCAGCTCTTGCAACGCCAGTCTTAATCGTTCACCCAGCAATTTATCTTTATGCCGGTTTGGCATCCAGAACAGCGAATAGCGCCATAATCGGAGTGGCAGTGTAAGACGCATTCGGGGGATGAGTTCATCAAGGCCGTAGCTTAAAAACGTGCGGATGATGAAATATAGGCGCCGTACTTCACCTGGCGTCATTTGGCCTCCAGTTTTTCCAGCCGTGTGGTCAGAGAATCTACGGCGCGCTCAACAGCCGCGGTTTCTTCGGCAAACCATGCGACTTCCAGCGGGCCAGGCGCCATACGCCACTCTTCAGTGATCGCTTCAGCGGCATAACGCTGCTGGCGTTGAAACCCGTGGCGCAGGAATTTAGCCCCGCCACGCACGACCTTACCGATACTTTCCGCCGCAATATCACCCGTGTATGGCGCCAACAGCTCCGCAGGATCGAATTCGGCGAGATCGGCGAGCGCCACAAAATTTTGCACGACCTGAATATCGCCCTGCACTTCCAGTTCGCCGCTGCGAATAAGCGTGGCCAACTGCTGACGATCGCGTAGTTTTGGCAAAACGCTAGCTTGAGTGATTACCGTACAGTCCGCTTCGCCTTCCCATGCCCCCAGCACATCAACCTGGCGTTCACTGAATACCAGGACTAATGGCATCGAAAATCCCTTTAGTTTCACACACAGTACTTTTCCCTGTAAGCGCGTTCTGGCTGATTTCAGCGCTGGCGAACGATACAGAAACGTATTGAGGAGACCTTCAATTCCTGCGGTCACTAAGGGTTTAAAAGGCATTCCACCCTCCTAGAATTTATAACCACGGTGCAATGCCACAACGCCCGCCGTCAGATTGTAATAATCCACGCTCTCAAATCCGGCGTCCTGCATCATGGCTTTTAAGGTATCCTGATCGGGATGCATACGGATGGATTCCGCGAGATACCGATAGCTATCCGCATCGTTTGCGACCATCGAGCCAATACGCGGTAAAATATGGAAAGAATAGGCGTCATACGCTTTACTCAGCGGCTCAATGATAGGCTTGGAAAATTCAAGCACCAGTAAACGTCCGCCGGGTTTCAACACACGGAACATTGACCGCAGCGCTTTTTCTTTTTCCGTTACATTGCGCAAACCAAACGAAATGGTAATGCAATCAAACGTATTATCAGGGAAAGGCAGAGCTTCGGCATTCGCCTGCACATACTCTACGTTGCCGATCACGCCGATATTACGCAGCTTCTCACGCCCCATTTTGAGCATGGAATCATTAATATCCGCCAGGATAACTTTGCCAGTTTCCCCGACCATACGTGAAAATTTCGCGGTAAGATCGCCCGTACCACCCGCTAAATCGAGAACGGTTTGTCCACGACGCACGCCACTGCAATCAATGGTGAAGCGCTTCCACAAACGATGAATGCCAAATGACATTAAGTCATTCATCACATCGTACTTTGACGCCACAGAATGAAAAACGTGGGCCACCATGTCAGCTTTCTGCTCTTTAGCGACGGTCTGAAAGCCAAAGTGCGTCGTTTCTTGTGAATCTTCCACCATCTCAGTGCCTGCTTATCGATAAAAATGTTCAAGAAGTGTAACAGATTGGGCCAATTTGCCCTACTCTGCGCCAGGACTAAACTACTCCGTATGGGTTAACTTAACTGCTGCTTCACCCGTTCATCATTGGGATAATGTTCATCCTGCCGCCCTTCAGGGATCGATCGTAAACGATATTCTTCATCTTGCGTAACGGCCTGTTCCGCTAAATCCGGATTAATCTCGCGTTTGATTTCCACGCCTAGCCCCCGGAAGGCCTCCGCCTGCGCCAAAACGTTGCCACGCCCCGACGCAAGTTTTTTCATCGCCTGGCGGTAGTTATCCTGCGCTTTATCCAGACTCTGACCGATCGCTGACATATCATCAACGAACAACCGCATTTTATCGTAGAGCTTACTGGCTCTGTCTGCGATGTGCTGCGCATTGCGGCTCTGGTGTTCATAGCGCCACAGGTTGGCGATTGTCCGTAACGCCACCAGCAGCGTCGTGGGGCTTACCAGCATAATGTTATTTTTCAGCGCCTCGGTTATCAGTTCGGGCTGTTTATCTAACGCCAGCAGGAAAGCGGGTTCTACGGGGATAAACATCAGAACATAGTCCAGCGAGCGGAGGCCGGGAAGCTGCTGGTAGTCTTTACGCCCCAGTAAGCGAATATGATTGCGCACCGAGGCGATGTGCTCTTGTAAAGCGGCCTCGCGCGTGTAGTCATCTTCAGCGTTAAAGTAACGCTCGTAGGCGACCAACGTCATTTTAGCGTCGATGACCACATCTTTGCCCTGCGGCAAGCGGACGATGACATCCGGCTGCATCCGTGAGCGCGCATCGTTCTCAATACTGACCTGGGTTTCGTATTCGTAGCCTTCACGCAGTCCGGATGCCTCCAGCACCCGCGCCAGCACAACTTCGCCCCAGTTTCCTTGCGCCTTATTGTCCCCTTTCAGGGCGCGCGTCAGGTTGATCGCTTCCTGCGCCATTTGCGCGTTAAGCTGCTGCAAATTACGAATTTCGTGCGCCAGCGTATGCCGCTCCTGCGCTTCTTTGCCAAAACTCTCCTGAACCTGGCGGCGAAAACCGTCCAGTTGCTCACGCAGCGGCGTCAGCAGGCTATTCAGGCTTTGTCGGTTTTGTTCGTCTACGCGACGATTACTGTGTTCAAAGATACGGTTCGCCAGATTTTCAAACTGCTCGCTTAAACGCTGTTCGCTGTTGATCATCTGACGGATTTTGTCTTCCGCGTGTTGCTGAGTCGCTTCCAGACGGGTCGTGACTTCACGCAGATCGGCTTCCAGAGAGGTATTAATACTGTGCAGGCTACGCAGTTCGTTATTAAGTAACTCGCATTCACTGCGCCAGTGCGCTTCTTGCGCTAATTGCTGCCGGGCCGCGCTAAGTTCGATATCCAGCTCACGCCGTTCTTCGATAAGATCGGCGCGGATTTGATCGGCGTGCGCTTTCGTCGCCAGCCAGCCAATCACCGCCCCAGCCGCCAGCGCCACGACGGCGCTTATCATAAGAGTAATATCCACAACACCTCTCCTGGAACCACACTGTCCTGCACAAAATAGAATTGTGCTGTATAAACGTCCAGTTTAAAAGGGATTTCCTGCGAGGCGCCACGCAAAAAGAAAAGGCCGAACGCGTCGGCCTTTGCAAAAGAGAGGAGAATTACAGCAGACGACGGGCCGCTTCCACGACGATTTTCACCGCGTGGCTTTCAGTTTGTTTCATCGTTTCCGCATTCGGAATCTCTTGTTGGGTACGGTTGACGATAACGCCCGCCACCATACCTGCGCGTAAACCCTGGCTTGCGCACATGGTTAACAGCGTAGCGGATTCCATTTCGTAGTTCATCACGCCCATCGCCTGCCACTCTTCCATAGAGCCTTTGAAGCGACGAACAACGCGGCCAGAATAGGTGTCGTAACGTTCCTGACCCGGATAGAAAGTGTCGGAAGAGGCGGTTACGCCAACGTGAGTCGTGGCGCCAATCGATTTCGCGGCTTCAACCAGCGCAGTGGTGCAGGCAAAGTCGGCAACCGCCGGGAATTCCATCGGCGCAAAATGCAGGCTCGCCCCATCCAGACGTACGGATGCGGTCGTTACCAGAACGTCGCCGACGTTAATGTGCGGCTGAATAGCCCCCGTGGTGCCGATACGCAAGAAGGTACGAATACCCAGTTGCGCCAGTTCTTCCACGGCAATAGAGGTAGACGGGCCACCGATACCGGTAGAGCAAACGATAACTGCTTTGCCATCCAGCTCAGCGCGCCAGGAGGTGAATTCGCGGTGAGATGCCAGCTTAACCGGCTTATCCATCAGCGCGGCGATCTTTTCCACACGCTCAGGATCGCCAGGGACGATGGCGAGCTGGGCCCCTTGTAAATCGTTTTTGGTGAGGCCGAGATGAAAAACATCAGACTTGGACATATAAAACTCCTCTGTGAATCGGGTTTGTCAGAAGAAGCAAAGAGACACTTTACCTAAGGCATAAAGATATTTTCGTGACAGCCATCACTATGACGTAAAACAATTGCACTCGCTTACCATTAAAAAGTGATGTTCATCACAATAAATAATCAATATCGCCAGGCATTGCACAAAAGATAGCCGCTTTAAGGCAATGTGGTTTGTTACACACTGTCTATAGTTAAGATTGCGCTATTTTTTAAGGGTACGGAGAATACCATGACAACGACACATCCATCCGGCTTTGCACCTGCAGCCTCCCCACTTGCCCCTACGATGATTCATACGCCTGATGGGGCCATTAGCGCGGGGATAACGTCGATTCCCTCTCAGGGCGACGATATGCCCGCCTATTACGCCAGACCAAAAGCGAGCGACGGCGCGCTGCCGGTGGTCATTGTGGTACAGGAAATTTTTGGCGTACATGAACACATTCGCGATATTTGCCGACGACTGGCGCTGGAAGGCTATCTCGCTATCGCGCCGGAGCTCTATTTCCGCGAAGGCGACCCCAATGATTTCGCCGATATACCCACATTATTGAGCGGGCTGGTGGCTAAAGTACCCGATTCGCAAGTCCTTGCCGACCTGGATCACGTCGCCAGTTGGGCTTCGCGCAACGGCGGGGATGCGCATCGGCTGATGATCACCGGTTTTTGTTGGGGAGGCCGGATTACCTGGCTGTACGCCGCGCACAACCCACAGTTAAAAGCGGCGGTAGCATGGTACGGCAAGCTGGTGGGCGACACGTCACTCAATTCGCCGAAGCATCCCGTTGATATCGCCACCGATCTTAACGCGCCGGTACTGGGTTTATACGGCGGGCAGGATACCAGTATTCCACAGGAGAGCGTGGAAACCATGCGTCAGGCGCTACGCGCCGCTAATGCGAAGGCGGAAATCGTGGTCTATCCCGATGCAGGGCACGCGTTTAATGCCGATTATCGTCCGGGCTACCACGAAGCCTCAGCGAAAGACGGCTGGCAAAGAATGCTGGAATGGTTCGCGCAGTACGGTGGGAAAAAAGGCTAACCACAGCGCATTACGATGTTTGTTGGGCCTACGAGACCGGAGTCGGTGTAGGCTCAACAAAGCGTCATCGCCACGTTAGCTATGCTTTACCACAGCATTTTTTATATTTTTTGCCGCTGCCGCAGGGACAGGGATGGTTACGACTGACGGCTCCTGTGTCTTTACGCGCGTCCTGCGCCAGCCAGCGCATGATCGATGCCATCGGATAGCCTTGCGCCAGCAGCTCCCGCCAGACATTCATATACGGCGTAACGTGCTGGAAAAAATGCTTATAGCCCGCACACAAGTAATTATGCGCAGGATGACCAGACGGCGAGACGGCAAAGCGATGCTTAGGACAGCCGCCATGACATACAAAGCGGTAGTCACAGCGACGACAATCGGCGGTCAGGGTCTCCCGCTTGGCCTCGCCAAAGGCAATAGCCCGCTCGCTATTATTTAAGGCTTTGATGCTGTGCTGGTGGATATTTCCCAGCAGATGCTCCGGGTAGACAAAGTGGTCGCAGTTGTAGAGATCGCCGTTCGACTCCAACGCGAAGGCATGTCCACAAGTCTCGGAATGTACACACAGTACCGGCTGCTGCGCCGTCCAGGCGGCTAACGCCACGTCAAACATCTGCACATAGACGCGGTCTACGTCGCGACGAACCCAGATATCAAAGATCTGGTTGAGAAATTCGCCATATTGCCACGACGGTACCGTCCATGGCGCCAGCGTCGCCGCGCTTTCGCCGGGCATCACCAGATTAAGTACCGATGAGTTATCGGTGCTCATTCGCTCTACCAGCGGGATAAACTGAATAAAACGCGATCCCGCCGCCAGAAGAAATTCGTAGACGTCTGCTGCATGACCGACGTTATGTTTTCCCACGACGGTTAAGGTATTAAAGTCGACATGGTGCGCTTTAAGCCGCGCCATGGCTGCGACGACCTGTTCATGAGTTCCTTTTCCAGCGCGATTAAACCGATAGTGGTTGTGTAACGACGCCGGGCCGTCGATAGAGAGACCGATGAGAAAATGCTGTTCAGCGAAAAAGCGCGCCCACTCGTCATTCACCAGGATGCCGTTCGTCTGCAACGCATGAGTGATTTTTCGCCCATCGCCGTACTTTTCACATAATGCGACAACCCGACGGAAAAACGGTAGCCCCATCATGGTCGGTTCGCCGCCCTGCCAGGCAAAGTCAATGCGGTCGCCACTCTGCGCGGCAATATGCTGGCGTATAAATTGTTCCAGCGTCTCGTCCGACATCCGCCAGTTTTTATTGCGTTCCGGGTACAGCGCCTCTTTTTCAAGATAGAAGCAATATGTGCAATCAATATTGCAGATCGCGCCGCCGGGTTTGGCCATTACGTGACAACCTGCTACCGCCATGTCAGACATCTCCGTTAAAAAATAAGGTTCACCAGCGCCATGAGACAATGCGACGTTTATCGTCGCCAGGGAACATAACAGAATGGAAAACCTCGTTTTGTGCTATGAGAGCGCTGGGCGATCATGACAGGAAAAACGATCTGCGAGGCAATAAAAGCCGCCGCTCTGCTTCCGGGGACGCTATCCGCCTGGTTGTCATTCATACGGAGAACCTTTTTATTATCAAGATCGCCAAATAGCCAGATCCTGAAAAAGACAGCGCGGAAAATAAGAAAAAGGGAAATGAGAAAAAAGAGGAGATAGAGGCGCTGTTAATCAGGTCAGGCACGGGCGCTACCCGTCAAAGGGTAGCGCCGCATTGCTGCCGGATAAACGCAGCGGCCAGGATGGGTTATTTCGCCTGACGCAGATTGTGCGCCGCTTTGACCATGTTCGCTAACGCCGCGCGGGTTTCCGGCCAACCGCGAGTTTTCAGACCGCAGTCCGGATTCACCCACAGGCGTTGTGCCGGAATACGTTGTGCCGCCTTCTTCAGCAGGGCTTCAATCCACTCGACGCTCGGCACGTTCGGCGAGTGAATATCGTACACGCCCGGCCCGATTTCGTTCGGGTAGTCGAACGCTTCGAACGACTCCAGCAACTCCATATCCGAGCGGGAGGTCTCAATGGTGATCACATCCGCGTCCAGCGCGGCGATCGAATCCATAATGTCGTTGAACTCGCAGTAACACATGTGGGTGTGGATCTGGGTTTCATCCTTCGCCACCGCCGCGTTGATGCGGAAGGCTTCCACACCCCATTCCAGATAGGCGTCCCAGTCGCTGCGACGCAGCGGTAAACCTTCACGCAGCGCCGGTTCGTCAATCTGAATAATCCCGATCCCCGCCGCCTCCAGATCCGCGACTTCATCACGCAGCGCCAGCGCAATCTGTTTCGCAATCGTTTCGCGGGTCACGTCTTCGCGGGGGAATGACCAGCAAAGAATAGTCACCGGGCCGGTCAACATCCCTTTTACCGGCTTGTCGGTCAGCGACTGGGCATATTTCGCCCACTCCACGGTAATCGGTGCCGGACGGCTGATATCGCCAATCACTACCGGCGGTTTCACACAGCGGGAGCCATAGCTTTGCACCCAACCATTCTGGGTAAAGACGAAGCCGTCCAGATGCTCGCCGAAGTATTCCACCATGTCGTTTCGCTCGGCTTCGCCGTGTACCAGCACATCCAGCCCTAAACGCTCCTGCTCGATGATAGCCTGTTTGATATGTTCGGCGATGCCGGTGCGGTAGTGGTTCGCGTCGAGGTTGCCCTTTTTGAAGTCCAGACGCAGACCGCGAATCTCCGTGGTTTGCGGAAACGAACCGATAGTCGTCGTCGGCCAGGCGGGAAGTTTAAAGCGGGCGCGTTGCGCTTCAGCGCGCACCTCATACGGATTCTCACGCTGGCTGTCCTGCGCGGTGATCGCCGCCAGGCGTTTTTCTACCGCGGCATTATGTACGCGGCGGGAGTGACGACGAGCCTGAATCGGTGCGCTCCATTCCTCAAGCGCCGCCGTTTCGCCGCTGTTCAGCGCATCGCGCAGCAACGCCAGTTCACCGCATTTTTGCAGCGCAAAGGCAAACCAGCTTTTAACTTCCGTATCCAGACGCGTTTCGACGCTGAGATCGATCGGGCTGTGCAGCAAAGAGCAGGAGGATGCTACCCACAGCGCGCGTTTGCCCACAATGGCGTTAATCTGCGCGTATTTTTCGGTCAAATCGGCGCGCCAGACATTACGCCCGTTAATCAAGCCTGCGGAGAGCAGCCAGTCGACCGGCAGACGTTGATGCAGTTCCGCTACATCATCTTTGCCATGAATGAGGTCAACATGTAGCCCCTGTACCGGTAGCGCGATAATAGTGTCCAGGTTTGGCGTCACGCCTTCAAAATAGGTCGTCAGCAACAGCTTCACCTGGCCGGCGAGCGCGTCGTAAGCCGGTTTGAAGGCATCCAGCCACGCCTGCGGCAGTTCCAGCACCAGCGCTGGCTCATCAATTTGGACCCACTCAATACCACGTTTTGCCAGTTCAGCCAGTACGTGCTGATACACCGGCAAAATGTCTTTCAGCAACGTCAGGCGGTCAAACGGCTCGCCTTTCACTTTACCCAGCCACAGATACGTGACAGGCCCCAGCAGTACGGGTTTGATCTTATGCCCCAGCGCCAGCGCTTCGTCCACTTCCTCCAGCAACTGTGTCCAGGTGAGTCTGAACTGCTGGCCTTTGCTGAACTCCGGTACTATGTAGTGATAGTTAGTATTAAACCATTTGGTCATTTCCGCTGCCGCCGCCGGTTCGCCGGTTGGCGCGCGACCGCGGCCAATGCGGAACAGAGTGTCGATGTCCACGGAACCGTCGTTGTTCTGATGACGAGCCGGCACATTGCCTAACAGCAGGCTGGTGGTCAGAACATGGTCGTACCAGGCAAAGTCGCCTACCGGTAACAGGTCAATACCCGCTTGTTTCTGCTGCTCCCAGTGACGCGCGCGCAGTTCGCGCCCCACCGCCAGTAACGCTTCACGCGTTGTGTTCCCCGCCCAGTAGCTCTCTTGCGCTTTTTTCAACTCGCGACGCAGGCCAACGCGAGGAAAACCGAGGGTATGAGTCAATATTGTCATTTTACTTCCTCTCTTATTTTATTGAATCTGAAAGTAAAACTCTAAATAGTTCGGCTTGCAGGAAGGCGGCGACACAGCGCATCCCCAGGAGCTTACTGAAGTAAGTGACTGGGGTAAGCAAGGAAGCCAACGCATCTGCAAGTCGAAATATGACGAGTTTTAGACGTCTGGATGTTTACACATCCATAATGTAAAGGTACTGTATATTCCTCAAGCGCAATTTGTTCATGGCGAAGTGAAGGACTTTCATGATCGAAATTAAACATCTGAAAACACTCCAGGCATTGCGGAATAGTGGATCGCTGGCTGCCGCGGCGGCGGTGCTGCACCAGACCCAATCCGCTCTGTCTCATCAGTTCAGCGATCTGGAACAACGCCTTGGCTTCCGCCTGTTCGTGCGTAAAAGCCAGCCGCTGCGCTTTACGCCGCAGGGGGAAGTTCTGCTGCAACTGGCAAACCAAGTGCTGCCGCAAATCAGCCGTGCGCTGCAGGCGTGCAACGAACCGCAGCAAACTCGTCTGCGCATCGCTATTGAATGTCATAGCTGTATTCAGTGGCTGACCCCGGCGCTGGAAAACTTCCGTGCAAGCTGGCCGCAGGTAGAAATGGATTTCACCTCCGGCGTCACTTTTGATCCGCAACCGGCCTTGCAACAAGGCGAGCTGGATTTGGTGATGACGTCGGATATTTTGCCGCGTAGCGGACTGCATTATTCGCCGATGTTTGATTTTGAAGTCCGACTGGTGCTGGCGCCCGACCATCCGCTGGCCAGCAAAACGCAGATTACGCCGGAAGATTTAGCCAGCGAAACGCTGTTGATTTACCCGGTGCAGCGCAGCCGACTGGATGTCTGGCGACATTTCCTGCAACCGGCGGGTATCAGTCCGCTGCTGAAAAGCGTGGATAATACGCTACTGCTGATTCAGATGGTGGCGGCCAGAATGGGTATTGCCGCCCTGCCGCACTGGGTGGTGGAAAGCGTTGAGCGCCAGGGTCTGGTGGTGACCAAAACCCTTGGCGATGGTCTGTGGAGCCGCCTGTATGCCGCCGTGCGCGACGGCGACCAGCGTCAGGCGGTGACCGAGGCGTTTATTCGCTCGACGCGGGATCACGCCTGCGATCATCTGCCGTTTGTGCGGAGCGCGGAGCGACCCATTTTCGATGCACCCACAGCGAAGCCAGGATCACAGCCGCGCCTGTAATAAAGCTTGGCCAGTGGGGCTGCTGATGCCAGATGGCAAGATTAACCAGCAGTCCTGCGGGAACATGCATGTTATTCATGATACCCAGCGTCCCGGCGTCTACCTGGGTAGCGCCATAGTTCCACATAAAGTAGCCAATGCCTGACGCCACCACGCCGAGAAACACCAGAATGCTCCATTGCAGCGTGGTTTCCGGCAGCTTTTGCGCGTTCCCCAACAGCGACCACGCCACCGCCGCCACCAAAAACGCCCCCAGATAGAACCACGCAAAGGCGTTGTGCTGCGGCATGGGACGGGTCTCCATCAGACGTTTATACCCCACCATTCCGATAGCGAAACTGATATTAGAAAGCTGCACCAGGAGCAAACCGACCCAAAAATGGTCGGTCACGCGATCGTAGCGAATAATCCCGGCGCCAATCACCGCCAGCAACGCGCTAAATGCATAGCCCCAGCGCAAACGACGCTGACTCATCACATCGTAAATCAGCGTGATATAGAGCGGCGTCAGAACGGTAAACAACAGCAGTTCGGATACGGTCAGGTAGAGGTAAGCATGGAAGCTCAACATATACATGATGCCAAGCTGCATCGCCCCCACCAGCATATACAGGCTGATGGTTTTTAGGTTGTGCCCGCGAGTACGCAAAAACGGCAGAAAAACGAGCGCCGCCAGCCCAACGCGTATCAGCACCGCGAAATAGCTATCGACATGCCCGGCAAGATACTCGCCAAATAAACTAAAGGAGAAAGCCCACAGGATAGTGGTAATGATGAGTAGCGCCACAATGGATGTCTCTTAAAACAGGGAACACCCATTGTAGCGGAGAGTGAAGTTGACAACTGGTCAACTAACAAACAATCACATCAGCGTAAGAAAAGATCGCGCAGGTAATGCGGCACGGCGTTATCCGCGTTGATGCCGATCACCTCAAGTTCGGGATACAGGTCTTTCAGACGCTGGTGCGCATTGCCCATGATGCAGCCTTTGCCCGCCATCGTGAGCATTTCAGCGTCGTTCATTCCGTCGCCAAAGGCGATACACTCTTTCAGACTGTACCCCATCGCCTGAGCGACCGCTTCCAGCGCATGACCTTTCGACACTCCGCCCGCCATCACTTCCAGACAGGTTAGCGTAGAGAAGCTCACGTTTACCCGATCGCCCCAGCGCGCGTTAATCGCCTGCTCCAGCGGCAACAACTTTTCATGAGTGTCGCTGGTGAAAAACACTTTGCTGACGCCCTCCGGCTCCAGCAGCGCAGGCTCAAACAGCGAGTAGTTAAATACCGCCTCTTTGAAAAAACGCATTTCATCGGGGCGATGACGATTCATAAACCATTCGTCGTCGCGATAAACGTTAGTCACGATGTCCGGGTTCGCATTCACCACCCCGAACAGGTCGCTGGCAATGTCGCTGTCCAGATTATGCGTAAAAACCAAATTCCCGTCGGTATCGTGCACTCGCGCGCCGTTGGAGGTGATCATGTAAGACTTGATTTCAAGATTATCGCGGATTTGCCCTACATCGACATGATGACGACCAGTGGCAAAGACAAAATGGATGCCGCGTGCGGTCAACAGCTTCAGAGTCTCTTTGGCATAAGGGGACAACGTATGGTCGGGGGAGAGCAGCGTGCCATCTAAATCAGACGCAACAACCTGATACATAATAAAATTTAACCTCTAAGCAAAGCGATTTCCGCTGGATAAATTAGGCTTGTTGAAAAATTCAACAATGGCGTTAAGCGCGACTGAGCGCATGGCGTCCTTTTCAAAAAGGATCTCATGGTACGCGCCTTTGATAACCAGCGGTTTTCCCCCTTCACAAGGGTATCCCGCCGCGGCGCGAATTTCACAAAAACGATCGTGGGTGCGGTTATCCACTACCCGCTCTTCTTCCGCCTGAATCAGTAGCGTAGGCGTCGTGTCATCGCTCGCCCCAGCCAGTACCTGCTCACCCGCCAGAATGCCTTCGCGTACCCAATGCCAGGTGGGGCCGCCAACGCGCAGCTGCGGCTCGTCGGCATAAAATCGTAAGTTGCGCTGATAACGCTGGCGGCTGTGGGTCAGCGCATTCATCCCAAACGGCAACGCCCGCCACTGACCGGTACCAATAGCGTAATCTTCACGGATACGCTGGTGCCCTTCGGCCCAGTCGAGAATATGGCGCACCATAAAGGAAGGCAAGCGTATCACAATACCAAACATCGGCGCGGTGAGCGCAATAGCGTCGCACCGCACACGATGGCGTTGCAGGAACAGGGTGGCTATCGCGCCCCCCATTGAGTGCGCCAGGATATAACGCTTACGCCACGGCCCCGGCTCAATTTCCTGCTGCCAGAACGCCGCTAAGTCCTCAACATAATCGTTAAAATGATCGACATGACCCCGATGCGGGTCCGATAACATCCGCCCGGAGCGCCCTTGACCACGGTGGTCGATGATGAAGATATCAAAACCGAGATGAAAAAGGTCATACGCCAGTTCAGCGTATTTTACATAACTCTCAATGCGGCCAGGACAAATGACGATCGTCCGATCGTTGGAATCATTTCGAAAACGGACAAAGCGCACCGGAATGTTACCCACGCCGATAAACTCCGCCTCTTCCCGCTGACGCCAGAAATCGGTCAGCGGCCCCATAGCAAAAGCGGCAAACGCATTTTCTCTTGTTTCCCAGTCATTTTGCTGCTGAAACATCGGGTTTTCGGCCTCGTTTACCAGGTAAAATCGTTTTTTGCGTCGTGCCTGACACAACACAGCGGCAGTAGCGTATTGTGGCACAAAAACAGACAACCAGGGAGTTTCGCATGACCTTTGAATGGTGGTTCGCCTATCTACTGACCTCAACTCTGCTGAGTCTTTCTCCGGGTTCAGGCGCCATCAATACCATGACGACGTCTATCAACCATGGATATCGTGGCGCAGTGGCTTCTATCGCCGGACTCCAGACCGGGCTGGGGATACATATCGTACTGGTGGGCGTCGGACTGGGTACGCTCTTTTCGCGCTCGCTCCTCGCTTTTGAAATTCTGAAATGGGCTGGCGCGGCTTATCTTATCTGGCTGGGTATCCAGCAATGGCGCGCCGCAGGCGCTATCGATCTGCATACCCTCGCCCAGACGCAATCGCGGGGTCGGCTGTTCAAACGGGCGATATTTGTCAATCTAACCAATCCCAAAAGTATTGTCTTTCTTGCCGCCCTGTTTCCGCAATTCATCATGCCGCAGCAACCGCAACTGGCGCAGTACCTCATTCTCGGCGTCACCACGATTGTGGTGGATATGGTTGTGATGACCGGTTACGCCACACTGGCGCAGCGCATTGCCGCCTGGATTAAAGGACCAAAGCAGATGAAGGCGCTGAATAAAGCGTTTGGTTCGTTGTTTATGCTGGTAGGCGCGCTCCTGGCGTCGGCAAGACACGCGTGATAGTCGTGCCGGATGATGTTTATCCGGCCCGGAGGTAAATTAGCGCGAAATAATCAGGTGAATACCAAAGCCCGCAAACAGAGCGC
This sequence comes from Salmonella sp. SA15303, assembly GCF_029962125.1. Lineage (NCBI taxonomy): Bacteria > Pseudomonadati > Pseudomonadota > Gammaproteobacteria > Enterobacterales > Enterobacteriaceae > Salmonella > Salmonella sp. SA15303. The sequence goes on from NZ_CP123924.1 coordinate 4,727,653, forward strand.
CGGCAAAGCCATCAATCCATTTCGCCAGACGCTGATAGCCACGGCGCATTTTCGGCAGCGCGAACAGGCTGGCGACTACGGTAAACCAGGCCAGCGTTTCCAGGGTGATTAACGCGAAAATACCCCAGCGCGCCGCAGCGCCGACGTTATCGCCGACAAAAAGTGAAAAAACGGAACCAAAATAGATAATCGCTTTAGGATTCGACAGATTGGTCAGCAGCCCTTTGAGAAAGCTGCGCCCGCTCTGCGCCAGTTCAATGTGCGGAGAAGACGCCGCCGCATCCTGTTTTTTCAGCGCGCCGCGCAGCATCTGATAGCCCATCCAGCACAGGTACAGGCCGCCGCCTACCATAATGATCGTATGCAGCCAGGCCATTTTTTCGATGATGAGATGCAGGCCAAGCAGCGCCACGCCCGCCCATACCATCACGCCGCAGGTGATGCCCAGTACGCCCATCATCGCTTCTTTACGCGAACGGCTGACAGCAGTTTGAGACACGAAGAAAAAGTCGGGGCCGGGGCTCATTAGCGCAACGATGTGCACCATTGCCACGGTGAAAAATAGCATCATCATAAAAATGGCTCGCGGGGAAATAGTTCAGTGAGTCACCATCCTGGCACTTTTTTGCCGGGCTGACTACTCTTCGTCATCACCATCGACATGCGCGCGGATGAGCGCCATAAATTCTTTCCCGAAGCGCTCCAGTTTGCGCATCCCAACCCCGTTAACGCTTAACATCTCGCTGGCGGAAACCGGCATCTGTTCCGCCATTTCTATCAACGTGGCGTCGTTAAAGACCACATACGGCGGGATATTCTCTTCATCAGCGATAGCTTTACGCAGCTTGCGCAACTTAGCGAACAATTTGCGATCGTAATTACCGCCGAACGATTTCTGCATCACGCGGGGTTTGAGGGCGACGATGCGCGGCACCGCAAGCTTTAGCGGAACGTCTCCACGGAGTACCGGACGCGCGGCATCCGTCAACTGTAATGCGGAGTGCTGCGCAATATTTTGCATTACCAGCCCCAGATGAATGAGCTGGCGAATCACGCTCACCCAGTGCTCATGGCTCTTTTCGCGTCCCATGCCATAAACCTTGAGTTTGTCATGACCGAAATCGCGGATGCGTTGGTTATTCGCGCCGCGGATCACCTCGACAACGTAGCCCATGCCAAAACGCTGGTTAACCCGACCAATGGTAGAAAGCGCAATCTGGGCATCGTTTAAGCCATCATATTGTTTGGGCGGATCGAGACAGATATCGCAGTTGCCGCACGGTTCTTGTCGGCCTTCGCCAAAGTAATTAAGCAATACCAGGCGGCGGCAGGTTTGCGCTTCAGCAAAAGCGCCCATCGCATTCAGTTTATGCCGTTCAATATCCTGAAGCTGTCCGGCTGGTTTCTCTTCCAGACAACGACGTAGCCAGGCCATATCAGCCGGATCGTAAAATAGCATGGCTTCCGCAGGCAGTCCGTCGCGCCCGGCGCGGCCCGTTTCCTGATAGTAGGATTCAATATTGCGCGGGATATCGAAATGCACGACGAAACGTACGTTAGGTTTGTTTATGCCCATTCCAAAAGCGACGGTCGCCACCACGATTTGCAGATCGTCGCGCTGAAATTTTTCCTGCACATCGACGCGAATAGCGTTTTCCAGCCCCGCATGATAGGCCGCCGCGCTAATGCCGCGACTTTGCAAGCGCGCAGCGGTATCTTCCACTTTCGCCCGGCTGTTACAGTAGATGATACCCGATTTGCCGCGTTGCTCCTGAACATAGCGCATTAACTGGTCGAGCGGCTTAAACTTCTCCATCAGCATGTAGCGGATATTCGGTCGGTCAAAGCTACTAATCTGGATTAACGGATCGTTAAGCCCAAGCAGACGAATAATATCCTGGCGCGTGGTGTCGTCGGCGGTGGCGGTCAATGCCATAAACGGCAAAGCGGGAAAACGCTGGCGAAGCTGACCGAGCGCCGCATATTCCGGACGGAAATCATGTCCCCATTGCGAGATACAGTGCGCTTCATCCACCGCCAGCAATACCGGATTCCAGTGCGCCAGATGATCAAGAAAGTTGTCCAGCATCAGGCGTTCCGGCGCAATATACAGCAGACGAATCTGTCCGGTACGGCACCCCGCCATCACCTCAAGCTGCTGCTCGCGGCTTTGAGTGGAGTTCAGGCACGCCGCCGCCACACCGTTCGCCAGTAGCTGATCGACCTGGTCTTTCATCAACGAGATTAATGGCGAAACGACGACAGTCAACCCGTCCAGCAACAACGCGGGGATTTGATAGCACAGAGATTTGCCGCCGCCGGTGGGCATGACGACCAGACAGTCGCGACCGGAGAGCGCAGTATCAATAATCGCTTCCTGACCCGGGCGAAACTGTTGGTAGCCAAAGGTTTCCTGCAAAACCTGTTTGGCCCCTGATTCCAGATTCAACACTTCCGCCTGCGCCACATTAACCCCGTTCACCATAAATCAAAACAGGCGCTATTTTCAGCGCCTGCGAGAGAAACTGCAATGTTTAAAACACAATCCAATCAGAAGATATCGTTAAGCATCACGCCGACGCCGACACGTGTCTGATTAAAATTATAGTCGATCAGCGATTCGCCATAGCCGCTGTACACCTGGGTATAAAGCCGGACATGTTTAGTGACCGGATAGCTTAATCCAACTTCCGCGCCGCCGTAGCCTGTATTCCAGTTGTACTGGCCTTTGGCGCTTAATACCGCCTCGCCCAGGTGATAACCGATTTTAAGCTGGTAATAACCCATATATTTGGTGATGTCCGGATTATCATCGGTACTGCCAATCACGTACCACGGTTTGACCTCTACCAGCCAGTTACCGTTTTCGGCCATCAGACGGGTATACAGACGGTTCCAGCTACGCGAGGTGGGGTCCGAACGTCCGTTAGAGTCATGGTTGTAGCCCATCTCTACGTCGCGCAGCGTCCAGCCGGCAAAGCGATAATCGGTAGCAAAACCAAGAAAAAGCTGCGGTTCGTAGTTGGTTTCGCGAAACGGCGAAGACTCTTTACTGTTGGAAAGCTGCCACCAGGATTTCTGCGTATAGGAAGCGCCCAGTACCGAGTTCGGCCCCAGTATTCCGCGCCACAGCGGAAACGCCAGGCTCAACTGAAATTTCACTTCATCTTTACGTGCGTTTTCAGACCAGTTGTAGGTACTTATGGCCTCTTTGTTCAGATCGCTGGTGTTCGTGTAGATCAAGTAGTTCGTGTCATAAGGGTAAAGCGTAAAAGGGTTATCATGCTCCTGTAGCATGTTAGCGATGATACTTCCCCGTACTGCAGGCGCATCATGAACCTCTTTTATCGTAGCTTCTTGTGCATATGCCGCTAATGGCAGTAGCGTGGCTGGCAACAACCCTCTCAAAATCGCCCGCATTCTTGACGTTCTCCTGACGAAGTATTTTCAGCTTGAATCATTCTCTGCCAACCATTTTTACATATTTACACACATAGCCGTTAGTTATCCCTTCTTAAAGTAGAAAACAACAATTAAGAAGCATAATATCAACATTTCATTAACTAATGAGGTGTCAGGAATCTATGTCCGCTGTACTTACCGCTGAACAAGCTCTGAAATTAGTGGGTGAAATGTTTGTCTACCACATGCCGTTTAATCGGGCGTTAGGGCTGGAGCTGGAACGCTATGAAAAAGCGTTCGCCCAACTGGCCTTCAACAACCAGCCGATGATGGTCGGCAACTGGGTGCAAAGCATTTTACACGGCGGCGTGATCGCCTCTGCGCTGGATGTCGCCGCCGGACTGGTATGCGTCGGCAGCACGCTAACTCGCCACGAAACCATCAGCGAAGATGAACTACGCCAGCGCCTGTCGCGGATGGGAACGATTGACCTGCGCGTCGATTACCTGCGTCCGGGCAGAGGCAACCGCTTTACGGCCACCAGTAGCCTGCTGCGCGCAGGGAATAAAGTGGCCGTCGCCCGCGTGGAATTACACAATGAAGATCAGCTGTACATCGCCAGCGCCACCGCTACTTATATGGTGGGATAAAAGCAGGTAAACTGTTGTTACACTTCAGATACGAGTTTTCCGGATGGACGCAAAACAAACACGGCAGGGCGTATTACTCGCTCTTGCCGCCTATTTTATTTGGGGGATCGCCCCCGCGTATTTCAAGCTGATCTATTACGTTCCCGCAGATGAGATCCTGACGCACCGCGTGATTTGGTCATTTTTCTTTATGGTGGCGCTGCTTAGCGTCAGCCGGCAGTGGCGACAGGTTAAGCGCTTACTGAAAACGCCAAAGAAGATTTTCCTGCTGGCCCTGTCCGCCGTACTGGTCGGCGGTAACTGGCTATTGTTCATTTGGGCGGTAAATAATCACCATATGCTGGAGGCCAGCCTGGGTTATTTCATTAATCCGCTGGTTAACATCTTGCTGGGGATGATTTTTCTTGGCGAACGCTTCCGTCGAATGCAGTGGCTGGCGGTGATTCTGGCGGTGTGCGGCGTGCTGGTGCAACTCTGGACCTTTGGCTCGCTGCCGATTATCGCGCTGGGGCTGGCGTTTAGTTTTGCGTTTTACGGCCTGGTGCGTAAGAAGATCGCCGTTGAAGCGCAGACGGGTATGCTGGTTGAAACGCTATGGCTGTTGCCGGTCGCCGCGATTTATCTGTTTGGCATCGCCGATAGCCCTACCAGCCATATGGGGCAAAACGCACTATCGTTGAACTTGCTGTTAATGGCGGCGGGTGTGGTCACTACGATTCCGCTGCTGTGCTTCACCGGAGCGGCTACGCGTCTGCGTCTTTCTACACTGGGCTTTTTCCAGTATATCGGCCCAACGCTGATGTTTTTACTGGCGGTGACGTTTTATGGCGAAGTGCCGGGCGCGGATAAGATGGTGACATTTGCGTTTATCTGGGTCGCGCTGGCGATTTTCGTGATGGATGCGATTTATACGCAGCGTAAAAAATAACGCGACTATTATTCTAAATATAATCTGAAAAAATATGCCTCCCCTTGTAAGGGGGGTAGCATATTGTCATGCTAACGACGTAACCCAACATATGGATGTGAAATTAATGTTAAGTGTTTTTATTCCTTCATCTGAGAGATGTGTTTCCAGATGTCGTTATTTATTATCATTCGCGCTAATAAATATAATATTTTCCATTTTGGTTGGGGTTTTATTATATTTAAGCTTTGTGATACTGGCAATTTTATTCACAATTTTACTACATTATCTCGTCATTAATTTAAACTGTCAGCGATTCAGAGACAGTGGCTTTGAATATATAAAATTCTATGTATGGGGTACGCTTGTAATCTATATTGCCTCCTTCGTGATAATGGTTGCTGAAGATTTCGCTTGCGATGGCTTTGGTATGCCTCTTTTTCTAATCTGGTATTTTGCAACCTTTTCTCTGCTACTTCTGGCCCCCCCGGATTCGAATTCACTCAACAAGTAATTTAATGGAGTTTACATGGACAAGGATTATATTAATGATGGTTCGCTATCTGAAAAATGGAAATACCGTTTTTCATTTTACGATCAACATGGTTTCCCTGGATTTTGGAAAGTAAGCCCAGAATATAAACAGGCATTTAAAGCATTAAAGCCCCGACAACGGTTGACTATTCAAATAAACTTTATTGCCTTTTTCTTCTCATGGATTTATTTGTTTGTACTGGGTCTGTGGAAAAAAGCAATTATAGTTATTTTATTAGGGATCGTTGCAATATTTATTGGAGCATTAATCGGCGTTAACATACTTGGACTTGTTGTCGCAGCTTATGTCGGCGTCAATACAAATAAGTGGTTCTATGAAAAAGAGGTTAAAGGTATCAATACCTGGAGCCTGTAACTTTTCAGGGTGGTTCAGCCGCAGCTGAATCACCCTGGCCTTAATGTCTTACAGCCAGTTCTTGCGCTTAAAGTACAAATACGGCGCAAGCCCCGCCAGAATCATAAAGATAATCGCGCCTGGATAACCAAAGCTCCACTTCAGTTCCGGCATAAACTCGAAGTTCATCCCATAGCTGGAAGCGACCAGCGTCGGCGGCAGGAACACCACGGAAACCACCGAGAAGATTTTGATAATACGGTTCTGCTCGATGTTGATGAAACCCATCGCCGCCTGCATCAGGAAGTTCACCTTCTGGAACAGCGATTCATTGTGCGGCAGCAGAGATTCGATATCGCGCAGGATCTCACGCGCCTGCTCCAGCTGTCCGCCCGGTAAGCGCGCCTTGCGCACCAGGAAGTTCAGCGCGCGTTGGGTATCCATCAGACACAGGCGTACCTTCCAGCCGATATCTTCCAGTTCCGCCAGCGTGGAGAGCGCTTCGTCGTATTCATCGCCCTGATGCCCTTCCATAATGACGCGGCTCAGTTTTTCCAGATCGCTGTAGATGTTTTCGATTTCATCCGCCAACTGTTCAATTTTAGTTTCGAACAGATCGAGCAGTAATTCATAAGCATTACCGTCGACCATCGCCTGGCTGCGGGCGCGCATACGATACAAACGGAAGGCGGGCAGTTCGCGTTCACGCAGCGTAAACAGACGGCCATCGCGAATAGTGAATGCCACCGTAGAGTTACCGGCATGATCTTCCGCATCTTCGAAGAAGAAGAAGGAGTGGATATGCAGTCCGTCTTCGTCTTCAAAGAAGCGCGCGGATGCTTCGATATCTTCCAGTTCAGGACGCGTCGCCAGACTCTGGCCCAGCTCAGATTGTACGCGCAATCGCTCGTCGTCGTCCGGTTCGACCAAATCGACCCATACGGCATCAATCAGGCTTTGTGACTCCTCGACTTCCAGCCGGGTCAGTCGGTTTTTTTCCAGTTGAAATGCGCTCAGCATGACCGGGACTCCCAATGCGTAAAAATATCGGACAGTTCAGATGGGCACACAGAAACAAATTGGGTTTCAGACCATTAAACAGCCTGACTCAACGCGACGGGAAAAAATGAAAGGTCGCTGACAACCGCTAAGGCTATCAGCAAAAAGGGATAGCCTTAGGAGTTGATCCTGGATGACAGGATAATGAGCCAGTATCTACTGGGTGTGTCCAAGGCGAATGTCCTCTTAGCGTAATCGTGGGCGCATGTTACGCCAGCAAAAATTTGCCGTCAACACGCAACGAAACGCGAAAAAGCAATAATTTCCCCTTATGCAGAAAGGTTAGCAGAGTGAGAGTATTTATCTATGATTTCAGAATATTAACATCAATATATCGCCGGATGGCGGCTTCGCCTTATCCGGCCTACAAATCAAAATGTTAGCCAGCGCGTAGGCCGGATAAGACGCGCCATCCGGCACTATGAGAGTCGGTCAAACCGTTTCCAGCTTCGCATACGCGGCAACCAGCCATTTGATCCCTTGCCCCTGAAAAGCCACCTGCAACCGGCTATGCTCGCCGCTGCCCTCCAGGTTGACAATAGTTCCCTCGCCGAACTTCGCATGGCGCACGCGTTGGCCGAGTTTGTAGCCTGTGTCGTTTTCCGCCAGCGGCGTTCCCATTCGTTGATGGCTCACCGGACGACTGACGGTGGCGCGCAGACGGACCTCTTCCACGCACTCCTCCGGCAACTCGCCGATGAAACGCGACGGGCGATGATAAACCTCTTTACCATACAGACGGCGAGTTTCGGCATAGGTTAGCGTCAGTTTCTGCATGGCACGGGTAACGCCGACGTAGGCCAGACGACGCTCCTCTTCCAAACGCCCGCCCTCATCCAGCGACATCTGGCTGGGGAACATCCCCTCTTCCATCCCGACGATAAACACCTGCGGAAACTCCAGGCCTTTGGCCGAGTGCAGCGTCATCAGCTGTACCGCATCCTGCCAGGTATCCGCCTGCCCCTCGCCCGCTTCCAGCGCCGCGTGAGAGAGGAAGGCCTGCAACGGCATCAAATCTTCATCTTCGTCGTTGTAGCTGAACTGCCGCGTTGCCGTCACCAGTTCCTCTAAGTTTTCGATGCGCGTCTGGCCTTTCTCGCCTTTTTCTTGCTCATACATGGTGCGCAGGCCGGAATCTTTGATCACCCGGTCAGTCTGCACATGCAGCGGCATGTCGGCGGTTTCCTGCGCCAGGGCGTCGATCAGTTCCATAAAGCGTTGCAGCGCGCTGGCCGCACGCCCGGCCAGGGCTTTTTCCTGTAACAATTCACGGCACACCTGCCACAATGTTAGCTGGCGATCGCGCGAGGTCTGGCGCACCACGTCCAGCGTGCGGTCGCCGATACCGCGCGTTGGGGTATTCACCACGCGTTCAAAGGCGGCATCATCGTTGCGATTGGCAATCAAACGCAGATAAGAGAGCGCATCTTTGATCTCCTGGCGTTCGAAGAAGCGCATACCGCCGTAAATGCGGTACGGCATACTGGCCTGTAATAACGCTTCTTCCAGCACGCGCGACTGGGCGTTGCTGCGATAAAGAATGGCGCATTGCGCAAGCGCGCCGCCGTTGTCCTGCCAGGTTTTGATACGGTTAACCACAAAGCGCGCTTCATCCAGTTCGTTGAAAGCGCAGTACAGCGATATCGGTTCGCCGTCAACGCCGTCAGTCCACAGCTTTTTACCCAAACGCCCATTGTTATTCTCAATCAGAGCGTTCGCCGCGCTAAGGATGTTGCTGGTCGAGCGGTAATTCTGCTCCAGACGAATGGTCTGCGCGCCGGGGAAATCATTGAGGAAGCGCTGGATGTTCTCTACCTGGGCCCCGCGCCAGCCGTAGATCGACTGGTCATCGTCGCCGACAATCATCACCTTACCGGTATCGCCCGCCAGCAGACGAACCCAGGCGTACTGAATGTTGTTGGTATCCTGGAATTCGTCCACCAGGATGTTAGTAAACCGCTCGCGATAGTGTTGCAGGATGTGCGGCTTGTTCAGCCATAGTTCATGAGCGCGCAGCAGTAGCTCGGCAAAATCCACCAGACCAGCGCGATCGCACGCTTCCTGATAGGCCTGATACACCTTCTGCCAGGTCTGCTCCACCGGGTTGCCATAGCTTTGGATATGGTGCGGGCGTAGCCCTTCGTCTTTCTGGCTATTGATGTACCACATCGCCTGACGCGGCGGCCACTGCTTCTCATCAAGATTCATCGCCTTAATCAGGCGTTTAAGCAAACGCATCTGATCTTCGCTGTCGAGAATCTGGAAATCCTGCGGCAAATTAGCGTCCATATGATGCGCGCGCAGCAGGCGGTGCGCCAGACCGTGGAACGTCCCTACCCACATTCCGCCCTGGCTGGTCCCCATCAACTGGCCAATACGATGGCGCATTTCCGCCGCCGCTTTATTGGTAAAGGTCACCGCCATGATGGAATATGGCGAGTTGTTTTCTACGCTCAGTAACCAGGCGATACGGTGCACCAGCACGCGGGTTTTCCCGCTTCCCGCGCCCGCCAGCACCAGCATGTTGCTACGTGGCGCGGCCACCGCTTCGCGCTGTTTATCATTAAGGCTGTCGAGCAGGTAAGAAACGTCCATTGGCACCGCCGCGTAAAAACATGAAAACTAAAAACGCCCGGTGGCGCTTCGCTTACCGGGGCTACTTATCGTAGGGCGGATAAGCATAGCGCCATCCGCCAGAATAACTGGGAATTTATACAGAACTACTGGTGATTATATCAGCGAGGTGAGAGATGCCAATCGCGAAATTTCGATATGCGGCAGTAAACGGCTGTCCTGCGTCCGCATCAGGTCGGCATTTTCAGGTTTAATCCAGCAGGCCTGCATCCCACAGCGAATAGCGCCAGCCACATCGGTAGTCAGATCATCGCCGACATGCAGGATCTCGCCGATCGGCACATGCAGTTTTTCCGCCGCCAGGAAATACATGTCGCTAAAGGGCTTGGAACGTCCATCCGGGCCGGCGCGCAGTACAAACTTAAAGTAATCGCCGAGGCCAAACAGTTCCGGCTGGGCATTGCCGTTAGTGATCGCCACCAGCGGCCATTTTTTCGCAAGCTGCTGTAACGTCTCATGGGTAGCCTGCGGAACCTCAATCTGGCTGCGCCATTTGGCAAAATGCATCATCGCCGCATTCGCGCCGGCAATGGCCTCCTGCGCCGATAATCCCGCATCCCGCATGGCCTGCTCTATCGCGCGATGGCGCCAGCGGGTAACGTCATGATAGATTTCCGGCTCCGCTTCACGCACCGCCTGCCGTATCCGCTGTAAATCGACGTTTTGAAACGAACGTAGCGACGGGTGATAATTCTGCATAAAAGCGAGCGCTTCCTGCTCAGTACGCAAAATCACCGGACGGTTATCATAAAGGGTATCATCCAGGTCAAAGGTGAGCGCGGCAATACGCCCCAAAGGCCGGTAAAAACGCATTATTTCCCCCGTTTAGCGCGCGGATGCGCCGCGTCGTACACTGAAGCAAGATGTTGAAAATCAAGATGAGTATAAATTTGGGTGGTGGAAAGGTTGGCATGACCCAGCAGCTCTTGCACGCCGCGCAGATCGCCGCTCGATTCCAGCATATGGGTCGCGAACGAATGGCGCAGCTTATGTGGATGCACGTGGCTGTTTAGCCCCTGCTTTATGCCCCATTCGGCGAACCGTTTTTGGACATTGCGCGCGGAGATACGCTTGCCGAGCTTCGACAGGAATAACGCCTCTTCATCGCTGGCGAACAGGCCGCGCAGATCCAACCAGTGCTCAATCCACGTCACCGCGTTACGGCCAATCGGCAGGCGTCGCTCTTTGCTGCCTTTACCCATTACCCACACTTCTCCGGTATCGAGATCGAGGTGCTTTATATCCAGGCCAACCAGTTCGGATAAACGCAGCCCCGCGCCGTACATGACCTCCAGCATCGCCCGATCACGTACGGCGAGCGGATCGTTAAGATCGATGTCCAGCAGGCGGTTAACGTCGTCGACATCAATATTTTTCGGCAGATGACGCGGCGCTTTCGGTGCGGAGACACCCTTTGCCGGGTTAGCTTTCAATTCGCCCTGACTGACTAACCAGTCAAAAAAGCTTCGCAATGCCGAGAGACGTAGCGCCAGACTGGCAGGGCCAAGCCCTTTGCGCCGACTGCGCACCGCAAAACTGCGCACAATCGCAGCGTCACATTGTTGCCAGCTTTTCAGCCCGGTTTCTCCGGCTAAAGCGATAATGGCATCAAGCTGACGCTGGTAGTTCAGCAGGGTAATGGGGCTAAGCTGGCGCTCCACGCCTAAATAGCGCAGGAACCGCGAGACATCCTGAGAAAGCGCGACATCCGTCATACGCGTTTAATCCAGCGTTCCAGCAGTTCCGGCAGCATCAGCGCGATCTCCTGTAAAAGCTGCGTCCCCTGTCCCGGCTGATAGTGATGCGGGTCACGGCTGCTGAAGAGAATCACCCCGAGGCCGCCATCGCTGCCCATCATCGACATGGCTACCGAGCCTACAGCCTTCGCCTCCGGCAAGACCACCAGCAGTTCCGGGCCGTTTAGCGGGCCAAGATAATGCTGCGACTGTCCCAGCCGTTGAATACGCAGCGGCTCAAAGGCCTGACGGTTTAAAGCCAGATGTGTATAGCGCGATGGCGCGCCAAGACGCCACCGATCCGGGAACAAACGCAGCGTCGCGCCGGCAAGCCCCAAATCGCGCGCCCAGCGGTGAAACCGCACCAGCATCTCATCCAGACTATCCGCGGCGACCAGACGGCTTTGCAGATGCAGCAAGCGATAAAACAGGCTTTCATTGGCATGAGCCTGTTCCATCAGCAGCGTCATATTTTCTTCAAGCACATTGATGTGATTACGCGCGCGGGCCATATGCCACTCAACGAGCGAAACCGTTCCCCGCACGGGATGTGGAACACGCATCGCTTCAACGGCGTGGGCGTTACGGATAAAAAACTCAGGGTGGTGGCGCAGGTAATCGACGACCGCTCGATCGTCCAGTTCCGTGAGCGTTTCCTGTAGTTCTTCCTCTGGTTGCTTCATAAATGGATAAATCCGTCGTAGATATGTGCCGCCGGACCAGTCATGTATAACGGATGACCCGGACCTTTCCAGGCGATATCCAGCCGACCGCCCGGTAATTCCACGCGTACTTCTTCAGCCAGCAGCCCCTGCTGAATCCCCACGGCAACGGCAGCGCACGCGCCGCTGCCGCACGCGCGGGTCTCCCCTGCGCCGCGTTCATAGACTCGCAGCCGGATATGCTCACGTCTTACAACCTGCATAAAACCAATGTTGGCGCGTTCCGGAAAACGCTCATGGCTTTCCAGAACCGGCCCCAGTGTTTCAACGGCCGCCGTGTCGACGTTATCAACCTGAATGACACAGTGCGGATTGCCCATTGAAACCACGCCGCACAGTATGGTCTGTTCCGCCGCTCGCATAATATACGTCTTTTCCGCTTTGTTGGCGCGAAAAGGCACCTGCGCGGGTTCAAAGTTTGGTTCCCCCATATTCACCCGCACCAGTTCATCTTCCGTGACGCTCAGTACCATCCGGCCATTCGCGGTACTGACCCGAATGTCGCGTTTATTGGTTAGCCCTTTCAGGCGAACAAATCGCGCGAAACAGCGCGCGCCATTGCCGCACTGCGAGACTTCACTGCCGTCGGCGTTGAAGATGCGGTAATGAAAGTCCAACTCAGGATCATAGGGCGGCTCAACCACCAGCAGCTGATCGAACCCTACGCCCAGGTGTCTGTCGGATAGCCGACGAATCAGTTCCGGCGAAAAAAAGACATTCTGCGTTACCGCGTCGACGACCATAAAATCGTTGCCAAGGCCATGCATTTTAGAGAATTGCATCATTCACTCCGTTCACGCGGGGACAGAAAACTATCCTCAGTAATTGACCTGGGACGGGCCATCTCCCGTTGCGCGATCGTTCTTATCGGGCATCGTGGACTGCGTTTGCGAATCGACTTTTTTCGTCGGCGGCGGCGCATTTTTATCGGCTGGCGGGAAATAAAGCGGCCCTTTCAAACCGCAGCCCGTCAGGCTGAACAGAGTCAGAAGTACAGCGAGTGTCTTAAACACGTTTTTCATTATGGATTGCCTGTAAGTTCATGCTTTCTATTTTCTATCATCGCAGGAGAAGGCGTAAAAGCAAGCGTTTAGGGGCTCTTTATAAAATCTGAAAAGCGGCGCGTTGCCATGATTATTGCGCATTTACATCAGGAAACATGCTTTGCTCATCACTTTAGGTTTACGTACCACGTCCGGATGACCTTATGCAATATCGTAATTTGTTTTGCCTTTTTTCGCTTTCACTTCTGCTGCCTCCCGCCTGGGGATGCCGGCTGAGTGAATCTCCGCACAATGTTTATCAGCGGCAAGGCAGCGGCGTGGTTTATCTCCAGCCAGAAGAGGAGAACAATCTTTCGTTGCCGGAGGTGAGTTTCAAACGCCTGCGTCGGTTACCCAATTCATTGATTAACCCGGCAACTCAGGGCTGGAACTGGATAGCGCAACCCCCTTCCTGAACCGGGAAATTAACGCCGGAAAAGAGCATGGCTATTTTATGCGTGATAGCCAGCAAGGTCAGGGTATTCATGTCTTTAGCATCAATGGGCCGCTAAAAGTCACCGAGCGTTTTGCGTATGACAACCGCTAGTTTATACGTGGATTGGCAGCCAGCTTTACCGAACAGCATCCCCCTGCCCGGATAAGACGCATACTCTGAATAGGAACGTCATGTACACCAACAATAAAGACATCATCATAACGCAGGCACCGGAATGCCAAAAATGACGCCGCTAAACCGTTTTGCGCACTTGATTAAACATTTGAAAAACGCCCTTCGGGGCGTGGGGATCGGTTCATGCATTTACGTCATTATTGAAAGCATTATGCACGGCACGATAAACGGTGTTGAAGCTGCCGGAGTCCTGACGATAAGCGCGGTACTCGGTCTGCTTAGCGCTCTTTTGGATATCAAAGCAAAGCCGCGCGCCCCCTTAATCCTGTTGCATTTTCTCCTCTGCGGCGGCTGCGTCGCACTGATGGTGGCAATGCTGTCGGCTCTGAACCATTTCCCGGTTAACGCGTCCGTCATACTTATCACCGGTGCGCTATTTATCGTCATTTACCTACCGCTGAGTTTTATCCTTTACCGCTCACAACGGTAATTCGTATCGGTTCCAGAAGCTGACGCTTCCCCTTATACTGGCGCTATCACTCAATAGCGGGATAAAACAATGAACGACAGTGAATTTCATCGCCTGGCTGACGCCCTGTGGCTCACCATTGAAGAACGCCTCGATAGCTGGGACGGCGACAGCGATATCGACTGCGAAATCAACGGCGGCGTGCTGACCCTCAGCTTTGAGAACGGCAGTAAGATCATTATTAACCGTCAGGAGCCGTTGCACCAGGTGTGGCTGGCGACCAAACAGGGCGGCTATCATTTCGATCTGAAAGGCGACGAGTGGGTTTGCGATCGCAGCGGCGAAACCTTCTGGGATCTGCTGGAGCAGGCGGCAACGCAACAAGCGGGTGAAAAGGTGAGTTTTCGCTAAGTTTTAATTCCGCAGGAGAGCCAGAAGAATAGCGCTTTCCTGCGTATATTTAACGAGATATGCGGTCGTATTACCAACCCCGAAATGTGAAATACAGCCAGGTTGCCAGAAACAGCGCGGGCCATACACTCAACCAACCAACCCAAAAACCGTAGCGTTGCCAAAAGGTTAGGTTAAATAGTGGCTTCTGCTCGGTAAAAAGTTGACGTAACGCTGGTGACCAACGTTTTTCCTTGATTTCATTGCTGCAATGATTGCATATCGCTAAACCAAACTTATCTCTTTTTCTCGCTTGAGACAGACCACATGTACGGGTCCTTTTTTGGCGAATAATCAACCATACATCCTGATTATTACAATAAGGGCATGTTTCATGTGTGGGTAGGGTTGCCAGAGGCAGCACATCAATATGGTGAGTAATAACAAAAAACATATATCTCTACCCTATTGTTCCAGGTTTCTGGCAACAGCCATTTTAAAAATATCCTGTAACTCATCTGAGTCATAATCGAGATCGTTTAGAGAGATATTCATCACGCGATTACTTTCATGCTTATTCAATAATGACAGAAAATTATTACGCATTTTCTCATTAGTAATTCGCTGACAATAAAGCTCAACATCTTTGACAAAAATGGCCAGCACAGGCGTATTATCGCTAACACGCTCACCAACATAGTCGATTTCATGCCAGTAAACTATTGGTAGCCTGGTTGTGTGTAATGTTACTCCCTCCTGGTTCAACGTTAGCTGTGGCTTTCCTGAAAAGGCGGAGTACCAGTAAGCACTTGCGCCTGCTATCATGAGGAGTATTAAAAAAACACACACCATCTTTAGCATAATACTATAATTTAGAAAGAGGCTCATCATAAGAGCTATAGCTACCACTGAATAAAACAGAGCTAATTTTATTTGTCGTTTCTTATTCACGCAAATAAGAATAGGGTTGTTTATTGACATATAATATCCTTTTATAAAAACATCCATAAGAAACCATTAAAGAGCTTTTGTTTCTAATATAGTTTTTCAAAACATATTTACGAAAACAATGAAGGACGCGATAGCATTTTGAACGGTCTGAATATTACTACATAAATTGTATAAGAAAAAATATTATCTAAACCTTGTTCCGCTCAATGAGCATTCTTCGAATGTAGGCTGGATAAGGCGCGTTAGCGCCGCCATCCGGCACAGTATCGCTCTAAAGCCATAATCATATTGATAAGAATAATGGCCGCACATGTGAGCATTAACGCGGTAAAGAACAAAAAGGCGATACCGTACAATTCCCATCCCAAGTCATAGAGAAAATGGTAATTGTCGCAGGAGATGATCACATCCAGGCCGGGACATACTTTTCCCCATCGCCCCCAGTAAGATGCATCCCAGAGTTGAAAACTGGCCATGCTGGCGCATAACGAGAGCAGGCACCCAGCAGATATAAAACAGAATAACTTATTTATAAGAATGAAGCCGAGGCTGACCATCGCCATGACTATCCCTAACAAAATGAACGCATCTGCCACCTCAAACCTCCTCCTGTAAACCAAATGCGGAGGTCACGGTAACGAAGTTGGGTGAAGTTAATGTGAAGCGGTGAACGCCGGCCGGGCAGCTTTGCCCGGCGCAGCACTTACGAAAAATACTGCTGCAATAGCGGCGCGTCATGATCCTGGTTTGCTGGCGGCACGGTGTTGATAGGCTGCGTACGGAATGGGATCACCTGCGCGCGGCCATCGGTTTTCACTATCTGGTAGAACTGCGGCAGGTTAAAGTTGATAAAACTGGAGCCATACGTGAAGCGATCGTGCGATGACGAATAGAAGCGACTGACGTCGCGCACCAGTTCTTCCTTGCTACCTTCGCAGTGGTGATATACTTCCGCCCGGTTACTTTCATCCAGAATATAAATGTTAAAGCCTTTCTCATCGCCTGTTTCTTCAAAGAAGAACTGGATAATCCCTTCGCTGGCGAAGCCATCCACCACTGACGGCAATTTCACCTGGTTGGTTTCCACCTGTACCGACAGCCCGTGCAGCTTGTTATGCGAAATCGCGCCGTAGAATTCGATAGCGTTCTCCAGCTTCTGCACCGAGACATTCAAGCGTTCGAAGAATAGCCCCCACGTCTGCCCGGAAACCCGCAGCGCCTTGAAGCGACCGGTCTCCTGACGGGTGCTGGAAAGACGTAGCTCAATACATTCGGAGACCAGTTGCTGCACACGGGTGCGAATCAGGCCGCGAAGATGCTGACTGTAGCAGAACACCTCCACGCTATCCGGCGGCGCGGCATCCTGGTGCATTTTCCCCAGAATCGTTTTCAGCGCTTCGATCATCGCCTGCTCGCCGTTAAAGTGCAGAGTACGCACTTCGTTCCACGAGTTGCGATATAACAAGTCGATACTGCCTATCAGACAGTTTTGCTCTTCGCCAAAGCTGAAAACGTCCAGCTTACGGAAGTCAAAATGGACCACTTTATTGCGAAACGCCGCCGTCGGGTCATATTCGAGGTTAACGATAATCGCCAGATGGCGAATTTCACAGGGGCTGTAGAGCGCTTTCGGCGTCGGAGCAGGCAAGCGCAGCGGGAAATGGTGCGAAACATCGGCGACCATCTCCTGTAACTTAGGCAGGTCGACAATACCGTTGCCCTTAATAAACAGATGCGTTCGCGACGTCAGCAGGCCGTTGAACCACGCCCACGCGACCAGCTTATTAAGATAACGGTTATATTCCAGCGGCTGATGGCTGATGATGGAATCCATGTTCGGCGCGCGGTTGTAGAGATACCAGCCTGAACGGTTGGCGCGTCCCGGCGGCACATGGATAAAGGTTAAATTCGGCTCGGACAGATCCGGCGATATCTGCGGGTTCACCAGCGTGACTTTACCCGGCAACGCTTCAAAAGCCGCGTACAGCTTACGCGTCAGTACGCCGATATCCTGCGGGCTGGCACTCACGCTGAGGTTGTTGCGCCGCGCAAAGCGAATCAGATTACGATAGCTTTGCATCATGGCGTCGAGCAATTCGTTGTGGGCTTCGCGCACCTGATCGATTTTCCAGTTTGCGCGATTATCGAGCATGGTCAGACGCGCGTCGTCCCATCCCCACTCGCTGACTAACTGGCTTAATACTTCCCGACGCCAGCCTACGCAGGCACGCTCGCGACTTAATTTCTCGCACACTTTCAGGTAAAAGCAGCGGCGGACTAAATCCAGCCGCGTCGGATCTTCAATCGCCGTCAGGTATTCAGTGACCCGTTCCAGCATCATGCAGTAGGGATCGAGTCCAAACGATACGATTTCACCGTCATGCAGACGTTGTTTAATATCTTTCGCCAGCAGACGTGGGTTAGGATATTCCCATGAATAGGCTTCCAGCAGCAGCGTTTTCAGCACCGCTTTGTACGGCGAGTCAATGCTCTTGTATAGCTGCCACAGGCTGGCGCCAAAGTACTCTTCGGCGGAGAGCGAGCTTAAGCCCCCCAGATCCAGCCATTCGTTTGGCGTTAATACGCCCTGCGCATAGAGCGTCATGACATAGTCGTCGTAATGCTCTTCTTCGTCGCACGGCACCATACTCCACAGGATACGCTTCCCGGCCAGGCGCACAGCGGTACGATAAAACTCATCAAGCAACAGGATATGCTGCGTAGAACCACAGTCTTCCCCGCCCAGACTGCCGCTTTCGTTATGGCGGAAACGGTTCTCGTCGATCAGGAAGAAGCTCACCTCAACGCCAAGCGAGGCGGCCCAGCTTTCCAGCAGGCTACACTTACGTTGCAGCAACTGACGCTCTTCGCCGTCGAGCCAGGACTGATGGCACACCCAGATATCCAGGTCGGACGAGCAGCTCTGCCCGACCGAGGAGGTGCTGCCCATGGTGTAAACGCCGGTAATCGGCAGCTCGCCCTTCGGCGGGTCCTGCGGCGTCATACCGCGGTACAGCTCAAGTTCGTTCAGATAGTGGCGTTGGGTTTCATCAGGCGTGTAGAAGCAAATACCGCTGGGAACGTTACCATCAAGGTAACCCGGCATCAGTGGATGGTGATAGTGCAATAATGTCGGCAGAAGACTGTAAACCTGCTGAAAAGCGGGTCCCATGGCAGCAAGCGCGCGATCCACACGCAGTTGATTTATGGCATCCAGTCTCTGTTTCAGAGTCTCAATATAGAGGTACAAGACGTATCGCCTGATGTTGCTACCCGTCATGGTGCAGGTCAGTACTTGACCGTCGCCATTCGGGATAAACCGTATGTCAAAAATAACCGTTACCCTTTCTCGCCTGCATATTTTTATCTAATACCGACGAAAAAATGGTCTAAAACGTGATCAATTTAACACCTTGCTCATTGACCGTAAAGAAAGATGCGCTACATACAAGTGTAGCACCGTTCGCTGCGTGTAAATTCTTAAATACGGGCTGGCGGTTTCTCGTCATTATTCACTGTCATTGACGACACTGCGCCTTATCCTCTCACTCACGGTGACCGGAAAACTAACATACTCTCTATAAGGATGTTAGGATGGTCAATGATTGATAATGACGGTAACAAGCATGTTAGACAATGTTTTAAGAATTGCCACACGCCAAAGTCCCCTTGCGCTTTGGCAGGCACATTATGTCAAAGACGCATTGATGGCAACCCATCCGGGACTGACGGTAGAACTGGTGCCGATGGTCACACGCGGCGACGTGATTCTCGATACTCCCCTGGCGAAAGTGGGCGGTAAGGGACTGTTTGTTAAAGAGCTTGAAATCGCGCTGCTGGAAAAACGTGCTGATATCGCCGTGCACTCTATGAAAGACGTTCCGGTGGCCTTCCCGGACGGTCTCGGTCTGGTGACCATTTGCGAGCGCGAAGATCCGCGCGACGCGTTTGTCTCGAATAAATATCACAGTCTGGACGATCTGCCCGCGGGTAGTATCGTCGGGACGTCCAGTTTGCGTCGTCAGTGTCAACTGGCGGAACGCCGTCCGGACCTCATTATCCGTTCGTTGCGCGGCAACGTCGGCACACGTCTCGGCAAGCTGGACAACGGCGACTATGACGCCATTATCCTGGCCGTGGCCGGTCTGAAACGCTTAGGTCTGGAGTCGCGCATTCGCACAGCCTTGCCGCCCGACGTTTCGCTTCCTGCCGTAGGCCAGGGCGCCGTCGGGATTGAGTGTCGTCTTGACGACGCGCGAACACAGGCGCTGCTCGCACCGTTGAATCACTCGCAAACCGCGCTGCGCGTAACGGCGGAACGCGCTATGAACACCCGCCTGGAAGGCGGTTGTCAGGTGCCGATTGGCAGCTATGCAGAAATCATCAACGGTGAAATTTGGCTACGCGCGCTGGTTGGCGCGCCGGACGGTTCGGTGATGGTGCGCGGCGAACGTCGTGGTTCTCCCGAGCAGGCGGAGCAAATGGGCATCTCGCTTGCAGAGGAACTGCTGGAAAACGGCGCACGCGCGATTCTGACGGAAGTTTATAACGGCGAGACGCCCGCATGAGTATTCTGATCACCCGCCCCTCTCCCGCAGGGGAAGCGTTAGTGAGCCGTCTGCGCGCACTGGGGCAGGTGGCCTGGAGTTTTCCACTGATTGAATTTGTCGCCGGTCGGGAGCTACCCACCCTGGCCGACCGCCTGGCGACGCTGACGGAAAACGATCTGGTTTTTGCCCTTTCACAGCACGCTGTCGCCTTTGCTCACGCCCAGCTCCAGCGGGATGGTCGAAACTGGCCTGTGGCGCCGCGCTATTTCGCGATTGGCCGCACCACGGCGCTCGCCCTTCATACCGTTAGCGGGTTCGATATTCGTTATCCATTGGATCGGGAAATCAGCGAAGCCTTGCTACAATTACCTGAATTACAAAATATTGCGGGCAAACGCGCGCTGATTTTGCGTGGCAATGGCGGCCGCGAACTGCTGGGCGAAACCCTGACAGCGCGCGGAGCCGAAGTCAGTTTTTGTGAATGTTATCAACGATGTGCGAAACATTACGATGGCGCGGAAGAAGCGATGCGCTGGCATACTCGCGGCGTAACAACGCTTGTTGTTACCAGCGGCGAGATGTTGCAACGGCTCTGGTCGCTGACTCCCCAGTGGTATCGTGAGCACTGGTTACTACGCTGTCGGCTATTGGTCGTCAGTGAGCGTCTGGCGCACCTCGCCCGGGAACTGGGCTGGCAAGATATTAAGGTCGCTGATAACGCCGACAACGATGCGCTGTTGCGCGCATTACAATAACTCTCATAATGGGATGCCATAATGACGGAACAAGAAAAATCCTCCGCCGTGGTTGATGAGACCAGGGAGAGCGTGGAAACCACGCCACAGCCAGTTAATACCGAGAAAAAAAGTAAGAACGGCGCCGCGCTGGTATTAAGCGCGGTGGCGATTGCGATTGCCCTGGCGGCAGGTATTGGGCTTTATGGCTGGGGGAAACAGCAAGCAACCGCGCAAACGGAAACCAGCGATGCGCTGGCGACGCAACTGACCGCCTTGCAAAAGGCGCAGGAGAGCCAAAAAGCGGAGCTGGAAGGGATTATCAAAAAACAAGCGGCGCAGTTAGATGACGCGAATCGCCAACAGGCGGCGCTGGCGAAACAGCTTGATGAAGTACAACAAAAAGTCGCCACTATTTCCGGCAGCGATGCTAAAACCTGGCTGCTGGCGCAGGCTGATTTCCTGGTGAAACTCGCCGGACGCAAGCTGTGGAGCGATCAGGACGTCACTACCGCCGCTGCGCTGCTCAAAAGCGCTGACGCCAGTCTGGCGGACATGAATGACCCCAGCCTGATTACCGCACGACGCGCGATTACTGACGATATCGCCAGCCTGTCATCCGTTGCGCAGATCGACTACGACGGCATTATTCTCAAGCTCAATCAGCTCTCTAACCAAATCGATAACCTGCGTCTGGCGGATAACGATACCGATGGTTCGCCGATGGATTCAGACAGCAGCGAGCTGTCCAGCTCGTTAAGCGAATGGCGCGTTAACCTGCAAAAAAGCTGGCAGAACTTTATGGACAGCTTTATTACCATTCGCCGCCGCGATGATACCGCCGTACCGCTGTTGGCACCCAACCAGGACGTCTATTTACGCGAAAATATTCGCTCCCGCCTGTTAGTCGCCGCGCAGGCCGTGCCACGCCATCAGGAAGAAACATACCGTCAGGCGCTGGATAACGTTTCGACCTGGGTTCGCGCTTATTACGATACTGACGACGCCGCGACAAAAGCCTTCCTGGAGGAGGTCGATAAATTAAGCCAGCAAAATATCACGATGGATCTGCCAGAAACCCTGGGAAGCCAGGCGATTCTTGAAAAACTGATGCAAACCCGCGTGCGTAATCTGCTGGCGCAACCGACAGTCTCTACGGCAGCGCCTGCCACGCAGACAGACGCTCCGGCAGCCGCGCCGCAAGGAGAATAATGATGCTAAAAGTATTATTGCTCTTTGTGTTGTTGCTTGCGGGTATCGTGGTCGGCCCGATGATAGCCGGTCACCAGGGCTATGTGTTAATCCAGACCGATAACTACAACATTGAAACCAGCGTCACCGGCCTGGCGATCATTCTCATCGTCGCTATGGTGGTGCTATTCGCCATTGAGTGGTTACTACGCCGTCTGTTTCGTACCGGCGCGCACACCCGCGGTTGGTTTGCCGGCCGTAAACGCCGTCGCGCCCGCAAGCAGACCGAACAGGCGCTGCTGAAGCTGGCGGAGGGCGATTATCAGCAGGTTGAAAAGCTGATGTCAAAAAATGCCGATCATGCTGAACAACCGGTGGTAAATTATCTGCTGGCGGCAGAAGCAGCGCAGCAGCGCGGCGATGAAGCGCGCGCTAATCAGCACCTTGAACGTGCGGCAGAGCTGGCGGGGAACGACACCATCCCGGTCGAGATCACGCGCGTGCGCTTACAGCTGGCGCGCAATGAAAATCACGCGGCGCGTCACGGCGTGGACAAACTGCTGGAGGTCACGCCGCGTCACCCGGAAGTTCTGCGTCTGGCGGAGCAGGCCTATATTCGCACCAGCGCATGGAGTTCTTTACTGGATATCATCCCATCCATGGCGAAAGCGCACGTTGGCGATGAAGCGCATCGCGCTATGCTCGAACAACAGGCGTGGATAGGACTCATGGATCAGGCGCGCGCCGAGCAGGGCAGCGAAGGATTACGCACCTGGTGGAAAAACCAAAGCCGTAAAACCCGCCATCAGGTGGCGCTGCAGGTCGCAATGGCCGAGCATCTGATCGAATGTGACGATCATGATATGGCGCAGCAGATTATCATCGACGGTCTGAAACGCCAGTATGACGATCGGCTGGTGCTGCCCATTCCTCGCCTCAGAACCAATAATCCGGAACAACTGGAGAAAGTGCTGCGCCAGCAAATCAAGACGGTAGGCGATCGCCCGCTGTTATGGAGCACGCTCGGCCAGTCGCTAATGAAACACGGTGAATGGCAGGAGGCGACCCTGGCTTTCCGCGCCGCGCTGAAACAACGCCCGGACGCGTATGATTATGCCTGGCTTGCCGATGCGCTTGATCGACTGCATCAACCGGAAGAGGCCGCCGCCATGCGGCGCGACGGCCTGATGCTGACATTACAGAACAATCCCCCGCAGTAATTCCCTCTTGCCCGGTGGCGCTTCGCTTACCGGGCCTACCGCCTACACAAAATCATTCGAGATGCATAAAAAAACGCCTGCCCGGTTAAGGGGCAGGCGTCAAAACAGGTCTGTATGACAACATAAAGGGGTGCTTCACTCAACGTTGTGTCCAGGGTGTTTGATGAGGCGTAAGCGACATCTGTCAGTGGACGATAAGCACCGTAAACGGCTCTGCATCATTCCTGAGTTTATGAGGCCAGAAGGCGAACATAAGAGATGGAATGAGCATCTACCCGTACATTATTGCACATAACGTGCCATCTTTGCACCGCTAAAAAACAGGCGCAGGCATTAAAAAAACGTAGAGAATTCACGCGATTGTCATCCCCCCGCCGCTGGCGAGGTTTTAGCGTGTCGCCCGGTGGAGACAGAACAGGATGCTTTTTACAAAGTGATTATAAATCAATAGATTACTCGTCACCGAATAGCGACAAATGAAGCCTGGGATATCGCCAACAAATCATAATGGCAACACGTGCGGGATAAGGGGTTGAAAAGGAACAGAAAATAAATATCCTCCGGCATAGCCGGAGGTTTTTCAGATGCGCCTATAAGGCTCTCTTACCAGCCGCGCCCTAACAGGCGCATACGATCTGACATTTGCATCAAACTTCGTTACTTACGGCCCGTAAACGGGCTGCCCGGATACGGGATCGATAATTGCTCACCCATTTTATCCTCTTCAAGCTGGTGCTTTATGTAGTCCTGTATCTTCGCCGTGTTCTTACCCACCGTATCGACATAGTACCCTCTGCACCAGAACTCCCTGTTCCTGTATTTGAATTTTAGATCCCCAAACTGCTCGTAAAGCATCAGACTACTTTTACCCTTCAGATATCCCATGAAACTCGACACACTCATCTTCGGCGGGATCTCCAGAAGCATGTGAATATGATCTGCACAACATTCTGCTTCCAGAATTCGTACGTTTTTCCATTCACACAATTTTCTTAATATGCTGCCTACTGCCCTACGCTTCTCTCCATAGAACGCTTGTCTTCGGTATTTGGGCGCGAAAACTATGTGATATTTACAGTTCCATCGGGTGTGCGCTAAGCTCTTTTCGTCCCCCATTGGGACCCCCTTTTGATTTCTTGTTGAACTTTTGCAGTTGCCAGACCGCAAGATGTTTTAACAAATCAAAAGGGGTTTTAATAACTGGCTTAAAGCTGAAAGCTTTCCGGAACCCCCAGCCTAGCTGGGGGTTTTCCATAGACAACAAAAAACCCCGCCGAAGCGGGGTTCAAAATTGGTCGGCGAGAGAGGATTCGAACCTCCGACCCACTGGTCCCAAACCAGTTGCGCTACCAAGCTGCGCTACTCGCCGATATACTGCTTTTTTGAATTTTTAGTTCAATTCATTGAGTCGTGGTGCGAGGGGGGGGACTTGAACCCCCACGTCCGTAAGGACACTAACACCTGAAGCTAGCGCGTCTACCAATTCCGCCACCTTCGCGTTTCACAACTCTATATTAATGGGGTGGCTAATGGGATTCGAACCCACGACAACTGGAATCACAATCCAGGGCTCTACCAACTGAGCTATAGCCACCACTGAAACTTTTTACGCGGTATTAAACCACCGCAGCTCAAGCACCTAAATAAATGGTACGCCCGACAGGATTCGAACCTGAGACCTCTGCCTCCGGAGGGCAGCGCTCTATCCAGCTGAGCTACGGGCGCTTAGCGCCGTTGCGGGGGTGGATAATACGGACTTCACACCCCGCTGTCCAGTGCCTTTTTAAATAAAATGCGCGTTTGGTTATGCTTTGCGCATTTTGGCGCTTATTCCCCCACCTTGTGGGCGGTTCCGTGACGATTCAGACCGAAAACTTTGTAGACCAGCGTGACGGCCAGCAGGAAGATGACGCCGACAAACAGCGACATGCGCGTATCTTCATTAAAGTACATGCCGATTAAAACGCAAACCAGAAACGCCATCGTCAAATAGTTCGCCCACGGAAACATAATGGAACGAAAAGGATGATCCGCAATCGCTTCTTTATGCGCCCGACGAAAGCGCAGTTGGCTAATCAGAATGACAAACCACGGCACCATCCCCGGCAGTACGCTGGCGCTATAAACGTAAACAAAGACGCGCTGCGGATTGGGGATGATGTAGTTCAGGCAAGAACCTACCAGCAAAATCAAAATAGAGAGCGCCACGCCCGCGACCGGCACGCCGTGGCGAGAGACTTTCGCGACTGCCGCCGGCAGTTGACGGTTTTTCGCCAGCGCGTAAAGCATACGCCCACAGCTATACATTCCGCTGTTACAGCCGGAGAGCGCCGCCGTCAGCACGACAAAGTTGATAATGCCTGCCGCGGCGGTGATGCCGATTTTCGCGAAGGTGAGCACAAAGGGGCTGCCGTTGCTGCCAATCTCATTCCACGGGAAAATGGTGACGATCACGAAAATCGCGCCAACATAAAAAATCAGGATACGCCACAGCACTTTACCCACCGCGCTACGCAACGTCACCTGCGGATTCTTCGCTTCACCGGCGGTAATACCGATCAACTCAACCCCCTGATAAGAGGCCACCACGATACACAATGCGGTCAGAAAGCCTTTCCAGCCGCCGGCAAAAAAGCCGCCATGCTCGGTCAGATTACCAAAGCCAATCGCCTGGCCGCCGTTACCAAAGCCGAAGAAAATCACCCCCAGACCGATGATGATCATCACAATAATCGTGGTGACTTTGATCATCGCAAACCAGAACTCGATTTCACCATACAGGCGCACCGCAGCCAGATTCGCCAACGCGACCAGTCCGACGGCAATCAGCGCCGGTATCCACTGCGCCATCTCCGGAAACCAGAACTGGACGTAGACCCCAATGGCGGTAATTTCCGAGATCCCGACCGCCATCCACATAAACCAGTATGACCAGGCGGTAAGATAGCCAAAAAAAGGACTCATATACCGGTGGGCGTACACGGCAAAGGAGCCGGTAACAGGTTCCAGAAAGAGCATCTCCCCCATCGAACGCATGATGAAAAAGACGAACAATCCGGCGATGATATACGCCAGCAGCACTGACGGGCCCGCCCATTTCAGCGTACTGGCGGCGCCCATAAAGAGTCCGACGCCGATGGTGCCCCCGAGGGCAATCAATTCAATATGACGAGCTTCCAGCCCACGCTGTAGCTCCGGTTTTTTCTCTGCCATAAATCCTCATGTCGTGTTTGCAACGGTTCCGGTAGTACCGGTTATTGTTATGGGTACATCGATTGTTGCGAATATTTTCTTAAATTTGGACAAATGGCAAATGGAGCATTAAAAAAATGCACTTATTGTGTAAGAAATCATCGATTATGTTGTAAATGAGCAGCACCATAAGCACAATCCGCTGCTCAAGTCATCAGAAGGGAGAATTAGAGATCGCCAGTATAGTGCCAGCGAAGATAGCGCAGCAGGCGCATCTGGCGGGTAATACGCCTCGGTTGAGAAAGCAGACGATACAACCACTCCAGTCCCAGGTTCTGCCATATTTTTGGAGCGCGTTTGACGTGACCAGTAAACACATCATAGGTCCCGCCCACCCCCATATATAACGCATGGGGATGCACTTCCCGACAATCGCGCATTAGCAATTCCTGTTTTGGCGATCCCATCGCGACGGTGACAATTTTCGCGCCGCTGGCATGGATACGCGCAAATAGCGCCTGACGCTGCTCCGGCGTAAAGTAACCGTCCTGGCTACCCACAATATTGACGTTCCACTGCGTCCGCAGTTTTGCTTCCGTCTGCGCCAGCACCTCAGGCTTGCCGCCGACAAGAAATACCGGTGTGCCTTCTTTTCCCGCGCGCGCCATTAACGCTTCCCAAAGGTCGGCGCCAGCCACACGAGAAACCTGCGCCTGCGGAAATTTTTTACGTATTGAACGCACCACGCTGATGCCATCGGCATATTTAAATTCCGCCGCCGCTATCAACGCGCGGACTTCCGGATTATCTTCCGCCGTCAGCAGCTTTTCGGCGTTGATCGCCACCAACGTGCCTTGCTTCAGTTGACCATCGGCAAACAGATAATTCAGCGCGTGTGACATGTCGCGCCAGCCAATCAGAGGTAATCCACGCAGCGAGTAAAGGGGCGCAGCGGCATTATTGGTCATAGTTTTCCTTCCACCTGTGCCTGAGGGAGCGAAGTTGTACGTTTATGAATCAGCCCGGCGCTATCAAATAACCAGAACAGAAGCTTAGCGACCAGCAGGCTGGCGCCAAAAACCACCAGGAAGAAAACCACGCGCGAAACAAACGAATCCAGCCCTTCTCGCGCCAGCACAATCATATTAAAGATGGCGCCAAAGCAGAAACTGTGCAGAATCGCCGCCTTATAGCGATTGGGCTCCCGGTTACCCAGTTCATACAGCCAGTCGAACCATTTGATAATCAGCCCGACGACGATCGCGCCGAGCGGAATAAACAGCGCCCCGCCCATGACCACCAGCGATCCGATAAGCGTTGGCGATATCGCCAGGCCAGAATGGTTGTTCAGGACTTCCCAAGTGAAGTAATTCGCAGAGTTCAGCACAATACTGGGTCGTCCCGGCCATAACCAGGTGGGAATAAAGACGTAGAAATCACGCACGATAGGGGCCAGCCCCTGAAACTCGATATTGTGGTAATTTTGCAACAGCAGCGCCAGATTCTCCCACGGCGAAAAGGTATCGCGCGTTAGATAAAGAAACGTATAGAACGCCTCATCGCCGCTCACATTTAATCCGTAGCGTTTGAGCGCCAGCCAGAACATACCGACAATCCCCAGCACGCCCGCCGCCGCCAGCATCCACAGGCTGATCCAGCCCCGAATAATGCCGATAAACAGGAAGATAGCAAACGCAATAATGATGTTAGCGCGCGTGCCGCCGACAATCATGTAGGTCAACAGACCAAACGCGACGGTGCTCACCAGAAAGAACAGCCACGCTTTGCTGTCCTGGCGCAGGAAATAGACCACCAGCATCGCCGGAATGAAGAAATAGAAGAACCGTTTTAACGCCACGCCGGAGACTTCGCTGGAAAAGATCTGGCTGTAGGAGTGCAGCCGGAACAGCAAAAAGCCGTTATGCATAAAGAAAATCGCCACGCTCACCAGCGCGATGCCCATCAGGATCACCCAGGTAAGGTGGGTTTCCACCCGGTTCATGGTAAATAGCGGCTTGCGTGGTACATCCACAACGCGTTTGCGTAAACGCGTTTTATAGGTCACGTAATACACGCCGTAGAAACAGGCGGCGGATAATAGAGCCTGCAATAAGATTTCCGGCGGCGCGACGCCAACGTCGAAACGAAATACCAGCACGCTGGTTAGCGGAAAACCAAAAAAGAAGGTCAACAAAAACAGCAACGAAAAGAAAACGTTGAAGTTAAAACGCACGCGGCGGAATTCAAACCAGGTCAGCGTGGCGATAAACAGCGTAGAGAGCAGCCAGACCACCAGCAGCCCGCTGAATTGCATTAAACTCATTCGGCTTCTCCTGCGGCGATTCTCAACGCATTATGCCACGGTTGCAGGTAGTTGGGGCTAAAGAAGGTGATGCCGCTTTTATCTACCGATGCGAGCTGACGCTGCGCCTCGCGCACGACCTGCTCATTAAGATCGTCCGTGGTAAACAGGACGGGCAGATGCTGTTCCGCCATATCCTGCCAGAAAGGATTGTCGCGATTCAGTACGCACGGGATATCGGCCTGAATTAGCAGACACAACGTCCCGATCCCCTGTTGGCGGGCAAAAATAAAATAACCGAGGTCGCACTGGCGCAACAGCGCAAGATAGGCATCAAATTCCATTTTTTCGCTAAGAATTTGTAAATTTTCGGCGCTAAATAGCGCCAGACCGGCCTGACGAACCTCATCAATATAGTCCTGGTTATTGGCCGGATAGCCCATCGGCACCACCACGTTTACCGTGTCGCCAAACTGCTGATACACCGCCCGTAACGCCGCAATGTGTTGGTTACTGCGATCGCCGGAGTTCCCTACCAAAATGGTCAATTTCCCCGCACGTTGGCGCTCTTTTGCCATAGCATTCAGGGAAGGGTCCATGCGCGTCGGGAAATAGAGCAACTCGCCGCGTACGTCCGGATGCTGACGCGCAAAATAGCTGAGATCGCCGCGCGTCGCGAATACGCCCCCTACTCGCCCCTGCGCGATACGACGAAGCGGGTAGAAAAGGCGGAATTTCAGCCCGTGGGACACTTCGTAGAGATCCGCGCCCCAGATATGCCAGTAAAACTGGGCTGGCTTAATACCGCCGCTTAACAGCGCCAGCCACAGGCTGGTGTTGAACTGACCGTGAAAGAAGAATCTCTGTCGACGATTTGCTTTCGCTTTGGCGATGACCGCCTGCGCCAGCGCTTTCTTACTGCCATAAAAACGAAGCGAGAGCGCCGGGCAGCTTTCCGTGAAGCCGTTATCTTCGCCGGCAACCATAAATTCGCGCGCGTGCTCGCTTGTGGCGGCCAGCGTATCATTGAAAAACCGCAGCACGGTGTGGTTATGGTGAGGGATATCCGATCCCAGGACGTGAATCAGTACAGTCATGCTCGCCTACGCCAGAGTAAAAATACGCCGCAACAAAGTGAAAAATAGACAATATAGGTGGCCATATAAGCCTGTGCCGCACCCAGCGCGCCGTGAGCGGGAATCAGCCAGTGAGCGAACGCCGTTAACAGAATGAACTGGCTAATTTCAGCCAGAATGTAAAATCGCAACGACGCTTTGGCAATCACCAGATAACCGAAAACATAGGCGCCGACTTTCAGCACGTCGCCCACTAACTGCCAGGCGAACAGATCGCGCATCGCGGTGAATTTAGCGGAAAAAAGCAGCCAGATAGCAAAATCGCGCAGTAGCCAGACGGTAAAACTCGCCGCCGCAACCGCCGGTAAAACAAATTTCAGCGCTTTTACCACTTCACGCGTAATGTCCTGTTTTTCCGTCAGGCGTGAGAGCGTGGGTAACAGGTAAACGCTGAAGGAGGCGGTGATAAATTGCAGATAGGCGTCAGAAATACTGCTTACGCCCTGCCAGATCCCGACATCGCTCCAGCTATAGTGCGCGGCCAGTTGGTTTCGCATCATCACATAGGCAACCGGCATCGTAACGGAGGTAATCAGCGCCATCAGGGTAAATTTACTGAGCTGCCCTGCCAGACCGTTGTCCCAGGAGGGCTTGAGATAGCGTAGCGGGACGGTGCCGCGCTTAATCAGTATTATACCGGCTGGCACTACCACCAGCGCCGGCACCAGCGCCAGGCCAAGCAGAGCGCCTTCATAGCCGCCGACACGGTAGCAGAGATACCAGGCGGCGACGCCCAAAAAGCTGCCGACAATTAACGATAAGGCATTACCCGACGCGTCACGAAAGCCCTTCATTAGCGCCAGCAGCAGGTTCGCCCAGGCGATCCCCATTTGTACCAGCGCAACCAGACGCACCAGCCCTTGATAGTCCGTATGACCGAACAATCCCTGGCTAATCGGCGCCGCCGCCAGCAAGAAGACCAGCGCCAGCAGCGTAGAGAACCCCAATACCATCGCGGAGGAGGTTCCCACCACGGTACGTAACTGCGCCGGGTTATCATGATGTTGTGCGACAAGTTTGGTAACGCCGTTAAATATCCCGGCGCCAGCCAATACGCCCAGCACGGTAATCATCTGGCGGAAGTTACCCGCTTGTCCGACGCCCGCCGGACCAAAAGAGACGGCCAGTAGTTTCACCACCAGCAGTCCGGCGCCAATTTTTACCAGCGTACTGACCGCCGTCCACAGGGAGGCTTTAGCAAGCGACATATCAGGAGAAATAATTTAGCAAGGTAGTAATCACCGTTCGTTGATCGACGGGCGCAAGGTTATAAAACAGCGGCAGACGCAACAAACGTTCGCTCTCTTTTGTGGTGTAGACATCGTCCCCGATAAACTCGCCGAATTTATCGCCCGCCGGACAATCATGCAGCGGAATGTAATGGAATACCGCCATGATTTCCGCCTCTTTCAGGAAATTAATCAGCGCGCTGCGATCGGCGATATCCCGCAGTTTGATGTAAAACATATGGGCATTATGCCCGCAGTTTTCCGGAATAGAAGGCAGCTCGAAACGCCCGGCGCGCGCCAGCGGCGTTAACGCATCGTAGTAAGTCTGCCACAGCGACAGACGCTGTTGATTGATACGATCGGCGGCCTCCAGTTGCGCCCACAGATAGGCAGCCTGCAGATCGGACATCAAATAACTGGAGCCGATATCCCGCCAGGTGTATTTATCCACCTGACCACGGAAGAACTGGCTACGGTTGGTGCCTTTTTCGCGGATGATCTCCGCGCGTTCAATTAGCGTACGATCGTTGATCAGCGTCGCGCCGCCTTCGCCGCCAGCGGTGTAATTTTTGGTTTCATGGAAGCTAAAACAGCCGATGTGACCGATCGTCCCTAATGCGCGCCCTTTGTACGTGGACATCACACCCTGGGCGGCATCCTCGACAACGAACAGATTATACTTATCCGCCAGCGCCATGATGACGTCCATTTCACAAGCGACGCCAGCGTAGTGTACCGGCACGATAGCGCGGGTTTTATCAGTAATCGCCGCCTCAATCAGCGTTTCGTCAATATTCATCGTATCCGGACGAATATCGACAAACACAATTTTCGCGCCGCGCAGGACAAAAGCGTTAGCGGTGGAGACAAACGTAAAGCTCGGCATGATCACTTCATCGCCGGGCTGAATATCCAACAACAGAGCCGCCATCTCCAGCGATGCGGTACAGGAAGGCGTTAGCAACACCTTCGCGCTGCCGAAATGTTGCTCCAGCCACTGCTGGCAACGACGCGTAAAGCCGCCGTCGCCGCACAGTTTGCCGCTGCTCATTGCAGACTGCATGTATTCGAGTTCGGTTCCCACCACCGGCGGCGCATTAAAAGGAATCATGTTGTCACCTGTATAACCAGTACGCAGTGCTTTCGATGTTGGCACCGCTTTGTATGTAACGTTTAAGCGCGGCGGTGTTGCCCAACTGGGTCGCCACCCGCAATGTTGCTTTGCCGCGACTCTGCGCCCAACAGATCGCCGCCTGCATAAGTTCCGCTCCCGCGCCGCGTCCGGCCAACAGGCCAATGCGCGCGTCGGTATCATTCAATTCCCGCAGCGAGACGTAACCGCGGATAGCGCCTGTCTCCGTGCGAAGCACCAGGCATTGGTGATCAAACGTGCCGCGTACCGCATTCTCAATCCACTGGGCGTAAAAACGGGCGCTGGCGTCGGGCGCATACCACGGCGCGCGAAAACGACTCTGCGTAAACGCCTCTCCGGCCAACTGACGCAAAGCAGGAATGTCCGTAAGGTGTGCAATTTCCGCGCCATGCTGGTCGCGATGCCCTTTTACCGGCAACGCAAAATCCACCTCGCCTTCAACCAAAGAGAATCCCAGCGATTGCAACGCCGACAGCCAGGCGATGTTTTCAGCCGGCACTTTTACCTGCACGCGTTGCCACGCCTGCAGTGCTTCTGGCGTTAATTCGGGCGCTGAGGCATCGATACGCACAATGCCGCTATTCACGCCAAAGAACGTATTTTCCCAGAGTAACGGTTCAATACTGGCGCGGACGGGCACGGAGCAACTCCAGTAAATATTGGCCATAGCCGGTTTTTTCAAGCTGACTGGCGGCGCGTTTCAAACCATCATCATCCAGCCAGCCGTTGCGCCAGGCAATCTCCTCCAGACAGGCAATTTTGAAGCCCTGGCGCTTTGATACGCCGCGCGTAATGGGATGCAACCGGGTACCGGAACCTCCCGCCAGAATGATGCCTTTCATTCGTTTCTCCTCCAGGAGTAAGAACCTGCCGTTTAGCGTTTCAGTCCTAAGCGTTCGCCCTGATAACTGCCATCCTGCACGGGTTTCCACCAGGCCTCATTGGCGAGATACCACTGAACGGTTTTTCGCATCCCGCTTTCGAAGGTTTCCTGCGGCGTCCAGCCCAGCTCGCGGGCGATTTTCGACGCGTCGATGGCATAACGTAAGTCATGGCCGGGGCGATCGTCGACGAAGGTAATCAGATCGTGATAATTCACCACACCCTGCGGTTTTTGCGGGGCCAGTTCCTCCAGTAGAGCGCAGATCGTCCTGACCACATCCAGATTTTTACGTTCGTTATGACCGCCGATATTATACGTTTCACCCACCGCGCCGTTCGTCACCACGTGATACAACGCACGGGCATGATCCTCCACATACAGCCAGTCGCGAATTTGCTGACCGTTGCCATAGACCGGCAATGGTTTACCCGCCAGCGCGTTCAGAATCATCAGCGGGATCAGTTTTTCCGGGAAATGGTAGGGCCCGTAGTTATTAGAGCAGTTGGTGACAAGCGTAGGCAGACCGTAGGTACGTAACCAGGCGCGTACCAGATGGTCGCTGCTGGCTTTGGAGGCGGAATAAGGGCTGCTTGGCGCATATGGCGTGGTTTCGGTGAAGAAATCGTCTGCAGTATGCAGATCGCCATACACTTCATCGGTGGAGATATGGTGGAAGCGGAACGCCGCTTTAGCGTCCGCGTCAAGCGCGGACCAGTAAGCGCGAGCGGCTTCCAGCAAGGTGTAAGTACCAACGATATTCGTTTCAATAAACGCCGCCGGGCCGTCGATGGAACGGTCTACATGGCTTTCCGCCGCCAGGTGCATCACGCTATCGGGCTGATACTGCTGGAAAACTCGCTCCAGTGATGCCCGATCGCAGATATCCACCTTCTCAAAGGCGAAACGGTCGCTTTGCGCCACCGACGCCAGAGACATCAGGTTGCCCGCATAGGTGAGTTTATCCACCACCACCACCGCGTCTGCCGTTTCATGGATGATATGCCGCACCACCGCAGATCCGATAAAGCCTGCGCCGCCGGTCACCAGAATGCGTTTCATCAGCGCCAGACTCCTTTGGTATCAACCACATAACGTTGATGAACCGCATCGCCGGGAATCGCTTTAAATTCGTCGTGATCGACCAGCATCACCAGCACATCGGCGGCGGCCAGCGCCGCGTCCAGTTTCGCCAGCGTACAAAGTCCGTCCAATTTTTTCGGCAACTGACGGATATTCGGTTCGACGACCAGGGTTTCGCCGCTGTGCCAGCGGGCGATACTTTGCGCGATCCCCATCGCCGGGCTTTCGCGCAGATCGTCGATATTCGGCTTAAAGGCCAGCCCAAAACAGGCGATTTTCACTTCGCTGGCGCGTTTATCGGTGGCCGCCAGGCAATCTGTGACCGCGGCTTTTACCTGATCGACCACCCAGTGCGGTTTGCCGTCGTTCACTTCACGCGCGGTGCGAATCAGTCTCGCCTGCTGCGGATTTTGCGCCACAATAAACCACGGATCGACCGCAATGCAGTGCCCGCCAACGCCTGGGCCCGGCTGCAAAATATTGACGCGCGGATGGCGGTTCGCCAGGCGGATCAATTCCCAAACGTTAATCCCCTGTTCGGCGCAAATCAGCGACAATTCATTCGCAAAGGCGATATTCACATCACGGAAGCTATTTTCCGTCAGTTTGCACATCTCCGCGGTGCGCGAGTTGGTGACAACGCATTCGCCCTCAAGGAAAATTTTGTACAGCGCGCTGGCGCGAGCCGAACATACTGGCGTCATACCGCCAATCACGCGGTCATTTTTAATGAGTTCCACCATCACCTGACCCGGCAGCACACGCTCCGGACAATAGGCGATATTCACATCGGCCTGCTCGCCCGCCTGCTGGGGAAAGGTCAGATCCGTGCGCATCCCGGCCAGCCAGCCAGCCATTTGCTCCGTTGCGCCGACCGGCGATGTTGATTCCAGAATCACCAGTGCCCCTTTTTTTAATACTGGCGCAATGGATTTCGCCGCGGCTTCGACATAGGCCATGTCAGGGTCGTGATCGCCTTTGAATGGTGTCGGCACGGCAATCAGGTACGCATCGGCCTCGACAGGTGTCGTCGTCGCACGCAGAAAGCCGCCCTCCACCGCCATCTTCACCACATTGCCCAACGCCGGCTCCACGATGTGAATTTCACCGCGATTTATAATGTCTACCGCATGTTGGTTGATATCCACGCCGATAACCTGCTTCTGGCGGGAAGCAAAAGCGGCCGCAGTCGGTAATCCGATATACCCCAGCCCAATAACAGAAATGGTCGTAAAACTCATAACGATACCCGATAACTTTTTAACGCCTGTAAAATGCGCGCGCATGATTGCCCGTCACCATAAGGATTATGGGCGCGGCTCATGGTTTGATATTCATTTTCGTCGTGCAGCAGACGCATAACTTCCGCCACAATGCGCCGGGAGTCCGTGCCGATCAGTCTTACCGTACCAGCGGTAATGGCTTCCGGACGCTCTGTGGTTTCACGCATGACCAATACCGGCTTACCTAATGACGGCGCTTCTTCCTGAATACCGCCGGAATCGGTCAGAATGAGCCAGGCGTGATTCATCAGCCAGACAAAAGGTAAGTAGTCCTGCGGCTCAATCAGTACCACGTTTTCAACATGGCCGAGGATACGGTTGACAGGTTCGCTGACGTTGGGATTGAGATGCACCGGATAGACAATTTGCACATTCTGGTTCGCGGCGGCGATTTCCGCCAGCGCCTGGCAGATATGCTCAAAGCCCTGACCAAAGCTTTCACGCCGATGACCGGTCACTAAAATCATCTTCTTATTCGCGTTGAGGAAAGGATACTGCTCGGCCAGTTCAGCCTGTAATGTATCGCTCGTCAGAACGCGATCGCGTACCCAGATCAGCGCGTCGATAACGGTATTGCCAGTGACAAAAATGCGCTCATCCGGAATGTTCTCCCGCAACAGATTCTGCCGCGAGTTTTCCGTCGGCGCAAAGTGGTACATCGCCAGATGTCCGGTCAGCGTGCGGTTTGCCTCTTCCGGCCAGGGGGAATAGAGATCGCCGGTTCGCAACCCGGCTTCTACGTGCCCTACCGGAATTCGTTGATAGAAAGCCGCCAGGCTGGTAGCAATCGTAGTGGTGGTATCGCCATGAACCAGCACCACATCAGGTTTAAAATCTGCCAGGATCGGCTTTAATCCCTCCAGAATTCGGCAGGTAATTTCCGTCAACCCCTGTCCCGGCTGCATAATGTTGAGATCGTAATCAGGCACAATAGAAAAAAGAGTTAATACCTGATCAAGCATCTCCCGATGCTGCGCAGTAACGCATACTTTGGCCTCGAAATGAGGATCTTTTTCCAGCGCATGGACCAGAGGCGCCATCTTAATGGCCTCCGGTCGTGTACCAAATACAGTCAGTACTTTCACATCGATTCTCTTCGAATAGACAGTAGGGGCCCAGCCCCCTACTGCAGAGGTGTTGCTAAATCGTGCGGCGACGGGTTAAGGCAACGCCCGCACCGATTAGCGCCCCAACGATACCCCACATGATCATCAGGAAGGCTCGGCGTGGGCTATCACGTTTTACCGGTTCTTCCGGCGTACGCAAATAACGATAGGTCTGAAAACGAGGGTCCAGGGTCGGCCCCACATTAAGCGTATTCAACATTGCCCGATTTTGAAAGTAGTCCAAATCGAACGCAGGGCCAACCGCTTGCAGATTTTCAAGACGCGCCTGCAACATAGGGCGACCGAGTAAAAAAAGCTCTGAGTCCGGTAATTCATCCGCCGGGACATCCGTCGCGCTACGAGAAATATTATGTTGTTCCGCAATTTTGAGCGCCTGCTCAATACTGTTTACACGACGCGAATAGATCGCTTTCGCAACCTCCTCCTGCCGTTTGACCTGGGCTTTCATCTGCACGGTACGCGCAGCCCAGGCACCTTTTAATTCATCATTCAGATGGCTCGCCGCCCGCTGGCTGGCGAATGCGACATACTGACGCAGCAGATTATTGGCGTCCGGCGCAGTTTCAGCAATCAGCTTCACATTGTCGTTGATGGCGCGTGTAAAATCGCCGGGCGTAAACTGTATGTTATTGATCAGTTCATCAAGCATCGCCGCATCAGCTTTGCTATTCCCGACCATTCGCTGCTTGTAATAGTCCGTCTGTAACCAGAAATCGCGACGCGTATCCCAGGAGGCAAGTTGCATGATGAACTCTTTATACGCTTCATCCATCACCGAGGGCTTATCAGAAGAAGCAGGATCGGTCTTAATATCCAGGTTGCGCAGAAACTGCTGCTGGGAGTAATAACCGCCCAACATATTTACGGTTGGGCGATCGGTGATCGCCGTCGCACTCCACTCCTGACGAGCAAAAAAGGTATAGGCTAACGCGATAAGGGCAAATAGCAGGCCAATGCCGATAATCCAGAATTTGCCAGCCCATAAAGTACGAAACAACCCGCGAATATCCAGTTCATTTTCAGCGCTCACCGCGCGTGCCCCCGGTAATGGTTGTGTCATCGTATCCTCATTTACTTGGTTAAGTTTGGCCGGTTCTCACGTTGCCTGCGCAGGCGACGCTTCACACGCTTAATAAATCTCGCCACCTTCCAGGCCCGCTTAATGCAGTAGCCATAGAGGAAGAATGCTAGCAAAAAGAGCACCAACATAACCCATTCAGGAACAAAATGAGAGTATTCTGCCGTTACGCCTACTCCCGCCAGAATCGCCGCTGCGAGCGTAATAAGAACAAATGCCTGGCGGGAAGTAAACCCTGCTCGCATAACCAAATGATGAATATGTTGGCGATCAGGGGAAAAGGGGCTCATCCCTTTACGCAGACGGCGATACATAATCGCCACCATATCCATCAATGGAATAGCGATAATCCATAGCGCGGTAACCGGGCTGATAGAGTGAGTTTTCCCCTGCGTCGTTTCCAGTAAGAGCCAGATGACGGTAAAGCCAATCAGTGTACTACCGGCATCGCCCATAAAGACTTTGTAACGCCGCCCCAAAATACCGAGATTAAGCATAATGTAAGGCAGAATCGCGGCGATCATGGCAAAGCACCACATTGCCAGACTAGTCTGACCATCAAACCATAAAATCAGCCCCATCGCCGCAAATGAGACGCTGGATAACCCACCCAGCAGGCCGTCAATACCGTCCACCATATTGAAAGCGTTGATCGCCGCCCATACCGCAAACAGAGTAAGGAAATAGCCAAAGGGGCCAAGCACTAACTCCCAAGGCCCAAAGATGTAACCAAGGCTACCTAAGTGAAGTTTTGCGATAACCATCATTACAACCGCAATAACAGCCTGAACCACAGCACGAATTTTTACACTGATATCAAAACGGTCATCCATCGCACCAACAAAAACCAATACACCAGCGCAAATAAGATATAGCGATAAGTGCGGTATGTAGTAATCCGAGAGGCCAAACATAAAGCAGATTCCTGCAAACACAGAAATCCCGCCGACTAATGGGATAACGCCCTGATGTCGTTTACGAAAGTTTGGTTTATCCACTAAACCAATTTTTATGGCTACTTTTCGCGCAAGAAAAATAAAAATGGTCGTGAATAAAAAAATACTGATTAGCTCAGATAAAGCGGTGAGTAACTTCACAGTGTATGTGCTCTCAGCATATATCATTTCCTTAAAGTATAATGCGTTACGCCAGCTCCTAGAAGAGACCTGTTAGAACATTACACTTTTTACCGCAAACAATGTGTATTGTGCATGGTGTTACTCTGTAGCGCATATCCCGATGACCAGTTTATATGACATGACGCCAGGATGAATCGCAAAACAAAAACGCCACGTAAAAACGTGGCGTTTTCAGGTAAAGACCAGGTTATGAGCGCTTCATCATCTCGAAAAAGTCGTCATTAGTTTTGGTCATCGCCAGTTTGTTAATGAGGAATTCCATCGCGTCAATTTCACCCATCGGATGGATGATTTTACGCAGGATCCACATTTTCTGCAGCTCTTCCTGAGTGGTGAGCAGCTCTTCTTTACGGGTACCGGAACGGTTGTAGTCGATAGCCGGGAAGACACGTTTTTCAGCGATCTTACGCGAGAGATGCAGCTCCATGTTACCGGTGCCTTTAAACTCTTCGTAGATAACTTCGTCCATCTTGGAACCGGTATCGATTAGCGCCGTCGCGATGATAGTCAGGCTACCGCCCTCTTCCACGTTACGCGCCGCGCCGAAGAAACGCTTCGGACGATGCAGGGCGTTAGCGTCCACACCACCGGTCAATACTTTACCGGAAGCCGGCACCACGGTGTTGTAGGCGCGCGCCAGACGGGTGATGGAGTCGAGCAGGATGATAACGTCTTTCTTGTGTTCAACCAGACGCTTCGCCTTCTCGATAACCATTTCGGCAACCTGAACGTGGCGGGATGCCGGTTCGTCAAAGGTAGAAGCAACCACTTCGCCTTTCACCAGACGCTGCATCTCGGTCACTTCTTCCGGACGTTCGTCAATCAGCAGCACCATCAGCACGCAGTCCGGGTGGTTATACGCGATGCTCTGCGCGATGTTCTGCAGCAGCATGGTTTTACCCGCTTTCGGCGGCGCGACAATCAGACCGCGCTGGCCGCGACCGATCGGCGAAGCCAGATCCAGAACGCGCGCCGTTAAGTCTTCGGTAGAACCGTTACCACGCTCCATACGCAGACGAGAGTTTGCGTGCAGCGGGGTTAAGTTCTCAAAGAGGATTTTGTTACGGGCGTTTTCCGGTTTGTCGTAGTTAACTTCGTTAACTTTCAACAGCGCAAAATAGCGTTCACCTTCTTTCGGCGGGCGAATCTTACCAGAAATGGTATCACCAGTGCGGAGGTTGAAACGGCGGATTTGGCTGGGGGAAACGTAGATATCATCAGGACCGGCGAGGTAGGAGCTGTCTGCAGAACGGAGGAAACCAAATCCATCCTGCAATATCTCCAGCACACCGTCGCCAAAGATATCTTCGCCACTCTTTGCGTGCTGCTTCAGGATGGCAAAAATAATGTCCTGCTTGCGCATACGGGCCAGGTTTTCCAGCCCCATACTTTCGCCGAGAGTGATCAGCTCAGAAACCGGCGTATTCTTTAATTCGGTAAGATTCATAATGGTGTGAGTTCTTAAACTTGGGGTAAATCTCGAACTTAATGTTGTGAATGGTATGGCAGGGTCATCCATGCCTGTTTACGGCTATCAACTCATGTCTGTTCGCTGTCTGGTCACAGGAAAGTACGCAGAACTGAAACGACAAGACGGAATGAGCGAAGAGCCAGGAATCTTTCCACTTCTCGTGCGAGAAAAAACGGGAAGTGACGGATAAAACCAGATTCAAACTTAATAAGGTATGTTTAATTCGAAGTCAATACTAACTTAGCACGACTCAGACCGGGCGTCCAGAGATCCTGACAATTTAAGAATAACGTAAGGACAACAGACGCCACGAAACTGCCTGATACCTTAATCATTCGTCGAATGACAGACGCCTGACCATACAGCGCCTTTGTCATTCGACGTATAAAAGGTATTACGCCAGATTGGCGTCGAGAAACTCTTT
The DNA here is from genome assembly GCF_029962125.1 of Salmonella sp. SA15303. NCBI lineage: Bacteria > Pseudomonadati > Pseudomonadota > Gammaproteobacteria > Enterobacterales > Enterobacteriaceae > Salmonella > Salmonella sp. SA15303. The sequence goes on from NZ_CP123924.1 coordinate 4,768,268, forward strand.
CAACTGACCTTTAGACAGTGCGCCTACTTTGGTTGCCGCCACTTCGCCGTTTTTAAACAGCAGCAGAGTCGGAATACCGCGGATGCCATATTTAGGCGCAGTACCTGGGTTCTGGTCAATGTTCAGTTTGGCAACGGTCAATTTGCCCTGATATTCGTCAGCGATTTCATCCAGAATCGGAGCGATCATTTTACACGGCCCGCACCACTCTGCCCAGAAATCAACGAGGATAGCCCCGTCCGCTTTGAGTACATCCGTGTCAAAACTGTCGTCAGTCAGGTGAATAATTTTATCGCTCATATATAACTCCACAGGAATAAGCCTGGCGTGTTGGTGTAGCATTAACCAACGAGGTGCTGATGTTAACTTCGCCAACAAAGGTTGGCTTTATTTCACCGGATACGCTTTCGTAAAGCAATAGTAAGCTGATATTCTACCACACTATGAGCAAAACACATTTAACAGAACAGAAGTTTTCCGACTTCGCCCTGCACCCACAGGTGGTTGAAGCCCTTGAAAAAAAAGGGTTTTATAATTGTACGCCCATTCAGGCACTGGCCCTTCCGCTAACGCTGGCGGGTCGTGACGTTGCAGGGCAGGCGCAAACCGGTACCGGGAAAACGATGGCGTTTCTGACGTCAACGTTTCATTATTTACTTTCTCATCCCGCGATCGACGATCGCAAGGTGAACCAGCCGCGCGCGCTGATCATGGCGCCGACGCGTGAATTAGCCGTACAAATTCACGCAGACGCGGAGCCGTTGGCGCAAGCGACAGGCTTAAAATTAGGCCTGGCTTACGGCGGCGATGGTTACGACAAGCAGCTTAAAGTGCTGGAAAGCGGCGTTGATATTCTTATTGGTACGACGGGCCGACTGATCGACTACGCCAAACAAAATCACATTAACCTCGGCGCCATTCAGGTCGTCGTACTCGATGAAGCCGATCGCATGTACGATTTGGGCTTTATTAAAGATATCCGCTGGCTGTTCCGTCGTATGCCGCCGGCTGCGCAGCGTCTGAACATGTTGTTCTCCGCCACCCTGTCTTATCGGGTTCGCGAGCTGGCGTTTGAACAGATGAACAACGCCGAATATGTTGAAGTGGAACCGGAGCAAAAGACCGGCCACCGCATTAAAGAAGAGCTTTTCTACCCCTCTAATGAAGAGAAAATGCGTTTACTGCAAACGCTGATCGAAGAAGAGTGGCCGGATCGCGCCATTATTTTCGCCAACACCAAGCATCGTTGCGAAGATATCTGGGGACATCTGGCGGCAGATGGCCATCGTGTTGGTCTGCTGACCGGCGACGTCGCGCAGAAAAAGCGCCTGCGGATTCTGGATGAGTTCACCCGCGGCGATCTGGATATTCTTGTGGCGACCGATGTCGCGGCGCGCGGGTTGCATATCCCCGCCGTAACGCACGTCTTTAACTACGATCTGCCAGACGATTGTGAAGACTATGTTCACCGTATCGGTCGTACCGGTCGCGCTGGCGCCAGCGGACATTCCATCAGCCTGGCTTGCGAAGAGTATGCGCTGAATCTGCCCGCCATTGAGAGCTATATCGGCCACTCGATTCCGGTCAGCAAATACAATCCGGAAGCGCTCATGAACGATCTGCCCAAGCCGTTGCGTCTGACGCGTTCGCGTCCTGGCAATGGTCCGCGCCGCGCTGGCGCTCCGCGTAATCGTCGTCGTTCAGGTTAAGAAAAGTTATGCCATACACAAAATCATTTAGCCTGTATCAAGGCGGCAAGAAAACAAATCCCGATGAGCTTAGGAAGAGTACGCAGCCAACACGGATACAGGTTGAAGGATGAAGTGTATGAATTCCACCTCGTTGTATGCCGCCATTGATCTCGGTTCCAATAGTTTTCATATGCTGGTCGTGCGCGAGGCGGCGGGAAGCATCCAGACGCTGACCCGAATAAAACGCAAGGTGCGTCTGGCCGCGGGTCTGAACAACGACAACCACCTTTCGGCCGAAGCGATGGAACGCGGCTGGCAATGCCTGCGTCTGTTTGCTGAACGTTTGCAGGATATCCCGCAGCCGCAAATCCGCGTGGTTGCCACCGCAACATTGCGTCTCGCCGTTAATGCGGGGGAATTTATCGCGAAAGCGCAGACTATCCTTGGTTGTCCGGTGCAGGTTATCAGCGGCGAAGAAGAGGCGCGGCTGATTTATCAGGGAGTCGCTCATACCACCGGCGGCGCAGATCAGCGACTGGTGGTGGATATCGGCGGCGCCAGCACTGAACTGGTTACCGGCACTGGCGCGCAAACCACGTCGCTGTTTAGCCTGTCGATGGGCTGCGTAACGTGGCTTGAACGCTATTTTAGCGATCGTAATCTGGCGCAAGAAAATTTTGATGACGCGGAGAAAGCCGCGCGCGATGTACTGCGTCCGGTCGCCGATGAACTGCGTTTTCATGGCTGGAAGGTCTGCGTGGGTGCCTCCGGCACCGTACAGGCATTGCAGGAAATCATGATGGCGCAGGGGATGGACGAGCGCATTACGCTCGCCAAACTGCAGCAGCTAAAACAACGCGCGATACAGTGCGGGCGTCTGGAAGAGCTGGAAATCGAAGGCCTGACGCTGGAGCGCGCGCTGGTTTTCCCAAGCGGGCTGGCTATTCTGATCGCAATATTTACCGAGCTGAACATCCAGAGCATGACGCTGGCAGGCGGCGCGTTACGCGAAGGGCTGGTGTATGGGATGTTGCATCTGGCGGTAGATCAGGATATCCGCAGCCGCACGCTGCGAAACATTCAGCGTCGGTTTATCGTCGATACCGATCAGGCAAATCGCGTAGCGAAGCTGGCAGATAACTTCCTCAAACAGGTAGAAAATGCCTGGCATATTGAGCCTATCAGTCGTGAACTGTTGCTTAGCGCTTGCCAGTTGCATGAGATCGGTCTGAGCGTTGATTTTAAACAGGCGCCCTATCATGCCGCCTATTTAGTACGCCATTTGGATCTGCCTGGCTATACGCCCGCGCAGAAAAAATTGCTCGCCACCCTCTTACTGAATCAGACCAATCCGGTCGATCTCTCTTCGCTTCATCAGCAAAACGCGGTACCGCCCCGTGTTGCGGAACAGCTATGCCGTTTGCTGCGCCTGGCGATTCTTTTTGCTGGTCGCCGTCGTGACGATCTGGTACCAGAAATTACGCTACAGGCGCTAAATGAAAATCTGACGTTAACCTTGCCTGGCGACTGGCTGGCGCATCACCCGCTGGGTAAAGAGTTGATTGATCAGGAAAGCCAGTGGCAAAGCTATGTACACTGGCCGCTGGACGTTCGCTAACCGTAGTTTGATTGCCGGATGACGCTTCGCTTATCCGGCCTACGATTTCGCTCGCTTTGCCGCCATCATGGCTTTCAGATTAGCCAGGTGACTTTGCCCTTTTTGCATTCGCTCCTCAGCGCTTACCACTTTGCGCTCCTGCTCCCAGATTAAATCATCCTGCGGGAGTTCTAACAGGAAGCGGCTGGGTTCCGGGCGCACCAGTTCCCCATACTGACGGCGCTCTTTACATAATGTAAAGGTGAGCTCTTTCTGCGCGCGAGTGATCCCAACATAGGCCAGCCGACGCTCTTCCTCAATATTATCTTCGTCAATGCTGCTTTGATGCGGCAAAAATCCTTCTTCCATTCCCACCATATAGACATACGGGAATTCCAGTCCTTTCGATGCATGAAGCGTCATCAACTGTACCTGATCCAGCTCTTCTTCGCTCTCGCCACGCTCCATCATATCGCGCAGTGTAAAGCGTGTAACCACCTGGGTCAGCGTCATCGGCTCATCGAGTTCGTTGCCTTCCAGCATCTCAGTCATCCAGCTAAAGAGCTGGTTAACGTTTTTCATACGCATTTCCGCCGCTTTGGGGCTCGGCGAGGTTTCGTACAACCAGGATTCATAGTCAATACCGTGGATGAGATCGCGCACGGCGGCGACAGGCTCGCGTTCGGCCAGACGCTGGATTTCCCCCAGCCAGTGGGTAAAACGCGTCAATGAATCGTAACCACGTCCGGTCAGCTTTTGGCTAAGTCCCATATCAAAGCTGGCGGTAAACAGGCTTTTATTACGCGTCATTGCCCATTCACCCAGCTTTTGCAGCGTGGCCGGACCGATTTCGCGTTTTGGCGTATTCACGATGCGCAGGAAAGCGCTGTCATCATCCGGGTTGGTCAACACCCGCAGGTAGGCCAGCAGGTCTTTAATCTCCGGACGGGAGAAGAATGAGGTGCCGCCGGAAATTTTGTACGGAATGCGGTTCTGCATGAGGAATTTTTCAAATACCCGCGACTGATGATTCCCGCGATACAGAATGGCGTAATCCTTGTACTGGGTCTTGTTCACAAAGTGATGGGCAATCAGTTCGCCGGTAACGCGCTCAGCTTCATGCTCTTCATTGTTTGCGCTTAACACTTTGAGTTCCGCGCCGTAACCGAGCTCGGAAAAGAGGCGCTTTTCAAAGACGTGCGGATTGTTGGCGATGAGAATATTCGCCGCTTTCAGGATGCGGCCCGAAGAACGATAGTTTTGCTCCAGTTTAATCACCTGCAGCGCCGGAAAATCCTGGCTCAGTAACACCAGGTTTTGCGGACGCGCCCCGCGCCAGGAGTAGATAGACTGATCGTCATCGCCCACGACCGTAAAGCGCGCGCGTTGCCCGACCAGCAGCTTAACCAACTCATACTGGCTGGTGTTAGTATCCTGATATTCATCCACCAGCAGATAACGAATTTTATTCTGCCAGCGCTCGCGCACCTCGTCATTGCGTTGCAGCAGCAGCGTCGGCAGCAAAATCAAATCATCAAAATCGAGAACGTTGCATGCCTTCATATGGGCGTCGTAAAGCCCGTAGCAGTGGGCAAAAATACGATCGCGTTCACCTTTCGCCCCCGCCGCTGCCTGTGCAGGCGTTTTGAGATCGTTTTTCCAGTTGGAGATCGTGGAGATCAGCTGTTGCAACAGAACCTTGTCGTCTTCGATCAGGCCTTCGGTCAGCTCTTTGAGCAAGGCGACCTGGTCGGTATCGTCAAACAATGAAAAGTTCGATTTCATCCCCAGCGCAGCGTACTCGCGCTTAATAATATCCAGCCCTAGCGTATGAAAGGTGGAGATCATCAAACCGCGCGCTTCCTTACGGCCGAGCGTCTGCCCGACGCGTTCTTTCATTTCGCGCGCTGCCTTGTTGGTAAACGTCACCGCCGCAATATGCCGGGCCTGATAGCCGCATCCGCGGATCAGGTGGGCGATTTTATTGGTAATTACGCGAGTTTTACCAGAACCCGCTCCTGCCAGCACCAGGCAGGGTCCGGTGACGAATTCGACAGCGTGTTGTTGGCCGGGATTTAAACGCATGGGAATAGTGCTCAATCTTCGAACGGGGGAGGGATTGTAGCAGAAAGCGAGGCCCAGAGAAGACCTGGCTGCCTTTTCAGGCAGCCAGGAAAAGGTCAATCAGCAGGCTCTGGCGGCAAGCGGCGTATAGCCATTACGCTGTGCGCTCTTGATCCAACTGAAAGAACCCATTAGCGCGATCGCCGTCAGCAGAACATACTCAAGCGACATCGCATAAACGCCCTGTACTGCATGATTTCCAACGGGCAGTATTTGAGTAATTCATAGAGCACTGGGTCGCGTACGACCTGGCGTAGCCCTAAAAGCCAGTCGTCTGGAAATTCTGCGTTTTTCATTATGTTCATGGTATCTCGCCCCTTGTCAGAAAGGACAGGACCGCCGTCCCGCACATCCGAAATACGCCTGCTAAAAATGCCGCTTATCTCCCGGTTCATTAAATCAGGCGGGACATCTGTCCTGTAATGGCGAAGAGTATATGTCTGACGGCCTAAGGAGTGATAAAGTGACGGCCAATCTTTGCGACGTGAGAACACAATAATGGCAAAAATGGCAGCAGCACTGCATATCCTTGTAAAAGAAGAGAAACTGGCATTGGATCTTCTGGAGCAAATTAAAAACGGCGGCGATTTTGAGAAGCTGGCGAAGAAGCATTCTATCTGCCCATCCGGTAAAAAAGGCGGTCATTTAGGCGAATTTCGTCAGGGCCAGATGGTTCCGGCATTCGATAAAGTAGTCTTTTCCTGCCCGGTACTGGAGCCAACCGGCCCGCTGCATACCCAGTTCGGTTACCACATCATTAAGGTATTGTATCGCAAATAAAAAACCGGGTGGCGCTAGCGCCACCCGACAAGGTATATCAACCCGCTACCGCAATACGTTTCATATCCGTCATATAGCCGCGCAGTTTCTTACCTACCTGCTCAATCGCATGACTACGAATTGCGTCGTTCACGTCGCGAAGCTGTGCGTTGTCTACCGCGCCTTCCGGGATAGCACTACCCAGATCGCCCGGTTGCAATTCCGCCATAAACGGTTTCAGCAGCGGTACGCAAGCGTAAGAGAACAGGTAGTTACCGTATTCTGCGGTATCGGAGATAACCACGTTCATTTCGTACAGGCGCTTACGAGCGATAGTGTTGGCAATCAGCGGCAGTTCGTGCAGTGATTCGTAGTAAGCGGATTCTTCGATGATGCCGGAATCGACCATGGTTTCGAACGCCAGCTCAACGCCCGCTTTCACCATCGCGATCATCAGCACGCCTTTATCGAAGTACTCCTGCTCGCCGATTTTACCTTCAAACTGCGGCGCGGTTTCGAACGCGGTTTTACCGGTCTCTTCACGCCAGGTCAGCAGTTTCTTATCGTCGTTAGCCCAGTCAGCCATCATGCCGGAAGAGAATTCGCCGGAGATGATGTCATCCATGTGTTTCTGGAACAACGGCGTCATGATCTCTTTCAGTTGTTCGGACAGCGCGTAAGCACGCAGTTTCGCCGGGTTAGACAGACGGTCCATCATCAGGGTGATGCCGCCCTGCTTCAGCGCTTCGGTGATGGTTTCCCAGCCGAACTGAATCAGTTTTTCGGCGTATGCCGGGTCGGTGCCTTCTGCCACCAGCTTGTCGAAACACAGCAGAGAACCGGCCTGCAGCATACCGCACAGGATGGTCTGCTCGCCCATCAGGTCAGATTTCACTTCTGCCACGAAAGAAGATTCCAGTACGCCCGCACGGTGACCACCGGTGGCCGCCGCCCAGGCTTTAGCAATCGCCATACCTTCGCCTTTCGGGTCGTTTTCCGGGTGTACCGCGATCAGCGTCGGCACGCCGAAACCACGTTTGTACTCTTCGCGCACTTCGGTGCCCGGACACTTCGGCGCCACCATCACCACGGTGATGTCTTTACGGATCTGCTCGCCCACTTCCACGATGTTGAAGCCGTGTGAATAGCCCAGCGCCGCGCCGTCTTTCATCAGCGGCTGTACGGAGCGCACCACGTCGGAGTGCTGTTTGTCTGGCGTCAGGTTAACCACCAGATCCGCCTGCGGGATCAGCTCTTCGTAGGTACCCACTTTGAAGCCGTTTTCGGTCGCTTTACGCCAGGAAGCACGCTTCTCAGCAATCGCTTCTTTACGCAGGGCGTAGGCGATGTCCAGACCGGAGTCACGCATGTTCAGGCCCTGGTTCAGCCCCTGCGCGCCGCAGCCGACGATGACCACTTTTTTACCCTGAAGGTAGCTCGCGCCGTCGGCGAATTCGTCGCGGCCCATAAAGCGGCATTTACCCAACTGCGCCAGCTGCTGGCGCAGATTCAGTGTATTAAAGTAGTTAGCCATGATGGTGTACTCCGTGATGTTGTGTGTCGCGCTTATTGTTCGGTTTACAGATTGCTATCTGTGCGAATGAACCCACATTACAACAGGAAATTTATTGCGGAAATTGATATATTCACAACGTTATGTTGCGGTTTATGCAACGTCAAAAACCGGAGGTCTGTCTGTGGATTTACGCGATCTAAAAACCTTCTTGCATCTGGCGGAAAGCCGCCACTTTGGCCGCAGCGCGCGGGCGATGCACGTCAGCCCCTCCACGCTCTCCCGGCAGATTCAGCGGCTGGAAGAAGATCTCGGCCAGCCGCTGTTTGTGCGCGATAACCGTACGGTCACGCTGACCGAAGCGGGTGAAGAGCTGCGAGTGTTTGCCCAACAGACGCTTTTGCAGTACCAGCAGCTGCGCCATACCCTCGATCAGCAGGGGCCGTCCCTTTCCGGCGAACTCCATATCTTCTGTTCAGTGACCGCGGCATACAGCCACCTGCCGCCAATCCTCGACCGTTTTCGCGCCGAGCATCCCTCGGTGGAAATTAAGCTCACCACCGGCGACGCCGCCGATGCGATGGAAAAAGTAGTCACCGGCGAGGCCGATCTGGCAATCGCCGGCAAACCAGAAACGCTGCCCGGCGCAGTGGCGTTTTCGATGCTGGAAAATCTGGCGGTGGTGCTGATCGCCCCGGCGCTGCCCTGCCCGGTGCGTAATCAGGTTTCGGTCGACAAGCCAGACTGGTCGACGGTGCCGTTTATCATGGCCGACCAGGGGCCGGTACGCCGTCGCATTGAGCTATGGTTCCGCCGGCATAAAATCAGCAATCCGCAGATTTACGCCACCGTCGGCGGTCACGAAGCGATGGTCTCAATGGTGGCGCTGGGCTGCGGCGTGGCGCTGCTGCCGGAAGTGGTGCTGGAAAACAGCCCGGAGCCAGTGCGCAACCGGGTGATGATTTTAGAACGCAGCGATGAAAAAACGCCGTTTGAACTCGGCGTCTGCGCGCAAAAAAAGCGGCTGCATGAGCCGCTAATTGATGCGTTCTGGAAGATTTTACCGAATTAGTTTTACGGCCCTACCATTACCCGAACAGGCTTCCCAATACGGCTAAGCATATTCACCAGAGCATCAATGGTGAATTTGCTGCATTTCTTGTTGACGACATCCGAAACGCGCGGTCGGGATATATGCAAAACTGTAGCAACCTCGGCTTGCTTCATCTGGTTTTGCGTAATCCAGAGGGTAATTTCTTCCATTAGCTGTTGTTTAATGGCTAACGTGTTTTCGATTTCATTCAGGGAATCAGCGTAAAACTTTTCTGCGTCCTGCTTATGAAACCCCAAATCAGCAAAAACATTACCGCCAGATGGCGTCACATGGCGAATATCACTATCAGTTTTGGCAATCACAAGCTGTTTCTCCGTTGTTGCACCACCCGGTTATAACGCGTTCTGGCGATGTTTTTATCATGCTGACTGGTTTGTTGCGTCTGTTTTTGGAAACTATGCAAAACGTAGAGTGCTTCTTCAAACTTAGCGACATACATAACGCGATAGATACCATTGTTGTCACGAATACGAATTTCATTTACCCCAGCCCCAATTTCTGAAAACGGTTTCCAGTCATCGGGTTCAATTCCATACTGAATTTTGTGAAGCTGATAACCGACTGCTTTACGTACCGTTATGGGAAAAGCCAGGAGATCCTCCAGAGAAGATCCCACTCATCGAATTTCTTTTTCATTGGAGAGAGCTCGAGTGAGTAACATAACATCCTTTGTGTATAAAATTTTATACATTGTTTTTAGCAGGTGCAAGTGATGGCGGTGCTAACGATATGGTGAGCCGAGTTTCACCACAAGCAGATTGGGCGCCTTCTGGAAAACGTCTCGCAAAATGAAATGAGTGGATGCTCCGGGCTGGCAGAAAAGCCCAATAACTGAGGGAAGATAATATCTGGATATCAGGCCCACTTTACTTTGTGGGCCCGAAAAACTAAACGCTGAATTAACCCGCCAGAAAGAACCGGAACGCCGGGTTATTGCTCTCATCATGGCATTCATAGCCCAGCTCATGCAGCCGGGTTTCGAAATCCGGCTCATGATCGCCTAACTCGAACGCCGCCAGCACGCGGCCATAATCGGTACCGTGGCTACGGTAATGGAATAGCGAAATATTCCAGTGCGTGCCAAGCGTATGCAGGAATTTGAGCAACGCGCCGGGCGACTCCGGAAATTCGAAACTATACAAACGCTCCTGTAATGGCTTGGAGGGGCGTCCGCCGACCATATAGCGCACATGCAGCTTCGCCATTTCATCGTCGGAGAGATCCACTACGCTATAACCGCCGTCGCACAGTTGGGTGATAATCTCTTTTCGCTCCTCCAGCCCCTGACTGACGCGTACGCCGACAAAAATACAGGCATTTTTCGCGTCGGCAAAACGGTAGTTAAATTCGGTGACCATACGCCCGCCAAGCAACTGGCAGAATTTGAGAAAGCTCCCCTTTTCTTCCGGAATGGTCACCGCCAGTAACGCTTCGCGCTGTTCCCCCAGCTCGCAGCGTTCAGACACATAGCGCAAGCCGTGGAAGTTGACGTTGGCGCCGGAAAGGACGTGCGCCAGGCGTTCGCCGCGAATATTGTGCTGGGCGATATATTTCTTCATCCCCGCCAGCGCCAGCGCGCCGGACGGCTCCGCCACCGCACGCACATCTTCAAACAGATCTTTCATCGCCGCGCAGATAGCGTCGCTATCGACTGTAATAATGTCGTCGAGATATTCCTGGCACAGGCGGAAGGTTTCGTCGCCGATGCGTTTTACCGCTACGCCTTCAGCAAACAACCCAACGCGCGGGAGATCCACTGGATGACCGGCTTCCAACGCCGCTTTCAGGCAGGCGGAATCCTCCGCTTCGACGGCAATCACTTTGATTTGCGGCATCAATTGTTTGATCAGTACCGCTACGCCCGCCGCCAGGCCGCCGCCGCCAACCGGCACAAAGACACGATCGAGATGCGAATCCTGCTGAAGCAGTTCCAGCGCCAGCGTGCCCTGCCCGGCGATCACCATTGGGTGATCAAACGGCGGCACCCAAGTAAAACCCTGCTGCTGCGCCAGTTCAATAGCTTTCGCTTTCGCTTCATCAAAATTAGCGCCGTGCAACAGCACTTCGCCGCCAAAACCGCGTACCGCATCGACTTTAATATCCGCCGTTGCTTTTGGCATGACGATCAGCGACTTCACGCCAAGCCGCGCGGAGGAAAACGCCACGCCCTGTGCATGGTTCCCCGCCGACGCGGTAATCACGCCGTGGGCTTTTTGTTCTTCGGTCAATCCGGCCATCATCGCGTAAGCGCCGCGCAGCTTAAAGCTATGTACCGGCTGCCGGTCTTCGCGTTTGACGAGAATAACGTTGTCCAGACGTGACGAGAGCTTTTCCATTTTTTGCAGCGGTGTCACCTGCGCCGCTTCGTATACTGGCGCGCGTAGCACCGCGCGCAGATACTCCGCCCCTTCCGGCGCGACTGACAGAGGTTGAGATTCCGCCATCATCAACCTCCCAATTTCGATTTATCGCGCACCGCGCCTTTATCGGCGCTGGTCGCCAGGCTGGCGTAGGCACGCAGGGCAAACGAAACCTGACGCTGACGATTTTTCGGCGTCCAGGCTTTGTCGCCACGAGCTTCCTGCGCCTCGCGGCGTGCGGCGATTTCAGCCTCACTCAACTGCAACTGAATGCTGCGGTTCGGGATATCAATCGCAATAGTGTCGCCATCTTCAATCAACGCAATAGTGCCGCCGCTGGCCGCTTCCGGCGAGACGTGGCCGATGGAAAGACCCGAAGTACCGCCGGAGAAACGCCCATCGGTGATGAGCGCGCAGGCTTTGCCCAGCCCCATCGACTTCAGGAAACTGGTCGGATAGAGCATTTCCTGCATTCCCGGCCCGCCTTTCGGCCCTTCGTAGCGGATCACGACTACATCGCCTTCCACTACTTTGCCGCCGAGAATCGCCTCTACCGCGTCGTCCTGGCTTTCATACACTTTAGCCGGGCCGGTAAATTTAAGGATGCTGTCATCCACGCCTGCGGTTTTCACAATGCAGCCGTTTTCGGCGAAGTTGCCATACAGCACCGCCAGACCGCCGTCTTTGCTATAGGCATATTCCAGCGAGCGGATGCAACCCGCTGCGCGGTCGTCATCCAGCGAATCCCAGCGACAATCCTGCGAGAACGCCTGGGTAGTACGGATACCGGCAGGGCCAGCACGGAACATTTTTTTAACCGCTTCGTCCTGCGTAACCGTGATGTCGTACTGTTCCAGCGTTTGCGGCAACGTCAGGCCTAATACGTTTTTCACGTTGCGGTTCAGCAGCCCGGCGCGATCCAGCTCGCCTAAAATACCCAGCACACCGCCGGCACGGTGAACATCTTCCATATGGTATTTCTGGGTACTTGGCGCCACTTTACACAGCTGCGGCACCTTGCGGGACAGCTTGTCGATATCACTCATGGTGAAGTCGATTTCCGCTTCCTGCGCCGCCGCCAGCAGGTGAAGAACGGTGTTGGTCGAACCGCCCATCGCGATATCCAGCGTCATCGCGTTTTCAAACGCGGCTTTGCTGGCGATGTTACGCGGCAGTGCACTTTCGTCGTTTTGCTCGTAATAGCGTTTAGTCAGTTCAACAATCCGCTTACCGGCATTGAGGAACAACTGCTTACGGTCAGCGTGAGTTGCCAGCAGCGAGCCGTTGCCCGGCTGCGACAGGCCCAGCGCTTCGGTCAGGCAGTTCATGGAGTTAGCGGTAAACATGCCGGAGCAGGAGCCGCAGGTTGGACAGGCGGAGCGTTCAACCTGGTTACTTTGATCGTCAGAGACTTTCGGGTCCGCTCCCTGAATCATGGCATCAACCAGATCCAGCTTGATAATTTTGTCTGAAAGCTTGGTTTTCCCGGCTTCCATCGGGCCGCCGGAGACAAAGATCACCGGAATATTCAGGCGCAGCGAGGCCATGAGCATCCCTGGGGTGATTTTGTCGCAGTTGGAGATACACACCATCGCGTCAGCGCAGTGAGCGTTCACCATGTACTCAACGGAGTCGGCGATCAGCTCGCGCGACGGCAGTGAATAGAGCATACCCCCGTGCCCCATGGCAATCCCGTCATCCACGGCAATAGTGTTGAACTCTTTCGCCACCCCGCCGGAAGCTTCAATCTGTTCGGCGACCAGCTTACCGAGATCGCGCAGATGAACGTGACCCGGCACAAACTGAGTGAATGAGTTCACCACGGCGATAATCGGTTTGCCAAAATCACTGTCGGTCATTCCGGTGGCGCGCCACAGCGCGCGGGCACCCGCCATATTACGACCATGAGTGGTGGTGGCGGAACGGTACTTAGGCATGCTTTATTTACTCCCCATCTTTTCCCTTCATACTTCACGCCACAGGTGCGTTGGCTGCCTCACTCACCCCAGTCACTTACTACAGTAAGCTTCTGGGGATTCGCTGCGTTACCGCCTTCCTGTGACGCAAATTATTTTGGGAAAATATTAATTTTATTTATTATGAATTTACCGGATCCAACCAGCCCCATTTATCCTCGGTTTCTCCAGTGAAGAGACCAAAGAAGGCTTGTTGAATACGCTTGGTAACAGGGCCGCAACGGCCTTCACCTACCTGGATACCATCAACGCTGCGTACCGGAGTAATTTCTGCCGCGGTTCCGGACATAAACACTTCGTCGGCCAGATACAGCGATTCACGGGACAGCACCTGCTCGCGCACTTCAATACCCAGCTCTTTCGCCAGTTTGATAATCGCGTCGCGAGTAATGCCTGGCAGCGCGGAAGAGGTAAACGGCGGAGTAAACAGCACGCCATCTTTTACCTCAAACAGGTTTTCACCTGCGCCTTCGGAGATATAGCCGTTTACATCCAGGGCGATGCCTTCCTGATAGCCGTGGCGGCGCGCTTCGCTACCCACCAGCAGTGAGGAAAGATAGTTCCCGCCTGCTTTGGCGGCGGTCGGAATGGTGTTCGGCGCAGCGCGGTTCCAGGAAGAAACCATCGCATCGATCCCCTGATCCAGCGCTTCGGCGCCCAGGTATGCCCCCCACGGGAACGCGGCGATGATGACGTCAGTGGTGTATCCCGGGGGCGGGTTAACGCCCATACCGACATCGCCGACAAATACCAACGGACGGATATAGGCGCTGGTCAGATTATTTTTACGAATTACGTCGCGGCAGGCTTCCATCAGCTCATCAATGCTCTGGGAAACCGGAAAACGATAAATTTTTGCTGAGTCGCGCAGGCGCTGCATATGTTCACGATGACGAAACACTACCGGACCTTTGTGAGAGTCGTAGCACCGAATCCCTTCAAATACCGACGTACCGTAGTGCAGCGCGTGAGACATTACGTGAACCTTCGCGTCTTCCCAGCGCACCATCTCGCCATTGAACCAAATATAATCAGCTTTTTTCGTCGTCATTTTTCTTCCTTTTGCGCTCAGGCGCGGATTTGTTGTGATGTGGCAGCGCTCTGGCAGATCGCGACATGCGCAACATCTACCAGTTTACTTAACTGACTAAACAGTAAGTCGACCGACCGGGGACTGGCAACGGTCAATTCAATATTTATATTCTGCGCATCGGTCGCGGCTTCCATATTCATGGAGCACACCTGAAAACCACGATGGCGCACCACGCGTAAAACACGTTCTAAGGTTTCTGGATTAAAGCGTGCCGATACATTGACCTGATGTTGCATCATGATAATTTCTCCAGCATTTCAGAGTTACTGGCGCCAGGCGGCACCAACGGCCAGACATTTTCAAGTTCGTCGATTGAGACGTGAAGCAGGTACGGCCCTTCGCTTGCCAACATCGTGTCGAGTGCCGCTTCAACCTGGTCTTTACGAGTAATGTGCTGGCCTGGAATGCCGAAGGCGCTGGCCAGCATGAGGAAATCGGGGTTATCGGTCAGGGTGGTTTCGCTATATCGCTCCTGGAAAAACAGTTGCTGCCATTGTCGAACCATCCCTAACCGCTGGTTGTCGAGTAAGACTATCTTCAACGGTAACTGCTTGCGTTTTACGGTGCCCAACTCCTGAACATTCATCATGAAGGAGCCGTCACCGGAGATACAGATAACGGTATCATTCGGTCGCGCTACCTGCGCGCCAACGGCCGCCGGTAAGCCGAATCCCATCGTCCCCAGACCGCTGGAGGTGATGAAGTTCTCCGGGCGGGTGTAAGTCATATGCTGGGCTGACCACATCTGATGCTGCCCCACATCCGTCGTCACCACGCTGTCTGCGGGTTTGCGTTCCGACAATTGCTTCAACAACAACGGCGCATAGATAGTCTCGCCAGGATGGTCATAGCGCCAGGCGTGTTCTGCGCGCAGCTCTGCACAGGACTGACGCCATGCGTCGATCTTCAGCGGTTGCTGTAATGCCGGCAACAGCGAATTTAAATCGCCCTGCAACGCGACGTGTGCCTGACGCAGTTTGTTCATTTCCGCCGGGTCGATATCCATATGGATTACGCTGGCGTTCGGCGCAAACGTATTCAGCTTACCGGTCACCCGGTCATCAAAACGTGCACCCACTGCGATCAGTAAATCACACTCTTGCACCGCGAAATTAGCCGCTTTAGTACCGTGCATTCCCAGCATGCCCAGATAGTACGGATAATCAGCTTCAACAGCCCCCAGCCCTTTCAGCGTGCAGGTAACTGGCATTTGCGTTACCGCGATAAATTTACGCAGCGCCGGAACTGCCTGCGCCATACCAACACCACCGCCGACGTACAGCATGGGTTTTTTCGCCTGTTCCAGCATCTGGCGCGCCTGTTCCACATCAGCCTGCGGGAAAGTCGCTTCGTTAGCAACGGTAGTAAACCAGGGTTCCAGCTCACCGCTGGCCAACTGGATATCTTTCGGGATATCCACCAGAACCGGGCCAGGACGGCCAGCGTTGGCGACTTCAAAAGCCTCCGCCATGATGCGCGGCAACTCTTCCAGCGACTGCACCAGGAAGCTGTGTTTGGTACAGGCCAGCGACAGCCCTAACACATCCACCTCCTGGAACGCATCGGTGCCGATGAACGGGGCGGAAACCTGACCCGTGATCGCGACGACGGGGACCGAATCTAACAACGCATCCGCCAGGCCAGTGATCAGGTTAGTGGCGCCAGGGCCGGAAGTGGCGATACAAACACCGGTTTTGCCGGTAGAACGGGCATAACCGATTGCCGCCATTGCCGCACCCTGCTCGTGTCGGCACAACAAATGCTCCACACCACCGTCATACAACGCGTCGTAAACCGGCATAATTGCGCCGCCAGGATAACCAAATACGGTTTTCACCCCCTGCGCTCGCAAAGCATGTACCACCCACTGTGCCCCGTTCATAGTTACATCCCCGTCGTAAATCTTGAGAAACAGAATTTTATGCTGTTATTCACGCTCTGCTCCTCGCTTAAGTTTTTCAGGCCAAAAAAAACCCCCGGACCTTTCGGTGCGGGGGTCTTAGTTCGTTAAGGCTTGATTTCTAAGCCTTTCCTCGTCCAAGTGCAGCCCCGCACGGTGGGATAATAATCACCACCACGCTAATCACGACCAGGCTAATCACTCGTAGAAGGGCTGTCATTTTTGTCTATTCTTGCATCTTGTTCGAAGGAATACCTAAAGAGTTACCATAGGTTTTGCCAATAGCACAAGATATTTTTTTAACCACGTTTCAGATAATGCAGGTGAATGCCTAAAAGTACTTTGTTTTTTATAAGAAAAATTAGCAACTGAAAAATTTTCACGTTTTCCTCCCCCTTTTGGCGCACTCTACATCCTGTTTTCCTTCTTTTCGCTTCTGCGAGCGTTCTTCCAGTTTGATGTTTCTTACCTGAAAATGACGCCAAAATTCAGGAAGCAGTCGCTAAAAAACAAAAAGTCAGTAATTCGATTTTCTCTTCTATTCCGCATAATCCACGTAACAGGAGGGATTATGTCACTGGCGATTGTTCATACCCGCGCCGCACTTGGCGTCAATGCGCCGCCTATCACTATAGAGGTGCATATCAGTAATGGATTACCGGGATTAACCATGGTTGGCCTACCGGAAACCACGGTAAAAGAGGCGCGTGACCGGGTACGTAGTGCGATTATTAATAGCGGATATGAATTTCCGGCTAAAAAAATAACCATTAACCTTGCTCCAGCCGATCTACCGAAAGAGGGTGGAAGGTATGACCTGCCTATTGCTGTTGCGCTTCTGGCCGCGTCTGAGCAGCTTACAGCGTCGAATCTTGAGGCATATGAGCTGGTGGGTGAGTTAGCGCTTACAGGCGCATTACGCGGCGTTCCTGGCGCAATATCAAGTGCAACGGAAGCCATCAGGGCCGGCAGAAATATTATCGTCGCAACAGAGAACGCGGCGGAGGTTGGGCTTATAAGCAAAGAAGGATGTTTTATCGCCGATCATCTACAAACCGTCTGCGCCTTTCTGGAAGGGAAACACGCCCTGGAAAGACCTTTAGCTCAGGATATGGCATCGCCTACCGCAACTGCCGATCTTCGCGATGTGATCGGTCAGGAGCAGGGTAAACGCGGCCTGGAGATTACAGCGGCAGGGGGACATAATCTGCTATTGATCGGCCCGCCGGGTACGGGTAAAACCATGCTGGCCAGTCGACTGAGCGGGATTCTTCCACCATTAAGCAATGAGGAGGCGTTGGAAAGCGCCGCGATCCTCAGTCTGGTTAATGCCGATACGGTACAAAAACGATGGCAGCAACGCCCCTTTCGCTCACCTCATCATAGCGCCTCACTTACTGCTATGGTCGGCGGCGGCGCAATACCCGCCCCGGGAGAGATATCGCTGGCGCACAACGGAATTTTGTTCCTTGATGAATTGCCTGAATTTGAACGACGCACACTGGATGCGCTACGTGAACCTATAGAATCCGGTCAAATTCATTTATCCCGTACCAGAGCGAAAATAACGTACCCTGCCAGGTTCCAGTTAATCGCCGCAATGAATCCCAGCCCGACCGGACATTATCAGGGAAACCATAATCGCTGCACGCCAGAACAGACACTACGTTACCTTAATCGGTTGTCAGGCCCGTTTCTTGATCGTTTTGACCTTTCGCTTGAGATACCGCTTCCACCGCCCGGGATTCTTAGCCAACACGCCTCAAAGGGTGAGAGCAGCGCTACGGTAAAAAAGCGGGTCATCGCCGCCCATGAACGGCAGTACCGACGCCAGAAGAAGTTAAACGCGCGTCTGGAGGGTCGCGAAATCCAAAAATATTGTGTTTTGCATCACGATGACGCCCGCTGGCTTGAAGACACGCTGGTGCATCTTGGATTATCCATTCGCGCCTGGCAGCGTTTACTAAAAGTTGCCAGAACCATTGCCGACATAGAACTGGCTGACCAGATCTCGCGTCAGCATTTGCAGGAGGCGGTAAGCTATCGGGCGATAGACAGGTTGTTAATTCATTTGCAAAAGCTGTTGGCGTAAAAAAAGGGCATTACGCCCTTTTTATTAATCATCAGCTTCGGTGTAGTCTTCTGCGCCTTCAACTTGCGGCTTGCCGCCAGACAAGGTGTGGAAGCGTTTTGGACGCTTGATACGCGTCATATACTTGGACCAGACGCGTTCTGCATCCGTTACCGGCTCGCGTTCACCGCGACATACCGCTACAAACAGCTTCTCTTCTTCAGTCACAGGCTCACGCTTGCCAAGATCCAGATCATTAAAGGCATGACCATGACGCTCAAGCAGTTGTGCCTCTTTAATCGTGAAATCACCGTGACGAGAGAATCCACGTGGATAATGTTTATTGTCAAAATATCGATTAGTCGTCGTAAAGCTTTCCGCCATCCTGCACGCTCCTAATTCTTTGTCTGAGCTATTTATGGCGCGGAGTATTAGTTACGCTTGACAGAGTGTAAAACAAAACATTTAAATCATAACGACAAATAATTTTGTGGAGAGCACAGTGGATACGGAATTGTTAAAAACTTTCCTGGAAGTTAGCCGGACACGCCATTTCGGGCGGGCCGCAGAAGCACTTTACCTGACGCAATCCGCGGTGAGCTTTCGTATCAGGCAACTGGAGAATCAACTGGGCGTAAACCTTTTTACGCGGCACAGAAACAATATCCGTTTAACCACGGCTGGCGAAAAACTTTTACCGTATGCGGAAACGCTGATGAATACGTGGCAGGCGGCACGTAAAGAGGTGGCGCATACCTCACGCCATAACGAGTTTTCCATCGGCGCCAGCGCGTCTTTATGGGAGTGTATGCTTAACGCCTGGCTGGGGCGACTGTACCAACTACAGGAGCCGCAAAGCGGCCTGCAGTTCGAAGCCAGAATCGCTCAACGGCAATCGCTTGTGAAGCAACTTCATGAACGCCAGCTTGATCTCCTCATTACTACCGAAGCGCCCAAAATGGATGAGTTCAGCAGTCAGCTGTTAGGGCACTTCACTTTGGCGTTATATTGCAGCAGCCCTGCCCGTAAGAAATCAGAACTCAATTATCTGCGGCTGGAGTGGGGACCAGACTTCCAACAGCATGAAACAGGGCTGATCGCAGCAGATGAAGTGCCGGTATTAACAACCAGCTCAGCCGAACTCGCCCGACAGCAGCTTAGCGCATTAAATGGCTGTAGCTGGCTTCCTGTAAACTGGGCAAATGAAAAGGGCGGATTACATACCGTTGCCGACAGCGCAACGCTTTCACGGCCACTATACGCTATTTGGCTGCAAAACAGCGATAAATACTCGCTGATCTGCGATCTGTTAAAAACGGATGTGCTGGATGAACAATGAAAATGATGAAAAGAAAAAGAAGGGAACTTACGATTACCTGATCAGATAATCAGGTAATTTTAGGCAAAAAAAAATCCTTAGCAGATGCTAAGGATTATTTCTGGCAGGGGCGGAGAGACTCGAACTCCCAACACCCGGTTTTGGAGACCGGTGCTCTACCAATTGAACTACGCCCCTAATTAGGGTGGCGGAACGGACGGGACTCGAACCCGCGACCCCCTGCGTGACAGGCAGGTATTCTAACCAACTGAACTACCGCTCCACCGAATTCTTTTACAACCACTGATTTTTACATCAGTTTACTGCTTAATTTGATGCCTGGCAGTTCCCTACTCTCGCATGGGGAGACCCCACACTACCATCGGCGCTACGGCGTTTCACTTCTGAGTTCGGCATGGGGTCAGGTGGGACCACCGCGCTAGTGCCGCCAGGCAAATTCTGTTATCAGACCGTTTTTACGTTCTGATGTAATCTGAATCAGTGCTGAAAATCGTCTCTCAACCGCCAAAACATCTTCGGCGTTGTAAGGTTAAGCCTCACGGTTCATTAGTACCGGTTAGCTCAACGCATCGCTGCGCTTACACACCCGGCCTATCAACGTCGTCGTCTTCAACGTTCCTTCAGGAGACTCTAAGTCTCAGGGAGAACTCATCTCGGGGCAAGTTTCGTGCTTAGATGCTTTCAGCACTTATCTCTTCCGCATTTAGCTACCGGGCAGTGCCATTGGCATGACAACCCGAACACCAGTGATGCGTCCACTCCGGTCCTCTCGTACTAGGAGCAGCCCCCCTCAGTTCTCCAGCGCCCACGGCAGATAGGGACCGAACTGTCTCACGACGTTCTAAACCCAGCTCGCGTACCACTTTAAATGGCGAACAGCCATACCCTTGGGACCTACTTCAGCCCCAGGATGTGATGAGCCGACATCGAGGTGCCAAACACCGCCGTCGATATGAACTCTTGGGCGGTATCAGCCTGTTATCCCCGGAGTACCTTTTATCCGTTGAGCGATGGCCCTTCCATTCAGAACCACCGGATCACTATGACCTGCTTTCGCACCTGCTCGCGCCGTCACGCTCGCAGTCAAGCTGGCTTATGCCATTGCACTAACCTCCTGATGTCCGACCAGGATTAGCCAACCTTCGTGCTCCTCCGTTACTCTTTAGGAGGAGACCGCCCCAGTCAAACTACCCACCAGACACTGTCCGCAACCCGGATCACGGGTCCACGTTAGAACATCAAACATTAAAGGGTGGTATTTCAAGGTCGGCTCCACGCAGACTGGCGTCCACGCTTCAAAGCCTCCCACCTATCCTACACATCAAGGCTCAATGTTCAGTGTCAAGCTATAGTAAAGGTTCACGGGGTCTTTCCGTCTTGCCGCGGGTACACTGCATCTTCACAGCGAGTTCAATTTCACTGAGTCTCGGGTGGAGACAGCCTGGCCATCATTACGCCATTCGTGCAGGTCGGAACTTACCCGACAAGGAATTTCGCTACCTTAGGACCGTTATAGTTACGGCCGCCGTTTACCGGGGCTTCGATCAGGAGCTTCGCTTGCGCTGACCCCATCAATTAACCTTCCGGCACCGGGCAGGCGTCACACCGTATACGTCCACTTTCGTGTTTGCACAGTGCTGTGTTTTTAATAAACAGTTGCAGCCAGCTGGTATCTTCGACTGACTTCAGCTCCATGAGTAAATCACTTCACCTACGTGTCAGCGTGCCTTCTCCCGAAGTTACGGCACCATTTTGCCTAGTTCCTTCACCCGAGTTCTCTCAAGCGCCTTGGTATTCTCTACCTGACCACCTGTGTCGGTTTGGGGTACGATTTGATGTTACCTGATGCTTAGAGGCTTTTCCTGGAAGCAGGGCATTTGTTGCTTCAGCACCGTAGTGCCTCGTCGTCACGCCTCAGTGTTAAAGTGAACCGGATTTACCTGGAACACACACCTACACGCTTAAACCGGGACAACCGTCGCCCGGCCAACATAGCCTTCTCCGTCCCCCCTTCGCAGTAACACCAAGTACGGGAATATTAACCCGTTTCCCATCGACTACGCCTTTCGGCCTCGCCTTAGGGGTCGACTCACCCTGCCCCGATTAACGTTGGACAGGAACCCTTGGTCTTCCGGCGAGCGGGCTTTTCACCCGCTTTATCGTTACTTATGTCAGCATTCGCACTTCTGATACCTCCAGCATGCCTCACGACACACCTTCACAGGCTTACAGAACGCTCCCCTACCCAACGAACGTATCCTTAAACCGACTCGACTTTGTATACGCTTTGACGTCGCTTCGCTCCGTCAATCGTAACCCGCTGAATCGCTTTAAGTGATACGTTCGCTGCCGCAGCTTCGGTGCATGGTTTAGCCCCGTTACATCTTCCGCGCAGGCCGACTCGACCAGTGAGCTATTACGCTTTCTTTAAATGATGGCTGCTTCTAAGCCAACATCCTGGCTGTCTGGGCCTTCCCACATCGTTTCCCACTTAACCATGACTTTGGGACCTTAGCTGGCGGTCTGGGTTGTTTCCCTCTTCACGACGGACGTTAGCACCCGCCGTGTGTCTCCCGTGATAACATTCTCCGGTATTCGCAGTTTGCATCGGGTTGGTAAGCCGGGATGGCCCCCTAGCCGAAACAGTGCTCTACCCCCGGAGATGAATTCACGAGGCGCTACCTAAATAGCTTTCGGGGAGAACCAGCTATCTCCCGGTTTGATTGGCCTTTCACCCCCAGCCACAGGTCATCCGCTAATTTTTCAACATTAGTCGGTTCGGTCCTCCAGTTAGTGTTACCCAACCTTCAACCTGCCCATGGCTAGATCACCGGGTTTCGGGTCTATACCCTGCAACTTAACGCCCAATTAAGACTCGGTTTCCCTCCGGCTCCCCTATACGGTTAACCTTGCTACAGAATATAAGTCGCTGACCCATTATACAAAAGGTACGCAGTCACACAGGTAAACCTGTGCTCCCACTGCTTGTACGTACACGGTTTCAGGTTCTTTTTCACTCCCCTCGCCGGGGTTCTTTTCGCCTTTCCCTCACGGTACTGGTTCACTATCGGTCAGTCAGGAGTATTTAGCCTTGGAGGATGGTCCCCCCATATTCAGACAGGATACCACGTGTCCCGCCCTACTCATCGAGCTCACAGCACATGCGCTTTTGTGTACGGGGCTGTCACCCTGTATCGCGCGCCTTTCCAGACGCTTCCACTAACACACATGCTGATTCAGGCTCTGGGCTCCTCCCCGTTCGCTCGCCGCTACTGGGGGAATCTCGGTTGATTTCTTTTCCTCGGGGTACTTAGATGTTTCAGTTCCCCCGGTTCGCCTCATTAACCTATGGATTCAGTTAATGATAGTGTGACGAATCACACTGGGTTTCCCCATTCGGAAATCGCCGGTTATAACGGTTCATATCACCTTACCGGCGCTTATCGCAGATTAGCACGTCCTTCATCGCCTCTGACTGCCAGGGCATCCACCGTGTACGCTTAGTCGCTTAACCTCACAACCCGAAGATGTTTCTTGTGATTCATCATCGTGTTGCGAAAATTTGAGAGACTCACGAACAACTTTCGTTGTTCTGTGTTTCAATTTTCAGCTTGATCCAGATTTTTAAAGAGCAAATATCTCAAACGTGACTCGTAAGTCAGTTTTGAGATATTAAGGCAGGTGACTTTCACTCACAAACCAGCAAGTGGCGTCCCCTAGGGGATTCGAACCCCTGTTACCGCCGTGAAAGGGCGGTGTCCTGGGCCTCTAGACGAAGGGGACGTATCAGTCTGCTTCGCAAGACGCCTTGCTATTTACTTTTCATCAGACAATCTGTGTGAGCACTGCAAAGTACGCTTCTTTAAGGTAAGGAGGTGATCCAACCGCAGGTTCCCCTACGGTTACCTTGTTACGACTTCACCCCAGTCATGAATCACAAAGTGGTAAGCGCCCTCCCGAAGGTTAAGCTACCTACTTCTTTTGCAACCCACTCCCATGGTGTGACGGGCGGTGTGTACAAGGCCCGGGAACGTATTCACCGTGGCATTCTGATCCACGATTACTAGCGATTCCGACTTCATGGAGTCGAGTTGCAGACTCCAATCCGGACTACGACGCACTTTATGAGGTCCGCTTGCTCTCGCGAGGTCGCTTCTCTTTGTATGCGCCATTGTAGCACGTGTGTAGCCCTGGTCGTAAGGGCCATGATGACTTGACGTCATCCCCACCTTCCTCCAGTTTATCACTGGCAGTCTCCTTTGAGTTCCCGACCTAATCGCTGGCAACAAAGGATAAGGGTTGCGCTCGTTGCGGGACTTAACCCAACATTTCACAACACGAGCTGACGACAGCCATGCAGCACCTGTCTCACAGTTCCCGAAGGCACCAATCCATCTCTGGAAAGTTCTGTGGATGTCAAGACCAGGTAAGGTTCTTCGCGTTGCATCGAATTAAACCACATGCTCCACCGCTTGTGCGGGCCCCCGTCAATTCATTTGAGTTTTAACCTTGCGGCCGTACTCCCCAGGCGGTCTACTTAACGCGTTAGCTCCGGAAGCCACGCCTCAAGGGCACAACCTCCAAGTAGACATCGTTTACGGCGTGGACTACCAGGGTATCTAATCCTGTTTGCTCCCCACGCTTTCGCACCTGAGCGTCAGTCTTTGTCCAGGGGGCCGCCTTCGCCACCGGTATTCCTCCAGATCTCTACGCATTTCACCGCTACACCTGGAATTCTACCCCCCTCTACAAGACTCAAGCCTGCCAGTTTCGAATGCAGTTCCCAGGTTGAGCCCGGGGATTTCACATCCGACTTGACAGACCGCCTGCGTGCGCTTTACGCCCAGTAATTCCGATTAACGCTTGCACCCTCCGTATTACCGCGGCTGCTGGCACGGAGTTAGCCGGTGCTTCTTCTGCGGGTAACGTCAATTGCTGCGGTTATTAACCACAACACCTTCCTCCCCGCTGAAAGTACTTTACAACCCGAAGGCCTTCTTCATACACGCGGCATGGCTGCATCAGGCTTGCGCCCATTGTGCAATATTCCCCACTGCTGCCTCCCGTAGGAGTCTGGACCGTGTCTCAGTTCCAGTGTGGCTGGTCATCCTCTCAGACCAGCTAGGGATCGTCGCCTTGGTGAGCCGTTACCTCACCAACAAGCTAATCCCATCTGGGCACATCTGATGGCAAGAGGCCCGAAGGTCCCCCTCTTTGGTCTTGCGACGTTATGCGGTATTAGCCACCGTTTCCAGTAGTTATCCCCCTCCATCAGGCAGTTTCCCAGACATTACTCACCCGTCCGCCACTCGTCAGCGAAGCAGCAAGCTGCTTCCTGTTACCGTTCGACTTGCATGTGTTAGGCCTGCCGCCAGCGTTCAATCTGAGCCATGATCAAACTCTTCAATTTAAAAGTTTGATGCTCAATGAATTAAACTTCGTAATGAATTACGTGTTCACTCTTGAGACTTGGTATTCATTTTTCGTCCTAGGACGTTAAGAAACCGTATCTTCGAGTGCCCACACAGATTGTCTGATAAATTGTTAAAGAGCAGTGCCGCTTCGCTTTTTCTCAGCGGCGCGGGGTGTGCATATTACGCTTTCCCGCTTCAGAGTCAAGCGTTTATTTTCGCTTTTCTCCGTGAGGTTCTGGTCTGAACCCCGCTGACCCGGCGGCCTGTGTGCCGTTGTTCCGTGTCAGTGGTGGCGCATTATAGGGAGTTATTTCTGCCTGACAAGAGGAAATTTAAAATAATTTTCTGAGTGTCTCTTTTTTCATCAATAGCGTGCTTAACGTGCCATAAAATAAGCAAATTGCCGTTATTGCAACTGCAATCACACTTCCAGGTGGCATACTAATAACCAAACGAAAGAGAAAGGAAGAACATTCATGCCTTTAAGCGCACAACAATTAGCCGCACAGAAAAATCTATCCTATGTTCTGGCTGAAAAGCTGGCGCAGCGGATATTAAAGGGTGACTACGCCCCCGGTACGATTCTTCCCGGCGAAATAGAACTGGGCGAGCAGTACGGCGTAAGTCGAACGGCAGTTCGCGAAGCGGTGAAAACGTTGACGGCTAAAGGTATGGTGCTACCTCGTCCGCGCATTGGTACGCGGGTGATGCCGCAGGGAAACTGGAACTTTCTGGATCAAGAGCTGCTGACCTGGTGGATGACGGAAGAAAATTTTCATCAGGTGGTAGAGCATTTTCTGGTGATGCGTATTAGCCTGGAGCCGCAAGCCTGCCTGCTGGCGGCGACTCTTGGCACACCGGAGCAGAAAGCGCGGCTTAATGCCTTAATGGAAGAGATGGTCGCGCTGAAAAAGCATTTTAAGCGTGAACGCTGGATTGAAGTGGATATGGCGTGGCACGAGCATATCTACGAAATGAGCGCCAATCCCTTTCTAATCTCTTTTGCGACGCTATTTCATTCGGTTTATCACACTTACTTTACCTCAATCACCTATAACGAGGTGGTAAAGCTGGATTTGCACCAGGCCATTGTTGATGCCATCGCTGATGGCGACGGCGAACGCGCTTTCCAGGCCTGCCAGGCGTTGTTAATAGCGCCCAATGAGAGACCAGATAATTAACAGGATATTGAATGACCAGCAAAAAAGCGCGCAGTATGGCTGGCCTGCCGTGGATCGCGGCGATGGCCTTCTTTATGCAGGCGCTAGACGCCACCATTTTGAATACCGCTTTACCGGCTATTGCGCATAGTCTTAACCGTTCACCACTCGCCATGCAGTCCGCTATTATCAGTTATACCCTGACAGTAGCTATGTTAATTCCGGTAAGCGGCTGGCTGGCTGACCGCTTTGGTACGCGTCGCGTTTTTATGGTTGCCGTAAGTCTGTTTACGTTAGGCTCGCTGGCCTGCGCGCTCTCCAGTTCACTATCTGAATTGGTTATTTTTCGCGTCGTACAAGGCGTCGGCGGAGCGATGATGATGCCAGTGGCGCGGCTGGCGTTATTGCGAGCCTATCCGCGTAGTGAGCTGCTGCCCGTTCTTAACTTTGTCACTATGCCGGGGCTGGTAGGTCCGATTCTGGGGCCGGTATTAGGCGGCGTACTGGTGACCTGGGCAAGCTGGCACTGGATCTTCCTGATTAATATTCCCATTGGTGTTGCAGGCATTCTGTATGCCCGCAAATATATGCCCAACTTCACCACGCCGCGTCGCAAGTTTGACATGACCGGCTTCTTTCTTTTTGGGTTAAGTCTGGTTTTATTTTCCAGCGGAATGGAACTGTTTGGCGAAAAGATTGTGGCGACATGGATCGCATCCGCCATTATTTTTTGCAGTATCGTTCTACTATTGGCCTATATCCGCCACGCCCGCCGTCATCCGACACCGTTAATATCACTATCGCTGTTTAAGACACGCACATTTTCCGTCGGTATTGCCGGCAACCTCGCCACGCGTCTGGGGACAGGCTGCGTACCTTTTTTGATGCCGTTAATGCTACAGGTTGGTTTTGGCTACCCGGCTCTGATCGCCGGCTGCATGATGGCGCCGACGGCTTTGGGTTCTATTATCGCGAAATCGACCGTAACGCAGGTTTTACGACGTTTGGGATACCGGAAGACTCTGGTCGGCATTACGGTATTTATCGGTCTGATGATTGCCCAGTTTTCGTTTCAATCTCCCGCCATGCCGATCTGGATGCTCGTGCTGCCGCTATTCATTCTTGGAATGGCGATGTCCACTCAATTTACGGCAATGAATACGATTACTCTTGCGGATCTGACGGACGATAATGCCAGCAGCGGCAACAGCGTTCTGGCGGTTACGCAGCAATTGTCTATCAGTTTAGGCGTGGCGATCAGCGCGGCGGTGTTACGTATTTATGAAGGTTTTGCGGGCACCAGTACCGTGGAACAGTTCCACTATACCTTTATCACGATGGGGGCGATCACTATCGTGTCCGCGCTGATGTTTATGCTGCTAAGAGCCAAAGACGGCAACAATCTGATTAAAGAACGGCATAAATCTAAACCGACCCACGCACCGTCAAAACCGGAGTAAGCTGAAGTCGCTGTTGTTGCAAGGCGGGCTGCGCCATCCGATGAATCAACACATCAATAGCCAGCTCGCCCAATTCATCTTTCGGCTGATGGATAGTCGTCAGCGGCGGCGTCATATAGCGCGCCAGCTCAATATCATCATAGCCAATGACTGCCATATCCTGCGGAATACGAAGCCCCGCCTGATATAGCGCCTGATAGGCGCCGACAGCCATCGCATCGTTTCCGGTAAAAACCGCTTGCGGTCGCTGTTGATGGGCGAGTAACGCCTGCATGGCGTCAAAGCCGCCGCCAAATTCAAAATCGCCGGTGATCTCATAGCCTTGCGGAATAGCCAGCCCTGCGCGTTTCATCGCCGCCCGATACCCTTCCAGCCGTAAACGCGCTGGCGTTTTGTCCAGCGGGCCGGTAATACAGGCTATTCGGGTAAATCCTTTATCGATAAGGTATTGGGTAGCAAGATCGCCGCCTAGCAACGAATTATCCTGAATGAGATCGCTATCGCCCTCACCATCAAACGGCGACCAGTCCATCATGACGGTAGGAATAGACGGATAACGCTCCATGATTTCACGAGAAGGCTGATGCGTTTCGGTACACAGCAGCAGTAAACCGTCTACCCGTTTTTGCATCAGCGTCTCCAGGTTGCGGTTCATCCGTTGCTCGTCGCCTTCGGTATTGCACAGCACCAGACTATAACCGCGCTCAAAACAGCTTCGCTCAACGCCGCGCACCAGTTCGGAATAAAAAGGGTTGGTACTGGCGGTAATTAGCATACCAATCGTGCGGGTCTGGTTTAACTTGAGGCTTCGCGCCAGCGCAGAAGGCGCATAGTTGAGCGATTTAATCGCCGCTTCAACTTTTTCGGTTATCGTCTCACTCACAAAGCGATCTTTGTTAATAACGTGAGAGACCGTCGATGTAGAGACTCCCGCCAGGCGGGCAACATCTTTCATAGTAGCCAAGCGTTACCCCTGCTGATGTAAAAACGCTTCTATCTCTTCGCGCCACGGAACGGAAGGTTGCGCGCCTTTACGCGTTACGGCAATCGCGGCGGCGGCATGGGCAAAGCGAATCGCTTCCGGCAACGGCGTCTCCTCCAGTATCGCGGTGATAAAGGCGCCGTTAAACGTATCTCCGGCAGCAATGGTATCGACAGCCTCAACGCTAAATCCAGGAACGCGGCGGCCCTCGCCGTCTACGCTGGCCCAGACGCCACGGCTTCCTAAGGTAATTAATACGGTTCGAATGCCTTTATCATGCAAAACCTGCGCAGCTTTCGCGGCATCGTCGTCATTTTCCACACGCACGCCCGTCAGCTTTTCAGCTTCCGTTTCATTTGGCGTGATGATGTCCACCAGCGCCAGCAGTTCATCCGGTAACTCACGGGCAGGCGCCGGATTAAGCGCAACAGTAGTATGATGTTGATGGGCGATTTTCGCCGCCGCCAGTACGCTTTCCAGCGGCGATTCCAGTTGCATCAGTAACGCATCCGCCTGCGCGATACGTTCACGCTGCGCATCAACCAACGCCGGCGATAACGCGGCATTCGCTCCGGCATGAATACCGATGACGTTCTCGCCTTCGCCATTAACGAAAATCAGCGCCACCCCGGTAGACTCGCCTTTAATAACGCTAACTGGCGCGATATCAATACGATCGCTGACTAATTGTTTACGAATACTGTCGCCAATATCGTCATCGCCCGTGCAGGCGATAAACGCA
Source organism: Salmonella sp. SA15303 (assembly GCF_029962125.1). Classification (NCBI taxonomy): domain Bacteria; kingdom Pseudomonadati; phylum Pseudomonadota; class Gammaproteobacteria; order Enterobacterales; family Enterobacteriaceae; genus Salmonella; species Salmonella sp. SA15303. Next base: position 4,797,563 of record NZ_CP123924.1, read on the forward strand.
ATATTTGCCCCGCTACGTCCCGCAGCAACCGCCTGATTCGCGCCTTTCCCACCAAACGCGACCTGATAATGGCTACCGGTTACCGTTTCACCCGGGGTAGGGAAGGACTCAAGATTAAGGATATGATCGGCATTAATGCTGCCAAGGACGATGAGATTACCTGCGGTTTTCATATTCGGGGTTCCACGTCAAAGTGCGCCACCGGTTAGGGTGGCGCGTGCCCTGCTTTTCTTTTTTTTACGTTCACCTCAGCGGAGGCTCGCGTATTTCTGTCGCCATCAGGCCATAGTTGACCCGTGTCGTTTATTACTGCTTGATGACCAGTTTCAGGTCAACCGGATATTTGGCCTGAACTTTTTCGCCTTTCAACACCTTATCCGCCACTTCAACGCCTTTGGCGCCGATTTGATCCGGTAACTGAGCGATAGTCGCTGCCAGTTTGCCATCTTTTACGGCCTTTTCGCCATCCGGCGTACCGTCAAATCCAACCACCATCACATCTGCTTTACCGGCAGTTTGCAGTGCGCGCAGTGCGCCCAGCGCCATTTCATCGTTCTGGGCGAAGACAGCCTGAACATCCGGATGCGCGGTTAGCAGGTTCTGCATGACGTTCAGACCCTTAGTACGGTCGAAATCAGCAGGCTGGCTGGCCAGGACATTAAATTTGTGGGCGGCTACCGCCTGCTGGAAACCTTCGCCACGCTCACGCGCCGCAGATGTTCCGGCAATGCCTTGCAACTCAATCACTTTGGCGCCTTCGCCAGCTTTTTTCGCGATATAGTCGCCAGCGATCTTACCGCCCAGCACGTTATCAGACGCGATATGGCTGACGACATCGCCTTTGGTTGCCTGGCGGTCAAGCGTGATAACCGGAATCTTCGCCTGGTTCGCCATCTTCACCGCGTTACCCACCGCATCGGAGTCAGTCGGGTTGATCAGCAGAATTTTGGTCCCGCGAACGGTTAAATCCTGCACGTTCGCCAGCTCTTTGGCAGGGTTGTTCTGGGAGTCCAGCACCACCAGGTTATAACCCAGTTTATCCGCCTCTTTTTGCGCCCCGTCTTTTAACGACACGAAGAAGGGATTATTGAGGGTAGAGATCACCAGCGCAATGGTGTCTTTCGCCATTGCATTCGCGCTCACGGTGGCGCTCAGCGCAACAGCAGATACCAGGGTAGCCAGTTTTTTCATGTTCATATTTCAGATGTCCTGTAGTCGTTGTTACTGCTTTTTGTTGTCTACCAGTACCGCCAGCAAAATCACCACCGCTTTGACGATCATCTGGTAATAGGAGGAAACACCTAACAAATTCAAACCATTATTAAGGAAGCCGAGAATCAATGCGCCGATCAATGTCCCAACAATGCGCCCTTTACCACCTGCAAGGCTGGTGCCGCCCAGCACCACGGCGGCAATAGCATCCAGCTCATAGCCGGTACCCGCCGTCGGCTGCGCGGAAGAGAGGCGCGCCACTTCAATGATGCCCGCCAGCGATGCTGTCAGGCCGCAAAGTGAATAGACGATAATTTTCACTTTGCTCACGCTAATGCCAGACAGACGCGTCGCCGCTTCGTTACCGCCCAGCGCGTAGATATAGCGTCCCAGACGAGTGTGATGCAGCATATACCAGGCGGCGATAAAGACGATAGCCATGATCCAGACCGGCGTAGGAACGCCCAGCGGACGACCGATACCGAACCAGCCAAACAGATCGGCGTTATCGGTAAAGCCGGTGTTGACCGGGCTACCGTCGGTGTAAACCATCGTCACGCCACGCAGTAGCAGCATCATCACCAGCGTAGCGATAAACGCCTGTACGCGGCCCTTCGCGACGATAACGCCAGTGACGGCGCCAATCGCAGCGCCCAGCGCCAGCGCGGCGGCAACCGCGACCAGCGCATTCACTTCAACGCCGACGATTGAAGCGGCAACCGCACCGGTGAGCGCCAGCAGGGAACCGACGGACAGATCGATCCCCGATGTCAGAATCACCAACGTCATCCCCACCGCCATAATGGCGTTAACGGAGGTCTGTTGAAGAATATTGAACAGATTATTAACGGTAAAAAAGTTGGGGCTCAACGTCGAAACAATCGCGATCAACACCAGCAGGGCAATGAGCGACTTCTGCTCAAGAAGCCACGCTTTAGTGAAATAACGGCGACCAGAAACAGCCTGGGTTGTCATCTTTTTTACTCCTGATTCACGCGATTAAGCTTGCCCACTGCGGCAGCCATTAACACTTCCTGGGTGGCCTGCTCGCGAGTAAATTCACCGCTGAGATGCCCTTCATGCATGACGATGATGCGATCGCTCATGCCTAATACTTCTGGCATCTCAGATGAGACCAGAATGATGCTCAGGCCGTCGGCCTTAAACTGGTTGATAAGCTGGTAAATCTCTTTCTTGGCGCCGACGTCCACGCCGCGGGTCGGCTCGTCGAGAATGAGCACTTTCGGGCGCGTCATCAACCCGCGGGCAATCGCCACTTTTTGCTGATTACCACCGGAAAGCAGGCCTATCGCCTGTTCCATTGAAGGCGTCTTGACGTTGAACAGACGGATAAAATCCCCCACCGCCTGCTGCTCATCTTTGTGTTTCAGGCTTCCGCCAGCGCGGCTGAAATAGTCCAGCGCCGTCAGCGACATATTCTCTTTAACTGACATGCCGAGCACCAGTCCATCGCGCTTACGGTCTTCAGAGATATAAACGATGCCATTGGCCAGCCCGTCCTGCGGAGAGCGCGTCACCACTTCGTGTCCATCGAGCGTCACATAACCGCTGGTTCGCGGCATCGCGCCGTACAATACTTTCATCAGCTCGGTGCGACCGGCGCCCATCAGGCCGGAGATGCCAAGAATCTCGCCTTTTCGCAGCACAAAAGAGACATCATTCACGCCCGGTCCGCACAGATTATCGACCTTGAGGCGAATCTCACCCGGCGCGTTATCCAGATGCGGGTACTGATCTTCCAGCTTACGTCCCACCATCATTTCGATAAGAGAATCTTCGGTCAACGTGGCCACTTCACGCTCGGCGATAAATTGCCCATCGCGGAAGACCGTCACGTCATCGCAAATTTCGAAGATCTCTTTCATACGGTGGGAGATATAGACAATGCCGCGCCCCTGCGATTTTAATTCGCGGATAACGCGGAACAGAGAGTCGGTTTCAGTGTCGGTCAGCGCATCGGTCGGTTCATCCATAATGATGACTTTGGATTCGAAGCTCAGCACTTTGGCGATTTCCACCATTTGCTGATCGCCGATAGAGAGTTCGCCCACCAGCTTATCGCTCTTAAAACGCAGATTGAGTTTGGCTAAGAGGTGGTCGGCTTCGGCATACATCTTTTTCCAGTCGATTTTGCCAAAGCGATTCACAAACTCACGGCCCAGGAAGATGTTTTCCGCAATGGTCAACTGCGGGATCAGGTTCAGTTCCTGATGAATAATGCCGATCCCGGCTTCCTGAGACGATTTAGGCCCATTAAAGGTGGTCTCTTTACCCAGCCATAACAACGATCCCGCATCTCGCGTATAGATGCCGGTTAATACTTTCATCATGGTGGATTTTCCGGCGCCGTTTTCCCCCACCAGCGCCATAACGCGGCCAGGATAAACGTTTAACGCGGCGCCGGAGAGAGCCTTCACGCCGGGGAACGCTTTATCGATCCCTTTGAGTTGCAGTAATGCGTCCATAGCGGCCTCAGAAAGTGACGCCAGCGCAAAGAATGACGTTCGCATACGGGGAACACTCCCCGCTGCGAATCACCGCCTGACTGTCTGCAGTCAATTTTTTGAATTGTTCGTGTGTCGTATAACTAATTTTTATGGTGTTTCCCTGGTGTTGCTGCAGTTGCTCAAGGTGAGTGAGCAACGTTTCGTGGAGCTGCGGATTCTGTTGTTTGATTTCCGTTGCAAGAATCGCCGCCTCAACCTGCATTTCCCGGGTCACGACATCCACCACCTGCATAAAAGAAGGTACGCCCTGGGTTAGTGCCATATCGATACGCGCGGTGCTATTCGGGATGGGTAAACCCGCATCACAGACTACCAGAGTATCAGTATGCCCCAGACGGGAAATGACCGACGAGATTTCAGAGTTGAGTACGGTGCCTTTCTTCATTTTTCTGCTCCACTAGCGAAACGTTTCGCTGGCCGCAGTGTAACCCCGGATGTGTTCATAAAACCATCATGACGTAACAGAATTGTGATCGCCGTCGAAACGTTTCGCTAGCGGAAATCAGGCGATTATCTTGTGGGAATCTACGGATTGGCCAGGCCGGGTAACCCAACGCGGCCCCCGGCATGTTGATGGGAGGTTAAATCTCGACCTGCGTACCTAACTCAATCACGCGGTTAGGCGGGATCTCGAACTGATCCGGCGCGCGCAGGGCGTTGCGTTGCAACAACAAATACAGCTTGCCACGCAGACGCAAATACCACGGGCGTTTGCCGACAATCAACGACTCGTGCGACATAAAGAACGACGTTTCCATCATCCGACAGCTAAGGCCTTCCAGACCGCAGCGGTGGAACACCTCTTCAACGTTTGGCGTTTCGCGCCAGCCGTAGCTGGCCACCACGCGCCAGAATGTCGGAGACAACTGCTCAATCTGCACCCGGCGAACGTTATGCACATAAGGCGCATCTTCCGTACGCAACGTCAGTAAGATTACGCGCTCATGCAACACTTTGTTGTGCTTCAGGTTATGCAATAAAGCAAAAGGGATCACACTGAGCGCGCGCGACATGTATACGGCAGTACCCGGCACCCGAACCGGCGGTGACTTCTCCAGTGAAGCAATCATCGCTTCCAGCGAATTACCGTGTTCATGCATACGACGCAACAGACGGAAACGCTCGCTCTTCCAGGTGGTCATGATCGTGAACATGATCAGACCCAGGCTCAGCGGCAGCCAACCGCCGGACAACAATTTATCGAGGTTAGCCGAGAACAGCGGGATATCCACGCACAGGAATGCGATGAGGATCAGCGCGACAAAATATTTGTTCCAGTGCCAGTTCTTACGCGCCACGGTCGTAGAAAGAATAGACGTCAGCACCATCGTGCCGGTCACGGCGATACCATAGGCCGCCGCCAGGTTGCTGGAGTGCTCAAAGCTAACAATAACAACCACGACCGCGAAATAAAGCAGCCAGTTAACGAAAGGGATATAGATCTGACCGGACTCCATCTCGGAGGTATGGATAATGCGCATTGGCGACAAATAGCCAAGACGCACGGCCTGACGCGTCAGCGAAAAGACGCCGGAAATGACCGCCTGGGAGGCGATCACCGTCGCCAGCGCGGCCAGAATCAGCAGCGGAATTAACGCCCAGTCCGGCGCCAACAGGAAGAAGGGGTTTTTAATCGCTTCCGGATGCTTAAGTAGCAATGCGCCCTGACCAAAGTAGTTCAGTACTAACGACGGCAATACCACGGTAAACCACGCCAGGCGAATCGGGAACTTACCGAAGTGTCCCATATCGGCGTACAACGCCTCTACGCCGGTAATCGACAGCACCACCGCGCCCAACGCAATAAATGATACGGTTTTATATTCAAGGAAAAAACGTACCGCCCAGACAGGATTCAGCGCATGTAACACTTCGGGATTGGCGATAATACTGCGCAGGCCAAGTACCGCCAGGATTAAAAACCAGGTCAGCATGATCGGCGCAAAGAGTTTCCCTACCATTCCCGTACCGTGCTTCTGAATCATAAACAACAGAGTCAGCACAATAATGGAGAGCGGGACAATCCAGGTATCCAGCTGCGGCGCGACAATCTCCAGGCCTTCAATCGCCGACATCACCGAAATCGCCGGCGTAATCACCACTTCGCCATAGAAAAAGCTGCCGCCTATCAGTCCCATGATAACTAACATGGATGTGGTGCGCGCCGAGGTATTACGCCCGGCAAGCGACATCAGCGTCAAAATTCCACCTTCACCCGCGTTATCGGCGCGCATCACGAAGGTGAGATATTTGATGGAAACCACAAAGATGAGTAGCCAGAAGATCAGCGACAGAAAACCAAATACGGCATCTCGTTCAACGCCAAAACCAAACTGACCGGACAAACATTCACGAAGCGTATAAAGCGGGCTGGTACCAATATCACCGTAGACAACCCCAATAGCTGCGAGGGTAATCGCAGGCAACGATTGCTTATTATCAGTGCTCATAGACTCATCTTTCGTTTATACACGTCACCCTTCACCCTACCTCCTTGTCGGCTGCATTCGCTTACCCCAGTCACACGTTTAAGTCAGTGCCAGGGGATTCACTCCTTTGCCGCCTTGATGTAGTTTGAATGAATGAGTGTATAGATATGAAATGTGTGCTTAGTCCCTTGGCCCACAAAAAAGCGCACAGTATGCACGATTAATCATAAAATCGTACCCCTAAATGAAGCCAGATTAACCTGGCTCAAAGAAAAATAAACAGCGCGTCAGACGATTACAGCCCCGGTGGTGAAACGTCTATACTCGCAATTAGCATGATCCATTTGTCGAAAGGACGCCTCTTTATTATGGCTCACCCACATTTATTAGCGGAAAGAATTTCCCGTCTGAGCAGCGCCCTTGAGAAGGGGCTGTATGAACGTAGTCATGCCATACGCCTTTGCCTACTGGCGGCGTTAAGCGGTGAGAGCGTCTTTTTGTTGGGCCCGCCCGGTATCGCCAAGAGTCTGATTGCCCGCCGCCTGAAGTTTGCTTTCCAGCGCGCCCGCGCTTTTGAATATCTGATGACACGCTTTTCCACGCCGGAAGAGGTTTTTGGCCCGCTCTCTATTCAGGCGCTGAAAGATGAAGGTCGCTATGAACGCTTAACGACCGGCTACCTTCCCGAAGCCGAAATCGTTTTTCTGGATGAAATCTGGAAAGCCGGGCCAGCTATCCTGAACACATTGCTGACCGCCATTAACGAACGCCATTTCCGCAACGGCGCATTTGAGGAAAAAATTCCGATGCGGCTGCTGGTGGCGGCCTCTAACGAACTGCCCGAAGCGGACAGCAGCCTGGAAGCGTTGTACGACCGAATGTTGATTCGCCTGTGGCTGGATAAAGTTCAGGATAAAGCCAATTTCCGCTCCATGCTGGTCAGTCAGCAGGATGAAAGTGATAACCCGGTACCTGCCTCGTTACAGGTTAGCGACGAAGAATATCAACAGTGGCAAAAGGATATCGGCGCGATTTCACTCCCTGATCCGGTCTTTGAGCTGATATTTACTCTGCGCCAACAGCTGGATAATTTGCCGAATGCGCCTTATGTCTCCGACCGTCGCTGGAAGAAAGCCATCCGCCTGTTACAGGCCAGCGCCTTCTTTAGCGGACGCGACGCGGTTGCGCCGATTGACCTTATCCTGCTAAAAGATTGCTTGTGGTATGACGCGCAGAGTCTGAATCTCATGCAACAGCAACTGGAAATATTGATGACCGGACACGCCTGGCAGCAGCAGGCCATGCTGACTCGCCTCGGCGGTATCGTCCAGCGTCGCCTTCAGTTGCAGCAACAGCAAAGCGATAAAACCGCCTTCACCGTCATTAAAGAAGGCGGTATGTTCAGCCGTCGCCCGCATTACACTTTACCGCCGGAAGCCAGTGCGTCAACGTTGACGTTATTGCTACAAAAACCGCTCAAATTGCATGATATGGAAGTGATCCATATTACCTTTGACCGCAGCGCGCTGGAACTTTGGCTGACCAAAGGCGGCGAGATCCGCGGCAAACTGAACGGGATCGGCTTTGCCCAAACGCTGAATATGGAAGTCGATAACGCTCAACATCTGGTGGTGCGCGACATCAGTCTACAAGGTACCCGTCTGGCGTTACCGGGAACGGCTGAAGACAGTATGCCTGCGGAGATCAAACAGCAGCTGGAAACGTTAGAAAACGACTGGCGCCAGCAGCATACCCGCTTCAGCGAACAGCAACATTGCCTGTTTATTCACAGCGACTGGTTAGGGCGCATTGAGGCCAGCCTGCAGGATGTAGGAGAACAGATCCGCCAGGCGAAACAATGCTGACGCTGGATACGCTAAATACCATGCTGGCCGTCAGCGAAGAGGGAATGGTCGAAGAGATGATCCTCGCGCTACTGGCTTCCCCACAACTGGTCATTTTCTTTGAAAAGTTTCCGCGTTTAAAAAACGCCGTGACCGCCGATCTCCCGCGCTGGCGGGAAGCGCTACGCAGCCGTCTTAAAGACGCACGCGTTCCGCCGGAACTCACGGAAGAGGTCATGTGTTATCAGCAAAGCCAACTTCTCTCTACCCCACAGTTCATCGTGCAACTGCCGCAAATACTGGCGTTGCTTCACCGCCTGCATTCACCGTATGCCGCGCAGGCGAAGCAGTTGACGGAGAGCAACAGTACCTTTACCCCTGCGCTACACACGCTTTTTTTGCAACGCTGGCGGTTAAGTCTGGTCGTGCAGGCCACCACGTTAAACCAACAACTACTGGAAGAAGAGCGCGAGCAGTTGCTGAGTGACGTTCAGGAACGGATGACGCTGAGCGGGCAACTGGAACCGACGCTGGCGGAAAATGATAATGCCGCAGGCCGCCTGTGGGATATGAGCGCGGGCCAGCTTAAACGTGGTGATTATCAACTGATCGTAAAATACGGCGAATTTCTCGCCGCCCAGCCGGAGCTAATGCAACTGGCGGAACAACTGGGACGTTCGCGGGAAGCCAAATCGGTACCGAAAAAAGACGCGCCGATGGAAACCTTTCGTACACTGGTACGCGAACCCGCAACGGTGCTGGAGCAGGTTGACGGTATTCAGCAAGGCGATGATATTCTGCGCCTGTTGCCGCCAGAGCTGGCGACGCTCGGCATCACCGAGCTGGAATATGAATTTTACCGCCGGTTAGTGGAAAAACAGCTCCTCACCTATCGCCTGCATGGCGAAGCGTGGCGTGAGAAAGTGACCGAACGGCCGGTAGTACACCAGGATGTCGACGAGCAGCCGCGCGGACCGTTTATTGTCTGCGTCGATACTTCAGGCTCGATGGGAGGATTTAACGAGCAGTGCGCAAAAGCGTTCTGCCTGGCGTTGATGCGCGTTGCGCTGGCGGATAACCGCCGCTGCTTTATTATGCTGTTTTCCACTGACGTTGTGCGCTATGAACTCTCCGGCCCGGAAGGTATCGAGCAGGCCATCCGCTTTTTAAGTCAACGTTTTCGCGGCGGCACGGATATCGCCAGCTGTTTTCGCGCCATTATTGAAAGAATGCAGGGACGGGAATGGTTTGATGCCGATGCGGTGGTCATTTCGGATTTTATCGCCCAGCGCTTGCCGGATGACGTGGTGAGCAAAGTGGGAGAGTTGCAGCGTCTTCACCAGCATCGATTCCATGCGGTGGCGATGTCGGCGCACGGCAAACCCGGCATCATGCGCATTTTCGATCATATCTGGCGCTTTGACACCGGGATGCGAAGCCGCCTGCTGAGACGCTGGCGGCGCTAACGGCTTATAAAATAGCAGGAATGCTTTCGCGAACCTGCGCGGGCCATACGCCGCACTGTACCTGACCAATATGCGGCAATTGCAGCAGCAACATCGTCAGACGCGACTGCCCAATCCCGCCGCCGATGGTCTGCGGCATTTCGCCGCGCAGCAGCGCCTGATGCCACTCCAGTTGCAGACGATCTTCATCACCGGTCAACGCCAGCTGGCGCATCAGCGTATCGGCATCTACGCGGATACCCATAGAGGAAAGCTCAAACGCATCTTCCAGCACCGGGTTCCACACCAGGATATCGCCGTTCAGACCGGCGTAGCCCAGCTCAGATGCGGAGCTCCAGTCATCATAATCCGGCGCGCGTACATCATGGCGGTGGCCATCGCTCAGTTTACCGCCGATCCCCACCAGGAAAACGGCGCCAAGTTCTTTGGCGATCGCGCGTTCGCGCCCTTTCGCATCCAGATCCGGGAAACGCGCCAGCAGTTCCTGACTGTGAACAAACTGAATTTGCTCTGGCAGGAACGGCGCCAGACCAAACTGTTTATGCACTTCTGCTTCCGTCGCCTTAATTCCTGCCCATATAGCCTCTACTGTGCTTTTCAGGGTGGAAAATTGGCGCTCGCCATCGCCCATGACACGCTCCCAGTCCCACTGATCCACATAGACCGAGTGGAGCGGAGAGAGTCGGTCTTCATCGGGGCGAAGGGCTTTCATGTGCGTGTACAGCCCTTCGCCCGCGCTGAAGTCATGTTGCCCCAGGGTTTGACGTTTCCACTTCGCCAGTGAATGCACCACTTCGAACTGGGCGTCAGGCAATGCTTTCACTTTTACCTGCACCGCTTTTTCACAGCCGGACAAATTATCCTGCGTACCATCCCCTACGCGACTCAGGATCGGCGCCTGGACCTCAATCAGACCCAGACGCTCCTCCAGCTGGCGAGAGAAATGTGATTTCACGAAGCTAATTTGACGTTGTTTGGCAATGTAAGCGGTTTTCATTTTTTTACTCCTGCGTCCTGTTGCCTATGATTAAGCAACAAAACGAGAGCACTATTCAATAATCAACAGATAAAAAGCTAACTTCGGTTTTGATTCGTTAAAAATAATGGCTAAAATAGAGATAATCATTAATCTGCATAAGAAAAAGCGATGGAAAATTATCAGATCGACAATCTGGACCGCGGCATACTTGACGCCTTAATGGGAAATGCCCGCACCGCCTACGCCGAACTGGCCAAACAATTTGGCGTTAGCCCTGGAACCATTCACGTTCGCGTCGAGAAAATGAAGCAGGCCGGGATCATTACGGGCGCACGGATTGACGTCAGCCCTAAACAACTGGGCTACGATGTGGGCTGCTTTATTGGCATCATCCTCAAAAGCGCCAAAGACTATCCCTCCGCACTGGCCCGGCTGGAAAGCCTGGATGAGGTGACGGAAGCGTATTACACCACCGGTCACTACAGCATCTTTATAAAAGTGATGTGCAAATCAATCGACGCGCTTCAGCACGTACTTATCAACAAGATCCAAACAATTGATGAAATTCAGTCCACTGAGACACTGATCGTCTTGCAGAACCCGATCATGCGCACCATCAAGCCATGATCGGCTTTTTTAATCCCACATTTTTCCACAGGTAGATCCCAGCTCGTTCACAGAGTACAATGCAGCCTCTTTACCTGAGCGAGCGATCAATGGCAGACATTACTCTTATCAGCGGCAGCACCCTGGGCGGCGCCGAATACGTCGCGGAACATCTGGCGGAAAAGCTGGAAGCTGCCGGTTTTTCAACCGAAACGGTGCACGGTCCGTTATTAGAGGATCTGTCAACTTCCGGGATCTGGCTGATAATCAGCTCAACGCACGGTGCCGGAGACATTCCGGACAACCTGACCCCTTTCTATGAAGACCTTCAGACGCAGAAACCCGATCTTTCCGCGGTACGTTTCGGCGCAATTGGCATTGGCAGTCGAGAATACGACACGTTTTGCGGCGCGATTGAGAAAATAGAAGCGGAACTGAAAGGCGCTGGCGCAAAACAGGTTGGGGAAACACTGAAGATCAACATCCTTGAACATGAGATTCCGGAAGATCCAGCGGAGATTTGGCTCGGATCCTGGATTAATTTACTCAAATAAGTGTAAAGATCGTGCGATCCATTGTGGATAAATCTGGTGGAAAGCTTGGATCAACCGGTAGTTATCCAAAGAATAACCGTTGTTCACTTTTTGAGTTGTGTATAAGTACCCGTTTTGATCCCAGCTTATACGGACCACGATCACCGATCATTCACAGCTAGTGATCCTTTCCAACGCATTGATCTTTATTACAGGATCCGGGTTATCCACAGCCTGGCGCGATCCTAATAAGAGATCACAATAGAACAGATCTCTAAATAAAAAGATCTTCTTTTTAATAGCCCGGATCCCGGGGCTTTCTCCATCGGCTAAAGTTGAGTAGAATCCACCGCCCGGGCTTCAATCCATTTTCACACCGCGTTATGCGAGGCAATTACCATGTTTTATCAGGATCCTTTTGACGTCATTATTATTGGCGGGGGTCATGCAGGCACTGAGGCCGCGATGGCCGCAGCGCGTATGGGTCAACAGACTCTGCTTTTGACACACAATATTGACACGTTGGGACAGATGAGCTGCAACCCGGCGATCGGCGGTATTGGAAAGGGACATCTGGTAAAAGAGGTGGATGCGCTCGGCGGTCTGATGGCGAAAGCGATCGATCAGGCAGGTATTCAGTTTAGGATACTAAACGCCAGCAAAGGTCCGGCCGTTCGCGCTACCCGGGCTCAGGCGGATCGAGTCTTATACCGCCAGGCGGTGCGTACCGCGCTGGAGAATCAGCCGAATCTGATGATCTTCCAGCAAGCTGTTGAAGATCTGATTGTCGAAAACGATCGCGTTGTCGGCGCCGTGACCCAAATGGGGCTCAAATTCCGCGCGAAAGCGGTGGTACTGACCGTCGGAACCTTCCTGGATGGCAAAATTCATATTGGTCTGGATAACTACAGCGGCGGTCGTGCTGGCGATCCGCCATCCATCCCGCTGTCTCGCCGTCTGCGTGAGCTTCCGCTACGCGTCAGCCGCCTGAAAACCGGCACACCGCCGCGTATTGATGCGCGTACTATCGATTTCAGCGTGTTGGCTCAACAGCATGGCGATAACCCGATGCCGGTTTTCTCGTTTATGGGGAATGCTTCTCAGCATCCGCAACAGGTGCCGTGTTACATCACGCATACCAATGAGAAAACCCATGACGTGATTCGTAATAACCTCGATCGTAGCCCAATGTACGCTGGCGTGATCGAAGGGATCGGCCCACGCTACTGTCCTTCGATCGAAGACAAGGTGATGCGTTTTGCCGATCGTAACCAGCATCAGATCTTCCTTGAGCCGGAAGGACTGACCTCTAACGAGATTTACCCTAACGGTATCTCCACCAGCCTGCCGTTTGACGTGCAGATGCAGATTGTCCGTTCCATGCAGGGTATGGAGAACGCGAAGATCGTTCGCCCTGGTTACGCGATTGAGTACGATTTCTTCGACCCGCGCGATCTGAAACCGACTCTGGAAAGTAAATTTATTCACGGCCTGTTCTTTGCTGGTCAAATCAACGGTACTACCGGCTATGAAGAGGCTGCGGCGCAGGGCTTGCTCGCTGGTCTGAATGCCGCGCGTCTTTCCGCCGACAAAGAGGGCTGGGCGCCTGCGCGTTCTCAGGCTTATCTCGGCGTGCTGGTGGACGATCTCTGTACGCTGGGCACCAAAGAGCCGTATCGCATGTTTACCTCCCGTGCCGAATATCGTCTGATGCTACGTGAGGACAATGCCGATCTGCGTCTGACTGAAATGGGCCGCGAGCTGGGTCTGGTGGATGATGAACGCTGGGCGCGCTTCAACGAGAAGCTGGAAAATATCGAACGCGAACGTCAGCGGCTGAAATCGACATGGGTAACGCCGTCTGCGGAATCCGCCGATGAAGTGAATGCGCATTTGACCACGCCTCTCTCCCGTGAGGCCAGCGGCGAAGATCTGTTGCGTCGTCCGGAAATGACCTACGCGCAGCTCACTTCGCTTGCCGCATTCGCGCCTGCGCTTGAAGATGAGCAAGCCGCTGAGCAGGTGGAAATCCAGGTCAAATACGAAGGCTATATCGCTCGCCAGCAGGATGAGATTGAAAAACAACTACGTAACGAGAATACGTTGCTACCTGCCACGCTGGATTATCGTCAGGTTTCCGGTCTGTCGAACGAAGTTATCGCCAAGCTGAACGATCATAAACCGGCGTCTATCGGCCAGGCATCGCGTATCTCCGGCGTTACGCCAGCGGCAATCTCCATTCTGCTGGTATGGCTGAAAAAACAAGGTATGCTGCGTCGTAGCGCTTGATAACACTAATTTGGCGGGGGCGCTTCGCTTGCCCGCCCTACAAATTTGTAGGCCCGATAAGCGAAAGCGCATCGGGCATTTGATTATTAACAGGTAATGACCGTGCTCAACAAACTCTCTCGTCTGCTGGCTGATGCCGGTATTTCTCTTACCGATCACCAGAAAACGCTGCTGGTCGCCTACGTTGATATGCTGCACAAATGGAACAAAGCATACAACCTGACGTCAGTGCGGGATCCCAACGAAATGTTGGTACGCCATATTCTCGACAGCATAGTCGTTGCGCCGTATCTTCAGGGACAGCGTTTTATCGACGTAGGAACAGGACCGGGGCTGCCGGGCATCCCGCTGGCTATTGTTCTCCCTGACGCGCATTTCACCTTACTCGACAGCCTGGGCAAGCGGGTACGTTTTCTGCGTCAGGTCCAGCACGAACTGAAACTGGAAAACATCACGCCGGTTCAAAGCCGCGTTGAAGCCTATCCCTCCGAACCGCCGTTTGATGGCGTTATCAGCCGCGCTTTCGCATCGTTGAATGATATGGTGAGCTGGTGCCACCATCTGCCGGGAGAGAAAGGGCGTTTTTATGCCTTAAAAGGGCAATTGCCAGGGGATGAAATTGCCTCACTACCTGACAATTTTAGCGTCGAATCTGTTGAAAAATTACGCGTTCCGCAACTGGAAGGCGAGCGGCATCTGGTGATTATTAAGTCAAACAAAGTTTAATTTTTATCAAAAAAAATAGAAAAAAAACGACGCGGCTTGTGTTAAAAATCGACAGGTATAACGCATTTCAGCGTTGTTACATTTAACTCTGGATTTACGGTTTCGTTTCAACATGACAACGTCGCTTCTTTTGTTAAAACAGAGAGTAATCAACTTTGTAAATATCAGTCTGCTAAAAATCGAATCGAAAAATCACTTTTGCTTGTTAAATTTTTATTATAAATGTCAATGGGGCGTTTTTAAGGTGTAAGCTGGTATTTTTAAAACAGTACCTGGTTTTACGCTTAAATATCAAAAAGATGAAAAGGCATGAATTGACACGTAAATGAATTGCGTAAGCATGAATATGTTTAATGTGTGATCTGGTGCACGCTTTATCGCCAGTGTTTTCGCGCTATTTGCAGTTTTGTACGATCGTTCACACTTTGGCTAAAAGTTAAAAATGCGGGCCAGAGAAAAATATTTAAACATTTATTCACCTTTTGGCTACTTATTGTTTGAAATCACGGGGGCGCACCGTATAATTTGACCGCTTTTTGATGCTTGACTCTAAGTCTTAAAGAACGTTTTATACGACACGCGGCATACCTCGAAGTGAGCAGGAGTAAAAACGTGATGTCTGTGTCGCTCGTGAGTCGAAACGTTGCTCGTAAGCTTCTGTTCATTCAGTTTCTGGCGGTAATAGCAAGTGGATTGCTGTTTTGCCTCAAAGACCCCTTCTGGGGCATCTCCGCAGTATGTGGGGGATTGGCAGTGGCACTGCCTAATATGTTGTTTATGATATTTGCCTGGCGTCACCAGGCGCATACACCTGCTAAGGGCCGCGTGTCCTGGACTTTCGCCTTCGGTGAAGCCTTCAAGGTGTTAGCGATGCTGGTTTTACTGGTGGTGGCGTTGGCGGTTTTAAAGGCGGTGTTTTTGCCGCTGATCGTTACGTGGGTTTTGGTGCTGGTGGTTCAGATACTGGCGCCGGCTGTAATTAACAACAAAGGGTAAAAGGCATCATGGCTTCAGAAAATATGACGCCGCAGGAATACATAGGACACCATCTGAATAACCTTCAGTTGGACCTGCGTACTTTCTCGCTGGTGGATCCGCAGAACCCCCCAGCCACCTTCTGGACGCTCAATATTGACTCCATGTTCTTCTCGGTGGTGCTGGGTCTGTTGTTTCTGGTGATGTTCCGTAGCGTTGCTAAAAAAGCGACCAGCGGCGTGCCAGGCAAGTTTCAGACCGCGATTGAGCTGATAGTCGGCTTTGTGCATGGCAGCGTCAAAGACATGTACCATGGCAAAAGCAAGCTGATTGCGCCGCTGGCCCTGACGATTTTCGTCTGGGTATTCCTTATGAACCTGATGGACTTACTGCCTATCGACCTGCTGCCGTATATCGCTGAGCATTGGCTGGGTCTGCCGGCAACGCGCGTGGTGCCGTCTGCTGACGTCAACATCACCCTGTCGATGGCGCTGGGCGTATTCATCCTTATTCTGTTCTACAGCATCAAAATGAAAGGCATCGGCGGCTTCGCAAAAGAGTTGACGCTGCAGCCGTTCAATCACTGGGCGTTCATTCCTGTCAACTTAATCCTTGAAGGGGTAAGTCTGCTGTCCAAACCGGTTTCTCTCGGTCTGCGACTGTTCGGCAACATGTATGCCGGTGAGCTGATTTTCATTCTGATTGCTGGTCTGTTGCCGTGGTGGTCACAGTGGATTCTGAATGTGCCGTGGGCCATTTTCCACATCCTGATTATTACGCTGCAAGCCTTCATTTTCATGGTTCTGACGATTGTCTATCTGTCGATGGCGTCCGAAGAGCATTAATTTACCAACACTACTACGTTTTAACTGAAACAAACTGGAGACTGTCATGGAAAACCTGAATATGGATCTGCTGTACATGGCTGCCGCTGTGATGATGGGTCTGGCGGCAATCGGTGCTGCGATCGGTATCGGCATCCTCGGGGGTAAATTCCTGGAAGGCGCGGCGCGTCAACCTGATCTGATTCCTCTGCTGCGTACTCAGTTCTTTATCGTTATGGGTCTGGTGGATGCTATCCCGATGATCGCTGTAGGTCTGGGTCTGTACGTGATGTTCGCTGTCGCGTAGTAAGCGTTGCTTGAATTAAGAGCAATATCAGAAGGTTAACTAGATAGAGGCATTGTGCTGTGAATCTTAACGCAACAATCCTCGGCCAGGCCATCGCGTTTATTCTCTTTGTCTGGTTTTGCATGAAGTACGTATGGCCGCCGTTAATGGCAGCCATCGAGAAACGTCAGAAAGAAATTGCTGACGGTCTCGCTTCTGCTGAACGAGCACATAAGGATCTTGACCTTGCAAAGGCCAGCGCGACCGACCAGCTGAAAAAAGCGAAAGCGGAAGCTCAGGTAATCATCGAGCAGGCAAACAAACGCCGCGCTCAGATCCTGGACGAAGCCAAAACTGAAGCAGAGCAGGAACGTACTAAAATCGTGGCGCAGGCGCAGGCGGAAATTGAAGCCGAGCGTAAACGCGCCCGTGAAGAGCTGCGTAAGCAAGTTGCTATCCTGGCTGTTGCTGGCGCCGAGAAGATCATCGAACGTTCCGTGGATGAAGCTGCTAACAGCGACATCGTGGATAAACTTGTCGCTGAACTGTAAGGAGGGAGGGGCTGATGTCTGAATTTGTTACGGTAGCTCGCCCCTACGCCAAAGCAGCTTTTGACTTTGCCGTTGAACACCAAAGTGTAGAGCGCTGGCAGGATATGCTGGCGTTTGCCGCCGAGGTAACCAAGAACGAA
Source organism: Salmonella sp. SA15303 (assembly GCF_029962125.1). Classification (NCBI taxonomy): domain Bacteria; kingdom Pseudomonadati; phylum Pseudomonadota; class Gammaproteobacteria; order Enterobacterales; family Enterobacteriaceae; genus Salmonella; species Salmonella sp. SA15303. Next base: position 4,814,951 of record NZ_CP123924.1, read on the forward strand.
CAAATGGCAGAGCTTCTCTCTGGCGCGCTGGCGCCGGAAACGCTCGCTGAGTCGTTTATCGCAGTCTGCGGTGAGCAGTTAGACGAAAACGGTCAGAACCTGATTCGGGTGATGGCTGAAAATAATCGTCTGAACGCGCTCCCGGATGTTCTGGAGCAGTTTATTCATCTGCGTGCCGCCAGTGAAGCTACCTCCGAGGTAGAAGTTACGTCGGCAACCGCATTGAGTGAAGAGCAGCTTTCGAAAATCAGCGCCGCGATGGAAAAACGTCTGTCACGCAAAGTGAAGCTGAATTGCAAAATCGATAAGTCTGTAATGGCAGGCGTTATCATCCGGGCGGGTGATATGGTCATTGATGGCAGCGTACGCGGCCGTCTTGAGCGCCTTGCAGACGTCTTGCAGTCTTAAGGGGACTGGAGCATGCAACTGAATTCCACCGAAATCAGCGAACTGATCAAGCAGCGCATTGCTCAGTTCAATGTGGTGAGCGAAGCTCACAACGAAGGTACTATTGTTTCTGTCAGTGACGGTGTTATCCGCATTCACGGCCTGGCCGATTGTATGCAGGGTGAAATGATCTCCCTGCCGGGTAACCGTTACGCTATCGCACTGAACCTGGAGCGCGACTCCGTGGGTGCGGTAGTCATGGGTCCATACGCTGACCTTGCCGAAGGCATGAAGGTTAAATGTACGGGTCGTATCCTGGAAGTTCCGGTTGGCCGCGGCCTGCTGGGACGTGTGGTAAACACCCTGGGTGCGCCAATTGACGGTAAAGGTCCGGTTGATAATGACGGCTTCTCTGCCGTTGAAGCGATTGCGCCGGGCGTTATCGATCGTCAGTCTGTCGATCAGCCGGTGCAGACCGGCTATAAAGCCGTTGACTCCATGATCCCAATCGGTCGTGGTCAGCGTGAACTGATCATCGGTGACCGTCAGACCGGTAAAACCGCGCTGGCTATCGACGCCATCATCAACCAGCGCGACTCCGGCATCAAATGTATCTATGTCGCTATCGGCCAGAAAGCGTCCACCATCTCTAACGTGGTGCGTAAACTGGAAGAGCACGGCGCGCTGGCTAACACCATTGTTGTGGTGGCGACCGCGTCCGAATCCGCTGCGCTGCAATATCTGGCGCCGTATGCCGGTTGCGCAATGGGCGAATACTTCCGTGACCGCGGCGAAGATGCGCTGATCATTTACGATGACCTGTCTAAACAGGCTGTTGCTTACCGTCAGATCTCCCTGCTGCTCCGTCGTCCGCCAGGACGTGAAGCATTCCCGGGCGACGTATTCTACCTCCACTCTCGTCTGCTGGAGCGTGCTGCGCGTGTTAACGCCGACTACGTCGAAGCCTTCACTAAAGGTGAAGTGAAAGGGAAAACCGGTTCACTGACTGCGCTGCCGATTATCGAAACGCAGGCAGGTGACGTTTCCGCGTTCGTTCCGACCAACGTAATTTCCATTACCGATGGTCAGATCTTCCTGGAATCTAACCTGTTTAACGCCGGTATCCGTCCTGCGGTTAACCCGGGTATCTCGGTATCCCGTGTAGGTGGCGCAGCCCAGACCAAGATCATGAAAAAACTGTCCGGTGGTATTCGTACCGCGCTGGCGCAGTATCGTGAACTGGCGGCGTTCTCTCAGTTTGCATCCGACCTTGACGATGCCACCCGTAAACAGCTTGACCACGGTCAGAAAGTGACCGAACTGCTGAAACAGAAACAGTATGCGCCGATGTCCGTCGCGCAGCAGTCTCTGGTTCTGTTCGCAGCAGAACGTGGTTATCTGGCGGATGTCGAACTGGCGAAAATCGGTAGCTTCGAAGCCGCACTGCTGGCTTACGTCGACCGTGATCACGCTCCGCTGATGCAAGAGATCAACCAGTCCGGTGGCTATAACGACGAAATCGAAGGCAAGCTGAAAGGCATCCTCGATTCCTTCAAAGCAACCCAGTCCTGGTAACGTCTGGCGGCTTGCCTTAGGGCAGGCCGTAAGGCATTGAGGAGAAGCTCATGGCCGGCGCAAAAGAGATACGTAGTAAGATCGCAAGCGTCCAGAACACGCAAAAGATCACTAAAGCGATGGAGATGGTCGCCGCTTCCAAAATGCGTAAATCGCAGGATCGCATGGCGGCCAGCCGTCCTTATGCAGAGACCATGCGCAAAGTGATTGGTCACCTTGCGAACGGTAATCTGGAATATAAGCACCCCTACCTGGAAGAGCGCGACGTTAAACGCGTGGGCTACCTGGTAGTGTCGACCGACCGTGGTTTGTGCGGTGGCTTGAACATTAACCTGTTCAAAAAGCTGCTGGCGGATATGAAGGCATGGTCCGATAAAGGCGTTCAGTGCGAACTCGCAATGATCGGCTCTAAGGGCGTGTCATTCTTTAATTCCGTAGGCGGCAACGTTGTCGCTCAGGTGACAGGTATGGGGGATAACCCTTCTCTGTCCGAACTGATCGGTCCGGTTAAAGTGATGTTGCAGGCCTACGACGAAGGCCGTCTGGACAAGCTTTACATTGTCAGCAACAAATTTATTAACACCATGTCTCAGGTGCCGACGATCACTCAACTGCTGCCGCTGCCGGCGTCAGAAGATGATGATCTGAAGCGTAAAGCCTGGGATTACCTGTATGAACCAGACCCGAAAGCGCTGCTGGATACTCTCCTGCGTCGTTATGTGGAGTCTCAGGTTTATCAGGGCGTGGTAGAAAACCTGGCCAGCGAGCAGGCCGCACGAATGGTGGCGATGAAAGCCGCAACCGATAATGGCGGCAGCCTGATTAAAGAGCTGCAGTTGGTATACAACAAAGCTCGTCAGGCCAGCATTACTCAGGAACTCACCGAGATCGTCTCGGGGGCCGCCGCGGTTTAACCAGGTTATTTCGTAGAGGATTTAAGATGGCTACTGGAAAGATTGTCCAGGTAATCGGCGCCGTGGTCGACGTCGAGTTCCCTCAGGATGCCGTACCACGCGTGTACGATGCCCTTGAGGTGCAGAATGGTAATGAGAAGCTGGTGCTGGAAGTTCAGCAGCAGCTTGGCGGCGGTATTGTGCGTACCATCGCGATGGGGTCTTCTGACGGTCTGCGTCGCGGTCTGGATGTAAAAGATCTCGAACACCCGATCGAAGTCCCGGTAGGTAAAGCTACGCTGGGTCGTATCATGAACGTCCTGGGCGAACCGGTCGACATGAAAGGCGAGATCGGCGAAGAAGAGCGTTGGGCGATTCACCGCGCAGCGCCTTCCTACGAAGAGTTGTCAAACTCTCAGGAACTGCTGGAAACCGGTATCAAAGTTATCGACCTGATGTGTCCGTTCGCGAAGGGCGGTAAAGTCGGTCTGTTCGGTGGTGCGGGTGTAGGTAAAACCGTAAACATGATGGAGCTTATCCGTAACATCGCGATCGAGCACTCCGGTTACTCAGTGTTTGCGGGCGTAGGGGAACGTACTCGTGAGGGTAACGACTTCTACCACGAAATGACCGACTCCAACGTTATCGATAAAGTATCCCTGGTGTATGGCCAGATGAACGAGCCGCCGGGAAACCGTCTGCGCGTTGCATTGACCGGTCTGACCATGGCGGAGAAATTCCGTGACGAAGGTCGTGACGTACTGCTGTTCGTCGATAACATCTATCGTTACACCCTGGCCGGTACGGAAGTATCCGCACTGCTGGGCCGTATGCCTTCCGCAGTAGGTTACCAGCCGACTCTGGCGGAAGAGATGGGCGTTCTGCAGGAACGTATCACCTCCACCAAAACCGGTTCTATCACCTCCGTACAGGCGGTATACGTACCGGCGGATGACTTGACTGACCCGTCTCCAGCCACCACCTTTGCGCACTTAGATGCAACCGTGGTACTGAGCCGTCAGATCGCATCCCTGGGTATCTACCCGGCCGTTGACCCGCTGGACTCCACCAGCCGTCAGCTGGATCCGCTGGTTGTTGGTCAGGAACACTACGACACCGCGCGTGGCGTTCAGTCCATCCTGCAGCGTTATCAGGAACTGAAAGACATCATCGCCATCCTCGGTATGGATGAACTGTCTGAAGAAGATAAACTGGTGGTAGCTCGCGCGCGTAAAATTCAGCGCTTCCTGTCCCAGCCGTTCTTCGTGGCGGAAGTATTTACCGGTTCTCCGGGCAAATACGTCTCCCTGAAAGACACCATCCGTGGCTTTAAAGGCATCATGGAAGGCGAATACGATCACCTGCCGGAGCAGGCGTTCTACATGGTCGGTTCCATCGACGAAGCCGTGGAAAAAGCCAAAAAACTTTAACGCCTTAATCGGAGGGTGATATGGCAATGACTTACCACCTGGATGTCGTCAGCGCGGAGCAACAAATGTTCTCCGGTCTGGTCGAGAAAATCCAGGTTACGGGTAGCGAAGGCGAACTGGGGATTTACCCGGGGCACGCGCCGCTACTCACCGCCATTAAGCCTGGTATGATTCGCATCGTTAAGCAGCACGGTCATGAAGAGTTTATCTATCTGTCCGGCGGCATTCTGGAAGTGCAGCCTGGCAGCGTGACCGTTCTGGCGGATACCGCGATTCGCGGTCAGGATCTCGACGAAGCGCGAGCCCTGGAAGCGAAGCGTAAAGCCGAAGAGCACATTAAGAGCTCGCACGGTGACGTGGATTACGCTCAGGCGTCTGCGGAACTGGCCAAAGCGATCGCTAAACTGCGCGTTATCGAGTTGACCAAAAAAGCGATGTAACACCGGCTTGAAAGCATAAAACCAGTCTGATTGCGGACTGGTTTTTTTTTATCCTCTCAATTTTTATTCGATAAACTAGCAACGACAAAAACAAGCGGCTGAAGGCGACGCGTTTTCAGCGACAGCGCTGTTTTCATTAAATCCTTCTTTCTGTCATTGGCATCTGCACATTGTGCGAAGAAGGGAGGAATGGATGCGTTTTTATTGCATAAAATGAGGGATTATTACTATGTCATTTCAGCCATCCTTTGCGGGTCCACAACCCGACTCAAGGATTGATCGTACTACCTTTATTCGTCGTGCTTATCTTCATCTCGCCGTCGCCATCGTCGGTTTTATCGTATTGAGCGCGGCGTGGAGTTTTATAGGGGTCGGGGAGTATGCGCTTGATGTGCTGCTGGCTGGTGGAAGATATAGCTGGTTGGTTGTTCTCGGCGCTTTTATGCTGGTGGGAATGCTGGCGACCCGTCTGGCGGATAATGCGGGGAATAATCAAACGCAACTTATCGGGCTGGGGATTTATGTGTTGGCAGAATCCCTGATTTTTGCCCCCCTGTTAACGGTGGCGGCGTATATTAACCCGTCGAGCATTGGCGCGGCGGCAATAACGACTCTGTTGCTGGTCGGCGGCCTGACGTTTACCGCTTTTTCTATAAAAAAAGACTTTTCTTTTCTGCGCTCGTTTCTGACTATGGCTGGGTTCATTGCTTTTGGCGCGATTATTGCCAGCGTCATCTGCGGCTTCTCGCTGGGCGTCTGGTTTTCTGCGCTAATGGTACTGCTGTGCGCCGGGTTTATACTTTACGATACTTCTAACATTATTCACCATTACCCTACCGATCGCCCTGCTGGCGCGGCATTACATCTGTTTGCTTCTATCGCGACCATGTTCTGGTATATTTTGCGGATTTTTATGTCGCGTAATTAAGTAAAAAATACGCGCAACGGAAAACCAGCGGCCTCTGTCGCTGGTTTTTGCTTTTCTGACTCCCCTGCGCTTTATTACGTTATCTTCTTTATTTATGGAGTAAAAAAACAGCAAAAACATCGGACTACGTTGCCAATACGCGGGTGTTTTTACTTTTCAGGAGACAAGAGGCGCGGTAATGAACGAAAATGATTCATTAGCAGGCGGGGATTTTATCCCGGTGAGCGTTTTATCCTTCTTCCATTTTACGATGAAAAAAATGTAGTATTTTCAACGTGAAACAGTATAAATTCGTTCTCAAATTACAGTCAGGACGCGTATGTTAAATAGTGCTATGAGCGTAGTGATCCTTGCCGCAGGTAAAGGCACACGCATGTATTCCGATATTCCTAAAGTGCTGCACACGCTGGCGGGTAAACCCATGGTGCAGCATGTCATTGATGCAGCTACTAAATTAGGGGCCGCACAGGTTCATCTGGTCTATGGCCACGGTGGCGAGTTGTTAAAACAGACCCTGAAAGATGACAAGCTGAACTGGGTGCTTCAGGCGGAACAGTTGGGAACAGGTCACGCAATGCAGCAGGCCGCGCCCTTCTTTAGCGACGATGAAGATATTTTAATGCTTTACGGCGACGTGCCGCTGATTTCGGTTGAAACCTTACAGCGCCTGCGCGATGCCAAACCGCAGGGTGGTATTGGGTTATTAACCGTGAAGCTGGACGATCCGAGCGGCTATGGCCGTATTACGCGTGAAAACGGTAAAGTGACCGGCATCGTTGAACATAAAGACGCCACTGATGAACAGCGTCAGATTCAGGAAATTAACACCGGTATTCTGATCGCCAACGGCGCGGACATGAAACGTTGGTTGTCTAAGCTGACTAACAATAATGCGCAGGGTGAATATTACATCACTGATATCATTGCGCTGGCTTATCAGGAAGGACGAGAAATCGCCGCGGTGCATCCGGCTCGCATCAGCGAAACGGACGGCGTGAATAACCGTCTACAGCTTTCTCGTCTGGAGCGTATTTACCAGGCCGAACAGGCGGAGAAACTGCTGTTATCCGGTGTTATGTTGCGCGATCCGGCACGTTTTGATCTTCGCGGCACCCTTCATTGTGGAATGGATGTGGAAATTGACGCTAACGTTATCATCGAAGGTTATGTAACGCTCGGTCACCGCGTGAAGATCGGCGCGGGCTGCATTATTAAAAACAGCGTTATTGGCGATGACTGCGAAATTAGCCCATACAGCGTGGTGGAAGATGCGCATCTGGAAGCGGCCTGCACCATCGGTCCGTTTGCTCGCCTGCGTCCCGGCGCGGAGCTGTTAGCGGGCGCTCACGTCGGCAATTTCGTTGAAATGAAAAAAGCGCGTCTCGGTAAAGGTTCTAAAGCCGGCCATCTGACCTACTTGGGCGATGCGGAAATTGGCGACAACGTGAATATCGGCGCGGGGACCATCACCTGTAACTATGATGGCGCGAACAAATTCAAAACGGTTATTGGCGACGATGTGTTTGTCGGCTCCGATACCCAACTGGTGGCGCCGGTTACTGTTGGTAAAGGGGCCACCATCGCCGCAGGGACTACCGTCACCCGTAATGTAGCCGACAATGAACTGGTATTAAGCCGCGTGCCGCAGGTGCATAAGCAAGGCTGGCAGCGTCCGGTGAAGAAAAAGTGATTTTGTAGGTCGGATAAGCGTCAGCGCCATCCGGCAGACCGGAGATGAGAGGATAAAATAATCCTCCGCTCCATGAGCAGTACTTATAAAAATAACCCCACTCTCTACAAGGCTCGGGGCGCCCGCAACGACGGGCATACAGGTCAGCGACAACGCATGGCGTAATGCCATAATCAGGAAATAAAACTATGTGTGGAATTGTTGGCGCTATCGCGCAGCGTGATGTAGCTGAAATCCTTCTCGAAGGTTTACGTCGTCTGGAATACCGCGGATATGACTCTGCCGGTCTGGCCGTGGTGGATGCAGAAGGTCATATGACCCGCCTGCGTCGCCTCGGTAAAGTCCAGATGCTGGCTCAGGCAGCGGAAGAACATCCTCTGCATGGCGGCACTGGTATTGCTCACACTCGCTGGGCGACGCACGGTGAACCTTCAGAAGCTAACGCGCATCCGCATGTTTCTGAACACATTGTGGTGGTGCATAACGGCATCATCGAAAACCATGAACCGCTGCGTGAAGCGTTAAAAGCGCGTGGCTATACCTTCGTTTCTGAAACCGACACCGAAGTGATTGCACACCTGGTAAACTGGGAACTGAAACAGGGCGGTACTCTGCGTGAGGCTGTTCTGCGTGCTATCCCGCAACTGCGTGGCGCATATGGTACGGTAATTATGGATACCCGTCACCCGGATACCCTACTGGCGGCACGTTCTGGTAGCCCGCTGGTGATTGGCCTGGGTATGGGCGAAAACTTTATCGCTTCTGACCAGCTGGCGCTGTTGCCAGTGACTCGTCGCTTTATCTTCCTTGAAGAGGGCGATATCGCTGAAATCACTCGCCGTTCGGTAAATATCTTCGATAACACCGGCGCGGAAGTAAAACGTCAGGATATCGAATCCAATCTGCAATATGACGCGGGCGATAAAGGTATTTACCGCCACTACATGCAGAAAGAGATCTACGAACAGCCGAACGCGATCAAAAACACCCTTACCGGGCGCATCAGCCACGGTCAGGTGGATTTAAGCGAGCTGGGACCGAACGCCGACGAACTGCTGTCGAAGGTTGAGCATATTCAGATCCTCGCCTGCGGTACGTCTTACAACTCCGGTATGGTTTCCCGTTACTGGTTTGAATCGCTGGCAGGTATTCCGTGCGACGTTGAAATCGCCTCTGAATTCCGTTATCGCAAATCTGCCGTGCGCCGTAACAGCCTGATGATCACCCTGTCACAGTCTGGCGAAACCGCAGATACCCTGGCTGGCCTGCGTCTGTCGAAAGAGCTGGGATATTTGGGCTCTCTGGCAATTTGTAACGTGCCGGGCTCTTCGCTGGTGCGTGAATCCGATCTGGCGCTGATGACCAACGCGGGTACGGAAATTGGCGTAGCATCTACCAAAGCCTTCACCACCCAGTTAACCGTGCTGTTGATGCTGGTGGCGAAACTGTCTCGCCTGAAAGGTCTGGATGCGTCCATTGAGCATGATATCGTTCATGGCCTACAGGCGCTGCCGAGCCGTATTGAGCAGATGCTGTCGCAGGACAAACGCATCGAGCTGCTTGCAGAAGATTTCTCCGACAAGCATCACGCGCTATTCCTGGGGCGTGGCGATCAATATCCGATTGCGCTCGAAGGCGCGCTGAAGCTGAAAGAGATCTCTTACATTCACGCGGAAGCCTATGCTGCAGGCGAGCTGAAACACGGGCCGTTGGCGCTGATTGACGCCGATATGCCGGTGATTGTGGTGGCGCCGAACAACGAACTGCTGGAGAAACTGAAATCCAACATCGAAGAAGTTCGCGCACGTGGCGGTCAGTTGTACGTCTTCGCCGATCAGGATGCGGGTTTCGTCAGCAACGACAACATGCACATCATCGAGATGCCGCATGTGGAAGAGGTCATTGCGCCTATCTTCTACACCGTTCCGCTGCAACTGCTGGCGTATCACGTGGCGCTGATTAAAGGCACCGACGTTGACCAGCCGCGTAACCTGGCGAAATCGGTTACCGTAGAGTAAGTACAAATGTAGTACCAGGCAGAAGGCCGTCGACAGACGGCCTTTTTTTGTGCGCTGTGACAGGCGCTGTTCTTTCTCTATGGTGGCTGAAGAGCGACTAAGAGGTGCTACGCCTGCCTGCGCTACGGGCACCCGGTCACATTCTCTTCTTTAAGGCCCTGGCTCAATCCAGGTGGATCGGAAATCAAACCACCCCAGGTTATTCAGGTGGATCCCCCTGGCCCGGTCGTTGCTTTTGAGTCGCATCCAGTGGTGAAAAAGCGGCTGTAGCCAGCCTGAACGGGTGGTTTCCCTGACCAGTTGTTCCGCGCTGATGGTTTCGGCATGCCACTGGGTTTCCCATTGGGCCAGCAGCGCATCATCCCCACCACTGATGGCGTGGCGCAGTAAAGGGGAGCCCAGTAGCCATGTACCGACGTTCCACTCTTCGGGAATGGGGAAATTGACCGTCCCCAGCCAGAGATCCACATTGGCTTTGCCATTCGCCCAGTCATCATAATTCAGCTCAACGCCCTCAAGTAAAATGCCCTGCTGGCGCATGATCTCTTGCATGATATCCAGGAGCATTGGAAATTCAGGGTGCTGATCGTGATAGGCCAGACGCAGTTTTGCGTAGGGCGACGACGAGATAAAAGGTGAACAGGCCGGGCCCGCCTCAATAGTATGAAACCAGGAGGACAGCAGGCTGCCGCCCGGTACCCAGAAGGGGCGAATTGCCTCACTCAGATGCTGGAGTATGGCGTAAGGGCTGAGTGTTTCCCGTAGCCAGCGGCGATGTTCGGCGGTATGCCAGTGCGGGGAGCGGCTGTCGCATAATAAAAAATATCCTCCACGCTCAAGAAACATCTCGCGCAGGTTGTCAGAAGGTTTGCCTGATACCTGGCTAAGCCGTCCGGAAACGTAATCCTCATCGCTCAGGCTGGAGCTGAGCCAGGCTGCCGTGTCGTTATCCGACAGCGATTCCGCCAGGTTGTCTGTCTCCGTTAAATTCGGCCAGATAAAGACCTCCACTTCATCCAGCAGCCCGCGCAGACCGAAATAGTGGTCAAAGGCCTTCATTTGTAGATGAAAGCCATTGTTTTCCACCACCTCATAAGGGCCAGTCCCCACAGGATGTGCCGGGAAATCAGCGCGTTGTGTATGGTCAGGCGGTAGGATCATGGCATCAATATGGCTGAGCAGCAGCGGCAGTCGGTTATCCGGGTGCGCCAGCGTAATTTCAAGGCTCAGCGGCCCGGTGGCCTGAATGGTCTGCAAGTGCGAGAACAACGGCAGCTTAGCGCTGCGGGTCAGTGAAGCGATAACCGCGTCGATCGTCAGCTCCTGACCATCATGCCAGAGGACGGCGGGGCGCAGATAAAAACGCCAGCGCAGTGGATCAATCTGCCGCCAGTGGTGGGCAAGATCGGCTTCGACTTCACCTTTTTCCTCATTTATGCGCGTCAGGCCGCTAAAAATCTGCCTGACCAGATGCTGCTCAGAGCGACGCAACGGTATGCCGGGGCACAGCGACGGCATTGTCCGATAATAGGGGATGCACAGCCGCTGATAGTCTGCCCGCACGCTATAGCCCAGCTTTGAACGCAGCAGTTGCGCCACCTGGTGCTTATTTTTACCCAGCAGCTGAATGGCCTGATCAATATGACCAGACTCCAGTAACTGCTCCGCCTTTTCGCTTAACAGCTGTTCTGGTTTATAGCGCAGGTGAAGCCGGGCGCGATGCCCACGTCCGGCCTGTGATTGCCAGATGAGCCACTTTGCCTCCTGCATCTGAAGCAACAGATTACGCATATGCCGTCGGGTGCAGAACAACACATCCGCCAGCTCCTGTAATGTCACGCTAACAGGCTTGTCGCCATAGTGCTGGAGTAGCTTTAAGTATTTTTGTTCAGTGTGCCGGGTTGTCATAAAAGGTGAAATTTCCCGAACGGGAATGAGCAATTTTTAATATCCCCTTTTTAGCCGATGATTTTCTCTATCGCAACTTCTATGAGGATTCATCATGACAAAGCGCATTAATAAAGACACTCAGGTCTGCATGTCCCTGGCGGCACGCCCAAGTAACTTCGGTACACGCTTTCACAACTATCTGTACGAAGCGCTGGATCTCAATTATCTCTACAAAGCTTTTTCGCCGACCGATCTTACGCAGGCCATTAGCGGCGTGCGCGGGTTGGGGATCCGTGGATGCGCGATCTCTATGCCGTTTAAAGAAGCCTGCATTCCGCTGGTGGATGAACTGGATGCTTCCGCTCAGGCCATTCACTCAGTTAATACCATTGTGAATACCAATGGCCATCTGAAGGCGTACAACACCGATTACATTGCAATAGCTCGCTTGCTGGCGAATTACAAGGTCTCTCCCGACCTGGTGTTTGCTTTGCGTGGCAGCGGTGGTATGGCAAAGGCGGTGGCCTGCGCGCTGAAGGATGCGGGGTTTACCCGTGGTTATATTGTCGCGATTGATGAAGCGTCAGGTAAACAACTGGCCGAACTCTATGGCTATGAATGGCGCCCGGATACCGACGGTATTGAAGCTGATTTGTTAATTAACGCCACGCCTATCGGAATGGCTGGCGGTAATGATGCCGACAAACTTTCTTATTCCGAACAGGAAGTGGATAAGGCGAGCGTTATCTTTGATGTGGTGGCGCTACCGCCCGTCACGCCGCTAATCCGCTACGCCCGTGAACGCGGTAAAACCGTGATTACCGGTTCCGAAGTGTTTGCTATTCAGGCCGTGGAGCAATTTGTCCTTTATACCGGGATTCGCCCGGATGACGCGCTGTTCCAGAAAGCAGCGGCCTGGTCACGCCTGTAACATTTTTTCCCGCTTTTTCTTTAAATTAAAAGAACAGGGTACCCTACTATGACTAAAAAAATTGTTGCTGTGACGGCCTGTCCGACGGGCGTCGCCCATACCTTTATGGCGGCAGAAGCGTTGGAAATTGAAGCCCGCAAGCGTGGTGACTGGATCAAGGTTGAAACCCGCGGTTCCGTCGGGGCGAAGAACACGCTGACCGCGGAAGAGATAGCGCAGGCGGATGTGGTGATTATCGCGGCGGATATTGAGCTGGATCTGTCAGGCTTTGTTGGCAAAAGACTCTATCGCACCAGTACCGGCGCGGCGCTAAAAAAGAGTGCGCAGGAAATGGATAATGCTTTCAATAGCGCCGAGGTCTATCAGGGGAGTGCCGGGCGCTCTTCTTCAGCTGGTAAAACAGAGCTACCCGGCGTTTATAAGCATTTAATGACCGGCGTATCCCATATGCTTCCTTTGGTGGTGGCGGGAGGATTGTGTATCGCACTCTCTTTTGTCTTCGGTATCCAGGCCTTCAACGAGCCGGGCACGCTGGCGGCTGCGTTATTTCAAATCGGTGGTAAGGCGGCCTTTGCGCTGATGGTGCCGGTACTGGCTGGGTTTATTGCCTTCTCAATTGCCGATCGTCCGGGTCTGGCCCCGGGGCTTATTGGCGGGATGTTGGCCAGCCTGTGCGGCGCCGGTTTCCTGGGAGGGATTGTGGCCGGTTTTCTGGCCGGTTACAGCGTACGGTTTCTGGCGCAAAATATTAAGCTACCAGCGTCAATGGAAGCGCTTAAGCCTGTGCTGGTTCTGCCGCTACTGTCTACGCTGATTACCGGCCTAATCATGATTTACGTGGTGGGTGGCCCGGTGTCTGCGGTGATGGAAGGGCTGACGACGTTCCTGGGGAATATGACCTCTACGAATGCTATCTTGCTGGGAATGTTGCTGGGCGCAATGCAAGGTTTTGACCTTGGTGGGCCGGTGAATAAAGCTGCGTATACCTTCGGCGTCGGTTTACTGGCTTCTCATTCCTATATGCCGATGGCGGCCATTATGGCGGCAGGGATGGTACCGGCATTAGGAATGGGCGTCGCAACCTGGGCGGCCAGAGCGAAATTCAATGCCGCTGAGCATGAAGCGGGTAATGCATCTTTTATTCTGGGGCTGTGCTTTATCTCTGAAGGGGCGATTCCCTTCGCCGCGCGTGACCCGATGCGCGTCATCCCTTCCACGATGGTCGGTGGCGCAATCGCCGGGGGACTGTCCATGTATTTCGGTTGTACACTGATGGCGCCACACGGTGGCCTCTTTGTCCTGGCGATCCCGCATGCGGTAGAACATGTGATGCAATATCTGCTCTCGATTGCCCTGGGCACGATTGTCTGCGGCCTGATGTACGCGCTGTTGAAACCGTCTGCGGTTGCGCAAACAGTCTAATTCATCTCCCCCTGCAGGCTGGTCTGGTGTCTCCCCGGGCCAGCTTTTTTTATTTCCATTGTCATCAAACCGTCATAATCAAGACATATAACTGTCATCAATTTGTCCTATTTTGCTCATCGTAGCAACTCAAACAACGATTTACCGAAACCGTGCAGGAGACATTATGAAAGTTATGCGTACCACTGTCGCAACTGTTGTCGCCGCGACCTTATCGATGAGCGCGTTCTCTGCCTTTGCAGCAGCAAGCCTGACAGGTGCCGGTGCAACGTTTCCTGCGCCGGTGTATGCCAAATGGGCGGATACCTACCAGAAAGAAACCGGTAACAAAGTCAATTACCAGGGGATAGGCTCTTCCGGCGGCGTGAAACAAATCACCGCGAATACCGTTGATTTTGGCGCTTCCGATGCGCCGCTGTCTGACGAAAAACTGAATCAGGAAGGCCTGTTCCAGTTCCCGACGGTGATCGGCGGCGTGGTGCTGGCGGTGAATATTCCAGGCCTCAAATCCGGCGAACTGGTGCTGGATGGTAAAACGCTGGGTGACATCTACCTCGGTAAAATCAAGAAGTGGGATGATGAAGCCATCACCAAACTGAACCCAGGCGTGAAGCTGCCTTCTCAGAACATCGCTGTGGTGCGTCGCGCTGACGGTTCCGGTACCTCCTTCGTGTTCACCAGTTACCTGGCGAAAGTCAACGACGAGTGGAAATCGAAAGTGGGCGCGGGTTCTACCGTGAACTGGCCAACCGGTCTGGGCGGTAAAGGTAACGACGGCATCGCGGCATTTGTACAGCGTCTGCCAGGCGCTATCGGCTACGTTGAATACGCTTACGCCAAGCAGAACAACCTGGCCTACACCAAATTGGTTTCTGCCGACGGCAAACCGGTAAGCCCGACGGAAGAGAGCTTCTCTAATGCGGCGAAAGGCGCAGACTGGAGCAAAACCTTCGCGCAGGATCTGACCAACCAGAAAGGTGACGATGTGTGGCCAATCACTTCCACCACGTTTATCCTGGTCCACAAAGCGCAGAAGAAACCTGAGCAGGGTGCTGAAGTGTTGAAGTTCTTCGACTGGGCCTACAAAAATGGCGCTAAGCAGGCGAATGATCTGGACTACGCCAGCCTGCCGGATAACGTTGTTGAGCAGGTTCGTGCTGCATGGAAGACCAGTATAAAAGACAGCAACGGTAAGGCGCTGTATTAATTAACGAATTGGCGGATGGCGCTACGCTTATCCGCCCTACGGTTTCGACCGCAGGCCCACGTTGTAGGCCGGATAAGCGTAGCGCCATCCGGCAGGGGCAACGTCGTAAAATGCGTTTAATGGAAAGAGTAATTTATGGCTGCAACCAAGCCTGCTTTTAACCCGCCGGGTAAAAAAGGCGACATGATTTTCAGCGCGCTGGTAAAACTGGCTGCGCTGATTGTGCTATTGATGTTGGGCGGTATTATCGTCTCATTGATCATCTCCTCCTGGCCAAGTATTCAGAAATTTGGTTTCTCATTTCTTTGGACTAAGGAATGGGACGCGCCAAACGATATCTACGGCGCTCTGGTGCCCATTTATGGCACGCTGGTGACCTCCTTTATCGCACTGCTGATCGCCGTTCCGGTCAGTTTCGGCATTGCCCTGTTTTTAACCGAGCTGGCGCCAGGCTGGCTAAAGCGTCCGCTCGGCATCGCCATTGAACTGCTGGCGGCAATTCCCAGTATCGTGTACGGCATGTGGGGGCTGTTTATCTTCGCGCCGCTGTTTGCGACGTACTTCCAGGAGCCGGTCGGCAATATTCTTTCCAACATTCCGTTTGTCGGCGCGCTGTTCTCCGGCCCGGCCTTTGGTATCGGCATTCTGGCGGCGGGCGTCATCCTCGCCATCATGATCATCCCCTACATTGCGGCGGTTATGCGCGACGTCTTCGAGCAAACACCGGTAATGATGAAAGAGTCCGCTTACGGTATCGGCTGTACTACCTGGGAAGTTATCTGGCGCATCGTGCTACCGTTCACCAAAAATGGCGTGATCGGCGGCATTATGCTGGGGCTGGGCCGTGCTCTGGGTGAAACGATGGCGGTCACTTTTATCATCGGCAACACTTACCAGCTCGACAGCGCGTCGCTGTATATGCCGGGCAACAGCATCACTTCCGCGCTGGCGAACGAATTCGCTGAGGCGGAATCGGGCCTGCACGTGGCAGCGTTGATGGAGCTGGGGCTGATCCTGTTTGTGATCACCTTTATCGTCCTGGCGGCGTCTAAGTTCATGATTATGCGTCTGGCGAAGAACGAGGGAGCACGTTAATGGCTACGCTTGATATGCAGAACACCGCGCAGCTCGCGGAATCCCGTCGCAAGATGCAGGCGCGTCGCCGCATGAAGAACCGTATCGCACTAACGCTCTCAATGGCGACGATGGCATTTGGCCTGTTCTGGCTGATCTGGATTTTGATGTCCACCATCACGCGTGGTATCGACGGGATGTCGCTGGCGCTGTTTACCGAAATGACGCCGCCGCCGAACACGGCGGGCGGCGGGCTGGCGAACGCCCTGGCGGGGAGTGGATTATTGATTCTCTGGGCTACCGTATTGGGTACGCCGCTGGGGATTATGGCCGGGATCTATCTGGCGGAATATGGCCGTAAATCCTGGCTGGCGGAAATCATTCGCTTTATTAACGACATTCTGCTTTCCGCGCCGTCAATTGTTGTGGGGCTGTTTGTTTACACCATCGTGGTGGCGCAGATGCAGCACTTCTCCGGCTGGGCAGGGGTGATTGCGCTGGCGCTGTTGCAGGTACCGATCGTTATCCGTACCACTGAAAACATGCTCAAATTGGTGCCGGATAGCCTGCGTGAAGCCGCTTATGCGCTGGGTACGCCGAAGTGGAAGATGATTTCCGCGATTACGCTGAAAGCCTCTATCTCCGGCATTATGACCGGTATCCTGCTGGCTATTGCGCGTATTGCCGGCGAAACGGCGCCATTGTTGTTTACCGCGCTCTCCAACCAGTTCTGGAGCACCGACATGATGCAGCCGATCGCCAACCTGCCGGTGACCATTTTTAAATTCGCGATGAGCCCGTTTGCCGAATGGCAACAATTAGCCTGGGCGGGCGTGCTGATTATTACCCTGTGCGTACTGCTGCTGAATATTCTGGCGCGTGTTGTTTTCGCGAAGAAAAAACACGGTTAAAGACATTGTAGGCCTGATAAGCGTAGCGCCATCAGGCATTATTTTACGGCGTGGCGGATGCGGCGCTGGATGAGGAAAAGAGTGAAATGAGTATGGTTGAAACTGCCCCGAGTAAGATTCAGGTTCGTGATTTGAACTTCTACTACGGCAAATTCCATGCCCTGAAGAACATTAATCTGGATATCGCGAAGAATCAGGTAACGGCATTTATCGGGCCATCCGGCTGCGGTAAATCAACGCTACTGCGTACCTTCAATAAAATGTATTCGCTTTATCCGGAGCAGCGCGCGGAAGGTGAAATTCTGCTGGATGGCGACAATATTCTCACCAACACCCAGGATATCGCGCTGCTGCGCGCAAAAGTGGGGATGGTATTCCAGAAGCCGACGCCGTTCCCGATGTCCATCTATGACAATATCGCCTTTGGCGTGCGTCTGTTTGAGAAGCTGTCTCGCGCCGATATGGACGAGCGCGTGCAGTGGGCGTTGACCAAAGCCGCATTATGGAACGAAACCAAAGATAAATTGCACCAGAGCGGGTACTCTCTCTCCGGTGGTCAGCAGCAGCGTCTGTGCATTGCGCGCGGTATCGCCATTCGCCCGGAAGTGCTGCTGCTGGATGAGCCATGTTCAGCTCTGGACCCGATCTCTACCGGGCGTATTGAAGAGCTGATCACCGAGCTGAAACAGGATTACACCGTGGTGATCGTGACCCACAACATGCAGCAGGCGGCACGTTGCTCCGATCATACGGCGTTTATGTACCTGGGCGAGTTGATTGAGTTCAGCAACACGGACGATCTGTTCACCAAGCCCGCGAAGAAACAAACAGAAGACTATATCACCGGTCGTTACGGTTAATTCAGGAGTGCGTAATGGACAGTCTGAACCTTAATAAACATATTTCCGGCCAGTTCAACGCCGAACTGGAAAGCATCCGCACTCAGGTAATGACCATGGGCGGCATGGTGGAGCAGCAGCTTTCTGACGCTATCACCGCCATGCACAACCAGGACAGCGAGCTGGCGAAGCGCGTGGTAGAAGGCGATCATCAGGTTAATATGATGGAAGTCGCCATCGATGAAGCCTGCGTGCGTATTATCGCCAAGCGCCAGCCGACGGCGAGCGATCTGCGTCTGGTGATGGCGATTATCAAAACCATCGCCGAACTGGAGCGCATTGGCGACGTGGCGGATAAAATCTGCCGTACCGCGCTGGAGAAATTCTCCCAGCAGCATCAGCCGCTGCTGGTGAGTCTGGAGTCACTGGGCCGCCACACCGTGCAGATGCTACACGACGTGCTGGATGCGTTCGCGCGCATGGATCTCGACGAAGCGGTGCGTATCTACCGTGAAGACAAGAAAGTTGACCAGGAGTACGAAGGTATCGTGCGTCAGCTGATGACCTACATGATGGAAGACTCGCGCACCATTCCCAGCGTGCTGACCGCGTTATTCTGCGCGCGCTCTATCGAGCGTATCGGTGACCGTTGCCAGAATATCTGCGAATACATCTTCTACTTCGTGAAGGGGCAGGATTTCCGTCACGTCGGCGGCGATGAGCTGGATAAGCTGCTGGCGGGGAAAGATCCGAAAGAGTAAATCTCATTCTTTTGCCCGGTGGCGCTGCGCTTACCGGGCCTACAGGTACAGATGCTGTAGGCCGGATAAGCGTTAGCGCCACCGGGCATTTCAGTTAACGCGTAATCTCCCACCCGCGCGCTTTCCACAATCCCGGCAACTGCGCCAAATCGGTAAACGTCGTCACGTTAGGGTGATCGATCGGTTTGTTATGCGGATCGGCGCAGAAATAAAATACTTCCATTCCCGCCGCAATTCCTGACTGCGCGCCTGCGCTGGAATCATCCACCAGAATACACTTCTCAACATTGACCTTCATGGCGTTCGCCGCATGGAGCATCAGCGCCGGATCGGGCTTCCAGCGTTGAATATCGTAACCGCTAAACAGCAAATCGGGAAAATGATGCAACATGCCCAGTTTACCCAGCGAATGCTGCATCTTACTGACCGGCCCGTTGGATACCACGCACATGGGCGTCTTAATGCTCTCCAGCAGGGTATTTGCGCCCGCGATCGCTTCCAGTTCGGTATCGAACAGGCGCGCCACTTCCGCGCGGTACACGGGTTCCAGCTCCGCCTTTGCCAGCGCAACGCCATGCTCTTTACTGATGGTATCGATAATTTCGTAGAGCTTTACGCCTTTAAAGCGTCTGAATACTTCCGTGAGCTCAAGCGTAATGCCGAACTGCCGGAACATAGTGACATAGGCGCGCGAGCAAATCACTTCACTGTCGACCAGCGTGCCGTCACAGTCAAAAAACACTGCTTCGATTTGGGACATGTCATTTCCATTTTAACAAGTTTAACGTTTACGTAATGCTGAATGAGGGGACGCAATCGTTGCCGTACTAACAAATTGAGTGAAAAAAATTACCACACAACTGCGCCAGGTGTCGCATTTTGGTATAGGATAACGGCGAATTTTCCCTCCTTTCTCCGGAAATTGATAATGAGTCAACAACACACCACCCAGGCTTCTGGTCAGGGTATGCTGGAACGCGTGTTTAAACTGCGCGAACATGGCACGACGGCACGAACCGAAGTGATCGCCGGTTTTACCACTTTCCTGACGATGGTTTATATCGTTTTTGTTAACCCGCAAATTCTGGGCGTAGCTGGCATGGACACCAGCGCCGTCTTTGTGACCACCTGTCTGATTGCGGCCTTTGGCAGTATTCTGATGGGCCTGTTCGCTAACTTGCCGGTGGCGCTGGCGCCCGCGATGGGGCTGAATGCGTTCTTTGCCTTCGTGGTTGTGCAGGCAATGGGACTGCCGTGGCAGGTAGGCATGGGCGCCATTTTCTGGGGCGCTGTTGGTCTTTTATTGCTGACTATCTTCCGCGTGCGTTACTGGATGATCGCCAACATTCCGGTCAGCCTGCGCGTGGGCATCACCAGCGGCATCGGCCTGTTTATCGGCATGATGGGGCTGAAAAACGCCGGCGTGATCGTCGCTAACCCGGAAACGCTGGTCAGCATCGGCAACCTGACCTCGCACAGCGTGCTGCTGGGGGTTCTCGGATTCTTTATTATTGCGATTCTCGCTTCGCGCAACATTCATGCGGCGGTGCTGGTGTCCATCATCGTCACGACGCTGCTTGGCTGGATGATGGGTGATGTACACTACAACGGTATTGTCTCCGCGCCACCAAGCGTCACCAGCGTGGTAGGGCATGTCGATTTGGCAGGCTCGTTCAATCTTGGCCTGGCGGGGGTTATTTTCTCCTTCATGCTGGTAAACCTGTTTGACTCCTCCGGTACGCTGATTGGCGTGACCGATAAAGCCGGCCTGGCGGATGAGAAA
Organism: Salmonella sp. SA15303; assembly: GCF_029962125.1. Classification (NCBI taxonomy): domain Bacteria; kingdom Pseudomonadati; phylum Pseudomonadota; class Gammaproteobacteria; order Enterobacterales; family Enterobacteriaceae; genus Salmonella; species Salmonella sp. SA15303. The sequence goes on from NZ_CP123924.1 coordinate 4,835,130, forward strand.
GGCAAATTCCCGCGCATGAAGCAGGCGCTGTTTGTTGATAGTATCTCTTCTGTCACTGGCGCATTTGTCGGAACGTCTTCTGTGACCGCTTATATTGAGTCCTCTTCCGGCGTTTCGGTGGGCGGTCGCACCGGTTTGACGGCGGTGGTGGTCGGTATTTTGTTCCTGCTGGTTATCTTCCTGTCGCCGCTGGCGGGCATGGTGCCGCCTTACGCGGCGGCGGGCGCGCTGATTTACGTCGGCGTGCTGATGACCTCCAGCCTGGCGCGGGTAAACTGGCAGGATTTAACCGAATCGGTCCCGGCGTTTATTACGGCGGTAATGATGCCGTTTAGCTTCTCGATCACCGAAGGTATCGCGCTGGGCTTTATCTCTTACTGCGTGATGAAAATCGGTACCGGTCGCCTGCGCGACCTTAGCCCGTGCGTAGTGATTGTCGCGCTGTTATTTGTGCTGAAGATTGTGTTTATTGACGCACACTGATGAAATGAACCCTCGCCCCATCGGGGGGAGGGTTTTTAACGAACTTACGCTTTAACGCGCTGAATAAACTCGCCAAATGCGGTCAACTGACCGGTCAAATGATCTAACGTTCCCTGATCCACCACTTCTCCAGTCTGCGGGTCGACTTTATTCTGAATCACGCCGCCCATAAACTCCGGTTTGTTCATCACCATCGCATCAAGGAACACCAGAATCTGGCGCAGATGATACTGGCAGCGCGCGCCGCCAATCGCCCCCATTGAACTGGTCTGGATAAGAACGGGCTTACCCGCCAGCGGCTGCTCAGGCAGACGGGATAGCCAGTCGATGGCATTCTTCAGGCCGCCGGGAACGGAATAGTTATATTCCGGCGTCACAATGACGACGCCGTCGGCGTTGCGAATCTGCTCCGCCAGCGCCTCTACGCTGGCTGGAAATCCCTCTTCCTGCTGGATATCGGCGTCATACAGCGGAATATCCCCGATCGAAGGCAGCGGCGATACCGTCATTCCTGCCGGCGCGACTTTAGGCAGCGTACGCGCCACCATCCCGTTAAAGGAACCTTTGCGTAAACTTCCCAGCAGTGTAACCACATTCAGCGTTTCAGACATACGTGCCCCTTTTTTCATTATGAACGATTAAGCGTATACGATTTGGCGGCGGGGAGTTGGGCGAATCGCATCAGACGACCGGTTGGCTCATTGGCGCGCGTCTGGATATCGGGCAGGCTTTTCCAGCCCAGTTTGCCATCGAACTCCCACACTTTTAATTTTTCTATCGCTGGCGTAACGGTTACGGACCATACCAGCACATCTTCCGCATCGCACACGGCTTCAAGCTGCGTGACATGCGCGCACTTCAGGCGTCCGGCAACGGGTAAAAGTTGCAGCTCCCGCGGATCGTCATTCATGACATCGCCGGTGAGTTTTAACACGCTCTGGCGCAATGTGATGAGTTGCGCTCGCGCTTCGTTGGGATCGTTTTGATTGGCTACCCATAAGTTTTCATTACGGGAGAAAGGGTGGCGTTCGAGCGAATGCGGATGGTGAAAGCCGCGGGAGGTGCGCTGTAATTCCATATCCAGCCCGCACTCTCCTTCGGTGGTCAACGCCACGCCAACCATATTTCCGGCATAGGAGATAGAAAAGCCTGGCAGATTTTTGTCACGAAACGCGGGTTTACCTTTCGCCTGAATAATGATTTCCGGCAGCTCGCTAATTCCGTACAGCATAAACATCAGTTCGGCAAGAAGGCCTCTGGAGGCGAGAAAACGCGTTCGTCGGTGAGCAGGCAGGTTTCTGGCTTCAATATGGCAAGACGAAGAGAGACGAATTGAAACCAACTGTCCCTCCGTAAGTATCCCTCTGGCAAAGTGAGTCGCCATTTTTCGCTCCGTGATTAATGGGCCGTGATAATGACGAGAGTAACATTAACGTAAATTATGGACAGGTTTTACGCGCTAAAAATTCAATTTCAGAAGGTTCTTTAATCAGATGGTGACATTTCTGGTAAGAGGAAGGTTAATTTATCAACGCAGGTGGTCAGATAAGGCGACGGCAGAGCGTGTTGATAGCCTGTCGTAGCCACACAATCTTGGGATTATGACTATTACGTTTGTGCCATAATAGGGTAAACGGCACCATCAGCTTTTCCCGCTGTTGCGCATCAAAAGGCAGGGGGCGCGCCACTAACGGTAGCTGGTGGAGCTGATTGTAGTGCTGGCAATAGCGCGGCGCGGTTGCTATCAGGGTGTGACCCGGCTGGGCGGCCATAAAGAGCGACTGCTCGAACCCCGGCAGGCTCAACGCGATATGGCGTTTGCGTCCCATTTCTTGCAGGACATCGTCCAGCGCCCAGGTATCGCTTTGCTCCCAGCAAATACTGATATGTGGGTAGCGCAGAAAAGTGTCCAGATCCCACGCTTCGCGCAGCGCCGGATGATCTTCCCGCAGCCAGACCCACGGTAAATCGCTAAACAGTACCTCAAAATCAATCGCGAGCGGTAACAGACTGAGCAATTCTCGCGAGCGGGGATGGCTTTCGCGTCCGGTAAATCCGATATCGACTTCCCCACGCGTAATCGCCTCCAGCGAGTCATAATCCCAGTTGCGAACCTTAATGGTAGCCTGCGGATAGCGCTGATAAATCTGCTGCGACAGTGAATTAAACATAATCATCATCAGCGGCGACTCTGCTGCCAACTCAAATTTTAAACCGCGCGGCGTTTGATGATGCGGTTTATCAAGCAGTTGATTCCCCATCTGCATCCAGTCCGCCAGACTTTGCTCCATACTGACCATCAGCGGCGTCGGCGCCAGGCCCAGCGGCGTATTGACGAACAGCGGATCGTCAAACCATGCCCGGAGTTTCGCCAGCGATTTGCTGACCGCTGAGGGCGTTACGTTCATCCGTTTTGCAGCTTTAGTGACGCTGCGCTCCTGCATGAGTAACTGTAGGCATAACAGCAAATTAAGGTCGAGATTGGTAAGGGATTTCTTCATGCTCGGCTACGGACCTGTTGGGCGTGACGGAGAAGATCAGCAGAATACTCACTATGCTACAACCAATCAGAATCCCGATCAGCATATTCATCGCGCTGATACCGAGTATTGCCGCCAGCCAAATCCACAGTGATGAACCGCAAACCTGCGCGATACCGAGCGTGGAACTGGCCACTCCGGCGCGCAGCGAAAACGGCCCCAGCGCCTGGCTCATCGCGACGCCAAAACCAACCGAGAATCCGGCGCAGATAAGCGTCAGGCCAAAGAGTGTGACGGTATTGGTATGAGCAAGGCTTAACGTCACGCCAGCCGTCAAAAACAGCCCCTGTGAGACGAACATTAAGGTTCGCGGCTTAAATAACCCAAGCGCAAAAGGGGTGGAAAAAGAGACGACCATACTGACGCCTGCGGTGAGCGCCATGGTAATGGCATAGTCGCCACGGCTAAATCCCATCACCTCCATCAGCAGCACTGGAGAGGCATTGACAAAGGTCAGGATCACCGACACGCTAAGGGTGGTGATCGCCAGTCGACTAACGAAAAAACGGTTAATCAGCGACTCGGCGGCGGGCGACGATCGTGATAAATCGCGTGGAGCCAGCCTTACCGGGCGCGTCTCGCGCAGGATAAACAGTGATAACAGGCCCACAATAATGCCCATCGCGGACATCGTATAGAACAGACTTTGCCAGGGGAAACGAAGCATAATCAAATGCCCCACCACCGGGGCGAGTACCGGCACAATACAGGTAATCCCATTCAATAATGACAGCACTTTCGCCCGGCGATGCTCGTCGAGCGTGTCGCGCAGAATGGCGAACGCCACCACATAGCAGCCGCCTGCGCCTACTCCCTGAAGAAAACGCCCACTCAGAAATAGCGAGCCTTCCGACGCCCGTGAACAAAGCAGTGAGGCCATCATAAAGACGAGCGCGCCGACGATCGCGACCGGCTTGCGGCCTGACTGGTCGGCTATCTTCCCGGCAAACAGCATGGCCGTCGCCATTCCGGCCAGGTAAACGGAGAAGGCGATATGCAACTGCGCCTCGCTGGCGTTCAGATCGGCGGCTATACGCGGTAAACCGACCAGATACATATCAATACCGGCAGGATAGAGTAAAACCAGGGCAAAACTACACAGTAGAAAACGTTTCATAGCGGCCTCACGAAAAGTGTGGCGCTAAGAATACGGGGCGATGTTGCGCGAGACGAGTTGCCATTTGGACAACAGTGATTTCCTATGAGGCAATGAGATATCACCCCGGCAGTGACGTAAGCCGGATGGCGTCAGCCGTCACCCGACACCAATACAGAAACTGGAAAATCTAGATAATTCGTTGATATATAATCTATAATTTGCCTTGAAAACATGGCTATGGGCACATTAAAGGACACAAAAACCAAGTAGCTGGTGAAACTGTAAATAGACCCGTTTTAGTTCCATGCATTTTTTGAGATCCCGGCCAGATTGACCCTGGTAAGTGAATTTCTGACATCTGTTTGAGTGTCAGCCAGTTTGTTGCAGTGGATTTGCAGGCAGTAGCCGGGTTGAAGCTGATCTGCGCGCTGGCGTCACTTTCACTCTCTTACGCTCTTAAAAGTGACGCCGCGTTTTGCACATTCAGCAGGAAGTACGGACGGAAAGCCTTCGGCAATGCCGTCCGACTTATCTACAGCGTTCTGTCTGCCGCTACGCTTGCAACAGGGTAGCGATAAAGGGTGTGGTCACCTGTATCGAGACAGGAGGTCAGTTTCAGGCCACGCTTCGTTCCCTGGTTGACCGGGGGCGTAGGGAAGCTGTGGGGAATTGTTTATGGGATTTGAAAAATTTATTTTTCTGGAAAATCTATGATTAAGTTAGGCCAAGCGTATAATGTAATACGCTTAGGAAAACTTATTCCAAGTTGTTCTGGGCATAATCAACAAAACACTGGTGTCTATAAAAGTGCAGCAGAAATTATTTGTCTTTTTGTTTTTGTAATTTATAAATATTATCAGATCCATATTTAATGACCATGCTTTTATAAAACGAAGGCTCAATATTTTTAGCAAATGCAAGTAGCCCGACTAATTTATTGCATTCGTCAGTAGATAATTTCCCATTTATAAAATGATGGATCATGGCAGAGATTTTTCTTTTCCTTTCTCTACCTATGGATAATTTGTTATCGTTTGTTAGAGTTATACCAGTAACGTGACGGTTATGTCCTTTTGAAGAAAACACTGTTTTTTCATGATTGATTCTAATCCTACCTAAAGAATATTTAGGCAGTACGTTTTCAAGCATGTCAGGTATATCAAACAAAACATCTTTATTATTTGTTGAAAAGGTTAAATCATCAGCATAACGAGTATAGTTAACGCCTATTTTAGAGCATATCTCTTGAACCTCAATATCCCAAAAGTACATCACAAAATTTGATATTAAAGGTGAGCTTGGTGCTCCAATACTTAATCTTAAATTACTATTTCTCTTGGATTTGAAGAATAATATATTCTCAAGTAGTACTTTATCATCTGCAGTTAAATCAATATTTGCAAGTCGTAACTTTGAGAAAAATAGACGTGGTGTTATGCTAGGGAAAAAATTCTCAAAATCCATCTTCAACAAGTATTTTGTATGAAGATGAACTTGAGCGTTGGTCTTAATGCTACTGCCCTTTTTATATGCAAATGCGCATTCATGAACGGGTAATTTATCGGTTAAATACTCAGTAATTTCACGTTGTATAAATTTTAGTTCTTTCGAAGGATGAGCAATAGTTCTCTTCTTATCTGAGTTTCTTTTTGCAATTTTATATATTTTATAGCGATAAGGTGCCGTCAATGAAAAGGAAATGATTTCACTTTTCTTGGTTAATAGTAAATCTGAAATATGCTGTAATATGTCCATTAATTAATCTCCTCAGCCATTTCTTTTTTTGCTATTATTTGACGCAGCGCTGTAATTCTTCGTTTTGATAATGGATCGGTTAATGTTACAAAAGATTGTCTAACCTTCATTTTTAATTGTTGATTATCTATGAGTTTATTATCTTTAGTTTTACCAAATTTTACCCATTTGCGCTCTTTTAATGGAAAGTAATATTTGTTTGAGCTATATGATAAAACGTCTATAAAACCAACTTTCTGAAGTAAATAAATTGATCTGTTAATAATTTTTGTTGAAATATTAATCCCTAATGAGTTTAGGGCTGATTCTATTTCACTAAGTTGTATTGGGGCGCAAAGAGATATAATTTCAGTAATTAGAAGTGCTATATGTCCAGAATTATCCTTACTGAATTGTTCTGTTTTTGGGATTGATGAAAGTTTTTCTTTTATATTTACACATAAATCATCAAGAAAATCATTATCGTATTTTAAGACTTCAGGATCCGGCCAAGGATAGATTACAACAGAGGATGAGACTTTCTTCTTAATATACTCTAGTGGGCCTAAATAAATGAATGAGTCCTCACCGTATACTTCTTCCGCTGAAGCAACAATCAGTATTTTTTTAAATAGTTCTGATTTGTTGCAAAATATACCTAACTCAACTAATGATCCTGGGCTTTCTAAAAAAATGATAATAAGAGATGAAATACTGGCTATATCATCTTCAAACACCAGAAGGTCCGGATAGGCATTCTCTTTAAAATAATCCTTGAATGTCTCAGCTAGAATGAAATGTTCGTGAAGTTCAGAGGCATTTTTTGCTGTGTAAGTGAGTAGTCTATCCCTAAAACTGGGGGGAATTGGTGCACGTACATCGACTTTGCCACCACACACGAAAAGGAGACGATGAGATATATCAACATTGAAGTTACTTATGTCTAACAATTCAAATTGTTTTTTAATAGTTTCTTCAAACATTGATTTAAACGTTATGTATTTTTGATTTGTCTTCCGTTGATGAAAAAAACGAGCAATGTTTTTTGCTCGTTTTTTACTCTTTACTAGAGGAGGCGCTAGAAAGTTTTCTACCGATCCTAGAGACTTCTAGGATCGGTAGAAAACTTTCTAGCGCAACCCTAAAAGTACTCAATAAGTTAGTGTCTGGCGAAACGCTCGACAAGGCTATAAATCAAAGCCTAACGCTAAAGAGTGATGTTATTATGGTTGAGAAGTGCATCTTTTTCAACCGGTTAGATAGTATATTCTAATCAGAAACTATTATTGTTATATTTTCCATATTATTCATACGGTTACATTGTAAGACTTCCCGAATTGTCCAATGATAACCTTCCTTCCAGTCTCAATCTGCGCATCAACAAAATCAGCCCAAGACTGAAGCATCTCCCGGCGCTGATTCAGGTACTCCGCACGGTTGTAGACACCGTGAACGCCGCCGATCTTATGCGCCAGGTATTTCTCTATCCAATCCGAGTTGTAGCCCTGCTCATGTAGCAATGTGCTGGCAGTACGCCGGAAGTCATGAATAACAAAATCCCTGACGTTCAGATCCAGCGTACGCACCGCACAGTTCAGCGTTGTTTTGGAGATCGGACGTCGGTAGCCGTGTCGGCTGGGGAAGACGTAAGGGGAATCTCCGGCCAGAAATTTTAGCTCTTCGAACATCGCCAGCGCCTGCTTTGACAGCGGAACAATATGTGGATTATCCATCTTCATTCTTTCGCCGGGGATACGCCATTCCAGCGCGTTGAAGTTAACTTCACTCCATGTTGCTTCAATCAATTCCGATTTACGCACCATGCAGATGATCAGCAGGTGCAGGGCCAGCTTGTGGCGTCGGTTCATATTAGAGGTGTATATCCCCCGTAGCAGGATGCCGATCTCTTCTGCTGTTAGCGCCACGTCGCGGCTTGTTGCTTGTGCGATATAACGGGCCTCGATAGCGGCTGCCGGGTTGTTGAATATGATTCCCCTGGAAATCGCATAGGCCAGCATGCGTTTAAGCACGTTTCGCGTCAGTAGCGCGACGTGATCCGAACCTCGTTGCTTGATACGGTCGAGCACGACCTGAATGTGGGCAGTTGTGAGTTCTTCGAGTTCCAGCTTCCCGATGATGGGAATGATGTCCTTCTCGATAACGCGAGTGATGTTGCGCGGATCGCGGTTACTTTTTTCAACGATATCGGTCAGCCAGCGTTTGGCGAATGTTTTGACTGTCGTTGGGTCTTTCTGTTTAAGCTTTTCTTCCTGCTTTTTCTGCGCGGGATTGATGCCATGGGCAACCAGTGAGCGGCACTTTTCACGCCAGAGCCGCGCTTCTGCAAGTGAGAAAGCTGGGTATTCGCCCAGCGTGATCTGTTGCGATTTGTTGTCAAAGCGGTAGCGGAAACGCCAGATTTTTCGTCCGGTGGGAAGAACTTCAATCACCAACCCGTCATGATCGGCAAGTTGCCAGGGGCGGTTTCTGGGAGCAAGTGTGCGTAATTTGGTATCTGAAAGTGCCATATCTCACCTCTATAGTGTGTCCATGAGAAGGGATATTTGAGCGTTTTTTATACCGTTTTTGGTGTTCATTTGATGTAATTTTTAGATCAAAAAGTAAACAATGGTACACGAGGGATTTAAAGATGGGGACAATTCAGGACACAAAAATCGCGGATGAACCCGCACGACTATGGACGAGTATGGAAAGTAAAAACCCGCATTAACAGGCAGTTAATGCGGGTTAGTGAACGTTCACGGACGAGGATGGACTAAAACTTACTTACCAATACAGAAGCTGGAGAAAATCCGTCCCAGCAGGTCGTCGGAGGTAAACTCGCCGGTAATCTCGCTTAAGCTTTGCTGCGCCAGGCGCAACTCTTCCGCCAGCAGTTCCCCCGCCCATGCGCCTAATAGCTGCGCTTTGCCCTGCTCAAGGTGTTCAGCGGCTTCCGCCAGCGCCTGTAGGTGACGGCGACGGGCCAGGAAGCCGCCTTCCATATTGGTATCAAACCCCATGCTTTGCTTGAGGTGGTTACGCAACACGTCGACGCCTTCGCCGGTACGCGCCGAGAGGCGAACCAGTGAGTGACCGTTTACTTCACTAATACCCAGCGTTTCGCCGGTGATATCCGCCTTGTTACGTACCACGGTAATCGGTAGATTTTTGGGCAGACGGGCGATAAAGTCCGGCCAGATGTCGGCAGGGTCAACGGCGTCCGTCGTGGTGCCATCCACCATAAACAGCACGCGATCGGCCTGTTCAATCTCCTGCCAGGCGCGTTCGATGCCGATACGCTCAACTTCGTCGCTGGCGTCGCGCAGTCCGGCGGTATCGATGATATGCAGCGGCATCCCGTCGATGTGAATATGCTCGCGCAACACGTCGCGCGTGGTGCCGGCGATATCGGTAACAATGGCCGCTTCACGGCCTGCCAGCGCATTCAGCAGGCTGGATTTCCCGGCATTCGGGCGTCCGGCAATCACTACCTTCATCCCTTCGCGCAGCAGGCTGCCCTGGCGCGCTTCGGTGCGCACGGCGTCAAGATCGGCGATGACACCATTGAGCTGCGCTTCGATTTTGCCGTCAGAGAGAAAGTCGATCTCCTCATCCGGAAAATCGATAGCCGCTTCGACGTAGATTCGCAGGTGAGTAAGTGCTTCCACAAGGTGGTTAACGCGGGCGGAAAATGCCCCCTGTAACGAGTTTAGCGCCGAACGCGCCGCCTGTTCGGAACTGGCATCGATCAGGTCGGCAATGGCTTCCGCCTGGGCTAAATCGAGCTTATCGTTGAGGAACGCTCGCTCGGAGAACTCGCCCGGTCGGGCAATGCGCACGCCTGGAAGCGTCAGGATACGTTTTAACAGCAGGTCCAGAATCACCGGACCGCCGTGCCCTTGTAGCTCCAGCACATCTTCACCGGTGAAGGAGTTCGGGCCGGGGAACCACAGCGCAATACCCTGATCCAGCGCGCTGCCGTCAACGTCTTTAAACGGCAGGTAGTCGGCATAGCGCGGCTTCGGCAGCTTGCCCAGCACCTCTTGCGCAACGTCACGCGCTTTCAGACCAGAGATACGCAGGATACCCACGCCACCGCGTCCCGGTGGGGTTGCCTGGGCGACGATAGTGTCGTTATGGCTCATGGTTAGTCTCAACTTTGTTGCAATAAAAAAGGCGGTCATATGACCGCCTTTTGATTGTAGGCCTGATAAGCGTTAGCGCCATCAGGCTGACCGGCGCGCCTTGCCGGATGGCGGCTTCGCCTTATCCGGCCTACACCGAATCAGGATTTTTTCTTCTCGCGGCTATGCAGGCCACGCTTCTCCAGACCACGGTAGATCAGCTGCTGCTGAATGATGGTGACCAGGTTGCTGACGATATAGTACAGCACCAGACCTGACGGGAACCACAGGAAGAACACCGTAAAGATGACCGGCATAAAGGTCATGATCTTCTGCTGCATCGGGTCGGTCACGGTGGTCGGCGACATCTTCTGAATGAAGAACATCGTTACGCCCATCAGGATCGGCAGAATGTAGTACGGGTCCTGTGCGGACAGGTCATGAATCCACAGCGCGAACGGAGCATGACGCAGTTCAATGGAACCCATCAGCATGTAGTACAACGCCAGGAAGATAGGCATCTGGATGATCAGCGGGAAGCAGCCGCCCAGCGGGTTAACCTTCTCCGCTTTGTACAGGGCCATCATCTCCTGGCTTTGGCGCTGTTTATCATCGCCAAGACGTTCGCGCATCGCCTGAATTTTCGGCTGCAGCATACGCATCTTCGCCATTGACGTGTACTGCGCTTTAGTCAGCGGGTACATGATACCGCGAACGATAAAGGTAATGATGATAATGGAGAAGCCCCAGTTGCCCACAAAGCTGTGGATCCACTTCAGCAACTTGAACAGCGGCTGAGAGATGAACCACAACCAGCCGTAGTCCACGGTCAAATCCAGGTGCGGTGCAACAGCCGCCATTTTATCCTGAATTTCCGGGCCGACCCACAGGGTGCTGGTCATCGCGCCAGTCTGGCCTGGCTGTACCAGTACCGGCTGCGCTTTATAGCCGATAGCGACAATGCCGTTGCCCAGATTGGCGGTGTAGAAATTGTTGGTGCCGTCGTTACGCGGAATCCATGCGGTAGCGAAATACTGCTGCAACATTGCCACCCAACCGCCTTTGGAGCTGACGTTGAGGTTTTCGTTATCGGCAATGGTGTCGAATTTGTATTTCTCATACTTCTCATCCGGCGTGGAGTACGCTGCGCCGCGGAACGTATGCAGCGCAAAGTTGCTGCTGCCGGTGTCGCGATGAGGAGGCAGGTTGACGGATTGTTTTAACTGACCAAAGGTGGAGACTTCCAGCGGTTTTTCGCCGGTGTTCTGCACGCTATAGTTCACGTTAACCGCATAATCGCCACGCTTAAAGACAAACGTTTTGGTAAACGTGTTGCCTGCGGCGTCAGTATAAGTCATCGGAACCTGCAGTTCGTTCTGACCGTCGGCCAGTACAAACGCATCTTTCTCGACGTTGTACAGCGGACGCGGGCCGTTCGCCGGGTTATCCGGGCCGTCGCGGCCTGTCAGGCCGCTTTGCGCCTGATAGATAAACTGCGGGGTGGTTTCCAGCAGCTGGAACGGTTCGTTGGAACCCAGTTCTTTCGGGTAAGCCGGGAGCAAGGCCTGCTCGACATCACCACCACGGGTGTTGATAGTCAAATCAAGCACATCGGTTTTCACCGTAATCATTTTCCCCTGGCCACTGGCTGGTACGCCCTGGTCGGCGGCGCTACCCGCTGCGGTGGTCGTTGTCTGCGTGGTCTGTTGAGTCTGAGGTTGCGGATTTTTATCCTGCTCCCAGGCTTGCCAGATCATGAAAGACACGAACAGCAAAGCGATGACTAAAAGATTGCGTTGCGAATCCATCGTTAGTGTTCTCTGGTATCAAATGGTCCGGGCGGGACGGGATCGTCACCACCAGGGTGTAAAGGGTGGCATTTTAATACGCGTTTCACCGTCAACCAACTGCCTTTTATCACTCCAAACCTGCGCAATGCCTCAATTCCGTAGCTTGAGCACGTTGGCGTGAAACGACAATGCGGCCCAAGCAGCGGACTGATCAGGCGTTGATAGACCCGAATAAGGGCTATCAGGACCCGCGAGCCAGGCGACAGTGGCGGCGCCATAATTTTTCCAACGCTTCCGAGAGAGCACGGTTATCGAGGTCGGCAACCCCTTTTTTCGCCACCACCACGAAATCCATTGCAGGAAGTTCATGCTGGCGCAGACGGAAGCTTTCACGCGTCAGACGTTTAATCCGGTTGCGTTCATGCGCACGTCGAACATTTTTCTTGGCGACGGTAAGACCGATACGGGGATGCCCCAGCGAATTCAGGCGGCCGAGGATGGTGATTTGCGGCGTGCCAGCCCGTTGAGGTTGCTGGAAGACGAATGTGAAATGAGCGGGAGTTAACAAACGTAACTCCCTGGGAAATGCGAGCTTAACCACTCAGGGGTTAGCTTTATTACTTGGAAACGGTCAGACGAGCGCGGCCTTTAGCACGACGACGTGCCAGAACCTGACGACCATTTTTAGTAGCCATACGAGCACGGAAGCCGTGAGAACGGTTGCGCTTCAGTACAGACGGTTGAAAAGTGCGTTTCATGGCGATTTCTACCTAAACTTGAATAAATTCACTGACTTTTGCGTATACCCGAACAAACTTTGAACGACTTACGCCACAGTGTGGGTGATTAAAGAGGCCGGATTGTAATAATTGTACACTCCGGAGTCAATTCTCTTTCCTTATTTTCCCGCGATTTTCCACGCCTTTTTGTGCGGAAAATAAGCAGCGTTGACGCCATATGACGGGCATTGCGCGACGGGTGGAGAATTATACGGACTGCCAGGTAAAGCGCAAGGATCGCCCTGGATCTTTATGCGATCTTTTAGGCGTCTGCTCACCTTTACCTATTAATTTTTTCAATATGCGCGCGAAAGCGTACAGGAGTTCCCCAGGATCGATTACACTTATCCTTTCCTGGAAAGTCCTGTGGATAAATCGGGAAGAATCTGTGAGAAACAGAAGATCTCTTGCTCAGTTTAGGCTATGATCCGCGGTCCTGATCGTTTCAAACGATCCTGGTCAGGCATGAACACGAAATCTTTCAGACTGCGTGAAGTCGCGATCGTTTGAAAGATCCGTGAAAACCGCAGACAGCGGTTCGTGCGTCACCCTTCATGCAGGGTCTTATCGACGTGCGCCAACAATCATTAATGTATCAGCCTTTGTCATTTATCGACTTTTGTTCGAGTGGAGTCCGCC